>NZ_CP058909.1 GCF_013415905.1 Halosimplex pelagicum | reverse complement strand
CGCGACTTCGGTCGGTCGTGTTTAGTTAAGCGTGAAAGGTGAGGCGGTGTGATTTCTTGGTGCCTATGCCAGAAATCGCCCGCCTCACCGGTCATAGAGACTGGATAGATTTGGATTTTGTGGAGCGCGAGCGGACACCCGAGCCGGCGATGGCGCTCGGTATTCAATCGCACGTTGCGGGACTGTCGCTGTCGAATACCGTCGAATTGCTCGACTGTCTGGGTGTCCAACGCAGTCGGAAGGCAGTCCACGATTGGGTGCAGAAAGCCGATCTACAGCCCGAATCTGGTCGATCTCCGAATCAAGTCGCGCTTGACGAGACGGTGATTCGGATCAACGATCAGCAGTTCTGGCTGTACGCCGCCGCTGATCCAGCGACGAATGAACTGCTTCACGTCCGCCTCTTTTCAACGACGACGACCGCTCTGACCGAGATCTTCCTGCGCGAACTGCGTCAAAAACACGATGTCGAAACTGCGGTCTTTCTCGTTGATGGGGCTCAACACCTCCAAACCGCACTGCAACGAGCTGGACTCCGATTTCAGATGCGTCGCCACGGAAATCGGAACGCTGTCGAACGGATCTTTCGAGAGCTCAAGCGCCGAACCTCCTCATTTTCAAACTGCTTCAGCCACGTTGAACCGAAAACAGCTGAAAATTGGTTGCAGAGTTTCGCTCGCTGGCACAATGCTGCTAACTAAACACTACCCTTCGGTCGCGCAGAAGACTTATCCCTGGAGAATCATTTCCGGGGCGTATGGACGGAGCCGGCGGAGAAGACACGGGGGAGACGGTACACGGATCGAAAGCCACCGGCGCGAGCGCCCCGGACGCGGTCACCAAGAGCGAAGCGGCCAGTCGACCCGAAGAGGCCGAGGAGGTGTCGGGGATCACCGGCTCGTCGGTCGTCAGGACCGTCGTCACCTTCCTCGCCGGGCTCGGCGTGTTCTTCGCGCTGCTGTACGCGCTTTCGATCGTCCTGAACTCGTACTGAACGGTCCCCGTTCGGGCCGAGCGAGCAGCGAACGGATGTGGGTCGGCGCCGCTCCTACCGCCCGGAGTGCGGATCGAACAGTTCGTCGAACACCTTCCGTTGCGCTGCGCGGAGGTGCTGGTGGTAGGTGGGTCGGGAGATGTCCATCGACCCCGCGAGGTCGTCGCCGTCGACGTCGCGGGGCCACTCGAAGAACCCGCCGAGGTAGGCGGTGCGGATGGCGGTCTCCTGGCGGTCGGTGAACCGGTCGGTGACGGCCTCGCGGAACTCCTGACGGGTGCGGACCGGGCGCTCGTGTTCGTGGTAGCCGACGAGGTCGGTGCCGCGGTAGCGGTCGGAGACGAGTTCGAACAGCTCCCGGGCCTCGGCCTCGTAGGGGAGTTCGATGGTGTAGCGGACGAGGCCGTCCTCGGCGACGACCGAGCGGGTGACCGCGCCGTGGTCGGCCAGCGACTCGACGAGCGAGTCGTCGACGACCGCCTCGAACAGCACGTCGCCGTCGTGGTCGGCGATGATACTCGACGCCGCGACGCCGTCGTCGCCCGCCAGGGTCGACTCGATCTCCTCGGCGTCGGCGCCGCTGGCGGCGACGTACAGCCGGACGCTCCCGTCGGACTCGTGGACCGACCCCGTGAGTTCGTAGGTCGCGTCGGTCCGTCCGGAGAGGCGGTTGAACAGGAGGTCGTCGTCACGGACGGTGAACTCCAGTTCGACGACCCGGTCCGTCGAGAGGATGCGGCCGCTCTCGATGGCGTTGACGGCGTTGGCGACGGCCCGCCCGAGCGCGTCGAGGACGACCTGCTCGCGGTCGGCGAAGGCGTCCGCTTCCGGGGCGTAGACGCAGAGGACGCCGTAGCTGGCGTCCTTGTAGGTGAGCGGGACGGCGATCAGCGAGCCCAGGCCGGCGTCGCGGGCGGCCGCGTGGACGCTCCCGTCGGGCGCGTCGGCCAGGTCGTCGACGATGTGGATGGCCTCGTCGTCGAGCGCGAGCGCGGCGGGGTCGGCGGCGTCGCGGGCGGCCGAGCGGTCCAGCGACAGGTCCGCGACGGCGTCGGCGAGTTCGGGCACGTCGCCCGCCCAGGCGGCGGCTTCCAGGCGCTCGGCGGCCAGGTCGGGACGGCCGATCCAGGCGAAGGCGTAGGGGTCGGTGGCGACGAGCTGCTCGACGACGCCGGCTTCGAGCTCCTCCCGGGTGCCAGCCTGAACGAGCACCTCGACGGTGTTCTCGATGAGGCCGTTGATCCGGTCGACGAGCGTGTCGACCCGCTCGCGGGCCTCGCGGACCTCCTGCTCGCGCTTGGCGCGGTTAGCCGCGGCGGCGGCGCTGGTCGCAAGCAGTTGCGCGGCCTGCCGATCCGTGTTCGAGAAGGCGTCGACCGTCTCGGCGCCGATGCTGATGGTGCCGTGGACGCCCATCGGGATGTGCAGCGCCGAGCGGACGATGTCGTGGGGGTGGTCGTCGTCGAGGGTCGCGGTGTCTTCGACGACGACCATCTTCCCGTCGACGAACGCCCGGCCGGGGCCGCCCTCGTCCACGTCGTAGGTCGGGGTCTCGACGCCGCGCTCGGCGACGGCGCCGGTCGTCCCCGCGGGTTCGAGGCGGTCGGTCTCGCGGTCGAACAGGCGGACGGTGTTCAGCTCGAACCCGAGCACCTCGGCGACCGCCTGGGCGGCCATCTCGGCGACCTCCCCGCGGTCGCGGGCCTGCATGAGCGACCGCGAGGAGGTGACCAGTTCCGACAGCATCTCCCGGTGGGCCTTCTGTTCGGTCACGTCGCGGACGACGCCGACGACGCCGCGGGCCGCGCCCTCGTCGCCGGTCAGGGCCGTCAGGCCGTCCTCGCAGGGGACCGGCGGGCCGCGCTTGCGCTGGACGACCGACTCGACGGTCCGCTCGGTCGCCTCGCCGGAGAGCAGCGCGTCGACGGCCGCCGCGGTCGCGTCGTCGTCTTTGACGACCGAGACGTGCTCGCCGACGAGTTCGTCTGCGTCGTAGCCGGTGATCCGGCTCATCGCGGGGTTGACGAACGTGAACCGGCCCTCGTCGTCGAGTTCGTAGACGCCGTCGTCGACCGAGCGGACGATGGTCTCGTAGCGGCCCAGGTCCTGTTCGCGCTCGCGCCGTTCGAGCTCGTAGCTGACCCACTCGATGAGCAGTTCGATGAACGTCTCCTCGGCGTCGGAGAAGGGCGCCTCGCGGGCGTCGTCGGCGCCGAAACAGAGCGTCCCGTACAGCTCGCCGTCGACCAGTAGCTTCCCGCCGAGGTAACACTCCATCCCGTGGCGCTCGTAGGCGGGGTCGTCGTCCCACCCCTCCCCGGCGGCGTGTTCGAGCGCGAGCAGCCCGTCGGTCTCGACGGTCCGCCGGCAGTAGCTCTCCGCGACGGGCTGGCGGGTCCCGGGTTCGACGCCCGCATCCCCGTTGGCGGCGACGACGGTCTGGGTGTCCCCGTCGATCCTGGTCATGTACCCCAGCGGCAGGTCGAGCCGCTCGCACCCGACCGCCAGCGCCCGCTCCAACTTCTCGTCGAACGACCGGTCGCGCGAGGAGGCCAGCCGCTGGAGGTCCCGAAGCGCTCGCTCGTTGCGCTCCAGCTCCGCCTTCGTCCGCTTTTGCTCGGTCACGTCGCGGACGTACACCGACAGCCCGTCGGCGGCCGGGAACACCGACACCTCCAGCCAGCTGTCCTCGGGCTCGTAGCGGGTCTCGAAGGTTCGGACCGCCTGACTCGACAGCGCCGCGCGGTACTCCCGCTCGAAGACGCTCCCCTCGATGTCGGGGAACGCCTCCCAGACGACCTCGCCGACGGCGGCGTCGGCCGGCTTTCCCAACGCCTCGGCCGCCGGCCCGTTGAGGTAGGTGATCCGCCAGTCGTCGTCGATCCCCATGACCGCGGCGTCGACGCGTTCGAGGACCCGCTCGGCGTTCGCCTCGGGCGGCGTCGCCCGGAGCGCGTCCGCGGCCTCGCCGCTCCCGTCCGCCGCCGTGCGGTCCGCGGGACTGCTGTCGGGTTCGTCCGCCAGCAACCGCCCGACCCGCCGCGCGAGGACGCTCCCGTCCCCCTCGCCCGCTCGCACGAAGTCCGCGACGCCGGCGTCGAAGGCCGCTTCCGGCGGGAGATCCCCGTCCGCGACGACCACGACGGGCGTCCCGTCCGGCCCGCCGGCGCGCTCGATGAGGGCGGCCAGTCCATCGCCCGTCGCCGGGCCGACCCAGACGAGGCAGTCTGCCCCGTCGGGTTCGACCCCGGCGGGGTCCGCCGCGGTCGCCGCGGCGGCGGTCACTCCGTCGACCGCCGCGAGGTCGTCGGCGACCGCCCGGGCGTCGCCGCCCGGCCGACCGGCTACCAGAATCTCGTCACACTCAGCCATTGGCGCCGTCTTTCGCTCGGAGCGGCTTAAACCCAAGTATCAGCGAAGCTCCCCGGGTACGGTACGGAAGCGGTAGCTGTGCGGTGCGGAGGCGGTGGCTGTGCGGTGCGGAGGCGGTGGCTGTACGGTGCGGGGGCGGTGCGGTGCGGGGGCGGTGGCACGATCAGTCGTACCGGACGCGAGGGAGCGGAGCGACCGAGTCGTCCGGCCTTTTTCACCCATGTTTTTGCCGGAGGGGTTCCCCGCAGCGAGCCTCCGGCTCGCGAGGAAACCCCTCCGGCAAAAAGATGGCAGTGCGCCGTCCGGGAATTGAACCCGGGCTATTAGCTTGGGAAGCTAATGTCCTACCACTGGACCAACGGCGCTCCCGTCGGGTGGAAGTGGCAGTCCCGATCACTTGAACGTAGCGCTTCGGTCGAGTGGACGGACGGTCACCGATCCGGGTCGACGCGAGGGTATTAGTCGCACTCGCGCCAATCGTTCCGTATGGCTACGACCGAGGAACTCGTCCGAGCGACCGACCCGCTCGACATGACCCTCTCGACCGACGAACTGGAGAGCCACCGCGAGCACATCACCGAGTTCGTTCGCGCCCAGTACGAGGCGGCGGGCGCCGACCGCGTGGTGATGGGGCTGTCGGGCGGGATCGACAGCACGCTCACCTCGCATCTGGTCGTCGAGGCCGTCGGCGCCGAGAACGTCCACGCGCTGGTGATGCCCAGCGAAGTGAACCGGGAGTCGAACATGAGCGACGCCGAGCGGGTGGCGAGCGAACTGCTGGACGTGGAGTACGACGTGGTGGAGATCACGCCCATCGCCGACGCCTTCCTCGACGCCTACCCCGAGGCCGACGAGGACCGGATGGCGACCGGAAACCTCTACGTGCGCATCCGGGCGGTGCTGAACTACCTGGTCGCCAACACCGAGGGCGGGCTGGTCGTGGGGACCGGCAACCGGACCGAGGCGCTGGTGGGCTACTTCACGAAGTACGGCGACGGCGCGGTGGACTGTCACCCGATCGCGAACCTCTACAAACAGCAGGTGCGCCAGCTGGCTCGTCACGTCGGCGTGCCCGACGACCTGGCCGCGAAGGAGGCCAGCGCCGGCATGTGGGTCGACCAGACCGACGAGGGGGAACTCGGGATGGACTACGACACGCTCGACTCGGTCCTGGCGCTGCACGTCGACGGGCCGCTGTCGGTCTCGGCGACGGCCGACCAGATCGGCGTCGACGCCGAAACCGTCGAGAAAGTCCGCGGGCTGTACGAGGGCAGCGAACACAAGCGGGCGGCGCCGCCGGGGCCCGAGCCGCTGTACTGAGTCGGGAGAAGTCGTCGCTTCTGTCCGAGCGCTATCGAACCGGGTTCTCGGGGCCGCGGCCGAGGTACTCGGCGGTGAACGCGCGGACCGTGCTGTCGTCGTACTCGTCCATCGTCAGCCGCTTGGTCCACGCGGTGAGGACGTACGCCGACTCGGGGTCGTCGTTGGGGTTCGGGACGGCGATGAAGTGCCGGAAGTTCTCGCTCTGGTTGGTCGCCCAGCCGCGGAGGCGCTCCTCGGCTTCGGGGGTCAGCTCGGCCGGGTCGTAGTAGACGACGACGGCGCCGTGTTCGAGCGAGTGGACGAGCGACTCCAGAGGCGGTTGCTCGCTGTAGAAGCCGGCCGTCTCCCACGTGCCGCCCCAGTGGGTGCCGCTGGTCGGCGGGACGCGCTCGTAGTCGATCTCCGTGCCCTGTGGCTCGTGGGCCCGGCCGTTCGACTCCTCGGTCTGGACCTGCGAGATGACCGACTGGTCGCCGCTGTCGGGCAGGCCGCTCGCGGCGGCGGTCCCGCCCGACCCGCCCATGAGGAAGGTGACGTAGACCACCAGCCCGCCCGCGAGCGCGAGCAGGCCGACGAGGATGGCGGGGCCGACCGGGAAGCCGCCGTCGCCGTCGGAGTTTCGTTCGGCGACTCGCCGTCTATCGATCGAGCCCAGTTCCCCCTCGTGTTCGTCGGCGAGGTGGTCGAGATAGGCGTCCTCGCCGTCGAACGTCGCCCCGCAGTAGTCGCAGTCCGGCATTAGCCGTCTATGAGAGGTCACCGCTCTCGAAGGTTTCGGTTGTGGCAGCCCCTCGCCTGCCGTTCGACCGCCCCCTCCGGGAGTCGCCTACCGCTCGAAGTCGGCGTGGAGGTCGGCGAACGCCTCGGCCTCGCGGCGCTCCCGCTCGGCGCGGTCGCCGTCGTCGCGCAGACGTTCCTTGATCGTCCGGAGCGCCGCCGGGTCGTTGGCGGCGATCCCGTCGGCGACCGTCCGCGGGTCGTCGACGATGCGTGAGACGAGTCCCGTCCGGAGCGCCTCCTCGGCGTCGACGACCCGCCCCGAGAGCGCGATGTCCATCGCGTCGCCGAGGCCAACGACCTCCGGCAGGCGGACGGTCCCGCCCCACGCGCCCAGCAGGCCGATGGCCGCGCCCGACTCGGCGAAGGTCGCCTCGGGCGTCGCAACGCGCACGTCGCAGGCCAGTGCGAGTTCGACGCCGCCGCCCCGGGCCGCGCCGTCGACCCCCGCGACGACGACCGACTCGCTCTCGGCGATGGTGGTCGCGACGCGCTGGCCGCGGCGAGCGAACGCCTCGGCGGCCTCGCGGTCCCCCAGCTCGGCGACCGCGTCGAGGTCGGCGCCGGCGCAGAAGGTCGAGCCGGCGCCCCGGAGGAGGACGACGGGCGCGTCGGCGCCGTCGACGGCGGATTCGAGGTCGTCGAGGGCCGCCGGCGTGAGCGCGTTGCGGCGGTCGGGGCGGTCGAGCGTGACGACGCACACGTCGCCGTCGGAGTCGGTCTCGATCACGGGCGGGCCTCCGTCCCGGTATCGAACCGGTCCGGGGCCGACGGATCGGCCGTCGCAGGCGTCGGCATGGGTGTTCGTCGGTAAGTCGTTTCCAAAGGTCTTTGCCCTTCCCACCGCTAGCCGACGCCAATGGAGGAAGCCGCGGCGGTCCGCGGGGCCGCGCTGGAGGCCGTGGGCGACGTCGAACCCGACCGCCTCCGCGAGCGGATCCGCGAACGCCTCGAAGACGGGTCGATGGCACCCGGTGTGCTGACGGTGTTGAGCGCCCGCGCAGTCTCCGCCGGCTCGGCGGACGGGCCGTCGGTCGACATCGACGCCCCGTCGGTCGATACCGACGCTATCGCCGACCGCGGGGCCGGCGTCCAGCTCATCTACGAGGGGTTGCGCCTCACCCGCTCGCTCTCCCGGGACCCGCCGTGGGAGCGCGACGGCGCCATCGCCGGCGACCGCGAGGGCGAGCGCACCGACGGAGGCCCGCAGGGCGGGAGTTCCCCGGAGAGCGACCGTGCGGAACGGACCGACGGCGGCGACGTGGCGGTGACCGACGGCGTGGCCGCCGGCCCGACCGCGACCGCGGACGCCGACGGCGGGGACATGGACATCCTCGTCGCCGACGTGATGGTCGCCCGCGGGTTCTACCTGCTCGCTCGCACCGAGGCCGCCGGCGAGGCCGTCGCCGTCGTCCGCGCGTTCGGCGGCGACCAGACCCGCCGGCGGACCACCGGCGACGACCGCCTCGACGCCAACCTGGAGGCCGACGTGTTCGAACTCGCCGCCGTCGCGGGCACCACCGCGGCCGGCGGGTCGGTCACCGAGTCCCTGCGCAGCCACGTGGGGACGCTCGGTCGCACGGACGGCCCGCTCCCGCTCGCGGAGTCGCTGTTCTCCGACGGGACGCCGGCGGCGCTCGCCGAGCGGATCTGAGCGGTCGCCGTGCCGTCCCCCGACTTACCGTGTGGCTCGACCGCACAGCGGGGGTGAGATCGAAACGACTAAAGACGAATCGCGGCAACTCGGAAACGCGCCTGGGTAGCTTAGAGGTAAAGCGCGTCCTTGGTAAGGACGAGAGCCCGGGTTCAAATCCCGGCCTAGGCTCTCCCCGTTTCTCTCGAACCCGTGTCGACATTCAGGCGTGGCCTACGTCGTTCCATAGCGTCCCGTCGGCCGTCGACTCGGCAGCCGTACACGTCCGCTCTCGGCGCCGGCGTCGAACGAATCGACCAGTGCTCTCACCGCCGAGCCTGGGGATCACCGAGACCGTCTCGAACCGCGAGATCCGCGGCTGTCGACCGGAGACGCCGAGCTCGAAGAAGGGGAGTCAGCGGCTCACGCCGTCGCTTCGAGGCAGCTCTCGTGGACGGTCTCGTCGTCCTCGTTGGGGACGCGGATCTGGCCGGCGACGATGGGCTCGCCGCAAGCCGCACAGCGGAGATGGTCGCTCTCGGTCGCGTCCGATTCGACCTCGTCGCTCTCCGCCGTGTCGATCTCGAACTCCTCGGCGAGCGGTTCGGTCACGCCGTCGGCGTCGCTCGTCGCGCTGTAGCCGAGCGCCGCGGCGCCGGCGCCCGCGAGGGCGCCGCGCAGGCGTTTGCCCTTCCGAAGCGACCACAGCGCGGCCACGCCGAGGCCGGCGGCGAGAACCAGGCGTGCGATACGGCCGTTGCCGTCCTCCGACTGCGTCGAGTCCATACGCCCACAACGAACTCCGACCCCTTGTACTCGCCGCCTCCCACCCGCGTCGAACGGGCGAGGGCCACCGGTACACGGCTCGACCGCCGCGCCTCGACCCCGATCTTACACAATCGAACATCCACTTTATGTGGTGTCCGTCCGATAGCTCCGGGCGAGGCGATACCATGCACAAGCCACTGCTGGTGACGGACTTCCTCGACCGCGCGCGGCGCCACTACGGCGACGACGAGGCGGTCGTGGCGACGACAGGCGAACGGTTCACCTACGCGGAGCTGGGCGACCGGGTCGACCGCTTCTCGGCGGCGCTGGCCGAGCGCGGTATCGAGAAGGGCGACCGCGTCGCGGTGCTGGACCCCAACACCCACTACCACCTCGAAGCCGCCTACGGGACGATGGGACTCGGCGCCGTCCACACGCCGCTGAACTACCGGCTGACGCCCGACGACTTCGAATACATTCTGAACGATGCGGCGGTCGACGCTATCTACGCCGACCGGGAGTACGCCGGAAAGATCGAGCCGATCCGCGACGAGGTGCCGACGGAGACGTTCGTGACCAACGGCGCGGACGCGGTCGCCGGTGACTGGGAGGACTTCGACGCACTCGTCGACGCCGCCGGTCCGGAGCCGGACGTGGACCGCCCCGAGATGAGCGAGGACGACGTGATCACGATCAACTACACCTCGGGGACGACGGGCGACCCGAAGGGCGTGATGCGGACCCACCGGACGGAGACGCTGCACGCCTACCTGGTCTCGGTCCACCAGGAGATCCGCGACGACGACACCTACCTGTGGACCCTGCCGATGTTCCACGTCAACGGCTGGGGCCACATCTACGCGATCACCGGGATGGGCGCTACACACGTCTGCACCCGCGGGGTCGACGCCGAGCGGATCTTCGAGGCCGTCGCCGCCGAGGACGTGTCCTATCTCTGCTGTGCCCCGACCGTCCTCAACCGACTGATCGACCACTACGAGGACGCCGGGCCCGCGACGACGGGAGCCGCCGCCGTGCGCGTCGCGACCGCCGGCAGCGCGCCGCCCGAGGCGACTATCCGCACCGTCGAGGACGAGTTCGGCTGGTATCTCAAACACGTCTACGGCGCGACCGAGACCGGGCCGCTGATCACCACCTCCGACGCCCGCCGGCACTTCGACGACGACAGCGCCGACCGCTTCGCCGTCAAGAAGCGCCAGGGGCTCGGCTATCTCGGTACCGAGGTCCGGGTCGTCGACGAGGACGGCGCGGACGTGCCCCGGGACGACGAGACCATCGGCGAGGTCGTCGTCCGCGGCAATCAGGTGATGGAGGGCTACTGGAACAAACCCGAGGCCACCGAGGCGGCCTTCTCCGAACGGGTCGAGGGGTACTACCACACCGGCGATCTGGCGACGGTCGACGACGAGGGGATGATCGCCATCCAGGACCGGAAGAAGGACATCATCGTCTCCGGCGGGGAGAACATCTCGACGATCGAGCTGGAGGACGCGCTGTTCGAGCACGAGGCCGTCGCGGACGTGGCCGTGATCCCCGCGCCGAGCGACGAGTGGGGCGAGGCGCCGAAGGCGTTCGTCGTCCCCGCCGACGAGCCCGACGACCCCGACGCGCTCGAAGACGACCTGACCTCGTTCACCCGCGAGCGACTGGCGAGCTACAAGACGGTCAGGCGGGTCGAGTTCGTCGACGATCTGCCGACGACGGCGACCGGGAAGGTCCAGAAGTACGAACTGCGCGAGCGCGAGTGGGCCGACGAGGATCGGATGGTCGGCGAGGGGTGAGGGGTGCGCGATCGGCCGTCGCGCCCCGGGGATCAGAGGACCCCGGCGACGATCAGGCCGAGCCCCAACAGGAGGAAACAGGCGGAGAGGAGCTTCGTGAACGTGACGTTCCACTCGGCGGGTTCGACCTCCGAGGCGGGCGTCGTGCTGCCGATGGCGTCCATCTGCTCGTTGAACCGCGCGAGCGGGCGAGCGTACCGGACGCCGAGGCCGCCGAAGACGGCGAACAGGAACCCGAGGAAGATCGATCCCTCGCCGTACAGCTCGGACGACTCCTCGCTCCCGTCGTCGAACCCGGATCCCGGCTCGTGTCCGTCCGGAATCCCGGGGAACGGGTCCTCGGTCGGCGTGGGGGTGTCGTCGCCACCGACCGCGGGCGACTCGGCCGTCGGCGTCACTCGGTCACTGACACCCACCGCGAGCCCGTCGAGGAACGCCCGGCCGTCGACCCGCACGCGCCACTCCGTCTCGGGGACCGACTCGAACGTCGCGTCCCACTTCTCGTCCCACACTCGGTCGGACCCCCAGAGGGCGACGCGCACGTCGCCGTCGGCGGTCCGGGCGACCGCGAACTCGAAGAACCGGCCCGACGGGAGCGCGACCCGTTCGGTCCGGTTCCCGACCGCGACGACCACCTCGGTCGAGAAGTCCGGGCCGCGGTTCTCGATGGCGAGCGTCGGTCCCGCGACGGTCGCCGTCGCGGTGGCGGCAGTCGAGGTGCGGGCGGCCGTGGCGTCGGCGGTCGAGGTATCGGCGGCCGAGACCTCGCTGTCCGCGTCGACCAGTCGGAGCGAGCCGTTCGCTCCGAGGTCGACCGCGCCGGTGACGACCCCGCGGGAGGCGTCGACGGTCGTCCCCGACAGCGTCGCGCGTTCGCCCGCGGCGACGAACAGCGAACAGTCCCCCTCGGCGCCGACGCGCGCGATCCGGCCGCCCGTCCACCGGTCGAGAGAGTCGGTCGACAGGTGGTCGACGAAGTCGACCGTCCAGCCGGACGGCAACACTCGCGGGTCGTACTCGTCGTCGCGACACGGCCGCGGCGTCGCAGTCGCGGTGGCGGGCGTTTCGGCGGCCGTCGCGGACGCCGCAGTCGCGGTCCCGGACGCTACGGTCGCGGTTCCGGACGCCACGGTCGCACTTTCGGGTGTCGCGGTCGCGGTCCCGGACGCCGTAGTCGCGGTCGCGAACGCCGACCGGTCCGCTCCGTCGGCTGACGCGCCGGCCGACGCCGTGACGGTCGCCGCGGCGGCGACCACCGCGACGGTCGCGGCGACGACGAGGAGGCAGGCGGTCGCGTATCTGACGAGTGCTGTGCGGGGTGGAGGGCTAATCACGCGACCCGGTATTCGTGTGAAATACTTACCACCTTCGGACGGGCCGCTATCGTCGACCGGACCGCGAGGCTCGCGGCGACTCGGTGCCTGCGTAAGCCGGTCTTACCGGACATGGCGCCCGCGTGAGTGCGATCGAGGCCGAGCGGCGGCCCCGCGGTCGACCACCGGTAAGCCGTCGGTACCGAGCGCGGTCGTCAGCGGCAGCGAAACGGTCCCAACCGCCGGAAGTAGGCGGCCAATTGCTATCGGTGCGGCCTCCCAAGCCCGGGCGACAATGGCCGCACAGCCGAACGTCGTCGTCGTCGTCGCCGACACGACGCGAGTCGACGACGCCTACGACTCGCAGGTCGCGCCGACGCTCGCAGAGCTCGCAACTTCGGGGACGAGGGCCACGCAGGCCGTCTCGGCGGCCCCGTGGACGCTCCCCTCCCACGCCTCGCTGCTGACCGGTGCGCCGCCCTCGGAACACGGCGCCCACGCCGACCACGAGCGCCTCGACGACCGACTGCCCGTCCTGCCCGAACCGTTCCGGGCCGCCGGCTACGACACCGTCTGCGTCTCGAACAACACCTGGCTCAGCGCCGAGTCGGGCTTCGACCGGGGCTTCGAGGAGTTCCGCCAGATGTGGCAGCTCGTCCAGTCGGACAACGCCCTGAGCGAGCTCGTCGACGAGACCGAGGAGAGCCGCGCCCGCCTCGTCGCCCGGAAGCTCTTCGACGGGAACCCGGTCGTCAACGCCGCCAACACGCTGTATCGGCAGTTCGTCCGCGACCGCTCGGACGACGGGGCCGAGCGCTCGACGAACTGGATCGCCGACTGGGTGACCGAGCGGTCGAGCGACGACCCCTTCTTCCTGCTGGTCAACTACCTCGAACCGCACCTGGAGTACCGCCCGCCCCGCGAGACGACCGAGCGCCACCTCCCCGAGGGAGCCACCTACGAGGAGGCGATGGACGTGCCCCAGGAGCCCTGGGAGTACCTCGCCGGCGACCTGGACCTCTCGGAGCGCGACCTCGGGCTCCTCCGGGCGCTGTACCGCGGCGAGATCACCTACTTCGACGAGCAACTGGCCGCGATCCGGACCGCCCTGCAGGCCGCCGGGGAGTGGGAGGACACGGTCCTGGTCGTCACCGCCGACCACGGCGAGAACGTCGGCGACCACGGCATGATGGACCACCAGTACTGCCTCTACGACACGCTCGTCCGGGTGCCGCTCGTCCTCCACGGCGGCGCGTTCACCGGCGGCTCGGATCTGGAGGACCTCGTGAGCCTGATGGACCTCCCGCCGACGCTGCTGGACGCCGCCGACATCGACGCCCCCGAGGCTCGCGAGCGGTTCCACGGCACCTCCTTCCACCCCGACGCCGGGACTCCCGCTCGGGAATTCGTCGTCAGCGAGTACATGGCTCCCCAGCCGTCGATGGCCGCGCTCGAACGCAACCTCGGACGGGTGCCCGAGGACCTCCGGACCTACGACCGGTCGCTGCGAGCCATCAGGACCGACGACCACAAGCTCGTCCGCGGCTCCGACGGCTCCGAACGCCTCTACGACCTCGACGCCGACCCGGGTGAGGCGACCGACGTGTCCGACGCTCACCCCGACCTCGTCGCCGACCTGACCGACGCGCTCGACGACTGGCTCGACTCCGTCGACGCCGCCGGCGAGCGTGGGTCGGTCTCCATCGGCGCCGAGCGAAAGGCGCGGCTCGAACAGCTGGGGTACCTCCAGTGAGCGCCCGTGCCCGCTTCGAACGCTCCCCGGTCGACCCAAGCCGTATCCGTCGGGAAACGAAGGACGAAAGGAGATGAGACTCTCCACGAAGATCCTCGCGGTCGGCGCGCTCGTGTTCGTGCTCCCCGTTCCCGGGACATTCATCCTGGGCGGGCTGATCCTGCTGGCCGGCGCCGCGGCGCGGGTGTTCGACCTGTGAGCGCTGCGATGTCCGACCGGCCCGTCGCGAGGACACCCCGGCGCTACAGCGTCCCGTAGCGGTCCCACACCTCGTAGACGCTGTCGCCGTTCCGGATGTCCCGCCGGACGTTGTTCTCCTGTTCGAGTTCCTCCTCGCCGCGTTCGAGCACCTCGTCGACGATGTCGGGGTCGACGACGGCGATCGACTGGTAGTCGGCGAAGATCACGTCACCGGGCGCGATGGTCACGTCGTGGACCTCGACGGGCACGTCCCACTCGCGGAAACTGACGCGGCCGAACGACTCGATTGCGCTGTGGCCGTCCGACCAGACGGGGAACTCGTGGTCCTCGATCATCGTCGAGTCCCGCGTCGGGCCGTCGATGAGCGCCCCCGTCGCGCCGTTCTCCTGAACGATGGTCGAGAGCAGTTCGCCCCACAGGCCCACCTCGGTGTCCTTCGGCGCCGCCATGACGACGAAGTCGCCCTCCTCGGTCGCTTCGAGGTACTGGAAGAAGTCGATGTCCTCGGCGTCGCGGTCCTCGTCGTCGTCGTCGCCGCCCTCCTCGTAGCCGATGTCGACGCGCTGGGCGGTGTGGGCGGTGCCGACGGTCGGTTCCTTCGACCAGACGGGGCGGATGCGGGTGCCGGGGATGACGTTGTCGTCGATGCCCATCTCGTCGGTGATGTCGTTGATGAGCGCGCTGTGGAGGTTCTCCAGCCGGTCTCGCTTCTCGGGTGTGAGCGTCATGGCGGTTCTATCCCAGGGACTCGATACGCGGGAAAAAGGGTGTCCGTAGCGGCAGACTGGACCGGGGCGACCGGCGTGCGGAGCCGGCCGGTCGCCGCTCGCCCTCAGTCTCGGCGCCCGCACTCAGATTTCCGCCAGCACGTCGTCGGCGAACTGGTCGAGGACCGCCCGCACGTCGCGGCCGGGGTCGGTTTGGCGGACGTTCACAATCACGTGGTCCACGCCCGCGTCGCGCAGGTCCCGCACGTGCTCGCGGAGCCAGTCCGTCCCCGCGGCGTACCCCTGGTGGATGCGCTCCGGGCCGGCGGTCGGGTCCTCCGCGAGCGCGACGTGTAACACCTGCACGTACGGTTTCTCGCCCGCGACCGCGCGCCAGTCGTCGACCTGCTCGGCCACGTCCTCGGCGGTGCGCTGGTAGTACACCCAGCCGTCGCCGCGCTCGCCGATCCACTCCAGCGACTGGCCGGCGTGACCGGTCACCAGCAGCGGCAGCGTCTCCGTCGTCGGCTTCGGCAGGAGATCCATCGACCCGTCGAGCGTCCCGAAGGGGGTCTCGATCTCGGGGTACTCCTCGGCCCAGACCGTCCGCAGGGTCCGGACGCTCTCCCGGAACAGTTCGCCGGCGTCGTCCTCGTCGACGCCGAAGGCGGGGTACTCCGGCGGCCGGTCGCCGCTGGCGACCCCGAGGACGAGCCGCCCGTCCGACAGCCGGTCGACCGACGCCGCGGCCTTGGCGACGTGCAGCGGGTGGCGCAGCGGGAGGACGATACTGCCCGTCGCAAGCGCCACGTCGTCGGTGTTCGCCGCGATATGCGAGAGGAACACCCAGGGGTCGTACACCTGGCCGGCGTCGTCGAACCGCGGCCAGAACAGCGGCACGTCGCGGAACCACAGCGCGTCGAAGCCCAGCTCCTCGGCGTAGGCGGCCAGGTCGGTCTGCTCGCCCAGCGGCGGGACCGGCCCGTCGGCGGTCGTGATCGGGAAGAACAGCCCGACGGAGAACTCGTCGTCGAACAGCCGACGATATCCGCGGTTCGCGTGGTCGGTCATCGCCCGTCAGTTGGGCGGACCGCGTGGAGAAACTCCCGGTCCCGATCCTGGTCCCGGTCCCGGCCCCGACCCAGGCGCGCGAGCGACCCGGGACCCCCTGTCGATGCCGGCCCACAGTTCTTGCACGGCGGTCCCCGAACCCCCGTGTGCTCCGTTCCGACCGGGAGACCGGAACCGACACCGAAACCGACACGCTCGCCCCGTCGATACCGCCAGTCCTCGCCCTCGCCCTGGCCGCCTCGCTGGCCTGGGCCGGGGTCGCCGCCGCCGGTCCCGCGGGACCCGGCGAGCCGCCCGCCGACGGCGCCGAGCAGGACGCGAACCGCGTCGGCTCGGACGTGAACGCCGCCGCTCGGACTCCGAACGGGAGCGACCCGGCGCGGTCGAACGCGACGGTCCCGGTCGACCTCGACGTGACGGAGATCCGAAACTGCGGCGACCGCTGTCGGCGGGTGACGGCCAACGTCACGAACAACGGGACCGGGACGCTCCGGAACGTCACCGCGGAGACGCGGATCTACGCGGCCGGCAGCCGGATCTGGGGCCGGGACCACCGGTTCGGGAACCTCTCGGCGAACGCGTCGGCCGAGCGGACCGCCAGGATCGAGCTCTCGCTGGGTGAGATACTCCGCGTCGCTCGAAACGACGGCCGCGTTCGCATCGAGACGACCGTCCACTGGGACGGCGGGAACGCGACGTTCACCGATCGGCGCCGCGTACTCGACTGAGGCGGGCGGTCGGGTGGTCCGCCCCGTCGCCGGCTCCGACGCCGTCGCCGCGGTACCCTCGGGCTACCGAGAGCGCGGCGCCGGGACCGTGAACGGGAGTCCGACCGCGCTCCGATAAGACCGGGTTACGCCGGCGTCGCTGGCGAGCGCTCGGAAAACGGACTCGGTCCTATTTCCGCGGCCGCACCCGACTCCGTCCACCGGGTTCGCGCCCGGCGATCCTCATGCATCACGACCACGACGACCGAGAGCGACAGGGGCACCGACGCCAGCAGCGACGGGGCGAACAGCACCGCGGCGCCGAGACAGCCGACGAGTACCGCCCGACGGGACAGCAACAGTCCCGACGGGGCCAGGGGACGGCCGGCGGCGACCAGGGGACGCGCCGAGGCCAGACCCAGGAGAACCGCCAGCAGGCGAGCGCGGGCGGTACCCGGGAACCGCAGGCGTCTCACCGCGCTCACGGCGCCCAGCGCGCGGACTGGCAGACGATGGGGCCGGGCCGACACGCGGGGATCGACCGGCAGGGGACGGCGAACCGCCGGACTCAGCACTCGCAGGGCGGCGGGGGGACCGACTCGGGACGACGGGACCGCCGCGAGCGGTCCGAACACCAGCGCGAGCGCGGCGCGATGTCCCCGGCGGACCACCCCGGTTCGAGCCAGCACACCGGGAGTCAGCGTTCTCAGCAGACCGGCAGGCAGCCCCGCCAGGTCGATCAGGGGTCCCAACACCACTCTGGGCAGCAGTCACAGCAACACGCCGGACAGCAGACACAGCAACACGCCGGACAGCAGACACAGCAACACACCGGACAGCAGACACAGCAGCAGCGAGGGAGCGGCGGACAGCCACGGCAGGGGGGCAGCGGACGGGGCGGAGCGACGTCCGGGACGGCCAGTAGTCCGAACCACCGGCCCAGCGAGCAGAACTATCGCCGCCAGGGCGGACAGCAGGGGCGCCAGCCGCCGCAGGGAGGACAGCAGCGCGGCCAGTCACCGCAGGGGGACTCCCGGTCAACGAGCGGGTGGCCGGCGACCCCGCCGCACCAGCACTCGGGGACGTGGTCGGAGGAAGGGCTCCGCTACGGCGGCGAGGCGCGCCACGACAACGACCCGTCACACGTCGGCAGCGAGAACACGTTCGGGCGGTAACGGACCGCGACGAGCGCTACCGCGGCGCGTTCGGCGGCCCTACAGCCCGACCAGGTCGTCGAGTTCGACGTCTTCGACGCGGCCGCCGCAGGCCGAGCACTCGCTGACGTTCGTCGGCGCCGGGCCGCCTTCCATATGCACTACTCCGCAGTCCGTACACACTTCGAGTTCTGCCTGGAGCATACACCGGGGTGTCTGCTCGACGACACATGGGCTTTGTGCCGACCGGCGGTCTCTCGACCACCGGTCGGGAGCCGATCTCGCGGAGCGTGCGGTTCGAGCGGCGGTCAGGAGTCGAGCGATCCGATCCGGTCGGCGAGCCCCGCGGTGCGGTCGTCGTTGGCGAGCGCCGCGCGGATCGCCTCGGCGGGGGGGACCAGCCGGTAGTCCGGCCGTCCCTTTCCCGTGGGGGACGTGTCGTCGCGCGCGCCCTCGACGACGCCGTCGGCTTCGAGCTCGTTCAGCGTCCGGGCCACCTCGGCCTCGGTCACCGTGCCGAGCACGTCGCCCTCGACCGCGTCCATCGCGTCGTTGCACGCCCGCCGGATCTCGCCGGCGTGGGCCGGCGTCTCGTCGCGCACGGACAGTTCGACCACGCCCGCGGCCACGACGCGCGAGGACAGCGACTCCGTATCGAGTTCGGCTCGTTCGCTCATGCCAGCCCGTTCGGACGGACCTGCCATAACGATTGTGCGGGATCCGCCGACCGCTCGGCGGGCGCGGCGGCTCGCGCGCACTGCCGTTCGCCCCGCCGCGCGCACTGCCGTTCGCTTCGCCGCCCGCGCCTGCCGTTCGCGTCGGCCGGCTCAGGTCGTCGTGGTCGTGTTCCGCTGGGGGATCTTGGGGATGAGCCACGAGAGGAACGCGTCGGGGCTGCGGGTCTGGGTCCAGACGGTCCCCTCGCCGGAGAACTCGCAGACGAGCCCCTCGCCGCTGAACAGCGTCGACTTCAGCCCGCCGACCTTCCGCACGTCGAACGAGAGGCTCTCCTCGAAGGCGACGATGTGGCCCGTGTCGACGACGAACGACTCGTCGGCGGTCACCTCGTGTTCGTCGATGGCGCCGTAGCTCGACAGGAAGACCGGACCCGCTCCCGAGAGCCGGAGGAGAAAGAGGCCCTCGCCCCCGAAGAAGGTCTTCGCGCCGCCGAACTCGGTGTCCACCTCGACCGTCGGGTCCGAGGCCAGGAACGACGACGACTGGACGTACAGTGTCTCGTCGGTCAGGTCGTGGTGTTGCACGTCGCCCGACAGCGCGGGCGCCAGCTGTATCTGCCCGCCGTCGGGCGCCGAGAAGGTGTTCATGAAGAACGATTCGCCGCCGAACAGCGACCGCGAGATGGACTTGAGGACGCCGCCCTCGGCGCTGGTCTCCACGTCGACCGACGGCGACTTGCTCACCATCGCGCCCGCCTCCGACCGGACGGACTCGCCGGGGCCGAGGTCGAGGGTCAACTGCGCGTACGAGGGTCTGTGGGATATCTCGTGCTCCATACCCGCCCTGTTGGCTCGCCGATACGATATCCTTGTCGCCGAGTGGGTACCAGTCGGCGACCGCGCGCTCGCCGGATCCAGGCCGGTTCGCGAGCAGTGGTCGAGCGGGCGGCGGTCAGTTCAGCGCGTCGACCTCGTCGGTGAGGTCGTCGGCGCCGTCGACGGGGCCGTTGACGAACAGCCCGTGGCCGATGAGCGCGACGGCGACGACTCCGGCGGCGAGCACCGACGTGGTCGCCGCGACCTCGGTGAACGTCCCGACGGCCAGTCCCGCGCCCATGCTCGCGAAGACGCCGAGCAGGATCAGGTCGTAGTACTGCCACGTGTAGCCCATGCGACCGATTCGCGCGGGCACCGGAAAAGCGCTCGGGGCTGCCCGGCGGGAGGTCGGCGGCCGCGCTCACTCACTCGGTCACGAGCGGGCTCTCGGCGCGGTAGGTGATAGCCATCGGGAGACCGACGGCGTCGGTCGGCGGGTCCGTGGGGAGCGTTCGCAGTTCTCCGTCGCCCGGGGCGGCGGTGTAGGCCAGCGCGACCGCGTCGAGCACGTCGGCGACGGCGACCTCGTACCCTTCGGTCGCCGCGGCGGCGGCCTGGACGACGGGCGGCGCGTCGCGGTCGTGCTGGGCGAGCGTCCGCATCCGCTCGGCGTACCCCGCGGCGTAGGCCGTGTCGTGTTCGAGGGGCTCGCCTGCGAACGCGCGGAAGCAGACCTCCGGGTGGGAGGCCGCGAACGCCGCGCGGGCCTCGGGGACGTTCTGGAGGAGTTCGTCGACGGCGGCGATCCCGTCGCTCATCGCGAACGCCCGCTCGGAGACCCCGCGACCGGCCTTGCGCTCGTTGACGCGCTGGGCGGCGGGGTAGCGGCGCTTGCGCGTCGCCTCCCTGACCGGCGGGGTGACGACCGTCCCGCTCGTCGGTCCGAGCGCGCGCCGCGCGAGCTCGTCACAGCGCCGGCCCTCCTCGCCCTCCTCGACGAGGCCGACCGGCACGTCCACGAGGACGCGCTCGGCGCGCTCCTCGTAGCGGACCCACAGGTCCCCGACCTCGTCGAAGACCGCGGCGTGATCGAACCCCGAGCGGTCGAACGCCACCGCGAACCACGATCCCTCCGACCAGGCCGCGCCGACGTACAGCGGTTCGGCGACGTCGCTCATCACACGAACCTGCGTGCCCCCGGACTAAAACCCCTCGCCCGCGGCCCCGAACCGGTCGATGGCGGCGAGCTGTCGACCGTCGAGAAACTCTCACGAACGCGACGTGTCGTGGTAACGGTTCTCTCGGAAGTCCTATACGTCCCCCGCCCATCTCTCTATTCGCAATGGCATCCGGTAAGGTTGATTTCTTCAACGACACGGGCGGTTACGGTTTCATCGAGACTGAGGACGCTGACGACGACGTTTTCTTCCACATGGAGGACGTGGGCGGTCCGGACCTCGAAGAGGGACAGGAAGTGGAGTTCGACATCGAGCAGGCCGACAAGGGCCCGCGAGCGACCAACCTGGAGCGCCTCTAATGGCCTCCGGAAAGGTCGACTTCTTCAACGACACCGGCGGTTACGGTTTCATCGAGACCGAGGACGCGGACGACGACGTGTTCTTCCACATGGAAGACGTCGGCGGCCCCGACCTCGAAGAAGGGCAGGAAGTCGAGTTCGATATCGAGCAGGCGGACAAGGGTCCGCGAGCGACCAACCTGGAGCGCCTCTAACGATGGCGAAAGGCAAGGTCGACTTCTTCAACGACACTGGCGGCTACGGCTTCATCGACGCCGAGGACGAGGACGAGGACGTGTTCTTCCACATGGAAGACGTCGGCGGCCCCGACCTCGAAGAGGGCGAGGAAGTCGAGTTCGACGTCGAGCAGGCGGACAAGGGTCCGCGCGCGTCGAACCTCACCCGACTGTAAGTCGCTGACTCCGACTACGGCGTCAGCGACGGGCTGACTCCGCATTCTACCACTCTCACACCGACGAGCGACGGCGCCCGTCGGTTCACTCACTCCCTCCGACGAGCGACGGCGCCGTCGCTCGCGGTCCGCGCTACGAAACCGAAAACCGCGGAGCGGCGGCGCTACTGCGGGTCGATGTCGTTCAGTTTCGCCAGGTCCTCGTCGGTCAGTTCGACACCCGAGGCGGCGACGTTCGATTCGAGGTGGTCGACGCTGGAGGTACCCGGGATCGGCAGCGTCACGTCCGAGTGGTGGAGCAGCCACGCGAGCGCGACCTGTCGGCGGGAGGCGTCGCGGGCCTCGCCGACCTCGTCGAGGACGCCCGCGACCCCGTCGTCGTCGACGGTGTAGAGCGGGCCCCACGGGATGAAGCCCACGTCGTACTCCTCGCACGCCTGCAGTACGTCCTCGTCGCCGCGATAGGCGACGTTGTACTGGTTCTGGACCGTCCCGATGTCCACGATGTCGCGGGCGAGATCCAGCTGCTCGACGGTGACGTTCGACAGGCCGACGTGGTCGACCTGCCCGGCGTCTTTCATCTCGGCGAAGGCGTGGACGGAGTCCTCGAAGTCCGTGTCGGGGTCGGGCCGGTGGAACTGGTAGAGGTCGATGGAGTCGACGCCCAGGCGGTCCTTGCTGGCGAGCACCTGGTTGTGGAGGTAGTCGGGGTCGCCGTGGGGAAGCCACTCGCCGTCGCGGTGGCGCAGGAGGCCGGCCTTCGACGCGACGACCGGGTCGGCGTCGACCTCGGCCAGCGCCTCCCGGAGGACCCGCTCGCTGACGCCCGGGCCGTAGGAGTCGGCGGTGTCGACGAAGTCGACGCCGAGTTCTGTCGCGCGGTGGACGACGCTCCGGGCCGTCTCCTCGTCGTCCGGGCGGCCGATGATGTCCTCGCCCGTCAGTCGCATCGCACCGAAGCCCAGCCGGTGGACGGTCAGCTCCCCGCCGATGTCGAACGTGTCGCTCTCGTTGTGTACGTCGTCAGCCATAGCACCTGATCCTGGGGCTTCCACGCATTAAGCCGTGGGGAAGCCGGAAGGCCGGGTGGGGTTCGAACCGGTCGGCGGTCGGCCGGGTTGGGGTGCGGTTACTTCAGGTCGAAGCGGTCGGCCCGCATGACCGCGGTCCAGGCGTCGACGAAGTCCTCGACGAGTTCGGCCTCGCCGTCCTCGGAGCCGTACACCTCGGAGACCGCGCGCAGCCGGGAGTTCGACCCGAAGACGAGGTCGAAGCGGGTCCCCTCCCACTCCAGTTCGCCCGTGTCGCGGTCTCGGCCCTCGTAGACCTGGTCGCGGCTCTCGGCGGGCTTCCACTTGGTGCCCATGTCGAGCAGGTTCACGAAGAAGTCGTTGGTCAGCGTGCCGGGCTGGTCGGTGAACACGCCCAGGTCCGAGTCCCCGTAGGTCGCGCCCAGCGCGCGCATGCCGCCGACCAGCGCCGTCATCTCCTCGACGCTCAGGTCCAGCAGGTCGGCCTTGTCGACCAGCAGCTCCTCGCCGGGGCGGTCGACGCCGTCCGCGAGGTAGTTGCGGAACCCGTCGGCCTTCGGCTCGAGCGCCTCGAAGGAGTCCTCGTCGGTCTGTTCCGCCGTCGCGTCCACTCGGCCGGGCTCGAACGGCACGTCCACGTCGTAGCCGGCGTCGGCGGCGGCTTCCTCGACGGCCGCGTTGCCGCCGAGGACGATCAGGTCCGCCAGCGAGACCCGCGTGTCGTCGTCACGGTCGTTGAACTCGGCCTGGATCGACTCGTAGGTCGAGAGCGCCGCCTCCAGCTGCTCGGGCTCGTTGGCCTCCCAGCTCCGCTGGGGTTCGAGGCGGATCCGCGCGCCGTTGGCGCCGCCGCGCTTGTCGCTGTCGCGGTAGGTCGACGCCGAGGCCCAGGCGGTCTCGACCAGCTGCGACCGCGAGAGGTCGCTGTCGAGGAGCTCCGCCTTGAGGTCGGCGACCTGCTCGTCGTCGACCAGGTCGTAGTCCCGATCCGGCAGCGGGTCCTGCCAGATCTTCGTCTCGTCGGGGACCTCCGGGCCGAGGAGTCGCTCGGGCGGCCCCATGTCGCGGTGGGTCAGTTTGTACCACGCCTCGGCGAAGGCCATCCCGAACGCCATCGGGCTCTCCTGGAAGTCCTCCATGATCTCGCGGTAGTCGGGGTCGCGCTTGAGCGCGATGTCCGTCGTGAGCATCATGGGGGTGACCTCCTCGTCGGGGTCCGAGGCGTCCGGGGCGGACTCGACGTCCTCGCCCTCCTTGGGCGTCCACTGCCAGGCGCCGCCGGGGCCCTTCTCGGGCTCCCACTCGTAGTCGAGGAGGTTGTCGACGTAGCCCATGTCCCACCAGGTCGGGTCCTGCGTCCACGGCCCCTCGATGCCGCTGGTGATCATCTCGCCGCCCTTCGTGCCGTCGGTCTGCCAGCCCAGCCCCATGTTCTCGATGGGCGCGGCTTCCGGCTCGGGCTCGTGGTGCTCGTCGGGGTCGTCGGCGCCGTGGACCTTCCCGAAGGTGTGGCCGCCGGCGATCAGCGCGGCGGTCTGCCTGTCGTCCATCGCCATCCGGGAGAACGTCTGGCGGATGTTCTTCGCGGAGGCCATCGGGTCGGGCTGGCCCTTCGGGCCCTCGGGGTTCACGTAGATGAGGCCCATGACGGAGGCACCCAGGCCTTCCTGGATCTCGCCGGCCTCCTCGAAGCGGTCGTCGGCCTCCCACTCGTCTTCGGGGCCCCAGTCGACCGACTCGTCGGGCTCGAAGTCGTCCTCGCGGCCGCCGCCGAAGCCGAACGTCTTGAAGCCCATCGACTCGATGGCGACGTTGCCCGCCAGGACGATCAGGTCGGCCCACGAGAGGCTGCGGCCGTACTTCTGCTTGACCGGCTGGAGCAGGCGCCGGGCCTTGTCGAGGTTCGCGTTGTCGGGCCAGCTGTTGAGCGGGGCGAACCGCTGCTGGCCGCCGGCCGCCCCGCCGCGGCCGTCGTAGGCGCGGTAGGTCCCGGCGCTGTGCCACGCCATGCGGATCATGAAGGGTCCGTAGTGGCCGTAGTCGGCCGGCCACCAGTCCTGGGAGGTCGTGATGACCTCCTCGATGTCGGACTTGACCTCGTCGAGGTCGAGTTCCTGGAACGCCGCCGCGTAGTCGAAGTCGTCGCCGTAGGGCCCGCTGTCGCGGGCGTTCTGGTCGAGGATGCTCAGGTCGAGCGTGTTCGGCCACCAGTCACGGTTCTTCTTCCGTGTCTGGGGGTTCGGTTCCTTGTTGCTCATTAGTCATTGTTCTAGCAGTGTTGTTGTTGCATAAGGCTTCCTTTGGATAGGAACAACCCGGCCCCATCCCTCGAATCGGCACCCGACGCGAACGGCTCGCTCGCCCCACCGAGCGGCCGGATCTCGCGACCCAGCGGAAACCGCGGCGGGTCGCCCAGGGCCGGTCGGTGAGGCGACGGGCGAGGGGATTTAATGGACCGGCTCCGTACCGACCGGTATGCTCGCATTTCACGTCGCCTTCCTCGCCCTGCTGGTCGGGACGGAGGCGTTTTTCACCTGGCTGGCGGCACTGAACGTCCGCTACGGCGCCGAAGCGGTCTCCCGCGAGTCGGAGTGGTTCGACGACCGCCTCGACGTCGACGACACCGACGAACTGCTGGGCTACCAGCGCGCGACGACCGGCGCCTCACAGCTGGAGGCGTGGGTCGGCCTCGCGCTGGTCCTGGTCGTCCTCTACGCCGGCCTGCTGGCCGACGCCGTCGCCGCCGTCGAGTCGCTGGGGCTCGGTCCCGTGGCCTCCGGCGTCGTCTTCTTCCTCGGCGCCGTCGTCGTCCTCCAGCTGACTTCGATCCCCTTCGATCTGTTCGACACCTTCGTCGTCGAGGAGATATTCGGGTTCAACGAGCAGTCGCCGCGACTGTGGCTCCGGGACAAAGTCGTCGGACTCGCGGTCGCGCTGGCGTTCACGGCCGTCATCGCCGCGGCGGTCATGTGGGTCGTCGAGTCGTTCCCGACGCTGTGGTGGGTGGGCGCCTGGGCGCTGTTCGTCGCCCTCTCGCTCTCGATGATGGTGATCTACCCGCGGGTGATCGCCCCGCTGTTCAACGACTTCGAGCCCGTCGAGGAGGGGGAGCTGCACGACGCCGTCACGGAGGTGTTCGACCGCGCCGGCTTCGAGTGCTCGCAGATCTACGTGATGGACGCCAGCCGCCGCAGCGGCCACTCCAACGCCTACTTCGTCGGCTTCGGCGCGACCAAGCGCGTCGTGCTGTTCGACACGCTGGTCGAGCAGATGGAGACCGACGAGCTCCAGGGGGTGCTGGCCCACGAGCTCGCCCACTGGAAGAAGGCCCACATCTGGAAGCGCGTCGGTAGCTCGGCGGTCCAGATGGGCGTCCTGCTGTTCGTCGCCTACCAGCTGGTGACCAGCCCGTGGCTCTACGACATGTTCGGGCTGGCGACGGGTGCCGGCAAGCCCGTCTACGCCGGGCTCCTGCTGGCCGCGCTGGTCCTCCAGCCGCTCTCGCGGCTCACCAGTCCCATCGAGAACCGGCTCTCGCTGGCCCACGAGCGCGAGGCCGACGCTTTCGCCGTCGACGTGATGGGCGACGGCGAACCGATGGTCGACGCGCTCACCCGGCTGGCCAGCGAGAACCTCTCGAACCCCTTCCCCCATCCCCTCTACGAGACGTTCCACTACACCCATCCCCCGATCCCCGAGCGGGTGCGGAACATCCGTCGGCGGGCCGGCGCGGCCGCGAGCGATGGCGACGACACCCCCGCGGCGAACGCCGACTAGAGAGTGCCTACCGCCGGAATACGGTCCCGCAGACGACGCCGCGTGTACCCGCAGGTGCAAGCCGCGGCCATACCCCCCTGGCGAGGGAAAGACGGGTAGCTCGACATGCCGAACACACATCTGCGTGCGGACCGGGTCGAGGCCGACCTCGACCGACTGCTGACGGCGGCCGGCGACGAACTCGTCGTCGCCTCGAACCGACAACCGTACAGGCACGACTACGGCGACGACGGCGAGGTGACCGTCGACCGGCCGGCCGGCGGGCTGACCGCCGGCCTCGACGAGGTCATGCGCCGCGTCGACGGCACGTGGATCGCCTGGGGGGACGGCGAGGCCGACGCGACCGTCGTCGACGGCGACGACACCGTCACGGTCCCGCCCGACGACGCGGAGAACACCTACGCCCTCCGCCGGCTGTGGCTCGACGAGGACGAGGTCGAGGGCTACTACTACGAGGTGGCCAACCAGGTGCTGTGGCCGCTGTGTCACGCCGCGCTGGGCACCGTCGAGAGCTGCGGCGACGCCTGGGCGGACTACCGCCGGGTCAACGACCAGTTCGCCGACGCGATGGCCGACGCCGCGACCGACGCCGACGGCGACCCGCTCGTCTGGCTCCACGACTACCACCTCGCGCTCGCGCCGCGACACCTCCGCGAGCGGACGGGTAGCGACACCGGCGGGCGCGGCGACGGTCCGGTCGACCGCACCGGGGGCGCCGACCCGACGCTCGCCCACACCTGGCACATCCCGTGGCCCAGCTGGGACACGTTCCGGGCCTGTCCCAACCGGGAGGCGCTCCTCGACGGCCTGCTCGGCAACGACCTGCTCGTCTTCCACGTCCCCCGGTACTGCGAGAACTTCCTCCGCAGCGCCGACCGCGGGCTCGACGGGACCGCCGTGGACTTCGACGCCGGGACCGTCGACTACCGCGGGCGGACGACGACGGTCCGGGCCGCGCCGATGGGCGTCCCGGTCGACCGCATCCGCGAGCAGGCAGACAGCATGGAGGCGGCCGGCTTCCGCGCCGCCTTCCGGAAGAACCGGGGCATCGACCGCGACACCCGGCTCGCGGTCGGCGTCGACCGCCTCGACTACACCAAGGGGATCGTCCAGCGGCTCGACGCCTTCGAGCGGCTGTTCGAGGAGCGACCCGACTACCGCGGCGAGGTCACCTTCGTTCAGGTCGGCACCGAGAGCCGCTCGGCCATCCCCGCCTACGCCGACTACCAGGACCGCGTCGAGGCGGCCGTCGACCGGGTCAACGACCGCTTCGCGACCGACGACTGGCGCCCCGTCGTCTACACGACGGAGATGATATCGAACGAGGGGCTGGCGGGGCTGTACCGCGAGGCCGACCTGGCGGTCGTCAGCCCGATCCGCGACGGGATGAACCTCGTCGCCCAGGAGTTCGTCGCCGCGGGGGGCGACGACCCCGGCGTCCTCGTCCTGAGCGACCAGGCCGGCGCCCACGACACCCTCGGCGAGTGGGCCGTCTCCGTCCGCCCGCACGACACGGAGGGGTTCGCCGCCGCGCTCGACGACGCGCTGTCGATGTCCGAGCGCGAGCGCCGCCGGCGGGCGAACGCGCTGGCCGACGGGGTCGAGGACGACGACCTCGACTCGTGGCTCGTCGACGTGCTCGGCGCGGTCGCCCGCGTCGCCAGCGCCGACGGGGGTGTCCCCACCCGTGCAGACCACTGACGCCACGCCGCTGGGGCTCGCCCGCGAGACCGTCGCCGACCGCCTCGCGGCCGCCCCCGGCGTCGTCTGCTGTCTGGATTTCGACGGCACGCTCGCCCCCATCGTCGACGACCCCGACGCCGCCGCCATGTCCCCGCCGCTCCGCGAGCGCCTCGTCGCTCTCCGCGACTGCGAGTCCGTCCGCGTCGCCGTCGTCAGCGGCCGCGAACTCGCCGATCTGCGCGACCGCGTCGCCGTCGAGGGGATCGCCTACGCCGGCAACCACGGCCTCGAACGCCGGGTCGACGGCCGGCGGTCGGTCGCGCCCGACGCCCGCGGGAGCGCCGACGCCGTCTCGCGGGTCTGCGACCGCCTCGACGACCGCCTCGCGCACGTCCCCGGCGTCGAGATCGAGGACAAGGACCTGACCGCGACGGTCCACGTCCGGGACGTGCCCGACGAGCGCGTCCCCGACGTGGAGCGCACGGTCAGAACGACCGTCGAGGAGGTGATGGTCGCCGGCGGCCCCGCCATGGAGATCCGCGACGGCAAGGCCATCCGCGAGATCCGCCCCGCCGTCGACTGGGACAAGGGCCGCGCCGTCGAACAGTTGGCCGAGGAATCCCCCGACGGCTGGCTCCCCCTCTACGTCGGCGACGACGTGACCGACGAGGACGCCTTCCGAGCGCTGGACGACGAGAGCGGGGCGCTCGACGGCATCGGCGTCCTCGTCGGCGAGCGCGAGACCGCCGCCGACTACCGGCTGGAGTCCCAGCGCGACGTGGGGGAGTTGCTCGACCTGGTCGTCGACGCCCAGCGGGAGTGAACGCGGTTGCTCTCGCGCCAACAGTAATGTAGCCCGAGACCGAACGAACGGTCCGATGCGCGACCTGCTCGCGGACGTGTTCGCGCCGACGCGGTACAACGTGGCCGCCGCCGTCAGCGCCGCCGCACTGCTCGTCGTCGCGTACGTCCTCGTCCCCAACCCCTACGTCCAGTACGGCGCGTGGCTGGTGATCTTCACCGTCTGGATGGTGTGGTTCGTCTACCTTGGCGTCGACCACGTCTACGGGATCGACTCCGAGCCGTGAACGCGGCGAAACTCCGCAGAAACCGCCCTCAGTCGTCGTCTGCGACCTGTTCGTCGCCGCCCTCGGCTGCTTCGTCCGCTTCGACCCGCGGCCCGGCGGCGTGGCCCTCGTGGGCGACCGCCGTCGCGAGCAACTCCTCGGAGATAGCGGGCACGTCGCCGGCGGAGACCGGCCCGAGTTCGTCGATCTCCTCGGTCGAGCGCGGGAACGGGCGGCTGTCCATGTGGATGGCGATGCCGGCCTTGGCGCCCTGGCCCATCGCGACGGGGATCTGGTTGTGGCCGGGCGTCACGTCGCCGACGGCGTAGACGCCGTCGACGCTGGTGCGGCCGTGGTCGTCGACGGCGACGGTGCCGTCGTCGTCGATCTCACAGCCCAGCGACTCGTGCAGATCGGTGTTGTACTCCGAGCCGAGCATCGGGAAGCCGCCGCGGTACTCCCGGACCGTCCCGTCTTCGAACTCGAACGATTCGAGCCAGCCGCCGTCGTCGCGGTTGGAGGCCGTGATCTCCGCCTCGACCACGTCGACGGGGTGATTGTCGAGCATCTCGGCCGTGTCGTCGCTCCACTCGGGGTCGTCGCCGCGCGTGAGCACGTCCACGTCGTCGGTGAAGTTCAGCATGATCATCGCGACGTAGGCTGCCGAGTCGCCGGTGCCCATCACGTAGACGGGCTCGTCGACGAACATGTAGGCGTCGCAGTGCAGGCAGTAGTGGAGCCCGCGGCCCGTCGGCGGCAGCGGCGGGTCCGGTCGCACGTCCGAGAAGCCCGTCGCCAGAACCACCTGGTCGGCGCCGTACTCGGCGTCCTCGCCGTCGAGTCTAAACGACCCGTCCTCGACGCGCTCGGCGGCCTCGATAAAGTCCCGGTGTACGTCGGCGCCGTAGGATTCGACCTGCGCCTTCGCCGTTTCGAGGAACTCGACGCCGCCGGTCTCCTCGGTGACGCCGATGACGTTGTGGGTGTCCTGCATCATCGCGGCGCGGCCGCCGCCGCGGTCGACCAGCGCGGTGTCCAGCCCCAGCCGCGTCGTGTAGAGCGCGGCCGTCAGCCCCGCCGGCCCGCCGCCGACCACGACCACGTCGTACTCGCTGTCGCTCATGTACCCGCCGCTAGCGAACGAGCCCGCTTAAACCCCGTTATCCCGGCGCTCGCGCACACTCGCGTCGACGGCCGACATCGGCGACGGGGATCGATTTACTCCTGACAGGGGCCCGTCCGGCGGAGGACGACCGTGTACTGGTCGACGCCCATGTCCTGGGGGTCGCCGTACTGCATCGTCCGCGGGCGGACGCTCACCCTGAGGAGCCGCTGGTACATCGGCGCGCGGCCCTTCCCGTCGAGGAACCGCGGCTCGCGGCCGTACTCGCCGGCGATCTCGTAGGGATAGGTGTCCTCGTTGAGCAGGGCGCGGACGTGGGCCTCCACGGCGTCGTTCGAGAGGACCTCCGCCCGCTTGCCCCAGCTGTCGGGGGCGAGATAGAGGATCGAGTTGTGGTAGTTGAGGACGACGAACGCCGGACAGCGGAACTCGAAGGTGTCGGCGCTGACGCCGAAGCGGGCGTCGACGCGGTCGGTGTGGGGCACGGCTGCGTCCTGGGGATCGAGGGTGTAGGTCTCGATGGTGTCGTCGGCCCCCGCGTTCGCCTGCAGGTAGCCGACCGCCTGGTCGCGGGGCTGGGAGGCGTAGGCGAGCGTCCCCGCGCCCGCGTAGGCCGCGCTGGTGACGAGCAGGACGGCGACGACCGCCCGGCCGACCGCGGGCCGCCGGTCGCGCAGGCGGGCGAGTCCGATCGCGAGGACGACGACCAGCAGCGCGGCGACCGGCAGGAGGTGATGGGTGCGGACGTAGCGCCACGAGGAGAACACCGCGAGGTAGACGCCGACGCCGACCAGCGCCATCCGCAGGCCGTCGGCGGCCAGCGAGTCCTCGCGGACCCGCGCAAGGGCCGCGAGCGCGCCGCCGGCGAGGCCCACGGCCAGCGGGAGGCCGACGCCGTGGAGGTAGCTCCGGAGGATCCACCACCAGCTCGGCTGGACGAGCCAGCCGTGAGGTTGGGACTTCGACCCGAACGCGCGGGCGAGCCGACCGGCGAACTCCGTCGGGGCGCCGAAGAGGATGCTCGGATACCCCGCGGCGATGGTCGCGACCCCGATCAGGACGCCCGTCGCGAGGAACTTCGGTCGCAGGGCCCCGCGCACGAACCCCGCCTCCGAGCGGCGGGCGCGCTGGAGGTGCGCGACCCCGAGCATCACCGCGCTCACGCCGCCGGAGAGCTTGAACGCGATGGAGACGCCGCCGAACAGGGCGCCCCAGTAGAACAGCCGGTCGACGCCGGTCTCGACGTACCGGACCGCGAAGTACAGCGACAGCAGCAGGAAAAACAGGGAGGGAACGTCCTCGCCGCCCTCGTGGGCGAGAATGAGCAGCGCCCAGGTGACCGTCAACAGCGCGGCTGCGAGCCGGCCGGTCGCGCGGTCGCGCAGCGTCGTCCCGATGCGGTAGACGACGTAGACGCAGCCGACGGCCATCGCGACGTTGGCCAGCCGGACGAGCAGGACGCCCCAGGTCCACATCCACCCGGGCGTCCGCAGCCAGTGGGTCCAGAAACCCACATCGAGGTGGCGACCCATGTCGGCGAACGCGGGCAGCGCGTCCGTCGCGAGGGCGACGACCAGCACCGGGATCAGGGCGAGCGCCGAGAGGTACATCGCCGAGCCGTAGGTCCGCCAGTAGCCGACGCCCTCGGAGACCGAGCCGAGCCGCGGGTCGTCGAGGACGGTCGCCAGCACCTCGACGGGGTCGACCACGCGCCAGCGCTCGTCGCGGGTCGCGAAGTTGGGCAGCCGGTGCCAGACCCAGAAGCTCGACAGCAGGAGGGCGGCCAGCAGGATGTACGGGAGGTACGGGTCGGCGCGGAGGTCGTCACCGACCTGGCGTTTCGCCCGCCGGAACGGATCGAGGAGGGCCATCTGTTCGTCCCGATTCGACCGGCGGAAGGGGTAAAAACGGCCCGCCTTCGCTCCGGTAGGTAGCGGTTACGCCGAGCGGCGGGACCGGGCGGGCGAAGGATGGGCGCGGCGACCGGTTCGGGGAACGGCTCGCCCGCTCGGGCGACTCGGGGAACGGTTCGCCCGCTTGGATGGTTTTTTCCTCGGGCGTCGCGAACCCGCGGGACATGACAGCCCGCATCGCGATCGCCGGGATCGGCGCCGTCGCGTCGATGCACGCCGAATCGATCGCCGACATCGACGGCGCCGAACTGGTTGCCGGCTCCTGCCGAACGGAGGAACGGGGCCGGGAGTTCGCCGCGGAGTACGACTGCACCTGGTACGACGACACCGAGGCGATGCTCGACGCCGAAACCGTCGACGTGCTCTCGGTCTGTACGCCCAGCGGCGCCCACCTCGAACCCGCGCTGGCCGCGGCCGACCGCGGCGTCGACGTGCTCTGCGAGAAACCGCTGGAGATCACGACCGACCGGATCGACGAGATGGTCGCCGCGGCCGACGAGGCGGGGATCCGGCTGGGCGGGATCTTCAACCAGCGGTACAACCCCGTCGTCCGCCAGTTGCGGGCGGCCGCCAGCGAGGGCCGGTTCGGCGACCTCTCGGTCGCCAACGCCTACGTCCCGTGGTGGCGCGACGACGACTACTACGACGGCGCGTGGCAGGGCACCCAACAGTTGGACGGCGGCGGCGCGCTGATGAACCAGTCCATCCACGGGATCGATGCCATCCAGTGGCTCGCGAGCGCGGCCGGGGCCGGCGGGGACGGCGGCGAAGACGCGAACCCCGTCGTGGAGGTGTTCGCCTACACCGCCCGGCGCGCCCACGACGACGACATTATGGAGGTCGAGGACTCGGCCGTGGCCGTCCTCCGCTACCGCGACGGCACGCTCGGACAGATCCTCGGTGCGACCTCGATGTACCCCGGGTCGCTGAAACGGCTCCAGATCGCGGGTCGGGACGGCACCGCCGAGGTCGTGGAGGACGAACTCGTCACCTGGCGGTTCCGCGAGGAGCGCGACGGCGACGCGGACGTGCGCGCGGAGTTCGGCGAGACGGAGTCGGGCGGCGGCGCGGCCGACCCGATGAGCATCGACTACGCGAACCACCGGCGCAACATCGCCGACTTCCTCGACGCCCGCGCCAGCGGCGAGCCGTACATGCTCGACGCGAGCGAGGCCCGGAAGGCCGTCGCGATCATCGAAGCGATCTACGACTCGGCCGAGCGGGGCGAGCCGGTGCGGGTGGCGTGAGTCAGCCCGCGGGCTCGCCTTCGAGGTGGCGCTCGACCGCTTCGACGAAGGCGGTGGCCCGTTCGGTCAGTGCCCCGACGTCCTCGTCGATCGGTTCGTACCCGTAGTCGGCCTGCTGCCGGAGGTCGGCCAGCGTCGTCAGCAGTCGCCCCTGAGCGCGGGAGAACGAGTCGTCGCGAACGAACTGCTTCCCGAACAGGTTACGGACCGCTCCGTGCGACGACGGGTCGACGCCGCGGTCGTACAGGGCCGCTTGCGCGGCGTGGAAGCAGGCGTAGTAGAGACGATTCACGACGCCGGCGTCGCTACCGCTACCCGCCGCGAGCGACTCCGCGTCGGCGAGCGCCTCGCGAGCTTTGCCCAGTTCCTCGTCGACGTACTCCTCGTCAGCCATAGATACGCGTCCCCTCGTCGAGCACCGACCGGACGAACGGGTGGTCCGACCGTTCGGCGACCGTCGACTCGGACATCGCGTGGATACTGAACGCTACGTCGCGTTCGAGCATCACGTCGTAGGCAACGTCTCTGAGTCGCTCCTCGACGGCGGACGCGTCGGCGTCGTCTCGCAGCACGGCGAACACGTCCACATCCGAATCCGAGCGATGGCCGCCGCGAGCGACGCTCCCGAAGAGGTAGAGTCGCGCGACTGCGGACGGACCCCACTCCTCGACGCGGTCGACGAACGCGTCGACGGCGTCTCGGTGGGGGAGCGTCGATTCGGCCATATCGGCTGTTGCGCGGCGTCGTACTTAAAATCGAGGCGGCAAGGCCGTCGCGATCATCGAGGCCATCTACGAGTCTGCCGAGCGGGGCGAGCCGGTGCGGGTGGCGTAGCTGACGTTCAAACGACCGGTTTACGCTCCGATAGGTACTAGTCGGCGCCGGTCGCCGGGCCTCGTATGCGAAGGCGCGACTTTTGCGGCGTGCTCGGAAGCGCGGCGCTGGCCGGGTGCGGGGGATTGCCGGGCACCGGGCCCGACTCGAACCCCGACTCCCGGTTCGGGGGCGAACCGTGTACGGACGCGTTCGGCGAGGACGCGACCTGCTACCACGAGGTCGCGAACCCGAACGGCGACCTGGTGCTCGTGCCCGACCGCGAGCGGATCACCGACCCGTCGGAACCGGCCACGTTCACGCTGGAGAACGGCCTGAACAGGACAGTCCGCGTCTCGGTCACGTTTCCCGAGGTGTATCGGCGGTTCGACGGGCGCTGGTTTCGCTTGCCCGACCGGCGACAGGATCAGGGCGGGGAGGCCGAACTCTCCGCCGGCGAGTCGCTCCGCTTCGGACTGACCAACGCGGCCGGACCGACGCCCGAGGACGTCGACTGGGGGGCCGGGAAGGCCTACGGCGCCGGCCAGTTCGCCTACGCCGTCTGGTCGTACGAGCCGGACATCCGGGCGGTCGCCCGCTTCGTCGTCGACGGCGACCCGATGACGCTCGCGCCGCCCGGCGACGCGACGACGACGCGATCCGGTTCGGAGATCGAGGTTCGCGGCGAGCGGTTCCGCGAGCGCGACCACTCGCTGACGACCACGTTCACTGCCAGACCGGACGCCGAGGAGACGGTCGCAGTTCCGCCGGAGGCGTTACGCGGGCAGTGGGAGCTCCGATGCGTCGCGTACCTGCGGCAGGCGGGCGTATCGACGGTCCGGGTCCTGACCGAAGACCGCGGATTCTTCCGGACGCCGCTGGAGTGGCTCGACGCCGCCGGCGCCCCCGCGTCGGACGACACCGTCTACGAGGTCGGCTCGACGGCGTTCGCCGTCACGGAACGGTCGGTCTGACCGGCGCCACTACGGGCGCCCCTCTCCGCTGTGGCAAGACATACGGACCAGCGGTCCGACCCCGGAGTGATGACCGACCCCTTGCCGATCAGCGGGTTCGCCGACGAGATCGCCGACGATCTGGACGACCAGCTCGCGACGCTCGAATCGCTCGACATCTCACACCTCGACCTGCGCGGCGTCTGGTCGGAGAACGCGCTCGACCTCTCCGAGGACCGACTCGACGAGCTGGAGGCGACGCTGGACGACCGCGGCTTCTCCGTCACCTCCATCGGCTCGCCGATCGGCAAGATCGGGATCGAGGACGACTTCGAACCCCACATGGACCGCCTCGACCGGGCGCTCGAACTCGCGAACCGGTTCGACGCCGACGGCGTCCGGGTGTTCTCCTACTACATTCCCGAGGGCGACGACCCCGCCGACCACCGTGAGGAGGTGCTGCGGCGGACCCGCGTCGCCGTCGAGAAGGCCGAGGACGCGGGCGTGACGCTCCTCCTGGAGAACGAGAAGGACATCTACGGCGACACGCCCGGGCGGATGCGGGACCTGCTGATGACCGTCGACTCGACGCATCTCCGGGCGGTCTTCGACCCCGCGAACTACCTCGAAATCGGGGTTCGGCCCTACCCGGACGCGCTGCTCCAGGTGGTCGAGTACGTCGAGCAGGTCCACGTCAAGGACGCCGAGTTCGGCGAGCGCGGGGCGATCCGACCCGCCGGCGAGGGCGACGGCCGCATCGGCGAGACCGTGGCGGCGTTGCACGAGCGGGGCTTCGACGGCGCGCTGTCGCTGGAACCGCACCTGGCGTTCGCGGGCTCGGACTACGGCTACAGCGGTCCCGAGGGCTTCGAGGCGGCGGCCGAGGCGTTGAAGGACGAACTGGACGAGGCGGGGGTCGCGTACGAGTAACGTCGGAGAGCGAACTGGCGGGTGGCCCTACGTGTCGACGATATCGACATCCAGCAACTCGTGAATCGGTGGTTTGTCGAAGTCGTTCTCGTTGGCAGTCACGAGCGTCGCGTCCGCTTCCCGGGCGGTCGCGGCGATCAGGAGATCGGCGAGGTCGAGCGTCGTGTCCGTCGCCGCGAGGCGAGCGCGCATGTTCGCCGCCTCGACGGCGACGTCGAGCGGGAGCACCTCGTCGACGACGCTGTCGACCTGGGACCGCTTCGTCCGGATCGTGTCGTGGCTCTCGTACACCTGGAGCCACTCGAAGAGGACGACCGCGGGCAACCCCCACGGGTCGTCGTGGTGCTCGGCCAGGTAGTCGACGACATTCCCGTCGGGCGGGTCGGTCGTGTACTTCCGAAAGACGTCGTTGTCGAGACACAGCATCGTCATTCCTGGGTCCGCTCGTCGAGCGACTCGTTCAGGTCTTCACGCGCTTCTTCCATGCCCTCGGCGACGCCTTCGCCGCCGAACCCCGCCATCTCTCGGACTTCGTCTTCGGTTCGACTGACCGCCAGCCTATCGAGCAGTTCGTCGAACGTCTCCTCGTCCCGCTTTATCGCCTCCAGTTTCCGCTTCGTCGCTTCGGAGATGCGGATGGACGTGCTCATGCTGCATACGATGTATTCGAACCGCGAATATCTTTCGTCGACCCGCGGGGCGACATCGACGGGCGCTGTCGCGGTTTCAGATCGGACCACTTCCGATCCGGACCCGTAGCCTTTTACCTCGGTTCGGACACACCTCCCTGTATGACCGAGGCGACGGGTATCGTCGGGGAGTTCCTCTCGCTCAAGGAGGAGACCGACGCCGACATTCTCGCGATGCAGTGCGGCGACTTCTACGAGTTCTTCGCGGAGGACGCCGAGCTCGTCGCCGACGAGCTGGATCTCAAGGTGTCTCAGAAGGGGTCACACGGCTCCTCCTATCCGATGGCGGGCGTGCCGCTGGACGACCTGACTCCGTACCTCTCCGCGCTGGTCGAACGCGGCTACCGCGTGGCCGTCGCCGACCAGTACGAAACCGACGACGGCCACGCCCGGGAGATCACTCGGATCGTGACCCCGGGCACCCACCTCGAAACGAGCGACGACGACGCGCAGTACCTCGCGGCCGTCGTCCGTGACCAAGACGACGGCGACGCCACCTACGGCATCGCCGTCGCCGACGTGACGACGGGGCAGTTCCTCGTCACCGAGCAGTCCGGCGCCGACGCGACGAGCGCGGCGCTGACGGAGCTGTACAAGTTCGATCCCGCGGAGGTGCTGCCCGGGCCGGAGATCCGCTCGGACGACGCCTTCCTCGACGAGGTGCGCGAGCGGACCGACGCCTCCCTCTCCTTGCACACCACAGAGGCGTTCGCGCCGGGCCGCGCCCGGCATCGCGTCCGCGAGCAGTTCGGGGCGGAGACGCTGGAGAGCGTCGGGATCGCCGACGCGGAGGCGGCGGTCCGGGCGGCGGGCGCGGTCGTCTCCTACGTCGACGAGACGGGCGCGGGCGTGCTGGCGTCGATGACGCGCCTGCAGTCGTTCGACGAGTCGGCCTACGTCGACCTGGACGCGACGACCCAGCGCAACCTCGAACTCACGGAGACGATGCAGGGGGATCGAGACGGGTCGCTGTTCGACACGGTCGACCACACCGTCACCAGCGCCGGGGGGCGACTCCTCCGGGAGTGGCTCCAGCGCCCGCGCCGCTCGCGCGAGGACCTCGCTCGCCGCCAGTCCGCCGTCGCCGCGCTGACCGAGGCGGCTATGGCCCGCGACCAACTCCGGGAGACGCTGGGCGACGCCTACGACCTCGAACGGCTGGCCTCGAAAGCCGCCTCGGGCAGCGCCGACGCCCGCGACCTCCGGGCGGTCCGAGAGACGCTCGCGCTATTGCCCGAAGTGGGCGAGCTGGTCGCCGAAACCGAGCGACTGGCGGGCTCGCCGTTGACCGAGGTGCTGGAGCGGCCCGACCGCGAAGCCGCGGCCGAACTCGCGTCCGACCTCGACGAGGCGCTCGTCGAGGACCCTCCGGGGACGGTCACGCAGGGGGGGCTGATCCGACGGGGGTTCGACGACGAACTGGACGAGGTCGTCGACGACCACGAGGCCGCGCTGGACTGGATCGAGACGTTGCCCGAGCGGGAGAAGCGGCGGACGGGCATCACGCACCTCTCGGTCGACCGCAACAAGACCGACGGCTACTACATCCAGGTCGGCAAGAGCGAGACCGACCAGGTGCCAGAGGAGTACGAGCAGATAAAGACGCTCAAGAACTCCGAGCGGTACGTGATCGACGAGCTGGCGGAGCGCGAGCGGGAGATCCTCCGGCTGGAGGAGCGCCGGCACGAGATGGAGCGGGAGATCTTCGAGCGCCTCCGGGACCGCGTCGCGGCGCGGGCGGCGGTCCTGCAGGAGACCGGACGGGCGCTCGCCGAGTGCGACGCGCTGGCGAGTCTGGCCGCCCACGCCGTCCGCAACGACTGGACGCGCCCGGAACTGGCCGACGGGCGCGAACTCGTCGTCGACCAGGGCCGGCACCCCGTCGTCGAGCAGACGACGCAGTTCGTCCCGAACGACCTGCGGATGGACGACGACCGGCAGTTCCTGATCGTCACCGGGCCGAACATGAGCGGGAAGTCGACGTACATGCGCCAGGCGGCGCTGATCACGCTGCTCGCGCAGGTCGGGAGCTTCGTCCCCGCCCGCTCGGCGCGAGTGGGACTGGTCGACGGCATCTACACGAGAGTGGGGGCGCTCGACGAGTTAGCACAGGGCCGCTCTACGTTCATGGTCGAGATGCAGGAGCTGTCGAACATCCTCCACTCCGCGACCGACGAGTCGCTCGTGATCCTCGACGAGGTGGGGCGGGGCACCGCGACGTACGACGGCATCTCGATCGCGTGGGCGGCGACCGAGTATCTCGCCAACCGGATCCAGGCCAAGACGCTGTTCGCGACTCACTATCACGAACTCACGGCGCTGGGCGAGGAGCTCCCGACGGTGGAGAACGTCCACGTTGCCGCGGACGAATCCGACGGCGATGTCACCTTCCTGCGGACCGTCGAGGACGGCCCGACCGATCGGTCCTACGGAGTCCACGTCGCCGACCTGGCGGGCGTCCCCGACCCCGTCGTCGACCGCTCGCGGGACGTGCTCGACCGGCTGCGCGAGGAGAAAGCGATCGAAGTCCGCGGGAGCGACGGAGCCGACGGCGGCGGGACCGAACAGGTCGTCTTCGATCTGGGGTCCGGCGAGCTCGTCGCCGGTGACTCCAATAGCTCCCAGCAGGTCGCGACCGACGGGAGCCAGATGGAGGCGCCCGCCGAGGAACCGAACGGTCAGTCGCTCGATCCGGAGACCGAAGCGATCCTCGACGAACTCGGTGATATCGACGTCAACGAGACGCCACCCGTCGAACTGATGGCCAAAGTCCAGACCTGGCAGGAGCAACTCGAAGACAGCGACGCCGATGTCAGCTGAACAGCGACGTTGAGAGACTGAGGCTGTAGATATTGCGTCGATACAGTACCTCGAGCTCCTCGTAATAGGGGTGTGGCTAAGGCCACAATCTCAAAAGGCCGCAGTCTGGGCAGGTGCGCCGGTAGACCGGCGTCAGTAGCTCGAAGACGCGCCGACCCTGGTCTTGCTCTTTGGGCGTGATCTCCTTCTCGCCGAGTTCGCCGTCGGGTTCCTCCTGGTCGGCGCGCTCGGGACAGTACTGGGACTGTCCGCTCAGGAGGAGTTCGTAGGCGTATCTGGCGAGTTTCTGGTCGGTGCTGGCGGCGTGGTTCGAGGGGCGAGTGTCGTCGCGAGTAGTACGCTCGGGGTCGTACTCGTCGGATTCTGGGGCGGCAAAGTTCTCGCGAGAGCCGAGCGCCGGCCCGTCCCTACCCTCGGTGACCGCGGACATGCATTGAGCCATGGCGGGTGTGACGACCGCCCCTGTTGGGCGAACCCTTCAGAGCGGCCGACTGAGTGGCTCTTCCACGCCGGTAAAAGACAGGTCTCTCTTGGCTGATTCCTTGCGATTTCTGTCTTCTAATAATATAGTAGACATTAGAAATAATCACTCACGTTTGGAACCGAAAGTTGGTCGAGATTGGTATCGATCGCGGTGGTCAGTTGCTCAAGCGAGTCGAAGAACCGGTTGCTGAGAGCGTCTTGGAGCTGCCGTCAGCACTCTTCAACAGGATTGAGTTCCGGCGAATACGCCGGTAACGTGACGGAGGCGAGGTCGTCACGGGCCGCCAGGTCCGTGACGGCCGACGCCTGAAAGTACGGCGCTCCATCCAGCACGACGATCAAGTCTTCTTCGAACTCTTCGCATAACGCGAGGATGAAATGTTTTGCATGATCGGCGGTGACGTACTCGGTGAACCGTGAGAAAAACCAGTCGCCGTCTTCGGTAATCGTGCCAAGCAGACACGTCCAGTCGCGTTGGCCGGACAGTTCGACGCTCGGCCGCGTGCCGCGCGGAAACCACGCAGCACGCGGCTCGACCTGCGCTGATTTCTTGGTTTGGTCGATACAGACTATTTTGGCGTCCATCTCCGCTCGCTTTTTTTTGATCTCGTCGTGGAATTCTTCTTGGTCGGCTTCTCGGCCTCGGCGGCTGCACGGCGTGGTTTTTGATAACTCAATCCGTCCACGATGTCGCCGTAAAGACTGGAGACACGGTAGACAGTGTCGTCGAGCTCAATCCAGTCTACCTTTAGAATATCTTCATAATCGTCTTCTCCCACTAGGCAGCCACCCATCTCTTTCTGGTTACAGACCCGTCTTTCTCGGAATTCACGTTGATTTTACCTTGGTCATTCCATTTCTCTCGAATGAGGAATAGGGGCCGTGGTGAATCGCCAGAGCGCTGTCTTGATTCTGTCAAACCACTTGACTAGCGTCGAGTGATCGGGGAGATCGGCCGCGTTGAAGCCGATCTCCCCGAGTATTTGTGGCATCTCGCTCAGCAAATCAAGTGCTTCTCGGTAGGATTTTTCTAGGTAAACCCGCAGACAGTGCAGCGACACCACAGCATACTCGGCTTCGCCTCGCTCACCAACAGTATTTTTAGCTAACTGGACCGCTTTCTTCGTGAAGCGGGGGATCTTCGACATGGATCATCGGCGGTTTCCCGCTTCAACTTCCTAGTTCTGACGGTGAAGCCGACACTGTACAGCGATTCACCAGAGCCCAATGTACACGATATTATTGTTCCACCCCAGTTCGTAAACCCCGATCTGGTTCGGGATATTGAGGTTGCTATACGTACTCCACCGCTTCTGCAACGGCATACCTATATGATACATCCATTACAGGTGCCAAAAATCTTACCGAGTTCATAGGGAACTGTCGGCTGCCTCCATCGGTATTATACTATTAAAAAGCTGAGCGCAAGCATGATATAGTCCGATAGAATAATCCACTTACATGGCTACAAGGGAGACAGTCGTCTCCAAATCGGTTGAATATGATTCAGCAGCATGCACTAACTGTAGCGATGAGGTATTTGTTGACACTGATATGGAGAATGTAGATAATTTGCCGAAAGGAGTACCGACTGTCGTAACCGGAGGAGAGAATATGACCCTGGAGACGACTGGCGCAAACATCACATCACAGGACTACCGTATTCCCAAAGTGCTCGTGAAACTTTTCGGACTGGAGTCTACAAGCGAAATTAACCAGTCGTATCTCTGTCCAAGTTGCGCAAAGTCCTTGTACAATTTCGAACCAGACCAATGAGTCGAGAAAGCGCAGTTACAGAGACAGTCTCATATCAGATCGAAAACTGCCATTTATGCGGATCTGAAGTAGGCTTGGGAGTAGATATCCCAGAAGATGAAATGGCGAAATCAGGATATGCCGTCTTGATTGGTGAAGGGGATGTTTCTATCCGTGGTGAAAAAGCAGGTAACTGGAGCGCAGAAATAGAACTCTCTGGGTCAGATTCGGACTCAAACGCTCCTAATGTCGCGGGACATATTCTCTGCGTAGACTGTGCCGAGGCAGTTCATGACCATTCTCCCAGCAATAATAACTACCGCAGTCAGCTTCCCGACAAGTTGGTCTCAGGAACTAGTGAAATAGATATACCGCTTACAAATGAACAGTTGGCCGTAGTTGTTACAGTGTTTGTTCTACTACTAATTATTCTGGCACTCTAGATCTGGTCGAGCAACGATTGCTTTTTCTCTTCGAATTCTTCCTCGGTGACGACGCCTCTATCTCGGAGATCTCCTAACCTCTCAAGTTTATCTAACGCGTCTTCTTCATCCGGAGATGAATTTCCATCCGAATCCTCGTTTCTTGTCTTCCCAGTCTTTCGGCACTTCTCTCGGACGAACTTCGCCATATCTTGGACCTCGTCCTTATCGATTTGACCTACGCCAAGCCCGAATACTTTGGAATCTGTTTCTAAGTTTAATCTTTTTTGGACCATGCCGAAGCTGACTTCCACTGAGGAAATGTCCTTGTAGTCGATGGAGGTCTGTTTTGACCCAATCATTTTTCCATGCTTGAATAGAACACGGCGATCAGTTACGGCGGTAGTAAGGTTGAGCACGCTTTGCTGTTCACCATCGATTTTCAGCTGGCCGCCAGAATCTGTCGCAAAGAAGTGGACCTTTTCGCCAGGTTCTAAGTACTCATCGATTTTCTTTACACGTTTCTTTGAGACATAATCATTTTGCGGCTCGCAGTCAAGATCTGCGTTCTCCAATATGATATCATCTTCACTTGCATTATCGAACAGCCCCATGCAGACTCATCTCTCATACAGAAAGATAAATAGATGGGATGGCCTGATATCTATCTTGTTCTCCTTTCCATGCTGAATAAATCTTTCAGCGACGGTAGGTCCTTGCCTGCCGCAAATACGTAGAGATAGGCCGCAGGGAGAAGCGTCGACAGGAAGATCACCACGGCGTTGTGTATCGTCGAGAACGGGCTGTAAGTACCTCGAATAACGTAAGAGAGTACCAACGCCAGGAGACCGGCTGCATAGACCAGATACGTATCTCGCTCACCATTCAGAATCGCCCAAGGATCCTTCTCGGCGCGGACATTCACGAAGGCCCGGCTGATGATCCCGATAATTGCCAGCAATTGCACTACTGCAAGCGGGCCAAAACGGGCTTCTACCGCCTGTCGTACTATCATTGAGGTGTACACAAGGCTGGTTACTCCGAACAGAAGCCCGATCTGTGCCCATGTCCGGTGAAATTCGTCTCCAATGAATATCAGAATATCCAGGAAGTCTTCTTTGCCGCCGGTGGACGTCCAGACTTCGTAGAGCAGACCGAAGATCAGCAGTAAGGAGATGGACTCTATCAGGTAGTAGTTGTCCGTGATCCAGTTCGCAAGAGACCGTGAGAGAAGGAACCAGATAACGACAACTCCTGTACCTACAAGCAATTTCTCTTGATCCTCCTTCATGATTGAGGCAAACGAGTTAGCCTGCAATAATCTTATCAATCATAAAATCAGAACCAAGCTAATTCATTTGCCTCAAATTCTTGCAGACCACGTAGTCCATCTGTATTCCCTTCTAGTAGGATTTCACGAAGAATCCTTCGTACAAGAACAAGTAAGGATTCATAATCAGTCGATATATTGTGGACTGAAATATTCGTATTTCCGTGGATCACTTTATTCCGGGCCGGATACCAGAAATACTCAAGAACTTTCTCTTGAGGGGCTGGCAAACAGTTTTCGACTGCTTTAGTATTCGTTAAGGTATTGGAATATCTGTATTCCTGTAGTTGGTTTTGGTGGTTTTGGTACAGCCGGGGGTGGTGCTCTGTGGGAAAACTTCCCGTTACATTGATTAAATCCTTGAACTCAACCTCTAATCCATCCACTAGTAATTTTATCTGTTTCTCTGTATCACCTTGATCAGTAGAATACTGGTTTGCGAGCATCTCAATAGCAACGCATAGATTCACAAACCTAGGATCGATAGGTCGCCGAGTATTAAGAGAATCAACTGATAGCCCAAAAACTTCTTTCAAGTTGAGATCTTCTTCTTTATCAATAAAGTTCTCATACGCTCGATCCAAGAACAAAGGAAGCTCGCGGCCAGTTCTTAGTAATAAGTGACGTTTACGACAGCTGCTTCCGATATTAGACTGGACACTTCGAGCCTTTACATAAACTGGCGAAGGATTATCCTCTGAACCACTGCTTTCAGGCTCATACAATCTGAGAAGAGGTGTAGAGGGGATGGTTCCCTGAATATAGGAACTCAACCAAGTAATTTCTTCTAATCTCTCAGAGATAAAATCTGATATTCTTCCTACCCCGCCATACACTCCATCAAGCTCAAATCGTAAATTTCCAGTCCGAACCAAATTATGGTATTCTTGGATTGAATTTACCCTGGTAGCATAATCGTCAAAAGGTTCAAAAGCCATAGACCAATTTGCACGGTTGCCTCCACCCGCTCGGAAATCAGTTCGTTCGATTAGGTCAAGATCGGAATCGGGGTTACAGTGATCGGGATGTCTCGAGCACTGGAAGCCAAGAACATCTGCTATCGCTTCCACAGATTCTCCTCTGGTTGACCAACTCTCATCTGGAATTATCTCTATTGTAGAAAGTGATTGAACGCCTGTAAGCGGGCCAGATAGTACGTTCTTCGCAATGATTTTCTCACCTTGATCTGTTTTCCCTGTTAATGTTCCGTAGACTCCGTCTTTCAAGTGGCCTTCTGGGGGCTCTACGGTCTCAATTTCTAACTTCCCACCTTCAGTTAGCCAAATTTCTATTTTCACAGAGTCCTCTTCAATATCTAATTCAGCTGTTCGGCTGAAGACCCATGAATGATGATCGATATAGCTCCGAGATGTCGACATTAGTGTGCTGAGAGGTGATTTTGGGCGCTTTGTATAAAGGCACGATCAATATCTAAATTTAGGACAATTAACACTCATGCCTGGCCTAATTTGCTCTGAAATCTACGAGCTTCAAATTGCATTTTCTTCACTACAATCGACGACCTACACTCTCGCAGAACTCGAATAACATATTGTGGATCTCGTGAGGGTCTGAGGAATGGACTACTAAATAAACCTCCTCGATCAGCTCGTCGCCTACCTGTTGAACAGCTTCAAACCCACCTGAATCCGTGTTTTCGACGATCTCTCTGATTTCCTCAACCTCGGTGAGATGGTATTCACGGGCAAGATCGCCAATAAGGCCTGGTCCATTAATTTCCAGTTTTAACGCTGTGGCTCCTCCAAGCAGATCCACAGTGATATGCTGTACACGGCACGGCCCAATCCGATAAGAAGACGAGGCAAGCTTCTCTCTAATCTCTTTCTCCTTCTGTAAGTCAGGAGAATCCGCAATCTGAGCTGATATCTTCTCTAGGGTCTTGTCTGATAGACTTCGGGCAACTCCTCCAACCACTGCGCCAGAGACTGGATCCATACTATACTGTGATAGGAATTCCGGGAAAAGTGTTCGCCCAATATCCAGTGATCTCCCTCAGATTACCATCACAAAGCTGGGCAGGATCATCTGATGAGAGGCAATTCAGCGATTCTCTACAGGTGTAGTTCCCGATATACGTCTCTCAACCCCGGTTATGTTCCGGGTTTATGGTGAAACCTCAAATACTTCGAAAAGATACGGCTATATGCAATGGCACAGATTACCAAAGGTGCTCAGGTTGCTATTGAAGCAGTATGCAATCATCCCGACCCAGAGAATCCTCTAGAAGACTTTCTGGCTGCCACAATGTTCGTTGCGGGAAATCAAGAAGATCCAATCGGCTACGTCACTGATGAGGAGTTAGCGGAGATCGTCGTCCATGCAAACGAGGACGGACCTCATGGTGTGGCCCAAGCGTTGTCGACATAAGTCTAAGGGTTCTATATCGGCTAATTGCGGCGCCGATGACTTTGATTGGTCCAAGCGTTTTCTTCTCACAACTATCTTTGGAAAGCCACATAGTTCGTACTCGCTTCTCCACTCATCGAATAAAATCGATGCTTCGTCCGTTCTGGACCCCTCCTTCGCGGAACCAACGAGTCTTCTCGCCAGTATCGTCACTTGGTGGCCGGACCAGAATTTGTTTGGTTGCCCCTCACCGGGCGCTACTCTGTCCGGTGGCTACCCTCTCGATTACTCTCCCAAAGTCTCCATTCCCCGCCATTAGTTAGTTACATTGAAATTATGCGAAAACATTAGGATGGGACACGAAGGGGGAAAGCAGATGGGAAACTCGCAAGGACTGCACGGTCGAGTGCCATCGACCTGGGTCGAGTTCCTCGCACAGAGTCGTTCCCAGTACCGATTCACTTGCTTGGGAGACAGTCCACATCCCAGCCAGCGGAGACGGATGCCACTGAGAGCGCATCGACCGGAGGCCGGTATCGATGGCGACTGACGTGCCCGAGGGCGAACCCGAACAGCGAACAACGGCCGACTCGTCGGCACTTCCGGTCGCAGTCCCGGACGAGATGCAGGCGGCCGAGTCCATGCCGGCCGCTGACGGGATCGAGCCGCGACCGTACATCGAGATCCGGCCCGCGGAGGCGGGGGTCGACCCGGTGGCCGTGACGCGGGCGATGGAACAGGTACAGGCACTGCTCGCCGAGCACACGGAGACCGGGCTGATCGCGACGCTCCGGCGGTCGACACAGGTGCCACAGGTCGAGTGGCTGCTCGTCTCCGACGGCCGTCCCGACCCCCAGATCCGGTATCTCGTCGGAACGGACCACCCCGACCTGATCGAGGACCTGACCGGCCTCCTCCGGCGCTGTTTCCCGCCGACCTACGAACTCCGGGAGGTGACGTGGCACCCCCGATACGTCGAGGAGTTCCTGCCGATCGCCGACCCGGAGACAGGGCGACACTCGGTCACGTTCCCGACCGGCGAGGTGGTCGATACGACGGTCCATCCGTACGTCGCGGGTGTCGAATACTACGGCCGAACGAAGCGCAGTCGCGACTGGCAGACGCCCCTGATGTCGTTTGCCGGTGGGACAGGGTCGAGTCGTCGCTCGAATCCCTCGACCCGTCGCTCACAGACATCGACCCATCGATCGAACGCGTCACAGCGTCAAAACGACGGATCGTCCGGGCCGTCGATCGCACCGCTGATCGAGACGATGTCCAACGCCTCGGTCCCGGTCGTCTACCAGTTGGTCTGTGAAGCCCACGACGACTGGAGCGAGCAAGCGGACGACTACATCCACGATCTCGAACACGGGACGGCCACGCTGGGAGCGCGCCTCTGGGAGGCCGTCTCACCGCGCACCGAGGAGGAGCGCGAGCAATACACGCCGCCGGCGTCGGATCGCAAGCGAATCGAGGCCATCACCGAGCGCGACCCACAGCGGACGCTCCGTGTCTCTGCACGCGCCGCCGTGCTGACGCGAACGGATAGAGGGCGCGCCGACAGAGTCGCCCGACAGCTGAAGACTGCGTTGAGTGCCGTCGACGGTCCGCATCACGAACTGCGGGGCGAGATCGTCACCGACGCGGATCTCAAACCCCTGGGTGAGACGCCACCGGGAACGGCGCTGTTCGAGGAGGTGATCGAGCGCACGGTCCACTCAGTCACCTACGAATCGGTCTCGAACAAGCTCCCGTGGAACCAGTTCCGGAGCCGGGGGATCGTCGTCGCGCCAGCGGAACTCCCGGGGCTGTGTCTCGTCGACGGGACAGACCTCACACCCGATGGCCACCGCGCGCTCGCGACGCGACCGATAGAACAGACCGCGCTGATGCTTCCGCCACCACAGCAGCTCATGCAGTATACGCCACCGGGGATGGCACTGGGCATGCCGCTGACTCACGACCGCCAACCCTACGGCCAGCCGTTCTATCTCAAACCGAGCCAGCAGGACCGCCATCTCGTCGTCGTGGGGGACACCGGCTCCGGGAAATCCGTCCTCATGGAAGGTGGGATGGTCACGAACGCAGCGGCGACCGATGGTCCCGAGATCCTCTTCGATTACAAGGGCGGCGGCACTGCCGAGGAGTATCTCCGCGCCCACTACGCCGAATACGGTGACCTCGACGATGTCCTGTACTTCGACCTCTCACGTGTGCTACCGGCCTTCTCGTTTTTCGACATCGAACCGCTCCTCGAGGCGGGCGTCCCCAGAGAGGAAGCCCGGTCACGGAAGGCGGGCCACTACGCGGAGATCCTCGAGGGTGTGATGGGCGCCGAGAACTACGGCAAGGCTGCCGAGTCGGTCAAGGCGATCGACAATCACCTCCGGGCGCTCTACGACCCGGTCCACGGGAGCGATACGATCGACCACGACGATCTGATCAGTGCGCTTCGACAGACCCAGCGTGGTGAGGCGGTGCCCTCGACGACCGACGAGAACCTGACCGACTACTTCCACAGCCTCGACGACCTCGACCGGGACGTCTTCAACGCGATCCTCGGCGGAGCGGTCGGCCGCGTCGAGAACATCGCGACCGATGGCCGGCTCGCGCCCGTCTTCGAACACACCCCGGACGAGCGCGACGGCCCCGACGAAACCGAGACCGGCGACTCGACCACGGCCCAGCCGTCCTTCGACTTCACCGAACTCGTCGACGAGGACAACGTCATCGTCTTCGATTTCGCGGGAATGGAAGGGAAGGCCAAGCGAACGCTGACGCTGGTCATCCTCTCGAACCTCTGGACGGCGCTCAAAGCGCGCGCCCAGCGCCGTGACCACGGTGACGACCCCCCACAGGTCAACTGCTATCTCGAAGAGGCCCGCGACGTCGGGGGGACGAAACTACTCGACACGTTGCTCTCCGAGGGACGCAGTTTCGGGCTGTCGATCGCCCTCGGCCTGCAGTTTCTCGAACAGCTGGAGTCGCCGGATCCCGAGAACAACACCTATCAGGAGGCGCTCAACGAGACGGCGACGTTCGTCGTCGGGAACGTCTCGGTCGATACCGACCTGCCGCGCGTCCTCGCGACCGAAGCGATGTCTGTCGAGGAAGTCGACAAACGGCTCACCGGGATGAGCCGCGGCGAGTGGCTCGTCCGGCCCGGGACCGACTTCGGCGAGCCGGCGGTCAGGCCGTTCCTCGCCCAGTCGCTTGCGGCCCCGTCCGGCCACCCGGCCAGTGACGACCCGCTCTCGGGGGCCGCGGAACGCGCGTTCCAGGCCGCCTTCGAGCGCGTCCGCGACCGAACGGCCGCGACTGCAGGCCTGCGCCAGCACGACGCCATCGAGACCGCGACCGATGCTGACGCGTCCGACGACACCGACGCGACGGACAGCGATCCGGACGCGGACACGGCCGACTCCGAGTCAGCGCCACAGCACGCCGAGTCGATCCATCCCGACCTCCGAACCGATACGCTCCTGCCACACACGCGGCGCATGCCCGACTGCGTTACGTACGACGACGCGGCGGACGCGCTGTGCTGTGCGGCGTGTCACAATCGCTACGACCCGTCTATCGACGGGATGGTCCGGGCCATCGAGTGCTGTCACTCCATGGAGGAGGTCGACGCCGACGACATCCCGATCTGTGAGTTCAATCTGAAACTCTCGCCGGACGAGATCGTGGCCTCGGAGTGGTCGCTAACGCAGTTGCTGTTCATCCAGGCCGTCTACAACGCCGAGCAGCGTCGCTACGACCCGCGGGCGTACGACCTCAAGACCGATTCGATGCTTCGCCTGGAGGAGTACGTCGGGATCGACAGGGAGGAGCTCCAGCCGCTGCTGGACGCGGATCTGGTCCGCCACGACACCGACCATCCACACCGGCTGTACTCGGTGTCACCCGACGGTCGAAGTGTGATCGGCGAGGCCTATCGGCGCGGTGTCGATTTCGGCCACGGGCGAGGCGACCTTGAGGAATCCAGTGAGCACGTGTTCGGCGTCGAGGTCGGGATCGAATTACTCGAACAGCAGTACAGGGACGACCCCGAATCGGCCGTCGAGACGGTCTCTCCCTATCACGAGCTCACAGAGGGGTCGCTCCCGGCAGCGGCGTTCATGGGCGACGGGTCCGACATCGACGAGGACGCCACGGGCTACGACCGGCGGCGGCTTGACGTCGCCGGCCTCGACAGCGAGGGCAACGTCGTCGTCACCGTCGAGGTCGAACGCGTGAACAACGACGTCCACCGGGCAGTCCCCGAAGACTACGACAAGATGGCCGCCTGCGATCCGGCGGAAGCCATCTGGATCGTCATGGCGCGCAAGGATGGCCACCAGGTGCTGTCGGTCCTGAACGACCCACCCGAGGGTGAACCCCGCGTCGAAAAGACCTACAGTCGGAACACCCCACCCCGGGACTTCCGGATCGACACGCCGGGGATGACGGCGATCTATCCGGCCGAGTACGTGCGAGATACGCTCCTGAACGATGACTAGATCCATGCATTGCGGACAGCGTACCGGACACCGCTTGCGACGGTGGGGCGCTGTCACCACGGCTCCAGAGCGAGTGCGATTGGTCCGAAAAAGATACCTATATGACCAGTACAAATGATAATATGACCACCATCACTGACGAGTTCCGTGTGTACCCGCTGCCGGATCGAACCGGCCATCACAATCTCGTCCAGCTCAATCCCGACGGTGCCGAGGAGCGGGTGGCAAATCACCGCCTGTTCAGTGTGGCGTCCGACGCGTATCTGAGTGCGTTGCAAGCACAGGTTGATGGGCTTACGCGCGGTGGGAAAATCCGGGCGACGATACGCGATGTCGACTCGCCAGGACCAACGGTGTTCGACGGCGAGATCGAGGTTCTCGGCGAGGAAAGCGTCTACATCGACTACTGCCGTATCGAGGCGCTCCCTGACGAACTGCAACCGCTGGTGGCCGGGCTGACCGAGCGAGCCGCTCCCGAGACGGCAGTGTTCGACGAACGCATCCAGGAAGACGGCCCAGGCGTCTACGTCGAAGTCTATCCGCTGGGTGGGCAATACGCTGGCCGCTGGCTCGACATCCTTATCGGCAAGTTCCCTCTCGAAGACCGTCTCAGCTCACTTCCCTGTATCAACGAGCCTGCCCAGGATGTCCTCGTCCAGATTCCATACCACGGGCAGGCGTTCACGATCTACTACTTCTCGGCAGCCTCGTCCCAGGAGATGGCCGAGTATCGGTCGCTCGTCGACACGCCCCGTGGATCGACCCGTGAACTGACCTCGTTCTTCGAAGACGACCATGACATTCGGTCATACTGACCGGAGCTCCCGCGGCGCTAGCGATCAGTTGCGCACTCATCTCTCAGCACACATCTGTTCGATTGCACAGGCCCCTCGACCGCACACACAGATGACTGCACGGAGCAGCCACCGAACCCCACCGAATCAGTACAGCCCTCCCCAGCGAGAGATCGTCAGCGACGAAATTGCGCCTGAACCACTCCACCAGTTCGAACCGACACAACTCCAGTAAGGCTTCGAGAAGAAACGATGCTTCCCGTCGAGATCGCGGCCACCAGTTGGCAGGTGGTCACGGCCTGGGTCGCACAGATCCGCAACGGCGATCCCGAGAGTATCCTGCTGGCCTGGGGGCTTACCATCGTCGCCAATCTCGTATTGCCGAGATATCTACGCAGGCTCAGAGTGCGATTCAGGCTGCTGTGCGAGCGATACGGACTCCGAAACGAACGGTCAGGCAAACGATCGGCTGATCCGCCAACTGTAACGACAGAACAACTCAAACGCGCCGAAACAGCGAACACGCAGGTTTCTGCTGCTGATCTGTGGTGGACAGTCGAGACGGTCGTTCTGATGCCCGTTCTCGAAGAGATCGTTTTTCGAGGGGTCCCTGTGCTCCTGGCTCGGCAAACCACCGGTTTCACTGATATTGCGGTGCTGGTTGCGATGGCGGCCACCGTCGTCTGGGCGTATCTCCACGTCTATTTCGACCAAACACCATTCCTCCTCCCGAATCTCCTCTCCGGGCTGTTGTTGCTGTACCTGTGGCTCCACGGTCTGGGGCACGTTGCTATCGGGCTCCACATGTTGACGAACCTGGTCTACGTCTTCGGCCTGGTCGTCCGACGATTCGTCAGAATCGTTCACCCGAACGTACTCGCGGCAGGTGAAGAGCACTGGGTCACTGTCAGCCCACACAGGAAGCCCTCACGTGGACTCTACAGGGCGACTACCAAGGATGGACGGCGGGTCGACGTGACCGATGTCACCCCGGGGGAAACGTGTCTGGTCCGTGTCGCGACCGCTGGTCTTCGGACGAAGGCCTACCCAGTCCGGGAGGCGGAAGCAGAGGGGACTGACGGGCCAACCGATCGATAGTTCGCCGTGGACGGGATACCGGTCGGCAGTTGTCCATTCCGGGTCGTGGCTGCGCGCGCAGCGGAGTTCTCGTGAGCGCAGCGAACGAGAGCACGGAAGAGCCTGCTCTTCCGGAGCGAGCACGGAGCGGTGGGTGGGGAGGCGGGGCATGGGCGGTCAGGTTCACCCCCTTCAGGGACAAATACAGGGGTAGTCATCGGAGAACCCCCCGAGTACACGGAAGAGAAACTCTCTACGATGGTCGGACAAAACGAACGCCTTTTCTGACACGACTGAGGTCGCTATCCAGACAATGGCTGTCTTGGTGGGATAGACCTCCTCGACCATATAAAATGAGATGGCATATACATATAAAGTTTAAGTAGAAAGGGGTGACAATAGTTATGCATGCAAAGGAGCGCGAATACGAACTCGGGGTCGGGACCGCGAATATCACTCGACGTACCGGCGAAGGACGCAGATTTATACCGGAGTCAGGCGGTCCACGACCTCCTCTATTTTTTAAGTCGATATCACACCGACGAGTTCTCGATTACGGAACTCACTGACGCCGTCGACTATTCTCAGCCCAGTATTTCGAAAGCCGTCGACGTCCTCGCCGCGAACGACCTCGTCATCGAAAAGCGCGAGGGGAACACGCGGAACGTCAGTCTCAACAGTGGGCGGCTCTCCCGACCGGACGACCCGGTTCTCGAAGTCCCGCAAGCCGAGTTCCAGCCTCCTGTCCGAGCCGCTGTCGAAGCACTCTGCGAGGACCTCGATGGCGTCCTCGGCGTCGTTCTGTTCGGGAGCGTGGCGCGAGGTGAGGCTGACAGACGCAGTGACATCGACCTGTGGGTACTCGTCGAAGAAGACCGGATGACGAACCAGCGAACTGCGAACCGTATCCGGCAAGACCTCGAAGAGCGGGAGTTCGACACTGGCCGGTATGCGTACGAGATCGACGTCGAGACGCTGCCAGCCGTCCCGAACTACGTCGACGAACTCCGAGAGATTCTGGGCGACGGCATCGTCCTCTACGACTCGGAGAAATTCGAGACCGTCCAGCAGATGGTCTTCCACGGTGATCTCGATGCGTAACGGATCTGATCCCACTGCCATCAGATCCGCGAAGGCGGCGTCTGTGTCTGTGATCGATGGCACGAATCCCGACCTAGTCTGGCAGTGTTTTGCGCCCGGTCCGAACACACTCCCAGCAGGGAAACTCGCCGATGCAGTCCGGACACTCGTCGTCGTCAGACGCTTCTGTCTCGTCCTGGCCCGATTCCGCTTCGGACATGTCTACTGCTGACGGTGGAACGTGGCCGCCGTCCGCAGCGACCGACTGCGAGTCGTCCGCCGCTGTAACCGCATCGAGGAGCGGGGTTCGAATCGCGACGGCAACACGATGTTTGCATGCGCCCTCGTAGTGGTCATCTGCCGGGCACGTACACTCGATCGGAAGCCCGTCCTCGACGGTGACGAGATACTCGTGCTCGCTTGGGTTCGGGTGGCTCCCGTTGCGAACGAGTACGTTCCCCGCAGCGAGGGCGAATTCGAACGCTTCGTACTGGGCACGCTTTGCCACTCGGGTCGAAACGTCCAGTTGGTCCAGTGGATGCATGGATGGCCGGAACGCCCGGACGTGAGCGCTCCGCCCATCGAGGCGCGGACAGACCGAACCGTGCGATGCGTGCCTACCTGATCTCGTATGTTGCGATGGCCGACCGACCACAGGCCGGGCACGAACTCGTCGACGCACCTACCGACGTTCCGCAGTGGCGACACTCGTGGACGCGCTCGATGCCTGGATCGAGGCCGGGCACCCGCTCACGGAACCAGAGAAATTTCATCGGCTCCACGCTTCCCGCTCGGTCTCGATCGTATCGCGATGCTCGCGGACTGTGGCCGTACTCACGTCGGCTGCTGCGGCGAGGTCGAGCTGGGTGATGTCGACGCCGTGGTCACGGCAGGCGACCGCGAGACAAGCCGCTGCGAAGCCTGCTGGATGGACACCGACGCTCTCGTCGTGTCGCCAGGCACGCTCGGCGAGCGCCCGAGCGTGGGACTCGGTCTCCGTGGGAACGTCCATCGCCGAAGCCAGCCCGGGGACGAACTCCCGTGGTCGCTGTGGTGGCGCGGGGAGGCCGAGGTCGTCGTTGAGTACGTCGTAGGCGTTGGTGACACGGTCGCGGTCGACTTGCGCGACCGACGCGACCTCACCGAGTGTCCGGGTGGCGTTCGTACACCGACAGACCGCGTAGATCGTGGCCGCAGCGAACGCCTCGATCGACCGTCCGTGGAGCAGGTCCTCATTCTGGGCCGACCGGAACAGCGCACTGGCCTGCTCGCGGTCGTCCTGGTCGAGATCGAGCGCGCCGGTCATCCGCGCGATCTCCGTACAGCCGTGGGCGAGGTTCCGTTCGGCCTTGGAACGCCACTTCGATCTCGTGTGCTCACGGCGGAGGCGGCCCAGTTGCCGTCGTTTCTTTCCCGGAAGGTCATTCCCTTGCCCGTCGATCTTGCGCCCGATCTCCGTCGAGAGGCCCCGATCGTGACGGGCTTCGGTGATCGGCGCGCCCGTCCGCTTTCGATTCGTTTCGTCTTCGTCGAAGGTGCGTGGCCCACGTCGTTCGAGGCGACACGCCTCGACGACGAGTCCGCAGTCCGTACAGCGAGTTTCGCCGCCGGCCGTGGCCAGTCTGCCCGTCGCACTCGGGGCATTCATCGGCAGGGATCGTTCGGCCGTGCTGTTCGTCGAAGTCGCTCTGGTAGGGTTCTGTCGTCGCCATCAGAAGTCAGCGCGAGGCCTGTCTCGTGGCCCCCGCACCCCTCTCGGGGGTGACAAACCCGACCGTCGCGACACACCGGCTTACGAGTGAATTTCCGCCCAGATGCAACGAACCGAAGTCAGGGGGCGCGTACTACTGTTCTCTCGCCGCCAAGGGTCCCCGATCAGAACTGCCAAGAGACAACGGAGCGGGAGTCCACTGGTAAACACTCGAAACCAGCGAACGGACACGGAGCCGAGACGTGGCTACTGGCAATTCAAAGAAATGGGTTGTCCGCTGTTGCGAGACGAGTAATCCCGTCGATCTCGTCGAAGTCGTCGTCGAAGGAATAGAGGTACTCGATATCCTCGCGCTGCATGGAGGCGACGAGCGTCGCATCGACGAACGAAAGCGCATCGTATTGCCGGAAGAGCGCCTGTGCAGCGTTGAAATCAGACTGCGGCGCATGTTCCACGACGAAGTGTGCGCCCTCGACGAGTCGGGTCAGCATCTCGTTCGCTGTTCCAGCCCCGAGCTTCTCACGCGTGATGTTCAGTACTTCGGCGACGACGTAGTTCGTCACGATCCCGTCGGGGAGGTCACCGTGGTCGATCCCCTGGACGATACCTCGGCCTCGGTCGTGGTACTCGTCGCGTGCGCTCGCACTGGCAAACAGGACGTTCGTATCGAGCAGTGCGACCGCCATCACTCGGCGCCGAAGTCGGTCTCGGCCTCGACCGCGTTTGTCTCGCCGGCATCAACTGGTTCGAAGTCGTCGAAGACACCCTCTCGTTGACGGACGACTTCGACTGCCAGCGTCCCCTCCTCGTCGACGGTCCACCGGAGTTTATCACCCGGACCGATGTCGAGGTCCTGGCGGATATCCGCGGGGATCGTGACCATCCCTCGGTCGCTCACCTTTGTCTCTTCGGTCGCCATATCGGTCGTAGACGCGTGCTTCTTATACATGTTACTTCACATGTAGTCTGTCTATTCAACGAGCTGTGGCCTGCGGACGATCAACTCCTCCGTGTCGTCGACCCACGCGTCGAGTGTGCTGGCCATGTACTCGATGGCTTCGGCCCAAGTGAAGGCGCCCCGGTCGAGCATATCGCCGACGACGGCTTTGAGCCCGCGGAACTCCCCCTGGGCGAAGCCGTCGCCGACCGGTTCGCTCTCGTACCACCGGACAGTCCTGAGCGCGCCGTTGCCGACCGTCGGGGCGTCGTCGATCGCCTTGCAGTCGTGCTGCAGCCCGAACCAGTGGGTGCGGTAGGCCGTGATCTGGTAGTCGGTGTCGACGACGTAGAACGCTTCGTGATGCAGGAAGTCGAGGTACTCGTCGATGATCTCGTCGATGGTGACGCGGATGGCCCACGGCTCGATATCGACCTGTCTCGACGGGAAGTCGTGGGCGTCGAGGACGCGGTCGACGCCGCGCTCGGTCGTCCCTTCGCGGAGTCGCCGGTGGACGATTCGGAGGGTCTCGTCCGGGTCGTCGCCACCGAACGGTGTTTGCTCGGTGATCGCTGGTTTGAGTCTGAGGTCCTGGGCGCCCCAGTGCGAGTAGTGGAGGTTGTACGTGCTATCCGGTCGTTCGTACGCGAGAAGTGCGCGATGTCCCATTGTACTCCGCGAGGGGCTGGTTCCCCCGCACCCCTCTCAGGGGGCGACAAACGAACCGTGCCGTTGCACACCGGACTGGGAGGCAGTGTTCCCGCGGAGTTCAGCTGTCGGGATTACTGCTCCAGCCGGTATCAACGCAACGTGTGACTCGAAAGTGTTCGTCGCCGGCGTCGATCGACCCGGCACGCCTCGATGACGAGTCCGCAGTCAGTACATCGGGTTTCGCCGCTGTCCGTAGTGAGTCGGCCGTCACACTCCGGACAGTCGTCGGCCGGAATGGAGTTGTCGTGCTGTTCATCGAAGTCGCGCTCAAAGGGATCTATTGTTGCCATCAGTGCTCAGCGCGAGGCGAGTCTGTCCTGCCTCCCGCACCCCTCAGGGGACGATAAAATGACATGCCGAGCGACGAGTGATTAGAACAGAGCGATGAACACCTCGGCACCCGCGATGGCCGCCAGTGCTCGACTTGGGCAACCGTCCCGACCAACTCGATATCCCCCGGTTACGTCGAACTGGCCACAGGATGGGGTTCATGACTGATACCCAGACCACGGAGGTCGAGACAGCGCTCGAAACACTCCGGGAACGGTGGCGACGGTTGCAGGAGAGCCCCGAGGCCCCTCGGTCGACGATGGACATCATCGAGTACGGCCTGGGGAAACAACAGCGGGCGGAACTGTACGTCAACCGGCTGTTGTGCTATCTACTCGACCCCGAGGCGTCACACGGCATGGACGCTGCGTTTCTCGCGGCATTCCTCGATGGGCTGCCCACCGACACCCGGTTCGACGAAGACACCTATGATCTCTCGGATGTCCGCGTGAACGAGCAGGTCACGGTTGAATCGTCGGATCTGCCTGACGATAGTCACGGGTATGCCGACCTCGTCATCGACGTTCCGAACGAGTGGGTACTGCTCGTCGAACTGAAGTTCTCGGCCGCCGAGACCGGGACCGAATTCTACAGTGACGCTTCGCATATCGGGGGTAATCGCGTGAGCGAGTACGAATCGGGCCGCTACTACGTCTACCTGCATCAGCGAGACGAACCCGAAGCAAGCAGCAACTCCTTCGTCAACTGGACCTGGCAGTCGTTCGTCGCTGGCGTGCTCGATCCTATCCTTGCAGAGTTTACGCTCCGCTACCCACAGCGGACGGCAACCCAGCTCCACGACCTGAAAACCGACATTCGATCGATTACGAACATGGACGAGCAACACGCTATCGACCAGCAGAAGGTCGCACTGTATCTCGAACACGTCGATGCGATCGAGGATGTGAGTCAGGCATTCGACGATGCCTGGGAGTCGTACAGTCACGACTGGGGCGCCCAGCTCGCGCTTGCACTCGACGCCCGAGACGATGTCAACCATCAGTCTGGTGAATCGTTTTCCGAGGTGACGGTCGACAGAGCGGACGCTACCGACGAGCGATGGATATTCCGGTCGAATGGCGGCGACTGGCAGCACCTCTTCAAATACGGCTGGTATCGACACGAAGACCATCAAGCGAAGCTGACCGACCGAGCGAAGGGCGATGACCTCCGGATCGGATTCTATCACCGGATGGAGCGTCACCGAGCAGCCGCTGTCCGCGATCACGAACTCAAGCTAAACTTCCGGAATATGGGGTCGAACCCGAGCGAGTTTATCGACATCTACACGGACAAGTTCGACGCCAGGAGAGAGACCATCGAGGAGCACCTCGCCGAGACGAACGGCGTCCTCACCGGAAACAAGCTGACCCTCATCGAGGCGACGTACGATATCCCGGTCGACAGCCACGATGGATTTTTCGACGCCTACACCGCCGCGCTGGAGACAGCGTTTCTCGATCTTGTCGTCGACCATCCGGAGTTGTCCCGCACGCTTGAAGCGGCTTTCGAGGAGGGGCTTGAGGACTACCAGTGACTGAAGCGTCGATTGCGACTGCGACGGACTGCTCATTTGAGATGCATTGAGCAAGCCATGGTGGTGTGAGCGTCTTCCTCATCCAGACGAACGGCCGGGAGATCAGTGACGACGCGAAAGAAGGGTACGTCGACGGAGCCATGGGGCCCACACGACACTTGCTCTGGCTCTCCATCTACGAAGTGAGCCTCAGTAGGCTCTGGAGGATTGAAACATTTCCGAAAAACCAGAAATAGATTTATTTTTCGTGTCCTCGTACCATTGAGATAGAAAATGGCGGATGAGGACCCCTTCACATCTCTTGACCTACCCCGGATAATCGACACTTCAGAAACAGACTTTGTTGAGGAATTCTATAACCCTCTTCTCTCTCGATCTGTCGAATATAAGCGTGGTGTTGGATATTTCACCACGAATTGGTTGCAATCAGCCGCTCGGGGAATAGCCCAGTTGGCTGCGAATGGAGGGACAGCAAAGTGGATCATGAGTCCGATGCTGGAGCCCGAAGATTGGGAAGCAATCAAACAAGGTGAAAAAGCAAAACGAGATAAAGCACTTCGGGCTGAATTAGAGTCTGATATCAAGGATCTACAATATGATTTAGAGTATCAGACTAGAAACGCCATCGCGTGGATGGTAGCTGATGGACTTCTTGAGATCCGATTCGCGATTCCGAATACAGACCTACATGGTGATTTTCATGACAAGTTTGGTGTTTTTACAGATGGGTCTGGAAACAAGGTCGCGTTCCATGGGTCGAAGAATGATAGCGCCCATGCATTTGAGAACTACGAGGCATATAGTATCGACTGCGATTGGTTGAGCGACCGGGATACACAGGGCGTGACACTACAAGAAGAGAGATTTGATACTATTTGGGATGGGCAAAAACCGAACTTGGATATTATCACCCTGCCTGAGGGAATAGAGCAGGATATAGCTGACTTGCGCGATCAAGACCACCGGCCCTATGACGATCCGGATGGGGAGAGCAATGATATTGAACTCCGCCCATACCAGCGCGAAGCTGTTGAAAATTGGATGGGCAATGGAATGCGCGGTCTCTTTGAGATGGCGACTGGGACTGGGAAGACATTCACTGCATTGGGGGCCATGGACCGAGTTCTTGCCGAATCACAGAATCAAATGCTTGTGGTCATCGCAGTCCCCTATACTCACCTCGCAAAGCAGTGGCAGGGAGAACTCGAAGTGTTTGGGTACGAAAATCCAAAATTCCTCTATGGATCAGCGAATCCAAACTGGAAAAATGACCTGTCACGCATCACCTCTGATTTGACCCTCGGGATGGGTGATGACAAGGTCGTTATTACCACTCACCAGACGGCATCGACTGACTACTTCCGTGAGCAAATTCGTAACACGAACTGTACATCGTTTTTAATTGCTGACGAAGTCCACGGTGTCGGATCCGACCACCAGCGTGGAGCCCTTGTTGACGAATACGACTATCGAATTGGCCTTTCTGCAACCCCCGAGCGTCACTACGATGAGGAGGGTTCGGAATTCATCCTCGACTATTTTGGTGGTGTTGTGTTTCAATTTACGCTGGGTGAGGCCATCCCAGAATATCTCACGCAGTACGACTATCATCCGATCATCGTCGAGATGACCGAGGAGGAGCTCTCCGAATACAGTAAACTCTCAAAGCGGCTAGCCTCGGCTGCTGCAAGTGAAGACACTGATGAAGAACTAGTAGAGCGGCTTGCCATGAAACGAGCTAACCTTGTGAAAAGCGCTGATAACAAATACGCGAGTTTGAAGTCTGTTCTTCGTCAAATCGATCAGCCAGATCACCTGCTAGTCTATACCAATCCCCAACAGATAGATAATGTCCAAGATATTCTGAATGGGCTGGGAATATTTCAGCATAAATTCACATATAGGGAAGGCGATGAAGAACGAGAACAGCTTCTAACTTCCTTCGACAGAGGGGATGTCGACGCTTTAGTTGCAATGCGGTGTTTGGACGAGGGAGTCGATGTGCCATCAACTAGACAGGCAATTCTTATGTCCAACACCGGGAACCCTATGCAGTTTATTCAACGCCGAGGACGTGTTTTACGCCAGTTCCCCGGGAAAGAGAAAGCAGTTATTTATGATTTCATAGTTGTTCCAACTCTCAATCCATCGCAAGATATCGTCGATTCGGAACGGAATATATTAAAGAAAGAGCTGCGGCGGTTTGAGGAGTTTGCCGCGAATGCCAGGAACGAGCATGGGGCTCGGAATAAAATTGAAGAGGTCCGTATGAACTATGGTTTGGCTGGTAGTGACGATGAAGAGGAGTGATTGTACGAACGCTGCCGGAGGTCTGAAGGAAGGACCAACATTGAATATCGATGAATCATACTGTTCAAATCATCATGGAGCAGCCGGATGTCAATAGCATGATTTTGGAACGGGTAGATGATCTGGAAGATGAAGACCTAAGGCGGTTTATTAACGAAATTCTACGGTTCGAGCGGTCGAAGATGGATAGGGAACATCCACATTTCAAAGATGAATACAACGATCTCATTGACAAATACGCCGTGGATAGCGAATGACTAACCTCCAAATTCTCTCGCTCGAACTCAAGGATTATCGACAGTACAAAGGAACGCAGAAAATCGATCTCAGAACCGAGGGAGATCGCCATATCAACGTTATCGAGGGCCAAAACGGGGCAGGAAAGTCAAATATCCTGAATGCTATCACGCTATGTTTCTATGGGACAGAGGAACACCTGAAAGACGAGAAGGAAGGTGGTCTCGATACATTCCCATTAGTAAATCGAACTAGGTTAGAGGAGCTTAATGAAAATGAGGAAGCTTCCGGATACATCGAGATTGAACTCGGTGATAGCGAGCCCGAGTATGTGTTCAAACGGGAATTCAAGACTGTTAAAGATTCCAATGGGATGTTTAATAGTGTCGCGGGAGACCTCAAACTTCAGCGGAAAGTCAATCGTGACTGGAAGCCTGTAGATAATCCCCATACCCATCTAAACGAAATTCTCCCAACTCGTGTTCATGAGTACTTTCTTTTTGATGGCGAACGATTACACGAATTCTTCGAAGAGGGCTACCCTGACCGCGTCAAAACGGCAATCCTTGATGTCTCTCACATCGAGTTGCTGAATCGGTCGCTTACTCACTTGGACAAGATGCAGACCGAACTCAGTCGAGAAGCATCGGATTTCGAAGGAGAGGCAAAGCGACTTAAAGATAATCTCGACGAGAAAGAGCAGGAGAAAGAACGGAAAGCCAATCGGATTGAGGAACTGGAGGGAAACATAGCTGAGGCGGAGTCCTCTATTGACGAAATAGACACCAAGCTCCGTGATAGTAGCGACGCCTCAGTCCGTGAAAAACAGGAGCGTCGGAAATATCTTAATCAGCGACTCGAAAAATTAGAGGATTCACTAGAAGAGTTGGAGTCAGATACCATTGAGTCAATGGTAGAAGCTGGACCAATTGTCTACAATTACGAAGCACTCGATTTCACTCACGAGCAGTTTGCTGAGATGGCTAATACTGGTCAGTTGCCGCCCAAAATCCAGGATTGGTTTATTCAAGAATTGATTAATAGAGGGACATGTATCTGTGGAGCCGATTTGGATTCAAATGAGGAGAAAATAGAACATCTCCAGGAACTTGAGCAGGAGATGTCAATAGTGATGCAAGAGAATCTTGAAGGCAAAGCAGAGCTTCCGCGTATTATTCGAGATGGCGGAGATGCGATGAACCAACTCATCACCAACCGACAGAAGATGTCCGAACAAAGTGAGGAATTAGAGGAGGTGGACATCGAGCTCAGAGATATATCTAGTGAGCTAAAAAATTATGATCTTCCAGAAGATGTCGACGTAAGCAAACTCGAATCTCAACGTGAGGATCTTGAAGACCGTATCAGTGAAATGCATGAGGAAGTTGGGAAACTTCGAGGAGAGATCAATACTCTAGACGACGAAATAGAGGAACTGGACGAAAGTTGGCGCGAGGAAGCGGCAAAAGAGGACAAGCATCGTGTACTGATGGAAAAGCTAGAATTCGTCGAAGACGCTGATACAGAACTCTCGAGCATCAAAGAGACGATTCTTGCTAAGATCCGAGAAGATACGGAACAGAACATGAATCAGTACTTCAATGATCTCATCTGGAAAGATGAAGACTACACTATTGAATTGGGGGATGACTACACCGTCAGCGTATTTGGGAGACATGGAGACAATAAGATTGGTTCACTCTCTGCAGGAGAAAAACAGGTGTTGGCCCTGTCATTTATGTCTGCACTGACCAAAATCAGTGGATTCAACGCGCCAATTCTAATCGACACGCCGCTTGGACGCATTTCGAGCAAGCCGAAGAACCGAATCGCTCAGAACCTTCCAGAATACCTGGAAGACACACAGATTACGTTCCTGATGACGGACGAAGAGTACACTGACGATGTTCGAGCATACCTGCAAAACAGTGTAGCCAATGAGTACATATTAGATTACGTGAACGAGATCACGGAGGTACACGACCGATGAGCGGTCCCGAATCATCTACTGAGTACGAGGACACGGAGCTCGGACGCGACATCGCAATCTCTGAGGATACGCGGGAGTACTATGATACACTAGTAGAGGAAGAAGATTCGCCGTTCTACGATGTTCAGCGGAAAGATCTCTTTATGTTTGCAGTTGGTTACGGCCGGAAACGAGCTGGGAGGGTGCCAAACTCTGGACGGCATGCGCTGTTTAACCAGTCATCGCTCACTGAGCAACAAGAGTGGATCATTAAATCGGTCGCTGTGTATGAGGAACGGGATCCACAGGTTCTGAGGGATGAAAAATTAGTATATAAAATTGCACGAGAATATGCTAATGGTGGTGTAGAAGAACTGCACAGCCAATACGTCAAACCAGGAGATACGCTCAGTGAGATAACGACGGATATTATTCAGATGGGGCAAGGATCGATTAGTAGCGAATGATTCGTTTGTAACGATTTAATCATTCAGCGTCCTTCTAATCAGATTGCTCAATTGCTTCGGCAATCGACCCGAATTCCTCTCTAAAGTAGATTGCTGGGTATCTCGCAAAGGACTCGATATCTGCGGGAGTGATCCGACCGCTAATGGCCGAGTCGATGTGATTAATCTCATCCAGCAGCGAAGACTGGCTGGGAAATTGATACTTTGATTTCAACTCGTCAATTCCCTCTGAGGAAATATCTCGGATATGAGCTTCCCCGAGAGCTCCTGTCCAGGAATCAAATCTGTTTTTTACTGTTTGAGAGCTGAAATCAGCGATACTGTCAAAGTCGCCAGTTGTTGGCTCGTATCCAACATGGAGCGCTACTCTGCGGAGTTCCTCTACGATTTCCGAATCAGTGTATCCCTGAAGTGCTACATCGCCTTCTGAGGCAGCTGTACCGTCGTAACCAGCATCAGCGAGTGCCTGTTTCCATGTTCCAAAGTGGTCTCGAACTGTGACTACTGATAATTCTGACTGATGTTCAAAAGTCGTAGCCGTTGGCGGACTGTCCGGCTGTGTTCCGAGACGTTGCAACTCCTGTTTGACACCGTCCGCTGTCGGTGAAGGGCTTTCATATCTTGGTTCGGTAGTTTGGGTAGAAGGAACCGACTGCTGACTCTTAGATTTGAACGCTTCTTCGGTTATTCCAGCCTCTTCGATTGCGTTGGAAACTGACCCGAATCTCTCATCGACTGTTGTCGCGTATAGTTCGGTGTGCTTAGATATTTCAAGTGGATCTGGAATGTCCTCAATACGAGTTGCATACTCGACAATAGAATCGAGAATCTCTACTCGATTTTTATCGCGGTTGTTTCGCCGTTCATGATCTATCGGCTGAAGGTCTGCCGCTGATATAGCTTGAGCCCAGGATCCAAATGCTTTTTCGAAGGCTCGGGCTGGATACGCTCCATATGCCTCCACATATTCTTTCGATGGTGGTTCATCAAATAACTCGGCCAAGTCTTTCAGATATGTGATTAACTCTTCATTGTTATATTCGAGTTGGCCTTCAGTTTTTACACTGTCAGTAGCATCATCTACTTGCTCAACTTCGGTCTGATAATTGGAGTCTTGCTTCCTTGGCTCCCTCTCACTGCTATTGCGGTCAGATCGCTTCGATTCATCCCCCTTGTTATTCTGTGTTTGTTTTTGAGATTTTTCTGTCGAGTTAAATTTAAATTGAGCTAAGTCAACGGCTGCATCCCATGAGCCAAATCGAAGGGAGGCCAGCCCTGCCGAAAGATCTGTATGATGATTAACTTCCGTTGTCGTGGGATTATTGCCAACGGCATGGGCGGTCTCTTTGATCGCATCCAGTATTTCTACATTGCTATATTTGCGGGTCTCGTGGTCGCTGGCGCTCCTGGAACTCACCCCCGCTTCTTGGAGTGCATTCTCCCAACTATCGAAGACAGAGATGTAAGCTGCTATCGAATAATCGCCATGACTGGCAACTAGTTCTTTCGTTGGTGTTTCGTCGAGCGCCTCTGAAAATCTCTGAATCTCTCCGATCAGCACTTCTTTATCGACAGATGATGAATTGGGGGCGCTTTTTTCATTCTGTGTGTGGTTCTCTGGGCACCAGTCGTCCAGCTGTTCTTTTGCTGAACTCCAACTTCCAAAGAATCTAGCATACATACTGCTGCTATATTCCCCAAGTCGATTCATTTCCGATTGAGTCGGCTTCTCTCCTAATTCGGTGGTAACTCTATCAAGTTCAGTTAACAAATAGTTCCGTTTGTTTATACCTGCAGCTTCAAGCGCCTCATCCCAAGAGCCAAATTGGTCCTGAAAATCTTGGAGGGCATATGCACCCTGATCAGTCAAATCTGATGGATACGGAAGTCCATCGGTTGACCCATCGAGTCGCCTTAATTCAGAGAGTAAGTCGGTAGCCGAGGGTTGGTCTCCAGATTCCTCAGATGTCGAGTCCATAATTCTATCCCCAAGCCGTTTCGCGGTCTGGTAGCATCAGTTCCATTATTCAGAGACGGTGGGATATAACAGTAACTACCTCTTGTATGTCTGGACTAGATTTCTATTAGAGGAACTCACTCAGAGTCGGACGAATATTGTCGTATGTCTGCTTGCTGCACGGACATATCCGGGTCAGTATCTTCCATTGGGTTGTGTACGCGTATACCCAGATTCGAAACTAACGGAGGCCAATTTCGGATCCGATGATGCCGCCATTGTTGCTGTTTAATGTCGTCGATCCAGACCTCCAGCGGTTTCTTTTGATCATACCAGTGATGCTGATTGCCTAGATACAGGTACACGTCGCTGGATCTATAGGCTGTATCTCGGTGTGCCTGCATATTTTCAAGATGACTACTGACTGTTTCCGCTTCAATCTGGAAATCAACTTCATAGTAATCTCCAGAGCCGGGGTTATCCGAGATCAGGCCATCCCGCGCAGTTTCTATTGGAAGACCCTTCGTATCAACAGAGTCCCTGCAGACATATCGGATTTCAGCTCTCGGAGAAGTGTTCGAGGGATCAATAAGAGCCGATTCCTCGGCCGCTACCGTGATGAACTCGATGTCCTCATCAACGATATCAGTGGCCTCCATCCCGACCAATTGAGTGAACAGCTTGAGTACATATTTGTGGACTCGAAGTGACCAGATTGTTTTGCGAAGTTCTGCCTGTTCATCAGTTAGTGTATCCTGCGTATACCGCATTTCTTCGAGAATATTAGGCCGGACGTGGTCCCGATAGTAATCCACGTAATCTTCATTCAATTCGAACCCGAGAGGCTTTCGATCGAGACCCTCAGCAATTGCCAGGGTTGTTCCTACACCAGCAAATGGGTCTAAAACCACATCACCCTCCGTCGTTGAAAGCTTGAGGATTCGTTCAACGAGTTCTCGGGGGAATGGGCTCGGATGGAAGCTGACTTTGGGTCCATAATCACCCTGTTTTGGGATCGGATATTCCCAAACGTTTCCTGGAACCATTCCTGAGGGGTTATACCGTTCAGGGTAATCGACCCACCAGCGACCATATTCCTCAGTATCTGTGATGCGGATATTATCTATATCATAGGTATAGGTGTCCGATTTAGAGAACATCGAGATATGTTCATAGACATTCCGCAGCTGGCCCTTTTGTCGCCACGGGCGAGTACGCTGCTTGTTCCAGATAATGTGGTCCTGCATCCGCCAACTATCAGAAGTAGGATCATATTCCTCACCGCATTCTGGACAGTGGAAGCGACCCGTTTCGCGGTTTTTATTGAGCAGGGCCCCACAACCATCATTTTGGCAGATTGTTAATTGTGGAAGGTTCTCGATCTCATCAGCGATATCGAACGGTAACCTGACGAAATGTCCATCTTTTCTATAAGTGTCGGTGATGATCCACAGGGTTGCGTCCTCTGAAGCGATTGAATAGCATTGTTTGAAAATCCCCCGGATATCATCCATGAAGGCCTCATAAGCCTGTTGACCGACCTGATCTTCGTGGTCTCCATATTTGATCAGATCCGCATATGGTGGAGATGTGATAATTGCATCAACGAGGTTGTCTGTCTCATCAAACTCATCTTCTAATCGTGATTGTAACTGCTTGGCATTATGATGATAGATGCCGAAGCAATCCGGAATATCCGACATAATCAGTGCAGGTGGTTCGAGTGTAGGGGGGACGGGGTGCGGTGATAAAAGCATTCCTTTACCACTTGCCCCCAATCAATCTCTATAGAGACAGAAATGTCGGTCGAACCAGATCAGTACATTCATCATGCTGGTGGGTAAGGATTGTTCTATGTATCCTCAACGGCTTTTCAACGCTAAAACGCTCGGTATTCAACTTGGTTTTCTCTCCAAAATTGTAGTACTCGCATCTGACATCACGCAGGCGGTTGGAGGGGGATTTCATGAGTAGTGAGCACTGCCAGTCGACAGTAGAGCTGTCGATGTTGGCAGCAGGAATGGCGAAGCAACATGAGCGATATCAGGATGCCCTTCAGGAACTCGTTGATAACGCAGTGTCCTCTGTCGTTCGGGACGAAACATATTTTGAAAATCCTGATGAACAGGTAGAGCTGGTTCTGACATTAGTTAGAGACGAGGAGACAGTAAAAACCTTCATTGCTGATAACGGACCGGGTATATCTAAACAGGAACTGCAGAATCATGTCTTCCGAACGGGGAACAAAGAAAAATCGGAGGGGATTTTAAACAATGTTGGATGGGGATTGAAAGCTAGCATCGCATGGTTTGAGCGGACCCTCAAACAGCAAAATTTAGAGCATTCTAAGCGCTGGTTCTCGCTCGTAACTCAAACAAAAAAAGGCCCAGTACACAGAGTAGATGGACCGATAACAGGTGAACTCCCAATTCAGCAAGGGACATCTGAGGACTGGAGCAGCGGTATTCAAAAGGGAGCTCATTCACTAACAGAGAAGAACCATGGGACGAGGATACATGTCTCCTGTAGTCGGGAGCAATTTGACGCCGATGTTTGGCCGAGCGCAGACGCTCTTTCGAAAAAAGCCCAGGTTCTTCGCGAGCGATTTGGCGTTCTCTTCCGTCGGTTGTTGGAGGCCCGAGAGGACAACAACATCATAATAAACTACCACGATCTGGGGACAGGCGAATCTGGCTCTGTTGAGGTAGTTCCAATTTCACCGATTTACGAATACGGGGAAGAAGAAAACGAGGAGTACGGATATCATGAATTTTCGGTCAAAGACGGATCTGGGAAGACATTCAAAATCGAGTACGAACATGGGACTCTCGATTTCGATGGAATGACCGAGAGCGTGGCTGATGATCACCCAGAATTACTCACTACAAGTGGCCGCTTCAGGTATCGATATCGGCCAAGCCAGAAACACCAGGGAATAGATATTTATGCGAACGGTCGTGTGCTGATGACCTCAGTGTTCTCGGATCTATTCGACCTGACCCGTAACAACCAGTATAACTATTTTGGTGGTACCTTGAGAATCATTCCGGTTGATCATCAACACGAAGTCCCCACTGATAATAAAAAGACAAGAATAGACACAAATAGCGTTCTCTGGCAGGAGATCCAAAACCGTCTTTCAGAGCCGGAATGCCTGCCACAAGGGAAAGATTATCATGGAACAGCAATCGGAAATACGAAATCGGAACAACAGAGTTCGACTGAGACAGGTTCTGAGACCGGATCGATTTCGCAGGATCAGGAGCTGGACCAGCAGTCAATGCCCATCTCGAACTCTGAGGATCTCTTTACTCTTCACAATAAAGACGCACGGACACTCAAGTCTGTAATTTCTTCGGGTATTGCGGAGGATAGCCCATCAGATGTGGTTGATGTAGCAATTACTTCTCCTCCGTATTTTGATCTGAAAGACTACGGCTATAATGGGGATAACCAGATCGGGCAACAGGAGTCATATCAGCAGTATTTAGATAGTCTGCGCGAGGTATTTGGCCAGTTGTATGATGTAATGAATTCGAATGGGACTCTTTGGGTCATAGTAAACTCATTCCGACGGAATCATCAGTTAGTCCAGCTCCCGTCGGATATAGCACGCGCATGCCAGACGTTGGACGATACACTATACTGTCCAAATTGTAGTGGTCCGGACATCGATGTTCCAATTGAGCGGGACTGGCTCACTGATTCAGTTTCATGTCCGAACTGTGATTTTACCGGTGACGCATCCGATTCATCTTGGTTACTTCAAGACGTGATGATTTGGAACAAGCGACGTGCTCGTCCGTTTGCAGACCATGGCGAATTCCGTAATATCTATGAGTACATTCTTTGCTTCAGCAAATCACCCGATTTTAGATTTAACATCGACAATATCCGAATCACCAATCCAGATGAATTTGAGAAGTGGTGGGTTGGGTATCCAGAGCGATACCATCCTCGGGGAATGTTGCCGGATAATGTCTGGGAATTTAAGTCACCGGATAGAGGTTCATTCGGGAATCGGGATGTTATCCATCCCGCCCCGCTCCCTCCAGGACTTGTTGAACGGATTCTCCGTCTCACAACCGGCGAAGGTGATATTGTCATGGATCCCTTCGCAGGATCGGGAACTGTCTTAGCGCAGGCTACCGCGATGGAGCGAGAAGGGATCGGGTTTGAGCTGAGTGAGAAGTTCCATGAGGGATATGAAGCCGTCAAAGAGCACATTCACTCCAACTGGGACGATAATCAGGACAGTTCCAAGGGCGATCAGGAAGACCTTTCACGAGTAATTTGTGGCCTCCGGCATATCAAACACACCCGTGAACATCTTAGAGAGATGGCTCGGGAGATCAACGTTGCTGTCCCGACCGCATTGGATATCCACACTGCATTCCGGATCGTTGATTCTGCGGACTATCAGGCACTAGAATCAGGAGAGCATGGTCGAGGGGAGGTAGTTTACGTGACCGACAACGGTGTATCAGCAAGAGAGATTGCAGAATATCAACGGGTAGCTGATGAAAGTTTGAATTCCGGGTCTGCAGCCGGGTACGGGCTTGACATCTCGCCATATGTTGTTACGACTGACGAATTCCTAGCTGAAATCGCTCGGGAGGACTCTGGTCGGTTACCAGAGCAACTCTATCTATATGAAGATGGCCGGCATTATGCGTATGCACAGGAAATTGATTTGGATGAGTGGAGAGAATACGTCACCACAACATCGGGATGGCATGAAGCGTTCGCGAATCACAACTGCCCACCAATTCTAAGTAACCTCTGCTTGGACGTAAATCACCCACAGTACTCGCTAGAGACGATGCCTCGGTCTCTCTCCGAAAACCACAACGCAACACTGTACGGGGGAGATGGGACCGTCCAGTTCGATATTGAGATTCCAGATAACCGATCTCGGTAAATCCTCTGGCAAGCATATTCGATAAAGGGGTAGCGGAAATTTTTATACCCACTCAAGTGAGGATCGACTATCCTGAATGGCTGATCCAATATTAAAATGGGCTGGGGGAAAGCGCCAGCTCTTGTCCGATATCAAGCGGATGTTCCCGAATTCTTGGGACAATTATCATGAGCCCTTCCTCGGGGGAGGCGCAGTTGTCCTCAGTCTGCAATCGCCTGCAGGCACGGTTAATGATCTCAATAGCGCCCTCAGCAATTTCTATCAAGTCGTTAAACGGTTTCCAGATGAACTCATCGCAGAGAATAAAGACCATCTATATGACCGAGACTATTACAATGAGGTCCGGGAGGAATATAATTCTCTCAGTACAATGGAGTCGCTGACTCATTCAGAGCGTATTAGGAAGGCCAGTCTCCTGTTGTATTTGAACAGAACTGGGTACAATGGACTTTACAGGGAGAACTCCGATGGGGAATTTAATGTCCCGTTCGGAGATCACTCAAATCCGAATTTCGTCCAGTCACAACGTATCAAGCACATCCACCACATTTTACAAGAACTCGACATCTTGAATGAAGATTTCGAGTATGTCCAAGAGACAGCCACAGAGGGAGATCTCGTGTATTTTGATCCACCGTACAAACCCGTCTCCGAGACAGCTGATTTCACTCAATATCAAGCGGAAGGATTTGACCAGGAAGACCAACAGCGCCTTTGTGAAATTGCGCAGTATCTCGACACCCAGAATGTCTCAGTTATCATCTCCAACTCACCACCAGTCGCAGAACTATACGAAGATCTTAGCTCATTCATGATTGAGTCGGTAAGTGCCCGACGTTCTATCAACAGTGACAGCGATAATCGGGATCCGATCAAGGAGATTCTTATTACTAACATCCCCCCAAGCCATCGGGCCCAAACGGAACTAAGCCAGTTTTCGTAATAATCCACCGTGAGCAGATTAAACGAGATTATTTTACACCTTCGCATTTACACCTATTTTACGATGGACGAAAGCGCTAATACTGACCCCCCTTCTGACTTTGACTTTTGGGATCTTGATGAGAAGGATGACTGGCAGACCCCGCCGGCGTTAATTGCTGACCTCCAGGATGCTCTCGATGGGATTGATTTAGATCCATGTGCACACCCAGAGTCAGAAATCGGTGCAACGAATTGGTGTCTTGAGGATGGCGTCGACGGATTATCTAAGTCGTGGGAAGATTACGAAACTGTCTTCGTCAATCCACCATTTTCGTATAAAACTGAATGGTTAGAGAAGGTTACAAACGAGTGTACTAACGACCCGCAGTGGCCCCGCACAGTTGTTGTACTCACACCGGATTCCACGGACACCAAGTCGTGGTGGCATACATACATCGCGCCCTTTGCGGACTACATCTGTTTCAGTGAGGGCCGTATTGCCTATTACGAGAACGGTGAAGCCGCCCCATCACCGACATTTGGAACTGCGATATCTGTCTTTGGGGATTGCGATTCCGCCTTGCTCGACACGCTACAACAGTGGGGGCATGTTGTGAAAACCGTCACCCAGTCATAAGCTAGCACACCCGAAAGAGACTATTGGGATCGCACTGGAAGGGGGTGATATGGAATCAGAAGACAGTAACATGACCGAGGACGTAAGTGACGATATTTCGGAAGCCAAGGCACGGATGATCGTAGAACAGCTCATTGAACGTGGCGTTGTACATATGCCAGAGAATGAACCGAAGCTGATTCATGAGCCGACGGGCCGGGTTTTCCACTCAAACGAAAGCATCGCTCATTTCCACAAAGGTTGGGAGTCAGGGCGCCAAACCCATTGCAAGTAGATTCGTGGTCGGCTCAGAGTTTGGGCGGAAACGGTTTGAAGACGAAATAGTACTTATAGAGGAAGCAGACTAGCTTGGATTTCGCTCCGGGAGGCGGCATACCCTTCTCGGTTTACATGCCGGAACGACAACCCCCCTTAGAGCGGGGTCTGTGCGGGGGTGGTCGGCGTGACCGACTCGGAACCCGGCGCGCGCGAGAACGGACACAACTCTTCCGACGAAAACCCCGGGGAAAACGGGTCGAGAAGCACCGTCGAGGGACTCGACGCCCGACTCGAAGCGCTCTCTCGGCAGGTATCTTCCCTCCGCGAGCAGTTGGATGACGAGCGGGAGCAGCGCGCGGAACTCGAAGACCAGCTCGCCGCGCGTGACGAACGCATCCACGATCTCGAAGAGGAAGTCGCCCGGTTAGACGCGCGGACCGACATTCTCGAAGTCGTCGAGACGGCCGACAAGATGACCGGCAAGCAGCGGACGGTCACGCTCGTGCAGCACCTTCACAGAGCAGCGAAGGCGCGTGAGCGACGTGACGAGCCCGCCGCGGCCACCGTCGACAGGGACGAAGCCGAAGAAGCCCTCCACTTCCCCGATATCGACCGGACGACCGTCTACCGGGACATGGAGCGCGCCGCTCGGCTCGTCGACGGGAGTGTACTCTGCTACGAGAACGGTGAGCTGATACTCGACCTGGAAGCTGGCGACCTGCCGCGTCGCTACACATCTGAGCAGGGTGGTGGGAATCTGTGAAGTCTTCACAACAGATGTTGCGGGGGAAGCCCCCACCGGACTGGGTCGAACTGAGCGGAACCGTCTGAACCTGTAGAATTTGCAGGGTAGGACGGTGTTGTAAATAAGTCTCAGTTAGCTGATAGTCCGCTCGCAGACCGCTCGCACCGCTCGCACCGGACCACGAATCACCAGCCAGCGCGGCTGTTGTGATACCTTCACAGATTCCACACATGCCCCAACACCACGAAATGGTCGACGACCTGATAGAGTTCTTCCGAGACTACTACTCGGAAGAGATCGCACAGCTCGCTCAACACTACCCGCAGGAACAGAAGTCACTCTACGTCGACTTCGACGACATCTATCGGTTCGACCCAGATCTCGCCGACGATGTCAGAGACCACCCCTACGAACTACAGGGGTACTTCGAAGAAGCGCTCCGACTCTACGATCTTCCGATTTCTGTCAGTCTGGACAACGTACACGTTCGCATCTACAACCTCCCAGAGTCAGACGAATATGACGTAGGAGAGGTATCCCGACACGAGAACATCAACCGACTGCTCGATATCCGGGGACAGGTACAGAAGGTATCCGACGCGAAGCCCCGGATCGTCGAAGCCGAATGGGAGTGCCAGCGGTGTGAGAGCGTGATGCAGATCGAACAGAACGGCGAAACGCTCCAGGAGCCCCACGAGTGCAAGGGTTGTGAGCGTCAAGGACCGTTCCGACTCCTCACCGACCGGAGCACCTGGATAGATCACCAGTACGCTTGAATCCAACAACCGCCGGAACACGCGAACGGCGGCGACGGTGCAGATGTCGACGTGCATCTCGAAGACGATCTCATCGAGGAATTCGACGCTGGGGACAGGGTCACGCTCACTGGCGTTCTAAACATAGAGGAGCCGAGCGCCGACCAGAGCCGGAACTTCGATACGACCGTGGATGCGAAAGCGGTGGTCAAGGAGGAAAGCGACTACGAGGATATCGATGTCGAGGAGCACCTTGAGGAGATCCGGGCCATCGCGAACGGCGAACGAGGAGACCCGTATGAGTTACTCATCGACTCGATCAACCCCAAGCATCAAGGCGATGAGACGGTCAAGCTGGCCGTTGCGCTTCAGCTATTCGGTGGATGGGGACACGAATATCCCGATGGAAGCCACGACCGCGGAGACTGGCACATGCTCCTTCTGGGAGACCCCGGCTGTGGGAAGTCGACCTTTCTCCGGTATGTCGACCAGATTGCACCGCGGTCAACCTACGCTTCAGGCAAGGGTGCGACCGCGGCGGGAATGACCGCAGCTGCTGTAGCCGACGACTTCGGTGATACCGAATGGGGGCTCGAAGCGGGGGCGCTCGTGTTGGCGGACGGCGGAATCGCCTGCGTGGACGAGATCGATAAGATGCAGTCTGACGCAGTCTCGTCGATGCACGACGCGCTCGAAAGCCAGCAGGTACACGTCAACAAGGCCGGTATCAACGCGACGCTGAATGCCCGAACGTCTTTGTTGGCAGCAGGGAATCCGAAGGACGGACGATTCAATCGACGCCGTCCGAAAGGGGAACAGATTGATCTTGGCCCCACGCTGCTCTCCCGATTTGACCTGATGTTCATGGTGTCGGATGAGCCGGACCCCGAAGCGGACGCAGAAGTGGTCGAGCATATGGTGAAGAGCCGGCAGGCGGCAGGTCGGTACACGCAGGGAAGTGATCTGAGTGAGGAAGACCAAGACCGCGTCGAGCCTGCTATCAGCCGCCCGGTGATGCGCGCCTACGTCGCTCACGCGAAGGAGACCTGTTTCCCTGTGATCGAGGACGAAGAAGTCGCCAAGCGGTTGAGAGAGTTCTTCGTGGGCTTCCGAGCGGGAGCTGATGGGCAAGAATCTAACTCACCGGTTCCTGTGACGTTCAGACAGGTGGAAGCAATCCAACGGATCGCCGAGTCGAGTGCGCGAGTTCGACTCTCTGATACGGTCGAAATGGAGGATGTTGAGCGGGCTGTTGATCTTGTGACGGCGTCGATGAAAGAAGTCGGTTACGACCCTGAAAGCGGTGAGTTTGATGTTGATATCATCGAGACTGGGCAGTCGAAGAGCCAACGAGATCGCCGGGAAACGGTTGTCTCTGTGATTGATGAGTTAGGAGGGGCAACCATGGAGGAGATTCAAGAATCAGCCAGTTTCGAGGGGAATGTATCCCTTGAACACGATATTGAGCAACTGAAGGAGAAGGGCCGAGTCTATGAGATGGATGGGGAGCTCAGAATAGCGTAGACACGATTCACCCGATGAGGGCTGTATTTTGTTGGAGTTCCCTTCGGAACACGCCTAAGAACAAATCAGACTCTACCGATATTGTTCATCAATTGCGGTATTGTTTTGAAGCTAGTCCTCATCGGTATGGTCAGGTTGGTTGGTAGATGAGTAGCTCTGATCCAGGATCGGAATTGGATGACCTAGATGGTGGTTCACAACGTTGTGGATTTAAAACCGAAGGCGGCAGCGCTCATGGAATTTCACTTTGCAATAGAGAATCATCAGAACCAGATGGCAGGTGCTTTTGGCATTCTTCACGCAAGAAGTCAATTACCGAAGTCATAGACCAGCTGAATCGAGAAAGGTCGTTTCAAGATCATGAGGGACCGACCATAATTAGGGGGATGATCTTAGAGCAAGTGAGTATCGGAGACGATATCGATTTTGATGGGCTTGACTGCGCGGGATGCAAATTGACGGATGTAGATCTGACGCGTACAGAGATTTCCGGTACTGTTTTTGACGGTGGTACCATCTCCGATTCTGATTTCTCAAAGACTCATTTTGAGAATGTCTCGTTTTCGGAAGCCTCTTTAGAACGTGTTAAGATGATAGATATTTCTGGAAAGAACGTTTTTTACAAGGATTCACACATTACCTCAACTCAGTTTCGATGGTCCGATGGAGATGAAATTTATTACTCTAATTCGAAAATACAGGATTCGAGTTTTAATCAATCGCGTATACGAAATGGGTTCTTCGAGACCGCTGATTTGACAAATTCAGAATTTTTGGGAACCACTATAATTAAATCTGATTTTTCTAATTCATCATTTGACGGTGTTGATATGGAAGGGAGGTTCAGGGACGGAAGCTTCAAAAATGCAGAGATATATGAAAGTGATTTGTCGGATGTCGACTTCGAGGATGTAAATCTTCGAGGTTTATTTGTTTCACGATCTGACCTAAATAATTCTGACCTTAGCGGACTGGATCTAGAAGATTGTGAATTGAGGGAAAGTAATTTCCATAATTCGACAATGTTTGGAATTAACTTAGTAGAATCTGAAGTTGTCGACTGTGGATTCATTGGTTCCACCCTTGATGACTCCGTATTCGATGATATGAATTCTGTGGACACAGAATTCACCGGATCTTCAATAGAAAATTCGACGTTGAAAAATTCAGAATTTGCATATGGCTCTTTTGAAGGTGTAGGGCTCAGAGATACGGATATTATCGAATGCGAATTTGTTGATGTTAAAATGATGGGTATGAAAGCAGGCCCAGACCTATATATTGACCAATCTGATTTTGAAGGAATAGAACTTATGTGCACGGACTTCTCCGAGTCAATTATATCGAAATCTTACTTTAAGGGATCAGAGCTTCTATCAGCGGGTTTTGAGGGCACTATCATTGAGAAAGTAGACCTTCGTAAGTCAGATTGTCGATTAGCTCAATTCTGGGATGCTGATCTGCGGGATGTCCGGATCGACAACGAGACTAAATTAGGTTCTAAGTGTATATACGAGCTGGAAAAATTCGCAGAAATTTATCAGGATGATGTCCTCAATTTAAGCGAGTTTACTAGTTCTGAGGAGACATTTGCAGATCTCCTCAATTTGGATGAATTGACTAATTCTGAAGGATCAGCAGATGGGCTTCGAAGTCGTTTATCCAAGACAATATTGCCACGTAATGGCTGGCATTGCTGGAATAGTGATACAGAAGATGAGCTATATGATTTTCAAAAGTCGATCCGTGTGTATCGAGCTTATAGAGGCCTCTGCGATGATAATCAGCTGTCGGATAGAAGCCGAACGTTCCATACTCGGGAAAGAGAAGCCGAAAGAAAGTATCATTTCCTAAATGGTAATCTCGGTAAATGGACGTATTTAGCATCACAGAAACACATTATGGGATATGGGAACGGATATTTGAATGTATTAATAACATCAGCACTTACGATAGTATTCAGTGCAATTGCCTATCTCTTTGTGGGTGGTGTCGAATCAACCCAATCTACAGGAACAATGTACAGTATTACACCTGGTTGGCTACCAAGATTTGGGATTCCATCCTGGGTCCCGGATATAATCGTTAGCTTTGGAGCTTCCATGTATTTCAGCGTTGTAACTTTTTCCACTTTAGGATACGGTGATCTTCAACCAGGCAGCCCTTTTGCTAAATTTCTTGCAGGAGCTGAATCGCTCGCAGGTGTAGTTTTAACCGCCGTGTTTGTGTTTGTCCTAACAAGAAGAGCAACGTGGTGAGAATCAGTTACTTTCAAAAAAATCTCTCTTCTCATCAATGAGATCCGCAAGAATCCGTGACCAGGATCTGCGTTGTGACCTGTAAAATCTCTGTAGATTTTCATCTCTCGCTTCATCCTCTGCTTTCGCTAACATTAGAAGGAGGACATCAACGTATGTCCTTGCTGTTGCAGACGATGGATCCTGTTCCAGCGAACTGTACATATATTGGTAGAAATCATGTTTTGGATTGATCTTGACTGTGACCATTTTCCCTTTGTGCTCTACCTCAAAGAATTCTGATGAGTTTGTTTCGTCTATATCGATAAAGAAAACGTTGTCCTTGTCTCTAAGAAGCTCGTATTTCTCCTTCAGTTGTCGCCTCTTATTTCTCGGAATAGACTCATCCTCTTCAATCTCTCGTAATTTTGACTTAGCTTCTTTTTTCTGCTTTCGTACTAATTCTTCATCAGGATCGTGGCCGGACCGACTCATCCAGTCGGTAGCTTCGTTAAATATACGCTCAGATTGTGACATTCCTTCATATTCCGGCCCACGCTGATCTATTTTTGCTTTTCTATCATTTATTTCGTCGACTATATCAGATAGCTGTGGGACTACCTCATTTTCTAAAAGGTCTCTTAAGTCGGCGTCAAGTGCGAATCTACTCTTGTTTGTCTGCACTCCAAAGTAATCATCTAATTCCTCCCCGAATTGAATTTCTGCTCTGAAGTAATTATAGTTATTGTGTCTTGTGAATAAGTGGAGTGTTTCTGCGCTACCAATCTGTCGATCTTTACGTGTTACATAGAATCCCTGATTGTCTTGATTTGGTTTCCGAAGGTCTCCAAAGTCGTCATGACTTTCAGTGTACAATTCTTCGACTGGTAATATTACCAATTTATATTTTATTTTTGGGGGATTTTGATCGTCTTTGAATTCACCAATATCAACTTCTATTTCTTCGCTAGCCCACTCGTCACCCTTTCCGATCCTGTCCCTTTCCATCGATCCATCCATAAGCATAAGAGGATCAGAGATTCTTATCCGTTCACCGTTTATGGTTATCTTCTTACCTTCATTAATGAGGTGTCTATGGACCTCAGAAAGATCTTGACGAAGATATTTAAGTAACCCACTAGCTGTCTTTCGATCTGGGCTCCGGAGATCTTTGAGGATAAGCGTTGTGCCAGTATCTCTATCTTTGTCTAGTTGATAGTCATATTCATCTGGTAGCGATACATCTTTTTCCTCATCTGGTAGAGAATTGTTCTTTCGGACATATTCCTCATCAAGATAGCAGAATCTGAAAGAGTTGCCACTATCAGATTCAGATCTTGTATACAATTCTACCCGGTTAGATTGGCACAATGCGGACGCTGGGAGACCAAATCCAAACCTCCCAGTAGTGTCTGTTCTGCCAGGTATTTGTCCCCCGAATCTTAACGCCATCTCCATTTGGTCAGGAGGGATTCCTTCACCGTCGTCTTCTACAATTATAGAAAGCTCGTTGTTGTCCCTGACAATGGAGATCGCGACCGTATTTGAATCAGCATCGAAACTATTGTCAATGAATTCATTTACTGCGTCATTTGTATTTATACCGTTTTCTCGGATGCTCTTTATAAATTGATCAGGTTCGATTAATGAGCCAGCGTTATTTTGAGGTGCACTTCCAGACATGGATTATTATCGATGGTAGGCTTCTGCCTCCAAAGATTAGTTCCTTGTTCATAAAGAACTGTGGTACTACTTGACTTGTTCCAATTGAACTTCCAAGACTGCGTCAACAGAACTCTCCGGATATCTATCACAGTCAATGACGGGCTTCTGTGATCTCATAGTTCTTGAAGGACTACGACACAGTTTCACCAATATCTGCCCGATTAGCGGGTGACCTGCCCGAGACTGAGGTCTAGAATGTCGGACTTGTCATAGACAACTATCCAAGCGAATCAAGGGTCCTCAATTCTGTAGGTAACCGATAATCTCTGTCACAGTCTGACTGATTCGCTGCAGCCGATCGTGGACTGTCTCAAGCGAGTCCGTTTCCCAAGCCGCGAGGTAGAACGCCGACCCGCTCATGTCGAGCCCACAATGCCGGCCGACGATGTAGGCGACGGCCTCCGCTTCGACCTCGCGTTTCGCCCGCTCGGAGATATCGAGTTTCCCGGAGTGCAACAGAGCGTGAGCGTACTCGTGGACGAGCGTCCCGGCGACCGCGGCTCGCTCCGAACGATCCCGTAGCTCGACGACCGGCTGTTCGTCCCCTCCATCGGGCCACTTACAGACGCCGTCCGCGTTCCCGTGGCCCCACACTTCGTCGGGCACGACACGTACCGATACCCCGACCTCGTCCGTGATGTCGAACAACCGGCCGACCAAATCACCGGCCTCCCCGGTCGCCTCGGTCTCCAGTTCCGGAAGTGGCTCGCCGTCCGTCTGAGAGACGTCGAATACTGATGCGGGCGTGAACCCGACCAAGCCTTCCGACCACTCCTCGGGCGGCGTCTCGTCGTACGCACACCCGATCTGCTCGTGGTAGCTCGGCGAGTTCTCACACTCGGGACAGCGCGTGGTGATGATCGGCGCCCAGATCCAGATGGCCGATTCGCCCTCCCGGACGTGCCGGTCGAACTCCTCCTGCCAGGTCCGATACCCCGCGACCTTCGTCGCCTCGGGACACTGCTGTTTGATCAGCAGCGTGTTCCGATAGGAGGGCCGTGGTGAATCGCCAGACGTAGCTTGATTTCACGGTGTCACGGCTCGCTTGATGTTGTGAACGACACATTTCAGGACGATTTCGCGGAACTCCCGAAACCACGCTCGCGCACGCACGGCGTCGCCGAGCGTGCGCTTGATCGTCGAGAAGACGGTTTCACACGTCGATCGTTGGCGGTAGCGAGGCCCATCGATCCGCGCGTTGTGCGCGTGATCGATGGGCCGAAACTCGCGGTGTTTGATCAGTGGTCTCACGCCCTCCTCTCGGAGTTTCTCGCGTAATTCCATCCAGTCGTAGCCTTTGTCTGCAGCGAGGCTGGCCAAGTCGCCCGCGTTGCGGCGGGCGACCTGCCAGCCGAGCTGTGTGTCGTGGCGTTTCTCGGTCGTACAGTGAACGTCCAGAATCGCGTGGCTTTCTGTGTCGACGAGCGCAGTGGTTTTGAGCGTCTGGACGCGGTAATTCGTCCGGCGGCAGTAGTGTTTGCTGGCGGTTTCGCGGTCGAAGAACGTCGCGTCGATCGCGGCGTGACCGCTCGGGTCGTGCAGCTGCGCCGAGAGGCGCAGCAGCACTCGCCAGAGTGCTGTCTTGATCCTATCAAACCACTTGACCAGCGTCGAGTGATCGGGGAGATCGGTCGCGTCGAGGCCGATCTCTCCGAGTATTTGTGGCATTTCGCTCAGCAGATCGAGTGTTTCCCGGTACGACTTCTCTAGGTAAACCCGCAGACAGTGCAGCGACAGCACCGCGTACTCGGCGAAGCCGCCACCCCCTTCGGGGGCGGCGACTTCGCCTCGCCCACCAACAGCGTTTTTAGCTAACTGAACCGCTTTGTTCGTGAAGCGGGAGATCTTCGACATAGGCATCGGCGATTTCCCGCTTCACTTTCCTCGTTCTGACGGTCGAAGCCAACGCCGTACAGCGATTCACCAGAGCCGATAGGAGTAGTCGTGGAAGCGCTGCTGCACGTCCAGCCACGCCTGGAACTGCTCGCTGGCTCGTGCCTCGTCGACGGCCGCGACGAGGTTGTCGATCCATTCGTCGATCACACTGTGCATCTCGGCGTCTCGCGTGTCGGCCTCGTCGAACGAGACCGACGAATCGGTCGAATCCATCAGTAACGACTCCGTTGAACGGAGGCGCTTCCGGCAGGACGCGCCCCACCCCTTGGGGGCGCACACAAAACCCACGCGAGCGCGCACCCGAGTCCAATCGGAACCGCCAGCAGGAGGTGACTCAGCTGAAAGAGCGAGTTTGATTCAGTCCGATGGCTCGCGGGTGTCGCCCCGGTACTCGCGTCGATCTTATGTAATAGAATGCGAGTTAGAAAGAGGGGATGTTACATAAGATCGCGCCAAGCCGGTTCGTCGAACGCCCGTCACTCCGATTCGAGCACGAGTTGGCCCGATTCAGCGTGATCGTGGGATGTCCGAGTTTGACACCTCACCCTTCCACGGCACAGACGATCGAACAGCAGCTTCACCGAAGATCCGATGGCTTCTGGGCGAATCCAACAGTCACGAGATAGTCGAGAAACGCGTCGAATCGCTCCGTATCACCCGGCGTGTCGGTCGCGAGATGCCGTGTCCACTCGATCGCCCACTGGAAAGCCGGGTCAGCGCCACCTTTGCCGTGGATATACCACCACCGCGCTGCCTTCAGGACGACCAGTGGATTCGTCGGTGGGGACTCGCTCGCGAGCGCGAGCGTCAGCGATTCGATCTCGTCCGGCACGTCGTCGGGGGTGACCGTCTCTGAACCAGTGCTCTCGATATCGACTGGAATCGAGTCGATCGATACGTCGGTCGACTCGTCGGGTGAACTCACGGTGAATAGTTGCTCCCGAGGACGCGCGAGCGCCCTCGGGCCTCTCGGGCGCGACAAACCCACCGAGTGAGGGGCCCAGTAGGGGGGCAGGGAGCTTGCACTTGAGAACCGACAGAAAACGGTCGTGGCTGCGCGCGCAGGACCGAACACGGAGCGGAGGGTGGGACGGCGGGGTAGTTGGTCAGGCACTGATCTGCAGAACCGATCAGTCGCCGTGACTGTGTATACCATACCCTGGCCATCTTTAATACAATCGCGCTTACACGTACAGGTGACGCAGACTACGACACAACGAGGTGCCCACACGATGACGAACGCTCGACCCACGACGCGGCTCGCTCCTTCTCGTAGCGCCGCGGCCGTGACGAGCGCCAAGGGCCTACGCAGCCGCTGTCTGGAACACGTCGATCCGAGTCGCTGGAAACAGGGTCTTGCCGACTCACTCGGCGAGACCCACTCCGGCGACGGGGTCACCTCGTCCGTATAACCCAGCCCCCACGCGGACTACCCGCACGGGGCGGGGGAACACGGCATTGCCGCCTCCTCTCACCCAGCGACGGGGCTGTCCCGTAGTCGGACCGACCCGAAATGGGGAGACGAGGACCGCGGCACGCTGGATTCTGTCCGCACCGAAAGCGGTGGGGACGCGTGGCCTACGACGCGACGAGCGTCGGCTGGGTCACTGGTACGCACTGGATCACCACACAGCGACGGCTGTGTCTCGCTCCGAGTCTTGGCCCGCCGAGGGCTTTGGAGCGACAGCACTGGTGAGCCGACGTGGTGTAGCTCGGCTAGCATACGGCCCTGTCACGGTCGTGACCTGGGTTCGAATCCCAGCGTCGGCGTGGACCGTGGGGGAACCCCACCCTCACGAGATCGAGGGGATGTCCATCGAGGTAGGCGCCCCCCGGACGTTCGAACGTCCGGGTGGTGGGCTCGGAAGGGTCTGAAACCTGCATGGTCCGATGGGTCGTTCCCGACCGCTTCGGCGGTCGAAGTACGCCCGCGCGCAGACGTACAGACAGACAACCACATCAGGGTCGATGGTCCAGCGGTCTACGATCCGTGCTTTGGGAGCACGAGACCGAGGTTCGAATTTCCGAGAGAGCGCTCGGGCTCTCTCGGCGTCCCGTTCGCGTTGCTCACGGGACCCTCGTCGACCCACTGTGCCGCGACTGGGTACTGGTGGACCCAGCGGCCTGCTACGCCGTGGCCGACGCCTGTCGGCCTCCCGGTTCGATTCCGGGTCGTGGCGTCCCGCTGAGCGGACGCGATGCGGGGATCGGGAGACGACCACTGCAGGACTCACCCGAGGTGAGACAGACAGAGAGGTGACTGTGCTCGGTTCGAAACCGAGAGCCGTGAGGCTTCTGGGTTCGACTCCCAGTCTCACCGTCTGGCGGGGTTTCCCTAGTCTGGCCAAGGGGCCGTGCTGGAACCACGGTGTCCGCGAGGGCACGGGTGTTCGAATCGCTCTCCCGCCGTCCAGTCAGGTCGTCTCACGGGAAGACGGCCGCTTCCAGAGCGGACGATGATCGTTCGAATCGATCCGTGCCCATCTCCGCGGTAGCCAAGCGGCCAACGGCGGTGGGGGTAAGTCCCGCTGAGCAGATCTTCGAGGCTTCGAACCGCCCGCGGAACTGCGCCACTGTGCCCGAGTGGACGAAGGGGCGTGGATGAGGGCCAAGCGTGTAGACCTTCCCAGGTTCGAATCCTGGTGACGGCATGCCGGCCTTGCCGGCACGTATACTGGTTCACCGTTGCGCGTCGCCGTACCCAAGTGGCCGAAGGGGAGCGGCTCAGGACCGCTTGGTTAGTCCTTCCGAGGTTCGAATCCTCGCGGCGACATCTCGATGAGCGAGAGCGAACCGTTAGCTCGAACGAAGCTACGGCCCGGACCTGTAACTCAGTGGCCAGAGGACCGCTTTCAGCGGTCGTCGCCAGTTCGAATCTGGCCAGGTCCATCCGCACCGACCGGTACGCTGGAGTCACAGCCAGCCACCTTCGAGGGTGTCAGTACCGGACAGACGGACGGCTGCTAGCGGTCGGTGCGTCGGTCGAGACGAGAGACGGGGATACTTCGCTACCCACAACTGGGCAGTGCCGAGAGATCATCGGCGACGGTGACACTCAGGGCCGGGTCTGGGACGACCTCCCAGTGAACGCCCGTGGAGCGATCCAGGGCCACACCATCCCCCGTCTCGGTTTTGCTCGGCACACGCGCGAACACGACAGCCTGGGACGGTGGAAGAGCCTGGCCTACCACCTCTCTCGGCGGGTTTTCACCGGGTCTCCGGTTCGACGCCGAGAGTTGCTTCGTCACGCTTCGGTGAACACGCAGGTTCGAATCCTGCCCGTCCCACTCAGGTTGATGACCCCCAGCCGGGACGAGGCCACGGCTCCAGTGGAGTAGCTGGCCAAACTCACGGCCCTCTCGAGGCCGAGCCCCTGGTTCGAAGCCGGGCTGGAGCATGACCGTCCGTAGCTCAGTGGCCAGAGCGCCCGGCTGTAGACTGGGTTGTCCCCCGTTCGAATCGAGGTGGGCGGATCCGAGCGGTCAGTACTGCGCGCCGATGGTCTAGTCGGCGACGACGCTAGCCTTCCAAGCCAGAGACCCCGGTTCGAATCCGGGTCGGCGCATGCCGTCGCGACGACGGCACGCTCTGTGGGCCAGTGGCTCAGTCAGTCGTAGAGTACTCGACTTTTAATCGAGGTATCGCGGGTTCGAATCCCGCCTGGCCCTTCTGAGCGTCCTGCCGGGAGGTCCCGCCTGGTGCGGGAACTCGGCTGTTACCCGAGTTGTGAGGGGTTCGAGTCCGCTTCCCGGCGTTGCGGGCCCCTAGCTCGATCTGGTAGAGCGCTCGCTTCGCAAGCGAGCGGCTCCGGGTTCGAATCCCGGGGGCGTCCATCAGGTCGCGGTGGCAGAGTGGCCGAACGCACCCGCCTGCAGAGCGGGAGAGCGCCGGTTCGAATCCGGCCCGCGACTTCGCGTCGTAGTTTGCTCCTGGAGTCCCCGCTGGCGAGGGACGCTACCCTTTCGAGGTAGAGATCGAGGGTTCGATTCCCTTCGGGAGCACTGCGGAGCGGCAGACAGACGAGGCGAGCCCACAGGACGTGGGCATCTGTTTGCGTGGCCGGGTTGGGGTAAGTGGCAAGCCTTCGGCCCTGTGACGGTCGAGACGCGAGTTCGACTCTCGCACCCGGCCTGTGCCGGCATCGCTCAACTGGCAGAGCACCGCTCTCGTACGGCGTTGGGTGTTCGAGTCACCCTGCCGGCTTTGGGGCGTAGCCCCGATTGCGGGTGGTCGACGAGACGGAGCGTTCCTTCACTCAGGCACCCAGCGGGTTCAAATCCCGCACCCGCTCCGTCCGTTTTCCGGCCATCCGCCTGTGCGACCGACGAGCTGGAGCGCTACTTCAGTGGTTCACCCGGGTTCAAATCCCGGCGGTAGACCGTTCGGTCTGCTGTATCGTCCAGACAAAGGGGAGCGGCCCCGACAATGGACACCGCTCCAGCAGTGTTCCGGTCGCCAGTCGATCACACGGTGGTCGTCCAGCCGAAGCGTTCCTTCGCCTGTTCAGCGAGCGATCCGGGTTCGAATCCCGGGAGCGGATCGGCCGCTCTGGTGTAATTGGTAACACGCTACCGCCCGCTTCGGCGATTTTCCGACCACCGGTCCTGTTCCCGTCTCTCACCTGGTTCGAGCACCCGTCGGCGTATCGCGCTGACGAGTCCCCACTGTGGATGTCGACCCACACGAGGACACCGGCCGGTGAGGGCCGTGGCAAGCAGGTTCGACTCCTGCCGGGAACGTGTACCGCGGTCGGCCCGTCGCGGGCCGAGCGGTCAGTTCGGAGCCGCCTCTTGCGACTCCGGTGATAGCATGGAATTCAACGACACGAAACAGTCGATCGCAGAAGCGACGCGAACGACCAACCACGAAGGCGGGGAAGCCTTCGACCCCGCCGATCCCCGACTCGCACTGTACAAACGAACGATCAACCAGCTCCTCGAAGACACCTACTACGAGTCCGACGAGGAACACCTCGCCGCGCTCGTCGAGCGGTTCGACGCCGCGGCCGACGCGGACCCCGAGTTCGTGCTCAGACTCGCCGCGTACGCACGGCAGGAACTCTCCCTGCGGGACGTTCCGCAGGTGCTGCTCGTGCTCGCCGCGAACGACGACCGGTTCAAGGACGACTCCGACGAGTCGCTGATCCGCGAGTGGGCACCGGCCGTGATCCAGCGGATGGACGAGACGGCGACGGCGCTGGCGGTCCACGACGACCTGTTCGGTGGGACCGCGCCGTGGCCGCTACGGCGTGGGATCGAGGACGCACTCGTCGAGATGGCCGACGCGTACACGCTCGGCAAGTACACGCTCTCGCGGCGTGAGGTGACGCTGCACGACGTGTTCAACCGCGTCCACCCGACCCCGGTTGACGAGGAGCAGGACGCGCTCTTCGAGCGGTTCGTGCGGGGCGACCTCGACGACTACCCCGACGTGGAGCCACTGCCCGCCCCCAACACGTGGGAGACGGTCGTCTCCGAGCGTGGGAACACCCGAGCGGTCTGGGAGACGCTGATCGAGGACGACGAGCACACGCTCCCGATCTTCGCGTCGATCCGGAACCTCCGGAACATGCTCGAGGCCGGCGTCCCCGAGGAGACGATCGTCGAGCACCTCGATCTGGAGGCGGTCCGGCACGCGCCCCTGTACCCGTTCCGCTACTACCAGGCGTACGCGGCGCTGCAGGAAGCGGGCCTCGACGCACCGGCCGTCGAGCGCTGGCTGGAGCGGGCGGTCGACGTGGCCGTCGCACACGTTCCCGACGGCCTCGGCGAGACGTTCGTCGCCGTCGACCTCTCGGGATCGATGGACGCCCTCCTCTCGGACAACAGCACACTCCGGTACAAGGAGATCGGGTCGCTGTTCGGTGCCGTGCTGGCTGACCAGGGCGCCCGCGTCGGTGGGTTCGGGAGCGACTTTCGCGAGGTCTCGATGCACGTCGAGACGCCAGTTCTCCAGCGTCAGAACGCTGTGCTGGGGATCGACGACGAGGTCGGCAACTCCACGAACGGGTGGAAAGTGTTCGACCACCTCCTCGCCGAGGCGGTGGCCGTCGATCGCGTCGTCGTGTTCACCGACATGCAGATCTGGGACTCCCGCTGGGGCGTCTCGAACGACACCCGGACCGTTCGAGAGTCGTTCGAGACCTACCGCGAACGCGTCGCTCCCGAGGCGTCGCTGTATCTGATCGACCTGGCCGCCTACGGTGATCTCGTGACTCCCGAGGGCTACGAGGACGTCTACAACGTCTCCGGGTGGTCGGAGAACGTGCTCGAGTTCATCGACCACGCCGAGGAACCAGGGGCGGTCATCGAGACGATCGAGACGTTCGACCCAGGTTGAGGGGTCGTGGCTGCGCGCGCAGCGACGGCAGGGCGCGAGCACGGAGCGGAGGGTGGGGCGGCGGGGTCGGGTTGGTCCGGCGCCGAACAAAAATCGAGCGGAGTCAGTGCCCGCTACTCGTCCCACCACCGCCCGCGTTCCGGGAATTCGACCTGTGACCAGCCCGTCACAGCCACCGACACGCGGCCCTCGTACCAGCTCTTCTCGACTTCCCGCAACCGCACCGTCTGGCCTTCGTCGACCCAGGGCTTCCTGCTCTTCTCCCAGACCGTGAACTTCGTCCGCCCCGAGTCGTCCTCGATCAACCCGACCTGCTGAATCCGGGGATTATCCGAATCCCACAGCTGCACCACCTCGCCTTCGATGTCGACCGTCGACCGTGGCACTTCTTCGAGCGTCTCGATTGGAACTGGCACTCCGGGTGCGGCGTGCAACTCCTCTTTGACCAGCAACGTCGCGTTCAGCATATCCACGCCTTCCGCGACTTTCTTCGCGAGCCGGTAGGCCGCCCCGGCCCTGGACCGCTCATCGAGTTCGTCTGCAATCTGCGCTGCGCGCTTGTTCACCTCTGCCAACTGCTCCTTGCTCAACTTGGTCCGTGGATCGTCGGGCCGCTCTTCCTGGGCATACCGCGTCTGTGAGTTCACCACCTCGCGCGTCCGTGCTTCCCGGTCCGAGGACTGCCGTCTGTCCAGCCGCTGGCGGGTGCTACGAATCTCGGCCTCCCGCGCTCGGAACTTCTCCTCGCCTTCCAGCGTCATGCCCTCGGGCCTGGCCTCGGGATGATTCGTATCGACCTTGCCCTGTATCTCCTGGTCGACCGACCGCCGCAGCTCCGGCTGCTCCTCGACCGGGGCTTCGACTTCTTGCTCGTCCGCCTGTGCGTCCGAAACTTTACTACCGAATCGCGTGCTACTGTTCATTGGAACTCAACCAGTTCCTGAAGGCGCTCACGGCGCCGCCACCGCGATGTCCTACCATCGCGGTTTTCCGACGACCACGTCCGACACAGACTCATCTGCGCGCGCTCGCTCGCGCCTTCGCTCGCGCCCCTCGGGCGCGACGAGCGCGCGCTGTCGAGGACCGACCATCCAGCACCGCGCGCCGACCCGCCCGGAGCGGCGCGGCCAGCGGAGTCCCCGTTTCGTCCGCGACGCAACGACGTCCGTCGCGGAGCCGTGCGTTCCGGAAGCCTCCGGAAGTCCGGAACCGAAACGGGAGACCCGCTGGCCCGCGATATAAAGCGTGAGCGCCGCTCCGGGCGGTAAGCGGCGAGCGGGGCGGGCCGCCACGACACACCGACCAGCCGACCGCAATGACCGAGGACCAAACCTCTACCCAGGCGGACTGAAAGGGCGAGGCGGGCTCGCGCTCGGCAGTCGCCTGCGCGGGCCACTATCCGCGCGGGCGGTGCGGAGAGCGCGGATATCCCGGGCAGCGACCGCGAGCGCGCCGAGGGCTTTCAGCCCCCAGCGATAGCGACGGCCCTCTCACCCGCCAATTCGTTGAACAACGCAAAAATACACGACCGCCAGTTCTCAAGTGAGTGTCAGCGTGCCTGCTTACCAGAGCCATGCCGCCATACTACGGAACCGGGTCGATCAGAAGACTGGCCTGGTGGTGGCGCCTATAGTTACTTAGACATCTCGTCATCGTTCCCTTCAACTTCACCATCGTACTTCTTACGGAGAATATACGTGGAGATTCCCACCATCACCACTACCGAAACGAGACTAACTCCAACTACGCTCCTCCAGTCTGGAGCGGTGATCAGGAATCCGATCCCTGTCGAAAACGCGACGAGCCCGATAATTAGGAAATTGTACGTATATCGCAGTTTATCGGCCTTCGAGGAGAGAACACGATTGTTTTTCTCGATGGTCTTCGCCAGATTCTTCGAGACGATACCGGGATACGCCTCCGGGCTGACGTCGCCGTCAGTTAAGCCGTCCGTGAGGTCCGTTCCGGGGCCATACCCGACTCTCACGTTCAGAATACTGACTGCAGCAAACACTAACGACAGCAGCAATGAGATCACTCCCAGAATCAGAAAGCTCAGAACGGCCGGAGAGAACGTTACCGCCGTGCTCTCGCCTTGTGCAACGAGCGACAGTCCAGTGAGAAGGATCCCGAGCAAGATCCCGATAAGACGGGCGGCCCGCCAGGCGTTCGTGTCGACGTTCGTGAGCGCACTCAGCTGGCTCTCGACCATTCGATCGTACTTTTCGGCCAGATGTAAGTGTGATTCTCCTTCGTCGCCAACCGAAGTATCATCGCCCGCCATCGTCTGTCAATACTCCCCGATAGTGGGTTGAGTATAGTCGGTTGTGTCCGTATCACCGGTCGGGTTACTCGGCTCGGTAAGTTCGTGTAGGTCGTCCCTGTCGAGTTCGACTTCGTTCTCACAGTGCCACCCCGCGAACAGCATCGCCAGGTCAGAAAACTCCCCACCACGAACGACGACATCTTTGTACTCTCGACGTTTCTCGCGGAGGTTGCGGAAGTCGACTCGATATTGGGTGTCGGTCAACTTGTCTGCAGTCTCGACGACACAGAGGTATTCCAACGTCTCGTCGACCCAGTCTGAACTGACCGATCCATTGGGGATATAATACTCGTTGAGGTCGTCAGTTAGCGACTCAACCTCGACCTCGAACGAGAGTGTCTGATCAGGGTCTTCACGCTCCCATTCGATCTGCTGACTGTCGTTGAGTTGATCGTAAAACACTCGGTCCCACATATGGCACGCGAGATAGAGACTCGGGGGCTGTTTGTTGCAGAGGACGCCGGTTGCCTTGTGCCGGTCGAAATCCGAGACCGAAATCTGGATGCTCGCGAGAGTCCCATCAGAAGAGACTCGTGGGCTCATTCGTGCGTGGTCCGGGAGAGAGCCATCCCGAAAATTCTCGCCGACCAGCGACATTCGTTCGAACTTGTACTTCGGCTTAGTGTCCTGATCGATGAGACTGAACTCTAGCGGGACGAGATTGGGGTCCTGAAGGAATGTATCGTCGAACGAATTCAGGTGAACCCGCGCAGTTTGGGCCTGCTCGCTGGCGATGAGCAGGCAGATATCGATCGTCTCCGGCTTCGTCCCGTTGAGTGTGAGATCCTTCGTTTCGAGGCCGGTGAACGGCGCCAATCGCTCCCGGAACTCCTGTGCATCACTGGCGACGTCTTGGACCACATCGACCACGAGACAGTACTCCGAGGTCAGCGACGCAGTGAACATCGGCGTTTGTTCGGCATCAGCGTCGACTGTGATGGGATCTGGGAACCAGTGGAAATCGAATGCATCTCCCACGCTGATGTCGCTGAGAAACTGCTCCCAGGCGGCTACGATATCGACGATTTCGTCGTAGGCGCGAAACTCCGCAAACGCTTGCTCGACACAGTGTTCGTACTTGTTCTGTCCCCTCACCGCCTGTCACCCCGCAACGAAATACTCCTCGGGGTCCTTGCTACGGTCTTCCCCTTCGGAGACATCTCCCTCGAGGAACCCCTGATTGATCCGGTCGCAGATCCGGGACAGTGACTTCCGCGACGCATTGAACCCAGGAACGATACTTACGCGGCGGTCCGAAGTGAGGAAGACATCTGCATTCGTCCCATCTTCGTAGTCCAGGACCGACGCGTGCATGTACGGGTTCTTGTGATAGACGGTAATCGAGGAGCGTTTGAGCCCTTCCAGTGCGTTGATGAGTCGGACGTTCTCCTCGCGCCCTTTGATCGCTCCCTCCTCGTAGATGATCTCTATCGTTTCAGCTTCTCGGGATCCATACTCTCGGGCCTTGTCGTTGAAGAGGTCGCCTTTCGCCGAGAGGAGTGTCGCCAGGTTCGGGAGGATCTTCTTGAAGTAGATGCTCTGGTTGCCACTCACGTAACGCGAAGCCCCCTTCCGAGAGAGTTGCCCGCGGAACTCGTGTCTCGACTGCCGGAGTTCGAACTCGATCTTATCGACGTAGTAGTTCTGCTCGCTGACCTCCTCGATGTTGAACAGGTCGAAATATCGGCTGTTGTCGAAGTATTTGACTTCGGTGTCGCCACCGGGAGATTTTGTCACTCCCTTCGTCACATAGAAATTACCGTTTATCCCGTCGCTCAGCTTGTTCAGGAGCTGTCGGAGCTCGCCAGTGGAGAGGAACGAAGTTGAGACGGTAGGCGGAAGTCCCTGGATGTACCTACGGACAGCCTGGTTGAAGAACTCCCGGTCAGAGACAGCAAAGACGGTGTACGCTTCCGTCTCGGGATGGCTGAAGACATAGACTGTCCCAGAGAGGAATTTGTACCCCTCCTCGGTATAATCCTCACCGGACCCGTTGATACGACGTGTCAGGTCGATCTGCAGGAATTCTTCGCGCTCCTCTATCTCGACGGAGAATCCAGTAGGAGTGTCGTTCGCGAAAATCTGCTTCGGGTTCTCTTCTGCAATGAATGTGAGGGACCGGACCGGGTTCTCCTCCTGCTCGATGGCCTCATTGGCCCACGCGTACAGCGTATCTAAGGTTTCGAGGTCAGTGAACTCGTACAGATTGGTGTCTTCCACGGTCGGGTCCTCGTTTCGTTCGAGTTAGTTTGTAAATTTGCGGGCTCGCATTAGTCTCTTGTCTTTCAGGTGAGGATAGCGTGTGCTCACGTATCAATCTGGGGAGCGCGTAGTGGAAGTGGTTTCGAAGAAGGGGATGGATCAACTCCATCTCCGACTTGGGAGAGATGTCGTCGGGTAGCGATCCACCCCAGTTACTCGGACAATTGCGTGACTCGTGTCATAGATCCGCTTTTTTCGAATCCGTCCCGCAGGCTGTTATCAAAATGAGTGCCGTGTGATTGTTCGATCGGGATGAGCAAATCTCGGGGCTTCGCTCTGCCGAGACCGCGAACCTCTCTGATCGTTGGAGACACCCATCACAAGCGAGTCCAGGACTATTAGCGTATGCTATCACGGCCGTCGAATCAATCGAAAACAGCAGAGAATCCAGACGCAAGACTGGATCAATACGATAGTGATACGCGGAGCGTTGGCGGTTCGTCGGGATCTACATCACTCGGCTTCACGACGAATGTCACGCTGTCACGACCGCCGAACGGGCCATTCGGGCGTGCTCGAGGCACCGCCTGTGTGTCACGATCAGCGATAGCAACCGGTAACTACGGTCTCGTGGCGATCCAGCCGTGAGTGTGAACTGCGAGGGGCGATGCCGGTGGCAGCAGTCGTCGATGAGAAATCTCCCGGTATCGATACTCATTGTACTGATTTCGGCGATATCGTGACGCCGACAGGCCGACTGTTCGCGCTCGGTGCTGGACGCCACCCGCCCCCACAGTCGAAATCGCAAGCCGGCAGCCGTGTGTGACGATCGAATGCGAGCGAGCACAGTGGCGACGTGCCTGCCCCACGCGGCTGCCGTCTCGTGAACGGCCACTTTCACACCCGTTTCTCGTCCGTTCCGTCCGGCTGGGCCACGACATTGGCAGGCCCCCACTCGCATCGCTCCGGTCACACACACGTGTTTCTCCCCTGGGAGACTGTTCATACCGGCCGAAAATGCCAATCGTGACAATTTGGAACGAACGGGAGAATCCATTTGCGGCGTACAACATTGAGGTTAGTTCCGCTGGGTAGTCGTGTCTCTCTGGAGTTGAAATGGTGGTCGCCGCGAAGACGCTCTTTGCCACGCACTACCACGAGCTGACGGCGCTGGGCGAGGAGTTGCCGACCGTCCGGAACGTCCACGTCGCGGCGGACGAGCGCGACGGCGACGTGACCTTCCTGCGGACGGTCGAGGACGGGCCGACCGACCGCTCCTACGGGATCCACGTCGCCGACCTCGCGGGCGTTCCGGACCCCGTCGTCGACCGGTCGCGCGAGGTGCTCGACCGGCTCCGCGAGGAGGAGGCCATCGAAGTCCGGGGCAGCGACTCGGGCTCGGGGACCACCCAGGCGGTCTTCGATCTGGGCAGCGGGCAGTTCGCGACCGGCGACGCCGGCGATGACGGGGCGTCGACCGGTGACGGTTCGGCGGCCGCCGCGGGCTCGGTCTCGGGCGGCGAACACCTGGCGACCGACGGCAGTCACGCGGTCGGCGGGTCGACCGGCGACGCAGCGCCCGCGCTCGACCCCGAGGTCGAGGACGTTCTCGACGAGTTGCGCGACCTCGACGTGAACGAGACGCCGCCGGTCGAGCTGATGGCGAAAGTACAGGACTGGCAGGCGGAGCTCGACGAGGAGTGAGCGTCGTTCGACGACTCCCCCGCCCCGGATCGACTACTGACCGTTCGGGAACACGCCGAGCCGGCCGTCCCCGAAGCCGGCGTAGACGGCCTCTCGGTACCCCTGGACCGTGAACACCGAGTCGCTCGGTCGGTAGACGGCGCGGGGTTCGCCGGTGGCGGCGTCGACGGCGAACAGGCTAGTGAACTCGGCCGCTTGGGGCGTGATCGCCTCGGCGACGAGCGTCCCGGTCGTGGCGGCGGCCGGCCAGCCGTTGTTCGAGGGCGTGACGAACCGATACGGGCGGTCGCCGCTGGGGAGGTCGTAGGCGTCGACGGCGTTCATCCGCGCGTTGGTCCGCGTGTACAGTCGGTTCCCGTCGGCGGCCAGCAGCGGGTCGTGGGCGTAGGCGCGCTCGCGCCAGGCGACGGCGCCGTCGGCGCCGACGGCGGCCACCGAGTCGTTCCCGACGTACACCCGGTCGTCGGTCGGGACGAACCACCGCGCCGACAGCGAGCGGGTCCACAGCGTCTCGCCGTCGGTGGAGACGCCGACCAGCGAGGAGTCGTCGTCGCTCTCGCCGACCGAACAGACGACGGTGTCGCCGAGGACCGTGGCCAGCCGGACGGGGGCGGAGAGCTCGCGGTTCCACCGCCGATCGCCGTCGGGGCCGTACGCCGACAGCGTCCGGCCGCTGGCTGCGTAGACCGCATCCGGACCGACCGCGAAGGCGGTCGCGCCCGCGAGCGACGCCGACCACCGCGAGTCCCCGCTGTCGGTGCCGACGGCGTATATCGTCGTCTCCAGCGGCTCCTCCGGCGTGTCGTGGGTGTGCTCGGGCTCGAAGAACTCCGTTGCGCGGACGACGACGGCGCCGTCCAGCAAGCCGGCGACGCCCAGGCGCCGCTCGCGCCTGAACGACCAGCGTTCGGTGCCCGTTCCCGCGTCGAGCGCGTGCAGCGCGGTCCACTCGTAGGACTCGCCGCGGCCGTGGACGCCGTAGACGGTCCCGTCGCCGACGTCACGCCCCAGGTGTCGGTCGCGTCGGTCGGTTCGTAGTGCGACCCCGCCTCCGGCTCGCCCGCGAACGACTGCACCCAGTCGAAGTCCGCCCGGCCGGGCGACAGCGCGGCGACGGCCGAGGGGCCGCCCTCGCTCCCCATCGTAACGTAGAGGCGGTCCTCGCCGGCGTCGAGACCGAGGACGTGCGCGTAGTCGGTGTCGATCCAGCGGGTGGCGGTCCACTCCGGGAGTTCGTCCGAAACGCGCGTGACAGTCGCGGGCGGCGACGGCGTGGCCGGGTCGGCGGTCTTCCGCGGTTCGTCGGTCCCCGCGACGGTCGGCGTCCCGTCGGGACCCGGCGTGGGCGTCGCTGACGGCGTCGGGGCGGTGCCGTCCGTCTCCGTCGGCTGTCGTCCGTCTGTCGAGCTCGGCGAGGGGTCGTTGGTCGGTAGATCGGTCCCGATTCCGGGGCTGTCGTCGCTGAGACAGCCGGTCAGCGACGCGGCGAGGCCGGCGGCGAGCGCGAGCGTTCGGCGTCGAGTGGGCATGGTCGGACCCACAGACGGTATCGGAAAGGGCCTTCTGGAGGGTCAAACGACCGCCGAACGGACGCGGACGCGAGCCGACCGAGCGACCGCAGACCGCTACGACAGCGGACACTTTTTCACGGTCGGCCACCCGGTTGGAACCGTGACCAGCCGACGCGCGCTGTTGGGCTCGCTCGGGGCGGCCGCTGCCGGGCTCACCGCCGGCTGCGGACGGCTTCGCCGGCTCGCCGGCGGCCCGTCGGAACTGGCGCGGAACGAGGTCAGTTCGACGGCCGGCGGCGACGGCTCCGTCCCGATGCACCAGCGAGACGCCGGTCACACCGGGTACGTCTCCGGGACGGCGACCGACGAGTCCGGTGCGGACCGGTGGGTGAGCACCGTCGACCCGCCGAACATCAGCTCCGGCGTCGTGGTCTCGGACGAGTCGGTGTTCGTCCCGAGCGCCGACGGTGTCCACGCGCTCGACCGGGCCGACGGGAGCTACCGGTGGGACCGTCGCCCGGACGCGACGTTCCCGACGGGGCCGGTCGTGAGCGACGGAGTCGTGGTCGTCGGCGAACTGTTCGACGAGCCCGTCGAGGACGAGGTCGGCGCGGTCGCTTACGACGCCGCAGACGGGACCGAACTGTGGGAGACGACCGACGTGCCGGGGGGATGGAGCCGCCCGACGGTGCGCGACGGGACCGTCTACCTCTCCGGCGGCCCTGTCGACCCGGGCGTCACGGCCGTCGACCTCGCCGCCGGCGGCGTCGAGTGGGAGACGCGCCTCGCCGCCGAGACCGGCCGGGTCGCCGTCGACGACGGCGGGGTCTACGTCACGCAGGCGACCGGGATCCGAAAACTCGACGGCGGCGGCTCGGCCCTGTGGCAGCGACCGACTCCGGAGAAACCGCGCGGGCCGCCCACCGTCGCCGACGGGACCGTCTACGCCCAGACCGGGCCGAGGACGTTCGCCGCGCTGGACGCCGCGACCGGCGAACCCCGGTGGGAGACCAGCGCACCGGCCGAGACGGCGTTCTCGGCGGCGGTCGCCGACGGGACCGTCTACTGCTCGGGGGCCGACCTCGTTGCGCGCCGGACGGCCGACGGGCGCGAGCGGTGGCGTCGCTCGCCCACCGAAGCGGGCGCGAGCGTCGAAACCGCAACGGACCACTACGGCGACCGCGGTTTCGGCGAACTCGCGGTGACCGACGACACGATCTATCTCGGTCACGGCGACGGACTGCTCGCCGTCGCTCGCGCGGACGGCACCCCGCGGTGGCGCCGCCCGTTCCGCAACCGGGTGAAGGGCGGCGACATGGTCTTCGGCGGCTCCCCCGGCACCCCCGCCGTCGCCGGCGACACCGTCTTCACGTTCACGAGCGGCGGCGACTGCTACGCGGTGGCCCGGTAGCGAGTTCGCTCCGGCGCCACTGACCCGTTCCCAGCGACTGAGAGCGCGGTCCCCTCCTTATCCCCGTCCGGGCGCGAGTCTCCGGTATGACCGACGCCGACGGGACGTGTACGTACTGGGCGCCGACGGAGTGCGAGGGGTCGGCGCACTGCCCGCCGCGCTGTCCGCGATTTATCGACCGGACGGGCGAGGCGTGGGTGGTCCGGCCGGCGACGGGCGAGGACCGCCCGGCGCTCGTCGAGATGTACGACGACTTCGAACCGGGCGAGCAGGCTCAGGGGTTGCCGCCGCGCCACCGCCCGCGGCTGGAGGACTGGATCGACGACTGCCTCGACGAGGGCTGTAACTTCGTCGTGACGGGCGAGGACGGACCGGTCGGCCACGCGCTGTACACGCCGACCGACGCGGCCGAACCGGAGTTCGCCGTCTTCGTCCACCAGGACTACCAAGACCGCGGGCTCGGGACCGAGGTGAGCAAGCACGTCCTCGCGGCGGCGGCCGTCGCCGACCGCGACGCGCTCACGCTCGTCGTCGAACCGACCAACCGCGCCGCCCGCCACGTCTACGACGAACTGGGCTTCGAGACGGAGTCCGAGTCCGCCTTCCAGGGCGGCCGGCGCATGGGTGCGGTCCGGATGCGCCGGCCGCTCGACAGCGAGTCGACGGCCGCGTTCCGCCACCCGCCCGTCGTGCGGAACGGCGCCGTCGAGGTCGGTGACGGGGGCGGCCCCGACCCGGCGGCGTCGGACTGACTCGCCACGGCAACTGACCGGGGCGTAGCGGTCGGCGAACGGCGTGCGGTCGTGAAGGGGGCGGTGTGGGGCGGGGAGAGAGGCGAACGGAGGGCCGAACCGGGGGACAGGTCGAGACGCCGATTCAGTACAGCGGCGCGATCTCCTCGCTTCCCTCGTCGAGCAGGCGGTCGAGGTTGTCGTCGCTCTCGGCCTGCAGCCGGTCGATGTTCTCCCGGGCCTCGATGGCGACCCGCTGGAGTTCCTTGATCCGGGGCACCTTGTGGACGCCGGAGAACAGGACGGCGCTGGCGACGGTCTCGGCGTCGGGGATCGGGTAGTCGCCGCCGCGGACCTCCATGCTCCCGGTCTCCTCCTCCAGCCAGGAGCGGCCGCGCTCGATGCCCTTCCGGTCGAGCTGTCCGGGCGGTCCGCCGACGACGAGCAGCGAGCGCTCGGTCCCCGAGAGGTCGCAGGGGAGCGTGAGCCGGCCGAGCGCGGCCTTTCGGACGAGCGAGGTGATGCGGTTGGTCGTGTTCGTCTCGTCGAAGGCGTCGTCCCCGTCCCGGCGGATCCGCGAGCGGAGCCCGCCGTCGTCGGTCGTCCGCACCGATTCGGCGGCGTAGCCGACGGTGGAGACGCCGCCGCCGGCGAGCGTGTTGATGATCTCCGAGGAGTCGACGACGCTCTCGGCGACCCGGTCGTTGCCGACGGTCTCGCCGGCGCCGAACAGCATGCCGAACCGGCGGACGATCTCGCGGTTGATCTCGTCGTAGCCGCCGCGCATCGACTCGCCGGTCTGGCGCCAGGCGTCGTTGTCGAACACGAGGACGTTGTCCGACTCGCGGACGAACGTCTGGAACGACCGGGCGGCGTTGAGCGTGTAGATACCGCCCTCGTCGGCCGCGGGGAGGACGCCGAGGCCGAACACCGGCTCCGTGTAGATGCGCTTGAGGTGCTTGGCGAGCACCGGCGCGCCGCCGCTGCCGGTCCCGCCGCCGAGGCCGGCGACGATCAGGAACGCGTCGACCTCGTGGACGGGGATCTCGTCGAGCGCCGCCTGGACCTCGTCGATGTCCTGTTCGGCGATCTCGGCGCCGAGTTCGTTGTCGGCGCCGACGCCGTGGCCCTTCACGCGGGCCTGGCCGATGAGAACGCGATTGTCAGTCGGGACGTGCTCCAGTCCGTGCAGGTCCGTCTTCGCGGTGTTGACCGCGACGGGGGCGCTGAAGATGTCGAGTCCCGTCCGCCGCTCGTAGGCGACGAACTCGTCGACGATCTTCCCGCCCGCCTGTCCGAACCCGATGAGTGCGAGTTTCATGGGTAGTGTGCCGGGCCGCTCGCCCGCGCCTCGACTCCGCTCGACCCGCCGCGACTCGACGCCCGCCGCGCCCCGGTTTCACTCCGACTCGCGACCGGTCACCGTATTGTTATGGACCGTATTCCACTTCCTTGCCGGTCGATCCGCCCGGAGCGCTCCCCGTTCGGCGGCCGCGACCGCGAGCGGCCAGACGACCGGAGCGGCGGACCCGACCGGGCGAATTTACGTCCGGCGCCCCAACGGTGTGACATGAGTCAGGGAGACACCAGCCACGGCACTGTCGGGGACGAAGACGCGTCGCAGTCGGAGGGATCCGACGGGACCGACGGGGGAGCGTCCGGGCTCCGCTCGCGCGTCCGCGAGTCCGCGAAGTCGGGGACGCTCGCGGGCGTCCTCGGCGGCGCCGCCGTCCTCCGGGGGGTCCGCTCGCTGCGCGCCGGCGAACGCGCCCGCGGACTCGGCCGGGTGGTCGTCGGCGGCGCGCTGCTGGCGGTCGCGGCCGTCCAGCGCCGGACCGACCGCGGGCCGAGCGGCGAGCCGATCGACATCGACCAGTCCGACGTAGTCGACACCGGTCCGGACGTCGACGCCGCGGGCGAGTCGGGAAACGGGACCGACCACGCTGGCGAGGCGGCCTCGGAGGTGGTCGACACCGGTCCCGACATCGACGACGCGGTCGGTGGGACCGACGAGAGCGAGGCCGGAACCGACGCGGAACCCGACGAAGGCGGGACCGCTGGCGCGGGCGAGGCGGGTGACGCCGAGGCGGCCGAAACAGCGGCGGAAACCGACGCGACGGAAGCCGACGACGAAGCGGCCGTCGGGGCAGAAACCGACGAGGAAGCGGCCGACGAGCCGGTCGACTACGACCGGCTGGGCGAGGCGGCGTTCGACGAGCACACCGGCGAGGTCCCGGTCCCGCAGGAGGCGTTCAACCGGGAGTTCCTCTCGCTCGGCGGGGAGGCCCACTGGGGCGTCCGCGACGACGGGACGGTGGTCGTCTCGGGGCGGTTCGACCCGGTCCAGGGCGGCGACGGTGTCGACTACGTCGCCAGCACGGTCGTCGACGACGAGCGGGTGCTGACCGTCCCCGACGAGGTCACCGACCACTGGGACGACGCCTCCGGCGGTCCGATGGCCGTCGAGAGCGGCGACGACATCGTCTTCGCGACGAGCGACGAGCTGGCGGCCGACGACCAGTTGCTCGTCGTCCCCGCGGCGTGGGCCGAGGACGCGCTCGGCGAGGCGGAGTAACGTCCGCCACGGCGGCCGTCACGGTTCGCGTCGCGGCCCGCTCAGTTCCGCCGGAACTCGGCGCCGGTCGCGTCCTCGGGCGGCGAGGCCTCGACCCAGTTGCTCTCGTCGAGGGCGATCCGCGCGGCGACGGCGGCGACCCGTCGGGCCGTCCGCTCGCGCTCGAACAGCGAGACGTTCCCCAGCGAGTCGCCGACGCTCTTGCTCACCTCACCCGTCGGGACCGACTCGTCGCCGACGAGGTCCTCCAGTTCGCGCGTGAGCCGTTCGTCGAGTTCCTTCCGCGCGGGCCTGGAGAGCTCCCACCCCGCGGGCAGCAGGTCGTAGGTCACGGCGTACCCCTCGTCGTAGCGCTCGACGGCGAAGAAGGGGGTCCCCTCGCGCTCGGCGCGCTCGTAGGCGGCGTCGCGCTCGGCCGCGTCCTCGTAACACGGTATCTCGGACGGCTCGAATCCCACTGGCACGCACCTACCTACGTCCCCGACCGATAAAAACGTCGGGCGCGAGGGGCGCCGGCGGACCGCTCGGCGGCGCCTCGGCCGGGCGAGCGGGCTCGGTCGCCCCCACTGGCCACGACCGCGCGGGCGTGCGAACCCGTGACTAAAGGCCCTCTTTGAGCAAGCGGTACCTACTCGGTACGTGGGTGAGTCGGTCCGCGCACATGCCTCGCGAACAGACAGCGACAGCCTGCTGGCTGGCCGCACTGGTCGTCGTCGGTACCCTCGTCGCCGTGGTACCGGCCGGTGCGCTCGCCGCAGGGCCCTCCGCCTCGTCGGCAGCGGCGGACGCGTCCGCCGGCTCGGACGCGCTCGCGGCCGACGCCCAGTCGAACAGTCCGTACGGAGACATCGTCCCGACGGCGATCGAGAAGACCGACGACGCGACCGTCGCGGGCGGCGTGGCGCTGCCCGAGAACTACAGCGTTCGCGCCACCCCGGAGACGGTGAACGGCTCGATCGTACGCGTCGAGGGCGACCGCACCGTCTGGCAGCGGACGTTCTCGACCGAGAACGCGACGACCCAGATCGCCGAGATCGAAGTCGACGACAGCGGCGACGTGTACGCGCTCGTCTCCACGCGACCGTCGCAGGTCGAGTCGTACCCGCCGGAGACGACCGTCGAGGTCGTCCACCTCACCGCCGACGGCGACCTGACCTGGCGACACGAGATCAACGCGAGCGGCTACTCGTCGGCCGGGGCGGCGGGCGAGACGCTGCGCGCGACCGACCAGGGCGTCGCGGTCACCCACGCCCTGCCGGGCGGCGACGGCGTCCGCCTGGCCGAGCTGACCGGCGGTGACGCCATCTGGACGGAGACCTACGACGTCCGCGCCAGCCCGACGACGCTCCGGACGACCGACGACGGGTTCCTCGTCGCCGGGACGACCGGCCACTCGAACCCCTGGGTGCTGAAGACCAGCGCCTCGGGCGCGGTCGAACTCAACCGGACCGTCCGTGGGAGCGTCGACCAGCAGGTCGTCGGCGCGGTCACGACCGACGACGGCGGCGTCCTACTGGCCGGCACCCAGAGCACCTTCGGCGGGTCCTACAGCACGAACGCCTGGGTCAGCCGCCTCGACGACGAGGGGGTCACCCGCTGGAGCCGCGTCTACGGCGTCGACGGACGCGCGAGCGTCCAGCGGGTCGCCGCCCGCGACGGCGGCGTCCTCCTGCTCGAACGGGGTCAGTACTCGCTCGACGGCGCGACGACGATCCGCCTCCGCGGCGTCGACGCCGACGGCGCCCAGCGGTTCGTCGAGTCCGCCGAGTTCACCGGGTCGATGACCGCGACCCACCTCGGCGCCGACACGGTCACGCTGGCCGGTATCGGCGGCGCCCTCGCCGGCAACTACACGGTCAACACGGCGTCCGTCGACGTGCCCCGCCGCGACGACGGCGAGTACGCCTTCGAGGCCGACGGGGGACCGACCTCCAACGAGACGGTCTACCGCGGGCAGAACCTCCGGTTCGGCGACGCGAGCGCCGTCGGCGACACGCACGAACTCGTCCGTCTCCCCGGCGAACACGACGAGTTCGAACCCCACGTCGTCCGCCGGCTCGCCTTCGACGACGGCGAGACCGTCCTCGAATCGGCGACGCTCCCCGCCGGGGAGTACGTCCTCCGGAACGCCGACGGCGAGCCGGTCGTCCTCGACGACGGCGAGGTCGTCGACACCGGTGACCGCGAGGCCGCCGCGTTCGACCTGCGGAGTCAGGACTTCTTCCACCTCGACACCAACCGGACGTTCGTCGACGCGACCGCCGGCGAGGACGGCGTCTCCATGTCGCTGTACTCCGAGCGCTCGAACTACGTCCTCCACGCCTCGGTGACCGACAGCGACGGCGAGTCCGTCTCGGCCGACGAGCTCCGGAACGCCTTCGGGACCGTCGACGGGTTCGACGGCGTCGAGACGGTCGACGGCCGCCAGGTCGCCCGCATCGAGGTCGGCACCGTCGACGACCTCCGGCTGAACGTCTCCGCGGCGGCGCTCGACGCGGGCCTCTACGAGGTCACCGTCGCGGGCGCCGACACCCGCGACGCCGGCGCCGTCACCTCCGCCCGCGTCGTCGTCGCGCAGGACGCCGGCCGCGAGATCGGTCTCTCGCTCAACCGGAGTTCGCTGACGGTCCCGGTCGACGGGACGGCCGCGGCGAACGTCACGCTCACCGGTGTCGACGACGGCATCACCGCGCTCTCGCTGTCGGCCAACCGCACGGGCGAGCCCGCCGTTCGCCCGCGTCTGAACCTGCGGGTCAACGCCTCGCGGATCTCCATGGGCGCCGGCATCGGCGGCGGCGAGGCGACCACCGAAGCGACCGCCTTCGACGCGAGAACCGGGAACGGGTCGGTCGAAGTCGGCCACCTCACGGTCGGCACCGAGCGCTTCGGCGAGGAGACCGTCGCGACCGGCAACAACACCGTCGCGTTCCGCGTCGACTGGGTGGTCGGCCAGGACGGTACCCCCTACACCGTCCCCGACCCGATCACCGTGCCCGTCGAGGTCGTCGAGTCGACGAACGCGACCGACGGGTCCGGCGAGTCCGACGAGGGCGGCGTCGTCGGCAACGACGGCGAGGGCTCCGATAACGACTCCGACGGGAGTTCCGGGAGCGGCTCCGCCGGCGGGTCGGCCAGCGGCTCCGACGGCGATTCGAGCGACTCCGGAACCGCCGCGGCCGCCGCCGACCGGTAACGAGCGGTAGTCTCCGATTTCGCTTCGATTTTTTCCACCACACACCGTCCAGCGGCCGCTCCGCTCGGTCTGTCAGTACTCTCGGAGCAGTTCCAGCATCTCCCGGTCGAGGTCGTGGCCGTGCCAGTCCTCGTAGTCGACGTCGGTCCGCTCGCTGTCGAGGACGCCGAAGGGGCCGCGGAAGTTCCACAGCGCCCAGCCCCAGCCGGCTTCCGCCCACAGCGAGAGAACGTCGTCCATCCACGCCAGGGCCACGTCGTGGGGCGTGTGATTGTAGACGCCCCACTCGCCGACGTGGACGCCGACGCCCAGCGATTCGAGGCGCTCCCACTGAGCGATCCGCGTGGCACGCAACCACTCCCGGTCGTGGACCTTCCCCGCGTCGTCGACGTAGGGCCAGGCCGGCGGTTCGTCCAGATCCACGTCGGTCCACTCGGCCTCGTGGTGGGTTAGCGGGAACGGGTCGTACCCGCGGGTCGACTGCGCGCACTCGGTGTCGGCGAGTTCGAAGACGGGCTCCCGGCCGTAGCGCATCCCGTCGGCGACCACGAGCCGTTCGGGGTCGACCTCGTGGATGGCTTCGACGGTGTCGCGGACCACGTCGGCGTAGGCGCCGTGGCCCGTCTCGGCGGGCTCGTTGATCAGGTCGAAGCTTACCTCGTCGCTCGGGATTCCCTCGTAGCGCTCGGCGAACCGGCGCCAGTGCTCGGCGAACACCGACTGGGTCTCCTCGTCGGTCCAGAGATCTGTCTCCTCGGGCGGGTCGGCGACCGTGAATCCGGGCCCGCGGTGGAAGTTGAGGTTGACGTGGACGCCGTGTTTGCGGCCGTACTCGACGGCCTCGTCGATCTCTGCGAGTGCGTCCTCGTCGAAGTCGAGCCAGTCCTCGCCCGTCCAGCAGCGGTAGTCCATCGGCAGTCGGGCGAAGTCGAAGCCCCACTCGGCCATCCACTCGAAGTCTTCCTCGCGGAAGCGCTCCTCGTCGTCGGCCACGAACTTCGCCTGCAGGTTGAACCCGCGCCACCGCGGCAGCGAACTCCCGTCGGCGTTCATGTTCCCTGACCGGACGCCCCCGAGTTAAGTGCGCCACTCCCGGAAGTTCGCGCCTCATTCGTATAAATACCATAATACTGTGATATAAAGGAATATGGTAGACTCCAGATCCATCACCCATCCGGTGACACGGATCGCGACCGGTGGAGCGGTGGTCGGCGGATCCCTGGGAAAGCTTATACGTGTCGGGAGATGTGAACGAGTATGGACGGAGACGGGACGGTCAACCCTGTCGATAACGGGAATATCGAGGCCAGGATGGAGGAAGGGGACGAAACCGCCGAAGTTTCGACTCTCAAGTCGATGGGGTACATCGACGACGAAACCGAGGTCGCTCGGGAGGCGGAGAGCACGACGAGCGGCGCGGCTTCGACCCTCCAGACGGTCGTTATCCTGGCGATCGTCGCGTTTTTTCTCTTCGGCGTCCTGTACCTCCTCGGCGACACCGTCCTCTCCGTGCTCGGGATCTGACTGTCCCAAACTGTCGCCCTCGCGGAGAGGCCCTGTCCGGGCCCCTGACACTGATTGTGGGCGGCGATCCTGTGACAGTATTTCTACTATATCGCTGTGAGATTTGATTTCCGACACGTTTGGAGCGGATCGTCCCCGACCGCCGACTATTAGTTCGCTCGGACTTTACCAAGCGGTAAATGAACACGAACGAGACGGACGACGGCGTCGAGGTACAGGCCGCGACGGACATCACGCATCAGGGCGGGATGCGCGGGAATCGGGTGATGCCGACGCCGGTGCGGGACCACCTGGACCCGTTCGTCGTCTTCGAGCGGTTCTTCATCGCCGCGGACCAGGGCTTCGACACCCACCCGCATCGCGGGTTCGAGATCGTCTCGTACATGGTGGAGGGCGGGATGGTCCACGAGGACTCGCTTGGCGAATCCCACACCGCCTATCCCGGCGACGCGATGCGGATCACGACCGGGAGCGGCATCGAGCACTCCGAACTCCCGGCCGACGGCGCGGCCTGTAACGGGCTCCAGCTGTGGGTGAACCTCCCCCGCGACCGCAAGGACGCCGATCCCGGTTTCGAAAACGTCGGCGCAGACGACCTGCCGACCGAAGACGCCGGCAACGCGACGGTGACGACCGTGGTCGGCGAGGGCTCGCCCATCGAGCTGGAAACAGAGGTGACCTACCTCGACGTGACCGTCGAGGGGTCGTGGACCTGGGACCCGCCCGCGGGGTGGTCGGGCTTCCTGTACGGAATCGAGGGCTCGGGGACGGTGGAAGGGGAGGCCTTCGGTGTCGAGGAGTTCGCGGCGCTGGAGGGGATCGACGAAGGGACGCGCGTCACCGTCGAGAGCGACGACGGCGTTCGGCTGGCGGCCATCGCTGGAGCACCTCACGGCGACCCCATCGTCCAGCGCGGCCCCTTCGTCGAGTAGTTGGAGTCGCGTGAAATCCGTCGGTTCGCTCTCTAACAGTGACTGTGACCGCACTCGACGGAGACAGCAAGCGATGAAAGCCCTCGACACGCTCGCTAGCTGGAGAAGCGACCGCACTCGACGGTGAGCGCTGAAAGCCTTCGACCCGCTCGCGGTCGCTGAGCGACATATCCGCGCTCTCCGCACCGCCCGCGCGGATAGTGCCCGCTCAGGCGACTGAACAAGCGCGAGCGCGCTTCGCCCTTTCAGTCCGCCAGGACGGCACCGCGACCGCACGGCACCGCGACCGCACGGCACCGCAACAGCAACCGCCCCGCACAGCAACCGCGGACAGCCACGAACCTCCCCAGCCGATTCGCTCGTTCGTTGCACTCACTCCCTCATCCCTCGCGCGGTGTTTCGTCGCGCGCACGAGAGCGCGCTCCAGCGCGCGCCGTCGTTCCTGATCACCAGGCTGCGTCGAGGACGGCCTCGATGTCGTCGGTCGTGGGGTCCAGCCCCTCGGGCGCGGCGTCCATCAGGCCGTCGTCGCGGATCTCGGCGGCGATGGCGGGGAAGTCCTCCCGGGAGAGGCCGTCGAGTTCGCGCAGCCGGTCGGGGAGTCCCAGGTCGTCGCTGACGCCGGTGACGGCCCGGATCACGCTCTCGGCGAGTTCCTCGTCGCTCGCGCTCTCGTCGGCGACGCCGAAGGCCTCGGCGAGCAACTCGCGGCGGCCGTCGACCTCGTCGAAGACGTACCGGAGGACGTGCGGCGCGAGGATGCCGTGGACGGTGCCCTGGTGGGCGTCGTAGTCGTGGGAGAAGCCGTGTCCGAAGGCGTGGACGACCGACGCGCGGTAGGCGTCGGGCGTCGAGATGCCGTACTGCGCGAGGACGACGCCCGCGACCGCGTCGTAGAGTTCGCCCTCGTCCATGTCGTCGTCGGGCAGCGTCTCGAACCCGGACTCCACGAGCGAGAGCGCGCGCATCGCGGTCCCGTCGGTGACGGGCGTGCGATGGGGCGAGTAGAGACACTCGACGGCCTTGTCGAAGCCGTTCATCGCCGAGGCACAGAGCACGCCCTTCGGCGTCGTCTCGAACAGCGCGAGGTCGTAGACCAGCGCCGTCGGCATCAGCCGGCGGTCGCCGACCGACCCGTTGGGGATCTCGTCGTCGGGGACGCCCTCGGGGTCGAGCGAGAGGCTTACGCCTGCGATGACCGACAGATCCGCGCCCGCCAGCGTCGTCGGGACGGCCACGATCGGGGTCGGGTCGCGGTCCTCGGCGACCGCGACCTCGCCCGATTCGACCGACCGCTCGGCGGCCGCCCGGAGGTCGTCGTGACTCGACAGGGCGCTGGCGACCTTCGCCACGTCGAGGCTGCTGCCGCTCCCGACCGCGACGAGGGCGTCGATCCCCCCCTCGCGGACGCGCTCGGCCGCGTCGAGCCCGGTCTGCAGGTACTTCTCGGGGGTCGTCTCGTCGAAGACGCCGGCGAGGCGGTCGCCCAGTCCGGCCTCGACGGGGCCCATCACGTCCCGATTGGCGCCGACGTTCGAGCCGGTGACCACGAGCGCGTCGTCGCAGTCGCGGGTGGCGAGCAACTCGCCGAGATCCGCGGCCGCTCCGCGACGGCACCGAAGTTCGCCGGGGTCGTAGTCGAAGGCGAATCGACGCTCGGAGCCGCCGCCATCGGGGGTCATGCCCGCGAATTCGGCCGATCGGGGGATAAGTCCACCGGGCCGCGGGTCGCCGACGCCCGCGTTCGCAAGGTATATTGGCTCGCTCCCGTAGTGTCGGCCATCGTGTCAGACCTGTCAGACCCGCCCGTGGACGCCGACAGCCCGGACAGCGTCGTCGGCGTCGAGGGCACCGACCACATCACGATCGAGGGGACGAGCGTCGAAGACACCGTCGAGTTCTACCGCGATATCCTCGGCATGCCGCTCGTGCTCCGCCAGCCCAACCTCGACCGGAGCGAACTGACCCACCTCTACTTCGACACCGGCGACGGCCGCCTGCTCACCGCTTTCGTCTCCGACGAGCGCGAGTCCACCGACGACCCCGAACCCGACCGCGGCGACGTACACCACGTCGCCTACCGGATCGACCACCGCCGCGTCGGCGAGATACGCGAGGGGCTCCGCGAGGCGGGCTACCCCGCCGACGAGTACGACCGCGGCGCCTTCCACGCGCTGTACACCGAGGACAACAACGGCCTCACCGTCGAACTCGTCGCCGACAAGTTCGCGATCCCCGACGACCGCCGCGGCGAGGTGCTCGCCCGCGCCCACGCCCGCCGCGTCGACGACGGCGCCGAGTTCGTCGCCTCGAAACACATGCGCGCCGCGCTCGACGACCTAGGGATCGACGCCGAGGAGCGCGACATCGGTACCGCCGCCGCCGGTCGCGACTACGGCGGCTGATCCACACCGAAAACCGATCTCCTCTCGGTTTCGAACACATATTCTTCATCTGTATATACTCCCGGACCGAGAATAGACGCCGAATCGAAGAAATTGGCCGTAGAGGTGGTTTAAGCGATTTTCGCGGCAAAATCAACTCCGTATCGAGGATGTACTCTTCTGACTGGGGACTCAGAGAATGGCCGCATTGGTGCCGCTAACAATCTTTTTGTTGCGTTCACGGTTCGACTCTATGCGCCGGCGCTATTGAAATATATCGAGAGTATATTCGAAACGTTCAGAATTACGATCTGTACACTCGACGGTCGGTGGCGATGACAAGGAGCGGTTCGGGACCCGGTTCCGCGGTGGCGGAGTGCGGTCAGGCGGGTCCGGGTGACGATCGGGCGAGCTGGGACCTTACTCCGGGGGCTGGAACTCCGTGTCGTAGCTTGCCTCGACGAGGCCGCCGAGGATCAGCGCGGTGCTGATGCCGAAGCCGCGCTCGAAGTCGAACCCGCGGTGGCCGGGGTCCGGCCACTCGAAGTCCCGGACGTTGCCCCAGGCGCCCCAGTTGTACTGGTGGAACACGAAGTGGGGGAGGTAGTAGTTGTAGTAGCGGGCGCACTTGCGGTACAGCTCCTGGACCCGCTCCTCGGACGTGCCGGGCTCGCGGATCTCGTGGACGATGCTGGCGAGGTTGATCTCCTCGCCGTCCGAGAGGTCGGGGTCGATCCCCGCCTCGTCGGGCGCTTCGATGGAGCCGACCTCCGAGGGGATCTCGACCTGCAGGGGTTTACCCTGGGCGTCCATCTCCGTGTCGGGGTCGACCCGCTGGGTCGGGGCGCCCTCTTTGCCCATCACGATGGAACCGGAGACCCAGCCGGCGCTGGAGTTGTAGTAGTTGAACGGTTCGCCGTAGCCGTGCCAGAAGATCGAGCTGTCGTAGTTGAGACCGTTGTCGGCTCTGAGGTTGTTCGACCAGGTCGACCACCCCTGGCTGGAGAAGTTGACGCCGAACCCGAAGTTCGAGAGGTTCGCCCGGATCGTCTGGGCGGCGCCGGCGTAGTCGGCGATCGACGAGGGGAAGATGACGTCGATCGCCGCGGTGTTGCCGGTGGCGTCGACCCACTGGCCGCCCTGCTTGCTGTAGCCGCCCCGTCGGAGGTACTCGGCGGCCGCCTCGGTGTCGGACTCCATCGGCCACGCGTGGAGGCTGTCGAGGAAGTCGCCCGAGAACACCGACTGCGACTGGGCGTCGAGCATGTACGTGTGGTTCTCGATCGGGACCGACCGGGCGTCGCCCCAGCCGTTGGCTCCGACCGCGTTCCAGTCGACGGCTGCGACCAGCGCGCGGCGCACCCAGAGGTTCTGGAGGTGCGGGTTGTTCCAGTTGAGCCGCCACTTGTCGCCGCCCTCCGAGCGCAGCCAGCGGGTCAGCTCCTGCATGTGGTCGGGGAGCGTCTCGCGCGAGTAGAGGCCGTTCGGCGCGACGATGTTGCCGTTGAGGTCGATCGCGCCGTTGCTCGCGAGCGTCTGCCGGCGTTCGCCGTCGCCCCACTTGATCGCCAGATTCGGGACGTTCGTGTTGGCGGCGTTGGGGTGTGCGGTCTCGGTGTCGCCCGCGCTGGCGGCGGCCTCGTCGCGCAGGCGCAGCGTGAGCTCCGCCGACCCGATGCCGTCTTCCGAGCGGAGCTCGTAGGGGCCGCTCCCCCAGCCGTTCTCCATCAGCCGCTGCAGCGAGATGCGGTCGCTCACCAGGTCGTCGGTGACGGCCGAGGTCTCGTCCGTGCTGCTGGCGTCCTGATACTGTTCGAGATAGGGCTGCGTGAAGTCCGGGTGGATCGGCATGTCCCCGTCGTTGGGCGCCGCCTGCGACGCCAGAACGTGTTCCGCCTGCGCGTCGTCCGGAAGCCCGTCGCTCCCGTCGGTGTTCCACCAGTGGTACTCCCACTGGCTGGCCGCCTCCTGCGTGAAGGCGGTGTCCTCGGTGAACTTGTTGCCAGACTGGAAGTAGTCGACGTGGAAGTGCGTCTCGCGGGCCTCGGCGTCGAGCGGGTCGCCGTTCCAGTACGTCGCCCGGTCGTCGTGGGTCTCGTAGACGTCGTAGGGCGCGTCGACCTCGTACCCGCTGTACCAGGTCATGACCGAGACGCTATCGGTTCGGGGCTTCCACGGTGTCTCGAACTCGACGCCGCTGTAGGCCATCTCGCGGGTGTGGACGTTCCGCACCGCCTGGAGGTCCGTCATGAACGCGACCCCGGTCGTGTTGTCCTGGGGCGCCCAGACGTTCGCGTCGAAGACGTCCGGCGAGTTGGCCTGGAACACCCGAACCGTGTCGGTCTCGGGCTCGCCCAGCGGCGTCGGACTGTCGGTGGCCGAGTCGGTCTCGGACCCGCCCGCCTCGTCGGTCGGCGTCGCGGTCGGTGTCGCCGCCGGTTCGTCCGTCTCCTCCGGTTCGTCCGTCGAGTCTCCGCCGCTCCCCGACGGACACCCGGCCAGACCCACTGCGCCCATTCCGGCCAGCAACTGTGCGTACTGACGACGTGACAGCTGGTCACGTAGATTGGTACTGTCCCGCATACGTCCCACCGTTCCACGGATAGTATATAAATTTTTGCACCCGAACTCGTCCGGCGTCGGGTGACCCGACGTGGCGGGCGCCCAGCCGGGAAGACTGCCGTCCGTTTCATACTATGAAATTACTCGAAGGGGAGATCGCGTCGATCCAGTCCGAACGGACCGAACGCGCGTTCACTGGCGTGGTCGACGAGGTAAAATTCCAATACTATGCTTGTAATTTTCGCGTGTGTGGGACGGGTGTTCTGCCCAGCCGCGACGCAGTGTGTCCCATAAAATGAAACGACTCGGGCGAGATGCCGCCGTTTCGACCGCCGTTCGTGGCGGAGTGAATTGTCCGATATAGTCGGAAATGGTTGGATAGGCACTGTAATCGCCATATCCCACTGTTCCAGGGACCCTCGATCCCCGCTGTATCACCGGAGGTGTGCCGATCTCGGTCGGGATCGGGCCACGCCGGTCGAAGGGTGCCAGCGGAGCTAGCGTCGAGAACGGGACAGTGACGCCCCGATCGACCGTATCGCTCGAATTCGGTGCCGTAATTACAGTTCTATTTGTGTAATTTCTACTTGGCCGTCACGGGGTAGCACCGGCTGCTCCGATATTACCGGACGATCGTACGGGAGCGGCGGACGAGCGGGGAGGGACACAGTTATGTCGGATCGCGGGCGATGCTCGCACGTCATGTCGAGTTCGCTGTTCGACTACGAGCCGAGAGACTGGCGAACGAACACCGACGGGCGCCTCCGATTCGCGCTCGTCGGCGTCGGGTGGTGGACGACGGAGTTCGTCCTGCCCGCCATCGAGACGACCGAGCACTGCGTGGCGACGACCGTCGTCAGCAGTTCGACCGAGAAGACCGATCGGGTGCGCGGCGAGTACGAGTCCGTCGAGCGCGGGCTCACCTACGACGAGTTCGCCGACGGCGAGGCGGCCGACGCCTACGACGCCGTCTACGTCTGCACGCCCAACGCGACCCACCTCGAACACGTCGAGGCGGCCGCCGAGCACGGGAAGGCCGTCCTCTGCGAGAAACCCATGGAGGCGACCGTCGAGCGCGCCGAGCGTCTCGTCGCGGCCTGCGACGAGGCCGACGTGCCGCTGATGGTCGCCTACCGGATGCACACGGAGCCGGCGGTCCGCCGGGCGCGCACGCTGATCCGGGACGGCGCGATCGGCGAGCCCGTCCTCGTCAACGGCGAGAACTCCCAGCCGCTCCTGGAGATGATCGACGACCCCGACCAGTGGCGGCTGAACCCCGACCTGACGGGGTACGGCACGTCCGTGATGGACCTGGGGATCTACCCGCTCAACACCGCCCGATTCCTCCTCGACGCCGACCCCGTCCGCGTCCAGTCGACGATGGACTCGACCCACGAGGCGTTCGACGAGGTACCCGACCAGGTGGCGACGTTCTCGGTCGTCTTCGACGACGGCACGCACGCCGCCTGTTCCTCGTCCCAGCGCGGCGCCGACCACACGCGCCTGGAGGTCGTCGGCACCGAGGGCCGCGTCGTCCTCGAACCGGCCTTCCACATGGAGACCCAGCTGACGGTCGAACGCGACGGCGACACCGTCGCGTTCGACACCGAGGGCGTCGACCAGATGGCCGAGGAGTTCGAGTACTTCGCCCAGCGGGTGCTCGCGGGCGAACCCCTCTACGCCGACGGCGAGCACGGGCTCGCGGACATGAAGGCGATCGCCGCGATCCACGAGGCGGCCGAGGCCGGCGAGACGGTGAACGTCGAATAAGAAGGCGCGCTTCGCTTTTTTACGATACGGGGCCGCTCCGACGATGTATCCGGGTTCGGGAGCGCGTGCCGCGAGTTACCGCAGTTCGTCGGCGCGCTTCTCCCAGTCGTCCTCCCAGAGGTCGATGGTGTGGACGGCGTCCTCGGTGTACTCGTGTTCCTCGACGACGTCCATGTCGAGTTCGATGCCGAACCCGGCGCCCTCGGGGACCTGCACGTAGCCGTCGTCGACGACGAGCGGGTCCTCCAGGAGCTCGTCGACCCACGGCTCGTCGTAGGTCTGGAACATCTCCTGGATGCGGAAGTTCGGGATCGAGGTGCAGAAGTGAGAGTAGATGGCGCCGGCGACCGGCCCCTGCGGGTTGTGCGGCGCGATGTCGACGTGGTCGGCCTCCGCGAGGCCCGCGATCTTCTTGCCCTCGGTGATCCCGCCCGTGTTCATCAGGTCGGGCTGGAACACGTCGATGTCGGTGCGGGTGACCAGCTCGTAGAAGTCGTACTTGGTCATGTGGCGCTCGCCGGTGACGACCGGGATGGGCGACTTCCGGGCGACCTCGGCGAGGCTGTTGATCGAGTCCGGCGGGCACGGCTCCTCGTACCAGGCCGGGTCGAACTGGTCGAGCTTCTTCGCGATGTCGACTGCCTGGGCGGCCGAGAAGCGGCCGTGACACTCGATCAGGAGCTCGACGTCCGGCCCGACGGCCTCGCGGACGGCGCCGACGATGTCGACGGCGTGGTTCTTCTCCTCGGTGGTCATCGACTGCCAGGCGGTCCCGAACGGGTCGAACTTCATCGCGTCGTAGCCGTCGTCGACGACGCGTTCGGCGGCGCGGGCGAAGCCCTCCGGCTCGCCGTCGGCGTCGGTGTACCAGCCGTTGGCGTACGCTCGCAGCTCAGTGCCGTGGACCGGGCCGCCCAGCAGGTCGTAGACCGGCTGGTCGAGCACTTTGCCCTTGATGTCCCAGCAGGCCATGTCGATCGCCGAGACGACCGTCGTGTTGATGACGTTCTTCGAGAACCACTCGTCGCGGTACATCTCCAGCCAGAGCGACTCCGTGTCGAAGGGGTCCCGACCGATGAAGAAGTCCGACATCTCCTCGATGGCCGCCGCGACGGTGCGCGGCTTGTCGTGTGTCGTGGCCTCGGCCAGCCCCGTCACGCCCGCGTCGGTGTGCAGGCGGACGAAGACCCAGGGCTTCCACGGATTGGCTACCAGGTGCGTCTCCACGTCGGTGATTTCTACGTCTGACATACTCAGTCGAGTAGCGCCCGAGAAATTACTTAAAGATGCCGGTCCGGGCCGAACGTCTGCGGTCGCGACGCCGTCCGACGATGCCGGACGATTAATGAGGGCCCGGCCCCGTAGGTCGGGTATGCACGCCGAACGCGACCCGCCCATCAAATCGACCGCGACGAGCCTCGACATCGTCGAGGCGGTCCACGGGATGGGCGGTGCGACGCTGTCGGAAGTCGTCGAGCAGTTCGAGAAGCCCCAGAGCACGGTCCACGACCACCTGAAGACGCTCACGGACGCGGGCTATCTCGTCAAGGACGGGCGGGAGTTTCGCGTGAGCGTCCGCTTTCTCAACCTCGGGGGTCGCGCACGCGCGAGTTCACAACTGTTCCAGGTCGCGGAGGCCGAAGTCAGGGAGCTGGCCAGCGACACCGGCGAGCACGCGAACCTGATGGTCGAGGAGAACGGCCGCGGCATCTTCCTCTACAAGGTCAAAGGCTCCCAGTCGGTGTACCTGGACACCTACGAGGGGATGGAGGTCGACCTGCACACGACGGCGATGGGGAAGGCGATCCTCGCGGAGGTCTCCGCGGACAAGCGGGACGCTATCGTCGACGAGCACGGGCTCGAACCGGTGACCGCCGAGACGATCACCGACCGCGAGGAGCTCGAGGCGGAACTGTCGGAGATCCGCGAGCGCGGCTACGCGATCGACGACGAGGAGCGGGTCGACGGCGTCCGCTGCGTCGCCGCCCCGATCACGACCGAGGACCGAGTCGTCGGCGGCGTCAGCGTCTCCGCGCCGAAAAGCCGGATGAACGGCCAGCGCTTCGAGGAGGAGATCCCCTCCGAGGTGCTCAGCACCGCGAACATCATCGAAGTCAACCTCCAGCACACCTGAGCGGCTCGCCGGGCCGCCGCGTGCCACGGTGTCACATCCCCATCCGAGATCGTCGGACGGTGGGTCGGGTTGGCACGACAGCCGGGCCGCGGTGGCTGTCGGCCGACTCGCCCGCGACGATCCGTCAGACGTGAAACCGGTTCGATAACAATCTTTATATTGTCGAACTCACGATGGAGCAGTATGCGTTATTATCGCAGCGACCGGGGCGGATCCATCTCACTGATCGCAGCGGACGAGTCGGCCGCGTACGATCTCTCGGAGACGGAGGCCGAGCCGACATCGTTTCTCGAACTCGCGTCGGCCGCGTCGCTGACCGACAGGACCGTCGACGACGTGGCGCGCGGACTGGTCGAGGAGGCGCCGACGATCGAACTCGCGTCGGTCGAGGACGACCTCGTTCGCCCGATCGATCCCGACGAGGTCTGGGCGGCCGGTGTCACCTACTCCATCAGTCAGGAGGCCCGCCAGGAGGAGGGCGGGCTCGCCGAGTCCTACCTGGAGGCCTACGAGGGCGACCGTCCGGAAGTGTACTTCAAGGCGACGCCGAGTCGGACCGTCGGCCCGAACGACCGCGTCGGGATCCGCGGCGACTCCGACTGGGACGCCCCCGAGCCGGAGATGACGATCGTCCTCTACGACGAGGAGATCGTCGGGTTCACCGTCGGCAACGACATGTGTAGCCGCTCGATCGAGCGCGAGAACCTGCTGTACCTGCCCCAGAGCAAGATCTACGCGAAGAACTGCGCTATCGGCCCCTGTATCGCCACCGGTGACACGGTCGGGGACCCGCTCGACCTGGAGATGCACATGTCGATCGAGCGCGACGGCGAGACGGTCTTCGAGGAGGGGACCTCGACCGCCGAGCTCGTCCGGACCTGCGAGGAACTGGTCGACTACTACACCCGCTACAACGAGGTCCCCGAGGCGAGCGTCCTGCTGACCGGTACCTCGATCATGGTCCCGGACGACGTGTCCCTCGAGGAAGACGACGTGATCAGCATCGAGATCGAGGACATCGGCGTCCTCACCAACACCGTCGAGCAGCTGTAAGCGAACGCCCCGGCTTCACCCGCTACTCGGGACACACACGGCGGTCGGCGGCGAGCCCACTGGCCCCGGTAGAGACGTACCGGTTCGAACAGCGACGCCACCGGTGGCCGTCGCAGTCGGTCCGCGGCCGGAGCGACCGATCGTTTTATGATACCGCTATCGAATACCATACGACTGCATGACGGACGCTCGCGTTACAGTACACACAGAAGCCGGTATCGACCGTATCGAGCCCGAGGTCCACGGGCACTTCGCCGAACACCTCGGCCGCTGTATCTACGACGGGATCTGGACGGACGACAGCGTCGACGAGGAGGGGTTCCGCGAGGACGTCGTCGAACTGCTCGCCGACCTGGAGCTGCCGGTGCTGCGCTGGCCCGGCGGCTGTTTCGCCGACGACTACCACTGGGAGGACGGCGTCGGTCCGCGTGAGGACCGCCCGCGGCGCCGGAACCTCTTCTGGGGGCAGGGCCGCGAGATGATCCCCGAGGAGTCCAACGCCTTCGGCACCGACGAGTTCCTCGAACTCTGCGAGCGCATCGGCACCGAGCCGTACCTCGCCGCCAACGTCGGCTCGGGCGACCCCCAGGAGGCCGCCAACTGGGTCGAGTACTGCAACTACGACGGCGACACCGAACTCGCCGACCGCCGCCGAGATAACGGTCGCGAGGAGCCCTACGACGTGAAGTACTGGGGTCTGGGCAACGAGAACTGGGGCTGTGGCGGCCAGATGTCCCCCGAGCAGTACGCCCGCGAGTACCGCCGGTTCGCCACCTACGTCGGCACCCAGAGCGCCCACATGCTCGACTACGACCTGGATCTGATCGCCTGTGGGTTCGAGAACCACGAGTGGAACCACCGCTTCATGGAGGAGGTCTCCGACCCCAAGTGGGGCGTCGAGTTCCCGCTGGACCACCTGACCCTGCACCACTACTACGGCCGGACGATGACCGTCTCCGAGTCCGACGAGGACGACTACGACCAGTTCCTCGTCGAGGCCCTGGAGATGGACCACCACATCGAGCGGCTCGCCTCCGCGATCAACGCGTTCTCGACGACGCGGGACATCGGCGTCATCATCGACGAGTGGGGGTCGTGGCACCCCGAGGCCCAGGGCGGTAGCGGCCTCGAACAGCCCGGCACCGTCCTCGACGCGCTGTCGGCCGCCGCGGTGCTCGACATCTTCAACGACCACGCCGACGTGATGACGATGTCCAACATCGCCCAGACGGTCAACGTCCTCCAGTGCCTGATCGAGACCCAGGGCGACGACGCGTTCGCGCGCCCGACCTACCGCGTCTACGACCTCTACGCCCCCCACAAGGGCAACGAGGCCGTCACCACGTCGATCGAGACGCCGACCCGCGAGGTCGACGACGAGGAGCTGCCGCTGGTCGGCGCCTCCGCGTCGGTCGACGACGACGGCGAGGTGTACGTCACCGCGACGAACCTCGACACCCGCGCGAGCCACACCGTCGAGTTCACCGTCGAGGACGCGACGGGCGACGACATCGACGCACAGGTCCTCTTCGAGGGCCAGGAGCCCGACCTGGAAGTCGACGCCGACAACGCCGACGCGTTCGCCGCCGACGACCTCGACGTGAGCGTCGACGGCGACGGCACCGTGACCGCGGAGCTGGCCCCCGCGACGGTCGCCGGCATCTCCGTCGAGTAAGGCCACCGACGACCTCCGTAACTCTGTGCCCGGTCGCCCGCTCGGGCGACCACGCGGTTCGCCGTTCTCCTCGGAGTCTCCGTCCCCGTAGCACCTGACACGACCGCCGATGCGCCCGTCGTCTCCCGGTGCCGATCCCGGTCCCGCCGACCGACCTCCGCTGACCGTCCCCCGCCGGCCGTCCCCCGCCGCGCGGTAGCGACGGCCCCCTCCCGCGGGCCCCGTTTCCGAACTTCGGTCCATCTATAGTGAACGAAGGTTACACTCAACGAAACGCCGGTGCGGTATCACGTGACGACTGGTCGGACTCGGGTGGATACCTCGGCACGTCGGGCCCGATCGGCGGCCGACAGAGCCACCTGTGGCCTCCGGAACCGCATGATTTATGTACGGGTAATCCGGAACGATAGCCCATGCCATCTGATGGCAAGCCAACGAACAGTGCAGTGGAGTCTCGACGGGTGTCGCGACGGCATCTGATTCGAGCGGGTGCGATGGGTGGTGCCCTCGCGCTCGCGGGGTGTTCGAACAACAGTGGTGGCGACGGCGGTGACGGCGGCGACGACGGCGACGGCGGCGACGGGACCGCCGGCGGCGACTTCGAGCCGGCCGACAACGCCATGACCGAAGGCGTCACCGTCAACCCGACGAACTACCAGTTCAACCCGTTCAACCTGACCCAGCCGTTCAGCCACGACATGCAGAACGACTGGTTCCAGCGGTACAACATCGCAAACGAGGAGATCACGCCCTCCGCAATCGAGGTCACGAACTTCGAGGGCGAGTCGGCGACACTGAAGGTCCGCGACGAACTCACCTGGCACAACGGCGACCCCGGCGACCCGGTGAACGCCGACGACCTCTACGCGATGCTGGTCGCCGACACGGTCACCAACGGCACGATCGGCTCGCTGTGGACCGAGATCAACCGCGCGGGCGACAAGTCGGTCGAGCTCACCCTCGACGGGACGGTCGCCCGCGACCTGTTCGACGACGGGCTGAACTACTACCAGCTCGAGGCGCCCTGGCGCAAGTACAAGGACTACGTGGAGCGGTGGGAAGACACGACGACCGCCACCGCAGTCGACGACATCCGCACCGACCTCCGGGGCGATTCCTTCGACGAACCGCACGGCAACGGTCCGTTCGAGGTGGCCGATATCTCCGGGAGCCGCATCCGGATGGAGAAGTACGACCACCACCCGGACGCCGACAACATCAACTGGGACTACTGGGACCTGGAGCGGGTGTCGACCGACACCGCGAGCGTCCTGGTCGGGATGGAGGTCGACGCCTTCCGTAACTACAACCCGCCCCAGTCCGTTTTCGAGAACGTCCCCGACGCGATGGAGTCGGCGGCCCTGCCCGCGCTGTGGGGCCAGTCGCTCCCGTTCAACCACAACGACGAGGACTTCCAGAACGTCCGCGTCCGACAGGCGGTCACGGAGTTCATCGACCGCGAGGCCGCGGCGAACAACTACGGCCGCTGGGGCCAGCCCGTCGAAGCGCCGAGCGGCCTCGTCGGCAACATCGACGGTCAGAACGAGCAGAGCGACCGCTGGCGGAACAAGGTCTCCGACGAGATGGCCGACACGCTCCACCGCTACCGCGACCCCGAGCGCGGCCGGCGGCTGCTCCGCGACGCGGGCTACCAGAAGGACGACGGCACGTGGTACAAGCCCAACGGTGACCCCTTCGAGCTCACCATCAAGGTGCCCACGCACAACGACTGGCACCCGCTGTATCAGACCATCGCCGACAACCTCTCCAGCGAGGGCATCAGCTCCGAGATGCAGACCATCGAGACCACGACCTACTGGTCGGACCACTACCTCGCGAACGAGTACAAGGTCGCCGCGACCGGCTGGACGCTCCAGCGGTCGAGTCCGTACTACGTCTGGGACCAGTACTACAACGTCGACGTGAACTTCCTCGGGATCGACCCGACGAGCGTGATGGCCCCGCCGGTCGGCGAGCCCGACGGCGAACTCCAGGAGCACGACGTCACGGAACTGCAGTCCGAGCTGCTGGTCGCCCGCGGCGACCGCTACCAGGAGCTGACCGACCAGATGGCGTGGATCACCAACCAGACGCTGCCGATGCTGCAGATCCACGAGATCAACGACGCCACCTGGTACCGCACCGACAACTGGGAGATTCCGCCGACGGACGACCCCGCCTACCAGGCGAAGTTCCCGCTGTGGTGGCTCCCGCGAATGGGTGAACTCCAGGCCAAGTCCGCCTGAGGTCACCGGGCCACGAGGACGAGTCGAGCGAAACAGTTATGATATCTCATACCACCATTTTCGATAATCGATGTACGTAGTCAAACGAGTGGCACAGGCGTTACTCACGTTCGTGTCTGTCGTCACCATTACGTTCGCACTGGTGCGAGCGATCCCGGGTGGGCCGGCCGACTTCATCAGGGCGCAGGTGATGCAGAGCGGTAGCTCCTCCGAGGTCAGCATGAGCGAGATCAACTCCCTCGTCGAGTCGTACACGAACGTTGACCCATCGACACCGCTCCACGTCCAGTACTTCAACTACCTCTCGAGCGTCCTCCAAGGGGATCTCGGCCAGTCGGTCTGGTACAGCAGACCGGTGGCGGACATCATCGTCGACGCCGCGCCGTGGACGATCTTCCTGTTGTCCATCTCGATCCTGCTCACGTTCGGGATCGGGATCGTCCTCGGGGCGGTCATGGCCTACCTCGAGGGGACTCGCTTCGACAGCAGCTCGACGGTCGTCTCGATGTTCCTGAACTCCGTGCCGTACTACATCGCTGCGATCTTCCTGGTGTACGTCGTCTCGATCCAGCTGGGGATGCTCCCTCAGTCCGGCCGATTCACGTCCGGGCTCGACCCGGGACTGAACCTCGAGTTCATCGTCAGCGTGTTCCGCCACGCGCTCTTGCCCATCGTGTCGCTGGTCGTCACCGGCTTCGGCGGCGTCGCGATCACGATGCGTGGCAACGCGGTCCAGGAGATCGGCGAGGACTACATCCGCGTGGCGCACCTCCGGGGCGTCCCCGGCAAGCGGATCGCGACACGCTACGTCGGCCGTAACGCCGTCCTCCCGATGTACACGAACTTCATGATCTCCGTCGGGTTCATGTTCGGCGGGTCGGTCATCCTGGAGGAGATCTTCGCCTACGAGGGGCTCGGACTGTACCTCCTGCAGGCGATCGAAGCGCGGGACTACCCGCTGATGATGGGGACGTTCCTCATCATCTCGCTGGCGGTGCTGGTGTGTATCCTGATCGCAGACCTGACCTACAGCAAGATCGACCCGCGTATCAGCGACCAGGGCTCCCGGGAGGCGTACTGACATGGCCGAGAAGAACTCCTCGTTCAGCCAGTCCGACGGGTCGTCCGGCGGACAGGGCGCCTCACGAGCCGACCTCTACCGCGAGTGGGTCGACATGGCCCTGCTCACGCCGATCCGCGTCGCCTGGGACGACTGGCGCACCCAGGTCGGATCGATCATCATCGGTTTCTACCTGCTTCTGGGTACCGTCGGCGTCGCGCTGGTCGAACCGCCCGTCCAGGGCCAGGGCGACCGGTACGTCCCCCCGTTCCAGGACTGGTCGGTGCCGCTGGGGACGAACGACATCGGCGCGAGCATCCTGTCGGCGACCGTCCACGCGACGCCCCCGATGCTCCAGATGATCACCGCCGGGGCGGTGTTCTCGACGGCTATCGCCACGGTCATCGGGACCGTCTCCGGCTACAAGGGCGGCCTCACCGACCGGGTCCTGACGACGTTCACCGACATCGCGATGACGATCCCGGGGCTGCCGCTGATCATCCTGCTGGCCGCGCTGTTCGAGCCGACCAACCCGGCGGTCATCGGGATCCTCATCACGATCAACGCGTGGGCCGGGCTCGCCCGGTCGATCCGCTCGCAGGTGCTCTCGCTGCGCGACCACTCCTACGTGGAGGCCTCGCGCATCATGGGCGCGCCGACCCACCGTATCCTCGTCGACGACATCATCCCGAACATCATGCCGTACGTCCTGATCAACTTCGTCAACTCCGCGCGTAACGTGATCTTCGGGTCCGTCGCGCTGTACTACCTCGGGATACTCGGCGGCGTCCACGAGAACTGGGGGATCATGCTCGACGGCGCCTACAACGGCGGCGCCATCTACTCGCTGGACGTGCTCCACTGGCTGTTCGTCCCGATGATCGCCATCGTCGGCATCTCCTTCGGGTTCGTTCTCTTCGCCCAGGGGACCGAGAAACTGTTCAATCCGCGCATCCGGGCGCGCCACGCCGAAACCGTCGAGGACGATAACGCACCCTACCAACAATGACGACTCAACAGACACACACCGCCGCAGTCAGCGACCCGATCTTCGAAGTGCGCGACGTGTCCGTGTCGTTCGACATGGACCGCGGGGAATCGCGCGTGCTCGACCGCGTCGATATGGACATCGAGCGGGGCGAGATCCTCGGCGTCGTCGGCGAGTCGGGCTCGGGCAAGTCGATGTTCGCTTCGGCCCTGCTCGACGCCGTCGTCGACCCGGGGGTCCTCACCGGCGACATCACGTTCGACCCGGTCGATGGCCCACGGATCGACCTGCTGGACCGCGACGACGCGGACATCAAGGACATCCGCTGGCGGCAGATCGCCATGGTGTTCCAGGGCGCGATGAGCTCGTTCAACCCGACGATGTCGGTCGAGGGGCACTTCCGCGAGACCCTCTCGGTTCACGACTACGACGTCGACGAGGGGATGGAACGCGCCCGGGAGCTCCTGTCGGACCTCTACCTGGAGGCCGACCAGGTGCTCGGTTCGTACCCCCACGAGCTGTCGGGCGGGATGAGCCAGCGCGCGCTCATCGCGCTGGCGCTCGTGCTCGAACCGGAAGTGCTGGTGATGGACGAGCCGACGGCGGCGCTGGATCTCTTGATGCAGCGCTCTATCATCGAGCTCATCCGGGAGATCGCCGACGAGCGCGACCTCACCATCGTCTTCATCACGCACGACCTGCCGCTGGTGGCCAACCTCGCCGACCGGCTGGCGGTGCTGTACGCCTTCGAGTTCGTCGAGGTCGGCCCCGCCGACGACATCCTGACCGGCGCGAAACACCCCTACACGCGGGCGCTGCTGAACGCGACGCCGAACCTCGACACGCCCCGCGAGGAGATGCGGCCGATCGAGGGGTCGGCGCCGGACCCGGTGAACGTCCCGGAGGGCTGTTCGTACCATCCGCGCTGTCCGCTGGCTGACGACACCTGCCTCCGGGAGGACCCGCCGCTGACCGACGACGCCGACGGCCACGCGGCCGCCTGCCACTACGTCGACCGGGTGCCGGAGGAGGTGCCCCTGACGCTCCAGGAGGTGACCATCGATGAGTGAGGAACCGGTCGTCTCCCTGGAGGACGTGGAGGTCCACTTCGAGTCCAACTCGACGGTCCTGCCGTGGGGTGACGACCCCGAGGTCGTCCAGGCCGTCGACGGCGTCTCGCTGGATATCCCCGAGAACGACGTGGTCGCGCTGGTCGGCGAGTCCGGCTGCGGAAAGACCACACTGGGCAAGACCGCGATCGGCACCCAGCGCCCCACCGGCGGGGCGGTGAAGTACAAGGGCCAGGACATCTGGAAGGCCAACGACGGCGAGGGGAACGTCGAGATCCCCTTCGAGGAGATCCGTCAGTCGCTGCAGATCATCCACCAGGACCCCGGCGCGTCGCTGAACCCGAACAAGACCGTCCAGCACACGCTGGAGGCGCCGCTGAAACTGCGTCACGCGGAGATGGACACCTTCGAGCGCCGCGAGCGCATCCACGAGATGCTCTCCCGGGTCGGGATGGAGCCGCCCGAGGACTACGCCAAGCGGTTCCCCCACCAGCTGTCGGGCGGCGAGCAACAGCGCGTCGCGCTCATCCGCGCGCTGTTGATGAACCCCGACCTCATCCTCGCCGACGAGGCGGTCAGTGCGCTGGACGTGTCCCTGCGGATCGACATGATGGACCTGATGCTCGACCTGCAGGACACCTTCGACACCTCCTTCCTGTTCATCAGCCACAACCTCTCGAACGCCAGTTACATCGCCGGCAAGGCCGACGGTCGCATCGGCATCATGTATCTCGGCGAACTCGTCGAGATCGGCCCGATCGACGAGGTGCTGGAGAACCCCACACACCCCTATACGAAGGCGCTGATGTGGGCGACGCCGAACCTCAACCCGAAGGCCGACGACGGCGGCTCCTCGCCGCTGCGGAAGATCGACGTGCCGGACCCGCGCAACCCCCCCGCCGGCTGCAAGTTCCACACCCGCTGTCCCGAGGCGCGGGAGGCCTGCACCGGCGAGATGCCCGACGCCATCGACCTCGGGAACGGCCACGAGGTCGCCTGCTACCGGGCCGACGACAACCACGACTACTGGTCCAGCCCCGAACTCACCGACGAGGACGACGAGCGGGCCGGAGCCGAGGAGTCCGTCGCGGACTGACCCCGCGGTCCGGTTCGCCCGCCGCTCGCCCGACACCGTGGCGACCGGCGCCGCGCCGTCGGCGCGACCGTCCAGTAGTTCTTTACCCCGCACCCGGCAACGAACGCCCATGAACGCGAGCGAGGGAGTCTTCCGCACGCTGCTCGCCGTCGGCCTGGCGCTGCTGGTGCTCACGGCGGGCCTCTTCGTCCTGCAGGAACCGGGAACCGGCGGCTACGCCGTCACGGTCATCTCGCTGGTCGCCCAGGCCGTGATGGTCCTCGTCGGCGCCGCCGGGCTCTACTTCGAGTGGGACCCGCTGGCCCCGCTGTTCGACGAGGAGTGAACGTCTCCCCGACTCGACGGGCCGCGTTTCACGGTGTGAACCGACCAGTAGAGTTATTCTCCCGGTGGCGCAACTCCGGAGTACTCGCATGCCCAGTCAGTACACCGTCGGCGTCGGAGAGGTCGCCGTCGACGACGACTTCTGGTCGCCGTGGATCGACCGCAACCGCGACGTGACGATCGAGTACCAGTACGAGCAACTCGAGGAGTCGGGCACCCTGGAGAACTTCCGCCGGGCCATCGAGGGGAAGGAGGGCGGCTTCCAGGGGATGTGGTTCCAGGACACGGACGCCTACAAGTGGATCGAGGCGGCGAGCTACGAACTCGCCAAGGCCGACGACCCCGACCTGCGCGAGCGGGTCGACGAGGTGATCGACCTGATCGCCGGCGCGCAGGAGGAGTCGGGCTACCTCGACACGTACTTCCAGCTCGTCGAGCCCGAGAATCGGTGGACGAACCTCAACATCATGCACGAGCTGTACTGCGCCGGTCACCTGATCGAGGCCGCGGTCGCCCACCACGAGGCCACCGGCGAGGAGTCCCTGCTCGACGTGGCCGTCGACTTCGCCGACCACGTCGACGATATCTTCGGCGACGAGGTCGACGGCGTCCCCGGCCACGAGGGGATCGAACTCGCCCTGGTGCGGCTGTACCGCGTCACCGACGAGGAGCGCTACCTCGACCTCGCTCAGTATTTCGTCGACCTGCGCGGCCACGACGACCGCCTGGCGTGGGAACTCGACAACTCCGGGGAGATCGGCGGCGCGTCGTGGGACGACGGGGCGCTCATTCCCGCCGAGGGCGGCGGGAGCCTCTTTCTCGACGACGAGGGCGAGTACGTCGGCACGTACGCCCAGGCCCAGGCGCCCGTGCGCGAGCAGGCGGCCGTCGAGGGCCACTCCGTGCGGGCGATGTACCTCTACGCCGGCGTCGCCGATCTGGTGGCCGAGCGCGGCGACGAGGAGCTTCGCACGGCGATGGACCGCCTGTGGGCCAACATGACCGAGAAGCGGCTGTACGTCACCGGCGGTATCGGCTCCGCGCACGAACACGAGGGGTTCACCGAGGACTACGACCTGCCGAACGAGTCGGCCTACGCCGAGACCTGCGCGGCCGTCGGGAGCGTCTTCTGGAACCAGCGGCTGTTCGAACTGGAGCCCGACCCCGCCTACGCCGACCTGATCGAGCGGACGCTGTACAACGGCTTCCTCGCCGGCGTCGGGATGGACGGCGAGGAGTTCTTCTACGTCAACCCCCTCGCCAGCGACGGCGACCACCACCGCAGCGGCTGGTTCACCTGCGCGTGCTGTCCGCCCAACGCCGCCCGGCTGTTCGCCTCGCTCGGCCAGTATCTCTACTCGACGGCCGGCGGCGAACTGTACGTCACCCAGTACGTCGGGAGCAGCCTCTCGACGACCGTCGACGGCACCGAGGTCGAACTCGCCCAGGAGAGCGCCCTCCCGTGGGCCGGCGAGGTGACGCTCGACGTCGACGCCGACGACACCGTCCCGATCAACCTCCGGATCCCGGAGTGGGCCGACGAGGCGACGGTCGCCGTCGACGGCGCGGAAGTCGACCACGACGGGAGCGGGTTCGTCCGGATCGAGCGCGAGTGGGACGGCGAGCGGGTGGAGCTGACGTTCGAGCTGGAGCCCGAACTCGTGGCGGCTCACCCCGCGGTGGAGGCCGACGCCGGCCGCGTCGCCGTCGAGCGCGGCCCGCTCGTCTACTGCGCCGAGGCCGTCGACAACGAGCGACCGCTGCACCAGTACGCCGTCGACGAAGCCGGGAGCCTCGAAGCGAGCCACGACGAGGACCGGCTCGACGGCGTGACCGTCCTCGAAGCCGACGCGACGGTGCCGGACCTCGACGGCTGGGACGGGGAACTGTATCGTCCCGTCGGCGAGACCGACCGAGAAGAAGCGGGTCTCGAACTGGTCCCGTACTACGCCTGGGACAACCGCGACCCGGGCGCGATGGCGGTCTGGCACCGCCGAGCCTGAGTCGACGCCCCGGGACCGGGGGCCCGACCGAAACCGACGGGACGGCCGCTCAGTCGCCGTCGCCTTCCTCGCCGCTCTCGTCGTCGCCGTTGCCGTTGTTTCCGTTTCCGTTACCGTTGTTGCCGTTCCCGTTGCCGTTGTTGCCGTTCCCGTTCCCGTTTCCGCGGCCGTTGCCCTTGCCGTTGCCGGGACCGCCGCGCTCGTGGCCGCCGCCGCAGAAGTCCTCGTGGTAGGGTTCGCCGTCGGGCGCGACCTCGATGCCGTGCCAGACGCCGTTGTCGCCGACTCTGTCCGGCTGCCCGCGGTCGTTGTCGACGTAACACCGGACGACCGCCGCCGGCGGCAGGGCGAGCGAGAGCGTCCCGTCGTCGCCGACGGTCTCGACGGTCGTCTCGGCGACGTAGTTGTCCGGCGTCGACCACGAGGTGATGAAGTCGTGGGGGAGCGGCCGCTCGTCGGCGGTCGGGACCACCGCGACCACCTCGACGGAGCTGCCGGCGTACTTCTCGCCGACCTCGACGGTCGTCTCGGCGGACTCGCTGAGGTTCCGATTGGTGAGGAAGACGGCCAGTTCCTGCCCGCGGCGGTCGACCATCCCCGCGGCGTCGACGTAGGGCACGTCCTCCATGCGGTCGATGCGCGGCCCCGTCTCCGGGATGGTCCGGGAGTCCCCGTCGATACCCACGTCGACGGCGTGCCACTCGGAGTGACCGTCGAACACCGCGCCGTAGAGGGCGGTGACCGTGCCCGCGGGGGCGAGCGGGTTCGGGTCCGGCGGGGCCTCTTCGTCGGCCGGCGGGAACATCCGCACCGGCCACCACGTCTGGGAGGCCTCCTTGACGGTGTCGCTGCGGCGGATGAAGGCGTTGAGCATCCCCGCGATGTACGACCCGCCGGGCATCGTCTCCGGCCCGGGGTAGGGCGCGCCCGAGTCGACGGTCGGGAACAGGCCGTACTCGCCGACGTTGACCCGGAAGTCCTCGATGCCCGCGTCGGCCGCCCGGTCGGCGAGGTTCTCCATGAGTCGGTCGAACTCCGTCGGGAACATCACCAGCACCTCGTTGTAGTCGATGGCGTCGGCGCCGTTGCGCTGGTACCAGGCGTCCCGGTCCGCCTGGTTCTCGATGCCCCAGTTGTAGCGGTGGAGGTCGACGCCGTCGAGGCGGTCGCCCGCCTCCTCGAACAGCGTGCCGTTCCACGCGTCGGGGTCGGGGGTGTTCGACTCGTCGTAGCCCGGGTCCATCGCGTCGGCGTAGACGGTGATGTCGTCGTCGACGGCCGTCATCTCGTCGTAGTAGGTGGTGAAGCCGATCCGCGCGTCGGAGCCGCTGGCGTACTCCGAGGGGTTCTGGGTCGACCCGCGCTGCCAGGGCCCCCAGACCTCGTTGCCGACCTCCCAGTGGGTCACGTCCCACGGCTCCTCGTAGCCGTGTTCGGCCCGCAGCGCGCCCATCTCGGTGTCCGTCGAACCGTTGACGTACTCGACCCAGTCGGCGGCGTCCTCGGGGAGGATCTGCCGTTCGGAGGCCCACTCGGGCGGGTTGTCCCACCAGCCGATCGTGAGCCGCGGCGTGAGGTCGGCCACCTCGCAGAGTTCGAGGTACTCGGCGGTCCCGAAGTAGTTGGGGTTGATGCCGCCCCAGGCGTGGTTGAACCGGACCGGCCGCTCGGATTTCGGCCCGACGCCGTCGCGCCAGTTGTACTGGCTGGTGAAGTTGCCGCCCGGCCACTTGAGCCAGGTCGTGTCCTGCTCGCGCATCAACTCGACGGTGCTGGGGTTGAACTTCCCGCGGACGGCGTCGTCGGCGGCGAGGTTCACCCAGTCGACGTCGACGTGGCCCTCGCCCTCGGCGGCGAACTCCAGGACGTACTGCCCGTAGGGGGTGTCCACGTTGGTGCCGCCGGCGACGTACTGGTCGCCGCTGGCCGCGTCGAGTTCGAGGTGGACCTCGTGGCGTGTCCACTCGTCGGTCACGTCCAGGTCGGTCGCGGCCAGTTGCTCCCCGTCGAGGGTCGTCAGCGCGGCCCGGACGGTGTCGGGGCCGTCGCCGCGGACCGACACGGACAGATCGTAGCCGTGGGTCCGGAAGTCAGGCAGGACGATCTTCTGCGAGATACCGCCGCGCGCGCCGTCGACGGCGACCCGCTGGTAGTCGGTGGTGTCGATGGCCGCGACGCCGCCCGAGCGCTGTTCGAAGGTGACGCCGTCGCCGCCGACGGGCTCCCAGGGGAAGGGGATCCCGTCGGCGCGCTCGATCTCCGATCCGGGGTAGAACGTCCGCGGGCCGAAGTAGTCGTCTTCGGACCACGACCGCGGGTAGAACGTGGGGTTCTTGACGTGCTCGGAGTACACCCCCGGATAGATGGTCCCCGACTCGTAGTGCTCGGAGAGCCGGCCGAACAGCCCGTCCGAGACGGCTTCCTCTGTCCGGTCGTCGGGGTCGACGGAGACGGTGTTGCCGACGCTTGCGTCGGTCCCATCCCCGTCCGTCGGGGCCGCGCTCGCGACCGACCCGGCCCCGGCGCCGGCCACCACCGCCGCCTGTAGCGCCATGAACCGCCGCCGCGACAGGCCGCTCGATTCGCTGCCGTTGCTACTCGTTCGCCCGCGGGCTTCGGGATCGCTACCCATACGCCACGCACATAGTAAACACTATACAAAACAATTATGGAATCTGTCTTACTAATATCTGGTCTCGCTCCCGCATACGGCTCTACATATAATTTAATCTAGGAAAAATATAAGTGATGGCCGATTCGACTGTCTGACGGCAGGCGCGTAGTCGACCACTGTCAGACCGAACGACTCCTACGTCCCCCCGTAGGACGACATCCCCACACGTCGCTCGGAAGCACAACCATGCGTCACGGATCGCCTGCCACACTTGCGTCTCTCCCCTCTTTCGACGCCGCCGCGACGACCCGACCCGGAGCGGCGCCGACGGCCCGAACCGAACAAAAGTAACAGTTTTCGAGTATACATAGAAACGCGATACGATCGTCGAATGGCGTCCCGATCGGTCGTCGACGGTCGCGGGATCGGCGGTCACAGCGCGTCGGACCACTCGGAGTAGGTGGTGTTGAACTCGACGACGCCGACGACGTTGTGGAGCCGCGAGGGGATCTCCGAGCGGAACCGCTCGTCGGGCATGCGGTCGAGGGGGGCGGAGACGCTGATCGCGCCGAGCAGCTCGCCCGAGCGGTCGGAGACAGCCGAGGCGACGCAGCGGACGCCCTCGTCGCGCTCCTCGTCGTCGAACGCGATGCCGCGCTCGCGGATGGTCGAGAGAGCGGCACGCAGCTCGTCGGGGTCGGTGATGGTGTTCGCGGTCCGCCGGGGCAGCGGCTCCTCGGTGAGGAACTCCTCGAGGCGCTCGTCGGGCAGTTCGGCGAGGTAGGCCTTCCCCGCGGCCGTGCAGTGGAGGTCCTCGACGGTGCCGGCGTAGGTCGGCGGGTCGTCGACCGCGTCGCCGGTCGCCTGGTAGAGGGTGATCGCGCGGCCGTCGCGGACGACGATCAGCCGCGCCTGCTCGCCCGTCGCCTCGGCCAGTCGGTCGACGTTCGGCTTGGCCACGTGGAAGAGCCGCTCGCCCGTCCGCGCGGTCGCGCCGAGCGTGAACAGCCCGAGGCCGAGCCGGTAGCGGCCGTCTTCGGCGGCGAGGTAGCCGTCGTCGGCCAGCGTCGCGAGGTAGTGGTGGACGGTGCTCTTCGGGAGGTCGAGCGCCTCGGCGAGCTCCGTCACGCCGACGCTGTCGCGCTCGCGTACCGCCTCGAGGATCCGAAACGCCGTGCCGACCGAGGCGATCCGGTCCCCGCCCCGTCCGGTGTCACCGTCGTTCATGTCCCCCACTGTCCCGGTCGACACTTAACCGTGTCCCGCCGCCGGGTCGTCGGCGCCGTCGCGCGCGGTACCGGGGCCGACTTCAGACCCGGCCGCCGTCGGCGGCCTCGTAGATCCGGTCGAGGACGCGCTGGACCGCGAGCGCCTCCTCGGCGGTGCAGCGGTCGGGCGACTCGCCGGTCTCGACGGCCGCGAGGAAGGTCGCGAGTTCGTCCCGAAACGGGTCGTTCGCGGGCGGGACGAGCTCGCTGTCGACGTAGTGGTCGACCACGTCGCTGCGCGCCTCGTACAGCCGGAAGTCGCGGTGGTTGCGACCCGACGGGTCGACCGACTCCAGCGGCGTCGTGATGTCCAGCGAGACCCCGGCCTCGGTGCCGCGGATGTTGTACTCGTGGCGCCGACGGGCGTTGGCGGCCCACGCGACTTCGAGGTGGGCCGTCCGGCCGCCCTCAAACTCGCAGAAGGCGGTCACCGAGTCCTCCACGTCGTACATCTTCGCCTCGTCGTCCTCGCCCCACATCTCGAGGTAGGCGTAGTCCTCGCGGTCGCCGAAGTCCGAGCGGGTGGTCGCGATCACCTCCTCCAGCTCCGGCCAGTCGTAGAAGTCGAGTACCAGATCGACGACGAACGACCCCACGTCGATGAGCGCGCCGCCGCCCGCGATCTCCCGGGAGGTGTACCACGTGCCCAGCCCGGGGACGCCGCGCCTGCGCATGTAGCGGGCGTCGACGTGCGTGACCTCCCCCAGCCGCCCGCTCTCGACGTAGGCCTTCGCCAGCCGACAGCGGTTGCGAAAGCGGTGGAAGTAGCCGCACATGCAGATGCTATCGGTCTCCTCGGCGCGCTCGACGATGCGCTCGGCGCTCGACAGGTCGTGGGCCAGCGGCTTCTCGACCAGCACGTCCAGCCCGGCGTCGAAGGCCTTCAGCGCCGCCGTCTCGTGGAACTTGTTCGGCGTCGAGATGATCGCGGCGTCGATGCCCGCCGCGTACAGCTCGTCCAGCCCCTCGTACATCGTCGCGTCGTAGCGGTCGCGAAAGCGCTCTTTCGCCCGCGGGTCCAGGTCCACCGCGTGGACCGTGTGGTCCAGCTCCTCCAGGAACTCCGCGTGAGTCTCCCCGTGCTCGCCGAGCCCGACGAGTCCGATGTCCATGTGGGGGGCGTCGTCGTCCATAGCCGACCCTCCGAGCGGACCGACGTATGGGTTTTGGTCACCGACCCGTCCACCGCGAGGTTACCCACCAGCGATACTGTCTGATGATGTATCTTTCCTCAAAAGTATACGAATAGTTATCGAACTTCGAAGGTGCCGTTCGGCGCCGAAGACGGCGGTAGTGTGGCAGACGGTTCGCGGCGGCGATAGTCCGGAGGGAAACGTTGACGGTGATACGACCAGATTCCCACTACCATGGGCGAGTCGTACTTCAGGGGGCACGTGACCCAGCGGGGGATCGTCTTCGGCCCGCGCGGTGACGTGTTGCTCGTGACGAGTGGTCTGCGTCCGTGGACGTTTCCGGGGGGACGGATCGAAGCGGAGGCGGACCCGGAAGCGGCGCTCCGGCGGACGCTCTACGAGCGGGTCGGGCTCCACACGACCGTCGAGGAGCCGGTCAAGACGGTGACCGACATCTGGGGCAGCGGCGACGAGCCGGTGTACGCGGTGCTGTACCGCGTCCAGGCCCGCAGCCGTGACGTGGACCTGGGCGAGGAACACGACGACTTCTGCTGGTACACGCCCGACGGCGCCGTCGAGGAGATGCACTTCAAGTCGCTGGAAGCCGCCGTCGAGCGGGCGGTGACCAACCACGAGGCCGCCGAGTGGACCGCCGAGACCGAGGGCCCCGACGGGGAGTGACCGTGGTCCGGGGTCGGACTACCGGTGCGGCCACAGGCGACGCGACCGCGGCCGACGCTCCGGGACTGTTTTGAGGGCGCCGCCCGGACGGGGTGGTGATGGTCGACATACGCCGGCTCGACGACGCGACCGTCGAGCGCATCGCCGCGGGCGAGGTGGTCGAGCGCCCCTCGTCGGTCGTGAAGGAACTCGTCGAGAACAGCCTCGACGCCGACGCAACCCGCGTCGAGGTGACCGTCGAGCGCGGCGGCAAGGACGGCATCACCGTCGCCGACGACGGCATCGGCATGACCGAGGCGGAGGTCACCCGCGCCGTCGAGGAACACACCACCTCGAAGATCCGCGACATCGACGACCTCGAATCGGGCGTCGGGACCCTGGGCTTCCGCGGCGAGGCGCTGCACGCCGTCGGCGCCGTCTCGCGGCTGACGATCACGACCCGTCCGCGGAGCGACCGCGACGTGGACGACGCCCGCGGCACGAAACTCACCGTCGAGGGCGGCGAGGTGACGAGCGTCGAACCGGCGGGCTGCCCCGAGGGCACGACGATCGAGGTCGACGACCTCTTTTTCAACGTCCCCGCCCGCCGGAAGTACCTCAAGCAGGACGGCACGGAGTTCGCCCACGTCAACACCGTCGTCACGAGCTACGCGCTCGCGAACCCCGACATCGCCGTCTCGCTGACCCACGACGGCCGCGAGACGTTCGCCACGACGGGACAGGGCGACCGCCGCGAGGCCGTCATGTCCGTCTACGGCCGCGACGTGGCCGAGTCGATGGTCCCAGTCGAGGTAGACGCCGCTGCCCTGCCCGACGGCCCCCTCGACGGGGTGTCCGGACTCGTGAGCCACCCCGAGACCACCCGGAGCACCCGGGAGTACCTGTCGACGTACGTCAACGGCCGGTACGTGACCGCCGGCGCCGTGCGCGACGCCGTCATCGAGGCCTACGGCCACCAGCTCGCGCCGGACCGGTACCCCTTCGCCGTCCTCTTCCTCGACGTGCCCGCCGGCGACGTGGACGTGAACGTCCACCCGCGCAAACTGGAGGTCCGCTTCGCCGACGAGGAGGGCGTCCGCGAGCAGATCGAGACGGCCGTCGAGTCGGCGCTGCTCGACGAGGGCTTGCTCCGCAGCGGCGCCCCCCGCGGCAAGTCCGCGCCCGAGCAGGCCGAGATCGCGCCCGAACGCGGTGACAACGACGACGAAGCAGACGGCGGTCCTGCCGACGAACCGGCGGACGACGAGTCGCCGGGTGCGACCGGACCGGCCGACACGACCACCGCTTCGACGACCGGGCCGACGTTCTCCTCGGACCCGTCGGCGCCGTCGCCCCGTTCGACGCCCGCGTCGGAAGCGGATCCGTCGAGGGAATCCGGCGCCGACGGCGGCGAGGGCGCGACCGCTGCGGACGCGGGTGCGAACGCGAGGACCGCGGCGGACGACGGGGACGCGGCCGCGGGCTCGGTCGACGACGGGGCGACCTCGGAGCCCGCCGCTGACAGCGGGTCGACACCGGACTCGCCCGAGGTCGAACCGTCGGCCGATCCGGCGCCGCTCGACTCGACGGCAGCGGGCGACAGGGACGACCGCGGCCGCAAGTTCGCCGGCGGCCACGACCAGGCGCGACTCGGCGACGGGGAGTCGGTCGAGGCGGCCGCCGACGAGGCGTCGGCGTTCGATTCGCTCCCGTCGATGCGGGTGCTGGGCCAGCTCCACGGGACGTACGTCCTCGCCGAGACCGACGACGGGCTGGTCATGGTCGACCAGCACGCGGCCGACGAGCGGATCAACTACGAGCGGCTGCGCGCCGAGTTCGCCGGCGAGACGACGACGCAGGCGCTCGCCCAGCCCGTCGAACTCTCGCTGACGGCCCGCGAGGCCGAGCTGTTCGAGACCTACGGCGAGGCGCTGTCGACGCTGGGCTTTCGCGCCGAGCGCGTCGACGACCGGACGGTCGAAGTGCGCACGGTCCCCTCGCTGGTGGCCGACACGGCCGACCCCGACCTGTTGCGGGACGCGCTGGCGGCGTTCGTCGACGGCGAGGGGTCGGCCGCCGAGACCGTCGAGGCCGCCGCCGACGAGCTGCTGTCGGACCTCGCCTGTTACCCCTCGATCACCGGCAACACCTCGCTGACCGAGGGGTCGGTGACGGACCTCCTCGAACGGCTCGACGACTGCGAGAACCCGTGGGCCTGCCCCCACGGCCGCCCTGTCGTCGTCGAGTTCGACCGCGACGAGATCGAGGCCCGCTTCGAGCGCGACTACCCCGGCCACGGCGGCCGACGGGACTGAGTGGCTGTCTCTGCGGCGATTCGTGGTGGTGTGGGGCTCGGCCCAACGATCGCTTTTGCGCGACCGAAACCCTCACTCGACCGCGACCGCAAACAGCGTGAAAGCCCCGACCGCCTCGACTCGCGCGGCTCGCTGCGCTCCTCGGGCTTCGCCCTGCGGTGCTTGCTTCCCCGGGCTTCGTCGAGGCGGTCGCCCCTTTCATTCCCGCCCACACAGACTGACCGGCCAGCCGACACGGGTGGGAATGAAAGGGGCCGGCCGCTCGTTGCCGCCCCGGCGAAGTAAGCACTGCAGCGAACGCAGTGAGCGAAGCGCGCAGCGAGTCGCGGCGGTACGAGCGGCCGGGGGCTTTCACGCCGTTCGCGGTTCCGATCACGAGAGCGGTCGCGGTAGCGGTCACTGTTCGAGGGGCTTTCACGCCGTTCGCGGTCACGGTCGAGTAGCTGTTCGCGGTCGCTCTCGCACACGATGGATCGCTGTCCACCCCCACCGTCGCACGGACACGAACACCGGCGAACGCCAAAACACGAACACCGGCGAACGCCAAATGAACTAAACCGGATGCTACCGATCGGAGGGGTATGACAGAGCTGGTGACGTTCGGCGAGACCTCGTTGCGGCTGTCGCCGGTCGGCGAGGAACGGCTGGAGACCGCCGAGGACGTGCGGATGCGGGTATCGGGCACGGAGAGCAACGTCGCGGCGGCGGCCAGCGCGATGGGGACCGACGCGACGTGGCTGTCGAAACTGCCGGACTCGCCGCTGGGCCGGCGGGTCGAGCGGACGCTGCACGCCCACGGCGTCGACACGGAGATCGCCTGGGCCGAGGAGGGCCGGCAGGGCCTCCAGTTCGCCGAGCAGGGGCCGACGCCGCGGGCGGACCGGCTGCTCCAGGACCGGGATCGGGCCGCCGCGGCGTCGGTGACGCCCGGCGAGTTGCCGATGGACCGGGTCCAGCGCGCCGACGCCACCTTCGTCGCCGGGAGCACGCTCTCGCTGTCGGGCGACATCGTCGAGACCGCCGAGGCGGTCCTCCGGGCGGCGGGCAACGGCCTCGTCGCGATGGACCTGGACTTCCAGCCCGGTCTCTGGTCGGTCGAGGCGGCCCGTGAGACGATGGACGGGGTGTTCGACGCCGTCGACGTGCTGATAGCCAATGAGGACCAGGCCCGGGCGATATTCGACCGGACCGACGAACCCCGGAAGTTCGCCCACGCCATCGCCTCCAAACGGTCGTTCGACACGGTCGTGATCACGCGGAGCGAACGCGGGGCGCTGGTCTGCAGCGACGGCGTGATCCACGAGCAGGACGGGATCGAGGTCGACGCGGTCGACCCGGCGGGCCAGCACGAGGCGTTCACCGGCGCCTTCCTCGAACGGGTGCTCTCGGGGGCGGGCGCGAGCGAGGCGCTGACCTACGGCGTCGCGAGCGCGACGCTGGCGCGGACGATCCCCGGCGCGATGACGACCGCGAGCCGCGGAGAGGTCGAGTCGCTGGCCGCGGACCTCGACGGCGGTCGCTGACCGGGCCTCGACGGCGGTCGCCGACCTCGGCTTCGCCGCCGAGCGGGCGCGGCGGGCGGGACGGCCCGGCGGTCGGGCGCCCGCGGATGCGCCGGACGGGACGACGGTGAGATGCCGACAGAGATATGAGGTGGCCAGCCGAGGGTCCAGCTATGTCACGGGCACGCACGAAGGCGATCACGATCGCGTTCGCGGTGTTCGTCGCCAGCGCGTCGTTCGTCGGGGGCGTCGGCGCGCAGTCGTCGGACAGCGTCACACTCACCGTCACCGTCGTCGACGAGGGGGGGGAACCCGCTTAGTAACGCGGAGCTGTCGGCCACGTGGGACGACGGGGGACCGGTCAACCGCACCACCGCCGGCAACGGCAAGGCGTTCGTCGACGTGGCCGAGGGCGCCGACGTGACCATCAGGGTCGACCACCCTCACTACGTCCGAAACCAGCCCTACGTCGTCGAGAACGCCAGCGAGGGCGACGTGACGATCGAGGTCGCCCAGGCCGGCCGGGCGACGGTCACGGTCGAGGGGGCGAGCGGCCCGGTCGGTAACGCCATCGTCCGCATGTTCCACGACGGTCAGCCGGTCCTCAACGAGCGGACGGCCGCCGACGGGACGTTCACGACGCCCGAGATCGAGCAGGGCAACTACACGCTCGTCACGTTCAAGGAGGGGTACCTGCGCAACCGGACGACGCTGACCGTCGACGGGGAGGTCAGCCAGCGGATGGGGATCCGCCAGGAGTCGGTGCTGGTCACGTTCGCCGTCAGCGACGACCACTTCGACCCGCCGCGGGCGGTGACGAACGCGATCGTCACCGTCCCGGGCGTCGCCGACGTGACCACCCAGGGGACCGGAACCGTCAGCGTGAGCGTCCCCGTCAACAGCGACTACGAGGTCACGGTCACCAAGCCCGGGTACGACTCGGTCACCGAGCGGCTCAGCGTCCGGGAGTCGGAGACCACGCTGAACGCGACCATCCAGCGGACCCCCGCTATCAGTCTCCGCGCCGACAACGACCGGGTGGTCGTCGGCGAGTCGGTCCGGGTGACCGTCACCGACGAGTACGGCAACCCCGTCCCCAACGCGTCGGTCAGCCGAGCGGGCGCGTCCGTCGGCGAGACCGACGGCGACGGCGTCCGCAGCGTCCGGATCGAGAGCGCCGGGAACGTCACGATCTCGGCCGAAGCGGACGGACGAACGGCCGAGATCACCGTCGAGGGCGTCGGGTCGGGCGGCGCGGCGACCGCGACCGCGACGGGGACGGCGACCGCCTCGCCCACGGTCGCCGGGACGCCGACCGAAACCGCCGGCGGACTGGGGCCGGGCGTCGGCGTCGCGGGCGCGCTCGTCGCGCTCCTCGTCGGTGCCCTGCTCGCGCGGCGTCGCGGCGAGTGACCGTCGGCCCCGGCCGGCGCGGCGACCGACACCGGACCGGCGCGGACCCGTCCCGACGGACTATATAGCCGATCTGTCGAGAACGTCCCGCAGGGGAGCGGAAACCGGAAATCGTCGCCGCGTCGGCGAGGTTTAGGTCGGGGGGAGTGAACCTCCGACCATGGCAACGGAGTCGCCGAGCGTCCGGTCGACGGTGCGGCAGTTCGTCTCGCTGGAGCGGGACGTGCTCGTCCTCTCGCTGGCGATGTTCGCCTTCAGCCTCGGCTTCCAGATGACCGGCCGCTACCTCTCGGAGTACCTGGTCGTCCTCGGCGCCTCCCCCTTCGTCGTCGGTCTCTACGGCTCCTTTGGCAACGTCATCAGCGCGGTCTACCCCTACGCCGGCGGCGTCTTCTCCGACCGCGTCGGATCCCGGTACGCCCTGACGCTGTTCGGCCTGCTGTCGACGCTCGGGTTCCTGTTCTGGCTGGTCGCGCCGCTGGTCGGGCCCGTCGACCTCGGGGCGGTCGTCCTCGAACCCTGGCTCTGGATCTTCGTCGGGCTCGTCCTGGCGCAGGCCTGGAAGTCGTTCGGGCTGGGCGCGACCTTCGCCATCGTCAAGCAGAGCGTGCCCGACGACCGGCTGGCCCGCGGGTTCGCCAGCACGGAGACGTTCCGCCGGAGCGCCTTCCTGATCGGCCCGCTGCTGGCGGCCGGCCTCCTCTTCCTCGTCGGCGGCGGCACCGAGTCGGCCATCCTCCCCGGCTTCCTGTACGTGCTGGGCGTCGCCGTCGTCTTCGGCGTCGTCGCCACGGCGATCCAGCACGTCAGCTACGAGGCCGACGCCGACTCCTTCGGCACGGAGTTCGAAGGCGTCGCCCAGATCCGGAGCGACCTCGCCGAGTTGCCCGAGGTGCTCCGCCCGCTGCTGGTCGCCGACACGCTCGTTCGCTTCGCCAACGGGATGGTGTACGGCTTTTTCGTCCTCGTGATCACCCGTATCTGGGAGCTCGATGCCACCCTGTTCGGGTTCTACCTCAACCCCGCCGTCTTCTTCGGCGTCCTGCTGGGCGTCGAGATGGTCGTCGCGCTCGTCTCGATGGCGCCCGCCGCCATCGCCGCCGAGCGCGTCGGCCTCAAGCCCGTCGTCGCGCTCGGGTTCGCCGTCTACGCGGTCTTCCCCGCCCTCCTGATCTTCGCCCCGGCCGACCCGCTGGTCGTCACCGCCCTGTTCGCGTTCTCCGGGCTGCGGTTCGCCGGCCTCCCTTCCCACAAGGCGCTCATCGTCGGCCCCGCCGAGCGCGACGCCGGCGGCCGCGTGACGGGCGCGTACTACCTCCTCCGGAACGCCATCGTCATCCCCAGCGCCGCGCTGGGCGGCTACCTCTACGACAGCGCCTGGACGGTCGAGTTGCCCGCCGGCCCGCTGGAGACGCTGACCGCCGGCCCGGAGCTGGCCTTCTCCGTCGCCACCGTCGTGGGGATCGTCGGGGTCGCGTACTTCCTCGTCTTCGGCGAGGAGTTCGCCGCCTACGCCTGAGACGGGCGGCGACAGCCCTTTCTCCGCGCGGTTGCTAGACGATCGCATGGCTATCGACGACGACCGACCGGGCGACGACCTGACCGACCGGGAAGTCGAGGCGCTCCACGAGGTCGAACTCGGAGTCGAGTGGCTCCGGCGAGCCCACGGCAAGCTCGTCGCCTTTCACCACAACACCGGCCACGCGATGGAGCACCTCGAATCGGCCGAGGCGCTGCTCCGCGAGAGCGGCCACACGGACCTCGCCGACGAGATCCGCGACAGCCACCTCCCCCGCGGCGTCGTCGACGAAGATCGCTGGTCCTACGACGTGCTGGCGTCGTTCGAACACGAGTTCATGGCCGACGTGAGCGGACTGGCCGACCGCGCCCGGAGGGACCTGGCCGACGGCCGCCACCACGTCGCCGAGCGCCGTCAGGAACGCGAGTGGAAGCGCGACGCCGACCCGGAGTGAGTCCCGACGGGACCGGACCGACGAGCGGTCGCCCGGCCGCGCCGCTCGGCGGGGTCGTCCACCGTGCCCGGCCGGCCGCGGCGGACCTCGAACCCGACGAACGCGGCGTCAGTTGCCCTGGATCGCGTCGATGACCATCGCCGCGGCGACGACGGGCTCTTTCGGGACGCTGCTGGCGTCGTCGATCGTGACCTCGTAGCGGTCCTTCAGCGAGAGCTGCCCGTCGATCGAACCGACGTGGTTGCCGTCGAGGTCGGTGATCTCGTACTTGTGCGGGATCCACCCGCCGAACGGGACGACGTTCCGGGCGAGGGTCACGAGCGCCCCGCGGGAGTTGATCTCCGCGAGCTTCGACTCGTCGCGCGCGTCGCGGATCTTCCAGGTGTCCTGCAGCAGCGAGTAGTCGTTGTCGAGGATGACCAGGTCCTCGCCCGTCTGGGCGTCCGAGAGGACGTAGTTGCCGGCCACGTCGATGATGCCGCCGGCCTTGACGGTGAACACCTCGTTGTCGTTCCCGTCCGTGAACGGGAACTCCTCTTTCATCTTCAGCATCTTCTGTTTCCCGCGCAGCACGACGTTGCCCGCCGCGTCCATCGCCTTGTACTTGTTCCGGATCAGCGACTGTTCGACCGTGTAGCTGTCGTCTCCCAGTTCGATCCCCGCGATGTCGTAGCTCCCAGCCATGTGCGCCCTAACTGTTCCACCCCTGGTATTTAAATTTCAGCGTCAGTAGGTCGGTCGAACCGTCTCGGCGGCCGTGGTCGACGGGGAGCGGCGCGGTCGCTCGGCCGCGGACCTCGTCCTGGCGCTCGGGCGCGAGGAGCCGCGGGTGTTCGTCGTCGCCGACGGCGAAGCGGACCGCGTCGTCGCGCGGATCCGGGCGAACGCAGCGGCCGAATCGGGGGGCCGATCGGGCGGCTCGACCGGACCGCGAAACCGACAGTGTTTCACACCACCGAGCCCTGACGAAGGATAGATGAGCAAAGACGTCATCGAGGTCCGCGGGGCAGAGGAACACAACCTCAAGGACGTCGACGTAACGATACCGCGGGAGGAACTGACGGTCGTCACGGGGCTGTCGGGGTCGGGGAAGTCCTCGCTCGCGTTCGACACCGTCTACGCCGAAGGGCAACGGCGATACATCGAGTCGCTGTCGGCCTACGCCCGGAACTTCCTCGGGCAGATGGACAAGCCGAAAGTCGAGAACGTCGAGGGGCTCTCGCCGGCGATCTCCATCGACCAGAAGAACGCCGCGAACAACCCCCGCTCGACCGTCGGCACCGTCACCGAACTCCACGACTACCTCCGCCTGCTGTACGCCCGCGTCGGCACGCCACACTGCCCGGAGTGCGGCCGCGAGGTCGGCGAGCAGTCGGCTCAGCACATGGTCGACCGCGTGCTCGAACTCCCGGAGGGAACCCGCGCGAAGGTCCTCGCGCCGGTCGTCCGCGACCAGAAGGGCGCCTTCGAGGATCTGTTCGACGACCTCGTCGCCGAGGGGTACGCCCGCGTCGAAGTCGACGGCGAACAGCACGACCTCTCGCTCGACCGCCCGGAACTGGACGAGAACTACGACCACACCATCGACGTGGTCGTCGACCGGATCGAAGTGAGCCCGGAGGCCCGCTCCCGAATTACGGACTCCGTCGAGACGGCGCTGGAGGAGAGCGACGGCGTCATCAAAGTCGCCGTCCCCGACCCGCGCGAGGACGTGGAACTCGGGGGCGCCGAGTCGCGGTCGGTGGGCGATCTGGGCGCCGACGACGCCGGTGACGGCGACAACGAGGACGGCGACGCGACCGACGACCGCCTCGTCGTCGAATTCTCCGAGGACCTCGCCTGCACCCACTGCAACGTCGACATCAGCGAGATCGAGACCCGCTCCTTCTCGTTCAACAGCCCCTACGGCGCCTGCCCGGAGTGCGAGGGCCTCGGCGAGACCAAGGAGGTCAGCGAGGACCTCGTGATTCAGGACGCCTCGAAGCCGCTGAAACACGTCTTCGAGCCCTGGAGCTACGACCGCACCTACTACTCCCGACAGCTGGACAACGTCGCCGAGCACTTCGGCGTCCCGCTCGACACTCCCTTCGAGGATCTGGACGAGTCGATCCGACGACAGTTCCTCTACGGCACGGACTCGCGGGTCCACTTCGAGTGGCGCACCAAGAACGGCACCCGCGAGAAGACCGAGCGCTTCGAGGGCGTCATCCCGAACCTCGAACGCCGCCACGTCGAGACCGACTCCGACCGCGCCCGCGAGCACATCGAGGAGTACATGGCGACCACCCGGTGTCCCGCCTGTGACGGCACCCGCCTGAAGGCCGAGTCGAGAGCCGTCCTCGTCGACGGCACCGCGATCACCGAGGTCAACCGGCTCTCGATCGGCGACGCCCTGGAGCACTTCGAGAACCTCGAACGCGCTCTCGGCCCCCGCGACACGAAGATCGCCGAGGAGATCCTCAAGGAGATCAGGGCGCGGCTCGGGTTCATGTGCGAAGTGGGACTGGAGTACCTGACCCTCGACCGGGAGGCCGCAACGCTCTCGGGCGGCGAGAGCCAGCGCATCCGCCTCGCCACCCAGATCGGGAGCGGCCTCGTCGGCGTCCTCTACGTCCTCGACGAGCCCTCCATCGGCCTGCACCAGCGCGACAACGACCGCCTGCTGAACACGCTCGCCGAACTGCGCGACCTCGGCAACACCCTCCTCGTGGTCGAACACGACACCGAGACGATGCGGCGGGCGGACAACATCATCGACATGGGGCCCGGCCCCGGGAAACGCGGCGGCGAGATCGTCGTCAACGGCGACTTCGACGAGGTGATCGACACGGACGAATCCACCACCGGCGACTACCTCTCCGGCGAGAAAGCCATCCCGGTCCCCGCCGACCGGCGCGACCCCGACGGCAACCTCACCGTCGAGGGCGCCCGCCAGCACAACCTCAAGGACCTCGACGTGGACCTCCCGATCGGCTGTTTCACCGCCATCACGGGCGTCTCCGGCTCGGGCAAGTCGACGCTGATGCACGACGTGCTCTACAAGGCGCTCGCTCGCGAGATGCACGGCAACTCCGACGTGAACCCCGGCGAGCACGACGGCCTCTCCGGCCTCGACGCCATCGAAACGGTGCGACTCATCGACCAGTCGCCCATCGGCCGGACGCCCCGCTCGAACCCCGCGACCTACACCAACGTCTTCGACCACATCCGCGAACTGTTCGCGGAGACGAACCTCGCCAAACAGCGCGGCTACGAGAAGGGCCGCTTCTCCTTCAACGTCAAAGGCGGTCGCTGTGAGGAGTGTGGCGGACAAGGTACGGTCACCATCGAGATGAACTTCCTCTCGGACGTGCAGGTGCCCTGCGAGGCCTGTGGCGGCGCCCGCTACAACCGCGAGACGCTGGACGTGACCTACAAGGACGCCACCATCGCCGACGTGCTCGACATGAGCATCGACGAGGCCTACGACTTCTTCGAGGGCCACAGTCAGATCCGTCGCCGGCTGAAACTCCTGAAGGACGTGGGGCTGGACTACATGCAGCTCGGCCAGCCCTCGACGACGCTCTCCGGTGGTGAGGCCCAGCGCGTCAAGCTCGCCGAAGAACTGGGCAAGAAGGACTCCGGCGAGACGCTGTATCTCCTCGACGAGCCGACCACGGGGCTGCACCCCCACGACGAGCGCAAGCTCATCGACGTGCTCCACCGGCTCACCGACGACGGCAACACCGTCGTCGTCATCGAGCACGAGCTCGACCTCGTGAAGAACGCCGACCACATCGTCGACCTCGGCCCCGAGGGCGGCGAAGCGGGCGGTCAGCTCGTCGCCGAAGGGACGCCGGAGGACGTGGCCCGGACCGAGGGCTCGTACACCGGGAAGTACCTCCGGGACCTGCTGCCCGACGTGGACATGGAGGGGCCGCGGGGCGACCGCGTCGTCACCGCCGACGCCGACGGCGAGGCCGAGCAGGCCCCGCGCGCCGACGACGACTAAGCGTCGCTGGCGGCGTCGTCGATCAGCCGTTCTGCCCTTTTAACCAGACTCGCGCTCAGGCGCGCGCCGACCTCGTCCATCGCGTACACCAGTTCTTTCGCTTCCGCACCGTCGACGGCACCGCGCTCGACGGCGCGGATCACGACGCCGATCGACCCCGAGACCGGGACCGAGAGCGTCTTGCACGTCTGCCGGAGCGGTTTGTCGTCGGTCACTACGACGACCGGATCGTCGGTTCCCAGCGCGTGGGCGAGCAGTCCCGCGTCCCCCGACTCGCCATCGGTTCCCAAGTGCGTCCGCGCCGATTCCAGGTGACCGGTAGCGCGGCTGACGTTCGCGGACCCGTTTTCGCGGGCGTCGTTCAGGGCGCGCCGGGACCGCTCGTCGACGAGTTCGTCGGCAACTCGCAGCGGGACGACGACGCTTCCATCCATCCCGACCAGCAGGTCGACGGCGTCCACGGCCGCCAGCGCGATGAAGGCGCTCGCGTCGACGAGGAGCGTCCGTTCCGCTCCCTCGCCGTCGTCGCCGCTCATCGCAGCGCGTCCACGTCGTCGGCCAAGTCGGCCTCGTCGTAGTTCGAGAGGACGCCCCGGTCGTTGGCCTCGGCCATCATCTCCCCGATGGTCAGGCCCGCCAGGTCGGCCGCGCCGCGCATTCCGACCTCCCCCTCCCGATACCGCTGGAGCGCCAGTCGGACCAGCTCCTCCTGTGCCCCCCGACGCACGGCCTTCCGGACGGCTTCGCTCCGGCTCTCACCGCTGGCGTCGGCCAGCCGCTCCACCAGATCGAGTTCCTCGTCACTCATGCGCGTCGTGACGTTCTCCATGCGCGTTGCAACGCGTTGCAATGCAATAGGTTCGTCGCACGGTCGAGGGTGGTCTCCCGATCCGATAAAAGCGTTCGCGACCGCACGGCTATCACATCTGAAACCTGCGCGGACAGCTATAACTACTGACAGGCGAGTGACCCACCCGAGATGGGACTCGCACGAACGGGCGCCGTGCTCTCGGGGCTCGCGGGTATCGGGTTCGGGCTGCTGGGACGGATACTCCCGCCGCCGACGAGCCGGTTCGCCAGCAGGCCGGGCTGGGTGACGGCGCTGGTCGACCTCGCGGTGCCGCTGGTCGTCCTCGCGGTCGTCCTCTACCTGATCGACCGCGGGACGGTCGGGCGGCTGCTCGGCGGGCGCGGCGACGGCGTCGGCGGCGTACTGGGCGGGTCGCGGACCGTCCCGCTGAACCGCTACGAGATAATCGAGGCGACCAACTGGAAACGGCTCAACTGGATCCGACTGCGTCGGTCGCTGGGGGTCGCGCTGACCGTCGCCGGGACGGTCGCCCTGATCGTCTCGGTCGCCTTCGGGGACGCCGAGGGGCTGAGCGGCGAGTTCGGCGCCGTCGTGACCGCGCTGTGGATCGTCGCGATCCTGGGGGGACTCGCGATCGTGGTGACCTCGCGGACCGACGGCGAGGAGGTCGCCGCCGACTACACCCACCGCGTGTCGGTCCGCATCCCCGACCTGTTCTCGCTGCACTCCTTTCACGTCCACCTCCGGCAGATCACGGAGGACCTGGGCTACGTGCCGACCAGCGACACCTCGCCCGGCCGGGGCGGCTCCGCGGCCGCGTTCGACGAGGAGGTCTACCTCTCGAAGGGCGGCTTCAAGGTGCGCAAGCGCCCGTTCGAGTCGTCGCTGAGTCCGTTACCCGACGACTCGCCGATGGCCGAGGTGGTCAACCTCACGACCGCCAGCCTGTCGCTGGTCGCCGTCGGCGTCTCGCTGCTCGTCACCGGCCCGCGGGTGGCCGGCGTCCCGCTGTTGCTGGTCGGTGCGGTCGCCTTCCTCTACGACTACGTCCGCCGGACCCGCCAGTGGGCCGAACTGTACTGCATCGAGGAGGGAACCGTCTACACGCCGACGGCGGCGGTCCACGACGGCGAACCCCCCGGCGAGGGCGTCGTCCACCACGAGCCCGCCGTCTCGGCCGCCGAGTCCTCGACGGAGCTGCTCGTCACGCTCGGCGCGAAACACTCGGTGTACTTCGCCGAGGACCGCCTGGCCGCCGACTTCGAGGACTTCGTCGAGCGGCTCGACGACGTGGCCGCCGAGAACAGCTACACCCTCGTCGACGAATCGACCCGCGAACGGGTGAGCGCCCACACCGATGGCCGCTGACCCCGACCCGCCCGACGAGTCAGCCGAGGGGTCCGGTGACGACTCCGTCGACCCCGCGGACCTGACCGGCGCGAGTGACGCCGACCTCGCCGGCCTCGCTGCCGACGCGTGGGCCGCCGACGGCTACCGGACGACGGTCAAGGAACACGGCTCGCACGTGTTCGTCTTCGCGAAGCGGCGGGTCGACGGCGAGGTGCGCGGCGAGATCGTCTGGGTCGCGGGCGAGCGAGCCGTCGACTCGGCCCAGCTGGAACAGCTCGACGCGCTCGCCGGGAAGACCGGCGCCGACTCGGCGGTCTGCCTGTCCGTCGGCGCCGGCGGCGTCGCGGAGGCGGCCGCCGCGGGCCACGACGTGACCGTCCTCGACGGCGACGACCTCCGGGCGAAACTCGGGGTCGAGGACGCGGCCGAATCCGGCCCGGATGCACCTGAGTCCGGCTCGGACGCGGACATGCTGGGGGACGACCCGCCGGTCGGCTCCGGCGAGGGCGACAGCGACCCGGGCGGACTGGGAGACCTGGACGCACCGGGAGACGGCGCCTCGCCCTCGGCCGGCGACGAGGCCCCGGCCGCGTCCGGCGGCGGGCTGGCACCGCCGGACGACGACGAGGTCGCCGGTGGCGACGCCGACGGCGGTACTCCGGGAGCAGGTGACGACGGCGGCGAACCGGACCTGAACGGGGGCGGCGCTGGCGACGCCCTCGACGGTCTCGGCGATGTCGACGACGGCTCGACCGGCGCGGCCGTCGACGGTCCCGAGGGCGCGAACGCGGCCGGGTCGGCGACCGAGCGGCGTCTCGACGCGTGGGACGGACAGACGACCGTCGAGGACGTGGACCGGCCGCCGTTCGACGGGCTCTGGGCGACGGTGACCCGCGGCGACGCCGTCGAGACCGTCGAGGACGTGGACCGGCCGCCGTTCGACGGGCTCTGGGCGACGGTGACCCGCGGCGACGCCGTCGAGACCGTCGCGGACCTGTCCGTCTGGGACGGGACCTCGCGCTGACGGCGGGCGGCGAGACCCGGGTTTCGGCGCCCGCTCCGGACGCGGGGCGACCGAGGGCGGACCCCGTCCGTCCGCTCGCCGCGGTCCGCCGAACTCGATTTCAGCGAGCGGTTAAGACCGTCGCGCCCGTCCGATCGGGTATGACCGACACGACCGCCTACGCCGCGCTCGGCGACCGCGTGCTCGTCGTCCGCGGGGACGCTCCCGACTCGACCGCCGACGGGGACGACCCGGTCACCGCCGGTGAGTGGACCGCCGCCGAACGCCTCGCCGGCCGCGACTTCCAGTGCGTCGCCGCGAGCCCGGAGCGACCGGACCGCGCGTTCGTCGGCACCGTCGAGTCCGGGATCCACCGCACCGGCGACGGCGGTGACACCTGGGAGCGAGTCGCCCCGGGTATCGACGACCGCGTCACCTCACTGGCTGTCAGCCCACACGACCCCGACACCGTGTGGGCCGGCACCGAGCCTTCGGCCGTCTACCGCTCGACCGACGGCGGCGACTCGTGGGAGGCGCTCGCGCCGCTGACCGCCCTCCCCTCCGAGTCGGAGTGGTCGTTCCCGCCGCGACCGCACACCCATCACGTCCGCTGGCTGGAACCCGACCCGCACGACCCCGAGCGGCTGTACGTCGCCATCGAGGCCGGCGCGCTCGTGCGGACCGACGACGCGCTCGGGGCCGCGGCGGCCGAGGGCGCGGACGGCGCCGACTTCTGGCGTGACCGCCCCGAGGGCGCCCGCTACGACAACCACACCCTCGCGACTCACCCCGACGCGGAGGGCCGACTCTACACCGCCGCCGGCGACGGCTACGCCCAGTCCGAGGACGGCGGCGACACCTGGGCCTACCCGACGGACGGGCTCGACCACGGCTACGTCTGGGGGCTGGCCGTCCCGCGGGCCGACCCCGACACCGTCGTCGTCTCCGCCGCCAGCGGCGCCCGGAGCGCACACAGCGTCTCGACCGCCGAGGCGTACGTCTACCGCACCGCGAACGCCGGCCGGGACGAGCCGACGGAGTGGCACCTCGCGATGGACGGCCTCCCCGAGCCCGAGGGCACGGTTCGGTCGGTGTTCGCCGCCGCCGGCGGGTCGGTCCTGTTCGCGCTCAACAACCGCGGGTGCTACCGCTCGGCCGACACCGGCGCGTCGTGGGAGGAGCTTCCCCTGGCGTGGCCCGATGCGTACGAATCACGGACGCCGCGCGGGCTGGCCGTGGTGTGACCCGACCGGCTGCCTCGAACCGCGCCCGACCGCTCACAGCGCCGACCCGACGCCGTAGACGACCATCGTCGTCACGACGGCGGCGGCCGCCGCGACGGCGACCACCTGGAACGCCTTGATCCGGTCCCGTTTCACGGCTTCGGCATCGGCGACCGACCCGGAGTCGCCGCCCGACCCCGAGAGGTCGTAGCGGGCCAGCGCGCCGAAGCCCGCACAGAAGCCCATCCGGTCCTGGACGACGCCCATGAACCCGCCGAACAGCAGCGGGAACGACCCCAGCAGGAGTCCGGCGGGTCGGCCCGTCCCGAGGACGACGCCGACGTAGGCCGCCGCCCCGAGGAAGGAGACCGCACCCAGCGTCCGTCGCTTGCGCCGCTCGTCGCGCCCGATGTTGCAGACGCCCGGCCGATACTCGCTCATGCCCGAGAGTGAGGGACAGTTCGGTAAAAACACACCTGCAAACAGCGTCGGTACGGGTCGGAGAGTCAGCGCCGCCCGCGGACGCGGGACTGAAAGATATTTCATCGCGACACGCCACAGGGGTCGTATGCACGATTTCGTCGTCGTCGGGTGCGGCCCCGCCGGCTCGCGGTTCGCCCGTCGCGCCGCCGAGCGGGGGTACGACGTGCTCGCCTTCGAGCAGGGCGAGGTCGGGGAGCCGCTGGCCTGCTCGGGCCACGTCTCCACCGACGTCTGGGAGTTCACCCCGGATGGCGCCCGCGACCGTCTCCTGCAGAACGTCGTCTACGGCGCCCGCTTCCACCTCGGTTCTCCCCGCGGCGACCCGCCGGGCGACCCCCGTCCGAACGGCCGCGTCCCCGCCGACCGCGACGGCCGCGCGACCACCGAACCGGACGGCGCCGCTGCCCACGAGGGCGCCCCCTCCGACCGCGACGGCGGCGAGTTCCCGGCCACGTCCTACCCCTTCTACAAGGACGAGCAGGTGTCGAACGTCATCGACCGGGTCGGGCTGGACCGGGAGCTCGCCGACGCCGCCCGCGATGCGGGGGTCGACCTCCGGGAGCACCACACCGTCGTCGGCGTCTCCGAGTTCCGCGACCGCGTCGAAATCGAGGTACGGGGACCGGACGGCGTCGAGACCCACGAGGCGCGGATGGTCGCCGGCTGCGACGGGCCGAAATCCCGGGTCCGGCGCGAACTCGACATGCCCGAGCCCGACGAGTTGCTGCACGGCGTCCTCGGGTTCAGCGACGAGGACGACGCGAGCGACTTCGTCGACGTTCACCTCACCGTTCCCGACTTCTTCGCCTGGCGCATCCCCCGCGGGGAGGCCGGCGTGGAGTACGGCCTGGCGACGCCGCCGAGCGCGGACGTGCGCGAGCGGTTCGACCGCTTCACCGCCGACTACGGCGTCGAGACCGACCGCCGCTGCTCGGGCCTGATCCCCGTCGGCCCGCCCGACTCGGTGACGAGCCGCCGGGCGTTCCTCGTCGGCGACGCCGCCGCCCAGACCAAGCCGTTCACCGGCGGCGGCATCCGCTACGGCATGACCGCCGCCGACCACGCCGCCCGGGAGGTCGACCCCCGCGACCCGGCGACGCTGTCCGCCTACGAGGCCGCGTGGCGCGACGACCTCGAACGCGAGATCGAACTCGGCCACTGGGTCCGGCGGGCGTACTCGCTGCCCGAGCCGGTCAAGCGGGTCGGCCTCCGGGCGTTCTCCGGCGAGATCGGCGTCCACATGGACCGGCCGACGACCGTCTTCTCGCTCGACCAGCTGCAGTCGCTGCTGCGCGGGTGAGCGTCGGCCGGCCCCGGTGTCCCGGGCCGTCGAGCGGTCCGACAACCCTTTCACGGATAACTCTGAGACACTTACGAGTATGGCCGATCTGGACGAACTCGACTTCGCGGTCCTCTACCTCCTTCAGGAAGACGCCCGGAACACGACCCCGGTGGACATGGCCGAGCGACTCCCCGTCTCGGCACAGACCGTCCGCAACCGGATCGACGGTCTCGAAGCCGCCGGCGTCGTCGACGGCTACGAACCGGTCGTGGACTACCGCCGTGCGGGCTTTCCGCTCCGGATCAGTTTCACCTGTACCGCCCCGGTCGAACGCCGGGCCGACCTCGCCGACAGCGCGCTCGAACTCCCCCGCGTCGTCAGCGTCGACGAGTTCCTGAGCGCCTCGGAGAACCTCCGGGTCCTCGCGGTCACCGACGACTCCGAGGCGATCACCGATATCAGCGAGCGACTCGTCGACCTCGGCCTCACCATCGAGAGCGAGCGACTGCTCCGCCGGCGGGCCGTCCGCCCCTACGACGGGTTCGCCGAGCGGTCACCGTCGGCGGAGACCGACTGACGCGGGACGATTTGAGATATCCAAACCGATCTTAAAGGAAACTCAACTGCCTAATGGTTGAGGGTGTTATTTTTTGGTAACGGACGACATCCCACCGAGTGATGATACGGCAGGAGCGGTCGGGAACTCCGTCGAACGGTGACGACAGGTTGACAACGAAGGTCGTGAGGGCGGTCGCGGCGGACGTCGGGGCGGACCCGACGGATCTGCCGCCGCTGTGGACGGCGCTGGACCCGGACGCGCTCGACCGACTCGTCGACTCCGGCGGCGAGTCGCTGACGGTCACCTTCGAGTATCGAGGCCGGCTGGTCACGGTCGGCTCCGACCGGGAGGTCCGTCTCGGGGAGCGGGACGACGCCGAGTAGCATGTACGTCTGTCGCTGCCACACGTGCGGGGAGTCGCGGTCGGCCGCGGCCCGCGAGCACGTACAGCGGTTCTTCAACGACCACGCCGCCGACGAACACGAGGTCGTGTTGAAGCGGGTCGAGTCGACCGCGGGCCCGGCGTCCGGGGCGCCGGACGGCGACCGGTGGGGGGAGGAGCCATCGTTCCCGGAGCCGACCGACGAGGTGCGGTGAGAATCCCCGCAACGCTGATTTGAGAGCGTTCCTAACGGCCGCTATGGAACTCGACTTGCCGAAGACGGTCGCCGCGTTCGCCGTCCTGATCGCGGTCGGCGTGGGCGGACTGGTCGGTGCGCCGATCCCGATGGGGACGGACACGATCCTGATGATGGTCGCGCCGTCGATGGTCGTCTTCGGGCTGATCTGTCTGGCGATCGGCGTCGCCCACGGGCAGTACCGCGCCGGCGCGACGCGGTGACGCGGTGGCGCGGTGGCGCGGTGGCGCGGTGACGCGGTGACGCGACCGGCTCCCTCGCGACCCGCCGCGAGCCCCGGCCGTTCCCCGCTCCGCAAGACGTAACCCGACACCGGCCCCAACTCGGGGCAATGACGGTCATCGAGTCGGTCCACGCGGACCACGGCGCGACGTTCGAGGAACGCGGCGACCGCCGGGTGGTGGCCCACTACGGCCGCCCCGAGCGGACTCACGCCGCCGTCCGCAACGTCGTCGGCGTCACGGAACGGGGCTACGGCGTCCTCACCGTCGAGGGCGACGACCGCGTCGCGTTCGTCGACAACGCCGTCTCGAACCGCGTCCCCGACGAGGACGGCGAGGGCTGCTACGCCCTCCTGCTGGACCCCCAGGGGGCCATCGAGACGGACATGTACGTCTACAACGCCGCCGCCGGCGACCGCCTGCTCGTCTTCCTCCCGCCGACCGAGCACGAGCGGGTCGCCGAGGACTGGCGCTCCAAGACGTTCATCCAGGACGTGGAGATAACGGACGCCAGCGACGACTTCGGCGTCTTCGGCGTCTACGGCCCTCAGGCCACCGAGAAGATCGCCAGCGTCCTCAACAAGGCCGCCTCGCCGGACCGCACCCTATCCTTCGTCCGCGGGACGATGGCCGACGCCGGTGTCACGGTGATCCGCGACGACGGCCTGGCCGGCGAGGAGGGCTACGAGGTGGTCTGCGCCGCGAGCGAGGCCGCCGACGTGTTCGACACCCTCGAAAATCGCGGGAACGCGGCCGCCCCCTTCGGCTATCGCACCTGGGAGACGCTGACGCTGGAGGCCGGCACCCCGCTCTTCGAGACCGAGCTATCGGGTCGGATCCCCAACGTCTGCGGCGTCCGCAACGCCCTGGACTTCGAGAAGGGCTGTTACGTCGGCCAGGAGGTCGTCTCCCGGGTCGAGAACCGCGGGCGGCCGAGCCGGCGGTTCGTCGGTCTCGTCGTCGGCGCGGACGTCGAAGACGGCGCGGCCGACGCGGGGAGCGCCGTCCCCGGGGCCGGCGCGGCGGTGTTCGCCGGCGACGCCGCCGTCGGCGAGGTGACCCGCGGCGCCGTCAGCCCGACCCGCGACGAACCCGTCGCGCTGGCCGCCGTCGACAGCGGCGAGACGGCCGTCGGCGACTCGCTCGCGGTCCGCGTCGACGGCGAGGAGCGCCCCGCGACCCGCGTCGCGCTCCCGTTCGTCGAGGGGAGCGACGACTCCGCCCGCCGGCCGCGGTACCCGGACGCGGACGCCGCGTAGCGGGGCTGTCGGCCCGGAACTGCCCCCGAAACCGGTCGAACGACCGGGATCGGCCGTTCTCGCCGTTGATACTGGCACGAAACGCTCAATATTCGGGGGGCGAAAGGGACTGCTAACGCCGCCTATGTCGGAATCAGTCATCGCGGACTTCGTCGCCACCTTCAATTCGGAGGCCTCGTCCCGGGCCGAGCCGGTGAAAGGGCGGATCCTCCTCAGCGAGAAGCGGCTGGTCCTCGCCGGCGACGAGGGGAAAGTGACCATCCCGCTGTCCGCTATCTTCGACATCGCCGTCGGTCAGGTCCCCGACGACCTGGGCGAGTTCTTCGACTCGACGGTGACGGTCGCCTTCGAGAAGGGGGGCAACCGCATGGTCGCCGCCGTCGAGGCCGACGACGACAAGATCGAGAAGTTCACGACGGTCCTGTTCAAGGCCGTCCTCAACGGCACCGACGTGACCCTCAAACACCCCGCCCGCGTCGGCGGGCGCGTCACCGACCAGGCGTTCGCCCCCGCGAAGTTGTTCCTCAAACCGGGTACCGTCCGCTTCCGCCGCTCCGACGACACCGTCGACGTGGACCTGTCGACGGTCACCGACTTCGAGCGAACGTCCCGCGAGATCAACGGCAGCGAGCGGTCGGTCCTGGCGGTCCGGCACCTGGCGAACGGCCAGTCGAACCTCTCGCTGGCCGCCCTGGAGTCCCCGCGCAAGATGTCGATCCTCGGCCGCTACCTCCGCCTGGAGTACAGCGATCTGATGGCCGACCTGGAGGACGTGACCCTCTCGGAGGAGCAGGTCGAACTGCTCGTGGCCGTCTACTCGACCGGCCCGGGCGTCTCGCTGGCGAACGTCCTCGACATGGAGAGCAGTCAGCTGACGATGGTCCTCAACGACCTCCGGGACGACGAACTCGTCGTCGACGGCGAGGACGGCCCGACGCTCACCCCCAAGGGCCGCGTCGTCGTCTCGAGCCACCTCGAAGACGTGAACGCCTGAACCGCTCGATCCCTCCATGGGACCGCCGTTTGTTTCCGACGGGAACGTCCGGAGAAGATTGGCCAAAATATAAACCGCTTCCGCCGATAGGATCGGACATGGACCGGGAAGAACTAGAGAAAAAAGTCGAGAAGCACGTCGAAAAGCGAAAGAGTGCCTACGTGAAGATGGGCACTGTCGACTCGGAGTAGCCTCCTACTCGTCTCTGACTCGCTGCAGTTTTTTACGCAGGGCCTTCTCGGAGTGATGGTTCAACGCGGGGTACTCAACACCGAACAGTAGGGACTCGAAATACTGGAACCAGTGCCAATATAGTGTATCCCGTCTCCAGAGTCGCTCGAAGTTACGCTCCGGAGATAGGTGACGATGGAATTTGGAGAGCAACACCGCTTTGCCGATTTCGGTCTTGTCACCCGGCCACCGATGGTCCTCACCGACAACCTCGTTTGCGAGAGCGAGCCGATACAACGCGATCATCGCCGTTCGATGATTGGCATCGGGGAATAGATGAAAGGAGACGAGCGAAGCGACCCAGTGAGCACACTGGGACGTGATCGGTTCTGTCCGGGGAAACTCTCGGAGGATTCGATCCAGTTTCCATCGTTTCGCCGACAGCACCTCCCGCGATTTCCTGCGAGCGTCCCGCACGTCTACCGAGTACTCGTGCGCGGTCTCTTCGTCCGGGTTCTTCACTTCCCTGTAAATGTCGAAGTTGATCTGTTTGATATCCTCTTGGGTCAACAGAGAGAGGTCAGTGATGCGGTTGTCGGATAGGTCTAACAACGTCTGCAGGTCGAAGTACCCGTTCGACTGTGGCATCTCTCTCGACCCGTCGATGACTCGTTCACCGCTGGCCGTGAGACCGTAGAGTTCGCTTCCCATCCTCTCTACCAGACCAAGCTTCCGTAGATACCGACACTGGAGCCGGATCTGACTCTTCGATCTCCGACCTTCAGAAAGTGTGTGAACGGAGAGTACCCCCTGCTCAGCCATCTTCCGGAGTATCTCGATATCAGAGAGAACGGATGGTCCCCCGGACTCGCGCCACGGAGGAACGCGCCACTCGGTCATCGTAAACGCTGGTTCTCGCGGCCTAATAGTACTGTCCGTCCTTGCGGTCCACTCGCTGTCTGACCCATCGGTCCGATGTGACAGCACGCGAAACGCGAGAGGTGGACAGGCGGTCGGTACACAGCAGGACATTGCGATGGAGGGACTAACTGTGGGGCCGTGCGTTCGAATGCAGACCGAATCGGTACCACGACGCGTCGCTCCGGCTCGCAGACAACTTGTTACCCGTACGCTGGCGACCTCCGCAGAGAGCCGATCAACCTAATCCCAGGGCTCGCCGCTCGCGAGGTCCACGTCCGAATCGCCCTTCGCCGACGGGCAGATATCCGCCAGGACGCACTCGTCGCAGTCGGGGTTGCGCGCCGTACACACCGCTCGGCCGTGGCTGATCAGCAGGTGCGTGTACCACTTCCACTCCTCCTCGGGGACGACCGGCAGCAGGTCCTCCTCGATGGCCTGGGGACGCTCTTCCTCGGTGATCCCGAGCCGCCGGGAGAGCCGCTGGACGTGCGTGTCGACGACGATCCCCTCGACCAGGTCGTAGCCGTGCTGGAGGATGACGTTCGCGGTCTTCCGGCCGACGCCCTTCAGGTCGGTCAGCTCCTCCATCGTGTCCGGCACCTCGCCGTCGTGTTCGTCGGCGATGATCCGCCCGGAGGTCTTGAGGTAGTCGGCCTTGCTGTTGTGGTAGGTGATCGACCCGATGTCCTCGGAGAGTTCCTCGACGTCCGCCTCGGCGTAGTCCTCGGCGGACTGGTACTTCTCGAAGAGGTCCTCGGTCTCCTGGTTGACGCGCTCGTCGGTACACTGGGCCGACAGCACGACGGCGACGAGCAGCTCGAGTCGGTTCGAGAAGTTCAGGGAGATCGTGGCGTCGGGGTACTCCTCCCAGAGCCGTTCGATCACTTCTTCGGCCTGCTCCGCGCGCGAGGGAAGCGGCGTGCCCATTGTGGCCGATCCATCGGCCGAATCGCGCTTGAGTGGTTCGGTCTCGGGACGGGGGGTACGCGGAGCCGTCGCTATCGCGGTCGAGTCCCGGCGGGGTGGCTTTATGTCCGTCGCCGCCCATCGAGCGGACATGACAGACTCTCCCGACGAGGAACTCGACGACATCGAGTCCGACCTGGCCGACGCCAGCGAGGAGGGCAGGGAGATCGTCGAACAGATACGGGAGAGCGACGAGGGCGCGCTCCGCGCGGCGGTCCGCTACGGGGGCGACGACCACGAGGTCGTCTACCTCCGGGAGGACATCGCGGCGCAGTTCAGCGACGCCGAACTCGAAGAGCGCGTCGAGACGCTCGTCATGAAGGGACTTGGCGACCCCGCGCAGGAGGGCGCGCTGTTCGACTTCGGGACGCTCGACGCCACCGTCCGGTGGTACGACTCCGTCGTCGTCGCCCACTTCCCCGTCCGCGAGTGGTCCGGCCTCGTCTTCACCTTCGACCGCGACAGCGAGTCGCTCGGCGACATCGTCGACGAGTACTTCTGAACCTGTCGCCGAGCGCGTCGCGACCGCCTCCGTTCGTTCCCCGGGGAACGACTCGGAACCCACAATCCACACGGGACCGAGCGTCGTCCACCGCCCGGCATAAAGAGTTTAGGTGGAGAGCGTCGAATCGAGGGGCATGACCGAGTACACCGTCGAGTTCGCTGGGACGGGCGAGGAGATCACGGTCTCGGACACGGAGACCATCCTCAGCCGGTGCATCGAGGAGGGCATCGCCCAGGAGTACTCCTGCCGCGTGGGGATGTGTCTCGCCTGTTCGGCGAAGATCGAGGCCGGCGAAGTCACCCAGCCGGCCGCCCGCGGGTTCACCGAAGAGGAGGCCGAGAACTACGCGCTGACCTGCATGGCCCGCCCGCAGTCGGATCTCGTCCTCGACCGCGGCAAGTACCCCCCCAGCATCGAGGACGACGCGGCCCGGGCCGCTGGCGCCGACCCCGACGCCGTCTCCGCGGACGACTGACACGGTCCGAATCGAATCCACATGAAGGCCCTCCGCGTCGTCGGCGTCGCCGTCCTCAGCGTCGTCGACGCCCTCGTCCCCTCCGTCGTCGCCGCGCTCACTGTCCTCTTTATCTCAGCCGACCCGTGGGTCGACGCCGCGAGCCCCTGGGTTCTGTCGGCCGGCGCCGGCGTCGTCGCCTTCCTCGGCACGCTCGCCGTCGGGTTCTCGATGACGCTGCTCGGCCACGGCCCGTTCCCGGTGACGCGACTCACCAAGCGGCTCTGGCAGTGGTGGCACCGCCCCTGGTTCGCCGGCCGGCGCGGTCGCGGCCGGTAGGTCGTGCTACCCCGTCCCACCGCGTCGCAAACGGTTTTCCGACGGCACCCGACTGTCCGGGCATGAGCGACGGCGACGACCGCAGCCCCGAGTTCGTCACGCCCCCGCCCGCGGAGCCGGGCGACCGGGTGGCCGTGATCGCGCCCTCCGGCGGCGCGGCGACGCTGTTCCCGGACGTGCTGGACCTCGCGCTCGAACGCCTGCGCGACCGGTTCGACCTCGACCCGGTCGTCTTCGGGACCGCCGAGGCCGACCCCGGCGAGCTTCGCGAGCGCCCGGAGATGCGCGCCGCGGACGTACACGAGGCGTTCCGCGACCCCGAGATCTCGGCCGCGTTCGCGACCATCGGCGGCGACGACCAGGTCCGCGTGCTGAGACACCTCGACCCCGATATCCTGCGGGCGAACCCCACTCGATTCTTCGGCATGAGCGACAACACCTGCCTCGCCAGCTACCTGTGGACCCACGGGGTCGTCTCGTGCTACGGCGGGCAACTCCTGAATCAGGTCGCGACGCCCGGGAGCTTCCCCGAGTACACCGAGCGGTACCTCCGCCGGGCGCTGTTCGAGGAGTCGCTGGGCGAACTCGAACCGGCCGAGGCGTGGACCGACGACACCGTCGAGTGGGGCCGCGACGACTTCCGGGAGACCGAGCCGGCGTACGAGGCCAACGAGGGCTGGCGGTGGGACGTGCCCGACGCCCGCGAGGGCGAGGAAATCTCGGGCCGGCTCTGGGGCGGCTGTCTCACCGTCCTGCCCTGGCTGCTGGCCGCCGACCGCGCGGTTCCCGACCCCGCGGATCTGGACGGGGCGGTCCTCGCCCTGGAGACCTCCGAGGAGCTGCCGAGCGCCGAGGACGTGCGGCGGAAACTCACCGTCCTCGGCGAGCGCGGCCTGCTGGAGCGGTTCGACGCCGTCCTCGTCGGTCGCCCGCAGACCCGCAGTCGCGAGAGCGACCGGACCGACGAGGAGCGGACCGAGTACCGCGAGAACCAGCGCGCGGCGGTCAGCGAGTGGGTCCGCGAGTACAACACCGGGGCACCGGTCGTCTTCGACCTCGACTTCGGCCACACGAACCCGACGGCGCCGGTGCCGATGGGCGGTCGGGTCGCGGTCGACACCGACGAGCGGTCGGTTCGGTTCCCGTGAGCGGGGCGGGCGGCGTCGACTCTCGGGAGTGCCGGGGTGGCGCCGTCAGTTCCCGGTGACGATGCCGGCGACGCGCTCGCGGTCGAACAGCCGTTCCTCGGCGGGGAGCTCGGGGTAGTGGTCGCCGTCCTCGTAGCCGGGCCACTCGCCGAAGACATCGGGGTAGAGCTGTTTGGCGGTCATCTCGATCTGGAAGAGGTTCATCAGCGGCCCCTGGTAGCGCATCCCCTGTGCGTAGACGCGGTCGTTCTGCACGGCGGAGAGCTCCGCGCCGACGTCGTCCGAGCGGAGCTGCTCGCGGACGTTCGCCATGTCGTAGCGCGGCGTCATCCCCCAGAGGTGGAGGATCACGTCGGGGTCGGCCTCGATCATCGTCTCGTAGCCGACCGAGCCCCACAGGCCGTCCCACTGCTCGCTGTCGAAGGCGTCGACGGCGGCGAGCGGCCGGGTATCGGCGAGCCAGAAGCCGGGCCGGTTCAGGTGGTACGTCCAGAACTGCCCGTCGCCGAGCGTGACGCGCACGGCGGTCGGCCGTTCCTCTTTCGGCGGGAGGTCGGCCTCGATGGTGGCGACGAGGTCGCTGTGGACGGCCGCGAGCTGCTCGTAGCGCTCGCGCTCCCGGAAGAGCTCGGCGACGCGCCCGAACAGCTCCCAGAGCGTGTAGTACTGGTAGTCCTCGCCGTAGGACTCGGGGGGCGCGGCGTGCGTGCCGCTGTAGAAGTTCCCGAAGAAGGGGCCGACGGAGTCGGTGATCTCCGCGACGTCGTCCCGGCTCCAGTTGCTCTGGGTGGTCGCCCAGGCGGGGTCGAGGAGGTGGACGTCGCTTTCGAGTCCGTAGAAGAACTCCTTCGAGAAGTCGTCGAAGGGGTTCGGGAGCCCCTCCCAGTCGAAGGAGACGCCGTCGAGGCGCTCGTAGTAGTGGTTCATCGTCGGCCCGGCCATCTCCGGGACGAACATCGAGTTGACCGTGTCGCCGTACCCGAGCGCGACGAGCATGTCCGCGAACTGGTTGTACATCGTGAAGACGCTCTCCGGTTCGGAGTCGAGCGTCACCTCGCCCACCGGCGAGAGCGTCGCGCTGTAGCCGCCGTCGTCCGTCGCGGTCGCCGTCGGCGCGTCGGTCGGCGCGGGCGTCGCCGTGGCCGACTCCGCCGGCTCGCCGCCGGCCGACCCCTCGGTCGCCGTCCCGTCGCTCGGCGTCTCGTCGCCGCCCCCGGCACAGCCCGCGAGCAGCGCGCTCCCGAAGAGGGCACTCCCACCGGCGAGACACTTCCGACGCGTCAATCGCGGATCGCTCGTATCGTCGTCCATATTTTAGGTTAACCTAATCCAGGGTATAGTGGTTTCGGAACAGCCACAGCGGGGTTCGGGCTGGGAGTCGGTCCGCGGCGGTGGCGGTCGCCCGGTGAGTCGACCGGGTCGCACGGCGCGCCGCGCGGCGGTCAGAACTCTTCTTCGCCCCCGCCGAACTCCTCTTCGTCGCCCCACTCGTCTTCCTCCTCGCCCCATTCCTCCTCGTCTCCGTCGCCGCCGAGCGCCGAGGTCACGGCGCCGAGTAACCCGCCCTCCTCCTCCTCGTACTCCTCTTCCTCGTACTCCTCTTCTTCGTCGAGGTCGATGTCGATGTCGCGGTCGGAGTGGCCGTGCCCGTGTTTGCGGTGTTTCGACCCGGTCAGTTCGCCGAGCTCGCCGGGGTCGAGCCAGACGCCGCCGCAGTCCGGACAGTAGTCGATCGTCACGTCGTGTTCCTCGCGCTGTTCGAACTCGGTTCCGCACTGGGGGCACTCGAGCGACCTGTCGAATACCATGGGTCGCGCTATCACCGGACAGTCTCAAAATAGTTCTGATCGTGACACGTTCTGCTCATCGGTCGAGAACGGGCGCCTCACTCCTCGTCGACGGGGTCGAAAGCGTTGTCCCGCGTCGGGAACTCCCCGGACTCGACCTCCTCGACGTACTGCTCGACGGCCCGGCGGATCTCCGAGTCGAGGTCCGCGTACTGCTTGGCGAGGCTGTATTCCTCGCCGCCCAGCCCGAGCACGTCCGAGACGACGAGCACCTGCCCGTCGACGTAGCGGCCCGACCCGATACCGATCGTCGGCACGTCCACGGCCTCGGTCACCTCCCGTGCGACCCCCTCGCTGACCGTTTCGAGGACGATCGAGAACGCCCCCGCGTCCGCCAGCCGCTGTGCGGTCTCCACCAGCGCCTCGCCCGGCGAGGAGGTGTCGGTGTCGCGGCCCTGGACGTACGCGCCGCCGATCTCGTTCTTTCGCTGGGGCGTCAGCCCGACGTGGCCCTGGACGGGGACGCCGAGTTCGGTCAGCCGGTCGACGATCTCGATCGTCGTCTCGCCGTAGGGCGCCGTCTCCAACTTGACGGCGTCGGCGCCCGCCTCCTTGAGGAAGCGACCGGCGTTCTCGACGGATTCGGCCATCGACGTGCCGTAGGTGAGGAAGGGCAGGTCCGCGACGACGAACGCCTCCTCGGTCCCGCGGACGACCGCGGCGGTGTTCGACAGCGCTTCCTCGAGCGTGACCGGCAGCGTGTCGTCGTAGCCGAGGTGGTTGTCGCCGGCGCTGTCGCCGACGAGGATCATGTCGACGCCGGCCGCGTCCACCTGCCGGGCGACGGGCGCGTCGTAGGCCGTCAGCATCGTCAGCGGCTCGCCGCCCTCGTGCTTCTCGTAGAGGTCCGGTATCGTCGTGCGAGACATCGCGATTGGTCGCCCTTCGACGGCCAGCGATTTATACGTGGTGCGAGCGACCGCCCGGACCGATAACCGGCCGGTGGTCACGAGCGACTGGCGACCGGCCGCGAGCCGGGCGGTGACCGTGGCGTCGGGGTAGCGCACGGGTACGTCGAAGCGGAACGCGAGTGGCGGCGTACCGCCACCCAAAGGGAAAGAACGGAACGGCAGCGCGGAAGCCTGACAGCAGTTCGAGCGGGGCGGCCGGCGTTACTCGACCACCTCGCCGTCGGCGACCGCGACCGTGTCGCCGTCGTGGCGGACGACGACTTCGAAGGTCGAGCCGGTCGACACCGCGCTCATGTTCACCGCGGTGTCGAACTCGCCGCTCTCGGTCACGGTCGCAGCGGTGAACTTGATGAACGGGCTCGTGTCGGTGGTGGACTTGATCCGAAGCTCCACCTCGGTGCCCGCCGACAGGTTCGTCTCGCCGGCGATCGTCTGCCTGTCGGCGGATTCGAGCGTCAGCGCGTCGCCGTCGTAGTCGAGGGTCGTGCTGTGGTTCTCCGTGGCGACCGGGCTCGTCTCGTCGACGGGCACTTTCGTCCAGTTGCCGTCGCTCGTGTCGGTCGTCGACACCTCGTTGTCCCCGCCGATCACGACGCCCTCGGCGGTCGCGACCGACTCGCCGTCGTGGCGGACGGTCGCCTCGAAGGTCGACCCGTTGGCGACGCCGACGAGGTCGACCTCGGCGGCGAACCGGCCGTCCTCGTCGACGGTCGCCGCCCGCTGGACGAGGAACGGCGACGCGCCGGACGAGGACGTGAGCCGGACGGTCACGTCGGTCCCGGGCGACAGGTCGGTCTCGCCGCGCACCGTCTCGTTTTCGTGCGCCGCGAGCGTGAGCCGGTCGCCCTCGCGGTCGAAGGCCGTCCCGCTCTCTGACTCGTCGTCGGTCGGCGTGACGCCCTCGACGGCGCTGACGCGGGCGCTCACGTTGGCGAGTTCGGCGCCGTCACGGACGACGATCGCCCGCGCGGTGGCGTCGTCGGAGACGCCCGAGAGGTCGATGGCCGCCGAGAACGCGCCGTCCTCGCCGACGGTCGTCGTCCGCGAGACGAGGAACGGACTCGCGGCGTCGTCGGAGACGACCCGGACCGCGAGTTCGGTCCCGGGCGCCAGATCCGTCTCGCCGGCGACGGTCTGGTTCGGCGCGCCCTCTAGCGAGAGGTGCGCGCCGTCGCGGGCGATCGTCGCGGCACCGGCGTCCGCGCCGTCGGAGGGTGTATCCGTCGCGCCGGGCGCGTCGGTCGCGTTCGCGGGGCCGTCGCCGCCGAGCGGGACGCCGCCGGCCGACACCGCGGCGACGGCGGCCACGAGGACCACCGCGACGACGCCGGCGGTGCCGTAGGTGCGGTTCACGCTCTCACCCCCGTTGTGACGCGGGAGGGATCTCCGCGGTCGGTCCACAGTGGGCCGACCGCCTCGATTCGGTCGCGGGGTGGGCGGTCTGCGTGCATCCCGCTCCCGGCTACGACCGACCGGTAAGTATCCCCGGCGGATGCTTAAATCTTGTTTTGAGTCGCGTCAGACGCTCTACGCGGACTGAAGCGTGCGGGCCTCCTGTCGGCGACGGGGCCTACTCCATCGTGACGTACTGACAGTCCGCTTCGATCCGAACGGAGGGGGACCCGCTCTCGTCGCTCTCTATCCAGACCTCGATTCCCGAGCGGTTCTCCCCGTCGCAGGGGAGCTGGGGCTGCTCGAATCCCGGCCAGTCGCGCTCGAACCGGGCCCCGCCGACGGTCACGACGACGGTGTCGGGCTCGGCCGAGTCGGGGAACGGCGCGTCCTCGTCGGCCTCGTTGTCGTCAGAGAGACTGTACTCCTTCTCGAAGACGGTTTCGCCCGCCTCGTCGGTGACCGTGACCGACACCTCGTGGGCCTCGTCGCGGTCGCCCAGGTACACTGTCACCCAGTGAGCGAGTTGCGGGGACGACTCGGCCGCGCTACAGCCCGCGGTGGCGACCAGCGCCGCCGTCGAACTCGCGAGAAACGACCGGCGATTCAGGGAGGGCATCGTCCGGATCGGGCGTCGCCCGGCTGTTAAAAACCGCTATGACGGCTATATAGAGGAGTCCGAACGCTACCGAAATCGGCGCTCGACTCCCCCTCGTCTAGTAACCTACCCCTCGTCCAGCAGGTGGTCCGCCAGGATCGGGACGAAGGTGCCGATGTCGGTGACCATCCCGACGGCCTGGTCGCTGCCGCGGTCGAGCAGCTGCGTGACGGTCGCGGGGTTGATGTCGATGCAGACGGTGCGGGTCGTCGACGGCAGGCAGTTCCCGACCGCCACCGAGTGCAGTAGCGTCGAGAGCATCAGGACCAGGTCGGCCTCGTGGGCCTGCTCGCGGATGGCGTTCTGGGCCTCCATCGAGTCAGTGATGGTGTCGGGCAGGGGGCCGTCGTCGCGGATGGAGCCGGCGATGACGAAGGGCACGTCGTTCTCGACGCACTCGTACATGACGCCGGATTCGACGGTGCCGCTCTCGACCGCTTCCTCGATGCCGCCCTCGCGGATGATCTCCGAGATGGTGTAGATATGGTGTTTGTGGCCCTTGCGCGGGTGGTCGAGGCTCTCGGTGTCCATGCCCAGGGAGGTGCCGTACAGGTCGCGTTCGAGGTCGTGGACGGCGAAGCCGTTGCCGATCGACAGCATGTCGACGAACCCCTCGCGGACGAGGCGAGCGAGGTCCTCGCGGGCGCCCGAGTGGATGAGCGCGGGGCCACAGACCGCGAGCACGTCGCCGCCCTCGCGCTTGGTCTCCTCGATGGCCTCGCCGACCTGCCGGATGGTCGACTCGGAGGGGCGTTCCGAGGAGACGCCGCCCTGCATGAACCCGAAGGCGCCCTCCCGATCCCGGGGGCGCTCGGGCGGGCTGACGCGGATGCCCGTCTCGCCGGTGACGACGGCGTCGCCCTCCTCGACGCCGCTGAGGACTTTCGTGTAGGCGCGCGGGCTGCCGTCGTCCCCCTCGTGGCCCTCGACGATCACGGCGCAGTCCATCTCGATGTCCTCGACTTCGATCCACTCGCCGTCGATGCGGACCTCGGTTGGGTGGTTCGTGGTGGAGTAGAAGCCGTACGGGACGACCCGGTCCTTCGGGGCGCGCTGGAGCGTCGCGTCCTTCGGGTCGGAAGGGTTGGCGCCATTTTGATGGAGCTCGTGGACGATGGACTGCAGGGTCTCCTCGTCGGGCGCCTCGACGAGCAGGCGGGCGTAGGACTCCTCGGTCTTCTCGCGACCGATGGCGAACTCCTCGACCTCGAAGGAGCCGCCCATGTCCATGATGATCCCGAAACTGGCCTGCATCATCCCCGAGTCGATGATGTGGCCCTCCAGCTCGACCTCGCGTGCGGCAGTCATGCCCGGAGCCACGGCGGCGGCGAGTAAGTCGTTTTGGATGACCGGCGCCGCGAACCGCCGACGGCCGCCGCATCGGACGGGGCGACCGACGCCCGACCGGACCGATCCGCTTACCTTCGGCGCGGCCCGACTCACGAGTAATGGACCGCGAAGACATCGCGCTCGCGCTCGCACTGCTCGTCGGGGTCGCGCTGACCGGCCAGGTCGCCGGCCTCGTCGAGTCGGCGGGCTTCGAGGGCCTCGGCAGCCTCGTCTGGCCGATCGGCTACGGCAGCGTCGTCCTCGCCGCGTGGTTCGTCTGGATCCGACCGATGGACCTGGGCGCGACCGATCCCGACGACACCGACCTCTGGGGCCCCGACGACGAACAGACCGACCCGGACCGATAGTCGGTTGTTAATCGAGTGCAGAAATATTAACAATCAGAATTAATACACCCCCGTATCGTAGCAGCGGGGTTAATATATCCGGGCGAGCTAGCGTCGAGTAATGACGAACGACGACCCGGACCGCCCCGACGGGGGCGACCACGACGCTGCCGATGCGGGGGAGGCGTGCTGCGGGTCCGACGGCTGCGACACCGCGGCCGGGGCGGCGAGCGGCGCCGCCGAGGGGACGGAGGTGCGGTTCTCGGTGCCGGAGATGGACTGCTCGTCCTGTGCGAGCAAGGTCGACGCGGCGCTGTCCGACCGCGAGGGCGTCGTCGCGACGGACCTGCGGCCGACGACGGGGACCGCGAAGATCACCTACGACGCCGAGCAGACGAGCCGAGCCGACCTGGTCGCCGCGGTCGAGAGCGCCGGCTACCCGGTCGGCGACGACGGCAGCGGGAGTGCCGGCGGTGACGAAGCCGAGGCCGCGGCCGGCGCCGAGAGCGTCTTCCGGAGCGCCCGCGCGAAGAAGACCGCGCTCAGCGGTCTCGCCCTCGGGCTGGGCCTGCTCGTCCAGTTCGGGTTCGGTGGGCTGAACGGCTCGCTCGTCGCGGTCGCGGGCCGGGAGCTGGTCGTCGCGGACGCGCTGTACCTGCTGGCGGTGCTGGCGGGCGGCGGGGTGATCGTCCGCAACGGCTACTACTCGGCGAGGAATCTCAGCCTCGACATCGACTTCCTGATGTCGGTCGCCATCCTGAGCGCGACCGGCATCTCGCTGGCGGTCCCCGACCTGCACTTCTACGTCGAGGCGGCGTCGCTCGCCTTCCTCTTCAACGTCGCCGAGCTGCTGGAACGCTACTCGGTCGACCGCGCACGCAACTCCCTGGAGGAGCTGCTGACGCTCTCGCCCGACATCGCCACGGTCCGGCGGGCGAGCGGCCCCGACGGCGAGCCCGAGCGCGTCGAGGTGCCCGTCGAGGACGTGGCCGTCGGCGAGACGGTCCTCGTGGAGCCGGGCGAGAAGATCCCGATGGACGGGACGGTCACCGAAGGATCGAGCGCGGTCAACCAGGCGCCGATCACCGGCGAGAGCGTCCCCGTCGACAAGGCGGTCGGCGACGAGGTGTTCGCCGGGACGATCAACGAGCAGGGCTTTCTCGCGGTGGAGACGACCGCCGAGGCGGGCGACACGACCATCGACCGCATCGTCGAACTCGTCGAGGACGCCCAGGCGAACAAGACCGACCGCGAGCAGTTCGTCGAGCGCTTCGCCGACTACTACACGCCCGCGGTGGTCGTCGCGGCGCTGCTGGCCACGTTCGTCGCCCCGCTGGTCTTCGGCGGCGGGTGGGCGACGTGGTTCGTCCGCGGCATCTCCCTGCTGGTCATCGCCTGCCCCTGCGCGTTCGTCATCTCGACGCCGGTGACGGTGGTCTCGGGCGTCACCAGCGCGGCGAAAAACGGCGTCCTGATCAAGGGCGGCGACCACCTCGAAGCGATGGGCGAGGTGGACGCCGTCGCCTTCGACAAGACCGGGACGCTCACGACCGGCGAGCTGTCGGTGACCGACGTGATGGGGTTGAACGGCAACGACGAGGCGGACGTGCTGCAGTGCGCCCGTGCCATCGAGCGCCGGAGCGAACACCCCATCGGCGACGCCATCGTCGTCCACGCCGACGAGCGCGGGGTGAACGACCGCGAGGTGACCGACTTCGAGAGCATCACCGGCAAGGGCGTCCGCGCGGACCTCGACGGGCGCACCCACTACGCCGGCAAACCCGGCCTGTTCGAGGAGTTGGGGTTCGACCTGGACCACGTCCACCTGAGCGGCGACTCCGACCCGGTCACGGACGGAGGCGTTGCGGTCGAGCGCGCCAAGCGGCCCTGCCCGGACCGCGACGACTGCGTGGACCTCTGGGAGACGGTCCCGCGGCTCCAGTCGGCGGGCAAGACGGTCGTGCTCGTCGGAACCGACGAGGAGATCGAGGGCGTGGTCGCCATCGCCGACGAGGTGCGCCCGGAGGCCCGCCGGACGGTCGAGCGCCTGCGCGAGCAGGGCGTCGCCCACCTCGTGATGCTCACCGGCGACAACGAGCGGACCGCCCGCGCGGTCGCCGAGCAGGTGGGCGTCGACGAGTTCCACGCCGACCTCCTCCCCGACGAGAAGGTCGACCGGGTCGAGGCGCTCCGCGAGGCGTACGACACGGTCGCGATGGTCGGCGACGGGATCAACGACGCGCCCGCGCTGGCGACGGCCACCGTCGGGATCGCGATGGGCGCCGCGGGCACCGACACCGCGCTGGAGACCGCCGACGTGGCGTTGATGGGCGACGACCTCTCGAAGGTCCCGTATCTCCACCGGCTCGCCCGCACCGGCAACGGGATCATCCGCCAGAACGTCTGGGGGAGCCTCCTCGTCAAGGCCGCGCTGGCCGTCGCCATCCCGCTCCCGTTCGTCGCCGTCCCCCTCTGGTTCGTCGTCCTGGCCGGCGACGTGGGCATGACCACCGCCGTCACCGGCAACGCCATGCGACTCGCCCGCCTCCGGCCCGACCCCGCGACCGCCTGAGTCGGAGCCGTCGCGGCCGCCCATACGAAATATAAGATATATTTTACGAGAGTGTGGGGGACATAATACTGTCATACTTCGCGCTATCGGCGTTCGATACGGAGATGCGTGGAAATGGCCTATTTGGTGGCTGTCTGCGCCGATCTATGAACGACTTCGCATTGGCCGCGACGACTCGACCGATCCGCGTATTTCCGCGAATTACTGGGACTTGTGCCCCTTCAACCCTACAACGCCCAAACGGGACGGGGAAACGTATCCTTCAAAAACATAAAAATACGTGTATGTATGTGATAGATACTTTTGGATGGGATAGGGTCTCTACCCGGCCTGTCGGAGGGGTCCGGGTCCGGCCGACCGGGCCGCGGTCGGTGGGGTACGACGAACGGAAGACCTATCAGCGAGTCCGTGGTAGCGGGTGTGCATGACGAATCGACAGGACGAGCGCCCGGACAACAAGGTAGAGCGGGTCGTCCGCGAGTACGATCTGGGGGATCTGGGCCGGGAACTGGAGCGACGGTGGACGGGGGAGGGGCGAGAACGACAGAGCCTGCGCGACCTCGCGGACTTCTTCAACCGGCGGGTACTGGAGAGCGCCATGGACGAGGCGGGCGTCGTGACGCTGCAAGGAGAGCTGGAGAACATCTACGACCTGCTCACCGGTGACGACGTGACCGAGGGCGCTCGCACCCAGGCTCGCAACCGCCTCGAACGCGAGGGGATCGACGTCGACGACCTCCAGAACGACTTCGTGAGCCACTACGCCGTCCACACCTACCTGCGGGACTACCGGAACGCGGAGTACGAGGGCGGCGACGACGGCGACCAGCGCGAGAAGTCCGTCGAGACCATCCAGCGACTCACCAGCCGACTGAACGCGGTCACCCGGCGCAACGTCGAGAACCTCCGGTCGACCGAGCGGCTGGACATCGGTCCCGTCGACGTGATCGCCGACGTACAGGTCGTCTGCCAGGAGTGCGGCCGCCAGGAGGACCCGATCGACCTCATCGAACGGGGCGGCTGTCGCTGCCGTGTCGACGAGTAGCATTACACTCGTATGTGTGTAATTCCCCCGCGACGGCACCGGGACCGCGTGGTCTCGACGGGCGAGGGACCCGAGCGTGAGCGACGATGCAATACTTTTATGCGCCGCTGACGGCCACCGGTACACATGGGAGCGACCGATAGTAAGACGAAGTCAGTAGACGTCGCCGTCGAGAACGTCGGGGGGATCGACGCGACCGACGTGTCGTTTTCCGCGGGCGTGACGATCCTCACGGGTCGCAACGCGACGAATCGCACGTCGCTGCTGCAGGCCATCATGGCGGGCCTCGGGAGCGACAACGTCTCGCTCAAAGGTGACGCCGACGAGGGCCGCGTCGAGTTGACCGTCGGCGAGGAGACGTACACGCGGACGCTCACCCGCCAGAACGGGACCGTCGTCACGAACGGCGACCCCTACCTGGAGGAGTCGGAGATCGCCGATCTCTTCGTCTTCCTGCTGGAGTCCAACGAGGCCCGGCGGGCCGTCGAACGCACCGAGAACCTGCGCGAGCTCATCATGCGGCCGGTGGACACGGCCGCCATCGAGTCCGAGATCGACCAGTTGCAGGGCGAGCGCGACGAGCTCGAACAGCGGCTCGACGACCTCAAGTCGCTGCGTAGTTCCCTGCCGGACCTGGAGGAGCGCCGCCAGGAGCTCGAACGGGAGATCGAGGACAAGCGCGAGGAGCTCGCCGAGAAGAAAGAGCAGATCGACGACGCCGACCAGGACGTGGGGACGACCCGCGACCAGAAGGCCGAGCTCGAGGACGCGCTGGAGTCGTTCCGCGAGGCGCGCTCGGACCTGGAGGACGTGCGCTACAACCTCGACAGCGAGCGCGAGAGCATCGACGCCCTGGAGTCGGAGATCGAGGAGGTCGAGACGGAGCTCGCCGAACTCCCCGAGGAGGTGTCGGGCGACGTGAGCGAGGTCGAGGACCGCATCGGGCGACTGCGCGACCAGCGCCAGACGCTCGACTCGACGGTCAACGAGCTGCAGAAGGTGATCCAGTTCAACGAGGAGATGCTGGAGGGGACGAGCTCCGACGTGGTCGCCGCGCTCCGCGGCGAGGACGACGCCGAGGAGCTGACCGAGCGCCTCGTCGACGACCAGGTCGTCTGCTGGACCTGCGGGAGCGAGGTCGACCAGTCGGACGTGGAGACGACGCTCGACCGCATCCGCGACCTGCGCCAGTCGAAGCTCTCCGAGCGACAGGACCTGCAGTCGGAGATAGACGACCTGAAGACCGAGAAGGCGACCTATCAGGAGCAACAACGCCAGCGCTCGCAGCTGGACGACCGCCGCCGGCGCGCCGAGTCCGAACTCGACCAGCGCCGCGAGCGCGTCGAGGACCTGGAGGCCGAGCGGGACCGCCTGGAGGAGCGCATCGACGACCTCGAAGACGAGGTCAACGACCTCCAGGACGAGACCCAGAGCGACCTGCTGGACCTGCACCGCGAGGCCAACGAACTGGAGTTCGAGATCAGCCGCCGGCAGGACGACCTGGAGGACGTCTCCGAGGAGATCGAGCGCATCGAGTCGGAGCTCGACCGACGCGAGGACCTGCAGGCCGAACGCGAGGAGCTTCAGGACCGGATCGAGGATCTGCGCACCCGGATCGACCGCATCGAGACCGAGGCCGTCGACCAGTTCAACGAGCACATGGAGTCGGTGCTGGAGATGCTCGGCTACGAGAACCTCGAACGGATCTGGATCGAGCGCAAGCAGGAGCGCGTCAAGGAGGGCCGCCGCCGCGTCGAGAAGTCCGTCTTCGACCTCCACGTCGTCCGGAGCACCGACGACGGCACGACCTACGAGGACTCCATCGACCACCTCAGCGAGTCCGAGCGCGAGGTGACGGGACTCATCTTCGCGCTCGCCGGCTATCTCACCCACGACGTGTACGAGACCTGTCCGTTCCTCCTGCTGGACTCCATCGAGGCCATCGACTCCGACCGCATCGCCCGCCTCGTCGACTACGTCTCCGAGTACGCCGAGTACGTCGTCGTCGCCCTCCTCGAAGAGGACGCCCAGGCGCTGGACGACTCCTACCAGCGCGTCACCGAAGTCTGAGTCCCCCCGTTCTGCGACTTCTCTCCCTGCCGCCGTCCGCTCAGCCGCCGTCCGCTCAGCCGCCGCCCGCTCAGCCGCCGCCCTCCGCTACTGAGCTCCCTGTCGCCGCACGTCCCACCCCGTCCCGTCACCGTCCGCCCAGGGACCGAGCGCGACCGGTCCTGTCACGCACCCGCAGATGTTTACTCGAACCGTAGTGAATATTTGGTATCGTAGGCTTCTGAAGTTGTATATCTTTCCTGGTATAACGGTGGCCCCGGAGAGGTCGATACGCTGATAGGGGTCGGATCCCGGAAAACGACACGAGAGAGGTACACACGGGCGAGATATCGGCGTTTCGACTATCACAGATTGACGACCTGTCGACGGCCGCACCGAAGCGCCCGATCTCCGAAAATCGCGGTACAGCGTGATGATACGCACTTGAACCGGCGTTTCGAATATCGGAACATCAGTTTCGAAAAGTGCGAAGAACTCGTACTTCATCTGAACGGGCAGATCACGTAGTATTCTGTGATACGGATACGACCGGTCGCACGGGACGGCACGGACGGCTGGCCGGTCGGTGTACGTCGGTGAGAACGGAGGGCGTCGTCAGGAACCGCGAGCGCGGCGCAGTCGGTTCCGGAGGGACGCGAGGGGGGCGTATCGCGACCAGTACAGTTCGGTCCCGGTCCAGGCGAGCGCGGTCAGGACGGCGAGCCCGCCGAAGACCAGGTCGGTGAACCGGACCCAGGAGGGGGCGGCGTACAGCGCGCCGTTGACGAGGAGGCTCGGGGTCTGCTCCTTGAGCGCGACCCAGACGGTCTCGGCGGGGCCGCGGGCGGGGTGGGTGATCTGGCCGGCCGGCGGTACGGTGTCGGACCCGATATCGGGGTTGGCCGGCTGGAACAGGGGGACGCCGACGCCCGAGCGCGAACCCGACCCGCCGGCGGTCGTGCCGCGCTCGTCCCGGATCGACCGCATGCTCGCCCCGCCCGCGCTCTCGTCGCCGGTCCCGAGCCGCTCGACGTCGTAGGGCATGCCGACGGTGTGGCTCCAGTTCACGCTCCCGTCTGGGGCGATCTCGGCGATGCGGTCGCCGTGCGTGTCGACGACGAGCGTGTTCCCGTTCGGCAGCCGGTCGGCGTCGCGGGGCCACTGGAGGCGGCTGTCGCGCCAGCCCCACGACCGGCGCCACTCGCCGTCGTCGGCCGTCGTCGCCTCGCCCGTCTCGGGGTCGACGCGCTGGTACTCCAGCACGCGGCTGTTCTCCGAGTCGGCGACGGTGATGGCGGGGCCGCCGCGCTCGGCCGGGATGTAGTCGGGGTTGTGCTGCTCGTAGAGGATGTCGTAGTTGTCCTCCTCGCCGAGCGTCCAGTCCGCGTCGACGCCCTCGCCGGGCTCGACGAACACGACCCGGTCCATGTTGCGGACGCTGACCATGAACCGGCCGTCGTCGAGCACCTCCACGTCGTTGATGTGGGTCCAGTCGCCCGCGGCGCCGCCCACGTCGTCGGGGAAGTACGAGGAGGCGTTCCACTCGTACACCGTCTCGTCGGTCGTCACGTTCACCACGCGGACGCTGTCGCGGAGGATGTCCGCGACGGCGATATGGCTCTCGTTGATGCGGTCCACGTCGTGCCAGCGGCCGGAGTAGATCTTCGGGGTGAGTTCGCCGTAGACCGTCCGGGTCTCGCCGGTGGTCATGTTCACGCGCTCGAAGACGTTGTACGTACACCGGTCGGTGCTGACGTTCGCACACGCCTCGCCGTCGCGGTGTTCGGCGGCGAGGTACTCGACGGTGTACGGCCGGCCTTCGACCGGGTCGACGTCGAAGTACACGCGGTAGTCGTCCTCGTAGTAGGCCACGTCGCCCGAGCGGTCGAACGCGACCAGCTCGGCCTGCTCGTCGGAGGCGTAGAACCCCTGGGTGCCGACGACGGTCAGCTCGTCGTGGTCGTGCTCGGCGGGGTCGACGAGGACCGGGCCGTCCGCGTCACTGGCCGCGCCGTCCGGCGAGCCGCCGGAGTCGGTGAGCCGGGCGTCGCCCGGGACGCCGGAGACCCCGGGCGGCGACGCTTCGGGGCCCGCGACGCCGGTCGCGCCGGGGGCCGACTCGCCCGCGTCGGCGAGCGACCCGTGCGTCCGCGCGACGTTCGGCTCCGCCGTCGCGTAGCTGCTCGCTACCGCTCCCGCCGCGAGGACCAGCACGGCGGCGAACAGCGCGCGAGCGAGTCGTTTGGAGGGGCCGTCCATGTCCTATCCGTGTGTAAGGGACCGTTAAGTTTCTTTAGATCCCGCTTGCGAGCCGGTTGGCTCTCCGCGGCTCCGTCCCGGGCGACCGCGCTCGGGCCGACGCGAAAACCGCGTTCACGCCGCCCGCTCCGACGCGACGGCCCGCATCACTCCCGCGCGACGAACACGTCGCTGTCGAGGCGGTCGGTGACGCGGTCGGCCAGCAGCCGGAGGTTCTCCGTGTCGTCGCGGTTGTACGACACCAGCGTCTCCAGCGACGAGTCGTCGCCCCGCTCGTACTCCCGCCAGAGCCGGACGGCGTCCTCGCCCGACAGGTCCGGCCGGTCGCGCTCGATGCCTGTCTCCCGCTCGATGCGTTTCAGCCCGCCCGTCAGTCCCAGCCGCCGGCAGGGGTACATCAGGTCGACGTGGGGGACCTCGACGTCCACGTCGAACGCCGATTCGAGGAACGGCACGTCGAAGCGCTTCCCGTTGAACGTCACGAGCAGTTTCGCGTCGTCGAGGTGGGTCTGGAGGCGCTCGGCGGTCAGGTCCCGATCCGCGACCAGCGCCGTCGTCTCGCCGGGGGTGTGGAGCCCGACGACCGTCACGTCGTGCCGTTGCTGGTCGAGGCCCGTCGTCTCGATGTCGAGGAAGCAGGTCTCCTCGCGGAAGTTCTCGTAACACCGCCAGTGGCTGCCCGAGGGGAACCGCTCGCGGAAGAAGGCGGCGTCGCCGTCGTCGAGGCGCTCGGCGGCCGTGGCGACGAACGACTCGATGTTCTCGGCCTGCCGGGCGCCGACGGCCGACGGGTCGAACGCGTCCCAGTGGGTGACCCCCGACTCCCACAGCGACCGCTCGGTCTTCTCGCCCACGCCGTCGACCGGGATGAAACTGTTCTCGATGCGCACAGTGGCCGATTCGTCCCCGCCGTCTTGGCCCTTTCGGGACCGCCCGAGGACTCGGTCGGAGGGCGTCGCTCGCGGCGCGACTGCCCGGCGGGCACGCACCTCGCCGCGCCGCTTATGTGTACCTCGTCCTAACGTCCGCCAATGGACCGACGGCTCGCGCTGGTCGCGGCGCTCGCGGTGGCGCTGGCCGGCTGCAGCGCCCTGTCTCCCGGTGACGCGGGACCGACGCCGACCGAGACGGTGACGCCGCTGGCGGTCCCGACGGACGCGCCCACCGAGACGCTGTCGCCGCCGCCGGGCATCGCGGCCGACGGGGCCGTCTCGCCCGGCGCGCTGGTGCGGGCGCACTTCGCGGCGCTCGGCGACCGCTCGTTCACCTGGCGTCTCGACTACCGGCGCAGCGTCGACCGGTCGGCCCCGGTCGGCGGGGAGACGGCGTCGAACGCCACCGTCGACGTCGCCGAACGGCGACTGCGAGCCGCGAGCGACGGGTCGTATCGCCTCACCCGGCGGATGACCGGGGCGGCGGGTGACACCGTCTACGCCGACGACACGGGGCGATACGTGCGCGGTGCGCGCTCGAACGGGTCCGGATACCGCGTCGGCGACGGGGAGCCGGACTACCGACACCACCTGCGGACGGGCCAGACCGTCGTCCGCTACTTCTCGGTCAACGCCTCGACCGTCTCGACGGTCGAGCGCGAGGGCCGGACCTACTACCGCGTCCACGTCACCAGTCCGCCGCGGACCCTGACGGAGGGCCACGCCAAACAGACGATCCGCGACTACGCCGCGACCGCCTACGTGACCCCGGAAGGGCTCGTCCGGACGGTCGCCGTCGAGTACGAGTACCGGCTCCGCGACGACCGCGTCGCGGTGTCGCTGCGGTCGGAGTACCGCGCCGTCGGCGACACCGAGGTGCCAAGGCCCGGCTGGGTCACCGACCCGGCCGACCGCGGCACGGCGACGGTGCGACCGACGACGGCCGCGACGACGACCGCTGCGGTGGCGACGCCGACCGACCAGCCGCCGACCGCGACGACCGACGCCTCGGCGCGGACCGCGACGCCCGCCGACGGAGGGGAGCGATAGATGGGTCGGTCCTCCGAGCCGGAACCGACCGGCTCCGGTCGAGCGCTGGCCGCCGTCGCGCTGCTGGTCGTCCTCGCCGGCTGTAGCGTCTTCGCCGGCGGGAGCGGGCCGACGCCGGCGGAGACGGTCACGCCCGCGCCGGTGCCGGACCTGGGGCCGACCGACACGCCGGCGCCGGAGACGCCCCGGGAGCGGCTGGGGGCGTTCCCGGCGATCTCCGCCGACGGGGAGATCAACGTCAGCCAGCTACACGCCGCGCACATCGCGTACCTCTCGGAACACTCGTACACGCTGGAGTGGGACCGGCGGACGGCCGGCGGGTCGGGGACGATCACCCGGGAGTACGACCGGCGGATCGCCGTCGGGGCCGACGGGACCTTCCTGGTCCGCAACGCGGACGGCGGCACGAACACGATGGTCACCTACGGCGACCGCGACGGCGCCTACCGACGCGTCGAGGGACCGAACGGGACCGGCGTCGCGCCCGCGTCTCCGGGGTTCATCGACCCCGTCGGCCAGCGCTACGCGGAGACCGCCTCGTTCGAGATTCTCACGTTCCTGAACGAGGGGTACGACTCGGTCGACGTGGTGACCAGAGACGGACGCCCGTACGCACGGATCGTCTCGGGCAACGTCCCGCCGCAGATCCCCGAGACCTACAGCGCCTACGCGGTCCACGACTTCTCGGCGACGCTGTGGGTCGCCCCCGAGGGCTACGTCCGGGCGATCCACTACGAGTTCGACCTGCGCAATATCGACGAGCGGATCGCCGTCGAGTGGCGCTACACCTACGACCGCGTCGGCGAGACGACCGTCGACCGCCCCGAGTGGGTCCCCGAGGCCCCGACCACCCCGCAGACGCCCACCGACGACCCCTCGCGCGTCCCGCCCGAGACGGCCGCCAACGCCTCCGCCGGCGACTGATCTCGCCCGTCGACGAGTTCCGTGGTACTCCCTGACAATCACTACGTCAGCGCCGCTCACGCCGGATTCCTTTTTCGATTCCGAGTTAATTTCTCGAAAAACATCGTGAAAAGAATTATGCCTGTCGCCGGAGAACGAGGAGGTATGATCCAGGTCGGCGTCAACGGATACGGGACGATCGGGAAGCGCGTCGCGGACGCGATACGCGCTCAGCCGGACATGGCGGTCGCCGGCGTCGCCAAGACCAGCCCGAACTTCGAGGCGAAGGTCGCGCTCGAACGCGGCTACCCCCTCTACGCGGTCGACGGCGAGCGGACCGCGGCGTTCGAGGAGGCCGGCTTCGACCTGTCCGGCACCGTCGACGAACTCGTCGCCGAAAGCGACGTGGTGGTCGACGCCACGCCCGCCGGGATCGGCGCCGAGAACGCCGAACTGTACCGCGAACACGACACGCCCGCGATCTTCCAAGGCGGCGAGGACGCCGACGTGGCCGAGGTGAGCTTCAACGCCCGCGCCAGCTACGAGGCCGCCCGCGGCGCCGACACCGCCCGCGTCGTCTCCTGCAACACGACCGGGCTCTCGCGGCTGTTCGCCCCCATCGCCGAGGCGTACGGGATCGAGAAGGCCCGCGTCACGCTCGTCCGCCGCGGGGGCGACCCCGGCCAGACGAACCGTGGGCCGATCAACGACACGCTGCCGGACCCCGTCGAGATCCCCTCCCACCACGGGCCCGACCTGAACACGGTCTTCCCCGACCTGGACGTGGACACCATGGGGATGAAGGTGCCCGCGACGCTGATGCACACCCACTCGGTCAACGTGACGCTGGAGAGCGAGGCCGACGCCGAGTCGGTCCGCGAGCTGCTCGACGCGGAGTCGCGCCTGTTCGTCCTCCCGCCGGAGCTCGACATCGACGGCGCCGGCAAGCTCAAGGAGTTCGCCCAGGACGCCGGGCGCCCCCGCGGCGACTGCTGGGAGAACTGCATCTGGGGCGACTCGATCACCGTCGAGGGCCGCGACCTGTACCTGTTCCAGGCCATCCACCAGGAGGCCGACGTGGTCCCGGAGAACGTCGACGCCGTCCGCGCCGTCGCCGACACCGCCGACCGCGAGGAGAGCACGACCCTCACCGAGGACGCCCTCGGCCTCGACGGCCGGATCGGCGGGGCCCTGCGCGACCCCACCGCCCGCTCCCCCGCCGTCGCCGACGGCGGCCGTGACGACGACTGACTCCGCCGCTCTCACCTCGATTCTCTACTCGGTCCCCTCCGATCGCCACCCGCCCTACTCGGTCCCCTCCGACAGCGTGAACCGTTCGACCTTGTCGTCCCCCGTATCGACGACCGCGTCGGACCCCGTATCGAGGACGACGGCGTAGTGTGGGCCGGGCGCGCCCTCGAAGGGGACGCCGCCGGGGTTGATCCGGACGGTGTCCTCGTAGGTCTCGTGGACGAACTGGTGGGTGTGGCCGTGCAGGACGTAGTCGTAGCGGCCGCACTCGACCAGGGCGTCGACGACGGCGCCGCTCGTGCCGTGGTAGACGACGAACTCCCGGCCGTCGAAAGTCAGTTCGGCCGTCTCGCCGTGGTAGGTGCCGAAGTCGCCGACCGTCTCGGCCAGCGCCCACTCGCCGTCGTTGTTGCCCCGGACGGCGTGAAAGTCGAACGACGAGGAAAAGGGGGTCGCCGAGAACGGCGCCACGATGTCGCCGCAGTGGACGACGACGTCGCAGTCCTCGCGTTCGAAGGTCTCGACGGCCGTTTCCACCGCGTCCAGGTCGTCGTGCGTGTCGGAGACGATACCGAGTCGCATGGGCGGAGTTGGCCCGGTCGCGTCATCAACGTGTCCCTCGGCGCCGGGTTCCGGGAGGCGCGGGTTCAAGAGCGTCCCAGTCGAACCGTCGCCATGGACGTACTCATCACGGGCGGCGCGGGCACGATCGGCACGGCGATCACCGACCACCTCGGCGACCGCGAGGACTACGAGTTCACCAGTCTCGACGTGGTCGAACACCCCGACGACGACGTGGAGTCGGTCGTCGCGGACGCGACCGACGAGGCAGTCGTGCGCGAAGCGGTCACCGAGGCGGACGCGGTCGTCCACCTCGCGCGGGTCCACATGGACGAGGGCGGCCCGACCGACCGGACGATGGCGTGGAGCGAGGAGCACCTGGCGAACCTGCGACTCCACGCCACCGCCTACGAGGCCGCCGTCGACGCGGATCTGGACACCTTCGTCTACGCCTCCTCGAACCACGCCGTCGGGATGTACGAGGTGACGAACGAGCCCGACATCTACTACGGGTCGGACTTCGAGGTCGACCACACGGTCCAGCCCCGGCCGGACTCGATGTACGGCGTCGAGAAGGTCTACGGCGAGGGGCTGGGTCGACTCGCCGCCGAGACGAGCGACCTGTCGGTGTACGCCCTGCGGATCTGCGCGGTCAGAGACCCCGAGTACGACCACCCATACGGCGACGCTCAGCGCGGCGTCGATCAGGGGCGGTTCGAGCGCGACTCGCCGGCCTACGACGAGCAGGTAGCCCGGATGCGCTGCATGTGGCAGTCGCGCCGGGACATCGCCCAGCTGGTCGAGCGCTGTCTCGCCGACGACTCCGTCGAGTTCGACGTGTTCTACGGCGTCAGCGACAACGACGATCGGTGGTTCGACATCGACCACGCCCGCGACGTGATCGGCTACGACCCCCGCGACTCCGCCGACGAGTGGGACGCCCCGCCGTCCTGATCACGGACGGGATCGCCCGTTCGAACTTGCTGTCGAGAGATTAACTCGCCGTCGAGTTATTTTATTTCACGGATCGGAGAAAGAAATTTACCGGTTCGGGCCAAGCGGAACACATGGGAGACACCGGCGGAGACTGGACGCGGCGGCACGCACGGCTCACCTGGGAGGGTGAACAGGGTGGCACGCCACCGGAAGACGGAGGGGGATCCGACGGGCGGGTCGTCCGCGCGGACCCGCCCGCCGACGACTGGAGCGCGCGACACGCCTGGTGTCGCCGCGCCTGACGCCGCTCTCCTATCCGCGCAGGGCTTCGACGCCGACCAGCCGCTCGCCCGTCAGCGCGCGGATGTACGCGCCGCCGGCGATCGAGACGTGCCCGAAGTCGTCCTCGCTCATCCCGTACATCTCGATGGCTCGGGAGGTGTCGCCGCCGCCGACGACGGAGAAACAGTCCGTCTCGGCGATGGCTTCGAGGACGCCGACGGTCCCGTCGGCGAACCGCTCGTCCTCGAACAGCCCGAGCGCCCCCTTGACGAACACCGCCTCCGAGTCCTCGACGATGGCGGCGTACTCCGAGACCGTGTTCGACCCCACGTCGAGGAACGCCCGGTCTTTCTCCTCGACGTCGAGCACCTCGATTTCGTCGCGCTCGCCCTCGTCGTCCTCGAAGGCCAGGTCCAGCGCCAGCCGGATCTGGTCGCCGTAGTCGTCGAGCAGGCTCCGGATCGTCGTCTCGTTTTCCGCCCACTGGTCGTCGAACAGATCCATCCCCTCGATGTCCCGGCCGACGGGCACGTCCATCGCGCGCAGGAACAGCTCGCCCGCGATGCCACCGAGGAGGAACGTGTCGACCTTGTCCTCCAGCGCGGTCATCACGTCGATCACGTCGGAGGCCTTCGTCCCGCCGACGACCATCGTCACCGGCCCGTCGAACGCCCGCTCGGCGATGGCCGTGTTGGCCTCGTACTCGGTCTCCATCACCCGACCGGCGTAGGCGGGCAGCGCCAGCGGGAACCCGACGAGCGAGGCGTGGCTGCGGTGGGCCGCCGAGTAGGCGTCGTTGACGTAGGCGTCGAACTCCGGCGCCAGCGCCTTCACGAATTCCGTCTCGGCCTTGACCGTCGGCTCCTCCTCGGGCAGTTCCTCGTCGCACATCCGCGTGTTCTCCAGCAGGAGGATCTCCCCGCCCGCCAGGTCGTCGATCGCCGAGATCGCCCGGTCGCCGAACGTGTCGGGGACGAACTCGACCGGCTTCCCGACGTGTCGCCCCAGGATGTCGGCGTGCTGTTCGAGCGAGACGAACGTGTCCCGACCGGGCCGGCCCTGGTGAGCCATGCAGACGACGCCGCAGTCGCGCTCGGCGAGTTCGCGCACCGTCTCGGCGTGGCGGTCGAAGCGGCGGTTGTCCTGCACCTCGCCGTCTTCGACCGGGGAGTTCAGGTCGAGGCGCACGAGCACGCGCTGTCCGTCTTCGAGGTCGTCGAGCGTCTTGAACGAGGCCATGGTCTCGTTCGATCCGTCGCCCGGCGGCGAGAAAAAACCGCCCGTTCGCTCGCGAAGCGGTCTGGTCACGTCCGTCCGGAGGGGTCCCTTCGCGGGTCGCGGGCGCGCGGCGGAGAGTTACGTTTCGGTGTCTCGAACGTCGACCAGTTCCCGCCCCCCGCAGTTCGGGCAGCTATCGCCGGCGGGGGTGTTCAGCGTGCCGTCGAAGTAGTACGAGGCGTAGACTCGACCGCAGTCGGCGCATCTCGCGATCGTCGAATCGTCGCGCGTTGGCATCCGAGGACACCTCAGTCCCCACCGTCGGAGTCGGCTGCCGTCCCAGGATCGTCGGTCCCGAGCGAAACGGCCCCACCGGGGCGCGCGAATCGAGGATGCGGGGCCGCGTTCGGTTCGTTTCCGGAGGCTCCGTCGACCGGCTCCGTGTCGGCCGTTTCTCCCGGCGGTGTGACCGACGCCACGGGACGGTCTTCGAACTCCCCCACCGTTCGCCTCACCGTATCGCTGGTCGACTCGTCGGGACTGATCGGGTATCGCACTCCGCGAGCTAAACACCGCATCCGAATAAGGTGTGGTATTGAGTCACATCGTTACACGTCTCCGAACCTCGTTCGGTCGGGCCCGCGAGCCGGCCGCGGTCGACGGGGGTCAGTCGAGCGCGGCGGCGAGGACGACCGCGAGCGCGAGCAGGGCACCGGCGACGCCGCCGAGTCCCCCGCCGCTGGGGACTATCCACTGGAGCCGCCCCGCGCTGTTCCACTCCCCGGGGCGCCGACCGAGTTTCGCTCGGAGGGACATCGCTACCGGAGATCGGGTCCGAACGGCAAAAACGGTTGGGGCGTCGACAGGAGTCAGTACTCGGTGACGAACTCGGCCACGTCGAGCATGCGGTTGGAGAAGCCGTACTCGTTGTCGTACCAGGTGAGGATCTTCGTCATGCCGTTCACGACGTTGGTCGACTGCAGGTCGACCTGCGAGGAGTAGGGGGTGCCCTGGATGTCCGTCGAGACGACCTCGTCGTCGGTGACGCCGAGCACGCCTTCGAGGTCGCCCGCGGCGGCCTCGCGGAAGGCGTCGTTCACGTCGGTCTCGTCGACCTCCTCGTCCAAGTCGACGACGAACTCGGTGATCGAGCCGTTGGGGACCGGCACGCGGATGGCCATGCCGTCGAGTTTCCCCTCCAGTTCGGGGAGGACCTCGGTTGCGGCCTGGGCGGCGCCGGTGGAGGTCGGGACGATGTTCTCGGCGGCGGCGCGGCCCCGGCGGGTCTTCGACTTGGGGCCGTCGACGAGGTTCTGCGAGCCCGTGTAGGCGTGGACGGTGGTGAGCTGGCCGGCCTCGATGCCGAACTGCTCGTCGAGCACCTTCGCGACAGGGGTGATGGAGTTCGTGGTGCAGGACGCGTTCGAGACCACGTCCTCGCCGTCGTACTCGTCGTGGTTGACGCCGTAGACGATCTGTTTGACCGGCTTCTCGCCCTTCGGCGGCGCGGAGATGACGACCTTGTCCGCCCCGGCGTCAAGGTGTTTGCTCGCGTCGTCGTAGTTGCGGAAGATGCCGGTCGCCTCGAAGGCCACGTCCACGTCCAGCTCGTCCCACGGGAGCTCGGCGGGGTCGGTCTCCTCGTGGACGGCGGCGCCGAAGTCGGTGCCGTCGACGGTCATGACGCCCTCGTCGAGGGTCACGCCGTCGAGCGTCCCCATCACCGTGTCGTAGCGCGCGAGGTACTCCATGTCGTCGTCGTCCATCACGTCGTTGATGCCGACGACCTCCACGCGCGGGTCCCCCAGCGACGCGCGGAAGACGTTCCGCCCGATGCGGCCGAAGCCGTTCAGACCGATGCGTACGGTCCCCTCGTCAGATTCACTCATGCTGGATAGAACGTCTCCCGAAGCGAGTATAGGGTTTTCGAATACGGAACACGCGGCTCGTCCGTTCACGCGCGGAGATCGCGGCCCCGGCCGCCGCAGTCGGGCCGCGTGGCCGCGACGGACCCGGTCACGGGCGGCCGCCCTCGACTCGGATCCGCCGGTCGCGTTCGGCCTGCTCCCGGAGGCGTTCGACCCGCTCGTCGGTCGCGGGGTGGGTCGACAGCAGCCGCGTCAGCGGCCCCTCCTCCTCGCCGTTGACGTACAGCGGGGAGAGCAGCGACCACGGGCCGTCGCTCGCGCGTTCGATCTTCCGCAGGGCCCGCGCCAGCGCCAGCGGGTCGCCGGTCACCGCCGCGGCGCGGTCGTCGGCCGCGAACTCCCGCCGCCGGGAGTGGGCCAGAAGCGCCAGCGTCAGCGCGAAGAAGACGAGCGACACCGACCCGACGACCGCTCGCTGGAGTTTGCCCGGGATCGTCCGCGTCCACGCCTCCGGCCGCCCGCGGATCCACGCCACCCCGCGGGCCAGCCCCGTCGCGACGACCAGCACCGGCGCGAGCACTACGATTGCCACCCCCGACAGCGTCTGCAAGACGCTGTAGCCGAACGTCTGGACGAGGCTGTCCTTGCGCTCGATGTGGGCCAGCTCGTGGGCGAGGATCGCCGACAGCTCGTCGACGGTCAGGATCGAGAACAGCTGCCGGTCGACGACGACGTGGCCCGGACCGAACCCGCCCCCCAGCGCCAGCGCGTTCGGCCGGGCCATCTCCGCGACCAGCACGTCCGGTCGCTCGATGCCCATCGCGTCGCTGAACCCCGCGAGTCGCCGGTAGAGGGTCGGTGCCCGCGCTTCCGGAAGCTCCCACACCCGCAGACTCCGGAGGATCTGGGCCGTGCCGACCCGGTAGCTGACGAACGCGAGGACGACCGTCAGGACCGCCAGATAGACCGCCAGCGTCGACAGCGGCGGCCGGACCGCCCAGACCGCCCGCGCCAGCTCGTAGACGAGGTAGGCGCCGGCCAGGTACACCGCCAGCGTCAGCACGCCGACGACGGCCATCAGTCCCCTGAGTACCCAGCGCATACCGGATCTCGGTGTGGGTGCCTGAAAACGCTTGCTTGCCGGCGGTCTGTGTCGTGGCGATAGCGAGCGGGAACGCGACGGTTACTTCGAGCGGGCCTCCGTTAGTACAGGTGACGGCTGTTGCATTTGGGTGTTGCCGTGCGGTTGGCGTGCGCTGTCGAGCGTGCCCGCCTCTTGGCGGGCCGCTCGAAACGGTCGCGCGAGGGATGAGCACCGCACGCCGCAGGCGCGCGGAGCGCAAGAGGCTGGGGAGGTGTGAGGGTGTCTGCGGTTGCTGTCGCGTGGCGGGTGCGGTCCTGGCGGACTGAAAGGGCGAGGCGCGCTCGCGCTTGTGTAGTCGCCTGAGCGGGCACTATCCGCGCGGGCGGTGCTGAGAGCGCGGATATCCCGCTTCAGCGACCGCGAGCGCGGCGAGGGCTTTCATCGCTTGCTGTCAGTAGCGGTCGCTGTCTCTCTACTTCTTTGCACAATTCCACCAACAGAAACAACTACTCAACAAGCACACGAAACAGAACACGACACTCGAATCGGCCCACACGCTCATACCGTTCGGTCCCCACGTCACGCGCATGGACGGGGACACGATGCTGAATCTGGTCGGGGCGGCCATCGTGGTGGCCGTCGTCGGGGGGCTGGTCGTGGTGGGGCTCAACATCGCGGGCGGGAGCGGGGGAACCGACGCGCCCGAGGTGAACTGGACGGTCGAGCGAGTCAACGACACAGCCGTCCGGATCGCCCACGCCGGCGGCGACCCGGTTCGGACCGACGACCTCACCGTTCGAGTCGAGAGCTACCGCCGAGCGACCGACTGGAGCGACCCGGTGACCGAGTCCGAGAGCACGGTCGTCCAGGCGAGCGAGGGGTCGACCCTCCGGATCGTCTGGAGCCCGGGCCGCGGCGACGACGTGATCATGCACAGCGAACGGGTCTGAGCGACTCCCCCGTTCAGTTCGCTGGCGCAGCGGAGAAGTTGGCGACCACCTCGACGCCGTCAGGACCGACGTGGTAGCGTCGGTCGGCGTCGAGGTCGACCGTCCGCTCGGCGCCGTCGGGCCAGGTCACGTCGACGGTCGCCTCCTCGGCGTCGCCGAGGCCGACGTGAGTGACCGGCGAGCCCTGCGAGACGAAGTCGCTGCGGGAGTTCTGCCAGACGGCCGTCTCCCGGCCGTCAACGGTGACGGTCGCGTTGGCGCCGACGGCGACCGCCCCGTTCCCGTCGACGATCTCGAACTGGACGGCGCCGGCGGGGGCCGACTCACCGGCCGCCGTCGCGTTCCCGCCCCGCTCCTCTCCGGCGGGCGACCGGACGGTGTTCTCGTAGACGGCGTAGGGGCCGTGGTAGTCGGCGATGATCACGTCGCGGTCGCCGTCGCGGTCGTAGTCGACGGTGACCATCCCGCGGCCGTCCTGTTCGGCGAACCCGCGCTCGGAGGCGTCGAGGCGGGTGAAGTTGTCGCCGCTCCGCTCCCAGACCATCGGCAGGGTGTAGACGGGGTCGGACTGGTTGAGCGCGACGACGGTCTGGGTGGTGTGCAGCAGGTCCCGGTCGCCGTCGTTGTCGAGGTCCGTCACGCTGGCGGCCCAGCCCCAGCCGCCCTCGCGGACGCCGTAGGCGCCGGCGCGGTCGACGAACTCGCCGTTCCCCTGGTTGACGAGCATGGTGTTGCCCTTCGTCCGGCCGGAGTGGATGACGTACTGGAGGAACCGCTTGAGCCGCTCGTAGCGGTCGGGCGAGAGCGTCTCCCGGGAGGCCGGGATGTCGATGTTGGTGACGAACACGTCGGGGCGGCCGTCGCGGTTCACGTCGTTGACCTCCGAGGCCATGCCGTTGCGGGCGGTGGCGCCGCCCAGCTGGATCTGTTCGAAGGTGCCGTCACCGCGGTTCAGGTAGACGGTGTCGTTGTTGTAGTCGTTGGCGACGTGGATGTCGGGGCGGCCGTCGCCGGTCAGGTCGACGAAACTGGCCGCGAGGCTCCAGCGGTCGCCGGTGATGCCCGCGCCGTCGACGCGCTCGAACCGATCCGCGCCTGACTCGCCGGTGTTCTCGAAGAGGACGTTGGGGTTGCCGTTGTCGTCGGCGATGGACTTGTTGGGCGAGAAGTAGCCCGCCGGGCGCTCGTCGCCCCAGTCGCCCGACTGGTAGACGAAGAGATCGCGGTCGCCGTCGCCGTCGTAGTCGGCGGCGGCCGCGCCGAGCGGGTGCGTGAAGTTGCCGAGGCCGATATCGGTCCGCTCGAAGCTTCCCTCGTCGTTGTGGAAGGCGACCGCGGGGCCGTCCTTGGCGAGCAGGAGCAGGTCGCGCCAGCCGTCGCCGTCGTAGTCGACGAACGCGGCGCTCTTGAACTCGCGGTCGAGCCCGGAGAGTTCGCCCGTGCGCTCGAAGGCGCCGCCGGTGTTGCGAAAGAGGGCGGGGCGCTCGCCGCCGACGGCGAGGACGTCCTCCCAGCCGTCGTTGTCGATATCGGCGGCGAAGACGCCGTTGTTGCCGTTGCCGGCGGCGCCGGTGCCGGTCCCGTTGTACGCGAGGCCGGCCTCGTCGGTCGCGTCGACGAACCCGATCTCGGCGCTCGGCGCCTCGCCGTCCCCGTCGTCGAGGCTTCCGGGGGCGACGGAACAGCCGGAGACGACGAGGGCCAGCGCGACGGCGACCAGCGCGGCGGTCCGCCGCGTGTCCCGGCCTGTCATGCGTCGATCCCCGTCGGGAGTGCGCGCTGGGGGCGGGGCGGCACGAGCAGCGTCGCGCGGTGGTGGGTCTCCAGGTAGTCGACGATGCCGTGGTCCTCGGCGGGAATGTCGTCGTCGTACTCGTCGGTGTTCATCGCCTTGCGGGTCTCGACGAAGTCGTCGACGTGGCGCTGGAGGCCCGTGAAGTTGAACTCCGTCCCCTGGGCCGCGTCCGTCGCGACCCCCTCCGAGCGCCGGAGGATCGTGGGGACGAACTCGTCGTCGCGGGCGCGCGCGACCTTCTGGGTGTGGCCGACGCGGCCGTACTCCTCGGCGAACTCCTCGACGCTCTCGGCGTTCTCCTCGGTGATCCCGCTCTCGGCGCCGAGCTTCTCGCCGATCTCGCCGATCTCGTCGGTGCCGTGGGCGGGGCAGAACATCTCGGCGGCCCGCTCCTCGTGGGGCTGGTCGTACCACCGGTCGAGGTCGATACCGAGCCGCGAGACGGCCATCGTGGTCCCGCCGGCGAACGGTCCCTCGCGGATGGTGATCCCGTCCTCGGAGGGCTGGCTGTCGCGGTAGCCGGACTTGAACCCCATCGACAGCGGGGCCGACTCGGGGATCGAGTCGTTGTCCAGCACGTCGGCGGGGATGCCCTTGCCGACCATGCCGCTCCGGCGGTCGGCCTTCGAGAAGACGCCCTCGAAGGTGTCGGTCACGCCGACGCCGTTGACCTGCTCGATCTCGCCGAACAGCGCGGCCTCGGCGGCCATGACGACCGAGCCGATGTCGCTGTTCATGAGCAGGACGGCGTCGAAGCCGTCGGCCTTCGAGGGGTCCTCGCCGACCTCGCGGAGCACGTCCTCCGCGGGGACCAGCTGTTCGGGGACGCCGCCGGTCCGCTCGAAATAGCTGGCCGAGTAGCCGAGCATGAAGAGCAGCCCCTGGGTGAACGACGCCGAGGGGTTCCCGCCGGTGCCCCACTGGAAGGCTTCTTCGAGGGTGCGAAGGGCGCCCTCGACCTGTTCGCGCTCGGCCTCGGTCGGCGGGCTCGACCCCTCGTAGGAGAGCCCGAGGATCAGCTGCTGCTGGGGGATGACGGTGTTGCCGTGGGCGTCGTGGACGACGGCGTAGTTCCAGGCGTGCTGGCGCTTGGACAGCGCGTCGGGCTCGCCCGACGGAACCGACAGGTCGAACTCCGTGTCCGTTCCCGTACGGGGGCGCCCGCCCCCGTCCGTTCCCTCGGTCGCGTCGGAGGCCGTCCCCACCAGGTCCCGTTCCCGTTCCTGACACGCAGAGAGCGCGCTCAACCCACCGATAGCGACGGCCGCCGCGACGAACTCGCGACGGCCGATGCCACGCTCGTTGTCCGGTGACATTTGCACAGGGTTAGTCGGTCCGGGTGAAAAACCCTTCCACGAACGGTCGCGCCGGTTGCCACGTCCCTACGGGGGTCTCCCCCGTCGGAGCGACTGCGTACACCTTTCGGCAGCGCCCGCGCGCGAGCGTGTCCGACGAAAGCTTCTTTACCCGCGATCGAATTTTGTTCGGCTATTCTGAACGCACGTTCCTCGGTTTCGGGGGTCGGCCGGTCCGTCCGGCACCGGACTGTCGGGCTTCGCGACGGAAAATTCGGATGATAGACGATGTCAGTTACGACCGGTCGGTACGGAGCCGACGCCGAATCGGTTCCGTTCTCCGAAACGGGTCCGATATCGTTCGTCCGCGAAGCTCCGCGGCGGCCCGGATCGAGAGCGGTCGAATCCGCGAACGGTAACCGCTCGATATCGGGGTTCTAGAGCGTCAGGTGGCGCGTTCTCTGTCGGCCGCTGGTTTGAAACCGACCGAACAGGTCCGACCCCTTCCAAAAGCTTTATTACCTGTTATCGTATACCAACCAGAGGCATGTCTGACAGTACCAATGAGTACAGCGATGTCGTAGACCGCCGGAAGTTCCTGACACTCGCAGGAGCGTCCGGTGCCGCTGCACTCGCAGGGTGTGGTGGCGGGGACGGGACACCGACAGACGGGTCCGGCTCCGACGGCTCCGACGGATCGGACGGTTCTGACGGCTCCGACGGTTCGGACGGCTCGGACGGCTCGGATGGGTCCGACGGCAGCGACGGTAGCACGAACGTCGTCGACCAGGTCCACGCGAGCGGTCTCCAGGCCGACCCGACCAACCGGACGCTCAACACGCACAACACGCAGATCTCCTCGGAGCCCGCGCGGCGGCTGGCGTTCGACCGCTACGCCGCGTACTCCTTCGAGACCCAGGAGTTCCAGCTCGCGGCGCTGGACGACTGGGAGTTCGACGGCGAGACGGTCACGCTGACGTTCCGCGAGGACCTCTCGTGGTCCGACGGCAGCGACGTCACGACCGAGGACATCGACGTGCAGTTCCAGATCCTCGAGAAGATCGGCAGCGCCATCTGGGGCTACGTCGACAGCACCGAGGTCGTCGACGACTACACGTTCCAGCTGAACCTCACGGGCCCGACCAACCCCGTGATGGTCAAACACCAGCTGGGTAACATGTGGATCGACACGCCGGCGGCGGCCTTCGAGCAGTTCACCGACGCCGACGCCTCCGAGATCCAGACCTGGAACTGGGAGGACAGCGACACCGAGGTCATCACGAGCGGCGCGTGGGCGTACGTCGACAAGAACCAGCAGCAGTGGAACTTCGAGCGCAACGAGGAGTTCCACAGCATCGACAACGTCAACTTCTCGACCTACCGGTTCGACTCCTATCAGGAGGCGAGCGCCCCCCAGCAGGACTTCACCACGGGCGGCAAGCGCTTCGACAGCGTCTGGAGCATGTTCGCCGCGCCCCAGACGGTCAACGCCTTCCAGGACTACGTCATGGAGGTCCAGACCATCCCGGCCAAGTGGGGCTACGGGATGATCTTCAACCACGAGGACCCCATCTTCGGTGACCGTGCGGTCCGACAGGCGATCGCACACATCGTCAACCGCCAGGAACTGGTCGATAACGCGGGTCCGCGCACGAAGTTCCCGGCGTCGGTCCCCTGCGGGATCGCCCCGAAGGACATCGACGGCTGGCTCGGTGACACCAAGAGCAACTTCGAGGACTACGGCGTCGACTCGACCAACACCGAGGAGGCGACCCAGATCCTCGAAGACGCCGGCTACTCGAAGCAGAACGGCACGTGGACCAGCCCCGACGGCAACGCCGTCAGCGCCGAGTACCTGACGCCCGGCGGGTGGACCGACTTCACCACCATGACCGAGACGGTCGTCGACCGACTCAACGAGTTCGGCTTCGACATGTCGGTCGCTAGCCGACCGACCAGCGACTGGCAGGGCGCGTTCATCGAGAGCAACTTCAAGGTCGGGACGTTCTACTGGCTGCCCGGTCAGGCCCGGTCGGCGTTCCCGTACTTCCCGCTGCGCCACCAGCTCGCGCTGGACGCGCTCAACGGCGGACACAACTACGACACCGAGTCCGAGCAGACCATCCCGGCCATGAGCGGCGACGGCGAGATGACGCTCAACCCGCTCGAACGGGTCGAACAGATCGGCCAGCAGCCGACCAACGAGGACGCCCGGCCGATCGTCCAGGAGGCCGCCTGGCACAACAACTACGACCTGCCGATGCTGTCGCTGGTCTCGAAGTTCGAGCAGTCGTGGGTCACCACCGACGAGTGGGACATCTCCGTCGAGGAGGGCGACCCCGCTCGCGGTATCAAGTGGCCCCCGTTCTGGTGGCCGCGAGAGGGCCTGCTGACGGCCCAGGAGTAACGAACTCCGACCAGCCGATGTGGGGTGCATCGATCGGTATCGCACCGAACCGCTTCTCACGACGCGAGTCGTTAGACCTTAGAGTGCTGGCTGTAAATACCGCTATCAAGACGCATGGTTAACTACTACGTGCGGCGGACAGCACGGGTGTTCGTCACGATCTTCGGGGTCATGTCGCTCACCTTCGGGCTGATCCGTCTGCTCCCGGGAGGACCGTTCACGCTACTGCGGACGCAATTGCTTCAACAGGGCATTCCGGCCGAGCAGGTCAACCAGCAGATCGAGAACCTGCAGAACGTCCGGCCGGACGCGCCGCTCCACGAACAGTACATCAACTACATGATATCGGCGGTCCAGCTCGATCTGGGCACGTCGATCCAGTACAGCCGCCCCGTCACGGAGGTAGTGGCCCAGGCGGCGCCGTGGACGATATTCATCGTCGTCGTGTCGACGATACTGATGTTCGCTGTGGGGATCGTCCTGGGCGCCATCCAGGCCTACTGGGAGGGGTCGAAGTTCGACACCATCGCCTCCTCGCTGTCGATCGTGGGGATGTCGATCCCCTTCTACGTGGCGGCGATCCTGCTCCTGCTGTTCATGTCGTACCGCTGGGGGCTGTTCCCCGCGTCGGGGACGGCCAACCCCAACATCGAGAACCACTGGAGCCTCGACTACGCGATCAGCGTCTTCCGCTACGGCGCGCTGCCGATACTGTCGTACACGATCGTGGGGATCGGCGGGCAGGCGCTCGCGATGCGGGGCAACAGCATCCAGGTGCTGGGCGAGGACTTCGTCGAGGTCGCGCGACTGCGGGGCCTCTCTGACAGCCGGATCGCGCTCCGATACGTCGCCCGCAACGCAATCCTGCCGATGTACACCGGGTTCCTGCTGCTGCTGGGCTTCCGGCTCGGCGGCACCGTGATCCTGGAGCAGATCTTCAACTATCCGGGTCTGGGGCTGTACCTGCTGGACGCCGTCAACTCCAACGACTACCCGATGATGATGGGGACGTTCCTCGTCATCACGGTGGCGCTGGTCATCGGCGTGTACGTCGCCGACCTGACCTACAGCATGATCGACCCGCGGATCAGTTCGGGTGATTCAAGTGAAGCATACTGAATCGGACACCCCTACGGAGGGGCTCGACTGGCAGAGCGAGAGTACCGGCGCGGACATGACCAGGGGGGACCGGCTCCGCGAGTTCTACGAGCGGAGCATCTACGAGCCCGCCGTCGTCGCCTGGGCCGACCTGCGGACCCGGATGGGGCTCCTGCTTCTCAGCGTCTACCTGGCGATCACGGCGGTCTCCGTCCTCGGACTGTGGCGCGAACCGTCGTCGAGTCAGGCCCCCCGGCTGCTCGGGATGTTCGAGAACTGGTCGTACCCGCTCGGGACGACCTACTCGGGCGTGGACCTGACCGCGGAGCTCGTCCACGCGACGCCGGACATCATGCTGATGGTGCTGGCCGGCGGCGTCTGGGCGACCGGGCTCGCGGTCCTCGTCGGGACGCTCGCCGGGTACAAAGGCGGGCGGGTCGACAGGGTCCTGATGTCCATCTCGGACTTCTTCATGGCGATCCCCGGGCTCCCGCTGGTGATCATCCTCGCGATCACGTTCAGTCCGGAGAACCCGGTCTTCGTCGGCGTCATCCTGACGATCAACTACTGGGCCGGGCTGGGCCGGTCGCTGCGCTCGCAGGTGCTGACCATCCGCGAGGACAGCTACGTCGAGGCCTCCCGGACGATGGGGACGGGCACCTTCCGGATCCTCCGGAAGGACGTGATCCCGAACCTGATGCCGTACGTGACGGTGAACTTCGTGTTCGCCGCCCGCTACACCATCTTCGCGTCGGTCGGGCTGTTCTTCCTGGGCGTGTTGCCCTACAGCGAGCCGACGTGGGGCGTGACGCTGGCGCGGGCCCAGGAGAACGGCGCGCTGTTCGTGCCCGAGGCGGCCCACTGGCTGATCGCGCCGATGATCTTCATCGTCGGCCTGGCGCTGGCGCTGATCCTCATGGGACAGGGCCTCGACCGGGTGTTCAACCCGCGGGTCCGTACCCGGATGGCCGGCGAGTCCGAATCGACCGTAGAGGACGAAGAGACGACGACGAAGGGGATGATCTAGATGGCAACCGATCAACGATCGACGGCGAACGCGGCGGTACAGTCGACCGTCGAGGACCCGATCGTCGAGGTGACCGACGCGAAGGTGACCTTCGACGGCGGCGAGACGTACGTCCTCGACGACGTGAGCCTCGACATCGAACGCGACGAGGTGCTGGGGATCGTCGGCGAATCGGGCTCGGGCAAGTCGATGTTCGCGTCGGCGCTGCTCGACTCGATCCCCGACCCCGGGGTTCTCAGCGGGGAGATCCTCTATCACTCCACCGACGGCCGGACGATCGACGTGCTCGAACAGAGCGACGAGGAACTCCGGCAGTTCCGCTGGGAGGAGATCTCGATGGTCTTCCAGGGAGCGATGTCCTCGTTCAACCCGACGATGAAGGTCGGGACGCACTTCAAGGAGACGCTGAAGGCCCACGACGCGAACGTCGACGAGGGGATGGAGTTCGCTCGCGAACTGCTCGAGGACCTGTATCTCGAACCGGAACGCGTCCTCGACTCCTACTCCCACGAGCTGTCGGGCGGCATGCAACAGCGCGCGCTGATCGCGCTCAGCCTGGTGCTCGAACCCGAGGTGCTCGTGATGGACGAGCCGACGGCGGCGCTCGACCTGCTGATGCAGCGGTCGATCCTGATGCTGCTGAACGACCTCCAGCAGAGCTACGACTTGACGCTCGCGTTCATCACGCACGACCTGCCGCTGATCACGGCGCTGGCCGACCGGATGAGCATCATCTACGCGTTCCAGTTCGTCGAGGTCGGCACCCGCGACCAGATCATCTCGGACGCGGGCCACCCCTACACGAGAGCGCTGTTGAACGCGACGCCGAACCTCGACGCGCCGCTGTCGGAGATGCAGCCCATCGAGGGCGAGGGCCCCGCGCCGGTCAACGTCCCGGAGGGGTGTAGCTTCCACCCGCGGTGTCCGCTCGCGACCGAGGAGTGCGTCAGCGACGACCCGCCCCTCGAGAACATCGGAGACGACCACCAGACGGCCTGTCACCACTGGGAGCAGGCCCGCGAGGAGATCACCCTCAACTACGGTGAGAGCACGGCCGACCCCGAGTTCGAGGCGGGGGCTGGCCGCGACGTGGCCGCGCGGACCGACGAGGAACCCGTCCTCGGACTCGACGACGTCGAGGTCCACTTCGAGGAGGACCAGGGCCTGTTCGACATCTTCGGCGACGACCCCGAGGTCGTCAAGGCCGTCGACGGCGTCGACCTGGACATCTACGAGAACGACGTGGTCGCGCTGCTGGGCGAGTCCGGCTGCGGGAAGACGACGCTGGGCAAGACCGCCATCGGCCTGCAGCGGCCGACCGGCGGCAGCGTCAAGTATCGCGGTCAGGACATCTGGGAGGCCAAAGACGGCGACGGGGACATTCCCTACGACGAGATCCGCCAGTCGCTGCAGATCATCCACCAGGACCCCGGCGCGTCGCTGAACCCGAACCGCCGGATCGTCGACATCCTCTCGGAGCCGCTGCACCACACCCACCCGAACATCAGCCCCAACGAACGGCGCGACCGGATCTACTCGCTGCTGGACCGCGTGGGGATGAACCCGCCGGGGGACTTCGCCGACCGCTACCCCCACCAGCTGAGCGGGGGAGAGAAACAGCGGGTCGCGCTGACTCGCGCGCTGCTGATGAACCCGGACGCGATCCTCGCCGACGAGGCCATCAGCGCCGTCGACGTGAGCCTGCGCGTCGAGCTGATGGACCTCATGCTCGAACTGCAGGACGTGTTCGACACCTCCTTCCTGTTCATCAGCCACGACCTCTCGAACGCCCGCTACTTCACCGAGCACGGTGACGGGCGCATCGCGGTGATGTACCTCGGCGAGATCGTCGAGGTCGGCACCGCCGAGCGGCTCATCCAGGACCCGCGCCACCCCTACACGAAGGTGCTGCGCTGGGCGACCCCGACCCTCCAGCTCGACGCGGTGGAGGCGGGCGAGCCGCCGATGCGGTCGATCGACGTGCCGGACCCGGTCGACCCGCCGAGCGGCTGCCGGTTCCACACCCGGTGTCCCGTCGCCAGGGAGGCCTGCACGGAGGAGAAGCCGCCGCTGTACGACGTGGAAGGCGGCGACGGCAACGGCGCCGCGTGCTTCCGGGAGGACCCGGACCACGAGTACTGGGACAGCGAACCCCTCGAAGGCGCCGAGCGGATCGGCCCCGACGAGGAGTTCGACACCGACGACGTCTCGAACGACTTCGGCGCCGAGACCGCCGGCGACTGACGGCGACCCCCGACCCGCCGTTCGGCGCGCACGCGATTTCGCACTTCTCGCGACGACGCGACTCGGTCCGCAACCGGGGGCTTGAATACCGCTGGCCGAGAGGCGCGAACGTGCCCGGAGGAACGAGCGCGGTCGAACTCGTCTGCAGTCAACGTGACAACATCCCGATAGCGCTGGCAGTCATGATGTCGATGGGCGTCCTGCTGGCGTTCTCGTTCGTGTTCATCTCGCCGAGCAACGAGGCGTTCCCTGTCCTCGTCATCGACGCGGTGCTGATCGGCGGCTCGACGGCCTTCTTCCTCGTCACCTACTACTACTGCACGAAGCGCGCGATGGACGACTAGCGGGACCGAGCGGTCCCGCGGAAAAGGGCGTCGCGTCGGTCAGGACTCGTCGAGGAACGCGGCGGTCTCCGCGGCGAGGTCGGCGAGGTCTTCGTCGGTTTCGACGCTCGCGCGGTGTTCGAGCGGCTCGACCGCGCGGTCGTCCCCGAGGTAGCCGAGGGCGCGGACGGCGCGGGCTCGGACGGTGTCGTTGGTGTGGTTGAGACAGGCGACCAGCGCGTCGAAGGCCCCGGCGGCCGCGTCGGGGTCGGCCTGTGCGATCTCGGAGACGGCGTCGACGGCCGCGCCGACGACCGTCACGTCGGGCGTGTCGAACAGCCCGACGAGCGCGTCGACGTGGTCGGCGGCCGCGTCTGGGTCGCCCTCGGCGGCGGCGGTGATCACGTTCGCCAGCCGACCCTGGGACTGGATCAGCAGCTGGTGTTCCTGCTTGTCGTGTTCGAGCATGGTCTCGCGGGCCTCCTCGTCGTCGACCATGTCGATGCCGTCCGTGGCCTCGTAGGCCGGCGAGCGGCCGTCGAGCACCGCGACGATGCGGTCGAGGTGCGGCGCCACCTCCTCCGGGTGTTCCAGCACGACCTGCACGACGATCTGGGTCCCGAGCAGCTCCAGCGAGTTGAGGTCCCGCTCGATCAGGTCGAAGACCGCGGGCACCGAGCCGGCGAGGTCCTCGGGGTGCTCCCGGACGACGCCCAGCAGTGCCGTCCCGGCCTGCTGGGCGATCACGTTGCGGTCGTCGCCGAGCAGCGGGAGCAGGTCGTCGACGAACGGACGCACCGTCGAGGGGTCCCGTTCGGCGAGTTGCGACAGCGCCTGGGCGGCCTCGTTTCGCCTGATGTTCGTCTCGGACGTGAGCGCCTCGCGGATCTGGTCGCGGTCCTCGTCGTCGAGCGCTTCCGAGCCGGTGTCTACCCCCTCCAGTGGTGCGGACTCCTCGTCGGTCATACCGAACTCCAGCCCGTCGAGCGACAAATACGTGTGGATATCGATACCACGGGTGACCGTTCGACTCACGCGGACGGCTCGCGCGGACATTCACCTCGAAATGTTTATGTGGGCGTCGGAAATCCATCCGAACATGCCATCGAGTGACGCGGATCCCGAGTATCAACGCCCGGATCTCCCGGTCTCGCGGCGGGTCTCGGATCTGCTCGATCGGATGACGGTCGAAGAGAAGGCCGGTCAGCTAGTCGGAACGTGGGCCGGCCAGATGCACCGAGCGGTCGACGTCGAGGAAGTCGCGGAGCTCGTCCGCGAGAAGCACCTCGGCTGTGCGGCGCCGTTCGGCTGGGGCGGCTCGGCGGGGACGGAAGTCGGCGAGATCGTCGACATCGTCAACGAGTTGCAGGAGGTCGCGACCGAGGAGACGCGGCTCGGTATCCCCCTCTTTTTCAACGTCGACGCGGTCCACGGCCACGCCTACGTCGCCGGCTCGGCGGTGTTCCCGAACGGGCTGGGCGCGGCGGCGACGTGGGACCCCGAACTGGTCGAGGCCGGCGCACGGGTCACCGCGACCGAGGTCGCGGCCACCGGCGCCCACCAGAACTACGGGCCGACCTGCGACGTGGGCCGGGACCCCCGCTGGGGCCGCGTGTTCGAGACGTTCGGCGAGAGCCCGCGGCTGGTCGCCGAGATGGCCGCCGCGAAGGTGCGCGGGTACCAGGGCGACGGGCTGGAGGCCGACGACACCGTCGTCGCGACGGCGAAGCATTTCCCGGCCTACAGCGAGCCCGAGCGCGGCGAGGACGCCGCACCCGTCGACGTCTCGGAGTACAAGCTCCGGAACACGTTCGTCCCGCCGTTCGAGGCCGCACTCGACGAGGGCGTCGAGTCGGTGATGCCCTGCTACAACTCCATCAACGGCGAGCCCGTCCACGGCTCCGAGCGCTGGCTCACGGACCTGCTCCGGGGCGACCTGGGCTTCGACGGCACCATCGTCTCGGACTGGGGCGGCGTCCGCCACCTCACCGACGACCACAAGACCGCGGCGGACCTGCGTGAGGCGACCTACGACGCCCGAACCGCCGGCCTCGACGTGGCCTCGGTCGGCAACGACCTCGAACAGGAAGAGCTGGTCGACCTCGTCGAGTCGGGCGACCTGGCCGAGTCGGTCCTCGATTCGAGCGTCGAACGCGTCCTCGAACGCAAGTTCCGGATGGGGCTGTTCGAGGACCCCTACGTCGAGAAAGCGGAGGCCGTCGAGACGGTCGGGGCCGACGACCACCAGGCGGCCGCCCTGGACACCGCCCGCGAGGCGATGACGCTGCTGAAAAACGACGACTGCCTGCCGCTCTCGGGCGAGGAGGACGTGTTCGTCGGCGGACCGAACGCAGACGACCTGGTCAGCCAGGTCGGCGGGTGGTCCGTCGAGAGCGAGGAGCACGTCGACGGGACGACGATCGCCGAGGAGATCCGCGCCCACGTCGACGGCGAGGTGACCTACGAGCAGGGGACGACCCACAGCGACCGACTGGACGTGGACGCGGCGGCCGAGAAGGCCGCCGACGCCGACGTGGCCGTCCTCGCGCTCGGCGAGGGGTGGTACCTCCACGAGTTCGGTGCGGGCGACCCCCGCACCGAGACCGGCGAGTTCCCCACCCGCGAGCGGATCGCGCTGGGCGAGGCCCAGCAGGAGCTCGTCGAGGCCGTCGCCGAGACCGGGACCCCGGTCGTCGGCGTCCTCGTCACCGGCCGCCCGCTGGCGGTCGAGCACCTCGACGAGCGGGCCGAGGCCGTGCTGATGGCTTATTTCCCCGGCACGATGGGCGGCAAGGCCGTCGCCGAGACGCTGGTCGGCGAGAACAACCCGAGCGGTCGACTCGCGGTCACCGTCCCGCGCTCGGGCACGCAGGTCGACGTGCATCACGACCACCTCCACCAGCCCCGTCCCATCGGCGACTCCGAGCATCCCGACTCCTACGACCCGCTCTACCCGTTCGGTCACGGGCTGAGCTACACGACCTTCGAGACGGGCGGCCTCTCGGTCGACGCGGATGTCGTCGGGCCCGGCGACACCGTCGAACTCGACGTGACGGTGGAGAACGTCGGCGACCGCCGCGGGTCCGAGGTCGTCCAGGTGTACAGCGCGACCGAGTCGAAGACGCTCGTCATGCCCGAGCGTCGCCTCCAGGCGTTCGAGCGCGTCGACCTCGACGCCGGCGAACGGGCGACGGTGACCGTCGAAGTCCCCGTCGAGAACCTGGGCGTCTACGCGCCCGGCGACGGCCACCGCGTCGAGGCCGGCGACTACGACCTCGTCGTCGACGGCGAGTCCGTCACGGTGACCGTCGAGGGCGACTACCTCTAACCGGCGGCCGTCTCCGCTGAGCGCTACCGCCGACGGGAGCGTGCGACGGCGACCAGCGCGGCGATGACGACCGCGAGCGCGGCGCCGAAGCCGGCGCCCGAGTCGGCGGTAGTGTCGGTCGCGCCGGAGCCACCGTCGGTTACTCCGCCCGCCGGTGCGGTCGTCGGGGCGTCGGTGACGGTTCCGGCGGCGGTGCCGCCCGAGGTCGGTCCGCCGGTCGGCGACGCTTCGGGCGCGGTCGTCACCGTCGGCGTGTTGATCAGGGGGCCGTCGTCGGTGCCGTTCCCGGGTGCGACGGTCAGATACGTCGCGACCGGCCGGTCGCCCGCGGTGATCGGCGGGTCCGCGGGGTCGAAGGCGCCGTCGCCGTCGTCGCGGTGGGCGACGGCACGGACCCGGAAGGGGCGGGTCTGTTCGGCGACGAACGACTCGTTCAACGCTACCGTGACGTTGCGGTGAGTTCCCGCCGCGAGCGAGCGCGAGCCGATACTGGCGTTCCGCCCGACCGGATACACCGCGACGTGGCCGGGCGCCGACAGGTCGACCCGTCGGACCGTGAGCGTCCCGTCGGCGACGGACTGAGCCTCGAACCGCATGCCGAGGACCCGGGCCACCCCGTCGCTCTTCCGGACCGTGATCTTCGTCCGCGCGGCCGGACTGAGCCGCGTGGCCGACACGTCGGTCCCTGGGTCGAACGTCTCGTCGCCGTCGACGTCGTTGTGCAGCACCGCCCAGATCGTCCGGTTGCCCGACCACGACTCCCAGGTCGAGTCGTCGATCCGGACCGGCACGCTCGTCCGATAGGTCAGGTTCGGCGTCCGGCCGACGTACTCGTGTCCGATCGGAGCGCCGGGACGGCCGCCGTCGTCCGCGTGGAGGACGACGAACCCGGGCCGCAGCGCCGACACCGCCTCGACGACGACGGTCCCGTCGTCGGTCACCTGCGAGTCGGCGGCGACGTGGTCGCCGTGGGCCTGGACGGTCGCGACGGCCAGCGGCGTGGTGAGCGCCAGCGCCAGCGCGAGGACGACCGCGACCCGGCGTGAGGCGGTCCCCGACATGTCAGGCGGTGATCGTCGCCGGCTCCATATCGAGGAACGCCCGCTCGTAGCCCTCGTGGCGGGCCAGTTGCGGCGGCGTCCCCACCCGGAGGGTCACCTCGTCGCCCGACTCGACGGGCTCGGGCAGCGCCGCGCCGTAGTGGTGGCCGAGTTCGGGGTCGAGCGTGGGTTCGAGCGCCCCCTCGAAGGCCGTCTCGCCGTCGCGGGCGACCGACGCCGACAGCCCCATCGCCGGGAGGACCAGCCGGTTGAACGGCGTCCGCGCCGAGACCGCGAGGTAGGGTTGCCCGTCGGTGAACCGGCCGGCGTCGGCCGCGGGGAGCTGGGTCGTGACGAGTTTGGCGTCGTCGCTGCGGCCGGTGCCGAGGACAGTGCCGGGGAGATCGGCGGGCTTCGGCGCGCGGGGCTGGGGCACCTCGCCCATCTCCATCGGCCGCAGCGCGCCGCGCTGGCCCGCCTGGTCCAGCTGTTCGGTCTTGAGCCGCTCGCGCACCCGTTTGGACCACTCGAACTCGACGGTCGCGGTCGCGCCGTCCTCGAAGCGACCCTCGAAGGCGCCGGTCTTGCGGGCGCTCACGCCGCCGACGCTGAGCCGCGCGGTGTAGGTCCCGTCGCCGTCGAGCGGGAAGTTCGCGCCGTAGTGAAAGCCCATCCGCTGGGAGAGCATCCGGTAGATGACCTCCTGGGTGACCAGTTCGCCGTCGCGGGTGATCTCCACCGAGAGGTTCGAGTCCGGGAGCACCGTCCGGGTCTCGGGGTCCCAGACGGTCGCCATCAGGTGGAGGTCGTCGCCCTCCTCGATCTCGGTGACCGAGCGCTCGTCGAGGTTGACCGTCCAGAAGCGGTGAGGGACCGCGAGCAGCAGGGCGAAGCGGTAGTCGCCCCCGCCCGCGGTCGCCGTCCCGGGCATCACCATCGTCTCGCGGAACGACTGGACGTAGACGCCGCTGGGGCCCTCGGGCGTCGAGGTGGGCGTCGGGCCGTCGGTCGGGGACCGGGTCGGGGCGGGCGTCGATTCGGTGTCGGTCGCGGCGGTGTCGGTCGCGTCACCGCCGCCGTCGCCGAGACAGCCGGCGAGGCCGACCGCCGCGGCGCCCGTCGCGGAGTGGAGGAATCTCCGTCGGTTCATCGCCCGGGAGTTGGGCCATCTCGGGGTTAACCGTTCTGGTAGACCCGTCGATAGGTACGCGCTCGGTCGCGACGGACGCCTCCGTGGTCGCTCGTCGGTCGCCTCGACCGGCCCCTCTCCCGCCACAGCCACTCCGGCCGCGCTGTCAGCACGGCTCAGTGTGTAGTTAAGTCGTCAGCGGTCGTCGGTGTCTCCATGGTATTCGAGAACGTCACCCTGTTCGAAGTCCACCTCGACGACGCCCAGTTCAGTGCCGACGCCGGTCGATCCGACGGTCGACGAGCCGACGCCGACGACCGACGGGCCAGCGACGAAGCGGTCGTCGACGACGCGACGGCCGAGACCGGATCTGCCGACGACGGCGAGACGGTGGCGGAGTCGAGCGGCCGCGGTCGGTTCGTCAAACTGGCGGCAGCGAGCGTCGTCGTCTCCGTGGTCGCGACGGTCGTCGCCCGACAGGTCGCCGGCGACGAGGACCCGGTCGAGGTCGACCTCGAATCGGACCGCGCGTTCGACGACGCGGCGGCCGCCGACGACTCCGCGCGCGTCGACGACCCGGTCTCGGCCTCGACGCCCGACGGCGACGAGCGAGACGACGGCGAGTGAACCGGTGAGACGCCGTCGCGGAGGGTCTACTCCTGGGATCGGGCCGGGTTCGGGCTCCCGAGCGAAACGTTAAATCGCTGTTTTAGTCTCGCGAGGGGTTATTGTGACGGGGGCCCACGCTTCGGATGCGGTCGGCGCGCCCTCCACCTGGCGGGCCAACCGCGTACCCGAAAACCCCACCCGCGACCCGACACGGCCGGGCGGCCGCCCGCCGCCCGTGCCCGGCCGTCCCGTCGCCCGCGGGGCGGCCCGTTCGCCCGTTCGGACCCGTCGCCCGCGGGTCCGGACACCCATTCTGCCTTCGCCGAGTCGCTCCCGAGCGACCGCGTTCCCGACCGACTCGACGAGCCCGGTACGACCGCTCGGGCGGACTCACAGTCCTTATTCGCCCGGCGACCCCACTGCGGTCATGGAACGCCGCCGGACGGTCGTCGCGTCGGTCATCGTCAGCACGTTCCTCGTCGGGCTCGGCGGCGGCGTCGTCTTCCCGATCCTGCCGAACCTCGGCGCCGTGCTCGGTATCTCGCCGTTCCTCGTCGGATTCATCCTCAGCGCGAACCGCTTCACGCGCATCCTCGCCAACGCGCCGGCGGGGTCGATCGTCGACCGCGTCGGCACCCGGACGCCCTTCGTCGTCGGCCTGTTCGTCGAGGGGGTGGCGACGGCGGGCTACGTCGTCGCGCTCCGGGCGCCGCTGCCCGAGGCGTGGTTCCTCCTCGCTCGCGTCCTCTGGGGGATCGGCAGCGCGCTGGTGTTCGCCACCGCCTACACCATCGCCGCCGACGTGAGCGACGGCGGCGACCGCGGCACGAACATGGGCGTCGTCCGCGGCGGCATCACGCTCGGCTTCCCCGCCGGCCTCGTCATGGGCGGCGTCGTCAGCGACGCCTACTCCGTGTTCGCCGCCTTCGCCGTCGCCGCCGGCTTCGCGCTGCTGGCCAGCGCGGTCGCCTACCGCACCATCCCCGAGACCCACGTCGACGAGGAGCGCACCGCCGTCAAGCCCTGGGAGATCGACACCGCGCTGCCCACGCTGACCGTCGGCTTCGTCAACTTCGGCCTCTTCTTCGCCTACCTCGGCGCGCTGTTCGCCACGCTCGTCCTCTTCGTCGACGTGAAGGACATCGCCGTCTGGGGTTACGGCCCACAGGGCATGTCCGGCCTGCTCATGGCCGTGACCGTCCTCTCGGCGTCCGTGTTCACCCTCGCCGGCGGCAAGCTCAGCGACGACCTCGGCGCCCGCGTCCCCACGCTGTTGGGATTCCTCGTCGTCTCCTTTCTCGGCTTCCTCGCCCTCTCGACGGCCGGTTCTCTGGAGCGCCTCGTCGCCGCCTGCGTCCTCATCGGGACCGGCCAGGGCGGCGCCAACGGCCCGCTGATGGCCCTGCTGGCCGACCTCACGCCGAACGACCGCACGGGCCGCGCGATGGCCACCAACAACGTCCTCGGCGACCTCGGCGGCGGCCTCGGCCCGATGATCTCGCTCCCCGTCGTCGAGGCGGTCGGCTTCGCCCCCGTCTACGCCGCCTGTGCCCTGATACCACTCCTCGCCGGGGGCCTGCTCGTCGTCGGCGTCTACTCCCAGACCGGCAGCCTCAATCCCCGGACGGCGACGCTCTCCGGGGATTAACTGTCTGTCTGTAATATTATTCTGTCTTCTGTCTATTTCGACAAAGTAAATCTATAATGAGGAGAGCCCGCTCTCGATCAAGTTGACTCGTGAATGTGCGTATTAAATCCTGAAACGGGTATATTGGGCATCTCCTGAATTTCGGCATCCGAAAGTGGTCGCCACCGCGGTCGAGAATCGGTCGAGGCGCCCCGTAGACGGAACATCCGAATCGACGGGACCGCGGTCGAGATCCGATTATAGAATTTCTGTCTATACTCGGATTCGAATATGTCTGCCGATCCGAGCGAGAAAACGGAGATCGAGTCGGTTATCAGTGGCCATCGGTGAGAACTGGTGTGACCTCCACCGAAACCGAGGATCCGTCGACGCTGGATCCCCTGACGACTGCAGCCTACCACGTCACCGTCGACGGCGGACGTGACTCGTTCTACGCGCTGAGCATCGAGCGCGAGGACAGCGACACTGCCTACCTGATGTCCGACACCGTCGTCGCGCTCGACGAGATGCGGTAAGGGTTACCCGATATTCTTCCGCCAGAGCGGCGTCGCCGCGCTCGCCGACCGGCCGAGACGGCGCCGTGTCCGTTCGCGGACCCCATCACCTATGTCGACAGGCGAGCGACAGGTGTGCATGGACGGCGAACGCGGTGTGACGCGGCGGGAGACGCTCGCGCGACTCGGCGGCCTCGGCGGCGGTGTCGCGCTCGCCGGGTGCGCCGCACGGGACGAGACGACGCCGAGCGCGACGACCGCTCCCGACTACCCGGACGAGCCGCTGCCCGAGCGGCCGAACATCGTCGTCGTCTACGTCGACGACCTGGGTTGGCTCGATACCGGATTTCAGGGGAGCCGGTACTACGACACCCCGAATCTGGACGCCCTGGCGGAGGGGGGCGTCGTCGCGACCAGCGGCTACGCGAACGCGCCCAACTGCGCCCCGAGCCGCGCCTGCTTCAATACCGGCCAGTACACCCCTCGCCACGGCGTCCACACCGTCACCGACCCCCCGCCCCGGCGCCCCGAGGCCCGCCGGCTGGAGACGCCGCCGACCAACGAACGACTCCCGACCGACAACGCGACGATCGCCGAAGTGCTCTCGGAGGCGGGGTACGCCACGGGCTTCGTCGGCAAGTGGCACCTCGGCGAGGCCGACTCGCCGCACGGCCCGCTCGCCCGCGGCTTCGACCGCAACGTCGGTGGCGACATCGTCGGCCGCCCGCCCGCCGGCTACTTCCCACCGTACGGACTCCCGAACGTGACCGACGACGGCGGCTACCTCCCCGACCGCCTGACCGACGACGCCGTCGAGTTCGTCGCCGACCACGCCGACGGCCCCGACCCCTTCTTCCTCCTCTTCTCGACCTACAGCGTCCACCGCCCGCTGCAGGCCCCCGACGACGCCGTCGACGCCTACCGCGGTGCGGACTGCTGGAACGGCCAGTGCAACCCCACCTACGGCGCCATGGTGTCGAACCTCGACGCCAACGTCGGCCGCCTCCTCGCCGCGCTGGACGAGCGGGGCGTCCGCGAGGAGACGCTCGTCGTCTTCACCTCCGACAACGGCGGCCTCGGCGACTACGACGAGGTCGGCCTCCCCGGCGACTGGAAGCGCGTCACCTCCCAGGGCCCGCTCCGCGGCGGAAAGCGCACCCTCTACGAGGGCGGCATCCGCGTCCCCACCGTCGTCTCCTGGCCCGGCGTCCTCCCCGGCAGTCGCCGCTCCTCGACGCCGATCGCCGCCACTGACTTCTTCCCCACCTTCGTCGACCTCGCCGGGGCCCACGACGCCGTTCCCGACGACCACGTCGTCGACGGCCGGAGTCTCGTCCCCTGGCTCACCGACGGCACGCCGCCCGACCGCGACGCGCTGTTCTGGCACTTCCCGTTCTACCACTCGGGCGCCTCCGCCGGTCGCCCCTTCCAGGCCGAACCCGTCTCCGTCGTCCGCGCCGGCCGCTGGAAGCTCCACCGCTTCTACGAGGGCGACCGCGTCGAGCTGTACGACCTCGCGAACGACCGCGGCGAACGGCGCAACCTCGCCGGCGACCGTCCGACGGTCCGTGACCGACTGCGCAGGCGGCTCGACGACTGGATCGACCGGACGGACGCGCCGCTCCCCCGACCCAAGTGATTATATCCGCGAGAAGTTCTCGTCGGGATACACGCGCCCGTCCGCCACGTCGACCACGTCCAGTCGCTCCAGCCGTGCGAGCCGCTCGGTCGCGTCGCTCTCCTCGATCCCGAGTTCGACCGCGCGTTCGATCACCCGGTCGCGCGTCGGCACCGACGAGATCAGCCCGTCGTCGTCGATGGCCGTCTCTTCCGCGACGATGGCTTTCAGCACCGCGCCGTGTTCGCGCTTCGACGGCGTCTCCCGCTCGCCCGTCCACTCGACGCTCAGCGACCCGTCGTCGTTGACGTGCGACACCACGAACCCCGCCGGGAGCGACTCCGTCAGCGCCGCCACCAGCGCCGCCCGGTCCAGTCGCGCCGTGAACCGGTGGCGCCGCCCGTCCCGCGACCGCTCGACCGCCTCGACGTTCACGCCCGTCTCCGTGACCGCCTCGGAGATGGACGCCGCCAGCCGGTCGCCGACCTCCGCGCCCACCTCGTCCCGTTCGTGCGCCCGCTCGGCCGCCGCCGTCGCCAGCGCCTCGTACTCCGCCATCCGCTCGTGGAGTGGGTCGTCGCTCATACAGTCGTACTCGGCGCCAGTGGATTACGTGTTTGGGGGAGTTTGGACCTAGATTTTCGTTTCAGGCCACCTGTTCCGACAGGGATTCAGCCCGCTGGACTAGCGTCTCGTTGAATTCGTCTCCGTCAGTCCCGTGATGGATCCGCGCGTGACAGTTCGGACAGATCGCGATCACGTTGTCCGGGTGGTCCGGGCCCCCGTCGCTGAGGCGGTGGAGGTGATGGACCTCCAGATGGGGGTCTCCTTCATCGTTCTCGAACGGCGCGGGCTCGCCACAGCCCTGACACACTCCGTCAGCAACCCGGAGAGCGAACGTCTGGACCACATCGGACCGCGTGTATCCGCTACTGCCCGAATCACCGGTTGGGGAGATCCCACTGGTCGATGTCGGAGACGCCTGCTCCGCGAGTTCGTACAGTTCTTCGAGCGGGGCATCTTCGATTTCGTCGGGCACCGAGAGAGAACCACCTTCGACCGGGCGGACTTCGAAACGGTATGCTCGTCGTAATTCCCCGGACCGGTCGGGAATGGTATCCTCTCGGTGGTTCACGTACTCGAACTCTCCCACGTAGGTCACAACGGTCGGCTCCCTGTCTGGAACCTTCTCGAACAGGAACGCGCGCCGGCCGTCCTCGTGGTGTGATGCGAGCGAGCTATTGAGACCGTTCCAGGACTGGTCGCCGTCACGACCGACGCCCGTCAGCAGAAAGTGGTCGTTCGGGAGCCACTCGTCTCTGTACCCGTACTGTGATTCAGTCGTCGATCCAAACAGGAAAATGGCAGAGAGATCCGTCACTGGCGAAATGCCCGGCTGGTGGTTGCCGCCACAGACGTCGTGTAGATCCTTTCGGAAGTATCGCTGGCCCACCTCGAATTCGAGATTTGCTTGAATCTCGTCCGCAGTCAGTGCCGACATATATTCTACTAAACGAACATTCTGTCTCCAGTTAATGGCTTCGGCCCTGAGACCGTCTGAATATCGCCGTCGCAGTGGTGTAATAAATACGTTATTTACGAGAGATCACGGATCAGATTGACCAACTGAGCCGACGATGGGACTATCCGGGAAACGGCGTCGGCAGAAGATGGGTTGGGGCGGAGTTGAACCGCCGACTTCCTCCGTGTGAAGGAGGTATCATAACCGGACTAGATCACCAACCCGGACACTCGACGGTAAACCAGGCCCGCCCTTAAGAATTGCTTTCCACGGTCGCTACTGCGACCGGGCCTCGCCGCGGTACTCGCCGACGGTCTCGCGCGCCTCCGCGACGACTCGCCCGGCTTCGTCCCGTGCTCGTTCCGGGACCGTCGCCAGCTCCGACCGAACGGCTTCGGCCCGCCCCGGCTCGGGCTCGCGTTCGCGACCGACCAGCGTCCGGACCCGTTCCTCGACCGGCGCCAGCTCCTCGCGCACGCCCTTCCTGGCCGTCTGTCCCGCTCGCTTCAGGTAGTACAGGGTATCTTCGAAGTGTCGGTTCATATCTGTCCTTACGACTGCAACAGATATATGCGTTCTCCCCCACCGCAACGTTTATGTAGATTTAGGCTAACCTAAAACATGTCGGCGCAGGGTCGTTCGCCGCGGCCCGCGCCGCTGTCTGTCCCATACTGTCAGGCTTGCACGCGACGGTGGGCATCGCCGTGTGCGGCCGTTTTCGGGGTCGAACGGGAGCGTCCACCCGCCACACCCTTACGCTCGCGCCCTGTAGCGGGAGCCATGTTCGAGCAGGTACCGGTGCCGACGCCGTTCCAGGTCGGCCCGGTCAACGCCTACCTGACCGGCCGAACGCTCGTCGACCCCGGTCCCGACAGCGACGAGGCCTGGTCGCACCTCACCGACGCGCTGGCCGAGCGCGACCTCGCCCCCGAGGACATCGAGCGGTTGCTCATCACCCATCCCCACCCCGACCACTTCGGCCTCGCCGAGCGGTTCCGCGAGCGCGGTGCGACGGTCGTCGCCCACCCCGACGCGGCGGCGATCGTGGCGGACTTCCCCGGCCGACTCGACGCCGAGCAGGCGTTCTTCCGCGACTTCTTCGAACGGTGCGGCATGGCGCCCTCGACGGCCGACACGGTCACCGAACTCCCCGGCGCGTTCGTCCACTACGCCCCCAGCGTGCCCGTCGACCGCGAGGTCGCCGCGGGCGATAGCATCACCGTCGACGGCGTCGAGTTGCTGGTCGACGACCTGGTGGGCCACGCCACCGGCGAGATCAGCTTCGCGTTCGACGGTCCCGCGGGCCGGGAGGCGCTCGTCGGCGACAACGTCCTCGCGGAGATCACGCCCAACCCGTTCCTCCAGCCGCCGCCGGACCCCGACTCCGACCGCCCGCGGGTGCTCCCGGCGTACAACGACTGTCTCGTCGACCTGCGCGAAGCCGACTACGACCGCCTCCACCCGGGCCACCGCAGTCGGATCGACGACCCCGCCGGACGCATCGACGACATCCTCGCCGAACACGACGACCGCACCGACCGCGTCGCCGGCCTGCTAGACGAGCCCACGACGCCGGTCGAGGTCATGGACGAGCTGTTCGGCGACCTGCCGGTCACCGAGCAGTTCCCCGGGATGAGCGAGGCGGTCGGCCACCTCGACGTGCTCGAAGCGGCCGGCCGCGCGACCGCTCGCGAACGCGACGGCGAGATCGTCTACGAGCGGACCGGGTGACCGGCCCGGCGGAGTCGGCGAGTCAGTACGTCGGCTGTTCCTCGGGGACGCCCTCGCGTTGGTTCACCACGCGGGCGAGCGTGAAGAGGAGATCCGAGAGTCGGTTGATGTAGACGAGGGCGGTCTCGTTGACGCCGTCTTCGGTTTCGGCGAACGCGACCGCGCGGCGCTCGGCGCGCCGGCAGACGGCGCGGGCCCGGTGGAGTCGCGCACCCGCCTCGGAGCCGCCGGGGAGGATGAAATGCTCCAGCGGGTCGAGTTCCGCGTCGAACTCGTCGATGCTGTCCTCGACCGCCTCGACGTGGTCCTCGCGGACCCGCGGGTCGTCCTCGTCGGGGTCGGGGTTGGCGAAGTCGGCTTGGGCGACGTGGAGGTGGTTCTGCACCTCGGCCAGCAGGTCGTCCACGTCGTCGTGGCCGGTCGGCCGGACCGACCCGACCATCGCGTTGACCTCGTCGACGGTGCCGTAGGCCTCGATCCGCGGGCTGGCCTTCGAGACGCGGGACATGTCCCGCAGGTCCGTCTGTCCCTCGTCGCCGCGACCGGTGTATATCTTCATACGCCCCGCTCGGGGGGCCAGCGTCTTAACTCCGTGTCCGAACGACCGCGGGGGCCGGCCCCTCGACCGGCGAGAACCGACTGGACGCCTCGGCCGCCCCGGACCGCATCGCTCCGGTGGAAAATCGGGACGTTAAATTACCGCGGTCCAGAAGACGGGGGTATGAGCGAAGTCCTCACCCACGAGTGTCCGGGCTGTGAGAGCGAGCAGGAGTTCTACCAGGCGGCCAGCATGCAGGTCCACATCGGCGAGAAGGTCAAGTGGCACTGCTGGGAGTGCGACTACGGCTTCGTCCGCATCGACCACACCGTCGACACGAGCGAGACGCCGGCGTAGACCGCTCGCGCGGACCGTATTTTTCCCGACGGAGCGTCGTCCGACAGCGGCGTCGACGGTCAGTCGTCGGCCGTCTCCGCCTCGGCGGGCGTCAGCGAGAGGACGACGGCGGTCCCGCCGAGGTCGCTCTCCTCGAATCGCAGGCGGCCGCCGCAGGAGTCGACGACCCAGCGGACGATCCAGAGGCCGAGCCCGCTGCCGTGTTCGAGCTGCGTGATCTCCGTCGACTCGTCGACGACGGTGCGCTCGTAGTCGGGGATACCGGGGCCGTCGTCGTCGACGCGGAGGTCGACCCGCCCCTCCGACCGGTCGCTCTCGACGCGGACGTGGACGCCGTCGCCGCCGTACTCGACGCTGTTCTCGATCAGTTCCGTCAGCGCGAGTTCGATCCGGCCGTCGCCGACGACCCGGGCGTCGTCCACGTCGGTCTCGATCCGGGCGTCGGCGTGTTCGCGACGGTACTCGGAGACGACGGCGTCGACCACGGACTCGACGCCGACCTCGTGGTCGCGGAGCGCCCCCTCGCGCATCGTGCGGTCGAGCGAGCGCGCGCGGTCGCCGAGCGAGGCCACGTCCGAGGCCGTCTCGATGAGCGTCTCGGCCCACTCGTCGACGGTCTCGTCGTCGACCCGCGAGGCGATCATCTCCGCGTAGCCCAGCACGACGTTGAGGTCGTTGCGGAGGTTGTGCCGGAGGACGCGGTTGAGCACCTGCAGTCGGCGCTCGCGCTCCTTCTGGTCGGTGATGTCGGTGTAGATGCCGAAACTGTTGATCTCGTCGCCGCCGGTGTCGTAGGGGATCCCCCGGAAGAGGAAGTCGCGGTAGCCGTCGGCGGTCCGGCGGCGGACCTCGCTCTGGACGGTCTCGCCCTCGGCGGCCTGCCGGTCGAGGTCGCGGCCGCTCTCGTACTCGTCCTCGGGAAGGACGAACTCGTTGAGCGACTCGCCGGAGATCGTCGACGCGTCGTAGCCGAACACGTCGGCGAAGGCGTCGTTGACGGCGGTGACGACCGGCTCGCCGTCGACGTGGGTCGCCTCGACGACGGCGTCCGGGAGGTTGTCGAAGAGGTAGGTGAACCGGTCGCGCTGGGTCTCCAGCCGCTCGCGCGTCTCGACGAGTTCGGTCCGGTCGCGGACCACGCCGACGGTGCCGGCGCCCCCCTCGTCGGGGAGCGGCGACACCTCGATCTCCGCCGGGAGCGACGCGCCGTCGACCCGTTCGAAGTCGGCCTCCAGCACGCGGCTGTCCGCCCCGTCGCCCACGGCGTCGACGGCCCGGTCGAGCGCGCCGGGGTCGGCGAGCACCGCGGCGACCGGTCGGCCGACCAGGTCCGCCCGGGCGACGCCGAGCCACGTCGCCAGGGGCTCGGTCACCAGCGAGAAGCGGCCCTCCTCGTCGGCGACGTACACCATGTCCTGGACGTTCTCGATGACCGTCCGGTAGCGGACGAGTTCCGACTCGTAGGCGACGCGGTCGAGCGCGACCGCCGCGTTCGCGGCGAGGATCTCCGCCAGTTCGCGCGCCCGCCCGTCGAAGGCGCCGGGCTCGGTCGCGCCGATGCTCACGGCTCCCTGGTCGCCCAGCGGGACGTACAGCGTCTCGACGGCCCCGCCGGGCATCTCCCCCGGGGCGATGGCCAGGTCGTCGGGCGCGTGCCGGATCTCGCCCGTCTCGAAGGCCCGTCCCGGCCCGCCCTCGCCGACGGCGTAGTCCGGCCGGTCGTCGACCGCGACGGCGTCGCTCTCGGACGCCGCCAGCGGAACGAGCACGTCGCGCTCGGCGTCGTGGATGCGGACGACGTTCATGTCGAATCCGAGCGTGTGCGCGACGGCGTCGACGACGATCTCCCCGACGCGCTCGGCGCTGTGGGCGCCCAGCAGCGCCCGCGAGGTGTCGAGCAGCTCGGCGAACTGCTCGCGGGCCGCACGGAGTTCACGTTCCTGCGCCTTCCTGTCGGTGATGTCGCGGATGACCCCCGCCGTCCCGGCGAACTCGCCGTCCTCGTTGGACAGCATCACCATGTGGTCCTCGGCGTCGACAGGTTCGCCCGACTCCGGGACCAGGTCCAGGTCGAAGGTCGTCTCGACGGCGTTGCCGTGGATCAGGTCCCGGAGCTTGTTCTCCGCGCGCTGGACGGTCTCCTCGTCTTTGACCAGGGCGGTGTGTTCGCCGACCAGCTCCTCGCGGTCGTAGCCGGTCAGCTCGACCAGCGCGTCGTTGACCACCTCGAAGCGGCCCTCGTCGTCGAGCGCGTAGACGCCGTCGTCGACCGCCTCGATGATCGACTCGTAGCGTTCGAGCTCGCGGGTCCGCTCGCGTTTGTCGGTCACGTCCCGGAGCACCCCCGCGACGCCCACCACCTCGCCGCCCTCCTCGACGGCCGTCAGGTGGTCCTCGGCGGGGAACGGCTCGCCGTCGTCGGGGACGACCGTCGTCTCGACGGTCTCGGCCTCGCTCTCGCCGCGGATCACGCGACGGACGGCCGGAAAGACCCGCTCGGCGGCCGCCTCGGTCGTGATCGACGAGACGTGCTCGCCGACCAGCTCGTCGGCGTCTCGGCCCGCCATCGCCGCCAGCGACTCGTTGACGACGGCGAACCGGCCCTGCAGGTCCAGGACGTACAGCCCGTCGCTGACGGCGTCGAGCGCCGCCGCGGTCTCCTCGATGGCCGCGGTCGAGGTGCCCGCGCCGCCGCCATCACCCGCGCCGCCGTCCTCGTCCGCGCTGCTGCCTCGGCGAGCCGCCGCGTCCCTCCCGTCGGGGAGGTTCGCCCGGACGCGGTCGGCCAGCGACGTCTCGCCCGTCGACCGCGGGACGTACTCGGTGACGCCGAGCCGGGTCGCGCCCGCCGCGAGCTCGCCGTCCGGTTCCGCGGTGGTCACCAGGACCGGCTGGTCGTAGCCGAACTCGCGGACGCCGGCGAGGGCGTCCAGCGGGTCGACGCCGTCGTCGGCCCCGGCGCCGTCCCCCCGTTCGACCACGACGCAGGCTACGTCTCCGGTCCCGAGCGTCGAGAGCGCCGCCCGCGTCGACGCGGCCCGGACTACGTCCCACCCGTCGGCTTCGAGGTCGTCGACCCAGGGCCGGTCGCGTTCCGGACCGACCGCCAGCACCCTCGCTCCCATTCGTGACCCGAACCGACGAAGGCCGCCCATATATCCGCTTCCCCCCGATTATCGAAACTGAGGCGCGAGCCGCGAGCGGCGGACGCGACCGAGCGGGCCGCGGTGACGAACCGCGCCGCGCGGCGCGGTGGCGGCTCAGTCCTCGAGCGCGTGCCAGGAGAGCCGCGGCTCGCGCGCCGCGGCCACCTGGTCGATCCGCCGGGCCGCGGTCCGCTCGGGCGCGGCTTCGAGCGTCGCGTCGTCTTCGGCGGCGACCGCGTCGAACGCGGCGGCGAGGTCGTCGAGCGACCCCTTGTTCTCGGCCTCGGTCGGCTCGGTCATCAGCGCCTCGTCGACGATCTCCGGCCACTTGGTCGTCGGCGGATGGACGCCGTAGTCGAGCATCCGCTTGGCGGCGTCGGCGGCGTCCTGCTCGCCCGCGCTCGCGACGAACTCGTGGTGGAACGGGCCGTAGGGCACCTCGTAGTCGATCTGACTGGCGAGGTAGTTGGCGTTGAGCACCGCCTTCGCGCTGGCGTCGGCCAGGCCGGCGTCGCCCAGCCGCGCGATGTAGGCGAACGCGCGCACGAGGACGGGCCAGTTGCCCGAAAAGCCGTGGACCTTCCCGATCGAGCGGGCGGGTTCGTAGCGCTCGTAGCCGCTGCCGTCGCCCTGCTGGCGGACGTGCGGGGTCGGGAGGAACTCGGCCAGCTCCTCGGTGACGCCGACCGGGCCGGCGCCGGGGCCGCCGCCGCCGTGGGGCGTCGCGAACGTCTTGTGGACGTTGTAGTGCATCACGTCGAAGCCCATGTCGCCCGGTCGAGCGCGGCCGAGCAGGGCGTTGAGGTTCGCGCCGTCGTAGTACAGCAGCCCGCCCGCGTCGTGGACGATCCCGGCGATCTCCTCGATGTCGCGCTCGAACAGGCCGAGCGTGTTCGGGTTGGTGAGCATCAGCGCCGCGGTGTCCTCGCCGACCGCGGCCTCCAGCGCGTCGAGGTCGACCCGACCGTCCTCGGCGCTGGGGAGTTCGACCACGTCGAAGCCGGCCATCGCCGCCGTCGCGAAGTTCGTCCCGTGGGCGCTGTCCGGGATGATCACGTCCGTCCTGTCCTCGCCGTTGGCCTCGTGATAGGCGGCGGCGATCCGGATGCCCGTGAACTCGCCGGCGGCGCCCGCCGGCGGCTGCAGCGTCACCGCGTCCATCCCGCCGATGCGCCCCAGATAGTCCTGCAGGGTCGCCTGCAACTCCAGCGTGCCCTGGACGCTCCCGGCCGAGCGGTCGGGGTGGACCGCCGCGTTCGGGTCGGCCGCCGCCCGCTCGGTGAACTTGGGGTTGTACTTCATCGTACACGAGCCGAGCGGGAACGGCCCGCTGTCGACCCCGTAGTTCATCCCGGAGAGGCGAGTGTAGTGGCGGGCGAGTTCCGGTTCCGCCAGCCCCGGCAGTTCCAGCGAGTCCCGCGTCAGGTCGTCGGGCAGCGGCGAGTCCTCGCCGATCTCGACGACCGTCGAGTCCTTCTCGGCCAGCAGCGGTTCGTACTCCCCGTCGTCGGTCCAGCGGGCCTGGTCGTACAGCGTCCCCGCCTCGGGGGCGTGGTCGTCGCGGTCTCCGTTCGCGTCGCCGTCGCGACCCTCCTCGCTCATCTCAGGCCACCTCCGCCATCGCGTCGACGAACCGGTCGACGGCGGGCTCGTTGGCGTCGGTCACGCAGATCTGGATCCGGTGTTCGCCGACGACGTGGACGGCGAACCCCTCCGATTCGAGGTCGCTCGCCACCGCGGCGGCGGGCTGGTCGGTGTGGGCCTGGAACTCCCGGAAGTGGTGCCGGTCGTTCACGGGCGCCCGGAGCCCCGACACCTCGTCGAGGCGGGTCGCGAGGTCGTCGGCGAGGACCACGCAGTCCTCGGCGAGGTCGACCAGTCCGTCCGGGCCGAGCGTCGCGACGTGGATCGCGGTTCGCAGGGCCATCAGCGCCTGGTTCGTGCAGATGTTGCTCGTCGCCCGCTCCTTCCTGATGTGCTGCTCGCGGGTCTGGAGCGTGAGCGTGAACGCCCGCCGGTCCGTGGCGTCCTCGCCGACGCCGACGAGTCGGCCGGGGACCTGCCGGAGGTACTCCTCGCGGGTGGCGAACAGGCCAGTTCCCATGCCGTAGGCGGTCCCGGCGCCGAGCGCGCTGGCCTCGCCGACGACCACGTCGGCGCCCACATCGGCGGGCCGCTCCAGCAGCGCGAGCGCGACCGGGTCCGACCCGAGGACGAACAGCGCGTCGCGCTCGTCGGCGAGGTCGCCGACGGCACCCAGTTCGGGTTCGATGGCACCGGAGACGGTCGGATTCTCGGCGTAGACCATCGCCGCGTCGTCGTCGAGCGCGTCGGCCAGTCCCTCGGTGTCGACGGTCCCCTCGTCGGTGGGGTAGGTCTCGACCGAGAGGTCGGGGCCGTCGGCGTAGGCCGCGAGGACTTCGCGCTTGCCCTCGCGAAGCCGGTCGGGGACGAGGATCCGGTCGCCCGAGACCGAGCGGACCCGCTGGGAGAGCGTCGCGGCCTCGCCCAGCGCCGTCGCGGCGTCGTACATCGAGCAGTTCGCCACGTCGAGGCCCGTCAACTCGACCAGCATCGACTGGTACTCGAAGAGTGCCTGCAGGAACCCCTGGGCGACCTCGGGCTGGTACTGCGTGTAGGAGGTGAGAAACTCCTGGCGGCTCGCCAGGTCGTCGACCAGCGCCGGGACGTAGTGGTCGTAGTGGCCCCGGCCCATGAACTCCGTCAGGTCGTCGTTGCGCCCGAGCGTCCGCTCGACCAGTCGGCGTGCGTCGCGCTCGCTCCGGGCTTCGATGCCGAACTCGCCGTCGAAGCGGACCGGATCGGGGATGTCGAACAGGTCCTCGGCGCTGTCGACGCCGACCGCGTCAAGCATCGCCGCGGTGTCGTCAGCGTCGCCCGGCGCGTACGGACTCCCGCGCGTCTGCCGTGTCATGAGTGTCCCTCGCGTGTCATAGTAAACTCCCTCGGGAGATAGCGACCCTATCGGACGCACCCACATGAGCCTCCCGTTTCGGCGTACCGCCGGTCGTCGTTCGGTCCCCGGAGCGAGGGCGACCCCGTTACGCGTCCTGCAACCGCTCCAGCGCCTCGATACACTCGATCAGCGCGCGGCCGTTGTGGTAGGCGCCCTTGTACATCGCGCCCTTGCGGCCGACCGGTTCCAGATCCTCGGTCACACCGGAGTGCCACTCGCCGACTTCGCGGTCGACGTGGTACTCGTCGACGAACTCGTAGGTCTCGGCGAACACGTCCGCGTATCGGTCGTCGCCGGTGAGTTCGTACATCCGCAGGGCGCTGGTCAGCGCCTCGGCCTGGACCCACCACGCCTTGATCCGGCTGGTCGCGGGCTCGTCGAAGGGGCCGTAGAAGTAGAAGCCGCCGTGGTCGTCGTCGTAGCCGTACTCCAGCGAGTAGTCCCACAGCGTCTCGTACAGATCGCGGTAGTAGTTCAGCGAAGTGTCCAGCGCGTCGGCGGCGTCCATCGTCAGCCAGACGTTCTCCACGTCGTGGCCGTAGGAGACGATCCGGTAGTTCTCGTCGTCCAGCAGGGGCTGCCAGTCGGGGGCGTACTTGTCGGTACAGGCGCCCAGGCCCTTCCGGACGACCGTGTTGGTGTTGATCGTCAGTAGCTCCGAGAGCCGTTTGCCGGCGCGGTCGTGGCCGGTGGCCTCGTAGAAGGTGGTCAAGGCCTCCATCAGGTGGAGGTGGGTGTTCATCAGTTTCGTCGTCGGGTCGAGTTCGGCGTCGACGTCCTCCTTGGGTGACCAGTCCGGTTCGATGTTGTCGAGGTAGGTGCCGCCCTCGGTGATGGGCGTCCAGTCGGGCTCGAAGTACTCGACGTAGCCGCCGTGTTCGTGGTCGTACGCTTCGGCCTCGAATCGCTCGAACAGCTCGACGGCGGCCTCGCGGGCGGCCTCGTCGTCGCTGGCGCGGTAGTACTCGGCGAGGCCGTAGAGGACGAACGACTGGCCGTACATGTGCTTGTTCGGTTTCACCACTTCGCCGTCGCGCTCGACCTCCCAGTAGTAGCCGCCGTGGTCGTCGTCGCGCATCTCCCCGGTGAGGAAGTCGAAGCCCCGTTCCGCGGCGTCGAGCAGCTCGTCGCCGTAGCCCGCCCGGTAGAGCCGGGCGGAGAACCAGACCATTCGGGCCTGGGTGACGATCATCTTCCGGTCGTTGCCGGCGAACTCGCCCTCGGCGTCGTAGCTGGTGAGGAAGCCGCCGTGTTCGGTGTCGACCGCCCGGGGGTACCAGAAGTCGATCACCGTCTCGCGGAGGTTCTCCCGGAGTCGGGGCAGGTACGCCTCGGCGAGGGTGGCGGGGTCGCGTGACATGGTTTCGCGTTCTCCCGGCCGGTACTTGAACGCTCTCAACGCGGAAGCGAGCGGCTTCAGTGACTGTCCCCATGGGCGGCGCGAGCGTCACCGGCGAGCGGGAACGGCCGACCGTCTTTATGCCGGGCCGGTCCCGACTCGACGTATGGAAGTCGTCGCGAGCGACGACCCGATGATCGACGCCGAACTGCTGGGGCAACACCTGGGCGGAGACGTGACCGTCACCGTCGCCGAGACGGGCTCCGAGGACGCGGTCCGAGAGGCCGCGAGCGACGCCGAGGCGCTCGTCGCGAACGTGTCGACGCCGGTGACCGCCGAGGTGCTCGACGCCTGCGAGGACCTGCGGATCGTCGCGCGAGCGGGCGTCGGCATCGACACCGTCGACGTGGGCGCCGCGGCCGAGCGCGACGTGGTCGTGACGAACGTCCCCGAGTACTGCACCGACGAGGTGGCGACTCACACCGTGGCGCTGCTGCTGGCCGCGCTCCGCTCGCTGGGGCGCTACGACCGCGACGTGAAGGCCGGCGGCTGGGACTGGCGGGCCGGCGGCGAGATACACCGCCTCTCCGGTCTCACGCTCGGGTTCGTCTCCTACGGTCCCATCGCTCGCCGCGTCCGGGAACTGGTCGATGGGTTCGGCGTCGACCTCGTCGCCTACGACCCGTACGTCGACGCCGAGGAGATGGCCGCCGACGGCGTGGAGAAGGTCGATTTCGAGGCGCTACTCGACCGGACCGAACTCCTCTCGGTGAACGCGCCGCTAACCGAGGAGACTCGCGACATGGTCGATCGGTCGGCCTTCGAGCGACTGGCCGACCACGCGGTCGTCGTCAACACCGGCCGCGGCGGCGTCGTCGACGAGGCCGCGCTGGCCGACGCGCTGGCGGCGGGCGAGATCTCTGCCGCCGGGCTGGACGTGTTCGCCGAGGAACCGCCCGCGGGCTCGCCGCTGTTCGATCGCGACGACGCGATCCTGACCCCCCACGCGGCGTGGTACTCCGAGGAGGCCCGCGCGGACCTCCACGAGACGGTCGCCGCGAACGTCCGGGCGGCGCTGGCGGGCGAGCGGCCGCCCGACCGGATCGACCCCGACCTGGACTGGGTGTGAGCGTTCGACCGCCGGCGTCGAGGGTCCGACCGCCGCCGTCGAGCGCCGGTGGGGCCGCCCGTCGGTAGTCGCGTCCTACTCCCCGACCTCGATCCGCGTCCCGGGCCGGTCGTCGTCGTCGTCGGAGACCGGGAGCCGCACCGTCAGCACGTCGTCGCCGTAGGTCGCCGAGATTGCGTCGGCGTCGACCCGCCGCGGCACCGAGACGTGGCGGTTGAACACGCGGGTCTCCCCATCGTCGGTCCGGTGTTCGGCGGTGACGTGGAGCCGGCCGTCGTGCCAGCGGAGGTCGATATCCGCGCGGTCGTACCCCGGCAGGTCGGCGTACACCTCGTAGCTCCCCTCGTCTTTGAACAGTTCGACCTCGTGGTCCGGGTGGTGTGTCACGGTTGCCTCCACTCGAACCGACGGCGCCGCGCCATTTCAATCGCCGCGGCGATTCCCGGTCGGCGGGAGCGCCCGTGCCATTCGTTGACTAACCGGTCAGTCAGTTCGGAACGCTTTTGACTGACCGGTCAGTTAAGATCGGTAATGACTGGAGCGACGGACAGCGCCGCGGCCGACGGCTCCACACCGGAGGCCATCATGGGGGCCACCTACCGCGCGCTGTGCGAACACGGCTACGCGGATCTGACGATGCAGGACATCGCGGACGAATCGGACAAGAGCAAGGCCTCGCTGCACTACCACTTCGACACCAAGGAGGAGTTGCTGCTCGCCTTCCTCGACCACCTCTACGACGCGTTCACCGACGACGTCGGGACGACCGACGGCGACGACGCTGTCGACCGGCTCGTGACGTTCGTCGACAGGGTGCTCTGCCCGGCCGAGCGAACGGACGAGGCGCGTGCGGGGTCGAGGCCCGACGCGACGAGCGACGGCGAGACGGATGGCGACGAGCCGAACGACGGCGGCGAGACGGACGAGTTCGAGGAGTTCCAGACGGCGCTGCTGGAGATCAAGGCCCAGGGGCCCTACGTCGAGGCCTACCGCGAGCAACTGGAGCGGGTCGACGCGTTCGTCCGCGACCGCGTCCGGTCGATCGTCGCCGACGGCATCGAGGAGGGGACGATCCGCTCGGACGTGGACCCCGACGACACCGCCGCCTTCGTCGCGACGCTCGTCGACGGCGTGAACACCCGCCGGGTCGCCCTCGGCGAGACCGACGGGAGCGTCCGCAACACCTTCCTCGCGTACGTCCGCGAGAACCTCGTCGCCCCCGGCGCCGACGTGGCGGTCGACCTCGGCGGCGATCCGGGGAACGATGCGGACCGTGACACCGACGGCGACGCGACCGAGGCCACCGACGACGACGACGTGACCGGATCCGCCGACGGGGACGATGGCCGGGCGGCCGCGGGAGGCGACGACTGATGGCCGGCTCCCTGGAGCGCCTCGTCGCCGGCGTCCGCAGGCGGGTGAACATGGTGTTCAAGGACCGCGAGGAGTTCGACCTCACGTCGGGCGACATCCCCCGCCCGCTGTTCTATCTCTCGCTGCCGATCGTCGTCACCAACCTGCTGCAGACGGCGTACAACCTCGTCGACACCATCTGGCTCGGCCAGTACAGCGAGACGGCGCTGGCGGCCATCGGGATGGCGTTCCCGCTCGTCTTCTTCCTCATCTCGCTGGGGCTGGGCATCTCCATCGCCGGGAGCATCCTCGTCGCCCAGAACATCGGCGCCGACGACGAGGAGCAGGCCGAGTTCGCCGCCTCCCAGACCGTGACCTTCGCCATCATCGCGTCGCTGCTGCTGGGCGCGTTCGGCTACCTCAACGTCGGACGGCTGCTGGACCTCATCGGCGGCCCCGAGAACGTCGTCGCCGGCGCGACCGGCTACCTGCAGATCATCTCGCTCGGGATGGTGTTCATGTTCGCCTTCTTCGTGTTCATGTCGCTGATGCGCGGCTACGGCGACACGATCACGCCGATGCTGGTCATGTTCGTCACCGTCGTCGTCAACATGGTGCTCGACCCGTTCCTCATCTTCGGCTGGTGGGTCTTCCCCGAACTCGGCATCGAGGGCGCCGCCTACGCCACCATCTTCTCGCGAGCGCTCGCGACCGTCATCGGCATGGCGATCATGTTCCGCGGCAACCGCGGCGTCCAGATCCACCTCGCGGACATGTGGCCCGACCTGACCTACCTCCGGAAGATCCTCCGGGTCGGCGTCCCCGCCTCCATCGAGAACACCGGCAACTCCATCGCCGTCGTGCTCATGCTGACCATCGTCACCCCCTTCGGCGAGACGGTCATCGCCGCCTACACCGTCGGCGTCCGCATGTTCTCGGTCATCTTCCTCCCCGCCATCGCCGTCGGCCGCGGGGTCGAGACGATGGCCGGCCAGAACATCGGCGCCGGCGAGCAGGAGCGGGCCGGCCGCGCCACCAACTTCGCCGCAAAGGCCATGTTCGGCGCCCTCGCCGCCGTCGGCGTGCTCACGTGGCTCGGCGCCCCCAACATCGTCGCCATCTTCTCCGACGACCCCGAGGTGGTCGAGATCGGCCGCCTGTTCCTCCGCTACGTCGCCCCGACCTTCGGGTTCACCGGCATCTTCCACTCCTACAAGGGCGGGTTCCGCGGCGCCGGCAAGACGCTGACCGCCGCCGCCATCTCGATCACCATGCTCGGCCTCGTGCGCCTCCCCGTCGCCTGGTTCGCGTCCGGCGAGATGGGCTACGAGGGCATCTGGCTCGCGTTCGGCGTCTCCAACCTCGCCGGCGCCGCCATCGCCTTCGCCTGGTACCGCCTGGGCACCTGGCGCGACGCCTCCCTCACCGACGCCCCCGGCGTGGGCCCCACCCCCGACGCCGACGCCGAACCCGCCACCGACGACTGATCGCGAATCCGCTCCGGTTCGGTCGTACCGATGGCACGTCAGGGGGATTCTGTCGCAATGCGATGCTGTGCGGTCGGCGCGTGCTGTCGAGCGTGCCCGCCTCGTGGCGGGCCGCTCGAAATAGTCGCGCGAGGGATGAGCATCGCAGCCTGCGAGAAGCGCAAGCGGCTGGGGAGGCGTGAGGCTGTCTGCGGTTGCTGTCGCGGTGCGGTTGCTGTCGCGGTCGCGGTGCCGTGCTGTCCTGGCGGACTGAAAGGGCGAGGCGCGCTCGCGCGCAGTTCAGTCGCCTGAGCGGGCACTATCGGCGCGGGCGGTGCGGAGAGCGCGGATATCCCGGTCAGCGACCGCGAGCGCGTCGAGGGCTTTCATCGCCTGCTGTCCTCTGCGGTTGCTGTCAGTCGACTTCATTCCGCGATTCATCCAACAGTAACAACCGGTACACTCGAAACTAGAACTGAACGCTCTCGAAGCGACCGGCCGAACGGTTAACTCGCCGCCGTCCGACTCGGGGGTATGGCCATCGGCGACGTGTCCGCGGTGACGGTCGGCGACTGCACGGACCTGTCCTACGTCGACACGGGGATGTACGACACCGAGGCGTACGGGGCGGTCTACCTCATCGACGACGACCGGCCGGCGCTGGTCGACACCGGCATCGGCACGAACTACGAGCGCGTCCTCGATCTGGTGCGCGAGGCGGGCCTCGCGCCCGAAGACATCGAGGTGATCGCGCTGACGCACGTCCACCTCGACCACGCGGGCGGCGCGGGCTTTCTCGTCGAGGCGTGCCCGAACGCCGACGTGTACGTCCACCCGGCCGGCGCGCCCCACGTGGCCGACCCCGAGCGGCTCTGGGCGGGGACGAAGTCGGCGGTCGGCGACCAGATCGAGTTCTACGCGGAACCGGAGCCGGTCCCCGACGAGCGGATCGTCGAGATCGAGGGCGGCGATGCGATCGATCTGGGCGACCACGCGCTGGAGGTCCATCACGCGCCGGGCCACGCCCCGCATCAGGTCGTCTTCCACGACCCCGCGAACGACGCGGTCTTCACCGCGGACGCGGCGGGCATCTACGCGCCCGGTCCCGGCGAGGTCTTCCCGACGAGCCCGCCGCCGAACTTCGACCCCGAGGGGTGTCAGGACGATATCGACACGCTGCGGGAGATCGACCCCGAGGTGCTGTGTTACGCCCACTTCGGGCCGGCCGAGACGGGTGACAAACTGGACCGGTACGCCGAGGTGCTGGACTCGTGGGTCGAGGCGGTCGCCGAGCGGCGGGCCGAGTCGGGCGACGACGAGGCGGTGATCGACCGCTTCGTCGCCGAGGCGGACGCCGAGCGGGCGGTGTGGGGGCGGGAGAAGGCCGACGCCGAGGTGGCGATGAACGTCCGGGGCGTGTTGACGGCGCTGGACCGGCGCGAGGAGTAGCGGCGGCGCGGTCGGACGGGTGAGCGGGGGCGCGGCTGGACGTGTGGGCGGCGGCGCGGGTGGGCGGTGGCCGCGCCGTCGGCGGGCGGTCAGTCGGCGGTGCCCTCGAAGAGGCCGCCGAACACCTTGCCCTCGGCCTTGCGGAGGTGCTGGTGGAAGGTGGGCGGGGAGACCTGCAGCGACTCGGCCACGTCCTCGCCGGAGGCGTCGCGGGGCCACTCGAAGAAGCCGGCGTGGTAGGCCGCCTCCAGCGTGGTCCGCTGGCGGTCCGTGAGCCCCTCCAGTAGCGACCGGGTCGGGCGCTCGCGGTCGTCCTGTTCGGTCACCTGCCGGCGGCGCAGCATCGTCGCCCCGGGGTAGGCCTCGGTCACGGCGTCGATCATGCGGCGCACGTCCGTGTTCGGCGAGACGTGCAGCGTCATCCGGTAGTCACCGTCCTCGACGGTGGCCTCCTCGACGGAGCCGCCGAGCGAGGCGAGCGTCGACAGGACGGGCGGTTCGACCATCCGGAGTTCGAACCCGCGGTCGCCGTCGGTCCCGGCCTCCTGGAACGACACGTCGTTCCAGTGGGGGAGGTACTCGACGAGGCCTTCGAGCGTCTCGACGGCCTCGGGCGAGCTCGTCCCGTAGACGAGGAAGTCGTCGTCGCCGGCGGAGACGACGTGGTCGAACGAGAACCGCCCCGCCGGCTGTTCGGGGAGCCCGAGCTCCTCGAAGAAGTCCGCGATGCGGAACTCCAGTTCGACCACCTCATCGGACAGCAGCGCCTGCTTGCGCTCGGCGGCGGCGATGGCGTGGCCGACGACCTCGCCGAGCTGGGCCAGGACCGTCCGCTCCTGGCCCTCGAAGGCGTCCGGGCGGCCGGCGTAGACGTTCAGGACGCCGTAGGTCGTCCCCTCGTGGACGATGGGGATGGCCGCCGACGACCGGACGCCGTAGCTGTCGACGCGCTCGCGCCAGGGGTCGTGGGCGTCGCTGGCCCGGATGTCCCGGGTGACCTGCACCTCGCCCGTGCGGAACGCCCGTCCGGTCGGGCCGCCGCTGCGCTCGTCGTCCGGGTCGATGGAGATCGTGATCCCATCCAGATACCCGTCCGTGCCGGCCTTCGCGCGCGGCGCGACGGTCTGGTCGGCGGTGTCGACCTCGCCGATCCAGGCGAACTGGTAGGAGTCGGCGGCGGCGAGGTGCTCGCACACCGTCCGCTCGATCTCCTCGCGGGTGGACTGGTCGACGACGGCGTCGGTGATCCCGTTGACGACCTCGTTGAGGCTGTTGAGCGCGGCGAGCTGCTCGCGCTGGCGGACGAGGCGGTCCTCGTAGCGGTGGCGGTTGATCGCCGTCGCCAGCACCGTCGCCACCGACCGGACGAAGTTCACGTCCTGCTCGGAGACGCCGCCGGGCTCCGTGTCGTGGGTGCCGAGGATCCCCCACGGGTTCTCCGGCGACCCGACGACGACGCTGATCCCCGAGCGCACGTCGTGGTCGCGCAGCAGGGCCGGGCCGCCGAACCGGTGTTCGCTCCGGAGGTCATCGACGACGACCGGGTCGCCCGACCGGAGGGTGTACGCCGCCTGGGAGTCGTCTTCGACGGCCGAGACGGTCGCCTCGCCGACGATCCCCTCGTCCCAGCCGACGCCCTGGCGGAGCAGCAGCTGTTCGCCGGCCTCGTCCAGTTCGAGCACCTTGCAGTAGTCGTTGTCGAGCGTCGCGGCGACTTCCTCGGTCGCCTCGGCCATCAGCGCGTCCAGGTCCCGCTCTTCGAGGGCGCGCTGGCCGAGGTCGGTGACGACCGCCTGCTGGCGGATCCGCCGCTGGAGTTCCCGCTCGCGGTCGAGGCGCTCGGAGATGTCGCGGACGACGCCGCAGCGACCGGTGCCGTCGCCGTAGGGGAACGGCTCGTAGCGGGTCTCGACCGGGACGGCGCTGCCGTCCTTCCGGTGGAGCTCGAACTCGATGGTCGCCGCCTCGCGCTCGCCCGCCGCGACCGACTCCGCCCGCTCCTCGACGATCGGGGCGTACTCCTCGTCGTAGATATCGGTCGCTTCCATCCCCAGCAACTCCTCGCGCTCGTAGCCGAGCATCTCGCAGAACGCCCCGTTGACGAGGACGAACCGGCCGTCGTCGTCCAGCGCGTAGATGCCGTCGTCGACCGTCTCGACGATCCGCTCGTACTGTTCGAGTTCGCGCTCCCGTTCCTTGCGCTCGGTGATGTCGCGGACGACGGCGATGCGCTCGCGGGCCGAGTCGTCGCCCTCGTCCGGTCCCCCCTCGGCGTCCATCAGCGAGAAGGTCGCCTCGCCGACCCATTCCTCGCCGTCGGGGCCGGTCACCGTCGCCTCCAGCGTCGCCGTCGCCCGGTCGTCGACCGCGAGGGCGTCCTCGAGTCGCCGGGCCGCGGCGACGGCCTCCTCGTCGACGACCGTCGAGACGTGGCTCCCCACGAGCTCCTCGGGGTCGCGACCGACCATCGCCGCGTAGGTCTCGTTGACCTGCGTGAAGTAGCCGTCCTCGTCGACGACGTAGATGCCGTCCTCGACGGTCTCGACGATCCGCTCGTAGCGCTCCAGCTCCCGCTCGCGGGCCTTGCGCTCGGTCACGTCCCGGAAGTACACCGAGAGGCCGCTCTCGGAGGGGTGGGCCGACACCTCGAACCAGGTCGCCAGCGGCGGGAAGTACGCCTCGAAGGAGACGGACTCGCCGGTCTCCCGGGCGCGCTCGTAGTGCTCCTCGAAGGTCGACCCGGCGGCCGCCGGGAAGGCGTCCCAGACGTTCTGCCCGACCATGTCCCGCCGGTCGCGGTCGAGGAGCTCGGACGCCCGGTCGTTGGCGTAGGTGAACCGCCAGTTCTCGTCGAGCGCGTAGAACCCGTCGTCGATGCGTTCGAGCACCTCGTCGAGCTCGTGTTCCAGGTCCGCCCGGCGCCGTTCGAGCCGCTCGGCCTGCTCTTTGAGCTGGGTCACGTCCTCGGCGGAGACGACGACGCGATCGACCTCGCCATCGTCGGCCAGCGGCACGGCGTCGATCGAGAGCCACCGCTCGCCGAGGTCGGGGAGGTCGAACCGGCCGACCCAGTCCCTGACCGGCTCGCCCGACCGCCGCGCCCGCTCGTATGGCTGCTCGTCCAGCGGCACCGGCTCCCCGTCCTCGTCGCGGACGGCCTCGGTGGGGAGCTGCGCCAACTCCGCGTCGACCGCCGACGCGCCGACCGACTCGCCGATCCCGAAGTACCGCCTGATGCGGTCGTTCATCCTGACGGGCTCGCCCGCCTCGTCGAGGACCGCGACCCCGACCGGGATGGCGTCGAAGACGCGTTCGAGGAGGTCCCGCTCGCGCTGGAGGCGCTGCTCGAACTCGCGGCGCTCGGTCATGTCGCGGGTCACCTTCGCGAACCCCTCCAGGTCGCCGTCGTCGCCGTAGATGGCCGTGATCGTCACGTTCGCCCAGAAGCGCGACCCGTCGGCGCGGACGCGCCAGCCCTCGTCCTCGATCCAGCCCCGCTCGGCCGCCGCCCTGAGGTTCCGCTCGGGGACGCCCGCCTCGCGGTCGGCCTCGGTGTAGAACGTCGAGAAGTGCTCGCCGACGATCTCGTCGGCCCCGTACCCCTTCAGGCGCGCGACGCCGGGGTTCCACGTCCGCACGCAACCCTCGGTGTCGAGCCGGAAGATGGCGTACTCCTCGACGGCGTCGACGAGCGACTCGAACTGGTCGCGCTGGTCGCGCTGGCTTCGATCCGCCTCTTTCCGCTCGGTCACGTCGACGTACAGCTCCACCCGACCGCCCGCGTACGCCCCCGACTCGATCGGCCGACTCCGGTGTTCGAGCCACCGCTCGGCCCGGCCGTCCCCGGCGGTGACGTGGCACTCGAAGCGCTCCTCGCCGGCCTCGCCGTCGTACGTCGACCGGACCCGGTCGGCGAACGCCGCCGAGTCCTCGACGGCCGGCGCGATCCGCTCGTCGAGCAGGGCGCGCTTGTCCCGACCCAGGGCGTCCGCGCGGTCGATCCCGAAGTAGCGCTCGACGGCGTCGTTGACCCACGCCACCTCGCAGTCGTCGTCGAGGACGAACACGCCCACGTCGACCGTCCGGAGCACGTCCGAGACGAGCGACTCCGCCGCCGCCGGCCAGTCGGGCTCCTCGGCGTCGGCGGCGACCGAGTCCGGGACCCGCCACCAGACGCGGGCGCTCGCGCCCACCTTCTTCGTCCGGAGATGTCCCCCGTCGACCAGCCGGTCCAGCCGGTCGTACGTGCTCCGCCGACCGAGGCCCAGCCGGTCGGACACCTCGCTCGTCGTCCTCGGTTCCCCGTCCCCGTCGAACACCGCGAGCGTCTCCCGGAGGCTCTCTGTCAGCCCGTGCGGTTCCATTATCCCCACCCAGGGTCGGCCGCCACTACAACCTTCCGCCGGCGGAGTCACCAAGCGATCGCGACGGATCAGTATCCGACACGTATCGCGCCATCGAACGGACCCACGCGGCCAGCACACGTGACGGTATCGTTACAGTACCAGCGTAGTGGAGGACCTAATCACTTCTAGCGAGCCCTTACCCAGGTGGGGGTAGTCTGTACTGATACGTCCGACGGAGACCACCAATGTCCCAGACCACATCCCAGACGACCGACGACGGCCGAACCGTTATCGACCTCGACGCTGACGAGCGCTACGACCTCCTGGCGGCCGAGCGGCGGCGGACGGTGCTGGCCGTCCTCACCGAACGGGGCGGCGCCACACCGACCGGGCTCGACGAGCTCACGACGGCGGTGGCGACGCGCGAGGGCGACGAAGCGTCCGGCGAGGCGGCCGAACGGCTCGCCGTCTCGCTGCATCACGTCCACCTGCCGCGGATGGACGACCTGGGCGTGCTCGACTACGACCCGACGGCCAACCGCGTCGAGACCGTTCGCGCCCTCGAGACGGCGCAGTCGGACTGACGACTCGCGTGGTCGTCGACGGCTCTACCGGTGCGAGACCCATCGGTTCCCGCCCGGTCACGGCGGGAACCGTCTCCCCTCGGTCGGTCACCGAGCGATGAAGGCGCTCTGTCCGAACTGCGGAGAGGCCGAGGGCGAGCGAACCGCCACGGGCCACGGGTCCGACGCGGGCATCGAAGTCACGTTCTCCTGTCCGGAGTGCGACCACGTCTGGTCGGTCGGGCTGTAGCCCGAACGGGTGCTCGCTGGGGGAGCGGTTCGCACGCGCGACTCGTCGAGATATCGCTCCCGCGGACGGTTCTTCGAGATATCGCTCCCGCGGACGAGCCGCCGGAGCGTCGACCGCACGGGCGGCGACCCGTACGTTTATCGGGACGGACACCTACCACCCACGCGAGAACACAGTGACTGTCGCCACCAGTCCCGACTGGGACGCTCTCCGATCCCGGTGTCGGCACCCCGCGCTCGGCTCCGACGGACCCTTCGGTCCGCCGGACGCGGGTGAACTGCGGCGACGAGACCGTGCGGGCGGGATCTCGGCCAGATGAAGTCGCTGGAACGGGACCTCGGACTCCCGACGGTACTCGCCATCAGTATCGGTGCGATGATCGGGAGCGGTATCTTCATCCTCCCGGCGCTGGCGCTGGAGACCGCGGGCCCGTCGGTCGTCTTCGCGTACCTGCTCGCTGGCGTGCTCGTGCTGCCGGCCGCCCTGTCGAAGTCCGAGATGGCGACGGCGATGCCCGAGGCCGGCGGGACGTACATCTACATCGAGCGCGGGATGGGGCCGCTGCTCGGGACGATCGCCGGCGTCGGGACGTGGTTCTCCCTCGCGTTCAAGGGCGGGCTCGCCCTGGTCGGCGGGGTCCCGTACCTGCTGATCGCCTTCGACCTGCCGGTCGAGCCGGTCGCGCTGGCGCTTGCGGCCGTGCTCATCCTCGTCAACCTCGTCGGGGCGAAACAGACCGGCCGCCTGCAGGTGATCATCGTCGTCGCCATGCTCGCGGCGCTGTCGTGGTTCGTCGTCGGGAGCGCGCCGAGCGTCCAGCAGACCAACTTTCGGCCGTTCTTCACCGACGGCGCGGGCGGGCTGCTGGCCGCGACCGGGCTGGTGTTCGTCTCCTACGCCGGCGTGACGAAGGTCGCCAGCATCGCCGAGGAGGTCGAGGACCCCGACCGGAACATCCCGCTGGGCATCCTGGGGTCGCTCGGGTTCACGACGCTGCTGTACGTGCTGATAGTCGCGATCATGGTCGGCGTCACCGACGCGGGCGTGGTCGCCGACTCGAAGGTCCCCGTCGCCGACGCCGCCCGCGCGACCGTGGGCACGCTCGGCGTCGGCGCGGTCGTCGTCGCGGCCGTCCTCGCGCTGATCTCGACGGCCAACGCCGGTATCCTCTCCTCGTCGCGCTACCCCTTCGCGATGGCCCGGGACGGCCTGGTCCCCGAGTCGCTGGCCGCCGTCAGCGAGCGCTTCGGGACCCCGGCGACCTCGATCACGCTCACCGGCGGGGTGTTGCTCGCGCTCATCGCGTTCGTCCCGATCCGCGAGATCGCCAAGCTCGCCAGCGCCTTCCAGATCCTCGTCTTCATCCTGATCAACATCACCATCGTCGCCTTCCGCAAGGGCGAGATGGAGTACGACCCCAGTTTCGAGTCGCCGCTGTACCCCTGGACGCAGGCGTTCGGCGTCCTCGGTGGGCTCGTCCTCATCACCCAGATGGGCGGGACGGCGATCCTGGGCGCGGTCGTCATCACGGTCGGGAGCGTGGCGTGGTACCTCGTCTACGCCCGCCCGCGCATCCAGCGCGAGGGCGCGGCGACCGACGTGGTTCGCCGCCAGGTCGGCGAGAACGTCCTCACCGAGACCGAGGACGCCATCGAGGGCGAAACCTACGAGGTGCTGGTCGCGCTCACCAGCGAGGTGACCCGCGAGCGCGAGGCGGCGCTGTTGCGCATGGCCGCCGACCTCGTCCGCCCCCACGACGGCCGAGTCGTCGTCGTCTGGTTCGAGGAGGTGCCCGACCAGGCGCCGCTGGGGACCGCGACCGAGACGCAGTCGCCCGCCGAGGTCCGCTTCGAGGAACAGACCGACGACCTCGCGGTCGACCTCGACGTCGACGTGGACGTGGGCGAGATCGTCAGCCACGACACCAAACACGCGATCGTCAACTTCGCCGAGCACCGCCGCGCCGACACGATCCTCGCGGAACACGAGCGGCTCCGCCTGCGGTCGCGGCTCGTCGGCGACCCCATCGACTGGGTGGTCCGACACGCCCCCACCGACGTGCTGCTCGTCGACAACAAGGGGTACGACCGACCCCAGCTGATCGAACTCGTCGGCGACGGGGGGCCGTTCAACCCCGACCAGGTCGCGGTCACCGAAGCGATCGCCAGCCAGAACGGCAGCGAGGTGTGTCTGGGCTACCCCGGGACCGACGACAGCCCCGACCAGCGCGAACGGACCATCGAGGAGTACCGCGAGCGGCTGGCCGAGCTGCTGTCGGTCCCGGTCCGGACGCCCTCCGAGCCGGGCGCCGACGGCGGCACCGACGGCGGCTCCGACCGGCCGGACCTCCGGATCCGGCGAGGGGCCGACCACCGGCTCCGGGGCGCCCTGCTCGACCGACAGGACGGCGGCCCGGCCGAGTGTACGGAGATATCCGTCCACTCCCACGAGTCCGGACAGCCCGGCATCGTCCGCCGCCTCTTCGAACGCGTCGTGTTCTGAGGGGGGCCGAGTCTCCCCGCCGTCTCACCGGTCCGACCCTTCGCCGCTTTTCTCCCGGCGCCCGCTCCCGAACAGCCGCTCGGTCAGCGGTCGGTCGGTGGGCCGCTCGGCGAACAGCACGGACGCGTCGACGTCGTTGACCACGTCGAGGTGCAGCGAGTCGGTGACGAGCCGCGAGATCATCCCCCGCTCGGTCGCCCCGAGCAACACCATCGTGTGGTCGGTCGCCGCCGACTCGATCGCCGCCTCGACGTCGCCGGAGTCGTCGACGATCGCGGCCGCCCCGCCCAGGTCGTGCTCCGCGCCCCACTCCTCGAGGAACCGCTGGCCCGCCTCGCGCTGGTCGGGGCCGTCGACGACGTGCAGCAGCGATACCTCGGCGCCGGCGTCGGTCTGGAGGGCGCGCGCGACCTCGGCGCTGAGGTCCGAATCCGGGCCGCCCGCCGTGGGCAGCAGGACCCGCGAGCAGTCCAGACCGCGGTCCTTGACGACCAGGAAGTCACAGGGGAGGCGGTTGGTCAGTTCGTCCAGCGGTCGCTCGGCGCGGGCGTCGTTCCAGAGCCGGCCCTGTCCCCACCCCATCAGCGCCAGGTCGGGCCGGGTGCGCCGCGCCCGGTCGAACACCTCCTCGAACGACCGCGAGGAGACGATCGTCGAGGTCTCGAAGGCCACGTCGTCGCGTCCGACCTGCTGTTCGAGGTCGTCCATGAGCCGCTCGGACTCGCGGGTGATCCGGCGCCGGTCGCCGTCGTCGAGGGGGCGGTTCGACGGCGCCTGGACGATGTGGACGGCGTGGACGGTCCCTTTCTCGCGCGTGCTGGCCAGCGCGCAGGCGAACTCGACCAGCGGCCTCTCGGTCCGCGGGTTCGCGATCGGGACCAGGATGCGGTAGGAGTCGGGGTCGCGGACGAACTCCTCCAGAGTGTCGACCAGCGGCACGTACGACCGCCCGGCGAGGTTGCCCAGCAGCATCTCTCGGACGGAGAGCCGGCGGACGTTCTCGAACTGCTCGATCTCCAGGCGGCGCTCGCTGGTCTGGTAGTAGTTGACGACCGTGACCAGCAGGATACCCCCGAGCGTGTTGCCCAGCAGGACCGGGATCACGAACTGGGTGAGCCCGGGGACCAGCGCGAGGTCGCCGGCCAGCATCGTGTACACCACCTCGGTGAACGAGACGACGACATGGAAGAGGTTGCCCAGCGGGATCGCCAGGAAGGCGAGGTAGACGACGGCGATCCGGGAGATGGTGTCGCGGGCGGCGAAGTCCATCCAGACGACGCCGGCGACGATCAGCCCGGCGAAGGCGGCCTTGAAGAAGAGGGCGGTGACCGGCGTCTCGATGCCGTTCTGGGCCAGTCCGAGGGCGTACTCCGCGGCGGCCGGCTCGAAGACGCCGCCGTAGGCGAGCACGACCGCGCCGACGGCGCCGCCGGCGAAGTTCCCCGCGAGGACGATCAGCCAGTGGCGCACCAGCGCCGGGAGGCTGGCCAGCCGCTCCAGGGTCAGCGCGACCGGCGGGAGCGTGTTCTCGGTGTAGAGCTGGTAGCCGCCGATGATGATGTAGACGAACCCGAGCGGGTAGAGCATCACCGCCAGAACCGGCGACTCCGTCGACGCCGACAGCGAGGCGTACAGCAGGAAGGTGATCGTGATCGCGAACCCGCCGGCCACGCCGCTGAAGAACAGCTCGCGGAAGCCGGACGTGATCTCGTGGTCGGCGTCGGCGACGATCCGCTGGAACACCTCGTCGGAGGAGAATCGACCGGGGACGACCTCCCCCGTCTCGGGGATGTCGTCGGCGGCGTCCTCCCGGTGTGCCCGCGACTCGTGGTCGGTGTCGGCCATTACTCACATCGCCAGTACGGAGGCCCAAAGAGGTTTGTCTCTCCGCGGCGCGTCGACCGCCGAGCGGCGGCCCCAGTCGGCGCGATCCCGCCGTCAGTGGGGTGTGCTTTTACGTGCGGCAGTCGACAGCGGAGACGAATGGCCGAGAGTACGTTGCTCCTGCTGGTCGCCGGTATCATCGCCATCGGGGTGCTCGCTCAGATCCTGGCCGACCGCCTCCAGGTGCCGGCCATCGTCTTCTACATCGTCGCCGGGCTGGTGCTGGGCCAGCCGGGACTGGACATCGTCACCGAGGATACGTTCGGCGGCGCCCTCTCGACGGTCGTCGGGTTCGCCGTCGCGATCATCGTCTTCGAGGGGGCCTTCCACCTGAAGATCGAACGCATCAAGGCGGCGCCCCAGGCCGCCCTGCGGCTGGTCACCGTCGGCGCAGTCATCGCGCTGGCCGGGACGGCCCTGGCGGTGCGGCTGGTGTTCGGCGTCTCCTGGAACCTCTCGCTGGTGATCGGCTCGCTGCTGGTCGCGACCGGCCCGACGGTCGTCACGCCGATTCTCAGCATCGTCCCGGTGCGCGACCGGGTCGCGACCGCCCTGGAGTTCGAGGGCATCGTCAACGACGTGACCGCGGCGATCCTCGCGGTCGTCTTCTTCCAGACGGTCCTGCCGGAGACGGCCGGCAACGACATCGTCCGCGGGTTCGTCACCCGGCTCGGGATCGGACTGCTGTTCGGCGTCGTCGTCGCGGGCGCCGTCTACTACCTGCTGCGGTACGTCGACCTCTCGCCGGGGGACGCCCCGCGCAACGCCCGCCTGCTGGTGCTGGCGGGCGCGCTGGTCGCGTTCGCCGCCGCGAACTTCGAGGCGACCGAGGCCGGCGTCGCCGCGGCCGCGACCGCCGGCTTCCTGCTGGGCAACGCCGACGTGCCCTACGAGGCGGAGATCGAGGCGTTCAAGGGCGACCTGACGCTGCTCGTCCTCGCGTTCGTGTTCATCGGGCTCGCGGCGCTGCTCGAACCCGCGGCGCTCGTCGAGGTCGGCGTCGGCGGGCTGGTCGTCGTGGCCGCCATCGCGCTCGTGATCCGGCCGGTGCTCGTGTTCCTGTCGACCGCCGGCGACCGGTTCACCCGCCAGGAGCGGACGTTCATGAGCCTCGTCGGCCCGCGGGGGATCATCCCGGCGTCGGTCGCGACGCTGTTCGCCGTCCAGCTCCAGAACGCCAACCTCGTCCGTGAGGCCAACGTCCTCCTGGGGACGGTCTTCCTCGCGATCTTGCTGACGGCCGTCTTCGAGGGCGGCCTCGCGCGCCACCTCGCGCGCTACCTGAACGTCATACCCATGAGAGTCATCATCGTCGGCGGCGGCCGGGTCGGCCGGTCGCTCGCCGAACGGCTGGAGAACCGGGGCGAGAACGTCGTCATCCTCGAAGAGGACGAATCGACCGCACAGGCGGCCCGCAACGCCGGGTACACCGCCATCATCGGCGACGGTACCGATACGGAGGTCCTCCGGGAGGCCGGCGCGGACAACGCCAAGACGGTCGTCGCCGCGACGGGCGACGACGACGCGAACCTGCTCGTCGCGCAGCTGTCGAGCTCGAAGTTCGACGTCGAGAACGTCATCGCGCGGGCGAACAACCCCGACAACGTCGACGCCTTCGAGGACCTGGGCGTCCGCACCATCTCCTCGTCGATGGCGACCGCCTGGGCCATCGACAACCAGATCGAACGCCCCGCCATCGCCCACTGGATGACCGACGTGGGCCAGTCGGGCGACGTGCAGGAGGTCGAGGTCACCAGCGAGAAGATCGCCGGCAAACCCGTCCGGGAGGTCGGGCCGATGCTCCCCGACGCCTGTCTCATCGCGCTGGTCGGCAAGGGCGACTACACCACCGCGGAGGTCCCCGGGCCGGACTACGTCATCGAACTCGGCGACCACGTCACGCTGCTGGGCCAGCGCGAGGCGGTCCGCGAGGGAATGAAGCTCGTCGATCCAGACTGACGACCGTCACCGCCCCGTTCTCCGCGCGTCGCCGCGTCCTCCGCCGTCACTCCACGGGGATCCGAACGCCGACGCGGCGGCCGCGCTCGCAGTCGGGTCGCAGCTCGCCGCCGAGCCGCTCGGCGCCCCACGAGACCGCCCAGATCTCCAGGTCGTCGGCGTGTTCGAGCTGGGTCTCCCCGCCGTTGGTCACCGCCGTCGCGTCCTGCTCCGGGAGGAGCCGCCCGTCGCTCTCGACGGTCACGTCGACGTAGGAGCCGTCGCGCTCGACGGTCACGGCGACCGGCGCGTCGGCGTTGCCGGTCGCGTACGACAGCAGGTGTTCGCAGATCGACGCGACCAGCTCCGCCGACCGGCGGACCTCGGCGTCGTCGTCGGCCGTCACCGACACGTCGTGGCCCTGATCGCGGAGGACGGCGGCGACCTCGGTCACCAGCGCGCTCACGTCGGCCGCGTCGTCGCTCGCCGGGTCGAGACACATGCTCTCCTCGACGGCGCGGGCCCGCTCGCTCACGTCGACCAGCGAGTCGGCCGTCTCCCGCAGTCGCTCGGCGACCCGCTCGTTACCCCCGTCGGCGGCCGCGTCGGCCATCGCGTACACCGCCGTCATGTCGTTGCGGACGTTGTGCCGGAGCACCCGCTGGAGGACCTCCAGGCGCTGGCCGCGGATGCGCTCGTCGGTCACGTCCCGCAGCGCCACCGCGTAGCCCGCCTCGACGGCCCCGTCGCGGCGCACCCGCGAGACCGACACGTCGAAGTAGCGCTTCCCGGCCGGTCCCTCGAAGGGGATCGTCGACTCGGCCGGCAGGCCCTCGGGGCCCAGCAGGTCCTCGTCGACCAGCGCCGACAGCGGCTCGCGGACCACCTCGCCGAGCGGTCGCTCGAACAGCGCCTCGGCCGACCGGTTCATGTCGACGATGCGCGCGTCGCCGTCGGCGACCACGACCGCGTCGTTGAGGTTCGAGACGATGGCGTCGCGACCGATCGCCTCCGCGATCGGCAGCGACCGGTAGGGTCGCCCGACCGCGATACCGACGGTCAGCGCCGCGAGGATCACCGTCTGAGTGACCACCGCACCCGTCTCGATGGTGATGGTGCCCGCGAGCTCCAGCGCCGAGGTGACCAGCGGGAGTCCGACCACCGACAGCCCCACCAGCGACAGCGCGACGCCCCGGGATCGCTCGAAGGAGCTGTACCGCGTCGCGTCCCAGACGAGCAACAGCGACAGCCCGATCAGGATCCCCCACGACGTCGCGCTCGGGACGGAGCTGAGGAGGATGTACACCGGCCCCACCGTCTCCACTGACTCGGTCAGCGACAACACCGGCGTGAGCCGCAGCAGCGCGCCGACCAGCCCGGCCACCGGGAGCACCAGCGTGAGTACCAGCGCCGTCCGTCCGCCGTCCTCCCGCCCCGTGTAGGCGATGACGAACGTCGCCCAGCAGACCGCCCCGCCGAAGACGGCGATCTGCGTCAGCGGGGCGAGCGCTCCCGCGGGCAGACCCAGCCCGATCACCAGCGAGGCGCTCGCGGTCACGACCGCCAGCAACGCCGCTATCGCGACCAGCCCGGTACCGCCCGGCCGGTCGCGTACCCCCCGCAGCCGCCACGCGTGCCACCCGAACGCGACGGCCACGGCGCCCAGTATCGGCCCACCCACCAGCGGCGCCGAAAGCACACCAACAGTAGCCACACTGACAACATAAATATTTTTTCGAACGAAAATTCTCGGTCTCGGCGGTCTCAGGACCGCTTCGTTCGCTTCGTTCACCGGTCGCTCCGCTCCCCGTTCACAGCGAGTGCTCCCTTCGATCGCACCTCGCTTTCGCTCGCGACCGGTGAACCGCGCGCCGGTGGCGCGCGGACGTTAGGGCAGCGAGAACTCGATGGCCGCGCCCTGGCGCGACCACCTTTTTCTCGTCGGGTGTCCTCACTCGCTGCGCTCGCTGCGGGCACCACTCCTCGAAAAAGATGGGGCAAAAAGCGGGCCTCGCGATGCTCGGCCCGGTGAACCGCGCGCCGGTGGCGCGCGGACGTTAGGGCAGCGAGAACTCGATGGCCGCCCCCTGGCCGAAGCCGACGCACTCCGTCGCCAGCCCCAGGTCGGCGCCACGGCGGTTCATCTCGTGGATCAGCGTGACGGGCAGGCGCGCGCCGGAGGCGCCGAGCGGGTGGCCGATGGCGATGGCGCCGCCGTTGACGTTGTAGATGTCGTCGTCGAAGCCGAGCTCGCGCTGGCAGTACAGCGCCTGACTGGCGAACGCTTCGTTCAGTTCGACCAGGTCGTAGTCGTCGGTGTCGCGGCCGGTCCGCTCGCAGAGCTTCCGGACCGCCGGGACCGGGCCGACGCCCATGATCGTCGGGTCGACGCCCGCGACCATGTGGTCGCCCACCTCGGCGAGCACGTCCAGTCCGTGTTCGTCGGCGAAGGCGCGGGAGGTTATCATCGTCCCCGAGGCGCCGTCGGAGATCTGGGAGGCGTTGCCCGGCGTGATCGTCCCCTCGCTCTTGAAGACGGTGGGCAGCCCCGAGAGGGTCTCCAAGGAGGTGTCCCGGCGGATGCCCTCGTCCTCGTCGACGGTCCCCTCGTCGGTCTCGACGGGGACGATCTCGTCGCCGAACCGGCCCGAGTCCGTCGCGTCGGCGGCGCGCTGGTGGCTGCGGAGGGCGAACTCGTCCTGATCCTCGCGGCTCACGCCGTACTCCTCGGCGACCTTCTCGGCGGTCATGCCCATCTGGAGCTCGCCGATGTTGTACAGTTCGGCCAGCCGCGGGTGGACGTTGTGGGTGTTCTGCCCGAGTTCGACGCGGCTCATCGACTCGACGCCGCCGGCGATGACGCAGTCCCGTTGCCCGGCGGCGATGGCGTCGGCGCCGCGCATGATCGCCTCCGCCGAGGAGGCGCACCAGCGGTTGATGGTCGCGGCCGGCACGTGCTCGCCCAGATCCGAGAGCAGGGCGATCACGCGGGCCACGTTGTTGCCCTGCTCGTCGCGCTGCTGGGCGCAGCCCCACAGCAGGTCGTCGACCTGCTCGCTCGCCAGGCCGGTGTCGGCGAGCATCTCGTTCACCAGCGGGACCGACAGGTCCTCGCTGCGCACGTCCGCGAGGGCGCCGTCTTCCTTGCCCTGCGGTGTCCGCCGCGCCTGCACGATGACCGGTGTCGCGTCGCTCATGGATCCCGAGTGGGGCCGCGACGTGTTAAGTCCTCACAAACGACCGACGCGTCGCGCGGAGTTTCTCGGACGCCGGACCGCGACGGCGGCCCGACCGTCGAGCCGCGACAGCGGCCGGGCGCCGGGTCTCACAGCAGGTCGCCGACGACGAACAGCACGACCGGGGCGACCATCAGCAGGACGCCGACGACCAGCAGGACCGCCGGGAGCACGAGCAGGCCCATGTCGGTCAGCAGCCACAGCCCCAGGCCGCCGAGGACCAGCAGGAACCCGACGAGCCCGAGTATCATCCGGAACACGCCCCCTAGTCCGAAGTCGGTCGCGACTTCCGCAACTTCGAGGACCTCGTCCATGGTTCGTCCGGCCTGTCGTTTCCCCGGGGACATAAACGTGACGAGACGTATCAGTTACCTGTCGTTCCCGAGCACCGGCAATATTCAGACGGCGGGGACGGTTCGCGAGACTTATCCGGTCGGGGGACGAATCTCGGTGGGAATGAGCGATCCGGAGCTTGCGGTCGTGGAGTTCGTGCTGACGGCGCAGGCCTACAGCGACAACCGCGACCTCGACGCCGACGATCTGCCGCCCGCCTACCGGGCGGTCTTCTGGAGCGACGGGGAGATCGAGCGCCCGCTCTCGGCCACGACGACGACGGCCCGAGAGGCGACCGACGTGGACCGGCCCTGGGAGGCGATATCGGGGCTGATGTTCACCGACCGGGACGACTTCTCGGGCACGATCACCTTCACCGACGAGGACATGGCCGAGGAGTGGTTCCTCGACCGGGTCGACGCCGACCACCTCAACGACAATCCCGTCCTCGCGAACGTCTACGAGGACCGGATCGACGGCGCCGACTACGAGCACGCCCGCGCGGAGAACCGACCGGTCCGGGCCGACCGGGTCTGGATCGACCAGCTCCTCGAGGAGTACTTCGACGAGGACGACGAGGACGAACAGGAGATGCTCGACCTCGTCGACATCCGCGCCCCCGAGGAGGTCGAGATGAGCATGGACGACCTCGTGCTCACCGCCGACCAGGAGGGGGAGATCCACAAGATCGTCAAGGCCATCGAGCACCGCGACTACCTCGCCCAGATCGGCCTCCGGGAGATCGGGAAACTGCTGTTCGTCGGCCCGCCGGGCACCGGGAAGACCTCCGTCGCCCGCGCGCTCGCCAGCGAACTCGACCTCCCGTTCGTCGAGGTCAAACTCTCGATGATCACCTCCCAGTACCTCGGCGAGACGGCCAAGAACGTCGAGAAGGTGTTCGAGGTCGCCACCCGGCTCTCGCCGTGTATCCTCTTCATGGACGAGTTCGACTTCGTCGCCAAGACCCGCGCCAGCGACGAGCACGCCGCGATCAAACGCGCCGTCAACACCCTCCTCAAGAGCATCGACGAGGTGAGCCTCATCGAGCACGAGGTGCTGCTGATCGGCGCGACCAACCACCCCGACCAGCTCGACGCGGCGGCCTGGCGCCGCTTCGACGAGATCGTCAACTTCCCGAAACCGGACGACCAGATGCGGGCCGACATCCTCGAAGTCGTCACCCGCGAGATGGAGATCGACGACTTCGACCCGATGGAGGTCGCCCGCCAGACCGAGGGGCTGACCGGTTCGGACCTCCGACTCGTGTTGCGCGAGGCCGTCCTCGACGCCCTGACCGAGGAGCGGACGACGCTCACCCAGCAGGACCTGATGGACGCCGTCGCGGGCTTCGAGGAGCGGGACAACCTCAAGAACATGGACATGATCGAGGGCGACCACGACGCCCTGGTCGCCGGCGGCGACATCTCCGGAACCAACGACGCCGCCTCGGACGGCGGGCACTCCCACGACCACGACCACTCTCACGACGACTGAGCGCGGTTCGTCGGGACCGTGACGGCCGTCCCGGCCCGAAGCGCGACCGCTACTCGTCCGGTTCGCTGACTCGCACCAGCTGTTTGCCGACGTTCTCGCCCTCGAACAGTCCGAGGAAGGCGTCGGGCGCCGACTCCAGCCCCTCGGTGACGGTCTCGCGGTACTGCAGGTCGCCGCTCGCGACCCACTCGGCCAGCCGCTCGGTTGCGGCCTCGAACCGCGGCGCGAAGTCGCCCACGAGGAAGCCCTCGACGCGGGCCCGCTTGCTGACGAGCCCGGGGAGCTTGCGCGGGCCGGTCGGCCGTTCGGTGGCGTTGTACAGCGATATCTGGCCGCAGACGGCGACGCGGGCGTCGACGTTCAGCCGGTCGAAGACCGCGTCGGTGATCGGCCCGCCGACGTTGTCGAAGTAGGCGTCGACGCCGTCGGGCGCCGCCTCGTCCAGCGCCGCGCCGTAGTCGTCGGTCGCGCTGTAGTCGATCCCGGCGTCGAAGCCCAGCTCGTCCTCGAGGAACGCGACTTTCTCCGCCGAGCCGGCGAAGCCGACGACGCGAGCGCCGGCGAGACTCGCGATCTGGCCGGCGACGGAGCCGACCGCGCCCGCGGCGCCGGTGACGACGAACGTGTCGCTGGGGCCGGGTTCGGCCACCTCGCGGACCCCGAAGTAGGCGGTCCGGCCGGGCATGCCGAGGACGCCCAGCGCCGTCGAGACCGGACCCAGGTCCGGGTCGACCGCCCGCAGCGCGGTCCCGGGCGCGGTGGCGTAGTCGGCCCACTGGAGGTCGCCGGTCACGATGTCGCCCGCCTCGAAGCCGGCGCCGTTCGATTCGACGACCTCGCCGACGACGCCGCCCCGGAGCGGGTCGCCCACCTCCCAGGGGTCGGCGTAGGACTCGCCGGCGCTCATCCGACCGCGCATGTACGGGTCGACCGAGAGATAGCGGGTGCGGACGAGCGCCTCGCCCGGGCCGGGGTCGGGCACGTCCGTCTCCACGAGGTCGAACGTGTCGTGGTCCGGTTTCCCCTCGGGTCGCTTCGCCAGGCGGAACTGCCTGTTCTGGTCTCGCATGGCTCCCGGTACGGACGTGGTCCGGAAAGGTCCCGCGACTTCCGGGCACAGTAAACTGATTTCCAGTTTCCTCGTCGCGGTGCCGTCGGCCGGCGCCCGCCGGGATCGGCAGCGTTTCGGCGACGAGGGTCGAACGGGCCGACATGTATCTCTCGCCGGCGGTGCGAACGATCCGCGACGGCCCGGTCGAGGGCGAATCGGTGACGCTGCTGCTGGAAGTCGCCGACGACGCGACGACCGACGAGGTGGCCGCCGCGGCCGAGGCGGCCGGTGGGACCGTCGAGGCGGAACTGCAGTTCCGGACGCTGAAGGCGACCGTCCCCCACGAGCGCGTCGGGGCGGTCTGCGAGGTCGACGGAGTTGCCCATATCGAGACGGGGAATACGCTCGGGATCGACCCCGACGGGGCGGAGGGCGCGGGCGAGGACGTGCGGCCCGACGGCTAACTGGGGCCCGCGGCGTCCCGGACCGCCAGACCGGCGGCAGGGGGACGAGAACGGTCGTTCGGCGGATCGAACCGGCGATTTCGGCCGCAGCGGCGAGAGCGCAAGCGTTTACTTGGCCCCAGCGCTATTCTGGGTCATGCCCGACTGTCCACTCGCGGACGAGTGCCCCAGTTTCCAGGAGCGCATCGAGGGGATGGGCTGTACGCACTACGGTGACCGCGGCGGCGCCGAGTGGTGCAATCACTACAACCAGCCGATCGAGGACCTCAAGAGTCAACCCGTCAAGCCCGGCGAGGAGGTCGTGGTCGAAGTCGAGGACATCCACGAGAGCGGCGCCGGCGTCGGCCGCACCGAGGACGGCTTCATCATCATGGTCGACGGCGTCCTGCCGCCGGCCCGCGCGAAGGTGAAGATCACCAAGGTCCGCTCGAACCACGCCCGCGCCGACGAGCTCGAACGCCTCCCCGACGACCCCGACGAGGAGGGCGAGGAAGCCGAGAGCGAAGCCGACGACGCGGACGACGAGACCGACGAAGCGGACGAAGACGACCGCGAGCGCCTCGGCAGCCGCGACAACTTCTGGGGCTCGTAACCCCCGCCGCGGCCGGCGCTTCAGCCTGGACAGTCGCGACGTTGCAGTTCCGTTCCGTTCCGTTTTGTTCCGTATCGCTCGTCCGAACCGTCGGGCACCGCCCTCGCGACCGACCGACTGCGGTCCGGAACCGCCCGGTTCTTTCACGCCTCGGTCCCAGCCCACGCGTATGGATCTGCAACTCGACGGCAGCGCGGCACTGACGACGGCCAGTTCGAGCGGGCTCGGTCTCGCGAGCGCGAAGGCCCTCGCCCGCGAGGGCGCGGACGTGGCTATCTGCGGCCGCACCGAATCGCACCTCGAATCGGCCGAGGCGGAACTCCAGTCGCTCGGCGACGGCGACGTGCTCGCCGTGCAGGTCGACCTGACCGACCGGACGGAGGTCGAGGCCTATGTCGAGCAGGTCGCCGACGAGTTCGGCGGGATCGACCAGGTCGTGATGAGCGCCGGCGGCCCGCCCAGCGGCGCGTTCCTGGAGATGGACGACGACGACTGGTACGGCGCCTACGACACGCTCGTCATGTCGGCGGTGTGGACCACCCGGTTTGCCCACCCCCACCTGGCCGAGTCCGACCAGGGCTCGATCACGGCGATCACCTCCCGCTCGGTCCGGGAGGTCATCGACGACCTGGTCCTCTCGAACGCGGTCCGCCGTGCGGTCATCGGGATGGTCAAGACCCAGGCGCGGGAGTTCGCGCCGGACGTGCGGGTCAACGCCGTCCTGCCGGGCGCCCACGAGACCGCCCGTATCGAGGAGCTCATCGAGGACGGCGTCGAACGGGGCGACTACGGGAGCTACGAGGAGGGGCTCGCGGACAAGGGCTCGTCGGTCCCGCTGGGGCGGATCGGCGACCCGCAGGAGCTCGGCGACGTGGTCGCGTTCCTCGCCAGCCCGCGCGCGAGTTTCGTGTCGGGGACGGCGCTGCCCATCGACGGCGGGGCGATGCGGAGCTAAGGCGGGGTGACCGGCTCGTCGGTCATCGTCACCGGGTTCCGGGCGATCCGCCGCTCTGTCCGTCGGTGTCCGCCGTCAGCGACCAGACGAGCAGCCCCAGCGAGATCAGCGCGACGAACACGGAGACGACGTAGCCGACCGAGTCGGCGGTCCCGAGGATCGACCCCGGCAGAAACGCCGAGACGACCAGCAGGATCGCCGCCGAGATCGCCCCGGCGAACGCGAGGATCAGCAGCCAGAAACGAACCGCGGGGTCCATGTTGCCCGGCGGTTGTCATCGGTGGGATATGAGGGTTGCGGCGGTCTCGGCGAATCAGATTCGATTCGGTGTGCGTACCTCTCTGCCGTGTCGACGACGCGCATACGCTCCGAAAACAAAGCGCTCTATGGGCTCTATGGGGTCACCCGGAGGATTCGGGTTCTAACGGTGTGCGGTCGAGGCCGACAGTGTCGTAATCCTGTTCGGTGGAACAGACACGCTCTTCGCCGGTCGTGACGAGCCCGGCGTGGAGTGCATCGAACGGGGTCAGATCGTACTCGTCGAGGAACGCCGCGGCGGCCAGCACCGCGTCCTCGTGTTCTTTCGGTCGGATGGGCACCAGTTCGAGCAGATTGGTGATCGCCCTCGGTGCATCGATATCGTACTCGGCGGCTTCGCGGTCGTAGAACAACACCAAGACCTCGGCGTACGCGAGTATCGAGGTATGGATATCCTCGTGCTCTTCGAGCGCGCGGACAGCGGCGTTCTGGAGCCAGTCGTCGTCTTTTACGAGCGCGGTGAGGAAGTCAGTTTCTACGTACACAGCTACTCTGCGCCGTCCTGCGGCCGGTCTCGTGCTTCCGATCGAACTTCTCGGGAGATCGCCTCGCGCGCCTCCGCTTTCAGCTCGTCGGCCTCCGTCTCTGCGAACGCATCGCCAACAGCCGCTCGGAGGCCGTCCAACGGGTCCTCGTCGACAGGGAAGAGCGCGACGTGACTCGGGAGTTCGACGATGCGATACTGGTCACCGAACCGCTCACGGACTTCCTTCGGGAGGTAGATCCGCCCCCGTTCGTCTGTCGACTTCGACATAGCGTATGTACGTATCGCCCGGGAACCTACAAAAATATTCCCGTAGTTCTGTGGAATTTCCCGTGCGTATTACTTCTCCGACCCCCGCGGTAACGACTGTCCTGCGCTTCTCACCCACTGCCGGAGCCCGCTCTGACGAGCCTTCGGTCGCACGCTCCAAAGACCTCGCACGGCTCGTTCGAGCGGCCCGCCACGACGCGTGTACGCTCACGGCGGAGCCGTTCGCATCGAGGCGCTCCGAAGTCGCGCCTCGCACTGCTCGACAGCATGCACCAACCGTACCGTCCACCGCCCACCGCAACTGCAACAGTCCTCGCCTGTCCTGAACGCGTCAAGCTCGCCACCTCACTGTCAACTCTCCTTACAAAAACGCGATTCAGCGAACGATTTTGGGGACGGCGACCCCCCGATCGGGTATGAGCGACGAGCGAGCGAACGATTCGAGTCCGGCCGCCGGCACCGACTGGCGGACTGCGGGACCGGAGATCCGACTGACCGACGCGGTGGCGGCCGAGCCGCCGCGGGAGACAACACCAGCGGACGCGCAGGCCGGCGCCAACTTCGTCGTGTTCGAGCCTGGGTGGCTCCCAGACGACTGCGCGGTTCGCGAGACGACGATCCGGCCGGAGCAGCCGCCGGGGCGGCCCGAAGGGCTGGACGCCGCGGACATCGGACAGACGCCGCACAGCCACGGGAACCCCTCGGCGGTCCGGGCCGTCGTGGCGGGTGAGGGCCGCGAGTTGCGGATCAAGCAGTTCTGCTACGACTGGGCGCCGCCGGCCGCCAGCGTCGCGCCGCTGTGGGGCACCGAGGATCCGACGCCGGTCGAGGCGGGCGACGCCGTCGGCTTCCTCGGGACCGACTACAAGGGCAACCGGGGCGCCTGTACCCAGCGGGCGCGCACGCAGGTCGAGGTGTCCGTGCTGGAGGGCGCGTTCGACGACGCCGAACTCGAAGGGCTGCTCGACGGGCTGGAACCCGCGGTCGACTCGAAATCGACCCCCATCCGGCAGGTCCCCTTCCACCGACTGAACTACTGGGCCCGCTACCGTTGTCCGGCGGTGGGGGTGCCCCACGGGCTGTGGGTCCACGGGATCGCCCGACCGTACGACGAGAGCGTGCCGTGTTCGCCGGTGGCACTCGGCGACGTGGACCCAGAACTGCTCGTCCCTGGCGACGACGAGCCTGGTGTGGACTACGCGCTCGACTCCGCGGCGACGTTCCCCGACAGCGGGGCCGTGGAGGCCGTCTTCCGCCACGAGCGCAACGGGAGCGACCACCTCTGGATCACCGCGGCGGCCCCCGACAGCGATCTCGGGCCCGACGTGCCACCCGAACCGGCCGACCAGCCCGCCGAAACCAGGGAGGCGATCGAACTCCGGGGCGAGCGCGTCCACTATGCGGCGCTGACCGAGGAGTTCGGCGCCTGGGAGGGGGTCTGGACCGAGGACGGCGTCACCTACGCTGTCGTCGCGGGGGCGTCTCGGCAGCTCGACGGCGAGACGTTCCGGCGGCTGGTCGCGGGGCTGGAGCCGGTCTAACCCGGGACCGCCCGCGTCTCAAAACAGGTCGTCGTCCCGCAGTTCGGCGACTACCTCGCGCACCCGCTGGGCCTGGTCCTTTGGGACGACGAGCGTGCGGTCGCCGTACGAGGCGACGACGAGGTCCTCGACGCCGACGACGCTGGCGTGGCCGTCGGTGGCGACGACGGTGTTCTCGGCGTCGATCGTGAGCGCGTCGCCGAGCGCGACGTTGCCGTCCGCGTCGGCGTCGAGGACGCGCTCGACGGCGTCCCAGGCGCCCAGGTCGTCCCACTCGAAGGTCGCCGGCACGAGCGCGGCCGAATCGGTGGCCTCCATCACCGCGTAGTCGACGCTCACCGGGTCGACGGCGTCGAACCCGGCTTCGGGGTTGCCCGCGTCGAGCGCGTCGACCAGCGGGGCGAGTTCGCCGTCGGCGGCCTCCCGGAGGAAGGCGTCGGGCGTCCAGGCGAACATCCCGGCGTTCCAGTAGTAGCCGTGGTGGCGATACCGCATCGCCGCGCCCTGATCGGGTTTCTCCGTGAACTTCTCGACGGGGTAGTAGGTGCGCCCGTCCGCGGTCTCCGACTCGTCACCGGGCTTGATGTAGCCGTAGCCGGTTTCCGGGCGCGTGGGTTCGACGCCGACGGTCACGAGCGAGTCCGTCTCGGCGGCGACGGCGGCGGCGTCGGCCATCGTTCCGGCGAAGTCGCCGTCGACGTGGTGGTCGCTGGGGAGACACACGAGGGTGCAGTCGCCGACCTGCTCGCGGACGCGGTGGGCGGCGTAGGCGAGTGCGGGTCCCGTGTCCTTCGGTTCCGGTTCGGTGAGGACGCCCGCGCTCGGGGCGTGTTCGCGGACCTGGTCGGCCAGGTCGGGACGAGTGAGGACGTACACCTCGTCGGCGAAGCCGGCGCGGTCGACGGTCTCGGCGAGCAGCGAGCGGTCGCCGCCGAGCGGGAGGAACTGCTTGGGACGGTCGCTGCGGCTGGCGGGGTAGAGGCGGGTGCCGGTGCCGCCCGCGAGGACGACGGCGACGACGGTGTCGGTCATGTGCGGTCGGTGGAGCGGGCGGGAAAAATAGCCGCCGGTCGCGGCGGGCGTGTCGGTGACGGTTCGTCGTGTCGATCAGTGCGCGTCGCGGAACGCGCGCACCTCGGCGACGGTTCGCTCGGGCGCTTCCGAGGGGCCGGAGTGGCTGACACCGTCGAACTCGACGAGCCGGCTCGACGGGAGCGCGCCGTGAACGTTCCGCGCGCTCTCGCGGAGGAAATCGGGTCCCTCGGTCCCCGCGAGGACGAGTGCGGGCGCGTCCACGTCGAGCCGGTCGGGCAACTCGTAGCGTTCGACGGCGCGGTTCATCCGGACCACTTCCTCGACGAGGGCGACGCAGTCGGGCCAGACGGGCCACTCGGCCAGCCAGCCGTCCAGATCCTCGACCTCCCCGGCGAGGACGACCTGCTCGACGTAGAGCTTCATCGCGCCCTCGCGGTCGCCGTCGTCGAGGCGGGCCGCCATTCGGTCGGCCAGGTCGGCGTGCTCGGCGAACGCCTCGGGGAGAATCGCGGGCTCGTAGGCGACGACGGCTTCGATGGCATCGGATTCGCCGTCGGCGGTGAGGCCTCGCGCGGCCTCGATCGCGGTGAGCGCGCCGAAGGAGTGGCCGAGCAGGACCGGCGGTTCGTCGCTCTCGCCGTCGAGGTCTTCCACGAGCGCGCGAGTGTACGCGACTTCCCGCTCCAGTACCTCGTCGGGGCCGGTCTCCTCGGGGTCGTCGAGACAGGTCCCGAAACCCCGGCGTTGGGGAACGACCGCGGCGTACCCCTCCAGATGTGGTAGGACCGGTTGCCAGTACTGCCGGGGGGCCATCCCGCCGTGCAGGAGGACGACGGGCTGGCCGTCGCCATGGCGTTCGTACTCGACCTCGATACCGTCCGCTGCGGTCGCTGTGCCTGTCGTCGGCATGGGAGTCCTCGTTGTGGGGTCGCGGGGCTACGCCTGACTCTCAGTCGTGCGGCCGTTTTTAGGCCAGTTCCGCAGCACCTCTTCCCGACGCCGAGTCGCGCGGGCCGTACTGGCGGGTTCGTTGATACGTTCGATACATCAGATACAACAATACATTCAATACTCGCGATACACTATCACCGGTATGCCGATCAGTACGGATCGATTCGAGCGACTGGGTGCCGACGGGGATGGAGACGGACCGACCCCGGGCACGAACGCGGCGTCGATCCTCGCCTTTCTCCGGGACAATCCGGACAAGGCGTACACGCAGAGCGAGATCGCGGACGCGACGGACGTGAAATCGGGGTCCGTCGGGCCGACGCTCGTCCGACTGCGCGAGCGTGGGCGCGTCGACCACCGCGGGCACTACTGGCGCGTCAGCGACCACGACCGAAGCGTGGATGCGGCGGCCACCCAGTCCGCCGCCGCGCTCGCGGACCGCGAGGCTGACGACGAGACGCCGGAGATGGCGGCCTGGCGGGACCACGCCGTCGACCCTCGCGAACATCGCGATGAGTGACCGGTTCGCGGCCGGCGACGTGCTCTGGGCGCCGGACCCCTACAACACCGGTGGAGACCCCCGACCGTGGCTGGTGCTTTCCGCCGACGCGATCCCGTACGCCGGTGAAGAGTACCTCTGTGCGGGATTGACGCTGAGTGATCTTCCGGACAACATCGGGATCACCGACGAGGACTGGGTGGTGGGGTCCGACCCCGACCGAACGTCGTACTGTTCACCGTGGGTGCTGGCGACCGTCAAACACGACGCAGTCGCGAACACGCAAGGGGCCGTGACCGACGCGTTCACCCGCCGGGTCGTCGATCGGAGCGTCGCGTACCTCTCCGGAGATGTATCCGGAGGGTACTGACCGATCAGTTCACCGGGAGCGGGCGGCAGCGATACGCTCGACGGCCGAGGTCAGAGCGGCCGTTCGACAGGTCGCGGTCGCTCCTCGACGTGGGTCTCGACGAGGTGGGTCTGTGCCCGGCGGAGCCGCTCGGAACACGACGACGCCGAGATGCCGAGTTCCGCGGCCACGTCGTCGAGCGTCGCCGTCCGCGGGATCTCGAAGTAGCCCAGTCGGTTGGCGGTCCGGATCGCCGCCCGCTGGGCGTCGGTGAGGCCGTCGCCGTCGGAGCCGGGACCGAACCGGTCGTCGGCGTCGTCGCCGACGGGGGTGAGTTTGCGCAGCCGGAATCCGGTGTTGCGTTGCCAGAACTCCCGGAGTTCGTCGAACGCGGCGCGGTCGGCGAATCGGCCGGCCTGGACCCAGCCCGTCGGGGTGGCGCGGATGAACCCGATCTGGACGGGCGTCTCGTAGAGCGCGCGCAGGTCGTCGAGATCGTCGAGGTGGTCGCCGAGCTGTTCGGCCATGCTCGTGCCCGGCGCGATGGTGTACCGGCTGGTGTCACCCTCGCGGACGACGAGCCTGTACTCGCCGACGAACGCCGTGCGCTCGAAGGCCTCTTCGACGGCCGCGGTCGTTTCGGTGTCGGCGATCACGACCGCGGTGAAGCGCGGCCGCTCCCCCTCGCCCAGCCCGATCGAGAGTTCGATGGCCGCGTCGGGCACCGCCGCGGCCACGTCGACCAGCGGGAGGGCGTCGCAGCCGATCTCGTACTCGGCGCGGAGAGCCATAGCCACAGATCGGCCCGGGGTGTCAAGTCACTGTCGGAAAACGTCGCCGCGCTCACCACGTCTCGATATCGCCCGAGCGGATGTCCTCGACGCAGCCCTGGCAGTCCTGGGACTGGGGGTCGAAACAGCCCGGCCGGTGCTCGGGGTCGAGTTCGACCGCGCGGCGTTCGGCGTAGCGCCGGCAGACGATCCGCGCGCGCCCGTCGTCGCCGTGGGGCAGATCCGCCTCCGCGGAGCGGCGGGCGTGTCTGTAGGCGCGCTTGGCCTCGCCGATCTGGCGGCCCGCCGACCGGAGCTTCTGCCGGAGGACGCGCTCAATGCGGTCGTCTGCCATCTGGCCGTCGGTTAGTTCGGGTGGCCCTTAGCCCCGTCGGCGTTCGGGAAGCGATTTGGGAACCGCTGGATCACTCGAGGCCGAGCAACTGGTCGACGACACTCGCTGTAGAACCGGACGTATGTCCCCCTATTCCGTCGCTTTCCACTTTCACCCCGCTGGCCGAGAGTTTATATACGGGGGCGACCAAGAGACGCATGTCTCCCATCGAAACAACGCGGAGACAGGAACGACACAGATGACGGATTTGCGTACCCAGGCGACAGAGATACACGAACAGTTCGAGGACCAGCTAGACCTTTCGGTCGACGACGTGGAGGAGCGTCTCGACACGCTGGTCAACGAGTACAGGGTCCCCCTCTCGGAGGCCCGACGGAGCGTCACCAACACCTACCTCGACGAGGCGGGGATGGAGCGCGACGAGCTGGGCGGCGGCGGCTCCGGCAACGAGCGCGTCCAGGTCGCCGATGTCGACGCCCCCGAGGAGTGGGTCGACATCAAGGGCGAGGTCACGGAGCTGTGGGAAGCCAACTCCGACGCCGTGGCACAGGTCGGCCTGTTCGGCGACGAGACGGGCACGATCAAGTTCACCAAGTGGTCGAAGTCCGACCTCCCCGAGCTGGAAGAAGGGAAGGTCTACGACCTCCGGAACGTCGTGACCGACGAGTACGAGGGGCGGTTCTCGGTGAAGCTCAACCGGACGACGGTGATCGAGGAGCTCGACGAGGAGATCGAGGTCGGCGACGACGACGTGAGCGTCGAGGGCGCGCTGGTCGACATCCAGTCCGGCTCGGGGCTCATCAAGCGCTGTCCCGAGGAGGACTGCACGCGCGTCCTCCAGAACGGTCGCTGTAACGAACACGGCGAGGTCGAGGGCGAGTTCGACCTCCGCATCAAGGGCGTGCTCGACGACGGCGAGGAGGTCCACGAGATCCTGTTTAACCAGGAGGCCACCGAGGCGCTGACCGGCATCACGCTGGAGGAGGCCCAGGAGATGGCGATGGACGCACTGGACACGTCCGTCGTCGCCGACGAAATGCGCGCGGATCTCTTGGGCAAGTACTACCGCGTCACCGGACCGACGTTCCGTCGGTACGTGCTGGTCGACGAGGTCGAGCGACTCTCCGAGCCGACGGATGCAGAGGCCGTGCTGATCAAAGCGAGGTCGATATAGATGGCCACGACACCCACCCGCGAGGTCGCCCGCCGCGTGTTCGCGGGCGAGTTCAACGACGCGACGTACACGTTCAAGGAGAGCGACGACGAGCGAGCGCCGGTGTACCTGCTGCTCCCGACGGGCGAGCGGGCCAACCGCGTGTTCCTCGTCGGGACGCTCATGGAGACCGAGGACGTGGGCGACGACAGCGAGTACTGGCAGGGGCAGGTCATCGACCCCAACGGCGACCGCTACTACATGTACGCGGGTCAGTACCAGCCCGACGCGGCCTCGATGCTGCGGGAGCTAGAACCGCCGGCGTACATCTCCGTGGTCGGCAAGCCCCGCACCTACGAGACCGACGACGGCGAGGTGAACGTCTCCGTTCGACCGGAGTCGATCACCGAGGTCGACGCGGCGACCCGGGACCGCTGGGTCGTCGAGACGGCCGAGCGCACGCTCGACCGGATCGACCACTACACCGACCAGACCGGCGACGACGGCGACGCCGCCGTCGACGAGTACGTCGCGATGGCCCAGGAGGAGTACGACTTGCCGGTCGAGGACTACCGGCGGCAGGTCGTCGAGGCGCTGGAGAGCCTCGAAGACGAGGAAGCGGTCGCCGCCGAACCCGACGCCTGACGGGCGACCCGCGGTAGCGACCCATCGCGATCCGATTCATTTGCGCTGAGACGACACGGTGGCCGACGGGGTCGCCGGCGGGCAGCGCGATACCGCTCGATCGTCGCCCGGTTATCAGATTCGATTCCGCCGTTCGGGTGGATATCGGCCGACACGGCGGGCGAGTCGATTTATTTCAAGAGGCCGGAGTCTCGTGCCATCGTCTGACAAATGATTAAGTGGGACGGGAAACGAGTGGTGAGCAATGAGTAAGAACAAGACCATCTCCTTTCGCGTGAGCGAGGACAAGTTCGAGACGCTCCGCGAAATTGCCGACGAGCGGGATCTCTCGCTGTCGGCGGTCTTCCGGGACTACGTCGACATGCTCGTCGCCCACGACGGGCAGGTGGAGGTGGTACCGGAACACCAGCTCAACGAGTCCAGCGCGTCGACGAGCGACACCGAGAGCTTCCCGCCGAAGGTCGAAGTCCCCAAGAGCTTCGTCCGCGAGCACGAGCGGCTCGAACTCGAGGCCGAGCACCTCCGCGAACAGCTCGAGGAGCACAAGCGCTACGTGACGAAACTGCGCCAGCAGCTCGACGAACACGACCAGGAGGACGTGGTCCAGCTCGAAGACCTCGACGGCAGCGAGGACGACGAGGAGGCCTCCTACCGCCTGGGCAACTTCGAAGAGTCGATCTAGCGCGGTCCGTTCTCTTCGCTTCTCCCCTTCTCTCACTTTCCACTCGTCGCTCTCGGGTTCCACACTCGCCAGCCGAGCCGTTATATGACTCGCGAGCGTGGTGTGCTACCGTATGGCGTTCGATCCGGGGCGCGTCTCGGCGCTCACGTTCGACTCGTATAGCACGCTCGTAGACGTGGACGCGGCCGAGCGGGCGCTCGCGGAGCGGGTCGACGACCCGGAACCCGTCTCGGAGATCTGGCGGGCGCGCTCGCTGGAGTACACGATGGTCGCCAACCACGTCGACGCCTACCGGCCGTTCTACGAAGTGAACCGCGACGCGCTCCAGTACGCCCTCGACGCGACCGGCGCGGACCTCTCGGCCGACGAGCGCGACGAGATCCTCGCCGTCTACCACGAACTCGACGTGTTCGACGACGTGCGCGACGGGCTGGAGCGACTCGTCGGCGCGGGCTACGACTGTTACGTCCTCTCAAACGGGAATCCCGAGATGCTCGACTCGCTGGTCGACCACGCCGACATCGACGGCCTGATCGCGGACACCATCAGCGCCGACGAGGTGGAGCTGTTCAAGCCCCACGCCGACCTGTACCGTCACGCGGCCGAGCGGGTCGGCGAGCCGGCCGAGAACCTGGCGCACGTCACGGCGCTGTGGTTCGACGTGATGGGCGCGATCCACGCCGGGATGCAGGGCGTGTGGGTCGACCGGAAGGGCGACCCGCCGGAGACGTTCGGCCCCGGGCCGGACCTGACGATCGAGACCTTTCACGACCTCGTCGACGCGCTGGCTGAGTGAGAACGGCGGCCGAGAGAGTCCCTACAACAGTTCCTCGCGCTTGCGACGGGCGTCGCTCGCGAAGTCGGAGCGGCCGTCCACGTCGGCGAGGGTCTCGACGGCTTCGAGCGTGCGGACGGCGCCGTCGAGGAAGGAGAGCACGTCGCCGGGGTAGGCGTAGAGCATGTAGTCGTCGCCCATCACGTCGACGATGGCGTCGGGGCCGAGCCCCTGGGCGCGCAGTCCGAGGAGGTAGCGGACGAACTTCTCCTCGGGGTGGCCGCAGTGGGGGTTGGCCTCGCAGTCGCAGTCCATGAAGTCGGTCGCGAAGTCGAGCACCCGGTCCTGGGTCGTGTCGTCGAGTTTCGCGAGGTTCTCCCCCTGGAAGAGCATGTCCAGCGTCGCCCCCTTGAACGCCCCCTTCGGGAACGAGGTCTCTAACTGGGAGGCGATCTGCTGGTGGTTCTTGATGTAGATCTTGTCCGTGATCGCCACTGCTACCCGAACGGAGACGCCGGGGAGGCAAAAACGTCTCGGACGCCGCCCGCGGGGCGTCGGTCAGCGCGGCAGGTCAGCGCGGAAGCTCTCGGCGACGGCGTCGACGATCTCGCCGGTGAGCTGCCCGAGATAGCGGCCGGGCAGACCGCGGGTTCTGTCCCGGATGCGGAACTCGCCTTCGACGACTGCGGTGTCCCGCCCGCGTAGCTCCACGCTCCCGGACTCGCGGGCCGCCTCGTAGGTCGTCCTGTTCCAGTCGGTCGCGTAGTAGGTCTCGACTTCGAGGGTCGCGTTGTGGGCGACCATCCCGCTGTCGATCTCCGCTCGCGTCACGTTTACGACGAGGACCGGCGACTCGTAGTCCGCGTCGAGCGACTCGACCGTGCGGACGGCGTAGCCCTCGTCTGCGAGTCTGGCTTCGAGCCGCTCGGAGACGCCCGCTGCGAAGCGGCTGTCGCCGTCGACGTGGAAGACCAGATCCGATCCGGTCGCCGTGACGTTGCCGGCCTGGGACGTGACGACGGTCGACTCGACGGTCGTCCCGCTCTCGACAGCGACGACGCCCAGGCCGAGACCGACGAGCAGGATCAGGAGCACGGCGATACCGCCCACGACCAGCCGCCAGTTCCGTTTCACGACCGTCGGTTCAGCCCGCGGCGGGATAGAAGCACGTTATTCGGTAACCACTCGATACCAGTTCGGCGCGAACGCTTCGTCGTCCTCCCGAAGGAGGACGTTCGCTTTCGCGTACGCCTCGGCTTCGGCCGCGGTCAGTTCGCCCGCCCAGTCCACTCGCTTGTCACCCTCGCGCGCGCCCGGCCCGTCGTTGCCGTACTCGACGTACGTGACGGTCTCCTCGGTGTCGGGCCGGTCCCAGTTGTGCCAGCCCGCGGGATGGATGTGCTCGCCCAGCTCCGACCGGAGGACGGCGACGTGGGCGTGGTCGCGCCACGGTCGCCCGAGGTACACCTCGGACACGTCGGAGTCTGCGGTCAGCGCGCAGTCCTCGAGAACGTACCCGAACGCTTCGCGCTCGGGCGTCGAGGCCGCCGTGATATAGGAGTCGGCTTTCGAGTGGATCCGGCAGTCCTCGAAGACGGCGGTGGCGCCGCCGAAGAGGAAGTCGGTCGTCCCCTCGACGTAGCAGCCCCGGTAGTACTGCCGTGCCCCCTCGCCGGCGGCGTAGACCGTGTCCTGGTTCCCGAGAAACCGGCAGTTCTCGAAGGCCGCCCGGTCGGCCTCGGTGTGGAGCGCGACGGCCTGGCCGGCGTCCGGCCCCGCGGTGTTTTCGACCGTCAGGTTCCGCGCGCGGAAGTCGTTGCCGTCCACCTGCAGCGTGTACGTGAAGAACGTGCTGTTGCGGCCGCGGCCGATCTCGTCGAAGTGGTCGTCGTAGGTGACGACCGTGTTCTCGGCGCTTTCGCCGACGAGATCGATCTCGGGGTTCCACGAGTGAACGGACACTTTCTCCTCGTAGACGCCGTCACGCACGAAGATGGAGACCCGCTCGCGCGGGAAGGACTTCGCGCCGTCGATGGCCGCCTGGATACTCTCGTAGTCGCCGTCGCCACCCGCGTCGACGACGTAGTCGTAGTCCCCGCTGTCACCTGCACTCATTGGACAGTAGGACGGCCCCCACCGATTGTAGACGCTTCGGCTTCGCCGAGTGGGACCGTCGTCATCGTCGTCCCGCGACGAGCAGCCGACCGGGTTACCGCTCGTCCGTCGGACTCACAGGTCGGCCCGGTCGAAGCGGTAGTAGCCGACGGCGAGCGGGACGACCAGCCAGAACGCGAGGACGGCGAAGCCAATCTCGGGGACCGCGTAGAAGGCATCGATGCCCGCGCCGGCGAAGGTTTGGGTCGGCAGGGAGGCGGCTACCTCCGGTAGCAGCGAGGTCAGCACGGCGGTGTAGGCGGTCGACGGCGGCACCTGCATCACGAGGAACGTCCAGTCGGGCATCACCTGGGGGAGCGCGAAGCCGTTGGCGACGTAGACGACGCCGATGGGCACCACGTCCCAGAGGAACTCGAAGACGACGAAGAAGCCGATGGCGAGCGTCGTCGCCCGCGAGGTCGACCCCGTCGTCGCCGAGATGCCGACGACGACGGAGACGTACACCGCGGTGAAGAGCAGCGTCGCGACGAGAAAGAGGAGGACGGTCACCACGTCCAGCGAGCCCAGCATGGCGAAGGCGAAGCCGAAGCCGACGGCCAGCCCGATGGCCAGCGCCAGCGAGAGGACGGCCATCCGCCCGAGAAGCTTGCCGAAGAGCACGTCCCGCCGGCGGTGGGGGAGCGCGAGCAGGAGCTTGACGCTCCCGATCTCCCGCTCGCCGGCGATGGCCTTGTAGCAGACGACGATGGCCGTCAGCGAGACGAACAGGCTGACGATCCCCGCGGTGAAGAAGACCAGCCCGCCGATCGAGGTCTCGGCTCCCGGGCTGACCAGCTGCGGGAACTCGACGTAGGAGTACGTCAGGAGGAGCGAGAGGGCGACGAAGACGGCCAGGAGCGCCCACAGCGCCCGCGACTGGACGGCGTCGCGGAAGTCCTTCTTCGCGACCGCGAGCGTGCTCATCGGCTCGCCTCCGGGAGTCGCCGGGTGCTCACTGTGGGACCTCCTGTTTCTCGGTCGTGTACTCGGCGAACAGATCCTCCAGCGAGGACTCGTCGATCGCGAAGTCGCGGATCTCGACGCCGCGCTCGTCGAGGGCCTTCAGCACCTCGAACTTCGAGCCGTCGCGAGTCAGCGTTACCTCCATGCGGTCGCCCTCCAGCGCCGCGCTCGTGACGTAGATGCGGTTGCGGATCGCCTCGGCGTCGTCGGCGTCGGCGCCGCCGACATCGATCGTGAGCGTCGTCACCGTCTCAGTCTGGCCGCGCAGGCCGTCGATGGAGTCGACGGCGACGAGTCGCCCCCGGTTGATGATCGCCACGCGGTCGCAGATGGCCTCGACCTGCTCCATGATGTGACTGGAGAAGAAGACGGTCGTCCCACGGTCGTTTTCCGCCTCGATGATCTCCCGCATCTGCCGGGCGCCGTTGGGATCCAGCCCGGTCGAAGGCTCGTCGAGGATCAGGAGGTCGGGGTCGCCCAGTAGCGCCATCGCGAGGACGAGCCGCTGGCGCATCCCCTTCGAGTAGCCGCCCGCCTTCCGGTCGGCCGCCTCGGCGATCGACACCCGCTCCAGGATTTCGTCGACGTCCGCCCCGTCGATATCCTTCGAGTCGACGACGAACTGGAGATGCTGGCGCCCGGTCAGTCGGTCGTAGACGTGGAAGGCGTCGGGGAGGACACCGATCCGCTCGCGAACTCGCAGGCTGTCGGCCTGGGCGTCCAGCCCCAGCACCGTCGCCGACCCCGAGGTGGGTCGGACGAAGTCCAGCAACACGTCGATAGTCGTCGACTTCCCCGCGCCGTTCGGGCCGAGGAAGCCGAAGATTTCGCCCTCCTCGACCTGCAGATCGAGCCCGTCGACCGCCAGCACGTCGCCGTAGCGCTTGGTCAGCCCGTCGAGTTCGATCGCCGTCATCGGTCTCCGCCCTCCGCGCCCGCCGCGTCGCCCGCGCTCGTTGTCCCGTTCACACCACTACTCCACTACCGGGTACGATAAGTATTATTGAATTATTTACATATAACGGATCGCTTACTCAAAGATATTTGAGCGGTAGCGGGGGCCGATCGACGCGATCTCGGGCGAATCGTCGGCGGTGTCAGGACGGGTCGGATCGGTCGACCGGCGTGACGGCGAACGAGTCGTCCATCGCGAGCGCGAGCATGTCGCTGTCGAGGTCGACTTCGAAGCGAGCGTCGAGCGGGTCGGTCGAGCGCACGTCGGTCGTCCACGCCTCGGAGGCGAACAGTTCGAACAGTTCCCAGAGGGGCGTTTCGGGGAGCGGAACGTCGTGGTCCCAGAGGAAGCCGGTCGCCCGCGGGTGAAAGACCGCCGGGACTTCGATCGGGAGGTGGATCGTGAAATCGCAGGTCCGGCAAATGGCGGCGAAGGTGTACTGGCCCGCGTCGCCGGGGGTCTCGTGGCCCTCGTGGGCGTCCACCCGGCGGTCGACCCGGCCGAAACACTCCGGGCACACGTCGCCGCGGATCAGGAGGTAGGTGCTCCAGATCCGGTAGCCGAAGCTCTCGACGACTTCGGCGGGCGAGCGATCGGTGGCCTGACTCCGCGGGAACGAGTCCGAGAGCAGGGCGCGGTCGCAGGCGCGACAGCGGACGACGAACCGCTCGTCGCGCAACCGCGCTTCGAGGTTGCTCTCGCCGCAGCCGACGCAAGCACCAGGGATCGGGACCGGGTCGAACGACGGCGTCGTCTCGTACAGTCCCGACCGGACGGCCCGGACGATCTTGTCGCCGGCGTAGGTGAGGTGGTAGCCCTCGTCGGTCTCGGCGACGAACGGCCCGACCAGCTGCGAGAGGTGATAGGAGAACTGCGAGGTGCTCTCGACGGGGACGGCGTCGTACAGCTCCGAGAAGGTGAGTGTGAGACCGTTCGTCCGCGTCGCCGATTCGCGGTCGCCCAGCGCGAGCAGGATCGCCAGGCGGTGTTCGTTGCCCAGCGCGGCCAGCGCGTCGGCCTGCTCGTCGGCCGGGTGGGACGTATGAGTCGCGCCCGTGGCGTCGTCCTCCGCATCGATTCCGTCGGCGTCGTCCTGCGACATGGCGTGCTACCGCCGGGGACGCCGCGCGGTCGGTTAAGTGTGCAGGGCGTTCGAAACGCCGTATTTTCTGGGGACGATACTGTGGCCCTCGTGCTGTGTCCTCACCGACAGGTTTTTAAGATTCTGCGGAAAGTGAAATACATGGCTAAATCGGCTATCTCCGACGATCACCCCCTCGACATGATGTTGGCGGTGTCGGATCTCCTCCAGAGCGAGCGGCTCGCATCACTCTACGCCCGTGTCTTCGAGCATGGCTCTCCGACCGTCGAAGAACTCGCGGACGGAGTCGATATCTCTCAGACGACAGTGTACGAGGACGTACACCACCTCGTGGAAGTCGGCGCTCTGGAACGAGTGACGGAGAAACAACCACATCGATACCAGATTCGTCAGGTAGACGTGAACGTCACGGTGGGCGACGAATCCGTCCAGATCACACCGACGCTCCTGGTCGCTCTCGGCGATCGCGACTCCAACGAGAACGTCGATGTCTATCTCGACCGGCACGGTATCAGTGGCCTCGCGACGGCTGTCGAGTACGCCCGTGCCTACGTGCAAGACCGTATGAACGCCCGAATCATGGCTCGAGAGCAGGACATCACGGTCCTCGAAGCCGAGACGGTCCTGCAGGAGCTTCAGGAGATAATTCACGAGGTCGAACCGGACCTCCCCTCGACTGTCGATATGGACGAGCTCGACGCCGCCGTCGACGAGCCGTAATTCAGCATGCCGTCCCCACTATTTCCAGCTACTGAGAGACACATCGTGGATACGAATCTGTTCGTCCGATTCGAACGCCACGACACCGTCGATCTTCTGAGACGGGCCGTCGCTGAACATGATCTCACCCTTCACGTCCCGCCGCGAGTGTACGAGGAGTTGACGCCGGACTCCCACCCCTACGATGTCCCGCCTGTCGAACAAGCTATCGAGGATGGGTGGGTCGAAGTTACGGATCAGGTCGATTACTCGAACCCTGTCGTTTCGGCGACGATGGATATGGTTCGCAGATACATCGCCACCGCTGACGAGCGACCCGAGCACGAAATCGAACAAGCGGACGCAGCACTGGGGGGTGTAGCGGCGACGCTTCTTGAACACGGGACGGCGGAGTCAGTGGCGATATATACGAACGATATCGCGGCATTTCGCGGACTCGAACGCGCACTCTCCGAACACGGACACGAGAGTCACGTTCGACTCGTGAAAGCGTACGAGTTCGCTCAGGCTATCCAAGATCGCTACCAATTCTCCGATTGATTGTGTGCGATCTTGCCCCAGCGCGCTCGCAGTCGTCGTCGGCGACCGCGGTTCGTCGCTCGCCGAGTGTTCGTCGTCGCTCCCGCTCGCCCGCGGTCGTCCGACGACATGTGCGTGCTACCGCCGAGCACACCGGCTGCCCAGTTCCGCCGATTCAGTAGGGGCCGATTATCCCAAACAGCGCCGCTCTCCGGCTCCAGAGGGGATATTCGCGGCCCGGTACGCACTGACTGCATTCGCCGACTATTCGACCGGGGGGCTACACTCATAGCGTCCGTCGGCGCCGGGGGGCAACAGGCATAGCAACGATCCTTACCCCCACGTAGGTCCTTCCTATAATCGAGAGATGCACGAGACCGACACGCCCCAGTCCCAGACAGACACCACCGAACAGCGCTACATCACCACCCAGTACGGCGACGGCGGCGAGCAGATGACCCTCGTCCACGACACCGAGAACGAGCAGGCGTGGATCCAATCGGACTACGCGGTCGAAGCCACGCAGTAGGTTCGGATACCTGGCGAACGACCCCTCCACGCGGATCTGCAGTTCTGCCTCCCCACCGTGACCACCGTTCTCAGTCGGACCCGGGAGTCGTAACGTATTTCAATTCTACCCGGTTATCCCGATACGCCTCAGCGAAAGCGTGTCCGGGTTGGGGTAGTGGTTATCCTTCAGCCTTGTGGAGGCTGAGACGCGGGTTCGATTCTCGCACCCGGACCTCGAAATCAAACTCTCTCAGGGCTTATTCTTCGGATTTGGTGCCTAGACGAAGAGCCGATATTCTATACATCCACGGGATCGGTCGATCCCCGTGTCGACTCGCTCTGGGCCGGCAGATCGGAACCGAATCCTGAAACAGTGTCGGTGTCGTTTTATATGAGAATTGGAATTACCTTGCCATGGAGTGTGGGTTCCGATGTCACTAGCTGAGATTCAGCGACCGACGAATCGGCGCGAACGATACCGCTTCATGGCACTGGCCGCGAGCAAGCCGTTCGCGATCGGGGCGATCCTCGTCCCGCTGTTGCTCCCCGTCGTGGGCTATCTCTCGGGCGATTACCGGGCTATGTTCACCGTCCACCTCTTCCTGGGCGCCTTCTGGTTCGGGACCGCGGTGCTCGGGGCGGTCGTCCTCGGCCCCGTCATGGGGAGCCTCTCCGAGGAGGCCAACGCCGAGTTCGCCGAGGGGTTCGTCCCGAAGATGAACCTGCTCATGGAGCCGGTCTCGGTCGGCGTCATCGGGTCCGGAATCGGCCTCGCCGACATGATGGGACTGTGGGCCTCGCCGACGCCGTCGCTGTGGGCGGCGCTCGTCCTCGCGATCGCCTTGCTCGTCCTCGGGTTCGGCCCGCTGCACAAATTTACGGCGGGGATGTTCGACGAGATCGCCGCGGAGAACACCGACCACGAGCGGCTCGCCAGCCTGAACAAAAAGTACGGCATGCTGAGTATGGTCGAACTGTTGCTCATGATCGCCATCGTCGCCACGATGTCCGGCCTGCGCTGGGGGTTCTGACCCGGCGAACGGCCTTCCCGCCCAGCGACGGCGCGGACACAAAGCGGAATACACTCGCCTGACAAGACACGGAGGAATGCCCGACCTGACCCGCCGTCGCGCCCTCCTCGCGATCGCGTCGGGAACCGCCGCACTCGCCGGCTGTGCCGGTGACGACGGCGACCCGACGGTCGGTCGCCCACATGCGAACCGGGCGGTCGAAGAGTACGAGGCGCGCGCTGTTCGCGCTGCGGACGAGACCGCGTTGTTCACCCAGGACGACGAACTGCCGACGGACCCCGACGGCGAACGGGGGCGATACGCACGGGGTGGCCGCCACGTCGTCGTCTCCGAGGAGACGCTCGCCGAGTTGACGTTCGGCGACGGCCCCGAAGCCGAGCAACTCCGCTCGTTCGCGACGGCGACGGACTTCGACGCGGCGTCGCTGTACCTCCTCGCGATGCCGGTCGAAGCCTGCTACGAGATCCGGCTCCAGTCGGTGACCGTCGAGTGGGACGAGCTCGGCGCCGGCGACCTGCACCCCCACGCCGACTTCTGCCGGGCCTACCGGCCCGCCGACGTCGACTGTCGCACCGACGAGACTCATCTCGTCGGGTTCGCGATCCGGCTCCCCGTCGCCGCCAAGGACTCCTCGGGGAGCGGCCGCGGCATGTCGAGTCGCTGTGGCCCCAACCCGGAGGGGGAGTACTTCGAGGCGACCGTGACGCCCGCGGACGGGGGTGACGACGAATGAGGTCACGACGGACGCTCCTCGCCGGTCTCGGGACGCTCGGGGCGGCCACGCTAGCTGGGTGTTCGGCCCTCCCACTCGGGGACGACGACAGCGAGCGTGCGGACGTATCGCTCCCGGCAGACGCCGTCGATCCGCTCTCGTGGCCGCCGTCGCCGTTCCCGGTCGCCGTTCCCGAGACGCTCGCGACGGCCCACGAGGAGCGCGCCACCGAGTTGCTCGCAGCGGTGCCGGACGAACCGACAGTCGCCAACGGCGCTATCTCCGAGGACCTCCGGTCCCAGCGAGCGCGGGCCGCCGACCGACTCGACGACCCCGTCGAGGTGCCGTGGCCGACCGAACGCCTCTCACTGTGGCGCAGCCGGCGCGAGGCGGCCGCGGCCGCCAGGGGCGCCCACCGTGCGGCGACCGGCGACGGCGACGCCAGCGCAGTGGCCGACCGCCGGCGGACGGTGCGTGCCGACCTCGGCTCGTTCGTCGCCGACCACGAGTACCGGGCGTCGTCCCCGCTCGAAGCGGTGCTCGTCCACGCGCCGGTCGAGGACCTGACCGCGGAGTGTCGGCGCCGGCTGCGTCCCGTCCCGGCGTATCCGGACGATCCCGTCGCTGCGCCCTTCCGGGCGGGCGAGGCCGTCGGCACGGTCGAGCGCGCGCGGGCGACGCTCGCCGACGCGCGCGGGCTCCGGGACGCGTACCTGCGTGAACGGGACGACCCGCCGTCGCAGTGGTCGGCCGTGATCGAGGCGTCCGACCGACTGCGGTTCGCCGTCGGGCGGACGTACTCGACCGTGGATGCGGTGGTCGATGCCGACGAGCCGCCCGTCGACGCCGACCTCGACGGGACGCCGGCCCGCACGCTGTTCGAGGAGACCAGCAGGCACGTCCGGGCGACCCACGACGACTTCGAGGACCGCCGCGCGGACGGCGACGCCGCGACTGCCGTCGTCGAAGCCGGCCGAACGCTGGCCGCCGTCGAGAGCCTCCGGACGGCGATCGACGGGATCCGCGACGGCGCCTACCGGGAGTCGGTGACCGTCGAATCGGTCACCCGGACGGCCGAGCGAGCGCGAGCGGCGATCGCAGCGGTCGACGACAGCGACCACCGACGGCTGGCGACGCGGATCGCCCGGCCGGCCCTCGAGACGTTCGACTTCGTCCCGACCCGCATCGAGGACGGATACACCGACGCGGCGCGCGTCCAGGGCGACCTCGCGCGGGTCGAACTCTACGCCCGCGCCGTCCCCGCCGCGACCGCGTTCGTGACCGAACGGCTCGACTGACCGGGATCCCGACCGGGATAGCTGGCCCTCGACATTCGATCCAGCGAATCGATGGGCTGGGCGAGTCCTCTGAGAACCCGGCCGCTCACCGACGGTTCGAATTCGAGCGGTGAGAGTATCGCACCAGCACCGAAATCGACAATCTGGGAGCGTCGAGCGGCAGTCGGGCCTGTAGTGAGAGCCGTCCACCGGTTCGCAGATCCGTGTCTGAGTGCGACTGATTCGCAGGGAAGGTAGTGTAGTTAGCACGGAGCATCCGCCGAGCGAGCGGAGCGAGCGAGGCGGTTCACCGGACGCGAGGGAGCGCAGCGACCGAGTCGTCCGGCCTTTTTCCCCAAGTTTTTGCAGCGGAGGATTCTCGCAGCGCGCCCCCGGCGCGCGAGGAACTCTCCGCTGCAAAAAGTGGGTTCGCAGAAACAGTTACCGACGAGCCGCGTCTACGACCGGCCATGCGACTCGACCGGATCGGCGTCGACGAGTCGGTCGCGGCGGTGTTCCCGCCGGGGCGACTGGTCGATCGACTCGGCGACGCGACGGACGAATCGGGTGTCGACGTGACCGCGGTCGACGGCTCGCCCGAGGGCATGGCCGACTGCGACGCCGTCGTCACCCTCGAACACCACGAGGCCTACCTCGACCTGTCGTGGGTCCACTCGATCCAGGCCGGCGTCGACCGCTTTCCGCGCGACCGCCTGCGCGAGGCGGGCGTCGCCCTGACGAACAGCACCGGAATCCACGGGGACGCCGTCGGCGAGACGGTCGCGGGGTTCGTCCTCGCCCTGGCGCGGCGCATCCACGAGTACGCCGCGAGCCAGACGGCGAACGAATGGAACCGGCCCGACTGGGACGAGGCCTGGACGGTGGCTGGCGAGCGGGCCTGCGTCATCGGTCTCGGCGGCCTCGGACGGGGGATCGTCGGCCGACTCACCGGGCTCGGCCTCGACGTGGACGGCGTGCGCCGGGACCCGCTCCCCGAACCGGGCGTCGACCGCGTCTATCCGACCGGCGATCTCCGCGAGGCCGTCGGGGACGCGCGGTTCGTCGTCCTCGCGGTGCCGCTGACCGACGCGACCCGCGGATTGGTCGGTCGCGACGAACTCGCCGCGATGGACGACGACGCCTACCTGATCAACGTCGCCCGCGGCGGCGTCGTCGACCAGTCGGCGCTGGTCGCGGCGCTGCGAGACGACGAGATCGCCGGCGCCGCGCTGGACGTGTTCGAGACCGAACCGTTGCCCGCCGACTCGCCGCTGTGGGACTTCGAGGACGTGATCGTCTCGCCACATTGCGCGGCCTACACCCGCGACTACTACCGTCACGTCGCGACCGTCCTCGAAGAGAGCGTCCGCCGGGTCGGCGACGGCGAAGACCCGGTCAACCGGGTCGTCTGAGGCGCTTCGCGGTCATCGGACGGCGTTCCGCCGGCGGAGTCCCGTCTCCGGTAGCGGGCCGGTTCCGGTAGCGGGCCGTCCCCGATACCGGGGCTGGCTCCGACCGCGGCGTCAGGGCTCGACGACGAGCTTGCCGAGGAAACTGTCTTCCAGGACCGCGCGCTGGGCCTCGCCGGCCTCGTCGAGGTCGTAGCTGCGGGCGCACTCGATCGACAGCCGGTCGCGTTCCATCAGGTCGGCGACGCCGGCCAGTCCCACTCGCAGGTCCGGCATGTTGAACATCGACATGAACTGGTAGGACACGTCCTTCGAGCGGGCGGCGCCGTCGTTCGTGAACCCCGGGTCGGGGCTGTTCTCGCCGATGCCGACGACGCGGGCGCCCTGGGCGGCCACGTCGGCGTCGAACTGCAGGTAGTCGTCCAGTCGGTGGTCCAGCACCGCGTCGACGCCGCCGTCGGACGCCGCCGTGACGGCATCGGCCAGGTCGTCGCGGCCGTAGTCGAGGACGGTGTCGGCACCCAGGTCGGCGAGGTCGTCGTGGTACCGCTCGCTCGCAGTGGTGATCACGCGGGCGCTGACGGCGTCGGCGATCTGGACAGCCGCGTGGCCGACGCCGCCGGAGCCGCCGTGGACGAGGCAGTGCTCGGCCGGGTTGAGGGCGGCGTGGTCGACCAGCGCGCGCCAGGACGTGACCGCGGCGACGCCCGCGGCGCCGGCCTCGGTCAGGTCGACGCCGTCGGGCAAGCCGACGACCCGGTCGGTGGGGACGGTCGCGTACTCGGCGTAGGCGCCCTGGTGGCCGCCGTTGCCGATGCCGGTGCCGAACACCCGGTCCCCTTCGGCGAACTCGTCGACGCCGTCGCCGGTCGCGGCGACGACGCCCGCGAAGTCGACCCCCGGCGTGAACGGGAGGGCCACGGGCTCGTACGAGCCGTCGCGGAAGTAGGTGTCGACGGGGTTGACGCCGGCCGCCGCCACCTCGACGAGCAGTTCGTCCGACGCCGGGGTCGGACGGTCGGTCTCCTCGACCCCGAGGGCGTCGGGGCCGCCGTGGTCGTGCAGGCGAACTGCGCGCATGTCGGTCGGACGAACGGGTCGGCGCCGGTTAACTGTGGCCGTCGCTCCGCGCCGCCACCTCGGCGTCCGCTTCGCGACCGACCGCCGGGTCCGTCTTCGCAGTCGACCCCCGACCGCCGGACTGCGCGGCGACGCTCGCTCGATGCCTAACTGCTGAGGCCCTGGGGACTTCCGTCTCCAGGCCCTACACCGAGATGGCTCGTGTGACCGCGAGCCCCATCCGATCACGGATGCACCCCACCCGCGACCCACCCCGTCCACACCCACCCGTTCCCGCGCTCGGGGGAGCGTAGGAACCCCACCCTTTCCGGATCCCACCGTGCCGGCGACCGCTCGCCTCCCCTCGCCGCACTCCCGCTTTTCACTCGCCGAACGCGCCGAACAGCGGCAGCGACCGGTCGAACCGCGCCGTCGTCACCAGTCGCTCGTCACCGTCGAGACCGCCTTCGGCGTCGCGCACCTCGTCGGCGTTCAGCCGCAGGTCCGATCCCAGCGCCGCCGCGACCGCGTTCAGGTTCGCCCGGGCGTACGCCGGCGCCGCCCCGCTCCCGAGCAACACGACGCTCCCGCCGTCGTCGCGGAACGCCCGTACCCTGTCGAGTTCGTCCGGGCCGAACGGCCCCACCGGCGGCGTGACGACCAGCGCTCGGCCGCAGTCGAGGAACCCCGACCCGAGGCGGTTGCGCTGGACGAACCCCAGCCCCTGTCCCTCCAGATACCGCCGGTAGTAGGCCGCGTCCTCGGCCGACAGCGCGTAGTCGACGCCGAACCCTCCGTGACCGCCGTCGATCAGCACCTCGCCCTCGCGGTCGGCCAGCCAGTCCAGCAGGTTCGTCAGGAACGGAAACGTCCCGTACTCGCTCGTGTCGACCTCGAACCCCTCCGTCGCCTCGTAAGCCTCGTTTATCACCAGCCCGCCGACGACTCCGACGCGGGCCTCGCGGTCGACCCCGACCAGCGGGATCGGGCCGTCGTCGTAGGTCACGGCGCTCGACTCGGTCGGCTCCTGGGTCGCCGTCGGTTCGGCCCGGACCGGGGCGCGCTCGCCGCCGAGCGGTCCGCCGGCCCGCCGCACGCTCGACGGTCGCGGCACGAACAGCTCCTCGACGGGGGCGTCCCGCACTGGCTCCGTCGACTCGGGGTCGTGCTCGGCCCACAGGCCGCGGCCGGCCTCGCGGGCGTCGGCCTCGGCCCGCGCCAGCGCGTCGTGGGTCGTCACCCCCGAGTGGTAGGCCCGCGCGTACCCCTCGGCGACGACCTCGCGGTTGTAGAAGACGCGCTCGCCGTCGGCCTCGTACTCCAGGTAGCCGAGCAGCCGGCCGTAGGTCCCCCGGGTCGGCTCGCTCGGGTCGAACGACAGCGTCACCGTCTCGCCCGCCAGCCGCTCGCGGGCGAACGCCGACGCGCGCTCGCCGTACTCGACGAGCGTCTCCGGGTCGCCGATCCCCGGCCACTCCTGAATCCGCTCGAAGCGCCTGTTCTCCTCGGTCTCGGGCGTATCGATCCCGACGAGCCGGACCTCCTCCTCGGTGCCCCCCTCGAAGCGTACGTCGACCGTGTCGCCGTCCGTGACCGAGACGACCTCGACCCTGTGCGTCGCGCCGGCCGCGATGTCGCTGGACATACGTGCCATCCACACGACAACCACTTGTCAGTTGCTCCGGATCGGACGGTGTGTCACCGTCCGACAGGGACCGGCTCCGGAGTCGTGGACCGACCGTCCCGTCCGAGCGAAGGGAACTGCGGTCGTGGTCGGCCGAGCGCGGGTCGGCGGTCGCGGCCGACCGGACTTACTCGTAGTAACTGCGGCGTTCGACGACTTCGGCGAAGGCGACGTTCTCGCGCACGTCCGTGATCTCGACGGTGACGCGCTCGCCCTGGTCCGTGTCGGGCACGATGACGACGAACCCCCGCTCGACGCGGGTGATCCCGTCGCCCTGCTCGCCGATGTCCTCGATCTCGACGGTGCGTTCCTCACCCTCCTCGACCGGCGGCGACCGACCAGAGCGGTCGCCGTTCGAACGGTCGCCCCGCTCCGCTCGCGTCGCGTCGCCGGCGTCGCCCCCTTCGTCGTCGCCGCCGCTCGACGGCGAGGGGACCAGCGCCACGCGATACGTGTCGCCGGCCGCGAGCGAACCCGTTCGGACCTCTCGTTTCGGGACCTCGACGACGTAGGACCCGTCCCGTTCCTCGACCTGCGCGGAAAACAGACAGCGAAGCTGATCGGAGATCTCCATTCGTAGCGTCTATCTCCCACGCAGGCGGCCGGTCCACTTGGTTCTATCGTGTGCCGAGCGACACGACCGCCCCAGCGCCGACCGAACCCGTCTGTCGAACGGGTCCCGATCCAGCGCGGCCCGGCACGGCTCCGGGAGGCGTCCGGTACGCAGCCGGCCAGTGACCGATCTACGTACTGGCCTATATCTCCCAGTAGCGGTCCTAGAAACCGCTTTTATCGCCTCGACTGATCGTTCGACACAGCACTATGGCAACGACACACGCGCTCGATTCCGACCGGACCAGGGACCGCGACCGACTGTTCAGGGGGCTCGCGGCTCGGCGGCGGCGGGCCGCGCTCCGCGTCCTCCGGGCGTCGAACGCGGCGACGGTGGTCGACCTCGCGGAGGCCATCGGGACCAGAGAGGCCGCGGCGGACGCGGAGACCGACCGCGACGCTCACACCAGCGCCGTCGAGGCCGCTCTCCACCACCGCCACCTCCCGGTGCTGGTCGAGGCGGGTCTGGTCGACCGCCGCGACGACGGATCGGTGACCCTCACCGCCGAGGGCCGGACCGCGGTCGAGTGGTTGGACGAGCCGATGCCCTGACCGCGTCCGGCCCGGTTCCGAGCGACGGCGCCACCCGCGTCGGGGACGGCTCCGTTTCGTGAGAGTTCGGCCGCGTCACCGGACGTGCGCCGAAGCGGACCGGACGCGGCCGCGGCTGGTCGGTGCGAAAACGGACGGGCCCGGGCAGGGCCCGCCGCGAAACAACGAACGGTGGGGTGTGGGGCGGGTTCGGGGTGACCCCCGAACGAAGTGGATGGCTTCAGTGTCCGTGTGTGCGGACGGATCGGAGTGTGGCCGTTCGCGGCATAAGCTTTGTCCCGGCCGGCCCACGAACCCCGTCGAGACCGCTCGCGAGGCGTCGCCGCGAGAGCGTCCGTGCGCTGTTGGGCCGCACCGTCGCGATCCCGGTCCGCGCTCTCGGGGTCCGCCCCCGAAACCGGGAGTTTAACCTGCGCCAGCCACCTTCCGGACGGTATGTCGCTCGGCTCGTCGCTCGGTCGCTCGCTGCGACGGTGCGTCGCCGCGGCCGGGATCGGCGCGGAGACGCTCGGCTCGCCGGACGCGAACCCGGTCCCCGCCGACTGGCGCCACGTCACCAAAGTCGACCCGGAGACGGCGAAACTGCTCCCGGTCGCCTACCCGCTCTATCTCGAACACACCGACGCCGTCTCCGTCGGCGGGTCCAGCGCCGTCACCGCGGCGAACACCGAGGAGACGTTCCGCCTGCTGGCCCGCGCCCCGATCCCCGCCTTCCACGAGCCCAGCGAGGCCCGTCACGTCACCCAGGAGACCCGCGACTTGGCTGCCTTCCTCGCGCTCCCCGAAGTATTGAACGGCGAGATGGAGGCGCTCGTCGGCACGCTCGGCGAGGGACTGGCCTACATCCGCGACGAGATGGTCCCCGCGCTCCTCCGCGAGAAACTCCCCGGCCCCCTCTACCGGCTGGTCGGCGACCCGCTCGCCGACTTCGCGACCTCGTGGCTGCTGGCGGAGGCGGTCTTCGAGGCGTACATCGTCCAGAACCCCGACAGTGCGGCGGCCCGCCGCAGCGGCGTCGACGGGTCGGACGTGCTCTCGCCCGCGGTGGCCCGGGAGCGCGCGATGGTCGCCGACCGCCACCTCGACAGCGAGGTCGTCTACGTCGAGTACTCGGGCACCTACGGCGGCGACGAGGCCGCCGACGTGCTCCGGGCGGTCGCCGACTCCGTGAACGGCGCCCGCGTCTGGTACGGCGGCGGGATCGACGACCGCGAGAAGACGACCGAGATGCTCGCCGCGGGGGCCGACACGGTCGTCGTCGGCGACTGCTTCCACGACGTGGCCGACGAGGAGATCGAGATATGTGCCCGCGCGGTCGAGGCGCTCGGCGTCGCCCCTTCCGCCGACGAGATCCGGTCGTGGTTCGACGCCGCGGTCGACTCCGCGGAGACGGCAGCGGCCCGCTACCTCCGGACGACGCCCCGGGTCGACGACCCCGAAGCCGCCGCCGAGCGCTCGCTGCTCGTCGCGCTCGCGCTCTGTTTCGGCGCGCTCCCCGCGGCCGTCGAGGCGGAGACGGAGCCACCGGCGGACCGCGCGAGACGGCTGCTGTCGGCGACGGCCCCCGACGCCGCCGACCGCCTGGCGGCCGCGCTCGCCGCCGGCGACGGCGAACTCGCGGACGGCGACGACGCCCTCGCCGACTACTGCGACCGCGTCGCCGCCGCGCTGTCCGATACCGACCCCGAGCCCCGGCGGCTCCGCCACCTGAGTCTCTCGAAGCTCTCGGTGTCTCAGTGAGTGCGGGGATGGACGGGCGGCCGAACGACGGCGGAACTACCGGTCTCGACGGCCCGGGCTCCCCGGGAGGACGCCGGGGTCGCCGGAGAGGTAGATGTACTCGGCGGCGATGCCAGTCAGGATGGACTCGGAGTCGACGGCGTACTCGATCGCCCGGTCGAGGTACGTCGCGGAGATGTCGACGACGCGGTCGTAGGCCTCGGTGTCGTCGTCGGCAACGATGTACTCGGCGGTGACCGGGGTGAGCTGGGTCTCCGCGCGGTCGGCCGCGAAGTCGTCCACGTCGTCGAGCCAGACCTGCGCCCCGATGATCGCCAGGACGACGGCGTGCTCGAACGACGGTTCGATCGGGATGCCCGCGGCCCGGAACATCTCGATCATCCCCTCGTAGATGACCCCGACCCGCTCGTACTGGGTCTTGCAGTAGGGCCACCCCTGCTCCTCGACGGTCAGCGACCCGGCCTCGCCCTCGAACTCGGCGAACTTGTACTCCGCCTCGATGCGCTCGACGGCGTCGGCGGGGTCGCCACCCTCCTTATCGCCCTCGCCGAGCGCCCGCGCCATCAGCGCGCGGAAGTGCTCGTCGTCGGCCTGGTGGGTGTTCGACTCGGCGACGGCGGACTCGTAGGCCTCCCGGACCGCGTCGGGGAACCCCGCCATCTGCGCGTCGACGCGCTCGCGGAGCCGCGACTGGGCGATCCGGGCCGCCCGCTCGCGTTCGTCGTCGTCGAGCGCCGGGTCGGTCTCGAAGTCCTCGAACTCCGCGTCGTTGATCGCGTCGCGCATGTCGCCGTCGAGCAGCGCCTCGGTGCAGAGGCGGGCGACCCGCTCGACGCGGCCGACGAACTCGACCTGCTCGCTCGCCTCGCGGCGCAGTCGCTCCCGGCGGGCCGGGTCGGTGCCGTCGACGAGCGACCGGACGGCCTCGCCCCGCGACCGCGTCGGTTCGCCGGTGACCGGGTTGTAGCCGTCGCAGTCGTCGAGCGCCCGGCGGTAGAGATAGCCCAGCGTCAGCTCGACGGGTAGCGTCAGTTTCGTCTCGTATCGGAAATCGACGTCGTCGTAGCCGAGTTCGGCCTCGAGTTCGGCCTCGATGGCGCCGTAGGCGTCCGCGAGGAACTCGTCGAGGGTGTCGTCGACCCACGACTTGATCCGCAGCGCCGTGAGGTCGAGTTCGCCCGTCCGCGCGTAGAACCGGGCGACCGAGCGAACCGAGAGGGGGACCCGCTCGCGCTCGGACATCCAGCGCGCCGCGGTCCCGAGCGGGGCCGACGAGGCCGATCCGGAACTCATGGCGCGTCTGTTCCCCTGCGGCGTTTGTATAGCTGTTGAAACCGCCGGCCTCCCGTCGGTCGACGGGTTCGACCGGGCCCGGACGGTCGTTTCGCCGCCCCGGCTGACCTACTAGTAAGCTACGACGGGCGGGGCCGACGACGTATCTCGACCGAGAGTTGGTCCGTCGACGACTACACGGGCCGTATCGCACTAGTTCGCCGGCATCGTCCGTGTCCGGATCTCGGCTCGACAGGCTAACCGATCAGTTAGTTTTTCGTTCGATCGGTGCGTACGCTCGGGCATGACGAGATCCGTCAGTCCGCGCCGGTCGGACAGGTCGAACACCGAGATGGCAACGATCGGGTATCTGGTCGCGGTCCCGCTGTTCGCGCTGTTGCTCCCGATCGCACCCGTGTTGATCGTCCTCTGGCTGGCCGACCGGCTCTGAACGGCGTCCGTCGGATCGTCCGCCCGGCGGCCGCGGTCTCGCGGTCAGGCGTCCGACTGCGCGTCGCCGAGCCGGCGAAGCGCCGACACGTCGGCGCTCGACTGGAGTTCTCCGAGCGCCCGACGCCCCGCTTCCCGGCGGCGGGTCGCGTGCTCGCCGAGTCGCTCCGCCGGGCGCTCGGGGACGGCCACCATCGCCGACCCGGGCTCGCGGTCGAGCGCCCGTCGGATCGTGCGCGCCGCGGCGAAAGAGCGGCCCGCCCGCGCGATGGGGTCGAGGTGGCGGTCGTCCGCGTCGGCCAGTCGGGCACCGAGGACGGCGGCGGTCTCGCCGATCCGGCCCGCGGTCCGTTCGACGAGCGCGACCCGGTCCGGGGGCAACTCGCCCGTCCCGACGTAGGTGTCTACGAACGCTCCGGAGACGGCTTCGAGCGCGTCCGTAACCGTCTCGAAGCAGTCGCCGCGGTCCGGGCGGTCGGCGGCTGCGAGCGCCGAGTACGCCCCGGTGTAGAGGTAATCGCCCGCGAGGAGCGCGGCGACTTCGTCGCGGGTGAACGCGTGTGGCCGGCTGTCGGTGAGCTGGACGAGCAGCTCGCTCCGGAGCCGGCAGTACCCGCGGACCAGCTCCACCGCCGCCGCGGCGGGGACGGCTCGGTCGGTGTCCGGCCGGCCCGGCAGTGATCGGTAGGCGCCGGCGACCAGCTGGCCGTACCAGCGGTCCTCGGCGGCCTCGACCGTCTCGCGAGCGAGCGCGAGACCGTCGCCGTCGACGCCGTCCAGCGCCGATTCGAGGTGCGACTCGATCGCCGAGCGCGGGACGACGGTCGGCGTCACGAGTCAGTCGTCGCCCGCCGAGCCTTCGACGCCCGTCGGCTCGACGTCGAGGTTCTCCTCGGTCAGTTCGGTGCCCTTCCAGGTGCCGCGGCGGTACCACAGGACGGCGACGACCGCGCCGACGACGTTCGAGACGGCGAAGGAGATCCAGATCCCCGCCTCGCCGAGCGGGTCGGCGGCGAACCAGGCGACCGGGAACCGGACGACGCCGAGCATCAGGACGGAGATGGCCGCGGCGGTGAGCGTCCGACCGGCGCCGCGGAAGCTCCCGGTGTAGGCCCGGGTGATCCCGATGAACCCGAAGGTCAGCGCGACGTAGCGGAGGAACTGCGCGCCGACCTCGACGACCCGGTCGGCGTCGGCCTGGTCGGCGCCGACGAACACCGAGACGATGGGCTCGGGCGCGAGGAAGACGGCGACGCCCGCGAGCGTGAGGATGCCGAACAGCACCTTGGCCGCGAGATTGGCGGCCGCTTCCGCTCGCTCGGGTTTGTCCGCCCCCATGTTCTGGCCGGTCATCGTCTCGACGCCGCGGGCGACGGCGATGGCCGGCAGGACGATGACCGAGAAGACGCGCGTCCCGATGCCGTACGCGGAGACGACGGGGTCGGGGAACGTCGCGACGACGAACAGCAGGAGGTTCATCGAGAGCGCTCGCCCCATCCCCTCGACCGACGCCGGGAGCCCGATCCGGACCAGCCGGGGGAGATACGAGAGGTCGGGCACCATGTCGCGGAGGTGGATCTGGACGCCGCGCTCGCCGCGGAACATGATCGCCAGGCCGACCACCAGCGCGAGCCCGCGCGAGAAGACGGTGGCGATGGCCGCCCCCTGGATCCCGAGTTCCGGGAAGCTCACCGTCCCGACCAGCGGCGCCGACTCGACGACGGTCCACCCGAAGATCAGGAACGGGTCGAGGACGATGTTGAGGAGGACCGACCCGAACATCACGAGCATCGGCGTGATCGTGTCGCCGTAGCCCCGCATGAGCGCGATGAAGACGAAGAAGCCGAACATGAAGAGCAGACCCAGCGAGATGACCTCCATGTAGCTCGACGCCAGCGGCAACACGTCCTGCGAGGCGCCCATCAGCGAGAGGAACTTGCCGACGACGAAGTAGCCGATCACGCCAAGGACCAGCGACACGATGGCCGCGAACGTGACCGTCTGGGAGGCGGCGTACTCGGCCTCCCGGGGCTCGCCGGCGCCGGTGAACTGCGCGACGAGGACGCTCCCGGCGACGGAGATCCCGGTCCCGAAGGAGATGAGCAGGAACACCATCGGGAACGCGAAACTGATCGCCGCCAGCGCGTCCGTGCTGTACTGGCCGAGCCAGAACGTGTCCGCCAGGTTGTAGGCCGTCTGGAAGAGGTTCGTGACGACGATCGGCATCGCGAGGAAGAAGAGGGGCTTGCCGATCCCGCCCGACGTGAGGTCGAAGTCCTCGGGCCCCTTGAACAGGTCGTCGAGCCGACTGCGCAGCCCCATCAGTCGGCCACCCCCGCGGGCCCGTCGGCGACGAGGTGGCGCTCGGCGTAGCGCGTCATCGTCTCGGCCAGTCGGTCGGACGAGCGGTCGACGGCCGCTCGGCGCGCGTGCGCGCCGGAGATGGCCGTCACGAGGAACTCGGCCGCCAGCGCCGGGTCGATGTCGTCGTCGAACGCACCGGTTTCGACGCCGTCGGCGACGATCGACTCCACCCGTTCGAGGAGATACTCGTCGAACCGCTCCAGCCGCGTCCGGATCGCGTCGTCGTAGGGCGCCTGCGCGTTCACCGCCAGCATCGCCGTCCGCAACTGCTCGCCGGCGGTCCCCTCCCCGTCGGCGAGGACCGTCTCGAACAGCCCGACGAGCCGCTCGCGCGGCGTCTCGCCCGCGACCGACTCGATCCGTTCGGTGTAGCGGTCGTAGAGGAAGTCCAGAAACTCCGCGAACAGCGTCTCCTTGTCGTCGTAGTAGTAGTGGATCAGCCCCTTGCTCGTCTCGGCCTCCGCGGCGATGTCCTCCAGGGTCACGTCGGCGTAGCCCCGGTCGCAGAGCGCCCGATACGTCGCCTCTAGGATCTCCGTCGCTGCGTCGTCGTCCATCGGTCGATAGCGAACTTACTAACTAGTTAGTCAAAAACGTTTGGACTCGGAAGCGCAACGCTAGCGGCACCTGTCGATGTATTTCGCGTCCGCGCGAGACGGACCGGTTGGTATCTCTGTCGGGAGCCTGACGGAGCGGTCACAACTGTTAACCCCGCGAGCGCGGAAGTGACGGGTGATGGCCGATCCAACGGAGGGGAGCTTCTCGGAGCCGGAAACGGAGATCATGCGGGCGACCTATCGGGCGCTCCGGGAGCACGGGTACGCCGACCTCACGATCAAGCGGATCGCCGAGGAGTACGGGAAGTCGACCGCTGCGGTCCACTACCACTACGACACCAAGGACGAGCTGCTCGTCGCCTTTCTCGACTACCTGCTCGAACGCTTCGTCGACACGATCCGCGACGTGGAGACGACCGACCCCCACCAGCGCCTCGACCTGCTCCTCGACGAGCTGATATTCGCTCCCGAGGAGCACCGCGACCTGGCGGTCGCGATGCTGGAGATGCGCTCGCAGGCGCCGTACAAGCCCGACTTCCGCGAGCGCTTCCGCGGGAACGACGAGTACATCCGCTACATGATCAAGGCGGTGATCAACCACGGGATCGACGAGGGCGAGTTCGACGACGTCGACGCCGACCACGTGACGCGCGGCCTGATGACGATCGTCGACGGCGCCCGGACCCGGGCCGTCGTCCTCGACGAGGACGGCGCGCTCGAAACCGCGAGACGGACCGCCCAGGAGTACGTCGACGCCACGCTGACCTGACGAGGCCGGTCAGTCGTCCGACTCGTCCGCCGCGTCGACCGGTCGGAGCTCCAGCTCCGAGAGGTCGGTCGTACACCAGTGACAGAAGTCGATACTCGGGTCCAGTTCCCGACCGCAGCTCGGACAGTGCGTGACCGCTCCGTCCGGCGTGGCGGTGATCCGGGCGACGGCGTTGTGCGCTCGGGCGACCAGGTATGCGTCGATCACGCTCAGGGCCCCGACGAAGACGACGGGCGCGACCGCGAGCGGGTCGACCGGGTTATCGCTAACCAGCGCCGTCAGCGCCGCTTCGTCGACGAACAGGAAACTCACGCCGAGCAGGGCGACCAGCCACCCGGCCGCGCGGCGCAGCCGCCGGAGGTAGACGTGTCCGAGCCCCGTCGCAAACACTCCGAGCACCGCGGCGAGCCACGGCCGCTTTCGCGAAACGGATCCGTCCATACGGTTACTAACCGATTAGTCAGTCATAAGTCTTGTCCGGGCTCGCGACGGCGTTCGGCGGACTACGACTCCGGTATCGCTCGGAACCGGACGGTGATCCCGTCCGGATCGCTCGCCTCGAAGCCGTCCTCGCGGTCGGTCACCGGAACGCCGGTCGTCGAGAGGCGGCGGCGGGCGGTCGCGACCGTCCCCGCGTCGGGCAACAGGAACTCGAACCACGCCAGGCCGCGGCCGCCCGCCGGGTCGGTCCGGCCGTTCCAGGTGTTGATCCCGACGTGGTGGTGGTAGTCGCCCGCCGCGAGAAACGAGGCGCCGCGCGTCTCGGTCCGGACGCCCAGGCCCAGACGGTCGGCGTAGAACGCCCGCGCCCGGTCGAGCGAGGAGACTTCGAGGTGGACGTGGCCGAGATCCGTCCCGGGCGGTGCCTCGGCGGCGCCGTCGGACCCGGCGGCGAGGGCCGCCAGGTCGAGCGGGGCCGTCCCGATCTCGACCGACCCGTCGTCGGCGCGTGGCCACTCCTCGCGCGACCTGTCCGCGTACACCTCGACGCCGTTGCCTTCGGGGTCGGTGCAGTACAGCGCCTCGCTGACGTAGTGGTCCGAGGCGCCGTCGAGGGCCCCGCGCTCGCGGATCCGTTCGAGCGCGGCGCCGAGCGCGCCGCGCGAGGGGACCCTGAACGCGGTGTGGAACAGCCCCGCCTGTTTCCGATCCCTGGGCGGCGCGTCCCCGTCGGCCAGCAGTTCGAGCACCGGCGTCCCGCCCGCACCGAGCGTCGCCGCCGTCTCGCTCCGACTCCGCACTGTGAGCCCGACGGCGTCCCGGTAGAACCCGACCGTCTCGTCCAGATCCCCGACGGTCAGCGCCGCCCGGCCCATCCGCGCGGTCTCGGGGATCACCGGATCGTCACGCTCGGTGGCGTCGTCCATCGCCCGAACGTTGGACTCGGGACCGTATGTATCTCTGGTGACACCGGTGTAACCGGCCGGCGGCCCGGCCGGGCGGCCGAGCGGCCCGCTCACCGACCGTCGAGCCCGACGCCCTCGGCCAGTAACTCGTGGGACCGCAGCGCGTCCTCGTGGGTCGGCGCGGACTGCTGGATCATCACCTCGTCGACGCCCACGCGGTCGGCGAGCTGGTCGAGCAGGCCGGCCATCGTCTCCGGACTCCCCGAGATCGCCCGCGGCCACTCGCCGTCGTCGAGTCGCTCCGGCGTCGGCTCGGGAACCCCGCCGAGTTCGTCGACCGCCTCCTCGACGGTGGGCGGCTCGCCGACCTCGCCGCGGGCCATTCGGCGGAAGATCGCTTCGGAGACCGCACGCAGTCGGGCGGCCTCCCGGTCGGTCTCGGCGCAGACCGCGTTGACGGCGACCATCCCCCGCGGTTCGTCGACCCCGCCGGTCAACTCGGAGGGTTCGAACGCCTCGCGGTAGGTCTCGAAGGCGTGGGTCGCGAACTGCGGCCGGATGAACGCCGCGAAGCAGTACGGGAGGCCGAGTTCGGCCGCGATCTCGGCGCTCGACGGACTCGACCCGAGTACCCACGGGACGGCCGGTCCATCGGCCGAGCCCGGGATCTCGATGTCGGCGTAGGGGTGGTCGTCGGGGAAGTCGCCGTAGAGGTGCGAGGCGACGGCCTCGACCTTCTCGGCGTGGTCGCCGTCGGGGTCCTCGACGTGTCGGTCGGTCCCGAGCGCTCGGTCGACGGCGGGCGACCCGTTCGCCCGGCCGAGGCCGGCGTCGACCCGCCCCGGCGCGAGCGCGTCCAGCGCGCCGAACTGCTCGGCGACCTTCAGCGGGCTGTAGTGGTTGAGCAGGACCGCGCCCGAACCCAGCCGGATCGCGTCGGTCTCGGCCGCGAGGTGACCCAGGAGCACCTCGGGCGTCGTGCCCGCGAGCGTCTCCGCCCGGCCGTGGTGTTCGGCCACCCAGAACCGGGTGAAACCCAGCCGCTCGGCCTGCTGTGCGGCCTCGACGGTGTCGGCGTACGCCTCGGTCGCGGTACCGGACTCGGGGACGGGGGAGAGATCGACGGCGGACAGCTCCATGCCGACGCTGGGGCGCGACCGGGGAAAACCCCGGCGGTCGTCCGGTCGGTGGCCGCCGGTTCCGTCGCCGGCTTCCCGGCGGAGCGCGCCGTGGGCCCGGTCACGGTCCGCTGAGTTCGACGTCGCGGACCTCGAAGCGTGCCCCGCCCGCGTCGCTATCGGTCACGCGCAGGTCCCAGCCGTGAACGTCGGCGATCTCCCTGACGATCGAGAGCCCGAACCCCGTTCCGTCTTCGGTCGTCGAGTAGCCGTGGTCGAACACGGCGTCCTTGTTCGCGTCCGCGATCCCGGGGCCGTCGTCGGCGACGTAGAACCCGTCTTCGAGGTCGCCGACGGTGATCGTCACTCCGTCGCCCCCGTGTTCGACCGCGTTCCCGAAGAGGTTCTCCAGCAGTTCCTGGACGCGACTCCTGTCGGCGGTGATCACTTGCTGGGCGTCGGTCACGAGCGTCGCTCGCCCCGTTTCGACGTGGCCCCAGCACGCGCGGCTGAGGGTGGTGAGATCGACGGGTTCGGGATCGAGCGTCGCCGTCCCGGCCCGGGCGAACGCGTGGAGGTCGTCGAGCAGCGTCTCCGTCCGCGTCAGCGCCCGGTCGACCGCCGCGAGATGCGGGCAGTCGCAGTCCGCCCGTGCCAGTTCCAGGCGCCCGGTCGCGACGTTGAGCGGGTTTCGCAGGTCGTGACTGACGATATCGGTGAACGTCGCGAGCCGTTCGTTCTGTCGGGCGAGTTCCTGCTCGCGTTCGACGCGCTCGAGTGCGGCTGTCGCGTGCGCAGCGACCGTTTTCGCGAGCGAGACCTCCGTCTCGTCGAACGCGGCGGGTTCGGGCGACCCCATGAGGTGGACGCCGCGGTCGTCCAGCGGGAGGGCCAACTGGCTCCGGATCGGTGTGTCCGGGTTGTACCGGTCGTCGTTCGTCGCGATATCGTCGTACACCAGCGGTTCGCCCGACGCGAACGCGTTCCAGGCGATCCCCTCGCCCGGCTCGAAGGTCGGTGGTTCACCGATGAGTTCCTCCGTTCGGTCGGTCCACGCGACCGGGACCAGGCTGTCGTCCGCCTCGTCGTAGCGGTGGAACCCGTTGGCCGGCATGTCGAGGATGTCGCGGACGGCGCCGACGGCTATCTCCGCGACCTCCTCGGCGGTCTCGGCCTGGATGAACGCGCGAGCGGTACTGTGGAGGTCCGCGATCGCCTGCCGATGTCTCCGGTGGTCGGTCGTATCGAGTACCGTACAGACGAGTTCGCCGTGGTCGGTCGTGGCGAGCCGGTGGTCCTCGACGAACGTGGTCCCGTCCGCGCGGAGCCCAGTCGTTTCGCCCCGCCAGAACCCGTCGGCCCGGACGGACGGGAGTATCGCCTCCCGGATCTCTTCGGTGTCCCGGTCGGGGTAGAGCAGCGACCAGTGTTCACCGAGCAGTTCCGCCCGGTCGTACCCGTAGAGGGCTGCGTAGGCCTCGTTGACGTAGATGAACTCGCCGTCGGAGTCGAGGATGCTGATGCCCTCCTGGGCGGTCTCGATCGCCCGGAGGTGCCGTTGCTCGGCCTGCTCTGCCCGTGCCCGCTCGACAGCGTTGATGACACGGTTTGCAAGCAGGGTGTACTGTTCGGTGCCCGTCCCCTTCTGGAGATAATCGGAGACACCGGCGGAGATCGCGTCGCTCGCGATCTCCTCGCTCCCCTTGCCCGTGAACAGGATAAACGGTAGATCGGGTCGGTCCGCCCGAACGGCTTCGAGGAATTCGAGCCCGTTTCGACCGGGCATGTCGTAATCGGAGACGACGCAGTCGATATCGCTCTCGTCGAGTCGGGCCACCCCGTCGGCGACGGTCGTCACCGTTTCGACCCTGAGTCGCTCGTCTTCGCGTTCCAGATAGGTCGCCACGAGATCCGCGAGATCCGGATCGTCGTCGACATGGAGTACCCGAATCGTCCCCGATATCGATGTCGACGGTTGCATTCGGAATACTCGATCGAACGCTCGAATAAGAATTTGGGTGCAGCTATCACCGGTGAATCCGCGACCTACCCCCGGCCGTTGTCCCACCGATCTGTCGGGTCCTGACCCTCGGGTGCGCTCGAACCGGCTCGACCCTGCCCGAAGCCTGGACACCCACCCTGCGTCCAGCGCGTTTCGCCCGAGTCGAGGGGCGAGTCCGTGGTGAGCCCTGGACGGACACCGAGATCGTGGACAACTGATTATTTCGGCATTTACGCCCCTGAATCGGCCGTTCTGTACGGATTGCTCGTTTATCGGTTGTTTCTGTTGGACGAGTCGTGAACGGAAGCCGACTGACAGCGACCGCAGTCGACGGTGAGTGATGAAAGCCCTCGCCGCGCTCGCTCGGAATCGGATCGACCGCACTCGACGGAGGCAGCAGGCGATGAAAGCCCTCGGCGCGCTCGCGGTCGCTGAGACGGGATATCCGCGCTCTCGGCACCGCCCGCGCGGATAGTGCCCGCTCAGACGACTGAAGTGGACGCGAGCGCGCCTCGCCCTTTCAGTCCGCCAGGACGGCAACTGCCCCGCGACAGCAACCGCAGACGGCCTCACACCTCCCCAACCTCTTGCGATGCTCGCAGGCTGCGCTTCTCATCCCTCGCGCGACTGTTTCGAGCGGCCCGCCACGAGGCGGGCACGCTCGACAGCACGCGCCAACCGCACAGTACCGCAACTGCAACAACGCTCACCTGCACCGCGCGCGACGACCGTCTCTCCCGTTCGGGACGGTCCGACGGATACATCCGCCCGCCGGGTTCACACGAACGTATGAGCGAGATCGACGTGGAAGCGGTCGACGACATCGACGACGACGCGGTCCCGTCGGGGGTCGACGCGCCCGATTACGTCCTCTACGGGGGCAAGGGCGGCGTCGGGAAGACGACGATGGCCGCGGCGACGGCGCTGGCGAGCGCCCGCGACGGCACCGCGACGCTCGTCGTCTCGACCGACCCGGCCCATTCGCTCTCGGACACGCTGGAGACCGATATCCCGGCCGAGCCCGCCCGGATCCGCGAGGACGTGCCGCTGTACGCCGCGGAGATCGACCCCGAGGCCGCGCTGGAGGACGGCCCGTTCGCCGAGGGCGGCGGCGGTCTCGGCGGGGCGGGCGGGGCGATGGGCGGGCTGGGCGAGATGCTCGGCGGCGCGGGCGAGGAGATGGTCGACCCGCTGGGCGGGTCGATGCCCGGTGCCGACGAGGCCGCCGCAATCAGACTGCTCATCCGCTACATGGACGACCCGCGGTTCGACCGCGTCGTCGTCGACACGGCGCCAACGGGCCACACCCTGCGGCTGCTCGAACTCCCCGACGTGATGGACTCGATGCTCGGGAAGGTGCTCGCCATGCGCGAGCGGATGGGCGGGATGATGGAGAACCTCGGCGGGATGTTCGGCGGCGACGACGAGGACGTTGACCCCGAGGAGGGACTGGACGACCTGCGCGTGCTCAGCGACCGGATCGAACAGCTACGGGACGTGCTGCAGGACCCCGAACAGACCGACTTCCGCGTCGTGATGGTGCCCGAGGAGCTGTCGGTGCTGGAGTCGGAGCGACTGCTCGGTCGGCTCGACGAGTTCGACGTGCCGGTCGGGACCGTCGTCGTCAACCGGGTGATGCAGGATCTGGCGGACGTGACCGACGCCGACGCCGACTGGTTCGTCTCGCCGGATCTGGACGACTGCGAGTTCTGTCAGCGACGTTGGGACGTGCAGCGCGACGCGCTCTCGCGCTCCCAGGAGGTCTTCCGCGGCCACGACGTGCGCCGCGTCCCGCTGTTTGCCGAGGAAGTTCAGGGCGAGCGGACGCTCCGGATCGTCGCCGCCTGTCTGGAGGAGTAGACGGTCGCTCGGCGACGGCTCAGGACAGTACCCACCGCACGAGCCGGTAGCCGGCGTCGCGCAGGCTGTCGGGGAGATGGCGAGTGGCGACCATCGCGGTCGCGAGCGTGCCGACCGGGTAGCGGGCGTCGGGGTCGGAGGCACAGGCCGAATCGGCGATCACCGCCGCGACCTCCGAGGGATGGACGCCGAAGTCGTTCCCGCTCCCGAGGACGTTCGTGTCTTCGAAGAGGGCGTAGAGGTCGCCGTAGCCCGCCGAGCGGTCGAGGCGGTCGATCTGGGAGTCGGCGCGGTCGCCGAACTGCGTCGCGACGGGACCGGGTTCGACCAGCACCACGTCGATTCCGAACTCCTCGACCTCGACGCGGAGCGCGTCGCTCATCGCCTCCAGGGCGAACTTCGACCCGCTGTAGGCGCCCGAGCCCGCGGTCGCGATCCGGCCCTGGACGCTGGAGACGTTGACGACCGTCCCCGTCCCGCGCTCGCGCATGTTCGGCAGGACCGCCCGGGTGAGCCGGTGGGGGCCGTAGACGTTCACGTCGAACTGGTCCGCCAGCGCGTCGACCGGCACGTCCTCCATCGGGCCGTACTGGGCGTAGCCCGCGTTGTTGACCAGGCAGTCGATGCGTCCCGTCTCTTCGAGGATCCGGTCGACGACCCGCTCGACGTCGGCGTCGCTCGTCACGTCGAGCTCGGCCGTCTCGCAGCCGGCTTCGGCCAGGTCGGCCACGTCGTCGGTGTCCCGGGCCGTCGCGTACACCGTCCACTCCCGCCGCAGGAAGTCGACGGCGGTCGCCCGCCCGATGCCCGACGAGCAACCAGTTATCAGCGCCGTCTTCGTCATGTGCCCGACGACGAACGCCCACCAGTTAAGTCTCGGTTCTCCGGATCGACTGGAATCGGCGCCGGTGACAGGGTAGATAGTGCGGTCGGCGCGCGCTGGAGCGCGCTCTCGTGCGCGCGACGACACCGCGCGAGGGATGAGCGAGAGAAGCGAGCGAATCGGCTGGGGAGGTTCGTGGTCGTCTGCGGTGCTGTACGGTGCGGTGCTGTCCTGGTGGACTGAAAGGGCGAGGCGCGCTCGCGCTTGCGTGGTCGTCTGAGCGGGCCACTATCCGCGCGGGCCGTGCGGAGAGCGCGGATATCCCGGTCAGCGACCGCGAGCGCGGCGAGGGCTTTCGTCGCCTGTTGTCATCGTCGAGTGCGGTCTCAGCTACTCCTAGCGAGCGCGTCGAGGGCTTTCATCGTCTGCGGTCTCCGTCGAGTGCGAGAGAAGCGACTGCGAGCGACCTGAGACTGACTCACACACCCAGAACTGTCGCGACCGGTGCGTTCAAGCGGCGACGGGCCTACGCGAAGGTATGGACGGGACGCGGATCGCCGACGTGAGCGACCTCTCGACGGACGACACCTTCCTCTTTCGCGTGCGCTCGGTGGACGAGAACGCCGTCGCCAGCGGTGACGCCGCCCTCCGATCCGACGAACGGACGGCCGACGCCGCTGACGAACGGGCGGCCGAGGCGGTCGACGAACGGACGAGCGAGGCGGCCGACGACACCGACCCCACGACCGAGACCGACGGCGGCGAGACCTCGGCGACCAACGACGACGGGATCGCGATGCCGGACGACATGCAGGACGGCGATGACGACGTGCGCGAAGCGATCCTCCTGAAACTGGGCGGCGAGGACGACGACGCCGAGGCGGTCGTCGGGTGGCTGAACTACTGCCAGCACATGACCCACATCAAACTCGACAAGGGGTCGGGGGCGCCGGTCCGCGACGGCGAAGTGATCTGCGTCAACCACGGCGCGCTGTTCGCCGCCGACTCCGGGGAGTGTACCTACGGCCCCTGCGAGGGCGCGTTCCTGAACGAACTCGACGTGCGAGTCGCCGACGGCGGCGTCTATCTCGACGACGAGGACTTCGAGTACGTCGGCGAGGGACCGGTCGAGAGCGACGACGACGACCTGTCCTCCTCGTCGAACGTCATTCTCTGAGTCGCGCTATTCGATGACGAACGACGGCTCGGCGACGGCCTCGCTCTTGCACTCCGGGCACCGGGCCGGGCGGTTGACCAGGTCGTCGAACTCGTCGAAGCCGCAGTCCTCGCAGGTCGGCGGCGCGACGAGCAGCGTCTCGTCGGTCGGTTCGAGCGACTGAGAGATGTGTTCGACGTGGTCGAGCGCGGTGGCGGTGCGGACCTCGAATTCGTTGGCGAGCGCGCCCGCGGCCGTCGGCTCCTCGCGCAGTCTGTCCGCGATCCGCTGGCGCGTCGTCCGGCTGGCCTCGCGCATACCGGCTCTTGGTGAACCGGCCACAAATCGGTTCCGCCGGCGGCGCCGCCCCCTCGGCCCGCCGACGTGTCGGAGTTGTCACAATGAAAAAGGCCTTCAGGCGAGGCTGTGGAGGACTGAGTATGGACGCCGTCGTACTCGCGGGTGGTTACGCAACGCGGCTTTGGCCGATCACGCGCCACCGGCCGAAGATGATGTTGCCGGTGGGCGAGACGACTGTCATCGACCGGGTCCTCTCGGAGCTGGAGTCCGACGACCGGATCGACGACGTGTACGTCAGCACGAACGAGCGCTTCGCCGAGGACTTCAGGGAGTTCCTCGCCGACCGCGACTACGAGAAACCGCGGCTGTCGATCGAGGACACCACCGGCGAGGACGAGAAGTTCGGCGTCGTCGGCGCGCTCGGCCAGCTGGTCGACCGCGAGGGGATCGACGACGATCTGTTCGTCATCGCCGGGGACAACCTCATTAGCTTCGACGTGAGCGACTTCATCGACGCCTACGAGGACAACGGCGCGACGACGCTGGCCGCCTACGACGTGGGCTCGCGGGAGAAGGCCAAATCGTACGGCCTCGTGACGCTGGACGGTAACGAGGTCGTCGACTTCCAGGAGAAGCCGTCGGACCCGGCGAGCACGCTCGTCTCGATCGCCTGCTACGTCTTCCCCGCCGACCAGGTCCGCTTCGAGGAGTACCTCGCGGACGGCAACAACCCCGACGAGCCCGGCTGGTTCATCCAGTGGCTCGTCGACAACGACGAGGTCTACGCCTACACGTTCGACGACGCGTGGTTCGACATCGGCACGCCCGAGAGCTACCTGGAGGCCGTCGCCTACTACCTCGACGGGGACAGCCGCGTCGCCGACGGCGCCACCGTCGAGCACTCCACGCTCGGCGAGAACGTCCACGTCCTCGACGACGCCGAGGTCGTGAACTCCAACCTCGACAACTCCATCGTCTTCCCCGGTGCGACCCTGCGCGACTGCGACATCCGCGAGTCGATCATCGACCGCGAGACCACGCTCGAAGACCTCAATCTCGCCGGCGCGCTCATCGGCGCCCACACCACGATCACCAACGGCGACGGCGGGCACTGACGCCCGCGACGGGCGATCGGTTCGCCCTCGTGCCGTTTCTGCGACGGCTCCCGCCCGCTCAACAGCAGTCGCTCTCCGGCGTGCAGACCGCTTCGGTCGCTTCGCCGCGGTCCGCGACGCTCACGTTGCCGTCGAACAGCGTCTCGGCCAGTGCCCACACGATCTCCACGCCGACCGCGGCCGGGACGGCCGTCGTCGCCGCGTCGACCTCCTCGGCCCAGGTCTCGTACTCCGCCCGGTCCTCGAAGGTCTGGATGTATCCGCAGACCTCCCGGTAGACGGTCTCGACGGGCACCCCGTCGACGCCCTCGGGGTCCGTCGAGACGCCGATAGAGACGACCGCGTCCTGGTGGGAGACGGCCACGCCGTGGTCGCCGACCTCGAAGGTGACCTCGGCGCCGCGCACCGGCGTCGTCGACCGGACGGTCCCGCGCTCGCCGGTCAGGTACGGGTAAACCAGCGGATCCAGCACGCAGATGTACGTCTGTTCGCGCTCCGCGCCGACGAACGCGTGGTCGCCGTCGTCGGTCGCACAGAGGTCCGCGACGGTCGGCGCCCTCCCGCGTTCGTCCTCGATGGCCGCCCGCATCGTCTCGATCCACTCGCCGACCGTCGCCGGCGCGTCGGTCCCGTAGAGTTGCCCGAACGCCTCCCCGACTGCCGGCGGGAGCGGCGTTTCGTCGACCGATCGGTTCCGCTCGCTATCGACCGAATTCGCTACTTCAACCCACATGCGACTATAGTTCGGATAGCAAAGTTATTAAACTGTCAAGTCCAAAGTATCGAACCCAATGCGCGATGGCGAAGCCACGGCGGAGATGGAGTGTGCGGCCGACGAGGCGGCGTGTCACTGTCTGCTCTCGGAGCCGATGGCGCTGCTGGGCCGCAAGTACGTGATGGACATCGTCTGCGTCGTCGCGAACCACGGGACGGTCCGGTTCGGTGAGATCGAGGCCCACCTCCCGGGCGCGAGCACGTCGACGCTGTCGACGCGGCTGGACGAACTCGTCGAGGCCGGACTGGTCGAACGGGAGCGCTACGCGGAGATCCCGCCCAGGGTGGAGTACGAACTCAGCGACGAGGGCGCGGAACTGGGCGAACGGCTGGAGCCGCTCGTCGAGTGGGCCATCGAGCGCGGCGAGGAGTGCTGTTAGCGGTAGCAGAGGGTGCGATTTCTATCGTCACCGTCTGTTCGTGGGTAAAATCAGTCGGTCTGTGAAGTCGAACGACAGTGACCGCAGGGGACAGCAAGCGCTGAAAGCCCTCGACGTGCTCGCGGTCGCTGCGCGGGATATCCGCGCTCTCCGCACGGCCTGCGCGGATAGTTGCCCGCTCAGGCGACTGAACTGCGCGCGAGCGCGCCTCGCCCTTTCAGTCCACCAGGGAGCGCGACCACCCGCACAGCAACCGCAGATAGCCTCACACCTCCCCAACCTCTTGCGCTTCTCGCAGGCTGCGATGCTCATCCCTCGCGCGACTATTTCGAGCGGCCCGCCAGAAGGCGGGCACGCTCGACAGCACGCGCCGACCGCACCGCTCACCGAAACAGCCACTTCCTGTACTGAGCGGGCGGTCCAGAGGCCGTCCTGAATAGAGAACGGCAGCAAGCGCGCGAGCGGGGCGGTGGCGTCGCTCGGCGGTGTGTAGACGGCTGAGGGGAGTAAGCCCCCTTCTGTTCGGCCCGGCATTCGGCTGAGCGTCCGCGCTCGCGTCCGGGCTACCTTGCCGCGCGGACTTGCACCGGTGAGGATTCGCCGTTCCATCCGTTCTTTCCCGTCGACCCTCCGTGGGTTAGCTCTCCCTCGCTTCGGCGGAGCCTCGCTCGGAGTTCGCGCACGTCATCGGTCGGGGAAAGGGGTCTCGTTTCTGTTCCAGCGCCAGCGGTCGCCCGCTCCGGGTTTGCACCCGGTCACCTGCCCGGACGGTGGGGGGACTTTCCTCATGCCCGTAGCGCGCCGACGGAGTCGACGCGGGCCTGAGCACGGAGGCCGGGCTCCCTCTGCCGGTCGGAGATAGCGGACACCGGGGATTAAGCCCGTCGGTCCGCACGCCCGCGTCGGCCGACAGTGCGGCGATTTTTATGTCCGCCCTCCCATGTTCCGGTAGCATGCGTTCCGCCCTCTCCGCAGTCGTCGCCGGGCTGGTCGTGCTGTCCGCGGTGGCCGCCGTCCCCGCCGCGGCCGCCGCCGCCGGCCCGGTCGACGCCGCGACGACGGACCGCCCCTCGAACACCGCGGACGCGTCGTCGGCCGACGCCCGCCAGAGCGACGACGCCTGCGCGGCCGCCCCCGTCGCCAACGGGAGCTCGCCCGCCAACCCCGACGGCGACCCGCTCGGCTGGGAGAACGGCTGCTGGTACAACGAGTCGATCGACGTGGACCGCTCGGACGGGCTGAACGACACGGAACTGGACGCCGTGGTCGCCCGCTCGATGGCCCGCGTCGAGCAGATCCGCGAGCTGGAGTTCAACGAGACCGTGCCGGTCGAGATCGTCTCGCGCGAGGAGTTCCGCGCGAACACGAGCTACAACACGACGACCAACGGCAGCCTCCACCAGAACGTCAAGTGGGAGGCCATGCTGATGGTCGGCGAGGACACGGACGCCATCTCCGTCCAGGAGCAAAACACCGGCGCGAGCGTCGGCGGCTACTACAGCCCCACGGAGGAGCGGATCGTCATCGTCTCGGAGAACACCACCTCGCCGAAGATGAACGAGATCACGCTCTCCCAGGAGCTGTTCCACGCGCTACAGGACCAGCGGTACAACATCTCGTCGTTCGACCAGTACACCGAGGAGCTCCACAACGCGAGAGACGGCATCATCGAGGGCGACGGGAACCTCGTCGACCGGCTGTACGGCCAGCGCTGTGCCGCCGAGTGGGACTGCCTGATGCCCCAGATGCAGCCAGGCGGCGGGGGGCAGGCCTCGATCCACTACGGGATGTACTTCGTGACCTACCAGCCCTACAGCGACGGGCCGAAGTTCGTCGACCGGATCTACCAGGAGTCGGGCTGGGAGGGCGTCAACGCGGTCTACGAGAACCCGCCTGCGAGCACCGAGCAGACGATCCACCCCGAGAAGTACGGCGAGGACGAGCCGACGAACGTGAGCTTCGCGGACACGTCCGGTGACAACTGGACCGTCCCGCACATCGAGAACGGCACCGTCGACTACGCCCAGTTCGGCGAGGCGGGGCTCGCGACGATGCTGTTCTACCCCACCTACGCCTCCGCCGGCGCGGACTCGCCGGTGATCGGCGTGCAGTCGTTCCTCAACTACACGGCCGACGGGTCGCTCAGCAGCTACGACCCGCTGAACTACTCGACGCGGTACACGGACGGCTGGGACGGTGACCGGCTCTACCCCTACGTCACCGACGACTCCGCCGAGACCAACGAGACGGGCTACGTCTGGAAGACCGTCTGGGACTCCGAGGGCGACGCCACCGACTTCGTCGAGGGCTACGGGATGTTGCTCGACTACTACGGCGCCCAGCCCGTCGACGACAGCGCGAACACCTACCGGGTCCCCGACGGCCCCTACGCCGACGCGTTCTACGTCAACCACACCGGGACGACGGTGACGCTCGTCAACGCGCCGACCGTCGAGGGGCTGAGCGAGGTCCGCGCCGGCGCCGCGCCGACCGACGACAGCGGCGGCGAGGAGGAGACGCCGACCGACACCGACACGGCGACCACCGAACCCGGCGACGATGAGACCGCGACCGACACGGCGACCACCGAACCCGGCGACGACGAGACCGCGACCGACGAACCGACCGAGACGCCGCTCCCCGCCGACGGCGGAGCGGGCGACGGCGATGACGGAGACGACGGCGATGACGGCGCCGACGAGACGACCGACGCGCCCGCCGAGACTACCGCGTCCGGGGGTCCGGGCTTCGGGCTCGCCGGCGCGCTCGTCGCGCTCGCGCTCGCCGGCCTCCTCGCGGGCCGGAGGGAGTGAGCCCGTTCGATGGCAGGCCCCGGACCCGAATCGCGTCTGCGCCTCGCCGTCGCGGCGGTGGCCGTCCTCGCGCTGCTGGCGGGCTGTACCGCCTTCGAGTCGCTGGGCGGCGGCCACCCCGAGGGCGACCCCGACAGCGACCGCATCGGCTGGGAGAACGGCTACTGGTACGACGACCCGGTGAACGTGACCAGCGGCGACGGCTACAACGCCACCGAGCGCGAGGCGGTCGTCGCCCGCACTATGGCCCGCGTCGAGCGGATCCGCGACCTGGAGTTCAACTCGACGGTGCCGGTCGACGTGCTCAGCCGCGAGCAGTACCTCGCCAACCGGAGCGGCGGCGGCGGGAACGCGACCTACTCGCGGTGGAACGACCAGGTCTGGGAGTCGGTCTTCATCGTCGGCGAGCGCTCGTCGTTCTCGAACAGCTCCGACGAGACGCTGGGCCAGTCGGTCCAGGGCTACTACTCGCCCGGGAAGGACGCCATCGTCCTCGTTTCCGACTCGTCGACGCCGACCATCGACCGGACGACGCTGGCCCACGAACTCGTCCACGCCCTGCAGGACCAGCACTTCGGCTTCGGCGCCGACGGCGAGACCCAGGACCAGCAGCTCGCCAACCGCGGCGTCACCGAGGGCGACGCCCGCTACGTCGACGCCCTCTACGAGAACCGCTGCGGGAGCGAGTGGGCCTGTATCCCCCGGCCCGACGCCGGCGGGAACGGCGGCGGCTCCGCGAGCAGCGACTACAACCGCGGCCTGTTCCTGACCATCTACACGCCCTACGCCGCGGGCTCGCAGTTCGTCGACCAGGTGCGCGCCCAGAGCGGCTGGGACGGCGTCAACCAGCTCTACGACGCTCGCCCGGAGAGCACCGAACAGCTGATCCACCCGCAGCTGTACCCCGACGAGGACCCCGTGAACGTGACCGTCGCCGACCGCTCGAACGGTGAGTGGCGCCGCTTCGACGTCGACCCCGTCGCCGACACCGTCGGCGAGGCGTCGATCTACGCGATGCTCGTCCACAACGGCGCCGTCGACCCGGAGGACCGCTACGGCTACGAGTCCGAGCCCTCCGCGGGCTGGGGCGGCGACAGCGTCGTCCCCTACACGAACGGGACGACCGGCGCCTACGTCTGGGAGACCGCCTGGGACACCGAGCGCGACGCCGAACAGTTCGTCTCGGCCTACCGCGAGGTGCTGGACTCCCACGACGCCCGCAACCCCCGCGGGAACGTCTACGTGGTGCCGGACGGCGAGTTCGCCGACGCGTTCCGCGTCGTTCGGAACGGCGACACGGTCCGGGTCGTCAACGCGCCCACGGTCGACCAATTGAGCGAGGTCCACTCGCGGCCGGGATAGGTCCGGGTCACCGTCGAGAGGCGGTCCCGCGACCGCGTGGATGCCCGACGGCCGCGAACGCCCGTGACCGGCCGCGTTCGAAACTGCCGAGAACCGAACAGCGTTCTAGAGCCGCGACTCGGCGACGAACAGCTGGAACCCGCGATCGCGGATCGTCACCCTGGCGAACCCCTCGAGCTGGCGTCCGTCGTCCGGCGCCCCGTCGGTCGAGACCGACAGTCCGTTTTGCTCCGTGAGAGCCAGGAACAGCTGGTCGCCGGTCGTGAGCGGGTCCGGGAGCTGCGTCTGGCCGCGCCCCTGCGCGTCCGACAGCGCGACCCGGGCCTCGGCGGGGACCTCGTTGCCGTTGACCATCTCGACCGCGACCGCAGCCCCGTCGTCGGTCGTTTCCATCTCGAACTGGACCCCCTCCTCCCGGGCCGTCGCGGCCCAGTCGGGCTCCTCGACCGTCGTCTCGCCGACGCCCGTGACCGCCCGGGTGACCTCCTCTCGGCGGCGGCCGTTCCCGGTTTCGGCGGTGATGTCGTAGGTGATCTCCCGGACGTGGCCGGACTCCGTGACCGCGAGCGCCGCTTCGAACTCCGCGACCCGGTCGCCGAACACGAGCCGGAGCAGCGACTGCTCGTCGGCGACCCCTGTCGCCTCGTAGACGACCGCGTACTGACCGTCGTCGGTCTCGGCGACCTCCTTCGCTTCGCCCCACTCCGCACCCGCGAGCAGGAGTCTGAACCGCCTGAACTCGACCACTTCGTTCGGCTCCGGCGCCTGGTTGTCGATGCGGTAGTGCTCCTCGAATCCGGACTCCATCTGGACGAACGCCCGCGGATCGTCGGACGGCGACCACGACGTCTCGGCGGTGCCGCCCTGTGCGGCCTCGCGCGTGACGGAGATCCCGCCGTCGGCGAGCCGCTTCGTGACGGTGACCGTGTCCTCGAAGTTGGCGGCGACCGTGTGTGTCTCACCGGCCACCGTCGCGGCGCCCGCGTCGGTGAGCGCCGACTCGTGGGTCCGGTAGAGCTGCGCGGCGCCGATCCCCTCTCGGCTGGCTCCACCGGGATAGGAGAACTCGTCCAGCGAGGGCGTCGGGTCCGCGGGCGTCGGCGTCTCGGTGGGCGTCTCTGTCTCCGTCGCGGTCGGCGTCGCCGTCGGCGTGTCGGTCGCCGTCGGTGTGTCAGTCGGCGTCGCCGTCGGGGGATCGGTGGCCGGGTCCGGGGTGTCGGTCGGATCGCTCTCGCCGGAACAGCCGGCCAGCGATGCTCCCGCCGCGATGCTCGTCGCCAGCAGCGCACGTCTCGAAATCTTCGGCTCGTCTACCATCGTCACCATCACTTTCAGAGTGTTCAATAAAAACTCGCATCTAGTTACACGGTTTGATACCAGAAATCGGCAATTACTGACCGTTTGTTCTAGACTCTCACGGGGCGCCGGGGCGGACCGTCGGCCCCGCGACCGGAACGCGGACGGTTTTTGGCGTTCGCCCCGGAAGCACTCCCCATGACCGACGAGTCGGGCTTCGACATCGTCCCGCCCGAAGCCATCCGGGAGGGCCGAGCCACGGACGCCTACTTCGACCGGACGGTCGAGACGCTGGAGCACGCCGACCGCAACCCCCGCGTCGTCGCCGAGGTGACGGCCGATCAGTTCGCCACCGGCGAGTGGGAACTGCTCGCGGGCGTGAAAGACGCCGCCCGACTGTTCGAGGGCCGCGACGTGGACGTGGACGCGATCCGCGAGGGACGGCTGTTCGACGGCGGCCCCGTGATGCGCATCGAGGGGCCGTATCTGGCGTTCTGCCGCCTGGAGACCGCGCTGCTGGGGTTCCTCTCGCACGCGACGGGCGTCGCGACCGGGGCGCTCGAAGCGCGACGGGCCGCACCGGACTCGACGGTGTTGAGTTTCGGGTCGCGCCACGTCCACCCCTCCATCGGCGCGATGATCGAGCGCTCGGCGCTACTGGGCGGGCTCGACGGCTTCTCGAACGTCGCCGCCGGCGAGGTGATCGGCCGCGAAGCCGGCGGGACGATGCCCCACGCGCTGGTCATCTGCTTCGGCCGCGGCGAGCAGGAGACCGCCTGGCGGGCGTTCGACGAGGCGGTCGGCCCCGACGTGCCCCGCGTCGCCCTGGTCGACACCTACAGCGACGAGGTCGACGAGGCCGTCCGCGCCGCCGAGGCGGTCGACGCGCTCGACTCGGTGCGCATCGACACGACCGCCTCCCGGCGCGGGGACTTCGAGCATATCATCCGGGAGGTGCGCTGGACGCTCGACGCCGAGGGGTTCGAGGACGTGGGCATCTTCGTCAGCGGCGGCCTCGGGCCCCAGGAGCTGCACGACCTCCGGGAGTACGTCGCAGGGTTCGGCGTCGGCAGCCACGTGAGCAACGCCGACCCGACGGACTTCTCGCTGGACATCGTCGAGATCGAGGGCGAACTCGCCGCCAAGCGCGGCAAGCTCACCGGGAAGAAGGAGGTGTACCGCACCGACGACGGCGGCCACCACGTCGCGCTGGCCGACGGGAGCGCCACGGGCGGCCCGACCGCCCCGCCCGCCGACGGCGAGGCGCTCCTCCAGCCGCTCGTCCGCGACGGCGAGGTGGTCCGGTCGTTCGACCTCGACGCCGCCGCCGACCGCGCGGCCGAGGACGCCGACGCCGTCGGCTTCGAGGCGCCGGTCGACGCCGAGTGAGAGCGGGCCGGACCGGGTCAGTCGCGCCGGGTGACCCCCGGAACGGAGAGCGGGGCGGAACCGTCGGCGACGAGCCACCCCGGGACGACCCGGGTGAGCGCGACCATCCCGCAGAGTTCGACGAGCGTCTGGGTCACGACCACCGCGGGGGCGAGTTCGTAGCCCGCCGGCAGCGCCAGCGCGAGCGGTAACACGACCAGCGAGTTGCGGGTGACCGACGTGAACACGAGCGCCCGCCCCTCGCCGACGGCCATCCCGAGCAGGCCCGCCGCCACCCGGGCCAGGACCGGCATCACGAGGAGGAAGGCGACGTACACCGGGACGACGGCGGCTATCTGGTCGAACGAGTCACGGACGCGCGGGAGCTGCGAGGCGATCACGACCAGCAGCGTCGCGGCCATCGCGGGGACGGGCAGCCACCCCATCGCGGCCTGCCAGCGGTTCCCCCGGTCGGAGCGGTCGGCCCAGGCCTCGGTCAGCCACGCCAGCGCCAGCGGGACGGCGATGAACGCCACGAACGCCTCGACGAACGGTCCGGGGTCGACGGCCGCGGCGACCCGACGGCCCATGAACAGCCAGAGGTAGGCGGGCAGCAGGAGCAACTGGAGGAGCATCAGCGCGGGCGTGGTGGCGGTGACCCGCTCGCTGTCGCCGCCGGCGAGTTCGGTGAAGGCGATGACGTAGTCGATACACGGCGTCAGCAACACCATGAAGACGCCGACGAGCACGACCGGGTCGACGGAGAGAAACCGCGTCAGCGCCCAGACGACGACCGGGACGACGAGGAAGTTCAGCCCGAGCGCGGCCGCCACGAACCGCCTATCGGCGAACGCCTCGCGGAGGCGGACGAACGGCACTTCGAGGAACGTCGCGTACAGCAGGACGACGAGGACGGGTTCGACGAGCCGCTCGAACGCGGGCGCCAGTTCGGGCCGGCCGAGGCCGACCCCGACGGCCGCGGCGACCGCGACCGCGTAGACGCCGACCTGGTTGGCCGCCAGCCAGTCCCGGTGTCCCATCGGCGGCGAGTCGGCCGCGGCGCACAAACGGCTGTCGGTCGCCGCGCCCGCGGGCCGCTGGCGCCAGAATTTTTGACGGACGGCTCGTATCCCCGCCCATGCAACTCGACGCCGACGGCGCGGCGGTCGTCGTGGTGGACATGCAGAACGGCTTCTGTCACCCCGACGGCAGCCTCCACGCACCGGGCAGCGAAGACGCGATCGAACCCGTGGGCGAGACGGTGGCGACGGCCCGCGAGGCCGGCGCCGAGGTCGTCTGGACCCGCGACGTACACCCGCCCGAACAGTTCGAGGACGCCCACTACTACGACGAGTTCGAGCGCTGGGGCGAGCACGTCCTCGAAGGCTCCTGGGAGGCCGAGATCGTCGACGGGCTCGACCCCCGCGACGAGGACCTCGTGGTCGTGAAACACACCTACGACGCCTTCTACGAGACCCAGCTGGAGGGGTGGCTCGACGCCCACGGGATCGAGGACCTCATCATCTGCGGGACGCTGGCGAACGTCTGCGTGCTCCACACCGCCGGGAGCGCGGGCCTGCGCGACTACCGGCCGGTCCTCGTCGAGGACGCCGTCGGCCACATCGAGGAAGGCCACCGCGAGTACGCGCTGGACCACGCGGAGTTCCTGTTCGGCGAGGTCACGCCGCTGGCCGACGTCGAGTTCGTCTGAATGAACCCGAACACCGACAGCGACACCGATCCCGGCCGGCTCCGCCGGTACGAACCCCGGGACCGCGACGCCGTCTGGACCCTGCATCGGACCGCGCTGCGCGACGCCGGTTCGAACCCCGAAGACGTGCCCGGCAACGACGACATCCGCGACATCGAGGCGAACTACCTCGACACCGGCGGGGAGTTCCTCGTGGTCGAAGTCGGCGGCCGGGACGGGGACGGCGAGGTCGTCGCGATGGGCGGGCTCGCCGTCGAGGGCGAGGCGATCCCCGACGGAGCGGGCGAACTGCTGCGGATCGCGGTCCACGTCGACCACCAGCGCGAGGGCCACGGCGGCCGGGTCGTCGCCGGGCTGGAGGACGCGGCTCGCGAGCGCGGGCTCGACCGGGTCTTCCTCTGGACCGCCCAGCGCCAGCGGTCGGCCGTCCGCTTCTATCGGGCGCGGGGCTACGAGGGCACCGACCACCGGACCGAGGGGGAGTACGAACTGCTTCGCTTCGAGAAGGTCTTGAACGGCGGCGAGTGAGAGCGCCGGTATCAGGACTCACCGGGCCGTATCTCGACGGTCACGTCGGTCCCGACCGGCAGGTCCACGCCCTCGCCGACGAGTTTGACGCCGGCGTCGTCGCGACCGAGCGCGAGCGCGATGCCGGTGACCGGCTCGCCGTTCGCCAGCACCGTCGGGTCGGTCCAGGCCACGTCTCGCCCCTCGGCTCGGCCGACCCGCTCGCCGAGGAGGAACACGTCGAGAAGGCCGTCGCCGTCGGCCTCGCCGGTCGCGTCGCGACCGCGGAGCAGGCCGCCCCAGTCGTAGTGGGGGAGCCCGCCGTCGAGGACGCCCAGGGGGTCGCCCTCGGCGTCCGTCGCGGCGACGCCGGCGAACCGGTCGCCGGGGTCCGGATGCGCCGGCGAGTCGAGGACGGCGTAGGTGTCGCTGGCGGCGACGACGGTGCCGGTGCCGTCCCAGTCGAGGGGCTCGACGCCGAGCGCCGGGTCGAGTTCCAGCGCCAGCGACCCCGCGGCGCGGTGGTGGTTCGCGCCGTACTCGCGGAACCCCAGGTGGAGGTGGTTGGCGACCCACGGCGCGAAGAACCCGGCGCGGACGAGCCGGCCCAGCGAGTCCCCCACCGCGACGCGCTCGCCCGGCTCGACGACGGGGTCGACGTGCAGGATTCGCGCGACGGCGTCGCCGGTGTCGACGAGGATCAGGTGGTCCTCCGCGACCGCGTACGGTCGTGAGGGCGCCCGAACCGTCCGGGTCTCGACCACCTCGCCGGCCACGGGCGAGGGCGCGTCGATCCGGGGGCCGCCTTCGGGGTTCGGCCGGAGCGTGTCGCCGCCGGCGTCGCCGGGATACAGGTCGACGGCGCAGCCGCGGTCGTGGGCGTCGAACGGCGAGTCGTAGAGGGTGACCCGTCGGAAGGGCGCGAGCGCCTCGGCGGACAGCGTGACGGCCATCGGCGGCGGTTAGGCGAGCGGACACATTACGGTCGCGCTCTCGGGCCGAACGCGGACCGCGCCGCTCGCGACTCGAACCTTCGTCGGAGTCGCCGACAGGTATTTGACCGCCAATCCGAATACTCCGACGATGCGTCGGTCCTCGGTCGCCCTCGCAGCCCTCCTCCTCGTCGGTGCGACGGCGACACTGGCACTCACCGGTACGCTCCCGGTCGGCGATAGCGCGACGAACGACTCCGCGGATTCCGGTCTCTTCGGCGGGCGAGCCACGGCGACGCCGGCCAGCGACGCGGACGGCGACGGGCTCCCCGACGGCGTCGAGCGCGCCGAGTACGACACCGACCCTGAGAGCAACGACACGGACGGCGACGGCCTCGGCGACGGCGTCGAACTCGAACGGGGATTGGACCCCACCGCCGCGGACACCGACGACGACGGCCTCCCCAACGGTCGCGAACTCGAAGTCGGGACGAACGCGACGCTGGCGGATTCGGACGACGACGGGCTCGAAGACGGCGCCGAAGTCGAACGCGGGACGGACCCGACGGTCGCCGACAGCGACGACGACGGGCTCGTCGACGGCCGCGAGGTCGACTTCGGGACCGACCCCACCGCCGCGGACACGGACGGCGACGGCCTCGCCGACGGCCGCGAGGTCGAACTGGGTGTGAACCCGACCGCTGCGGACACGGACGACGACGGCCTGGAAGACGGCGCCGAAGTCGACCGCGGGACGGACCCCAGCGTCGCGGACACGGACGGCGACGGCCTGGTCGACGGTCGGGAGACCGACCTCGGGACGAACGCGACCCTCCTCGACACGGACGGCGACGGCCTCCCGGACGGCCGGGAGGTCGAGGGAGCGACCGACCCGCTCACGGCCGATACGGACGGCGACGGCCTGGTCGACGGTCGAGAGGCCGATCTCGGGACGAACGCGACCGTCCCCGACACGGACGGTGACGGCCTCGTCGACGGCCGGGAGGTCGACATCGGGGCGAACGCGACGCTGGCGGATTCGGACGACGACGGGCTCACGGACGGCGAGGAAGTCGGTCGCGGGACGGACCCGACGGTCGCCGACACGGACGACGACGGCCTCCCCGACGGCGAGGAGCTGGCGCGCGGGACGAACGCGACCCTCCCCGACACGGACGGCGACGGCCTCGTCGACGGCCGCGAACTCGAACTCGGCGGCGACCCCACCGTCGCGGACACGGACGACGACGGCCTCGCCGACGGCCGCGAGGCCGACCTCGGGACGAACCTCACGCTGGCCGACACGGACGGCGACGGCCTCCCCGACGGCGCCGAGGTGGCCGGCCGCACCCGCGGGGGCGCGCGCTTGCCCGACGCCGACCCGCTGCACAAGGACCTGTACGTCCAGATCAGCGTCAGCGAGAACGCCGAGGCCTTCGACGAGGGCGAACTCGCCGACTTCCGCGAGGCGTGGGCCGACATGCCCGTCTCGAACCCCGACGGCGAGTCGGGGATCGCCGTCCACGCCGACCAGGGCGCGCTCAACCGCTCCATCACGGTCGCCAGCGACCGCGACTACGCGGCGCTGAAACGCCAGTACGACGACGAGTCGTTCATGGGGAACCGGAGCAGCGTCTACCACCTCGTCACCGTGGTCGGCCTCGACACCGAGTGGGCGGGTCGAGCGCCCGCGCCGGGCACGTTCGCCGTCGTCGGCACGCAGTACCACACCGAGTTCGACGGGACGAGCTACCGGACGTTCATCGCCGTCCACGAACTCCTCCACAACGTCGTCGGCCGCCTCGACGAGGAGAATCGATGTCCCAGCGAACACGGCGGTCGGGGCGGGGCCTACCACACCTGCGAGGGGTACCTCAGCTACGACGACCCCGGGGCGGCGCAGTTCCTCCCCGAGTCCGTGGCCGCCGAGCTCGAACGCGACGGCCTGCTGAAGCGACTCGAGCTGACACGCTAGGGAGAGCGCCCCCACTCTGACGGGAGATGGCTCATCGAAGCGACCGCTGCCTCTGAAACTGTGGATCCTCGTCAGAACTCGATTTCGTATCGCGTAATGTGGTTTATGGCGGCTCGGACACCCTCTCCCGTCGGTTCGAGAACGAGCGAGGAGCGGACAGTCAGACGGCGTCAGCGGCGGGCTCGCGGTCGCAGGCGACGCGGTCGCCGACGGAGAGCGTCGCGGGGGCGCCGGGGACGCGGGTGTTGACCATCAGGCGGTAGAAGTGGTCGTACCAGTCGCGGTCGGCCCAGTCGGGCAGGGTCGCCCGGCGGCGCTCGACGAACCGCTCGCGGAACCCGTCGTCGGCCTCCCCGGTATCGGGGTCCCGTGTCGGAACGACGCAGCGCTGACAGGGGTTGACCCCGGCGAACGCGACGCCGCCGACCGAGAAGCCGACGGTCGACTCCCGGTCGGCGTACAGCCGGTCCTCCCAGAAGGCGGGCGCGTCGACGACGAGGTTTGGCCGGAAGCGCCGCCGCAGTTCCGCCGCGTCGACGGCCGGGCGCCCCGAGTCGCCGTCGAACCACGACGCGACGGCCGCCAGGGTACCCGTCGAGATGAGCGTCGGCCCGCCCGCCGACGTGTCGTCGGGGTACCCCTGTTCGTCGTCGCGCCGGACGGTCACGTCGTAGCCGAAGAAGTCCTCGAACCACGCTTCGAGTTCGCTGCGGTCGGCATCGGGGTCGAATCGGGTCCACTCGTCGTCGCCCCGCTCGCGCAGTCGGAGTTCGCCGCTCTCGAAGTCGAACGCCGACCGGATCCGGTGGACCCGTCGCTCGTTTTTCCCGTTGACGTAGTCGCCGTCGGCGTCGAACAGCGCGTAGCGGCGGTCGGACTCGATGGCGCCCGAGTCGGCCAGCCGGACCGACTCGACGGGTTCGGGGTCGAGCGACTTGACGGGGTAGACCCGGATCTCCGAGAGCGTGGGCATACCTCCCGTTCGCGGCGCCCGCCCCTTCAGGTTGCGGTTGCCGCGACGCCTGCCGGCGCCCGAACGCGTGCGGCCGCGGCGGGTCGGGGCGGTCACGACTCCCCGACGAACGCCGTCAGGACGGCCGACTCCGCCCGCCGCAGGAGTTCGCCCGCCGTACTGGGTGCGCAGTCCAGCTCCGCCGCCACGTCGGCGACCGAGCCCGACCGGTCCACGTCGTAGTAGCCGACCGCGACGGCCGCCGTCAGCGCTTCCCGCTGGCGGTCGGTCACCCGCGCGGGCTCGGGCCAACGGCGGAACTCGCGGACGCGAACGACCTCGGTGTCGAAGGCGGCGTTCAGCTCACCGTAGAACTCCGAGAGGGCGTCCGATTCGCCGACGGCCTCGAAGCGGGCCGCGCCGGACGCCCGGAAGGTGACCGGCGGGACGAAGGCGACTCGCGAGTCGGCGACCGCCGACAGCACCGCCGCCGGCAGTTCGTACTCGGACTGCCGGACGAACGCGTAGGTCCCCCCGTCGGCGGCCACCAGCCGCGTTTCGGTCGCCGAGTCGACCGCGCCGAGCGCCTCGCTCACGGCCGCCGGCTCCGCGTCGAACCAGGTGAGCGTGGTCACGTCGGCCGTCGGCCCCCAGATCAGCAGTTCCGCCCGCGTCACCGGCCCGTCACCCATCAGTCGCTGGTGGAGCGGGTGGGCCGCGTCGGGCGGGTACGTCGTCTCGAAAGTGACCTGCCGCATCGCTTGGGCCGTGGCGTTCCATATAAAAGACCGTACTGATCCGGGACAACGACCGAGGGTCCGGACGGCGTACGATCGACCGATGAGTAACTCGACGCCCGCCGCCGAGCGTGCCGACGGGACCGACGCCGCGTCGCCGGAAGCCGGCGGGACCGGCGCCGCACCGACGGCAGCGGACGCCGCCGAGGGCCCTCGAACGGTCGAGTACGGGACGGCGGGGCGGCGGCTGGCCTACGACGAGTACGGGACACCCGACGGCGACCCGGTCGTCTTCCTCCACGGGACCCCCGGATCACGACGGCTGGGCGCGCTCGTCGACGACCGCGCGCGCGAGGCCGATATCCGTGTGATCGCCCCGGATCGGCCGGGGTTCGGCCGCTCGACGGTCTGGCCGGAGCGCCGGCCGACCGACGCGCCCGCGTGGGTCGAGCCGCTCCTCGGGGATGTCGGGGTCGAGCGAGCGCGCGTCGTCGCGTTCTCCGGCGGCGCGGCCGACGCGCTCGCGCTCGGGGCGACGCGACCGGACCTGGTCGACCGGGTCGACCTCGTCTCCGGGGCCGCGCCACCGTCGGTCGCGGCGGCGACGCCCCGACTCCAGGGCCTGCTGGGCCGACTGGCGGCGACGACGCCGCGACTCCTCGGGGCGACCCTCCGGGGCCAGCGTTGGCTGGCCGAGCGGGCCGGACCGTCGGCGGTCCTCGCGCAGTACACCGACGACCCCGGCGAGATTCCGGCCGACGCGGCCGAACTCGTCCGCGCGGACTTCCTCGAAGCCCTCGGCCGCTCGCGCGGCGGCGCGGTCACCGAACTCGCCTGGGTCGGCGACGGCTGGGGCGTCTCGCCGGCGGACGTGACGGTCCCGGTCCGTCTGTGGCACGGCAGCGACGACGCGAACGTGCCGGTCGGGGACGCCGAGCGCCTACGGGACCGGTTGCCCGACGCCGAGCTGACCGTCCTCGACGGCGACCACCTGACGACGCTGCTGGACGCCCGGTCGCGCGCGTTCGATATCGCGACCCGGGGTTGATTGTCCCGGCGCCCGATCGACCGGTATGGTCGAGCGACGCCACGAGACGGCCGTCGTCGACGGTCACCGGATCCACTACCTGACCGCCGGCGACCCGGGGGATCCGCCGCTGGTGCTGTTGCACGGCGGGATCGTCGACGCCGCGAGCGTGAGCTGGGGTGCCGTCCTCGAACCGCTCGCCCGCGAGTACCGCGTCGTCGCTCCCGACCTGCTCGGCTACGGCCGCAGCGCCAAGCCCGACGCGACCTACTCGCTCGACACGCACGTCGACGTGGTCACCGAGTTCGTCGAGACGGTCGGCCTCGACCGCCCCGCCGTCGCCGGCATCTCGATGGGTGGCGGCGCGGCGCTGGGACTCGCGCTCCGGTCGTCCGACCGCGTCGACCGGCTCGTCCTGCTCGACAGCTACGGGCTCGGGACGGAACTCGCCAACGGCGGGCTCACGCGCCTGCTGTCGAAACAGGGGCTCACGAACAAACTCGCCATCGCCCTCATGCGGCGGAGCCGCGGGTTCACGAAGGCCAGCCTGGGGAACATCGTGTACGACACCGACCGCCTCTCCGCCGACGCCGTCGACGCCGTCTGGGCGGAGGCCAAACGCCCCGGCGTCGGGAAGGCATTCCGGAGCTTCCGAGCGGCGGAAGTCGGACCCGAGGGCTACCGGACGGACTTCACCGACCGGCTGGACGGCCTCGACACCCCGACGCTGCTGCTCCACGGCGAGTACGACGAGGTGTTCCCTCACCGCTGGAGCGAGCGCGCGGCCGCCCGGCTTCCCGAAGCCGAGTTCCGACTGCTCGACGACTGCGCCCACTGGGCGCCCCGCGAGCGACCGGACGCCGTCGTCGACGTGATCTCGGGATTCGTTCCGCGATAGTCGCCCGTCTCTCGGGAGATTCCGATTCGACCCGTCGAGCGACCGATTCGCCGGTGACTCCGTACTGTGATTCGTCCCGTTCGCTCGCGGGTCATAAACCAATATTCGCGATACGAAAGGTCGGCCGCGCGGGGAACGGCGGCGACGACCGGGCGTGCGAGAGACGGCTACAGCGCGTCGAGGAAGGCGTCGATAGCGCCGTTCTCGGGGTGACAGTGGCAGTAGGTTCCGAGGGTGCGGTACTCGGTGAGGCCGTCGCGGCCGTCGGCGATGCCCTCGCCCCGTTTCACGTCGAAGGCGAAACGGGCGTCGCCGGCGGGGTCGGCCGAGGAGTAGTGGAACTCGTGGCCCCGGAGCGCGCTCTCGGCCGACGCGGTCAGCGTGTCCGTCCGCGCGCGCAGTTCGACGTGGTCCAGCGCCTGGTAGCGCTCGTGCATCGCCACGTCGGCCGGCAGGACGCCGGCCATCTCGTGGGTGTCTCCGTCGGTCGTCGTCAGCGACTCGGAGAGCGCCATCAGCCCGCCGCACTCGCCGAAGACGGGGAGGCCGTCGGCGGCGCGGTCGGCCAGCGTCTCGAGCGCGGGGCCGTCGGCGAGGTCGGCGGCGAAGCGCTCGGGGTAGCCGCCGGGCAGGTAGACGCCGTCGCACTCCGGGAGGTCCTCGCCGTCGGCGGGCGCGAACGGGACGAGTTCGCCCCGGTCGCGGATCCGTTCGAGCGTCGCCGGGTAGACGAACCGGAAGGCGTCGTCGCGGGCGACGGCGACGCGCGGGCGGGCGCCGTCACCGTCCGGTATCGACTCGGCCGGCGCCGCGCCCGTCGGCCGGCCGACTGCCCGCTCGGGTTCGGGCGGTTCCCGTGCCACCGCGCGCAGGCGGTCGACGCGGAGGTGCTCGGCGGCGGCGTCCAGCGCGCCGTCGCCGAGCGGCGACTCCTCGCCCATGTGGAGGCCGAGGTGGCGGTCCGGGATCTCCAGGTCGTCGTCGGGTGCGATTCGCCCGAAGTAGGTCAGCCCGTCGGGCAGGGCCTCGCGGATCCCCTCGGCGTGGCGGCCGCCGTGGGCGCGCTGTGCGATCACGCCCGCCACGTCGATGTCGCGGCCCGCGTGGGCAGCGTACTCGCGGAAGCCGACGGCGGTGGCGGCGACGCTCTCCATCCCGGCGCTGGCGTCGACGACGAGGACGACCGGCAGATCCAGCGTCTCGGCGACCATCGCCGTCGAGGAGCCGTCGCCGTCGTACAGCCCCATGACGCCCTCGACGACGCACACGTCGCCGTCGCCGCGGTGGTAGTTGCGCCGGAGGCCCTCCTCGCCCTGGAGCCAGCGGTCGAGCGTCCGGGAGGGCCGGCCGGCGACCCGCTCGTGGTGGCTCGGGTCGATGAAGTCGGGGCCCGCTTTGGCGGGCTGGACGGCGACGCCCTCGCGGTCGAGGGCGCGGATCGTCGCCAGCGTCGCGACCGTCTTGCCGACGCCGGAGCTCGTCCCGCCGAGGACGAACCCCTTCATTCCTCACCTCCGACCCGCTCCGGATCGGGACCGTCGGCCCGGACGACCAGCACCGACAGATCGGAGAAGGGCGTGTCGTCGGGCCCGTCCCCGCCGGCGTGGGCCGCCAGTTCGCCGAGCGCGGTCCGCGTCACCGCCTCGTCGTCGTGGGTCAGCCGCTCGCAGACGAGCGCGGTAAGTTCGGGGTCGGCGCCCGCGTCGAGCAGGTCGGCGGCGATGTCACCGGGCATCAGGTCGTAGGGCCGCGGGAGCACCAGCAGGTGGCGGTCGCCGACGGCGGCCCGCAGTCGCTCGCGGCCGGCGGTCAGGTCGCCCCGCCTGTGGAGCGTGACGAACGTCGCGTCCTCCATCGGCGTGCGGGCGCGACTCGCCGCGACCTGGATCGCGGAGATCCCCGGCACGACTTCGACGGGGCGGCCGACTGCCCGTTCGACGCGGCCGAGGAACTGGTAGCCCGAGACGTTGGGGTCGCCCATCAGGACCGCCGTCCCCGCGGCGCCGTCGGCGACCCGGTCGGCGAATGCGGCCAGCGTCTCGCCCTGGTCGTCGTAGCCGCAGGCCAGGACCTCCCCGTCGATCCGGTCGCGGACGTAGTCGACGACCGTCTCGAACCCGAGGACGGCGTCGGCCTCGCGGATCGCCCGCTCCGCGCGCGGGGTGAGATACTCGGGGTTCCCGGGACCGATGCCGACGGCGTAGACGGGGTCGGTGTCGGCGGTGTCGGTTCGTTCGGCGTCGGCGACCGACCGTTCGGGCGCCGCGGCGGCGACGGCTCCCGGCGGGCGGTCGTCGGTCTGGTTCGGTGGGTCGTCGCTCACGGTGTCGCCTCCGGCTACGACCAGCCCGCGGTTGACTGTTCCGGACGGGCCGGCCGCCGAGATCCGGCGGACGAGGCCAGCGCGGCGGACCGGGTGCGGACGGGATCGGCGAGGGGACGGCCCGTCGGCGAGACGGGTTACAGGTACGAGCCGTCGTACTCCTCGGGTCTGTGGGTGTTGCCGCAGTCGGCGCACTCCAGGCGCTCGGACTCGTCCATCGACACCGCCGTCGAGCCGCAGTTCGTGCAGTAGTAACCGTAGTGCTCCGAGCGGTCGGCGTCGGTGAACGTCCTCACGAACGCGCCCTCGGCCCCCGCGATCGGGTCGCCGCCCGGGTGGACCTCCGTCCCGTCGTCGGTCGCGACGGCGTCGGGCAGGGCGCCCTCGATCGCCTGCCCGCTCGGGCTCTCGCCGGCGTCCGACGCGGAGTCGGCGTCGGCAGCCGATCCGGCAGCGCCCGTCTCGTCGGCAGCGCCGGTGGCACCCTCCTCGACGTAGACGTGCTGGACGGTCTCGCGGTCGTCGAACTCGGTCGTCCGCTCGCCCGTCTTCTCGAAGTCGAACCGCTCGACGAACGCGCCCCCGGCCGTGTTGTCCGCGAGCGTGACCGCCCGGACCTCGTCGACGCCCCGGTCGTCCACCGCCGCGGTGAGCCGCTCGAACAGCGCCGTTCCGACGCCGGCGCCGCGCCGCTCGGGGTCGACGTGGACCCATCGGACCAGCCCCGCGTCGCCCGCGACGGTCGCCTCGCCGTAGCCGACGAGCGTCTCCTCGCCCTCGGCGACACGCGCGACCGTCTCGGCGTCGTCGAATCGGTCGCCGAGCGGGTCCGCGTCGAACTCCGCTTCGAGGATCGTCTCGATGCCCTGGGGGCTCAGGGCGTAGGAGGTCGTCATCGAGCTCTCGACGAGTTCGCGGACGCGGTCGGCGTCGCCCGCCTCGGCGTCCCTGAGAGTCGCGTCGGCCTCCATCGTCAGTCCTCCCGCCACTTGATGACGTTCTCGTCGCCGCAGTTCGGACACTCCGAGGGCAGTCCGTCGTCGAGGTCGCCCATCTCGCCGCAGTTCTCGCAGCGCCACATGAGGTATCCCTCGCCGAACTCCTGGCCGGGCACGTGCTCCTCCTCCGAGGTCCGGACGCTCTCGTCGGTCTCGGCGGCCGCTTGCCCCTCGTCGTCCGGGTCGCTCACCACCGCCCGTCCGTCGTCGTCGACGCGCTCGATGGTCTCCGTGATGGAGACCTCGAACCCCTCGCTCGACAGCTCCGCTACCACCCCGAGCACGTTGCCTTCGTGGTCGTAGACGGCCGATCCCGGTTCGATCGGTGTCGGCGTCGCTGTGTCGTCCGACATGGGTGATTTTGGGGACGAACACTGAAGACTGTGGCGCGGCTCGCGGGTGGCCGCGGAGCGCGGTCAGTAGATCCGCCGCGTGAAGAAGACGAGAACCCCCAGCACCAGCAGCCCGATCCCCCAGTAGACCGACGGGTACGGGAGGTATTCGAGCAGGAGCGTGACGATGCCGGAGCTGATGAGCGACCAGCCGATGGTCGTTCGGTAGGCCATGGTCGACCGGTCGGCCCACGCGCCGATAGTTACCCGCCGGTTTCGCGCGTAGCGCGAGCCTACCGGTCGACGTGACCGCCGAAACGTACTGTCCGGGTTTCGACCGCCGAGAACCGTCGATATCAGGCGCTCGCCGCCGACGGGGTCTCCTGTCCGGTCTTCCCGCAGACCCAGGAGCCGACGAGGCCGCCGACGAGACCCGGGATCGCCGCGGTACCGACGACGACGGCGCTGAAGACGACGAACAGCAGCCACGTCGCGGGCGCGAACGACCACGCGTCGGCGAAACTCTCGGCGCTGGTGAGTATCGTGGGGGCGATCCAGACGTAGCCGGCCAGGCCGCCGATCACGCCGGCCCTGAGACTCGTCGCGCTCACGTCGGCCGAGTACCGGCGGGCGAGGAAGCCGGCGATCAGTCCGCCGACGACGACCATGTTGAACGAGAAGTAGTCGCTCGCGCCGGAACTCCAGTAGGCCGCGAGCGTGAGCGGCATCGACACGACGCCGCCGACGAGGGCGTACTGCCACGTCCGCGAGAGCGAACCGGGTGGGAGGCCGGAACCGGGACCAGTTCGAGACTCCATCGTTGGGTTGACACTACCGCCCCGGGCGTAATAAATCACGCGTCGCGACGGGTTCGGGATCCGTCGATCCGCGCTTAGAGCCGCTCGGCGAGCGTCCCGGCGGTCTTGGCGCCGACGCCGTCGACGCTCTCCAGTTCCGCGCGCGAGGCCGAGCGGACGTTCTCGACGCTGCCGAACCGCCGGAGGAGTCGCTTGCGCGTCTCGGGGCCGATCCCGTCGATGTCGTCCAGCACCGTGGACACGTCATCCCGCAGCGTCTGGTGGTACTGGACGGCGAAGCGGTGGGCCTCGTCGCGGGTACGCTGGAGGAGGTGCAGGTGGCCGGCGTCGTCGGGCCAGTCGTACACGCCTGTGGGAGTCACGACCAGTTCCTCGTCCTTGGCGAGCGCGACGGCGGGCACGTCCCAGCCGGCGGCGGCGAGGGCGTCTCGCGCGGCGCCCAGCTGGCCCTCGCCGCCGTCGATCAGCAGCAGGTCGGGGTCGGGCCGCTCGTCGCGGCCGGAGACGGCGCGGTCGGCGCGCCACCGCACCAGCGAGCGCATGTTCGCGTAGTCGTCGTTCTCGTCGGCGAGCTTCTTCCGGCGGTAGTCGGCCTTCTCGGGCTCGCCGTCGACGAACGTCACGTCGCTACCGACCGCCGACTTCCCCTGGGCGTGGCTCACGTCGAAGCCCTCGATCCGCTCGACCCGCGAGTCGAGGCCGAGCGCGTCGGCCAGCGCCCGCCCCTCGTCGTCGCGGCGGTCCCGGCGGCGGGCGTTCTTCAGCGCCAGGTCGACCAGCGTCGCCTCGCGGCCGGCGCCGGGCACCCGCAGGGCGACGCCCTCCCGCTCCAGCCACCCCTCCAGGTCCGCGTCGTCGGGGTGGTCCGAGCAGAGGACCGCGTCGGGCAGCTCGCGCTCGGCGTAGAACTGGGCGATGAAGGCCGCCAGCACCGCCCCGCCGCGTTCGCCCTCGGGCGCGTCGAGCGTGTGCCGTTCGCGGTCGACGAGCTTGCCGTCTTCGCTGTGGAGCCGCGCGACGGTCGCGCGTTCGCCCTCGACGGCGACGCCGAGCACGTCCACCGCGCGCTCGCGGTCGGGCTCGTCGTGGCGGCCCTCGCTGGCGACCGCCTCGCCGGCCTCGCCGTGGATCGCCTCCACCGCGTCCAGCCGGTCCCGGAGGTTCGCCGCCCGCTCGAAGTTCTGGTCGCCCGCCGCGGCCTCCATCTCACGGCGGATCGGGTCCGCCAGCGCGCCGGTCTCGCCCTCGAAGAAGCGCTCGACCGCTTCCACGTCGCCGACGTAGGCCTCGCCGTCCACGGCCGTCTCGGGGACGCAAGGGCCCGAACAGAGCCCGATGTCGTGGTCGAGACACGGCCGATCGCGGTTTTGGAACTTGTGGTCCGAACAGCCACGCAGGCCGTAGGTCTCCCGGACGGCCTTGACGACGGTTTCGAGGCGGCCCTTGTCGGTGAACGGCCCGAAGACGGTCGCGCCGGGGGCGGGGTCGCGAGTGATCTCGACCCGGGGGAACTCGTGAGCGGTCAGCTGCACCAGCGGGTAGGACTTGTCGTCTTTCAGCCGGACGTTGTAGCGCGGGCGGTGCCGTTTGATGAGGTTCGCTTCGAGCAGCAGCGCCTGGGTCTCCGTGTCGGTGACCGCCACTTCCACGGACTCGGCCTCGGCGACCATCCGCCGGATGCGCTCGCTGCGCGGGTCGGCGTAGGAGCGCACCCGACTCCGCAGGTCGACCGCCTTCCCGACGTAGAGGACTCGCTCGTAGGAGTCCGTCTCGGCCAGGTCGGCGTCCGTTCGGGGTCCGGAGGCGTCCCCGGTCGGGTCGTCGCCGTCGGTCGGGCTATCGCCGCCCGTCGCGCCGTCGCCGCTCGTCGGATAGGCGTCGGCGTCGCTCCCGCCCTCCCGGCGCCCGCGGGACTCCCGGGCGAGGAACTGGTAGACGCCCGGCTCGGCGGGCAGGTCGCCGGCTCGGTCCCGGACCGCGTCGGGATCCATCGCCCGTCGGTAGCGACTCTGCGGATTTGAACCCTGCGCCCGCGGGTCGAGGCGGTGGGGCGAACGCCCGCGGCGCTCGGCTACTCGCTCGTCTCGCGCTCGCGGGTCCCCATCACCTCGTCGACCTCCTCGGAGAAGTCCGCCCGCTCGGTCTCGCGGACGGCGCGGTCCACCTCGGACGCCGGCTCGCTCGAACCGGCGCCGCCGGCGATCCCGTCGCTACGGACGGCGCCGGAGTCGCCGGCCAGCGGGTCGCCGTCGCTCGTCGGTGCGTCGTGAGCGCTCGCGCCGTTCGCCCCGCCGGTCTCGGCGGTTTCGAACAGGACGACTTCCAGGTCGGCGACCGCGCCGTCGATCGTCTCGCCGTCAGCCGGGACGCGGATCGGGTCGTCGTCGCCGGCGACGCCGACTTCGAGCACGTGGTCGCGGGTCAGCAGGTAGACCCCGAAGACGAAGACGGCGAACAGCACCAGCAGGGCGCCGATCATGCGGGCGAACTCGTCGGTGCGGGCGATCAGCGAGAGGAACCGCTGGAGTATCGAGAGCAGCCCGCCCATCCCGAGCTGGCCGGCACCGGCGCCCGCGAAGGCGTCGGTCGGGACGAACGACCCGAAGTCGACGAAGACGCCGACCGCCAGCAGGACGGCGCCGTAGACGCCGAGGCGGCCGCCGTGCCGGAGGAGGTTGGCCTCGCCCTCGTGACCGGTGCGCACGTCGGCGACATTCGGCAGGTCGACCGCGCGGTAGTTCTCCCCGTCGCTCTCGGGCGTGAACGCCAGCAGCCGATGGGAGGTGACGACGACGCGGCTTCCTTCGCCCAGTTCGACGCGTTCGCGGACCGACTCCCCGTCGTACAGCAGGTCCTCGACGGACCCGGCCCACGCCCGTCCACCCGTCCCCCGGACGCTGTCGACGAACCGCCGGAGTCGGGACATGTCTCCCCCTGTCGCGCGCTAGGTCTTGAAACTGTGGCCCGGAGTCTCTCGACTGATAAGCGCGGGTTTCCCGCGGGCAGGCACCGCATTACTACCTCGGTGACCGCGCGAACGCGACGCATGCTCGACGTGTTCCGGAGGGGGCCGGTCGCGGCGGCCTGTCGCTGGGCGCTGGTCGTCGCCGTCACCGGCGTCGAGGCGGCGGCGCTGTCGGTCTGGCTGGCGCTGCTCGCCGGCGCCGATCCCGTCTCGCGGGAGGTCGCCGTCGGCGTGGTCGTGCTCGCCGCCGCCTTCCTCGTCGGCCAGTTCCTGGTCGACCTGGCCGTCAACGGGCCCGCGGTCGGGTTCCCGCTCGGGCGGACGCTCGGCGTCGCCCTCAGCGAGACCGCGGTCTGGACGGGCTGGCTGGCCGCCGTCGCCGCTCTCGGCGGCCCCCGCGGCGCGTTCGTCGGCGGCGTCGCCTTCGCCGTCGCGCTGGCGGTCCAGCACACCGCCGAGGTCGACGCCCTCCGCGGGGCGCCGCTGGGGTCGCGACTCGTTGACCCGAGCACCGTCGGCTACAGCCTCGTCACCGCCGCCGGCGCGACCGCCTGGCTCGCCCTGGAGACGGGACTCGCGAGCGTCGACCCGCTCGCCGCCCTCGCGGCGGACGCCGGCTTCGCCCCCGAGACCGTCGGGCTCGTCGCACTCGCAGCCGCGTTGCTGGTCGAACACGTCGTCGGCGTCGCGGTCGCGCGCCGCGAGTGCGCCGAGCGGACGGCGCCGGCCTGGTTCCGCCGGCGCTCGTGGACGTGAACCCGGCGGGGCGGACGGGGCGACCCCCGACACCGCCCGATCCGCTGGCTACAAACCCGCGCGCGCCCCACGGGGACGTATGAGCGACGACACGGTCAGGTGCTGGCTGGTCGACCGGATCTCACGCGACGAGAACCTCGTCACGCTGGTGTACGCCACCCCCGACGGGGAGCGCCACCTCACGAAACAGCTGTCCTTCCAGTTGCTCTCGCGCAAGCCCACCACGGCGGCCGTCGACGTCGACCCCGAGAAACTGGAGCCGACCGCCGACGACGAGCGCGACCGCTACGCGACCCAGGCGCGGTCGATGGCCGACTCGCACGACCCCGACGACGAGGTCTGAGCCGCTCGCCGGGGCGCGGCCGGCGCTCGCGGACGCGCTCGTCGCGGAGTCGGGAGTGTATCAAAACCTAAACCGGAGGGCGCGAAAGCCCCGGCCATGCCAGCGATCGAACTCGACGGCGTGACGAAACGCTTCGACGACGTCACCGCCTTGCGGGGGGTCGACATGACCGTCGAGGACGGGGACGTGTTCGGGTTTCTGGGGCCCAACGGCGCCGGCAAGACGACGACCATCGACATCCTCCTCGATTTCGTCCGGCCGACCGCCGGCTCGGCCGAAGTGCTGGGCATGGACGCCCGCGAGGAGTCGGAGGCCATCCGGGAGCGACTGGGGGTGCTCCCGGAGGGCTACGACCTGTACGACCGGCTGACCGGTCGCCACCACATCGAGTTCGTCGGCGAGGCCAAGCGGGCCGACCCCGACCCGGAGGCCATCGCCGAGCGCGTCGGCCTCGACCGCGAGGACCTCGACCGGAAAGTCGAGGGGTACTCCCGCGGGATGGCCCAGCGGCTCGCGCTGGGGATGGCGCTCGTCGGCGAGCCCGACCTCCTGATCCTCGACGAACCCTCCAGCGGCCTGGACCCCAACGGCGCCCGCCTGATGCGTCAGATCGTCCGCGAGGAGAACGAGCGCGGCGCGACGGTTTTCTTCTCCAGTCACATCCTCGGGCAGGTCGAGTCCGTCTGCGACCGCGTCGCGATCCTGCAGGACGGCGAGGTGATCGCCGTCGATACCGTCGAGGGGCTACGCGAGGCGACCGACACCGGAACGCGGCTGGTCGTCAGCGTCGACCCCGGCGAGGCCGAGGCGGCCGCCGACGCCGCCCGCGAGGTCGACGCGGTCGAGAGTGCGACCGTCGAGGGCGACGATCTGATCGTGTCCGTCGACAGCGACGCGAAGATGAGCGTCCTCACCGCTATCGAGGACGCCGGGATCGCGGTCGACGACTTCGAGACCGAGGAGGCGTCGCTGGAGGACCTGTTCGCCGCCTACACCGACGCCGAGACCGACGCCGCCCCGACGGCGACCGCGGGCGGGGGAAGCGATTCGGAGGCGGACGCCGACGGCGACGACGGAGGTGAGGACCGATGAGTGCGGATTCGGAGAGCGAGAGCGGCGGCCTCGACGGCGCGCTCCGGGACGCCTTCGACTGGTACCCGGTCGCCAAGAAGGAGTTCCGCGACGCCATCCGGTCGAAGGGGCTGTGGGTCCTCTCCTTCCTGTTCACGGCGCTGTTCGTCATCCCGGCCGCGCGCAACTGGTGGGACCTGCGCAGCGCCCAGCAGGTGCCCCGTCGCCTGCAGGAGTTCGGTCTCCAGGCGGCGATCTCCCGGCCGTACCTGAACATCGTCACGCTGCTGGTGCCCATCGTCGTCATCTTCGCGGGCTACGCGGCCGTCTCCGACGAGCGCACCAGCGGGTCGCTGAAGGTGCTCCTGTCGCTGCCGTTCTCCCGCCGCGACGTGATCGTCGGGAAAGTCGTGGGTCGCAGCGCCGTCGTCGGCGTCCCGCTGCTCGCCGCGCTCGGCCTGACGGGCCTGTTTTTCGCTATCTCGCCATTCACGTTCAAGATCGGCGTCTTCGCGTGGTTCGTCCTGTTCACGGTCGCCTTCACCCTGGTGTTCACCGCCATCGTCGTCAGCATCTCCGGCGCGATGTCGACGAACCTCCGGTCGCTGGCCGGCGCCGGCATCGTCTACTTCTACCTCTCGTTCGGCTGGAACTCGCTCGCGAACTCGATCGGTGACGTGCTCGCTAACTACGCCGGGATGGAGGGCGCGCTGCGCTGGCAGATCGTCCTGTTCGTCAAGCTACTGAGCCCGACCCAGGCGTACAAGACGCTGACCAACTCGATGCTCGGCGAGGGCGCGGGCGCCGCGACGACCGCCCGCTACGGCATGTTCCAGCAGGGCCAGGAGACCATGGGGGTCATCTGCGGCGACGTGCTCGCCGGGAACCCGTCGGTCCGCCAGACCATGTTCGGCAACCAGACCGTCTGCCAGGCCGGCGGCTCCGGCCTCCCCGTCTACTTCTCGGACCCGGCGGTGTTCGCGAGCTTCCTCGTCTGGATCGGGCTGGCGGCGGCGATCAGCTACTACACGTTCGACCGCGTCGATTTGTAGTCGTTTTCTCGGCACTGCTCGGCGGCGAGCGATACGACCCTTGGCGCGCTCGCGCCGAATCGACTCGACCGCATCCGACTCGACCGCATCCGACTCGACCGCAGAGGACACAAGGGGTGAAAGCCCTCGGCGCGCTCGCGGTCGCTGAGCGACATATCCTCGCGGCCCAAGGGCCGTTTCGGATAGGGGTCGCTCAGGCGACTACACGAGCGCGAGCGCGTCTCGCCCTTTCAGTCCGCCAGGGACCGCACTGCTCCGCACGGCACCGCAGACGGCCTCACACCTCCCCAGCCTCTTGCGCTCCTCGCAGGCTGCGGTGCTCATCCCTCGCGCGGCTTCGTCGCGCGCATGAACGCGCGCTCCAGCGCGCGCCACCGTGACTGTTCACCCCCCGATTTCGACCCCGTACTCCCGCAGTTTCGCCTCGAACGCCTCGACGCCGTCCAGCGTCGCCACGTCGTGCTCGGCGGCGTCGTCCCGTTTCGTCTGGCCGGGGTTCGACCCGAGCACCAGAAAGTCGGTGTTGCTCGACACCGAACTCGTCGCCGACCCACCGGCGCGCTCGACGAGGTCCTGGGCGTCGCTGCGAGTGTAGCCGTCGAGCGAACCGGTGAAGACGAAGGTGAGCCCGTCGAGAGCGTCGCCGGTCGTCGTTTCCGCTTCCTGTGGGTCGACGTGGGCGAGGAGGCGATCGAGCACGTCCGCGTTGGCCTCGCTGTCGAAGAAGTCCCGGATCTCCGCGGCGACGGTCGGCCCCACGTCCTCGACGGCCTGCAGGTCGTCCTCGCCGGCCTCGCGGACCGCCTCGAAGGTGCCGAAGTGGCGCGCGAGCGAGGCGGCGACGGTCTCGCCGACCTCGGGGATGCCGATGGCGGTGAGGAAGTCGGCGAGCGGGGGCTCGCGGGCGTCGTCGAGTTCGGCGATCAGGTTCTCGGCGCTGGTCTCGCCCCACCCCTCCAGGTCGGTCAGGTCGTCGACGGTCAGCTCGTAGAGGTCGGCCACGTCGTCGACGAGGCCGGCGTCGAGCAGCTGCTGGACGCGCTCCTCGCCGACGCCCTCGATATCGAGGCCCTTGCGGGAGGCGTAGTGCTGGACCGACCGCTCGCGCTGGGCGCGACAGCCCAGACCGCCCGAACAGAAGGCCATCGGACCGTCGCGCTCGACGGCGCTCCCACAGACGGGACACGTCTCGGGGAACGCGAAGTGACCCTCGCTCTCGGCCCCGGTCACCTCGGCGACCTCAGGGATCACGTCGCCCGCGCGGCGGACGCGCACCTCGTCGCCGATCCCGACGCCCAGGCGCTCGATCTCGGCGGGGTTGTGCAGCGAGGCTCGCGAGACGGTGACGCCGCCGACCTCGACGGGGTCCATCAGCGCCACCGGGGTGAGCCGGCCGGTCCGGCCGACCTGGACGACCACGTCCCGGACCGTCGTGTGCTCGCTGCGGGCGGGGAACTTGTAGGCGAACGCCCAGCGGGGCGCCCGCGCGGTGGTCCCCAGTTCGTCGCAGGCGTCGGTGTCGTTCACGGAGATCACGACGCCGTCGATCTCGTAGTCGAGGTCGTCCCGTTCGTCCAGCCGGGCGTCGCGGTAGTCGACTGCTCGCTCGATCTCGTCGACGACTTCGGTCCTCTCGCAGACGCGCAGCCCCCACTCGGGGAGGGTCTCGTGCATCTCCCAGCGGGTGTCGAACTCCCACCCGTCGAGCACGTCGAAGAAGAAGATGGAGAGCGGGCGCTCGGCCGTCACGGACGGGTCCAGTTGCCGGAGCGTCCCGGCGGCGGCGTTGCGCGGGTTGGCGAACGGGTCGTCGCCCCGTTCGACCAGTTCGCGGTTGTACGCCTGGAAGGCGGGCTTGGGCATGTACACCTCGCCCCGCACCGCGAGGGTGTTGGGGTGGTCGCCGCGCAGGCGCTGGGGGACGCTGGGGATGGTGCGGACGTTCTCGGTCACGTCGTCGCCCACCTGGCCGTCGCCGCGAGTGGCCGCCCGCTGGAAGACGCCGTCCTCGTAGACCACCTCGACGGAGAGGCCGTCGAACTTCGGCTCGCAGTAGTAGTCGATCTCCCCCTCCCAGTCCGCCGAGTCCAGCCCCTCGCGGACGCGGCGGTCGAACTCGCGGACCTCCTCGGCCTCGCCGCCCTGGTCGATGGAGCGCATGGGCGCGACGTGTTCCACGTCGGGGAGTTCGTCGCGGGGCGCGCCCCCGACGCGCCGGGTCGGGCTGTCCTCGGTGCGGAGGTCGAACCGCTCTTCGAGGTCCCGCAGTCGGGAGAACAGCGCGTCGTAGGCGCGGTCGTCGATAGCGGGGTCGTTCTCGACGTAGTAGCGGTGGTCGTGGTAGCGGATCGCCTCGCGGAGCCGCTCGGCCTGGGTCTCGGCGTCGGCCCCGGTCAGGGCCTCGACCGGGTCGAAGTCGGTCGGCGGCTCGGCGAGATAGGGGTTGTCCGCGGATGCGTCGGCCGCGTCGTCGCTCATTGCACCTCTCTCGCGGCGGGACCCTCTTTGAAGATTCGGTGCGAGGTCACCGACCGCGAGGTCGGGCCCGGGCGCTCACTCCCGGGCGCTCACTTTCCAGGTTGTGCTCGACGAGCGACCCCACTGCTCGATGGTCACGTCGTCGGTGCGGTCGGCGAGGATCCCCATGTTGATCCCGACCTCCTTCGAGGAGAGGTCGAGGTCGTCGGCGACGTACTTGGCCTTCAGGTAGGCGGTCCCGTCGACGCGGTCGCACAGGTACGTGAGGAGCCGCGCCTGCGTCTCGGACAGCGAGGGCCTCGCGACCGACCCGTTCCGGCGGGCTGGCGTGGGCATGGTCGAGCGAACGGCGCTCGGACACATCGTTATGCGCCGTATTCCGGCCCGAAAACGGGGCGTTCGCGGGTGGGCCCGAGCGCGGTCAGTCGCCGCCGGCGGCGTCCGGGCGGTCGTGGTCGGCCTCCGGCCGGACGGCGCCGAGCAGCTCGTCGCCGGCCTCGTCGACCTCGATCGCGTCGACGTTGGCGAACAGGAATCCCGCGAACCCGACGCGGATCAGCAGGTCCATGTACGCCCCCACGGTGCTGACGACGAACTCGTCGAACACCTGCGCGACCGAGAGCAGGGAGAACGCGATGAGCATCCCGATCAGGAAGAGGAGGAGGTTCCGGGCCTTCCAGTGGAGGAGCCGCTGGCGGTCGGGGACACGTTGGGCGCGCTCCCAGACCCGGCCGAGCAGGAGGTACGCGAGCAGAACTTGCCCGACGACCATCACGAACAGGCCGACGAGCCCGGCGGCGCCGCCGAGGAGCACCCCGCCGTTGAACGCGACGACCTGGATCACCGGGAGGACGACGAAGACGCCGACCATCCGGCGCGATTCGCCGGCGAGGAGGGCCGTGATACTCCACAGAACGGAGTACGCGATCAGGTCGTCGACGAGCCCCGGCGCGTCGAGGCTGGTCCCGCCGACGCCAGTACCGACACCGAGCGCGATCAGCACTGTCCCGACGAGCGAGACGCCGAGGACTGACAGAACGGGATAACAGTACCGCCTCCGGGACGCTGAGATGCCCCGGAGCCGACCGAGCAGGACGACGAGCGCGACGGCCTGCACAGCGGCCGAGGCCCAGAAGACGACCGACGACTCAATCATCGTCGCCCCCCGCGAGCGGCTGCGCGGTCGGCGCCGGCCCGTCGCCGCTCGGGTTGTCCGCTCGCGTCTCGAACTCGGCGAGGCGGTCGAGCAGGTCGTCGGTCCGGGCGGTGAGGTCGTCGGCGCGCTCGCGCACGTCGGCCATCGTCCCCGCGGTCTCGGCGGCGGTGTCGGCCAGCTCGTGCGAGCGGTCGGCGACGCGGCGGGCGACCTCGCCGACGGAGTCGACGGTCGCGGCGACCTCCTCGGTCGCGGCGGCGCCGTCGTCGGTGGCGCGGGCGATCTCGCCCATCGCGGCGTCGACGTCGTCGACGGTGTCGGTCAGCGAGTCGAGCGTCTCGCCGACGCCGGTCACCGTGTCGACGCTCGCGCCGATCCGGTCGCGCGTCCGGTCCATCTCGCCGGTCACGTCGTCGACGTCGGCCCGCGCTCCCTCGACGATGGCCTCGATCTCGTCGATGGCGTCCTGGGTCTCCTCGGCGAGCTGTTTGACCTCGTCGGCGACGACGGCGAACCCGTCGCCGCCCGCGTCGGCGTGGGAGGCCTCGATGTTGGCGTTCAGCGCGAGGATGTTCGTCTGCTCGGCGATGTCGTCGATGATGCCGGTCGTCGCCGCCACCTCGTCCATCCGGTCGTCGAGCTCGGTGACCAGCCGGTCGAGCTCGTCGACCGTCTCCTCGACGGTCCGGATCGCCTCGATGGCCTCCCCGGCGCGCTCGGCGCCGGTCGCGCCGACCTCGGAGGCCTCGGTGGCCTGGTCGGCGATCTCGTCGGTCGTGGCCGCGACCTCCTCGATGGTCGCCGAGAGGTCGTCGACCTCCGCGACCGCGCTCTCCAGCTGCTCGGCCTGGTCCTCCAGGTCGGTCGCCAGCTCGCGGATGTCCTCGGCCAGGCGCTCGTTGAGTTGCTGGACCTCGGCGGCCTCGTCGGCGACGGTGCCGCTCGACGCCTCGACGCGTTCCGCGAATGTCCGGATCTCCTCGACGGTACCGGAGAGGCCGGCGGCCATCTCGTCGTAGGCGACGGCGATCCGGTCGACGGCGTCGACGTCCGTGTCCGTCGCGAGGTCGCGCGTGAAGTCGCCCTCCGCGGCCGCGGTCATCGCGTCGCCGATCCGCTCGGCGTGGTCGAGCAGCTCCTCGTTGAACGCCTCGGCCTGCTCGGTCGCCGCTTCGGCCTCTTCCCGGGCCTGTTCGGCCTCGTGGCGGGCCTCCTCGGACTCGTCGAACGCCTCGCCGAGCGACCGACGCATGCTGTCGAAGGACTCGGCCAGCCGGCCGAACTCGTCGGCGCGGTCGACGTCGGCCGAGGCGTCGAGGTCCCCCGCCTCGACGGCCTCCGCGGCGCCGTTCAGTCGCCGGAGCGCGACCGCCGCGTTCCCGCCGAGCACGATCGCCAGCAACCCGAGGTTCAGCACGACGACGAACAGCGTCCCCGCGATGCCGGAGAGCCCCGCCGCTTCCGTCCCTGCGGCCGAGACGTGGACCGCGAACAGCGCGCCGAGTCCGACCGTCACGGCCGCCGTCAGCGCCACCGACGCGGCGATGCGTCGACTGTAGTGTTCGACCACCATCCTTCCTGTTACGAGAGTCATCACTGATGCCGGATTTCACGACGAGCGTCTTATCGATGACCCTCCGAGAACAGAATCTGATAACAGGTGCGTGACCTATGTGGGCGTTTGACGCCCTATAAGGTAGAATCCGAAACTCGTTCTCACTTCCGAGCTTGTCGGGCGGCGGATCGGTCCCGCGGAGAGCGCGACGGTGTCGGTGGGGGCCGGCCCGGATTCAGTCGTCGCTCAGAACCCCCTCGGCGACGGCCATGTCCTCCACGTCGGGGTCGTCGGCGGTCGACCGGAGGACGAACCGCTTGCGGACCAGGTCGGCGGCGTACAGCGCGGTGCCGGCGATGATCATCGTGTCGCCGGGCAGGCGCGCCCAGAAGAGGTTCTGGACGACGGGCCGGTTGTAGAACGCCAGGCTCCGGCCGGCGTCGTAGCTGCCGGTGAAGATGGCCTCCAGCTGGAGGAATCCCACGGGCAGCACGGAGACGAACACCATCAGCGCGAGGCCGACGTTCCACAGCCAGAACGCGCCGCGCAGCCACGAGCCGTCCCAGCGCTCGGGCCGGATGGCGATCCGGAGCATGTAGGTGACCATCCCCAGCGCGAGGAAGCCGAACGCGCCGAACATCGCCGCGTGGGCGTGGCCCACCGTCAGGTAGGTGCCGTGCTCGTAGTAGTTGATCAGCGGGAGGTTGATGAAGAAGCCGAGCACGCCGGCGCCGACGAAGTTCCAGAACCCGCTCGCGATGATGAACATGAACGGGAGCTTGTACGGGAAGCTCTCGCCGCCGCCGGCCATCGCGCGGTACTGGCCGATGGCCTCGTAGAGGATAAAGACGAGGGGGAGCAGCTCCAGCGTGGAGAAGACGCTGCCGATGGGCACCCAGAGGTCGGGCATGCCGATCCACCAGTAGTGGTGCGAGACGCCGATGACGCCGGTGGACATCACGAGCAGCGCTTGGAGCATGACGGCCTTCTCGGCGCTGCGGCGAGTGAGGAGATTCATCGACACCAGGGTGAGCCCGACGATGGCGACGATGAAGAACTCGAAGGCGCCCTCGACCCACATGTGGACGACCCACCAGCGCCAGAACTCCGTGACGGCGATGTTGGTCTCGGGGGTGAACAGGAACCCGGCGGTAAAGAGGAGGGCGATGGACCCGCCGGCGTAGAGGATCATGTGCGCCAGGCCGTAGACGGGTTCGCGGTCGAGCAGCGGCTTCAGGCCGCGGATCGAGAGGACGGCCCACGCGAGGAAGCCGGCGAGCAGACCGACCTGCCAGACCTTCCCGACTTCGAGGTATTCGAGACCTTCGTTGCCGATCAGCCACCACAGCGCGCCGTCGAGGTACCCCTGCGCGCCGAGCCAGATGCCCGCCATGCCGCCGACGGTGACGACGACGACCGCGCCGAGCAGCCCGTTGACGAACGTCGACTGGCGCTTCGGTTCGTGGCCCGTGAGGAGCGGCGGGAGGAACAGGCCCGCCCCCAGCCACGTCGCGGCGATCCAGAGGATCCCCAGGTCGATGTGCCAGGTCTTCGCCAGCGCGAAGGGGAGCAACTGGAGGATGTGGACGCCGAAGATCTCCTCGATACCGAAGAAGCCGGCGCGTTCGATGTAGAAGTGCGCGAGCAGGCCCCCCAGTAACACTTGCGCCAGGAAGAGCCCGGCGGCGACCGGGATAAAGCGGAGCGCGGCCCGCTGGCTGGGGAAGACGCTCACATCGCCGGGTTCGGGGACGGAGATGCCCTCCGCCGAGGGCTCGGGGAGCCGGACCGACTTGTAGAGCCAGATGCCGGCACCGGCAGCGCCGACGAGCAACACCATCGCGATGACGCTCCAGGTCATCGCCGCAGCGGTGGCGTCGTTGCCGGCGGCGGGCTGGTAGGGCCAGTCGTTCGTGTAGGAGTGGTCGCCCGCCGGCCGGTCGGTGTGGGAGAACCACGCCGTCCAGAGCGCGAAGTCGGCGAACTGCCGGGCCTCGGTCTCGTCGTCGATCATGTCGACGGGGACGCCGCGGGCGTGGTCGCCCTCGTGGTAGCGCCCGATGTATTCTTCCCTGATCTGCTCGTGGGCGTACACCTCCGCCGCGGAGTACTGGATCGCGCCGCCGCCGTAGCCCTCGTCGAGGTCCTGCTCGACATCGTCACCGACGGCGGCCTGTTCGGCCGAGTCGAGGTCGCCGTACTCGCTGCCGTAGCGCTCGCGGGCGTAGAAGTCTCGCATGTGTTCGACTTTCAGGTCGAGCGTGTCGGCGGTGTAGTCGGCGCCGTAGTATGCGCCGTTACCCAGGATCGACCCGTGGTTCATCAGCCCGTCGCGCTGGAAGGCCTTCTTGCCCTCGCGGATGTCGGTGCCCGTCATCACCGTCTCGCCGTCGGGGCCGACGACCTCCTCGGGGATCGGCGGCGCCTCCTGGTAGGCCAGCCAGGCGCCGCCGGCCATCACCACCAGATTGAACACGAAGACCGCTGCCAGTATCTTCGCGATCGTCGAACGTTTGACTTCCATGTGCGGGCGTCCGACCCGCTCACTTACGTCTCTCTCCCCGACTCCCGCCTGTCGGCAAGCGACGCGAACACGTTCGGCTGCGCCGTGACCTCCGTTCGAAAATCGGGTGCTGTCCTGCGGATATCGGATCGAATTCGGAGCGGGGACCACCCAGTCAGGCGGTTCCGGTGGGTAACCTCGGTCAGACCGCTCGTTTGATGTACTCCCGCCAGACGAGCGTCCCGACCACGGTCCCGACGACGTACACGACGAACAGCGTCCACGGCTGTGACCGGACGAGGATCAGCCACAGGACGACGAACGCGCCGACGACGAGCCCGAGGAACCACATGAGGTACCGCCCGCTCTCGGTTTCGACCTTGAGTTCCATCCCCGTGACCAGCCGGATCCCGATCATCGAGAGCGTCAGGACGGCCCAGGTGGCGAGCGGTAACCCGAGGGCGGTGAGGGCGGTGGCGTCGATACGGTCGGTCGAGGAGATGATCAGCGACCAGCCGAACAGCCCGACGGCGATCCAGACGACGCTCCGCCAGAGTTCCTCGCTGACGACCTCCCGCGATTCCGCGTTCATCACCTCGGATGATGTTACCGAGGCCACAAGTAACTGCCTGCGTTTCCGGAGCTAGCGACCGTCGGCGTGGCGGCGACGAGTCCGATTCGTGTCCGCTCGGACCGGGCCGACCGCCGTCCGCGACCGGTCGACGGCCCCAGGGCTCGGGTTGCTGAGTTACAATCCGGCGACGTCTTCGATGGCGTCGGTGAGCTCCTCGATACTCTCCACGTCGTGCTCGCCCATGTGGCCGATGCGGAAGGTCTGCTCGCCGAGCTGGGAGCCGTAGCCGTTCGAGAAGACGAAGTCGTACTCCTCGGAGACCTGCTCGATGGTCGCGGCCACGTCGATGTCCTGGGTGTTCTCGATGCAGGAGACGGTCTGGGAGCGATAGCCCTCCTCGGCGAAGAGATCGAAGTGCTCCTCGGCCCAGTCGTGGACGTACTCGGTCATCTCGCGGTGGCGCTCGTCGCGGCCCTCGTGGCCCTCTTCGAGCATATGCTTCATCTGCTTGCGGTAGGCGAGCATGACCGGGATCGCCGGGGTGGAGTGGGTCTGGCCCTTCCGGTCGTAGTAGTCGAGCGTGCGCTGGAAGCCGCCGTACCACGACGCCGAGTCCTTGTCGAGTTCCCGGTCGTAGGCGTCGTCGCTGACGACGCAGACCGCGAGTCCGGGGGGCATCGCGAAGGCCTTCTGGGTGGAGGCGAAGATCACGTCGATGTCGTGCTCGTCGATGTCGACGTAGTCGCCGCCCAGCGCGGAGACCGCGTCGACGACGAAGTAGGTGTCCGGGTAGTCGGCGACCACGTCGCCGATCTCCTCGATGGGGTTGCGGACGCCCGTCGAGGACTCGTTCATCACGGTCGCGACCACGTCGTAGTGCTTGTCGCTGTCCTCCAGTTCTGCGCGGATGTCCTCGGGCTTGATGGCCTCGCCCCAGTCGTATTCGAGGCGGTCGACGTCCTTGCCGAGGCGCTCGGCGACGTTGGCGTGGCGCTCGCTGAAACTCCCGCAGGTCGGCACGAGGATGTTCTCGTCGACGAGGTTCAGGGTGGAAGCCTCCCAGAACTCGGTGCCCGACGCGGTGAGGATGACGACCTCGTTGTCGGTGCCGAGGAACTCCTTGGTGTCCTCGACGATGGTCGTGTAGAGGTCGGTCATCCGGTCCATCCGGTGGCCGAACATCGGCTGGGCCATCTCGTCGATGACGTCCTCGCGGACTTCGGTCGGGCCGGGGATGTACAGCGTCTTGTCGTCGTAGTCGCCTGTGTATTCCTGTTTCTTGGACACGGAAACCACCGTCTGTTATCGAGACGGTCGGAGCGGGAGGGTATGGTAGTTTTGATGCCGAGGCGACACGGTCGACGCGGTCGACACAGTTGGTCAGTCGCCCCGCCACGGCGGCGAGAGGTGGACGTGGAACAGCTTCCCGCAGTCCTCGTCGCCGCAGACCGGACACTCCCCGGAGTCGTCGGTATCGCTCGGATCGGCCCGGCTACCCGTCGGCTCTCCCGTCGCCGCGATCACGCGATCCCCGGCGTGGCCGAGTTCGTACCCCTCGTCGGTCTCGCGAACGAAGTACTCGCAGAGCCGTCGCAGGTGGTAGCTGAACCGACCGGAGTCGGCGACGCCGCACCGCTCGCGCAGGCGAGTGAACGCCAGCGGTTCCTCGGCCTCGGCGAGCGCCCGCAGGATGTCCAGGCGCGTCTCGTCGCCCAGCACCTCGAAGGCCTCCGCCGGGTCGTCGACCGGAGTGGTCATCGGCGGCGATCCGGACGGCTCCGCCCTGTACTTTGTGGCGACTCGAAGACGGGCGACTACCGCCGAGAACCCGGCGGCGGGACGACCGGAAGCGACGCTCAGGACAGGTCGATGTTCGCGGAGTCGTCCGCGCGGTCGAACGTGACTTCGAGGATGCCGTTGTTGTACGACGCCGCGGCGGAGTGTTCGTCGACGCGGGCGGGCAGGCGGACCCGCTCGTGGTACTCGCGGGCGTCGCCGGCCGCGTCGAGGGTGAGCACTTCGCCGTCGCAGCGCAGGTCGATGTCGCGCTTGTCGACGCCGGGGATGTCCGCGACGACCCGCAGGGAGTCGTCTTCCTCGTACACGTCGAGGTGTACGTCCGCGCCCGACGGCTCCGAGGCGGCGGGCCCGCCAGCGCCGCCGCGGGCGCGGGCGTCGTCCATCACGTCGTTCATCATCCGCTCTATCTCCCGGAAGAACTCGTCGAAGGGGTCGTCGCGGTCGTCGCGTCGCATGCCAGAGGCTATGTGGATCGGCGGCAAAAGCTTTCGGCTCGCGGATCCGTGCCCGACGATGTGCGAGTGTATCGGTTGTTTCTGTTGGATAGGTCGTGAACGGAAGTCGATCGACAGCGACCGCACTTGACGGGGACCGCAGGCGATGAAATCCCTCGGCGCGCTCGCTAGCAGTATCGACGACCGCGCTCGACGGCAAGCGACGAAAGCCCTCGCCGCGCTCGCGGTCGCTGAGCGGGATATCCGCGCTCTCGGCACCGCCCGCGCGGATAGTGGCCCGCTCAGGCGACTGTATGAACGCGAGCGCGCCTCGCCCTTTCAGTCCACCAGGACCGCAACCGTACCGCACCAGCGACCGCAGACGGCCACGACCCTCCCCAGCCGATTCGCGACACACGAGTCGCGAATCCCTCGCGCGGCTCCGACGCGCGCACGAGAGCGCGCGACAGCGCGCGCCGACCGCACTGCAACCACTACACTCTGCAGGTAGCATCCGGCGCGAAGCGCCGGTTCACCGGACGCAAGCGAGCGAAGCGAGCGCGTCGTCCGGCCTGTGTCGTGAGAGTAGCGAACGACACCTCGTCAGAGCTTGCTCTGACGGTGTTTTTCACCCATGTTTTTTGCCGGGGGTCGAGGTGCGAGCCCGCCGGCTCGCGCCGACGCCCCCGGTAAAAAAGATGGCTACACTGACTGCCGACTCACTCCACAGTGACGCCGATATCCATCTCGTAGCGCACCAGCGACTCGCCGTCGTCGCTCAGCACGAACGTTCCCCGGAAGGTCTCGCCGGCGACGAGGTGCGGGAGCCACACGCGGTCGTCGATCCACATCTCGTCGTAGGGCACCGCGTCGGTGGAGTGCCACTCCGGGACGGCCTCCTCGGTCGTCTCGGGCTCGCCCTCGATCCCCCCGGCGGCGAAGACGTGGACGTGCATCGAGTCGTCGTCGACGGTCCCGTCGCGAAAGTGGAAGTCGAACTCGCCGCGCTTCTCGACGCCGACCGGCTCGACGCGCACCTCCTCCCGGACCTCCCGCCGGGCGGCCTCGCGGACGGTCTCGCCGGCCTCGACCTTCCCGCCGGGGCCGACGAGCTTGCCGGCGCCGAGCCCGCGCCGTTTCCGGATGAGCAGCAACTCGCCGTCGACGACGGGATGGCAGAGCGTCGCCTCGGTCGGCTCCATACTGGAGGGAGTCCCGCCGGCTCGGCTTCAATCCACCGCCGCGCGCCGCCGGTCGTCGAACCGTCCGATGCCCGTTTCACTTCCGTCGAGCCCGGGGCGATTCCGCGGGACGCCGACCAGTTTTCGGCCCGTCGCTCGCGGAAACATACCGTCTGCCCGCGGTTGCGTTCCACTTTCGCCCCGACTGGCAAACGGTTAAGTGGCGCGGGGAGCGTGGTGAAAGTAATGACGGAGGACCCCGAGGAGGGGATGCTGTCGTGGGACGAGTCGGTGTTCCGCGACGAACACGTCTTCGAGATCGACTACCTGCCGGAGACGTTTCTCCACCGCGACACGCAGATGGAGACGCTGAAGTACGCCCTGCGTCCCGCGGTCCGGGGGTCCCGGCCGCTGAACGTCGTCGCCCGGGGTCCGCCGGGGACGGGGAAGACCACCGCCGTCCAGAAACTGTTCGGCGAGCTCCGGGCCCAGACCGACGTGAAGACCGTGCGGGTGAACTGCCAGGTCAACTCGACGCGGTACTCGGTGTTCTCGCGGCTGTTCGAAGGGGTGTTCGACTACGAACCCCCATCGTCGGGCATCTCGTTCAAGAAGTTGTTCTCGCAGATCACCGACCAGCTGGTCGCCGACGACCGCGTCCTGGCCGTTGCGCTTGACGACGTGAACTACCTCTTCTACGAGGACGAGGCCTCCGACACCCTCTATTCGCTCTTGCGCGCTCACGAGGAGCAGGGCGGCGCGAAGATCGGCGTCGTCTGCATCTCCTCGGACCTAGACCTGGACGTGATCGACGCCTTGGACACGCGCGTCCAGAGCGTCTTCCGCCCGGAGGACGTGTACTTCCCGAAGTACGACCAGACGGAGATCGTCGACATCCTCGAAGAGCGGGTCGACCGCGGGTTCCACGAGGGCGTGATGGACGCGCCGGTCCTCGACCGGGTCGCCGAGTGTACCGAGGAACAGGGCGGGGACCTGCGGGTCGGGATCGACCTGATGCGCCGCGCGGGGCTCAACGCCGAGATGCGCGCGAGCAAGGCCATCGAGATGCAGGACGTGGAGAAGGCCTACGACAAGTCGAAGTACGTCCACCTCTCGCGACGCCTGCAGGAGCTCTCCGAGGCCGAGAGCGCCCTGCTGGAGGTGATCGCCGAACACGACGGCAAGCGCGCCGGCGACATCTACGACGTGTTCAACGACGAGACCGGGCTGGGCTACACCCGCTACTCCGAGGTGACCAACAAGTTAGACCAGCTGGGGATCATCACCGCCAGCTACGCCGACGTGGAGGGGCGGGGCCGCTCGCGGGAGCTGACACTGAACTACGACGCCGACGCGGTGCTCGAACGGCTGTAACGGGCCGGCGGTCTCCGGACCGGTCGACCCCAGCGGTGTTCTCCGACCGGCGACACTGGTCGAGGCGCAGGTCCGGCGATCCGCGGGGACGAGCCGGCGTCCGTCCGGTCGCAGCGTCCCCGTCAGCAGTTGTTTCCCCGACCGAAATATATAAGCGCGCCGTCGGCAAACTACGAATTAGACGAATCTAATCTTCGGATTTGGTGTCAAACTATGTCATTCGATACAGACGACGGACGGACGGTGACGCGGCGGGACGCGCTCCGCGCCGGCGGCGCGGCACTGGCGGCGGGGTTCGCCGGCTGCACGGCGCTGCCGAGCGCGCCGGTCGAGGCCGGGAACGACGGCGACGAGGGGAACGGCCCGGTCGCAGTGGCCTCCTTTTTCAGTTTCTTCGACTTCGGCCGCCGGATCGCCGAGGGGACTCCGCTGACGGTGGAGAACCTCGTTCCGACGGGGCTGCACGGCCACGGGTGGGAGCCCAACGCCAGCATCACCCGGCGCATCATCGAGGCGGACGCGTTCGTCCACGTCGGCGAGGACTTCCAGCCGTGGGCCGACCGCGCCATCCAAACCATCGAGGGCGACGGCGTGGACACGGCGCTGATCAACGTCCGGGAGGGGATCGAGCTGGTGGACCTCGCGGCGTCGCTCGACCCCGACGAGGAGGGCGTCGGCAGCGGCCGCGGGAAGGACCCGCACTTCTGGCTCGACCCGCGGCGCGCCAAGCGGTCCGTCGACAACATCGCCGAGGGGTTCGCCGAAATCCTCCCGGAGCACGCCGACGCCTTCCGGGAGAACGCGGAGACGTACAACTCCGAGGTGCTCGACGCCATCGACGCGGACTACGAGGCCATCTTCGACCGGTCCGAGCGCGACGTCGTCCAGCTGGCCGCACACAACGCCTTCCAGTACCTCGGGGTGCGCTACGGCGTGCGGATGCGGCCGCTGGTGACGAGCCTCGCGGCGAGCGGCGACGTCAAGCCGGCCGACATCCGCGAGGCCGAGCGGGTCATCCGCGAGAACGACATCCGCTACATCGCCAACGGCGTCTTCGAGTCCCAGCGCCCGGCCCAGCAGCTCGTCCGCGAGACGGATGTGGAGGCGTACTTCCCCGTGACGCCGTACGCCGGCGTCCGCGAGGAGTGGGTCGCGGAGGACTGGGGCTACGAGGAGATCGCGTACAACATCAACATGCCCACGCTCGACATCGTCCTCGGCAACGAGACGCCCGAGGACGCGGCGCCGTCGGCCGAGTGGCTCGAACAGTGGCGGAACTTCGAACCGATATGAACTCACAGAACGTCGACTCCGGGAGCGCGGAGGGGATGGACGAACGACCGACCACCGCGACGGACGCGGGGATTCCGGCGAGCGAGCCGGTCGTCGACCTCGCGAACGTCACCTTCGGGTACACGGCGACGCCCGTGGTCGAGGACGTGTCGCTGACCGTCGAGGCGGGCGAGTACGTCGCGGTCGTGGGGCCGAACGGCTCGGGCAAGTCGACGCTGATGCAGCTGATGCTCGGGCTGCTCGAACCCGACGTGGGCGCGGCGCGGCTGTTCGGCGACCGCGCCGACCGCTTCGACGACGGCGAGCGGATCGGGTACGTCGCCCAGCAGGCCAGCGCCGCGACGGGGATGCCCATCACCGTCCGCGAGGTGGTGAAGATGGGCCGGTTCCCCCACGTCGGGTTCGACCGGCTCCCGGAGGACAACCGGGAACTACTCGACGGGCTGCGAGCGGAGCCGCTGGACACGGCCCGAGACGTCGCGAATGCCGTCTCCGGTCGGCTGTCGAGCGAGGACTGGGCCGTCGTCGACGACGCGCTCGCGACCGTCGGGATGAGCGGGTTCGCGGACCGCCGTATCACCGAGCTCTCGGGCGGCCAGCGCCAGCGGGCGTTCATCGCGCGGGCGCTGGCGGGCGAGGCCGACCTGCTCGTGCTCGACGAGCCGACCGTCGGCGTCGACGCCGAGTCGGTCGACGCCTTCTACGACCTGCTGGCGGCGCTGAACGCCGAGGGCATCACCGTCCTCCTCATCGAACACGACCTCGGGGCGGTCGTCGAACACGCCGACCGCGTCGTCTGCCTGAACCGCGAGGTGTACTTCGACGGCCCGACTGACGAGTTCGTCGACAGCGACGCGCTGGCCCGGGCGTTCGGGGCCGGGGCGCGGTCGCTGGCGGGGGTGGACGGATGAGCGCGGACGTCGCGGCCACGCTACTGGCGACCGTCCTCGCCGCCGCGGACCCGTCGGTGGTCCTCCCGCTGCAGGGCGGACTGGGGAGCGTCGGCGAGCTCGTCTTCGGGGTCCTCCTGTGGGTCCTGGAGCAGTGGTACTGGCTGATGGACTGGGTGTACTACTTCACCGGGCTGGAGATGCTGAACCCCCGCTACCGGTTCATGCACCGGGCGGTCCTCGTCGGGCTCTGCGTCGGCGTGATGGCGCCGCTCATCGGGACCTTCCTCGTCCACCGCCAGCTCGCGCTCATCGGCGACGCGCTGGCCCACACCGGGTTCGCCGGCGTCGCCGTCGGGCTGTTCCTCAACGCCGTCATCGACCTGGGGGTGTCGCCCTACCTCACCGCGGTCGTCGTGGCGATGATCGCCGCGCTCTGTATCGAACTCATCTCGGAGACGACCGACGCCTACAACGACGTGTCGATGGCCATTGTCCTCTCGACGGGGTTCGCGCTGGGGACGACGCTCATCAGCCTCAACGCGGGCGGGCTCGCCGTCGGCGTCAACCAGTTCCTCTTCGGCAACCTCTCGACGGTGTCGCCCCAGAGCGCGGCGATCCTGCTGGTGCTGTTCGCCGTCATCGTCGGCACGGTGGCCGTCACGCGCAACCAGCTGCTGTACGTCACCTTCGACGAGACCGCGGCCGAGGTCTCGGGCATCCCCGTCAACTGGTACAACCGGGTGATGGTGATGCTGACGGCGATGGTCGTCGTCGGCGCGATGCAGATCATGGGCGTCATCCTCGTCGCGGCGATGCTCGTGGTGCCCGTCGCCGGTGCGACCCAGGTGTCCCGGAGCTTCTCCGAGTCGCTCGTGGTCTCGGTCGTCCTCGCGGAACTGGCGGTGTTGCTGGGCATCGCCGCCGCCTACTACGGCGGCGTCACGGCCGGCGGGGTCATCGTCCTCTTCGCCGTGGCGATCTACGTCTGCGCCGTCGCGATCGGCAAGCTCCAGTCCGCCCGCGGCGAGCGGGTCGCGCCCGACATGGAGGCCATCGAGGCCGACGGCGCCGACATCGGGGCCGCGACCGAGGACGACTGACCGGCGCGGCCGCTGGTGGCGGCTCCCGCGACGCTCGGCCGCGATACGAGGGGGGCCGCCGCGTCAGGCCGAATCCGACAGTTCGGGCACGGGCACGACCACCACCGGCACGTCCACGCGACCGAGCAGCGCGCGAACCGTCGAGCCGGGCGCGACGCCGGTGGTCGAGTCGCCGCCCTCGCCGCTCGCCCCCGGGTCGCCCCGGCGCGGCCCGAGGAGGAGCGCGTCGATCTCGCGTTCGGCCAGCACGGCACGGATCTCCTCGGCTACGCGGTCGGCGCTGCCGCCCTCGTCGTTCCCCGGCGGCGCAGCCGCCGCGCGCTCGCCCTCCCGTTCGACCACTTCGACGGTCGCGGGGAGCAGCCGCGACCGGGCGACGTTGGCGGCGTCGCCGGCGTCCCGCGTGTCGAGGTCGGGTTCGTCGACGGTCAGGGCGACGACCTCGTCGTCGGCGCCGAGTCGGTCGGTCAGGTAGTCGGCGGCCGCGGCGGTCGTGTGGACCGACGCGGTCGCGAGGAGATAGCGGGTCATGTCCGACGAGTGGCGCCGCGCCTACTCGAAGGCGACGAACTGCGTCCGACAGTCCGTACAGACGAGCGCCCGCAGCGGATGCCCCTCGGCGTCGGTGCGCGGCGGGCCGCAGCAGCCGCCGGCCTTGCGGGCTTCGAGGTCGGTCCCGCAGACCGGGCAGTCGTCGAGGTAGACGGAGAGGCCGTGAGCGGCGACGGCGCGACGGTCCGCGTCGAGGGCGGTGGTCTCCGCCAGCGCGAGCGCGGCGGCGGCCTCCGCCACCGCGACCGGTCGACGGATCCACACCTCGCCCGCGGGCTCGTTCGACCCGTCCGAGAGCACGACGAACGTGCGCTCGCTCTCGGTGACCGCCTCGGCGCTCGTCGCGGCGGGCGCCATCGCGAGCGTCGCGGCCGCGAGATCGTCGGGCGAGAGCGCCCGGAGACGCTCGGTCTCCGTCTGCCGGCGTTCGTCGAAGTCGGCCGCGAGGCGGGCGTCGTCACCGGTCGCGTCGACGACGCCCGCCTCGACCAGGTCGGCGAGCACCGCCTCGCCGTCGGCCGTCGTCGCCTCGGCGAGCGTGGCCGGCGTCGGGCGGTCGCTCCCCGTCCCGTCCGTCCCCGACACCGAGTCCGCGGGCGCGGCTCGTACACCGTTCGACCGGTCGGCTCCCCGAGGTCGTCGCATGGCTCGCGGTTCGGCGGTCGCCCGCTTGAGCGTATCGTCGGTTTCGACCGATAAGCGGCGGTTACGGGGCGTAGGGAAGCGTTACGGACCAGCTACGGCTGCGGGAGGTCCCAGGTATCGGTCGTCACCCCGTCGACGCCGCGGTCGGCCAGCGCCCGGACCGTCGCCGCCCGGTTCTCCGGGTCGTCAGCCGCAGGATCCGCCCGGTCGCCGGCCGCCGCGTCCAGCCCCCACGCGTACACGCCGAACCCGGCGTCGTGGGCTCGCTCGACGAGGGCGCGGCCGCCGGGGTCGAGACACAGCCGCGCGTGCGGGTGGACGTTCGCGCAGTCCAGGGCGGCCGCGAGATCCAGGTTCGCCACCGGGTGGTCACCGAACAGGAGGCCGGTCTCGGGCTCCCACTCCGACCGGGCGATCTCCGCCAGCGCCGGCGCCGAGAACGACGAGAGCCGGACGTTCGAACGGTCGTCGGCCGCCAGCGCCGCCCGCACGTCCCGCCAGAGCCCGGGCTCTTTGAGTTCGACCTGCAGCGTCACCCCGGCGGGGACGGCGTCGAGGATCTCGGCGAACGTGGCGACGGGCTCGTCGGACCCGTCGACGCGCAGGTCCCGCACGGCCGCCAGGTCCAGGTCGGCGACGCGACCGGTCCCGTCGGTGAAGCCGTCGACGCGCTCGTCGTGGGCGGCGACGAGTTCGCCCGAGCCGCAGCGTCGGAGGTCGACCTCGACGGCCGGCAGTCGCGCCGCGGCCGCAGCGACCGCCCGAGCGGTGTTCTCCGGACCGTGGTCGGGACAGCCGCGGTGGGCGACGAGTTCCATGCGGTATGTCGGTCGCCCGTCATCAAGTCGGCGGCGACCGTTTCGACAGCGGGGACGGCGGTAACCCGCGGTTATTCCGAGCGTGTCAACGGATGCCGGACTATACCTTAGTCTGGCAGCATCGATCGTGAGAGACATGTCCCAGGACTCATCGTCGGGAGCGGAGAGCGGGCCCGGAGCGTCGAGTTCGCGGCGGCGGTTCGTCAAGGCCGTCGGCGTGGCCGGCGCGGTCGGGCTCGCCGGCTGCCAGGACGGCGCGGGGCCGGGAGCGGGTAACGGAACGGACGGGACCGGCGGCGACGGCGGTGACGGCGGTGGCGGCGGGACCGTCGAGATGGCGATGCCGTCGAACGTCACCGACCGGGCCGAGGACACCCGCCAGGCGCTGTACGACGCCGGCCTCTCCGAGGACATCGACGTGTCTTTCCTCTCGACCTCGGAGATCTCCGGCGACGTGCAGGCTCAGTACCGCAGCTGGCTCAACGCCGGCCGGGAGACGCCGGACGTGTTTCGGATGGACAGCGGGTGGACGATCCCGTTCATCGTCCGCGACCAGCTCGTCAACCTGAGCGAGCGGCTCTCTCAGGAGGCTCAGTCGATGCTCGACGAGCACTACTTCGAGGCACCGCTGGAGAGCGCCCGCGCGCCCGCCCAGGCCGTCGGCGGCAGCGGGGGCGACACCGACACTGGGACCGGGATGGGCGGTGGCCCCCGGGGCGAACTGTACGGCGTCCCCTGGCAGGTCGGCTTCCCGACGATCCAGTACCGGTCGGATCTCGTGACCGACGCCGGCTTCGACCCCGAGGGGAACAACTGGGGGACCGAGCCGATGACCTGGCAGCGCTTCTCGGAGGTCATCTCGGAGACCCACGGCAACGCCGACGTGGAGTACGGCTTCAACTGGCAGGGCACGGACTACGTCGGGCTCTCCTGCTGTACGTTCAACGAGTTCATGAGCACCTGGGGCGGCGCCTACTTCGGCGGCCGGGACACCCTGTTCGGTCCCGTCGGCGAGCGACCGGTCACCGTCAACGAGGAGCCCGTCCACCAGGCGCTGCGGATGGTCCGGACGCTCATCCACGGGAGCGACGACGAGCAGGCGCTGGACGGCTACCAGCAGATCTCGCCCAACGCCGTCCTGGAGTGGACGGAGGGGCCGTCGCTGTCGCCGTTCACGAACGGCAACGCCGTCGCCCTGCGGTACTGGCCCAGCGGCATCTTCGAGGCGGCGACCGCCTTCGAGGAGTCCGACAACCTCTCGCCCGACGACCTGGGGACGATGCCGATCCCCTACGCGGTGCCCGAGGCGGAGTCCGAATACGAGGGCATCGGCGGCACCGCCTCGGCGCTGGGCGGGTGGCACCTCACCGTCAACCCCAACTCCCAGAACGTCGACGCCGCCGTGCAGGTGATCGAGGCGACGATGCAGCAGAGCTTCCGCACCTTCCAGTTCAGCGAACTCGGCTACCTCACCGGCGACCGGCGGCTGTTCGACCCCGAGAACGTCGGCGACGTGGACCCGTGGGGACCGCATCTGGAGACGCTCCGGGTGGCCGGCGAGAACGCCATCCCGCGACCGGTGACCGTCGTCTGGCCCGACCAGTCGTCGCAGATCGCCAGTCGCGTCAACGCCGTGATCGCACAGCAGCAGGCGCCCGAAGACGCGATGTCAGCGCTCGCAGGGAGCCTCGAAGAGATCGAACAGAGCGTCTAAGATGGCGACCAGCGACGAACGCGGCCGCGGCCGCCTGCGGTCGGCGGCGGTCGCCCCGGCCAACTGGACCGAACGCCTCTCCGAACAGGGGTTCGCGTACGTCCTGTTGCTCCCGACGCTGTTGCTCGTCTCGACGATGGCGCTGTGGCCGCTGGTGAGCACCTTCGAGATGTCGCTGCGCGCCGACGCCCTCTTTTCGGCGGAGTACGTCGGCGAGTTCGTCGGCTTCGAGAACTACGTCGAGCTGCTGACCGGCGAGCGCAACGCCATCCTCGGCAGCCCCTTCCTCGACTTCAGCCAGCCGTTCCAGAGCGCGCTGACGGTGACGCTCATCTACGTGGCCATCGCCGTCACCCTGGAGACGATCATCGGCTTCGGCCAGGCGCTCGTGCTCGACCAGAGCTTCCGCGGCCGCCGGTGGGTCCGCGTCGCGATCCTCATCCCGTGGGCGGTCCCCATCGCCATCCAGGGGCTCATCTTCTGGCTGTTCTTCCAGCCGGGTATCGGCGTCGGGACCGACGTGATGCGCTATCTCGGGATCTTCTCGGAGAACCCGCTGATCAACACCACCGACACGCTGATCATCGTCATCGTCGCCGACGTGTGGAAGACCTCGGCGTTCATGGCGCTGCTCATCCTCGCGGGCCTCCAGAGCGTCGACCGCAGCCTCTACGACGTGGCGAAGGTCGCCGGCGCCTCGAAGATCCAGCAGTTCCGCTACATCACCTTCCCGCTCGTCCTGCCCGCCCTGCTGGTCGCGCTCCTCTTTCGCACCATCCAGTCGATGCGCGTCTACGGCATCATCGAGACGACCGGCGGCTGTTCGACGCTGCCGTCGCTGACCTGCCTGGTCGTCTCGACCTTCCGCTCGGGCCGGTACGCCACCTCCGCCGCCGTCGCGTTCATCACCGCCGGTATCGTCGCGCTGGTCGCGATGGTGTACATCGTCAAGTTCGCCGACCTGGAGGTGGGGACCTGATGGCCTCCCAGACCGCCGAGGAAGGAGAGAGCGACGACGACGGTCCCATCGCCGACCGGACCCAGGAGGCCATCCGCAACCCCGGCGGCGCCTACCAGTTCCTCTTCTACGTCGTCACCGCCTTCTTCCTCGTGACCACCCTCTTTCCGTTCTACTGGCTGCTCGTGCTGGCGCTGACCCCCGGTGACCGGATGACCAACGTCGGCCTGCTGCCCAACGGGTTCAACCCCGCCTCGTTCGTCGAGATGTTCCAGCGGCTGCCGTTCCACGTCTACATGTTCAACAGCATCGTCATCGCGCTGACGACGACGCTCATCGTCCTGCTGGTGGCGAGCTTCGCCGGCTACGCCTTCGGTCGCCTGCAGTTCCGCGGCAAGACCGCGCTGTTGCTCGTCCTGCTCGCCATCTCCTACTTCCCGCCCGCGGCCTTCATCATCCCCCTGTTCCAGTTCTTCACGGGCAACGTCGAGATCCTCACGCTCCCCGCCGTCGGGACGATATCGAGCCCGAACTGGTTCAACACGCCCGGGGCGATGGTGACCCCGTTCAGCGCGCTCTTTCTCCCCCTGTCGATCTTCATCCTCACCACCTTCTACAGCCAGATCCCCGACGGGCTGGAGGACGCCGCCCGCGTCGAGGGCGCGACCCGCATCGGCGCGCTGTTCCGAGTCATCATCCCGCTGTCTGCACCCGGCGTCGCGACCGCTGGCGTCCTCACCTTCATCGGCGTCTACAACGAGTTCTTCATCTCCTTCCTGATGACCGACGGGCAGGCCCAGAACTGGGCGCCCATCGTCTGGGGCGTCGTCAACTACCAGGGCCAGTATCAGGCCTTCTACAACCTGATGGCGGCCGCGAGTATCGTCGGCGTCCTCCCCGTGGTGATCCTCGTCGTGATCGCCCAGGAGCGCATCGTCAGCGGGCTGACTGCGGGCGCACTCAAGGAGTGAACAATGGGAGAAGTCAAACTCGAACACGTCACGAAACGCTACGCGGACGTCACGGCTGTCGACGACATGAACCTCGACATCGAGGACGGCGAGTTCGTCACGCTCGTCGGCCCGTCGGGGTGTGGCAAGTCGACCACGCTGGAGACCATCGCCGGCCTCACCATCCCCAGCGAGGGGACGATCACCATCGCCGGCGACGACGTGACGACCAAACCGCCGAAAGACCGGGACATCGCGATGGTCTTTCAAAATATCGCGCTGTTCCCGCACATGGACGTCCACGACAACATGAGCTTCGGGCTCCGGCTGCGGGACTTCGACAGCGAGGAGATCGACCGCCGCGTCGAGCGCGCCGCCGAGATCCTCCAGATCGAGGAGCTGGTCGACCGGATGCCCGACGAGCTCTCGGGCGGCCAGCGCCAGCGCGTCGCCATCGGCCGCGCCATCGTCCGCGAGCCCGCCGTCTTCCTGATGGACGAGCCGCTCGCCAACCTCGACGCGAAGCTCCGGGTCCACATGCGCACGGAGCTCCAGCGACTCCACAAGGAACTGGACACGACCATCATCTACGTCACGCACGACCAGGCCGAGGCGATGACCATGTCCGACCGCATCGCCGTCATGAACGAGGGCCACCTCCAGCAGATCGCCCCGCCGCTGGTGTGTTACGACGAGCCGGCGAACCTCTTCGTCGCCGGCTTCATCGGCTCGCCCGGCATGAACTTCGTCGAGGGGACCGTCGAGGCCGAGGAGATACGGACAGAGGGCTTCGACGTGGCGTTCGACCCCGCGCAGGTCCCCGAACTCGTCGAGGGCGACGACGTGACCATCGGCGTCCGCCCCGAGGACGTCTACCCCGCCGGCGAGGCCGACGAACTCGCCAACCCCACCCGGCGCATCCGCGCCCGGACGGACGTGCTCGAACCGATGGGCGACCAGATATTCGTCTACCTCGTCCTGCGCGGCGAGGACGCCGCCGGCGCCGACACCGGCACCAGCGGCGCCGCCAGCGCTCAGGGCGCCGACGAACTGCTGATGAGCGTCGAGCCCGACAGCGACCTGACCGACGACGAGGACATCGAAGTCGTCCTCGACCGCCGGAAGATCCACGTCTTCGACACGGGGACCGGCAACGCCGTCTGCCACGACATCCTCCGCTCGGAGGCGATGGGCGGGGGCCACCCCGGCGCCCGGGAGGAGACCTGATGGTCTCGACCGCCACCTGGCTGTACTTCGGCATGGGGACCCTGCTCTTCTTCTTCTGGGTCTACGGCATCTGGGCGTTCGCCCGCGATATGCGCCGGACCTACATTCCGGGGTTCCGCGGGTGGATCGCCCGCCGACGGGAGCAGCAGGCCGAGCAGGAACGCGAGAGCGAGCGCGAGGAGAAAGAGAAACAGCTGTACTGAATCGTCGAGTCCGCCGGTGAGTGCGGCACTGACTACCGTCCCCGCCGGCAGATTTGCCAGCAGACGAGAGCGTTCCGATCGCTCCAGAAGACCTTTACATCGAGTCGGTGTCACGTCGACCGTGTCATCCAACGCCGTCGAATCGTTCACGTACGCGTTCGGTCGCGACCTGCTGCCGCTGTACGGGGCCGCCGTCCTTGGGTGGTGGCTGATGGACCAGACGATTCTGCTCCCCGTCCCGATACCCGTCGCACGCGAGTTCGTCGAGACGCTGGTCTCGCTCCCGTTCTACCTGGCCGGGCTCGCGCTGTTCGTCGGCGGCGTGGTCGGCGTCGTCCACCGCGTCGTCACCGACGTGGCCTGACTCACGAGGGAGACACCACGTCCTGTCACGACGGCCGCAACAGGTGTAGCCGCCCGGCTGCCAGCCCGATCAACAGCCCGGTGAAGTGCGCGATCAGGGCGACGCCGGGGCCGGCGGTGACGACGGTGACGGCGCCGGCGACGACGACGAACACGCCGAGTTGCGCCCGCGGGGACAGCGGTGTGCGGTCCAGCAGCGTGTCGCTCATGCGGTTGCCCGCGAGGACGTAGCCGACCAGCCCGGCGATGCCGCCGCTGGCGCCCAGCACGGCGACGCCGGGACCGGGGCCGAGCAGGCCGCTGATCCACACCTCGGCGAGCCCCGACAGGGCGCCCGTGACGAGGAAGAAGGCGTGGAAGCGCAGCCGGGAGGTCTGGCGTTCGAGATACAGCCCGACGAGCAGGAGGACGGCGACGTTGGCCAGCAGGTGGCCGACCGAGAGGTGGGCGTAGACGCTGGTCACCAGCGTCCACGGCCGGGCGCCGACCGGCGGCGCGAGCGCGAAGGTGAGCGGGACCTGCAGCAGCGCCACGACGCGCTGGAGGGCGAAGACGACGACGAAGGCGGCGACCAGTGTCAGGGTCGGGCTCCGGGACACGACCGTGCGTTCGGCCACCGACTACAAGAATGATCGGCCGTCGGGGACGCGGACGACGAGCGGCCGCGCGTCCGCAGTTTTATATCGGAGGGCCCGACCAGCCCGGCCCATGAACGCGACGGCGGCGACCGACGAACCGGCGCCAGCGGCGACGAGATCGGCGTACGTGGCCGCGACGAGACCGAGCGACGCGGGCGGGGAAACGAGGCAACGACAACGCTTAAGCGGAGCGCAACCATGCCAACGGCTATACTAATGGGAGCGATCGAGGAGGTCTACGCGGATCTCGATACGGACGTCTCCGAGGAGGAGTTCCGCGAGGCCGTCGAACAGAAGGTCGAGCAGATGGGCGGGCTGGCGGACGAGGAGACGGCGGCGATGCTGATCGCCCACGAGCTCAACGAAGGGGAGGTCGACACCGTCGCGGACATCGAACCGGGCATGGAGGAGGTGAAGTTCCTCGCGAAGGTGGTCTCGATCGGCGAGTTGCGCACGTTCGAACGGGACGGCGAGGACGAGGACGGCCGCGTCGTCAACGTCGAGGCGGCCGACGAGACCGGCAACGTCCGCCTCGCATTCTGGGACAAGGAGGCCGAAGCCATCACCGAGGGCATGCTCGAAGAGGGGCAGGTCCTCCGGATCGCCGGCCGACCGAAGGACGGGTACAACGGCCTCGAAGTCTCCGTCGACAAGGCCGAACCCGACGACGACGCCGAGATCGACGTGGAGCTTGGCGACGGGTCGACCGTCGACGCGCTGACGATGGGCCAGTCCGACGTGAACGTCCGCGGGATCGTCCTAGAGACCGACTCGATCCGGACGTTCGACCGCGACGACGGGAGCGAGGGGAAGGTGTCGAACCTCCTGCTGGGCGACGAGACCGGCCGCGTACGCGTGACGATGTGGGACGACCGCGCCGACCGCGCGACGGAGCTCGACCCGGGGACCGCCGTCGAGGTGGTCGACGGCTACGTCCGCGAGCGGGAGGGCGACCTCGAACTACACGTCGGCGACCACGGCGCCATCGACGAGATCGACGAGACGGTCGAGTTCACGCCGGAGGCCGACGCCATCGGGAGCGTCGAGATGGACCAGGTGGTCGACCTGGCGGGGGTCGTCCGGTCGGCCGACCCCAAGCGGACCTTCGACCGCGACGACGGCAGCGAGGGACAGGTCCGGAACATCCGCGTGCAGGACGACACGGGCGACATCCGCGTGGCGCTGTGGGGCGAGAAGGCGGACAAGGAGATCGCGCCGGGCGACGAGGTGTTCGTGGCCGACGCCGAGATCCAGGACGGCTGGCAGGACGACCTGGAGGCGTCGGCGGGCTGGCAGTCGACCGTGGTCGTCCTCGACGAGGACACCGGGGCGGGTTCGGCCGCGCCGTCGCCCGGTGGCGCCGGCGGCGCGAGCGGCGGCGATAGCGGGAGCGGCGATTCGAGCGGCGCGGACGCCGGGCTCGGCGCGTTCACCGGCGAGGGCGACGCAGACGGCGGTACCGCGGACGCGAGCGACGCCGGCGGGTCCGCCGGAGCGGCGTCCGGCGGGAGCGCCGACGGCGGGGCGGCGGCGGCCGCGGCGGAGGAGGTGGAGTTCACGGGGACGGTCGTCCAGACGGGCGACCCGGTGATCCTCGACGACGGCCAGGAGACGATGCAGGTCGAGACCGACGCGGCGCTGACGCTCGGGCAGGAAGTGACCGCCCGCGGCGCGGTGGTCGACGACCGCCTCGACGCCGACGACGTGTTCTGACCGCGTAGACGGCCGCTGTCGGCCGGTCGCGGTCGACGTGATACCGTGTCGACAGCGGGTCGCGACGGCAGATCGGCCGTCGATGGCCGAGAGCGGGTTTCGGAAACGCTTAAGGCCGGAACGGCCCGCTTGTGTTCTATGAGCGTCGAGCTACCGTTCGCGCCGGTCGACACCATCATCCGGCGCAACGCCGGGAGTTTGCGCGTCAGCGCCGAGGCCGCCGAGGAACTCGCCTGTCGCATCCAGGAGCGCGGGGCCGAGCGGGCGGTCGACGCGGCGGACGTGGCGACCGCGGACGGGCGGAAGACGCTGATGGCGTCGGACTTCGGGACCGAAGCGACCGAGGACAAGGACGACCTCGAACTGCCGATCGCGCCGGTCGACCGCATCGCTCGCCTCGACATCGACGACTACCGCGTCTCCATGGACGCTCGCCTCGCGCTGGCGGCCGAACTGGAGACGTACGCCGACCGGGTGGCCGCGGCCGCCGCGGACCTGGCGCGCCACGCCGACCGGCGAACGGTCAAAGCCGAGGACGTCGAGGCCTACTTTCGACTGAGCCAGTACTACGAGTGACCGCATGAACTTCGGCTACCGGGAGGCCTGTCTCGACCACGACACCGGCAAGCGCCACCCCGAGAGCCCCGACCGCCTGCGCGCCATCCGCCAGGGCCTCTCGGAGTGTCACGGCGTCAGGTACGTCTCCCCCGAGGACGCGACCGTCGAGCAGGTCGCCGCCGCCCACGACGCCGACTACGTCGACTCGGTCGAGGCGTTCTGCGCCGACGGCGGCGGCGACTGGGACGCCGACACCGTCGCCGTCGAGGCCACCTGGGACGCCGCGCTCGCGGCCGCCGGCATGGCCAACTGGGCCGCCGACGAGGCGCTCGACGGGGCGAACGGGCGGAACACCCCCTTCGCGCTCGGCCGCCCGCCGGGCCACCACGCCGTCTACGACGACGCCATGGGCTTCTGTTTCTTCAACAACGTCGCCGTCGCGGCCCAGCACGCCATCGACGACCGCGACGCCGACCGCGTCGCCATCCTCGACTGGGACGTTCACCACGGCAACGGCACTCAGGACATCTTCGACGACCGCGAGGACGTGTTCTTCGTCTCCATCCACGAGGACGGCATCTACCCCGGGACCGGCGACGCGACCGAAATCGGGACCGGCGACGCCCGAGGAACGACGATGAACGTCCCGTTTCCCCCGGGGACGACGACCAGCGGCTACCTCGCTGCCGTCGACGACCTGATCCTCCCCGCCTTCGAGGCGTTCGACCCCGACCTGGTCCTCGTCTCGGCGGGCTTCGACGCCCACGAACACGACCCCATCTCGCGGATGCGCGTCTCCACGGAGGGATACGGCCTGCTCGCGAACCGGGTCGACGCGTTCGCCGACCGCATCGACGCCGGCCTCGGGTTCGTCCTCGAGGGCGGCTACGGCCTCGACACGCTGACCGAGAGCATCCGCACCGTCCACGAGGTGTTCGACGGCTACACCCCCGCCGAACCCGACGAAGACGTGCAGGACGCCGCCCGCGAGGTCATCGACGACGTGCGCGACCAGGGGTTCGACCTCGCCGACGAGTGACCATCCGTCGCCCGCCGCGTTGACGGGGCGTTCTCCGGTTGACGGGGCGTTCTCCGGTTGACGGGGCGTTCTCCGGTTGACGGGGCGTTCTCCGGTTGATCGGGCGTTCTCCGGCTGACCGACATCGGAACCCAGCGTAGCGTCCGATCTGTCAGGCTCCCGAGAGCGACCGGTTCCCGAGTATCAGTCCGTGATCTGATGGGTATCGGGATACACATCAACGCGCCGCGGAAACCTATACATGGATGCGTGCGGAACCGTGCTGTTGGTGACCTTTCCCCGTGTGCTGTTGTACGGAACAATCGTATCGTGACTGGGAATCGCAACTCGACGATCTGACACCGAGCGCGAAGTTCGTGTACACGGTCCTCGAGTACGAAGGCCCACTGACTCAGAAGACGCTCGCCGAGGAGACGCGCCTCTCCCAGCGCAGCGTGCGCAGCGCGCTGTCGGACCTGACCGACGCCGACATCGTCGAAGAACGGATCTACCCGGCGGACGCCCGCCAGCGGCTCTACGCTATCGACACCGAGTGACCCCGTCCGACGGGACCGACGTGTCGACTGTTTTTATCCGTCGTCGACGGCGTGAGCGGCCGCGTTCGGGAACGCTGCGACCGCGAGCGGCCGCGACCGTGGTCCCCACCGATCAGGGTCGCGGGTCGAGGTACCGCGCCAGTTCGACGCCGAACTCGTCGGCGAGCGCGCCCACCTCGTCGCCGGCCAGTACCGCGTACCCCTCGTCCATGGCCGTCTCGACCCGCGCGCCCAGCGCCACGTCGAAGACGGCGTCGCTCTCCAGCAGTCCGACCGCCGTCCGGAACTCGCGGGGCCGCTCGACGACGTAGCGGTCGCCGTCGAGGAACGGACCGTAGGTGCCCGCAGTTCCGTCGTCGGGAGCGGCGGCCTCGTCGGCGTACGCGTCGTAGAACCCCTCGGCGTGGTCGCGGACGTGAACTGGCGGCCCCTCGTGGCGTTCGACGGCCGGCCGTTCGGCGACTTCGAGTTCGGCGAACAGGACGACCGTCTCGTCGGCCCACGCGGCCGACCGCAGCACGTCGAACCCGCGGCGGTCGAGTTCGCCGACGAGCCCCTCCAGCGAGCGGTCGAGCTGCGGGTAGAGCTGGTCGTCGACGATGTCGGGCGCGTCGAAGCGGACGGCGACCGGCGCGGTCCCGCGGCGCTCGAACGCCGCGACAACCGCGTCGGCGTCGACGGCCTCGGGGTCGTCGGGGACGAACAGCGCCGGTCGGGGGTCGGCGAGCAGGTCCCGGGCGTAGTGCTGGAGCCGTGCGACCGCCTCGGGGCTACAGACGGCAGCGACGTTGCGCTCGGGGTCGGTCGGGTCGATCACGACCAGCGGATCGTCGAACGTCTCCCGTCCGTGACCCTCGGGGTCCAGTTTCACCGGTGGGTGCCACTCGGCGGCGGCCTCGACGAACTGTCGGAAGCCGCCGTACTCGTGGACGAGCAGCTCGGTCAGGTACCCGGAGAACCCCCGGGTCCGGAGGTCGCTGCCGTAGACGCCGATCCCGGTGAGGAACCGCTTGGCGACCCGCACCTCACTCGCCAGGTCGGCGTCGATGCGCTCGGCGAGGTACTCGGTGTGGAACGGCGTGCGGTCGACCGCCGACCGGATCGCGGTGGCGTCGGCGACCGCGTAGCAGGGCACGAGATCCACGTCGAACCCCTCGTAGGTCCCCTTGACGTAGGGGTGTTCGGCGAACTCCTCGTGGCCGTCGGGCAGGACCGAGTGGCCCACCTTGAGGCCGTAGGATTCGAGGTCGGCGCGGTCGATCTCCGTCGGGAACGAGACGAACAGGTCGACATCGCGGTCGCCCGCCAGCCAGGTGTCACGGGCCGTCGACCCGACCTGGATCACGTCGGCGTCGACCGGCAGGTCCGCGACGGCGTCGCGTGCGCGCTCGCGGAGGTCGTCGACGACGCGGTCGAGGCGCTCGCGCTCCTCGTCGTCGGGGGTCACGCGCTCGCGGACCCGCTCGACGACGGCGTCGAACTCGTCGCTCATGCGTCGGGGTTGTTCGGGACCGGTGAAAACCCGTCCGATGTGTCGCGACCGCTGGCCGCGCGCTCGCGCTCACTCCGACAGGAGGTCGAGCGTCTCGGCGACGGTCCGTTCGCGCTCGCGCTGGAACGAGTGGTCCTCTCCCGGGAGCGCGACGGCCTCGCCCGCCGGCAGGTGGTCGGCGAGCGTGCGGGCGTTCTCGACCGGCAACCCCTCGTCGTCGTCGCCCTGGAGGACGCGCGTCGGAACGTCGACGGCGGCGAGTTCGTCGGCGGTGATCGACGGGCGGTCCTCGTGCTCGCCGGCGAAGACCGCGGGCGCCCAGAGGACCAGGCGGTCCACTCGTTCCGTCGGGAGGTGCGTGAGCGCGAGCCGTCCGCCGAAGCTCTTGGCGACGACTGCGACCGGGTCGCAGTCCCGGTCACGGAGGAACGCGACGCCGGCCCCCAGTTCACGCTCCATCTCCGCCTCGCTCTTCCCGTCGAGGTCGTCCGGCCCGCTCCACGTCTCGAAGCGCGCGACCCGGTGGCTCTCGTCCGCGGCGGCAGCCGCGAACTGGTCGAACACGTCGCCGAACGGTCCGTGGTTCAGCCCGGGGAGGACGAGCACGCCGGCGCCCGTCGGCTCGTCGGGCTCGTTCACCCGACCGGGATACGAGTCGCCGTCGACATCGAGCGTCACGGACTCGGTGGCCATGAGCGACTGTTCGCCGGAGCCGCACTAAAAGATGGATGCGTGACAGTTCCCGATCGAATCGCCGTACGTGACTCCGTGTCGTGGCGGAGGGAAAACGAAATCCCTATACAACAACTCCGGCTATGGATGCATGCGTGCCGCCGTAGCTCAGTTGGTAGAGCACCTCGCTGTTAACGAGGTTGTCCCAGGTTCGAGTCCTGGCGGTGGCGTCCCTTTTCCTCGAAATCCACCTCCCGAAGCGCACGTTGACTCCGGTGCGAACTCTCGTCGGTTCGCTCGGTGTTGACGACGCCCCCTACTCCGCCCCGACGACCGTCGGCAAGGATACGCCCCGGTGGAAGACCAGGACGCTCGCGAGGACGAGCCCGACGAGCGCGGAGAGGAACGTCTCGGTGTACATCCCCAGGGGCGCCCCCAGGAAGCGGAAGACGACGAAGTTCAGGGCGACGAGCGTCCCGAACCAGACGGCGGCGAAGTCGCCGAAGCGGCTCATAGCGGTGGAAACCTGTCGACGGGACAAGTGCTTTCGGGTCGGCCGTCGCCGACGCCCAGCGGTTCGGCGAGTCCGGTCCAGACCGGGGTGGGACCCCGAACCGAGAGACAGTCATAAATGGCTGGCCGCGCGAGGTGTGGGGCGATGACGGACGGCTTCGAAGTCTCCGAGCGGCGGTCGGTCCCGCCCGCCGAGGCCTTCTCCCTGCTGGGTAACGAACTGCGCGTCACCATCCTGCTGGAGCTCGGCGACGCCAAGGAGGGCAGCCAGCCCCGCCCGCTCCCCTTCGAGGAGCTGCGCCGGCGCTGTGACGTGTCCGACAGCGGTCGGTTCAACTACCACCTTCAGGAGCTACTCGGCGTGTTCGTCCAGGAGAAAGCGGAGGGGTACGGCCTGCTGTACCCCGGGGTCATCCTCTACCAGGCGATCAAAGCGGACAGTTTCACCGACCGGACGACCGTCGAGCCGTTCCCCGTCGACGCCGACTGCGCCGACTGCGGGGCGGGACTGGAAGCGACCTACCGCAACAGCATGCTCGTCGTCCGCTGTGGGGACTGCGGCGCGCTCGCGTTCAAGTACCACCTCCCGCCGGGCGCGATCCGGTCGAACGACCCCGACGCCGTGCTGTCGGCGGCCAACGTCTACGCCCGCCGGGACCTGATGACCGTCGCCAGCGACGTGTGTCCCACCTGCGCGAGCGAGATGTACCACGACGTGGTGCCCGAGGAGGAGAAATCGAGCGAGCTCGAACAGGCGATGCCCGGCCCGGCGGTCGTCCACCACTGCTCGTACTGCAAGCACTTCTTCTGCACCGACCTCCCGGAGATCCTGATCTACCACCCCGACGTGCTGCCGTTCGTCGCCGCCAACGCGCCCGATCTGCTGACCGACTCGCTGTGGTCGGTCGACGCCTGCGACCCCGGCGACATCGCGGTCGACGGCCACGACCCGCTCCGCGTGACCCTCCCGCTCCGAGCCGGCGACGAGCGCCTCGACGTGACCGTCGACCGCTCGCTGTCCGCGCTGACGATCGAACGGCGATGACGACGGCCGAACGGACCGCCGCCCCCGCCGCGGCGCTGCCGGTCCTCCACATCGGACACTCCCGACCGCGTGCCAACGCGTGACACTGAGATATTTGCCGTAACTCGTGGTTATAGATGTTTGTAGATATATGCACGACACACATGACCGATCCGTACGCCTTCGGAACCCGCTGCGTCCACGCCGGCCAGGAAGTGGACCCGGCGACGGGCGCGCGAGCGCCGCCGATCTACCAGACCACTTCCTACGTGTTCGACGACGCCGACACGGCGGCCGACCGGTACGCGCTGGACGACGGGGGGAACGTCTACTCGCGGTTCGACAACCCGACCGTCTCGACGCTCGAACGGCGGCTCGCCGCGCTGGAGAACGGGACCGCGGCCGTCGCCACGGGGTCGGGGATGGCCGCGCTCGACGCCGCGACCTCGATCCTCGCCCGGGCGGGCGACAACGTCGTCACCGCCTCCTCCATCTACGGCGGCACCCACTCCTATCTCTCGAACATGGGCAGTCGCCGCGGGATCGAGACCCGCTTCGTCGACACGCTCGACCCCGACGCCTACGCCGAGGCCATCGACGACCGCACCGCCTACGTCCACTACGAGACCATCGGCAACCCGTCGCTGGTGACGCCCCCGATGGAGGCCATCGCCGAGGTCGCCCACGAGCGGGGCGTGCCCGTCTTCGTCGACAACACGTTCGGTACCCCCGCGCTGTGCAATCCGCTCGACCACGGCGCCGACATCGTCTGGGAGTCCACCACCAAGTGGATCCACGGCTCCGGGACGACGGTCGGCGGCGTCCTGGTCGACGGCGGCTCGTTCCCCTGGACGGACTACCCCGAGAAGTTCCCCGAGATCGGCGCGCCCAACGACGCCTTCGACGGCGTCACCTTCGCCGAGCGGTTCGGCGACCAGGCCTTCGCGATGGCCGCCCGCCAGCGCGCCGTCCGCTCGCTGGGCGACGGCCAGAAGCCCTTCGACGCCTGGGCCACCCTCCAGGGCACCGAGACGCTCGAACTCCGGATGGAACGCCACTGCGAGAACGCCGGGCGCGTCGCCGACTTTCTCGCCGACCACGACGGCGTCGAGTGGGTCACCTACCCCGGCCTCGACTCCCACGAGACCCACGACCACGCCAGCGAGTATCTGAACGGGGGCTACGGCGGCATGATCGCGTTCGGCCTCGCGGGCGGCTTCGAGGCGGGCAAGCGCTTCTGCGAGGAGACCGACCTCGCGCAGTTCCTCGCCAACATCGGCGACGCGAAGACGCTGGTCATCCACCCCGCCTCCACGACCCACGCTCAGCTCACCGCCGAGGAACAGCGCGCCAGCGGCGTCACGCCCGACCTGGTGCGCCTGTCGGTCGGCATCGAGGACGCCGACGACGTGCTCGCCGACATCGACGGCGCCATCCAGCGCGCCAACGCCGGGGCGAGCGACGACACACCGAACGCGGGTGACTCGTAGATGGAGATCGAACGCGACGCCGTCTCGATCGGGGAGTTCGAGTTCGAGTGCGGCCGCTCGATCCCCGAGCTGGAGGTCTCCTACGAGGCCTACGGCGAGTTCACGGGCGACAACGCGGTGTTGGTCTGTCACGCGCTGACCGGCAGCGCCCACGTCGCCGGCCGCCACCCCGACGACGAGACGGACGGCCAGGCCCGCGCGTGGTGGGACGACATCGTCGGCCCCGGCAAGGCCATCGACACCCGCGAGTACTACGTCCTCTGCGCCAACGTCCCGGGCTCGTGTTACGGCACGACCGGCCCCGAGAGCACCAACCCCGAGACGGGCGAGCCCTACGGCACCGACTTCCCCGCGGTCACCGTCACCGACTGGACCGACGCCCAGCGCCAGTTGCTCGACGAGCTCGGTATCCCGCACCTCCACGCCGTCGTCGGCGGCAGCGTCGGCGGGATGAACGTCATCGAGTGGGCGAAACAACACCCCGACCACGTCGAGCGCATCGCCCCCATCGCCGCCGCCGCGCGACTCGACGTGCAGTGTCTCGCCATGGACGCCATCGCTCGCCGCGCCATCACCACCGACGATGACTGGCAGGGCGGCGACTACTACGGCGAGGGACCGAAGCCGACCGACGGGCTCGCGCTCGCCCGCCAGATCGGCCACGTGATGTACCTCTCGAAGGCCTCGATGGAGCAGAAGTTCGGCCGCCGCGCGGCGGGCCGCGACGCCGCCCGCTCGTTCCCGACCGACCCCGCCGCCGGCTTCTTCCCCTATCGAGACGTGGAGTCGTACCTCGACTACAACGCCGAGAGCTTCGTCGAACGCTTCGACGCCAACTCGTATCTCTACCTCACGCGAGCGATGGACAACTACGACCTCGCCGCGGGCTTCGAGTCCGACGAGGACGCACTGGCCGCCTTCGACGGCGAGGCGCTCGTGATGTCGTTCACCGGCGACTGGCACTTCACGCCCGCACAGGCCGAGGAGCTGGCCGACGCGCTCCGCGAGGCCGACGTGGCCGCCGCCCACCACCTCGTCGACTCGGACCACGGCCACGACGCCTTCCTCGTCGAACCGGAGAGCGTCGGGCCGCCGCTCGCCGACTTCCTCGCCGACGGCGTCGAGGGGACGGCCGTCACGGACACGGACGAGCCGCCCGAGGACGACGACCCCTCGTTCGCGCCCGTCCACACCAGTCTGTTCTCCGATTGAGATGTGTTCGGGGCCAACAGGCTTTTTTCTCCCCACCGCGTTCTCACGCCTACTCGCTCGCACGGGCCAGGCGCGGGTCCCCCCTGTGACGCCGTGAGAGCCGACGGAACCCTCCGAACACATGAACGTCGACCCGGACGCCACTCGACCGCAGATCCGCCCGCATCCGAGTCGTGACGGTATCCAGGTCACCGACCCGATCCAGGAGACCCAGTTCTCGCTGTTGACGCCCGACGAGCCCGGGATCGACGACTGCGACCCCGACCAGTTCTACTTCCCCGCCGACGCCGGCGCGACCGTGCGGACCGCGGCCGTCGAGACGCCCTACTTCGTCCCGCTGTGGATCCGCGACGCCGAGGGGAACACCGTCGCGGAGGTCTCGGACCAGGAGTCCGTCAGCGTGCCGCCCGGCCGGTACAACGTCGAACTGGCGACGACGCAGGTCAAGCTCCAGTTCGCCATCGAGGGCGGGATCGAAGTCACCTCGATGGGTGACTCCGTCAGGGTCGCACTCACCGGGACCGACCGGGTTCACGTCGGGGCGCGTTCGGTCCACGAGCAGCCGGCGGCGACCGTCACGACGACCGAGAAGCCGGAGGACCTGATGCGGGCGCTCTCGACGCTCGGTTCGGCGTTGAAGACCACCAGCTGTGAGCGGTCGTTCCCGTCGCTACGCGGCCATCCACCGCTCGTGGAGATCGGGGACGAACTCTCGATCCCGGACTCGATCGCCGCGCCGGAGACGGGGGTCGGCATCGAGGTGCCGCCGATAGAGGAGTACATCTACCCCGTCGTGCCGCTGGCGTACTACACGGGTGCGCGGATCGAGCCCGGCCCGTCGCCGCGGATCGCCGGCGACGGCTGGTCGTACCCGCTCGACGGCGACGACGGCTTCGAGGCCGAAGTCGAGCGCGTGCTGAAACACGTGTTCCTCATGGACTGTGTCACGCGCACCGAAGGGTACTACGAGGTCGACCTCCACGAGCGGGCGGAGGTCGAATCCCTGGTCGACCTGGACTTCGCGGCAGTCTACGAGCAGCCCCTGTCGGAGCAGTTGCGGACGTATCTGGACGTGCCGTTCGACGCCGTTGCGGACGTGGTTCCGAAGTGGAAGCTCACCGCCGACGTGCGACCCGACGCCGCGAACGTCAGCGCGCTCCCGTTCCTCGCGAACGAACTCGCGGTCGTCCGCTGCCCGCACTCCCAGGAGACCCGCGACGAGGCGCTGGAGGAACTCACCGACCAGGTCGAGTCCTTCTTCAGGAACAACCCCGAGGCGCTCCGGCGGAGTACCCGGACCCAGACCCGTTCGGAGTCGTCGCCCTCGACCGCGAGCCCCGAGATCTTCCGCCCCGAACCCGCCGACAGCATCGAGCAGGCCTACGTCGGTGACGGCCTCCCGGTCGGCGCCAGCAAGATGACCGTCGACGCCTACTACCGGCGGCTGGAGTTCGAGCCGACAACCGACCCCCAGATCCAGGTCGCCGTCGTCTGCAACGACCAGGAGATGACCGACGAGAACGTCGTCTCGGACATCTACGGGACCCGCGACTGGATCGAGTTCGGCATCGAGGCCCACGAGCAACTGACCGCGATGGAGATGCGCGAACTCCTGCGCTCGGACGTGGACTTCCTCCACTACATCGGCCACGTCGACGACGAGGGGATCCGCTGTGCCGACGGCTATCTCGACACCCGCCACCTCTCGGAGGTCAACGTCAGCGCGTTCCTCCTCAACGCCTGTGACTCCTACGAGCAGGGACGTGGTCTCGTGGATTCCGGCGCGATGGCCGGCATCGCGACCGTCACCGACATCGTCAACGAGGCCGCTACCTCGGTGGGTCGCACCGCTGCGAAACTCCTCAATCAGGGATTCTCGCTCGCCGCGACGGTCTCGATCATCAAGGAGTACGAACAGATCGGCCACCACTACCTCGTGATTGGCGACGCAAGCGCTTCTATCGTTGAAAACCAGTCGGGGACACCGCATAAAATAACTATTCACAAAGACGACGATAATATGTTTGAATTTAGTATGTATGGATATCCGACACTTTCGACGCCGATGGGAACGATGTTCACCCCTCAAATTGAAGGTATTAATACATTCTCTACAAACTCTGGTTGGATGGGAACATTTTCACTCACAGAGTCGGGCCTATTAGAATTTCTTCACCGACAGGATGCCCCAGTAGAAGTCAACGGTAGCTTACAGTGGACTCTAGGAATTTCAGAACTCCGAACTTAGGGTCCAGTCATCGATCCGCCGTGTCCCGCAGCCACCGTTCCGGCCTGCGAGAGCAGCAGCAGCGCGCTGAACATGACGCCGATCCATTTGGGGTTCTCTTCGAGGAATTCGCGGAGTCGCGTTGATTCTTGGCTCATAGCCAAGTGTTTATTCAGCGCGTCTGTGATTGAATTTATCTAAAAGTTCGGGATAAATTAAGCCTTGTATTATCAGTATCTTCGACAGAGATTAGAAAACGATATTTCAGCCATAGAACAAAATGCCCTAATAGGTTCGGAAACCCGGGGACGACGGGCGGATGTCAGGGAACGGCAACACTCATAGTCGTGTGGGTCCGGGTGATTGATAAGAAGTGATGGAGTGCCATCCGTTCGGGAGGGAGAGCTCGTGACCGTCCGCATCCGAGGAGCGGCGGATATCGGCGACGCGACGACGGTGCTGTTGCTGGCTCCCGACGTATCCGACCGGCCGACGGACGCCTGTATGACCGTTCTCGACGGGCTCGGCGACCGGATCGACCGGGCGGTCCCGGTCACGATCTCCCTGCCGGCGGCGGAGTGGCTGTCGCTGTGGGAGCGCGAGGCCGACACCGGGCCGCCGCTCGCCGCCTGCGTGGACGTGGATCGGACGACGCGCTCGACAGCGGAGACGGCCGGCACCGACGGTGCCGTGCCGGTCGAACGCGTCGTCGACCCGACGGATCTGGAGGCGATCGGTCGCCGGGTCAGCGACGTGCTCCAGCGGGCCGACGACGACGGCGACCGCGTCGGCGTCGCGGTCCACTCGCTGACCGGAGTGCTCGGCTACGCCGACGAACCGACCGCGTTCAAGTTCGTCTACACGCTCGGCGAGGTGGCTCGGCGCGTCGACGGCGTCGTCGTCTTCCACCTGGACCCCGCGGCCCACGACGACGAGACCGTCGAGACGTTCCGGATCGTCTGCGACGCGGTCGTCGACGCCGATCGCGGCCGCTCGGCCGGCGCCGACCCCTGACGTAATCGGGGGACGGGAAAGGGGTGACTCTTTATACCTCCCGTCCTTCCCGCCGGATATGCCCCCGGCACGGCACCTCGTCGTCGTCGCCGGTGCCGAGCCCGCGGCCACCGACGCACTGGCGAGCGCGCTTCGCGACGACGGGACCGTCCGGACCGCCTACAGCGCCGACGCCCTCCGCGAAAGTCTCGACGAGGAAGTCGACGTCGTCCTCGTCGACGTCGAACTGGTCGACGGGCCGATCGACTCGCTCCTGTCGGACGTTCGCGCGCGCGAGTTCGACTGCCAGATCGGGGTGTCGGTGCCCGACTCGGACCGGACGACCGCAGAGACCGACCCCGTCGACGCGGTCGTGAGGCGAGACCCGGTGGCCGTCCGGGAGACGGTGCAGTGGCTCGCGGCGCGCGCACGATACCGGGCGGGACTGGAGGAGTTCTACGACCTCGCCGAACGCCGAGCGACGCTGGCCGACGAAGGGAACGACGGGGACGCGCTCGACCGACTGGACCGACAGCTCGACCGACTGCGCCACGACCTCGCGGAGATGTTCGACGGGCTGGACGACACCTCGGCGTTCGACGCCGCGCTCGCGCCCGAGGAACGGGATCTCGACTTCAGCGGGGACGGCGACGCGTCTGCCGACCGCTCGAACGAGCGCACGGAGAGCGACGACACGTGAGCCGACGACTCGCGTACGCGAGTCCGGTGTTCAGCGCATGTGACGGCTGTTGCATATTGAGGTAGCGGTGCGGTTGGCGCGTGCTGTCGAGCGTGCCCGCCTCCTGGCGGGCCGCTCGAAACAGTCGCGCGAGGGATGAGGGAGTGAGTGAAACGAACGAGCGAATCGGCTGGGGAGGCTCGTGGCCGTCTGCGGTCGCTGTGCGGTGTGGGTGCGGTGCTGTCCTGGCGGACTGAAAGGGCGAGGCGCGCTCGCGCCTGTAGTCGTCTGAGCGGGCACTATCCGCGCGGGCTGTGCCGAGAGCGCGGATATCCCGCCTCAGCGACCGCGAGCGCGTCGAGGGCTTTCACCGCTCGCCGTCGGATGCGGTGGTCACCCCGATAGCGAGCGCGTCGAGGGCTTTCGACGCTTGCCGTCGGATGCGGTGGTCTCCCCGATAGCGAGCGCGTCGAGGGCTTTCGACGCTTGCTGTCTCCGGCGACCCTCTCGTTCGAACCAGTCTCGCGACTCGGCCACCCGACCGCTCATGGGAGTGCGACCACATATGACGGTATGGACAGCGGTCGCGCGAAGCGACTCGTCGCCGGCACCTTCGCTCTCGGTGTCGTCACGCTCTGGGCGGCCGTCGCGGGCGTCGTCCCGCCGAGCGCCGGCCTCGCCACGGTCGTCTGGTTCGCGACGGCGCTCGTGGTCGCCGCGGGTCCCGTAGCGCGGACGCCGAGGCGCCTGGCGCTCGGCGGCGCCGTCGGCCTGGCCGCGCTCGTCGTCGCGGTCGCCGTCGAACCGCTATCGGGCGTTCCACTCCCCGATATCGGCGTCCTCGGACCCTATACCTACCTCGCGACGGAGGTCGCGTTCGGGTCGCTCGCGCTCGCGCTGCTCGTCCGGGCGGGCCGGGCGGCGCTCCGCCGAGCGGCCGTGACGGTCGCCGCGATCTACCCGCTCGCGTACGTCTGGGACTGGTACACGCTGGCGGTCGGCGTGTTCGAGATCGCGCTGCGGACGGGCGTCGAGTTCGTCGGGATCCCCGTCGAGGAACACGTCTTCATGGTCGTCGTGCCGGCGCTGGTGCTGGGCGTCCACGAGACGCTGCACGCGCGGCCCGGGCGGGAGCGCGGAGCCGACGCGCGGGGGCAGAACCGGGGCGGCGACTAAACGAGGTTGTCGTCGTCGAAGACGAACGAGGAGACGTGCGAGGCGAGCCGTCGGGCGTCGTCCTCCGTCTCGGCGTGGAGCTCGCCGGCGACGTGGCCGGTCTCGCCGCCGACGCCCGCGGTCTGGGAGTCGGGGTCGACGCGGACGGAGTACGAGCGCAGCGAGCGCACGTGCTCGCGGAGCTTCCGTAGGGCTCGCTCGGAGAGCTGGCCGTCGAGGTGCTGCAGGTCGTAGCGGACGACGTAGCCGCGCTCGCCCTCGCGGACGGCGACCACCGGGAGCCCGCGGTCGGCGCAGCGGTCCCACAGCGAGCGCCCCTCCGCCTTGGTCTCGTAGGTCGGGACGTTCGACGGCGTCAGTTGGTCCATCGCCCGTCGGTAGGGTCGCGAGACGTTTCTACGTTCCGCAGGCGAATGTCGGCCGAGGTGTCAGTCCGGCTACTTCAACGCCGTTCAGGGAACCCTCAAGTCCGCGCCGTCCGACGAACCGCCCGTGCGCGTCGACCTGTCGAACCCGCGGGCGCTGATCCGCCGGTACTACCTGTTCCAGGCGCTGTCGGCCGTCGGGTTCGTCTCGCCGATCTTCGCGCTGTTCGTCCTCCGCGACCTGACGTATCCGCAGTACGGGACGCTGAGCGCGGTCTACTCGCTGGTGCTCGTCGCCGGCGAGATCCCGACGGGGTACGCCGGCGACCGCTTCGGCCGCCGGGACACGCTGGTCGCGAGCAAGCTCGCGATGGCCGGGTCGCTGCTGGGGTTCGTCGCCGTCGACTCGTTCGCCTCGTACCTCGTCGTCTACGTGCTCTGGGGGATCGGCATCGCCCTGACCTCGGGGACCGGCGGCGCGTGGCTCTACGAGGTGCTCGAATCGACCGTCGGCGGGGAGCGGTTCACGACCGTTCGCGGTCGCGGGCAGTCGATCGCCCGGTGGAGTTCGGCGGTGACGACCGTCCTCGGCGCCGTCCTCTACGGGGTCGACCCCCGGGCGCCGTTCCTCGCGGCGGGCGGACTCGTGGTCGTCGGTGCGGGCGTGGTCGCGACGCTCCCCCGCACCGAGCAGTTCGAGGCCGGCGAGACGGCCGGGCCGTCGGTCCGCGAGGCGCTCCCGCTGCTGTGCGATCGGCTCGCTCGCCCGCCGTTGCGGTCGTTCGTGGCCTTCGCCGCGCTCGTCTTCGGCGCCGTCGGCGCCGCCAATCAGTACGTCCAGCCGATCGCCGTCGAGGTGGTCGGAGGCGTCGACCTCGCGGCGCTCCCGGTGGTCGACGGCGTCGCCGGGGCGGTCGGTTCGGGGTCGCTCCCGGTCGACGTTCCGGTGTCGGCCGCGACCGGGCTCGGGCCGCTGTACGCGAGTTTCGCTCTCGTCGCCGGCGTCGTCAGCTACTACGCGGGACCGATCGAGGCGCGGTTCGGCCTCTCCCGCGCGGTCGGCGCGGCCGCGGTCGTCCTCGTCACGGCGACGCTCCTCCCGCTGGCGGTCCCGCTGACCGCGTTCGCGACGTTCTACCTCCTCCGGGCGGTCCACTCCCTGCTCCGGCCGATGGTCGAGGGGCACGTCAACGACCGCGTGGAGAGCGTGGGTCGGGCGACAGTGCTGTCGGCCGTCTCGATGGCCGTCGGACTGGCGCGGACGCCGTTCGTCGTCCTCGCGGGCGTCGCGGCTGGCGCCCGCGGGCCGGTCGCGGCCTACGGCGCTATCGGCGTCTTGCTCGCCGCGACGACGGTTCCGCTCGTCGTCCTGGGGTCGCCGCTCCCGAACGAGAACTCGGCCGACACCGGTGACGACGGCGAAACCGGCGGCGACGGCGGCGGTGCGCCGAACTGATCAGGCCACCGCGTCGTGGGCCTCGCCCATGATCTCCAGGGCCTCCTTCAGCGTCTCGACGTTCACCGCGTAGGAGATGCGGGCGTAGCCCTCGCCGTGATCGCCGAAGGCCTCGCCCGGGACGACGACGACGCCGCGGTCGATGACCTCGTCGACGAACCCGTCCGGCACTTCGGGCATCGCGTAGAAGGCGCCCTTCGGCGTGGGACAGTCCAGGCCGATGTCGGCGAGGCCGTCGAGCAACACGTCCCGGCGCTCCTCGAAGGCCGCGACCATCTCGTCGACGGGGTCCTGCGGGCCGGTCAGCGCGGCCTCGGCGGCGTGCTGGGCGGCGGCGGTCGCGCAGGCCTGGCCGTACTGGTGGACCCGTAGCATCCGCTCGATCCGCCGGTTCGAGCCGGTGACCCAGCCCAGGCGCCAGCCCGTCATCGAGTAGGTCTTCGAGCAGGCGCCCACGACGACGACGTTGTCGCTCTCGGCGAACTCGATTGGCGAGCGGTGTTCGCCCTCGAAGACGATGTGTTCGTACACCTCGTCGGAGATGCAGAGCACGTCGTGCTCGTCGGCGATGCAGGCGAACTCGCGCATGTCGTCGGGCGACTGGACCGCGCCCGTGGGGTTGGCGGGACTGTTGACGACGAAGGCGGCGGTGTCGTCGGTGATGGCCTCCTCGACCGTCTCGGGGGCCATCGTCAGGTCGTCGCGCAGCGGGACCGGCTTCGGCTCACCGCCGGCGATGTGCGTGAGCGCGTCGTAGGAGACGAATCCGGGGTCGGGGAAGATGACCTCCTCGCCGGGGTCGACGTGGGCCTCCATGGCGATGTGCAGCGCCTCGCTCCCGCCGGCGGTGGCGATGACGTCGTTCGGATCGACGTCGAGCCCGCGGTCCTCGGCGTAGCGGCCGGAGATGGCCTCGCGCAGCGACTCGGTGCCCTTGTTCGAGGTGTACTCGTCGGCCTCGCCCGCGCGGATGGCCTCGATGGCGCCCTCGCGGGCGTGCTCGGGCGTCGGGAAGTCCGGCTGGCCAAGCCCGAGGTTGATCGCGTCCTCGCCCGCGGCCTCGAAGACCTCGCGGATCCCGCTTATCGACACCTGCTCGACGCGTCGGGAGAACTCCGTCATACCTCCATCGCGGGCGCGCTCCCCGATAACTGTTGAGGGTCCGCCCGCTCGGCCCGCGGTCGAACGGCCGCCCGCCAACGGTCGCCCGCGAACAGTTCGAGACCGGTCTCTGAGCGGGAGCTTCCGGACGAGGGACCGGAATTTCGGGCACCAGCAGGTTTACCAGCGTCCTGACGAAAGGGGAGGAGCATGCACACACGGCAGACCTTCGCGGCGTTGGCGGTCGTCCTCGTGACGGTGACGGCGGGCTGCGGGTTCATCACCGGCCAGAGCGCGCTGGCGTTCGCCGCGTCGCCGGCGACGGCGAGCGACGACGCCCTCTCGGAGACGGGCTACGAGGAGGTCGCCGTCGAGAACTCGACGGTCACGCGCAACTTCAGCGCCGCGGGCCAGACCCGGCAGGTCGAGGTGACGAACCAGCAGGCAAGATACGAGCGCGGGGTCGACCTGGGACCGCTGGGCTCCCAGCGAGCGGCCGTGTTCGTCACCTTCGCCAGCCCCGAAGTGGAGGTCGCGACCCGGACGTTCAACCCCATCTCCGATATGTCGACCCGGCAGGTCCTCCGCCAGTTCGAGTCCCAGTACGAGGGGCTGTCCGTGGGCAGTCACGTCGAGAACCGCAGCGTGCGAGCGCTGGGGAGCCAGCGCACCCTCGAACAGTTCGAGGGGACCGCGACGCTCGCCGGCAGCGAGGTCGACGTGTACGTCCACGCCGCGAAGTTCCAGCACGAGGGCGACTACATCGTCGCCGTCGGCATCTACCCGCAACGGCTCGACGGCGAGGCCGAGAGCGTCGTCGCGCTCACCGAAGGCCTCGAACACGACGGCGAGGAGTAGCCGCGACCGACGCCGTTCGCGCAGTCTTTTCCGCGCTCGGACCACCGCGAGTCACGCGACGAGCGGCTTCTCACCCGCCCGACCGCCGGAGCGCGTCGAGCAGGACGGCCCAGGCGAGCGCGGAAAGCCCCACGTCGCGGACGAACACGTCGACGAAGAACCCGCCCTCGACGGCCGCGGCGAGGGCGAGATAGGCGGTCGTGGCCGACAGCGAGACGGCCGCGACGCCGGCGGCGAACGCGGTCGCCCTGTCGGCGACGATGGCCGCGCCGAAGCCGACCTCCAGGACGCCGTTGACGAGCATGAACGCGACCGGCGAGACGACCAGCCACGGCGCCAGCCAGTCGGTGACGTAGGTGGCCCAGACCCCGGGCGCGAGCAGTTTGTGAACGCCGGCGAGGAACACCATCGCACCGAGCCCGACGCGGGCGACCGAGAGCGGCGCCGGTGTGCGGTCGACGAGCCGAGTCACCGGCTCGTCGCCGACGAGGCGGCGGAGGTCCATCGACCCGTCGTTGGGAGCGCTGGTGCAAAACGGCACTGGGTCGAGCCCGCGATCGGGTCTCACGGCGCGTTCGAAACCGCTCTCGCCGCGACCGCGAACCGCGCCGCTCGCAGTGGGCGGTCACACGTCGAAAAGATCGGTCCGCGGAGAAGTGGTAGCCGACCGGCTTACATGTACCCCAGATCGCGCAGGCGCTCCATCAGGTCCTCTTTGTCCTGGGCGCGGCCGGCGCGTTCGGTCGTCGAGTCGAGGTCCTGCTGCCAGGCGGGCTCCTCGGCGGCCTTGTCGGTGCTGACCTCGCTACCGAGCGAGCGGAAGCCGGCGAAGTACTTCGGCGAGACGGGGATGTCGTCCTGTGCGACGCCCTCGGGGAGGTCGTCGTCGGTCTCGGGGACGTAGCCCTCCTCGGGGAACTCCTCGACGGTGTCCGGGACCACGAAGTTCCAGAACGCCTCCCAGACGGCGGCCTCGTCGAACTGGAGGATGGTCTGGACGCGGTCGTGGGGCGGGTAGATGTCCGGGTCGTGGCGCGGCGAGAAGAACGTCTCGTCGGCGCGGGACTCCTGCTCGTCCCAGCGGATGCCCGAGATGATGCCGTCCACGTCGTGCTCCTCGATGGCGTCGTTGAGCGCGACCGTCTTCAGCAGGTGGTTGCCCACGTAGGTGTCGAGCAGGAACGGGAAACTGTCCTCCTCGTACTCCAGGATGTTGCGGACGTGGTGCTGGTTGTGCTCCGAGAGGTCGTCGATCTCGATATCGTCGCCGGGTTCGAGCCCCTGCTCGTCGACGATCTCGCCCACGTCCTCGTTGCGGGCCCAGATGACTTCCAGGTCCCACTCGTCGGCCCAGTGCTCGACGAAGTCGATCAGCTCGTCGAAGTGCTGGTAGTGGTCGATGAAGACTACGGGGGGGACTTCGAGGTCGAACTGGTCGGCGACCTCCTTGACGAAGTACAGCGTGAGCGTCGAGTCCTTGCCGCCCGTCCACATCACGACCGGGTTCTCGTACTCCTCGAGACCCCGTCGCGTGACCTCGATGGCCTTCTCGATCTTGTCGTTGACGTGCGGGTAGTCGGCCGGGTCTTCGCCTTCGCCTTCGCTGTAGTCGACGTCCAGGTAGTCGGGGAACTCGGCTGACATCGGTAATGAGATGTAATTACCGGGTCGGTTAAGTTCTTTTTGGAGGACCAGTCGTCTGCCGTATGTGGGCAGCTAGCACGGTGTGTCCGGGCGTTCGGGTGAGCGTTCGTGTCGGCCGGAGGACAGAAGGGGGTCGGGGTCGAACGGGGAGGTGATGAGTGCCGGCACCGACCAGCGCGGCGGAGCGGCGGACGCACCGGAATCCGAGGAGGGTGACACCGGCGGGCGGCGGTCGATCCGGGAGTTGCACCGGGAGGCGCGGTTCACGCGGTGGTTCCGGTGGCACCTGGTCGCGGCGCTGGCCGTCTTCTTCGGGAGCGCGTTCGCGGCCTACGCGGTCGTCGGGTCGATCCCGATCGCCCAGCTGGAGGCGCTGATCGAGGAGGCCCAGGCGGGGGTGCCGGCCGACAGTCCGCTACCGGAGCTGGCGTTCGTGCCGCTGTTGCTCAACAACCTCAGGGCGCTGCTGTTGATCGCCTTCGGGACGATCACCGGCGGGCTGCTCTCGCTGTTCGGGCTGGTCGTCAACGGCGCCATCGTCGGCGCGGTGGTCTCCGTGGTCGTCCGCGAGACCTCGTGGGCGGTGATCCTCGCCCTGTTGCTCCCCCACGGGGTGCTCGAACTCTCGGCGTTCTTCGCCGCGGCGTCGATCGGGCTGCGGGTTCCCCACCGGATCGTTCGGTATCTCCTGGGCTGGGACGAGACGCCGCTGTCACGGGTCGAGCTGTACGAACTCGCCGTCATCGCGGCGCTCCTCGTCGTCATGATCGTCGTCGCGGCCTGGATCGAAGTGTACCTCACCCGCGACGTGGCCGAGTGGTTCCTGGGCCCCGGCGCCCTCCCGGAGTGACGGGCTCGATCCGGCGTTCAAGTTCGTCGATCGTCGTATGAACCTTCGGTGGAGTTTTACGTGGGACTGGAGAACCCGCGCTCAATGAGTACGACCGCATCAGGTCACAGCGACGATAGCCAGCCGCCGAGCGAGGTCGTCGTCTCGTCGGTCGCGGCACACAAGGGCGTCGAACAGGTCGCGCTCCCGCCGCTGTACGAGGCGCTCGATCCGGACGCGCTCGACGCGCTGTTCACGACACCCGGCGGGGCCACCGGACGGGTGACGTTCGACTACGCGGGTTGTACGGTCGAGTGCGCGAGCGACGGGAGCGTCGACGTGCGCGACGCCGCGGCGTAGGACGCGGTCAGCGGACCCGCGGTCGGTAGACTGGTGGGTACGGGAGTGAGAACGGGACTAGCGGGGACCGACAATTACCCGCTGATGAACTCGTTGTCGCGCCAGTTGACGCCCTCGGAGTCCTCGTCGTCGCGGGGGTCCTCGACGACGTTGATCGAGGCGGGCCGGTCCTCCCCGTCGACGATGCGGACCGCCTCCAGGTCGTCGTCGGGGCAGGTGATCGCGGTGAGCGTGCCTTTCTCGGCCACGCGGGCGATCTCACAGAGTACGAGGAACATCTCGTACTGGAGGGTGCTGTTCTGCAGGACGGTCTCGCGGTCGCCCTTGAAACAGGCGTACTCGACGAGTTCCGAGGGGGGCTCCTCCTCCTCCTCTTCGAGGGCGCCCCACTGCGGGCCGCCCGCGGTGTCGGTGGTGTGAACCGGGGAGCTGTCGTCTTCTTCCTCTTCTTCGATCTCCTCGTAGACGCGATTCTCCGTGACGCTGGCTTTCAGCTGCGCGGTCGGCGTGTACTTGCTGATGCTCTCGTCGGCGGAGACCGCGCTGATGATGAGCGTGTTGTTCCGGCGGGTGATGTCGACGTCCTCGATGTCCTCGGGCAGGTCCGGGTCATCGAAGAAGTCGTACACGTCCTCCAGGGGCAGTTCCAGTGTCGAGTGGAGTCTGTATACGCGGGACATAGTTGATTGAATCGCCGGCCGTCCGCTGACGACGGTGCTACACCTGCGTAGGACGCCCACCCATATAGGGCCTACCCTTCCGATTCGGCGCGAACTCGCCCGTCGCCGTCGGGCCCCCGCCCGCCCCCACCCCGCGAATCCACCGCGGACGGTGGCATCGCGTGGGTTTTTCACCGTCGAGACCGGACTGGCGACCGTGCAAGAGTACGAGCGCAAACAGCTCCTGGAACGCATCGGCCGCGAGGGAGCCACCGTGGGTGCGACGATCCCCGAGCGCATCGAGATACAGGGGGAGCACATCGACCTGCGGGAGTTCGTCTTCGAGATCAAGCGCCGCGACACCGTCCCCGCCGGCGAGCGCGAGCGCGTCGAGCGAGCCAAGAAGAACCTCCGGCGCGAGCGCCGCGAGCGCAAGGAGCTGATCGAGGACGGCGACATCTCCCGCGAGGAGGGCGAGGAGCTGACCGAAGCGATCGTCGGCATCGACCGCGCGCTCAACGCCCTGGAGAACCTCGGGCCGACGAACCTCGAAGCCGAGATCGAGGCCCAGGAGACCGCCGACAAGAAGCGCTGGATGAACTTCCTCAAGAAGGCGCTGGGCAACGACCAGGACAGCCAGGGGAGCCACCGGTCGGGGTCGCGATGAGCCGCAACGACGAGATCGCCGACCGCCTCGAGGAGTTCGCCGACCGACTCGAAGCCAAGGGCGTCGAGTACAAACCCCGCGCCTATCGCCGCGCCGCCGAGAACGTCCGGGACTCCCCCGCCGACGTGGCCGGCCTCGCCGCCGACGACGGGGAGGCGGGCGTCGGCGAGATCGAGGGCGTCGGCGACGCCATCTCCGCGAAGATCGTGGAGTACGTCGAGACCGGCGAGATCGAGGAGCTGGAGGAGTTGCGGGCGGAGATGCCGGTCGACATCGAGGCGCTGACTCGCGTCGAGGGCGTCGGCCCGAAGACGGTCGGCAGCCTCTACGAGGCGCTGGGCGTCGAGACGCTCGACGATCTGGAGGCGGCGGCCGAGGCCGAGGAGATCCGAGCGGTCAGCGGCTTCGGCGCCAAGACCGAGGAGAACATCCGAGAGAATATCGCGTTCGCCCGCGAGGCGAGCGAGCGCGAGTCGCTGGGGGAGGCGCGTCCCCGCGGCGAGGGCGTCGTCTCGTACCTCGACGGGCGGCCGGGCGTCGAGCGGGTGGATCTGGCGGGGTCGCTGCGGCGCTGGAAGGAGACCATCGGCGACGTGGACGTGCTCGTGGGCAGCGACGACCCCGAGTCGGTGGTCGAGGCGTTCGTCGACTGGCCCGACGCCGACGGCGTCATCGAGGCCGGCGACCAGAAGGCCAGCGTCCGGGCCGGCGAGGTCCGCGTCGACCTGCGCGTGGTCGCCCCCGCCGAGTTCGGGAGCGCGCTGCAGTACTTCACCGGCAGCAAGGACCACAACGTCAAGCTCCGCAACGTCGCCATCGAGGCGGACCTGAAGATGAACGAGTACGGCGTCTTCGACGTGTCCGACGTGGACGACCCCGAGGCCGACCAGCGGGCGGGCGAGCGCGTGGCGGGGGAGACCGAGGCGGGGATGTACGAGGCGCTGGACCTGCCGTGGATGCCCCCCGAGATCCGGGAGAACTGGGGGGAGATCGAGGCCGCCCGGAACGGGGAACTGCCGGATCTCGTCGAGTCCTCGGCGATCCGCGGCGACCTCCACACCCACACGGGCTGGTCGGACGGCGACCACACGGTCGCGGAGATGGTCGAGGGCGCCGCCGCCTTCGGCCACGACTACGTCGCGATCACCGACCACGCCACCGGGCCGGGGATGGTCGGCGGCGTCGGCGTCCCCGACGAGGAGTTGCGCGAGCAACTGGCGGAGGTCCGCGCGGTCGCCGAGGCGGCCGACATCGAGGTGTTCTCGGGCGTCGAGGCGAACGTCGGGACGGACGGGTCGGTCTCGGTGGCCGACGACCTCCTGGCCGAGCTGGACGTGGTCGTCGCCTCGCCCCACGCCGGGCTGGACGGCGACGGCACCGACCGGCTCGTCGCGGCCGCCGAGCACCCCGAAGTCGACATCGTCGGCCACCCGACCGGCCGGTACATCAACCAGCGGTCGGGGCTGGACGTGGACGTCGAGCGGCTGGCGTCGGCCGCGGCCGACGCCGACACCGCGCTGGAGGTCAACTCGAACCCCGCCCGGCTGGACCTGGGCGGCGGCGCGGTCAAGGCCGCGGTCGAGGCGGGAGCGACGATCGCCGTCGACACCGACGCCCATCGGCCCGAGAGCTACGGACTCGTCCGCTACGGCGTCCACACGGCGCGTCGGGGCTGGGCCGAGCAGACCGACGTACTCAATACGCGAGGCGTCGAAGGCCTGCGCGAGTTCCTCGAATGACCGGCGACGAGTCCGACACCGACGAGCGCGCGAGCGATCGGGTGGCGAGCACCGTGACCGCCGACGCGGACGAGGCCGAGGCAGTGGACCGCGGCGACCCCGACGACGGCGCCGACCGCGGCGACCTCCCGCAGGAACCGGCCGACGAGACGGCGCTGTTGCTCGATACCATGCTCGGGAAACTGGCGACGTACCTGCGGATGTGCGGGTACGACGCCGCCTACGCGGGCGAGCGCGGTATCGAGGCCGACGACGACGTGCTGGCGCTCGCCCACACCGAGGGGCGAGTGCTGGTGACCCGCGACCGCGAGCTGGCGGCCCGCGCCGAGCGGTCCCAGCTCCTCTCGACGCGGGAGGTGACCGAGCAACTGCTCGAACTGCGGCGGTCGGGATTCGACCTCGAACTCGCCGACGAGCCCGCGCGCTGCTCGGCCTGCAACGGCCCGCTCGAACGCGTCGACCGGACCGAACCGACGCCCGACTACGCCCCCGAGACCCACGAGGAGACCGTCTGGCGCTGTCACAACTGCGGCCAGCACTTCTGGAAGGGCAGCCACTGGGACGACGTGGCCGGCACGCTCGACGACCTCTGAGCGACGGCGGCCCGAGACCGCGGTCGGGCCTCCGGCGACCCCACGGTCCGGCGCTCCCGGCTCCGGCGCTCCCGGCCCCGGCGTAGCGGGCGCCATTCGCAGGGGCTTAATAACCCGGTGAACCTACGCTCGGACGAATGACGCTATCGGACGAGGCCCGCGAGCGACTCGCGGACGTGGTGGCGCTCCAGCCGACGAAAAACGCAGAGCTGCAGGCCCAGTGGGACATGGACAGCGGGAGCGACGTCCACCAGTACCTCGAATCCGAACTCAAGGACTACTACTACCGCGACGAGGACAGCCTCATCTGCGCGACGCCGGAGGCCAACAGCCTCGTCGGCGACGACGTGGAGGGGGAGATCGACGAGCAGGTCGTCACCGTCCCCGGGCTACAGGCCGCGGCGATCGACGTACTCCCCGACCACGACGACGAGCCACAGAGCGTCGTCGCGACGCTGCACGACCTCCGCGACGCCGGTCACGACCCCGAGGTCGACGAGGTGCGCTCGGCGCTGCGCTCGCTCGCCGAGAAGGGCGTCGTCGAGCGCGTCCAGAGGACCGTCCCGACCTACCGGCTGGCCGTCGAGCGCGACGCGCTGGAAGTCCAGCGGCTCGACGACGACGGCGACTGAGCGACTCCGTCTCTCCCGCCGAACGGAGTCGTTTACGGGCTCGCGGTCGTACAGTCGAGTCGTGACCGCCTTCGACCCGGAGAAGTTCGAGGACAAGTACGTCCACTACATGGACGAGCTCCAGACCGCGTACAGGAACGCCTACCAGCACTTCCACGGCCGGCACGACTCGACGCTGCTCAAGGCGATCGACCGTCAGGTCCTCGACGGGAGCGAACCGTTCTACGAAGGGAATGGTGAGTTCCGGGTCGAACTCCCGGAGAATCCGCGCGAACGAGCGGGCGAGGTGCCCGTCGACGACGAGACGTTCGACGCCGTCCTCGACGAGTTCGTCGAGCGCATCGAGTTCGAACTGCGGCGGATCTTCGGGTTCGAGGACGACTGAGCGACTGGAGGCGGAGAGTGATCGGAGACGCGAACTGACCGCCGACCGTCGAGGCCGCTACGCCCCATCGTCCAGTCCCGGCCGCTGGCGCCGCCGCTGTCGGTCCAGTAGCCGTTTGATACCCTTGCCCGGCCCGCCCGAGATGGGCCAGTCGCCCGAGCGCCACGCGGGCGGTTCGGGTTCGAACTCGCCGCAGGACCCCGAGCATTCGCCGGCTGTCGGGTGACACTCCTTCGCCGCGCAGTAGGGCAGAAAGCCCGCCGGTTCGTCGGTGAGCCGGAACTGCCGGCAGTCCGGCCGCATCGTGTCGGCGTAGGCGCGCCAGCCGCGGCCGTACGCCCGCTCGGCGAGTTCGAGCCGCTTGTCGGCCTTCCACTCCGGATCGGCGTACTCGAAGCGGGCGGCCGAGGCGTCGCGGTCGCCGCCGGTCGGGCGTTCGAGAATTCTGGTTCCGGGATCGTCGACGGCGAGCGTTCGGGGGTGCCAGGACACCGCCGCGTCGCCCGCGCCGTCGACCGTGAGGACGCCGGCCTCGACGGGCACGTCCTTGATCAGCGCCGGCTCGACGGATTCGCCGGTCTCGGTCGTCGCGACCCACACCTCGTCGGCGAGCGAGAGCGCCACGTCGCGCTCCAGTTGGGGGCCGAGCGCGCGGGCGGCGCTGGCGTCCAGGTCCGGCTTGTTCTCGACGGCGACGATCCGCTCGACCCAGTCCGGGTAGGCCCACTTCCGGCGGAGTTCGACCCGGTTGTTCGACCGGCGACGGGTCTCGACGACGCCGCGGTCGGCCGCCTCGTGGACCGCCTCGCGGACGTAGCGCCACGGATAACCGGGGTCGGGCAGGGCGTCGCGGTACCAGGTCCACTCCGCCGGCGCGTTGCGGACGACGTGCAGGAGATCCGAGTCGAGTTCGGCGAGCCCGAAGTTCGCCCGCCGGGCCAGCCCCTCGGGGTCGCACTCGACGACGACGGTGTCCCACCGCCGCCGTTTCGTCCCGATCTGTCGGGCGACGATAGCGGTGCGGTCGCCCGCACCGGCTCCGACCTCGGTTCCGCTGCCGGCCGGCGGCCACTCGCGTTCGGCCCACTGACAGACCGCCAGCTCGAAGAGAAACTCCGAGTCGTCGACCGGACCGCCGCCCGTGGGTGACACGACCCGACGTAGGCGCCCCCGTTCGGATATACGTTTCGCGAATCCGTCCGGTGAGCCGAGGGCGGCCGGCGACCAACGCCGCTGCCGCGAACGACTCGCCGGGACGTGTCACCGAGAAAAAATTTAAATAGGGAGGGAGCCACACCCCCGCACATGACAGAAATGCAACTCGGTGACACGGCCGTGGCGACACTACAGGCGGGTCCGAGCGCGGGGGAGGCGTTCTTCTCGGTGTTCCTCGGCCTGTTCGGTGTGGTACTGCTGATGACGCTGGTCAGTGTCGCGGGGGTGTGGAAGACCTTCGAGAAGGCGGGCCAGCCGGGCTGGGCGGCCGTCGTCCCAGTGTACAACGTCTACGTCCTCGTCGCGGAGGTCGCGGACCGGGACATCGTGTGGGTGCTGTTGAGCCTCTTCGTCCCGTTCCTCGCGGTGATCCCGATGATCGACGTGGCGGAGGCGTTCGGCAAGGGGACCGGCTACGGGATCGGGCTGACCTTCCTCGGGTTCGTCTTCTTCCCGCTGCTGGGGTTCGGCGACGCTCGGTACCGCAGCGCGTCGCCGTACTGAGTCCGGCGCGGTCGCTCGGCGCGGCCGATCGCGGGCGGACGAGGACCGGTCGAGGGGCGGCGCCCCGTCGCTTCGGCGCTACTCCTCGTCGTCCTCGTCTTCGTCTTCGGCGAGTTTCTCGTCGAGGAACTCGTGGGCCTCTTCGAGTATCTCGCGGGGGCCGTCCTGCGTGACGGTGTTGATGGCCTGTTCGTAGTCGCGCCACTGGAGGTCGCGGTGCTCGTGGGAGAGCTCCGCCGACGCCTCGAACGAGCGGGCGATGAACAGGTGTACGGTCTTGTGGATGGTGTTGCCGTTGGCTTCGAACACGTAGTCGTAGTCCTCTCGGAAGCCGTCCAAGAGCCGGAAATCGCCGATTCCGGCCTCCTCTTTCACTTCGCGGATGGCGGTCTGCTGGAGCTCCTCCTCGCCCTCGACGCCCCCTTTCGGGAACTCCCAGTCGCCCGGGCGACTCTTGAGGAGGAGGTACTCCCGCCGGCCACGCGTGTCGCGAAAGAGGATGGCTCCCGCGCTCGTGGCCTCTATCATTGCCACTAAGTACTCTATCACTCCTTAAGTGAATATCGGAGCGTCGCCACGGTGACCTCTCCGACACCCGACACGAGTCGGGGGCAAACGCATGGCTTATGCCGGTGCCCGGCGACCGGACGGACATGCCCTTCGTCACGAAGCTCACGTTCACGAGCGGGGACCGACGGCTCCTCGACGACGTCGTCGACGGAGTCAAGGCCGCCGCCGAGCGCAAGGGCGTGGAGCTGAAAGGGCCCCATCCCCAGCCGCCGACGGACCACCGCGTCCCCCAGTCCAAGCGGCTGGCCGCCGACGGCGGGAGCTTCGAGCCCTGGCAGTACACCGCCTACACCCGCACCGTCGAGGTCCACGGCCACGACGACTTCGCCCGCTCGGTCGCCGGCGACGACTACCCCGACCGCATCCACGTCGAAGCCGAGATCGAACAGGTCCGCTGAGGTCGAGTCGGCGACGCGTCGCCGAAACCGACACGTTCTCGCGGCGCCCACTACCCCGTATGAGCGCGCCGAGTCGCGAGCGACTGGTAGAGTTACGCAGGGAGCTCCACCGCAAGCCCGAGCCGGCCTGGCGGGAGTTCTGGACGACCGCGCGGATCGTCGACGAACTCGAAGCGATGGACGTGGACGAGGTCCTGGTCGGCCGCGAGGTGCTCGCCGACGGGGAACGCATCGCCGTCCCGGACGACGAGGAACTACGGCGGTGGTACCGTCGGGCCGAGGAGGCGGGCGCGAACCCCGAGACGCTGGAGCGACTGCGCGGCGGGTACACGGGCGCCGCGGCGACGCTCGAACGCGGGGACGGCCCCACTATCGCTCTGCGGGTCGACATCGACGGCCTCCCGAGGGAGGAGTCGACCGACGAGGAACACGCACCCGTTCGCGAGGGCTTCCGCTCGGAACACGAGGGAGCGATGCACGCCTGCGGCCACGACGCCCACGCCGCCATCGGGCTCGGCGTCCTCGAAGCGGTGGCCGACAGCGACTTCGCGGGGACGCTGAAGGTCCTGTTCCAGCCCGCCGAGGAGGCGATCGGCGGCGGGAAGCCGATGGCCGAGAGCGGCCTGCTCGACGACGTCGACTACCTGCTGGCGGTCCACGTCGGCCTCGACCATCCGACGGGGGAAGTGGTCGCGGGCGTCGAGGGGTTCCTCGCGGTCCACCAGTTCCGGGCGGACTTTTCGGGCGAACCGGCCCACGCCGGCGGCCGACCGGGGTCGGGGCGCAACGCCGTCCAGGCGATGGCCGCCGCGGTCCAGAATCTCTACGCGATCCCCCGTCACGAGGACGGCGCGACCCGGGTCAACGCCGGGAGAGTCGGCGGCGGGAGCGCGACGAACGTGATCCCGGAGACGGCGCACATCGAGGGGGAGGTCCGCGGCGAGACCACCGACCTCATGGAGTACATGCGCGAACGAGCCCGCTCGGTGATCGAGGGCGCGGCGGCGATGCACGACTGCGACGTCGAGGTGACGCCCGAGGGCGAGGCGCCGGGCGCCGAGAGCGACGACGCCGTCGTCGACGTGGTCGAGACGGTCGCGGGGCGGACGGCGGGCGTCGACTCCGTGGTGCGCAACGACGACCTGGGCGGGAGCGAGGACGCCACCGTCCTGATGAACCGCGTCCGCGAGCGGGGCGGGCGAGCGGCGTACGTCGGCGTCGGCACCGACCATCCGGGGGGCCACCACACCGCGACCTTCAACGTGGACGAGGACTCGCTGGTCGCGGGCGTCGAGGTGTTGACGGAGTCGATCCTGGCGCTCGCGCGCGACCGCCCCTGAACGGGGCCGGAAGCCGAGCCGCGAACTCAGGCCGCGGGGCCGCGCCAGCGGTAGAGGACGGTCCCGCTTCCGGCCCCGGGTTCGACCCACGAGACGGTTACCTCCGTCCGCGAGAGGTCGAGCTGGCTCGCCGCCGTCGGACAGACCGTCCCGACGGCGACCTGTGCGTCCGTCCCGGCGGCGACGGACGACCCGGAGAGCCCGAGCGCCCCGAGGTCGTAGCGGTCGGTGACCGACCCGACGCCCCGACACCCCGCGTTCGCGACGTGGATCTCCACGTTCTCGCTGGCCACCACGTCGCCGCCGGTGAACTCGACCGTGAGTTCGTGACCGCCGCTGTCGACGGCGAACTCGCTCTGGACCGCGACCGTGGGCGACCCCGACAGCGACCCCTCGAACCCCATGAAGAACGTCGCCGCCGTCGCCGCCAGCAGGACGGTGATCGCGACCATCAGGATGACCCCGATGACCGGTGAAACAGCTCTCGGCGTGTCACTCGCTATCATGCTTGCCTTCCCCACGCGCGCCTGAACGCTGTCCGGACGCCCCCACGGGGCGGCGACCCCAGCCGACGCCCCGTGCTCGTCCGGACCGTTCCCCACCGCGCGTTACCGATCAGTACATCGAGAATACATATAAATATTCGTCATCATCTACGGAGTAGTCGCCGTTTACTGGCCGGAACGTCACGAGAGACGGCCGATCCGGCGGCTCCGGGGTCGGTGGGGAACGGCGGAAACGCGGACGACGCGAGCGACTGGCTCAGTACTTCGGGTCGGCGCCGGTCGTCTCGTACACGTCGTCTAAGATCTCGTCGCGGCGGGCCTGCCAGTCGGCGAAGCCGGCGCGGGTCTCGGGGTAGTCCTCGTAGTGGTCGAGGACGCGCTCGGCCAACTGTTTCGTCTCGTAGAGGTCGTAGATGGTCCCCCAGTGGCCGACCGACTTGACGGCGGTCTTGAGCTTGAGCCAGAGGCCGATGTCGGTCTCGCCGGCGTACAGCCCCTCGGCGATCTTCTCGGCGGGCAGGGCCGCCAGCATGCCCATCAGGCTGTCGATGTCGTAGGCCGTCACGAAGATGTTGTACACGTCCAGCGTGGCGAAGCGGGCGCCGAAGTGGTCCATCACCCGCTTGTTGTACTCCCAGAGCCGGTCCTCGCCCACGTCGCCGTCCTCAATGGCCGCGACGGCCTGTTCGCCGGCGTACTGCCCGGAGTAGGCCGCGCCGCCGATGCCGCCGCCGGTCGTGGGGTTGACCAGGCCCGCCGCGTCGCCGGCCGCGAGGAACCCCGGTGCGACCGCCGAGTCGTAGGGGCGACGGGTCGGGAGCGCGGCGCCGAGCTTGTCCTCGACGGTGGCGCCGTCGAACTCCTCGCGGTTCCTGAGATCGCGCTTGAGGTCCTCGACGAGGTGCATCGGCTCCTCGTTCATCTGGAAGCCCAGCCCGGCGTTGATCTCGGTGTCGGTCCGCGGGAAGTACCAGAGGTAGCCCGCGGCGCGCTCGGTCGGCTTGAACACCAGCGCGTCGTCCCACTCAACCGGTTCGTCGACGGTGACGACCTCGCGATAGGCCGAGCAGAACTGGCTGTAGCTGACGTTGGTGTCGAAGGTCGTGCCGTCGAAGTCGGCCTTGTCCTGGAGGATCGACAGCGCGCCCGCGCCGTCGATCACCATCTCGGCCTCGTAGTCGACGGGGTCGCCCTTCCGCATCGCGCGGACGCCCGTCACGGTGCCGTCGTCGGCCTGGGTCACGTCCTTGACGGGCGTGTCGAAGTGGATCTCCGCGCCGGCCTCGCGGGCGCCCTCGATGACCGCCTTGCCGTACTCCCAGCGGTCGATGACGGCCAGCTCTCCCGGGACCGGGATTTCGAGGACGGTGTCCTCCTGGGGGATCTCGAAGCGACCGTGGTCGACGCCGGTGTTGGTCATCGCGGGTTCGATCTTCGACTTCGGGATCGCGTCGGGGAAGGAACTCGCGCCCTTGAGGGCGTCGCCGCAGGCGATGTGGCCCCCTTCCTCCTCGGGCTTGCGCTCGAGGACCGCGACGTCGTAGCCCTCGCGGGCGACGGTCGCCGCGGCGTAACAGCCCGCAGTCCCCGCCCCGACGACGACGACGTCGTACTCGCGTGTAGTCATGCACGCCCCTGATACGCCCACGGAAAAAACTCTTTACCAACCGTGTTTTCGCTCGGCGGATCCCTCGGTGGCTGTTCCGTACCGAACGGAACGGACCCGGACGGACTTCTCCCAGGGCTGCAGCCGCGGGCTTTCGCCTCACTGGCGCCGTCACCGCCCGTGGACGGGGGCCTGGACGCGTTCGACGTGTCGGTGGCCTGCGCGGCGTCGCTGGTCTACTGCGCGGTGTCGGCGGCGTCGAGGTTCTCCAGCGCGATGCCGGTCCCGGCAGCCATCCCGAGGATCGTCGTCAGCGCCAGACCCAGGATCACCACGACGGGATCGGCGTCGGTGCCGACGGTCTCGGACACGAGCAGCATCGTGAACGTGAACAGGCCGGCGAACGCGCCCGACCACAGCGACGGGCGCTTCCACGAGTCGACGCGCGATTTCAGGTCGAAGTGAGCCTTCGAGAGCAGGCCCAGGCCGACGGCGTAGACGGATCCGAACGCGACCGCGCCGAGGTGGAGGCCGGCGAACTCCCAGGCGACGGCGGCGACGCCGACCCCGGCGGCGATACTCAGCGGCCAGTAGTGGAGGGCACGCATAGCACGGGGTTGCACCCGCCGGCCGAAAAGTGTTCCCGAACGGACGGTTCGTGCGGTCGCTCCGTGCGGTCTCCGGCCCCGGTCAGTCCCCGTCGGGACCGACGGGGAGCGTGACGCCGTCGCCGTCGAGTCCGTCCGCCTCGGCCTCGACCTCGACCTCGACCCGGCCGCCCTCGCGGTCGGCGCGGACGACGGCAATGCAGGTCCCGTGGTAGGCCGAGCGGGCGTCTCCGACCCACGGCTCGTCGCTGTCGAGGTCGCCGTTGTCGACGCCGGCGATCTCGCCCGCGCCGGAGACGGCGAAGTCGACCTCGTGGTCCGCGCGGGGGACGCGCACGCCCTCGTCGTCGACGACGGTCGCCTCGACGTAGACGAGGTCGCGGCCGTCGGCGGCGAGCGTCTCGCGGTCCGCGGAGAGGTCGACGGCCGCGGGCTCGCCCGCCGTCTCCAGTTCGTGTTCGTCGACGACTTCCCCGTCCTCCTTGGCCACGGCGCGCAGGGTGCCCGACTCGTAGGGGACGTACCACTCGATCGGCCGCGGGCCGTAGTCGTCGGCGTGCTGGGTCCCCAGGTACTCGTCGTTCTGGTAGAGTTCGACTTCCTCGGCGTTGGTGTAGGTGTAGACGTTGACGAAGTCCTGCGAATCCTCCCGATCCGGGAAGGTCCAGTGCTCGGAGAGCGGCGGGCCGCTCCACGCCGGGCGACAGGCCGGGCGCTCGCGGTCGTGGTCGACCGCCGCGGCGAAGACGACCGGCTCCTCCGACCAGGCGGCCTGGTGGAACCGCCCCGAGGGCTTGATGGCCCCCGTCGTGTCGATCAGGCCGGTCGGCCACCCCTTGCTGGGCCAGTCGCGGGCCTCGCCGAGGTAGTCGATGCCCGGCCAGAGGAACTGGCCGCAGACATCGTCGCGCTCCTCCACGTCGTACCACGGGTTGCGCGGGACGAACGCGAGGGGTTCGTCGTCCGACCCGCGGAAGAACCGCCGGTTCTCCGATCCGAGGATAGGCAGGTCGATACCGGCCTCGCGGTAGTCGTCGTACCAGTGTTCCTGGTAGTTGCCGACGAGCACGTCGACGTGTTCGGCGACGCGCTCGATGTTCTCGACGACGCCCTCGGTGCCGTCGCCCCACGGCGGATTGCCGTAGGTCACCGGGCGCGTGGGGTCCATCTCGCTGGCGGCCTCGGTGAGCATCGCCAGGTCCTCGATCATCTCGTCGGAGCCCTGGTCGAAGTTCTCGTTGCCGACGCTCCAGAGCACGATGGAGGGGTGGTTGCGGTCGCGGTCGATCATCGCCGACAGGTCCTCGTCCCACCACTCGTCGAACCACTCGTCGGCGCCGACGTGGCGCCACTTGTCGTACACCTCGTCGACGACGAGGAAGCCCATCCGGTCACAGAGGTCGAGGAGCTCGGGCTGGGGCGGGTTGTGCGCCGTCCGGATGGCGTTGCAGCCGAGTTCTCTCAGGGCCTCCAGACGGCGCTCCAGCGCGCGCTCGGTGACCGCGGCGCCGAGACAGCCGGCGTCGTGGTGGATATTGACCCCCTTCATGTCGACGGGCTCGCCGTTGAGGAAGAAGCCCTCGTCGGCGGTCCACTCGAAGGTTCGGACCCCGAACGGCGTGACGTAGTCGTCGACGGCGACGGCGGCGGAATCACCCTCGTCACCGTCCCCGTCCTCGCGGTAGACGACGCTGCGGGCGAAGTAGCGGGTGGGGTCGTCCAGCGTCCAGCGCTCGGGGTCGGCGACCGAGAGGCGCTGCTCGAACTCGTGGGCGGCGCCGGGGTCGACGGTCGCCTCGTCGCCGGCGGTGGCGACCACCTCGCCGTCGGCGTCCACGATGTCGGTCTCCAGCGCGACGGTGACCGCTTCGCCCTCGTCGTTGGTGACCTCGGTGAGCACCTGCACCTCCGCGCGCTGGCGGTTGACGGCGTTCGTCCGCACGTCGGTGCCGAACGGCGCGACCGAGACGGGGTCCGTCTCGGTGAGGTGTACGTCGCGGTAGATGCCCGAACCCGTGTACCAGCGGCTGTGGGGGTGTTCGTCGTTGGCGACGCGGACGGCCAGCGTCTCGCCGCCGGTCACGCCGAACTCCGAGAGGTCGTAGTTGACCGTCGAGTAACCGTAGGGGCGGTTGCCGACGTGCTCGCCGTCGACGTACACGTCGAAGTCGCGGTAGACGCCGTCGAAGCGCAGCGTCGGCTCGCCGTCGATGTCCTCGGGCAGCTCGCGGCGGTACCAGCCGACGCCCTCGGGAGCGTAGCCGCCCGCCGCCTGGCTGGGGCTGTCGGGGTCGAACGGGCCCTCGATGCTCCAGTCGTGGGGTACCTCGACGCGCTCCCAGTCGCCGTCGTCGAGCGCGGGGTCGGCGCCGTCCTCGACGTCGCCGCGCGTGAACCGCCAGCCGGTCTCCAGACGGCGTGTCCGTCGATGCTCCTCGTCGGGACCGTCGTGCGTTGGCATACGCACAGGTCGCCCACCCGAGTCAACTAGCTTGCGGCATCGGCGGAGGGATCCGGGGTCGGAACCGGACGGCCGCGGCGCCACGCTTTTGGGACTCCCGGTCGTTCGAACCCGGTATGGCCGAGTCACCGATCGACTCCCGTCCCCTCCGATACGCCGTCCTCCTCTGCGTCTGGGTCGGGTTCATGGGCCTCCTGTGGGTCGTCCTGGGCATGGTTCCCGAGTCGGGGGCCGCGAACTCGGTCGGGCGGTTCGCGGCGATCGTCGTGACGCTCGCGGTCTGGACGGAGGTCCACGCCCGGATCGCCCATGGCACGTCCCGCTGGGACCCGCGCGCCTGGGGTGAGTGACGCCCGTTCCCGACTCGGAGTGGTGCCTCGCCCTCGAAGGCGCCCCGACGCCGTGTTCGACCCGACGGGGACGACCGTCGTGGGCAACACCGGCGACGACGCGGGGCTCGGCGAGACGGTTCAGTGAACGATCTCGTCCAGACGGGCGACGAGTCGCTCGATATCGCGGCGCCGACGCCGAGCCGCCGCCCGTTCGACCAGCGGAAGCGGAACCGCCGTCTCGACCTCGCTGGCTACCTCGACCCGCGTGCGCTCGCCGTCGCCCTCGGGGACCAGCGTGACCGTCGTCTCGGCCGTCACGAAGGGGCGAGCCTCGGATAGTCGCCAGTACGCGAAGCCGTCTGGGCGGTCCTCGAAGGCGAACCGCGTGGCAAACGGGTGGCCGCTCGGCCACGCCGTGACGACGGTCCGGTCGCCCTCGACGGACACGTCCTTGACCGCGAACCGACCCTCGGCCTCGACGACGGCCCGAGGCGTGAGTCGCTCGGCGACGGTTTCGGGTGAGGCGTGGACGACGCGGGAGATGGCGGCGCGCATACCCGGAGTCCGGCCGCCGCTCGCAAAACCGTTGGGTCGCCGTCACGATAGGGGCGAGCGGGTGGGGCGCTGACGCAAAGCTTTAGCCCGGGCTCGCACCTACGCCGGGGTATGGTGACGTTTCTGTCCGGCGGGACGGGCACGCCGAAGCTCCTGTCGGGCGCCGACGCCGTGTTCGACCCGGCGGGGACGACCGTCGTGGGCAACACCGGCGACGACGTGGAGCTGGGCGGCCACCTCGTCTGCCCCGACGTGGACACCGTCCTCTACCTGCGGGGCGACCGCCTGGATCGGGACACCTGGTGGGGGATCGCCGACGACTCGGCGACCACCCACGGGGAGCTCGTCGACATCGCCGAGGCGGCCGGGCTGGGCACCGAACCCCGCTACCTCGACGACGAGCGCCAGACCGCGGGCCGCGAGATCGCCCGCTGGCGGCGCTTCTCCGGCGTCGGCGAGTTCATGCTGATCGGCGACGCCGATCGCGCCGTCCACCTGACGCGGACGAGCCTCATCGACGAGGGCCGCAGTCTCACCGAGGCGACCCGGACGCTCTCCGACGCGTTCGAGTTGACCGTCGACCTGCTGCCGATGAGCGACGACCCCGTCGCGACGATCGTCCACACAGAGTCGGGACCGATGCACTTCCAGGAGTTCTGGGTGGCCCGCGGCGGCGAGCCCGCGATCGAGACCGTCGAGTTCCGCGGGGCTGAGGAAGCGACCGCGACACCGGCCGTGCTCGACGCGCTAGCCGATCCCGTCGTGATCGGTCCGTCGAACCCGATCACGAGCCTCGGGCCGATGCTCGCACTGGAGGGGGTCCACGAGGCGCTCGCGGAGATCCCGGTCGTCGCCGTCTCGCCGTTCGTCGAGGACACCGTCTTCTCCGGGCCGGCGGACGACCTGATGGAGGCCGAGGGGTACGAGGCCAGCACCGCCGGGGTCGCCGAGGCCTACCCGTTCGCCGACGCGTTCGTCCTCGACGAGGCCGACGGCACCGACCTCGATCGACCGGTCGTCCGCACAGACACCCGGATGGACGACGAGCGCGACGCCGAGCGGGTCGCCCGCGCCGCACGCGAGGCGCTGGAGGGAGTGTCGTGACCGGCGCGTCCGCCGCCCCGTTCGAGCCCCGTCTCGCGCTGGCGAGTCTGAGCGGGCAGTCGGACGCCGAGTGGGCGCGAGCGGGCGGCGAGTTCGCCGGCGCGGCCTTCCTCGGCGGGATCGCGCTCGACGAGCCCACCCGCGAGGCGGCCCTCGACCTTGTCGACCGCGACCGCGAGGAGTTCCTCCCCGAGGACCCACTGGCGTTCGTCGACGAGCAACTGGCCGCCCTCGCGGACGCGCCGCTCCGACCGGCGTTCAACGTCCGCGCGAGCGAGCCGGAGCCGGTCCACGAAGCCGCCGAGGTGTGCGCCCAGCGGGGCGCGATCGTCGAGGTCAACGCCCACTGCCGCCAGGACGAGATGTGCGCCGCCGGCGCCGGCGAGTCGCTGTTGCGCGAGCCCGACCGGCTCGCCGAGTACGTCGCGGCCGCCGCCGAGACGGGCGCGCCGGTGAGCGTCAAAGTCCGGACGGAACTCGCGAGCGTCGATCTCCCCGCGGTCGCCGCGCGGCTCGACGACGCGGGCGCCGACATCGTCCACGTCGACGCGATGGACTCGGAGGCAGTGGTCGCCGGCGTGGTCGACGCGACCGACGCCGTCGTCGTCGCGAACAACGGCGTCCGTGACCGCGAGACGGTTCGGGAGTACCTCGCCCACGGCGCCGACGCCGTGAGCGTCGGCCGCCCGAGCGACGACCCGCGCGTCCTCCGCAGGGTCCGCGCGGCCGTCGACGAGTGGTTCGGCGCCGAGCCCGGCGGCGAGTCTCGGGGCGCGGCTCCGCCGGCCGGTCCGGGGGGCGACGAGTCGTGAGGACCGTCGCCCAGAACGCCGAACTCGCCCTGCTGCTCGAAGTCGCGGGGACGCCCAAACCCGGCAACGTCGACCGCCACCGCGACCACGACGACCTGCGCTTCGAGCACTTCCTCGCCGGCGCGGTGGGCGCCCGTGGCGGCCTGGACGCGGCCGCCGCCGGGGAGCCCCTGGGGGAGTCGTTCCGGCGGGCGGTCGAGGGGATGAGCGAGCAGCGCGGCGGCAACACCCAGTTCGGCGCCCTCCTGCTCCAGATGCCCCTCGTCGCCGCCGCGGGGGCCGACGACCGAGACCTCTCGCCCGGGGGCGCCGCCGCAGTCGTCGAATCGACGACCGTCGCCGACGCGGCGAACTTCTACCGCGCCTTCGAGGCGGTCGACGTGGCCGTCGACGACCCGCCCGAGGAGATGGCCGCGCTGGACGTGCGCCGCGGGAGCGACGCCGTCCCCGCGCTGGAGGATCGCGGGCTGACCCTCGCCGACATCATGGCGCGGTCGGCCGACCGCGACGGCGTCGCCCGCGAGTGGGTCGAGGGGTTCGAGCGCACGTTCGGTGCCGCCGAGTCGATCGAATCGGGCGACCCCGAGCGGCCGGTCGCCGACCGCGCCGCCGACGCGTTCCTCGAACTGCTCGCCGCCGAGGTCGACACCTTCGTCGTCACCCAGCACGACCGCGCGGCGGCCGAGCGGGCGACCGAACGCGCGCGGGCCGCGCTGGACGGCGATATCGATCCCGAGGACCTCGCGGAGGAGTTCGTGGCTGAAGGGATCAACCCGGGGACGACCGCCGACACGGTCGCCGCCGCGCTGTTCGTCGCGCTCGAACGGGGGCTGGAGGTGTGAGCCGCGAGGGCGACAGCGGCGGCGGGGGCACGGGCGGGTCCGACAGCGACTGGCCCGTCGAACTCTCGGGCGTCGTCGAGTCGGTCGTCACCACGCTCGGGCCGAACGACCGCTGGAACGTCGCCGCGCTCGGTCTCCACGCCGGCGACCCGGTCACCGCCCGGACCTACGGCCGCACCCGGACGCGGCGCAACTTCCGCGAGCGCGGCGGCGGCGTCGTCCAGTTCACCCGCGACCCCGTCGACTTCGTCGACGCCGCGCTCTCGGTCCGCGAGGGCGACGAGCCTGTCCTCGACAGCGCCGACGCCTGGGTCGAGGTCGAGGCCGAACGCGTCGGAACCGACCGGGAGGGCGACACCGAGGTCGTCACCTGGGCGCTCCGGCCGGTCGACGGCGGCGTCGAGCGGCGGGTGGTCCCGACGACGAACCGCGGCTTCTACGCGGTCGTGGAGGCCACCGTCGCGGCCTCGCGGCTGGACGTGGCCGGCTACGACCGCGGGACGCTGCTCGACCGGCTGGCATACTTCGAGCGCGTCGTCGAGACCGCCGGCGGCGAGCGCGAACGGGCCGCATTCGAGCGTATCGACGAGCTGGTCGACGCCAAGTGGTAGTCGGGTATTGAGAAGATCGCTGCAACAGGAGATTCTACCGCAACCGCAGACTAAACCATCACCGCAAACAGCGTGAAAGCCCCGACGCGTTCGACTCGCGCGCCTCGCTGCGCGCTTCACTCGCTTCGCTCGTTCCAGTGCTTGCTTCGTCGGGCTTCGTCGAACGCGTCGCCCCTTTCATTCCCGCCCGCACAGACTGACCGGCCAGCCAACGCGGGTGGGAATGAAAGGGGCCGATTGCTCCGGGAACCCGGGCGACGTAAGCACCGCAGGGAGTGTAACGACCGAGGAGCACAACGAGCCCCGGGACCGGAGCAATCGGGGGCTTTCACGCTGTTCACGGCGCTGGCGTTCCCGTCTGCTGCTGGGCTCCTCGCGTGATCGCAAGTCCGCCTGACTCCGAGGCCGAAAGCATTTGGTCGGACGGTCCCGGACGGCGTGTATGGACTACGACGAGGCGGGGCGGACCTGCCGGCGGATCCTCGACGCGGTGAGCGAGGCGGTCATCGCCGACGATCGATTCCTGGAGCAGGTCCTGACGGGTGTCCTCGCGCAGGGGCACGTGCTGCTGGAGGACGTGCCCGGGACCGGGAAGACGCTGACGGCGCGGTCGTTCGCGAGCGCGCTCGGCCTGTCGTTCTCGCGCATCCAGTTCACGCCGGATCTCCTGCCCTCGGACATCACCGGGTCGAACGTCTACAACGAGGGGACCGGCGAGTTCGAGTTCGTCCCCGGCCCGGTGTTCGCGAACGTCGTCCTAGCCGACGAGATCAACCGCGCGCCGCCCAAGACCCAGGCCGCGCTGCTCGAGGCGATGGGCGAGGGGCAGGTCACCGTCGACGGCGAGACGACGGGGCTGCCCGACCCCTTCTTCGTCATCGCGACGCAGAACCCGATCGAGCAGGAGGGCACGTTCGGCCTCCCGGAGGCCCAGCGCGACCGCTTCGTGTTCAAGCTCGCGATGGGCTACCCCGGCTTCGACGACGAACGGACGCTGATCGACCGCCGGGCCGACCGCACCAGCCAGTCGCCGAGCGTCGACGCCGTGGTCGACCCCGAGACCGTCGCCGAACTGCAGGCGGTCCCCGAGACGGTCTCGGTCGACGGGAAACTCCGGGACTACGTCGTCGAGCTGGGGCGAGCGACACGGGAGGACGACCGCGTCGACGTGGGCGTCTCGCCGCGCGGCGTGCAGCGGCTGTTCGAGGCGGCGCGGGCGGCGGCGGTCATCGAGGGGCGCAGTTACGTCGTCCCGGAGGACGTGCGAGGAGTCGTCCACGCGACGTTCGCCCACCGGCTCGTGCTGACGACGGAGGCGAGCGTCCGCGACGCCGATCCCGTCCAGGTGGTCGACGACGTGCTAGAGCGGGTCGCCGTCCCGGCCGTCGACGAACCGCGGTAGCACCGTCGGTGGGTCGGCAGGGTGTCCAGTCGACGTGTTCTCCGAGCTATCGCAGCGCGGCGACGAGCAGCAGGAGGCCCGCGACGACGACGGCGAGGGCGAACGGGACGGTCGTCACGTCGGCGATCGTCGCGTTCGCGGCGACGCGGTGGACGGCCGCGGCGAGGGCGGCGCCGCCGACGCCGACGGCGAGCGTGGCGCCGACGTGGACCGACTCGGGGGCGAGCGTGTCGGCGGCGGTTCCGACCTCGCGACCGAGCGTGGCCCCGTACTCGCCGGCGTCCCAGACGACGAAACTGGCGACGACGCCCCCGAGGACGAGCGGCGCGCCGACGCCCGCGCCGGTGGCGAACGCGGCGGCGACGAAGATCCCGGCGGCGGCGAGCGCCGGACCCGGCGCCGACTCGGGGAGCGCGCCGGTGCTCGCGACCAGCGCGAGCGCGAGCGAGAGCGCGGCGGTCATGCCGACGAGGACGGCCGCGAGCGTCGTGACGACCGGGAGCGAGCCGTAGAAATCGACGACCGCGCCGGTCTGGCGTGTGAAGCTCGTCTCGAACCCTCCGGGGAGTGCGTCGGCGACGAACGACAGCGTCGGCGCGAGGACGACCCCGTGGAGCGCGACGGCGAGCGCGACGACCGCGCCGCCGCCGAGGAACGGCGTGACCGTGACGGCCGCGTCCGCCGCTCGCCCCCGGGCCAACCGCCCGAGCAGCCAGACCGCCGCGACGGTCCCGCCGGCGACGAGCGCGGTCGCGAGCAGGAGCGCGCGGAGCGCGTGGCTCGCGGTCACGGCCGCGAGGACGCCGTAGACCCCCGGCGTGACCAGCGAGCGGAGGTCGGACGGCGGGAGGACGAACTCGACCAGCGTCACCGGAAGGGCGAACGCGGTGACGACGAGCACCCGTCGGGCACCGCGGACGACCGCGTCGGCCGCCGCCTCGACGCGGTCGTCGGTCCGCGGCGTCGACAGTTCGGCGACAGGGAGGGCGTCGACCCCGCGGGCGACCGTCAGCGACGCCGCCGCGACGAGGAGCGCGAACGCCAGCAGGTGCGTCCGACCGGGGACCGGCGCGACGACGGCGCCGACGGCCCCGCCGACGCGTTCGACCAGCGGTGCGACCACCGGCGCCTCGCTCGGGCCGCCGAAGCGCGCGAGCAGCGCGGTCAGGAGCATGAGCGCGGCGGCAACCAGCGGGACGACGAACGTCTTGACGGCGAGTTTCGCGTACGCCCAGACGGTCTCCGAGCGGAGCCGCCCCGAGACCGTCGCGAACCCGCCGACCAGCGCGAGCGTCCCGCCGAGGACGACGGCGGTCGCGCTGACGATCCGGAGTCCGCGAGGGCGGATCTGTGAGACCGCCTGAACCGGGTACGCCGCGGCGAGCAGGTCGAGGAACGCGTAGCCGACGGCGACGGCGAAGCTCGCCCCGACGCCGAGGGCGAGCACGCCCGCGGCCGCCGTCGCCGCGCCGCGCCACCGCTCGCGGTCGACCAGCCACAGACTCGCCGCGAAGACCGCCCCGTGGGCCACCGCGACGACGACGGAGAACGTCGGCCCGGCGGCCCCGATCAACGCGACGGCCGCCGCCAGCGAGACGACGAGGACGACCGCGGCGCTGGCCCTCGTCGGCGCACCGCTCCGCTCCCCGGTTCCGGTGGGCGCGTCCGGCGACGCCGCGGTCGCGTCGTCGGCCGCCGCGTCGCGACCCGGTTCGTCAGCCACGGGACCCTCCCGGCAGCCGCGACAGTGCGGCCGCCAGCGCGCCCTCGACGGGGTCCTCGCGGTCCCAGTCGACGGCGGTCGCGCCGGTCGCGGACAGGTCCGCCAGCCGAACGTCGCGCTCGTGGCCGGCGACGCGCCCGCCCAGCGACGCCTCGCTCGTGGCGCCCGGACTGAGGACCACCACCGGGTACCCGCGGCGGCGGAGCCGGCGGACGAACGAGACCGGCCAGTCGTCGACCAGCGGCGTCACGAGGACGACCTGCGCCGTCGCCGGGAACTGCGAGAGCAGCATCTCGACGGCGTCCGCGCCGCCGTCGGGCGTCGCCTGTTCGGGCCGGTCCGCCGGTCGCTGCCGGTCGTCGGCCGCCCCGTCGTCGCTCCCCGCTCCGTCGCCCGCCGTTCCGTCGTCGCCGACCGCTCCGCCGGTCGCCGTCACGCTCCCCTCCCCGGCGGCCCGCGTCCCGTCGGCGGTGGCCGAGGCGACGGGATCGCGGTCCGTCGGAGGGGGAGCCGACCCTTCGACGCCGGCGTCGGGGTCGTCGGCGACGCGCTGGACGGCGTCGAACAGCCGCCGGGCGACCGCGGTCGCGTCGTCGCGCTCGCCGTCAACCCAGGGGATCGGTCCCGCCCCGGTCGGCACCGACGGGGCGGTCCCGTCGACCCCGAACGCGGCGACGCTCGTCGTCACGTCGCCGTCGACCAGCGTCTCGTAGATCCGCTCGGCCGCGTAGCCGCCCAGCGAGGCGGCCGTGGGCGCACCGGCGTGGGGGCGGACGCGTCCGACCGGCCGCGCGTCGACGGCGACGACGACCCGGACCGCCCGCTCCTCGCGGTAGGAGACCGTCGACAGCTCCTTGGTCTTCGCGAACCGGCGCCAGTCGATGCGGCCGATCGAGTCGCCCGGCCGGTACTCCCGCGTCGAGTGGAACTCCAGGCCCTCGCCGCCGCTGTCGGTCGGGTGCGTCCCCGCGCTGACCGGCGTCGCCGACCCGACCGGCGCCGCCGACACCGGGTCGAGCGAGGACAGCTCGCGCTCGCCCGCCGCCGGCACGGTCTCGGTGACGAGGCGCCCCGCGCTCAGCGACCGCAGGCGCACGACCGGGTCGGCGAACGCGAAGTCACCCCGCTTGGCCACCACGTCGTAGGCGACCGTCGCGGACTCGCCCGGCCGGAGAACGACGGAGCCCCGCGGCGAGCCGTCGACGACCGCCAGATCGTCCGGAACGCCGTCGACGACCCGCAGGTCAGGCAGGGTCGCCTCGGAGACGTTCTCGACGGTGAGCCGGACCGTCACCGTCTCGCCCGGCGGCGGCGTCGCCTCGTCGAACGACCGCTCGACCGCGACCGCGGCGTCCGCCGGCACCGACGAGACCGCGCCGTAGGCGACGTACCCCAGCGGGATCGCCGTCGCGGCCAGCAGCAGCGGCGACGCGTACAGCAGCCCGAGCGCGACGAGCGCCCCCGCCGCGACCGCGCCGACCCGCCAGCGGTAGACCCGCTCGTGGCTCACGGCTCGGCACCCCCGGCCGGCTCGCGTTCCGTGCCTTCGGGTCCGGCGTCCGCGGCCGCTCCGGCGTCGGCGTTCGCCGCCGACTCGGCGACCGCGTCCAGCGCGGCGACCGTCCGCCGGATCCGGCGCTCGCGCTCGCGCTCGGGGTCGAGCCACAGCCGGAGCCGCGACCGGAGCGTCGCGACGGGGCCGTCGTCCCCCGAGAGGAAGGCCGCCGCGGTGCGGTCGTCGGTCCACGTCCCGGTCGCGACGGCGCGGTCCGCGGACTCGCGGTCCCACCCCTCGCGAGCGAGCCGCGCGACGGCGAGGCGGCGGAGTCGTTCGCCGACCTCCTCGCCGGCCCGCTCGTCGCCGCCGACCGCCCGGTCGACCGTCTCGTCGAGCGCCTCGGCCGCCAGCGTCCCGTCGGGCGCGGTCGCGGTCTCCGGTTCGTCGGCGACGACGGCCGCGAACCGCCGGCTCCCCGCCGCCGATCCGGAGACCAGTCGCGACCCCCGGGAGGTGACGGCCGCCCGGAGCAGCGAGAGGCCGAGCGCGGCGCTCCCGGCGACGAACAGGTCCCGCGGCCCGACGCTCGCGGCCGCGCTCACCAGCGTCGAGAGCGGTGCGGTCTCGGCGACCGCCGCCGGCGCCGCGACCGCCAGCGCGCCCAGCAGCGTCGCGAGGACGCCGAGCCCGCCCAGCGCCGCCCGGAGCGTCCCTCCCATCAGTTCCCACCCGTCCCTTCGTCGCCGGCCTCGTCACCGCGGGTCGCGTCGCCACCGGTGTCCTCGGCGGCGTCGAGTGCCGATTCGATACGCTCGATGGCGGCCTCGACGGCCGGGACGGACTCGTCGGGCGAGCGGGGGCCGTACTCGACGGCGCGGAACTCGTCGCGCAGCGTCGCGACCGCCTCGGCCGGGAGGCCGTCGGCCGTCACCGCGTGGTCGGCCAGTTGCCCCGGCGTCTTCGTCCCCGGCCGCCGGACCGAGACGCTGTCGAGGAACCGACCCCACGCCTCCCGGATCGTCAGGTGAGCGGCGTCGCCGTCGTCCCCGTCGCGTCCGGCCGTCGAATCGCCGCTCCGTCCGGCCACTCCGCCCGGGGACGCGCCGGGGCGGAGCCGCCGCGACAGGTCGTCGAGCCACGCGCCCAGCGCCGCCAGCAGTTCGGCCGGCGAGCGCCTGCCCGCGATCAGACCGCGGAGATGGGCGAGCGTCGCCCGGAGGCGCGCCGCCGCGGCGACCGCGCCGCCGACGAACCCGCGAACGGTCCAGCGAGCGAGCCTCCGGACCCCGGCCGCGACCCGCCGCGGGACCGCTCGCGGGTCGAACGACCGGCGTGCGAGCCCGACCGCCGCGACCGCGACCAGCGCGACCGCCGCGAGCGCGACCCCCACGACGTTGCCCAGCGGGTTCGCGACCGTCGTCCGCGCGGTCTGTCCGCTCGCGGCGACGGCGACCGACGCCGACGACGCGAACGGGAGCGAGGCCGCCAGCGTCCCGTCGACGCCGGTCGTCCCGACGAGCTCGCCGTCGACGCGGACCGGCGCCCCGGCGACCGACTCGTTCCCGAGCCGCGCCGTCACCTCGACGGGCGTGCCAGCGAACGGGAGCGGCCAGAGCGGGTCGGTCCCGACGGTCAACCCCGCGAGTTCGAGCGTCCGCTCCCCGGCGACCGGGTCGCGGACGACCCGCAGGGTGGCGTTCCCCGGCGACTCGGGGAGCGCCACGTCCGCTCGGCCGTCGCCGTTCGTCCGCGCGACCGGCTCGCCGTCGACCGTCACGGTCGCGTTCGGGACCGCAACCCCGTCGACCGTCGCCGTGACGAGCACGGTCGCCCCCGTCCGAACGTCCCCGGAGACCGACAGCGTCGCGTTCGTCGCGACCTCGAACGACCGCGAGGTGTTGCCCGCTTGCCGACCCGACGCGAGATCCGACGGCCGGTTCGACGCGTCGGCTCGCCGCCGGTCGGCCAGCCACCCGCCGGAGGCCGAGGGGAGCGACTGCGGCGCGTCCCGTCCCAGCGACCCGCCGGCCGCCACGTCCGACCCGGTCGTCGTCCCGCCCGAAACCGTCACGGTCAGGTTCTCGACGAACGGGACGCGGCCGGTAACAGTCCCGTCCCGCCCGGTCTGGCCGATCGGCTCGCCGTCGAACGCGACCGTCGCGCCCGCCACCGGCTGGGCGCCCGCTTCGACCGTCACCTCGACGACTGCCCCGGGCGCGGCCGTCCGGTTGAGCGACACGTCGTACCCGCTCGTCGGCTCGTCCGGCTCGCTTCCCGGCGTCTCGACCGGACCGCTGGGCGTCACCGGTGTCGACGGCGGCGGCGTCGCCACCGGTCCCTCCTGGGTCCCCGGGTCGGTGGCCGTTCCCGTCCCCGGTCCCGTCCCGTTCTCGCCGGAGTCGGCCGAGAACGTCTCGCCCGGACTGCCCTCCTCCTGTGGAGCGTACTGCCCCGGCGCGTCGCTGTCCTCGTAGGCCGACTGCTCGGCCCGCAGGCGCTCGGCGCCCGGCGTGGGGTCGAACCGGACCCAGCCCACGTCGGCGAAGTACACCTCGACCCACGCGTGGGCGTTCATCGCCCGCACCTGGAACGTGTTCGCGCCGACCTGCCGACCCGTCGAGTAGCCGACGACGTAGCGGGCCGGGATCTCCTGGCTGCGCAGCATCGTCACCATCGCCGTCGCGAAGTGCTCGCAGTAGCCCGCGTCCATCCGCGTGACGAACTCCCGCGCGACGTTGTCGCCCGACGGCCGCGAGACGTTCAGCGAGTACTCCTTGTTGGTCTCCAGCCACCGCTCGATCCGCGTCGCCGTCTCGTAGGGGCTCTCGGCGCCCTCCGTGACGTTGTTCGTGAACGGCCGCAGCGACACCGCCGCGCTCGGCGGGAGCCGCGTGTAGCGCCCCTCGATCTCGTCGGGGTAGTCCCGCCCGCTCGCCCGGAGGACCGCCGGGTCCCGCGGTGGCGTCCGGCTCACCCCGACGTAGCTGGCGCCCGACGACAGCCGGTCGTCCGCGCGGGCCAGCCCGCCCTCGGTCAGCGAGACGCCCGAAGCCTGTTCGAGGTTCGTCGGCCGCCACACCGTCGGCGCGGCGCTCGCCGCCTGGACGAGTTCAACGCGGTAGCGCGTCTCCTCACCCCGAGCCGGTGCCGTCGCGTCGCTCGGTCCCGAGCGCGACCACCCGCTCCCCGTGTACGTGTCGTACGCCCCCGTGCGCCAGTAGTTCGACTCCTGACTCCGCACCCGGAAGTGGACCTCCGTGTCCTGCGAGCGGAACGGACTCGCACCGTTCTCCCCGATCGGTCCGCCCACGGACGTGCTGTTGCCGACGTTCAGCGCGCCGAACCCGCTCCCGCCGGCCCCCGGTGGCCCGGCGCCGTCCTCGCCCGACCGGTTCTCGGCGCCGGCGGGCAGCGGGATCAGCGACTCGGCCGGCGCGTCGCCGAGCCCGACCGACGCGGCCGCCGGGATCAGCGCCGTCGCCAGGATCGCCGCGACGACGCAGGCGACCGCGAGCGCCGCGACCCCGTACTCGCGGGTCGGCCCCCCCTCGCCGAACTCGAAGCGCTCGTCGGCGTCGCTCATCGGTCAGTCCCGGCGGGGAGGATGCGACACGGTCCACTCCGGGCGATGCATTCGTCGTGAGGTGGGCTGCCAGAAACAAATACTTCGTGGTCACGCGTTCGCTTCGGGCGCTCGCGCCGGTTTCGCGTCACACCCCCGGAGACGCACAAGGGCTATGTGTCCCGCCGAGAGAGGGGCGGCTATGATCGACGGCTCCACCTGCCCGAAGTGTAGCGGGCACGTCAGCACGGCCGACGGGACCACCTACGTCTGCGACGACTGCGGCGCCGAGTTCGACTCCGCCGACCTGTTCCTGCCCTGAACGCGACGCGTCAATGAGTCGAACTGTCGGTCCGGCTTTCGAAATCCTTTTTTCTCCCCTCCCCGCACTCGGAGATACGCCCGACGGCGAGCCGCCTTAGCTCAGACTGGGAGAGCACTCGACTGAAGATCGAGCTGTCCCCGGTTCAAATCCGGGAGGCGGCACTCCTTTACCGGTCGATTGATATTCGACAGCACCTTCGCAGTCCCGTGATTCCGAAATCCGTCGTGCGATTTCGACCGACCACTGGGCTCACCCCGCCAGCGTGTTGCGTTCCGAATCGTATTTACTGAAGAATCCGACAGGAACAGTTAGCAGAGGAAGAGGTATATCCAGGCAGGGACGTGGACGATTCCATCTTCATGATCAAGCACATCTGAATTGTTGACACAGATACCGAATTCGGCGTTGCGTTCCTCTAAGAATCGCTTCAGTCCACGCAACGACCGCGATGTAGAGTCGCCGTTCTTCACTTCGATCGGAACGAGATACTCGTTGCCGTCGAGCACGAAGTCAACTTCGCCGCCAGAATCGTAGTAGGAGATACCCGCGTTCTGCGCATTCGAGAGGTAGAACTGTAGCCGTCGAGTGTGGTCACAGACCGCTGTCTCGAAGATCGGCCCCAGTGCGTCTGGGTTCTCTAACGTCGATTCAGCCAGGGTCCCGTTTATCGCATTGTAGATCCCAACGTCCTGTAGGTATATTTTCGGCAAGCCGCCGGAAGAGTACTCCGAACCGCTGTACTTCGGACAGCGATTGATCAGGTAGAACTCGTCCAAGTGGTCCAGATACGCATCGACCGTCTGCCGGCTAACATCTGCCGCCTCGGCAATACTCGACTTGCTCACTTTCGCTCCCGTCGAGGCGGCCAGCAGAGAGAGGACCCGAAGCACCTTCTCCGGTTTTTCGACCTGGAATACGTTCGCCAGATCGCCAGTGACTGTGTTTCGCAAGTCGGTGTCCAGAAGGTTGTACGAATCGGGAACTGTCTCGGTGAGAACGCCGGGATATCCCCCTTTGAGCAGGTACTCGTCTTTTAGTCGCTGCAGCTGTGGCTTCTCACTCTCGTGGACGCCGAAGAATCGTGAGAGCGCGCCGCGGAGTGCTGTCGAGTCGCCTTCCTTTACGCTTTCTTCAAATTTAGAGCGTAATTCGGTGGACTCGTCGTACGCCGTCTCCTGATCGAGAACCGATTCGTATCGGACGTATTCGATGAACTTCATCGGCATCATAATTTGCTCGTCCATCCGACCGATGAGCGTATCACCCGCATCGCTCTTGATCAGGGTGCTAATCGACCCAGTGGCGACAAACTGGAGATTCGAGTACGTATCAGTGTAGTACTTCAGCGTATCTGCCCAGTTTGGCGCCTTCTGCACTTCGTCGATGAAAACGTAGACCGTCCCATCGACATCTCGGAAGTCCCGTTGAAGGATATTCGTCTTGAACGTCTCGATAGCCTCTTCGATCACCCCTTCTGGATTCGAGAGGACCGCGCTGTTTTCTATCGTGAGGTACAGGATTCGATCACTGGGAATCCGCTCTTCCGTGAGTAGCGACTCGATCAGTTGACCGCAGAGCGTCGTTTTTCCTACCTGCCGAGGACCACGAATCGTCAATATCGGCCGCGAAGAGGTCATCAACCGCTCTCTGATCTTGTAGAAGTCCCGTCGCCGGTGGTCTGCTTTCTTTAACGACTTCTGGACCCCTTCGCCCCCCCACCAGAGATTCATCCGGTTCAGCAGCGCGAGTAGAGTCGCTTCGTCCATGTCCCTACGTGAAGCGGCTGGGACATAATGTTGTTGACCGTAGTTAACAACATTCTGGAGATACTGTGTTCCGTAGTTTGCAGAATGGGCCTAAAGTTGGGGAATGGGATCCACGAGAATGGAGAACCAGATCTCCCAGAAGGGAGTTATGGCTCAGTGCTCGAACGATTTCGGCCGCCGATATGCTGTGGCTCTTCCACAGCCAATTCATCACCGACTGCTTGCTCGCCGGAAGACGGCATTTCTCCGAATCCGACCGATAGGAGCAACCCTTTCGGTCGTCACTCCCGAACGGTGTACCCGTGCGCTCCAGTCTCCTCACCGGTTCGAAACGGCCGCTCCGGTACGTCATGGGCCTCGCGTACGTTCTCGCGGGAGTGCTCCACTTCGTCGCTCCGGACACGTACGAACGGGTCGTGCCGCCGCAGTTCCCGCGGCCGCGGACACTCGTTTACCTGTCCGGAATCGCAGAGGTCGCACTCGGCGTCGGTGTGCTGTTCGAACGGACGCGCCGCCGCTCGGCGTGGGGCCTGATCGCGCTGCTCGTGGCGGTGTTCCCGGCGAACGTCTACATGGCGACAGGCGACGAGTTCGAGCCGGGGGACCTTCCGGAGCAGCTACGCGACCCGCGCGACGCGGCGCTGTGGGCACGGCTACCGCTCCAGGCCGTCCTCGTCGCGTGGGCGTGGTGGTACACGGACGAGTCGCCGGATTCGAACTAGTCGAGCCACCGAGGACGCGCCGGTCGTTCGAACGCTCCCCGAGCCGCGCGCGACGGCGGACTCACCCGCGGGGAAGCCGAGCGCGGTCGACCGAGGGTCGTCCCACGCCACGGCGGTCTCGGGGTCGGCGCCCTCCGAGGCCGGCCGCCGCTGCCGACCCGGGATCGGCTCGATGAGCACATTTTAGTACTCCTTCGATAATATCGGGATATGACTCGACGGGGGCGAAGCGGATCGGACGCGGCCGGGGGCGAGGAGCGGACGCTCGTGGTCGGCGGCGACCGGCCGATCCGGATCAGCGCGGGACACAGACTCCGGCACCACGACGGGAAGTGTTCGCGACCGCACGGACACAACTACGAGATCCGCGTCGAGGTGACGGGACGGCTCCGCGAGGAGGGGTGGGTCGTCGACAAAGGCGATATTACCGCAGTCATCTCCGAGTGGGACCACAGGTTCCTGCTGGAGCGGGGCGACCCGCTGGTCGAGGCGTTCGAGGCGAGCGGCGACGGTGACGCGACAGTCGTGCTCGAGCGGCCGCCGACGGCGGAGGTGATGGCGGTCGTCCTCGAAGAGAAGATGCGCGAGTCTCTCCCGGAGACGGTCTCCGACGTGGCCGTCGAGGTGAGCGAGACGAGCGAACTCCGGGCCACGTACTGATGCCGGTGAACGACGCGGTCGAGGCGGCGGCCGACCGGCCCGCCGACGCCGAGGCGGGGCTGCCGGTCAACGAGCTGTTCTACTCGCTGCAGGGCGAGGGGAAGCTCGCGGGCGTCCCGAGCGTGTTCGTCCGGACGAGCGGCTGTAACCTGCGGTGCTGGTTCTGCGACTCCTATCACACGTCGTGGGAGCCGACCCACGCCTGGATGGGGATCGACGAGATCGTCGACGCGGTCGCGGACCGCGCGGCGGCCGACCACGGCCGCGCCGACCACGTCGTGGTGACAGGGGGCGAGCCGATGATCCACGACGAGGTAGTCGCGCTGCTCGAGCGACTCGACGCCGCGGGGTATCACACCACCGTCGAGACGAACGGGACGGTCTACCGGGACGCGCCGATAGACCTGGCGAGCGTCAGCCCGAAACTGGCGAGCAGCACGCCGACCGCCGAGCGCGACCCGAAGGGCGACGGCGAGTGGGTCGACCGCCACGAGGACCGGCGGGTCGACGTCGAGGCGCTCGCGGCGCTCGTCGACGCCTACGAGACCCAGCTGAAGTTCGTCGTCACCGGGCGCGACGACCTGGCGGAGATCGAGCGCCTGGTCGAGCGGGTGCGCGAGGCGGCGACCGTGACGGTCGCGGACTCGGACGTGCTGCTGATGCCCGAGGGCCAGACCCGTGAGCGACTGGACGAGACGCGCGAGGCGGTGGCCGAGCTCGCGACGGAGTACGGCTACCGGTACACGCCGCGGCTGCACGTCGACCTGTGGAACGACGCGCCGGGGACCTGAACGCGGACGGATACGACACCACGAGCACTCAGACATGACTGACGACGACCCAGCGACCGACGACCGAGCCGTGATCCTGGTATCGGGCGGGATGGACAGCGCGACCGCGGTCTACGAGGCCATCGATCGGGGGTACGAGCCGTATTTCTTCCACACCTCCTACGGCCAGGAGACCGAGACGAAAGAACGGGAGTGCGCCGAGGCGCTCGCCGAGGCGGTCGACGCCGCCGACTTCTGCCACGTCGAGACGCGCCACCTCGCGGCGATCGGCGCGTCGAGCCTGACCGACGCCGAGATGGACGTGGCCGACGCGGACCTCGACGGCGAGGAGATACCGACCTCCTACGTCCCCTTCCGGAACGCGAACCTGCTGTCGATGGCGACCTCCTACGCGGAGGCCAACGACTGTTCGGCGGTGTTCATCGGCGCCCACAGCGAGGACTTCTCGGGCTATCCGGACTGTCGCCCCGACTTCTTCGACGCCTTCCAGCGGGTGATGGACGTCGGCACGAAACCGGAGACGGCGATCGAACTCGTCGCGCCGTTCGTCGAGTGGTCGAAGACCGACATCGCCGAACGCGGGCTCGAACTCGACGTGCCCTACGGGATCACGTGGAGCTGCTACCGGGAGGAAGCGCCGGCGTGCGGGACCTGCGACGCCTGCGCGTTCCGGCTACAGGCGTTCCAGCGGGCCGGCGTCGAAGACCCCATCGACTACGCCGAGCGACCCGACTATCTCGACGAGTGACGGAGCGGGGGCCGCGGCGGGGTTGCACGACGCTACGCCGTCGGGCTCAGCCGAAGTCCGTCCGACACGCCACCGACCACTCGCAGTCGGACTGCTCGCGGAGTCGTTCGTAGAAGCGGCGCAGCCCCTCCGACTCCGTCTCCGGGAGGACGTGCAACTGGACGGCGCGGTTGCGGACGGTGACGCGGAACACGTCGGCGGTCGCCTCGTCGCGGACGAGATACAGCGGCATGGGCAACTCCATGAAGTCGCCCGAGCGGTAGGTGTCGGCGTCGAGTACGTCGGTGACGAGCGCTTCGAGGTCGCCGTCCGAGCGGTCGGCCTCCGGGGTGAGAACGAAGACCGTCTCGCCCTCGTACTCGACGCCGCCGCTACGAGGGTAGGTGCGCTCCGGTCGCCCGGGGATGGCGAACGAGGGGTCACGCGCCGGCATGTGGTCGCCTCGCCCGGTGATACGGCGCCATGCCTTTTAACTTCTCGCGCGAGCGGTGTCGTGTTCGATTCGTGTGCGAGTGTATCGGTTGTCTCTGTTCATCGTATCGTGAAACGAAGTCGTGCGAGAGTGACCGCACTCGACGGCAAGCGTTGAAAGCCCTCGCCGCGCTCGCTAGCCGGAGTCGCGACCGCAGGAACGGTGAGCGATGAAAGCCCTCAACGCGCTCGCGGTCGCTGAGCGGGATATCCGCGCTCTCGGCACCGCCCGCGCGGATAGTGCCCGCTCAGGCGACTACCGGACGCGAGCGCGCCTCGCCCTTTCAGTCCACCAGGACCGCACGGCACCGCACAGCAACCGCAGACGACCTCACACCTCCCCAGCCGATTCGCTCGCCTGCGGCTCTCTCATCCCTCGCGCGACTGTTTCGAGCGGCCCGCCACGAGGCGGGCACGCTCGACAGCACGCGCCGACCGCACCGCAACCGCACCACCCACCGCAACCGCAACAACGCTCACCCCAACTGAACACCATCGCTGGCGACGCCGAGGGTGCGGAATCTGATCCTGCGAAAGAACGTTGTCGGTCCCGGCCTAACGGGGTCCCATGGGGGAGGCCACGCACGCCAGTGGGGGAGTTCCGGTCGTTCGAGCGCTGCTCTCGCAGGTTCACCCGGTGTTCATGCTGCCGCCGCTGGCGGCGTCGCTGTTCGGCGGCGTCTTCGCCGGCGCGGTCGACCCGGCGGCCGCGGCCGCCCACGTCGCCGCCCTCTTTTTCGCCGTCTACACGGCCCACGTCAAGGACGGCTACGTCGACTTCCACGTCCGCGACGAGGACGACAGCCACCCGCTCTCGGCGGCGACCTGTCGGCGCGCGCTCGCCGGGTCGACCGCCGGGTTCGCCCTCGCGCTCGCCGCCGTCTGGAGTCTCGCCGGGCCGGGCGCAGCCGCGCTGACGGCGCCGACGTGGGCGCTGGGGTACTTCCACGCCCCGCAGTTGGACACCAACACCGTCGGTGCCACGATGGGCTATCCGACCGGGATCGCGCTCGGACTCCTCGGCGGCTTCTATGTCCAGGCCGGCCGGCTCACCCCCGCGGCCGTCGGGCTGGCGGGCGTGTTCCTCTGCTTTCTCTCGGGGATCAAGGTGATCGACGACGCCCAGGACTTCGACTACGACCGGTCGATCGACAAGCGGACGGTCGCGGTCGTGCTGGGCGAACGCGGCGCCTACCGGGCGGCCTACGCGCTGATGGCGACGGGGATGGTCGCCGTCGTCGCGCTCGCGCTCGGGCTGCGGGGCATCCCGCCCAGCGCCGGCGCCGCGGCGCTGGTCTTCGGTGCGGTCGCGCTCGTCGCCCGCCGCGCCGAGCCGGAGCTCGCGACGATGCTGCTCATCCGCGGCTCCTATCTCTTCCTCGCCGTCCTCGTCGCCGCGGTGTGGTTCCGCCCGCTGGCCTGAGCGGGCGTCGAGCGGCGACCGACCCGTCCCGGCCGCGGTAGGCACCGGATACGCGCTCCGCGGACCGTCACCGCTTTAGGGCCGGACGCGTTACGATTGTGGCGGTATGAACGACCTCCGAACCGGGCTCTCGTACGGCGACGTACTGCTGGTCCCCCAGCGGTCGCCCGTCGACAGCCGGAGCGACGTCGATCTCTCGACGCACCTGACTGCCGATATCGAACTCGACAACCCGCTGCTCTCGGCCCCCATGGACACCGTGACGGGCCCCGACGCCGCCGTCGCGATCGGTCGGGCCGGCGGGTTCGGCACGATCCACCGGTTCATGACCGTCGACGAGCAGGCCGCGGCCGTCGAACGCGTCGTCGACGCGGGCCAGCCGGTCGGCGCCGCCGTCGGTATCGCCGAGGACGCCGTCGCCCGGTCGGCCGCCGTCGTCGACGCCGGCGCCGACTGCGTGATGGTCGACGTGGCCCACGGTCACCTCGACCGCTGTCTCGACACCGTCGAGCGCCTCCGCGAGGAGTTCCCCGACACCGACCTGGTCGTCGGGAACGTAGCCACGCCCGAGGGCGTCCGCGATCTCGCCGACGCCGGCGCCGACTGCGTGAAGGTCGGGATCGGCCCCGGCTCTCACTGCACCACCCGCCGGGTCGCCGGCGCGGGCGTCCCGCAGCTCACGGCCGTCGACGACTGCGCCGACGCGGCCGGGGAGCTGGGGATCCCCATCGTCGCCGACGGCGGCATCCGCTCGTCGGGCGACGCGGTCAAGGCGCTGATGGCCGGCGCCGACACGGTGATGATGGGCAGCCTCTTCGCCGGCACCGAGGAGACGCCGCCGGAGATCGTCGAGGTCGACGGCGAGCGCTACAAGAAATCGCGCGGTATGGCGACGACCGCCGCCGCCGAGGAGCGTTCGGACAAGGACGACGCCGGGGCCGACGTCGACGCCGACGAGGGCGTCGAGGGGTTCACCGAGTACAAGGGCCCGCTGGCCGACGTGGCCGAGGAGTTCTGCGCGGGCATCAAGTCCGGCCTCTCCTACTGCGGCGGCCACACGATCGAGGCGGCCCGCGAGAAGGCAGAGTTCATCCGCGTCGAGCAGGCCGCCAAGGAACGGGAGGGCGCCCACGGCGACCACGACTGGGAGACGATCGTCGTCGACGACTGAGGCTCCCGGCGGGGTCGGCGAGCGGACCGGCGCGGTTGTTTTCACCGAGGCCGCCGAAGGTCCGGCCATGAGCATCGCCGCGGACGGCGTACGGTCCGGCGAGATGACCTTGGCGTTCGAACTGTCTGCGATCCGCGCGTTCGCCGACCCTGGGGCGGTGGTCACCGACGCCCGCGAGTGGAGCCGCTACGTCGGCGTCGTCGCCAACGACACCGACGCAGTCCGCGCCTTCCTCGCCGACCGCGACATCGAACAGGACTACGAACTGGGCGACCGGGACATCTGGCTCATCATGGAGGGTATCCGCGAGTCCAGCGACGCGCCGCGGCACGTCTTCGTCGGCACGACGCCCGAAGACCGCCGGATCGCCGACGCGACCGGGTGGGAGTACCGCACGCCCGCGGAAGTGGCCGACGCCGCCGGCTGGTCGCTCGCCGACTCCGGTGAGGGGTCGGACTCGTCGAACCCGGGCCTGTTCGCCCGTCTCTGGGCCCGTCTCTCCGGGTGACGGGCCGTCGGGTCCGGCGCCCGGTCCGCCGCCCGCTCAGTTCGCCGTCGAGACGATCTTGATCACGTCGCCCTCGTCCAGTTCCTCCTCGTCACTGATCCGCATGTTTTTCCGGGCGTCGACGGCGTGGAGGTAGCCGTCGCCGATGTCCGAGTGGACGGCGTAGGCCAGGTCCTTCGGCGTCGAGCCCTCTCCGAGCAGGAACGCGTCGGGCAGCGCGTTGCCCTGGCCGTCGGTCCAGTGCGTCTCGTCCTGGACGGGGTACGCCGTGATCTGGTCTAATACGTCGTATACGGCCGTGTCGAGCGCCTGCTGGACGCCGGTCCCCCCGTGTTCGGCCATCACCTCGCGGATCTGTTCGAGACCCTCCGCCTGCTGGTCGCTCACGTCGCCGACGATCTCGAAGTCCCGATCCCCCGGGTCGTAGTCGACGACGCCCGCCTCGGCGGCCTTCCGGAGGGCCAGTTCGCCGTCGGCGGTGGTGGGGATGGTCGCCTCGTTGCGCTCCTTGAGCGCCTGGAGGTTCTCGGGGGGTGCCACGTCGGCCTTGTTCGCGACGACGACGATGGGTTTCGTGCGCGCCCGGATCTCGGCGGCGAGTTCCTCGCGATGCTCGTCGGTCCACTGGATCGGGTCGTCGGGGTAGTCCAGATCCCGTAGCGTGCGGGCCACGTCCAGCTCGGTCGCGCCGACGCCGGTCAGGAGATCCGCGAGTTCCTCGTCGATGTCGAAGTCGGGCGAGCGGGAGGCTCGTTCGATGCCCTCCCAGTTGCGGTCGACGATGCTGGCGAGCCACAGGTCCATCTCCTCCTCGATAAACTGCAGGTCCTCGACGGGGTCGTGCTCGCCCACCTCGACGGGTTCACCCTCCTCGTCGGTCCCGCCGGAAGCGTCGACGACGTGGAGGATGGCGTCGGCGTTCGAGAGTTCGTCGAGGAACTGGTTACCCAGGCCGCGGCCCTCGTGGGCGCCGGGGACGAGGCCGGCCACGTCGAGCAACTCGACGGGGACGAACCGCTTGCCGTCGTGGCAGTTCTCCCGCCCGCAGCGCTCCTCGCGGTCGAGACAGGGGCAGTCGGTGCGGACGTGGGTGACGCCGCGGTTGGCGTCGATGGTCGTGAACGGGTAGTTGCCCACGTCCACGTCGGCCATCGTCGCCGCCTTGTAGAAGGTCGACTTGCCGGCGTTCGGTTTGCCGGCAAGCGCGATAGAGAGCATGTCATCGAGTACCGCCGGCCGGGAAAAGCCGCTTTCGGTCGCTGTCCCCCGCGCCGCGGTCAGTCCGCGTCCGGAGCGATCTCGGCGTCGTCGTCGTGGCCGTTCTCGCTGTGGTCGGGCTCGGCGCCCATCATCGGGACGACGCCGTCCAGCTCGGACTCGACCGCCTCGCGGCTCTCGACGGCCGGCGGGTCGTCCGCCGACTCGCCCGCGGGCTCGTCGACCGGCTCGTCCGCGTCGCCGGCGTCGGTCTCCGTCCCGTCGGTCGCGGCGGGCTCCTCGCCCTCGTCGCCGGCCGGCTCGGCGGTCTCGCCGTCGGCCGACTCGGCTGAGTCGGGAGCCTCCGAGTCGGCGTCGTCGGTCGATCCGTCTCCGGTATCGGCCGCCGCTTCGTCGTCCCCGTCCGGGTCGGTCCCGCCGTCTGCGGGGTCGGGGCCGAGCGCGTCGCGGACCTGCGTGAGTTCGCCGCTGACGCGGATCTTCCCCTCGACGACGGCGTGTTCGTGGAGCGCCACGTCCTCGGCGGAGATGTCGCCCCAGACGGTCGCGCCCTTCGCGACGGACACGTCGCCGCCGCGGGTGGTTACGTCGCCTTTGATCTCAGTGTCGGGGCCGACCGTCACGTCGCCGCGGGCGCGGAGGCTCCCGAAGACCGTGTTGTCGCTGCCCACATCGAGCGACTCGGCGCGGATATTTCCGTGAAGGCGACAGTCGTCGCCGACGGTCGCCGGCGTCGAGACGCGCCAGGCGTCGTCGCTGACGCGGGCGCCCCGGGGGATCACGACGGGCTGGGCCTCGTCGTCCTCGGCGTCGACGAGCTGGCTCGCCAGGTCCTCGGCGGCCTCCTCCTCGCCGATGCGCAGCAGCTGCGAGAGGTAGACGACGAGGAAGACGACCGTCGGCATCGGGTTGCGGATGACGATGTGGCCGCTGGCCTCGAAGCTCTCCTCGATGTCCACGTCGTCGCCGATGTCGACGTTGCCGGCGACCTTGAGCTCGCCGCCGACGCGCGTTCGCTCGCCGAGGTAGGCGTCGCCGCCGACGAGCACGTCCGCCTCGACCTCGCTCCACATGTCCAGCCGGCAGTCGCCCTCGGCCTCGATGTGGCCGTCGAAGGTGACCCGCTCGCCCGCCATGACGTCGTCGCCGCGGACGCCGAACTCGACGGTGCTCTGCCCGCCGACGATCACGTCCCCGTCGGTCACCAGGTCGTGCTCCTCGACCGTGGTTCCGTCGGGGATCGTCAGTTCGTCGAGCGGGTCCGAGCGGATCGGCACACCGTCTATAGCGATTTCGGTCGTAATAAAGCCTCACACCGCGCACGACGCCCGTCTGACGCGTGTCTGACGGTGCGGGTGTGGGCGAGGGCGGCCCGGAACGGAGCGGCGCGCGGATCTCCAGATATTTACCCGCCCCCGGCCTACCGTCGGGCATGACCGTACTCTCGTTCGACGAACAGGGCGTCGACGTGGTCTACGAGGGCCACGACTTCCGCCTGGAGAAGTCGCTCATCGAGGACGCCACGGAGAAGCCCTACCCCGAGGTCACCGACCACGAGGTGCTCAGGCTGGTCGAGAAGGACCCGTCGGTATCGGGCGAAGCCCGCCGAATCGCCGACATCGTGGAGTGATGGAGCCGACGCGTCGGAGCCTGCTCGCGGCGGTCCCCGCGGTCGCCGCGACGGCTTCGGTGGCCGGCTGCTCGCTCGCCGTCGGCCGCGAATCCGCGGACCGGCCACCGTACGTCGTCGAGAACGAGAGCGGGGCCCGTCGGAGCATCGACCTGCGGGTGTTGAAGATCGGGCCCGTCGACCCGCTGGACGACCGACCGGACTCGTTCCGCGAGGACTTCGAGGCGGCCGCGGCGGACGGATCGGTCGACGAGTCCCGGTTCGAGTGGACGGACAGCTACGACCTGTCGATAGCGCCCGACGCCGCCGCGAGGCCGCTGGACGATTCGAGCGCATTCGGGCTGCTGTACGTTCAGGTGTCGGCCGACAACGGCGAGAGGATCGGCGTCTGGGTCGAAGTCGACGACTCGTCGGAGGACTTCTTCGTCGCTATCTCGGTGTACGGACACGGGATGAGCGCGACGACCGGCGAGGACTGATCGACCGTTCGGCGCCCGCCGTCGGACCCGCCGCTGTCGGTCAGGCCAGCACCTGCGAGTAGACGAGGAACGGAACGACGAACAGCAGCGCGAACAGGACCGCGAGTATCAGGCCGTAACTGACCAGCGTCGCCGCGGCGGTGATCCACGCAGGCTCGTCGAAGCGGTCGAGCGCGTTCACGACCGGAAGTGAGCGCCCGCGGACTTAGCTGTTCGGCCGGCGAGGGGGTCGCTCGCCACACGCCGGGACGCGTCTCCGCGGGAGTGGCGCGAGTCGTTCGCGCGCGGATCCCTCCGGCGACTACGCGAGCGCGTCGTCGAGGATGTCCGCACAGCGGTTCCAGTACTCGGGCGTGTGGCCGGCGTTGTGCGGCGTGACGTGGCAGTTCCCCAGCGACCACAGCGGGTGGCTCGCCGGGAGCGGTTCGGGGTCGGTCACGTCGAGCGCGGCGCCGCGGATCTGATTGGTCCGCAGCGCGTCGACCAGCGCGTCGGTGTCCACGACTTCGCCGCGAGCGACGTTGACGAGCGTCGCCTCGGTCGGGAGCGTGCGGAACGCCCGCTCGTCGACGAGCCGCTCGGTCAGATCGGTGAGCGGACAGGCCAGGACCAGATGGTCGGTCTCGGCGAACGCCGCCTGGAGGTCCGCCTCGTCGAAGCCGATGACCTCGTCCGCGGGACCGCCCTTCGACGGCGTGTACCGGACGCCGATCGTATGCACGTCGAACGCCTGCAGGCGGTCGACGATCGTCTCGCCGATGGGGCCCTGACCGACGACCGTCGCCGTCGACCCCTTCAACTCGCCCGCCTGGTAGTGGCGCCACTCGCCCCGGCGCTCCTGGCGCCACCCCCTGTCGAGGCGACGGACGAACGTCAGCAGATAGCCCAGCACCTGCTCGGCGGTGTTCGGGCCGTGGACGCCCGAGGCGTTCTCGACGGCGACGCCGTGGTCGTCCAGCGCTTCGAGCGGGAGGTGCCCGGTGCCGGCGAACGTGCAGACGAACAGTTCGAGCCGCTCGGCCGTCGCGAGCAGGTCGGCGGAGATCTCGTAGCCCGTCACAACCCGCGCCTCCGCGATCAGCCGCCGCTCTTCGGCCGGCGTCTCCGCGTAGGCCACGTCGAACTCGGGAAACCGCTCGCGCAGCGTCTCGGCGTACTCGGCCGCCGAGAGCCCGTGGATCTTGTGGGGGAGGACGAGGATGTCCGTCATCGCTCGCCCTCCGTGAACGACACCGCGATGTCCTGGGCGCCCTCCTGCAGGGTCAGCTCCTCCAGTTCGCGTAACTCCTCGCGCGACGCGTCGAGCGTCGCGACGTGGTTGCCCGCCAGTTCGCCGGCCGGGCTCTTGAAGCAGGTCGGCCCGCACGCGAGGAGGATCTCCTGCTCGTTGCGGTAGCCGGGGTAGAGGAGCACGTCCCCCCGCGAGGGGTAGACCGTGTGGTTCTCCCGGGGTAGCTCCGGGAGGTTGACCTCGTCGATCTCGACCCAGGTCGCGTGGCCGCTCCAGCGAACGTGGAGCAGCTCCGAGCGCAGCGGGAGAAAGTCCCGCATCGCCGCGACCGACTCCGGTGCCTCCGATTCGAGGATCGATGCCGTGTACGTCCGTTCGTGTATTTCGAACAGTAACTCGCTCATGGGTATCTCGTCTGTGGTCCGCGGGATCGCTTCGTCGTCGGTTCCGTCGCGTCGTCCGGTTCGTTTCCGCCGCGCGCCGTCGTCGCGTCGTCTGCGACCCGCCGGTCGCGGTGATCGTAGTGCAATTTCCGAGAGGCCGCTCGCTGCCGACCGCGGACGCCGAGTCTCACGCGTCGGTCGCTCCGGCGAGGTCGGCGAGCGCGGTCGCGAGCACTCGCGTCGCGAGCGTGCAGTCGCGCCAGTCGGTGTGTTCCAGCGGGCTGTGGGAGTGGCCGCCCCGCGAGCGGGCAAAGAGGAGCCCGGCGTCGGTCGCGTCGGCGACCTCCATCGTGTCGTGGCCGGCGCCCGAATGCAGCGACCGCGCCGCCACGTCGAGCCGGCAGGTCGCGTCGCGCAGCGCGCCGTAGACCCGGTCGGCCATCGGCCGCGGCGGGATGTCGTAGGGCCGCTCGTACTCGACGGCGACGCCGCGGTCCGCGCGCAGCTCCGAGAGCGTCGCTTCGAGGGTGTCGGCGAGCCGCTCGATCGACGCCGGGTCGACGTCCCGGATGTCGACCGACAGCTCCGCGCGGCCGGGGACGACGTTGGTCGCGCCCGGCTCGACCGACAGCGAGCCGACGGTCGCGACGGCCGACTCGCTGTCGGCCGCCGCGATCTCCGTCGCGGCCGATTCGAGCGCGAGGACGAGCTCGCTGGCCGCCGCGAGCGCGTCCGTCCGGTCGGCCATCGGGGTGGTGCCCGCGTGGTCGGCCTCGCCCTCGATGGTGACCTGACATCGCGTGGTGCCGGTGATCGAGTCGACCACGCCGACCGGGCAGCCCGCGCGTTCGAGCGTCCCGCTCTGCTCGACGTGGAGCTCGAGCCAGGCGTCCCACTCGCTGGCGTCGAAGCGCCCGTCGCCGCGGAAGCCGATGTCGTCGAGCGCGGTTTCGAGCGTGACCTCGCCGTCCGACAGCGCGAGCGCGTCGTCGACCGACCGGTTGCCGGCGGCGACCGACGACCCGAGGACGCCGTCCGCGAAGCGGGTCCCTTCCTCGCCCGTGAACGAGACCACCTCGACCGGGCGGTCGAGGGCCAGATCGCTCGCCGCGATGGCGCGTACGCTCTCCAGGGCGGCGTAGACGCCCAGCGGTCCGTCGAAGATGCCGCCCTCGGGGACCGAGTCCAGGTGGCTGCCCGCGGCGACCGGCGCCGCGTCGGGGTCGCAGCTCGGCGGCGCCCACCGACCGGCGACGTTGCCGACCGCGTCGACGCGCACTTCGAGGCCGGCCGCGACCATCCGGTCGACGAGATACGAGCGCGCCTGCCCGTTAGCCGGCGTCCCCGGGAGCACCGTCCGGCCGATGCCGTCCTCGCAGTCGATGGCGCCGAACTGCGCCGTGCGTTCGATGTCCGACCGGAGCGCGTCCCCGTCGACGGGGATCTCCGCCGTCACGCCCGGCCCCCTCGCGACTCCCAGTCGGGGATCTCGCGGTGGAGGTACGCTCCGTGGCCCGGATCCGCGACGACCTCGCCGTCGGCCGCGACGCGCTCGCCGCGGACCCAGGTCTCCGCGACCCGGCCCGTGACCTCGCGGCCGTCGTACACCGAGTAGTCGGCCCGCGAGGCGTTGTCGGCGGCGTCGACCCGGTGGGTCGCCGTCGGGTCGAAGACGACGAAGTCGGCGTCGGCGCCGACTTCGAGCCGACCCTTCCGGGGCAGTCCGAACGTCTCGGCGGGGTTGCGACACATGAGCCGGACGAGCGACGACAGCGGCCAGCCCCGCTCGACGACCGCCTCGTCGTGCATCACCGGGAGGCTCGTCTGGAGGCTGTTGACGCCGAACGGGCAGTCCCACCACTCGTCGACGGCCTTCTCGGCCGCCGTCGAGGCGACGTGGTCGGTCCCGACCGTGCTCAGCGCCCCGTCGGCGAGCGCGTCGAACAGCGCGTCGGCGTCGGCCGCCGAGCGCAACGGCGGCGACTGCAGCGCCCGTGCGCCCTGCTCGGCGTAGGCCGCGTCGGTCAGCGCCAGGTAGTGCGGGCACGTCTCGCCGCGGATCAGGCTGCCGTCCTCCCGGGCGTCGTCGAGTTCGGCGGCGGCCGCCGCCGATGACGTGTGGACGCCGTAGTACTTGCAGCCGGTCTCGCGGGCGACGGTGACGGCGTCGGCCAGCGCCATCGCCTCGGCGTAGTCCGGCCGCGCCGCCGGGTAGTCGGTCGGGTCGCCGGCGCCGCGCTCGCGCTGGCGCTCGGTGAGCGCCTCGCAGACCGCCGCGTCCTCCGTGTGGACGAGCGCGACGAGGTCCTCCGCGGCGAGTCGCTCGAAGGCCAGCCGGAGGAACCCGTTCGAGAGCCCGATGTCGTAGGCGGTGAAGAACTTCACCGACGTGACGCCCAGCTCGGCCAGCTCGGCGAACTCGTCGAACACCGAGCGGTCGTCTGCGGTCACGGTGGCGTGCAGGCCGTAGTCGACGAGCGCGTCGCTCGCCTTCGCCCGCTGGCGTGCGACGGCGTCCCGTAGCGAGCCCGTGTCGGCCCAGACGGAGCCCTCAGCGCGTTTCTCGCGTTCGCCCGTCCACGTCTGCCACGCGAAGTTGATCACGGACGTGACGCCGCCCAGCGCCGCGGCCGCCGTTCCCGTCTCGTAGCTGTCGATCGAGTTGAAGCCGTCTATGTGGACGTGCGGATCGACGACGCCCGGCATGACGACCCGGCCGTCGACGTCGACGGTCCGGTCGGCGGCCGGGAGGTCCCGCTCGCGGCCGATCGCCGCGATGCGACCGTCGTCGACGGCCAGTCCCGCCTCGACGGTGCCGTCGGCGGTCGCGAGTGTCCCCCCGACGACGGCGAGGTCGACCGTCATCGGTCGGACCCCCCGTCGGAGGTGAGCCGCCCCGGCTCGCTCGCGAAGTCCGCGAACCCGCTCGTCCCGTCGTCGTAGGCGAGACACCGAACCGACGCCCCGTCGACCTCGCGGGGCTCGGGGCGGTGTGCCGCGCACTCCTCGGTGGCGTGGGGACACCGCGGGTGGAACCGACAGCCGCTCGGCACGTCCCGCGGGCTCGGGATCTCCCCCTCTAGCGGCTCCCGGCGAGGCTTGTAGGCCTCCTCGGCGTCGTCGGTGACGGGGATCGCCGACAGCAGCGCCCGCGTGTAGGGGTGGCTCGGCCGCTCGAAGATCCGGTCGGTCGGCCCCCGCTCCTGGATCTCGCCGAGGTACATCACGGCCGTCTCGTCGGCGAAGTTCCGGATCAGCGAGAGGTCGTGGGTGATGAACAGGTAGGTCAGTCCCAGTTCGTCCTGCAGGTCGTCGAGGAGGCCGATGATCTTCGCCTGCACGCTCACGTCGAGGGCGCTGGTCGGCTCGTCGAGCAGCAGCAGCGTCGGCTCGACCGCGATGGCGCGGGCGATGTTCACCCGCTGTTTCTGCCCGCCCGACAGCTCGTGGGGATACTTCGTGAGGTACTCGTCGTTCAGCCCGACCCGGTCGAGCAGTTCGCTGATCCGGCGACCGCGCTCGGCTTTCGGCACGTCGGTCGCCTTCAGCGGCACCGACAGGGACTTGCGGATCGTGCGTCGCGGGTTCAGACAGGACGTGGGGTCCTGAAACACCATCTGTACCTCCGAGCGGAGCCGGCGCAGTTGCTTGCGGGTCTGGGGCGTCACGTCCTCGCCCTCGAAGCGGATCCGCCCGCCGGTCGGCTCGTGGATCCCGATGACGGTCTTGGCGATCGTCGACTTGCCGCTGCCTGACTCGCCGATGAGCCCGAGCGTCTCCCCGCGGTCGATCTCGAAGGAGACGCCGTCGACCGCCCGCACCGGCGGCTCGTCGCCGAACCACCCGCCGCCGCCGAAGTACTTCTCCAGGTCGTCGACGGCGAGCACCGGAGCGGTCATCGGTCGTCCCCCTCGGCGGCCGTCCCGCCGGTGGTGCCGCCCGCTTCGCCGTCCGATCCGGTCGTCTCGTCGGCCGGTTCGACCGTCCCGCCGTCCGTCTCGGCCGTCGCGTCGGCCGCGTCGCTCGCCGCGTTCAGCCGCCGTTTCGTCTCGGCCAGCGTCGGCTCCGGCCCGGGGTCGCCCTGCGCGAACCGGACGCACTCGACGCCGCGGGCGTCGCCGGACGGCTCGAACGCCGGGCGCTCGGACCGGCAGGCCTCGTCGGCGTAGGGACAGCGGGGGTGGAACCGGCAGCCCTCGGGCGGGTCGGTGTACTCGGGGACCGACCCGTCGATGCCGTCGGCCATCGTCCCGCCGGACAGTTTCGGGATCGAGGCGATGAGCCCCTGCGTGTAGGGGTGTTTCGGGTCGTCGAAGATCTCCTCGGTCGACCCCGTCTCGACGATGCGCCCGCCGTACATGATGTACACCCGATCGCTCAGCTGCCGGGCGACGCCGAGGTTGTGGGTGATCATCAGGATGCTCATGTCTCGGTCCCCGATGAGTTCCGAGAGCAGCGTGAGGATCTGGTCGTGGACGGTCACGTCCAGCGCCGTCCCCGGTTCGTCAGCGATGAGCAGGTCCGGTTCGTTGAGCAGCGCCTGGGCGACCAGCGCCCGCTGGCACATGCCGCCCGACAGCTCCGTCGGGTAACTGTCCATCACCGATTCGGGGTCGGGCATCTGCACCTCTCTGAGCATGTCGAGGACGCGCTCGCGGGCGTCGGCCCGGTCGGACCGGGAGTACCGCCGCCGGAAGTACTCGACGATGCCGGCCGAGCCCTCGCCGCCGAACTGCAGGGTGTCGACGAGCTGCTCGCCGACGGTGAACACCGGGTTCAGGCTCGACATCGGGTCCTGGAACACCATGCCCATCCGGTCGCCGTTGAGCGCGCGGCGCTCGTCGGCCGAGAGCGTCGACAGGTCCGTTCCCTCGAAGGCGACGGTCCCCGAGACGTTCGCGGGCGGCTCGTCGAGCAGGCCGGTGACCGCCTTCGTCGTGACCGACTTGCCACAGCCCGTTTCGCCGACGACGGTGACGACCTCGCCGCGGCCGACGGAGAGATCGACACCGTCGACCACGTCGGCGTAGCCGTCGAACCCCTCGAAGCCGACCGACAGGTCCGAAACCGAGAGGATCGGGTCCGCCGGCACCGGCTCGGTCGGGTTCACTGTTCCACCTCCACGTCGAACAGGTCGCGAAGCCCGTCGCCGAGCATGTTGAACCCGAGCACGAGGACGAAGATGGCGAGGCCGGGGAAGATGCTGATCCACCACTCGCCGGGCAGGAACTCCGTCCCGCCGGCGACCATCGTCCCGAGGCCGGGCCGGGGTGGTTGTACCCCGAGGCCGATGAACGAGAGCGAGGCGCCGGTGAGGATCACGATGCCGGCGTCCAGCGTGACCTTCACGAGGATCGGCGAGAGGCAGTTCGGCAGTATCTCCCGGAACATGACATGGATCGGGCCGGCACCGGCGAGCTTCGCCGCCTGGACGTACGGCTCGTCGCGCAGGCTCGCGGCGAGTCCGCGGGTGAGCCGCGCGTACCAGGTCCACCACAGCGACGCGATGGCAAACATCGCGATCTCGAGCGTCGGCTCGAACGCCGAGGCGATTGCGAGCGCCAGCACGAGCGGCGGGAGCGCGAGGAACGTGTCCGTCACCCGCATGATCGCCGCGTCGACCAGCCCGCCGACGTAGCCGGCCACGAGGCCGAGGGTGACACCGACCGGGACGCCGATCCCGAGGATGACGGCCGCGAGCTTCAGCGAGAGCCGGTAGCCGAACAGGACCCGCGTGAGCACGTCGCGGCCGCTGCTGTCCGTGCCGAAGGGATGCGCGAGACTCGGCGGCTGGTAGGCGTTCGCGAAGTCCGTGTAGATGGCGGCGTGCTGTGGATACGGCGCGACCCACGGCGCGAACACGGCCAGGAAGACGACCGTCGCGACGATGGCGAGGCCGAGCAGGCTCATCGGCTGGGCCGCGAACCGGCGGTACGAGCGATACCACAGCTCGCGCCGGGACGGCGAGACGATCCGGTCGAGCGTGCTGGTCTCGGTGCTCACGCCGCATCACCCGCCAGGTCCATCCGCGGGTCGATCCGGTTCAACAGCAGATCGACCGCGAGGTTCGTCAGCACGAACGCGAGGCCGATAGTCATCGTGACGCCGACGATGGCGTTGACGTCGCTGGTGAGCACCGACTGGACGCCGTACTTGGCCACCCCGGGCCAGGAGTAGACGATTTCGATGATGAACGCGCCGCCGAGCAGCCACGCGTACAGCAGCCCGAGGATGGTCAGCGTCGGGATGAAGGCGTTTTTCAGCGTGTACTTGTAGGAGACGAGCCACCGCGGGAGGCCGTAGCCGTCGGTCGCCTCGATGAACTCCTTGCCCTCGACGTCGATCATGCTCGATCGGGTGATCCGGATCACCTGGCCCATCCCGCCGAACGACAGCGCCAGCGCCGGCAACAGCAGGTGCGCCCAGGCGTTGAGGTGCGCAGCGAACGCGCCCGACAGCAGCGTGTCGACCAGGAGAAAGCCCGTCTCCCGCGTCACGTCGGCGGCGTGTTCGCGGGCGATGCGCCCCGTGATCGGGAACAGCTGGAGGTAGTAGCCGAACACCAGCTGGAGGGCGATCCCGATGAAGAAGCTCGGGACGCTCACCGTCGAGAACGCGAACACGCGGGTGGCGTCGTCGATCCGTCCGCCGCGGTTGCGCGCCGCGAGGACGCCCAGCGGGATCCCGATCGCGACCATGAACACGGTCGCCAGACTGATCAGCTCCAGCGTCGCCGGGAGCTTGACCGCGATGTCCTGCACGACGGGGTTTTTCGTCTGGAGGCTCCGCCCGAGGTCGCCCGCGAGCAGGCCGGTCATGTAGTCGACGTACTGGAGCGGGAGCGACTGGTCGAGGCCCATCTCCGCCGCCAGCCGGTCGACCTGCTCCTCGCTGGCCATCGCGCCCAGCGCCATCCGCGCCGGGTTCCCCGGGAGCACCCGGGAGATGACGAACACGAGGACGGAGAGCCCGAGGAGACTGACCGCCATCCCCGAGAACCGCCAGAGCACGACCTTGATCCGCTTCATTCCGTGTGGTGGAGGTCCCGGAAGGTGTACTCGAAGCCCTGTGCCGGCCGGAGGGTGAGCCCCTCGACGTCGTTCTGGAACCCGATCTTTTTCACCGTGTGGTAGATGTGCATGTCGCAGTACAGCTCCGCGAGCACCGACTGTAGCTCGCGGTAGATCTCCGCCCGGGCGTCGGGGTCGGGCGTCGCCCGCGCCTCCTCGATGAGCGCGTCGACCTCGTCGTTCTCGAGGTGTTCCATGCTCATCCACGTGCTCGCGGCCTCGGAGTGGAACTGGTTGTAGAACATCGAGTCGGCCGAGGGGTATGTCGGCACGTAGAACACCTGGTTGGTGTGGGGCGTGTCCTCGGGGCTGGTCGCCAGCTCCGTGATCGTCCCCCAGGTCTGGGGGTTGAGCTCCACGTCGATACCGATCTCGGCCATGTTCTCCTGAAAGAGGAGCGCGATGCGCTCCTGGAAGCCGTAGGAGGACGTGAACGTGTTCTGGACGGTGATCTCCCCCTCGGAGTAGCCGGCGTCGTCGAGCACCTGTTTGGCCCGTTCGGGGTCGTAGGAGGGCTGCATCACGTCCTCGTTGTGCGAGCCCCAGGTCGGCGGCAGCGGGCCCTGGGCGCGCTGCATGTCCGGCATGATCTCCGAGACGACCTGCTCGTAGTCGAAGCCCCAGGCCATCGCCTCCCGGACGGCCGGGTCGTCGGTCGGCGGCTTCTGGGTGTTGATCTTGAAGTACAGCAGCCCGAACGTGGGGATCTTCTCGACCCGGGCGTGGTCCATCTCGTCGATGGCACCGTAGGTCTGCTCGTTCTGATACTGCCCGGTCATGTCCAGCTCCTGGGATTTCATCAACGACTGGACCGTCGAGTTCTCCGTGATGATCTGTACGTCGACCGTCTCGAACGAGCCCTCCGGGAACTCCTTGAAGTAGTCGTCGAACCGCGAGAAGACGATGCCCGACCCGCGGGTGAACTCCTCGAGCGCGTAGGCGCCGGAGCCGGCGTCGTTGTCGTTGATGTACTCCTGGCCGTAGTCCCCGCGGTCGCCGTACTCGCCGTCTGCGAGGTTGTCCATCACCAGCTGCTTGTCCATGATGAACACCAGCACCATGATCGGGACGAACGGCGAGTACGGCTCGTCGAGTTCGAAGGTGACGGTCCGCTCGTCTTCGACGGTGATGTTCTCCTTGCTGAGGACGCCCGTCAGCAGCGAGGCGTAGCCCTGGCCGAGATCCATGAACCGCTCGACGGTGAACTTCACGTCCTCGGCGGTCAGCTCGTTGCCGCTGTGGAAGGTGACGCCCTCCCGCAGCGTGAACGTGTAGGTCGTGTTGTCCTCCGAGACCGACCAGTCGCTCGCGAGGTGGGGCTGGATCGTCCCCTCGCTGTCGGGGAACACCAGCGGGTCGTAGAGGTTGACCAGCGCCATCGCCTGGACGTAGTCGGTCCCCTTCGCCGGGTCGACCGTCCCGAGCCGCTGGGTGATGTTGGCGGTGAGCGTCGACCCCGAACCGCCGGTCCCGGTCGACGTGTCGTCGCTCTGTGCGTCCGTCGACCCGCCGTATCCGCCGTCGTCGCCGCCGTCGTCGCCGCCATCGCCACTCTCTCCGTCGCCGCCGTCGCCACCATCGCCGCCGCTGTCGCCGCCACACCCGGCGACCCCCGCGGCGCCGACCGCCCCGAGCGACGCGAGGAACCGACGCCGCGACTGCTCGGAGAGCAGGTCCCGAACGTCGATCGACCCGTCCGCCGGCGACCGGTCGTCACTCATCGGCGGTCACCTCGTCCCCGTCGACGAGCCCGCTCGCCGCCGACACCCGGGCCGGCGAGCCCCACGCGCTCGCACGCACGCCATTATTTTGAAGTCGTCCAACATTAATCCGCATTTGGTTTAGTTCTTCAACCATCTTTCGGCTACTGAGTGATATCTGGGACCTATATTAAAGATTTCCGGTGGAATGATCGAATCGATGTGGGTGTCTACCTCATTCCCATATAGGTCCTAAAGGAGGGGTCGGGCGGCGGAGCGAACCGCCGTACCCGGGCATCGAGAACGCCGTCGGCGGCCGTCGAGAGCGACGCGCCGGAGAAAGCGACGGACGACCCTCCCGCGAGAGAGCTTGCCTCGTGAGGTCGCGACTCGACCGTTCGAAATACACGAACGCCGTCGGGTAGCTCTCGGAGTCGCGGTCGACGGGCCGGTGTAGACAGTTTTGTCTTGTTTTCGCGCGCACGCGAGGCGTGCCGGGAGTCACGCGAGACGTACGGGGGAGTGCTCCCCGCCGTCGGGGGCCTCGACGGGGCGGCACCGACCGAAGCGGTCGCCTCGACGCGCGCCGCCGAACGGCGACCCGAGACGCGCTCGGCACCTCGCCGACGACGGCGACACGGGGTCTCCGAGGGCGTTCTCGCTTGTCGAACGCGGGCGCACGGACACGAGAGTCCACGCTCCCGGTGTTTCAAAAATAGCCGGTGTAGTGGCTGTGCGAAGCACAAATATCTGGATTCTGACGAGGTTCTTCAGGAGTTTCGAGAGAAACTTCTCGGATGTAAATTGCGTCGTTGCGAACACTGAAGGCGCGCGAGCGACTACGCGGTCCCATGACCGGGGACTCCGGGGGCGGTTCGCCGCGGACGCTGTCGACGGTCTCGACCGCGATGGAGGTGGTGAAGGCGATCGAGGCGACGGACGGCACGGGGGTGACGGAGCTGGCCGACCGGCTGGACATCTCGAAGAGTTCGGCCCACGCCTACCTCGCGACGCTCGAACAGTCCGGCTTTCTCGTCAACCGGGACGGCCGCTACGAGCTGTCGCTCATGTTCTTCGTGCTCGGCGAGTACGTCCGCAACCGGAGCCTGCTGGACGAGATGATCGTCCGCCAGCTCGACGAGCTGGCCGCCGAGACGGCCCACTACACCCACCTCGTGACCGAGGAGAACGGCCGCGGTATCAACCTCTACAAGGGGAAAGGAGAGGCGGCCGTCGGCGACGACTACCAGCGGACGAAGCGACAGCAGCGCGACTACCTGCACATCACCGCCTCGGGGAAGGCGATCCTCGCGTACCTCCCCCAGAGCCGCGTCGAGGCGATCGTCGACCGCCACGGGCTCCCCCGGCGGACCGAGAACACGATCACCGACCGCGCGGAGCTGTTCGACCACCTCGCGACCGTCCGCGAACGGGGCTACGCCGTCAACGACGAGGAGGAGATCGAGGGCCTCCGCGCCGTCGGCGCGCCGATCAGGGACCGCGACGGCGGCGTCCTCGGGTCGATCAGCATCTCCGGCCCGACGAGCCTGGTCGACGGCGACACCTTCTACGAGGACCTGCCCGAGCGCGCGATGGAGACCGCCAACATCATCGAAGTGAACCGGAACATGTCCGACCGGCGTTCCGACATCGAGACGCTGATCTGACGCCGGACGGAGCCGCTCGCGACCGCGCGAAAGCGCAGAGGAGGGTCAGTCGATGTCGGCCAGCGGGCCGAAGTCGTCGACGGGCAGCACCGAGTAGTCGACGGTGAGCGTGTCCTTCGTCGCCCGGATCTTGCCGACGAACGTCGAGATGTCTTCGAGCGACCCCTCGAGGATGAACAGTTCCATGCAGTGGTGGCCGCCGACGTGGCTGTGGAAGTTCGAGGCGACGAGGTCCTCGTGTTCGTGGCGGAGGTGCATCATCTTCTCCTCGACGGTCGTCGTCTCGTAGTCGAAGACGACGGTGATGACGCCCATCAGTTCGCGGCCCTCGAGTTTCTTGTCCTCGAACTCGCCGAGGAGGTTCCGACTCGCCTCCCGGACCACTTCGCTCCGACCGGTGTAGCCGTGGTCGTCCGCGAACTGGTCGATCCGTTCGAGCAGTTCCTCCGGCATCGAGACGCTTACGACGCTCATATAACAATACACGGGCCAAGAATTATTAAAGGCTATTACTCGCCTCGCGCTCGCGGGGCGGCCGTCCGGATCCGGCCGTTCCGGAAGGGAAGATTCTTACTCGCGCTCGAACTGAGTCTAGGTATCGACCCGGTAGCCGTCGGGTTTTTCGGCGGTTCTCGCGGCGCGGACCCGGATCCGAAGGAAACGCATGAAAACGACACACGATTCGATCGACGAGATCCACGCGCAGATCGACGAAGAGACACCGGACGACATCGAGATATCGAGCGTCCAGTTCGAGGGGCCGGACCTGGTCGTCTACTCGCCCGACGTGGAGACGTTCGCCGAGCGCGACCGGCTCGTGCCGAAGTTAGCGAGCACGTTCAAGAAACGCATCACGGTCCGTCCGACCGCGGACGCGCTCGTCCCCGAGCGGGAGGCCGAGGGGACGATCCGCGACACGATCCCGGACGACGCCGGCGTCCAGTCGCTCGACTTCGACAGCTCGACCGGCGAGGTACACATCGAGGCCGAGAAACCGGGGATGGTGATCGGCCGTCACGGCGAAACGCTCGAGGATATCAGGGCGGCGGTCGGCTGGACGCCCGAGGTGGTCCGGACGCCCCCGATCGAGTCCTCGACGGTCTCGAACGTCCGCAACTTCCTCAAGGGGGAGCGCGACGAACGCCGGACGATCCTCGAAGAGGTCGGCCGGGAGATCCACAGCCCGACGACGACCGACGAACAGTGGGTCCGCGTCACCACGCTGGGCTGTTGCCGCGAGGTCGGCCGCGCCTCGTTCCTCCTCTCGACCCCGGAGACGCGGATCCTGATCGACTGCGGCGACAAGCCCGGCGCCGAGGGAGAGGTACCGTACCTCCAGGCGCCCGAAGCGCTCGCGGCCGGCCCGGACTCGATCGACGCCGTCGTGTTGACCCACGCCCACCTCGACCACTCGGCGCTGATCCCGATCCTGTTCAAGTACGGCTACGACGGCCCCATCTACACGACCGAGCCGACGCGGGACCTGATGGGACTGCTCCAGCTCGACTACCTCGACGTGGCCTCGAAGGAGGGCCGGACGCCGCCCTACGACAGCTCGATGGTTCGGAAGGCGCTCAAACACACGATCCCCGTCGAGTACGGCAACGTCACCGACATCGCCCCCGACGTGAAGTTGACGATGCACAACGCCGGGCACATCCTCGGGTCGGCCGTCTCCCATTTCCACGTCGGCGAGGGGTTCTACAACGTCGCCTTCTCCGGGGACATCCACTACCGGGACACCCGCCTGCTCGACGGCGCAGTCAACGACTTCCCGCGGGTCGAGACCCTGATACTGGAGTCGACCTACGGCGGCCGCGACGACTACCAGACCGACCAGGAGGACTCCGAACGCAAGCTCGAGACGGTGATCAACGAGGCCCACGAGAAGGGGGGGAAGATCCTGATCCCCGCCTTCGCCGTCGGGCGCTCCCAGGAGCTCATGCTCGTGCTCGAGGAGGCCATGCGGGAGGACCGGATCCCGACGATGCCGGTGTACCTCGACGGGATGATCCGCGAGGCGACGGCGATCCACGCCGCCTATCCGGACCACCTCCGGGAACGGCTCCGCGAGCGGATCCTCTACGAGGACGACAACCCGTTCCTCGCCGACCAGTTCCGCCAGGTCGACGGCGGCGAGGAGATGCGCCGGGACATCACCGACGACGAGCCCGCGATCGTCCTGACGACCTCGGGGATGATCACCGGCGGCCCGATCATGTCCTGGCTCCGCCTGCTCGGCGGCGACCCCGAGAGCACGCTGGTGTTCGTCGGCTACCAGGCCGAGGGGACGCTCGGCCGCCAGATCCAGCAGGGCCGCGACGAGATCTCGCTGAACGACACGAGCGGGCGCGGCGCCGACCGGGTCGCCCTGAACATGGGCGTCGAGACGGTCGACGGCTTCTCCGGCCACGCCGACCGCCAGGGGCTAGAGAACTTCGTCCGCACGATGAACCCCCGTCCGGAGACGGTCCTCTGTGTCCACGGCGACGAGTCGTCGACCGACCACCTCTCCTCGGCGCTCTACGAGGAGTTCGGCATGCGAACCGTCGCGCCGAAGAACCTGGAGACCTTCCGGCTGGGGTAGCCGGTCTGCGCCCTCTCGCCGCCGTCTCTCGTCGACCCCGACCGCCGTCCAGCAGTCGTAGCTATCGGCCAAATTCTTTAGGCCCGTCTGGTAACCGACTGGAACCACAACGATCGGGGAATGAGTGTAATCCGGGGCGTAACGCTCCCGTCGGCGTTCGACGACCTGGATGTGGGGATCACCCTTCACGACCCCGAGAGCGGTGCGATCCTGGACGTGAACGAGCGTCTGGAGCGGCTGTACGGCTACCCGGCGGCGGAGCTTCGGGAGATGTCGGTCGGCGAGTACACCGCGCCGTCGACCAAGTACACGGAGGCCGAGGCCACGCGGCGGATCCGGGCGGCCGCCGCCGGCGAGCGCCAGAGCTTCGAGTGGCAGGTCGAGCGCGCGACCGGCGAGTTGCGCTGGGTTCGGGTCCGTCTGAGTCCGACGACTATCGACGGGGAGGAGTGCGTCCTCGCGGAGATCGACGACATCACGGAGTACCGGACCCGCGAGCGGCGGCTGCGCCTGCTCAGTCGGATCGTCCGGCACAACCTCCGCAACAGGATGAACCTCGTGCGGGGGCGCGCGGCCCACCTCGGACAGGCCGTCGACGACGAGGCGCTGTCCGCCGAGGCGGAGTCGATCGCGCGAGTCGCCGACGAGGTCGGCGGTCTCAGCGACTCCGTCACCCAGATCGAGGAGATGGCCGAACCCGACGCGACCGAGCGCGAGCCGACGAACGTCCGCGCGGTCGTCGGGCCCGTCGTCCAGGGCGCCCGCGAGTCCTATCCCGACGCGGCGCTCTCCCTCGTCGTCGACGAGAACGCCTGGCTGATGGCCGACGAGGGGCTGCGCTACGCGCTCGAACACGCCGTCGAGAACGCGATCGAACACAACGACCGCGAGTCGCCGACCGTCGAGGTGACCGTGTCCGCGGACGACGACGGCCAGTGCGTGATCCGCGTCGCCGACGACGGGCCGCCGATCCCCGACGTGGAGACCGACGTGCTCGACGGGACCGTCGCGGCCAGCAGCACCTACCACGGCACCGGCGTCGGCCTCTGGGTGATGCAGTGGTGCGTGAACTCCCTCGGTGGCGAACTGTCCTTCGGGGAGAATCACCCGCGAGGGAACGTCGTCACCATCTCGCTCCCGCGGGTCGACGAGTCCGACGCGAGCCGCTGACCCGCCTCAGTGGGTCGTCGGGGGCGTCCCGGTCGCGACCGGTGCGTCCGCGCACTGGTCGTTCGGCTCCGGGACCGAGTTCTTCCAGAGGGTCGCGGAGTCGTCCTCGACCTCGAAGTCGTAGTGGATGTAGTTCCCGTCGGCCAGCTCCGCGGAATCGCCCCGCCTTCGACCGTCGCGTCCCTCGACGCGCGCCCGAACGAGAAACGGCGCCGGTTCGGCAGGCCACGTCCGCTCGATCCACTTCCGAGAGGCCCCGGACTCGTCGTGCCCGGCCAACTCGACCGACTCCCAGGCGACCAGCTCGCCGTCGCGCTCGACGAGAACGTGGACGGTCTGGGCGGCCGCGGCGTCGTTGGTCACGCTCAGGCAGTTGAGGACCGGGGCCGAGGGGCCCGTGCCGAGACAGCCGGCGGTCGCGGACAGCGCGGCCGCTCCGGTCGTCGCGCGGAGCAGGTCCCGTCTGGAGGGCATACCGAAACTGACAGCGAACGCGAAAAAACGGTTGCGGTCGTGACCGACGACCCGGGCGTCAGGCGAAGGTGCGCGAGACGTCCTCGTCTTCCTCCTCGGCCTGGATCTTGTCCCAGGCGTCGAGGAAGTCCTGCATACGGACCTCGGTGCGGTCGTCGCGGATGGCGAACATGCCGGCCTCGGTGCAGACGGCCTTCACGTCGGCCCCGGAGGCCTCGCCGGTCATGTCGGCCAGCTCCGCGAAGTCGAGCTCCTCGTCTAAGTTCATCTTGCGCGTGTGGATCTTGAAGATCTGCTCGCGGCCCTCCACGTCGGGCTTGGGCACTTCGATCAGGCGGTCGAAGCGACCCGGGCGGAGGATGGCGCGGTCGAGCATGTCGAAGCGGTTGGTGGCGGCGATGATGCGGACCTCGCCGCGCTCCTCGAAGCCGTCCATCTCCGAGAGCAGCTGCATCATCGTGCGCTGGACCTCGGCGTCGCCGGAGGTCTTCGAGTCGGTCCGCTTGGCCGCGATGGCGTCGATCTCGTCGATGAACAGGACCGACGGCTCGTGCTGGCGGGCGAGTTCGAACAGGTCGCGGACGAGCTTGGCGCCCTCGCCGATGAACTTGTGGACGAGTTCCGACCCGGCCATCTTGATGAACGTCGCGTCGGTCTGGTTGGCGACGGCCTTGGCGAGCATCGTCTTGCCGGTGCCGGGCGGGCCGTGCAGCAGGACGCCGCTCGGCGGCTCGATCCCGACTTCCTCGAACATGTCGGGGTTCTTCAGCGGCATCTCGACGGTCTCGCGGACCTCCTCCAGCTGGTCCTCGATGCCGCCGATGTCCTGGTAGGTCACCTCGGGCGACTCCTCGACCTCCATGACGCGGGCGCGCACGTCAGTCTCGTCCTCGAGGCTCTTGACGATCGAGAGGGAGTTGTTGACGGCGACTCGCGAGTCCGGTTCGAGGTCGTCGCGCATCTCGTCGGTGACCTCGGTGATGGCCTCCTGGTTGTTGCCGTGCTGTTTGATGATGACGCCGTCGTCGGTCAGCTCCTGCACCGTGGCGACGAACAGCGGCGACTGCTTGAGCTTCTTGTTCTCGTGGGTGAGCCGTTCGAGCTTCTGCTGGTACTTGTTGTTCTCCGCGTTGGCGTCCAGCAGCTTGTCCCGCATCTCCTCGTTCTGCGACTCGAGCACCTCCAGGCGCTCCTCCAGCGCCTCGATTTTGTCCTGTTGGGACGCGTCGTCGTCGTACGGCAGGTCCACCTCGTCCACGGTGTCGGTCATTACACCCCTGCTAGCGGATGGGATAATAAGAGGTTTCGGGTCGGTCGGGTCACTTGCCGATCGGAGGGATATCCCGAACGCCCGGCGCTGTCCCCCGATTCTCCCGGTACCATCATGTGATATGTTACCGTAAAACTTCCCGTCCTCGACCGGCCGGACACCGGGGGCGCGGTTCTTGCCGATAGATTCATAGAGGTAATTATTCGAAACGGGAAATATTATTAGGCTGTATCCAGAAGCGGAAGATAGCATGAGTACGTCAGAAACTGCGGAGGCGGAATCGGTGGCCGAAGAGGGCTGGGACGCCGTTCGCGACCTGCCGCCGAGCGCGAAACTGGTGGCCAAGACCCTGGAGTACAACGACGCGCTGACCCAGAGCCAGCTCGCCGAGGAGACGCTGCTGCCCCCGCGGACCGTCCGCTACGCGCTGAACCGGCTCGAAGACGTCGACGTGGTCAGCTCGCGGTTCTCCTTCGCCGACGCCCGCAAGCGGATCTACACGCTCGAGATCGAATAGTCCCGCTCCCCGAACTGCCCTCCGCCCGAGCCGCTCTCCACGTTTTTTGGCCGTCCCGTCACCCGGATTCGCCGAACCGCGGAGTAGGTCGACCGTACCTCCGGAGAACACTTTCACCGCGCTCGCGACACCTCTTTAGGCCGGGGTTTCGTACCCCGCCGTAATGACGCGCGTGATACACACCGGGGACACCCACCTCGGCTACCGGCAGTACCACCGGCCGGAGCGCAAACGGGACTATCTCGACGCGTTCCGACAGGTGGCCGACGACGCCGTGGCCGACGACGTCGACGCGGTCGTCCACGCCGGCGACCTCTTTCACGACCGGCGGCCGACCCTCGACGACATCATGGGCGCCCTCTCGGTCCTGCGGACGCTCGACGACGCCGGCGTTCCCTTCCTCGCCGTCGTCGGCAACCACGAGGCCAAACGCGAGGGCCAGTGGCTCGATCTCTTCGAATCGCTCGGCCTCGCCACCCGGCTCGGCCCCGACCCCGTCCAAGCGGGATCGACGGCCTTCTACGGGCTCGACTTCGTCCCGCGGTCGAAGCGCGAGGGGTTCGAACTGGACCTGGACCCCCACGACGCCGACCACGCCGCCCTGGTCACCCACGGACTCTTCGAGCCGTTCGACTTCGGCGAGTGGGACCCCCGCGAGATCTTCGCGACCACCGACGTCGAGTTCGACGCGCTCCTGCTCGGGGACAACCACCACGCCGAGACGGCGCAGATCGACGACACCTGGGTCACCTACTGCGGGTCGACCGAGCGCACCAGCGCCGCCGAGCGCGACGAGCGCGGGTACAACGTCGTCGAGTTCGACGGCGAGGTGGACATCCGTCGCCGGGGGCTGGACACCCGGGAGTTCGTCTTCGTCGACCTCGAACTGGGCGAGGGCGAGGGCGTCGAGCGCGTGCGACAGCGCGTCGGCGAGTACGACCTCGAGGACGCCGTCGTCGTCGTGTCCATCGACGGCGAGGGCGAGCCGGTCACCCCGGCCGCAGTCGAGGAGTTCGCGCTCGACCGCGGGGCGCTGGTCGCCCGCGTCACCGACCGCCGGGAGACGGCCGACGAGACCGAACGGGAGGTCTCCTTCGCCGACCCCGACGACGCCGTCCGCGAGCGCGTCCGCGAGTTGGGCCTCAGCGACGCGGCCCGCTCGATCGACGAGACCGTCCGCGCCAGCAAGGTCGCCGACTCCAACGTCGACGACGTCGTCCAGGACGAGGTCGCCGACCTCGTCGAGGACGGGGACCCCGCGGCGTTCGAGTCGGTCGATCCGGGTGACGAGGAGACGGACGGCGAAGCGAGCGCGACCGACGACGACGGACCCGAAGCGGCCGAGACCGACGGCGACGGCGCGGTCGCCGCGAGCGCGGCGGCCGACGGCGGTGACCCCGCCGACGAATACGGGGATACCGACACCGAATCGGGCGGCGATGCGGAAGCGCCCGAGACTGGCGAGAGTGGAGACGAGAAGTCTCCGGGAGACGGGGACGGCCAGGCCACCTGGGGTGAGTTCGAGTGAGGTTCGAGCGCGTCAGGCTGTCGAACTTCAAGTGCTACGACGACGCGGACGTGCGCCTCGACCGCGGCGTGACCGTCATCCACGGCCTCAACGGCAGCGGCAAGTCCTCGCTACTGGAGGCCTGTTTCTTCGCCCTCTACGGGTCGAAGGCACTGGACAACACCCTCGACGAGGTCGTCACCATCGGCGCCGACGACGCCGAGGTCGAGCTCTGGTTCGCCCACGACGGCGACGCCTACCACGTCGAACGGCGCGTGCGGAACACGGGCGAGCAGGCCCAGACGGCCAAGTGCGTGCTGGAGGGGCCCGACGGGACCGTCGAGGGCGCGCGGGACGTGCGCGCTCGCGTCGAGGAGCTCCTGCGGATGGACGCCGAGGCGTTCGTCAACTGCGCGTACGTCCGCCAGGGCGAGGTGAACAAACTCATCAACGCCAGCCCGGACGAGCGCCAGGACATGCTCGACTCGCTGCTCCAGCTCGGCAAACTGGAGGAGTACCGCGAGCGCGCCAGCGACGCCCGCGTCGGCGTCGACCGCGTCCGCCGGGACAAGCGCGGGTCGCTCTCGCAGCTCGACGACCAGATCGAGGCGAAAGAAGACGAGAACCTCCACGCTCGACTCAACGACCGCAAGACCGAGCTGGAGGAGGTGACCGCGGAGATCGAGCGCTTCGAGCAACAGCGCGAGAAGGCCGTCGAGACGCGCGACGGGGCGGCGGAGATCCTCGACAGCTACGAGGAGAAGCGCGCGGAGCTCGACGACCTCGAATCGGACATCGAGGAGCTCCGGGAGGCCATCTCGGAGACCGAGCGCGACCGCGAGGAGCTGGCGGAGACGATCGCCGACCACCGGGAGACCCGGGAGGACCACCGCGACGAACTGGGCGATCTGCTCGGCGAGACCGAGCTGGACGGGAGCGCCGACGACCCGCCCGAGCCGGCCGCCGTCGACGACCTGCTCGACGACCTCGCCGAGCGCGACGACGAGCTACAGGAGACGCTCCAGGAGGTGACCGCGGAGGTGTCCGAGCACAGCACGAAAGCCGAGAATCTCCACGAGACGGCCGACGACCTCGAATCGCAGGCCGAAGCGAAGCGCGAGGAGGCCGACGACCTCGAATCCGACGTGGCCGAGACCCGGGAGGCGCTCGGCGACCGCCGCGAGAAGATCGACGACCTCGCCGAGCGCATCGAGGCGCTCGAAGGCGAGTTCGACGACGCGCCCGTCGAGTTCGGCGAGGCCGAGTCGTTCCGCGGCGAAGTCGCCGAGGAGTTGAGCGAGGTCCGCGAGACCGTCGCCAGCCTCGAATCGGACGTGGCGAACCAGCGCGAGCGGATCGAGGAGGCCGAGGACCTACTGGAGGAAGGCAAGTGTCCCGAGTGCGGCCAGGACGTGGACGGCTCGCCCCACGTCGAGTCGATCGACGACGACCGCGAGCGCCTCGCGGAGCTCGAAGCCGACCTCGAAGACGCTCGCGGGCGTCGCGACGACCTCGAAGACCGCCTCGAGGAGGCCGAGCGGCTCGTCGAGGTCGAGGCCGAGGCCCGCGAGTGTCGCACGAACCGCTCGAACGTCGAGCAGCTGGTCGACCAGCGCGAGGCGACGCTCGAAGAGAAGGTCGAGCAGGCCGAAGCGAAGCGCGATGAGGCCGACGACCTCGAATCCGAGGCGGCGGAGAAGCGCGAAGCGGCGGCGGACCACGAGGACGCCGCCGCGGAGTCCCGCGAGCGGGTCGGCGAGATCAACGGCGAGCGCGGGACGATCCGCGACCGGCGCGAGCGGCTGGAGCGCGTCGACGAGCTGCTCGCCGCCGTCGCCGACGCGACCGACGCCGTCGAGCGCCTGCGCGACCGGCGCGAACAGCTCGAAGAGACCAACGACGAGCGCCGCGAGCGCCTCGCCGAGAAGCGCGAGCGCCGCTCGGAGCTACAGGAGGAGTTCGACGAGGACCGGATCGAGGAGGCCCGCGAGCAGCGCGAGAACGCCGCCGACTACGTCGAGAAGGCCGACGCCAAGCTCGAATCGCTGCGCGAGCGCCGCGACGAGCTACAGAGCGCCATCGGCGGCGTCGAGGCGGAGATCGAGGAGCTCGAATCGCTGCGCGAGCGCCGCGACGAGCTGGCCGAGCGCGTCGAGCGGCTCGACTCGCTGTACGAGGAGGCCGAGCAGCTCCAGCGGATGTACGGCGACCTGCGCGCCGAGCTGCGCCGGCGCAACGTCGAGAGCCTGGAGGCGATGCTCAACGAGATCTTCGACCTCGTCTACCAGAACGATTCCTACGCCCGGATCGAGCTCTCCGGCGAGTACGAACTCACCGTCTACCAGAAGGACGGCGAGCCGCTCGACCCCGAACAGCTCTCCGGCGGCGAGCGCGCCCTGTTCAACCTCAGCCTCCGGTGTGCCATCTACCGGCTGCTCGCCGAGGGTATCGAGGGCGCCGCCCCGATGCCGCCGCTCATCCTCGACGAGCCGACCGTCTTCCTCGACTCGGGCCACGTCTCCCAGCTGGTCGAACTCGTCGAGGCGATGCGGGAGTACGGGGTCGAACAGATCCTCGTCGTCAGCCACGACGACGAACTCGTCGGCGCCGCCGACGACCTCGTCCGCGTCGAGAAGGACTCGACCACGAATCGCTCGTCGGTTCGACGGGAGCAGCCCGAAGACCGGCTCGCCGAGGCCGTCGAGGCCGACGACTGACGCCGGTCACGAGGTCTCGACCGGCGTCCCGCGGCGGACGGCGTTGACCGCCGCGCCCAGCAGGACGACGATGCTGGCGAAGTACAGCCAGGTGACGAACACGAGGACGGCACCGATCGCGCCGTAGGCGGCGTAGCGGCCGGCGTTCGACGCGTAGAGTCGAAACCCCACCTGGAGCAGCACCCAGCCGACGGCAGCGACGACCGCGCCCGGGAGCACCGCCGAGACGGACACCTCGACCGGCGGGAGCACGTAGTAGATCGGTAGGAAGGCGAGGGCGAGCACCGCGATCAGGACGACGGTGCCGAGGACGTTGACGAGCGGGATCTCCAGGGAGAGCACCGAGAAGGCGACGCCGACGGCGACGACGAACCCGACGGCGAGCGCGATGCCGACGACGACGACCAGGCCGTCGAGGATCTGGTCGACTATCGAGGACTCCACGTCGTCGACGTAGACCTCGTCGAACGCCTGGTCGAGGCCGCGGAACAGTTTCAGGGCGCTCCAGACCAGCGTGACGAACCCGACGACGCCGGCGGCCCCGCGGCCGGTGGAGGCCGTGAGCGCCTGCGTCAGGCTCTCGGCACCCGACGAGGAGAGCTGCTGGTCGGCCATCGCCACCACGCGGTCGACCAGGGCCTCGCCGCCGACGACCGACGCGACGACGACGGCGAGCAGCAGTATAGGGATGATCGACACGAACGCGTAGTAGGTGATCCCGGCCGCCAGGAAGGTGAGGTTGCGGTCGCGAGCGAGGGCGACGACGGAGCGGACGGTCGACATACGTCAGATACCGGCCGGGAGCGGTTGAAACCGGGGCTGGCGCAGGAAAGGGTCGCGTGGATCACGGGGTGACTGGACACCGAACGCGGCGCCCGCAGATCGGCGGCCGCGGGTGGATACGTTCCGTCCCTCACGCCGTCCCGCCCCGTCTCTGAACGCCCGCGATTCAGGCGATCGCGATCGAGTTGTTCGCCTCGATTTCGATGTCGTCGTTCACGACCCGGATGTCGAGGTCCGACCCGTGCAGGCTCTCGGCGGGGGACAGATCGGGTTCCGGGAAGGTGACGGTCTCGGTCGCGGACCGCTCGTCGGCCTCGACGGAGACCGTGACCGTCGCGGGGAACGAGCAGCCGAGCGGTACCGCCGACTCGAACCGGGCGTCGTCCGGCGTCGCGTCCGCCGAACCCACCTGCGTAGCCTCGGCCGGACCGAGCGACGGCGACGCGGTGAACACCGTCTCGTCTGCCCGGCGGACGGTGAGCCGAGCGTCGACCGTCCTCGGAAGTTCGTTATCGACGTGGCAGTCGGCGGGCTCGGCCCGACACCACCAGCCGAGCGCGTGGCCGACGCCGGCGGTCATGAGCATCGCCCCGCCGACGCTCCCGACGAGGACCGCGCGCCTGTTCCGGCGGACCGTGCCCGCGACCCCCTCCTCGGCCGGGTTCTCACTCGCCGAAGAGAGGCCGGCCCGTCTGAGCGCCCATTGCGCCGCGGCGCCGAGGACGTACAGAACCGTACCGAGGCCGAGCGTGTACGCGACCGCCGGACCGAGCAACTGATCGATACCCGGGCCGGGTCCGACGTACGAGAACAACCGCCAGGCGAACGCGACCATCGGCGGAAACACGGCCGCCCAGACGGTGACGAGTCCGCCGGACCACCGAAACACGAGGCGAGTCAGCCCCGCGGCACCGAGGACGTAGGTGACGACGGTCAGCACCGCGAACCCGGGGCCGGTTCCGAGCACCGCGAGGACGAGTTCGAGCGCGAGCGCGACGACGACACCGACGGCGAAGCCGAGGGGGATCGACCGCGGGCGCTCGCCGACGACGTGCGCTCGCAGTCGGTCCCGGATCATACCACTCCGTGGCGAGCGCTCCGGTAAATGTCTTGGTCAGAACTCGTCGGCGTCCGGGCCGTCTTCCCCGTCCGGGTCACCGCCCTCGGCCCGCATCGCAGCAAGCCCCTCGCTCGCGAGGGCGGTCGTCTCGTAGCCGCGGACGCCGGCCGCGTCGGTCTCGGCGACCAGCCCGGCCGCGCGGAACTCCGAGAGGTGGCCGTGCAGGTCGCTCTCGCAGAGGTCGACCGCGTCCGTCAGTGTCCGCACGTCGACCGGCGAGCGGGCGTCGACCTCCAGCAGGAGCCCGAGCGAGCGGTCGCCGTGGACGGCGCTCGCCACGGCCCTGACCGGTTCGGGCACGGCGCGGCTGGCCGTCTCCAGCGGCGACTCGCCGTCGACGGGCTCCAGGTCGTCGTTGGCGACGTGGCGCCGCTCGCCGGTCTCGGGGTCGCGCACGAGCGAGGCGTCGCTCGACTCCTTGATCAGGACCAGGCGGCGACCGGACTCGTCGCGGACCGTTCGCATGGGCGGCGGTAGCGGCCTCGCGGGGTTAGCGGTTCCGGTCGGCGAGGCTCTCGAAGGATACGCGGTCACTCGCCGACGGCGTCCGGCTCGCCGGCGTCGTCGTCGGCGCGATAGCGGCGGTAGGTGAGCACGCCGTAGGCGAAGGAGATCGCGCCGAGCGCGAACAGCGGGCCGCCCGTCTCCCAGTCGCCCCGGAAGTAGACGAACATCGGCCCGAGCGACAGCGCGAGCAGGGCCACGTCGAAGACGACGACGAGCCGCCAGAACGTCCGCCTGAGCTCCGGGTCCACGTCGGCGTCGAAGTCGTCGTGGTTCGTCTCGACCGACGGCACCTCCACTTCGGGCACGTCAACCTCCGGTATGTCGGGCCCGAGCGAGGACTCGGAGCGTCCGGCCTCCTCGAAGGGGTCCTCGAACGGGTCGTCGTCGCCGTCACCGTCGCCTAACACGTCCGCGAGTTACGCGCTCGCGTGCAAAAGGGTTCCCACTCGGTCGGTCGCCGCGGTCGTCGCGGTCGCCACTCAGGCCATCCGCCCGAGCGCGAGCGCGTCGTCGGCCTCGACCCAGGCGAGCGGGTTCTCCGTGTCGAAGAGGACCACGCCGCCGTCGACCTCGTAGGCGTCCGTGGCGGCGACGCCCTCGGTGTCGGCGGGGGCGACTCGCACGTCCGCGGACGGCTGGCTCTCGACACTGTCCGCCTCGCCGGGTCGCGTCGCGTGGTCCGTCATGGCTTCGAATCCGGGTTTGGTACACCGTGACAAGTATCTTCTGCCTGCACCGACACCGGCGCGGTCCCGCACCGCCATCGGGAGGGCGACCGCGACGAGCGCGTTCGGCGGCCGGCTACCCGCGGTCCCGAAACGGCAGCGGAGACAGTTACAGGCCCGAATCGGCGCGATTCGGGCGCCTCAGAACGTCGTCCACGAGCGGGGGCCGAAGTCGCCGCCCCGGACTCTGAACTCAGAGCCGTCGTCGCCGCGGCGGACCTCGACCATGGCGTCGAACAGCTGTTTGAGCACGTCGTCGGCCGTGCCGCCGGCGCTCACGTCGAGGGTGTAGACGCCGACGCCGTCGACGCTGGCGACGCGGCTCGTCACGACGTGGAGGAACTGGTAGACTCGCTTCACGTCGGCGTACATCAGCAGCGTCGACAGCGAGTGCAGGCCGACCCTCGGGTCGGTCGCGGCGTCGTGGTCCCACTCCCGGAGGACCCCCGTCAACTCGATGCCGACGCCGGTCAGGTCGCCGGGGCTGGACACCACCCGCAGGTCGTCGATCCCCGGGGCGCGGGACCTGCGCTCGCGGCCGGCGCTCCCGGTGCAGTCGACGACCGAGAGGTCCCACTCCTCGGTCTCCGGACGGGTCGCGGCGAACCAGGCGGCCACCTTCCGCGCCGGCTTTTTCGTCGTCACGAACGCGGCCGTCTTCGAGGCCGACCCGCCGACGAGGTCGAACAGCAACCGCCGCTTGCCGGTCATCGCCGGTCCCGCGACCAGGACGCTGGTCCCCGGGTCGACGGCGTCGGGCCGGAGCGGGTCGACGTGGGTCGCCTCGGTGTCCAGGTCCGCCTCCGCGGGGTCCACGTCCGGGTCGGTCGGGTCGACCGCGTCGCCCGCCGGCTCCGCCTGCTCGTCGCGGTCCGGGAACAGCCAGTTGCTCACGGCTACCCGTTTCGGCCTGACCACTATGAAACTGCGGGGCGTCGGTCGCGGGCGCGACCCGCTTCCGGTCGGTCGATCACTCCACGTAGGTGTACTTGCGCTCGCCCATCCGACCCCAGCCGTCGAAGACGAACTCAGACTCCGGCGCGGTGAACTGGTCCACGTCGGCGGCGCCGGCGTCCTCGTCGTGGTTGTGTACGTCGTGAACGTCCTCGTACTCCTCGAAAGTCAGCTCGTAGCGGGCCGCCAGCTGCTCGTCGACGTCGAGCGCCTCGATCTCGTCGGCCCAGCCGGGCTGGACGGTCTCGGCGTGGATCTCCGCCTGGGCGCCCGAGCCGTACGAGCCGACGAGCAGTTTCTCGCCGGTCATGTCGATACCGTCCTCGTGGGCGGCTTTCAGCCCGGAGAGGCGGGCGACGTGGACCGAGCCGGTGTACCAGTTGCCGACCTCGCGGGAGATCGTCAGCGTGGGCTCGACGGTCTCGGCGTACCACTCGCGGTAGGCGTCGGTGTCGGTCAGATCGTCGGTGTAGTCGGCGGCGGCCTCGCGGAACGCCTCCTCGCTGTCGAAGGCCTCGCGGCGGGGCTGGCGGCCGATCTCCGGCGCGAGCTCCTCCTCGATCTCCGTGTCGCGGCTGACGTGGCGGAACGCGAGCGCGGCGGCCTTGCGGACCATCCCCGGGAACGGCGTGTGGAAGGGGATCAGCGCCGCGTCGTCGGGGTGGATCTTCCCCGCGACGGACTCGAAGTCCTTGACGGCCTCGCGCATCCGCGCGAGATACACCTGCACCGAGCGCTTGCCGTCGACGCTCGGGAACTGCTGTTGCGGTTTGAGGAAGTCCGTCTCGTCGGCGCTGCCGTAGCCCTGCTCGGTCGAGAGCTCGACCACGTCGGGGTCCTCGCTGACGAGCAGCGCGACGGCGCCCGCGCCCTGGGTGGCCTCGCCGGGGTCGTCGCGGGCGTACAGCGCGGTGTCGGTGGCGATGACGAGCGCCGAGCGGCCGCGGTTGCGCCCCGCGCGGATCCAGTTGTACGCGTCGTCCAGGCTCTGGGTGCCCGAGATGCAGGCGAACTTGCGCTCGCCCTTGTTGGCGTGGTGGAAGTCGCCGTCGTACACCTGTTCGAGACAGCCCGCGATGTACGTCGAGACGGGCTTGGAGTTGTCGAACGCCGACTCCGTCGCCACGTCGATGCGGCCGATGTCCTCGGGTTCGAGCCCCTTGCGTTCCATCAGGTCGTGGGCCGCGTTGGCCCCCATCGTCACGATGTCCTCGTAGACGTCCGGGAAGGAACTCGCCGTCAGGCCGAGGCCCTTCGTGTACTTCCCGGGGTCGTCGCCCTGCGCCGGCGCGAACGTCTCCGGCAGGTCGAGCCTGAGTTTCCCCGTCCTCATCTCGATGGCGTCGATACCGACGGATGTCATAGCCCCAACTCTGTGAGACTCCTACAAGTGCCTGTCGACTAGTGTATCGACGAACGCCGAATCGCATGTCCGGCGAGTGCTACTGCGAGAAGTGCCACGGTGGCAGTCAGAACGACGCCATCGCCGTCCGCGGCGTCCGTCCGGTCAACCATTTCGACGATGGCTCCGTCGGCGTCGTAGACGGCGACCCCGAGGCGGTACTGGGTGTTCGTGCCGTCTCCGGGCTTGAGATCCACGTTTTTCCCGGACCGGCTCGTCTCGTCACGGAACCCCGTTGCCCCGTTACCATTGAGGTTGAGGGCGAACAACCGAACTTGACTGAAGGTTCCCGAGCCGGAGACCGTGTAGCTAAATCGGTAGCGCACATCGTTATTTTTCACTTTCGATCGGTCTTCGATAGTCACGCTGTCGAGACTCGCGCTGTTGGACTCCGAAAGGTCCGCGTTTTGGCTCGTCGGGTTGCGAGCATCCGCGGTGTCGGTGATGGTCTTGCTGGCCGCGACGTACTCGTTGCCCTGGTCGTCAGTATAGATGACGTCGAGCGTCACGTCGAACTGTTCGCCGTCACCGAAGCCCGGTTGGTAACTGAAACTGCCGCGCGTCGCGTCACTCTGTCTGGTACCCGAGGGGTTCCCGTCGCTGGCGGCAAACGACACCTCAACGCGCTCGTACGAGGAACTGGTGTCGCTCACGTCATAGGAGGCGACGAAGTTGGGGTCGTTGTTTCGCCGGTCGCTGAAGTCGTCGACCCGGAACCCGAGCGTCGGCCCCTGACTGCTCGCCCCGGTCACGTTCGTGACGGTGACGTTGAGGGGGTCGCTCGCACCGCCACTGACCGCGTAGAGACGAACCGTTCCGTTCTCGCTCGCTGTCAACGTAGTCTCGACCGTTCCGCTGTTGTCGGAGACGTCCGATTCCGACGAGAGCGTCCCTACCGTCCCGTTGTTGAGTGCGAAGTCGACGGTCGTCCCGTCGACCGTCGTGTTGTCGACACCGCCGGCGATATCCTCGACCACTGCCGAGAGGTCGAGCGTGTCGTCGGTGTCCGCTCCGACATCCCACGTACAGTCCGAGGAGTCGCAGGACGAGAGGTACGTGCCGGTTTCGGAGACTTCGGGCGAGTCCCACGTCACCGAGAACGGTGCACTGCCGCCGCCGGAGGCGCCGTCGACCTGCGTGTTCTGGACCTCGACGACGGCCTCGACGTCTTCCGGAGCGTCAGGATCGAACGACGGCGGCGTGGTCGGGTCGAACGTGAACTCGACGGGTACCTCCGTCGCCGCGTTGACGCTCTCGGGGGCCTCGTAGACGAACGACGCCCGCCCGTCGTCGCCGGTCGCCACTTCGGCTTCTGCGAGATCGCCGACCGAAGTACCCGTCGAACCCGTCACATTCACGTCCGCGACCGGGTTGTTGTACGCGTCCCGCACCTCGACGGTCAGCCGGACTGATCCGTTCTCGGGCACCGTCGACCCGTCGGCCGCCACGTCCGTCATGTACGCCGCCGACGTGTCGGTCACCCGCGTCCCGACGCCGGCCTTCGCCATCCGCAGCTCGTAGGTTCCCGGCTTCAGTTCGACTTCCAGCATCCGGAACTCGTCGACGTCGATCAGCGCGCTCGTCTCCCAGCCGGTCACGTTCGACTCGTCCGCCAGCAGTTCCGTCCACGTCGAGTTCGGGAGTCGCGTCGCCGTCCGGATCGTGATGTTACCTGCGGCACTGTTCCTCACCGCGACTGTCGTGCTCGACGCGCTCTTCGGCCGTACGTCCACCGAGGCCGCACCCGACGACGACTGCTGGAGCGAGCCGTTCAGCGCCACCAGCGAGATCGTCGACCCGTCGATCAGCGTCTGACCGCTACGTGCGATGGTCGCCCCCTCGAAGGTGAAGTTGTCGTACAGCACCGTCGAGTCGTACACCGTCCGCGGCGGCTGACCGTACTCGTTGTAGCTCGGCCGGTAGACGATCGAACCGGTCTGGTAGCGGCCTCCGGAGTCCACCGAGCCGTCCCAGAAATCATCCGTCTCGTCGTCCAGCGCCACGGCGTTGTCGAGTTCGAACGACACGTCACCGTCGGCGGTCCCGGCCGTCCGCACCAGCCCCGACACCGGCGGCGGGTTCACCGCCAGCACTCGCGAGGGATAGGTCGTCCCCAACTGGATCGATACCGACCGGCTCGCCGACTCGCCGAACGTCGACGTGACGGCGTTGCGCAGGTCAAGCAGGTCGCTCTGGACCTGCTGGCTGTGGTCGAACTCGACCCGTTCGTTCTGCTGTGGGACGATCGTCGCCTGGTACAGCGACAACAGGAGGATCAGCGCCGCGAAGATCAGGACCGCCCCGATCTGGATGGACTGGCCCCTGTCGTCCCACGGCTCCATGTCGCCGGAGTACCCCCTCACCGTGGAAAAACCTGTGTCCCCGATTTTCCACCCTGATAACGACCGTCTACCCGTCGAGCCGGGGTCGGTCGACGGCGGCCGCGCGGGCCGTCGCGACGGCGGGGACGCCGCCGCGGACCGCCGGTCGTCCCTCGAACGCCTACTCGTCGTCCTCTTCGACGACTTCGGGGTCTTTCATCGCCGTCTGGAGGCTGTCGAGCCCGTTGACCCACTGGACGACGAGGCCGGGTTCGACCTCCTCGGCCATCGACGGGTCGAACTCGGCGCCGTCGATGACCAGCGTCCCCGCCTGAACGCAGTACGACAGCGCCGTGTCGAGGTCCTCCTCGGCCTCGGCGTCGGCCGCCGCGCCGACGTACTCGCCGATGGGCGCGTCCTCGGCGGGGCCGCCGACGACGAACTCCTCGGCCGCGTAGAAGACACAGACCAGCGAGGTCTGGACGCTGTCGACCAGCATCAGCGCCTCCTCGTCGTCGAACTCCGGTTCGGCGAGGACGACCTCGCGCATGTCCTCGATCTCCGAGAGGGCCTCGTCCTCGTCGAGGACGCCCTCCTCGAAGTCGGAGACGACCTTGACGACGGCGATGGCCGTGTCGTCCTGCATGTTCCAGAGCAACTGCGCGGTGTCGTCGTCTTCGGGGTCGAGGTCCTCCTCGTCGATCCTGTCCAGCCAGTTCTGCCAGCGTTCGGGCGTGTAGTACTCCCCCGGCTGATTGCTCATACAACGTCGTTCGTCGCTCCGGTCATATGGCTTTCGACCCCATCTTTTTCCGGACGGGGTTTCCTCGCGCGCCCGAGGCGCGCTGCGGGGAACCCCGTCCGCAAAAACATGGGTGAAAAAGGCCGGCTGCGCGGGTCGCTCCGCTCCCGCGCAGCCGGGGAACCGGCGCCGAGGGCGCCGGACGCTCGGGAACCGCTGCTTCGGCGAGCCTGCCCTTCCCCGAGTCGCGCGACCCGCGCGAGAGCGCGGGCACGCGCTCCCGGCCACCAGACCGCACCGCGACCGCCTCCGCTCCGCTACCGCCACCACCACACCGCCATCGACTTCAGTAACTCTCCGCGTCGTCCTCGATATCGGCGTAGAACCGCAGCAGGCCGCACTCCGGGCACATCAGCGTCGTCACGTCCTCGGTCTCGCCCATGCCGAGCTTGCCGAGCAGTCCCTCGCGCTTCTCGCCGGTCCGGATGTGGGGGTTCCAGGCGTCGCTCATACCGAACTCGACCGACTCCATCGACACGCCGCAGTCGGGGCACCGTCGTTCCATAGCGGTCCGTCGACCGGTGGCGACGTAAAACCGTCCCAGCGAGCGCTCGCGGAGGCCTCTACGCTTATCGTGTCGGCCGACGCATCGGAGGTATGCCTCGGGAGACCCGTCGCTCGGCGACCGTTCGTCCCGGACACGGAGCGCGTTCCGGAGGCCGACCCGGGCGGAGGGCCACGTGACCGTCGCCGCGGCGGCCAGCGCCACTGTCGTCGGCGTCGCGCTCCTGACGGTGGGGCTGTTCGGCGTGCTCCGGCCGTACACGGTCGCGCTGTGGCGCGAGCGGCTGGACGCCGTCGGGAGCACCCGCTCGTGGGACGAGATCGAACCGACCGACTGGCGGGTGAGTCTCGCCCGGTACACGTTCGCGATTCTCCTCGCGGGCGGCGTCCTCTTCCTGTGGATGGCGATCCAGCAGTGGCTGAAACTGGCGTGAGGGAACCGTCTATTCCAGCGTCGCCTCGGTGTCGATGCCGTACACCGCCGCGGGCGTGTCGACGTGGGCGCGCTCGATGGCCTCGTCGTAGCCCTGCTCGCGCAGCCAGCGCACCCGCGAGGGGACCGTCCCGACGCCCAGCACCGCGCCCGGCCGGTCCGGGTCGTCGATGAAATCGGTCTCCATCATGAACGGCTCGTCTTCCTCGATCGCGAGTTCCAGTTCGTCCTTGTGGGAGATGACGCTCTTGGTGATCCCGTCCAGCCGACCGCCGGCGTAGTGCTTGACGACCCGCTCGCTCGGGAGCCCCCGGGCCTCGGCCCACTCGGCTACCTCGGTGAAGTCCTCGCCGCTCTCTGCGTGCAACTGGATGGCACAGCCCGTCTCGGCGGCCAGCTCGAACCCGCGCCTCATCACGTCGTTCGAGGCCGCCCAGACGGCGTCGGACACGTCGTAGTGGGGGCGACCGGACTTCAGCGCGAGCGCCGGCCCGTCGGCGACGTACTCCGCGGCGGTTTCGAGCCCCGCCTGCATCAGGTCGCGGGCCGCCTCCGGCTCCGCGCCGTCGTCGACGAGCTGAGAGACGAGCGCGGGGTGGACGCCCAGCACTGGCCAGGCTCGCCCCTGGAGTTCCTCGCTGGCCCGCTCGACGACGTCGACGGTTAGATCGAACACCTCGCGGAAGTCGTCGGCGCCCTCGGGCAGCGAATCGAGGAGGTGCCAGGAGGGTTTGTTGACGACGAGCAGGTGCGTGCCGCCGCTGTCGGCGAACTCCCGCGCGGCGTCGACGCCGCGGCCGTGGACGGGGTCCAGGTGCATGTGGTCGTCGAGGACCGGACCCGCAATCTCCGCGTTCATGTCCGTGCCTCCGGCGCGCGCTCGAAAAAACCGTTCGCTGTGGATCGGCGGGGCGGCCGCGGGTCGCCGGGGACCGCCCCGCGCTACGCGCTCCCGTAGACGCCGCAGAGGTTCCCGGTCACGTACACCTCGTTTCGCTCCGTGGTCTCGACGCCGATGCCGATCCGGGAGGCGTTGGCGTACGCGAGCCGGTCGCGGAACACGGAGTCGGTCCGCCAGTTATCGAAGACCGCCTGCGCGACCATCGACTCGTTCCCGTTGTAGCGAGTGCCGTTCGGGCCGCGGTAGGATTTCCCGGCGTAGGTCTTGCCCAGCACCTCCAGGCGGTTGCGCGTCGGCGTCACGATGTACTGCGCGTCGCTCTTCTTGAACTGGCAGGTCTCGAAGAGCTCGGCGGCGCGGTAGCGGCCGGCGCTGGAGCGGTTGTCGATCCGGTGGACCGTCTCGCCCAGATCGGCCATGTCGACGCTGTGGGCGGTCGCCATCCGGTCGAGCTTCCGGACGACCGTCCCGTCGGGGTTGGTGAACGGTTCGAGGCCTCGATCCTCCCGCCAGTCGTTGATCAGCCGCCGGAGGTGGCGCTCGCTCTCCGCGGTGTCGAACCGGCGGATCAGGGCCGGCGTCCGCGTGGCCGTCGGCGTCGGTTCGGCTGTCACCGTCGGTACGGAAGTCGCAGTCGCCGTCGGCGTGGAGACGGGCGTCGGGGTGACCGTCGGGAAGGGGGTCGGCGAGGCGGTCGCCGCGGTCGTCGGGACCGCCGTCCCCGTCGGCGTCGGAACCGGCGAGGGTGTCGGCGTCGGCGCGGCGCCGTCACCCGGGCCCGCGTCGGTCGGCGTCGCCGGGCCGCCGGGCTGACCGCTCCCGCCGCCGACCGCGAACCCGACGATGGCGCCGACGAGGAAGACGCCGAGCACGGACGCGGCGAGCACGCGTCCGTCGATCCGGAGCATGTCCGACGATTTCCGCTGACCCGGTTAAAGACTCGCCCCCGATTATCACGCCTTGAACGCGAGCGCGGCCGCGTGCGGCTCGCGGACCGGAGTCAGAGCACCACCGCGAGACCGTATCCCAGGGCGAGTCCGAACACCAGCGCCGCGACCAGCCCGGCCGCGAGTTTCCGGCCGTCGATCCTGCGCATACCGACCGATGCGTCCCAGGCGAGTTAACTCTTGTACCACGCCCGGTGGGCCGCGGGAGCGGGCTGGCCCGCGCCTACTCCAGCGTGATCGACTCGTGGGCGGTGTTGCGGAGCGCGTCTGAGCGGCCGTGTTCACCGGGCGCGACGGCGATGGTCGCCAGCCCGCGCTCGGCGGCCGCCTCCAGCACCGGCTTGAAGTCCGTGTCCCGGGAGGCGACGACGAGCACGTCGATCGCTTCCTCGACGGTCGCCGCCGTCGCGTCGACGCCGAGTTTCACGTCCACGTCGCCGCTGGTCGAGACCACCTCGAACCCCCGCGCCTCCGCCGCCTGGATGAGCCCCGCCGGCGCGTTCTCGTTGAGGTACAACCGTCCGAACGCGAGGTGGCCGTAGCGCTCGGCGGCCGCCCGCACGTCGTCGAGATCCACGTCGAACTCGTCGCGCAGGACGTTCGGCCCGTCGACGAACAACCCCACTCGCGGCTGGTCGTGCCCGCGGGCGTCGCGGTCGGTCCCGGTCGCGGCCGCGGCGTTCGCACCGCTCGGGTCGCTCGCGCCCGCTGACTCGTCGCCGCCGAACAGCCCACGCAGCCAGCTCATACCCGCGATTCCCCACCGCCGAGTATAGGCGTGACGCTTCGGGGAGTCGCCGGAACCCATAGATGGCCGAGGCCCGAACGTCGCGCCACGATGGTCCCCCCGCCGGTCGACGCCCCCGTCGACGAACCGGACGACCCGGTCCTCGCCGTCGAACGCCTCTCGGTCGCGTACGGCGGCGACGAGGTACTCGACCGGCTTGACCTGGCCGTCGAGCGCGGCGAGCGACTGGCGGTCGTCGGGGAGCACGCCACCGGGAAGACGACGCTGGCGCGGACGATGGTTGACGGGCTCGCGGCGCCCGCCCGCGTCTCCGGGTCGGTCACCTACCGCCCCGAGGGCGGCGACCCGGTGTCCGTCTTCGACCTCGACGACGACGGGCGCGAGCGGTTCCGCCGCGAGGCGGTCGCGGTCGTCACCGGTGACGCCGGCGGGTTCGACCCCACGTCGACGCTGCGCTCGCAGTTCCGGCCGGCGCTGCGGGCGACCGGAACCGACGAGGCGCGAGCGGAGCGGCTGCTCTCGGCGCTGGGGCTCGACGCCGACCGCGTGCTCGACGCGCGCGCCAGAGAACTGAACGCCGCCGCGACACAGCTCGCGGACCTCGCCCTGGCGGCGGTGGCCGACCCCGCGGTGCTGGTCGTCGACGACCGGCCGGCCGCTCTCACCCACCCCGCTCGCGGCGACCGTCTCGACAGGTTCGAGTCGGCGGTCGCGGCCGACACTGACGGCGGGACCACCGGCGCCGGTGGCCCCACACTCGTCGCGCTCGGGACGGAACTGCCGGCGCTGGCGACGCTCTCCGACCGGCTGGCGGTGCTGCACGACGGACACGTCGTCGAGGCGGGGCCGACCGAGCGAGTGCTCGACGAACCGAGCCACCCTCACACGCGACGGCTGGTCGAGTTCTACCGCGAGTCGCTGTAACGGTATCGCGGGTCGCCCCAGCGGTATCGCTGATCGCCCCAGCGGCCGGCGGCGTCCCCGCCGGCAGTCGTAACCCAGTTAACCGCCTCGGTCGATACTCGTGGCAGATGCGCAGAACCGTCCTCTCCACTCTGCTGGTCGCGCTGCTGCTTGCGGTCCCGGTCGCGGGCGCCACCGGCGGCGTCGCGGGCGCCGCCGACCGCTCCGGTGCGGGCGCCGCGCCCGCCGTCGACCCCGGTGCGGCCGCCCTCCAGCAGGCGTCGAACCCCTGCGTGGGTACGATGGAACAGACGCCCGACCGGACGACCCTGTTCTCGATCCAGGGCGCTCGCGGCGGCGAGAAGACCTCGGCGATGGTCGTCGGCGCCCGGCCGAACGGGTCGATCGTCGGCGTCCACAACGACAGCGACGCCGGCCGCTGGTGGAGCTACGACATCGACGTGCTCGACAACGGCAACATCCTCCAGGCGACGACCGACAGCCGCGACACGCTGATCGAGGAGATCGACCCCGAGACGGGCGAACACCTCTCGGAGCGCCGCTTCGAGAACGCCTACGACACCCACGACGTGGACCTGATCAACGGCGACGAGCTGCTCATGAACGACATGAGCCAGGACGGCGAGGACCGCGTCCTGATCTACAACCTCACCCAGGAGCGAGTCACCTGGGAGTACTACTTCGCCAACTACAGCGAGCACTACCCCAAGTCGGGCGGCGGCGAGTTCGGCGGCGACTGGACCCACAACAACGACGTCGAGCAGATCCGCGACGGCGTCATCATGGTCTCGGTCCGTAACTTCGACAAGGTGGTCGCGATCGACCGCGAGACGAAGGAGCTCCGCTGGGAACTCGGCTCCGACGACAACACGTCGATCCTCCACGAGCAGCACAACCCCGACTACCTCAGTAGCGAGGACGGGTCGGCGACGGTCATCGTCGCGGACAGCCTCAACGACCGCGTCGTCGAGTACGAGCGCGAGGGCGACTCGTGGAATCAGACGTGGGTGCTCCGGGGCGGTCGGCTGAGCGAGCCCCGCGACGCCGACCGGCTGCCGAACGGCAACACGCTGATCGCCGACCGGCGGGCCCACCGCATCGTCGAGGTGACGCCCGACGGCGAGGTGGTCTGGGAGGTGTACTCGCCGTACCAGCCCTACGACGTGGAGCGGATCGGCACCGGCGACGAGTCCAGCGGCCCGACGATGGCCGACATCGGCGAGGGCGGCGTCGTCGAATCGGCCGGCGGCGCCGACTTCGACACCGCCGACATCGAGGCCTGTTACGACTACCTCACCGGCTTCGAGAGCTCGCGGCTGATCCCCGAGGAGGACATGGGCGCCGTCGGCGCGTCGCCGACCGCGACCGAGGGCGAGGGCACGACCGGAGGCGGCTCGGGCGACGGCGCCGACGGGGACGCGAGCGACGGCGACGACACCGAATCGGGTTCGAACGGCGACAGCGTGCTCGGGACGCCCACCTCGGGCTCCGGGCCGACGCCGCTCGGGACCGTCCTCGCGGTCGGCGCGGTCGTCGCGCTGGTCGCGGGCGCGCTCGTGCGGCTGAAGCGGGACTGAACGGAAGAGACCGAGGGTCGCTCTCAGTCCTGTGCCATCGGGCCGTCGCGTGCCGGCGACTGGCTGCGGACGGCGTCGACGCTACCGTAGTCGGCCCACACCAGCAGCAGGCTGGGGAGGACGAACACGGCGACGACGAACGACAGCGAGAGGGCGACGACGACGAGCGCCCCGAAGCTCGTGATCTGCGGATGGGGATGGAGCAGCAGGGCGCTGAAGGCGCCGATGGAGGTGAGCGTACTGCCCAGCAGCGCGCCGCCGGTGCCGGTCACCGCCGTCCGCAGCGCACCGGTGACGGTCTGGCCCCGCTCCAGTTCCTGCGCGAACCGGTCGCTGACGTGGATGTTGTAGTCGATGCCCAGGCCGATGACGAGGCTGAGCAACAGCGAGGTCAGCAGCGTCAGCGGGATGGCGAGCAGGTACATCGCGCCGACGACCAGCGCGGTCACGAGGACGATGGGGACGACCGTCACCGCGCCGAGGGTCGCGCTCCCGGTGGCGAGCCGGTAGATCAGGGTCAACAGGACCCCGACGGCCGCCAGCGCGACCACCAGCGTCGTCAGGATGCTGTCGGTGGTCTGGGCCAGCTCGGCCTCGTTGAGCGTCCCGACGCCGACCGCGGTGGCGTCGACGCCGTCGGCGCTCACGCTCCCGGCGACCGCCTGCATGGCGTCGGCCTGCTCGGTGATGGTCGCGCTCCCGGCGATCGGGACGACGACCCGCAGCGAGCGGTACTCGTCGTCCGTTCGCTCGACCACCCGACTCGCCCGCTCGGGCGCGGCGGCGTACAGGGCGTCGTACACGTCGGCGACCGACCGGTCGGGGACGCCGTCGCCGTCGGTGTCGGCCTCGGCGAGCGTCGCCGCGAACTCGTCGTCCGCGGCGGCGACCGACTGCATCACCGACGACGGCGAGCGGAGGGGGACCGAGCCCGCCCGCTGGAAGACCGCCCCCTCCTCGGCCGCGCGGTCGCCGACCGACTCCACGGCGGCGAGCGCGGCCGGCGAGGTCACGTCGCCCTCCAGCAACACCTGCGACTGGCTGCGGGCGTCCTCGTCGGCGGCGCGGTAGTGGTCGTCGACGTAGGCGGACAGGGCGTCGAACTCGCTCGTCTCCCAGGCGAGCGGCCCGGGCAGATCCTGCTTCCAGTCGGCGATGTCGTTCTGGTTCTGCTGGACCGACTGCCGATCCAGCTCCGTCCACGCGACGGCGCCGGCCGACCCGGCGACCAGCGCGAGGAGGATCACGACGGGCGCGGCGCGCTTGGCGAGGCGGACGCCGCTCCCGAGGAACGGTTCGAGCAGGCGGGTCTCGCCGAGGGGGCGCTTGCGGCGGTCGAGCCCGACGCGTTCGAGCAGGCCGTCGACGGTCACCTTCAGCGCCGGGACGAGCGTCAGCGAGACGACGAACGTCGAGACGACGCCCAGCGTGATGCCGATCGACAGCTGCCTGATGAGGCCGAACTCGTTGGTGACGTTCGACATGAACCCGACCGCGGCGGTCAGCGTCACCAGGCCGAGCGCGACCGCGACCGAGGAGAGCCCGCGGGCCATCGGCTCGCGGATGTCCTCACCCTCGCCGCGCTCCTCGCGGTAGCGCATGAAGACGTGTAACCCGTAGTCGACGCTGAGGCCGACGATGAGGACGGGACCGATGATGAGCGTGAACCCGGCGGGGATCCCCATCCAGCCGAGGATGCCGAACATCCACAGCACAGACAGGACGACGCCGGTGAACCCGACGACCACGTCCACGAGATCCCGGTAGGAGAAGGCCAGCACCGCGAGGATCGCCAACAGCGCGACCGGGAGGATCAGCTCGATCATCTGCCGGCTGTAGTTGGCGTTGGCCGTCGCGGCCGCGTGCTCGCCGAGCGTGAAGTACTCGGGGTCCGAGTGGTCCCGGGTTGTTTCGTACAACGCCGCGGTCGCGGCGGTACGCCGCTCGGCCGCGGCGTCGCCGGCGTCGGCGCTCTCGAATTCGAACAGCATTCGGCGGCTCTCGGCGGTGGCAGTCCCGGGCTCGTAGTCGCTCGGGAGGAGCGCGGCCGCCGAGGAGTTCTCGGTGACCGTCGCCTCGACGGCGCGCTCAACCTCGGTCGCGCTCGCCGATTCGAGCGCGGCGACCTGATCGCCGAGGCCGGCGTCGGGACTCCCCGCCAGCCGTTTCGCGACGAGGTTCGCGACGCCGAGTGGTTCGCGGCCGTCGAGCGCGGCGGCGACCGACTCGTTGTCGAGCGCCCGTTGCTGGAACGACAGCGAGTCCATCAGGGCGGCCTTCGAGAGGGCGTCGTCGCCGTCGCTGCGGACGTAGACGGGCGCGGGGCTGACCGCGCTGGCGTCGCCGTGGCTCTCGTTCGTCCCGTAGTTCGCCCGGATGTAGTCGAGTTTCTGTGCGACCTCCGTGTCGCCGACCGCGCTGGAGCCGTTCATCTGACTCTGGGTCTCCAGCTGACTGATCCCGGCGACGACGCCGCCGGTCACCAGCAACATGAGCAGGAGGACGACGAGGTTGTGCTCGGTGACGAACCGGAACGGGCGGTCGAAGCGGCTCACGGCGCCACCTCCGCGGGCGCGAGCGGTGCGCCGCCCGGAGGCTCGCGCCGACCGGGCGGGAGGGCGTTCTCTCGTGGAAGCGGTTGGGGAACCATCGCGTTCGACCCGACAGCCGGATAGGACATATAAAGGGGATCACAGTTTCCGGGTCGGAAACTGTGCGAAACCGACCGGTAACCGGCCGGAAGTGCCCCTTCGCCGGGGTTCGGTCCCGACGACAGGCGGCCCCGAGCGTCCGAGCACGCGGGCCGGCGGAGACGGTGTTCGATATCGCGCCATCGGATCGACAGCGTCAGACGCCGGCGCCGACGGGGGGAGATGGGGGGCCAGCGCGCACGCGGGCGACGACAACGTTACGTCGCTGGCGGGCGGAAATCGGGGTATGACGCTCAGACAGCCGCCGCTTGCGGACGCCCACGAGGCGAGCGGCGCGACGCTCACCGAGTTCGGCGGGTGGGAGATGCCCGTCGAGTTCGACTCCATCCGGGCGGAACACGAGGCCGTCCGCGAGTCGGTCGGTCGATTCGACGTGTCCCACATGGGCCAGCTGACCGTCTCCGGCCCCGACGCCCTCCGGCTCACCAACCGGCTGGTGACCAACGACGTGGCCGACCTCGACCCCGGCGAGTCGAACTACGCCGCGATCACCGACGACCGCGGCGCGATGCTCGACGACACCGTCGTCTACCGCCCGCCCGACGACTGGTCGGTCGAGGCGGACTACCTCGTCGTCCCCAACGCCGGTCACGACGACGAGATGGCCGACCGCTGGGTCGACCACCGCGAGTCGTGGGAGCTCGACGCGACCGTCGAGAACCGCACAGCGTCGCTGGCGATGGTCGCCCTCCAGGGCCCGGACGCCCGGGACCTGCTCGCCGCCGAGACGGACGCCGACCTGGGGGAGCTGGGTCGGTTCGAGACGACGGTCGGGGCGGTGGCGGGCGTCGAGACGCTCGTCTCCCGGACCGGCTACACCGGCGAACCGGGCTACGAACTCGTCTACCCCTGGGACGAGGCCAAGACGGTCTGGTCGGCCCTGGAGTGTCAGCCCTGTGGCCTGGGCGCCCGGGACACTCTCCGCCTGGAGATGGGCTTTCTCCTCTCGGGGCAGGACTTCGACCCCGAGGACAACCCCCGCAACCCCTACGAGGCGGGCATCGACTTCGCCGTCGACCTCGACAGCGAGTTCGTCGGCCGCGACGCGCTGGAAGGGGTCGACGTGGAGGGCGTCGACGAGAAGTTGCGGGGGATCGAACTCGTGGACCGCGGCGTTCCCCGCGAGGGCTACGCCGTCGAGTCGACGGGCGGCGAGCGCCTCGGCGAGGTCACCAGCGGGACGATGAGCCCGACGCTGGGCAAGGGGATCGGGCTGGCGTACCTGCCCGTCGACGTGGGCCTCGACGAGGCCGTCCGCGTCGAAGTGCGGGGCGAACCGAAGAAAGCACGTACCACCGCGACCCCATTCCTCGATAGATGAGCTTCGACGTTCCCGACGACCTGCGCTATCTCGACTCCCACGAGTGGGCGCGGGTCGACGACGCCAGTGCACGCATCGGCATCTCCGACTTCGCCCAGGACGAACTCGGCGACGTGGTCTTCGTCGACCTCCCGAGCGAGGGCGAGGCGGTCACCGCGGGCGAGGACTTCGGCGTCGTCGAGTCGATCAAGGCCGTCTCCGACATCTACGCTCCCGTCTCCGGCACCGTCGTCGCCGTCAACGACGACCTGGTCGACCGGCCGGAACTCGTCAACGAGGACCCCTACGGCGACGGCTGGCTGATCGAGGTGGAGCTCGACGACGAGTCGGCCCTCGACGAGTTGCTCTCGGCCGACGAGTACAGCGACCAGATCGCCTGAATCTCCTCCGATCCCCCGATCCCCGTTCCGCCCCGCGATCCGCCGGCAGCAGTGTCCGGCGACCGTTGTACAGCGCGTATCGCGATACGGAATCGTCTGCGGGAGAGATACCGAGGCTACTGGTTCGGCGTTCAGCGCGCCGGATATAGGGACCCGAACATGTTTAGGTTGGCCTAAATTCCGGTGGGTTTATCAACCTTTAGGCTGGCCTAAATCGTATGGGAAACCGAAGACGAGACGTGCTGGCGACGGGCGCAGCGCTCGCGACGCTCGGGCTCGCGGGATGCAACGGAAACTCGGACAGCGACGAGACGGGGGCGTCGACCGGAACGGCGTCGGGCGACGGGGACGGCTCGGCGTCGGTGGACGCGGCCGTCGCCGCCGAGTGGAACGCCATGCGCGCCCGGGTGTGGGACGCGTTCGCACTCGGGTGCGCTAGGGAGTACGGTGCCGGCGCTTCGGTCGCACAGTCGACGTTCGCGCGGTTCGAGGGGGCCAGCGGTGAGTACGGCGCCCACGAGATGCTCGAAGCGACGAGCGAGTCGAACTACGAGGGTTTCGAGGGGGCGCTCGGGGCACTCCGAACGGCCGGCCTCGACGCGGGCGACATCGAACGTACGCGCGAGGAAGCGTCGACCGCGAGCGCGCAGCTGGCCGAGGCCCAGCGGGCGCTCGTCGGCGAGTCGACCGCGAACGCGCTCGCCCTCCAGTCGCTCGGGGCGGCGGCGCTCGACGCAGCCGCGCTCGCGGCCGCGGGCCACTTCGAGGGCGCCCGCACCACCGCCGAGGCCGTCCTCACCCGGTTCGAGGAGGCCGCCGTCCACGACGCGCTCGAATCCGCCGACGCCGAGTCCTACGGTGCCTTCGAGGGTGCCCTCGGAGCGGCGGCCGAAGCCGCCGGAAACGAGGACGCCGAGACGGTCCGGAGCGAGGCCGCGACCGCCTACCAGGCCGCCATCGACGGGAGCTACGCACTCGCGGACGCCGAAGCGGCCGCCGGCGCCGGCCACGTCGCGACGCTGCAGGCCCGCGGCTGGGACGCCGCCGCGCTCGCCGCGACCGGCGGTCCCTCGACCGACTACGCCCACGCCGCCGCGCTGACGCTCTACCGCGCCCGCGCCGCCGACGCCGGCTGGCTCGCCGCCCGCGGCGAGACCGACCGCGCCGCGACGATGGCGAGCGACATCTTCGCCCACTTCGAGGGCGCCCGCGCCCACGAGGCGCTCGAGGAGGCCGACGGCGAGGCCTACGAGGGCTTCGAGTCCGGGCTCTCCGCGCTCCGATCGGCCATCGAGAGCGGCGACTCCTCGGGCGTCGACGACGCCGTCGCGACCGTCGACGAGAACCTCGTCGCCGGTGTCGAGGCGCTCGCCGGCTCGAACGCGCCGCTGCTGGAGGCCGCGTTCTTCCGCGCCCGCTTCGCCGACGCGAGGGAGCTGTACCGGCTGGGGCAGAACGACGCCGCCGCGACTCTCGCGGAGGGGTTGTTCGAGCGCTTCGAGGCGGACGAACTCGGCTTCCACGAGGCGATGGAGTCGACCGACGAGGAACTCTACCACAGTTTCGAGGAGGAGCACCTGTCGGGGCTGATCACCGCCTTCGAGAACGCCGACGGCGAGGGCGTCGACACTCACTACGAGGGCGTCCAGTCCGCGCTGCTGGAGTTCGAGACGGCTGCCGGGACGACCGCCACCGTCAGCGGTGCCGAAGCCGCGTATATGGGCGCTCGCGGGTTCGACGCGGCGGTGCTGGACGCTCTCGGAAAGGCCAGCCGCGCCGAGGCCATCGCACAGGGCGCCTTCGAGCACTTCGAGGCCGGCGCGGGCGGCTACCACGAGGCTCTGGAGGAAGCCGACGAATCGGTCTACGAAGCCTTCGAGGAGCGGCTCGGCGCGGTGTCTTCGGCCGCGGCCAGCGGCGACGACGTGTACGCGCCGAGCAAGTCGTTCAACGCCGAGGCGCTGAAGTCGGCCTACGCGGTCGTCGAGAGCGCCGGCGGTTCGGCTGGCGGCGCTGCCGCGGCGGTCGTCCAGGACGCCTTCGCCCACTTCGAGAACGCGCGGGTTCACGGAATGCTGGAGGCGGCCAGCCGGTCGGCCTACGAGAGCTTCGAGCGGCAGCTGGACGCCTACATCACCGCGCTCGACGAAGGCGGGGAGGTGGGGGCGGCGGCGGACACCTTCGCCGACGCCTCGCTGTACGCCCAGTTCGCCCTCGTCGACGGCGTCGAGGAGCTTCCGCTGGACCTGCGGGTCGCCGGAGCGAGCGGCGAGAGCGGCGGTAAGAGCGGGTCCGGAGGCGAGAGCGGCGGCGAATCGAATCTCCAGGGCGGCCCGAACGTCGTCGAGGGTGTTCCCGACGACGCCGACCACGTCGTCGACATGACCGCCGTCGCCTTCGAGCCCGCGGAGCTGACCGTCTCGGCCGGTGACACCGTCGCCTGGACGCACGCCGGCGGCGAGGCCCACAGCGTCACCGCTACCGAGGACTCGCTCCCCGACGGGGCGACCTACTGGGCCTCCGGCGACTTCGACTCCGAGTCGGCCGCCCGCGAGGGCTGGGAGAACGGGAAGGGCGCCGTCGGGTCCGGCCAGTCGTTCGTCCGCACTTTCGAGACGACCGGCACTCACGAGTACGTCTGCATCCCCCACGAGGCCGCGGGGATGACCGGCTCGGTCACCGTGGAGTGAGCGCGGTCGTCGGCCGCTCCGTTCGGCTACGGACCACCGAGAAGTTGAGTGGGCCCGCTCGGATTTGAACCAAGGACGAAGCGGTTATGAGCCGCTCTCTCTAACCAGACTGAGATACGGGCCCTCGCGTCTAGCGGTTCCGGACGGCAGCCCTTTAGCCTACCGGGTTCGCGCGCCCACGGGCCCGGGAACGCCTTTTAGCCGCTCGCACTCGGAGCGTCGACCATGGAGTTCACCACCGTCCAGGGCGACATCGCGGCCCAGTCGGCCGACGCGCTGGTCAACGCGGCGGGGACGAGCCTGCGGATGGGTAGCGGCGTCGCGGGAGCGCTCCGACGGGCCGCCGGCGGGCCGATCAACGAGGCAGCGATGGACGAGGGACCGGTCGATCTGGGGGCCGTCGCCGTCACCGACGCCTACGAACTCGACGCCGACCACGTGATCCACGCCGCCGCGATGCCCCACTACGGCGACGGCCGCGCGACCGAACAGTCGATCGCCGACGCGACGCGCAACGCCCTCGCCGCCGCCGACGAGATGGACTGCGAGTCGGTCGTCGTGCCCGTGCTCGGCACCGGCGCCGCCGGCTTCGCGTTCGCCGAGGGCGCGCGGATCGTCTGCGAGGCCGTCGCCGAGTACGAGGCGAACGGGCTCTCGGACGCCCGCGTCATCGCCTACTCCGACGAGGAGTTCGCCGAACTGGAGCGGATCGCCGCGGACGTTCGGGACTGATATCGGCTACTCGTCGGCCGTCCGCCGGACGAGGTCGGCCAGATCGTCCCAGAAGCCGTCGACGTACTTCCCGGCGTCGTCGATGGTGGGGCGGGCGTTGGTCTCGTTGACGACGGCCCTGTCGTCGGTGACGAGCAGGTCGACGCCGAGGAAGGGGATGTCGAGCGCGTCGGCGGTCCGCTCGGCCAGTTCGCGGAGTTCCGGATCGAGGTCGACGCGGCTGGCCTCGGCGCCGCGGTGGACGTTGTGCTTCCACTGGCCGGCGGCGAGGGCGTCGTCGGGGAGCCGGCGCTCGACCGCGCCGACGTACTCGCCGTCCAGCACCATCACGCGGTAGTCGGTCGCGCCGGGGAGGTACTCCTGGACGAGAAAGGACTTGTCGCCGGTAGCTCGAAAATCGTGGACGAGGTCGAGGTAGTCGACGACGCCCAAAAGCGAGTCCAGGTCGCCCGCCTTCGCGACGCCGACGCCGCGGGTGGTGGAGTTGGGCTTGACGACGACCGGCGGATCGAACCGCTCGAACGCCGAGACGAGTTCGGACTCGTCGACGGGGTTCGACACCATCACCGTCTCGGGGACGGGCACGTCGGCGGCGGCCAGGCGGGCGATCACCCCTGCTTTGTTGCGCGAGCGGAGGACCGCCTCGCGGTCGTTGACCCACGGGACGCCCAGCGCGGCGTCGGCGACGCCGCCCTCCATCAGGCGCGGCGGGAAGACGAACCCGGCGTCGAACTCTCCCCAGGGCGGGTCGGTGAGCGCGACCGTCCGCTCGCGGGAGCGAACGTGGTCGACCTCGATCCCGCGGTCGGCGAGCGGCCCCTGCATCCGCTCGTACGTTTCCGCGTTCGTCGCGACCGCCAGCCTGCGCATACCTGTCCGTCGGGAGGTCCCGACAAAAACCCGCCGACCGCCGACCTGCCGGCCGACGCCGAGCGGACCTCTCACCAGCGTCCGGCGTTCGATCAGGTATCCGGCATATACTGCCAATTCGTCGAAAATAATGGACCATAAGCGTTTGTTCGATCCCAGAGCAGCGGGAAGCGGGGCAACCGGCACGTCCCGTCGGTGTGAAGGTGTACGCGTGTACGACGAGATACTCTACCCGACGGACGGGAGCGACGGAGCGGACGCGGCGCTGGAGCACGCGCTGACGCTGGCGACGGCGATGGACGCGACGCTGCGCGTCCTGTACGTCGTCGACACGACGTACCTCGGCAGCGGGGCCGCGGAGGCGACGACGGTCGAGTCGCTGCGGACCGCGAGCGAGGAGGTCGTCGCGGAGACGGTCGAGACGGTCACCGACCGCGGCGTCGAGGCGACCGGCGAGATACGCGAGGGCGAGCCGTACAGGGAGATTCTGGCGGACGCCGAGGAGACGGGGGTCGACGCGGTCGTGATGGGCACCCACGGGCGGCGCGGGCTGGACCGCTACCTGCTCGGGAGCGTCACCGAGAAGGTCGTCCGCGCGGCCGACGTGCCGGTGTTGACGGTCAGACTCGCCGAGGAAGACTGACGGGCGGCGGAGAGACCCGTCGGTCACGACCGGAGAAACCGAGAGGAAGGTCGCCTCAGGCGATCAGCAGCTCTTCGCCGCGTTCGACCTTGATGCGGCACGGCGGGGTGATCTTGTTGTACGCGCGGCGGTAGGCTTCCTTGACTTCCTCGGCCTGGTCGACGTCGCAGTAGGCCGTGAACAGGCGCTCGCCGGACTGGATCCGCGCGGCGGTGCCGACGATCTTGCCGAACGCCTGGCGCATGCCGTCGGAGACGCGGTCCGCACCCGCGCCGGTCGCCTGTTTGTTCTCTCGGATGACCTGATGGGGGAACTTCCGGAGGACCATCCGGTAGTTGCCCTCGCCGAGCTCCTTGATGAGGTGGCGGTTGGCCGAGAGCCGGGAGGCCTCCATCGAGCCGTGGCGGAGCTGGACCGACTCCTCGACGACGAGGCTGATCTGGACCGGGTAGTCGTCGGCGTCCGCGTTCTTGTCGCCCATCTGGTGCTGTGCGATCTTCGAACCGGGAATACCCGTGATGTACTCCCGTCGGGTGTACGCGGGCTTGTCGATGTCCCGGTACATCGAGGCAGGTTTGTCCGACATAGTCTTGCCGTAAACGAGTCCGAGCGCGTGGATAAAGCCTTCGAACCCGCCCGACCTCGTGCGAACGCCTGGCACTCCTCGCCCTCGGTTCGCCGGGAGCCGCCTCGCCCCGGGTCGTCGCCGTCGCTCACCGATCGGCCCCGGCGCGGGGAGCCGAGACCTCGTGCCCGTCGAGTTCGTCGACCAGCGCGTCCGGCGCGACCACCGTCACGCCGGTTTCCTCGGCGCGCTCGCGGGCGTCCCGGGGAAGCGCCGCGCCGGCGACGACCACCGCCGCGTCGAGGTCGGCGTCGCGCTCGACCGCGGCGGCGAAGCGCTCGACCGCCGCCCCGTCGACCGTCGCCGCGGCGTCCGCGTGGACGGTCAGGACGCCCGCGCGCACGTTCGTCGGCCCCGGGGCCGCGCGCGCAGGTCAACCGCGCCGTCGTCCACCGCGTCGACCGTCCACCCGGTCGCGCCGAAGCAATCCGCGACGACCCGCGCGAACCCGTCGGCGTCGAGGCCCCCCAGCGCCGCGGGCGTCCACCCGTCCGCGGTGTCGATCCCGTCACCGCCGTCGCGTGCGGTACCCGTCTCGCCGTCGCGTGCGTCGTCTTCGGTACTCCTCCCGTCCGCGTCGCCCTCCCGATCGCCACCGTCCGTTTCGCTCCCGAGGACGGCGTCGGCCGCGTCGGCGGCGTCCGCGAGCACGTCGGCGTCGGAGGCATCGGCGACCGCGTCCGCGACCACGTCGGCGTCGGACGCGTCGTCGACCTCACCGGCGTCGGTCGACGTTGCGGTTCGCTCGGCGGTCAGCCACTCGTCGTCCGTCCCGTCGTCGGCAAGCGTCCACTCGCCGCCCGCCGAGTCGGCCCCGTCCCCGGTCTCGGTCCCGTCGGTCTCCGCGTCGCCGTCGGACTCGACGCTCGCCTCGGAACGGGACTCGGTCTCGTCCTCGCCGTCGTCGCTCGCGTCCTCGTCGGCCGCTTCGGGCGGGACGACGACGGTCGCGGAGCCGGCGTCGTCGGTGTCTTCGCGGTCGGTCGCGGACGGATCGGGGCGGCGGGCGGCGAGTCGGTCGTCGAGTTCCTCGACGGCGTCGAGCGCGTCGGGGACCCGTTCGCGGGCGACCGCGCGGGCGGCGTCGAGCGACGACTCGGCGCGGTCGCAGGCGGCCGCGACCGCCGCGGGAGGCGCCCCGTCGGCGGCGTCGAGCGCCCGTCGGGCGCGCTCACAGCGCGCGTCGACCAGCCGCTCGACGACGGTCGCGAGCCGCTCGCGGATCGCCTCGCGGTCGCCGTCGAAACGGGGGTCATCGCGGCCCCAGTCGAGCGCGCGGACCCGTTCGTACCGCTCCAGCGCCCGCTCCCACCACGTGACGGCAGTCTCGGTGTCGTCGGTCGACCGGGCGAGTTCGACCGCCTGCTCGGCGCGTTCGAGCGGCGCGGCGGCCAGGCGCTCGCGCTCGGCGTCGAGGTTCGCCCGCCGGCGCTCGATCAGCTCGTCGCTCGGCCGGTCGGCGTCGACCGACAGCGCCGCCGCGTAGCTCTCTGCCGCCCGCTGGAAGTGGTCGGCGGCCGTCTCGTAGGCGTCGTCGTCCCAGCGGGTGTGGCCGCGCTCGCGGGCCTGCTCGGCCTGCTCGGCGTAGGCGCGGCGCTCGAACGCCCGCAGCCGTTCGCGGTAGGCCTCGACCCGGTCGCCGACCGACGCCGCGGCGCCGTCCAGCGCCGCCGCCGTCTCGCGGGCGGCGTCGAGCGTCCCGCGCACGTCGCCGACCGCCGCCAGCACCACGTCCACGTCGCCCGCCTCGAAGGCCTGCTCGACGCGGTCGAGCGTCTCCTCGGCGGCTTCGAGGTGGCGCTCGGCGCGCGACCAGATCCCCGCGGCGGCGTCGACGAACTCCCTGACCGCGTCCAGGTCGCCCCGCGAGGGGAACCGGTACTGCGCTCCCGCGACGGTGTCGAGGGCGAGCGCCGCGTTGCGCAGCCCCGCCTCCGTGCGGGCGTCGACCACCTCGTCCAGCGGCACCGACCGCGTGCGGTCCCCGTCGGCGCGGCCGACGGCGAACAGCACCCGAACGTCCGTCACCAGCGCCGCCGCGCTGTGGTCGCCGTCGGGCGCGACCTGCCCCGTCTCGACCGCCTCGTCGCTCGCTTCGCCGTCCGTCCCTTCGACCGTGAACCCCCGTTTCCGGTTCCGGACGACGAACCTAGGGGTCTCCGTCTGCTCGACGTACTCGGCGAGCGGGCGGTCGTGCAAGAACCCCCAACCGATCAGACCGCCGCTCCCCGTCTCCGTGAGCACCTGTGCGTCCCCGTTCTCGACTTCGATGACGTGTTTCATACCCCCGCACCGCGCGTGACTGGCGTAACCATCGACAGGGTGATACTAAACGCTTGCGTCGGTTCGCCGGACGACCGTCCGGTTACCCGCGCGTCACTGGAGGGCTTTTACGGTTCCCGGCCCAACGAGCGGACACCTATGAACAAACTCGTCGACGGCGAGTGGCGGACGGACATCGACGAATACACGAACGAGGACGGAGAGTTCGAGCGCGGCGAGACGACGTTCCGCGACCGCGTCGAAGACGACCCCGACGCGCGCTTTCAGCCCGAAGCCGGTCGGTACCACCTCTACGTCTCCTACGCCTGCCCGTGGGCTCACCGGACCCTGCTGATCCGGTCGCTGAAGGGGCTCGAAGACGCCATCTCGGTCGATATCGTCGACCCCTACCGCGACGACGGCGGCTGGCAGTTCACCCCCGAGAAGGAGGGGTGTACGCCCGACACCGTCAACGGCAGCGACTACCTCCGGGAGGTCTATCAGGAAGCCGACCCCGACGCCACCTGCCGGGTGACCGTGCCCGTGCTCTGGGACAAGCGGGAGGAGACCATCGTCAACAACGAGTCCGAGGAGGTGCTGCGGATGCTCGACACGGAGTTCGATTCGGTTGCCGAGCGCGACGTGGATCTGTACCCGGAGGGCTACCGCGAGGAAGTCGACGCGATCATCGACGACATCTACGACCCGATCAACAACGGCGTGTATCGCGCGGGCTTCGCCGGCTCGCAGGACGCCTACGACGAGGCCGTCGACGAGCTGTTCGCGGCGTTAGACCACTGGGACGAGGTGCTGGCCGACCAGCGCTACCTCGCCGGTGACCGGCTGACCGAAGCGGACATCTGCATGTTCACGACGCTGGTCCGCTTCGACGAGGTGTACCACACCCACTTCAAGTGCAACGTCAAGGCCATCCACGAGTACGACAACCTCTGGCCGTACCTGCGCGACCTCTACCAGACGCCCGGGGTCGCCGAGACGGTGAACATGGACCACATCAAGGAGCACTACTACACGACCCACCCGGACGTCAACCCCAAGCGGCTGATCGCCCGCGGGCCGGACCTGCACTTCGACGGCGAGCACGACCGCGACGAACTGCCCGGCAGTCTCCCCACGGAACTGCTCCCGCTTGCCTGAGCTCCCAGCGCCCCCTCCTCTACCGCCCGAGGCGGTCAGTCGTCCCCGCCCGAGGCGGTCAGTCGTCCCCGCCCGAGACCGGACGCCGCGACGACTCGCCGACGCGAGCCGCGAGTTCGCGGTCGAGCGGCGAGTCGGGGTGGGTGCGAAGGGCGAGGACGGTGCCGTCGTCGAACGTCGCGGTGACCGTCCGGCGGCGTCGCCGGACCACTTCCGTCCCGTCGAACTCGTCGCCGTTGCGCACGGCGTAGACGACCAGCGCGAAACTCGCGACCGTCGCCAGCGCGAACAGCGGCGGGAGGACGGTGCCCTCCAGCGCGACCAGCGTCGCGAACGGGCCGACCGCGAGTGCGGCCGCGCCCCAGCGACCGAGCGGGTCGGCGCCCGAACTGCCCCGGACGCGTCGTTCGAGCCCGTCGAGCGCGTCGGCGAGGGAGGCGAGCGGGCCGAAGCGGCGGAGTCGGTCGGTCACCGTCCGGCCGTTCGGGGCGACGCCCTCGCGGCGGACGTGGTCGGCGGCGAGCGCGCCCCCGACGGCGGCCAGCGCGAGCGACGGCGTCAGCGGGTCGGCGGCCGTCCCGAGGACGCCGAGGAACGCGACCACCGAGCAGAGATAGCCGGCGCCGCCGAGCAGGCGGGCGTCGCGGCCGCGCAGTCCCAGCGTCGAGTCGACGGAGCTGCGGACCGCCGACAGCCGGTCGAGACCGACGCTCAGGAGGCCGTCGTCGGTGACGGCGAGGAGGCGGTCGTCGCTGAGGCCGACCGCCGCCCGGCCGCCGCCGTCGCCGAGCAGTCTGGCGGCGTCGACGGCCTGGAGCGACTCGTCGCGCCGGAGGTGTCGCCGGACGGACGCGGTCTCGTGGCCCGTCGGCGACGAGGGCGTCCACGGTTCGACGGTCGTCGCGTCCTCGACGGCGGTCGCCAGCGGGCCGGCCCCGCGCTCGTCGGCCCCGTCGCCGGCCGCGGCGTCGCGCTCGCCCCCGCCGATCTCGGACGGCGAGTCTCGGGCGGTCGGTCGCGAGTCGCGGTCGGCGGTCGCCGTCTCCGTCACTGCCGGGTCGGTGTCGTCGCCGCCCCCCGCTGCCGACGGCGTCGACTCCCCCCTCCCGTCGCGAACGGACTCGTCCCGGCGGTCGCCGGGCGGTCGCTGTTCACTCATGCCCTCGTCTACGCTGCTCCGACCCGATTGTAAATGACGGCTTATCGACCGGATACCGCCGCTCGCGGCGGTTCGGCGGCGGCCGTGCGCGGTGAGAAGACCGGCGGCACTCGGGCTACCAGCGGCGGCATCGCCCGGGTACCGGCGACATCGGCTGGGCTCCGGCGGGGCCGTCACGGGCTCCGGCGACGACGGCCGCTGTCGAAAGGCCGTAGGAGCGGGGCGACTTCGGTGACGGCATGACCCGGGTCACGGTCGGCGGGCGCATCCACGTCGGCTTTCAGAACCTCTCGCTGGCACACGAACGCCTCTACGGCGGCGTCGGCCTCGCGCTCGCCGAACCGCGGCTCGACCTGCGCGCCGAACGGGCCGAGGCCGTCGACTGCGACGACGACGCGGCGCGACCGTACGTCGAGCGGGTCGTCGACCACCTCGACGTGCCCGGCGCGACCGTCCGCGTCGACGAGCGCCTGCCCCGCCACGCCGGGCTCGGCAGCGGGACCCAGCTGGCGCTCGCCGCGCTCGTCGCCGTCGCCGGCGCCTACGACATCGACGTCGACCCCCGGGAGCGCGCCCCGGCACTGGGCCGCGGCGGCCGTAGCGGCATCGGCGTCGCGACGTTCGAGTCGGGCGGGTTCGTCGTCGACGGCGGCCACCCGACCGAGCGGTTCACCACCGCGCCGCCAGCCGAGGGCGAGTGGGCGGTCCCGCCGGTCGTCGCGCGCCACGACCTGCCCGACGACTGGCGGTTCGTCCTCGCGATCCCCGACGCGGGACCGGGCCGCAGCGGCGACGAGGAGGACGAGAGCATGCGCTCGGTCGTCGAGCGCGCGGACCCGGGCATCGCCGAGGACATCGCGCTGGTGGTCACTCAGGGGTTACTCCCGGCGGCCGCGACGGGCGACCGGGTGGCCTTCGGCGACGCGGTCGCTCGGCTGGGCCGGCTCAACGGCGCCTGGTACGCCGACGAACAGGGCGGCGTCTACCGCCCGCCCGCGGGGGCGATCATCGACGCCCTCTCGGCGCACCCGGCGGTCGCCGGCGCCGGCCAGTCCTCGTGGGGGCCCACGGTGTACGCGCTGACCGACGCCGACTACGCGTCGGAGGTGGCCGACGCTGCCCGGGCGGCGCTCTCCGACGCGGCGGACGGCGGGCGAGTCGTCGTCGCTCGCCCGCGCGACGAGGGCGCGACGGTCGCGGACGACTGACGCCCGCGAAGCGCCGAAGCGCCGTTTCACCGAGCGAGAATCGCGGGGCAACAGGTAAACGGGCGGGGGAGAATGGTGGTCGCATGGACCGGATACCCTTCGGGGTCCGCCAGCTCGACACGACCCTCGGCGGCGGCGCGCCAACGGGCAGCGTCGTCCTCGTGGCGGGCGAGGGCGGCGCGGGGTCGCGGGAGTTCATCCAGACGAGCACGCTGTTGAACGCCCTCGCCGAGACCGACGAGGCGTTACACGACCTCTACTACGGCGACCTCGCTCCGAACGCGAACCCTCCCGGGGCGGTTCACTTCGTCTCGTTCACCGCCGACGAACGGCGCTTCGCCGAGGAGGTCGGGATGACCATGGACGACGACATCGCCGACGCCGGCATGGACGCGGTCAGGTATCACGACCTCTCGGAGCAGTACTTCCACCGGAGCCCGGTCCCCCGGGACTGGTACGCCGAGGAGACCGCCGACATCAAGGACCTCCGGGCGCGCCAGGAGCGCGACGACATCCTCGGCGAGCTCGGGGAGCTGCTCGTCGACCACGCGCCGGGGAACCTCGTCGTCATCGACTCGCTGTCGGACCTCATCAGCACGGCCGGCCGCGACGAGAAGGTGAACTGGTCGGACGTCGTCTTCCTCATCAAGGGGCTCCAGAAGGGCGCCAACGAGTGGAACGGGGTCATCCTCGTCCACGTCGGCCGGGAGACGGTCTCGGACACGGAGTACGGCCAGCTCGTCGACAGCGTCGACGGCGCCCTGGAGTTCGAGTGGGCCAGCGGCGGGTCGACCCGCGCGCGGACGCTCGTCGTCAAGCAGTTCCGGGGCGTCCTCTCGGGGATCGACGACGAGAACATCGTCCAGTTCGAGACGGAGGTCGGCGACGGCGGCTTCGACATCAGCGACGTGCGCAAGATCCGCTGACCGGACCCACTCCGAGATTCTCCGGATAACGGCCACGAGCGGCGGTATCGGACCGATCCGCCAGTTCGAATTTCGAGAACCGGTGGCAAACCCTTAACTGCTTACTCCCGTCAAGGGCAAGTAATGGCGAGCGAGTCGTCGGACGACGCCGGCGTGTCCGTGTCCCTGCCCGCGGACGTAGAGGCCTGGCTGGACCGGAAGGCCGCCGACCTCGGCGTCGACCGGGAGGCCGTCGTCGTCCAGTTACTCGCATCCTACCGCGCTGCCGAGGAGTTCGGCGACGAGGACGTGGCCGCCGCCCTGGGCACCGACGTCGAGAGCGAGGTCCGGGACGTGATCGCCGAGCGACTGCCCGACATCGCCGACGCCGTCGCCGAGCGCGTCGACGGCGGGGGCGACCTCGACGCCGTCGAGGAGGGGCTGTCGGCGGAGATCGACCGCGTCGAGGCGGAGTTCACCGACAAGATCCAGGACGTGCGCGACCGGGTGGTCCAGGTGAAACGGGAGGCCGACGGCAAGGCCGAGGCGGACCATACCCACCCGGAGTTCGGCGAGCTCGCGACGCTCTCGACGGCCGTCGACGACCTGGAGTCGTCGCTCTCGGCCCTCGAATCGCGGGTCGACGAGGCGACCGACGACGCGGCCGCGGCCGAGGAGCGAGTCGACGCCCTCGGCGACCGCGTGAGCGAGATCGAGCGGGCGACCGACCGGCTCGACGAGGTCGAGGAGCGCCTGCAGACGGTGGCCTGGGTCGTCAGCGACCTCCGGGAGGCCGAGCAGGCCCGCTCGACCGGCACCGACGCCATCGACCGGCTGAAGGCCACCGCGGCGGAGCTCGACGTGGACCGGGCGGTCTGCGAGAACTGCTCGCAGGCGGTCGACATCGCGCTGTTGCACGAGCCCAGATGTCCCCACTGCGACGCGACCGTCAGCGACGTGGCGCTGCCGGGCGGGCTGTTCGGCAAGCCCAAACTGACCGTCGCGCGCAAACTGGAAGCCGGCGACGAGAGCGACCGCTCGAACGTCCCCGACGCCGCCGACGGGAGCTGATATCGTGAGCGGCGACCCCGATACCGACGACCCCGATGACGACGACGCCCGCGGCGACCCGTTCGATTCGTTCGACGAGTACCGCGACCGCGACGGCGACCCGTTCGACTCCTTCGGCGACGACTCGTCCGGAAGCCGGGGCGCTGCGCCGGGGAGCGACGACGGCGAAACCGGGGACGCCGACGAGTCCGCGACGCGGGATTCGGCCGACGAGTCCGCGGCGTCGGCGTCGACCGACGCGGTCGACCCGGACCCCTTCGAGTACATGGGCGACCGTGGCGGCGGGAGCCAGCCGGTCGACGGTGGGGACGGGGACGACGGGACCGACGAGCGCCGCGGGGACCCGCTCGCGGACGTGACCGTGTCCGACGAGGACCCCTTCGAGTCGTCGGCGAGCGCCTTCGAGCGGTCCGGCGTCGAGGGGATCGACCCCGACGAGGTGTGGGAGCGGCTCACCGCCGAGCCCGACGCGGGCGACGGGGACCGCGACGCCGTCGACGCGCCCTCCGAGGGCGAGGAGGACGACGTGGTCACGGTGTCGAAACACAGCTACTGCGAGGGCTGCGAGTACTTCTCGGAGCCCCCGGACGTGGCCTGCGGCCACGAGGGCACCGACATCCTGGCGTTCGTCGACGTCGACAGCGTCCGGGTGAGCAACTGCCCGGTCGTCGAGGAGCGACGGGAGCTCGAAGAGGACGCCTGACGGCCCCGCAGGGCGGTTCACGGTCGGCGAGGCGGACGAACGAGAGAGCGAGGTATACTTACGCCCGGGCGGTCAACGGGCGTGGTACCATGCAGTTCTGCGACGACTGCGGTTCGATGATGCACGCCGACGGCGACGAGATGGTCTGCAAGAGCTGCGGCGCCACCGTCGGGAAGGACGACGACCTGGCCGACCAGTTCGTCAGCACCGCCGAGCAGTCCGGCGAGGAGGTCGTCGAGACCGAGGAGGGCGCGAACTTCGAGGGCAAGCCCAAGGACAAGAGCGTCACCTGCGACGACTGCGGCAACGGCGTCGCCTGGTACACGATCAAACAGACCGGCTCCGCCGACGAGCCGCCGACGCGATTCTTCAAGTGTACGGAGTGTGGCCACCGCTGGCGGGAGTACAACTGATCCGGGAGCGACTCGCAGCCGACGGGCGACCGCCCGCTATCGCGCGGTCGCTTTCGGGCTAACGGTCCAGTAGGCGCCGCGGTGGCGGACCAGACCCCGGTCTTCGAGCCGCGCGAGGACGACGCCGACGCTGCCGCGGGGGACGCCGGTGCCCTCGCAGATCTCCGCGGGCGTGAACGCCTCCTCGCGGCGCTCGGTGAGGTAGGCGAGCACGCGGTCGGCGTTCTCGGAGCCGGCCGCCGGCGGGCGGAGCTGCTGCTCGGGCGTCTGTTCGAACTGATCGATGCTGATCGGCATGAGCGTCTCTACGCCGGCTGCGAGCATATCGCTATCGGCTCGGGCGACGGCGAGACGCGCTCCGGTCTGGCGGCTGGACGCGTCCGCGGGCCCTCGACCGGACGCGGTCGTCCCCGGAAATTATGGCGCCCGGGACGGTATCGTCGGACATGAGCGACGAACCGAGCGAGGAGACGGACGACCCCATGGAGGCGCTGGTCGGGATCGTCGCGGTCGCGACGCTCCCGCTGGCGGCCCTGGCGGCGATCTTCGTCGGCGGGAACGCGGCCGCCGTCGTCGCCATCGTCGGGTGGTTCCTCCTCGTGCCGGTGCTCGGGATCCTCTCGGACCACGTCGACCTGCGGGAGTACCTCGGCGAGCGACGCGAGCGGGACCGAACGACCGGCGCGACTCGCGGCGACGAACGGGACAGCGAGGACGACGCCCTCCAGCGGCTCCGGGAGCGCTACGCGGCCGGCGAGATCGACGACGTCGAGTTCGAGCGCCGGCTCGAACGCCTGCTGGAGACGGAAGGCGTCGAGGTCCCCGAGGGCGTCGACCCGACCGGGTCCGCCGGGGCCGGCGTCGACCTGTCGGCCGACCGCCAACGCGAGCGCGAGCGGGAGTGAGTGGGTGGTCCGACGCCGGGCCCCGACTGCCGCGCGCCGCCGGACGGGACCGTTTTTCCAGCTGATGCTCCCTCCCAAACCGTTATAATCGGTCTGTTCGTTGGATCGTTGATGCGTCGGTCGTCACCGGACCCGATCCGAGTCCTCCACGTCGACGACGAACCCGAGTCCGCCGATCTGGCCGCCGCCGTCGAGGCGGCGAACGAGCGACTCGCCGTCGAGACGGTCCCGAGCGCCGAGGAGGGACTGGATCGGCTCGCCGACGGCGAGGTCGACTGCGTCGTCTCGGAGTACGACCTGGAGGGACGCGACGGCGTCGCGTTCCTCGAAGCCGTCAGGGCTGACTACCCGGAGCTCCCCTTCGTCCTGTTCACCGACGAGGGGAGCGAGGCGGCCGCGAGCGAGGCCATCTCCGCGGGCGTCACCGACTACCTCCGGAAGGGGTCGGACGCCGACCGCTCGGCCGAGCTGGCCGACCGGATCGAAGCGGCGGTCGAGTCCGCCCGCGCCGAGCGCACCAGGCGCCGCCACCTCCGCGCGATCGACGACGCCCGGGAGGGCATCGGTATCATCGAGGAGGACGGGACGTACAGCTACGTCAACGAGGCGTACGCCGACCTCTACGGCTACGAACCCGAGGAGATGGTCGGCGAGTCGTTCACCGTCACCTACCCCGACGGGGCGCTGGAGACGGTCAGGGCCGACGTGATGCCGGCCGTCGAGGGGACGGGGTTCTGGCGCGGGGAGACGACCGGGCTCCGCGCCGACGGCACCACCTTCGTCGAGGACCACACGCTGGTCAAGGCCGACGGAGAGCGCCTCGTCTGCAGCGTCTTCGACAAGACCGACCGCGGGGGTCACGAGGACGCCATCGAGGGGATACACACAACCGTCCGCGGGCTCATGGAGGCGACGACCTTCGAAGACGTGGCGGAGACGGTCGTCAGGGCGGTCCGCGACGTGGTCGGCCTGCCGAACAACGCGGTCCACCGCTACGACGAGGACGCCGATGCCCTCGTCCCGGTCGCCTGGACCGACGAGGCCGAGCGACTGCTCGGGGAGATCCCGTCGATCCCTCGCGGCGACGGACTCGCGTGGGACACCTTCGAAGACGGCGAACGTCGGGTGTACGACGACATCTCGACGGCTCCCGGACGGTTCACCGAGGACACGCCGATCCGGAGCGAGCTGATCCTCCCGCTGGGCGACCACGGCGTCCTCCTCGCCGGCTCCACGGAGCCGAACGCGTTCGAACAGACGGACGTGACGCTGGCACAGACGTTCGCGGTCCACGCGACCACGGCCCTCGACGGCATCCGCTCGGAGCGGGAACTCCGCGCCGAGCGGGAGGCGCTCGAACGGCAGAACGAGCGGCTCGAACGGTTCGCGGGCATCGTCAGTCACGACCTGCGGAACCCGCTGACCGTCGCGCAGGGCCGGCTCGAACTGCTCGCCGAGGAGTACGACGAGGAGCACGTCGCCGCGATCGAGCGGTCTCACGAACGGATGGAGGCACTGATCGAGGATATCCTGACGCTCGCCCGGGAGGGCGAGGGCGCGACCGAGGCCGAGTCCGTCGACCTCGCCGACGCGGCGGCCGAGTGCTGGGAGCACGTCGAGACGGGCGAGGCGACGCTCGCCGTCGAGACGGCGGCGACGGTCCGGGCCGACCCCGGGCGCCTGCAACAGCTACTGGAGAACTGCGTCCGGAACTCGGTCGAGCACGGGTCCGACGACCTGACCGTCACGGTCGGCGACTGCGAGGGCGGGTTCTACGTCGCCGACGACGGCCCGGGGATCCCCGAGAGCGAACGCGAGCGCGTGTTCGAGGCCGGGTATTCGAGCGCCGACGACGGGACCGGCCTCGGGCTGAACATCGTCGCCGGCATCGCCGAGTCCCACGGCTGGGACGTGGCGGTCCGCGAGAGCGAGGCGGGCGGCGCGCGGTTCGAAGTGACCGGCGTCGAGACGGTCTGAGCGCGGGGATCGACCCCGAGCGCCCGGACCGACAGCGGCCGAGAAGTGACCGACCGGGGAGCGAGCGCGCGAGCGTTCGACGGTCAGGGCGAGACGGCGACCCAGGCGACGACGACGACCGCGGCGCCGACGACGGTGCTGCCGACGGCGTGGATCCGCAGTCGGTCAAGCAGTTCGTGGGACTCCTCGTGGAGCGAGCACACCTGGTCGATCTCCGAGCCGGCGTCACAGACGGGGAGGAAGTCCATGGCGACGTGGAGGAAGATGCCGGCGGCGAAGCCGAAGACGACGGCGTTGAGGACCGCGATCTCGGGGACCGGGAGCGCGGCCGTGGGGATGGCGGTGATGCCGACGCCGGCGGCCGGGAGCAACAGTGCGGAGACGGGCTTGCCGTTGCGGCGCAGGCGACGGGCGGCGGCGTAGCCCGCCGGGCCCTTGTGCGAGACGATGGCGAGGCCGAGCAGCAGGCCGAGCGTCGGCATCGAGCCGTAGACGAGGCCGATGATCAGCCCCGCCGAGAGCGCGTGAGCGGTGATCTGGGCGGTCGTCACGTCCATCGGGAGGTCGCGGTGGGTGAGCCGGTGGCCGATAACGTGGCCGCTGTAGCCGACGACGATCCCGGCGGCGATGCCGATGCCGCCGACCTGCGGCGCGATACCCCCGTTGCCGGCGATCCCGATGGCCTGCGGGACGAGGAACATCGCCGCGCTGGTCACCATCGCACCGCTGGCGAGCCCGTAGCCCCAGACGAGTCGCTGGGGGTCCGTCTCGGTCGCCCGCGCGCCGAGGTACGTCCCCGCCGCCATCGCCGCGAACGCGACCCAGCCGACGATCAGCACTTTCCACGTCTCGGCCAGGACCGCGGCGACCGACAGCCCCAGCAGGACCGCGACGCCCGCGCCCCCCACCAGTGAGAGCCGCCCGCCGCCGTTATTAACATCAGAAGTTTCGTTAATACCCATCATTTAGCAACACGGGGCTTGTTGTTAATAAGACTGTCGCTCGGGGTAGGAGCCGCCGTCGCGGTCGCCGGTCCCACCGGTTGGGCACCCCCTTTTTCAGTCGCGGGCGCCGATACCAGTGTAATGGCAGGGCTCTCGGGACGTGCGGACGGCGAGTCGGTGACCGTCGTCGGCGGCGGCGTCGGCGGCCTCTCGGCGGCGGCGTACCTCGCCGACGCCGGCGCCGACGTGACGCTCGTGGAGAAGAACGACCAGCTGGGCGGCCGCGCCAGCCGCCTCGAAGCGGACGGCTTCCGCTTCGACATGGGGCCCTCGTGGTACCTCATGCCCGACGTGTTCGAACGGTTCTTCGGGCACTTCGGCAAGGCCCCCGCCGACTACTACGAACTGGAACGGCTCGACCCGCACTACCGGATCTTCTTTAAAAATGAAGGCCCCGCGGCGGGCGACGGCGAGCGAGTCGACATCGCCGCCGACCGGGCGAAGAATCGGGAGCTGTTCGAGTCCATCGAGCCCGGCGCGGGCGAGGCCTTCGACGAGTATCTCGCGACCAGCGAGCGCCACTACGAGACGGCGATGGAGAAGTTCGTCTACGAGGACCGCTCGTCGCTCCGGGACTGGGTCGACCTCGACGTGATGCGCGCGGCGCCCATCGGGATCAAGCTCATGCGGTCGATGCAGGGCCACGTCGACAACTACTTCGAGAACCCCAAGCTCCAGCAGATCATGCAGTACACGCTGGTGTTTCTCGGCGGCTCGCCCCGCAACACGCCGGCGCTGTACAACATGATGAGCCACGTCGACTTCAACATGGGCGTGTACTACCCCGTCGCCAACGAGGCCGACGAGAACGGGGACCACCCCGGCGGCATCGGCGTCGTGATCGACGCGTTCGTCGACCTCTGCCGGGAACTCGGCGTCGACTTCGAAACCGGCGTCGAAGTGGACGAGATCACTCGTCGCAAGCGCGGGTTCCTCGTCGTCGACGAAACGGGGAGCGAGCGCCGACCGGACCGCGTGGTCGTCAACGCCGACTACGCCCACGCCGAGCAGGAGCTGCTGCCCGAGCACGAGCGGCAGTACGACGCCGACTACTGGGACGACCGCACGTACGCCCCCTCGGCGTACCTCCTCTATCTCGGCGTCGAGGGCGATGTGCCGGAGCTGGCCCACCACACGCTGGTGCTCCCGGACGACTGGGATCCGCACTTCGCGGAGATCTTCGACGATCCCGCGTGGCCCGACGAACCCGCGTACTACCTCTGCGTACCGTCGAAGACCGACGACACCGTCGCGCCGGAGGGCCACAGCAACCTGTTCGTCCTCGTCCCGATCGCGCCCGGGCTCGAAGACTCGCCGGCCCAGCGCGAGCGGTTCCGGGAGCAGATCCTCGACGACGTGGCCGAGCACGCCGACACCGACCTCCGGGACCGCATCGTCTTCGAGGAGGAGTTCTGCGTCTCGGACTTCGTCGACCGCTACAACGCGACGCAGGGGACGGCGCTCGGACTGGCCCACACGCTCCGCCAGACCGCGCTCCTGCGGCCGCCGAACCGCTCGGAGGCGGTCGACGGCCTGTATTTCACTGGGTCGTTCACCACCCCGGGGATCGGCGTGCCGATGTGTCTCATCAGCGGCCAGCACACCGCACAGGCGCTCGTCGAGGACGCCAACTAAGCCGCTCGACCGAGTATGTCCGACGCGATGGCCTCGCTGACCGCTCGCCTCGGCGCGCTCGCGCCCCCCGACACCACCGTCGGGTATCTCCTCCGGCTCTCGCGGCCGCGCTTCTGGCTGTACCTGGCCGGCCCGGCGATGGTCGGGACCGTCTTCGCCGCGCCGACCGCGGCGGCGCTGTTCACGCCGCTGACCGTCGCGCTGGCCGCGTACTTCCTCGTCCCCGCGAACGTCTTCCTCTACGGCGTCAACGACGTGTTCGACGCCGACATCGACGAGGAGAACCCGAAGAAGGAAGACAGAGAGGTCCGCTACCGCGGCGACCGCACCGTCGTCGCGGCGGTGCTGGCCAGCGGCGTCCTCGGGGTCGCGATACTGCCGGTCCTGCCGACGGAGGCCGTCTTCGCGATGCTGGCCTTCCTCGCCCTGTCGGTCCAGTACAGCGCGCCCCCGTTCCGGTTCAAGACCACGCCCGTCCTGGACTCGCTGTCGAACGGGCTGTACGTCCTCCCGGGCGTCGTCGCCTACGCGACCGTCGCCGGGGCGTTCCCGCCGGCGCTGGCGGTCACCGGCGCCTGGCTGTGGACGATGGCGATGCACACCTTCTCGGCGATCCCGGACATCGAGCCCGACCGCGCGGCCGGCATCCGGACGACCGCGACCGTCCTCGGCGAAGGGGCCACCTACGCCTACTGCGCGGTCGTCTGGGCGGCCGCCGCGGCGGTGTTCTGGCAGGTCCATCCCTACTGGAGCGGCCTGCTCGCGGTCTACCCAGTCTTCACCGCCGCCGTCGCGCTGACCGAGGTGTCGGTCGACCGCGCCTACTGGTGGTTCCCGTTCCTGAACACCGCCGTCGGGACGCTGCTGACGATGGGCGGCCTCTGGGTGATCGTCTATGGCGCCTGACTGGGCCGAGTCGGCCGGCTGGCCCGCCTCCGGGTCGATCGACCGCGACCGGGCCGAGGCTCGCCTGGATCAACTCGTCCGGACCAATCGCTTCACCATCGCCGTCGTCTTCCCCGTCACCGGCGCCGTCCTCCTGCTGGCCAGCGCGCTCGGTTGGTTCGCCCCCGCGGTCGCGGCGCTCCCCGCGCCCCTGGCGGCCGAACTCGCGTGGCTGCCCGGGGCGCTGGCGTTCAACCCCTGGCTTGTCCTCGTTGGCGTCGTCGTGATGCGCCTGCCGCTCGTGGCCGGCGTCGCGCCGCTGGTCGACCGGCGGGCGATCCTCGCACTGGCCGCGCTGGCGGCCTACGCCTACGGGATCGAGTTCGTCGGCGTCACCACGGGCTGGCCCTACGGCGCCTTCGAGTACGGCGTCGCCCTCGGGCCGATGGCCGGCGGCGTCCCGCTCGCGCTACCCGTCTTCTTCTTCCCGCTGGTCCTCAACAGCTACCTGCTCTGTCTGCTGTTGCTGGGCGATCTGGCCCGAAGTCCCTGGGTTCGCCTCCCGGTCGTCGTCGCGACGGTCGTCGGGATCGACCTGGTGCTCGACCCGGGCGCTGTCGCGCTGGGGTTCTGGGCCTACGACGGCGGCGGCGCCTTCTACGGCGTCCCCTGGAGCAACTACGCCGGCTGGATCCTCTCGGCGACGGTCGCCGTCGGCGCCTTCGACTTCGGGCTGGACCGGGAGGCGCTGCTCGCGCGGCTCGACGCCTGTCCGTTCATGCTGGACGACATGGTGAGCTTCGTGATCCTCTGGGGCGGCGTCAACGCCGCCTTCGGCAACTGGCTCCCCGTCGCGCTGGCGGGGCTGTTCGGTCTCGGACTCGTCGTCACCGACCGCTTCGACGTGCCGACGCGACCGCGGTGGGCGGAGTAGTCACTCCGGACGCGGCGAACGGCCACGCGACGGCGGCCCCACGACGGCGCCACGATGGCGGTCCCGTCGCGAGTCAGCCGCAGATGTCGTGGAGGCGGTCGAGCGAGTCGATGTCCCACGTGGGCCAGACGTTCAGGTCCCAGTCGGTGCGGTGGGGGCGGCGGATGAACGCCGAGTCGATGCCGGCGTTCTCGGCGGCCTGGATGTCGGACTCGTTGTCGCCGACGTACAGCGCCGACTCGGCGTCGAGATCCGAGAGCGCCCGCTCGATGTAGTGGGGATGGGGCTTCCGGAGGGTGAGGCTCTCGACGGTCGCCTCGCGGCCGTAGGCGGTGTCGAAGTGGCCGCCGAGGTCGAAGTGGTCGAGGAGGAAATCCACCGTCTCCTGCTGGTTCGAACTGACGATCCCCGTCGCGACGTCGAGGTTCGTCAGCGTGTCGATGTCCCCGTAGGGCGTCTTCCGTCCCGCTCGCGCCTCGTCCTGCTGTGCGCCCGAGACCGTGCTGTCGCGGGCGCGCCAGAACTGCGCCGGCTCGAAGCCGTAGGTATCGCAGACGGTGTTCACCTGTTCGGGGGTCGCTCCGATCGTCATGTCCTCGATGTGGTCTGGGTCCGGATCGGACACACCGAACTGCGCGAACGTCTCCTCGGTCGCCTCCCGGAGGACGTCGAACCGCGTTCGGCCCACGAGGACACCGTCGTTGTCGAACACGACGGTATCGTACGTCATACCTCCCCTGCGTAGCCCGCGGTGAAAGGGCTTCCGACCGCCGCCCCCTCGACGTGCGCGCCGACCATCGACGAGTCACCGGCGAAATACCGCGACAGCGGTAGACCTTTGTGAGTGAATCTCATGGGTGAGTGTGTATCGCAATGAAACCGTGCCAGAACTGTCAGGCGGTCATCGACGAGTACACCCTGGACAAACAACTCGAACCCCTGCGGGAGCTGACAGTCGACGACTTCAACCTCTGTGGCGACTGCGTGACGGTCGCCGACGACGCGTGCGTGGAGTGCGGCGGCGCGGTCTACGTCCCCCGGAGCGCGGACGCCAGACCGGACTTCTGCCCGGCGTGTCGGTCCGACCGCATCGAGCGGACCGGTCGCGACCCGGGTTGGCACCTCGAATCCCCCTCGACGACCTGAGGCGGGCGGCCGCGACGCGGTTTTCGACGGTCGAACTTTTACCGGCGGGTCCCGACGGCTCGACCATGCCGGGACCGGTGTTCGTCGAGGGCGAGACGGTCGATCTGCGAACCATCGAGCGGGAGGACGCCGAATTCCTCCGGGAGCTGTTCCACCACCCGCGGGTCCGGGGATACGCCGGCCCCGACGCGCCCGACAGCGGCGAGGCCTACGAGTCGGACCTGCTGGACCGGATGGAGGGCGCCGACGCCGTCGAACTGCTGGTCTGCGACGGCGACGAGCCGGTCGGCGACGTGTCGTTGGCCCCGATCGACGACCGCCGCGACTGGGCCAACCTCGGGTACGCCGTCCACCCGGACTATCAGGGCGAGGGGTACGCGACCGAGGCGGCGCGGCTGGTCGTCGACCACGGGTTCGCGGCGCTGGGACTGCACCGGATCTCCGCGACGATCCACGCCGACAACGAGGCCTCGAAGCGAGTCGTCGAGAAACTGGGGTTCACCCACGAGGGAACCAAGCGCGACGACGACTTCGTCGACGGCGAGTACGTCGACCGCGAGGTGTACGCCGTCCTCAGCGGGGAGTGGGAGGGGTAGCGCGGCGCCGAGACGGGGAGCCACCGGCGCGGGCCGGCGACCGAGAAACCGGAAAGCGGCGCGGCGGGCGGACGATACTTGGGATTCCAGCGAGTAGCCGTAGTGATGACAGACCTGTTCGACCCGCTCGAACTCCGGGACACCGCGATTCCGAACCGGCTGATGGTCTCGCCGATGTGCCAGTACTCCTGCGAGGCCCGCGACGGCCGCGCGACCGAGTGGCACCACGTCCACCTCGGCTCGCGAGCCGTGGGCGGCGCCGGCCTCGTCATGGCCGAGGCCACCGCCGTCGAGAAGCGCGGCCGGATCACCCCCGAGGACCTGGGGATCTGGAACGACGACCAGGCCGACGCGCTCGCGCGCACCACGCGGTTCGTGAAGGAGCAGGGCGCCGTGCCGGGCATCCAGCTGGCCCACGCGGGGCGCAAGGCCTCCAAGAGCCGCCCGTGGGAGGGGAGCCGCCCCCTCTACCCCGACGACGGCGGCTGGGAGGTCGTCGGTCCGAGCGGGACCCCGTGGCCCTACGAGGACGACGACGGCGAGCGGGTCGACGCGCCGCCGACCCGCGAGATGGACCAGGGCGACATCGAGCAGGTGATCGACTCGTTCCGGACGGCCGCCGAGCGCGCCCGCGACGCGGGCTTCGAGGTCGCGGAGGTCCACGCCGCCCACGGCTACCTCCTCCACGAGTTCCTCTCGCCCGTCACGAACCACCGCGAGGGCGACTACGGCGGCGACTTCGAGGGCCGCACCCGCCTCACGCGCGAGGTCACCGAGGCGGTGCGGGAGGTCTGGCCCGACGGCAAACCCGTCTTCGTCCGGATCTCCGGCACCGACTGGTTCGACGACCGCGAGTCGTGGACCGCGGAACAGTCCGCGCGGCTCGCCGACCGCCTCGCCGGCATCGGCGCCGACCTGATCGACGTGTCCAGCGGCGGGATCGCACCCGGGTCGTGGCCGGAGCAGGCCGGCCCGAACTACCAGCTCCCGCTGGCCGAGGCCGTCCGCGAGAAGTCCGAGAGAGACATCGCCGTCGGTACCGTCGGCGGGATCACGACGCCCGAGCAGGCTCAGGCGGTCGTCGCCAACGGCCGCGCCGACCTGGCCATCGTCGGCCGGCAGTTCCTCCGGGACCCCTACTTCGGGCTCCGGGCGGCCGACGCGCTCGACGCCACCGACGAGGTGTCGGGGCCGCCGCAGTACCGCCGCGCGTTCGGGTTCTGAGCGGAACCCGCGGTCTTCGAGCGACTCAGCCGTCCGCGCCCAGCGCCCGCCGCAGGTCCGCGGCGATATCCGCGACGGCCTCGTGCGCGCGGGCCACGTCCTCGTCCTCCGAGAGCATCCCCACGAATCCGTGGACCATGTCCGGGTAGTTGCGAAAGCGGACCGAGACCCCGTCGCCGACCAGCCGCCGGGCGTAGGCGATCCCGCCGTCCCGCAGCGGGTCGAACCCGGCCGTCACGACCGTCGCCGGGGGAACCCCCGACAGGTCGCAGGCCCGCGAGGGGTCCGCGTAGGGGTTACGCCGGTGGATCTCGCTCCCGTAGTAGCAGCGGTCGAACCAGCGGATGTCGTCCTCGCTGAGGACGTATCCGGTGTACTCCTGCATCGAATCCTGTTCCTCGCGGGTGCCCACGGCGGGATAGACCAGGCTCTGGTAGTCGAGATCCGGCCCGTCCCGCTCGGCGGCCATCAGCGCCGCGACGGCGGCGAGGTTCCCGCCCGCGCTGTCGCCGGCGACCGCCAGACCGCCGTCCGGGTCCAGCACGTCGGGGTCGGCGGCGGCCCACTCCAGGGCCGCGTAGGCGTCCTCGACCGCCGCCGGGAACGGGTGTTCCGGTGCGAGGCGGTAGTCGACGGCGACCACCTCGCAGCCGCTCGCGGCGGTGAGGTGCCGACAGAGCAGGTCGTGGCTGTCGAGGTTCCCGAGGACGAACCCGCCGCCGTGGTAGAAGACGACCGTCGGGTACGGCCCCGCGCCGATGGGCCGGTAGCGGCGGGCCGGAACCTCGCCGTCGGGACCGGGGATCGTCAGATCGGTCGCGTCCCCGACCGCGGGCGGGTCGGCGTCCTGCAGCCACAGGCCGAGTTTCGCCAACAGCCGGACCCCGCGGGCGCCGATCGTCGACATGCCGACCGACCGGAGCCAGCGCCGCGAGTGCAGCACCGACTGCACGTCCGGGTGCGGTTCGTCGGCCGCCAGTCGCGGTCCGTCGCCGTCGTCGCCCGTCTCGGCCCGGAGGAAGTCCTCGGTCGCCATGGCCGCCGGTATGGACGGGCCTGTCAACAGCGTTCCGCTCCCGGCCGTGCTGGCCGCCTACGCCGGTCCCAGATACCCCCACGCCTGCAGGCGGTCGCCGTCGCCGTCGACCCACCGCTCGCCGATGTCGTCGCGGTAGTACATGTTCGGCATCACGATGTCGTCGATCCGGTCGTAGGCCTGCTCACGCGCGGCTTGCATCGTCTCGCCCTTTCCGGTCGCGACTATCGGCATGCCGTTCTCGCCAGCGGCACGCCACTGGCCGTCGACCCGTTTGGCGTCCTCGATGTGGATCCCCTCGCGGTCCCCCGTCCGGAAGACCACGGCCGCGTTCCGCGAGTTCTCGTCGTACGTCTCCTCGTCGTCGAACGGGAACGGCGGCAGGACGACCCGGACGGCGACCTGGTAGCCGCCGTGGACCGCCGGCTCGGGGTCGTCGCCGTGAGCGAGGTCGTAGAAGAACTCGCCCGTCGAGGACTCGAACGACTCCTCCTGCAGCGCGATCGTCGGGTAGCCGAACCGCGGCGTGAACTCCAGCGGGTAGATACCGTTCTCGTTGACGATGCAGTTCACGTCAATGCTGCCGACGTAGCCCTCGGCGGCCAGCCAGCCTTCGAGCCTGCCGAGGGTCTCCTCGAACAGCCTGTTCCGCCCGGCCCAGAACATCGACGTTCCCATCTCACCGGTCTGTGGCCCGACGTTTCCGGGGAACAGTTTCTTGTGCTCGAAGTTGAAGTTGACCCGGTCGACGAACCTGTTCCCGTCGAAGAAGCCGCAGATAGCGACCTCGACGCCCTCGACCTTCCGCTGGAGCTGGAACCCCTTCATCCGGTGGCCCCACGCCTTCTCGTAGGCGTTCAGCACGTCCACCACGTCGCTCCCGTCGTCCTCGTCGCCGACGTACAGGAGCCGCTTGACGTTCTGGACCTCGCCGAGCGGCTTGATCACGTACGGCGCGGGGTTCTCACGGACGTGCTGGACGCCGGCGTCGAAGTCGCGGAAGACGTGGTGTTCGACGGTGTTGACGCCGTGGTCTTCGAGCACCTCCATCGCGTAGCCGCGGTCCTCTTCGAGGCGGTCGGTGTTGGGCGTCCCGCCGACGACGGCCTTCCCTCGCTCGCGGAGGTCCTGTGCGAGGGCGCCGGTGCCGATGTCGTCGCCGACCCAGATATCGTCGAAGACGATCACGTCGGCCCAGTCGGTCTCCGCGCGCCAGTCGTCGGTCTTCGGGACGAACCCGTCGGCGATCTCCCGGTCGGACTCGGCCCCGACGTAGTACTTCACGTCGTGGCCCTCCCGGTGGACCTGCCAGGCGAGGTCGCCGATCAGGGCGGCGTCGAGCGAACAGAAGAGGAACCGCTTGGAATCCATAGACGGGATCCTCGGGCCACCACGGTAGGTGTTCGGGTCGCGTCCGGGAGTCCGCGGTCAGGCGTCGGTCGTCGGGGGGTCGGCCAGCAGCGAGTCGACGATGTACTCGTCGACGGCTCGGCGGGCCTGTTCGGGGGCGTCCTCGTGGCCGAGCGAGATGCGGCGGCCGCGGGCGGCGTGGATCACGTCGGTGATCAACTGGCCGACGAGCTCGGCGTCGACCTCGCGGAAGACGTCCTGTTCGACGCCGTCCTCGACGACCTCGACGATGCTGCCCCGGATCCGTCCGTAGTGCTCGTCGAACACCTCGCGGTGGCGCTCGTCGTTCTGTGCGTAGGCGTACAGCTCGTGGTACACCTTCATCCGGTCCCAGTGGGAGAACTCCTCGAACTCCGGACCGAACAGGCACCGCTCGACGCGGGCGTCCAGTTCCGCCAGGGGATCGCCGTCGGTCTCGACCTCGACACCCCCCTCGTACTGGTCGATGACGTACTCCAGGAACGACGACAGCAGGTCGTACTTCCCGTCGAAGTGGTAGTGGATGACCTGGCGGGTCAGGTCCATCTCCTCGCCGATGTCGCGCATCCGGAGGTCGCTGTAGCCGTGCTTGCTCAGCGCCCGGAAGGTCGCCTCCATGATGACCTCCCGCGTGTCCTTCGACGACACGGGCTCGTCGGAACTGCTCATACTACAACTCGACCGCTCCGCTACTTATACTGTTCGCGACGACAACCGCCCGTCGTCGCTCGGACGACCGGAACCGCCGCGCAACCCGCGTCCCCAGTCCCGGCCGACGACCCCATCGAGCGCTCCCGAAACCGGCCGTAGTTGCCTCGTTTTACGAGATGGTAAAACCTATCCCGCGGCGGTCCCGACTCGCAGGTATGGTAGACGTAGCTGTCGTCGGCGGCGGTCCCGCCGGCCTGAGCGCAGGACTGTACGCGGCGAAAAACGACCTCGACACCGTGGTCTTCGACACCGACGAGTCGTGGATGCACAAGGCCCACCTGTTCAACTACCCGGCGATCCGGAGCATCAGCGGCGACGAGTTCCTCGAAGTCACGCGCGGGCAGGTCGAAGACCGCGGCGCCGACCTCGAAGACGCGGAGGTGACCGCGGTCGAGGAAGACGGCGACGGGTTCGCCGTCCACACCGACGACGAGGAGTACGCCGCCGACTACGTCGTGCTCGCGACCGGCGGCGACCGCGACCTCGCGGAGGATCTGGGCTGCGAGTTCACCGACGAGGACGTGGTCGACGTGACCGTCGACATGGAGACCTCCGTCGAGGGCGTCTACGCCACCGGCGCGATGGGCCGCGCCGAGAAGTGGCAGGCCGTCATCGCCGCCGGCGACGGCGCCGCCGCCGTGCTGGACATCCTCTCGACGGAGAAGGGCGAGTACTACCACGACTTCGACATGCCGTCGGACGTGCCCGACCTGTAACCGGACCCACCCCTCGTTTCTCCCGTTCGCTGCCCCGTCAGCGCCCCACTCGACCGCACAAATTTATCATCGTCGTCCGTGAACGTAGCGCCATGACCGAACTCGTGGTCGGGACGGACACGGTCGAATCGAGCGAGGCGCTGTCGGCGTACCTGGAGCGGGTCGTCGAGCCGGAGGACACGGTGTACGTCGTCAACTCCCTGGAGGGCGGCGAGGACACCAGCGGCGCGGACGTGCGCGCCGGCGAGGACGCCATCGAGGCGGTCGTCGACGCACTCGTCGACGTGCCGGTCACCGTCGAGACTCACCAGTTCGTCCGCGGGAACGAACCCGTCGAGGACCTGATGACGTTCGCGCAGGAGGTCGACGCCGACGAGTTCGTCGTCGGCATCCGCAAGCGCACCCCGGTCGGCAAGGTGGTCTTCGGCTCGACCGGTCAGAACCTCCTGCTCGGGACCGACCGACCGGTCCGCTGCGTGCCGCTGGTGGAGTCGTAGCGACTCGCCCCGCGGGGTTCCGGGGGCCGGTTACACTCGCGTCCCCCGATTACTCGCACGTCCGCGAGCGCCTATGAGGGTGGGGTCCCTCGGTCGAAGTGACGCGTGACGCAAGTCACGGAGACACCACCAATGAACGTACTCCTACTCGGTGCGAGCGGCATGATCGGACAGCGTATCGCAGACGAACTCCTCGGTCGCGGCCACGCGGTGACGGGCACCTCCCGCAGCGGCGAGGTCGACGGCGTCGCGGGCGACGACTTCGACACACTCGCCCTGGACGCGACCGACGCCGACGCGGTCGCCGACGCCGCGGCCGACCACGACGCCGTGATCTCCGCGCTCGGCCCCGCCGAGGACGCCGAGCTGGACATCCTCGTCGAGATGGCCGACGCGACCCTCGAGGGGCTCCGCGAGAGCGGGACCGACCGCCTGCTGTGGGTCGGCGGTGCCGGCAGCCTCTACGTCGCCGAGGACACCCAGTTCATCGAGACCGAGGACTTCCCGGACGAACTCGTCCCGCTCGCCCAGGCCCACATCGACGCCTTCGAGGTCGTCCGCGAGGCCGACGATATCGAGTGGTCGTATCTCGCTCCGCCGGGCATCATCGAGCCCGGCGAGCGCACCGGCGACTACCGCACCGCCGAGGGCGAACTCGTCGTCGACGACGAGGGCGACTCCTACATCACCTGCGAGGACTACGCCGTCGCCGTCGCCGACGAACTCGAAGACGCCGAAGCGGTCCACGCGCACCTCGGCGTCGGCTACTGACGACCCGCGGTTCACTCCCGGCCCACCGCTGACACGGTACTCTACCAGACCCCTCAACCCCGAACCCCTTCCCCTACCCACTCCTGACACTCGTTCTCTCCCTTCTCCCGTCGGCTTTTTCGCGAGCCGTGGATCCCGGCGACCACAAGACTGATTCCGCCGATCTGCGAACTCGATCTCGCCCTGCACTGACAGATGGTCCCCGACATTCGCCGGTTCCTCGTCGACTGGGAGTTCTGGCACGCACTGACGATGGTATCCATCGCGGTCTGGATACTCGCGCGGACGAACCGATACGCGTTGGTGGACTGGCTCTACGCGCTGGCCTGGCGCGGGGCCATCCCGTTCGTCTCCCGACTCGAACGAGACCAGATCCGACCGATCGTCGAGATCTTCGTCGAGATGTGGCTTCCCGTCGCTCTCGTCTCGTTCGTCTGTGGCTTCTTCGCCTTCCACGCCGACGCGGAGTCGCGCCGGCGTGCCGAGGACGACTGACCCCGGCCGAAGACGGTCTCCGCAAGTGTTAACGCGGGGTGCCGAGAAGCGGCGGCCATGACGCGCGAGAACCTCGCTGACGCGAGCGACACCCTCGAATCGGCGGCCGACGCGACCGGCGACGACGACGCGGCCGAGCGACTGACCAGCCTCGCCGACCAGCTCGACGGCCTCGCCACGCGCGACCGCGACCCCGACCACGGGCGCCTCGCCCGCATCGAGAACGCGCTCAACGACCTCGAAGACTCGGACGTGACCGAGCAGGTCCAGTCCGCTCACGAGTCGGTCGTCGCCTTCCGCGAGACCGTCGAGGGCGTCTAGCGACCCACCTTCTCGCCGGACGCGCGCTCCGCGGGGAGCGCAGCGGCCGAGGACCCGTCCGGCGGTCGAACCGCGCGTCGCAGGCGCGGCGGATTCGGATACCGGTGACGAGCACGCACGCCACGCGACTGCCGATCCCGGATACCGCGACTATTTTAGTCGGGCCCCGCCAAGCCCGACCAACATGGAGCAAACGGAGTTCGGGGACTTCGGGGCCGGCGAGGAGCGGCCCGCCGACGAGGCCGAGGCCGTCGCCGGGAACGACACCGGCGACGAAGTCGCGACCGTCGTCGACGCCGACTCGGTCCGCTTCCCCGAGGCACAGGGGTCGGTCACGCTGACCGTCACGCAGGTGGACTACACCGTCGAGTACAGCGGCGACGACGAGTTCCCCGTCGTCCACGTCTTCGGCCGCCGCGAGACCGAAGCCGACGACGAGGAGCCGCAACTCGAACACGTCGAGGTGTACGACTTCGAGCCGTACTTCTACGCGCCCATCGAGAACGTCGACGACGAGCGCATCGCCGGCTACGACGGCCTCGTCGACTACCGCGAGACCGACGCCGAGGGCGACCCCTTCGAGTCCATCCGCGGCGAGCGCCTCGCGAAGATCATCGGTCGCACGCCCCGCGACGTGGGGCAGATCCGCGACGACTTCGAACACTACGAAGCGGACATCCTGTTCCCCAACCGCCTGCTCATCGACAAGGACATCGAGAGCGGCGTCCGCGTGCCCGAGCGGCGCACGGAGGACGATACGATCCGCATCCCGCACCAGGAGGTCGAGACCGTCGACGACAACGCCACGCCGCGGGTGAACACCTTCGACATCGAGGTCGACGACCGCAACGGGTTCCCCGAGGACGGCGAGCAGACCATCGTCTGTCTCACCTCCCACGACTCCTACGACGACGAGTACATCAACTGGCTCTACAACGCCCCCGACGGGATCGACGGCCCCGCCGCGCTGGAGGCCTACGAACCCATCGAGGACGACATCGACGCCGAGGTGCGCGTGTTCGACTCCGAGCCCGAGATGCTCGACGCCTTCATCGAGTACATCGAGAGGACCGACCCGGACCTCCTGACGGGGTGGAACTTCGCCGACTTCGACGCGCCCTACTTCCTCGACCGCGTCGAGGAGCTGGCGGGGCCGGACCACGACTACGACCTGGACATCGACCGCCTCTCCCGGGTGGACGAGGTGTGGCGCTCGGACTGGAACGGCCCGGACATCAAGGGACGCGTCGTCTTCGACCTCCTGCGGGCGTACAAGGCGACGCAGTTCTCCGAACTGGAGTCCTACCGCCTCGACGCCGTCGGCGAGGTCGAGATGGGCGTCGGCAAGGAGCGCTACACGGGCGACATCGGCGACCTCTGGGAGGACGACCCCGAGCGCCTGCTGGAGTACAACCTCCGCGACGTGGAGCTGTGCGTCGAACTCGACCGCAAGCAGGACATCGTCGCCTTCTGGGACGAGGCGCGCAAGCTCGTCGGCTGCAAGATCGAGGACGCCCCCACCGCCGGCGACGCCGTCGACATGTACGTCCTCCACAAGGCCTACGGCGAGTTCGCGCTCCCCTCGAAAGGGCAACAGGAGGCCACCGACGAGTTCGAAGGTGGGGCGGTCTTCGACCCGATCACCGGGGTTCGCGAGAACGTCTCGGTGCTGGACCTGAAGTCGCTCTACCCGATGTCGATGACGACGATCAACGCCTCGCCCGAAACCAAGGTCGACCCCGAGGCCTACGACGGCGAGACCTACCGCACGCCCAGCGGCGTCCACTTCCGGAAGGAACCGGACGGCATCATCCGGGAGATGGTCGACGAGCTACTGTCAGAACGCGAAGAGAAGAAATCCCTCCGGAACGACAACGACCCCGGTTCCGAGGCGTACGAGCGGTTCGACCGACAGCAAGCGGCTGTCAAGGTGATTATGAACTGCTTCACGCCGGACACGGACGTGCTCACTCCCGAGGGGGTCCGCAATATCCGGGACCTCGACGTGGGCGACCCCGTCTACTCGCTGGACCCCGACACCCAGGAGATGGAGGTCAAACCGGTCGTCGAGACTCACGCCTACCCCGACTACCGGGGCGACCTCGTCGACATCGAGACGAGCAAGACGGACTTCCGTGTGACGCCGAACCACAGGATGCTCGTCCGGAAGAACGAGCGGAACGGGACCTCGTGGGACCAGGACGACTACCGGTTCGTGGAGGCGGGCGAACTCGACCGTGCCACGAACTACGAACTCCCGCACGACTGGGACGGCCCGGACGGCGAGCGGCTCGACGAGGCCGATCTGACCGAACTGCTCGACGACTACGAGGTGTGGGTTCGGCCCGAAGTCCACGGCCACACGTTCGCCGCCGAGATCGGCTACTACCCCGACAAAGTCCTGAAAAACGACGTCGGAGAGGAGGGGTACGTCCTCTCGGCCGAGGAGTTCGAGGAGCATCGGGAGTACGTCGATAGCGTCGCCGAGCGGTGTTTCGTCCACGCCGAGGCGAACCGGAAGTGGATCCCACGCACTTACGACGGCGACGACTTCCTCGAACTGCTCGCGTGGTTCGTCACCGAGGGGAACGTCTACACGTCCGAGGAGAAGCGGTTCGGCGACAAGCTTCGAGGCTCCGCGACGACGGTCAAAATCGCTCAGGACGCCCCGGTCGCGGCCGACGGTGGTGAAGGTGCCGCTGGCGGTATCGAGGAGAACCACCACGCTGCCATCGGCGACTTGCTCGACCGCATGGGGTTCGATTACTACGTCGACGACCAGTCGTACCAGTTCACGTCGAGACTCCTCGGTCGGTATCTGGAGCGCACGTGCGGAGACGACAGTTTCGCCAAGCGGATCCCGGAGTTCGTCTTCGAGGCGTCGCGCGAACAGAAGCGTCGCTTCCTCGACGTACTGATCGACGGCGACGGTGACCGCCAAGAGAACTCGTGGCGCTACTCGACCGCCAGCGAGGAACTGCGCGACGACGTGCTCCGTCTGTGCGCTCATCTCGGTCTCACCGCAAACTATCGGAAAGACAGCGGTAGTTGGCGGATCTACACCACCGAGAACGCGAAGAACACCCTCCGGATGCACCGGAGTGGCTCGCGTAGCGAGGCCGAGGACGGGGTGTACTGCGTCACGGTCGAGGACAACCACACGCTGATGGCCGGCCGCAACGGGAAATTCCAGTTCGTCGGCCAGTCGCTGTACGGCGTCTTCGGCTGGGACCGCTTCCGCCTTTACGACCGGGAGATGAGCGCCGGCGTGACCTCGACGAACCGCGAAGTCATCAGTTTCACCGAGCAGGCCGCAAACGAGCTCGACAAAGAGGTCATCTACGGGGACACGGACTCGGTCATGCTCGAACTCGGCGGCGACACGCCGAAAGACGAGGCCATCGAGCGGTCGTTCGAGATCGAGGAGCACATCAACGACCGCTACGACGAGTTCGCGATCGAGGAGCTGAACGCCGAGCTCCACCGCTTCCAGATCGAGTTCGAGAAGCTCTACCGTCGGTTCTTCCAGGCGGGCAAGAAGAAACGGTACGCCGGACACATAATCTGGAGCGAGGGGAAAGACGTCGACGACATCGACATCACGGGCTTCGAGTACCAGCGGTCGGACATCGCGCCGATCACGAAGGAGGTCCAACTGCAGGTCATCGAGATGATCGTCCACGGCGAGGACCTCGAAGACGTGAAAGACTACGTCCACGGCGTTATCGAGGACTTCCAGAACGGCGAGGCCAGCCTCGACGACATCGGGATCCCGGGCGGCATCGGGAAGAAACTCGACAACTACGACACCGACACCGCGCAGGTCCGCGGGGCGAAGTACGCCAACCTCCTGCTGGATACCAACTTCGCCAGCGGGTCGAAACCCAAGCGGGTCTACCTGAAGAAGGTCCACCCCGAGTTCTTCCGGGAGATCGAGGCGGAGAAAGATCTGGACCCCGCCGAGGACGTGCTCTACGGCGAGTTCAAGCGCGACCCGGACGTGATCTGCTTCGAGTACGCCGACCAGGTGCCCGACGCCTTCGAGGTCGACTGGGACAAGATGCTCGACAAGACGCTGAAAGGCCCCATCGCGCGGGTCCTCGAAGCGCTCGATATCTCCTGGGAGGAGGTCAAGAGCGGCCAGGAGCAGACCGGCCTCGAGAGCTTCATGTGAGCCGTCCGTCCGGGCGCCTGGGTCATCCACCCGGACGCGGGGACCGTCCGCGTCCGTCCCTCGGTACCGCGCCCGCCCCTCGGTAGCCCTCCGGAGTTGTCCATACCACAAATTGACTTTCCGTTTCGGAAAAGTCGGTCGTGGAAACTCGAAACTATTATCAGCGTCAGTACCGTGTTTTAGGACGACCGAAACACATGGCTGTACTCGAAATAGACAACCTACAGGCGAAAGTCGCAGAGGACGGCGGCGAGCAGATCCTCGAGGGTGTGAATCTGGAGGTCGAGTCGGGCGAGATCCACGCGCTGATGGGTCCCAACGGCTCGGGCAAGTCCACACTGGCGAAGGTCATCGCGGGCCACCCGACCTACGAGGTCACGGGCGGCGACGTGCTGCTGCACATCGAGGAGGACGAGTTCGAGGACATCGACGTGCCCGAGGACCTCCAGACGTGGGACCTGCTCGACCTCGAACCGAACGAGCGCGCGGCGCTGGGCATCTTCCTGGCCTTCCAGTACCCCGCCGAGATCGAGGGCGTCACGATGGTGAACTTCCTCCGGACGGCCCTGAACGCCAAGCTCGAGGAGCGCGAGGAGCTGTTCGAGGACGACGAGGAGGAGGAAGCCGAGGCCGACGAGGACGACGAGGGCTACGAGACCTCCCCGATGGAGGGTCCTGCCGACGAGGGCGAGGTCGGCGTCGCGGAGTTCCAGGAGATCCTCCAGGAGAAGATGGAGCAGCTCGACATGGACGAGAAGTTCGCGAACCGCTATCTCAACGCGGGCTTCTCCGGCGGCGAGAAGAAGCAGAACGAGGTGCTCCAGGCGGCGATCCTCGAACCGAGCATCGCCGTGCTCGACGAGATCGACTCCGGGCTGGACATCGACCGCCTGCAGGACGTATCGACGGGCATCAACGCGCTGCGCGACGAGCAGGGCGCGGGCATCCTGCAGATCACCCACTACCAGCGCATCCTCGACTACGTCGAGCCCGACCACGTCCACGTGATGCTCGACGGCGAGATCGCCAAGTCCGGCGGCGCTGAGCTGGCCGAGACCCTCGAGGACGAGGGCTACGACTGGGTCCGCGAGGAAGTCTACGAGGCGGCCTGAGCGTGAACAACGTCTTACCGCTCCACCACAAACCTACGACACAACAATGAGTTCAGACCAAGACCATCTCAAAGAGACCGACACCGAGGCCCGCTTCGAGTTCAAGAAAGAGGAGAACTCGGCCTTCGAGACCGAGAAGGGGCTGACCGAGGAGACCGTGCGCCTGATCTCGGAGGACAAGGACGAGCCCGAGTGGATGCTCGAACGCCGTCTCCGCGCCCTGGAGCAGTTCCAGGAGATGCCGATGCCGACCGACTGGCCGGGCCAGCCCGACCTCTCGGAGGTCGAGATCGAGGAGATCGTTCCCTACATCCGCCCGGACATCGAGACGCGCGGCGGCGCCGAGGACTGGGAGGACCTCCCCGAGGAGATCCAGGACACCTTCGACAAGCTCGGGATCCCCGAGGCCGAGAAGAACGCCCTCTCGGGCGTCGGCGCCCAGTACGAGTCCGAAATCGTCTACCAGAACATGCAGGAGCGCTGGGAGGAAAAAGGCGTCATCTTCTGCGACATGGACAAGGCGGTCCAGGAGCACGAGGAGATCGTCAAGGAGCACTTCATGACGAAGTGCGTCCCCCCGAGCGACAACAAGTTCGCCGCGCTCCACGGTGCTATCTGGTCCGGCGGCTCGTTCGTCTACATCCCGGAGGACACGACGGTCGACATGCCGGTCCAGGCGTACTTCCGGATGAACTCCGAGGGGATGGGCCAGTTCGAGCACACGCTCATCATCGCCGAGGAGAGTTCCGAGGTCCACTACATCGAGGGCTGTTCCGCCCCGAAGTACTCCGCGTTCAACCTCCACAGCGGGGGCGTCGAGGTCTTCGTCGGCGAGGACGCCCACGTCCAGTACTCGACCGTGCAGAACTGGTCGAAGAACACCTACAACCTCAACACGAAGCGCGCCATCACCGAGGCCGACGGGACCATGGAGTGGGTCTCCGGCTCGATGGGTTCCAAGGCGACGATGCTCTACCCGAGCACCATCCTCAAGGGCCCCGGCGCGACCGACAACCACATCACCATCGCCATGGCCGGCGAGGGCCAGGACATCGACACCGGCGCGAAGGTCTACCACAACGCGCCCGACACGAAGTCGACCATCGAGTCCAAGTCCATCGCCAAGGACGGCGGCCGCACCAACTACCGCGGGCTCGTCCACATGGCCGACGGCGCGGAGAACGCCTCCACGTCCGTCGAGTGTGACGCGCTCATGTTCGACAACGACTCCACGTCGGACACGATGCCGTACATGGAGATCCAGGAGAACAAGGTCGACGTGGCCCACGAGGCGACGGTCGGCAAGATCGGCGACGAGGACGTGTTCTACCTCCAGAGCCGCGGCCTGGACGACGACGACGCCAAGCAGATGATCGTCGCCGGCTTCATCGAGCCGATCACCGAGGAACTGCCCATCGAGTACGCGGTCGAGCTCAACCGCCTCATCGAACTGGAGATGGAGGGCTCGCTCGGGTAACCCCCGGTGTCTACCATGAGTACGCAGCTACACGCGAACCTCACAGAGGCACAGGTAGCGGAGATCAGCGACGAACTCGACGAGCCCGAGTGGCTCCTCGAGACCCGCAAGGACGCCCTGGCGGCGCTCGACGACCTCGACATGCCGGACGTCATCACGACGCCCGGTCCCCGCCACTGGACGAACCTCGTCGACCTCGACTACGAGTCGCTCGTGGACCCCCTGGAGTGGGAACAGGAGAAAGACCGCGTCGAGGCCGAGGGCGCCGACGTGCTCTCGTGGAGCGACGCGCTCGCCGAGCACGGCGACCTGATCGAGGAGCACTTCGGGAGCGTCGTCGACCCCCAGCGGGACTTCCTGACGGCCCTCTCCACGGCGCTCTTTAGCGCCGGGACCGTCGTCTACGTCCCCGAAGGCGTCGCCGCCGAGGACGTGAAGATCCGCACCCGGATGAACAGCCGTTCGCTGTTCAACTACACGCTCGTGGTCGCCGAGGAGTCGGCCTCGGCCACCATCCTCGAGCGCCAGACGACCGGCACGAACATCGAGGGCGACCAGTACTACTCGGGCGTCGTCGAAGTCGTCGCCGGCGAGAACGCCAGCGTCCAGTACGGCGCGCTCCAGAACCTCGCCGAGGACACGTACAACTTCTCGGTCAAGCGCGGCCACGCCGGCAAGCACGGCTCGGTCGACTGGATCGAGGGGAACATCGGCTCTCGCCTCACCAAGTCCAGCGTCGAGACGCGACTGCTCGGCGAGGGCTCCGAGAGTCGGATCGTCGGGGCCTTCTTCGGCCACGAGGACCAGCACTTCGACATCAACAGCCGCGTCTGGCACGAGGACGAGCACACCACCGCCGACCTCGTGACCCGCGGCGTCCTCGACGATGAGGCCCGCTCGGTCTACGAGGGCGTCCAGGACGTGGGTCGCGACGCGTGGGACACGAGTTCCTACCAGCGCGAGAACACGCTGATGCTGAGCGACGACGCCGAGGCCGACGCCTCGCCGAAGCTCATCATCAACAACCACGACACCGAGGCCAGCCACTCCGCGACGGTCGGGCAGGTCGACGCCGAGGAGATGTTCTACATGACTTCTCGGGGCGTGGGCGAGGAGAAAGCGAAGAACATGCTCGTCGAGGGCTTCTTCGTGCCCGTCCTCGAAGAGGTCGCGGTCGACGAACTCCGCGACGACCTCCGCGAACTCGTCGCAGAGCGCCTCCGGCAGTAGTCGCGGTCGCCGCAGTTCCACGACCGGTTTTTTGGGAACGGTTCACACACCACCGGAAGCGTGACGTGTCGAATCCGTGTGGGTCGTGGTATGACCGAGACCGATTGCGTGTTCTGCGACATCGTCGCTGGGGAAGCGGACGCGCTCGTCGTCGACGAGCGCGACGGCGGCGACGGGCGACCGGGAACGCTGGCGTTCGCGCCGCTGTACCCGGTCGCGCCGGGCCACGTCCTCGTGATTCCGAAGGCGCACCACGAGTCGCTGTTCGATGTCCCCGAGGAGGCGCTCGGGGCCGTGATGGCGCATGTCCGGTCGCTGGCGCGACGGATGCGTGGCGAGGACCCCGACGGGCGAGGGTTCGACGGCGTGAACGTCCTGAACGACAGCACCGCCTACCAGTCCGTCCCGCACCTTCACGTGCATCTGGTCGAGCGACACGAGGACGACCCGGACCTGTTGCCGGGCGCCGACTCCGAGGTGTCGAAGCGCGACGCGTACGACGCCGTCTCCGCCGCGCTCGACGACGACCGAGCGCGCGGGTGAGGGAACGCGCGACCAACATGCTCGTCGAGGGCTTCTTCGTGCCCGTCCTCGAAGAGGTCGCCGTCGACGAGCTCCGCGAGGACATGGACGAGCTGATCGTCGAGCGGCTGACCGAGTACGCGCCTCCCTTTTCCGCTCGCCGCGGCGACGTTCGACCCCGTTCCCAGCCGGCGAAAACGCGCCCGTCGTTTAAGTACCACGGTGGCGTGATCCACGCCAGAGCATGCGTCCACTGCACCTCCTCCCGGTCGTGGCCGCGTCCGCCGTCCCGCTGCACGCGGGTCACCCCCATCTGGTGACCGATTCCCTCCTCGGCGTGGCGGTCGGCGTCGCCGTCGTCGGGCTGTACGTGCTGGCGCTCCGCTGGACCGGCGACGGACGGACCGACGGTCGCGACGACGGGCCCCGGAACCGCGAGGGCCAGTCCAACCGGTGAGTCCGCGGCGGCCGGCGAGTCCGCCGGGAGCGTCCCGTACGGCGGCGCCGAGGGAAGGACTTACGTCCCCGCCTGCCCGAGCACTGGCTATGAATCGTGTGACGGGCGACGACTGCCGGGAGGTGCCGCGGTGAGTCTCACCGTACCCGTCGGGTCCGACCACCAGCTGGCCCGCCTGCTCCAGATCGGTATCGTCTTGGAGGAGGTCGTCGAGGCGCGGGCGTCGAAACACGCCCGCGACGGCGGGGCAGACCTGACCGATGACGTGCGGGCGATGCTCGACGACGCGGCCGAGGAGTCGGCGGACCACCGCGACCGCCTGGAGGACCTGATCGAGGAACTCGACGCCGAGACGGTCGCCTACGAGGAGATCGAGGCGCTGGTCGAGGCCCAGTACGAGTCCGACGAGGACTTCGACGGCGTCCTCTACGACCAGCTGTGCAACGAGGAGACCGCCTACAAGTTCTACGACGACCTCATCGAGGCGATCGAGGCCTCGGACGTGCAGTTCGGTATCGACCGCGACCGACTGCTCGACACGCTCGCGACCATCCGCGAGGAGGAAGCCGAAGGCGCCGAGGAAGTGACCGAACTCATGGAGGAGCGACGATGAACACCGACGGACCGGAGTTCCGTCGCGTACCCGCCCAACCGGAGGGATCCAAGTGAACACGGCCGACCAGTACCTGAAAGCAATCTACCTGATCCAGCAGATCGAGGACGGTCCCGCGTCGACCGGCGACCTCGCCGACCGACTCGACGTGAGCCCCGCCAGCGCCAACGAGATGATCGGCAAGCTCGAGGACGACGGCCTGGCCGAACACGAGAAGTACAAGGGCGTCTCCCTCTCGGACGAGGGCATCGTCCGCGCCCGCGACGCGCTCCAGAACTACTGCATCATCGAGCGGTTCCTCGTCGAGGTGCTCGAAGTCGAGGAGTTCCGCGGCGAGGCCCGACAGCTCGAGAGCGTCATCGACGAGACCGTCGCCGAACGGCTGGACACCATCATCGACCGCGACCCCGCTTGTCCCGACTGCTTCGACCCCGAGAACGACGTGTGCGGCCTGCTCGAAGTTCCCGCCGCCGCCGACGACTGAGACGACCCGTGGGAAGCCGTCCGTACGTTTTTGACCGATACCGCGACCACCTCGCGGTGTGCCCGAGTGTCCGACCTGCGGGAAATCGCTGTCGACCGAGGCCGGCAAGCGCCAGCATCACGCGAAGGTCCACGGCGAGTCGCTGCCGAACCGGACCTGTGAGGGTTGTGGCACGGAGTTCTACGACCCGAAGGCGCGGCTATCCTACTGCGACGACTGCGACCCGAACGCGGGCGAGAACAACGGCAACTGGAAGGACGCGACGGAACGGGTCGAGTGCGAGCGCTGCGGCGACGAGTTCGAGTACTACCCCTCGGACAAGAAGGGCGTCTACTGTCCCGACTGCGTCCGCGAGGCCGACGAGTTCCTCGGCGACAGCTACGCCGAGGTTCACGACATCGAGCGCGTCGAACGGGAGTGTGAGTACTGTGGCGATGCGTTCTCGGTTCTGCCCTGTGCGATACGTGATGGTGGCGTGCGCTTTTGTAGTCGGGACTGTCTGAGTGCCGCACTCTACGACAGCGGAAGCAATTCTGGAGTGTACAGCGGTGACTGGTACCGAGTGAGGCGCCGGGCGCTCGACCGTGACGACCATCGGTGTCAGTACTGCGGGAAAAGGCGCGAAGCGATCGGTTGCGAACCGGATGTCCATCACATCACACCGATCCGTACGTTCGACGACCCACAGAGGGCGCATTCGCTCGACAACGTCGTGGCGCTCTGTCGGAGTTGTCACTTACGCGCCGAATCAGGAGAGATTCCGGCCACGGAACTCCGACCGGAGTGACCGTCGTACGATGCCGGAACGAATAAAATGACTCGGTGATAATGATGGATCGAAGTCCCGTGGTGTAGTGGCCAATCATATGGGCCTTTGGAGCGACACGGCGTACGCGACCCATTCATCCGCCGTGTCGCGAAGCGAGCCTATGACAGCGGTTCGAATCCGCTCGGGACTATAATTATTGAAGATAATATTCAGATGGCCAGCCACGCGACCCGATCGTGACTTCTCAGACGGGCTTGTGGTGGGCGCGGTACCCCTCGTCGGTCGACTCGACGGCGTCGACTTCGTAGAAGCGGATCTCCCGCTCCTGCTTGGTGCGGACGGGGAAATCGTAGTGGACGGCGTCGTAGCCGAGTTCGTCGCCCTCGGCGCGAACGTCGGCGACGAACTCGCGGTGGCGGTCGAGGCGTTCCTCGACGACCGAGCGGGAGAGCGCGGGCGCGTCGGCCACCGCGTCGTCGAACACCTCGGCGAAGGCGGACTCGCGCTCGTAGCCGACGGAGTCGCGGCCGGCGACGAGGGCGGCGAGGGAGGTGGTCCCGGTCCCCCAGAAGGGGTCGAGGACGGTGTCGCCGTAGGCCGAGTACATGTTGACGAGGCGGTAGGGGATCTCGAAGGGGAACGCGGCGGAGCGCTCGCGCAGGTCGTCGTGGTCGAGCCCCTGGAGTTCGCCGCTGACATCGGTCCACACGTCGGAGAACCAGCGGTTGCGTTCCTCCCAGAAGTAGGCGGCCTCGTAGCGGCGGTCGGCGCCGGGCTCGAACGACCGGGAGTCGCCGCCGTTGCGGAACACGAGGACGTACTCGTGTTCGAGCGTGACGTACGCGTTGGGCGGCACCATCCCCGAGCCCATGAACTTCGCCGCGCTGTTCGTGGGCTTGCGCCAGAGCACGTCCGGCAGCGGGTCGAACCCGAGCGACTGGAACGCTTCGAGCACGCGAGCGTGGTTGGGGTAGACCCGGAAGCTCCCGTCGACGGTGCGCGTGGCGTCGCCGACGTTGACGCAGGCGACCCCGCCGTCGACGAGGACCCGCTCCAGCTCGGCCCACACCTCGTCGAGGACGCCGTGCATCGCCTCGAAGGCCCGCTGGCCGTCGCCGGCCGCCAGCGCGTCCGCGACGGCGGGGTCGAGAGCCCCGAAGGTCTCGTCCCACATCTCGATCATCGGGTACGGCGGCGAGGTCACGACCAGGTCGACGCTGTCGTCCGCCAGCGTATCGAGGTCGCGCGCGTCGTCGACGACGACCCGATGACTCGTCTCCATCGTCTCCCACCTCCCGCCCGCGGTCCTTGAGTCTCCCGACCTGAGATCGAGGCTCGACGTCTCTGCTCGGGTCTGTTTCCGGTGAGTGAGAGTGATTCGACGGCGGCAGCACGCGGTGAACACCCTCGGCACGCTCGCTAGCTACAGGATCGACCGCTGCTGGTAACAAACGATGAAAGCCCTCGACGCGCTCGCTCTGAATCGACCTGATCGCAGGAGACAGCAGGCGCTGAAAGCCCTCGCCGCGCTCGCGGTCGCTGAGCGGGATATCCGCGCTCTCGGCACCGCCCGCGCGGATAGGGCCCGCTCAGACGACTGAACTGTACGCGAGCGCGTCTCGCCCTTTCAGTCCACCAGGACCGCCCCGCACAGCACCGCAACCGCAGACGGCCTCGTCCCTCCCCAGCCTCTTGCGCTCCGCGCGCCTGCGGCGTGCGGTGCTCATCCACTGTCAGAGACAAGCTCTGACAAGCCTTCGGTCGCACGCTCCCGAAGACCTCGCGCGGTTTCCGTCGCGCGCACGAGAGCGCGCTCCAGCACGCGCCACCGTGGTTGTTTCGTACTGCCTCGATCCGAACGCCCGCGGCCCGCTCAGAGGTAGGCGGCGTCCCACCGGGTGGGTTTGCGGGCGTTGCCGCAGCTGTCGCACTCGATGCGGCCCATCGCGTCCATGGCGTTGGCGAGGCGGTTGCAGTTGCTGCAGAAGTAGCCGTAGTGGTCGGAACCCTCCTCGTCGCGGTACACCGTGTAGAACTTCGCGACGGAGCCGTCGTCCCAGTCGGTCTCGTCGACGTAGACGGTCGCGCCGTCGGCGCTCTTGATGGCCTGGAGGCCGTCGTCGCCGGACTCGGCCCAGACGTTCTCGACGTGGTGGTGGCCGGCGATCTGCAGGTCGGCCTCGTCGACCTGCTCGAAGCCCTGGGCCTCGTAGAAGCCGTTGCCGTCGATGTTGTCGGCGAGGACGCGGCCGACCAGCCGGTCGGCGCCGGCCTCGGTCAGCCGCTCGCGGGTCTCCTCGAACAGCGCCGTGCCGATCCCCTCGCCCCGATAGGCCGGGTCGACGTGGAGCCACAGCAGCGTCGCGTCGTCGCCGGACAGCTCGCTCTCGGCGAAGCCGACGACCTGGCCCTCCCGGTCGGCGACCAGCAGGTGTCGGTCCTCGTCGTTCGTCGCCTCGTCCAGCGCGGTCTCGTCGTACCACTCCGAGACGGCGCCGGTGATCGCCTCCGGACTCAGCGAGTACGACGCCTGCAGCGAGCGCCGCGCCACGTCCCGGATCGCCGGTCGGTCCCCCCGCTCCGCGGTGCGTACGTTCATACGTCAAACGTTGGCACGCACCACGATAAAACCACGCCACGCCGCCGATCGGGTTCCGACCCGCCGACCGGTCGGCGCGGACACTGGACGCGCGTCGAGATCGCCGGCGCGTCGGATGGCACGGAGTGGGTCCGTGGCGCGTTCCGGTTCGCCGAACGACGGATCGACCGACGGCACGCGAGTCCGTTGGCCGTGAAACGGTCGCAGGCGGTCGGAGACCGCCCTTCGCGGGGCGTTCAGCGGGGTCGAAACCGGCGGGCCACGGGTGTCGTAACGCCTAAGAGTCGAACGCGCCTTTCTATTCGTAAGATGACTGACGCACGTATCTACCGGAGGTGGTTCCGTGGGCGTCGAAATTAGGGAGTCGCCCGTCTCCGCCGAGGCGTTCGCGGAGATGGAGGCCTTCGTCCACGACTATCTCGCCGCCAGCGTCGAGAGCGAGGACGACGGGGGTCGCATGCGGTGGTACCCCTGGCACTCCGCGGAGTACCGGTTCAACCACATCCTCAACGTGGTCGAACTCGCCGAGGAGATCGCCGAGGCCGAGGGGGCCAACGTGGACGTGACCCGCGTCGCCGCGCTGTTCCACGACATCGCGAAGTTGGAGGTCGACCAGGACCTCCACGCCGAGGAGGGCGCCCGCGTCGCCCGCGAGTACCTCACCAGCCACGGCGACTACCCCGCGTCGTTCGTCGACGAGGTCTGCGCCGCCGTCCGCGACCACTCCTACCAGGGCGAGCTGACCGACCTCTCGCTGGAGACCCAGTGTCTCATCGAGGCGGACCTGCTCGACAAGGTCGGCGCCAACGGCACGGCGCTGATGTTACTCCGGATGGGCTACGAGTCCCGGACGCACATCGACGCCGCCGAGATGGTCGGACGCGTCCTCGAACGGGGCGTCGACGCCCGCGAGCGCGTCTGCAGCGACACCGCCGAGAGCATCTGTCACCGCCGGCTCAAGCGCGTCAAGTGGTTCAAGGAGTGGCTCGAATCGGAGGTCGCCGACGTCGAGCCCGAGGAAGCGCCCGAACCGCCCGGTCGGTCGGACTGACGCGCCGATCGGCGAGCGACCCGGGCGGTCGACCGCCCCTCAGAGGCCGGCCAGCGTCCGCGCCGCCGTCCAGCAGAAGGTGACGCCGAACCCCGCCAGCACCAGCGCCGAGGCAACCGCGGCGGCGGGCGCGAACGCGTCGACCCGGCGGCCGACGCCCACCAGCGCCGCCGGGAACCCGGTTATCCAGACGACGATGCCGCCGAACAGGCCCGCCAGCAGCGCCGGGCTCCCCGTCCGCACGACGAGCGCGCCGGCCAGGTCTGCGCCGACGACCGGGAGGTACGACAACACGTCGACCGTCCCCGGTTCGAGCAGGCCGACGCCGACGGTCAGCCAGAACAGGATCTGGTAGGGGTTGGTCAGCGCGAGGACGAACGCCTTCGTGAACCCGCGGGAGTCGGCGTCGTCGGCGTCCGGGCCCGAGTCACCCGACAGAAAGTCCGAGCGGGCGTCGCGCACGGCGCCGACGGCGAAGTACAGCATCAGCAGGCCGCCGGCGCCGACCATCGCCGCGCGGACGGTCTCGGCGCCTTCGAGGAAGGCGACGACGCCCGCCAGCGACAGGACGAAGAAGACGAAGTCGGCGGTCATCGCGCCCAGGCCGGCGGTGAACCCGGCGAGCCACCCGCGGAGGACGCTCTCCTCGGCGATGACGGCGTTCATCGGCCCCGGCGGCGCCGCTAGCGCGAGACCGAAGACGACGCCGACGCCGAAGGTGCCCGCGGCGGTCGCGACGCTCATCGGGGGCGCTACTGGTACATGCCCATCGGCTGGGCCCTCGAACTCTCCTCGTCGCTCTCCTGCATCCGCTTGGCGAGGTTCTCGCGGGCCTGGCTGATCTCCTCGGCCTGTTCGACGAGGTGTTCGGTGTCCACGTCGACGCCGGCGATGGGGCCGACGCCGTCCAGCAGGACGACCCGGGCGGCCTCGGGGTCCGGGAAGTTCCGGTTTGCCTCGACCACGAGGCCGAGCGCGTCGAGGTCGGTCCGGTCGGCCTCGTACAGCAGCGCGCCGGTCGGGCCGCTGATGACGCCGCTCTCGGTGGGCGGCGCGATGCCGTGGTCGTCGAGCAGGTGGGTCGCATCGCCGTTCGCGACGCCGTAGAGGCTCGGGACGCCCTCCTTCTCGGCGGGGAGCCCGGAGACGTACAGCGCGGTCGCGTCGCGCTCGCCGAGCCAGCGCGTCAGGCAGGCCGCGAAGTCGTCGGCGACGTTCGGCGAGACCGGCACGTCGCTCTGGAGCGCCAGGAGGTCCCGCTCCTCGTCGGCGTAGATCCGCACCGGCGGGTCGTAGGTCGGGTCGTCCTCGCCGAAGACGGCGACCTCCGGGAGTCCCTCGCAGCGACAGGAGGCGTAGTAGGTCATGTCGAGCGCGTCGACGAGGTGGTCCGCGGCGATCTTGCCGACGAGGCCGACGCCGGGCAACCCCTCGATCAGCGTCGGCTCGTCGAACTCGATCTCCTCGCGGTGGACCTGAACGTGGGCCATACCGGCTACCCCGGCTGCCAGCGGCTTAAAACCGAGCGCGGACGGCGGGTCGGCGACCAGTGCCGGTAGCGTCGTCCGCTCGCGATGTCGGTGGCGCCGGCCCTTCGCCCCCGAGCCGAGAGGGTTAACACGGGCGACAGCGAAGGGAGCGCCAATGGACGTACTGGAGCGCTACGAGTCGCTCGTCGACGATTTCGAGGCCTTCCGCGCGGCGTGCGAGCGCCCGCTCCCGTCGGTCGTCCGCGTCAACACGCTGAAGACGACCGTCGAGCGGGCTCGCGACGCCTTCGAGGAGGTCGACCTCGCCCACGAACCCGTCGGGTGGCACGACGGCCTGTTCGCGCTCCCCGACGACCAGCCGGGGACCAACTGGCCGTACGTCCTCGGGTGGATCCACGGCCAAGAGGAGGTCTCTGCCGTCCCCGCCGAGGTGCTCGACCCCCAACCCGGCGAGCGGGTCTGGGACGCCTGCGCCGCCCCCGGGAGCAAGACCACCCAGCTCGCGGCGCTGATGGACGACCGTGGCCTGCTGGTCGCCACCGACAACAACCTCGGCCGGATCTCCGCGCTCCGGTCGAACGCCGAACGGGCCGGCGCCACGAACGTCGCCGTCACCCACGAAGACGCCCGCAACCACTCGCTGAAACCGTTCCGCGGGCCGGATTCGGACGAAGGCACCGAGGGCGCGCCGTACGACCGGGCCTTGGTGGACGTGCCGTGTTCCTGCGAGGGGACCATCCGGAAGAACCCCGACGCGCTGGACGACTGGGAGCTCGACCACGTCCACGGCATCTCGGGCGTCCAGAAGGGCGTCCTCCGCCGCGCGATCCAGACCACCCGTGAAGGCGGGACGGTGGTCTACTCCACCTGCACGTTCGCCCCCGAGGAGAACGAGGCCGTCCTCGACCACGCGCTGGCCGAGGAGCCCTGCGAACTCGTCGAGTTCGACCTGCCGCTGGAGTCGACCCCCGGTGTCACCGAGTGGCAGGACGAATCGTTCGACGACTCGGTCGAGCGGGCCAAACGCATCTACCCCCATCACAACGACACCGGCGGCTTCTTCTGCGCGAAACTGGAGGTGACCGCCGAATGAGCGACGAGAACGACGCCGGCGACGGACCGGCCGAGAACGACGGGACGCGGTTCGACCGCCTCCCGGCGACCGCCGACGAGCGGGTCGTGGAGGGGCGGCCGACTCGCGGGGAGGTCCTCGACTGGTGGAGCGAGCGGTTCGGCGTTCCCCCGGAGACGTTCGACGGCCACACCTTCTGGGAGCGCGGCTCGGGCAAGATCTGGGCGTTCGCCGACGACGTGGCCTCGCCCGTGGCCATCGAGGGGCTCGGACTCGCGTTCCTGCGGACCCGCCGCGAACACTGGAAGCCGACGCTCGAAGCGGTCCAGCGGTTCGGCGACGCGGCCGACGAGTGCGTGATCCGTCTTTCGCGCGAGGAGGCGGCGACCTTCGTCGCCGGCGACGACCAAGAACTCGACTGGGGCGGCGACTGGGGCTACCTGATCGTCGCGACCGACGTGGCCGGGGAGTCCGAGCCCGTCGGCGTCGGCCTCTACGTCCACGGCGAACTCCGCTCGCAGGTGCCGAAGGGTCGCCGCCGAGAGCTGTGACGACGGCCGCTGAACGCTCTCGATCCGCTCGCGGTCGCCGAGCGACATATCCGCGCTCTCCGCACCGCCCGCTCACGGCACAGCCGTTCGCTTCGAGGCGCTGCGCGCCTCGCACCGCGCGGATAGGGGCCGCTCGGGCGACTGGATAAACGCGAGCGCGCCTCGCCCTTTCAGTCCACCGGGAGAGCAAGCTCTCCCGAGCCCACGCGAACGCTGTCGCGCGGACACCAGGGACCGCGACCACACCGCGACTGCACAGCCCCGCACAGCACCGCAGACGGCCACGAACCTCCCCAGCCGATTCGCTCGTTCGTTGCACTCACTCTCTCATCCCTCGCGCGGCTACGTCGCGCGCATGAAAGCGCGCTCCAGCGCGCGCCGACCGCAACCGCGACCGCACTCACTCGTCGTCGCGCTCGCGGACGGTCCCGCCGCTCAGCCCCTCCCACTCGACGCGATAGCCGAGCGCCGAGAGGAGCGCGCTGGCGTCGTCGATCCCGTACTCGTCGAGGACGCCCTCCGCTTCGCTCAGGGACATCCCGGCCTCGATCCGCTCGTCGAGGTCGTCCAGCACCGCCGGGCGAACGAGCGTCCGGCCGACGCGGTCGTGCTCCGGGAATGACTTGCCTTCGACGGCATCTTCGCTGACGCCGTGCTCGGCGGCCAGCGACTCGATGGTCGCCACGTCGGGGTCGGGGACCAGTTCGTCGGGCAGCGCGGCGGCGCTCTCGGCGACGAGGTCGTCCTCGTAGCGCCGGAGCGCGTCGCGAACGTCCTTGAGGCGGACGGTCCCGGAGTAGGGGATCGCGCGGTGGTCGCGGGCCTCGACGGCCTCGCCGGCGCCGAGGCTCTCGTCGACCGCGACGAGCAACTCCACGTCGTCGATGGCCTCTAATTGGGAGAGTTTCTTCTCGACGTACTCGGGCGTCCAGAAGCCCATGATCTCGAAGAAGACCCGGAAGTCGGCGTGGCGGTAGTCGAACGCGAAGTCGGGGATGGCGACGCTGGCGCCGGCTTCGAGCGGCTCGGGCTCGCGGACGAGGTCCCAGTCCAGATCCAGCGACTCGAAGCGGGTCGCGAACTCTGCCTCGATGCCGCTGTCGTAGCTCACGTCGGTCACGGGCTCGACGCCCGGCACCGACACGTCCGCGTCGGTCAGCGTCATCTCCCGTTCGGTCCCGCGGTCGTCGACGGTCGCCGTCAGCGTCCACTCGTCGGCTTTCGCCACGGTGCGCAGCAGGCGGGCGAAGCGGGTGCCGTAGCGGCGCGTGCTCCGGAAGAGGGTGTCCGGGCCGGTGACGACCACCTCGCGGCCGGCGTCGGTCTTCCGGACCTCGTACATCAGGCGGAGGCGCTTGACCGCCGAGACGAGCGCCTTCGGGTCGCTGGAGCGCACGCGGACCTCCGTCGCGTCGAACAGCGCGGTCTGGGCCAGCGATAAGTTGTACTGGTCCACCAGTTCCGCGGGGCCCCAGCGCGGGTCGATTTCGGCGAGGATCTCCCGGTCGTCGAGGTCGGCGTACAGCGAATCGGCCACGTCGTCGGGGTCGGCGTCGAGGCGGTCGGCGGCCCGCCGGAGCGCCCGCTCGCGGTCGTCGGCGGTGACGACGCCGACGGCCTCGCTCGCGGCGAACGCGGCGTCGCGGGCGCGGCGGGGCTCGACGGCCGCCCGGACCTCGAAGCGGGCCTCCCGGTCGAGGAGCTTGGCGAACCCGCGGACGAGCTTGAAGTCGTCGGCCTCGCGTTCGAGGTCGGTCAGGGCGTCGTCGAGGTCTGCCCGGGTGCGGTCGACGTGGCCCTGGTAGACGCCGAGGACGCGGGCCGCCAGGTCCCGGCGCTCGTCGCCGACGAACTGCGGGTGGAAGCCGCCACCGGCCCGCGAGACGCGCAGCAGGTCCTTCGTCAGCACACCCGCGACTCGGCCGGCGACCGGGATAAGCGCGGCGGGAGTGGGTCGGGGCGGCGCGGACGGGCCAGCGGCCGCCCGGGCCGCCACTGCCCGGACGAGAAGATTCTTACCGGACCGCACCCGGGGGAGACGTATGCAACGACGGACGGTCCTGCGCGGGCTGGCCGCCCTCGCGGCGGGGGCGGGCGCGGGCTGTACGGCCAACCGCGAGGTGCCGGCGACGGCCCCCGAACCGCCGGAGGGGATCGCCACGCCCGCGGACGACCCCGAACCGACGCCGGATCGACAGCCGTTCGTCGTCCCCGAGCGGGCGTTCCGGTCCGGCGAGGACGGCGACCTGGTGGTCGAACTGACGGTCCGAAACCGCGCCGGCGTCGCTCGCGAGGCGGTGATGACCGTCACCGTCGAGGCCGGCGACAGGACCTTCACCCCCTCGCGCCACGTCGCCCTCCAGCCCGAAGCCAGCCGGCGATTCGAGATCCGGTTCCCCGTTCCGGAGGCCGAGCTGACCGGATTCTCTGTCTCGTTCGATCCCGGGCCGCCGGAGACGCCAGTCCCCGAGGAGACGGTCACGCCCTACCCCGGCGACGGGGCGACGCCGACGGACTCGCCGACCCCGACCGACACCGGGTCGACCGCCACCGCGACCGAGTCGGGATCGACGGCGACCGACACGTCGACCGGAACGGGCGACGCCGACACGGGCGACGGGACGCCCGACACGTCGACCGGTTCGGCCGAGTAGGCGGTCGCTGGCGGTCCGTCCCGCCCACCGCCGGAAATCGCCACCACCGGCCCGTCGTCGGTCACCGCCGCCGTCGCGCCACCCGCTCCTCCGCCGTCTCCTCGGTGACGATCTCGTACAGCAGCGCACGTTGGCCGTCCGCCTTCGGGCGCAAAATACGGCCGAGGCGCTGGGTGAACTCCCGCTCGCTGCCGCTGCCTGAGAGGACGACAGCGACGTTCGCGTCGGGCACGTCGACGCCCTCGTCGAGGACGTTCGCCGTCACGACCCGCGAGTACTCGCCCGACCGGAACCGCTCCAGTATCTCCCGGCGCTCGTCCGCACCGGTCTCGTGGGTGATCGCCGGGATCAGGAACCGCTCGGAGAGGCGATAGACGAGGTCGGTGTGGGCGGTGAAGACGATGACCCGACCCTCGCGGTGGCGGTCGAGCAGGGTTTCGAGCCGTTCGACCTTCTCGTCGGCGTTCATCATCACCTCGCGGGCCTTCTGTTTAGCCAGCAGCGCCTCGCGCGCCTCGGGGTCGCTCCCCGAGCGCTTGACGAGTTCCTGGTAGTCGCTGCCCGAGCGCATCTGGATGCCCGACGTGGCGAGGTAGTCGGTGAACGTCTCCTGGTGGCGCTCGTACACCTCCCGTTCCTGAGGGGTCAGGTCGACCTCCAGGCGCTTGATGTCGTAGTCGGCGAGGTGGTCGCCGGCGAGTTCGTCGACGGCGATCCGGTGGACGAGCGGGCCGACCAGTTCCTCGACGACCTCGTGGGCGCCGTCCGGGCGCTCGAAGGTGGCGGTCAGTCCCATCCGCGCCGGCGCGGCGAGCAGGCGGGCGATGTCGCGGTAGCCCTCGCCGCCGAGGTGGTGGACCTCGTCGAAGACGACGAGGCCGAACCGGTCGCCGAGTTCGTCCGCCCGGAGGTACGCCGAGTCGTACGTCGAGACGGTCACGTCGGCGAGTCGCTGCTCGCCGCCGCCGAGTTGGCCGACCTCGCGGTCGAACTCCCGTTCGAGTTCCCGGCGCCACTGTTCGAGCAGGTCGATGGTGGGCACGACGACGAGCGTCGGCGTGTCCAGCGCCTCCATCGCCGCGATGCCGACGACGGTCTTGCCGCTCCCGGTCGGGAGTTCGAGCACACCGCGCCGGTCGGCCCCCGTCCAGTCGTCGAGGGCGGCCCGCTGGTACTCCCGGAGTTCGTACGTCGAGTCGAGCGAGAGGTCCGGGAGTGCGAACACGCGGTCGTCGTAGTCGACCCCTCGCTCGTCCAGCGCGGCGGTGAGGTCGACGTAGCGGTGGGCGGGCGCTCGCCGGGTCTTCGAGCGGGCGTCCCGTTCGACGAAGGCCAGGTCGTCGAGGGCGGGGGCGCCGTCGGTTCCGGCGCCGGTGATCCGAATCGTACCCTCCTCGTAGACGAGCCGGACGGTCACTGCAGGGGGTATCCGCGCCCGGGAGTTAAGCGGTGCGGGCCGCGCCTGGCCCGCGGCTGGCGGCGGATGTCGGTGACCGGCCGTCCGCGCTCGCCCCCGTCGTCGGTCGGATTCTCAACCCTTTTGTCGCCGCGGCGACTGGCTTCGGGTATGAGCGAGCAGGACGCGTCCGACCCCGCTGAGGCCGCAGAGGAGCAGCCAGGCGCGACCGAGCCGGAGGGGGACGCGAGCGGCGAGCCCGTCCAGCCCGACGAGGTCATCGACCCCGACGAGGCGGGCGAGGGCGACGCCAGCGGCGAAGCGACGGTCGACGGCGAGGTCGACGCCGGCGAGGAGCTGATCGACCGCGTCGCCGAGTCCGACCCCGAATCCGTCGCCCACGAGCTCGCGGCGCTGCGGACGCGCGTCGACGGCCTGGAGGACCAGCTCGACGCGCGCGAGGAGGAGGTCGACGAGCTGACCGAGAAGTTGAAGCGCAAGCAGGCGGAGTTCCAGAACTTCAAGAAGCGGATGGAGAAGCGCCGCGAGGAGGAGACACAGCGGGCGACCGAGGACCTGGTGACCCGGCTGCTCGACGTGCGCGACAACCTGAAACGCGCGCTCGAACAGGACGAGGACGCCGACATCCGCGGCGGCGTCGAGTCGACGCTGCGGTCGTTCGACGACGTGCTCGACGGGGAGAACGTCGACGTGGTCGAACCCGAACCGGGCGAGGACGTGGACCCGCACCGCCACGAGGTGCTCGTCCGCGTCGACTCCGACCAGCCCGAGGGCGCCATCGCCGAGGTCCATCGCCCCGGCTACGTCATGGCCGGGAAAGTGATCCGCGAGGCGCAGGTCACCGTCAGCGACGGCTCCGGACAGTAGCGGCGGCGTCGGACACCTGTTTTTCGGCTGATCGGTCCCCGGTCTTGCGCTCGTATTGCGGTCGGATTTATAGGCACCGGTCGGCGTCGGCGCCGCGGGCACAGATCGGCCGTCTGCGGGCGTCTGGAGGGGGTCGCCGTCGGTCGCGTCTAGCAACTTTTAACCGGCACAATCGGGTATAGACGCGTAAGATGGCGAGCAACAAGATTCTCGGAATCGACCTCGGGACCACGAACAGTGCGTTCGCGGTCATGGAGGGGGGCGACCCCGAGATCATCGTCAACTCGGAGGGCGAGCGGACGACACCCTCGGTCGTCGCGTTCGACGAGGGCGAGCGTCTCGTCGGCAAGCCCGCGAAGAACCAGGCCGTCAAGAACCCCGACCAGACGATCCAGTCCATCAAGCGGCACATGGGCGAGGACGACTACACGGTCGAGCTGGAGGGCGAGGAGTACACGCCCGAGCAGGTCTCGGCGATGATCCTCCAGAAGATCAAACGGGACGCCGAGGAGTACCTCGGCGACGATGTCGAGAAGGCGGTCATCACCGTCCCGGCGTACTTCAACGACCGCCAGCGCCAGGCGACGAAGGACGCCGGCGAGATCGCCGGCTTCGAGGTCGAGCGCATCGTCAACGAGCCGACCGCGGCCGCGATGGCCTACGGGCTCGACGACGAGTCCGACCAGACCGTCCTCGTCTACGACCTCGGCGGGGGCACCTTCGACGTGTCCATCCTCGATCTCGGCGGCGGCGTCTACGAGGTCGTCGCCACCAACGGCGACAACGACCTCGGTGGCGACGACTGGGACCACGCCATCATCGACTACCTCGCCGAGCAGTTCCACGACGAGCACGGCATCGACCTGCGCGAGGACCGACAGGCCCTCCAGCGGCTCAACGACGCCGCCGAGGAGGCCAAGATCGAGCTCTCCAACCGCAAGGAGACCCGCATCGACCTCCCGTTCATCACCACCACGGACGACGGGCCCCTCGACCTCGAGGAGAAGCTCACCCGCGCGAAGTTCGAGTCGCTGACCGAGGACCTCATCGAGCGGACGGTCGGCCCGACGGAGCAGGCGCTCGAAGACGCCGGCTACGGCCAGAGCGACATCGACGAGGTCATCCTCGTCGGCGGGTCGACGCGGATGCCCCAGGTCCAGGAGCGCGTCGAGGAGATGACCGGCCAGGAGCCCAAGAAGAACGTCAACCCCGACGAGGCGGTCTCGCTGGGCGCAGCGATCCAGGGCGGCGTCCTCAGCGGCGACGTCGACGACATCGTCCTGCTCGACGTGACGCCGCTCTCGCTCGGTGTCGAGGTCAAGGGCGGGCTGTTCGAGCGGCTCATCGAGAAGAACACGACCATCCCGACCGAGGAGTCGAAGATCTTCACCACCGCGGCGGACAACCAGACGCAGGTCCAGATCCGCGTCTTCCAGGGCGAGCGCGAGATCGCCAACGAGAACGAACTCCTGGGCGAGTTCGCGCTCTCGGGCATCCCGCCGGCGCCCGCGGGCACCCCGCAGATCGAGGTGTCGTTCAACATCGACGAGAACGGCATCGTCAACGTCTCCGCCGAGGACAAGGGCTCGGGCAACGAGGAGAACATCACCATCGAGGGCGGCGCCGGCCTCTCCGACGACCAGATCGAGGAGATGCAGCAGGAGGCCGAGGAGCACGCCGAGGAGGACAAGGAACGGCGCGAGCGCATCGAGGCCCGCAACGAGGCCGAGAGCACCATCCAGCGCGCCGAGACGCTGCTGGAGGAGAACGAAGAGGAGGTCGACGAGGAACTCGTTGAGGAGATCGAGGCCGAGATCGACGACGTGCAGGCAGTCCTCGAAGACGAGGACGCCGACACCGACGACTACGAGGAGGCCACCGAGAGCCTCGCCGAGGCCCTCCAGGAGATCGGCAAGCAGATGTACCAGGACCAGGCCGCCGAGGGCGCGGCCGGTGCGGGCGCCGCGGGCGGCGCGGCCGGCGCCGGCGGCATGGGCGGCATGGGCGGTGCCGGCCCGGGTGGCGCTGCCGGTGCGGGCGGCGCAGGCGGCGCAGGCGGTCAGGGCGAGGAGTACGTCGACGCCGACTTCGAGGACGTCGACGACGAAGACGAGGACGAGTCGGGCGAGTCGTCCGCCTGACGACGCCGGCTCCCGACGGCGCCGGTGCCGTGCGAGCCCGACCGCCCGGTTCGGGTTCACCCGGGAGATCACACGTTCGTATCTCCGGGAGAACACTTACCTTCCGAACGGCCGAAACCGGGACGTGAGTCGAAACGTCGAGCCACAGGGGTGGGAGTGGGGCGACGCGGCGGCGGCCAACGCGGTCGACGAATCGTTCGCCGAGGTCGTCGGGGAGACGGTGTTTTCGGAGCTGCTCGTGGCGAGCGCGCCGGAGTGTTTCCTAGTCGCCGACGACGAGGGGCGGATCGTCTTCGCGAACCCCGCGGTCGAGTCGGTCTTCGGGTACGACCCGGAGGCGCTGGTCGACCGGTCGCTGCGGTCGCTGATACCCGACCGGTTCCGGGCCGCCCACCGCGAGGCGTTCCGGTCGTATCTGGACACCGGCCAGCGGACCGTCGACTGGAACGACCTGCGGCTGGTCGGCCGTCACTGCGAGGGCCACGAAGTCCCGCTCGCGGTGTGGTTCCGCGAGTTCGCCCACCGCGGCGAGCAGTACTTCGTGGGCGTGGTGCGCGACATCTCGACGCGAGTCGAGCAGCGCGGCGAACTGGCGAGCGAGCGGGCGTTCGTCGAGAGCATGTTCGACGCGCTGCCGGACGTGGTGTACGCGTTCGACCCAGAGGGGCGGATGCTGCGCTGGAACGACCGACTGAACGAGGTGACCGGCTACAGCGACGACGGGATCGAGTCGAGGGACCCGTTCGACTTCCTGGCCGACGACGACCACGGCCGGATCGCCACGGCCATCTCGTGCGTCCTCTCGGCGGGCCGCGTCGTGACGGTCGAGTCCGACCTCGTCACCGCCGACGGGGAGACGATCCCCTACGAGTTCACGGGCGCGCCGCTGGTGACCGACGGCGAGGTGGTCGGAGTGACCGGCGTCGGTCGCGACATCTCCGAGCGGAAGCGCTACGAGGCGACGCTGGAGCGCCTGGACGACCTCAACACGGTGATCCGGTCGGTCGACCGGGCGCTCGTCGAGGCGACGACGCGCGGGGAGATCGCCCGCGAGGTCTGTTCGCGACTGGTCGGCGAGGGCGCGTACTGCGGCGCGGTGATCGGCTCCGTCGACGCCGACGGCGGCGCGATCGACGTGGACGCCGCCGCGGGGCTCGGGGAATCGATGGCCGAAGCGGCCGGCGACGGGTTCGCGGACGGCGCGCCGTCGTCGGTCGCCGCCGCGATCGAGTCGGAGTCGGTGCAGGTCGTCGACGGCGTGACGAGCGACTTCCGCGAGGCGGTCGATGGGGGCGGCGACCGGACGATCGCGGTCGTCCCGCTCGTCGCCGACGACCGACGGTTCGGGCTGTTGGCCGTCTGTACCGACAGGGTCCACGGGATCCCGGACCGCGAGCGGGCGGTTCTGGGCGAGCTGGGTGCGACGATCGGCAACGCCGTCCAGTCGGCGCTGACCCGCCAGCTGTTGCACTCGGACACGATCACGGAGATCGAGCTTCGGGCGACCGACGACGACGTGCCGTTCGTCGCCGTCTCCGCGGCGGCCGACTGCCGGCTCGAACTCGAACGGGCGGTGACGTTCGGCGACGAACACGTCTTCTTCTTCTCCGTCGACGGCGCCTCGACGGAGGCGGTACGCGAGGCGGCGGCCTCCGTCTCGTCGATCTCGAACGTCGCCGCGCTGACCGACGAGCGGATCGAGCTCCGCGCGGCCCAGGGGACGATCACGTCGGTGCTGACCGACCTCGGCGCGCGGACGACGGCGGGCGTCGCCGACCGGGGGGCGGCGACGATCACGGCGGAACTCCCCTCCGACGCGGCGGTCCGCGAGGCCGTCGACGCCGTGCAGTCGGCGTATCCCGACACCGAACTGGTCGCCCGTCGCGAGGCCGAGCGGTCGCTGCGGACGCCCTCGGAGCTCCGCCAGGGTCTCGCGGCGGACCTGACGGACAAACAGCAGGCCGCGCTGGAGGCGGCGTACTTCTCGGGCTACTTCGAGTGGCCCGCGCGGACCAGCGACGCCGGCGGGGTCGCCGACACGCTCGATATCGCCCCTCAGACGTTCCACCAGCACCTCAGGGTCGCCGAGCGGAAGCTCCTGGCGGCGCTGTTCGACGGCGCCGGGCCGGAGGGGAGCCGCTGAGACACCAGAGTGTTCAGGTACGCCGCTCAATGGCGTCGGCGGGCAAGGGGGCGTATGACGCGATCCGAACGGCCGAGTCGCGGCCGGTATCCGCACAGCGCCGAGACTGATGCCGGACACTCGGGCGGCGCGGGAACGCTCGCCCGCCGGTTCGTCGACCCGCGGGCTCCGTCGACCCGCCGATGACCGTGACACGCGACTGGACGGTCACGAACGCCTACGAGGACGACAGCCCCAGCCACGCGGTCGTGCGGTCGGTCGCCGCGGCGACGGGTCGTACCGTCGTCGACCTCGACCCGCTGTACGAGACGGTCGACACGGACGCCCTCGACGAGCTCTTCGAAGGGAGCGCTCGCGCGAGGGTGTCGTTCCGGTACGCCGGCTGCGAGGTGACCGTCACGCAGCTCCACATCGTCGTCCGGCCCGACGACCGCGACGGCTCGACCGAGGCGGACGGCGACCGGAGCGGGAGCCGCGAGCAGTCGTCCTGACGGGGACGCGGGGCGGCGTCAGCCCGCGTGACGTTTCGCCGTCGTGTAGGCCTCGCGGACGCGCTTGAACTCGTCCTCGTCGCCGCCCTGGTCGGGGTGGACCTCCTTGACCTTCCGCCGGTAGGCGGCTTTCACCTCGTCGAGGCCGGCGGTGGCCGGGACGCCGAGTTCGTCGAACGCGGCCGTGGCGGGGTCGCGGGTCTCGGCCGGTTCGGCCGGGCCGAACGCCACGTCGGGCACCTCGAAGGGGAGCCGGTCGCCGAGCTGGACGCCCGGCATCTCGTGTTCGACGAGGACGGGGTAGGTCGGCGACCGGTCGATCCGGTAGTACGCGCGGGCGTCGAAGGTGATCGCCACGTCGCGCTCGGGGAGGTAGAAGGCGACCGGCTGGCCCTCGACGAAGTGGTCCTCGGCGTATGACTCGTCGATGGCGTCGAGGTAGTCGCGGAGCTCGGTCCGGCGTCGCCCCTCGCCCTCGTGCCGCCGACGATAGGCGCCGCTGGCGGGGTAGAGCCGGTCCGCGGCGACGAACAGGCAGGCCGCGAGGACGCTGCTGGCGACGCCGAGCCCGAGACCGACGAGCAACCAGTGGGGCAGCCCGAACAGCGCGTCGAGTACCACGCGCGAGCGTTGGCGTCGCTCCACTATCAAAGTCTCGCCAGCGGACCGCGTCGAACGGGCGGAGAGAGCGACCGGTCGCGGTCAGCCGATGTAGCGCAGGTCCTCGTCGGAGGCCGCGGGCGTCCCCTGGTCCATCTCCTGGATCTTGCGGACGACCTCCTCCATCTCGTCGGCGCGCTCCTCCAGGGAGGCGTAGTCGACCTCGAAGTCGACGACCTCCTGGAGCACTTCGAGGACGGCCTGTGCGCTCTTGGGGTCGACGAGGTAGCCGCTGGTCTCGCCCATCAGGCAGGCCGCTTCGAAGCCGCGGCGCTCGCCGAGACCGAGGAGGAGGCCGCTGACGCCGACGATGCCGCCCGCGGGCTCGTCCTCGCGGAACTCGACGCCCACGTCTTCGAGGTCGGCGACGACCTCGTCGGTGGTGGCGGCGCCCAGCACGGAGTACTCCTCGATGAGTTCGCCCGTCGGGACGCCCCCGAGGGCGAAGACCCGGGAGACGCCGTGGTCGTCGGCCACGTCGAGGAAGGACTCGGTCAGGCCGTAGTGGCCAGTGTTGTCCTGGGCCTGGTGGTCGCCGGTGAGCACGAGCATGTCGCGGCCGTCCTCGGGGCGGACCGCGTGGAACTCGGCGCCCGCCAGCTCCGTGCGGCCCTCGTCGACGCTCACTTGCGGCGGGAAGTGCGTCGAGTGGACGCGCTCGACGGGCTCGCTCTCCAGTTCTTCGAGGAGGTGCTCGGCGGCGAGCTTGCCGACGTGACCCACGCCGGGCAGTCCCTCGACCAGTACGGGGTCGTCGAGATCCGCGTCCCCCAGCGCTTCGCGTTCGAATTCGTCCATGGAGCCTAGTCCCGGCGCCGCTCCTTAAGTGCGCGTCGATACTCCCCGTAGCTGTCCTCCGGCGAGAAGGGCGCCGGCGCCGAGTTGACCGCCTCGGCGCCGCAGTCGGGACAGGTCGCCTCGAGCGTGTAGCGCGGCCGCTCGTGTTCGTCGCGCCAGGCCGAGCAGACGAGAATGTCGGATTTCATGGGAAGGGACCGTCGACGCGGCGACCGGCGACGGTTACTCCGCCTCGACCTCGCGGTCGCGGTGGTAGCGACCGGAGCCGTCGTGCTCGCCGACGGCGGCGACGGCGCGGTCCGCGCTCTCCTCGAGGTGGGACTCGGCCGTCTTGTAGTCGGGCGCCCGCACCTGGATGCGGTACTCCGGCGAGCCGACGTAGGTGACTTCCAGCTCCACTTCCTCGGGGATCTCGCCGTTGCCCTCGGCGGCCTGCAGGGCCTCCTTGATCACGTCGACGCCGTCGCCGCTGGCGCACTCAAGCGTGACGTAGCCGGTGACGTTGACGTAGGGCACCGAGACGTTCTCGCGAGCGGTCTCGACGATGGCCTCGATCTCCTCGTCGTCCAGATCGGTCTCGTCGAGCGCCTCCTCGCCGTGGATCGCGGCCTCCTCGAAGCCCTCGTACATCGAGCCGAAGGCGGCCAGCAGCTCGTTGGCGATGGCGGCGTAGGTCTCGTCGTCGACGTCCTCGCCGAACGCGAGCAGCATCCAGTTGTCGGCCTTCTGCTCGTTTTTCCACTCCTGGATCTTGTCCTTGCGCTGGTGGTCGTTGACGTCCTTGATCGAGAGATCGATCTGCTGGGACCCCTGATCGACGTCGAGCACCTTCGCGACGACCGTCTGCCCTTCGGAGACGTGGTCGCGGACGTTCTTGATCCAGCCGGAGGCGACCTCGCTGATGTGACAGAGGCCGCGCTTGTCCTCGTACTCCTGGAGGTCGACGAAGACGCCGAAGTCCTCGATCTCGTCGACGCGTCCGACCACGAGTTCACCGGGGTCGGGCCAGCCGCTGTATTTCATTATCGAGCCTCGACGGTCTCGAGTACCTCGCCCTCGATGGTCGCCTTGCCGCCGGTCGGTCGGGCGAGCGTGTGCCCGCAGACCTCGCAGGCGACCTCGGTCGCGGCCTTGCCGAAGACGATCTGTTCGTTCTCACAGTCCGGACACGCGACGCTGAAGAAGTTTCCTGCCATCGTTAGTCCTGAAGGTCCAGTTTGCCGGCGCGCCATCCCTCGCGGAGGTGGGCCTTGCCGCAGTCGGAACAGCGGTACTTGAGGTCGGTCTTCTGGGTCGGCTTCCCGCCGGAGGGAACCTTCGAGAACTTGCCCGCGTTCCCGTAGCCCGAGCGCGTCCGCTCGGCCTGGCGCCCGTTGACCTTCGTCATCCCCGAGGTGCGACCGCTTCGAACGCGCTCGACCTCGTGTTCGTTGTGCTCGTCGCAGTGCGGACAGTACGTGTTAAATCGACGTGGCATCTCCATAGATATCGACCTTGCCGACGGCTTGGTCATCCCCGCTTAAAACCCGTTTGGTTCGGTCCGGCCGGTCGCCCGAGATCGCCGGCTCGCGCCCGCTCTCGTGTGGGGCCGACACGCACGACCGACCGTCGTCGAGACCGCTCACAGCGTCGTGGTCACCTGTTCGCCGCTGACGACCTCGGGGACGATCACCTCGTCGGCGCCCGCGCGCCGGGCGACCGACTCGTACATCTCGTCGCCGGCGCGGACGACGACCCGCGCCTCGGGCGCGAGTTCCCCGGTGGTGATGGCGACCTGGATGTTGACGTTCGCGTCGTCGACGGCGCCGACGACGGCGTCGGCCCGCTCGGCGCCGGCTTCGACGAGCAGTTCCTCGCGACGGGCGTCGCCCTGCACGGCGAGGAGGCCGTCGTCCAGCGCGCGCTCGTACTGTCCGTCGCCCGTCTCGACCACGACGACCGGGCGGTCCCGGTCGCGCAGCCGTCGCGCGACCGTCTTGCCGAAGGTGCCGTACCCGCAGACGACGACGTGTCCGTCCGTGTTCTCGATGGTTCGTTCGACCTGCATCTGTCTGAGCTCCGTTCCGATCCGTCCGCCGAAGGTCGCCGAGACGACCGTCTCGCCGATCCACAGTCCCGAGAGGATCAGGCCCGACTCGACGACCAGCGCGAACGCCCGCAGGGACCGCGCCGGCGCGTCGTGGGACTCGATGAATATCTCGATGCTCGTCGGGTCGAGCAGCCAGAACAGCGCCTCGATAACGCCGACGCCCGCGAGGGCGCCGAACCCGACCACGCCCGCGACCACCAGCGCCGCGAACGCGGCGACCGGGCGGCCGACGCGGCGCGCCAGCGGGCGACCCAGCAGCGCTCGGACGTACTCGCCTGCCACGATACCGTGGCTCTCGGCGGCGGTGATAAGTCTCACCTGTTAAGACATAATGTCCCCTTGGACCCCTCCGGAGACCTTCGACGCCGGACGGCGGTCGAGTCGGGGTGGGCGAGTCCGGGGCAGGATCGCCCGCGCTCGGGCCGCTGGGGCGGCGGGCTTCGAAGTCACTAAGTACGCCTCCGTCGAAGCGTCGGGCATGAAGAAGCTCATCGTCCACGGGGACGCCGGGTTCCGAAAGGACGCCGTCATTTCCGTCGACGGCGAGGAGCTGGTCGTCTTCGGCGTCGCGCGCCAGGGCGACTGGCACGGTCCCGACCGCCCCCAGCTGTGGTGTACCGTCGGAAGCGAGGACGAGCGCGACACCTACCAGCGCCGGGACTACATCCCCAACTTCCTCGACACCGAGGCGGTCGACGCCGAAGCGGTCGAGGTCGTCGAGAAGGCGAGCGCGTAGGCGACCGCAGTGCGAGCGGGCGCTTCTCCCGACCGCGTGTCGACGCGGGCGACATCCGGAGGGCGCCCTACACCAGATCGACGTACGGCGGCTCCTCGTCGTAGGCGACGACGCTGCTCGTCCCGGGCGATCCGGTCGGCGACTTGCGGAGGGTGAGCCACTCGATGCCGTCGTCGCCCCGTTCGATCCGGACGGTCTGGCCGCTCGTGTCGACGAAGAACTCGACGAGCGACTGGTTCTGGATCGCCGGGTTGACGGTGTAGACGACCACGTCGTCGCCGTCGGTGTGGCGGGCCGCCGCCCGGTAGCGCACTTCTCGGGCGCGCTCGGGCGGGACCTGTTCGAGCAGCGGTTCGGTGTCGATGAACGCGAACAGCGGGCGGTCGCCGCTGCGGTCGTAGGACACCTCCATCAGTCGCTCCCAGTCTCGGTCGGCCGACTCGTCGTACTGCAGGACGTTCCGGTGGTCGTAACCGTCGCTCGCGACGAGTTCGAGGACGAACAGTCGGTCGTCGTCGAGCAGTTCCGCGACGCTCCAGTCGGCGTCGGTCCAGTACCGGTCGAGCTGGGACAGCGAGACCTCCGCCGGGAGCGCGACGGCCAGCGCCATCCCGTTCTCGACGGCGGCGGCGAGCATCCGCGTGTTGATCGTGTAGTACCCCGTCGTTCCGTCGTGCGACAGGAGGGTGAACCCGCCGCGGACGAGGCCGCCGCCGAGCAGTTCGTCCAGCGCGTCGATACCCGTCGAGAGGTGGTCGTGAGCGAGGAGTTCGCTGGGCGGCGTGCGCTGGGTCGGCTGGAGGGTCGCGCCGTCGTCGCCGAGGACGAGCCTGTGGCGCCGGGTGTCGTGGTCGCGCCCGCGGAGCTTCTCGACCCGCAGGAACCTGTGGCGCTGGTTCGCGCGCTCGGCCCACGAGAGGTCGAGCACGCCGTGGGTCGCGTACCGCAGCAGGTCGCCGGCGCCACGCCCGCCGGTCCCCCTGTCCTCGGCGGTCAGCAGCGACGTGGCGTCGAAGGTGTCCGAGAAGAGACGGATCAGGTCGTAGGTCGAGCGCCAGAAGGACACCTCGTCGGCGGCGATCGGTCGCAGCCCCGAGAGGCTATCGAGGAGGATGCGGTCCTGCGGGCCGTACTCCGAGAGGTAGTGGACGACGTTCTCCCGGGTGAAGGGGAGGTCGAACCACTCGGTGACGGCCCGGTCGCCCCCCTCCAGCGTGCGGACGACCAGGTCGTCGTCCCGCTCCATCGTGTCGCCGGGCTCGCAGTGGACCGTGATCACGGTCAGCCCGTCGGCGTCGAGGTCGAACGGGTACGGCTCGAAGGTGTCTTCGAGTTCGTCGATCGTCTGTTCCGTGCTGATGAACAGTCCCTCCTCGCCCGCGTCGAGTCCCGTCTGGAGGAACTGCATGCCCAGCGTCGTCTTGCCGGTTCCCGGCGGGCCCGAGACCAGCAGACTTCGCTTGTCCGGCACGCCGCCGCCGAGCAGGTCGTCCAGCCGTTCGCACCCGGTCGAGAGGCCCATCGTTCCCTAGTGTCGTTCGTCGGTTAAATCAATTTGGCAGATCACTTGGGTGTGTGGCGGAGCCGGCGAGCGCCGCGACCCCGGGCGCGTCGGAACCGGTTCGGGCCGGTGGGAGCCGTCCTCACCCGAAAGAAACGCTTTACTGTCGGCCGGGGCGACGACTCGGTATGGACACGGCCGAGCGACTCGAACTCGCGACCCGCAACACGGCGGAGGTCGTCGAGGAATCGGAGCTGGAGGAGTTATTCGACGACGGCGACCCCTCGGTGTACATCGGCTACGCGCCGACCGGCGAGATGCACATCGGCCACTTCACGACGATGCGCAAGCTCGCCGACTTCCTCGGCGCCGGCATGGACGTGACGGTGCTGATCGCCGACCTCCACGCCCACCTCGACGACAACAAGAGCCCGTTCGACCTACTCGACGCCCGCTCGGCCTACTACGAGGCGACCATCGAGGCGATGATCGACGCCGCCGGCGCCGACCCCGAGGGGATCGACTTCGCCCGCGGCAGCGACTTCCAGCTCGGCGAGGAGTACACGCTGGAGATGTATCGGATGGCCGCCGAGACGACGCTCAGCCGCGCCCAGCGCGCCGGCAGCGAGGTCGTCCGCGAGTCCGACTCGCCCAAACTGGGGGGGCTGCTCTACCCGCTCATGCAGACGCTGGACGTTGACGCGCTGGACGCCGACGTGGCCTACGGCGGCATCGACCAGCGCGGCATCTACATGCTCTCTCGGGAGATCCTCCCCGACCACGGCGGCGAGGCGCCCGTCTGCATGTTCGCCCCCCTGCTGTCGGGTCTCTCCGGTGGGAAGATGTCGGCCTCCGACGAGTCTTCGAAGGTCAACCTCAACGACTCCCACGACGAGGTCGTCGAGAAGATCGAACAGGCCTACTGCCCGGCCGGCGAGCGCGAGGACAACGGCGTGCTGGAGTACATGGAGTACCTCGTCTTCCCCATCCTCGACGAGCGCGGCGAGGAGTTCGTCGTCGAGCGCCCCGAGGAGTACGGCGGCGACCTGACCTACGACTCCTACGAGTCGCTGGAGGCGGACTTCGTCTCCGGCGAACTCCACCCGGCGGACCTGAAGCCCGCGGCCGGCGAAGCCATCTCGGAGGTCGTCGCCCCTATCCGCGAGCGGCTGAACGACCAGCCGGAACTGCTCGCCGACGCGTACCCCGAGAAGTACGACTGAGCGGTGACTGACGACGAATCGGGCGGTGACGGACCGTCTACGGGGTCGGTCCGAGCCACCTACGACCGCATCGCCGACCACTTCTCGAAGACCCGCGAGTACGCCTGGCCCGAGATCGAGGAGTTCCTCGACGGTCGGTCGGGTTCGGTGGGACTGGACGTGGGGTGTGGCAACGGTCGCCACACGGAGCTGTTGGCCGACCGCTGTGACCGGGCGCTGGGGGTGGACCTGAGCCGCGAGATGGTCGCGACGGCGCGCGAGCGGTCGCGAGAGCGGGGGTTCGACTACGGGCTCGCCCAGGCGGACGCGAGTTCGCTGCCGGTCCGGGACGGCGTCGCGGATCTGGCGGTGTTCGTCGCGACGCTGCCGCATCTGCCGACGCGAGAGGCCAGGATCGGGAGTCTCGACGAACTGGCTCGCGTACTGGCTCCGGACGGGCGGGCGCTCGTCAGCGCCTGGTCGACCGAACACGACCGATTCGACGCCGACGAGGGGTTCGACACGACCGTGGAGTGGACGCTGCCTGGCGGCGAGGCAGTCGACCGGTTCTACCACATCTACGACCCCGAGGAATTTCGGCGCGATGTGGGGTCGAGTGGGCTAGAACTGGAAGCGTTCGAGGTGTCGAGCGGGAACTGTTACGGCGTGGTTCGTTCCGAGTGAGTCGCTCCGATTCTGTCCTTCGAGCGGTCTCGACGCGCTCGCTCGTAGTTGGACCGACCGCAGTCGACAGCAGGCGCTGAACGCCCTCGACGCGCTCGCGGTCGCCTGACCGAACTGCACGCGAGCGCGCCTCGCCCGTTCAGCCCACCAGGGACCGCAACCGCTCCGCAGAGCACCGAAACGGCACCCGCCCCGCACGGCACCGCAGACGGCCACGAGCCTCCCCAGCCGATTCGCTCGTTCGTTGCACTCACTCTCTCATCCCTCGCGCGACTAGTTCGAGCGGCCCGCCAGGAGGCGGACACGCTCGACAGCACGCGCCACTGCAGAAATCCCGAGTCCGCGGTCCTCCGTGGCTCGTCCCTCAGTCGTCGCCGCTGGCCTGCTCGCCCTCGTCGCCGGCACGGGGGACCGAGTCGAGCAGTTCCTCGCGGTGCTCGTCGAGCAGGGGCGCGCGGCGTTCGACGGCGGTAGGGGTTTCCGAGAGCTTGATGGGGTTGCCTGCGACGGTGACCGACTCGTCGGCGCCGGGCTGGTCGACCTCGGCGAGCATGTCGCGGGCGCGGACGTGCGGGTCGTCGAAGATGTCGCTCGTGTCCTGGACGGGCGCGGCGGGGACCTCGCCGTCGAGCGCGGCGACGACTTCGTCGGCGGTGAGCGAGCGCGTCCAGTCGTCGATCTCGGCGCGGAGCGCGTCGCGGTCGGCGATGCGGTCGCCAGCGGTCGGGTAGTCGGCGGCCAGGTCGGGCCGGTCCATCGCCTCGCAGAGCGCGCGCCAGTGGCCGTCCGAGAACGCCGCGATCACGACGTGGCCGTCCGCCGTCTCGAAGGCGTTGTAGGGGAACAGGGTCGGGTGGGCGTTGCCGCGGCGGGTGGGGGACTCGCCGGTGTAGGAGTACTGGTAGACGGTGCGCTCGCACATCGACACCATGGCGTCGTACATCGCGGTGTCGACGTACTGGCCTTCGCCAGTCTGGTCGCGGTGGTGGACCGCGGCGAGGATACCGACGGCGTTGAGGACGGCCGTGAACAGGTCGCCGATACCCGGCCCGACCTTCGTCGGCGGACCGTCGGGCTGGCCGGTGATCTCCATCACACCACCGAGGGCCTGCGCGACGAGGTCGAACGACGGCTGGCCCTGCCGGTCGGTCTCGCCGGTGCGCGGGTCGCCGAACCCCCTGATGGAGGAGTAGATCAGTTGCGGATTGCGCTCCCGGAGCGTCTCGTAGCCCAGATCGAACCGCTCCATCGTGCCCGCGCGGTAGTTCTCGACGACCACGTCAGCGGTCTCCACGAGCGAGAGGAAGTCGACGCGGTCCTCGTCGTCGCCCAGATCGAGTTCCAGCGAGCGTTTGTTGCGGTTGACGCTCTGGAAGTAGCCGCCGTAGGCCTCGCCCTCGGGACCGTCGACGAACGGCGGGTTCGACCTAATGAGGTCCCCGCCCGGCCGCTCGACCTTCACCACGTCCGCCCCCATGTCCGCCAGCAGCATCGTGCAGTACGGCCCCGCCAGGACCTGGGTCAGGTCGACCACGCGCAAGTCCGACAGTGCGGTCATGTCTCCCCCGTCGAACTCACCGGGCATAAAACTGCCTGATAAATCATTACGTACTGGATTTCGCCGCGCTTCGGGCCTGTGACAACAATTACCAAGACTATAATGAAAAACCATTATATTTATGGCGGATGCGCTCGTCGGTGGTGATACTCACATGGGGCAGACAGTCATCCTCGGTGTGATCGGCTCCGACGCGCACGTCGTGGGCATCACGATCATCGAACAGGCGCTGACCGCGGCCGGGTTCGACGTCGAGAACCTGGGCGTCCAGACCTCGAAGGCCGAGTTCGTCTCGGCCGCCGACGCCCACGACGCCGGGGCCGTACTGGTCTCCTCGCTGTACGGTCACGCCAGGCAGGACTGTCAGGGGCTCCACGAGCGCCTCGCCGAGGTCGACTGCGACGCGGTCACCTACATCGGCGGCAACCTCGCGGTCGGCCAGGACGACTGGTCGGAGACGGCCGAGCGGTTCCGCGAACTCGGCTTCGACCGGGTCTTCGACGCCGAGACCGACCCGTCGGCCGTCGTCGCCGCGCTCGAACGCGACCTCGACACGACCGTCACGGAGACCGCGACCGACCGGGTCAGGGTCGACTCGTAGATGGTCCGCGACGAACGCATTCCCGGCGACCAGCTACGGGAGACGGCAGACGAGTTGCGCGACCGCTGGCCCACCGGCGCCGACGCCGACTTCGAGGCGGCCGTCGAGTTCCACGAGTCGCTGCCCGAATCGAAGCGCTTCGCCGACGTGCTGGAATCGGCGGACCGGCCGCTCCTCCAGCCCCGCGCGGGCGTCCCGCGACTGGACGACCAGATCGACCTCCTCCGGTACCTCGAATCGGAGGGCGGCGCCGATCTGCTCCCGACCACGATCGACTCGTACACCCGCGACAACGAGTACGGGAAGGCAGCGGAGGGGCTCACCGAGGCCCGGGAGTCCGGCGAGAACACCCTCAACGGCTTCCCGGCCGTCAACCACGGCGTCGACGCCTGCCGGGAACTCGTCCGGTCGGTCGACGCGCCCGTCGAGGTCCGCCACGGCACCCCCGACGCGCGCCTGCTGGCCGTCGTCACGCTCGCCGGCGGGTTCGAGAGCTTCGAGGGCGGCCCCATCTCGTACAACATCCCCTACACCAAGGAGCACGACCTCGCCGAAACCATCGAACACTGGCAGTTCGTCGACCGGCTCTGTGGCGCCTACACCGAGCGGGGCGTCCGGATCAACCGCGAACCGTTCGGGCCGCTCACCGGGACCCTGGTCCCGCCGGCCATCGCCATCGCGGTCATGATCCTCGAAGGCCTGCTCGCGACGACCCAGGGCGTCCGCTCGCTCACGCTGGGCTACGGCCAGGTCGGCAACGTCGTCCAGGACGTGGCCGCGCTGCGCGCCCTCCGGAGTCTCGGCGAGGAGTACCTCCCCGACGACACGGTCGTCACAACCGTCTTCCACGAGTGGATGGGCGGGTTCCCGCCCGACGAGGCCCGCGCCAGCGGCGTCATCGGCCTCGGCGGCGCGACCGCGGCGCTGGCCCGCCCGGACAAGGTCATCACCAAATCGCCCCAGGAGTTCCAGGGCGTCCCGACACGCGAGGCCAACGCGAGCGGCCTCCGCACCACCAGACAGCTCGTCGATATGATGATCGAACAGGACATCGTCGTCGACGGTATCGACCGCGAACGCGAACTGATCGAGCGGACCGCCCGCTCGCTGGTCGAGACCGCGATCGCCCGCGGCGACGGCGACGCCGCCCGCGGCACGGTCGCGGCCTTCGAATCGGGCGAACTCGACGTGCCCTTCGCCCCGAGCGACAGCGCGGCCGCCGCGGTCCTCCCCGCCCGCGACGACGACGGTCGCGTCCGGGTCCTCGAATGGGGCGACCTGGCCGTTCCAGACGATATCAAGGAGGTCCACGAGGCCCGCCTCGACGAGCGCGCCCGGACGGAGGGTCGAAGCCGCTCGTTCCGGATGGTCGCCGACGACGTGGACGCCATCAGCGACGGGAAGCTCATCGGCCGGCCGACCGCGACCGACGGCGGGTCCGAGCGTCGGGGAGCCACGGACGACCCGGCGTCGGGAGGTGAGAGCGATGCGGATTGAGTCCGTCCGTGCGACCCCCGGCGCCTCGGGCTTCTACGTCGACGACCAGGCGGCGATCAAGGCGGGCGCGACCGAGGACGGGTTCGCCTACGCCGGCGACCCCGTCACGGAGGGGTTCGACGCCGTCCGGCAGGCCGGCGAGGCGCTGATCGTCGAGGTCGAACTCGCCGACGGGAGCGCGGTCCGCGGCGACTGCGCGGCCGTCCAGTACTCCGGCGCGGGCGGACGCGACCCGCTCTTTCGCGCCGAGGCGTATCGGCCGGTCGTCGAGGGACCGGTCGCCGACGCGCTCGAAGGGCGGGACCCGCGAGCGTTCGCGAACAACGCGGCCGTCGTCGAGTCGCTCCCGTCGAGAGCCAGTGGTGGCGGTGATTCCCTGCATACGGCGCTGCGCTACGGCGTCTCCCAGGCGCTTTTGTTCGCCGCGGCCCGTGCTCGCCGCGCGACGCCGACGGGCGTCCTCGCCGACGCGCTCGATACGGCCCCCGCGACCGAACCGGTCCCGGTCTTCGGCCAGTCGGGTGACGCACGCCGGCGCAACGCCGAGAAGATGCTCCTGAAGGGCGTGCCGGTCCTCCCGCACGGCCTGTTCAACAGCGAGGCGAAGCTCGGGAGCGACGGCGAGCGCCTGGTCGAGTACCTCGAGTGGCTCGGCTCGCGAGCCGCCGACCTCGGCCCCGAGGGGTACGAACCACGCTTCCACGTCGACGTGTACGGGACGGTCGGCGAGCTGTTCGGCCCGCCCTACGACCGCGCCGAAGTCGTCGACTACTTCGCGAAGCTCGCCGCGGCGGCCGACCCCTATCCGCTCCAGGTCGAAGGGCCGATGGACGCCGGCGACCGGACCGCGCAGATCCGACGGATGGCCGAACTCCGCGACGGTCTGGCCGACGCGGGCGTCCCCGTCGATATCGTCGCCGACGAGTGGTGCAACACGCTCGACGACGTGCGCGCGTTCGTCGACGAGGGCGCGGCGGACGTGGTGCAGGTGAAGACGCCCGACCTGGGCGGCGTCCAGCGCAGCGCCCGCGCCGTCACCGCCTGCGAGGGGACCGACACCCGCGCGTACCTCGGGGGCACCTGCAACGAGACGGCCGTCTCGGCGCGGGCCTGCGTCCACGTCGCGCTCGCGACCGACGCCGCCCAGCTACTGGCCAAGCCCGGCATGGGATTCGACGAGGGGTACATGGTCGTCACCAACGAGATGCGCCGGACGCTCGCCCGCCGCGAGCGGGCCGACCCCCAGGTCGCGGCCGACGGCTCCGGAGGGGACCGCCGATGACCGACTGGACCGACCCCGACACGTTCGCCGCGGCGCTAGACCACGTCGACACCCGCGAGAAGGGGCGCTACTTCGAGGACTTCGCCGAGGGGCAGGTGATCGAACACGCCCCCGGGCTCCGGCTCACCCGCCACGGCAACGACGCCTGGATGGGCCAGACCCTCAACCACGACCCGGCGTACTGGCGGAGCGACGCCGCCCGGGCTCGCGGGTTCGACGAACCGCCGATCCACCCCGACTACCTGCTGGCCGCGGTGATGGGCCCCTCCGTCGAGGATCTCAGCGAGAAGGGCGGCTACTTCCTCGGCCGCGACGCCGTGCGGTTCCACGAACACGGGGTCGCGCCCGGGACCGAACCCCGCGTCGAGTCGACGGTGCGGGCGACCGGCGAGTCGAGTTCACGGCCCGAGTACGGCATCGTCACCTGGGAGACTCACGGGCGCGACGCCGACGGCGACACCCTCGTCTCCTACGAGCGGACGAACATGATCCCCCGACGCGAGCCCGCTGCGACCGACGGCGGCCGCTCGGAGTCGTCGCGTGAGGAGGGCGACGGCTCCCGCGACTCCGAGTTGCCCGAGACGTTCGTCACACCCGACGGCGGCGCTTTCGAGGACTTCCGCCGGGCGCTCGACCGGGCGGCCGACCGCGACGCCGCCGTCGCCTACCGCCACGAGCGCGGGCGGACGATGGACGAGTTGACCGTCGCCGCGCTCCCGCTCGCGACGCTCAACACCGCTCGCCAGCACCACAACGGCGCCGCGATGGCCGATTCGCCCTCCGGCGAGCCCGTGGCCTACGGCGACGTGACCCGCTCGACCGCGCTGGGCCACGCCCGCTCGGACGAGCGCACCTACCGCGAACTCGGCTTCGACGACGAGCGGTTCCACGACTTCGTGACCGCCGGCGACACGGTCTTCGGCTTCACTCGCGTCCTCGACGCCGACCCGTCGGCGGGGCCGCCGCGGGCCGGTCAGGTCACCTTCGAACACGTCGCGTTCACGGCCGACGAGCGCCCGGTGTACTCCGGCCGCCGCCGCGCGCTGATCGACCGCGAGGACGCCGACGCACCGACCGCGACCGACGGGAGCACTCACCCATGACACGACTCGCACGCACCTTCCAGACCGCACCGGCCGCCGTCCCGCGCGAGGACTCGGCGAAGTACCTCGATTCGGGCCTCACCGCCGAGGGGTTCGAGGCCCCCGACTGGCTCGTCCCCGACATCGAGGACGGGACGGCCCCGGACATGAAGGCCGAGGCCGTCGAAAACGTCGTCGACCGCCTGCCCGAGCTGGCCCCCGACTTCGGCGGCGAGATCTGGCCCCGCGTCGAGTGGGACTGCGACGACCCCGACATTCGCGACCGCGGCCGCGAGCAGATCTACCGGCTCGTGAGCGAGGTCGGCGAACACCTCGACGGCGTCGTCGTGCCGAAGGTCGGCCGCCTCTCGGACGTGGAAGCCGCGGTCGGCGCCGTCGCCGAGGCCGAGCGCGAGCACGGCTTCGACGACGGGACCGTCGAACTCGCGGTGATCGTCGAGACGGCCGCCGCCGTCTCGGACCTGCCCGCCATCGCCCGCCTCGGCGAGAGCGACCGCCTCGCGGGGCTCGTCTTCGGTCCCGTCGACTACACGGCCGACCTGGGCGGGCGCGCGATGGACGGCGACCGCCCGCGCTGGGACGGCCTGCTCGAACGGCTCTCCAACGAGGCGTCGGCGGGCGGCCTCGTCGCCGTCGGCGGCCCCTTCGACCGCCTGTTCGACGAGCGGGCGGGCGTCACCTACTACAACGCACCGGGCTACGCCGACCAGGTCGAACGCGAGGCCCGCATCGGCCTCGACGGCTCGTGGTCGCTCCACCCCAAACAGACCGCCCAGGCCAACCGGGTCCACATGCCCACGCCCGCGGAACTCCGGTCGGCCGTCGAGAAGGTCGAGGGGTTCAACGAGGCCAAGGAAGCGGGCACCGGCGCGGTCGTCCTCGACGGGCAGATGGTCGACGAGGCGACCTACCGGAACTTCGCCAACACCGTCGAGACGGTCCGGGCCATCGACGAACGCCACCCGACCCAGACCGTCGAGACCTACGACGAACCGTTGCTGGAACGAGCGCGGTCGGTGACCGTCCGGTTCGGGTGAGCGGGGCCGGCAACCGGTTCGAGCCGAAAGGAAACACCCTTACTTCGCGGTGTGAAACGAACGGATGCGCGCCGGTGGTCTAGTGGTAGGACCTGAGCCTTCCAAGCTCATGGCCCGGGTTCAAATCCCGGCCGGCGCATCTCTCTTCGAAGTTGTCGCGAGCGGTGCCACCGACGGCGCCGTTCGGACCACCGAGTCGCACGGCTTCGACGTACGACCCGGATGCCGGTTTTCGCAGTTCTGTCCGTCGTCGTGTACGAGTGCCACCGGAACCGACCGACCGACGGGAGCGGGGCGGGGCCCGGGTCGCTACCGCGAGTAACGTGCTGTTACCGGCGGTAAGCGGGGCCCACTGGTGGACCGCCCGTTCACGTCGCGTGTGGCGGCCTGCTGCGTCTGGTATCCGGTGACACAAAGTTCGGACTAGCCGCGACCGGTCGGCGGTTGCTCGGGCTTACGTCTCGCGGCGGATCCGTGGGCAGGGGATAACAAAGTGTATCTCGGCCTTGTCCTCAGTCGCATGACTTACGATAGATACACGAAAGCGATAGTCGGAGCCGTCGCTCTGACACTCGTCGTGAGCGCGCTCGCGGCGGGCGGGGCGGCGTCGTCGTTCACTGCACAGGAAGACGAGGACACGACCACACAGACTCAGGACACGTCGTACCTCCGGATCGGGCACTTCTCCCCGGACGCACCCGCGGTTGACGTGTCGGTCGACAACGAGACCGTCGTCGAAGGGGCGGAGTTCGGTGACGTGACCGGGTACCTGGCGCTGGAGAGCGGCAACCACACCGCGACCATCTCGGTCGCGGACCAGCCGACGAACGTGTTGTTCGAGGGGAACCTGACCCTCGAACCGCGAACGGTCGGGACGCTCGCCGCTAGCGGCGAGTTCTCCAGCGACTCCGAGGCCGAGTTCGAACCGGTCCTCTTCGAGGACAACGCCTGGGAGCCGGACAACGAGTCCGCTGCCGTCAGCCTCGTCCACCTCTCGCCGGACGCGCCCGCGGTCGATGTCGTCGTGACCGAGGGACCGACCGAGGAGACGGAGACCGAGACCGGAACGGAAACCGCCACCGAGACGGAGACGGAAACGGAGACCGGAACCGAGACGGCGACCGATAGCGGCACGGCCACCGAGACGGCCACCGCACAGGGATCGCCGACCGCGACGCCCACCTCGACGGTCGCCGGCGCGACCGATACGGCCACCGAGGCGGGTGCGACCGCGACGCCGACCGATACCGTCGGTGTCGACAACCTGATGCCGGCCCAGCAGGAGGAGAACGAGACCTACCTCGCACAGAACCTCTCGTTCCAGAACGCCACGGACTACATGAACGTCCCGGCCGGTGACTACACGGTCGAGATCCGCGACAACGAGACCGGCGACGTGCTCGCGACCGTCGACCTCTCGGTCGAGGGTGGCACCGCGTACTCGGTGTTCGCCGCCGGCTACGCGGCTCCCGAGGACGCACCTGCCGGCGCCTCGTTCACCGTCATCCCCGTGGAAGACGCGACGATGACCGTCTCGCTCCCCGAGATGGCGACCGAAGACGATACTGCCACCGACATGGGGACCGAAACGGCCACCGATACCGAGACGGAGACCGAGACCGAAACCGCCACGGACGACGGCACGGCGACCGAAACCGACACCGGTACCGACACTGCGACCGACACCGGCGCTGGAACGGCGACCGACACTGGTACCGACACGGCCACTGACACCGGTACCGACACAGCGACCGACACTGGCGCTGGAACGGCGACCGACACCGGCGCTGGAACGGCGACCGACACGGCGACGGAAGCCGGCGCGTAGATTCGCGAGCGAGCGCTATTTTTTGCGGCGGCGTCGAGCGATGTGACGAGATTCAAGACAGCGGCGCACGAACGCCCGAGCGTGAGCGACGACACGCGAGCGGACGGCGACGACGAGGCGGCCAGCGACGCCGCTCGCGGCGGCCGAACCGAGTCGGAGACGGCCAGCGACGGCTCGAACCCGCGGTACGACCGGGTGACTCGTCACGCGACTGCGGGGCCGCACAACTCCATCTTCCACTGGACCGCGGCCCGGCACCCGCTACGGGTGATGGTCAACTACGTCGTCATCCTGGTCTGTCGGGTGTGTCCGAGCATGCGGCTGAAAAACTGGCTGTTGCGCCGTATCGGCGTCACGGTCGGGACGGGAGTCGCGTGGGGCCTGGAGTCGACGCCGGACGTGTTCTGGCCGGACCTCATCACCGTCGAGGACCACGCCATCGTCGGCTACGACGCGACCGTCCTCTGCCACGAGTTCCTGCAGGAGGAGTACCGGACCGGCGAGGTCGTCGTCGGCGAGCGGGCCATGATCGGCGCCGGCGCCGTCGTCCTCCCGGGCGTCGAGATCGGCGCCGGCGCGCAGGTCGCGGCCAACTCGCTGGTCGCCGAGGACGTGCCACCCGGCGCGACCGTCGCGGGCGTCCCGGCGACTGTCCGGGACGAGGAGTGAGCGGGGGCTGACAGTGGCGAGCGGCGGGAGGGTCCGGCCGGTTCAGTTCCGGATGCGGACGATGCCGCTGGAGAAGACCTTCTGGTTGGGGACGATGTACTCCTCGCCGTCGCTCTCGATGCGCGTCGTGAACATATCGACCTCCTGGACGATCCCCTCGTTGTCGTCGATGCGGACGCGGTCGCCGATGCTGTACGGTTCCCGGAGCAGGAGGTAGATGCCCGCGGCGCCCGACTGGAGGAGGTCCCAGAAGGCGACGAGCGCGACGACGACGATGGCGAGGGCGTAGACGCCCAGCAGGACGACCAGCGCCATCGTCTCGACGCCGAGCTGGCCGAGCGCGATGAGGATGGCGACGTAGAAGACGCTGTACTTGACGAGTTCGGGGATGATGCTGACCTCCGGCAGTTTGACGCTCCGGAGGCGCTCGCTGACGTGGAGTTTCGCTTTGTCGCCGACGACGAGGCCGATGATCAGCGCGAACGCGGCGACGAACAGGCTGGGGAGGAACTCGACCAGCGTGTTCCAGAACAGGGCCGTGTCGCCCAGCTGGGCGACGTTGACGGCGAGGACGATCGCGAGGACGTAGACGAAGATGGCCGCGATGGTCGAGACGATGCCGACCGTCGACGTGCCGAAGCTCCGGGCGGTGCGTTCGAAGGGCGTCCCCTCGACGGCGTCTCCGACGCCGGCGCCCAGCAGGAACTTCCGCGTCCAGCGCCAGACGAGGTAGCTCCCGATCACCCCGAAAAGCAGGACCGCTATCGACGCCGCGAACGCGCCGCGCTCGGAGAACACCGACCGGACGACATCGGGCCACTCGATCTGCATCAGTACGCCTCCGGATCCAACTCCAGGATGAGCTCGCCCGCCTTGAACGCCCGGACCAGTCCGTCGCTCTCCGAGAGGACGATGGCGATGGCGTTCGTGTCCCGCGTGATCGCGCCGGCAGCCATGTGACGCGCCCCCAGCCCCTTCGGGATGTCGACGCCCTCCGCAGAGGGTTCGAGGTAGCGGTAGGCGGAGACGATCTTCCCGGAGTCGGAGATGACGAACGCGCCGTCGAGCCGCGAGAACTCCTTGAGCATCACGTTCACGATCGGGTCGCCGACGTGGACGTGGGACTTCTCGAAGGGGTTGTACGAGAGCGGTCGGGACTTGTTCATCACCTTCCCGGCGTCGCCGACGACGAACAGCGCGCCGACGGGCTTGCCCTTCTGGCCCTTCTTGCCGAGTTCGACCGCCACCTCCAGCACGTCGCGGATGACGGAGGGCTCGGCCCGCGAGTTGGCGAACAGGTCGTAGACGCCCGACTTCTCAAACTCGTCGGCGCGGACCCGAGCGACCGTGTCGGCGTCCTCGCCGAACACCTTCGCGAGACAGACCAGGTCGGCGTCCTCGTCGACGTAGCCGTGTTCGACGGCCCCCTCGACGCCGAAGCGGATCCGGTCGCGCAGGTCCTCGAACTCCAGCGGCAGCTTCACGAACGCGTCGGCCTCCACGTCGTTGTCCGGTCCGACGACCACCACGTCGTCGCCGGCCAGCGTCTCGTAGTGGGACTTCCCCGGGGAGAACAGACAGACCGCGTCCGCGTCGGCGACTAACCCCTCCAGAAACTCGTCGAGCCCGGTCATTGTCGTATCAATTCATCCGACAGGAAAAAGCGTTTCGGCACGTCTGACCCGTGTCACGCGCTCGTCATGCGTGACGGCCGTGCTGAGGGTCCGCGACTCTCCGCGGACGCTCGAAATAAAACCCTTATGACAGGTCCGGGAGCGCCCGGTAGCGCGCCAGCACGCGGTCGCGAACGTCGGCCATCGGGACGCCGGCGGCGCGGGCGAGCGCGAGCGCGCCGCCCATCGCGACCCCCTCCTTGGCCTCGCCGGCGAGGTACCCGTCGAACGCCGGGTGGTCGCCCTCGTCGAACCCGGGGTCGGTGACCGTCACGGATAGGTCCAGCGAGTCGGCGACGGCGTCCAGGTCGACCGACGGGTCCGCGGCCACGAAACTCGTCGTCGCCAGTTCGAGCCGCTGCTCGACGCCCGCGTGACGCAACAGCGCCGCGACCGTCGCCAGTTGCGTCCCGCCGGCCAGCGTCACGGCCGTGTCGGTCTCCAGACAGCCCAGTGCGGTCCCCGCGGCCACGGCGAGCACCGGGTCGCCCATCCGCCGGAGCGCGACCTTCGGCTCGCCCGCCGCCGCGCCCTCGTCGAGTCCGCTCGCCGCCAGCCCCTCGGCGACGACCTCGCGCTTGCGCTCGACCGGGTTCTCCGGCAGCGAGGATGAGACGCCGGCTCCGGCACCCGACCCCTCGCGCTCGCCGAGCGCCGCCTGAACGCCCAGCGCCGTCGTCGTCCCGCCGGGGATCGACTCGCCCAGGAAAATCGCGTCGTCGGGCAGCGCCCGCCCGAACTGTCGCGCGGCCTCGAAGGCGCCGTGGGCCGTCGCGACCGGGTCCTCCTCGCGAACGTCGTCGCCGGGTCGCGCGCCCACCGTCACCGTCGGCGCGCCCGTCGGTTCGGCCAGCCCGGCGTCGACGACGGTCAGGTCGAACTCCACGAGGTCCCGCACGGCCCGGGTCACCAGCGCCGGCGTCGGCGTCCCCGTCGGACTCACCGGCACGACCGGCGCCCGGATCGGCTCGCCGTAGCTGACGATCTCCGCGTCGGCGCTCGGCGTGTGGACCATCGCGTCGGGGTCCGCCCCGGCCGCGCTGATCCCGTCGATCGCCGCCGTCTTCGTCGTCCCGACCGCCAGCACTACCCGCACCGCTCGGTCCTCCGTGGGGAACGGTCGGACTCGCTCCCCGCGCTTTCGGTCATACCGTCGGGTTCGGCGGCGACGGGTTAACTCCGTCGCCACCGCGATCCGGAGTACTGCAGTCCCGCAAGCGCCGGTCGTGTCGCTCAGATGAAGTCGTCGACGCTCGGGCCGCCCGCGCCGTCGTCGTCCTCGTGTTCGGTGCCGCCGCTCATCAGCGTCAGCGGGTTGCGCGTCTGCAGCCAGACGTGGCCCTCGCCGGAGAACTCCGTCACGAAGCCCTCCCCGCCCAGCATCGTCGACTTGATGCTCCCGTCCTTGCGCCGGTCCATCGACAGCCCCGCGCTCCAGGCCACGAGGTGGTCCTCGTCGACCGTCAGCGGTTCGCCGGGCGTCACCTGCTGCTCGTACATCGACCCGTACGAGGAGACGAACGCCATCCCCTGTCCCGAGATCCCGAGGACCGTCAGCTCACCCGACGAGAAGAGGTTCGACCGGTTGTTCATCTCCGTCGAGCGCTCGACCAGCGGCTCCCACGCCAGCAGCGACCCCGATTGCGAGCGGATCGGCCCCCGCTCGCTCACGTTTATCGCCGTGATGTCGCCCGGGTGGTCGGGCACCAGCGTCACCTCGGCGTCGTCGTCGGTCGCGTAGTAGGTGTTCTCGATCAGCCCCCGCTCGTCGCTCATCGCCCGCTTCGCCATCCCCATCACGCCGTCGTCGCCGCCGATGCTCGTCTCGTTCTCGATGCCCGCCGACTGGGTCATCATCGCACCCGGCTTCGTCTCGATCTCCTCACCCTCCGCCAGCTCCAGCTCCAGCACCGCGTAGCTGGGTCGCTTGTCGATCGTGTAGCGCATCTCACCAGGGTTGTCGCTCACCGATTATTTATAACTTACCTACAACTTGCGGGTCGCTCGCCGGAACCGTGCCGTCGACAGTCGAGCGCGACGTAGTGCGCGGGACCGGATTCGAACCGGAGGAAGAAATGCTCGCTCGCCCCGCTCGCTGCGCGTTCCTTCCAGGGTTCGAATCCGCTTTCGCATACACGTCTCTCACTGTCGTTCGAGACGGTATGCGCGGGACCGGATTCGAACCGGCGGATCCCTACGGAACAGCGTCCTAAGCGCTGCGCCGTTTCCTGGCTTGGCTACCCGCGCGCACTCTGTCGGTATCGCCGACGGCGTCAAGAAGGTGTCGTTTGCTCCGACGGCGGCGTCAGTCGGCGAACTCGACGCCGCGGAACTCGAAGCGGGCGCCGCCCTCGGCGCTCTCGGTCACCGCGGCCTCCCAGCCGTGAGCGCGCGCGACCTGCCGGACGATCGCAAGCCCGTAGCCGGTGCCGTCGGTGGCCGTCGAGAACCCGGATTCGAACACCTCTCCGCGGTCCGCGACGGGGATGCCCCGTCCGTCGTCCTCGACGACGACGCGGCCGTCCCCGTCGACGCCGACCCTGACCTCGACGGTCCCGGGCTCGTCGCCGGCGGCTCCGTGCTCGGGAGCGTGCGACCGAGGGCTCGTCGAGCCGTGCTCGACGGAGTTGACGAACAGGTTCTCCAGCAACTGGGTCAGCCGGCCGCGGTCGGCGACGACGGTGGCGTCCTCGGTGACGACCAGCGAGCTCTCGCCGGTGGCGATGTGGTCCCAGGCGGTGCGGGCGACCTCCGCGAGCGAGACGGGCTCGGTCTCGCCGAGTTTCTCGCCCTGGCGGGCCATCCGGAGGAGGTCGCGCAGCAGTTCGTCCATGCGGTCGAGCGCCGACAGCGCGTCGTCGAGGTGGCGGTCGTCGCCGGTCCGGCGGGCCATCTCGATGCGGTGTTTCACGGCGCCCATCGGGTTGCGCAGGTCGTGGCCGATGACGCTGGCGAACTCGTCGAGTCGCTCGTTCTGCTCGCGGAGCCGGCGCTCGCGCTCCTTCTGGTCGGTGATGTCGACGTAGACGGCGTAGCCTGCCGCCCGCTCGCCGGACTCGACGGGGATGTTCCGGAAGAGGAACTCCCGGCTCCCGTCGGTGGTCTCGCGCTCTATCTGGACGTGGAGGCGCTCGCCCGCGTGGACGCGCTCGTCGAGCGACGCCGCCTCGTCGCGCTTGCCCTCGGGGACGACCAGGTCGTTGAGCGGTTCGCCGACGGCGACCGCGCGGTCGTAGCCGAACGTCTCGACGAACGCCCGGTTGACCGACTCGACGATCGGCCGCCCGTCGACGAACGCGTACTCGATGACCGGATCCGGCGTGTCGGCGAACAGCGCGTCGAGCCGCCGCTTCGCTCCCCGGCCGCGCTCGCTCGCCCGACCGCGGTCGACCGCGCGGTCGACGGCGTCGACGAGCACGCGGTCCGACGACGCGGGCACGTACTCGTCGGCGCCGGCGGCGACGGTTCGATGGGCGAGCGACTCGCCCCCGTCGCGTGCGAACACGACGACCGGCGGGGCGTGCGCGCTCTCCTCGACCGCCTCGACGGCCTCGACCGCTTCGGCCGCCGAGAGCGCGCCGGTGTCACAGACCGCGCACTCCGGCCGGTCGGCGGCGAGCGCGTCGGCGACCGAGTCGGGCGTCGACCGGGCGACGGCGTAGCCGGCCCGTTCGAGCCGTTCGGGTCCGTCGCCCTCGGTCGCGCCGGTTCCCCCGGTCGCCGACCGCTCGTCGACCCACAGGACCGTCGCGCCGTCGCTCATTGTCCAGCCGTGTGTCCCCCGCTCGTTTACATGTATCGGCCTGGTTGCCGGGGCTGATACTGTCGGGTCGCGACGGCGGCGCTCAGTCGCTCGCGCCGACGTTCTCCACGCTCTCGGGGCAGGGCGGGTCCGGCTCGATGTCCGCGTACTCGACGACCCGCTGGCCCAGCGTCCGCACGCGCTCGGCGTCGCCCTCCTCGCGCAGGTCGGAACCGTCGAACTTCGTCCGGACTTTCGGGAGCGCGACCTGGTGGGGCACCACCCAGGCGTTGAGCGAGCGGGCGACCGAGCGCAGGTGGTCCAGCGAGGTGATCGGGAAGGATCCGCCGGCGACACACAGCAGCCCGACGGTCGCGTGCTCGAACTCGTCGAACCCGCAGTAGTCGAGTGCGGTCTTGAGCGCCGAGGAGTACGACCCGTGGTAGACCGGCGTCCCGAGTACGACCGAATCCGCTCGCCCGACCCGCTCGCGCAGTTCCGGGGCGTCGCCGGCGTCGTCGTCGTCCGCGTCGAACACCGGCAGGTCCAGTTCGCGGAGGTCGATCAGGTCGACGCTCGCGCCCCGGTTCTCGGCCTCGTCGAGCGCGATTCGGAGCGCCTTGCGCGTGTAACTGTCGTCGCGGAGGCTGCCGCAGACCGCGACGACGTGTGGTCGGTCCGGCATATGGCGGTCTGCGAGGGGACGGGTAAAAACCGTCGTGGTCGACGGGGTCGCCGCCGGTACCGGTGGCTCGGGCGCCGGCGGCTCAGATCCCGCGGACTGTCTCGATGACGCCGGCGGATTCCAGGCCCATCCAGGCGAGGAAGGCGGCGTACAGCGCGAGGAAGACGTAGGCCTCGCGGTCGGTGATCTCCAGGCCGGTGCGGGTGAAGACGATGAACACGAGCGTCGCGAGGGCGAGAAAGCCCATCGTCGGGATGGCCGCCAGGAAGTCGATGGTCGCCTCCCCGGCGAGCAGGACGCCGACGGGGATGGCGACGAGGAGGTTGAAGGTGTTGCTCCCGAGGACGTTCGCGAGGCTGGTGACGTCGTCGTCGTCGCGGGCGGCGTTGACGCTGACGAACGTGTCCGGCAGGCTCGTCCCCGCGGCGATGACCGTCAGCCCCCAGAAGAAGGTCGGCGTCTCGAAGGCCGCGCCCAGCGCGAGCGCCGCGCGGACGATGCCCTCGACGCCGACGGCGATCACCACGAGCGAGACGGCCAGCGTCCCCCACTCCCGGCGCGAGTCGACGCTGTCGGCGGGGTCGGCGACGTGGTCGGCGGCGTCCTGCTGGTGGAGGAAGACGTAGACGCCGTAGGTGGCCAGCGGGACGACGACCAGCGCCGGCGTCAGCACCGCCTCGCGGTTCGTCCCGCCGGGGACGTAGGTCGCCCCGAGCGCGAAGACGATGAACAGGACGAGGATGCTGATGACGTAGAACTGGGCGTCCTTGTGGACGATGTCCCGGGTCGAGGTCAGCTCCTCGCTGGCCAGCGCCGAGACGGCGGGGATCACGAGGAGGTTGAAGATGGCGCTGCCGACGATGGCGCCGACGCCCAGCGAGAACTCGCCGTGGACGACCGTGCTGATGACGATGGAGCTGATCTCCGGGAAGCTCGACCCGACGGCGACGACGACCGCGCCGTGGACGGCCACCGGCAGGCCGTAGTACCTGCTGAGCCGCTCGGCGGCCCGCTCGAACAGCCCGCTGCCCTTCCAGATGACGACCGTCGCGACCGCCGCCAGCGCGACCGCGCCGAGGGGTCCGACCATCGACGGCCGGTTCGTCGGCCTGGGGTAACAATCTGGCCCTCTCGGCCGCGGGACCGACGCACGTCGGCCCACACCGCGCCCGTCCGATCCACACCGCGCACGTCCGATCCACACCGCACACGTCCGAGACAGGTCGAGCGCCTCAGCCGGTCTCGGTAGTCGCTGACTCGGCCGTCTCGACCCACCCGGGCCGCTCGACGGTCGTCTCGCCGAGGTCGTCGTAGGTGACGCGCAGCACCGACGGGCCGATCCGCTCAGCGCCGGCCTCCTCGACGACCAGTTCGGCGACCAGCCCGCTCGGCGCGACGTAGGCGGTCACGTTCGTCGCTCCGTTCCGGTAGGGCTCCTGGAACGACCCCTCGACTCGGTAGTACGTCCCCCCGTCGCGGGTCACCTCCGTCACGGTCTGGTCGTCGAGGTTCGACAGGTAGTCCGCGAGGTCCCGGCGCTGGGTCAGGAGGTTGGGACTGAGCGACGCGTTCATGGCCAGGAGCCGGTCGTAGGTCGCGCTGCCGTTCTCGACCGCGCGGTGGAAGACGGTACCGCCGTCGCGCCAGATGGCCGTCCGGCCGGACCTGTTCTCGTAGCGCGAGGGCGCCGAGCCGGTGGTGCTCACCCGCTGAACCGCGCGAGCGCGGACGGTCCCGTTCAGGTCGGCCTCGCCGGAGAGCGTCTGGGTCACGTCGTAGCCGTCGCCGCTCCGGCGGAGCTCGTACCGGACGGTGAACGGGTCGGACCGCAGGACTTCGGTGTGGGCGTTGACCAGTTCGACCGGGGCGGCGAGGCCGTCGGCCGTCAGTCCGGGCGCGAGTTGCGCACCCGTTGCGGTCCCCGACCCGGACTCGGGTGCCCCGTTCGGCGACGGTGTCGAACCGGTCGGTCCAGCCGGCCCGTCATCCGTCGCGGTGGGTGTCGCACCGCCGCCGCTCAGGCCGGCACAGCCCGACAGGACGACGAGCGCGGTCACGCAGACGACCGCGACGGCTCGCGCGTGGACCCCGATCCGCTGTCGCGTCCCGGCCATGTCAGTCCCCGTCGAGTTCGCTCTCGATGGCCGGCGCGATGTCCTCGTAGTGACGCAGGCCGGTGTAGCCGAGTTCGTTCCCCTCGGCGTCGAACAGTTTGTTCGTCGGGTACGAGGAGACGCCCCACCGGCTCGTCGCCCGGAGGTCGGCGTCCATCGCGACCGGCCAGGTCCCCTCGTAGGTCTCCCAGAACTGCCGGATCGCGGCCTCGTCGGCCTCCGGCGTCACCGAGACCATGTGGACGCGGTCGGCGTCGAACTCCGCGCGGACCTCCCGCAGGTCCGGCATCTCCTTCTTGCAGGGCTCGCACCACGTCGCGAAGAAGTTCACGAACGACAGTTCCCCCTCGGGCCGCAGGCCGACCTCGCCGTCCGTCGACTCGGGTGCCACCGTCGGCAGCGCGAGCGGGTTCCGGTTCGCCGATCGCGACGTACTCGCCGCGTTACCGTCCGGTCCGGCGGTCCCGGTCGCTCCCGGCGCGTCGGTCGCTGGCTGGTCGGTCGTCCCGTCGTTCCCGCCGGAGCACCCGGCGAGCGCGAGCGCGGCGGCCCCGCCGGCTGTCCGGAGGAAGCGTCGCCGCGACGGTCGGTCGGAGGGCATCGTACCCGATCGCAGACGGGTTAGACAGTTGTTATTTTCGGTGGGCGGGGAGTCGCGGATGACCGTGCGGTCGGTCAGAGTGGGACCAGCGACGTGAACTCGGGGACCCACGGCGGGAACCCGTAGCGGTAGTAGTAGATCTCCGCGGCCCCGGACAGCGCCAGGAGGGCGCCCGCGACGCGGTAGATCCGTCCGGTGTGTCGCGAGAGCCGGCCGACGAGCGCCGTCCCGGTCAGCGCGACCGTGACGGTCACCGCGACCATCACGACGGCCATCCCGCCGGCGTAGGCGACGGCCACGCCGACGCCTCTGCCCGGCCCGGCGGCGGCCGCCCGCAGGAGGACCGCGACGAACAGCGGCGCCGTGCAGCCGGCGGCCGCCGCGGCGTACAGCAGGCCGAACGCGAAGAAGCCGCCGACGCTGCGGCGGCGCTCGGGGAGCCTGACCAGCTGGCCCGTCGGCTTCCACCCCGCCGCCATCGCGACCCCGACGACGACGAACGCCGCCCCAACGACCAGTTCCATCACGCCGATGTCCGACACCGCACGGGCGCCGACGGCCATCACGACCCCGGCGATGACGCCGTAGACGAGGAACATCCCCGCGCTGACGACCAGGCCGATCCCGACGCCACGGGCGACGGCCGCCGCGCCCGGGTGGAGTCGCCCGAGTCGCCGCCCGACGGTCGCTCCGAGCGGCGCCGTCCCGCCGTCGGCCGCGGTGTCGGCGCTCGTCCCGAGGTAGTACGAGAGGTAGCCGGGAACCAGCGGGAACGCGCAGGGCGCGAAGAACGTCGCCATCCCGGCCGAGAACGCCAGCCCGAACAGCGAGACAGTCGCGCTCACGCTCGCACCTCCGTCGGCCGGACACGGCTGACCTCCGGGGGTCGTCCGGAGGTCGTCGGGCGAGCCGTCGGAAGCGTCGAACCGCGGGCCTGCGGGCGCTGGAACCGCTGCCTGCGGTCGGCGGCTGCGGAGGGCATCGTCCGCGCTTGGACCGCCGATGGTTTCAAACCAGTGGAAAGTCACTTCGGCAGTCACTCCGGCGGACGGAGCCGCTCACCGCGCCAGGCTGGCGACGCCCGCCCCGCGGTCGAAGGCCACCAGCCCGTCGTCGTCCGGAACGTCGAACGCCCGATAGTTGGCGAGATATACCATAGATCCGGAGAAGACGCAGCCATCCGTCTCCGGAGAGGTATTCCCCAGGCTACGATTCGTCTACTATCGAGCTGACGTAGTCTTCGAGCGTGTCATAGACCGCGTCGAACTCGGGAAGATCCGCAACCAGGTCGGGGAGGGTATTCTGCCAGCCGTCGCGGATTTCGTCCCGTTTCTCCCCGGGAAGTCCATCTCCGAGGTCGATGTCCAGACCGTCGTGTCCACACTTTCGCGTGAATGCCGGACGAATAACTGCGTCATCAACGTCAGCCTCGGTAATCATCCAATAGAGATCGTAGTAGTCACGCGCCTGAGATCGCTGATAGAGCGCTCGCAACTTCTCAGCAAAAATCTCCTCCACGCTGTACGCGGTCAACTCGAATTCGGGGACATCCGCGTAGCTGTGGTGATGGCTTACCGAATCGAACGCCACGTATTCGTCGATCATCACAGCCAGACTCGTTGTGTTCTTGTGACCGAGCACAGCGTTGTACTGGATATCGATATCGACGTAGTGTGTCGGATACGCTTCTTTCTGTAGCTCGCGGTGTTTGGTCACCTCGAAGTCGATGCCGGAGGCTCTGGAAGCGTCTTCCAATACGTCCCGCAACTCCGCTTCGCTCCCTCGGTACTCTCCCTCGACACCGAAATCGAGATCCTCCGAATAGCGCCACGTCTCCGGGAAGTACAACTTACTGAGTGCAGTGCCGCCCTTGAACAGCAGGTTATCACCGTACTGGCTCGTGTAGATCGCCCAGAGGATCCACGAATTGACGTAGTTCTTCTCCGCGTAACCGAGGCGAACATCCAGCTCTCTGGCCAGCCGTCGGAGGTGCGCTTCGGAAATCATTACGAGAATTCCTCCGGCTGGAACGACTCGGGGCCGGCGTTCAGGCGGAGTTGGTACGTGCTGTCGCGGGTCCCCTTCGCTTCTCTCGTCGGATCGAGCAACGGGTATCCAGTCGTGAAGTCCGCAACGAGCTCGTCGTACTCCGGAAGGTCGATGTCCAACTGGTCGGCGAGGTAGACGATTCGTTTCGTCGCGGCACCGTTCCCCACTCGCCGCAGATACTCGACGACCCGCTCCCAAGAGCATCGCGTTCCTGCCGCGTTCTGCATCGCCTTTGCGAGCTCGTCGATGCCGCCACAGAACTCCGGATGGTCAGCGCAATCGACCAGCGTTTTCTCGATACTCGAAATATTCACTTGGGTAGACCCGACCGCAGTCGGTTGGTACCCGAAGAACTTCTGCTCGGTAACTGTCACCGGTCGATAGGTAACCCCGTGGATCTCGCGTTCTTGGGCGCGGTCTGTCGTCACGATGTACACAGTACGGGGCAGCTGCTCTGTAAGCCCGTGATGGTTCATCGCACTCCAGTACCCGATGTACATCGGCTCGACGAGTGCGGACGCGATCACGAACTCGTGTTCGGTATACACCGCGTTCTCACCCGCAGCGAGCGGCAGGATGAGATATTTCCCGTGCGCGATCCGCTCGAGCCAACTCTTCTCCTTGAGCGAATACGCCATGTCCTTGGCCGACTTCCGGGGGATGTCCATAACATCCGCGATGTCACCGATGGTGATGATCTGTTGGCCCTCGCCTGCGAGCCGTGAGAGTGCCTGCGACTCACGTGTCGACAGGCTCTTTCTTCGATTCTCTTCTTCGTTTGTGGGCCCCATAGCCGCTCAGCGTACATAGAATCTAAATCCGAACGGGAATAAAGGTACCCGTTGAGATCTGGTTTGGCGAAAGTCGCCTCGATGGACGCTCAGAATACATAGACTCAAAATAGAGTGTGAAATAAAATCGGCCTTCTCGTCTGTGAGCCGTTCAGCGGACCTGAATCAGATTACTGGAGGCGAGCAGTTATCTGATCGTCTCCTTCCTCGACCTGGACGAGACCGTCGTCGGCGAGGTCCGAAAGGAGACCTCGCAGCCACTCTCGTCCGTGTTCCCCATCAGGGGTGTAATCAACTCGGATCCGATGACCAAGCGTGTCCAGATCCATCTCGTCGTGTTCGCCCAGGAGTCGAACGATCCGTCCGCGGAACTGCCGACGGCTTCCCTCGAAGTCGGGCTGAGTTGGAACGTCGGGCGCGGTGAAGTCGCCGGTCTGGTACGCGTGACACCACTCGCGCCAGGGACACCCGGCCTCGTCACAGGCGGGCGACTTCTCGCAGGCCACCCCGCCGAGTTCCATGATCGCGTTGTTCCAGACGCGGGACTCCCCCTCTGGCATCAGCTCCGCGGCGACCCGCTCGAAGGCCGCGTCGTCGTCCGGCACGTCGAACGCGCGGTAGAGGACGCGCTTGACGTTCGTGTCGACGACGGCGTCGCCGTTGTTGAAGGCGAAGCTCGCGACGGCGTTGGCGGTGTAGGGGCCGACGCCCATCAGCTCGGAGAGCTCGTCGGGCGACTCGGGAAACTCGCCACCGTACTCCGATTCGACCTGGCCGGCGGCCTCGTGGAGGTACTTCGCGCGGTTGTTGTAGCCGAGGCTGTGGTCGCTCCAGAACCCGACCACGTCCGCGCGGTCGGCGGCCGCGAGGTCGGCGGTCGTCGGCCACCGCTCCAGGAAGGCCTCCCAGGCGGTGACGACCCGGGAGAGCTGGGTCTGCTGGCTCATCACCTCCGAGACGAGGATCTCGTAGGGGTCGTCGGTGCGGCGCCAGGGGAACTCGCGGTGGTCGGCCTCGTACCACGCCACCAGCGCGTCGCGGACGGCGTGGGCGTCCTCGGGCAGGAACGCGTCTGCCGGCGCGTCCGCCCCCGTCTCCCCGTCGGCCTCCGCGTCGGCGTCACTCATCGACAGTCGGTATCGGTCGGATCCGCTTGTGGGTGGCGATCGGTGAGCGACTGGGGGGCGAACGGGCGACGGGCCGTCCGACTCAGCCCAGCGTCGCCAGTGCCGGCACGGCAGCGGCCACCGCACCGACGACCGACTGGAGCGCGCCGGCGACGGCCCCGACGACCGTCTCCCAGACCGAGAAGTCCGTGAAGATGGCGAGGAAGGTGTCGAGGCCGAAGAAGAAGAACACGCTCGCGCCGAACAGGTGCGCCTTCACGGCGTCGAACCGGCCCGAGAACGTGCTGAAGAAGTAGGCGTTGGCGAGGCTGATGGGGATGATGACGAGCATCTCCCCCACCCAGATTCCCGGGTGGGCGCCGTACTGGACGGCGAGGCTGATGGTGACCAGCTGGGTCTTGTCGCCGAACTCGCCGACCGCCATCAGGGCGAAGATCGGCAGGAAGCTCCCGAAGCGGTTCGGCACGTCCCACCCCAGCACCGACACGTCGAGGTCGCCGCTCCCGCCGACGCCCGCGTACCCGCCGTCGGTCTCGGCCGCCGCGACCTCCTCGGCGGACGGGTCGCCGTCGCTGCCTGGCGGGACCCGTCCGCCCTCGGGGATCGACCGGAGGAGGAACACGCCGAACAGCAGGAAGAGCACGCCCGAGATCGCGTCGAGATACACCGGCGGCAACGCCCCCTTCAGCGCCTGGCCGAACCAGATCTCCAGCGCCGTCCAGCCGGCGAACGCCAGTCCCGCCGCGCCGACGACCGTCAGCGGGCGGAACCGCGTCGCCAGCCCCGCGATGATGAACTGTACCTTCTCGCCGGGCAGGACGACCAGCTGCGCGACCATCGCCGCGAACATCACCGCCAGAAAATCGCTCACGGCGTATCCACCCCCGGCCCGACCGCCGACCCGGCGGCGCCGCTCCGCCGAATGGACCGCACGTGACGCGTCATATCCACGAATTAGGTCCGTCTAAATCAAAAGCCTGGCGAACGCGGTACCGGGGTGCGGGAGACCGGAGCGCCCGGCGGGTCCGCCGTCGGCGGTCTCACTCCGGAGGGACGCTCACTCCGAGGCGATCACGTCGTCGCGGTCGAGCGGCGTCGCCGCCGCCCAGTAGCGCTCGAAGGCGTCGTCGGCCCACTCGCGGACGGTGTCGTCGTCGGTGTCGATCGAGGCCCGGAGGACGCCGCTGTCGTCGCGGACCAGCAGGTGGACGCGGCCGTCCGCGACGGTCCCGGCGACCGGGACGCCGGCCGACCGGACCCTGACCGCGGCGTCGTCCGCGTCGACGAGCGTCAGGAGGTGCCGGCGGAGGGCGGCGTCGTCGGTCAGCGCCTCGACGGCCTCGGGGGAGAAGACGCCGCGGAACCGCACGTCGCCCGCGGCCGCCCGCTCGGCCGTCAGCGAGAGCGTCTGCTCGTTGAACGCGTGGGAGAAGGCCCGCACGTCCGCCGCGTCGCGCTGCAGGTCGAGCAGCCGCTGGACCGGTGCGTTCGGCCGGGTCCCCGTCGGAACGGTGATCGTCGCGTCGGTCAGGCGGGCGAGGTCGAACCCGAGTTCCTCGGTCGGCAGGTACGCGACGATGTCCCGCAGGTCCCGTTCGAGTTCGAGCGCCTCCAGAAGGTCCGAGAACGCGTCGGCGACGAGTCGCCCCGTCGCCGTCGCCTCGTAGGCGCCCTCGGCCCGCCGGACCCACGAGCGGTCCTCGAAATCGCTCAGGATCCGCCCGAGCGTCGCCTGCGAGGCGCCGGTCTCGGCGGCCAGGTCCGACCGGCTCCGCGACCCCTCGGCGAGCGCCCGCAGGACGGCCACCCGGTTGGCCGAGAGCGCGAGGAACTCCACGTCGTCGAGCGCCGCGTCCATACCGGGAGTGGCGCGCGTCGGGGTAAACCGTTTTCGGGGCCGTCCGACCAGCGCGATACGCCGCTGTCGCGTCATCTTCACGGCGAGAAAATATTTCACACCGTGCAATCGCGGCGCCCATCGCCGCGCTTGCTCGCCGCTCAAGGATTTCTGAACGGGACTATAAGGCTCCGATCCGTACGATATTCCACGATGATCTCTCACGCCATCTCTCTGGAGTCGACGCCCGCGGAGGTGTCGCCGTGATCGGCCGCCGCACCGTCGCGGCGTTCCTCGCGACGAGCCTGCTGTTCGGCGGCACCTTCGTCGCCGCGAAGGGCGGCCTGGAGTTCTTTCCGCCGCTGCTGTTCGTCGCGCTCCGGTTCGATATCGCGGCCGTCGCACTGATAGCGTACGTGTTGCTGACCCACTCGCGCGCCGACCTGATCCCGCGGACGCGGGGCGACCTGGGCGGGATCGTCGCGACCGGCCTGTTCGCCATCGGGCTGACGAACGCCCTGCTGTTCGTCGGCCAGCAGTACGTCACCAGCGGCGTCGCCGCCATCATCGCGAGCCTCAACCCCATCCTGACGCCGGTGCTCGCCGCGGTCCTGCTCGCAGACGAGCGGCTCTCGGCCCGCGGCGCCGTCGGGATGGCCGTGGGACTGGTCGGCGTCGCGCTCGTGGCCAACCCCGACCCGTCAGCGTTCGGCGCCGGCGGCCTGCTCGGCGAGGGGATCATGCTCGTCAGCGCGGTCTGCGGCGCGCTCGGGTCGGTGCTGATCCGCCGGGCCGACGCCGACCTGTCCAGCACCGTCCGCACCGCGTGGGGCCTCCCGCTGGCGGCCGTGGTCACCCACGGCCTGAGCCTGGCTGCCGGCGAGTCGCCCGCGGCGATCACGTGGACGCCGGGGGCGCTCCTCGCGCTCGCCTACGTCGCCCTCCTGGCCGGCGCCGTCGCCTACATCGCGTACTTCGGGCTCATCGACGAGGTGGGCGCCATCCGCGCGAACCTCGCGTTCTACGTCGTCCCGCTCGTGGCGACGCTCGGCGGGTGGGCGCTGCTGGGCGAGACGATCTCGGGGCTCGCCGTCGCCGGCTTCCTCGTCGTCTTCGCCGGCTTCGCCATCATCGGCAGCGAGTCGTTCGCCCGGCCCGGGCTCCGCGAGACTCTCCCCGGTCGCCTGCTGGCCTCCGAGAGCCTCCGCTCGCTCGACGACGCCTACGCGACCGACGGCGGGAGCGACCCGGCCGACGACCGCCCGGCCAGCGACTGCCGGATCGACGGCGATGGTCCGGGCTGTCCCGCCGACGACTGAGGCCCGATACGCCGACGCGCCGACACGCCGACGCGCCGCCCGGTCTCCCCGCGGTCACTCCCCCTCGAACTCGGGTTCTCGGCTCTCGACGAACGCGCGGACCCCCTCCTCGTGGTCGTCGGCCGAGGCGGAGACGATCTGGGCGGCGGCCTCGTTCTCGATGGCCTCGTCGAGCGAACTCGTGGTCCCCTGCTCGACGAGCCGCTTCGACTGCTTCAGCGCGACCGTCGGGCCGGAGGCGATCCGGTCGACCATCCCGGCGACGCGGCCCTCGAACGCCTCGTCGGCGTAGACGTGGTTGAACAGCCCCACCTCCTTCGCGCGGTCGGCGTCGATGAGTTCGCCGGTGAACAGCAGTTCCTTCGCGACGTTCTCCCCGACGATCCGCGGGAGCAGGTGCGACGCGCCGGAGTCGACGTTGAGCCCGACCTGGCGGAAGCCGAAACTGATCGACGCCGACTCGCTGGCCAGTAGCACGTCGCAGGCGACCGCGAGCGCGCCGCCGGCCCCGTAGGCGGGGCCGTGGATCTTCGCGACGGTGGGGCGGTCGCAGGTCGCGACCGCCCGCACCGCGCCCGCGGTCTCCTCGACGATGCGTTCGACCCGCTCGTGGGCGGGCGCCTCGCCCTCCAGCCCGTCGACCATGGCGTCGATGTCGCCGCCGGCGCAGAAGGTGGGGCCGTTGCCGGCGAGGACGACGCAGCGGGCCTCGTCGGGTATCTCGTCCATCGCCGCGATGAGGTCCGTCGCGACGCCGCTGGTCAGCGCGTTGCGCATCTCCGGGTGGTCGAGCGTGACCGTCGCGACGCCGTCGGCCACGTCGAGCGTGACGTGTTCCATGGCCCCACGGAGGGCCGCCGGCCGGTTAAGCGTGCGTGGCGCGCCGGAGCGGCCGTCCCTCTCCGCCGGCGTCGCTCCCACACTCGTTTGGGGGTACTTTGAGGGGCGAGTCCGGCGTCGTCCCTGTATGAGAGTACACTGGCACCGCCGGGACCTCCGGACGGCGGACAACCGGGGGCTGGCCGCCGCGGCGGGGCGACTGGAGGACGTGCCCGCCGACGGACCGGTCGTCCCGCTGTTCGTCTTCGACCGGGACGTGCTCGCCCACGCCGGACCGCCCCGCGTCGCGTTCATGCTCGACGCGCTCGACTCGCTGCGGGCGTGGTACCGCGACCGCGGGAGCGATCTGGTCGTCCGCCGCGGCGACCCCTGCGAGGTCGTCCCCGCCGTCGCCGAGGAGTTCGACGCCGACGCCGTCACGTGGGGCGCGGAGGTCTCCGGATTGGGCCGCGAGCGCGACGCGGCCGTCCGGCGGGCGCTCGACGACGCCGACGTGGCCCGTCGCTCGGTCGAGGACGCCCTGCTCCACGAACCGGGCTCGATCCGCACCAACCAGGGCGAGGTGTACTCCGTGTTCACCTACTTCTGGAAGAAGTGGCGCGACCGCGAGAAGGAAGCCCCCGCGCCGACACTCGACGAGTCCGACCTCGTCGACCTCGACGGCGAGGAGTCGCTCCCGACGCTCGACGACCTGGGGTTCGACGAACCCGAGGCCGACGTGCCGCCCGCCGGGACCGATGTCGCCCGCGACCTCCTCGACGCCTTCTGCGAGGGCGACGTGTACGACTACGACGACCGGCGGGACTACCCGGCCGACGAATGCACGTCCCGGCTCTCGGCCCACCTGAAGTTCGGTACCATCGGCATCCGGGAGGTCCACGAGGCGGTCCGCGAGGCCAAGTCCGTGGTCGCCGGCGCCGACTACGACTCCGCCGAGGAGTTCGAGTCCCAGCTCGCCTGGCGGGAGTTCTACCACCACGTCCTCTGGAACGAGCCGAGCGTCGTCACGGAGAACTTCAAGGACTACGAGCGGCCGATCGAGTGGAACCGCGACCCCGAGGCGCTACAGGCCTGGAAGGACGGCGAGACGGGCTATCCCATCGTCGACGCGGGGATGCGCCAACTGCGGGCGGAGGCGTACATGCACAACCGCGTGCGGATGATCGTCGCCTCGTTTCTGACGAAGGACCTGCTGATCGACTGGCGGGAGGGCTACGACTGGTTCCGCGAGAAGCTCGTCGACCACGACACCGCCAACGACAACGGCGGCTGGCAGTGGGCCGCCTCGACGGGGACCGACGCCCAACCCTACTTCCGCGTGTTCAACCCGATGACCCAGGGCGAACGCTACGACCCCGACGCCGAGTACATCCGGGAGTACGTCCCCGAACTCCGGGACGTGCCCGCCGACGCGATCCACGAGTGGCACGAACTGGATGCCGGTCGCCGCGAGATGCTCGCGCCCGACTACCCGGCACCGATCGTCGACCACGGCCAGCGCCGCGAGCAGGCCATCGACATGTTCGAACGCGCGCGGGCCGACGACTGAGGACCACTGCGGGTGACCGCGCGCACCGACCGGGTCGACCCCTCCCGAAACTGAGGGATCGCGGGCGGCCGGCTGGGCGACGGATTCCGCCGCGGGACGCGGGTCAGGCTCCAGCCGAACCGTCCGTGTGAGACAGTTCCACCCATCCAGTTCCTCAAACTTTAACAGGTATCCAGCCGACCGCTAGAGTGGAGGAGATATCTATGCCAGAACATTCCGATCCCGAGCTTCCGCCGCTCCCGTACGACTACGACGCGCTCGAGCCGCACGTCAGCGAGCAGGTGCTCACGTGGCATCACGACACCCACCATCAGGGGTACGTCAACGGCCTCGAATCCGCCGAGGAGACACTCGCCGAGAACCGCGAGGCGGGCGACTTCGGTTCCTCTGCCGGCGCGCTGGGCAACGTCACCCACAACGGCTGCGGTCACTATCTGCACACGCTGTTCTGGGACAACATGTCCCCGAACGGCGGCGGCGAACCCGAGGGTGACCTCGCCGACCGCATCGAGGAGGACTTCGGCTCCTACGAGGGCTGGAAGGGCGAGTTCGAGGCCGCGGCCTCGGCCGCCGGTGGCTGGGCGCTGCTCGTGTACGACCCGGTCGCCAAGCAGCTGCGCAACGTGGCCGTCGACAAGCACGACCAGGGCGCGCTCTGGGGCGCACACCCCGTGCTGGCGCTGGACGTCTGGGAGCACTCGTACTACTACGACTACGGCCCGGACCGCGGCAGCTTCATCGACGCCTTCTTCGAGGTCGTCGACTGGGACGAGGTCGCCGACCAGTACGAGACCGCCGTCGGCCACTTCGAGTAACGACGAGTCAGTTCACCATCGCAATTTTTTCGCGCCCGACCGGTCAGCCGACGGCTCGTCGCTCGCTCGGAACGGTCGCGACACACCTCGTGGCGTTTCGAGGGCTTTAGGCGTCGACCGGGTGTAGCCGAGTCCATGCCACGACCGAAGTCAGAGTTCGACGACCTGCGGCCGCTGGAGTTCCACGAACCGGCGGAGATCCTCGACGCTGACCAGCTCTACACCATCTACGAGATCGGCCGCCTGCTCCAGGGGCTCGACGCCGAGGCCGAACTGGACATCGAGACGGAGAACGTCCTGCTGGACTGGGCCATCCCGTGGATGATGGGACACAGCGAGCAGTTCGTCTTCGCCGAGCCCGAGGCCGACGGCGAACCGGGCTACTACGGGCTCGCGCCGGGCGTCGACGCCGAGGGTACGACCGAGCAATGACGCGCGAGCGGGACCGGAACCGGGAGCGCGAGCGATGAGGCTGCTCGTCGCCGGCGGCGCCCGCGTCGACGCCGGCAAGACCACCTTCTCGACGGGACTGGTCGCCCGGACTGGCGCCGTGGGGTTCAAACCCCGCGCCGGCAACGACTACTGGTTCGACCACGACGACTTCCTGCAAGCGACCGCCGACGGGCGACTCTACGGCAAAGACGCCCGGAAGCTCGCCGCCGCCAGCGCCGCCGACGTGACGCCCGAGGACATCAACGCCGTCCACCGACTCTGGCGACCCAGCCCGGGCGGCGGGACCGGCCTGCTGGGGAAGGAAGACCGGGAGTTCCTCGTCGACCGCGTCGGCGATTTGTTCGTCGTCAACGGCACCGTCGAACTGTCCGACTCGGTCCGGGAGGCGCTCCCGCTCGCCGACGCGCCGCGCGTCTCCTCGGTCGAGGAGTTCAACGAGCTGATGACCGACCGGCACTTGCCCGAACAGCGGTCGCTGCTCGCGGAGATCGAGGCGACCGAGCGGGCGGTCGTCGAGTCCTACGCCGACGTGGCCCGCCCCTTCCGGGAGATCGACCCCGACGCCGTCGCCGTGGTCGAACCGGGCCGGGTCCGCGTCTACGACGGCGACCGCTACGCGAAGGGCTGTGCCATCGCCAGCGGCGGCCCCGACGCCGGCCAACTGGAGGAGCGTGTCGGCGACGTGACCGACCTGATCGAACCGAAGGCCGACGCCCGGTTGCCGCCCCTGTCGAAGGCCGAACGCGGCGACCCCGCGGCCGTCGCCGACGCCTACGAACACGCCTACGACGCCGTCCTCGCCGCCGCCTTCGAGTGACCTACCCGCTCGCGTTCGGTTCGAGTTGCTTGTTGAGGAGTGGTTTCTGTTGGATGAGTCGTGAAAGGAAGTCGACCGCCAGCGACCGCACTTGACGGTGAGCGATGAAAGCCCTCGCCGCGCTCGCGGTCGCTGAGCGGGATATCCGCGCTCTCGGCACCGCCCGCGCGGATAGTCGCCCGCTCAGACGACCACGCAAGCGCGAGCGCGCCTCGCCCTTTCAGTCCGCCAGGACCGCACCCGCACCGCGACAGCAACCGCAGACGGCCTCACACCTCCCCAGCCTCTTGCGATGCTCGCAGGCTGCGCTTCTCATCCCTCGCGCGGCTAGTTCGAGCGGCCCGCCACGAGGCGGGCACGCTCGACAGCACGCGCCGACCGCACTGCAACCACAACACCCTGTACTGAGCACGGAGCGAAATACGAGCGCGCGATCCGTCCGACGACACCTCACCGCGACAGCAACGCCATCACCGCGCCGCCGCCGCCGACGCTCATCCCCACCACCCCGTAGTCGTGGTCCTCCCGGACCATCGCGTGAGCGAGCGTCGTCGTCAGTATCCCGCCGCTGGCGCCGATGGGGTGGCCCAGCGCGACCGCGCCGCCGAGGGGGTTCAGCCGTTCCTCGGGGATGCCCAGCCGGTCGCGCACGTAGACGGTCTGGGCGGCGAACGCCTCGTTGACCTCGTAGTGGTCCACGTCGTCGACGGCCAGTTCGTTCCGGTCGAGCAGGTTCTCGATGGCGTCGCCGACCGCCTGCGAGAACTCCGCGGGGTCGCGGTAGGCGACGGCGTAGTCCTCGACGTGGACCATCGGACCCAGCCCGTGCTCGCGGGCGGCCTCCGCGCTGGCGAGGACGACCCCGCCTGCGCCGTCGGCGAGTTTCGAGGCGTTCCCGGGCGTGATGGTCCCCTCGTCACGAAAGGCCGGCGGGAGCTGCCCGAGTCGGTCCAGTGAAGAGTCGGCCCGCGGCCCCTCGTCGGTCGTGACGAGCCGGTCGTCCACTTCGACGGGGACGAGTTCCTCGTCGAAGCGGCCGTCCTCGACCGACTCGGCGGCGCGGCGGTTGCTCCGCAGCGCGTAGCGGTCCTGTTCCTCCCGGGAGATGTCGTGGGCCTCGGTGAGTCGCTCGGTGAGTTCGCCCATGTGGGCGTCGTAGCCCACGTCCCAGAGCGCGTCGAAGATCATCGAGTCCACGAGTTCGGTGTCGCCGTGCCGGCGCCCCTCGCGCAGCTCCCGGAGGAGGTAGGGGGCGTTGGACATCGACTCCATGCCGCCGCCGACGGCGATGTCGGCCCGACCGGCCGCGATGCGGTCCGCGGCGAGCGTGATGGCGCGCAGCCCCGACCCCGACGCCTCGTTGACGGTCGTCGCCGGCGTGTTCTCGGGGAGCCCCGCTCGGGTGACCGCCTGCCGCGCGGGGACCTGGCCGACGCCGGCCTGGACGGCGTTGCCCAGGCCGACCCAGTCCAGATCCACGGGTTCGACCCCCGAGCGGTCGATCAGGTCCTCCAGTACCGTCGCGCCCAAGTCCGGCGCGCGCACGTCCGAGAGCGAGCCGAGCATCGCGCCGTGGGCCGTCCGCGAGCCGTCGACTATCACTACGTCTGTCATGTGCGAGTGGTTCGCGTGGCTCCGTTATCCGTGTTGTCCCGGCGAACCGTACGGAGGCGAGCCGCGAGGGACTCGCATTCGGGGGTGAATCAGCGTCGACCGAGCCGCTGGAAGCCCGCCGGCTCCCGGACGGCGGTTCGGTCACTCCTCTTCGGCGGCCTCGCGCAGGTCGGCGAGGTGGTTTCGAACGACGCGCAGTGTCGCGTCGGCGTCGGCGTAGCCGTCGTCGTATTCGGAGAGCGCTGCGTCGGTCCTGTCGAGGAAGTCCTCGACTGCTGTGTCAAGTTCGTCGGTCATCATCTCACCTCGTAGGAGACGCCGGTGTCGCGGAGGGCGTCGGTCACGCGGCCGACCCCGTCGGCCATGGCGACGACGACGACCGAGAGCCCGCGGGAGGCGGCGTCTGCGGCTACTTCTCCGGCGGCGAAGTACGTCGCGGGGTCGACGCCCACGGACCGGAGCGCGCCGACGGCCTCGACGCCCGAGGCGACGACGAGGTCCGCACCCTCGCAGGCGTCGGCCAGGTCGTCGAGGCGGTCGTCGTCGGGGCGGCCCGAGCGGATCGACGGGACCTGGAGGACGCGCACCTCGCCCGGATCGAGGTCGATGACGCCCTCGAATCCGGTGACGCCGACGACCTCGCCGGCGGTGGCGTCGGTGGTGGCGACGCCGGTGGCGGCGGCCGTCTCGGTCGTCTCGTCGGGGGTGACGGGGGACGCGTGCTGGAGGCCGTCGCGCATCGACAGGGAGACGGTGTCGCCCTCGGCGATGGCGTCGGTCGCGATCGCGGCGTCCTCCTGGACGGAGCCCAGCACGTCGTCGGTGACGTGCTCCGAAAAGCGGCGCACGTCCGCGGCGGCCTGGAGCGTCCAGTCGACGCCCTCGGTGGTGACGCGGTACCGGGAGCGGCCCTGCTTCTCGACGAGGCCGTCCTCGACGAGGTCGCGGATGTACTCGCTGACGGCCTGGCTGGTCACCCCGACGGCCTCGGCGATCTCGCCCTGGCTGACCGCCGGCTGGCGCTCGGCGATCTCCACGAGGACGCGAAAGCGCGTCGCCGCGCGCTTGTTCGCGAGGACGTCGACCATACTCCCGTCTGGGGACCCCGCCGATATAAATCTCCCCGCCGGCGCCCGGTCGTCGCGCCGGTCGCATTCGTCACTGACTCCCACACCCGGGAAAGCGCTTTTCCGCTGGCCCGCCGCCGTCGGAGTATGTCAGACCTCTTCCCCGAGCGCGTCGAGACCGAGCGGCTGGTCCTCGACCCGGCGACGACCGAGTCGGTCGACCCGCTGGAGCTGTACGAACACACCGGCGAGAGCGCTCCGCACATCGACGAGATCACCGAACACGTCACCTGGGACGCTCACGGGACGCCGAAGGAAACCGAGGAGTTCCTCGAACTGGTCACCGACGAGCGCGAGAACGGCGAGGGCGCGACGTACGTGGTCCGACCGAGACCCGGCGAGGACGGCGCGGGGGAGTTCGCGGGTCTCACCGGTATCGGCGTCGACTGGGACGCGAAGACGGCGACGTTCGGCGCGTGGCTCCGCAAGCCGTTCTGGGGCCGCGGCTACTCCGGCGAGCGCGCGGCGGCGCTGATGGACGTGGCCTTCGACCGACTGGACCTGGACGCCGTCGTCGTCTGCGTCCACGAGGGCAACGAGAAGTCCCGGAAAGCGGTCTCGCGGTACGTGGAAGCCCACGGCGGTCGCCGCGAAGGGCTGTTGCGGAACTACGAGGTGAACATGGACGGCTCGGTGGCGGACGTGCATCGGTTCACCGTCACCGCCGCGGAGTACCGGGCGGCGACCGCGGACGGCGACCCGGCCCCCGACGAGTAGGGAGCGCCCCGCGGACCGACCGGGTGCGTCAGGCATTTGCCCACCGGGCGCCGAGAGTCGGGCGATGGACCCGACGTACCGCGACCGGGCGGCGTACATCGACGGCACGCTCCTCGTCGCGGACACCCACTTCGGGAAGGGCGAGGCCTCGACCGTCGAGTTCCCCATCGGCGCCGGCGAGGACTGCGTCGACCGCCTGGAGGGGCTCCTCGACCGCTTCGAGCCCGAAGAAGTCGTCCTCGCCGGCGACGTGTTCCACTCGTTCGACTACGTGCCCGAGACCGCCGACGAGGCGCTGTCGGGCGTGGTCCGGACGGTTCGGGAGGCCGGCGCGCGTCTCGTCGTCGTCGAGGGCAACCACGACACGATGCTCGGCGCGGCCTATTCGGGCGAGTTGCACGACGAGTACGAACTCGACACGGACGGGGCGGAGACGGTCGTGGTGACTCACGGCCACGAGGAACCGAACACGCCGGCCGACGCCTACGTCGTCGGCCACGACCACCCGGCCATCGAGATCGAGGGACAGAAACGCCCCTGCTTCCTCGTTGGCGACGGCGCATATCGGCGCTCCGACGTGCTCGTCCTGCCCTCGTTCAATCGGCTGGTCGAGGGGCTCTCGGTCGGCGGCCGCCTCGGTGCGTCCCGGCCGGAGCTGTCCCCGCTCGTCACCGGAATCTCCCAGTACCGACCCGTCGTCTTCGACCCCGAGAGCGAGGAGACGCTCACCTTCCCGCCGCTCGGGCAGTTCTCCCGGATGCTGTGACGGGGGCAGGACGCCGATCGGCTCCGTCCGATTATTCGTCCCAGAGCCGATCGAAAGTGCGCTTTTCTCGCGTTTATAATGTGTGTATGACAATAATACTAGGGCGTCTAGGATGTATGTCCATGAAGGTTAAGTAGCGTAGTTTGGTAGCAATTACTACAGATGATCGAAACGACCGTGGAGGCGGTGACGACCCCGACCGCGCGGACGATCACGCCCGAGACGCCGGTGACGGAGGCGGCCGAGCGGTTGCGGGCGCCCGACGTGTCGGCACTGGTCGTCCTCGACTCGGAGACCGTCGTCGGCGTGGTCACCGAGGGCGACATCGTCGCGCTGGTCGCCGAGACGGACGAACGGCCGTCGGTGCGGGCGATCATGTCCGCGCCGGTGACGACGATCCCCTCCGGGGCGACCGTGTTCGAGGCCGCCGAACGGATGCGCTCGGTCGGCGTGAAGCACCTGCCGGTCGTCGACGACGGCGTCTACCGCGGGCTCGTCTCGGCGTCGTCGCTGGCGCCGTACTGCTCGCGGCACAACGTCGCCGTCGACTGGGCGGACGACCCGCTGCGCGTCGACGGGTCGGGGAGTACCGGCGTGACCGCGGGCGACTGATCTGACTGTCGGACCAGCGACTCAGACTTCGTCCGAGACCGTCTCGGCGGCAATCTGCCCGCTCTCCAGGGCGCCCTGGATCGACGACCACTGGGTGTAGTCGCCGGCGAGGTAGACCGGGCCGTCGGGCGCGTCGACGGCGGGGAGACCCTCGCGGAAGCCCGGCGGCTGGTCGAACTGGGCGAACTCGACGCGGTCGGTCGCGAGGAGTTCGAGGTCGTCGAATCGGTGTTCGGGGTACCAGGTGACCAGCGCGTCGCGGACGGCGGTCGCGAGTTCCTCGTCGCTTCGGTCCGGAACGCCCAGCGTCGTCGCCGAGAGCAGCGCGTGGCCGTCGGGCGCGTACTCCGGCGCGACGGTCGACAGCGGAGCGACGGTGTTCGGACAGCTATCGACGGCGTTGAGGACGAGCCGGTGGCCGGTGTCGAGCGAGCGGTGTTCGCGGGTCCGGAAGTACTGGGTGACGCAGCCACGCGCGTCAGTTGGGACCGACTCGACGCCGGTCAGTTCTCGGGCGCGCTTCGGGTCCGTCGCGACGACGACTGCGTCGGTGTCGACGGTTTCGCCGCCGGCTTCGACGGTCGCCCCGCCGTCGGTCCCGTCGCTGGTGGCTCCTTCGACTGCGGTGACCTCGCCCCCCGTCTCGATGGACACGCCGGCGTCGCGAGCGCGGGCGGCGAGCTGGTCGGAGATGGCGCCCATCCCGTCGGCGGGGACGGCGGTGTTCCCGCGCGACAGCATCGAGAAGGTGTAGCGGAAGACCCCGGCGTCGGTCGACAGCGAGCGGTCGAGCGTGATGCCGCCGTAGAACGGCGCGGCGAAGTTCTCGACGAACTTCTCCGAGAAGCCCTTCCCGTCGAGGTACTCGCGGATGCTCTCGCTCGAACCGTCGAGGAGCTCGGCGGGGTCGGCGTTGCCGAGTTCGCGGCGGAGCTGGAGGACCCGGACCTTGTCCATCAGGGTCACGTCGGGGTTCATCGCGGACTCGACAGCGGAAAGCGGCGCCCGGAACGGGTCGGCGAGCGTCGAGCGGTGGTCCGGGCGGGCGATGGTCGCGCCGGGGGCGAAGGTGCGCAGGTCCAGCGCGTCGAGGTCGAGTTCCTCGCGGACGGCGGGGTAGGCGGTGAACATGACCTGAAACCCGCGGTCGAGGGTGAATCCGTCGACCTCGCGCGAGCGGACGCGTCCCCCCAACTCGTCGCGGCGCTCGGACAGCGTCACGTCCGCGCCGTCCCGGGCCAGGCGTCGCGCGGCGACCAGGCCCGCCAGTCCGCCACCGACGACGACGATATCGCTCATGCCCCTACCTTCGGCCCGACCCACTAAACGCCCCCTGTCTCCGGTCGCCGGCGTGGCCACCGTCTCCCGCTGTTCGCGAACGGATGTCGCTCCGCGACGCGAACGCGTTCGCCCCGTCGACGGCCGCGAACGAACAGTGCTTAGTCGATCCGAGCCCGCGCACCGGGTATGGACACCACCACGTCGCTCGACGGCCTCGTCTGCGTCGACTGTGCGGCGACCCACGACCCCGCGGCCGCCCCGCGGCGCTGTCCCGACTGCGGCGGCGTCCTCCGCGCGAGCTACGACGCCGCGGCCGCCGACGTGACCCGCGAGTCGCTCGCCGCGGCACGCTTCGACGGCCTCGCCCGGTTTTCGGACCTGTTGCCGTTCCCCGCAGACGCCCTCGTGACTCTCGACGAGGGGACGACGCCGCTGATCCCGGCCCCCGAGTTCGCCGAGGAACTCGGCGTCGGCGCCGTCTACGTCAAAGACGAGGGGGCGAACCCGACCGGCACGACCGCCGACCGCGGGACCGCGCTGGCCGCGACCGCCGCCCGCGACCACGGCGCCGAGAAGGTCGCGCTCCCGACCACCGGCGACGCCGGCCAGAGCGCCGCCGCCTACGCCGCTCGCGCGGGCCTCGAATCGGAGGCGTTCGTCCCGACGCGCTCGACGTTCGTCGCCAAGGCCATGACCAACGTCCACGGCGGCGACATGAGCGTCGTCGAGGGCCGCTACCCCGACGCCGTCGACGCCTTCGAGAGCGCGATGGCCGACGACGACAACGCCGACTGGCACTCGCTGGCACCCTTCGACACCCCCTACCGCCACGAGGGCGCCAAGACGCTCCTGTTCGAGGTCGTCGAGCAACTCGACTGGGAAGTCCCCGACGCGGTCGTCCACCCGACGGGGCACGGCCTCGGCGTCGTCGGCAGCCACCTCGCCGCCGAGCAACTGCAAGAGGTGGGGCTCGTCGACGACGCCCCCGCGCTCCACGTCGCCCAGCCCGAGGATTGCGCCCCGGTCGTCGCCGCCGACGACGAGGGGGCGGACGAGACCGCCGAGTGGGAGCGCCCGGACACCCTGATCGGCGCGCTCGAAGTTCCGGACCCCGCAGGCGGCGCGCTCGCCCTCGACGCCGTGCGCGACACCGGTGGCTGGGCCGTCGGCGCGAGCGACGACGACGCGCTGGAGGCCGCGGTCCAGCTCAACGCCGAGGGCATCGAAGCCAGCGCGACCGGCGGCGTCGGCGCCGCAGCGGCCCGGGAACTGGCCGACGGCGGCCACCTCGGCAGCGACGATACCGTCGTGCTCGTCAACCCCGTCGCCGGCGCCAAGGAGAACGACGTGCTCCGCTCGCATCTCATGCGGAAGGGCGTCTGAACGGATCGAGACGAGGAAATTTCCAGATGGCGCGCGCTGGAGCGCGCTCTCGTGCGCGCGACCGTAGCCGCGCGAGGGATGAGCACCGCGCGCCGCAGGCGCGCGGAGCGCAAGAGGCTGGGGAGGTGTGAGGCTCACGCCTGTTTGACCAGCCGCCGTTCTGAGGCCCCACGACAAGAATCTCCCTGGCGGACTGAAAGGGCGAGGCGCGCTCGCGTGCAGTTCAGTCGCCTGAGCGACCCCTATCCGAAGCGGCCTCCGGCCGCGAGGATATGTCGCTCAGCGACCGCGAGCGGGCCGAGGGCTTTCAACGCCCGCCGTCGAGTGCGGTACCGATTCCAGCTAGCGAGCGCGTTGAGGGCTTCCAGCGCACGCTGCCAAATTCGGCCCTCACATCCACTCGGAGAACGAACTCGGTCACTCCAGCGTCGCGTTCGCGAGCGTCACGGTCTGGGTCGTCCCGCGCATCGAGCCGGTCCAGACGACCCGAACGCTGTCGCCGGACTCCAGGTAGAAGCCGACGCTGCGCTCGGCGTCCAGGTAGCTCCCGTCGCCGTTCGAGTCCACGCTGGGGTCGTCGACCGTCAGCGAGTCGCCCGGCCGAACGGGGTACCCCACCCCGCGCTTGGTCGCGCTGGGGGAGTCGCTCACCCAGACGACTTCCTCGCTCGTCCCGGTCGAGCCGTCGAGGACGGCCACGGACAGCCGCTCGGTCGTCCGGTCGGTGATAGCGTCGCCGCCGGCGTGTTCGACCGTCAACGCGCCCGCGTCGGCGTCGAACGACACCGAGAAGTCGGCGCCGGGGCTGTCGCGCCGGAGCTCGTCGTCGAGGTAGACCACCGAGCCGACGAGCCCGCCCACGACGGCGAGCGCGACCAGCCAGACGACCCATCGCTCGACGCCGCCGCGCTCGTCACCGACCAGTCCGGAGCGACTGCTCGCCATTACCGGAGGCCACTCGCGCCGGGTAATTAGGTGTCGGGGTCCGGCGGGCGATAGCGAGCGATACGCGCGCTTGTTGAGTAGTGGTTTCGAGTTGATCCTTCGTGGAAGAAGCGGGGACAATCGTGACTGCAGGAGACGGCAGGCGGTGAAAGCCCTCGCCGCGCTCGCTAGCCGGAGTCGCGACCGCAGGGAACGGTGAACGATGAAAGCCCTCGGCGCGCTCGCGGTCGCTGAGGCGGGATATCCGCGCTCTCCGCACAGCCCGCGCGGATAGTGCCCGCTCAGGCGACTACCGGGCGCGAGCGCGCCTCGCCCGTTCAGTCCGCCAGGACCGCAACCGCACCGCCCCGTACAGCGACCGCAGACGGCCACGAGCCTCCCCAGCCGATTCGCTCCGTCACTCCGTTCCCCCCGCTCATCCCTCGCGCGACTGTTTCGAGCGGCCCGCCAGGAGGCGGGCACGCTCGACAGCACGCGCCAACCGCTACCGCACCACCACCCACAACCGTAACAGCGCTCACCTGTCCTGACCGTTCCGGAGTAGCCACCAAAGACTACCCTCGCGGCGCTCGAAGCGGGGGTATGGTCGAGTGCGCGGAGGACGGCTGCGAGGCCGAGGCGGTCGTGGAGTTGCACGTCCCCTGGGCCGACAACCGGCGGGTCTGCGCCGGCCACGCGCGGGTGATCGCCCGGCAGGACGGCGTGGTCGCGGACCCGCTGGACGGGCGCGACGAGGAGTGGCCCTGAATCGCCGAGTGAGCGGAGTACCGCGGCGGCCGGGCGGTCAGTCCGACTTCGAGGAGCGGCGCATCCACTGGTCCGAGCGGTAGGACTGGGCCACGTCGAGACACCGCTCGACGAGCGGGTGGGAGTCGTAGCTGACAACGCCCTCCTCGCGGTCGAACTCGACGACGCCGGCGTCGTCAAGCTTCGGGAGGTGGCGGTGGTGGAGCGACGACGCGAGCGCGTCGGGGTCCTCCTGGCACTCCGTCGCGACGGCGTCGACGAGCGCCGGGAGGTCCAGCGCCCCGCGGGGCGCCGCGCGGAGGAACTCGACGACCGCTCGTCGCCGTCGGTCCGCGAGCAGCTCGAACGCCGTATCGAGTTCGTCCTCGTCGTCGACCGTCATCGACTACGACTTTGTGAGAACGTCGTATAAAAGACTACCGTGGTGGCTCGGGGAATCGTCACCGAACGATCCGTTCGCCTCCCGCGACTTCCGAGCGGACGGTCGCCGAACCGCGAGGGAGCCGTCGAACGCCTCAGACCGTCGTCGCGAGCATCACTTCGTCGAGGTACTCGCCGTCGATCTTGTAGTGGTCCTCCCGGACCGCCTCGACCTCCCAGCCGTGGGCTTCGAGGAAGTCGATGGCCCCCTCGTTGACGTCGGGGACGCTGTTGTAGATCTTCTCGTAGCCGTTGTCGCTGGCCCACTCGACGCCGCGTTCGAGGAGTTCGCTCCCGATGCCGTGGCCGCGGTACTGTTCGAGGACGCCGACCGTGAGCTCGGCGGTGTGGTCGAGTTTCGCCGTCTCGTGGGTGTTGAGGTTGACCCAGCCGACGACCTCGCCGTCGACGGTGGCGACGAAGAACACGCGGGACTGCAGTTCGTTGTGGCGCAACAGCACGTCCTCGGACTCGACCACGTCGGCGACCGTCTCGGCGTCGACGTAGGTGCCACCGCCGATGGCCTGGCGGATCACGCCCACCAGCCCCGTCAGGTCCTCCTCGCGGGCGCGGCGGATCGTCACCTCGAACCCGTCGGAGCTGAACTCCTCCTCGAGTTCGTCGTCGTAGGCGATCCGCAGCTCCCCCTCCGACTCCAGCAGGACGCCGTCGCGCTTGAGGATGGCGACGTGGTGGCCGAACGCCCGCGGCTCCATCTCCAGCGCCCGACGAGCCTTCTGTGGCTTCACCGACCCGTGGCGCTCGACGTAGTCGTAGATGTCGCGCCGGTCGTCGTGGTCGAACGATAGCTCCGCTGTGAGCTCCATGTGTATAGATACCACGCCACGACACTTAGCGTTTGTCACGGTCGATCAAGATCGAATCGCGTCGGGCGACGAGCGGCCCCGCGGCGGACTCACTCGGCGTCGCGGTCGGGGACGCCGGTCAGAATACGGGCCACGTCGGCGATGTCGTGGGTGTCCAGCAGCGCCTCGGCGGCCGTCCGGACGGAGCGGTCGGCCGTTATCTCGACGCCGTAACAGCGGGCGTACAGTTCGAGGTAGGTGTTCAGCGCCCGCTCCAGCCGTTCGAACTCCGCCTCGCCGAAGCGGTCCCACTCGCCCGAGCGGGCGTCGACGTAGACGGCGACGGCTTCGCCGACGCCCTCCCGGCAGACGGCCACCGCGCGCTCCTCGTCGGGCGGGTCCGCCGGGGGGTCGAACGACTCCCTGGCGGCGGCCGCCTCGTCGGCCAACTCGTCGATGCGGTCGCGGTACTTCGATGGCATGGAAAGCGGTGGGGAAGCGGGTGTGAGCGGTCGAATCCGTCAGCCCTGTTCGTACTCGACGCCCTTGCCGCCGCGCGGGTGGGTCCAGTCGGTGTCGGCGACGACGGCGCAGGTGCCACATTCGACGCAGGGCTGGGTGTCGAGGCTGACGACGTGTTCCTCGGAGCCGTTCGTCCCGACGTACTCGTCGCGGTAGCAGCCGCCGCCGAACTCCTTCGCGCTGACCGGGCAGGCCGTCACCGCCGTCCCGCTGGCGGCGAAGGAGTTGTCCCGCAGCTCGATGTGGGGGTTGCCCTCGTCGATGTCGTAGGTCAGGTCGCCGATCCGGTCGTCCAGCTCCGGCGGCTCAATGGTGTTGACGCCCTCGACGGGCGCGCCCAGCTCCTCGGCGATGACGGTCGGGACGGTGACGTAGCCCATCCGCGTGTCCGGGAGCATCCCCATCAGGAATGGGGAGTTGAACAGCGCCTCTGCGCGGTCCCCGAGCGCCGAGATCGCCGTGCGGCCGACCACGGAGTCGGTCACGGCGTTCATCGCCGAGGCGACGGGGCCGACCTCGCCGAGCTTGCCCAGGGTCTTGTAGCGGGTGGGCCGGAGCTTGTCCATCACGCCCTCGTTTTCGAGCTTGGCGACGTAGCGCTCGCCGGCGGCGTCCGTATCGCCGCGGGATCTGGCGTCGACGAACGCCTCGGCGGCCAGCGCCCCCGCGGTGACGGCGTGGTTCATCCCCTTGATGATCGGGCCCTGGGCCTGCATCTGGCCGGCGGCGTCGCCGACGAGCAGCAGGCGGTCGCGGTAGGGCGAGGGGTGAGCCACCTTCTTCGAGTCGGGGACGAGCTTCGCCGAGTACTCCAGTTCGTCGTACTCGTCGCCGAGCCAGTCCGCCAGCAGCGGGTGAGTCAGCAGGTTGTTGAGCAGCTGCTGGGGCTCGGCGCGCTCGTCGGCGATCGAGTCGAGGTGGAAGACCGTCCCGATCGACAGCGACTGGTCGTTCGTGTAGAGGAACCCGCCGCCCCGCACGTTCCGGAACAGGTCGCCCGAGAACAGATGGGCGACCCCCTCGTCCTCATCGACGTTGAACCGGTCCTCGATGGCGCCCTCGGGCATGTCGACGACGGCCTTGACGCCCTGGAACCACTCCTCGGGCTCCTCCCAGTCCATCAGCCCGGCGTCGCGGGCCAGTTCGGAGTTGACCCCGTCGGCCGCGATGATCACGTCGGCCTTGATCGGGTCCAGCTCGTCGCAGGTGACGCCGACGATCTCCGCGCCCTCCCGGAGCAGGCCGTTGACCCGCACCTCGGTCAGGAGTCCGCCGCCGGTCTCGCGTGTCATCTCGTGGACCTCGCGGGCGAGCCACGAGTCCATCTTCCGCCGGAGCACGGAGTCGGCCCACTCCGTGTCGTGGTGGTGGAGATCGCCCAGGTCGAAGGTCTTCACGTCCCGCCCGGCGACGTTGTGGATGTAGTGCTCGGTCACCTCGCGGTCGCTCGCTTCCTCGCGGAACCCGGGGAACAGCTCGTCGATCGTGTACGGCGAGGACTCTTCGGCGTAGAGGAGCCCGCCCGACACGTTCTTCGAGCCGGCGTCGACACCGCGCTCTAAGACCAGCGTCTCGATACCGTTGCGCGCCAGCGTGGCGGCCGCCGCCGCGCCGCCGGGGCCGGCGCCGACGACGACCGCTTCGTAGTGTTCGTAGTCGTCCGTCATAGTCAGTCGTCGCTCGCCTCCGCGACCGCCGTCGCCAGTTCGCCCGCCTCGACCGCCTCGGTCAGGCGGGGCAACACCTCGAACAGGTCGCCCTCGATGTAGTAGTCGGAGAACCCGCGGATGTCCGCGTCCGGGTCCGTGTTGATCGCGACGATCGTGTCGGACTCGTCCATCCCGACCTTGTGCTGGATCGCCCCGGAGATGCCCGCGGCGACGTACACGTCGGGTTCGACCACCTGGCCGGACTCGCCGATCTGGCGGTCCTCGCCGATGTAGCTCTCGACGTGGCCCTCGAAGTTGTACGAGGAGGTGATCACCCCTCGCGAGAGGCCGAACGCGGCGTCGTCGAACGCGTCCACGAGGTCGAGCCCGAGTTCGATCCCCTCGGTGGGGGAGTCGCCGATCCCGCGCCCCATCGCGACGACCACGTCGTGACCGGTCAGGTCGATCCCCGAGTCGAGCGTGTCGAACTCCGTGACCTCGACGCCGAACCAGTCGTCGTCCAGATCCATCTCGTACTCGACGACCTCCCCCTCGCGCTCGGGGTCGGCCTCGGGGATCTCGAAGCTCCCCGGAATGACGGAGGCGCCCTGTGGGTGGAAGTCGCGGAACGGCTTGTCGATACAGAGGATCGTCGAGTACTCGAACCCGGAGAAATCGGGGCGCTTCATGTGCAGGATACGCTCGAACTCCTTGCTGTCGCCGGGCTTGCCGGTCTTCGCGGGATTCGAGATCATCGCCTCCTCGATGTACAGGCCCGAGCAGTCCGAGGCCAGCCCGGAGTCGAGTTCGCCCTGGACGAGCGCCGACAGATCCCGGCCGTTGTTCGTCGCCGGGAAGACGGTGTATCTGGGCTCGTCGTACTCTTTCCAGTCCACGTCTTCGTGGCCCTCGTCGGCGACCTGCCCGCCCGCGCGGGCCATCGAGCAGAAGATCTCCGTGTACGGCTCGTGACGGAAGCGCTCCAGCCGGTCGTCTTCGAGGGAGACGACCCGGTCGGCGCCGAACTCGATCACCTGCTCGGTCAGGTCGGTCACCTCGTCGCCGATCAGGACGGCAACCACGTCCTCGGGCTCGCCGTCCTCGTCGCCGCCGTACTGGTCGTTGTAGTCGTCCATCAGCTGGCGGGCCTTGCCGAGCATCTCCGTGGACACGTCGATGAGCTCGCCGTGCTGAGTCTCGCAGTAGACCCACATGTCGCGGTACTCGGCGTCCTCCAGGCGCTCGACCCACTGCTTGTCCGCGGTGGGGTGGTCCAGATCCGGGTGTTTCTCCTCGGGCGGGACGTATTCGAGTTCCTCGCCCTCCTCGTCGTCGCTGCCCTCGATGGACTCGATGCGGTCCTCGATCTGTCCCTTCGCGGTCTTGCGGTCCTGCCCGTCCTCCTCGCGCTCCAGCATATCTTCGAGGACGGCCACGTCGTCGACATCCCGCACGAGGTTCGCGATGTCCGCGACGGTGAGATCGGACAGATCGACCGACTCGGGGTCGATCTCCTCCTCGTCCTCCTCCAGTTTCTCGATGCGACTCTCGACGAGCGTCTTCACGGGAGGCCGGTCCTCGCCCTCCTCCTCCAGTTCCAGCATCTCCCGCAGCTCGTCGGCGTCGTCGATATCCTTGACTTTCGGGCCCAGCTCCGCTATCTCGTGGTCTGTCGGGTCTATCTCCGGCATCGTCAGTCACCCCCCGCGTACGGCGCGAGTTCGTCGACGACGCTCTCCATGGCCGCGTCGTCGTCGGGGTCGACAACCGTCGCCTCCCGCTCGCTGGGGGCCTTCGGGATGGGGTCGACGCCGGCGACGATAGTGGGTGAGCCGTCGAGCCCGATGTAGTCGGGGTCGAGGTTCAGCGCCTCGTGGTTCCACATCGTGAATCGGTCCCAGTCGGTCGGATCGAGGTCCGAGTCGTCGTCGAGGAACTCCCCGAACTCGTCGGCCCGCTCCCGTGTCGTCTCGCGCAGGTCCTTGTGTTTCAGCCGGTGGTCGGCCCGGCGATACGTGGGTTCGAACTCCGGGTCGGCGACGACGAACGCCGGCAGCGGCGCCTCGACGGTCTCGATCTCCTCCACGTCGCCCTCGACGAGACGCTTGGCCCTGAGGACCCCTTCGTCCTCGTCGATATCGAGCGAGATGACGTGCGTCACGAGCGGCATGTCGAGACACCACTCCGTCTGGGGGCCGGTGTGTCCCGTCTCCCCGTCGGCGGTCTTGAAGCCCGCGAACACCAGATCCGGCGGGTCGTCGAGTTTCTGGATGCCCGTGGCGACGGTCATCGCCGTCGCCCAGGTGTCGGCGGCGCCCATCTCCCGGTCCGAGAGCAGGTACAGGTCGTCGGCGTACACGTCCCGCATGCCCTCCTGCAGGACCTCCATGTAGCCCGGCGGCCCCATACTCATCAGCGAGACGGTGCCGCCCTTGCGGACCTTCGTCTGCAGCGCCGCCCTGAGCGCGTGTCTGTCGTTCGGGTTCATCACCGTCGGCGTCTTCCCCCGCTCCAGGTGGCCGTCCTCGTCGAAGGAGACCTGGCCCTCCCTGAAGTCGGGGACGCCTTTGGTCAGTACGACGCTATGCATATTGGTATCACACAGTTTGGTAGCCGAGTGGATAATGGGTAAGTTTTTCGTCCATCGAAACCACGGATCCGGGACGCGTCCCGTGATCGAGATCGGATCGCGGAGACGGGGCCGCTCGGGCGACGTATCGAAGGAATCGGCGACGGCGTCGCAACTACTCGGGAAGAGACCGGTAAAAACGCGGGACGTGACGGCGGCCGGCCACCGAACCGGGTCGCGTCAGATGCGGCCGGCGCGGCCGGGGTCGACGTCGATGGCGTCGACGGGGCAGACGTCGACACAGAGCATGCAGTCGATGCACTGGTCCTCGTGGGCCGGGTCGGCCTTGATCTCGCTCTCGGGGTGGTCGGGCGTGTCGACCCACTCGAAGACGTCGACCGGGCAGTCCTCCAGGCAGGCGCCGTCGGCCAGGCAGATATCGAAGTCGACGGCCACGTGTGTGCCGTGGATGCCCAGCGTCTCCGGTTCCTCGACGGGGCCCCAGACGTTGTGTCCCTCGTGTTCCTCGGCGATCTCGCGGTTGTTCTCGAACTCCGGATCGATGGCCATGGGTACCTAGGTTCACCGCCCGGGCCACCGTAAACCTTGCTCCCGTCGAACCGCGCGACGCCGGCCGATTCGGGTGCGAGCGGCGCCGAACGGCGGTCGGTCGCGAGCGGAGTCGCTCCGACCGCGCGACCGCCGTCAGGTCTCGGGCGAGGTGAGGATGGTGTTGCTGACGAGCCTGACGATCGCCCGTCGCAGTCGCTCGGTGACGGCCTGGTCGGAGATGCCGAGCTGCTCGGCCAGCTCGACCGTCGTGCAGTCGCGGGGGATGTCGTAGTACCCCTCCTCGACGGCGAGGACGATCGCCTCGCGCTGGCGCTCGGTCAGCCCGAACCACGGGCCCAGATCGGGTTTGCTCGGGTTGTAGACGCGGATCACCTCGAAGCCGATGTCGCCCTCGCGACAGCGCTCCTGGAAGGCCGACATCGCGTCGTGGGAGGGAAAGCGCAGCTCGAACCGCCAGGAGTCGCCGGTCCCGGTCGCGTTGAGAATGTAGGCGTTGACCGCTCGAACGGCGCGAAAGACGGCGTCGTTCTCGACGGACCACTCGAAGGTGTAGAGAATGCGGTCGTCGTAGGTGTCGATCTGGACGAGGTCGTCGACCGACGGAGCCGCGAAGACGGTCTCCTCGAACGCCTCGAAGTCCGCACCGTAGACCCAGAAGAAGGGGACCGCCCGCTCGCCGGTCGGGACGAGCGACTCCAGTTCGACCGTCCCCGAATCAGACACGTCCATGATACGTCCCAGCTCGAACTCCGTCGCGGGAATGCTAATCTCGGCGATGACGCTCATATAGACAACGCTTCCGTGTTACACGTCCCGCCCGAAAGCGGCCCAGCATGACACATCATGCAGCGTTATCGATTCTGAATACGGGCGCTCAGCCGGACTGTCACTCGTTTCGTGACACTCGATCGCCCGTTCGGTCCCGGACGGTCCGGGGACGACCGAACAGGCGCGGGCGTTCACGGGTGGGTGTAGTACGCGACGGCGGGGTCGTCACCGGGGTCGTCGATGCGGGCGAAGCCGACGCGCTCGAACTGGACCAGGTCGTCGGCCTCGTAGTCGAGGACGCCCGGCTCGGCGACGCCGGTCACGTCCCCGTCCATCGTCCGCAGGCGCAGGCGCGGCCCGTCGGCCGGCGCCCAGTGGATCACGTCCACGTCGCCCTCGCGGACCACCGCCAGATCGTCGCCCGTCGCGACGAACTCCTCGCCCTCGTAGCGGACGCAGCCGTAGCCCTTGAGCCACACGCGCTCGCCGTCGGCCGGCAGGTCGGCGGCCTCGACGACCACGCTGCCCTCGACGGGGATCGAGCGGCGACCGCGGTCCTCGTGGTTGGGGTGGACGAGCGGCTCGCCCTCGTCGGGGCCGCCCGAGACCGACAGCTCGACGCTCCCCTCGGTGCCGGGGCCGTCGTCGCGGACGAAGAAGGCGCGGTCGGTCTCCTCGTCGATCAGCTCGCGGTTGTTCGCGTAGATCGACGACATCGCCAGGTCGACGTTCGAGGAGGAGGTCCCGAGTTCGACCATCGCGTCGACGATGGCCTCGCCGCGGATCCCCCGTCGGCGAAGGCTCGCGATGGTGGGCGCGCGCGGGTCGTCCCACCCGGTCAGCTCGCCCGCCTCGATCTTTTCGATGATGGTCGAGGTGCTCATCGGCACGTCGTAGGCGTCGATCTGGACGTGGCCCCAGTGGACCACCTCGGGGTACTCCCAGCCGAAGTAGTCGTAGACGAACGCCTGTCGCTTCGCCGAGTCCTGCAGGTCGATCCCGCGAACGATGTGGGTGATGCCGGTGAGGTGGTCGTCGATCCCGCTCTGGAAGTCCAGCATCGGCCAGCAGCGGTAGTCGGCGGCCTCTTCACGGGGGTGGGGCGTGTCGATCATCCGGAAGGCCACGAAGTCCCGGAGCGCGGGGTTCTTGTGCTCGATGTCGGTCTTGACCCGCAGGACCATCTCGCCGCTGTCGTACTCCCCGTCGACCATCGCGTCGAACTCCTCGTGGACCGTCTCGGCGTCCTTGTCGCGGTGCGGACAGGCCTCCCCCGAGTTTTTCATGTCGGAGAAGTCCTCGCCCGAACACGAACAGGTGTAGGCCCCACCGAGGTCGATCAGCTCTCGCGCGTGGTCGTAGTAGATATCGACGCGGTCGCTGGCCTTGATCACCTCGTCCGGTTCGAAGCCGAGGTAGTCGACGGCGTCGAGGATCTCGTCGTAGGCGTCCAGGTCCGGTCGCTTGGTCTCGGGGTCGGTGTCGTCGAACCGACACAGCATCCAGCCGTCGTAGATCTGCTTGTAGGTCCCGATGACCGCGGGCATTCGCGCGCTCCCGAGGTGCCACGGCCCGTTGGGGTTCGGCGCGAGGCGCATCCGCACCTCGTCGTACTCCTCGGCGTTCGGCAGGTCCGGGAGCGCCTGGTCGTCTTCCTCGTCCTCGGCGTCGAGTTCCTCGACGCGCTCGGGCGCGAGGTCCGCGAGCCGCTCGCGTTTCTCGGCGGCGTCCATCCCGTTGACTCGCTCGACGACCGGCGCCACCACGCCGGCCATCTCGTCGCCGTGTTCGCGGAACTCGGGGTTCTGCCCCATCAGCGGGCCCATGATCGCCCCGACCTGTGCGTCGCTGTCGTGTTTCAGCGCGTTGTAGAGGGCGTTTACCTCCGCGGCCTCCTCGGCCTGCTCGCGTACGTCGTCGTCCATTGGGAGGGACTTCTGGCCCCCGCGTGAAAACCGCGTTGGGTTCGACCGCCAGTCAGTACTCGCGCTCGATGAGGTAGTCGGCGATGTCCTCCAGTCGGGCGCGGGCCTCGTTGTCGGGGAGGACCCGGAGGTTGTCCTTGCCGCTGGCGATGAGGTCCCGGGCGGTCTCGCGGGCGTACTGGATCGACCCCGCCTCGCGCAGGCGCTCGACGGCGGCCTCGATCTCGGCCTCGTCGACGGCCTCGACGGAGTCGGTCTCGACGAGGTCCGCCACGTCGACGCCCTGTTCGCGGGCGTGCAGGGTGATCAGCGTCTGCTTGCCCTCGACCAGGTCCGACCCGCGCTGTTTGCCCAACTTCTCGCTGGGCGTCGTCAGGTCGAGCAGGTCGTCCTGGATCTGGAAGGCGCGGCCCACGTCGAGGCCGTAACCGTGCAGCGAGTCGACGGCCTCGTCATCGGCGCCGACGAGCATGGCCGGGATGGCCGCGCTCGCGGCGTACAGCACCGCGGTCTTGAGCTCGACCATCTCGAGGTACTCGTCGGTGGCGACGGCGTCGCGGGACTCGAAGTCGATGTCCAGCGACTGCCCCTCGCAGATCTGGGTGCAGGTCGTCGCCAGTTCCATCAGCGCGGCGTTGGTGCGCTCGGGGGCGGCGCCGGTCTCGACGAGGTACTGGAAGGCCTTGGAGTAGAGGGTGTCCCCGGCGAGGATCGCCGTCGAGAGGTCGTACTCGCGGTGGACCGAGGGGACGCCGCGGCGCAGGTCGTCGTCGTCCATGATGTCGTCGTGGATGAGGGTAAAGGACTGGATGACCTCGACGCTGACCGCGGCCTTGAGCACGTCGACGGTGCCGCCCTCCGCGGGGAACGAGCGGTAGTCGGCGGTCTCGGGGTCGGCGTCCACGTCGGCCAGCGACTCCGCGACCAGCAGGACGACGGTCGGACGGAGTCGCTTCCCGCCGGCGTCGAGCAGGTAGCGCGCCGCCTCGTAGAGCCGCTCGGGCTCGTCGACCGGCAGCTCCTCGGGGACCGCCTGGTTGACCCGCTCGCGGCGCGCGACGATGGCCCGCTCGACGGCCGCCTGGGACTGTCTGCTCATGCTACTCGACCAGCTGGATCAGGTTGCCGTTTCGCGTGACGTGCAGGTCCCGACCCATCTTGTACCCCTCGCTCTCGCAGAGGTTGACGTAGTCCGAGAACCCGGACATGTCCTGGTGAGCGGGGATGACGTTCTGGGGCTGGAGCGCGTCGAGCATCTCGTAGTGGCCCTCCTTGTTCAGGTGGCCCGAAACGTGGATGTCGTCGTAGATGCGCGCGCCCTGCATGCCCAGCAACTTCTCGCTCTGGTAGCGCTGGCCCTCGTTCGTGGGTTCGGGGATGACCCGCGCCGAGAAGATGACCTTGTCGCCGTCGTCGATCTCGTAGGGGGTCTCGCCGCGGCCCATGCGGGTGAGCATCGCGCGGGGCTCGCCCTGGTGGCCCGTCACGATCGGCAGGAAGTTCTCCTTGCCCTCGTTCATGATCCGCTTGAACGTCCGGTCGACGGACTTGCGGTGGCCGTACATACCCAGATCGTCGGGGAAGTCGACGAAGTCCAGTCGCTCGGCCGTGCCGGAGTACTTCTCCATCGAGCGGCCCAGCAGCACCGGCTGGCGACCGATGTCGTCGGCGAACTCGACGAGGCTCTTCACGCGAGCGATGTGACTGGAGAAGGTGGTCGCGACGATGCCGCCGTCGTAGTCCTCCAGGGAGTACATCACGTCCTTGAGGTGGCGGCGAGCGACGGACTCGGAGGGCGTGCGGCCCTTCTTGCCCGCGTTCGTGCAGTCCTCGATGTAACAGAGGACGCCCTCGCCCTCGCGGCCGATCTCGCGGAACCGCTTCATGTCGATGGGGTCGCCGATGACCGGCGTGTGGTCCATGCGCTTGTCCAGCCCGTAGACGATGGCGCCCTCGGGCGTGTGCAGGACCGGGTTGATCGCGTCGATGATGGAGTGAGTGACGTTGACGAACTCCAGTTCGTTCTTGTCGCCGATGGACATCGTCTCGCCGGCCTCCATCTTCTCCAGGTCGTTCTGGACGCCGAACTTCTCCTCGCCCTTGATCTGCTGTTTGACCAGCTCGATCGTAAAGGGCGTCGCGACGATGGGCGCGTCGTAGCGGTGTGCGAGCTTGGAGATGGCACCGATGTGGTCGAGGTGGCCGTGTGTCGGCACGATGGCCTTCACGTCGCCCTCCAGGTCGGACATGATGCGGTCGTCCGGGATCGCACCCATGTCGATCAGGTCCAGGCTGTGCATCCGTTCGGTCTCGACGTTGTCGTGGATGAGGACCTTCGAGAGGTTCAGGCCCATGTCGAACACCACGACGTCGTCGCCTGCGCGAACTGCCGTCATCTGGCGGCCGACTTCCTCGTAGCCGCCGATAGTTGCGATTTCGATTTCCATGGTTTGCACTCCGAGGGAGGCTCGCCCGCGACGGCGGTGCGACCGGCGAACAGTGGACGCTCGCGTAACTGCCCCGCTCCGGACCGTTCCGGTCGACCGACCCGCGAGCCGTCGGGCGTTCCCGACGGCCCACGCGTCACCGGCGCGGTCGGAGCGCAGTCCGCATCGGCGTCCGATGCGTCAGCCGGCCGCCCACTCCGCACCCGGGCGGCCGTATGCTCGGTTACTTCCACCTATACGGCGAGGTTTTAAAAAGCGTGCGACTCGTCTCCGCGAACTGTCACTCCTCGCCGACGTGACCCGGCCCGGTCGTCCAGCCGCCGTCCTCGCCGTCCGTCTCCGAGTCGTCTCCGTCGTCGCCGGAGCTGTCCCCATCGCCGGGACCGTCGACGACGCCCGCACCCGGGGCGCCGCCGTCGCCGTCGTCGCCGCCGTCGCTCTCGGACGATTCCTCGCCTGCGTCGACCACGTCCGGATCGGTCGCGGGCTCACCCTCGGCGGACCCCGGCGCCAGCGGGTCGTCCGGCTCGGCCTCCTCGCCGGCTCCGGTCGGGGCGTCGGACGCATCGTCCGCCGCGGGCGCCAACGGGTCGTCGCCCCCGCTCGCGAGCGAGTCGTCGCCACCGCCCGGAGCCAGCGGGTCCCCGGACTCGCCCGGTGCGAGCGGGTCGTCGGTCCCGCCCTCGTCGTCGGGCGGGAACGGCTCCGGCTCCTCGTCCGGGTCGTCCGGGACCGCTGCCGGCGTCTCGCCACCGGGACCGTCCGGTTCGCCGTCCTCCCCGTCCGCGGGGGATGCCGAACCGTCAGCGGGGGACGCGGCCGAATCGTCGGCTGGCTCGGTCGCCGCGTCGTCGGACCCCGTCGGCCCCGAATCGCCCTCGCCGGCCGCCGTCGACGGGTCCGACCGCTCGCCGTCCCCGTCGCCGGGTGCGAACAGGTCGTCGTCGGCGCCCGGCGCCAGCGGGTCGTCCTCCGTCTCCGACGCCAGCGGATCGTTCTCCGTCTCCGACGCCAGCGGATCGTCCTCCGGCTCCGACGCCAGCGGATCGTCCGCCGACTCGCCCGACGCGGCGTCCGAACCGGGACTCCGCGTGGCGTCGCCGCCGGGCGCCGGACCGTCGCTCGGGCCCGCGCCTCCCCTGTCCGCCGGATCGGTCCCGTCCTCGGCACCCGACTCGTCTCCGCCCGCGTCCGAACTCCCGTCCGCGCCGGCGTCTCCGGGTCCTCGGGCTGGACCGCCCGCCTGCCCGAATCCGAGTTCCTCGGCGATACCGCTCTCGTTGGCCACGTCCTCCGGCGATTCTCTGGCGTCCTCGGCGCCGTCGTCCGCCCCGTCCGCGTCGGCGGTCTCGGACTCCGGTCCCGGTCGCGACGGGTCGTCGGCCCCCGACTCCTCACTCATCGAGCCCCCGGCGTCGCCCGCCGTCGCCGGGGGCTCCTCCTGTCCGTCGCCGGCGTCTCCCTCGGTCGGCGCCTCCCCGTCGGCTCCGGCCTTCCCGGCAAGCGGGTCGGGCTCGTTCGCGTCGTCGGTCCCCGGCACCTCGTCGCTCACGCTCGGTGACACCCACTCGTCGGCCGTCGTCTCGTCGGATCCGTCGCCGGCCTCGGACGCGCCCGCGTCGTCGTCACCGGAGCGGGTCGGTCGCTCGTCGCCGCCGGTCGCTTCGGGGTCGACACCGGGCGCCCGCGTCGACTCCGGGTCCGTCTCTGTCGCCGGGGACGCGACGGCGCCGTCGGTCGGCTCGTCGGGCTCGGTCCCGTCGTCGGCCGCCGCGGGACCGGTCCGCGGTGCGGCGGCCCCTCGGTCCCGGGGTTCCGGCTCCGGCCGCTCGTCGGCGCTCCCGTCGCCGCCCAGCGGGTCGTCGGATCCGCCGGTCGGACTCGCGGCGGCCGCGCTGTCCTCGGTCGTCGACTCCGACTCCGCGTCGGCGTCGGTCTCTTCGCCCGCGTTGCTCTCGGTATCGTCGGACGGTCCCACGGCGCCGACGACCCCCGCCCGCGTGCCGTCGGCGACGAGTTTGAATGCGAGACCGGCCTGGCCGGCGCCGTAGACGAGGACGCCGAGGACGACTGCGAAGCCGCCGGCCGCGGCGGACGCGCCGTCCGCGCTCACGTCGAGCGTGCCGACGTTCCCCTCGACGAGAAGCCAGACGCCGCCGCCGACCAGCGCGCCGCAGACGGCCACCAGTATCAGCCAGTACGAGAAGAGGTAGAATCCGTACCGAAACGCCGCTCGTCGGGGGACCGATGTCATATCACCTCCATTGCATAGCCCGGCCTAATAGGTTACGCCCATCGAGTCGGCGACGAGTCCCGCGCCCGGTCGGCCCTCGCGTCACTCCCCGCGGACGACGGTCCCCGGCGACCCGCCGGCGACGAACTCGTCGAGCCCCCCGGGGCCGAAGACGTGCGCCGGCGCGCCGAGCGCGAGCAGTTTCTCCACCTTGGCGGCCATCCCCCCAGTCACGTCCGTCGCGTCGCTGCCCCCCAGCGCGTCGGCGGCGTCCGCGAACCGCTCGATCCGCGCTATCACGTTGCCGTCGCCGTCGAGGACCCCCGGGACCGTCGAGCAGAGGCCGACCCGGTCCACGTCGAGCGCGCCGTCCTCGGCCAGCGCGACGACGAGGTCGTCGCCGCTCGTGACCGTCACGCCGGAGCCCGACTGGACGACCCCGTCGCCGTGGAGCACCGGGACGAACCCCTCGGCCAGCATCGTCGCGACGCTCCCGGTCGGCAGGGTGAGGTCGCCGTCGGCGTCGCGGCTGGCGAGCGACAGCGGCCTCACCGGCAGCGCCTCGACGCCGGCGTCGTGGAGCGCGTCGAGGACGGCGGCGTTGAGCCGCCCCATCGCGTCGTGGATCGCCCGGGCGTCCGCGGCCGAGCGGGTCCCCGACTCCGCGCTGACGCCGCGCTCGGCCGCGGCGTGGTGGCCGAAGCTCCCGCCGCCGTGGACGAGGACCAGGCCGCCGTCGAAGTCGGCTACCGCGTCGGCCGCCCGAGAGAGCGCCGCGTCGTCGACCGTCTCGGGCGACTCTTTCTCGGTGACGACGCTCCCGCCGAGTTTCAGCACGGTGGTCATTCGACGTGGACCCCCTCGGTGTCAAGTTCCGCCCGGAACGTCTCCTCGCAGCCGGGGAGATAGCGCAGCGCGGTCTCGGTCTCCTCGCTCTCGTCGAGGGCGACGACGCAGCCGCCGCCGCCGGCGCCGGTCAGTTTCGCCCCGAGCGCACCGGCGTCGCGAGCCGCCCACACCATCGCGTCCAGCGACCGCGAGGAGACCCCCAGCGCCGACAGCAGGCCGTGGTTGAAGTCCATCAGCTCACCGAGTTCCTCGAGGTCGCCGGCCGCGAGTGCGTCCTCGCCGCTACGCACCAGGTCGCCGACCGCCGCCACGGTGTCCGCGGCGAAGTCGTAGGAGTTCTTCAGCTCGCGCACGCCCGAGACGAGCGCGCCCGTGTCGCCCGCGCCGCCGTCGAACCCCACGACGAAGGGGAGCTCGGGCGCGTCCAGCGAGCGGCAGTCGTCGCCCTCCACGCGGACGGCGCCGCCCGTCGCCGAGCAGAACGTGTCCGCCCGGGAGGCGTTGCCCTCCTGGACGGCCAGCTCGGCGGAGTAGGCGCGCTCGGCGACCTCGTCGGTCGAGAGGTCCGTTCCCAGCTCCTCCGCGGCCGCGTAGATGCCCGCGGCGGTCACCGCCGCCGAGGAGCCCAGTCCCGCGCCGAGGGGGATCTCGCTCTCGATGGTGATGTCGAACCCGGCGTCGGGCGCGTCGGCGGCGTCCCGGGCCTGCTCGACCGCGGCGTCGACGTAGCCGGTCGCCGCCTCGACGAGCGACTGGGGCACGTCCACGTCCGGGTCGCCGCCCGTCGTCCCGCCGTACTCGACGGTGAACCCGTCGAGGCTCAGGTCCTCGGCGTGGACCCGGAGGTGGTCGTCGGCCCGTCGCTCGACCGTCACCCGCGCGCGGCGGTCGATGGCGCAGGGCACCGCCGGCTCGCCGTACACCACTGCGTGCTCCCCGAAGAGATACACTTTCCCGGGAGCGCTCGCGGTAACCATGCTCGCTCGTCGGGCACGCGGGGAAGTAATGGTTTCCGAAGGGCCGCGGGAGGTCGCCGCCCGGTTCAGAGGTCGATGTTCGTGTCGTACTTGACGTAGTTGCCGATCCAGCCGCCCAGGGCGCTCAGCCCGACGAAGTACAGCACCAGGAACACGAAGAGGAAGAGGACGATGATACCGCCGATCGCGAAGCCCGCCGCCTCGCCGCTCCCGATGGCGATGAACCCGAAGATACTGAGGATGACGAACGCGATCGCGGCGGACGGGATCAGCGCGATCACGCCGGAGATCGCGCCGACCTTCAGCCCGTCGGAGCGCGTCCCCCCCTGGAAGTACCCCGCGAGCGCGCCGCCGAACATCGGCGCGAACGGGAGGAAAAAGCCCGCGACCGTCGATACCACGGCACCGATCAGCGCGTTGACGAACGTGTTGCCTTCGTCCATGCCCCCCCGTTGACCCACCTGGGACTTAAAAGTGCCACTCGTTCCGACACGTCACACCGCCGACGCATCCGACCGGGCCGCTCACAGCGAGACGGTCACGGAGTGCCAGCCCGTCGACCCGCCGGGGTGGGCGCCCGTCTCCTCGCTCGTCTGCAGGTTGCCCGTCCCGTCGGTGGCGCGGACGACCACGTCCTTCGGCCCGGAGTCCGGCAGCTCGGCGACGTGGCGAAAGCGCCGCCAGGCGTGGGGCGACGGCGGCTCCTCCAGGTCGGCGTCGGCCCACGTGTCCCCGCCGTCGAAGCTCACTTCGACGCCGTCGACCCCGCGGCGGCCGCCGTAGGTGACCCCGCCGACCGCCACGCGGTCGCCCCGGCGCTGGACCCCCCGAACGTACGAGAGCGTGTTGACGACGGCCTCCTCGACCCAGCCGCGGGCCTCCCAGTAGCTCTCATGGTCGCCGGCGCTGACCTCGATGGTCTCGACCCACTTCGTCGACTTCATCCCGTACCGGCCGGGGATCAGGAGTCGCGCCGGGAACCCGTGTTCCTTCGGCAGGGTCCGCCCGTCCATCCCCACCGCGAGCACGATGTCCTCGCGGTCGCGCACGGCGTCCCACGGGATCGCCTCGGTGTAGCCGTCCGCCGCCCGGGTCACCACGTCCTCGGCGGCGTCGGGCACGCCCGCTTCCTCCAGCAGCGCCCGCACCGGCACCGCCCGCCACTCGACGGTGCTGATCAGGTTCCCGCCGACGGCGTTGGAGATACACGCCGTCGTGACCGTCATGTCGCGGGCCTCGGGGTGAGTGACCACGTCCGAGAAGGACAGGTCGTAGGACTCCTCCACCGCCCCGCGGACCGACAGCGACCACCGCTCGGCGTCGACGGTCGGATTGGAGACGTTCTTGTCGACGACGTAGTGGTCGGCGGCCGTCCCGACCGCCGGGGGCATCCCCGCGAAGTCGTAGCCGAAGGCCGGGTCCGCGTCGTCCTCCGCGACCGAGACGACGACGTTCTCGGTGGTCCTACGCGATTCGAGCACCTCGCCGCTCCGGGCGGTCGTCACCGTCCGCCCGGAGTCGGGCGTCGTCGTCCCCTCCTCGCGCTTCTCGACGACCGCGTCCAGCGACTCGCCGGGCTGGGGGCCGTCGCCGGAGGTCGCCGGCCGGCCGAGGCTCCGTGCGACCACGCCGCCGCCCGCCGCCAGCCCGACCGCCCCGCCGAGGTTCCGGAGCGTCCGTCGCCGTCCCACCGACGGGCGGTGCCCGCCGCTCGCCACGCGGAGGAGCGCGGGGGGAAGGAGCGCGAGCGCCGTCGCGAGCGTCCACCGCCAGAAGACGCCGTCTGCCGCCGCGCGAAAGCCAGCCGCCGTCAGGACGACGACCAGCACCGAGACGCCAGTCGCCAGATACCGCTCCTGGGCCCGCGTCGTGCCGTACCCCTCCGCGAACGCGGCGACCCCCGCCGCGGCGGCCACCGCCGCGATCGCGATCCCGGCCATCAGCGCCGGCTGTGCCGCCGCACCCAGCGTCTCGATAGCCAGCGTCGCCACGGCACCGGGCGAGACCTCGATCACGACCTGGGCGGCGACCGCCAGCGGGTGCCCGCCAACCAGCGGCGCGGCCGCGAGGACCCCGACAAGCCACACCACCGCCGTCGCCGCCCACCCGAATGCGGCGCGCTCCTGTCCGTCCATACCCCGCCCTCAGGACTGACGGCGGTAATACTTTGTGCGGACGCGTCGGCGCGATGGCGACCGCTACGGCGTCGGTGAAAACAATGCGGAAGTCGAAACGGGTGCGTTAAATCTCGGTCTCGAAGTCGTCGAGCCCGTAGGACGGCTCGGCGCCGCGGCGGTCGAGCGTCTCGTTGGCCAGCAGCCAGTAGACGACCGACAGGGCCTTGCGCCCCTTGTTGTTGGTCGGGACGACCAGGTCGACGTTGGAGGTCTGGTTGTTGGAGTCGCACATCGCGATGACCGGGATGCCGACGGTGATGGCCTCCTTGACGGCCTGGGCGTCGCCGATGGGGTCGGTGACGACCACGACGTCGGGCTCGATGTAGCCCTCGTAGTCGGGGTTGGTCAGCGTCCCCGGGATGAAGCGGCCGGTGCGGGCGCGGGCGCCCACGGCGTCGGCGAACTTCTCGGCGGGGAAGCGACCGTACTGGCGCGACGACGCCACGAGGATCTGCTCGGGGTCGTAGTTGGCCAGGAAGTCCGCCGCGGTCCGGATGCGCTTGTCCGTCATGCTCACGTCGAGCACGTACAGCCCGTCCGTCCGGACGCGGTGGATGAACCGCTCCATGTCCTTGGTCTTCTGCTGGGTACCGATGTGGACACCCGCGGCCAGGTAGTCCTCGACGGGGATGAGGAGGTCCGCCTCGTCGTCGGGCATGACGTCCTCGTCGAGGGCGGGCCCCTCGTCGGCCTCTTCGGCCGGCTCCTCGTCGGCCGCCTCGTCGGCGACCCGCTCGTCGGCCCCAGTGGCCGGTTCCTCAGTCTCTGTCTCGGCCGCCGCGTCCTCGTCGACCTCGGGGTCGACCTCGGAGTCGCTGGCGTCGAGACCTTCGTTTTCGTTTCCGCTCATACTGCGTTGTCCTCGATTCGGATGAGTTCGTTCAGTTTGGCAGTGCGCTCGCCCGCGACCGCGCCCGTCTTGATGAACGGCGCGTCCGTCGCGACTGCGAGGTGTGCGATGGTGGCGTCCTCCGTCTCGCCGCTGCGGTGGGAGACCACGTGTCCGTAGGCGTTCTCGACCGCCAGCTCGATGGCGTCGAACGCGTCCGACAGCGTCCCGATCTGGTTGGGCTTGATCAGGATGCTGTTGGCTGCGCCCTGCTGGATGCCGTCACCCAGCCGGTCCGTGTTGGTCACGAACAGGTCGTCGCCACAGACCAGGGTCCGGTCGCCGACCTTCTCGGTCAGGTCCGCGAAGCCCTCGTAGTCGTCCTCGTCGAGGGGGTCCTCGACGTACTTGAGGTCGTACTCGGCGACGAGGTCGGCGATGTACTCGACCTGCTCCTCGGTGGAGCGCACCTGGTCGCTGTACACGTAGCCGCCCTCGTCCTCGTCGTACATCTCCGCGGCGGCCACGTCCAGCCCGAAGCGGATCTCGAAGCCGACCTCGTCGGCGACCGCCTTGGTCGCCTCGTCGACGATCTCGAAGGCCTCGCTGTCGTCGATCGACGGCGCCCACGCGCCCTCGTCGCCCTTGCCGCAGGGCTCGTCGCGCTCGATCAGGATGTCGTGGACCTTCCCGTGGACCGCGGCGTTGGCGAAGATGGCCTCGGAGACCGAGGGCGCCCCGACGGGCGCCGCGAGGAACTCCTGGATGTCCGTCGCGTCGGCGGCGTGTTCGCCGCCGCCGACGATGTTGCCCAGCGGGACCGGGAACGTGTTCCCGCGGAAGGTCCCGCCGAGGTGCTGGTACAGCGGCGCGCCGGTGACGCTGGCGCCGGCCTTCGCGGCGGCCATCGAGATGGCGACCGCGCTGTTGGCGCCGATGCCCGAGAAGTCGTCCGTGCCGTCGGCGGCGTGCAGCGCCGCGTCGACCTCGCGCTGGTTGCCCGCGTGGACCTCCCCGACGAGTCGGGGCACGGCGTCCTCGCGGGCGGCGGCGATGGCCTCGGCGGCCGGCAGCTCGATGGCCTCGTACTCGCCCGTGGAGGCGCCGCTCGGTGCGGCCGCGCGGCCGAAGCCGCCCTCCTCGGTCAGCACGTCGGCCTCGACGGTCGGGTTGCCCCGCGAGTCGAGCACGCGGCGCAGCCGCACGTCGGTGACGAGCGTCACTGCTCACCCCGCCGCACGGTGAAGGGTAGCGCACCGGAGTCGTACTCCTCGGCGGCGATCAGGATGGGCTGGGTCTGCTCGGTGTCGACGAGCACGGGCGCCCCGTAGGCCACCTGCAGCGCTCGCGCGCCGATGATGCGGGCCTTCTCGTAGCGGTTGTACTGCTGGCTCATTGGTAGGGTGCGACGATGTCGACCAGGTCCTTGTGCGAGACGAGCATCCGCCGGCAGCAGTGCCGTTCGACGCCCAGGTCGTCGAGGACCTTCTCCGGGTCCTCGGGATCCTCGGCTTCGCGGGTGCGAGCCTTGAACTCCTCCCAGTGCTCGCCGACGACGGTACCGCACGTGAAACACCGGACCGGGACCATCATGGCGATATCACCGGTAGGACTTCTGGTAGCGGGCCCGTGCGCCGGGGCCGCCCCACTTCTTGGACTCGCTCTGGCGCACGTCGTTGACCAGCAGCGACCGGTCGAACTCCATGAAGGCGTCGCGGAGCTCGGCGTCGTTCGTGTGCTGGACCAGCCCGCGGGCGATGGCGGTGCGGGCCGCGTCGGCCTGCCCCATCACGCCGCCGCCCTCCACGTCCACCTCGACGTCGACGCCCTCGCGGAGGTCGTCGTCGGCCAGGCGGAACGGTTCGAGCATCTTCAGCTGGGCCAGCTCCGGCTCGGTCAACTCCACTGGCTGTGCGTTGATACGCACGCGACCCTCGCCCTCGCGGATCGTCGCGCGGGCCACGGCCGTCTTCTTCTTTCCGGAGGTGTTCGTTACCATGTGTTGTTGGCTCCCAGTGCCTCGCTCACGTCGCCGAGCGAGACGAACTTGATGTTCGACAGTCGGTCCAGCGACGTGCCGTCGAGCACTTCGCCGTCGTCGTCGTAGGGGTTGCCCACGTAGACGCGGACGTTCTCGAAGGCGTCGCGACCGCGCGTCGTCTTGTAGGGCACCATCCCGCGGATCGACCGCTTGAGGATGCCGTCCGGTCGCTTCGGGTAGGCCGGCCCCTGGTCGGAGCCCAGCTCCCGTCGCGTCTCGAACGTGCCGATCACGTCGTCCTCGCTGCCGGTGATGACCGCCGCCTCGGCGTTGACCACCGCGACGCGCTCGCCGTCCATCGCCCGCTCGGCGACCTGCGAGGCCACGCGACCGAGGATGCAGTCACGCGCGTCGACGACCACGTCGGCCTCGAACTCGGCGAGGCTCATCGGATCACCCGCACGTTCGATCCCTCGGGGTTGTTCTCGAGTACCTGTTCTAGCGGTGCCGCCTCGCCGACCTGGTCGATCTTCTTCTCGGCGGTGCCGGAGAAGTCGACCGCGGCGACGGTCACGTCCTTCTGCAGGACGCCACTGCCGAGCACCTTGCCGGGCACGACCACGGTCTCGTCTTCCTGGGCGTATCGCTCGATACGACCCAGGTTGACTTCCGCGTGGGTGCGCCGCGGACTCTCTAAGCGCTCGGCCACGTCGCCCCAGACGTCGCCGCCCGAGTTGCGGGCGGTCGTCTTGAGGTCAGCGATGAGGCTACTGAGTCTCGGATTGCTCTTGCTCATACGTTTCTCCTAGAAAAGTGCAGGGAGCAGGATTTGAACCTGCGGACCCCTACGGGACAGCGCCCTGAACGCTGCGCCGTTGGCCTGACTTGGCTATCCCTGCTCGCAAACTGCTGTTTCGTGCCGCCCCTCAAACCGCTTTCGATCCGGTCGCCGTCTGCGACCGATCGGTCCGCCGTCCGCGCGTTTCCAGCCGGACGAGCGGGGCGCTCGTGGCCGTCGGAACTGCCGCCCGACGACCGGATGCGAACGCCGTGGGTTCGAGGGGTGTCGTTCATCGTTACAGTTGGATCGATTCGCGCAGTTCGTCCGCGCGGTCGCGCAGCGACCCGACCGCCCGGGTCACGAGCTCGTCGACCGTCAGCGACCCGTCGGTCTCGACGTGGAAGACGAAGGCGTTCGGCACGTCCTCGACCTCTAGCTCTTTGCCGGGGTAGCGCTGGGTCAGGTCGTTGCCGAACTCGTCGGTGTGGACCAGCTCGCCGTCCTCCTCGATCACGCCGCGGAGGATGTGCGGTTCCTCGTCGGCGAACTCGCCCTTGTCGCCGACCACGTTCACGCGCTGGAGGTGGCGGTAGCCGACGGCCACGCCGCCCTGGTGTTTGGCGTGGTCCCGACCGCGGTCGAGCACGGCGTCGGCCTCGGCTTCGAGGCGCTGGCCGGCCTTGAGGTCGATGATCGGGATGTTGTCGTTGGCGGGTCGGACCGCCTCGTCGCTGGAGACGATGTCGCCCGAGTACGCGGTGACGGTCTCGGTCGTCTCCTCGCGGCTCGGCCCCTCCACGTCGAGCGCCAGCGTCACTTCGTCGCCGATCTCGAACTCGCCCTCGGGCGTGGTCAGCGGCACCAGCCCGAGCCGGAGTCCGATCTGCTCGTCGAACATCACGCTGGAGTTCTCCACGACGCGCAGCTGGTCGATGGAGAAGGTGGGCACGTCCGCGATCATCGCGCGGCGGATGCCGTTGGCGAACGCGGGGGTGATCCCCCGCACCAGGAAGCGCGCTTCCCGGTCGCCGCGTTCGACGAACTCGACCTCGTAGTCCTCCATCGTTAGAATCCTGCGTTCTTGGGACCGCGAGTGCCGTCGTGCGGGATCGGGGTCACGTCCTCGATGCGACCGATCTCGAGGCCGGCTCGCGCCAGCGCGCGGATGGTCGCCTGCGCGCCCGGACCGGGGTTGGTCTGCTGGTTGCCACCCGGGCCGCGCACGCGGACGTGAACGCCCTCGACGCCCTGTGCCTGGACCTCCTCGGCGACGACCTCGGCCATCTGCATGGCCGCGTACGGCGAGGCCTCGTCGCGGTTCTGCTTCACGACGGTCCCGCCGGAGGACTTGGCGAGCGTCTCGGCGCCCGTCTCGTCCGTGATCGTGATGATCGTGTTGTTGAACGATGCGTGTACGTGGGCGATGCCCCACTTGTCGTCCTGGGTCTCGCTCATGTTATTGGTCCTCCGCGCGTTCGGGGTGGAGTTCGTCCGTCAGCGGGCTCGTCGAGTCGAACTCGACGCTCCCCTCCTCGCTCACGTCGACCTTCTTCGAGGGCCGGGTAACGCGCTGGCCCTCGACGGTGACGTGACCGTGGGAGACGAACTGCCGGGCCTGACTGGTCGTGTTGGCCAGCCCCTTCCGGTAGACGACCGTCTGCAGTCGCCGTTCGAGGATGTCCGTCACGTCCAGCGACAGGATGTCGTCCAGCGAGTCCGTCTCGTCGAGGACGCCGATGCGCTTGAGGCGGGCGAGGAACTCCTCGGTCTCCTTGGCCGCGCCCTCGGCGTCGGTCTGGCCCAGTAGCTTCCGGGCCTCCCGGCGGTAGGCGCGCAGCTCGGACTGGGCGCGCCACAGCTCCTCCTTGTTCTTCAGGCCGTACTGGCCGGTGAGGGCGGACTCCTCGCTGATGCGCTCGCCCTGGTAGGGGTGGTTGGGCGTCTCGTAGAACTTGGTGTTGCTACCGAGCGCCATTACTCCTCATCCCCCTCTGCCTCGGCCGCCTCGGCCTGCTCTTCCTTGATGGCCTCGACGTTGACGCCGATGGTGCCCTCGGAGCGACCGGTGGACTTGGTGCGCTGTCCGCGGACCTTCTGTCCGCGCTTGTGCCGGACGCCCTTGTAGGAGTCGATCATCTTCATGCGGTTGATGTCCTGCCGACGGGACATCTCGAGGTCGGTCCCCGTCTCGTGGGTGCTGTCGCCGGCGAAGAAGTCGTTCCGGTGGTTGACGAGCCACTCGGGCGCCTCCTCGGCGAAGCCCTCCACGAGGGCGACGATCTCGTCGATGTCCTCCTCGTCGAGTTTGCCGAAGACTGCCCGGCGGTCGATGCCGGCCTCCTCGGCGATGATGCGGGCCGCGCGATGGCCGATACCGTTCATGTCGGTGAGCGACCGCTCGACGGACTTCGTGCCGTCGAGGTCGGTCTGGCCGATTCGGACGAAGTAGCGGATGTCCTCTTCCTCGTCCGCTTCGTCCGGGTCTTGGTCTTCTGCACTCATGTGTCTGTGATTCGGGTGTGAGCGTCGTGGCGGGGATTCGAACCCCGGAGGCTGTACGCCACAGAGTTAGCAACCCTGCGCCTTGGGCCAGGCTTGGCTACCACGACACGCACTTTGCAGCGTGCGGTTGTATACTACCGCCCTCGCGGTCGCGACCGGCTGTCACGTGCGGGACTCGGGGCCCGGCGCCCCTGCACGAGCGTATCTGAATTACCTCCTGGCCCCTATTTAAACATCACGAAGTGGGCGCCTCGCGTGAACCGCTGGCACGGACCCGATCCGCCGACCGCGGGAAACCTCACCCGGCACCCGCCGTCACCGCTTTCCCCGCCCGTCCCGTCGGGTCGATATGGCCGATCCCGACACCGAATCCGTCGACCCGGCCGACGGCGAGGCCGTCCGGAACGCGCTCGAACGCTTCGCCGGGGCGACCGCCGTCTCCGAGGGCGACGACGGGTCGGTCGTCGCCGACTTCCGCGGGCGGACCCACGTCACGGTCCACCCCGGCGGCCGGGTCGAGACCGGGATGCCCCTCCACGAGTTCTCGGGCGTCCCCGAGCGGCTCGTCTTCGACCACGACGCCGGCGAACTCCGCGTCGAGCGCGACGGCGTCACCTACACCTTCAGACGGCCGTAGGGCGCCCGCCCGGGAGTCCCGAACCGCCCGACCGGCGGCCGCCGCCGTCGACCGAACCCTCACGATCGAATCGACGCAGGCGTTAACAGCCCGGCGGACGACCGTCGGGCGATGACGAACTTCGAGCCCGACTTCTGCGGGTACTGCGGGCACGAGCTCCGCGACTCGGATCTCGCTCCCGGAGCGTCCGTCTGCGACGACTGCGAGCGGTACGTCTTCCACAGCCCGACGCCTGGCGCGAGCGTCACCGTCGTCGACGCGGAGCGAGCACTGCTGATCCAGCGTGCGGTCGGCGAATCGGAAGGACAGTGGGGTACGCCCGCCGGCCACATCGACTGGGGAGAGGATCCCGCGCGAGCGGCTGCGCGCGAACTCGAAGAAGAAACCGGCCTCGTCGTCGACCGCGACGACCTGATGCTGGTCGCCGGCCGCGGGACCTGGGTGGTCGATGGCAAGCACATGGTCGGTTTCGAGTACGCCGTCCACCGGGAGGACACGCGCGGCGACCTCGACGCGGGCACCGACGCGAAAGACGCCCGCTTCTGGACCGCCGAGGCGTGGGCGGCCGCCGACGAACGGATGCACGACACCACTCGCGAGCGCTACGGCACGACCGACATCGACGAGATCGTCGCGAAGACGCTGGCCGAACTCGACTGAGCGAGCGCCGCTCGGCGGTCAGTCGTCGGTCTCGGCCGGCGCCTCGTCGACGCTCGGGTACGCGTCGCCGCCGGCCGCGCCGTCGAGGTACTTCTCGTCGACGACCCACTCGCCGTCTTCCTCGACCATGTACTCGCCGTAGAAGGGAACCCGGTTCGCGACCGTCTCGCGGAACGTCTCGCGGATCTCCCCGCGAGTCATCTCGCCCATCGGCCGCAAGTCGTCGTTGCGATTCAGACACCCCTTCAGGTACCCTTCGTGCGTGACGCGCACGCGATGGCAGTTCGCGCAGAACGTCGGGTTCTCGACGGGGTCGACGATCTCGACCATCCCCGCCTTCGACTCGTCGACCGCGCCGTCGTCGCCCAGGAGGTCATCGCCGGCGAGACCGCTCCCTTCCGGCGTGACCCAGTAGCGCTTGCGGTCGTGCATCTCGCGGCGTTCGACGTGGTCGGCCTGCTCGGCCAGCCAGTCGTGGACGCGACCGATATCGATCGCCCACTCGGGATGACCGGCGATCTCCGGCATGTACTCGATGAGCTGCAGGCGCAGCCCCTCGTTCTCGGCGACGTGCTCGACCATCTCGGGAACGTATCCCGCCGTCCGCTCGAAGACGACCATGTTGAGCTTCACCGGTGCGAGCCCCGCCGACAGCGCCGCGTCGACGCCGTCCATCACGGCGTCGTAGGCGGCGGCCTGGGTCACCTGCTTGAACGTCTCCTCGTCGAGCGCGTCCTGGGAGACGTTGACCCGTTCGAGCCCGGCGTCGACCAGATCCGCGGCCCGACCGGGGAGCATCGTCCCGTTCGTGGTGAGCGAGACCTCCATCTCGTCGGGCGTGCGAGCGACGATCTCCTCTAGGTCGTCGCGCAGGAGCGGTTCGCCGCCGGTGAACTTCACCGAGTCGACGCCGAACTCCGCGACGACCTCCAGGAAGCGGACCACGTCGTCGGTGCTCATCTCGTGCTCGCGGGGCGCCATGGGGCCTCGGGTGTCGCCCAGCCCCTCGTTGTGGCAGTAGACGCAGTCGAAGTTGCACCGGTCGGTGAGCGAGACGCGCACGCCCGACACCTCCCGGCCGAACTCGTCCGCGAGCATACCGGCCCTTTCGGCCCGGCGGTAATAAGGCCGGTGCCCGTTGCAAGGTTTCCGCACACCCGCCCGCGCCGGCGCAGGGATCGCCTCCGACGACAGGTTGAAACCGCCGTGGCACGCAGTGTCGTGTCATGACTCACGGCCGGCGGGACGGGAGCGGAGACGGAGCGGCGGGCTCCGGGTCCGCGGCCGCCACCGCGAGCGACGCCGAGGACCCAAACGCGGCGACGCCGAGCGACGCCTTCGGCGCGCTGGGCGGGGAGACGCGTCTCGCCGTCGTCCGCGCGCTCGACGCGGAGTCACCGCGCGCGTTCTCCGACCTCGTCGACGCCACCGACGCGGACACCTCCGCCGGGTTCGCCTACCATCTCCGCCAGCTCACCGACCGGTTCGTCCGCCAGCGGGCCGACGAGCGCTACGAGCTGACCGACGCCGGCCGGTCGGTCGCCCGCGCGCTCGCCGCCGGCACCTACACCGCCAGCGTCGACCGCGAGCCGGTCGATCTGGACGAGCCGTGCCCGCTCTGCCGCGAGAACGGACTCGTCGCCGCGGTCGCGGACAACGTCACCGAGGTCGGCTGCGAGCGCTGTGGCGGGACCGTCCTCCGACTCTCGCTCCCCCCGGGCGGCTACGCCGGCCGCGATCCCGACGACTTCGCCGACGCTATCGACGCCCACCACCGCCGCCGCATCGAATCGTTCGACGACGGCGTCTGCCCCGAGTGCGCCGGAGCCGTCTCGACCCGGATCGAACCGGTCGTCGACGACGACCGCGGCGGGGACGAGCGTAGCGGGTCCGAGGAGGACGGGGAAGGCGACGAGTACGTCCCGGTCCAGACGGTCTACGAGTGCGACACCTGCGGTGCCGACCTGCGCTGTCCGGTCGCGCTCACACTGCTCGACCACCCGGCGGTCGTCGCGTTCTATCACGACCACGGCCGAGACGTGCGCGACCGCCCCATCTGGAACGTCGGCAGCGAGTGGCGCGAGCGGGTCGTCTCCCGCGACCCGTGGTGTATCGTCGTCACCGTCCGTCTCGACGGGGACGAGCTCGTCTGCTACGTCGCGGGCGACGGCCGCGTCGTCGACCACCGTCGAGAGTCGCGCGATGACGGACCGACGGCGGGGAGCGACGCCGACGACGCCGCCGACTCGACCGCGGTATCGACGGACGACACCGAGGGCGTGGGCGCGAACGACCGCGCCGCCGAGTCGGGCGCCGCCGAATCCTGACGGGTCCCTACCGGCGCGTGCCGCCTCCCGTCACGACGCCGTTCCGAGTCCGGCGTCGGTCAGTGCCGCCTCCCGCCGGTCGCGGTCGAACGCGTCGAAACCGTCCCCGTCCAGTACGGCCACGTCGACCTCCTCGGCGGTCGGCGATTCCTCGGTACTCTCGGCCAGTGCGGTGAGCGCGAGCGAGACGCCCGCACCGGTGTCCAGCCCGGCCGCGTACTCGGCTTCGAGGTGGTCGCGGACGGCGTCGCTCCCGCGGCCGACCGCGGTCGCTCGCCACTCGGTGGGCGTCCCCGATGGGTCGATCTCGTAGAGCTGCGGGTCGGGATCGGTGGCCTCACCAGCCGCTGGGGACGCCTCCGGAACGCCGCCGACGAGCAGCGCGGCCCCGAACGGCCGCGTCCCGCCGGTCTGGGTGGACTCCTGGATCCGGTCGGCGACGGCCTTGGCGAGCGGTTCGACGCCCGGCGGCTCCCCGTAGCGCAGGCGCTCACGCTGGGCGAACTGCCGCCCGAAGTCGACGAGCCGTCGCGCGTCGGCGACGTGACCCGCGGTCGCCACCCCGAGCCGCCCGTCCAGATCGTGAACTTTCTCGATGCTGTCGACCTCCATCAGCGGCGACCGCGGCCGGGCGTGGGCGGCGAACACCACCGCGTCGTCGGTCGCGACGCCCACCGCGGGACTCCCGCGCTTGACCGCCTCGCGGGCGTACTCGACCTGATACAGTCGGCCGTCCGGCGAGAAGACCGTCACGCCGCGGTCGTACGCCCGCTGGTCGTTCGACTGCATCAGGCCACCTCCTCGCCGGTGGTGCCGGGGCCCGACGCGTCTCCCGTCTCGTCATATCCCTCGATGTCGACCCCGTCGGCGGTGACCGTCGCCACGGTCACGCCGTTGCCGCTGGCGGTGTCGCGCTCGCTCGCCGCTTCGACCGCGGCGACGGCCGCCCCGGTCGCCTCGGGGTCGAACCGACGTTCGAGCACGCCGTAGGCGACCTGCATCCCGCTCCCGCCCGCCGCGTAGTCGGTCGCCATCACGCTCCCGCCGCCGTCGAGTTCGTAGACGTGACCGCCCTCGGCGTCGACCCCGCCGAGGATCGGCGCGACCGGTAGCCCGCGAACGAGGTGACCAGCCGTCTGCGAGAGCGCTCGCATGCTCATCGGTTCCTCCCGGCGGGACTCGTAGAGACTCGTCTCGGCCCGCAGCGACCGGATCAGGTTCTGCGCCGGCCCGACCGACCCCGAGATCGCCAGCGCGGCCGTCGGGTGGACTCGCGAGATCTTCTCCGCGTTCTTGTTCGTCGTGAACTTCCCGCCGAGGCTCGCCCGCTGGTCGGCCGCCATCACCACGCCGTCGTCGGCGACGATCGCGACGATGGTCGTCCCCGTGTCGAACGTCGGCGCGTCGTGGTCGATCTGTTTGGCTTCCGAGAGTTCGTCGTGGGGTAGTTCGTGCAGTCGGTCGTCGTCCGCGGGACCGTAGTTGGGTAGCGTCATCGGCAGGGTGTCGGAGTCGGCCGGAGTTATATGTTAGCTAAAAAATAATTTAGTAGCAGGGTACGAACAAGCGATTGTCTCTCTTCTATAAAATCAGTCAGCAGTTGCGTTGTAGAGCGTTTGATTTCCTGTTCTCATGTCCATATTGTACACGAATTCGATCTCGTCAGCAGTCATGTTTCTCTCAGTATCCCAGTACTCTTCGGTAAATTCTACAGCGTTAATCTGGCCCGTATAGTACTCCCGTGCGAGCGATGTATTGACGATGAGAGTCTTTGGTTGAGTACCAGTGTTGTTCACTTCCGCAATTCGAAGTCTGTCCGTTATTTTCCCATCAATTCTTCCTAGATCGTGGTGAGCAACAGCCTGTGCATATCCACTGCTGACTAGCGTGTTTATTTCGCTGGCTCTTTTGACATCATTCTCTGATTTGGATGTTAGATTCAAGACCACAATCAGGGAATTCCCTTCTGCAACTTTCCAAGCACGAAGTCTAATTGGAGTTGCCGCATCAACTTCTGCCTCTCCAAAGACCGCGCCTACAAATTCATCGTACTTTTCATTTGCAAATGGGTCAGATGCAGGAGTCGGCGTAGGTACAGTAGTTACAGGAGGTACTGTTGTTTCAGCAGACACTGGCGAAGGCTCCGGAGTTAGAGTGGCTGAGGGTGTTAATGTTGGCGACATAGTCGTAAGTGGGGTCTCGGTTGAAGTCATAGTGGAAGTTTGTGTCTCAGCCGCAGAAACCGCTGTATATTGTGTGAAAGTAGAAACCGGTGTTTCCGTTGAGGTTCCCGGTTCAGTATCACTTAGGTTATTAACGAAAAGTCGGCCGTGGTGAATCGCCAGACGTAGCTTGATTTCACGGTGTCACGGCTCGCTTGATGTTGTGAACGACACATTTCAGGACGATTTCGCGGAACTCCCGAAACCACGCTCGCGCACGCACGGCGTCGCCGAGCGTGCGCTTGATCGTCGAGAAGACGGTTTCACACGTCGATCGTTGGCGGTAGCGAGGCCCATCGATCCGCGCGTTGTGCGCGTGATCGATGGGCCGAAACTCGCGGTGTTTGATCAGTGGTCTCACGCCCTCCTCTCGGAGTTTCTCGCGTAATTCCATCCAGTCGTAGCCTTTGTCTGCAGCGAGGCTGGCCAAGTCGCCCGCGTTGCGGCGGGCGACCTGCCAGCCGAGCTGTGTGTCGTGGCGTTTCTCGGTCGTACAGTGAACGTCCAGAATCGCGTGGCTTTCTGTGTCGACGAGCGCAGTGGTTTTGAGCGTCTGGACGCGGTAATTCGTCCGGCGGCAGTAGTGTTTGCTGGCGGTTTCGCGGTCGAAGAACGTCGCGTCGATCGCGGCGTGACCGCTCGGGTCGTGCAGCTGCGCCGAGAGGCGCAGCAGCACTCGCCAGAGTGCTGTCTTGATCCTATCAAACCACTTGACCAGCGTCGAGTGATCGGGGAGATCGGTCGCGTCGAGGCCGATCTCTCCGAGTATTTGTGGCATTTCGCTCAGCAGATCGAGTGTTTCCCGGTACGACTTCTCTAGGTAAACCCGCAGACAGTGCAGCGACAGCACCGCGTACTCGGCGAAGCCGCCACCCCCTTCGGGGGCGGCGACTTCGCCTCGCCCACCAACAGCGTTTTTAGCTAACTGAACCGCTTTGTTCGTGAAGCGGGAGATCTTCGACATAGGCATCGGCGATTTCCCGCTTCACTTTCCTCGTTCTGACGGTCGAAGCCAACGCCGTACAGCGATTCACCAGAGCCGAAAAGTCCAGTTCCAGAGAATGTTAGAAACAGAATCGCAATTAACAGGATTGAACCTAGCAGTAACGAGGTAACTGTACTCAACCCTCGTGTCTTCTTAGGTATTTCAATAATAGTTAAAACCCTCCGTTATTTCGGCCTGGAGGCACCCGTCCGGTTCTTGTATTTGTATCCCCCGTATTGGTTTCATTCTGATTGGCAGATGACGATCCACCCCTTTCGTTTTGTATTATATCCATCACTCTTTCCGGAATCTGCCCCGAATTTCCACTTCCCGTGTTTGAATTTGAGTTGTCTGTCTTATCTTTTGTAGATTCATCTTCATTACTGGAGCCAGTATCATCTCCGGAGGAGCTATCACCGTACCCAAATTCATTTCCATCAGATCTGTCCTCCTGATCATCTTTCTCCTGATTTGAATTTACCCGGGCATCCGGATTCACATTCACTGAATCCACTTCCAGCGCCTCTTTGTACGCTTCCTGACCGTCAAATTCCACAACACCGTCGGTCGAATCGTACGACACGCCCTCGTGGTTCTGAGCGAACTCCTCGTCGATGGTCACGCCCGCCCATCGAGCCGACCCGTCGTTGTCGGCGTCGGAGATCACGATTCCGTTGCTGTCGAGCGTCATCCTGTCGTTGTTACAGTACGTGTCGTCCGCTCCGTATCGGGAGCACCTGTTCCTGTCGTCGTCGCTGCCGCCGGTGGAGTAGCCGCTCCCGGAACCGCTGTCGTCGGACAGCGACGGGTCGGTGACTGTCACGTTCTTCGTCGCGGTCCGCTCGCGACCGAGCCGATCGACTGCGGTGGCGCTGAGCGTGACCGTCCCGCCGGATCTGAACGCGTGGAGGTGGTCGACGGACGCGCTCTCCCCCGTGAGCGTCGTCCGGTTCAGCCGCCGACCGTCCGCGCGCCAGACCACTCCCGCGAGGTCGTTCGCGCCGGCCGAAACCGACGCCGAATACTCACCGATGCTGCCCGCTACGACGCTGTCCGGACCCGATAGCGTCACCGACGGGCCGCTCGACGGTTCGACGTGGACACGCAACGTGTCGGCGCTGGTCGCGCCGTCTTCGTCGGTGACCGTGACCGTCGCGTTGTAGGTGCCGGTCTCGCGCGGAACGAACTTCGTTCGCCCGCACGTCTCACACGACGGCGTCGTATAGCTCCCGTCCGGCAGTTCGAGGCGCCACCGATACTGGCCGATCTCGCCGTCGGGATCGCGCGACCCCGTCGCGTCGAGATACACCGTCGTGTTGGCGCTGACGGTCTGGTCCAGCCCCGCCTCGGCCAGCGGTGACTCGTTTCCACCGTCGTCCGGACCGCTCGCGCCCGCCGCGACCGTTGCACCCGCCACTGTAACTCCGGCGAACACCGCGCTGACTACGACGGCGCTCACTACGGCCGTCGTAATTCCCTGTCCCCAGCGTATCATACCGTTGCCGGGACATTCTCTCCCTCTATCATAAAAGTGTTCGTAATACTGGTAGAATCCGAATTACTTTCGTCTGAGCGATGAGCCAGCGGGAGCGGGCACGGTCGGATACCGGCCGCTCCACAACCCTTTTCGCCGGGACCACCGGAGACGGACGTATGGACGAAGACGACGTGCTCGACCTGCTCGGCACGGTCGAGGACCCGGATCTGGGCGACGATATCGTCTCGCTCGGGCTGGTCAACTCGGTGGAGATGGACGAGGAGGAGGTCCGCGTCTCGCTGGCGCTGGGGGCGCCGTACTCCCCGACGGAGACCGACATCGCGGGGGCGGTCCGGGAGGCGCTGTCGGGCCTGGACCTGCGGGTCGAACTCGACGCCGAGGTCGACAGCGGGCTCGTCGCCGAGGGGTCGGTCCTGCCGGGCGTCGAGAACGTCATCGCCGTGGCGTCGGGGAAAGGCGGCGTCGGCAAGAGCACGATCGCCGTGAATCTCGCGGCGGGGCTGGCCCAGCTCGGCGCTCGCGTCGGGCTCTTCGACGCCGACGTGTACGGGCCGAACGTGCCGCGGATGCTCGACGCCGACCAGCAGCCCCAGGCGACCCCCGACGAGACGCTCGTGCCGCCGGAGCGATACGGCATGAAACTGATGAGCATGGACTTCCTCGTCGGCGAGGACGACCCGGTCATCTGGCGCGGGCCGATGGTCCACAAGGTGCTCACCCAGCTCTGGGAGGACGTGGAGTGGGGCAGCCTCGACTACATGGTCGTCGACCTGCCGCCGGGGACCGGCGACACGCAGCTCACGCTCCTCCAGAGCGTCCCCGTCACCGGGGCAGTGATCGTCACGACGCCTCAGGAGGTCGCCATCGACGACGCGCGGAAGGGTCTGGAGATGTTCGGCGAGCACGAGACGCCCGTGCTCGGGATCGTGGAGAACATGAGTTCGTTCAGGTGTCCGGACTGCGGCGGCGAACACGCCATCTTCGGCGAGGGCGGCGGGGAAGCGTTCGCCGAGGAGGCGCAGATGCCGTTCCTCGGCGAGATCCCGCTGGACCCGGCCGTCCGCGAGGGCGGCGACGCCGGGGAACCGATGGTGTTAGACGAGGAGAGCGAGACGGGCGAGGCGCTCCGGTCGTTCGTGCGGAACGCGGCGAACAACCAGGGGATCGTCCACCGGCGGCGCCACTCCGACTCGCACTGAGGAACGTTCGCCGCGACGGGCGGCGTCGTCAGCCGCTCAGCCGCTCTTTCCGGTGTATCCCAGCGCTTCCTGGTCGACCCGGTAGACGGTCGCGCCGTCCCACTGTTTCTCGACCGTGACGCCGGCCATCGACTCGAAGACGGCGAGGTCGTCGCTCGCGTAGGCGTCGCGCTCGTTCGACCCGACGTAGACGTACTCGACCTCGTACTTGTCGAGGTAGTACGCCCGCTGTTCGGGCGACCCGGTGTAGATGGTGTTCACGTCGTCCACGCGGGCGCGGTAGGACTCCCCGCCGCGATAGCCGACCTCGTGAGCCCACCCGGCCAGCGTCGGGACGCCCGTGAGACTCGATATCGGGTTCGTCCAGCGGTACATGTCCTGTCCGGGCGCCGAGGCGATGTTGGGCTGGCCCTCGACATCCTCGAACCACCGAATCGCGGCGTACTCCTCGGGGTGGGTCTCGTTGATGTAGGTGAAGCCGTCGAGCGTGGGGTCGTCGGGGTGGTTGTACCGGCTGAAGTAGCCGTCGCCGCTGAAGTGGCCGCCGACCGCGAGCGCGCCGTACAGCGCGGTGGAGACGATCAGGACGACCGCGAGCGCGCGGAAGACCCCGGCCCAGCGCTCGCCCGACAGCGCCAGTCCCGGCGAGTGGTTCTCGACGAGGTGGGCGAGGATGGCTCCGGCGGCGACCGCCCAGAGGACCCACACGTCCGCGTAGGTCTTGAAGACGGTGTTCATCCGGCCGGGGCCGGCCTGCTCCTTGACGTAGACGAATTCGACGATGACGACGATACCGGCCCCGGCGACGATCAGGAGCGTCTCGAAGCCGACCACGTCGCGGAGTCGTTCGGGGACTCCGGGGTCGGGATCGCTGTCGGACCCGGAGGCCGTTCCGGCGGTCTCCGTCCCGCCGTCGGTGGCGACCCGGCGGGCCGCGTCGGTCGCTCGCGCGGTCGCGCGGTGGACCGCGTCGGCCTGCGTCCGGAGGAGGACCCAGGCGACGAGGATCATCGGACCGAAGATCGCGAACGCGGCCGCCGAGCCCCCGATCCAGGCGACCAGCACGGCGACGGCGAGCATCACGACCGCTTCGGCGACGTGCTCGCGGTCGATCTCCGCGAAGGAGTGGCGGGCCAGATGGAGCGCGAACAGGAGCGCGAACGCGCCGTGGGCGAACAGTAGTCCGCCGAGCGAGCTCCGGTCGGGGAAGAAGGCGATCGACCGACCGCTGGCGGTACCGAGCCAGAACGGGAGCGACCAGACGAGCCCGAGGGCGACGACCGCGACGGCGCCGCCGAGCGCGACGCCGTGACGGGCGAGTTCGCGCTGCCAGCTCTCCCGCCGCGGGATCCGGTCGGCGACCGACGCCGGGAGCAGCGTCACCGGGTCGGCGGGCGCGAGCGCGAGCGCCAGGAACGTCAGCCCGCCGGCGGTCGGGAACGACCACGTGTTGACGACGGCGAGCATCCCGGCGAGCGGCGGGACGACGGCGAACACGAGCAGCCGGCGGCGGGTGAGCTCGGTCTCGGGCGTCCGGTAGTAGCTAAAGAGCAGCGCCGCGGTAAGCAGGACGAACGGCGCGGACATCATGTGGGCGTGGAGGTCGCCGTTGAGCCAGGCGAACAGGGGGAACTCGTTGATCGTCCCCTCGATGACGCGGCTGGCGTCCCAGTAGCGGAACTCCGTTAGCCCGCCGGTGGCGACCCGTCCCAGGTTCGTGCCGAACAGCCCGGCGAAGAAGGAGGCGATCCCGTCGGGGAGCAGCCAGGCGACGAAATAGACCGGCGTCGAGATGTTGCTCGCGAACCCGACGAAGAACGCACCGAACGCGCCCGCGCGGACGCGAGAGACATCGCGGCTCGCCGCGATCGACCCTGCCAGCCCGTAGGCGGCCGTGACGACCATTCCGTAGAAGCCCGCCAAGGCGAGGTTGTAGGCGAACCGGGGCTCGGTCCCCGTGATCTTCGTCAGCAGCGCGGCGATCAGGTGGCCGCCGTAGTAGTACTGGACCGGGCGGCCGGCGAACCAAATGTCCTCGGGCGGGAGGCGGTCGGCCCGCAGCAGCGACTGCAGCATGCCGAAGTCGAGGAACTTCTCGCCGAGGAAGGGGTGAACGCCGGCGTCGACGGCGCGGACGGCGATCATGAACAGGAACGCGACGGTGAACACGGCGGCGGCCTCCGCGTAGCGGCGGCGGTCGAAGAGCGGGGTGCCCTCCGTCTCGTTGGCGCGGTAGAGGGCGGCGCCGGCGGCGGCCGCGAGCGCGCCGAGGCCGACGAGCAGGCCGGCGGTCAGCGAGACGTGCCCGACGAGATAGGTGACGACCCAGAGGACGGCGAGCGCCGTCGGGAGCGCGACGCCCGCCCCGCGGTCGGCGAGGCGGGGGAACAGGGCGGCCGCCACCGGCATCCCCACGGCCAGCAGGGCGAGGTAGGCCACGAGCCACCAGATGACCAGACCGTACTCCATTACCTGTGTGGCCGTCTCCGGAGCCTATACCTCTTGTGGACCGATCGGAGCCGCGCGGAGTCGGCGACGTGGGCCAGCCGCCCCCGGTTCCGATCCGTTTTTACTCGCCGCGGTGGTCACGGCAGACAATGAGCGCGTCCGTCGGTCTCGTGGTCCCCGCCTTCCGTCCCGACGTGGACCGACTCACCGCCTACGTTCGCTCGCTCGACGAGGCACTCGCCCCCGACGCGATCCGGATCGAGCTGGACGACGCCGACGACCGAGTGGCCGCCGCACTCTCGGATCTGCCGGCGACCGTCCACCTCTCGCCGTACCGCCGGGGCAAGGGCGCCGCCGTCACCGCCGGGTTCGAGGCGCTCGACACCGACGTACTCGGATTCGTCGACGCCGACGGCTCCACCGCGCCCGGCGAGTTCGCCGACGTGCTCGCCGCTATCACGGATGGCGGCGCCAACGTGGCCGTCGGCTCGCGGCGCCACCCCGACTCGACGATCACCAGCCACCAGACGTTCGCGCGCCGGTTCCTCGGCGACGGCTTCGCCTGGCTCGCCCGCCGCATGCTCGACGCCGACCTCTACGACTACCAGTGCGGCGCCAAGGCGATCACCGCCGAGTCGTGGGAGGCCGTCCGGCAGCACCTCTACGAACCGGGCTTCGCCTGGGACGTGGAACTGGTCGCGATGGCCGGCGCGCTGGAACTGGACGTGGCCGAGGTACCGATCACCTGGGAGGACAAGCCCGGTTCGACCGTCTCGCCGGTTCGCACGTCCGTCCGGCTCGCCCGTGCATTGTTCTCCTCGCGCCACCGCGCGAAACAGATCCGGAACAGCCGCGTCCACAACGCCATCGCGGCGACCCGCGAGGACCCGACCGCACTGGTGGACAAGCATGACTGACGGCGAGCGGTCGGCGCGGGCGAGCGAGCCCGATCTCGAAGGCGGCGACGAGTCGCGGGTGGACGCACTGCTCTCGGGCGTGCGGTTCGGCAAGTTCGTCTCCGTCGGCGCGGTCGGCGCGGTCGCCGACAACACGATGCTCGCGCTGCTGAGACTCGGCTTCGGCGTCCCGGAACTGCTCGCCAAAGCGATCGGGATCGAGACGGCGATCCTGGTGATGTTCGCGGTGAACGAGCACTGGACGTTCGCCGACGAGGGGGAACCCGGATCGAGGGCGTTCCTGCATCGGCTAGGCAAATCACATCTGGTCCGCTCGGGGGGCTCGCTCATCCAGTTCGGTATCTACTGGTACCTGACCCAGCGGCTGGACGTGACGGTCGTCGTCTTCGAGACGGACCTGTGGTTCCTACTCGCGAGCCCGCTCGCCATCGGGGTCGCGATGTTCGTCAACTACGTCTTCGAGAGCCTGTTCACCTGGCAGGTCCACGAGAACTGATCGCGACACTAATTCACGGACGGCGAGCGAATCACAACCCTTAATGGGTGGTCGCCGGTACAAACTGGTAGCGGGATGGGATAGCCAGGAGATTCCGGCGGGCTCATAACCCGCAGATCGGTAGTTCAAATCTACCTCCCGCTATGATTTTGCCGCGAACTACACGGCGAGCACCGCCTCGCGTGCGCTCGCCACCGTGAGCGGCAATCACAGTAGAGGAGATTTGAACTAGACGAGTCGCGCGCAGCGAGTGCAACGAGCGAGCACGTCTCGACGTAGTTCAAATCTACCTCCCGCTATTTCTGTGACGCGAGCTAACCTGTGAGCGCTGCCCACAGTATACTGGCGACCGTTGGCGGCGATCGCACGCGGATTCGAACGCGGCCAGCCGCGCCCGGTAGTCGGTCGCCGGCCGAAAACAGCCGATGACGGCGATAGACGGCAGTTCTCCGGAAACCGTCAGCCGGTGATCACGACTTCGAGACCCGGCTTCACGGTCGATTGACCACAAGCGGAGGGTTCTTAGGGCGTCGCGACACAGACACGTCACGTATGCGTCACCCGAGTCTCACCGCGCGGATGGCGGTCGTGGGGTCGATCCTGTTCGCGTTCTACGCCGTCGCCGCGGTCGTGGCGATGGGCGCGTTCTCGGTCCCGCTGTGGCTGGTCCTGGTCGGCAGTATCCTGTTCGTGGGCGTCCAGTACAAGATCGGCAAGTGGGCCGCGATCCGCAGCGTCGGGGCCGAAGACATGCCCGAGGAGCAGCACCCGGAGATCCACCGGCAGGTCGAGGCGCTCTCCGAGGAGATGGGCATCGAGAAACCCCGGCTCATGATCGCCCGCATGGGCGTGCCCAACGCCTTCGCCGTCGGACGGAAGGGCGCCGGGACGGTCGTGGTCTCGCGGGAGCTGCTCGCGACGCTCGATTCCGACGAGGTCGAGGGCGTCCTCGCCCACGAGCTGGCCCACATCGCGAACCGCGACGTGGTGATGATGGTGCTGGGGCAGGGCATCGCCTCGATCGTCGCCATCGTCGCCCAGTGGGTCGTCCTGCTGACCGGCGACAACGAGATCGCCGACTTCTTCCTGGCCATCGTCGTCGGCCAGATCGTCCAGATGCTCGTCATGCTGTTCGTGATGGCCATCTCGCGGTACCGCGAGTACGTCGCCGACAGCGACGCCGCGGGCGCCATCGGCTCCGGCGAGCCGCTCGCACGCGCGCTGGAGAAGATCAGCCGCGGCAACGAGCGCGCCAGCGACTCGGCGATCGACGAGCAGGTCAACGCGCTGTGTATCTTCGGCGAGGAGCGCGGGCTCGCGCGGCTGTTCGCGACCCACCCGCCGATGGAGAAGCGCATCGAGAAACTGCGGAGCTGAGATGGACTACCGCACGCTGCTGGCCGCGGTCCTCGGCGTCGGCCTGGGTGCCGTCCTGATCGCGGCGCCGGAGGCCATCGTTCGCGCGCACACGGTCGGGCGCGTCCCCGGCGACCGCGGTGGCGAGTACGGGGCCGACGACGAGCCGAGCGGCGGGATCAGACGGCTCGTGCAGGTCGTCGGCGCGGCGCTGGTGCTCGCGGGGCTGTACTTCGGCGCGGTCGCGGTCGGAGCGGTGTAGCGGAGAAGTCCGGTCAGTCGTCGCCCTGGTCGTCGGTGATGACGACCTCGCCGTCCTCGACGACGACGTTGATGAGCGTCTTGGCGTCGTAGCCGGCGTCGGCGAGCTTGTTCGGGCCGTCGTCTTTCTTGATGACGCAGACGATGTCGACGATGTCGGCGCCGATCTCCTCGAGCGCGCCCGTGATGCCCGAGAGGGTGCCGCCGGTCGAGAGCACGTCGTCGAGGACGAGCACGCGGTCGCCCTCGTAGACGTCGTTGACGTACATCTCCGACTCGGAGTAGCCGGTGACCTGCGAGAGCGCGACCTCGCCGTCGAGGCCGTACTGGCGCTTGCGGACGACGACGATCGGGATGTCGGTCATCAGCGAGACGGCGGTGGAGATGTGGATGCCCATGGCGGCGGGCGTGACGATCTTGTCGACGTTCTCCAGCTCCGCTTTGCGGATGATCTTGATGACGATCTCCCGGAGCAGCTCCGGGTGGAGCATCGGCACGCCGTCGCTGATCGGGTGGACGAAGTAGTGGTACCCCTCTTTCTCGATGATCGGGGCGTCGAGCAGCGACTGCTTGAGGCGGTTCATGCCCGGGGAATGGCTATCCGGGGTCAAAAGCCTGACTAGCTACGCCGACGCCAGCAGGTCGGCGAGCCAGTCGACGACCGGGAGAGCGTACGGGCCGTACTGGAAGTACACGAGCGCCGAGAGCAGCGCGAGGTTCGTCCCGAGCGCCGCGGCGAGTCCGCCGGCGACGGCCGTCACCGAGTCGAACCGCTCGTCGAGGGCGCTCCCGACGGCCGACACGGCGAAGACGGCGCCGACGGCCAGGCCGACGACGGCGTGCAGCTGGAAGGCGCCGCCGCGACCGAACGACCCGACCGTGACGACGACGAAGATCAGTTGCGAACCCAGGAGGACGCCGCCGAGGTAGCTCCACAGCGCCACGCGGCCGTGGTCGGCGAGGACCCGGCGCGCCCACGGCTGGCGGGCCAGCGCGTAGACGGCCAGGACGTAGACCGGCAGGAGGTACCGGACGGTCACCTGGGCGAACAGCGGCAGCCGCGGGATGTAGACGAGCGTGAACAGCACGGCGACGAGGGCGACGAACGCGTCCGTGGCGGCAGTCGGTGAGGTCGAAGCCGTCCGGACCGACCGTCGGAGACGGGCGCCGAACCCGGGGCCGGTCCCGCGTCCGCGGACCGCGACGGCCGCGCGACGGCCCCCGGCCGCGACGAGCGCGGCGACGCCCGCGAGGACCGGCGCCGATTCGAGGACCGAGAGGTTGATCGCCTGGTCGTTGTCGCGGGCGCCGATGTACCCGTCGTAGCCGGCGCGGACGAAGGTTCGATACAGCGACTCGGGGTCGGAGACCGCCGACTTCGCGCCGGCGACGAACGGGCCGAAGAGGAGCCCGAGTCGCTCGGCGGCCGTCGCGACGACGGCTCGAAGGGGTGGGGGCAGGAGCGGCGCCGAGCCGCCGCCGGTGGCTGCGCCTCCGTCGCCGCCGGCGCCGCCACTCGCCCCGCCGAAGGCGCCGCGGTCGGCCGGAACGGCGAACTCCGAGAGCATCCGCGGCGGCCGGATCGGGTCGCCGGAGATGAGCGCGTTGGTCGCGAAGAAGGGGACGAGCGACGCGGCGAAGGCGGCGCCGACGACGGCGAGGGTCCGCCGGTCGTTCGACGGCGCCGTCGGCAGGTCGACGGCGACGAGCGCGAGGAAGACGACGAACGCCTCGCCCGCGTGGACCCAGGTGCAGAGCCCGACGAGGGCGTACGCCAGCGCGCGGAAGCCGGTCGGCGAGAGCAGCGTGTCGCGTCCGTCGGCCCCGGCGTCCGACCGGCTGCGGTAGAAGGCGTAGACGACGCCCACGAGGAGCGCCGTGACGGTGACGTGGCGCTTGGGGATCGCCGCCCAGAAGCCGACGGGCGTCGCGAGGACCGACACCACGGCCGCGGCGACGCCGACCCGCCGGTCGTGCATCCGGGTGAGCAGCCGGTAGACCGTCGTCGCGACGACGGCGGTCGCGAGGACCGTCCCGAACTGGAGCGCCGCCAGCGGCAGCAGCCGCGCGGGGATCGGTTCGGCCAGCGCGGCGTTGATCCCGAAGGTCGCGAGCGCGAGGACGGCGCCCACCGACGCGCAGAGCGACTCCCGTCCGGTGAGTCGGCCGACCTGGACGGCGAACGCGAGCGCGAGGAGCGACCACGCGGCCGCGAAGAGGAGCCCGGGGTCGGCGACTGCCGTCGCGGCGCGCAACGCCCACAGCAGCGGGACCGCGAGGGCCACCTGACCGTAGTTTCGGCCGTAGAGCCGCCCGTCGTGTACTTGCACGCCGGGCACTTCGAGCGAGCCGTACACCGCCTCGTCGAGGACGAGGCTTCCATCGACGAGCGCGACCAGCGCGTTGGCCAGCGTGTAGCTGTCGTTGATGAACACGCCGACCCGCCAGGTGACGCCGACGGCGAGGAGCGTGCCGAGACAGACCACGAGACCGAGGCGGTCGCCGACGATCGCCCGGACGAGGACCGTTCGGGCCGCCGCCAGGCGCTCGCGGGCGTCGGCCGTGGCGAGCGTCCGGGCGCGTTCGGTGCTCATTCGCTCACCTCCACGGCGACCGTCCGGTTCGCGAGGACGGTCTTCCCGTCGCCGTCGCGGAGCACGAGCGACAGGGTCCCCTCGTATCGGTCCGCGTCGACCGCGTCGTCGGCGAGCGTGTCCTCGCGCAGCGACAGCGAGGCCCAGCCGGTGTCGCCGGCGCTCAGGAAATGCGTCGTCGACCGGGAGTAGCCCAGTTCGGGGATGTCGATGCCGTAGGCGACGGTCGGTTTACCGTCGATGGCGGTGAGGCGGATCCGCGCGTCGGGGACCGTGAGGTAGTACGACTGGGACTGATAGCCCCGGTCGATCGCGACCGACGACGGGAGTTCGACCTCTTCGACGGTCGCGTTGCCCTCCCCGAGCCCGGACATGTCGTATCGCGGCGTCGTCAGGTCGACGAGGCCGATGGCGGGGCCGCTGAGGACGGTCACGCCGACGATGACCGCGGCGGTGGCGTAGACGAGCGCGCGACCCCGATCCATTGGCGGATGACTGCACCCGACCGGGATAAAGCCGACGGCCGCGGCTCGCGGGCGTCGAGACCGCAAAAACGAGGCGGGGTGACCCGAATCAGGCGTCGGGGCCTTCCTGCTCGTTGAGCGTCGAGGAGGTGTCGCCCTCCTGGGACTGGTAGACGACGCTGATCTCGTAGTCCGAACTCACGTAGACGTTCGCGCGGTCCCCCGAGACGACGGCGCTGTCGTCACCGCTCGCGGTCCCGTTCCAGGTGCCCGCGCTGGTGTGGTGGATCTGCGGGCCGCCGTTGTTGCGGACGTAGGTCTCCAGATCAGTACCGCCGACGGACGACCCGTGAATGTCCGTTCCGTTGAACCCGCTCCCTCGAACGTACAGTTCCTCGTTGGAAACGGAGTCACCCCCGTCGTGGCTGATAGCGAGCGCCCCGTAGTTCGTCCCCGAGTTCTCGTCGATCTGTTCGTAGTCGAAGCCGATGGTCGCCGTCGGTGCGCCCTGCTGTGCCTGGTTCCCCAGTCCCAGGACGAACGAGGCGATGACGGCTGCCAGGATCACGGTGATCGCGACCATCAGGATGACGCCGATGACCGGCGACACCGCGTCGTCGTCGTCGAGTAATCGTTTGAGGTTCATGTTGTGTGTGTGCCTGCATCCCGTTCGGCCGGCGCGAGCCCGCCGAGACCGGGAATGCTACCGCCACCTCGGACAGTATCGGTAGTTAATTCCGACCACCGTTCACCGGCGCTCCGGTGTTCAGACCTGCCTTGAGCCGGCCCCTTCCAGATATCACTGCCGAAAATGACGGGGAGAGAGCCGAGGACTGGAGGCGACGGTCGAAACGTCGGTTACGAACTCGTGGCCGTCAGAGATCCAGTGCGGTTGTCGTTACCGGTCGAACTCGTCGGGGACGTACTCGTCGTCGCCGAGTTGCATGTCGGCGCCGCTGTAGGTGTGGTAGGCCGCGGAGACGGTGAACGTCGCGGCGATGACGGTCGCCCATTCGAGCGGTGTCAGCAGCGTGAGGGGGAAGAGGCCGGTCCACAGCGCCGCGACGATGGCGCAGCTGATCGACCCGAGCGAGAGGTAGAACTCCCGCCAGGGGAACTCGGAGCCGGGGACGATCTCCAGGTACACCGTCAGCTCCTCGGTGTAGGGCGTCCGCGCGACCGTGTTGTCCTCGGTGTCGTACTCGACGATGCCGGCCTCCTCCATCTTGCAGAGGTGGGTCTGCTGGAGGGTCGTGTAGACGCGTTTCTTCTGGTCGTTGGTCACCTCGTCGACCGGCGTCTGGTACTCCCAGGCCGCGACCTGCGTGGCGAGGTCGCTCAGCCCGACCGGCTCGTCGTAGCGCTTGAGATACTCGAGTACGTACCGACGGCGCTGGTTCTGCAACACGTCGAATATCTCCCCTTTCGACAGCTCCTCCTCCCCGTCCGCGCCAGCCGGAAACCGTCTCGTCTCGTTGCTCATGATGTAGGACCCGTGTTCGCGAGGGGCGTTCGGCCCGCCCGGTCGTCGATGATGTGTGATTCTATGGGCATGTGCTAAGAGAGTTTCGGAGCCGTCGAGTGAGACGACGGGATCGATCCGCCCGCCTTCGGATCTCACGATCGATATCGCTCTACCGATCTCAAAATCGAGAGGTAGGTTCCGTCCGTCAGAAAGACCGAACTGGGAGCGAATGCGACCGGTCAGGCCGTGGGGCCGGTCCACGTCTTCAGCGTGGTGGAGCTCTCGCCCGTCGAGCTCTGCCAGACGAGACTGATCTCGCCGTCCGAGCCGATCCCCTCGATATCGATCGACATCCCGGCCTGAACTTCGGACGTCGCTCCGACGTTTCCGTCGTAATTGTCGAAGTCCCAGGTCTTCCCCAGGTCGTCCGCGCTATTCGCGTTCGACCCTTCGGAACCGCGGATATAGAGGTTCTGTGCCTGGATCGTATCGCCGCCGTCGTGCGTGACGGTCAACGTGCCTTCCTCGCCGGAACTGCCGTCCCACTCGAAGCTAAACGATGCCTGCGGGGAGGTGTTACTGACCTGGTCGCCGAGTCCGAGGACGAACGTCGCGATGACCGCCGCGAGGATCACCGTGATCGCCACCATCAGGATGACGCCGATGACCGGCGACACCGCGTCGTCGTCGTTGAGTAATCGATTGAGTTTCATGGGTTGTCGTCACGCCCGATGCGTGGGGGCGGTCCCCGAGGTCGCCACCGAGCCGAGCCATCCACGACGGGTCCGGCGGCGATCGGTGCGTGTCACCTGTGAGTCTCCCAGCGCGATACATAAGCGTCACTACCGTATTATCAAAATCGCAAATTCAATCTCTTCTTTCCGCGTATCGAAAACTGATTTTGGGGGTTCGAACGGCTCGGTCGACCGGTCGCCGAGGTGGTGTTCGGGGCGGCGGGACCGACGGGCGCGTCGACCGGTCCGCCGGTGGGTGGAGATCGAAAGAGATCGGCACGCTGTCGCCGGAGAAAGAAATCCTTTAACGAGTTCCGGATAAGAACCAACCGAACGATTGATGACACCTATCTTCGTCCGAACGGCGCCCGGCCGACCAGGGGGGTCGACGCAGTGAGCGGATCCCGCCTGCTCGTGCCGGTTTCGGAGTCGCCGACGCTCCGGAACACCGTCGCGTACGCGGTCGGCGAGGCGCTCGACAGCGCCGAGGAGACAGGCGAGCGTGCCGTGGTCCGGTTCGTCTATCCGGTCTCCGAGCGGTCGACCGTCGGCGAGGGCTCCGGCGAGAGCGAACGGGCCCGGGACCTCCTGGAGAAGGTGGCGGTCTGGGCGGAGGAGGACCTCGGCGACGACCTCGACGCGGTGGCGGTCGAGACCGACCTGGTCGGGACCCGCGAGTACCTGTTCAGCCCGAGCGACTACGCCGACGTGCTGACCCGGTACGCCCGCGAGCACGACCTCGACCGCGCGGTGTTCGACCCCGAGTTCAACCCCATGGGGACGACGCCGCTGCTCCCCCCGCTGGAGGGTGAGGTCCGTCGGGCCGGGCTCGACGTCGAGGAGGCGCCGGTCCAGCGCCAGCGGCGGAGCCCGCTGCTGGTCAAGCGCGGCACGGTCGCGCAGTTCCTCGCGCTGTTCGGCGTCTCCTATCTCTTCTATCTCCTGCTGGCCGGGTCGCTGGCGACGTTCGAACTCGCCACCGGCGCGATCACCGCCGGTATCGTCGCGGTCGCGCTGTGGGGCGTCTCGCTCACCTCGCCGGTCGAGCCCGTCCGGACGGTCCAGCGGCTCGGGCGATTCTTGCTGTACGTCCCGTACCTGCTCTGGGAGATCGTCGTGGCGAACTTCAAGATCGCGTACGTCGTGCTCCACCCGTCCCTGCCGATCGACCCCGAGCTGGTCGAGTTCGACGCGGCGGTGTGGTCGCCGCTGTCGGTCACGACGCTGGCCAACAGCATCACGCTCACCCCCGGGACGCTGACCGTCGACGTGAACCGCCGGCACTTCACCGTCCACACGCTGACCGTGGACGCCAGGGAGGACCTCTTCGGCGGGTCGCTGGAGCGGGCGGTCCGGTTCGTCTTCTACGGGCTCGCGGCCGCGCGCATCCCCTCGCCCAGCGAGCGCGCGACCGAGGAGGGCGAGGACTCGTGACGTTCGTCGACAACGTCCTGCTGGGGGCCGCCGCCGCGTTCGTCTTCACGTCGCTGGTCGCCCTCTACCGGATCGTCGACGGCCCGACGATGCCCGACCGCGTCATCGCGGTCAACGTCGTCGGGTCGAACGTCGTCATCGTCATCGCGCTGCTGGCGGCGGCGATCGGCGAGCCCGGCGCGCTCGACATCGCGCTGGTGTACGCGCTGTTGAACTTCCTGTTGAGCATCGCCATCTCGAAGTTCACCGTCGAGCGCGGGGGGGTGCTCTGATGACGCCCCGCGAGATCGCCGTGCTGGTGCTGGCCCTCGGCGGCGTGTTCTTCGCGGTCGTCGCCGCGGTCGGACTGGTCCGCCTGCCGGACCTCTACACGCGCGCTCACAGCACCTCCAAGAGCGAGACGCTCGGCGCCGTGCTGACGCTCTCGGCCGTGGCGATCGCCTTCGGCGCGAGCATGTCGACCGTCAAGGCCGTGCTCCTGCTGGTATTCATGTTCCTCACGAACCCCACCGCCGCCCACGCCATCGCGCGGGCGGCCGCCGAACAGGGCATCGAACCGTGGACGACGGAGGACGAACCGTGACGGGCGCGCTCGAAGTCGGGCTGGTGGTGTTCGTCCTGGCCTGCGCCGTCGCGACGGCCGTGCTCCGGGACGTGCTCGGGTCGATCATCGCCTTCGGCGCGTACAGCCTCGGGATCGCGGTCATCTGGGTGTTCCTGCGGGCGCCCGACGTGGGCCTCACGGAGGCCGCGGTCGGCGCCGGGATCATGACGATCCTCCTCCTGTTGACCATCGCCAAGACCGTCCGGCCGGTCGACGAGGAGGTCCTGGAGTCGGTCGACCTGTCCGCGTTAGCCGTCTCGGTCGCGCTCGTCGCGGTGCTGTCGACGACGCTCGTCGCGCTCCCGGCGGTCGGGTCGGCCGACTCCGCGGTCGCGAGCGACAACGTGACCGACTACTACCTCGACAACGCCTACGCGGAGACCGAGGTAAAGAACGCGGTGACCGCCGTGCTGGCGGCCTACCGCGGGTTCGACACGCTCGGGGAGGCGGTGGTCGTCTACTCCGCGGGGATCGGCCTACTGGTCGTCCTCGACAGGGAGGTGCTCGGATGAGCGACGCCGAGGAGACGCCCGCCGGGGACGAAGGCGCCGCCGAGGACGGGGAGAGGCTCTACGTCGAGAGCCCGATCATCATGACCACCGTCCGGGTGATCACGCCGTTCGTCTTCACGCTCGGGCTGTTCGTGATGTTCCACGGCGCCGACTCCTCCGGCGGGGGGTTCCAGGGCGGCGTCATCGTCGGGACGGTCGTGCTCATGCTCGGGATCGCCTTCGGCATCGAGACGACCCGCGACTGGGTCGGCCCCCGCCTGGCCGTCGCGCTCGTCGGACTGGGCGTGCTCGCCTTCCTCCTCATCGGACTCGGGTCGGTCGCCCTCGGCGGGGGCTTCCTGGAGTACGAGGTGTACGGCATCCACCACGCCACCAAGTACGGCATCGAACTCGTCGAGCTGGCGATCGGGCTGGTCGTCTCCGGGATCGTAACCGGCCTCTTTTTCGTCATCGCCGCGGGAGTGGCCGACGACGGGAGTGATCTCGCATGATAGACCTCCTCGCCGACCGCCTCTACTACGTCGTCGCGTTCCTGCTGCTCGGCGTGGGGACGTACACCCTGATCGGCAGCTCGAACGTCGTCAAGAAGGTGATCGGGATGAACGTCTTCCAGACCGGCATCTTCCTGTTTTTCATCACGTCGGCGTTCGTGACGGGGGCGAGCCCGCCCCTGCTCACCGCGCCCGAACCGTACGTGAGCCCGCTGCCCCACGTCCTGATCCTCACCGCCATCGTCGTCGGCGTGAGCCTCACGGCCGTGGCGCTCGGGCTCATCGTCCGCGTCTACGAGGAGTACGGCACGCTCAACGAGGAAGCCATCAGGCGGGTGAGCCACGATGAATGACCTGCCTGCCCTCGTCGTCGCGCTGCCGCTGCTGGGCTCGATCGCGGTGTTGCTCGCCGGGCTCGTCCGCCCGCGGACCGGCTGGCCGATCACCGCCGTCACCGCCCTCGCCCAGGTCGTCGCGGTCGGGGCGCTGGCGACCGGCGCGTTCGGCGACGAACCGATCCGCTACGTCGTCGGCGGGTTCACCGCCCCCTTCGGGATCGAACTCGTCGTCGACGGCCTGTCGGCCTCGATGGCGCTGCTCGTCGCGGTCGTCTCGCTCGGCGTCCTCGCGTACGCGCGCACCGCGGGCCCGCGGTCGAACCCCTTCTACGCGACCTACCTCCTGCTGGTCGGCGGCCTGACCGGCATGAGCATCACCGGGGACGTGTTCAACATGTACGTCTTCCTGGAGATCACGGGGCTGACCGCCTACGCGCTGGTCGCCAGCGGCGAGGGCGGCCGCTCGGCCCTGGCGGCGCTGAAGTACCTGCTCGTCGGGACGGTCGGCGCGTCGCTGTTCCTGCTGGGGATCGGCTACGCCTACGTCGCGACCGGGACGCTCAACATGCACGACCTGTCGAACCAGCTGGCCGCGGACCCGGCCGGCTACCAGGACCCGCTCGTGCAGGCGGCGTTCGGCCTGCTCGTCGTCGGCCTGTTCGTCAAGGTGGCGGTCTTCCCGGTCCACACCTGGCAGCCGACCGCCTACGCCGGCGCGCCCGACTCCGTGAGCGCGTTCATCTCGGCGCTGGTCTCGACGGTCGCCGCCTACGCGCTGATCCGGATCGTCTTCACCGTCTTCACCGTCGACTTCCTCGCCGCAAACGGCCTGGCGCGGACGGTGCTGGTCGTGGCCGCCGTCGTCAGCATCGTCGTCGGCAGCGTCCTCGCGGTGACCCAGACGGAGATAAAGCGGATGCTCGCCTACTCGTCGGTGTCGCAGTTCGGGCTCGTCCTCGCCGCGATCGCCGTCGCGAACGGGACCGCGCTGACGGGCGCGGCCATCCACCTCGTCGGCCACGCTATCATGAAGGGCGGCCTGTTCCTGACGAGCGGGCTGATAGCGACCGAGACGGGCGCCCGCTCGATCGACGGCTACGACGGGCTGGCCGAGCGCCTGCCCGCCGGCGCGGGGGCGTTCGGCGTCCTCGCGCTCGCGATGGTCGGCGTCCCGCCCGCCGTCGGGTTCGTCGGCAAGTGGTACGTCGCCCTGGGCGCCGTCGAGGCCGAGGCCTGGCCGCTCGCGGTCGTCATCTTCGCGAGCACGCTCCTGACGCTCGCCTACTTCGCCCGGATCGTCGAGCGGATGTACTTCCGGGAGGCGTCCGAGGCCGACGCGAACGTCGAGCCGACGGGTGCCGAGAGCGGGACGCGGACGGCCGTCGCCACCGACGGCACCGGGCCGACGGGTGACGAGACCGACTCGTCCCCGGCCGGCGACGCGCTCGCCGCCGCCCGCGTCTCCTTCGGGATGCGCGCGACGGTCGTCGGCGCGGCCGTCCTGGCTATCGTCCTCGGCGTCGCCGCGTTCCAGTACGGACAGCTCCTCGAACCCACCATCGAACGGCTCCTGTCATGACGGAACTCACATCGCTCAGACCGGTCGCCGCAGTGCTCGTATCGGCCGTCGCCATCGTCCCGATCCTCGCCTCGCGCGGGCGGCCGAACCTCCGGGAGTTCTGGACGGTGTTGGCGGCCCTCGCCAAGTTGGGGATCGTCGCCAGCATGGTCCCGGGCGTGCTCGCCGGCGACACCTACGTCACCGACTTCGGCACGTTCGTCCCCGGCGTCGAGTTCGCCCTCCGCGCGGACTCGCTGGGGATCCTCTTCGCGTTGCTCGCGAGCCTGCTGTGGCTGGTGACCAGTTTCTACAGCATGGGCTACATGCGCGGGCTCGACGAACACAGCCAGACCCGCTACTTCGCGGCGTTCGCCGGCAGTCTGGCCTCGGCGATCGGTATCGCCTTCGCCGGCAACCTGCTGGTCCTGTTCGTCTTCTACGAGCTGCTGACCGTCGCGACCTACCCGCTGGTCGCCCACGACGAGACCGACGAGGCCCGCGCCGCCGGCCGGAAGTACCTCACCTACACCTTCGGCGGGGGCGTCGCGGTGCTGGCCGGCACGGTGCTGGTCTACTGGGTGACCGGGACGACCGTCTTCGCCGCCGGCGGGATCGCCGACCTGGCCGCGGCCGACCCCCTCGTCGCCCGCGTCGCCTTCGCGCTGCTGATCACCGGCTTCGGCGTCAAGGCCGCGCTCATGCCGATCCACTCGTGGCTGCCCGACGCGATGGTCGCGCCGACGCCCGTCTCCGGCCTGCTGCACGCGGTCGCGGTCGTCAAGTCCGGCGTGTTCGGCATCGCCCGCGTCGTGCTGGACGTGTTCGGGCCGGACCTGATGACCGAACTCGGGATGGGGACGATACTGGCGTCGATCGCCGCGTTCACGCTCGTCACCTCCAGCGTCATCGCGCTCCGCCAGGACAACCTCAAGCGCCGGCTGGCCTACTCGACGGTGAGCCAGCTGTCCTACATCGTGCTCGGGCTGGCGGTGTTGCACCCGTACTCGCTGGTCGGCGGCCTCCTGCACATCCCCGCTCACGCGTTCATGAAGCTCACGCTGTTCTTCTGCGCGGGGGCGATCCACGTCGAGACCCACACCGACGACATCTCCAATATGGCCGGCATCGGCAAACGCATGCCGCTGACCATGACCGCCTTCGGCGTCGCCGCTCTGGGGATGGCCGGCATCCCGCTGGTCGCCGGCTTCGTCAGCAAGTACTTCCTGCTCATCGGCACCGTCGAGTCCCGTAACGTGGTGTTCACGCTCGCACTGCTCGTCTCGGGCGTGCTCAACATCGCGTACTTCTGGCCGGTCGTCTACGCCGCCTTCTTCGAGTCGCCCGGCGAGGACGACCCCAAACCGCTCGTCGAGGCGGTCCTCGGCGGCCGCTTCGGCGAGCCCGACGTGGCCGCCGACGGCGGCGCGCCGGACGACGGCTCCGACGGCGGGACGGGAGCGGACCCCGGCGGTGACACCGACGGCGACCCGGCCGACGACCGCGGTCACGCCGACGACCACGGCTACGCCGACGACCACGAGGGCCAGGGACCGCTCGACGACGCCGAGGCCGCGGCCCACATCGAACCGGAACACGGTCCCGACGACAGCCTCGCCTGGGAGCACCGCCGGTGGACCGGCGAGGAGTCGACCTGGCTGATGCTCGGCCCCATCCTGTTCGCCGCGACCGGCTCCGTCGTCCTCGGGATCGTCCCCGACGCCGCCGTCTTCCTGCGGATCGTCAGGCTGGTCGTCTCCGGCGTGACGGGGGTGAGCGTCTGATGGTCGATCCCCTGATCCCACCCTTCCTCCCGGTCGCGCTCGCGGCGCTGCTGTTGCCCTTCCTCGGCCGCAGGGCCGGCCACGCGCTGGGCGCTCTCGCGTCGGCCGCGGTCGTCCCCTACGTCTGGCTGACCGACGCGGGGACCCATCTGGAGGTGCCGCTGTTCGGCTTCCGCGCGGTGCTGTACAACGTCGACGGCTTCTCGACGCTGATGGGCCTGATCTTCGGGTTCATCGCCGCGGTGGCGGTGGTCTACTCCTACTACAGCGACGCCGACTCGATCCAGACGGCGTTCGCGCTGAGCTACGTCGCCGCCAGCCTCGGCGCCGTCTTCGGCGGCGACTGGCTGACGCTGATCTTCTTCTGGGAGCTGATGGCCGTGACCAGCACGCTGCTGGTCTGGTACTACGGCGGCCGGGCGGTCCGCGCGGGCTTCCGCTACGCCCTGCTGCACGGCGTCGGCGGGACGCTCCTGCTGGGCGCCGTGATCTGGCACTACGTCGCGGTCGGTTCCTTCCTCTTCTCGGCCGCCGAGGGCGGGATGGCCGGCCCGGTCGCGCCCCTGCTGGCGGCGGTCGGCATCGGCGTCAACGTCGGGTTCGTCGGCCTGCACGCCTGGCTGCCCGACACCTACCCGCGCCCGCACATCGCCGCCAGCGTCTTCCTCTGCGTGTTCACCACGAAGACCGGCGTCTACGGCATGTACCGCGCGTTCCCCGACGGCCACGTCGCGGTCGCCTACATGGGCGGGATCATGGCCGTCTTCGGCGCGACCTTCGCGCTGTTCCAGAACGACATGCGTCGCCTGCTCTCCTATCACATCCAGTCGCAGGTCGGCTACATGGTCGCCGGCGTCGGCATCGGCACCGCGCTCGGCCAGGCCGGCGCGATGGCCCACGTGTTCAACCACATCCTCTACAAGGGGCTGCTGTTCATGACCGCCGGCGTCGTCATCTACCGGACCGGCAAGGAGAGCCTGAAGAAACTCGGCGGCCTCGGCCGCGAGATGCCGATCACGGCCGTCTCGTTCGCCGTCGCGGCGCTGTCGATCGCCGGGTTCCCCGGGTTCAACGGCTTCGTCAGCAAGGGGATCGTCATCTCCGCGAGCCACTACGAGTTCCCGGCGGGCCCCCTCGCTATCGGCGACTTCCACACCCTGGAGCTGCTGCTCCTGATCGGCGGGGTCGGAACCTTCCTCTCCTTTATCAAGTTCGGCTACTACGCGTTCCTCCACGGCGAGTACGACGGCAGCGTCGCCGACGCTAACCGCGGTCAGGCCGTCGCGATGGTCGGCGTCGCCGCGCTGTGTGTCTTCTACGGGCTCGTCGACGGCGCGCTGTTCGCGATCCTCCCCTTCGACGTGACCAGCGACGCCGCCGTCGGCCACGTCTACGAGACCTACACCGTCGACCACGTCGTCGAGGGCGTCGCGCTGGCCGTCATCGGCCTCGTCGGGTTCGTCCTCATCAAGAAGCCGCTGTCGAAGGTTGGGCGCGTCCCCGACGTCGACAGCCTGTACAACCCCGCGGCGCTGTACGGCACCCGCGCGCTCGTCGTCGGCGTCACGGAGCTGTACGCCGCGGCCGACCGCGCCGTCGTCGGCCTCGCCCGACGCTCGACGGAGGCGGTCACGCAGCCGCGGGCGGCCGTCGCCGAGGCCACCGGCTCGGAACCCGACTCGATGCGGGCGGGCATCGGCACCAGCGTCGTGCTCGTCACGCTCGTCGCCGTCGCCGTGCTGTTCGTCCTGCTGATCTGACCGGCCGCCCCGCCCGCCGGGGCCGCCCCTCCGGGGCTCGAACCTCGTGACCGCCCCCGTCCGCCGTGACCGGTCCCGTCCGCCCTGACCGACCCCGTCACGAGTTCACACATCGCCGCGTCGCTTTTCACACCGGCCGTCGACCCGCCGGTATGACCCACTGGACCGAAACGGTCTACCGCGATAATCCCGACGTGTTCCGCCGCCACCTCGAAGACCGCGTCGACGACGCCGCCGAGGAGACCGAGGCCCTGCTCGCCCTGCTGGCCGACCACGGGATCGAACCGGCGTCGGCGCTGGACGTGGCCTGCGGCATCGGCCGCCACGCCGTCGAACTCGGCGACCGCGGCGTCTCGGTCCGGGGGATCGACATCTCCGAGTCGTACCTCGATCGGGCGCGCGAGCGGATCGACGAACGGGGGGTCGGGGAGGCGGTGACCGTCGAGCGCGCCGACATGCGCGACCTCGCCGAGCGCACGGGCGAGTACGACCTCGTGTTCAACTGCTGGACCTCCTTCGGCTACTACGACGAGGCGACCGACCGAGCGGTCCTCGCGGGCATGCGCGATCGGGTCGCCGACGGCGGCGCGCTCGTCCTCGAACTCGTCAACCGCGAGGGCGTGCTGGCGGAGTTCCGGCCCGCCGGCGTCCCCGAGGACGACGACGCCCTCGTCGTCGAATCCGCCGAGTACGACCCCGAGACCGCGCGCATGGAGACGACTCGGCGCGTCTTCGCCGAGACCGACGAGGGCTACGACTACGAGGGCGAGATGGTCTACGAGGTGCGGCTGTACGCGCCGGCCGAACTCGCGGCGCTGTGTCGCGAGGCGGGCTTCGACTCGGTCTCGCTGTACGCCGGCCTCGACGGCGACCCCCTCGAACGGGAGTCGACGCGGCTGGTCGTCGTCGCCGAGCCCTGAGCGCGGGCCGCTTCCCGACACCGGCCGCCGTTCGCAGCCGTCGATATCGCCCGACCGCGGAGGATCAAAGAGCTATTTGATGGGACGGAAAACACTCATATCGTCCGACAGTATCGGCGAGTATGTCGCTGCTGCGGAGGTTGTGGGCGCGCCGCCGCGAGCGCCCGGCGCTGGTCGCCGTCGCCGCCCTCCTGATGGCGTCGCTGCTGGCCTACCCCGTCGTCGACTGGTGGCTGCGGGCGACTACCGAGTTCGCGTCGGACTTCCGGTTCGGCGACTTCGGCGCCTACGCCGGCGCCGTCGACCGCTGGCAAGCGGGCGAATCGCTCTACCGGCGGGCCGACGACGGCGGGTTCTGGGGCACGTACCTCTACCCGCCGGTGGTCGTCCTGCTGTTCTGGCCGTTCGAGGCGCTGCTCGCGTTCCGCGACGGAGCGATGGTCTGGCTGCTCGCGAGCGGTGTCTTCCTGTGGGCGGGCCTGCAGGCGCTGGTCGGCGCGCTGGGTTACGACCTGCGGTGGTTCGAACGGCTCGGGCTGGCGGCCCTGCTCGCCGGGTTCCACCCCGCTCTCCTGACCGCGAAACTCGGCCAGACCGCGCTGTTCATGGGCGGGCTGCTCTCGTTCGCCGCCGCGGGGCTGGTCCGGGACGGGCGCGGACCCGCCGGCGGCTCCGAAGCCGGCGCCCGCGACGCCGACGGCGCCCTCCGGGACTCACCCTGGGCGCTGCTCGCCGGCGCCGCCACCGCAGTCGTCGGCGTCGTCAAGTTCGCCTACGCGCCCATCGGCGCGCACCTGCTCCACGACCGGCGGCGACTGGTCGGCGCCCTGCTCGCGGTCCCGCCGGTCGTCTGGCTGTCGATACGCTTCTTCGGCGTCGAGGCGCACCTGACCTACCTCGACGTGCTCCGCTGGGGCGTCTCACAGGGGAGCGACGGCGCCCGCCCGCCGACGCTGTGGCTCGCGCCCTACTACAAGCCGCTGGCGTGGCTCCCCGCGAACGCGGCGCTCGGGACGGCCCAGGCGTTCAGAGCCACTGCCTCGCTCGCCGTCGCCGCCCTCGCCGTCCTCGCACCCCCGCGGGCGCGCCGGACGGTGTTCGCGCTCGGCGTCGCCGCCTTCCCGCTTCTCACCCCCCAGACCTACACCTACTACTTCGTCGCGCTCCTGCCGGTCGCCGTCCTCCTGTTGGCCGAGGAACTCGACCGCGACGGCTACCCCGAACTCGTCCTGCTCGGCGTCCTCTGCCTCCACCTCCACGCCTACGGGCTGCGCTTCCTGGTCCTCACCGTGCCGAACGCCGTCCCCGCTTTCGAGGCGCTCAGACCCGCGTATCTGCTCCTCCAGCCCGGGCTGTGGGGTAACGCCCTCCTCGTCGGCCTCGCGGCCGTCCGGGTCGTCGAGGCGACCGACCTCCCGGCGGCCCTCCCGACGCTCGGCGACCGCTCGACGACCGGCGCGACCGAGAGCGACTGAAAACTCCGCGACGAGACGGGCGAGACGAGCGAATCCCCGCCTCAGTCGAGTTCCGCGGCGAGTTCCTCGGCGACCCGCGCGCCCAGGCCGGCCTTCTCGCCCTCGAACTCGGCCACGTCGTCCGACCGGACGAGCAGCGCACGTGTCCGGTCGCCGGCCATCACGCTCGCGTCGTTGCCGACGACGAAGGCCATCCCGGCCCGCTCCAGCAGCTCTCGGGCCTGGGAGACGATGGCGTCGTCGTCGCCCCCGGTTTCGGCCTTGAACCCGACGATGGGGAGGTCGGGGCGGTCCTCGCGGACGGCGTCGACGAGCTTCGGCGTCGGTTCGAGTTCGAGTGTCAGCGACTCGGCGCCCGAGCGGATCTTCGAGTCGCGGCGCTCGACGGTGTAGTCGGAGATAGCGGCCGCCGAGACCAGCGCGTCGGCGTCGGCGACGGCTTCGCGGGTCGCCGCCAGCATCTCCGCCGCCGACTCGACCGACTCGACGGTCGCGTAGGGCAGATCGTCGCCGTCGTGAACGACGGTCACGTCCGCGCCGCGGACGAAACAGGCGCGGGCGACGGCGCGGCCGGTCTTGCCCGACGCGCGGTTCGAGAGTGTCCGGATCGGGTCGATCGACTCCGTCGTCGCGCCGCTGGTGACGACGACGTGGCGACCCGCGAGCGGGTCCGGGGTGGCGGCCCGCGCCGCGGCGAGCGCGATGGCGTCCTCGGTGGCTATCTTGGCCTTGCCCTCCTCGACGCGGGGGTCGACGAACTCGACGCCCCACGACTCGACGCGGTCGATCGCGTCGAGCACGCCGGGGTGGTCGTACATCGGCTCGTGCATCGCCGGTGCGACGACGACGGGGACGCCCGCGCCCAGCGCCGTCGTCGCGCAGGTGGTGACCGGCGTGTCGTCGACCGCCGCGGCGACCTTCCCGACGGTGTTGGCCGTCGCGGGCGCGACCAGCAGCACGTCGGCCCAGCCCTCGCGGCCGCAGAGTTCGACGTGTTCGACGGCGCCGGTGATCTCGGTGACGACGGGCTCGCCGGTCGCGAACTCCAGCGCCCAGGGGTGGACGATCCCCTCGGCGGCGTCGGTGGTGACGGCCCTGACGCTCGCGCCGCGGCGGCGCAGCTCGTGGGCGAGTTCGACCGTCTTCACCGCGGCGATCGAGCCGGTGACCCCCAGCGCGACGTTGACGCCGTCCAGCATCGCGCCCATCTTCTCGCCGCCGCGACTTATAAGAGGCGGCTCGCGTCGACCGTCGCGACCGCCGCCGCCGGGACGACCGGCGGGGCACGCGCGCGCGCCGGACGGCGCGACCGCTCGACGGGTCGAGAGCGGAAAACGGGGACCGAGAGAGGGGAGAGCGGGTGTCCGATCCGATGGGGGATGCCTCTGACACCCATCGGATAGTCGTCGCGAGCGACCTATTCAGTGTTCCGTTTGTTCATCCGCCGCGCACGACCGCGATTTCGCGCGCCTCAGCCGTTACAGGCCCCCACTGGCGGGATTTCGCGACCGCATCACTTCTCGTCGGCGACGCTGGGGTGCATCGTCGGCTCGTCGGGATGCGGGTCGGCGACGGACTCCCGAATGGCCGCCCGGGCTTCGTCCTCCCGGCGCCGGCGCTCGGCCTCGTCGATCTCCTCGCAGCCCGGCGGGACCTCCCGGTCGCGGCCGGTGAAGTAGCCCTCCGGGACGACCCAGTCGTGATAAAACGGCTGTTCCGAGTCCTCCAGCAGCGTGATCGCCACCTGCGCGCCGTGGCCGGCGGCGACGACCGCCTGGTGGTACTGCTTCGCCAGGCGACCCGCCGCGTACAGCCCGTCGACCTCCGTCCGGCCCAGGTCGTCGACGCCGACGAACCGCTTGGACCCGCGCTGGACCATCGAGAGGTCCAGCTCGTCGAGATACGAGGGGTCCGACCACGACGCCGCGACGACGTAGGTAGCCGTCAGCGCGTCGCCGTCGTCGAGGGTGACGGTGAACCCCGACACCTCGTCGTCGGGGCCGAGGTCGCCGTCCTCGGGGTAGGGCGGGTCCTCGGCGTCGAGCGGGGCGACCCGCTCGACGCGGTCGTCGGTGAACGCGACCCCGTTGCGCTCGGCCTGCTCGCGCGTCGAGTCGAGCAGCAGTCGCGGGTTGACGCCGGCGGGGAAGCCCGGGAAGTTCTCCAGGTGGGCGTTGCGTCGGAGGATCGGTTCGCCGGTCGAGACGACGCGGGTGTCGAGGTCGGCCCGGGCGGTGAACAGCGCCGCGGTCAGCCCGGCCAGCCCGCCACCGACAACGAGCACGTCTTGGTCGGTCATACCGGTCGATTCCGCGGGCGCTCCGATAAGCGATGCGGCCGCGGCTACTCTCGCAGCGCGACCGCGAAGGCGACGACCGACACCATCACCAGGGCGAGCGCGACCGTCGCCCGGTCGTCGGGGACCCGGATCGGGACGGCGAAGTAGCCGACGACGGCGGCGACGGCGACGGCGACGACCAGCACGGTCCCCGCCGCGGTCGCGTGGACGAGTTCGGTCCGCGTCGGCGGTCGGACGCCGCCCAGGTCCCGCTCGAACCCGACGGCGTGGACGCCCAGGTCCCAGACGGCGAGCGCGCCGGCCGCCGCGAGCACGACCGCGAGCGTCGGGAGCGCCTCGGCGAGCAGCACCGTCCCGACCAGCGCGAGGGCGGCGCCGACCGCGAAGCCGTCCGCTCGCCCGACGAGTCTCCTCGCCGCGAACTCCACACCGTGGACGAACGCCAGCATCGTCAGGAGCGCACAGAGCGAGACGACGAGCGCGGGCACCGCCACGGCGACCGGGGTCGGGACCGCGACGGCGAGCGACAGGTCGAACGCGCGAGCGAGGGACGCGAGGGCGCCCCCGCCGAGGGCGACCGCCACCACGACGAGCCCGCCCGCGCCGTACGCGACCGTGTTCCCCGGCGACGGACCGGTCCAGAAGACGATCGCGCGGTGGACCGCCGGCGCGACGGCGACGCAGAGCGACAGCGCCAGGACGAGGCCGAGCGCGGCGTGGGCCGCGCCGGTGAGCAACACCGCGTCGACGACGCGACCGGCCAGCGGCCGCGCGGCGAGCGCCGAGGCGACGGTCTCGCGGACGACCGCCGCCGACCCGAACAGCAGCGCGAGGACGAGCGTCGCCACGTACCACCGCGGCAGGTCGTCGAGCGTCAGCCTGAACGACGCGGCCAGCCCCGACTCCGGCGCGCCGTGGCCGGGGACGAGCGAGTCGAGCGCGCGCGCCGCCCGGTCGGCCGCGAGCCCGGCCGCGACGCCGAGCACCTGGAGCCAGACCGCCGCGGTGACGGGCGCCGCGGTCGCCCCCTCGAACGACCACGCGACCGCCCCGGGCAGGAACCCGGTCCCGACCAGCAGGAACCACGCGACCGCGACCGCGAGCGCCACGAGCGCGACGAACCCCGACTCCGAGACGGCGCGGGTGAGCCGGTCGGTCGTCTCATCGGAGAGCCCCGCGAGCGCCGCGACCGCGACGGCCGCCGTCGCCGCGAGCATCACCGCGTGACCGGCGGGGCGCGCCGTCGCGGCGAGTCCGCTCGCCGCCCCCGCGAGCGCCGCGGTGCCGACCGCGACGGAGACGCTCCCGGCGGCGAGCCGGCGGGTCCGCGACGGGTCGAGCGCCCCGACGCCCCAGCCGAACACGAGGGCGCCCGCGACGCCGACCAGTCCGACCGCGCCCGCGCCGGAGAGCGCCAGCACCGCCGTCGCGACGCACGCCGCGACCGCGAGGGCGCCCCGCGCCGACACGACGCCGGCCCGCGGGTGGTCGGCGCTCATCGCTCCCACCTCGCGGCCGCACGGTCGACCGCGACCTGTAGCGGTTCGTCGGGCGACCAGTCGACGACGCGCGCCCGACGGGCGCCGGTCACCGAGCGGACGCGGGCGGCTCGGCGGAGCCGGTCGACGACCGCGCCGACCGTCTCCCGGTCGGTCAGGTCGGGGCTGACGACGGTCGTCGCGTGGTCGTGTGCGACCAGCCGCTCGACCGCCCGGACCGCGTCGTCGTCCAGCAGCGGCGAGACGAAGACGACCTGCGCGCCGGCCGGGATCTCGTCGGTCAGCCGGCGCTGTCCGCCGGGCAGCCCCTGCCCACCGCCGGACCGGCCGGCCGCGTCGCCGGTCGCCGCCGCGAACGAGCGCCCGACCGCCGTGCCCAGGTCGTCGACCGTGACATCGAGTTTCGTCCGCAGTAGTGCTCGCAGCCGCAGCGACTGCTCGGTCCCGGTGGCGGGCGCGAGCGTCCCGCGCGTCTCGAAGTAGTCGGCGCCGGCCGCCGAGACCGCCGACGCTCCGACCTGGGTCCCCTGGTCGAGGAGGTCGTCCGCGAGCCTGACCGCGGCGTACCCACAGAGGTCCCGCGCGCCCGGGTCGCCCGGCGCGGCCCGGCGCTGAACCCGGCCGTCGACGACGAACACGACGGTCGCGGCCTTCGACTCGCGGTAGGTGACCGTCGTCAGCTCGCCCGTCGACGCGTAGCGGTTCCAGTCGACGCGGCTGGCGGAGTCGCCCGGCGCGTACTCGCGGGTGGCGTAGAACTCCACCCCCTCGCCGCCGGAGTCGGTCTCGACGCGGCCCGCGCCGATCCCCGTCTGGGCGGCCAGCGGCAGCGAGTCGACCGCCGAGTGACAGACCATCGACTGGCCGGCCTCGAAGGTCGTCCGCCTGACCGCCTCGCCGGCGGCGCTGCGCGCGACGGCCGTCACGTCCCCGAACTCGTGTTTGCCGCGGGACGCGTCGAGTTCGTACTCGACCGCGAGATGGCCACCGGGCTCGACCGTGCCCGCCCCGCGTGCGTCGCCCTCGACCACGTCGAGGTCCGCGGGCGGGTCGTCGGCGACGCGCACGTCCGCCAGCGGCACGTCCCCGGCGTTCTCGACCCGCACCGTCACCGCGACCCGGTCGCCCGGGGACGGGTCGGCCGGCTCGACGCGGCGCTGTGCGACCAGCGACGGCGACGGCGGCCGCGACAGCGACGCGTACGCCGCGTAGACGAGCCCGACGATCGAGGCGAGGAAGAGGCCGGTGTTCGACAGGAACACGCCCAGCGCCACCGACACCAGCGCGAAGACCACGCCGGCGACCCAGCGGTTCTCGACGCCGGTCGCCGTCGTCTCCGCACCGGTGATGGCCTCCAGGGTCACTTCCGACCCGTCGCCCGTGATCGACGGTTCCGCCTCCCCCTCGGCCGCGACCGCCGTGTCGGCCGCCGGGTCCGAGTCGGCGTCGGCCGGGTCGGTACCCGTATCCGCACCGTCGACCGCATCGGCATCCGCACCGTCGACCGCGTCGGTATCCGCATCGTCGACCCCACCGGCGTCCGCGTCGCGGGGTTCGTCGATACTCTCGGTCTCCGCGGCCGATCCGTCGGTGTCGACGGCCCCCTCGGACGGTTCTCGGCCGTCGGTCGCCTCGGAGGGGTCCCGCTCGTCGGTCGTCGTTCCGGGACGCGTGTCGCTCACGCCTCGGCCACCTCCGCCTCGACGCCGGCGACGGCGGACAGCTCCGCGACGGTCGCCTCGACCTGCCGACGGTAGGGGTCGCCGCTGGCCCAGTCGGCGACCCGCACCCGGACCGGTAACGGTACGTCGTCCCCGAGGTAGGCCGCCGCGCGTGGGTCGTCCGTCCACTCGCCGGTCTCCAGCGCGGCCTCGGCGTCGTCGGTTCCGGTCTCACGGAGCACGTCGACCGCCAGACCGCGGATCTGGGTCTCCACGTCGACGCGGCGCCACCCGCTGTCCGTGGTCTCCGGGTCGCCGAGCGCGTCGAGCACCTCGTCCATAGCGTCGCCGACCAGCCGGGCTTCGGACCCCTCGGCGTCGCCTGGGTCGGGGAGCGAAACGTCGGCGTCCTCGTCGGTCGAGCGGCCGCGCCACAGCGACCAGACGCCGAGGACGAGCGCGAAGTGGGCGACGAAGTAGACGAGCGGACGGGCCGGCCAGACCACCGCGTCGACCGCGTCGGCGAACCGCTCCCCGCCGACCCCCGCGACCAGCGCGAGCGCCGTCGCGAACGCGAGGGCGCCGACCGCGGCCGCCGCCAGCCGGACCCGTCGCCCGCCGAGCCCGAGGTCGACGTCCATCGGCCGACTACGCCCCCGGTCCGGTCCGACCGACGGTGGTACGTTCATTCCTCGTCCTCCCGCCGGGACAGCACGTCCCTGGCGGCCTCGACGGCGGTCCGCGTCCGGTCGTCGCTCGCCGGCGCGCCGCCGTAGCGCACGTCCCTGAACACGTCTCTGAGTCGCTCGACCGGGTCGGCGGGATCCCCCCGGTCGATCGCCGTCCGCGCCAGTTCACCGGGCGTCCGCGCCTCCCGGTCACGAACCGGCAGCGGGTCGGCGAACGCTTCCCACGCCCCCTCGACCGTCCGGATCGGGTCGTCGCTCGACTCGGGCTCGACGGGCGCGGTCGTTCGCGCGTCGGCGTCCGGCGCGCTCCCGCTCGCGCCGCCCGACCCGCCGCTCGCCAGCCCGGACAGGATACCCGTGACCGACACCAGCGATCCGCCCGACGAGAACAGCCCGCCGAGCCCGGCGAGCAGACTACCCGTCGCCCGCGACCCGCCGCCGAGGACGGTCGCGAGCCCCGCGGCGGCGTCGCTCGCGGCCGACCCCGCGGTCGAGAGAACTCGGGCCGTCCCCGTCGACGCGCCGACGAGCGCGACCATGGTCGCCTGCGGGACACGCTTGACCAGCCCCGCCGGCGAGACGCCGCCCCCGCCGAACGCCCAGCCGAACGAGAGCGGTCCGAGCGTCGGTCCGTCGCCCGAGCCGCCGTCCCCCAGCCACGACGACAGGCTGGCCACCATCGCGACGGCGGCCAGCACCAGCAGCCCACCGCCGAACAGCCAGGACAACAGCCCGATAGCGCCGCCACCGCCCGACGAATCCCCGTCGTCCGGAACGGGCGTCGCGGTCGCCGTCGGTGTCGGCTCCGGCGTCGGCGACGGCGTCGCCGCGTCGCCCTCGGCGATCGTCGAGACGGGCGTCGGTTCGCCGTCCGTCTCCGGTTCGTCGGCCCCCGCCGGCTCGGCCTCTCGAGCGTCCGTGCCGAGCCGGTCGGTCGGCTCGGCGGGCACGTCCGTGCCGATCAGTTCGGTCTCCTCGGCCGGTGCCGACCCGAACCCCGAGGAGGGGAAGAGGGCACCGCCGAACGCGACCGCCAGGACGGCCAGCGCGACGAGCGTGATGCGGGGACCCGAACGCCTCACACCGGACAGTAGACGCTTCGCGATAAAACCTTTCTGCCCGAGACACAGTTCAGCGACCGCACAGTTTTTCACCCGACGGGTAGTACGGGGGTTCGTGTCCCTCCGGAACGACCGCGGGCTCGCGGTTCGGATGGCGGCCGCGCTGGTCGTCGTCGTCGCCGCGAACGCGCTGTTCGTCGGCGTCCTCGTCACGCTGGCCGCGCCCTGGCTCGGCGCCGCCGTCCGCGGGGCCGCGAGCGCGGCGGGCGTCCCCGGGGCGGTCGCCGCGCTCTGGTGGCTCCCGCTCGCCGTCGCGCTCGTCGCCGTCAGCGTCTGGGCGCAGCTGCGCTACGTCCGCCGCGAGACGCTCGCGGCTGTCGACGCCGAGCCGGCCGACCCCGAGACCCATCCGGACCTCCACCGCCGGCTGACGCGGCTGGCCGCCCAGACCGCCGTCCCCACGCCCGACTGCTACGTCGTCGACAGCGAGACGCCCAACAGTTTCGCGCTCGACGGCGCCGGCCGGCCGACCGTCGTCGTCAGCACCGGCCTGCTCGCGACGCTGGACGGCGACCGACTGGACGCCGTCCTCGCGCACGAACTCGCCCACCTCCAGCACCGCGACGCGACCGTCATGACGCTGGCCTCCTTTCTCCCCGCCCTGACCGGCGACCGCTACTCCCTCCTCGACCACTTGGGCCCGTGGGCGCGGAGCCGCGCCGTCTGGGCTGCCACCCTCGCCGCGCTCTACGTCGTCGGCGCCGTCGCGACGGGGTCGAGCCCGTTCGACCCGGGCTACGCGCTCGGGTTCGTCGGCGGGCTCGTCGCCGCGGTCGTCCTCGGCGGCGTCGCCCTGGGCGCCTTCGCGGTCGCGACCACCGTCGCCGCCCGTCGGCTCTCGCAGTACCGCGAGTTCGCCGCCGACCGCGCGGCCGGCCGGCTCAGCGGCGACCCCGCCGCGCTCGCCGACGCGCTCGCGACGCTGGACGACGAGACGACCGCGGCCCCGACCGTCGACAAACGCCTCGCCTACGACGAGGTGCGCGGCCTCTGTCTGCTCCCCGCGGGCTTCGGAACCGACGAGGCGGCCGACCCCGACGAGTTCCACGTCGAGACGCGGTCGCACCCGCCCACCGACGAGCGGGTCGCGCGGCTCCGCGAGCTGATCGACCGGCAGTAACGGCGAGACGGCGGAGCGAGCCGCGACCGCGACCTCAGGACAGGTCGAACTGCTCGGCGGCGGTCTCCATGTCCTTGTCGCCGCGGCCGCTGAGGTTGACGAGGATCGTCTCGTGGTCGGTCTCCTCGGCCACCCGCTTTGCCATCGCCAGCCCGTGGGCAGTCTCCAGCGCCGGGATGATCCCCTCCTCCTCGCTGAGCGCGCGGAACGCCGCCAGCGCCTCGTCGTCGGTGATCGCCCGGTACTCGGCGCGCCCCATCTCGCGGAACATCGCGTGTTCGGGGCCGACGCCCGGGTAGTCCAGCCCCGCCGAGACGGAGTGGACCTCCGTGTCGTCGTCGATGACGCGGGTCTTCATCCCGTGGAGCACGTCCTCGTGGCCGTCGTCGAGCGGCGCGGCGTGGCGGTCGGAGTCCCCGCCCTCACCGCCGCCCTCGCCGCCGTAGAACGCCACGTCGTCGTCGCGAAAGGCGTGGAACAGGCCGATGGCGTTCGAGCCGCCGCCGACGCAGGCGACCGCGGCGTCCGGGAGTTCGCCCGTTCGTTCGCGGAACTGCTCGCGGGCCTCGCGGCCGATGACCGACTGGAACTCCCGGACCATCCGCGGGAACGGGTCCGGCCCCACGACGGAGCCGACGAGGTAGTGCGTGTCGTCGATGTTCTCGACGAAATCTTCGAGCGCGGCGTCGACCGCTTCCGAGAGCCCCTGCCCCTCGCGTTCGACCTCGTTGACCTCCGCGCCCATCAGGCGCATGCGGAAGACGTTCATCCGCTGGCGCTCGACGTCTTTGGCCCCCATGTAGATCTCCGTGTCGAGGTCGAACAGCGCGCCGACCATCGCCGTCGCCGTGCCGTGCTGGCCGGCGCCGGTCTCGGCGATGAGCCGCGACTTCCCGGCCTTCTCCGCCAGCAGCGCCTGCCCGACGGCGTTGTTGATCTTGTGGGCGCCGCCGTGGAGCAGATCCTCCCGCTTGAGGTAGATCTCCGCGCCGTAGCGCTCGCTGAGGTTCTCCGCGTGATAGATGGGCGTCGGCCGACCGGCGAACTCCTCCAGGATCGCCCGCAGTTCCGCGCGGAACTCCTCGGTCTGAGCCACCGACTCGAACGCCTCGGCCAGCTGCGCGAGCGGTTCCTGCATCGGTTCCGGGACGTGTCGGCCGCCGAACTCGCCGAACTCCTCGCTGTCGCTCATAGGCGCCCATGTCCACGCTCTCGATAATAGGTCTATCGGGCCGGCGCGGCGGGTCCGTCGGACCACCGCCGCGGGCTGTCGGACCGCCACCGCGGGTCCGCGCTCCCGTTCCCAGCGAGGGGGAACGCCCGGGAGCGACTATACCGTCGACCGCGAACCGTCGGGTATGCGCTACCTCGTCGCGACCGACGGGTCGACAGTCAGTGACGCCGCGGTCGAACACGCCGCCCGCGAAGCGAGCGTCTGGGACGCGGACCTGGAGGTCGTCCACGTGCTGACGCCCGAGACGAAACTGGTCGACGGCGACATCGTCCTCCCGGGCGAGGAGAGCGCCGTCGACCACGCCGATGAGATACTCGACGCGGCGGCCGAGACGGCCGCGGCCGCGGCCGAACACGGCGATATCGCGGTCGACACGGAACTGCTGACCGGCCGACCGGCCGAGGCGATCACGACCTACGCCGAGAACGCCGGGGTCGACGCGGTCTTCGTCGGCCACCGCGGCCGCTCCGAGCGGCGCCGCCGCGTCGGCAGCGTCGCCAAGACCGTCATCGACAAGGCGTCGGTCCCGGTGACTGTCACCCGGTGAGGCCCACGACACCGAGCCGACATCCCCGGTATCTCCCCATAGAAGCGCTAGAGGCGACAAAACGGCACATATCTTTATCGTGTGAGCGAGCGTATATGTATCCATGGCTACGAAATCCGACTCGTTCGTCGAGCGCCGCGAGGGAGAGTTCTGGGTGAACGCGCTGATCGGCGCGGTCGTGATGGTGGTGCTGTCGTGGATCCCGTTCGCGACGGTGCTGGGCGGCGGCGTCGCGGGCTACCTCCAGCAGGGGACCCGCATGGGGGGCGCCAAAGTCGGCGCCGTTTCCGGGCTGATCGCCGCCGTGCCCGTCTTCGCGGTGCTGGGGCTCGTGTTCAGCGTGTTCAGTTTCGGCGCGTTCGCCGGCGGCGAGGCGTTCGGAGCGGTCGTCCTCGCCGCGATACTCCTGTTCGCGCTCGTGGTGACCGCCGTCGTCGTCGCCGGGACCGGCGCCGTCGGCGGATACCTCGGCGTCTACCTCCGGGAACGCACCGACGACGAGGGGTTCGACGACCACGGTCCCGCCGCGGACCCGACGGTCGAGGTCGACCCCGAGACGGCGCCCTGACGGGCGTCTCGCGTTCGTTTTTCGGTTCCGTCGGCGCCGCGATCGGGCCCGTCGGCGAGGCTATTAGTACCAGCGGGCCCCAGAGCGGGTGTGGACGAAGTCGAGGTCAGCACGGTCGTCTACGTGCCGCCCGCGGAGATGTACGACTTCATCGTCGACTTCCCGCGGTACGCCGACTACTCCGAGTATCTGGAGCGGGTCCGTCGCGACGGCGACGGCTCGCCCGGCACGCGCTACGCGCTCCGGTTCTCCTGGTGGAAGCTCACCTACACCGCCCACACGGAGGTAGTCGACGCCGACCCACCGAACCGCCTCGACTGGCGAGTGACCCGGAACATCGACGCCGACGGCCACTGGCGCGTCGAGGAGGCACCCGATGAGGCCCCCGAGGGCGTCGAGACGGCCTCCCGCGTCTCGCTGCGCATCGAGTACGACCCCGGCTCCGTCAACGCCGGCAGCATCGACCTCCCCCGGTTCGTCTCGCTGTCGTGGGTCGTCGAGAAGGTCAAACCGCTGATCCAGAAGGAGGCCGAGCGGGTCGTCGAGCGGATCGTCGCCGACATCGAGGGCCAGCCCCGGGAGGTGGACCTGACGGTCCACACCCGTCCGGACGCCATCTGAACCGCCGTCGAAAACGAGAGCCGCGACCGCCTACTCGTCGTACTCGCCGTAGTCGCCGCCGTACTTGATGAAGAAGTACCCCAGCCCGAGCGTCGCCGCCATCCCGAAACCGGTCGCGATGCCCAGGGACTTCGCCGCTTCGGGGACCTGCGGGCGCGAGGGGGCGCTGGGCGTGCTGATCTCCTCGGTCTCGACGTCGCCGCCGACGGCGATAGCGCCCTTCATGCCCTGGCCCTCGTGGGGGGCGCAGTTGTACGTGTACATGCCACCGGTCTCCAGCGTGACTTCGTAGGTCTCGCCCTCGGAGATGGTCGCGAACTGGCCGCCCCCCGACCCGTCGAGGCCGCCGCCGTCGGGCTGTTCGGTCGGCTTGACGTTGTGCCCCGACGAGACGAACTCGAAGACGACCGTCGTCCCGGCGTCGATCCAGATGTTCGTGGGGGCGAAGGCGAACCCGCCCGAGCCGGCGCCGACCTCGACGGTCACCTCGGAGCTGCCGCGCATGTCCTCGTAGCCGGGGCCGTTCGCGTCGCTGACGTAGGAGGGGAAGACCGGCTTGACGTTGCCGCCTCCGCCGCCCTCTTCCTGGGCGGCCGCGGTGCCCGCACCGGCCGCGACTGCTGTGGCGCCTGCACCGGCGCGCAGGAACGCCCGCCGTGACACGTCCGCGCTCTGGTCGCTCATGCTCGGCCGTATGGACCCGCCCGTAGTGAATCCACCGGAACGACGCCGGGCTCACGGCGAGATCCTGCGGCCCCGTTGCACACCCCGCAACCGAGTGCTGCAGCCCGTCGCCGGACCGAGATCCCGCGATCAGGCCTCCTCGAACTCGCCGTAGTCGCCGCCGTACTTGATGAAGAGGTAGGTCAGCCCGAGCGTCGCCGCCATCGCGACCCCCGTCGCGACCCCCAGCGTGCGCGCCGCGTCGGGCACTTGCGGAATCCCCGGACCGTCCCCGCCGCCACCGGTGTCGACCGTCGGATAGTCCGTCCCGACGACGACCGCCCCCTTCATCCCGAGCTGTTCGTGTGGGTCGCAGACGTACCGGTAGATACCGTCCTCCTCGAAGGTGTACTCGAACGGGCCGACGCCCTCGCAGCCGGGCTCGCCGGAGTCGAACACCTCCTCCTGCTCGACGACGTTGTGCGGACACCCCTCGCCGGTCCAGGTCCAGGTGAGCGTCGCCCCGTTCTCGACGTGGACCGCCGGCGGACCGAACCCGAAGGCGCCGCCGTTGGCCTCGGTGCCGACCTGGACCTCCGGGTCCGAGTCGTCGCGCAGGTCGACGACCTCGCCGGTGTAGTTGCCCACGTCTTCGAACCAGTCACCGAAGTCCGGCTGTCCCCCTCCGCCGCCGGCCGCGGTTCCGTCACCCGCCGCCGTTCCGCCGCCCGCGGTCCCACCCCCACCGTCGGCCGTCCCGTCGCCGGTCGCGGTTCCGCCCCCATCACCGGTCGCCGTGCCCCCGCCGGTCGCCGTGCCACCTCCGTCGGTCCCGGTCTGCTGTGCGGCCGCGGTCGCGCTCGCCGCGCCGGCCGCCCCGGCGCCGACGAGGCCGGTCACGAAGCCGCGTCGCGTGGTCTCTCGGGTCATACCTCCGATCGGTCGCCGAGGCGCCTGAGTCCCCGGCTTGCAACGCCAACCGCGCGGCCGCTCCCGGGCCTCGGTCACGCCGACGGCGATACCAATCCACGGGTCGGCGCGCCCGCGGTGCGGTGCCTTTTTGCCGAGTCACCGCCACGCTCCGGTGATGAGCGACAGTCCGGTCGTCGGCGTCGTGGGCGCCGACGCCGACGCGGTGGTCGCCGCCGTCGAGTCCGCCGGCGGCCGGGCGACCGCGGGGACGGCGAAACGCGTCGTCGACGAGAGCGAAGCCGTCGTCGCCGTCGGCGAGTCCGCGCTGTTTGCGGTCGCGCGCACCGGTACGGACGACCCCGTCCTCCCCGTCGCCGCCGGCGCCGGCGTCCGCTCGGTGCCGCGCGAGGCGGTCGCCGCCGGCGTCGCGGACCTCGTGACCGGCGACTACGAACGGGCGTCCCACCCGCTCGTCGACGTGCGCGTCGCCGACCGGACCCGCGCCACGGCGCTGTTCGACCTGATGCTCGTCAGCGCCGAACCCGCACAGATATCGGAGTACGCGGTCGAACGCGGCGACGACCGCGTCGCGCGGTTCCGCGCCGACGGCGTCGTCGTCGCCACCCCCGCGGGGTCGTCCGGCTACGCGAGCGACGCCGGCGGACCGGTCCTCGCGCCGGAGACCGACGCCGTCGCCGTCGTCCCGGTGGCCCCCTTCGAGACCGACATCGACCACTGGGTCCTCCCGCCCGAGGGCCTCAGCGTCTCCGTCGAGCGCGACGAGACCGCCGTCCACCTGCTCGCCGACGACAGGGTCGTCGGCCCGGTCGAACCCCACGAACCCGTCCGGGTGACGCCCGCGGGTTCGATCGCCGTCGCGGTGGTCGCGGCCGGCCGGTCGCCGTTCCCGCCGGCCTGAGCGTCGCCGGTGTCCGGGTTCGGCGGGCGGCGACACGGCTCTGGCGGCCCGGTTCGACGGGTCGAGACCGCGCTGGATTGGAAAAGCTCTAATGGGCGACGGACCGATCGTTCGGGTATGGTTGCATACGAGCTGTTCGGGCCGGTCGACGCGGTCCTCGACAGCCACATCACCGAGGAAGTGCTCGTCATCGAGGCGGTGCTCCTCGGTCTCGTGGTCCTGAACATCGCGGCGCGCGCGCTGGCGCATCGACGCCACCGCTCCCAGGCCGAGAACGGTGACGCCGACGACCTCTCGCGGCACCCCTTCCACGTCCTCACCAACGTCGCGCTCGTGCTCGGGTCGTTCTACTTCCTCACCGTCCACCACCACGCCGGCATGGTCACCGCCGTCATCGCCATCTTCGTCCTCATGACGGACATCTTCGAGTTCGAGTCCCGCAAGGTCGAGGTCCGCCGGGAGATCGACCTCGAGCGACCCAAAGCCGCCATCGGCGCCTCTCTCGTCGCGCTGGCGTACGTCGGCTACGTCACGTTCTTCTACGGCCCGCTCGGCCAGTTCCTGTAAGGCCGTTCTCGTTTCGACGGCTTCTCCGGTTGGTAGAGTCGAGCCGCGGGGACTCCACTTCGTGAAACCGCGGGAAACCCCGCCGGACGACGCCCGGTCGACCACACCTGATCAGTCGGTGCCCGCGACCCGAGGCGCTCAGTACAGAAGGTACATCTCGCACAGATCGTTCTAACAACGACGATATCTGAGAGGGGTCGAGGGAGCGGCGGGCAGTATGTCAGCTCCACCACTACAGAACTGTGAGATCGTCTCCGGCTTTCCCGCGTAGGGTCGATCTCACTTCCTGAGTTATCTTCGGTGACTGTCGTCCCAGCAGGGAGGGGATCTGTGACCGCGAATTGTACCGACCAACGATGCAGACGTAGCAACTGTCATTCCGTTTGGGCAGTGTCGCGATGTCGGCAAGGACGACGCCTGTCGCGGAGATCGCCGTCTTTACGCCCTCGATTCGCCCGCGGGCGTCGCGTCCGATCTTCCGATCCGGGATACCGGCAGCACGCATCGCATCCTCGACGAGACGTTCAGTTTCACCCATCGGACGATCTACTCGCATCATGACCAGTATATAAATTCACCACAGGTGATATTAATAGCGATTTCACCGCTAACCGAATAGTCAGGGAAGAATACGGTGCAAGATGCGCATGCACACTGAACAGTCCGAGCGGGGTGGAGTAACGGGTGAGAGACCGGTAATTCGACGAGATGCGAACAACACGAGATCACGGTCCGGCCGCTCGCGGGGACGAACGAACCGAGAGAATCCGACTGCGGTCAGTTCGAGCGCTCGGCGTAGGCGCTCCGGAGTTCTTCGAGGGCGGGGATGATCACCCAGAAGGTCAGCGCGCCGAAGACCGCGAACCACGCCATCACGTCCATGATCGCGACGCCGAGCTCGCCGTAGACGGTGTTGACGCCCTCGACCGGGGCGACCAGCTGGACGCCGCTCCCCTCGAAGCTAGGCGTGCGGTACCAGCCGGCGAGGGTCAGCCACGCCAGCCCCGCGGCCGAGAAGACCGCCATCCCTTTCGCGAATTCGTCAGCCATTATCGGATATTTCGTCGGTTTCGTCTTTAGCGTTTCCCATTCCGTCGGCCCTGAATCGGGTCGAGAACGCGTAGGTGACCGCGCCGACGACGATCAGCCCCAGGCCCGCCAGCGCGACGAGCGGCTGGACCTCCGACAGCTCCGCCGTCGCCCTGTCGGTCGCTACGTCGAGCAACAGGAAACCGCCGACGACCGCCGCCACGGCGAACAGCGTCGAGAAGACCGTCACCCGCTTGTACACCGGGTCGGGGACGACCACGTCGCGGCCGCGCGCGCCCGTCGGCTCGTTCTCGCCGTCTGCGGACGGTTCGACCGCGGACCCGTCGCTGGCGGACGCGGAGTCGGCGACGGCATCGCGAGAATCGGCGTCAGCGTCGGGAGAACCGGCGTCGTCCGTCCCGTCGGCGGTCGCGTCGGTCGGGTCGCCGGAGCGGGACGGGTCGCTCATCTACTTCGGTGGCCGCAGGCGGTAGTACCGGCGGTTGAGGTTGAACATGTACCCCTCCCGCATCGTCCGGAGGACGGCGTAACTGAGGAACGCCGCCAGGACCGGGAGGATGAAGGTCAGGTCGAAGATGAGGTGGGAGTCCATCGGGATGAGGTTCTTGACCGAGAGCGCGGCGATCGTGAAGGCGAAGACGATGCCGCTGACCCCGACGGCCGACCAGAACGGCTGCTCGACGGGCCGGCGCGCGCTCCCCTTGTTGAGGAAGGGGACGATGGCGACGAAGCCGACGACGACGAGGTTCGCGATGACGCCGTAGGTGCGGTCGGCCATCAACTTCTGGCCGCCCAGCAGGCTGATCTCGGGGTTGAGCGGGCCGAGCTTCAGCAGGCCGAACGACCAGTACAGGTACCAGTCGGGCAGGATGATCGCCGGCGTCGACGAGGAGTCGGCCGGCGGGCCGATGTGGGGCGGCAGCGCCGCCGAGAGGAAGATGATCATGCCGACGAAGAAGCTCGTCAGCGCGAGGTTGCGGATCATCTCGTGGGGCCACGTCGGGAACGCCAGCACGTCACGCTCGACGTAAGAGGACTGCTGGCGCAGGTCCTGGTCCTCGCGGCGCGACCGCTCGAAGTACTCGTAGGTCAGCCGGGCGAGCCCCTGCTTGCGCGCCTTGCGCTCGCTCCAGGTCGGGGTCTCGTCGTCCGGCGGGACGATACCCGTGCCGTCGGTGCGAACTTCCTCGCTGTTGTCGTTGTCGCTCATTGTATCAGTGGGGTTCCGCGATGCCCTGCATCCAGACGATGCCGATGTGGACGGCGATAATCCCGGTCGTGACGAACGGGAGCACGAACACGTGCAGGATGTACATCCGCTGGACCGTCGACTGGCTCAGGGTGAACCCGCCGAACAGTAGCTGGGCCACCCACTCGCCGATGAGTGGTATCGACAGGCTCATCTCGACGCCGATCTGGCCGGCCCAGAAGGCCAGCTGGTCCCACGGGAGCAGGTAGCCCGTGTACCCGAAGACCATCGTCAGCGAGATGAGCACGATGCCGATGATCCAGTTGAGTTCGCGCGGTTCCTTGTACGCGCCCGTGAAGTACACACGCAGCATGTGCAGGAACACGGCCGCGACCATCACCTGCGCCGACCACCGGTGCAGCGACCGGAGGAAGAACCCGAAGTTCAACTCGGTCATGATGAAGGTGATGGAGTTGTACGCGAGATCCGGCGTCCCGTTGGAGGCCCCTGCGCCCGGCGCGTAGTAGAACCCCAGCAACGCGCCGGATATCGCCGCGACGACGTACGCGATCGTCGAGAACGACCCCAGCGCGTAGAGGGGGTACCAGTACCAGAACTTGTTGTCCAGGTTGTACTGCTCGGTGTGGCTCTTGGGCATCTGGAAGTTGACCTTGTAGTACATGTTCTCAAGGATCTCCAGATAGTCGACGATGCGCAGGCGCCTGTCGAGCCACAGCAACACCGTGAGGTAGATCTCTTCGATAGCCGTGAGGTCACGGCTCTCCATCCAGCCGTCGTGGTCGTGTTCGTCTTTGCGTTCGAGACTCATTGTTAGCTATCCGGCCGCGGTCGTGCGACGAACTGGACTTGCGTCGGGCTGAACGGGTCGTACAGCGACTGGTGGCACTGACAGTACACCGCGTTCGACCCGCCGAAGTTCGCGCTCCCCGCCAGTTGCTTGTAGCCCGGCACGCAACAGAAGTGCGTACACTTGTTGATCCAGGCCATGAAGTCCTGATCGGTCGCCGCGTCCAGGAAGTTCCGGACGTTCTGGGGGATCTCGCTGTAGTCGCGTCCGAGCGCACCCTGCTCTCCGTTGATCATCTTCGGGATCTCGGGCGTCCGAAGCACCTGGACCGGGATCGTCTTCGCGTCCTCGCCCTGCGAGCGCCAGGTGGCGCTGGCGGGCTTGCCGAGGCCGGCCTGCCCGATGCTGTTGCCCCACTCCTCGTAGTCGTCGAACATGTCGACGGTCAGGGGGGCGCCGCCCTCGATGTCCTGCTGCCACTCGTAGGCCGGCGGCGGGCTGGCCGCCGCTCGAATGAGGTTGTCCGCGTCGGCGTTCGGCTGGACGCCCTGGTAGCTCTCGAGCCCGCAGTACTGGAACCACTGCGAGGAGTAGGTCGTCCCGCCGACGTCCATCTCCGCGACCGTGCGGGTGACGCCGCCGACCGTCTCGGTGCTCGCCTCCGGGAACAGCCCCCGCAGCTCGCCCGAGTCGTTCACTTCGAGCGGAACGATCGGCATCCCGCGGGGCGCGGGCCCGTCCGTGTTCTCGATGGCCATGTACTGTGTCGGGCCACCGCCGCCGCCCGCCGCCGACGTGACCGTGTTCACGGCGGCCGCCCCGCCGGTTCCCACGCTCGCCAGCGCGGCGCTGCCGACGACGCCTTTCACGAAGCGGCGTCGGCCCGTCTCACCCGGATACTTGTCTTCGTCTAGTGGCATTGTTATCGTTTGTAGTAGGGGTAGACAGCTCGTTTCACGCTCTCTATCGGGTCGCCCTCCGCGAACGTCGTCCCGTCGACGTCCTCCTCGCGGACGTACAGGTCCTCCCACTTGCGGCGCCGTTTCTTGACGATCATCACGTCCGGCAGGAACTCCTTGCGGTAGATCATCAGGACGAAGGCCAGGTCGACGAAGATGATGGCGAGGATACCGCCCAGATACATGTTCCCGAGCGGGCTGTACCCCCAGCCGTTCACGAGACCGAACGTGAACAGGCCGACGAAGACGACCTCGACGATCGTCAACAGGACGATCGCCACGGCCGCCGCCGTACTCTCGCGGGCGGGCTCGTAGCGGTGGATGTCGCCGTAGGTGGACCCCGACGAGGACATCAGTTGTTCCCCCCTTTCGCGTTCGGCGACTCACCGTACTTCAGCAGGAAGAAGGTGAACAACAGCGAGACGACCATCATCACGATCGTCGAGATGCCGACGTAGTGGGGGTGGAAGGGCACGCCCATGTGTTCGGGGTTGAGCGGCGTCTGGCCGCCGCCGCCGACCTCTTCGGTCTCGACGTCGCCGCCGACGGCGATAGCGCCCTTCATCCCCTGGCCCTCGTGGGGGGCGCAGTTGTACGTGTACATGCCCCCTGTCTCCAGCGTGACCTCGTAGGTCTGACCCGCCGAGATCGTAGCGAACTCGCCGCCCTCCGTCCCGTCGAGGCTACCGCCGTCGGGCTGTTCGGTCGGCTTGACGTTGTGGCCCGCCTCCACGAACTCGAAGACCACCGTCGTCCCCGAGTCGATCCAGGTCGTCGTCGGGCCGAACGCGAACCCGGTCGAACCGACGCCGACCTCGATGGTCACCTCGGAGTTCCCACGCAGATCCTCGTAGCCGGGGCCGTTCGCGTCGCTGACGTACGACGGCCACACGGGCTGGACGCTCCCGCCTCCGCCGCCCTCCTGGGCGGCGGCCGTTCCGGCCCCCGCGGCGACGGCGGACGCACCGCCCGCGGCACCGCCGGCGGTCCGCAGAAAGTCCCGTCTGTTCATACAAACGATGGTCGGTACCGAATTTGTATAAACCCACCGAATACGCACGCAGGCGCGCGATTAGCCCGCCACAGCCGGAGATATTCGGGTCGTCGTCGTGCCGACGCGCGCTGTCCGCGAGCGCCCCGCTCGTCCGGCTGCCGACCGCCCGACGCGGTCGCCAGAGGCGAGGGGCGGCGCCGCTCAGGAACCGTCGGTTCCGCCGTCGGCGCTCCCGGACCGCCCCTCGTCCGGCCCGTCGCCCGGGAGCCCGTCCGAGGCCTCGCCGGGGATCCCCGCCGCGTCCTCGGAGGCCTCCCCGTCGTCGGGGAGAAAGTCCGGCCGCTCGCCCGGCTCGAGTTCCACCGCGCGGAGGCGGTTGCGGTACTCCTCGGCGCGGAACTTGTCCGACAGGCGGGCGTTGGCGACGACGCCGAACAGCAACACGCCGATCGCGAGGAAGACGACGCCGCCGAGCAGCATCGCGATGACGTTCAGCGAGCGCACCGACCCGCCCCCTGGCGGGGCGACCACGCCGAGACTGATCACGAGCCACCCGCCGATCAGCAGGATGCCCGCCAGCACCTGGATCCCGGCGACGACCTGCAGCATCGTGTTGCCGAGTTCGCCGCTGCCCTCGGGCACGTCCTGAGGCTCGGGGAGCAGGTCCTCCGGCGGCGCGTCGGGCACGTCGTACGACTCCATCGACGCGAGCGCGACCGTCGGCTTCACGTCCCGGAGGACGGTGCCGTGGCCCTCGACGGTGCCGTCGGCGTAGACGGTGGCGTAGCCCTCGTCGGAGTAGGCCACCAGGCGGTCGTCCCGGCGCTCGACGCGGGCGAACACCTCGCGCTCGGCGACCCGCCGCTTGAGGTCGGCCTCGACGCGGTCGAGCAGCTCCTGGCCCGTGATCCACGACTCGTGGTCGAAGACCGCCTCCCACTCCTCGGAGGACATCGAGGCCATCTCGGCCGGACCGAAGTCGTCGAAGTCGTACTCGGCCTCGACCCGCTCGCGCAGCGCCTCGATGGACTCGGCGTCGTCCTCGCCGTCGGCACCCGACGCCTCGTCGGACCCGTCGACCCGTTCGTCGGCGGCGTCGCTCATTGCCGGAACTCGGTCCCCGAGGGGTAAAAGCGCCCCGACCCGCGGCCCGCGGCGACCGACTCGACGCCCGAAGTCGCCGGCCCGCGGCCCGAGACAGGCGACCCGACACCCGACCGCGACTCAGGGCGTCGGCACCCAGGCCGCGGCCGGCAGGACGCCCGCGATCGCCAGCAGACCGATGACGCCGGAGGTGACGACGATGCTCGCCGCCGGCGGGTCGAGGTGCGTCTCCGCGTGCGCGTAGAAGACCCGCTGTGCGACCTCGCCGAGCAGTCCGCCGAGGACGCCGAAGACGCCACCGAGCGCCAGCGCGACGCCCAGCGGGACCGCCTCCGCGACGACACCGGGGGCGGGCGCGCCGCCGGAGACGCCCGCCAGCGCGACCACGACGGTGCTCGCCGGGAGCGCCATGTGGTGTGTGACCGGGATCTCGTCGACCCCGGCACAGAGCAGGAATAGTACCGACACCGTGATCCCGAACGCGAGAAACGCGCTCCCGGTCAGGTAGGCGGTGTACGCCGAGAGGACGCCGACGACCGCGCCGAGCGCCGCGACCCCGCCCCAGCGGTACTGGTAGGGCAGCCACGGGTCGACCGATCGGGCTGCAGTCCCGTCCCCGCCGTCGGTCTCGACCGTCGTCTCACCGCGCCCGCGTTCGAACGACGACATGTCGAACAGGCGACCCGCCGGCGCGCCGACCACGCTGTAGCCGAGAACGACCCGGTGGACGAGCGCCGAGACGACGACGCCCAGCGCGACCGGGTCGACCGGCACCGACAGCGATCCGGCCAGCGTCGCGACCCAGTAGCCGACGACGCCGAACGCGCCCCCGACAGCCAGCACGTCCGGTCGGCTCCCGAGCCCGCGGGTCACGTCCTTCGCGTCGTGGGCGTCGCCCGCCGAGTCCAGATATCCACGGCGCGACGCGTAGGCCACCGCCGCGGCGCCGCCGCCGAAGGCGACGTGCGGGCCGAGCACGGCGCCGAACGCGACCGAACCGGTCACGTCGACCGGGACCGCCCCGCCCAGCGACCGGACGCCCATCGCGTACAGTTCGCCGACGACGACGACCAGCCCCGCCAGCGAGAACGACGGGAGCGCGCCGACGGCCGCGCCGAACGCACCGCCCGCGAACGCCGCCAGCAGTAGCTCGACGGCGACCAGATCCGCCAGCGTCATTCCTGGGACCGCTCGTCGTCCGTCGCTGTCTCGCCCTCGGCCGGGTCGGAGAACTCGTCGAACAGCGCGACGACGTTCGACTCGACGGTCGCGCGGATCTCACGGACCGCGTCGAGGTCCTGCTCGTGGGGGTCGTCCAGCGCCCAGTCGCGCACGTCCACGCCCGCCGCGGGGTCGAGTTCCAGCGTCGAGCAGCCCATCGTCGCCACGTAGTCGCAGGTCGCCATCTCATCGGTCGTGATCGCCCGCGGCTCGCGGTCGGCGATGTCGATATCGAGTTCGGCCATCGCGTCGACGACGACCGGATGGACCTCGTCGGCGGGGTCGGTCCCGCCGGTCAGGATCTCCACGCGGTCGCCCAGCCCCCGGCGGTCGCGCTCGCGCTCGGCGAACGCCGTCGCCATCTGGCTGCGGCCGGCGTTCCGGACGCACATCAGCGCGATCCGGACGGTGTCGTCGCCGTCTCCCTCGGCCGATCCCGCCGCGTCCGCCACTTCGCCGCCGGACTCGTCGTTCATCGCTCACCCCGCGTGTCGTCCAGCGCGTCGAGCAGCCGCTCGGCCCGGTCGGTCGCGTCGTAGTACCGCCAGGTCCCCTCCTTCCGGCGGGTGACGAGCCCGGCGTCGTGCAGGTCCGAGAGCGCGTGGCTGATCGCGCTGTCGCTCACCTCGACCAGCGGCGACAGCTCGCAGACGCACAGCTCCCCGTCGGCCGCCGCGAGGTAGCGGACGATGTCGTGGCGCGTCCCGTCCGAGAGCGTCGACAGCGCCGTCAGGTCACGGTCCCGGTCGGCCGGCGTCGCCTCGGCCAGCCCCTCCAGTTCGTCGATGCGCGCCGCCACGTCGGCGTCGCAACACTCCCCCAGTTCCGCGGCGAGCAACCGCCGCAGTCGCGTCGAGTCGGTCGACATAGCTGAATAGATGAACAACCGTTCATATATCTGTTCCGGCCGAGCGAGGCGAACCCGTTCGGTCGCGGACGCGCGCCGGCGGTCGGGCCGGGAGAGCGGGAGAACGAGCGGGCTTTCGGCACGTTTTAGCGCGACTGGCCGAAAGCACCGACCATGGTCACGGACAGGGTGATCGCGACGGTCGTACTGGTGGCCGTGACGGCGAGTTTCCCCTGTTTCTTCTACGGCGCGTGGTACATCATCGAGACCGAGCCGGTCACCTGGTCGGTGCTGATGCACCACCTGAAGTTCGTGGTGACGGGGCTGGTGCTGACGACCGTCCCGATGCTGGTCTGGATGGCGCCGCGCCTGCTCGACCAGTTCGGGAGCTTCGCGATGGTCCACGCCTTCCTCGGCGCCCAGGCCTACGCCCTGCTGGCGTTCGGGTTCACCGGGATCGTCAGGATCTTCACCGCAAAGCGGCGCCACGACCTCTACAACGACTACGACGAGGACGTGTTGCTCGACGAGATCGGCGGCGACCGGATGAGCCACTGGCGCAGCCGCCTGCGCATCGGCGTGTTCGGCTACGTCATCTTCTGGGTCCTGGCCTACGGCGCCGGCGTCGCCCGCTACGTCCTCCGCTACGACGTGCTCGAACTCGTCGGGCTCTGAGACGGCGGTCGGTTTTTTGCCCGCAGCGGTCGAACACGGGGAGCATGACAGCCGAGTCGACCCCCGACGCCCCCGAAGTGCTGGTGTTGCGACAGAACATCCACGGCATCCCGCCGAGCGAGTACGTCGACGCGCTGCGCGAGCGCCTGCCCGACCGCGAGGTCGGCTACGCCGCGACTCCCGACGAGGAGCGCGAACTGCTCCCACACGCCCGCGTCGTCGCCGGCTTCTCCATCGACGAGGACGACCTCGAACGCGCGGAGAATCTGGAGCTGTTCGCCTGCTCGTTCGCCGGCGTCGACCACCTCCCGCTCGACGCGTTCCGCGAGCACGGCGTCGCCGTCACGAACGCCTCGGGCGTCCACGGCCCGAACATCGGCGAGTACGCCGTCGGCGCGATCCTCACGTTCACCCGCGAGTTCCTCGAATCGCGCCGTCGCCAGCGCCGCCGGGAGTGGCGCTCCCATCGCACGGGCGAACTCGCCGGCAGCACGGTCGCCGTCGTCGGCATGGGCCCCATCGGCGAGTCCGTCGTCCAGCGCCTCGGCGGCTTCGACGTCGAGACCGTCGGCGTCCGCTACACCCCCGAGAAGGGCGGCCCGACCGACGAGGTGTACGGCTACGGCGACATCGCCGAGGCGGTCGCCGACGCGGCCTACGTCGTGCTGGCCTGCCCGCTGACCGACGCGACCGAGCACCTGATCGACGGCGAGGTGTTTGAGACGATGCCGACCGACGCCGTCCTCGTCAATGCCGCCCGCGGCGGCGTCGTCCACACCGGCGACCTGGTCGACGCGCTCCGGTCGAACTCGATCCGCGGCGCCGCGCTGGACGTGACCGACCCCGAACCGCTCCCGGAGGACCACGAGCTGTGGACCTTCGAGAACGTCCTGATCACCCCGCACAACGCCGGCCACACCCCGAACTACTTCGAGCGGCTCGCCGATATCGTCGCCGAGGCCGTCGACACCGCCGAGGAGCGCGGCGAGTGGACGGGGCTGCCGAATCAGGTCGTCTGAGCGAGCGCAGACGCCGGTCAGTGACCGCCCCCGGCAGTCGACTCGCGGTAGCCGTCGCGGGCCTCGACGACGAGGTACGCGAGGGCGACGACACCGGCGGTCGCTCCCAGTAGCGCGTCGGAACTGACCGGTCCGAGCGGGACCGGGTCGGTGACGAGGACGAGGGCGCCGAGCGCGAGTACCGCGGCCACCGCGGCGACGAACCGCCAGCGCGAGGCGACGGGGACGAGGCCGTCCTCACCCCGCCAGGCGAGATAGAGGTGCGCGCCCGCGAGGACCGCGCCGTTGTAGAGGACGAACCCGACGACGGTCGGGGCGCTCGCGGGGTCGTCGGTGAGCCGAGAGAGGACTGCGAGTCCGGCGATCGCGAGGGCGACGACCGTCACGTGGACGGTCGTGTCTCTGGAGACCATGGCGGAACTGTCGCCGAGTCGAGGTATAAACCTTGAGGTGCGGTGGGGTCGGCGCGAACGGCCGGCGCCGCGGTTACTCGCGTTCCTCGACCCGCTCGGACCTGCTCGCCCGCGCGTCGTCGCCCTCCTTGATCGCCCGCGCCTCCTCCTCCATCGCGTCGATGTCGACCTGCGCCTCCTCGTCGATCTCCCCGATGATCTCGGCGATGTTGTCCAGACCGATGAGTTCGCGCGTCTCGTCGTCGAAGTCCAGCGAGTCGAGTTCGCCGTCGCCGCCCGCCATGTCGTTCACGTCGCCGCCCGATAGGTGCTTGCCGTACCGCCCGACCAGTGAGGTGAGCTCCTGTGGCATGACGAAGGTGTTCGACTCGCCCTGGCCGATGTTTTCCAGGGTCTCCATCCCCTTGTCGACGATCGCCCGCTCGCCCATCGACTCGGCGGATTTCGCCCGTAGCACGGTCGAGATGGCGTCGCCCTGGGCTTCGAGGATCTGCGACTGCTTCGCCCCCTGTGCGCGGACGATGTCGGACTGTTTCGCACCCTGGGCCTGCTCGATGGCGGAGCGCCGTTCACCCTGCGCTTCGAGGATCATCGCGCGTCGTTTGCGCTCGGCGGAGGTCTGTTGCTCCATGGCCTGCTTGACGCCGGCGGCGGGGTTGACCTCGCGGACCTCGACGCTCTCGACACGGATCCCCCACTCGTCGGTGGGTTCGTCGAGTTCCTCGCGGATGCGCTCGTTTATCATCTCCCGCCGGGAGAGCGTGTCGTCCAGTTCCATGTCGCCCAGCACGGCCCGAAGCGTCGTCTGGGCGAGGTTCGAGACGGCCCGCTTGTACTCCTCGACTTCGAGGAACGCCTTCTTGGCGTCCATGACGCGGACGTAGATGACCGCGTCGGCGGTCACCGGCGAGTTGTCGCGGGTGATGGCCTCCTGTTGGGGTACGTCGATAGTCTGGGTTCGGAGGTCGAAGGGGTACGTGCGACTCACGAAGGGCGGGATGACGTGGATCCCCGGCTCCAGTAGCTTCCGGTACTCGCCGAACACCGTCAGCGCCTCTTTCTCGTAGGCCTCGACGATCTCGACCGCGGAGTACACCGCGGCGATAGCGATCAGGAGGAGGATCCCCCCAACTATCGTCAGCGGCGAGAGGCCGGGTAACGACTGGAGGGGCGGTGTGGGCGACCCTGCGAGGGCGGCCACGACGGACGGGATGCTCATACGCGTGCTAGGGCGTTGCAGACTGATAAGATGTCGCACCGACGGGCGCGTTTTCCGACCCGAAGCGGCGTCGACCCTCGCCGGGGAGGGTCAGACCAGCGGCTCGTCGGGGTGATCGCGCTCGTAGGTCTCCCGCATCGTCTCGGCGAAGCGGCCGCCCTTCGACAGGGTGATCGCGACGACGGTGAAGGCGCTGTCGACCGGGTCGAGGACGAACACCTCCCGCGCTTCGGGCTCGTCCGGGCCGTCGTTGACCCGGTCGACCAGCGGTTCGATCGGCCGTGCGCCGCTCCGGAACTCGTCGAAGATGGCAGGCTGGCCGGAGTCGGCAAAGACGTAGCAGACGCCGTTGACCGCGTTGTCCGTGTTGTAGGTCTGGGTCGCGTTCATGCCGTCGCCGCTCGCGCGTGTCTCCTCCCAGAGGCTCTGGGCCACCTCGAAGACCGGGTCGGCGTCGGCGACGTACGTGTAGAGCGTGGGTCGCTGCACCGAGAGCGTCCGGACCGCGGGCTCTTCCGATCCCCAGTCGAGTCCGGCCTCGACGAGATAGCCCGGTCTGAGATCCGCGACGGGCGCGTCGTGGCCCTCGCGGGGGACGGCGACGGTCTCGTAGGTGTCGCGGTCGAGAAAGCGCCAGGTCTCCTCGTCGCCGCCGGGCAACACGCGATAGGTCCCCTCGTCCATACCCGCAGTAGGGGGTCGGACGGGATAACCTCCGTCGTTTCCGTTCGGTGGCGCGCCGGCTCAGTCCGGGCGATTGAGGACGTAACTGTAGCAGAGGTAGACGAGACCGACGACGACACAGCCCGTGAGCACCTTCGTTGCCAGCGCGTACGCTGCCGGCAACTCCCAGGCATCGGTCAGTTCCATCGTGAGATACGTCCCGAGCAGAACGCTGAAGACGGCGGCAAGCACCCTCGATCGCCTCGAATCGTGGCCGGTCGCCCGCCTGCGGAGTCGCTCGTTGATGCCTCCCGATGGTGTCATACGATCAACTGTACGCGGCCCGGGGAAAAACGCTCGGGACACCGGAATCGGAAGGGCTGCTCGACCGTGTCTCCGCGAAACGCGCCCGGCAGGCGACGGTCAGGCCGAGCTGTCTATTACAGGTAACCGGAGTCGACCAGCAGTTCGCCGTTCAGCACGCTCGCGCCGGCCGCGCCGCGGAGGGTGTTGTGGGCGAGGCAGTTGAACTGGAGGCCGTGGGTGGTCTCCTGGACGCCGCCGACGGAGACGGTCATGCCGTTCCCGAGGTTGCGGTCCATGCGGGGCTGGGGGCGGTCGGGCTCGTCGAACACCTCGATGAGCTGGTCGGGCGAACTCGGGAGGTCCAGCGAGGGGTACGCCTCCAGGGCCTCCTCGGCTTCGGAGGGCGACAGGTCCTCCTCGGTGTCGGCCCAGACGTTCTCCAGGTGGCCGTCGATGGTCGGGATGCGGTTACAGGAGGCGGCCACGTCGGCGTCGTGCCAGTGGACCTCGGCGCCGTCGAACTCGCCGAGCAGTTTCCGGGACTCGGTCTCCATCTTCTTCTCCTCCTTGCCGATGTGGGGGATGGCGTTGTCGATGATCTCCATCGAGGAGACGCCGGAGTAGCCGGCGCCGGAGACCGCCTGGAGCGTGGCGACTTCGATGCGTTCGAGCGTCGCGGCGTCGTCGAGGGCGGCCAGCGGCGGCACCATCGTGATCGTCGAGCAGTTGGGGTTCTTGATGAGCGCGCCGTCCCAGCCGCGCTCGTCGCGCTGGACCTCGATGAGGTCCATGTGGTCGGCGTTGACCTCCGGGATCACGAGCGGCACGTCGTCGTCCGACCGGGCGTTCGAGGAGTTCGAGGAGACGACGTAGCCCGCCTCGCAGAACTCCGGTTCGACGCGTTCGCCGACGCTGGAGGGCAGCGACGAGAAGATCAGATCCACGTCGTCCGGGACCGCGCCGGGCTCGGTGGCGACGACCTCAGTCTCGGCCACGCCCGACGGGATCGGCGTGTCGATGCGCCACTTGCTCGCCTCGCGGTAGCTCTTGCCGACGCTGGACTCGCTGGCGGTGAGCGCCTCGATCTCGAAGTCGGGGTTCGGGTCGATCAGCTGGATGAGTCGCTGCCCAACTGCACCGGTCGCACCGAGGATGCCTACGCTGACAGTCATTGTTCCGGGATAGTGCGACCGGCCTTCAAAACAGTTTGGATACGTCTACCACGGTCAGGGTCTATCATCCGCAATTCCGGGGACGGCGCGGCCGTCGCTCGGGGCGGTCGGAGACAGAACAGAGAGAACGGAGCGCCGCTTACGCCTCGGCGGGCTGGCCCTGCTTGCGGGTGACGTAGCCGGCGATGCGGTTCCGGACGCCCTTCGACTCGACGTTCGTGAGTTCGGTGACGACTTCCTTGTTGTGCTCGAAGTCCTGACCGAAGGCGTTCGGATACCGCTCCATCAGCAGCGTCCCGGTCTTCTTGACGTAGGCGGGTTTGATAGCCATACCGTCCCGTTATCCGGTCGCGCCCTAAAAGGATTCGAATCGGTGGCGCGCCGGGATCGGCGGCGATCCGGACTCATTCACCCGCCGACTTCGACTTCCTCCAGCACCGCCGGCGTGTCGTTGGCGGGGTCGTTGACCGCCGTCGAGACGGGGTATGTCCGCATGGCGTCGGCGGGATAGGGGTCGAGCAGGGCCTCGACCGCGTCGGGGCCGTCGGTGAGCCACCGGTCCTCCTCGGCGGGGTCGAGGATGACGGCCATCCGGTGGTGCAGGTCCGCGATGGTGTCGTTCGGTTCCGTGGTGAGGATCGTGAACGTCTCGACCGGCTCGGGGTCGCTATCGGGTTCGGAGTCGCCGCCGAAGTCGCCGAGCCCGGTCTGGGTCTGGGGCGGGGTCCAGCGCTCGTACAACCCAGCCATCGCGAACAGCTCGTCGTCGCCGACGGTGACGCGGTAGGGCTGTTTGCCGCTCGCCCCGCCGAGGTCGGTCCACTCGTAGAAGCCGTCGGCGGGGACGAGACAGCGTCGGGACTCGTAGGCGTCGGCGAAGCTCCGCTTTTCTCGTACTGTTTCCGCGCGTGCGTTGATGAACTCGAAGTCCGAGCGGTCGTCGGCCCAGGAGGGGATCAGTCCCCACTCCATGCGCTGGACGGTCTCGGGCTCGTCGCCGGTGACGACGGGGAGCGACTGGCTCGGCGCGGCGTTGTACCGGGGTTCGAACTCGTAGTCGAACGTCGCGTCGAAGCGCTCCTCGATGTCCTCGGGCGGGGCGAAGAGGCTGTAGCGGCCACACATGGCACCCGCTACGAGCGCCACCGATAAAACGGCACAGTCACGCGGCTCCGGTCAGTCCTCGAACAGCGCGGCGGCGAGGATGTTCGCGTCGGCGACGACCTTGAACGCCGCGCCGACGACGCCGCCGAAGAAGAAGGTAGCGCCGATGAGAACGATGACGAGGCCGATGATCTGGCGGATTATCTCCGCGAGCCCGCCGATAAAGGGGGGATTGACGAACATCGAGAGGCCGATGGGTAGGAGGAGCGTCCCGACGAGATAGAGGATGATGAGCCGTCGCATCTCCGGGTGGAGCGCGTAGGCCACCGCGGAGTCGAAGTCGACGGGCGAGCGCGCGAGCGTGTCTTCCGGTTCTGCCATGGGACGGTGGTCGACCGGCCCCCGGATAGTTGTAGGGGGCCGTTCAGGCGGAGCGATCGCGGTGCGGGTAATTGCTGCTGCGGAGGTGGTCGCGGTGCGGGGCGGTGGCGGAGCGGTGCGGGGCGGTGGCGGAGCGGTCGCGAGGCGGAGCGGTGCGGGGCGGTGGCGGAGCGGCGCGGTGCGGTGGCCGGGAGGCCGTCTCGTCGGCCGACCCGGGGACAGGCAGGTTCGCCACCGAGCATCCGCGCCGCAGGCGCGGTTCGCGGTCAGAGCAAGCTCTGACGAGCCTGCGGTCGTTCGCGGTGCTCACTCCCGCAGACACCGGACGCGAGGGAGCGCAGCGACCGAGTCGTCCGGCTTTTTTCCCCACGTTTTTTCGGCGGAGGATCCCCGCAGCGCGCCTCCGGCGCGCGAGGAGCTCTCCGCCGAAAAAAGTGGTCTCTAAATGGCGAGGAACTGCGTCACCAGCCACTTCGTCATGACGGCGGTGATCGAGCCGACCCAGGTGAGCGCGACGAAGTGGACGTAGGTGTTGATCTTGTGGCCGCCGTCGACGGTGCGGACCATCAGCGCCGACAGCATGGCGCCGAACATGATGATGACGATCAGCAGGAACTCGATGAGCGGGATGTTGTACACTTCGGTGTTGATGAGGCTGCCCACGTCGAAGTTGCTGGTGCCGCTCTGCAGGTCGAGGCTCATCGAGGCGAGGATGTTGACGACCTGGAGGCCGATGAAGAAGGCGAACGTCGACGCGGCGGTGATACCGTAGAGGAGGCCGACGAGGGTGGTGGTGGCCTGCGTGCGGCGCTGGCGGAGCTGCTGGACCTCCATCATGTTCTCGGAGATGAGTTCGCCGAGCAGTTTGGGGTCGCCGCCCATCTCGCGGCCGATGAGGTACATCTCGGAGAACTTCTGGATGAGCGAGGAGCGACACTCGGCGGTGAAGTGGCGCCACGCCTGGGTCGTCTCGATGCGCATGTTCAGCCGCTTGTAGAGGTTGTCCACGTCGTCCGTGAGGGGGCCGAAGTCCTTCTTGCGGAGCGACTCCAGCACCGTCGAGGTGGTCGACTGCTTGGCGCCCTCCGTCGCTCCGAGCGCGCGGATGAAGCTAGGGAACTCCTCGTCGCGCGCCTTGATCTTCTTCTCCTCGGCGCCGACGACGAGGCCGGGGATCAGGAGGGGGAGGGTCGGGATGGCGGCGTAGAACGGCAGCGGCAGCGGGTCGAGGAAGAAGACCACGTCGTCCAGCGTGACGGGGGAGAGGCCGAGCATGCCGACCAGCGAGAAGGCCAGCAGGCCGCCCGACAGTGCGGTACCGGCGACCGTGGCGTTGCGGATCTTCGACTCGACGGGCGAGGGCTTGTCCTCGGGGTGGTACCACAGCGGGTCGTGCGGTGCCATCGAGCGGATGGCGAGGTAGAAGCCCGACTGGACGAACACGTAGAGGACGATGACGGCGCTGACGGTCATCGTCGGGTCCGTGCCGGTGAGGACCGGGAGGACGACGGCGAAGACGAGCGCGAAGGTCATCGAGAGGATCATCGACAGGTAGAGGTCCTTCATGACCTCCAGGTTGTCCAGCGTCCCCTGGTAGACGGTCTTGTAGTTGGCGATGATCTGGTCCTGTTCGGAGACGAGGTAGTCGTCGAGCGCCTGGCCGGCGCCGAGGGTGTAGCCGAGGCGGTCGAAGAAGTCGGAGACGGCGTCGCTGGGGACCTGCTTGGCGCGGCGGCGGCAGGCGTCGTCGAGGCTCAGGTTCCAGGTGTCGACGAGTTCGACGACGCGGCCGATTTCGGCGGCCATCTCGCCGTACTGGTCCTGTTTCGCCAGCTGGCGGAACACCTCGATCCGGTCGATGTTCGTCGTCGCGAGGACCGTCATGTGGGTGACGACGAGGTGGAACTGGTTGTTGAGCTCCGCCTTGCGCTGGGAGAGCAGGATCTTCGGGTAGAACACGGCGGAGGCGAACATCAGGAAGCCCAGCAGCGGGATCGGCCCGCGGATCATCAGCGCGACGTCGAGCAGGAGCGCGACGCCGACGGTGGCGACGAAGAAGACGGCCGACGGGACGAGGATGACGCCGAGGTACCGGTTCAGCGGCATCGGCATCTGCTCGTAGGCGTCGACGAGTCCCGCGAGGGCGGAGGTGAGCGTGAGTTCGACGGTCCCGGCGGATTCGTCTGCCGACGCCATCACTCGGTCCTGTGGATGTCGAAGGGGAGCCCCTCCACGCCGTCGCGCTGGAAGTCCTCGATCAGCTCGTTGACCTCGTGGTACCCGAGGATTCCCTCCTGGATGGCGCGCTCGATGACGCTGGCGCGGAAGTTCAGGTCGTCGTAGATGTCACGGGTGTCCTCGTAGCCCAGCAGCGTCGCGATCTGCTCTTCGAGGACGAACGAGTTGTTCATGCCCTGGAAGACGATCTCGTCCTCGACCGGGTCCCAGTAAAAGGACTGGCGGGTGACGACCCCGTCCATCTCCTTGGAGTAGCCCTCGATCTCCTGGACGGAGGTGACCCGCCTGAGGACCTGGTCGCCCTGCTTGACGCGGTTCTGGAACAGCGCCACGTCGGCCACGTCCATGAACGTCTCCGGGACGTTGATCGGTTCGCCCGTAAAGCGCTGGATCATCGAGACGATGTCGCTCGCGTGGAAGGTCAGCATGACGGGGTGGCCGGTCTGGGCGGCCTGGAACGCCATCCGCCCCTCCTCGCCACGGACCTCGCCGACGATGATGTAGTCGGGGCGCGAACGGAGTGCGGCCGCGACGAGGTCGAACATGTCGACGCTGGACCCCTCGTCCTCGCCCTCTCGGGTGAGGAGCTTCTGCCAGGTGTCGTGGGGCGGGAGGACCTCGGCGGTGTCCTCGGCGGTGTAGATCTTCGCGTCGCGGGGGATGAACGCCATGATGGAATTGAGGGTGGTAGTCTTCCCCGACGCTGTCTCCCCGACGACGAAGACGGTCTGCTCGTTCTCCAAGCAGAGCCAGAGGTACGCCGAGAGCTGCGGGCTCAGCGTGCCCCACTTGGTGATCTGGAAGATCGACAGGGGAACGTCGTCGCCCTGGCGGATGGTGAGCGAGGGGCCCTTGACCGAGACGTCGTCGGAGTAGATGAGGTTGAGACGCGAGCCGTCCGGCAGGGTGGAGTCGACGATGGGGTCGCTGTCGGAGACGGGGTCGCCGATGCGCTCGCCCATGTTCTTGAGCCACTGGTCGTACTCCTCGGGGGTGCCGAAGTCCACAGTGGTGGAAAGCATGCCGTAGACGGAGTGGTCGACGTGGCACTCGTGGGGGCCGATGACGTGGATGTCCTCGTTGGCGGGGTCGCGCATCACCGGTTCGAGCGGGCCGAGCCCGACGATGTCGCGGTTGAGCCGGTAGAGGATGTTCTCGTAGGTGTGCTCGGTCACCTCGACCTTGCCGATGTTCGAGAACTTGTTGAACCGCGAGAGGACGCCGTTCTCGTCGCCGGCGCCGCTCTTGACGGCGGTCGACTCCTGGAGGAGTTCCTCGATGCGGTCGTCGTACTCGGTGTCGCTGGTGGGGGCGGGCTTGTTGACGGACTTCTGGAGGAGCTTGTTCCGCACTTGCTCGAAGACGACCGACTCCTCCTCGTCGAGCTCCGGCTCGATGGCGTAGTACTTCATGTCCTGGCCGATGTCGCCGTAGATGTGACAGAAGATCGGCCCGCCGACGGGGTAGAGGACGTTCGGCCGCTTTGACTCGTAGTCGTCGTCGGCCTCCTCGATGAACGTGGGGAACTCCCCGGTGATCTGCTTGAACTTCTTCAGGTGGTCCATCAGGTGCGGGCGGCGCGAGGCCACCTGTCTGAGTTCGTCCGAGGGCTTGGGTCGTCCGTGGTCTGTCATGGCTGTGCTTGTCTCCGTGGTAGGGTCAGGCGACGCTGCGCGATTCGATCACGATGCCGGTACCCGACCGCACCGAGTACCCGATGGTGTCCCCGACCTGTTCGCCCATGCCGGCGAAGCGGAGGACGCTGATCTGGCGGCGCACGTCGTTGCCGACCTCGATCATCTCCAGTTCGAGGAACACGTCGGCGATCGCTCTGAAGGGACCGATGGCCTCCTCGTCGAGCGTCGAGGGGTCGACGGTCAGCATGATGACCTTCCCCTGGGAGATGATGTCCCGGAAGAAGGAGATGATCTCCAGGGCGGCCTGGCGTTCCTCGTTCTGGCGGACCAGCGCCTCGAACTTGGGGTCGTTGCGGAGGATGGCGTCGAAGGTGTCGATGATGACCACCTCCGAGTCCCACATCACCTCGGCCTCCATCAGCCGCTTGAGCAGCTCCTTCCGGTCGCCCTGCTTCTCCTGGCCGGAGAAGGTGTTGCCGTCGCCGATGTCGGCGTGGAGGAAGAGTAAGTTCTCGTCGAGGAGGTGCTCGACCATGCCGTAGTTCAGCGAGTGCATCTGGTCGAGGAAGCTCCCGACCGTGAGCTCGGTCGAGAGCATCGTCACCGAGTGGTCCTCCTCGCAGAGCCCGTAGGCGAACCGCTGGCTGATGGCGGACTTGCCGGCGCCGTAGTCGCCCTCGACGAGGACGATGCTGCCCGGCGGGATCCCGCCGCCCAGTTCCTTGTTGATCCGGTCGCGCTCTTTGCAGCCCAGTGAGAACAGGTCGTTGGTTGCGATACTCATGTGCGGAACTCGAACACCTCCTCGTCGCCGTTGACGACCACCTTCACGCGGTGGTCGGTGTTGGAGTTGAGCGGGTCGTCACTCCGGTCGATCACGAGTTTCAGGACCGACCCGGGCCGCCAGTTGGGCCCCTCGCCGTACAGCGACACGTTCACGTTCGTCTCGAACCGGCCGTCGACGAAGACGTTGACCGCGCTCGGGTCGGCCGGTAGCGTCTCCGATCCCGTGTTCTTGACGTGAAGCGTGATGTTGTTCGCGGCGTCGTCGTAGACGTTCGACGACCCGCTGTCGCTGATGATCTCCACGTCGGTGCGCACGTCCTGGCTCACCTGCAGTCCCTGGTCGTCGATGGCGTTGCTCAGCTGCCCGACGGTGTCGGTGAACACGCCGGCGACGCTGGCGGCGACCAGCATCGACGCGATGAACAGGATCATGTGCGAGACGGAGACGCTAGCCACGCTGGACCACCTCCGCGCCGTCGGCGCGGGTTGCCGGGCGGCCGCGACGGGACGGGAGCGAACCGCTCACGAACACGCGGCGGTCACCCCCCGGGAAGCGGCCACGCCGGGACCGGAGACGACTTTGACCGACCGCGGCGCCGCGTCGAGACCGGTCTCCTCGACGGTGAGCCGCTCGCCGGGGAACCACAGGTCCGTCCCCGGTTCCGACCCGTTGGCCGTGCCGTCGACGACCGCGTCGTCGGCCCAGCCGGTCCGGTACTGGTTCCCCAACAGCAGGTCGGTGTCGCTCAGCAGGAGCGTCGTCGACCCGGTGTTGTTGATCTCGACTCTGACGCCACAGGAGGGGGACGTGACCACGTCGAATCCTGAGATCGCGATGTCGGAGTCGGCGATCCGGTCGGCGCGCTCCTGGGCGGCGCTGCGCGCGTCGTGGAGTCGCTCGCCGGCGTTGGAGACGCTGCCGTAGTACGCCGACAGGGCGATGAACAGCCCCAGCAGGACCACGACCAGCGACCCGCTGACGGAGAACCCCATCAGGCGACCACCTCCGTGTCGGAGACGCCGGCCTCGGTCGCGAGTTTGACGCGACCGGGCGTGCCCTCCGGGGGAACCTCGATAGCGAGCTGCTCGCCGGGGAGCCACAGGTACGTCGCGGCGTCGCCGTCGACGGTGGCGTTCGCTCGCCAGCCCGTCCGGTACTCGTTGTCGACCAGCAGATCCGTCTCGTTGAGCGACAGCGCCGTCGACCCGGTGTTGGTCGCCTCGACGGTCAGGTCCCCGTCGGCGGTCGACGCCGAGTCGACGACGACGGCGGTGTTCTTCTGGTCGAGCAGCCCGTCCGAACGGTCGCTCTGGGCCTCCGAGACCCGCTCGAAACTGTTGGTGGCGGCGGTGTGCCACATGCCGAACGCGATGAGCAGGCCGGCGAATATCAGCGCCGCGGAGCCGCTAACGCTGAAGCCCATCGGCTCCACCTCCCCGAGCTCCCGCGAGTTTCGAGAGCGCGACGGCCTCGGCGGCGTCGCCGTCGAGCTGGCTGATGTATCGCAGGCTCTGGGTGTGGTGGTCGATCGTCAGTCCGCCCTCGCCACCCGAGCCGTCGAACCCGCGCAGGTACGCCTGCAGGTCCTCGGCGACCGGCTCGGCCACCCAGTCGATCCGCTCGTAGTAGTCGATGGCCCGCGCCGTCTCGCGGACGCCCACCCGGTCGACGAGGTACTCCAGCCACTCGACGACCACGAGTTCGCTGGCCAGCCCTTCCGGCATCGTCGCCAGGTACGGCTTGCCGTCGGCGTCCGCTCCGTCGGTCGCGGCGCTCGCCGCTTCGGCGGCCGCGTCGGGCGCCCCGCCCGCGGCGTCGGACTCGGTCTCCGGTACCGCCGGTTCGGACTCGGGTTCCGGGTCCGGATCGGCCGCCACTTCGCGGTCGGGCTCCGGGTCCGGGTCCGCGGTGGGCTCCGGCTCCGCGTCGGGTTCGGTGTCCGCATCGACCTCGTCGTCGATCCCGTCCATCCCGTCGTCCTCGATGACCTCGTCGAAGAGGTCGTCGTCGGCCATGTCGCCGCCGTCCTCGGCGTCGTCGAGGAGGTCGTCGGCGTCGCCCAGGTCGTCCTCGAGCGAGTCCTCGCTCGGGTCGTCCCCGGGTTCGCCCTCCAGTTCGTCGGCCCACTCGGCGTCGCCGGACTCGTACTCGTCTTTCAGTTCCGCGAAGGACTTGCCACCCTCCCCGTCGGATGCGTCGCTCATGTCGTCGTTTCCTCCGTCGTCCGCGTCGTCGAAGTCGTCGTCGAGGTCCTCCATTCCGTCGTCGAGGTCCTCCATCCCGCCGAACTCGTCGTCGTCCAGCGCATCGTCGTCCAGCGCGTCGTCGTCGAACGTTCCGCCGTCGTCCTCGAACGGGTCCAGGTCGTCGCCGTCACCGCCCATCACGTCGTCGACGCTGTCCTCGGGCGCTTCGTCGTCGACGAGGTCCTCGTCGAAGAAGCCCTCGGCGTCGGCGTTGGCGATCTCGTCGTCGAGGTCCTCCTCGTCGCCGCCGTCGTCGCCGCCGTCGTCGAACAGGCCGAAGTTCCCGCCACCGCCGGCTCCGCCCATCCCGCCGGGTTCCATGTCGTCGGCGAAGGGGTTGACGCCGCGGGTGACCATCTCGTAGATGTCCAGCAGTTTCCGGACGTTCTCCTCGACGTCCTCGACGGTCTCGGAGATCTGCTCGTTCTCGTTGCGGACGGTGTTGACCGTCGAGGAGAGGCTGCCCACCTCGGTCTCCAGCTCGTCGAGGCGGTGTTCGAGTTCGTCCGTGTCCGCGCCGCCGCCGCCGTCGTCCATGTCGCCGAACTCGTCGTCGCCGAACTCGCCGAACTCGTCGCCGCCGTCGTCGTCCAGGCCGCCGAAGCCACCGAGGTCCTCGTCGTCGCCGTCTTCGGCCATCAGCCCGCCGTCGGCCATGCTCTCGTCGTCCTCGCCGTCCCCGTCACCGTCGCCGAAGATGTCGATCATCTGCCGGATACTCATCCCGAGAACGCCGCTGGTCAACACGACCAACAGCGCGGGAAGCGCATCCGACGCGCCCGGGGCGACCGGGCCCAGCGACTGAGCGACGAGACTCATTACGTCGGTAAGTCCGCTCTAACACCCTTCAATGTATCGTTTCTGGTATCATTACTGATAATAGACGCGTTAATTCGAGGCTACCGGCGTTGAACTAACGGCGAGCGAGCGGAAAGAAACGTCGGACGTAAATTTCGGCGCGAAAACGGCGAAAGAAGCGTGTTCCCTGGAGACCCGACCGCGCCCCCGTCGGACGCACGTCGGACGAACCGTTCCCTATCCTGACGGCTACAGCGTGACCGGATCGCGATTCGCGCTTTTGACGATGAGATCGCCGGAGGTCGCTTCGAGGCGAAGCGAGCGGCCGTGGTCGCCGCCGACGTCCTCCCCGACGACGGGGATGTCGAACTCGTCGAGCGTCCGGCGTCCCATCTCGACGTTGCGCACGCCGATCCCCGAGCCGTTCTCGGAGAAGTCGAGCATGTCGCTGCCGCCGGCGATCTTCGCCTCCATGCGCTCGCGGTCGGCGCCCAGCCGTTCCATGTCGGCGACGAGCGCCCGGATACCCGAGTCGGCGAACTTCGCGTCGTTGCCGCCCTCCATCTCGTCGATCGAGGGGAGCATGACGTGGACGAGACCCGCGACCGACGCCGACCGGTCGTACACCGCCACGCCCAGACACGACCCGAGCCCGCTCGTCGTGAGCAGCGCGTCCTCGTCCGCGACCTTCGATTCGGCGATCCCGACTTTCACCCGCTCTGGCTGCCCCGCGGGCTCGCTTTCGGTTGTCGTCCCATCGTAGACTTTCATGTGTCAGAAGATCGTTTCCACGTCGGCCTCGGTCTCGTCCGCCCGTTCGACGAGCAACTCGTCGAGCGCCTGACGTAACTCCTTTTCGTTCGGCAGGGCGTGGATCTCGGCCCCGAAGGCGATGTCGTCGGTCCGCATCTCGGAGTCGATGATGAAGGCGTGTTCCTGGTACTGGCCGACCTGCGCGGCCAGCGGGTCGACGATCGCCCGACCCATGTCGTGGACCAGCCGCGGCGGGGTGTGTTCGACGGAGGTCTGGAGCACGTTCGCCCAGCCGTCGACGAACCCCGATGTCATGATGTTGCCCAGCTCCTCGATGGCGGCCTTGTGCTGGTCGGTCAGCTCCTCGGCGTCCATCTCGACCGGCATCATCGCCTCGGCGATGTGGACGGCCGACGCCTCGTCGAACAGCACGAGCAGGAACCCGCTCGGGACGCCCGTGAACTCGACGACGGTCCCGACGTAGGTGTCGGTCCCGACCTGCTTGGGCACGTCCTCGATCGGCGCGAAGCTCAGCCGGGTGACCTCCGCTTCCGTCTCGATACCCGTCATCATCTCGACGTTGGCGGCGGCCTGCTGGGTGCCGTCCTTGGTCATCTCGTTGAAGACCTCGAGCTTGTCGATCGGGATGGCGTCGTCCTCGGTGTCGCCGGTCCTGGCCATCACGTCCGCGAGCGGGTCGTACTCGGGGAACATGTAGATGTAGAAGCTCACCGACTCGCCGACCCACTCGATCTCGCTCTTGAAGACGAACACCTGGTCGCGGTTCGCGCCCTCGGGCGGGTCCGGGAGCATCGCCGCCCCGTCGCCCGTCACGTACTCGGGCGGGGAGTGCTCGATGGTCGTCTCTAGGAAGTCCGCCCAGCCGTCGATGAACCCGCTCATCATGATGTTGCCGATCTCCTCGACGCTGGAGCGGGCCATCGCCTCGTCGTCGGAGCCGCCGGGGACCAGCGAGTCGACGATCGTCTCGCTGCCGGCCCGGTCGAACACGAGCACCGTGTCGCCCGCGAGCTCGCCGTCGAAGGCGAACTGGACGCCGACGAACTCCCCGTCGGCCAGCTGCTCGCCCACGTCCGCGCGGTCGACCAGCGTGATCTTCGTCACGTCGACGACGGCGTCCAGCCCGGTCATCTGACACAGCGAGGCGGTGGCCTGTTCGGCCCCCTCGTGGGCCAGGCGGTTGAACGTCCCGAGCGACTGAACGTCGACTTTCATGACGGGACGACGTCCTCGATGGCTTCCATGACGCTCGGTTTCTGGAACGGCTTCGTGATGTATCCGTCCGCGCCGGCCTTGACCGCCTCCTTCATCTTCTCCTCCTGGCCGACGCTGGTACACATGATGACGTTCGCCTCGGGATTGGAGGTCTTGATCTCGTCTGTCGCCTCGATCCCGTCGCGGATGGGCATCACGATGTCCATCATCACCAGGTCCGGATTCGCTTCCTTGTACGTCTCGACCGCCTCGACGCCGTTCTCCACCTCGCCCACGATGTTGTGATCCTCTTCGAGGATCTCGCGTAGCAGGTTTCGCATGAACTCCGAGTCGTCGGCTATCAATACGTCTGACATGGGCCTATCACCTCTGTGGTACTGTGAAAACCCAGATAAAGCCTTCCCGTAAATTATCGGGATTGATAGCACCCGACTGCGTTCGAACGGACAGCGAGCGGGCGACTCGGGCGTCGAGTTCGGGACCCGTCAGATCCGGAACCCGTCCTCGTCGCCGACGGCGGCGATGAGGTCGGCGATCGAGTCCTCGGGGGACAGCTCGGTCGATTCGAGCAGCCGTCGGAGGCTCGCCGGCGGGTAGCGGACCGGGACGTTGGCCTCCATCAGCAGGATACCCAGTACCTCCTCGACGGGCGTTTTGCCGTCGATCTGTTGGGCGTACCAGAGCACGAGGCTCTCGAAGATCGTCACCACGTCGTTCGAGACCATCTGTCGCTGCCGGATCGACCCGTCGAACGTCGCCGTGATGTCGAAGCCGTACCGCGAGCCCGAATCGGAGAACTGCGTCGCGAGGAACTCGTGGACGTCCGCCTCGGTCAGCTCCGGGGGCTCCGGCTCCGGTTCGGCGGCCGGTTCCGGCGGCGTCTCGTGGGCCCGGTCGGTCGCCGACGTGCGGTCGTCGACCGCCGGAGTGTCCCCGATGGGGTCGCCCGGCGAGACGACGTAGCGACCGTCGTCGATCTCGGCGACGTGCTCGTCCTGCGTGATGTCGAGCTCGTCGGGCGAGAGGATGGGGCCGTCGTCCCCTTCGGTCGGTTCGTCGTCTCTCTTCACCATACGCTGTTATCTGCGATAAAAGGGTTTAGTTCCGTCGAATGAATGAAATTCGACAGGTTTAGAGCTGGACAGCTTCGGCGCCCGAGAGGGTCTCGGGGACGGTCAGCTGTTCGCTCGTCGTCGCACCGGACTTCGTGGTGATCTTGACGTTGACCGAGGCGCCCTCCGGGACCTGTTCGCCGAAGTACGTGTGGCCGGCGCCACTGTTCTCACCGGTCTGACGCCCCGTCCGTGTGTCGAGCGTGATCAAGTCGTCGGAGACCACGTCGTCACGGCCGAGGTCGAAGACCATCACCATACGGTCGTCGGGGTCGTTGAGCACCGGGTGAGACCCGTCGGAGTCCTTGAACGGGACGATACCGAAGTGACCGTCGGCACCGGAGGCGTTGACGCTGGCGTTGACCAGGTTGTACGTACCCGAGGGGCCGACCCACTGGACTGTCGCGTTCTCGAGGTCGATGTTACTCGCCCCGGGCGACTTCTTCATCGTCATGTTGACGACGCCCACTTCCTGGTTACTGAGGTTGGTCCCCGTCGCCGCTGCGACCTGCAGTCGGTTGGTGACCTGCTGCCCTGATTGCTGCCCCGTTTCCTCGGACTTCGTCTGCAGGAAGCCCGCCGTGTTGATCAGCACGCCGGCCGCGATCGCCGCCACCAGGACCATCGCGATGAACACGATGAGGGTCCCGATACCGACCTGCCCGCGGTCTCGTTCGTTGCGTTCGTTGTGTAGCATGGGATTCTCCGCCCGGGAGCTTGCGCCGCGCCCGGACTCTACTCCGAGGAATCCACGCTTTCGTATTAAGGGTGATCCCCCAATTATCGATATTAAAACCGCAATAGGCTGGCACACACCTCGTTTTCATAGAGGAAAACAGGTGGTAGAAAGTTTAAAACAGAATTATAGCCACTCTGTCCTGAATCTGGAACGGTCCACGAGATCTCTAGTATTAATTGAAAATATGATATCGACAGCCGGCGGGGTCACTCGTAGGTCACGAGACTGTACATCACGAAGAGGTACCCGAAGGTCGTCAGGCCGCTGTTGACCAGCAACAGCGACCGGGGTCCCGCGAACCCGGTCAGGAACGCGCTGATCATCGTCGCGGCGGCGCCGGCGACCGCCAGCGAGAACCCCAGCGAGAGGTGGAGCATCGACTGTCGGGACGTCTGCACGTACGCGCGCATGGCCATGCCGACCATCGTCAGTCCGGCGACGACGAAGACGAGCGTCGATACGGCGTAGAGTAGTTCGATCACTGTGACCACGTTGGCTCGGGCTTCTCGACACCCCGTATTAAATCCACCCTTGAAAATATCTCTCGTGATAACAAACCGCAAACCGAGGGAGTGGGGTCGTGTCGCCGTCGATCCGGGTGCCGACGACCCGAGCACGGCGACAGCACCGGCGAGCGACGGCCGGCGGACCGTACCGAGTCCGCGCGTACGCGCGATCTAGCCTTCCGAGAGTGTCCGCCAGGCTTCGTCGAGCTTGTTCGTGACCTCCGTCCGTTCCTCGACTTCCACGGTGAGCGACTCCTCGAAGTCGATGTGGACCGTATCGACGTTTCGTCGGTACACCTTGATGCGCCGCCGGTCGTCCGAGAGGATGTTGTCGTGGAGTTCGAGCAGGTCGTGTTCGGTCAACTCGTCGATCCGGCGATAACAGGTGGCGATCGGGATCCCGAGTTCGTCGCTCAGTTCCTGGGCCGACTGGGGCTCGTCGGTCGCGTCCAGGATCTCTGCGCTGTATTTGTTCCCCAGGGTCTGGAGAATCTCGGCTGAAGCCATCCGTTATCAAAACGTATATTTACCACAGTATAAATCTATCGCTGCCGGTACTGCCCGGTTACCGGACGCCGTCGGAAGCGGGGGACGCGGCTGAATACCCTCTGAGAAAGTTCGAAACTCCCGTTTTCCGAAGTAATAACCGATTACAATCGTGAGAACGGGGTCGACTACAGCGGGTTGTCGTCCTCGCTCATCATCGAGAACGCGCTGGCGTTCTGGTGGACGCGGATCCCGCCGTGGGAGATCTCCATCGGGAAGATGTCGGTCTCGATGTCCTGCTTGCGCATCTTCGCCACCCAGACGTACCGGTTGACGCCCGACTCGGTCGGCGTCTGGATCAGGTAGATGTTCCCGTCGGTGAGGTAGTTCTCCAGCCCGATCTCCGTCTCCGGGAAGACCGCGCCCTGTTCGTTGGTCATCAGCGTCGTCAGGTCGTTCTGGCTGAGGATGTCCGTGAACTTCAGGAGGTACGTGCGCTTCTCCTGTTCGTTCTCGAAGAACAGCTCGAACATCGCCAGCGAGTCGAGGACGACCCGGTCGTAGTCGTTGTCCTCGAAGTCGTCCAGTAGGAGTTCGAGCGACGACGAGAAGTCGTTCTCCCGCAGCAGGACTTTCTTGTCGTAGACCTTGATGTCGCCGTTGTCGACGTACTCGCCCCACTTGTCGAAGCCGATCGATTCGGCCGCCTCGCGCAGGTCCTCCTCGTCCTCTTCGAAGGTCAGGTAGATGCCCTTCTCGTCGAACTTCTCGACGCCATTGTAAATGAACTGCAGACAGAGGATGCTCTTGCCCGCCCCGGGGTTCCCGCTCACCAGGGTCGTCGAATTTTTGACAATACCACCGTTCAGGATCTCGTCCAACCCGTCGATGCCGGTTTTCGTTAGTTCGATCATGTCTTCCGTGGATCCTCGCGGAGTTCGGCTGGTGGAGCATCCGGCGTCTGTGGTAAAAAGTCTTGTTCATGCGATCACTTCGTGATCGCGGGCGCGGGAAGGGGTCCGGCGGCGCCGGTACGGTCCGATTACCGGTCGTAGCGCCGGTGCGGTGGGACGGTCACCCGGAGTGGACGGCCTTCGGGTCGACCCAGATGACGAACCCGTCCTCGCGCTTGACGACGCCGTGGATCGCGTCCTGGTCCCGCGAGGGGGAGTCGTCGACGTCCGACCCATCGACGTGGACGACCTGGTACACCTCGTCGACCAGCCAGCCGGCGGCGCCCTGGTCGTCGACGATCGCGGGATCGAAGACGATGATCCGTCGCTCGGCGCCGCCACCGCCGCCGATGCCGAAGACGACCTTCGGGTCGACGATCGATGTCGTGCGCCCGCGCAAGTCCATCACGCCCCGGACGTGCGGCGGCGAGTTCGGGACCGCCGTCACCTCACCGGCGTCGACGATCTCGGTGACGTAATCGATGCTCACGCAGTAGGTCTCCTCGCCCAGTGAGAACTCCAAGACCTGTCCGTCCGTCGCCGTCCGCGCCGCGTTCTGAGTGCCTGATGCCATGGGTGGCCGTTGCCCGAAAGAGCCCGCGACGGCGACTTAAGCGTGTCTCCCGGGTTATCAACGCTGATACGGCGGGCGGAGTCTTTATCCCGACGCTACCGCCACACGTGAGTAGGTATGGTGCCGGCTCCGGCTGGGTCCCGGCGACACCGCTCGGGCTTCGCCCGAGCCGTCACCGGGGGTCCGATATGGCAGTAGGCTCGTCGCCGCGAGCGGTCGTCGCCGACGATTCGCACTTCATGCGGAGCGTCATCTCCGACATCCTGGAGGCGGGCGGCATCGACGTGGTCGCCGTCGCCAAGAACGGCCGCGAGGCCGTCGACGCGGTCGCCGAGACCGACCCCGACGTGGTGACCATGGACGTCGAGATGCCGGAGATGAACGGTATCGAGGCGACCGACCGGATCATGTCGACCCGGCCGACGCCGATCCTGATGCTCAGCGCCCACACCGACGAGAACGCGGACGTGACCTTCCAGGCCCTGGAGAAGGGCGCCGTCGACTTCTTCCGCAAGCCCGGCGGCGAGGTGTCGATGGAGATGTCCCGCATGCAGGACCAGCTCGTCGACGTCGTCGAGTCCGTCGCGGCCGTCGACCCGACCGACTCCTCGGACGTGGCCTCGGCCCGGACCGCCGGGTCGGGCGTCGACGCCGGCGGCGTCGGGACCGACGGGACGGACGAGGCCGGGACGGGCGGCTCCGCCACCGCGGCGGCGACGACGGAGTACGTCGACGACCCGACGGTCGTCATCGGCTCCTCGACGGGCGGGCCGACCGTCGTCGAGCAGGTCCTCTCGGACCTGCCGCTGGCGGCGGACCTGCGCGTGCTGGTGGTCCAGCACATGCCCAGCGGGTTCACCGGACGCTTCGCCGAACGGCTGGACGCTCGCAGCGAGTACAGCGTCCGCGAGGCGACCGACGGCGACCGGATCGGCGGCGGGGAGGCGCTCATCGCCGCGGGCGACTACCACATGGAAGTGACGGGCTACCGGCGCGGCCGCCTGCGGGTCGGGCTCACGCAGGACCCGCCGGTCAACAACGTCAGACCCGCCGTCGACGTGACGATGGAGACGGCCGCCGAGCGGGTCACGGGACCCCTCGCCGGAGTCATCCTGACCGGGATGGGCGAGGACGGCGCGGCCGGCGTCCGCGCCATCCACGAGGCCGGCGGCTACACGGTCGCGCAGGACGAGGCCACGTCGGCGGTCTTCGGGATGCCCAAACGAGCCATCGAGACCGGCTGCGTCGACGGCGTGGCGCCGGTCAACGACGTTGCGGCGGCGGTACTCGACGCATTCGAGGTGACCTAAATGGACGACCAGTATCTAGACGCGTTTATCCGCGAGAGTGAGGAAGCGATTACCGACCTGAACAACTCGTTGCTCGATCTGGAGAGCGACCCGGACGACCAGGCCGCGATGGACCAGATCTTCCGGACGGCCCACACGCTGAAGGGCAACTTCGGCGCCATGGGCTTCGAAGACGCCAGCGACCTGGCCCACGCCATCGAGGATCTGCTCGACGCGATGCGCCAGGACGAGATGGCGGTCACCCCCGAGCGGATGGACCTCATCTTCGCGGGCGTGGACATGATCGAGGTCATCGTCCGCGAGATCGAGTCCGAGGGCGAGTCGACCACCGACACCGACGAGATGGTCGCGCAGTTGCGCGCCGTCATGGAGGAGAGCGACTTCGATTCCGAGTCCGGCGAGACGCCCGACCCGGCGGTCGCTGGCGGTGCAGGCGATCCCGACGGCGCGAGCGGTGCCGGCGCCGGCAGCGGGGACACCGATGCGGGCGCCGCGGACGGCGCCGACGACGCCGCGGTCGAGGCCTTCGACGTGTCGGCCGGCGACGCCGACGGGCGCGTCGTCCGCGCGGACGTGTCGGTCGGCGAGGGCGACATGCTCGGCGTCGACGCGATGCTCGCCCTGGACCGGATCACCGCGACCTTCGACCTGCTCGACGCCGATCCCGACCGCGAGGCGATCGAGGACGGCGAGTTCGAGGACACCTTCGCGCTCGCGCTCGACGCGCCCGACGCCGACGCCGCCGCGGCCGAGCTCGACGCGATCGGCGCCGTCGAGAGCGCCGACGTGGTCGACGCGACCGACGCGCTGGGCGGCGGGGACGAGGGCGACGCGGGCGAGAACGACGCGGACGACGGCGGAGTCGGCTCGGACGCGACTGGGAGCCCCGACCCCGCGGGCGACGCCCCCCAGGCGGCTTCCGGCGACGACGACGGCGCCTCGGTCGACGAGATCAAGTCCGTCCGCGTCGACGTGGACCAGCTCGACGACCTGCACGGGCTGGTCGAGCAGCTGGTCACGAGCCGCATCAAGCTCCGCCGAGCCGTCGAGACCGACGACCTGGCCGGCGCCTCCGAGAACCTCAACGAGCTCGACAAGATCACGGCGAACCTCCAGAACACGGTGATGGACATGCGGCTCATCCCGCTGAAGAAGGTCGTCGGCAAGTTCCCGCGGATGGTCCGGGACCTGTCGCGCGAACTCGACAAGGACGTCGAGTTCACCATCGAGGGCGAAGACATCGAGCTCGACCGCACGATCCTGACGGAGATCTCGGACCCGCTGATGCACATCATCCGCAACTCGCTCGACCACGGGATCGAGGCGCCCGCCGAGCGCGAGGCGGCCGGGAAGGACCCGACCGGCCAGGTCGAACTACGCGCCTCCCGCGAGCGCGACCACGTCATCATCGAGGTCGAGGACGACGGCGCCGGGCTCGACGTGGAGGCCATCGAGCGCAAGGCCATCGAGAAGGGCGTGCGCTCCTCCGACGAGATCGAGGCGATGAGCGACTCGGCGGTCTACGACCTGGTCTTCCACCCCGGCTTCTCGACGGCCGACGAGGTGACCGACACCAGCGGCCGCGGCGTCGGCATGGACGTGGTCCACGACACCGTCACGCAGCTGGACGGCTCCGTCAGCGTCGACTCGACGCCCGGCGAGGGCACGACCGTCTCGCTGCGCCTCCCGGTGACGATGGCCATCGTGAAGGTGCTGTTCGTCGAGGTCGGCGACGAGGAGTACGGCGTCCCGCTGAAGAACGTCGACGAGATCACCCGAACTTCCGCGATCAAGCAGATCAACGGCAACGACGTGATCAAGCACAACGACGACATCTACCCCGTCGTCGACCTGGCCGAGCGCTTCGACGTGCCCGGCACGCACGCCACCGCCGACGCCGACGCCGAGGGGGCCGAGACGGCCGCTACCGACGGCGGCGAACCGACGGACGCGACCGGCGACCCCGCGGACGCGACCGGCGAAGCGGTGGACTCGACGGACGAGTCCGCCGAGGCTGCGGACGGACAGGTCGAGCGCGGCGCCGCTGGCGCGGTCGCGGGCGCGGGGAGTGACGCCGCAGCGGGCGCCGTCGACGCGGCCGGCCCCGGCGGCGACGAGGGGATGCTCGTCCGCATCCGCGAGTCCGAGCGCCAGGTGGCGCTGCGCTGCGACGCCGTCAACAGCCAGGAGGAGGTCGTCGTCAAGCCGCTGGAGGGCATCCTCAGCGGGACGCCCGGCCTCAGCGGGACCGCCGTCCTCGGCGACGGGAACATCGTCCACATCCTCGACGTGGTGACGCTTTGATGACGCTGGGCCACGCGGGTACCGACGTGACCGAACGCACGGGGGCCGCCGAGCCGTCGACGCGAGACCGACTCGCGGCGCCGACCGACGGGAGGCGACCATGAGACAGGAGCGCGGCCCCGAGTTCGACGAGCTGTTGAGCTACATCGAGCGCGAACTGGACTTCGAGTCGGGCTTCTACAACGACGCCTACCTCGACCGGCGGATCAACGCCCGGATGCGCCGCACGGACGCCGACGAGTACGGCGCCTATCAGCGGCAGCTGGAGGACGACGAGGGCGAGCGCGAGGCGCTGCTCGACTCGCTGTCGATCAACGTCACCGGCTTCTTCCGCAACCCCGAGGCCTGGGAGTCGCTGCGGGGCGTCCTGCGAGAACTCACCGCCGAGCAGCGGTCGGTCTCGATCTGGAGCGCGCCCTGCGCGGACGGCCGGGAGCCGTACTCGATCGCCATGCTCGCGCTCGACGACGACGAGATCGACGCCCGCCGGGTCGAGATCCTCGGGACCGACATCAACCGCGACATCCTCCGGACGGCCCGCGCCGGCCGCTACGAGACCTCCCAGACGACGGACATCGCGTCGGAGCTCGAACCGCTCTCGGCCACCGAGCCGTACGTCGACCGCGAGGGCGACGTGTTCACCGTCACCGACCGCGTGTCGGACCTCGTAGAGTTCGAGCGCCACGACCTCATCCGCGGCCCCGAGAAGCGCGATTTCGACCTCGTGTGCTGTCGGAACCTGCTCATCTACATCGACGCCGACTACAAGGTCCCCATCTTCGAGACGATCACCGGGTCGCTGACCGGGGCGGGCTACCTGATGATCGGCATGACCGAGACGCTGCCCGCGGAGTTCCGCGACCGCTACGACCCGGTCGAGAAGAAACACCGCATCTACAGACGCGCCTGATGTCACTCTACCAGCTCGAACGCGACGGCGACGTGCAGGAGCTCATCGGCGTGATGCGCCGCAGCGACAAGGCGGAGCTGCGCGCCCGCGCCGCCGAACTGCTCGGCAACTTCGAGGAGCACGACGACCGCGCGGACGTGGTCAACGCCCTGGTGAGCGTCGCGAGCGACGACGACAGCGCCGCGGTGACCGCCGCCGCGGTCGACTCGCTCGACCAGCTCGGCGGCGACGCCATCGAGCAGCTCATCGCCGAGATGGCCGGCGTCGACATGGGCGACGGTGCCGACTGGATGAAGGCCCAGGCGTTCGCGAAGGCGCTCGACGCCGCCGTGCCGGAGCTCCGGATGGCCGCCGCCAACGGCCTCGGCGCCGTCGAGGAGGCCGACGCGGTCCCGAAACTCGCCGAGCGCTTCGACGACCCCGACCCGCGCGTCCGGGCGCGGGCGGCCCGCGCCTGCGGACAGATCGCCGACTCGCGGGCGACGGACGGGCTGGAGGGACTGCTGAGCGACGACAGCGCCACCGTCCGCCGGGAGGCCGCCGAAGCGCTGGGGTCGATCGGCAACCGCCAGGCCCTCTCGGCGCTGCTGCCGCTCTACCAGGACGGCGACGAGCGAGTGCGACGGGTGGCCGTCGGCGCGTTCGGCAACTTCCCCAACGCCCAGCCCGTCGAGTACCTCGTCGCCTCGCTGACCGACGACTCCCCCGCGGTGCGCCGCACCGCCGTCTACTCGCTGGTCGAGCTGCTGGCGAACGTCCCAACGGGCCAGAGCCACGAGATCCGCGAGACCGTCGTCGAGCAGCTGAGCGAGACCGACGACCGCAACGTGGTCGTCCCGCTGGTCGAGATCCTCGAAGAGAGCCGACAGGCCGCCCAGCAGCGAAACACCGCGTGGCTGCTGGGCCGGGTCACGGAACTGGAGGAGCGCGACCGGGTCGTCGACGCGCTCGTGAGCGCGCTGTCGGCCGACGACCAGATGACGGGCCAGTTCGCGGCGACCAGCCTCGCCGAGCTCGGCGGCGACGCCGTCGAGGACCGCCTGCTCGACCTCGTCGACGACACCGGCGCCCCCGACGAGGCGCGGGCCCAGGCCGTGTTCACGCTCGGCAAGGTCGGCGGCGAGCGCGCCCGCCAGCGCATCGACAGGCTCCTCGACGAGACCGAGTCCGAGGAGATCCGCAAACGGGCCTTCTCGGCCATCTCGAAGCTCGGTGGTCGGGGATGACCGGGGCGGACGGCCGTCGCCGGCTGCCGTCGCCGGGAGGTGACCGCCCGTGAGCGACGAGCGCGCGCTGGCGGACACCCAGGGCCGGTTCGTCCAGGTCGTCAAGAGCGGCCGGAAGGTCAACGACCTGGAGTGGCTGAGCGGGCGGGTCCTCCTGTCGAACAAGCGGCTCGTCCTCGCCGGCAACGAGGGCAAACGGCAGATCGCGCTGGCGAAGGTCAGCACCGTCAAGAACCGCAAGAACGCCAACCAGGCGATGACGGCCGTCTCGGGCTACTTCTCGATCCAGACCGGGTCCGACGTGTTCCTGATCGCGCCCGCCGACATCGACGCGTTCGAACAACACCTCTACACCGCCCTGCTCGACGGCGAGGTCGTCCTCGTCAAACACCCCGCGGTCGAGGGCGGCGTCGTCCGCGACACCGAGTGGGAGAAGGGGCGGATCAACATCGAGTCCGACGTGGTCGGGCTGGGCGTCGCCAGCGGTCAGTTCGTCGAGGTCGAACTGGAGGACGTGGGCGCCGTCGACGTCAGGGATGCGACCGTCCGCGGCGACGAGCGCCGCGTCCTCGAAGTCGAGCACACCGACGAGGAGGGGACCAGCGTCCAGACGTACGTCTCGGGGACGAGCCGTCACGTCTCCATCCTCGAATCGCTCGTCCGGCAGGGCGAGCTCCAGAACGCGACCGACGCCGACCTCGACCAGACGGAGATGGAGGTCCTGATGGCCCTCTATTCGGGCGTCTCCCCGTTCGAGATCCCCGAGTTCATCGGCATGGACGTGGAGGACGTCGAGACCGTCTTCGACCGCCTCGTCGAGGAGGGCATCCTCCGCGAGAAGCGCGTCCGCCGCGACGTGCGCCTCAAGGCCCGCGGGCGCAACATCGCCAGCGACGTGATCGGCGACCAGTAGCGGAACAGTTGCCCGTTCTCACAGCGGCGTGCCGCCGCGCTCGCCGTCGTCGCCCGTCGACGCGGCCGACAGCAGGTCGGTCACCGGCTCGCCGTAGTCGTAGCCCGGGACGACGCCCTCGACGTAGGTCCCCTCGACGTACTCGACGAACGTCTTCGCGACCTCGACCGCCCGGGCGGCGTCGCCGAAGGCGAACTCGTAGGTGACGGCGACGGTGCCGTCGGCGGTCGTCACGTCGAACCCGTCGAGGTCGACCGACGCCCGCGTGGCCATCGGCGCGTCTTCGAGCCGGCGTTCGAGGGTGTCGAGCCACCCCGACTGGACGGCCTCGCCCACCTCGCCGTCCTCGGCCGCGCTGCGGAGCGTCGGCGCTTCGACGCGTACCCGGAAGTCCGTCGCGTAGTCGTCGCGCTCGCTCGCGGTGACCTCGGTGTCGAAGACGGTCGTCGTCAGTCGGTAGCCCCCGTCTGTAGCCGCGAAGGCGTCGTGTGCTTCGAACGCGTCGCGGGCCTCGGTCGGCATGTCGTCGGTCATTATTCCTCGATACGGCGCTCGTCGGCAAAAGAGCGTTGTGTCGTATCGCCGTGTTCACGAGCCCACAGCGAACACTTATACAGGTAGATATCCGATATACACTCGTATACGATGCCAGTCGAGTTCGACGAGTACTCCGAATCCGATGGCTACGGGGGTTCGATCGAGACGGGGTCGAACAGCTACGAGATCCTCTCGTTTCTAGCGGAGCATCCGGATCAGGGGTTCACGCCGACGGAGATCCGCGAGCACGTCGATATCCCGATGGGGAGCATCGGGCCGACGCTCCAGCGCCTCGACGAGCGCGAGCTGGTTCGACACAAAGGGCCGTACTGGGCCATCGCTCGCGACGACCGCATCGGGGCCTTCGAGGCGATGCAGCGGAGTCTCGAAGCGATCGCCGACGTAGACGACGAGTGGGGCGATGTCGATTGGGAAGCGGAGGCGGTCGACGAGTCCGAGATCGAATCCTGGAGAGAGTCACAGCGGTCCGATGAGTAGCACGCACCTTCGTCGTGAAGTCGTCACTCACCCGGCGATCTTCGAACCGTACAACCGCCCCTACGTGATCGTGAGCGAACAGCCCAATCCCGAGTATCCGGACCAACACGTCGCGATCGGGATCTCCACGAACGACGCCGCGGAAAGCGTACCGATCGGCGAAAACGACTGGCAGGTCGGGAGCCTCAGCAAAGAGAGCTACATCCTTCCCAGATACCCGGCAGTTATCTCCGAGAGAGACACCGCGCAGACGGTCGGTGCGCTGGTCCCGGAGATCGTCGACGAAGCCGCGGAGTCGCTGGCTCGGAACGTCGGAGTCGAGTTGGAACGATAGCCGACGACCCCGGCCCCGCGAGATCGCCGAGCGAAGGAGCGGGCTGCTCGCCGAGGCGTCCGGCTCCGGGCGATCTCTCGATTCGATCGAATACGAACGGGCTGTGGTCGATCCCGGTTCAGGAGAAGCTCGACCGGGGGAATCGACCGATTCTGCCGGAGAGAGTGCGAGGGATGGGATTCGAACCCATGGACCCCTTCGGGAGCGGGTCTTAAGCCCGCCGCCTTTGGCCTAGCTCAGCCACCCTCGCGCGTCCGATAGTCACGCGGCGTTCGGGTTGTCCCTTTCGGTCCGGCCGCGCGGCTGTCGGCGTCGTCGAACGGGAGAGACAGAGAGAGACTGTTCGGAGGGCGCGCCAGCGGGGATTAGACTTCGACGTGGATGTCGGTGAACGGGACCCGGACCATCAGGACGCGGGTCACCGGGCGGCGGCGCAGGCGGACCCGGACGATCACGGCCGTCAGCGCCCACGAGACCGCCGCGAGCGCGACCGCGAGGGCCGTCACGCCGGGGTACATGACCACCAGGGCGCCGACCGCGACGGCGAGCGACATCGCCAGCGAGACCAGCAGGGTGCGCGCCAGACTGTACTGCGTCGGCAGGCCGGCCGAGGCGACCGGCGGACGAGTCCGTCTCATCACATCCGATCCTACACCGGGCACCACCGTAAAGGTAATCTGAAATACATTTCTGTAGGCGAAGCTACTGAACTGAGTTTCACGAGAAGCGGTGACACGCCTCCCGGTGTGGCCGAGCCGGCGGAGGCGGCGGCCGTCGGCGGAGGACGTGGATCGACGCTACCGGTCGGAGAGGCGGTCGGGGTCGTCGCTCTCGGTGATGTCGTAGGCGTAGAACTGCTCGGGTTCGGGGAAGAAGTCGGCGGGGTCGTCGTGGTCGAACGTCCCGAGGAGCGTCCCGTCGAGGGTCTTGACGCGGGTGTGCATCTCCTCGCGCTCGACGGCGGTGCGGACGAGTCCGGCCGAGAAGCGCATGTCGTACGACCCGGCGACGAAGACCACGACCTCCTCGTCGAGGTCGATGCACTCGGTCACGACGAAGACGAACCCGCCGCTCTCCATCTGGTAGACGCCCGTCTCGTCGAGGGAGAACGCCTCGAAGTACTCCCGGAAGTCCTCGGCGTAGTTGTTCGGCACGACGTGGGAGAGCCCCCAGTCGTCGTCCTCGCCCATCGAGGGCGACAGCGTCGTCGTGTCGCCCGCGGGGATGGCCAGCGTCTCGTAGCCCTGGTCCTCGCGGTCCTCGGCCATCGCCTGCATGTCTTCGAGCGCGCGCTCCCAGTTGGTCTTGAGCTCCTCGCTGTGGTCGGCGACGATCTCCTTCCGGTCGACGTCGTCGGGGCCGTCGGCGTGATGGGGCATACACTCGTCAACGCGATTCGCACAGTAAAGGGTGGTGCAACGGACGGTCGTCCGTCGCTGCTCGGGGTCCAGAGCGGCGGCGGGTAGTGGGCGGTCGAGCGACCGCCGGTCCTCGACGCCGCGCTCAGGGGCGGACCCCGAGGCCGAACTCCATGACGAGCGAGACGCCGAGGACGACCAGGCTGGCGGCGAAGACCTTCTTGTCGCGGCTGACGCGCTGGTCGAAGGGGATCCGCTCGCCCCGGAGCGGCGGGACCCGCTGCAGGCGGGCTTCGAAGCCGGCCTGACGGTCCGACTCCAGGGTCACTCGCTTTTGCTCCTTGTAAGAGGGGGTCGGCTGGATGCCGAAGCTCCCGAGTCCGAACAGGGCCACTCCGACGAGGAAGACGGCGTACTTCGCGGCGACGAGCGTCCCGCCGACGAGGTAGCCGACGGCGATGGCGCCCGCGGCGACGAGCCCCCCGACCGCGAGCACCCAGACGACGAACTCCGCGAGCAGGAGTCGCTTACTCGCCATCCGTCCCGCGGCCGAGCACCGACTCGACGCTCTCGTACTCGTCGGCGTGGCGGTGACAGTAGCTCAGCCGGTCGGTCTCGCCGACCGGGTACAGCTCCGGCCGGTCGGTGTCGCAGACGCCGTCGAACTGCTCGCTCATGTACTCGCGCGCCCGGTTCGGACGCCCCGCCTTGACGTACTCGGCGGCCTGGTCGACGTGGCTCCGGACTTCGTCGGGAGTGTCGTCGCCGAACATGTCTTCGACGGTCTCGTCGATGTCGTCGAACCGGTGGAAGGAGCCGACGCTCCGACGGATCCGGTCGCGAACCGACAGGTCGATCCGGGTGCGCTCGCGGATCACCTCGCGGAACCGCTCGACGGCGTTCCACGTCTCCGCGTCGAGGTGGTCGTACTCCGGCGGGTGGATCTTCGCCGGACAGCGGGTGGTGAACTGACACCCCGTCGGCGGGTCCCGCGGGCTCGGCGGCGTCCCCGGCAGCGTGATCCGGTCTTTCTCGACCGTCGGGTCGGGTTCGGGGATCGCCGACAGCAGCGAGTGGGTGTAGGGGTTGGCCGGGTCGGTGTACAGCTCCTCGGTCGCCCCGATCTCCATTATCTTCCCGAGGTACATCACCGCGACGCGGTCGCAGATGTGCCGGACCGCCGAGAGGTCGTGGGCGATGAACAGGTAGGTCAGGTCGAACTCGTCCTGCAGGTCCTCCAGCAGGTTGAGGATCTTCGCCTGGACGGAGGTGTCCAGCGCGGAAACGGGCTCGTCGAGGACGACGAACTCCGGTTCGAGCGCCAGCGCGCGGGCGATCCCGATGCGCTGGCGCTGCCCGCCGGAGAACTGGTGAGGGTAGCGGTAGTAGTGTTCGGGCTGGAGCCCGACCTGCGCCAGCAGGTCCTTGACCTTCTCCTTGCGGTCGCGGGGCGTCCCCTCCTCGTGAACGTCCAGGGGCTCGCGGACGATCTCGCCGATCGTCATCCGGTCGTTGAGGCTCGATTCGGGGTCCTGAAAGACGATCTGGGCGTTGCGGCGCCACTGTTTGAGCCGCTTGCCCGAGAGCTCTGTCACGTCGGTGCCGTCGAACTCGACGGTCCCCTCGGTGGCCGTCTCCAGTTGCACGAGCGTCCGGCCGAGCGTCGTCTTCCCGCAGCCCGACTCGCCGACCAGCCCGAGCGTCTCGCCGCGCTGGATGGAGAAGCTCACGCCGTCGACGGCCTTGACCGGCGGGTCCGCGAGGACGCCGCCGCCGCCGTAGTACTTCTTCAGTCCCTCAACCTCGACGAGCGTCTCGCCGGTGCCTCTGGGTTCGGTTCGGCCGCGTTGTCGAGTCATTTCGCTCATCGGGAGTCACCTCCGTCGGCCGCCACGTCCTCGTCCGCCTCGCCCGGCGCGGTCGATCCGTCGCCGTCCTCGCGCGCCTCGCCCAGCCGCTCGTGGTGGGCGACGGCCTCGCCGGTCGTCATCTGCTCGGGGTAGAGCAGACAGGCGGCGGTGTGGTCGGCCGCGCTCTCGTCGACCTCGACGAGCTCGGGGTGGACCGCCTCGCACTCCTCGAAGGCCTTCGGACACCGCGGGGCGAACCGACAGTGGGTGGCCGCCTCGTTGGGCGTCGGCACCTCGCCCTCGATCGTCCGCAGGCGGTCCTCGTCGGCGTGCTGGCCGGGGATCGCCTCCAGCAGCCCCTCCGTGTAGGGGTGGCGGGGGCTGGCGAACAGCTCCTCGGTCGGCGCCTTCTCGACGATCTCGCCGGCGTACATCACGTTCACGCGGTCGGTGATGTCGGCGATCACGCCCATGTCGTGCGTGATGAACAGTATCGACAGGCCCCGCTCGTCCTGCAGGTCCGAGAGCAGTTCGAGGATCTGCGCCTGGATGGTCACGTCCAGCGCGGTCGTCGGCTCGTCGCAGATCAGCACCTCGGGGTCGCAGGCGAGCATCATCGCGATGACCGCCCGCTGGCGCATCCCGCCGGAGAACTCGTGGGGGTACTCCCCCAGTCGGCGGGCCGCGTCGGGGATCTGGACCGATTCGAGCAGGTCGATGGCCGTCTCGCGGGCCTCCTCGCCGGTGATCCCGCGATTCACTTTCAGCGCCTCGCGGATCTGGTTGCCGACGGTGAACACGGGGTTCAGCGAGGACAGCGGGTCCTGGAAGATCATCCCGATGCCGCTACCCCGAAGCTCCTGGTACTGGGCGGTGTCGTAGCCGGTGATCTCCTCGCCCTTGAACCGGATGGACGACTCGGGGAGCACCTCGCCGGGCTCCTCGACGAGCCCCATGATCGACCGGGCGGTGACGGACTTGCCCGACCCGGACTCGCCGACGAGGCCGACGGTCTCGCCCTCGTAGAGGTCCAGATCGATGCCGTCGACGGCGCGGATCGTCTCGCGGTCGGTCCGGAACACCGTCTGGAGGTTCCGCACCGAGAGGATGGGCTGTTCGCCGCTCCGGCGGCCGTCCGGCACGGTTTCGGCGTCGTCGTCCGAGAGCGGGGCGCTCATCCTGCGGCACCCCCTGCGGCCGCCTCCTCTTCACCGCCGCCTTCGCTCTCGGGGTCGATGGCGTCGCGGATCCCGTCACCGAGGGCGTTGAGCCCGGTGACGAGCACGACGATGAACATCCCGGGGATGAAGGCGATGTGCCACGACTGGGTCGAGACGTAGTTACGTCCCATGTCGATCGCGCGCCCCCAGGCCGGCGTCGGCGGGTTGATCCCGAGTCCGCTCCCGATGAACGACAGCGCGGCCATCGAGATGATCACGCCGCCGACGGTCATCGACCCGTAGACGAGCAGGTACGGCACTACGTACGGGAGCATGTGCTTGCGCATCGTGGTCCGCGGCCGCTGGCCGAAGCTCTTGGCGGCGTCGATCCACTCCTCCTCGGAGACCTGGAGCGCGGGACCGCGGACCGACCGCCACAGGCTCGGGAAGAGGATGATCCCGAATGTTAACGCGTAGAGGAACCCGCCGTTGAGCACGTTCACGAGCCAGTGGCCCTGGAACGCCATCCCGACCATCAACAGCAGGAGCAGCCCCGGTATGGAGGTGATCCCGTCGGCGACGAGGACCGTCGCCAAGTCGACGAGCCCCTTGTAGTACGCCGATGTCATCGACGCGATGATCGCGAGCAGCGACGCCAACACGATGGACAGCGCCCCGACCATCATCGAGACCCGGGCGCCGGCCACCGCGAACGTGAACAGGTCGCGGCCGTTGGTCAGCGTCCCGAACGGGTGGAACCGGCCGTAGTCGTCGTAGGTCATCACCCCGACGTTCTGGTCGCCCTGTCCCTTCGACTTGGAGTTGAAGTTGGCGTCGCCCGCGTAGATCGTCTCGACGCTCCCGCTCTCGGCGTCGTAGTACTGGATCTCGTGGCTGTACGGCGACTGGATGTTCTGCTCGACGGTGGTCGGTCCGAGCGCCGGGGAGAACACCGCCATCGTCACGAACACGAGCACGACGACGATGCCGAACTGTCCCCAGCGGTGGTCGCGCAGGCGGTCGATCACGTCGTCGCGGGGCGTCCAGTCGACCTGCCGGTAGTGGTCGCGGAAGACGAGCCAGCCGCGGTACACCCAGTAGCAGACGACCGCCGCGTACAGGTAGACGAGGACGAGCCGGATCGCCCAGGCCACCGCCGGCTGCAGCCCGAGGAACGTGCCCTCCCAGGGACCCGACGGTCCCGTCTGGTACCCCTGGTTGGGGATCGTCTCGCGCGAGAGCAGCGTCGGGATGTTCCCGGCGGCGGCACGGAGCCCGTCGAGGAAGCCGCTGGCCGACTGCTGGACGGCGTACACCGTTTCGCCGGCGTTCTGTGAGACGGCGCCGAACACCACCTCGATCAGCGCCGTGACCGCGATGACCGTCGCGTCGAGCAACAGCAGGAGCCCGCCGGCGAGGGCGCCGAACTCCACCGCGATCAGCACCAGGGCGACGGCGCCCCAGCGCAACGCGGGCTCGGGGTTCGCCAGCAGCCGCTCGCGCAGCGTCGACTCCTCGCGGCGGTCGCGGTCGCGCGCCGTGTCCGTGACGGTTGCACACATGTCTCAGTCCTCCTGTCCCTCCAGTCCGATCCGCGGGTCGATCAGCGTGTACGCCACGTCTTGCGCGATGTTGAAGAACACGAGTATCAGGATGAACACGTAGGTGAGTGCGCCGATGATCGGCACGTCCGACGCGAGGACGGCCGAGAGGAACAGGTTCCCGAGCCCGCGGATCCCGAAGATGAGCTCCACGAGGACCGAGCCGCCGATGAGCAGGTAGAACTCGCCCATGATGACGGGGAGCAGCGGGATCATCGCGTTGCGCGCGACGTGTTTCCCGATGATCACCCGCTCGGAGAGCCCCTTGGCCTTGGCCGTGTCGATGTAGGGAGCGTTGATGCTCTCCAGGACGGCGGTCCGCCCGATGCGGACCTCGTTGCCCATCGAGGAGGAGCCGAGCACGAGCGCGGCCGGCAGGATCCACTTGAACGCGACCGCCCAGTTGTAGGGGTTGGGCACCGGTATCCCGACCGGACCCAGCGAGTAGCTGCCGAACAGGTTACCCAGCGCGGCCGGGGTGCCGATCACGTCGGTCGGTATCAGGAATCCCCGGTAAAAGGACAGCAGGCCGCCGGCCGATAGCAGGCCGGCGAGCATCACGGCCAGCCAGAAGTTCGGCATGGCGCGCCAGACGATCCCGCCGAAGGAGGCGGTGTAGTCGCCCCAGGTGTTGGCCCGCAGGCCGGCGTACAGCCCGAGCGGGATACCCAGTGCCAGCGCGATGACGACCGACCAGGTGCCGAGCCAGATCGTCGCGGGCATGCGCTCCCAGATGAGTTGTGCGGCCGACTGGCCGCGGGTGACGACCCACGACTGGCCGAAGTTGAAGGTGATCGTCTCGGTCAGGAAGTTCCAGTACTGTATCCACAGGGGTATGGGCTGTCCGTTCGGGTACCGGAGCCCGAGCGAGATCGCGAGCTGCCGCGCGGTCTGGGGGTCCGAGTCGCGGCCCAGGATCGCGGTCATCGGGTCGAACGGCGACAGGTAGAGGATGACGTACGTCATCGTGAGCCCGAACAGGATCACGGGCACCCCGAGGACGAGCCGTTTCGCGATATACAGGAGTTTGTTCATGGCGTCGTTCCGTTATGCGCGTAGTTGTCTCTCTGTGTGGGCCGCAACGTAATACGTTCGTCGTCTGAGCGGGGGGTCATCGAGAGCGGCCGGGGACCGGCTCGCTTACTCGGAGCCGCCGACGTGTTCGTCGTAGGCCTCGATCCCGCCGGGGAAGATCTGCGGCGGCGTCAGGTGATACGCCGGCTCGAAGCGGCCCTTGAACACGTTCTGCATGAACTCCGGCTGGTTGATGACGTACGCCATCGCCTGCCGGACGGCTCTGGGCACCTCCTCCATGTTGAAGCCCACGTAGTAGGTCCCGATGTCCGGGGTGCGGGCGTAGTTGACGGTGGTACCGTTCTCCAGCTCGTAGGTCCCCAGGTCGCGGCCGACGTCGTCGGTCTCCTCGATGGACACCGCGTCGGCCTGGTACTGCGCCGTGGGGACGCCGCCGATGTCGGCGTTCTCGTTGATGAAGTAGTTGTACCGGGCCTGCGTCTCGGTGAGGATCGCCGCGTCGATCCCGTCGAAAGAAGCGCCCTCGCCGTGGTAGTCGTCGTAGGCGTCCATGACGAACTCGCCGCCGTTACCCGACTCCCAGTTGACGAACTCGAAGGGACCGGCGCCGACCGGGCTCTGGGAGAACTCCTCCCAGGACATCTCGCCCTCGTAGCCCTCGATGTCGCCGACGATACCCTCGGGCACCGCGGAGAACGCGGAGTAGGCCAGCACGGACAGCGAGAACGCGAACGGGTTCTCCGTCGTGATCTCCAGCGTGTAGTCGTCGACCGCCTCGACGGCGATCGAATCGGGGATGATCCGGGTGGTCGTCTGCGGTTCGCCGGAGGCGGTCTCGGTGACGGTGTTGCCCTCGTCGTCGGTGACCGTGACCTCTTCGGTCTCGTGTTCGATCCCCATGACGCTGACCGGGAACCGGGCGTTGACCGAGTTCGAGGAGAGCATCAGCCGCTTGATGGAGTACTCGAAGTCCTGGGCGGTCACTTCGTCGCCGTTGTGGAAGGTCGCGCCCTCCTTCAGCGTGAACGTGTAGGTGGTGAAGTCCTCGCTGAGTTCGTACTCCGTAGCCAGCAGGTTCTCGACCTCCGTCGTCCCGTTGGCGTAGTTCGTGAGGGCGTCGAACATGTCCATGATCTTGCCCCCGCTCGCCGTGTTCCCCTGCGCGATCGGGTCGAGGCTGCTGAACGTCGACGAGATCGTGCTGAGTCGGTCCTTGCCCTCCAGGCCCGCGACGGAGTTGCTGGCCTTCGCCCGCGAGGGGCCCATCGGGCCCGGCGGGTTGTAGTCGACGTGGTCGTACCACATCCCCTCGGTGACGCCCTGGTACAGCGGGATGAGCGCCGCCTCCTGCCACATCCCTTCCTCCATCGCGACGGCGGCCTCACCGCGGGCCTGGGCGGCCTCCTCGGTGTCCTCGGGGTTCTCCTCGATGCGGTCGAACTGGTCGATCATGTACTGGCGGACGTCGGGGTCGGCCTCCGCGTCCTCGGACCAGAACAGCCGGGCGCCGTTGGCCGCGCTGTTTTCGGCGTACATCGTGTTCGGCGGGTCGATCAGCTGGACGAAGTTCTGCGGACCGGGGTAGTCGGCGATCCACCCGAGCGTGTAGGCCATGTGGTTGCCGTTCCGGGTGGCCTCCAGCAGCGGCGAGAACGCCGCCGAGCTCTGGTTCATGTCGATGTAGGCCGACTCGAGCCGGCTGGCGATCGTACTCGCCATCTCCTCCCAGGTCGGGCTCTCGTACTGGAGCCAGTCGAGTTCGAAGCGGTTGTCCGGGCCGTAGCCCGCCTCCTCCATCACCCGCTGGGCCTCTCCGACCAGATTCTCGCCGACGCCGTACGGATACTCGCTTACCGTTACGGCCTCGCCGTCGGTCCCCGTGTCGGTCGATCCGCCGTCGTCGGGCGTGGCGGTGTCGCCGCCGTTGCTCCCACAGCCCGCTACTGCGGAGGTGAGGGCTGCCGCGCCCGTCGCTTTCAGGAATCGTCGTCGGCTGGTGTCGGAGCCGTCAGTATCGCGAGGCATACGTCCCCTTTACCGAGCGCGATACTTAAATTGCGGTGGAACTTGCCGTAAGTTGTTACCGAAACCGCAGTACCACGGCGGTCGAAAATTATCTTAAATTATATTCTACCCCATGGTATTATAACGGGGAATTACAGGACCACGGGGAGATACCCGAGACACACTAATGGCTTAAGGGAATAAAAGCGTAGTGGGCAAAAGATGCGATGAACGGTCGGTATTACCGGTGAATTTCGACCGATTCGAGGACGACGGTGTCGATCGGGCGATCGCTGGGGTCGGTGTCGACCGAGCCGATCGCCTCGACCACGTCCATGCCGTCGACGACCTCGCCGAAGACGGCGTGTTTGTCGTCGAGGTGGGGCTGGGCGTCCAGCGTGATGAAGAACTGCGAGCCGTTGGTGTCCGGGCCGCGGTTGGCCATCGAGAGCTTGCCCGGTTCGTCGTGGCGCAGGTCGTCGTGGAACTCGTCGTCGAAGGTGTAGCCCGGGCCGCCGCGACCGGTGCCGGTCGGGTCGCCCACCTGGAGCATGAAGTCCTCGATGACGCGGTGGAACTCCACGTCGTCGTACAGCGGGTCGACGCGCTTCTCCCCGCTCTCGGGGTCCTCCCAGGCGCCCTCGCCCGGGCCGACCTCGGCTTCCTCGTAGTCGGACTCGGTCGCGTGGTCGACGAACGCCTCGACCGTGTTCGGCACTCTCTGTTCGAACAGTCGAACCTCGATGTCGCCTTCGGAGGTGTGGAGCGTCGCTGTCAGTTCGTCACTCATACCCGGGAGGTGGCCCGCCGCGGAGAAAACGCTGGTGGTACCGCCCGCATCAGCCGGCCTCCGGCCGACCGGCGCCGGCCCGACCGCGGGGGATCAATGTCCCGCCTCACATCGACGGGCCGACCCGGGTGATCGCCGAGGAGACGAGCCCGTGGTCCTCCGCGCGCACGCGCTCGCCGCCCGCGACCGCCCGCAGGCGAGCGAGCAGGTCCTCGGGCTCGGCCGCCGTCGCGTCCACGTCGATGTCGTCACCTACGGCCGCCAGCGTCTCCGGGTCGCCGGAGACCTTCACCACCGGCGCGACCGGGTGGCCGGTCGCCACGCCCTCGCCCGTGACGTGGACCACGACCTGCGCCCCGGCCGCCACGAGCCCGGTCGCCGCCTCCGCGAACCGCGAGGGGGCGTCGACGACCGCCAGCCCCTCCTCGTGGGTCGCCCGCTCGCCGTAGTCGAGGGCCGCCCGGACCGGCGCCTCGCCCCAGGCTCGCGTCACCGCCTCGAACTCGCGCTCGCGCGCCTCGCGCCCGACGCGGGACGCCCGCGCCGGCTGGTCGCGGTGGCGCGCCGCCAGGTCGCGAAGCGCCGCGGCCGCCCCGTCGCTCGCCGCCCGTTCGACCGCCGCCTCGGGGTGGGCGACCGCGCGCTCGCTCCCGGCGGCGACCACCCGCGCGCCCGCGTCGACCAGTTCGTCGACGACCGCGCCGACCAGCGGGTCCGCCGTCTCCCGGGTCGACTCGGCGAGGTCCCCCGAGACGACCCCGACCGTGAGATCCGATAGGTCCGCCGTCGTGGTCCCGCCGTCGCCGGTCGAGCGGTCACGCAGTTCCTCGACGGCCTCGACGCCGGCCTCGACCGTCGCGTCGGTGCCGCCGGCGTCCTGGATCGCGGTCTCGCGGACGGGGACGCCCAGGTCGGCGAGATCGGCCGCCACGTCGTCGCTCTGGATCGACTCGCAGCCCAGGCCGACGACGACGGTGCCGGCGACGTTGGGGTTCGCGCCGACGCCGAGGAACGTTCGATGGGTCTGGGCCTTGTCGGCGCCGATCTGGCCGCAGCCGTGGTCGTGTGGCGCGCTGACCGCTCCCGGGACTCTGTCGGCGATCCGGTCGGCGACTTCCCGCGAGCAGATGACCGACGGGAGGACGAGCACCGTGTCGCGCACGCCCACGCCCCGGTCGCCGCGGTCGACCGCCTCGAAGCCCCGGCGGAGGCTCACGCCGACTCACCTCCACCGGGTTCGTCGGCCGTCGTCTCGGCCGCCCGGTCACCCCGTCCGCGCGTGCTCTCGCAGTTGTGCGTGTGGACCCACTCGCCGCGTTCGATCGACTCGGTCGCCTCGCCGATCACTTCGTCGTACTTGCGGACCGGGTCCCCGGCGTCGATGTCGACCAGCGCGACCTTGTGGCCGAACGGGACTTCCTCGGCGACGACCACCGGCGGGTCGGCGTCGTCCAGCCGGTCGCCCTCGTCGAGGTCTTCCAGTGCCGTCGCGACGGTGTCGTCGTCGGCCATCACCAGCGCGCACCCGTCCAGCACTTCGCCCTTCATGACCCCTCCGCGGCGAGCTCGCGCGGCTGGCGCTCGTTGATCGCGAACTCCTCCAGTCGACGGGCCTCGGCGGCCGTCTCCGCGCCGTCGGCCACCGACAGCAGCGTCCGGTAGATCCGCTCGCCGGCCTCGTCGAGCGGCTCGCCGTCGATGACCGTGCTGGCGTCCACGTCCATGTTCGACGCGAGCCGCTCGGCGGTCCGGTGGTTGCCCGTCACCTTGATCACCGGTGCGATGGGGTTGCCCGTGGTCGACCCGCGGCCGGTGGTGAAGGCGACGACCTGGGCGCCGCCCGCGACCTTTCCGACGACGCTCTCCACGTCGTAGCCCGGCGAGTCCATCACCGTCACCCCGCCGCCGCCCGGGATCTCCTCCCCGTAGTCGACGACGTGGCGGATCGGCCGCGTCCCGCACTTGGCGAGCGCGCCGAGGCTCTTCTCCTCGATGGTGGTCAGCCCGCCCTCCTGGTTTCCGGGGGAGGGCTGGGCGCCGCGCATGTCCACGCCCATCAGGTCCGCGAGCCGTTCGCGGCGGTCGACGCGGTCCAGCAGTTTCTCCCGCGTTTCCTCGTCGGCGCAGCGCTCGGCGGCGACGTGTTCGGCGCCGATGAACTCCGGCGTCTCGGAGATGCAGACCGCGCCGCCCGCGTCGACCAGCCGGTCGGAGGCGTCACCGAGCGCGGGGTTGGCCGCGATGCCGCTCGTGGCGTCGCTGCCGCCGCACTCGACCGCGAAGACGAGTGCGCTCGCGTCGGCTTCCTCCCGGCGCTGGTCACCCACCTCGTCCCACAGGTCGGCGAGGACCTCGGCGCCGGCGTCGAGCGCGCCCGCGGTCCCGCCGGCCTCGCGGATCGCCAGCGTCTCGACGGGCTTGCCCGAGCGGGCGATGTCGTCGGCCACGTCGTCGGCAGCGATGTCCTCGGTCCCGAGTTCGACGACGAGCGCCGCGCCGACGTTCGGATTCCGTCCGATCCCCGCGAGCACCTCGCGGGTGCGTTCGCGGCCCTCGTCGGGCTGACTCGTCCCCATCTGGTGGGGCGTCGCCCGCGCCCACCGGCCCCCGTCGTCGGCGATCCGGTCGGCGACCGGGCTCGCCGCGACCGACGTGGGCAACACGGCGACGTGGTTGCGCACGCCGACCCGGCCGTCCGGTCGGCGGTAGCCGTCGAAAGTGTCCATGAGAAGCGGATCGGCCGCGACGGGCAATAATCCTTCCCGGTCGGCGGGCGACACGCCTCGGGCCGGACGACGACGAGAAGACATATACGATGACATGTAGATGCGCAGAACGATGAACCGAAGGTCGTTTCTCACCGCCGTCGGGTCGGCTGCGCTCGCAGGTGCGAGTGGGTGCGCCGCCGCGCCCGCGTCCGTGCCAGACGTGTCGATCACGGATATCTACCCGGACGGAACCGAGGAGACGTACGAGGGCGAGTACGTCGTATTCAGGAACCGCGAGGAAAGCGAGGTATCGCTGACGGGGTACACGGTCGCGTACAGCTCCGGCCACAGCCACGAGCTGTCGGAACTGGCCCTCGAACCGCGCGCGTCGTTGCGGCTCTGGAGCCGCGACGGAGGCAGTCGCAGGCTCGAAAGCCGCCCTCCCCAGTACCTCCTGTTCGCAGGAATCGGGGAGGAGTCCGACACTTCGGTCATGGACGGGACCGGCAACGTCGAACTGCGGGACCCGTCGGGGAACCTCGTGAACCGGGCGTGGTACGGCCGAGAGTGACCGGCGAGCGGGGAACTCAGAACTCCCGCAGGTCGTCCAGCACCGCCTCGGCCTCGCCGCTGGCCATCACTTCCCGGGCCAGCTCCAGCCCCTCGTCGATCGAGTCGGCGTCCTCGCGGGCGTAGATGCGCAGCGCGGCGTTGAGCGCGACGGCGTCGGCGAACTGGTCGTCGCGCTCGCCGGCCAGGACTTCCTCGGTGATCTCGGCGGACTCTTCGGCCACGTCCTCGACGCCCAGGTCTTCGCTCTCGAAGTCCATGCCGTACTCGGCGGTCTTGATCTCGAAGTCGTCCAGTTCGTCGTCACCCCCCGACCACTCGCCGACGACCGTGGTTCCGGGGCGCACGTCGTCGTAGCCCTCCATGCCCTGGAAGAACAGCGTCCGGGAGACGGACTGGCTCTCGGCGGCTTTCAGCGTGTCCGTCATCTTCACCGCGAACGGCAGGTGGTAGAACGATCCGAGGTGAACGTCGGCGTTGGCGGGGTTGGCGAGCGTCTCGACGGTGTTGACGAAGGTTCGGACGCCCATGTTGTCCCGTCGGTCCCACAGCGCGTGGATGCCGGGGTTGAACGCCGGCTGGTAGTAGTAGCCGAACCCGGTCTCGTCGACCATGTCGGCGCTCTCGCTCGGTTCGATCTCGGTTCGAACGCCGAGTTCGTCGAGGACGTGCTTGTAGGAGTCCTGTTTCTGCGTCGGGACGCGGTCGCCGCTGTGGACGACGACGGGGGTTCCGGCGGCGGCGGCGACGGCGCCGGCGGCCACACCTAGGATCGCCGAGCGGCCCTTGCCGTCGTAGTTGGCGCCGCAGTCGACGGGGTCGGCGTCGGGTTCGGCCGTCTCGACGCTCTCCTCGCGCATCACGTCGACGTAGGCGCCCAGTTCCGTCGCGTCGTTGCGCTTCCAGCGGTTCGCGAGCCAGAACGCGCCGAGCGTCGTGTGGTCCGGCTCCCCCGCGAGGATCCGCTGGAACGCGTCGCGGGCCTGCTCGCGGGTCATGTCGTCGGCGGACTTGTGTCCCGAGCCGACGACCTCGGTCATCAGCCGCTCGAGCGGCCAGTCGCCGAATTCGCGCGTCGCTTGTGCCATACGGATCGGTTCGGTCCGATCCCGTTAAAGCGCCCTGATTTCCGCGAGCGGCGGGCGGCGCGGTCGGTTTCAACCACGTCTTCTGGACGAGCGTCAGTTTTCCCGGGGCCGAACGCGCGTCCCGACGGCCGAAAGCATTTGACTTTCGAGGGTCACCGTGGGGCCGTGTTCCCGATTCAGATCCCCGGTGGCACGGAGCTGATGGTGATCGCGCTGGTCGTTTTCGTCCCTGTTGCACTAGCGTTCCTCGGGTTCAAACTGTTTCAAGGGTATCAGGCCTTTCGGGACGGGCAACGAGAGTGACCGCGACCCCTTCGACCGGTATCGCCCGCGACCTGACCGAGAGTGGCCGCGATAGCGGGGGGCCGAGAGTCCGGACACGGAAGCGGCTGTTCGAAAGGGATAGGGCGCTCGCTCACTAACCCCCGACGAATGAGTCAGGGGACGGCCGAGTGGCGGGCACAGGTGGACGCCGTCGACGCGGCGCTCATCGACGGGTGGCAGAGCGGGTTCCCGGTTCGCGAGCGGCCGTTCGAGGCCGTCGCCGCGGACGTGGGCGTCGAGGAGCGCGAGGCGCTCGACCGGGTTCGACGGCTCTACGACGAAGGGGTCTTCCGGCGGTTCGGCCCCGTGCTGAACCCGCCGGTGATCGGCAGTTCGACGCTGGCGGCGGTGCGGGCCCCCGTCGATCGGTTCGACGAGGTGGCCGACGTGATCAACGGCTACGAGCAGGTCAACCACAACTACGCCCGCGACCACGAGTGGAACATGTGGTTCGTGGTGACCGCCGCTTCGAAGGAACGGCGCGACGCCATCCTCGCCGAGATCGAGGAGCGGACCGGCTGCGAGGTGCTCGTCCTGCCGATGCTGACGGACTTCTACATCGACCTCGAATTCCCGGTGGTCAACGGCGACCGCTTCGCCCGCGAGAGCCTCGCCGAGACCGACGTGGCGGCGACGACCATCAGCGAGCGGGCCGCGGCGGACCTGTCGGCGCTGGACCGGCGCGTCCTGCTGGAGGTCCAGGGCGGCTTCCCGCTGACGGCGACCCCCTATCGGGACGTGGCCGAGGCGGTCGGGGCGCCGGTCGAGGAGGTGCTCGCGAGCGTCGAACGGCTACTGGCCGACGGCTGCATCAAGCGGATCGGCTGCGTCGTCAACCACCTCGTGACGGGGTTCGACGCCAACTGCATGGTCGTCTGGGACGTGCCCGACGACGAACTCGACGACCGCGGCGTCGACGTGGGGAAACTGCCGTACGTGACGCTGTGTTACCACCGACCGCGCCGGCCCGACCAGGAGTGGTCGTACAACCTGTTCACGATGATCCACGGCCGCGAGCAGGACGCCGTCGATGCGAAGATCGACGAGCTGGCGGCGGAGTACCTCCCGGTCGACCACGAGCGACTCTACTCGACGGAGACGCTGAAACAGACGGGCGCGCGCTACGAGGACCTGGTCGACGAGCACGCCGAGGGGTGACCGCCGAACCCGCCGAGATCCGGCCGCGGGACCGACCTGGGGACCGACGGAAGCTTTTTGCGCCCCCTCCAACCATATGCCCACGTTCGTATGACGGGTCCCGAGCGGGCGGTCGTGCTGATCGTCGACGACGAGCCGGCAGTCGCCGACTCCTACGCCGCACACGTCCGCGACACCTACGACGTGCGGACAGCCTACGGGGGAGAGGAAGCGCTTTCGAAGCTCGACGACGACGTGGACGTGGTGTTGCTGGACCGGCGGATGCCGGATCTGGTCGGGGACGAGGTCCTGGAGACGGTCCGCGAGCGAGGGCTGGACTGCCGCGTCGCGATGGTCACCGCGGTCGACGCCGACTTCGACATCGTCGACATGGAGTTCGACGACTACGTGGTCAAGCCGGTCACCGGCGAGGAGCTGCTCGACACCGTCGACCGACTCCTGCGCTGTGCCCAGTACGAGCGGCGGCTCCGGGAGTACTACCGGGTGACCCGGACCTACGTCGCGCTCCGGTCGACGAAAGACGCCGCCGAACTGTCCGACAGCGACGAGTTCCGCCGGCTGGAAGACCGCCGAGCGGAGCTGCGCGACTCGCTGTCGACGGCCGCCGAGCGCCTCGCCGACGACGACTTCGAGGCGCTGTTCCGCGACCTGGAGCAGTAACCCGGTCGCCGGCGACCGCGACCGACGCCAGCGGCGCCCCGGTCGCCGTCGGCCGTTCCGGGCCGGCGACCCCCGCCGACAGCGACGCGTCGTCACCGAGCGAGGCGGGTACTGGGCCTTTCGAAAACACTATTCGGGGAAGGTCCTAAGCCGGGCGCAATGACTCCGCAACTGCCGGACGTCCAGGCGTCGAGCCCGGACGTGACCGTCGGCCTCAACCGCGTCGGCGTCACCGGCGTCGAGAAGTTAGTCGAGATCAGCCGCGAGGACAAGCGACCGTACGTCCTGATGGCCGAGTTCGAGGTGTTCGTCGACCTGCCCTCCTGGCGCAAGGGCGCCGACATGAGCCGCAACATGGAGGTCGTCGACGAGACCCTGGAGGAGGCGGTCAGCCAGGGCGACCTGCGCATCGAGGACATCTGCGGCACCGCCGCCGAGCGCCTGCTCGACAAACACGACTACACCGAGCAGGCCGAGGTCCGCATGGAGGCCGAGTTCGTCACGCGCGAGCGGACGCCCGCGAGCGACCTGCCCACGCAGTCGACCGCCGACGTGATCGCCTCGGCGACGGCCACCGAGGACGGCGACATCCGCGAGGAGATCGGCGCCGAGGTCACCGGCATGACGGTCTGTCCCTGCTCGCAGGGGATGTCCGCCGCCCGCGCCCGCGAGAAACTGCGCGACCAGGGCGTCGACGACCGCACCATCGAGGAGTTCCTCGAGGAGGTCCCCCAGCCGGGCCACTCCCAGCGCGGCCACGCCACCCTGACCGTCGAGAGCGAGGGCGGCCCCGATGTGGACCTGGTCGACCTGATCGAGGTGGCCCGCGACTCGATGAGCGCCCGCATCTACAACCTCGCGAAACGGCCGGACGAGGACCACATGACCTACCAGTCCCACCTCGACGCGAAGTTCGTCGAGGACTGCGTGCGCGCGATGGCCGAGGGCGTGATCGACGAGTTCCCGGGCCTCGACGACGACGCCGTCGTCCGCATGGAGCAGTCCAACGACGAGTCCATCCACCAGCACAACGCCCACGCCGAACGGGTCGCGGAGGTCGCGACCCTGCGCGAGGAAGTCAACGGCGACGACTGACCGGTTTTCGCGGCCGGCGGGTTCAGGAGGACGGTTCGGCGTCCGTGGCGTCCGGGCCCTCCCGGTAGACGATCAGGTAGAACAGCGGCAGCAGCGCCAGCAGCGCGCCGAAGGTGTTGCGCGGCTGGGCGAACACGTCCGGCGGCGAGAAGACCGTCCCGGCCATCATCGCCGCCAGCAGCGCCAGCAGGACGGTCAGCGCGAGCCGCTCGCGGTCGGACTGCGGGCTCGTCCGCTCGGGGCGGTAGTAGACGTACGCGACCAGTGCGAGCGGGAAGACCGCGACGGTCGCCGTCGAGCGGACCGGGTGGTCGCTCCCGCGCGCGACGGCGTCGAGATACACCCAGACGACGAGCGTGACCCACGTCAGCGCGGGGAACGCCGCCGCGGCGACCAGGGTCCCCGTCGACTGGAGCGGCGCCGCGACGAGCGTGTCGAGCATACCGCCGGGTAGACGGCGAGCGGGCCTAAGGGTTGTCGGTCGGTGGCTCGCCGCTCCGAACCCGGCGACGCGCCGAAGATTGAAGCACCGGCCGCGTCGTACGTGGGACATGGGCAAGCGCATCCTGGTCCCGGTCGACGGGTCCGAGCAGGCACACAGGGCGTTCGAGTTCGTCGCCGAGGAGTTCGGCGACGCGGAGGTGGTGCTGTTGCACGTCGTCAACCCCGCGGAGGCCGGCTACAGCGCCCAGGCCTCGATCCCGAGTTTCTCCGAGGAGTGGTACGAGAGCGAGAAGGCCGCCGCCGAGGAGCTGTTCTCCGAGATCGAAGCCCTCGCCGACGGCACCGACCTGTCGATCGAACGGGAGATCGAGGTCGGCAAGCCGATCCGCGTCATCGTGGAGTTCGCCGACGAGAGCGGGGTCGACCAGATCGTCATGGGGAGCCACGGCCGCTCGGGCGTCACCCGCATCCTCCTGGGGAGCGTCGCCGAGGCGGTCGTCCGGCGCTCGCCCGTCCCCGTCACCGTCGTTCGCTGACCGGTCGCACGGCGGCGAGCGCCCGGACGGCGGAGTCAGTCTTCGTCGATGTGGCGGACGATATGTACGTCGTAGCGGGGGTCTTCCGAGACCGGCGCGCCGACGCTGGAGACCGGCGTCGAGACGCGGCCGGCGTTCTCGCTGCCGATGAAGACGATCTCGGCCGACACGTCCTGGGCGACCGCGCGGATCGTCCGGACCACGTCGGTGGTGATCGAGGCGACCGAACTCACGTCCTCCGGCCGTTCGCAGCGGAAGGTCGCGTCCGGCGCGACGGCGCGGATCTGCGCCTCTAGCGCCGACTCGATCTCGTCGGGGTCGTAGCGCTCGCCCTCGTCGATCCACCCGCGCTCGACGGCGAAGTCGCGCTCGTCCAGCGGGATCACGACGAGCGCGACGACCTCCTCGTCGGTGAGTGCGGCGAACTCCGTCGCCCGCTCCAGGGCGGCCTCGGCCAGCGCCGACCCGTCGAAGGGCACCAGATACGTCATGTCTGCGGGTGGGGCCGCCCGCGTCTTATAGTCGGCGGGCCGCCCGGTCGCCCCGACACGAGGTCGCCACCGGCCCGGCGGACGGCTATCTCGCGCGAAGCGACAGACGAAAGGTCCGTCGCCGCCGATCGGACCGTATGGCCGAGGACGGACCCGTCGATCCGGCGACGATCGGCGAGCGCGACGCGCCCCCAGTCGAGGAGAAACCGTACAAGATCATCTTCGAGGCGAACAAGTGCTTCGGCGCCGGGAAGTGCGCCGAGGTCTCGGACAACTGGAAACTCGACATCTCGACCGGGATCGCCAAGCCGCGGGCGTACTTCATCGACGAGGAGGACCTCGACGAGAACGTCCGCGCGGCGGAGGTCTGTCCCGCGAAGAAGGACCGCGGCGTCATCCACGTCGTCGACCGCCGCACCGACGAGGAGATCGCGCCCGACCCCGAGGGCGACGGCACCCTCTCGGTCGACTGGTGAGCGCTCGGCCGGCGACGGGGCGACCGCCCCGGTTCGGCCGCAGTCTCGCGATTTCGCGACAGTGCGCACATCGCGGCCCAGCGCCTCCGTAGCCGTCGAACTGACCGGGCGTGTTTTGTAGTTCCCCGTTCAACGGTCGAGGAATGGCCTCGGCGACAGCGATCGTGGGGATCGCGTACCTGCTGACGGGGGCCGGGCTGCTCGTCCTGCTGCGCGAACCCCTCCGCCGACCCGACAAACCGGCGAGTACGGGTTTCGCACTCGCCGTCCTGGGGATCTCGCTGTGGCCGCTGAGCCTCGGTGTCAACTACTTCGTCACCGGGTTCGCCCCATCGATGGCGCTGTGGACGGTCCGGCTCTCGGCGGCGTCGATCATCTCGGTCGGCTGGTTCCTCGTCGCCGCGGAGGTGACCGGTCGACTGTCGCTCTCGCGGACCGTCGCCGCCACCGCCGTCGCGTACGTGCTGATCGAACTCTCGCTGGTGGTCACCAACGGTACTCATCATCTGGTCTTCGGCCCGGCGACGACCCTCGACGGGACGATCCCCGTCGTCGCGTACGGTCCGTGGTTCTGGCTGCAGACCGCCCTCAACTACGGGCTGATCGCCGTCGGCACGGGACTGCTCGCCGCCGAGTGGTCCCGGTCGAGCGGACTCAGGCGGCGCCAGACCGCCGTCCTCTCGGTCGCGGTGCTCCCGCCGGTGGCCGCGAACCTCGCGACGCTGTTCGGCCCCGTCCCGACGGTCCACGACCTGACGCCGTTCGGGCTGGTCGGCAGCGGCCTCCTGCTGTCGTGGGCGCTGTACCGCGCGGAGTTCCTCGATATCGTGCCCGTCGCCCGCCAGGTGGCGATGGCCGAGATGCAGGACGCGGTCGTGACGCTGGACGATGAGGACCGCGTCGTCGACTGCAACCGCGCCGCCCGCACGCGCTTCGACATCCCGCGCTCGTACGCCGGCGACCCCGTCGAGCGGTTCCTCCCGGCGCTCGCCGGGACGGCCGCGGCCGACGACAGCGAGTCCGCGGCCGACGGCGGAACGAGTGCTGCCGACGGCGGGTCGTCCGCGACCGACGATGGACCGTCCGGCCCGCCGGTCGTCACCGCGACCGTCGACGGCGAGTCCCACTCCTTTTCGGTCTCGGTCTCGCCCGTCGTCGAGGGCGGCCGGACGGTCGCCCGCGTGGTCGTCCTCCGCGACATCACGCCGATCAAGCGCCGCGAGGGCGAACTGGAGGAGCGGGAGGCCGAGCTGGAGCTGCTCAGGCAGATCCTCTCGCGGGTGTTGCGACACAACATCCGCAACAAACTGACGACGATCCGCGGCAACGCGGACCTCCTCGCGGAGGGCGCGACGGGCGACGACGCCGCCAGAGTCGGCCGCATCGTCGAGGCCAGCGACGAGCTGATAGCCCTCAGCGAGAAGGCGGGGACGATCGAACACCTCGTCGACCGGCCCGACGAGACCGCGACCTACGACCTGCGCGTCGTCGCCGAACGGGTCGTCGGGCGCGTCCGCGACCGGTATCCCGACGCCTGCTACGTCGTCGAAGGAGCCGAGACCTGCACCGTCGAGACGGCGTCCGGCGTCGAGTCCGCCGTCGAATGTCTCGTCGAGAACGCCGTCGAACACAACGACGCCGCCGACCCCACCGTCCGCGTGACCGTCGGCTGCGCCGCCGATGGCGCCGAGATCCGCGTCAGCGACGACGGCCCCGGCATCTCCGAGCACGAACGAGGGGTCATCCGACGCCGAGAGGAGACGCCCCTCGCCCACAGCAGCGGTATCGGCCTCTGGGTCGTCTCCTGGGTCGCCGACCGCTGTGAGGCCGATCTGTCGTTCGACGTCGACGACGACGGCAGCAACGTCTCGCTCACGTTCCCCGACGCGCCCTGAGCCGGGGGAAGTCCGGCTCGCTATCGCTCCCTCCGACGTGCTCGCCTATCGGTTGTTTCTGTTCATCGTATCGTGAAACGAAGTCGTGCGAGAGTGACCGCACTCGACGGCAAGCGTTGAAAGCCCTCGCCGCGCTCGCGGTCGCTGAGGCGGGATATCCGCGCTCTCGGCACCGCCCGCGCGGATAGTGCCCGCTCAGGCGACTGAACGAGCGCGAGCGCGCCTCGCCCTTTCAGTCCGCCAGGGGCAGCACCGCACGGCAACCGCAGACGGCCACGAGCCTCCCCAGCCGATTCGCTCGCCTTCGGCTCTCTCATCCCTCGCGCGGCTATTTCGAGCGGCCCGCCAGGAGGCGGGCACGCTCGACAGCGCACGCCGACCGCACCCCTACCCCAAATGCAACAGCCGTCTCCTGCACCGAGCATCCGGCGCCGGAAGCGCCGGTTCTTCCGCTGGAGCGGGGCGAAGTCCCGCGGAGGCGGCCTTCTTCGTGAGTAGCGAGGGGCCGGCGGTCCCTCGGACCGTTCGCGCGGCCGCGCCGCGCGAAGACGAAGTGAACGAAGGCTCGTCAGAGCTTGCTCTGACGGTGTTTTCACCCCTGTTTTTGGCTCGGGGTAACGCGGTTGCGACCCCCGGACGGAAAAGATGGGTTCTAGAAGATATTCGCCTGCTCGTAGACGGAGATGCCGTCCATGGTGATCTCGTAGGGTTTGGTCTCCCGGGAGTGGTTGGCGTTGCGAATCTTCTGTATCTCGACGGCGAGGCGGGTCTCCTGGGTCTCCGAGCGGACGTACCGCAGGAGGAGGACGGCGTCGGTGAGGTACTCGATGACGCCGTGGCGGGAGGCGTAGGGGTTGTCCTCGCTGGCCTCGCTGGTGAGGACGGTGGTGACGCCGGCCTCCTTGAGGCTCTGGGTGAAGTCGAACACCTCGGTGCGACGCCGGGAGACGTCGTCGTACATCATCTCCAGCAACGAGACCGAGTCGAGGACGAACCGGTCGGCGCCGAAGTCCTCGATGAGCTCGGGGAGTTCGCCGCGGATGTTGTCGAGGCTGTTGGCCATCTCGACGGGGTCTAAGTCGATGACGGCGAGGTTCCCCTCCGCCTCGTGGCGCTCGAACTCCCAGCCGCGTTCCTCGGCGGTGGCCATGATGTCCTCGTAGGTCTGTTCGAGGGTGATGAAGACGCCGCGGTCGGTGTCCTCCTTCTCGAGACCGTGCTGGAGGAACTGGAGGCCGAAGGTGGTCTTGCCGGTGCCGGCGCCGCCGACGATGACGATGAGGTGGCGCAGGGGGATGCCGCCCTGGACCATGTTGTCCAGGCCTTCGATGCCCAGGTCCAGCCGCGGGATGTTCGACTCGAAGTCGTCGTCCTCGAAGTCGGCGTCGCCGCCGCCGACGCCGCCCATGGCGTCGGCGAAGTCGTCGTCGAAGAGGCCGCCCTCGCCGCTGTCGCTCCCGAACGCGCCGCCGCTACCGCTGTCGCCGAACGCGTTGTCGCCGCCGGTTCCCACGTCGCCGAACGCGCTCGTGTCGCCGCCGGCGTCGCCGAACCCGCCCGCGCCGTCACCGGCGCCGCCGAACGCGTCGTCACCGGTCGAGTCACCGAAGGCGCCCCCACCGCCGGAATCGTCGAGGTCGCTCTCGCCGTCGAAGGCGCCGCTGTCGCCCGGTTCGTCGAACGTATTGTCGGCGTCGTCGAACGGCTCGTCGGTGTCATCGAACGTATCGTCGGCCGTCGCTTCGGAGCCGGCGTCGTCGGACCCGGTCGACTCCGCCGACTCCTCGTCGCCGAGCGCGTCCTCGAACCAGTCGTCGTCCGCGTCGTCGCTCATCCGTTCGCCTCCCCGGATTCCGGGGTAATCATGGGCGAAGGTGAGTCTCGCTCGGCATTAAACTTGCCCGCCAGCTATCGGAGTTGATTCGAGGGGTGGGTCGCGGGGCGGCGGTCGCCGGACGCCGAAGGGGTCGTTTATTGGGGAGGAACGCGAATCGGGGGGCAATGCGAGTCGGAATCGTCGGCCAGCGCGGCAACCGGCGGGCGGCGGGGATCGTCGCGGACCTGTACGAGCGGCTGTCCGGGATGGGCGTCGCCGTCGCCGTCGACGAGGAGTCCGCCGACGACGCCGCCGCGTGGCCGAGCGGCCGGCCCGACCCGGCGGACCTGGGCGTCCCCGTCGACGAGCTGGCCGACTGCGACCTGATGGTGAGCATCGGCGGCGACGGCACCTTCCTGTTCGCCGCCCGGGCGGCCGGGGCGACGCCGATCATGGGCGTCAACCTCGGCGAGGTCGGGTTTCTCAACGCCGTCCCGCCGGAGGAGGCCGTCGCTGCCGTCACCGCGGAGGTCGAACAGTACCAGGACCGCGGCGCCGTCGAGACCCGGGACATGCCGCGGGTCGAAGCGTCCGGCGACGGCTGGTCGCTTCCCCCGGCGCTCAACGAGGTGGTCGTCCAGGGGCCGCGGCGCGGCCACGGCGGCGGCGCGGCCGTCGAAGTGCGCGTCGACGGGTCGCTGTACACCAGCGGACACGCCGACGGCGTGCTCGTCGCGACGCCGACCGGTTCGACCGCCTACAACCTCAGCGAGGGCGGCCCGCTGGTCCACCCGAGCGTGTCGACGCTCGTGCTCACGGAGATGTGCGGCGAGGAGTCGATGCCGCCGCTCGTGGTCGACGCCGACAGCACGGTCACCGTCCGGATCGACGACGCCGACGGCGGGTTCGTCGTCAGCGACGGCCGCGCACGACAGGAACTGGACGTGCCCGCGCAGGTGACCCTGGAGCGCGCGGCGCGGCCGGTCCGGATCGCCGGGCCGCCGCTGGATTTTTTCGCCGCGCTCGGCAAGATCGAGTGAGATACGCCGGTTTACCCGCGGGTCGACGGTGAGGACGCGACGAACGGGGAGGGAGACGAGGCGAGCGGCTTACTTCTGTGCGGTAGTGTAGAGGACGGGCGAGACGACCAGCAGGACGAGGCCGATCAGTTTGTACTGGATGATGCTGTCGAGGAGGCTCAGTTCCTGGGGCGCGTACATGCTGCCGGGCGCGAGGAGGAACAGGGCGCCGAACGCGATGAGGTGCAGCGTCAGCAGTTTCCGCGAGCGCTGGGTCGCCACGGCGAACAGTCCCAGGACGAACCCGACGATGAGCGCGTCGCCGAAGTTCACCTTCAGCAGGAACCCGTCGACCAGCTGCAGCGGGATCGGGAGCATTCTTGTCTCGAAACTGGCCGTGATACAATCTTTAAACTTCCGTTCCCGCCGCGGGCGGGCCTCCGGCGACGGCGCCCGAGAGTCGCGGGACCCTGGTAGCCGCGGTCACCGGCCGGTGTCGTACTTGTAGGTCGCCTCGTCGGGGTCGATCCCGAAGTCCTCGGCCCCCTCCTCGGGTTCGTCTTCCTCCGGGGCGGCCGCCGCGCCCTTGAACGCCTCGCGGAGCCGCTCGGGCACGCGGAACCGGTCGGGGTCGACCCGCATCGGGATCGCCTCGGGCGCGACGCCCTCGCGTTTCTCGTCGAGGCGCTCGCGGAGCCGCTCGGGCAGCTCCGACTCGTCGATTGGGTCGAAGCCGAACTGCGCGAGGTAGTCGGGCTCGTCGGTCAGCGAGTAGACGACCTCGAACCCCTCGTCTGCGGCCGTGCTGACGAGCCGCTCGACGACGTGGGCGCCGACGCCCTGGCCGCGCCAGCCGTCGAGCACGCCGATGCTCGTGAGCTCGCAGTGCTCGCCGTCGTCGGTCTTGTGGACGCGGTAGCGGCCGAATCCCGCCTTGACGTTGTCCACCTCGTCGACGGCGATCACGTAGTCGCGCGAACGGAACGCTGTCTCGTCTAACCCCATCGCCTCGATGTGGTCCAGCAGCCAGGCCTCGTCGCGGTTCTTGGCGTCCCGAACGTACATGTCGCACTCTCGGACGGCCACGCGAAAAGAAGTTGCGGGCGAGCGGGGCCTCGTGACGCGCGAGTACGAGGGCGCGCGGGCCGCCGGTCGGCCGGAGTCGTTCACGATCGACCGGGCAACTACTTTGGGTTCGCCGGGCGAACTCCCCGTATGGCGTCCGACTCACTCGGAGACATCGACGAGGTGGTCCACCGGCCCGACCGGGCGTTCGTCGAGTCGACGAACGTCTGGGAGTTCATGCAGGCGTACGACATCGACGACTACGAGGAGCTGATCACCCGGACGACCGAGGCCGACCCCGGCCAGCCCGCGTCGGGCGTCGACTGGTTCTGGGACACGATGACCGAGTATCTGGACGTGGAGTTCTTCGAACCGTACGACCGCGTCCGGGACGACAGCGAGGGGCCGCAGTTCACCGACTGGTACCCCGGCGGGACGACCAACATCGCCCACAACGTCTGCGACCGCCACGCCGCGGCCGACGCCGAGACCCGGAACGAGGTCGCCTGCATCTGGGAGGGCGAACCCGTCGGACCGGACGGCGAAGCCAGCGAGATCAGGGAGGTCACCTTCCACGAACTCCACCGTCAGTCGAACCGGGTGGCGAACTACCTCGACTCGCGCGGCGTGGGCGTCGGCGACACCGTCGGGCTGTACATGCCGATGGTCCCCGAGGTCGTCTCGATCCTCTACGGCTGTTTCAAGGCGGGCGCCATCGCGGTCCCCATCTTCTCCGGGTTCGGCGTCGACGCGACCGCCACTCGAATCGACGACGCCGAGCCGTCCGTCCTGTTCACGGGCGACGGCTTCTACCGCCGAGGGAGCGAGGTGCGCCTGAAGGGCACCGCCGACGAGGCCATCGCGGAGGCGGGTCACGTCGAGGAGGTCGTCGTCTACGACCGACTGGGGACCCGCGCCGATGGCGACGCGGGCGGCGAATCCGCCGGCGCGGACCCGAGCGACTACGACGTTCCCTGGACCGAGGGACGCGACCGGTGGTGGACCGACGCGGTCGAGACCCGGAGCGACGAGTTCGAGACGCGCGAACTCGACGCGAGCCAGGAGTCGATGCTGCTCTACTCGTCGGGGACGACGGGCGAGCCGAAGGGCATCGTCCACACGCACGCCGGCGTCAACGTCCAGTGCGCCAAGGAGCTGTACTTCGGGTTCGACCTGAAACCCGCCGACCGCTTTTTCTGGGTGTCCGACATCGGCTGGATGATGGGGCCGTGGACGCTGATCGGCAACCACCACTTCGGCAACACCGTCTTCATATACGAGGGCGCGCCCGACTACCCCGAGCCCGACCGCTACTGGTCGATGATCGACCGCCACGGGATCACCCAGTTCGGCATCTCCCCCACCGCGATCCGGGCGCTGCGGGAACATGGCGAGGAGTGGCTGGAAGGCCACGACCTGTCTTCGCTTCGACTGCTCGGCTCGACGGGCGAGCCCTGGGACCCCGAGTCCTGGCTGTGGTTCTACGAAGAGGTCGGCGGCGGCGAGGCGCCGATCATCAACATCTCCGGCGGCACGGAGATCTGCGGCTGTTTCCTCATGCCGATGCCGATCCAGGAGCTGAAGCCCTGTACCCTCGGCGGCCCGGGGCTCGGGATGGACATCGACATCGTCGACGAGAGCGGCGAGAGCATCGCCGAGACGGGCGAGCGGGGGTATCTCGTCGCTCGCGATTCGTGCCCGTCGATGACCAGATCCCTGTGGTCCGGCGACGAGCGCTACCTCCGGGAGTACTGGTCGACGTGGGAGGGCCTGTGGGACCACGGCGACTGGGCCCAGAAAGACGAGGACGGCTTCTGGTTCCTCCACGGGCGGGCCGACGACGCGCTGAACGTCGCCGGCCGGAAGGTCGGCCCCGCGGAGGTGGAGGGCGCCGCCATCGACCACGAGGCCGTCAACCGGGCCGCGGCGGTCGGCGTCCCCGACGACACCACCGGGACCGCCGTCGTCCTGTACGTCGTCGTCGAGGACGGCGTCGCGGAGTCCGACGAGTTGCGCGCCGAGATCCGGGCGCTCGTCGGCGAGGAACTGGGCAAGCCGTTCCGACCCCGGGAGGTGCTGTTCGTCGACGAGTTCCCGAAGACCCAGAGCGGGAAGATCATCCGCCGGGCCGTGCGGGGGACCTACACCGGCGAGGACCTCGGAGACATGTCCTCCATCGAGAACCCCGAGGCGCTGGCGGAAGTGGAGAACGCGCGGTAGGCTTCGGGAGGGCGCGGCTGTCCGCGTCGCCCGGGCGGACGCTACAGGTCGAAGCGGTCGGCCGTCTGGGCCTCCGATAGCGTGGGGGCACCGACGAGCGCACGGACTCCGTCCAGCGCGACGGGGAACCGAAGTCCCCGTCGGCACCGCGTCGGGGACGAGCGCTCGCGTCGGCCGCCACGCGCCGTCGGTCCGTTCGAGGACCGTGACCCGGCTCAGTCCCGGTCGAGAACGGCGTTGCAGTTCGGGCAGTTCGTGCGGTCGGGTTCGGCGGCGTAGGTCTCCCCGCAGATGGGGCAGAACTCGTTTTTCACCGCCGCCTCGCCGTTCCCGGCGTCTGCGACGGGGACCTCGGCGTCCTCGGGCGGGGAGAACACGCGCGTCTGCCCGGCGGGCTCCACCGGATCCTCGCCCGAGTCGGTCGACCCGTTCGTGTCGCTGGACGCGCTGTCGTCGGTCGACCCGGTGTCGGCGGTCGAGCCGCCGGACGGGTCGCCGGAATCGGGCGCTTGCGTTCCGCCACTGGCGGGCTCGCTCTCGGAGTCGGCTTCGGACGCCGTCCCCATCGCGAGACGGTCCGTCGTGCCGGGTTGGACGACCTGCGGGTAGCGCTGGCCGGCGCGGATCGCCGAACGGGGCACGTCCGGTCGCCGGATCCGGACGAGCAGGCTCGCGAACAGCTGGACCCAGACGTACGCGAGCGCGAGCGCGGCCGGCGTCGCGACCGCGGCGAGCGGGAGCAACGGCGCGGTGACCCCGGCGCGGGTCACCTCCCCGAAGACCACGTCGGCAACACCGTAGCGCGCGGCGGCCGCCTCGACCAGCGCGGTCTGGCCGCCCAGCGAGGCCGCCCGCGAGACGGTCGCCGTCGTCGCGACGACGGCCGAGACGAACACGAGCGCCTGGAGCAGGCGGGGCACCGAAAAGGAGTAGACGCGGTAGCCGTAGGCGACGGTCCGGACGAGCAACAGCGTGTTCGCGACCGCCAGCAGCGCGAGCACGTACCAGGTGACCGCGCCGCGGGCCGCGCCGACGGCCACGGCTGCGGCCAGCAGGACCAGCGGCGGCACGAGCGCGACCAGCGGCCGGTCGAAGCGGTAGCACTGCTCGACGTTGCCCCGCAGGTTCGTGAGGTTGCCGACGACGTAGCGGACGGCGACGGCCGACGGGACGAGCACCCAGAGGACAGCGAAAGCGGCCGCGAGCGCGGCCGCCTCGGTCGACCAGGGGTCGACGGTGTAGGCGCCGACGACGAGGTCGGCGACCTGCGAGACGGCGACGCCGGTGCCGGCCAGCCAGATGAGGTAGCCGGCGGCGCCGGCGACGAGTCCGAGGAAGAGCCACCGCTCCTCGTCTGCGAGGAGGCGGACGGACCTGCCGAGTTCACGGCGCGTGTCTCTGGTATCCATGCTCGCTCGTCGGACCGAGCCGCGGGGTCAGGGGGCCTGGACGCGCAGCGTCGCGACGCCGGAGAGTTCGATCCGGTCGCCCGGCGAGACGGGGACGCGCTCGCCCTCGTCGAGGGACTCGCCGTCGACGACCGTCGGGTTCTGCCCGAGCGCGACGAGGTGGAACTGGCCGTCCTCCCGGACGAACCGCACGTGTTCGCGGTGGATGCGGACCGCGTCGTCCTCGTCGCCGCCCGTGTTCATCACGATACTCCGGACGGTTCGACCGACCGTATCCCCGTCCCACACTTGAACCTCGCGGTTGCGCACGACCAGCACCAGCGACTCCGGCGCCTCGGCCGCCTCCCCCTCGGTTCCGGCCGCCGCCGGCTCGCCGCCGGCGTCTCCCGGTCGCTCGACCGTCCGGTCGTCGCCGTCGGCGCTCTCGGCCTGACCGGCCCCCGCGTCGCCGGCCGCCGCACCGTTGGCGGCAGCCGCATCGGCGGCGGTCGCCGCGTCGTCGGCCGCGTCGCCGTCGCCGGCAGCCGCATCGGCGGCGTCTCCGGCCCCGCCACCCGAACGGTGGGAGTCGAGGTCCTCGCCACACGAGGCACAGAAGTTGTCGTCCGGTTCTACTTCGGTCGAGCAGGCCGGACACTCCGTCAGCGGCCCCGGCTCCAGCGCCGACACGTCCTCGCCGCAGTTGGCGCAGAAGTTGTCCTCGGCGTCGACCGACTCGCCGCAGCCCGGACAGGAGAGGTCGGCCCCCTCGTCGGCGTCGACAGCCGCGTCGGCCGCTCCCTCGTCGGGCCCGCTCGCGGGCTCGTCGTCGACCGCGCCAGCGGAGGCATCGTCCACCGACCCGGAGTCGGTCGGTTCCGACTCGTCGCCGTCCGACGAATCGACGCTGTCACCGTCCGGCGCGTCGACGCCGGCGTCGGCCTCGGCGGCCGCGACGCCGTCGGCAGTGTCGGCCGGTTCCGCCGCGGCCGGCGTCGATTCCGCGCCGGTACCGTCGGTATCGTCGGCCGCGTCGGCACCGACGGCATCGTCGGTTGCGTCGGGCGCGCTCGCGTCGGCGTCACCGTCCGCGACGGGGGACGCGTCGGGCGCGTCGGCCGTATCTGCCGGCTCCCCCGCCGGTTCGTCGACCGCCTGAGCGTCCGGAATCGGATCGTCCGGCGAGTCGGCGGTCGCGTCGGGCGCGTCGTCCGTGTCCGGGGTCTCGGCCCCGTCGTCGGTCGTCTCGGGCGCGGCCGCTTCGTGTTGCCACTCCCCGCAGTCCGAGTTCGTACACCATCCCCCCGCCGCGGTCGGGTCGAACTCCTCCCCGCAGAGGGGGCACTCGACCGTCCCGCTCGTGCTGTGCGACATAGCTGTCGGCATATGCAGGCCGGTCATCAAAACAGTTGCCCCGTCGTGTCGGCGCGGCGGACGGTCAGGAACCGCACGACCGCGGGCGACCGCGGACGGCGGTTCCGGCCCGATCGGCCGCGCCACCGCGTCAGTCGTGCTCGACGAGCGTCTCGCGGTCCTCCACGGACTGCTCGGCGCCCGCCGCCCGGGCCGGCGGGTCGGTCGGCGTCGGCGGGAGCGTCCCGTCGTGTAGCAGGATCGTCGAGAGATTGTCCTTGCCGCCGCGGTCGTTGGCCAGATCGACCAGCCGCTCGGCCGCGTCGTCCAGCGACGGCGCCGACAGCACCGCCTCGCGGATCTCCCCGTCGGTCACCGCGCGGTCGCGGACCACGGCGGCCATCTCGTCGTCGCGGCCGGCGTCGACGTACCACTCGTAGAGCTTCGCCGCCTCCGTCTGGGCGTCCAGCAGGCCGTCGCTCGTGACCAGCAGCACGTCCTCGCGGTAGAGCGGGACGGTCGCCGTCTCCACGTCGACGGTCGCCGTCTCGGGGTCGGCGCGGCCGCTCCCGCCGAGGGCGCGGGTGATCTCGTTGCCCCGCGGGTGGACCAGCGCCTCCACGTCGTCGATCTCGCCGGCCTCGCGCAGTCGCTGGACGACCGCGTGGTCCGTGGTGAGCGGCAGGATCTCGTCGCGCGCGGCGTTGACGACGTAGGCCCGGCTGTCGCCGACCCAGCCGTAGTGACAGCGGCCGCCGACGCAGACCCCGGCGACGACGGTCGCGTGGGCCTGCTCGCCCGCGTCGGCGGCGTACGCGAGGACCTCGCGGTGGGCCGCCACGACCGCCTCGGCGACCGCCGACTCCAGGTCGGCTGCCCGCGGCGGGGCCGCCAGCGGCTCGTCGACGGTCACGTCGAACCCCTCCGGGTCGCTGCGTGCCGCGCCCACGACGGTACCCGCGAGGTGCTCGCAGACGGCCGTCGTCGCGATGTAGGAGGCGGCGTCGCCGGCGTCGTGGCCCCCGGCGCCGTCGGCGAGCGCGAACACCGCCGCGCTCCGGTTGTCACGGTCGCGGTCCGCCCCGTCGCCGTCCGCCGGTTCGTCACGCCGGTCGTCGGGGGTCGACTCGTCGGACGCCGCGTCGGCGTCACCGGCGTCCGGTCCGTCCCGTCGCTCGTCCGCCTCGCGCCCTTCCTCGCCCGATTCGCCCGTTTCGTCACCGTCGGCGTCGTCGCGGTCGTAGCCGCGAAAGCCCGCGCGGTGGCCCTGTTCGAACACGGAGACCGCGACGCTGTCCTCGTTGATCCCCCCGTCGCGCTTGCGGTCTCCCACGTCGTAGTGAGTTGCGTAATCCATGGTCATTCCGTACTGAACTCGAAGGTGACGCCGTAGCTCGGGTGGACGAGGGCGATCAGGTCGCCCTCGCGCAGCCCGTACAGCTCCGGCGGCACGTTCCCCTCCGCGTCGGTCGCGTCCTCGCCGGACTGCTCCAGGCGCTCGCGACCCGCCTCGCTGAGCACGCGCTGCCAGCCCCCGCCGGTCTGGACGTAGGTCCCGTTGAGGCTCCGGTCGCGGATGAACCACTCGCCGTCCGCGTCGGTGTCGAACTGCACCTGCACCGTCGAGATGTACTCCTCCTCGTCCTCGATGACGACCGACGACCGGGGGCCGTCGGCGTAGCGACGCCCGATGGTGTCGCCCGGGTAGACGGTGTAGCGCTCGCCCGCCTGCGTGTAGCGGACCGTCGCCGACGGCGGCGGGCTCGGGTCCCGCGCTTCGAGGACCCGCTTCATCGCCGTCGCGTTCCGGTAGCGCTCCTCGTAGTCGCTCGCCGTCGCCTTCTCGACGATCTCGGCGAGATACGGCTCGCACTCGGCGCCGAAGTCGCGCGGGTCGACCCCGTCCTTGCGCGGGACCGTCCCCTTCAGCAGGTACAGCAGGATCTTCCCGACCGAGTACACGTCCGACCACGGCCCCTGACGGGTCTCGGTCGCGTCGGCCTCGGCGACCTCGCGGGGTTTGTACGGGCCGACGATGGTCGTCTGGTCGGCCGCTTCCGCCCCGGTATCGAACCCCGTCGCCGTGTTGAAGTCGATGAGCACCGGCGTCACCGTCCCCCCGCGGTGGGTGATCATCACGTTGTCCGGCTTCAGGTCGCGGTAGACGATCTCGTTCTCGTGGAGGAAGCTCATCGCGTCACAGAGGTCGATCCCGATCTGTCGGACCTCGTCGATGTCGTCGAGCGGGCCGGTCCGCCGGATGGCGTCGTCGAGCTCGTAGCCGTCGACGAGCTCCACGACGAGGACGGAGGTGCCGTCCCCGTCCTCGGCGACCTCGCGCAGCGACATGATGTTGGGGTGGCCGCCCGCGTCGCGGATGGCCGCCAGCGTCTCGGCCTCCTTCTCGAAGTAGGTCCGGACGATGTCGCGGTCGTTCTGGCTGCCCGCGTAGTTGGGGTACTTGAGCGCGACGGCCTCACCGGTCTCGGTGTCGACGGCGTCGTACACCTTGGCGAACCCGCCCTCGCCGACCACCTCGCCGACCTCGTAGCGGCCGACGACCAGGTCGCCGCCCGTCGGCGCGGCCGTCATTCTATCCGCGAGTCGTCGACGATCCTGGTGGCGCTCTCGCGTTCGTCGCGACCGCCCTCCTCGACGAGCCGGGTCTGTCGCTGGGCCTCCTCGACGACGGCCGTGTCCTCGCCGTGGATCCGGGTCATCTTCTCGACCTCCGTCTCGGCGGCCGCGACGTTGCCCTTGCCGAGCTCCGTGCGGACGACCGTCTGGCGGTGGTCGAGCGACACCTCCTCGTTGTGTTCGGCCAGCGCCGCGTTGTCGTCGGTGTACTCGGCGGCGATCCGGTCGCTCGCCCGCTCGCCCGACGCCGTCAGCGTCACGTCGACCAGCGAGTGCTCGCCGAGTTCCTCGCGTGCGGGCGCGTGGACTTTCAGGACGACGCGCTGGTTCTCCCGCTCGGCCAGGTCGGGCAGCGGAACCGTTGCGGCGTTGCCCGACCAGTTCACGTCGACCTCCTGGGCCTGCGGGAGCGCGCGGTACACCTCGCTCACTTCGACGCCGGCGGCGGCGTCGAGTTCGAGGCTGGCCTCCGTCGCGACGACGGACTGGGCCTGCTCGACGGCGTCGCCGAAGAACGATTCGATGTCGCCGGGCGATTCGAGGTGGGCCCACTCGCCGCGGGCGGTCGTCCCGAGCGTGCGGATGGTCTCCTCGTCGTAGTCGGTGCCGATGCCCGCCGAGAGGATCCGGATGCCCGAGCCGTCGATGTCCTTCGCGAGGTCGCGGAAGTCCGCGGGCTCGTGGTTGTTGTCCTTGCCGTCCGACAGCAACAGGACCCGGCGGACGGCGTCGTCGGTCTCCGGGCGGTACCCAAGCGAGTCGAGCGCGGCCCGCGCCGAGTCGAGGCCGTCGTACATGTCGGTGCCGCCGCCGGCGCCCAGTTGCTCGACGCGATGCATGGCGTCCTCGCGGGCCGTGTCGCCCCACCGCTGGGGGCGCATCACGACCTCCGCGTCGGAGTCGAACGCGACGATGCCGACGTAGTCGTCGGGTTCGAGGAGGCCGAACACCCACGAGGCGCCCTCCCGGGCCTGGTCGAGTTTCGCCCCGTCCATCGAGCCGCTCGTGTCCAGACAGAGGAGGATGTGCCGCTCGCGGGACCCGCTCCCCGTCCCCGGTTCGACGTCGACCGTCGCCGTCAGCGTCGCGCCGTCGGCAGGCACGTACGGCCGGTTGACGTCGGTCTCGATTGCTACCATCGTTCGCCCTCTCGCTCTCGTCCCGTATGTGTTTTTCTCCGATCCGGCAGTTGCCACTCCCGATCCCGTAGTTGCCACTCCCGATCCCGTAGTTCCCGCTGTCCGATCTCATCGTTTCCGCACGCCGATCCGTCGGCCCGCGTCCCGTCGAGGCTCTAAACGAACAGGCCCTGAATCACGTTGCCGAAGCGCAGCAACACGACGCCGCCGATCAGCATCGCCAGCAGCCAGAGCACGGTGATGAGAACGCTCCGGCGCATGAACGGGTCCTCGGTCCAAGTTGCCATACCACACAGTCGGTCGCCCGGGCTCAAAAAGTCTCGCGTCGGTTCGTCCCCCTCGTCGACGGCCGACGCACCGGATCGGCGACTGTCGCCCCGCTGACACCGCCCTGCGCCGCACTTTCCGCCGCAAATCTTACTTTGCAATACAAAGTAGATTTGCTACGCAAACTTTATTGGTGGGGAAACTAGTTTTCGGATCGAGGCATGACGGAGATGGTCCCCGTTCCGGCCGAGCAGCACAGTCCGCCCGCCGCCCGCTCCGCGGAGGTGCGGGTCGGATGACCGCGGTCGAGATAGACGGCCTCACGAAGCGCTACGGCGGCGTGACTGCGGTCGAGGACCTCTCGCTGTCGGTCGAGCGGGGCGAGGTGTTCGGTCTCCTCGGCCCGAACGGCGCCGGGAAGTCGACGACGATCAACGTCCTCCTGGGCTTTCTCGACCCGACCGCCGGGTCGGTCCGCGTCCTCGGGACGGACGTGACCGAGGACATCCAGCGGGTCAAGCGGCGCGTCGGGCTGCTCCCGGAGGCGTTCGAGCCGGTGCCGAACCTCACCGGGCGCGAGCACGTCGCGGCGGCGGTCGAGACCAAGGGAGCCGACGACGACCCGGACGCCCTCCTCGACCGCGTGGGGCTGGCCCCCGAGGACGCCCGGCGGCCGGCCGACGACTACTCGACGAGGATGTTCCAGCGGATGGCGCTTGCGGTCGCGCTCGTGGGCGACCCGGATCTCCTGGTGCTCGACGAGCCCTCCTCGGGACTGGACCCCAACGGCGTCCAGCTGGTCCGCGACATCGTCCGCGAGGAGGCCGAGCGCGGCGCGACCGTCCTCTTCTCCTCGCACATCCTCGACGAGGTCGAGCGGGTCTCCGACCGGGTCGCCATCCTCCGGGACGGCGAGCTGGCCGCGGTCAACTCCGTCGAGAACCTCCGGGCCGAGCTGGGGATGGGGAGCGTCGTCTCGGCGACCGTCGACGCGGTGCCCGACCTCGAAGCCGTCGCCGCGGTCGACGGCGTCACCGACGTGACCGTCGACGGTCCGACCGTCCGCGTCGGTTGTGCGACGCCGCGGGCGAAGATGCCCGCGCTCCGCCGGCTCGACGACCGCGCGACCGTCGAAGACGTAGCCATCGAGGAGTCGTCGCTGGAGGACCTGTTCGAGGCCTACACGACGGACCGGTCCGAGGCCGGGGACGGCGATGTCGGAGCGGGCGCCGGGAAGGGGGTCGCATCCGGGTCGACTCCCGACACCGCGACCGCGGGCGGTGACCGCCAGTGAGCGCCCCGACCGTCGCCCGGACGGACTTCCGGAGCATCCGGCGCTCGTACGCCGTCGTCGGCGTCGTCGGGACGTTCGCCGCGATCGTCGTCCTGGCGTTCCTGGGGTCGAGCGAGGTCCACCCCCATCCGGTCCGGACGACCTTCGGCCTCTCGGCGCTGATCGCGTGGGTGTTCCCGTTGCTGCTCGCGCCGCTGACCTACCTCGCCGTCGCCGGCGACCGCGCGCGCGGGTCGATAACCTACTACCTGGGGCTGCCCAACACCCGCGCGGACTACTTCGGCGGCAAGTACGCCACCCGCGCGGCCGTCGGCGCCGCGACGATGGTCCTGGGCGTCGCCGCCGCGTTCGCCGTCGCGCTCGCGACCTACGACCACGCGCCCGACCCGGGTCGGTTCCTGGCATTGGGCGCGCTCTCGACGCTGTTCACCCTCGCGATGGTCGGCATCTTCGTCGCCGTCTCGGCGTCGGTCGCCACCCGGTCGCGGGCGATGATCGGCGTCCTCCTGGCGTACTTCGTCCTCTCGCCGTTCTGGATCGGGCCGCTGCCCGCCCTGAACCTCGGGACCCTCCTCGACGCCGCCGCGTCGCTCCCGGGCGTGGCGGTCCCGGAGTCGACCCGCGCGCTCGTCGGCGCGCTCTCGCCGGCCGGCGCGTACTTCAACACCCTCCCGGAACTCGTCTGGGCGGACGCGCCCGGCCGGTACGAGTCGCTCGCGCAGTTCTCGGACACGCCCGACTATCTGGGCTACGAGCCGTGGTTCAACGTCCTCGTGATGGGCGTCTGGGCCGCCGTGGCACCGGTGGTCGGCTACCTCCGTTTCCGCTCGGCGGAGCTGGGATAGCTCCCCGCTCGGCGGTGGTCCCCGCCGACGCTTCCGGAATCGACTTACCGGCCCTCCGACAACACGGCGGCAACGACCGCCCCACGCATGACCCGACCCAACGACACCGGCGCTCGGCCGACGGACGCACAGCCCCCCGCGGCGAGGTGGTCGCCGTGAGCGACGCCTCCGAGAGCGTCGACCCCGAGGAGCTGCAGCGCCAGCTGTCGGACATCAAGGGGGCGATGGGGCTGGCCGAGCAGTACCCCGGTCGCGCCCGCCTGTGGCTGGTGGCCGGGCTGATCATCGGCGTCGCGGCGCTGCTCGTCCAGGCGACCTTCTTCCTCTACGAGACGCTCGGCGCGGCCGCCTACGTCGCGGTCTGGGGCGTGTTCAGCGTCGTCGCGGTCGCGACGCTGTGGCTGGTCTCCGCGCGGCTCCCGAGCAGCGAGGCCCCCGAGGGGGCGCCGAGCTGGCGGGTCCTCTACGGGTCGCTCGGGGCCTTCGTCGTCGCCGCGACCGGCGTCACCGGCGACGCGGCCGGCCAGATCCCCGGCCTCGACCGCGCGCTGCTGTACTTCGGACTGGTCATCGCGACCATCGGGCTGGGCCTGCTGGTGACGGGGGCCGTGCTGGCGGCCTACCGGGTCCGCCGGCGCGACCGACTGGTGTTCTACGCCGGCGGCGCGTGGGTCCTGTTGTTCGCGTCGGCGCTCCCGCACGTCGAGATGCTGCGGTACGTCGGCGTCGGCGTCTTCGGCATCCTCTTCATCGTGTACGCGATAGCCGCCTACGTGTATCTGACGCGGGCCTGACCCATGGACTTCGACAAACTCGTCCACCAGCCGACGCGACTCCAGATCTTCGCCTACCTCTACCGGCACGGCGAGACGAGTTTCCCCGACCTGAAGGAGGCCCTGGACGTGACCGAGGGCAACCTCGCCAGCCACATCGGGAAGATGGAGGACGCCGACTGCGTCGCCGTCGAGAAGCAGTTCGTCGACCGCAAGCCCCAGACCACCTACGAACTCACCGACCGCGGCCGCGAGAAGTTCGAAGAACACATCGGGACGCTCGAAGCGCTGATCGACGATCTGGACGAGTGAGCGGTCGCGAGCGACCGGCGGGAGCGAGCGCTTTTTCACCCATGTTTTTGACTCGGGGGTTCCCGCAGGGAGCGAAGCGACCGAGGAAACCCCCGCGTGAAAAAGATGGTCGCCAGGAAGGAAGCCGAATTGAACGACTGACGCTACGAGGGTCACCGCTCGCCCGAGCGCGGCGCGTCCGGAACGAGCCCGCGAGCCGCGGCGCCGAGCGGGCCCGCGACGAGCGGCACGGCGACGCTGACCGCCAGCAGTTGCCCCATCGCGAGGTACTCGTCGAGACTCCCGGCCAGCGCGAACTGACCCGCCATCGCGAGCAGGACGACGACACCGAACGCCAGGCCGGCGACGAGCGCCCGGCGGAGGGTCGGCCAGCAGAAGCCGACCAGGGCGCCGCCCGCGAGGAGGCCGCCCCAGTGGACGGTCGCGAGCGCGAGCCCGAGCGCGGTCGCCGCGACGGTCAGGACCCACCGCTCGCGCGGGCTCGTCTGCGCGTCGTACAGCCGGGCGCGGACCCCGGCCGAGGAATCGTCGGGCTCGGTCCCGAACGCGTCCTCCAGCGACTCACTCATCGCCGGCACCTCCCGCGGCGTCGGCATCTCCGGTCTCGAACCGGATGTCGGGGTCGCCGTCGGTCGTCGCCACCAGCGGGCGGTACTCGCCGTCGGCCCACGCTTCCAGCAGATCGCTGTAGTGGTCGGAGAAGTACTCGCCGTCGTTGCCGCCCGGGATCATCCCCAGCGAGGGCTCGCCGTCGAACCGCGAGAGCAGGCGGAAACTGCTCCCGACGGCCGACTCCCTGCGGAAGTTTCGGACCGTCGCGGGCGAGCCGTCCGTCGGGAGTCGCGGGTAGTTCAGAAACGCCAGGTCGAAGGGGTGGTCGATGGCGGTCCGGTTGTAGTCGCCGTAGGTCTCGTAGCCCTCGACGTCGATCTCGGCCGCCGCGTCGGCCATCGCCGCCGCGATCAGGTCGCGGCGCGACCGCGAGTCGACTCCTTCGGCGGGCGGGTCGGTGAACCACCGGCTCTCGGGACCGAGCGTGAGCAGTACCCAGTCGTTGGGGTAGTGACTCTCGTCCAAGCCCGCGGCGTCGAGGACGGGTTCGAACACCCGCTCGCGGTAGTGGCCGACGAACAGTTCGAAGACGAGCGCGGCGCGGGAGTCGCGGTTCATCCGATAGTCCCACCCCTCCAGCCGATCTGCGGCGGCTCGGGCGGCGTCGTCCATCGCGTCGCGGGCATCGAGGATCGCCGGGACGAACAGCCGAGCGCGCTCGTCGACCACGTCGCGCTGGACGCGGCGCATGTGCGCGAAATCGAACGGGTCGTCGCTCGCGGCCCGCTCGTCGAGCAGGTCGTAGATCCGCCGGGCGCGGAAGGGCGCGGCGTAGCCCTCCCCGAGGTAGCGGTCGGGGTCGTCGGCGATCCGCTGGTTCGCCGTGGCGAGGTAGTCGGGGTCGCGGACGCCCGGCTTCTCGTCGAAGGGGATCCACCCCGTCTCGAAGTCCGGCTCGCCGTAGGGTTCGTAGCCGGGCCACTCGCCCTCGCGGGCGGAGCCGTCGAAGACGCGGTCGCCGCGGACCGGCCCCTCGCCGCCTCCATCGCTGGTCCCGTCACCGCCGCTATCGCCGGACTCGCGGACGGGGATCAGGCCAGTCACCCAGTAGGCAGTGTTGCCGTCGCGGTCGGCGTAGACGGCGTTCTGGGTCGGCGTGTCGAACTTCGAGAGCGCGGCGAGGGCCTCCTCGCGCCCGCCGCTGCGGTCGAGTTCGTGGACCGCGACCGCCGTCCGCGAGGCCTGGAGTCCGGTCCAGGCGACGCCGACCTGTCGTCCCTCGCGTTCGAGGACCGGACCGTGGACGCTCTTGCGGACCGTGACGGTGCGGTCGTCGCCGCCGGCGACCTCGATGGTCCGCTCCTCGGTGTCGAACTCTCGCCACTCGTCGCCGTAGCGGTACTCCCCGTCGCGGGTCTCGTAGGTGTAGGTGTCGAGCACGTCCGCGCCGGCGTTGGTGAACCCCCAGGCGCCCGCGTCGTTCTCGCCGATGACGACGAACGGGACGCCCGGGAAGGTGACGCCCCGGACGCGCATGCCCGGCCGGCGCTGGCCCATCTGGTACCACACCGGCGGCGCCATCAGGTTCAGATGCGGGTCGTTGGCGAGTAGCGGCTCGCCGCTCGCGGTGTGTTCGCCCGAGACGAGCCAGCTGTTCGACCCGATCCCGGGCCCGGATTCGAAGTCGGCCAGCCACGCCGACAGCGACGCGAGGTCGGGTTCACCCCGCGCGTCGGCCGCCCCCGAAGACGGTTCGGAGCCGCTCGCGCTCTCCGGGGCCGTCTCCCCCCGCAGAACCGGCACGTCGTGGTCCATACGGTCGGGATACAGCGTCGCCGCGGCCGGCTCCCCGAGCGCGTCGGCCGCGACCGACCGGCGCAGCGATCGGAAGCTCCCCGTGAGGCCCCAGCTGATCTGCTTCTCGACGAGCATCGAGTCGACCGGCGTCCACGCGGCGGGCTCGTAGTCGAGCAGGCGGAATTCGAGCGGAAGCGGTTCGCTCGTCCGCTGGGCCTCGACGCCGGCGGCGTAGGCCCGCATCGCTTCGCCCGTCGGGGTGTCTTCGACGGCCCGCCAGCTCGCCTCGGCGGCGGCCGCGAAGTCCATCTGGGCGTGGAAGCGGTCCGAGTCGACGGTGCGCTCGCCGACGGCCGCCGAGAGCGTCCCGCGCATCCGCCGCCGGATCAGGTCCATCTCGAACAGCCGGTCGGCCGCGTGGACGTACCCCACCGCGAAGTACAGCGCCAGTTCGTCGTCGCCCGCGACGGTCGGGACGCCCGCGTCGTCGTATCGGACCGTCGCCTCGCCGTAGGGGGTCGCGACCCGCTCGCGAGTGTCGGCCGTCGCGGCGCCCCAGGCGTCGCCCGACAGCGGCGCGAACCGGTTGAGGTACCCCCGGGCGTCGGTCAGCGTCGCGGCACCGACTCCGCCACCGAGGAGAGCTGCGATCACGGCCCGTCTGGATGGCATTCCTCGCTTCTGCGGCCTGCGCGAACTTAAGACTGGTCCGGCCCGCGACCGTCGGACACCGCCCGAGTCCGCGTGCCGGAAGTCGGGCGGGAGTCGAGATACGGATCGACGCGTCCGCGCACCGACGACGCGCGATTCGTCCGCCGGAACGGGGCTGAGCGCGACCGATGGCCCCCGACCGTTTCGCCACGGTCAGGTGGAGCGCCGCCGTCAGGTGAGCGTCAGCACAAGGAAGAAGGCGAGGACGACCTCGTTGACGATCCAGGCGTTGTCGTTCATCCAGTCGCGCACCCGCGGGAGCAGCGTCTCCGCCCGGGCCCCCAGCGTGAGTACGGCGAGCGACGGCAGCGCGAGCAAAAGGAGCGTGAGCGCGACGAACGGCGCGGCGTCGACCAGCGGGAGGTCGTTGGCGGCGAGGTACGACCCCACCGCCACGGAGGTGACGATATCGGTCGGGAACACGCCGAGCAGGAGGAATCCGAGACGGAACGAGAAGCGCGGCGTGGCGGCCTCCAACTTCCCCATCCACTTCGGCGGTTCGGAGTCCTCGCGGCCGAGGAACGTGGATATCATCGCAGCGACGATCAGCACGAGGACAACCGTCGAGAGGACGCCGTTCGACTCGCCGCCCCCGCCCGTCGACACGCCGCCGAGGACGTACGTCAGCGCGACCACCGCCGAGATCGACAGGGCCGCACCGGCGACGAACAACGCGGAGTTGCGCCGCCACTCGCGACTCGTCGCGAGGAAGACCGCGCTGAGCAGCTGCGGCCCGGCGACCATCACGACCGCCAGCGGCAGTATCGTGAGGAAACTCATCCGTGCCGCCCGGTCACCGACCGCCCGGTCGCTCGCCGACCGGGGGTCGCCACGCCGACTCGATGACGTGTGAACGCACGCACACAGCTGCGACTGTGAGCCGAATCAGGCTATCGCAGGCGCTCTCAAGGTCCGGAGTGGCCGCTGGCACCAGCGGGCGACCCGGTCACCCCGTCAGTCGTCCCCGCCCTCGTGGATCGCCTCGCCGCGATACAGCCGCTCGGCGATGGTGAACGTCTGCTCGGCCTCGCGGCGGGTCGGGAAGTGCGCGGCCATGTACCTGGCGGGCGCGACCAGAGCCAGCCGGCGCTCGCGGTCGCGCTCGGCGGCCTCGAACTGCGCGAACCCGCCCTCGACGTTCTGGAGGGTGTGGAAACCGGCGTCCTCCCGCAGGAGTCCCTCGGCCATCGTCCGCTTCAGGGCGTCGGGGTCGCCGCCGGCGTCGAAGTACCGGCCGACGATCCGCCCGGCCTCGTCGACGCGGCCCTGCTCGTCGAACGTCTCCAGCAGGCGCTCGCGCAGTTCCGCGGGGTCGTCGTCCTCGCCGGCGCCGACCTCCGGCAGCGGCGCCGCCGGCCGGTTGAGGAATCGGTCGAGATAGACGGACATGGCGCCCTGTCAGCAGGCCCGGTAGAGGTCGTCGGCGTCGGTGCGGCCCGCGAGCCGTTCGACCGCGTTGGCGAACGAGACGGTGTGATGGACCGTGTTCCAGTCGCCGAACTCGTTGCTGGTCGCGAACTGGGCGACCCGACGGAGGGCCGCCACGGCGACCGCGTGGGCCAGCTGCTCGGTCGTCGCACCCTCCCGGATCGCGTCCCGGAGCGCCTCGTCGATGTCGTGGGGGTCGTCGCCGAGCAGGCGGTCGACGAAGCCGTCGGGCCGGTCCCAGGCCTTCCCGTCGCCCGCCGCCGAGAGCTCGGGGATGTCGTCGTCGGCGTCGAAACAGAGTTCGGCCACGTCGACCGGCTGGCGCCAGGCGCTCGTCTCCTCGGCGCGCGAACCGTCGGTGATCGTGTCCACGGTCGACGCCAGCACGTCCGGCGCCCGCTCCCAGCCGACGTGGTCGAGCGTCTCGAAGGCCTTGTTGACGAAATCTATCGTGTGACTGCCGTTCATGTAGAGGTGGTCGGTCGCGGCGGCGACGAGGATCTCGACCAGGTCCTCGGGCGGCAGCGTCGCGGTCGCCGCCCGCAGGCAGCGCTCGGCGCCGTCCGAATCGCGGACCTCGCAGGTCTCGCGGAACCACGACTTGAGCCGATCCTTCCCGAGGTCCTCGTTGTCCAGCGCGTACTGGTCGAACCTGGGGGGTTCGCCGGCGCAGTTGTCCGCGACCTCGCGGACGCCGACGAACATCGCCCGCCGTTTCTCGTCGTGATCCACCTGGTCGTAGAGGTTCGCCATCGCGCCCAGCGTCGTCAGCCCCCGCCCCCAGCCGTCGGCGCGGTACTTCGTCCCGAAGTCGACCGCCGTCTCCAGCGGTGTGGCGAACCCCTCGCCGAGGCCGTCGAGGTGGATCGCGCTCTTGGCGAGCACGAGCGAGAGGTTTTCCGCCATGCCGTCGACCAGCCGGTTGCGCCAGTGGACCTCGGGCGCCACGTCCGTCTCCGGGTCCGGGTCGACGTACACCGTCCCGTCGCGGACCGCCGTCGGGAACGTCCGCACGTCGTCGGCCCAGATGTCGAACGTGTCCCCGCAGGACAGCTCGAACCGCGCGTGGTGCCAGTGACAGGTGAGCAGGCCGTCCTCGACGGTCCCCTTCGAGAGCGGGAACCCCATGTGCGGACAGCGGTTGTCGACCCCGTACACCTCGCCCTCGTGGTGGAACAGGGCGACGCTGTGGCCGCCGACGGTCGTCACCGCGCGTCCCTCCTCTTGCAGGGATTCCAGGTCGGTGGCCGCCTCGTACCCTTCCGGCCCGTCCGTGGATTCCGTTGCCATACCGCACGGATCGGGCGCCGTCCGTATAGGGATTCGCTGAAGGTCGTTTTTGAAACGCAACCGGCACGTCCCGAGCGGGGAAAACGTGATTTCCGACCGACACCAACGCCGCGTATGACCCTGCTGGATTCGCCCACGGGCCTCGGGATACTGGTGGTGTATCTGGGTGCGCTCGGGCTGGTGGGCTGGGTGGTCTACCTCAAGGTCGGCCACCGCGCGCACTACGGGCTCTCGGCGTTCGGGCTGGGTGGATCGAGCGACACGGACCCGGAGTCGATGACGAACTGCCCCGCGTGTGGCGCGCGCAACGGCGAAGAGCGGACGGCCTGTCGGTACTGTTCGGAGCCGCTGGAGCGGGAGCGCGACGAGTCCGCGGACCGGCGGGGCCGGCTTCGGTCGGACGAGACGGAATAAGCGAGCCGGACCGTTCGACCACAGGGTTATCCGCCCCGGACGCCAAGTCCGCGGGATGCCAGACGACAGAGCGGGGAGAGACAAACAGGCTCAGGACGAGGAGAACAGACAGCGGATGCGGGCGATGCTGGAGGAGCTCGAACGCGGCGACGAGACCGAACCGCCGGTCGAGGAGGCGGAACTCGACGCCCTCGACGCGGAACTCGACGCGGTGACGTTCCCGGCGACGGGGCTGGAACTCGTCGAGGCGGTCGGCTACCACGAGGTCGAGTCCGCGGAGGGGACCCGCGACCTGGCGGAGCTGCTCCCGCGCTCGGAACGCGAGGAGTACGACTCGCCCGAGGCGGTCCGCGCGCGAGTCCAGCGGCCCACTATCGCCGCCGCGATGCGGCGCATCGTCGAGGCGGCCGACGAACTCGGGGGCGTCGAGTTCGGGAGTTCACAGCGCGAGGGGTACGAGCGGACGTTCCGGGAGCTCCAGGCCATCGACGCCGTCGACGACGACGAGGGGATCCCGGTCGTCGCCGACTGGGTCGTCGAGCGTATCCGCGAGAAGGAGAAACTGCCGGGGTCGCGCGACGTGCGCCGCCGCGCGGCGAAGTTCTGCCGGTCGAGCGGCTACGAGATCCGCGACGACGAGTGGCTCGGGGTGTAGGACGGGCCGCCCGTCCCCCGAGTCGGCCGCCCACAGAGATTTCTCGCTCGGCCGTGACCGGCCGATATGGAACGCGTCGCGTTCGACGACGCCGACGAGTCGACCGACGGACCGACGGCCGCTATCGACCGCCGCGGGCTCTCCGGCCCGCTCGAAACGGACGGCGTCGCGATCAACCGCTACCGCGTCCCGCCCGGCGAGGGGCTCCCCAGCGGGCTCCACGCCCACGCCGACCAGGAGGAGATCTTCCTCGTCATCGACGGCACCGCGACCTTCGAGACGCTGCCCGGTCGCGAGCCCGACGCGGCGGGCGACGACCCACGGACCGGCCGCGAGGTCACCGTCGCGGCGGGCGAGGCGGTCCGGTTCGCGCCCGGCGAGTACCAGTCGGGGGACAACCGCGGGAGCGACGACCTGGTGGCCCTCGCCATCGGCGCGCCCCGCGAGACCGCGGACGTTCGCGTGCCCGTCCGCTGCCCCGACTGCGGCGAGGCCGACTTCGCCCTCGACGCCGCGGGCGACGGGCTCACGTTCCGCTGCCCGGACTGCGACGCCGAGCGCGTCCCCGCACCCTGTCCCGACTGCGGGAGCGACGCGATGACGACGACGCTCGACGGCGACGCGCTCGTCGCGGCCTGCGACGACTGCGGGGCGGTGTTCGACTCACCGCCGTTGCGCGATTGAGCGGACGAGCCAGCGAGCACGGAACTTGCAAGCGAACGGGCGTCGGAGAGAGGCGACAATCGAGCGGTAGCGGCCACGACGCCGCCGCGTGCGGCGGGCGCGGATACGCCCGCCCCGTCCGGCTGTTGTCGACGGGCGAACGCCCCGGAGACGGCGGACGGCCGTTTCGATGGCAGGCTCCGAACTGTTCGGGGTCGGTCCGCAAACCCCGCACGGAGGAACGCGATGACAGACGACACCATCCTGCCGTTCGACACGCCGGAGGAATCGCGTCGATCAGTGATGAAAAAGAGCGCGCTCGCGGCCGCGGGCACCGCCGCCGCGTCCGGTGCCGGCGTCGCGGCGGCCCAGGACGACGACGGGGACGACGCCGGAGTGCAGGACTCCCAGAAGGCGCTGCTGTTCACCGACAGCGTGCGCCCGAGAGCGGACTTCGTCGTCACGTCGCCGGTAGTGGAGTGGGTCCCGCACGTCGAGGAGGTCCGCGACAACGTCTGGTCGGACTACAACACCCGGATGATCCGCTACCTCGGGACCGGCGAGCGGGCGACCATCTTCGTCGCCGAGGAGGCCGAGCTCCCCGAGTACGACGAAGAGGCGGGCTACGTCATCGACGACGCGGGCGACACCGCCGACGACGGCACGGTCCAGCCCGAAGTGTTCACCATCGACCCCGAGTTCACCCTGTTCGACACGGACGGGTGGCTCACGACGATCAACTTCAGCCCGGTCGGCGAGGACGAGGAGGACGACCTGCTCGACAACGAGGACTGGTGGCTCGCCGACGACGAGGGGGACACCGGGACCGCCACCGACTCCGGCTGACCGCCCGCTGAAAGCCCGCCGATACCCCCTAGCTCGCCCCCGTGACCGACCGGGCGCCCGGACCGGGCCGGTAGCCGCGACCAGCCGGGCGCCCGACCGCCGCGAGTCGAGACCCGTTCTATTGAAGTACCTCAATCGTCTACACCGGCACAAGCGATGAGCGAGGACTTCTACGAGGTGCTGGGGGTTTCCCGAGACGCCAGCGAGGAGGAGATCCAGCAGGCCTACCGGGAGAAAGCCCGGGAGTATCACCCCGACGTGAGCGACGAGGCCGACGCCGAGGAGAAGTTCAAGCAGGTCAAGAAGGCCAAGGAGGTCCTCACCGACGAGGAACAGCGCCAGATGTACGACCAGCTCGGCCACGACCGCTACGTCGAGGCCGACAAACACGGCGCCACCGACAACGGCGGCGCCGGCGGCATGGGGGGCATGGGCGGCATGGGCGGCGGAGGCGGCCAGGGCCCCTTCGGCGACATGTCCGACATCTTCGAGACGTTCTTCGGCGGGGGCGGAGGTCGCGGCGACTCCAACCGGCCCCGCCAGGGTCGAGACCTGCGGACCACCCTCGAGATCGACCTCGAAGACGCCTACCACGGCGTCGAGAAGGAGCTCAACGTCACCCGCCCGGACACCTGTTCGGACTGCAACGGCCAGGGCCACCCGCCGGACACCGACTCCCGGCAGTGCCCCGAGTGCAACGGCCGCGGCCAGACCACGACCACCCAGCAGACGCCGATGGGTCGCGTCCAGCAGCGCCAGACCTGCCGGCGCTGCGAGGGCGAGGGCACCGTCTACGAGGAGACCTGTTCGACCTGTCGCGGCGACGGCGTCGTCCGCGAGGACGCCTCCCTCTCCGTCGAGGTCCCCGCCGGCATCGAGGACGGCCAGACCCTCCGCATGGAACGGGAGGGCGCCCCCGGCGAGCGCGGCGGCCCGAAGGGCGACCTCCTCATCGAGGTCGCGGTCCGCGACCACCCCGACTTCGACCGCGAGGGCGCCGACCTGCACCACCAGGAGCCCATCTCCTTCCCGCAGGCGGTCTTCGGCGACACCATCGAGGTGTCGACCGTCGACGGCGCCGTCGAACTCGACGTGCCCGCCGGCACCCAGAGCGGCGAGACGTTCCGCCTCTCCGGCAAGGGCATGCCGCGGCTCCGCCGCCGCGGCGACGGCGACCTGTACGTTCAGGTCCAGGTCGTCACCCCCGACGACCTCAACAAAGAACAGAAGGAGGCCCTCGAAGCCTTCGCCGAGGCCGGCGGCGAGGAGGTCGACGTGGGCCAGGGCTTCTTCGAGAAGATCAAAGATAGCTTCTAGCGACCATCTTTTTTAACGGGGGCGTCGGCGCGAGCCGGCGGGCTCGCGTCTCGACCCCCGTCAAAAAACATGGGTGAAAAAAGGCCGGCTGCGCTGGTCGCTGCGCTCCCGCGCAGCCGGTGTCTGCGGGAGTGAACACCGCGACCGACCGCAGGCTCGTCAGCGCTCGCTCTGACGGCGAACCGGCGCCTGCGGCGCCGGATGCTATCTGCAGGGAGTGGCTGTTGCGGCGAGCGGTCGCGGTGCGGTCGGCGCGTGCTATCGCGCGCTCTCGTGCGCGCGACGTAGCCGCGCGAGGGATGAGAGAGCCGCAGGCGAGCGAATCGGCTGGGGAGGCTCGTGGCCGTCTGCGGTGCTGTGCGGGGCGGTCGCGGTGCCTGGTGGACTGAAAGGGCGAGGCGCGCTCGCGTGCAGTTCAGTCGCCTGAGCGGGCCACTATCCGCGCGGGCGGTGCCGAGAGCGCGGATATCCCGCCTCAGCGACCGCGAGCGCGCCGAGGGCTTTCAACGCTTGCCGTCGAGTGCGGTCACTCTCGCACGACTTCGTTTCACGATACGATGAACAGAAACAACCGATACACTCGCACGTCGAACTGAACAGTCGTTCTCTCGAACTCAGAGAAGGAAGACGCCGACCATCGCGACGAGGACGCCGGCGGTCAGCAGGATCTGGAGGACGCTGGAGGTGAGCATGCCCAAAAGCGTCACGCCGGCGGCGCGGGCGCTCTCCTCGATCTCGCCGCCGTCGGCCAGTTCGAGGACGAAGACGGTGCCGGCGGTCCCGAGGAGGAACCCCAGCGGGCCCCACACGAGGCCGACCAGCCCGACGACGGTGGCGACGACGGTCGTCCGGGTCGAGGCGCCGCCGGCCTTCGCGGAGACGGCGCCGGCGAGCCAGTCGGTGGCGACGGCGATCAGCGCGACGAACAGCAGGCCCGAGAGGACGAAGACGTTGGGCTCGGCGAAGCCGCTGGCCCACCAGTAGACGACGACGCCGGACAGCGAGAGGATCCCGCCGGGGACCAGCGGGGTGACGCTGCCGACGACGCCGCCGACCAGCAGGACGAACGCGACGATCACGAACAGGTCGACGGGGAGGGCCTCGAGCGCGGGGAGTTGCATCATTCGAATCGCTCCAGTTCTGCCGCCACCTTCGGGCCGCCGAACCGTGAAACCAGCGGTCGGGTCGCCTCCCCCAGCGCCCGCATGCACTGGCCGTGAGAGTGAAAGCCCAGTTCCTCGGCGACCGCGCCCCAGGGTCGGCCCTGCAGCGCCTTCCGGACGAGCAGGCGCTCCTGACGGGGAGTCAACAGCGGGTCGCTCGGTTCGCCGTCGGCGTTCTCGCCGGCCGTCTCGTCGCCGGCGTCGGTCAGGTACCGGACGGTCAGCCGCCGGAGCGGCCGCGGCGAGGTGTCGAAGATGCCGGCGCCGCCGGTCGTCCCGACGAGCAGTCGCCACTCCCAGTCGGAGAGGCCGAGTTCGGGCGCCGCGTCGACGCTCCGCAGCGCCGCGCGCACCACGTCGGGGTCCATATCGTCCAGGGGGTCAGAGAGCATCGCGCCCACCCGGTCGAGGAGCCACCGCGAGTGACGGTCGGCCAACTCCCGACCGGCGTCGCTGGTGGGTGCGAGCATCACCGCGGAGTACTCGCCGCTGGCGTCGTTGCGGGTCGTCGAGAGGTGGACAGTGGAAAAGCCGTTGGCTCGCCAGAACCGCAACAGCTCGGGCGTCGCGCCGTAGCCGGTGCCCAGCCAGTCCGCGTCGTCGGCGAACTCCTCGCGGATCGCCGAGAGCAAGCGCGACCCGAGCCCGCGCGAGCGGACGGCGTGGTGAGTCGCGATCCGGAGCACTCGCAGCCCCTCCGGGACGCCGGCGGCCTCGTCGCGCAACTGACTCGTCAGCACGTCGGGGATCATGTTCCCGCGGACGCGGCCGCCCTCGTACATGTGCGCCCGCAGGTCCGCGGGGAGATCCCCCTCGCGAGCCAGCAGCGCGACGGAGACGACGTGGCCCTCGTGGGTGAGCGCCCGGACGGCCACGTTCGGGGCGTCGAGCAGGCGGGCCAGGTCCGACGGCTCCGTCCGGTAGTGGGCGGCGACGAGCAGCCCGAACACCTCCCGGAGCAGGTGCTCGTCCGCGAGCAGGTCCTCGGGTTCGAACGCCTCGTAGCCGATAGAGCCGTGGTCTGCGGGATCTGCGCCCTCGACCAGCGAGTCGACGGCGGGACCGGCGTCGAGCAGGAGCGCGCGGAAGGCCCACACCTCGACGGGGTCGCCGGCGGCGTAGCGGATCGGGTCGGTCATCGACACGTCGGCCACCTCGAAGTCCCCGTCGTCGAGGCGGTCGCGGAAGCGGACGGAGAACCCTCGGCCCGCCCCCTCGTAGCCGTGGACGGTGGTCGCGAACGCCGCCGCGGGTGCGTCGAGGAACCGTTCGAGCAGCCGGACCGGCAGCGCCGCGGCCTCGTCGACGACGACCGCGTCGGGGTCACCGGGCAGTTCGGCCGCCGCGGTCGGCTTCTCGAAGCGGACGCGGCCCCGGGCGGTTTCGAGCAGGATCGGGTCGGACTCGTCGGGGGCGCTCGCCAGCGACCCCGCATCGACCAGTACCTCGCGGGCGCGGGCGAACACCTCGGCGGCGCCGGGGTACCCTGGCGCAGTGACGAGCACGTCTCGGCCCGCCAGCGCGAGCGCGCCCGCGGCGAGGCCGGCGGCGCTGGACTTCCCGCGCCCGCGGTCCGCTTCGACGACGACGGCGTTGCCGGGATCGCCGAGCGCTTCGAGGGCCTCGACGGCGCTCACCTGGTCGTCGGTGCGACACCGTTCGTAGACGGCTGCCGGAAAGACGGGGTCGTCGGGGACCGCCGGCGGGTCGGGCGGGCGGCGCGGCGCGGGGTCGGTCAGTCCGTCGCGCTCGACGGTCGGTTCGACCGAGCCGTCGCCCACGTCGACGACGGCGATCCCGGGATGAGCGCGCAGCAGCTCGACCAGCCGACGACGGAAGTTGCCGGCCACCTCGGACACCTCGAACGGCGGGACGGCCAGCGTCTCGTCGAAGCCGTCGCGGCGGTCGGGCCACGAGTCGAGCGGGGGGACACAGAGGACGAGCAGGCCGCCGCCGTCGACGGCGCCGACCGCGCGACCGAGGGCGTTCGGACGGCAGGCCTCGTGACAGTCGACCACGAGCGCGCCGTGGGTCGTTCCGAGCAGGTCGCCCGCGCGGGCCGATTGCACTCGCTCCCAGGGCGTCCCCTCGGAGTCGCCGAGGTAGGTCACGTCCCGCGAGTCGATGTCGACCGCGTCGAGGGCGTCGGCCGCGGCCTCGCGGGTGGCATCGCCCTCACCTGCGAGGACCAGCAGCCGCCGCTCGTCGGTGGCCCGGGCTTCCTCGCGGAGCGCGCTGGCGACGCGGTCGACGGGCATGGCTCCCCGTCTGCCGCCGAGCGACAAATGCCCGCCGATCGGCCCCGATCTCGACCCGCGACCGCGCCCGTCCGCACTCCGCGCCGGACCGTCCGACAGTGTATCGAGGCTCTGTCATACGACGCCGGTCGGCGCGGCGGCGGTGCGGCCGATGTCGCGCACCCTGGCAGGGGCGTGGGTCGGGTCGCGGCCGGCACAGCGGCGACGGTCGACTCGGTGATACCGCGTCGGGGCGCGGGGGAGCGCGCCGACCGATGGCGGCCGGGGGCGGTGAGACGGGAACCGCGGACGAGGAACCCCGAGGCCTCCGTCCGTGACGTGTGCAGGCGGCTCGCACGCGGGGTCGTCTTCGAAAGTGCTTTTAGTACTCCTCTGCCAGATGGGTGTACAGCCCGCGCGGGGTTGATGATGCTCCTAGCCTTTCAGGATATTCCGCCGCGATTTTCTCGCGGCGCCCGGGTCGAACCCGGCGGCGGGGGAGCGCGAGCCCACGCGCGGGAGGTGATCCACAAATGCCAGTATACGTAGATTTCGACGTGCCCGCGGACCTCGAGGACGACGCCCTCGAGGCCCTCGAGGTCGCACGAGACACAGGCACCGTGAAGAAAGGAACCAACGAGACGACCAAGGCCGTCGAGCGCGGCAACGCCGAGCTCGTCTTCGTCGCCGAGGACGTCCAGCCCGAGGAGATCGTCATGCACCTCCCGGAGCTGGCCGACGAGAAGGACATCCCGTTCGTCTTCATCGGCACGCAGGACGAGGTCGGCCACGCCGCCGGGCTCGAAGTCGGCAGCGCCGCGGCAGCTATCGTCGACGCCGGCGACGCCCAGGACGACGTCGACGACATCGCCGGTAAGGTCGAGGAACTCCGGTAGGTGACCTTCGATGTCTGCTGAAGAATCCGACGGAGACGGCGGTTCCACGGCCGCCGAAGTCATCGAAGTCGTGGGCCGCACGGGGATGCACGGCGAGGCCATGCAGGTCAAGTGCCGGATCCGCGGCGGCGAGAACCAGGGCCGCATCATCACGCGAAACGTCCTCGGGCCGGTCCGGGAGGGCGACGTGCTCCAGCTCCGCGAGACCGCGCGCGAGGCCGACCAGATCGGAGGCCAATAATGCCACGAACGCGCGAATGCGACTACTGCGGCACCGACATCGAGCCCGGGACGGGCACCATGTTCGTCCGCACCAACGGCTCGACCATCCACTACTGCTCCTCGAAGTGCGAGAAGAACGCCAACCTCGGTCGCGAATCGCGCGACCTCGAGTGGGCCGGCGAGGAGGAGCCCGCCGAAGACGAGGACGAGGAGGAGTCCGAGCCGGCCGCCGACGAGCGCCCCACGGACATCGAGGACCAGGGCCAGGACGTCGACGCGCCGGGTGACACCGACGAGGACCTCGACGACGTCGAGCCCGACGAGGCCGTCGAAGCCGGCGCCTCCGACCCCGACGAGGCCGAAGCCGACGAGGCGGACGCCGACGACGGGTCCGACGACGAGGAGTCCGACGCCGAGGAAGCGGAGGCCGAGCGATGAGCCACCACGACGAGCGCACGTTCGTGATGGCCAAGCCCGACGCCGTCCAGCGCGGGCTCACCGGCGAGATCATCACCCGCCTCGAAGAGCGCGGGCTGAAGCTCGTCGGCGCGAAGTTCATGCAGATCGACCAGGAGCTCGCCGAGGCCCACTACGGCGAGCACGAGGACAAGCCCTTCTTCGACGAGCTCGTCGAGTTCATCACCAGCGGTCCGGTGATGGCGATGGTCTGGGAAGGCGGCGACGCGACCCGTCAGGTCCGACAGATGATGGGCGCGACCGACCCCGCCGACGCCGCCCCCGGCACTATCCGCGGCGACTACGGTCTCGACCTCGGTCAGAACATCATCCACGGTTCGGACCACGAGGACGAGGGCGCCAACGAACGCGAGATCGAGCTGTTCTTCGACGAGGACGAACTCGTCGACTACTCGCGCTCGGACGAGCCCTGGGTCTACGAAGACGAAGACCACTGAGCCGGCGCTCCTGAACCGGTTCCCGCTTTTCGGCCGTCGCTGCGCAACGGGCGACTCGTCGCCCGCCGACGCGCTTTTATTACAGTCGACCGATGAGTCCGGCGTGTCGTATCGAGAGCCGCGGGCGGCCACGCTTCTGGTCGCTCTCGGGACATCGTTCGCCGTCTGGGCGAGCTTCGGTTCGTGGGCGACGACGCCGCTGGGTGTTCCAGCGGAGACGGCGCTGAACGCGAACGTGGCGAAACTCGCGTCTCCGGCGGTGGCGCTCGCACTCGCCGTCGCGGCCCGCGGCTGGCGGGGCGACGAGGCCCTGCTCGCGTTCGCCGCTGGCGCGTGGCTCGGCTTCCTCGCGTTCGGTCGTCCGGTCGCGATGCTCGGGGCCGGACCGCTGAAACTGCTGTTCGGGAGTCTCTGCCTGTTCGCCGCGGGTGTTCTCGGGCGGTGGGGCGACCCGGAGCTCCGGGCGCGGGACGCCGTACCGGGGTGGCCGTCGCCGCCCGCCGACGGGTGGCTCGCCTTCGGTGCGTACCTCCTGGGGGCGCTCGGATGGGTCCCCCTCGGGCCGGCCGCGTCGACCGTCCTCCGGCACCCGGAGAAAGGGATCTTGTTGGCGCTGCTCGCCTTGCCCGGCGTCGCGCTGTGTTGCTACTGGTGGGGACCGGGCCTGCGGGTCGCGTTCGGGTTCGTCGGCGCGGGGTTGCTGTTCGTGGCGCTCCTGCCGCGCGGCCCGGGGGTCGACGACACGACGGCCCGACTGTTCCAGGGGTTCGCGTGGGGCGGAACGGTCTTCGTCGCGCTGGCGTCGGTCGACCTGCTTCGCCGTGCGGCCGCGGCGGTCCGGGTGCCGTCCGAGACCGGGTGAACGAATCGCTCGGCCGACAGAACGCGGGCGGGCGGCCTCGCCGCAGGTGATACATTTTTCTCACCCCCTGATCAATAGGGTGGCGTGCAGACGACATCGGCCGCCGATATCGAAGCCGTCCTCGACGAGTCCGGGCCGGACTACGAGGAGTTCAGCTACGAAGCGGCCACCGGTGGGACCCGCGCCGACGTGTACATGGTCACGCTCGTCTACCAGGGCAACGAGTACGAGGTCGTCGTCAAGTTCGAACCGCCGGGTGACGACCGGTTCGCCGTCGAGCCGAAGCTCCACGAGTACGTCGCCGACCGCACCGAGATCCCGATCCCCCGGATCCTCGTGTTCAAGCAGGAACCCGAGCGGTCGGTGCCGCCGTACTTCGTCACCGAGCGGGTCCGCGGCGACAACCTCGCCGACCAGTACGGCGCGATGGACCAGAGCCACTGGGAGCGAGTCATCGAGCAGGTCGGGTCGATCATGGGCGACCTGCACTCGGAGATCGCCTTCGAGGCGTTCGGGCGGCTGATGCTCTACGACGACCGGATCACGATCCGCAACTGGCGGGGCAACTGGCGGGAGTACTTCGGCGACCTCACCCGCTCGCACATCGACCGCCTCGGCGGGACGCCCTTCGAGGGGATGCAGTCGCGGGCGCGCGACGCCATCGAGGAGACGCTCCCGCTGGTGCCCGAGGACGGGATGCCCCGGCTCGTCCACGACGACATGCAGCCGACGAACCTGCTCTGCATGCTCGACGAGCCCGACCCTATCACCGCCGTCCTGGACTGGCAGGACACGCTGGCGGCCCACCGCGACTACCAGCTCGCCCAGTCGGAGTTCCTCTACATCGACTCGACGTTCGACGACCCGCAGGTGTGCGAACGCCTGCGCGAACAGCTCTACGAGGGGTACCGGACGCACGTTGAGTTCGACCCCGGCGAGGCCTACGAGCGGTGCAAGCCGATCTACCAGCTGTCGACGCTGCTGTGGCGGATGACCGGCTTCGACGACGCCTTCGCCGAGGACGACCTGGGACGAGCCCGCGCCGAGTTCCAGTACCGCCAGCAGTTCGACCGCTTGCTGGCCGAACTCCCGCGGTGAGGACCCGAGCCCGCGGTCCCGCAGGTCCGACACGTCGAACCTGTTCGAGTTCAGACCTGTCTCCTGAAACAAAGTTTTAAGTTACCGCTCTACGGAATCCCCGGCGAGATGCCCTCCGTACTGTCTCTGCTGACCGATCCGGACGAGTTCTTCCGTCGGCAGGGGTCCGATCCGTCGCTGAAAGGGCCGCTGGTCGTGATACTCGCGGTCGTCGCGGTCGACGTGGTCGCGGCGGTGTTGCAGTCGCGGTTCACGTCGCAACTGTTCGAAGGCGTCGGCGCCGGAGCGGGTTCGTGGCGTTCATCCAGGCGTTCACGTACCTGTTCGTCATCGCCGGGCCGTTCGTGATCTGGCTGCTGTACGCCGGGCTGTTCCACGCCGTCTCCGTGGCGTTCGGCGGCGAGGGCGACTTCTCGACGACGTTCGCGCTCGTGGGCTGGGGGTTCGTCCCCAGCCTCATCGGGTCGGCCGTCGGCATTCCGCTCACCTACTATCGATTCAACGTCCGAGGGATCGACGTGCCCTCGGAGATCACTCAGGAGTCGATGCAGCAGTTCAACCGGGCGCTCCAGACCGGGCCGATGGTGGCGCTGACGGCGGCGCTCGGCATCGTCTTCACCCTCTGGTGCGCGTTCCTCTGGACGTTCGCGATGAAACACGCCCGTACACTGAACGTCCGGGAGGCGGCGCTGACCGTCGCCGTCCCGGTGCTGATCGCGGTGTTGCTCTCGCTCCGGACGCTCCTGGTCGCCGTCGAAGTCCTGTGATGATCCGCCACGCTCGCTCCCCGCGTCCCCGCATCGAGTCGACAGTCACGAGCCACACCTCCCCCGACCAATGAACCGAAACAAGACGATAGCACTCGCGGTCCTGATCGCAGTCGCATCGCTTCCGGCCGTCGCGGCCGCAACCAGCGTGAACGTGACCATCTCGTCGGTCGACGTGACCCCCGCCGAACCGGTCCCCGGCGACGAGATCACGATCGAACCGACCATCGAGAACTTCGACAGTAGCTCCGCGGGCTACTTCGTCGACCGCGTGCGGATTATCAAGGCCAACGACGGGCCCCACCCGAAGGAGTACGCCGACGTGAAGAACATCGGGACCGTCCCGGCGGGCTCGGACAGGTCCGTCCCGCTGTCGGTCTCGTTCGACGAGGCCGGCACGTACGACCTGCAGGTCAACGTCTCCGGTCGCGATACCGACCAGGACCGGCGAACGCGGCTGAGTTACCCGGTCTCGATCACCGTCGAGGAGCGCTATCCGCAACTGGACATCGACGCCAACGACTCCGTCGCCGGCGTCCGCGCGGACGGCTCGGTCACCGTCGCCAACAGCCTGTCGAGCCCCATCGAGAGCGTCGAACTGACCGTCGACGGCGAGAACGTCAGCATCACGAACCGCCGGGAAGTGCTCGCGACGGTCGGGAGCAACGCCTCCCGCACCGTCGAGTTCGACTACCGCGCCGACGACGACGGCCGCCACCGGATGACGGCGACGCTCACCTACACGACCGCCGGCGGCGTGACCGACACGGTCACCGACACGGTGACGGTCCGGACGGAGACCGAGCGCCCGCAACTCGACATCGACGCGAACACCTCCATCGCCGGGCTGGAGTCCGACGGCACGGTCACGGTCGCCAACGGGCTCGGCGCGGCGGTGACCAACGCCGAGTTGACGGTCGCCGGCGACGGGATCGCCGTCCGCAACGACCGCTCGGTGTTCACCCGGATCGCCGACGGCGAGTCGGCGACGGCCGCGTTCGACTTCCGCCCGTCGGCCGCGGGCGACCACGAGGTGACCGCGACGCTCTCGTACTCGACGCCCGGCGGGGCGACCCGGACCGTCACGGAGACGGTCACCCTCCAGACGGACCCGCTCCGGGACAGCGTCGCGCTCGACCTGAGCACCCGCGAGGGCGGCAACTCCCAGGCGGTGACGGTGTCGGTGCTCAACCGGGGCAACGCTCCGCTCTCGAACGTCAGCGTGCGCGCCAGTTCGCCGAACGCCTCGGTCGGGCAGGCGCTCGTCGACCGCGTCGCCGCCGGCGAGTCCCGGACGGTTCGCCTGAACTCGACGCTCTCCGAAGACCGCGCCGCGGTCGACGTGGTCGCCACCTACGACGTGGCCCGCGAACGGGGCCGGACGAGCGCGTCGACGACGCTCACCCAGACGCCCGGTACCATCGGCCTGACCGGACTGGAGGTCGTGCCCGATGGAGGCCGACTCCGCATCTCGGGGAGCGCGAGCAACCTCGGGACGACCGACGCCCAGAGCGTGCTCGTCAGCGTCGTCGACACCGAGGAGGTGACGCCGACCTCGCCCAACCGCGAGTACTTCGTCGGCACCGTCCCCGCGAGTGACTTCGTCTCGTTCGACGTGTACGCGAGCACGCGAGGCAACGTCTCGTCGGTCCCGGTACGGGTCGAATACCTCGTCGACGGCCAGCGCCACACCCGCACCGTCGAGGTCGACGCCGCGGGCGCCAGCCGCGCGCTCGCCGCCGGTCCTGACATCGACGCGAACTCCGGTGGCGGCGGGTTCCTCGTCCCGCTGGCGGTCGGTGCAATCGTGGTGATCGCCGTCCTCGCCGTGGTCGTCCGCGCCTGGAGGGCGAGCCGTGGCGGTGATTGAGACCCGGGGCGTCGTCAAGCGCTACCGGACCGGCGGGGAGACGCTGGAGGCCCTGAAGGGGATCGACTTCGCCGTCGAGCCCGGCGAGTTCGTCTCCATCATGGGGCCCAGCGGGAGCGGCAAGACCACGCTGCTCAACCTGCTCGGCCTGCTCGACGACCCCAGCGAGGGCGAGGTCCTGCTCGACGGCGAGGACGTGACCGGCCTCACCGACCGCGAGCAGACGGCCGCCCGCAAGCGCACCATCGGGTTCGTCTTCCAGAACTTCTACCTCATCCCGACGCTCACCGCGAAGGAGAACGTCGAGGTGCCCGCACTCTTCGACCACGACCCGAGCGTCGAGGAGCGGTCGGTCGACCTGCTCGAACGGATGGGCCTGGGCGACCGGCTCGACCACAAGCCCGACGAGCTGTCGGGCGGCCAGAAACAGCGCGTCGCCATCGCCCGCTCGCTCATCAACGAGCCCCGGCTCCTGCTCGCCGACGAACCGACGGGGAACCTCGACCGCGACACCGGCCGCCAGATCCTGGAGGAGTTCGTCGAGATCACCGAGCGGGACGTGGCCGTCATCGCCGTCACGCACGACGAACTCGTCAACGAGTACGTCGACCGGACGGTGGAGCTCGTCGACGGTCTCATGGGCGAGGAGGCTCCGACCGACGGCGGCCACGGGAAGCCGGCGACCGGTCCCGGCGACGCCGCTGACCCGGGGCCGACCGCGGGCGCGACCGGCTCGCCGGAGGACGGACCCGCCGGCGGTGATCGGCCGTGATGCGGTGGCTGCGCCGGCGGTTCCCGGCGCTGCTGATGGCCCGGCGCAACATCGGCCGGACGAAGGTCCGGTCGGTGCTGGCGGCGCTGGGCATCGTCATCGGCGTCATCGCCATCGCGTCGCTGGGGATGTTCGGGCTGACGCTGCGCTACCAGCTCACCGAGAACCTCGGCAGCATCGGCAACCAGGTGATGGTCCAGCCGAGCGACGCCGAGGGAGCGCCCGACGCGCTCACCGAGCGGGACCTGCGGCAGGTCGAGTCGGTCGCCGGCTCGGGCGCGACGGTCGCGCCCGCGCTACAGCGGTTCACCACCGTCACCTACAGCAGGGAGGCGTCCGAGAACAGGGTAGTCATGGGGATCGACCAACCGGGCAAACTGTTCGAGGCCCGCGAGGGGTCGATCCCCCAACCCTACCGGACCGGCGCCCTGATCGGGCCGAACCTCGCCGACCAGCGCGGCCTGGGTCCCGGGGACACGATCGCCGTCAACGGTTCGACGGTCAGGGTCGTCGCGGTGCTCTCGCCGAGCCAGGGCTTCGGCTACACCAACCCGAGCGACCAGATCGTCCTCCCGATGCGGAGCTTCGAGAGCCGCGGCTACGACACCATCACCGTCACCGAGACCGACAGCACGGCCGCCAACGCCACGGCCATGGCGATCCGCGCCCAGCTGAACGACCGCCGCGAGCGCGTCACCGTTCAGGACTACTCCGGGGTCGCCGACCAGATCGGGCAGTCGTTCCAGGCCGTCAACCTCTTCCTCATCGGGATCGGCTCCATCTCCCTGCTCGTCGCCGGCGTCAGCATCCTCAACGTGATGCTGATGAGCGCCGTCGAGCGCCGCCAGGAGATCGGCGTGTTGCGCGCCGTCGGCTTCCAGAAGCTCGACGTGCTGAAGATCATGCTCTCGGAGGCCGTCCTGCTCGGGATCATCGGCGGCCTCGCCGGAGCCGCCTTCTCCGTCGTCGCCGGGCTGGTCCTCAACCACTTCGTCGTCGGCGACGCGATGCTCGCCTTCCGCCCGGGGAACTTCCTCTACATCGGGCTCGCCTTCGCGTTCGGCGTCGGGACGAGCCTGGTCAGCGGGCTCTACCCGGCGTGGAAAGCGGCCAACGAGCGTCCCGTCGAGGCGTTGCGGGGCTGAACGGGGCCCCCTCCCCGTCCGTCTCCGGCGGCTCGCCTCAGATCCGCTCGTCGAGTTCAGCCCAGAACCGGTCGCAGTCGGGGCGTCCGTCGGTCGCGGTGCCCGACCCGGCCGAGCGGCCGATGCCCGCAGCGTCGAACAGTTCGTCGACGTCGTCCTCGAACTGCCAGAAGATGGCCTCGCGGTAGGCGGCCGGTGACTCGTCGACGGCGCCGTCGAACGCGGCCCGCACGACCTCAGGACGCTGCTCGGCGACGGCCGCGAGCGCCCGAATGGCCGCTCGCCGTTCCCACCGCGGCGTCTCCGCGTCCACGTTCGCGGCGACCGCCTCGGCGCATCGGGCCGCCAGGTCCGCGTCGCGCTCGGCGAGTGCGCCGACGAACTCCGCGGCGGACTTCACCTCGACGCCGGCCCACAGCAGGTCGCGGACCCACTCGACGGCGTCGGTCGCCAGTTCGCGGTCGCTCCGAGCGATCGACGCGACGAACTCGGCCGTCTCCGTCTCGTCTCTCGGCCGAAACGACAGGGTGTCCGCGAGCGCTCGCTCGGCGAGCTTCGGCGCGTCGCGTACGACGACCCCCATCGGCCAGCGCTCGTCGTCGCGGTCGACCCGAGAGAGCGCCCGCAGTCGCTCCGGGACGGCGTCGGGGTCGGCGTCGCCCGCTGCCGCCAGCGCGGCCGCACCGGCCGTCCGGACCGACGGACACCCGTCGGCGAGGAGGACGGGGAGGTCTCCAGCGAGCGGGACGACCGCCGCCGGTTCCGCCGTCGCGACCGTCTCCAGTATCTCGGCAGCTGTAACCCGGGCGAATCCGACGTCGGCGCCCGTGACCCCCATCGCAGTGAGGAGGGACGGGAGCGCCGAGGTCCCGACCGCCGGGTCCGCGTCGACCGCGGCTACGACGGGATTCAGGCGCTCGGTGTTGTTCCGCCCCTCACCTGGTACCAGCCCGTCGACCAGCGCCTCGATCACCGTCGCCGCCTGGCTGGGCGCCGCTTCCGCGAGCACCGCGAGCGGCTCGTCGTCCTCGGCCGCACCGCCGTCGGCGAACGCGGCCGCGGCCGGATCCGGGTCGGCGGCGCCGCGTCCGACGGCGGCGAGCGCGTCCGCAGCGGTCGAGCGTCGGCCGTCGTCGGGCGTAGCCAGGAAACCGGCGAGGACGTCGACGAGTGCGGTCGCATCGACGGCCGGGTCGTCCCCGCGCCAGAGGAGTGTGGCGCAGCCGCTCGCCGCCGCCAGTCGGGCGTCGTCGTCGACGGCGTCGTCGGTCGCGAGGTCGAACAGCGTCGCCGCCGTCCCGCCATCGCTCCCCGCGGACAGCGTCACGAGCGCCTCGACAGCGTCCGGTGACGGCTCCGCGACGACCGCGCGGCGGACGGCCTCGGCCACCTCGTCGGCGCGCCCCGCGTCCAGCGCCCGCTCCGCGACGGACGGCGCCGCCTCGGGCGCCGACGACAGCGATCCGCGGAGCGCGGCGAACGTCGCGTCGACCGCCGTCCCGTCGGCCGGCTCGACCGCGTCGAGCGCTCGCGCGCCGGCGCCGACCCCGACGCCGCGCTCGACGCCGTCCCTGATCCGTCCGGCTCGCTCCGCGACGGCGTCCGGGCGCTCGGTCGCCAGCGCCGCGACGAGGTCGCGGGCGTACGGCGACGGCGACGCAGCCTCCCAGCCGCGTTCGACGAGGTCGGCGACGGCTGATCCGGGCAGCTCCGCGGACCGCTTCGCGACGGCGTCGGCGTCGACGCGGGCGCGCTCCGGGGCCGGGGCGTCCTCGGTCGCGGCCTCGGCCAGTCCGACCGCGTACAACCGTACGGCTGGATCGGGGACGCGAAACGCGAGGTCGGACTGGGCGTCGACGACCCCGAGCACCGCGGACCGAACCCGCTCGTCGTCATCGAGCACCGCCCGTCCGAACGCTCGCGCGCCCGTCGCGACGGTCTCGGTCGCTACCTCGTCGTCGATCATCACGACCGACCCGACCGCGACGGCCGCGTCGCGCCGGACCCGCGGGTCGGGATCCGCCGTCGCCGCGTCCGCGAGGGCGGGGACCGTTGCGCGGAGGCGCTCGGGCACCGTGGTGTCGCTGTTGCACTGACTGCGCTCGATCGCCCGACATAGCGCGCCGGCCGCCGCGGCGCGCACGTCGGCCGCCTCGTCCGTCAGCGCCGCTTCGAGCGCCTCGACCAGCGGGTCGTCCCTGCCGACGACTTCGAGGTATCGCGCCGCCGCCGCTCGGCGGGCGGGTTCGGCGGCCGACAGCGCCGACCGGACGGTCTCGGCCCGTGGGTCGAGTTCACGGACGACCGCGGCCGCGTGCAGTCGCGTCGCTTCGTCGTCGAGGGCGGCGAACAGCGCCGGCGGCAGTTCGTCCAGCGACGCCAGCACCTCGGCGACGACCGGATACGCGGCGTCGAGCGCGAGCCGCCGGTCGCTCGGGTCGTCGGCGGTGGCGGCCGTCCGGAACAGCGCGCTGAGTCCGGCACCGAGCGCGTCCGGGCTCTCCTCGCGGAGCGCCGCGAGGGCGGCCGCCCTGTCGTCCGGGGTGGTGCCGGTCACGCGCTCGGCGAACCCCACGACGGGCTCGGTCACCACGAGTGGACGACCTCCCCGCTGGCGTCCCACTGGCGCTCGAAGTGCGCGACGGCGTCGTCGGCGGCCCGCCCGAACAGCCCGCAGTAGTCGTCGACCTCGACGTAGCCGCCGTCCATCCAGACGTACAGCGTCCCGCCGCCGTTCGCCTCGGCCTCCTGTTCACGGATCCCCAGTGCCCACGCCGCCCGGGCGTCCAGATCCGTCACGAAGTCGCTGAGCCACAGCGCGTCGATGACGCCCCCGCCGTGCTCTCTTCCGGTCGTCCAGTGGACGGCGTCGTCGTCGACCCGAATCTGCGCTCGCCGCTCGTGGGTGAACTCGGGGACCAGCCGTTCCATCTCTCGACGCAACTCCGCGGCGACGGCCGCCGGGTCGCGCCGCTCGACACCCAACGTGAGGTGATAGCCGTTCCAGCTACCCATACGGGACGGTCGACCGACCCCCAGAAAAACGTTGACCGTGCAGCGAAACTGTATCAGCCGTCTCAGTCCGCGTTGACGGTCAGTCGCGGGCTCGCGCGGTCGACCGTCACGGGCGCGAACTGCTCGAACCAGTCGGTCTCGCCGGATTCGAAGGCCTCCAGACAGTCCTGCACGGAGAAATTGATCTCGCCGGACTCGTCGGCGCAGGGGAACACGGCCTGCAGGTCGCTGCCCTCGTAGACGGCGAGCGACGCCATCGGGAAGACGACCACGTCGTGGACCGCGTCGCTGCCGATGTACGAGCGTTGGCGGCGCTCGAAGGCCGGTTCGAGCCGGTAGCCGTTCTCGCTCGCCCACTCGCCGAACTCCTCGTAGGTCGCCAGCGCCTCGTCGCGGCTGTCCTGCTCGGGCGTCCGGATGCGCTGCCAGGAGGCGTCGACCGCCGTGTCGGTGACGACGCCCTCGGCTTCCAGGTCCTCGACGCGCCCGAGGACCCGCTGCTGGCGGTCGTAGCTGCCGTACGTGTCTCCCCGGAGGTAGAGCTCGATCCGGTGGTCGCTGGTGTCCGTCATGGGTTCTGTCACTTGATCAATTCCTCGGGTGGCCCCCTGAAAACGCTTTCTGCCCTATTCCTTCGAGGGACTCTAGGGACCTAGTATGGGTCGCGTTGACGCCGTTCTCGCCAGTTCGTTGCGGGTCGCGTTCGGACTGCAACTCCATCCGGTCGGGGCGAAACTGCCTTCTCGCCCCCGGTCGTCCCCGGGAGCATGGCAACAGCGGAGCAGCTCCTGGATTCGGGACTCGCTCACGTCGTCGCGATCGTGCTCGGCGGCGTGGGCGCGGTCGCCCTCTGGACCGGGACCGCGCTGGACTGGGGCTGGTTCTGGATCTTCTACGGGATCGTCTGGCTCACGTTCCTCGACCTGTTCGAGGACGACGAGTGGTTCTGGGAGTCGATGTACGGCGACGGCTCGGAGGCCACCGAACGGACCGAACGCGAGTCCGAAGACGAGGACTCCGACGAGGACCCCCTCGCGGTCCTGAAACGGCGCTACGCCGAGGGAGCGATCGACGACGAGGAGTTCGACGAGCGACTCGACCGGCTGCTGGAGACGCCGGACACGCTCGACGAACTGGAAACCGAACGCGCGTAGCCGCCGAAAAAGAGGTCGCTCGGCCGGTCGGGAACGCGGTCAGTCGTCGGCGCTGGCGGTCCGGCCGGCGGCGGGCACGTCGATCTCGCCGGCGTCGAGTTCGGCCTCGATCTCGCGGGCCGCGGTGACCATGTTCTCCATCTTCGCGTAGGCCTTCTCGCGGGGGAGTAGCTTCAGCCCGCAGTCCGGGGAGATGGTCAGCTGCTCCGGTGGGACGACTTTCAGGCCCTGGCGGATGTTGTCCTTGATCTCCGCGACGGACTCGACCTCGGCGGTGTGGTTGTCGACGACGCCCAGGGCGAGGTCGAGCGTGAACTCGGGGTCGGTGAACACGTCGATTTGCTCGTAGTCGCCGTTGGTCAGTTCGAGGTCGAGCTCGTCGATCGGGTAGTCGAGCACCTCGGGATAGATACGCGAGTAGTCGCCGTAGCAGACGTGGAGGCCGATGCGGACCTCCTCGGGAATGTCCTCGACGATGCGTTCGAGGCACTCGCCGACGATGGCGTGGTCGTCGGGCGTCGTGGCGAGCGCGGGCTCGTCGATCTGGATGTAGCGGGCGCCGGCCTCGACCAGTTGCTCGATCTCCTCGTTGACGAGTTCGGCCAGGTCATAGGCCAGCGCCTCGTCGTCGTCGTAGGCCTCGTTGAACGTCCAGTTGGCGAGGGTGTACGGACCGGTGATGGGCACCTTGACGGGGCGGTCGGCCACGCTGTCGGTGAACTCGAACTCGTCGACGAGCCACTGCTCGCCGTACTCAACCTCGTCGGCGACGGAGGGCTTGTTGAAGTAGTTGTGCCCCCAGACCTTGACGCGGCCGTTGAACTCGTAGCCCTCGATGCGCTCGGCGAAGTACTCCACCATCTCCGTCCGGCGCATCTCGCCGTCGACGACGGTGTCGAGGCCGGCCCGCTCGTGCTCCTCGGTGATGAGGCGGGCGGCGTCGTCCTTGGCCTCTTCCCACTCCGTGTCGCCGAAGTTGTCCTCGTCGTCCTCGTAGAGCTCGCGGGCGCGGTCGAGCCACTTGGGCTTCTTGTAGCTGCCGACGACCGAGGTCAGCAGGAAGTGGTCGTTGTCGTGGTCGGCCGGGCGGAACTGCTCGCGGTTGTCGGCGGGTCGGTCGGTCATGCTTTCACCTCCGCGCGCTCGACGGCGCCGAGCGCGGCGAGCTTCTCCTCGAACCTGCCCGAGGGCAGGTAGAAGGTAGGCGTGTTGATCGTCGCGTATGCCGTCTCGAAGTCGACGCCGTGGGCGTTGTCGAGCGTCCACTCGACGCGCTCGGCGATCTCCGAGGACTCCTCGACGAGCGTGTTCTGCCCGTCGACGATACCCAGCGCGATGTCGTCCTTGGCGCCGTACTCGGAGATGACGTAGGCGTTGTCCTCGTGGTTGGCGACGAAGTCGAAGCCGATCGCGTCCACGTCGGCGTCCATGAGGTGGGCGTACACCTTCTCGTCGACGCCGCCGTCGCCGCCGTGGGACTCCCAGTAGGTGTGGGCGACCACGTCGGCGTCGGTCGCCTGTGCGACCGTGTCGATGGCCTCGCCGGCGCGCTCGTCGGCGCCGTCGCCGGGCGGCGATTCGAGCAGCGAGGGTTCGAGCAGGAACAGCGTCTCGACCTCGGGGAACCGCTCGGCCTCGGCGGCCAGGAACTCGGCCAGCGCCGAGAGGAAGGCGGCCTCGTCGCCGTAGTGCTCGTCCGTCGCGAGCTGGCTCAGCGTGTACGGGCCGGGGAGGACCGCGCCGAGCGACTCGTCGGTGAGTTCCGCGGTCGCTTCGAGGTCGGTCGCCACGTCGCCGGTGGCGCTCAGGTCACCGGTCACGACCGGGTCGCGGTAGAAGTTGTTGTTGTCGAAGTAGCGGACGATCCCCTTCGTCTCGACCGCGTCGGCGACGGCGAGCGGGTGGGTGAGCATGTCGTCCCACCGCAGCTGGCCCTCGACGACCAGGTCGAGGCCGGCGTCGGTCTGGAGGCCGACGACCTCCTCACGCGCTCGGTCGTAGGCGTCGCCGATCTCGGCGCTCTCGTCGCCCGAGACCAGCCCGCCCTTCTGTCGCCCCTTCAGGTTCGCGAGTTCGTCCTTCGCCCAGTCCGGCAGCGGATACAGGCCGGGCGTCGTGGAGAGTACCTCCGTCATTGGAACGGGCTACGCCATGATGCCCTATAATATTTCTCATCTACTTTGATGCGTTGTGGTAATTTGACCGGCGGATCGTCGACGCCTATCGAGTCAGAAAATTCATATGTCGTTCAGCGGAACGCGAGAGCGTGTCACGGTTGTCTCGACTGGGGCGTGCCGGAACTCGAACCGTCGGTGCGGGGATCGCCGCCGGGTCGTTGGCCATGCTGCTCCTGTACCCCTACTACATGCGATATCACTACGCCGTGCCGGCGGTCGACCGCTACTACGCGTTCGCCGCCCTCGGGATGTTGCTGGCGTTCGTCTGGGCCCCGGCGGTCGCGTGGGGAGTTGCGACCGCAGTTCGGGGTCGATTCCGGTCGTTGACTCCACCGCTGGCGTGCATCGCCGTCCCACTCGCTCCGCTACCGCTGGCGCTTGACACCTTCCGCAGGCCCAGGACCGACGTCGTCCCGACTCCCGAGTACATCACCGAGTGGACGCCCCCGTCCGGTCCCGTCGAACTCGCCGTTCGGACGTTCGAAACCGCCGACTTCTGGTGGCTCGGCTGCGTCCTCTTCTTCGTCGCCGGCGTGGCGTGGACTCGCGGCCAGCGTCGCTGGGTGTTCGGAAGTCTCGTCGCGCTCGTCTGTTACGGTGGGTCTCACGGAGCGGTCACGACTACCCTCCTCCACGGGCTCGTCGTCCGCCCGCTGTTCGCCGCGCCAGCCGGGGCTGTCCTGTTCGCCGTCGGCGCGAAACTGGCCGCAACGGATGGCGAACCGGCTGACGACCCCGCGGAGCAGCCTCGCCCGTCGCCCGCGGAGTGACCCCCGACGGCCGCGCGCCGACCCCACGACCAGACCTTTGACTGGCGAACGACACACTGGAACCGTGTCGGTCCCGGACCGCCTCGCGACTCGGTCGGCTGCCCGCGTCTCCCGCTCGCGCTCAGACCTCGAACGCGCGCCCGCTCCAGCGGTCGACGACGAGTTCGAAGGGGACCACCTCGGTCGCGTCGTCCCACCGGACCGGGTTGGGCGCGGACTGGTTGTTCCGCGCGAGCGCGGCGAAGGCGGGCTCGGCCTCGTCGTAGGACGTTTCCACGAGCCGACCGGTGACGACGACGCTGCGCCAGACCCGCTCGCTCTCGTCCTCCTCGTAGACGGAGAGCCCGACGGCCGGCGTTCGGTCCAGACATCGGTGCTTCCGGTTCGATTCGTCCCCCTCGAGTTGCATCGCGAGCACGTCGGTATCCGGGTCGTACCCGTACGCGACGGGGAGCGGGTAGGGCGCCCCGCCGTCGGGACCGGCCATGGCGAGCACGCCGATCCCGTTTCCCGCGAGCACGTCGACGATCCCGTCGTCGCTGAGGCGGTTCATCCGTCCGGACGTAGCGGCCGGTGGGAGTTGTGGGTGGGGTCACCTTCCCAGCGAGCGGGAACTTTGTCCGGCGTTTTCAGGGCGGCGAGCCGGAACGGTCGGTATGCAAGCGCGCTCGGACGAGCGGTTCGCCGACTGGGACGACGAGCGGTACAGCACCGACATCGACCGCTTCGACGAACAGCACAGGCGGCTGTTCGGCCTGCTCAACGACCTCCACGCGGCCATGGACGAGGGCCACTCCGAGGAGGAGATCGGCGACATCCTGCGCGAACTCGAACGCTACACGGAGTACCACTTCGGCGACGAGGAGGAGTTCATGCAGGACTGCGGCTACGCGATGGACTGCGCCGACTGCTTCTACGACCACCGCGAGATGCACGAGGAGTTCGCCGCCAGAGTCGCCGAGTTCCGCGAGAAACACGAGAACGGCGAGTACGTCACGATGGAGGTGCTGACCTTCCTCCGCGACTGGCTGGACGCCCACATCGCCGCCCTCGACGAGGACCAGAACTACGCCGACTACTTCGAGTCGGAGGTCGACGGCGACTACGAGTACCGGCCCGGCGCGCTCCGACAGGGTCGGCGCGCCGCGGCCTCGACCGACCGGGGGGACGAGCGCGCCGCGACGAACGGTGACGCGACCGCCGCCGACGAGGCGCTCGACCCCGATGGTCCGGTGGCCGACGGCGGCCCGCTCGACGTGCCCGAGGGAACGGTCGCGGACTGGTTCGAGTCGGTCGCCGAGGCCCACGGGGACCGGCCCGCCGCGCTGGTCCCGACGGCCGACGGGTACGCCGAACGGACGTTCGACGATCTCGTCGACCGGGCCCAGCGAGTCGCGGCGGGCCTGCTGGGGAGCGGCTTCGTCCCCGGCGACCGGGTCGGGATCGCGGCGGAGTCGCGCTACGAGTGGTCCGTCGTCGACCTCGCCTGCCAGTTCGCCGGGCTCGTCTCGGTCCCGCTGTACCCCTCGTTCACCGCCGAACAGACGCGCCGCGCCGCCGGGAGCGCCGGCCTCTCGGGCGTCGTGACCGACGGCGGGCCGGCGGACGACGGGTCGGCCGACGGCGGCGTGCGCGTCGACATCGACGACCTCCCGACCGCGGAACCGGGGAATCTACCGGGGCTCCGGGCCGACGGTCGGGAGCCGGCGACGGTCGTGTTCGACCCCGCCGGGTCCGACCAGGCCGGGCACGCGTTCACCCACCGCGCGCTGCTCGCGGGCGCGGCCGCGCTCGCCGACGACCTGCCGCTCGCGCCGGGGTCGACCGGGACGTGTTTCCTCCCGCTCGCGCACGTCTACCAGCGCGTCGCGACGTACTACCTCTGGTCGACGGGGAGCGCCGTCGCCTACGCCGGGTCCGGCGGGCTCGTCGACGACCTCGCGGCGGTCAGGCCGTCGGTCCTCGTCGGCACCCCGGCGGTCTACCAGCGGCTCTACGGCGCCCTGCAGGACCGCATCGGCTCGATGAACTGGATGAAGCGCAAGGTCGCCGGCCGCGTCGCCTCGTACGGCCGGGACCGACTCGACGGCGGCGGCACGCCGCTGAAGTACGCCGCCGCGGACCGGCTGGTCTACGGGCCGCTCCGCGAGGCGTTCGGCCTCGCGGACCTGGAGTACGCGCTCTGCGGCGCCGGCCGACTGGACGCGCACCTCCTGTACCTGTTCGCCGGGTTCGGCCTGCCGGTCCGGAACCTGTTCGGCACCGTCGGGACCGCCGGCGTCGGCGCGCTCGCCACGCCCGAAGCGTCGGTCGACGGCGCGGCCGGCCGCCCGGTCGGCGGGACCGAGATCGCCCGCTCCGACGGCGGGGAACTGCTGGTCCGCGGCCCCGTCGTGACGGTCGGCCGGCCCGGCGCCGACGAGACGGCGCGACGGCCGGACCGGTGGTGCCGGACCGGAACCGACGGCCGCGTCGGGTCCGACGGAACCGTCTACGTGGAGTGAGCGGCGGGCGACTCGAACGCGACGCTACTGGTCGTCCCGGGCGAACCGCACCACCAGCAGCGTCTCGAAGGGGTGAGACTCGCTGGCGACTTCCTCGCTCGCCAGCCCGTTCTCGGCCGCGCGCTCGCGCACCGCGTCGGGGTCGGTCAGCGAACTCACGAGCAGGTACGCCGCGCCACCGGGAGCGAGGACGCGCGACACGTCGTCCAGAAAGGGGTCGATAGCCGCGCGGCCGTCCTCGCCGCCCGACAGCGCCCGCTCCATCCAGTCGTCCCACTCCCTGTCGGGCTCGGTCGGCAGGTACGGCGGATTGAACGTCACCGCGTCGAAACTCCCGTCCCGGAACGGCCCCGTCAGGTCGGCCCGGACAGCCGGAATCCCCGCCTCGGCGGCCTGCCGACAGGCGTGCGGGTTCAGATCGGTCCCTACCGCGTCGGCGCCCGCCTCGCGCATCCGCGCGGCGACGTAGCCCGAGCCGGTGCCCACGTCCAGCGCGCGGTCGCCGTCGCCCACGCGCTCGACCACGGCGTCGGCCAGTAGCTTCGAGTCCTCCGCGGGCTGGTACACCTGCTCCACGTCGCGCTGGGCGGCCAGTCCCGGCTTCCCGCCGGACTCGTCCGCTGTCCCGTCACCATCGGACTCGTCCTCGCTCATCGCTCGCCGGGCTCGCCCACTTCGTAGGCCAGCGTCGCCAGGTCCGCGAACTCCGCGGGCGTGACGTTCCCGGCGCGGGCGCTCATCAGGTCCTCGTCGGCGGCGTCGACCACCGCGTCGGGGTCGCCCAGTCCGGAGATGTGGGCGGTGTTGCGGACGGCGTTTCGTATCGTCTTCCGGCGCTGAGTGAACACGGCCTTCAGGAAGTCCATGAAGAACTCCTCGTCATCGACCTCGTAGTCGGGATCGCGGGGCGTCGTCCGTACGACCGCGCTCTGGACCGCCGGTGGGGGCGAGAACGCTTCTTTCGGGACGGGCTCGACCACCTCCGCGTCGGCGTAGTGGCCCGCCGTCACCGACAGCCGGCCGTAGTCGTCGGTCCCCGGCTCGGCGGCCATCCGCTCGGCGAACTCCCGCTGGAACATCAACACGAGCGGCCGTCCCTCGGGAAGCAGCCGGAAGGCCAACTCGCTGGACGGACCGTACGGCAGGTTCGAGATAGAGGCGGTGAACTCCGGCAACTCGACCTCCAGGGCGTCGCCCTCGACGACGGTGAGGTCCCCCGATTCGATCTCGGCGGCGAACTCTTCGCGGAGGAACCGCGCGAGGTCGGGGTCGCGCTCGATAGCGGTCACTCGGTCGGCCGCAGCGAGCAGCCGATCCGTCAGCGCGCCGGTCCCCGCGCCGATCTCCAGCACGTGCGAGAGGTCGACGTCCGCCTCCTCGGCGTATCCGGGCAGCCGGTCGAGCACGCGGTCGTCGACCAGGAAGTGCTGGTCGCGGTTCGGGTCGCCCCGGACGCCGGCCCGCCGCAGCAGGGCGTCGGGGTCGCGGGTGCCCGGCTCGGGATCACCGCCGCGGGCCGGGCCGCTGTCGCCGTCGCTGGCCTCCCCGTCTCCCCGCGTGCGTTCGCCGTTCATTCCTCGTCGTCCCGGCGGGCGAACGTCTGGTACTTCAGGTCGTCCTCGCGGATCTCCTCTAAGATGCGCTCGACGACGACCTCGCGGGGGTTGTGCAGCCCCTCGACGCGCTCGCCGAGGTCCTCGAAGCTCTCGAAGGGACCGCGCTTGCGCTCGTCGAGGATGGCGTTGCGCAGTTTCTTCCCGATGCCCGGCAGGAGGTTCAGCTGGTGCAGGCGAAGGGTGATCGGCTGGGCGTCGTTGTAGAAGTCGACGAACCGGCGTTCCTCCTCGTCGACCAGGTCCTCGACGGCGTAGTCGAGTTCCGATTGGGCGCCGCCGGGCAGGTCCTCGTACTCGACCTCGCCGGTGCGCTCGATGGCGTCGGCCGCCCGGTCGATGACGAGGTCGTCGCCGATCGACACGTCGGCGTCGGGCCCGAGGACCACCTCGTACAGGCGGAAGTCCTCGCGCCCGAGCGCGTAGGCGAGAGGCTGTTTCTGGTACTGCGGGCGGTCGTCCTCGGTCCGACCGTGTGCGAGAAAGTCGAGGACGATCGCCGTCGGCCCCCCCGGATCGTCGTCGCCGCGCTCGGTGTCGCTCATGACAGACGAGTAGGGCGAGACGGAACTTAAACCCCCGCTGTCGGGCGCTTGGGGAAGGCGGACGCCGTCAGGCGTACTTGGCGACGACTTCGAGGATGGCGTCGAGTTCGTCGCCCGAGAGAGTAAAGCGCTCCTGGGCGTAGATCGACCGCAGCTCGTCGCGGTCCATCGGTCGCAGGTTCGCGATCTTGTAGGCGGTCGGCTCGTCGACCTTGTCGAGCTCCCGGAGCTCGGCGACGAACTCGCGGGACTCCTCGGGGTCGAGGACGGCGAAGCGGTTGACGTGCTCGATGGCCCGCGCGAGCTCGTAGCGCATCTCCCGGTCCTCGTCGGCGGCCCGCTCGCGCTCGAGCTCCTCGAGGACCGCCTTGGTCTCGGCGACCGTCAGGTACTCTTCGTCGACCTTCTCTTTGAATATCGTCATGCCTGGCTGCGGAGGTGGGCGGGCTTGACGATGAGCGTCTTGTCGACCGTGCCGTCGACGATGGCGACCTTGTACGCGGCGCCCTGTTCGCCGACGATCTCGCCCGTCCGACCGTCGAAGCGCGGGTGGTAGCGCCCGTCCGGGACGCTCGGGTCGATCTTCAGGTGGACCTTCTCGCCGTCCTCGAACTCGGTGACGGCGCGCTGGGGCGGCGACGTGCCGCTCTCTCGGGGTTCGTTGCGGAGCTTCTTGCGCGACTTCTTCTGGGGTCCGTTGGAGTTAGGCATTCGTGCGGTCCCGTTCTCCGGTCACGCTTATAAATCGCACGTTACGCGGTCGTCGCGGGGGTTACCGCGGTCAGTCGTCGCTCCCGTCGGGTTCCGCCCGCGGGTCGCTCCCGGCGCCGTCCGCGACGGGCTCCGGCCGGGTCTCGACCCCGTCGGGCCCGCTCGCCCCGTCGGCGTCGACGGTGAAACTCCCGAGCAGGTCCCGCAACTGGGCGACCTGGGACTCGATCGATTCGGCGGTGTCGGTCACCTCGTCGATGCTCGTCACCTGCTCGTCCGTCCGGTCGGCGACGGTGCCGGCGCTCTCGGCGGTCCGGGCGCTGATCTCGGCGACGCGGTCGGCGAGCGTCACGACCTCCTGGGCGGTGTCGGCCTGGTCGGCCGTCGCGTCGCTGATCTCCTGGACGCCGTCGTTGGTCTCCCGGACCTGCTCGGCGATCTCGTCGAGCGCGTCGAGGGCGTGTTCGGTCGTCTCGACGCCGCTGGTGACGTCCGAGCGCATCGACTCGATGTCGGTCACGGCCTCGCCGGTCCGCTCGGAGAGCTCCGTGAGCAGCTCGTCGATCTCCTGGGTCGCCTCGCTCGTCTCCTCGGCGAGTTCCTTGACCTCGCTCGCGACGACGGCGAAGCCCTGCCCGGACTCGCCCGCGCGGGCGGCCTCGATCGAGGCGTTCAGCGCGAGCGTGTTCGTCTGGCTCGCGATGTCGTCGATGAGGTCGACGATCTCGGCGACCCGCTCGACCTCCTCGTCGAGCGCGCGGATCTCCTCGGCGGTCTCGGCCGTGCGCGACTCGATGGTCTCCATCTCGGACATCGCCTCGCTGGCCGCTGACGAGCCGTCGCTGGCGAGCCCCTCCGTCTCGTCCGCGAGGTCGGCCACGGTGTCGGTTGTCGCCGCGACCTCCTCGACGGTGGCCGAGAGGTCGTTCATCTCCTCGGTGACCTCGCCCAGGTACTCGTCCTGCTCGTCGGCGTCGGCGGCGATCCCCGAGACCGCGTCGCTCACCTCGCGGCTCGTCTCCCTGGCCGCCCGCGTCGCCGCGGTCGCCCTGGTCGTGCGGTCGGCGACGTCGTCGGTGAACGCCCGCACGCGTGCGACCGTCTCCTCCAGGTCGGCCATCGTGTCGTTGAACGCGCGGGCGATCTCGGCCATCGCGTCGCTCTCCTCGTCGGGGTCGAGCCGCCGCGTCAGGTCGCCGTCGGCGCACGCCCGGATGGTCTCGCCGTAGTCGTCGGCGGTCTCCTCGAGGTGCTCCGTGAGCTGTTCGGCCGCCTCGCGCTCTCGCTCGGCCTCCCGCCGGGCGGCGTCGGCCTCGGCGCGCGCCTCCTCGCGGGCGGTCTCGATCTGGTCGATGCGGTCGGCCAGCGAGTCGCGCATCGACGCGAACCGGTCGTAGAGCGTCCCGATCTCGTCGCGTCGGTGGGTCTCCAGGTCGACCTGCAGGTCGCCGTTCTCGATGGCCTCGGTCCGGTCGGCGAGCCCGCTGATCGAGCGGGCGACCGGCCGCTCGACGACGAGGCCGACGGTCCCGAGGCTGAGCGCGACGAACAGGAACACGAGCGCGAGGTAGAGCTTCGTCCCCGTCGGGACGGCGTAGGCGTCGGTCGTCGCGGTCGTCACGACCGCCAGCCGGGCGCCCGGGACGCCGGCGTAACTGACGACCGACCCGTCCTGCTGGACGAGCGTCGCGTTCCGGTAGCCCTCGTTGGGATTCAGACCCGCCAGCGAGGGGATGAACTCCGTCCGGTTCGCCAGGTTCTCCGCCCCGAGGCCGTCGTAGGCCGTCCCGAAGCGGTCGGGGGCGTCCCCGTGGAGGTAGGTCGCGTTCCGGTAGAGCACGTGCGTTCGGCTCCCGTCCGTCGCGTCCTCGAGGTCGAACGACTCGGTGACCGACAGCTCGACCGCGGCGGCGTAGCCGATGCCGTACTGCGTCTGGCTCACGAACGCGATCCGTGTGTCGTTGTCGACTCGATAGGCGTCGGTCGTCCGGACCGACGTGACGCCGGCCCGTTCGAGGTCGAGGTCGTCGAGCCACGGGACCCGGTCGCCGGGGTCCTCACCGACCGACTCCGAACTGGCCACGACGGTCTCCTCGTCCCAGGAGACGAAGTGGACGCCGACGACTTCGCCCGGCATCGACCGAGCGACGCTGCTGAGGTGGGTGTCCAGCGACCGCCCCTCCTCGGGGCGGAGCTTCCCCGACTGTGAGACGAGCCGCGTCGAGGCGGTGTACTGCGCGTGCCAGTCCCCGACCCGGTCGGCGTTGCGCTCGGTCGTCGACTGCAGCGACTCCCGGACGGAATCGCGCTGGGACCGTTGCTCGGCGGCGTAGACGCCACCGAGGACGACCATGAGGACGACCAGTATCAGCGCCACTGCCGCGGCGAACTGGCGCACGTAACTGCGCCGAATCGAGTCGGGGAGATACGTCGAGATCCGACGATCCATACCCACTCCGACCCGCGATCCCGAGTTAAGGTTTCCTGGCGAATCTCAAGTTTGATAAGCAATGGGCCGCTGCAAGCGCGCTCCCGGAGTAGCTCGGCCGGAGTCACGACCGGGCGATAGTGGCCGGCGGTGGCCAGCAGTGGCCGCCCGCGGCCAGGACGACCGAGCGCGGCGACCGACGGCGACGGCGTCCCGGGCGGGCCGCGGACGGCGCGGGGCCGGGAGAGACGCGTCGCTCCGGGTCGTGGCCCAGCGAAAGGAACGTGCCGGTTCGCTCTCAGAGGCGACCCACGTCGCCGACTTCGACGCTCTCGACGCCTTCGACGCCGGAGAAGGCCTCCTCGACGGCCTCGGTGCCGCCGGCCTCGTCCGGGACGACGACGGTCGGGAGCAGGGCGACGAGGCCGAAGGCCACGTCGTCGCGCTCGAAGCCGTTGATCTTCGCGCCCTCGGGCAGCGACGCTTCCAGACGCTCCTGGAGCGCGTCGAGGTCGACCTCGGGGTTCTGGGGCATGACTTTGATCTGCGCGGCGACTTTCCCCATCGTTACGGCCCCATGAACCCGCAGTCCGGGCACTCGTAGAGGTTGCTCTGCTTGCGGCACTTCGCGCAGCGGTAAATCTGCTGGCCGCAGTCGGGACACTTGAACGCGGCGGCGTTCGTGCCGGCGATGTTGATGCCGCACGAAACGCACTTTTGCTTGCGTTTCTGTTGGCTCTCGCTCATACCACTCCGTATCCTCTCACGGTTTTTAACCGTTGCCAAAGGCATCGGCGCCCGCTCGACGGCCGCGGCGGTCGCGTCGCGGTTCGCTACCCGAAGTTCTCGACTTTCGCGGTCTCGGGGTCCCCGCCCGCGGTCTCGATGGCGGCGGTCGCGTCGTCGAGGAACTCCGCGAAGCCGTAGACGAACACCTGCGTGTCGTCGGTCAGCTCCGCGTCGACCGACGACGCCAGCGGCGACGAGGGCGCGAGGACGGCCACGGAGACGCCGCGCTCGTTCAACTCGGTCAGTCGCTCGTCGTGGATCGGCGCGGCGTCGCGGTAGACGATCGCGGCCTCGCCGCCCTCGTCGAGCGCTCGCTCGGCGATCCCGATCGCCGGCCCGACGCCGGGCCCGCCCGCGAGCACGAGGACTCGATCCTCGCCCTCGTAGTAGGCGTCACCGTACGGGCCGGAGACCGTGACGGTGTCGCCGGCGGTCAGGGCCGCCAGTTCCGGACCGACCTCGCCCTCGGGGTCGATGCCGACCGTGATCTCGAAGGTCCCGTCCACGTCCGGCGAGGAGATCGTGTAGAAGCGCGACTCCTCGACCCCGTCGAGGGCGACCTTCACGAACTGCCCGGGCTGGGCCTCGAACCCCGCGGGCGTCTCGAAGTCGATGGCGATGGCGTCCTCGCCGACCGACTCGACCGCGACGACGGCGACTTCGGTGTCGTCCATGCTCCCGTGTCGCGGCCGGCGGCGCAAGGTCCTTTCGTTCCCGGGGTGCCGGAGCCGCCCTCACGCGGTCGTTCGGGGCCTCGACCCGATGTCGCTCCGTTCACCATCGCCGGACGCGATCCCGGCCCGTTCGAAACCGGCGATTTTCGTCCGTGCGTCCACTTTTCCGTCGGTCTCAGGGGGATCCGTCCCGGGCCATTACAGAAGTCTTTTTGCCGGGCGGAAGATACTCCAACGCAGTATGCCCGAGGACCTGAACTGGGCCATCGGCGGTGAAGCCGGTGACGGGATCGACTCTACCGGGAAGATCTTCGCTCAGGCACTCTCGCGTGCCGGCCGTCACGTCTTCACCTCGAAGGACTTCGCGTCACGGATCCGGGGCGGGTACACCGCCTACAAGGTCCGGACATCCGTCGACCGCGTCGAGAGCGTCGTCGACAGACTCGATATCCTGATCGCGCTCACCGAGCGCACGATCGACGAGAACATGGACGAACTGCACGAGGGCAGCGTCATCATCTACGACGGTGAGCGCTCCACGATGCAGGACGTCGAAGTTCCGGACGGGATGATCGGTCTGTCGGTGCCGCTCCAGCGGCTCGCCGAGGACGCCGGCGGCGCCATCATGGCGAACGTCGTCGCCCTGGGCGCGGCCTGCGAAGTGGCGCAGTTCCCCATCGAGAACCTGGACGAATCACTGGAGAAACGCTTCGGCGACAAGGGCGAGGCCATCGTCGAGAACAACAAGGAGGCCGCCCGTCTGGGCCAGCAGCACGTCGCCGAGGAGTACGACCACGACTTCGACTACGACATCGAGACCACGGACGAGGACTACGTGCTCCTCAACGGCGACGAGGCCATCGGCATGGGCGCCATCGCCGCAGGCTGTCGGTTCTACTCGGGCTACCCCATCACCCCCGCGACGGACGTGATGGAGTACATGACCGGCCGCGTCGAGCAGTACGGCGGCAAGGTCGTCCAGGCCGAGGACGAGCTCTCCGCCATCAACATGGCGCTGGGCGCCGCCCGCGCCGGCGCACGCGCGATGACGGCTACCTCGGGCCCCGGCATCGACCTGATGACCGAGACGTTCGGCCTCGTCGCGACCACCGAGACGCCGCTGGTCATCTGCGACGTGATGCGCTCGGGCCCCTCGACCGGGATGCCGACCAAGCAGGAGCAGGGCGACCTAAACATGACGCTGTACGGCGGCCACGGCGAGATCCCGCGGTTCGTCGTCGCCCCGACATCCGTCTCGGAGTGTTTCTGGAAGACCGTCGAGGCGTTCAACTACGCCGAGAAGTACCAGACCCCGGTCTACCTGGTCTCGGACCTCGCGCTCGCCGTCACCGAGCAGACGTTCCCGCCGGAGGCGTTCGACATGGACGAGGTCGAGATCGAGCGCGGCAAGGTCGTCGAGGAGGACGAGATCGACTCCTGGCTCGACGAGCGCGGCCGCTTCCAGGCGCACTTCCCGGCCGCCGACGGTATCAGCCCCCGCGCGTTCCCGGGGACGACCGACGGCGCCCACATGACCACCGGCCTCGAACACGACGAGCTCGGGCGCCGGACCGAGGAGGAGGAGGTCCGCCTCGAACAGGTCGAGAAGCGCCAGCGGAAGGTCGAGACCGCCAAGGAGGAAGAGGAGTGGGACTACCGCGAGTTCGGCGACAGCGAGGCCGACACGCTCGTCATCTCCTGGGGCTCCAACGAGGGCGCGATGCGCGAAGCCCTCGGACTCCTCGACGAGCGCGGCCACGACGTGCGGTTCATCTCGGTGCCCTACATCTTCCCGCGGCCCGACCTCAGCGAAGAGATCGAGGCGGCCGACGACGTGATCGTCGTCGAGTGTAACGCCACCGGCCAGTTCGCCGACGTGATCGAGCACGACGTGCTCGAGCGCGTCCAGCGCGTCAACAAGTACAACGGCGTCCGCTTCAAGGCGGACGAACTCGCGACGGAGATCGAGAACACACTCACGGGCGCCGACGCCGGCGCCACGGAGGTGGAGGCAGAATGAGCTCAGACGTTCGATTCACGGACTTCAAATCCGACAAGCAACCGACCTGGTGTCCCGGCTGCGGCGACTTCGGGACGATGAACGGCATGATGAAAGCGCTCGCCGAGACGGGCAACGACCCCGACAACACGTTCGTGGTCGCCGGCATCGGGTGTTCCGGCAAGATCGGCACCTACATGCACAGCTACGCGCTGCACGGCGTCCACGGCCGCGCCCTGCCCGTCGGCATCGGCGTCAAACTCGCCAACCCGAACCTCGAAGTGATGGTCGCGGGCGGCGACGGCGACGGCTACTCCATCGGCGCCGGCCACTTCGTCCACGCCGTCCGCCGCAACGTCGACATGTCCTACGTCGTCATGGACAACCGCATCTACGGCCTCACCAAGGGCCAGGCCTCGCCGACCTCGCGCCAGGACTTCGAGACGAGCACCACGCCCGAGGGCCCGCAGATGCCCCCGGTCAACCCGCTCGCGCTCGCGCTCGCGTCCGGCGCCACGTTCATCGCGCAGTCGTTCTCCTCGGACGCCCAGCGCCACGCCGAGATCATCCAGAAGGCCGTCGAGCACGACGGCTTCGGCTTCGTCAACACCTACTCGCCGTGCGTGACGTTCAACGACGTCGACACCTACGACTACTTCCGCGACTCCATCGTCGACCTCTCCGAGGAGGACCACGACCCCCACGACCGCGAGGCCGCCAAGGAGAAGATCCTCGAGGGCGACAAGGAGTACATGGGCGTCATCTACCAGGACGACGACTCCGTCCCGTGGGAGAAACGCGAGGGCATCGAGGGCGACATGTCCGACATCCCCGACGGAGCCCCCGAAGACGCGATGGATCTGGTTCGCGAGTTCTACTAGGACCCACTTTTTCGGCGGAGAGCGCCTCGCGCGCCGGAGGCGCGCTGCGGGGATCCTCCGCCGAAAAAACTTGGGGAAAAAAGGCCGGACGACTCGCTCACTTCGTTCGCTCGCGTCCGGTGAACCGGCGCTCCGCGCCGGATGCTGACCGCGGCCGCTTCCGCACTGCACCCGCCCCGCTACAGCACCCGCCCCGCTACAGCACCCGCCCCGCTACAGCACCCGCCCCGCTACAGCACCCGCCCCGCTACAGCACCCGCCCCGCTACAGCACCCGCCCCGCTACAGCACCCGCCCCGCTACAGCACCCGCCCCGCTACAGCACCCGCCCCGCTACAGCACCCGCCCCGCTACAGCACCCGCCCCGCTACAGCACCAGCCCCGCATCCGCCACCGCGCCCGCGTCCTTTCAACCCGAAATCACTTGGTCGGCCGCCGTCTCAGTGCTCGACGTGCAGCGTCTCGGCACCGCGGCGGTCGCCCTCCTCGCGCTGGTCGCGTTCGCGGGAGCCGCGGCCACGTTCGGCGCCGTCGACGGCCCCGTCGCCTCCGGTGACGGGACGCCGACGGGACCGGCGACACCGACCGAGGTACCGCCGCCCACCGGCGCCCCGGGCGGCGCGCCCGATTCCGAGGTCCAGCGGGCTGCGACGCCCACGACGGCCGCGGCGGGCGACTCCGGCGGCGTCTCCCCGTTCGTCGTCCCCGCCGTCGGCGGCTCGCTGCTCGCTGCCGGCCTGCTCGTCGTCTTCCTGACCGGACACGACGACCGGGCGCCCGCCGTTCCCGAGGAGGAGTCGGCGGACGAGGACCCGAGGCCGGCCGTCTCGCCGTCGTACGACTCGCCCGACGAGAGCGCGGTCACGCGAGCGTGGCGACGCCTCCGTGACCGGTCGGACGCCGACGAGACGGCAACACCCGGCGACGTGGCGGCGCGGGCGCTCGACCGCAGCCTGCCGGGTGACGCGGTCGAGACGGTCACCGACCGGTTCCGCGCGGTCCGGTACGGCGGGGAATCGGCGGGGGACGAACGCGAGGAACCCGCCGCCGAGGCCGCCGAGGCGCTCGATTCTGTCGGGGAGTCCGAGGGGACCGACGACCCGGGCGACCGCGACCCGACCGACGGTCGGTAAAAACTTGTAGGTGGAGCGAACACTTCCGGCCGTGAAGCGATTCGCGACCGCCCTGATCGCCCTCTTCGCGCTGGTCGCGCTCGTGACGGCCGCCGGCTCGTTCGGCGGGACCGACCAGCCGACGCTGTACTCCGGAACGACGCCGACCGAGCCGATGCCGACCGGTCCCGTGGGCGCGGGAGCCGGCGGCGGGAACGAGACGACCGCGACCGACTCGCGCCACGTGGTCGACGAGGAGACGCCCGTTCCGCCCGACCAGAGCGGCGAGGACGGCGGCGTCTCGACGCTGCTCGTCGCCGGCCTCGTCGGCGGGTTGCTCGTCGCCGCCGTCCTGGCCGTCCTGCTGACCGGCGACGACTCCCGCGCACCGCCGCGAGACGACGGCGACGGCGACGGACCGTCCGAGCCCCCTGCACCGACGGTCGATCCCAGCTACGACTCGCCCGCCGACAGCGCCGTCGTCCGCGCGTGGCGCCGGCTCCGCGACCGGACGGGCACCGACGAGACGGCGACGCCCGGGGAGACGGCTGCGACCGCCGTCGACCGCGGCTACCCCGACGACGCCGTCGAGAGCGTGACCCGCGGGTTCGAGGCGGTCCGGTACGCCCGGCGGCCCCCGACGGACGAACAGGAACGCCGCGCTCGCGAACTGTCCGACAGGCTCGACGTCCCCGGCGAGCCCGACGGAAACGGCGGTGAGAACGCGTGAACCGCGGGCGTCGTGCCCTGCTGGCGGTCGGGATCGCGGCGGTCGTCGCCGGGGTCGTCCTGACCGTCCGGCCGGGACTGGTCGCGTTCGACTGGGCGACGCTGGCGACGCTCGGGGTCTGGGTCGTCGCGCTGGCCGGCGTCGCGCTCGCGGCTTTCGAACGGTTCGAGAGCGACGACGGGCCGCCGGGTGCGCTCCCGCGGGTGGGCGAGCGGCCCGACTACGGGGTCCCCGGCGACGACCTCGCCGCGGCGGTCGCGGACGCGGGCGTCGGTCAGCGCGACGCGGCCGAACGTGACCGCGTCCGCGAGCGACTGCACGTCGCCGTCGTCGACGCGCTGGAACGGTTCGCGGGTCTCGCGCCCGAGGAGGCCGAGCGCCGAGTCGCCGAGGGCTCGTGGACCGACGACCCCGACGCGGCCGCGCTGTTCGCCGACCGCGAGGAGTCCGTCCACGAGGGCGTCGAACCCGACTTCGACCGGCGGGTCGAGCGCGCCGCGGCGGCCGTCGCGCGGCTCCGGGAGCGGAGCGAGGGCGGCGAAGCGAGCGACCCGGACTCCGGGCGTCGAGCCGGCGACCCGGGCCGTTCGGGAGGTGTCGCGGATGACTGAGACGGCGGCCGTCGGTGCCGGGCTCGACCGCGGGGATGGGCGACTCGAACGGACCGGCCGCTGGGCCGGGGTCCACGGCCTCGCGCTGGCGGCGACGGCGGTCGCCATCCTCTTCGGGAAGCCCGTCGCCATCCTCGCCGGACTGGCCGGCGTCGGCTTCGCGGCCTACAGCCGGGTCGCCGAGGCGCCCGAGCCCGAACTCGCGGTCGAGCGCCACGTCAGCGACGCCGACCCCGCGCCGGGCGAAACGGTCCGCGTCACGCTCGCCGTCGAGAACGAGAGCGGGGCGACGCTGCCGGACCTGCGCTTTGCCGACGACGTGCCCGCCGGCCTGGAAGTCGTCGACGGCACCGCCCGCCACACCACCGCGCTGCGACCGGGCAAGCGGGCGTCGATCGCCTACGAGTTCGAGGCCGTCCGGGGTCGCCACGAGTTCGACAGTCTCACCGTCGTGACCCGAGACGTGAGCGGTGCGAGCCGACGCGTCGCCCGGAAGGCGACCGACCGCTCGACGGTGGTCTGCCGGCCGACGTTCGAGGACCGCTCGGTCCCGCTGGGCGAGCTGGCGACGCGGCTGACGGGCAGCCAGCCCGTCTCGGCGACCGGGGAGGGACAGGCCTTCCACTCGCTGCGGGAGTACCGGACGGGCGACCCGCTCGGGAGCGTCGACTGGAACCGCTTCGCCAAGGACGGCGAACTCGCGACGCGGCGCTTCGACCAGCCCCGAACCGTGAAGGTCGTCCTGTTGGTCGACGCGCGGGCCGCCGCCTACGTGACCGCCGGCGACGGCCGTCCGGCCGTGGACGCCTGCACCCACGCGGCGGGTGCGCTCGTCGGCGGCCTCGCCGAGGCGGACTGTCACGTCGGGCTGGCGGCGCTGTCGCCCCGGGAGTGCTGGCTCCCGCCCGCCTCGGGGCGGACCCACCGTGAGCGGCTGCTCGACGCGCTCACCACCCACGACGCCTTCGGCTGGCGGCCGCCCGCGCCGACGAGCGGGGGCGGTGACGATACCGCGAGCGACGGTGACGGATTCGACCGGTTGCTGACCCAGCTATCGGGCGACACGCAGGTCGTGGTCTGCTCGCCGTTCGTCGACGACCGCCCCGTCGAGGTCGCCCGCGCGCTCGACGCTCGGGGCCACGACGTGACCGTCGCCAGCCCGGACGTGACCGCCGAGGACTCCGCCTACCGGCGCCTCGCGGCCACCGAGCGGCGGGTCCGGCTCGACGAGTGCCGCCGCGCCGGGATCGCCGTCGTCGAGTGGCTCGAGGAGGGCGACCGCGGGCCGGGTCGACCGGTCGACGCGGGAGGCGGTGCGGACGCGACGACCGGTGGCGCGGCCGGTTCGGGCGAGCGAGTCGCGACCGACGGAGGTGACGGCCGGTGGCGGTGAGCCGCGGGACCGACCGGCGCCCCGTCCGCGCGAGCCACGCGCTGGCCGTCCTCGCGTCGGTCGCGGTAGTGGCGGCCGTCCGCGGGTCGACGATGGCGACGCTGGTCGGGCTGGCCGGCGCCGGGGCCGTCCTCGCCGGGCTGGTCCGGCGCTCGGAGTCGTCGGTCGTCGCCGGCGGCGCGGCGCTGTTCGCCGCGACGGTGGTCGCGGCGGTCGGCCCCGCGTCCGCGGAGTCGGTCCTCGTCGGCGGGTTCGGCGCCGTGGTCGCGGCGGATCTCGGCACCTTCGGGCTCGGGATCGACCGGGACGCCGACCCGGCGGTGGCGACGACGCGGGTCGAGCTGTTGCACGCCGTCGGGAGCGTCGTCGTCGCGGTCCTGACCGGGGGCGTGGGGTACACGCTGTTCGAGACGGTCCCCAGCGGCGGCTCGCTCGGCGTCGTCGCGCTGTTGCTGGGCGGCGTCGTGCTGGTGTGGCTGTTGCGGGAGTAGGTCTGCACGTCGCGCGACGGGGTCGTCGGTGAGCCGTCTGCGCCGGGCGGAAACGGTTCACACGGGTTCGGGCCGTTCAGCAACACTAATGTCGGAGACGCCGGACCAACGTCTATGAGCGACCGCTTTGACGTGGTGATCGCGGGTGCCGGTCCCGCCGGAGCGCAGTGTGCGCGCGATCTGGCGGCGAGGGATTACGAGGTGCTCGTACTCGAGACCGAACCCGAGGCCGAGTTCCCGCGTCAGAGCAACAAGTCGACCGCCGGGACCTTCCCCTCGATGATGGCGTCGTTCAACGTCCCGGACGAGGTGGTGATGAACTTCACCGAGACGGTCGTGCTGGAGTCGCCCAACGACCACTTCGTCCGCGACCAGCCCGGCGCGGTCCTGGAGTTCGCCGACTTCAAGCGCTGGCTCGTCGCCGAGGGCCGCGAGGCGGGCGCCGAGTACCGCTTCGACTCGCGCGTCTCGAAACCGATCGTCGAGGACGGCGAGCCGGTCGGCGTCCGCTACGACGGCAGCGAGGAGGTGTACGCCGACGTGGTAGTCGACGCGACGGGACCGGCGGCGCCGCTGGCGAAGGACCTGGGCGTCACCGACCTGCAACGCGAGCGCCAGGCGATCGGCGTCGAGTACGAGTTCGAGGGCGTCGAGGCCGACCACCCCGACTTCGCCGACTGCACCGACGCGATGATGCTCCGGCTCGACCACGACCTGGCCCCTGGCGGCTACTCGTGGCTGTTCCACACGGGCGCGGACACGGCGAAAGTCGGGCTCTGCTACATCCAGAACGACAGCCACCGCGAGTACGCCAAGGAGGGGATGGGGATCGACGACTACCTGGAGTACTGGCTGGAGAGCGACCCCCGCTTCGAGAACGCAACCCGGCTGGACGGCAAGCAACACCGCGGGTCGGCCCACATCCAGAAGCCCGGGCAGATGACCACCGATAGCTTCATCGCCATCGGCGACACCGTCCCCACGATCGACCCGCTGTGGGGCGAGGGCATCCACAAGGGGATGCTCTCGGCGCGGGCGGCGGCGGCCACGGCCGACCGGGCCCTGACCGGGACGGTCGACACGTCGGCCGAGCAGATGGCGATCTACAACGACCTGTGGCACAGCGACGTGGCGCCGAAGATGAACACGCGCCTGCTGATGACCGAGCTGCTGTATCTCACGCCCAACGACCGCTACGACCGGCTGATGGCCGACCTGCGGCGGGCCGACGGCGACACGCTCGCGAAAGTCAACAACGGGAACCGACTGGCGATGCGGAACCTGATCCACCTCGACGACCTGCCGCTTCTGGCGCGGTTCGCCCGCGAGCGGCTGGGGAGCTGACGCGAACGGCTATCGATCGGAGGGCCGACAGGATTTTACCACTCCGGGTCGCGTCCACGGGCATGGAACGGGAACCGAGCAGGCGACGATTCATCAGGGGTTGCTGTCTCGCCGGCGCGGGGGCGCTCGCGGCGGGCGGCTCGGTCGGCGGGGCGACGGCGAGCCCCCGCCAGGCAGAACCGCCGACGCGCTGGAACCGCACCTACGACCGCGGGACGGCCGCGGAAGCGAACGGGCTGGCGCCCGTCTCGGACGGCGGGTTCGTCGTCGTAGGGACGACCGAGTCCACGGACGGCGACACCGCGAGCGAGATCTGGCTCTACAAGGTGAACGGCGCCGGCCGGCTGGAGTGGTAGACCACCTTCGCCGAGCGCGGCGTCACCGAGGGGTTCGACGTGGCGGCGACCGAGGACGGGTTCGTCGTCGCCGGCCACACCCACGAGGAAGGGTCGAGCGAACAGGACGCTATCGCCGTCCGCGTCGACGGCGAGGGGACCGAACAGTGGCGGCGGACCTTCAACGCGAACCCGGACACGACCGACACGATGCGGGCCGTGTCCGTCGACCCGGAGGGGCGATACGTCTTCGCCGGCTGGACGAGTCGGTTCCAGGACGCGTGGATCGCGCGGCTGACACCCGACCAGTCGATCGACTGGGCCAAGCGGTACGGACCCGGTGACCACAACCGGCTCCACGGGATCATCCCCGCCTCGGAAGGCGGCTACGTCGCGGTCGGGGAGACCGACGATACGGACGACAACACCGTGGGGTGGGCGGTCAAGCTCGACGACGAGGCCACGCAGGTATTCTCACAGCAGTTCAAGAAGCGGTCCGACACGGCGACCAACCCGTACGACGACTACAACGTCTTCTACGACGTGGCGGAGACGCGCAACGGGTTCGTCGCCGTCGGTGCGAACGCGTTCGACCCGGCGACGAACGACCGCCGGGGCTGGGCCTTGGAGATCAACATCAACGGCGGCAAGCTCTGGGACAAACGCATCGTGTCCGACACCTACACCGTGTTGCACAGCGTCACCGCAGGGAATCTGGAGTACTTCGCCGCCGGCGAGACGGCCACGAACGGGAACGGCGACGGCGCCAGAGGGTTCGCAACCAACCTCGGCATCGACGGCGTCACCAAGTGGCAGAACAGTTACGGGTCGGGATCCAGCGAGTTCTCCGCGTTCCACCTGGCGGACGAGGACGGCATGGTCTGCGTCGGGAGCGCGGCGGACTCGGCCGGCGGGACCACCGCCGGCTGGAGCGTGAAAGTGGGCGGGGCGGAGGTCGACGCGGCGACGCCGTCACCGACACCGAGCCCCACGCCGTCGCCGACGGCGTCGGACGACTCGACGCCGACGTTCACGCCGACGCCGACCGACGAACCGGGCGGCACCGACGCGACGGGCGGCGAAACGGCCACCGCCGCGCCGACGCCGACGGCGACGCAATCGGGCGGTTCGGGGACGGAGACTCCGGGCGGCGACGGCGGGAGCGGAGCGACGACGACCGGCGGCGGTGGCGGCGGTGGCGGCCTCTCGCCCGCGGTCGTCGGCGTCGGCGCGGTCATCGTCGCTCTCGGGAGCGCCGGCGTGCTCTACAACCGGTTCCTCGGCGACGACGAGGACGCTGCCGGGTCCGACGGGGGCGCCGGCGGAGCCCCGCCCGACGACACCGGTGGTGACGACGGCAGTGACGGCGGCGGCAGTGGCGGCGACACCGCCGGCGGCGTCGAGACCAGCGAGCCCGACACCGAAGGAACCGAACAGGTTCAGGCCGCCCAGACGGTCGTCGAAGGTTCCGGCGACGACGCGGGCGAAGCAGCCGGCGGAGACGCGGCCCCGGACTCCGTGGCGGAGACCGAGTCCGACGCAGGCGACGGTTCCGAGTCCGCCGACGCGGGCGACACCGACGGGGAGTCAGAGTCCGCCGACGCGAGCGACGACGAGAGCAGCGAGTGAGGAGGCGGCCGGTTCCGGAGGCGCAGTTCCGATCCGGCGTCCGCCCCGACCGTCGCGTGCGTCTCGATATCCCCGTTCTCAGAACCGCCGATCCTGTAGTCGAGAAGACCTGTCGGACGCGAACAGCGATCGGCGGCGACCGGCAACAGAAGAGGTATACAGGGCGCTGCCAAATTCCGGAACATGTCAGTCGGGAACCGGCAGGGGGTCGTCGAAGCGATCCGCTTCGACCTGAACAAGTTCCACGAGACCTGGATGGGGCTGCTCTACCCGCGCCAGCGCGGCGCGGGCGACACCGTCCTCGGGAAGTGGCAACCGCAGACCACGCGCGAGCGGGTCACCTACACCGCGTGGGCGGCGCTGGGGGCGCTCGTCGTCGCGGTGCTGTACCCGCTCGCCCTGTTCGGCGTCGTCGTCCGCTTCCACGCCCGGAAGATCGACGTGTCGGTGGAGAAACTCGGTGCGGTCGGCGTGATACTGCTCGCCGTCCTGGTCTGGGGGGGTCTCTCGGCGCTGGTCGAGTTCCGGCTGGACTACTCGGGCCAGGCGACCAACGCCATCGTCGCCGCCAGCGTCGTCGCCATCGTCTCGGCGGGACTGGCCGTGGCCTTCCGGGCGATCGGCGGTCGGATCACGACCGTCGTCTTCGCGTACCCCTTCGGGATGACCGCCATCTTCCTGCCGCCGGTGGTCGCCGCGCTCGTCTCCGACGACGTGGCCCAGTTCAGCATCGCCTACGCCGACCAGATCGCCGAACTCGTCCGCGAGGAGGTCCTCGGCCCGGTCGGCCTCCGGAGCTACGTCGTCGACAAGTTCGACATGACGGAGTTCGCCTACGTCCTCATCTGGGTCGGCATCTCCGTCCCGCTCGGGTGGCTGCTCGGCACCACCGTCGCGCTCGCCGACTTCATCCGGCCGACCGGGGAGTAGCTGTTTCCCGCGCCGGACCCCGTTTTACAGCACGTCGTCGGGGTCGATAGCCTTCGGCTCCGGGACGGCGCCCGCCGCGTCGCCCGCGACGGCGATGGTCCCGGTCGATTCGCGGTCGACGAGCACCGTCCCGCCCGCGATCACCGGGGCGAGCACGCCCGCGACGACGGTCCCGGGTTCGGCCAGCGGCGCCCGCACGGCGACCTCGTCGTCGCCGCCGAGCCCGTACTCCTCGACGACCCGCTCGGCAGCCGTCAGCAGTCGCTCGTGGGGGAACTCCCCGTCGGCGGTCGCGAGGGCGATGTCGGTCGGACTCACCCGGTCCGGCGGGCTCGTCGGGTTCTCGCTCCACATCTCCGCCTCGAAGTGGGCGAACTCGGGGTCCTCGGGCACGTCGCCGTAGACGAACGTCTTCGTCCCCGGGCCGGGGTCGTACGCCTCGGCGCGGGCCGCGGGGACGACGAGCGCCTTCGCCGACGGCGACTCGCCGGGGTCGAACCGCGTCGTCGCGCCGAGCAGGCTCGCGCCGAACAGAGCGAGCAACGGCGGTGGCGTCAGCGAGTCGCCGGCGTCGACGGCGACGGTCGCGCCGCCGCGAACGCCGTAGTGGCGCAGGATGTTGCCCGTCTTCCAGGCGTTCGTGCAGAACTTCTCGTAGCTGTACGAGCCGGCGCGGCTGTCGGTCCGCACCGCAAGGTCGTCGGTGCGCCGCTCGCGAGCCACTAGGTCCCCGATCACGTCCATGGCGGCGCTTCGGCCGGTATCGGCAAAAGGGGTCCGACACGGTACTGCGGGTGTATTCGTGACGACCGGGCCGACCGTCTCAACGGAGTCGCCACCCGCGGAGGAAGGCGACGGCGACGCCGCCGATGACGACGCTAAACAGCAGCGTCGCGGTCCGGACGACCAGCACCCCGGCGGCGGCCGTGGCCGGCGAGACGGCAGTGACGAGGCCGATCGCGCCGCCGAGCAACACGTCGTAGGCGCCGAGGCTGCCCGGGATCGGGACCACGCTCGCGACCTGGGGGAGCGGGACGACGACGACCAGCGGGACCACGGCGAGGACGCCCACCTCCGCGCCGACGCCGACGAGCGCGACCCACAGCGCGGTCGCGGTGAGCAGCTGCTCCGCCACGCCGCCGACGGCGATCAGGGCGAGCAACCCGGGAGCGTCCCGAAACCTGACGATCCGGCTCCAGAACCGCTCCAGCGCGCGGTCGACGACCGACCGGTCGTGGGGCGTCTCGCGGTACAGCGAGGAGACCCACCGGACGACTGGGCCGAGGACGACGGCCAGGCCGCCGCTGACCGGGTGGCGGAACCGGACGACCAACGCGCCCACGGCCGCCAGCCCGACGACGGCGCCGCCGAGGGTCGTGAGGAAGTATCGGGGGGCGGGGCTGCCGAGGACGACCACGAGCGCGGCGAGCGTCGAGACGACCAGCTGGGCGCCCGACTTGACGTACTTGGCGACCGAGCGGACGGCCAGCGCCTCGCTGTAGGTCGTGCCCGTCGCGGTCTCGACGAACGTCGCCACGATCGGTTCGGAGCTGACCGGTCCGGCGGGGCTCAGCGTGTCGAAGAAGTCGCCGGCGACCGCGAACTGGACGCTCTTGCCGCCGGAGATCCCGTCTCCGAGGGGACGGACCGAGGCCCAGAAGCCCAGGCCGTCGACGACGGCCTCCGCGACGACGAGGACCGCGACCGCGGCGAGCAGTCCGGGGGCGACCGCCGAGAGGCGAGCGGAGACGCTGCCGACGCCGACGAACGCGAGGTAGCCGGCGAGCGCGCCGCCGCCGACGAGGACGCCCGCCAGGAACCGGAGAGTCCGGCGCACACCCCGGGGTGGGGCGGGTCGGGAGAAAAGCCCACCGGGACCGGCGCACCCGGTCGTCGGGCGACGACGCGCCGCTCGGCGACCGGCGACCGGGTCAGCCGTCGACGCGGCGCCAGTACAGCGCCAGGTCGAGCGTCACGTCGTCGAAATCGACGGTCTCCTCGCGGACGCAGGCGTAGCCGAGCGACTCGTAGAAGCCGCGTGCCTGTTCGTTGTCCGCGCCGGTGTTCAGGACCAGCGCGCGGTAGCCCCGCCGTCGGGCCCGCCGCGCGAGTTCCTCGACGATCCGGGTGCCGATCCCCTGACCCTGCATCGCGGGGTCGACCCGGACGCGGGAGAGTTCGCCGGTGCCCGCGGCGGCGTCGAAGCGCTCGGCCATCCAGCCGTCGAGGGGTTCGACGGCGCCGGTCGCGACGATATCGCCGTCGTCGGGGCCGCTCTCGCTCGAACCGCCGCCGTCGAGTTCGCCGACGAGGAACTCCCCGCCGGCGTCGATGTAGTGGTCGCGCACGTCGTCGAGGTCCGTGTCGGGCGCGTCGACGGCCCACTCGGGCGTCTCGGCCATCGCCTCGCGGTTCAGCTCGCGGACCCGATCGCCGTCGCCGGCGCGGTACCGCCGGACCGTCAGGTCGGTCGGTTCGACCATGCTCATACCGATACGACGGGCGCATCCTCGTAGACGGGAGCCCGCTCGCACAGGTCCGAGACGGTTTCGGCGTCGTCCTCGGCGCCCGTGTCGTCGGCCAGCGCGTCACAGTCGGGTGAGAGATCCGCAGTCATAGTTGAGAGGGGTGACGGTCCCGGCTTAGCTACTGTGCTGACACAGTTTTGTAGATAGCTACTAATGACACGGTCGACACAGTCTGACGACGGTCGGACCGACGACCGGTCACTCCAGGAAGTACTCGATGTCGTCGACGGCGTCGCCGTGGGCGTGGTAGGCGTCGTCGGGCACCTCGTCGAACCACGCCAGGTCCAGATCCGACCACTCGCCGAACGTCGGGTCGTCGGCGACCGGCTCGCCGGTCACGGGTTCGGTCCCGACGACGGCGTCGTAGCTCGTGGCCGTCCGGTCGGGGTCGCTGCGCAGTTCGTGCGTGACCGCGCTGACCCGGAGGACCTCGGCCACCGGGGCGTCGACGCCGGTCAGCGTCGCAGCGATCTCCCCGGCGCGGTCGAGCCAGTCGGCGCCGCCGGGGACGTGCCCGTAAGGGAGTCGCCAGCCGTGCGGGCTGTCCATCAGCAGGACTGCGCCGGCCTCGTTCGTGACGCCGACGGCGACCAGTCCCTCGACGTCCGCGAAGTACTCGAAGGCGTCCGCGCCGTCGGTCGTCCTCGATTCGGTGTACTCGACGCCGGGCTCCCCGTGGAGCGTCGACGGGTCGCGGAGTTCGTCCATACCGCGGGCGTTGTCGGCCGAGGTATTTGGTCGTTGGTACCTCGGTCGCGTCCCCTCGCGGTACTCCGCCCACGCGGGGTGGCGACTCGGCCGCCCGCGTCGGTGAGTATGCCGGGAGGAACCGCGAGATAACCGGTAACAAACGGCATATCCCTGGCGACCCGACTGTCGACCGGACGCAGTACCGATGCCAATTCACTGGAACGCACGGCGCCCGAATCGATCGCCCGACGGGGACGACCAACGATATCGCGAGACAGCGGGGGTGGGCGAGATCCCCGGACGGACGTACCTCTGTCTGACCTGCGAGGTCCAGTTCGTCGTCCCGCGGAGCGAGACGGCGGTCTGCTGCCCGATCTGCCGAATGAACCGTATCCGAGCGATCGACTGACCGGCGCCGCGCGGTGGAGTCCGTCACCGGTTCCGGCGGCGGCCGACGGTCCCGTGGCGACGTTCTCACTCGATATCTGCCAGCGAGTCGAAGTCGCTCCAGCACTCGCAGTCGAGGTCGTCGATAGAGCCCACCTCGTCCGGCAGGTCCGAGATCGGCATCCCGTCGTCGAATCGGTCGCAGTCGTCGGTGTGGACCGAGAAGTCGTCGCTCGCCATGACCGGCATACACCGGACGGAGGCGGGACTCCGTCAAAAATCCCGCGGGGCGTTCTCGCCCAGCGTAACCGGCGTCTGTGTCGGCTGTGTCGGGACAATCGTTTTGAGGGCGGGCCGAGACGGGGTGGTATGGAAGTCGCCGAGCGAGTCCACCTGATCCCGGTGGGCTACGAGAACGACCGGATCGTCCTGCCGGCGGTCGAGTTGCGCGCCGACCGCGTCGTCCTCCTGCGCTACGAGGACGAGACCGACCATCCCTCCTACGTCGAGACCGTCCGCGGGCGCCTCGACGAGGCGGGCATCGACCACGAGACGGTGTCGTGCAACATCTTCGACTTCTACGACTCGATCGGGACCGTCGCGGAGCTGGCGACCCGCTTTTCCGACCACGAGGTGTACGTCAACCTCGCCTCGGGGTCGAAGGTCACCGCCATCGGCGGCATGATCGCCTGCATGGCGACCGGCGCGACCCCCTACTACGTCCGCGCTCAGCGCTACGCCGCCGAGACCGACGGCGACGTGGCCGAGGGGATCCGCGAGATCACCGAACTCCCCACCTACCCGATGCAGAGCCCCGAACCCCAGCACGTCGCCGTCATGGACCACCTCGACCGCGAGGACGGCGCCCGGAAGCGCGACCTCATCGAGTTCGGGAAGAGCGAGGGGCTGCCCTTCATCGCCGAGCGCGACGCCGCCAACCGCAAGAGCGAGTACCGCCTGCTCGACAGCCACGTCCTCGGGCCGCTCTCGGACAACGGCTACGTCGCCCTCGAAGAGGTCGGCCGCTCGACTCGCGTCTCGCTGACCGAGAGCGGCCGCAACACGCTCCGGGCGTTCCGCTATCTCGTCGAGGACGACTGACTCGCTCGCCGCGGGCCTCGGCCGTGCCACACCGGCGCACGCAGTTGTCAGAGATGAGAATTACACCGCGTGACTCAAGGGGGGTGGCCGAGTGATACGACCAGGACCAGATGCCAGACGTTCACAACCGAGGGTCGGGTGCGGACGCACACCGGCTCGCCCCCGCCGCACCGGACGAGGAGTACGTCTACGGTGCCTGTAGCCCCGGTTGGCACAGCGCCGCCGACCGGAGCCACGCCCTCGCCGACTGGATCGCCGTCGCCCGCGCCAACGACATCGAGCGCGTCTGCTCGCTCCTCCCCGGGGACCAGTCGCCCGGCGACCCCGAGACCGACGGGTACGCGGACGTGTTCGGCGAGGACAACGTGCTCCACGCCCCGATCCCGGACGGGCGGCTCGCCTGTCCGGCCCTCCTGAAACGGGAAGTGCTGCCGTTCCTCGACGACGCCGTCGAGGCGGACGAACGGGTCGTCGTCCACTGTCTCGACGGGATGGGCCGCACCGGCCAGGTGCTCGCCGCCTGGCTCGCCCACGACCGCGACTACGCGCCCGAGGCGGCCATCGAGGCCGTCGAGGAGACCGGTCGACAGCCCCGAGAGCCCGTCCGCGAGGGCAACGCCTCCGAGCAGGAACTGCGCGACCTGCTGACGGTCGTCCGCTGAGCGGTCGTCCGCTGATCGCCGTCCGCTGAATGGACCGCTGCGGTCGCGCGCGGACCGACAGCCTCCTGTTCGTCCCGGGAGCCGTCCGTATCCTTATGTCCGATGGCGCACAACTCCGGAGCGATGACGACGATCAAGGACAGCGTCCACGACCACATCGCGGTCGAGGGCGTCGCGGCGGCGCTGCTGGACACGCCGCCCGTCCAGCGGCTCCGGCGGATCAAGCAGCTCGGCACCGTCACCTTCGTCTACCCCTCCGCCAACCACACACGCTTCGAGCATTCGCTGGGCGTCTACCACCTCGCCAACGAGGCGCTCGCCCACCTGGGCATCGAGGGGCGTCAGGCCGAACGGGTGCGAGCGGCGGCGATGCTCCACGACGTGGGTCACGCCCCCTACAGCCACAACGTCGAGGACATCATCCACCGCCGGACCGGCAAGTACCACGACGACGTCCACGACCTCATCGACAGCGGTCCCGTCGCCCGTGCGCTGACCGACCACGACCTCGACCCCGCGGCCGTGGCCGACCTCGTGGCGGGCGACGGGGAACTCGGCCAGATCGTCTCGGGCGAACTCGACGTCGACCGGATGGACTACCTCGTCCGCGACGCACACCACACGGGCGTCCCCTACGGGACCATCGACGCCGAGCGGCTGGTGCGGGCGCTGCGGTTCGTCGACGGCGACCTCGTTCTCGACGAGGGCAACGTCCAGACCGCCGAGAGCCTCCTGCTCGCCCGGGCGCTGATGAACCCGACCGTCTACAGCCACCACGTCGCCCGCATCGCCAAGGCGATGCTCCGGCGGGCGACCCAGCGGCTGCTCGTCCACACCGACACCGACGCCGCGCAACTCCGGCGGATGGACGACTGCGAGCTGCGCGTGGCCCTCCGGGAGTGCGAGGCGACCGCCGCGCTCGCCCACCGGCTCGACCGTCGGGACCTGTACAAACGCGGCGTCTGGGCGGAGATGGAGGCGGTGCCAGAGGCGCTGCTCGACGCCGACCAGGAGGCGATCCACGACCACGAGCGGGCGGTCGCCGAGGCGGCCAACGTCGACCCCGACGCCGTGATCCTCGACGTGCCCGACCGTCCCTCGATGAAGGAGTCGTCGAGTCGCGTCCTCGTGAACGGCGAGGTGCGCCGGCTGAGCGAGCAGTCGACGCTGGTCAACGCCCTGCGGGCCGCCCAGCGCGACCAGTGGCGGCTGGGCGTCTACGCGCCCGTCGAGAGCGCCGAACGGGTCGGCAACGCCGCCGTCCGGACGCTCGGGCTCGACCTCGACGACACCAGGGTCCGGGACGTGCGCCCCGGCGTCCACGCCACGCTCGACGAGTTCAACTGAGGCCCCGGCCGCCCGCGGATCCGTCCCCGTCGGGGCGCCCCGACGGCTTTAACTGGCGCCTCGGGAGAGTCCCAACAATGAGTTCCACCACGTTCGAGGGGCGGATCCTCCGCGGGCGGGAGTTCGAGCCCGTCGAGGGCCGCGTCGTCGTCGAGGACGGCGAGATCGCCGCCATCGAGGAGGTCTCGACCCACAGCGACGACATCGTCCTCCCGGCGTTCGTCAACGCTCACACCCACATCGGCGACTCCATCGCCAAGGAGGCCGGCGGCGGCCTCTCGCTGGAGGAACTGGTCGCGCCGCCGGACGGCCTGAAACACCGGCTGCTCCGGCAAGCCAGCCAGGACGAGAAGGTCGAGGCGATGCGGCGGTCGCTGCGGTTCATGGTCGATTCCGGGACGGCGGCCTGCATCGAGTTCCGCGAGGGCGGCGTCGAGGGCGTCGAGGCCTTCGAGCGGGCCGCTCACGGGCTGCCGATCGACCCGATGGTCATGGGCCGCGAGACGGTCGAGGCGATGGAGGCGGCCGACGGGTTCGGCGCCAGCGGCGCCAACGACGCCGACTTCTCCCGCGAGCGCAATGCGACCGCCCGCGCCGGCAAGCCCTTCGGCATCCACGCCGGCGAGGTCGACGCCTCCGACATCAACCCCGCGCTCGATCTCGACCCCGACTTCCTCGTCCACATGGTCCACGCCGAGGAGCTCCACCTCGACCGCGTGGCCGACAGCGAGATCCCGGTCGCCGTCTGCCCCCGCTCGAATCTCGTCACCGACGTGGGCTTTCCCCCGATCGCCGAGCTGCTGGAGCGGACGACCGTCGCGCTCGGGACGGACAACGTCTTCCTCAACAGCCCGTCGATGTTCCGCGAGATGGAGTTCGCCGCGAAACTCGCCGACGTGAGCGCCCGCGACGTGCTGCGGATGGCGACGGTCAACGGCGCCGAGATCGCCGACCGGAACTGCGGACTGGTCGAGCCCGGTCGCGACGCGAAATTGCTCGTCCTCGACGGCGACACCGACAACCTCGCCGGCGCGCAGGACCCCGTCCGCGCGGTCGTCCGCCGGGCCGGCGTCTCGGACGTGGCCGACGTGTACCTGGCCGAGCCCTGATCGGTGGGTCCGGGGCTCGAACGCGCGTCGCTCTCGGCCGCTTGGAGATTCAGGCAGTGTTTTGACTCGCGTCACAGGCGTAGGTGATCTCGCAATGTCCCTTTCGGAGACTGTCTCAAAGATCGACCGGCTGAGCGACGAACAGCGCGACTGCATCGAGAACTGCAACGAGGCCGCCGAGGTCTGCGAGTGGTGCGCCGACGAGTGCCTCGGCGACGCCGACATGGAGGAGTGCGCCCGCCTCTGTCGCGACGTGGCCGATCTCACGTCGATGCACGCCCGGTTCATGGCCCGCGACTCGCGGTTCAGCAGCGACCTCGCCGAAACCTGCGCCGACGCCTGCGAGGCCTGCGCCGAGGAGTGCAGCCAGCACGACGCCGACCACTGCCAGGTCTGCGCCGACGTGCTGCGGGAGTGCGCGGAGTCCTGCCGCAACATGGCCGGCGCCTGACCGAGCGACCGCGAACCGTCGCTCGCCCCTTTCTCTCCCCGTTTCCCGTCCGTCCCCCGTCCGTTCCCCGTATCCGATTCGTTCGCCGACCCCGGCCCTGCCGAAGGGTTATCCCGCCGCGAGTGGTAACAACACGCATGGGGATGTACGACACGATCCTGCTGCCGACGGACGGCTCGGCGGGCATCGAGCGGGTGGTCGACCACGCGGGGGAGCTGGCCCGGGTCCACGACGCGACGATCCGGGCGCTGTACGTCGTCGACGCGACGAGCTTCACGGGGTTACCGATGGAGACCTCCTGGGACGGCGTCCGGCAGGTGCTCGAATCGGAGGGGGAGACGGCGCTCGAAGGCGTCCAGCGGTTGGCGCCCGAGGACGTGGCCGTCGAGACGGTGACGGTCGAGGGGACGCCCAGCACCGAGATCGTCCGGTACACGCGCGAGCGACCGGTCGACGTGGTAGTGATGGGGACCCACGGCCGCGGCGGGATCGACCGCCTGCTGCTCGGGAGCGTCGCCGAGCGTGTCGTCCGCAAGTCGGCCGTGCCCGTCGTGACGATTCCGGTCAGCGAGAGCGCGAGCGACTCCGAGGAGGTCGTCGAAGCCGACGCCGACCCGGCTGCCGGCCTCGAGAGTTCCTGAAACGGCCGGGTGGGCCGATCGCCCGTCTCCCACTCACTCCTCGACCGGTCGCAGGTGCTCGCAGTCGCCGGCGGCGACGGTGACCCGCTCGTCGCCGGTGTCGACGACGAGCGTTCCCGGGAACTCGATATCGACGGCGTCGCCCACGACCTCGCCGCCGGGGGTGTCGACCCGCACCCGCTTGCCCAGCGTCGTCGCGTACTCCCGCCAGGCGGGGATCACCGACTCCGGGTCCCCGCGCAACTCGTCGAACTCCTCCAGCACGCGCTGGGTGAACAGCCGGCGGTCGACGGTCCCCGCCTCGGCCGAAAGCGTCGCCGGCCGCGCCTCGCTCGGCAGGTCGTCGGGGTCGACGTTGGCGTTGATCCCCATCCCGACGATGACCCACGAGACCCGGTCGGCCTCGCCTTCCATCTCGGTGAGTATCCCGGAGAGCTTCCGCTCGATTTCGTCGCCCTGGGCGTCCTCGCCCGGGACGACCACGTCGTTGGGCCACTTGATCCGCGCGTCGACGCCGGCCTCGCGGGCGGCCCGCGCGACGGCGACGGCGGCCGCGAGCGTGAACGCGGGTACCCGAGCGGGCGGCACGTCCGGGCGAACCAGGACGCTCAGCCAGACCCCGCCGCTGGGCGAGGACCACTCGCGGTCGAGGCGCCCCCGGCCGCCGGTCTGCTCGTCGGCGAGGACGGCCACGTCGGCGCGACCCTCGTCCGCGAGGTCGCGAGCGCGGGCGTTCGTGCTCGGGATCGAGTCGTGGAACTCCACGTCGAAGGGCGCGTCCAGCCCGTACTCGACGGCGTCGCCGCCGAACTCCGGGACCTCGACGAGCGTGTAGCCGTCGCCCTGGCTCGCGATGCCGAACCCCTCCTCGCGCAGCGCCTCGACGTGCTTCCAGACGGCCGCACGCGACACGTCCAGCCGCTCGGCCAGTTCCGGCCCGGTGACCGGTCCCTCGGTCAGCGCCTCGAGGACCCGCTCGCGCGTCTCCTGCATGGCGGTCCCTCTCTCGGGAGCGACCGTAAGTGGTCCGGAGCCGGCGGGCGCGTCCGGCTCGGCCGACCGCCCCGCGACCACCGGACCCGTCAGTTCGCGCGCCGGACGAACGCGGCGACGGTCCCGACCTGGATCGCCGCGACGAGACTCGCCAGCACCGGGCCGCCGACCGGCGCGCTCGCCGAGAGGAAGGTCGCGAGCCCGAGGACGACCACGACGCCCGCCAGCGCCCAGCCGTGGCCGGTCGCCAGCCGCCAGCTCCGCGCGAAGGCGTCGGGGATCGACCGCCCCTCGACCAGCAGCGCCGGGAGCGCGACCAGGTGGACGACGACGTAGAAGTACAGCGCGACGAACGGAATCCCGACGAGCACCGGCACGTCGACGCTGGGGGCCAGCGCCCGGAGGAGCGCGAACGCGCCGAAGACGAGCCCGTAGCGGGCCGTCGCCGCCGGCGTCGGCTCGGCGTCGAGCAGCGTCGCGAACCCGTAGACGCCCGCCGCCGCGAGCGCCGCGGCCCGGAACAGCTCCAGCGCCGCGATCCACGCGAGCCAGGGCCGGGTCAGCGAGACGAGCGCCGACAGCGGCGTCGAGACGCCCGCGGGGACGCTCACCATGGCCCCGTAGTGGACCGTCACGCGGCCGGCGGTGATTCCCTCGAAGGCGGCGACCGGGACGGGGTCGGCCAGCCGGACCCAGTCGACGACGGCGACGGCCAGTCCCGCCAGGACCATCGCCAGGAGGACGCTCGGGTTCCGACGCACGCGGCCGAGCCCCTCGCGGAGCAGGCCGGTTCCGGTGAGCGGTGCCCGGTCCTCGCGTTCGACCGTCCGACCGGTCGCGTAGCCGCCGTCGGTCTCGGTGGCCGACTCCCCGGCGGTCGGCGCCTCGGAACCATCGGCGGCCGGCGCGTCTCCGTCGTCGCTCACGCTTCCTCCAGCGCGTAGAGGTTCACGTTCTCGGCGACGTAGACGGCGTCGTCGACGATCGCGGCGGGCGAACACGGCGTCGATCCGGGGCCGAACAGCCAGCGGACGGACCCGTCGGCCGGGTCGAGACCCGCGAGCGCGCCGTCGGCGGTCGGCACCGCTACCAGCCCGTCGGCGGCCGCCGGGAGGAAGGCCTCGCTCTCGACATCGACGCCGTCGGCGACCCAGCGGACCGACCCGTCGGCGGCGTCGAGCGCACAGAGCCGGGCCGTCGGTTCGGTCCCGGGTTCCCCGCCACCCGCGCTCGACGGTGCGGGACGGCGGGCGTAGACCGTCCCGCCGCCGACGGCGAGCGGTCCCGCCGGCACGTCCTCACCCTCGCTCTCGAAGGTGGCTTCCCAGTCGACCTCGCCGTCCGCGTCGAGCGCCCGGATCCAGCTCTGGCCGCTGACGAACAGGTGGTCCGGCGTCGCGGTCAGGTACATCGGCGACCCGGGGAACCGCTCCCGGACGGTGGCGTGGTCGCCGGTCGCCAGGTCGTAGGCCCGAACGCCGTCCTCGGGGCCGACGACGTACGCGGTACCGTCGCGGACGGCCGGGCGCGTGGCCGTGAGTTCCTCGTCGCTCGTCCACCGAACGGTGCCGCTGCTGCCGTCGACCGCCGCGAGGGTACCGCGGAAGTACGTCACCAGCGTATCGCCGACCGCGACCGGCGGGGGTGTCGTGCTCCTGCCGAAGTGGACGCTCGTGTAGCTGTCCGACGCCGCCTCGGGCGACGCCGTCCACCGGGGCTCGTCCGCGTCGGTCCAGGCGTCGACCTCGCTACCGCCGAACCACCCGTCCGATCCGCCGCCGGCGCTCGGAAACCCGTCGAGTCGGGCCGGATCGGCCATCGGCGCCGACAGCGCCGCGACCGTCCGGCCCCGGTAGGCACGGCCGGACGCGACCGCCGGGGCGGTCCGGGCCGGGCGCCGAACCCCCGAGAGCAGGTCGCCGTCGCTCGCCGACACGGCGACCAGTTGGGCGCTCCCGGAGGCACCCCTAGTTTCGGATGGACCCACGGCGTAGACCACGTCGTCGGCGAGGACAGGCGTCGGTGAGTGGATCGGTTCGAACGTGGAACGGATGGTGTGGTGCCAGCGGACGTTGATGCCGTCGGTCGGCGGGTCGGCCTCGGGCGCGTAGGCCGTGCCGCCGGGGTCGCGAGCGGCCATCGGCCAGCCGCTCGCTCCGCCGACCGCCGTCTGTGCGCCCGCCGCAGTCCGGAGGGACCGCCGCGCGAGGGCGCCGCCGCCCAGCAGCGCGCCCGCCGCGCCGCCGCTCGCGAGCAGCTGCCGTCTGGAGAGCGAATCGTCGGGGACCATCTACCGGATCGCTTCAGCCAGCAATCATAAGTCTTGTACTCTCCAGTACCGTCTCGCCCGCGACGGGCGGCCCGGTCGCGTGCGCCGCGCAGTCCGGGCGACCTCGCCGCTCACTCGGACTCGGCGAGCCGTTCCCCGTCGGTTTCGCGGTCGGCGGTCGACTCGTCGACCGGGTCCGTATCGATCCCGAGTTCGGTCGCCGCGCAGTCGAGACAGTAGTAGTTCTCCTCGCCGTCGGTCGCCGTCAGCGCGAGGCCGGCGACGACGAACTCCTCGCGATAGCGGCGACAGAGCCCGCGGTCGACGGTCTCCCCGCAGACGACGCAGGGTTCGTCGACCGCCTCCGACGGGCGGACCGTCCGGCGTTCGACCGCGGGGACGCGGCCGAACCGCGAGCGGGCGTACGACCGCTCGAACCGCGGGTTGACCGCGACGCCGGCGACGACGGCGACGACCGAGAGCGCCAGCACGACCAGCGCCGGCGGGAGCGAGAACAGCGTCCCGCCAGCGGCCCGGGCCGCGACGACGGCGACGCCGGTCAGTCCCAGCCAGACGAGCAGCCAGCCGGCGACCCCGTTCAGCAGGGCCGACACCTCGTCGGCGAGCGAGACCAGCGATCCCCCGTCGTCGGCCACGGTTTCAGTCCAGCACGAACATCGTGTCGCCCATGTCGACCGAGTCGCCCTCGGAGACGGCGACGGCGGTCACGGTGCCGGCGCTCTCGGCGACGATGTCGTTCTCCATCTTCATCGCCTCCAGCACGCAGAGCACGTCCCCCGCCGCCACCTCGTCGCCCTCCGCGACGTTGACTTCGAGGATGGTGCCCTGCATCTCCGCGGTGACCTCCTCGCCCTCGGCGGAGACGCCGCCGGAGTCGCCGCCGCTCGACCCGCCGCCACCGCCCGGCTGTGGCCGCTGGGCCTGCTGGCCGCCGCCACCGGCACCGTCGCCGCCGGTCGGGATGGCCGGTGCGCCCCGTTCCTCCAGTTCGACCTCGAAGCGCTTGCCGTTGACCTCGACGGTGAACTCCCGCTCGACGACCTCCTCCTCGTCGTCGCCGCCCGCCGATTCGGTGCCCCACTTCTCCTGGGCGGCCTCGATGCGCTCGGGATCCAGCTCGTCGTCGAGGTACTTCGTGGTGTGCCGTCCTTCGAGGAACGGCTCGTCGGTGAGCATCATGCGGTGGAACGGGATGATCGTCGGGAAGCCCTCGACGGTGTAGTCGGCCAGGGCGCGCTTGCCGCGGGCGATGCACTCGGCGCGGTCCTCGCCGTGGGTGATGAGCTTCGCGACCATCGAGTCGTAGTCGGTCACGAGGTCGTCGCCCTGGCGGTGGGCGTCGTCGACGCGGACGCCGATGCCGCCCGGCGGGTCGTACACCTCGTACTCGCCGCCCGTCGCGGGCGCGAAGTCGTTCGCGGCGTTCTCGGCGTTGATCCGGAACTCCATGGCGTGGCCCTCCAGTTCCACCTCGTCCTGTTCGAAGGCCAACTCTTCACCGGCGGCGACCCGGATCTGCCACTTCACGAGGTCGATGTCCGTCAGCTCCTCCGTGACGGTGTGCTCGACCTGGATGCGCGTGTTGACTTCGAGGAAGAAGAAGTCCGTGTCGGCGTCGAGCAGCCCCTCCTCGTTGCGGTCCTCGTCCTCGACGAGGAACTCGAAGGTGCCGGCGTTGTAGTAGTCGCCGGCGTCGGCGCCCCGTCGGGCCGCCTCCCGGATCTGCTCGCGGAGTTCGTCGGTCAGCGCCGGACTCGGCCCCTCCTCGATGACCTTCTGCTGGCGCCGCTGGAGCGAGCAGTCCCGCTCGCCGACGTGGCGGACGTTGCCGTGCTTGTCGGCGATGATCTGCACCTCGACGTGGCGGGCGTTGTCGAGGAACCGTTCGAGGTAGACCGAGGCGTTCGAGAAGTACGCCTCGCCCTCGCGCTGGGCGGTCTCCAGCGCTTCCTCGGCGTCCTCGGGGCTCTCGACGACTTCCTGGCCCATGCCGCCGCCCCCGCCCTCGGCCTTGATCAGGACCGGGAAGCCGTGTTCCTCGCCGAATTCGACCACCTGTTCGGGGTCCTCGACGGACTCGGTGGTGCCGGGGACGATGGGCACGTCGGCCTCCTGCATCACCTGGCGGGCGTGGGTCTTCTCGCCCAGCCGCTCCATCGCCTCGCTGGCGGGGCCGATCCAGGTGATCCCGTCGGTCTCCTCGACGTGGGCGGCGAAGTCGGCGTTCTCGGCCATGAACCCGTAGCCGGGGTGGACGGCGTCGGCGTCGGCCTTCTTCGCGGCCTCGATGACGGCCTCCCCGTCGTTGTAGGAGTCGGCCGCGCGGGCGGGGCCGATGTTGTACGCCTCGTCGGCGTAGCGGACGAAGCCGGCGTGCTTGTCGGCCTCGCTGTAGACGGCGACCGTCCCGACGCCGAGCTCCTCGCAGGCGCGCATCACGCGGACGGCGATCTCGCCGCGGTTCGCGACGAGGACCTTCTCGAACATACCGTCCTGTACCGGGCGTCACCCTTTAAATCTAATCGGGAGTGGCCCGGCCGCGTCGCCGAAGCGCGGCCGGCCGTCCGGGTAAACGTTATTGGGCCGCTGGCCGTCCGGACAGCCAGTGACCGACAGCGGACGGATCGCCCGCACCGACGACGGGCTGGCGCAGGTGCTCGACGCCGACGGCCGGGTCCGCGAGGGCGCGACCGTCCCCGACCTCGCCGACGACGAACTGCTCGCGATGTTCCGCGAGATGAAACTCGCCCGCCACCTCGACGAGCGGGCCGTCTCCCTCCAGCGGCAGGGTCGGATGGGAACCTACCCGCCGCTGGCCGGCCAGGAGGCCGCGCAGGTCGCCTCGACGCACGCGCTCCGCGAGGACGACTGGATCGTCGACCAGTACCGCGAACACGGCGCGGTCGCGGTGCGGGGGCTCGAACCGGAGTACCTGCTGTACTGGATGGGCCACGAGGTCGGCAACGCGTGGCTCGCCGGCAAGCACGTCTTCCCCCTCAACATCTCCATCGCCAGCCACCTCCCCCACGCCACCGGGATGGCCTGGGCCGCCCGGTTGCAGGGCGACGACTGCGTCGTCTGCTGTCACTTCGGCGACGGCGCGACGAGCGAGGGCGACTTCCACGAAGCCCTCAATTTCGCCGGCGTCTTCGACGCGCCCGCTCTCTTCTTCTGTAACAACAACCAGTACGCCATCTCCGTCCCGCGCGAGCGCCAGACCGCCAGCGCGACCATCGCCGAAAAGGCCGACGCCTACGGCTTCGCCGGCGTTCGCGTCGACGGGATGGACCCGCTGGCCGTCTACCAGGTGACGAAAGAGGCGGTGGAGAAGGCCCGCGACCCCGGCGCCGAGCAGCTGCGGCCGACGCTGATCGAGGCGGAGATGTACCGCTTCGGCGCCCACACGACCGCCGACGACCCCTCGCGGTACCGCACCGACGAGGAGGTCGAACGCTGGCGCGAACGGGACCCGATCCCGCGGATGGAGACCTTCCTCCGCGAGCGCGGCCTGCTCGACGACGAGCGGGTCGAAGCCATCGAGGCGGAGAATCGAGAGCTAGTGGCCGACCTCATCGAGGCCGCCGAGGCCTACGAGCCCGAGGTGGACGAGTGGTTCGATCACGCCTACGACGAACCGGCGCCACGGGTTCAGGAGCAGCGGGAGTATCTTCGGGACCTGCGCGACCGTCACGGCGACGAGGCGCTGTTGCGCGACGAGTAGTTGGAACCGTGATTTGTGGTGAATGGCAGGCGCTGAAAGCCCTCGGCCCGCTCGTCAGCAACTTGAGTTACCGCTGAAGAAAGTGACCGACGAAAGCCCTCGACGCGCTCGCGGTCGCTGTCTCTGAAAATCGGAGATTTTCAGGATGACGAGAGAGCTTCGCTCTCTCGAACCAAGGCGACATATCCGCGCTCTCCGCACCGCCCGCGCGGATAGGGGTCGCTCAGGCGACTCCCGGCGCGAGCGCGCCTCGCCCTTTCAGTCCGCCAGGGACGGCAGCAGCACAGACCGGCACAGCACCGCAAACGGCCACGAGCCTCCCCAGCCGATTCGCTCGCTCCCGCTGGTCGCTCCCTCATCCCTCGCGCGGCTCCGTCGCGCGCATGAAAGCGCGCTCCAGCGCGCGCCACCACACAGCCACCTCTCACCTGTATCGCTCGTGCCACCGCGGGCCCACACCGTTTAGTGAGGCCCGGTGCCAGTTCCCGCATGGACAGCGTGTCGGTGGTGGCGGCGTGACGGGCGTCTACGAGTACGCGCTGGGCGAGGCTGCTGACGACCTCCACCCGAACGTGCGCGAGCGGTACGCGCTCGGCCCCGACGACGCGTTCGCGACCGTGGGTCGCGGCCTGATGGATATCACGCGCGGCGCGGTCGCGCTACCCGTGCTGTACGCGATGCCGCTCCGGAACCTCCTGTTCCCGGAGTCGGGCGAGAACGTGCCGTTCTCGGTGACGACGGTCGGCTGGCGCGACCCCGCGGGCTACGAGGCGCTGACGACCCGGCGGGAGTTCGACTTCGACGGGAAACTCCGGAAGTTCGACTCGACGACCGTCTGGGACGCCGAGCGCGAACGCCTGTTCGACTTCCTCGGGACCGGCGGTCACGTCGTCTCGGAGCTCCACCCGCGCGTCGAGGACGGCGTCCTCGTCGTCGAGGGCGGCAAGCAGTGGACCCGCGTCGGCGGCCGCTACCTGCCGACGCCGGGCCCGCTCGGGGTCGACGTGACGGTCCGGGACCGCTACGACGAGACCGACGAGCAGTTCCACGTGACCGCGACCGTCGAGAGCGGGCTCGTGGGGCACGTCCTGAGTTACCGCGGGTCGTTCACACAGGAACGACGGGAGATGGAGCGGGTGCCCGACGACCTGAAGCCCGTAACCGGGATCGACCCGCTACCGCCATGAGCGGCGCGGAGTCGGGCGAGGAGGACGGGACCGAAGACGGTCCTGCGACGGAGGCGGACCCGTTCGCGCGCCTCGCCGCCGGCGTCTCGCTCGCCGACCTGAGCGCCGTCTTCGGCGCGGGCCTGTGGGTCGTCCTCGCCGCCGCCGGCGGGCTCTCGGGGGTCGAGCGCGCGCTCGCACTGGCGCCGCTGGTGGTCGTCCCGCTGGGCGTCGGGCTGGCCGCGGGCGGGGAGTTCGCCGGACTGTCGGGTCGACTGCTCGGTGCCGCCGTGGCGTTCCTGCCCGTCGGCGCGGCGCTGATGGCCCTCTCGCTCGTGGTCGACGCGGGACCGGTCGCCGCGGGACTGGCGGCGCCGTGGGTGTTCGTGACGAGCCTGCTCGCGCTCGCCGGCGTCTCGCGGGCGGTCGACCGTGGGACGATCCGACCGCTACACGTCGCGCTCGTCGACGCCGGCCTCGCCTACGCGCCGGTCGCCGCCGTCGCGCTCGTGCTCTCCCATCTCGGGATCACCTTCTGGTTCGACCCGACGATCGTCCTGCTGACCGCGGTTCACTTCCACTTCGCCGGGTTCGCGCTGCCCGTCCTTGCGGGCGTGACGGGCCGACACCTCGGCGGCTTCGAGGGCGCGGCGCGCATCGTCGCGGGCGTGATCCTGGTCGGGCCGGCGATAATCGCCGTCGGTATCTCCTTCTCGCCGCTCGTGGAGGTCGTCGCCGTCGGCGCGTTCACGCTCGCCGTCGCGGCGTTCGGCCTGTTGACCCTCGTCCGCGCCGTCCCGTCGCTGGACGCGGCCCCCGCCATGCTCGTGGGAGTGTCAGCGCTCGCGCTCCCGGCATCGATGGTGCTGGCGCTCGGCTACGGCGTCGCGGCGTTCTCGGGGACGAATCCGCTCGGGCTGAGCATTGGCCGGATGGTGACGCTGCACGGGTCGCTGAACGCCTACGGGTTCGCGCTGTGTGGCGTCCTCGGGTGGCGGTTCGTCGACGGCCGAGCCCACGAATAGCTCCCGGTCACTCCGTGAGAAACGTACTCCGTCCGAGGTCGGACGGATCCGGAACCAGAGACGCCAACTCGTCGACTCTCGCGGCGAGTGCGTGACTGTCCGTCGCGTTGTCGGGGTAGTAGAGGACAGTCACGTCCGGGTACGCCGACTCGTCTAAGAAGTCGTCGTCGTTGGTGAGGAGCAGTCGGTTCCGCTCCTGTGCGAACCGGGCCACACGTTCGTCGGCGCTTCCGGCACCCGGTCGGTCCGAGACGTGGACCGCGTCGATCCCGAACTCGTCGAGGTGCTCGGCGGTTCTCTCCGGGACGTTCTCGTCACACAGCACCCGGTAGCTCATTCCCGGCCGTCTCTGATCTCGTCGAGCGTCTTCGCACCGCGTTCCCGTGCCGACGCCTCGCGTTCGCGGCGTCGGTCCCGCACTGCGTCCATCTCGTCGGGGTGGTCGTGGTAGTACGTCAGCGCGCGGTACACGTCGGCGACCGGCAGGTCGTACTCGTCGGCGACCGCTTTCGGACCGCGGTCCGCACCTTCCACCCGTTCGACGACCTGTAACACCGTGATACGACGCCCTTCGATGTGCGGTTCGTCGTGGATCGCCGACTCCTCGCCGGGGACGATCCGGCCGGTCGCCTGTGCCATGGGTGGCAGTAGCGCGTATTCGTATTTGAATGTACGGCTGCCGACCCCGAAGCTAGCCTGAGGCGAGCGATCGCACGCTCTCGGCCGACGCCGTCCCGTTCACGCCCGGCGGGACGACGCGGACCGACTCGTTGGTCCCCGTCGCCGCGGCGCCCTCGACGAACGTCTCGTTGCCGGCGAAGACCGTGACCGTCTCGGGCGCGACGCGCTCGGTCGCGAACGTCAGCGAGGAGTTCGCGGCCCGGCGGTCGGTGAACCGGTCGAACGCGGCGGCGAACTCGTCGGCCTCCGTCCGATTCTCCCAGCGGAGCGTCCACGCGACCGCCGTCGCGTCCCCGTCGGGCGAGACGAGGGAGAGACTCCGGTCGTTGTCCCAGCCGTCGGCCGCGGCGTCGGCGACCGGGCGGTCGAGTTCCAGCCGCAGGAGTTCGCGGACGAACAGTTCGCCGCGCCGGTCGGCGTCGGAGGGGTAGTGGCCCGGCACGGTTTGCCAGCTCTCACCGGGCGGCGAAACCGTCAGGTTCCCGAGCGAGACGTTCCGGTCGGGGTGGAGGACCGCTTCGGTGGTCTCGGGCGGGCTCGACAGGACCGGTTCGAGTTCGCTCGGCGAACTCACGCGCGAGCGGACGTACTCGGCTCCAGCGAGGTAGCGGGCGGTGAACAACCGGAGCGCGTTGTCGGTGTGCTCGTAGATCTGTCGGTTACGCTGGAGGCCGACTATCCCCTCTTGGTCGAACCGATCGGCGTACGCCGCGACGGTGTACTCCGCGGCGCCCTCGCCGACGCTGTAGGCCGCGACCCCTTCGTCGTAGGGGACGCTGGCCATCCCGGTCGGATACCAGCGCTGTTGCTGGTGGACGATGTGTGCGAACTCGTGAACGAGAACCGTCTCCGCGGCCTCGGAGCCCTCGTCCAGAAACACCTCCGTGCCGGCGGTGGCCTGCCCGCCCACCTCGACGGTCCCCGTCAGGCCGAACGCCCGAAAGAACGGCTCGTCGAACGCGGCGGCCTCCCTCGCGTCCCCGTCCCCGACGACGACCGTCGGCCGGTCGGCGTCGACACCGTGGAGCCGTTCGACCCGCTCGAAGACCAGGGTGGCGTTTATCGTGCGGTTTCCACCGACGGTGACGACGTGGTCCTCGCCCGCGGCGGGCGTCGCAGTGGCGGTCGGATCCGACGCTCCGGGTGTCCCAGCGGCCGCCGTCTCGGTCACTGCGGCCGACCCGTCTCCCGCCGTCGCAGTCGGCGTCGGCGATTCGGCCCCGCCGCCGAGGGAGCTACACCCGGCGGTCGCGGCGAGCAGTCCCAGACAGACGACGATCAGCGCGTGTCTCGCGTGGTCCATGTGAGCGCTCCCGCGCCCCACCCGACCGGTGACCGAGACCCACCACGGAACCGGGGCGCAGTGTCGGAAGTGTCAACTGAAAATATCTGAACCTTGCGGTTAGCCGCTCGCGGTCGGTCCGACCCGACGACGCTCCGGCGGAACGGCCGCGCCGGGTCCTACAGCGGGATGTTGCCGTGTTTCCGGTCGGGGTGGTCCTTCCGCTTGGAACGCAGCGTCTCCAGGTCGCCGATCAGCCGCGAGCGGGTCTCGGGCGGTTCCAGCACGTCGTCGACGTAGCCCCGTTCGGCCGCCGTGTAGGGGTTGGCGAACTCCTCGCGGTACTCGTCGATGAGTTCCTGGCGTTTCTCCTCGACCTGTTCCGCGGCGTCGAGCTCGTCGTCGTAGAGGATGTTGACGGCGCCTTCCGGGCCCATGACGGCGATCTCGGCGGTGGGCCAGGCGTAGTTCACGTCGCTACCGACGTGCTTGGAGGACATCACGTCGTAGGCGCCGCCGTACGCCTTACGGGTGATGACGGTCATCAGCGGCACCGTCGCTTCGGAGTAGGCGTACAGCAGTTTCGCGCCGTGCTTGATGATGCCGCCCTTCTCCTGGTCCTTGCCCGGCATGAACCCGGGCACGTCGACGAACGTCAGGAGGGGGATGTTGAACGCGTCGCAGAAGCGGACGAACCGCGAGCCCTTCAGCGAGGAGTCGATGTCGAGGGTCCCGGCGTTGACCCGGGGTTGGTTGGCGACGACGCCGATCGCGTGGCCGTCGAGGCGGGCGAAGCCGGTGAGGAGGTTCCGCGCGTAGCGCTCGGCGACCTCGAAGAACGAATCCTCGTCGACGACGCCGTCGATCACGCGGTGCATGTCGTAGGGCTTCTGGGGGGCCTGCGGGACCACCTCTCGGAGATCCTCGTCGGCGCGGTCGGGGTCGTCCCACGGCTCGACGCGCGGCGGGTCCTCGGCGTTGTTCGCGGGCAGGTACGAGAGCAGATAGCGGATGTCGTCCAGGGCCTCCTCCTCGGCGGCGGGCGCGAAGTGGGCGACGCCCGAGTCGCCGGTGTGGGTCGCGGCCCCGCCGAGTTCGTCGAAGGTCACCTCCTCGCCGGTGACCGTCTCGATCACGTCCGGGCCGGTGATGAACATGTGGCTGGTCTCCTCGACCATGAAGATGAAGTCCGTGATGGCCGGGGAGTAGACCGCGCCGCCGGCGCACGGCCCCATGATGGCCGAAATTTGGGGCACGACGCCCGATGCGAGCTGGTTGCGGTGGAAGATGTCGGCGTACCCCGCCAGCGCGTCGACCCCCTCCTGGATGCGGGCGCCCGCCGAGTCGTTGAGGCCGACGATTGGCGCGCCGGTGTCCATCGCCTTGTCCATGACCTTGCAGACCTTCTGGGCGAAGGCTTCGCCGAGCGAGCCGCCGAGGACGGTGAAGTCGTGGGCGAACACGAAGACGGTGCGGCCGTCGACCTCGCCGTAGCCGGTGACGACGCCGTCGCCGGGGAACTCCTTGTCGGCCATGTCGAACTTCGTCGAGCGGTGCTCGCGCAGGGCGTCGATCTCGACGAAGCTATCGTCGTCGAGGAAGTAGTCGATGCGCTCGCGGGCGGTCATCTTGCCGCGGTCGTGCTGGGCCTGGATCCGCTCGTCGCCGCCGCCCTTCCGGGCCGACTCCTTGCGCTCGCGCAGGTCCTCGATGTCTTCCTCGCGGGTCACGGGCGACCACCGCGAGGCGCTGTCGAGTGGATCATGGAGGTACATCGTGAGTCCGGCAAAAAAGCGTTGCCCGGGTGACCGCCGTCACGCGTTCTCTGCGAACCGGAATCTTGATATTTCATTCACTCTCGCAGACAAGATATGGGTACGACGGTTCGACGGGTCGCGCTGGTCGCCATAGTGGGGGCGCTGGCGGTGACCGCGGGGTGTACGGATGTGATCGGACAGGACGGGGCGACCGCGACGCCAGTGGGGACCGACGCGCCAACAGCGACCGACGCCGCGGCGACGCCGACCGAGGCCGTGACGGCGGCGACCGCGACCGGAACGACGGAGACGATGCGGACCGCCACCGAACCGACGGAGACGGTACGGACCCCGACCGCGACGGCCACGTCCACCGCACCGAGTTTCCCGGACGAACACGTCGGCCGACTTCGGGCGGCCGGCAACGTGACGGTGCGGACCACGACCGATCGGACCGTCGAGGACGGCGACCCGACCGCCACACAGACCCAGTCCCGGGACGTGCGGATCGACTTCGAGAGCGGTCGCGTGTACTCGCAGTTCGAACCGATCCTCGGGGGCGGCCGGGATCGGTACCGCAACGAGAGCGGCGCGACGTTCACCCGGTTCGGCCCAGGAAACTTCCTCGGTCCCGAACGAAGCACGCCGCTCGATCCCGTGGCGCTGGTGAACGTCACCGCCCCCGACGCCGACGCGCTCGAACGGCACGGCACGGGGACGGTCGACGGGGTAAACGGGACCGTCTACACGGTCGACTCGATCGACGCCTTCGGCGACGGCTACGGCGACCTCGACCCGGAGAACGTCTCCGCGTTCGACCTGACGTTCGTGGTCGACGACGGATACGTGTCCTACCAGCGGGTGAACGTCACGCTCGCGACTGAGTTCGGGACCGTCTCGTACAGTAGCCGGCGACGGTTCGTCGACGTGGGGTCGACGACCGTCCCGGAGCCCGACTGGCTGAGTCGGGCGCGGCCCGGCGGCGCCGGGCCCAATCCCGACGACCTAGAGACCGAGACCTACGAGGCGACCGGCGAGGACGGTCAGGTGGAACTCGACGTGACCGCACCGAACGCCGACTTCGGCGAGTACGCGGCCGTCGGTCCGGTTGTCAGCGAGAATCCGATGTTCCGGAACGACTTCCTGAACCGCTATCGCGTCGGCGAAATCGCGCGGTACTACTTCAGGCCCGACACCATCGAGTCGGTCACGATCCGGGTCCGCTACGACGACGACGCCGTCGACGACGCCAACGAGTCGACGCTCAGACTCGTCGTGCGGAACGCGACGACACAGACGCTCGAACCGGTCGATTCGACGGTCGACACCGCCAACGACACGGTCTCGGCGACGCTCACCAGCGAGGCGGCTCTCGACGAGTATCAGGGCCGGACCTTCCTCGCGCTGCGGTGGCCCCAGTACGTGTCCGGGCTGCGCGAACGGTTCGGCGGGACGGACTCCAGCCCGAACTCGCTGGCCCGTCCGGAACGCGAAATCGGCGGAGTTTAGACGCCGCCGCTACTGCGACCGGACGTGAAGAACGTCACGGCCCGCCAGTCGAACCCCTTCGGCTTCTCGCCGCCGTGCGAGCCGTTCGTCGCCGGGTACGGCGACGTCAACGCCGACTTCCACGTGATCGGCGACCACCCCGGCGTTCACGGCGGGGCCGAATCGGGCTACCCGTTCACCGAGTTCGACGCGAGCGAGCGCCTCCAGCGCGCGCTCGCCGAGGGCGGCCTGCTCGCCGAGACCGGCGCACCTCCGGTCGTCGAGAAGACCTACTTCTCGTATCTCTACCCCTGCGTGCCGGAGGGCGTGCCGAGCGCCCAGGACTACGCGGACCTGGAGAACATCTTCGACTCGGAGATCCGGGCGATCACCGCCCACGTCCTCCTGCCCGTCGGCGAGCGCGCGACGCGGCACGTCTTCGCGAACATGACCGCTCGCCCGCCCGAGGAGGTCGACCTGGACGCCCAGCACGCCACGGAGATCCCCGGCAGCGGCTGGCTCGTCGTCCCGCTCAAAGACCCCGCGCAGTGGTCCGGGGAGGACGAGCGGGCGCTGGTCGAGGCGCTCGTGGAACTTCGACAGCGCGACTACGTCCGCCGGGCGGACCTGGGGCGATTCTTGCCGGACGACGACCCGTACATGGTGCGGTAGGCGAGGCGCCCGAGATCACCTGAGAGCGGCCGTGGAGCCGACCACCGGCTCAGAACGGCGCGAAGAAGGCGGCGTCTTCCGCCAGGAAGAGGGACCCGATACCGAGCCGGAGCGTCACGATGATCCCGCCGAGGACGATAAGCCGGAGCGTCCACAGCCAGACCGTCGCGAGCCCGTCCGAGCCGGGGCTGCCCTCGCGCAGTTCCGCGACTGCGTCCCGGCCGAGGACCCACCCGACGAACACGACGACGAGCAGCACGGACAGCGGGAGGAGCAGTTTGTAGGCTATCGCGTCGAACCAGACGAACCACGCCGAGAAGCCGCCGGGCTCGCCCGTGTCGAGCGCCGACGGGAGGCCGAGGAGGAACAGGACCACGCCGGCGCCGACCGCGAGCGTCGGCCGCGAGGCGTCGGTGTTGTCGGTGGCGTAGGAGACGGCGACTTCGAGCAGACTGATCGCCGAGGACAGCGCCGCGAGCGCGACGACGCCGAAGAAGACGACTCCGAGGAGCCGCCCCGCCGGGAGCGACGCGAACGCCGCGGCCATCGCCTCGAACAGCGCCGTCGGGCCGCTGGTCGCCGGGTCGATCCCCTCGGCGAAGAGGATCGGGAACACGACGACGCCGGCGAGGACGCCGATGAGCGTGTTCGAGACGACGATGACGCCCCCGTCGACGGGGAGGCTGTCGTCCTCGCCGACGTAGGATGCGTAGGTGACCATGATCCCCATCCCCAGCGAGAGGGTGAAGAAGGCCTGGCCGACCGCGTCGGGGACGACCGTCCACGCGTTGTCGACCAGCGACCCCACGTCCGGCGAGAGGAAGTACGCGAGGCCGTCGGCGGCACCGCCGAGCGTCAGCGCCCACGCCGCCAGCGCGAGCATGAGGACGACGATCGAGGGGACCATCACCTTCGTCGCCTTCTCAATGCCGTTCTCGATGCCCATCGCGACGATACCGACGGCCATGGCGAGGAAGAGCAACTGTGCGGCGACCGCCTCGGGACCGGACGCGACCGCCGAGAGGTACGCGCCGGGGTCGTCGAAGTACGCGCCGGTGGCGCTCCCGAGGACGTACCGGAGGACCCACCCGCCGACGACGTTGTAATAGGAGAGGATCCAGAAGCCGGTGAACAGTGCGACCCCGCCGACGACCCGCCAGCCCGGTCCGCCCAGGTCCTCGAAGGCACCGACGACGTTGCGGCGGGTCCGCCGCCCGACGACGAACTCCGCGAGCAGCGCCGGGAAGCCGATGAGCGTGACGGCTATCAGGTAGAAGACGACGAAGGCGGCACCGCCGTTCGCGGCCGTCTTGAACGGGAACTGCCAGAGGTTCCCCAGGCCGACTGCGCTCCCGATCGCCGCGACGAGGAAGCCGACCCGCGTCGCCCACGTCTCTCGTTCGACCATACGGCCGATTTCGGCCGCTGCCCGTGAAAACGGCTACGACCGGAGACGATAAGTCCACTCCGGCCGACAGGAGAGACGCTATGCCCTCCCTACTGGAACGGCTGCTCGGCGACGGCGACACCGACGAAGGGATCGACCTCCAGAAGCGCGAAGACGAGGCCCACGAGGCCCTGCAGAACCGAATCACGCCGGAGACGTACGGCATCGACGACTGCGCGGTGACGGGCGTCGCGGTCGTCAACGAAGGCCCCGACGAGGAGCCGATTACCGTTCCCATCGCCCGCTTCTCGCTGGGCGAGGACGTGGAGTCGCCGGACCTGGACCTGGTCTGGGAACTCGCGAGCGAGGCGATCCGCGCCATGCAACCGGCCTTCGAGGAGGTGTTCGTCCGCCACTACGACGTGCAGTTCACCTTCGACGGCGACGAACTGTTCGAGGCCGAGGAGTGTCGACGGATGGCGGTCACGCCCGAACTCGCGGACCGCCTCGTCTCGGAGACGGGATTCGACGCCGCCGCGTTCAAGTCGGCGATGCTGGAAGCCGACGATATCGACGACCGCGTCGCGCCCGTCGCGTGGGGCGAGTGCGTCGACTACAGCGCCAGCGGCAACGCCGCCGTCGTCACCGGCGCGGCGGCCGCGGCAGCGGGCGCGAGCGCGGCGGGTGCGAGCTGTGCGGGCGCGGGTGCCGCGGGTGGCGCGGGCGGCTGTTAGCGCCCGATCGTCCGGTTTTTCGAGGGTGCTACGCCTCGCCGTACACCGGCACGGCCGCGCCGCTGGTGACGCTGGCGGCGTCCGAGCAGAGATAGAGGATGGTCTCGGCGATGTCCGACGGGTCGACCCACTTCTCGTGGTCGGCGTCGGGCATCATCTCGCGGTTCATCGGCGTGTCGATGACGCTCGGCATCACCGCGTTGGCACGCACCTCGCCGGGGTTCTCCTCGGCGATGGTCTCGGTCAAGATCCGCACGCCGGCCTTCGACGCGCGGTAGGGGCCGTCGCCCTCGCCGCCCTCCAGCGAGGAGCGCGCGGAGACGCTGACGATAGCGCCCTCGCCCGCCAGATCCGACTCGCGGAGGTGCGGGATCGCGTGTTTCGAGGCGAGGAACATCGTCTTCAGGTTCACGTCCATCAGGAAGTCGAAGGTGTCGGCCCCCGTCTCGTCGATGGGCGTGCCACCGCGCCAGGTGCCCGCGATATTGGCGAGCGCGTCGAGGCCGCCGTGGTCCTCGACCACGGCCGAGAGGGTGTCGGCCACGGCGTCTTCGTCGGTGAAGTCGCCCTGATAGAAGTCGATGCGGTCGCGGTCGGTGTCGAGTTCGAAGTCCTCGTCGTCCGGACCGATCACGTCGGCGCCGCAGACGGTCGCGCCGGCGTCGGCGAACGCCTCGCAGACTGCGCTGCCGAGCGTCCCGCCGGCGCCGGTCACGAGCACCACGCTGTCCCCGAAGTCGAAGTCGGCTGACATACCCGTCGGTTGGGGCCGGCGGCGGTTAAAGGTGGGTCGGCGGGCGCAAGGCCTACCGCCCGGGCGAGCGAACGCTCGCGCATGGACTGCATCGCGCATCGCGGTTTCGCCGGCGCAAATCCGGAAAACACCGTCGCGGCGGTCGAAGACGCCGCGACCCGCGCCGACGGCGTCGAGGTCGACGTGCGGGTCTGCGGCTCCGGCGAACTCGTCGTCCACCACGACGAGACGGTCGACCGGACGACCGACGGGAGCGGCCCCGTCGCGGCCCACACCGCTGCGGAACTGGCGGCGCTGTCGGTCGAGGGCTCGGAGGCGGGAGTGCCGACGTTCGAGGCGGTCGCGGCGGCGGTCCCCGAGGGAGTGACGCTGCACGCCGAGTTGAAGGAGCGCGGGACCGGCGAGCCCGTCGAGCGGGTCGTCGCCGACGCCGGCTGCGACGCCGTCGTCTCGTCGTTCGATCCGGAGGCGCTCACCGAGATCGAGGGGCTGCCCACCGCGCTCGTCCAGTGGGAGGGCGAAGGGCTGGTCTCCCGAGCGCGGAATCTCGGGTGTTCGTTCGTGCATCCGAACCTGGGGTCGTGCGACTCCTCGCTCGTCGAGCGCGCGCACGGCGCCGGACTGAGGGTCAACGCCTGGACCGTCACCGACGCGGAGGAGACGGCAGAGGCCCGCGAGGCGGGCGCCGACGGCGTGATAACGGACTTCCCCGACTGTTGCCCGTCCTGAGTCAGAGCGCGTCGAGCAGGGCGTCGACGTCCTCGGCGGTGTTGAAGACGTGGACGGAGACGCGGACGGTGCCCGTCGGCGGGATGTCGCGGACGCGGATCCCCTCCTCGTCGAGCCGTTCGGCGGTCGCGATGGGGTCGTCGGCGGCGAAGGCGACCAGTCCGGACTCGAACCGCTCGGGGGAGACGAGCCGGTCGTCCAGCCCCTCCTTGAGGCGACCGGTCAACCGCTCGATGCGGTCGGTGACGGTGTCGAACCCCAGGTCTTCGACGGTGGCGATCCCCTCCCGCAGGCCGGCGTAGGGGACGGGCGAGACGCTGCCCACCTCGAAGCGACGGGCGTCGGGCTTGAGGCCCCAGTCGTCGGCCTCGGGGTCCTCGACGCCCATGTAGCCGACCTGCGCCGGTTCGAGCGACTCGGCGAACTCGTCGGTGACGTGGAGGAAGCCGGTGCCGGTGGGACCGAGCAGCCACTTGTGACCGGCGGCGGCGACGGCGTCGGCGCCCCACGCCCCGAAGTCGACGGGGCGCTGGCCGACCGACTGGACGGCGTCGACGAGGACGCGCGCGCCGCCGTCGCGGGCGATGTCGGTGAGTTCCGCGACGGGGAGCCGACAGCCGTCGGTCCAGCACAGCGAGCTGAACACGGCGAGTTTCGCGCCGTCGACCGCGGACTTCCACGCGTCGCGGTCGACGTCCCCGCCGGCGGCCTCGACGACGCGGACCTCGATACCGTGGGTCTGGCGCAGGCGCTCCCAGGGGAGGATCCCCGCGGAGTGCTCCTGGTCGGTCCGGACGACGACATCGCCGGGCTCCCAGTCCATCGCGGCGGCGATCCGGCCGATGCCGTCGGTGGTGGACTGGGTGAGCGCGACGGATTCGGGCGCGACGCCGACGTGGCCGGCGACGACCTCGCGCGTCTCGTCGAGCGCGTCGAACAGCGCGCCGTAGGTGCCGGCGCCGGTCGGCGCCTCGAACTCGTGGTACTCCAGGGCGTCTTCGGTCGCGTCGACGACCCGGCGGGGACTCGGCCCGCCGGCGCCGGTGTTGAGGTAGACGCCGCGGTCCAGCGCGGGCATGTCCGCGCGGAGTTCCTCGGGAGTCATGCCCGAATCGACGGACCGGCCGCGGTTAAAGCACCCGCCACGCGACCGGTTCTCGGACGTTCGTCCCCGGTTACGTTCAGTACAGGGAGTGGCTGTTGCGGCGAGCGGTCGCGGTGCGGTCGGCGCGTGCTGTCGAGCGTGCCCGCCTCGTGGCGGGCCGCTCGAAATAGTCACGCGAGGGATGAGAAGCGCAGCCTGCGAGCATCGCAAGCGGCTGGGGAGGTGTGAGGCCGTCTGCGGTTGCTGTCGCGGTGCGGCTGCGGTCCCTGGCGGACTGAAAGGGCGAGGTGCGCTCGCGTTTATTCAGTCGCCTGAGCGGGCACTATCCGCGCGGGCGGTGCTGAGAGCGCGGATATCCCGCTTCAGCGACCGCGAGCGCGGCGAGGGCTTTCATCGCTTGCTGTCAGTAGCGGTCGCTGTCTCTCTACTTCTTTGCACAATTCCACCAACAGAAACAACCACTCAACAAGCAACTCGAACTGAACGATCCGGCCTCGTCGTGTATTTATATGTCCCGAACCCGTACCTCGCGGTGATGTACAGCGCGCGCGACCAGGTAGAGAACAGCGAGTGGCTCGACGAGGTCGAGGCGACGGCCGAGCGCCTCGACATGGACGAGGCCGCCCGGTCGCGCGCGGCCGACCTCTTCCTCTCGAACGTCCCCGAGACCGACCGCTCGAAGCGGGCCGTCCTCGCGACGAGCGTCTACGTCGCCGGCCTCGTCGAGGGCGACAGCCGCAGCCAGCAGCGCGTCGCCGAGGTCGCGGACGTGTCCCGGCTCACGATATCCAAGCGCTACGAGGAGATGCTGGAGAGTCAGGGACTGGACGCGCCGCGCTGGTAGCTCGGGGTCGGGCTCGGCGGCGGGCCGTCGCAGTTCGAACGAGAATCAGGCGTCGTCGGCTTCGGCTTCCGGGCCGCCGACGGCCGACGCGTCGGCGGCGTCGCTGGCGGTCTCGGCGTCGGTCTCGCCGGGGGCGTCGCGGCCGGTGCGGTCCGGGGTGAGGGCGCCGTGTTCGTCGATCTCGCCGCGGACGATGCGGGTGCTGGAGATGATCTCGTCGTCCTCGGCGTAGACGTGGTCGACGACCTCGATGTCGAGCGGTTCGACGCCGTCGTCGCGGCGGATCTCGTTGATGCGTTTGCCGCCGGTCTCCGTCTCGGGGGAGACGACGATGGCGTCGAACTGCGGTTCGGGGGCGAAGCCCGTCGGGTCGTCGATCTTTCGGATCTCGTAGTCGCGGTCGTACTCGTCGGCCAGCCGGGCGAGTTCGGCGTCGAGGTCGCGGTGGCGCTGGTCGTACGGACGGACGTAGCGGTCCTCGCGACGGGTCTTCGGGGCCAGGTCGTCGCTCGTCAGGCCGACCGTCGCGTCGCCCAGTTCGAAGGCGCGCCTGAACAGCGCGCGGTGTCCGTCGTGGACCGGGTCGAAGGTTCCACCCAGCGCGACCTTCATACTGGCTCAGTCGGGCCAGGCCGGTAAAGTGCCTTCGGCTTTCGGTGCCCCGCCGCCACGACGCGATAGAACGGTTCTCCCTGCCTCACTCGTCGCCGCGTCCGTCGTCGTCCGCGTCGCCGCCCGGCCCGTCGGCGTCGTCGGCGTCCGCATCGTCGGTCGACGGTTCGTCCGCGTCGTCGTCCTCCGCGGTTCCCCACTCGTCGGCCGCGTCGCCGTCCTCCGCGTCGCGGTCCCCGTCGGCGGCGGGGTCGTCCTCGACGGTGATGGTGACCGGTTCGGAGTCGACGGTCGGGTGGTCGTCGTCGCTGCCGAGGATCTCGTCTAAGTTGAAGACCGTGTTGAGCTCCTCCTGCACGTCGTCGACGACGTTGCCGACGAGCTCGCTCGGCGCCATCGCCGCGTACTCGTAGGGGTTGTTGCCGGCGCCGTCGTTCTCGCGTTTCCCCCGAGTGACCTTCCCCTCGTCGTGGAGCTCCGCGAGCGCCTCCCGGACGGTGCTGGGATACAGCCCCGTGCCCTCGGCGATCTCGTCGCTCGTGCTGTCGGGGTTCTGGCGGAGATAGACGTAGATGCGCGCCCGCGTCTCGGTCTCCAGCACCCACGAGAGCATGTCCACGATCCCCTCGTCGAAGCCCGTCACCGCCTTGTCGGCCTCCTGTTCCAGCCGTTCGCGGACGTTTCCACCCTCTTGTGGGTCCGCGTCGGGCTCGTCGGTCCCCTCGCCGTCGTCGGTAGGATCGTCTGTAGACATACGTCGCCTCTACGAGGACGAAAGCCCCAGCCGGGTAAAAATCTTGCCGACGTTCTCACACGCGCGAAATCGCGTGATAGCGCCCGATTGCGCCCGTCCGCCTACTCGTACTGGAGTCGCAGCGAGTCACACAGCGCGTCGGCGCCCCGTTCCTCACGCAGCCGGCGCTGGCGCTCGGCGCCGCTCTCGGCGTCGTACACCTCGCGGATACCCGAGACACCGAGCCGCTCGGCCTCGCGGTCGACGATCTCGCCCAGGGCGACCGTCGACTCGAACGACCGGTCCAGCAGGGCGGCGTCGTGGCCGTGGCGCATCGCGCGCCACTTGTGCTCGTCGTACAGCTCCCGGCGGGCGTCGGTGCCGGACTCGCCGTCCTCGTAGCGGGCTGCCAGGTCCTCGACGAGCGCGTGGGTGTACTCGACGAACGCGAGCACCACGTCGGGGTCGGCCTGGCCGTCCGGCGTTCGAACTTCGACGGTGCCGTGACCGGAGTGGGGGCGCACGTCGAACCAGAGCTCGCCGCGGTCGTCGATGCTCTCGGTCTCCAGCATCCGCCGCTCGTAGTCGTCGAAGGCGTCGTAGTCCGCGAAGGCGGTGGGCATCCCGGTGTTCGGGAGCGCCTCGAAGATCTTCGCGCGGGCGGACTGGAGGCCGGTGTCGAAGCCGTTCCAGTACGGCGAGTTCGCCGACAGCGCGAGCATCACCGGGAGGTGCCAGCGCAGTTCGTTGGCGATCCACACCGCCTTGTCCGCGTCGTCGACGCCCACGTGGACGTGCAGCCCGGCCGTCGTGTTGCGGTGCTGGGGATACTGGATTCGGTCCAGCTGCGCCCGGTATCGTGGCTTCTCGGCGTGTTCGAGCTCGCGCCACTTCGCGAGCGGGTGGAGGCCGGCGGCGGCGATGTCGAAGCCGTGAGCGGTGGCGTGGTCGACCAGCGCCTCGCGGACCGCGAGCAGGTGCTCGCGGGCCTCCGAGGGGTCCTCGATGACGGGCGTCTGGGACTCGATGACGCACTTGAACAGTTCGTGGTCGAGCCGCCCCTCCAGCAGTTCGGGGGGGTCGGACTCGTAGACGAGCTCGTCGGTGCCCGAGGTGGGCCGGCCGTCCTCGTCGACGACGTAGTACTCCTCCTCGATGCCGATCGTCCCCATCCGACTGAACGCCTCGCGCGAGCCCCGGTCCATCGCTCCGTACGAGGGGGCGACGGCGCTAAAAATTTCCCTTCGCGGCGCGCGACGCGCCCGCCAGCGAGTCCGTCTCCCGAACACCGCCATAGCAGCCGCTCGGTAGTGTTAGAGAGACGGTTTAGGGCAGTCGGCGTGAGCCCACGTGGAAACCACGCGAGCCGAAAGGTGCCGCTGACCGTGCCGTCTACGCGAAACCACCCCTCGCCGACGGATAACACCTCCGGTCCGCCGACGATCCGCCGACGGCCCACGGGCGGCAGGTCGTCGACCGCTCAGCGCGGCGTCGCGACCACGCCGAGGTGGTCGTCGTGGTGAGGGGTCAGCCGCCGGGTCTCCAGCACCTCGTAGGCCGATTCGAGCTCGTCGAGCGCGTCGTCGAACACGTCTGCCGGGTCGCGGGTCACGTCCTCGCTGCGGGCCTTGACCGCGAGCAGGAGCCGGCCGTCCTCGCGGAGGAACTCGGCGTTGGCGGTCGCCACCTTCGCCTGGCCGCGCGTCGCCACGTCCTGCACGATGGCGTCGACCGGCTCGACGACGTGGGCGTACGTCTCGGGCTTGCGCGCGTCCTTCAGCAGCGGAAAGAGGTTGCCGCGGGGCTCGGCGGCGTCGAGCAGGTCCCGCACCGGCCGGGCGGCGAACTCGACGCCGTAGGTCGGGCCGGCGAAGTCCGCGACGTGGCTGGCGGTCGTCCCCGACGCCGCGCCCAGGTAGAGGACCGCTTCGTCGCCGACCAGTCCGGTGTCCATCCCGAGTTCGAGCATCGCGCCGAGCTTCGAGCGGTCGGGGTCCCAGGCGCGCCACTCGCCGTCGGTCGGCTCGCCGTAGTGGGGCTCGCCCCGCGTCGCCAGCCGCTCGGTCCCCTCGAACGCGCGGCGCTCGACGCCCGTCGGGAGGTCGCTCACGAGCCGTCACCTCCGTCCGCGCCATCGCCGTGCCCGGTGTCGGAGTCGCCACCGCCGTCCGTCCCGCGGATCGTCGCGATGCGCTCGTCGAGTTCGGCGTCGAGGTCGGGCTTGCGCTCGCCGCTGTAGTGGTCGACGCGGGCGGCGATGGTGAGCTTCCCGGCGAGCGCCCGCGCGGCCGAACCGCGCTTGTCGGGGCGCGTCCCGCGGACGTACTCGTGGGTGAAGATGACGCCGTGTTTCGGCGAGGGCGCCGACCCGCGGAGGTGCGCGAACAGCGCGTCCTCCGCGCCGAGCACTTGCACCGTACTGGACGGCTGTTTGGCCAGGCTGTCGAGGCCGCCCGACAGCGAGATCAGTCGAGCCGCCAGCACGGGGCCGGCCATCGCGGCGAGGTTCGGCGCCACCGAGGGGGTCGTCTCCTCGACGTACGACCGGAGCTCGTCGGCCTCGTCGGCCAGCGCGGCCGTCCGTTCGGCGAGCGCGAGCAGTCGCGCCTCGCTGGGGTCGGCGGGCTCCTCGGTGCGGTCCGCGAGTTTCCGAGCGTACTCGACGCCGGTGTCGGCGTCGTCGAAGCGGGTGCCCGCCCACTCGGCGACCCGCTCGGCGAGTTCGTTGGCGGTCCGCTCGCAGTCGTCCATGGAGCGGACCGCGTGGATGAGCTGTTTGTCGTCCGCGCGCTCGCGCTCGTGGACGCCCGCCCGAGCGGCGGCGGTCGTCGCCTCGTGCAGGCGCTCGTAGTACTCGGCCTCGTCGGCGGCGAACCCGTCGTCGACGGCCAGGGCCGGCCAGTCGGCGGCCGATTCGGCCGACCCGTTCCGGACCCGCTCGGCCGCACTCTCGGTGTCGCCGGGGTCGAGGCCGGCGAACCACCCGTCGTGTTCGGTCATACACCGGATTCGCCGCCCGGTCCAAAAAAGGACGCCGGTGTGACCGCCGCGACGGACCTGTCACCCGCTCCAGCACGCGAGCGTGACGCCCGACCCGGCGAGGTCGCCGTCCGGGAGCGTCCCGTGGCGCTCGGTCTCGCCCCGACGGAGCGTCTCCTCGGAGACGTAGTAGTGGGCGTCGTAGAACGACTCCTCGACGGTCGCCTCGGCCTGTCCGTCGCCCGCGGTCGCCGCCGGACTCGCCACGGTCGTCCGCGTCCAGACGTGGATCCGGACGCGATGGCCGCCCGCGGCCGCTCGGACGGTCGTTCCCTGTAGCTCGACGGCCACGTCGGTCACGCGGTCGCCGAGCGCGTGGTTGTGCGCGAACGCTCGCTCGTACGACTGAGCGAACCGGCCGACAGACTCCGCGTCGAGCGACGCGGGCGATCCCGGCATCGGCTTCGGCGTCACTGCCTCGGTCCCGGAGTCGGTCAGGAGCAGATCCGTCTCGCAGGCGTCGGTCGCCGTCGACGGCGACGGTGTCGGCGTCGGAGCGCCACCGTCGGATCCCCCGAGCCCGACACACCCCGCCGTCAGCGCGAGAGCGGCGACGAGGGCGACGGAAACAACGAGTCGCATGAGTCGCGTATTTCGCGGCCGTACAAGAGTCTTCGACTCCGATTTCAGCGATCGATAGCGGGCCGACGCCCTCCCGTCCGCTCAGTCGGCCAGCGCCTCGAAGGGTTCCTCGCAGGCGAGACAGTAGTGCATCGACCGGCACAGCGACGGTCCCTTCGGATGTTCGCGTTCGGTATCGGTCGACCCGCAGTAGGGACACTCGACCGCCGCGTCCTCACCACCGGCGTCGACGCTCGGGTCCGTTCGATTCCGCATCAGACGCTCACCCCGAACTCCCGGAGCGCCGCCTTCCCGTCCTCGGTGACCATCTCCAGCGTCCACTCGGGCGACCACACCAGCCGCACGTCCGCGCGGTCGACGCCGTCGGCGCTCTCGGCCGCCCGCTCGATATCGTCGGTGAGCATCGCTCGCGCCGGACAGCCGGTGTAGGTGAGCGTCATCTCGACCGTCGCCGCGCCGTCGTCGACGGCCACGCCGTAGATAAGCCCCAGATCCACGACGCTCACCGGCATCTCCGGGTCCTCGACCTCGCGCAGCGCCGTCCAGACCCGCGCCTCGGCGCCTGTCGCGTCCGCTCCCGTCGCGGGCAGTTCCCGCTCACTCCCGGATTTCGTATCGCGGTATGTGGTGTACGCGCACGCCGTCGGGTCCGGGTCCGCCGCGTCGTCGTCGGTCCCTCGGTCGCTGTCACTGCCGAGATACGGCCCGTTCACGCGCTCTCACCCCGGAGCCGGCGCACGTCGTCGCGCCCGAGTTCCCGGTAGGTCTCGGTCAGTTCGTCGTGGAGTCGCGGCCAGTGGTCGGTGTGGATTCCGTCCCGGCCGACGGCGTCGGGGAGCAGTTCGGCGGGGTCGTCGCCGGGGTCGAGCGGGACGGTCACGCCGTGGCCCTCCAGAAACGACCCGACCGTATCGAGCCACTGCCGGCGCATCGCCGCCAGCGACTGCCCCCGGAGGCCGTGCTCGCGGATCGCCGCCGCGCGCTCGCCCGGCTCCCACAGCGTCAGCGCGTGGGGAACGAGTCGGTCGGTCGCCGCCTGCACGCGTTCCCGACCGTCCTCGTCGGCGCAGAGCCGCTCGATCCACGTCTGGGCGTGGTCGAGGTGGTAGGACTCCTCGCCGCGGATCTTCTCGACCGGTTCGACGAGTTCGCGGACGCCCGACTCGGCGACCGCGTCGAGACGCAGGTCCTCGCCCACGTCGTAGAGGTAGCCTCTGACGACCGCGTCCGCCCAGTCGCCCTCGGCGAAGGGCAACTCGACGAGCGTGCCGTGCCGGAAGTCACCGGGGTCGCGCTCCCAGACGAGTTCCTGTTCGGTGTACCCCAGTTCGCCGAGCGCGTCGAACCACACGCGCGCGTGCCCGAGTTCGTCCTGCGCGACGTTCGAGACGGCGAGATCGGACTCCAGCGTGGGCGCGACGACCTGCCACTCCGCGTAGCGCTCGGCGAGGACGAACTCGTCGTCGGCCAGCCGCCGGAGCAGCGCCTCGGCGGCCGCCCGCTCCGCCCCGTCGAGGTCGGCGAGCGGTCGCAGGTCGGCCATCAGTCGCCCCCTCCGGACCGTTCCGCCGCGGCCTGCTCGCGTTCCGAGTCGGCGACCTCCTCGGCGAACGTCGCGTCGACGTTGTAACTCGTCGCCCAGCGGTAGGCCTTGTCGGTCCGGCCGCCGAAGGCGGCGTCGTCGGCGTCGACCTCGGTGACCTCGTCGCTCGGGACGACCCAGAGGCTCTCGGTCGTCATCCGGCGCCCGTGCTGGATCTGCGCGAACAGCGCCGCCAGATCCCGGTCGGGGGCGTGTACGTCCCCGCAGTGGCGGTGGTAGTCGCCGCGCGACTCCTGGCGGAACACTTCCCAGCGCACGGTCAGTCACCACCGGCGGCGACGACGCCCTCGTCCGACCCCGCGCGGTCGCCCGACTCAAGCGCGTCGCGCACCCACGAGACCGCTTCGCGCGCGTTCGCCCGGCCGTCGATTCGCTCGCGCCCCTCGGGGTACTCGTTGTTCGCGATGGCGAAGAACTCCTCCCAGTCGAGGTCGTCCTCGACGACCTCGTAGCGGTCCTCGTCTTCGTGATACCGGATCCGGGGCTCGTCGGGGATTTCCAGCCCGTACTTGCGGGCCTTCGGGACGTAGGCGTCGAGGAACTGGGTGCGCAACTCGTCGTTGGTCGCCGTCTTCAGCCCCACGTCGGCGGCGAAGTCGTGATGCGTGCTCTCGTCGTCGGTCGGCCCGAAGAACTGCAGGATGCGCGGCCACCACGTCTCGAAGGCGTCCTGCAGCCGCCGTTGTTCGGCCTTCGACCCCCCGGCGAGTTCGCGCATGATGTCCTCGCCGTGCTTGACGTGAAACCCCTCCTCGAAGCAGATCTTGTCCATCGCGTGGGCGTAGGGCGCCCAGCTCGACCGCTTGAGCGTGGCCTGGCGCTTCATCGCGGCGCCGTCGACGAAGAAGGCGATCATCGGCGTCTCCGCCCACTCTTCCATCTCGTAGTGGAAGCAGTTGAGGAACTTCCCCTCGCCGCGGGCCAGTTCGTCGAGCATCTCCTCGCGGGTCTTGACCCCGAGCGCCTCCGCGGCCCGGTACAGCAGCTGTCCGTGGCCGATCTCGTCCTGGACCTTCGCGCTGAACGCCAGTTTCCGGTCGATACTCGGCGACTGCCGGACGAACGGCTTCTCCAGGTAGGCGCCCATGATCTCGCTGTTGGCGTGGAACTGCAGCATCCGCGTCGCGGCCTCTCGGTACGCCTCGGGCACGTCGTCGCTCGGGCCGAACTCCCTGGGTCCGGCCCGCGCTTTCACCTCGTCGATGTCCATGTCGTCGGCTACGATCCCGGCCCGGGTACGTGTTGACCCGTTCATGTCGCGGGTTTTTACGTTGGGAGAGAGTACCACACACGGATGATCGACGAGTGTCTGGTCGTCGAGTTCCGCGTGACGGGCGACGACTGCCCGCTCGCGCGCGCCTCGGTGACGGCCGACGCGACCGTCGACGCCGACCCTCCGCAGTTGCGGACCGACGGGAACGCGCTCGTCCGGGCGAGCGGCGCGGCGGACACCGGCGTCGCGGCGGCGCTCGACGGCGACGACCGGGTCCGGTACCTCCACGTCGCGCGGGCAGGCGACCGCGAGACCTATCGCTGTCTCTCGAAGGCCCCCTGCGTCGTCCACGAACTGACGGACGCGGGTTTTCTCGCGGAGTCGCTGCGCTACCGGGCGGGCGAGGAGTACCATCGCGGCGCCGTCGTCGGTCGGGAGGTGTTGCAGGGCGTCATCGACGCCGCCGACGAGCGCGTCGGCGTCACCGTCGAACGGGCCTCGCCGCTCGCCGCCGAGGGCGAGGAGGGCGTTGCCGCCCACTGGAACCTCACGCCGGCACAGGTCGAAGCCGTCGAGGCCGCCCTCGAACGCGGCTACTTCGCCGTCCCGCGGGAGGCCACCGCCGCCGACGTGGCCGCCGACCTCGGGATCAGCAAGTCCGCCTTCCTCGAACGCGTCCACCGGGCCGAAGCGGCGCTGTTCGGCGGGATATTCGGTTGAGTCGTCGGTTCGACTCCGCGGCGGCCGCGGACGGCGTAAACCACTGATCGCTATATCGATTCGGTCGGCCCGCTCGCCGACCACGGCGACGACGCGACCACCATCGACGTGGAGTGGCCGGCGCCGCGCCGCCGCGGCGGGCTTCTGACAACCGCTTCTCCGTTTTCGTCACGTTCAACGACCGAGCGCCGACCACACGTTCGATAACATATATCACACACCGGATCCTATGGGTGGCCATGGATTCCCCGGAGCCCGCGGGTCAGTGGTGGGCCGCGGAACAGTCCTACACCGACGAGGTCGTCGGCACTGACACGCTCGCGTCGATGTTCGAGGCGGCGGCCGACCGGTACGGGTCGGCGCCGGCCCAGCGATACAAGGGCGGGGTCTACGACCGCTCGCTCGCGCCCGACGTGATCCCGGAGGCGCCGGGCGGCGAGTACGCCGACATCTCCTACGAGGAGATGCGGTCGATCGTCCGCCGACTGGCCGCCGGGTTCCGGGAGCTCGGGCTGGAAGCGGGCGACCGGGTCGCCATCTTCGCGGACACCCGCATGGAGTGGGCGCTGGCCGACTTCGCGGCCCTCGCGGCCGGCGGCGCGGTCACCACGGTCTACACCGACTCCTCGCCGAAACAGGTGACGTACCTGCTCGACGACCCCGAGGCGACGGGCGTCGTCGTCGGCGACGAGTCGCTGCTGGAACGCGTCCACGAGGTCGACGAGGACCTCGATCTCTCCTTCTCGGTCGTGATGGACGAGGTCGCTCCCGACGGACCGGCCGCCGACCGCGAGGACGCCCTGACGATGGGGGAGCTCTACGACCGGGGCGACGAGGCCTTCGACGCCGACGCCTACCGGGAGTGGATCGACGAGCGCGACCCCGACGACCTGGCGAGCATCATCTACACCTCGGGGACGACGGGCCGGCCGAAGGGGGTCAGGCTCACCCACCGCAACTTCCGCGCGAACGTCAACCAGTGTCGCAAGCGGATGGGTCCCCGGCCCGACAAGGGCGAGACGCCGGTCCTCGACGAGGACTCGCGGACCATCTCCTTTCTCCCGCTCGCGCACGTCTTCGAACGACTGGCCGGCCACTTCCTCATGTTCGCCTCCGGTGCGACGGTGGGGTACGCCGAGAGCCCGGACACGCTCCCGGAGGACCTGCAACTGCTCGCGCCGACGACGGGCGCGAGCGTCCCCCGCGTCTACGAGCGCATTTTCGACAACATGCGCGAGCAGGCCAGCGACTCGGCGGCCAAAGAGCGGATCTTCGAGTGGGCCGTCGGCGTCGCCCGCGACTACGCCCGCGCCGACGACCCCGGCGTCGCCCTCCGGTCGAAGCGCGCAGTCGCCGACCGGCTGGTCTACTCGACGGTCCGCGAGCGCATGGGCGGCGAGGTGGAGTTCCTCGTCAGCGGCGGCGGGAGCCTCAGCCGGGAGCTCGCGGAGATGTTCCTCGGCATGGGGATCCCCGTCGTCGAGGGGTACGGCCTGACCGAGACGGCGCCGGTCCTCTCGGTGAACCCCACCGAGGAGATCCGACCGGGGACGATGGGACCGCCGGTGACCGACGTCGACGCCCGCCTCGACGAGTCGGCGGTCGGAGACGACCAGTTCCCCGAGGCTGATGGGCCGGTCGGCGAACTCGAAGTGACGGGCCCGAACGTCACCGACGGCTACTGGAACGCGCCCGCGGAGACCGACGCGACGTTCACCGAGGACGGCTACTTCCTGACCGGCGACATCGTCGAGATCACGCCCGAGGGGTACCTCCGCTACAAGGACCGGCTGAAACAGCTGATCGTCCTCTCGACGGGGAAGAACGTCGCGCCGGAACCGATCGAGGACCGGTTCGCGACGAACGAGCGCGTCGACCAGGTGATGGTGGTCGGCGACGACCGCAAGTTCGTCGGGGCGGTCGTCGTCCCGAACTTCGAGGCGGTCCGCCGGTGGGCCGACCGCGAGGGGATCGACCTGCCCGACGACGACGAGGCGGTCTGTCGCGACGAGCGCGTCCGTGAGTGGGTCGGCGAGGCCGTCGACGAGGTCAACGCCGAACTCGAACGCGTCGAGCGGATCAAGGCCTTCGAACTCGTCTCCCGGGAGTGGACCGCCGAGAACGACCTGCTGACCCCCTCGATGAAGAAGAAGCGCCGGAACATCCGCCACGTCCACGACGACGCGATCGAGCGGATCTACGAGGAGCGCGCCGCCGTGGCCGCCGAGTGACCGTCGAGTGGCCGCCAGGTGATCGTCGAGTGACCGCCGAGTGGTCGTTGAATGCCCGTCGAGTGACCGCCGGATGACCCCACCCGGTGACGCGACGGCCCCGGTCGGACGGCGCGGCGTCGTCCGGATGACGTAATCGCTTTGCCGGATGGCCCCTCAGAGGTCGACATGACACCGAGCGGCGGGCGATACGACGCGATCGTCCTGGGAGTCGGTGGCGTCGGGAGCGCGGCGACGTATCACCTCGCCCGCCGCGGCGCCTCGGTTCTCGGTCTCGAACGCTTCGACGTGCCCCACGCCCGGGGCTCGTCTCACGGACGGACGCGGCTGTTGCAGCGGTTGCTCGACGCGGACCCGGCGACGATGGCGCTGGCCGACCGCGCCCACGACTCGTGGCGCGCGCTCGAAGCCGAGACCGGTCGCGACCTGCTGACCGAGACGGGATCGCTTGCGGTCGCCGTCGGCGGCGACGAGCCCGTCGCGAGCGGCCGACGGGCCTGCGAGCGCCACGGCCTCGACCACGAGTCGCTGTCGGGCGCCGACCTCACTGAACGGTTCCCCGGCTACGCCTTCCCCGACGACGCCGAGGCGCTCTACCAGCCCGACGGCGCGGTCGTCGCGTCGGAACGCGGCGTCGTCGCGCACGTCGCCGCGGCGCTTGACGCGGGCGCCACCGTCCGGGCGCGCGAGCGGGTCGTCGACTGGGAGGCGGTCGACGGCGGCGTCCGCGTCGACACCGACCGCGACACCTACCGCGCCGACCGGCTGGTCGTGACCGCCGGCGCGTGGGCGGCACAGGCGGTCGACGCCCTCGACGGCCTGCTCGAACCCTGTCGCCACGCGACCGCCTGGTTCGCCCCGGGCGGCGACCGGTCGGCCGCCCTCGCGGACGACCGCCTGCCGCCGTTCGTCGCGACCGTCGACGGCGAGAACTTCTACGGCCTGCCCGGCCCGGATCTGCCGGGGATGAAGTTCGGGCGAGCGGACTTCAGACCGACCGCGCCCGACGCGCTCTCCGAGCCGACCCAGGCCGACGAGCGGCCGCTGCGCGCGTTCGCCGAGGAGTACGTCCCCGGCGCCGCCGGGTCGACGCTGCGGCTCTCGACCGGGCTGGTCACCAATTCGCCCGACGGGCGATTCGTCCTCGATACCCTCGCGAACGGGCGCGTCGCGGTCGCGGCCGGGCTGTCGGGACGGGGCTACAAGTTCGCGCCCGCCCTCGGCGAGATCCTGGCGGACCTCGCGCTCGACGGCGGGACCGACTTCGATATCTCGGGGTACGCCCTCGGCCGATTCGAGTGACGCAATTCATTTAAGCCGCGTTCACCTGATCAGTATCAGATCGCTTCGGGCAACGACGATCGTTCGGTCGGGTGGGTCCGGACTCGACGGTCGACGGCGGGTGGCCCGACGTTCGGGTGAGTGTCAGAAACGATGCAGGGTGCGGTACGAGCCGGCGAGCGCGTCGTCCGGATCAGCGGCGGCTCGGCCGCTTCGCCGGGGGGTGACGACGATGGCGCCGGTTGACGGACCCGACGACCCCCCGATGGAGTCGTCGCCCGAGAGCACGCCCGGGGAACCGGGACCGGAGAACGCTCCGGAGGACTCGGCTCCGGCGGACTCGGCTCCGGCGGGCTCGGCCTCGGACGGCGACCAGCCGGCGGGAGCGGAGCCCGATACGGGTGGTGCAAGCGACGATCCTCCGCCGGATGAAGGCCGTTCGCGGCGGCGTCGAATCCTCCTGCTGTTGCTGTTGGTACTGCTCGTCTTCGTCGGTGGCGGGCTGGGGACGTTCGTCCTCGACGGCTTCCCCGACGGGTCTCCGGGACCGGGAACTCCGTCGGCGACCCCGGCTCCCGCGCCGAACGCCACGGGGAACGTCTCGCTGGCGACGGTGGCGAACGCGACGCTACTCCGCGCCGACGGCGTCGTCCCCGGTGAAGAAGGGGTCTCCCGTCTGCGACTCCGAAACACCGGCACCGCGAGGGGAGAACTCAGCGTTACCGGATTCGATGTCGAGAGCGACGAGAACGGGCTCCTCCCGCCGGAGTCACCGGTCGACGACTCGCCCGAGGAGGGGGAACTCGACGAGCACCTGGTCGTCCGCGTCTCCGCGGAGTACCCGGGCGGCGAGACGGCCGCGGTCTACGGGGACGAGGGGTTCGTCCCGATCGGGAGCCTCGAGGCCGGTAACCGGACGATCGGGGACGGCCTCGCCGCCGGAGAAGACGTGACGATCGTCGTGGAGTGGCGGCTCCCGGCCGGGACGGGCAACGAAGTGCAGAGCGACTCGGTCACCTTCGACATCGGGTTCACCCTCCGGTCGGTCAACGGGACCGCGACGCCTCAGTGAAGGAGGAGCCCGAGGTTGTGGGCCGTGGTGTAGAGCCCGACGGCGGCCAGGAGGACCGGCGGCGCGTAGAACATGAGCCGGTCGTCGTCGCCGACGCCAGCCCAGAGGCTGATACCGATACAGGCGTAGATGACCAGCAGTTTGAGCCCGAGGAAGCCGCCCCCGCCGAAGGCCATGATGGCCTGCCGGATGACCGGGTTCGCCTCGGTGTGCAGCGGGCTGAAATAAACCAGCGCGATGGTGGTCACCACGTCACCGACGCCGTACGTCGCGACCGCGAGTAACCAAATTCGCGAAAACGATACTTCGTCGAACAGCGACGTGTCTGACAGGCCCCCATCGAAATCGAGCCAGGACGCGTCCGCTGTTGCCATTATCGGAAGAATGGCGAGGAGATACAAATACTACTAGCCTCCGAATTCATATTTGATAATGAATTGCATGAGGGTTAGCTGCTTGTCTGCTCAGAAACCGCTCAGCACGCTATTTCGTCAAACTCGAGTCGGATTACCACGTTCCAGAGAGTAAGGTGGGAGGAAGGTCCGTCCGACTCTCTTTTAATTCGTGTCTTGGGGCCACGAACGCTGGCCTCCCCCGTCAGCAGTGTCCTCCACCGTGCCCGAGTCGATGGGGAACGTCACGCCCTCGCGGGTTTCGAACACCTCGACGGTGATCTCGAACTGATTCCCGCCTCGTCCCCCTTGCTCGAAGCTGACCGTCCCACTCGGCGAGTCGTTCGACCTCGTATCTGTCTTGGACTTCGTGATGTCTCTGAAGACCACGTCGACTCCGCCAAACCGAGAGCTATTCGAGGTCTGGTAAGACACGGTGTAGTCGGCGTTGTTGTTCTTCATATCGTCCGCGACCGTGAACGAATCAAGCGTCGGGCTGTCTGTTCTAGCTGGGTTCCCGTAGCTCGTCGGGTCCGTTCCGTCCGCGATGTCCGAGATCGTCACGTCGTCCACGACGATGTCGTTCTGGTTGAGGACCTCCACGATAATATCGAACTCGTGACCGCCCGTCCCACCTTCGGTGTAGTCGACTCGTCCGTTCGGGGTGTTCCTGCTCGTCTTGGTGACTGTTCCCCAACTCTCGTCCTTATCGACGAATCGGACTCTGACCTGCCCGAAGTTCTGGAGTTTCGTGAGTTCGTAGTAGACGGCGTAATCTCCGTTGTTGTTCTTCGCATCGTCTGTGACGAGGATCCACTCGATCTCAGTGCTGTTCTCGTTGCCGAACTCGCCTTCTTCACTGCCGCTCCCGTCGCCCGACTCGTCAGTAACTACCTTCCGTATGACGGGACTGGAGTCGCCGACCTCGTACACCTCGAAAATAAACTCAAACGTATCCCCTGAGTGTCCCCCGAAACTCTGCGTCGAGATGGTCCCCTCAGTACTCGTTCTCGTATAGGACTCTGACTCTCCATTCCCGCCCAAATCTGTGTTGTACTGGCCGTCGGGGTTGTTGTCAAGATAGAGTTCGATGCGGTCGAAGTTACCAACGTTCTCAACCTGATACGAGATGGCATATTCGGCGTTGTTGTTCTTCGTTTCGTCGACGATCTGGTAGTTGAGCGTGGGTGACCGTCCGACGCGGACGGTACCGCTCGCCGACTCGGTATCACTGAACCTCGCCGATGTCGTCGCGTTCACCAACTGCGAACTTCCGCCGACGAACAGCAGACTGCCGGCAAGTACCTGTCGCCGAGAGACGGTTCCGTGCCCGCTCGGCCTCTCGGCCTCCTCTAGGTGTTCGTCCCCGTTCATGGCGGATCACCCGTCGAATCGTCGTCTACTGTCTCGTCACCGTCGTTCGCCGCTCTGAGCAGGTCCCGAACCTCCATCATGATCAGTAGCGCGGCCGGAACGATCACCAACAGTCCGAGCCCCAGATCAGTTTGGGCGAACGTGACGACGTAGCCGACGTACGGGACGTGAAAACTCACGCGACCGACGATTTCGGACGCCGAAACCAGCTCGGGGTCCGGGTCCTCGTTGGCGTCGCCTTTCGTCCGGAAGCGTCGCTCGCCGTTCTCTTCGACGACCGCCACGACGCGGTGAGTTACGCGCTCCGACCCGCGCTGGAACGTGATCACGTCGTCGGTCGAGATCGCCGACGCGGACACGTCGTTCACGTAGACGACCGACCCCGCGCCGATCGCTGGCGACATGCTGTCCGAGCGGACCACGTAGCTGTTGTCCGAGCCGACGACCTGCGGGACCGCGACGCTGACGAACAGAAAGACGACTGCCAGGACCAACAGCAACCCTAGGCCGTTCCCGAGGCGTCGCCAGTCGATCGACTCCGCGGCGGGCAGGCGACCGCTCATTGACCGCCACCCCCGTGGGGCGCGGCTGAATCACTGACTGTCATTCTGGTTGAGGTGGAAGTCGAAGGTGATCGCGATCCCGTCGCCCTGGAAGTCGTTTCCCACGTCTTTCAGACGGAAACCCACTGTGAAGTCCGTTCCGTTCCCGGGGTCGGGGAGGTTCACCAGATCGTTTGCCGTCGTTTCCCCGCTTCCCTGGTCGTTGCTGTTAAGATCGGCGAGCGTCGGTGGCGACCCACCGTCTATCTGGCCGGTACGGTCGCCGTCGTAGTTCAGCGTCGTGATCTCCAGATTTTCGGCCATCTCCTGAGCAGTGACATTCTGGTTCCCAGTATCGCCATCGTCTTCGGTGTAGCTCACGTCTACGTCGAGCGACCCGTCGATCGTCCCGTCGCTGACGAGCGTCACGCTGTCGGTTGTCGAATCGGTCGGCTTGAGACTTCCGTTAAAAGAGAACGACCCGGGGCTGTCGATGTCGAGGTTCAGCGTGCCCGCCTGGACGGTGTTGCCGGAACTCGACTCGGTGTCGGAAAAGGCGGCCATCGTTCCGGCGCCGGCAGCGGCGCTCGCGAGCCCAGTTGTCACCAGCCCGGCTAGTACTCGCCGTCGTGAGAAGGCGGTGCCGTCGTTCTCTCCATTCATATACTGATAACGATTCTCCCGGCGACGAAACTGGTTGAGCGATGCCGCGCCCGATGCGTCACTGACTATCGTTCTGGTTCAGTTCGAACGTCAGATCAATTTGGACCGAGTCGCTCATAATCTCGTTGCCCGCATCGCTGTCGACTGAGTATTCAATCTCGAAATTTGCGGAGCTATCAGCTGTCATAGAGTAGTTCTCGCCGTTGCCCGAATTGCCGGATGTCAGATCGCCTGATTGCAGCCCACTGGCGAGGCCGGAGTATAGTTCGGTGCCATCGAGAGAGAGCGTGAGGGTTAATTCATTCGCGAGCTCGCCCGTCGTGTTGCTGGTTCCCTCTTGGGAGGCGTCCTCATCTCCGGAATCGAGTTCCGGCTCCTGAACAGTGTTCTCGGAGCTGGTGACGCTGTCAACGATAACGTCGAGCGAACCGCTAATATTCCCGTCATTGTTGAGCGTCAGCGACTCGGCTATCGGCCCGGTGCCTGGAACGACATCGTTGACATTGACGATAGTTGAATTGGAACCGGTCGTCAGGTCGAGTGTGCCTGCTGTGATGGAGTTTCCGTCACTGGACTCCGAGTCACTGAACGCCGCAAACGTCCCCGCACCCGCGGCCGCCGCAGCGCCGCCGATTGTCACTATACCACCCAGAACGCGCCGTCGATTGAGTTCGATCGTGTTCGTGTCTTCGTCTGTCATGTGAACCACCCGTCAGGGACTCGGACGCACGCCGCGCCCGGCCCACCCCTGACTATCTGGTCTGTATCATGCTACTACTCCTTTACCGATAAAAGCCTAGCGGCTTTCTCACGGCCTGAATACGGCGATTATAACAGTCTCAGAAACACTTGGCAGATGTTAAAAACGGGAGACAGGTCCAGCGAGACGACCGTCAGGCCAGCCACTCCTCGGGCTTGGTGTCGTAGTCGATATCGTCGGCGGCGAGGTGTTCGACGGCGTCCCACGGCAGTTCCTCGACGGTGACCTCGTCGCCGTCGTAGCGGATCAGCCGTCCAACCTCCTCGGGTTCGGGCTCGCGGTCCCGGCGCTTGGCGACTTCCACGTCGTGTTCGTCGAACTCCTTGACGATGGTCTTGAGGTTGACGGGCCGGCCCCAGAGTTCGAACACGCGCTTCAGCGTGTCCTTGGCCTGGCCGATGTCGAGGACGACGCCGTTGTACTGGTGGGCGAGCAGGAGTTCGTTGCGGTTGTTGTAGTTGCCGTCCTCGACGACGACGGTGGGCTTGCCGAAGTTGGTGAACTGCAACATTAGCTTCTTCTTCACGTCGGTGTAGTCCGTCGATGTGACCCGGTAGTCGCCGGTCGACTGGGTGTACTCGTAGGTGAAGTACTCGTTCTCGTCGACGAACTCCTGGGTGAGGAACTCGTCGAGGAACGTCACGTCGTTGTGGCTCTCGCGGATCTCCCGCATGCGGTCCCAGCCGCGGGCGTAGTCGATGTCCGCGAGCGCCTCCTCGACGGAGCCGTACCGCGAGTCGTCGAACATGTACCGCGAGACGCGTTCGAGCTCCTCCTGGCTGACCCGCGAGACGAACCCGCGGTTCTGGGGCTTGGTCAGCGAGTAGTGGCGCTCGGCCAGCCCCTCGTAGGTCAGCGCCTTCCAGGGGTAGGTCTCGGCGTCGATCTCGCCCGCTCGTGCGGCTTCAAGGGCGTCGGCGTCGACGCGCGGGTCCTCGGGGTCGAGGTCGTCGAGGTGTTCGACGACGGAGGCGACTTCGGGGTCGGGTTCGACCAGGTCGAGCACTCGCTCGAAGTCGACGGTGTCGTGGAAGTTGCGCCAGGTGACTCCGTCGACGCGGAGCAGGCGCTCGACGACTTCGCGGCGATTGGTTGTGTTCTCGACGTACCCCCAGATCTCCAGGCCGAGCTTGTAGGGGTTGAGCCCCGACGAGCCGAGGACCTTGGCCATGTGGTCGGCGTAGAGGACGAACTCGTCGTCGCCGGCGAAGTTCTCGCCGGTCATCATCGCCGACTCCCAGTAGGCGGCCCACCCCTCGTTCATGACCTTCGTCATCTTCTGTGGGGCGAAGTAGTACGCCTCCCGCCGGAGCATCTCCAGGGTCTCCTTCTGCCAGTCCTCCATCTCGTCGGCCCTGGAGGCGTCCTCGTCGTACTGCATGCCGTGCTTGCGGAGGAACCCCAGCACGTCCTTCTCGGGCTCGGCGGGGAACGTGGCGCCCTCCTCGTCGTCGCTCTGGGCTTCGAGCCACTCCTCGCTGAAGACTTGGCCCTTCACCTCGTCGGACAGGTCGAGCTCCTCTAACTGCTCGGCGACGTCGGCGGTGTCGCGCTCGTCGATGAGGTCGATCCGGGTGTCGATGGGCTCGTAGGGGACGTGCTGGTCGATGTTGTCCTCCAGCGTGAGCACGTGGTCGATCCACTTCTCGACCTCGCCGCGGTCGATCTCGGGGTCGGTCATGAACCCCTCGATAGCGTCGGCGTGGCGGGCCAGCATCGCCGCCGCGTTGGGGTTGTCGGCGAACATGCCGAACCACTCGTTGTTCGCGAAGAAGTCGGCGTGGGCCTCGACGTGGGTGATCACGGCCTTCTGGTCGGCCAGGGTGTTCGACTCCTGGAGGAAGGCGTGGGAGGGGTCGTCGTTGTTGACGATCTCGAAGGCCTTGCCGCCGAGGAACTGCCCCTGTTTCTGCTGGCGGTCGTACTGCATGCCCCACCGCCAGTGGGGGTACCGTTGCTGGAACCCGCCGTAGGCGATGAGCTCGTTCATCTCGTCGTAGTCGACGATCCAGTAGTTCACGTCGTAGGGGTCCAGCCCGAACTTGCGGGCGAGGTTGCCCGCCTCGTCGACGGGCTCCTCCAGGTCGGCGGCGATGCGCTGGGCCTCGATCCGGTCGTTCGTCGGGCGGCTCATGGGCGGTCCTCCGTGGTCGGGCGCTTCATTGTGATTCGTCCTCCGTGCTGAGGATGTCGTAGATGGCGTCGACCACGTCGTTCGGTCCGGAGACGTAGGCGACGGCCACGTCGTCGGCGTCGCGGAAGTTCCGCTCGACCTCCTCGGCGTGGGTCGCGTTGATCGCGTTCCCGCTGGGCTGGGTCTCCACGTAGGCGTGGAGGTTCGCCGGGATCTGCTCCATCAGCGGGACGACGTGCTCCTCGGTGTCGTTGCTGGAGTTCTCGGAGTCACCCGCCGCGAACACGTAGCGGTTCCACTCGCTCCAGGGGTACTCCTCCAGCAGCTCCGCGGCCAACTCGTAGGCGCTGGAGATGCGCGTGCCGCCGCCCGAACGGATGCCGAAGAACTCGTCGCGCTCGACCTCCCAGGCGTCGGCGTCGTGGGCGATGTAGACGAACTCGGCGTTGTCGTACTTGCCCTGGAGGTACCAGTCCAGCGGCGTGAACGTCCGCTCGACGAGTTCGCGTTTCTTCTGGCGCATCGAACCGGACACGTCGCGGATGTTGACGACGACGACGTTCTTCTCCCGTTCCTCGACGATCTCGGGGTAGCGGTAGCGCTCGTCCTCCCGGCGGAACGGCACCTCGTCGATGCCCTCCCGACGGATGCGCTGGGCGGTGTCGACCCGGTCGGTCTCGGCCGCCATCTCCTCGAAGCTCTCCCAGGTCGTCCGCTCGCCGCTCGGGATCTCGTCGTAGGCCTCGTCGATCCACGCCCGGGAGACGGGCATGTTCTCGCCGCGGGCCCACTCGAACACCTTCGCGGGGCCCCACCCGTCGATCTTCAGCGCCTCGCGGACGAACTCGCGGTCGAAGTCCATCGCGAGCTTGCGCTTGAGGCCCTGCTTGAACAGCCGCTCGAAGTCCAGCGTCGAGGTGGGACCGGAGCGGGTGATGTCCGTGAAGTCGCCCTCGGTCTCCTCGATCACCTTCTTGCCCTTCGGTTCGAGGTCGAGCCCGAGCTGTTCGTCCAGTTCCTGGGCGAACTCCTCGGGGTCCATCTCGTAGTACTCGTGCTCGCCGCCCTCCTCGCCGGGGTCGCCGTCGTCGTCGCCGTCGTCGCCCGGCTGGGGCTCGGCGTCGACGGGGTCGCCCTCCTCGGCGTCGCCCTGGCCGACCCCGCCCTGGTCGCGCTGGTCGTAGGCGAACTCCGGGAGGTCGACGATCTTGATCGGCACTCGCACGGAGTCGGGGCGGCTCTGGCCGAGGTCGCCGTACTGGATGAACTCCGAGAGGTCCTGTCGGCGGTCCTCGCCGACCTCGCGGTAGCGTTCGAGGTCGTCTCTCAGTCCCATCCGTCGCTCACCTCGGGTCTCGGTTCACTGGCTATCAGTCCCATTTGTAACTCACCTGGCTCATGACGTGGCGACTGGTCAGCTCGGCCGACGCCTCGCTGTAGTCGTACATCTCCTGCATGTTCGCGACCGTTTTCTCCTTCAGGTCGGCCGTCTCGGTGCCGCTCGGCGGCTCGTCCCACTGCCGGGGGTCGAAGTCCTCGTAGGTGCGTTTCACGTCGTCCCACGAGTGGCTCCCGAGGACGGTCTGGATGACTGGGATCTCCTTGGGGGAGACGTCCTCGACCCTGAACTCCTCGTCCCGACGCTGCCAGGCGTGGCGGTTCAAGGCGGTGATGATCTTATCCTCGCGGAACGCCTCGACGGCGTCGCCGGGGCGGTTGCCCGCGTAGTCCTCGTCGTCGAACCGGCCGAGATGTTCGATCTCGAACACCTTCATCTTCAGCGGGTCGGGGTCGACGTACTCGCCGCGGTCGTTCTCGATCTGCTCGTCGGTCGACCACGCGTAGACGTGCTCGATGTACTCCTCGACGGTCTCCTCGTCGACCCGCTTGTCGCGCATCATCGCGTCGAGCACGTCCGACTCCTGCTCGCCGAAGACGTGGTTCTTCACGGGCACCACGCGCTCCTCGAAGTCCGCCGCCTCGGCGTTCGAGAAGACGGGCGCCGTCGAGAGGTCCTCGGCCATCGCGTTGAGGATGTCGCGGGGCATGACGACGTGCTCGACCGGCAGATCGGCGTGGTGGCGGTCCTGCTCGCGGTGGAACAGGTCGGCGATCTCGTCGCGCGTGTACGTGACCGGGATGCCGTGGTCGCCGTCGGTCCCCTGGTCGGTGAACTCGAACTCGTCGGCGTCGACGCGCTCGTCGCCCTCCTGGAGGTAGCCGCGGTCGAACAGCAGGGCCTTGTCCACCAGGTCGTGACCGCCCGGCACGTCGCTCACGTCGAGCCTGGTGACGACCGCGTACAGCGCCGCGGCCTCCAGCGCGTGCGGGGCGAGCTCCTTCGCGTTGACCTCGTCGTTCTCGTCGCGCACGCGCACGGTCAGCGGTTCCTGGATCCACTCCTCCAGCTCGCCCCACGAGTCGGCGTCCCAGACCTCCGTCTCGTCGGTCAGCTCCCGACGCAGCAGTTCGGTCTCCAGCGAGAGGTTGGTGAGGTAGGTGAACTCGTGTTTGTCCAGGCGCCGCTTCAGCGCCTTCAGCGGGTCCTGGCCCTCGCGGTCGGCGTGCTGGTTGAGCTGGGCTTCGAGGTCGGGATTGGAGATGATGACCATCTGGGTGTCGATGTCCATCCCGATGCCCTTGTCCAACTTCACCGACTTCTCGTCGGGGACGTTCAGCAGTTTCTGCAGCAGGTCGGCGTGCTGGGCGGCGTCCTCGACGACGGTCAGCAGGCCGTTGCCCTGCGAGAGCACGCCGTCGTAGGAGAACGCCTGCGGGTTCTTCCGGCCGCGGGAATCCAGTTCCTGGAGCATCCCGCGCATCCACGACCCCACGAGGCGTTCCTTGGGCGGGCCCTCGTCCTCGGAGTGGAGGACGCCGATTCCCCGGCCCACGTCGACGACGTAGTTCTTGACGCGGAGGTGCTGGGGGTCGGTGATGGCGGAGAACAGCTCCTCGACGCCCTGGCGGCGGTAGTGCTCCTCCAGATAGTCGTAGGCCTCCCGGCAGAACGGGTCGAGTTCGCTCTCGGCGCGGACCGGGATGTGGTCGTCGAGGCTCTCGTTCAACTCGGCGACCAGATCCTCGCGCACGTCCTGGGGGAACACCGAGAGGGGATGGGACTGGACCGGACTCTCGTACCAGTCGTCCTCGTCGGCGACGGGCTCGTCGGCGTAGGTCAGCCCCGCCGAGTCGCCGCTCGCGCCGGCGACGTTCCACTCGACGGTGTAGCGCCGTCCCTCGTCGGTCTTCGAGTACTCCCGGAGGCCGTTGATGAGACAGCGCTTGAGCTCGGACTTGCCCGTGGCGGTGGGGCCATCGAGCCAGACGATCTTCTCGTCTTTCCCGCGGCCGGCGGCGATCGAGCGCAGGTCGTCGACGAAGGCGTTGAGCACCTCGGTGTTGCCGAGGATGGCGTGCTCGCCGTCGTTGTGCGGGTCGTCGAAGAAGCGGTAGCGCTCCTTCCGGTCGCCCTCCTCGATCACGGTGCGGGTGCCGGCGGCCTCGATGGCGCTGAGGAGGTACTTCGAGGCGTGGGCGGCCAGGGCCGGTCGCTCGAACACCAGGTCGACGTACTCGGCAAGGCTGCGGGGCTCCTCGTAGGTGCGGTCGAGCGAGCGGTCGGCCTCGTCGATGAACTCTTCGCCGCTCATCTACTCCTCCATCTCGCTCTTGGCGACCTCCGCACCGGCGAACTCTAGCACCTCCCGCGCGCCCTCCTCGGAGTAGCCCTGTTCGATGAGCGCGTCGATCCACTCGTTGCGCTCGTCGTCGTCCATCTCGCCGCTCGACACCAGCGCCGAGAAGTTGATGTTGTGCTTCTTGTCCTCCCAGAGCTTCCGTTCGAGGGCGCGCCGCAGGCGGTCGTTGTCCTGCGGGTTGAACGTGTCTCCTTCGCGCGCGCGACGCGAAACCCAGTTGCTCACTTCCTGGCGGAAGTCGTCTTTCCGGTCCTCCGGCAGGTCCAGTTTCTCCTCGACGCCCCGGAGGAACTGCTCGTCGGGCTCCTGCTCGCGGCCCGTGATCTCGTCTTCGACGGTGTCGTCGTCGATGTAGGCCATCACGTGGTCCATGTACTTCTCGCCCTGGCGCTGGATCTCGTCGACGTCGTAGGCCAGCGCGTGGCGCACGTCCTCGATGGCCCGCTCCTTGTACTCCTCGCGGACGAGTTCGAGGTATCGGTGGTAGGTCTCGAAGCGGTCCTCGGGGATCGAGCCGTGGTTCTCGATGTTGGCTTCGAGGTGGTTGAAGGTGGTCAGCGGCGAGAGGAAATCCCGGGAGCGGTGCATCGAGTCCATGATCGCCTCGGCGATCTCGTCGCCGATGAACCGCGGAGAGACGCCCTCCATGCCCTCGCCGATCTCGGCCTTCTCAGCCGCCTCGTCGCGGAGTTTCTTCACGTCGATGTCCTCGGCCTCGTCTATCTCGCCATTATAAGCCTTGGCCTTCTGGACGAGGGTGACGTTGCCGGTGTCGGGCTCCTCGATGCGGGTGAGGACGCCGAACAGGCCCGCCATCTCCAGGGTGTGGGGTTCGACGATGATGTCGGGGAGGTCGGCGTTGTTCAGCATCTTCTCGTAGATGCGCGCCTCCTCCTCGTACTGCAGGACGTACGGGAAGTCGATCCGCTTGGTGCGGTCGTTGAACGCCTCCATCTTCTCGTCGCCCTTCTTGTCCTTGTACTCGGGCATGTTCGTCCGGCCGACGATCACCTGGTCGATGTCGATCCGGGGGTTGTTCTTCGGCTTGATCGTCTGCTCCTGGGTCGCGTGCAGGAAGTCGTAGAGGAACTCCCGCTGCAACTTGAGGAGTTCCTCGCCCGAGAAGATGCCGCGGTTGGCGTTACAGAACGCCCCGGAGTAGTCGAACGCCCGGGGGTCGGACTCGCCGTAGACGGCGATCTTCGAGTAGTTCACGTCCCCCGTCAGCTCCGTCTCGTCCTGGTTTTTCTTGTCCTTGGGCTCGAACGTCTCGATGGCCTGGCGCATGTTCTCGTCGGCGACCAGCCGGAGAATCTCGATGTGGTTCTCGAGGACCTGCTGGAGGTCGTCGTCGTAGTGGGCGAGCAGGCGGTCCATGTAGAACTCGCTGGCCGGATCGAGGGCCTGCTCGTTGCGGATGGTGTAGGGGGCGTCCAGCTCCTCGTTGATGTCCTCGATGACCCGGTCGCGCTGCTCCTGTGGGAGGAGGACGAGCGGGTCCTGATCCATCGGGGAGCGGACGGTGTTGTCCGCGGGGTCCTGGTCGGGGATCACGTCGCAGAGGTTGGTCCACCGGAAGGTGTACATCCGCCCGGCGTCCGAGCGGGTGTAGTCCTCGTAGTAGCGACGCACCTGCCGGTCGAAGTCGGACTTGCCGGAGCCGACCGGGCCGAGCAGGAGCTTGATGCGTTTCTGCGGGCCGAGCCCGCGAGCGCCGGATTTCACCTTGTTGACGAACTCGTGGATCGACTCGTGGACGATCCGTCCGTAGAAGGTGTTCTCGCCGTCGTTGAGCGGGTCCTCCGAGGCGAGTTCGTACTCGACGACGCCGGCGTCCTCGTCGTACTCGGTGCCGTAGTAGTCGAACATGTCGGCAACGCGCTGGTGGGCGTTGCGGGCGATCTTGGGCTCGTCGTAGAGCTGGTCGAGGTACGCGTCGAAGGACCTGTACTCCCGCAGGTCGGCGGGGATCGTATCTCTGTACTCTCGACTCAGCTCTTCGAGGGTTTCCTGTGTCATGCTATCACGGACAGTTCGCGTCGAACTGTACTTGCGTCAGCGCGCTCCGGCTGACGTTCGCGACCGGCGAAGGCCGCTCGTGGTCCGGCGCATCGCTCCCGGGACCGCCCACTCCCCTCCGTGCGGCACCGCTCGACGACTGAGTGCCGTCGAAACCGCCGGGACGAGTCTGTTGTCACGTGTGAACACCTACCGACCGCGAATCGCACGGGCGACCCTGCGTCGTCTCGGGCAGCGTACCGTGGAGCAACCACCGATACTAATAATATATGAGTTCTACCGACTCATAAGCCTTTCCGCGACTCGGGTATTTATCCCCGTTAATTCCGGAGCAGGGCTCTCGAAAATAGCACGAAGGCGTTCGATTCGTGCCACTCATAACCACGCGCGGTCGGGTTGACATATAAAGGTCCGCGGCCCTCGGCGCCGCTAACGTCCTCGGAGGGAGATCCGCGACGCGGTTCGACCGCGACACTCTTGGGCCGCGGGCGCCGACCGGGAGACATGGCATTCGAGGGGCTGGCCGACGACTGGGTGGTCTGGTCCGAGGAGCGCGAGAAGGTCGTGCTGGCCTACCGACCGGACGTGTTCGACGGCGCGGCGTTTCCCGCGCCGTGTATGCCCACGCTCTATCTCACGAAGGGCCGTCGTAGTCGACATCCGGGCACCCAGACCCGCCCCAGCGACCCCTGGGTCGTCACGCTCTACCTCGAACCCGAGGTGAACCGCTCGCCCGACGAGTTCGAGACCCGCGACGCCGCCGAGGCCGGCGCCGTCGAGCTGGCCGAGCGCTTCGCCGCGGGCGAGGTCGACTACCGCGACATCTACCAGGTCCCTCGCGAGGACTACTTCGCGAAACTCGACGAACTGACCGGCCGCGCGGACTGAGGCTCGCGGCACTCGGGGACCCGCCGCGACCGGTGGGATTCGTTCGGCACCGCTCGGCCGGGAAACTTAATCCGCGTCGCCGCCAATCCGCACGCATGTCCACGCTCACGCTCGTCGGGTCCCGCCTGGCCGAGCCCGGCCAGGAGTTCGTCTACCGGGGCGAGGCGAGCGCCTGCGACGGCTGTCCGTACCGCGACCAGTGTCTCACCCTCACCGAGGGACGGCGCTACCGCGTCGACTCCGTCCGCGAGAACGGGAGCACGCTCGACTGCGGCGTCCACGATTCGGGCGTCGTCGCCGTCGACGTCGTCCCCGCGACCGCGCGCGCGAACGTCCCGAGCGCCAGCGCCTACGCCGGCAGCAAGGTCTCGCTGGAAGGGCCCTGTCCCCACACCGACTGTCCGAGCCACGAGCTGTGCGAGCCCGCTGGCGTCGACTTCGACGAACAGCGCCACATCGAGACGGTCGTCGGCGACCCGCCCCACGACTTCTGCGCGCTGGACCGGGAGCTGACGACCGTCGAGTTCGAGGCCCACGAGGAGTGACGCCGCGCGCTCCCGCGGGCGAGGACAGTCCGGGTCGCCCGACGGGGACGCCGTACGTCGACGACGACTGGGTTCGGAGTCCCCCCGCGGGGAAGACCGTGCTGTTCACCGACCGGCCCGACGACCCCGACCGGGACCCGCTGGGCTTCGAGATGTGGCTCGACGCCGACGGGGCTCACGGTCCCATGCGTCACGTCCACCCCGAGCAGGACGAGTTCTTCGAGGTCGTCGACGGCCGCCTGGGTGTCTTCCACGAGGGGACGACGACCGAGTACGGGCCGGGCCAGCGCGTCGAGATCCCGGCGGGCGACGAACACCGGTTCTGGAACGCCGGACCGACGGAGCTGCACCTCCGCGGGGGCGTCGATCCGGGGTTGCGCACGGAGACGTTCATGCGGATCACCTACGGGCTGGCACGCGACGGCGAGCCGGTCACGCCCTCCGGGATGCCGTTGAACCTCCTCCGGGTCGCCGTACTCCTCGACGAGTTCGACGACATGCTCTACCTCGCGGGCGCGCCCGTGTGGCTCCAGCGGCTCGGCGTCGAACTCGCCGCACCGGTCGGGCGGCTGCTCGGGTACGACAACGAGTATCGGGAGTATCGACCGTAGGAGGGTCTCGCCGGTGTGGGCGGCCGCGCCTCAGTCCGACAGCGTGCCGACGCGCTCGGCGGTGTAGCCGAACACGTCCTCGTAGCCGTACGCCGACAGCAGGACGGGATGGAAGTCCTCCTCGGCGACCACGGCCTCGCCGTCGGCGGCCGCGATCCGCTCGCCCGCGAGCACCTCTTCGAAGTTCTCGACGAACACCTCGTACTCCTCGGCGGCGGTCTTCGGGACGGGGTCGCCCAGGCGGAAGACGGGCAGGTCGGTCTGACGGGGCGTCTCTTCGCCGGGGAGCGCGCCGGCGGCGGCCAGGAACTCCCGGACGACCTGCTCGGCGTTCTCGGCGGCCTGGTCCGTGCCCTGGTAGCCGCACTCGACTTCGATCGTCTCGGGCGCCACCTCGAAGATCCGTCCCTCCGCGTGGCCGGTCTCGACGACCGCGTCGATCGACAGGCGGGGGCAGATCTCGCGCGCGAGGTCGCGGACCTCGTCGACCAGGGCGAACATCCCGCCGTAGGACTGCGTGGTGTGCAGCGCGAGCGTCACGCAGCCGCGGAGTTCCTCGCCCAGTTCGTGGGCCAGTCGTATCTCGTGGCTCCGCCCGTCGGCGCGCCCGGGGAACGACCGGTTCAGGTCCGCCTCGACGTAGCGCTCGCCGCGCTCGATAGCCTCCTCGTTGGCGATCACGAGCTTCACCGGCTCGGCGACCTCGGGCCGCCGGTCCATGAACTGCTCGACCGCCCGGACGCCCGCGGGCTCGTCGCCGTGAATCCCGCCGACGACCGCGATCTCGGGCTCGCCGTCTCCCAGCGTCTCGACTCGCATTCGATCCGATATTACGGCGTCGGCCGTTTAGGTGGTGTGTTTCGTCCCGAGCGCGGACCCGTCGGCCCGACTCCGGACGACAGCCGACGACTTCCGTCCGCCTTCCTCCGGTTCGCGCACGCGAGACCGATCCATCGACGACGCACGGGGCGCGCGTGGGGGTCCACCCGGGCAGTTTCTCCGCGTGCCGCGCGCGCCCCGCCCGTCGAAGGGGCGGTCTGGCGGCAGCTCCTGTCGACGCGTCTACCGGACCGGACGGTTCGGCGCGAACCTGTCACTGGTGGCGCCGATCCGAGCCAAACTCCTACATAAGTCCGTCCATTCGTTTCCGCCAGAGAGGGCTTCTAACGCGTGTTTTTCCCTCACATGGCGGTCCTCGCTTCGTAAGGGTTTTACAGTGGTCGCCCATCGAATGAAATACGTTCGACGCGCGGTGGAAGCGGGGTCACCCGTGGTCCGCCACGCTCGACACATGCGGTGACGGGGACGGCCCCCGACGCCCGAACTCACACTTAAATCCGACGTGGCCGCGACGGCCACTCCGGTGCCGTCGTGTGATTTCGGACGAAGGTGGGCGCGTCTTTCGGAACCATTAAGTGGGGTAACCCACTACGATGATATCCGCACGAGGGACGACGGGCGACCCACCTGGGTACCCGGCGTCCGACCCATGAGGATTCCACCCCTGCGGTCCGCCGTACAGATGGGATCTGATGTGAGCCCTGACAGTTCGGTGATACCCGACGCGGTGCGCGACGGTGTCGCCGACTGACGGAACAGACATACACGCACACGTTGACTCGTGTGCTACACGTTGATAGCGTGTCTCCGCCAGATCCCGGCTTCGCCGGGAACATTCCGGTTGATCCTGCCGGAGGCCATTGCTATCGGAGTTCGACTTAGCCATGCTAGTCGCGCGGGTTCAGACCCGCGGCAAATAGCTCAGTAACACGTGGCCAAACTGTCCTACAGATCGGGATAACCTCGGGAAACTGAGGCTAATCCCGAATAGGACTCGCACGCTGGAATAGCAGCGAGTTCGAAACGTTCAGGCGCTGTAGGATGTGGCTGCGGCCGATTAGGTAGACGGTGGGGTAACGGCCCACCGTGCCGATAATCGGTACAGGTTGTGAGAGCAAGAGCCTGGAGACGGAATCTGAGACAAGATTCCGGGCCCTACGGGGCGCAGCAGGCGCGAAACCTTTACACTGCACGACAGTGCGATAGGGGAACTCCGAGTGCGAGGGCATAGAGCCCTCGCTTTTCCACACCGTAAGGTGGTGCGGGAACAAGTGCTGGGCAAGACCGGTGCCAGCCGCCGCGGTAATACCGGCAGCACAAGTGATGGCCGATTTTATTGGGCCTAAAGCGTCCGTAGCTGGCCGTGCAAGTCCGTCGGGAAATCCAGTGGCTCAACCTCTGGGCTTCCGGCGGAAACTGCTCGGCTTGGGACCGGAAGACTCGAGGGGTACGTTCGGGGTAGGAGTGAAATCCCGTAATCCTGAACGGACCACCGATGGCGAAAGCACCTCGAGAGCACGGATCCGACAGTGAGGGACGAAAGCTAGGGTCTCGAACCGGATTAGATACCCGGGTAGTCCTAGCTGTTAACGATGCCCGCTCGGTTCGGCGCAGGCTACGAGCCTGTGCCGCGCCTCAGTGAAGACGTAAGCGGGCCGCCTGGGAAGTACGTCCGCAAGGATGAAACTTAAAGGAATTGGCGGGGGAGCACTACAACCGGAGGAGCCTGCGGTTTAATTGGACTCAACGCCGGACATCTCACCAGCACCGACAACGGTAATGATGGTCAGGTTGATGACCTTACCCGACGCCGTTGAGAGGAGGTGCATGGCCGCCGTCAGCTCGTACCGTGAGGCATCCTGTTAAGTCAGGCAACGAGCGAGACCCGCGTCCGTAATTGCCAGCAGCACCCTTGTGGTGGCTGGGTACATTACGGAGACTGCCACGGCTAACGTGGAGGAAGGAACGGGCAACGGTAGGTCAGCATGCCCCGAATGTGCTGGGCAACACGCGGGCTACAATGGCCTGGACAATGGGTAACTACACCGAAAGGTGACGTTAATCCCCTAAACCGGGTCGTAGTTCGGATTGAGGGCTGAAACTCGCCCTCATGAAGCTGGATTCGGTAGTAATCGCGTGTCAGAAGCGCGCGGTGAATACGTCCCTGCTCCTTGCACACACCGCCCGTCAAATCACCCGAGTGGGGTCCGGATGAGGCCATCATGCGATGGTCGAATCTGGGCTCCGCAAGGGGGATTAAGTCGTAACAAGGTAGCCGTAGAGGAATCTGCGGCTGGATCACCTCCTACAGACCGGGACTGGGGCGACGCCCCAGCCCACAAGTCCTGCCCCGACGAGGCAGGCACCGGTGACGTCCGACCGCGCCGGTCGGGCACCGAACTGTCAGGGCTCACGTCACCCCCTCACGGGGGAGACCGAGCAGGCAGCGCACCTCATTCGAGGTGTTCTCGGTTCGAATCCGAGTCGGTCAATACAAGCGGGCATCGTGCCCGCCGAACTGATGCACCAGCCCGTGAAAACGCGGCTGGGAAGGGTTCGATGCTGTCTCCGACGACCGCCGGAGATGGACGATGACGACCGTGTGTACGTGCAATCCAGACGTCAACTGGATCCGTATCATCGGGATACGTGTATCCGACGTAGTGGCTACTATGCCACTCGGTGAATGGCTCGGCTCGAGTGCCGACGAAGGACGTGCCAAGCTGCGATAAGCCTGCGGGAGCTGCATGGAAGCGAAGAACGCAGGATGTCCGAATGGGAATCCCCACCGCAATTGCTTCGCGCAATGGGGAACGCCGGGAATTGAAACATCTTAGTACCGGTCGGAAAAGAAATCAAGCGAGATATCGTCAGTAACCGCGAGTGAACGCGATACAGCCCAAACTGAAGGCTTCGGCCGATGTGGTGTATTGGGCCGGCGATCAGCGTCCGAACGACCTTGCGAAGTCTCCTGGAACGGAGCGCGATACAGGGTGAAAGCCCCGTACCGGGGTCTATTACGACGTGAGCCGGTTCCGGAGTAGCGGGGGTTGGAAATCCCTCGTGAATACGGCAGGCATCTACTGCCAAGGCTAAATACTCCTCGAGACCGATAGCGAACAAGTAGCGCGAGCGAACGCTGAAAAGTACCCTCAGAAGGGAGGCGAAACAGGGCCTGAAATCGAGTGGCGATGGAGCGACGGGGCATGAAAGGCCCCTCCGAAAACGACCCAGGCGCGAGCCTGCAGTAGGACCGGAGGGGAGCCGATGTTCCGTCGTACGTTTTGAAAAACGAACCAGGGAGTGTGTCCGTTTGGCGAGTCTAACCGGTTCATCCGGGAAGGCATAGGGAAACCGACATGGCCGCAGGGCTTTGCCCCAGGGCCGCCGTGTTCAAGCGCGGGGAGTCAAACTGACACGACCCGAAACCGGACGATCTACGCGTGGGCAAGACGAAGCGTGCCGAAAGGCACGTGGAGGTCTGCTAGTGTTGGTGTTTTACAACACCCTCACGTGACCTACGTGTAGGGGTGAAAGGCCCATCGAGTTCGGCAACAGCTGGTTCCGACCGACAAATGTCGAAGCATTACCCCTGTCGAGGTAGTTCGTGGGGTAGAGAGACTGATTGAGCGGACCGCCCTCGAGAGAGGTCGGCCGTTCTGTCAAACTCCGAACCTACGAACGCTTTTGACGCGGGGAGTTCGGTGCGCGGGGTAAGCCTGTGTACCGTGAGGGAGACAACCCAGAGTCGGGTTAAGGTCCCCAAGTGTGGACTAAGTGCGATCGAAGGTGGTCTCAAGCCCTAGACAGCCGGGAGGTGAGCTTAGAAGCAGCTACCCTCCAAGAAAAGCGTAACAGCTTACCGGCCGAGGTTTGAGGCGCCCAAAATGATCGGGGCTCAAGTCCACCACCGATACCTGACCGCAGATATCACAATCTGACCGTGTAGGTCGGCGTTCCGATCGGGTGGAAGTACGGCCGAGAGTTCGTATGGACCGATTGGAAACGAAAATCCTGGTCATAGTAGTAGCGACAGTCGGGTGCGAATCCTGACGGCCAAAAGAGCTAGGGTTCCTCAGCACTGTTCGTCAGCTGAGGGTTAGCCGGTCCTAAGTCTCACCGCAATTCGAATGAGACGAAATGGGAAGCAGGTTAACATTCCTGCGCCGCTGTCAACTAAAAGTCGACGCCTTGGGTTCACCTGAGCCGGGCCATCGCCCGGTCGAACTGTCCAACTCCGTGGAAGCCGTAATGGCACGAAGCGGACGAACGGTAGGATAGCGAAAGTCAGGCTAGCCTGGGGCCCGTGAAAAGACGATGACAGCGTCCGTACCGAGAACCGACACAGGTGCTCATGGCGGAGAAAGCCAAGGCCTGTCGGGATCAATCGACGTTAGGGAATTCGGCAATCTAGTCCCGTACCTTCGGAAGAAGGGATGCCTGCCTCGGGAAGAGGCAGGTCGCAGTGACTCGAGGGCTCGGACTGTCTAGTAACAACATAGGTGACCGCAAATCCGCAAGGACTCGTACGGTCACTGAATCCTGCCCAGTGCGGGTATCTGAACACCTGGTACAACAGGACGAAGGACCCGTTAACGGCGGGGGTAACTATGACCCTCTTAAGGTAGCGTAGTACCTTGTCGCTTCAGTAGCGACTCGCATGAATGGATCAACCAGAGCCCTGCTGTCCCAACGTTGAGCCCGGTGAACTGTACGTTCCAGTGCGGAGTCTGGAGACCCCCAAGGGGAAGCGAAGACCCTATAGAGCTTTACTGCAGGCTGTCGCTGGGACGTGGTCGCTACTGTGCAGTGTAGGTAGGAGCTGTTACACAGGTACCCGCGCTAGCGGGCCACCGAGGCATCCATGAAACACTACCCGGTAGTGACTGCGACCCTCACTCCTGGCGGAGGACACCGGTAGCCGGGCAGTTTGACTGGGGCGGTACGCGCTTGAAAAGATATCGAGCGCGCCCCAAGTCCATCTCAGCCGTGTCGGAAACGCGGCGAAGAGTGCAAAAGCAAAAGATGGACTGACAGTGATCTTCCCAACGAGGATCGCTGACGTGAAAGCGTGGTTTAGCGAACCAATTCGCCCGCTCGATGCGGGCCATTGCTGACAGAAAAGCTACCTTAGGGATAACAGAGTCGTCACTCGCAAGAGTACATATCGACCGAGTGGCTTGCTACCTCGATGTCGGTTCCCTCCATCCTGCCCGTGCAGAAGCGGGCAAGGGTGAGGTTGTTCGCCTATTAAAGGAGGTCGTGAGCTGGGTTTAGACCGTCGCGAGACAGGTCGGCTGCTATCTATTGGGGGTGTCATTGGTATCTGACGGGAACGTCCGTATAGTACGAGAGGAACTACGGATGGTGGCCACTGGTGTATCGGTCGTCCGAGAGGGCGCTGCCGAGCAGCCACGCCACACGGGGTAACGGCTGAACGCATCTAAGCCGGAAACCCACCTGGAAAAGAGATACCGCAGAGGTCACTCGTAGAAGACGAGATCGATAGACTCGGGGTGTACGCACCGAGGCAACGAGGTGTTCAGCCCGCGAGAACTAATCGACCGAAGCCACCAATCATTCCGTATCTGATATACGTACCCGATGATTCGGGTCCGGGCGTAAACTGGATTGCACGTTACACGCGGTCGTCGCATCGAGCTACCGATACTGGCATCCGAACGCGGTGTTCGGACGCGGTTCGATTCCGCGGATCGGCGTTAGGGCGGCCATAGCGGCGGGGCGACACCCGTACCCATCCCGAACACGGACGTTAAGCCCGCCTGCGTTCCGGCGAGTACTGGAGTACGAGAGTCTCTGGGAAACCTGGTTCGCCGCCTCCACTCATCCCCCGGCCACCATCGGCCGGAGTTCGCCGGCCGACTCGGCCGGCACTCATCACCCTCGACCAGTCACAACTGGTCGGGGGTTTCCGTATTTTGTACCGAACAGCGACGCCCATCGCGGTCGTGACCGTCCGAGAACGAGTTACTCCAGCTCGTCGGCGTACGCGAAGTCGACTTCGGTCGCTTCGGGGTAGTCGCCGTCGAGTTCGATCCGCCAGCCGTGGATCGCGGTCGGGTCGGAGAGGGCGGCCGAGAGCGTCGCGCGCACGTCGGCGAGGTCGACGCCGTAGAAGTCGTCGGGGAGGCCGTCGAGGTACTGGAGGGCGGTCTCGAACAGCGAGCGCATGCCGTCGTCGTTCTCGAAGTCGAAGTGCTTGTACGCGCCGGCGGCGACCTGGACCATCCCGTGGAGAAACTTGCTCTCGGCGGAGCCGCGGCCGTAGTTGTACCACTCGTCCTCGAAGCAGTCGTGGGATTCGTGGAACTCGCCGGAGTTGAACAGGGCGACGCCGTGGACGACGGCCCGCCGGAGCGTGCCGTGTTCCCAGCCGTTGGACGCGCCGCGGTCGGCCTGCCACCCGGTGGGATCGCCCGAGGTGGGTGGCCCGACGCCGTAATCCCGGGTGTGTTCGTCCATCATCGACTGTTCGGGGTTCCCGCGGTGTAATCCCGTCGGTCGGGGTGAGGGTCGCGCGGGACATGCAGATCCGACTCGGGGCCGTAGCCGTGGCTGTTAACCCTCCACCGCCCGACCGTGGAGTCATGGACGCCTCGTTCGAACACGAAGTCCCCGTTCGCTATCGCGACCTCGACACGTACGGTCACGTCAACAACGTCGTCTACGGCACCTACTGCGAGGAGGCGAGGGTCGCCTACGTCGAGGAGGTGCTCGGGCTGGAAGAGATCGACGAGTTCACGGCCGTCGTCGTCTCGCTGGACATCGACTTCCGGTCGTCGGTGACGGAGCTGACGACGGTCGACGTGGGGGTATCGGTCGTCCGCATGGGCGAATCGAGTTTCACGATGGCCTACGAGCTCCGCCAGCGCGGCGATCTGGTCGCGGAGGCCGAGACGACGCAGGTCTTCGTCGACCCGGAGACGCGCGAATCGCGGCCGATCCCCGAAGACTGGCGCGAGCGGGTTCGCGATTTCGAGGGGCTAAACGACTGAGACGGGCGGCGATCAGACGGTGTCGTCGGGGTCGTAGGTGTCGGCCATGCGCGCGGCTTCGGCGGCGTAGCGCTCGCGTTCCTCGGGGTCGGTGACCTCGCCGAGGTTGTTGGGCGGTACGTCGACGGCGGCGGTCGTCTCGCGCACGTCGCTCGTGAAACTCGTCAGTGCGCGCTCCTTGCGGAAGTAGCGTCGGCCGTCCGGCGTCGCGTAGACGAGGATGATGATGTTCTGCTCGTCGTCGGAGTACGTGCGTTCGACGAGCCAGACGCGGACGGTCCCGTCGCTCGTCGCCGAACTCGCCCCGGCCGTCGCAGGGTCCGAATCTTCTGTCATACCGACGGGTAGGCGTCCGGCGGGGATAGGCGTTCGCTCGGGTCCACGGGACGGGTGACCGCGGACCGGTCAGGCTCCCATCGGGCCCGGTCGCTCGCCGACGGTGACCTCGACGCGCCGGACCTCGCCGTCGCGGAGAACCGTCAGGTCGACCGTGTCGCCGGGCTGGGTCTCCGTGAGGAGATACGTGCCGAGGGTTTCGCCGCTCCGGAGCTGCTGACCGTCGATGGCGAGGATCACGTCGCCCCCCAGGGGGACGGAACGATCGCCGACGGTCTCGATTTCGGTCGCCCCCTGGAGCGCGTCGGCCGAGGGGCCGTCTTCCAGGACGGAGACGACCGCGAGGCCGGCAGTGCGGTTGAGGTCGTTGGCGTCGGCGATCGCGGGACTGACGGGCGTCGTTCGGACGCCGAGGAACGGATAGTCGAACTCGCCGTCGGCGACGAGTTCGGGGACGACGCGCTCGACGACGGACGGGGAGACGGCGAAGCCGATGTTCTCGGCGCCCTGCTGGGCGATCCCGGCGGTGTTGACGCCGACGACCTCGCCGTCGCAGTTCACCAGCGGGCCGCCGGAGTTACCGGGGCTGATCGGCGCGTCCGTCTGGACGACGTTGGGGATCTCGAACCCGAGCTGGGTCGGCAGCGTTCGGTTCAGGCCGCTGACGATCCCGTGGGTGATGGTCTCTTCGAGCCCGAGCGGGTTGCCCAGCGCCGCGACGCGCTCGCCGCGCTGTGGGTCGGCGTCGGCGAGCGAGAGCGCCGTCGTACCGGCGGGCGCGTCGGAGACGTTCACCACGGCGAGGTCGGCGTAGGCGCTGCGGCCGACGACCGACCCCGACTGGAACTCGCCGTCGTCGAACTCGACTTCCACTTCGGAGGCGCCGCTGACGACGTGGGCGTTGGTCACGACGTAGGTATCGCCGGTCGCGTTCGTGTCGGTCGCGTTCGCGGCGTCGTAGACGAACCCGGAGCCCTGTCCGGAACTCGTCCGAACGGAGACGACCGAGCCGATGGTCTCGTCGAACAGCGACTGGTAGTCGCAGGCTGATTGCTGCCGTTCGGTGTCTCCGACCGGGGCCGCTCCCGGTGCGAGCGCCATCACGCCGCCGACGCTTCCGGCGACGAGCAGGACCGTCACGAGTACCGCTGTGGTTGTCCGTTGCATCGTCCCTGCGTTGCTTCGCCCCCCGGAAGACACCCCCAATCGTTTCGTCTCGTTGGCTCGGTCAAATTCGGCCGGCGGTGGGAGTTGGGTGCGGTTACTCCTGGGGTCGGCGCGGGGAAGTCGATAAGCGGTCGGTAACTCGGTGGTCGCGCCGACGGTCCGCCGGACGGCGAGACCGTAGCCTATTCAAGCGGCTCAACCGAACGTCGGCGTGCGTGCGAGGGTAGCCAAGCCTGGAAACGGCGGCGGACTCAAGATCCGCTCCCGTAGGGGTCCAAGGGTTCAAATCCCTTCCCTCGCACTGCACGGACCCACGCGGTCCCTCGCCAGTGCGGAAGTCCGCGGTTCGAGGCCGACGGCCTCGACGTAGACGGCGACACCGGTCGCCGTGAACGGAGCGGTCTTCCCTCGCAAACTTCTCACGGAATTCCCGTTCGAGCGAACAGTCCGTCCAGAAATTCGCTCGTCGGGGGCAGGTTTATGAGAATCCAGTGCGGATAATGCGGTATGGCAACGGACGACACGGCAACCAACCCACTCGACGTGCCGCCGCTGGAACACACCGCTTTCTTCGATATCGACACCAGGGACGGCTACGTTCGCATCGACCAGTCGTGGGGCGACCAGACGCTGTACACGCCCGAGGAGGCGCGCGACATCGCCGAGTCGATCCTGGAGATGGCCGACGACGCCCAGGGGTCGGAGTAGCGCCCCTTCGAACCGCCGACCGCGTCACAGCTCGTCGAAGCCGTCGATCCGACGGTCGCCGAGGACGCACTGGCCGCGCTCGAGCGGGTCGACGCGTTCGACGTGGACGGCGTCGAGGCCGGCGTTCCAGGCGGCGCCCACGTCGTCGGGGTCGTCGCCGACCAGGGCGCCCCGGTCGCCGTCGTAGCCGACGCCGAGGCGGTTCATCGCGAGTTCGACGGGCGTCGGGTCGGGCTTCCAGCCGACCTCGTCGTCGCAGCAGACGACGGTGTCGAACCAGTCTGCGATGTCGTGGTACTCCAGTAGCGGTTCGGTGAGGTAGGACTGACAGTGGGTGACGAGGCCGGTCGGGCGGTCGAGTTCGCCGACGAACGCGGCGGCGTCGTCGTAGACGAACGAGGACTCGGCGCGGGCGCGGGGGTCCTCGACCTCGTGAAACGTCTCCCAGAACCGCTCGGGCGTGAGCGTGCGGTCGGCGAAGACCTCCTCGCGGGCGCCGCCGACGCCGTACCACAGCAGTTCGGCCTCGCGGTCGGTGAAGGCGTGGCCCAGTCGGTCCCCGATCTCGGCGACGATCTCTCGGGGGTATTCGGGGTCGACGTCGACGACGGTGCCGTCGAGGTCGAACAGCCAGAAATCGTAGGCATCGCGGGCCATCGGGATCCCACCAGTAGGCGGGTGCGGGCTAAGTACCTTCTGGCGACCCGCCTCGAAGTCGGGCCCGAGTCGGATCCGGTAGCAGGCGGACCGGGCGGATTTAAGCCCCGGAGGGCCGAGCCTGGCACGTACGATGAGTCTGCGGACGCTGGTGACCGACCCGGACGGCTTCTTCGCCGCCCGGCGGGACGACTACTCGCTGGCCGGGCCGGCCGCCGTGGTCGTCGCCCACGCGCTGCTGGCGCTGGCCGGGACGGTCGTCATCCTGCAGGCGGTCGGCGACGTGGTGACCGCCGCCGACGCGGCGTCGATCGTCTACGCCTCGGGCGGCCAGCGCGTCTCCGCGCCTCGGGATATCGTCCTCGCGCTGTGGGCCACGGGCGGGCTCTACTTCGCGGGCTGGATCGCAGTCGCCGTCGTCGCGTATCTCGTCTCGCTGTACTTCGACGGTGACGGGTCGTTCCGTCGCCTCCTCGCGTTCGTCGGATGGACGTTCGTTCCGACGCTCGCCCCGACGGCCGTGCGGGCGGTCGTGATCGCCGCGATGTTCCTCGAAGCGCCCGATTTCGCCACGGAGGCGGCCCTCCAGGAGTGGGCCCAGTCCGAACTCACGGACCACCCGGCCCGGTTCGCCGCTATCGCCGTCCGCCCCCTGTTCACCCTCTGGATGGTCTACCTGTGGGTCCTCGCCGCCGAGCACGCTCGCGAACTCACCCGACGACAGGCGCTCGTCGTCGTCGCTCTCCCCGCCGCGTTCGCGACGCTCAACGCCGTCGGGACGCTCGCGACGGCCGCGGGTCGCGCTCTGGGCCTGTTCTAGACGGTCAGATCTCGTCGGTCACGTGGATGGAACTCCCGAGGTACTTCGACAGCGCCGCGTCGACCGTCGACGCGTTGAACTCCCCGAGGTCGTCGGCGACCGCCGCCCGCAGGTCGTCCAGATACCTCTGCGTCGTCCGCAACTCGCGGAAGTCGACGCTGTCGACAGCCACGCCCAGGGCGTCCTCGGCGACCGCGCGCATGTGCGCCTCGTCGCCACAGTCGCCGCGCCAGAGGTTGTCCCGGAAGTACAGCCACCCCGGCTCGCCCGGGGAGTCCGCCGCCCTGTACACGGTCGTCTCGAAGGTATCGGGTTCGGTCCACACGCCCGGGTCGTCGGGGTCGAGCCGCACCGTCACCCGGAAGACGTAGGCCGCGGCCGGCGAGTCCTCCCCCGTGTCCTCGCCCCGGCTCATCTCAGAGCAGGTCGTCGAACCGCTCGGCGAGTTCGACGTCCTTGTCGGTGATGCCACCTTCCTCGTGACTCGTCAGCCGGACCTCGACCTCGCGCCAGTCGATGGTCATCTCGGGGTGGTGGAAGGCGTCCTGGGCGACGCCGCCCGCGCCCGCGGCGAAGCCGACGCCGTCGAGGTAGGCGTCGAACTCGTAGACCCGGACGATCTCGTCGCCGTCGCGCTCCCACTCGTCGGGTAGCTGCGCCTCGATCTCCTCGTCGGATAGCAGGTCTGCCATGTCCGGAGAGTGGGCCGGTACCCGCATGAAAGTTCGGCCGAGCTGTTCGTGCAGGTGTGTCGACCGACTGTGCCACCGTGGCGACCGCTGTCGCGGGTACATCCGGTCCAAAACGAAACCGCTCCTAGTCGTCGCCCAGCTGGTCGAAGACGGCGTCGGGCATCTGGTCGCGCAGGTGTTCCGGGATCTCGTCGCCCTCGGCGCGCTCCTCGTCCTCGCCGAACTCGGGGTCGAACAGCTGGAGGGCGGTGTTGATGGTCGACCAGTCGTCCTCCTCGGCGGCGTCCCGGAGGCTCTTGGTCGGTGCGGCGAGCAGCTGGTTGACGACGGCGTCGGCCATCGCCTCGATGACTTCGCGCTGGCTCTCGTCGAAGTCGGCCTTGCCGAGGGCGGTCTCGACCTCCTGGGCCTTGACGCGCTCGGCGCTCTCGTACATCGCCGAGATGACCCGATCCGCTCGCTTGCGCTTGTACTGGGCGAGCAGGTGCTTGAACTCCACGTCGATCATCTCCTCGACGGCCGTGGCCGCCTCCGCGCGCTGGGCGCGGTTCTCGTCGGTGACCGTCTGCAGCGCGTCCAGATCGCGGACGGTCACGCCGGGGAGTTCGGTCACGGTCGGCTGCACGTCCCGGGGCTGGGCGATGTCGACGACGAACGTCTCGCCGGTGTCCGAGACGGTCGACTTCTCGAAGACGTAGTCGGTGGAGCCGGTGGCGGTGACGACCACCGCCGCGCGCTCGACGGTCTCGTCGAGGTCGCCCAGTTCGACGACGGTCGCGTCGGCGTCGAGCGTCTCGGCGAGGTGTTCGGCGGTCTCGACGGTGCGGTTGGCGACGTAGAGGTGGTCGACCCGCGGCGCGAGCGACTGGGCGGCGAGGCGCCCCATCTCGCCCGCGCCGACGACCAGCGCCTCGGCGCCGTCGACGCCGACCTCCTCGTCGGCGAGCGAGACCGCCGCGCTCGCCAGCGAGACCGACCCCTCGTTGATGGCCGTCTCGGTGCGCGCGCGCTCGCCGACGTGGATCGCCTTGGTGACGCCCTCTTCGAGCAGGCGACCGACGCCGCCCGCCTCGCGGGCGTCCTCGTAGGCGTCGCCGACCTGGCCGAGGATCTGGTCCTCGCCGACGACCAGCGATTCGAGCCCCGCGGCCACGCGCATGAGGTGGCGCAGGCTCTCTTCGTGGCCGAGTTCGACCAGCACGTCCGACGGCACGCCCTCGAAGAAGGCGGCCAGCGCCGCGCGGCCGTCGGGGCCGTCGCCGGTGACGACGTAGGCCTCGACGCGGTTGCACGTCTGGAGGACGAACGCCTCCTCGACGGCGGGGACCGAGAGCAGGCGCTCGACGCCCGCGCGCTGGCTCTCGACGGTCGCCGCTTCGAGCTCGTCGACCGTCGCGCGGTCGATGTCGACGCTGGCACCCGAGATGACGCCCGTGCCGACCGTCACGCTGTCTCACCTGTCACGTCCGAGATCACGTCCGCTGCCACTTGTCTCCCTTTCGGTACCCCACTATCTAAAGCCTTCCAAACCGCGTCCGACCTGACAACGGCACGCACGGCGTCCCTGCGGACCGCCGGGTCGACGCCCTCGGCCTGCAACTCCGCCCGGATCTCGCCGGTCAACTCCGCCATCGCGCCCGCGTCAGCGATCTCGGTCTCGATCCGCTGGCGCAACAGGCGGCTCAGCGCCGGGCTCGCGCCGCCAGTCGCGACTGCCGCGACGACCGGGTCGTCCCGCACCGTCGCGGGGACGACCACGCTCCCGGGCTCGCGCCCCCCGTGCCGGTCGGCGCGGTTCACGAGCGCGCCGCGTTCGCGGGCGACCGCCTCGATGCGTTCGTTCAGCGCCTCGCTGTCGGTCGCCGCGACCGCCAGCGCGGGGTCGGTCCGGTCGAACCAGTCGGGTACGTCCTCGGGCTCGGGTGCTTCCCGGACCAATTCGGCGTCGCCGAAATCGGCGCGCTCGTCGCCGTCCTCGCCGGCGAAGGTCGGACTCACGACGACCACGCGCGCCTCGCGGGCGAAGCGTCTCGCTTTGCGGGCGCCGACGCGGCCGCCGCCGAACACCAGCACCGTCTCGCCGTCGAAGTCGTGGAGCAGTGGGATCACGAGTGGATTCTCCGTGCGTCGTCCTCAGGCCGTATTCGCGTCGGCGCGTTCCTCGATGCGGATGCCCGTCTTCTTCAGGATGCCCGTCGAGAACAGGGTGTCCCAGTCCTCGTCGGTCACGTCCCAGTGGTCGGCCATCGTCTCGCGGATCTCTTCGACCCGCCGCTCGCTCTCGTCCTCGCTGCGGCCGTGGGTCATCGCGAAGAAGTTGTACGGCCAGACGCCCTCGTGGCGCGGGCGCCGGTAGCAGTGGGTCACGAAGTCGAAGGCGGCGATCTCCTCGCCCACCTCGTCGACGACCTCGTCGGGCACGTCCCAGACGGTCATCCCGTTCTCGGAGTAGCCCAGCGAGTAGTGGTTCGGAACGGCCCCGACCCGGCGGACCTTCCCCTCGGCGTCGAAGCGCTTGATCGTCTCCAACACCCACTCGACGTCCTCGTCGAGCGCGTCGGCCACGTCCTCGTAGGGGGTCCGCGTCGTCGGCAGGCCGCCCTGGATCTCGACCACGAGGTCCCGTTCCCGCGGGGTCAGGCCGTCGCGGTCTTCGGGTTCCACGTCGGGACCCAGACCCGACAGGTCGATCCCGCCGTCGCTGTCTTCGAGCGGGCCCTCGACGGGGAACTTCGCGCCGACGTGGAACTCCCGCTGTTTCGGCAGGTTGTACGTCTCCTGGCCGGTCTCGTCCTCGATCTCGGCGAGCACCTCGTCGACGCGGTCCTCGTCGGCGACGCTGACGACGAACCACATGTTGAGGTGGGGGTGTTCGCGCTCGTAGTTGTGCGCGACTTCGGCGTGGGCGTTGACTTGCTCGGCCACCTCGTCGAAGCGCTCTTCGGGGGCGTGCATCGCGACGAGCGTCGCCGTGCCGCCGATGGCTTCCGCGTTGATCAGCGCGCCGAACCGCGTGAGGACGCCGTCTTCGTCCATCGCCGCGAGGCGCTCGTGCAGCGCCGCTGCGCTCACGTCCACGCCGCGCTCCCGGAGCGCCTCGGCCGCCGGCTCGTAGGGGTCCGCGACGACCGGGAACCCGCCCTGGTAGGCGTTGAGGATCGCCCGGTCGGCGTCGTCGAGGTCGGTCATACCCGTGACTCGGGTACCGACCGGGATAAACGGCCCGTCTGCGGCCGAGCGACCGCGAGCGGGGCCGTGGGCGGGCGTCCGCGACCGCACGGCGACCGCCGACCGCCCCCTCCTCAGGGACACGCCCGGTCGGCGAGCGACCGCTTCTCGGACCCCTGGTCGACCGCGCGGGTCGCGCCGCCGTCGACCGTCACCAGCATCGCCCGACCCCCGTAGCCGTGGGTTTCGTCGTGGCCGCGGACGACGACGCAGGCCGTCCCGTCCGGGATCTCGACCGTCGCCGAGCGGGTGAACGGCGCGGTGGAGTGAGCGTGCAGGAGTTCCCGGCGGCCGAGGCGCTCGCCGTCGAGGGTCTCGACCTGCCACCAGTTCGCGTAGCCGTCCTCGCCGTCGTCGTCGTGGTACAGCGTCACCGAGAAGCGATACGCGCCGTCGCCCGCCGACTCGACCTCGACCGCGGTGACGTTGGCTTCCCGGAGGTCGAGATCCGGCGTTTCCGCGGCCGTTCCTGACTGAGAGTCGGACGCGGCCGTCGAGGCGTTCGCCCGCTCGGTCGGCGCCCGCGGTTCGGCCGTTCCGGAGGCATCCCCGCCGTCGGCCGCGCCTGGTTCTCCCTCCGCCGTGTCCGTCTCGCTCCCGGACTCGAAGGTCGCACAGCCCGCGACCCCGGCGACCGCCAGCGCGCTCAGTCGGAGGAGCGCCCGCCGGTTTCGGGGAGGACCGTCGGTCATGTGATCCGTTCCGGTCGGCTCGCCCAAAAGCGTGTCTCGCGAGCGCGCCGACCGCCAGCGCGAGTGCGAGTGCGAGTGCGAGTGCGAGCGCGAGTGGGTCCCCAAGTTGTATGTGGCAAGCTAGCAAATATTACTGCATGTCCGCCGACCGCAAAGAGCGTGCTGCGGAGATGATCGAGCGGTGGAACAGGGTGTTCGGATCGCTCGCGGCGGAGCCCCGCAGGCAGATGGTCGTCGCGCTGATGGAGGCGCCGCCCGGTCGGGAGCTGTCACTCCCCGAGGCGGCTAACCCGCCGTACCTGCTCCGGGACCCGGAGAAACTGTATCTCGACCTGGTCCACTCGCACCTGCCGGCGCTGGCGGAACACGGCTTCGTCGAGTGGGACCGCGAGCCGCTGCGGGTGCGTCGCGGACCGTCCTTCGAGGAGGTCGCCACCGTCTTCGAGGCGCTGCAGGAACACGCCGACGAGATCCCGCCCCAGCTCAGCGAGTCGTGCCAGCGGCTGGGGGAGCAACGACAGGGGTGTGAATCGTGACCGATACCGGCGACCCCGCTCTGAACATCGTCCGGGCGGTCGCCGCGGTCGAGGGCGTCGAACCGCACGAGCTCGACTTCTCGCTGCACGAGCACGTCTCGACCGACGCCGTCCGCTCGCTGGCGGCGATGGACCGCGGGGAGTGGGAACTGGCCTTCGAGGTGCCCGACCACTCCGTGACCGTCGACGGGACGGGCGCGATCAGGGTCGACGGCGAACTGGTCCACCGAAGCGAGGGGATCCGCTCGGACGAACCGCGGTAGGTCAGAGACCGAGCCGGGCCGGCCGCGAGAACGAGTCGGTTACTCGAAGACGAGGCCGTCGCTGTCCTCGCCGTACAGCGGGTACTCCTCGCACAGGCCCTGGACGATCTCGGCGACCTCGGCCTTGACGTCCTCGTCGTCGGGGTTGTCGATGACCTCGGCGATGCAGTGGCCGACGGTCTCGCAGGCGTCCTCGTCGAAGCCGCGAGTCGTCAGGGCCGGCGTGCCCGCGCGGATGCCCGAGGCGACGAACGGCGAGCGCGTCTCGCCGGGAACCGTGTTGGCGTTGAGGACGATCCCCACGTCCTCCAGCGCTTCCTCGGCCTGCTTGCCGGTCACGTCCGGGTGCGAATCGCGCAGGTCCACGAGGACGAGGTGGTTGTCGGTGCCGCCGGAGACCAGCGAGAAGCCGTGCTCGCGCAGGTGGTCGGCCAGCGCCTCCGCGTTCTTGACGGTCTGCTCGGCGTACTCCTCGAAGTGAGGCTGGAGGGCCTCCTCGAAGCCGACGGCCTTGCCGGCGATGTTGTGCATGAGCGGGCCGCCCTGTGTGCCGGGGATGATCGCCGAGTCGACGGCGTCGCCGTACTCCTCGTCGGCCATGACGATGCCGCCCCGGCCGGCGCGGATGGTCTTGTGCGTCGAGCCCGTGACGAAGTCCGCGACGCCGACCGGCGACTCGTGGACGCCGGCGGCGACCAGGCCGGTGATGTGCGCGATGTCGGCCAGGTGGTAGGCGTCCACGTCGTCGGCGATAGCCTGGAACTCCTCCCACTGCACCTCGCGGGGGTACGCGGAGAAGCCCGAGACGATCATGTCCGGGTCGAACTCCTCGGCGTGGGCGCGGACCTCGTCGAAGTCGATGCGGCCGGTCTCCTCGTCGACCTCGTAGTTCTCGACCTCGTAGACCTGCCCGGCGAAGTTCTTGGGGTGGCCGTGGCTGAGGTGGCCGCCGTGAGTCAGGTCCAGCGAGAGGATCTTGTCGCCGGGCTCCAGCATCGCGGTGTAGACGGCCATGTTGGCCTGCGAGCCCGAGTGGGGCTGGACGTTGACGTACTCGGCGCCCCACAGCTCCTTCGCGCGGTCGATGGCGAGCTGTTCGACGGTGTCGGCGTGCTCGCAGCCGCCGTAGTAGCGCGAACCGGGGTAGCCCTCGGCGTACTTGTTCGTCAGCACCGAGCTCTGGGCTTCGAGCACCGCCTCGCTGACGTGGTTCTCGCTCGCGATCATCGCCAGTGTGTCGCCCTGGCGGTCGACCTCCGCCTCCAGCGCGTCCGCGACCGCCGGGTCCACCGACCGGACCGTGTCGTAGTTCATGGTACATGAGTGTCCGCGACGCCCCGTCAATAATCTACCTTTTCGGCGAGCGACCGAGCCCGCGCCGACGGTCCCGCCGGAGGCCCCGAACCCGGTTCTCGCCCCTTCCCGGGCGGGATCGCGACGTATCGTCGGCCTGGGAGCCCTTTCGGGTCAATTCAGCGAGTACTGGCGGTAAAATTAAGTGTGATAATGCGAAATACCATAGCTATCAGATGAGTTCGAACTTTCTCGAAGCCGACGTGGGTGCCGTTCTGGCTGGCGTCTTTCGGGACAGTAGCGGCGTCGTCTACGCGGTCAACCCGACGCGCGAGACTATCTCCGAGCTGATATTCGGGCTACACGAGGTGGAGGCGCGGCCGACCGTTCGGCTGCTCGCACCCGGCGACCCGATCAAGGACGTGCTCGCGGACTTCATCGTCGCGGGCCACGCCGCCGACCTCGTCGACGCCGGGACGCTGGAGCTGCGGGTGCTGGCGGAGGCCCCCGAGGCGTCGCTGCTGGTGACCGAGTCGGCGGTCGTCTCGCTGGTCGCGGCCGACGACCGGGTCGGCGGCCTGACGACCACCGACGACGCCTTCGTCGAGGACATGCGCGGGCGCTACGAGCGCGAGTGGACCGACGCCGAGGCGTACTCGCTGCGGACGCCCCCGCTGTCGGCGGTCCGCGAGACGCTGGCGGCCGACATCGGCGCCGACACCGCCGAGGACTTCGACGGCCTGCTCGACTCGCTGACGGTCGCGAAAGGTGACGGCGAGGGACTGGGCGAGGTCGCGATCGCCCTGCTGGTCGCCGCGCGCAACGGGCAGTTGCTCTACGACATGAGCAAGTGGGGCGAGGACGTGGGCCTGGCGAGCAAGGCCACCTTCTCGCGGATGAAGACCCGACTGGAGGACAGCGGCCTCGTCACCACGGAGAAGGTGCCAATCGACGTGGGCCGACCGCGCCTGCGGCTCCGGCTGGCCGAGGACGTGCGCGACCTCGACCTGCCGGAACTGGGTGCGGTCGCCCAGGAGCGACTGGACGAGTGAGCGTCGCCGCGAGCGCGCCGGCCCGCGGACGGCCCCCGGGACGGCGCGGCCGGACGAGTCCCCGGGCTTTTCTACCCGCCGCTCCCTCCGGGCTGGCATGACAGTCGAACTCGTCGGTTCCGGCCCCGCCGCCGACGCGGTCGCGGCGGCGCTGGGCGACGCGGACGAACCGCTCGACCGGCCCGAGAGCGCGGCGTTCGACCACGGGACGCGGCTGGCCGTGGTGGTCGACCGGGCCGGCGCGGCGACGTTCGAGCGAGCGAACGACCGGGCGCGTGAGTCGGGGGTCCCCTGGCTCGCGGTCGAGCTCGGCGGGGTCGGCGGCGTGCCGGTCGTCGACGCCTCCGTCGCGGCGTTCGACCCGGAGGGCGCCTGCTACCGGTGTCTCGCCGCGCGCGTCGAGTCGAACGCCGACCCCGACGCCGACCCGACGGCCGCGCCGGCCGACGCGACCGTCCGCTTCGCCGGCGCCGTCGCCGGCCGCCGAGCCACCCAGTTGCTCGACCCCGCCGAGGCCGACCCGCTCGGAACCGTGGTCGAACTCCCGCACACCGAGCGGGAGTTCCTCCCCGTGCCGGGCTGTGAGTGCGGCGAGGGCCGCGACCGCGTGCTCGACCGCGGCCACCTCGACCGCGACGTGGAGCGGTCGCTCTCGCGGGCCGAGCGCGGGCTCGACGACCGCGTCGGCGTCGTCACTCAGGTCGGCGAGGCCGAGTCCTACCCTGCGCCGTACTACCTCGCCCAGGTCTGCGACACCGGCGCGTTCGCGGACGCGACCGCCTCGCGGCAGGCCGCCGGCGTCGACCCCGGCTGGGACGCCGCGTTCATGAAGGCGCTCGGCGAGGCCTACGAGCGCTACTGCGCCGGGGTCTACCACGGTCGGGAGTTCAAGACCGCCGCCGCGGCCGACCTCGCGGACGCCGTGGCGCCCTCGGAGTTCGTCCGGCCGGAGGGCTGGGTCGGAGCCGAAGGCGGCGGAACCGATTCGGGCGGCGACCGCGCCGAGCGCCCCTGGGTCCGCGGGACGGATCTCGTCACCGAGGCCCCGGTCTCCCTGCCCGCCGAGGTCGTCCACTACCCGCCGCCCGAGCGGACGATCCGGCCGGCGGTCACCACCGGGCTCGGTCTCGGGAACTCCTCCGTCGAGGCGCTGCTCTCGGGGCTGTACGAGGTCGTCGAGCGCGACGCGACGACCATCGCCTGGTACTCGACGTACGACCCCCTCGGACTGGACGTTGCCGACCCCGGTTACGAGCGGCTGGCCGCCCGCGCCGGCGCCGAGGGGCTCGACGCGACCGCGCTCCTGCTCACGCAGGACGTGGACGTGCCCGTCGTCGCGGTCGCCGTCACCCGCGAGGAGTGGCCGAAGCTCGCGCTCGGGACGGCCGCCGACCTCGACGCCGGCCGCGCCGCCCGCGACGCGCTGGCCGAGGCCGTCCAGAACTGGGTCGAGCTCGACGGGATGGGCCGGGAGGGCGCCGCCGAGACCGACGGCGCCATCGGCCGCTACGCCGACCGCCCGCCGGCCGCCGAGGAGTTCGTCAGCCCCGAGACGACCGTCGACGCGGCCTCCGTCGGCCCCGAGACGGTCCCAGAGGGCGGCGCCCACCTCGACGCCGTCCTCGACCGGGTCGTCGACGCCGGCTGTGCCGCCTACGCCGCCCGGACGACGACGAGAGACGTGCAGCGACTCGGCTTCGAGGCCGTCCGCGTCGTCGTCCCGAGCGCCCAGCCGCTGTTCTTCGGCGACCCGTACTTCGGCGAGCGCGCCCGCTCGGTCCCCGCCGACATGGGCTTCGAACCCGCGCTCGACCGCGACCACCACCCCTACCCCTGACCACCCCTTTCTGACGGCCGGCCCCCCGCTCTGGCCCCGTCGCCCGCCCCGATTTTTGTAACCCGGGGACAGCGCGGAATATGCAACGAAACCGACTAATGCGAGAATTTATGCCGTCGGGTGTTCATCGTTCACACGGCACCTGGCGTCGCTTCTGCAGGCCCGAAGCGGACCGTCAGAGGAGCGTATCATGGTATCCGAGTTCGACCTCCCGTGTACAGACTGCGACCGAAAACTGGTGCGGACGAACGTGGTGTCGCCCGCGACGGGCGGCGAGGTGACCGTGGCCGAGTGCCCGACCTGCGGTAGTCGCTACTACCCCGAGTCGGCGCTCGAAACGGTCTGACGGTCGGGATTCTCCGTCGGCTTTCGACAGGTTCGACAGCGACCGCCTCGCGAACAGTGAGGCGCCGGTCCCGTTCAGATCGCGAACGTGACGCGGAGGATGTCCCGGGTTCCCGGCCCGAGTCCGACGGCCGCGGCCGCGACGAGCAGGAGCACGGCGTAGCGGGGGCTCTCCTCGAAGATCCGCTCGTCGAACAGCCACACGATCCCCAGCGCGACGGCGAGTTTCACGAACAGGAACGGCCAGGAGGTCCCGATGACCGCCGACAGCGACGGCGGCTGGACCGCCTGGGTCACGTCGATGATCGCCCGGTTGGCGACGTGTTTCGCGCCGTAGGCCTCGATCGGGTGGCCCAGCTCGGGCAGCCAGTCGGCCGCGACGACGTTGGCCACGCCGTCGATCGCGTGCGCCCAGAGGATCCCCAGTCCGACGATCCCCGTCCCCGCGTTGATCTCGGGCTCGTAGCGGTCGGCGCCGACGTACAGCAGGTAGGCCAGCACCGACGCCAGCCCCACGTCGACGAGCAGGATCTGCGGGTAGAAGGAGACGTACTCGCGGGTGAAGGCGACGAAGAAGAGATAGGCGAGCGTGAGCGCGAGTATCCCGAGGCCGAACCCGGCCAGCGCGCGGTACCGGTTGCGGACCATCTCCCGGGATTCGAGCCACATGCTCGCGAGCAGGGCCGCCAGCGTGACCAGGAACACCGTCACGTAGATGATCGGGCTGATGAACAGCACGTTCAGCGGGTAGCTGATGACGGGTTCGACGCCCGCGGCGACCGCGGCGTCGGTCGCGTCCTCGACGACCCGGACCGCGCCGCCGAACAGCATGAACGGGACCAGCGAGAGGAACAGTCGCTTGTCCCCGCCCACGTCCAGCCGGTCGAGCAGCAGGTAGACCCCGCCGAGCATGAACACGAGCACGGCCATGTAGCCGAACGTCGAGACGGTCGTATAGCCGGTCTCGGCGACGACGCCGGTCGCCGCTCGGCAGGCCGCGTCCGTGCCCAGCAGCTCGATCCCGCCGTCGCCCAGGACCGCACAGCGGGCGTTGTTGGCGTCCGAGTAGATCGGCCCCCAGAAGTACCGCCAGATGAACCGGTCGTAGACGCGCTCGGTGGCGACGACGGACCCGACTACGAGCGCCGCCACAAGCGCGACGAACGCCCCCAGCCAGGTCCGCTCCGTCAGGACCTGCTCGTTCTCCATGGCCGGTACCCCGCGCGTCTCGCTGTTTAGCCTTCCGGTCGTGGGCGCCGTGCCGGCACGACCGCTCGCCGCCCTCGGCCGGTGTCCCCCCGCGACCGCTCGCGCCCCCGTCCCCCGTCAGTCCGATCCGGCCGCTCGCGCGACCGCGCGGACCGCCTCGTGGGCCTCGCCGTTGCTCGCGACGATCCCCTCGCTGTCCCGGCTCCACGGCTCGCCCGCCAGGTCGGTGACCGTCCCGCCGGCCCGCCGGACGAGGTGGATCCCGGCCAGCGAGTCCCACGGGTCGGGCGTGTACGTCGAGAACGCCGCGTCGAGTTCGCCGCTCGCGACGAACGACAGCGTCGCCTGCATGCTCCCGAACCGTCGGAAGTCGCCCAGTTCGTCGACGACCGCCTCGGCGATGTCACCCAGTTCGTCGCCGCTCCCGCGCTCGAAGCGGCCGACCGGCGCGACCGCGAACGTCTCCGGGTCCGTGCGGTCGCTGACCGACAGCGCCGACCCGTTCCGGGTGCCCGTCTCGGCCCCCGCGGCGTACATGTCCTCGGTCGCCGGCAGGTAGACGGCCGCCGCGGCGAGGTCGCCGCCGGCCACGGCCGCGACCGCCGTCCCCCAGGTGCGCAGTCCGCGCGCGAAGTTCGCCGTCCCGTCGATCGGGTCGACCACCCACGTGTCCCCGCTCTCGGGGACTTCCGACAGGATCTCCGTCTCCTCGCCGGTCGGCCCTACCGGCACCGCCTCCTCCTCGCCCACGATCGCGTCGTTCGGGAACTCCGCGCGCAGCGTCGAGACGACCTGTCGCTGGGCGTCCCGGTCGGATTCGGTTACCAGGTCGTTCTTGTCCGACTTCGTCTCGACCGCCAGGTCCCCGCGGAACGCCTGCCGGGCGACGGCGCCGCCCGCCCGGGCCGCCCGCTCGGCCACCGCCACGCGTCTGTGTGCGTCGGTCACGGTCGGGCGTCCGCGCTCCGCGGAGAAATGCGCTGTGATGCGTTCCGCCGCATCGTCGTTCGGCCGACCCGCACCGGCGTCACCGGCGCTCGAACCCGTCGAGCCCGTCCAGCACCCGGGATACGTCTTCCAGCAGTCCGTCCAGTTCCCGCACGCTCGCCTTCTCCAGTCGGTCGGGGTTCGCCAGCACTCGAACGGACTGGGAGCCGACGGGGACGAAGCCGAGCCCCAGTTTCGCGGCCGTCGCGCGCAGCCCCAGTCCCGCGTCGGCGTCCCCGGCGGCCACCGACCTGGCGGGGCTCTCGAAGGCTCGCGCGGCGCGGTCGAACCCCGAAATCGACTCCGTGACTGCCTGCCGGTCGACCCCGCGGTCGTCGGCCAGGTCGGCCAGCGCGTTCGAGAGGCTCGTCCGCAGTCCCGACTCGGTCCCCCGATTCACGAACGACAGGTCGCGGTCGACCAGATCCGCGGGCCCCGTCACGCCCTCGGGGTTCCCGGCGGGGACGACCAGGCCCCACTCCCGAGACCAGCCGCCGAGGTCCGCTGCGTCGGCGACGCCTTCCTCGTCGGCGTCGAAGGGGCCGGCGACGACGGCCACGTCGGGGAGACCGTCGCGCAGCTCACGCAGTCCGCCTCGCGAACCCCGGGCGAGGTATCGCGGTCGGTCCAGTCGGTCGAGGACACGCGAGAGCGCGGGATCGTCCTCGCCGACGCCCAGCAGCGTCGGCGGGCGCACGTCCGGCGAGAACAGGTCGACGGTCACCCGCTCCCCGGCCGAGAGGCGGTTCGTGTCGGCCGGCACGTCGACGACGCCGTCGGCCGCGGTGAGCGTCGTCGTCGCGCCGCTGCCCTTGTCGACGGGGTAGACCAGCGTCTCCCCGGCCTCGTCCTCGACCAGCCCGACCGCGAGCAGGCGCCGGCGCCCCTCCTCGGTGCGCTCGGCGACGGCCATCTCCCCGTCGATGCTGGCGGTCCGCGGCTCGGGGAGCCCCGCGGACGACCGGATCGCCGGCGCGACGAACGTGCGGAAGATGGTCAGCGCCGACACCGGGTAGCCCGGCAGGCCGACGTAGGCGGCGCCGTCCCGCACCGTCTCGTCGCTCTCGGAGTCGCCGGACTCGCCGCCGATCCGACCGACCAGCATGGGTTTCCCGGGCTTGATCGCGACGCCGTGCAACAGGAGTTCGCCGCGGTCCTCGACGACGCGGTACACCATGTCGACGGCGCTGGCGCTGGTCGACCCCGAGGTCAACACCAGATCGCAGTCGGCGGCGGCGTCGAGGAGCGTCTCCTCCATGGCGGCCGTGTCGTCGCCGACGTGGGGGTAGACGACCGGTTCGCCGCCGGCCTCCTCGACGGCGGTCGCCACGGCGTAGCTGTTCACGTCGTGGATCTGGCCCGCCCGGTGGTCGAGGTCGTCGCCGGGACGGACGAGTTCGTCGCCCGTCGAGACGATAGCGACTCGCGGCTCGGCCCGCACCGGCACCTCGTCGACGCCGAGCGCCGACAGCAGCCCGATCTCGCGGGGGGTCAGCTCCGTCCCGGGACCGAGCGCCCGCTCGCCGGCTGCGATGTCCGCGCCGGCGAGCATGACGTTCTCGCCCGGGGTGACTGCGGTTTCGATGCGCACGCGTCGGCCGCCTTCGGCGTCGTCGCCGCTGTCGCCGTCCGAACCGCCCGCCCCGTTCCCGTCGGCCGCCCCGTCCAGTTCCTCGGTTCGCTCGACGATCACCACGGCGTCGGCGCCCGCCGGCATGACGGCGCCCGTCGATATCTCGGCCGCCTGGCCGTCATCGAGCGTCACGCCGGGGGTCTCGCCGGCGTGGACGCTCCCGACGACCGGGAGGGTGACGGGGTCGGCGTCAGCGCCGTAGGTGTCGGTCGCTCGCACGGCGTAGCCGTCCATCGCGGCGCGGTCGAACCCCGGCACGTCCAGCGTCGCGTCGACTCGCTCGGCGAGGACCCGGCCGCGGGCGTCTTCGAGAGCCACGCGCTCGGCGCCGGCCGACAGGTCCAGCGAGGCGACCACCTCGCGGGCCCGCTCGGGGTCGGCCAGGTCGCGGAACTCCTTGCGCTCGCTCATACCGACGCCTCCCAGCGCTCGACAGAAACCGTTTCGCCCGCGGCCAGGCGCTCGTGCTCGGGCGCGACCGCGACCCAGCCGTCCGCCCGCGCGAGCGTCGACAGCGGTTCGTCTCTCACCGGAGACGCGACCGGTGCCGCGGTCTCGCCACCACTTCCGTCCTCGACCCCGCCTCCGCCGTCGAGCGTAACCGGAACGACGGATTCGACCCCGCGTTCGCTCTCGACCGGACCGTCGAGTTCGGCGGTTCCGGTCCGCGGCTCGGGCGGTTCGCGGTCGGCCAGTCGAGCCACCGCGGGAGCGACCAGTCGCGTCGTCGCGACGAACGCCGCGACGGGGTCGCCCGGGATCGAAATCACGGGGCGCTCGCGGACGACGCTCAACGCAGTCGTCCCCGCGGGGTCGACCGCGACGCCGTCGACGAGCACGTCGCCCAAGCCGTCGATCACGCCGACGATCCGGTCGGACTCGCCGGCCCCGGTCCCGCCGACCGTCACGAGCAGGTCCTTCGTCAGGTCGCGCTCGACGGCGGGTCTGAGGGCGTAGGGTTCCGGTTCCACGGGGTCTCGCAGCACGACCTTCCCGCCGGCCCGCTCGACGAACTCGGCGGCGGTCGTCCCGTCGGTCTCGACGACCTCGCCGGGTCCGGGGTCGCCGCCGGTCAGGCCGCCGCCGACCGGGACGATCCCGACCGTCGGCCGCTGGCGGACCTCGACGCGCGTTCGCCCGACCGCGGTACAGAGCGCGGGGTCCGACGGACCGATCCGGTCGCCCGCTCTCAGCACCGTCTCCTCGGCCGCCACGTCCGCCCCGGTCGACCGGACGCCCTCGCCGGGTTCGACCGGCTCGGTGACCGACAGGTCGGCGCCGTCGACGGTCGCCGGGTCGGTTTCCGTCCCTGCGGTGGCGACCGATTCGGTCCCGACCACGGCCGTCGCGCCGTCGGGGAGCGGCCGTCCGGCGTCGACGCGGACGGCCGCGTTCGCGTCGAGGTCGCTCCCGACGGCCAGCACGGCGGGGTCCCCCTCGGTCGCGCCCTCGGTGTCGCCGGCGCGGACGGCGAAGCCGTCGCGGACCGCCTGGTCGAACCCGGGGACGGGACGGCGGGCGGCGACGGGCGAAGCGAGCGTGCGGCCGACGGCGGTGCTGACCGGCAGCGTCTCGGTCCGGTCGACGGGGGCGACGAGTTCGTCGAGGCGCTCGCGAACGGCCGCGAGCGCGGGCGGGTCCGCCGTCGACCGGCGTCGTTCGTCCATATCGGTGGTTTCGGCGCCCGGCCAATAAGCGGTCGGTCGTCGCCGTGGCGGCCGACCGCGGGCGACCGAGCCGTCGCGGTCGGGCGGGTGCGACCGCGGGGTTTAACGCCGTCGCATCCTAAACCTCGCTCATGTCAACGTTGCGTGATGCGCTCCGGGACCTGCCCGACGCGGTGTTCGCGGACGTGCTGGAGAGCGACGACGCGTATCTGCTGGTGCTGGACCTGCCGGGCGCGACCGAGCCGACGGTCGACGCGGCGGTCGAGGGTAGTCGCCTGCGCATCGAGGCGCGCCGCGAGAAGGCGGTTCCCGCCGACTTCGACTACGTCGCGGAGGAACGGTCGCTGTTCCTCGACGTCGAGCTTCCGCTCCCGCCGGGCGTGACCGGCGCCGGCGCCACCGGGTCGATCGACCGGGGCGTCCTCGAACTCGAACTGCCGAAAGCGGAGGCCGCGCCGGAGACGCAGATCCCCATCGACGAGTAGCCATTCACGTGAACCCACGCGCCTACTGGCGGTTCGTCGTCGTCACGTGGCAGTTCCTGCCGCTCTTGATCGCGTACACGCGGGACCGCAACCGGTTCCTCTTCTTCGGCCGGGGCCGGTCGGTCTCCGCCGAGACTCGCCGCGAGCGAGCGCGGGTGCTGCTGGACACGCTCCTGACGCTCGGGCCGACCTTCATCAAGCTCGGCCAGCTGCTCTCGACGCGGCCGGACGTGCTCCCGCCGGAGTACATCGAGGAACTGGAGGAGCTGCAGGACCGCGTCCCGCCGGCCGACTGGGAGCGCGCCCGGGAGGTGCTGGAAGCGGAGGTCGGCCCGGTCGGCGAGGCCTTCGACGAGTTCGACACCGATGCCATCAGCGGAGCCAGCCTCGGCCAGGTGTACTACGGGACGACCGAGAACGGTGAGGTGGCGGTGAAGGTGCGCCGGCCGGGCGTCAAGGACCTCATCGAGTCGGATCTGCGGGTGATCCGCTGGTCGCTACCGATCCTGATGTACTTCGTCGACGAGTCGCGGTCGTTCTCGCTGCAGACGCTCGCCGACGAGTTCGACAAGACGATCCGCGAGGAGATGGACTACGGTCGCGAGGCGGAGATGCTCACCGAGATCAAGGGGAACTTCGCCGACGACTCCCGGATCCGGATCCCCGAGGTCGACGGGAGTCGGTCGACGAACCGGGTGCTCACGATGGAGTACGTCCCCGGGACGAAGATCACCGACATCGACGAACTGGACGACCGCCGCCTCGACCGGACGGAGCTGGCCGAGACGCTCCAGGAGGCGTACCTCCAGATGATCATCGAGGACGGCGTCTTCCACGCCGACCCCCATCCGGGCAACCTCGCGGTGCAGGACGACGGGACGCTCGTCTTCTACGACTTCGGCATGAGCGGCTACGTCGACCCGTTCATCCAGGACAAGATCGTCGACTTCTACGTCGCCGTCGCCGACCAGGACATCCAGGCCATCCTCGACACGCTCGTCGAGATGGGGACGCTCTCCCCCGAAGCGGACCGCAAGGTGATGGCCGACGTGCTCGAACTCGCCATCGCGGACGCCCGCGGCGAGGACATCGAGCAGTACCGCGTCCAGCAGATCGTCCAGCAGGTCGAGGACACCATCTACGACTTCCCGTTTCGCCTGCCGGCCAACCTCGCCCTCGTGCTCCGCGTGGCGACCGTCGTCGAAGGAGTCTGTGTCACGCTCGACCCCGACTTCGACTTCATCGACGTGGCCACGGGCTACCTCCGCCAGCAGGGCTTCCTCGCCGACACCGCCCGCGAGTACGTCGAGGACCGCGTCGACGAGGTTCAGGAGGCCACCAAGTCCGCCGTCCGCACGCCGCCGAAACTGGAGGAGGCGCTCGACCAGGCCATCAACGAGGACCTGCGGGTCGAGGTCGACATCCGGGACTCCCAGAGCCTCCTCGACCGGGTCGCCAAGCGGCTCATCTACGGGATGGTGCTGGCCAGTGCCGTCTTCTCCTCGGCGGTCCTCGTCGCCTTCGAGCAGTTCGTCGCCGCCGCCGTCGCGGTCGGCTTCACGGTGCTGGTCGCCCTGTTGCTGTATCTCTCCTTCCGCGACCGCAAGGGGATCCGCGCCCAGCCCCAGTTCACCCGCCAGAGCATGCGCGAAGGGGACCGCGAGCGGCGGTGAGGCCCTGGCGGACACCCGGCGGCGACCGCGGGTCGCGATCCGCGACCTCGCTCGCGCCGCCCGGCGCGCCGGACCGACTCGACTCAGCCGACGAGGGGGTCGCCGGACCTGACGCGACGCGCGGCGGAGTAGCCGACGAGCGCGACGCCGGCGACCGCGAAGACGACGGCTACCACACCACCGGCCTCGGCCGGCCAACTCCCCGTGAAACGGTGGAGCGCGACGGACACTGCCCCCGCCACGAGCGCGAGGACGCCGACGTTGAGCGCGGACCAGAAGCGGTCTTCGGGCGTCTCCGCCGGTCCGAAATCGGTCACGGTACGCCTTCGATCGCCGGAGGGAAGGGACTTCCGTCGCCCGCGCGGCGGGCGACCCGGGGTGCCTGGGGCGGGCCGTCCCGACGAACGGCGACTCGGACCCGCGCAGCGAGTCCCGTCGGCGATCGGGCGCTCGCGCCGCGACCGTGCGCGGGATTTCCGGGCCGGAGGCGTTCCGTACCGTTTATACCGGTCGCTCGATAACGGCGCGGTATGGCAACGAAGCAGGTTGAGGTCCGCGATCTGGACGAAGGCAGCTACGTCATGATCGACGACGTGGCCTGCAAGATCAACGCCTACAGCACGGCGAAACCCGGCAAACACGGCAGCGCGAAGGCTCGCGTCGAGGCCGAGGGCGTCTTCGACGGCAAGAAGCGCAACCTCTCCCAGCCGGTCGACGCGAAGATCCGCGTCCCGATCATCAACCGCAAGCAGGGGCAGGTCGTCTCGACCTCCGGCGGCGACGAGGCGCAGGTCATGGACCTGGAGACGTTCGACACGTTCACGCTCGCGCTCCCCGACGGCGTCTCGATGGAGCCCGACGACGAGATCGAGTACCTCGAGATGGAAGAGCAGCGCAAGATCGTCTGAGGCCCGAGTAGCGATGTTCCCCGGCGCGGACGCCGCGCGGGCCGACGCAGCGTACGCGCTCGTCGGCGCACCGCTCGACGCCTCCACCTCGTTCGAGCCCGGCGCCCGCTTTGGCCCCGGCCGCGTCCGCCGCTACGCCGAGGCCTTCGACGACTACGACCGCCGTACCGACCTGAACTTCTCTGACCTGGCCGTCTACGACCACGGCGATATCGGCCCAACCGCCGACACGGCGGAGTACCTCACCTTCCTCCGCGGGGCCTGTGCGGACCTGCGCGAGGAGGGGGCCGTCCCGCTGCTCGTCGGCGGCGAACACACCGTGACCGTCGCCGGCGTGCGAGCGGTCGACCCGGACGTGTTCGTCTGTCTCGACGCCCACCTCGACCTCCGGGAGTCCTACGCCGGTGACTCGCTCAGCCACGCGACGGTGACCCGCCACGCCCTCGACGTCGCCGACCGCGCCGTGATCCTCGGCGCGCGCACCGGGAGCGAGGCCGAGTGGGACCGGGCGAGCGAGGCGGACGTGACGGTCGTCGACCCCGCGGACGTGGCCGACTGGGAGCCGGACTTCGACGCCGACGAGTCGGCGTATCTCAGCGTCGACATCGACGGGTTCGACCCGGCGTACGCGCCGGGGACCGGAACCAAGGAACCGTTCGGTATCGAGCCCCGTGAGGGCCGACGAGTGGTCCGCGCGGTCGCCCCGCGCGCGTCGGGGTTCGACGTGGTCGAGGTCAACGACCGCGACGACGGCCAGGCGGCGGTGCTGGCGGCGAAACTCCTGCGGGCGTTCGTCTACGGTCACGCGGCGGATCGGTAGGGGGCAGGGGGTCGCACCGACTGTTTTACGTCGGCCGAGATACAGGGTGGAGGCATGGACCGACTCTCGTCATGTTACTTCTGTGGCGCCGCGCTGGACGCCACGCTCGAAGAGCACCCCGTCGTCCCGTCGGCGCTCCACCCCGGGACGGACGCCCAGAAGACGGTCGTCCTCTGTCGCACCTGCCAGCGGAAGCTCGACGCCGTCCTCGACACCGTCGTCGACGCCGTCGAGGCGAACGCCGGCGACGTGGCAGCCGGAACCGAGCCGGACGAGTCGCCGGGTTCGGGAGACTCGGCGGCCGCGGGGGACACGTCCCAGGGGGACATCGAGTCGACGCTCGGCGACGACGAGGAGATCCTGACGCCGCTGGGCGACGAGGAGTCGACCGCCGACGAGGCCGCCGAGGCCTCGGACATGGAGTTCGGCGACGACCGCGCGGCCGACGACGAGTCCGATTCGGAGGGCGAGTCGAACGACGGCGACGGCCCGTCGAAGGCGCGCAAGTACACCCGCTCGCGCGGCGCCGGGTTCCGCAAGGAGGACGACGGCCCGTCGGAGACGGGGTCGCTCACGGGCGGCGCGTTCGAGGGCGACGACGAGGACGACTCCGACTCGGGTTCGCTGACGGGCGACGCGTTCGAGGACGACGACGCGGGGAACGCTTCCACCGGCGGCTCGGCCTCCGACGGCGACGAGTCGAGCGACCCGCTGGCCGACGACTCGGCCCGGAGCGGGTCCGGCGAGTCCGGATCCGGAAGCGGGTCCGGCGGACAGTCGAGCGGGAGTCCGTCGGACGGCGGGTCCGACGAGGGGTCGGGCGCCGGGTCCGACGACGACGGCGCGTCCGGTTCGGACGACGACGGCGAGCACCGCGTCTCGATGAGCCGTCTGGAGAACACCAAGGTGATGCGGTTGCTGGAGAACCGGGAGTTCCCCGTCGACAAGGCGGAGTTCGTCACCGTCGCGGCCAACGCCTACCAGGTCTCCCAGAGCGACTGCGAGAAGGTGATCGACCTCGCGGTCGAGCACGACCTCCTCCGCGAGGAGAACGGCCAGCTCTACGGCGGCGACGCCTGACACCGCCGCGACACTCGACACCGCCGCGACGACGACGCCGTACCGTTCGCTCGCGCTCGTCTCGGCGCGCTCCGAACCCACAACGAATAGGGGGGCCTCGGTCGAACGGGTGGGCATGGATCTCCCGACAGTCTGCGAGCGCTACGACGAGCGGCTCTCGCCCGGCGAGTACGCCGACGTGGACGCCAGCGCCAACGGTCTCCAGGTCGGCCCCGACGAAGGCGACGTGGAGACGGTCGCGTTCGCCGTCGACGCGGCCGGTGCGACCATCGACGCGGCGGTCGAGCGCGGCGCCGACCTGCTGGTCGTCCACCACGGCCTCTCCTGGGGCGGCATCGACCGCGTCACCGGACTCGACTACGACCGGATCGCCCCGCTCGTCGAGCACGACCTCGCGCTGTACGCGATGCACCTCCCGCTCGACGGCCACGACGACCTCGGCAACGCCGCCGGCGTCGCCGACCTCCTCGAACTCGAAGCCCGCGAGCCGTTCGGCGAGATCGGCCCGGTCACCATCGGCCAGCGCGGCCGAGCCGCCGAGCCGTTCGCTCCCGACGAACTGGCGACGCTGCTCGAATCGGAACTGGACACCGGCGGCGAGGGCGTCCAGCACTTCGACTTCGGGCCCGACGAGATCGAGGACGTGGCCGTCGTCACCGGCGGCGGCGCCGACTGGCTCGAAGACGCCATCGACGCCGGCGTCGACGCGTTCGTCACGGGAGAGGGCAAAGGGAAGGTGTACCACCAGGCCCGCGACGCCGGCGTGAACGTCTTCCTCGGCGGCCACTACGCCACCGAGACCTTCGGCGTCCGCGCCCTGCAGGACCTGGCCGAGGAGTGGGGTCTGGAGACCACCTACGTCGACCACCCGACGGGGCTGTAGCGGGCGACGCCGCAGCTCTCGGCGCCTACTCGGGGACGCGATGGCGTTCGACCAGCGGCGTGATCTGCTCTCTCACCACGTCCGCGTCGACCCGGTTCCAGCCGCTGGTCGACACGCCGCTGCCGAAGTTCACCGAGATCGTCTCCTCGTCGTCGCCACTGCTGTTCGCCTTCACCAGCGGTACGATCTCCCTCTCGACGACGGACCGCTCGACCGGGGTCCAGCCGCCGATACTCGCTCCCTCACCGAGGTAGACCTTGTGCGGTCCGCCCCCGGCTTCGTCGGCCGGCTCCCCGTCCTCGTCGGCCGAGGCCTCGTTATCGTCGTCCGTCGCACCCAGTTCGACGCCGCCGTCCAGATCGAGGTCGCGCCGCCGGACGTACTCGGTTTCGGTCACCTCGAACACCGCCGACTCGGAGATCGCGCCGTCCTCGTCCGCGACGACCTCCTCGACCTTCTCCGAGTCGATGCTCTCGGTCGTGACGCGCTCGACCGGGACGCCGTGCTCGCGGAGCGCCGATTCGACCGTCTCGTCGTCCCGCAGCGACCGGCGCCGGCGCTTCGCCCCCGCGACCGCTCCGACCGAACCGACGACGGTCTCGTCCGGCTCGACGCGCGAGGTCAGTTCGTCCCGAGCGGCGGTCCGGAGGTCCTCGATCTCCGACTTCGCCTTCGAGAGCACGGCGTAGCTGTCCGCCAGCGTCGCCATCTCCATCCCCGAAACGTCCGCTGAGTCCGCCGCCTCCAGCTCCGCGATCGTCTCCGCGAGGCCTCGAACGAGGGTCTCGACGCGGTCAGGGTCGATCTTTTCGGCTTCGTCGGGTCGCTCCTCCTCTTCCTCCTCCTCCGCGTCCTCGGGGACGGACCGCTCGTCGTAGACGCGGGCGCAGAACGCCCGGTCCGCCAGCAGTGACTGGACGGCCTCCCGGGACGGCTCGCCGGCGCCGGGTTCGGACCCCTCCAGCACCGCCAGCACCGCCCGCTCCGTCAGGTCGCGGTCCGCGATCCGCTCCTCGATCGAGTCCAGCGTCGTCGACGGGGTGACCTCGAACTCGAAGGTGGCGAACGGTCGCGCGTCGAGTTCGTGCCGGGTCACTTCGCGGGTGCCGTCCGCGAACGAGTGCTCGTCGACGCCGCGGGCGGGCGGGTCGTCGCCGATCGTGGACTTCGAGAGGACGTGCTCGGTGCTCCCCGGGTCGAACAGCCGTACCCCCGCGCGCTCCGCGCCGCCCGGGTCGGTGCGCTCGCCGGCGAGGACCGCCGCCGGCCGCCGCGGGAGTTCGTCGACGAGTTCCTCGACCGCGCTCGTGCGGGCGTCGTCCACGTCGAGGCCACCGCAGGCGACCAGCAGCGTCCCGTCGGCGGGCGGGTCGTCGAGTTCCGCCGCGACCGCGGCCGGTTCCGCGTCCGCGTCGACGCCGACCAGCGTGACGCCGTCGTCGACCGCGACGGCCTCGCCCCCGATCGGTGTGAGCAGGCCGCTGGTCGCCAGGCTCCGGACGACCGTCGAGCGGACTTCGAGCTCCTTCGGGCCGCAGGCGAGATAGAAGGGAATTTCCTCGTCTTGCAGCCGCGCGAGCTGCGTCTGCAGCCCGGAGACCGTCTCACGGTCGGGCGACCCGCTCTGGAACAGCCGGCCCGTCTGGACGACGGCGTCGACCCCGCGTTCGACCGCGATATCGACCGCCTGCGAGAACGCGTCGAGGTAGTCGGCCTCCCGGACCGACCGCCCCATGTTCGCCCGGCCGAGCGTCGCCTTCCCGACGTGCAGCAGCGAGGCGTCCGACGCCGGGTCGACGGCCGCGGCGCTCGCGGTCCCGCGGTCGGGCGACGCCTCTTGGGCGTCCTCGCTGCCGGCGGCGGTCCCGTCCTCGGCCTCCGAGACCAGCGATTCGGTCTCCGCGACGAACGCCTCGTTCGAACGGAGTTCGTCGACCGAGAGGTGGTCGCGCAGGGCGGACGACGCGACCACGTCCGCTAGCCGCTCTCGACCCTCGGCGCCGATGCGGCGCTTCCGGAGGTACTCGGCGGCCGTCGCGGCTTCCTCGTCGTCCATCCTCGTTATCGAGTCGGGGGCCGCCAGGTCGTCGACGATGCCGTCCGCCGTGTTCGGGAGCCACACGTCGCCGACGACCACGAGCGCTTCGAACAGGTGCCAGGGGACCGCATCGCCGGAGGTGTGTCCGAGTTCCGTCAGCAGGTCCCCGGCCTCCGAGCGGAGCGAGAACGTGTATCGCCCGCTCGGAAACGAGGCGTCGACCCGGAGGTCCCCGTCGGCGCTCCTGACCAACTCCGGTTGCTTCGCCATGTGTGCTCGGATACCCTCGTTTCGGTATTTATACCTTCGTACGGGTGTCCGGCTCGCCGACTCACTCGGCGTCGGCGGAGACGGAGAGTTCGACCCACCAGTCGACCACGGCCGGCTCCGAGTCCGTTCCGCCCTCCCCGGCGGGTTCGGTCCACAGCGCGACCGACGCGTCGAACCGGTAGGTGTCCGGTCGGAGGTAGCCGTCGACGGTGTAGTCGTCCCAGACCTCGTAGGTCGTCGCGATCGTCCCGCCCGACTCGAACGGAGACCTCCCGCAGCCGTAGCCGTCGAAGCCGACGCTATCACGTGGAGGGCGGTCGCGCGTCCAGCACTCGCCGGCGCGGTCGGTCGGCGCGTCGCCCGCGCGGTAGAGCCACAGACCGTTCGGGTCGCTGCGTCCTTTCTCCCGGTTCAGGAAGTGGCAGCGATTGTCGTCGGTCACGTCGACCGCGCGGTCCGGGCCGTCGTTACGCAGCGAGGCGGTGAACCGCGCCGGCGCCTCCGCCGTCGAGCGCTCGCGCTCGACCGTCACGGTCGCCGAGACCCGCGGCTCGTCGGGCACCGTCGCCGCCCCCGCGAGTTCGACGCGGCGCGGTTTGGGGTCTCCACACGTCGGCGGCGTCTCGGTGCCGTCGGCCGTCCGGTCGGCCGAACCGGGTTCCTGGCAACCGGCGAGCGTCGCGCAGGCGCCCAGCGAGGTGAGGACCGCTCGTCGTCGCATACTCGGCGTTCCGCCGCGGCGGGGAAAACCTCCCCGGAGGAGCGGAACGCGACCGGACCCGCCTGACCGGGCCGCCGTGACACTGTTCCTCATCCGACGTGTACTTTGTGAACTGGCCCCAAAGCCACCGACACGGACGAAAACCGGCGATCGGACGTATCCGATTGGAAACGCTTTAGCCCGGCGCTCGGATACTGCGGGCAATGAGTTACCGCATCGGACTCGTCGGCAAGCCTTCGGTGGGCAAGTCGACGCTGTTCAACGCCGCGACGATGAACGACGTGCCGGAGGGCGCCTATCCGTTCACGACGATCGACCCGAGCGTCGGCGAGGCGTACGTCCGCGTCGACTGCGCCGCCCCGGAGTTCGAGCACTCCTGTACGCCCAACACGGGCTACTGCGAGGAGGGCACCCGGTTCGTCCCGACGAAACTCGTCGACGTGGCGGGGCTGGTCCCGGGCGCCCACGAGGGCCGCGGGCTGGGCAACCAGTTCCTCTCGGACCTCAACGAGACAGACGTGCTCGTCCACGTCGTCGACTTCTCCGGCGAGACCGACATCGAAGGTGAGGCGACCGAGGACCACGACCCCCGCGAGGACATCGACTTCCTCGAGGAGGAACTGGACATGTGGTACCTCGACATCCTGGAGAAGGGCATCGAGCGCTTCCGCTCGGGCTACCAGGGCGAGGATCGGGACATCGAGGTCGACCTCGCCGAGCAGATGAGCGCGTTCGGCATCGGCGAGGACGCGATGAAACAGGTGATCCTCTCGCAGGGACTCGATCTGGACCCCGAGGAGTGGGAGCCCGAGGACCGGGAGGCGCTCGCCCGGGAGATCCGCCTGCGGACGAAGCCGATGGTCGTCGCCGCGAACAAGATGGACAAACCCGCCGCCCAGGAGAACTTCGACGAGATCGCCGGCGAGTCGGAGTACGACCACCTGACGTTCGTCCCCGTCTCCGCCCACGCGGAGAAGGCGCTCAAGTCGGCCGACGAGCAGGGCGTCGTCGACTACCGGCCGGGCGACGCCGACTTCGACATCGTCGGCGACGTGAGCGGCGAACAGGAGGCCGGCCTCGAACAGATCCGGGAGTTCGTCACCGAGTACGAGGGCACCGGCGTCCAGCGGGCCCTCGAAACCGCGCTGTTCGACGTGCTCGACGCCATCGCCGTGTTCCCCGGCGCCGAGAGCCCCCAGGACGACGGCACCTTCCTGCAGGACTGTTTCGTCCTCCCCGACGGCTCGACGGCCGAGGACTTCGCGTACTTCCTGCACACCGACATCGGCGAGGGCTTCCTCCACGCGACGGACGTGCGCTCCGGTCGCCAGGTCGCCGCCGACACCGAACTCGACCACCGCGACGTGGTCGAGATCACGACGACGAACTGATCGGACTCGCCGCTTCGACCCGCTCGCGGCACCCCACCGTTCTTCGCCCCCGCGAGCGAGCGATTCAAGACGCCGCGCGTTCTCCGGCCCACTATCGTGACGGCGCCGTCGTACGACGATATCGAGACCCACGACGACCTCGTGGCGTGGTCCCGCGAGTACTGCAAGGAGGTGCGCCGCGAGCGGCTCGTCGACGTGCGGTTCGACCTCGTGGAGTGGGAGGTCTCGACCCGCGCGAAACGACGCGCCGCCGCGCTCAAACGTCCGAAGATCCCCGCGGCGGCGGTCGGGGCGCCGATCGACTGGGAGACCGCGGAGGCCGCGGGCGGCCGCGTCGCCGACGGCCGGCCGTTCCCGGCGACCATCTCGCTGACGTGGGACGCCTTCGAGGCGTTCGACCGCGCGGCGTGGGAGTCGACGCTCCGGCACGAACTGGTCCACCTCGAACAGTACCAGCGCTGCGGCACGACGGGCCACGGCCGGGCGTTCAAAGAGCGGGCCCGCGAACTCGACACCGAAGTCCACTGCGAGACCTTCTCCGAGGCGAAGTACGTCCTCCGCTGTGCGGTCTGCGACGCGCTGGTCGCCCGCCGGTACCGCGACTGTAAACTCGTCCGCCGCGCCGAGGAGTACCGGTCGTCGTGTTGCGACGCTGCGCTCACGGTCGACTGAACCGAAGCCCTCGGCAACGGATCGCGGGCTTGAAGCGCGCGGGCGGCCGACGGACGAGCAATGACCGACGAGACGCCGCGGGAGACGTTCGAACACGACCCGATCGGCCACGCGGAGGCGCGGGCGGGCATGACGGTCGGCGAGCTCGCCGACGAGTACGGCGACGCGGGGATCGGTGCGAGCGCGCTCCACGAGGCCGTCGACGTGTACGCCGAGATGCTCGGCGACGACGAGGTGACCAACTTCTTCGGGCTCGCGGGCGCGATGGTCCCGACCGGGATGCGCCGCATCGTCGCTGACCTGATCCGCGACGGGCACATCGACGCGCTCGTGACGACGGGCGCGAACCTCACCCACGACGCCATCGAGGCGATCGGCGGCAAACACCACCACGGCGAGGTCCACGCCGAGGGCAAGACCGAGCGCGAACACGACGAACGGTTGCGCGACGAGGGCGTCGACCGCATCTACAACGTGTATCTCCCCCAGGAGCACTTCGCGCTGTTCGAGGGGCACCTCCGCGAGGAGGTGTTCCCGCCGCTCGAAGCCGAGTGCGAGGAGGAAGGCGCCGTGAGCATCCAGCGGTTCACCGAGGAACTCGGCCGGGCCAACGCCGAAGTGAACGACGCCGAGGACGTTTCGGAGGGGGCGGGCGTCGCCGCCGCGGCATACGAGCACGACGTGCCGATATACTGCCCGGCGGTACAGGATTCGGTGTTAGGGCTGCAGGCGTGGATGTACTCCCAGACGAGCGAGTTCACGCTGGACGCCCTCTCGGACATGACGACCATCACCGACCAGGCGTTCGACGCCGAGAAGGCCGGCGCGATGGTCGTCGGCGGCGGCGTCCCGAAGAACTACACGCTCCAGACGATGCTGGTGGCGCCCGACGCCTACGACTACGCCGTCCAGCTGACGATGGACACCCCCGAAACGGGGGGGCTCTCCGGTGCGACGCTCGACGAGGCCCGCTCGTGGGGGAAGTTGGAGAAGGCCGCCCGCAACGCCTCCGTCTACGCCGACGCGACGATCACGCTCCCGCTCGTCGTCGCCGCCGCGCGCGAGCGGGTCGCGGCCGACGAAGGCGACCGCTAACCGGCTCGCGCCCGAACGGTACATGATCGCTACTCGTTCCGTCGGCCGGCCGTACACCTCGTTCGTCCGAGGCCGAAGAATTTACTCGGGATTTAATAATTAATTCTATGTGCTCGGTTAGCAAACGAACGGAGGATATATCACCTTTATCACGTCCGGATGTGATCGATCGGGTACGATGTCACAACACGGGACGGCCATGGAGTCGCCGACTGCGGCGCTCACAGACCCCCGATCGGCGGACAACGTCGAGTACGATCCGTCGTTCACGTCGTTGCGCGAGAACTCGGCCCACCTTGAGACGACGACGGAGTACGGCTCTCCGTCCTACGCGAGCGAGCACCGGTCGCGCAACGCCGACCGGACGGAGAACGCGCTCGACCGCGACTTCGGCCCGGCCGACTACGGCCACGTCGAGACGGCCGTCGACGCCGCCGGGGACCGCGAGATGGTCTGTCTGGACCGGCAGCTCGGCCGCCATCCCGACAACACCTACGTCTGTCGCTACTACGTCCCGAAAGAGTACAGCCGCATCGCGCTGGCGTGGGCCAAGCTCTTCGAGCCCGCACCCGCCGACGCCGAGCCGGACTTCGTGACGGTTCAGGTTCCCGACGCCGACGAGGTGGCCATCCGCGTCCTCCCCGAGGAGGGGTTCACCGCGGTCCTCGGGACCGACTACACCGGCGAGGCCAAGAAGTCGTTCCTGCGGCTGTTCATGTTCGACGCCAAGCGCCAGGGCGGCCTCGGCCTCCACGCCGGCACCAAGCGCGTCCGGATCCGGTCGGACGCCGACGAGTCCGGTGGTGACGACGACTCCGCGGGCGACGACCTCGAGACGGTCGGCCAGGTCTTCCTCGGCCTGTCGGGCACCGGCAAGTCCACGCTCACCGCGCACGACCTGGGGCTGGAGGACCCGGAGGACGCGACGATGCTCCAGGACGACGTCTGCGCCCTGCGGGAGGACGGCACCGTCGCCGGCAGCGAGGGCGAGGGGCTGTTCATCAAGACCATCGGGCTCGACGCCGACGAGCAGCCGGACCTGTACGAGGCCGCGACCCACGAGTCGGCGGTGCTGGACAACGTCGACGTCGCCGACGACGGGACGGTCGACTTCGACAGCGACGCCTACACCGCCAACGGTCGCGCCGTCGTCAAGCGCGAGCACCTCCCGTCGGCCGACGAGGAGATCGACCTCCCGTCGGTCGACCAGGTGTTTTTCATCACGCGGAACCCGGCGATGCCCCCGCTCGCGAAGCTCTCGCCCGAGGAGGCCGCCGCGGCGTTCATGCTCGGCGAGTCAGTCCAGACGAGCGCGGGCGACCCCGACAGCGCGGGCGAGGCCATCCGCGTCGTCGGCACCAACCCCTTCATCGTCGGCAGCGAGGGCGAGGAGGGCAACCGCTTCCGCGACCTCGTCGCCGACCTCGACGCCGACGCGTACCTGCTCAACACCGGGACCGTCGGCGACCGCGACGTCGGCGTCGACGACACCGTGACCCTGCTCCGCGAGGTCAGCCGCGGCCGCGTCGACTGGGCCGACGACCCGACGACGGGCCTGACGGTGCCCGACAGCGTTCCGGGACTGGACGCGAGCCGCTTCGACGTGGGCGACGCGCTCGACGACGCCGACGAGCGCATCGCCGACCTGCGAGCCGAGCGCCGCGAGTATCTCGCGGAGTTCGACGACCTCGACGAGGCGATCCGGAACGCGGTCTACTGAGTCGTTCGGGCCGGAGAGAAGGGCGGGCGGTCGCCGACGGAAGGCGCCGGTCGATCGTCGGTGGATGACACCGGTCGGTCGCGGACGGCCGAGCGTCGGCGGGGACTACACTTCCTGCGCTCGTTCCCTGGAGACCTCGGCGATACCGCTGTTGGCCGAGCAGGTCGGACAGGCGTGGACTTCGCCGCCCTCGTCGGCGAAGACGCGTGCGAACTGTTCCGAGACGTGCGTGTCGCAGTGGGCACAGACTGGCATGGGTAGGGGTTCCCGGACTGGCGTCCACTCGAAAACAGGTCTCGATCCGTACAAGACGGTTTTCCGACCTGGGACCCAAATTCCCCCGAATTGCGGTCGGAGTCCGACTCAGAAGGGCTGTCTCTGCTGGACGAGCGTGGCGTCATCGACAGTGTGACCGGTGACACGGAGCTGTCAGTCGCGACCCGCCCAGCCCGGATCGGGCGTGCTCGCGGTGGGCGTCAGACGTCGCCGCGGGCGCGGTCGACGAACTCGTCGGGCAGGTCGTCGATCTCGCCGGCCTGGACCGCCCAGAGGTTGGCGTAGAGACCGTCTTCCTCCAGCAGTTCCTGGTGAGTCCCTCGCTCGACGACGCGGCCCTCCTCCAGCACGAGGATCGTCTCGGCGTCGGTCACCGTCGAGAGGCGGTGAGCGATGACGAACGTCGTGCGGTCGGCGGCAAGCCGGTCGAGCGAGCGCTGGATCAGGACCTCGGTCTCGGTGTCGACGGCGGAGGTCGCCTCGTCGAGGATGAGGATGTCGGGGTCCTGCAGGACGGTGCGAGCGATGGAGATGCGCTGGCGCTGACCGCCCGAGAGGCGGGCGCCGCGCTCGCCGACCTGGGTGTCGTAGCCGTCGGCGAGGTCGGTGATGAACTCGTGGGCCTCCGCCGCTTTGGCGGCCTCGACGATCTCGTCGCGGGTGGCGCCGAACTCGCCGTAGCGGATGTTCTCGGCGACGGTGCCGTCGAAGAGGTAGGTTTCCTGGCTCACGTAGCCGATCGACTCGCGGAGGCTCCCGACGGTCACGTCGCGGATGTCGTGGCCGTCGACGCTGACGGCGCCCTCGTCCACGTCGTAGAGTCGCATCAGGAGCTTGACTGCGGTGGACTTCCCCGCGCCGGTCGGGCCGACGAACGCGACCGTGTCGCCGGCGTCGGCGTCGAAGCTCACGTCTTCGAGGATGGTCTCCTCGCCGTCGTAGCTGAAGGTCACGTCGTCGTAGGCGACGCGCCCGTCGACGGACTCGAGTTCGACGGCGTCGGGCGAGTCCTCGATGCGGACGGGCGTGTCCATCAGGCCGAAGATGCGCTTGCCGGAGGCGCGGGCGTTCTCGAACCAGTCGATGATATTAGATATCTGGGCGAGCGGGTCGATGAACCGCTGGGTGAGGAAGATGAAGACGACGAAGTCGCCGACGGTGAGTTCGCCCGAGAAAAAGAGGGGTGGGCCGGAGAACAGCCAGAGGCCGCCGACCACGAACGTGGCGACGAACGAGAGCCCGGCCAGCAGGCGCATCCCCGGTCGGTAGAGGAAGGCCAGTTTCAGCACGTCCATGTTCGTCGTGTAGAAGTTCCAGGAAGCCTCCTCGACGCGGTCGGTCTCGAACTCCTCGGTGTTGGAGGTCTTGACGAGTTGCATCCCCCCGATGGAGTTCTCCAGGCGGGTGTTCAGGTCGCCGACGCTGGAGCGGACGGCGTCGTATCTGGGCGCGACCCGGCGGCTGAACCAGATCGTAAAGAGGGTCATCAGCGGGACGCCGACGAGGGTGACGAGGGCGAGCTGCCAGTTCATCGAGAGCAACAGAGCGCCGATGGCGACGACCATGATCACGAGGCGGAAGCCGTTCTTCAGCGCCTGGTCGAGGTAGCGTTCGAGGTTGGTCGCGTCCTGGTTGAGGATGGACATGGCCTCGCCGGTCTGCTGTTCGTCGAAGAACGCCATGTCCAGCTCCTGCATCTTCCGGAAGGTGTCGACGCGGACGGCGTGTAGCGAGCGGTGGGCGAAGATGTCGCTCGTGATGGCCTGGGCCCACGTCGTGACCGCGGTGACGACGAACGCGCCGACGATCAGTGAGACGGAGAACCAGAACTGCGCCTTCGGCTCGGTCGGGAGCCACCCTTGAGGGACGAGCGGCAGCGAGTAGGCGTTCGTGCCGCTGAAGATGGCGTCGATGGCCGTCCCGAGCACCAGCGGCGGGACGAGACTGGACAGTCGCGCGACGAGGTTCATCGCCACCGCGACGGCGAACCAGTGGATCCGCGGCACGCCGTACTCCCTGAACACCCGCCGGAGCGGCGCCTCTACCTCGTCGACCCGGTCGGAGACTGCGACTGTTGTGCCCTCGGACATTCGGTCGTGTCGCCACTGTCGATAGACGCGCAAAAGCGTTTGCATTACGGAAGATCGATAGGTCAGATACCGGAGAGTCGTTCCGGGACCCGCGGTCGGCTCGCTTCGGGCCCGCGGGCCCGCGGCGTGACCTATCAGTTATCGATCATCCGTGAGGACCGGAGTCGGTCCGGAGCGGTCGACGCCGACCGGTCGGTCGAACGTCTCCAGCAGCGCGCGATTGGTGGCGACGTGGTCGGAGACTCCGGGGATCGCGACGCGGCCGCCGGCGACGGCGAGGAAGACGAGCAGCTGGTCGGCGAGGTGGGCGTCGACCGCGGCGCCGCCGCCGCGGAAGCGCCGCACCTGGTCGGTGACCTCGGAGGCGACCTCCTCGACCGGCTTGCCCGGCGCGCCGTACGCGTCGAACCCGGCGAGCGGCCGCCGCCGGCCCGGTTCCGCGCTCCCCGACGCCGATCCGTCGGTCCCCATCGGCGCCCCGTCCAGCCGAACGACCAGGGCCGAACCGGGGCTGTCGCTCGCGACGTACGCGGTCCGGTGTTCGACGGTCTCGATCCCCAGGCCGCGGAGCGCGTCGGTCGCGGCGTCGGCCTGGCGCTCGGCCACCTCGGCGTCGGCCAGGTCCGTCGCGGCCTTCGAGTAGACCCGGGCCGCCGTCGGCTCCAGCGGCCCGTCGAGGCCGACCGGCGAGAGCTCCGAGGGCCACAGGCGCAGCGTCGCGCGGCCGCCGCCCGCGGGGTAGAAGCCGGTCCGGTCGAGTTCGACGGCGGCCGCGAGCCCGAACTGGCGGAGCAGCGGCAGTTTGACCGCGCGGTAGTAGGCCAGCGGCGGCGACCACGCCACGTCCGTCCCGCCGGTCGCCGTGACCGAGACCGGTTCGTCGATCGCCGCCGCCAGCGGGAGAAGCGTGTCGAACAGCAGCGTGAGACTCCCGGCGGTGCCGATGTCGGCCTCGTAGCGGCCGCCCGCGACCGTTTCAGGTTCGAACGTGACCGTCTCCGAGCCTCGCTCGGCGCCCTCGACCTCGGCGTCGGCGACCGCCGCGGCGGTCTCGACGGCGGCGAGGTGCTGGGCGCCCAGTCCGGGTTCCGAGCGGTTCCCGCGGACGTGTTCGATCTCGACGGGCTCGTCGTCGAGCACCGACAGCGTGAGCGCGCTCCGGAGCAGCTGTCCACCCCCGTCGCTCCCGTCCACCTCCAGCATGACGCGGACTAACGAGCGAGTCAGTAAAGCTCTCCCGGTGGCACACGGAGCGACCGAGCGCTCCCCCGAGGCGGACCGAGCACTCGTCGGCGCCTCCCGGGGCCCCGAGAGAGCGGTAAACCTCGAAGCGGTCACCGACCGCTAGGAAGCCTGACAGTACCGTCGCGGTCGGTGCGCGCTGGTCGGCGGTGAGCGGACGGGCCGTTCGCTCACTCCGTGCGGCTCTGGACCATCCGCTCGACGCGGCCGACGAGGGTGTCGCGACCGGTCGCTCGCTCGACCATGTCGCTCATCTTCGTCTGCTCGAAGTAGCTCGCGAACGCGAGGATCGTCGGCGGCCAGAGCCCGACGAACAGGCCCTGCTGCTTGTCACCGCGCGCGTAGAAGAAGAACCACGACAGTACGACCGACCCCGCCGCGAGGATCACTGCTGGGTCCGTTCCGGTGTCTTCGGCGGCTCGTACCGCTTCCTGCTGTTGGTCTTGAGCTTCCATGCAGACTCCCTTGCGACGGCACCGGCTTAGTTAGCCGCCGGGTAGCCCAGACAAGCCGACGTTATCGCGCTCGACGGCTGAACAGCACGAGCTTACGCCCGGAAACTCGGGATTACTCGCCGACGGCGCGTCGCCGCGTCGCCGTCCGCTGTGGAAACCGACTTGCCGCGTGACCGCGTAGGTCCGGCCGGCCGATGACGACCCGCGGTTCCGAGCCGGCCTGACGACCCGGCGGTGACGACCCCTATGAGTACTGAGGCCGCTCTCTACGCCGAGATCCGCGTTCCGGCCTGCGATACCAACCTCTCGACTCAATCGGCTCCGGTCCCAAGCGCCGGACGCATCATGAGCATGTCCACAGACGAGTCGCGAGAACTACTGGTCGAGGGCGTACAGGAACTGTACTACACGGAACAGCAGCTCGTCGACGCGCTTGACGACGTCGCCCAGGAGACCGAGGACGACAACGCCGCGCAGGGTTTCTCCCAGCACCGCGAGGAGACACAGGAGCACGTCGAGCGCCTCGAAACGGTGTTCGAGAAGCTCGACGAACAGCCACGGGAGCGCGAGGACCCGGTCCTCGACGCGATGATCGAGGAACACGACGCCTTCGCCGGCGACAACGACGGCGAGGTGCTCGACCGGTACAACATCTCCGCGGGGCAGAAGATCGAGCACTACGAGATCGCGGCCTACGGGAACGTCACGTCGCTGGCCGGGAAGCTCGGCGAGGACGAGGCCGCCGACCTCCTCGAGGAGAACCTCCGCGAGGAGGAGCAGGCGCTGGACGAACTCTCCCAGGCCGGCGAGCAGTTCGACCGACAGCAGATCGCCGGCGACTGAGACCGGTGCGAGCGGCGACTGGCCGCGGAGCCGGTCCGACCGCGACCGGACGCGAGGCCGGTCGGTCTCCGAACCGCGACCCCGTTTCGGTGGACGCGTTTTCCTCCGCGCCGATCCATCGCGACCAGCGGCGCGATCCGGCAAAAGCCCCTCCCCCGTCGAGGCCCAACTGCGGGTATGCCCGACTACGACCTGCTCGTCCTCGGTGGCGGGACCGGCAACGCCGTCGCCGCGGCGGCCGCCGACGCGGGACTGGACACCGGACTCGTCGAGCGGGGCCGCCTCGGCGGCACCTGCCTGAATCGCGGCTGTAACCCCTCGAAGAAACTGATACACCGCGCGGACGTGGCCGAGTCGATCCGCCACGCTGGGGAACTGGGGATCGACGCGAGCCTCGACGGCGTCGCGTTCTCCGATATCGTCGACGACGTGGCCGAGGCGATCACCGCGAAGGCCGAGCGGATGGCCCGCGAGGCCCGCGAACGCGACGGCCTCACGCTCTACCATGCCGAAGGGAGGTTCGTCGACGAACGAACGGTCGAAGTCGAGCGCGACGACGGACGCAACGGCGATGGCGACGACGACGGTGACGGCGGCACCGAACGGCTCACCGCCGAGACGGTCGTGCTCGCCGGCGGCTCGCGGCCGATGGTCCCCGACTCTATCGACGGGACCGACGAGACGTCGTTTCTCACCAGCGACGAGGCGCTGTGGCTCGACTCGCTCCCCGACCGACTCGTCGTGGTCGGCGGCGGCTACATCGCCGTCGAGCTGAGCCACTTCTTCTCGCAGATGGGCAGCGACGTGGCGATCGTCGGCCACGGGGACGTACTCGTCGACCGCGAGGACCGCGACGTGGCCGAGCGGCTCACCGAGGCCTACCGCGAGAAACACGACCTGCATCTGGGCTACCGGGCGACCGAGATCGCCGACGTCGACGGCGAGCGCGTCGTCACCGCCGAACCGGAAGAAGGCGAGACGATCGAGGTCCGCGGCGACCGGCTCCTGCTGGCGACCGGTCGGCGGCCGAACGGCGACCTCTGGAACGTCGACGCGGCGGGGATCGAGACGACAGAGAAGGGGTTCGTCGAGACGGACGAATACCTCCGCACGTCGGTCGACGGGGTCTACGCGATGGGCGACATCGCGGGCAACTACATGTTCAAACACTCCGGGGACAAAGAGGCCGAGTACGTCGTCGCCAACGCCGTTCGCGGGGACGAGCGGGCCGTCGAGTACCCGGGGATGGCCCACGCCGTCTTCGGGTCGCCGCAGGTCGCCAGCCTCGGAAAGACGGAGAGTGAGGTGAGCGAGCGGGACGGTACCGACTACGAGGTCGGCACGTGCGCGTACGACGACACGGCGCTCGGCGCGGCGCTACGCGACGAGGGCGGGTTCGCCAAGGCCATCGTGGGGGCCGACGGCGAGGTGCTGGGCTGTCACGTCGTCGGGCCGGAGGCGTCGACGGTGATCCACGAGGTGAGCACGGCCGTCGCGGCGGGGGCCGACGCCGAGACGATCGCCGAGACGATCCACGTCCACCCCGCCATCTCGGAGGTCGTCCAGGGCGCGTTCCGGGACGCCTGTGGCGTCGGGCTCTCCGGGATCTGAGAAGAGAGCACGGGCGAAGCTCCCGACTCGCCCGCGGGTCGATCAGCAGGCGCGGAACGCCCGGACGATGTCGCGCTTGACCGTTCGGCGTTCGATCTGCTCGAAGCCTAGATCGCCGAAGATCTCGCCCCAGTCGCGGTAGTACAGCGGGAACTCGTCGCGGACGTAGTTCACGTCGGGGTCCTCGTCGCGCTCCTCGCGCTCGGCGTCCGCGGCGTCGTCCTCGATTTCGGCGGTGACGAGCGCGTCGCCCGTGACCCGCGCGATCTCGTCGAACACCCACTCCGCGTCGGGATGGACGTGCTGGAGCGTCTCGACGGAGTAGACGGCGTCGAAGGCGTCGTCGTCGAAGTCGCCGACCACGTCCTCGATGGCGTCGGCGTGGAAGGTGCCGGCCTCAAACAGGTCTGGGTACTGCTCGGCCATCACGTCGAAGGCGTCGGGGTTGAGTTCGACCCCGTGGAGGTCGGTGAAACCGTCGTCGAACAGGTGCGAGAGGTGGCGTCCGGAGCTACAGCCCAGCTCCAGCACGGCCGCGTCGCGACCGACGCGGTCGCGGAGGAGCTCGCGGACCGACTCGCTCGTCTCGTCGGGGCCGTAGTGGGCGTAGTACGCCGGCGAGTACTCGCCGGTGCGGTCGGCCCACTCGCGCCGAACGTCGTGAGAATCCACACTGTGACGCCGAGCGCCAGCCGTATAGTCCCGTCGGGCGCGCCCCGCGGACCGCCGTTCGTCGGCCCCGTCCGGCGGGAACTGCGGATCCCATCGCAGACCGCCCTCGAACTACCGAATCAGTCGCCGTTTCGAGACGAAATCGACCAGTCTGGACGTTCGTATGCCGAGACGGATTTTTGGAAAAGATCGTTTTCTAATTTCTGCGTTTTGCGGACGGATACGGAATACTTAACCGTACACCGGCCATCCGTCTATTCGCAATGGCAAACGGTAAGGTCGACTTCTTCAACGACACTGGCGGTTACGGTTTCATCGACACCGAGGACTCTGACGACGACGTTTTCTTCCACATGGAGGACGTTGGCGGTGAGGATCTGACGGAAGGTACCGAGATCGACTTCGAGATCGAAGACGCCCCCAAGGGCCCGCGCGCGACGAACGTCGTCCGCGCCTGACTGAGGTTCGAATCGTCGCCTGACGGCGACGGACGCATCTCGATTCTACGAACGACTGCTTCGGCCAGCGACCGCGCTCGCGGCGGCGGTTCGGCCGTCCGCCACGGAGCGACGTGTTTCTTAACCGGTCGGCTACTCGAACCGGTATGAGCAGCGAGAGCGCTCGCGTCCCCGACGACGCCCGCGAGCGGGTCCGCTTCTATCTCCTCGACCACCGGACGCCGCTGGGGAAGGCCATCGACATCGGGCTGCTCGCGCTGAATCTGGTGTTCATCGCCGTCTTCGTCGCCCAGACCTATCCGCTGGACCCGGCGACGCGGGCGCGCCTCTGGGACCTGGAGGTCGTCATCGCCGGCGTCTTCGTCGTCGAGTACGTCCTCCGGCTCTACGGCGCCCGCGACCGGCTGTCGGAGGCCACCGACCCCTACACGGTCGTCGACCTGCTGTCGGTGCTTCCGACCGTCCTCGTGATCCTCTATCCGGCTCCAGCGGTCGTCTTGAACGTCGGGTTCCTGCGGGTGCTCCGGGTGATCCGGGTGCTGCGGTTCTACCGGTTCACCCGCGACGAGGAGTTTTTCTTCGGGTCGGTCTCGGGCGGCGCGCTCCGGGCGACGAAGCTCCTGCTGACGGTGCTGGTCGTCCTGTTCCTCTCGGCGGGGCTGTTCTACACGGTCGAACACCGCGCCAACCCCAACGTCGAGCACTTCGGCGACGCATTCTACTACGTCGTGGTCACCCTCTCGACGGTCGGCTTCGGCGACATCATCCCGGTGACGCGAGCGGGCCGCTGGGTGACGGTCACGAGCGTCCTCGCGGCGATCATCGTCATCCCCTGGCAGGCCAGCAAGATCGTCCGCGCGTGGACCAGCGACGACAAGGTGCCGACGACCTGCCCCGACTGCGGGCTCACCGGCCACGACCCCGACGCCTCCCACTGCAAGGCCTGCGGCCACGTCATCTATCAGGAGTACGAGTCCGACGAGTGACGGGCCCCCGTCCAGCCGCCGAGTCGCCGCCCCCCGGCCGGCCGCCGAGTCGCCGCCCCCCGGCCGGCCGCCGAGTCGCCGCCCGAAACGCGGTTGCGTATTGTTACCTGAATGTAACCCGTAACCCGGTTCGGTCCGTCCAACGGGGTTCCACGTCCGTTAGCTGATACTTATCCGGACACAGCACGACGGTTCGGACGAGATGACCGATACTTCGAGCGGTTCCGACGACGGTGACGCCGACGAAGGGGAACGAACGGCCGCGGACGGCGGCGAGGCGGTGGCCGCGGAACGGTCGCCGCTGACCGAGTTCACGCCGGAGGTCGCCGAGCATCGCGACCCGGGCCACGACGTGGCGCCGGTGTTCGTCAATCGGTGGTCACCGCGGGCGATGACGGGCGAGACGGTGGCCGACGAGGACCTGCTGGCGCTGTTCGAGGCGGCCCGCTGGGCGCCCTCCTCGCGGAACAACCAGCACTGGCGGTTCGTCTACGCCGAGCGCGACGACGAGGCGTGGGAGTCCTACCTGGATCTGCTGGCCGAGGGCAACCGGACGTGGGCCGCCGACGCGGGCGCGCTGCTGGTCGTCGTCTCGAAGACGACTTTCGACTACAACGGCGAGCCCGCCGGCACGCACTCGTTCGACACCGGTGCTGCCTGGCAGAACCTCGCTCTGGAGGCCACCCGGCGGCGGCTGGCGACCCACCCCATCGGCGGCTTCGACCACGAGGCCGCCGCGGAGCTGGTGGATCTGCCCGACGAGTTCGAGGTGGAGGCGATGGTCGCGGTCGGCCACCGGGCCGACCCGGAGACACTCCCCGAGGACCTCCGCGAACGCGAGGTCCCCAAGGGTCGCAAGCCCCTCGACGAGATCGTCTTCGAGGGCCGGTTCGAGGACGAGGGGTAGTCAGTCGGTCGCACCGAGACCGGTCCGGGAGCGGCCGCGCCGTCTCGGCGGTTCGGGCGGTCGACCGGTGGCCGAGCGGCCGTTCACTCGTCGGCCGACTCGCGGGCCGCCCGAATGTGCTCGCGCGCCTCCTCGGGGGTCATCCCGCGGACATCACACGCACACGACAGCAGCTCGGGGTCGGTCAGCTCGTCGACCCGCTCGATTTCGTCGCGCTCCAGCGAGTCGGCGTCGGGGTCGTACTCGAAGGTGACCCGGTGGGAGACCTGCGTGACGCCCTCGATGTGGTGGTCCTCGTCGGGGTCGGGGTTCGCGATGGCCTCGGCGTGTTCGGCCTGCATCGTCTCCTTCCACTCGTCGAGGGTCGCCTCGGGATCGCGCTCGTCGCTCATGTCTCGGGAATACCGGGGGCGGGGGAAAAGTCCGACGGGCCGCTTCCGACGGACACTCCGGTCGTGTCGCACCTCGTCCGACGGGCGCCGCTCACTCCTCGTCCCGCCAGGACCCCCAGACTTCCCTGAATCTCCCCAGCTCCCGGTACTCCTTCTTGCGCTCGAAGGCGTCGATCCCGTAGAGCGTCTCCCCGTCTTTGTCCCAGTCGACCAGGACGCGGAAATCACCGACTCGCAACTTATAGCCCGGATGGTCCTTCAGTCGGTCGAGGAAGTGACCGGGGAACTCACCGATCTCCTCCAGTTTTCCGACGATCCGTTCGGCGTCCTCGGTTTCGAACTGTTCCAGCGTCTCGACGAGCGTCTCCGTCAGGACGACGTCGTGTGTCACCGTTTCCTCACTCCTCGTCGAGTCCCAGGCGCTCCCGGGCCTCGTCGGCCGACATCGTCCGGCCCGCCGCCACGTCGGCGTATCCCTCGGAAACGCCGTCTCGCGCACCGGCGGTCAGTATCGGTTCCGTCGTGTCCCGGAGCACTTCCCGGACGAACTCCGAACGGCTGGTGTAGTCGAGTTCGTCGGCCAGTTCGTCGATCTCCGCCAGGAGCCGTTTCGGGACCTTGACGTTGAGCTTCTCCATCTCACCGTCGCCGTCGTCCGCGTTCGTGCTCATATCTCGTGGTACTGGCGTGGTACACATATGATTGTCGGCCACACCCCCCAGAACAGCGCGAGCCGTACTCTCGACCCGGAACCGAACGGAAGCGGGGTTCGGCCCGCTCCCGGGACCGTTACAGCTGCAGCCGGCGGACGGTCGTGCCCGAGGCCTCCACGTCGGCGGCGCCGGCGGCGACGATCACCTGGTTCTCGCCCCGCTCGATGCCGACGGTCGTCTCGAACTCGGTGCCCTCGGGTTCGACGACGACGCCCTCGACGGGGGTCTTGACGGCGACGCGCTCGCCGGTCGTCTCGCCGGAGACGACCAGCCGGTCGCCGCGGAACTCCGTGTCCACCCGGAGCGCGGGGCTGCGGTCGGGTTCGTGGAGCCGCTCGTCCCGGTAGCGCTCGCGGACGAAATCGGGCGTCTCGACCGGTTCGCCGGCGCTGACGCCGTGGGCGAGCCGGACGTACTGGGCCATCGACCACGCCAGCGGCGTCGCCGAGCCGGTCCCCTCGCCGAACGCCCAGTCGTAGTCGGTGGCGTGCTCGCGGTCCCACACCTGCTCGGCGATCATCCGCCCGGAGTTGGCGAACTCCTGCATCGCCCGCAGGCAGTCCTCCGGCGGCAGGTCGGGGTCGTCGAGGTGCAACTCGTACTCGCCGCGTTCGCCCGTCAGGAGGGGCCAAAGCCGGCCCTTCCCCTTGTGTTCGACCGACCACGGGCCGCCCACGTCGCCGCGCTCGCGCTCGCCGTAGCCGTCGCCATTATAACGGTAGAAGCCCGCGGCGGAGCCGGCGTCGACGCGGATGGTGTCGTCGACCTCGGCGACGGAGTTTTCGATTACCTCGTCGTCGGCCGGTTTGATGCCGAGCCGCACGAGGTCGAGGAAGCCGCCGTCGACGATGTTCCGCTCGTCCAGCGTCGGACCGGCGTTGGCGAGCGTCCGGAGGTGGCCGGCCTCGGGGTCGCCGTCGCGGGTCACGCGGACGTAGTAGGGGGTGTGCTCGTGGCGCTCGGTGCCGGTCTCGGTGGCGGTCCAGTTCTCGACGTTGTTGACCCACTGGTCTGCCAGGGCCGTCCAGACGAGCGCGTCGGCCTCGTGGTCGGTGTCGACCGCGAGCTTGCCCGCGCAGGCCAGCCCGGCGATCTCGGCGGCGATGGAGGAGGGGGAGTAGCCCGACTCCTCCTCCCAGCGCTCCTGGGCGCTCTCGGGGCCGTTGCGGGCGACGTAGTCGGCCGAGCGGCGGACGTGCTCGTAGTCGTAGTCGACCTCGTCGAACCCGAGGCCGCGCTCGGCGAGGTGGTAGGCCATCACCGCGGGGAAGGAGATGTTGTCCATCTGCTCGCCGCCCCACCGGGTGATGCCGTTGACGTAGGTGTTCTGCGGGATGAACCCGTCCTCGTCCTGCTGGTACTCGTAGATGTACGCCAGCTGCGAGGCGGCCACGTCGAGCTCGCCGACCGTCTCGAAGACGGTGAACACCTGGTACAGGTCGCGGGACCAGACGAAGTTGTAGCCGTAGCCCTTCGGCTCGTCGGCCGAGACCGCCTCGCCCCACGGGACCGACGGCGAGGCGATCGAGGCGCCGGCGTAGGTCTTGTCCTCGACGGCGTAGAGGCTCATCAGGGCGGTGCGGTACTGGGCGGCCAGGTCGCGGTCGTCGGCGACCGCCTCGGGCAGCGAGCGGTCGGCGAGGAAGTCGGCCCACGTGTCGGCGTACTCGGCGCTGACGGTCTCGAAGCCTCGCTCCAGGGCGCCGTCGGCCTCGCCGAGCGCGGCGGCGGTGTCGGCCGCGCGGGCGAACCCGAGCGCGAGCTCCGACTCGACGGCGTCGCCGGTGCCGAGGCGGCCGACGAGGACGACGCTCTGGTTGTCGACGGCGTCGCGCGGGTCGGGGAGGACGCCGTCGGTGAACAGCGCGCGCAGCGGCTCGCTGCCGGCGGCGCCGACGGTCGCCCACTCGAAGCGGTCGCGGGCGGCCATCGCCATCGCGACCGAGTAGCCCTCGCCGTCCTCGTCGACGAGGAACGGCTCCTCCGTGTCGCCCGTGTAGGCCGTCGGGTCGCGGGCGACGAGGTGGTGGGAGCCGGGCTCGCCCAGTCGCAGGCCGCGGTCGGCCGTGGCGCTGTTGACCAGCGCCGTGTCCGCGACGGCGAACACCTCGTAGTCGTTGCCGTCGGCGGCCGCGAACTCCACGTCGGCCAGCACCGCGTCGTGGTCGGGGTCGGTCGCGTACTCGACGGTGAGCTCCCACTCGTGGCCGCGGCCGTCGCCCGCCTCGGTGAAGACGTGCCGAAAGAGCAGCGCGTCGTCGGCCACGGGTTCGACCCGTCGCTCGACGGTGTCGTCGCTGACCCGGGACTCGTTGTGTGTCCGGATCGTGTACTCGTCGTCCGCGCGGTCGTTGACGAGGAAATCGAGCGTGCGGAGGTTCATCAGGTCGACCTGCGGGAACCGCACCTCCGTCATCGCGCCCTCGGTGAGCGTGAACCAGACCCGCGAGGGGTCGGCGGCGTCGTGGTCGGCGGCGGTGCCGAGGCCGTACTTCTCGCCGGTCGTCCACCGCATCCGGTCGGTCGGTCCCTCGATGTCGGAGGTGCGGGCGGGTAGCGCCGCCTCCGCGTCGAGCACCGCGGTCGCGCGCAGCCGCAGCGCGTGCGACCAGCCGAGCGGCGCCGCGCAGTCGAGGTCACCGTCGTCGAACGCCTGCTCGGCGAGATAGCCCGCGTCGGTCGTCAGCGGGCCGTCCTCGCCGAGCAGCTCGTAGAGGTCGCCCGCGCGGTCGAGGTACGCGTCGCCCGACCGGCCGCGCTCGTTCAGGAGGACGCCCACCTCGGCGGCGGCGACGGCGCCCATCCCCGTCGTCGCCGACCACACCTTCTCGCGGTCCTGCTCGGCGGTCCGCCAGTCGTCGCCCTCGTAGCGGACCAGCCCCGCGAGCTCGCTCTCGGCGGGGTTGCGGAACAGCCCGTCCAGCGTCGTCGCCACGTGGTCGGCCACGCGGTCGAGCCGCTCGTCGTCCAGCGTCGTCTCCGGAACCGCGTCGTAGGCCGCGACCGCCTCGGCGAGCGACAGCGTCGCCGCGTCGAGTCGGCGGTCCGGCTCGCCGTCGACCAGCCGCATCGGGTAGGCGCTCCGCTCGGCGTCGTAGACCCCGTCGAGGCCGTCGAGGACGGCCTCGGCGGCCGCCAGCGCCCGGTCGGCGAGCTGGCGGCCGACCGGCGCTCGCGCGACCGCCGCGAACGCCTGGACGTACGTCGCCGCGGTGTGGGTAAAGCGGCCGGTGGCGTCCTCCCAGACGTTCTGGCAGGGGTCGGGCAGCCCGTCCTCGCCGACGGTCCGGGTGAGCGCGTCGACGCTCTCGGCGACGGTCTCGCGGATCGAGACGGTCAGGTCGTCGGCGAGGTCGCCGCGGCGCTCGCGGAGCAGCGTCGCGAGGAAGGCGGTGACGGAGGCGGTCTGGTCGGCCTGGTACTCGACGGAATCGTCGTCGCGCTCGACGTTCGCGTTGGCCCACCCGGGCGCGAGCGAGCCGTCGACCGCCCACACGCGGTGGGGCCAGGTCCCGTCGGGCAGCTGGGCGTCGCAGTGGAAGCGAGCGGCCCGCTCGACGAGCCCGCCGACGGGGAGGTCGAGGCGGTCGCCCGCGGCGAGCACGTGGCGGGCCACCTCGGCGTCGTCGCGGAACCAGACGTAGCCGTAGCCGCCGGAGTTGGCGTGGAACGGGTCGAACTCCGGGGCGGCGACCCGCGCGCCGGTCGGCCCTTCGAGCAGGTCCGCCACTCGCAGGTCCGCCCGCACCAGGTCCGACCGGGGCGTCGACTCGGGCACGTCGACGGTCGTCCGGTCGCGGGCCGCGGCGCGGAGCTGGTCGGCGGTCGCGTGTCCCTCGGCGCAGGCGCGCAGGTCCGCGAGCGCCCCGCCCCTGTCTATCTCGCGGTGGTCCGACAGCTGGGTGACCAGCGTCGTCCGGTTACTGCGCCCCTCGCGTTCGAGCGGCGCGGTCACGACGAAGTCGCCGGTCATCCGCGTCTGGTCGTAGGCGCGCTCGCCCTCCCCGCGCGGGAAGTCGACGGTGTCGTCGTCGAGGATCTCGGCGAAGCGCTCGGGCCGCTGGCCGTGGACCCCGCCGATACCGGTCGAGGCCGTCAGGTAGTCGTGTTCCGTCCGGTGGAAGACCTCCAGCACGCTGGCCCCCGCGGGGCCGCTGTCCTCGTGGACCAGCGCGCCGACGCCGGCCTCCTCGCCCTCCGGCGCCATCGTGAGGAAGGCGACGAGGTGGGCGTCCTGCGGGACGGCCCCCCGCAGTTCGACGTGCGTGACGTGGGCCCGGCCGAGCGTCAGGTCGTACTGGTGGACGGTGAACGAGCCGGCGTCGTACTCGGTCTCGACGAGCCGCGTGTCGCGGTAGTAGTGCTGGCGGATGGTCTCCAGGTCGGCGAACCAGTGGGTGCCCCGGGCGGTCCGGACGCCCAGTTTCGAGCGGTCGACCCCGTGCAACCCCGACAGCGGCGCGGAGTAGTCGCGCAGCGACCCGTTCGGGTCCACGTGGACCAGCCGGTCGCCGTGGCCCGAGAAGGCGCCGTCGACCGTCCTCGTCTCCTCCGGGAAGCGCTCGCCGCGTGCCCGCTTGTACTCGTCGAGCGCCGTCGTCAGCCGCATACCGTCACCACGCCCGTTCCGTATATAAATCCCGGCTCGGACGCAGGCGTTGCCGCGCGCTCACATGGACGGGGATCGACGGACCGCAGCGCCGGGGATCGCCCTCGGTCCGTTCGGACGGCCGGCGAACGGACTCCGGTCGCCAGCGCCGCGTTCACGACCGACCCGCCGGCAGGACGGCGACGCTGTCGACTCGGAGCCCGTCGGCCCTCCCGACCGAGTCGCCGGTCAGCAGATCCGTCGCGCCCGCCGCGGCGTCGACGGCGACCGTCGCCGGCTCCGCGCCGAAGTTCAGGACGACAACGACGGCGTCGCCGGTAATCCCGGCCTCGGCGTCGTGCTCTCCGCGACCGCCGTCAGCGGCGGCTCCCGTCGGCGCGTCGGCCCGCCGCCGGAACGCGACCACGCGGTCGTCCCACCCCTCGCGGACCTCGTAGTCGACCCGGTCGAGCGCGGCCGCGGTCGCGAGCGAGCCGCGCTCGCGCCGCAGCGCGGCCAGCCGGCGGACGTGCTCGCGCAGCGACTCGTCGGCGTGGGCCCAGGCGAGGGCGTCGCGCTTGCCGCGCTGGCCGAACTCCTGGCCCGCGTAGACCATCGGCGCGCCGGGGAGGGTAAACAGCGCGCCCAGCGCCGCCTCCGCCGCGGGGCGGCCGCATTCGACGAGATAGCGCGTCTCGTCGTGGTTCTCGGCGTAGAGCATGAACCCGGCGTGGTCGGGAAACCCCGACCGGGCGCGGTCCTCGACGGCGTCGAGCACCGCCTCCGCGGGCTCGCCGTTGCCCACCCGCCGGAGCGCGGCGTAGGTCGTCGAGTCGAAGTGTACGTCGAACAGCCCCGCCTGGAAGTCGGGGATGTAGGGGATGGTCTCGTCCAGCAGGAGAAAGTCGGCGTCGCGGGCCTTCAGCCGGTCGTGGACCTCCCGCCAGAAGGCGTTCGGGACCGCCCACGCCATGTCGCAGCGGAAGCCGTCGACCAGCGGCGCCCACTCCTCGACCGCGTCGAGGAGGTGCCGGCGCACCGGCAGATGCGAGAAGTCGAAGTTGGCGATCAGCTCCCAGTCGAAGTACGTCTCCGGCTCCCCCGGCCCGCGCCACTCGTACCACTCGCGGTACTCGCTCGCCGGGTCCGAGACCGCCGCCTGATAGTAGGGGTGAGCCCGCGCCGAGTGGTTGCAGACCAGGTCGAACAGCACGCGCATGCCGCGGTCGTGGGCCGCCTCGACCAGTCGCTCGTACTCCTCGCGGGTGCCGAGGTCCGCGGCGAGGGCGAAGAAGTCCGTGACGTTGTAGCCGTGGGGCGCGTCGTCGTTCGCCAGCACCGGCGTCAGCCACAGCGTGTCGACGCCCAGTCCCTCCACGTAGTCCAGCCGCTCGCGGATGGCGTCGAAGACCCCGCGCTCGTCCGCGGCGTCGCCGTCCTGGCCGGGGAACGTCCGCACGTACACCTCGTAGATGACCGAGTCCTCGGCCCACGCCGGCGGGTCGTAGGGGCGGTGGATGGTGATGTCCCCTCCGTCGCGACGGATATCGACCGCGTCCGGGACGCTGTAGCCGTGGCGGCCGACGGCGACGGCGTGGACCCGCGCGCGGTCGGAGATGGCGTCGAGCGGGACCGTCAGCTCCCCGCCCGCGATCCGCACGTCCTCGCGGTCGAGGTCGTCGCGGTCGTCCAGCAGGAACGCCACGTCCAGGTCCCCGGCCGTCTCGCTCCCGTCGGGATGTGGTTGGGGGTCGGTCTCGACGACGACGCCCTCCTCGGTGACCGTCGCCGAGAGGGAGAGTCTGGGGCGGCCGCCCCCGTCGGGGTCGGCGGCCGTCTCCTCTCGGTCGTCCGCTCGGTCGGAGCCGTCGCCGGCGTCGCCGCTGGTACCGGCGGCGGCCTCGTCGGCGGTCGTCTCCGTCGCGCCCGAGGTGGGGTACGAGGGGGCCTCCGAAGCGGGCGCGAGCCCGCCGGGGAACGCCCGGACGGTCAGTTCGTGGCGGCCGTCGGGCGCGTCGAGCGCGACGACGTACCGGCCCGGTTGGTCGGGGTGGAAGTACTCGACCGGGTCGTCGCCGACCGTCGCGGTCGAGTCCGCTGGCGCGGCCGCGACCGTCCAGGCGTAGGTCGCCGCCGGGTCCGGATCGCGCGGCGCGAGTTCGACCTCGTCGCCGACGGCCACGAACCGCGGCGGTCCCGGGTGGTGCATGCCCACACCTGCGCGCGTCTGTCCCTTCGGGTTTGCGGTGCGCGCGATTCTGTCGAGGTTGTCGTGTCCGTCGCGGATCGTCAGTGGACGGGGTGAGCGCACTCGACTCGACCGCACTCGACTCGACCGTCCTCGACGACAGGCGATGAAAGCTCTCGACCCGCTCGCTAGCAATTGGCTCGACCGTCCTCGACAGCACGCGCTGAAAGCCCTCGCCGCGCTCGCGGTCGCTGAGCGGGATATCCGCGCTCTCCGCACGGCCCGCGCTGATAGTGCCCGCTCAGGCGACTGAACTGCACGCGAGCGCGCCTCGCCCTTTCAGTCCACCAGGACAGCACAGCACCGCACAGCAACCGCAGACGGCCACGGACCTCCCCAGCCGATTCGCGACACACGAGTCGCGAATCCCTCGCGCGATTTCGTCGCGCGCACGAGAGCGCGCTCCAGCACGCGCCGACCGCACCGTTACCGCCTCACCGCTACCGCCGCCACCGCTACCGAACGCCAAGTCCGAACCGACGCGAACAGTTAAGTCGCTCTCGGCCGGCCGTCGAGACATGAGCGGGACGAACGCGGACGGGCCGGTCTCGGTCGACGTCGACATCGAGGACGGGCGGACGACCGTCGAGGTGACGGGCCAGCGTCGGGTGGCGACCGTCGTCCGCTCGGAGTCGGGCGAGCGGATCTACCTCCCGCCGGAGCCGACCGACGACGAGGACGGCGAGGCGACCCCCTACCGGCCGACCGGCGGCGACAACCCCTACGAGGGCATCGCCGACGACAGCCCGTACGGGTCCAGCCGACGCGCGCCGGCGACGCTCGGCCGGTCGCCGACCGCCGACGGGTTCCGCATCGTCCACCCGGAGCCGGTGACCGACGTGCGACTGCTGCGCTGAGGGCCCCCACCCGGACGCGACCGGCGCGGCCGCCGCTGTTACTCCGCGACGATCTCCTCGTAGAAGGCGACGTGTTCGTCGGCGACGGTCTCCCAGGTGCGGGGCTCGTACTCCAGGGGCGTGTCGGCGGCCAGCGCCTCGTCGATGCCGTCGGCGATGGAGTCGGAGTCGGTCTCGACCTCGACGACGCAGTCGTCGGGGAGCACCTCCGCCGCGCCGGACTCGCTGGCGACGACGCGGGTGCCGACCGACAGCGCCTCGACGATCGTGATCCCGAACGGCTCGGCCAGCGACGGCGAGACGAACAGATCCGCGGAGGCGTAGTAGTCGCCCAGCTCCGGCTCGGGGACGTAGCCGACGAACTCCACCTGGTCACCCAGGCCGAGCAGGTCGACGAACTCCTTCAGCTGGTCGGTGAGGTGACCCGTGCCGCCGAGGACGAGCGTCGCGTCCGGGCGGCGGAGCTTCGAGAGGGCGTAGACGAGGTGGGAGATGCCCTTCTGGTCGGTGTGGCGACCGACGAAGAAGAGCATGGGGCCGTCGATGTCGAGTTCGGCCTTGAGGTCGCGACCGGTGGGTTCGACCGACGAGAAACCGTTGTGGATGACGCGGGCGTCGCCGCCGTACTCGTGGACGATGTTCCGGCGGACGAGGTCGCTGACGGCGACCAGGTGGTCGGCGCGGTCGACGATCCGCTGTTCGGTCTCGACCTCGCGGTCGGGCGGCTGGCGGTTCCGGTCGGTCGTCAGCGAGTGGAACGTCGTCACCCACTCGGCGTCGTGGGTGGCCTGGGCGCGCGAGCCGGGGCCGTAGCCGAACCAGTCGTGGGTGTGGACGATGTCGGCGTCGGCCGCGTAGTCGACGAACTCGCCGGCGAGGCGGTTGATCCGCGTGCTCACGTCGCCGTCTCCGGTCGGGACGCCGTGGACGTTCTCGCGACCCTCCGGCGCGTACTCCGCCGGGAGGACGAGGTCGACCTCGACGTCGTCGCGCGCGTCGAACCTGTCGACGAGTTCGCCGACCGCCGTGTCGAGGCCGCCGCTGACGTTCGGCGGGAACCCCCACCCGAGCATGAGAACGCGTGGTACCATCTGACAGCCCCTTCGCGTTACCCCCACTTTACCCGTTCGGCCGCGACACCGCCTGCCGCGTCGACACGTCGGTCTATCGACTACTCCGCCCGACCGCCAGGCCGATCACTCGTCGGGCGAGGCGCCGCAACCCACACAGACGTACGCGTTGTCCGCCTTCACGACCGGGGAATCGCAGGACGCGCAGTTCAACCGCTCGTTCCGGGTTTGACGAGGGTATCGACTCATATCCAACGATCGGGGCAGCAATCTAATAAAAGTTTACTCTAGCTCCGAATTTCGGTAAAATATTGCTGTATCTGGGCCGATAGGGGCGCATATGTTGTGAAACGTACGTCTCCGTATCGATAGGGAGTCGGGGGTCGGGTCGGGGACTCGAACCCTCGGGACCGGCGCGCCAGCGGCGCACCCCGAGTTTGAAATCGTCGGGGAGTCAAGGCGAGTCCATGCAACAGGAGCGCCGGAGCGGCGTGTTTCTGCATCTCACCTCGCTGCCGGGTCCCCACGGGGTCGGCGACCTCGGCGCGGGGGCGCGGGAGTTCCTCGACTTCCTCGACCGGGCCGACCAGTCGCTGTGGCAGTTCTGCCCGGTGGGCCCGACCTCGGCCGCCTACGGCCACTCCCCGTACGGCTCCTCGTCGGCGTTCGCCGGCAACCCGCTGCTGGTCGACCTGGTCGACCTCGCCGACCGGGGGTATCTCGACGACTCCGACCTCGACGGGCCCGAGGGCGCCGAGCCCGGGAGCGTGAACTACGAGGCGGTCGCACCGTTCAAGCGCCAGCGTCTGCGCGCGGCCCACGACACCTTCACCGCGGAGGCCTCGGAGGAAGAACGGGCGGCGTTCGCGGCGTTCCGCGAGCGCGAGGCGGCGTGGCTGGAGGATTACGCGCTGTACGCGGCGCTGAAGGACGCCCACGGCGACGCGGCGTGGACCGACTGGCCGGCCGACCTGGCGCGGCGCGACGCCGACGCGCTGGCGGCCGCGCGGGAGACCCACGCCGAGGCCGTCGACTACCACGCGTTCGTCCAGTGGGTCTTCGACGCCCAGTGGCGCGAGCTACGCGCCGAGGCCGCCGAACGGGGGGTCGAACTCGTCGGCGACCTCCCCATCTACGTCGCCCTCGACTCGGCGGACGTGTGGGCCGACCAGGACGCCTTCCAGCTGGACGAGGGGGGCGACCCGACCGCCGTCGCGGGCGTCCCGCCGAACCCGGGCGACGACGGTCAGCGCTGGGGCAACCCCGTCTACGACTGGGACCGCCTGCGCGAGACCGACTACGAGTGGTGGCGCCGTCGCCTCTCGCGACTCCTCGACCTGGTCGACCTCGCCCGCATCGACCACTTCAAAGCGTTCGACGAGTACTGGGCGATCCCCGCCGACGCGGACGACCCCGCCGCCGGCGAGTGGCGACCGGGTCCGGCCGACGACTTCTTCGAGACGGTGGACGAGCACCTGGGCGGCCTGCCGTTCGTCGTCGAGGACCTGGGCTTCCTCGACGAGAGCATGGTCGCCCTGCGGGACCGCTTCGAGTTCCCGGGGATGCGGGTACCCCACTACGCCGACTGGTGCGCCGAGACCGACCGGTACAAACCCGCGACCTACCCCCGCCAGTCCGTCGGCTACACCTCGACCCACGACACCGACACCGCCGTCGGCTGGTACGAGTCGCTCTCGGCCGAGCAACGGGACTGTCTCCACTACGCGCTGGCGACCGACGGCGAGCGGATCGCCTGGGACCTGATCGAGGCCGTCTGGGACTCCGACGCCGCGCTCGCGCTGACCACCGTCCCCGACCTGCTCGAACTCGGGAGCGAGGCGCGGTTCAACGTCCCCGGCACCGCGGAGAACAACTGGCGCTGGCGGGTCACCGCCGACCAGCTGGACCCCGCGGTGGCCGGCGAACTCGCCGGCGTCACCGCGGCGACGCTGCGGTAGTCGGCCGCTCGCCGGGCGGAAGCCGGCGGCGCTCGGCCGTCGCGGCGGCGCTCAATCGGCGAGCGGTTCCTCGCTCGCGTCCGCACCGGCCGGCGGCGCGGTGGCGGCCGCGCTCGCCGGCGACGCGGCCGGCTCGGCGGTCACGGCGCCCGACCCGTCGACCGTGACCTCGTACCCGCAGTACTCGAACGCGACCGTCACCGGGGCCCGATCGCCCGACACCGGTCCGAACAGGCCGTTCAGCGCCTCGGGATCGAGGGTCTCGGACAGGGGCGGGAGGTCGACGGGGTCGACCCGTTCGGCGGCGGCGACGGTTTCGAGAACCGAGAGCACGATCGTACGGCAGTCGTCTTCCATGCCCACGTGGATTCTATCCGGGGGGATAACGTTGTTTGCGAGGTCGCTGCGGCACCCGAGCGGATACGAACCGGACGCGTGCCCGCTCCGTATCGACCGCCCCCGATCTGAGTGCCGCCGCTCGCCGCTGCTCGCCGCCGATCTCCGTCCCTCGCCGGCACGGCGGCGTCGCTACCGGTCGCTCGGGAGGCTACCGACGTGGCCGAAACGTCTCACAGACCGAAGGCACCGACGTGGCCGCGGCTGCCGACGGCGCGACAGGGGGTCGCCGCTACGGCGCGGTCGTACTCGAAGAGAATCAGTCGATGTGGCCTTCGTCGCGCAGCTGCTCGGCGTCCTGCTCGGAGTAGCGCCACTCGATGTTGGCCTTCTCGTCCTGCCAGTCCCACGGTTCGACGAGGACCACGTCGCCCTCGCTGATCCAGGTCCGGTACTTCATGCGGCCGGGGATCCGACCCATGCGGTCGACGCCGTCCTCGCACTGGACGCGCACGTGGTTCCCGCCGTTGTGCTGTGTGACCACCGCGAACAGTTCGTCGTTCGAGGGCATTCGGAGGTTCCGACGCCCGCTGTTGTCGCTCTCGCTCACAGGATGGGTACGAGCCCGACACGTTTAAATCACCTGAGTCTCGCGGTACCACGTCCCACGCGCGGCCGCCCGACGGCGTCGCGGTCAGACGTGCCGGACCAGCGCGCGGGCCTTCGAGAGGTCGCTCGCGTCGAAGGGGTACAACTCGAGGTAGTCACGGAGGGTCAGCTCGTAGCGCTGGAGCCGGTCGACCTGCGCGTCCGACAGGCGACCGGCGCTGGTGACGAACCGCCGCTGCTGGCCGGGCGTGAAGTCGTAGAGCAGCTCGCAGACGATCCGCTGGATCCGCCAGTCGAGGCCCTTCTCGTCGTTCCAGCGGTCCTCGTAGACGGCGAGTCGCTCGCGGAAGGTCTCGCCGCGGTCGAGCGCCGCGAGCGCGACGGTCGCCGCCATCTCCGCCGACTCCATGCCCGGGCGGATCCCCTCGCCGAACAGCGGATTGATGCTCGACACGGCGTCGCCGACGGCGACCAGGCCGTCGGTCGCGCGCTGGTTGATGGAGTTGTTCGAGACGGCGTCGCCGGCGTGGACCGCCCGGATCGACTCGGCCTCCCAGCGCGGGTCGGCGGCGAGCCAGTCCTCGACGTAGTCGTCCATGGTGCCGTCGTCGGCCGGGGCGTGAGTCTCGTAGAAGTCGTCGATCCAGCAGATCCCGGCCTTGAACGCGTCCTCGCCGGCGGGGAACGTCCAGGCGTACCCGCCCGGCGCGTCGTCGTGGTCGAACCGGAACAGCATCGAGTCGAGGTCGTAGCGGCCCTCGACCTCGTACTCCTTGCCGACGCCGTGCTGGGCGGAATCGGGGTCGAACATCCCGAGTTGCTTGGCCAGCACGGCCCGCGGGCCGGTCGCGTCGACGACCAGATCCGCCCGGAGCTCGCGGCGCTCGCCTCCGGACGTGTACTCGACGCCGACGACGCGGCCGCCCTCGCGGATCGGCGCCTGCACGCGCGCGCTGGTCCGGATCTCTGCGCCGCGGGCCTCGGCGTCCTCGCCGAGGTACTCGACGAACGCGGGGAAGTCGAGGACGTACCCCGGGATGTCGAGCGTCGAACTCGCGCCGGGGGCCTCGAACACCACGTCTTCGTTCTCGGCCATCACCACGTCGTCGGGGATCCCGTAGCGGTCGATCACCTGGCGGAAAGTGCCGCCAGTGGACTTGTCGTTGTCCGAGAGGGCGTCGTTGGATTCCAGGACGACGACGTCGTACTCCGAGCGGGCGGTCACCTCGCGGGCGAACTGGAGCCCCGCCGGCCCACCTCCGGCGACCACCACGTCAGCGTCTGCCGACATGATCCGAGCTATCGGCCAGTACGACTAATCCGTTCCGGTGTCGCCCGAGGGCGGCCGCTCGCGGCGGTGTCGTCTCCCGAGAACCAGACCGGACGCCGGACCGCCCCGACTCCAGTCAGTACTCGTCGAGCGGCTGCTGGCGTATCTTCGAGCGCAGCTCCGCGACCGACGGGTCGTCCTCGCCGGAGAACATCGCGAACAGCGTCGTCACCTCCGAGCGTGAGACCTTCACGTCGCCCTCCTCGATCACGTCTTCGGGGCGCTCCTCCAGTTCGCGCAGCGTGCCGACGGCCAGAAGGAAGGGGATGGCCCACGCCGAGAGGGTGTTGCCGCGGATCTCCGGCATGGCTTCGAGCCAGGTCTGGGCGCCGTCGAGGTAGCCCTCGGCGCGGTCGACGACCCGGCGGATGACGGGGACGAACTCCTCGCCGTTGTCGCCGTCCCGGATGTCCTCGGTGTCGAGCTGCTGGTCGTCGAGCAGCTCCTGGGGGATGTAGACGTTGTTCTCCTCCTCGAAGTCGGTGGCCACGTCCTTCGAGACGTTGACCAGCTGGAGGAGCATCGCGAACGAGCGGGCGTTGTTCTGGAGCGTCTCGCTGACGGAGTCGTCGACGTTGCGCGAGAGCAGGCCGGTGACGAGCGTCCCGACGGTGCCGGCGGCGTACCAGCAGTACTCCTCCAGTTCACCGAAAGTCTGCAGGCGGAGTCCGCCCTGTTCGGCGTAGCGCTCGACGAACATCGCCATGCCGCTGACGAGTTCGCGCACCGGCGGTCGGATGGCCGCCCGGGAGTCCTCGTCGAGGCCTTCGAACGCGCGGAACACCCGCGGCGACTGCGCGACGACCTCCCAGTCGTCGTTGGGGCTCTCGGGGATCCACTCGTCGACGGCGGCCCGGAACTCGGCGATCGTCGCGTCGTCGTCGGGGTCGAGCACTCGGTTGTACAGGTCCAGCAGCGTGCGCTGCTCGGCCGGCGGGATGTGCCCGGCGTCCTCGACGGTGTCCGCGATCCGACAGAGGAGGTAGCCGACACAGATGTCGCGCGACATCGGCTCGTCGAGCTCCGCGACCGTCAGCGCGAACGTGCGCGATACGTCCTGGACGGCGTCGTAACAGTAGTCGAGGTCGTCCTGAAACATCTGTTCGGTCTGGTTCCGTGACATTCCCGATACACCCCCTTAACATTCCACAAGTAAAAAGTTCGCCTACTGTTCGCCCGAACGGGTCCGGGGGTTCGCGCCGCCCCGCCGCCAGCGCCCGCCACCTCGTGTGGGTCCAGGTAGCACCGACCTATCTGTCAGCTGTCACCGGCGAACGGGCGGTCCCGACCGGGAGCCGTCCCGCGGGGTCTGGGAACGCGAACCACGGGAGAGAAAGGCTTTTTCGGACGTGCTTCAAGCCTCGAATATGGGTCGTGCGGGGACGCGCTTTCGACGGCGGTTGCGAGCGAACAGCCCGTGGCTCGTCATGGCCGCGGTGGTCTACACGGTACTGTTCGGCGCCGGGCTGGCCGTGATGGCCGCGTACTACGACGCGGACCTGGTCGCGGCAGTCACGGGCTCGGTCGGCGGCTGGCTCTTCCTGGCTTCTGTCGGCGGACTCGCGGCGTTCGGCGCCGAGCGGGTCCGGGAGTACTTCCGGCCGAACTTCGAACCCGGGCACCCCCGCGACGAGTACCTCGCTTCGACCGCGCGCTGGTTCGAGGACGAGGACTGAACTGCGAGGAGCGAACCGGCGGCGCTCGGACACCGGCTCGCGGCGCGCGGTCACCGACCGACGCCGTCCCGTCACCGACCGGCAGTGTCGCTGTCGGAGGGGCCCGGCCCGCCGATGTCGGCGACGAACCGGTCGAGCGCCTCGGGGTCGTCGGCACTCGGCAGCGGCGTCTCCGCGGTGCGGCAGGGCTCGTCGACGCCGAGTCGCTCGCAGACCGCGTCGGCGGTCGCCTCGGCCATCAGCCGGTAGGTGGTCAACTTCCCGCCGACGACCGACAGGAAGTTCCCGACGCCCTCGCCGGCGCCGTCGAGCAGGAAGAACCCGCGCGAGATGCCCCGGCCGCCGCGGTCGGCCTCGTCGGGCTCGTACAGCGGGCGGACGCCCCACCACTCGCGGACGCGGGCGGCGTCGGCCAGCGGCGGGCACATCGCCGCGCACTCCTCGCGGACGCGCTCGCGCTCCCAGTCGGCCCGTTCGTACTCGTCGGGGTCGTCGACCGCGACGCTCGTGGTTCCGAGCACCGCCTCGCGCTCGTGGGGCACGACGATGTCGCCGTCGCCCGGGTCGCGACACCGGTTGAGGACCGTCCCGAGCGTCGAGTACTCGACCGACACCATCAGCCCGCGGGTCGGCCGCATCTCGACGCTCGCACCGGCCATCGCCGCGAGTTCGCCGGCCCACGCGCCCGTCGCGTTGACGACGATATCCGGACTGATCGTCTCGTCGAGCGCGCCGCCGACCGCGACACCGGCCACCGCGCCGTCGTCGACGCGGACCCCTTCGACGGGCGAGCCGTAGTGGACTCCGGCTCCGTGGTCGGCCGCGTCCCGGGCGTTCGCGGCGACGAGCCGCGACGGCGAGACGACGGCGTCCGGGACGCGCATCGCGCGTTCGACATCCTCGGCGAGGTCGGGCACGGCGGCCCGCGCCTCGTCGCCGTCGAGCGCCTCGACGGGGATCCCGCACGCCTCGCATGCGTCGCGCTTGGCGTCGAAGTACTCCGGGTCGTCGTCCGCGAGCTGGACGAACAGCCCGCCGGTGTCCGCGACGGCCGCGCCCGCGATGTCCCGGAGCGTCCGGTTCTCGGCGATGCACTCCTCGGCGCCGGCCTCGTCGGCCTCGGCGTAGCGCGCGCCGCTGTGGAGCAGTCCGTGCGAGCGGCCGCTGGTCCCGTCGGCGAGGCCGCCGCGGTCGACGAGCGTCACGTCGCAGCCGCGCAGCGCGAGGTCCCGGGCGACTCCGGCGCCGGTCGCCCCGCCGCCGATCACGAGGACCGTGGTATCGATCGCCATACCGGACCCTGGGGTCGGAGACGGATGTGGGTGCCGGCGAGGGCGTTCGAGCGACCCCGGGAACCCGCGTCGTGTGGGGAACAGTGATTACGGCGGCGGACGCAGGTCCGCCAACAGTCGATGACTCGGTACAACCACGCCAGAGTGCAGGAGTACTGGCAGTACGTGTGGGACGCCGAAGGAGTCTACGAGGTGCCCGACGACGCCGCCGACCCGACGTACGTCCTCGGGATGTTCCCCTACACCTCCGGCACGCTCCACATGGGCCACGTCCGCAACTACGCGATCACCGACGCGTACGCCCGCTACCGCTCGCTCCGGGGCGACGAGGTGCTCCAGCCGATGGGCTGGGATGCCTTCGGCCTCCCCGCCGAGAACGCCGCCTACGAGCGCGACACCGACCCCGAGTCGTGGACCCGCTCGTGTATCGACCAGATGCGCGAGGAGCTGGAGACGATGGGCTTCGGCTACGACTGGTCGCGGGAGGTCACCACCTGCGACCCCGAGTACTACCGCTGGAACCAGTACCTCTTCAAGCGGTTCCACGAGGAGGACCTCGTCGAGTACACCGGCGCCCGCGTCAACTGGTGTCCCGACTGCGAGACCGTCCTCGCGGACGCGCAGGTCGAGCGACCGGACGACGCCGAGGCCGAAGCCAGCGCGGTCGACCACGCCCACGCGGCAGGGGTCTGCTGGCGCTGCGAGACGCCGGTCGAGCGCCGCGAACTCGACCAGTGGTTCTTCACGATCACCGACTACGCCGAGGAACTCGACGCCGGCCTCGACGACCTGGCGGGGTGGCCCGAGAGCGTCCGCGACATCCAGCGCAACTGGATCGGCCGCCAGGAGGGCGCGCACGTCTCCTTCGACGTATCAGGGGCCGAAACCGACGAATCGGTCGACGTGTTCACCACCCGCCTCGACACGGTCCACGGCGCCACCTACGTCGCGCTCTCGCCGGGCCACGACCTCGCGGCGGCGCTCGCGGAGCGCGACGACGACGTGGCCGAGTACGTCGACGACGTGACCAGCGCGGGCGCCGACGCCGGCGGCACCTCCGGCGTCGAGACCGACCTGACCGCCAGGCACCCGATAACCGGGGAGGACCTCCCCGTCTACGTCGCCGCCTACGTCCTCGACGACGTGGGCACGGGCGCCGTGATGGGCGTTCCCGCGCACAACGAGCGCGACCACGCCTTCGCCGACGCTCACGATCTGCCCGTCGAGCAGGTCGTCGAACCGGTCGACGGTAGCGGGACGGACCTGCCCGGCGCGCCCTACACCGACGACGGGATGCTGGCGAACAGCGGCGAGTACGACGGGCTGGCGAGTTCCGCCGCCCGGGAGCGCCTGCTGGGCGCCGACGGCGTCGAGTCGGCCGTCGAGTACCGCCTGCGCGACTGGCTCATCTCCCGCCAACGCTACTGGGGCACCCCGATCCCGATGATCCACTGCGACGACTGCGGCCGGGTCCCGGTCCCCGACGAGGACCTGCCCGTGGAACTCCCGCCGTACGTCCGCACCGCCGGCAACCCCCTCGAAGAGAGCGAGGAGTGGAAGGCCGTCGAGTGCCCCGACTGCGGCGGTCCCGCCGAGCGCGAGACGGACACGATGGACACCTTCGTCGACTCCTCGTGGTACTTCCTGCGCTACACGTCGCCGGATCTGGACTCGGCCCCCTTCGACACCGACCGCGCGAACGACTGGCTCCCCGTCGACGTGTACGTCGGCGGCGAGGAACACGCCATCCTCCACCTGCTGTACATCCGATTCTTCACCCGTGCGCTGGCCGACCTGGGCCTGCTCGACACGCGCGAGCCCGTCGAGCGGCTGATCAACCAGGGCACGGTGCTGTACGACGGCGAGAAGATGTCCTCCTCGAAGGGCAACGCCATCGCACCGCACGAGTACGGCGCCGAGACCACCCGCCTGTTCCTGCTGTCGGCGGCCCATCCGGCACAGGACTTCGAGTGGACCGTCAAATCGGTCGGCGACGTGTACGACTTCCAGCAGCGCCTCTACGCGATGGTCGCGGACCGCGACGACGTGGCGACCCGCGAGGAGGCCGCGCCGCAGGACGACTACCTCGAACGCGAGATCGACCGGACGGTCACGGCCGTCGCCGAGGAGTACGAGCGGTTCCGCTTCCACCGGGTCGTCAGCGAGACCCAGCGCTTCGCCCGCCTCCTCCGGCGCTACGCCGAGTACGGCCCGGTCGACGAGGCGACCTACGAGCGCGGACTGGCCGCGTTGACGCGGTTCGTCGCGCCGATGGCCCCCTACCTCGGCGAGGAGATGTGGAACCTGCTCGATACGGGGGGGATGGTCGTCGAGGCGGAGTGGCCGACCGTCGAGGAGGCGATCGACGACTACGAGCTGGAGCGCCGCCTCGTGGACCGGACGCTCGACGACGTGCGCGACATCACGGAGGTCGTCGACATCGACGACCCCGGAACCATCGAGATCGTCGTCGCGGAGGACTGGAAGTACCGCGCCTACGAGCACGTCCGGCAGGCAGACCCAGGCGACGCGGTCGTCGGCTCGGCGCTGGACGACGACGCTATCGGCGCGGGCGGCGACCGCGCCGCCGAGTACCTGGGCGACCTCGCCGGTCGGGCCGGCGCGCTCGAACCCGTCCTCGACGCCGAGCGCGAGCTGGCCGTGCTGGAGGCCGCGGGCTGGCTGTTCGCCGACGAGTTCGGCGCCGATATCGAGGTCCGCCGCGCGAGCCCCGGCGACGACCTCGCCGGGAAGGCCGAGCCCGCCAAACCCGCGATCCACATCGACTGAGATGCTTTCCGGGAGGAGCGACTGACCGTGGCGCCGTCCCGTCGAGCCGTCCTCGCCGGGTCCGCCGCGTCGGTCGCGGGGCTGGCGGGGCTCGGCGGAGCCGCCCGGCGGCGGACGCGTCGCCCGACGCCCGCGACGGTCCGCGGGGACGCCGACGCCTGGCTCGGGTTCGTCGGCGACGCGATGCTCGGCCGGAGCGTCGACGAGCGGTGGGCCGGCAGCGAGTCGCCCGAGTCGGCCCGCGACCCCGCCGCCGTCTGGGGGTCGACGCTCCCCGCCCTGCGCGGCCTCGACGGCCTCGTCCTGAACCTGGAGTGCAGCGTGTCGACGCGCGGCGAGCGGACGCCGAACCGGGGGTACTACTTCCGGGCCGACCCCGGGTGGGCGCTCCCGGCGCTGGACGCGGCGGGCGCGTCGTTCGCGTCGCTGGCGAACAACCACCTGCTCGACTTCGGGCCGACCGCGCTTGCCGACACGGTCGACCACCTCGAACGCGCGGGGATCGCGACCGCGGGCGCCGGTCGCGACCGCGCCGCGGCGTTCGAGCCCACCGTCGCGTCGGTGGGCGGCTTGGACGTGGGCGTGATCGCGCTGACCGACCAGTCACGCTCGTACCGCGCAGAGCCCGACAGCGCGGGAACTGCGTGGCTCCGACTGGACCCCGAGCGCCCGGAGACGCGGGATCGAGTCGACGCCGCGCTCGAAGCGGTCTACCGCCGCGATCCGGACCTCGTCGTGGCGTCGCTGCACTGGGGACCCAACTGGGAGGTCCGCCCCTCGGCGACCCAGCGCCGGTTCGCCCGGTGGCTGGTCGACCGCGGCGTCGACGCCGTCCACGGCCACAGTGCCCACGTTCCCCAGGGGATCGAGGTGTACCGCGGCCGCCCGATCTGCTACGACCTGGGCGATTACGTGGACGACTACGTCGTCAAGGAGGGCCTGCACAACGACCGGAGCGTCCGCGTCGAACTCGCCGTCGAGGACGGGCGGCTCGACCGCCTGCGGGTCGTCCCGGTCGAGATCGCTGACGAGCGGGTCCGCCGGGCGCCTCCCGAGGTGGCCGCGTGGGTCCGCGAGCGCGTTCGGGCGCGCTCGGCGGCGTTCGGAACGACGGTCGAACGGGAGGGGCGGGGGCTCTCGATCCCGCTCGCGACGGATTGATCGGTGAGCGGGTGCGGCTGTCGGGGTGGTTCGATGGAAGTTCCGCAGGTAGTGGTGCGGTGGCGCGCGCTGTCGCGGCTCTCGTGCCGCGACAGCACCGTGCGAGGGATGAGAGAGCGACCAGCGGGAGCGAGCGAATCGGCTGGGGAGGTATGTGGCCGTCTGCGGTGCTGTCGCGGTGCCGTGCTGTCCTTGGCGGACTGAAAGGGCGAGGCGCGCTCGCGTGCAGTTCAGTCGCCTGAGCGGGCACTATCCGCGCGAGTGCGGGGCCGTGCGGCTGTCCGAGCGCGGATATCCCGGTCAGCGACCGCGAGCGGGCTGAGGGCTTTCATCGTCCGCTGGCGAGAGCGGTAGCGACGACTACCGGCCAGCAGGTCCCGGACCACGAACCCACGACCGATCGGAGATACGACCCGTTTAGTCACAGGAGCCCGAACGACCGCTATGACAGCGATCGGAGTCGTCGGCGCGGGCGCGGCGGCCGCGGCCGCGACGTACGTGCTCGACGGGGCGGTCCCGTCGGCGGAGGTGACGGTGCTGGAAAAATCCCGCGGCGTGTGCGGGCGGGCGGCCACCCGCCGCCGCGGCGACGTGACTTACGACTACGGCGCCAACTACGTCAAGAGCGACGACGACCGCGTCGTCGAACTCCTGACGGAGACGCTCGATTCGGAGGGACTGGTCGACGTGACCGAACCGATCTACACCTTCGACGCCGAGGGCTCGGTTTCAGAGGGTCGGGACGCCGACGACCACAAGTGGAGCTACCGCGCTGGCCTGACACAGATCGCCAAGCGACTGCTGGGCGAGACCGACGCGACGGTCGAGAACTCGACCAGAGCCGAGACGCTGGTCCGCGACGGTGACCAGTGGCGCGTCGTCGACACCGACGGCGAGGAGTGGGGTCCGTTCGACGCGCTGCTCCTGAATCCGCCCGCGCCCCAGAGCGCAGAGTTGCTGCGCGACGCCGAGTGGGAGAGCGACGCGCGGCGGGACCTCGCCGAGGCGGCCGAGGCGGTCCCCTACCGCACCATCTGGACGGCGGTGCTGGGCTACGAGTTCGAACTCGACCGGCCCTACTACGCGCTGGTGAACCCGGATCGAGACCACCAGATCGGCTGGATCGCCCGCGAGGAGTGCAAGGACGGGCACGTCCCCGACGGTGAGTCCGTGCTGGTGGTGCAGGCCAATCCCGAGTGGTCGGTCGAGCGCTACGACGACGACCCCGACGGGAACGTGGCCGAACTCGCGGAGCTGACCGCGGACGTGCTGGACGACGACCGGCTGGCCGACCCAGAGTGGACCGACCACCAGGGGTGGCGCTACGCGCTCCCCGACGAAGGGGTCCGGCGGGGAGCCGTCGACGACGCGGCCGAGGCGGACCTGTACGCGCTCGGCGACTGGGTGGCCGGCGAGGCGCGCCTGCACGCGGCGCTCCGGAACGGGCTGGACACCGGCGAGCGGGTCGCCTACTCGCTGGAGTAGCGCCTACCGGCGCCGCGAGCGGAACGCGGGGGACAGCGGTCGACCGGCGCCGCCGTCAGTAGTACCCCAGCGCGGCGAGCTGGGCCTTCTTGTCCGGATCGAGCCCACCGTCCGTGGCCTCGCGGGGCAGGTCGACGGACACGTCGCGGGTCAGGACGGCGTCGTCGACGGACTCGCTGGTGGCGGCGCCGACGCGGTGGACGTGGCCCGGATCGTGGACCGCGAGTTCGGCGGCCGCGTCGCCCCAGTAGTACGTCTTGCGGACCGCGCGGTCGACCGACGGGTCGGCGCGGTAGACGGCCCGCGACGGGGCGACGAAGGGGTCGACCGACTCGCAGTTGCGCTCGTAGCGCTCGCGGAGGTCGCCGGTGACGGGCTGTTTCGTGCTGACGACGCGCTCGCGGGCGAACGCACCGGCCGAGACCGGTTCGCCCGCGCCGGCGGCCAGCGCCACGTCGTGGAACGGCGTCAACGCCGCGGGGTCGCGGACGGTCCGAGCCTCGTGTCCGCCGGGACGGCGCACGAGCAGCGGGACGTGCAACAGCGACTCGTGCATCGGGACGATGTGCGAGACGGCCGGCGGCTCCCCGTCGAGGACGCTCCGTTCGCCGAAGCCGTCGCCGTGGTCGCCGCAGACGACGAGCAGGGTGTCGTCGAGGACCCCGCGCTCGCGCAGCGTCGAGACGACGTGGCCGAGTATCGCGTCGGCCTGTCGGATCCCGCCGTCGTACAGCGCCTCCAGGGCCTTGAGCTGCCACAGCGGCCGCTCGCCGGCCTGGAACGTCCACTCCCAGCGGTTGGGCAGTTCCGCCTGGAGTTCGCGGGCGGCGTCGTCGCCCCACTCGTCGTGGGACGCTCGGGGTTCGAAGGGCCTGTGGGCGTCCATCAGGTTCAGACACGCCGCCCACGGGCCGTCGCGGTCGTCGCTCCACGACAGGAAGCGGTCGGCGTAGTAGTAGCCGTCCGGCCCGGGGTTCAGCTCGGCCGTGTCGTAGCCGTCGGGGACGGACTCCGGAACCGTCTCGACGGTCTCGAAGGCGTCTTTGAGTCCCACGCCGTGGCTCGCGACGAACCCGTTCTCGGTGAACAGCCCCGTGTCGTGGCCGCGCTCCCCGAGCTTCTCGAAGGCCGTGTTCCCCGGGGCGAGCCGCCGGTCGACCGTGACGCGGTGCTCGTGGGTCTCCAGCCCGGTGAAGAGACTGACGTGGCTCGGCAGGCTCCAGTTCGAGGGCGCCCGCGCCTGCGTGTACAGCGTCGACTCCCGGGCCAGCAGTTCGAGGTTCGGTGTCGTCGGCTTGCGCGCCCCGAGCACCGAGCAGTTCCGTGCCCGCACCGAGTCGAGCACGACCAGTAACACGTTCGCCGGCTCCGATCGGTCGGTCGCCATGCCACGCCTGCGGCCCGCGCACACTTCTAAGTAACAATTTGCTGACTGTTCGGCTCGGGGTGTCACGCCATCGGTCCGGAGGCGGACGTGGGGGAACGGAGGCGTCCGGAGCGGTGGGGAGGCCCGGGTTCACGGCGACGGGTCGGGTCAGGACGCGGTCGACCCGGCGTTTCGGCGGTCGCTCGACCGCGCCCGGACGCGGTAGAGGCCGACCGTGATCGCGGCGGCGACGGCGAACCCGGCGACCGACTGGGCCCACGTATGGGCCTCGACCAGGACCCGCGTCGGCACCATCAGGGCCGGGACGACCAGCAGGGGCGCGTACCTGCGGTCGACGAGCGTCAGGTACAGCGTCGGCGCCAGCGCGAGGATGACGTGGCCCGAGATGTCCCAGACGGGCGCGAGGACGGCGTAGGGGACCGTGACGGCCGCGAACGTCGCCATCGCGCCGGGGACGACCGAGCCCCACTCGTAGCGGCGCCAGACGAGCCAGGTGACGCCGGCGGCGATCAGCACGCCGGCGGCGACCATCCAATCGAGCCGCCAACTGCTCCCGGCGACGGCCCGGCCGAGCCCGCCGCGGAACACGAGGAAGAAGGCCGCGGTCGGGACGAGCGCGAGAGCGCCGGCGCCGAGGAAGGCGCCGACGCGGCGGCCGAGCGCGGCCCGGTCGGCGTCCCGGCCGCGCCACTCGTGGTAGATCAGTAGCAGGCTCCCGACGCCGAGGACGGTGATCGGGTGGAAGACGTACCCGTACAGGTCGATCGTCCGGCCGAGCAACGACATGCGGGCGGAATAGGCTATCGCGCCGGATAGTCGGCCGGCCGGCATTCGCCACGTGTGGCCGGGGAGTTCAGGGCGACTCTCCCGGTGCGGTTCTCGCGGTCGGGGCTCCGTGATCGCGGCTGCCGGGTCGCGGCTGGCGCGGTCGGGGTCACAGTCTCAGGCGGTCGCCGTCTCAGCCGGCGGCGGTCGCGTCGCTCGGGCCGCCGAGGAGGGCGGGCGGGGCGAGTAGTCCGGCGCCGAGCGCGACGGTGAGCGCGAACACGGCCGCCGGTGGGGGGTCGACGACCAGGGCGACGAAGCCCAGCCCGGCGAGGACCGGGAGGAGGCCGCCGACGAGCGCCGCTCGCCACAGCGGCTGCTCGACGGTCGTCCCGTCGCCGGCGAGTTCCCAGGCGACGGCGGCGCCGACCGCGAGGCCGAGGAGGCCGACCCCGTCGCGGCTGGCGCCGCTGACCGCGACGGCGAGGAGGGCGACGGCGATCGCGAGCAGGAAAGCGAGTCGAGGGTCGCGACCGGTGACGCCGAACGCGACCGCGAGGAAGACGACGCCGAAGGCGATCCCGGCGAGCACGTCGCGGACGAAATGGACGCCGAGGACCACTCGCGAGAGCGCGATCAGGGAGACGAGGGCGCCGGCCGCGGCGTACCGGACTCGGGCCGAACCGATGTCGAGGTCGACGGCGAGGGCGCCGTAGGCGACGGTCGCGCCCATGGCGTGCCCGCTCGGGAAACTGTGGCCGCCGGTCGGAACGAGGTTGACCGACGCCGGCGGTCGCGGCGCGGCGAAGAAGTACTTGAGCGCGGTCAGCAGCGCCATCCCGCCGACGACGACGCCGATGGCGTGGGCGCCGCGCTCGCGGTCGACGAACCAGTAGTCGAGGGCGAACGCGACCAGGAAGACGCCGAGGTTCCCGAGTCGAGTGACCCCGCGGAACGCGGGCACGAGCCACGACGGCACGGCCGCGCGGACGGCGTCGCCGAGCGTCTGAAGGACGACACTGCCGGGCATCGTCTCCCCTCGGGTCCGGGAGTACTTGGACGTGCGGCCGGACATCGCCGGCCCTGCGGACGGAGCAGCTCCCGACCCCTCGCCGCTCAGACGCCGCGCCGGTCGGCGCTGCCGTCGGTCGCGGCCGCCCCGCGTTCGACCCGGCGGTGTTCCTCGCGCTCGGGCGGGGCGAGGTGCCGGCGGTGCCACTCCGTCAGGAGCCCCTCGGCGTCGTTCACCCAGACCCGTTCGTCGGGGTCGACGTCGAGCGCCAGATCGTACTCGCGTTCCTCGACGATGTCGGCGTCACCGGCGCGGTCCTCCTCGCGCGGTTCCTCGGCGACGAGGTAGCGCTCCTCGACGTGTGTGTCGGCGCGGTCGTCGGACTCGGCGGCGGTGACGGCGAACTCGCGTTCGAGCACGTGGACCCGGTCGGTGTCGTCGGCGAAGGTGTGCGAGCCGAAGAAGGCGGCGTCCTCGTCGGCGTCGTCGACGAGGTTGCGCCGCTGGAACTCCGTCGCCTCGTGGTCGAAGCCGGGCGGCAGGAGGTGCTCGGCGGTCGGGTCCTCGGGGTCGTGGTCGGGCGTGTCCATGTGCTCGCGGGCGAACGAGGAGAGCCACCCCCAGTCGTGGTCCTCGCCGATGTCGACGAGGTGGTCGCCCAGCGTCTCCCGGTCGACGGCGGTCTCGTCGTCGACGACGACCCGGTCGTTCTCGTGGTCGTAGCGGCCGCGATGGAGCGTCTCGGACTCGGGCGCGTAGACGTAGGCGGCGCCGCCGGAACCGGCTCGGGTGCCGCCGACCCACTCCACGTCGTCGAGCTGCTGACCGTCGTCGTCGTCCGGTGTCGCTCGCTCGACGGTCAGGTCGTCGTAGGCGTCGTAGCGCCTGACCGGCCACTCGTCGAACCGCGGGTCCGTGGTGGATTCGGGCTCGGCGTCTCTGTCGGGATCTGGCATCGGTCCAACCGATAGGGGGCTCACGGAGAAAGGAAACAGGCCCCTAACGCCGGGACGGCGCGCGGCCGGCGCGGCGCCGGTCCGAGACCAGCCCGGGGCCGCGGGGTACTGCGGCCCTACCGCGACGCTCACGGGCGGTCACGTCGCGGACGGCTCGTCGGTCGAGGCGTCGTAGCTCGAAGCGTCGTCGGCCGCGGCCGCGACGGCGGTGTCGGCGTACCACAGCACGGAGAAGTCCTGCGGGCTCGGCAGCGCGCAGGCCATCCACCCGACGGCGGCGAAGCGGACGAGGCCGTCGGTCGCGAACGGGTCGGCGACGACGCCGAGCGGGACGAGCGCGAGGGGGACGGCGAGCGCCAGCGGCATCATCGCCGAGCACCGCAGGACCCAGGCGGGCGTCTCCCCGGTCGCGCGCGGTCTGACCGCGGCCCAGCGTCCGCGCAGGCCGGCGCCGAGGACCCCGGTGTCGTCGCCGGGGAACCAGTCGATGCGGTAGGCCACGCCCGCGGCGCGCAGGACGGCCGCGTGGGCGAGTTCGTGGGCGACGAGCCCCGCGCTGACCGCGAGGGCGAGCGCGACGGCGGCGGCGGCGATCTCGATAGGCGTCATCTACTCGGAGTACGGTGGTCGTACCGGACCGGTAATCGACTATCAATCTATCGGTCGCGGGGCCGTCGGACCGATCGCCGCCGGCAGGAGACCTATGGGGCTCTCGTCCCAACGAGTCGGTATGTCAGAGGACAGCGGTCCGGAGATCACGGCCGAACTGCCCGAGAGTCCGTTCCACACGACCGGTACGGACCACATCACGCTCATCGGTAGCAACGAGGAAGACACGATCGAGTTCTACCGCGACCTGCTGGGGATGCCCCTGGTGCTCCGCCAGCCGAACCTCGACGACCCCGACTCGACGCATCTGTTCTTCGACACCGGCGACGGCCGCATCCTCACGTTCTTCGTGAAAGACGACCGGGAGTCGTCGGCCGCGCCGCTGCGCCACCAGATCGGGTCGGTCCACCACCTCTCCTTCAGCATCGACCCCGAGCGCTTCGCGGACATCAAGCGCGCGCTGGAGGAGTTCGGCCACGGCTACAACGAGTTCGACCGCGGCGTGTTCCACTCGCTGTACACCCGCGACCACAACGGCCTCACCATCGAACTCGCGACCGACAAGTACGACATCCCGGACGACCGCCGCGGCGAGGTGCTGGCGACCGTCCAGCGGATCCGCGTCGCCGACGGCGCCGAGTACGCCGAGGCCGAGCACCTCGAACGGGCGCTCGACGAACTCGGTATCGACAGCGACCCCGTCGAACTCCCGGACGCGCCGACCGGCGCCGGCGTGGAGTGACCGGCGGCCGTCGCGGTCCCGACCGGCTATCGAATGATACAACTGTCTGATCTCTCATCCTCCCGCTATGGAACTGGAACGGCGACGCCTTCTGGCCGTCGTCGCTGCGGGAGCAGTGGCAGGCTGTGGAACTAGCGGGTCCGACGCAACCGAGACGGACGACTCCGAGCGAGCCAGCGGGGGCGACGGGACTGCGACGCCGACATCGACGGCAACGCCATCGGCGGCGACACCGACGCCGACAGCGACACCGTCTGAGACGCCCACTCCATCGTCGACGCCGACGGCGACGGACACACCGACCCGATCGCCGACGCCGACGGAGACGACGACGCCGACGTCGACGCCGACACCGACGGCAACGCCGACGCCGGTCGACCCTGGCGAGCCCGGATTTTCCGCCTCGGCCTACGATGGCACCAGCGGCGACGAGGTCGAGATCCCCGTCTCCACGGGCGAGTTCGACACCCTCCACCTGGTCGTCGGGGACGAGGAAGAGGTCAACTTCGAAGTGGCGGCTTCGATCTTGGACGGAACCGGTGATTTCGCAGTTACAGTCGTCGTCGATACCGACGCCGGCGGGTCGGATTCGGCGTGGCTGACTTCGGCAGCTGACGGGGATACGGTTTCGATAACGGCGACGGCGGCCGGTGAGAATCTGGAAGAGATGGGTATCGCCTCGTACCCGCTGGAGCTCTACGAATCGCCGGACCGATCCACCCGGGTCGACTCCGCAACGCTCTCTCTGACTCCGTGATCGGAGCGCGGTCAGACGGGCGAGACGCGCCATCGCGAGTCGGCGGCTCCTGCGGTCGAGTCCCGAGGCGAACGTGTGGCCGACGACGAGGAGAGCGACGGGAGCGAGTGGCCGCTCACCCGGGGACGGCAGGGCGGGCGAGGCCCGCCGCACCCGCTCCGGACGCGCTCCCGGTCGCACCTGTGTCCGACGCGGTCCCGGTGGCGTTCGACACCTCGTAATCGGTGTAGGTGACGAGAACGGTCACGTTCTCGCCGGTGCGGTCCGAGATCTGTCGCGCGAGGTCGTTCGGGAGCGACGGGTACGATTCGTCGGACCTGCGGGTGAGGCTGACGGAGACGGTCGTCGGGTTCTCGACGGGGCTGGTCCCGGCGTACTGGACGGTGACCCCGCGGAGCGAGAGGGGGCCGTACTCCTCGTCGGTGACCACGTCCGAGGTCGCCTGCGTGACGGCGTACTCGAAGCGGACGTGCTGGACCGAGCCGACGAGGACCACCGCGACGACGACCACGACGGCGAGGGCGGTCGCGGCGAACCGGGCCTTCTCGGCGGTCGATTCGAGGTCGATGAAGGCGCTCTCGGCCGCCTCCGGGCGGTAGCCGAGATAGCGCAGCATGAGGTAGGCGCCGACGTTGACGGCGACGATGGTCAGGCCGAGCAGCACGAGCGCGCCGACCGCGACGCTGGCGGCGCCCCAGGCGACGCCGATCCCGACGACCGCGGCCGTCGGGACCAGGGCTGCGGCGACCATCACGCCGACGATGCTCACGTTGCCCTTCGTCGTCAGCCCGAAGGCGCCGGCCGCGCCGGCAGCGAGGCCGACGACGACCGAGAGCAGTCCCGGCGAGAGCCGCACCGCGAACAGGTCGACCGTCGTCACGTCGAGCGTCACCGAGACGATCTCGAGGTTCCGGATGAGGAGGCTCGCGGCGACGGCGCCGAGGACGGCGACGCCCAGCCCGACCGCCTGCTGGCGGAGGCTGTCGGCGACCATCGCCCGGTCGTCGCGGACCGCGCCGATACTCGCCGCGAGCATCGGCGCCACGAGCGGCGCGAGCACCATCGACCCGACGAGGACGGCGGGCGAGCCGATGAGCAGCCCCGCGGTCGCGATGACGGTGCTGAGCAGCATCAGCCAGACGTACGACTGGGTGTTCGGTCGCATGTCCCGGGCCTTCGCCCGGAGCGTCTCGGGGGCGATCCGGTTGGGCGTCTCCGCCCAGTGGCGCTGGACCGCGTCCATCCCCTCGAAGGTCGCGAACTCGGCCTCGGTCGAGACGGTGTAGGTGCTGCGGTCGTAGCCGGCGTCCTGGAGGTCGTCCAGCACGCGCTCGACGGCGTCGGCCGGGATCACGACGGTCACGAGCGCGTGCCCCTCCTTCGCGCCGTCGCCCTCGGCGACGGTGTAGCCGAGGTCGTGCCCGTCGAGGACCCGCCGGACCGCCGCGCGCTGCTCGGCGGGGACCGATAGCTGAAGCAGCCGCATGCCCCCCGTTGGGTCGGCCGCCGGAAAAGGTCGAACCCGGCGTCTGCGCGTCCCGTTCGGCGGGTCCCGCCTTCTACACCGTTCTCCCCGCTCGCGCGACGCGCCACTCGTGGGCTTCCGCGAAACCAACGCCTATGCGGCCTGCGACCGATGTGCCGATATGGAGTACAGACGACTCGGAGCGACGGGACTGCAGGTGTCGCCGGTCTGTCTCGGCACGTGGCGGTTCGGCAAGGCCCACGACGGCGTCGTCGAGACCGACCGCGAGGACGCCCACGAACTGCTCGACGCCTACGCCGAGCGCGGGGGGAACTTCATCGACACCGCCAACGGCTACGGCGGCGGCGACTCCGAACGCTGGATCGGCGAGTGGCTGGAAGACGAGGACCGCGAGGACTACGTGATCGCCTCGAAGTGCTTCTGGTCCACGGTATCGAGATTCCAGGAGAACCTCTCGAAGAAGAACGTCCGCGCCGAGGTCGAGGGCTCACTCGACCGGCTCGGCACCGATTACCTCGACATCCTCTATCTCCACCGTTTCGACGACGAGACGCCCATCGAGCACACGCTGCGGGCGGTCGACGACCTCGTGAGCGAGGGCAAGGTCCACTACGTCGGCATCTCGACCTGCGACGCCTGGAAGCTCACCAAGGGGCTCTGGAAGGCCGACGTGAACAACTACGAGGCCTTCAGCGTCACCCAGCCGCTCTTTCACGCCGCCTACTACGAGGACGTGGCCGAGTACCTCGACGTGTGCGCTGACCAGAACCTCGCCGTCTGCCCGTACTCGCCGCTGGCGGGTGGGTTCCTCACCGGCAAGTACGAACGCGTCGGCGACGGCACCTACGATCTGGACGCCGACGAGGGGACCCGCGGCGACCTCGATCCGATGTTCGAGGACTGGTACGTCTCCGAGCGCGGCTGGCACGTCCTCGACGCGGTGCGCGAGGTCGCCGACGAGGTCGACGCCTCGCCCGCCCAGGTGGCGCTCCGGTGGCTGATGGACCAGCCCGACTTCGACTGCGTCCCCATCGTCGGCGCTCGCACGGTGGAGCAGCTCGACGAGAACATGGGCGCGGTGGACGTGTCCATCTCCGACGAGCAGTTCGACCGTATCTTCGACGCTCGCTACGACGACGAGGGGGAGCTGTACGAGACGAACGCCTAGGAGTCTCGTGTTCGGTTCGGTGTGCGAACTGAGTAGGCCCGGTCGAACCGTCGTTCAGTCGTACGACCGGGAAAAGTAAGTCGAGTCGCTCTCAATCCTCAGCTTGACGACGGGGCCGCCTGGTTCTTCCCCGTTTCTCCCGGCGGAATAGTACTCGACAGTGTGATTCAAGGAGATAGTTTCGTCCACGGATGCCTCTATCGTATAGCTGCCAGGCGACTCAGTGAGCGTTACCACTCGATCGCTCCCGTGAGGGACAGTCAGACTGGTGTTCTCGCTTCCACACTCAATGGTGACGGTATGATCTTGACTATCGTAATTATGTATCACCAACTGCCCCGCTTCGGGACCGGAATCCACGAGACATCCGGCACTCGCCCCAACGAAAAGTACCAGAGCGAGAAATGCTCGATAGCGCATAGTATTGCTAATTTTTCACTACGGTATATGTCTTCTCTACACTGAGCATCCGCGCGCCGAGCCTTATACCGCAGGCTTATCCGTCGGCCGCTGTTTCGGACGATATGGCTATTTCCACGGGCGACACCGTGACCATCGAGTACACAGGTCGACTGGACGACGGCAGCGTCTTCGACACGTCGCTGGAGTCCGTCGCGGAGGAGGAAGGGCTCGCCGCGGACCAGCCCGACCGGGACTACCAGCCGCTCACCGTCGAGATCGGGAACGGTCGCATCATCGAGGGGCTCGAAGACGGCCTGGTCGGCATGGAGACCGGCGAAGAGGACACTGTCGAGATCGAGCCCGAGCAGGCCTACGGCGAGCGCACGGACGACCGCGTCGTCGAGTACGAGGCCGACGAGTTCGCGGAGATGCTCGGCGGCCGCGAGGTCGAGGAAGGGCTGGAGATCCAGACCGAGGAGGGGCTCCCCGGCGAGGTCGTCGACGCCGACGACGAGACGGTCACCGTCGACTTCAACCACGAACTCGCGGGCGAGGCGCTGACGTTCGAGGTCGAAGTCGTCTCCGTCGAGTGACGGCCCGTCCGTAACGGCACTTCGGTCGGCCGTTCGACCGGCGACCCGTCGAATAAATCGCCGCATTATCGACGTTATACGGAGAATAACTACGGAACGGGGAGTGGTAACCCGGTACATGGCCGGGAGCGACGACCGCGGACTCCGGGGGGGACCGCTCGGCGCGTGTCCGAACTGCGACGTGATGATCCCGTCGGCGAACCTGTTGATCCGCTACGAGTCCGAGGGCGACTGGCCCAGGCTCTTCGCCGAGTGTCCCGACTGCGAGGACCCGGTCCACCCGGAGTGATCGCCGTGAGTCTGTTCGCCTCCCTCGTCACGCGGGTCGAGCCCGAGACCGTCGTCGCCGAGTGCCGACGCTGTGGCACCACCGTCGACGCCGACACCGCCGTCTGCGCGACCTGCGGCTCCGAGGACATCGTCGAGTACAGTATCGACTGAACGACGGTGGCAGCCGGAAAGTCGGCCCGTTCTGGTCGCGTCCGTCCCCTTCTCAGCCGTCGAACGCTTCGACGAACGACTCGGTCGAGTCGCGCCACGCCGCGATTATCTCGTCGTCGTTCTCGCTGTCGTAGGGGTCGATGGCGTCGCGCTGCTGGAGGTCGTCGATGGTCCGCTCGACGCCCTCGCGGAAACTGATCGTGTACTCGAAGTCCAGGTCGCGTTTGGCCTTGCCGTTGTCGAACACCGTCGAGTACTGGAAGTGGTCGACCAGCGGGTCGGTGCGGTCGGGGACGGCCTCGACCAGTTTGTCCGTCGGGATGTACACCAGCTCGGGCTCGGGCGCGTCCATCGCGTCGGCCACGTACTCGTGGTACTGGTTCCAGGAGATCACTTCCTCGCTGGTGACGTGGTACGCCTCGCCGTAGGCCGTCTCGTTGCCGATCGCCTCGACGAACGCGCCGGCCACGTCGTCGCGGTGGCAGGGACCCCACAGCGTGGCGCCGTCGCCGTGGACGATTATCGGCTCGCCCTTCCGCACACGGTCGAGGTAGTAGGTCCCCCAGCCCATCGTGTGGATGACCGGGCCGCCCTCGCCGTAGGTGCTCCACGGGCGGATCACGGTCGTCTCGAAGGCGTCGCCGCCCGCCTCGAAGAAGACGTCCTCGCAGTCGGCCTTGTCGGCGCCGTAGTCGCTGACCGGCGGGTGCCGGGCCGCGTCCTCGGTCGCGGGGTTGGCGTCCAGCGGCCGGTGGTACACGTCGACCGTCGAGCAGAAGACGAACTGCTCGACGCCCTCGAAGGCTTCGACGGCGCTCTCGGCCTGTTCGGGCGAGAAACACACCATGTCGATCACGACCTCGGGATCGACCTCGGCGGCCACCTCGGCCAGCCGGTCGTCGTCGTCGCGGTCGCCGTGGACGTGGGCGACCGCGTCGGGCAGGTCAGCGTCCGTCTCGCCGCGGTGGAAGGCGGTCACGTCGTGGCCGGCGTCGACCGCCTGGCGCGCGATGCCGGTGCTGATGAGCCCCGTCCCGCCGATGATGAGAACGTCCATGGCTCATCCATGGCGACGGCGGGGATAAAACGTCGTCTCGCGGAAGCCCGCGCCGCGTCGGCGCCGGGAGCGTCGACTGTTTCTCCAGTTTCACCGGTCTCGGTCCGTCTCTCCCTCGGCGGAACGTTTTTGCCGGTGTCACGCCTCCTCGGTCCCATGTCTCGCGACTACGATATCGGCGTCCAGAGCGTCGTGTTTCGTGACTTCTCGCTCGGCGATCTGCTCTCCGAACTCGACGAGACCGAGGTGACGCACCTCGAACTGTGGGGTCACCACCTCGGGCCGGACCACGACGACGCGACGGTCGCCGCCGGACTGGACGCCGTCGACACCGCGGACGTGTCGGTCTGTGGCTACGGCGTCGTCGACCTCGAATCGCCGAACGAGGCCCGCGAACACGCGGCCTTCGCCGACCGCCTCGGCGCCGACTACCTCACCGTCAACTACCCGCCCGCCGCCGACGCGATCACCGAGGAACTGATCGAAGTGGCCGGGGCGTTCGACCTCGACGTGGGAATCCACAACTACTCGTCGGTCCACCACGACGACCTCTCGCGGGTCTTCTCGACCGTCGACGACGCCCGCGGCGTCCTCGACCGCTACGACCACGAGCGCCTGGGCCTCTGTATCGACACCGGCCACTTCCTCGTCGAGGACGTGCGCCCCGACGAGGTCGTCCGCGACTTGGGCGACCGGATCGTCGCCTGCCACCTCAAGGACACCTCCGACGCCGAGATCGAGGACGTACCCGGCGCGGGCCGACTCGACGTGGCCTCGTTCGTCGACCTGCTCGAGGGCCACGCCGACCTGACCGCGCCGCTGGTCATCGAGTACGAACTCCCCCAGGACCGCGCGACCGACGCCCTCCGCGAGGCCGTCGGCACCGTTCGGCGCGCGCTCGACGACTGATCCGGTCGTTGCGACGGTCCCACCGCTGTTCCCGACTGTCCTACCCTGTCCCGGCGGTCCCGCTCCCCGCACGCGGTTTGAACCGAGTTAAATCGGGTTAAATGGAGCTAGCGACGACCCCGGTTTAGGTGTGTGGCGCCCTCCGACCCGAGCATGACGCCATCGACTCGGGTCCCGGACGAGCCGCCCGTCGCACGCGTCGGTATCGACGCCGACGAGGACGCGACCGACGCGCTGTTCAGGGCCGCCCGTCGCGCCCACCTCGACCTCGACGAGGTCGAGCAGTTGCACGACCGGATAGACGCCGACGCCCTCGACAGGCTCCTCTCGCACCACCGACGCAGCGACGCCGACGGCGAGTTCACCCTCGCCGTCGACCTGTGGGACCGCACCTTCGTGGTCCGCCCCGACGCCGTCGAGGTGTACACCTGATCCCGTCGGTCGCCCCTCCCCGTCGCCCGCTGGTCTCCTCCCCGGAGCGTAAGGTGTTTGCGAGGGCCTTCCCTCTGAGTGCGTATGAGCCTCGACGATCTGCAGGACGACGTGCAGGGCGAGTACAGCGACCTCGACGAGGTCCTCTCGGTCGACACCGACCGCGAGACCCGCAACGAACTCGCCATGCTGCTGGCCGCCCTGGACACCGACGACCCCGACGAACTCGTCCGCCGCGGGGTCCACATGCTGTTCCAGTCCGCCGTCGAGACCGGGAACCTGGACTTCCACCTCCGCACCGAGTACGACGTGACCTACGACGAGTACCTCTCGGGCATGACCTTCGAGGAGATGGCCGGCGGCGCGGACCTGCCCCAGACGGGCACCGGCGACCCCGACGACCGCCGCTACCAGTTCTGAAACCATCTTTTTCCCACCCGGGTTTCCTCGGCGCGCGTGGCGCGCCTGCGGGGAACCCGGGCGGCAAAAACATGGGTGAAAACGCCGTCAGAGCAAGCTCTGACGAGGTGTCGTTCGCTACTCTCACGACACTGGCCGGACGACTCGTTCACTCCGTTCGCTCGCGTCCAGTGAACCGCGCGCCTGCGGCGCGCGGATGCTCAGTGTAGGTGGTGTAGGTATCACGCCAGCATCCGCCGAGCGACCGTCGGGAGCGAGGCGGTTCACCGGACGCAAGCGAGCGGAGCGAGCGCGTCGTCCGGCCTTTTTCCCCAAGTTTTTGCAGCGGAGGATTCCCGCAGCGCGCCCCCGGCGCGCGAGGAACTCTCCGCTGGAAAAAGTGGGTTTGCACATCGAACTGAACGCCATCGACCGGGCGGCCAGAAGACCTTTTCCGCGCGGCCGCGAAGCGCCGGCCATGCCGCGAACCGTCGACCTCTCGGTCCCTCGATGGGTCCGGATCGCCGTCGTGTTCTTCCTGGTCGGGGGCGCGTTCGTCACCGGCACCGCGGCCCTGCTCGACATCGCCGTCGAGGGGCTCGGACTCGCCGAGAGCGCGTACGTGCCGAGTCTCGCGTTCGCCGTCGTCGCCTACCTCGCCGTCTGTGCGGTCTGGTTCCGCCGGGCGACCGACGGTGACGGCGGCTCCGTCTGGTCGGCGATCCCCGACACGCAGTACACGGGGCGACACGCCGAGAGCGGCGGCATCGCCCGGAAGGAACAGGAGGACGCGATCCGGGAGTTGCGGGAGAGCGAGGAGTAGCGGTCGCGCTCAGTCGTCGTCGGCGGCGACTCCGGCGGCGCTCTCGGCGTCGACCGACGGACCGCCGGTGTCGGCGGTCGGGAAGTGGCCGATGGTCTCGGCGCGGAACGCCTCCTCGTCGAACGCGTAGTCGCCGTCGAGGAAGTCGACGACGGTCCGGGCGTCCCGCATCGCGTTCTTCAGGCAGGTCGAGGCGCCCGGCGAGGGGGTGATGTTGAAGATGATGTCCTTGCCGACGATCTTCGCCTCGCCCATGTCGAGCGAGCGCTCGCTCGTGTCGACGATCTGCGGGCGGACGCCGCCGTAGCCCTCCGCGCGCTCGATGTCGTCGAGTTCGACGCTCGGGACGACCTTCTGGACGTGCGGGAGGAACTGCCGCGGGCCGACCTCCGGGAGGTCGTAGACGAGGTTCCGGAGGACGTACGGCAGGAGCACCTTGTCGGAGAGGATGTTCGCGTAGCTGAGAAACGCCGCGGCGTTCAGCCCGAACACGTCGAGGAAGTCCGAGACCGTCGAGATCCGGCCGCGTTCGAGCGTCGGCACGAGTTTGGCCGTCGGGCCGAACCGCGTGATCGACCCGTCGTGTACGTCCGCGTCGCCGTGGACCGCGGCGAACGGGAGCTTCTTCATCTGGAGGGTGTAGACCTTCCCGTTCAGCAGGTCGTCGGCGAGGAAGAAACTCCCCGCGACCGGCAGCAGCACCTTGTCCTGCCCGTAGCCGAGTTCCTTGGCGATCTGGAGGCTGTGGGAGCCGGCGGCGACGACGGCCGCCTCGCACTCGAAGCCGCCGTTCGACGTCGAAATCTCGTATCCCTCACGCGTCGGTTCGACGCTCGTGACCTCGGTACCGGTGTAGACGTCGACGCTGGCCTCCTCGGCGGCGCGGTCGACGAACGACTTCGTCGTCTGGCCGTAGTCGACGACGTAGCCGTCCGGCGTCTGGAGCGCGCGCATCGCCACGTCGGGGTCCCGTCCCTCGACGACCTTCGGTTCGAGGTCGGCGATCTCCTCGCGGTCGATGGGCCGGAGCTTCGGGAACAGGTCGCCGAAGCCCTCCTCGCCGTAGCGGCGGTCCAGCTGGGCGACCTCCTCCTCGCCCACCCCGAGGACCATCTTGGAGCGCTTCGAGTGCATCTCCCGGTCGGAGTCGTGGTGTTCGAGGTAGCCCGCCAGCAGTTCCGCGCCCTCCTTGACCTCGCGGGCCTTCTCCAGCGTGTAGTTGGTCTCGATGTCGCCAAAGTGCAGCGTCTGGGAGTTGTTCGTCCGGTGTGAGTTGATCGCCGCGACGTCCGACTCCTTCTCGACCAGTGCGATGGAGTCGATATCGGTGAACTTCGCCGTCGCGTACAGGAGCGATGCCCCACTGATACCGCCGCCGACGATGACGAGGTCGTATCTCTCTGACATTGGTACGTGGTCGCTATCTCCACCGGTGTGCTCCTCCCTCATAACTCGTCTTTTTTCCACCGCCATTTCGTCGATAGTCGAATCGTAATTCGACTCAGGAGTGGCTCACGCGGCGATCGAGTCGGCCGGGCGATGTCGAAGCGGTCGCTCGTCGCCCGGGGAGTACACGGGAGAACACGGTGGGACGGGGATTCGAACCCCGGAGTCCGTGAGGACAACTGCTCTCAAGGCAGTCGCGTTAGGCCACTTCGCTATCCCACCGCATCCGATGATTCTCCCCGTCCACCCTAAGGGTTGTCGGTCAGTCCCGCGAGACTGAGAGCCCGTCTTCGTCGGCCGACGCGACCAGGCCGAGGTCCTCGACGACCGCGGCGGTGTGGGGCGGCACCCACAGGTCGGCCCGCCGGCGGGCCCGCAACTGCGAGACCAGCGTCGCGAAGCCGCCGGGGGTCTCGGCCACGGGGAGCATTTCCAGGTAGTCCACGTCGAGGCCGGCGTCGCGGCCGCGGTCGGTCAGCGTCTCGACGGCCGGCTGTGCGAAGGCGTTCTCGAAGTCGACGGGTTCGGTGAAGGCGGCGTAGGAGACGCGGCCGTCCGTCGCCGGCCCGAGGACGACTTCGGACTGGCGGAGCTTCATCGCGGCGCTGTCGACCAGCCGGCGCTGGAGCATCGCGGCCGACGGCCGGGCGACCGCGGCGCTCTGGACGCCCTCGCGGTCGAGCAGGTGGGTGACCGTGTTGCCGACGCGGGCCGACAGCGACGAGCCGACCTGCACCTCGTAGCGGGGTGCGTCGGGGTCGTCGAACGCGGGCGCGAGCAGCGAGCGCACCGCCTCCAGCGACGCCTCGTCCTCGGCGGGTTCGGTCGGGTCGTCGGCCTCGACGGGCCGGTAGTTGACGAGCAGTTCGGCCCCGCTGGCGCGGACGGCGACGGCCACGTCGCGGGCCATCGCCGCGTAGAGGTCGGCCGCCTCCTCGGCGGTCGCCGCCCCGCTGTCGACGAGGTGTTCGAGGACGGTGCCGGGCTCGGCGGGCCGGACGAGCAGGGCGACTGTGGTCATACTCGAAGGGCGGGCCGACTGCACCTTGAAAGCGCCGTTCCGGCCCGCCGCCGTCCGCCGGGACTCCGGCGAGACACCGCCGTCGCTGCGCTACGGCGTCGCGCGGCTACCCGCGTCGTCCGCCGCGGCGGCGGTCGCGTTCCCGACGGGGGCGCTCCCGACCGTCGCGTTCTCAGTGTCGTCCGCGACGACGGGCGTCGAGTACGGGTCGGTCGGGTCGGTCCCGAGGCGGAGTTCGGTGCCGTCGTCGACGCCGTCGGCGTCGGTGTCCGCGGCGAAGGGATGGGTCCCGTTGGCGCGTTCGGCGGCGGCGGACAGCCCGTCGCCGTCGGCGTCGAAGTCGCCGCCGGGAACGGTGTAGGCGTAGGGCGACTCCGGTGGTGAGACCGGCGCGCCGCCGCGGACGTGGTCGTCGAGCCACTCGCGGTGGGACTCGCCGCTGACGTTCGCGACGACCGAGGCGAAGGCGTCGTAGGTGACCAGCCCGTCGTGGCGGTTCAGCCGGCGGAACACTGCCTGGAGCGACCGGTTGCCGTCGGTCGCGTTCCGAATGCGCCCGTCGAGCGCCGCGAGGACGCGTCCGCCCTTCGCGTAGGGGACGTACGTCGTCGACCACGACGAGCGGTCGGTGAGCGTCGCGTTCGCGCCGCGCTCGTCCCCGAGCGTCGCCCGGAGTCGCTCGAACTCGCCGGGGCGGTTCGGGGGGACCCGGACCGAGACGACGGCGGCGTAGTAGCTCGCGCTCGCCTCGCGGAACCACGTCATCTCCGGGCCGAGGACGAACGACTGGCGGGTGTGGACGTACTCGTGGATCCAGGTGTTGGGCGGCGTGCCCGCGTCGGAGCCGGCCGACACCCAGAAGTCCTGACGGTCGCCCTCGCCGAGCGCGGCGGTCCCGCCGTGGCGCAGCGGCCGCGGTCCCGCGAAGGCGTTGACCACCGAGTCGCGGGCGCCGACGCGGAGCTGGTCGGAGGCGACCGACAGCACCCGGAGCACGCGCTCCGGCTCGTCGGCCAGCTCGGCGCTCGCCGGGCGGACGAGCCTGATCCGCTGGCCGGTCGCGTCGGTCGTCGACGCCTCGAACCCGCCGAGGTAGACGATCGACGGGCCGGCGAACCCGCGCTGGTCGGCCCCGACGCGGGTCCGCCGGTCGATCCGGGCGTTGGCCTGCCAGGAGTAGACCCACCGGTCGTGCCCCGCATCGCGGTAGGCGAAGTCGGTCCGAGGGTTCGCGAGCGCCCAGTCGCCGGTGTCGACCCAGCGGAGGCCACCGAACTGCCGGCTCGACCGGTTGACCGCGACCCGGAGGCTCACCGACGGGTCGGTCGTGTTGCCGTCCCAGGTCCAGCGGCCGTTCGGCCGGGCCGCGAACCCGGTCGCGTTGACCACGTCCCCCCGGGTGTAGTTGTAGACGACCAGCGCCGAGACGTTCTCCCGGACCCGGTAGCGCTGGGTCGCCAGGATCGTCCCCGACGCGTTCGGCGCCTGCCGATAGGTCACGTTCTGGACGACCGCCGGCGCGGTCTCGTTGTCCGCCACCGGGTCCGCGAGCCCCGGCCCGACCGCCCACGGCGCGTCGTGGCGGTCGGCGCTCGCTCGAACGCCACCGACCGGTCCCGGGACGACGCTCGCGACCGCGAGCACGAGCACCAGCACGACCCCGGCGACCGATCGGGACGATGACACACTAGCGGTGTGTGCCAGGCTGTCGCATAAATCTGCTGGCGGCACGGCCCGGCCGCTCGCAGGCGGTCGACGACGACGGCCTCAGGCGCCGAACTCCGATTCCGTCACGCGCTCGACGACCGTCTCCTCGACGTCCCGGAGGTCGTAGTCGGGGACGTCTCCGCCCGTCCGCGTGACGTACATCGGCTCGACGAGCCGCTTCCGGTCGGCGGGGTCGCCGCCGACCCCGCCCCCGGGCTCTCCGTCGGCTCCGGTCTCCGAGTCGCCGTCGGGACCGGGGTCGCCATCTTCGCCGTCGCGGTCGGCGCCGTCGTCGGCGCTCACGGGTTCGAGGCCGTAGATCTTGCAGAAGCGGGCGACCTCGTCGGGGTCGACGGCGTCGTCGCGGACCGCGGCCGCGAGGTCGCGGGAGAGCCACTCGGTCTCGCTGACGCTCGGTTCGAGCACCATCGCCTCGTCGGCGAACCGGACGAGGTACCAGTTGAGGTCGTTCAGCAGCGCGACCGCGGCGCCGAGGCTCACGGTCTCCAGTCCCACCGAGTTCTCGAACGGTTCCCGCAGGTCGTAGGTGGCCAGGGCGTCGCGAGCCGTCTCCCGGGAGAGCAGCTCGTAGCGGAGGTTCACGTCGTCGGACCCGACCAGGCACACCCGCGTCATGGTGACCCGGAGAGGCGGGCGCCCCTAAGCGGTTTCGCCTTCCGCGGGGTCCTCGGCAGTGCCGTCACCGCCGTCGGCGACTTCGAGCCGGTCGGCCACCGCGCGCGCTCGCTCCGCCAGGCCGTCGGGCTCCCGTTCCTCGATCGCGCCGAGGCGACCTCTCGTCTCCGGATAGTCGGGCGCGAGCCGCTCGCAGCCGGCCGGGATCGTCGACTCGCCGAAGGTGCCGATCTCGTCGGCCCGCGCCGTGATATCCGTCTTGTCGACGGTCAGCAGCGGCCGGAAGACCGGCAGGTCGACCGCGGCGCTCGTGACCGCGAGGTTGGCGGTCGTCTGGCTGGACTTCTGGCCGACGGCCTCGCCGGTGACGATACCGACCGCGCCGTGGTCCTCGGCGACTGCGGCGGCGACGCGGAACATGAACCGCCGGAGGACGAGCATCCGTCCCACGTCGACGGTCTCGGCGATGTCGGCCACCGCGTCACCGGCGGGGGCGATCCGGAGCCGCATGTCGCGGTCGGGGGCGTACCGGGCGAGCGTCTCCGTCGTCGAGACCGCCCGTGCCTGGTGGTCGACGCCGCCGTAGTCGCCCAGGTCGACGTACAGCGGGACCACGGGCGCGCCGCGTTTCATCAGCTCCCACGCCGCGACCGGCGAGTCGATCCCACCGCTCATCAGCGCGACTACGGGGTCCTGGGTCCCGAGCGGGAGCCCGCCCGGTCCCGACCGCTTCTCCAAGAAGACCAGCGCGTCGTCCTCGCGGCAGTCGACGAACAGCTCCACGTCGGGGTCGTCGAGGTCGACTTCCGGATCGACCCCTGCCGCCTCGGCGGCGTCCCAGACGGCGCTGCCGCCCTCACGTTCGATGTCCGTGCTGGAGAACGGGTGGGCCGACCGCTCGCCGGCCCGCCGCGCGGAGACGGCGAAGGTCCCGCCGTCGTACCCCTCGCGGGCGGCGTCGGCGAGAGCCCCGCGGATGGCTTCCAGGGTCGGTTCGACGCGGACGGCCGGGCTCGCCGAGACGACGCCGAAGGTGTCGGCGGCCGCGGCGGTCGCGGCCTCGGGGTCGTCGGTGTGGAGGCGCAGGCGGAAGCGGCGCTGTTCGATCTCGGCGTCGACGCCGCGGTCGTCGAGGACGGCGGCGAGGTTCTCGCGGAGTCGCCGCTCCATCTTCGTGCCCACGTGTTCGCTCTTGGTCCCGATCTCGCCGTGGCGGACCACGACCACGTCTGCGCCCGGCGGGTGCATGGCTACCCGTTGACGACCCCGAATATAGAAAGGCTTCGTACGGCGGCCGCTCAGAACGTCGAGAGCTCGCCGTCGATGACCCGCCGGGTGACGTCGGTCACGTTCGCGAGTTCCTCGTCGATGGCGGCGGCGACCTCGTCCTCGATGTCGGCGACGGAGACGCCGTCCTCGGTGATCAGCGTCGCGTCGGCGACGTGGGGCTCGTCGATGGGGCTCCCGATCTGGCTCAGCAGGCGGATCTGGAGCTGTCGGATCCCGTCGACCTCCGCGACGACGGACTGGGCGATCTCCGTCGAGAGGAGGTTGTAGATCTTCCCGATGTGGTTGACGGGGTTCTTCCCGCTGGTGGCCTCCATGCTCATCGGCCGATTGGGCGTGATGAGCCCGTTGGCGCGGTTGCCCCGCCCGACCGACCCGTCGTCGCCCTGCTCGGCGGACGTGCCGGTCGTCGTGAGGTAGATGGCCCCCTCGTCGTAGTCGTCGGCGGTGTTGACGTGGACCGTCACCTCGCGGTCGGTGTACTCGCCGGCGACCTCGCCGACGAACTCGCGGACGCCCGCGACGACCTCGCGGTACTCGTCCAGGCCGCCGACGTGGGCGTCGACCGCCGCCGCGGCGACGGTCACGTCGATGTGGTCGCCCTCGCGCTTGCCCATGACCTTGATGTCCTGGCCGACCGCGGGGTGGTCGTCGCTGTACTCGCCGTTGAGTCGGCGCTCGACGTTCAGGACGATCCGCTCGGTCTCGCTGAGCGGCGCGTGGCCGACGCCGTAGCTCGTGTCGTTGGCCATCGGAACGGAGCCCTCCTCGCCGAAGACCTCCTGCAGGTCGCCGCTGCCCTCGCCGAGGCGCACGTCGACGATCACGTCCGTCCCCACGTCGAGCTGCGGGAAGTTCGCCCGAAGGTAGTCGCGGGCGGCCTCCAGCGCGATGGTCTCGGCGGGGATCTTCGTCCCCTCGTACTCCTTGGTCGCGCGGCCGACGATGAGCAGGTAGATGGGTTCCTGCACCTCGCCGCCGCCAAAGGCCGGCGCGGCGTTGCCCGCGACGAGCTGGGTCTCGTCGGTGTTGTAGTGCAGCACCTTCCCGACGCGGTCGAGGTAGGTCTGTGCGAGCGCCTGGGAGACGGTCTCGGCGATGCCGTCGCAGATCGAGTCGGGGTGGCCCAGGCCCTTCCGCTCGACGATCTCCACTTCCTGGTCCTCGACGGCCCGCCCGGCCGCCGGCTGGACGCTAACGTTCCTGTTCGTCATTGTCTCCGCGTTGGACACCCCCACTCGTATAACTTGCGGAAACCGAAACGCCGATTCTCATTACTCGCTCGCATCATCGTCGCTGTCGCCGTCGAGCAGCAGGCCGAGGTAGGAGGTGCGGATCTGCTTGGTGGGGTCCAGCCCCAGGTCGTCGAGGACGGCGCGGGCGCCCTCGCGTGCGGCCTCGATGTCGTCGTCTTCGGTCTCGGTCTCGACTTCGACGAACTCCCCGAGGCCGTCGACGCTGTCGAGCGTCACCGTGTAGCCGTCGAGGCGGTAGTGCGCTCGTTCCTTTCGAACCGTGGCGGCCGGTTCGAAGCCCAGCCCGTCGAAGATTCCCACTACCGCCTCGGCGTCGGCGACGGTCGTCTCGTGTTCCTCGCGGGATTTGGACTCGGCCTCCAGCAGCGGTCCCTTGTAGGTGATCTTCGTCGTCTCGGCGGAGCGGGTGTCGGCGTCGCCGCCCGACTCCGGGTCGCGCTCCCGCCGAATCCGCAGCGCCTCGTCGGTCTCGGCGAAGTCCCGGTGGGGCGCGTCGTAGTAGGTGTCCGCCTGGACGACGCTGCCGACGAACTCCGCGTCCGCGGCGTCGAGCGCCGACTCGACGGCTCCGTGGTCCGCTCGGACCTTGACCTCGACCTCGTACATGGACGGGCGGACTCGTCTCGGCGGCAAAAGCGCGCCGTTCTCTCCCGGCAACAGCAGTCGATACGGTGAACGGGAGGTGACGGGTCCCGCACATCGTTCAATCGTCCGGTTGACGGTTCCGGTCGCTTTTGTGGTCGGCAGAGAACGTAGCCCCCATGGAACGGCGTCGATTTCTCACGACGAGTTCTTCCGGGATTTTGGCGGGTCTCACCGGCTGTCTAAACGGTGGACGGCGGAATGCCGGTACGGACACTTGGTCACCGGAGATCGAAGGGACCGAACCGACGCTCTCGTTCGCGGACGAATCATCGCTGACGCTCGAAGCGAGTGACGTTGCCGGACTGACGGTCAGGCCTCCCGATCCGCAGTTCATCGCGTTCCGATTTCGAAACGCCGACTGGTCGCCGAATCCGGCGAGTGTCTCGGATTCGTATCCACCTCAGTGGGCCTGGTCTCCAGCCCGATCCGTGTCGGGAGCGCTCCCGATTCAGATAGGTGACCACGCGGAGCCGGGTGAATACGCGTATGGAGTCGAAGCCGTTGCCGACAGTAGATCTGACGACAGATCGGCTGTCGAGACATTTACCATCACAATTACCGGAGAATAATCTCTCGTCGCTCGGCTAGGATCCGCACTGAACGGGGCTCGATGGACCTGCGAATCGGGGTCAGCCGTCGAGCGCGTCGCTCACTCGCGCCCCGAGTCCGTCGGCGATGGACTCCATCCCGGCGTCGCCGGGGTGGAGCAGATCCGTCGTCAGCCCGTCGGCGGGCGACAGTTCGCGGCCGTCGACGACGGAGACGTTCCCCGAGTCGCACTCCGCGACGACGGATTCGAGCGCCTCGCGGTAGGCACGCGCCCGCTCCCTGTCCCCGCTCTCCCGGAGGTCGGCGTGGTAGGGGAACAGCGTCGCGCAGACGACTGGTCGGTCGGGGTTCGCGCCCGCGACCGTCTCGACGAGGTACTCGGCGCGCTCGCGGAACTGTTCGACGGTGAACCCGCGGTTGGCCATGTTGACCGACAGCGCGAGCGTCGCCACGTCCCAGTCGTCGCGCTGGGCGATGTAGTCGGCGACCGCTGGCTCGCAGTAGGCCGCCCCCGACATCCCGAGGTTTATCGGGTCGAGGTCGAGGTCCCGCGCCACGCGCGAGACGTAGTTCAGGTGCGTCGCCGACGCCGCCGCACCCTCCGTGATCGAGGTGCCGTAGGCGAGATATCGGCGGTCCGGCGTCTCCGCGCTCTCGGGCGGTCGGCACTCCCCGGTCACGTCGTGGAGGGCCACCGGCGCCCAGGGTTCGAACCGGAGCCGGCAGACCCACGGGTCGAACGCGCTCGCGGCTTCGACCGCGGCGTCGGGGCTCAGGTCGGTCAGCGGCTCTGGGACCGACAGCTCGAACGCCGCGGGTTCGGGGCCGAGTTCCAGCACCTCCTCGCCCTGGAAGCTCCCCCAGAACGGGCGGGCGACCGTCTCCGCGGCCGCCGAGAGCGTCAGCCGAACGGTCTCGGTGCCCCGAGGGACGAACCGTATCTCGCTCCCCGCGGGGTGGCGGACCCGCTCGCGGGCGGCCACGTTGACGTTCGCCGCGACCTCGCTGGGGACGCGCCGCAGTTCGTCGCCGGTGTCGGTCCAGTCGGGGTCGGCCAGCTCGGCCACGTCGTGCAACCGCACCGACGGGTAGTCCTCTCCCGGAGACATCTGTGGATACGTTGCCTGTCGCCACCGGCGAGGAAACCGTTCCGGTCGCGGCGCGCCGTGCCGGGAACCGACGCGATATCGGCCCCGTCCTGTCGACGCGCGGACCGCTCGGATAGCCAACGGAAATCGGTTTCAGATTAGCCTCAAGTCGGTTGCGCCCTTGCCCTCTGTTGCATGTCGAACTACGAACTCGACCCGCTGCCGTACGACTACGACGCGCTGGAACCGCACGTCAGCGAACAGGTGCTCACCTGGCACCACGACACCCACCACCAGGGCTACGTCGACGGCTGGAACGCCGCCGAGGACACCCTCGCGGAGAACCGCAAGGAGGGCGACACCGACGGCTCGGCGTCGGCCATCCGGTCGGTCACGCACAACTCCTCGGGCCACATCCTGCACTCGCTGTTCTGGCAGAACATGAGCCCCGAGGGCGGGGCGGAACCGGAGGGCGACCTCCGCGAGCGCATCGAGGACGACTTCGGCTCCTACGAGGCCTGGAAGGCAGAGTTCGAGGCCGCCGCCTCGGACGCGTCGGGCTGGGCGCTGCTGGTCTACGACAGCTTCAGCGAGCGCCTGCGCAACGTCGTCGTCGACGAGCACGACCAGGGCGCGATCTGGGGCGGCCACCCGATCCTCGCGCTGGACGTGTGGGAGCACTCCTACTACTACGACTACGGGCCGGCCCGCGGCGACTTCGTCGACAACTTCTTCGAGGTCGTCGACTGGGCGGAGCCCTCCGACCGCTACGCCGAGGCCGTCGAGCGCTTCGAGTGAGAGCGTAGCCGCACCGACCGTCGGTCAGCGGACCGACCGCGACCCCGCGAACCGTTCCCGGTCCCGTAACCGGATCGCGACCCCGCGAACTACCCCGACCCGGCCGGATCGGTGGGCATCGATCCCCGGCCGCTCGTTTTCGCTCGCGCTCGACCGCCGACGAACCGCCGACGAACCGGCGACGGCGTCCAAATCGGGTGAGCAACGCCCGTTCACGCCCGTCGTGCGAGCAGCCGTCCGCCGACGGCGAGCGGCGCGACGACCCACAGCGCGAGCCCGACGAGGAGCGCGGCCGTCGGGACGGCGGTCGTCGCGAGGGCGGCGCCGACGCCGCCGCCGCTGGTCGGAACCAGCGAGAGGACGACCAGCCTGAGCACGTCGGCGGGGTTGGCGACGACGAGCGCCGAGAGGAGCCAGCCCGGCGGGTCGAGCGCGACGACGACGCCCAGCGCGGCCAGGTCGTAGACGAGGACGAACCAGACCCACGCGAGCAGCGCGGCGCCGAGCGCGCGGGCCTTCTCGGTCGTCGCCGCGGAGACGCAGACGCCCAGCGCGAGGAAGGCGGCGCCGACGGCGACGGCGGTCAGCAGGTAGTGCAGGTACGCCGGCAGGACCGCCGGGCCGAACCGGACGAGGACGACGACCGCCCCCGCGCCGAGCCCGAGGGCCGTGCCGACCGCCAGCGTCGCCGCGCGGCCGAGGTACTTGCCGACCAGCAGCTCGGTGCGGCCGAGCGGGACGGACATGAGCAGTTCGAGCGTCCCGCGCTCGTCGGCGCCGACGACGGTCCCGTAGCCGAGCGCGAGCGCCGCCAGCGGGACGAGATACACCGACAGCTCCGCGAGGGTCACCAGCAGCGCGCCGGCGCCGCTCGGACCGGTCGCGGTCCCCGTCAGGCCGACGACGGCCAGCGAGAACGCGCCGAACAGCGCCGCCAGCCCGTACGTCCACCGGGCCCGGGAGAGCACGCAGTACTCCCGGCGGGCGACGCCGAGCACCTGCCGCGCGCGGTCGCCGGAGCGCGTCTCGTTCGCGGCCGGCGTCGCGTGTGCAGTGGCGCCCCCGTCGGCACGAGCGGACTCGTCGTCCGGCCGGGGGTCGTCGCGTCCGCTCTCGTCGCCAGTCATCGGTCCGCACCTCCCGGTGCGACCGCCTCGCGGACAGCCGTCTCCAGGTCGGGCTCGTCGACCCGCACCGACTCGGGGTCGGTCTCGACGACGGCTCCGAGCGCGTCGGTCACCGCGGCCGAGTCGACCGCGAGTTCGAGCGTCAGCTCTCCCGCGGAGACATCCGGGTCCGAGTTCCGGCCCGCGAGCGCCGCTTGGACCGACTCCGTGGCCGCGGCGAGCGCGTCGCCGTCCCCGTACTCGGCGGTGACGGTCACCTCGTCGCCGGCCGCGCGGGTCACTTCCTCGACGGTGCCGACCGTCCGGAGGGCCCCGTCGTCGAGGACGGCGACGCGGTCGCAGAGCGCCTCGACCTCGCTGAGGACGTGCGTACTGAGGACGACCGTCACGTCCCGTTCCTCGCGGACGCGTTCGACGACGCGGTTGAACGCGTCGACGCCCGCGGGGTCGAGCCCGGCGGTCGGCTCGTCCAGCAGGAGCACGTCGGGGTCGCCCAGCAACGCCACCGCGAGGCCGAGCCGGCGGTTCATCCCGTTGGAGTAGCCGCCAACGGGGCGGTCGCCCGCGTCGGGGAGGCCGACGACCGACAGCAGCGTGTCGACCCGCGGTGCCTCGACGCCGCGCATGTCGGCGTAGAACCCGAGCACCTCCTCGCCGGTCAGCGCCGGCTGGAAGCCCGCGTCCTCGGGCAGGTAGCCGACCCGCTCGCGGACGCGAGTGCCGTCGGTCGGGTCGATGCCCGCCACGCGGACCGACCCCGCGTCGGGCGCCTCGTGGCCGACGAGCAGGCGGAACAGGGTGGTCTTGCCGGCGCCGTTCGTGCCGACGAGACCGAGCGATGCGCCCGACGGGACGGACAGCGAGACGCCGTCCAGCGCGTCGACGGTGCCGTACCGCTTCCGTACCTCAGTGGCTTCGATCATAGTAGTCCCTCCAGTCGTGGGGCGGCTCGGCGAGCGGCCTGTGGTCGACAACGCCGGGCGCCTTGACCACCGGCAGCGTCCGTTCGGCGAGGCGGACGACCTCGAAGGCCGGGCTACCGGTGAACGCGCTCGCCTTCGGATGTTCGCCGGTGAGGTGCTGGACCATCCCGGCCGGGCGGTATCTCGTCTCGCTCACGCCGTCGCCATCCACGTCGCGGGCGCCGGCGCCGGCCCAGTAGTTGCCGGCCGATTCGTTCCAGGCGACCTGCTCGCCCACGTCGGCCCGCACCTGCACGCGGTTGCGGGCGAAGGTGTTGTGGTGGACCGACTCGCGGACGCTCCCTGCCGAGAGGTGGACGCCCGCGCCGTTGCCGGCGACGAGGTTGCGGGCGATCTCGTTGTCCAGCGAGTTGTAGACGAACAGGCCGTTCTCGTTGCCGACGACGTGGTTGTTCCTGACCGTGGTGTGGTCGATGCTCTTCAGCAGGATACCGTGGCCGCTCTGGCCGGTGTTGTTCACGGCGGTGTTGTTCAGGATCTCCAGGCCCTCCGAGAGCATCAGCGCGTAGCCGGCGTCGTTGTCGACGGCGGTGTTGTTCACCAGCCGGCAGTCGTTGGAGTACATGTAGTGGACGCCGTAGCGCAGGTCCCACAGCGTGTTGTTGCGGGCGGTGACGCCGTCGGCCCACGAGTAGTAGATCCCGTCGCGGGCGTCGGTGATCCGGTTGTCCACGACGGAGGCGTCGGCGGTCTCGTAGAGCTGGATGCCGTTGCCGCGGTCGGTCCGCGAGCTGATCTCGTCGCGGCCGACGATCGTGTTGTCGACGACCCGGGCGTCGGCGACGCCGTCGACCCAGATCCCGAAGGTCGTGTCCGTGATCCGGCTGTCGCGCACGGTGACACCCGCGCCGTCGACCCACACGGCGGCGTCGTTGTCCTCGGTCGCGTAGCCGGAGTTTCTGACCCACACGCCGTCGAGCGTGACCCCCGAGACGTTCAGCGCGAGCACGTCGCCCTCGCCGGCGCCGTCGACGACCGGCATCGAGCCGTGGTCGTCGGGACCGACAGCGGCCCCGCGGATCGTCACGTTCGGCGTCTCGACGACGACCGTCGCCTCGGGGTCGAACCGGCCGCGGAGTTCGACGGTGTCGCCGGGTTCGGCCGCGTCCAGCGCCGGGCCGAGCGCCTCGAACTCCTCGCCGTCGACGGTCGCGACGCCGGGGCGATCGGTCGCCTCGAAGTCGTAGCTCTCGGGGACGCCCGCGTCGAACGCGATGTCGTCGCCGGTCGGGGCAGCGTCGGTCGGGACGGCGACGACCGTCCCGGCGGCCGCGACCAGGAGCGCGGCCGCGACGGCTACCAGCGCCGTGTCCGCGGACGGTCCTCGCACGTCAGTCACCTCCGCTGGGACCCGGGCCGGAACGGTCGTCGCGGTCTCGTTCGTCACGGCTCCGCTGGTCGTCACCCTCCTCCCACTCGTCGTCGCCGACGGTGTTTTCGTCGAGCCACTCGCGGGCGCCGTCGATCCGGCCGGAGACCCGGTCGGGGAGGTCGCCGAACGTCGTCGGGGTGTCGCGGTAGTAGAACGCCACGACGAGCAGGCCGATGGCGAGGCCGGTGAGGTAGGCGCCCGCGCCGAACCGCGAGCGGCTGGTGATGTTCGCCACCTCGTAGCTACCCCACAGCGGCGGCGTGAACCCGTCGACGCCCATGACCGGGGCGTCCGGGTCGAGGTTGTGTCCGGCCTGGTAGAGTCGGTACTGGATGTCCGCCAGCATCACCGTCAGCACGGTGATCGACCCGACGAGCTGGTAGGTCAACCCCCTCTTCAGCCGGTCGGTGTCGGGGGCGAACGCGACGAACAGCCCCGCGGCCGCGACGGCGGCGAACGCGAAGGGACCGAGCGACCACTCGGGCACGTCGACGGCGTAGGGGTGGGGGTCGTAGTTGGGCTGCCAGAGCCCCGGGTCCGGGTAGTAGAACCCGATGTAGTGGTTCAGCGCCGCCATCTCCTCGTAGTCACCGCCGATGAACGGGTAGGCGTGCAGGTGCAGGTGCAGCGTCGTGTCCGGGTACTGCACCGCGTCGACCGCGATGTGCCACATCGGCAGGACCGGTGCGACCACGAGCATGACCGCCGCGACGACGGGCAGGCCGCGTCGCAGCTCGGTGAACTCGCGGAGGTCGGGTGGTTCGTAGTTCATGGGTGTCACCGCGTTATCGTGGGTCGTTTTGTGGGTCGCGGGTGGTTCGCGAGCGATGCGCGTCGGACTCGGAGAAGCCGCCGGGCGGTGAAACCCGGGCGGCTCGGGTCGGTTCTCGCTCGGTTCGGAGCTGTTCGCTCGATTCGGGGTCGGTCGCGCGGTTCAGGCGCTCACTCGCTCGGTTCGACGATCATCCGCGAGCGCATCTCCAGGTGCAGGGCGCTGCAGAAGTACGTACAGTAGATCCAGTAGACGCCCGGATCGTCGGCCGTGAAGGTGACCTCGCGGGTGTCCTGGGGCGCGACGGCGAGGTTCACGTCGTGTTCCGGGATGGCGACGCCGTGGATGATGTCGCGGACGCCCTCGACGTTCGTCACCGTCATGCGGACCTCGTCGCCCTCCTGGACGGTGAAGTCGTACATGCCGTACTCCGAGCGCTTCGAGGAGGCCTTGACGTGGACCGAACTGTCGCCCGTCCGCTCGACGCCGGAGTTCTCCGCCGTGACGAACGGCTTCTCGCCCTCGTAGTCGGCCTTGTCCCAGGTCGTGGCCGGGTTGATCTTGTCCCGGTGGGCGAACACGCAGTCGTGGGGCTCGGGGTACGCCGGGTGGTCGGCGACGATCTCCATCTCCTTCTCGCCGTCGCCGATGTGGATGAGCTGGTCGTTGTCCGGGTGGATCGGCCCGACCGGCAGGAACCGGTCCTTCGAGAGCTTGTTCAGCGAGACGAGCCACTCCCCGTCGGGGTCGGTCGTCATCGCCTCCAGCGCCTGGATGTGCCCGGGGTTGTAGTGGACGTCCTGCTTCTCGATGACCGGGTCGGACGAGCCCAGTTCGGCGTTGGCCGCTTCCTCGATGTCCCACTTGGCGACCTGCGAGTCGATGAACAGGCTCGTGTAGGCGTGGCCGTTGCCGTCGAAGGTCGTGTGCAGCGGCCCCAGGCCGACCTTCGGCCGACCCGCCACCGCCTCGGTCGGGTCGTCGACCTCGCCGATCATATCGAGGTCGAGCATCGTCACCGTCGGCGAGAGCTTGCCGGCGATGAAGGCGTACTTGCCGTCGGGGCCGACCTCGACGCAGTGGGGCGACTTGGGCGTCGAGACGTAGCGGACGATCGGCTCGTCGCCCGAGTTGAGGTCGCTCTCGCGGGTGCCGTCGACGACGGGGACGCCGTTGACCTCCTCGTAGTTCCCGTCCTCGACGGCCTGTTCGATGGCGGGGATGTCGAAGACCTTCGCGTAGTCGCGGTCGTCGCGGGTCATCCCCTGGATCTCCGTGGCCTCCTCGCTGTTGTAACACGAGGAGATGGCCCAGCGGCCCTCCTTGCCGGTGTCGACGATGTCGAGGTTGCCGTCGACTTTCACCTGCCAGGCCGTCTCCATCGACTCGGGGTCGACGGCGGAGAACAGCGCCGTGTACTCCTCGGGGTCGTTCACGTCGCGGCCGTCGTTCGGGAGGGGCGCGCGGAACTCCCCGTTGCCGAGGACGTACTTCGTGTCCGGCGAGAGGACCGACGTGCCGTGGATACACTGGACGTTCGGCACGTCGACGATGGCGTCCGTCTCGAAGTACTTGAGGTTGACACGGGCGATGCGGCCGTTGGCCTTGTCGTTGACGTAGAGGTACTCGCCGTCGTAGTCGCCGTCGGTCTCCGAGAGGTTCGGGTGGTGGTTGTCGCCCCAGGTGTAGTCGCCGGCCTGTTCGAGCATCTCCGAGGACTCGTCGTCGTAGCCGTACCCGCGCGCGGGCTCGGTGTTGAACACGGGGATGCGCTGGAGTTCGCGCATCGACGGGATGCCGATGACGCGGATCTCCCCGGAGTGGCCGCCCGACCAGAAGCCGTAGTACTCGTCTTTCTCGCCCGGCGGGACGAAGTGGCCGTGGCTCGCCGACGCGCCCTGCGAGCCGCCGCCACCGCCGCCACCGCCGCTGTCGCTGGGGGTCTTGCCCTCCGGCAGCGCCGTCTGACAGCCCGCGAACGCGCCGGCCGCGCCCGCCACGCCCGCCGCGGCGCCGGCCTTCATGAAGTCCCGCCGGTCCAGCTCCAGCCCCGCCAGTTGCATCGAGAACCCGTCGTCCTCGTCGTCGCCGAGCTCCGCGGGGTCGTCCACGTCGGCGACCAGGTCGTTGATGCGCTGTTCGTGTTCCTCGACCAGTGCCTCGGCGTCGCCGGTGTCGTTGGCGTCGTTGCTCATAGTTAGACCACCTTGACGTAGCCGACCATCCCGTTCAGCTCGTGGGGGATGCAGTAGTACTCGTACGTGCCCGTCGTCTCGAACGTGTGTTCGTACGATTCGCCCGCGGGGACGTTGCCCGCCTGCTCGGAGCTGTAGGCGTCGGAGGCGGCCTGCTGTGACTCGAAGTCACCCGACGCGAAGTACGTCGCGCCGTCGGGGATCTCCTCCTCGTAGGCCGTGACGGTGTGGCCGACGTTGCCGACGTTCTCGAAGGTCACCGTCGTCCCAGCCGACACTTCGATCCGCTTGGGCGCGTAGGCGAGCTGGTCGGTCATCTCGACCGTGCTCGCCTGCGTCCACTCGCCGCTCGACCCGCCGTCGCCAGACGACGTGGCCGTCCCGTCGGACCCGCTGCTCTCGCCGTCGCTCCCACCGTCGCCACCGTCGCCGCCGGCGTCCGACGACTCGCCCGGAGCGGCCGAACAGCCGGCGACCGCACCGCCGGCGAGGGCCGCTCCCGTGACCCGTAACACCTGCCGTCTGGATGGATCGAAACTGGTCATCGACATCCGACACTGGACGCCTCTCACCCATATACCGTCGAGCGCGTTCCCGACCCGCCGGAACCGTCGCGAATCGATTCGGCCGACTCGGATAAACCCCCACAGCCCCCGCCCGACCGTGCGACAGCCACCACCACACCGACCGGAGAGAGACGAGTTTTTATACCCCGAGTTCAATCTCCCGAGTACGACGCGGACGCGTCGTGGGCTCCGTTGGTGTAGTCCGGCCAATCATTTCGGCCTTTCGAGCCGATGACCTGGGTTCAAATCCCAGACGGAGCATCCTTCGATATTCGAATCGGTGAGCATCGTCTCTCGGCACCGCCCGTGGTCGCCTTCGAAATCAAGCACCACTGGAATAGCGCGATGGGGCTAACGTCCGTCGGTGACTACGAGGATGGACCCGAACGCCGAGCGCCGGACGTACTACCCCGAGGAGGAGAACGTGCCGCTGAGCGAGGCCGTCCGCGAGGCGGTCGTCGCCCACGAGAGCGTGTCGATGAGCGGCGAGGAGTTCCGGCTCTACGACCACATCGAGCGCGACGCCCTCGACTCGCTGTTCAGGGACGACGCGGACGTGGACGTGTCCGTCCAGATCCGACTGACGGACGTGGCCGTGAGCATCTGGGGCGACGGCGGCGTCGATATCCGCGTCACGGACCGGATCGACTGACTGGCCCGCCGAGCGGAGCGCGGGGCGGGCCGGGCCGGCGCGGGCGCCGCTACCGCTGGGAGCCCCGGAGGATGAGCGGGCCGATCGCGAGGGTCCGCTTGGCGACGACCGCGATCCGGGCGATGTAGACGACGAGCAAGAGGAAGGGGACGAGCGAGGCGGTGAACCCGGCGCCGACGACCCAGAGGACGTTCTCGACGCCGAGGGTCGTCCCGGGGATCGGTCCGCTCCCGACGAACGAGAGCAGCGAGCCGGTGACGACCAGCGCGGGGACCGAGACGTAGAGGATGTACTGCGAGAGGTCGACGAGCGCCCACTGGAAGTACAGCGTCTTGACGTGCTCGCGGGCCGGCCCGAACATCGTCAGGGTCGTCCGGAGGTCGGTGAGCCGGCCCTCGATCTCGTCGTCGATCGCCGCTTCGTGGTCCGAGCCGATGCGTTCGACCTGGAAGATCTTCCAGGCGTAGTTGAAGTTCAGCGCGGCGAACAGCACGTCGAACGTGCCGAAGGTCGCGCCGTCGAGCTGGTCGCGGACCGCGTCGGCGTTGCCCGTCACGCTGTCGGTGAACTCGTCGACCTCGGTTCGCAGGGCGTCGTCGTCGCTGCCGGCGACGGCGTCCCGGAGCGCCTTCGCCCGGCGCTGGACCGCGTTCACGTGCTCGCGCAGGAACGCCGAGGGGTCGACCGGCACCGGCTCGTCGTACATGTCGCCCACGTAGTCGCGGAAGTCCATCGTGTTGCTCATCCGCCGGTGCTGGTCGCCCAGCGGCCCGTTCTCCTGGGAGATGACGAGCTGGCTGATCGTCACGACCAGCGTCGTCCCGGTGATGATCGCCCCGAGCATCGTCGAGAACAGCGCCCCCTTCGTGTCGCCGCTCTGGAGCGTCGCGACGAAGCCGTCGACGCCGCTCCCGACCGCCACGAAGGTGACGAAGACGGCGACCGCGAGCACCCCCGTGACGTGGAGGCGGTTCGCCTTCAGCAGCAGCCACAGTTTGAGGCGGCTCTCGTCGGCGCGCTCGCGCATCGTGTCCGCGGTCGAGATCTCGGTGTCGGCCGACGCGTCGATGTCGGTGTCCGACTCCGCGGGGTCCGGTTCGGAGCCGTCGTCCTCCCCGGTCGAGTCCGTCGCACCGCTCATGACCGGTCGGCCGGGCGCTTGAAGACGAGCAGTTTCGTCCCGCCGCCGACGTAGTCGATCGTCTCGACGAACTCCCACCCCTCGCTCCCCAGGTCGTTCAGCTGGGCCTTCGGGTCCGTGGCCTCCTTCTTGGTCTCGCCTCTGGGCGGTTCGAGGGTCTCGTACTCCCAGGCGTCCGGATCGCCGGCCATACCGTCCCGTCGGACGGCCCGGGCAAAAGGGCGGAGCCTGCAATCGCTCCCGGTCGACCGTCGGCCCAGCGGGTCGGGAGTCGCGGGTCCGGAGATCGAGCGCCGCGGGTCAGGAGTCCCGGTTCCACTCCACTTCGGTCACGTCGTCGGTCTCACGGAGGATGAACGGGCCGATCGACAGCGTGTGCTGGGTCACCGTCGCGATCCGCATGACGTACGCGAGCAGGATGAGGAACGGGACGACGGCGACGGTCGCGGCGACCGCCATGACGAGCGCCAGCGTCTCGACGCCGAAGACGGTCACGCTGTAGGTGGCGTCGTTGAAGAAGATTATCATGACCGCCGAGACGAGTAGCGCCGGGACCGACGCCGCCAGGATCTGTCGCGAGAGGTTGATCAGCTCCCACTGGAAGTACAGCGTCTTGAAGTGCTCGCGGGCCGGCCCGAACAGCTGCAGCACCTCGATCAGTCGGTCGAGCGCCTCGGTTCCCTCCTCGTCGAGGTCGTCGCCGTACTGCTCGCGGATGCGCCGCGCGGTGAAGATCTTCCAGGAGTAGTTGAAGTTCAGCGCCGAGGAGATCACGTCGAACTCGCCGAACCGGGCGTCGTCGAGCCCCGAGGCGACCCGCTCGGCGTTGCCGACGAGGCTGTCGGTCAGGTCCGCGACCTCCGAGGCGAGGTCGCCGTCGTCCGAGTCGGGGACCGCCTCGCGCAGGTCCTCGGCGCGGTCGCCCGACACCTGCACCAGCGCGCGGAGGAACTGCGCCGGGCGCGAGGGGCTGACCGCCGCTTCGATGACCTCGGCCACGTCCTCGCGGAACGCCATGGCCCCCTCCATGCGCTCGCGCTGGTCCTTGACGGCGCCCAGTTCCTGGGAGAGGACGAGCTGGTTGAGCGTCAACACGAGCGTGACGCCGGTGATCGTCGCGGTGAGAAAGCCCTGGAACAGCGTGTCGACTGAGTCGCTGGACCGGATGGCGTTCTCCGTCGTCGGGTAGAGATAGCCCGCGCCGACCAGCACGAGGAAGACGAAGGCGACGAGGATGCCGGCGACGAGCCAGCGGTCGGCCTCGAGGAAGGCCCACAGTTTCCACCGGCTCTGGTCGGCCCGATCGCGCAGCCGGTCGCTCGGCGCGTCCCCGTCCCCGGACATGGAACCGGGTACTCGCGGCGCTCGGGAAAAGACACCGGTCACGGCCACCGCTCGCCGGCCGCTCGCGGCCGACCGGGTGACGCGGAGGCCGATCCCGCCTCAGGCGTGTTCGAGCCGGTAGGGCCAGTAGTCGGCCTCGCGCAGCCCCGCGCCGACGGCCTTGTGGAAGTCGGGGAAGTCCTCGAACTCCGCCTGGTCGACGTGTTCGAAGATCTCCGAGACGCTGACGACGGTCTCGTAGTCGATCCGGATCGGCTCGTCGCCGTGCTCCGAGACGAACTCCGACTGCGAGAGCGGGAAGTCCTCGCCCTCGTCGATCTTCTTGGCGAGCACCGCCTGCCCGTACTTGCGGCGCCCCTCGCTGCCCTCGTCCCCGTCGGGGTCGTGCGGCCAGTCCATACCCGACACTGTGGCCGAATCGGCCAAAAGGATTTCTCTCTCCGCGCGACGGGAACGCGACCGGCGGACGCCGCCGAACGGCACCGCCCCGCCTACCTAATCACGTTGGTGCCAGATACTTACCTGTGAGTCACTGGGTACTAACGTCGGTCGCGCGCGGACGATGTCGCCACTGACACCACCCATGAACCACCAGACCGACGCCGACGCTACCGAGGCGTACGAGGTCGAACTGGACTCGGTCGACGCCGACTCGCCGAGTGTCGCCGTGATCAGGACCGTCGCCGCGCTGACGGACACGCCCCTCGATTCGCTCGACTACATCGGGGAGACGGTCGACCCCGACGCGCTCGACGCCATCCTCGCCAGCGGTGACGACGGCGGCTGTCGAGTCACCTTCCGGTACGAGGGGTACGTCGTCGAGGTGGTCGGGACCGAGCGGCTCCGACTCCGTCCGGCGGCACACCGGTCGGTCGACGCGGCGCGCGATTGACGGTCGGTCGGGGCGGACCGCGCGACACCCGGTCGGGCCTTCCACGCGCCGCTCCGCCGCGGCCGCGAACCGGATCTCTTCGGCCGACCGGAAGACAGATACCGCACCGGCGGAACCGTGGCCCCATGCCAGGCGCACGCGTCTCCAGCGGCGACCGCGTCACGCTCCGGACCGTCGAGGCGGAGGACGTGCCCTTCCTCCAGCGGGCCGGCGCGAACCCAGCGATCCGCTACCCCCTCGGGGCGCGACTCCGGAACCGGGAAGCGATCGACGTCTCGGAGGAGGAGGCGGGGACCGACCGCTTGCTCGTCTGTCTCGACGGCGAGGACGCGGGTCCCGGCCGGGCCGACGAGGACGACACTCGCCCCATCGGCGCCGTGAGCGTCGAATGCGTCGACTACCGCCGACCGGAACTGGGGTACTGGCTGGTCCCGGCGGTCCACGGCCAGGGCTACGGGACGGAAGCGGTCGGCCTCGCGATCGACTACGTGTTCCGGTCGTACGACAAGCCCGCCGTCGGCGCGGGCGCGTTCGACCACAACGACGCCTCCCGGGGGCTGCTGGAGTCGCTCGGCTTCACGGAGGAGGGACGGCGCCGGAAGTTCATGTTCGTCGACGGCGCCCACCGCGACATGGTCCAGTACGGCCTGCTCCGCGAGGAATGGGTCGACGAGGGGTGAGGCGGCCGCCCGCGGCGCCCCGGCCCCGGTCGTCGGCCGCGTCGGGTCGCGATCGGGGCGCTTAATCGGGTCAAACCCGTAGGCGGGGCAGATGACAGACGCCGGAGCGACCGGTGACGCCAGCGCCCCGGGCGAGTCGGCTGACCGCGACGCCGACGGGGACGCCCCGGATGACACCGGCCCTGGCGACCCGGGCGCGTTCACCGCGCTGGGATCGGAGGTCCGGGCCGCCCTGTCCGAGCGCGGGTTCACCACGCCTACCGAGCCACAGCGCGAGGCGATCCCGCCGCTGGTCGACGGCGAGAACGTCCTCGTCGTCGCACCCACCGGGACCGGCAAGACCGAGACGGCGATGCTGCCCGTCTTCGACGCGCTGGCGAGCGCGGACGAGCCGCGCTTCGGCATCGGCGCCCTCTATATCACGCCGCTCCGGGCGCTCAACCGCGACATGCGCGAGCGCCTGGAGTGGTGGGGCGACCGCCTCGACCTCGACGTGCAGGTCCGCCACGGCGACACCACGGACTACCAGCGCCAGAAGCAGGCGAACGACCCGCCGGACGTGCTCGTCACGACGCCCGAGACACTGCAGGCGATGCTCACGGGGTCGAAACTCCGGACCGCGCTGGCCGACGTGGACCACGTCGTCGTCGACGAGGTCCACGAACTCGCCGTCTCCAAGCGCGGCGCGCAGATGACCGTCGGGCTCGAACGGCTGGTCGAACTCGCCGACGACTTCCAGCGGATCGGGCTCTCGGCGACGGTGGGTGACCCCCAAGAAGTCGGCCGGTTCCTCACCGGCGGTCGTGGCTCGACGGTCGTCGAGATCGACGTGGGTAGCCGCCTCGACGTGCGGGTCCGCTCGCCCGCGGTCACCGACGAGGACGAGCGGCTGGCTGGGGAGCTGATGACCGAACCGGAGTTCGCCAGTCACGTCCGGTACATCACCGAGCTGGTCGAGGAGTACGAGTCGTCGCTGATCTTCGTCAACACCCGACAGCTGGCGGAGGCGCTGGGCTCGCGGTTCAAGGAGCTCGACGCGAACGTCGGCGTCCACCACGGCTCGCTGGCGAAAGAGTCCCGGATCGAAGTCGAGGACGACTTCAAGGCCGGCGAACTGGACGGGCTGCTCTGCACCTCCTCGATGGAGCTGGGCATCGACGTGGGCCACGTCGACCACGTCATCCAGTACAACAGCCCGCGACAGGTGACGCGGCTGCTCCAGCGCGTCGGCCGCGCGGGCCACCGCCGCGACCAGGTCTCGCGGGGCACCGTCGTGACGACCCACCCCGACGACACGCTCGAAGCGCTCGCGATCGCCCGCAAGGCCCGCTCGGGCGAGGTCGAGTCCGCCGACATCCACGACGGCAGTCTCGACACCGTCGCGAACCAGATCGCCGGTCTGGTCATGGATTTCGGGGAGATCCGGGCGATGCGGGCCTACGAGATCCTCACCCGGGCGTACCCGTTCCGGGACCTCGACGAGCGGGAGTTCAAGTCCGTCGTCCGCGAACTCGCGGGCAACAAGGTCGTCTGGCTGGAGGAGGACGTAGACGAGATCCAGAAGCGTCGGGGCACCTGGCAGTACTTCTATCACAACCTCTCGATGATCCCCGACGAGGCGACCTACAGCGTCGAGGACGTGGCCAGCGGCCGCGACGTGGGCACGCTCGACGAGCGGTTCGTCGTCAACTTCGCGACGCCCGGAGAGATCTTCATCCAGCGCGGCGAGATGTGGCGTATCACCGAGATCGACGAGGACGAAGAAGTGGTGACCGTCTCGCCCGTCGAGGACCCCGGCGGCGAGGTGCCGTCGTGGACCGGCCAGGAGATCCCCGTCCCCTACGCCGTCGCCCAGGAGGTCGGCGAGATGCGCGGGATCGCCGGGCGACAGCTCCGGGAAGGCGCGTCGGTCGACTCCGTGGCGCGGGAGTTCACCGGTCGCTACGACGGCGACGCCGACACGATAGCGGTGGGCCTCGAACAGCTCGCCGACCACGACCCCGACCACCCGGTCCCGACCGACGACACGATACTGATCGAGTTCCGCGGGCGCGAACTCGTCGTCAACGCGGCCTTCGGGCACAAGATAAACGAGACGCTCGGGCGACTGCTCTCGGCGCTGCTCGGGCAGGCCACCGGCTCCTCGGTCGGGATGGAGATCGACCCCTACCGGATCGAGCTGGAGGTGCCGCGCACCGCCTCGGCGACCGACGCGCTGGACGTGCTGGAGGACACCGACCCCGACCACGTCGCCGACCTCGTCGAACTCTCGCTGAAGAACGCCGACTCGCTGAAGTTCAAGGTCGCCCAGGTCGCGACGAAGTTCGGCGCGCTGAAACGCTGGCGCGGCCGCGGGAGTTCGAATCGCTTCGGCCGCGACAGGCTGATGGACGCGCTGGAGGACACCCCGGTCTACGACGAGGCCGTCCGCGAGATCCTCCACGAGGAACTCGACGTCGACGGGGCGGCCGACGTGCTCGAACGCGTCCAGTCGGGCGACCTCTCGGTCGAACTGCTCGGCGACCGGACCCCGATCGGCCTCGGCGGGCGCAGCGCCGGCCAGGAGCTGCTCTCGCCGGACCACGCCGACGCGAGCGTCATCCAGACGGTCAAGGAGCGGATTCAGAACGACCGGATGATCCTCTTCTGTCTGCACTGCCAGGACTGGGAGCGCAAGAAGCCGGTCAAGCGCATCCGGGAGCAGCCGGAGTGTCCCGACTGTGGCTCGACCCGCATCGCCGCGCTGAACCCGTGGGCCGACGAGGTCGTCTCGGCCGTCAAGGCGACGGACAAGGACGACGAACAGGAGAAGATGACCGAGCGGGCCTACAAGTCGGCCAGTCTGGTGCAGGCCCACGGGAAGCAGGCCGTGATCGCGCTGGCCGCCCGCGGCGTGGGTCCGCGCAACGCCGCCCGGATCATCAACAAATTGCGGGAGGACGAGGACGAGTTTTACCGGGATATCCTCCGCCGCGAGCGCGAGTACGCACGCACCCGGAGCTTCTGGGACTGACGCGAACGGGCGGTGAGCGGGGACCGCCCATCGGCCACTGGTGGAACAAGCGGCGAGTCTGTGGCGGACCGGCCCCTTTTTGCACGGGGATAGCTAACAGGCGCGACAGTCAAACCCGTGAGCACAGACCAAGCGATAGATTCGGAGTACATCGAGCGGCACCGCGAGGAGATAGACCACCCGCTCTTGCAGCTGTTCCTGGAGTTCGGGCACGGCCACCGGCGCTGGTTCGTCCTCGGGGTGCTGGCGAGCATCGGGTCGCGCTTTTTCTCGCTGGTGCCGCCGGTGCTGCTGGGCGTCGCCATCGACGCGCTGTTCCACGAGAGCGCGTCGTTCACGCTCCCGTTCGTCCCCCAGGCGTGGCTGCCGACCACGGAGATGGGGCAGTTCTGGTTCGTCGTCGGCGGGATGGCCGTCTCGATGATCGGCCAGGCGCTGCTCATCTTCGTCAGGGCCTCCTCGCTCAACCTCTTCTCCCACCGCGTGAAACACGAGGCTCGCACGGCCACCTACCAGCAGATGCAACGGCTGGACATGGACTTCTTCAACGAGGTCCAGACCGGCGAGCTCATCTCCATCCTCTCGAACGACGTGAACCGCCTGGAGCAGTTCCTCGACTCGATGATGGGCGAGCTGATCCAGCTGATCGTCCTCATGCTCGGGACCGCGGCGTTCCTCGTCGCGCTGAACCCGCAACTCGCCGCGGTCACGATGGTCGTCGCGCCGCTGTCGGCGGTGTTCACCTGGTGGTACATGAAACTGGCCGAGGAGCGCTACGCCGACATCCGCGAGTCGGTCGGCGACCTCAACAGCCGTCTGGAGAACAACCTCGGCGGCATCCAGGTCATCAAGTCGTCGAACACCGAGGAGTACGAGGACGAGCGCGTCGAGGAACACTCCTACCGCTACTTCAAACTCGACTGGCTCGCGCTCCGGCTGGGCTTCGTCTACCGGCCCGGATTGCGCGTGCTCACTTCCCTCTCCTTTATCGCGACGTTCGTCGTCGGCGGGGTCTGGCTCATCCAGGGGCCGCCCGGGCCGTTCTCGGGCGACCTCACCGCCGGCGTGCTCGTCACGTTCCTCCTGTTGACCCAGCGGCTGGTCAACCCGCTCGCCCAGATGGGTAACATCGTCGAGCGCTACGAGGACGCCAAGGCCTCGACCAAGCGCATCCTCGGGCTGATGAGCCTGCCCGTCACCATCAAGGACAAACCCGACGCCGTCGACCTGGAGGGCGTCGAGGGACACGTCGAGTACGACGACGTGACCTTCAGCTACGACGGCGACGAGACGGTCCTGAACGACGTGGACATCGACGTGGAACCGGGCGAGACCGTCGGGCTCGTCGGCCCGACGGGCGCGGGGAAGACGACCATCGTCAAGCTCCTGCTCCGCCTGTACGACGTGAACGAGGGGGAGGTCCGCGTCGACGGCCACGACGTGCGCGACGTGACGCTCGCCTCGCTCCGGGGGTCGATGGGCTACGTCGGCCAGGACAACTTCCTGTTCGACGGGACCATCGCCGAGAACGTCAAGTACGGCCAGTTCGACGCCACCCGCGAGGAGGTCGTCGCGGCCTGCAAGCGCGCCGAGGCCCACGAGTTCATCGGGAAGCTCCCCGAGGGCTACGACACCGACATCGGCGAGCGCGGCGTGAAGCTCTCGGGCGGCCAGCGCCAGCGCGTCGCCGTCGCGCGGACGATCCTCCAGCACCCGGCGATCATGATCTTCGACGAGGCGACCTCGGCGGTCGACACGGAGACGGAGATGCTCATCCAGCGCTCCATCGACGAACTCGCCGCCGACCGGACGACGTTCATCATCGCCCACCGGCTCTCGACGGTCCGCGACGCCGACACCATCCTCGTCATCGACGAGGGCGAGATCGTCGAGCGGGGCACCCACGAGGACCTGCTGGAGGGCGACGGCCTCTACGCGAACCTCTGGCGGGTCCAGGCCGGGGAGATCGAGGACCTCCCCGAGGAGTTCGTCGAACAGGCCAGCGAACGGGTCGCCCAGCAGGCCCTCGACGCCGCCGAAGACGACTGAGGCTTCCCCCGTCGACCCGCCGTTTCAGTTATCGAGATTTGATTTCTCAGTTATGGTTACGTATACCGGCCGAATACGTGCCATAGCGGCGCTTAATTCCCCGCTTCTGGAGTCGCTTCCCGGGATTCGATTATGTTAGTGAAAAGTCCAAACTTCGGTAGCATCTCGGCTACTTATAATCATCGATAAACAAGATGGGGCGACGCCGGCCCGGGCGACGCGACGGCGGTGCGGGCGCGGATGACCCCCGGCCCGACCAGGACCTACTGAACCATGATCGGCACTGATCCCTTCTGTCCGGAGAGCGGGGCGCCGCTCTCGCGCGACAGGCACTACGACGAACTCGGCAGGGGCAAGCGAGCGGTGACGACGACCGACCGGTCCGCCGCCGCGGGGACCGCAGGTGAGTTGACCAACGGCGCCGTTCGGTCGGCCCGGACGGCGCTGCTCACCTACTTCGAGCGGTGCCACCAGCGACACGGCGACGCGGACGACGAGCTGTACCGCCGCGGCTCCGTGGCGCTCAGGCGGCTGAAGTCCGCCGCCAGCGGGCGCCAGGAGTGGGACGTTCACGTCTGGTTCGCGCTCAAACACCGGCTCGCGTCGGCGGAGTACGACGTCGAGTGGATGAACGACCACGCGACGCTCCGGTGTCCCCACTGCGCCGGTCGGCTCCGGTACCGCCGAACCCCCGGCGGCGTCGTCGCCACCTGCGGGGTCGACTGCGACGGCTCCGGCGGCGACGCGCTGGCCGCGATCCGCGAGACGGTCGCGTCGCTGTACGCGGCGGCGTTCGACGCCGACCCGCCGGAGACGGACGCTCTCTTGCAGTTCTGAGTCCCGCGACCGACGACGGCCTCGGGTCGGGCGATAGCGGCGAGTTCACGGGCTGGCCCGGGTCGCCCGTCCGGCCGTGCGGTCCGCTTCGCAGCGGCCGGGACGGCGGTCGCGGGGACGATCCATTTCACATGACAGAGCAGAACGACTCGGGCGATCCGCCCGCCGGAACCGACGACTCCGGCCTGGGCGGGTCGCTCCCGATCGGCGCACAGGACGACCTCGAACGGGCGTTCGTGGTCGACGACGACATGCGGGCCGTCGAGGTGCTCGTGATGGACCCCGACACCTTTCAGGAGGTCGTCGGGGTCCTCCGGAAGTTCGACCTCGACTACGTGGTCACGGACAGGACCGACGGCGACGGGACGGCGGTGATCCGCTTCCCGCTCCCCGCTCAGACCGTCGAGCACGTCCAGGACCGCTTCGAGGCGATGGGCATCGACGACAGCCTCTACACCATCATCGTCGACCCGGAGGTGATCATCTCCGACCGGTTCGACGGCGCGACCGAGCCCTACCACGAGGTCAAGGGGCTGGGCTACCAGGGCATCTCCCGGACCGAACTACAGGGCAAGACCGCGGACCTGCTCCCCGACCTGAGCATCTACGTCCTGCTGACGGTGATCAGCTCGCTCGTCGCGACGGCGGGCGTCCTGCTCAACTCCGTCGGCGTGCTCATCGGGTCGATGGTCATCGCGCCGCTGATCGGCCCCATCGTCGCCACGGCGGTCGGCACCGTCGTCAACGACGACCGGCTGTTCGCCAAGAGCCTCAAGTACCAGGCCGTCGGGACCGGCGCCGGCCTCGCCAGCGCGACCGTCTTCGCGACGATGGTCCGGTTCAGCTCCCTGGTCTCCCCCGGCTTCGAGATAAGCGCGCTGCTCAGACTCAGCAGCCACACCGCGCCGAACCTCCTCCTGCTGGTCGTCGCCCTGGGAGCCGGTTTCGCAGGCGCGCTGAGCCTCTCGACCGGTGGGACCATCGACCTCGTCGGCGTCATGATCGCCGCGGCCATCATGCCGCCGATCGGGATCGCCGGCGTCGCCGTCGCCTGGTGGGCCACCGGCATCATCGTCGGCTCGCTGGCCGTCGTCTCGATGAACCTCTTCGCCGTCACCCTCGCCGCCGTGATCAGCCTCTGGTACCTCGGCTACCACCCCGAGAGCCTGGAGGAACTGCGCCGGGCGCGCCGGGTGATGCTGACGAGAGTCCTCCTGCTCGCCAGCGCCATCGCCGTCTCGGCCACGATCCTGGCTCACGTCTCCGGCGCCGAACTGCCGGTCCTGGCGGTGGTAGGGTGACGGCCGACGAAGCCGAGCGCCCGGCCGACGACGGACGATCCACCGACGACGGACGGCCAGCCGACGACGAGCGCCCGGTCACCGATACCCGGCCCGACTCCGACGCCGAACGCTCCACCGAATCGACGGACGGGACCCATCCCGTCGTCCGCGCCGCGGCGCTGTCGGTCCGGTTGCTGTGGTTCGCGACCAGGCTCGCGGTCGCCGGCGGCATCGTCGCCGCGAAGCTCGTCGCCGACCCGGAGCGCAGGGCACGATTCCGGCGGTGGCTCCTGCTGTCGGGCGACCGCTGGCGGATCGCCGCGCTGATGGTCGGCGCCGTCGGCCTCGGGACCTTCCTGCTGAGCCTCGCCGGGGTCGTCGGCGTCGCCGAGGGGTCGTTCGTGGCGACGGCCTTCGGGGCGGTCATCTCGGGGCTGTTCTCGTTCGTCCCGATAGTCGTCGCCGTCAACCAGCTCACCGTCGCGCGGCTGTTCGGCTCGCCCGAGCAGGTCCGCGAGCAGGTCGACGACGTGGCCGCGTTCCGCCGCGAGTTCGAGCGCGACCACCCCGAGGTGTCCGTGAGCCCGACCGAGCCCGCGCCCTTCCTCGGCGTCGCCGTCGAGGTGGTCGCCGGCCAGGCCGACGCGCTCGCCGACGCCGTCGACTCGTTGGAGGGGCGACCGCGGGCGGCCGTCGACGCCTACGTCGGCGTCGTCCGCGCGCAGGTCGCCGACGTGCGGGCTCACCTCGACGGCAGCCACCAGCCGCTCATCGAGATCCTGCCGCCGATGATGGGCGACAGCTACTCCCGGAACGTCAACGACGCGCGCCGCATCCGCGAGCGCTACGCCGACGAGCTGCCCGGGGCCGCCCGCGAGGGACTGGCCGAGCTGGAGGAGTCGTTCGTCGCGCTCGACGTGCTGCGCCAGTACTTCAAGGCGCTGTATCTCACCCAGGAGCTGTCGTATCTCTCGCGGTTCATCGGCTACACCGGCGTCGGCGCGTTCCTCGTCGCGACGATGGTCATCATGGCCTTCGCCAACGGCCAGCCGCTCGGCGGGCACCCGATCCTGCTCGACGGCCTGCTCAGCCTCGCGTTCGCCGCCGTCTTCGTCCCGTTCGCGGTGCTGCTCTCCTTCCTCCTCCGGGTCGCCACCATCGCCAAGCGGACCGCCGCGCCGGGCACGTTCACCCCCTACCGGGAGACGCCCGACTACGCGACCCACCGGGACGGCAGCGACCCGTTCGGTCGGAACTGACCGGTGCCCGCCGCCCAGCGACCGCCGACCACCAGACCCATGACAGGACCCACGCCTCACCCCGAGCCCGGCGTCCCGACCGCCGTCGAGCGCCGAACCGCCGTCTCCCCGCTCGACAGGCCGCCGCCGGACCCCTCCGGCGCACGGCCGCACCGCAAGCCGACCGACAGCGACGGGCCGCGACGACGCGGCCACACCGCGACGGCGGGGCCGCGACCGCCCCGCCGACCAGTTCATCCATGTCCACGCACGCACGACTCCGACAGTACCGAGACCGACTCACCGACGCGGTAGTCCCCGACGAGTTGCCGCCGGCGCCGGTCGGCGTGACCCTCGTCACGCTGGCGCTCTGGACGGTCCTCCTCGGCGGCTGGCTCCCGATGCCGTCGATGCCGGGGCCGGCGACCGCACCGGGCGTCTTCGAGGCGATGGGCACCTCGAACGGCCTCGCCGGCGCCCTCGCGTACCTGCTCGCCTGGGGGACGATGATGTCCGCCATGATGTACCCGGCCATGCTCCCGCTGGTCCGCCGGTACACCCGCGAGTCCGAGACCGACGGCTGGGGCGCCGGCGCGGGCGTCGCCGCGCTGTTGCTCGCCTACAGCTCGGTCTGGACAGCCGCCGGACTCGTCCCGCTGCTCGTCGACGCCCTCGTGGGTATTAGCGGGCTGACGGCCGCCCACGGCCCGCTGCTGGTCGGCGGGCTCGGCCTGTTCGTCGCCTGGTACCAGCGGACCGACCACAAGCGCTCGGCGCTGCGGGAGTGTTGCGGTTCGGTCTCGTTCGACGGCGACGCGCTCTCGCTCGAACAGGGCGCCCGGAAGGGGATCGACCACGGGGTCGAGTGCGTCCGCGCCACCTGGCCGCTGTTCGCGCTGATGGTCGTCGCCGGCTCGATGAACCCCGTCGTCATGCTCGGCCTGACGCTCGTCGTCACGGCCGAACGGATGCCGCCCTGGGAGGACGAGATGGCGACGGCGGTCGGCGTCGCCGCCGGCGTCGGCGGACTGGCCGTCCTCCTGCTCCCGGGGTTGCTCCCCTGAGATGGCCCCCGACCGACACGACGACGACCGACCTGCCCCCGATCGACGCGACGACATCCGACCCACCCGGCGACGGTTCCTCGCCGCAGCGGCGACCGCGACGGCGACCGTCGGCCTCGCGGGCTGTGGCAACCGCACCGTCCCGCACGGCTGGCTCGACGTGGGCGCGCCCGTCGGCGGCGCGCTCCGCGACGTGACGCTGACGACCGCCGGCCCCCACGCCGTCGGCGAGGGCGGCGTCGTCGTCGCCCGCCAGGGCGACGCCTGGCAGACCGTCGTCGAGAACGGCCCCGCGGGCCAGGGAAACGGCCTGCACGGCGTCGCCGTGACCGACGACGCCCGCCGGATCTGGCTGGCCGGCGAGAGCGGCGCAGCGGGCGCATACGACCCCGTCTCGGGGACGCTCACCGACGTGTCCGGGCCCGTGGGACACACCAGCACCTGGACGGACGTGGCCGTCGCCGGCCGCGCCGGCTCCGAGCGGGTCGCCCTGCTCAACGGCTCCGGCGAGTTGCTCCCCGGGCGAGCCCGCCAGGGCACCGTCCGCTGGGGCGAACTCACGAAGCCGACCGGCGGCGAACCCGGCACGGCCGTCGACGCCGTCGGCCGAACGACGGTCGTCACCGACGCCGCCGGCGGCGTCTACGGCCACACCGGCCCGGTCGACCCGACCGAGCGCGACGAAGCCGGCTGGACGACGATGGGCCTGCGCGGCGTCGAGACGGCGATCCGTGACGTGTCCGCGATGGAGCCCGACCTGATCACCGTCGTCACCGCCGACGGCGCCGCCTTCGACTACGACGGCTACGGCTGGTTCCGCACGCCGGTCGCGGAGGCGGCGCTCCACGCGGTCGACCGCCGCGGCGACGACGCGCTGACGACCGGCGTCGACGGCGCCGTCTACGAACTCGCCGACCACTCCTGGCAGGAGGCCGACACGCCGACCTCGAAGGCGCTCAACGGCTGCGCGCTCGGCACCGACTCCTACGCCGACGTGGCCGTCGGCGACAACGGCACCGTCCTCGAACGGTTCGGCTGACCGGCGGCCGTCGCGACGGGCTCCTCCGCACGGGCTTCGGAGACGGTCCCGTCCCCGGGAGCGTGTCGCCCCTTATCAGTCGAGGGGGCGCTACCCGGGGTGCGATGCCCGAACACACCATCGCCGTCGACGGAATGACCTGCGCGAACTGCGAACGGACGGTCACCTCGGCCGTCACCTGCGTCGCCGGCGTCGAGTCGGTCGACGCCGACGCCGACGCCGGGACCGTCTCCGTCGAGTGCCCCGAGGACGTCTGCCCGACGGTCCGCGACTGCATCGCCGGGCTCGGCTTCGACGTGCCCCACGAGGACTGATCGGCGCGCGCACTGACCGAACGAATCGGACGACTGACCGACCCGGACCGACCGCCCCCTTTCACATGTCGCTCACCGACTCAACACTCAGAGCCGTCGCGCTGGTCGCGGAGATGACCTGGGACACCTGGTGGGCGCTGGTCCTCGGGTTCACGCTCTCGGGCGCCGTCGAGGCGTTCGTCAGCGAGGACCGGATGACCCGCGCCCTCGGCGGCGACGGCTGGCGCGAGGTCGGCCTCGGCGCCGCCCTCGGCGCGGCCTCCTCGTCGTGTTCGTACTCCGCGGTCGGCACGACGAAGACGCTGTTCAAGAAGGGCGGCTCCGGCGTCGCCACGCTCGGCGCGTTCATGTTCGCCAGCACCGACCTCGTGGTCGAGCTCGGCTTCGTCCTCTGGGTGCTGCTCGGCTGGCAGTTCGTCGTCGGCGAGTACCTCGGCGGCGTCGTCGCCGTCCTCGTCCTCGCCCTGCTGTTCCGCCGCGTAATCCCCGAGGCGTGGGTCGAGGACGCCCGCGAGCACGTCCGGACGACCGACGGCGCCGCCTGCCCGACCTGCTCGGCGACCGTCGACCCGACCGACCCCGACGCCGTCCGGATCGAAACCGGGGCCGGCGTCGAGTTCGCCTGCTGCGGCGGCTGCCGCCGCGTCTACGAGGCGCGGTCGGACGACGCCGACGACACCCGACTCCAGGACCGCGTGCTCTCGCGGGCGGGCTGGGCGAGCGCCGCCCGCGCGACGATGAAAGACTGGGAGATGGTCTGGCGCGACGTGGCGCTGGGCTTCGTCGTCGCCGGCCTCGTCGGCGGGTTCGTCCCCGACGCCTGGTGGGCGGCGGTCGTCCCCGAGGGTTCGGGACTGGCCGCCGTCACCGCGGCGACGGTCGTCGCCGTGGCCATCGGCGCGGCCACGTTCATGTGCTCGGTCGGGAACGTCCCGTTCGCGCTCGTGCTCTGGACCAACGGCGTCCCCTACGGCGCCGTCCTCTCGTTTATCTACGCCGACCTGCTCATCCCGCCGCTCGTCCGCCTCTACCGGGAGTACTACGGCACGCGGATGGCCGCGGCGCTCACCGCCGCGCTCGCCGTCGCCGCCGTCGTCGCCGGCGTCGTCGTCCACTACGTCGCCGGCGGCCTCGGCCTGATACCGCCCGCCGGTGAGGTCGGCGCCACCGTCCCCGACGGCTACACGCTCGCGCTGAACGCCGTCGCGACGCCGGTCGCCCTCGCTCAGGTGACGGCCACCTACGGCCTCGACGCCGTCCGCGCGCGGACGGCCGCCGCGATCCGGGCCGCCGACGACCGCAGCCGAGGCGCGCTGCGCGTGGCCGGCGGCGGAGTCGCGCTCCTCGCGGCCCTCCTCGCCGCGCTCGTCGGCACCGGTCTCGACGCCGCGGCGAGCCGAGCGGACCGCGGCGCCGCGTCGGACGCCGACGGCCCCGACCCGGGAGGCGACCGCTGGCGCGACCGCGGCCTCGCCGCCGTCGGCACCGCCGCTAGCGCCGCCACCGCCGTCGACCGACTCCTGGCCGCGACGGCCCACCGGGTCGCCGCCGCGGTCGACGCGCCCGAGACGCCCGATACCGCCGACGCGGACACCGACTGATCCGACGACACATAGCCATGACAGACCGACCAGACCGAGACGGCCAGACGGACGAACCGGACCCGACCGGCCCGGACCGGACGGACCCGCCGGCCGGACCGGCCGCTTCCGACAGCACAGACCCAGAAGCAGTCGCCGACCGGATCGCCGGGACGGTCGACGACGCCGACATCGACGAGACGGTCGCGCGCGTCCGGTCGGACCTCGACGAGACCGCGACGCGGGTGAAGACCGCCCTCGCCGAGGGCGACCCCCGCGTCGTCGCCGCCGGCGCGCTCGGGTTCGACGGTCTCGTCTACGCCGCCAGCCGCTACGCGCCGGAGTACCTGGGCGTCCTCGGCGGCTCGCCGCTCGTCGTCGGACTCTTCGGGACGGTCGCGATGGCGACCGTCGCGGTCGCGAGCGGGTTCGACTTCGGGTCCGACGGCGACTCCGTCACGCCGATACTCGCCGCGGTCGCCGGCCTGGTCGCGTGGCTGCTCGCGCCCGGGCTCGCCGCGGCGACCGGCGTGCCGGGCTGGGTCTGGGTCGTCCTCGGCGTCGTCCCGCTGGGCGCGACCGCGGCGACCGCCGACGGGACGAGCGTCGCGCCGACGACCGACCCGTTCGGCGTCGCGCCGCGGGCGGGTGACTGGCGGGGCGCCGCGGCCGGCGCCGCCGGCGTCGCGGTGACCGTCGCCTTGCTCGGGATCGCCGGGACGCTCGGCGCGGCCCTCGGGGCGCTGCTCGCGCTCGGTGCGGTCCTCGGGCTCGCCGTCGCCGCGCTGCGAGCCGTCGACGACGACCCCGCCGCGGCAGTCCACGACGACCGCGACGCCGCCGTCGAGCCGGAGACGCTCCCCGCGCCGAGTGAGGCCGCAACGCGACCGAGCGTCCGGCCCCTGTTCCGCGCGATTCGGTCCGCACCGACCACCGCCCGGTCGCTGCTGGTCGGCGAGACGCTCGTCGGCGTCGCCGTCGGCCTCGTCTCGGTGTTCGTCGTCCTCGTCGTGACGAGCGTCCTCGGCCTCCGGACGACGCTGCTGGGCCTGCGGCTCGGTCCGAGCGGGACCTTCGGCGCGCTGGTCGTCGGCGAACTCGCGCTCGCCGCCGCTGGCGACGCGGTCGGGCGGCGCGCCGAGAGCCACCGCCGGGCGACGGCCGCGCTCGTCGGCGGCGCGACGCTGGCTGCGGCCTTCCCGCTGCTGTTCGTCGGCCTCCCGCCGGTCACGGCCGCCGTCGCGGCGCTGTTCGGGCTGTTCGGCCTGCGCGCCGCGGCCGCCGGCGCTCGCGACGACGCGGTCGCCGAAGCGGTCGACCGCTCGGCGGCCGATCCCGACGACTACCGGACCGCCCGCGCGCTCGCGGTGGCGCCCGCGCCGCTGGTCGGCGGCGTGCTCTACAGCCTCGACCCGACGGTCGCGTTCGGCGCCGCGACCACTGTCGGCGTCGTCGGCGTCTGGGAGCTCCGCCGGTTCGCCCGGCGGACCGCGACGGAGCGATAGTGCCCTCGCGCGCCCTCGCCGATATCGCCCGTTCGGTCGCAAAGACCGGCCGTGCAGCCGCAGAGACCGGCCGCCGCTGGCTCACCTCGGTCGACCACGCCGACGTGGGCCGGCGCTACCTCGCGCTGGCGCTCGTCGCCGGGCTCTGGGGCGCCGCCGACGCGATGGCGCTGCGGACGGAGCTGCTGACGCCCGGCCGCGGCGTCTGGTCGGCGGCGACCTACGACGCCTTCTTCACGACCCACGGGCTGACGATGCTGTTCTTCGCCGCGACGCCGGCCGCGTTCGGTATCGCCACAGTCGTCGTCCCCCCGCTGGTCGGCGCCGACGACGTGGCCTTCCCGCGGCTCTCGGCGACGGCGTTCTGGCTGTTGCCGCCCGCGCTCCTGCTCGCCCGCGCCGGCGCCGCGGGCGCCCTCCTCGGGATACCCGGGCTCGAACCGCCGGCGGTCGGCTGGACGCTGTACGTCCCGCTGTCGCGGTCGGCCGCCGGGACCGGCCTCGACCTGCTGCTCGTCGGTCTGCACCTCGCGGGCGTCAGCACCGTGCTGGCCGCGATCACCTTGCTCGTGACCGTCCTCGAATCGCGGACGGTCGGCTGGCACGAGGTCGACGCGTTCACCTGGTCGGTGCTGACCGCCTCGGGACTGGTGCTGTTCGCCTTCCCCGTCCTCGGCAGCGCGCTCGTGATGTTGCTGCTTGACCGCAACCTGGGGACGGCCTTCTTCGCCGTCTCGACCGGCGGCCCGGTCCGCTGGCAGCACCTCTTCTGGTTCTTCGGCCACCCAGAGGTGTACGTGCTCGGCCTGCCGGCGCTGGGGCTGATATCGCACCTTCTGCCGCGGTACGCCGGCCGCCCGCTCGTCGGGTTCGAGGGGGTCGTCTACTCGACGCTGGCCATCGGCGTCCTCTCCTTCGGCGTCTGGGCCCACCACATGTTCACGACCGGCATCGACCCGCGGCTGGCGGCGACGTTCATGGCCGTCTCGCTGGCCATCGCGGCCCCGAGCGCGATCAAGGTGTTCGACTGGCTGGCGACGCTGTGGGGCGGCGACCTCGTCCTCGCGCCGCCGATGCTGTTCACGCTCGCGGCCGTGGCGAACTTCGTCCTCGGCGGTGTGACCGGGGTGTTCCTGGCCGCCGTGCCGGTCGACCGGCTCTTCCACGGCACCTACTACGTGGTCGGTCACTTCCACCTCGTCCTCGTCGGGACGGTCGTGTTCGCGCTGTTCGCGGCGAGCTACCACTGGTTCCCGATCCTGACGGGGCGGCTGTACGACCGGCGGCTGGCGCGGGCGCACTTCTGGCTGACCGCGGGCGGGGCGGCCGTCGCCTTCCTGGCGATGCTCGCGCTCGGGACCTTCGCGCTGGCGCGCCGGACGGCGACGTATCCGCCGGCGCTCGCGCCGCTGCAGGCGGTGGCGACGCTCGGCGCGTACGTCATGGGGGTCGGCCAGGTAGTGTGGGTGTGCAACGTCGCGAAGTCGGTACGGCGGGGTGCGGACGCGACCGCGGAGATACGGCGCCGAGCGAGCGAGGGCGCCGGCCGCGTGTGGGAGCGGTGGGCGGGTGGGGACCGCTGATCGCGTTCGGTACCCACGCCGGCTCCGGGTGCAACGCCCGGGCGCGACGTTAGCGGGTTCGCCCGCTGACAGTCATGTCCGACGAAAACTGCGTTCGACCGGACGCGCCGACTTCAGACCACCCGGACCGTGACGGACACCCGCCCTGCCGCGGACGTCCGGGGTGTCGCGGACACCCCGACTGCCGCGGACAACCGGACCCCGACAGCCTCCGGACGTTCGTGCTGCTGTCGGGGTTCCAGCGCGACCTGCTGTTCGTCATCGCCGGGCTCGCCGAGACCGACCCGAGCGGGAGCGACATCAAGTCCGTCCTCGACGCGGACTACGTCCGCGATGCCAGCCACGGGACACTCTACCGGGGGCTCGGCCACCTCCACGAGGAGGGGTACCTCCGGAAACACCCGATCGACGGCCGCACCGACAGCTACCACCTGACCGACGAGGCCGAGGCCGGCCTGCGGTCGTACCTCCAGTGGGCGACGAACCACCTCGCCCGCGACGGGGCCGTCCCCATCTGCCTCGCCGGGGGGGACCAGCGATGATCCTCGGTGCGCTCGTCGAGGCGCTGACGGGCGTCGTCGTCGCGCTCGTCGCCGCGGTCGTCCTCGTCGCGCCGCTCGTTCACGCCGCGCTCGGGACGGACCGGTTCGACCGCCGGCCGTCGTTCGCCGTCGCCGTCACCGTCGCACTCACCGCCGTCTTCGTCGGCGGCCTCGCCGACCTGCTGGTCGGCTGGGTCCCCGTCGTCGGACGGTTCGTCTCCCCCATCGCCTGGGCGTACGTCCTTCGGCACCTCGGGGGGAGCGACTGGCCGCCGGCGCTGTTCGTCGGCGGCGTCGGCTGGCTGCTGACGGTCGTCTTCGCCGCCGTCGTCGCCCCGACGTGACGCCGTCGGCGAAGACGACCGTAGCGACCACGGCGTGTCGACCCGGCACCGACGCGTCCGACCACACTCACCTATCATGACATCAGACACACACAGCGACTGGACAGTTGCGGAGACACCCGTCGACGCCGCCCTGCGCGACGTGACCCAGACGGCCGTCGGCCCGTACGCCGTCGGTTCCGACGGGGTCGTGCTCGGCCGGACCGACGACGGCACCTGGGAGATCGTCGTCCCAGCGGGACCGGCGACGGCCCGTAACCACCTCACCGCGGTCGACGTGACGGCGGACGGGCGACGGCTCTGGTTCGCCGGTTCCAGCGGCGCGCTCGGTCGCTACGACACCGAGACCGGCCGCAAACACGACTTCACCGCCCCCGGCGAGAAGACGAGCACCTGGGAGGCCGTCGCCGTCACCGGCGAGCGCGGCCGCGAGCGGCTGTTCGCCGCCAACGGCTCCGGCGAGGTGCTCGCCGCGACCGTCGACGCCGACGGCTGCCCCCGCTTCGGCCCGGTCGTCGAACCGGGTCGCGGGTCGAGCATCACCGCGCTCGACGCCGGCGGCGGCCGCGTCTACGCCGTCGACACGAGCGGGAACGTGTTCGCCCGACCGGTCCGGGCGTCGGCCGACTGCGACGACGCCGCCAGCGGCGCGGCCGCCACCGACGGCGGCGCCGAACTCCGCTCGGACCCGCCGGCTGAGGAGCCCGACGACGACGGCGCGTGGCGCGAGATCGGTATCGACGGCGCGCAGGTCGACTTCCACGACGTGGCGGCGTCGGGCGACCGAGTGCTCGTCGCCGGCGACGGGGGGCTGATCTACCGCTACGACGCCGTCTGCGACAACTGGACGCCCGTGCAGGCGGGCGTCGGGGCGCTCGCCGGGATCGACGACAGGGACGGTCGCACCGTCGCGGTCGGCACCGACGGGAGCGCGTTCGACCGCCGGCCCGGTCGCGAGGGCTGGGGGTGGGCCCCCGTGCCGACCGAAGACGGCCTCGGGGCCGTCGCGCTGGGGGCGTTCGACGTGGCCGTCGGCGAGGGCGGCGCCGTCCTCGAACGGGGGGTCGACTCGTGAGCCAGGACGTGGCGCTGTCGGTCCTGCAGCTCGTCGCGCTGACGATCCCGCCGATCGCCGTGCTGATCCAGATGCTGCGCCGGTCGGAGAACCTCACCTGGCGCATGCGGAAGTTGAGCTTCGGGCTGGTGATCGTCAGCGTCGTCGCGTTCATCGCGACCGGGATCGCCGTGCTGAGCTACTTCCTGACGTACGTCGCCGTCCCGCAGCTGCTCGTCGTCGCGATCTCGCTGACGATCGTCGGGCTGGTCCCGTTCGCCCTGTTCGTCGCCATCCTCTACATGGAACACCGGGAGGAGTTCGGTCCCTGAGCGACGCTCGGGGGGCGGAAGCGACATCCGAGGACGGAAGCGGCGCTCGGGGGACGGAAGCGAGCCGGGGGACGAGAGCGGCGCGGAGCAGACACGGAGCCGACCGCGAGGTATCGACGCCGAAACCGGTGGGCGCGGGGAGATCGGGGGCCCGGGTGGCCACCCACACCCATGACGACCCACACTGCAACGAGTACCGACACCGTCGAATCGACTCGAACGACCGAAACCGATCAGCGGCGCGGCCGGAGCTGCGAGGAGTGCGACGGCCCGGTCCTGACCGACGACCGCCGCGGCGAGGTGGTCTGTCGCGACTGCGGGCTCGTCGCCTCCGAGACCGTCCTCGTGGACGACCGGACCCGCGGCGACAGCGACGAGGGCGGCCGGAGCGTCGGCGCCGCCACGACGCCTCGATACCACGACAGGGGCCTCGCGACGGTCATCGGCGAGGCCGACCGGGACGCCCTCGGCAACACTCTCTCGGACCGCAAGCGCAGCCAGGTCCGCCGCCTGCGGACCTGGAACAGCCGCTGTCTGGCGAAGGACGGCCGCGAGCGCTCGCTGCAGTTCGGCCTCTCGGAGGTCGACCGCATGGCCTCGGCGCTCGACCGCTCGGAGCCCGTGCGCGAGACCGCGAGCGTCCTCTTCCGCCGCGCCCACGAGGCGGGCGTCCAGCGCGGCCGCTCGCTGGAGGCGACGGCGACGGCCGCCCTCTACGCGGCCACCCGGTCGCTGGAGCTCCCGACGACCATCGACGATATCGACGAGCGGAGCCGTGTCGACAGCCAGTCGTTCGTCCGGGCCTACCGCGAGCTGGTCCGCGAGCTCTCTCTGGAGGTCGGGCCGCCCGACCCGACCGACCACGTCGCCGGGCTCGTCTCGGATCTTGACGCCGACCAGGCGGTCCGCCGCCGGGCGCGCGCCCTGCTGGAGACGGCCAAAGAGTCGGAGTACCACGTCGGGAAACACCCGAGCGGGCTGGCCGCCGCCGCCGTCTACGCCGCGGGCCTCGTCGAGGGGGTCGACCTGACCCAGGCCGAGGTCGGCGAGGCGGCCGACGTGTCCGCGGTCACGATCCGCAACCACTACTCCGAGATGCTCGACGAGTGGCGCTCGGAGCTGTGAGGGCCGTGTCTCGCGGCATCCACGGCGGATGAGCGAGTCGACCCGCCGCGAGCGCTCCGCCCGCCGGATCGCCGTCGCGACCGTCGGCCTGGCGGCCGCCTCGGCCGTCGCGCTCGCCGTCGCCGCGACCGGCGGGAGCTACGACTCGACGACCGAGGCGACCAGGCGGGGGCTCCACCGGACGCTGCTGGCGGTCGGGCTCCCCGCGACGATCCTCGTCGAAGGGGCGCTCGTCTACGCTGTCGTCCGGTTCTCCGGCGACTCGCCGGCGGACCCCCTCGACGAGCGCCGCTGGCCCGAACTCGCCTGGGCGCTCGGTGTCGGCGTCGTCTTCCTGCTGGTCGGTGTCCTCTCCTATCAGGCGATGGTCCCCGCCGCCGTCGGCGACGCGGCCGTCCGCGGCCCGCTCTCGGAACCGGGTGAGGAGGCGAGAGGCGGTGGCGTCGCCGGACGCGGCGGCGGGACCGGGACCGTCGTCGTCCACGTCACCGCCGAGCAGTGGGACTGGACGTTCCGCTACCCGACGGCCAACCGGACGAGCGAGCGGCTCGTGCTCCCGGTCGACCGCCGAGCCGTGTTCCGGCTCCGTTCCCGGGACGTGATCCACGGCTTCGCGGTGCCGGATCTGGGGCTGAAACGGGACGCCTTCCCCGGCCAGTACACCTACCTGCGGACCACGCCGACCGACACCGGTCGGTTCCGCGTGGTCTGCGTGGAGTTCTGCGGCGCCGGCCACTCGCGGATGGCCGCGCCCGCCGCGGTCGTCACCCGGTCCGAGTTCGCGAACTGGACGAGCGGCGACGCCGGGCAGCCAGTTCACCGCCAGCCGAAGGTGTCACGGGCGAGTCACCGCCAGCCGCGGGTGTCGCGGCCGTGAGTGCCTGGCCGCTACTCATCGCCGCCGGACCCGCGGGCGTCTACGCCGCCGCGGGTCTCGCGATTCTCGGGGACGCGGTCCCGGGCTGGTCGGCCCCGGCGGCCGCAGTGGTCGGGAGCGCCCTGTTCTGTGTCGGCGTCACCGGCTGGCGCTCGCGGTTCGAGGCATTCGGCGGGAGCGACGCGTCGGCGGAGCGAGCCACGCGTCTCGGCCTCGCGGCGCTCGCCTGCGCGGCCCTCGCGGCCGGCGGCGCCGGATTCGCGGTCCTCGTCCACGTCCTCGTCTGGCCGTGACCGAGCGCGCCTCTCGCCGTCGGCTCGCCGCGTAAGCGAGGTGTTCGGCGTCGGCGGGCTGCTACTGATCGGCGTCCTGCTGTTTTTCGTATCCGAACCGACCACGTCCTTTCTCGGCATCGTCGTCCTGATGACCGCCTCCGTGGTCTGGTTGGTGAACTGGGAGCGGGGGTGACCTGCTCCGCCTGCCGAACCGTCACGGGATCGCGGCGACACAACGTTTTACTGACGCGACACGGTAGTCTCTCCCGATGAGCAAAGGCGTCGAACCGACGATCACGCTCACCGACGAGGGCGACTGGTGGGTCGCCAGGGACACCGAGTCGGGCGTCACGTCTCAGGGTCGGACGAAAGAAGCCGCTCTAGAGAATCTCGACGAGGCACTCGAAGGCTACCGCGGAGCGGGATCGGAGCCGACCGACGAGGAGCTCCGGGAGATGGGGATCGACCCAGAGAACAACGAATCCAGATCGGTCGACGACTCCGATATCTTCGAATGAAACCGTCCGGCGGTGCGAGTCTCCGATGACGCGCGGTCCATTCTCAGGGCGTGAGGTCGTGAAAGTGATGGTCAACAGCGGGATCTACGAGTGGGTGCGGACGAACGGTGACCACGCGATCCTCCGCTGGGAACCACCGGACGACCACGATTCGGACGCGCGGACGGTCCCCGTACCCCTCCACGACGAGATCGGTACCGGAACGCTCCGGGATATCGCCGAACAGGCCTGCGCGCGTGACTTCCGCAAGTTCTGCGAGTGGATCGACCGAAACCGATAGTTTCGGTGCTGGGTCTTCCCGATCGCTACTCCCCTTCGAACTCCGGCTCGCGGTCCTGCTGGAAGGCCGCGAGGCCCTCCCACACGTCGTCGGTGGTGAACAGCTGGCCGAACGCCGAGGCCTCGTACTCCAGGCCGGCGTCGGTGTCGTCGCGGCCGGCGAGCATCGCGCGCTTGGTGAGCTTCTGGGCGATGGGCGGCCCGCCGGCCAGATCGCGGGCGAGTTCCCACTTGCGGTCGTCGTACTCGTCCGGGCTCACGACCTCGTTGACGAAGCCGTAGTCGGCCATCGTCTCCGGGTCGTAGTCGTTCTTCGCGGTGAAGATGATCTCTTTCGCCCGCCCCTCGCCGACGACGTGTTTCAGGCGCTGGGTACCGCCCCAGCCGGGCAGCAGGCCGAGGTTGTGCTCGGGCTGGCCGAACTGGCCGCTCTCGCTGGCGATCCGCATGTCCGCGGCGGTGGCGAGCTCCATCCCGCCGCCGAGGCAGTAGCCGTCGATGGCGGCGACGACGGGCATCCCGACCTCCTCCAGACGGCCGAAGACGCGCTGGCCCTTCCGGGACATCTCGCTGGCTTCGAGACCGCTCCCGGGCGCGGCGCTGGCGGCGTCGAACCCGGCGGAGAACGCGCGGTCGCCGGCGCCTTCGAGGAGCACGGCGCGGATCTCCTCGTCGGCGTCGAACTGGTCGAGCGCGGCGTCGATCTCGTCGATCATCTGCACCGTGATCGTGTTCATCCGCGCCGGGCGGTCGAGTTCGACGTGCCCGACCGCGCCGTCGGTCTCGACGACGATCTGGTCGTACTCGACGGTCTCGCCCTCGTCGTCGTCGCCGTAGAAGCCGCCCTCCTCGGCGGCCGCGCGGAGCCCCTCGGACACCTCGTACCGGGCGGCGCCGGTCTCCTCGTGGACCGATTCGAGCGTCTCGACGAGGTCGTCGGGGCCGTATGCGTCGGCGCGCTTGCCCGGGCCCTCCGGGAAGCCCGCGCCGAGCATCATCGCCTCGTCGATGTCCGAGACCGGCGCCACGTCGTTCTCCACGAGCTTGCCGACTTCGTTGGCCATGACGGCCAGGAGTCGGGCCTCCACGTCGTCGCGGCCCTCGTCGGCGGGGATCTCGACGCCGCCGTCCTCGTAGTCGTAGAAGCCCTTCCCGGTCTTCTTGCCGAGTTCCTCCGCGTCGACCTTCTCCTCCAGCAGCGGGCAGGGCTCGTAGGCGTCGCCGAGCACCTCGTGGAGGTATTCGAGGACGTGCAGCGTCACGTCGTGGCCGACCTGGTCGCCGAGTTCGAACGCGCCCATGGGCAGACCCATGTCGAAGGAGGTGGTGGAGTCGACCTCCGCGACGGTGGCCACGTCGTCGTGGACGAGCCAGCAGGCCTCGTTCATCTGCGGGACGAGCACCCGGTTCACGATGAACCCCGGCGAGTCCTTGCGGACCCGGACGGGCGTCTTGTCGAAGGCTTCGGCCAGTTCCTCGATCGCGTCGAGGGTCTCGTCGGCGGTGTGTTCGCCGCGGATGACCTCGACGAGCGCCATCCGGACGGGCGGGTTGAAGAAGTGCATCCCGCAGAACTGCTCCGGTCGCTCTGTCACCTCCGACAGCTCCGTGATCGAGAGGCTGGAGGTGTTCGTCGCGACGATGGCCTCGTCGGGCGCGTACTCCTCCAGTTCGCCGTACACGTCCTTCTTGATGTCCATCCGCTCGGGGACGGCCTCGATAACTACGTCCGCCTCGGCGACGGCGGGCTCGAAGTCCACCAGCGGCTCGACCCGATCCAGCGCGGCGTCGGCCTCCTCGTCGCTGATCTGGCCGCTCTCGGCGAGTTTGCCGAGCGACCACTCGATGTTCTCGTAGCCGTCGTCGACGAACTCCTCTTTGATGTCGCGCATCGTCACGTCGTAGCCCGCGAGGGCCGCGACCTCGGCGATCCCGTGGCCCATGTTCCCCGCACCGAGTACCGCGACCTGTTCGATATCCTCGAAGTTCATGACGTGTGCAACCTGGCTCGGCTCCCGTTTCAAGGTTTCTCTCGTCCGTAAACGCTCTTCGAGTTGATCGTTGATTACGAACCGTTATGTGTGACAGACGATGACATTGTACGCATGGACTTCGCACTCTCCGAGGAGCAACAGCAAGTCCGCGACGAGGTCCGTCGCTTCGCCGACAACGAGATCAGGCCGGTCGCCACCGAGTACGACACCGAAGAGAAGTTCCCCCACGACCTGGTCGAGGAGGCCGCCGAGCTGGGCTTGGTCGGGGCGAACGTGCCCCTGGAGTACGGCGGCGTCGGCTACGACTACCTGACCAACATCGTGATCGTCGAGGAGCTGTTCGCCGCCGACCCGGGGATCGGTCTCTCGATCTCCTCGGCCGCGTTCGGCGCCGACGCCCTCGTCGAGTTCGGCACCGAGGAGCAGAAAGAGGAGTACCTCCGCCCCGTGGCGGAGGGCGAGGCCATCATGGGCTCGGCCATCAGCGAACCCGACGTGGGCTCGGACGTGTCGTCGGTCTCCACCAGCGCCGAGAAGGAGGGCGACGAGTGGGTCATCGACGGCTCGAAGATGTGGATCACGAACGGCTCCGTCGGCGACTTCTTCGTCGTGCTCTGCGAGACCGACCCCGACGCCGAGGGCCGTTATAATGGCTTCTCGCAGATCATCGTCGAGTCGGATCGGGACGGGTTCGAGGCCGAGAAGATCACGGGGAAGCTCGGGATTCGAGCCTCCGACACCGCAGAACTGCTGTTCGACGGCGTGCGCGTCCCAGAGGAGAATCTGCTGGGGACCCGCGGCGCGGGCTTCCTGCAACTGATGCAGTTCTTCGACGAGACCCGGACCGCCGTGGCTGCCCAGGGCGTCGGCATCGCCAGGGGCGCCGCCGAGCGCGCGCTCGACTACGCCCAGGAGCGCGAGCAGTTCGACCGCCCCATCAGCGAGTTCCAGGCCATCCAGCACAAGCTCGCGGACATGCACACCGAGACCGAGGCCGCCCGCCAGCTGACCTACAAGTCCGCCTGGAGCGTCGACCACGCCGACGACCAGCTCACCCAGCTGGCCTCGATGGCCAAGGAGTACGCCTCCCGGGTCGCCGTCGACGTGGCCGACGAGGCCGTCCAGATCCACGGCGGCGCCGGCTACGTCAACGACTTCGACGTCGAACGGTTCTACCGCGACGCCAAGATCACCCAGATCTACGAGGGAACCACCGAGATCCAGAAGAACATCATCGCCCGCGAACTGCTCGGGAAGGGCATGGTCTGAGGAACTCGTCCGCGTCGCTGACTGCTCGGTGGATTTCTGAACGGCGCGTGCTGTCGAGCGTGCCCGCCTCCTGGCGGGCCGCTCGAAAATAGTCGCGCGAGGGATGAGTAACGCAGGAGCTTGCGACGAGTAACGCAAGAGGCTGGGGAGGTGTGAGGCTGTCCGCGGTTGTTGTCGCGGGGCTGTGCTGTCCTGGTGGACTGAAAGGGCGAGGCGCGCTCGCGCCCGGAAGTCGCCTGAGCGGGCAACTATCCGCGCGGGCCGTGCGGAGAGCGCGGATATCCCGCTCAGCGACCGCGAGCGCGGCGAGGGCTTTCAGCGCTCACCGTCGAGTGCGGTCGATCCGATTCAGAGCGAGCGCGTCGAGGGCTTTCAACGCTCACCGTCGAGTGCGGTAGAGCCGATTCAGAGCGAGCGCGTCGAGGGCTTTCAACGCTCACCGTCGAATGCGGTAGAGCCGATTCAGAGCGAGCGCGTCGAGGGCTTTCAACGCTCACCGTCGAATCCGGTCGCAATTTTTCGTAGTGAACGGGTCGAGGGCTTTCAACGCTCACCGTCGAGTGCAGTTGGTATGGCTGCTAGCGAGCGGGCCGAAACCGAGCGATCCGCCACTACACAGACGACCAAAGCGACTGCTAGAGAGGGTCGGACGATTTAAGCCGCTGGCAAATCGAGTTCGAATCATGCACCACGGGCGCGAACGCTCGTCCGGTCGCACGGACTCCGACCAGCCGAACAGTGTTCGGCGCTGCTGTTGTTGAGCGCCCGCTCTTTCTCGTCTGCACCGACGCCGCCGACTACCGCGACACCCAGCGATCCACGACACCGACCCCCCACAATGTTCGACAGACTCCGCGAGGACGTTCGCACAGCCCGCGAGACCGACCCCGCCGCCAAGAGCAGCGCCGAAGTGCTGCTGTACGCCGGCCTCCACGCCGTCTGGGCCTACCGGCTGGCCCACTGGCTGTGGACCCGTGAGTACCACTTCACCGCACGGCTCGTCTCCCAACTCACCCGATTCCTGACCGGCGTGGAGATCCACCCCGGCGCCGACCTCGGCCGGCGGGTGTTCGTCGACCACGGCATGGGCGTCGTCATCGGCGAGACGGCCGAAGTGGGCGACGACGTGGCGATGTACCACGGCGTGACGCTCGGCGGCGACGACCCGCGACCGGTCAAACGCCACCCGACCGTCGGCGACCGAGTGACGCTGGGCGCCAACTCGACGCTCGTGGGCGACATCACGATCGGTGACGACGCGTCCGTGGGCGCGGGGGCCGTCGTCGTCGACGACGTACCGCCGGGCGCGACGGTGGTCGGCAACCCCGCCGAGGTCGTCGACGGCGGCGACGAACGCGGAGACGAGGCCGAAGCGACCGATACGCCGGAGGCGGCCGGCGAGGACGCCGCCGGCGGCGACCCTCGGGAGCCCGGTGAGGGCGAGCCCACCGCGGCCGACGCGACCGGCGAGTCGGCCGAAACGACCGAGGACCCGGACGACGAGACGGCGAGTCCGCCCGAGCCGCCGGCCTGCTGCGGCGCGGCGGGCGCGAGTTGAGCGGACTGGGGACGCCGACTCGCCGGCTCGGCCGCAGTCCGACTCCGGCCGCGAACCGGCTCCGAAACCCCCATGCCGTCCCGTCCCCGACTCCCGGGCGATGACAGCGGACCCCATCGAGGAACTCGCCGCCGACGAGGTGCTCGGGCCGGTCATCGACGAGCACGGGCCCGTCACGATCGAGCCGGCAGAGGATCTCTACGAGCGGCTGGTCGTCTCGCTGATCCGCCAGCAGGTGTCGATGGACGCCGCCGCGGCCATCCGCGAGCGGCTGTTCGAGGCCGTCGAGGTCTCCCCCGAGGCGATGATCGAGGCCGACCACGCCGACCTCCACGACGCCGGCCTCTCGGAGGCCAAGGCCGACTACGTCAAGAGCGCCGCGAGCGCGTTCCGCACTCGCGAGTGGGACCGCGACACCTTCGCCGACATGGGCGACGACGCGGTCAGAGCGGAGCTGACCGACATCCACGGTATCGGCCCGTGGACCGCCGACATGTTCCTCATGTTCGGGCTCGGCCGCGAGGACGTGTTCCCGGTGGGGGACCTGGGCATCCGCAAGGGGATGGACCGATTGTTCGACGCCGACATGACTCGCGCCGAGATGACCGACGCCGCCGAGCGCTGGCGTCCGTATCGCAGCTACGCCAGCCTCTACCTCTGGCGCGCGGTGGAGGGGTGAGTCGTGGGCGACGACCCAACCGCCGGCGACTCCGGCGGTGACGCCGCGACCGGATCGCTCGCCGAGCACGTCGAACGGCTCCACGCCGAACTCGAAGCGACCGAGGAGCGGCCGGTCGACAGGACGGCGAGCCGGTGGATCGGCGAGGCGCAGGCGGTCGCCGGCGACGCCGCGGCGCTGGCGAGTGACGGCGACGAGGGGGCCGAGGCGACCGTCCGCGATCGCGTCGGCCACGTCGCCGAACTGCTCTCGAACGTCGACGGGACGGGCGACGCGGACGCCGACGAGCGGGTGGCGACTGCACGAGACCTCGCGGCCGATATCACGGGGGAGCGGTGAGCGAGTGAGCGACCTCCCTCGGCGACGGGAACGGACCAGTAGTTCGTCTGAGACCGGCTCGTGGCCGCGAGACTCCTGTTGAACACTGGTCGGGAACCCGGGGAACGGGTCGTTCCAGGTGAGTCAGCCGGAGTACGTCCGCGTCTTGTCGGCGACCGAGAAGACGATGTTGGGCGGGTCCTCGACGGCCGGGAGGGCCGGCTCGAACGTCACCGTCTCTCCGGCGGAGAGGGTCGTCTCCCCCGAGTTTAACGTGTCACCGCCTCCGTTAGTGAGGGTGGGATTGACCGTGATCGATCCGTCGGTGACGTTCTTCACGTCCGCGTCAGCCTTGATGTAATCGCCGAACGGGTTGCTCCAGTCGATGCTGGTGATCTGGACCGTCTCGGTCTTTTCGGTGACCGTGAAGGTGGCGTCCGTCGTCGCGGTCTGGCGCTCGTCGTCTTCGACCAGCAGGCTGAGACGGTGGTCGCCGGGCGCCTCGGGTGTGAGCACGTACTCCTCACCGTAGGCGTCGTCGACCAGTTCCTCCTCCCGGAACAGCTGCCACTGGTAGGACGTGATCGGTCCCCCGTCGGGGTCGCTGGCGTCCGCGCCGATGACGTGTTTGTCGCCGACGCTGTACTGACTGAGCGGGTCGGTGAAGTCGACGTTCGGCTCGTAGTCGGTCTCCTGAACGATGGGGACGAAGTCCGTCTCGTAGCTCTTGGTCCCGTCGTCGGCGGTCGCGGTCAGCGTGACGTGGCGGATGCCGTCGCCGCTGAACGTGTGGTCGATCTGCTCGCCGGTGTACTCCGACATGTCGTCGTAGCGGCGGTAGATCTGCCACTCGTAGGTGTCGATGGTGGCGTCCGTGGACCCGAGGTTCGCCTCCAGCGACACCGTCTCCCCGTCGGAGACCGAATCGGTGAGTCCACCGATCGTGACGATCGGCCACTGGTCGTCGGACTCGTGGAGCGTGTCGAACCACCGAACTTCGGCCGAGCGGTCGTCCGTCGTCCTGACGACCAGGTTCACGTACCAGTGACCCGGAGCGTCGAAGGTGAACGTCGTCGACTCGTCGATGCTGTTTTTCTTCAGTTTGTACCCGTCGCTGATGTGGTAGACGGTCCAGATGTGGTCCTCGATGCCTTCCCCAGCCGGGTCGGTCGAGCCGCTCGCGTCGAGTGTCACCTCGGTCCCGACGCCGAACTCCGCCGGGTTCATATCGAGGACCGGGACGGGGGCGTTCGACGCCGCCGAACCGGTTCCCACCGCAGCCGTGCCACCCACGGTCGCGGCACCGGCCGCACCGATCATCTTCAGCACGTCGCGACGCGGTCGTTCGATGTCCTCTCTATCAGACATCGAATTGACGTGTGATTTGATTTCACTTCATTCTTTCTAATTGAACACAATTTCATATATACATTTCTAGAAAATACGTCTACGTACGAGATGTTATCTACAATCGACGCTGGCGGGACGGCGGGAAGATGCAGGCGAAACGCGTCGACGGGAAGAGAGAATCGGCGGCTGCGTCGGACTACTCCTCGGACTCGACCTCGGGGTCGGACTCGCGGTCGGCCTGGCGGGACACGTCGACCTGGTAGTCGCCGAGGATGTCGCGGCCGAGGATGACGGGGTAGTTCATGTGGCTGCGGTCCTCGACGCTGGCGGTGACGGTGTGGCGGGTGCCGCCGACGCCGACGACCACGTCGACGAGCGGCCGGCTCTTCGAGGACTTGTTCGACCCCGAGCGGACCTTCGTGATCGACTTGATCGGCCCGGCGCCGATGTCCGCCGCGAGGCGCGTGTCGATGCTCGTCCGCGTCGCGCCGGTGTCGGACTTGGCGACCACCGACTCCGAGCCCTTCGTCCCGCTGATCAGTATCTCCTCCGTGTAGCCGATGACCAGCGACTCGGCGGCCCCCGACGAGACCGACGGCGGTTTGCACGCCGGGACGGAGTCGTCCAGGAAGCTCGACAGCTCCTCGACCCGCTCGGCGTCGACGCTGCCGCCGCCGCGCTCGACGGCGAGTTCGGCGATGTACGGCGCTGGACTCGTCCCGGTCGCCTCGAACAGCCCCTTGAACCCCGCGGTGGGGTTGACTTCGAGGACGTACCAGCCGTCGGCCCCCTCCATGAGGTCGACGCCGGCGTAGTCCAGGCCGACGGCCTCGACGGCCTGTCTGGCGGTGTCGATGACCGCTTCGTCGACCTCGCCGGCGGCGTCCTCGACCCGCCCGCCGAGCGCGACGTTGGTTCGCCACTCGTCGTCGGGCGCGTAGCGGAACATCGAGCCGACGACCTCGCCGCCGACGACGTAGACGCGGAGGTCGCGAGTGGGCGCGTCGCCCCGCTCCAGGAGCTTCTGGAGGAACGCGTAGCGGTTGCCCACCCGGGCGTTGACCCGCTCGGTCGCGTCGACCTTCCAGGTGCCGCCGCCGTTGGTCCCGATCGCCGTCTTGTACACCGCTTCGTCGCCGAACCGCTCGCGTTCGAGGTTCAGCCGGTCCGACGACAGCGCCAGCAGCGCGTCGGGGACCTGCACGTCGGCCTCCGAGAGCGCGACCGCCGACGCCACCTTGTGCATCGAGGTGAGCGTCTTCGCCGGCTCGTTGAGCATCGGACAGAGCTGTTCGAAGGTGTTTGCCAGCCCCATCTCCTCGCAGGGCTCGGTCGACTTCGACAGGAGGAGGCGGTTGGCGATCACGTCCACCTCGGGTTCGAGCTTCGGCTCCGAGTCCTCCACGCGCAGCGTCGTGTTCTCGCGGCGCAGCCACTCCGGATCGTGGCCCAGCGCGTCGACGGCGTTCAGGATCGCTTTCGTCTCTTTGCTGTTGTGTAGGCTCAACACCCCCACCGAAACGGAGTCAGAAGTCGTCATACCGATCCGGTCGCTCGGACCGCCGAAAGAACTGACGGTCCCGAATCGGCCAGGACCCGTGATCTGACGCCGAAGACGAACGAACGCCGCCGATCGATGCGCGACCGATCGGCGGTCGAAGTGGTCCCGGGTCGCCACACGTTTCAACCCCCGGACGTAGGGGACGGTATGGACGAGGCCGAGCCGTTCACCTACGACGGCGGTCGGGTCGACCCGGGTGAGCGGGCCAACGTGCGCTACACCGTCAGCGAGACCTACCTCGGCGACCCCGTCAGGATCCCCGTGACGATCGTCGTCGGCGAGCGGGCGGGCCCGACCGCGTTTCTCAGCGCCGCCGCCCACGGCGACGAACTCAACGGCGTCGAGGTCGTCCGCGAGGTGGCCCACGAGTGGGACCTGAGCGACCTCCGGGGGACGCTCATCTGTCTCCCCGTCTTGAACGTCCCCGGATTCATCGCCCAGGAGCGCTACCTCCCCGTCTACGACCGCGACCTCAACCGCTCGTTCCCGGGCAAGGCGGGCTCGACCAGCGCCAAGCGGATGGCCCGGCGCATCTTCGACAACTTCGTCGAACCCTGCGATGTGGGGCTGGACCTGCACACGTCCACGCGGGGCCGGACGAACATGCTCCACGCCCGCGCCGACATGGCCGACCCGTCGGTCGCCCGCGTCGCGAAGGCGTTCGCCTCGAACGTCATCATCGACGGCCAGGGACCGGACGGGACTCTCAGGCGAGAGGCCAGCGAGCGCGGTACCGCCACGATCACGATCGAGATGGGCGAGGCCCACCGCTTCCAGCGGGAGTTCATCGACCGGGCCCTGGTCGGCGTCGAGAGCGTCCTCGCCGAGTTCGGCCTGCTCCCCACGGAACGGGTCCGCTGGCCCGGCTGGCGGACGATCGTCGAGGGCTCCGGCGACAAGACGTGGATCCGCGCCGACGCCGGCGGTCTCGTCGACATGCACGCCGCCCGGGGCGGCGTCGTCCGCGAGGGCGACACCATCTGCACCATCGCGAACCCGTTCAAGACCGAACGGACCCACGTCGAGGCGCCCTTCACCGGCCTGCTCGTCGGCATCCTCGAGAACCCCGTGGTCTACCCCGGGAATCCGCTCTGTCACCTCGTCAAACTCGACGGCGACACGCTCGACGCCATCGACCGCAGCGGTGGCGTGACCTCGCCGCGGGACCCGACGCCGCCCAGCGCGGCCGAGTGACTGTCCGGTGTGGCGGAGCGTGACTGTCCGCCGGGCGGGGCGAACGACCGCCGCGCGCGAGCGGGCGTCGCCGGCCCGCTCGCGCGACCCCTGACAGCCGAGTGGTACGTCGGTCCGGAGTCCCGGCGAAAATCCCCGAAACACCCACCGAACCGGGCGGCCTGTGGACGCGTGTGAACGTGTTCGGCGGCCGAGACGGACCGGTGTAGAAACTACTATAGCCCCTGCTACCATTGCGCCCGTTGTATGAGCGGAACGTACGACCGCGGAGCGGTCGAGGATTTCGGCCGGTGGCGGGAGTTCCAGCCGGGCATGTGGGCCTGGATCTTCCACAAGTTCACCGGCTGGGTGCTCGTCGGCTACCTCTTTACGCATATCGCCGTGTTGAGCACCGCGACGGGCGGCGAGGTGCTGTACACGAACACGCTCCAGGGACTGGAAGAACTGCTGATCGTCCGCGTGCTGGAGGTCGGCCTCCTGTCGGTGGCCGTCTTCCACATCCTCAACGGGGTTCGGCTGCTGTTCGTCGACCTCGGGTTCGGACTCGAGAATCAGGACAAGAGCTTCTACGCGTCGCTCGTCGTGACGGCCGCCATCGTCGTCGCGAGCGTGCCGACGTTCCTCGCGGGGGTGTGAGCGATGGCACAGCACTACTCCTCGTTCGAGCGCGGCGGTATCAAGTGGCTCTTCCAGCGACTGACTGCGGTCTTCCTGGTCGGCGTCCTCGCCTTCCACTTCTTCCTGCTTCACTTCGTCAACCACGCCGCCGAGATCACCTTCGCCGGCACCGAGGCGCGGATGAGCCAGGTGGGCTACTTCGCGACGATGTGGCTGTTCCTCGTCACAGCGACCTTCCACGGCGTCAACGGCGTCTACAACGCCCTCGTCAACCAGGGCCTGAGCGGCACCCCGAAAAAGGCAGTCGGGGCCGTTTTGACGCTGGCGAGCATAGCACTGATCGTCCAGGGAACCCGCGTGGCACTCGCGATGACCAACCTACTATGAGCACGCAAATCGAACAAGAGCAGACCGAGGAGCAGACCGAGGCCGACGCCGAAGCGGCCGAACCGGCCGAGCAGTCCCACCAAGACCGGCGCCTCTCCGAGAAGGAGGCCCGCGCCGAGGCCCGTGAACGCGAGGAGCAGGCCCGCGAGGAGGTCCGCGACGCCGACGACACCGTCCGGATCAAGGTATTCCGCTACGACCCCGAGGTCGAGGGCAAGTCCGAACCGCGCTTCGACGACTTCTCGGTCCCCTTCTTCAAGGGGATGACCGTCCTCGACGCGCTGATCTACGCCCGCGACCACTACGACTCGTCGCTGACCTTCCGCCACTCCTGCCGACAGGCGGTGTGTGGCTCCGACGCACTGTTCGTCAACGGCCAGCAGCGACTCGGCTGCAAGACCCAGATGGCGGACCTGGAGGGGCCGGTCCGCATCGAACCGCTCCCCCATCAGGACGTGGTGAAGGATCTGGTCGTGGACATGGAGCACTTCTACGAGCAGATGGAGGCCGTCGAGCCGTACTTCCAGCCCGACGAGCTGCCCGAGGGCGAGCGCGAGGAGCAGCGCCAGAGCCCCGAGAACCGCGAGAAGGTCAAGATGTCCACGCGGTGTATCTGGTGTGGCGCCTGTATGTCCTCCTGTAACATCGCCGCGGGCGACAACGAGTACCTCGGCCCGGCGGCCATCAACAAGGCCTACCGGTTCGCGATGGACGAGCGCGAGGGCGAGATCCAGAAGGAAGACCGCCTGGAGATCATCGAGCAGGAACACGGCGTCTGGCGCTGTCAGACCCAGTTCTCCTGCACGGAGGTCTGCCCGAAGGACATCCCCCTGACCGAGCACATTCAGGAACTCAAACGCGAAGCGGTGAAGTCCAACCTCAAATTCTGGTAACAATGCACGAACACGACGTACTCGTCGTCGGCGCGGGCGGCGCAGGCCTGCGCGCGGCGATCGCGGCGCACGAAGAGGGGGCGGACGTGGCCATGGTCACGAAGCTCCATCCCGTCCGGAGCCACACCGGGGCGGCCGAGGGCGGCATCAACGCCGCCCTGCACCCCGAGGACTCCTGGGAACTGCACGCCTACGACACGATGAAGGGGTCGGACTACCTCGGGGACGCCCCCGCGGTCGAGACCTTCGCCCAGGACGCCCCGGACGAGGTCATCCAGCTCGAACACTGGGGGATGCCGTTCTCCCGCGAGGAGGACGGCACCGTCTCCCAGCGGCCGTTCGGCGGCCTCTCCCACCCCCGGACCACCTACGCCGGCGCCGAGACCGGCCACCACCTGCTCCACACGATGTACGAGCAGGTCGTCAAGCGCGGCATCACCGTCTACGAGGAACAGCAGGTCCTCGACCTGGCGGTGACCGACCACGACGACGTGGAGGACCGGGAGTGTCACGGCGTCGTCGCCTACGACATCGCCAGCGGCGAGATCGAGGGCTACCGCGCCACCGACGGCGTCATCCTCGCCACCGGCGGCCCCGGCCAGGTGTTCGACCACACCACCAACGCCGTCGCCAACACCGGCGACGGCTACGCGATGGCCTACCGCGCCGGCGTCCCGCTGGAGGACATGGAGTTCGTCCAGTTCCACCCCACGACGCTCCCCTCCACTGGAGTGCTGATCTCCGAGGGCGTCCGCGGCGAGGGCGGCATCCTCTACAACGACGAGGAGGAGCGGCTGATGTTCGAGTACGGCTACGCGAACAACGACGGGGAGCTCGCCTCCCGGGACGTGGTCTCCCGCGCCGAACTCACGGAGGTCAACGCGGGCCGCGGTATCGAGGACGAGTACGTCCACCTCGACATGCGCCACCTGGGCGAGGAGCGCATCCTCGACCGCCTCGAAAACATCCTCCACCTCGCGGAGGACTTCGAGGGCGTCGACGGCCTCGACGAGCCGATGCCGGTCAAGCCCGGCCAGCACTACCAGATGGGCGGCGTCGAGTGCGACGAGAACGGCCACACCTGCATCGACGGCCTCTACGCGGCCGGCGAGACGGCCTGCGTCTCCCTGCACGGCGGCAACCGCCTCGGCGGCAACGCCCTGCCCGAACTGCTCGTCTTCGGCGCCCGCGCCGGCCGGCACGCCGCCGGCGCCGACATGAAGGAAGCCGAGATCGCGACCGGCCCCTCGGCCAAGAGCGAGGCCGGCGAGATCCCCGAGAACGTCGAGGTCGGAGCGGTCGGCGGCAGCGACGAGTCCGTCGCCGCCGACGGCGCGGCCGTCGACGCGGGGACCGTCGTCGAGAGCGAGATCCAGCGCCAGCAGGAGCGGGTCGACCGCCTGCTCGAAGACGAGGGCGTCAACCACGCGCAGGTCCGCGACGACATCCAGCAGACGATGACGGCCAACGTCAACGTCTTCCGCCGCGAGGACAACCTCGTGGACGCGCTCGACGACATCCGCGAGGCCCGCGAGCGCTACCGCCACGTCGCCGCCTCGGACCCCTCGCGCACCTACAACACCGACCTGATGCACACGATGGAGACCCGCAACATCATCGACATCGCCGAGGCCATCACGGTCGGCGCCCTCGCCCGCGAGGAGTTCCGCGGCGCCCACTGGCGCGAGCAGTACCAGGAGCGCCGGGACGACGAGTGGCTCAAACACACCATGCTCGCCTGGAACGAGGGCAGCCCCGAACTGTACTACAAGCCCGTCCTCCTCGAAGGCGAGAAGGAGTACGAGCCCAAGGAACGCAGCTACTGAGACCGTCTCTCTCGCCGGCGGACTTCCCCGCTCGCTCCGTCCCCGTGAGCGACGCGAACGAGAGCCGAGAAGAGCTCGCGCTTCCGACGCGCTCGCGGCCGCTACGCTACCGTGAGAAGCGTCCGAGAAACCGCGACCGCTGACCGTTCAGGACTCGTCGCTCTCGGCGTCGCCGTCGTCGGCGTCGGCTTCCGCATCGTCGGTTTCGTCGTCGCTCTCGTCGACGACCCAGTCCTCGCGGACGCGCTTGGTCCCGGAGTCGGTCTCGATGATGAGGACGTTGTAGTCCTCGGTCCCGGTCTTGACGCCGGTGACGGTCCCGCTGGCGGTGCCGTACACCGACGAGTCGGGGCCGGCCACGTGGAAGGTGACCTCCTCGCCGCGCTCGACGGGCACGTCGCCGAACCCGACGGGCGAGCGCGGGACGGACTGCGCGCCGCCGCCGCGGTACAGCGGCTGTGTCCGCCCGGCGTCGTCGCTCGCGGCCGTCGCTTCGGAGGCGCCCTCCGCGTCGGCCTCGCCGACGCGGCGACCGAACCCACAGCGCTTCGTCTCTTCGACGACTACCTGGTCGATCGTCAGCGTGGGGTGGGACTGCTTCCACTCGGCGAGGGCCGTCTCCATCCGCTCGGCCGTCAGGTCGTCACGCGCGGACACGTCGATCTCGAACGACCGCACCGACCGCTCGCCCGTCCGCGACTCGACGACCAGCTGCGCCTCGAAGACGCTCTCCGATCTGTTCTTCGCCTGTCGCTCGTACTCAAGTTCTGACCCGTCGACAGTTATCATTGGCATGTCGATAGCTCGACTGTTCGTATATTGGTGAGAAGTGAGTGATATATCTTTTCCAAGCCGTTTGGCAGAATCGAACGCTCGACGGGATCGAACGCCGGGTAGAGCGCCTCCTCGCGAATCGATCGCTACCGGACTACACGTCGATTTCCGGGAAGGAGAACGACCGAAAGTGGTTTTGGCCCGTTCTCGCTGGGTGATAGCATGACGTACACCGTCGCCGTCGTCGGAACGGGGCCGGACCCGGAGAACCCGACCGTCGAGGGGTTCGCGATGGGCTACCGCCACGCCGAGTCGTTCGAGAACGACGACCGCTGTGAGGTCGTCGCCTGCGCGGACATCGTCCCGGAGCACGCCGAAGCGTTCGGCCGGACGTTCGATCTGCCCGACGAGAACGTCTTCGAGGAGTACGAGGCGATGCTCGACGCCGTGGAGCCGGATATCGTGACGGTCGCGGTCCCGCCGGCGATCCACGAGGACGTGGTCGTCGACTGCGCCCGTAGCGGCGTCGTCTCGGCGATCCACGCCGAGAAGCCGATGGCGCACACCTGGGGGTCGGCCCGGCGGATGGCCGACGCCTGCTGGCGCCGCGACGTACAGCTCACGTTCAACCGTCAGCGACGGTTCGGAAAACCGTTCAGAGAGGCGAAACGGCTGGTCGACGGCGGCGAGATCGGCGAGTTGCGGCGGATCGAGACGACGTGGAGCGACCTGTACGACACCGGCGCTCACACGATCGATCTGACCGGCATGTTCGCCGGCGAGGCCGAGCCCGAGTGGGTCATCGCCCAGATCGACTACCGCGAGGAGGACGTGCGCTTCGGCATGCACCAAGAGAATCAGGCCTGGGCGCTCTGGGAGTACGAGACCGGCGTCCAGGGCGTCATTTCGGGCGGCGAAGGGAGCGACTTCGCCGACGCCGCCCACGTGATCCGCGGCACCGAGGGCGAGATCCGCATCGACAGCGACACCGGGAACATGCTGGAGATCCGCCGCGCCGGCGACGGGTCGTGGCAAGCGATCGACGTAGACGGGGAGGACCTCCACGGCGCCAACGCCGAGGGACGACAGTACGGCAGCGAGTATATCGACCGCGCGGCGACCGAGGTCGTCGACGCGCTGGCGGAGGACCGGGAGTCCGAACTCGGCGCGAAGAACGGGCTGAAGACGGCCGAGATCATCTTCGGCGCCTACGAGTCCGCGCGCAAGCGCGGCCGCGTCGACTTTCCGCTCGACGCCGAGGACAACGCCTTCGCGGACCTCGTCGAGCGCGGCGAACTGGAGTACGTCCCCGAGAGCGACGACGGCGACGCGGCGGAGTAGCGCCGATCGACCGATCCCGCGACCGCTTCGGCTTCAGAACAGCACGTACAGCATGAGGTAGACGACGACGCCCAGGGTGAAGGAGATCAGCCACAGCGCCGCCGCGACCCGGCCGACGGTCGGGTGGCGCGTCTCGCGCAACTCTGGCACCGAACGGGTCAGCGCCAGCAGGAGGACGTAGATGACGAGCGGGACGCAGACGATGGCGAGGACGATGTGGATCGCCAGGATCCCCGGATAGATCACGCCCTCGACCAGCGGCGGCCCGGAGAAGTCGCTCGGCCCGAGCAGGGCCACCCGATAGAGGTAGGCGACCAGAAAGAGGGCGAACAGGCCGGTCGTCGACAGCATCGCCGCGCGGTGGCGCGCCACGTCGCCCCGGCGGATGGCTCGCCAGCCGACGACGATGGTCCCGACCGCCGTCGCGCTCACGACGGCGTTGACGTGGGGGATCGCCGCAAGCACCGCGTCGGGCGCCCGCGGCAGGAGGCTCTGGGGGATCGCCTGCAGCGCCGCCGCGAAGACGAGCGCGAGCGCGACGACCGAGAGGACGCCCGACACCGCCGGGACGTGCTCGCTGACGTTCATCGGCCGACACTGAGGACTCGACCGTCAATGCAGTTGCGCTTCGGGCACGGCGAGCGGGTCCGACGAGGGCGTCCGTCCGGGCGACCGCCGGCGGACGGTCAGGGCCAGAGCCCGCGCGCCTCGTGGGCTTCGGCGATCCGGGAGAGCGCGACGGCGTAGGCCGCGTCGCGCCAGGTCACGTCGCCGGCCTCGAACTCGTCGGTCACGGCCTCGAACGCCGCGAGCATCTCCGTCTCCAGCTCCTCGTTGACGCGCTCGGCGGACCACGAGCGGCGGTTGATGTCCTGGAGCCACTCGAAGTACGAGACGGTGACGCCGCCGGCGTTCGCGAGGATGTCCGGGACCACCGGTACCCCGCGGTCGGCGAGGATCTCGTCCGCGGCGAACGACACCGGGCCGTTCGCGCCCTCGACGACGATGTCCGCTCGAACGTCGGAGACGTTCGCCTCGGTGATCGCGTTGCCGACCGCCGCGGGGACGAGCACGTCCACGTCGAGTCCCAGTAGTTCGTCGTTCGTGACGGTGCGGTCGGCGTGGGCCGCGACCGCTTCGGGCCGTTCCTCGTGGGATGGGATCGAGCGGGTGTCGAGCCCGTCGGGGTCGTAGGCCGCGCCGGTCACGTCGCTGACGGCGACGACGGACGCGCCCCAGTCGTCGAGCAGGCGCGCGGCGTTCGCGCCGACGCTCCCGAAGCCCTGCACGGCGACGGTCGCCTCCGAGAGCGGCGTGTCGTAGTACTCGGCGACCTCGCGGGTCACGATGGCGACGCTCCGCCCGGGCGCTTCGGCACGTCCCTCGCTGCCACCGATGACCGGCGGTTTCCCGGTCACGACGCCGGGGATGGTCTCGGCCTCCTGCATGCTGTAGGCGTCCATCATCCACGACATCGTCTCGGCGTCGGTCCCCATGTCCGGCGCCGGGATGTCCGTCGTCGGCCCGATGACGTTGCGGATCTCGTCGGTGAACCGCCGGGTGAGCCGCTCGCGCTCGTCGTCGCTCAACTGCTTGGGGTCGACGACGACGCCGCCCTTCGCGCCGCCGAAGGGGATGTCCATCACCGCGCACTTCCAGGTCATCCACATGGCGAGGCCGATCGACTCCTCGCGGGAGACCTCCGGGTGGAACCGTATCCCGCCCTTGTACGGCCCGCGGACGCTGTCGTGCTGGGCGCGGAACCCGCGGAACACCTCGACGCTCCCGTCGTCGCGCTCGATCGGCACGGTCACCTCGTGGACCGCGTCCGGGTGGAGGAACCGCTCGACGACGTTGGGGTCGACATCGACCAGCGAGGCGGCCCTCGTGAGCTGGCGCCGCGCCGTCGCCAGCGCCGACTCCGACTCGCCGGCGGGGGGTTCGGTGCTATCGACTGTCGACTGCGCAGGTGTGTCTGAAGACATGAGGAAGGACGCTCACTCCAGCGACATCGCGCGGTTCTGGAACTCTCCGTCGCAGTCCGGGCAGCCCCCCGGATGCGACTCCGCCTCCACGATCGTCCCGCAACCGAGGCACTCGTAGTTCGATTTCGTCTCCGCGTCGTCGGCGATGTCCTGATGATGGGGCACGTCAGGAGCGACGGCCTGGACTAATATAGTATTAAGTATTTAGGGTATATTAACACATATTAATACGGGGTACGACGCTTCGGGGCCGTCGCTGGTCGGTCGAGCCGTCGAAAAAACGCCGTCGCAGGGGGAGTCGGTCCGCGCCCTACTGGAAGGTGCGGCCGAGTTCGTCGGTGCCGGTCTCGGCTTCGGCGGTGTCGAACCGCTCTTCGATCTCCTCGTACTGCTCGCGAGTGTCCGCGTCGACGCTGGGGCCGACCTCGCCGAGCGCGTGCTCGAAGTGGTCCATCGTGACCTTCACGTTGCCGACGGAGTCGCCGATGTCCTCGGGGTCGACGCTCGCGAGGAACTCGCGGGTCGCGGCCATCGACGCCTCGCGGGTGACCGCCTCGATGTCGGCGCCGACGTAGCCGTCCGTGCGGGCCGCCAGGTCGTCCAGGTCGACGCCCTCGGCGAGCGGCTTGTCGCGGGTGTGGACCTCGAAGATCTTCCGGCGGCCCTCCTCGTCCGGGACCGGCACGTGGACGTGCCTGTCCAGGCGACCGGGCCGCAGCAGCGCGCTGTCGATGAGGTCCGGGCGGTTCGTCGTCGCGATGACGACCACGTCCTCCAGCTCTTCGAGGCCGTCCAGCTCGGTCAGCAGCTGGGAGACGACGCGCTCACCGACGCCGGAGTCGGTGCTCGACCCGCCGCGTTCGCCGGCGATGGAGTCGATCTCGTCGAAGAACACCACGGTGGGTGCGTTCGCGCGAGCCTTCTCGAAGACCTCGCGGACGCCCTTCTCGGACTCGCCCACGAACTTGTTCAGCAGTTCGGGGCCCTTGATCGAGATGAAGTTCGACTGGGCCTCGTTGGCGATGGCCTTGGCGAGCAGGGTCTTCCCGGTGCCGGGCGGGCCGTACATCAGCACGCCCTTGGCGGCGTCCATGTCCATGGCCTCGAACACCTCGGGGTAGTCCAGCGGCCACTGGATCGTCTCGCGCAGCCGTTCCTTGGTGTCTTCGAGCCCGCCGACCTGGTCCCAGGTCACGTCGGGCACCTCGACGAACACCTCGCGCAGGGCCGAGGGCTCGATGCCCTTCAGCGCCTGCTTGAAGTCGTCCTCCGTGACTTCCAGGTGTTCGAGCACCTCGGCGTCGATCTGGTCCGATTCGAGGTCGAGTTCCGGCCGGATGCGGCGCAGTGCGTTCATCGCCGACTCCTTGGCCAGCGATTCGAGGTCCGCGCCGACGAAGCCGTGCGTGCTCTCGGCGTACTGGTCGAGGTCGATCCCCTCCACCAGGGGCATCCCGCGGGTGTGGACCTGCAGGATCTCCTTGCGACCGTTCTTGTCGGGGACGCCGATCTCGATCTCGCGGTCGAAGCGACCGCCGCGGCGCAGCGCCGGGTCGACGGCGTCGACGCGGTTGGTCGCGCCGATGACGATGACCTGGCCGCGCGACTCCAGCCCGTCCATCAGGCTCAGGAGTTGCGCGACGACGCGCCGTTCCACGTCGCCCTGGGTCTCACCGCGCTTGGGCGCGATGGAGTCGATCTCGTCGATGAAGACGATCGCGGGGGAGTTCTCCTCGGCCTCGTCGAAGATCTCGCGGAGCTGCTCCTCGCTCTCCCCGTAGTACTTCGACATGATCTCCGGCCCGGAGATGTCGGTGAAGTACGCGTCGATCTCGTTGGCGACCGCTTTCGCCATGAGCGTCTTCCCGGTGCCGGGCGGGCCGTGGAGCAGGACGCCCTTCGGCGGCTCGATGCCGAGCGTCTCGAACAGCTCGGGGTGGCGCATCGGCAGCTCGATCATCTCGCGGACCTGTTCGAGCTCGTCGTCCAGGCCGCCGATGTCCTCGTAGGTGATGTCGGGCGTGCCGCCCTCGGGGGCGCCGGGGGCGCCGCCGGTGATCTGCTCGGCGGGCTCCTCGGCCACGTCGACCTCCGTCGAGTCCGTCACGACGACGGTGCCCGAGGGCTCGGTGCCCGCGATCTTCAGCGGGATCTTCTGGCCGCTCATCGACGAGAGCGGACCGAGTCCGAAGCTAACGGGGACGGTCTGGCCCTCGGTGACGGCCTGGCCGCTGAGGTTGTTTCGGATCATCGGGCCGACGTTGCCGCGAACCCGGAGGTTCTGCGGGAGCGCGACGCTGACCCGGCTGGCCGGGTTCACGTCCGCCTTCTCGACGTCGACGTTGTCGTCGATGCCCACGTCGGCCTCCTGGCGGAGGCGGCCGTCGATGCGGATGACGCCGCGGCCCTCGTCCTCGGGGTAGCCCGGCCAGACGCGCGCGACCGCGCGGGTGCCGTCGCCGCCCTCGATGACGATGTAGTCGCCGTTCTCCAGGTCGAGCTCCGACATCGCCGCGCGGTCGATGGCGGCGAGTCCGCGCCCCGCGTCCTTCTGCTTGAGGGGCTTGACAGTGAGTCTCATTGGCTCACCTCGATAGTGAGGACGCCGTTGCGGATAAACGCTCGCGCGTCACCCGAAAGCTCCAGGTCATACTGCTCTCCGTCCACGACGACGATGACCGCGTCGTCGAGCACGTCGACCGAGGCGTTCCGGCCGGGGCCGAGGTCCGCCGCCAGCACCGTCTGCTCGTCGTCGTACTCGTAGCGCCGCAGGCCGACGTCGTCGGCCAGCTGTTGGGTTCCGGTCATACTAACTCAGAGTTAGCGCGATAACTATATAAATCTATCGCCTATTTACCCCCGTACGTGGCTGTTTCGACACCGATCGGTACAATTGCGGTTCACACTGACAGGCGTCTGGGGGTTTGGGACGGGGCGACGGCCGCCGCCGTCGCCGCGGCTTTGAGGCGGGCGGCCCAACGGCCGGTATGGAGACGGTTCGCCACGACGGCCGGGAGACGGCCTATCGGACCGCCGGTGACCGGGATTCGGGAGCCGGCGCGGCGGTACTGTACGTCCACGGCAGCGGCGCGACCCACCGGCTGTGGGCCGCCCAGTACGGGCCGGACGGCCCCGCTCACCCAGCCGCCGCCCTCGATCTGAGCGGCCACGGCGACTCCGAGGACGTGGCGACCGATCCGGGTCCCGAGACCCTCGACGCGTACGCGCGAGACGTGGTCGCTGTAGCGGAGGAGACCGGCGCGGACGCGCTCGTCGGCAACTCCCTGGGCGGCGCCGTCGTCCTCCGCGTGGCGCTCGACGCGGAGTTCGACCCGGGAGCGCTCGTGCTGGCCGGGACCGGCGCGAAACTCGCCGTCGGCGAGGACCTGCGGGAGTGGCTCGCCGAGGACTTCGACCGCGCCGTCGACTTCCTTCACGGGGAGAATCGACTGTTCCACGACGCCGACGAGCGGACGCTCGACCGGTCGCGGTCCCAGCTGCGGGCCACCGGCCGGGCGGTCACCCGCCGGGACTTCCTGACCTGCCACGCCTTCGACGTTCGCGAGCGCCTCGATGAGGTCGACGCCCCCGCACTGGCCGTCGTCGGCGAGCACGACTCGTTGACCCCGCCCTCGTCCCACGAGTTCCTCGCCGACGGGCTTCCGAACTGCGAGTACGTCGAGATCCCCGACGCCGCCCACCTCTCGATGGCCGAACGACCGGACGCGTTCGGCCGCGCGGTCGGTCGGTTCCTCGGCTCGGTCGACGACTGAGCCGCGGGTTCGAGGGCCGGGCGCGCCGACCGCGGGCGAAAACAGGGGACTCAAGGCGGCGTCGCCGAAAGGCCCGTACATGCCGGCGCGCGTCGAGCGAACGGACCCGGACGGCATCGACTACGGGCGGGTCATGCAGCTCACTTTCGTCGCCACGATCGTCGCGGGAGCGCCGCTGGTGGCCATGCTCTCGCTCGCCGTCGAGCTGACGACGTGGACCGAACGCGCGCTGTTCGCCGTCCGCGTGGGCGCCGTCGTCTGGATCGTCACCGCCCTGTCCGTCTATCTCTACGAGCGCCGAGTCAACGGGTGAGGACGCGCTCAGGCGCGGTCTTCGACCCACTGGAAGTCGAGCCCGGCGGCGACGGCGGCCTCCCTGTCTGAGTCCGAGTCACCGACGAACAGCGCCGAGTCGGGCTCTGCGCCCAGCAGGTCCACGGCGTGGGCGAGCGGCTCGGGGTCGGGTTTGACCGTCTCGTGGGAGTCGCGGCCGACGACCGCGTCGACGTGGCGGTCGATGCCGTGGAGTTCCAGCGCGATCCGGCAGGCCGACTCGCAGTTGAGCGAGCAGACGCCCACCGGGACCGAGTGGGGTAGCGCGTCCGCGAGCGCGAGCCGACGGGCGCTGCGGGCGCCGTCGCGTTCGAACTCCGCGATGGCGTCGTCGACGCGGTCGAGCAGCCCGTTCGCCGCCGCGAGCTCGCGCATTGTCCAGATGTCCGCGTCCGACACGTCGTGGCCGCGCGCCCGCAGGATCGCCGCGCACCGCTCGGCGACATCCCCCCAGTCCACGTCGAGGCGAACCAGCGTCCCGTCGAGATCGTAGACGATGGCGTCGTACTCCGTCACGGTCCACGGTAGGGATCGAGCCAGCAAATGCGTGTCGACCGGGGACGGTCCCGGTATCACGTCGCCGGGCGAGTGACGAACCGCCGACTACTCGCCCAGCAGGTCCCGCGCGACGATGTTCTTCTGGATCTGGCTGGTCCCCTCGTAGATGGTCGTCACCTTCGCGTCGCGGTAGAGCCGCTCGACCGGGAAGTCCGACGTGTAGCCGTAGTCGCCGTGGATCTGGACGGCCTCGTTCGTCACGTCCACCGCCGCCTCGCTCGCGAAGTACTTCGCGACGCTCGCGGCCGTGCGGGCGCTCTCCCCGCGGTCCTGGGCGGCCGCGGCCTCGTGGGTCAGTGCCCGCGCGGCCCGCACGTTCGTCTCCATGTCTGCCAGTTTGTGCCGGATCGTCTGGATGTCGGCGATGGGACGGTCGAACTGCTCGCGCTCGCCGGCGTAGGCGACCGCCTCGTCCAGCGCCGACTGGGCCAGCCCGACCGACTGGGCGGCGATGCCGATCCGACCGCCGGTCAGGATCGAGAAGGCCGCCGCCAGCCCGCGACCGGGCTCGGTCAGCCGGTACCGCGCCGGGACCTCGACCCCGTCGAAGACCAGTCCCGTCGTGTCGCTCGCCCGGAGGCCGAGTTTGTTCTCCTTCTTCCCGACCTCCAGCCCGTCGGCCTCGGCCGGGACGAGGAACTGCGTCACCGACTCGGGGTCCGTTGGGTCGGTCTTCGCGAAGACGACGTAGACGCCGGCGCGCTCGCCGTTGGTGATCCACTGCTTCTCGCCGTCGAGGACGTACGCGTCGCCGCCGTCGACGGCGCGAGCGGTCGTCGACATCTCGGCGGGGTTCGAGCCGGCCTCCGGTTCCGAGAGCGCGAACGCGCCGACGGGGCGGCCGTCGACCATCTCCGGCAGCCACTCCTCGCGGACCGACTCGTCGCCGAACTCCGCGATGCAGGAGGTGGCGAGGCAGTGGACCGACAGCGCGGTCGCGACGGCCAGCGACCCGTAGGCGACTTCCTCGTTGACGACCGCGTAGGTCAGCCGGTCGGCGTCGAACCCGCCGTAGGACTCGGGGACGGTCAACCCCGTCAGGTCCAGGTCGGCCAGCCCGTCCCAGGCGTCCTCGGGGAACTCGCTCTCGCGGTCCGCTTCGGCCGCGACCGGCCGGATCTCCGACTCGGCGAACTCCCGGACGGCCTCGCGGATCGCCGCCTGCGTGGACGATAACTCCATGGGACGCTGTTGGGTCAGCTGCGGCAAAAGTTGCGCGGCCGGTGGAGCCCCGCGCCGGCCGACCGCGTGGCGCTCCGCAACGGCCGACCGGCGCGGTGCTCCGGAGCGACCGGTGGCGCGGAGCGACCCTACTCCCCGTCGACCAGCCGAACGTCCAGCTCCGCTTCCAGGGCGCCGATGAGCGACCCGCCGACGTTCGCCTGGGTCGCTCGGCCCTGTTCGACGGCCAGCACGTCCGACTCGTCGGCGCCGACGGCCTCGGCGAGCTCCCCGGTCTGCAGCCCGGCGTCCTGACGGGCTTCGACGAGGACCTCCCCGTAGTCGCCGACGAGGTACGGGAGCTGGTCGTCGTCGTAGTCGGCGCCGTCCTCCCAGTGAGAGGCGTCCGCCTGCGCGGCGTCCTGCATGCGCGCCGTGTTCTGTGCCGCCTGTCGCTTCCGGTCGCCGCCGTCGCCGCCGTCGTCGGACCCCCCGCTCGGCGTCTCGTCGTGCTGGGCGCACTCCGAGCAGACGCTGAGCGTCGCCCCTGCGACGCTCGCGGTCTGCAGATCCACGTTCTCCGCGCCGCAGAGTTCGCAACTGTCGCTGGCGCTGGAGCCGGCGCCACCGGTCGAGTACTTGGCCATGCTGGGGGGTAGTGGAGCCCCCCTATTTGAATGGCCCGTTTTCCCTCGTCGGGATGACCTGACAGTCCACCCGAACTGTCGTGCCGGACCGACCCCCAGTCGGACCCGGTCGTCCGGGCCCGATCGGCCCGTGCGGTCGACCCCCACCGAGCGGCGAAACCGACAGTGATTTTAATGCCCCTCGGGAATGAACGAATGCGGAAAACCGCAAGAGCAGACGAGTGCGTGGGTAGCCAAGCCAGGCCAACGGCGCAGCGTTGAGGGCGCTGTCCCGTAGGGGTCCGCCGGTTCAAATCCGGTCCCACGCACTACCAGTCCGCCCACGGCGGACGACAGTGCAGGTGCATCCCTCAGGGACTGCACCCACGCAAACTTCCTACCGAAGCCGACCGCCGAGCGACGGCCGCGTCGGCCGATCACTCACCGCGGACGACCAGCGACAGCGCCAGCGCGAGCGCCACCGCCGCGAAGCCGGCGAGCACCGCGAACAGCAGTCGCGTCGAGCCGTAGGTGAGCACCCAGCCGGTGACGGAGGCGCCGAGCGCGCCGATCCCGAAGATGGCGAGGTAGGTGTAGCCGAAGGAGAGCCCCCGGTGTTCGGGTGGGGAGTACTTCGCGATGGTCGCCTGGGTGAGCGGCTGCATCCCGAACAGGGTGAAGCCGAGGGCGACGCTGACCGCGAGCAACGCCGGGAGCGACCCCGAGGCGGGGACGAACGCGAGGGCGATGGCGACGAGCGAACTCAGCGCGATCACGAGCCCTCGCTCCGGCGCGACGGCGTCGGTGAGCCGACCGCCGACGTACTGGCCGCCGATACCGACGGCGAGCAGGCCGGCGTAGAGGTACCGCGAGCGGTCGAACTCCCCGGCGGCCGGCCCCTCCGAGAGCGGGCCCGGGGCGGGGGCGCTCGCGCCGACCAGCGGTTCGAGGAAGTCGCTCAGCAGGCCCGGGAGGAAAGTGAGCATCCCGCGGTAGTACAGCCCGTTGAACAGCACGAGCGCAAAGACGGTCAGGAAGCCGACGGTGAACACGGCCCGGGAGGCCGTCAGGAACTCCGAGAGCGACCCGATGTCGGTCTCGGGCGCGTCGCCGCCGTCGGCGGCGGCACCGCCCCCGACCGCCGCGGTCTCGTCGAACTCCACGCGGAGGCCGACGACCGTCGCGACGAGCGCGGGGACCGCCAGCGCGGCGACGGCGACCCGCCAGTCGCCGACGACGAGCAGGAGCGCGGTGAGGAAGGGGCCGGCGACGATCCCGGCGTTACCGGCCATCCCGTGATAGGCGAAGGCGGCGCCGCGCTCCTCGACGCCCTTGCTGATGAGCGTCAGGCCGGCGGGGTGGTAGACGCTGGCGGCGGTCCCCCACAGCGCGAGGGCGACGGCGATACCGACGACGCCCGGCAGGACGCTCAACAGCAGGAAGGCGAGCCCCATCCCGAGCGTGCAGCCGACGACGAGCGCGCGGGAGCCGAAGCGGTCGACGAGCACCCCCGCGGGCAGCGCGCCGACGCCGAACAGCCCGTAGCCGACCGCGACGACGGTGCCGAGGGTGGCGGAGGTGACCGGGAACTCGACGAGCCAGACGGTCAGCAGGATCGGCACCGCCAGCTCGTAGGTGTGGACCAGCCCGTGACCGGCCATCGCGAAGCCGGTGATCGCGCGGTCGTTGCGATTCATCGCGCCCGCGGCCCTCCGTCGGTTCGCGTCTCCATCTCACGTCGGATCGACGGGCGCCCCTTTCAATGCGATTTCCGTTCGAAACACGAGGCCGAGAGCGGTCCGAACTTGTGGTCCCGAAGCGGACGCAGCGGTTCGTGACGGGATCCCGGCGAGCGTGCCCGCCCCCGGTCAGTAGCTCGCGTCCTGGACGACGTTGAGATCGAAACTCTCGTCGGCCGGTTCGTCGTCGGGCGTCAGGTACCCCTGAGCGAAGGCGGTGTAGACGGTCCCGCCGTTCAGGGACACGTCGTAGTCGGCGACGACGTCGCCGTCGTTGCTCTCGGTGTCGCCGCGGATCTGGACGGTGTAGTCGTTGGCATCGACGGTGGTGTAGCCCGACTCGCCGAACGCGACCCCGTCGAACAGCACCGCGTCGCCGCCGGCGGCGGTCACGTCGACCGCGGGCGCGTCGGGCGACCCGTGGACGACGCGCAGCCGGGCCATGTTCCCGCCGGGGTCGCTGTTGTCGTCTTCGAGGACGAGCGGCTGGAACTCCGTGTCTTCGCTCGTCAGCTCACCGGCGGCGACGATCGTGTAATCGCCGGTGCCGACCGTGACGGCCCCCTCGAAGGCGACCGTGTCGGCGTCGCCGGCGGCGGTGATGGTGACGGTCCGCTCGCCCGTGGGCACCGAGAGGTAGTCGCTGACGGCGCCGAAGGGCACGTCCGAGAGGACCTCGCCGTCGTCGACGTACACGTCGACGTTCGGCGCGTCGGGGGACATGTGCGCGACCCGGAGGGAGCCGGTCTCGACCAGCCCGCCGCCGCCCGCTCCCGAGTCGACGGCGAACGTCAGGTCGAAGGGGGCCTCGGCGTCCTCGTCGTCGGGCGTGAGGTAGCCGCCGGCGAAGCCGGTGTAGACGGTCCCGCCGGTCAGTTCGACCGTGAACTCGGCGACCACGTCGCCGTCGTTGGAGTCGGTGTCGCCGCGGACTCCGAGCGTGTAGGTCCCTGCGGGCACCTCGACGTAGCCGGACTCCCCGAACGGAACGCCGTCGAACAGGACGGTGTCGCCGCCGGCGGCCGTCACGTCGACCGCCGGCGCGTCGGGCGACGCGTGGACGAGGCGGACTCGGGCCATGTCGTCGCCGACCTCGCTGTTGTCGTCTTCGAGGATCAGCGGCCGGAACTCGCTGTCCTCGCTGGACAGTTCGCCGATCGCGGCGATGGTGTAGTCGGTGTCGGCCTCCACGGTCACCTCGCCCTCGAAGGCGACCGTGTCGGCGTCGCCGGCGGCGGTGATCGTGACCACGTGCGTGCCCGCGGGCAGTTCCAGGTAGTCGCTGACCGCGCGGAAGGGCACGTCCGAGAGCACCTCGTCGTCGTTCACGTACACGTCGACGTTCGGCGCGTCGGGCGAGAAGTGGGCGACGCGGACGTTCGCGTTGCCCCCCATCCCCGAGTCGGTCTCCGTCTCGGAGTCCATGGCGTCGGTGTCGGTCTCCATCCCGCCGTCCATGGCGTCGGTGTCGGTGTCCATTCCCCCGTCCATCGCATCGGTCTCCTCGCCGTCGTCGGCTTCGGTGTCGGTAGACCCCCCGTCGGAGCCACAGCCCGCGAGACCGACTGCGGCCGATGCGCCGAGCGCTGCGAGCAGGTCGCGTCGCGTCTTGCGTGTCATCGCTAGGGTCGCAGGAAACGAGCGACGTGAAGGTTGTCCGACGTGACACCGTAGCCTCGCCCGGGAGTCACCCAATTTCGTTCGGACTCCGTGTCGAATCGGGTCTCGGGAGAGGGCGGCCGAGGTTCCGACGGGACGCGTCAGTCCCAGGTGACCCAGGCGAGAAAGAGGATGGCGGCGAGTTCGAGGATCTGGACGAACGTCATGGCGCGGCCGGCGACGGGGGCGGCCGAGCGCAAGAGCGTCGCCACCTGCGGGTCGATCACGTAGTAGTAGACCGACAGGCAGTTCTCGGCGAGCAACAGGAGCCCGAAGACGAGCAGTCCCAGCGGATGCTTCGACCGGAACTCCAGGTAGTTGCGGGCCCAGATGCCGACGAGCGCGACCAGCAGGACGACGTTCAGGGTCGCGGCCGCGCTCGCGGCGTCCAGCCAGAGACTCATCCGTTCCTCCGTTGTTCGCGCCGCCGAATATACGTGTTCCTAATTTCGACCATACTCACTCGACCCGTTCGAAGATCTCCTCGACGGTTCCCCAGTTGGCCCGGACGCGGTCGCTCGGCAGGTAGACGGCCCCGTAGTCGTCGCCGCTCTTGTCGACGATGTCGTTGTCCAGCAACACGTCGAGGTGGTGCCTGACGGTCTTGTAGTCCAGATCGAGGTCGTCGGCCAGCTGGTTCGCGTTGCGGGGCCGCTCGTCGATCGCCTGGAGGATCCTGACCCGGTTGCGCCCCCCGCGCGTCCCGGTGAGCACGTACCACAGGGTCCCCTCCATTACCAGTCCGCTACGGAGCGGACGCCGTAAGCGTACCGGAGTCGGCGGCGTTGAGCCGGCGCGTCACCGGCGTCGACGCCGACGCGCCCGCTGAACTCCGCCGCGGCTCACTGCGAGAGCGCGTCGGTCTCGCTCGTGTCGACGACGTCCGGCGCCTCGCCGGTGACGGCCTCTTCGAGTCGCTCGGTCTCGATCCCGAGCGACTCCCGCTTTTCCGCCAGTCGCTCCTCGACGCGACGGTAGGCCTCGCTGTCGGCGAGCTCCGCTTCGTCGTGGGTGACCTCGAGCGTCGCCTTCTTCGAGGCGAGCGCGAGGAACCGCCTGAGCGGGTCGTCGTAGGTGGCCCGACGCCGCATCTCCTCGACGACTGCGATCAGCTCCGACCGACCGACCGGCTTGACGACGTACTCGTCGAACGGCAGGTCGACGACGTCGACCGTCGGTTCTACCGCCGTCACCATCACGACCCGACAGTCGAGGGCTCGGTCCTCGATACGGGCGAGCACCTCGTCGCCCGACAGCCCGGGCATCCGCCGGTCGAGCAGGACCACCTCGACCGCGGGGCCGAGCGCGTCCAGCGCCGCCTCGCCGCCGTAGACGACCTCGACCGCGAACTCGTCGGCGAGGAACGCCGCGTACGTGTCCGCGATGACCCGGTTGTCGTCGACGACCAGTACCGTCGGCTCCCCCGTCATCGCCGACCCCTCTCCCCGAACCCCCTCGCTCCGCCCTCGTGCGGTCTCTCGGGTCTCATCGGTCGATCGTTCGCCGGTTCTCGCAAATAGGTTGTCCCCTCGTTCACAGAATTGATATCTGGGACCGGGACCGAAACTCCGTCTAGAACGCCCCAGAACCAGATATCTGCGTTTTCCCAGGATAAATATAATACTAAAAACCAACCAAAATCAGATTCAATATTTGCTGCGAAATCTTTATCATGCACCGGGGTCTATCGGTAGATGCGGCACCAGTTTGGTGCCAACCCACCCACCCACCCCCACACCCACCCCACCTTTCTGCGGGAGTTACCGTCCGAGCGACGGCGCCGTCGACCTGCAACGACAGCACCGACGAGCGACGGCGTCTCGGCGAGCGTCGCGCGCGGCTGGCCAGCATCGTGTCGAAACCCCTGAGTAGCGAGTCGCTGTACGGGGTGATATGGTATCGGCAGCTACCGCCGCTCTCGCCCTGCTGACCGGGTTTCTAACCGGTGCGGTCTTTCGATTCCTGAACGTTCCGATCCCCGCCCCGCCGAACGCGGCCGGAATCCTCGGGATCGTCGGGATCTACCTGGGGTACGTCGTCCTCGACCACTTCGACGTGGGCGTCGACCTGCTCAGTTACATCTAACGGGGAGGAAAGCGCGGCGACGAGCGGAAACCGGGCGAGCGGTCAGTCGTCGGCCGAGGAGTGGCCGACGGCCGGCCGCTCGACCTCGCGGTCGGTCTGCTCGCCCTCGATATCGTAGGGGTACTCGCCGGTGACACAGCCCAGACAGAGGTTCGAGTCGGACGTGCCCAGCGCGTCGGCGATGGCCCCGATGGAGAGATAGGACAGGGAGTCGGCCTTGATCTCCTCGCGGATCTCGTCGACGGACTTGTCCGCCGCGATGAGTTCCTCGCGGCTCGCCATGTCGATGCCCATGTAACAGGGCGCGACGATCGGCGGCGCGCCGATGCGGACGTGGACCTCCTCGGCGCCGGCCTCGTAGAGCAACTCGACGAGCTGGGAGGATGTCGTCCCGCGGACGATGGAGTCGTCGATGACGGTGACGGTCTTGCCCTCCACCGTGCTCTTGATCGGGTTAAGCTTCAGCCGGACGGCCCGCTCGCGCTCGTCCTGGGTCGGCATGATGAACGTCCGGCCGACGTAGCGGTTCTTCATCAGCCCCTCGGCGAAGTCGACGCCCTCGGGCGCCGCGTCGGCGTAGCCCGAGGCGAACGCCCGCCCCGAGTCGGGGACCGGCATCACCACGTCGGTCTCGATGCCCGACTCCTCCCAGAGCGCGCCGCCCAGGTCCCGGCGCACCTCGTAGACGAGTTCGTCGTCGATGACCGAGTCCGGGCGGGCGAAGTAGACGTGCTCGAAGAAACAGTGGGCGGTCTGCTCGGTCTCGACGAGCTGGTAGGTGTCGAAGCCGCTGCCGTCGTCGTGGAGGACGACCAGTTCGCCCGGCCGCACGTCGCGGACGAGTTCGCCGTCCAGCGTGTCGATGGCCGCGCTCTCGGAGGCCAGCACGTAGCCGTCGTCGAGTTCGCCGATACACAGCGGCCGGTTGCCCTGCGGGTCACGGACGCCGAGAACCGTCTCGTCGTGGGTAATCGTCAGCGAGTACGAACCGTGGATGCGGCTCATCGTCCGCTTGACAGCCCGCACGAGGTCCTCTTCGAGCAGATTGCGGGCGAGGTCGTGAGCGATGACCTCGGTGTCGCCGTCGGAGGTGAAGGCGTGGCCGAGCGCGGCGAGTTCCTCGCGGATCTCGTCGGTGTTGATGAGGTTCCCGTTGTGCGCGAGGCCGAGCGACCCGCTCTTGAACGAGACGGAGAACGGCTGGGCACAGCAGTTGTTGACCGACCCCGACGTGGGGTACCGGACGTGGCCGATGCCGTTCGACCCGTTCAGCGAGTCCAGGTCGCCCTCGTCGAACGCGTCGCCGACCAGTCCCATCTCGACGTGTTCGTACTGCTGGAAGCCGTCGTGGGTGACGATCCCGGCCGACTCCTGGCCGCGGTGCTGGAGGGCGTAGAGCGAATAGTAGAGGGGGCGGGCGACGTCGCGATCGGCGGTAGAGATGCCGACAACGCCGCACTTCTCGTGCATTCCTTACTCGCCCGCTTTGTCCTGCCAGGCGTAGTCCCGTCGCTTGGCCGACTTGCCGAACCCGCAGGACGCACAGACTTTGTTCTTGACGTGATACGATTTCTCACCGCACCGGCGACACTTGACGTGTGTCGTGGTGTTCTTCTTCCCCTGACTCGGGGTTCCTGCACCAGTCATGGGTTGATCGAGACGACGTTGTCGCCGCGTATAATCGTTGTGTCTTGGTCGTCCTCGAGGACCAGATTCATGTGCTGGTCGTACCCAGAGAGGTCGCCGACGTACTCCTCGCCGCCCTTCAGACGAACCGTGACCTCCTCGCCGAGCGACGCCTCCAGCACGTCCAGCGGTCGTCCACTCATACCCAGACTGCCTGCCGTCGCGTGCATAAACGTACCGCTTGCCCAATCGCCCCGCAGACGGGCCCACTCCCCGATGTGCCCCGGTCGCGCTCAGATGTCCACGCCGAACGGGGCGTGGGCGTCCGCCGCGGCGCCCACGGCGCCCAGCAGGTCCGCCGTCGCGTCCAGGTCGTCGGCGTCGATCACTTCGACCGGCGTGTGCATGTACCGGTTGGGCAGCCCGAGGTTCAGCGCCGGCGTCCCGCCCCGTGCGGTGTAGAAGGCGTCCGCGTCCGTGCCGGTCCGCGTCCCCGTCGCCTGGAGCTGTACGTCGATCCCCTCGCCGTCGGCCACCTCGCGCACGGCCGCCACGAGCGCCGGGTGGTTCGCGCTCCCGCGGGCGACCACGGGCCCCTCGCCGAGTTCGACGCCGGTCGACTTCTCCCCCGGAACGCCCGGCGAGTCCGTCGCGTGGGTCACGTCGCAGGCGACCACCGCGTCGGGGTCCAGGTCGAACCCGACCATCTGCGCGCCTCGGAGCCCGACCTCCTCCTGGACCGTGCTGACCGCGTACACCGTCGCCGCCGCCCCGGCCTCGACGGCCCGGCGCAGCCCCTCGGCGGCCGCCCAGATACCGACCCGGTTGTCCATCCCGCGGGCGGTCAGCCGCCCGTCCTCCAGTTCACGGACGCGCTGGGCGAAGGTGACCGGGTCGCCGACCTCGACGAGGTCCTCGGCCGTCTCGCCGTCTTCGACGCCGATGTCGACGTGCTGTTCGGCGATGTCCGGAGCCGAGTCGTCGTCGGCGTCCCGCAGGTGGATCGCCGTCTGCCCGACGACCCCTTCGACGGGGCCGTCGTCGGTGTGGACGGTGACGTGCTGGCCCTGGACGACCGTCTTGTCCGACCCGCCGACGCGGCCGATCGTCAGGAAGCCGTCGTCGGTGACCTCCCGGACGACGAACCCGATCTCGTCGCCGTGGCCGGCGAAGGCGACCGACGCGTCGGTGTCCGCGTCGCCCTCGTGGACGGCGACCGCGTTGCCGTACTCGTCGACGCGCACCTCGTCGGCGAACGATTCGACGTAGTCGACCCAGACCCGCTGGCCCGGTACCTCGTAGCCCGACGGGCTCGCCGTCGAGAGCAGATCCTCCAGAAACGCCCTGTGGTCTCGCTCCATGCGGTCCCGTTCGTGCGAACGTGCTTGAATCGCACGTCTGGCGGCCGACCGACCGGGGACGACGGCCTCACCACGACGTGATCTCGGCGTCGCGCAGCGGGCGGTCGAGCGGGACCGACACCTGCCCGCCGGTGTAATGGGAGAGGTAGAACCCGACGATGATCTCCAGCGAGCGGGTCGCTTCCCGACCGGTCGAGCGGTTCTCCGCGGTCCCGTCCAGCAGTTCCTCCACGTGGCGGGCGGCGTTGGGGAACGCCCGCTCGTAGTCGTCGTCCCACGTCCAGGCGCCCTCGATGCCGTGCTCGGCGAGGTCCTCCTCGACGTGGTCGCCCTCTTCCAGCCGCCAGTAGCGCCACTCGCCGTCGTCGTTGTTGAGGTAGAGTTTGCCCTCCGTTCCGACGAACTGCATCGTCATCGACGAATCGGCCCGCGGGATCGTGCAGTCGACGGTCGCGAACGTGCCGTCGTCCATGACGACGAACCCGCCGCCGCCGGCGTCGTCAACGGTCGGCCCCTCGCCGGAGCCGTCGTCGGCCTCCAGCGAGTCGACGGCCTCGTTCTCGCCGGTGATGTGCCCGGAGACGCGCTCGGCCCGGGCGTCCAGCAGCGAGACGAGCATGTCCAGCAGGTGCGTCGAGTTCCGCAGCAGCTCCATCCGGAACTGCATCGACACCGAGTGTACGTCCCCGAGGATCCCCTCCTCGCGAACGAGTTCGCGCAGCCGCTCCTGTTTCTCCGTGAACCGGAACGAGTGGTTGACGAGCAGCTCGGTGTCGGTCTCCTCGCACACGTCGACCATCTCCTCGGCGCCCGTGACCGAGGCGGCGACGGGTTTCTCGCACCAGATCACGTCCGGGTCCGCCGCCGACCGGGCCGCGTCGACGACGTGGTCGCGGTGGAGAAAGGAGGGGGTACACACCGAGACGGCGTCGAGATCCTCGGCGTCGAGCATGGCCTCGTGTCCGACGTAGCGCCGCTCGGGCGGGATCTCCCACGCCTCGCCGAAGCGGTCGAGCTTGTCCTCGTCCACGTCGGTGACAGCGACGAGTTCGACGCCGTCGGTCGCCGCGTAGCCGCCGGCGTGGCTGGCCGTGAACTTCTTCTCGCCGATGTCCTCCTCGTCGTGCATCCCGAGGATGCCGAGGCCGGCGATGCCCCCGGCCCCGACGATGCCCGCGCGATAGGTCGTCATGGCTACCGCATCACCCGGCGGGGACTTGGCTGTTGCCCGACGCCCGTTCCCGTGGTCGCCTCCCGGTGACCCGTCCCCGTGGCCGCCTCCCGGCGACCCGTCCCCGCGGCCGTTCCCCGGCAGTCGTCAGCCCGAATCGCCGCGGTCGGTCAGGTCGGACAGGGTCGTCGCGGCGTTCAGATCCGCGACCGTGCAGTACCAGGCACCGCGCAGCCCGCGCAGGTCGTTCTCGACCGGGTCGGCCAGCGGTTCGAGACCGGCCAGTTCGAAGACGACGACGGCGTCGGTGTCGACGAACGGGTCGATCGTCGCCGTCCAGTCGCGCGCCGAGAGCGGTCCGGGCTCGTCGCGGCGCTGGTCGACCCGCTCGGTCACGCGAGCGACGTGCGTGACGGCCGAGACGGGCGCCGTGCGGTAGAACGCCACGAACTCGAACGGTTCGTCGGTCCGGTCGTACGAGGCCGGCGCCGGGTAGAACCCCTCGCGACAGCGCTCGAACGTCGCCGGCCGCGTCGCGACGACGCAGACGCGGGCGTCCGCCGGTGCGTCGGCGAACACCGGACCCTCGCCCGGCCCCTCCCCGCCAGTCATCGCTTCCCCAGCGCCCGTTCGAAGACCCGCTGGGCGCGCTCGTAGGCCGCGTCCCGGTCGACGATCGGGTCCGGGTACTCCGGCGCGAGCCGCTCGCGCTCGTCGGGCGGGAGGGTCGGCCAGTCGACCACCTCCCCCGCCGGTACGTCCCGCAGTTCCGGGACGTACGCCTTCACGAACCGCGCCTCGTCGTCGTACTTGCTCGCCTGCGCGACGGGGTCGAAGATGCGCACGTCCACCGAGTCGATGCCCGTCGAGGCGATCCACTGCCAGTTCCCCGCGTTAGACGCGGGGTCGTGGTCGACCAGCTGCTCGGCGAAGTGTCGCCGTCCCTTCCGCCAGTCGACCAGCAGATGCTTCGTGAGGAAGGAAGCGACGACCTGGCGCGGCCGGTTGTGGACGTACCCCTCCTCGCGCAGTTGGCGCATGCCCGCGTCGACCAGCGGATAGCCCGTCTCGCCGCGCTTCCAGGCGTCGAACTCGTCGGCGTCGTCGCGCCACTCGATCTCGTTGGGGATCGACTTGTAGTTCTTCGTCGGCAGGTCGGGGTCGCAGTACAGCAGGTGGTACTGCTGTTCCCGCCAGGTGAGTTCGTCGAGGTACTTCCAGACCTGGTCGCACTCCTCGCCCGTCGCCGCCTCGCGGCGCTCGCTCGCGTCCGCCCACACCTCGCGGACCCCGATCATGCCCGCCGCGAGGTACGGCGACATGCGCGAGACCGCGAGGGTCGGAGCCTCGACCGCCCGCGCGAGGTCGTCCCGACTGGCGCGGTAGCTGTCGATACCGTTCGCGAGAAAGTCGTCGTACCGCTCGCGAGCGGCTCGATAGCCGGCTGCGGGGAGTTCGATGTCGGCCGTCGGCTCCTCCGGGACCGTCCCGGGGTCGACACCGTCGGGGGATGCGAGGTCCTCGGCGTCGGGCGCCGGCGCGAGCGGCTCCTTCGGGACCGCCTGCCAGGCGTCGCGGAACCGGCCGTGGTTCGGGTAGCGCTCGTCCAGTCGAGCGGGGTCGACGAGCACCAGATCCGTCTCGCCGGCGGTCGCCAGACCGGCGTCGGCGCAGGCGGCGTCGACCTCGTTCTGCCGGTCGCGCCGTTCCGGCCGGTAGTGCTCGTTGTAGACGACGGCCTCGGCGCCGAACTCCTCGGCCAGTTCCGGGAGCACGTCGCTCGGACGGCCCTCGCGGACGATCAGGTCGCTCCCCAGGTCGCGGTAGGACTCGCGCAGGCGGCGGACGCCGCGCAGGAAGAAGGCGCGCTGTCGGTCCCCCAGGCGGTCGAGCAGGTCGGTGTCGCGGACGAACACGGAGACGACCGGGCCATCCGCCGCGGCGGTCGCCAGCCCGCGGTTGTCCCGGACGCGTAGATCCCGCCGGTGCCAGAACAGGCGCATGGCGACCGCTCGGGACGACGGCGGCTTAGTGGCTTCGACGGGGCCGGCGGGGACGGAGCCGGTCGATGCCTGGACGGGGAAGGTATTTGTCGGTCCGGCGGAACTATCGGGCGTGCTCCGCGCGCTCGCGAGAGGCGGTGTGGTCGTTGTCCCGCTCGTGGTCGTCGGGTTCGTCCTAGTGGGCTTCTGGCCGACGACCATCCAGCCGGTCGACGACACCCTGGCGATCGACCACGCGCCCGACGACTACGGCCCGGCCCACTACTACCCGGAGAACGACACGGTCCGCTTCTGGGTGTCGGGCAGTGGCAACGAGCGGGCGTTCGAACCGTTCGAGGTGTACGCCTGCTGGTCCGGGAAGGACGCCGCTACGGACCGACTCCGGGAGTTGCTCGACGCCCGGTTCACCACCGGCGACAGCGGCGTCCGGTTTACGGGCGGTTTCGACCGCGTCGTCGTCCGCGACGTACCGCTGACCGGCCCCACCCGCCGGGCGCTCCGCCACAGCCTTCCCGACCGGGTGAACGTCTCCGTCGAGATGTTCGACCGGACAGCGAAGTGTTCGTTCCCGGTCGAGATCAGGCGTCCGACGGGCGATCGACCACAGCCGGGCTAGCGACCCGTCGGACTACTCGTAGACGTGGACGCTCCCGGTCGCGTTCGCTTCGATGTAGTCCCAGTCGTAGTCGACGCCGAGGCCGGGGCCGTCGGGGACGGGGACTGTGCCCTCGTCGTCGACGCTGTCGAGCTGGTCCTCGTAGTCGCCGGCGTACACCGGCGGCGTCGTGTTGGGCGCGTCGGGGTGGACCAGCGCCATCTCGTAGTAGTTGCTATTTCTGGTGGCGGCGATGCAGTGTCGCTGTGCGGGACCCGGCGCGTGGAACTCCACGTCGAGACCGTGGCCCTCGGCGACACGGGCGCGCTTCATCGCGCCGGTGATGCCGCCGTCGTACTCCGGATCGGCGCGGACGAAGTCGGTCGCCTCGGCGTCGATGAAGTCCGTGAACGGTTCGAGCCCGCGGACGTGTTCGGTCTGGAGGATGGGGGTGTCGAGCTGCTGGCGAAGCTTGCGGTGGGCGTGCTGGGAGACTCCCCCGTCGCGGTAGGGGTCCTCGTACCAGAAGAATTCCTGTTCGTCCAGCGCGCGACCGAGCTTGACGGCGTCGGCCAGCGTCTCCAGCTCGCAGGCGGGGTCGTGCATCAGGTCCATCTCGTCGCCGACGCGGTCGCCGACGGCGTGGACGGCGTCGAGCTCCCGTGTCAGGTCCCGGGAGCCGTCGCTGCCGCCCCAGCCGTGGATCTTGAAGCCGGGGTAGCCCAGGTCGAGACACTCCTCGGCGAAGTCCGCGAAGTCCTCGGGGGTTTCGAGGCCGCCGTTCTCGTCGCCGTGGTACGTCGAGGCGTAGGCGGGGATGCGCTCGCGGTAGGTGCCGAGCAGCTCGTGGATCGGCGCGTCGTGGTACTTGCCGGCGAAGTCCCACAGCGCGATGTCGACGGGGCCGATGCCCATGCGGTCGTACTTGCGCAGGGCGCGCTTGATCTCCGACCAGTGTTTCTCGCGGGCGAGGGGGTTCTTCCCGACGAGGTAGTCGGCGAAGGTGTTGATCTGGGCGGCGCCGGGGGAGTTGCCGCCGACGTACTCGCCGGTGATCCCCTCGTCGGTGTGGACGGTGACGGCGAATAGCTTCCGCTCGACGCTCTCGCCCGGTTCGTAGACGAGGTTGAACCCGTGGTGGTCGGTCCCCATCTCGGGGATCTCGTAGGCGAACTCGACGCTCTCTATCTTCGTGATCTCCGGGGCCATACGCTCGCCTCGGCGGCCACCCCAAAGAAGTGCCGGGTGTCGGCGGGACGCGCCGGGGGACGAACGATCGACGAGGCCGCAGTCGCCGGGGAAACCCCTTTCCGGCCGGTCGTCGAACCAAGCCCCATGGCGAAGTTCACCCTTCTGGAAGTCCACCTCGACGGCGCCGAGTTCACCGCGAACGCACCGTACAGCAGCGGCGAGGCCGACGAAGACGCCGGGATCGACCTCCCGTTCGGCGAGGACGAGGGCGACGAGGCGACCGAGTCGACGACCGACGGCGGCGGGGCCAACCCGTTCGGCATCGTCTTCGCGTTCGTCGGGCTCGTCCTCGGGGTCGTCGCGCTCCGACGGATCCTCGGCGGGTCCGGCGAGCCGGTCCTCGAAACGGGCGACTCGGGGGAGGCCGAGAGCGGCGGGCTGCGAGCGCGGCTCTAACCTCCCGGGGCGGGGAGAAGGCCTATCCCGTCGGATGACGTGGGTCAGGTATGGGACTGTACGAGAGCGTCCGGGCGGTCACGACGGCGTCGGGCGACGGGCCGGTCGACTGGACCGCCGTCGGAGACGCCGCGAAGGCCTCGACCGACCCCGGATCGATCGCGCTCACGTCCGAGGAGGAGGCCGCCTACGCCGCGGACGTTCGCGACGCGCGCGACCGCGTCCGCTCGGTCGGCGCGGTCGAGTTCGACCTGCCCGAGGTCGTCGAGATCCAGACCCGCCACCACTGGATCGACGCCAACGTCGCCACCTTCGAGCGGGTGATGCGCCCGCTGGAGGAGCAGGTGACGATGTTCCCCGGCGCCAGCCGCGTGGTCAACACCGGGACCATGAGCGTCGCGCTCGCCTTCCTCGGCAACAACGTCCTCGGCCAGTACGACCCCCTGCTGCTCGCCGAGGGCGACGACCACGCGCTGTACTTCGTCCACCCGAACATCGAGAAGGTCGCCGACGCCCTCGACGCCGACTTCGACCGGTTCCGCCGCTGGATCGCCTTCCACGAGGTGGCCCACGCCGCGGAGTTCGGCGCCGCGCCCTGGCTCTCGGACCACCTCGAATCGACGATGGAGGGCGCCGTCGCGGCGCTCGGCGAGGGGAGCCTCGACCGGGAGGCGCTGAAAGACCTCGACACGACGATGACCGCCGTCGAGGGCTACGCCGAACTCGTCATGGACCGCGCGTTCGACGACGAGTACGCCGACCTCCGCGAGAAGGTCGAGGCCCGCCGCCGCGGTCGCGGTCCCCTCTCGCGCGTGATGCGCCGCCTGCTCGGCCTCGGCATGAAACGGCGCCAGTACGAGCGCGGGAAGGCCTTCTTCGACGCCGTCGCAGACGAGCGCGGCGTCGCCGGCGCCTCCGCGGTCTGGGAGTCGCCCGAGACTCTCCCGACCGACGCCGAACTCGACGACCCGACGCTGTGGCTCGCTCGCGTCGCGGAGTAACTCGCAGAAACCGGTTTTGCACCGAGCACCGACCCGTCAGCGCCGCCCGTAGTCACCGGAACGCCGCGACTCGTCACCGTGTCCCGACCCGTCTCCGCCCCCCGAACCGTCCGGCTCGGTGTCGTCCGAGCCGTCGCCGCCGTCGGTGAAGGGGTTCTCGCGGTCGAGGCGCTCGCGCTGGCGGTCGGCCGGCGCGGGGCCGGTCGGGACGACGTACTTCGCGAGGGGGTAGCCGACGAGCAGTCCGAGGGCGACCGCACCGGCCGTCTGGACCGCCGTCGTCTCGATCTGCAGCGTGATCAACCCCGCCGAGAGGCCCACCAGCAGCGTCGCCCCGTAGACGACCCGGCGGTTGAACGCCGAGCGCTCCTCCGCGGAGATGGGATCGACCATCAGTGCTCGCCCTCCGAACGCGGCGTCGTCCGGTCCATCAGAGATCCCTCGCGGTACTGACGTGCATCGCGACGAACTGCCAGCGGTCGCCGCGCCCGTCCGTCGCCGTCCCGCCGCCGTCGCCCCCGTCGTCGACCGGCGACTCGGGCTCCTCGTCGGGCTCCGCGCGCAGTTCGAGCGTGCCGGTCCAGCGGGTGTCGAACTCGTAGCGGATGCGCCGCTCGGTGTCGGTCCACGCCAGCGAGACGCGGTCGCCGAACCAGGCGTGGCCCTCCCGCTCGGTGACCCGCAGGTCGCGGCTCCCGACGCTCCAGTCGGTCGTCCGCTCGGTCTGGTCGGCCAATCCGTCGGCGACGCTCTCGCCGCCGACGAGCCGCTCGGAGATGCCGACCTTGACCGCGCCGTCGACCGGGGCGAAGAAGGGCGCCAGCGGCTCCCCTTCGCGGAGCGCGTCGTAGTAGGCCCGGACCCGGTCGACGGCGGCCATCACTGGAACCCTCTGTCGACGTTCTCGTCGATCAGGTCGTCCAGCTCGGAGTCGAGCAGCTGTTCGGCCTCCTCGAAGGTGTCCGCCAGGTCCTCGACCCGGTCGGGCCGACCGTACTGGTCGTACTCCATCGGGCCGTAGGCCGGCGAGTCCAGCGTGTCCATCACGTCCTCGAACAGCGCGTCGGGCGTCGTCGGCGCGTCGGCGTGGGCCTGCACCACCTCTTCGAGTTCGGTGGCCGCGTCCTCGGCCGCCGACTCGTCCTCCATCGGCTGCTGGACGCCGAACATCCCGCCGTCGCCCGGCTCCTCGGGGAACAGCGGGTCGAGGTCGTCGTCGATCCTGCGTGCGACTTCGGCGCCGACCCCCTGGACCTCGTAGGGGTTCTTCGCGTAGGTCTTGACCTGGAACACCCCCACCGCGGGGTGCCCGAAGTACAGGTCCTCCCCGATACCGCCCGCGCGGTCGCCGCCGGCCGCGCGCCAGCCGCCGGGGTCGGCGTCGCTCTCCACGACGTCTTCCAGGATGTCCTGCCAGTCGCGCACGCGCATGTCGGTCGCGGGTAGGCGTCCCCCGTGAATGAAGGCATCGGTCCCGGCCATCCCCCCGCCCGGCGGTCCCGCGACGCCGCGGCGACTCCCGCGACCGGACGATTGATTATCCACCCCACCTGACAGGAGTACGACTACCCGGCGACCGCGGCGACGGCCGCGCCGCGGTGCCGGACGAGGGGGCCACGACCGTGTCAGAGACCGAACCGACGGGCGAGACGAGCCGGGAAGCCGCGGGTGTCGACCGCCGGCAGGCCGCGCTCGTCGCGCTCTGTCTGCTCGGGCTCGTCGTCGCCGCGTTCGTCGCCCCGATCGCGCCCGACGCCGGCGGGCTCGGACCGGGGAGCGGTTCGGGCAGCGGCGACGGGGCGAGCGGCCAGGGGAGTAGCGGGTCCGGCGACGGCGAGTCCGGGTCGGGCGGCAGCGGCGGCGAATCCGGGGAACGAGGCGGCGACGGTGCCGGAGGTGGGGGCGCGGGCGGCGACGACGGGTCCGGCGGCGACGGCGGAGGCGGCGTCATCGCCGAGGACGGCAGGCCGATCCCGGTGCCCGACGACGACGCGCCGCCGACCGAACGCGGCTGCGGCGTCGTCGTCGAGAACGAACCGGTTCCGGGCGGAATCGTTCGGATCAGCGTGTACGACGACCTGGAGCCCGCCGAGGCGGTCCCGGTCTGGTTCGGCGACCGCTTCGTCGGCCGGACCGACGCGACCGGCGGCGTCAGCGGCCGCGCGCCGTACACCCGGGACCTGAACGTCACGGTGCAGGTGCCCGGCGAGGACTGCGAGTTCTTCCGGCGGCCGTACGACTCCGGTTCCGACGGGAGCGACGCGAACGGCGAGTTGTCGAGCGTCCGCGACGCGTCGCTCGCGGGCGTCGGCCTCGACGCGCTCGCCGGCGGGACTCCCGAGTTCGATGCGCTCGACCGGGAGGCGGCGACCGCGCGATCGCAGGACGGCGAGGAGAACGACACCGCCACCTACGCGGTCCGGGGGTCGGCGAACCTCACGGTCGTCGGCGGCCCCTACCCCGGGACGAACGTGACGCTCCTCGCGGCGGTCGAAGACGTGCCGATGCGCGAGGCGACCGTTAGCGTCGACGGCGAGCGCGTCGGCCGGACGACCGCGAACGGGCGCTACGAACTCGCGGTCCCGACCGACGCGGCGGAGCTGTCGGTGACGGTCGAGCGCGGCGACTTCTCGGGGTCGACGACGGTCGACGTGTGGCTGCTCGACGCCGCGCTCGTCCCCCAGGAGGGACTGCCCGTCCCCGGCGAGCCGGCGCTGGTGACCGCCGCCGCGGGGCCCGAACCGGCTGCCGACGCCCGCGTCACCCTCGGCGGCTCGCGTCTGGGATCGACCGACGGGAACGGGACGGTCGGCTTCGCGCTCCCGGCGGACCCGCGCGGGACGGTGGCGGTCGAGACCGACCGGCAGTCGACGACGGTCCCGCTGTGGACCGCCTACGCGTCGACGATGGTCGCGAGCGCGCTCCTGCTGGTCGCCGGCGTCGTCGGGACCGGCGTCGCCGCGCGCGTCCGCGGCCGGAGCGCCGCCCGGAGCGTCGCGACGTGGTGGGCCGCGGTCGCCGTCCTGTTCGTCGGCCTGGCCGTCGGCGAGGGACTCGGACTGCTCGTCTCGGGCGGCCTCCTCGCCCTCGGCGCCGCGGTCCGCCACCGCCGGAGCGTCGCGTCCGGTAGCCGGACGGTCGCCGAGCGGTCCGGCGGGTTCGTCGCCTGGATCCGCCGAACGGCGCTCGCGGTCGCCGACGGCGTGGCGGCCGGGATCGACGGACTCGGGGCGCTGCTCGGACGGATCGCGAGTCGGGTCGCGGCCCTCCCGCTGTCGGTCCGTGGGCTTGCCGCCCGGCTGTGGGACTGGCTCCGCGCGCTCCCCGGTCGGGTCCGGCGGGCGCTCGCGTCCCGCTTCACCCTCCGCCGCGTCGCGGCCGCGGTCCTCGCCGCCGGAGTGCTCGCTGGCCTCACCTACCGGTTCGGGGCGCTCGGGTTCCTCGGCGGCCTGGTCGGTCTCTGGATCGCCGTCGTCGCCTACCGCCGGTGGACTCGCGCGGAGCCCGATACCGACCAGGGGGCGGACGAGGGCGACCGCTCGGCGGTCGCGACCGGCTCCGAGGAGACGGGGAGCGACGAGAACGACCGAAAGCGGCGCTCGATCCGGGCGCTCTGGCGGCGGTTCGCCAGGCGGGTCCGCCCCCGCAGGTGGCGCCAGTCGACGCCGGGCGAGGTGTCGCGGGCGGCCATCGATCGGGGGCTGCCCGAGCGGCCGGTGCGCGCGCTGACCGACGCCTTCCGCGAGGTCGAGTACGGCGACCGGGCGACCGACGACCGGAGCGAGCGCGCCCGGGAAGCGTTCGACGCCATCGATCGCGAGCGGGAGCGAGCGGAGGGGGAGGAGTCGTGAACCGCTGGCTCGCGGGGCTGGTCGGCGTCGCGGGGACGGTCGCCATCGGCGCGGGACTGCTGCTGGCGGTCGCGCTCACGCCGGTGACGGCCTCGGAGGCCGGCTCCGGCGCGCTGTTCGTCGTCCTGACCGGGCTGGCCGTCGCGGCGGTCAAGCTCTACCGGTCGGGCGCCGACGGGGAGACGGTCGCGCCGCCGCCCTGGGACGAGGGCGGCGCGCTGGTCGACGGGACGCCCGAGGAGACCGCCGACCCGGCGGACGTGACCGGCGACGAACTCGCGGCGCTCGTCGGCGACGCCCGCGAGCGCGCCAGGGACGCCGAGACGGTCGAGGAGGGGTTCGCGGTCGTCCGGCCGCCGCTCCGGGAGGCGCTGACCGGCGTCCTCGTCGCCGGCGGGGCCGACACCGACGACGCGGACGAGCTCCTGGCGACCGGCGCCTGGACCGACGACCGCGTCGCCGCGGCGGTCGTCGACGAGCGCGTCGACCTGCCGCGGGTGTCGCTCCGGGCGCGTCTGCGCGCCTGGCTGTTCCCCGAGCGGGTCGTCCGCCGGGGGACCGCCCGCGCGGTCGCGGCCATCGACGACGCGGCCGAGCGCGAACTCCCGCCCGTGGTCGGGCAGGACGCCCCGCGGACGGTCCCGACCCTCGCGCCCGCGCTCGGGAGCCTCCAGCGGGCCGCCGACGGGACGCTCCAGCGGGCGGGCGCGTCCGGGCAACGACGGGCCGGCGAGGACGGCGATGCGGACGGGGAGAGCGTCGGCGACGCGGACGGAGCGCCGGGTCGGGAGGCCGCGACGGGCGACCCGGACGACGGGGACGAGTCCGGCGCCGACGAGTCGGGCGGCGAGGACCCCGAGGACCTGCTCGGGGAGGTGTGGGACGATGCGTAGGCGTCGGGTCCGCTGGCGCGGGGCGGTCGCGGCGGCGCTCGTCCTCGCGGTCGCGGGCGTCTGGAACCGCAGCGCGACGCTCGTCCTCGGCGCCGCGATCCCGCTGGTGTTCGTCGCCTACGGCACGCTCTCGACGGTCGACTCCCCCGAGGACCTGGCCGTCTCCCGGACCGTCGAGCCGACGCCGGCGCCGCCCGGGCGACCGGTCACGGTCGCGCTCACCGCGACCAACGAGGGCGACCGGACGCTGTCGGACCTGCGGCTCGTCGACGGGGTGCCCGACGACCTGCAGGTCGTCGACGGGTCGCCGCGGGCGGGCGCGACGCTCGACCCCGGCGAGTCCGCTACCGTGGAGTACACCGTCGTCGCCCGTCGCGGCGAGTACGACTTCGAACCACCGCGGGCGCGCCTGCGCTCGGGCGGTGCCGGGATGGTCGCGACCGCCGAACTCCCGCCGTCGGGCGACGAGCGGCTGGTCTGTCGGCTGAACGCCGGCGCGCCGCCGCTGGCCGAGCGCGGCGACGACTTCGTCGGCCGACTCACGGCCGACCGACCGGGCCGGGGCGTGCAGTTCCACTCGACTCGCGAGTACCGCCACGGCGACGCCGCCGACCGCATCGACTGGCGCGGCTACGCCCAGCGGGGCGAACTCGCCACCGTCGAGTACGAGCGGCGCGTCTCGACGACGGTCGCGGTCGTCCTCGACGCCCGCGAGCGCAACCGCGTCGCCGCCGGCCCCGGACGCCCCACGGCCGTCGAGCGGTCGGCCTACGCGGCCGTCCGGACCCTCACGGCGCTCGTGCGAGCCGGTCACGACGTGGGGCTGGCCGTCGTCGGCCGCAACGCCCGGGGGCCGGGCGGGCTGGACTGGACCGAGCCCGGCGCGGGGTCGGACCACCGCTCGCGGCTGACGGCGAGCGTCGAGCGCGCCGTCGAGTACGACGCCGACACGCCGGTCGACGCGACCTACCAGTTCCGGAAAGTCGCGGAGCTGGCGGGGCCGCGAACCCAGCTGCTGCTCGTCTCGCCGCTGCTGGACGGGCTGCCGGTCGAGGCCGTCCAGACGTGGGGCTCGCTCGGGCGGGCGCGGACCGTCGTCTCGCCGGACGTGGTGTCGGCGACGACCGTCGGCGGGCGACTCGACGGCGTCCGGCGGCGGACGCGGCTGGCGCGCTGTCAGTCGACCGGCGCGCGCACCGTCGACTGGCGCCGCGGCACGCCGCTGGCGCTCGCTCTGGAGTACGCCCTGGCGGTCGAGGCCAGGCGCTCGGCGGGCACCGCCGGAGGTGGCGCCTGATGCCGTTCGGTCCGCGCCTCGACCGGCCCTCGGCGGTCGGCGACGAGGGACGGCCCCGCGAGACGAGCCTCGGCCTCGTCGCCGTGACCGTCGTCGGGCTGGCGCTGGCGACCGGGTTCGTCGTCGGCCAGCCCACCTTCCTGACGGGGTTCGGGCTCGTCGCTGGGCTGGCGACCGCCGGCGTCGCGCTGCTCGACAGGGACACGCTCGGCGAGAAGGTGGTCGGGCACCTCCTCTTTCTCCCGGGCGCGACGCTGTTGGGGGTGCTCGTCGCGCTGACGCCCGGGAACCCGTTCCTCGTCGGCGGCTACGCGCTCGCCCTGCTCGGGACGGCGGCCGCCTGGGCAGACGTGGCCGACGACGAGGCGCTGGAGGGCGCGCTCTCGCAGGGCGTCCTCTCGTACGTCTTCGGCCTGTGCTGGCTGTTCGGCGCCGCGATCGCGGCCGCAGCGGGATTCCTCGGCTGGCGGCTCGTCGACGGCGCCGTCGCCGCGGAAGACCCGACGGTCGCCGCCATCGGCTTCCTGCTCGTCGTCGGCGCCGTGCTCGGGGCGGTCCGGCTCTCGCTGGAGGGGCTCCCCGTCGTCCAGTCGACGCCGCGAGCGCGACGCGACGCCGTCCGAGCGCGCCTCGAACGCGGCGAGCGAGCGCTCTCGCTGGCGGCTATCGTCGCGGCCGGCGTCGGGCTCGTCTCGCTGGTCTTCACCGCCACCGACTCGCCCGCGCTGGCGCTCGTACCCGGGGCGACGACGGTCGTCGGAGCGCTCACGTCGGCGTTCGTCGTCGGGCCGCTGCTGGCCGTCGGCGGGATCGCGCTCCTGGCGGCCGGCGTCGCCGCGGCCGCCCGGCAGGTGACCCAGCGCTACGACGAGCGGAAGACGCGGACGGTCGCGGCCGGCGCGGCCGGCGGCGGCTACCTGGTCGTGGTGCTGTTCGGCGTCGTCCCGCAGGCGGCCGGGCTCCTCGTCTTCAGCCCCTTCCTCTTTCTCGCCGGCGTGTTGCTCGCGCCGCTGGCGGTGCTCGTCGCCGTCGGGGTCGCCCTCGTCGCCGTCCGGATCGACCTGTTCCCCGGGCGGGCCGGCGGCCCCGCCCTCGCCGCCGCCGGCCTGGTCCTGGCGGCGGTCGGCGCCGACTCGATGGGCCTGCCCGCGCCGCTCGTGTTCGCCACCGTCGCCGGCGCGCTGGTCGTCTGGGACGCCGGCTCGTTCGGGCTCGGACTCACGGCCGAACTCGGCCACCGACCCGAGACCAGGCGGCTCGAACTGTATCACGGCGTCTTCGCCGTCGGGATCGGGGCGGCCGCCGTCCTCGGCGCGACCGCGCTGTACGCGGTCCGGACGACCACCGGCGGCGGCCACACCCTCGCGATGACCGCGGCCGTCGTCGGGACGCTGCTGCTGGGCGCGCTGTTGCGAGGGTGAGCCGGAGACGGCGGCGGAACGCATAGCTTCTTGTCGGTGGAGTCACAGGCGTCGGTATGACCGACCAGGAGCTGACCGTCGACGAGGCGACCGAGGCCTGTCTCGACGTGGTCGAGCGGGTCGAGGAGGCCGTCGTCGTCGAGCGGTCGGTGCTGTTCGAGACGCTCTCGGCCGTCATCGCGAGGGGACACGTCCTCGTCGAGGACGTGCCGGGCACGGGGAAGACGGTGCTGGCCCGCGTCCTCGCCGAGTCGCTCGGGCTCGGGTTCACGCGCCTGCAGTTCACGCCGGACCTGCTCCCCGCGGACGTGACGGGCTCGAACGTCTACAACGAACACGACCGCGAGTTCGAGTTCGCCGAGGGGCCGGTCTTTACCAACGTCGTCCTGGCCGACGAGATCAACCGCGCGCCGCCCAAGACACAGGCCGCCTTGCTGGAATCGATGGAGGAAGGCCAGGTCAGCGTCGACGGGACCACTCACGACCTCCCGGAGCCGTTCGTCGTCGTCGCGACGCAGAACCCCGTCGAGCAGGAGGGGACCTTCCGCCTCCCCGAGGCCCAGCGGGACCGCTTCGCGGTGAAGACCTCGATGGGGTACCCCGACGTGGACGGCGAGATGGACCTGCTCGACAAGCGGGCCAGCCGCCGGTCGCTGGCGCCGAGCGTCGACCCCGTGGTCGACCCCGACACCGTCCTCGCGCTGCAGGACCTGGCCGAAGACGTGCGCGTCGACGACAAGGTCCGGCGCTACATCATCGACATCGCCCGCGAGACGCGCGAGGACGGCCGCACCGACATCGGCGTCTCGCCGCGGGGCGTCCAGCGCGTGTTCGAGGCCGTGCGGGCGGGCGCCGTGGTCGCCGGCCGCGACTACGCGACGCCCGACGACGTGAAGCGACTCGCCCGGGCGACGATGGCCCACCGGCTCGTGATGACGACCGAGGCGACCGTCGAGGGCGTCGACCCCGAACGAGTGATCTCGGACGCCCTCTCGGCGGTCGACGTGCCCGCCGTCTCGCCCGACGCGCCCGACCCCGGCGGGAGCGCGCCGCGCGGCCGGGACGGCGAGGGCGACGCTCGACCGGTCGACGGGCGCGAGCGAGAGAGCCGGTCCGACGCCGCGCCCGACGAACCTGACCGCCCGCGAGTCGACGGCGGGGACGACGGCCGCGACAGCCGGAGTGACGGCCGCGACCGGTCGGGCGGCGACCGCGGCGACGACGGCGACACGGAACCCGGCGACCCCGTCTAACCGACAGCGTTTTTCCCGCGGCCCGCCCGTGATCGGAGCGTGACTATCCGCGGCGTCGTCGTCGACGTGAGCGACCCGAAGACCGTCTCGACGCAGTACGGCGAGAGCGAACTCGTCGAGGTGAGCCTCCGGCCGGATCGGGGCCGGGGCGAGCCGACGACCGTGACGCTGTGGAACAAGTGGACCGAGACGGCGACGTACCTCGAAGCCGGGATGGAACTCGCCGTCACGAACCCCGAGGAGCGCGAGTACCGCGGCGAGCAGCAGTTTTCGACGACGGGCGACTCGATGGTCGTCGTCGAGCCCGATTTCCTCGTGGACGTGACCGACGTGCGCTCGTGGGTGCAGTGCCCGCGGATGTACTACCTCAACAAGATCGGCGGCACGCCCAACGCCTACCCGGTCGTCAAGGGGACCATCGTCCACGAGGTGTTCGGCGACCTCCTGCGCGGACGGGACCTGGACGAATCGATCGACGAGCGCGTCGAGGAGGCCGGACTCGAACTCGGGATGCTCGGCCGGAGCGCCGACGAGGTCCGCGAGGAGGTGCGCCAGAACGCCTCGGCCATCGAAGGGTGGCTCCAGCAGGGCACCCTGACCGACGGCGACGAGTGGCGCTCGGAGATGACCCTGGTCAGCGAGACCTACGGGCTGAAGGGACGGGCCGACGCCGTCCGCCGCGGGATGCCGGTCGAGCTGAAGACGGGCAAGAACACCAAGCGCGAGCCGCGCTTCCACGACAAGGTGCAGGCGACCTGCTACGCGCTCATCCTCGCCGAGCGCCGCGGGGAACCGCCCGACACGGGTACCCTCCTCTACACCAAGAACGCCGCCGTCGAGCGCAACGAGGAGACCGGCGACCTCTCGCCCGCCAAGGAGTTCTCCATCGGCTCTGGCTTCCTGAAGTTCGTCCTCCGCACCCGGAACGCGCTGGCGGCGATGGAGCACGACGCCGACGTGCCGACCGGCTACGAGGCCGACGCCAAGTGCGAGTACTGCTTCGAGCAGGACACCTGCATGGCCGTCTCGGGTCGGCTCGGCCAGGAGTCCAAGGCCGGGGTGGTCGGCTCGCCGGTTCCGGAGGAAGAACGGGAGTACTTCGACCGCGTCTACGAGTCCATCGAGCGCGAACGGCGGGCCGTCCACCGCGAGTACGCGAAGCTCTGGGAGCAGAGCCCCGAGGAACGGGCCGACGACGACCGCGCGCTGGTGAACCTCGAACCGACCGAGCGGACCGAACTCGACGGCGGCCGCTGGGAGCTGCGCGCCCGCGGGACCGGTGCCGTCTCGAAGATCCGCGAGGGCGACCTCGTCCTCGCGAGCGACGGCGACCCGATCCGTGGCGAGGCCGAACTCGCCCGCGTCGAGCGGCTCGGCGGGGGCGTCGACGACCCGGAATCCGATATCGATGGTCCGGAGGTCGTCGTCACCGCCGACGAGCCGGTCGAACTGCGCCGCCTCGACGTGTACCCCTCGGAACTCTCGACCGACCGGATGCTCACCGCTCTCCACGACGCCGTCCTCACCCAGTCGTCCGCGGAGAAAGACGTGCTGTTCGGCCGACGCGAGCCCGAATTTTCGGCCGTCGAGGAGACGTTCGTCCCGAACAACGACGCCCAGGACGAGGCCGTCGCCCTCGCCGTCGGCTGCGAGGACTGCGCGCTGATCCACGGGCCGCCCGGCACCGGGAAGACGTATACGCTGGCACACATCGTGCAAGCGCTGGTCGAGGACGGCGAGCGCGTCCTGCTCTCGGCGTTCACGAACCGGGCCGTCGACAACGCGCTCGAAGCGCTCGTCGACCAGGGATTCGACGAGTTCGTCCGCGTCGGCACCGAGAGCGGCGTCCGCGAGGACATGCAGGAATACCGGCTGGAGAAGGCCGGCGACCCCGACGAGCGCGTGGCCGAGTTGCGCGAGGCGCGGGTCGTCGCGGCGACGACGGCCACCTGCGGCTCGCGGATCATGCGCGAGCAGGAGTTCGACGCGGCCGTGGTCGACGAGGCCGGCCAGCTCACCGAACCCGGGACGCTGGCGGCGACGAACCTCGCCGAGCGGTTCGTCCTCGTCGGCGACCACCAGCAGCTCCCGCCCGTCGTCCAGGCCGACGAGCCCGAACTCGACGACCTCCCGACGGGCGACGACGGGGACCCTGCACCGGGCGCCGTGCTCTCGCGGTCGCTGTTTCAACGGCTCATCGAGCGGTATCCCGACGCCTCGGTGATGCTCGACCGGCAGTACCGCATGGCCCAGCGCATCCAGGCGTTCGCCTCCCGGGAGTTCTACGGCGGGCAGTTGCGTCCGGCGACGGGCGAGGTGGCCGGCCAGCACCTGCGCCAACTGGACGGGGTCACAGTCGACGCGCTCCCCGGGCACCTCCGCGACCAGGTCGCCTTCGTCGACCCCGACGGCACGGCGAAGGGGAACACCAATCCGACGGAAGCCGAGACGGTCGCCGAGACGGTCGCGGCCTACCGCGAGGCCGGTGTCCCGGCCGACGAGATCGGCGTCATCGCGCCGTTCCGCGCGCAGGTCGCCGAGATCGGCAAGTACGTGCCCGACGCGTTGGCCGTCGACACCGTCGACCGCTTCCAGGGCTCCAGCAAGGAGGTCATCGTCATCTCCTTCGTCGCCACCGGGTCGCTGGACTCCCCCATCTTTGAGGACTACCGCCGCGTCAACGTCGCCCTCACCCGAGCGAAGAAGGCGCTGGTCCTCGTCGGCGACGCCGACGCGCTGGCCACCGACGACACCTACGGTCGCATGGTCGAGTGGGCGCGCTGACCCGCCGACCCAATTTTCTCGGCTAGCGTCATTCTGTCGCCGTATTCCACTTTCGCTCCGTGGCTATCACTTTTGACTAGTGAATCGTCGCTTCACTTTCACCGTGTGGCCAGGTTTTATATCTAGTTCCGTACCGTTTCAGTTTCACTCCGTGGCGAGGATTTATCACTAGCCTCGGCGCTCGTCGCCGGCACCGCCGGAGGGAAGCTATAAGCCGGCGGCGGACTCGGGAGCGGACATGTTCCGGCTGGTCGCGGCGAGCGAGGCGATCCGGGGTGCGGTTCCGGCGGAGCTGGTGCCGGTGTTCGGGCTGCTCACGGTCCTGGGGAGCGCGAAGTTCCTGATGGTCGCGCTGTCGCTGGCGTACTGGAACGACCAGTCCCGGCGGCGCGAGCTGCTGACGGTGGTCGCCGTCGCCTTCGTCGCGGTGTCGGTGACGCTGGCGCTGAAGTACTGGTTCGGACTGCCGCGGCCGCCGGCCGCCGTCCGACGGATCGCGGCCGATCCCAGCCCCGTGGGCTTCCCGAGCGGCCACGCCATCGCGGCGACGACCGTCTACGGCGGGACACTGGTCGCGCTCGACCGCTACCGAGACCCGACGCTCCTGGCGGGGACGGGCGCGCTGGTCGCGCTCGTCGGCCTCTCGCGCGTCGTCATCGGCGTCCACTACCTCGGCGACGTGGTGGCCGGCTTCGCCGTGGGGCTGGTGATGGTGGGCGTCGTCGCCGTCGCCGTCGACTACGGGCCGGCCGCCGTCTTCGGCCTCGCGGTCGTCTGCGCGGTCCCCGCGGTGATCCTGACGACCGAGCCCGGCGACGCGGCGCTCGCGATGGGCGGCAGCGTCGGCGGACTCGCGGGCGCGGCCTGGCGGACGCGGGCCGAACGGTTCCGCTCGCGCGTCGAGCGGGCCGCGGTCACCGTCGGCGGCGTGGCGTTCGTCGGAGCGGCCATCGCGGTCGTCGAGACCGTCGAGCCCCTGCTGGTCCCCGCGGCGGCCGCCAACGCCGCGCTGGCGTTCGGCATCGTCTCGCTCCCGGCGCTCGTCGGACGGTTCGACGGGTTCGGCAGTTCGACGGCCGCCGACTGAGGCCGGATCGCCGAACTGCGAGCGACCGGTAGGCTCTCGGCGGCGGCGGTGCTACGGGCGGCCGTGCCAGTCGAACTCCCACTGGGCGAGGGGACCGTCTCCGTCTCCCTGTCCGACTGCGACGTGACCGTCTGCCGACCGCCGGGCGGCGACGCCGTCGACCCGCGAACGGCGGCCGAGGCTGCCGTCGTCGACCCGCACGGTCCGCGGCTCGCCCGCCGCGTCGACCCCGACGACACGGTCGGAATCGTCGTCACCGACGTGACCCGCGCCACGCCCGACGACGTACTGCTGGACGTGTTGCTCGACGAACTCGCCGCCGCGGGCGTCGCCCGCGAGCAGGTGACCGTGATTATCGGCCTCGGCCTCCATCGGCCGATGGACGAGGCGGAGATCGAGCGCGCGCTCGGCGACCACGCTGACCTCGCCGTCAACCACGACCCCGACGCGACCGTCGAGGTAGGGTCTGTCGACGGAGTCCCCATCGAGATCAACGAGCGACTCACCCGGGTCGACACCGTCCTCGCGACGGGGATGGTCGAACCCCACCAGTACGCCGGCTTCTCCGGCGGCGCGAAGACCGTCGTCGTCGGCGCCGGCGGCGAGTCCCAGATCGGCTACTCCCACGGCCCCGAGCTGCTGGCTCGCGACGGCGTGCGACTGGGCCGCGTCGACGACAACCCGTTCCGCGAGTTCGTCGACGAGGCGGGCGATCTGGCGGGCGTCGAGTTCTCACTCAACGTCACGCACGGTCCGAGCGGGGTCCTCGGCGCCGCCGCGGGCGATCCCCGGGCAGTGGTCCGCGACCTGGCCGACACGGCCAGGGAGGCGCTCGCAGCGCCCGTCGCGGACGGCTACGACGCGGTCGTCGCCGGCGTCGGCGCGCCGAAGGACGCCAACCTCTACCAGACGACGCGGGCGGCGACCTACGTCGTTCTGGGCGCGCACAACCCGCTCCGGGAGGGCGGTCGGGTCGTGATCCCCGCCGCGCTCCCAGAGGGCGCCGGTGCGGGAACGGGCGAGCGGCGGTTCTACGACCGGCTCTCGGGCGCCGAGAGCGCCGACGCGCTCTACGAGGAGATGCGCGAGGGGTACGAACCGGGCGCGCAGCGAGCTTTCGTCGTCGCTCGTGCGCTCCGGGACCACGACATCTACGTCACGGACAGCGCCAGCCCGGAGGTGGTCGAAGAGTGCCTGATGCACGCCCGCGAGTCGGTCGCCGACGCCGTCGAACCGGGCAGCGACGTGCTCGTCGTCCCCGACGCGCTCGACACGCTGCTCGTCTGAGAGCGGTGTCGCCGGTGGATCGCCGCGCTCTCGTCACCGAATTTTGAACGGAGTTTGAACCAATTCCGACCGCGGACCGAACGGAGTTTGCGGACCCTCCGAGGGGAGTTCGAAAATAGCTTATCCGGCGTCCGGGCGCGGTCGCCGACGAAGCAATGACTGAACACACTCGACGCACGTTCGTTCGCGGCGCGCTCGCGACCGCTGCGGTCGGCACCCTCGCCGGCTGCTCGGATCAGGGCAACGGGACGCCGACCGACGACGCCGGCGACGATTCGATGGACAGCTCCGGCGGCTCGATGGACGGCTCCGGCGATTCCATGGACGAATCCACCGACTCGATGGATAGTTCGATGGACGATGCCGAGGGCATGGACGACGGGATGGGCACGACCGATACGGAAAGCGGCATGAGCGGCGGAATGGACGCGACCGAGACCGAGAGCGGAATGAGAGGCATGGGCGACGAGACCGACGACGGCATGGGGAACGGAATGGGAGCGACGGAAACGGACAGCGGCATGGGCGGGATGGGCGGCAACGAGACGATGGGCGGCGGAACGGAGACGGAAGACGAGATGTAGGCGCTCGCTGTCGCGAGGCGGCTGATCCCCGCTGGCGCTCAGATTTCGCCGAGCCCCGGTTCGGCGGCGTCGTCCCCGATCTCCTCCATGACGCGCTCGTGGAAGCGCTGGAGCACCTCGCTCTCGTCCTCGGCGAGCACCACGTCGGAAGCCATCAGCGTCGCGAGGCCGAACGCCCGCGGCGACGGCGACCGCACGCGGAAGTGCTCGACGGCGACCTCGCCGGCCTCGACGGCCTCCAGCACGTCCTCGATGGCGCCGACGTTGAGCTTGTCCTCCAGGATCTCGCGATACGTCTCCTCGACGACGGCGAACCCCTCCAGGTCTTCGGCGAACCCCAGCAGCATCTCGGAGTTCATCTGCTGTTCGGCCGCCGATTTCTCGTAGCCCTTGTAGCGTTTGAGGATCATCAGCGCCCGCGTCGCGTCGATGCGGAAGTAGCGCTGGAGCAGGTCGGTCCCCTCCAGGCTGGCGCGCAGGTCCTCGCGCACATCGGCGGGGTGGATGTCGTCGACGACGCCGAGCACGTCGACCTTCCGGTTGAGCGGCATCGAGAGGGAGAATCCGTTGTCGGCGACGGCGACCTGGACGTTGGCGTTGGCCTCGCGGGCGATCCGGTAGGCCAGCAGGCGCGAGAAGCCGTCGTTGAACCGCCGGCCGTAGTTCGAGTGGACGTAGTAGCGGCGCTCGTACTCCTCGCGGTCGAGTTCCTCCTCGACGACCAGCCGCTCGTCGGTGCTGACGCTCTCGCGCCCCGCGTACTTGACCTGTTCTTCGAACATCCGCGCGACGGCGCGGACGCTGTTCTCGTCGAGGGGGAACTCCCGCAGCCAGTGGCGGACCGCACCGGCGCCGCCCCGCTCCATCTTGTCCAGCAGCTCCCGCTGGAAGGACAGGATCTCTCGGCCGAGATCGTAGGAGAGGGGGAGCCGCTCGGAGAACCACGACGGGACGGTCGGGCGGGAGCTGGTGGGGTCGACGTACACCTTCGACCCGCGGCGGTAGCGGTACTCGAAGTTCTGGCCGCCGAGGACGAACACGTCCCCCGATTCGAGGGTGTCGAGGTACGCCTCGTCTAACTGGCCGACCCACTCGTCGCCCGAGCGGGTGAACACGTCGCAGGTAAAGGAGTCGGGGATGGTGCCGATGTTGGTCATGTAGATGACCCGCGCGAGCCGGCCGCGCTTGCCCATCAGGTGCTCCCCGACGGGGTACTCCTCGTAGTGGTGTTCGCCGTCGGGCGCGTCGTTGGTGTCGCGCCAGACCTTCGCGTAGACGTTCTTGTCCTCCATCCCCTCGTAGTCGGCGGTGAGATACCGCATCAGTGACTCCCACTCCTCGTCGGTGTAGTTCCGGTAGGGGTAGGCCCGTTCGAGGATCCCCCGGATCTCCGCCTCGGGCCGGATCTCGGCGATGGCCATGCCGTAGACGTGCTGGGCGGCCACGTCCTGGGCGCGCTCGGGGACGAACACCCGGTCGACGAACCCGTCCTCGGCCTTCTTGAGCATCACCGCGCACTCGACGAGTTCGTCACGGTCCAGCGCGACGACGCGGCCCGTCACCGTCTCGCCGAGCTGGTGACCGGCCCGTCCCACCCGCTGGAGCAGCGACGCGACGGACTTGGGCGAGCCGACCTGCACCACCAGATCGATGTGGGGCATGTCGATCCCCAGCTCCAGGCTCGTCGAGGTCGTCACCACGTCGAGGTCGCCCGATTTGAGGTCGCGCTCGATCTCCTGGCGGCGCTCCTTCGAGAGGCTGCCGTGGTGACAGCCCGAGTTGTCCTCGTCGTAGTCGTCGTTGCGCTCGCGGAGGTTGTGCAGCACGCGCTCGGCGCCCGACCGGGTGTTCGTGAACACCAGCGTGTTGGTGTGGTCGCCGATCAGGTCGTGCAGGTCGCGGTAGAACCGGTCGTTGACGGCGTCCGGCGGCGTGTTCACCAGGTCGTCGGTCGGACACATCAGCTCCATGTCGAACTCGCGGGCGAAGCGGGCGTCCACGAGTTCGTAGTCGCGGGGGTCGCCGCCCGGCTGTTCCTGCCCCACGAGAAATTCGGCCATCGCGTCGAGCGGTTCGACCGTCGCCGAGCAGCCGATGCGGGTCGGCGAGTCGTCGGCGAGCGCCTCCAGCCGTTCGAGCGACACCGAGAGGTGGGTGCCGCGTTTGTTCTCGGCGAGGCTGTGGATCTCGTCGACGACGACGTACTCGACCGTTCGCAGTTTCTCCCGGAACTTGGGACTGTTGAGGAGGATCGCGAGCGTCTCCGGCGTCGTGTTGAGGATGTGCGGCGTCTCCCGCAGCATCTTCTGCCGGTCGCTGTCGCTCGTGTCGCCGTGGCGGATGGCGTGGCGGATCTCCGCGTCCTCGCCGCGCTCGTCGAGCTTCTCGGTGATCCCGTCGAGCGGCACCTCCAGGTTGCGGTGGATGTCGTTGGCGAGCGATTTGAGCGGGGAGACGTACAGGCAGTAGACCGAGTTCTCCAGCCCCTCGGCGCGCTCGCGGCGAAAGAGTTCGTTGATGATGCTGGTGAACGACGCGAGCGTCTTGCCGGATCCCGTCGGCGCCGCGATGAGCGCGTTCTCGCCCTCGTGGATGAGCGGGACGGCCTCCTTCTGGGGCGGCGTGAAGAAGCCGCCGTTCTCGGGGACGAACGCGCCGAACTGCTCGACCCACCACTCCCGGACCGGGGGCTCCAGCAGGTCGAGCACGTCGCCGTCGTCGATCGCTGCGCCGGCGGCGTCGACACCCACGTCTGCCGACTCCAGCAACTCGCGTCCTCCCATGTGGCCTCGGCTCTCCGGTTAGCGCCGCGCCGTGAAGTGGGTTTGGACCGCGGGGTGAAAGTGGTCGCCGGTGTCGCTGCGGCGACGGCGCCGGCGCCATCGAACGCCCGTCCACGACACGACTTTTCAGCGTCCCGTCCGTCGGAGCGCCTATGCGCGTCACGTTTCTGGGCACCGGCAGCGCGATGCCGACCGGCGAGCGGTTCCAGACCGGCATCCTCCTTGAGTCGGCCGGCGGGACCCTGCTCGTCGACTGCGGCAGCGGCGTCCTCCACGGCCTCCAGCGGACGGAAGTCGGCTACGAGGGTATCGACGCCGTCCTCCTGACCCACCACCACCTCGACCACGTCTCCGACCTCATGGCGCTGCTGAAGGCCCGCTGGCTCGCCGGCGCGACCGAGTTGACTGTCGCCGGGCCCGAGGGGACCGAGGACCTCGTGACAGACCTGCTCGGCGTCCACGACTACCTGCAGGGTCGCATGGACCTCACCTTCCGCGAGGTCGGTCCCGAATCGTTCTCGCTCGCCGGCTTCGACGTGACCGGCTTCGAGGTCCGCCACTCGATGTACTGTCTCGCCTATCGCTTCGCGGAGTCGGGCTCGTCGGCATCGGGCGACAGTGACCCTCCGGCGTTCGTCTTCAGCGGCGACACCGAGGCGTTCCCCGAGTTGGTCGAGTTCGCCGACGGCGCCGCCGTACTGGCGCACGACTGTTCGTTCCCGGACAGCGTCGACGTGGACAACCATCCGACGCCGAGCGAGCTGGGTGCGGTGCTGGCCGAGGCCGACGGGGAAGTTGGTCGGGTGTACCTGACCCACCTCTACCCCCACACCGACGGCCACCACGACGAGATGCTGGACTCGATCGGTGAGCGGTACGACGGCGACGTTCGCTTCGCCTCCGACGGGCTCTCGATCGATATCGACTGATTCGATCGTTTCTGGTCGGTTCTCCGTTGCCGTCGTTCGGCTCGTTCGCTAACTGTCGATTCTACCGTCCTCGCCGGAACCACAACCGCAGGAGACAACAGACGATGAAAGCCCTCGGCCCGCTCGCGGTCGCTGAGACGGGATATCCGCGCTCTCCGCACCGCCCGCGCGGATAGGACCCGCTCAGACGACTACACAAGCGCGAGCGCGTCTCGCCCTTTCAGTCCGCCAGGGACAGCAACCGCACCGCCCCGCACAGCAACCGCAGACGGCCACGAGCCTCCCCAGCCGATTCGCGACACACGAGTCGCGAATCCCTCGCGCGAATTTTGTCGCGGCACGGAGGCCGCGACAGCGCGCGCCGACCGCACATAACCCCAGAGCGACGCTCACCCCCCGCCCATCCGGTCGGAGAAGTCCCAGGTGTAGGCGCGGTCGATATCCACGCGGATGCGCACCTCGTCGCGGTCGGGCGAGAGGAGCGAGCGGGCGAGCTTCGACTCGGTGTCGCCGAGGTAGCGCTCGACGAGGTTCCGGAGGACGGTCTTGTCCTCGTCGGGGGCGATATCGGCGGTGCCCGCGCCGCGGACGCCGCGGTAGGGCACGTCGTTGGTCGATATCTCGAAAGCGACTTCGGGGTTCTCGCGGAGGTAGCTGACGACTTTGGCGTTCGCACCGGTGGCGCACTCCAAGTGGCCGTCGCGGTAGCGGTACCACAGCGAGAGCATCCAGAGACCGCCCCCGGGCGTGTGGGTCGCGAGGCGCACCGGGATGGTCTGCTCGTCGAGGAACTGTTCGGCCCGCTCGCGGTCCCAGTCGCCGGTGACGGTGTCCATGAGGTCGTGCGAGCGTCCGGCCGCCAGCGGCATAAACCCGGGTTCGGGCGTCGGGGGCGTCGGGAGCGTCGGTCGGCGAGCCGGAACGTCGCGACGCCGCGACGCAGCGGACGGCGATCCCGCGGTCTGTCGGGACCTGCGAGATGGGCACGGGTCCAGTCTCCGTCGCGGCGTCGTCGAGCGCTCCGAGTGCCGGAGGGGGCGGGGTCTCACCGTCGTAATCGGACCTTTCCCGGAAACGGCCACTGGCTACGCGGGAGTATCCTGAGCATAACGAAGGTTCACAGTACGTATCTCGGACGTATGACGAACGACGACTCCGGCGCCGGGATCGACAGACGGGGAGTGCTGAAGATGATCGGCGGGGCGACGGCCGGGATCGGTCTCCTGTCGGGTACGGCGAGCGCCCACAGGTGGACGTTCGACGGCTGCGAGTCGGTCTGTACCGACACCGACGGCAACTACGCGGTCGTCGAGGCGGGCGTGCGATACGAGGGGCGGACGTTGCCGGCCGCTCCCGAGCGCGACGTGCCGTGGGGTCACGACAACACGTTCTGCTACACCGCGGCGGACGACGAGCGGGTCGTCGGCTTCATCGAGGAGGACGAGTACAGGAAAGGCGAGGGCTGCACCCTCCACGTGAACCCGAACGACTGCGTCAGCGTCGGGGCCGACGAGATACTGAGCCTGATAGACCGCGACACCATCGGCATCTGCGACAGCGAGCTCTACCCGGCCTGCGACCCGACGCTCCCCGAGTCCGACTGGGTCGACTTCGCCAGGACGTTCGAATCCGAACGGGACGCCAGCGCGCAGTCGCTGATCCGGACGACCGACGGCGGGTTCGCCCTCACCGGCCGACGGCTGACAGGGGAGGGGAACATCGACGCTTCCCTCCTGGTGACGGACGGCGACGGGGACGTAGTGTTCGACCGGACGTACGGCGGCGACGAGACGGAGGTGACGTACGACGTCGTCGAGACGAGCGACGGGGGATTCGCCATGGCGGGACTCACGGAGTCGTACGGGGAAGGGTCCTCCAGCGCCTGGCTCGTGAAGACCGACGACGAGGGGAACGTCGAGTTCACCGAGGCGTACGGTGACGGCCTGCGGAACAGAGCGTTCGGCCTCGTCCAGACCGCGGACGGGGGCTTCGCGCTTGGCGGCGACGCGACCCCACCCGACAGCCTCGACAGCGACTTCTGGCTCATCAAGACCGACGAGGAGGGGAACGAGGCGTTCAGCCGGACGTACGACGGCGGGACGGCGAGGGCGATGATACAGACGAGCGACGGCGGGTTCGCGCTGACCGGCTCGACGTTCTTGCAGGACTCCGGGGAGAACGCCGCCCTGTTCCTCAAGACCGACGACGCGGGGAACGAGGAGTTCTCGACGGCGATCGACAGCGAGGGAGTCTGGTCGGCGAACGCGCTGGTCGAGACCGACGACGGCGGGTTCGCCCTCGCCGGCTCCGGCGTGGCCGAGGGCCGGGCCGGGGAGTGTTGGCTCGTGAAGACCGACGACGCGGGGAACGAGGAGTTCGTCAGGAGTTACGGCGGCGACGAACTCGACCTGGCGGACGGGATCGCTCGGACCGACGACGGCGGGTTCGCGCTGGCGGGGCTCACCGAGTCGTTCGACGCCGAGGGCTCCGACGTCTACTTCCTCAGGACCGACGAGAGCGGCGAGGTGACGTTCGAGCGCGTCTACGGAAGTTGCGGGCACGACCGGGCGAGAGACCTCGTTCGGACGGCTGACGGGGGCTTCGCGCTCGCCGGGGACGTGGCCGGCTCGGAACGCATCCGGCCCACCGAGATGGCGCTCGTGAAGACCGCGGCCGATCTGGAGTGACCTCGGCGCCCGGGAGCGGGTTCCCGGCCGAATCCGGAGGAAGTCTCAGACCCGTTCGAGGGTCACCCGGAAGTCCGCGCCGCCGGCGTCGCTCTCGCGGACGGCGACCGTCCCGCCGTAGGACTCGGTGAGCGCGCGGACGAACCCGAGCCCGAACCCGGTCCCCTCGCTGTCGGCCCCCTTGACGCCCATCTCGAATATCTCCCCGCCCAGACCGGGGTCGATACCGCTCCCGTCGTCGGCCATCCCGACGACGAGGCGGTCGGGCGCGGGCGCCTCGGCGTAGAGGGCGACGGTCACCTCGCCGTCGTTGTGGACCGCGGCGTTGGTGAGGACGTTGGTGAACACCGAGTCGAGCAGGTCGCCGGCGTAGACGCGGTCGTCGAAGTCGTCGGGGTCGAACTCGACCGACAGCGACTCGTACTGGTCGGTCACGTCGTCGACGGTGGCTTCGAGCAGCGGGCGCAGGTCCCGCGGTTCGGGTTCGCGCTGGGCTTCGAGCGTCGACATCAGGTCGCCCACCCGTTCGATGAGGTCCGCGGAGTTGTTCGCGGCGCGTTCTATCTTGGCGACGTACTCGCCGGCCCGTTCGTCTTCGACCGTCCTCGCGACCGCGTCGGCGAACCCGGCGATGATCTGCAGGTCGTTGCCGATGTCGTGGCGCAGCAGGCGGTCGTACATCTCGATCATCTCCTTGCGGGTCTCCAGATCCTGGCGAGCGCGTTCGAGGCGCTCTCGCGACCGGATGTTGCTGATCGCCGTCGCGGCGTGCGTGGCGAGGATCTCCATCGGTCGGACCACCTCGTCGCCGAACTCCACGGGGCTCGACGAGCGGACGACGATCACGCAGATCGGCTCGTCGACGATCCCCTCGGGGACGGCCAGCGTCGCCCCGGATTCGTCGTCGTCGTTCCCCGCCGCCTCGCCCGTGACGGTGACGGTCTCGCCGGTCTCGTGAGCCCGGCGTGCCACCTGACCGGGCGCCCCGCCGGCGGAGACCTCGGCGCTCGTGCTCCCGACGACGTGCAGGTCGCCGTCGCGCACCTCGACGACGGTCACGTCGGCCAGCTCGAAGAGGATCGTGACCGCCTCCAGCGTCAGCGAGACGACCTCGTCGACGGACTCGCACTGGTTCAGCGCCTGCCCGTACTTGTTGAGGTCGGCGACCTGGCGCGCGAAGTCCTGGCGTTGTTCGAATCCCATGGCGGTCTCCGAGTAACTACCGCACCTTCGGAAACTCGCCCGTAAACCCTTTCGCCGCCGTTATCAACTGTGAGACGAACGGCTGTCGCCGCCGCGGCGGCCGTCGCGCCCGGGCGGACTCCGGGCGGTCAGTCGATGCGGTAGCGCAGCAGCGCCGCGATGCCGCCGAGGTTGCGCAGCTGCTGGCCGGGGTCGAACTCGCCGGAGAAGACGGTCACCTCGCCGCCCTTCTGCTCAGTGGTCTCGATGACGGCGTCGACGTCGATTTCCCACTCGCCCTCGTCGCCGCGCTCGGCGCGCAGGCGCTCGTCGAGGACGAGCAACTGGTCGATGGCGCCGAAGTCGGCCGCCTCGGCGACCTGGTCGGGGCCGTAGGCGACCTCCGATCCGGTCGCGATGCGCTCGGTCAGCTCGTCGACCAGGTCGGCCTCCGCGGAGATGCGCGTCTGGGTCTGGACCTCGTCGACGGCGCCGCGCTTCAGGACTTCGTGGACGCCACGGTCGCCGACGCCCGTGGTGTCGACGGTCGTGATCCGGTCGGCCAGATCCCGCTCGTTCTCCTCGATGTAGTCCAGCGCGTCCTGCTTCGTGAAGCCGGGGCCGGCGAGGATGATCGCTTCCACGTCCATCCGGGCGAGGACCGTCCCCAGCTCCTCGAACAGCTCCTCGCGGGGTCGGGAGCCGTCGCCCCACGCGGCCTTGCCGGTCGGGCCGGTGATCGAGGCGCGCTCCTCGGTCCCGTACTGGGCGACGGTGTGGACGTGGGCCTCGCCCTCCTCGACGGTGGCGATGGCCACGTCGGGGTTCTCGGTCGCCTCGACGGCCTCGTTCAGGCGGTCGTCTTGGTCGGGCTTCCAGACCTTCTCGACCTCCAGCTCCTCGAAGGGCTCGACGTTGAGCGTGTGGTGGAAGTCCAGCTGGTCCTCCCGCGAGCAGTCGACGATGACGCCGCCGACGCGCAGGCGGTTGGCGAACTTGGCGAACTCCACGTCGTCGACCTCGATCTCGACCCACATGTGTTCGCGCTCGCCGCCGGTGTCGCGCATGTCGTCGTCGTTGCGCTGGATGCGCCGCGTCGTGTCGCCGGAGACGCGGTCGCCCGGCTCGACGATGTAGGTGAGATGCCAGAGGTCGTCCAGGCTCTCCGGGACGAGGGTGACCCGCTCCCGACCCTCCGTCGTCGGGTGACGGTCGTTGACCTGCATACTCGCATCTCTGCCTCCGGCGGCAAGTGTGCTGTTATTCTCGGCGTCGGCGGCGGCCGGCGCTACGTTCTTTGCCGTGGGCGCCCAACTATCTCGGACCGTGACAGAACCTCCCTCTCCCACTGGCGGCGCGTCGCTCGGACCGAACGACCCCGTCGAGGAAGCGGACGGCTACTCCCGGACGATCTACCGGGAGTGCGACCTCTGTGAGTCGCTGACCCACCTCACGGAATCGCACGGCCTGTTCGTCTGTGGGTCCTGCGAGGACCGGTTGCTCCCCTGACCGGCCGGGAGCGCGCGAACGGCGGGTCGCCCGCGACCGTGTCGACTGTGTCGACTGTCCCGGCCCTGTTTCCGGGACCTTCTTGCCGTCCCCGCTCGCCTCTGGACGTATGACCGAGATCATCGACGGCAACGCGGTCGCCGAGGACGTGCGCGGCGACGTGAGCGACGCGGTGGACGCCCTCGCCGAGTCGGACGTGACGCCCACGCTCGCGACGGTGCTGATGAGCGACGACCCCGCCAGCGAGACGTACGTCTCGATGAAGCAGAACGACTGCGAGGAGGTCGGCATCGACACCGTCGACGTGGAACTGGACTCCGACGCCGACGCCGCGGAGCTGTACGACACCATCGACGAGCTGAACGCCGACGACGACGTGAACGGCATCCTCGTCCAGATGCCCGTCCCGGACCACGTCGACGACCGCCGGGTCCTCCGCAGCATCGACCCCGAGAAGGACGTGGACGGCCTCCACCCGGAGAACATCGGCCGCCTGGTCGCCGGCGACGCCCGCTACAAGCCCTGCACGCCCCACGGCATCCAGCGCCTGCTCGAAGCGGCCGAGGTCGAGACCGAGGGCAAAGAGGCCGTCGTCGTCGGCCGCTCGCGGCTGGTCGGCAAGCCGATGGCGAACCTCTTCATCCAGTACGGCGACGGCGGCAACGCGACCACCACCGTCTGTCACTCCCGCACCGAGGACCTGGCCGCGAAGACCCGCGAGGCCGATATCCTCGTCGCCGCGGCGGGCGTCCCCGAGATGATCGACGGCTCGATGATCGGCGAGGGCGCGGTCGTGATCGACGTGGGCATCAACCAGGTCGACGCCGATAACGAGAAGGGCTACGAGCTGGTCGGCGACGTGGACTTCGACAGCGCGAAAGAGCAGGCGTCGGCCATCACGCCGGTTCCGGGCGGCGTCGGCCCGATGACCCGCGCGATGCTCCTGTACAACACCGTCAACGCCGCCGCGGTGCAGTCCGGCGTCGAGTCGGCGCTGGACTGACGGCGCCTCAGAGGTCGATCTCGAACCCGTCGAGTCGGTTCTGGGCCTCGGCGAGGGCGGTCTCGTCGCCGTCGGCGAGCGCGCGGCCGACCGCGCGGACGACGTAGACGAGTTCGCCGGCGGTGCGGGGGGACACGTCGCCGTCGAGCGCCTCGATCCGCTTCTGGTGGTCCCGCAGCGTCGTCAGCAGCGACCGGACGGTCGCGTCGGGGTTGTCGTCGAGGTAGCGGCGCAGGTCCGAGCGGTAGGCGTCGACCGCGCGGGCGTAGGCGAGCCCGCGGACCGCTCGCATCGACTCGGGCACCTCGTCGGCGGGCGGCCGCTCGCCCTCGTCGGCGCCGCCCAGCAGTTCGAGGAAGTAGTACTCCTCGTCGTCGGAGACGCGCATCGCGCGGGCGACCTCCTCGCCGGCGAGGCGGAGTTCGACCGCCGCGAGATAGGTGTCGTCGAGCGGGCGCAACTCGCCGCCGCTGACGAACCCGCACTGGCGGACGTACTCCCGACAGCGGTCGGCGGCCGCCTCGGCCACGTCCGCGAGCGACTGGTCGTCGAGGAGGGCGCGGATCTCCGTCAGGTCCAGTCGGGCGTTGCCGGCGGTGTGTTCGGTGGGGTCGTCGAGCCCGACGCTCCGGATGCTGCCGCAGTCCGGACAGACGACGCTCCCCGTCTCGTAGTACGACCAGCGGGTTCCGCACTCCCGGCACTCGCGCTCGCCGCGGATCTTCATGGACGGGCTTGCGCCCGAACGCCTAAAGTCGACGCGGTCGAACGGTCGAACCGACGCCCGTGACCCCGACCGACGCATCCCGAAAACACCTTACTCGACCGTCAGACGGCGAAAGGCCCCTTGGTCGGTACTTTTAAGTTATTCCCGGTCGGATGTACAGGTGACGCTTCGCTTGGAGGGCCGAAGCGTCAGCGGGGACCAATTCAGGGCGGCAAGCGTTCGCGTGGGCTTTTCGCCCACGCGGCGCTTTCCATTCCTTTCGTGACGACGATTCGCCAGCCGCCGGTGTGTTCGGTAGCTCGTAGTTACCGCCGCGGAGCGGCCGCTCCGCCGTCGTCGGGCTCGGAGAACCCGTGTCGTCGGAGCGGTTCTTCGACCGTCGAAACGTCCGTTCGGCGGCGCGCTCTGGATGGACAGCGGGTCGTCGGACGCTTCGGCGTCCTCGCCCCACTCAAGTTCGGGTTCAGGCCGAGCTCGCCGGCCGCCTCGGCCGGCCCCTCGCGCTCGACGTTCACCTCGAACTCGACTTAGCGCGGCACGTCGACCGTGACGGAGTCCGCAGCGGTTTCGAGGGTCAGCGGCTCGCCGGTCTCCAGCCGGTCGACTGTGGTCGACGGTACGAGGCCACGTCCGTCCGAGTGAGTCGGCGCTCGTCTTCGAAGAGGACTGTTTCGACCACACCGCCGGCGGGTGCCTCGCCGAGATAAGTACCGCTCGCGTTCGGCGGCCGCGTTCGCCCCCGGACGGCCGGTGGGATCGACGTTTCGAGACCGATACCTGAAATCCATCGAATACGACCGCTACTCCGTACACATCAGCGGGGTTAACAATCAGAGAGCGAGTAACGCCGAAGTAATCCGGGCGTTCGTATATTCAGGAGCGCCCATCAGTCGACATATTTATCAATATCCGACAGTAACTTTCGAACGGACATTACCGATGTACGACCTGACAGGATTCCAGCGTGACTTGCTGTACGTCATCGCGGGGAAGGACGAGCCACACGGGCTGGCGATCAAGGAGGAACTCGAGGAGTACTACGAGAAGGAGATCCACCACGGCCGGCTGTATCCGAACCTGGACACGCTCGTCGACAAGGGGCTCGTCGAGAAGGGCCAGCGCGACCGTCGGACGAACTTCTACAGCCTCACCCGGCGCGGCCGACGCGAGATCGAGGCCCGCCGCGAGTGGGAAGAGCAGTACGTCGACCTCTAGCCGCCCGCGACTAGCCGTCCGAGGGGGTCCGGTCGGACGTGTCGTCTCCCGCGCCGGTATCGGCGTGTTCGCCGCCCGCGTCCGAGTCGCTCTCCGAACCGTCCCCGCTCGTTCGCTTCGCTTCTGACTCCCCAGCCGCCGCGCCGCCCCTGTCTACGCCCGTCCCGGTCGCGTCGGGGCCGTCCGCGTCGCCGCGCGCTCGGTCGGGCTCCTCGGGGACCGAGACGGCCGACCCGTCGCCCGACTCCCCGATCGCCGACCCGTCGTCACCGCCCGACGGCCCGGTCACCGGGCCGTCACCGTCGTCGCCCTCGCCGCCGTCCGCCGGTCGTTCCCGGCCGAGCAGGGCGGGGACGACGACTCGGCCGAAGTGCGTGACGAAGACGAGGATCATCGGGCCGAGGAACAGGCCGTACCAGCCAAAGAGGAGCGGGCCGAGGATGTACGCGAACATGACGCTGCCCGTGTGGAGCGACCCGCCGGTGACGTACGGCCGGACCAGCAGGTCGGGGATCACGTCGACGATCACGAACGACACGGCGAAGAAGGCGACGACGAACCCCCAGCCGGTGCCCGCGGCGAAGGCCGTGGCGGCGAGGTAGACCGTGACGGGAACGTAGACGAGTTTCATCCCGACGACGGGGATCAGGCTGGCGATACCGGTCAGCAGGCCGACCAGCGCGGCGTAGGGGATCGCCACCTCGGGCGGGGCGAAGATGTTCACCACGCTGTAGGTGATCGCGCCGACGGTCGCCGTGACGACCGCGTTGAGGATGTTGCCGGCGAACACCAGCTCCAGGCTGTCGTCGACCTCGCGGGCGAACTCCTCGAAGACCGTGGGACCGTCGTCGTCGAACCCGGCCACCCAGTCGGCGAGCCTGTGGTCGTCGCGCAGGAGGTAGAACGCGACGGCGAACACGACGAACAGGTGCAGCAGGCCCGTCGCGATGAAGCCGAGGTAGGTGGTCCCCTGGCTCAGCGCCGGCCGGACCAGGTCCATCCCGCCCGCGCCCTCGAAGACGCCGCGGGGGTTCTCGACCGCCGCAGTGACGTTGACGTACGGGCCGGCGATCTCGATGTAGCTGTCGAGGTCGGTGGTGCCGGCGAACTCCTGGAGCTCCTGGGCGCCGATGGCCGTGGCGTAGAGGAGGAGCAGGACTGCCGGCAGCGCGAGCGCGACCAGCGCGAGCGCCGCCGAGACCGACCGCTGGCCCACCCGGTCGCGGATCGCCCCGTGGACGCGCCGCGTCGAGTAGTAGATGAACAGCGCGAACACGAACGTGCCGACGAACGAGTAGAGCACCCACAGCAGGGCGAGCCCGAGGACTATTCCCACCATCGACCAGCCGATCCGCCTCCAGTCGGGATCGAACTCGAACTCGACCATCGTCTGACGGTGTGTCGGCTCGGGCATAAAACGGCCAGTCCGGTCACGCACCCGACGGGGGTAACGGCCCGCTATTTATACGTGCGAACGGCATACGTCGGGCAGTGTTCGGAGTCGCGCAGTTCTCGTCGATCCCGCTGGACGCGGAGGTCCTCCAGATCACCCTGGCGGGTGTGCTCGGTCTGTTCCTCGGGCTGGAACGCGAGTGGTCACACAAGTCCGCCGGGGTGCGGACCTTCTCGCTCATCAGCATGCTCGGCGCCGCGTTCACCGTGCTGGGCTCGACTCCGCTGGTGGTCGTCGGCGGCGTCCTCGTCATCGTCCAGGGGACGCTGCTGGCGGTCAGGGGCCTGTTGGCCGACGACGAGGACGAGGAGGGGCTGTCGCTGACCACCTCGATGTCGATGCTGGTCGCCTACGCCGTCGGGACGCTCGTCGCCTCCGCCTACACCATCGAGGCGGTGACCGTCACCGTCTTCTCGGCGCTGTTGCTCGTGCTCAAGCGCGAACTGCACAGTTTCGCCTGGGGGATGACCCGCACCGAACTCCGGTCGGCCGCGGAGTTCGCCATCCTCGCGTTCGTCATCTACCCGCTGTTGCCCGCCCGGAGCTACGAACTCGGCGCCGGCGACCTGATGGTCGAGGTCGAGCCCCGCGTCATCTGGCTGATGGTCGTCACGGTCGCCGCCATCGGCATCGTCAACTACGCCATCGTCCAGACCTACGGGAGCCGCGGCATCGCCGTCACCGGCTTCTTCGGCGGACTGGCCTCCTCGACGGCGGTCGTCGGCGCGATGCTCGACCACGTCGAGCAGCGCCCGGCCGTCAGCTCCTACGCCGTCGCGGCCATCCTGCTGGCCGACGCGGCCATGGCCGCCCGCAACCTCGTCATCGCCCTCGTGTTCACCTTCGAGACCGGGCTGTTGCTGGGCGCCGTCGTCCCGCTCGGCGCGGTGATCCTGGGGAGTATCGCCATCGCCGGCTACACGGCCGACTGGACGGAGAACCTGGAGATGGACCTCGAGAGCCCCTTCTCGCTGCGGAACGTCCTGAGCTTCGGCGGCCTCTTCCTGGTCGTCATCGTCGCCGGCGGGCTGGCCGCAGCCGAGTTCGGCCGGCTGGGCTTCTACGTGACCGCCGCGCTGACCGGGCTGGTCTCCAGCGCTGGCGCGACCACCTCCGCGGTGATCCTCTACCGCGGCGGCGGCCTCTCCGGCGAGGCGGCCGTCTTCGCCATCCTCCTCGCGACGGCATCCAGCATCGTCGTCAAGGCCGGGCTCACCTTCGCCGGCCCCGACCGGGAGTTCGCCGTCAAGACGGCGACCGTCAGCACCGTCCTGCTGGTCGCCGCCGGCGCCGTCACCGCCGGCGCGACGATGTGAGCCGCCGTTCGATCCGGAGCCCCCGTCCGCTCGATCCGCAGAACCGCCGAGGGCGGTCAGATCACTTAACTTGCGACTGTGCCTCACTGTCGGCATGGACAGGGACACGGCGGAACCCGAGGTGTCGTCGATCCCCGGCGAGCGCGCCCGGGAGTGGGTCGAGTACCACCACGAGTCGGCCGCCCCGAGCACCTACGTCTACGAGTTCGTCTGGGACTACACCGAACCGGCCGAGGGACCGTTCTGCACCGACGTCGACGGCAACGTCCTCATGGACTTCACCAGCCACGTCGCCGCCTCGCCGCTGGGGTACAACAACCCCAAACTGATGGAGCGCATGGAGGGGTTCGACCTGGTCGACCCGATGAAGATCGCCGGCCAGGACTTCTACGTCGCCAGCGGCGAGCTGGGCGACCACCCGTTCCCGACCCCCGCGGACCTGATGGACCGGCTGACCGACCGCAGCGACCAGTACGGGATGGACACCGTGTTCCTCTCGAACTCCGGCGCAGAGGCGGTCGAGAACGCCATCAAAATATCCTACGACCACACCGGCGCCGACTACGGGATCACCTTCCGCGGCGGCTTCCACGGCCGCACCCTCGGCGCGCTCTCGCTCAACCGCTCGAAGTCCGTCTACCGCCGCGAGTTCCCCGAGATATCGAAGGTCCACGACGTGCCGTTCTGCGACGACCGCACGTGCGACCCCGAAACCTGTTCCTGCGGCTTCTTCACCGGCGAGGGGTCGCAGTTGCGGAAACTGCTCGACCCCGAGCGCGGCGCCGTCCACCCCGACGACGTGGCCTACCTGATCCTCGAACCGATCCAGGGCGAGGGCGGCTATCGCTTCCCGAGCGACGCCTTCGCCGAGGAGATCGCCGACCTGTGCGAGGAGCACGACCTGACGCTCGTCGCCGACGAGATCCAGTCGGGCGTCGGCCGCACCGGCGAGTTCTGGGCCTCGGACCACTACCCGTTCGACCCCGACGTGATCGCGGGCGCCAAGGGGCTGCGCGTCGGCGCCACGATCTCCCGCGAGGAGGTGTTCCCCGAGCAAACCAGCCGGCTCTCCTCGACGTGGGGCGCCGGCGACATCGTCTCGGCGCTACAGGGCGCGCTCACGCTCGACGTGATCGACGACTACGACCTGATGGACAACGCCGTCGTCCGCGGCCGGCAGTTCAAGGAGTCGATGCGCGACGCCGACCCCGAGCCCGTGGTCGACGTGCGCGGCAAGGGTCTGATGCTCGCTGTCGAGTTCGATACCAAGGAGCGCCGGAACGACGTGCAGGCCGCGGCGATGCAGCGGGGCCTGCTGACGCTGGCCTGCGGCCACAAGACGCTCAGGATCCTGCCGCCGCTGGACGTGACCGAGCGGGAGATCGACCTCGGCGTCGACCTGCTGACCGCCGCGATCGGCGACGCGGCCTGAGACCCCTCGAACCCCGGAGAAATTCGCGGTTACCCCGAGTAATCCGCGAATAGAAATCCGGATTCGGGCCGACGAACGACCGTGTTCCCCGTCGTCGACTCGGTCGGTCGCGGCCCCGCGGTCGTTCCCGGTGGCGCCGGGTTCGTCTTACAGTCGGGGGCGAGCGGCCTGCTCGCGAACCCCTGGTTCTACGCCGCTTTCTCGGCGCTGTCGCTGCTGGCCGGGTCGGCCGTGGGGATCTGGGTCAGGCCGGCGCGCCGGTGGCAGGCGGCGCTGCTGGCGGTCGGCGGCGGGTCGCTCGTCGTCTCGCTCGCCTTCGAGCTGTTCGAACCGGCGTTTCGGAACATCGGCGAGTATCCGGCCTCGGGCTTTTTCCTCTGTGGCATCCTCGTCTTCGGGACGCTGGACGTGCTGATCGACCGCTGGGCTGACGACGACACCGAGGAGAACGGCGCGGGCCTGTGGGCCAGCGTGACGACCGACGGCATCCCCGAGAACGCCGCCATGGGGTCGTTGCTCGCCGGGAACGTCTCCGGCGCGCTGGCGTTGCTGTTCGGGCTCGCGGTCACCAACGGCTCCCAGTCGATGATGTCTGGCACGAACATGTCCGAGAACCACGGCGAACGGCGGGTGATGGCGGTGTGGGTCGCCACCGCCGCCGTCGTCAGCGGGTCGGTGATCGCCGGCTACCGCTTGCTCCCGCCGCTCCCGAACTACTGGATCGCCGCCGTCCGCGCGTTCGCCGCCGGCGCCATCCTCGCCAGTCTCGCCGGCGAGATCTACCCCGACGCCTACGAGGAGGCCGGCCCGTACATCACGCTCGCGACTGCGGTCGGGTTCCTCGGAACCTTTCTGTTGTGAGCCCCGAATTCGACAGGTTCCCGTTCTGAACCGAGCGCGGTGGGCCACTCCCGGTCGTCACGCCGGCGATTCAGACCCGGCGGTAGTCGCCCAGTCGGGTGCCGTCGAGGAGGTACGCCTCGCCGTCGACGAGGGCCTCGGGGAGGAAGGGCGCGAGGAACTCCTGCCCGGCGACGTTGACCCAGGTACCGCCCGAGAGGTCGTTGAACCCCGGACAGACCACGAGTTCGCCGTCGACGTCGAGGTCGGCGTCGTGGAACTCGCGGAACGGTTCCGGACCGAGGTCGCCGCGGAGCCACACGCGCTCGACGCGGGCGCCGCCGACCTCGTCTTCGAGACGGACGACCGGGTGCTCGTGGGCGACGCAGACGACATCGGCGGCGAGCACGTCCGGGCTCGGCCAGGTGTGGCCGTGGGCGAAGCCGACCTCGCCGATGCGGACGCCGTGACCGGGCGTGATCTCGACGGACTGGTCGACCCGCTCCAGGACCGACTCGGTATCGCCGTCGTGGTTACCCTTGACGAGCGTCACCGGCAGGTCGGCGGGGAGGTGGTCGAACAGCCCCAGAATCTCCTCGCGCTCGTCGCGGCCGGGGTCGCCGATGGCGTGGCCCAGGTCGCCGAGGAAGACGAGCCGATCGGGTCGTTCCCGCTCGACGAGCGCGCGCAGCGACTCGCGGCGGTCGGGCGCGTGGTCGGGGAGTTCGACGCCGTCGCGGCGCAGGCCGGCCTCGATGCCGGCGTGGAAGTCGGCGACGACGAGCGCGCGCTCGCCGCCGCAGGTCGCGACCGCCGCGGGCTCGCCGGGGATCGGTTCGACGCCCATCAGATCGGCTTGTACACGTCGTCCTCGGGCTCGTAGCAGCGGCCGCCCATCAGCGCGTCCTGGATGGCGTCGCGCACTTCCTCGTCGCCGGCGCCGGTCCGGGCGGTCACCGCCTCCACGATCTCGTCGGCGTGCGCGCCGTCGCCGTCGTCGTGTTCGGCCATCGCGTCCATCACCGCGTCCTCGACATCGACGTCCTCGGCCGGTTCGGCGGCGTCGTCGGATTCGTCGGGTTCGGTCGCCGGTTCCGCCTCGGACTCGGCGGCTCCGGTCTCCGACCCGGTGTCGGCCGGCTGCTCGGTCGTCTCCGGCTCCGGATCGCTCGCTTCGCTCCCGGCATCGGCCGTCGCGGACCCGTCGGCTCCGGCCTCCGCTTCGGCCTCGGCCAGCTCTTCGGGGTCGGGCGTCTCGATGCCGGCCTCGCCGGGTTCGTCGACCTCGTTGCCGCTCGTGAATCCGGTGCCGTACTCCTCTTCGATCTCCTCGCGCTCGTCGTCGTCGAGCTCGAACTCGCCGTCGAAGTCCTCGAGGTCCTCGCCGCTCGCGGCGTCGGCGCCCGCGTCGGGCGAGTCCGCGCCGGCGTCGGGGGAACCGGTCTCGGTACCGCCTTCGGCGGCGGTCGCGGCGGGTCCGGCCTCGACGGCGGTCGAGTCGGCCGATGCCGGCTCGGCGTCGGAGTCGGTCGGCGACTCCGCGGTCGTGGATTCGGTCGCCGCGGACTCCGTCTCGGCCGACTCCGCGGACTCCGGCTCGCTCGGCTCCGCGGACTCCGTCTCGGCCGACTCCGCAGATTCCGCCGACGCCGACTCCGCGGGTGCAGGTTCGCTCGATTCCGTCGGCGGCCCGGATCCGGACTCGGAGTCCGTCGCCGACCCGGTGCTCGCGTCGGCGGTCGCGGACCCGTCGGCCGCGGTCTCGGAGCCGTCGGTGTCGGCGGTCGCGGTGGCGGCGTCGTCGCTCGCCGTCGCGGGTTCGTCGATCCCGCCGCCGAGTTCCGTCGTCTCGCCGCCGACGCTCGCGGTCACGTCGAGGGCGGCCAGCGTCGCCGGGTCGGCGTCGCCGGGCGCGTCCGGCGAGGCGGAGTGGGCGTCGACCTCCTCGCGCTCGCCCGCGACGACCTCCAGGGCCTGGACGGCGGTCGACCGAAGGGCGTCGAGGTAGGCCGCGGTCGTGCCGTAGTGGTCGATGGCGAGCGGGATGCCCGCGGCCAGCCCGGTGTCGACGCCCTCGGCTTCGAGCGCGGCGCGGAGCTCGTCTCCCCGCTCCTCCCGGGAGAGCGCGCCGGCCATCGTCCGCACGCGGTCGAGCGTCTGCCGGGCGGTGCCGACCGTCCACCGGTCCCGCGTCTCGGCGTCGACCTCGTTGACGTTCTCCGGGCGGATCGAGGTGTAGGTCACGTCCGAGTCGTCGGGCTGGAAGGTGCGGGCCTTCCCCGTGACGGCGACGAACATCGGCGGCTCGGCCCGGTCGAAGAAGGCCTGGGCCTCGGGCTGGTACTGGCCGGCGTAGACGACGAACGCGCCCGTCGGGTCGACGATTCGCGCGCGGAGCACGTCCTCGCTGGCGTTCTCGACCTCGGTGAGGACGCCGACGACGAACAGCCGGTTGACGCGGCCACCCGTCGGCGAGACGACGTAGTTGGGGGCCCGTTCCTCGTCGCTCTCGGAGTAGGAGAAGTCCGCGTCCTCGAACTCCGCGGCGAACAGGCGGTAGGCGACCTCGCGTCGGCCCGCGCCGCCCTGGTCCTCCGAGCCGCTCATCCGCGAACCTCCGTCAGCAGGTCGGCGGCGCGACTCGCGGGGTCGTCGTCGGTCTCGTCGAACGAGCGGGCGTTGCAGTTGGCGCCGTACTCGTCGACCGACAGCGACCCGCGGACGCGGAACTCGCGACCGACGAGCGTCTCGCGGATGTCGTCGGCGACGGCCTCCTGGTCCATCTCCTCGCGGGCGTGTTCCTTCGCGTCCTCGATATCACCGCCGTAGATCGTCTCGGTGAGTTCGTCGTCGAGGATCGCCGTGACGGTCCCGGTGCCGTCGTCGAGGATCGCCTTGATGCGCAGGTCGTCGACGCCGTCGACGGCGCCGTGGGTCCGACACTGGCCGTTCTGCACGACGCGACCGCACTCCGGACAGCGCTCGATGAGGCCGGAGCCGTCCCGTACCGCGATGACGTTGCCGACCAGTCCCACGTCGAACAGACCTCCCGATTCGATGGCGTCGCGGATCGCCAGCCGCGGGGCCTCGTCGGTCGCCTCGACCGTGCGGTCGAGTTCCGCCACCTCGGTGAACTCCGAGACGTTCACGGAGGGGGCGCCGCGGAACTCGCGGACGAACACGTCCTCCAGCCGGATCGAGGCCTCCTCGGTGATCGCGTCGTGGGGCTCCCAGTCGGTAAACGGCAGCCGGGTGGTCTCGTCGGCGAGGATGCCGCTGAGGATCTCCGTCTCGCCGTCGCGGCCGTCGATGGTCTTGGTCTCGACCTCCAGCACCGAGACCTCGACGTTGATCCCGCGGTCTCCCGGTTCGAGTTCAGCGAGGCCGGCGTCGCCGCCGACCGGGTAGTCGACGGCCAGGTCCTCGTCGGCCAGCCCGATGGTCGTGCTCTCGCCGAGGTTGAGCTCGGGCTCGCCCTCCCACTCGCGGATGCCGGCGTTGCCGGCGGTGATGGTCTGGCCGGCCTGCAGGCCGAAGTCGTCCCACGCGGTGTAGGAGATCTTGCCGGTCTCGTCGGCGATCTCCCCCTCGAAGATGACGTGGTCGGACCCCTGGTAGCGGATCGAGCGCTTGCCCACGGTGAGGACCGTCCCGGTGACGGTCACGTTCGAGTCGCCGGTAGCGATCTCGGCGATGGACTTCGTCGTGGGGCCGCCCCCGCCGCCGGAGTCGTCGCCGTACTTCCGGCGGAGGCTGTCTTTGGCCTCCTCGACGGGCACGCTGTACTCCACGAGGTTCTCCAGGTCCGATTTGACCTCCTCTTTGTCGACGCCGAGGTCGGAGGCGAGCTCCTCGGCATGGTCGTCTAAGCTCATCACCGGACCTTCGGCTGGCCCCGGTAAAAATCGTTCCCGTCGGCCACCCTGCGCCGGGACCGTGGCCGCGGCACACCGCGCTCGCGCCGGACCTGTCACCGTCCCCGACGGTCGGGGTAGCTATTTACCGATCGACGGCCGAAGGGGGTGTATGCAACCTCCGACCTTCCGGGGGAAGCCGTCGGAGTCGCACGTGCTCTGGCGGCGGTCGGGGGCGGGTTCGGAGGGGCCGAAGCGGTTCGACGAGGCCCACCTCCGCGAGTGGTGTTCGGCGAGGGGCATCGACTTCGAGACCGACAGACGGGTCGACCACGGGCGGTCGGACCGACCGCGCCGGCAGTATCGCTGTGTCTTCGCCTGGACTGGCTCCGAGAGCGAGTCGTTCGAGGTGGGCGGCGACGAGTGGGAGATTGCCACCCAGGAGACGCCGCGCACCTTCCTGGAGATCGACGAGGACGGCGTGGCGAGGCTGAAGAGTTGGACCGACGAGTACGTCTTCGATCTCGACGCGCTGTGGACCGACGGGGACGCGGTCGCGTTCCGTGCCGCTGGCATCGACGGCGCCAAGCGCCTCGAAGCGCGCAAGCTGACCGAACGGCCGGACTGATCCCGCCGTCGAACGGGGCGGCCACCGGCGGCGACGGGGGCGACGCGCGACCACACCGAAAGCGGTTTTCCGGCGAGGGCGTAGCTACGGGGTATGTACGTCGTCGTCAACGCCGCCATGAGCGCCGACGGGAAGCTATCGACCCGCGAGCGCGAACAGGTCGAGATCAGCGGCCCCGAGGACTTCGACCGAGTCGACGCGCTGCGCGCCGAGAGCGATGCCGTCATGGTCGGCGTCGGGACGGTGCTGGCCGACGACCCCTCGCTGACCGTCGACGACGACGCCCGCCGCGAGCGACGCCGCGACGCCGGCAAACCCGAGAACCCCGCCCGCATCGTCGCCGACTCGCGGGTCCGAACGCCGACCGACGCCCGCGTCCTCGACGACCGCGCCGAGACGTACCTCCTGACCAGCGAGGCCGCCCCGCAGGACTTCGTCGCCGAGATCGGCGAGGCCGGCGCGGAGGTCGTTTCGGCCGGCGAACAGCAGGTCGACCTGCCCGAGGCGCTCGCGCAGCTCGAAGAGCGGGGCATCGAGCGACTGATGGTCGAGGGCGGCGGCGAGCTCATCTTCTCGCTGTTCGCCGCCGACATGGTCGACGAGCTCTCGACGTTCGTCGGTCCCGCCGTCATCGGCGGGTGGAAGGCGCCCACGCTGGCCGACGGCGACGGGTTCGTCGGCGACTTCCCGGAGCTGTCGCTGCGTGACGTGGAACGCATCGACGACGGCGTCCTGATCCGCTGGGACGTTCCCTGAGCGGTCGGGACGAGCGTCGACGGATGCAGCGGCGACCTCAGAAGGGAGTCAGTGGCTGTGGCCGGTCAGTTCCGCGAACGAGCGGCCGAACCGCTCCTCGAAGAGTTCGAGGGTCCGTTCCTCCGTCTCGGCGATCTCGTCGCTGGGCTCGCCCTCGCTGTGGTGGGCGGCGCTGTGGATGCGCTGTGCGAGGCCGAACATGGCGATGTCGCCGACGACCTCGGGCGGCGACTCGTCCTCGCTCTCGGCGAGCATCTCGACGAGCGCGGTCGGCACTTCGAGTTCGTCCGTGTCGTCGTCGGATTCGAGCGTGAGCGTGACCGTCTCGGATTCTGCCATGGCCTCCGTTGGGAGAGCCGACGTATGACTCTGGTGGAAGCGTGCGCTCCGGGCGAGAACCGCCGCGAGAGAAGCGCGAGCGGTCAGTCGTCGGCTTCGGCGGTCGCCTCGGCCTCGCCCTCGGCGGGCGCCTCGCGTTCGAGGTAGTCGTCGGCGTCCATCGCGGCCTTGCAGCCCATGCCGCCGGCGGTGATCGCCTGCTGGTAGTGGTGGTCGACCACGTCGCCCGCGGCGAACAGCCCCTCGACGCCGGTCGCGGTCTGGTTCCCGCCCTCGCCGCCGCTACCCCGCGTGTTCACGTAGCCTTCGGGGTCCAGCTCGACGCCGGTGTCTTCGAGGTAGTCGGTGTTGGGCGTGTGACCGATGGCGACGAAGACGGCGCCCACGTCGAAGTCGAAGGTCTCGGTCCCGGGCTCGTCGAGCTTCTCGGAGGGGCGGCCCGACTCGTTCTCGGCGAGCGTGACGTGGTCGACGCCCGCCTCCTGGGAGCCGTGGACCTCCAGCAGTTCGGTGTTGCGCATGATCTCCACGTCGCCGTCGTCGACCTTGTCCATCAGGCGGTCGACCCAGTAGTCCTCCGCGCGGAACTCCTCGCGGCGGTGGACCAGGTAGACGGTGTCGGCGAATCGGGTGAGGAAGTCGGCCTCCTCGAAGGCGGCGTCACCGCCGCCGACGACGAGCATGTCCTCGCCGCGGAAGAACGCGCCGTCGCAGGTGGCACACGTCGAGACGCCGAAGCCCATCAGGTCGTCCTCGCCGGGGACCCCGAGGGTGCGGGCGCTCGCGCCGCTGGCGGCGATAACGGCGTCGGCGGTGTAGGTGTCGCCCGTATTGAGCTCGACCTCGAAGGGGCGGACCTCGTCGTCGACGTCGGTGACGACGCCGTGTTCGATCTCCGCGCCGAACTGCTTGGCCTGGGCCTTCATGTCGTTGACCAGCTCGGTGCCGCCGACGCCGTCGGGGAACCCGGGGTAGTTCTCCACGTCGGTCGTCAGCGTGAGCTGTCCGCCGGGCTCGTCGCCCTCCAGCACGAGCGGGTCGAGGTTCGACCGCGCCGCGTAGATGGCGGCGGTCAGCCCCGCGATGCCCGAACCCGCGATGATCAGCCGTCGGTGGTCGGCCGTCTCGGAACTCATTGCTCACCGATAGCGGAGGATGGGGTATTTACCTTGCGCTGTCGCGGCGACCGCCCGCGACGAGCGGGTAGGTCGCCGGAATCGCCCGATCCGGACCGAACTCGTACTCCCTCGCTCACTCCTCTTTCCACTCGCCCACCCGCTCGCCGTGGACCTCGCCCTTGGCCTGCCGTTCGATCGGCCAGAGTGCCAGCGCGAAGACCGCGACGTAGAACGCGCCGAGTGCGCCCGCGACGACGACGCCAGGGATGCCCGGGAGTTCCGCCGCCTCGGTCCAGCGGTTCTCCGGCGTGAACAGGGTGACCTTCGCCACCCACGCGACGCCGACGACGGCGAACAGCAGCCCGTAGATCCGACGGAGCCGCCGCGAGAGCGCTTCGAGGACCGAGACCTTGAACGTCGGGTAGCGGAGGTCCCGGCTCAGCTCCTCGCGCCATTCGGGGTGTTCGGCGCCCTCCGGCGAGAGCGCGTTGGCGAAGACGTTCTCCTGGACGATCCGCACTCTCGACCGGTGCATGTCGTAGAACCGGTAACGGCGCACCTCGTAGGAGAGGAAGGCGGCGAGCGCCGCGACGGCGATGAGCAACAGGTACGCCGGCATCTCCGGCCCGGCGAACACGAGCGACAGCAGCGCCGCCAGGAGGGTTATCGCCCAGTTCGTCGTGCGGTCGATCCGGTCCTGGGCGCTGTTGGCCTGGCTCACCTCGCCCCGGTAGAAGTGCGGGAGCGCCCCGAGGAGCGCGTCGGTGTCGCCGGCGATCTCCGCGCCGACCTCCTCGTCGCCGCGGTCGAGTCGGCTGTCGCCGAGGTCGTCGTCCATGCCCCCCTTTCGGCCCCGACGACCAATACCCCTCAGAGAACGTGAGTATCCGGCGAGTACCGCGCAGTCGAACGGTCGGTTCCCGGGAGTCGACGGGCGGTCGGCTCTCGGCAGTCGGCGGGCCGCCGCTCGCCGCCCGCCGCCGGCCGACGACCGAACGCTTAGGGCCACACCGCCGCTCGGTCCCACTATGCCCGCCGATCTACAGGAGAAGACCGACCGCTACGAGGGATTGCTCGCCGAGGCGCTCGACGCCGCAGAGGTGGCGCCGCCCGAGGGGACGCCGATGGCCGACGCCGCCGCCGAGTGCGAGGAGATGGCCCGCTCGTACCTCGAAGACGGCCGCCACTTCCGCGACGAGGGCGACCCCGTCAACGCGCTGGCCTCCTTCTCCTACGGCCACGCCTGGCTCGACGCCGGCGCCCGCATCGGCCTGTTCGACGTGCCCGAGGAGGGGCATCTGTTCACTGTGTGATCCGGGCGATCGGTAGCGACCCGACCCCCCGTCCCCTCGCGAATTTCATCCGTGATTACTGGGGGTCCGAGTTTAAGTGACTCGCCGGGGTACGTCGGGTAACGACCTTCCGGGGGTTCTCATGTCACGCGAAGCGACGAACGGACCGAGCGCGGACGGACGGCTCGCGGCCTTTCAGCAGTGGCTCTCGCGGGCGGCCGGCGCACTCACGGGCTCGCGGATCCACGTCCCGGACTACGACCCCGCTCGCCACGGCCGGCTGGTCGCCGACGACCCGCCGAGCGGCGGCCGCGAGGTCGACCGCTACTGGCTCAACGCCCCCTTCGCCTACGTCTCGATCGCCTACGACGACGAGGAGAACGAGCACCGCTACCGCGTCGTCGAGCCGACCCTCGACGAGACCGAGCGCGAGTTGCTCCACCGCGTGTTCGACGATATCCGCGACCCCCTCCTCTATCGTGACGACGTGAACGACGACCCCGCCGACGCCCTGCGCGAGGAGCTCCGTCAGCGCCTCGAGGAGTACGGCGTCGACGTGGCGACCGAGACGTTCTACCGGCTGTACTACTATCTGCACCGCTCGTTCCTGGGCTACGGCAAGCTCGACCCCATCATGCACGACTCGCGCGTCGAGGACATCTCCTGCGACGGCGCCGGTCTGCCCGTGTTCGTCTACCACGAGGAGTACACCGACGTGGAGTCGACGGTCGCCTTCGAGCGCGACGAACTCGACGACTACGTCATCCAGCTCGCCCAGCGCTCGGGCCGCCACGTCAGCGTCAGCGACCCCGTCGTCTCGACGACGCTGCCCGACGGCTCCCGCATCGAACTCGCGCTCGGCGAGGAGGTGACCCCGCGCGGGTCGGCCTTCACCATCCGGAAGTACGCCGAGGAGCCGTTCACGCCGGTCGACCTGATGAACTACGGCACCTACGACGACCGGATGCTCGCCTTCCTCTGGCTCTGCATCGAGAACAACAAGAGCCTCATCTTCGCCGGCGGCACCGCGGCGGGCAAGACCACCTCGATGAACGCCGTCTCGATGTTCATCCCGCCCCGCTCGAAGGTGATCACCATCGAGGACACCCGCGAGCTGTCGCTGTACCACGAGAACTGGCTCTCGTCGGTCACCCGCGAGCGCATGGGCGACGGCGACATCACGATGTACGACCTGCTGCGGTCGTCGCTGCGCCACCGCCCCGAGTACATCGTCGTCGGCGAGGTCCGCGGCGAGGAGGCCATCACGCTGTTCCAGGCGATGAACACCGGCCACACGACGTTCTCAACGCTGCACGCCGACTCCGTCCAGACGGTCATCAACAGGCTAGAGAACGAGCCGATCAACGTCCCGCGGCCGATGGTCCAGAGCCTGGACGTGTTGAGCGTCCAGGTCCTGACGCGTTCGGGCGGCGAGCGGGTCCGGCGCGCCCGGACCATCGCCGAGATCGAGGGGATCGACCAGCGGACCGGCGAACTCGACTACTCCAACACCTACTCCTGGGACGGTACCAGCGACTCCTTCTCCCGTAACAACAGCGAACTTCTCGACGAGATCCGTCAGGAACAGGGCTGGACCCGCGCCGAGTTGCTCCGCGAGCTGCGCAACCGGCGGCGGTTCCTGACGTACCTCCAGGAGAACGGCATCACCGACTTCCGGCGGTTCACGGCGATGGTGAACAAGTACTACGCCGACCCCGAGGAGGTCGTCGCGATGATCGACGAGGCCGACGTGACCGTCGACGAGGAGACCGACCCGGCCGTCGGCGCCGGATCCGAGCCGGCCGTCGAGGACGGCGCCGACTCGGCCGTCGGCGACCAGCCATGAGTTCGGTCCTCGGGCTCGCGCCGCTGCTCGTCGCGCTGGCGCTGGTCGCGCTGATACCGCTGTCGTCGCTCCACGCCGGGCTCGACACCTGGGTCACCCGGACGGCGCGACGCTACTTCGGCCGGTACGTCCCCGAGGAGGCGCCCGACCGCCGGAACCGGCTCAAGGAGGCGTACGTCGACCGGACCTACCGCGCCTACGCCGCCGAGACCTACCTCGTGACGGGCGTCGCCGCGCTGGCCGGCGCCATCCTCGGCGTGTACGTCTTCGGCGGGGTCTTGCTCGTGCTCCCGGCGCTCGGGGAGTTCATTCAGGCGCTGCCCGACGCGATGGCCAACGCGCTCGGTCGGCCGGAGCTGGAGCCGGAACTGACTCCGAATCAGGTGTTCGCCGTGCTGACGGCCGGCGGCGCCCTCTCCGGGCTCGTCGTCGCCGGGTTCACCTACTGGTACCGCTGGGAGCGCCCGCGGAGCCACGCCGAGGTCCGGCGACGCGGCATCAACGAGGGGCTGCCGCGGACGGTCGCGTTCGTCTACGCGCTGTCGCGGGGCGGGATGTCCACCCCGGCGGTGATGCGGACGCTCGCGGACAACCGCGACGTGTACGGCCACGGCGCCGACGAGATCTCCGTCGCCGTCCGCGAGATGGACCTGTTCGGCCGGGACATCATCACCGCGGTCCGCAACGCCTCGAAACGCACGCCGAGCGAGCAGTTCAAGACCTTCAGCGAGAACTTCGCGAGCGTCCTCCAGAGCGGGCAGAACCTCCCCGAGTTCCTGCGCGACCAGTACGAGCGCTACCGGGACGAGGCCGTCGACCGCCAGGAGGACATCCTCGAACTGCTGGCGACCATCGCCGAGGCCTACGTCACCGTCCTCGTCGCCGGGACGCTGTTCCTCATGACGATCCTGCTCGTCTTCGGGCTGACGACGACCCAGACGATCAACTTCCTGCGCCTGCTCGCCTACGTGATGATCCCGCTGGCCAACGTCCTGTTCATGGTCTACCTCGCCGGGAAGCTCGACCTGCTCGGCGTCGCGAGCGGGAGCGAGACCGGTGCGCTCGCCCAGTCGATGCGCGGGCGCTCGGGCGTTCCCGAGGCGAACGAGGGCGCGGCAGACGGGGGAGCGACCGACGGAGGTGCGGGAGACACGGGAGCGACCGGCGAGCGCGTCGACGCTCCCGTGGCCGACGGCGGCTACACGGCGTCGTCGAGCCTCCGCGAGCAGCTCGCGGTGTACGACTCGCTGCGGCGCGTCCGGTCGCTGGTCGACCGGCCGTTCCGCGGACTCATGCGGCGGCCGACGGCGGTCCTCTACGTCACCGTCCCGATAGCGCTGCTGTCGATCGCCCTCCGGGCGCCGGCCGCGTTCTCGGCCACCGGCGTCCGGACCCGCGCTCTCGACGACGTGTTCATCCAGGCGGCGCTGCTGGTGATCGGCTCGTTCGCGGTCGTCTGGGAGATATACACCCGGCGTATCCGGCGGATGGAGGCGGCGCTGCCGGAGCTGCTCGAACGGCTCGCGAGCCTCAACGAGGCGGGGATGTCCGTCGTCGAGGGGTTCGAGCGCGTCCGCGAGAGCGACCTGGGCGTCCTCTCGGTCGAGGTCGACCGGATCTGCCGGGACCTGACCTACGGGGCGAACGTCGACGACGCCCTGCGCCGGTTCGGCCTCCGCGTCCGCACGACCGCGACGACCCGCGTCGTCACGCTGCTCACGAACGCCCTCCGGGCGAGTGGGAACCTCTCGCCGGTCCTGCGGATCGCCGGCGAGCAGGCGGCTTCGGAGCTCAAACTCCGGCGCAAGCGCCGCCAGCAGATGTTCACCTACCTCGTCGTCATCTACATCTCCTTCGCGGTGTTCCTCGTCATCATCGTCGCCGTCCAGGAGGTGCTCGTGCCGAGCCTCCCGAACAACGTCCCGACGCCGGAGAACAGCAACCGGCTCGCCGTCAACGTCGAGTCGTTCGCCCGCTTCGGCCAGGTGAACAAGGCCGCCTACACCCTCGTCTTCTTCCACACGGCCATCGTCCAGGCGGTCCTCTCGGGCTTCATCGCCGGCCAGCTCGGCGAGGGCTCGCTCAAACACGGCGCGAAACACGCGGCGATCATGCTCGCCGTCGCCTACGGCGCCTTCCTGCTGTTGTCCTCCCCGGTCGCGCAGGTCACCTTCGACGACCAGACGATGACCGGCGAGACCGTCACCGTCGACTCCGTCTCGCTCTCGGAGGGCGGCTACGTCACGATCCGCTCGCGGACCGCCGACGGCGAGGTCGTCGGCCACAGCGAGTACCTCGCGGCGGGCTCGCACGACGACCTGCGCATACGCCTCGAATCGACCTACAGCGCCGAGATGGAGCTGTACGCGGTGCCCCATCTCGACACCGACGGCGACGAACGGTTCGGCTACACCGGCGGCTCGGTCGACCGGACCTACCCGACCGAGCGGACGCGGATCTACGACGTGGCGCAGGTCCTGCGGTCGGACCGGAGCGGGAGCCAGTCGCTCCGGGGTCTCCTCGCGGGTTCGGTCCCGGCGGGCGGGTCGACCACGACAGGCTGATCGGTCCCCGCGAGCAGGCCGATTCCGGCCGGGGTCGGGGGCTTTAAGACCGGCGGGGGACCTACCGACGAGGCGATGGAGCTGGCCGCCTTCGCCGAGCGCGCCCGGGCGATCGAAGCCGAGAGCGCCGACACCGACGTGCGCGAGCGCGTGACCGACCTGCTGGGTGCGGCGGGCGCGGACCTGCCCGTCGTCGCCCGCTACGTCCAGGGACGGGTGTTCCCGGCCCACGACTCGACGAAGCTCGATATCGGGCCGGCGCTGTGCTACGAGGCCATCGCGAAGGCGGCCGGCCGGAACGTCACCGTCGACGACGTGGAAGAGCGGGTCGCCGACGTGGGCGACGTGGGCGAGGTCGCCTCCGGCTACGACTTCGGCGGCCAGCGGGGGCTGGCCGCGTTCGGCGCGGGCGCCGGAGCGGGCGGCGAGACAGGCGGTGACGGGAGTGGTGCAGGCGGAACCGGCGGCCTCACCGTCGCCGAGGTCGACGACGAACTGCGCGACCTCGCCGCGACCGAGGGCTCGGGCAGCCGCGACACCAAGCGGGACATCCTGTTCGGGCTGTTCAACCGGACGGGGGACGACGAGGCGCGGTATCTCGCCCGGCTCGTCCTCTCGGAGATGCGCATCGGCGTCGGCGACGGGGCCGTCAGGGACGCGATCGCCGACGCGTTCGACGTGCCCGTCGACGAGGTCGAGCGGGCGCTGCAGGTCACCAACGACCACGGCGAGGTGGCGGTCGTCGCCCGCGACGAGGGGCTCGACGGCCTCGAATCGCTCGGCCTCGAAGTCGGCCGGCCGGTCGGCGCGATGCTCGCCCAGGCCGGCACCGTCACCGAGGCGCTCGACGACTGGGAGGCGGCCGCCGTGGAGTGGAAGTTCGACGGCGCGAGGGTGCAGGTGCATCACGACCCCGACGGGATCGGCGACGGGGGCGAAGGCCCTCGGACCCGCCTGTTCTCCCGGAACATGGAGGACGTGACCGACCCGCTCCCGGAGGTCGTCGAGTTCGTCGAGGGCGCCCTCGACACCCCCGCCATCCTCGACGGCGAGGTCGTGGCGGTCGCCGACGACGGGTCGCCGCTGCCGTTCCAGGAGGTCCTGCGGCGGTTCCGCCGGAAACACGACGTGGCGAAGGCTCGCGAGGACACCTCCGTCGAGTTCCGGGCGTTCGACTGCCTCCACGCCGACGGGGACGACCTGCTCGACGACCCGCTGACCGAGCGCCACGACCGCCTCGAATCGGCCCTCGGCGAAGCCGGCGCCGCGGCGCTGTCGGCACTCACCGTCTCCGACGACCCCGACGAGATCGCCGCCATCGAGGCCGAGGCGCTGGACGCCGGCCACGAGGGGATCATGCTGAAAAACCCCGGGTCGGCGTACACGCCGGGCCGGCGCGGCAAGCAGTGGCTCAAGCGCAAGCCCGACGTGGAGACGCTGGACCTGGTCGTGACGGGTGCGGAGTGGGGCGAGGGACGTCGGGCCGAACTGCTCGGGACCTTCGAGATCTCGGCGCGGACCGACGATGGGTTCGCCCCGCTCGGCAAGGTCGCGACCGGTATCACCGACGAGGAACTCGAAGACCTGACGGACCTGCTCGAACCCCACGTCCTGAGCGAGGACGGCGCCGACGTGGACGTCGACCCCGCCGTCGTCTTCGAAGTCGGCTACGAGGAGATCCAGGCCTCGCCCACCTACGCCGCGGGCTACGCCCTGCGGTTCCCGCGGTTTCTGGGCGTTCGCGACGACATCGACCCCGACGACACCGACTCGCTGGAGCGGGTCGAGCGGCTGGCCGAGCGGCAGTAGCGGGCTGCCTCAGTCGATATCGAGCCGCTCGTAGAACGTTCTGGGTGTGACGATATCGACGCCGCGGAACTCGTCGAGGTCCAGCAGATGCCGGTCGCCCGAGACGAGATACGCTACGTCGCCGGCGACCGCCGCTTCGACGAACTTGTCGTCGTCCGGGTCCGCCGGAACGGCCGCGATGTCCGGGTCCGGGTCGACGAACTCCGCGAAGTACCGGACCGTCTCGACTTCGCGACGGATCTCCGAGTCGGACATCCCGAACCGGTCCGGGTACTTGCGGAGCGTCTCGCGGAACTCCGCGAGCGTTTCGGCCGAGGCGACGAGGTCGTAGGTCCCGTCGAACCCGGCCACGAGAACGTCGTGTGGAACGCCGGTCGCGATCACCCCCGAAATGAGGACGTTCGTATCGAGAACCGCCCTCATCCGTCTTCGTCACGCGCCTCGTGAACCAGCCGGTTCACCTCGCTCGTCGAGAGATCGACCTCGTCGGAACGGCGTTCGACCCGGTCGTGGAACTCCTCGACCGACGGAAGTTCGACTTTCTTCAGGACCAGCCCGTGGTCCGTCGGGACGACCATCAGTTTCGTCCCCTTCTCCAGCCCGAACTCCTCGCGGAGGCGACTCGGGATCGTGACCTGCCCCTTCGAGGTCACCGTCGTCAGTTCCGGGTCGTCCGTGCTCATCTCACGTAAGGATTCCTTACGCCGACGCATGAATCTGTCGTCGAAACGGCCGCCCGTCTGTCCAATCCAGAGCCCGAGTTCCGGAAGGCCCCACCCGAAGCCGAACCCTTAACCGCGTCTCGGCGGAAATCGAAGGTATGACTGTCCGACACGACGGCCTGACCGTCGACTGGCTCGGCTACGCCACGCTGCGCATCGAGAGCGACGACACCGTCGTCTACCTCGACCCCGGCCGCTACGGCACGCTCACCGGCGAGTGGGAACCGGACACCCCCGGCGTCGGTCACCCGCCCGGCCGGGACTACCGCGCCGAGGACGCCGACGTGGTCTGTGTCACCCACATCCACCACTACGACAGCGACGGCGTCGAGCGCGTCTCGAACGAGGACACCACAGTCGTCGCCTTCGAGGGCATCGACGTGACCGACTCCGACCGAGACCTGACGCCGGTCGACGACCTCCCCTACGAGGTCGTCGAGGTCGGGATGGAGGACGAACTCGTCGTCGGCGACGTGCCGATCGCGACGGTCCCGGCCTACAACGACCCCGACGGGAAGAACGTCGACGAGGACGGCGAGCCTATCCACCCGAAGGGGATCGGCTGTGGCTTCGTCGTCACCGTCGACGACACGAACGTCTTCTGGACGGGCGACTCCGACGCCCTGGAGGGCCACGAGGCGCTCGACGCCTCGCTGTTCGTCCCCTCGATCGCCCAGTCGTTCACGATGGACCGCCACGACGCCGCCGAGCTGGCCGAGGCGATGGACCCGGATCTGGTGCTCCCGATCCACTACAACACCTTCGAGGCGCTGGAGGCCGACGGCGGCGCCTTCGCTGAGGACGTGGCCAGGCGCGGCGTCCCGGTCGTCCTCGACGAGCGGTAGACCGACCACGAAACGCACATGGACGAGTACGCGCACGTCGTCAACGTCGACGGGGTCGTCGCGAGAGCGCGAGACGAGGGTTCCGGCGAACCCGACGACGGAACGACCGAGCACCTGCTCGTCGAGCGGAGCGCGGACGAGGGTTCCGGCGAACCCGACGACGGAACGACCGAGCACCTGCTCGTCGAGCGGAGCGCGGACGAGGACCACGCGGCGGGGCTCCTCGGACTCCCGGGCGGCAAGCTCGAACCCGAACCCGGAACGGACCACGCCGTCGAAGCCACTGTCGTCCGCGAGATCGAGGAGGAAGTGGGCGTCGAAGTCGGCGGAGTCGAGTACGTCTGTAGCGGCACCTTCGAGGGCGACACCGGTCACCAGTGTCTCAACGTCGTCACGCTCTGTGAGTACGAGGGCGGGGAGGCCGAGCCGCGAGCGCCCGAGGAGGTCGCGGCGGTCCACTGGCTCACGATGGACGAACTCCGCGCCCGCGAGGACGTGCCCGAGTTCACCGAGACGTACGTCGAACGCGCCGCCGCGGTCCGCGGATCGGACTGAATCGGATCCGGAGGGGACCGCTCACAGCCGGTCGCGGTCGACGCGCACCGCCTCGAGCGCCTCGACGGCGAGCCAGCCGCCCCAGACGGCGAAGGCGACCGAGCCGAACAGCTCCGGGACGGCGATTCCGGGCGGGAACCACGGGAAGAGGAACCACCAGGCCCACGAGACGACGTGCAGGACGCCGAGCAGGACCAGCACGAGCCCGCGGAACTCCCGGCCGACGGCGTAGTCGCCCGCGCCCCACAGGAACACCGCGAGCGTCAGGAACAGGAAGAAGGGGACGGCGACGAGCCCGTGGAGCGGGTCGGGCAGCGGAAACGCACCCACGAGCGCCATGAACAGCATTGCGAGCAGACCGAAGATCCCTCCCGCTCGGCGGATCGGGTCGTCCGTGTCGGCGAGCACGGTGACGACGAAGCCGGCGCCGAGCGCGCCACCGACGAGGAGGGCGCCGTTGAAGATGGGCGCCGTCGCGGCGCCGCGGGCGCCGAGGTCGGAGAGGGCGTAGTACAGCGGCGAGAACCACGGCGCCGCGAACATCGCGTAGACGACGCCGCCGAAGGCGACGGCGATGGCCGCGAGTCCGACGGCGGGCGGGACCAGCGGGCGTGCGGGATCGTACTCGGCCATATCGCGCCGTGGGTCCGCCCCGACGAAAAAAGAGGGGGATGGCGTGCGGGTCGACGCGCCCGTCGGCGGGTGGGTCACGGGAGCGCGCTCCGGCGCGCGCCGATTCGGGGTTCACCGGTCGTCACAGACTCGCGAGGTTCTGCCGGAGTTTGATGGTCGCGGTCATGAGGGCGGTGGCAGTCATGATGACGAAGACGATCTGGACGTGCATGACGACGACGCGGTCGAGGCCGGCGACGGTGGCCAGATCGACGGCGGGGACGAGCGTGGCGAAGGCGAGGACGGGCAGCAGGTGCCGGAGCAGCGAGTCGATCATCGTGCCCTGAACCATCGCGGCGGCGGTCTGGCGGCGGCCGAACCAGAACCCGTAGCCGGCGAACGCGAGCGCGCCGACGCCCTGGAGCGCCAGGAGCGACCGCCGCAGGCCGACGAGGGCGACCCCGAAGACGACGGCGGCGACGACGCCGACGAAGGCGACTTCGACGAGGCGGCGACCGGCGAAGACGTCGTCGGCGCCGGTCGTCGAGAGCGCGGCGTTGAAGTAGATCTCCCGCACGGACAGCGCGAGCAGGAGGACGACCGCGAGCATGAGGCCGGTCCTGTAGGGGGTGCGGATCGAGGAGACGATCTCGAGGATACCGACGACGCCGTAGAGCGCGGCGACGCCGCCGACGTACAGCAGGTACTCCCAGAGGACGCGCTGGGCGTCGACGCCGGTGGCGCGCATGTTGAGGTAGGCGTAGGCGCCGAAGCGGGCGGCGATGACCGTCAGGAGGACGAGCCCGATGAAGACGATGAACGTCAGGTTGGGGTTGTCTGCGACGAGGTAGAGCCCGAACTCGATCTCACCGGCCATCGCCGACCACCCCCCGTAGCTCCCGCCGGAACCCCGTGACCGTCTCGTACCTGGTGAGCTTCCCCGTCGCGGTCGCCTTGCGGACCACCTGGTCCAGCCCGCGGGGGAGGTCGGGGTCGACCTCGCTCGGCACCGGGACGCGGTCGGAACACACGCCCGCACGGATCTCCTCGACGGTGCCGCGATACGGTGGCTCGCCGGTCACGAGCCGGTAGAGCAGGGCGCCGAGGCCGTACACGTCGGTGGCGCGGTCGACGCTACCGAACCGCTCCGAGTAGTGCTCGGGGGCGGCGAACCGGGGGTCGACGACGCTCGCGAGTCCCAGGTGGTCGGCGTAGACGCGCGCGAGGCCGAGCGCCGTCGCTCGCGGGCGCTGGCGCTCGTGCTCGGTGAGTGTGTCGCCCGGGTACGCGACGGTCGCAGGGTCGAGCGCCCCGTGGACGACCCCGCGCTGGTGGGCGTGGGCGACGGCGTCTGCGACCTCCACGGCGTTCGCGACGGCCTCGCCGGTGCCGAGGGACTCGTCTCCGCGGTCGGCCAGCGTGGCTCCGGTGTGTTCCAGCGCGGCCCACGGCCGCGGTCGGACCCCCCAGTCGTGAACCGACACCACCGAATCGTGGTCGTCGACGCCGGCCCAGGCGTCGAGGGCCTCGCGGAGCGCGCCCGCGAACGCCTCGTGGTCGCCGTCGGGCACACGAAAGACCGCCAGCGAGAGGGGAACCTCCTCGTCGCCGACGGTTCCGACCGCGCGGTAGCGGTCGCCGAACCGAGCCTCGGTGCGGTCGGTCAGGACCGACAGGTCGTCGAAGCGACTCCGGTCGGTCACCGCCGAGAGCCGGCGCGCGACCAGCGCCAGTCGCCCGCGCGTCAGCTCCCGACGGCCGTCGTCGGCGTCGTCACCGTCGGGTTCGCCCTCGTCGTCGGTATCGTCGCTCTCCGTCCCGTCTCCGCCCTCGGCGAGCGTCGACGGGTCGAAGTCGGCGCCCGGCGAGCGGTCGGTGTAGACGCGCTGGCCGTCCCCGCCCCCGCCTTCGCCGTCGCCGCCCGCGACGCGTGCCCGGCCGACGCCGCGGTCGCCCGACGACGGCGAGAGGTACTCGCTGCGGGCGAACCCGCCGCCGGACTGGTAGAGGTGCTGGCGCGCGCGCAGTTCCCGCCCCTCGTCCAGCCCCGTGACCACCTCGTCGACCGCCTTCGGCCGGCGGGCGGCGAGGTAGTCGAGCGCGTGGGGCACTTCGACGGCCGGGTCGTCGTCCAGCCGGTCGACCAGCCGGCGGACCACCGGGTCGAGCAGCTCCGGGTCGGCCTCGACGGCGAGACAGAGCGCGAGCGCGGCGCGCAGCCGGTCGGGGCGGTCGTCCCCGTCCAGCGCGCCGAGCAGCTGCGGCATGCGCTCGCCGCCGCTGGCGGGGTCGTCGAGGACGGCCAGGACCGGATCGGACTCGCGGCCGCTCCCGTCGACCGCCACGCCGTCACCGCTGCTCTCGCCGGTCCCCGTCCCGTCCCGGTTCGCCAGGTCGTCGTCCTCGGACATCGTAGTCGGTCGCCGCGCCGTAGTGCGCGGCTCGTACTCCGCATATTTCTCCGGTCATCGACCAAGACTGTTTGGATCGGCGAGGCGTAGGGCCGGTCGACGGCCGCGGACGCCGGGAAACTTAACCCGCAGCCGCGCCACCCCGGTGGTATGCCCGTTCAGACAGGCGCTCGCCGGGCGGTCGGCGGCGTCGCGGCGCCACCCCGTCCGGTTCGGCGGTGGTCGTCGTGCTGACGAAAGCCGTCGAGTCCGTGAAGGTCTTCGCCGAGAACAACCCCTCGCTGCGCGATCTGGCGCGCGGCCGGCGGCGACGGTTCGACGACGTGGAGTGCGTCCTGCCCTCCCGCGTCGTCACCACGGAGTCGCTGTCGGCCACCGTCTCCGTCTGGGACGAGTACCTCCGCCTGCTCCCCGACTACGACGGCACGCTGACCGTCGACAGCACCGACCCGGAGGCGATCCACCCCGAGGCAATCGACTTCGAGTTGACCGACGAGGCCGTGACGGAGCTGGCCGGCGTCGCCTTCGAGACGCCCGGCGTCCAGTACCTGACGCTCACCGACGAGTCGGGGCGGCGGTTCACCAGCAACCCCGTCCAGGTGTTCGAGTCGGAACCCGACGAGCGGCTCTACTGGGGGGACATCCACCTCCACTCGCAGTTCTCCGACGGCGCGGGGTCGATGAGCAAGGGCTTCGAGTTCGGCCGCGACGTGATGGACCTGGACGTGGTCGCCTACACCGACCACGACACGATGGGGTTTTTCATCCCGCCGAAGCTCCAGCGCCGCCGGATGCACGGCGGCTACTTCGAGGACATGAAGACCGTCACGAAGCACTTCCACGACCCCGGGGAGTTCGTGACGCTGTTCGGCTACGAGTGGACGAAACAGCCCAACATGGGCGGCCACATCAACGTCTACTTCGAGGGGGTCGACGAGGCGGAGCTGTTCGACTCGCTCGACACCGACACCAACCGCTACGAGAAACTGTTCCGCCGCCTGCAGGAGTGGCGCGAGGAGACCGGCAACGAGGTGCTCGCCATCCCCCACCACCCCGCCGAGGCGATGTACCCCTTCGACTTCTCGAACGTGGACTACGACGACGACATCGCGCCGCTCGTCGAAGTGTATTCGCAGTGGGGCTCCAGCGAGACCCCGGAGGCCGACGGCAACCCCAAGCCCGTCCGGATGGGCCAGGGCGAGATGGGCGACCCCGGTCACTACGTCCAGGACGCCCACGAACTGGGCTACCGCGTGGGGATGATGGGGTCGTCGGACTTCCACGCGCCGCGGCCGGGCCGGTCGCACATCCACCTCCCGCCCCATCTCCCCTCGCTGTCGGACATCTGGGAGGACGGCGTCGGCTGGGGGCACATCTGGCGGATCTGGGACGAGGGGTCGTATCCGGGCGGGTTGACGGGGTTCTACGCCGAGGATCTCTCCCGGGAGTCGATCTTCGAGAGCCTGCGCTCGCGGCGGGTGTACGCGACCAGCCAGCCCCACCGGATCCTCGCGGAGTTCGCCGTCGACGGGACGGCGGTCGGCGAGGACGACAGCACCGTGACCGCCGACGGCGAGCGGACCGTCGAGTGGCTCGTCGCCGGGACCGCCCCCATCGAGCGGGTGACCGTCGTGAAGAACAACGCCGACTGGCACGTCGTCGGCGGGACGACCGACGAGTCGGCCGGTCTGGACACCTACACCGAGGCCGGCGAGGTCACCGACGACGAACCCGTGACCGGGATGGCCTGGGATGACGACCGCGGCAGCGACGCCGACGTGTACTACCTCCGCGTCGAGCAGGCCGACGACGGGATGGCCTGGGCCGGCCCGGTCTGGGTCGAGCCCGACGCCTGAGTCGGCGGGGCGCGACCGGCGCGGTACTCCGCCGGACCCGTTCGGTTCGACTATCACCGCTGAGAATCGAGCACGAACGCTTTACAGGGAGTACTCCTCGGTACCGGACGATGACATCGGATGCACCGTCTCTCTTGCCCGGGGTGATACGGCGCTCGTACGCCGCTCGCCTCGGTGCGGCGCTCGCGGTCGCGGTCGTGGTGATGGTCGGGTTCGGCGCGGTCATCAGCACGCAGGCGTCGGCGACGCTACAGGACGACGTCGAAGACGACCTGCGGACGCTCTCGGAGACGCGGACGACAGAACTCGACTCGTGGCTCGGGAGCGTCCAGCGGGAGGCCGCGCTCACGTCGCAGCTCTCGCCCGTCCGGTCGGGCGACGGCGAGACCGTCGACCGTGCGCTGACCGACCGGATCGAATCGGGCGCCGTCCCGCCGGACGTGGCGGCGATCCACTACCTGAACACCGAGTCGATGGTGTTCACGGAAAGCACGAACGACGAGTTCGAGGGGCTCAGTCCCGCCGAGCAGGGCGCGCCGTTCGCGACCGACCCGCCGACGTTCGACGGGCCGGACGACACCTACGTGACGGAGCCGTTCTCCGTGCCGGCGGTCGACCACCCGGTCGTCGCCGTCGTCACGCCCGTCCCGGGCGTCGAGAACCGCGCGCTCGTGTTCATGACGGATCTGGAGGCCCGCTCGCAGGCCCTGGCGGACTCACGCAACGACACGTCGACGGTGGTCGTCAACGCGGCCGGCCAGTACGTCGCCCACCCTAACGAGAGCAAGATCCTCACGCCCCACGAAGGCGGGGGCATGGACCTCTCGATGCTGGCCCCCGGCGAGACGATGTTCATGGACCACGGCGACACGCTCATGGCGAGCACGAAGATGGAGACCAAGGGGTGGACGGTCATGATCCACTCGCCGAAGGACGTGGCCTACGCGCTGGGCTCGCAGATCAACTCCGACCTGGTGGGGCTGGTCCTGCTGGCGATCATCAACCTCGGGCTCGTCGGCGTCACCATCGGGAGCAACACGATCATCTCGCTGCGTCGCGTCTCCGAGCGGGCGGGGTCGATGGCCGACGGCGACCTGGAGGTCGACCTCGCGACGACCAGGGAAGACGAGATCGGGGCGCTCTACCGGTCGTTCCAGGACATGCGCGATTCCATCCGCGAGCAGATCGCCGAGACCGACGAGGCGCGCGCCGAGGCCGAGGAGGCCCGCAGCGAAGCCGAGGAGGCGCGCCAGCGCGCCGAGCGGGAGGCCGCCGAGATGGAGTCGATGACGACCCATCTGGAGGCCAAAGCGACCGAGTACGGCGACGTGCTCTCCGATGCGGCCGACGGCGACCTGACCCGTCGGGTCGACCCCGACAGCGACAACGCGTCGATGGCGTCGGTCGGCGAGAGCATCAACGAGACGCTCGACGCGCTGGAGGAGACCATCGCGCGGATGAAGTCGTTCGCAGACGACGTGTCGGCCGCCGGCGAACAGGTCGGGACCAACGCCGAGCGAGTCGACCAGGCGAGCGAGCAGGTGACCGCCTCGATCTCGGAGATATTCGACGGGACGACCGAGCAGTCCGAGCGCCTGGAGGAAGCCGCCGGCGAGATGGAGAACCTCTCGGCGACGGCCCAGCAAGTCGCCTCCTCGGCACAGGAGGTGGCGACGACCTCCCAGCGAGCCGCCGAGGTCGGCGAGGAGGGCCGCGAGGCGGCCCAGCGCGCCATCGAGGAGATGGGCTCTATCGAGGGCGAGACCGAGGAGACCGTCGCGGCGATCAACGATCTGGACGACGAGCTCGACGAGATCGGCCAGATCGTGAGCGTCATCACGGAGATCGTCGAGCAGACGAACATGCTGGCGCTGAACGCCTCGATCGAGGCGGCCCACGCCGACGGCGACGGCGCCGGCTTCGCGGTCGTCGCCGACGAGATCAAGGGGCTGGCCGAGGAGACCAAGGAGGCCGCCGGCGACATCGAGTCCCGGATCGACGGCATCCAGGCCCAGGCGGGCGAGACGGTCGATCGGATGGAGTCGACGAGCGAGCGGGTCACCGACGGCGTCGGGACGGTCGAGGAGGCCGTCGACGCGCTGGAGACGATCGTCGAGCACACCGAGGAGGTCGACACCGGCATCCAGGAGATCGACGACGCCACGGAGGAACAGGCCCGCACCGCCCAGGAGGTGATGGGCACCATCGACGAGCTGACGGCGATCAGCCAGCAGACGGCGACGGAGGCCGACACGGTCGCCGGGGCGGCCGACGACCAGTCCCAGTCGATCGACCGGGTCGCGGCCTCCGCCGGCGACCTGCGCCAGCGGGCCGAGGAACTGACGACGGCGCTGTCGCGCTTCGAGACGCGGACCGACGCCGGGAGCGGGGAAACGGCCGCGACCGCGGCCACGGACGACTGACAATGCTCGGACTCACGACCTGGTTCACCATCGGCACGCTCGGAATGGTCGTCGGGACGGCGATGCTGGCCTACGGCATCCTGCTGGTCCCGTCGGAACGCCGGCGACAGCTCGCCCTCGCGGCGCTCGTCCCCGGGATCGCGGCGGTCGCCTACGCGGTCATGGCGCTCGGATTCGGCGGGCTCGCGACCGCGGACGGCGGGACGGTCTTCGTCCCGCGCTACGTCGACTGGCTGTTGACGACGCCGATCCACGTCGCGCTCGTCGCGCTGGTCGTCGGCGCGTCGACGCGCGCCATCGCTCGCCTCGCCGCGCTGCAGGCGGCGACCATCGTCTTCGGCTTCGTCGGCGCGACGATCGCGGCCCCGCTGAACTGGGCGCTCTACCTCGTCGGCAGCGCCTGCTTCGCCGGCGTCGTCTACCTCCTGTTCACGGAGACGGAGGCGCTGGCCGAGGGGAAGCCCGATGACGTGGCCGCGCTGTTCCGGAAGCTCCGGGCGTTCGTCGTCGTCCTGTGGCTGGTCTACCCGGTCATCTGGCTGGTCGGCCCCGCGGGGTTCGAGATCATGGACCTGGAGACCACCGCGCTGGTCGTCACCTACATCGACGTGGTCGCGAAGGTCGGCTTCGGCCTCATCGCTATCAACGACTTCGTCAAGATGGCCGCCGCGACCGACGAGACCGCCGACGCGGAGGCCGCCGTCGGCGACCCGCAGGCCGCCGACTGACGGCGACGAGCGCGGTATTTTCGGCGGCGAACGGCGACGGACGACAGCGACAGCTACCGCTGGCGAGTCGAGCGCGCGGAGAAGGGGCGACGGCCGTGGGGCCGTCGACAGTGGGAGAGCGGTGCCGTCACCGGACCGGCCGGGCGCCGATCAGTGGATGCCCATCGCTTCGATCTGTTCCTGATACCGGTTCCGGATGGTGACCTCGGTGACCTGGGCCACGTCGGCGACCTCCCGCTGTGTCTTCTTCTCGTTGCACAGCAGCGAGGCGGCGTAGATGGCGGCGGCGGCGTAGCCGGTCGGGGACTTGCCCGACAGCAGGCCCTTCTCGGCGGTCACGTCGATGATCTCGTTGGCCTTGGCCTGGACCTCCTCGCTGAGTTCGAGCTCGGAGACGAAGCGGGGGACGTACTGCTTGGGGTCGACCGGCTCCATCTTCAGGCTGAGTTCCTGGGCGACGTAGCGGTAGGTGCGGCCGATCTCCTTCTGCTCGACGCGGGAGACCTCCGAGACCTCCTCGAGCGAGCGCGGGATGTCCTCCTGGCGGCAGGCGGCGTAGAGGCAGGCGGTGGCGACGCCCTCGATGGAGCGGCCGCGGATGAGGTCCTCGTCGAGCGCGCGACGATAGATGACCGACGCGACCTCTCGAACGGACCGAGGCACGCCCAGCGCGCTCGCCATGCGGTCGATCTCCGAGAGCGCGAACTGGAGGTTGCGCTCGCCGGCGTCCTTGGTGCGGATGCGCTCCTGCCACTTCCGCAGGCGGTGCATCTGCGAGCGCTTCTCCGAGGACAGGGAGCGACCGTAGGCGTCCTTGTCCTTCCAGTCGATCTGGGTGGTCAGCCCCTTGTCGTGCATCGTCTGGGTCGTCGGCGCGCCGACCCGCGATTTCTCCTGTCGCTCGCTGTGGTTGAACGCCCGCCACTCCGGTCCGCGGTCGATGTTGCCCTCGTCGATGATCAGTCCGCAGTCCTCGCAGACGATCTCCCCGCCGTCGGCGCTCGTCACGAGCGCGGACGACTCGCATTCGGGACACTGCTGCTGTTCGGCCTGCTCGTCCGCTTGTTCGTCCTCTTTTTCCTCGGACTCCACGCGCTCGCGCTGGCGGCTCGGCCGTTCCATTGTTCTTATATAGACAAATTTTGGGGACATATAAATCCTTCGCCCGTCTTCCGTCGCATGTCAGAGGACAGAAAGAGCGATATCGCACATATTCGGGACTTCGGTGGTCGAACGCCGTGGGTCTCGGGGATCGGTCGGTAGCGAGACACGCGTCTGACACGCGGCTGACGGCGGCGTTCGCGGGGGTCGAGTGCGGGTTCGTATTGGTCGATCGAGGGGACGGCCGGACGGTGAGGCCCCGTGAGCGGTCGGCTCGCGATCACTCGCGGCGTTCGACGAGGAACTTCATGTCGCCGGCGAAGACGGGCTCGTCGTCCTGGTTCGTCATCTCGCCGTCGAGGACGACGAGCCCGGCGTCGTCCCGGCTGGACAGGTCCCGGGTCTCGGTCACCTCGAACACCGCGGAGACGGTGTCGCCGGCGTACACCGGCGCGGGGATGTCCATGTAGTTCATCCCGAGGAAGGCGACGACGCGGCGTTCGAGGAAGCCACACCGGTAGACGAACCCCGTCGCCAGGACGAAGGTCATCGGGCCCTGGGCGATCCGCTCGCCGAACTGGCTCTCCTCGGCGTACTCGGCGTTGGTGTGCAACTCCGTCCAGTCGCCGGAAAACGCCGAGTGCAACACGAAGTCGGCCTCCGTGACCGTGCGCCCGACGCTCTCGAAGGTCTGGCCCTCGTCGAACTCCTCGAAGTAGTGGGGCTCGTAGCTGTACGGCATGTGTTACCTGTTGGCTCCCCAACCGCTTAACCTCCGAGGGCGGGGTGGGGAGATGGAGTGTGGAAGATGGAGTGGGGGAGGGCGGAGTGGGGCGGGGCGAGGCGCGACGGGGAACAACGCTTAATCGGGTCGGCGCTCGCATGGGGAGTATGGACGTAGCCGTACTGGGCGCGGGCGCGACGGGCCGCGGGATCGCGCGGTGTTGCGCGGCGGCGGGCCACGCCGTGACACTCCACGACGACGACGCCAACGTCGTCATGGACGCCGTCGACGCCGTCGAAGCGGGACTCGACGACGCGGCGGCCGCCGGCGACATCGACGCCGACGCGCGCGAGTCGGCCGTCGGCAGCGTCGAGGCGACCACCGGACTGGAGGGAGCGGTCGCCGACGCCGACATCGTGATCGAGACGACCGACGCCGACCGCGACGAGCGGCGGGCGCTGTTCGCCGACGTCGAGGAGGCGGTCGACGAGGGGACGCTCGTCGCCACCAGCGGCGCGGCGGTGTCGGTGACGGCGGTCGCCGCCGGGCTCAGGAACCCCGGCCGCGCCGTCGGCCTGCACTTCGTCGACCCGCCGACCGCCCCGCTGGTCGAGGTAGTCGTCGCCGAGCAGACGACCGAGCCCACCCGCGAGGCGGCCGTCTCGTTCGTCGACGGACTGGGCCGGGCGTCGATCGTCGTCCGGGACACGCCCGGCTTCGCGGCGACGCGGCTGGGCCTGGCACTGGCCGTCGAAGCCATGACGATGGTCGACGAACGGGTCGGCGGCGTCGAAGCGATCGACCGGGCGACGACCGCCGGCCACGACCACCCCGTCGGGCCGCTCGCCGCCGCGGACGAGCGCGGGCTCGACGCGACGCTGGCGGCGCTGGAACACCTCGCGGACGCGCTGGGCGAGCGGTTCGCGCCGCCGCCGGTCCTCCGGGCGAAGGTCGAGGCGGGCGACCTCGGCCGCAAGACCGGCGAGGGGTTCTACGTCTGGGAGGGCGGCGAGCCCGTCGAGCCAAGCGAGCCCGACCCGACGCCGGAGTTGCGCGCCGAGAGCCCAGTCGACCCCGAGGACCAGCCCGGACCGGACGAGGGGACCGAGAGCGAGTCGGGCGACGGCCCGGACGGCGACGGCCCGGATGGCGATCCCCTGGGCGACGACTTCGACGACTTCGGCGGCCCCGTCGACCCGGGTGACGGATGAGCGACCGACGGGGCCGACGCGGCGGCGACGGCGGCGACCGCGCCCCCGACTTCGACGACGAGGACGACCCGGACATGGGCGACCTGTTCGACGAACTCGCCGAGCTGGAGGACTCCGTCGACTCCGACGACGAGCGCGAGCGGGTCCGCGAGACGATGCAGATGGCGATGGAGGTGCAGGACTCGGAGGTGTTCGGCCGCGTCGTCTTCGGCTTCGACCGCTCGGACGCCGCCGAGGCGCTGCTGGGCTCGCTGCTGTTCGGCATCCCGATGTTCGTCGAGGGCGGTACCACCGAGGTCGGCGAGTTCATCGCCGGCCGACCGCACTACCTCCTCTTGACCAACGCGCTGACGATCACGCTCGCGATCGGCATCCTCTACGTCGCCGACTTCCAGGACGTGCGGGTCCACAACCCGATCCTCGGGGTCGTCCCGCGGAAGCTGGCCGGCGTGCTCACCATCCCGCTGGTCACCGCAGTCGTCGTGATGACCGCCTGGGGCCGCGTCGACTGGGCGAACCCCGAACTCGCGGTCTGCCAGATCAGCGTCGCGCTCGTCCCGATGGCCATCGGCGCCGCGCTCGGCGATCTGCTGCCGGGGTAAGATGGACCGTCACGAGCTCGCCCAGGGACCGAGCGTCAGTGCTCGACGAACTCGATCAGGACGCCGCCGGTCGACTCGGGGTGGAGAAAGGCGACCTCGTGACCCCACGCGCCGGGTCGGGGCTGTTCGTCGATGAGGTCGACGCCCGCGGCGCGGGCGCGGTCGAGCGCGTCGCCGATGTCGTCGGTCCGGAGCGCGAGGTGGTGGATGCCCGCCCCCCGGCTATCGAGGAAGTTCGGGATCGGCCCCTCGGCGTCGGCGATCGGTTCGAGCAGCTCGAAGTAGCCGTTGCCCAGGTCGAGGAAGGCGACTCTGAGTTCGCCGAACTGTTCTTCGTGAGCGACCGAGGCGTTCAGGATCGCTTCGTACTGATCGATGAGCGCGTCGCGGTCGTCGGTCGCGATACCCGCGTGATCGAACTCCATACGGGGCCTTGGCCCGTTCGCGGCTTAATCCCGGCGTCGCCCGTCCTGATGATGTTCGATTCGAGTTGTTCGTCGAGTAGTCGGTTCTGGTCGAATTGGTGTGGAAGGAGGTCGAACGAGAGTGTCCGCACTCGACGGCATGCGATGAAAGCCCTCGCCGCGCTCGCGGTCGCTGAGCGGGATATCCGCGCTCTCCGCACGGCCCGCGCGGATAGTGCCCGCTCAGGCGACTGAACTGCACGCGAGCGCGCCTCGCCCTTTCAGTCCGCCAGGGACCGCGACCGCAACAGCAAGGGTGCCGCACAGCAACCGCAGACGGCCACGAACCTCCCCAACCGATTCGCTCCTGTCGTCGCTCATCCCTCGCGCGACTATTTCGAGCGGCCCGCCACGAGGCGGGCACGCTCGACAGCACGCGCCAACCGCACCGCCCACTGCTCACCTGTATCGAGCGCGATCCGTGCGAACGAGTCGAGTATCGTCCGCCTACATCGCGGCGCCGGGCTGGTACTCGCCGAACTCGTCGCGCAGCGCGTTACAGATCTCGCCGGTCGTCGCGTAGGTCTTGACGGCGTCGACGATGTACGGCATGAGGTTCTCCTCGCCCGCGGCGGCCTCGCGCAGGGCCGACAGCGCCGCCTCGACATCCCCGTCGTCGCGCTCCTCGCGGACGGACTCCAGCCGCTCGATCTGCGAGCGCTCCTGCTCCTCGGAGACGTCCTCGATGTCGGGGTCCTGAGCGTCCTCCTCGACGGTGTACTCGTTGACGCCGACGATGACCCGCTCCCCGCTCTCGATCTCCGCCTGGCGCTCGTAGGCCACGTCCTGGATCTGGCGCTGGACCCACCCGCTCTCGATGGCCTGCCCCATCCCGCCTCTGGAATCGACCTCGTCGATGATCTCGCGGGCCTCGGCCTCGATATCGTCGGTGAGGCTCTCGACGTAGTAACTCCCACCGAGCGGGTCGATGGTGTCGGCGACGCCCGACTCGTGGGCGAGGATCTGCTGAGTCCGCAGCGCGGTCCGCACCGACTGCTCGGTGGGCAGGGAGAGAGCCTCGTCCTTGCCGTTGGTGTGGAGGCTCTGCGTGCCTCCCAGAACGGCGGCGAGCGCCTGGTAGGCCACGCGGACGACGTTGTTCTCGATCTGCTGGGCGGTCAGCGTCGAGCCCGCGGTCTGGGTGTGGAACTTCAGCTGCTTCGAGGCGTCGGCCTCGGCGTCGAACCGTTCCTCCATAATCGTCTTCCACATCCGTCGGGCCGCGCGGAACTTCGCGACCTCTTCGAGGATGTTGTTGTAGGAGGCGAAGAAAAAGGAGAGCTGCGGCGCGAATTCGTCGACGGCGAGCCCGGCGTCCTGAGCGGCCTGGACGTACTCGATGCCGTCGGCGAGGGTGAAGGCGATCTCCTGGGCCGCCGTCGAGCCGGCCTCGCGGATGTGATACCCCGAGATAGAGATGGTGTTGAACTTCGGCACCTCCGCGGCGCAGTACTCGAAGATGTCCGTGATGATCCGCATCGAGGGCTCCGGCGGGAAGATGTAGGTGTTGCGGGCGATGTACTCCTTGAGCACGTCGTTCTGGATGGTGCCCCTGAGTTCCTCCCGGTCGACGCCCTGCTGGTCGCCGATGGCGATGTACATCGCGAGCAGGACGCTCGCGGGGGCGTTGATGGTCATCGACGTGGACACCTCGTCGAGCGGGATGCCGTCGAAGACCGTCTCCATGTCCCGTAGCGAGTCGATGGCGACGCCCGCCTTCCCCACTTCTCCGGCGGCCATGCCGGCGTCGGAGTCGTAGCCCATCTGCGTGGGGAGGTCGAACGCCATCGAGAGGCCGGTCTGGCCCTCGTCCATGAGGTAGTGGAATCGCTCGTTGGTCTCAGTGGCGGTGCCCATCCCCGCGTACTGGCGCATCGTCCAGAGCCGGCCGCGGTACATCGTCGAGTAGACGCCGCGGGTGTACGGCTCCTCGCCGGGGAAGCCCAGGTCTTCCTCGTAGTCCAGGTCGGCCACGTCGGCGGGCGTGTAGAGCGGGTCGACCTCCTGGCCGCCGGTGTCGGTCTCGAAGGTCTCCTCGCGCTCGCCGAAGCGGTCGACGGTGGGTCCCCGGGTCTCGGCCTCCCACTCCTCGCGCCCCTCGCGGATGGCCGCGAGGTCGTCGTCGTCGAACATACCCCCGTGTTCGCACGGCGGCCCCTTAGCCGTTGGCGAGCGACCGAGACGATGGTCGGTAGGTGTGTGAGTTGACTACTGCGAGTCCGCCAGTTTCAGATGATGTTCAGAGTGCCGTGTGAGTTGCAGAGCGCGTATTCATCACCGGTTGTTCAGCGAGAACTGAGGATAAAGACCTTGATCACGAGCATATTTCGACGGCACCATCTTTATGACGTTCTCAGACGGATGCTGACATAGACAGACATCAATGCCAATCAGAATCGATTCCAGCGGAGGGGACGCGCCGCCCGTGAAACCGGGCACGAACGCCCACGAACTGCTCACGGTGTTGCTCGACCATCCCGACATGGGGTTCAGCCCGAAGGAGTTGACAGAACTGACCGACGTTCCACATTCCAGCGTCCACAAGACCCTCTCCCGACTCCAAGAGAAGGGCCTCGTTCGGAAGGTCGATTCCTACTGGGCGGTTGCCGAGGACGTCGCAGCCTCGGAGATCGCGAACGCAGTGAGCCTCCAGCAGATCGAGGCCGAGTATGGCGACGACGCATACGGCGACGACGAGTGGACCGACGATGCACCGGATCTAGGAGAGAACGCGTAGGATGGCCTACGCACAAGGTAGTATCGTCCTCGCGCCAGCAACGTTCAAAAGCGGAGTCCGACCGTATCTCGTCGTCTCGAACCGGAACCGGCCGTTCTTCGGCGATCGGTATACGGTTGCGGTCATCACGTCGACCGAGCGGGAGATAGCAGTTGAACTGACGGTCGATTCGCTCACCGAAGGCGAACTGAAGACGTATCCGAGTTACGTGAGTCCGTGGTCGCTGCACGTCTTTCCCCACCAAGAGATCACCAAGCGTGTGGCGCAGGCCGACGACTCAACCATGACTACGGTTGCAGACAGTGTACACGAACTGACCCGGGTACTGTGATGAATCGATTCTCTATATTATTCACGGCCCATCTGCCACCTGGCGGATAAGTTACGATCTCCTGCGCTAAGTCGTTCACCTGTAGTTAGCATCCGGCGCCGCAGGCGCCGGCCTGTTTTTGCCGGGGATCGAGGCGCGATCCCACCGGCTCGCGCCGACGCACCCGGGAAAAAGATGGTTGTACTGAACCCGGGACGGTCCCGGGTGGGTGGAAACGGACCCACGAGACGGATGAGTAAGCGTGATTGCGGCCCGGTCCGTAGCTCGCGGCGTGACACAGTGGGTCGAGAATCCGTCGGGCGGGCGCGATCGCGGGGCCGCGGCGCTCGCACGCGCTTGGGTGGAGGTGCTGGTCAGGCCCCGCCGACTGTTTCGGTCGGGCGTGGCGCCGGGCGACCAGGCGCCGGGGCTGGTGTTCGCCGGGGCGGTCGTCCTCGTCGAGGAACTGACGCGCATCGCGACCGGCGCGGCCGCCTACCCGGTGTTGAGCGACCAGCCGGCCCTCTCGACGGTGCTGTTCCTGGCGCTAGCGGTCGTCCTCGTCGCGCCCGCGGCGCTACACCTGACCGCCGCGCTCCAGACGGTGATCCTCATCGCGGCGGCGCCCGACCGCGCGGGCGTCAGCGAGACGGTACAGGTCATCGCCTACGCCGCGGCGCCCTGCGTCTTCGCCGGGCTCCCCTACCCGGGCGTCCGCGTGGCCGCGACCGCGTACGCCAGCGTCCTGCTGGCCGTCGGAGTCAGCGACGTACACGACGTGGCGTTGCCGAAAGCCGCCGTCCTGACGGCCGTGCCCGCGGCGCTCGCCTTCGGCTACGGCTTCCGCGGGTTCGCCGCGCTCTCCGAGGTGACCGGGCTGACGTGGGCCGACGTGGCCGCGAGTCTCGCCTGAGTCCGTCGCGAGTGCGGACCGCGCGAGGATGGCGCTCCGGTCCTCCGACCACGGTCGTTTAAGCGCGCGCCGGTCGGATCACCGGTATGTTCACGCTCGACCTGGCGGAATTCATGTTCGAGTTGAAGGACGGAGCGATCAAACACGTCGGTCCGTCGAACACGTCGGCGACGGCGAAACTGTACGACGTGGAGGGCGTGGAGGTGCGGGAGTTCGGCGACGAGCGCGTCAAGCTCGCCTTCGAGGACGACGAGGGCAACGAAGTGGAGGTCGCGCTGTTCCCGGAGGCGGCCGCGGAGGTCGCCCGCGGGATCGAAGCCCTCGAAGACGACGGTCGCGTGTTCGAGTGAGGGAAGCGACGGGAGCCGGCCTATATCGCCCGAAGAGGCCGTTTCAGTGGCGAGCGCGGGCGAAGAGAGGGACGAACGGATGACGGACGCGTTTCGACAACCGTTTTAGGCCCGGGGCATTTCTACCTGCCAATGGGTTCGTGTATCATCTGCGGGAAGTCTGTCGACGGTCGCATCTGCGACCTCCACGAGGAAGACGTCGTCTTCGAGTTCCGCGGGAACCAGCCCGACCAGCTGACGGTCGATCGCTACTACCGCGGAACCGTGGACGGGTACGCCGAGTTCGGCGTGTTCGTCGACATCGGCGACAGCGTCACCGGACTGCTCCACCGAAGCGAGCTCGACCGACGGCTCGAGAGCCTCGACTGGGAGTCCGGCGACACCGTCTTCGTGCAGGTTCAGCAGGTGCGAGACAACGGGAACGTGGACCTGGGCTGGTCGATCCGCCAGGCCGAAAACGAGTTCCGCGGCACCCTCGTCGACGACCCCGACCAGGGCGCACCGTATCTCAAAGAGGACGAGTCGGGAAATGAGGACGCGGCAGCCGACGACGGTTCGGCTGCCGACTCGCCCGACGACAGCGAGGAAACCGAAGACGCCGACGAGAGCGGCGCGGCAGCCGACGACAACGCCGACGTGACGGCGACCGACGAGAGCGGCGAGAGCGACGAGCGGGTCGAGCCGACCTCGACCGCCGACGCCGCCGCGACGGAGACGCCCGCCGCCGCGACCGAGACCGACGCCGGGTCGAGCGACGGCGGGGCGGCCGCCGCCAGTGGCGGCGCTGCCACCGCGGTCGCCGAGGAGGAGACGGAGGACGAGGCGGACGAAGCGACGGAGCCGAACCACGTCGCCATCGAGACGCTCGACGACCGGGTCGGCGAGACCGTTCGACTCGAGGGCGTCGTCGAGAGCGCGCGCCAGACCAGCGGGCCGACGGTCTTCGAGATCCGCGACGAGACCGACAGCGTGGAGTGCGCCGCGTTCAAGGAGGCGGGCGTCCGCGCCTACCCCGAGATCGACACCGACGACGTGGTCCGCCTGGACGGCGAGGTCCGCGAACGCCGCGGCGAGCTCCAGGTCGAGACCGAGGCGCTGGTGAAGCTCGAGGACGACGACCGGGCGACCGTCGAGGACCGGCTGGCCGACGCGCTCACCGCGCAGGCCGAGCCCGATGCGGTCGACCCCATCGCCGCCGACGAGGCGGTCGAGGCGCTCACCGACGACGTGCGCGAGGTGGCGACCGCAGTCCGCCGCGCGGTGCTCGAAGAGCGACCAGTCGTGGTCCGCCACGCGGCGACCGCCGACGGCTACGTCGCCGGCGTCGCGCTAGAGCGGGCGACGCTCCCCTTGGTGCGCGACCAGCACGACCAGCACGACGCGGTGTACCACTACTTCGACCGCCGCCCCCTCGAAGAGGGCGTCTACGACATGGACGACGCGACGAAGGACGCGACGCGGATGCTGGAGGCCCGCGAGCGCCACGACGAGAAGTTGCCGCTGTTCGTCTTCGTCGCCGCCGGCGCGACCCGCGAGTCGCTCGACGGCTTCGAACTGCTCGATCTGTACGGCGCCGGTCGCGCGCTGGTCGACGACGTGGCGGTCGACCCCGAGATCGGCGAGGCGGTCGACGCCGCCGTCGCGCCCGACGGCACCGGCGCGCCGGAAACGACCTCGGCGACGCTGGCCGCCAACGTCGCCGCCCACGTCAACGACGACGTGCGCGCGGACCTGCAGCACCTCCCGGCGGTGAGCTACTGGGAGGACACGCCCGAGGCCTACGCCGACGCCGCGAGCGAGGCCGGCTACGACGCCGACGCCGCCCGCGAGGTCCGCGAGGCCGTCGCGCTGGAGGCGTACTACCAGTCCTACGAGGACAAGCGCGAGCTGATCACCGACCTGCTGTTCGGCGAGGGCGACGGCCCCGGCGGGCTCGCCGGCCACGTCAGCGAGCAGTTCCGCGAGAAGCTCGACACGGAGATCGAGACCGCGGAGGCCAACCTCGACAGGCAGACGCTTGACGACACGACGGTCGCGGTACTCGACACCGATGCGTTCACCCACCGCTACGAGTTCCCGCCGACCGCGCTCCTGCTGGACGAGCTCCACCGCCGCCACCGCGACGACGTGAGCGCGGTCATCGGCGTGTCGGACGACGAACTCCACATCCGCAGCGACCACCCGATCGACGTGCGCGACATCGCCGACCGGGCCCGCGAGTGGGTGCCCAACGCCGGCCTGACCGCCACGTCCGCCCGCGACGGCAAGCTCGAGTACATCGCCGGCGAGCGCTCGGCGGTGCTCGACACCGTCATCGACGTGGTCGCCGACGAAGTCGCCTGAGCGCCCGAGTGTCGGGCCTCGCTGCAATTCTCCGCCGGAGATAGGCCTCTGCAGTCGTGGCACGTGGCCGAACGAGTTCAGTACCACGCAACGGCGACTTCGGAGAGCGAGTGATCCGCTGACAGGCGTGACGCGCACTGGACGGGCCGACCTACTCACCGGCGGCCGCATTTATCGGTGCGGGCCGCGTACTGTCTCCCGTATGCCCGAAGAAGTCCTGTTCAAATCGGAGAGCGACCAGAGCCGAGAGGAGATCGCGTCGTACCTTCGGAGCGTCGCGGACAGCCTCGACAGCGGAGCCGACATCAGCCTGAAAGCGGGCTCCGAGTCCGTCACACTGAATCCGCCCGCCCGGCCGACCTTCGAGGTCAAGGCCGAACGCGAGGGGCCGGCCGGTGATATGACCGAACTGAGCGTCGAGTTCGAACTCGAATGGGACGAGAACGCCGGCGGAGAGAGCGGCGGAAGCGGCCAGTTAGAGATCGAGTAGCCACGCCCCACGTTCGCCGAACGGGTGGCCTCCCGTGTGAGATAGCGAGGCTCCCCTCCGGATCGGAACACCGACGCTCACCGATATCGAGAGCGGACGACCGGGAGCGACGCGGACCGTTATCCGATATCGGGACGAACCCGACCGTATGAGCGACGAGAGCGACCCGGACCGCGTCGTCTCCGAATCGGACCTCGACTGGGACGAGTACGACCACGGCGACCGGCGGTTCCGACGGAAGCAACTCGGGATCGCAGCCGGCGGCGAGGAACTCGGAACGAGCCTCTACGAACTCGAACCGGGCGAGCGGGCGTGGCCGCGCCACTACCACGCCGGGAACGAAGAAGCGATCTACGTGCTCGGTGGGGAACTGACGCTCTATCTGGAGCGCGGCGCGGACGAGGACGACGGCGAGGTGAGCGAACACGTCCTCGAACCGGGCGACTACGTTGCGCTACCGAGCGGGCCGGACCACGCCCACGAGGTCGAGGCCCGCGGCGACGAGACCGCCCGGTTTCTCGTGGTCTCGACGATGAACGAGCCCGACCTGTCCGTGCTCGTCGAGCGCGACGCGGCGATGCTGTTCGCCGGCGGTGCGCCCGGCAACTACGACGACCGGTACATCTCGACGACCGTGGATCTGGACGCCGAAGTCGACTACTGGGACGAGTAGCGCGTCGGTCAAAGATCGAGTTGAGCCAGCGGAATCCGTTTTTCGGTGGGTGACGATTCGACGACCATGCGACGACGCGCCCTCCTCGCCGGCCTGGCCGCCGGGTCGGCGGGCTGTCTCGGACGAACCGGGCCGGGAACCGACGGACCGACCGACAGCGGAACCGATTCCGAGCGGACGCCCGCGGGGGACACGGCGACGCGAACCGTGGAACCCGCCGAACAGAAGATCCCACAGTCTGACCCCGAGGCCGAATCACCGGACGAGACGTACCGCCTCGGCGACGGGCCGCCGAGCGGCGCGCAGGCGCACGAACTCGTGGTCTGGCGGGACGGCCCGGTGCGGCCGGTGACCGTCGAGGTATCGGCGCCAGCGGCGGACATCGCCGTCTCGCCGACGCCACAGCTGGAGCCCGGCGCGTACCTGCTGTTCGAGCTGACCGAGCGGGTCGACTACGAGGTCGCCGTTCACGTGAAGGGCGGCACGTGGTACGGCTTCGACATCGCGGCGAGCTACGTCGACTGTAACGACTCGCGGACGACGGTCAGGGCCCCCGAGTCGGAACCGGTCGAGTACGGGACGTTCTCCACGTCGATGGCCTGTTCGGTCGGAACGGCGTCGACAGCGGGCGGTGACGGCTGACGGTCGAAAGCGCCACGCCGCCGCGGAGTGAGAGCGTCAGTCCGCCGTTTCATCGGCCGCCGCGTCCACACCGTGCGGGTCGAAGACACCCCGGCACAGTCCCTCCCGGACCGGATCGTGCTCGGCGTCGGTCGGCGGCGGCGCGGTGACCAGCAGCGCCTCCAGGCGGCCGCCCTCGTCGGCCTTCACGCCGCGGTCGACACCGGCGGGGACGGCCACCACGTCGCCGGGGGCGACCTCGTGGTCGGTGTCGCCCTCGCGGACGACGCCCGTCCCCGAGCGGACGTGGACGACCACGTCGCTGTCGGGCGCGTGGACCGGGATGAACTGCCCGGGCTCGAAGTAGCCACAGACGGCTTTCAGGTGGTCGCTATTGAACACGCTTTGGGCCGAGAACTGGTCGTCGTCGTACTCCCGTTCGGCGTCGAAGTCCGTCGCTGGCATGGCTAGCACGTCGGCGCCGCGCGGAAAGGCCGCTGGGGCGAACGGGTTCGGTCGGCCCTCGGGCATAGCGGGTGGCCGCGGGCGGTCGCAGGTCAGTCCCGGACCGCGCGGATCCCCTGCTTCGCGCCGTAGTAGGCCCACTCGGCGCTGTAGCAGAAGACGCAGCCGCGGAACTGTGGCCTGCTCGGCTCCCGTTCGGACTCGCCGGCGTCGGCTGTGGCTGTCATGGACGGAACGGAGGACTCGTCGAGTAAGAAGGTACCGTCGATGTGCGCGGCGAGCGCACGGGCCGAAGACCGCGCGAGCGGCGAGCGACACGCTTATTCGCGCCAGGCGACGATCCCTGACAACGCGATGAGCACCGAGACGCCGGACGCGGCCGACGCGAACAGCGACGAACCGGAGGCGTTCCTCCGGGCGTGCGAGGAGCTGGTCGACCGCATCCTCGCCGGCGAGATCGAGAAAGACGACGTCGAGAACGCGAAGAAGGAGGTCTGCGGGAAGTACTCCTCGCCGAAGGTGCCGCGCAACTCCGACCTGATCGACTTCGGCCCCGACGAGCGCCGCGAGGAACTGGAGGAGGTCCTCCAGCGCAAGCCCGTCCGGACGGCGTCGGGCGTCTCGCCGGTGGCGATCATGACCTCGCCGAAGCGCTGTCCCCACGGGAAGTGCCTCTACTGTCCCGGCGGTCCCGACTCGGAGTTCTCCTCCGCCCAGAGCTACACCGGTCACGAGCCCGCGGCCGCCCGCGGCGTGCAGAACGACTACGACCCCTACGGGCAGGTCCGCCTGCGGCTCGAACAGCTCCGCCAGATCGGCCACCCCGTCGACAAGGTGGAACTCATCCTGATGGGCGGGACGATGACCGCACGGAGCCACGACTACCAGGAGTGGTTCGTCAAGCGCGCCCTGGAGGCGATGAACGAGTACGACCCGAACGGGAACCCCCAGCCCGCCGAGGACGAGAGCTTCGCGCAGGACCCCGAAGAACGCGAGTTCAGCTACGTCGAAGACGTCATCGCCGAGAACGAGACCGCCGACGTTCGGAACATCGCGACGACGTTCGAGACCAAGCCCGACTGGTGCGACCCCGAGCAGATCGACCGGATGCTCGACCTGGGCGCGACGAAGGTCGAGGTGGGCGTCCAGACCACCTTCGAACGCATCAATCGGGAGATGCACCGCGGCCACGGCACGCAGGACGCCATCGACGCCAACCGCCGGCTCCGGGACTCGGGGTTCAAGGTCGGCTTCCACATGATGCCCGGCCAGCCCGGGATGTCCAAGGAGATGTGTCTGGAGGACTTCCGGCGCATCTTCGAGAACACCGACTACCGACCGGACTTCCTGAAGATCTACCCCACGCTCGTCGTCGAGGGGACGGTCACCTACGACTGGTGGCGAAACGACGAGTTCGAGCCGCTGGACAACGACGAGGCCGCCGAACTCGTCGCGGAGATCAAGTCGATGATCCCCGAGTACACGCGCCTGCAGCGCGTCCAACGGGACATCCCCGCCGACTTCATCGAGGGCGGCGTCTGGAAGTCCAACCTCCGGCAGCTGGCCCGCCAGCGGATGGACGAGCACGGGTGGTCCTGCGACTGCATCCGCTGTCGGGAAGTCGGCCACCACGACGAGGAGCCGGAGGAGGTCACCCTCGCCACCGATACCTACGAAGTGGCGGGCGGGCGGGAACACTTCCTCAGTTTCGAAGACCGCGAGAAGGGGGTCCTTGTCGGGTTCTGCCGCTTGCGGTTCCCGAACGACCCCGTCCGGCGCGAGCTGCAGGGCGCCGCGGTCGTCCGCGAACTCCACGTCTACGGGAGCGAGGTCGGCGTCGGCGAGTCGGCGGGCGAAAGCGGGAGCCACCAGCACCAGGGGTACGGCAAGCGCCTGCTGGCCGAGGCCGAGCGGCTGGCCGCCGACGCGGGCTACGGCAAGCTCGCCGTCCTCTCGGGCATCGGCGTCCGCCAGTACTACCGCGAGAAACTCGGCTACCGCCAGGACGGTCCCTACGTCAGCAAGCGGCTGTGAGCGACACGGCGGGCGACCTTCTGAGTCGCGCGAGCGGGACGCCGCGCGGTTACGGCTCGGGTGGCGGCGTCTCCTCGGGCGGCGACGGCTCCGCGTCCGTGACATAGCTCCCGTAGTCCATCTCGGCCCAGTAGAGCCGGCCGTCGTAGCGGACGACGTAGGACCCGCGGTAGTCGGTCTCCTCGACGGCTTCCTGCGCGCGGAACCGGTCGACCAGCGAGTCGAACGCCTCGTTGTCGCTGTCCTCGATGTAGTTGGTGCCGTTCAGCGCGTCCTCGACGACCGTCCGCTCGGTGTCGGACAGGCCCGAGAGTTCGAACTCGTAGCGGTCGCGAAGCGACTCTGCGTAGGCCTCGTGGCTCTCGGCCACCTCGCTCGCCTCGTAGCGGTAGACGGTCAGTTCCGTCCGTTCGGCCTCCACGTCGATCGGGTAGGCCTCTCCCTCGTATCTGACCGCGTCGTACTCCTGTGTCGGGACCAGCACCGACGATTCGGCGTCGCTCTCGGTGTAGGTGGCGCCGACGCCGAAGTCGTAGCCCGGTTCGAGGCCGTCCTCGTCGGGCGGTCCCTGGGAGAGCACGAACTCCAGGGTCTCCCTGTCGACGGCCGGCAGTTCCTCGTAGTCGACGACCGTCCCGTCGACCGAGGAGGCGTTGAAGTCGATCCGGATCCCGACATCGTAGCCCGACGCGGTCCCGTTCTCGGCGTGCTCGACGGCGTAGAATCGGCCGTCGTGGCGGAAGGGGAGCCGCTCGTCGACCGGCGGGTGGTCACCGACCGCCGTGGCGGTGCCGTTCTCGATCGCTCGTTGCACTACCCTCTCGTCGTCGTCCGGCGGCGCGTCGGTGGGTGCGGGATGGCTCGCCTCCTCGGCGAGCGCGCGGTCGTCGACGGGGGTCAGCGACAGCGACCCGGCCGCCGAACAGCCGCTCAGTCCCGCGAGGAGGGTGACGAGCGCGAGGGCGAGGACCGTCCTGCGTCTCATACCGGACGGACGTGGATGCGACATGAATGTCTTGTGCAGGCCCAAATCGCGGTTTGACATTCGATCCGCGGTCCGCGCGGACCAACGCGGAGCGGCCAGCACCGTTTTCCCGCTCGATCGACTACTACGGGTTACATGCCGACGAAGCTCGCCGAGGGAGTCTGGTTGCTCGACATCGGGCTGGTGCCGCCGTTCGCGACCAACGGCTACCTCGTCGACGACGGGACCGTCACCCTCATCGATCCCGGTCTGCCCTGGAACCGACCGTCCCTCGGATCGGAGTTGGCCGATATCGGCTACGAGGTCGGCGATATCGACCGCGTGTTCCTCACCCACTACGACATCGACCACACCGGCGGGCTGCGGGCGCTCGACGGCGCGTTCGACGGGCCGGTGTACATCGGTGCCGACGACCTCGCGCTCGGCAGCGGCGAGAGCGAACCGAAGCTCCTCCACCACAAAGGTCTGTTCCACCGTGCAGCGCGGCTGATCTACCCGCTCCCCGACCACATGGACATCCGCGGCGTCGAGGACGGCGACGAGATCGGTCAGTTCACCGCCTACCACACGCCCGGCCACAACCCCGGCCACACCGTCTTCGTCCACGACTCCGGGGTGGCCTTCCTCGGCGACCTCACCTGGGAGGACGACGGCCGGCTCACCCCGCCGTTCTGGCTCGACTCCTACGACATGCGCGAGCTGACCGAGAGCATCCGCGACCTGAGCGAGCGCGTCCCGCCGTTCGAGGTCGCCGCGATGGGCCACGGCACGCCGCTCGTCCGGGACGGTCGTCGGGCGCTGCTGGAGTGCGCCGCCCGGCTGTGAGAGTGAAAGTCGGTGCGATCAGTTCGATGTGCGTATCTACCACCCTGTTACATCGAGGGGGTGGATACGGAGATGTTTCGTCCCCGAAGCCAGTACTCCCCACCAGCGAGAAGCCCGTAGGCGACGAGATAGAGCGGGGCCCAGAAGAGGACGAGGGCAAAGGCAGGCGCGTCACCTCCATCACTCCCGAGGACAGGCAGATGAATCAAGACGTGCCAGAACAGCAGAACGAGCGCCATGACTATGGATGGGCCTCGAATCTGATAGCGTATCCAGAGTAGGATTGGAACTCCGATAGTACCGAACGCGAAGAGTGCGGCCAATCCAAACGATGACCAGATTGAACCCGTGATCTGGATGGCTGGGGATTGGGTGCTATATCCAGTGACGATACTGGCGTAGGCAATACTGGCGAGGCCAGCACTCAACAGAGCCTGGTTCCAGTCTCCCAACGATGAGAACCTCCCAGGGAGGGACGACATGCGAAACATATCGCAGAACTGTCTGATAAGTATATCCCCTGTATAGCATCCGGCGCGGAGCGCCGGTTCGCCGTCAGAACTCGCCTCTGACGGTGTTTTTCACCCATGTTTCTCCTGGGGGTCGAGGCACGAGCCCACCGGCTCGCACCGACGTCTCCGAGAAAAAATGGCTGCACAGAAGTTCGTGTGCCGAAGGTTCGAACCGGGGCCCGAGTCGAAAGGAGGTTCGCCAAAGCTATCCTCCCGAAGCCGGACCGTATGATATGGACAGAAAGCGGGAACTGACGAGCGTCGACCTCGCGGCGCTCGCCGGCGAGCTATCGGTCTACGAGGGCGCGGGCGTCGGGAAGGTCTACCTCTACCCCGACCGGGACCTGCTGCGGTTCCGGATGCGCCACTACGACCTTGGGCGGACGGAGCTGCTCGTCGAGGTCGGCGAGGACAAGCGGGTCAACGTCACCGACCCGGACCACGTACCGGAGGCGCCCGAGCGGCCCCCGAACTTCGCGATGATGCTGCGCAATCGCATGCAGGGCGCCGAACTGCTCGACGTGTCCCAGTACGAGTTCGACCGCATCCTCGAACTCACCTTCGAGCGCGACGACGAGACGACGACGATCGTCGCCGAGCTGTTCGGCGACGGCAACGTCGCCATCCTCGACGGGACCGGCGAGGTGATCGACTGCCTGGAGACCGTGCGGCTGAAGTCGCGGACGGTCGCGCCCGGCGCCCAGTACGAGTTCCCGAGCGCGCGGTTCAACCCGCTCGGCGTCGACTACGAGGCCTTCGAGGCGCGGATGCGCGACTCCGACTCGGACCTCGTGCGGACGCTCGCCACGCAGCTCAACTTCGGCGGGCTCTACGGCGAGGAGCTCTGCACGCTCGCCGGCGTCGACTACAACGTCCCGATCGAGGAGTCGACCGACGACCAGTTGCGGGCGCTGTACGACGCCGTCCGCCGGCTGGACGAGCGACTCGCAGACAGCGACCTCGACCCCAGAGTCTACTACGAACTCGACGACCCCGACGCCGAGGACCCGACCGACGACGACGGTGCGATCGAGGGTCAGCGGGTCGACGTGACGCCGATCCCGCTGGCGGAGTACGACGACCGCTACGGCGAGCCGTTCGACTCGTTCAACGAGGCGCTGGACGACTACTTCACGTTTGCCAGCGACGAGGACGACGACGGCGGGAGCGACGCCGCGGGCGGCGACCGCGGGCGCCCCGACTTCGAGTCGGAGATCGCCAAACACGAGCGGATCATCGAGCAACAGCGGGGGGCCATCGAGGACTTCGAGGCCCAGGCCGAGCGCGAGCGGGCGAACGCCGAGGCGCTGTACGCCAACTACGATCTGGTCGACGACATCCTCTCGACGGTTCAGGGGGCCCGCGCCGAGGACCGCTCGTGGGACGACATCGAGGAGCGCTTCGAGGAAGGGGCCGAGCAGGGCATCCCGGCCGCGGAGGCGGTCGTCTCGCTCGACGGTAGCGAGGGGACGGTAACGATCGAGATCGACGGCGAGCGAGTCACGCTGACGGCGAGCGAGGGCGTCGAGAAGAACGCCGACCGGCTCTACCGCGAGGCCAAGCGCATCGAGGGCAAGAAGGAGGGGGCCGAGGAGGCCATCGAGCGGACTCGAAAGGAACTGGAGGAAGTCGAGGAGCGCATGGCGGAGTGGGAGGCCGCCGACGCCGGCGAAGCGGGGGCGGGGGGCGACGGGAGCGGTGGCGGCGACGGCGAATCGGACGAGGAAGACGAGGCCGTGGACTGGCTCGCCGAGCCGTCGATCCCGGTCCGCCAGTCCGAGCACTGGTTCGAGGACTACCGCTGGTTCCACACCAGCGACGGCTTCCTCGTCATCGGCGGCCGCGACGCCGACGACAACGAGGACCTCGTCAAGAAGTACCTCGACCGCGGCGACCGGTTCTTCCACGCGCAGGCCCACGGCGGCCCCGCGACGATCCTCAAGGCCACCGGCCCCTCCGAGTCCTACGACGACGACGTGGAGATCCCGGAGTCGAGCAAGCGCGAGGCCGCGCAGTTCGCGGTCTCGTACTCGTCGGTCTGGAAGGACGGCAAGTTCGCCGGCGACGTGTACGAAGTGGGTTCGGACCAGGTGTCCAAGACGCCCGAGAGCGGCGAGTTCCTGGAGAAAGGCGGGTTCGCCATCCGCGGCGACCGCACCTACTACGAGTCCACCGAGGTCGGTGTCGCGGTCGGGATCACCTGCGAGCCCGAGACCCGTGTCATCGGCGGCCCGCCCGCGGCCATCGAGCCGAAGACAGAGACGACCATCACGGTCGAACCCGGGCAGTTCGCCCAGAACGACATCGCGATGCGGCTCTACCGGGAGTTCAAGGGCCGCTTCGCCGACGATTCGTTCGTCCGGAAGGTCGCCAGCGCCGACCGCATCCAGGAGTTCCTCCCGCCGGGCGGCAGCCGCATGGTCGACGACTGAGCGTCCTCCGGCCGGGCGGCCGGTCGCTCGGGCGACTGCTCGCGGCGAAACCGTCTTGATCGTCGGACGGTAACGCTCGACATGGACTCGGCGTTCGTCCGGCTGCTCGCGGTCGCCGTCCTCGCCTTCCTGCCGGGGCTGTGCTTCCTCGCGCTGTTCCGGCTCGTCGACCACGTGGCCCACGACGAGCTCGTCGCCCGCGTCGAGCGCGGGGAGTTCGAGACCGAATCGCCGCCGAGCGGGGCGACGCCGACGATCGATCCCGCCAGCGCCGTTGCGGCCGCCCGCGACCGCGAGACGGCGGTCTGTCCGTCCTGCGGCGCCGAGAATCGGGCCGGGGTCGACTACTGTCGGCACTGCCTGTCAGAACTTCGGTGACGAGCGTTCCGAGCCGCTACTCCCGGGGTTCGACGCCGACGGCGTCGTAGCCGGCCTCGCGGAGCGCCTCGACCAGCCCCTCTTGGTCGATGTCGGCCTCGTAGTAGAACACCACGTCGAAGGTACCCTCGCGGAGCAGCTGCTGGCACTCCCAGATGAACTCGTCGCCGTCGAGGGTGAGTCCCTGGTGCTGGTTGACGCCGAACTCGCCGTCGTCGTTGCCGGAGTAGACGTACGTGTCGGTCGGTTCGATACCGGCGTGCTCGGCGATGTGGTTGCCGATCTCCAGGGTCGCCTCGTGGAGCGTCGGCTCCTGGTCGCCCGACAGATCGGTGTGGACGATGACGCCGAGGAGTTCGATCTCGCCGGGTTCGAGGAGTGCCTGGGCGCGCTGGTAGAGGTCCGTGTCGACGGCGTCTGCGTCGCTCATTGTCGCCACTCCGACGCGCTGGCTCTTGTGTCCCACGGTATCGCGCCGAGCGATCCCGACCAGCGCGGCCGCTGGCCGAAGATATTCGGACGGTGAGCGGTGCGGGCTCCGTGACCGGAGCAGTCACTCACCGAGGAGACGGACGTGCCGCGAATGCGGGGGAATCCGCAGTTACAGGCGTTCGAGGTTCGTCGCGCGCGGGCCTTTGTCGGCCTGCTCGATGTCGAACTCGACCTCCTGCCCCTCTTCGAGATCCGGACCGCCCACGTCCTCCATGTGGAAGAACACGTCCTCGTCGGCGTCCTCCGTGTCGATGAAGCCGTAGCCGCCGGTGTCGTTGAAGAAGTCGACCTTACCTTTCGCCATCGTTAGAGACGCTCCAGGTTGGTCGCTCGCGGGCCCTTGTCGGCCTGCTCGATATCGAACTCGACTTCCTGACCCTCTTCGAGGTCGGGGCCGCCGACGTCTTCCATGTGGAAGAAGACGTCTTCGTCCGCGTCGTCGGTGTCGATGAAGCCGTAGCCGCCGGTGTCGTTGAAGAAGTCGACTTTCCCGGTCGCCATTGTTACAGACGCTCCAGGTTCTCGGCGCGCGGGCCTTTGTCTGCCTGAACGATGTCGAACTCGACTTCCTGCCCCTCCTCGAGGTCAGGACCGCCGATGTCCTCCATGTGGAAGAACACGTCCTCGTCGGCGTCGTCAGTGTCGATGAAACCGTAACCGCCAGTGTCGTTGAAGAAGTCAACCGTACCGGTCGCCATTGCACCTTATCAGAGGAGATGCCCCTATTAAAGTCTGGCGGGACGGTTCGAGGTGTGCTACCAGGGTTCACTCGGGGACGGTAGCGAGCGCGTCGGCGAGCCGTTCGACGGGGTGTGGCGGCGACTCGCTCCCCTCGCGGTCGTCCAGTTGCGACCGGCAGGAGGCGCCGGGCGCGACGACTTCGTCGCCGTCGCTGTCGTCGACCTGGTCGTAGAGGATCGACCCGATGGCCTTGCTCATCGAGTAGTGTTCAGCCTCGTAGCCGAACGACCCGGCCATGCCGCAACAGCCCGAGTCGAGGGCGTCGACCTCGTAGCCGGCCCGGCGGAGGACGCCGACGGCGTGGTGGTCCTTCTTGGTCGCCTTCTGGTGACAGTGGCCGTGGTAGGTGAGCGACTCGGCGGGCGCGTCGAAGTCGATGCCCCCGTCGAGACGGTGGCGGTCGAGGTACTCACAGACGCCGTACGAGTTGTCGGCGACCGTCTCGACGGCGGCGCCCGAGAGCAGGTCGAGGTAGTCGTGCTGGAACATCACCGCGTCGGAGGGCTCGACGACGACCAGGTCCCAGCCGTCGGCGATCCGGGGGGCGAGTTCGTCGACGTTGCGTTCGGCGCGTTCGCGAGCGGTGTCGAGGAAGCCCTTCGAGTGGGCCGCGCGGCCGCTGGCGGCCACGTCGTCGGGCACGTCGACGTGGACGCCCGCCGCTTCGAGGACGCGGACGGCCGCCTTCCCCGCTTCGGGGTGGCTGTAGTTGGTGTAGGTGTCCGGGAACACCAGCGCCTTGCGCTCGGTTTCGCTCTCGGGGACGCCCGCCTCGCGACCGGCGAACCAGTCGACGAACGACTCCCGTTCGAACGTCGGGAGCGTCCGCTCGCGCGCGATGCCGAGGAGCCGCTCGGTGACGAGACCGCTCCCCGGGAGCTTCTGGAACCAGTTCGAGACGGGAGCGGTAGCACTGCCCAGCGCGCTCAGCCGGTCGACGTTAGCGAACACGCGCTCCCTGAGGGACGTGCCGTGTTCCTCGTGGTGGGCGTGTTCGACCTCGGCCTTGAGCTTCGCCATGTCGACCTCGCTGGGACAGTCCTTGGCACAGCCCTTGCAGCCGATACAGAGGTCCATCACCTCGCTCACGAACTCGTCGTCGGTCGGGTCCTCGGGGAGGTCGCCGCTCATCGCCTGGCGGAGCATGTTCGCCCGGCCGCGCGTCGCGGTGACCTCCTCGTCGGCCGCGCGATAGGTCGGGCACATCACGCCGCCGGTGGTGTCTTGGCCGCCGCGACAGCCGCCACAGCCGTGACAGAGTTCGACCATCCCCTGCATGCCGTTGTCGTTGTCCCAGTTCAGGTCCGGCTCGAACCCCGCGTCGAAGGCGTAGTCGGGGTCGAACCGCAGGTGCTCGGTCATGTCGACCGTGCGAGCGCGGTCGGGCGCCTCGCCCGCCTCGACCGCGGCGTCGTCGACGCCGACGACCTGCCCCGGGTTGAGGAGCCAGTCGGGGTCGAAGGTGGCCTTGATCTCGCGGAACAGGTCCCACACCTCCTCGCCGTAGAGCTTCCGGTTCCACTGGGTTCGGGCGCGGCCGTCGCCGTGTTCGCCCGAGACCGAGCCACCGTATTCGACGACGAGGTCGGTCACCGCGTCGGCGATCGACTCCATCGCGGCCACGCCGTCGACGGTCTTCGTGTCGATCAGCGGCCGGATGTGCAGACAGCCCGGCCCCGCGTGGGCGTAGAAGCTCGCGTAGGTGTCGTGGTCGTCGAGGACTGCCTGGAAGTCCGCGACGAACTCCGGGAGGTTCTCCGGCGGGACGGCGGTGTCCTCGATGAAACTTCCGTGTTTCGCGTCGGTCGTCCGCGAGAGGAGGATGGGAAGGCCGCTCTTGCGCAACTTCCAGAAGCGGGCGCGATCGGCGTCGTCGTGGGCCTCGCGGGCGGCGAACGCCCGGATCGGCGCGTCGGTCACGTCGGCGGCGCCCTCGGCTGGGTCGGCCTCGGTCGTCGCCGCGCCGACGACGTTCGCGCCCTGGTCGCCGCCCACTCGGTCGGCGATCAGGTCGGCGACCCGCTGGCGCCCCTCGTCGTCGCTCTCGGCGTAGAACTCCACGAGCAGGACCGAGCCCGTCCCCTCGGGGAGCACCGAGTCGACGAGGTCGCCGAACTCCTCGGTCTCCTCGGCGAGGTCCAGCAACACGTCGTCCAGCACCTCGACGGCGGCGGGGTCGTGTTCGAGGATCGGCCGAACGTCCTCCAGCGCGTCGAGCAGGCTCTCGTAGGTGAGCAACGCCAGCCCCTTCGTCTCGGGGATCGGCTCCAGCGAGACGGTCGCCTCGGTGACGATAGCCAGGGTGCCCTCGCTCCCCGCGAGCAGGCGGGCGACGTTGACGGTCGCCGGCTCGCCGTCGGCCGCGGTGTCGTCGGCTTCGCCGTCCAGTGCCTCGCGCGCTTCGGCCACGAACGCGTCGAGGTTGTACCCCGAGACGTTCCGTTTGAGCTCCGGGAAGGCCGCCTCGACGGCGTCGATCTCCTCGTCGACGGCCCGGGCGAGTTCGGCGTAGATCCGGGCTTCGAGATCCCCCTCGGCGTCGGCCCGCTCGCGGAGTTCGTCCAGGGTCACCTCGCCGAAGCGGGTGACCGTCCCGTCGGCGAGGACCACCTCGCACCCCTCGACGTAGGCGTCGGTCTTGCCGTACTGCAACGAGTGGGCGCCCGTCGAGTTGTTCCCGATAGCGCCGCCCAGCGCGGACTTGTCGCCCCACGCGGGGTCCGGCGCGAACTTCAGGTCGTGGGCGGCAAGCTCGGCGTTCAGCTCGCCGAGGATCGCGCCCGGTTCGGCGCGAGCCAGCCGCTCGTCGGCGTCGACCGAGAGGACGGCGCTCATGTGACGGGTGAAGTCGAGGACGACGGCCTCGTTGACGGTCTGACCCGCGAGCGAGGTGCCGCCGCCCCGGGGGAGCACCGGGATGGACCGCTCGGCGCAGTAGGAGACGACGGCGGCCACGTCGGCTGTCGATTCCGGATAGACGACGCCGACGGGCGTCACCTCGTAGATGCTCGCGTCGGTCGCGTACAGCTGTCGCGAGTAGTCGTCGAACCGCACCTCGCCCGAGACCCGCTCGTCGAGGTCCGCGACCAGTCCCGGTCGCGCCACCGCCTCGGCCGCGTAGTCGTAGTCCGCCCGCGGGTCGCCCGCTGGGTCGGACTCCGGCCGGTCGCTCGTTCCCATACTCGACGGCTACGCGACTCGGCGGATTAAAGCCCGCCCATCGCTGGCGGGTCGTGGTTCGCTCGACGGGAGAATGGCGGCCGGAGGCCGCCGCCCGTCGCGATGTCGAACGCTACTCGGGGCCGAGTAGCCGTTCCGATGACAGCACCACGGTGGTGGGCCAGTGGTGTCGGTGGCTGCAGTGGCTGGCAGTGGCTAGTTTGCGCGCGATGCTCGCTTGTTCGGGGTCGTCCCCCGGTGGCTCGAACGTGCTCGGTCGGACGCTCTTTCACTCCGACCGTTGCACTTGCATATCTGTCGTTTTCGGGGATAAGTCTTGTCCACAATGGGATCGGAGGGACCTAATATCGATTATTCGTACACAATCTCTCGGTACGATTGATCGCTGGGTTCGGCCTCGACCCCGGTCGACGTGCGAAGGTCCGCCTCGGCGGGCGGATGGTTCACGAGAGGTGGTGAACGGCGGATTTCGAGCGACAGTGGCGCGGCTGGGACAGGGGCGGATCGAAATCGAACGGGCTCAGAACTCCCGCCAGTCGGTAGGCTTGCCGGCGAGACCGAGGACGCGGGCTTCGCGGCGGCCGTCTTCCTCGCGGATCTCGATCATGCCGTCGAAGGCCTGCTTGATGACCTGCAGCGTCTGGTCGTCGTGGGCCGAGGAGTCGATGGTGAAGAGTCCGAGGTAGCCGGCGGAGTCGAACCGCGAGGAGAGGACGTGGCAGAACTTGAAGACGGTCTTGCGGTCCGTGTAGGTGAGCATCGTCGACAGCGAGGTGAGCGCGAAGCGGCCGTTCTCGGCGCCGTTGTTGTGGAGGTACTCCAGACACTCGGTGATCCCGATCCCGATGCCGGTCAGGTCGCCGGGCGAGGAGACGTGGTAGGCGTAACTGCCCGACGCGGTGGCCTCGCCGCGGCGGCTACCGTCGCCGCGACAGTCGACGACGCTGACCCGCGACTCGTCGGCGTCGGGCGCGCGGTCGAGGAAGTCCTCGAGGACGTTCTCGGCGCGGTCGCCGGTCGTGACGACGAGCGACCCCTGGTCGCGCTCGGCGCCGTCGGCCAGCACCGACAGCGCCAGGTCCTCCTTGCCGCTCATGGCGGGGCCGGAGACGAGGATGTTCGACCCCGGTCGAACGTCCTCCAGCGCCTCGAAGTCGAGCACGTCGGTCAGGTCGTACATCGTCTCCGAATCACTACTCCTCGACATCGCTGAGCCCTCGCAGCGTTGCGATGAAGTCCTCGTCATCGTCGATACCACCCAGCGTATCCGACAGCCCCTCCTTCAGCTCGTCGACCCGTTCGCGGAGTTCGAGGTACTCCTCGTTGTCGGCGAGTTCGGCGCTGCTCTTGGTCGCTTCGAGCGTCGCCTGTTTCTCGACCAGCGAGTAGTACTCCTGCAGCATGTCGTCGTAGGTCGACCGCTCCAGCAGGTTCTCGACGGTGTCGTGGAGCTGCTGGCTCCGAATCGGCTTGCAGAGATACGCGTCGAACCCCATCTCGAGGATGTCGAAGTCCGGTTCGACCGCCGTCACCATGGCCACCCGGCAGTCGAGCCCACGCTCGCGGATCCGCTCTAACACCTCGTCGCCGGAGAGACCGGGCATCATCCGGTCGAGGAGGACCACGTCGACCTCGTCGTCGAGTTCGGCCAGCCCCTCGTCGCCGCTCCCGGCCATCCGGACCTCGTAGTCGTCGGCGAGCCAGAGGTTGTACGTCTCGGCGACGTCGGGCTCGTCCTCGACGATGAGCACGACTGGCGTTTCCGATCCTGACATCTGCTCTCTACGGCGTCGTTATCGTTCATCACACATAGCCCTGTGGGTCCGAGTCGGTCGCGTGATAGCAGGAGGCGACGGGATTTCCCCGCCTCGCCGACTCCCGTGACCGCCCGCTCGTCGGGGTCGGCCGCGGCGACCGCAGCGGCCGCGCGTCGGTCGCGACCCGGACCCCGCATCTCGCTTCGACCGGTCCGGTCGCGAACCGATACCCTCACCGCCCCGGCGCGACTACCGACGGCCGTGATCGAAAACGTCGCCCGTGGCCAGCAGGTCTTCACCAGCAACGCCTTCCTCGTCACTGGCGAGCGCACCGTCCTCGTCGACGCCGGCAGCGAGTTCGACGCCGCCGGAGAGGTCCGCGACCGCGACGCCGCCCTCGACGCCGTCGTCCTCACCCACACCCACCCCGATCACGTCGGCAACACCGCCGCGCTCGTCGACGCCTTCGACTGCGACGTGTGGGGATTCGACCCCGACCACGAACTCGTCGACCACGCTATCGCCGACGGCGACTCCGTCGAACTGGGCGACCACCGCTACGAGGCGCTGCACACCCCCGGCCACAAGGACGACCACCTCTGTCTCTACGCCGCCGGCGCGGAGGTCCTGTTCGCCGGCGACCTGGTGTTCGCCAACGGGAGTTTCGGCCGGACGGACCTCCCCGAGGGCGACCGCGAAGTCCTGATCGACAGCATCGAGTACCTCCGCGACACCGTGTCGCCGGAACTCGCCGAGATGCACACCGGCCACGGCCCCAGCGTCACCGACGACCCCTACGACCACATCGAGACCGCCCTCCGAGCCGCGAAGTTCTGAGCAGAGTCGAAGCTCGGCAAAAACAGGGGTGAAAAAGACCGGCGCTCCGCGACGGATGCTACCTACAGGTAGTGTAATTGCGGCGCGGTTGGCGCGTGCTGTCGAGCGTGCCCGCCTCGTGGCGGGCCGCTCGAAATAGTCACGCGAGGGATGAGCACCGCACGCCGTAGGCGCGCGGAGCGCAAGAGGTTGGGGAGGTTCGAGGCCGTCTGCGGTCGCTGTCGCGGTTGCGGTGCTGTGCCTGGCGGACTGAAAGGGTGAGGCGCGCTCGCGCCGGGCGTCGCCTGAGCGGGCGACTATCCGCGCGGGCCGTGCCGAGAGCGCGGATATCCCGCCTCAGCGACCGCGAGCGCGGTGAGGGCTTTCAACGCCTGCTGTCGAGTGCGGTCGAATCGACAGCTAGCGAGCGCGGCGAGGGCTTTCATCATCTGCTGTCTCCGTCGAGTGCGGTCGCTGTCGTTCGACTTCCTTCCACAACTCGTCCAACAGAATCAACCGAGACACTCACACATCGAACCGAACGTCGTCGAGGGCGACGGTTTCCCCTCCTCCCGAGCTACAGCACGCCCATCTCGTCCAGCCGCTCGGGCAGGTACGTGTCGGTCACGAAGTCCAGGCCGTAGGAAGCCAGACTCTGCTGTTCGGACTTCTTGCCGATGTCCAGCTGGAGTTCGATCTGCTCGGTCCAGTAGTCGGTCTGGAAGCGCGGGTCCTCCAGTTCGCTCTCCAGGGCGTTCACGTCGGAGTCGCTCAACGGATCCGTCGGCAGGTCGTACTCGACGATGTCCTCGGGCTGAACGCCGATGAACTGCGCCTCCGGCGTGGCGAGGTACTCCGAGAGGTGCGCGCTCTTGATGGAGCCGTAGGAGACCGAGCCGAAGATGCGGTACGACCACGGGTCGCCGTCGGTGAAGACCGTGACCGGGAGGTCGAGTTCGTCGTGCAGCCGCTTGGTCAGCCGGCGGGTCGCCCGCGCGGGCTGGCCGCCGAGGTGGACCACGAGGGCGTCGTGCTCGTCGTCGAAGCCGTTCTCGACGAGCCGGTCCCGCATGCCGCCGGTCTCCACGCAGAGGACGAACTCGGCGTCGTTGTCGAGGAATTCGATGGTGTCGGGGTTGTTCGGGATCTGGTAGCCGCCCTGGCCCACGTCGTCCTGGCAGTGGATCTCGCGGTCGCCGCGGTTGGTCTGCTCGCGGAGCAACAGCGGGCCCATCACCTTCGCGCCCGACTCCTCCGGGCGCATGTGGAAGTCCTCGCGTTTGACCTCCGAGACGATCTCCAGGTCCTCGATGAGGTTGTTCGACTCGTCCTGGGAGTTGAACTGCGCCTCGTCCACGTCCCACGACTCGCTGAGGTAGTAGAGTTCACGCAGGGTCGACGAGCGGTCCTGGTCGAGCTGGCGGGCCAGGAAGTCGATGGTGTAGGTGGCCTTCAGCAACTTCTCCGCGCCGGAGATGGTCTTGGCGGTGCGGGTGCTCTCGCGGTCGCCGTACACCCAGACGTTCTTGTCCTCGTCGTACTCGATGTTGGACTTGGTCCGGGTCGGAATCCGCATCTTCGGCACGTCGCCGCCCTCGAACTGCTCGTAGAACTCCTCGGCCAGGTCGATCAGCTGTTCTCTCGCGTCCGCGTCTGTGTCTGTGTCTGCGCTCATTGTTATGCGTCGATGGTGACCCGCTCGTCTTCGAGGCCGTCGACGGAGATGTCGAACTCCGCGTCGGCGCCCGCGTCGTACTCCAGGGTGGCCTCGTCGCCGGCCGACACCGACGTCGACCACTTGACGAACCACTCGCCGTCCATCTCGACGACGCTGGCGTCGCCGTTGGCCAGGACGGGTTCGCTCCCCGCGACGATGTCCGTTATCTCCACGTCCGCCGCCCGGTCGGAGTTGTTCTCGATCACCAGCCGGACGGTGTCGCCGTCGCGCTGGCGCTCGACGAGGACGTTGTTCATGATCCGCGCGAGCGTGTCGTCGATATCGAGGTCGTCGTTGTCGGTGACCGCCGAGAGCTTCTCGGCCATCTCCGGCAGGATCGTCGCCAGTTTGTCCTGTTTCTCGCGGCGCTGCTGCATCGAGCGCCGTTTCTTCAGGAAGGACTTCAGCTCGCGGGCGGCCTCGCGCATCGCGAGTTCGATCTCCGACTCCAGTTCGGGGACGTTCGCGACGGCGTCCTTGGATTCGCTGGTGAAGGGGACGTTCGTCGAGGCGACGTGGACCATGATGACGACCGGGCCGTTCGGGATGCCCGAGCCGCCCGGCTGGTCGAGGTTGTAGTTACGCCAGTTGATGTCCTTGACCACGTCCGTGGTCGCGCAGGCGCCGCGCTGGTAGACGAGCGGGACGCGGTTGGCGAAGCGCATCACCTCGGCTTTGCCCTCCGCTTCCACGTCGCCGCCGTAGGCCAGCCCGGCCTCGACGATGAACGGGTCGCCGCCGTGGACGGAGGCGTCCCGCGTCGACGCCGCGTAGAAGTCGGCGTCGTACTCCTTGCGCAGGCCCTCCTCGATGAGGTCGGACTCGATGGGCGAGAGACAGTCCGTGGGGGGCGCGATGATGTCCGTCTCGCGCATGGCGTCGAGCAGCTCGCTCGACGCGTCGCGGTCGCCGGCGATATCGTTCACGTTCGGCGGGTCGTCCGGCACCCCGCGAGCGCGCTCCCAGATGGCCTCGACGACGTTCTCGCGGGCCGTCTCGCCGAAGGTCGCGTCGTCGTACTCCTCGGTGGCGTCGGCCGCGCGGCGGACGAACTCGCGGACCTCGTCGCGGGTGAACCGATGGCGGTGGTCGTCGGCGTCGCCGAACTTCGGGGTGAGGCGGTCGGCGACCCCCTGGATCGTCGCGTCGTCCTTCTGGGTGGTCGTCACCTCGTCGACGACGGCGTACAGGTCCGAGCGGAGCTGCTCGTACTCCTCGGCGTCCTCGTCGACGCCGACGGCGTCGCTCGCGCCGACGACGGCGGCCCAGCCCGCCTCGCAGGCGTTCTCCCGTACCGTCGAGCCGAAGGTCACGCCGTGTTTGTCCTCGATATCGTCGGCCACGTCGTCGACGAGGTCGCACAGCTCGTGGTGGGCGACCCGGTCGTAGCCGTCGAGGGCGTCCGCGACGCGGTCGGCGAACTCGGCGGTCGCCTCGGCGCCCTTGTTGGCGACGGCGGCGTCGAGCGCACGGGCCACGTCCGCGGGCTCGTGGGATTCGGGCGGCGTCCACGACATCTCGCGACCGAAGTGCCGATCCCGGAAGTTGTCGATGACCGAGTCCGAGGTCTTCCCGCCGACGCGGGTGAACTCGTTCTGCAGAAAGCCCGACACCGAGTACGAATCGGTGGCGTCGAGCATCTTGATGAGCGTCCCGAGTTCGACCCCGTGAGGGTGGGGGCGGATCTCCTCGGTCTCGGCGGGGAGCTTGTCGGTCACCCGCTCGTATTTCATGTGCTCGTTGGGCTCGCGCAGCTCGATGCGAGCGTGGGGGTTGACGACCGCGGTGTCTTTGATGTAGTCGTGGAGCTGGTTGCGGGCGCGCATATTTGCTTCCATCTCCATCTCGATGCGCGTGCCGTGGGGCCGCTCCCAGGTGGTCGTCTCCTCGACGTCGATCTCGGGCTCGTTGGTGTCCGTGTCGATGATGAGCTCGAAGTACTCCGCGTCGACCCCGCCCTTGGTCCGGGAGGTGATCTTCGCGGGCTTGCCCGAGGTGAGCTGGGAGTACAGGACCGCGGCGGAGATCCCGATCCCCTGCTGACCGCGGGACTGCTCGCGGGCGTGGAACCGCGACCCGTAGAGCAGTTTCCCGAAGACCTTGGGGATCTGCTCTTTGGTGATCCCGGGGCCGTTGTCCTCGACGATGAGCCGGTAGTAGTCCCCGGCCTCCTGGATCTCGACGTAGATGTCGGGGGCGATGCCCGCCTCCTCGCAGGCGTCCAGCGCGTTGTCGACCGCCTCTTTCACGGCGGTCACGAGTCCCCGGGCCCCGCTGTCGAACCCGAGCATGTGCTTGTTCTTCTCGAAGAACTCGGCGATGGAGATCGACCGCTGGCTCTCTGCCAGCTCCTCGGCGATCCCCTCACCCTCGCCGAGTTGCGACTGATACGATGTCATCCGTGAAACCCCCTACTGTCGGACGGCTTAAAAGGCGTTCGCCGGCGGGGTGAAAGTGAAACCGGTGACCGCGGCCCTCGGGGGGCGAACTGACGGGCGGCCGATCGGACCGTCGCGATCTCACGGGCGAGCGGATCGCTACGCGGCGAGTCTCGCGCGAGCGCGCGTGCGAGAGCTTTAAGGGAGCCGGTGTACTACGGAGACACAGATTCTATGTCACGGGAGCCTGAGGAGTACGGCGCACAGCAGATCCAGGCCCTTGAGGGGCTGGAGGCCGTGCGCAAACGCCCGGCGATGTACATCGGGTCCACGGACGACAGGGGCTTGCACCATCTGGTCTACGAGGTCGTGGACAACTCTATCGACGAGGCGCTGGCCGGATACTGCGACACCATCTCGGTCACCATCCACGACGACGGGTCCGTCTCCGTCTCCGACGACGGCCGGGGGATCCCGGTCGACACCCACGAGAAGTACGACAAGCCCGCCGTCGAGGTGGTGATGACCATCCTCCACGCGGGCGGGAAGTTCGACAACAAGTCCTACCAGGTCTCGGGGGGACTGCACGGCGTCGGCGTCTCCGTCGTCAACGCTCTCTCCGAGCGCCTCGAAGTCGAGGTCAAGCGCGACGGCGCCGTCTACCGCGAATCCTTCGAGAAGGGCGCCCCGCAGGAGGGGCTCGAACGCGTCCGCGACATGGACGCCGACGAGGGGACGGGCACGACCGTCCGCTTCTGGCCCGACACGGGGATCTTCGAGGCCGACGAGTACGACTACTCCACCCTCGAATCGCGTCTGCGCGAGTTGGCCTTCCTCAACTCCGGCGTCGCGATCACGCTGACCGACGAGCGCGACGGGACGGAGGACACCTTCCGCTACGAGGGCGGCATCCGCGAGTTCGTCGAGTACCTCAACGAGACGAAAGAGCCGCTCCACGGCGAGGTCGTCTACTTCGAGGACGAAGAGCAGGACATTCACGTCGAGGTGGCGATGCAGGGCACCAGCGAACTGCAGGGCTCTATCCACGCTTTCGCGAACAACATCAACACGCGCGAGGGGGGCACCCACCTCACCGGCTTCAAGACTGCGCTGACCCGCATCGTCAACGACTACGCCGAGGAGAACAACCTACTGGGCGAGATCGACGGCACGCTCAAGGGCGACGACATCCGCGAGGGGCTGACCGCCGTCATCTCCGTCAAACACCCCGACCCGCAGTTCGAGGGCCAGACCAAGACGAAGCTCGGCAACAGCGAGGTTCGGGGCATCGTCGAGTCGGCCGTCCACGACGGGCTGGGGACCTACTTCGAGGAGAACCCCGACACCGCCGAGGTCATCGTCCAGAAGGCCGTCGAGGCCGCCAAGGCCCGCAAGGCCGCCAAGAAGGCCAAGGAGCTGACCCGCCGCAAGTCTGCGCTCGACTCGACGGCGCTGCCCGGGAAGCTCTCGGACTGCCAGACGCGGGAACCCGAGGACGCCGAGCTGTTCATCACGGAGGGCGACTCCGCCGGTGGATCGGCCAAGCAGGGACGCAACCCCGAGTTCCAGGCGATCCTCCCCATCCGCGGGAAGATCCTGAACGTCGAGAAGCACCGCCTGGACCGCATCCTCGAGAACAACGAGATCCGGGCGATGATCACCGCCATCGGCACGGGCATCGGCGACGAGTTCGACATCGACGAGGCCCGCTACGAGAAGATCGTCCTGATGACCGACGCCGACGTGGACGGCGCGCACATCCGGACGCTCCTGCTGACCTTCTTCTACCGGCACATGCGGCCGCTGCTGGAGGCCGGCTACGTCTACGCGGCCCAGCCGCCGCTGTATCGCGTCCGCTACAACGGCGAGACCTACGACGCGATGAGCGACGAGGAACGCGACCGCATCGTCGAGGAGAAGTGTAACGGCAACCCCACCCAGGTCCAGCGCTTCAAGGGCCTCGGCGAGATGAACCCCCAGCAGCTCTGGGACACGACGATGGACCCCGAACAGCGGATTTTGAAGCAGATCACCATCGAGGACGCCGCCGCGGCCGACAAGATGTTCTCCGTGCTCATGGGCGACGCCGTCGAACCGCGCAAACAGTTCATCAAGGACCACGCCCCCGAGGCGGAGTGGGTGGACATATGACCCGGCGCGACAGGCGCGATGCGGACGACACCGACCGACGAGAGGTGAGACGATGAGTTCAGACGTACCCGACAGCGACGTGACGCCGGCCGCGGAGGTCGACCGCGTCCGCGTCGAGAACGAGATGGAGCAGAGCTACATCGACTACGCGATGAGCGTCATCGCGGGCCGCGCCCTGCCGGACGTGCGCGACGGCCTCAAGCCCGTCCACCGGCGCATCCTCTACGCGATGCACGAGATGGGCGTGTCGAGCAACACCTCCCACCGGAAGTGTTCCTCGATCGTCGGCGAGACGATGGGTGACTACCACCCCCACGGCGACAGCCCCATCTACGACACGCTCGTCCGGATGGCTCAGGACTTCTCGATGCGCTACCCCCTGGTCGACGGCCAGGGCAACTTCGGCTCGATGGACGGCGACCCCGCCGCGGCCATGCGGTACACCGAGGCCCGGATGGCACCCATCGCCGAGGAGATGCTCGCGGACATCGAGAAGGACACCGTCGACTTCCAGTCCAACTACGACGACCGGCTGACCGAGCCGGAGGTCCTGCCCGCGAAGGTGCCGAACCTGCTGATCAACGGCTCGTCGGGCATCGCGGTCGGCATGTCGACGAACATCCCGCCGCACAACTTCGGCGAGGTCGTCGACGCCGTCGTCAAGCTCATCGACGAGCCCGACTGCGACGTGGACGACCTGGTCGACACCCGCGACAGCCGCGGCAACGGCACCGCCGGCCCGATCAAGGGGCCGGACTTCCCGACCGGCGGGACCATCGTCGGCCGCGAGGCCGTCTACTCCGCCTACGCGACGGGTCGCGGTCGAGTGACGGTCCGCGCGAAGTACGAACTCGAACGGGACGAGGGGCGGATCGTCCTGACGGAGATCCCCTTCCAGGAGAACAAGGCCCGGATGGTCGAGCGCATCGCCGAGGACGTCAACGAGGGGAAGATCGAGGGCGTCTCGGACCTGCGCGACGAGTCCGACCGCAACGGCGTCCGCGTCGTCGTCGAACTCAAGCGCGGGGCCAACATCGACGTGGTGGAGAACCAGCTGAAGAAACACCACTTCGAGTCGACCTTCGGCGTCATCAACCTCGCGCTGGTCGACGGCCAGCCCAAGGTGCTGACGCTCAAGGAAACCTTAGAGGAGTATCTCGCCCACCGGAAGGAGGTCGTTCGACGCCGCTCGCAGTACGAGCTCGCCGAGGCCGAGGACCGCGCGCACATCCTCGAAGGCCGGCTGAAGGCCCTGGACCAGGTCGACGCGGTCGTCGACCTCATCCGCAACTCCGAGGACCGCGACGCGGCCAAGGCCGCCCTGCAGGGCGAACTCGACCTCGAGGAACTGGACGCGGAGTTCGAACACCTCGACGCCCAGACGGCCTTCGACTTCTCGGGCGACCAGGCCGACCACATCGTCCGGATGCAGCTCGGCTCGCTCACCTCGATGGAGTCGGCGGAGATCGAGTCCGAGTACGAGGACCTGCAGGCCGAGATCGAGCGCCTGGAGACGATCCTCGACGACGAGAGCGAGCTCCTCGCGGTCATCAAGGAGGAGCTCCAGGCGATGAAGGCCGAGTACGACGACGAGCGCCGGACGAACTTCGTCGAGAGCGACGAGATCACCAACGAGGATCTGATCCCCGAGGAGGACGTGGTCGTCGTCATCACCGAGGACGACTACATCAAGCGGATGCCCGTCGACCGCTTCGACCCGCAGGGTCGCGGCGGCAAGGGCATCATCGGCGCCGACCCCAAGGAAGGGGATCGCGTCTCGAAGGTCTTCCGGGCCAACACCCACGACTACCTCCTTTCGTTCACCAATCAGGGGCAGGTCTACAAGCTCAAGACCTACGAGATCCCGGAGATGAGCCGGACGGCGCGCGGCAAATCCGCGGTCAACCTCATCGATCTGGACGACGGCGAGGAGATCACCGCCGTCGTCAACACGGACGACTTCGAGCCCGAGGAGTCCATCGCGATGGTCACCCGAAACGGCTACGTCAAGCGGACGAACGCCGAGGAGTTCGAGAACATCCTCTCGACGGGGATCATCGCCGCCGACCTCGAGGAGGGCGACGAGCTCGTCGACGTGGAGGTGACCGACCGGACGAAGGACCTGGTCATCGCCACCGAGCGGGGCATGACCATCCGCTTCGACGAGAGCGAGGCCCGCGAGATGGGGCGTAACGCCCGCGGCGTCGGCGGGATCGACCTCCAGGGCGACGACCGCGTCGCCGGGATGGTCGCCGCCGACAGCGAGGACGACCGGTGTCTGCTGACGGTCACCCGCAACGGCTACGGCAAGCGGACCCGCCTCTCGGAGTACCGTCGCCAGTCCCGCTACGGCAAGGGGCTCATCGACATCAAGACCGACGAGCGCAACGGCCCCGTCAGCACGGTCAAGGCCGTCGGCGCCGACGACCACCTGATGATCATGAGCGAGCGCGGCCAGATCATGCGCATCCGCGCCGGCGACGTGAGCGAGGTCGGCCGGAACACCAAGGGCGTCGTCGTCATGAAGCTTGAGGAGGGCGACCGCGTCGCCAGCGTCGACGTGGTGCCCGAGTCCGTCGACGGCGAGGCCGATCGAGCAGAGGCCTCGGACGACGGCGACGAAGAAGAAGACCAAGACGAGCAGTAGCGCCCTTCACGACCGCGATATCTTTTTCGCCGTTCTCGCCGTCGAGGTCGTCGCTCGCCCGTGAAAGGTCACAAGAACTTTGCCGGAGTCGGGCGGACCGGTCGGGACGACGGAACTCCCGCCGCCGACGCTGCGCGGGACGGACACGCCGACGGCGACGCCCGCGGAGACAGCCGTCCCGAACGGAACCGTCGCGAACGGCACCGCCAGTCCGAACGGCACCGTCGGCCCGAACGCCACGGTGGCGAACGGGACCGCGACGGTCACCGACGGCGCGTCCGACGGCCTCGGCTCCGGATTCGGCCTGACGGCAGTGATCGTCGCGGCCGTCCTGTTCGGCGCGCTCGCGCTTTCGCGTCGGGACTGAGCGGCGCGTCGGCGAGCGCGGCGGGGACCGCGCGACGCCGGGCCGCTCGGCCCCTCAGAGAATCCGTTTGCCGAGCGCGCTCGCGGCGAGTTCGACGGCGAGCTCCGCGGTCCTGTTGTGGTCGTCGAGGATGGGGTTGACTTCCACGATCTCCAGCGACGCCAGGGCCGAGCCGGCGGTCCGGGAGACCAGTTCCATCGCGGTGTGCCCCTCGCGGTAGGAGGCCCCGCCGCGGACCGGCGTGCCGACCCCGGGCGCCTCGGTCGGGTCGAGGAAGTCCATGTCGAGGCTGACGTGGACGCCGTCGGTGCCGTCCGTCGCCACCTCGACGGCCTCGCGGGTCACCTCGGGGAGCCCGCGCTGGTCGACGTCGGTCATCGAGAACGCCGTCACGTCGCTGTCCCGGAGCGCGTCGCGCTCCGCGTCGTCGAGGTCGCGGAGACCGACCACGGCGACGTTCTCGGGGTCGACCGTGGGGGCCGCCGCCCACTCGCTGTCGGCGAACGACCCGCGGCCGAGGATCGCGGCGATGGACATGCCGTGGACGTTACCGGAGGGCGTGGTGGCGGGCGTGTTGAAGTCGCCGTGGGCGTCGAACCAGACGACTCCGAGGTCGCGGTCGCGCGCGGCGCCGCCGACGGTGCCGATGGCGATGGAGTGGTCGCCGCCGAGGACGAGCGGGAAGCGGCCGTCGGCGACGGCGGCCGCGACCTCGTCGGCGAGGTCGCGACACACCCGCTCGGTCGCGGCGAGGTACTTCGCCCGGCCCTCCGGCGGGCGGCCGGCGTCCGGTTCGGTCCGTTCGGGGCTCGGGACGGCGACGTTGCCGCCGTCGTCGCAGTCGATCCCCAGCGATTCCAGTTCGTCGGCGAGCCCCGCGTAGCGGATGGCCGACGGCCCCATGTCGACGCCGCGCCTGTCCGCGCCCAGGTCCATCGGGACGCCGAAGACGCGTACTGGTCGGTCCATACGCTCGCAAGGAGGGCGACGGGCAAAACCGTCGGGGGCGGCCGACGGTATCACCGCCCGACCGCTTCCGGACCGCGGACGGTCCGACGGGTCAGTCGTACTGGCTGCAGACCCGTTCGACGCCTTCTTCGAAGGATATCTCGGGTTCCCAGCCGGTCGCCTCGCGCATCTTGGTGGCGTCGGCCATCGTGTCGTGGACGTACACGTCCTCGGGGATGGGATTGTCCTCGTAGACGGGTTCAACGTCGGTCCCCAGTGCCTCGTTGATGCGGTCGACGAGGTGGTCGAAACTGTACTGCTCGCCCGTACCGAGGTTGTAGACGCCCGTGAGTTCGTGGTCGGCGGCGAGTTCGAGGCCGCGGACGATGTCGTCGACGTGGGTGAAATCCCGGGTTTGCGAGCCGTCGCCCCAGATCTCGGGGTTGCGGCCGTTGGCGATGTCGTCGGCGAACTGCGCGATGAGGTTGGCGTACTCGCCCTTGTGTTCCTCCGCGCCGTCCTCCATGCCCTGATACACCGAGAAGAAGCGCATCCCGGCCATCGACATGTCGTAGTGGTTGGCGAAGTACTCGGCGTACTTCTCGCGGGCGAGTTTCGACGCCTCGTAGCCCGTGTTCACGGTGACGGGCATGTCCTCGGGCGACGGGTCCGTCCGGTCGCCGTAGATCGACGAGGTGGAGGCGTAGACGACGGTGTCACAGCCGTCCTGGCGCGCCTGGTCGACCGTGTTGACGAACCCTTCGACGTTGACCCTGGCGCCCCGCGTGGGGTCGTCCTCGTGCATCGCGTACGAGGACAGCGCCGCGATGTGGAAGACGATGTCCACGTCGGTCGGCAGGTCGTCGTCCAGCACCGACCCCTCGACGAACTCGACCGAGTCGTCGAGGTTGTCCGGCGTTCCCAGGTAACAGTCGTCGAGCGCGACGACGTCGTTGTCCGCCGCGAGGTGGTTCGCCAGGTTCGATCCGATGAATCCCGCACCGCCCGTCACCAGCACCCGCTTCCCGTGCATGGGTCGAACTGGTCGATCGAACACAATAAAGGGTACCCTTACCGTCGGACCGCGGACGAATTGCCCGTGTGAGGGACTGACTGTCGCGACTTCGCGGGCGATAGGCGGCGAATGTTGCCCGCCTGGCGGTCGGCCACCGCCGGGTTTAATAAAATCTATGACCAAAACCTCTGTATGTCATCAATCGAACTGACGCCCAGCCAGAAAAACATCCTGCAGGAGCTCGTCAATCTCTATCGGGAGTCCGAGAGCGCGGTCAAAGGGGAAGACATCGCCGAGAAGGTCGACCGGAACCCGGGCACGATCCGCAACCAGATGCAGAGTCTCAAGGCCCTCCAGCTGGTCGAAGGCGTCCCCGGTCCGAAGGGCGGCTACAAGCCGACGGCCACCGCCTACGACGCCCTCCAGATCCAGGACATGGATCAGGCGGCGGACGTACCGCTGGCTCACAACGGCTCGGACATCGAGGACGCCAACGTCGAGGAGATCGACCTCACTAGCGTCCACCACCCCGAGGAGTGTCGCGCCGAGATCAAGCTCCAGGGGTCGATCGCCGACTTCCACGAGGGCGACACCATCACCGTCGGCCCGACGCCGCTCTCGAAGCTCCAGATCATCGGATCGCTCGAGGGCAAAGACGACACGAACAACAAACTGATCCTCACGATCGACGACATGCGCGCGCCGGCCGGCGAACCCGAACACTGACCCGGTCGCGGCGGCGCCCCAGCACGGTCACGGCGCTATCGCGGCGCTCGTCCCCTTCGATCGCCCGTCGTTCTCCCGCGTTGACTCGATCCCGGCCGTCGTTCCTCGATATTCGTGATAGAAAGGGGTCGAACGGTCGGATCCTCGGGACCGATTCGTAGGCTTTGTATCACCCGGCTACAGAGTGGGCCGCATGAGCGACAACGTCGTCGTGCTCGGGTCCGGTTACGCGGGCGCGGGTGCGGTCAAGAGCCTCGAATCACATCTCGACGGTCGGGCCAACGTCACCTGGATCTCCGACGTGGACTACCACCTGGTCCTCCACGAGTCCCACCGCTGCATCCGGGACCCCAGCGTCCGCGAGAAGGTCACGATCCCCGTCGAGGAGGTCAAGTCGCCCTCGACGACCTTCCGCCAGGCCACCGTCGACGGCGTCGACACCGACGAGCGCGTCGTCGAACTCGAAGACGGGTCGGACGTGTCCTACGACTACCTGCTCGTGGGTATCGGCTCGCGCACCGCTTTCTTCGGCATCGACGGCCTGCGCGAGCACGCCCACACGCTCAAGAGCCTCGACGACGCCCTCTCGATCCACGACGCGGTCTCCGAGGCCGCCGCGGCCGCCACGCGTGACGACCCGGCGACGGTCGTCGTCGGCGGCGCCGGCCTCTCGGGCATCCAGACCGCCGGCGAGATCGCCGAGTACCGCGACGACTACGGCGCCAGCATCGACATCGAACTCGTCGAGGGGCTCGATCGGGTGCTCCCCAACAGCGACCCCGAACTGCAGGGCGCGCTCCGCAAGCGGCTGGAAGCCGCCGACGTGAACATCCACACCGGCGAGTTCATCGGCGAGGTCGACGGGGAGACCGTCTACATCGGCGACGACACCGAGATGGACTACGACGTGCTGATCTGGACCGGCGGCATCACCGGCCGCGAGGCCGTCGCCGACGCCAAGATCGACAAGGACGACCGCTCGAACCGCATCTTCTCCGAGATGACCTTCGAGACCGACGACGACCGCGTGTTCGCCATCGGCGACGCGGCCATCGTCGACCAGCCCGGCGACGACCCCGCGCCGCCGACCGCCCAGGCCGCCTGGCAGGCCGCCGAGGTCGCCGGCGAGAACCTCGCGCGGCGCGTCAAGGGCCAGCCGCTCACCGAGTGGACCTACGACGACAAGGGCACCGTCGTCTCCGTCGGCGAGGAGGCCGTCGCCCACGACGTGAAGTTCCTCCCCATCTCCACCTTCGGCGGCGTGCCCGCCGAGCTCCTCAAGAAGGGCATCGCCGCCCGCTGGATCGCCGACGTGTCCTCTATCGGCAACGCCCTCGACGCCTGGCCCGACATGTAGGCCACCGGGTCGCCCGCTCCCCCGCCCGTCCGCTCCCCGTCGTGTCATTTCTCGGGTGAACGAGGCCGTTAACCGTGGAGTCCTCGAAGTCGGAGGACGCGACGGCAATTACGCACTGTGTGTCCGAGCCTCGACCGTGGAGGGGCCGCTTGGACCGGTTCGCCGGTCGGTTTCGTGATTCTGTGTTCTCTTCGCGCGGCCGTCGCGCGGGGCACACCACAGAGTAACCACGCGTTCCTCACCAATCATGCCGATCACAACGTGTCCGGAGTGTTCACACTGGCTCGGAGAGCGGATAGGGAAGACGACCGCCGGCAGCGAAGTCGTCCAGCGCTTCGAATGCTGCGAGTGCGGGAACGAGTGGTCGAAGCCGCTCTGACCGAGTCTCGTTCGCGCGAACGAGGGGACCGTCGGCGTCCACCGGCCGACGACAACAGCAAAACGAATTTGTACCGACGGGGCCACCTCTCGACTCGATGTCACAGAACCCCCTGGCCAACCCCGCCGTCAGATACGGTATCGGCGCCTCCGGTGCGCTGGCGATCGCCGTCGTCGCGTACCTCTTCCTCGACGGGACGACACAGCTCGTCGCCTACGCGGTCGCCGTGCTCGACCTGCTCGTCACGCCGCAGATCCTGAAGCGAGCCGCGACCGCCTGACCGTCCGGACCGGCCCGAGCGTTTCAGCGGCTGATATTCGGGCCGATGCGCTTTTGCCGAGCTAATCCTCGGACTTGGTATGTCAACTGACGGAGCCGCGGGGACGGCCGCAGCCGACGGGGGGCTGCGGGGTAGACTCGGAACGGTCGTCCAGTACACGCCGAGCGGGGACACGATCCCCGACGAGACGTGGCGGGGCCGCCACCGAAACATCCTCGCGGTGGTGCTCGCGCACGTGCCGGTGCTGTTCCTGCTGGGGACCTTCGAGGGGACCGAGACGACGTTCTCGGGGGCGACGATCCCCTCGATCCCGCTGTCGACGGTCCTGATCGAACTGGGGGTGCTGGTCGGACTGGTCGCCGTGGCGAGCCTGTCGCGGCTCCCCCGGCGCGCGCGCACCGCGCTCGGCACGATCAGCCTGCTGACGGCGTCGATCATTCTCGTCCAGTTCTCCGGCGGCTTCATCGAGGCGCACTTCCACTTCTTCGTCGCGATGGCGGTGGTCGCGGTGTACGAGGACTGGTTCCCGTTCGCGCTCGGGATCGGGAAGGTGGTCCTCACCCACGGCGTCTTCGGGATGATCAACCCGAGCCGGGTGTACAACCACGAGGCCGCGATCGCGAACCCGTGGGCCTGGGGGCTGATCCACGGCGTGTTCGTCCTCGCGCTGGCGGCCGCGCTGATGTCACACTGGTACTCGACGGAGCGCTCCCGGGAGGAGGCGACCGAGCGCCTCCGCGAGGCCGAGGAGAAGACCCGGCAGGTCACAGATCTGGAGGAGCAACGGGCGGAGATCGAGGAGGCGAAGGCGGAGGCCGAGGCGGCCCAGGAGCGCGCCGAGGAGCGTCGCCGGGAGGTCCAGCGGTTGAACGACCACCTCGAAGCGAAGGCCGACGACTACAGCGCGACGATGTCGCGGGCCGCGGACGGGGCGCTGCACGCCCGGCTCGACGCCGAGAGCGAGAGCGAAGCGATGACGCGGATCGCCGAGGCGTTCAACGAGATGATCGGGGAGACGGAGTCGGCGATGGCGGAGATCCAGGGCTTCGCCGCCGAGGTCACCGAGGCGAGCGCGGAGGCCGACGACGGGGCCGAAGCCGCCGAGCGGGCCAGCGAGGCGGTGAACGAGTCGATCCGCGAGATCTCGACGGGCGCGACCGACCAGTCGGAGAAACTCGACGCCGTCTCCGGGGAGATGAGCGACCTCTCGGCGACGGTCGAGGAGGTGGCGGCCTCGGCGCGGACGGTCGCCGAGACCTCCCGGGAGACCGCCGATATCGCCGATTCGGGCGAGGAGACCGCCCAGACGGCGATCGAGAACACGCGGGAGAGTCGCGCGGCGATCGATTCGACGGCCGACCGCGTCGAGGCGCTCGACGAGCGGATGGCGGAGATCGGCGAGATCGTCGACCTCATCGGGGACGTGGCGGAGCAGACGAACATGCTCGCGCTGAACGCCAACATCGAGGCCGCGCGGGCGAGCGGCGGCGGTGCGGGCGGTGACGGGTTCGCCGTCGTCGCCGACGAGGTCAAACAGCTCGCCGAGGAGACGCGGGCGTCGGCGACGGAGATCGAGGGGTTGATCGATGAGACCCAGGAGCAGACGACCGCGACGGTCGAGGAGGCGCGACGTGCCGAGCGACACATGCGGGAGAGCGTCGACGTGGTCGAGGAGGTCCGCGACGCGTTCGGGCAGGTCGCCGAGAACGCCGAGGAGACCGACCGCGGCATCCGGGAGATCAGCGCGACGACGGACGACCAGGCCGCGAGCACCGAGGCCGCGGTCTCGACCGTCGAAGAGGTCGCGGAGATCAGCCGGTCGACCGCGGAAGAGAGCGAACGAGCGGCGGCGGCCGCCGGGGAGCAGGCGACCGCGATCTCGGAGGTCAGCGCGAACGTCGGGTCGCTGAGCGAGCGGGCCGAACGCCTGCAGTCGCTGCTGCGGAGCTTCGAGGTCGACGAAGCCGCGGCGGACCGGCCGGGCGGCGGGACGGCGGGCGCGCTCGCCATCGAGGACGGCGGTCGGCCCGAGTGACGCGGCGAGCGCCGAGCCCACCGCTCCGCTCGGACGGGCGCGCCGGAGCGGGTCTCGTGGCGGTCGGCCACCACGATTAAATCGGCTCCCGCTCCTAGACCGGCCATGAGAGAGGCGATCCCTTCGGCCTCCGTCCGGGGGCCGCGATGGTAGATCTGTTGTTCTCGACGGGGCGGATCCTCGCCGCGCTGTTCCTGGTGGCGCTCAACGGGTTCTTCGTCGCGTCGGAGTTCGCCTACGTCCGCGTCCGGTCGAGCGCGGTCGACCAGATGGTCGCAGAGGGGCGAGCGGGCGCGGAACTGCTCCGGAACGCGCTCGACAACCTCGACGACTACCTGGCGGTGACTCAACTCGGGATCACGCTCGCGTCGCTCTCGCTGGGCTGGATCGGCGAACCCGCCATCGCGGCGCTGATCGACCCGGTCCTGGGCACCGCGTTCCCCAACGCTCCCGTCCATCTCATCGCCGTCGGGATCGGGTTCTCGATCATCACGTTCCTGCACGTCGTCTTCGGGGAACTCGCGCCGAAGACCATTGCCATCGCGCGGGCCGAGCAGATCGCCCTGTTCGTCTCCCCGCCGATGAAGTTCTTCTACTACATCTTCGTCCCGGGGCTGGTCGTCCTCAACGGGACGGCGAACTACTTCACCCGACTGATCGGCATCCCGCCCGCGTCCGAGACCGAAGAGACCCTCTCCGAGGAGGAGATCCTGACGGTCCTTACGCGGTCGGGGACGAAGGGTCACGTCGACGCGTCGGAGGTGGAGATGATCGAGCGCGTGTTCGAACTCGACGACATCTCCGTCAGGGAGGTGATGGTCCCGCGGCCGGACGTGACGACGGTCCCCGCGGACGCCACGCTGGCCGACCTGCGCGAGACCGTCCTCGACGCCGGTCACACTCGGTACCCGGTACTCGACGCCGAGGACCCCGACCAGGTGGTCGGGTTCGTCGACGTGAAGGACGTACTGCGGGCCGAGGAGTCGATGACCGACGACGTGACCGCGGCGGATCTGGCCCGCGAGATGCCGCTGATCCCCGAGACCGGAGCGGTCGACGACCTGCTCGCCGAGTTCCAGACCGAACAGCGACAGATGGCCGCCGTCATCGACGAGTGGGGCTCCTTCGAGGGGCTCGCGACCGTCGAGGACGTGGTCGAACAGGTCGTCGGCGACCTGCGCGACGACTTCGACGTGGCCGACCGCGAACCGACGGTCGACGAGCGGCCCGACGGAACCTTCGCCATCGACGGCGGCGTCGTCCTCACCGAGGTCGAGGAGGCCCTCGACACCGAGTTCGAGACCGACGACGTGGGCACCGTCGGCGGGCTCGTCCTCGACAGACTCGGCCGCGCCCCGGAGGTCGGCGACGAGGCGACCGTCGACGGCTACCGGTTCACCGTCGAGGCCGTCGACGGCGCCCGGATCGACGAGGTGACGGCGCGCGCGGTCGAAAGCGGCGAGGAGACCGACGAGACCGACGGGGACTCCGACGCCGAGGCCCACGGCTCGGCGACGAGCGAAGACGCCGGAGAGTGATTACGGCACACTCGCCGTCGAAGGCGATGGTCGCCCCGAGCCGTCTCCCGGGCGGACCCGAACCGGACTCCGGGAGCGGTATTCGGTTCGCCCCGTCTCTACCGCAGCGACGTGTAGAATCGTTCAAATGTGTAGTTTTATAGGTGCAGCGGGCTGACCGGTTGCTGTAATCGAGTGCTCCCACCGGAGGCCCCGAATGAACGCCGAGTACGTTGTGATCAAGCTGTTGAACCGGATCTACGAACCGACGAAGCGAGCGGTCTCGATGGCGATTTCCCTCGCGTTTCTACCGGGGACCATCGTTCACGTTTCGTCGCATTGCCTCGCCGCCGCACTGTTCGGTCTCGACGTGGAGCGGTACGCGTGGTTCGGACTTCCGGGCGCGAACGTCTCGTTCGGTCGCCTGTTTCACGGGGACGTACAGATAGCCTTCGACGGCCGGCCGTGGAGGGCGCTCGCGGTGACGGTCGCACCGACGGTCACCGGCTTGACTATCGCACTCGCGACGCTCCGGTCGCTTCGTCGAGTACTGCCGCTCCCCACCATCGACACCGGAATGAGCGTCTTCACGGTCGCTGGGGCCTACGGCTCGTCGATCCTGAACCTCCCGCCGGTCGAAGGATCAGTCATGTTCGTCGGTCTGTGGATCGGTTGTTCAGTGGCCGTCAGGTCGCTGCCGGATCGAACCGACGGCATCCGACTGCTAGAGGTCGTTTGCTCCGAGGGAAACGGATTGATGGCGACGCGTCTCTGTGCCGACCTCCTGTTCGCCGTGAGCGTGATACTGGGTGTACGGTTCACACTGCAGGTCGCCGCCCTCGCCGTGTTGGTTTCGGGCGCCGAGTTCGCGATCTCGATGTGGCCGTACTATCTCGTAGGGCTCGCGTCCATCTGGTACTTCGAACGGGACCTCGTCGACGCCTGGAGAGACGACCGGCCCTTCCGGGACAGCACCCCCGCAACTCGTGTGCGACTTCGAGGCGCGAAGCGGTGCGCGACGTACGGTGTAGCGCCGACGGGAGACGAACTCGACCGAGCGGTCGACTGCCTCGACCACACCGACCAACAGATCCGTCGTCTGACCGCACAGTTCCTGCGAGCCGCCGCCGCGGACGAGCCGGAGCGACTCGCGGAGTACGCATCGCCGGTGTGCGAACGCGTGGTCGACGAGTGGGACCCTCTCACCGCGATCGCCCTCACACGGTACCTGGTCGAAGTGACTCCCCACGCCGACGCTAACCCCATAAAGGAAGCGGCGGTCGCGATGCTCGCGGACGATTCCGACGCGATCCAGAGTCTCTCGACGGAGCTCGTCGGACGCCTCTCCGAACGGAACGGCGACGCCCTTCGGACACACGTCTCCGATCTGGTCGAACGGCTGGAACGGGAGTCCGACCAGACGGCCCGAAAGAATCTCGCGGTCGCGATCCGCAACGTGGCACGTGATGCGCCGGACGCGGTTGCGCCGTACGAGTCACCGCTCCGGCAGTTCGCGGAATCGCGAGAGGGGGGCGATGCCCGGGCGCTCGACAGCGCGATCGAGGAACTGCAGACCGGCAAAGCCTGACCGTCTCACTCCCCCAGCCCGAGCCCGGGGTGCCAGCGGTCGACGCCCGCCGCGTCGGCGGCGGCGTCCATCTCTGCGAGGATCGAGACGGCCTCGCTCGCGACCTTCGAAGCCTTGCGCTCGCCCTCGGTGCGGAACTCGCCGGTGACGCGGTTGGCGTAGACGGTGCAGACCGCGCCGGCGCGCAGGCCGTAGAGGTTGGCGAGCGTCAGGATCGCCGCCGCCTCCATCTCGAAGTTGAGGACGTTCGCTTCCCGGAGGTTCTCGACGAGTTCGTCGGCGCCCGCCGCTTCGAACCCGCCGAACCCGGGGCGGCCCTGGCCGGCGTAGAAACTGTCCGTGCTGGCGGTGACCCCGACGTGGTAGTCGTAGCCCAGCCGCTCGGCCGCGGTGACGAGCGCGCCCACGACGCGGTCGTCGGCGCTGGCGGGGTAGTCCTCGCGGACGTACTCGTCGCTAGTGCCTTCCTGGCGGACAGCACCGGCGGTGATGACGAGGTCGCCCACGGCCGCTTCCTCGCGGATGGCGCCACAGGAGCCCACCCGGAGGAGCGTGTCGACGCCGACGCGGGCGAGTTCCTCGACGGCGATGGCGGCCGAGGGCGACCCGATCCCCGTCGAGGTGACGGAGATCGGGGTGTCGTCGTAGGTACCGGTGGCGGTGCGGTACTCGCGGTGTTCGGCGACGACCTCGTGGCTGTCCCAGCCGTCGGTGATCTTCTCGACGCGCTCGGGGTTGCCGGGCAGGAGGACGCTGTCGGCCACGTCGCCCGCCGAGACTTCGAGGTGGTACTGCTCGTCGTCGTTGGGGTCCTCGCTGGCGGGGGTTCCCGAGTCGTCGCCCCCTGCAGGGCTGTCCTCACTCATCGACGACCATCTCCCGGGAGATGGCTTCGGGCAGTAGCTCGCCGAGTTCGTACTCGACGGAGCCGTCGGAGCCCTCGCAGACGACGGCGAACGACTCCTCGCAGAACTCCGCGAGCGACTGGCGGCACATCCCGCAGGGGGTCACGCCGTCCTCGGCGGCCGAGGAGACCGCGAGCCGTTCGAACTCGCGGTGGCCGTCGCGGACGGCCGACCCGAGCGCCACCTCCTCGGCGTGGAGGCTGTTGCTGTAGTTTGCGTTCTCGATGTTGCAGCCCGTGTAGACGGTCCCATCGGCGGTCCGTAGCGCCGCGCCGACCGCGTACTCCGAGTAGGGCGCGTACGCGTTCGCGCGCGCCTCGCGAGCGCGGTCCAGTAGTTCGCTCATGGCCGTACCGAGCGGCGGACACCACTTAAGCCGTCGCCCCCGGAGCGGCTCCGAGCCCATCCGGACGACCCACGGGCGCCCGAGCGCAATCGACTTGTGGACGGAACGACACGTGTCGAGTGATGCGACGCTGGCTCCGCGCCTCGCTGGCCGCCTACGCCGCACTCCTGGTCGCACCGGCGGCGACACTCGCCCCGGCGCCGACGTGGCCGTCGTTCGCTGCGGGTGCGATTCTCGGCGGCGCGCTGGGGCTCGCGGCGACCGCGACGCTCGACGGCCCCGAGGCGGTGCTGACGCTCCCGCGGGTCCTCGCCGGGTTCGCGCTCCCGCTGGGGTGGCTCTGGCCGGCCTGGACCGGTGCTACGTCGATCCCTTCGTTCCTGTTCACGCCCTGGGCGACGGGCGCGCTGGCCGTCCTCGCCTGGGCGGCGGCCGTCCTCGTCGCCGCCGACTGGCGGACCCGCGAGCGGATCGACGGTCTGACCGAGCGGGTCGTCTTCGAGGCGCGCGACCCGCCGGGGACGCGCCGACAGACGCGGATCGCCGCCGGGGCCGTCCTAGGGGTTGCCGCCCTCGTCGCCGTCGTCTCGTTCGCGCTCGGTGAGAGAGCGCCGTCGATGTACTGGCTCTTCCCGGCGATGATCTCCGTCTGGGTCCCGCTGCTGGCCGACTCCGACGGGAGGGAAGTCGCGGTCGCCGGCAGCGGCCTGCGCGTCGACCGACAGATCCACGACTGGGGCACCGTCGGCGGGTACGAACTGACCGACGACGCGCTCACCCTGACGCGGCCGAAGTGGTACCACGCCGACCTCTCGTTCGACCGGGCGGACATCGACGACCTCGACGCCGTGACCGCGGCGCTGGACGAGGTGCTGTCCCGGCGCTGACTCCGCTTCCCGCGCGGCCCGCCGTCAGGCGTCGGTGACGGCGTCGCGCACGACGGTCGTCACCGCATCGACCAGCTCGGTCACGTCCTCGCTCTCGGCGTAGACGCGGACGTACGGTTCGGTCCCGCTCGGGCGGACGAGCGTCCACGAGCCGTCCGGGAGTTCCAGGCGCACGCCGTACTCGGTATCGACGCTCGCCTCGGGGAACTCGGCGGGGAGTCGCCGTTCGACCAGCGCCATCGCGCGCTCCTTGGCGTCGTCCGGACACTCGACGCTGACCTTCCGGTACGGTCGTTCGGTCACCGGGTCGCGGAGCACGGCGAGACCGGGGCCGGCGACGAGGCGGGCGAGCACCGCCGCGCTCGCGACGCCGTCGATCCAGCCGCCGAAGGCGGTGTGGACGTGTTTCCACGGTTCGGCGGCGAAGACGACCTCGGTGTCCTCGTCGCCGGCCTCGCGGGCGGCGGCGATCCCCTCGTGGAGCGCCCCCAGGCGCACGCGTTCGACCCGACCGCCGCCGGCGCGGACCCGCTCGTCGATGCGTGCGGAGGCGTTGGGCGTCGTGACGACGACGGGGTCCTCGGCGTCGCTCTCGACCGTGTAGTGCTCGGCCAGGACGGCGACGATCGTGTCCTCGTGGACGACCTCGCCGCTCGCGTCGACGACGACGATACGGTCGGCGTCGCCGTCGTGGCCGATCCCCAGATCGGCGTCGCCCTCCGCGAGGTACGAGCGCAGGTCCCGGAGGCTCTCGGGCGTGGGTTTGCTCTCGCGGCCGGGGAAGTGCCCGTCGACGTTGGCGTGGATCGCCGTCACGTCGGCGCCCAGGTCGCGGAGGACCTGCGGCGTCGCGAGGCTCGCCATCCCGTTGCCGCAGTCGACCGCGACGGAGAGGCCGTCCAGTGGTTCGCCGTGTTCGCGAGCGAACTCGGCCACTTCGTCACGGTACGCGCCGAGCACGTCGGCGCGCTCGCTCGACCCCCACTCGTCCCACGCGACGGGGTCGGGGTCGTCGGCGACGCGGCGCTCGATCCGCGCCTCGGCGTCGTCGCCGTACTCCACCCCGTCGGCGAACAGTTTGAGCCCGTTGTCCGTCGGCGGGTTGTGGCTGGCCGTGACCATCACGCCGCGGCTCCGCTGGGCGGCGTAGGCCAGCGCCGGCGTCGGCACCTGCCCGACCCTGGTCACGTCGGCGCCGGCGCTGAGGAGCCCGGCCTCGACGGCCGCCGCCAGCCCCTCGCCCGTGGTTCGCCCGTCGCGGCCGACGACGAACGAGTCGCCGTCCGCACCGGCGGCGCGCCCGACGGCCCGCGCCAGCGCTGGCGTCACCCGAGACTGCACGTCACCGCGGATGCCCGCGGTCCCGAAGAGTTCCATACCGACCCCACGGGAGGGCGCCCATTAACCGTAGTGGCACGCGGTCGCGGAGCCGAGCGCGGATACGCCGACGTGACGACCGCGGTGATTGCCGGCGGGCCGCGAGCGCGAGTGCCGCGGCTCGCCGTCGAGAAGCGAAGAGAGGGAGTGATGTTACTCGACGCCGTCGAAGTCCGGGTAGTCCTCGATGTCGACGCCGTCCTCGGTGACCTCGGCGATGTAGACGCCGTTGCCGGAGCCGGTGTCGCGCTCGGCGGCCGCGCGGACGCCGGCGACGGCGGCCGAGCGGGCCTCGTCCATGTCCATGCCGTCCTCGTAGCGGTCCTCGAGGGTACCGTAGGCGACGGTGAGTCCGGAGCCGGTGACGGTGTAGTCGTCCTCCATGACGCCGCCGGCGGGGTCGATGGAGTAGACGTGACTGCCCTCGTCGTCGATGCCGCCGAGGATGGGGTTGATGGCGAAGAAGGGGCCGCCGCGGGCGAAGTTGCCGGCGAGCGTCGAGAGCGCGGTCATGCTCATGTCCTCGCCCTTGCGGGCCTCGTAGAGGTCGACCTCCGCGCGCAGCGAGCGGATGAACGACTGGGCGCCGCCGACGCTCCCGACGAGCGTCAGCGCGGCCGTCGGGTGGATCTGCTCGACCTTCTGGACGCGCTTGTTCGAGACGAACCGGCCGCCGAGCGAGGCGCGCATGTCCGTCGCGACGACGACGCCGTCCTCGGCGGTGATGCCGATGGTCGTCGTCCCGGTCTCGGCGACCTTGCTCTGGTCGCCCTGCGGGGACTCGTCGGGGAACGAGCCGATCTCGGGCTCGGTGGGGTCGGGGATCCCAGCGCTCTGGCGCTGCAGATTTTGCGAGAACTCCGAGTCTGCGAATGGGTCGCGCATGGTAGTCGGGTATCAGTCCTGTGCTGATAAATCCACCTTTTCGATCCCCCGTCCGGCGGCGACGCGTCGCCGCAGTCGCTCGACCGCGGACGGTCCGAGACGGTCGCTCGACGGTCGGCGGTTCGACGAACGAATGGGCGGAGAAAGGCGTTATCCGGCGGTGTCCGTGTCCACTTCCTCGTAGGTCTCGTTGACGCGGCTGACGGCCCGGTGGACCGGCAGGGTGATCCCGGCCTTCCGCATCACGAGCGCCAGCGGCAGCAGCAGGATGCCGGCGAACAGGGTCAACTGGTACAGTGCGAACACGGTTGCACGGTTCAGGGTGGAACGCATCGTGGTATGCTCTCTTCCCATCGGTCGGAGTACATAAGCCTTCTCCCCGACACCGGGTACCCGATAATGGATCGTGACGGTGTACCCCGCCGCAGTCCTGCGATTAAACTCAGGTTGTCCCGGGAACAACCGAATCGGTTTTCGTCTCCGTTTTCGAGTAAGGGGTCGCTTGGTGACTGCGGGAATCCTCATAAGTTATGGCCACGTTTGCGGTTACGTGCGCAGGGCGCTGGGCGGGTCGAGCGGTCGGTTTCGCGGGTCGGGCGGCGCGGTCGCAGGGGCGAGAGCTATCGCGACGGGATCAAAAACAGGATTACGGAGTAAGGCGGAGATGCGTGTATGAACTACATCGTAGTGATGGAAGCGGCCTGGTTGGTTCACGACGTGGACAACATCGACGACGCCATCGGCGTCGCCATCAGCGAGGCGGGCAAACGCCTCAACCAGAAGGACATGGACTACGTCGAGGTGGGCGTGGGCTCGACGAACTGTCCGGCCTGCGCCGAGCCGTTCGACTCGGCGTACATCGCCGCCGACACCGCCCTGGTGGGCCTGGTGCTGGAGATGGAAGTGTTCAACGCCGAGAGCGAGGAACACGCCCAGCGCATCGCCAAGAGCGACGTGGGCGGCGCCCTGCGCGACGTGCCGCTCGACGTCATCGACACCATCGAGACCGAGAGCGACGAGGAGAACTGACCTTTCTCACCGCGCCGCCAGCCGCGTCCCCGTCTCGGCGCTGACCAAGAGATCCGCCACCCGATCGGCCGCGTCGGTCACTTCCGGCTCGCTCTTCAGCAGCACCGTCTCGCTCGGGAAGAGGTGTTCGCCGACTTCGAGGCCGTGTTCCCGGGCGGTCCCGCCGGAGACGGTCAGGTAGACGCCGATACCCGTCTCGGCGATCGCGGCCTCTTCCTCCTCGTGGTCGTCGGTGGGATAGGTGAACTCGATCCCGTCGGTCGCCGCGGTGCCGAGGACGCCCTCGACGAGCCGCTCGTAGCGCGGTGAGATACACAAGTCGCCCTCGTAGGCGTCGACCAGCTCCCGGGTGGGGTCGGCGTCGTACTCGGCGGCGACCTCGGGGGTGACCAGCAGCGAGTGCCAGACGGTGTCGCCGAGCCCGGCGACGAGCCGCACGTCGGTGTCCCGCGGGTCGACGCGCTCGTTGACGTCGCCGAGTTCCGCCAGCGGCTCCTCGCGGAGTTCGACGACCTCTTCGAGGAAGAGGTCGGCGCTGTCGAAGCCGAGCGGCATCTCGTGTTTCCGGAGCGCGCGGAACGGCTCCTCGCGACCGACCAGCCGCAGTTGCAGGTCCTCGTCGACCGGGACGGTGGCGCTGTCGAAGACGATCCGGCGAGGCATCCCCGAGCGGTCGTCGCGGACGAGCGTGTACTCCGGTGCATGCGGGTCCTCGTCGTCGCTGTAGGCCGCGAGCCGTTCGTACACGTCGCCGGTCGCCGACTGCTCGCCCTTGGTGACTGCCTTCTCGTAGCGCAGGGTCGAGATCACGTCGTCGGCCAGGCCGGCGACGCCCGTCTCGTCGGCGAGTCTGTCGAGGACCGCTTCGAGCGGGCGTCCCTTCCGCGGCACCGCGACGCTGACGGTCGTCATTGCCAAGGGGCACGCAAGCGGCGCGTAAAACGAGTCCGATCTCCGCGGCGTCCGTCGCCCGTACCGTCACCCTCCCCGGCGAGCTTCGGGCCGCAGACCCGTCCGCTCAGCTCCCGCCGATGACCGAGGAGAGCTGCTCGCGCCACTCCTTGAGCTCCTCGATCTCGTCGTTGATGTCCTCGATGTCCGAGCGCACGTCCTCGACGTCGATGTCGCCGACCTGCTCCTCGAGGTCGTCGAGGTCGCCCTCGACCTCGTCGACGGTGCCCTCGACGGACTCGACCTCGCTCTGGACGGTGTCCACGTCGCTCTGGACGGCTTCGACGTCGTCGAGCACCTCGTCCATGTCCGACTGGAGCGCCTCCATCGACGACTCGACCGAGGCGACGGTCTCCTCGACCCCCGAGATCGACTCCTCGTGGCCCGAGGCCATCTCGCGGACCTCCTCCAGTTCGGACTCGAAGGACTTGACCTGGTCGCGGAACTCCTCGATCATCTCGTCGCCCGTGCCGTTCTCGTCGAGGAACTCCTCCAGCGCGCCCGTGTACGCGAGCAGGTCCGACACCTCGGTCTGGAGGTGCTGGATGCGCGCGTCGACGCTGCCGCCGTTGTCGTCGGCCAGGTCGAACGCCTTCCGCAGCAGCTTCACGTCCTCGGCGTCGACGTTCTGGTTGCGGATCTCGGCGGCCAGCGCGCCGACCAGCGAGTCCACGTCCGCGTCCTCGACGGCGACCGTGCCGCCCGAGGAGCCACCGGACTCGTCGCCGTCGCCGCCGCCCGACGCCGGCTCTCCCGGCTCGTTCGGGTCCTTGAGGTTCAGCGTCTCCACATCCTCGTCTGCTCCGTCAGCGTCGTCGTCCTCTTCGAGCCCCGGCACGTCCCCGTCGCCGGAGATCACGTCGCGCACCACGTCGCTGCTGCCCTCGTCGACGACGGGGCCGTCGCCCTCGTCCAGCGGCGGGTCGACCGACTCGATGGTCGGCGTCGTGAGGAACTGCTCGACGTTGTCGGTCCCGGTCGCCCGGATGCCGTAGACGGTCGTGTACTCCGCGCCCGCCTCCAGCTCCCGCTCGAAGGTGATCTGGTCCTCGTCGATCGTCCAGTACTCGGAGCCGTACTCCGGGTGAAAGCCCAGGTCCTCGACCGCCACGTCCTCGGGCACCCGGTCGACCAGCGTCACCGTCACCGTCTCCGAGCGCGCCGACTGGATCTCGAAGGCGATCGCCGGCACCGGGAACTCGTCCTCCTCGAACCGCTTGTCCACCGTCACCCCGTCCGACGAGACGGACACTTTTTCGTACTGCTGTGAGTCGCTCATGTGTTCCCTCTCGTTTAGGGACCAACTTAATGATACTTATTGTCCGGAATACGTCATCTCGCCTCAGCGGAAGGAACGCGCGGTATTTCGGGCGAAAAGTGGTCGTTCGTTCGGCGGTCCCGGCGACGCCGCGGGCGGCCCGAGACCCGCCCCGGCGGCCGCCTCAGAGGTCGAAGCGGTCGCCGATCTCGACGATCCGCAGGTTCTCGGGGTACTCGAAGCTCGCGGCGTGGTTGTGCAGCACGGTCGGCTCGGTCGTCATGCCCTTCCACATGTCCCAGTGGGTCGGCACGAGCGTGTCCAGCTGGAGTTCGTTGGCGGCGTCGATCACCATGTTCTCGTCGCTGTACCACTGGGTGCGAACGTCCTCGCCGGTCTCCTTGTCCGGGATGTTCCCGACGGCGCCGAACGCCAGGACCCCCACGTCGATGTCGTACTCCTCGCCCACCTGCTCGAACTCGCCGGGGCGGGCGTCGCCGCCGTGGAAGAAGGTGCCGGCCTCGTGCTCGAAGACCAGCGAGACCGGGTGGATGGCGTCCGGATCGTTCGCGGGCTCGACGTGGACCGTCAGCTCGCCGAGTTCGACCGTGTCGCCCTCCTCGATCTCGTGGAGTTGCTCGTCGCTCACGTCCCAGTTGCCGGTCCAGTCCTCCTCCTCGATCACGTCGTGGCCGGCGTCGGCCGTGTAGTAGTCCGCGCCCGTGTTGGCGAGGATGGGCGCCTGGCTCGGGCCGTGGACGTGGTCGACGTGCTCGTGGGTGCCGAACATCGCGTCGGCCTCGGCCACGTCCTCGGGGTCGAACGGGACGGGGATCATCCGCAGGGTCCGCGGCGGGTCGCCGAGACCGAGGTACGGGTCGACGAAGACGGTCGTGCCGTCGCTGGCCTTGAGGATGAAGCCGTTACAGCCGAGATACCATATCGCGAGGGTGTCCGGCGACGCCGATTCCACTGCCCGGGGGAGCCAGTCGCCCCAGTCGCTGCTTCCGACTGTCATGGCTCACCCTGCTCGTACCAGCGGCTAAGGTATTGTGCTTTGCCGACGGAGAAGTCCGAGCCGGCCGGTCGCGGCGCCGCGGCGTCAGTCCTCGCAGCAGCCGCCGGCCTTGCCGCCGAAGTCCACCGTCAGCGGCTCGGAGATGATCTCGTTGAGCTCCTGGAGGCGCAGTTCGAGCTCGCTCTGGAGTTCGAGGTACTCCGACATCTTCGGGTGGTCGTGGAGCTCCTCCTGGGCGTCCTGCAGCGTCCGGAGGTCCTCCTGGGTGGCCTCGTTGGTCTGGCGCGCGAGCATGAACTCCTCTCGGATCTGTTCGAACTCCCGGATCTGATCCTGGAGGTCCTCGTCGGCCTCGACTTCCGCTTTGGCCTCCCGGTAGCGCTCGTAGAGCGGCATGTCCGCGATCCGCTCGCCGAGTTCGCGGGCGAGCGCGTCGACCTCCTCGCCGGCCTCCGCGTTCGCCGCGTCGGTCTCGATGCTCATTCTACTCCCCGTTGGTACCTCGCGGGTTTCAAACTGCCGACTCCGGGCGCCGGTGGGCGTTCCGACCGACCGATCGCCGGCCGAGCGGACGCCGGCCGAGCAGTCACCGTCCCGCGCGGTCGTCGGCGTCGAGCGGCCGGAACCCCAGCCGGCGACGGACGCGGTCGCGGAACGCCGCCGCCGCGGCGACCGGGTAGGCCACCGCGAGCGCGCCGGCGCGAGCGACGACCGTCGAGGGGAGCGTCACGTCGGCCGACCGGAGCAGGGCGAGCCCGGCCAGCCCCGCGGCGCCGCTGGCGACGTACAGCGCGACCACGAAGACGGTCAGTCGGCGATAGGACCAGTCGCCGGCGACGAACGGGTAGCTCCCGCCGACGGCGACGACGACCGCCGCGGTCTGAGGTGGCCCTGCGAACAGCGTGGCGTCGGCGGCCAGCGCGTAGGCGACCGTGAACGCGGGAGCGAGCGCAAGATAGAGGCCGGCGGACGCCAGCAGGAAATCGACCGTCGCGTACGCCCACGTGCGGAGGGACATGTCCGGCACTGAGCGCGCGAACGGCAAAGCTTCGGCGACTGCGGGTAGTCGGAACGGCGACATCGGGCCGGGGGCGGACCTCGCCGACGCTACCCGAGCAACAGCGCGTCGAGCGCGACGTTTGCGACCCCGAACGCGATCCAGAAGGCCGCGAACGCGAGGATGAACGGGTTCAGTCCGTCCCGCTGTTCGCGGTCGGCCTGTCGGAGCGGCCGACCGTGCCAGGTGTCCGGCAAGCGGTCGTCCATCGCGAAAAAGCGGGTGCGAACGGCCAACCGGGTGACCGCGACCGCGCAGCCGGCCGCGACCGCGAACGAGACGGCGGCCACGACCGCCGTCCGGAGGACCGTCGAGAGTGGGACCATCGTCGGTCGAAACTACTCCCGGGAGGTCGATAAGTGTGGCGCGCCCGACAGCACGTCCGACCGCCGGGACGGGCCGTGAGTCGCCGAGCCCGACGGGACTGGCTGGTGTCCGAGGGCTTTTCCGGCGTCGGGTCGAAGCGTGGGTATGGTCTCAGAACTGGTCGTCGGTGGGCTGCTCGCGACGCTCGTGTTCGGCTTCCTCCGATTTCAGGACCGCATCGTCTCGGCGCTGACCCGCGCTCGCGGCGGCGACGAGCGGATCGTCGTCGAGGACCCCTGACCGGCCGCCGCTTCGATCTCACGGCGGTTCGCTCTCGCGTGTCACCACCCGCCCAGCCGCGGGATCGTCGCCCGCCGACGGGACCGCCGGGGACCGCGGACGTTTTACCCTCCGAGCCGATACGACTGCCCAATGAGCCAGGATTCGCGCGGCGAGGCCGACGACGCGCCTCGCACCGAGGGCGACCTCACCAAGACGGGGATGTCGCTGCGCCACGACCGCGAGTGGGACTACGAACTCGACCGCATCGTCGACGCCGTCGAAGAACGGGGCGCCGAGACCGTCGGCCTGCAGTTCCCCGAGGGACTCAAGCGCCGCGGCCCGCGCGTCGCCGACGACCTCCGCAGCGAACTGCCCGACGACGTGAGCGTCATGATGTCGGGCCAGCCCTGCTACGGCGCCTGCGACCTGGACACCTACCTGATGCGCCGGACGGACGTGTTCGTCCACTTCGGGCACAGCCCGATGAAGGAGTCGGACAAGATCATCTACGTCCCGCTGTTCTCCAACGTCGACGTCTTCCCGATCATGGAGCGGGCGGCCGACGAACAGCTCTCGCCGGCCGAGGAGGACCCCGACGTGGGCCTCGTGACGACCGCCCAGCACATGAACAAGTTCGACGAGATGCGCTCGTGGCTCGAAGAGCGCGGCTACACCGTCCACACCCGCAAGGGCGACGACCGACTCACCCACGAGGGACAGGTCCTCGGGTGTAACTACGCCAGCGCGGACGTGGACGCCGACCAGATGCTCTACGTCGGCGGCGGGAAGTTCCACCCGCTCGGCCTCGCGATGGAGCACCCCGACAAGAAAGTCGTCATCGCCGACCCCGTCAACAACGCCGTCTCCGTCGCGGACACGGAGAAGTTCATGAAACAGCGCTACGGCGCGGTCCACCGCGCGATGGACGCCGAGGAGTGGGGCGTCATCTTCTGCACCAAGATCGGTCAGGGCCGCTGGGACCAGGCCCAGGAGATCGTCGAGAACAACGAGAACGCCTACCTCATCACGATGGACGAGGTGACGCCCGACCGCCTGACCAACTTCGGGCTGGACGCCTACGTCAACACGGGCTGTCCGCGCATCACCACCGACGACGGCCCGCAGTTCAAACAGCCGATGCTCACCCCCCAGGAGTACCGCATCGCCATCGGCGAGGAACCGCTGGAGGACCTCGCGTTCGACACGTTCCACGGCACCTGGTAGTCCGAGAGGACACCTGGGAGACGGATCGGACACCGAGAACCGCGAGCGCACACCTGTCGGTAGTCGGAACAGTTATTGCGGGCCCCGTGAAACCCGGCTGACATCGATGGGAACGGGCACGGGACGGACGACGACGGGGGCGGAGCCGCTGTGGATCGTCGGGGTCGGCGGGGTCGACAGGGCGACGCTGGAAACGGTCGCCGAGGGCGCCGCGGAGACGATCCCGGTCGACGCGCGGATTCACCCTGGAGACGTGCCGCTGTCGGGCTTCGACGGCACGCACGCGGAGGGGCTGTATCACGGGTTGGAACTCGCCGACTACGCCCGCGACCGGAGCGGCCGCGACCGGGTCCTGGCCGTCACCGACGAGACGATCGTCAAGCCGCGCGTCGAGCGGGCGTTCGGGCTCGCCTGGCGGCACGGCTCGAAGGCGATCGTCTCGACCGCGGACCTCGGCGACCGCGGCGATCCGGCGTTCGAGGACCGCCTGCGGACGGTCACGTCCCAGCACGTCGGCTACCTCGTCGGGATGGACGCCTGCGACGACGAGACCTGCCTCTTCCACGTCGCCGACGACGCGCGGGAGTTCGACCGCATCGGCCCCGACCCCTGCGAGTCGTGTCGCGAGGAGTTGCTGGGTCGCAGTTCGCCGCTCGTTCCCGACGGCGACTGGTCGCTCGACGGCGGGGCGGTGTCCGGGCCGTCCGAGCGCGGGGGCGGGACCGGCGAGTCGTCGCCGCTCGAGGTCGTCGCCCTCGGCGACCCGGACGACGCCGCGGTCGAGGCGGCGGTCGACGCCGTCGAGACGCACCTGCCGTTCGACGCGACCGTCGCGTCGGAGCCGGTCGCGCTCTCCGCGCTCCCCGACGACGCCTACGACGACGCTCGCGAGCAGTACGACGCCGTGGCGGTCCTCGACGCGCTCGACGGAGCGGTCGGCACGGAACCGACCCTCGCCGTCACCGACGCCGATCTCTTCGCGAATCGGCGGAACTACGTCTTCGGCGTCGGGGGGATCGGCGGCTCGACGGCCCTGTTCTCGACGTTTCGGCTTGCCGAAGACGCGGATATCCCGGCGTCCGAAGCCGACCGCGACCGCGAGACGCGCGTCCGCAAGCAGGCGGTCACGCAGGCCGGTCGGCTCCTGGGCGCCGAGAAGTGCAGCGACAAGCGGTGTCCGTTCTCCTCCTCGCCGACCGTTCGGGAACTGGACATCGCCGACGAAGCCCCCTGTGACGACTGCGCGGCGACGCTCGCGGGTCGTTCCTGGCCGGTGCCCGACGAGGTGATCCGGTCGGACGACGACGGGGGCGATTCGGGGCGAGCGGAGACGGGTTCGGACACCGACGGCGGGGGCCCCGAGCGCGACCCGGACCCCGAACCGCCGGGCGAGCAGAGCCGGGTCGACTACCTCTGGAAGAGTCTGGTCCACGACCTGACAAACACCGCGCAGTTCACCGGGTTCGTCGTCGGGTTCGGCGTCTCGCTTTTCGTCGCGTTCGTCGCGCTCGGGACCGCGCTGGAGGCCGTCGCCGGACCGATCGACGGGCAGTCCGCGCAGGTGATCTGGCTGCTGTTCGCGGTCTCGCTGCTCGCGGCGTGGTACCTCTACAAGCTGCTCAAGTGGGGCGTCCTGTCGCTGGGGCGGGCCGCCGTCGGTGGACTGCGGTCGGCGACGGAGTGACCGGCCGCTCCGACTCCCGTTCACGCGCCGGGTCCACCGCTCACGCGCCGAGGAACACCTGCGCGATGCCGGTCAGCCAGAGGAACGCGGCCAGCGAGACGGTCCCGACGAGGACGCCGACGGCGCCGTCCTTCGCGAGCGCGAACCGGCGCTCGCGCAGCAGGGCGTCGGGGTCGCGGTCCGAGGCGAACGCGAGCCCGTCGCGGTCGGTCAACACCAGCGGCTTCCCCTCGTCGCCCTCCCGGTCGTCGTCGACCTCGACGGTGCCGTACACGTAGACCTCGTCGCCGGGACAGAGGTATTCGGCCTCGTACGTGCGCTCCTCGCCGGCGGACAGCTCGCCGAGACCCCACTCGCGCTCGAAGCGCCACAGCTCCTCGTCGGGGGTGCGGTAGCTCTCGCGGTTCTCCGTCCACGAGCGCTCGTCGGAGACGTGCAAGTCGAAGACCGCGTCTTCGACCCGGATCGACCCCTCGTCGGTCGTCACGTCGAAAGTCCGGACGCGCGAGCGGTCGACCGGCGTCGTCGACTGGCTGTTCTCGAAGTCGGTGACGGTCAGGTCGTAGGCGACGGCGGCCTCGCAGCCGTAGATGTCGGTCTCCGGGCCGGCGACGGGTTCGACCTCGCCGCGGATCGCGGCGGGGCCGACGGCCACCGAGTCGAGCGAGGCGACGGGCGTCGTCCGGATGGCGCGGGCCTCCTCGAAGCGGTCGAAGCCGACCAGCAGGGAGCCGATCCCCCAGAGCACGCCGACGCCCGTCAGGAGGACGACCCCCGCGTAGGCGACGTAGCCGAAGACCATCACTCGGCCCGCTGGAGGCGGTCGCTCACGGAGAACTCGCCTTTGGCGGCCTCCTCGGCCTCGAACTGGTCGCGCGGTTCGTAGCCGCGGCGGGCGGCGACGTAGCGCTCGGGCACCTTCTCCAGCAGGGCGTTGTACCGGCGGACGGCGTCGTTGTAGTACTCCCGGCGGTTCTCCAGACGCTGCTCCACGTCCTGCAGCGAGTCGCGCACGTCCGCGAACTTCTCGTCGGTCCGCAGCTCGGGCATCTCCTCGGCCAGCGAGTAGAACTCCTGGATCGAGTCGCGGATCTCCGCCTCGGCGATGGCCGCCTGGTCGGGCGAGTTGGCCTCGATCGCCGCTTCGCGGGCCGCGACGACGCCCGCGAGCACGTCCCGCTCGTGATCCATGTACTCGCCGGCGATCTCGACGAGGTTGCCCACCTCGTCGTGGCGGCGCTGGAGCAACACCTCGACGTTGCTCCAGGCCGTCTCGCAGTTCTCCCGCGCGTCGACGAGGTGGTCGTGCGCCCGGCGGAGATACGACAGCACCAGCCAGCCCGCGAGGACGACCGCGAACCCCCCGACCACGAACACGTACAGCGCCATACGTTACGTGCTCACGCATCTGATATTTAACCGCTACGGACGGTTCCGCGCGGATCGCGACCTTCGGCGGCGCTCGAGCAGTGCTATCACCGGCGATAATTGCGACCACAGACGTTTACGTTCGTCCGTGGATCACCGCGTATGCCTGGAGATACATCCGTCGCGCGGCGACCGCCGGACGCGAGGTCGCTCGCCCGTCGGGAGGGCCGCCGGTGAGCGGCGTCGACTTCGACTCGACCACGTACGTCAGACCGCTGGTGGAAGCGGACGAGGCGGTCACCGTCCGCTGTCTCCACCCCGACGAGGCGACCGCGGCGGCCGTGGCCGAGGGGCTGGAAGCGTCGACCGACTCGGTGAGCGCGCGCGCCGCGTCGTCCGTCGACGAGGCGCTCGACGGGCTCGGGACCGACGCCGTCGACTGCGTCGTCAGTGCGTACGCGTTCCCCGACACGGACGGGCTCGCCGTCCTCGAGCGGGTCCGCGCGATAGACGACGGGCTCCCGTTCGTCCTGCTGACCGACGAGGGGAGCGAGCGGGTCGCCGCCGCGGCCGTCAACGCGGGCGCGGACGGCTACGTCACGTACGAGGGGGAGCCGGACGAGGCGACGTTCGCGGCGGTGAACGACCGGCTCGCCACCGCCGTCGACGACTACCGAACCTACCGGCGCCTCGAGGAGACGACGGATCTGCTCTTTCGGCTGACCGAGTACACCAACGACGCGCTGTGGATGTTCTCGGGCGACTGGTCGGAGACCGTCATCATCAACTCGGCCTACGAGGCCCTGTGGGACCGCTCGGTCGCTGACCTCATCGACGAACCCGGCGACTTCCTCGAGGGGATCCGTCCCGAAGACCGCGAGCGAGTCACGGAGAAGATGGCCGTCCTCTCCGCCGGCGAATCGGCCGACCTGGAGTTCCAGGTCCGGACCGACGAGGGAGAGAGCGGTCGCTGGATCAGCGTCCACGCCGAGCCGGTCTTCGACGACGACGGGTCGGTCGCCTACGTCGCGGGGTTCTCGCGGGACGTCTCCGAACTCAAACAGCGCGAGGTGCGGCTCCGGGACCTCGCCGAAGCGACGCGACAGCTGCCCCACGCCCGGTCCGAGCGGGAGGTCGCTGAAATCGTCGTCGACATCGTGGACTCGGTGATCGGCTGTCCGGTCACCGCGTACTGGTCGTACGACGCGGACGACGAGCGGCTCGAACCGATAGCCGCCTCCGAAAGCGCGCTCGACGTGGCGGGCGTGTCGGACACGGAGTCTCTCCCGGCCATCGAGGCGGGCCACGACGAGATGGCCCTCTATCGAGCGGGCGAACCGACCGTCGTTCCGGAGTACGACGCCCTCTCGAACCCGTCGGCCCCCGGTGCCGATCTGGAGACGCTCATGCTGGTCCCGGTCGGCGACCGCGGGCTGTTGAACGTCGGTCACCCCGACTCGACCGAGTTCGACGAGTTCGAGCGCACGATGGTCGAGATGATCGAGCAAGCGACTATCGACGCCCTCGAACGCGTCGAGCGCGAGGCGGAACTCGAGCGCCAGCGAACGGAGCTCCAGCGGTCCAACGAGAGCCTCCAGCAGTTCGCCTACGTCGCCTCGCACGACCTGCAGGAGCCCCTACGGATGGTGTCGAGTTACGTCTCCCTGCTCGAAGAGGAGTACGGGGACAGTTTCGACGAGGACGGCGAACTGTACATGGAGTACGCCGTCGACGGCGCGACCCGGATGCAGGCGATGATCGACGCGCTCCTCCAGTACTCCCGGGTCACGACACAGGGCGACGAGCTGACGGAGACCGACGCCGGGGCCGTCTTCGAGGAGACGGTCCGGAGTCTGGAGCTGTTGGTCGAGGAGCGCGAGGCCACCGTCGAGGGCGACGACCTGCCGGCCGTCACCGTCGACCGCGAGCAGCTCGGACAGCTGTTCCAGAACCTCGTCGAGAACGCGCTCCATTACGGCGGCGACCAGCCGACCGTCACGGTCGACGCCGAGCGCGAGGACGACCGGGTCCACTTCACCGTCGCCGACGACGGCCCGGGTATCGAAGCCGACCAGCACGACCGCATCTTCGAGATATTCAAGCAGAACAGCAGTCGCTCCGAGAGCACCGGGATCGGACTGGCGATGTGCAAACGCATCGTCAACCGCCACGGCGGCGAGATCTGGGTGGAGTCCGAACCCGGCGACGGCGCGGCGTTCCACTTCACGATGCCGGCCGGAGACGAAGCCGTTCAGGAGACCCACGCATGACCCACGAAGCCACGACACACACCGACCGACGGAGGACCGAGGACCGACCGACCCAGCGGACGGGAGCTCAGCGATGAACAACGACCAGGCCGAACCGGTCGAGATACTCCTCGCGGAGGACAACCCCGGCGACGTGACGCTGACGCGGAAGGCGCTCGAACGGGGAAGCATCATCAACAACCTCCACGTCGTCAACGACGGCGTCGAGGCGCTTTCCTACCTCCGTCAGGAGGGCGAGTACGCGGACGAGCCTCGGCCCGACCTCGTCCTCCTCGACCTCAACATGCCGCGGAAGGACGGGAGAGACGTGCTGGAAGAGATCAAGACGGACGAGCACCTCAGACGGATCCCGGTCGTCGTCATGACCAGTTCCGAGGCCGAGGAGGACATCGTCCAGTCGTACGACCTGCACGCGAACGCGTATCTGACCAAGCCGATAGACTTCGACGGGTTCCTCGACATCGTCAAGCGCATCGAGGACTTCTGGCTGACCGTCGTCAGGATGCCCCCGGAGTAATGAAGCAGACCGTTCACGCGCTACTCGTCGAGGACAATCCGGGGGACGCGAAACTCGTCGAGCACTACCTCGACAACCCCTCCGTCCAGGCGTTCCTCGACGAGGTCACACTGACGCACGTGGAGACGCTCCCGGCCGCCGAGGCGGCGCTGACCGAGAGCCACTACGACGTGCTCCTGCTCGACCTCGGCCTCGAACAGTCCGAGGGGTTAGAGACGCTTTGCCTGGCCTCTGAGTTCGACTCCGACGTGCCGATCATCGTGCTCACGGGCCTCGAGAACACGGACATCGCCGTCGAGGCGATCCAGTCGGGCGCCCAGGACTACCTCCCGAAAGGCGAACTCGACGGCGACAGGCTGGTGCGAGCGCTCCGCTACGCCATCGACCGCCACGAACAGGAGCAGACGCTCACGCGCCGCAACGAACAACTGGACTTCTTCAACAGCGTCCTCCGCCACGACATGATGAACGGGTTCAACGTCATCATGGCGCGGGCGGACATGCTCCGGACCGACCTCGACGACCCGGAACACGTCGCTCACGCCGAGAACATCCACGACTGGAGCGTCAAGATCACCGACCTGAGCGAGAAGGTCAGGTCCATCCTCGACTCCGTGGCCGACGACGGTGACGCGGCGCTCGAACCGGTCGCGCTCGATCCGCTCGTGACCGCCGAGGCCGAACGGGTCGACGCCATGGCCGACAGAGTCGACGTCGATGTCGACGTCCCGGAGGGGACGACCGTCCTCGCCAACGACCTGTTCGAGGACGTGGTCGCGAACCTCCTCACCAACGCGGTGGAACACTCGGATACGACGACCAGCGTCCGCGTCAGCGTGGACGACGGCGGACCGACCGTGTCGCTTCGCGTCGCCGACGACGGGCCGGGCGTCCCCCCCGGCGACCAGGCCGACATCTTCGAACGCGGCGGCAAGGGCGACGCCTCGACGGGCACCGGATTCGGCCTCTTCTTCGTCTCCTCGATGGTCGAGTCCTACGGCGGGTCCGTCCGCGCCGAGGAGAGCGACCGCGGCGGCGCCGCCTTCGTCCTCGAACTCCCCCGGGCCTGACGCCGCGGGACCGCGACTCGCACTGGAATTACTCTAGTGCATTCACAAACGTTTTTGCATACGCGGTAGAAATTGTCGAGGGATGACCGACACGACGCGACGCGCGAGCGGTCGGGGGAACCGCGAGGTGAGACCGTGAGCACGAAGACTCGACTGGCCCAGCAGCTCGGCGTGGTCGCGGGCTTCGAGGACCCGCGGGTGGACCTGGAGCAGTACCGGACGCCGCCGGACATCGCGGCGCACCTGATCCACACCGCGGACCTGCAGGGGGACATCGAGGGTCGGACGGTCGTGGACCTGGGCACCGGGACGGGGATGCTGGCGCTCGGCGCCGTGCTGCGCGGGCCGAAACGGGTCGTCGGCGTCGACCTCGACCCCGGCCCGCTGGCGACGGCGCGGGCCAACGAGCGCCGCGTCGCGGCCGCCGCGGACGTCGAGTGGGTGCGGGCGGACGCGACCGCGGTCCCGATCTGTCCCGACGGACCGACAACGGTCGTGATGAACCCGCCCTTTGGCGCCCAGTCGGGCAACGAGCACGCCGACCGGGGCTTCCTCGCGACGGCCGCCGCGGTCGGCGACGTGTCCTACTCGGTCCACAACGCCGGCAGCGAGGCGTTCGTCGAGTCGTTCGCCGCCGACAACGGCGGCCGCGTCACCCACGCTTTCGCCGCCGAACTCGACCTGCCGCGGCAGTTTGACTTCCACGAGTCCGACTCTCAGACGGTCGACGTGGAGGTCTTCCGGATCGCCTGGGACGGCGGCGACACCGACGACGCTGACGACCACGCCGCTGACGCTGACGCCGGCGCGGAGTGACCGCCGGGGCGTCGCGGCTGCCGCCGTTCAGCCCTGCTGTGCCCGCGGGACGGTCTTGCTGGCGACCTGCACCCTCGTTCGGTTGCTCGTCGCGACCAGGTCCCGGCCGGTCCGGTTGAGCCGTAGCCCGCCGATCGTCGTCCCGTTCGACGGCGCGGGGACCGGCGCCCGGCCCAGCACCGACCCGTTGGTCGAGACGACGGCCTCGAACCCGCCGTCGACGGGGGCGATCGAGACGTTGCGGCCGTCGATCGTCGGCCGAGCGCGCCGCGGGTCGGTCGCGTAGGCGAGGCGCTCCCGCTCGCCCGCCTCGCGGAGCGACACCTTGTACACCGAGCCGTTGCCGACCAGCGACCACCCCTCGCGGTCGGCGTACACGGTCTCGCGCCAGCCCAGTCCGCCCACGCGAACGCGTCCCCACCCCTGGAAGGCCAGCCGGCTCTTCGAGACCGCTTCGAGCCAGATCCGCCGCTGCTCGCTGAGGACGACCACGCCGCTGGATCGGATCGTCTGTGAATCGCCGTAGAGGTACTCGTTGACCAGCGAGACGTACTGGTTGGGCTCGTTCTCGACGTACGTGACCGTGTAGTCGCGGACCTCGACGGTGGCGGTGTCCGCGGGGAGTTCCCCCGAGACGGTCGAGAAGCCGAACGGGACCGCGAACGACGAGAGCACGACCAGCCCGACCGCGAGGGCGGCGACCGACCCGTCGGGTCCGGGCCAGCGGAACGACCGCCCCTCCAGCCGGGGGACGAGCGAGCGGTTCGACGCGGAGACGGCGGTCGCGACGAGCGCCGCGGCGAGGAAGACGGTCCCGACGCCCACCGCGCGGAAGAGGGCGAACCGGTTGGCGCCCAGCGGCGCGTAGATCGCCCACAGCGACTGGCGGATGCCCAGCACCAGCGCCGCGAACCACAGATACAGCGGGTTCGGGTACTCCTCGCGGACGGCGAGGACGCCGATCCCGAGCAGGACGCCCGCCAGGATACCGATCGCGTGGCCCTGGATGGCGATGTCGGCCCACCACGGCGAGGAGAAGCCCGGGCCGGGCTCGCGGGTGATGTAGGGGTTGCGCAGGCTCCGGTAGAGCAGGTCGACGACGCGCTCGGAGACCAGCGCGAGCACCGCCAGCATCGGCCGCGTCACCATCGCGAACCCGATGTAGGCGTAGACGACGCCGGAGAAGCCGACGACCGGCCCCATCGAGAAGAAGCCGGTGAACACCCCGACCGCGACGGAACCGACTGGGACAGCCAGGAGGCGGACGAACGGGTTCGTGCGCAGCGACGAGAACGACTCCGAGCCGCGGTCGGTGGGGTAGTGGCCGAGGTAGTACTCGACGACCGGCGCGAACAGGACCGTTCCCAGCAGGTTGCCGGTGATGTGACCGACGCCGTTGTGGGCGAAGCCGGCGGCGAGGACGCCGAGCGGGTAGAAGTACGACCACGACCGGAAGGGGATCACGAGCGGGCTGTTGGGGCGGGCCCAGCCGCCCTGGAGAACCCAGTAGACGAGCAGGACGCCGAAGACGGTCAGCAGCGTCCCCCAGGGGACGCCGAGGACGAACCGCGCGCGCAGGCGGTCGCCCCAGCGCTCGCCGGGGACGAGCCGGCGCAGGACGGCGACCGAGCCGACGACGGCGAGGACGAGGAAGATCTGCTGCCAGGGGGCCAGCGCGCGGACGGCCTCGACGGCTTCGGCGACCGACTCGGGCGACGACTGCAACATGCCCGCCACAAAGGGGGCCGGTTAGTTATCCCTGGCGGCGCCGCTGTCCCCCGGTCGGGCGGTGCGGCGTCACGTCGGCGCTCGCCCGGTGTGAACGTGCCGGACGCCCGGGAGCGTCCCGCTCGCGGGAGGGATCGAGCCGCAGGATTTTCGGGGGTCGATGCCGTTGTGTCGGGTAATGGGAGTTCGGCCACCGTCGAACGACGTGGACGAGGAACCGGACGTCGTCGAGTTCGGCATCGCGGCACTCGACGCGCGACTGGCCGACGCGGACGTGGGCTTCCCCGCGACAGCGGCGGAGTTGCGCGACACCTTCGGCGACGCGACCGTCCCGTACGACGCCGCCGGCAACGAGATGCCCGTCGCCGAGGCGCTGGCCGAGACGGATCGGGAGTCGTTCGACTCCGAGGACGACCTGCTCAACGCCTTGCACCCCGTCTTCGAGCGCGAGCGCCAGGCCGCCTCGACGAGCATCGTCAAACAGCTCCGCGGGCTCGTCCCGTTCTGAGCCGGCAGCGCGCGGGCGCGCCGCTCAGCCCCGCCGCTCGGGCGCCGACGCTTCCTGCCCGGGCGGGGACCCCTCGGGCCGGTCGCCCGCGGCCCCGTCGGCGGCGTTCGCGCTCTCGGACTCGTCGACGCGAGTGGCGCCCCGCGTGCGGTCCTCGCTGAGCCGCTGCGTGAGGTCCTCGAGCTGGCGGGTCTGTTCGCGGTTGACCGTGACGATCATGTCCGAGAGGACGCCGAACATCAGCAGCTGGACGCCGAAGATGATCGCCAGGCCGCCGAGGAAGGCGAGGACCTCGTGTGAGATGTTGGCCGTGATCCACTCGACGGCGACGTACGACCCGAGGACGAGGCCGACGACCAGACTGGCGGTGCCGACGCTTCCGAAGTAGAAGAGGGGGTTGTTCGTCTTGGCCATCTTGTACAGCGTCAGGATGATGTCGGCGCCGTCGCGGAACGGCCGGAGGTTCGTCTCCGAGTCGTCGGGCCGGGCCAGATAGCGGATCGGCACGACCTCCGTCCGGACGTTGTGTTTGACGCACTCGACGGCCATCTCCGTCTCGATGCCGAAGTGATCCTCCGTCAGCGAGAGCCGGTCGATGCTGTCGCGAGTCAGCGCCCGGTAGCCGCTGAGGATGTCCTGGTAGTCGCGCCCGTGGATGACCGAGAACGCCCGGTTGATGACGCCGTTGCCGAACCGGTTGAGCCGCGTCATCGCGCCGTCCTCCATGTCGGCGAAGCGGTCACCGATGACGTGGTCGGCCCGTCCCTCGAAGATCGGTTCGAGCATCGCCGCGGCGTCCTCGGCCCGGTAGGTCTGGTCGCCGTCGAGCATGAGCACGACCGGGGCGTCGGTCAGTTCGAACCCCTCCTGCAGGGCCTGGCCTTTCCCCTCCGAACCGCGTTGCTGGACGACGCGTGCGCCCTTCTCCTCGGCGATCGACTGCGTGCCGTCGGTCGACCCGCCGTCGATCACGAGGATGTCGTCGAACCCCTCGGCCGCGAACGACTCGACGACCGGTCCGATCGTCTCGGACTCGTTCAGCGTGGGGACCAGCACGCAGACGTCGTCGTAATCCATCGTCCCCGCTTTGACGCTCCGGGAGAAAAAGGTTCCCCGTTGGGCTCGCCCCGGACCGACGGGAACGCGGCGGCCGGGACCCGCGGACCGAGGTTCGACGCCGCGGACGGCGCTCGGCGGTCAGTCGTCGGCGCGCTCCTCGCTCAGGTGTTCCCAGATCTCGGTGCAGCCACAGCCGTCGGCCACGTCGTCGAGGTGGGCGTCCTCGCGGGCCTCGGCCCCGACCGACTCCTCGTCGACCCGGTTGTCGTCCGTGCCAGCGTCGGCCGCGTCGCCGTCCGCGTTATCGAGCTCGACCATAGTTACTCAACTTGTGAGTAACTCACGACGGCGAGGGGTAAGTACCTTTCGGGGGCGTTTTAAGCCCGGGCGGCGAACGCAGGGGTAACATGAGCGGCGAGGGGAGCGCGGTCTTCGACCGGCTGGGGTTGACCGAGTACGAGGAGACGGCGCTGCGGGAGCTGCTCTCGCTCGGGAAGACGACGGCACCGAACCTCGCGGAGGCGACGGACATCCCGAAGGCGCGGATCTACGGCGTCCTCGAGTCGCTGTCGGACCGCGGGTTCGTCGAGGTCATCCCGGGGCGGCCCAAGGAGTACCAGCCCAAACCCCCCGAGGCGATCCTCGACCGCGCCGTCGAGAACCACCGCCAGGACTACGAGACCTTCGCCGCCGCGATCGACGACCTGCGCGAGGAGTTCCTCGCGGAGTTCCGGCCCCGCTACGAGCGGGCGAGCGAGGACGTGACGCCCACCGAGGAGCTGTTCCACGTCGTCGACGTGGGCGAACCCAGCGAGCGCGAGACGCGGCGGCTCTACCACGACGCCACCGACGAGGTCAACGTCGTCACCAAGAGCTTCGAGTACTTCGACTCCGTCGAGCCCGCCTTCGCCGACGCCCTCGACCGGGGCGTCGAGATCTCCGTCGTGATGCTCGTCCCGGAGTTCCTCTCGACGGACCCGCGCGACGAGCCCGCCATCCAGCGGGGGATCGTCGAGCGGATCCGCGAGGACTACCCCTCGGTCGAGATCCGTTTCTCCACCGGGAAGCTCCCCTTCCGCGGCAACGTCGCCGACCCGAGCCTCGACTACGAGACCGGCTCGGCCATCCTCCTCGTCGAGGAGGAGGACGTGCCCAACCACATGCGCCAGGCCGCGATCACCGACAACGCCTCGTTCGTCGCCGGCCTGAAGCGCTACTTCGACCTCATCTGGGACCACGAGAGCGACAACGCGTACCCGGACGTAGGGTGAGTGGACGCGCCGGAGATAGCCGCCAGCAGCTACGACATCGGAAGACTACTAACGGAGGCAGCGGCGAGCTCCGTCGAACTGACACCGCGGCGAAAGGGAATCTTCATGAGGAGTCCCTCGGAACTGACCCCTGATTACGGTGAGTCGAGTCCAATGATCGCAGACGAGTCGGTCGCCCTCGGCGTTCCGGTCTACGAGCGGACCGAGAAGCTCCGGAACCTCCTCGAATCGGCCGAATCCGTCCCCATCGACACCATCTATGTCGCGGACAACGGGCACATTGACGAACGGCGGGAGCTTTACGACACCGACTTCGAATTCGACCTCGTCGCCATCGATGTCGAGTACGACTCCGGGTTGGGGAACTGCCGCCGGAGCATCGTCGACCGGCTTGACGAGGACTACCTCGTCATCGCCGACAGCGACCACACGGTACCGGAGAACGTGACGACCCTCGTCGACCAGCTCCGGGCGCGCCCCGAGTTCGGTGGTGTCTGCGGGCTACTATTCGAACACGATGGGCTCCGCGGGACTTGCCACGACCTCTACGAGCGGGGTGACATTCTCGTCCGAGACATCCGGGGCAAGGAAGCCGACCTCGTGGCGGGTCAACCGCTCGTCGAGTTTGACTTCCTCCAGAACGTCGCGGCCTTCCGCCGCGAGTGCGTCGAGGAGTACGCCTGGGACCCGCAGCTCCAGCAGGGCAAGCCCCACCTCGACTTCTATGTCGGCCACAAGCGCCGGACCGACTGGCGATTCGGCTGCTGTCCGGCGGTGCAGTTTCCACACTACCCGGGAGGCGGGAGCTCCTACACCGCCAACCGAAACAAGCGCGAACGGCTGATGGACGCCCGCGAGTACTTTCTCGACAAGTGGCGATACCGCCAGATCGTCTACGGCCAGCTCGAGTGGCTGGAGACACAGGACCGGCTCCCTTCGGACGGCCGCGTCGCCGAACTACTCGCCAAGCGGGCGATAACGCGGCTCCCCGTCGAACTGCAGGCGAGAGTCACCGACGCGCGACAGTTCGTCCGCAAGCTACAGGGCCGGCCGCCGCTGTAGAACACCGCCGACGGCTCCGACCGAATCCACGGCGCTACACGTAGCCGAGTTCCGACAGCCGCTCTTCCACGTCGCTCGGGAGGTCCTGGTCCTCGCCCAGGTCCACGTCCCTGACGACCAGCGAGTCGACGATGTCGTCGATGGCCGCCCGTATCGCCGCCTCGTCGCCGCCGTCCCACGTCCGGAACCCGTCGAGCGTCTCGCAGCCGTAGGACCCGTCCTCGACGACCGCGCCGTTGAGCGGCGCATTGTATCGCTCGACCGTCGCCTCGTCGCACCCCTGGTTTCGGAGGTGTGAGATCCGCTCGGCGCGCAGGCCGTGGCGCTCGGCGAGGTACGAGCGCGACCCGCGGTCGGCGCGCAGGTCGCGCCCCCGCGCCTCGTCGTCGTCGACGCCGGCCGCCGACAGCACCGTCCGGTAGACGTCGAGCAGCCCCACCGTCTCCTCGCGGGTCTCGGTCGCGTCGCCGCCGTCCCAGACGGTCAGCGGCACGTGGGTCAGCACGGGGTAGAGCCCGTGGTTGTGCCCCCAGACGCCGTCCTCGCCGAACATCTCCCCGTGGTCCGACAGCGTCACGACCACGTCGAATTCCTCGCGCAGCGCCGCGAAGATGTCCCGGTAGACATCCGAGAGGTACCGGACGCAGTCCTCGTAGGCCTGGCGCACGTCTGCCGGGTCCGCCTCGGGCCCGTCGCCGACCGTCTCCTCGAAGCTGGGGTTGGCCGAGACGTCGACGGTCCGGTACCCCTCCGGGGCGTTGTACGGCCCGTGGGCCTCCATCAGGTTCACGAAGAGGAACTCCTCGTCGCCGAAATCGGTCGACTCGACGAGGTCGAGCACCTCGCTGGCGCCGTCGTCCGAGCCGGCGATCGAGGCGATCCCTAGGTCCCGGGACTTCATCCTGACGCCGAACTTCAGCGACTCGACGGTGTCGACGTCGTCGTCGAAACAGCGCCTGACCGCCTTGAGAAAGCGCGTCGGCCCCTCGCCGCGGGTCTCCGAGATGAACTCCGCCCAGTCGACGATGTCGGGGTCGCGCCGTCGGCCCCGCCAGCTGTGGTGGAACTCGTCGAACCCGCGCGTGAACTGAAAGGCGTCGGCGATGTTCGCGTTCGCGCTGAACCCGCGGGTCGTGTAGCCGGCCCGCGAGAGGTGCTCGGCGAGGACCGTCTTCTCGCAGTCGAGCGCCGTGGTCTTGGCGTACACGCCCAGCTCGCTCGAATAGCGGCCGCCGAACAACGTCGCGTGGACTGGGACGGTCCACCCGCCCGGCGACCAGGCGTTCTCGTATCTCGCGCCCGGCAGCCACTCGAAGTGCTCGTCGAACGAGTCCTTCCGCAATGTATCCATCACCACAAGTGCGACGTTTGTCATATACAATTCATATTTACATGTACCCTAGGTCTTCGAGCTGCTCTTTGACGCGGTCACCGCCGACGTCTCCGCCCTCACCGCTCGCCGTGCGATGCGTCGGTGCCCCCGAGTGGTCGGTGCCGTCGAGTTCTGACTCGATGGCCGCTCGCACGTCCACGACGCTCGCTATCTGCTCGACGAGCGATTCGTCGGTTGCTGCTACCATCGCCTCGTGTGTGTGGACGCCGTCCTGCAGGCCATGGTCGCTGATCAGCAGGAGTTCGTCGTCCGCCCCGAGGTCCGCGCGGAGTTCGCCGACGAAGTCGTCGATCTCGTTGTAGGCGGCCCGCTGGAGGGCTGGACGGTCGTAGGTGACGTGCCCGATCAGGTCGAGTCCGCTGGTGTACGCGAACACCAGCTCGTACCGGCCACCGCGGTAGGCCCGCCGCGCTCTTGCCACCCGTATCATCGCCATCTCCATGCACTGCTCGTAGAACGTCTCGGGATCCGAGGAGGTGTGTCCGCCGGTCGCCTCCGGGTCGCGCTCGAACAGGTCCCCCAGACTCCGCCTGAGGGCGTGTTCCCGGTCCTCGCTGTCCGGGTCGACCACGTAGTTCGGGACTCCGATCGGTATCGCCTCCCGTCCGTCGAAGACGGTGGTGAGGCCGTTTTCAGCGTAATAGGTAGCCGGCGTCCGGAAGGCGTCGGTGTCGGTATTGGTCAGCAGCCACGCGCCAATACGGGTCTGGAGGCCGTCGGGAATCACGAAGTCCGCGACGCGACTCCCGGCGTTCAATAGCGGGTTGCCCCATGAGACGCCGTCGTCGCCGAGTTCGAGCCCGTGCTCCGACGGCGGGAGGCCCGTGATGATAGTCGGCCAGAGTTCGTGGGTGCTGGGCTCACCGGCGACACTCTCGATGGTTTCGATCGAGCGATGAGCGGCGAGCGTGAGGTTCCCGTGCGCCTCGGAATCGACGAGCTCCGGATCCAGCGCATCGATACCGAGCGCGACGACCGTCATTGGCCTTGTATTAGATCGCTAAAACAAAAATACATCGGCTTCGACGAGGCGCTCTTACCTCACGACCGGCGCGCGATCGCCCTCGATCGGGGAAGGGGTCACAATGAGAAAACTTTTGACCGCTATGGAACTGCTGTCGTCCATGAAGATCGGGTACTTCTGTTATCTTCTCTCTGGCACCGGTCCGCGGACGCGGGCCGCCGATATCATCGATGCGGTCGCGACGGAGACCGACCACGAGGTGGTCGTCCTGACTCACGAGCCCGAGAAGGTCAGAGGTCCGGCCCGGGTCCACGCCGTCTCGATCACGGATCCGCTCTCTATGCTCCGTCTCGCACGGCGGGAGTTCGCCGATGCCGATGTCGTTCACGTCCCGATCAACGTCTATCAGGTTCTGTTCGTTCGCCTTGTCTACCGAGGATCGTTAGTGGGGGGAATCGGACCTGGGATCCAGCCCACGCCGTTCCACCGGTATCTCGGCCGGTTGCTCGGGATCGACGTGAAGATCAAAGTGCTCGAGAGTGACACGATCTGGGACGAAACGGGATACGACACCGAGGTCTGTACGGCCACTATCGATACCGACCTGTTCCATCCCTACGACGGTGAACGGATCCGCGAGTTACGGCGGGCGCGCGATATATCCGACGACGAGACGGTCGTGCTCTACGTCGGTAAGCTCACCGAGGGACAGGGCGCGCACATCGTCGACGAGATGGCGCGTCTGTCCGCCGACGACGGGGATATCAGGTTCGTCGTCGCCGGCGACGGGCCAATGGCGGACACCTTCCGCGATCGGGACGACCTCACATACGAGGGGTTCGTCGACAACAAGTCGCTACCCGAGTACTACAACCTCGCGGATGTGACCGTCGCACCCCGAAAGTTCGACAGGACATCGAACGTCGGCTTGGAGTCTATCGCCTGTGGGACGCCGATGATCTCGACTGCGAAAGGCGATATCCTCGACGTGTTCGAAGACCAGAAGCCGTACGTTTGGTCCGATCGGACCCCGGAAGCAGTCCTCGAAACCGTCCGTGAGCTGGCGTCGGACCCGGATTTCTATCGAACGCAAGTCGAACGGGGCCACGAGGTGTTCGACGGGATGACACTGACGATCGACAGCGCGCTCGAGACTCATCTAGACGTGTACGAGGAACTGGCCCGCAGACGCTGACCGGCGCGAGCCGGTCCGGTTCGAGAGTGGGGTCGAAGCGACTTCCGTCACCCTGTGAACCGCGTGATATAAGCGCTGGTACGCGCAAGCGACCTGGTAAGCAATGGATGACCCCAACGTGCTGCTTGTCATACTCGACAGCACTCGGGCGAGAAACTGTAGTCTCTACGCCCACGACAACGAGACCACGCCGTTCCTCTCGCAGTTCGCCGCCGAAGCGACCGTCTTCGACCAGGCGCGGGCGCCGAGCATCCACAGCATCGCGAGCCACGCGAGCATCTTCAGCGGCTACCACGTCGAGGAACACGAGGTCACCGAACACAAGGACTTCCTGCGGCCGGAGGCGACGATCTGGCACCGCCTCGGCACCGACCACGGCTACGAGACGGGCTTTTTTACGCCGAACGTCATCGTCACCGAGACCTCGAACCTCGGCGACGCGTTCGACACCTGCGTCGGGCCCAAGCGCACGAAGTCCCACCTCTTCGAGGGCGCGCTCGCGCCCAACGACGTGGAGGGGAACCTCGCGCCGGCGGAGTTCGCCCGGCTCGCCCTCGACCACGAGCGGCCGGTCCGTTCGTTCCTGAACGGCGTCTACGAGAAGCTCTCCTCGCGGGGCGGGAGTCAGGACCCGGACGCGGAGGACGCGAACGTCTACGTCGACGAGTTCGAGTCGTGGCTCGACGACCGGAGCGGGCCGTGGGCGGCCTGCCTGAACCTGATGGACACGCACACGCCGTTCGTCCCCCACGAGGAGTTCGACCGCTGGAGCGACGGCCACGCGGTCGGCGGTCACGGCCGCGGTGACGGCGGCGAGTCGCCCGAGGCGTTCACCGACGAGTTCTGGCCGTACCTGCAGGGCCTGGAGGGGCTCTACGACGGGACGATCCGCCAGGCCGACGCCGCCGTCGAGCGACTGGTCGAGTCCCTCCGCGAGCGGGACGCCCTCGACGACACGCTCGTGGTGGTGACGAGCGACCACGGCGAGGGGTTCGGCGAGCGCAGCGACCTCGTCCCGGAGGTGCGGCTGCGACACCACAGCTGGGGGATCGACGAGCGGTTGACCCACGTGCCGCTGGTCGTCTCGACGCCCGGCGAGGGAGGCGGCGAGCGGGTCGCCGAGGCCGCGTCGCTGACGCAGTTCCCCGCGGCCGTCGAGGCCGCCCTCGACGGCGAGGACGCCGCGGCGGCGTTCGTCCCCGAGGGGCCCGTCGTCAGCTCGACCTACCGGATCCGCCCGCCGGGCGACGAGCTCGACCTGCCGCCGGCCGAGCGCGAGCGCTATTTCGGCCCCTGGCGGGCGGTCTACCGGACGACCGACGAGGGGGTCGTCAAGTACGCCCGGCGGGGCGACGACGCCGGGGAGTTCCTGGTCCCCGACGCCCAGACGGTCGAGCGACGGGCCGACACGGACGGCGGCGAGGTCGCGGCGGTGTTCGACGGCCTCCGGGAGACGGGCGTGAAAGTCGGCTCGGCCGCCGACCGGGACATGACCGGCGACGTCGAGGACCGGCTGTCCGACCTCGGGTATCTCCGATAGCGCCGGGCGCCGTTCCGACGTAGCGCCGGGTGACGGTCGCTGCTCCCGACGTAGCGCCGGGCGCCGGGGTCGCCCGGACGGGGTCCGCGCCCGACGGGACGCGAACCGAACCGCATCTTTTACCCGCGACGGCGATATTTAGCCGGATCATGCAACACGGTCGAACCGCCGTCCTGCACTTCCTCGCACAGGTGGTTCGGTCGCTCGCGGGGTTCGGGACGACCCTGTTCGCGGCCCGGTACTTCGGCGCGGCGGGGCTGGGCGTCTACTCGCAGTTCCTCGCGCTGCTGTTCTGGGTGAAACTGCCCGGCGACAGCATGACCAGCGCCGTCTCCAAGCGGATGTCTGAGGACGAGCGCACGGTCGGGCACTTCTCGGCGGGGCTGCTCGTCGTCCTCGGGTACGGGGTCGTCGTCGGGCTGGCCGTCTCCGTCCTGCAGGGGCCGGTCAACGACTTCCTCGGCGTCGACGCCGCGCTGCTGCTCGTCGCGCTCGTGGCGATCAACATGGCGTTCGACCTCGTCAAGAGCGGGTTCGTCGGCGACAAGCGGGTGGCCGTCTCGGGGTGGCTCGGGACCGCCGAGCAGGTGCTCCGACTCGGCGGTCAGGTGGCGTTCGTCGTCCTCGGCGGCGCGATGGTGCTCGGGCTCGTCTACGGGCACATCCTCTCGCTGTTCGCCTTCGCGCTGATCGGCCTGTTCCTGCTGCGCGACAGGCTCGCGATCCCGACGCGCTCGGACCTGACGGAGCTGCGGACGTTCGCTCAGTACTCCTGGCTGGGCAACCTGAAGGGGCTCGCGCTCAACTGGATGGACATCCTCGTCCTCGGGGTGTTCGTCGGGGACGGCCTCGTCGGCATCTACACCGCCTCGTGGACGCTCGCCTCGTTTCTCACGCTCGCGAGCAAGTCCATCGCGACGACGCTGTTCCCGCAGCTGAGCGATCTGGGCAGCCGCGGCGACTTCGAGAAGGCGCGGGAACTGGTCACCGACGCGATGCTGTTCAGCGGCGTCTTCCTCATCCCGGGCGGGTTCGGCGCCGCCGTCCTCGGCTCGGAGCTGCTGCAGGTGTACAGCGCCGAGTTCGCGACCGGCGGCACCATCCTCGTCATCCTCATCGGCGCTCGGCTGTTCCACGCCTTCGGCGGTCAGTTCATCGGGGCGCTCAACGGGCTCGACTACCCCGAACTCGCCTTCCGGATCAACGCCGTGTTCTTCTCGACGAACTTCGTCCTCAACGTCGTCCTCGTCTACCTGTACGGCTGGTACGGCGCCGCCGCCGCGACCCTCCTGTCGACCGTCGTCTACGTCGTCCTCGGCTGGAGACTCCTGACCCGGAAAGTCGGCGCCATCCGGGTCCCCTACCGGGCGATCGGCCACCAGGTGTTCGCCAGCGCGGTCATGGCCGCCGTCGTCTGGACGGTCCGACCGGCGACGCCCAACCCGCTGTACGTGACGATCGCGCTCGTCGCCGTCGGCGCTGCCGTCTACGGCGCCGTGCTCGTGGTGATCTCGGCCCCCATCCGCGGGAAGCTCCGCGCGCTCGCCGACCTCGACTGACGGGCCCGGCCGAGAAGGGACCGGCGAGGGCCAGCGAGCGGCGCCGGCTCGGGTCTACTCCACGTAGCCCAGGTCCCGGAGCTGCCCCTGTAGCTCCTCGGGCACCTCGTCTTCGACCCCGGTTTCGGTCTCGCGGTGCTCGAAGGTGACGCGAGCGTCGCGGCTGACCAGCCGGCGCTCGAAGTCCTGCCAGAGCACGGTCGCCCGTTCGTGCCACGGCGCGATCGTGATGGTGTAGTCGGTCGTCGTCTCCAGCAGGTCGTTGCCGTCCCAGCCGTCGGCCACGTCGGCGCCGGCGCTGGCGGCGATGGTCGGCGTCAGATCGAGCAAACTGAGCGGCCCCTCGGCGTCGATCCCGTCGAAGACGACCGGGACCTCGACGAGGCAGTCGTCGACGCGGCGGAGCTGGGGCTGGTGGAAGTAGTAGCCCTCGTCGCCGAACCCCTCGCCGTGGTCGGCGGTGAAGACGAACTTCGGGTCGTCGCTGTCGATCTCCGCCAGCAGGTGCCGGATGTTCTCGTCGGCGCGGTCGAGCGACCGGCGGTACTTGCGCTCGATCTCGGCCTCTTCGGCGTCGGTGAGCTGCTCGGGCTTGAAGAAGGCCTTCTGGTCCAGCTCCTCGGAGACGGCGTCGTCGCCGGCGCCGTAGGGGCGGTGGGTCTCCATGAGGTGGACCCACAGGAACCGGGGGCCTTCGGCGGCGTTGAACCACTCGACGGCCTGGTCGACGACCTCCCGGTCCCGCGGTCGGTTCTCGCTCTTGGCGTGGGGCGGGTAGAACTTGTAGTAGATCCGCCGCAGTAGGTCGAAGTTGGCGAGGTACTGCCGGAGGCCGCTGCCGCGGTTGCCGGGCTCGATGAAGCTGTCGTAGCGGTCGAACCCCTCGGCGAACCCGAACGTGGCGTCGGTGTTGGGGTTCGGCGAGCACCCCAGACAGGTGTAGCCGGCGTCCGAGAGCGCCCCGGCGAGCGTCGGCTCGTTCACACGCCCCGTCAGGACCGACTCGTAACTGGACGCGTGGATGCTCGCCAGACTCGGCCGCGTGTACTGGGCGGCCGTTATCCCGGTCGCCACGTCGAACGAGGAGACGAACTCCATCTCGTCGACGTAGTCGGCCCGCACCGAGTCGGCGGTGACGAAGACGATATCGTCCATTCGTTCGCGTACTCGCCCAGCGTCGGGATGACGTTTTTGGTCGCCGCCATCGGGACGGCGTCCGGCGACCGACCCGCACCATCCAAGTGGGCCGGGGGTGTAGCGGGACGCAGAGACCGTCGCCGATGTCACAGCCACGTGCCGCCCTCTCCGTCGACTTCGAGTTTTTCACCCATCTGCCGGCCTACCGCGGCGCCCGCGGCGTCACCGACCGGCCAGCGGTGGGCCTCGGCGGCGTCACGGCCCTCCTCGACGCCTTCGCCGACGCAGACGCGTCGGGCACGTTCTTCACCGTCGGCGAGATCGCCGACGAGCATCCGGCCGTCGTCGAACGCGTCGCGGCAGAAGGGCACGAGGTCGCCTCCCACACTCATACTCACCGGCATCTCTCCGAACTCGACGGACCCGAGCGCCGCGACGAGCTCGTCCGCTCGAAGGAGCGCCTCTCCGAGGTGATAGGGAGCCCCGTCACCGGCTTCCGCGCCCCCTCGTTCGACCTCGGACCGGGTCACTTCCGGACGCTGGCGGACCTGGGCTACGAGTACGATTCGAGCATCGTCCCGTGTCGGTCGATCCCCGGCTGGTACGGCGGCGAGTTCGACGCCGAGCGACCGACGCGGGCGAACGCCGTCGATCCGGCCGCGCCCGCCGACCTCGCGGAGGTGCCGGTCGCGGTGATGCCACGTCTGCGCCTGCCGCTGACGGGGACCTGGATCCGGTTTTTCGGCGTCGAGTACACGATACTCGGGATGCGTCTGCTCGCCCGCCGCGGCGTCCCGCCGGTGCTGTACGTCCACCCTTGGGAACTCGTCGACCTCCCCGCGGTCGAGGGGGTGCCGAAACGGGTGTACGTCCGGACGGGCGCGTACATGCGGCGAGCGGTGCGACGGATCCTCGACGAGTCGTTCGAGTTCGTCACCGTGCGGGAACTCGCGGACAGCGTCGTATCGCCCGGATCGGCCCCGTCCGAGGGGCGTGAGTGAACGTGAGCGGCGGCGACGACTCGAGTGCCGGACGGGACCCCCGTCGCACCGTCCTCTCGGCGCTGCAGTGGCTCGTCGCGGCCGGGGCGTTCTGGTACGTCGCTCGCGGGGTCGACTGGTCGACCACGCGCGCCGAACTCGCGACGCTCGACGCCGTCGTGGTCGCGGGCGTTCTGGCGATCACCGCGGCGGAGTTCGGCTCGCGGTTCGCGATGTGGCACGCGCTGTTGAACGGGCTCGCGCCGACGACGCTGCGGACGACCGCCAGCGTCGACTTGGTGATCAAATTCGTCAACCACGTCGTCCCGTCGAAGGCGTCGGGCCACTCGGTCGCGCCGCTGGTCGTCCGCCACTACACGGGGGCCGACTGGGCCGAGGCGGTCAGCGTCGCCGGCCTCAACACCGGTCTCTACGCCGCGCTCTACGGGCTGGTGGCGCTAGCCGGCCTCGGCCTGTTCGCCCCGCGCCTGGGCGGCGGTTGGCTGGTCGTCATCCTGCTGTCGACCGCCCTCTATCTCGTCGCCGGTGCGCTCGTCCTGCTCGCGGGCCGGCGGATGAACGCGGCCGGCCGCCTGGCGAGTCGGCTGGGCGGCCTCCTCGGCCGAGTCCCGCGGGTCGGCGACCGCCTCGCGGGCGTCGCGGGCGCGCTCCCGTCGTTCACCGCCGATTCGGCCGGCGTCTTCCGACGGCTCTCCGCGAAACCGTCCGTGGTCGGGCCGTACGCGCTCGGGTGGGTGGGGACGCTGATGGTGTTTCCCGGGCTGCGCGTCTGGCTGGTGCTCACGGGCCTCGGGGGGGAGTTCGCGCCCGCCGCCCTCCTTCCGGTCGTGCTCGTCACGGCCTACAGCGTGACCGTCCTGCCGCTGACGCCCGGCGGGGTCGGCGTCGCGGAGGCTTCGGCGACGGCCGTCCTCGTCGCCCTCGGCGTCGCGCCGGAGCTCGCGCCGGTCGTCGTCCTCCTCGACCGCACCTTCGGTGTCTATCTCCCCGCGGTGCTGGGCTGGCTTCCGGCCGCGAACCTCGACTTCGCGGACCTGCTCGTTCAGGGCGAGCAAGGGGATGGATAGCCGGTACCGACCCCCCGGATCGGAGTCGGTCCAGCGACCGCGTGGCGCCGCTATGGAATGCCTACCGTCTGGACGAACGAAACGTATTTCCCGTGGCCTTGCGGCGTTTCGATAATGACGCGGACCTTCGTTGTCGGGCTCGACGGCGCCGCCTGGCGCCTCATCGAGCCCTGGATCGACGACGGGTACCTCCCCAACTTGGCGGCCCTCCGCGAGTCCGGTACGTACGCGACCAACCGGAGCTGTCTCCCCCCGGTCACCTATCCGAACTGGAAGTGCTATTCGTCGGGGAAGAACCCCGGCAAGCACAGCGTCTACTGGTGGGAACGCATCGACCTGGCCGACGAGCGCATCGATATCATGGGTGGACGCGATTTCAGGACCGCCGAGCTGTGGGACTACCTCAACGCCGACGGCCAGCGCGCGGCCGTCGTCAACATGCCCTCGATGTACCCCCCGCGGGAGGTCGACGGGTACGTGGTCTCGGGGGGGCCCGACGCCGTCGAAGGCGAGTATCGCTCGCTCGACACCGGCTACACGTTCCCGCCCGAGTTCGAGCGGGCGCTCACCGAGTACTACGACTACCAGGTCCACCCCGACCCCCTCCTCTCGTCGAACGACGAGCGCGGCGCCGAGGTCGACGAGATCCTCCGTCTGCTCGACCTCCGCCTCGAAGTCGCCCGCGACCTCTTTCTGGAGGAAGACTTGGAGTTCACGCACGTCACGCTGTTCTACCTGAACGTGCTGCATCACTTCTTCTGGGACGAGGAACCCACGAAACGGGCCTGGCAGCTAGTCGACGAGTGGCTCAGCGAGCTGGCCGACCTGCCGGACACCAACCTCGTGATCATGTCCGACCACGGCGCGGCGGCGACGACGACGGAGTTCTACGTCAACGAGTGGCTGGCCGAGAACGGCTATCTTACCCGTGCGAGCGGCGTCGAGGACTACTTCCAGCGGGTGGGGCTCACCCGTGAGAACGCGCTGGACGTGGCCAAGCGCTTCGGGATCGTCGACGTCCTCGCGAAGACGATCCCCGAGAGCGTTCAGGAACTCGTCCCCCAGAGCGCGGGGGCAAAACGCGAGCGCAAGATGGAACTGATCGTGCCCGAACAGACGAAGGCGCTGGCCAGCGGCCAGGGGCCGATCTACCTCAACCCCCGGTTCGACGTGGCGTCGGTCCGCGAGGACCTCATCGCCGACCTCGAAGCGGTCACGGACGAGCGCGGCGAACCGCTCTTTACGGGCGTCTACCGCGCCGAGGAGGTGTACGACGGCCCCTACGTCGACATCGGGCCGGACGTGGTCGTCGACCAGCGCCCGGGCGTCCACGTCAACGACGGGATGGGCGGCGACGCCGTCCAGACGAAGCCCGACCGCTGGGCCGCCGAGAACACGCCGACGGGCATCTTCGTCGCCGACGGGCCGGACTTCCGGTCTCGCGGCGAGATCCCCGAGATCGACATCCGCGACATCGCGCCGACGATCCTCGCCGCCCACGGCGTCGACATCCCGACCGACGTGGACGGCGAGGTGCTCGACATCTTCGTCGACGACCCCGGCGTGGGCACGCAGGCCCCAATCGACCACGAGGACGCCCGTGCGGGCGGCCCCTCCGAGGAAGTGGCCGACCGCCTGACCGAACTCGGTTACATGGAGTGAGCGAAGCGAGGCGGGCCGAGACGAGCCCGGGGAGTCCCCGAAGTAATACGCAACCAGCCCGTAGGTGCTGACACGGAATGTCCCTCCGTTCGCTACTCGACCTGCCGGTCGAGATGGGCTGGCGCCACGTCCTGTTCGCCAACTGGCCGGTCGACCCCGACCTCGTCCAGGCGCACCTCCCCGAGTCGCTGACCGTCGACACCCACGACGGACAGGCCTGGCTCTCGGTCGTCCCGTTCACCAACGTCGCGGTGCGCCCTCGCGGGCTCCCCGAGTGGGCCGGCTTCCGGCTCCCCGAGCTGAACCTGCGGACCTACGTCAGCCACGAGGGCGAACGTCGGCGGGCGGACGGCCGCGACGGGTCGGGCGACGACATCGGACCGACCGACGACGGCCCCGCCGCCGACCGCGGCGTCTACTTCTTCAGCCTCGACGCCGACGGGGTCCTCGGCGTGACCGGCGCCCGCGTCTTCCACCACCTGCCGTACTACTTCGCGAGCATGTCGATGCGCGCCGAGGGGCCACAGATTGTTTTCGAGAGCGAGCGCTGGCACCCCGGCGCGCGACCTTGCGACTTCGACGCTCGGTACGGGCCCGCCGGTGACGAGTTTCGGTTCGAACCGGGCTCGCTCGACGAGTTCCTCACCGAACGCTACCGCTACTACACGGAGACGCCCGGCGGGGAGTTGCGATACGCGCAGATCCGCCACCGACCGTGGCCGCTGTACGAGGCGTCGGTCGACATCGGCGACAACGAGGTGTTCGAGACCAACGGCTTCGCGACGCCCGAGAGCGACCCGGTCTTCCGCTACAGCCCCGGCGTCGACGTGACCGCCTCGGGGAGTCGACGGGCGGAGTAGCCGACCCAGTCGAAGTCGGGGTCGGTCGGAACCGTTGCCCATACCCCGCTCGGAACCCAATCGTCGGGCGACATGCCTTCCGAGATGACCGCTTACGTCGTCGACGAGTACGGCGACCCGGACGTGTTCACCGAGCGGACCGTCGAGGTTCCCGAACCGGGACCCGAGGAGGTCCGCGTCGAGGTCCGCGCCAGCAGCCTCAACCCCGTCGACTACAAGATCCGCCGGGGCGACATCCCGGATTTCACCCCGGAGTTCCCGGCCGTCCTCCACTGCGACGTGTCGGGGGTCGTCGACGCGGTCGGCGACGAGGTCGACCGCTTCGAGGCGGGCGACGAGGTGTACGGGATGCCCGGCGGCGCCGGCCGGGACGGCGCGCTCGCGGACTACGTCGTCGGCCACGCCGGCACCTTCGCTCACGCACCCGAGACGCTCCCGCTGGCCGACGCGGCCGCGCTCCCCGTCGTCGCGCTGACGGCCTGGGAGATGCTCACCGACAAGGCGACGGTCGACGTGAGCGACGACGTACTCGTCTACGGGGCCAGCGGCGGCGTCGGGCACGTCGGCGTCCAGCTCGCCCGCTGGCTCGGCGCCGACGTGACCGCGACGGGCTCGACCGAGGCGAAACGGGCGTTCGCCGCCGATCTGGGCGCCGACGCCACCGTCGACTACACCGAAGCCGACGTAGGGTCCTACGTCGGCGAGCACGCCGACGGCGCCGGCTTCGACGTGGTCTTCGACCCGGTCGGCGACGACCACCTCCAGACGGCCTTCGAGGCGGTCCGCCCGTTCGGCAGCGTCGTGACCACGGAGTCGAGTTCGACCCAGGACGTGTCGGCCCTGCACGCCAACTCGCTGGAACTCGGCGTCGTGCTCGTCATCCTGCCGGTGCTGCTCGGCGAGCGCGAGGAGCGGGTTGGGGAGGAACTGGCCGACATCGCGGCGCTCGTCGACGACGGCGCCGTCGAGCCCCACGTCGACGAGCGCTTCGCCTTCGACGAGGTCGCCGACGCCCACCGCCTCGGCGAGGACGGCGACTTCGTCGGGAAGATCCTGCTCGAAAACGAGTAAACGAACACAAAACACTTGTTGCGGTGGCCGGTTTCTCGGCAGTGATGCCCTCCACGATACCCACCGCGATACCGCTACAGACGGGCGAGGCGGCGTTCGTCCTCCTGTTCGGCCTGCTGTTTTTCGTCGTCGGAATCGCACTGATATTCTGGACGTACAGCGACGCCCAGAAGAACAGCAGTCACCCGGCCTTTCTCTGGGCCATCGTCGTCTTCCTGGCCCCGCTGCTGGGGCTGGTGCTGTACTTCCTGATCGGTCGCAACCGGAAGTACTGAGCCGGCGGCCCGACCCTCCCGGACGGGTCCTCCCGGTCGCTACCGGATCGGTCCCTCCCGGCCGCTCCCAGTTGCTACCGGCGGCGACGCCGCCCGACTCGCTGCAGGATCTCGCGATATCGCTCCTGTGCGGCCTCGAAACTGTACTCGGACTCGATCAGCTCGCGACCGGCGCGGCTGATCGCGGGCAGGTCCTCGCGGTCGAGAATGTCGACCAGTTCCCGGCGGATGTCGTCGGGGTCGGTGCTGTCCATCAGGAACCCCGTCTCGCCGTCGCGGACCACGTCCGGGACGCCCGAGACGGGCGTCGCGTAGACGGGCGTCCCAGAGGCCAGGGCTTCGAGGATCGTCGTCGGTAGCCCTTCCGTGGGCTCGGATGGGAGGACGACCAGCCGCAACCGGTCGAGTTCGGCGGGCACGTCGTCGTGGTCGACCCAGCCGCGCATCTCGACCCGTCCGGCCTCGATCTCCGCCGCGAGTTCCGTTTCCAGCCACTCGCGCAGGTCGCCGTCGCCGATGAAGGTGAACGTCACGTCCTCGGGGAGGTCCTTCGCCGCGGCGGCGAGTTCGCGGACGTTCTTCTCCTCGTCGAGTCGACCGAGGAAGCCGACCCGACGGCCCCGCTCCGCCAGGGGCGTTCGGACCCGGAACTCGTCGGTCCGGACGTAGCGCGCGCCGGTGGGGTACACGTCCGGGTCGTCGGGGTCGAGGTCGAGTTGCTCGGCCATCGCCGGGGTGTAGGTCACGACCCCGTGGGCGGCCGCGAAGCCCGCGCGTTCGAGCGCACGGACGAGCCCCGCCAGCGTCCGGGCGACGGGCGAGGGGAGCGACTCCTCCCAGGCGATGCGGAGCGTCAGCGGCACGTCGCCGCGCGGCTCGACGAGAACGGTCTTCCCGACGGCCCGGGCGAATAGGATGGGGAGCAGGTACGAGGTGGCGCCGTAGAAGAGGACGACCTCCTCCTCGCGGCCGGCGAGGACGCGGCACATCCGGAGCTGGTTCAGGATGAATCTGAGGGCGGCCACGGCGATAGAGTCGCCCGCGCCCTTCCGGGTGAGTTCGACGAGTTCGTGGCGGTCGCGGATCTCCGAGTCGGCGGGCAGGTCCGCGGTGACGAGCGCGACGCCGGTCACCGCCGAGAGGATGTCCAGCAGGCTCCGCGTGGCGTTCTCGCCGGCCGCCGCCAGCGGATGCGTGACGACGCACACGTCGGGCAGGTCCGCCATTAGCGGGTGAGTGCTCCCGGCGGTCGCTTAACGTTGGTCATCCCCGGCGCGGGCATCGCTGTCGGGAGCTATCGCCACTTGGCTATCCCGTAGAGGTAGCCGAGGCCGACGACGCCCGTCAGGACGAGGAGCCAGACGAGCTGTTTCGCGGCGGTCGCGTCCGGGTCCCGAAGCAGTCCCGCGAGCCGTCCCGGGACGTACTCGCCGAGGATCTTCCCGAGGAAGTCGCCCTCCTCCTCGGCCGAGCCGGGGACGAACTGCTGCATGCCGCGCTTGGAGTAGCCCTGCCAGAACGCCCGGTCTAACAGCCACTTCGGCTCGGTGCGGTAGGCGAACACCTTGTGCCCCACCTCAGCGTCGGGGACGTAGCGGACGCCCTCGTCGTACTCCGCCTGCAGTCGGGCGCAGACCTCCGTCTCGCCGCCCTGGAGGTTCTTGTCGCCCTTGCGGCCGCCGATCTCGTCGTCGAACCCGCCCAGGTCGAGGAACACGTCGCGACGGAAGGAGATGTTCGAGCCGTTGGTGTTGCGGACCTCCGCGGGGGTGTCGCGGCCGTCGCCGAACCCGCGGTAGGTGGCGCCGATCAGGAAGTAGAACTCCGCCGGGAGAAAGTCGACCGCGCCGTCGACCCAGATGGGGGCCATCCGGCCGCCGGCTGCGATGGCGTCGTGTTCGTCGTAGGCGGCGACGAGCCGTTCGATCCACTCGGGGTGGGCGACGGCGTCGTCGTCGATAAAGGCGACCACGTCGCCGCTGGCGGCCTTCGCGCCGTTGTTGCGGCTGACGAGCAGGCCGCGGTTCTCGTCGTTGCAGCGGACGACGACGTTCTCGCGGTCGCCGAAGTCGGCCTCGAACCGCTCGTAGACCTCGGAGTTGCCGTCGCTGACGAAGACGAGTTCCACGTCGTCGTACGTCTGGTCGAGGACGCTGCGAGCGGCCTCGGTGACCGCGTCGTAGCGGTCCATCGTGTGCTCGCAGAGCACGACGGAGACGCGCATGTCCGCTCATGGACCGGGGGCCGGGATAGGTTTTCCGTCTGCCGTCCCGTAGCGAGCGGGATATCGGGTCGCCGCGCCGCGGGGGAAGATCGCAGTACTGCGGCGGGATCCAGCGGCGAGCGCGGCCGGATTTACCGGAAGATGACAAGGCTTATGCGCGCGATGGAACTGGTTCCGTCAATGAGTCAGTGGCGTGGTCAGATCGAAAACATCGACGAACCCGGTGATCTCGCCGACGTGGTGGGTGAGTACTACCACATCCCGGCGATGGTCGCCCTCCTCGGGTTCATGCTGTGGAGTCGCGTTCGCGATTGGAAAGAGTTCCTGATAGACGGCACGGTGTTCTTCAGCGGAAACGACCCGTGGTACCACTACCGGATGGTCCAGTACACGGTCCAGAACTGGCCCGAGACCAGTCCGTTCGACCCCTGGACGCAGTTCCCGCTCGGAACCCACTCCAGTCAGTTCGGTACCGTGATGGACCAGCTGGTCGCCACGGCCGCCCTCGTGGTCGGTCTCGGGAACCCGAGCGACCACACCGTGCGGCTGGTCGTCCTCTTCGCGCCGGCCGTCTTCGGCACGCTCGTGGCGATCCCCACGTACTTCCTGGGCAAGCGACTCGCCGGGAAGTTCGCCGGCGTGCTCTCCGTCGCGGTGCTCGCGCTGGCGGGGAGCACGCTCGCCCAGCGCGGGACCGTCGGCTTCTACGACCACCACGTCGCGGAGGCGCTGTTCATGACGACGGCCGTCCTCGCGACGATGGTCGCCGTCTCCGTGGCCGAACAGGAAAAGCCCGTCTGGGAGCTGTTCAAGGCACGCGACGTCGACGCGCTGCGCCGCCCCGTCGGCTGGTCGCTGGTCGCCGGCGCCGCCATCGCGATCTACCTCTGGACGTGGGCGCCGGGCGTCTTCCTCGTCGGCATCCTCGGCGTCTTCTTCCTGATCGAGATCTGCTCGGAGTACGCGCACGGCGAGAGCCCCGAACACGTCGCCATCGCCGGCGCGCTGACGCTGGGGACGGCCGGCGTGCTGAGCCTCGCCGTCATCGAAGAGGTCGGTCTCAGCGCCACGAGCTACAATCTCGTCCAGCCGATACTCGCGTTCGGCGTCGCCGCGGGCTGTGTCTTCCTCGCGTGGTTCGCACGCGAGTGGGAGTCCCGCGACCTGCCCAACTACCAGTACCCCGTCGCCATCGCCGGCATCCTCGTCCTGTTGGCCGGTGGGATGGCAGTCCTGCTTCCGGACTTCTGGGGCTTCCTGACCACGCAGATCACTCGCGTCGTCGGGCTCACGGTCACGGACACGGCCGGGACCGTCGGTGAGGCCCAGTCGCTGCCGTTCGGACAGCTGTTCCCGCGTTACGGCTTCACGGTGTTCATCGCGCTACTCGGCGTCGCCTACGTGGCGGTTCGGCAGTTCTACGACCGGCCTCGCGCCGAACTGACGCTCGTCGCCGTCTGGACCGTCTTCCTCCTACTGGCGACGCTGACCCAGCGCCGCTTCGACTACTACTTCGCCGTCGCCGTCGCGACGATGGGCGCGATGGTCCTCGGCGAGCTCGCGCGGTTCTCCGGGCTGTCGAGGCCAGACACGGACATCGAGACCTATCAGGTGTTGACGATGGCCGCCGTCGTCCTCGTGGTGTTCGCTCCGCTCGTGTACCCGACGCCGCTCGCGATGCAGATGACCTCCGCCCAGCAGGGCCCGGGCCAGGCCCAGCCGGCCTGGAACGAGACGCTCGGCTGGATGCAGAACAGCGCGCCCGCCCAGGGCACCTACGGCGGCGCCGACAACGCCGAGGAGGTCCCCTACTACGGCACCTTCGAGAACACCGACGACTTCGACTACCCCGAGGGATACTACGGGACGCTCTCGTGGTGGGACTACGGCCACTGGATCACGGTGATGGGCGAGCAGATGCCGACCGCCAACCCGTTCCAGCAGGGGGCCGACCAGGCCGCGAACTTCCTGCTGTCGACCAACGAGTCCCACGCCAACGAGGTCATGACCGACCTCAGCGAAGACGACGCGAAGAGCCGCTTCGTCACGGTCGACTGGAAGATGGCCGAGACCACGACCTCCTACCAGCGGGCCGGCGCCGGCCCGCTCAGGATCGGCGGGAAGTACTTCGCCCCCTTCCAGTTCTACTCCGACGGGAACATCTCCCGGAGCGACTACTACACGGGGCTGTACTACCGGACGGGCCAGCAGGACAGGGTGCAGTACCGCTTCTTCCAGCGGCACAAGCAGCCGTACTACAACTCGACGGCCGTTCGACTGTATCGGTTCCACGGCAGCGCGACCGAGCCGGCTCCGGTCGTCCTCGACTGGACGATCGAGGACGTGCAGGGGCAACAGGTCCCGGTGAGCAACGGAACCCGTCGCTTCGGTTCGATGGAGGAGGCCCGGGAGTACGTCGAGAGCGACCCGACCTCGCAGATCGGCGGGTTCGGGAACTACCCCGAGGAACGCGTTCCGGCGCTCGAACACTACCGGATGGTCCAGGGGAGTAACACGAGCTCGACCGAGTCGATCCGCAAACAGCTGTCGCTTCGGAAAGAGGCGCAGGGCGCCTTCCAGACCTCGCTGCGCCAGCCCGGCGTGCTGGGCGCGCTCCAGCCCCGCAGTTCGAACTGGGTGAAGGCCTTCGAGCGCGTCCCCGGCGGGACCATCGAGGGCGAGGGGCCCGCGAACGCGACGGTCACCGCGGCCGTCGAGATGCAGGTCCCCTCGACGAACTCGACGTTCGTCTACCGCCAGCAGGCCGAGACCGGCGACGACGGGACGTTCACGATGACGGTCCCGTACTCGACGACCGGCTACGACGAGTGGGGTACCGAGGAGGGCTACACCGAGCCGAGCGTCACCGCGAACTCCTCGTATCAGCTCAGGACCGGCATGACCACCAACGAGTCCCACACGTTCCGCTACGGCGGGACGGTTGACGTGACCGAGGGGCAGGTCCTCGGCGAGGACGACTCCGCGGCGACGGTCACCCTCGAGAAGGGACAGGCGCGCTCGCTCGAGGGCAACCAGCCCGGCAACGAGACCGTCGGTAACGAGACGACGGGCGACGGGCCGGCCGGTAACGAGACGGGCGGCGACACGACCACCGCCGACGGCACGACGGCCACGGCGACCCCGTCGGATACCGGGACCGCGACCGACACCGGGACCGCGACCGACACCGGCACCGACGGCGGTGCGACGAACGGCTCGACCGACGGCTCGCTCGTCGAGCCCTCGACCGCGGCGCCGGCGACGCTGCTCGCCCTGCTGGGCGGCGGGCTGCTGTCGTTCGTCGGCCTGACGAGACGCGACTGACCCACCGAACGACACACGCTCATTTTCGTCCGACCCGCGTCGGGTATCCGTCAGTACTAACTACCGGCTCCGACTCTCGTCCCCTATGACACGACAGTGCGGTCGGCCCGGCCGCGGGCCTCGACCGGGCGCGCCGGCGGGTGAGACCGATGGCAGTTGACGGCGGCTTGCTCGCGATCGACGTGTTGCTCGTGGCGTTCGCGGGCGGCGCCGTGGGCGCGGCGCTCGGCGGCTACGCGGCCTACGGCCTCGCCGGACTCGTCGTCACGGTCGGCGAGATCGCACGCGTCACGAGCGGCGCGGGCGGCTCACCGCTCGTCGCCGATTCGGCCGACCTCGCGAACGCGGGCGTCACCGGCCTGGTCGGCTACGGACCGGTTCTGGGACCGCACGTCGCGTTCGCCGGCGGCGCCGCGGCCGCCGCCTACGCCGGCCGCAAGGGCCACCTCGACACCGACTTCCCGTACCACGAGGCCAAGCACCTCGCGGCGCCGCTCGGCCCGCGACCGGGCGCGCTCGCCGTCGGCGGCGTCTTCGGCGTCCTCGGCTACTGGCTCGCGGGGCTGTCGCTCCGACTGGGGCTGCCCTGGGACCCGGTCGCCGCCAGCGTCGTTGTCTCCGCGCTGCTCCACCGGGCCGTCTTCGGGTACCCCCTCCTGGGCCGCCTCGACACCGACTTGCTCGACATGTCGCCGTACCGCGACGGCGACCGGCGGATGGCCGCCGACGGCGACGGCGACGGCGCCCGGTCGCTGGCGGGCCGGTACGTCGTCGAACCGTGGCTCCCCTACCAGTCCGAGTGGCTCTCCGTCGGTATCCTGGGGCTCGTCGTCGGGGTCTTCGGCGGCTTCGTCGCCGTCGCCACGGGGAGTTACTTCCTCGCGTTCGGCATCGCCGCCACGGGACTACTGTTCCTGACCGCCGGCGTCGAGCGGTTCCCCGTCACCCACCACATGGCGCTGCCCGCCGGCATCGCCGCGCTCGCGCTCCCGAACGCCGGTCCGACCGTGGCGATCCTCGTCGGCGGCGCCTTCGGCGTCCTCGCCGGCCTGGTCGGCGAGCTCGCCCAGCGCGTCCTGTACGCACACGCCGACACCCACCTCGACCCGCCCTCGGTCGCCATCGTCGTCACCACCCTGCTCGTCGCGCTGCTGGACCTCGCGGGCGTGTTCCAGCAGGCCGCCGTCCCGACCGTCGGGCTCGCCTGAGGGGCCGCTCTCGTCCGGCGATCGACGGGAGCGAAATACGCGTATTCACAGCGTTTTTATACCGACCTCGGCATGTTACGATAGATGCTGCAGTGGCTGGTCGGCGACGCTGTCGGGGAAGCACTGGCGGTCGGGGCCGGGACAGCGCGAGCGACCGACGCGCGCGGATGGCTGTCGCTCTCGGCCGACGCCGAGTCGCAGGTCGGCGTCCTGCAGTCCGCGAGCGCGGGCGACGTCGGCGGCATGATGGTCGCCGCCGTGGTTCTGGTCGTCCTCGGCCTCGGGGGCGTCGCCGCCTGGCACTCCGGGCTCCCGTCGCTCGGCTCGACCGGGAGTTCCTCCGAGGGCGGCTCGACGACCGAACCGGACGGCCCGGCGACGACCGAGACCCCGTCCGAACCGGACCCGACGGCCGAGCCGAAGGGCGAACCCGACGAACCCGCGGCCAGGACCGACCGAGAACTCATCGTCGACATCCTCGAATCGAACGAGGGCCGGATGAAACAGGCCCGGATCGTCGACGAGACCGGCTGGTCGAAGTCCAAGGTCAGCATGCTCCTCTCGGAGATGGAAGAGGAAGAAGCGATCAGCAAGCTCCGGGTCGGTCGGGAGAACATCATCAGCCTCAGCGGCAACGAACCGGAAGCGGCCGGCTCCCCGTTCGACGACGAGTGAGTGTGCGAGGGCGTACCGATACGGGATCGAAGCGCAACCGTTAAACCCGTATCCTCGCTACGATTTGGTACACACAGAGGGCGTGTGCGCTCCGTTGGTGTAGTCCGGCCAATCATCTTGCCCTCTCACGGCAAGGACCAGGGTTCGAATCCCTGACGGAGCATCCGATTCCCCTTCCTTCCGGCGGTTTTGCCTGTGACCGACATGGATATCCACCAATGTCACAGGGCATTTCGATTCGAACGAACTCAGGAATCGGCTGCCGTCTTGCGATTAGCGTTATTGCTAGACCATGCCGATTCGAACGACTCGCACGTGAACTGAACCGCGCACGAACGGAGGGTCACCGGTGACGATCCCTGACGAGATCACCGTCGTGACGGAGACAGCGGAACCGTACCTGAATCCCAAGCAGCTCGTGGATTACCGGTCGGAACGCGAGGCGTGTCTGTCGTGGCTCCTGGCGCTCGGGAAGAAACCCGAGAAAGGACAGGGGTACGCTGTCGGGACAGTCAAACCGCGCGCGTACCGGATGGATCAATTCTACCGGTGGGTGTGGGAGGAAGAAGGAGGCTACACTGCTAACCTCTCCCACGAGCACGCGGACGCGTGGATGACCCACCTGGCGAAAGCGGACTACAGCAGCACGCACAAGACGAACTGCCAGAAGTCGGTCAAGATGCTGTTCAAGTGGCGGAAACACGAACGCGGGGACGGCGAATGGGACCCTGATATCACGTTCTCAGAAACTACGGGGTCGAACCCGAAAGACTACTTAACGCGTGAGGAGCGCACAGCGATTCGTAACGCTTCGCTTGAGTATGGGAGCCTGCCCAGTTACTCGAACGTGACGCCCGCCGAACGCGACCGATGGAAGCAGTATCTCGCGCAGCGCCTCGAGAAGCAAAAATCAGCAATCACTCCAGGTGACTGGGAGAAAGCCAACAGCTGGAAAGTCCCGTCACTGGTCTGGACGAGTCTCGATGCTGGGCTGCGGCCGGTGGAAGTTCAGCGGGCGACACCCGAATGGGTCGATACGGCCAATTCCGTCCTCCGGATCCCGGAGCAAGACAGCGCGAAATCGCGCGACAACTGGATCGTTAGTATCCGCGACCGGACCGCTGAGTTCCTTGAGCGGTGGTGTTCCCAGCGTGAGAACTACGAGAAGTACGAAGACACGGATGCGCTCTGGTTGACGCGCGAAGCGAATCCGTACTCGTCAACAGCGCTTCGGTACGTGCTTCACCAGTTGTGCGACATTGCCGAGATCGAGACCGACAATCGGCAGATGAGTTGGTACGCGATCCGGCACAGCGTCGGCACGTACATGACCCGTGAGGAAGACCTCGCCGCTGCGCAAGCACAGCTCCGTCACAAGTCTCCAGAGACGACGATGAAGTACGACCAGACGCCGGCAGAGGACCGGCAGGACGCACTCGATAGAATGGGCTAGGAGAGAGTTCCTATCCCTATTTGCAACATTTGATTCGCCGGGGGATGTGGACGTTATAGGCTGGACAGGCGGAATACCACGGCGTTTACGCCGTGGATACGCGTCGTCACTCTGGGATCAACCCGTAGGTCAGACGCTTGATCTGAGTTTCCCACGCTGACGTTTAAGTGACAGGCCGCTCGACCAATGAGTAGGAATCGGTCGGAACGGAGCGGATTCCGAACCGCCCTTCGGAGGTGGCCTGTCCACCCATCTAATGAGGCAGTATCCGAAAGGGCAGTCGGTGAACACACATGCTAGAAGCGTGTGCCCGTGCCGACTGCTCAAAGCAACCCAGACGATACCCCAAGTCCGTTGACGCTTGCCGGCGTCTCCGTGGCAATAATAACACAGGGACGCCAAACATAGTCGAGGAGAGGGGTACCGGCGGTTTGGCACCGCCAGCAGTCCACCACACTGAGACTGTGGGACTATCCGCGCCTGAAAGGTGTGGTAGTCAGGTAACTGGACTCCAAACCTGAAACTCCCACCGCTCGGGATTCCTCCGCGTTCACGCGGAGGAGGATGTCAACGGTAGAATTTGCTCTGTACGTTCGCCGCATTCATGTGGTTTAGATTTTCAGGTGGTGCGTCGGGCAACTTACGAGACTGAACTTCCTCGTTTGAATCGAAGAGACGTGCTTTAGCTCTCCGCTCGATCTCGTCCAGGTCTTCTTCGGAAAATCGGTCCGAGTTCAGCGTGTATTTTCTGTACTTCCTCGTCAGTGCTCTCTCAAAAATGCCTTCCTCGATACCCGGAATCAGAATTCTCTCGATTCGCTCATCATGCGGGTCTTTGTACGGAATCGCTTCTTTCAATTCATCTCGCCGTAATTCTGTGTCTGTGAGGATCGCTGCAATCTCATATCCAAAAGTGCGCGCTAAGTGGTCTTCAACGACGTTTGAGAGCATCTTACGGTTAATTCTGAATCTGCTGAATTTAAACCCTGGCCTCAAATCGAACATTCGTCTGTAGTCCTCTGCTGAAGGTACTGTGATGACCACCGTAGAACGAAGCACACATTCTGATTGGTAACCTTTGCGGAGTGTGAGTCCACTCACACTGAGTTTCGGTTACTTCTGAACCCCCTCAATGGTTGAGTATGCGCGAAGAATCGGAGATAGAGTTTGAGTTTTTCTCAGAGGAGAGCGTCTCCTCGCTGAATTTCCAGCAAAAAGTACTGTATAGTGAACACTGGGAACAGTTGCTCGAATGGCTTCGGACTGAAGGGAAAGAACCAGAGAACAACGTGGGGTACAAGGAATCGAACGTTCGTCCTGTCGCGCGGCGAATCCACCAATCATTCAATTATGCGTGGGAACGCGACCACCTCGTACTAGATTTGACTCCCGAGCTTGCAGACCAATTCGTCGATGGGCTTCAAGAAGACGATGTAACCACGAAAAGCGGGAAACCGTACGAGGAGAACAGTAAGCGAAAATTCGTGAACGCGCTTCAGGCTTATTTCCGATTCACCGAGCAAGACTGGGACCCTACAACCTCGTTTTCGGATGAACCGCCATCGTTCAACTCTGACCCGTTCAATCGACGGGAACGAGAGCTCTTGTTGAACACCTCGTTGGAATATCGATCACCGCCGACCTACAGCAACTTATCCCCGGAAGAGCGTGACCGTTGGAAAGCCTATCTCGCTCAATTCCTGGGGAAGCCGAAAGCAGAGGTGACTCGTATTGATTGGGAAGAACTGCGGCAAAGCTGGAAAATCCCGGCCCTCATCTCCACGGCACTTGACGCGGGCTGGCGAGCCGAGATCGTTGGCCGGTTAGAGACGGGGCATTTAGATCTCGCAAATGACCAAATCATCGTACCAGCAGAGGTTGCTGTCAAGAATGATAAGAAATGGGAAGTCGCACTCTCGAACCGGGCTACGAAATTATTGGAGAAATGGCTCGACCAACGTTCAAACAAGATGAAGTACGATGACAGCGATAAAATCTGGTTAAACCGGCGTGGGAACACGTACGACTCGGGGAATCTCAACACACTCCTCAGCAACCTGATCGAGGAGGCAGGGATCGAAGCGAATGGTCGGAAACTGACTTGGCATAGCATTCGACACAGCACGGGGATGTACGTGTACGAACGAGAGCGTGATCTCGGGCTGGTAGCGAATATTCTGCGTCACAAAAGCCTCGAGTCCGCTCGAAAGTACGCTCACCCGACGCCAGAAACAAAACAGGAAGTCATCGAAGGGATCCAAGGCGGCGCGCCGGTGTGAATGCCGACATTCTTTGACGAGTAGTACCATCGTCAACTCTGAAAGCTTGTAGCGCCCGATATCGTTGGACTTGCAATTAGGACACTCGTTTGTGTCTAGCGTGACATCTACCCTGCATTGACGGCACTCGACGACTACATCCGTCTTGTCACCGGATAATAGTCGACCGAGTACCGTGCGGACACGCATAAGCGGTTTGTCACCCCTGATCCATGTACGACGACATCCAAATACTCGCTCGGTACTTAGACTACAGTGAGCACGTCCCCCCTACATGGGTCCTTGTGGAGTACGAGAAAGTTGACGGCACGGAGGGGATCTAGACCAAATCCCCGGCGTGTGAGGCCGCTGTTGCGCTTGAATAGCTTCGCCCAGCAGACTCAAGTGCTCGCTCTGAGACATGCTCCTCAACAGACTACTGATGGAACTTCCTGATCAACTCTACTGCCTGTTCTCTAGTACTGTTGAAGAGCGAGATGACTCATACGTGATTAAAGTACCAAAGCAAGAGATCAAATTTGGTGCTCTTCAAGACGGTGAGACGCACCGCGTCGCGATCCTTCCCTCACCCACAGGTCAAGGGACTGAACAAACCAACACAGGACTACGCCGTGAACCTGATCCGCCGAAACCGCCAGTTGAACAGGGTGACCAACGCACAGTCGAAATTGAAGATATTGGTGACCAAGGTGACGGAATCACCCGTGTTGAACGCGGCTTTGTCGTCATTATTCCAGAAACTGAAAAGGGCGAGCGCCTCACTGTTGAGATCACCGACGTACGAGAGAACGTCGCCTTCGCAGAAGTGGTTGAACGGCTGAATTCCAACGAATAGGTGATCGGTTCTTTCTGCCTCATCATTCTCCACCCACCTCTCCGTCAGTCGCAACCCAACACCCTCCCGAACGTATAGAACAGTCCGGAAATAAACAGAGCCGCTACTCGGAAACGGAATAGCAAGTAATCCACGAACTCAAATCAAAAAATGCGTCTCGCAACGAGTTCATGAACACCCTTCACGTATATCTGGAACAACAGGAATTTATGTAACCAGTCCTGCCCCCTTAACGGCTGGCTCTCCCAGCCTGTGATGCTCGTCCCGGGGTCGATGTGTCTCCCCCCATCCCCCAGAACCCCCAACCACATCGATTGCCACCACCTTTCGTTTCACTTCCCGGGGCGAGTATTTTGAGCGTAGACTATGTGCGAACTTCACCTGCATCCCGATTCAAATGAAGGATAACTGAATTACGGCACATGAAAGCCTGAAGCAGAAGCCCGCCAGGAGACAGAATTAACGGACTAATTCTTCCAGTGCTCGACGGACTTCTTCTCGAACGATCTCGCGGATATAGTCATAGTCGATCTCGACATCCTCAAACTGCTCACGGGCAGCATCGGCTTGAACTGTCTCCTGAGAGGTTTCTTGAACGATTGCTCGAATCTGGCTGAAGTCCTCTTCTGAGAGACTAGATTCTGTCGGTTCCTGATCGCTGCTTTCTGCTTGAAGCCGTTGAAGATACTCGTTCCATGTCTCTCCTTCCTGCATACTGTCAGAGAGCTGGTCCTTGATGTCTTTCGTGAGAGTGACGGTAGTGTACTCGGACATGGCTCAAATTAGAATTCAATTGGATATAGAGATTTCTTTGTCCGCAGCCTTCTTTGTAGAATTAGTCTAATCTCTAGTACGGCTGATCGAGATGTTCAGGGCCGGAAAAATTCCAATTGACTTTTGGATACCATCCAACGGAATAGGCCCGATCCGCGGCTCTGGATCCGATTGAAAATCAACGGCCTGAGGTCCTACAACATACGGTCTGTTGGCAGCCAATTCGGCCATGCGCTCAGAGGTCTCGACTGAGCATCATGCGGGAAGCGATTCGGTATCGACGTACTGGTTCTCCCATTCACGGCGGGCTTCGATCTCGCGGCGGCCACGCCGAGTCAAATTGTAGAAATTGGTCCGCCGGTCGCGTTCCCCTTTCTCCACGAGTCCCTTGTCGACAAGCGTGTCTAAGTTGGGGTATAGCCGACCGTGGTGTATCTCTTTCTCGTAGTAATTCTCTAGTTCTTCTTTGATTGCGAGGCCGTGGGGCTTTTCCTTGCCGGCAATCGTGTACAGGAGGTCACGCTGGAAACCAGTAAGATCGTACATTGTCCGCGTACTGATAGTCTCTGGAAACGGTTAATTCTGTCGTGATTTTACATACAACTTCAATGGCAATCAAGAATTGTCCTCTTCCGAGTCACGCCGTGGACTTGTCCAAGAATAGCCGACTTTGCTCAATTTCGCAGTGGACAATCGATTCTCGCTTAGCCTATCGTACTCAGCGGAACTCTTGAAGGTCCACACCCAGAACGTGTGCCATTGTAGCATCTTTCTCGATCCGGGCCCAGCTCTCTTCACCCGTACCTTCCAAGTCATCTGGATGATCAAAGTAGGAAAGAGACTCCTGAGTCTCTGCGATCAGCTCGTCAAGGAGGTCTTCATCAGCTGACTTCCCCGCCATGACCTACGACAAAACCCAGTACTGTAAAATGCTTACTGTGTAATCTCCGGAGTTTCCGCTCACAGTTTGCTCTTCAACCGTTTGGCCCCCTGTCATGTGGCCTTGTGCGTGGTCCTTCATATCATTGTTTTCCAAGGGCGAACTATATCGCTTCGACCAGTGGGTCAGGTATTCAACGCCAGCCACCAGTACAGCGAAAGTGGGTTCAGTTTCACTACGGCCGGTTCGTGGGCTGTCTTCTCGTGGATAGCAAGCCGACGAAAGCGCACCGTCTTATGTAACAGCTACCGCCAGAGATTCTACCATTTGTTACATAAGAATGGTCGTAACCGAACGATGTCGGCTGCAGACAACGTGTGTCGCACATCTCGAAATTCGTGAGAGTCATGGCAGCAGATTTATTTATTGGTTGCCCTCCTTTTCCTCTCGGGATGGATGGGTTGAGTCAGGAGTGCGTCGCGGTCCGACGCACCTACGACAGCACAGCTACGAATCCAAGTATTGCTGTCCTCGAAGCCTTGGCCGATATCAAGAACAAACGGCCCGAGGAACTATCGGGTCCAAACCAGCCGAGGCTGTACGACAAAGTCGATACCGATGCACTCGACCAACTGCTCACCGACAGCGAGGACCTTACTGTTTCATTCCAGTTCGAGCAGTATCGGATCCGGGTTACCGAGCGTGAACTCACTGTTACCCTGGAGTGACTACTTGGGCCGAGACGCGAGCTAGGTAGTGTAGACCGTCACTGTGGCTTCAGAACCCAGTCCATGTCCGCTACTCTCGTTTACACAGGCAGTGGACCGGCAGTTACCATCTCTTCTCTCTACCAGTCACGTCAGCACTGAAAACCTCGAAACGCTCATGTCATTGTGAATCGTACACGCGAGTACATCCGACGTGGGTGGGTGGCCCAGGCGCACATTGCCCCCATAGTTGCCAGCGACACCGTTCACGGCTCCCAACAATAACGGTGTCGGCCCCTGCCCCTGGGTCCGCCCCCTTCGGGTGTATTCCACACTGGTCCGGCCCGGTGTTTGGCTCCCACACCCCTATATTTGCTACTCGTGGATCAAACACGCGGAATATGATTGTGTGGAGAGTGTCGTAGAATCTTTCTCACACCCCTTCTAGAGGAGATGAAACAACATATACATCTAACACACATTATTTTATATACAAGTATTCTAGTTCCTCGGTGAAGTAGATGTACTGGCGATCAACTTTTTTGAAAGCGGTGTCTTCCCACCTGATTGGCTGGACTTCCCCATCTTGAATTGCTCTACCGTTGTAGTGTATCACTTCTTCCTGATACTCAGGGCCGTGTTTAGACGCTCCCGGAGACGCGGGTTAGTGGCTGTGCGGTCTGAATAGAATTAGCCAGAGAGTGCCTCTCTAATCGGAATCTCTATACAGACAATGCCCGAAGGGGGCGAACTGCGCCGCGTCTAAACAAGGTCACAATGTCTGGCGTTAATAAATGCGAGCGGTGAAACAGCGAATTCTACTTCGGTCTGACGATTTAATACAGCCCCTCTCGGGGAAGGTCAATTAATACGTTATGCCGTCAGCCCACGGCGGTTCGTCATTGAAGATGTCAGAGATTTCGTAGTGGTCGTCCATAGCCCTGAACGTCTCCTCACAGACCTCGTCTACCGCATTTGCGAACGGCTCGTGATCTTTCACTGCGGTGGCCAACGTGTTGTAGTACCCCTCTTGATCAAATTCATCCAGTTCATAACACGCATGTATATACTCTTGCGTGAATTTAGAGGAACTCTGACTTTGCCATTGCTTTTTATTTGCTTGACGGGGTATCGTCTCCTTTACAAGATCACTCTCATCCATTTTGTCAGAGAACTTCTGTCTGAATTGTTCACAAGCCTCTTGGTCTCGGCTATGAAGGTGAAATTCGAACTGTAGTTCATCTGGGTTGAATGTGTCTATTTCGTAATCATCATGGACCTCATCTCTGAAGAGGGAATGTTGAAAGTGAAGATGACCACCATCAGATAGGTGCCACCACGGACGAGCAATCATTGGGTTACCGGTATCAGGCGTTTCCAAGCGCCAATCACTTGCTAGCTCGGGATTGTATTTTTCAAACTTAGTAATCCATTTGTCACGTTCGGCCTGCATGAATCGTCGAGGTGCATTGTATACGGAATTAAGCTCAGCATCATAGAATTGGCTGAGCTCTGCGAATTCTTCAGAGTGTTGGCTCCGAGTTTCTGGTGTTGCTGATTGCGGTGCCGTTTGTTTCACGATATCCGGGTACTCTGTATATAATTTTGCTTGGTTGAAAATCCGGTCATATTCCTGCCCAGAGAGCGGTTCGAGTACATTGTCGAGAAGCCGTTTGAATTCCGTCAGCTGTAACGACGTTTCTGATGGTGTATCTAGATACAAGTTCGGAAGTTGGTCATCGAGTACTTCCTGAATGGTCCTCCACGTGACTACCTGGAATTCGTTCGGGCCGTTCGCGGTTGGCGCTGTATGCTCGTCTAGGGCGAGATAGACGTAATTCTTTGATTGGAAATCTGTTTTCGGAATATGACTATCACTGAAATGAGAACACTCATAATACGTTTGTGTCTGAGTACCACTCTCTGAGGCTCCCACCTTGATTTCGATAAGAACGAACCATTCTTCTTCCGCCCAAATCCCGAGATCTATCCGTGGAGGGTTATCGTCATCTGCAGCATCATACATGCTGACTTGCGTTTCGACAGTTACCGTCGCTCCTGGCTTGCGTTCAGTAGCAGAGTCCGGTAATTTATCCGGTACTGTACCAGCGATTTCTTGAAGGACCGGAATGAGAATCCGGTCATCGAGGCCGTGTGGCTGCGTGGGATCGAGGAAATATCCTAGCATCTCGGTCCAGTAGTCCTCGTATCGAGCCCGTCCAATGATCTCTAGTGATGTTTTAGGCTGAACCGGGTCGGGATTAATTTCTCTTAATCTATTCTCGAGTTCGTTGAGATCTACTTTAGATGCCATAGGTCCCCAAGTTGTTAGACCGCAAAATAATCTTATGGTGAATGTTTTGATTCGATCCCGGGGCCTCACTTTCACGGTGACCGCCGCATGACTGCTTGACGATTCCGAGACCACACTTTCCTCAGTGTTGTAAATCAATACAATATCACGTGCATGAATCTCTCTTCGAATCTCTTTACAATTTCTTAAGGTTATTTGAGTTGTGGAATAAACCCCCTAAACCGGTACTCTTATTATGATTTGGTGACCGGTCAAGATCCGAATGACTCAGGACACGGCTTCACACCGCCGATACGAATGGCAGATTTCGCTGGAGGTGGATGGAGAGGAACTGGAGTCCTTGTTCCAAGGTGACGATAGTTCTGCGATGCTAGGGAGAGTGTTTGCGATGTGGCTTCATGATCGAGGCGATGTTTCTCAGTGGGCTAATGTCGTGGCTTTCGGTGAACTGATCATCGCGTACAGCGATCTCGATGCAGATACAGTGGCTGTGTGGCTTGGTATTGAGCCGGATCGATTGGATCCAGGTGAACTGGAAGGGCTCTCTCCGGAAGAAGAAGTGTCGTGGCAGATGGTAGGGCCGAATGGGGAATCGATGTCGGTGGCACGTCGGGTTGTGAGCGAAGATGGATGAGGATGTTGAGATGCGGTCCGCAGTGATGGAGGCGGTGACGGCTGCGACTCGTCTTCAAGCGGCAGTTACGGACCCTGCCGTTTCTCCGTACCAAGCACCTGGTCGGAAGTGCTTCTGGCGGTATTATTCGGCGTACGGTGAGCTCGGCGCTGTCTGTGTGTGGCTGCGGGCCAGCGGCGTTACTGGTGACGAGTACTACGACCACCTGCAAACCTGGTATAGTGAAAAGATCGTCAATGAGACAATGAATATCCAGTGGCGGGGGTTAGTTAGCACTCGCGGCTTTTCCACGGATCAAATGCAGATGGCAGATGTCGTCGCAACGCGGTGGGACGAGCGGGTCGGGGGAGCTGATGAGAGCGTGGCTGAACTTGCAATGTCCGTACTTTCGTCCTGGCTGCGTCAGCAAATGGCTGAGAGTATCGAAAATAGTTGTGTGAGCGATAAGGGCTCGATGTCGCTTGTGACTCAGTTCGGGTGGATTTTACTGCAGGCTCTGGAGAGCGGTCTAAACGAAGCTGATAGCGAGCTCAGTTCGGTGCTTTACTGGACGGCGTTTGCCGGGGGCAAACACGACTCGGACGGCGCCAGTGCAGCGAAACTCGCGCCGCTTCGGGAACTCGGCATCCTCGTTCGAGGAGGTTCAACTCCTCGACTATCTGTCCCATCACCTGTCTTCGAGGCACTTCGAGAGGAGTATAGCGAGTATCGTCGAGACGTAGAGCAGTATGTCTCCGGTCTTGATGCTGCTGCTAGAAATGAATTGGTCGAGATCAGGTCAGCTGGGACATCGCCGTACCGGCAGTCGCTCGTTCGAGAGTTTCAAGAACCGGAACAATACCCTTCTCACGAAGCTGTTCGTGAACGGTTAATCGAAGCTGGCGTGCTATTAGTTCACGTTACGGATGAGAATTTAACGTTTGAGCGGGCCCAACGGGATTCTACCCGTCGGAAACGAATCACGTATATTATTTCCCCAGCGGCTCGCGCGGCTGCTGACCGGCTCCATGAAGTCTGATTCACCGGTTGTTTAATCACCGAATAGTCGAGAGAGGAATCCATCAGACTCGTCGTTGTTAAGAGAATCTTGGCTCTCGGTTGTGTGTTCGGTATCCGTGCCGGTTTCAGCTACGCCGTTTAGTAGGTCGTCTACTGAGTACCCGATCCATTCGGCGAATTCTTGTGGTGCGCCGATGTAGACGCTGTTAGAGGATTTCTCGGACATGAATCGTTTCGGCAGGCGTTTTTCGTAGTCGTATACTTCGTACTCCTCGCGGTCGAAGTCAGCGGTGATCGCGTCAGGTTCGGACTCAAACGTGACGCGACCACCCTGAATGTCGCGCTGCCACTTGAGCCGTCCCGTGTCGTACGTTTTTTCGGCGGGTTCGTCACTAGGGAAGTAGTCTGGTTCCTTGCGTCCTGCTTCATCGTAGAATTCGCGGACAATGCGGCGGACGTCTTCGATAGTGCTGTTCCCGTCGGTCCACGGTTGTTCGGTGAGCATCCGCCGGGCGACGTAACTGAAGATCGGGTTCTGTCGTTCCAGCACAGCCGCGAGATCTTTCTGCGCTTCGCGGAACCCTGGGTCCTCTGGGTTTGACGGGAACGAGACATCCATGCTGAGGATCTTCATTCGGTTCCGGAACTCCGATTTCGGGAGCGCGTCGTTCGTGGTGAAGATGAGGCACGGCTGATCGACGCTGGTCGGCGTCCAGTCACCCCAGTAGTTCCGGATCGGACTCCACCGCTGGATCTTCTCTTTCTCCGCGTCGATGATAGCGTACGGGAAACTGGTATCCCACTCGCGAACGCCCCGGACTTCTTTCACACCGACGTCGTCGGCGTCTACGCCGGAGATAACCGTGTTATCGGAGACAAGTCGGAGGATGTATTCGGTGAGTTTGTCTTTCCCGGCGTCGCTTTTCCCTTCGATGTAGAGGTGCTGGAGGACGTTGTCGAGCGTCCGTGACGGGGAGGAGAGTGCTTCGGCGTACTGGTTGGCGAACGGTGCCCAGAACCCGTACAGGAACGCCTCGTACATCTGTGCCATCACGGCCGTCTCGGATTGCGTGTGGCCGTGGTTTTCGACGGTCTCGATGTAGTCCTCGATAGTTTCGAGACAGTGGTCGAGGACTTCAGGGGTCGGCTCGTCGGTGGCGACTAGGATCATTTCGTCTTCTTCGCCGATCACGACCTGCTCAGCGTCGGGGAGGACCGACATCGTCGGGATAGCCGTCGATTCCTTGACTTGCTTGTTGTACGCGCTCAGGGGCGCGGTGATGCTGTGATCCTCGACGGTCGCGCCGCGGTCACGAAGACTGGTCCCGAACTCGTCGGCTGTGTCCTTGTCTACTTTGCTGGTCCCCATTCGAATCTTTTCGTCGGGCGCTCGAACACGCGGCCGGTCCAGTGTCTCTGTGAGACTCGTCTCGTGGTCTGACTCGACAAGTCCCACGTCCGGGGAGTCGTCGTCTGCTTCAGTGGAATCGGGTTCTGTGGTGTCTTCGCCTCCCGTCGGATCGTCCGCGGGTTCAATGACTGTTCGGTCGGCGTTCTCGGGTTCCTCGACGAATGCGACCGTCCCGTCCGCTGCTTCAGGGTCGTCTACAACGGCAGTGATCTGGTCGGCAGCATCTTTCAGGTCCTCGACGGCATCCTGGTTCAATGCGGCTGTGTCACTCACATCGAGGTCGCCTGCACCGACCCAGTACTCGATACGGTTCTCTCGTTCTTCCGGGGAGTCCGCTTCTTCCAGTGCTTCGACTAATCCGTCCAGAAGTGTCTGGTCGCTGTACCCCTCTCGGTACTGGTCGATGAAATCAAGAAATTCATCGTCCAGCTCAGTCCCGACATCAGTCGTGAACACCGAGATCTGGTTGGTGTGGTACTCCCAAGAGTTCCGCGAGAGGTTCGCCGAGCCTTGCACGAGCTTCACCGTGTCGTCCGGCATGACGATCCGATAAATCTTCGAGTGAACGGTCTTCCGGTTTTTCAACCGGACTGTGAGACGGTCGTCTTCCCGAAGCTCGACGAGTGATTTGGCCGTTGAAACCTCGTTGACTTGATCAGCGTAGTCCTCTGAATTACCGATCAGGACATCGAGCGAACCGATCCCGTAGTCGGTCAGCATCTGGACCATCAATTCCGGCGTCTCGGCGTATGTCACCGCATCGACGTGGCGAGCACCCTCGAACAAGTCGAGAAAGTCGGTCCGGTCTTTAACCATCGCCAAGCGGTACCCGGCCGCTCCCGACCCGTAGAACTCCGGCATATCCGCAAACCGATCGAACGAGATATTCGCCGTTAACTCATCCATACGGCGACCAGTAGCGTAACCGGAATAAATCCGTTCCATGGACTGATAGTAGAACAATGTCTCGACAGGGAGGTCGGGATTGTCGGCAGGTTGTTGTTCCCAGTCGAAGGACCAGCGGACAAAGAAGAGGCAGTGACATCGTATCTTGAATCAGTTCTTCGTGCGGATGACAGCGACACATTAACCAAACGGTCTGTCAATTGGCTGACCCCGATCTGCCGAAAGTCGAGTGCGAGAAATCATTAAGGAAGAGCCAGACGACCTTTACGTGATTGAACAGGGGCCCGAATACAGCACTACCATTCGAATGAGGATTTAACTCCTTCTAACGCTTTTTTGGGACATATCCCGCCATTTTGAGACGTTATCTTACTCGAGTAGATTTTGTTGAGTATTTGGGGTAATAGATAACGGGATTAGAGGGCTTTTTGATACAAATAAACAATATTTGGAACGTTTCTGCCGTTTCAGGAGTTCTCCGCTTAGTGTCGGGCTGTATTTTCGCATGTTGTTACCGACTCAGAGAGCAATAAATGTCTCAAAGACTATTTTTGGACCGTTATATTGTTTTCAAATCCCGCTAAGAGTCCCCATACATGTACCCCTTCACTTTGCTATTTGGGTGAGTTATTGATTAGTCTGGGCGGGCGTTCGGGTGATGAATTGTCTCCGTCACGAATGATGTTGGGTTTGTGCTGCGCACGGTGTGACTCAGCAGGTCAGTGAATACTGCTATAGATTCCCGATGATTTTGTCTTGGTGTTGATCAGGCGTTGTCGGTGGCGAGGATTGGACGAGAGAGCGATAGGTTTCTAGCTGGTCAAAGAATTGGCCAAGGATATCTTCGTTTTGGAGTTTGGTCTTCCACTCGGTTCGGCCGTAGTTGCGTGGGTTTGAATTGGGGAATGAGGTGAAATCAAAGTAGTCTGGGTGGTCTAAGTGCCGCATTAGCTTCCAGAGATGTTCGGGGTTTGGGGTGACTAAGATGGTCTGGATATCGTCGATTGTGGAGAACGTGTTTAGCTTCCTTACGCAGTGTTGTGCTCGTGAGGGTGAGTTTGATTTCGTCTCTACCTCGGCGACGTACCTCGGGGTACTCTCATTGAAGCCGATGACGTCGATCCGTGTTGAGAGGAGGTCTCGTTTTTTGAGTTGCTCCTCGTAGGGAGTTGAACGGAGTCGCCAGAGATCATGGTAGCGAACGACTCGCGTCACGTCGGGTTTTGTTGCGAGCCACGCTGCAGTCTGGTCAATGCCTCGTCTATGAAGTGATTTTTCGCTTGTTGTCCTTTCTCCGTACCCGTCGTTGGAGACGTTCTTTATTGATAGGAGTTTGCGTTTGTCGGCAGGGACTGTGTAGAGTACTTTTCGGCCTTCTGTATGCCGTTCTAGCCAGTCTTGGTCCTGTAGTTTGCCTTCGTCTACGTTGAGTTGTGTTCCGTCTCCTCTTCGTCGAAGGACACGCATGCTATCTGTTAGAGAATAATCTGCGATTTGGCGTTCCATCGCCAGTCCAACCCTTGTGAGGAACTTCAGTTCGTCCTGAGTGGGCGTCAGTTTGGATTCGTCGTCTACAAGGGGTTCCACATCGGATATGGTTGGGATGGTTGACTGGGCCTGTGCTGCCGTTTTCTGGCCGCGTCTTATTGCTGCGTGATAGTCTGGTTGAGGCAGTTGCCAAGTTTGCTTTGGTACCGTCGGGTTGATGATCTGTCTATCTCTACCGGATTTTCTGCTCCAGTGTGGTTCGACATCCTTCTGCCGTAACTTGGATTGGATGTGGAGGTAACTGTTCCAATAATCCCGCCCATCATCGTTGCGTGGGTAGATTGGGGTGTGTGGTGGGGCGGGGATTTCACACTGGAGTTGTGAAGTCTGATTGTTCCTGTATAGTTTGATTTGGCTGCTTTTTGCGTTCTGTAGAGCCTGGAAAAGGGTTCTTTGTGAATTGATATCGTTTCCTGGTCGGCGAGGCGGTGGAAAGTATGTTTTTAGATGGTTAAAGAGGGTTTGTACAGGAAGGGGCGTTCCGAAGGATAGTGATGGGGTCGCCCGGATGCAGTCGACGATCGTGATAAGGCGTTTGTCCTCAAGTTGAGGCGGGGTTTTGATGTTGGTATCGTCCTGCCAGTCTCGTTGTGGGTTTTCGCTTTTGCTGGCGAAATACGGGCTGTAGATCAAATTATTGAACTTGAAGTATCTGAAGATGACGTCTTCTGCGTGGGGAGTTTGTGATGCGAGTTGATCATACTCCTGTGTGGAGAGCATGTTATAGGCAAGATTGACTAACTTGGCCCAGCCGTGCCAGGCGTATTCCGCTAGTTTGAGGCGGAATATTTCGCGGGGAATGACGAGCCCTCTATCGCTGATGTACAGGTGCTGAAGTTGATCGGTAGGTGCGGGCGCGGACGGGGGGGAGACTGGTAGTAACTGGCAGCAGCGTGAGTAATGGTCTGTATCGATCCAGACGCCGTCGGTTGTGATTTTGGCTCGGTCGCGGTATCGTTCATCGATTGATTCAGAGTCTGTTTTGGCGTATGTCCTGAATGGAGCGGGAGCCGTTATGTCAGGCGGATCGGGTGCGAGGAGAACAGCTGCGATCTCTGCCTGGAGCTGTGAGGGGAGTTTATTCTCAAACAGCCAGGTGATTGTCGCAACGTAGTAATTTCGGGCGCGGATGCTAAATTCCGTTAATCCAGGATGTTTCCGTATTGGAGAGCGAAGCATACGGGCCTCGGCGCTCCCGTTTGGCTCTCGGGCCTCGTACTTTGTGTCGGCGAGTGGGTCCGCGGAGTGTGTTCGCAGCGCTCCGAGTGCTGCGAATGTTGCTAAGTCCCTGATTTGCTTGGTTCCCGTCGGCTTCGTCGGTTTGATATTGATTTGCCTGTGAGCTGTCTTTAGATACTGTTCAAACCGGGTGTTGTGAGACGCAATTTCCTGTTGCTCAGCGGCGAGTACCCGTTGTAGTGTTATTGCTGAACAGTCTAACGGCAGGAGAACAGCACGCGCAGCGTCTCGCTGATTAGTCAGTGGTTTCATCGCTCGGTTCCTCGTCAGGCCGCAGAACTGAGTCCGGGAACACCTCTTCCGGATCAATAATGTCGTCAATGAGTTGTTTTCTCGAGGCAACTCGAAGTTTTTTCACTCCGAGTTGGTTTGTGAACTCTGAATTTATTTCTGGGATACTCGGCTGGGCGCGGTAGTGCGCAATTACATCATCATCGAGTTGGGCTGGGTCACTGCCATACCAGCCTTGTGAGTAGATGCATGCGATGAATTCCTCAATAGACTTTCGCGTTGGGAGGACAATTATAACAGGAGCTCCAGCATCCATTGCACGACTGATCTGTTCTTGGATTTGTATTCCGGATTCCTCATTAATGACGAACCCGGTGACAGTTAATCTCGGATGGTCTTGTTCAGAGAATCCGGCGAAGTCGAACATTTGAACTGGTCCTTCAGGCGGATCGGAATCGGTTGACTGATCTGAGAATCGTGATTCGGCTTGGGTGCCAATGGGGTCGCCCATCACGTGTGGTGCACAGGCCCAGTCAATTACGGGGTGTGTTGCGATCCAATTCCGACTTCGAGCAACGAGAGCATTATGAGCGGTCCCCTCATCAAAAATGACGTTCATAAGCAATTCTGCCTCGTAGCATTGGGTTGTCCACTGCCACCGGGATTTGTTCGGCAGGACTTCCGAGCGGGCTGCGAAGTCTTCAGTGGTGCTGTAAACTCTCGATCTGTAGACCTCTTCCGTTCGGATCGCGTTTGACTTCTCGATTATCTCTCTGGAGACAGTTCCTCGGAATCGATCGGTCATCGTGCAGAACTCTCGAATCCTGATCGGGGCCTCCTCTCGAGTTGGGACGGAGTAAGGATACCCGGGTAGCACTCGATATTGCTGGAGGAACACGAGGTGCGTGAATAGTTGGAAGGCACGCGACTCGAAGGGGTTGCCTGACACGTATTCTGCAATGACGTCGCTTGCTATGGGCAGTGGGTTCGAGTGGTCTGTCGCTTGAAGCGCTGCTTCGACATCGCTAAGAAATTCTCGTACTTCAGGATACAGTTGCGGCGGGAAAACAAACCCCGTGTGGGAGTCAGTCGCCTCAGTGACCGCGGATTGGCGTTCATGTTCAAGTCGCTGTTCCGGATGGCAATTTTCGACGAGTTCTTTCGTTTCAGACTCGAACTCGCAGACACGACACTGCCAGTTCTCTCGGTCCTTCTGGAACTGGTCATAGTCTTCAATCGTCAACTGATCGGGGTCTGGTTCTTCGCTCATTGATCTCTACGTACCAAACACTAACCCCCTGCTTCGGATAAAGGATCGCCGTAGATGGACTGTTTCAGAGCGTATATCCCCGATTTATAGCATGGGCGGTCGATTTATAGCACGACAAATCTATCCCCTCGCAGTTGTACAAGCGTTCTGTCTCCTGGGTCTCTGTCTCCCCACGGATCAGTACGTGTTTTTCAGTATACACTATTGCCTGTCGTGGAGTCGGTGCTAGTGCGGGTAGTCATTTTATCCAGATTTTTGACGCCGGGAAAAAGTCACACAGTACTGACGTTTTTACGCACCCGTCTCAAACGCTCGGTACTCGAAATGCAAGCAGACCACACCGCATCAGATTCAACCGAGAACCTCGCTGACATCAACGCGTACAGTGTCAACTCGCACAGAGAGGAGGGTCTTTCATCATTCTCTCAGCCAGAAAACACAGTGTACCAGTCACGCGGTTGCTCGCCTGACGTGGTGGAACACGTCCACCCTGCGGCGGCAGTCGGGCAATCACTCTTCTTGGGTGCAGGAAAAGACTCACAGATCGCGTCACTCACCGCACCTATTGAGGAGGTACGGGATCAGGTCGGAACGATCGCCGAAACGATCGAAACCCATCTCAAACGAGACGGCTCTGAACAAGTTCGGGAGACGATCCGAGACTGGAGTGAAGATTGTGCTGTTGATCGTCCGTTCGCAGTTGCCGCTCGATACGCTACGCTGGCTGTGCTCCTGAAATCAACACTCTATGAGTGGTACGCGCACCGAGGTGACTTGCCATTCTTGAATGGGAATCTACGAGACGCGTTCGACGAGGCTGCCGATCGGACAAAGAATCACGCGTTCAAGGACGCGCCGCTGGTCGATATCGCGTGGGAAATCCCTCGTGAAAGAGTGGCTGAAATTAGTTGGTGGCGGCACGGCCTCATGACGGCCGAGAACCCGGCTGATGACCTCGGGTATCTCTTCGAGGAATTGATTCCAGCTGCGGAGCGCAAAAAGCACGGGCAGTTCACGACACCGCGTCGAATCAGCGCGATAATGCGCGAATTAGCAGTTTGCGACGACGAACAAGTACTCGATGCCGGGATCGGAGCAGGCGCGCTTTCAGTTCCGCGAGATTCAACGATGTCCGCACACACCTACGGCGTTGAGCAAAGTCGCCTCGGATTTCTACTGGCGGTGACTTCCCTCGCGCTCGCAGAGCAACCGGGCGTCGTCCACCACAGTGATTTCTTCGACATTACTCCAGGCACGCTCGGTATGAATCCCGATGCTACGCTCAAAAAGGATCTTGATTCCGGAGATGTCGATATTGTGCCAGGGCAAGTGGATGCTGCCATCGGGAATCCACCGTACGTCGCTAACAGAAACTTGGAAAAGGAGACAAGGCACTACCGTCAACATCTATCCGCGTTCGGGAAACCCAACAAGACCTCTTACCTGGACGGAGAGAAGAAATTATCCGGGCGGAGTGACCTGTTCGTCTATTTCATAACGCACGCCACGCAATTCCTGGTAGATGGTGGGCGACTCGTCTATCTTCTCCCAACGAAATGGATGGAGACGCAGTACGGGCAGACACTACAGGCGTTTCTGTTTGACCACTATCAGGTGTCTGCAATCATTCGGTTCGACGACACCGTCTTCAACGACGCACAGGTCAACGCAGTTCTCCTCGTCGCCAAACGATGCGATGACGCGACGGTTCGAAGAAACACGACAACCCGTTTTCTCACGATCACCGGCGAGTTAGCACCAGCCGCGATCAACGACTTAGTTTTCGATGGGTCCGTCAGTGAAGGAGAGAGTACGGAGAGCAACGATACCAGCTCGCACCGAGAGAATGACTATCGAGTCATCACCGTGAGCCAGTCAGTTCTCGAAGAACGAGATGCATCAGACGGGCCACTCACCCAATATTTCCGGGAAACAGGCACATTGCGAGCGCTGCAACAGACGGAAGAACTAGTGTCGCTCGACACGCTCGCATCGGTACAGTACGGGGAGAAAACCGGGCATAACGAATTCTTCCTACTTGACGACGCAGATCTCGACACGTGGCCGTTAGCCGACCGGTTCTATCGGAGCGCGTTGGACGACTTTGGAACAGTGTCCAAGGGTCGTCTTACAGCAAGCGACAGCGACACGTATATTCTCGATATCCATGCGTACATCGAATCACTCGACGACCAAGCCACAGTTGAGAAACCGGATAACTCACGGGCCAAACGCGTGAAACAAGCGTTAATCCAAAACGGGCACAACGCGCTAGTGGCGTACTTAGATCACTGGGCAACGCGGGCTGACAATCCAGGGCAAGACAACGGTGTCTGGTTTGACGCGAGGGAACTCCACGCACCCGATCTCGTCCATCCCTACCGAATTCATCAAAAAACACAGGTCGTCAGGAATGCTGAAGGCTTAGTCCCAACCAATTGTGCGAACGGTATCGATGTCAAACCAAGCGTAGACATGGACGCACTCCTCGGATATCTCAACTCGACTCTCCACGCTGCATTTCTTGAGATGTGGGGGCAGTCAGAAGGCGGCGGGTCGCTAGAAGTGACGACTGGGACTCTGGGACAACTTCCGGTCGCCGACGTGCGAGCGTTCTCTGACAAGGCCCACAACAACGTCGTCACTGCATATCAGGCACTCATCCAAGGAGAAAACTACGCACAAGCCAAACTCGACAAGGCTGTGCTTGACGCGATCGACGCTGACATCAATGCGATGGAGCTCCGAGCAGTCCACAGCTCGTTGATGCACGAAAGGCTCTCAAGCACCTGATCTGATACAAATTGATTCCGATAGGGGTGATACCTGGAACACCTGTACTGAGCGATGCCCGTTTCCCTCTACTGAACAATCTACGAAGTACAACAAGTCGGCCCTCTCTCGATCGTTAGGCTCCTGCCTAACAGTTATCACCGTGATTTCAACAGCCCATCTTCGATGTACTCTGATTCCGTAATCAGGTCTACTGCCTCATCGTTAATTCCTTGAATTGCATCCAAAGGTTGATTGAAACGACTACGAATGCGATAGCGAGCGCACCACCTAGAATTGCTGCAGACCGAATGGTGCCAAGGAGAAACAAGGCGGAAACCACCATCAGGCAAAGTATGACGGTGATTTGCAGATTGTCCCAAACCCCGTCCTTGTTCATAGATGCCAGTTATAGCTCCACCGTCAATAAGTGATCGCTGAGCCCTCGTTGGAGACGCCTCCTTGGTGTGGTACTTCTTTACACTAGCCTTGAGGTTTAAATTCAACTGACCTTATCTCGGTGTGTATGGTCGACGATCAAGATGCTAACCGATCAACTGTGTTCGACAGAAATTCCGGTGAGACCGTGTATCACCTCGATCTAGACCCTGAAGCTGAAGAACTCATAGAGTAGCAAGGCAGAAACCCACGACTGAACAGTAGTTGCCGATTCAAATTGCGGAGTGTTCACTGGGGTGCGACGAGATTGCGGAACTCCCGCTTGAGCCGGTTGTTCAAGCAGTGATTTGAGTAGGCGGTGAGCGAGGAGACGAGAAATTCACGGTGACCGTCAGTCTCGCCAGTACGGAGGGGCGTGCTGACCCGGGTGCACGCCCGAGTCTGCCGCCCCGACGAGGCTTATCCGTACGTCACTGGCCCGAGGAAAACCGAAACGTCGCCGTTGACACTGCTGGTCGCGTTTTCACCCGACGTTGCTCTGAGAGAAGCAGACACACCACGATCCAGAGATTGTACAGCGCCACAGCGAACAGAAAGTAGAACAACCGCACCGCAAACACCGGCGACGTAGTCCGGGGCAGAAACTCACCGATCTTCCGGTAGGACGTTTCTATTCCCCACCGACGCCGATACGCTTGTGCGAGTGGCACCGCTTCATCTGCCGTCCTCGGTCGATTCGTGATCAGACACAGCGAGTCGTCGTCCCGCGAGTGGTGCGGGACGACGACGGGCGTCACCGGCACACGCATCGTTGGTGACTGCTTTCTGACCAGCTCGTAGTCGGTGACGAATTTCTCTTCATCGTGTTCGGCAAGAACGCGCTTTATCCCCGGCGTTTTGGGTGCGCGCATGACAAACTCCACACCGAGATCGACGAGTTCCCCGACTAACTCTACCCGGTAGAGACCACGATCACAGTAGATGCGGGTGATCGAGACGGCCTGACGTGCCGTCTCGATCACCCTGCGGATCGCCTCGATCAGCGACGGTGTGTCGGTCCGAGCAACGTGTTCGGACGCGAGCGTGAACCGCGCTGCCGGCGACACAATGCACAGTGTCACGAAGACGTAGGCGAGATCGGTCCCGCGGTCAGGATTGACTCGTGACACCATCGGTGTCTGCTTCGAGCCGTAATAGAGCCACTCGTGAAGGTCTAGCGCGACTTCGGCGGTGTTCGGAAAGCGACGAGCGTTGCGTGTCTGGGTGATGAACTGCTCGCGGACGCCATCGAACTGAGCGTCGATGGCGTCCGCGTTCAGCCGACCGAGATTGTACAGGAGTGATTTCGCCAGCGGACTCCGGTCTTCGAGGTCGAGATCGTCACCTCTGGTAAGTTGGAGGTGCCTGGCACTGGTGTTGGTAAACTCTCGTTCGAAGCCACTCCGAGTGAGGACTCTGGCGAAGTCCTCACTCGGATAGGTGCCATTGAGCTTCGCTCCGAAGTCCAGGGACGGATACAGCAACGATCCTGCGGCACGGCAGACCTGCCGTGCCTCGGCAGTAGCGACCATACTTGTCGTACGCTACCACTGGAGAAATCCGTCTCTCAGGCACTTCGGCAACTACTGTTTAGGCGCGGGAGGATGTCAAGGCAGAGGTCGTCCACCTCAGCGGTTATAGAGACTGGATAGATTTGGATTTTTCAGAGTGCGAGTTGACACCCGAGCCAGCATTGACATCCTCCTCCGGGTGAAGCCGGAGGAATCCCAGGGTTGGGATAGTAGGGTTTGAAGTCTACCAGTAGTGCCTGCGGTTGGAATCCGTTGGACAAGTCGTACAGGTAGACGCCAGGCTGTGCCAACCAGCCGGTACTTCTATCCTTGGGTATATCTCCTGAAGACTCGGAGTTGCTTTCGTTCAACTCGAAACTGATGTTCTGTGTCCCGTTCACCTCTGCGTTGAACACCACGTCACACGCCTCGCACACGTACAGGCCACGCTCAACACGCTGACTATCATTTTCCCGACCGCACACAAAACCGACTGTCAGAACAAGGTCTCGTATTCGGTGATGGAGGGTGTCCGCAATTCAATTTTGACCCTCCGGGGCGTCACCATTTTGCAAGTCATTAAGTGGGGCAGATAGCTACGGTTCATATGCAATCCGACAGCGCGAGGACAGGCGACCACGCGACACTGCTGATCCAACAACTCGGCCTCCCTGAAGACGACGACCACAGAGACGCCCTCCTCGAGGATCTGGAAACGGCGGTAAAGACAGTACTTGCTGACCACGGACTCGACGCTGACCGCGTCAAGGCTATCGGTGGCCATACGTACACCTCAATCAGCCCTGATTGCCCGGAATGTGGCGACCGGTTGCGATTGATCGAACCGACACTCGGCCCCAACAATGGTGCGTTCGCAACAGCCTCATGCGAATGCGGGTGGCGCGGCGACGCGAATTACCGATTGATAGATTTAGAAGATACTCACCTACAGGCCTCGGACGATGAAGACGCAGCGGGCAGCGAAACTGCCGCAGCTATCCTTGAAGAGACCAGTAGCGTCAGACTGCATGATGTCGAACCGATGTACACGCCGTATTGACCGATAACCCCCTCGTTTGAGTACCGACTTGGACAGCCACGTTCCACAGGTTACATCAACCATCGCTCTAACCGAAGACCGATCAGCAGACGATTAGGACACCAACAGCCTTGCTACAGAACAAGGCGTATCGACGAGACTTACACCAGCACAGCGCCACGTTTGAGGACATACTGACCGTCGAAAAAGGAGGCGCAGCTGCTGTCCGACAGGGGCCAAAGATCGGTTGACACACCAATCTTCCGACCCCCTCAAATCGTTCAATATAGCACCTTTACTGGTCGGAGGGTGTCTCAATGTTAGTGAACTTGAAACGGGCACCCCCGTCGGCCCCTTCGCCTATCTCTGTTTCCCATCCGTGTGCGAGCGCGATTTGATGGATACTCACAAGTCCAGTCCCTGTCCCGCTCTCCTTCGTAGTGTATTCTGGCTCGAAGACCTTTTCACGCTCGTATTCCGGAATCCCTGGCCCATCATCTTCGACGTAGAAACCATCCGCGAGAGAGCCAACTCGAACCGTCGCCGTGTCTTCTCCGTGTTCAAACGCATTGCGGATGAGATTTTCGAACATCCGCTGTAGTGCCATTTCGTCCGCTTGGATCTGAATCCCTTCTTCTACTTCTTTTGTCGCGTTTGCTGTTGCCTGTGACCGCCATGCTTGTTCGAACACAGTTTCTACGTCAACAGAGGATACCTTTTCTACGACACCGCCAGCTTGCATTGCTGTCGTCAGTTCGCCCAACATCTCTGCCGCTCGTTCGATCGATTCATCCGCAGCCTCGAAGTGTTCTTGTTCGCTCGTATCACGAGCCAATCCGAGACGGCTCCGCGCGATTTGTAGGATATTCCCGAGGTCATGTGAGAGGATACTCCCAAACCCTTCGAGTTGGTTGATAGTCGCGTTCAAGGATTGGTTCTGTCGTTTTTGCGAGGTAGTATCGGATAAGACTGCGACAACGTGTTCGATTTCACCGTGTCCGTTCCACAGGGGAGCGGCGTTTATCGAAAGCCAAACAACGTCTCCATCAGGTCGTCGGACACCGTGTTCAATGTCGTATACTGGCTCTCCCGTTTCCCGAACACGGTCGAACGGGAGCGCGTCGGCTGGAATTGAATCACCGTCTTCGTCGACAATATCCCAGTCCGAGTCATTGAAAGTGCGATTCGTTATCTCCGATTCCGAAAGATTCAGTATCGTTTCAGCGCGCTCATTAGCCCGAACAATTTTTCCATCCGCGTCCAAGACAACGATAGCTGCCGGATTAAGGTTAAGAACGCGAGTGAGAAATTCCCGGTTCCGCTGAAGCTCGCGCTCAGTTCGGTGTCGATCAACACTGTTCCGGATACGATTCGCCAGCACCTCATACTGTTCCGTTCCGCCTGCCTTCTGCAAGTAGTCGGTGACGCCGCGACTAATGGCTGTACTTGCGATTTCTTCGCTCCCTTTGCCGGTAAAGAGAATGAACGGAGTCTCTGGGTGAGATTCTTGAACCTGTTCCAAAAACTCTAAACCATCCTCTTTCGGCATATCGTAATCGCTAACGACACAATCGATATTATTCTCCTGTAGCCGGTTGAGTCCGTCCTCGGCACACGACTCTGTAACAACCTCGAACGCCTCATCTCCACGTTCGAGAAACGCCTTGACGAGCCCGCTAAAATCGGGCTCATCGTCAACATGTAGAATACGAGTGGTTTTACCCGGCATAGCGAGTATCACGTTAGGCTGATATTTTAGAGACTAACGGAAGCCAGTGTTGTTAACCCAAATCCTCAAACAATATGAGAGGGATTAATCAAGCAGATTGAACGAGCTGATCAGAGACCGGTTGGTCATGGTGGGACCTGTCGAAATGGAGATACCCAGTTCGGTTGAGACACTGTTGATTCGGTATCTTCCTGTTGAAAATGTCATAAGAACGGTAAGAAAACAGGTCAGTTCGTTCAGGGGAGTTTGGACTGAATCAATCGTTCAATACGCAGACGTACTGAGCTGGTGATTCATCTCCAGCAGTCTTGAAATCAATCGCCCTTTAGACAGCTCTATGACGCCCTACATGTTGGTAAGCCAGGTTTCGAATCCTTCATTTCGTCCCCCTCATCAATAGCTCCAAGCCATTGATCGGGAATCCGTGAGGCCCCGAACCGCGCGCCAGCTACCGCGCCTGCAATCGCCTCGGTCGTACCGCTATCGCCACCGCGGTTCACCTCTCGGTCGAAGAGGTCAAATCGTCACTCGTCGTCTTTGTCGAGCATCAGCGTGGCCCCCAGTGACTCGTATTTGGCAACCGGGTTCTCAACAGTCTCATACCCATGAGCGCGCAAGAGGTCACGCAGTATTTCGAAATCACGGCGGGTGGGAACGAGCAGGTCGATATCACACGTCGCGTTCTTCAGCTCACGGAACGTCATCGCACCGCCGCCCATGAGATACACCGTCATGTCGCTATCCAGGCCATCATCAAGCCCTTCGAATTCCGTTTCAATCGCGGCTTTACCGCTCATTCGACGCATCTACACAGTCACCCCGTATTGAGAGGCGAGCGAGGTCACGTCTTCCCACTTCGGGTATTGGGCTTCATCAGGCCGTGATTTGCCATTTGTTTCGACGAATCTGATGAGTTTCTCTACCATGTCTTCGATCCGGTAGTACCACGCACTGTGTCGCAATTCATCACGCGACACGTCTCCGGCGGCTACGAGTACCGCACAGTAACTCAGGTTTCGCGTGTCGGCTTCTGCGAGGAGCGTGTGCACGATTACATCTTCCACAGTGACTTCATCCCGGAGTTCGGAGTAGAAATAGTGCGGTGCGCCGGCAGCAAACAGGTCAAGACCGAAGTCCCTGAACCGAGGGATCCCTGTCAAAGACCAGTTTTCTTGACTCTCGAACCGGTTCCCGATGGTATCGAGAGATTCGCCCTGTGCTGTGATGAGTGCCTCATTTGGTCCGCTCCAGACGACAGTCGCAGCCGCAAGCAGTGAACGAGCGCGTTGTTGGTGTTCATACCGAATGACGGTCTGGGCGAATTCCGCAAGCCCAGTCAACTCGTCTGTGAGGGTGTACCTATCCTCGTGTTTCGTGATGAAACCACGGGAGAGCAGTGTTTCCAATAACTGGTAGATGCGCCGCCGTTTGAGAGTGACATGAGGCACGATCTCGCTCACGGCTGTGGGTCGGTCAAGGAACCAACACACCCGGAGCATCGAGGGGGAGATGATCGATGGGAAATCGATGTGTGAGTGATTCGCAGAAAGTCTCTGGAACCCCTCGTACACCGGGGTATGCACTGTACGAACCTGTTTTTCACGGTTCTGGCGAGTTGTCGTAACCAACCCTAGTTCTTCGAGATGGGCCACGCGTTCAGACACATAGCTGGAACTGTATTCGGTGCTGTTGCTTAGCTTAGAGATGGACACTGAGGAAGGAATCGATGTGAGAAGCCGGAGATCGACTTCAGTCAACATCTAACTGTGCAATAATAGCGTACTCGTGTATAAAAAGATTCGCTATCAGTGCACTCACTGGAGTTGAAAACGAATTGTTGATCTAGCCACGCTCGTACGCTCACAGGGCACCCAGTCCTGCGAGACCAACTAATATCGAGAGAATCTTGTCTCGAATTGAATTCACTCAATTCATCGATCGGGGCCTGAAGAATTCACTCTCTTCACGGACCTCTCCACTCTCTTTGCCTCGGCCGCCACAAGCAGTTCCGTGAGACTGTGAAATATAAACACGAGAACATGACGGGTATTCCAGACACCCCCCCGTTATATCGCACCGACAAGTCTCACTGTTCTCGATAATTCAAGACACACCCCCTCCCGATGCACAGTAATCAATCAAATCTGACCTGTCACGCTAATTGCGGACACCCCCCGTCGTCGCCCGGATACGTATAAAAATACATTTGAGGTATCCGCGGTTAAGCTGGTGCCGATCCCCGACGGCCCACTGGAGAAGTTGCGAGCGGCGGCCGTGTCCAACGAGCTTCGTGAGGCGTCACTTGCGGATCTCGAAGAAGCATCCCGCGACGAGGCACGCGGACAGACGACTGAACTATTATATTTGATCGGTGCCCAGGGCCTAGACTAACACTGGTCTGGATTGTATTAAACAACCATCATGATGTTTTCATATTCCAGGGACGGGGGGTGTCCAGAAATACTATCAAGAGACTGTTTGGATCTGGCGAGCCCCTAGATCTATGAAGAGCGTACGCGATTCACTCCCGCCCTGCTCGCTCCTCGGTTCCGACTGAACGTCGGAACACTCGTCGCTTACCGGAAGGGCGGGATTCTCTCGCTGAATCAAGATAGAACGATGTCGTCAGGACGGGATCGCAGTCGTTGGGATGGGGAACGATACGTCAGGTCGCATGGAAAACCTGTTCGGTAGCGACGCCTCTGTTGCGGTGACTGACGAAGCCTTCGCGGACCGGCTGCTAGACACCTATCGAGCACAACTGATCCAAACGAGCTGATGCTGATCGGCCAGTGAACGCCGTGTTCGGTCGCCAAATAGGGAAATACCTAACACGTTGTCTTCAAATGACTATCGTATGCCGGCGAAATCGGGCGCCTCACATGCACTCGCTTCCTTCACAACCATCCTTCTCGGGGCCGTTATAAGCAATTTTCTGAACGCACATTCGGCATTGCTACGTGAGTTCTCGGCGCTAATCGGCCGATTTGCCACGACAACTACCGGCGTCGTCATCTCTGACACAACCGCTGGACTTCTTGTCATCACGACGATCCTCTCGTTCGTATGGGGAGTCGCATACCACGTGACCAGACACTAGCTCTCTTGGCCAGTGAATCCGTCAGTCTGGTTCGTTCGAGAGGATGATACCGACGAGTCGCTCATGTGGTGGCAGCAAACGATTGGCTCTATTGTCATCAGGATCAGGCTTAGGAGCCACAGTCACTCGTTTTGAGAATTACTCGAAGAACACAACCTCTCTCAAGAGTGTTCGCTGGCATGAAAACTTACGCAACTTCGGGCTATGATACATCCCTTCGACGCCAAGCGAGGCCATTGATGAAGTCTGACTGCCCGCAGTTGGTGACCGGTGAGCAAGAATTGGAGGGCAAAGGCCGCGAATGGAGGGGGGCCGGTTTTGTGGACCTCTTCCGCGTCGATTTCAATCCCGACCTGGGCGAGGAATTCATTGTGCCCCCCAGAGAATCGTGGCCTTCGAGGCGACGGCTTCGAGCCGGTGGCGATGCAGATGTGTGCGACTCGTCGATCTTGGAGACGGTTTGCGGCTGGTCGAGATAGTACAGCAGTTTGAAGTCTTCTCGATCAACAACTCAGGGAACTCGATGTGGGGGTGCTGGCGGACGAGGTCCTGATGGGATTCGACTGCGCCAGCATCCGACGGGACGACTCGTTTTCGTCGGGTCACGTTCCATCTAGACGAGTCCTTCTCGTCGAGGTCTGCGACGGCACGAGAGCCGGCACTATCGTCTTAACCAACAAAACTATAGATTGGCGGACCTTGTTGGTTAAGACGGAGCGGCTGATGTCCTACGAACTACCGAGCCCACCGGCGAACCTTCCGACAGAGATCGTCAACACGCTCAACGAGTCGACTCCAGAGCGGCTCCGAGACGTTGCTACGTACGCTGAAGCGCTAGCCGAGCACAAGGAAGGAGAATCTCGTCTCGAGAAGTCAGCGGACCAAGACGAAGTAGAGGAGCGACCAGATGACCTCCCGGACGACGTACCATCCAAGGCGACGATCACAACCAAGGAGATCAATGATAATCGCTACTACTACTGGCAGTGGCGTGATGGAGAGAAGATTCGTTCCCAGTACAAAGGCCCGGTCAACCCGAACGAGTAAGGCTCGAGGAGAGAAGACCCACCCTACGTTTCCATCGTAACTGAAGGTCGGTGGAGAAGGAAGGCCAATATAGATGAGACACACCCCCGCGTTTCCGTCGTTTCTCCACGATAACGTAGGGAGATACTAGGATTAGCCACGTGGACTCGCAACTATATTCAGAATGTGCGGGGTTCCGCTATCAGTTGTCGCACAAACGCGCGCCGGTGTAGATATCATCCACCAGACTGAACGATAACCCCGTTCGCAGCTGCAATCACATTTCGTTCAGGGACAATTGCTGCTGTTGTCAATTTCGGCACCAAGTTGGGCTCTATATTCTCCTCGGTTGCGTCTGTGACCGATTCATCTTCATCAGGGGAGCTTGGTTTCCAGACACTGAAGTCGACTGGGCAGGGTAGTTCGACCGTTCGTTCGTCGGTCCCGTCACCGGTCTCAATGACGACAATTGCTCCATCATTGTTCCATGATTGTGTCTTGACATCCCCAACAGCCCCTGTGACCGGTACTCCGACGCGCTGTCCGTCAGAATTGTACGCGACGTAGTCCCCTGAGTGGGAACTCACGTACAGTTTGCGGCGACGAGCTGCCCGCTCAGCATCCTCAACCTTGATCACATCCATCGTCTCCTCATCGCTAACGATGATGCAATACTCCGTATCTCGCCACAGGATGCGACCAACTCGGTCGGCACGGTCGCGTGGTGCTGGGAGGTACTGCTTCCGAGCTTTCACAATCGCGTCTTTCGGTGCGTACTGTAATGCCCGTAACTTGCTCCGTCTGGTCGGACTGCCTGGGTCATACCGGGTGTTATACCACTCAATGCCGCAGTCACTGTACTGCTCAATGTGTTCTTGCAGCGACTGGGACTGAGTTGCCACCCGTGCCAGACCTTTTTCACGGACAATGCTTCTATTCTTCCGTGCTCGACACGGTACTGAACCAGTGTGACTGTCCACAGCGAGTCGCGGGATCGTGCTCCCACACTTGGTACACGTGACTTCCTCCATCATCTCGTTGTACCAGCTGTTCACTTCTACTTCAGTAGACGCTTGGTTGAGTCCCTTTGACTCGATAACTCGGTCGATTTTCCGGGATCGAATCTGCTTACTATACGTCCGCGATCGACATTCAACAGCCCACAACTCCGACGCAGTCCACTGCTCAATATGGTTTTCAAGTACCGTCGGATCGACCTGTTGTTGATCCAGTCCAGCAGCCCGTAACAGGTCAGCAGCCGCCGCAACTGAACCGTCCTCGCCAACGGCTTCTAATTGAATTATTTCCGTTCGGTACATATTCGGCGTTAATTCTTGATCTGACATACTATCGCAACAAAATATGGAAGATCCCGTTGCTTAAAAACCCTCACCCGCAAATCGCACCGCTATCCGGAGATTATCGAATGCACAGGTATGGCCGGCGTATTTAAAGTGGTTTGGGTGCTATCGAACCACTCCATATTCCACAGATGACCCACTCCACGGCACAAACAGTCACGACACTCAAGATGTGACTGCTCGTCAGTGACCCACGACTGAAGTCGCGGGCTTATTATCACGCGGACGATAATGACATCGATCGGTGTTCTCAAGAAACTGTGGAAGCAACCGGTGCAGAGAGCAGTCTCTGAAGATGAGATTGAAGAGTGGGCACCTGAGGGCTCTCTCCAAGCATGAGTGATTTCGAAGATCGGATCGAGAAGATCGCAGAGGAAATCAAGGAAACATCCGTTGCGGCCTCACGGGCCGAAGACAGTGGCGACACGATAGAAGCGGGCAAGAAGTACAAACAAATAGGGGTCCTTGCCGACCAAGGACTCAAACTATTGGTGGAGCACGAGGCATCGAGAAGTAGAATTGATGACTGGCGGAAGTACAAACAAGAACACAACGAACACGGTACGAAGCTGTTGAAAAACGGGGAAAGCGACGTAGAACCGGACCCGTTCAGATTAGACGTCTTGACGCCAAACTTCGCCGTCATAGTCAAAGACGGTGATTCTGAACCGGAGACATTCAAGGGGGCGGTTGACCCGTCGACCGGCGAGCCAGAACTGGATGAGAATCCAGCTTGGGAACCAAACGTCTCTGTCGCAGGACTCGGCCCCACTGGCGCGAAAACTGTCGAAATGATTGAAACCGGGACATCTGCACAGATCTATACGTCTCCACGTCCCAACGATGTGGCGGACAGTGATTTCCTGTTTATATCCTGTGATTTCCGTGAACCCGGAGTAGAGAAACAGGCTTTCGACCTCTTGGAGACTGCGGGAGATGATACCTGTACCGTGCTCTTCTCAGAAGGCCCTACCGAGAACCTGAAGGACCTCATCGACCACACCAATCTCTTTTTCCCTGTAGCCGTGGCCGAAGGCGATCCACGCTGGTTTCTCTCAGCTACAATTGCGGATCTATTCGAGGCTATGTTGAGGCCTACACTTCGAGAACTGGGGAAAGGCGACATCCTGAGCGTGACCGGAGAAAACAGACTAGGGAGGCTGTTCATCGACGACCTTGCCGATACGAGCGAGTTGGGCAACCTCACACCAGGATTTGAGGATGAAACTGTCGACGCCAAGCTACTTTTCGTCTGCTACGACGGTCCGTACCCGGCCCCGGATGTAGAGCGAACAATCAGGGAGTACGACCGGCCTGACGACGCCGCCTACCTCTGGGATCCACGGACTCATTCTCGGTATCAGGGCAGAGCGCACATCAAACGCATCGAGGTCTCCGACACCGACCGAGAAACAATGGTCCGGTTGCTACGAGGCGGGCGCGATTCGACCGAGCGCTGATCAGAACAGTTTCTCCACTCCGTCCTCGAAACAGGCCTCCAGAAACAAGCTGATTGTGTCCTCGTCCACAACCTCCTCCACCGTCTTCATATCGTGCATTACTGCTTCAGACAACCCGGCTAAGGCCTTCCAACAACTGCGTTCCCGTCTCGCTTGGTCGCTGGAGATCTCTTGGACTGATTCTACATCATCGTGCTTCTCCACGATACTGTTGAGGCCGGTGCGGGCGGCATCACCGAAGAGATCAATGGCGTCACCAGCGACTGCAGAATTCACATCAAAGGCTTTTCTCAAGCCGTCGACTGCTGCCAACCGGGTCTCCCGGTCACTGGAGGAAACAGCTTTCTCGTAGATCTGCATAGCCCTTCCCCAATCTTCTTCGCTGCTGGCCGCTGTGTAAGCCAGCGCTAAGGAGGCCTGCAATGCCACGCGAAGGTCTGCCTCCGTGACCGCGTCTTCGAGGATATTCCACGCCGTCTCAGCCGCTTCAGATTCAGTGCAGGCAATTCCTTGAAGCGAGTCTGCGGCCGAGCGGCGTTTACTCCGGTACTCTGATTCCTGAACTCCGTGGCCGCCGTTCAAGATTTCCTCAAGTTCGTCGACAACAAGATCCAGAGTCATTTCAGTCACCCTCCAACCGGCTCATCCGCACGAGTTCTACATCCTCGGAAGAGGCGCTGTCCAGCATCTCTCTCCCGTTCTCGACTGCGGTGTTGAACGAGTACCCCGGATGGAACCCCTGTTTCGAGGCCTCCGACGCGAAGCTTCGGATGTCCTCAACGGTACAAAACACTGAACAGGGCCTGTTCTCAATCAAAATCTGACCTGTGAAGTCAACCGGCTCCTCTACCTGATTCATTGTCTCCTGAGCGGCCTCTAATTGTCGGACAGTATCCTCTAGCGACGCTTCTTCTCCGAACTCCTGCTTCAACGGGGCAGCGACGATGACATACTCCGGCTCCAAGGCCTTCACCTTATCTTCGCCCTCACCGGTTTTCTGAAGTTGCAGCTCCGTCGCGCGCTTGAAAACATCTCCTGACCCTGTAGCGAATCTTCCGAGCAGTCGGGACTCTACCCTCAACGCCTTGATGTCAGAGGGTGACAAGTCGTTCTCCACCAGTTGCCCGACCAGTTCACTCGTTCCCCGGGGCGAGAATTGCTGATAGCCACCCTCCAAAATCAAACTACTGGCGTCACTAGGCAAGTCCCTTGACCCTACATCGTCGACGGGTACTTCGTGGAGGATCTCTGGTTCACCTTTCATCGTCCGCTCTCCAGACGGTCACGGATCTCTCTTGGAAGACCTTCTTTGTTCACCTTCGAGGACACGGACAAGCCCCACCCTCAACGAGCGAAGTCGTCAGATTGAGCGAAGTAGGGTGGAGTAGTTGACTATCTATAAAGCCTGAGTCCGTTCCAAATCCGGATTTGCCAGTTTCTTTTGTAGGTATTTGAGACCAGCGTCTAATTCAAGCGGTTCTCCCTTGGCGGCTCCCGCACTCATGTAGACCGGTGTTGCTTTAGCCGTTTCTGCAATTTTTGGCCCACAGAATGACGCGATGACGGCTGGATCTGTCCATTAAGTAGGAACGAAAGTTGGTTTCTGTGCCGGTCTAAGATGATTTCTCGGAGAAACGGGTGTGCGGGATCGAACGATGCGCTCGTTTGGACGGGGTAGTCGCTAACGATGGTGAACAGTGCGACATCAAGTGTCCGGTGACAGAGAAATTCAGACGGCTGTAACTACATGTCAGGGTGTCCGTCCTGTATCCATTCCTCACTGCGGGAACGCCAACCGGAAGCTCAACAAACAACTGGCAACGGCACTGGTAAGGACTCTTCTCCACAGCGAGTGAATCTCCATCGCCCATGACTTCCCGTTCATTGGCCACGTGTATTCATCATTCTCTATTCAAGATGTGCAGGGCCCCACCGTGAGTCGTCACACCAATGCGATGGTGTGAACTGCCTCGGGGTCAAGCCCCGAGGCACTCGCCCTGCTCCGCCTGTAGATACTACCCACTGGACGGAACGACAATCCCATTCGCAGCCGTAATCACAATTCGTTCAAGAACAATTGCTTCTGTTGCCAGTTTCGGCACCAAGTCGGGCTCTCCAGTATCCTTGGTCGCGTCTGCGGTGGATTCACCTACATCGAGGTAAATTGACTGGGGTGTCAGTGAACAACCAGTCATTCCACAGAGAAACCCCAATCAGCGTCACAGACAATCACGAACCTCAAGATCTGACGGCCCGTGAACTATGATCTCGTTTCGATGAATGTAGCGATCCGATCCGGTGAAAGACCGATCTCTGAGAGAATAACGATATTACAAATAACACCGAGGCTCTCTGACCGCAGGTGCAACGCAGAGGATGAGTTCTGAGTTCCTTCGAACAGAGACTCTATACTGGACTGAGAATCAGAAATCCGGTCTGTCAGCCGGTCGGATGCTTTGGTGACCGTGTCGGAGTGCTGATCAAGTATTTCTTCTAGCTGCGCGTCAAACGACTTCTCTGACCCTTCACCGATGAGCGCTTTTATTGTATCATAGCTGGCCTGTGGCTCCTCAAAGTCAGTATGAGCAAGCGACGATCCACTGGTTTGATTTTCGCGTATCTGAGTACGGTAATAGACTTCAAGCGTCGCACGCCGGAGAAGGTACGTCGTCATAAGATCCGTGTCATCGTAAATCGTTTTGAAATAAATGTGGAGCACCGGTGCTAACTCATCAAACGACTGGATCCAGGTGTCTAAGAGTGACTCGAATACATCTTCTATATCCGGTAATAAGAAGAGCAACTCTTGACGGTGCGGCTGGTCGGAAATTGCGGCATCAGCGGAGCTGTGCGTTAGAATCTCCACTGATGCTTCAGGTTGCTCGCCTTCTGATTCGTAGTAGCCTGTAATCTCGATCGGTTGAATCGGTTCTTGTAATCCCAACGCGATGAAGAACCGTATCTTACGAAGGACTGATTTTCCCTGAGAAAGTGAAATCGGCTCTTCATCCAATCTTGGACCGACTTCTATTGATGTGGTCTCAGAGAATTTAACCGAGGAACTCTGTTCCTGCTGAACTGTAATCCCTGGGTCCAGATACACTCTAAATTCATTAGAAACAACGGTCTCAGAGTCGGGGTACGTATAGTCCGCTCGCACGATAGATCCTGAATCCGTGCGTTCAGTTTCACGGTTATTCTCTCTCCCGTCTGGACCCGGGTTGAAGTCTATATTGAGGCCGCTCCGCGAGAACCATCGATGAAATGCCTCAACTTCCATGCCAACGGACTCAAGACGAATATCTTCGTGGAAGTGTTCACCGATCAGCGCTGTTGAAACCGCGAACGTCTCCGGACGAGTGACTTCAGACCCGTATGTTACTTTCTCAAACGTTTGATGACACTCGTCAAGTGTTACGCGATCACCGTCATCAGTAATCCCAAATATCCGATCAACTACTTGCGGTTCCTCTTCCTCACTGATTCCAAATGCATCCGACTCACTTTCTCCGAGCGAATCGAAAACATCTAACTCCAGACCCTCAGCCGTATGGTACGAGAGGACGCCACCGACGGTTCGGTTCTCCTTGTTTCCTGGCAACCACCAGTGGCCACGTAACTCACGCTGGTCGTGCATCTAATTCATCCTCGCGCGGACGGTCATGACGTCGATCTGCAGTGGAAAACGACACTTGATCCCGCGCAGGACCAGCATTAGCACCATGGAGAGTGCGAGCGTTCACAGATTCAGCGCTGACCCTCACCACCGGCCCGGTGGCACGGCCCTCAAACGGGTCTCGAAGAATTTGTACGTCCGTAAGTTCCGCCTCACGGTCAGATTGGCGCTGCTCACGCAGCTCTGCAGCCGTTTCGGCGTCGAATTCATCGAAAATCCCGTCTACATCGCAATAATAATTCGTAACCACTGTTCTGACCTGCGAGAGCCTCTCACGGACGAGCGTCTCCGCACCTGCCCTCATCGCTTGCTCTTTGGAACTTGCCGGATTATGACGAGCACGTCTCATTGCCTCGCGCATCGTGTGATCGCTCAATCCTTGGCAGAACCGTACAGCAAGCGGACACAACTCATCCTCACCGAGCAATTGAAGCATCTCATCAGATAGCACCTCCGTGAGCTCAGCCGCAACACAAGCCTGAAAGAGCTCACGGAGCGTGTCGATTTGGCGGTCGTACCACGAACGCTGGGCTGCGTTGTATAGAACCCGGGGGTTCTTTCTACGCAGGTCCTCACCTTGTTCGCCAGCGTCCAAACTCATCGTCCTTACCCGAGTCTTAGATTCCGACACTCAAAAGTGTAGTCCTCTACTGGCATATCGCCTCACACGGTCTATAGACAAGCGAATACCGGCATATATCGCTATTTCGCTGTCGAGTCAAAGTCAATTGCCATCCCACACTCACGATAACCGTACTTCTCCATCAGTGAGGAGTTTGAGCGACTCTTCGACAGTCGGGGACTTTTCTGGGATATTGTCCGCTACTTCCGCGTACCAGTCACTGACCCTCTCAACACCCTCAGCGGTCGTAACCAATAGTTTCTCACGGGAAAATGGTTCATCTTGAGAATACCCTTGTATCCGCTCGTGGGCTTCCTGTAAAAGCCCAATGAACGTGCTAAAGCCACGCTCATCCGGCCGTGGAAGCGGGTCGAAGAATTCTTCAATCGAATAGCGGTGTTGAATCGTCCCCTCTTTCTGATTCGGCGGTTTCAGGAGCACCGCCGCCTCTTCAGCGGAGAAGTCTGCTGTGACCGTCCCGAGAACTCTACACTCTCCATCGTCTGTAAGTAGTCCAGTATCGTCAGCGTGCTCAACAATATAATCGGGAGTGAGAATGATGTCCGTCACATCAACCTGTTTCTCAACCACAATCGGGCTATATCCTGCAGCGTTCGCCTCGCTCGGAGAGTAATTATTGAGAACCGTCGCTGGAACTGAGAACGACCGTTGAGATGAGTTATCAATTGCGGCAGCCAGCACGTGCGGAATGTCATATCGGTCGCTGAGACCCCGGTACAGACGGAATTGCTTGTCCGTTACCTCGCATTCCTCACTCACTATAGCAAGCGAAACTGATTGGGATAATCCATATAACATCCACGCGCACCGACATGCATCATCACCCCAATCCGTGTCGACAGCCTGTTCTAGTCGACTCTTCAAACCCGAGGGGTCGTCATGAGGACTGTTCTCTCCTACGATCTGGGCGAACAGCGATTCCTCACGACCCATTGCCTGAACGTCGCCAGCCTTCCATTCCTTCAAATCTCCCCACACAGTAGAAATCGTCTCTATGCTAAATTCATCAGCGAGAGCCGACGAGATCTGTTGCCGTTGAGCGTCGTCAAGACGATTAAACTCCTGCGGTGGAGCATATCCATAGACAACAGAGTCCTGCTGAAAGAGATTGACAATTGACCCTTCAGGCAACCAGTGCTCATCAGTCTCGTGCATACTCAATGCTCTACGGTGGAAATCCGTACATAGAATCTCTAACGGACCCACCATAAACTTGCATCTCTCAAACGCACTACCCACCGAACCCCCCGTTATGGCCTTCGATCCAACAGTCCTCACCGTGCCCTTCCCAAGAGTCGAATCTTGACGGAAACTCCACGACGTGACCGAGACACGCTTCAATCCCCTCGAAACTTTCAGCCTCACCATTCGACATACCACTGAATTTCCTGCCCACCCCAATGTAGCACAGGGATGAATCCTGAATCGTTCAGGAGCGTCGTAAAATACGACTCTGTTTTGTTCGTGTCGTCCTCAAGATTTGGCAGCTCTCTACCATACAGGCTTCATGACGTGCTAACGTAGGGAGCAATTCTGACTACTCTCCGAGCCTATGACCGGCGGTGAATGAGTCTGGTGCGCAGGTAAGTTGGTTGTGTTGGCACCATTGACAGTGCTCGCCCGCAGTGTACTGACTGAACGAGAACTCCGCAATGCGGTTCATCGATGCCGTCACGTCGTCCCTGATCGCTTCGAGGTCATCATCACAGAATGTTCGGGATTCGATCTTTGGCCCGATATCACCGACGTAGGCATATCCAGCGCGTGTCACAGGCTCATCGTACAGGTCACGACACGCTAACAGGTAGATTGGGAGTTGCTTGTCCTCCTGTAGGTCGCGGTGGCGCTCGGTCGCCTTGTAGTCAATGACGAGAAGGTCGTCGCTCGGTGTTCTATAGACGGCGTCGATATAGCCGACGAGCTCGTGCCCATCGATATTGAGTTCGAACTCTCGTTCCGCGTCGATAATCTCGTAATTGGGGAGATTCAACTCGAAGTACCGGTCGATGCACTGTTTTGCCGCCGGAAGCACGTCTTCAGCGCGGCGTTGACTGGCAAGTCGCTCACAGATTTCGTACCACTCCCCTTGGTGTTCCACGTCTTGATTTGCAGCTTGCTCTGCGGTGTCGTGGAACAACAACCCGATTGTACGTTGCGATATGCCACCCCCAGAGTTGCTTGTGGTCTCCTGGTAATCGGAGAACGCGTTGACAACGTACTCTAAGTAGTGACTCCGCGGGCATTCTTCGTAGGCCGACAGCGATGTGTAGCTGTGCGAGAGCGATGGCGACGGTGTCGACGGGCCAGTCAGTGACGCAACCTGGAGTTTCTCCTGTTCGGCTCTCGGTGACAGATTCCCGTTGAGGATATCCGATGCGAGGTTTACTACGCGGTTGCGTGCAACCTCCACCGCTATCTCTTCCCCATCGTGCTTGATGGTGCCGCCGACATTTCCGACGGTCTCACTGGCCAGCGTATTCGTCCAGTCTACTGCCTCGCTCGGGAGACGCTCTTGTACATCGGCCCAGAGTGGGAGGTGCCCTCGCTTTGGTTGCCATGGGATTCGAGATGGGAGCATTTCGTCAACCATCTCTGAAACCGAATCCCCGTCCTCTGCCTCGTCGCCTTCCTCGCTCCCACCCTGCAGGACGAGAATGTCTTCGGCACGCGTGATCCCGACGTGGAACACGCGGCGAGTCTCACGAGCATCTCGCTCGACAAAGTCCTGCGCGAACGCTGCTTCCGCGCCATCTGAGAGGCTGGTTTCGAGTGCATCGTAGGTCCGTGAACTCGGAGCCCATTCTTCAGACGTGACTTGTGGGATGAGGACGACCGGGAAGTCCAGGCCCTTGCTTTTGTGGATCGTCATCACGTTGACCGCGTCGCCGGCGACGTCCGGTTGACTCGTGGGTGTGGAGCCACTTTCGTCGAACAGAGAGTCGTAGTGTTCGAGCGAGTCGATGAACTCAGGGGTGAGCGGTGGTTGGACGGCACTGTCCCCGTACTGCTTGATGACATCCTCTAGCTGGGCGAGGTCTCGGCGCTCTTGCTCGCTGAGGTACCACTCGATGTTCGTGCGGTCCATGAGCTCGCGGTACAGATGGCTGAGTGACGCTGAGTCACGGAGTTTGAATAGTTTCGTGGCGTGCTCGCGGGCTTCTGCCACGCGGTCGGGCTCCTCGAACTCGTCGAGTGGTGTCTCCCGGAGCGTATCCACGAGCGGGTCGTCGCCTGCATTGAGCGTGCGGAGGTCTGCGTCGCATAGGCGGTACCGCATCAGGAGGACGCGGTTCCAACTCACCTCGTCGTCCGGCCGTGCGAGTGCTTTCAGGTAGGCAGTGACGGTTCCGACGCCGACTGATTCCGTGGCCAAATCGCCAGCAACCTGGTACGGGATGCCAGCGTCTTCGAACTCATCGATGACAGGTGTCGCATGGTTGTTCTTCCGGACGAGGAGAGCAATGTCGCTTGGATCGTACGCCTCATCGAGGTTCTCTGCTGCACCACTCAATAAATTCTGGACAACGGTACGAAGTTGGGTTGCACCGTCGGAGTCGTCGTCTCCATCCGGTAGTTCGACGGTAGCGATGGTGTCTCCGTTGTATTCGGGCTCGTCGACGCGAGTGAGCGTCTTGTGCCGTTCACGGTGGTCGAGTTTCTGAATCGCCTCGTTCGCTAGGTTGAGAATTGGTTGTCGGGAGCGGAAGTTCTCTTCAAGCGGTTCGTCGGTGAGCGCCGCGAACGTTTGGTCCAGTTCGTCGGTGATGTTGGCGACGTTCGCGCCGCGCCACTCGTAGATTGCTTGGTCGTCGTCCCCGACGACGAACAGATTCTCGTCAGTGACGAGTGACGTGACGAGGTCGAACTGGAGTCGATCCGTGTCTTGGAACTCGTCGCAGAACACGTAGTCCCACCGCTCGGCGATTTCTTCGCCAACCGGAGAATCCATCAGCGCAGCTGTCTCGACAACCAGGCCGTCGAAGTCGATGAGATTGCGTTCGTTCAGTTCTCGCTCGTACGCAGCATACCCTGCGGTGAGGTCTCGGGCAGTAAGACAGTCGGAAACGAACGAGTCGAGGTGGTCCGTGAGTTCAAGGTCCAGATCGTCCGGGATCCCTTTCGGGGCACCGCTAGCGTACCCTCCGAACAGGTACTTCGGGAGTTTGTACGCGTTATCTGGCAGGTCACGCTTACCATCTTCGTAGGCTTCGAACGCGATTTCAAGCGCATCACACAGGTCGATGAGCCGGTCGAGGAAGTCCCGGGCGCTGGCTTCGATTCCGTCCGTCCCTAATGCGTCGCGTTCCGCGGCGAGCTCTTCACGCACGTCGGGGAGTGAGTCCAGCACGCTTGACACGGACCGGCCGCCGAGATGGTCGCTGGCAATTGTTTCGATGCGCTCCGGAAGGTCGGCGAGCTCGTAGACACGGTCGGCGGGTCCGAGGAACGCGTCGATGTCGTTTGGAGAGATGCCACTGCGTTTCATCGACCCGATGAAGTTGAGCAGCTTCGACGCGGCTCCGGACGCGTACCCGTCGCTGCCGTACACGTTGGGTTTGACTGACCGGTACTCGATGTCGTCGAGAACATCCAGCACAATAGCGTACTTCTCGGCATCCGTAGCAACCTCGAAGTCCGGGTCGACCCCGGCTTCGTAGGCGTAGTCGGTGAGGATATCGTTACAGATCGAGTGGTACGTGTACGCGTCGATGTCGTACCCTGCTGTCCCGAGTTTCGCGTTTAGCTTCTCCCGCATCGAGTCCGCCGCGTTGTTCGTGAACGTCAACGCGAGAATTCGGTCCGGCGAGACGTCTTCCTCGTCGATGAGGTGCTCGATCTTCCGCACCATTGTGAACGTCTTCCCCGTTCCGGCCCCGGCGAGCACACGCATCGGGTACGCGTCCGAGTCGATAATCGACTCCTGTTGGGGCTCCGGTGAGACATCTGCTTCCGGCACCGGAAACCAGGACGGGTACTCGACCTCGTCGCTCATCGTTGCACCTCCGTGGACAGTCGGTCAGCACACATTTCTCGATAGTCGCAGTCCGGGCACGCCTCCTCAGTGATAAGGTCGAGCAGATCCGGTTCGTACGCTTCACCCGTAATGCCATCGTGGGCGTCCCGGATGAGGGTCCAGATCGTGTCGTAGTGGTCCTCGTAGATTTCCGTGGTTTCTCGAGGCCAGCCACGCGCGGACACGTCGTATCCGCTTGGAGTGCTCTCGAACGACGTGCTGTTGAGGAGGCCGTAGAAACTGAACCGAATCTCCATCCCGTCTTCGTAGAACGGTTCATTCTTCACGCCTTCGACGTACGTCGCCGTCTGGAACGCGTTCCGTACTCGCTTCGGTTCGTGGGCCTCTCCGTCGAGATGGTCGCCAAGGTACTCGGCCGTCCCTGACGAAAGAATCCCATTCGTGTTCCGCTTGTAGTCGAAAATGTGGAGTCCGTCGTCAGTCCGGACGACGTTGTCAGCTTTCCCGTGGAGTTCTCGACCATCCACTTCGCACTCTACCCAACATTCCGTAGCGACCGAGTAGCGAGCGTGCTCGATCCCGTCACCGCCGTCCGGATCGAAGAACGATGCGATGGCAGCGTGGTTCTCAGCTCGCTGGTACTCCTGATGCGCGGCAGATTCGTAGTCGTCCGGAGTACTGTGTTCGTCCCACTTCGCATCGAAGACCTGCAGCGCCCGGTTGTGTATTGTCTCCGGGTCATCATTGCGGTCAGTCGCGTTACACACGTCTTCGATAGTCTCGTGGTAGACCGTTCCCTGGTTGAGATACAGTTCTCTGCGGTCCGGCGCGTTCACGTCTTGTGTATAGCGGTAGTCGTACAGGCGCGGACACGTCGCGTAGTTCGCTAACCGCGACGGGGAGAGCGATGAACTCATCGCCGCACCTCTCCGTTAGCGAATTCGACACGTGCATGCAATGCTTCTCGGAGCTCGTCTCCTCGGGAGCCGCTTTGTTCGAGTAGGTCCTGAATCTCTCCGAGTTCCGCTTCGACCTCGTCAAGCGACACTGTCACGTCCTGACTGTTCGCGCGACGTACCTCCGCGAGTGCGTCGTCAACCCGCGACAGTAGGTACTTTTCCGCCGCTTGCTCACTCGTGATGTGTGGCTCATCGGCCTCGGTCACCCACGGAAGATCCTCATACGCTGCTGTGAGGAACCGTGATGCCTGCGTACGCTCTTCGAGTGCCGTGTCTTCGTACTCGTAGAGACAACAGTATAGCCGCTCCGCCGCCGCACCCGCACCGACAGCCAACCGTCGCCGTGCATGTTCCGTGTGGTACTGTACGAACGGTTGTCCTGATGCTGTCGACGTCGTCGGGAACGTTGCCTCCACATCCGCTCTGTCGAGGTCCGTAACACCAGGGTAGTCCGGAATTGACGCGACTCGATCGGTTGGGAACAGCCGTGTCTGGAAGGGTTCACCTGGGTACTCACTGTCGACAAGATTCACGAGAAAGACCGCGCGGAAGGACTCATTCTTAATCGCTTGCAAGTGATCAACGCGGACGCCGCCGTTGAGGTCTGTCGCGCTCGTCTGATTCTGCTGTGGTGCGTACTCGTGGGCGCGTTCGAGCATCTCCTTGAAGGACTCCCACGTCGCATCCACGAACTCGGTTTCTTCGAGGAACTCGGCCATGCGGAACGCACGCCGGACGTTCCCGAACTGCGCCCGTGCATCCAGTGGGGTCGCCCGATCCGCGATCCGCTCTTTCAACCCCGAGTCCGTCGCCCACCAGTGGATCGCGTCTTCGAGGCTGTCCATCTCGTCGGCACGGTCTAAGCGCTCCGTATCGAATTCCGGACCGTGGTCGGGTGCATCATCTTCATCGTCGGCGGCGAGATACCGAACGGCCGCGAGGAGTTCCCGGATCGCAGGGTCGTCACCGAACCCGGTGACGGTTGTCGATTCTGTTGGAATCCCGGTGCCTTCGAGCGCCTCGATAATGTCCGTCACAGCACTGCCGCTTTGCTTCGTGGCAACAGCGATGTCGTCGTAACTCCAGTCTGACTGCGTGACGAGTTCTTCTATTTCGTTCGCAATCTCGGCGAGTTGTTCGTCACTGGTGTCTGTAGCGAGGACAGACACTGACCCGGATTCTGGCTCTTCCGCGACCGTTTTTTCGGCGAAGTACGCTGCCGTCGCAGCTGGTCGGGTCGACGGCACCCCTGATCCCCTACGTCGGGACTCGCTGAACGTGACGTAGTCCGTGACTGGCCGGGTCTCGACCCACGTACGGCGCACACTCGCGTTCTCTTCGGCGACACATACAAGATCGCAGTCTCCCGTGAGCGCGTCGAGGTATGCGCGGTCAAGCGGGAAGAACTCCTCAAACTCGACTACGAGCACCGCATCAAAATCGACGACAGCGTCGCGGGCATCCCCGGTGAGAACATCAAGCGCTTCCGAGATGAGCTGTCCCCGTTCCATGTGGTCGTGCTCGGCGAGCCACTCGTGGAACGCGTTGAGCGCAGCCGTGATGTCACGGAGTTCCGGAGTTTCGTCGGGCGTGATGGTCTGCCAGGAGATCGTACCCATCACGGTATCCACGTCCTCGATGAACGACGGCTGTTCAGACGCCCGTTGGAGGTATTCCGTTTCCCACTCGTAGTCTGCGAGGAACCGGTGGAGGAGTTCTCGTCGGAGCGTGTCGGAGAGAATAACACGGTCATCCGTCTGATTGAGAACATCAGTCGCGTGCACCACGAGCGACGTTACGTACGGCGTCGCCGCGCCTGATAGTTCCTCACCCAAGGTCTCACGGAACGTGTCTGTACTCGTCGGCGCACCCGTGATAACGAGGATATCCTCAGAATCGTGCTCGTCGAGAAGCGTTCGGTATTCCTCCTGCGCTGTCCGTTCGACGTTTTCGCCGCCGAATGGTACTGTGATTAACGTCCCGTCGAACCGCCGATGATATGAGTGGTCAGACATGCCTATTACCCTCGGACGAGCCGCGTGACCCGAGACAGGACACCGGTGTCGTCAGCGGCTGTCTCGGTGTCGCGTCTGGCATCTTCGATGAGTGTGGGATCATCTATCCAACTCTGGAACCTGTTTGCGCTTTCAAACTGAACCGCCGGCCCATAAATACCCGCCCGAATATGGGCTGGCGTGGCCTTCTGGAACTCCCAACATTGCTGCTTGTCTAGATGCGCCGAGAAATCAGCGACAATCCGTCCGTCATCCTTGAAATCGAGTACACACAATCCGTCGGACAGCGCACTAATCCACTTCCGACGCCCCGGATCATGCTCCTGCTCGGCGGGGTCATCCAGCGGCACGTACTTCGGCGGTTCCTTCTCGGCGTACGCGTAAAGCTCAGCGAACACACTCCGAGCATCGGCGAGTCGATCCGATTGGTCCGGGAGCGAGATATCTCGCTGCAAAAACAGGTGAGCGAACCACGGAAACAAGTTACAGTCATCTGCCTGTCCCGCGATCTGCGCGGCTGCTTCGCGTTCATCCTTCTCCAGTTCGGAGAAGTTGACGTTGAAATCCAGCGTCTTCATCCGAGTGCGGAGTTCGGATTTCGGCTTGGTGGAGTCGTTCGAGGAGAAGATGAACGTCGGCATCTGGATAGAACCGTCCCACTTCCCCTCCCAGTACGACTTGATGATGTCCCGGTCGATCTTCGACTTCGCCACGTCGTCAACGATGTACGGGAAAACAGTGTCCGACGCACGAGCACGCTCAATGTTGTTTTTGACGAAATCGCCGCCAGTCGTGACTTCCTGCACGTACCCGTTCGAGATGAGTCGCGCCCCGAACCGCAGGAACATACCCTTCCCGCTGTCGTTGTCACCGTGGAGGAACAGGAACGGCAGATCCTTGTCCAGCTCTGCGGACTCGTATTCGGCGTAGTGATGGGCGCAGTAGTTAGCGAACGGAGCCCAACAGAAGTAGATGATTCCCTCGTAGAAATGCGCCCGTGTCTCTTTCGTCGTTCGCGTCTCACCGAACTCGCCGACAGTTTCGACGTAATCCTGAATCAGGTCAAGCGCGTCAGCGACTTCTTGCGGATCGTCGGGAAGGGGAGAAGATAATTCGAGGACGGAATCGTCAACCCGCAACCCGACCGATTTCTCGTCGCTATCGACGTTGAGGTCAGGATACCCGGTGAAAGTTTCTTTGTACCGCGCGATGCCGGCGGGTGTCGCCACGATTTCGCCGTCGTTGATCCGAATGTTATTGGCGGATAGCGTGTCGTCCAGATTCGAGATAGCGTCTTCAAGGCCCTGCGGGGAGAGTCGAACGCGCTTGTCCGGGCTGATCTCGGTCGGATCCGTGTCCGTATCCTCCGCGGCGAACACTGCTTTCTCTGCTTCTTCGGCATCAGTGACGACGTTATACGTATTAACCTGGTCCTCGTCAACTGCTTCGTCGAGTCGCGCGTTCAGCTCGGCGACCGGGTCATCACTGAACTCGTCGCCACCCAGCCAGATATCGTAGATCTTCGCCTCCTCCTCTGCCGTTTCAGCATCCTCGATCTCCTCGGTAAGATCCTCCATGAACGGCGTCGCGTAGTCCTTGTGGAACGCGTAAAGCCGTTCGAACCACTCGTCGACGGGCGTGTCCCCATCGGTACGCCAGGCGATGTTGACGTTGGTCTGCTTGCTCCCCTGCCATGCCTGCTTGGAAAGGTTCGCCGACCCACAGATGAGTGTACGAGACCCATCATGATTTTCCACGATGTAGAGCTTAGTGTGGAGCAGCACCCGCGCAGAATCGACGGTGTGGATGAGCAGATCTCCGTCCTGGCGTAGTGATTCCAGTTGCGCGGCGATTTTCTTTGCGTTGCTCCTGTTTTTCAGCGAGCGCCGGTAATCGTCGTGCTGGTTGTCCCCGACGACGACCTCCAGTGAATCTACTGCGACGTCCTGGTTCTGAAACATCTTGTAGATGAACGCAGGGGATTGACTGTACGTGACGCAGTAGACGTGCTGGGCGTCACCGAAGTAGTTCAGGAAGCTGTCCCATGATTTGTCGGCAGCCATCTCAAGTTCGGCGGTGCTGCCGTCGTCGAACTCGACTGTTGCTTCAAAGTCTGTCTTGGTCATGCGAGGGTCACCGGTGTGTTGACGGGTGCGTGGGTGGTTGCGTGGCTGTGCTGGCGTATGGTCAGATGTACGGGACACCGTGGATGACGCTACCCTTGGTGAGGTAGCCCTTCATGGCGAAATCGGCGCACTTGTCGGCGTAGTACGTCGTGATGGGGAGTCGGGTGGACCGACTCAGCGAACCGACGTGTGCTTCCGATAGCCAGTAGGTTTGCTCCGCGAGCGTGTCGAGATCTGACGATCCGTGGCGTTTCACGATCTGTAGCGGTCGCGGCGTGCCAGGACTGCCCTCCTTCCCACCCGTCGTGGTCAGGTAGGAATGGTCGCCGTTGTGGACGTGGAAGGCGACGCCTTTGTCCGCGATATCGAACCGGGACTTCGATTCATCGTACGCAGCGATGCGTGGATTTCCGGACTTCCGGATCTCGACGAGGTCGAACCGTTGAATCAGATCGCGGGCTTTGTCTAGCCGTTCGATGAGGTTCTCAACATCGAGGTAGAACTTCCCGTCACGATGGATGACTACGTGCCGCGGTGGCTGGCCTTCCTCTTTGGCGAAGATCTCGAGAACGTGTTTGATCACGTTCGCCACGTCGTCCTCGTCAAACGTTTCACCCGCTTGCTTCGTGACGGCCTCCGACGCGAGGATCGTTCCGTCGGCCATGATGACGTTCGCGGCCGCACCGAGGTGTTGCTTAGTCGCGTGGTCGTACGTCACGTCGAGTCCGACGAACGCGTCAACATCTCCGGGGACATCGTCGATACGCCACGGCACGCCGCCAGCTTTCCCGATAAGGGATGAACAGATGTTTCCGCAGTAGTTCTCGTTGCCGAGATTGTCGACGGAGATCATCTGACTCGGGACGCCGAGTTGTCCGAGTTGCCGTTTGAACTCGGGATACGGGTCGTCGTAGTCGGCTGCCGCAGCCTCGTCTTCATCCGGCACGACGATCAGTGCTGCATCGTAGTCACTCGCTTTCTGCGCGTGCTGGGAGTAGTGGAACTCCGAGCCGAGTTCGTAGGTCTCCTGATCGAACGCCGTTGGTCCCGCCTCGTAGTCTGCGAGCTTGTTGAGCAGCGTTAGCACGTACGGTCGTGCGTCGCTCTCCTCATCTTCCGGGTACAGCGCAATGAGGTCGAACGACTCAGGCTCCTTGTACACGCCGAATCCTTTCCGCTCCAGCCCGCCAGCCCCGTAGAACCCCGTCTTTCCATTGCCGAACAGGAGGTTCGGGATATTCGGGGTCTTGTGCTCCCGGTATCCGGCGTTCGTGGGCTGCGGGACGGGATCGAAGCCGAAGTACGGCGTCGGACCGAGCAAATCCACGAACGACGTGACGACACTGAACCGTTCCTCAGGTTTCATCCGGCTCTCGTTGTGGATGACGTTCAGGAACGTGTCATCGACACGGCCCAACTGTTCGAACGTCGGGATGACCTTGCAGTACTCTAAGAGTTGCGGGAAGACCGAATCCTCGCCACTTCCGTACTGTAGATCAGCAATGATCGGGTCACCGGCTCGCATCGAGTTGATGAGGTCCTGCTCGACGTGCTTTTCGTGGTACTCCGACATCGGGACGCCCGGTCCCTCCAACACATCGTCGTAGTCCATATCGATGACTTCCTTGACCGTCGCCGTACGAGCACTGTCGTACAGGTCAGTGTCGTGCTCAACGTTCACTTCGGCAATATCGTGGCCGCGCTGCACCCACTTGGCAGCTGAGAACGTCGATTCCAGGTGGTAAGCGACGTTCACGCCACAAATCACGGTTCCGTCAGCATCAACACGGATCCGGCACTTGTACTTCCGGTAGGCTTCGAACAACCCGCTGTTCGCGGTTCGCTGCGGGGTAGGCTCGATGATCGAATCGATCCCCGACACTTCGTACTGACTGGCAACCGCGCGCTTCACGTCCTGCTTGACGAACTCCTGAAGCGGCCCATCGTCCGTGTAGGAGCGCGCCTCCAGAGTCGTCTTGTCTTGGTGGATCGGTTCAATAGTGTACCCGTGGACCGAAATCGTGCTGTGGAGCTTTTCGGTCGCGTAAATGCGCCGCCGAGACGCATCAGCCGTTGTGACCGGGCTGTTGATCCGTGACTGGTAGTAGTTCGCTGCTTTCGCAGTGAATCCCTCAATCCCGTTCGTGAAGTCATCCGGGTCAATCCCGCCGCTCCCCGTTGCGCGGAGTTCATATTCCTGGACGGTGAGTTCCGGCAGGTTCCCGAGCTCGAACTGTAGCAGGTAGTTCCCTTCCGACAACGGCTGTTGGTGTAAGAGTTCACCGCCACCATCTGCTGTCGGTCGTGGCTCGCTCCTCACCTCACTACCCTGAACGAACTCCGACTTATCGCTTGGATCTGTCTCCGTTGAAGATTCACTAGCGTCACTCTCGGAGGGCAGCTCAGTCGATGCATTCTCTGCCCCGTCGTTCTCGGCTGCAGCAGGTGGCTCGTCGAGCGGTGTGACGTTCAGGTCGTACCCCGGGTTGAGTTGCATCTCACCACGGAATTCGTTCCCGACCGCGTTTTCCAGTTCATACCACTGTTGGATTTCCCACTCGAAATCCACAATCTCGTTGTTGTGGAATACGGTCAGTTCCACTGGCGTCCCCTCAATATCCTCCAACTGAACTTTTCGAGCGATGGCGTCGTGATCCCACTCCTCAGTCCCTGTGACGCGCAGTGAGATATCGATCTCTTCCCCATCCTCAATGTCGGCCTTCACTGCCATCACCAGCGACCAACGCGCAGCTATGATAAATAGGTTTCCACTAGCGTAGTTAGAAACACGATAATTAGATTTTAGGGCGTATTCAGTTCAGAAAACCATCCCGTGACGATTGGACAGACATTGCGGAGCGAGCATTGAACAACAGTGAGACCGGAGATACTCTTCACGACCCGCGGTAAACAGAGATGCCCTAACTGATTCGAAATAGGGACATTAGGATGCCGGAATATTTGTACTAGCCCAGAATAACCGTCCCTATGCTCGGGACAGGGGCCGCAGAAGAGTTCATCGATGACGCCGAACACCACAACCAGTGGTGGAGTGACGGAACTTCCCCAGAACTATCGCAAGCTACAGCCCTCACCCCTCGATCTGATTTCCACCGTGTCCTCAAAACGACAAACGACCACTACACTGACGATGTCGAGAATCTCGTCTACGCAATTCACGGACAGACCGGAATCGGAAAAACCACCCTTCTACACCAATTCATCGCAGCACTCCTCAACACGACTGACTTCCCGAAACAAGAGCAGAAACACGGACTCACATCCTCAATCGATCCGCGGCAAATCCTCTACATCCCCTTAGAGGACTCCCTATACCAGCTCGAACTCACAGGCGACGACATCAAACGCCTCAACCAGGTCATCGACTACTTCCAGACACACGTCGCACCCCGTCAAGAAAAACGGTTTATCCTTTTAGACGACATCCAAGCACTGGACCTTGATGAGGACCGTAAAGCAGAGCTACTCGACCTCGTCGACGAGAACACGTACGTATTCCTGACCGGCAACGTCCGCGCACAGGTCAACCTCTCCACCGTCGAAACTGCCGACACCATCGATGAGTTCGAAGGCCCATGGCCCATCCTCCCGATGAAATTCATCGATACCGTCCAAACCGGTGAAGGTCTGGGCGTCGATTTCAATGAGGAATTCAGAACTCAACTCGAACAATTCCAATCACCCGACTTAGACGGCCCATCACCGATCAAAACAATTCGCACCGGACTTTCCGGAACGAATTCAGAGACTAGTCTCGACACAGCCGTTGAGACACTCTCCGAACTCTGCTTCGACATCTTCGATGCGGACGACCGAGACAACCTTCACGACGCCGCGCGCGCCTACCTCCGAACAGGCGGTACCCTCTACCAGAGGAACGACCCTTCGATTAAAAACGACCCTTCGATTCGGAACGACCTCTCAAAGTCCCACTTCCTCCTCTTTCTCTACAAGGAACTCGCCAAGTACCGATCCATCCAACAACCCGAAAACCTCCATCGGCTCAGTTCCATCGCTGCCACTAACGCGGGTGAGGAACTCCAGTATACTGATCTCAGCGAGCAGATCGGCGTCGACAGGCGAACCGTTGATAGTTACCTTGACGTCCTCGATGAAGGTATCGCGGTCACCGAATCTCACGATTACTCCCTGCGCCGCTACCGCCGCACCCGCTTATATCTCCGTAACCCACGCCACCTCGTTCTTCTTTCCCAACGGCAGGAACACCATGGCTTCGAGGATTACGAACAACAGGACACGCTCAACTACGAATTCGAATACAAACTCGCCCGCACCGTCGCCTTCGACCACGCCAAACGCCTCGCCTACAACGTCGGAACAACCGATGTCGAATACACCGAAACTGAGTCCGGCCTCGTTGACTACATCCTTCATTGCAACGGACACGTCCTACCTTTCATTCTCTCCTACCATCCACACACTGGCAACGCCGAAACAATCGCCGAAGAATTCACTCCAGAATCCGGCCAGCACACCAAATCTGACAGTGAGGAACTACAGGAGTTAGACTACCAGGCTCCGTACCGGTTCATCATTACCGACAGCTTGCCAAAGAGTGTCGTCGAGAGCGAATCACTCGTTATTCAGAGAAACGATACAATGATTTGTCATCTTCCATTCTGGCTGTTCCTCTTGATTTGCTAAGTAGATACACCACTATCTTGACTAAAATCACTCCTCACCGGTGCTCAGTTTCGAGTCGTTGAGCCCGGGAGCAAGACTACCACGCTACCCAACACTTGGCAAGTTTTTATAAGACTTAGATAAAGTGACGTGCCGGGTCGGTTTTGGGTTGCATATTTTACATCCACAAAATATTCATCTGGTCAATACTCTTTGTGCTCATATGAGTGATTCCGACTACAAAATTCCAAACGATGATGATGTGATCCCCGAGGACATCCGCCCAGGTGCAGACCTTGCCGGTGCCGATCTCTCTAGAGCACTCCTCGCAGAGGCTAACCTCGCCGGGGCAGACCTCTCAGGGGCTATCCTCACTCGTGCCAGTCTTCGTGAGGCAAATCTCGCAGGGGCAGACCTCTCAGACGCCACTCTCAACAGTTCTGTCCTCCGCGAGGCCGATCTCTCCGATGCTGACCTCACGAACGCCCGCTGCCCTGCGGCTGATGTATCTGATGCTGACCTCGCCGGTGCCAACGTCTCCGACGCTATCCTCTTACACATTGATTAGCTGAACACAGGCGCTAAGCCCCCTCCCTCAAGGAGCACCGCAGTCCGTGTCAGCGGACAAGGAGCGCAGTAGAGAGGGGATACAGCGCCGTCATCATCTTCCATACACTGTCCTATTGCCGGTTCACAGGCCCATGCACCGATACACTTATGTTGAAACAATGTCTCAACACTGGTGATGGACAGGCACGAAATCGAGGGTCACGAAGTCATCGACGGCGAGGTGAAAGCCACCGGGAACGGCGCACACGTCCTCGTCCCGAAACGGTGGCGTGGCGCAGACGTGAAAATCGTCCGGACGTCCGAACCTGACGAGTAGTCCCATCCGATGAACTACAACTACAGGTACCGCCTCAAACCCACAGAAAACCAGCGCGAGACGCTGGACTACCACCGCAATACCTGTAGACAGCTCTACAATCACGCCCTGTACCGCTTCAACCAGATTCCCGAATCCGAAGGCACCGTCAAACAACGTGTCCGCAAGATTCGAGATGAACTTCCCGACCTCAAAGACTGGTGGGACGCACTCATCGACGTCTACTCGAAAGTGCTGCAACCCACCGTCATGCGGCTCGCCAAGAACATCAGAGCACTCGGGAAGCTCAAAGAGCGGGGCTACAACGTCGGTGAACTTCGGTGGAAGTCACCTCGGGAGTTCCGCAGTTTCACCTACAACCAGTCTGGCTTCGAACTCGACAAGAAGGGTGGTCAGACCGTGTTGTCACTCTCGAAACTCGCGGACATTCCCATCGAACTCCACCGACCGATCCCCGACGACGCCACCGTCAAAGAAGTCACGCTCAAAAAAGAGAAAACCGGCGAGTGGTTCGCCATCTTCGGTATCGAAACGGACACCGAACCGCCAGCCAAACCGTCCCTAGAGAATATTGACGCTGGCAAGATGGTCGGGATCGATGTGGGTATTCTCACGTACGCCCACGATACAGACGGAACGGCAGTCGAATCACTCGACCTCTCCGTCGAACGTGACAGGCTCGAACGAGAACAACGGAAACTCTCACGCAAAGAGCACGGGTCGAACAACTGGAAGAGCCAGCGTCAGCGTGTGGCTGAGTACCACCTACAAATCAAGCGCAAGCGGCATGACTTCTTACACAGACTCTCGAACTACTACGCTCGGAAGTATGACCTCGTGGCGGTCGAAGACCTGAACGTCAAGGGGATGATGGAGTCGCCATCGGACAGCCGCAACACGGCGTCTGCCGCGTGGCGGACGTTCCTCTCGTTGCTCGAATACAAGTGCGAACGTGAAGGCACGCACTTCGTGGCGGTCAACCCGAGAGGGACGACCAAAGAGTGCGCTCGGTGTGGCGTTGAAACCGACAAGCCGCTGTGGGTTCGAGAGCACTCTTGTCCGTCGTGCGGGTTTGAGGCGGACCGGGACGCGAACGCGGCGTGGAACATTCTTTCTCGCGGTCTTTCAGAACTAGGAGTGGGTCACTCCGAAGGAACGCCTGTGAAGACTGCGCTCCCTACGGACACCAATTCGGTGTCTGCAAAGTGCGTCTTGGAAGCAGGAAGCCCCTGCCTCAAGGAGCCGCCGAAGGCGGCGAGTAGGCAGGGGTAGTTCACTATTTGTCTGAGAGAGCAGTCAACGTCCGCTATCAAAATTCAGGTGTCCCGGATGTGTCAGAATCGCGGTAACAGCGCGTAGTCTAACCCCTTCAACGGTGGATAGCTGACTGGACGCTAATTTGTGCGTTTCAGCGAGAGAGTTATCTCCGCTGCGTGAATGTTCTCTGCAATCTGTTGTTCAGCTTCACCACGGACCTCACTCCACGTAGCCTCTGTGTGCCCGCGCGTCTTCACCATTGTCCAGTCGAGTGCCTCAGTCGGGGAACACCCTGCTTCGGTCAACGCCTGCAGGAAGTACCCAGCTGGCAGCCGCTTCCCGTTCTTGACGGTAACCTCAATTGAAGGCGACGGGGAAACGACACCAGCCTCAATTAGCCGGCTTGCGACTTTCTTGAGGACATCGTTCGATGCATAACGGGTTTCCGGGATGAAGTGCGTGATATCCTGCTCCGTATCCCATGGATTGATCGACCACGACTCAACGACTCCTTTTTGTTCCGATTTAAAGAGCTTCCAGACTGCTTCTTGTCCTCGTTTCCCCATGTCCTTCCGGTATTTCCGTTCGAAGTCGCTCACGTGATCTGCAAGAATCTCCAACGTGGATACGACTATTTCGGGCGGATCACTCTGCGCTTCCAACTCTGCCAGAAGGTTGTCGAGGGCTTCACGATCCGGCCTTTCGGTGATTTCCACCTCAATCGGTCCAACTTCCTCTATCAGGTATCGTGGTTCACTGTTACCGTCTCCTCGTGGGGCACGGACAACCACGTAAACTTCCGGGTCCGGAATCTGGTATAGGAGTCGGTCAGGCGCATCCTCACTGTGGACACGAAGGAATTCCACCCAATTGTTTGGAATACGCCAGAGTTGTTCACCTTGTACGACCGCTTGGCGAACCGCAGGCACACGCTCCATCCACACGTTCTTCTCATCCTCATCTCCGCCACTACCAACAGCCAGATACTCATCACCATCCCGAATAATAGAGACGCCGCCATCCTCATCACGTGGAGTGAGGGCCCGCCCCTCAGATTCTGTCCGGGCTTTATCAGGTCGAGAACTCACGAAGTTCGGTAGTACTTCCAAACGGTGCTCAGCTCGGTACAATTCATCCGCTTCAATATCGCCGCCTGTATCATTTGACTGCATTACATTTAGTCGACGTGGGCCTGGACACTTAATCAATTGCAAAGTTGTTACGCCGAATCAGACAACTAGATCGGGGGAAGAAATTCAGATAGTGAATTTTTCTCGGGGCCGCATCACGTAGTAATAATGCAGTTCACTTGTGGGTAGAACACATCTTGGAGACTGGAGATCTTCACAAAGGATGTGACGCCATTTGAACCGGTCAAATAAATTTGAACCAACGAGCAGGATAAGGTCAGGCGTTCTTGACTTTCCATCACTGGCGACGCATTCGTGACCGAGGGATTCCCCCTGATTTCTCATCTGGTAACCCGTAGTACCTAACTGCAATTCTGCACCTCCCGATCAATTTCCGTGTTTCGTTAGGCAATACGGAAGGCCAACGACCTCAACAGCCTCCACATCAGGCGCTTTGACTACAGCTTGTCCCTTGCCGAAGTTCGGGAGGTCTTTCTTGAACTCCGATGGTATCGATGAAACTGAATCGACAACTTCGGCTTTCAGTCCAAGGAATACGTTCGTGTTGATCTGTTTGATCACATCGTCGTCAACGTCGTCCGGATTCTGTGTAATGAGACAGAGTCCAAGCTTGTACTTCCGTCCCTGTTTGACTGCGACACGCGCTCGACGAAGGATATACTCTTCGCGGAGACTGTCAGCGCTCGCAAAGTAATTATGTGCTTCGTCGACCGCGACAAGCATCGGGGTATTCCGAACAGCTGAGTCGACTTGATAGTCATCGATTTTGTTCTCAATGATGTATGAGAGGATTGAGAGTACAGCGAGTCTTTCTTTCCCACCGTTGAGATGGCTCGTGGGAATTACTGATACTTGCCCTCCGCGGAACACCTCGTCGGAGATATCCGGGAGGAACTCGGTCCCCTGATCGAAGACATTCCGGAATGTGTCACGGTCGACACGTCGATTCACTGCGCTCCACGTTCCGCCGCCAATATCGTTGTCAGTGCGTAGTCGGCTGTTGTCCTCGTCATGCTCGTTAAGGAAGGCAAGGAAGTCCATGTACTTCGGTCGCTCTACCCCTCGTTCGGGATAGTTGTCCTGGCCGTCAAAGCAGGAGAAGTACGCGCTGATACAGTCCTCAATTGCACCGCGCGTGACTTCTGTGGGCGTGTAGGGCATCAACATCTCTGGTCGCCCTCGGACAATCTCAAACGGAATCGACAATTCTCGACTCTCCATCGTTGACGGTGCGTTCGTGCCAGCGACCTGTGGAATAAAGACCTCAAGGTCGTCAACCCCGCCGCGTTTGATGCCGTGCTGGCGGAGTTCTCGCTGGATCGAGTCGTCATTCACGATCGCTTCGTTATCGTCTCGCATCTCCCAGTACTCGTTTTCCGGGTCAATGATCACGAGATTAAGACGGCGTTGTTGTTCTTCTCCCGTGTCGTGATGACGAATCGGATAGCGCTTCTCGGAAACGAACTGTCGAAGGACGTTCTTCGTGAAATGCGTCTTTCCTTTACCGGTTGACCCCGCGACGAGCGCATGCCGAAACACGGCGGGCTCGCCGTCTTCGGTGTCGCCAGTTTCCCGATCGATTCCTGGATTGCTCAAGTAATACGGGAAATTTTCACCATCGACTGTCATCGCCTCACCGCCGACAGAGAGCCACCCGGTGAAGATTCCCTTTCCAGGGATGTTGAGACCGGTTCGGAGGCATGCCTCGTCCCGCGCGAGTCGAGCCGGTGAATTCGGCTTTGGAATACGGTTGACGATCCCGCTCTCGATATCGTCCGAACCAACGTTCTTGAGGATTGCCAGTGGCTCCAGTTCTGCGACTTGGACGTACTCAGACTCGTTGAGGTCTACGTACGCGCTGATCTGGTTGTGCGCATCGGACTTGTCGTCAAGATCCGTGTACGGCTCGTATCGCAGCGTGTCCGTGACCGCGAACATTTCGCTGTCCTCGTCTGGGTACGGCACCTGGACGTAGTCGCCAAGTCGAACGTCATCCCGAGCACCTGTTCGAACGAATGCATTCACCTGATAATCCTGCCGACTAACGTGGATTTCCTCACTCGCAAGGATATGGCCTAGTTCGTCATCTGCAGGAGCAGATGCCCCACTCGGAACACTCCGCTCAGGAACTTCAGAGTCGTTTGACTGGTCGTCAGTCTCTCGTTGCTCGTCGGTCTGGTCACTGACGGATCCGTCCGCGTCGTCAGCTATCGGGTCGTTGTCAAGGATGTCGTCGATGTTGTCACTCATAGCTTCGGGAATCTTCGAGGTGACTCCAGCGGCCATCGCGGTTGTAGTCAAACGCCGGTTCGACAGTCTGGAGCGAATCACGGATTGTTTCACGGTTGCCCGGGCTGATACGAGCGATACGGTCAGCTCGAGCGACGGCACCCGGAACGTCTCCTTTTCGGGCGATTTCTTTCAGCGCCTTGAGGCGAACTTGCTCACGACGGTCATCATCGGTGAGGAACAACGCAGGCGTCTCGACGCGGAATACGTTCCCCGTCTTCGGTGTCCGGACGTAGCAAAACGCCCGCCGGTAATCAGACGGGCCTCCGTGGCTGAGATCACCCGCCACAGCTTCTAGCAGGTCGAACGATTCGCCGCGAAGTTCCACTTCAGTTTGAACAAACCACGAGGTGTACGTGATGTGGTCAAGGCTCGAATCGCGGAGTACCTCACCGATGAATTGATGATCGCGTAGCCACGGAACATCTCGGAGCGTACCGTGCGGCCCCCGTAGATTATTCTGTGCAATTTTCTCACGGAGCGATTCTGTGAGTTCACCCATGGACGATGTCTTCACGACGCCCAGAACTGGCAGATCGCGGTCATAACACGCGTCGACGACTGCGACGTAGTTTTCAATCACTGTCGTCGGCAGGTCCCATTCTCCAATGGGTGCTCCCTGCCCCGCGCGGTCAAGTAGCGTCCAGTAGATGACGCTGAGCGGGTAGACAGACCCGTCGAGGAACAATGGGCCATCCACATCGTCCAAACACCGGCGTGCGTGCTTGCCCTCCGCAAGACGCTGCACGGTCGATGTGAGTATCGACGTGACGTTCGCCCGTTGTCGCATCTCCGGAATCCGGATGATCTCTCCCGCAACATCACCACGCTCAATGCTCTCCTGGTGGAGCGTGACATCGTCGTCTTCGAGGTAGACACCGGTGACGATTGTCCCCCGCTGTTCAGGCCCCCGATCCGCATTAGCGCCACCTACACCGAGTTTTGCGTGCGCTGTATCGACAACAAGACCGTTATTATACTCTAACGGCCGGGTCGTACTGGCATCAACACCGTACGTCGGATCACCCCATGGGTCGTCCGTCCAAGTACCAAGTTCCGCCTTCCGCGTTTTGAAATACTCAGGGTCTCCCAATGGCTCGACCGTTCCACCCTCATGTACGAGGAGGTCGAACAGTTCCCGGGCATACGTCGCCTGATCCGCTATTCCACGGGGAATACCGGCGTCAACGTGTTCGGCGAGTTGTCGGACGACGTCGAAGGCGCGCTCGTCCATTCAGTCGTCACCTGGGATTCGGCCCCCGCGATACACGTCGGCCCGACTGGCATTCGTGTCCTCATCGATCAATACCTCAATTTCGTGTTCAGCACCCTGAATGAGACGTTCATCATGAGACACGACAATCACCTGCGGGACATCCCACTCGGCGATGCTGTCAAGCATCTGTTCTAGCCGCCCTACGTGCCCCTGATCAAGGAACGTGGTCGGCTCGTCCAGAATGAACGGCGGTAGGCGGCCTGTATTGCCTTCACGCATCTCAGCGATCAGTTTGTAAATCCCTGCACGAAGTGCGAGATTGACGATCGCCCGCTCGCCACCACTGGCGTTGCTCGGATGTTCAAGGGTGCCATCGTCGCGCAGCAACTGAATCGCATACGGCGTGCCGTCCGGGCCCTCTTCAAGGACCCGAACCTGCTGATAACTATTATTCTTGTATATGTCCGTGAATATGTCGTTCGTGTACTCGTTGATGTACGCAAGGTACTGTTCACGAAGGTCTGCCTTGGTACTCCGGTACACACCGATCATTCGGTCGAACTCATCAGCACGCTCCTGAGCCCACTCACGCTTGGACTCCGCAAGTGCGAGCTGGTCCTGGAAATACTCAAGTCTCTCAAGATCAGTCTCCAGAACCGTCCGCTCCTCTTTGAGTGACTCTAGTTCAGCATTTAATTCGTCAAGTGATGTCTCACGGGCATCGATCTTATCAGATATCGTCACTAACGTCTCTCGTTGCTCCTCAACGTCAATTGCTCCGAGGTCATCCTCGATCTCTTCAATCCGCGCTTCAACATCAGATATCTGTGCGTTCAGGTTTTCGATCGTGTCCCGCGCGTGGCCAATATCCTGTTCGTGACTCTCAACACTGGTTTCCAAGTCATCGATATTGTCGTATGCATCCACCACACTGGAGACGAGTTCACGACGTTCCGTTGCTATCTCGACGGCTTCCGCCGCAACATCGCATGCCGACTCAGCATCAGCAACGCGGTCACGCTGCTCGTCAATCAACTCCTCGCATTCACTGATCTCCGCTACTTGCGCTTCGATGTCGTCTTCAAGATCAGTTTCTTCGCTCTCTAAATCCGCTAGCTTGTCAGCAAGGTCTTCATACTCCTCGCGGCGTTTTTCGGCGCGCTCGAATGCCTCACTGACCTCCTTCCCCTCTTGGATCTCTGTTTCAAGTGCCTCGATTGTCGATTCGAAGTTCTCAATTGTGCTGCGCAGTTCCGCAACCTCGGATTCGACGCTTTCGAGTTCATCTTCAGCATCATCTAGTTCCTGCTCTGCCTCCTCAAGTTCATCCTGCAAATTATCGACATCATCTACCAAGTCATCCTCCCGATCGTCTTTCGCCTCGATGGCATCAGCACGATACTCCCTGAGTTCGATTGCATCCTCTCGAAGACTATCGAGAGTTTTTCGACGTTCAAGAAGCCTATCACGTTCCTGAGTCGCATCGTCGAGCGCCGCTTTGAGTTCTCGAATCTCTGATTCAATGTCAGCGAGTTCCCCCTCAACGTGTTCGGGGTCTACGTCTTGCCCACATTTCGGGCACGTTGCGACGCCATCGAGTGCCTGGAGTTCCTCCCGGTCATCTTCAAGCGTGGATTTGCGGGCTTCTTTTTTCGTTACGGTGGATTTTGCATCGTCGAGGGCCCGCTGTAACTCGTCTTTTTTACTGGGGATCCGATCATCGATGAGTGTCTGCAACGTTTCGCCAGTCACCTCAAGATCGAACGCATCGAGCTCAGTAGCAAGTTCATCCAGATCGGCTTCGAACTGCTCTGTTGCCGCCGCTCGCTTCTCACGTACTGATTCGAGTTCGGTACGTACTTCCTCAAGTTTGTCCTCTCGTTGCTCGATAGCTGCTTCCGCGTCCGCAATGTCCGTCTGGACCTCGTTTAGGGTGGCTTCCGCAGCTTCTACCGACGCTACCTTCCCCGCTCGCTCCTCCGAAACCTCGTTTTTCTCCGTTCTCAACTCTTCGACGCGCGCATCGACAGTGTCGAGTGTCTCCTTGGTTATTGAGTCCGGACATGACTCCTCCGGAAAGAAAGCTGTAGTCGCAGCATCTCGAGCGCTGATGGCATCAGTCAGGTCTTCTTGCGCGGCCTCAACATCAGTCTTGACCGCTTCCATCTCGTCGCGGAGATGGTCGAGATCGGAGTTTAACGCATCTTTTTCCTCAACCAGTTCGTCTCGCTCTTCGATCAGTCGGTCACGCTCCGACTTTGCCTGTTCAAGATCTCCCTCTCTATCTGTCTTCTCAATCTGTGCTTCTTCGACGGCCTCCTGTGCTGCATTCAAAGTCTCATTGGCAGCCTGCTCTGTCGACAAATCAATCGCAATCGAGTCAGTCGTCGATGGGGTCTCAAGATCAGCGAGCACTGCGCTCTTCTCTTCGATACGCTCTTCCAGTGTCTCTATGTCCTTCTCAGCATTATTGATCGCAGCCTCGGCCTCTTCGATAGCGCGCTGTTCCTCGCCTCGGTCATTTACTAACCCCTCACGTTTCTCTTTCTTCTCTTCGAGAACCGTCTGTAACTCATCGTGTTCCTCTATACTTGCTTCGACATCGCGTTTCGCCTCTCGAAGTTCCTCCAAAAACGATTCAACTTCATCGATCTCTGCGTCTTTCTCCGCGATTTCAGTTTCTTTCTCGCCGAGTTCAGACTCGTACCCTTCGGTATCGTGATCAAACTGCTCTTCGATCGTCTCCTGATGATTCTTTGCAGACTGTTCGTTATCGTTCTTCAGGCGATTTACCGCACGTCGCGCCCCTTTCATCCGGAGTTCATACCCATCGATCCGGTCAAGTCCGAGCAAGTCGTCAATGAGCTCTGCACGAGCATCATCGTCGAACAATCGGTCGACCTCCCCCTGCTGGACATATACTGACCTGGAGAAGCTATCCTCATCCATCCCAACGATGTCCATGACCTTTGAGCGAACGTCCCGAATTCCAGAGACGGGCTCAGACAAGGACGGAGAATCAAGTACGGCAGCGTTCGGTCCTTGCGTGTCAATCGTCCACGTTACTGTGTACGGCACATCTTCGACCTCAAATGTGAGCGCTATCTCGCCTTCCTCAGCCCCACGCCGGACGATGTCGTCGAGGTTGAAATCATTCGACCCAACGTTCCGGATTTTCGAGAGGAATAAGCCACCGAAAATCCCCATGAGCAGTGTCGTCTTCCCTGCCCCGTTCTCCCCGTGGACGAGCATCGTCCCCTCAGGAAACTTGACTGTCTCGTCGTCGTAACTCCGGATGTTCTGTAGGTGTAGGTCCGTGACTTTCATTCGTCAACCTCCATGGCCTCAGCTTCTTCGGGAGGTTCTGCCGCCTCGATGTCATCGAACGCTGCGTCCTGTGCCTCACGAATCGGCTCTTCGAAGTCGTCTGCCACGCGGTTCACGTTCGTGTCGAGTTCACCATCTTCGCGGACTCGGGCATCAATATCGAGTGCGACGCCTGAGAGGTCCTCGTCCTTGAGTTGGTCTTCGATCGCGCCATCAAGTCCCTGTAGCGACATCGCCTCGATCGATTCCACGTCAAGATCGACGCGTCCTCGGTTATCGTCAACGCTCACGACGGCCGCACCGGCATCACGCGCGATTTGCGTCACCTCGTTGGCTGTGACCGCACCACGCTCACCACTCAACTCAATCTTTGCCACCGCTCCATCGAGATCATGCCGCTCGAGCACGGCACGCACATGACTTATTCCGTCATCTTCACCAAACGGAATTTCGAACACCGAGAACGGCCGAGTTTCTAGTTCGATCTGTCGCCGGTGAATCCCATCGTCATCGACATCGATGAGTTGAACCACCCCCGTTTCTTCCTGATCTTTTCCACCTCGCTCAGTCGCGCTTGCATACCAGACATCGGTCCCGTTGACCACCGAACTCTCTGGCTGATGCAGGTCACCGAGTGCAAGACCATCTAGTTCGATCCCGACTCGGTCAAGAACTTCTGACGCCGGATAGACACGCCCCATGCCCGTGGCAAGTGGTGATAGCAACTCGTGCATGCTGAGGATCGTCCACGAAGCCTCCTCAGGCGGTTCCTCCAGTTCGAATTCGGCACTATCCCACACGCTCGGGCGGACAGCATCGATACCATAGAGGGCAACATCGCCGACCATCGTCGGCTCTTTACTGAGTCGCGCAGCAGCGCTCGTCCGTCGAAGCAGATCCAACCACTGCTCGTCGTTTTTCCGCTCGTGGTTCCCGACAATTCCATAAAACGGGATCTCTCGCTCCTCTAGCGGTTTGAGTGCGTCCGCAGCGCGCATCACCGTTGGGAGAGACGGCACCGGGTCGTCAAACAAGTCTCCAGTGTGGATCACCGCGTCCACACCTCGTTCGATAGCGATATCGATCGCCTGTTCAAACGCGTTCGCAAAATCTTCTCGACGGATATCTGACCCATACTGTCGCTTCCCAAGATGGGAATCGCTGATATGGAGAAGCCGAGTTCGTGACACTACCTGGTAATGTTGGTGCGAGTATAAAAAAGCGGAGTAACCGTAGTGAAAGTGAATGTAAGCCGCATCAACCTACAAAGAAAGATTCAGAAATTCAACCATCTGGTTGAAGATACCGAGGCGACAGCCATCGTCGTTCTCGACGCAACTGGTCGCGCCTAGCGCCCGAAAATCTGGATCCAGCGATTGTACTTCGGCATACCCAAGATCCATCAGGACAGCCCACAGTTGGCCGTACGCGTCGTCTTCGGCGACCCGTACGGCCAAATCGATATCCGTCGTCGTCCACCTGAGGTTCCGCAGCGATATCGCGCCACCACCGATCAGATAGGCCGCGAGCTATGCTGAGATTTCAACTGGGATTCGCCGGAACTCGTTCTCGATGTACTCACGTCCGAATGGTGGTCTCGTTGGGATAGTGGCACCTTGTAGTCAGCCGCCAGTTTCTGGAACTCACCCTACTGGAAAAGTCGGTCGTTGTCGACCTCGCCATGCGTCTCGAGATACCTTCTTTACTCGTCTTGTCTGCGGTTCCGTTCTTGGATGTATTGTGGGTGTGGGTGGAGCCCTTCTCGTTCTGGCAGATGGAGTGACTCGCCGTTGAACCTCAGGAACTCTTCGTGTCCGGCGAGATTTGGATGGTCCTGTATCTCAATCTCGTACGTCTCATCGATCTCGAACCATCCATTGTCGAAGGCCCAGTGGTGGCGCGAGCAGAGTGCCAGCCCGTTCTGCAGGACATCCGGGCCATCGTCGGCCCTTGGGAGGATATGAGCAGCCTCAAGATTATGTTCCCCACTGGGCGACTCGAATAGTTTCCCACAGATGGCACAGCCGCTATAGATCTCATAGATGCCCTCCCGGAACGCAGCCTTGCGAACCTGCGTGTCGACTTCATTGAGCCGCGACTCTTCGGCAAACAGCGGCAACTCGTCGGTCGGGAACCCCAGCAGTGCTTCACTGACGTCTTGTAAGTCCGAGTCTGCTCCGAGAGTGATGGTACTGGACCCTGTATCACTGCGCTCACGATCACGCAGGTAGGTGGTGAAGTTGCCAAACCGGTTGGTGAACGTCTCCAGTCTCTCCTCGTTGAGTTGCTGTACCGCGCTCTCACTCAGTTCAACATCAAGGTCGGCTGCAAGTTCTGTTTCTGGTACCGATATCTCGCGGATCTCTTCTCCGATCACGATGTACGGCTGGGGCTCCTCGATCCCGCCAGCCCGAATCCCATCTTCATACTCTACCCAGAGGTCGATCATGAAATCAGTATCCTGTACGGTCTCGCGAACGGACATGTAGTGTGTGAAGGTCCCCTGCTGTGTCGCGAACAGGATTCCATCGCGTTCGGAAAGGTCTCGCCAGATCATCTCCTGCTCTTCTGAGAATCCCCAGATCGGGTGCTTGTCTGAGGAATCGATATTGTCGTCCGGGATTTCACCACCGTCGATCAGTGTCTCGATCGACCGCTCGAAACAGTACTGAGACATCTCACTCGCATTGACCCGCACCACGATGAGATTTGCAAATGATGCCTCAGGAAACGCACCTTCCGATACCAACTCGTCAACTACCTCGAAGCCAATCTCTTTCCAAGACGGTTTGTGTTCACCGATAGCCATGCGAATCCCATGAGGGTCGCGATGCTCTAGAACATGTGGATTACTTTTGAAAAACCGCCGGATGACCAGTTCGGGCACGTGCTCTCCGTTCAGGTAATAGATTGGATCTGGTTGCTCAATTGCGCCAGAGGAGATTCTGAACTTCCACACCCCACGTTCTCTGTCTTTCATACTTCGTCCCTGCGGTAGCTCCGAGCCCGGCGTTGGTCCACCTTCTCGGAGCTTCTGAATGTTCGCAGATCCGCGTAGTTCCGGCGGCGTCTCAACAGAGCTGAACCGATACTGTTTCTCGTCGGGGCTAATTCCAGCCTCCTCTAACGCGTGGACGAAGGAACCGAACTCTTCGTCGTAGAGGATGTACGGAAACTCACCGTGCTCATCCACGTCAGTTCGGCGTGGCGATCGCTCGATTTTTTCATCGACCTCCTGAAGCGACGTTACGAGTTCCTCACGGTCAACATCTGGCCTCACCCCGTGTGTTGGCTGGATATCAGCGGCCCGCAACGCATCGTGCCAGCTCCCAAACTTGTCCTTGTAGTAGTGCGGCGAGTAGGGACCCTCGTTCCGCATCTCACGAACGGTTGGCACCCTGCCAATATCCTCATGAAAATTTCTCAATTCAGCTAAGAGATCGTCTCTCGGGGGAGCTGTATCCATTGTGCAACTAATTCAGGATCAATCATAATAAGATCTTTTTCGGATAATCCTCCCCGCTGCTCAACTGGTATACCGAATTGGCCACACAGGCCGAGGGAGTATATGTCCACGACACACCGTTGGTTCCCTAGATTGGCGGTAGCTAATTCGCGGACTGCGTCTTTTAGCGATGCCACCGAAGTCGTACACGCGGCGGGTGAATCCCTTTGAACATCCGGATATACTCGGTTCTAATGGGGGTCGATCCCGTCGCTATCTTCGGGTTCAACAAAGCAAATTAGTCGTAATCCTGGACACCCCCAACAGAACGCAAGCAGCCTTGATGCCACGCAAGAATGGCGAGACGCATGGTACCACAACCAGCAAGAACCCGACGGCGTCCGCGACGCCTACGACGACACCGAAGACGTTGACGACACACCACTATAACAGCCAAATTTCGGATACAGACTGATCGATAAATTGTATCCGAGGCTAGCCATCTATCACTCTGTCAATGTCGCCCAATACATGAGTAAATGGTCGAGACTGAGATAACCTACTCCCCAACTTCGATTTCGTCCGGGATCGGGAACGTCTCGGCATCAACATTCACATCTGGTACCGAATCGTCCTCAATAAGACCGAGTTCTGCACCCCTCTTAACCGCAGTTGTGATAGCGTCCCGGACTTCTTGATCTGTGTCTCCATTGATCGCTGTGATTACACCATTGCCGAACAGCACTAGAGTTACCTGTGGACGGTCTACGTGGTAAATCAGACCGGGGAATTGTTCCGGGTCATAGACGATGTTCTCCAAACCTAATCCAATCGCAATTGCGTTTAAATTGAGCGCGTTATTCAACGCAGCATACCCTGTCGAATCACCGGTATTGAAATCCATCCCGGCGGCATCAAGTTGATCTCGAAGTGCGTCCGGTGTGACACCTGATGTAGTCATATAACCAATTATTAGATGTTTGCTTTTATAATTCTAATGTTGAGTCGCGGGCATCATCGTCAATACAGTAATAAAAGCCAATTTCACCATCGTGAGAACGACTCATGAATCGGTCACGATCGCTTCCGCTTCCCGTAATGCCCCTTGTATGTCCAAGCGTTTGGATGCGTAATTCGAACTCAGGAGGCCCTCGGTCAAGTATCGGTCGTGCTTGTCAATAATCTTGTTTTTCACCGAATTCGCTAAATTAGCTGGTTGAGGTTCTGAACCCACAATTTCTTCTAGGACGTCGAATAGTTCCTCTGGTCGGCAATCCTGAATTTCCAGAGTCATTCCCGCTTTCGAAGCCTGGTGTCCTCGCTGTGTGAGGAGCACGTTCAACGTATTGATGATACGGTCCCCTGCCCAGATGAAAAGCACTGTCTGCTCGCCTTTGGGTACAACATTTCGGCTCTGAAGATCAAGCCTCTCAAAATGCATTCTCCCCTCTTCAAGCAAATCCTTACCTTCTGAATCCAAATACCGGGGGACATCTCTGTCGGTGTAAATCGAATACATTTCCTTCCGAATTCGGCTATGGAGAAGAGCGCCTTCACCGCCAAACCTCGGTACTTTTCCACCAGGAGCCGGTTTCAGGAACGCAATTTGTTTTTCATTATCAACAGATTTGACTTCCCAGCGTTGTCCGCCGAAAATCAGGAAGTTCCCTTCGATCAAGGGACTGGTGACGGGGAGTGTCCCGATGGTTTGCTCGTCAGCGACAAGCCGATATTCGTCTGGATTCCAGAATGCGGCGTAGAAGTCGTAATGACGGATGAGTTTCTCCCCATTCAGCCCCATGATGAGATCGTTATCACCTGCTTGATTAATGAGATCTTCAGCTGCGAGAGCCCGGAGAAACGATTTGAACACGTCAGTCGAGATGTTGTCAAACGGCCCGGTCTGGCAAAGGGTTTGATACGCGGTATCTGCTTGGACCCCACCGAATTCAGCAATAAGCGAAAGGAGTTGTTGAACCAACGTCGAGAGTTCGAGTGCATCGAGATTCGGAGGCTCATACCAGTTGTCAAGCAACAGGTTGACCATCGCTATCGTCTGAACGAGTTCCGGCCGCAACGTATCCTGAAGCGGTGTCGAATCACCGATTTCCGGCTCTTGAACGTACACGCGGAAGACTGCAGGATCACCTTTCCGCCCTGACCGGCCTAGCCGTTGCCGCATACTCGACACTGACGGCGGCGAACCGAGTTGCCCAATACTGGTCATCCGTCCGATATCGATCCCTAGCTCAAGCGTGCTTGTACAGACAACTGTCGCAGGCGTGCTCGTGTCTCGCAACGCACGCTCGCTCTCTTCTCGAATCTCTTTCGAGAGACTCCCGTGATGTGCAGAAAATTCGTTCGGGACATTCTTCTCCTCAGATAACCGCGTCAGTAGGTCAGTGTAGAGTTCAACATCGCTCCGCCGATTTGCGAACAGTAAGTTATCTTGCCCGCGGAATGTCGAAAACACGTGTTCCGCGATATCAACAGCCGTTCCTGAGTCCTCATCATCGTCTCCCTCCCCAGAGTCACTGTTCTGATTCAGAAATCCTTTCACGAGGAGTTTGATAGCCTGTCGATCACCCTCGGGATCGATAGTTTCGACTTCATCCCCTCCGTTCGGGCGGAGGAAATCTGCAGTCATTGCGAGGTCACCGATCGTCGCGGAAAGCGCTACACGCGGTATCCACTCCCCTTTCGCGTTCTCAATACGGTGGAGCAGCGACTGTAACTGCTTACCGCGTGGCGTCCCGATAAAAGAATGCACTTCATCAACAACGACGTACGAAACGTTCTGCAATGCCTGATGGAACTCCGATGGTTGCCGGAGAAACAACGCCTCAACCGATTCCGGCGTGATGAGCAACACCCCATCTGGCTCCTCGAGCGCCTGGCGTTTCTTGCTTGATGCAACATCACCATGCCGTCGATGAACCGGCAAATCACAGGCATCACACATCTCCTGCAACCGTTCAAACTGGTCGTTGATGAGGGCCTTCAACGGAGAGATGTACACTACATCGAACCCAGAACTCGGGTTTTGAGAGGTTTCACGCTGGGTTGCGAGAGCAGAGAGAATCGGGAGAAAGGCAGCCTCCGTTTTCCCGGACGCCGTCGGAGCTGAGAGAATAACGTCTGACTCACCGTCAATAATCTGCGGGATGGCTTGTTCCTGAATCGGACGCAGTGTCGTCCAGTCTTGCTTCCAAACCCAGCGCTGAATATCCTCGTGCAGCAGATCGAACGATTCCGCCTGCTGTGCGTTCTCTTCGTCGTCATTAGAGTTCGAAGTCGGCAAGATCATCCCCCTCGTCCTCTGCACCTGACTCTGGCTCTTCGGTTTGAGTTGGTTGGTCAGCGTCTGCTTCCACGTCGATATCCTCAATCAGATCCTCCCAGGAAACGCCTGGATTCTGTTCGAGTATCGAGAGGAAACTGAGGAATTCCTTGATCGTGTTCCGCGGGGTTTGGAAATACGCAGCCCCGATCTGCTCGTTACAATGTCGCATAAACGCTTCCAATGCCTCGTCAGGCACGACGTAGTTCTCCGGGTCACCGCCAGCATGTACGTGTCGCAGCTTTTTGAGCAAGACAAACATATCCTCCTGGGTAAGACTGGACAACCGGATGACCGGGCCACTCATATCCACAAGCTCATCGGACGCAAACGTGCTCTCAGCTAGCCGCGTCTTCAACGCCTCGTAACTGTACAACCCGCGCTTCGAATCCGTGAGGAAATCCGGGGTCCCAGCAAACAGAAACCCAAGTCCCACAGTCTGCCCTTGCAGCCCGTCGTTCACTATTGAGAGCAGTTTCTCATAGTTACTTTTCCGCGCACCGGTGTGCGACAGTTTGTACAGATTCACCATCTCATCGAGGTTAATCAAAAGCCCCTCATACCCAGCCAAGTTCACGAAGCGAGCCATGAGCTTCGTCATCTCATACCAGTTCGAATCATCAATGATCGGAACGCGCTTGTCTAGTGCCTTCCGCGCTTCCGTCTTCGTGCCGTACTCGCCCCGCAACCACCGCAGAGCCGCATGTTGCAGCTCATCATCATTCTCTTGATAGCCTTGCCAGTACAGCGCGATCACGTCCGTGAACGCATATCCTGCCACGAGCTCCGAGAGATCGTCAAGACGGTCTCGAATAACTTCTTCCGTCGGCACATCCTGAGTGTTCGCCTCGCGGTTTGCCTCAGCGATAAACCGCTCAACAATACTTCGTAACGCCCCGCCATCCGGCGTCCCCCGAGTTGCCAAGTTGCGCGCTAACTGTTGATACAGGGCGCGGCCATGCCCAGACGTAGAGCGGAACCGCCGGTCTGGCGTCAGGTCCGCATGGGCAGTCACAAGTTGCTTCTCAAGGGCAATCGACCGCATCAGATTCAAGAAGAACGTCTTTCCCGATCCATACTCACCGATGATGAACCGGACTGCAGACCCGCCGTCAGCAATTCGATCCAGGTCTTCCGTAACAGCCTTCACCTCCTGAGCACGTCCGACCTGAATGTACTGCAGCCCGCGCCGAGGAACAAGCCCAGCCTGGAGAGAATTGACAATCGCGTCACGGTCTCGCGGTCGTATCGACGTTGCTTCGAGATCAGGGTCTGGCGTATTACTAGTCATTCTATGATCTTACTGGCTAATTCTTGGTTCACCGTTATATCATCTGTTCCTTCAATAACCTGGGTTTCGACTTGTTCAAAGGCATGGTCATTAATCACGTCAATCGCTGCGCCAGGGAACAATCCTAAGTCTTGAGCCACTGCTTCAACTTCACCGCGGTCCCAACGCTCCTTCTCAGAGAGCGTTACGAGGAATTCCTGATGATCCGCATCTAAACTCGTAGCCTCCCCGTTATCTAAATCACCCGTCGTCTCCTCTTCAGAACTCCCGACATCGTGAGTGTCTGGCTGCGTCTCATCTGCCGCGTCAACCTTGTCCTCTTCCTCATCGTCATCTTCAAAGATATCAGCTAAGAATTCGCTGACTTCCTTGCTCTCTTCGAGCGTCCGATTCACACGGTCTTGATCTAACTCAAGGTCCTCAGACTGGTCGGTTTCAGTCGTGTCAGGCTCCGGAATCTCGTACTCTTCAGTCGTGGACGCCGGTTCCCTGATCGTCACAGGCTCATTATCAGCCTCTTTTGGTTGTGTCTGAAGTTGATGCAGGTGCGTGTGAACCATGTCTTCATCCAGTCCAAGCATCGGGTAGATCTTCGAGAGCTCCGCAATTTCCTCTGCATCAATACTCCCATCTGAACACGCGAGTGCAGTCAGAAACCTCGCAATCTGTGGCTTCTGATCAGCAGGCAGGTCCTCAGCACGTTGCCGAACCCCATGCAGCGTCGGCGAATCAAGAATAAGCCACCGACGATGCGCCTCAAGTCGCGCCTGATCCACCTCGTCGAGCTCAAGAAACGACCCGAGGTTCTCCGCGAGATACTCCGTTTGCTCAGACGCGACTTCGTCGTTCGACAGTGCGATTTTGACAGCGAGTTTCTGAATGAGCCTGATCGCTTCAGACACAGCCGATGTCTCAGCCTTCGCACCAGATGGCAGCCGGTACAGGACCGCAGGATCACCCCAGCCACGTGACGGAGCCGAAAACCGGACATCCGGCTCAATTCCAAACCCAAGCTTCTCAAGCAAAATAGCGAGTTGCCGAAGCTCCCGCTCCCGAACCTCCGCATCAGAGTCAACCGGCCACTGTTCGAGAAACCTATCTAGTGTCGTTTCGACCATCTCCGCCTCGTCTAACTCACTCTCAATCGTTTCGAGAAACGCAGTTAGCGACTCAATGTCTCGTTGCTCAAGCACTGGTTCTGGAAGATACGACAATGCTTCCAGACTGTCCCGTTCCCCTGATTTCCCGACATACCGGGAATACGAATCTAACTCGTCACAACACTTATTCGCCAATTCCTGGAACTGCTCTTGTGGTGCAGACAACTCCGCTATGTCCGGCACCCCCTCAATTTCAACATCCTCTTGCTGTGGTATCGACCGACTCGCAGGATTATAACTTACCGTGAGCGGCGTCGCATCCAACTCCAAGGACACTCCCTCGTCGAACCGTTCTCGATAACGGATAGTAAACAGGATCTTGAATTCTTCTTCACACCGTTCTGCAGGTGTCCGCAAATACGTATTCGGTGCCTGCAGAAACCACTCATACGCTAACTCATCATCGACTAATTCCTCACTTGTAATCTGCCGACCGAGCTTGACTCGTGCCCCCAACGGCATGCCTCGCCCTTGCGTCGACGAATTCGAAGTCAACGACTCAGGGTCATACCGCGCTCGTGCTGCATTCAAAAACCGCGATGCATACCCCGGGAACGAACTCTCTTCCCCATACACCTCCAAGAGCTCCTCCACCTCGTTAAGAAGCGCCGGGACCTCGGATCGAGCCTGACTCGAATGCCGCGCATCAAACAACACCCGTCGTTCGATTCCATAGAAAAAGAGAAACACGTACCCGATGTCGATATCAGGGTCCCGCCGCCCATCCGCTAACCACTCAAGATACGTCGCCCGACACCCTGCATCAATCTCTGAATACGACGGCCAATACCCCATCCGTTCTCCATCCCAATCCAATCGAGTTGACTCTACCTGAAGCGTCGGGTCAATCAAACACCCGTCAGTCCCTTGGAACCCCTCAACCGGACTTAATTCAGTCCCTATATACACCATTCCATCTGGGATATCATATCCGTTGACTAATGCCGCTTCACCTGGCGGCACCCACGTCTCCACCGACTGGTCGATTTTTTCATCCGTATCAAGGTCCTCCCCAAAGGTGCCACCTCCCCCACCACCCATACTGACCGTCACTTCCACACTCGGATTCGTCTGCTCACTCTGGGTCTGTTTCGGTGAAGACTGAGAAACACTCCGTGAATCAGCATCCTTAGTGGAAGCCGGCTTCTGCGAATACTTCGCAATGAATCTATCCTCATCCATCCGGAGATACTGAATCCCCTCGACAAACCCAATGAGGCCCGGGATGAGCGTCCAACAAAACACGAAATACAGGATCCCCAGCCCATACGAACGAAGATAGAAGCGATGCGCTCCGAACACCCCAAGAAAAACACCAAGCAGTCCCGCGACGGTTTTCGATTTCGTCATCTCATCAACCCACCCGAATTCAAGAACAGGGAGATCAACCTCGACTGTAGCACTATCATGAGGTTCTCTTAATCGGTGCTATCATTCAAAATGGGCAACCATCAATCCTTCCCTGTCACGAACAGTCGTGTTTAGTTAGCACCATTCTACAAGCGAGCGAAACTCTGCAACCAATTTTCGGCCGTTTTCGGTTCGATGTGGCTGAAGCAATTTGAGAATGACGAGGGTCGACGCTTCAGCTCTCGAAAGATCCGTTCGACAGCGTTCCGATTTCCGTGGCGACACATCTGAAATCGGAGTCTAGCTCGTTGTAGTGCGGTTTGAAGGCGTTGAGCGCCATCGACGAGAAAGACAGTAGTTTCGACATCGTGTTTTTCGCGCAGTTCGCGGAGGAAGATCTCGGTCAACGATGTCGTGGTCGTAGAAAACAGTCGGACATGAAGCAGCTCGTTGGTTTGGGGGTCTACGGCGGTGTACAGCCAGAATTGCTGGTCGTTGATCCGGGTCACCGTCTCGTCGAACGCGATCTGATTCGGTGATCTCCCAGATTCGGGCTGTAGATCGGCTTTCTGCACCCAATCGTAGACCGCTTTCCGACCCCGATCGACGCCCAAGCAGTCAAGGAATTCGACGGTATTCGACTGTGAAAGGCCCACAACGTGCGATTGAATACCGAGCGCCATTGCCGGCTCGGGTTTCCGCTCGCGCTCCATAAAATCCAGATCTATCCAGTCTCTATGACCACTGAGGCGGGCGGTTTCTGCCATAGACCAACAAGAAATTCGCCTGCCTCATCCTTCATCCTTCACTAAACACGACCCAGATGACCCTGGTATTTCTCATCACGGTATTTGTTAGCCATTGTACAACAGGCTCTCTCACACGAGATTTCTCACGACTCAAGTCAGTTCTCGGATTCCAAGCTTGTCCACAAGAGGGTGTTGCCCACTTTACGGGATGAAACTAATCCTTCCTCCTCCATGCTCTGGAGTCGTTTGTATGCCGTATCGTGGGCACAACCTACCCGTTCTGCGATGTCGCCCGTACCCGCCATCCCATCCTCGACGCTAATCGCATCGAGGAAATCCTCAACAGAGTACTCGCCTGTATATTGGCCAGTCTCTTCGTTACGGTCGGGCATCACCTCTGTATTTACTACCACTCTGATTAGTCCTAACGGTCTAACTGAGTCCATTATGAGGGCTCCGAAAGGTATTTACCAGTATGAGTTCTCATAATGGATGTGGAGCTCGGCCCATCAAGCGCAATTGCCAGAGAAAGCGCCTGGGTGCTGGAACACCCGGGCTGGGTTTCCCACGGGACGTGAGAGTACCCATGGATAAATCGAATCCACCTATCCAAGAGACTAACGGTAGCATAGCAATTGAAGCAATAAACCACTTAAATACTGCTGCACCCGGGGTAGGGGCGGTATTCTGCCAGGTGTGCGGTGATCGCGTGCGGGAAGGCGGGCGGGTGTCCGCGTATGCCTTCCGGCGGTGCTGTCAGTCGCGGTGGCTGGTTGGGCAGGCGCGGTGCCCGTCACACTCGCTTGCGTTGGCGTCGCTTGCGACGCTTGGCGTTTGCGAGGTTGTTGTTGAGGGGCGTGTTGGGCGGTGCGTGGATCAGGCTGTGCAGGCGGATTGGCCAGTGCTTCTTGCGCCAGAAATCACGGCGGTGTCGCCGCGGAGCTCACGCGAAGCGGTTGCTGTCTCGGATGCGGAGACCCGAGTGGAGTGGCCGGAACGATGCTCACTACAGCACTGCTCGGTGTGCGCGGTGCCGGCCGAGAGAGACGACGCCAATACGATGGAGGGGTGCTAGCGATGGCGCTCTTCGAGGGGTCTGAGACTGACGTGGAACTCGACCTGCCGGTTGATCCAGAGGATATGCTGTTCCCGGACGTGTTTGTCGGCCTCGAGATCGGCCTACTCGCACCGGGAGACGGGATCGTGACGGACAGACACCATGCGTCGTCGGATCGGTATGAGGCGGATGATCCGCAGAATCAGATTCGCGGTCAGATTTCACCGTTCACGTTGTCTGGCTGGTTGCGCCACGGGTGTGAGCAAGTGCTGCAGTCGGCGGGCGGTACTGCGTGCCATCCGGGGCCGCAGAATGCGGACTTCATGCGTGACGACGTGTATGAACGCGACCTGGAGTCAGGGTACCACGAGAAAGGCAGCTGCACTGACGAGACGGATGCTGGCTGCGTCGTCTATGATCTGTTCGGCGGATTCCAAAATCAGCCGGGGAAGTTGTTGCGCCGCCCGATTCGCTTCTCCCCGATCCGCCGGCAAGTGGATGTGCTTGACGGCGAGGCGGAAGCGCACTACCGCCAGATCAGTAATCAGGTCCGCTCCAGGAACGGTGAGGACGGCGGGCAACCGCTTCGGCATGCGGATCGGGACGTGGTCGGGAATCTGTCGGGGACGTGGAAGTTGACGTTGCGGGAGGCGAAGCCGGAGTTCGTTGGCCTCCTGCTCGAAGCGGTGGCGTTCCTGGACGCGCATGCTGACGAGTTCGCGTTCCAGCTCGGCGGGGCGCGGAATTTCGGTGGTGGGATGGCTGACGCGTGGGTGATCAACCCGTTATACTCACAACAGGAGGTGCGCCGAGTGTTTAATCGGGCGCAGGGTGTGACGCAGTCGATGGAGGAGAAGGATGACGTGTGGGTCGAGGAGTGTCGGGATGAGTTTGTGCGGGCGTTGCAGGGTCGTGTGGCGGCGCGTGATGGTGATGTCCCGGTGCCGGGCGGTGATGGGTCGTGACGCGTGACGCGTCGTCTGCGTCGCGTGCGCAGCCTGGTTCAGGGGAGACCGATGATGAGGGCGGCGAGTCGTCGTCGGACGCGTTGGTGGCTGCGTATCGGCATGATACGCATAAGCTGCGTGGCCGGGCGCATGAGAACGCGGCTGCGGAGTATGCGGGCGTTCGAGTGAATGAACAAGTGCCGTTGCATGCTGACCGGGACGCGGCGTTGTTGTCGCGGCCTGATGGGGAGCCTGAGGTGACGGTGTCGAATCACCGGTCGCCGTACCGGTTGTCCTTGGTGTCTGGTGAACAAGCGGTCGGTGATGTTGGTGCGGGGGAGATCGGGGCTGCGGTGAAAGCGTTAGTGTCGACTGCTGATCCGGGTGCGGCGCACGAGGCATGGTTGGAGTCGTGGGTGGCGGCGGTGTTCTCGGAGTCACTGTTCTACCCGTACACGTCGTTGAAGTACCATACCCTGCTCGTGGCGGCGTTGGTGTCGAATTACCGGGCGGGCGCAGGGTTCGAGGACCTGTACCTGGTCGTGGATTCCCCGGACGAGGCGGTGACGCCCCACCGGACGGTGCTGGACACTGGGCCGGTGTCGCTGCGGGTGACTGCGGACCCGGGTGACCGGCCGGCGGCTACGCTGGGTGCGGGGCCGACGCGGTCGTTCGCGGATGTGTGGTCGCGGCTCCCGGAGCACCCGGGTGATGCGGATGGGTGCCGGGCGTGGCGCGTGTTGGATGCGCAGCTGCGCCGGATCCGGTCGTGGTCGACGGCGCTGCAGTTCATCGAGGATTTCCTGGAGTGGCGAGGTGATGCCCTGTGACGGTCGTCCAGGAGGTCCTGTTGCAACTGGAGCAGGATTACGTGGGGCACCCGTATTTCGTGTCGGGGAATGCGGTGTTCACGGCGATCGCCCGGGAGCTTGACGACGCGGCGGCGAACGAGTTGCAGGCGAGTACTGGCGTGTTCGTCCCGGGGACCCATGGGGCGTTCCCGGACGAGCATTCACAGTTCGGGGGGAAGCCGTATTTCGGGACGAGCCTCAGGCCGGTCGAAGCCTACGAGGACTTGTTCTTGTTCCGGGACGCGGCGCAGCGGTGGGTTGGTGATTCGGGGCCACGGGACGCGGAGAACACGCATGAGATGCGGTCGTATGCGGGGCGGACGGGGTTCGCGCCGGCGTCGTGGTTCGGGAAGCCAGTGGCGGCCCATGGGCGGAAACGCACGGTGAACACGTACCTGCACTGCTACCTGCACGCGGCAGGTCGTGACGGGGACGTGTTGCCGCTTGATGAGGCCGTGCTGGACGGGGTGCGTGTTGGCGGGGCGCGCAACCTCGGGCTCGGCGCGACGAGCCTGGCGGACACGCAAACAGTGGTGTTGGAGGAGTTGGATTACTCGCGGGTCCGCGAGGCGGATGCGCACGTTGTGGAGTTGGTGTCGCCGTACGTACTACGGACGGGGCACCCGGGGGCGGATGACCAGTCGGTGCCGTGGTGGTGGGGCGTCGACGACGGTGAGTTGCGGCGGCGTGAGTCCCGGCTCGTCCAGGGCGGAGAGTCGTATGAACTCACGACCGTGGATCACGGGCAGGTCGTCCCGTACACGGGGAGTGACCCGGTGGCGACAGCGCGGCAAGGCGTGGTGCGTGTCGGGTCGCATTCGAAGTTCGGGTTCGGTGAGTTCCGCGTCAGGCCGGCTGGTGCGGACCGGGTGCCGGGGCGTGATGGGTTGAGTAGTGAGGGTGAGGCGTGATGGCGGGGAGCCTCGAGCACGTCGCGTTCGATATTGAGACGACGGGGCTGGCCGCGTCGGACGCGGTGACGGTTGTCGGGTTCGAGTTAGGGCTCGGGTGCCGTGTCTTCTACCGCGGCGGTAACGGGACGGCTGCGGAGTGCGAGGCGGCCGTGTCGGACCGGTCGGGTGAGCACGTGCGGCTCACGCGGTGCGAGTCGGAGGCCGAGTTGTTGGAGGCGATGGCGGAGTTCGTCGTGTCGCGCCTCCGGGCCAACGACGTGTTGCTGGTCGCGTACAACGGGGAGACGTGGCGTGGCGGGTTCGACCTTCCGTTTCTCCGGACAAGGTTCGCGGCGCACGACGTGCAGTGGCCGTTCCACGACCTGCCGTACGCGGACGTGTTCCCCGTAGTTCGTGACTTGTTCAACACGCGGGTGAACGGCGACGCCGCGTCGGACCTGGAGACGGCGTACGACGTGCTGTGCGGCGGCGCGCACGACGAATTCGACCCGTTCGATGATAGTTCCGAGGCGGTCGCGGCGTTCGAGGACGGGCGGGCTGTGGAGCTCGTGCTGCACAACGTGTCGGACGTGTTGCGGACCGGGGCGTTGAGCGCGTTAGCCCAACGGTACTGTAGCAAGTCGGATTTCAACGTGAAGTCGTTGACGCCAACGGTCGAGGAGTACGGCGACCGTCCGTAAGGTACGGTTCGGGGTCGCGGTCGATTTGAAGCGATACACCACCCTCACCTGCCTGCTGGATCGGCGCGGGAACACTGGCGGTACACAGCAGCGACACAGACACATGCATGAACACGAGTGGAGCGAAGTATCGAGGATGAACTATGCGGTTGGCGGCGGCGCAGTGGAGGTGCGGGGCCTGTGACGGGGCACGCGGAGTGCCACGAGACGGTGGACCCGGCGACACGTCAAGAGTTGCTCGTTGAGCACGGCCACCGGTGCCAGGGCTGCGGGCGGTGCGGGCCTGAGGCTGGTGGACTGGCGACGCTGCATGTCCATCACTTGACGCGGGACCCGGACGGAATGGACGAGCACGACCCGGAGAACCTGACGGTGTTGTGCCGGGCGTGTCACTCCTGGCAGCACCAGCAGACGACGGAGGATGACGTCCCGGTCGAGTTGACGGAGGAGGACTTGACGGTGTTGCTCCCGCAGGACGTCGAGATCCTGCGGATCCTGTCCGAGTCCGGACCGGCGACGACGGGTGATGTTGCGGCGGCGTTGTCGGCGGATTTGACGATGACAGCTGTTCGGGAACGACTGTGGGTGGTGATGGGGCTGGATAATCTCGTGTCTTCGCGCGACCGGCAAGTCATCGACCAGGACGCGGACACGGGCGAGTGGGGGTTAGCCGGGCAAATCGAGCAGTCCTCGCGTGGCCGCATCCCGAGTGACGCGCAGTTGTTGTGGCAACGCGTCGAGGACGAGCTGGTTCGACAGGCGTTGGACCGCGGGTGTGACCGGAGCGCAGTCATGTCGGTGCTCGACTTGTCCCGGCGGTCGACGTTCTACAAGGAGAAGCGCGGCCGGGCGTACGACTTCCCGCTGGACGCGATGGACCGGCGCGGCGGGCGGCCGCGAGTGGAGACGGATGGAGACGAGCGAAGCGACGGGGCGACGCCGAGTGATGGGCCTGATGCGAGTGACGCGCAGCAACAGTTGGACGCGGTTGCTGACGGGAGTGGTGAGCGCGTTGACGCGGGTCAGGGTCTGGACGGGGATGCCGTTGAGCCTGATGACGGGCAAGATGAACAGTCAGCAGCGGGAAACGGGAGTGATCCGGAAGCGCACCTCGAGGACGCGATCACGGCGTTGCAGGCGTTAGAGACGGTGCTGTAACCGCACTGCAGTGTGGGGATCGTGAGGTAGCGATCTTTGCGGTCGCCGTGGTACGGTTCGACCCGGTGGGTTTGAATAGAGTCTATTCTTGAATCCGCGGAAGGAGTTGGGCTCATTTTGATCTATTTTAACGCCTGCGAAGAGTGCAGGCGTGCTCAGACAGGCCTGCATAGCATGCCGAACACCACCATTTCTGAGAGAGACCGTCCCCGCTCTGACTCGACACGCGATAAGCTGTTGGACGGTCTCAATTGATCCCAGTCGATACGATGGGAGCTAGTTATCTATCGCTGGACGAGCCCAGGCCTCTCCACCCACCCTCCGCTCTTGGCCTCCCTCCGGTCGGCCGGCAGCCACAACCGGAACCACAGCTTTGGGAGTGATGTACCGAGGGGCGAGACCGTTGTCGTGATGAAATCTGTTTATCCACCCTAGAAGGGCGGAGGGCACATCCGAACGTGCCCCCAGAGAACCAATGTCCGAGAAATGCACCCTCACGGCCCGTGAAGGCTTCGTATTCACCTCCGCGAAGCCCGCCGGACGACAGACTTGCCAATCGTAAGCACAGCTCGATGCCGCATTAGACGCTTGGAACGATCTACCGCCGACACCCCCTGCGGGAGTGCCCCGTCTGCGGGAAAGTCGGGATCCCAGGGCGGATTCTGCAGCATCAGTGCAACAAATCGACTATAAATCGGCACTGAAGCACTGGATGACCTCACTCAGGGCGTTGAATCCGAGTGCCTATTGAGAAACCATAGTAATTGAGCACGAATCGAAGGCCGAGGAGTAGACCGATAAAAGCCCCGAAAAAGTGGGTGACATCATCAGCACCATCCATCATCCCAAGAAGAGCGACCACTTCTCGAGCCTTCACAAGCCCGAAGAAGACGGCGATGAAATGGAGTACTCTCAGATCGAGTGCGCCTTCGTATCCCATTTCGAGTAAGCAGCTAATCGAGTGAACGAGTAGCCAGGATGTGAGGCCAAATGTGACGCCATTTGCTCCAACAGATCCTACTGAGCCCATCAATAACGGGACCCAAGCCGCAAGATATCCGACTATAAGATAGAAGATGTAGATGAATCTACGATTGTATTGGTACTCTAAGTAGATTCCGGCAACAAGTAGGACGCCAAGGTTATCGGTCAGGTGTCGTGGTCCTTGATGGATGAACGGACCGATTGTTGCGGCAATAAAGATCTTGGCGTCTCTAGGAAAGGAATTGAGCAAGGCCCGTGATGAGGTGTACTCAAAGGCGGTAGCTGTGAGAACCTCTGCTTGGAAGATAGCAACAAGGAATGCGATCAGCGTAATTGTGCCAATGACTTCATTCCGGATCCCGCTGGCAGAATGGAGAAACCGTATGAACAGGGACGGTAGAGCGCTGTCAGAATGAGAGCTTGTTTCTTCGCGGTCACCAGGCATTGTATCTTTACACATGACCTCTTGCTAACGTTATAAATCGATTCTATCCGTCGTCTGGCGGATGGTATACCTGAATGGGCAGAGATAAGCGACAGTTAGAAAAATGGGGTCTGACTTCGTGATATATCACATGGATTTCAGTGGAGTCATTTCATCGCTCAAATTGGCGCAATCCGTGATTCCGGAGCAGGAATCAACATCAGAGAGACGCAGGAAGATTTTTGCGTCTGTCGCCGGCCAAGAGATCTCTTTTACACCGGAGGTTGGTGAGGAAATCAACCTACAGCTACGAAACTGTGCCTTTGATGAGGATGAGAAACTGACGTACCTAACCATCTCGGTAAATGATCCAAACCGTCCAGCGGACCTATTCCGGCTGGAGACGGATATGCGATACCACTACCTGCAGATCTATATGAAGAGAGCAACGGAAATGGGTACTCCATTGGTGAAAGGTATGAACTTCGTTGAGTTGGGTCCAGAGGATTTCAAAGTTGAGCTCAAGGTCGAAAGCACTGATCCGCCCACACTACAGTTGGCTTTTGAACGGATTGAGAAGGTGCTAGCCCAAGTTCACACCGAGTACCACCAGTTCCTTCGGTCGATGTACGAGAAATACAAGGATCAGTTTGAGGTAACGCAAGAATTCGAGAAGGGCCAGATGCGGTATACGGCCGAGTCAGATATGGATAAGAAGGAGATGATCCCCCAACTAGGAGAACATGACTTTGAGATCTGGACAATGGATTGGGACGTGGAAATGCATGACCGGATCACTATCTCACATTACGCCTACGACTTTGTCAAGTACGCAGTAGAGGCAGAAGCCAGTGGTGACAGTTACTTTGCTCTCTCCTAAACATCGTCCTAAGTTCCTACGTCTGTTGCAGCACCCTGAATCGGTTGGCGCCTATTGGTTATTAGGGTGAGTTGCTGTGCGTTTATGATATTGGCTGAGTGAGTCTGTATCAAGAATGCCATACATCGAAAATCCCGCTGATATCCAGTGGTACCGAGAAAAGTTTAGTGACATCTGGCGGTCGGCAACTCTCACATACTCTAGTATCGAAGTCAATGGAATACAAATCCCGAATGGGGAACTCAAATTTTCTCGTGAATCTTGTGAAGAGGGCTCGAAAATTCTGTATCGGGAGGGCGCTCTTTCGATCTACGAGGTTAGCACTACCGCTCCGTTTGACCTGCTTGAGCAGATAATCAGCGGGAAGATTCCCATAGGCGACGGAACAGCTGATATCAAAAGCGAACTCCGTCGACATAACCCCAGCAATTACTTCCAAGACGGTGTTCGGGAGGGGCGTGTCCGGGAAACCCGTCCTCGAATGGAAGTGAACGCTGCCGTCAGTATCGACATCCCGGAAGATGTTGAGGACGAGTACTCCGAGGTGGTCGACGAGTTGGATGACCAGTTGATGCGTGCAGATGAACCGTACTACGATCTTGGATGCTGCGAAGGCTACTACTTCGATTATATTTTTCGGTCGGATCGTGAGACCCCGGCGATCCTGTTGTTCGCTGATTCAGGAATGGACTTCTCCATCAGTGAGTCGGGAACGCTCAAAGTGGTTTCTCCTACGAGTCTGTTTGAGGAGTTGTTCGTCAGTGTACTCCCTCAGAAGCCATACGACGAGCACAAGGGCTGGCAGATCAGGTTCGATGAGAACCAGTTGGAGTCATTGGATGATTGCCGGTCACGCTACACCGAGGACTTGGAATTAGAAGACATCGATGAGCTCTACGCAGTCCTGTATCTTGAGGACGAGATGGTCAATATGGTCGAACATATCACAGGCGACGTCGTCCCTGAGAACCCTCGCTACGAGATCATGCAGGCATTCGACCAAGACAACAATTTAGAGGGATACCTGGAAGGACACAATGCGGATTACTTTGAGGTAGCAGTAGTGAACGCCTTGAGCACGGCGGGCTGGCTTGTCCAGTGGTACGGAGACGATTCGTTCGTTATCCCTAGTTTCTCGGAAGACGTACCGGGGGCTCCATTCCAGGAAATCGACGTAATCGCCTACCACCCTGAGAATACACAAATTCTCTTCATTGAGTGGACTAACCAAGATATCTCCAAGAAGGAGCAAATCCTTGACCGCACCCAAGCGGTGAGCTCGGTACTCGAAGATTATCATATTCCAACAGATATCGGCCTAATCGAACCTTTACAAACGATCCCGTGCGTGGCGACCCCTCAGAAGCCGACGGAGCTGAGCGATGACGTGGTGGATGAGTTTGAAGAAAAAGGTATCAAAGTCCTTCACAGCGAACGTTTGCAAGCGATCTATGCAGCAAGTCAGGATACGACAGAAACAGTAGACGTAGATACCTAGTTCATAGAAATCATCTAACGCTCTATCGCTACAGAGCTTCGCTCCGTTCCGGAGGATTGTATCTTAACGATTCGACCAACACTGCTGTATTCTCCGGCCAAAAATTTCACGGCTTCCCTCTTCATCAACCCCGGCGGTATCGAACAAAACGGCGAGTAAATTCTCCTTCCATATCCATATTGATCGCAAGTATCCTCAAGCCCTAGCCGAGCGTTCGAACTGGTAGTCAGTTCACCTCGTACTGAAACTCGACATCATCCTTGTCGAGGTTCTCAAGCTCCTGTGTCCTCGTCCGCTCCACACGTCCTAATATCCACGTTTTCAGTTGGCGCCGGTGAGTCGGATACCTACGGTTAGTAATCCTGACATCTCCGTCCTCAACCTTGAACGATATCTTGCCTCGCCGCGGTCCATGCTCCCTACACGAAATCTGGTATTTCAGATCGTGCCTACCCTCGTTGAATATCGTCTTCCCGAGCCAGAGTTCCTGGACGTCTCCCTCATATACCACGTTTTCGAGGTAGATGTCATGCCGGCGCCCGCCGCCGATGAATCCTGACTTCCTGCCGCTCCGAATTTCCATAACCGCCTGGGGCGGCTCATAATCACTTACTATGGAATCAGTCGCGTCGATGTCGTTGTCGAATTTGAACGCGTCGGCGGTGATGGTGAGCTGGACATCGCTCGCTGAGCTGTTCCCGACGTTCGCGAGCAGCAGCATAATAACTGCATCAGCATCTCCGTCTTCATCGGGTCCCCTTGAGCCTGAGACGCTTTGCTTGACCTCAAGAATCAACTCAGGCCGTTTATAGAGGAAGGAGTACGACGTGACTGCGGCAGTAGTGAGGATCGCAATCGGCACGATATTTTTGACGATAAATCTTCCCAAGGAGTAGATTAGATTCGCCGTAGTGGCGAAGATATCTGGGAGCATATCGTATTCTGAGACTTGACCGGGCTTTACTTAATGCTACCTGACAAAACTATAGCGTCGGATTTTCGGTCACTCCGATGATTTACTTATTGGACGATCGGTTAGCCTGAAATATAGTCAAGGCGTGGGAAATTCTCGGGGAGAATCCGACTTCGAGATTATGGAGAGATCGTGGCCTCCGATGAAGAAGTCCTTGAGCAGCGTCCATACTCGTTGTCAGAGCTAGGTGTCTGATTTTCCAGCGAGGGCTTGATAGTCCCGTATTTCTAATTGCGTTGTAAGAATGACAGGGGAGGAGGAGACTGAGGAACTTGATTTTGAGGAGTTCATGGAGACGATTGAGGAACGGCGAAGGGAGCGCCGGGAGCAGGTTTCCTTCGAGTGGGTTGAATCCATCCGTGAGGCTGGCGAACTCTATCGGGAATTGGAGGATATTGAAGCTGTTTCAGAAGAGTTGAATCGTCCTGAGGAACGCATCAGGGAAGCTGTTACAGTCTACCGGTTGATTTTTGAGGAGCCTCCAGAGGAAGTCGCAGTGAAAGCGTCAACACCCGGTCGAGCGTTCTTCTCGCTTGAGCAGGACGTTACTGAGGAATTGGGTGATGGCGAGGAGGAACCTATCGAAGACCTACTACGGGAGTACGTTGGTGCGATCTACCTAGAGCAAAATGTGGACGAAAAGCCAATTGGAGAGCCTCCAGAGGAATCTACGCCACCGCCAGCGGTGGACTTTTCGGAGATTGGTGAGCAGATAGCAGATAGCTTCACGTTTCCTACAGAGTCGATATTGGCCGCCAGTAGGATCGGGGAGTTTCAGAAGAGCATCTTGGAACCGTTCGCCGCGAGTCAGGCGAGTATCCTCGCAAATATCACGGAACCCATCGCCGCTCAGCAAGCGAGTATGATCGCGAGTCTCGCGGAGCCAATGATCGCTCGGCAGGAGCGTATGGTTTCGTCCTTAGTAGTTGCCAGTCTACCGGATATGACGAAGCAGCTCCAGTTACAGCAGTCTATCGTGAACTCGGCGATCTCAGGAGCATTGTCAGATACGATGGCGGATCTTCGGGTTCCAGAGCCTATTCTCGCTGATCTTGCCGCAATTCAGCCAGCAATCAATGCTGCTGCTGTCGCTGGGGGAGTAGAAAGTGTTCCGTCCACCGGAAGATCAACTGTTGCTGAGGCTTCTACAACCACAGTTGAGTCGGAGTCATTGGAGGCATCGGTATCGACGGGTCCGTCGACCAGGCCTGCTGATGCGACGATGGAAGCCGCGATGCCGAATGCAGATGCGTTCTCGACGGAACTAGCGTTCGAGATCCCGGCGATGTTGGTTCAGTCAATCTTGGGGACGGGACCGACTCGTGCTTGGTTCAACGGTCTGCCCAAAGGAGCACAACAGTCCGTAATTGGGGGTCTTATGGTCGGTTTGTCCTACTACTTCACCCAGGATTTGACCCTTTCCGGTATCGCAGCTACCGTCATGACTCCTGGTCTTCGCGAGATTTTGACCGATGACTAACACCGTTTGTTCTCAATCGGTTAAATGCGAAGTCGTCTGACTGATTCTGTGTTTCGCGGCGTCGGAGTACAATTACTGAAGCCAGGTCAGATTCGACAGGTTAGAATCCGCTGAGAGAGATAAATATATCTCGGTTGACAATCCTCTTGGTGTACTCGATTGGTTCAAAGTCCTCATACTCTTCCTCGGTGAGCACTCGTTCTTCGGGCGTGCCTGAGGAGCCACCGGAGCCACCGGTCTTCCGGTAGTATATCTTCTTACCAAGGAACACCATCATTGCTTCAATCAGGGTCACCATGGCAACGGCGGTTACTACTGTAATCCCGATTCCCACTGGACTCGTTGCCGTAAACTGGTTGAGCGTCATCCCTGGTGCAATATAGGGATGGACGAACAGCTTAATTGCTCCACCCCCAAATAGTGCGAGGAACGCCCAAGATGACAGCGTTTTCAGCTCATCAACGGGCGACTTAGTGAATGCGATTAGTGCGGCGAACGGTGAGAGAATGGCGAGGAAGGCGAGTACCGGATGGACGCTTCCGTTGAGGTTCGCCAAGTAAAGCTCGATTCCGCCGATGCCTGCTGTACCCACAAGAATGTGGTGACGTCGCTCGAAACCGTACGACCACTTCAGTAATCCACGTATGTCAAGCATAGCGGCGATTTTGGCTACATTCCACTTCAATCTTCTTCCGCACAGAATGTTGGAATCGGGTGGTGAGCGCTACACACCGAGTATCAGCCCGTAAATTCATTGTCCCGGACGTTGACTCACGATAATTGAATATCGATGGCGTAGAGATGGTTTGAGAGTTGACGAGAGAACTCTGTGTTCAACACAAATAGATCTGACCACATTTCGGAGTTCCTCGTGGCCGATATGAAGAGTTGGTATCTATCACCCCCTCGATGGGTGAGGAGTTCGACATAGGGCGAGTTCCCTCGGAGAGAGCGATGACAACGAGAGACATCTACGAAACTGGCTTCGATGAAGACGTCCGAACAGAGTTGAGCGCGAACCAGTGCTCCGAGTGCGACGGACGGGTTACGACGAACACGGTCGAAACAGTCTGTGAAGATGTGACTCATTATCGATGAACAATACCTCGATCACGGGCCGGAGTGGCGAGTGTACGATGAGGACGAGCGCGAGCGGACAGGTGCCCCACTGACCGCAGCCCGCAACGACCGGGGCCTCTCGGCCGAGATCTGGCGTGGAACCGATGCCAACGGGAACGAACTCTCCGGGCAGAAGCGCCGGCGACTGGCCCGGATGTGTCGTGAACAGACCCGTGGTAGGTGGCGATCGAAGGCCGAACAGAACCTCGCTCACGGGCTCGACGAGGTGCGTCGCCTTGCGAGCGCGCTCGACCTCTCCCAATCGCTCTGCGACCAAGCGTGCCGACTCGTCCGGAGTACTCAGAACGAGGATCTACTTCGTGGCAGATCTATCGGGGCACTCGCCGCAGCCAGCGTGTACGGGGCCTGCTGATGCAATGGCCGGTCGCAGCGCCTCAATGATATCGTGACGGTCGCGACGGTCGAGGAATCGCGGGTCACGAACGCGTACAAGATACTCAACGAGAAACTGAGAGTTTCGGCCAAGCCCGCGACGCTGACAATGTACATTCCGCGACTCGCACTGGAACTCAACTGTCCAGATCCGGCAGCGGGCCTGAACCCTCACAAAACAGGCCGAAGACCGTGGCGTAACGATCGGCGTCCATCCGCCCATCTTCGCTGCGGCCTGCCGATACAAGACGGGGAGCAACAGAGGTAGTGGGTGACGCAACGTGGTGTCTCTGAGTCCGGAAACGTCACGCCGGCGACTGTCCGGGCACATCACGAGGTGGTAGCGGAACAGGTTGCCTGACGACGCTCCTGTACAAGCGCCGATGAAAGAGATGATTTCTTAAGGAAATTATTTGTTTCTAGAGGGCGTAGTAGCCACTATGACCGACACGTGGGACGACGTCAACGAGCAGGTCAAAGCGGACTGGAAAGAGGAGACCACACCATTCGAGCGGGTGTACGAAATCGTAGAACAGACCCGCGACGGGCAGTCGGCAGCCGAGATCGCAGATCGCGCCCTCGTGAGCGAACCGACAGCACGTCGCCACTGTAAGACGCTCGTGAACACGGGCTTCGCAGAGACGGATCAGGACGGTCAAACAACCTTGTACAAACGTAACAGCGACCGGGTTCTGATGTCCCGGATCCGCGAACTCCGCGACGAAGCAGATCGGACGGAGTTGGTCCAGGGCATCAAAGAAATGAAGTCCGATATCCGGCGCTATGAGGACCGCTACGACGTGGTGTCTCCCGAAGAACTCGCCCAGCAACTCGACGCCGGCGAGGCGGAAGGGTGGGATGACCTCACGGCGTGGCGCACGACGCGGCAGAATCTCGCGGTCGCCCAAGCAGCACTCGCTTACGACGAGGCCAGCCACCAACTCGAGGTATGAGTGACGACGACCGTGCTGGTGAGTTCGGGCCGATCTATCTCCCAGCACTCCAGCGGATTCGTGACCTTTGGCTCGAACTCGAACCGCTCGTCGACACAACTGCGTACGATGACGTCGTCGCACCCACAGAACTGCAGATCAGTCTTACCGACGGGCTCGTCGATGCCGACAGCGCTCGGCTTGATATCCAGTGGAGCGAACTGGGGATGTATTCGTTCCATTACGTCGATAGCGACGACGTCAACTGGCGCTTCGATCGCCACCCGAATACACACTCCCCCGAAATCCATTTTCACCCCCCGCCCGAGGCCGCCACGACGACCGCCGAACCGTCCTGTATCGACGTGACTGAGGTGTCGCTCGTCACTCGTGCCGTCCACACGATGTGGCGGGCAGCGTACGAGAACGACGATGTCGACCAACTGAATAACGCATCAAACCCCCCGTAAGACGGCAGTAGCGTATGGCGCGGTCATCCACGTCGATGAACTCATCACTGCCGAGGGGATTGGCAAAGCAGAATTCGTCTCGTTCCGCAATGAGGCAGAATGACCGCGTTAATCTTGGAGGTCCGCGACGGTACGTCCAAGCTCCCGTGCGTGTTCGCTCTGGCTTACGTCGTACCGCTCTTCTATTGAGCGGAGTTGTTCTTGGAACGTCATTATTGGGCCTCCGACTGCGTCTAGTCTAGACAAAGCAGTTCCCGGATAAGAACCTGTTCCCAGTCGTTCAGTGAAGAGTGATGTCTGTCGCTGTAATTGAAAATGAGTCGTGTTTGTTACAGGTGGTCTACGAACTAAGCGTTGCGCGTCATTCCCAGAACGATTCTTGGTTGTCGTTGATCCTGGTTGGTGGCGGCTGATCTGCGTCGGGTGGCCAAGAGCGAGTGAATGAAGAGCGGGACGGTGATGAGTGGTGTATTGACGATAGATCTGTCGTGCTATATTTCTGGAGTGCGTGCCCACAGTATGGATTTCGGTGTTTGAGTGGGGTAATGCGATTGATTATTGGCGTTTGAGGGCTAACGTTTTAAGGCGCGTGGCGGTTACCCTCGTTTGCATTCATGATAGACCAAATTGATGATGAGGACGTGACGTGTAGAGAGATCGAGTCTGAAGCGTTCCTGGAAACGTATGCGCTTTCAGACGAGTACCATGACTTCGAAGAGGAGACGCGAACCGTAGTCACCGACGTTCCCTGTTGCAAGGTTGCGTTCATTGAAGAGGAGTGTTCGTACTGTTCAGCTCGGTTGTCCGATGTTAGAGTTGTTGGCGATGCACCGGAATCAATGGATGAGTACAGGCGACTGCTTTATGACGTGTATGAGTGGTTCTTCGACGACCCACGATCGCATGACCGATTCTCCCTAAGCGGCGGCATAACCGCTGAAGGGCGTAACATGCAGCTAGTGATCACATCGAACTTGAAGGACGTAGTCGAATACGCCCGTGACGACGCTGAGATGGCGGTAGGGAAGCAATCAAGAGAAGAGATCTGGACGAAGGTTCTTGGTCCGGAGTACGCAGACGCTGACTGAGACACAGGTTGACCTGAGACTGCCGGCAGGTTTGTGAGCCCTGGTCGGAGAGTGCGTGGTTTCCGGGTGAAGGTCGGGGATAGGTGGGTTCACGGCTACTGTCGGCCGAGATCCCTGACTGGTCGGCACATGATGTCTCAGAAAACAGCTCCCTCAGCCGTTCTTACGGGCGTCTAAACACGACCCTCTTGTTTTCTTTCAGTTCACTGGGCCTTGTTTAGACGCCCAATTTCAGGCTTTTGAGGGCTTGTACTCCGGTTGGGGATGAACAGACGCCGTTAGTTCGGGTCGTCCAATTGTTTAGACATACCGAATCGCCCGGCTACTGCAACCAATCCAGGCTGATCAGACCGATCTCGGCTCGGAAACTAGCGATACTCGTCGACTATTACGCCTCCCGGACTCGGGAAACAGTACTCTCAGCCGCTCTTACCAGCGTCTAAACACGGCCGTTCACTGTGGTACTGTTTGATTTGTTCAAGCTTGACTGAGATGACTCGTTCGTCAGCCACGCAGTCCGTCCTCCGCGATCCGGTCGATCACGTCGCGCTGTCGGTTGCGAAGCGTGGTACTCTGTTCGTCGAAGGTTGCTTCGACGTCAGCCTTGAATCGCTTGAACGCCCGTTCATCGCCACAGATGAACCGACCGTTGACTGCGTCGTGCGCGACCTCCAACGGAAGCACCTCAATATCGGAGAGATCGATGAACGGAGCATCTTCCCGTTGGATACTACCGGAGAGGAAACACCGTTTTTCGAACCGCTCGTGGCGGGAAAGGCCTTCGGCGAATTTGACGGCGATATCGAGGTCCGACGAGCGGGTAGATTGGCCAGTGATCTGCGACCCGAACGCTACCGCGAACTCGACAGTTGGGTCTGAGCAAATGGACTCTCCGAACACGTCAAGTACCGCTGGTCACTCGCCGTTCACGCCCATGCGCGCAATGCCGACGTGTCGCTACAAAATAATTCCGCTGTGCCGAGTCATCTGTAGAGAGAACGTTCGAATCTGGCCCCAAAACGGGTCTGTTCTGCCCGGCAATCACTCAACAAAGAGCAATCAGCAACGTCGGTTTTTTTGGCCCGTGAGGAAGCTATTCTCCGAGATAACCGGGATAAAGTTGAAAAGAAGCGCCTGCTTTTCTTCATGTCTTACCAAGCACGTAGTGTGTCCCGTTTCAAATTGCTTGGTAAGATTCGAGTGGGACTGCTCTATTGAATCCGATGGCAGCGGAGTCAGCGGACTAGCAGCCAACTTGAGGAGAAGGCAGCGAGAGATGAGTGATCAAAACCAGCTTTCGCCCTCCTTGACATCCTCCTCCGCGTTCACGCGGAGGACTCCCGAGCGGTGGGAGTTTCAGGTTTGGAGTCCAGTTACCTGACTACCACACCTTTCGGGCGCGGGTAGTCCCACAGTCTCGGTGTGGTGGACTGCTGGCGGTGCCAAACCGCCGGTACCCCTCTCCTCGACTATGTTTGGCGTCCCTGTGTTGTTTATCCCACGGAGACGCCGGCAAGCGTCAACGGACTTGGGAGTATCGTTTGGGTTGCTTTGAGCAGTCGGCACGGGCATACGCTTCTAGCATGTGTGTTCACCGACTGCCCTTTCGGATACTGTCTCATTAGATGGGTGGACAGGCCACCTCCGAAGGGCGGTTCGGAATCCGCTCCGTTCCGACCGATTCCTATGCTTCGGTAGGACGGCCTGTCACTTAAACGTCATTGTGGGAAACTCGGGGAAGGCGTTTGAACGGTGGACTGTTAGCACACATGACGGCGCGTATCCACGGCCTGAAGGCCGTGGTATTGCGCCTGTTCAGCGTATAACTATTTCATAGAATACCTGCATGCCTTGGTCGCTCTGACTACTGTTTCGAACCGTAGCGAGTTTAGAAGTCTCCCACAAAGCGCACGGACCCCGGAACCAACTGAGGAGAGACCGAGTTAGGTGGCTGGTACTACGTTGCTGGCTCCCACAGTTTGAAGTGATAGCTATCTGACTTAGAATTATCCTGCCATGGCTTTTGACTCACTTTCAGAAGCTGTAGAACTGCGTGACCGGGCAAAAGACGGTGAGCTCACGCGCGACGAATTGGAGCGGTTACTCGCACACGCCAGTGAGGGGGCCGACCAATACACGTCGGTGACCATTACAGCGATTTCCTATGGCATCCAAACAGGACCAGAGGAGCACTTCGACCGAGCCAAACCGCTGGTGTTTGGGCTGATGGAAGCTGTGGCCGAGGTGGAGCATGACGAGATTCGTGCTCCCTTTCTTCACCTGGCAAATTCCCTTAACATGGTCGGAAGCGAACGGCCTGAAATCGTTGACGATGACTACGTGTCGCTTGTCGCTGCTCTTGAGGACGCCACCGGGATCGAGCCAGCAGCTATCTCGATGGTGCTCTCGATCCCAATCATTGGTGAAACAGACCGTGACTACCTGACCCTTGATCGATTCGCCAACTTCTGCGACATCTGTCAACAAGTGCTGGAGACTGTTCCATACGACGAATTACCGGGACCACTGGGACTGACCACTGGTGCACTCACCAGGGCAGCCCACCACGCTGATAATGAGGCGTACGTTGATGAAGCAGTTGACCGCATCGATCTACTGCTCTTGATCGGCAATCCTGAACCACCACTCCGAACAACTGGAATTGACTTTCTAAAACGACTAGCGGATCTTAACCCGGAGCCGCTCGGGCTATACGTTACTGCGCTCATTACCCGGCTGGATGAATCAGGAGATCCGGTAACCCTTCGCTCGGACTCAGTTATCCAAGATATGTCGGGCCGGCTGCCGGAAACTGCCACTCGTCGCGGTGCTGCGGCACAGGCTTTGGTTTCCCTCTCGGAGGCACACCCCGAGCAGTGTCTCCCGCTGGTTGAGCGTCTTGATCAACTACTTGAAGATGACTCGTCGACAGTTCAGCTTTCTGCAGTGGCGATAGCGGTGCGTCTTCATCAGCAATTGGATGAGCACAGTATCATTGATCCGCAAGCCCGGGAAGAGCAGTTCAAGGACATTATTGAGACAACAAGTGACGCGGACAAGTGGTTCGTCATTACCACAGATGTGTTGAAGGAACTGTTCCTGAGTGACGATGAGGATGCTCAAGAACTCGCGGTTTCGGTGAGTCACTCACTGGTTGCTGTCCTAGAAACGGAACGTGAAGACCGATCTGAATCGAAGACTATCATGCAATTGTTTGTTCTAGCAGCTATCCCCACCCCGCCGATTGTCGATTATATCGCTAATATAGATGTTAGCGACGAGGATGCAGCACCGTTTGAACGCATCCTTGTTAGACTGATCTGCAGTCAAGAATTTGGAGATGAATTCATGCAGCAGTACAGTGATGACGTAAGGACGGTTATCGAATCACGAACGCCACACCTCATTGCCGAAGAAGCTGTGGAGATTGAGGATGTCGAGCGTACGCTTGAGGCGATCGATCCCGAAGTGGGCATGACGAATGAACATAGGGATCGACTCACTCAGGCGCAAGATGATAGCATGTGAGGACAGAGAAACGTTGTATTGTGTATTGGGTGGTGTTATGTCCGCATTGGGAATTTCCAGAGCATAATATTATATAGGAATCAGATATAGTTCAGGGAGACTAGTGATCTGCGTTTTTACTCTTTGGACCACTCTCCTTCTTCCGAGTCATATATTAATATCTCAGGTTCCGATTTCTCTATAATGTCCGCGGCGTCGAAATCGTGGTCTTCTTTAATTTCATCATCCATCGCTGTTCCCGCTTCTGTCAGCAATCTCGCCATGACAGCTGTATCTACATCTGACAATTCAAAATCTGATAGTGTTTCAAACCGCATTATCGATCTACCGTTGACCGTTACTTCCTCAAACTGGTCAAATCTCTCCGGTTCTGGTGGTTCATCAGGTGTCATAGTCTCAATTTTCATGTTGAAAGTGTAGCACTTCAAATTACTCATTCCGCTCAACCTGAGCAATCATAATGTGACCAATCAGTTACGGCGCGGCGTAGTGTAATAATATAACATTTAAACCGGTCTGTAGAAGAGATTTGTTCGCGGGTATTGGTGACAGGGATTCCTGACTGTCAGTACCTGACTATGACCGAGGCACGGAACGTCAGAAGTAGGGTGGGGCAGGTTACGCATCCTTCTCAGTTTGCGAGCGCTGTTCCTCTGCCTGCGCATGAATTCGGTTGATTGCGTCCTGAACGACGGACTCATCGACATCAAACGCTCGTGCTGCATATGTGATTGACATTTGGACCGCGAAGTAGGTCATCCGGATCTCTTCGCTAGCGCGAGCGATCGCCGGCGGGACACCTCGTTCGCCAGTTTGCTTCTCAGTTAACCCATCAGCAACCGTATATATGTCGGCATAAAGTCGTGCCGCAGGCAGGTTCTCAAACGAGTTTATTTGCTTCTGAGACTCCTCAAAACAGTACTCCTTCGTAAGATTCCGCTGCTTTTGAATGATACGACAGTTACAGTCGTACTCTTCGATCACTTTCTCTTGGTTCTCGCTCATAGGGGCCTCCGCAATTTCGATGAATCTATTCCTGGTACAGCTCCTCTAGTTTTTCTGTGAAATAAATATACTGACGATCTACCGTTTTAAAGCCGGTATTCTCCCATTTGATCGGTTCAATCTCCTTGCCTCGGAGCCCACCGTTGTAGTGGATTGTTTCTTCTTGAGACTCGGTGTACGCCAACCCCTTCTCGGCCAAGCTGTCCATGACCTCGCCCAAAGTATAGTCCCAAGTGCTGTTAATAAATGGTTCCGCAGGAACCCCTTCTTCAATCATAAGCTCAAACGTGTCTTGTTCCAGGGCTTTGTCGCCAGCTGTTAGAACAAGCTCTATGAACTCTTTCTCACTTTCGTTCAACATGATTTTGTTCCTCGCTTAGTTCCCTCTCTTACTAGGCTGTGTGTGGGTGGAAAAATCAATGTTGAAGCACGTTTCGAAATTTCCATCCTAGTCTCCAGTCCCCGGAACTATGTATCGTTGTACTCTATTGTACGCATCGATACCGGTAGTTAATCATTCAAATTCCTAAACTATTTGATTGATTTATTTTAGGTTTGGACATCGATATTGGGCCTACTATCGAGAGTGGGGTCAATATTTTCCCCAAGATGGACTCCAGCGACCTCACATCCAGCATACGAATCTGTAATATTATATTACTGGAGCAATTGAATCAATTTATGAGCAGGACACTTACTGACGGTCCGAAGTGCAAATGTGGAAACAGAGACTGGTTTGGAAAGAGTGATAATCTGTGGGTTTGCTCAAACTGCGAAAGAGAAAGAAAAGCACAACCGAATGGCGTAATCATTGATGGACCAGAGTGTAAATGTGGAAGGAGTGATTGGTTTATAGGTGATAGTGTATATCGCTGCTCTTACTGCGACCGCTACAGAGATAAATAACAAGGTTTTGCTGAGCGAATCGGAGAAGCAAAGAATGGGGATATAATCCGTTGTAAGCCATTCTTGCGAAGCGGCAACTATTCACTACATCAGCTGCTCGGACTGCCACGAAAGGACGGTTTAAACAATGGTCATCTTCGATGCAGACTCATGGATCGCTCCGCTGATTCGATAGAGCAGTTTGGGCAATCACAACCCGCAACCACGTGTAGCCGGGAGGATTGAATCCTCTCCGCTGTAAACCGTATGGGCAGGACAGTCACGCGGGGATTTCGTAGCGACAAATTTCACAGGCTCCACATTCGGGGCACTGCTCCGTTTCTGGGTCGACTGTGGTCCCGCATTGTCGACACTCGACGACTACGATCGTCTCGTCTCTGAGGAGGAGCCGTGTCAGTACCCCTCGGACACCCATCGTCTATTACTGTACAAGTGACTGCGGATTAATAATGGTGGACGGTGGGTTTCAGTGGAAACTCGGTGCGTCCGGAACGCAGTCGACCAAAACCTTACATTTACGGACGCTAGATGTGCGAATGGAAGGACCACTGTCACACGCTCCTTCCACCCCTTTCCATGAACGCCGACGAATCGTCGCTCGGTCGGTGCCCTGACTGTGGCGAGCAGATTCCCGAGGCGTGGCTGTTAATCGAGTACGAAACCGACGAGAGCGAGACGGAGATTTGGGCCGAATGCCCGACGTGCGAAGACGTTGTTGCTCCTGAATAACGAGACCTCCGGTCAACAACATGGGTGGGGCTCACCCTGTTAGGCAATTGCCCTCCGAAGGATACCGTGACCCAGAATGACCGACACTGTGGATTCAATCAGATATAGCAAGGGTTCGCTTCAACAGTAGGTTTGAAGTCATCTCGGCGTCAGCAATTGACAATTTGAACTGATCCAGTATGAAGAATCTTGACGACCCCATAGTCCTACCGGCCGGTGTCGAGTTACGGAGTGCTGAGCCCATCGATAGGTGCGAGATCGAATCACTCTGGGAGTCCCGGACAGGGTTTGAAATTTCGCAGGTGCTGGATGGCGTGTTTCACGATGAGAAGCCAGCTTATGGTTTTGTAGCGACCAAGGTTGAGACTGTGCTTGGTTTCGGGGTCGTGATCTGTGTTCCCAGAGACAGCGCCGAGGAGCGGTTCTCCATCTCTTTGAACGAGTATCCATTAGGCGAAGAAGTTGCTGTCTTCCAGGCTAGTGCCGTCCGGGAAGACTGGGAAGGGAAAGGTATTGGTTCGGCCTTGATGGATGCGAGACTTCGGTTCACTCGGAAAATCAGTGTTGACTCAGCCATCGGGACGGCGTGGCTCCGCCCCCATACGGTCGATTCTTCGATTCTCTTCGAGAAAATGGGGTTCGAACGGCTGGATACTATCGAGAACTTCTATCAAACAATCGATGACGAACGTGACTGCCCCGATTGTGGAACTCCATGCGGATGCTCCGCTGGGATCTATGTTTGGACGCCACCGGCTACAGACTGAGATTCAGTATCATTTTCACCTATTGCTCACGAACAACTTGGTCCCCATTCTCCACTAGTGCCGGTTCAGGATCCACGTTCACTGACTCTCGGATCTCGTCTAAGACACCCTGGAACTCATTGTCCTCGGTTATGGCTAGAACTGCAGCGACCACAGTCACAGACCGGCTGTTTCCCGCAGCACAATGCACAAAGACCGTCCCGCCCTCATCTCGTTTCTCCAAAACCACTGAAACAGCCTTCCGGAACTCGTCGACAGTATTCGACTCTCCGTCCGGCATACTACAGTCGATGGCTTCCACGTCGTCAGGATACTCGGGTAACGGGTCAAGACCGCACAGCTTGACGACTACGTCGACGGAATAACGCCGATACACCTTGTGATTCCCTGCTGCGTGTATGTCCCCAAAAAGCAAGTCATCTCGAAGTTGATTCATCGGTATCACTCGCTTTCTGTATAGCAGTAGAACACTCTCAAAGATAACCCCATACAACTGGTGTGTCTATAGATCCAAGCTCACGGGTTTGAATCTAGAACTTTTGAGTTAAGAGGGTTCCAGCAACTGCAGTGTCTTCGAGTCGGGTTCATTGTCGTAATACTGCTTGAGAGCAGTTCTAAATGGCGTTGGGTTGTTCGCAACTGCGTCGAAAAGCGTCATCGAAGAACGAAACTTCAAGTCGTCCGGCGATCCGAATATCTCGTTCGCTGACCGACCTTCGACCTCGTTCACCAGCTCTGTACACTCACGCAGCCGTGGCCCGAGTATCGGATGCGAAAGGTATGCCTGGGCTTCTCCCCGGGAGGAGATCGCGTACTGTTGGGCCTTCTGACTGCTGCCGAGTCCTTCCATTTGCGGGAAGATAAACCACATCCAGTGCGTGCGTTTCCTGCCTGACCGGAGTTCTTTCTTTACCGTATCAATGACGGGGTCTTGTGCCTCAACAAACCGCTGCAGTTCATACGGATCGTTGGAGCCTGCCATCTATCCCACTGTTCAGTTTCATGAGTGGTTGTTCATGTAAAAAGTCTGGTGGTGGTGTGTGACAGTGAGTCATCGACACGTGTCGACTGTTCAGGAGTTTATTCGATGATCAATGCCGTCCGAGACAGTTAGGAAATCTCCTCGCAGAATAAATCTTCGACGAAAAGTTCGTGTTTCAACCGGACCAAGGGAGTTCCAGTGGACTACCTCATCTCCGATCTGCATCTGGACCATGACAATATCATCGGGTATTGCGATCGGCCGTTTGACTCGGTTGACGCGATGAATGAATCCCTAGTCGAAAATTGGAACGAGGTCATTGATCCTGACGACGAGGTACTGTATGGTGGTGACCTCACTATCCGTTCGTCAACAGGAGCTCTGCTGGACTGGCTTGATGAATTGCATGGTGAAATCGTGTTCTTGCTTGGGAATCACGATGGCACCGTGTTGGAGGGACTGGATCGAGTCCGGTTTGTGGAGGAATTCCGGTTCCAGCACCGAGGTGTCCCATTCAACGCAGTTCATGATCCAGCGGACGGCCCCTCAAACCCGTCTGGTTGGGTGCTCCATGGGCATCACCACAACAATTGGCCCGACAAATTCCCGTTTATCACTCACGACGAGCAGCGGGTCAACTTCTCGGTTGAGTTATTAGAGTATCGGCCACTGGCGATCGATCGCCTCGTCGATTATCTGACGTTGGGAAAGCGATTCCCTGACCGGGCCGCCGCAGAACGCGCTTTTGAGCAGGACAGTTGAACCCCAAGATATCGTTGAAAGTGACGCAGGGAGATAACGTACCTAGTGCCGTGAAGGGCAGTTCGTGGACTCCATGGCTAATCCGGTTAGTGTGTGAGTGATTCTCACTGCTGCGAAGCATTTTATCGGTCAGAGCGGTCCCTTGCTGGTATGGGAGATCTCGCGTTGCTGACGAGGAACGCTGAAGAGTCGCTTCCAGCGGAAGAGGTGCGAGCGGTGGCGAACTCTCCAGTCGGGAAACGCGCGTATGTCGGGTACGAGCCGTCTGGCGTTCTCCATCTCGGGCACATGCTCACTGCGAACAAACTGATCGATCTCCAGAATGCGGGGATGGACGTGGTTGTGCTGCTCGCTGACGTACACGCGTACCTCAACGGGAAAGGGACATTCGACGAGATCCGCGACACTGCGGAGCAGATGCGCGACCAGTTCGTTGCCTACGGGCTTGATGAATCGTCGACGGAGTTCGTCCTCGGAAGCAAGTTCCAGTTTGATGATGACTACGTCCTTGACCTCAATGCACTCGCCCTTGAGACGACGCTCAACCGCGCTCAGCGTGCCATGGCCGATATCCAGGGTGGGGAGACAGCGACGGTGGCGCACGTCATGTACCCGTTGATGCAGGCGCTCGATATCGAGTACCTTGATCTCGATCTTGCGGTCGGTGGGCTCGACCAACGGAAGGTCCACATGCTCCAGCGTGATATGCTCCCCGCCATCGGGTACACAGCCCGTCCGGCGATCCACACACCGATCCTCGCAGATCTCACGACCGGGATCGGGAAGATGTCCTCCAGCACGAACCCTGTTACCGGCGGGGAGAGCCTCACTATTTCCTTCGAAGATGACACGGCTACTCTCCAAGAGAAAGTCGAGAACATATTTTTCCCACCTGAACGCGATCCTGTGTTCGAGGACTACTACGAACCCACGAATTACGGTCTCGAACCCGCTGAAGCGACTCTCCACAACCCGGGACTGCAACTGTTCGAGTACCATGTTTTCCCCCGGTTCGAGAGCGTGGTTGTAGACCGGCCTGACGAATACGGCGGGGATGTCGAATACGATTCATACGAGGCACTTGCTGACGCGGTCGAGTCGGGTGACCTTCACCCGGCCGACGCCAAATCCGCGTTAGCAACGTACCTCGACGACCTTATCGCGCCTGGGCGTGCCCAACTCGAGTGACGAAGGGACAGCTGATTGTTTCAAGTTCGCGGGCACGATTGTTGCCGAGAACGATTTTCGAAATGGTTAGTGCCGAAATCGGTCCGTAGTCTGGAGAGGAGAATGCGCTGTGTGGCGGCCTATTGGTGTTGTCATGAGACCTGCAAACACCATCGCAGAACCCATCCGGCGGGCAGTAACTATGATGATCGCTCACGAGCGGTCACTGGTCTCGGTTTGGGCCGGAACGTCGACGGGTGAATCGAACAATGCGTAGTACCCTTCGCGGTCCGCCGCCCGCCAGAGGATCGGTTCGGCGTCTAGGAGTTCCTGACAGTGCCAGAGGTAGACGAGTCGACCGATCCGACCGTTTCCGTCGGCAAACGGGTGTATTCGTTCAAATGCAACGTGCCATTCAAGCGCGTTGACCGGGTCAGACGGCTGCCATTCCAGCAGTTCAGTCATCGCGATGTCGATGATTTCTGGAGCCGGTAGCTGTCGCCCACCGACCTGTACCTGACTGTCTCTGTACTGCCCGGCGACCTCAGGTTGACGGTGTTTCAGAATCTGCTCGTGCGCTGCTTGGAGGACTTCGTGGGTGAGTTCTTCTTGTTGACGGAGGTACGTCCACGCGTCGAGACTATCCGAGAGGGCACGTTCGGTGTGGACGCTCTCGATCGCGTTCGACTCCTCAAGGAATTCTTCGACATCGACCATCGTCCGCGATCCCTACGAGTGACTGTCGGAAAAATATGTGTCTACAGGCCGAACAGACCGAGTGCTTCGGGGCGTCCCCCAGGTGGTTCACGATTCGGTTTACAATTGGCTTGGGCATTTCAAGAGAACTGGCCGAATGTACGCCGAGTAAATCCCCGATCAGTGACACCATGCTGTTCTCGACTTCTGCGTCAGTGGTTTCGAGTTTCGCTACGCCGGCACCGCTGTGACCGCCACCGTCCCCGCCGAATTCGCGTGCAAGCAACTCCAGAACTGCTTCGGAAGCGCAAGCTCGATGTTCGTTGAGTCGCGTGTTCGGACCACAACGCGTGTCCGGTCGCTTCGCGGAGAGATGGTGACGGCGATATCGGGGTTGCCGGGGAGGAGTGCGTGTGCTGCAGCGGTTTCCTCTCCACCAGCAGTGGTTGTGAGTAGTATCGTTTGCCCGGCCCTGTACCCGTTCGCTCTGAGGGGTTTCCGCGGTCGCCATCCGTTCACCCCTTGGACATCGGTTTCTCAGAGACCGGGCAGAGACAACACTGTGCAGGCAGGGTTCGATGACCTCTAGGATGTCGTAAACCGGATTGATCCTTCACACAACTGGAGAACATACCGGGCGTAGGCCTCCACTTGGACATCTGTCCGAGGTAAAGACGGCGGATGAGACGATAAATAAAGGCAATCGTTTCGTATCCGAGGCTGGCAACGAACCACTTCGACAATGTCGTCGCCACGATCGGCAAACAGCTTCACAGCAATTTTATCCTGATTCCCTCGTTGATAGGCCTCAAGAACATATCTCTGAACTTCTTTAAAGAACCGGCCTTTTGCCGTTATGTACCTCGACGCCGAATTCTCTTCAATACTGTCCAACCACGCTCTCATAAACCAGTAGAAGTGATCTCCTCAAGGCAGAACTGATGAAGAATAGATGCCTCGTAAAGGACAGAGCTGTTGGAGTAGTCGACGAGTTCTGCAGTCTTCCCTGCAACCACAGAAGGGTCAATGCAGTTGCTCAGTGATTTAGCTGAGGAGGTCATCGTATACGTCGTCCATCCGGTCTGAGGCGTCCTTGATCCTCTGTCTCTTCTCTTCGAGGTCATCAAGGAACTCTTTCTCTTCTTCGGTGATCCCCTCATCGTTTTCTACATCTTCTCTGATGTCCTCGATGATCTGCTGAAGCTGTCCTGGATCGTCCGGTAGCTCGTCTTTGTTGGCAGTCATTTGTTGTACTAGTGTTTGAGACTTAGTTCTGTATTTCTTATGTTATCGGTCCCATATCTGTCATTAACTAGCTGAAGACTGCTCCATCCAACTTATAAATCCCCTCACGTGGTAATTGGAGCTATGCAGGACATGCCCGGCCAAAGCTGCCACTGCAGCAACGGCAAGAAAGAGCAATCCAACTACTGCAGCAATTGCGGCCAGAGAAAACAATGGATCAACCAAGAAGTTGGAACTGACATTTACTGTTGTCCCTCGTGTGGCCCAAACAATATTTAGGAAAATAACAGAATTAGAATTGAGCGGAAATACAAGAGGCCTGTTGGAAACCATGAGTGAGCCTCCGGACGTTCCTGGCGGGTTCGATACCGAGGAAGAACTGAAGCAGTACATCAACCAATTGTACGACCAAATCGAATTCCTCGAAGAGGGAGTAGAAGAATCTGACAAAGAGAAGCTGGAGCTGAAACAGGAACTGAACAACATCGAAACCCAGGCCTCACGAGCCGGTTCCGAGTCGGGGAGCTTCAGTTCTCTGCTGGAACCATTGGAGGAGGTTCAGCAGCGGATCGAAGAGTTCGAGCAGGACAAGATAGATGAGATGGGTGGAGGGCCTTCAGAAGAAGCGAAAGAAGGGTTCTACGAAGCTGCAGGCTGGCACCCTGACGACAATTGAAGTGCAAGTCTCCAGAATATATCCTGTTCTTCCACTGTAGCGGCGAAGAGCAGCCGCCGGGAAAAGTACCCGAGAAAATCGGCGAATACCAGTTTTCACGGGAAACGCCTCTTCCCTGGGGTCAACTGATACGGTAGTGCGGAGTCCCCTTCCTCAAGAAACGAGCGAAGCGAGTAAGTAGGGAGGGGAGGAGCGCGTTCGCATTCGCCACAAACGCTAGTCTATAAGTAGCCCCTTATCTACATTGAATACGTGGCAGACGACTACGTGCGTCGGACGGCGAGTACCCGCCTATCGGTAGATGACGAGCAACGCGAGTTGCTTGAGGAAACCATCTCCGAATGGAAGCGTGGGTGCCAACTCGCCACCGACATGGCGTGGGGCAAGTGCAACGCCAAGAGCGACGTCCAACCCCTTGCCTACGACACCGTGCGCGAGGAAACCGACCTCGGCAGTCAGCATGCGATTCTCGCCACTCACCAAGCCGCACAAGCCATCACCGGTTGTATCGAACGCCGGTCCAACGGCAAGAAGGCCAGCAAACCCACGTTCACCGCGCCTACGGTGAAATACGACACTCGGACCATGACGCTGTTCGACGACGAAACAGTTTCTGTCTCCACCACGGAGAGTCGCGTCCGGTGTTCGCTCGCCCTTCCTGACGCCGACGATGGCTACCAACGGCAGTATCTCGACTCCGACGAATGGAGCGCCACGGAAAGTACGCTTACCGCCCGTGACGGCCATTATTTCCTGCATATCGGCTTCCGCCGACCGAAGACCGATACCGAGCGGAACACCGCCGAGGACGGAACGGTCCTCGGGGTCGACCTCGGTATCGAAAACCTCGCCGTCACAAGTACCGCCTCCTTCGTCAGCGGGCGGGAGTTGACCCACGACCTCCGTGAGTTCGAGAAGGTACGCGCCGGACTCCAACAGACCGGGACGCGAAGCGCCCACCGGACGCTCGAACAGTCGAGTGGCCGTGAACTGCGATACGTCCGCGACGTACTCCACAGAGCGTCCAACGCTATCGTGGATGAAGCCCTCCGATTCGAGTGTGACGTGATTGCGTTCGAGGACCTAACCCATATCCGCGACCGCACGGGTGCGTCATGGGGTCATAAGTGGGCGTTCCGAACGCTGTACGAGCAAGTGGCATACAAAGCCGAAGCGAACGGTATCTCGGTGAAGCAAGTGGGGTCGGCGTACACGTCCACGCGGTGCGCCGAATGTGGCTTCACAGCCGACGAGAATCGCCCGAATCGAAACGATTTTCGCTGTCAGAAGTGCGAGTCGGAAGCAAACGCAGACTACAACGCGGCGAAGAACATCGGTCTGCGATATGTCCGTCGAGGCCAACAGTCGTCTCGGCGGACGGGCAACAGTCAGCTTGCCCTGAAGTCTGGAACTGTGACGCCGAGTGGCGGATTCACCGCCCACCCGGACGGGTTTGAGGCCGAGTTCATGGACAAGCCCCACCCTCCACGAGCGAACCCCTCAGGGTGAGCGAAGTAGGGTGGGGTAGTTGACCGGATCCATCCCCGGTACATCGGTAGGCCGCATACGAAGTACATGATCACGTTCGACGCTGATGATGGAAACGTGCGTTGGGAGAGAGACGAGAAGGTAGCGGAGCATACGGCAGACGGTTTCAGTATCGAGGATTGCCGATTCATCGAAAGAAAAGAAGGATGAGAGGGGCTTTCGATAAATCCCCTCCCGTCAGGAACCCGGCCATATCTCGTAGCCATCTTCCGTCCGTATCATCCTCACATCTTCAAAAACTGCCTTCGACAACATCTCTTCGCCACCGTCAACCGTCCGATCAAACGAATACAACGGCGTAAAACCCTGTTCCATAGCTTCCAATTGCAAGTGCAACAGGTCCCCCACATTTGAAAAAATCGAACGGGGCCTGTTCTCAAGCAAAATCTTCCCTGTGTAGTCAACCGGTTCGTCGACGTCCCTGATTGTGTCCTGAGCAGCCTGAAGCTGTTCAACGGTATCCTCAATCGAAGCCTCTTTCCCCCGAAACGTTCTCTCCGGCGCAGAAACGACGACGTATCCCGGCTCAAAACCGTTCTTGAGATCCTTCTTTCCAAACTCCTGCTTTTTCTGTGGGTCCGTAGCCTTCTTGTACACGTCCCCCGACCCAGTCGACAATCTTCCCAACTCACTGGACTCCACTTTCAAGGCCTTGACCTGGGAAGGCATCAAACCGTTCTCCTCGAATCCCTGAATCAATTCATAGGTTCCCCGTGGATTGAGATTCCCGGAACCGAGGTCAAGTAACAGTCCACCGTCTTTGTCAGGTAACTCCCCTGACCCTATCTGATCGATTGATACCACCTGTAGAAGATCAGTTCTATCTTTCATCGTCCTGACTGCAAATGCTTCATGACTAAGCCCTCTCCAATTCCCTATGTGACAATTTTTTGGTATGCTCCTAAAGAAGTTCGCCAAGAACTTCACCAACTGCCTCAGGCAAAGTATGGAACTTATTGTGAGCGACACGTCGTGGCATCTCGATCTGGATTCCCTGGTATTCCTCTGCGAAGTGATTCATCGACATAGACGTGCCCTTTCCAGTTAACTTCATCTCCTGGTAGTCGGTTCTAATCTCGTATTTTGATGGGACAGGCCTGCGGATAGCGTCAGCGATCATCTCCCGGATATCGTGATCGGCCATGCCGCCGACGCCGACGTGGTCCGCCTTCTGGATATGGAAACCGATACCGTACCTGAAACTGCGGTTTTCTTCCTTCAGTTTCTGGAGGCCTGGATACGCATCATACGCTCTTACAGGCTTCTTCACATGCCAACGCTTGAACGCGTCCTTCTCCTGCCCAGTGTAGTACCCATGGAGAATCCAAGCCGATGACCCAATTCCTTGCGCGAGCAACTTCTTGAACAGATACGTTCCCATTTCGTCCGTGTTGTATTCAATGTCGCCGCCGTGAGGACAGGAGATAAAGATCTCTGCGTCGTCCCTGTCCCAGAACGTTTCAGTTATGTCTCCTGTGATGAACGCCTTCTTCCGGTTTTGAATCGGCACAGTACTCTTCACCGTGACGTGGTCTCCGGCCTGCGCGTTGATCCTGTCCAATCCGCCTTCGCTCACTTTCAGGCCTGACTGGTTTTCGTAGATATTATCAATTATGTAATAGGATTTCCCCTGATCGGACTCCACCCGAACATGGCCGCCCTGTGTTTTTCCCAGCTGTTCAGCCAAGCGGCGCGAAAGGACGCACCTATCTGAGGTCTTTAACCCGCGCGTTTCCCTGATAATTAATTCCATGATGACTCTAATTCGCTAGCAACTCTACGGTTTCCAAAAATAAGGGGATCTCTGCGAAGTTGCACTCACCGGTCCGCCGTGGGGTGGGGAGAGCGTCGCCCATGAGTTCAGTTTGTTATCTCGGAGCGACTTCAACTAAAGCCTGATTGAGGCCGCAGAGGTGCGTGAGGACCTCTGTCTATTCTCAACCGAAGACATCATCCCCACGTTCTGATTTCCACCCCTGACCGATCAGTAGTCGTCTACGATTTGGTTCCAGTAGGTCTGACGTATCAAGAGAACTGTCCGAACTGTACGCCGAGTGCATTTCCGATTAGCAACACTGTCCTGTTCTCGACGGCTTCTGTGTCAGTGGTTTCGAGTTTCGCCACGCCGGCACCACTGTGACCACCACCATCTCCGCCGAACTCACGTGCAAGCGGTTCCAAAACGGCCTCGGGAAGCGCAAGGTCGATGTCCGTTGAGTCGGATGTCCGGGCGACAACGCGCGTCTGATCACTTCGTGGGGAGACGGTGATGGCGATATCAGCGTTGCCGGCGAGGAGCGCATGTGCTGCAGCGGTTTCCTCTCCACCGACAGTGGTCGTGAGTAGAATCGTTTGCCCGGCTTTGTAGCCGTTCGCTCGCACGAGGGCTTTCGCGGTTGCCATCCGCTCACTCCAGGGGACATCGGTTTCCCAGAGACTAGGCAACACTGATCGCGCATCGCCTGCCTGTTCAAGTAGTTTTGCGGCCGGTTCGTACGTGTCCTCACCGATGATCGCTCTGAACCCTGTGTCGTCGAGTAGTCCAGCTGCCAGCGCCATCGCGGCGGTTTCGGAGACATCGAATCCCCCGCCCTCGAGAACCTGTGAAACGAGTACTGCAGTCGCTGGAGCGGACGAGTCAATGTGCGTCAGGTCAGCAGCTGTCTGGAGGTCGTCAGGATCGTGATGGTCGATGACAGCACACGGCGGTGCTGCGGCGACCGGGTCAGATGGGGCGATGCGTTCCTGGGAGGGCGCATCGACTACGACTGAGAGGTCGTACGCATCCAGGTGAGCATCAGAATCGACCGTGACATCACAGGTCTCCAGTAGCGTCGCTGCTGCCGACTGGACACTACCGGGCGTTACGATGGTTCCCTCGGCATCGACTGTGGTTGCGAGGCCAACAGCAGACCCGATAGCATCAAGATCGGCATGCGTGTGGACGACGACAGCAATTTTCGCGCTATCAACCAGTTCGTCTGCAATCGCTTCTCTCATGTGAATTAGGTCAAGTCTGATGCTGCGTCGATATCCTTTAGATGCGTGCCCGGGTCGCATTCGTCGATGAGCGTCGTGACTGTCTCCAGCGAGACTGGTTTGAATCCGAGAACGTCAACGCCGACGTTCACCCGTTGCTGATCGTACGAAAGGAACGGGTACGTGTCGAGGTCGTTGTTGTGGTGATGCCCGTGAATCACCCATCCTTCCCAATGATCCGGGACATCCTCGGGCCGGTGCGTGCAGTAGAACGTGTACTCGCCGTGGGTTAGAACACACCCATCGACGACTGGGAACGGTGCTTGGCCGTCGGAGAGCCCGACGTCGTGGTTGCCCTGCACGAGAAAGTCACCACCGATCGCTTCCATCTGTTCGATCGTGTCCTCGCCGGTTCGCATGTCCATCGCGACATCGCCAAGGTGAATCACCACGTCGTCGGGTTCGACTGTCTCGAAGTGCCGGTTGAGGAGCGTGGTATCCATGTCTCCAACGGAGGTGAATGGCCTGTCGCAGTACTTGATGATATTCGCGTGTCCGAAGTGGTGATCGGAGACAACGAAACGACTCATCACCTCACGGTAGCGTCAGCCAGGGTATAGCACTGGCGCAACACCGAGAACAATTCACAAGCGGGAGTGGCATCAATGACAATGTACGTATGTCTAAGGCACCGTTTCTATAGAAAATTACAATGAAATCCTTAGAAGCCGGGGACAGGGAAGGGATGGATATGATCCAATATTGCTTCGATAGTTGTTCTATCTACGCTTAATATCACCTCTCATTCTCTCAGAGGACGAGGGTTTTTCCGTAGATGGGTAAAACAAGGTTTGCTGTTCGAACATGGCGAGAATATTACGAGTCGTGAAGTCGTAATCGCTTCTCTCATCGCTACGCCTGCAACTGGATCACGATCCTGCGTAGGAGCAAATAGGAGTTCGAACGGTACGCAATACACAACTGGAGAAAAACAATGGAAGACGAAAAATCGCCTCAGAACCAATCGGAGCATGAACACGCGAATAGTATTGTCGAAGTCACAGATGACGCGAGCGAACAGAAACTAGTGGCTGATGGTGGACCACAATTGCCAGATTCACCGGAATTCAACCAGTGGAGGTTGGAGAGCACTAGGCGGACCGACAGTATCGTCGTAGACAGCACTCTGATTGAGGGGAGCTACGAACTCACCCTGGAGAGTGAGTGTGCCGGGACATGGTTCGAGCAGGTGCCGGCACGTCGAACGGCGGTACTGCACAACGAGTTCCTGTGGCGAATCCCGGATAATTGGGAATACTTCGCCAGAATAACCCACGAAGACGAGCCCGATGAAATTCTGTATAAAATTCCAGAATCAAGAGTGAGCGTCGTTATAACGGAAGAAAAAGACGGAATCAGATCGCGGTCAGGATACCGAGTATTGAGCATTGGTCGGATCCAAACCCGGCCGACAGAAATGCCTGATAAAAACGCTCTCATCCAGCTCTTACGATCCATCGAGGACGAAGACAACCACCCGTCCGAAGCAATCGAAGACACGTTACAGTATCTATTAGAACACTGGCATCGCTTCGAGACCTCCTACCGGCAGTACTACGAAAAGTGGAGTTCCAAGCTCATGATGAACGCATTCAGGGGAGATCGTGACGACACGTTCGATAGCTGGTCGGTTGAACCGTGGGAGGTAGAGCAGGTCATTGGGCACCTCGTCTCTGATACTATAAATTGCGCGCGTGAAACAGCCGACGCAGTGAATGATGCGTTCATGGAGGCGGGCGTAGTCTCTCCCTCGCCAACAGTCACATTGTCAGTTCAAGAGACACGGCTTCCAATCGGTTACCGCGCACAGGCACTTACTGAGCTAGGTTGCTCTTCGGATGAGACGATGGACTATCTCATAGACCAGTTCGAAACGAAACCCGACATTTCTGGAGAGGCGGCTCGAGAAGTCGATGAGCAAAATGTTCGTGCAGTACGACACGCGCTCAAATAGGAATTCAGATCGGTCCGGCCGGATACTGGCGTTCTCGAATGATCGGTCTTCTAGCCCCCAGATACCGATTGAGGTGCATTTCAGCCGTAAGTCGCTTCTTCGAGGTTTAATATGATGTCACACTCTGTGGATTTTTATCGATATCATGAGAATCACTCGTTCACTAACCACTAACATGCCCACAACGCACGGTTGGACAGCGAGCTGTACGGGAAGTGCCGGATGGCCGAGGCGTATTCTCGACCATTCAGTGCCGATACGGGTCCGCTGTCGGGGCAAGCGCTTGATATCATGAATTCAAAGAACTCATGCTGACTGCGACTGTCTACAACCTCGAACAGGCCATCAAGGAGTAATCGCTACGCTTTCCGTAGATTCAATAGGGCACTCTGTTCCTTAATCACTCAGCTAGACAATCTCGTCCCGATCAGCATATCATCATAACTAAGGGTGTCCTTGATCGGTCAGTAGTCTATTTCCGGATATTAATTGACAGGGCCGTGGTTTGAAATTTCGTCCCGCTCCGCGGGACAGATAATTCGAGAGAATACTAGTGTCTTGCCATGTGATACGCTATCCCCCAGACGAACGAGGGGGCCGTCGCGATAATGAGAAGGCCAACAGTCGTTTCGGAGAGAGTAACACCGGTTATCGTTGTGGCGAAATGTCCGAGTACCGCTGAGAATTCTCGCAATGACGCGGAATGCACGTTCAAAAAATTACTGATCACAGCTCCGAGAAGGATGGTCGTGAAGGAGGCGAGAGCATGTGACGCTCCTGATTTCGCCGGCATGTGATAATCATTCATAGATTGCATGTTAGATGTTTCCCTGCTCGCCGACTAAACGTGCTATTCACTGGTCAGACAGTATTGCCACTATTTAACACCTTATGAGCGATCGGGATCCACCAACCGGTCCGTTAACGATTTGTTGTTCAGCTTGATGTAGGCGTACCATCAAACAGATCTACGATTCGGTACAAGGTATCGATCCCAACAGCGGCAACTCCGGCCTGACGGCGCTATTCTATCTCCGAGCGAAGATTTGTCCTCGAATCTGAATTATCCGGCAACCCGACTGCCGGATTTCCCTGGTAACGACCAGAAGCATCCATTCGGCGATGTTCCGGCCTTCAATAGGTGCTGCCTTCCTCAATCCTGCTGCCAGTGGGTAGAGGTGCCGTCTAGGACAACGACAGGTCCGCGTTGAGTAGTTGGCTCGGTTAAGTAACGAGTGAGACCGATGGATCCATTTCGTAGAATCTGGTCGCCAGGAGTGACAGTCAGTCGCGTTCATATTCCGAAGTTGACTATGTACACATATGGGATGATCGAGAGAACCAAACTGCTCAATGCAACACGGAACTGCCGCTGATAGTCCCTAGGGAAATCCTGAGCCTTGATCGACCCTTCGATATCGAACAATTCCCATTTGTCACCATGATAACCATACGTGGTGACTACAACTGGAATTTTTCTCGTCTCGTCTTGGCGCCGATATAAGTCACGCTGGCTAGGGTTATTGTCGGTGTCAATACTCTTGCGCGTCCCCGAAGCACCCGTCAATAGACTCTTTGGAACGGACTTCGTCCGGTAAGATACCTCCTTGTCGGGAGAATAACTCCGTTCGGCATACTTGAAATCAGCCAACCGTCCACAGGCATCACATTTTCCACAGTCATGGGTTCCTCTTCCGCCACAACTATTGCAGGTTATCTTTCCATTTCCATTGCACGAGGAGCAACCCACTTTTCCTCTCCTGCAGTTGGGACAGGTCTTCGTCTGTTCGATAGTCCCATAGCCTCCGCAGTTGTTACACTCCCAACCGCCTGATGTCTCACCCGACCCTCGACACACGTTACATGTTTCGTCGACAGTGACTTTCCCGTTGCCTCTGCAGTCCCGGCATTGTGTTTGTCCCGAACCGTTGCAGTTTCCGCATTTGACCGTACCTCTGCGATTGCAGTTCGAACAATCCAGTTCCCCTTTTCCACTACACTTGTTACACGAGTGGATATCCTTTGAACCGGACTTGTAGAACTTGTATGTCTTCGATTCAAAGCTATCAGGGGCGATATTCTTGCGGCGGCCGTAATCCGACCGCAGTTTCCCTTTTTCGGCCGAGAACTTGGTCTCTGGGACTGTTTTCTTGTAGTGGGATTCTTCTACCCACAGTGCTCGCACGATATCCTTGAGCGGCTTTAGCTTCCGTGTATTCTTAATAGTCGCTGAGGTGGGAAGTTCATCCGGAACCACCCATTTTGATTCCGCAAAGTTCTCAAGAAGATTCTCACCCTTGGAATCGGATACTTCCGTACCCTTGTATGATTTCGTTTCAGTATGATCGTTCGTGTTCTTAACCTCGCCTTTTCTCTTTTTTAACTGTTCAATCTCCTGTTCTTTGACGATGTAACTGTTCGCCACTGCTCCACCATACACAGTCGCGACGAACGGGATAAGGAATGGTTCAGCAAGCGCCCCAAGTTCGATCGGGAAATTGAACCTCCAAACGTAAACAATTGAGAAAAATATTCCTAGGGAGATCCCAATGCTGAAGGAGAGACCGATACGCTTCAACAGATCTCTCTCGAGTTGCGTTCTACTCCTGAAAACGGCTATGATTCCAATAAGGACTCCGGCAGCAGTCATACCGATACTTCCCGATATGATCGTGGTGAAATTTAATTGGACACGCGCTATTGAGGGGCCATAAATAACTCCAAATAGCAGAACAACTGCTGCAACAGCACTTAGTATGGGGATAATCAGTGAGTCGGCGGATGAAAACCCGATTGCGGAATGGAACGGAGATCCCTCCAGTTCTTCCTCAATATCCCTGTCTTCCGCCGATCTCACGATCGCGTAGTACAACGGGTAAAGTGCTAGAAGTGGAAGGAACAACAGCCAGTACGCAATCTGGATACCGTAATCAGAAACCTTGTCTGGTAATATATTATCCACACCGATAGTGCCGTCTGAGGACATGTTCCCCAACTATTTGAACATCACGTAAGTAATTTTCCCCCAATTGGTAGGTGGTGTTTAGTTAGTGGCATTGTGACATCAAGCGAAGGATTGGAGCCAGGATTCGGCTGTTTCTGGTTCAGCGTGGCTGAAGCAGCTCGAAAAAGACGAGGTTCAGCGTTTGAGCTCACGGAAAATTCGTTCGACGGTGTTGCGATTTCCATGGCAACACATCTGAAATCGGAGTCTAGCTCGTTGCAGCGCGGTTTGGAGGTGTTAACCGCCATCGATGAGAAACACGGCGTTTTCGACATCATGTTTTTTCGCAATTCGCGGAGGAAGATCTCGGTCAACGATGTCGTGGTCGTGGAAAACAGCCGGACGTGAAGCAGATCGTTAGTTTGCGGGTCCGCAGCGGCGTACAGCCAGAACTGCTCGTCGTTGATCCGAATCACTGTCTCGCCGAGTGCGACCTGATTCGGAGGTTGGCTAGATTCGGGCTGTAGATCGGCTTTCTGCACCCAATCGTGGACCGCCTTGCAACTCCGCTCGACACCCAGAGCGTCGAGCAATTCGACGGTATTCGACAGCGACAGCTCCGCAGCGTGCGATTGTATACCAAGCTCCATCGCCGACTCGGGTGTCCGCTCGCGCTCCACAAAATCCAAATCAATCCACTCTCTATGGCCGGTGAGACGGGCGATTTTTGGCATAAACACCAAGAAATCACACCGCCTCACTTTTCACGCTTAACTAAACACGACCCTGACTCCTCGGCAACTTTTTATCGCCTACCCGGAATAAGGTTCAGATGACATGTGTTTATTAGTCGATGCTGACTGCTGCCCCCGGTCAACACGATTAGAGTGACCCCTTTCACCACCATAGTCGGAATCACATCGAAAAATGGTCCAAGACCGTCTCAATGGGGACCGGCGTCTTCAGTCCCACAGAGAGAGAGATTAATCGAATCCAAGACGGTAGCTGCGGTGATTCAGATACTACAACAGCCGTTGGTCGAACCAAGTATTAGATAGTTCGACTTCTGTTGAGGGGAAGTTAATTTAGACAGTCTGTTGACCACTCTTCAGCTAATCGGAACAATATTGTCATGGAACCCGAGGTTTGAAGTATATGATTTACGATATAGTCATTGGACAATGAGTTCCAATTCCGACTTTGGACTGGCTGGTGTCGAAGCGGCGTCCCTTGACCGGGTTCCGAACCTATTCCTACTGGACACGTCTTATTCGATGACTGGTGAAACAACGGACATAGAAGGGGAGGAAAAAGCAAAGATTAAGCAGGTGAACGACGGTCTCGAAATATTTACTGAAGAAATCAGCGACGACAACAAGGCGGAGATCAGTATCGACGTTTCTATCGTAACGTTCGGTGATGATGTGACGGTCGAACAGGAGTTTCAACCGATCAATGATGCCTGGATAGACGGTGACGGGCCACCCGAACTGAACGCGGTTGGAACGACCCCGATGAACCAAGCCATCGTTGAGGGTCTCCAACACCTTGAGGAGTACAAAGACGCTGTCGACGACCAAAATCTTCCTCGTAAGCGGGCACTCGTCTGGTTGCTTACCGATGGCGAGCCGGATTACGGACCAGGAAGCCAGGAATGGGACAAAGCGCAGTCACTGATCGAAAAAGGGACTGACGAAGACCGACTGTTCTTTTATGCGGTTGGGATCGGCGACGATGCTGACATAGGAACGCTTGAAGAACTAGTTTCGCCCGCTGATGAGTCCGATGTCGCTGCCTTCCAATTAGAGGAGAACATGTTCAAGGAGTTCTTCAGAATCGCCTCCAAGAGTGCGACTGGGTCGGTCACTGGAGAGGGTGAAACTGCTGAGGATACCTTGGAGGAGGATACCGAGGCCATGGCACAGCAGGATCTGAGCGACAACTGACCGGCGATGAGAGCGCCCGAAAACGAAGCAGGCCCGGTCATCGGTTGCTCGGTCAGAGGACCCGGTCACGAGACAGATGACATCCCGTGTCAGGACTCTTGGAGCAGCGCAGAGGTTGGAGACTACATAATCATTGCCGTGGGCGACGGGCTTGGTTCAGCGTCTCATTCCCACGTGGGATCGGACACCGCCACACAGGAGGCCGTTGATGTCCTCGCTAAGCGTGTCGAATCTAACGCGGATATTGACAAGTCGACAATTGATGAGGCCTTTAGAGATGCGTTCGAACGGGCGAGATCGGCTGTGCGCGAAGAAGCAGCCGGGATGGATGTGCCCGCGTCCCAACTCCAGACGACACTCCTCGCAGCTGTTGCTGGGCCTTTCGGGGTCGCGGGTGCAGCGGTCGGTGACGGTGGGATCGTCTACGAACACGATGAAGAGTACCATCTTCTCGTTGAGTGCGAACCGAAGGTGATTGATCTCTCTTCAAACGAGGTCACATATCCACTCATCGACGACGAATGGCCATCCTTCCGGACAGACTACGTTCCTGGCTGTGATGGGTTGGTCGTCTTTTCGGATGGGGTCGAAAACTTCGCGTGGGAAGACCTGGAGACGGCGAGCCCGGAGTTCTTTGACGGGGTCTTTGAAGTTGTCCGCGAACTGACGGACCGGGAGGCAGCCTCCGAACAGCTTTCGGAGATACTGAACAACGAGAACTTTCGGCGGTTCAAAGATGACAAGACGCTTGTCGTCGGGAACTTCCCGCCAGACATGAGCGTCGATGAAATTCAGACTGATGAGCAACAGTCTTTCGGAGAGAAGGATGGAACGGGTCCGGAAGACGACGCTCACGATATCGAAGACGCAGACGAAGACGAGGACGATATCGGGGACGAAGACGCAGGCAGGAACGAAGAGAAAGACGAGGATGCAGACCAGAGTGCGGATACCGACGAGGAGACATTAAAACTGTGCGAACCACGGGGTCAGGGGAACGAAAATCTGCATGAGAAACTTGAGGCGATGATTGCGAGTCCCCCGGATCCTGAGGTGGGCAGAGAATCGGACCCATTGTACGCGTGGCCCGAAGAAGTCGTCAAACCGGCTGGGGACGATCGATCTATAGGATACCGGATGCGAATATCCATTCCCAGTGACATAGAAAACCTCTTAGAAACCGCGAGAGGACACTCCGAACCGGCCGTGAAGACGATAGACGGATTCGTGGAGAGACTCCTAAAGACGATTGGGATCAGAGACGGTAGCCGTAGGGACGAACGGTTCGAGACGGCCCTATCACTGGCGGAGGCGATCGAGGAACTGCATCGGGCCGGTCACGCCGCGGGGAGCTTTCACCACGAGACCATCTTAGATACCGGCGGGAACGTAGTATTGATCGAATGTGAGGGATTCTATGTTCAAGGAGAATCGGAATCATACCCTGGCACAGACTTCGCTTCTCGGTATGCGCCGCCGGAAGATCCCGACCGACCGATCGAAGCGGTCCAACGAGGGGGCCGATTTGCCCTTGGAGTCCATATTTTCCAGTTGCTGATGAACGGGCACCACCCGTTCCATGCGGAAGGGTCTGAAGCCGTTACCGGGGACTACGAGGAGATGATCCGGGAGAACCCGTTTCCGTATCGAGATCCGCAAACGGGATCGCTCGCACCTCCGGAAGAAGCTCCGTCGTACACTTCTCTCCCCTCGGAGGTGCGGGATCGCTTCGAGCTGTGTTTTATTGAGGGCAAGCTGGTCCCCGAGCTGCGTCCCAGTCCAGCCGACTGGGTGAAAACGCTGTCCACCGCGATATGACCTCCAAAGGGCAACTGACTGGTGGATCGAGCCACGTACCGACCACCTTCCCCAGGGACTTGGGCCGTTGCGAGACCACAAGCTTCGATCGATCGGTCGGTCCGGGCATTTGCTCTTTGCAGAAATACTCACAGGATTTAGCTCGGCATCGAGCCCAGTACAGGGCGATGGCGGCAGTATCGACAGCAAGAATACATGGGAGAAACTGAAGTGATAGAGACTGGGACACTCACTGGTGAGGTCGTGAGCGGACAGATATCCGACTACCGACTGGGAGAACGGATTGGTTCGGGTCAGGAGGGTGAGGTATACCGACTGCAAGGCCCTGAAGAGTCGGTTGTGAAGGTGTTCGGCACGGACTGTCGAGCAGAAAAGGCAGACAAGGTCCGAGCGATGGTGCAACCGGAGAACCAGCCGGCGGACCCAACTTACCAACAGGAGGGGGTCCGGTCAATCATTTGGCCCCAAAATGTGGTCGAGGACACCTCCGGGCAATTCCTAGGTTACAAGATGCCTGAGAAGGACCTTGACGAAGCCCTCGACGCCCTCAGCTACGCGATGTTTGAACTTACCTGGGACAACAGTACCGACACAAAACGGCTAGGAGCGGCACTGAACCTGTCTATCATGATCGACGCGGTGCATAAGCAGGGGCATGCGATCGGCGATTTCAACCACGAGAACATCCTTGTAGAGGGTGGATACATTTCTCTGATCGATTGCGATGCGTTCCACATCAACGCTGACCGGGCAACCTACGGTGGTGACACGTACTTCCCACGGTACGCTCCGCCAGAGAAGCGACCGGATGCGCTATCAGAGGTACAGTTAGCCGATCGGTTTGGGCTCGGGATTTATGTCTTCCAGTTGCTGATGGAGGGGAGCCACCCGTTCTTAGCACAAGGTCCGAGCGCAGCAACTGGGAGCCTGCAGGACATGATTCAGGAGAACTCCTTCCCGTACGAGACCTCCTCGGACGGGATCGAACCCCACGACGGGAAGCAAACGAAATACGATCAACTTCCCAATCAGGTTCAGGCAAGGTTCCGCGATTGTTTTGTGGCGGGGAAGCGAGACAGTTCGAAGCGTCCGACGCCGGGAGATTGGATAGAGACGTTGAGTGAAACGAGTGGGCTGGGCGAACCCGGTGGGAGCAGAGCGGACGTGGACCGAGATACGCAAGCGAATGGGGCGACATCGAGTAGTTCGACAGCGCCCAATCAGACTGGTGGGAGTGGCGCGATGAGTCGGACGGCCAGTCACTCGATACGCGACTCCGAAGATGGCAGGATCAGCCGATTGATTAAACGCATCGCCCCCAACCGTTCCCAGCCGCGATCGAGTTTCGCTGCGGAAACCACAACGAAGTCACGCCTACCCCGAATAGACGATACCACTGAGAGACTCGGAGAAGAGGTCCGACGGGTGGCCTTCTTTGTCGGTGGTCTTCTTGCCCTGCTCCTTCTCCTGTACATGGCCGCGTCGATCAACTGAACAGGCGTCAGTCATTTCTCCGGAAGATCAGAGGTCAACCGTTCCGACGGTCGCGCCTGCACCGAATCACACAGTTCCCAACCAAGATCAAATTCAAACGCATATCTGTCTCCAGAGGGGTGATTCCACCACAGCGGACCGAGAAACATACAAAAGAGTATTGATGCGCTGTCGATAACCTGTTTCTCGTTCCGAAATGATCGATGAGTGTTCCTCGGCCGGTGAGGGTCGGCAAGATCGAAGAGTCCTGACCGATGGAGGAGATCCCGACAGTTGGATCGACGAAGCGATAGACAATGTAGACGACGGCGACGCGAGCGAGAACACCCGTTCGCGTCCGACCCGAGACGCTGGGGGAAACTACGACAGCAATTTAGGGATGGGAGGGGATGACGAGTTGACGGTCACCGTCTGTCGCAAGGAGTGTCCGGCTTGTGGTTGGACGACCATGCAGTCGTATCACAACGGGTGTGATGCACCAATCGTATATATAGGGGGAGAGTGGAACTGTGGTGCGTGCGGTGCGCGAGTTACTCCGCGAGACACCTGTGCCGACTGTGGCACGCAGGTTAACCGTCGTCGAATAGCTGTTCCCGTGGACATGCGACTTAGTGCAGAATCAGTGGAAATTGAGCACGCGATTCACGACGAGACGAATAGACGACGTGTCGATCACGGCCTAGATCGACTGACATATAGTGATCACCTGAGTATCATCGCGGCACGGCACAGTCGTGACATGGCCCAGCGTGACTTTTTCGCACACGCAAATCCCGACGGCGACGAGCCCAGCGACAGATACAAAACGTTCGGACATGACACCCGGAGTAGCGGTGAAAACATCGCTCTAGAGCATTATGATGTCTTGGCGACTCCCGAAAAGGTGGCACAGTCCGTCGTGGACGCGTGGATGAACTCTCAAGGACACCGCGAGAACATACTTCGGGACCACTTTACTGAAGAAGGGATCGGGGTATATCTAAACCATGACGGTGGCGTGTACGCGACTCAGAATTTCTACTGACTCGGTAGGTGAAAAAAGCGCTCTCTTGTGAGGGAGATATTTTCATGACTCACTCCCCCCCACCTGTAATTTTAGTGGAAGTATTATTATCCTCGGTACAGATGGTCTATATCAGTCCAAGGTGAACTCAATGAGCGCTCTCAATCATCAAAATCTCGCGGGTGAGACAGTCGTGGTGGGATCGGAAACTCGAACAGTCGGTCCGAAGATCGGGTCGGGTGCAGAGGGAACCGTCTACCGTCTGGAAGGTCCCAAAGAGTCGGTAGTGAAAGTGTTCAACCCGGACTGTCGAGCCGAAAAGGCAGATAAAGTCCGAGCGATGGTGCAGCCAGAGAACCGACCGCGGGACCGGACCTATGAACAAGAAGGTGTCCGGTCGATCATCTGGCCCCAAGAGGTAGTTGAGGACAATTCCGGACGGTTCCTGGGCTATAAGATGCCTGAAAAGGATCTCGATGAGGCACTCGACGCCCTCAGTTACGCGATGTTCGAACTCACTTGGGACGACTCCACTCAGGAAGATCGGTTGATGGTCGCGTACAACTTAGCTTTTCAAGTTTATGAGATTCACGAGCAAGAACACGCGATCGGTGATTACAATCACGAGAACATCTTCATCAATGAGGGGTTCGTCACGCTGATCGACTGCGACGCATTCCACATCAACACGGAGACAACGACGTACGATGACGACACGTACTTTCCCCGGTACTCGCCGCCAGAGAAGCGACCGGACAGTCTCGAAGAGGTGAAAGACGCCGATAGGTTCTGTCTGGGAGTGCATATCTTCCAGTTGCTGATGGAGGGGAGCCATCCGTTTTTAGCTCAAGGGTCCGATGCGGCAACAGGGAGCCTCCAGGACATGATCCAAGGGAACGCCTTCCCGTACGAGACATCTGCGGACGGGCTAGAGCCCCACGACGGGATGCAAACAAAATACGACCAGTTGCCACGGGAGATCAGGAAACACTTCACTAAGTGCTTCGATACGGGCGCGAAGGATTTGGGCTGGGGTCGCCCCAGTCCAAAAGAATGGGCACGCGTCCTTGGAAAAGCGGCTGGTATCCCAAAGGAGCAGCTTCCCGGAGGAGATGAATCGAACAGTTCTGGAGCAACAGGACCTGGGGAAGGCGACGAGTGGCAAGATTTCGACCCGTTTGAAGACGACAACACGCCCGAGATTGACGACGGTGAGGACACCGACCAAGCAACAGACAACGGCGACGACATTGAGTCGAATAAAGACAGTTGGATAGAAACCAACCCCTTCGAAGAGGACAGTACATCCACCTCAGCGGACGACGGCGGTAATACATCAACAACGACAGACGATGAAGACCAAGATGAGATGGACGATGACTGGATGGACACTGACCCCTTCGAGGATTAGTCAGAGTGATGGATTCATTAACAAACTACACAGAGACCGGCTACACCACTCACCGATCAGAGAGAGTCCACAATCGAGCTCACGATGGGGTCTGCTCCCCGGACGGAGCCTAGTTCGCCTTCCTTTGCGAGCCAAATAGGGACGTACAAATTGCCTTGGACACCGTTATCCAACTGTTCGGTTATCATCTGATTAGCTACATGATCGGTTACCGTTAGACGCAGGTCCATGAAGTTGTTCCGGATGACCTCATCGTCTATCTCGTCACCGTCACCAGCTCCGTATTGGCGCTGTGCGAACCTTGCTGCCTCGGTAGCCACCCCGATGATTTCCGGGTCCGACTTCCCGATCATCAGGTGGTCGTAGATCAGATCCTTGTAAACGGGCAAATACCTGAGTTCTTGGCCGACATCATTGTTGGGTGATGACCCAGATCGCTCCTCTAATGCACTTTCAACCGGGAACAAGAGGAGGATGACATCAGCGCGGACCACTGCGTCCGCGACAGTGGAGACCGCACCGTCGTCTTCGCTATCTGAAGACCTGCTTAAGGCCTTTTTATTCTGATCGATTTGGTCATTCAGCGAATCGGTCAAGTATTCCTCCTGCATGTACGGGAAAGTTACGACCCCCTCACGTTTTCCTCCAATTGTGAAGCTGAATTCAATGTCGAGGATTTCCGACGACGCCAGTTCGTCCTCAAAGTCCATCTCAGGTTGCTCGATCAGTGTACTAAGGTGGTTGTTCGGAGTGATTTCTTCAATATCGTCCCTATATTTCATTGCATGATATAGTAAGGTGATGAAGTTTTTAGTTTCGTTCATTTGACCGATCCTACCCTTGTCAGGGTCGTCAGACCCCATACTCTGGGGCCCGAGGATTAATACCTGAGCCCGATTTCGTCCGGTTTTAATTGCGACTGGAAGGAAAGCGACTCCTGCGATGATGAGCGCCAATTCTCCTGCAACGAATGCGGACAGCGACTCAAGGCCCTCAAACCCGAAAGTACCGGTGACGATCTGCTGAGTCTCAGTGTCGTAGAGGAGTGGAGACTGGTAGGAGATGATCCGTTCGACAATAATGTAAACACCCCCCGCCCGCAACGCAGTGGTGATCAGCGTCGTGACAAGTTCGGTAGTAGCCTTCGCGGATGCGACGCCAACGATTATCCCGAGGGGAACACCGACGGCAGCGCCAGCACCCTTCACCAGCTCTCCGGACCCTGTTGCCCATACTGCTCCGACCCCGACCACCATCGCGACGGTGACCATCTCAGGATACGTCTTCTCACCGGTAGCGTATCTCAGGGTACTAAACCAGATGAGGAGGTAACTCAGCGTGAAGAAGAACAATAGTTCAACGCCGTTCTCGATACCGAATCCAGCCCGTCCGAATGTCTCGGCGGCCGCTACCGTCAGGGCTTGGACCGCGATGCCCTCGCCCGAGGCCCAGATATCTGCCCATAGGTCGATACAAGACACGATTCCCAGGGACACAAGCCCAAGTTTTACCCTGTTCCACCGGGCGATCCCGCCAAATAAACCGGTCGAAGACCACTCTCTCTTCTCTTTCAGGAACCCCTTCAGAGGCCTGTAAAATCCCCATATAAGTCTGAACAGACCCTTGCCAAGCGTCCAACCGCCGGTCAAGAGGGCGACCGCTATTGCGCCGTTAATGAACGGGATCCACAACTGGTCAATGCCGACGGCAACCGCTCCGGTCAGCCCCGCGATGAGTGAAACTGCCGCCAGACCTACCGCAAAGCCTTTTGCGGCCGCACGTCGCTCCGCTCGTTCAGCACTGGCAGCCGGTTCAACCTCGATCGCGGTGTCGGTAAAGATATGATCTTGGACGATGGACAAGAATCCACCGTACCTGTCATCGGCCGCAGAATTCTCTTGAATTCGTTCAAGCCCGGTCTGAAGTTCACTCACGACGACAGAGTTATTTCCGACCTCATCATCCGCAGACGCATTCACTAAGAATTCGTAGATATTCTTAATAACTTGGTGAGCCATGCCCAATCCACCCTGGACCCTTCTCCTATCTACCGTCGACAGAGTGACGGTCACGACACATCCGACAACGACATACCAACTCTCAACAGCCACGGATTGGGGGATCGCGTCAAAGACGCGAATCGGCCACTGATGGAGGTATATCGTACGAGTTAATGTATTCACAGCTGATCCAAATATGCCAAACATCCAACCAATAATGATACTGAACAGTAGTCCAACCGCTGCGCCAGTAAACAGGTACTTCGTTAGAGGTTGGTTCAGGCGATATTTTCGTTGGTCCTCTGTCTCAACAAGGAACTTGTCTCCTCCGAATGAGAGTGGGTTGAGAGCGTTCGCAATCTGACCGGGAGAGTTCCCCGAAGAGTCATGTCTGTTCTCATCCCCAAATAAGAGCCGTTCTGTCTCGGCCTTTGCATCATCTATCCGTGATTCAAGTTTTATTTTGTCCAGTTTTTCCTTCGTAGCTCTCACCGGTTGGCCCGGTTCCTCGGAGTCATTTGGAATTACGACTACGTCGCTGAGTGGAAGGTCATCTACGATGCCGGACTCACAGATTGAGACTCGGATGTTTTGTCCGTACTGCTCAAACAGAAATAGGGACATTTGAAGGGCAGTAATAGTGTCGGGTGCCCCCAATTCCACCGGTTCGTCATCCTGACTATCCTTGATTAGTCGGGACAAATACCTTTCTTCAATTGCCAAATCCTCAATCACCTCGGCAGTGGTCATGCCGGTATAGATCGCATCACCACCCGTCTCTGTCTCCGCAATCATCCATCCTTGATTTTGGAACGCCTCTTCGACACGCTGTTTCAACTCTTTTAACAGGTCTGTTTCGGAAGTCCCATTCAGAACTCCGTAGAACTGATTTCGCGTGCCACGAGATCCCTTAAAGAACGATACCGCCCTACCAGCTTCAGGATGTGCATAGAATTGGAACCCATTGCGGTTCAATTCCGGAAGTACTTTGACTAGTTCTATAGACCAGTCGGTTGACGGCTCCTCATCTTTCAGAGGGTAAACGACATCACCGCTGTTGTTGGCAATGAAAAATTCCGTCATCGGTTATCGCCCAATCCTTTCCAGTACGTACTGTAGCCCTCGCAATGCGTAGTGGTCATCATCCCAATCAAGTTTCGGCTTTAGCTCACCGTCTTGTGTCCGTGGGTTCGATTTGTCGGGTTCGAAGTAGACCGGATATATGTATTTGTGTCGCTCCATGTCCAGATTGACACCGGGTTCAAACTGGTCTCTCTTGCTGAGGTCTTGTACATACCCCCAGATGTGTTCCCGGAAGTCGTCCCATGAGGTCTTCGGAAACTTGCCCTCGTACATACTGTATGTCTGCAAGAAAGTGTCGCTCATGGTGGCTAGGAAGAAGAAGTCTTTGTCGTCACAGAGTTCTTTGTACACTTCGAAGAACCCGTTCCCTGTCTCGTTACTATTGGTTCGGCGAGGGACGGCTCGAGACTGCCGTCGCGACTCCAAGTCAGATTGATCGAGGTATTCCGGGAGTTCATTGTCGTCTAATTCCTCAGCGAACTCGTCCATTGGAAGCACCAATCCGAGCGTATCGGCGTCCATAGCGAGTATCGAGAGTAATGATGTCATCTGGTCGGGATCAATGCCATTCTGTCGATCCTTCTCTCTGAGCTCTTCGAAGGTTGGAACCTTGCGGTCTTCATAGTCGTCCCACTTGTCAAGGAATGTGTCCCAAGCATCATCGATGTCCGTTTCGATTTGTTTGAGATGCTCACCAGGATAGTCGACGGTCTTAACTGTCACCCGCTGGCGTTTGATCAGTCCGTGCCTGAACTGAAAGCGGAAGAAATCGTGCTCACTCCCCTCGTTCGGTTCGAGTAACTCGTTGTCAAAGTCATCTTGGGCGAAAGCAGAGCGAATATCGTCAAGTGGGTCATTTGGATCTGGGTCAACTGTCTGATTTCCTTGAATCGCCTGGTCCATGAGGCAGTAAGCCGTTCCACCCATGAACCACGTTTTGCCAGCCCTGTCCGGACCGAGAATGAGTACGGACTTGTCGAGGTCATGATCGCCAAACTTTCCGAGCAGTTCGAGGAGCCACAAGAGTGCCCCCATAAAGACAACAAACGCTACAAGCGAGACAATTGGGTCAAACTCCAATCCGATTATTTTTCCAGGAAACTTCGCCGGTATCGCTATCCCCGCGACGACCGTCGGAACATCTCCGGCGGTCCAAATAAGGTTCTCATCAATGAGCGCCTCTGCGATTGCCCAGATCCCGACAATAAACACTAAAGATCTAAACCGCTCGAGCCCCTCGTCGAAAACATTCAGCCCATCAGTTCGCAACTCTTCTATTAGGCCACCATACAGCATTCCGAACACAAATGCTAGTAGCCCTGTACCGATTGTCTCAACGGTAAACCAACTGTAGCCTTGGAGCGCGTCAACAAACACAACGATTGTGGCGATACCGATTAATCCTGACGCGAATAGGAACAGCCCTTGGAGTCGCTTGTAGTCGTCTAGAACGAACAACCCAAACAAGCCGAAAAGGAAGCCAGCCGGGATAGTGAAGAGAGTGGCTTCATTCACCGGGAGCATTATACTGAGAATATTAAAGAGATCGTACGCATTTCCGGTTATCCAGCCGATGTACCAAGCATACGCCAACACTCCAGAACAGACGAATATCGCAAACATCTGCCAAAGGATAGTTTTCACCTCCTCAATATGGTAGACGAACAGTTCCTTGATTTCTCCATATAGCAGCTTGGTAAGACTCTGCTGACCCACCGTCATTGATAGATGCACAATAAGTATACCTATACTAAAAATCTCTGCCTCATAGTTTGACACTGATACAGTGCCTTTTTGTTATGATTAATTAGCAACTACCGGCGTTGTTCCATAGCGTGTCTAATGAGTGATCTGCGGTCACCTGCCCAGGAACTCACGTATGAGCCCGTTAGGGCGCAGTCTCGCAACGAACGAACCGATCGAAGATTGGAACTCAGCCTATCACATCCCAAATTTTCTTTTCAGGTATAATATTCACGACATATCGAAAATATCTGTTGGAGAGATAATTACAGTCCTGAATCAGAACGCATAGTTGTCAAGATTGATAAATTTATTAGTATAATTTCACAATAATTCTGTTTATATATTGTTAGGCGGATAGTAATACACGATTTCGTTCAGCGGTTCTTTGGCTGATATGTACATAAAACCTAATAACATCCGAGGCAAATAGAATGTTCCATGGCAAGACTGCGGGCACCGACCCATGTGGTGTTCTTGGGTGGAGCTGGGACGAAGATTGGATGGACACTTCCCGACCAGAAATGGTTTTTTGAAGCGCTTCTATCTGATGAGATAGACAACGGGCCAGACGGGAACCCGTCTGACTTCAACGCATATTTCGTTAACACGGATACTAATGAGACTCCTGAGGATATCGAAGATGATTTTGACAAGGCCGCCGAAAACGCAAAGGCAACGGTAGACGATCCGTTAGACATTACGATCGACGCTACCACGATCGATCTCGGGGATATCGACCAGAATTTACTGCACCCTAACAACGTCGTCAACGAAACATACATTCCGCAGATCATGCGGGAACTTGACCTTGAAGCTTGGTGGCTTGAAGAGAATAAAACAGTCGATAGCCTCAAGGGACTCGCTTCCACCGGCGTAAATCGCAAGCGCGGACTCACGAAAGCGATCCACCGACTCGGTCAGTCTGACAATGATCCTCTCGGTGACCTCATTAACGACCTTGAGAATTCTAATGATACCCCGGAGGTTGCAGTTGTTGTTGGATTTGGAGGCGGGACCGGGTCCGGCATCCTCATCGACCTTGCCTACCGGATCATTGAACAGACGAACGGAGACCTCACGTTATTCGGGAGCTTGCCTGCTCCGTCGGCGAACGACGGGCCAAACGAGAAGACGAATGCGTACGCGGCACTATCGGAGCTTGAGTATCTTGAATTGAACGACCGGAAACTGTTCGAAACGATTCATCTTCTCCCGTTTGATGCTCATGTTGATGAATCAGCGTTCAATAAAGGAGTTCTATACGCGCTTCTCGCGTGGTACAATCTAGACGATCAACCGGACACGAGACAAGACTTCAGCGGAGGCGAAAACAACGGCCCACCGAAGTACGCCCCCTTTACACTCACAGTCCCGCAGTACGCAAGGTACGTCACCGAGGATGTCGAAGACACCGAATCTAACTTAGAAAGTTACGTCCAAGAAAAGGAAACCGCCATTGAGCAGGAAGCGGATCTACTGGAGTCTTTAGAAGAGGCCACGGCCGCGCTTGATCCTAGTGTCAGAAATGAAATTGTCGATGACCCCCTGCAACCGCCACAGAACCACGAGTACCGGCTTGAGAACGATCAGGCCAACACCCTTAGAGACGAGATCGAGACCCTCCAAGAGTTGCTCGGAGAGTCTTACATGGATCGGATCGGATACCACGCATCAGGGACCCTCCATGAAGACATCTTAGACACGTTCGATGTCTCCAGAGACCAAGCGGAGTGGGAGCGAGATGCAGAACAGCGAGCAGCGGTCGCAAAGGATATCATCGAACGGCTTCCTAACTCACTAGGAGACTACACCCAGTACAGGCCCAACGACGGGTGGAAGGGGGAAGAGGACACGCTCATTGAGATCGCTATCGAGCAGTTCTCGCTAATCAAGCGTCGGGCCGGCCTCTATAGGGCCGCGAATGGGCTTGAACTAGACATTCCGACTACCGTCGAATCGTCAATTGATGCGAGCGAAGCAGCCTCCGAGGCGGGCGACGACATTGAACTGGCCCTTGACCCGGATGACGCTGGTCGGTCAGCAAAAGTAAACCCGTTTATCCAAGAGCTCAACGACGAGGAATCTGAAAAGGAACGACATAAAGAGGCATTGGATAAACTCATTGATAAGCACGCCCCTGCCAGGGTCACGATGAAAGCCGAGAACTGCCTGCAGGACTTAGAACCGACACTCGACAACTATTATAACCTCTACACTGACCGGGAAGAACTGGTCAACCTAGTAGGTCAGCTTGAGGACGAGGTCATATCGAAGGTCGGTATCGCAATTGCGGCTAACAACCCAGAGCAGGTCCCTGACGAGGGCCTTGACTTCAACGACTTCGACGAACTGGAGACTGCGTGTAACAAATACGATGATGTCACTGCCCCGGACAGTCAGAGGGTGAAATCATCAGTACGGAACCTTGTTCGTGCCCGTAGAGAAATCCTACGAGCAAAAAAGATGGAAGAGGACCCTACTGAGGCAATCAAAGAAAAAGCCAGAGGTTGGATTGGCAAGACCCAGCATCAGACCTACAAGGACAATTACGATGAGGCGGAGAAGATGATTGACGACTCGATCATTGACCTCCCTGCGTGGGACGAACCGTGGGGAGATACCGATGAGATAGTAAATGGGGAGTATTTCGACGCAGGGGTGGATAACGAGTTGGTCAGCGCCCGCAACCAACTCACTGAGACCGTCAAGCGCCATCTTAAGGATGCTCGAACGGAAGTCAGTGATGACCCCGGAGAGCTTCAGCCAAGTGACGCTGACTCAAATGTCCGTGAATTTATTACGGTAGTTGAAGAAGATATCGTGGTCGATATCGACGAGGTCAAGGAGTGGCTCAAGGGTGGCTGGGATGGTAACCTCCCAACTGAATTCGACACCTTCAAACAGCAGTTCGAAGACCCACTCGAAGACGCGTTCAAGACTGTACTTATCGAGCCTTTTGAGGACGAGCGCGACGAAGTTGAGAACGAACTCGACAAGTATGCGGATGTCCGTGAACGGTTGGAAACGATACAGAACATCCGCATGGATAAGGGAAGCGACTATCATCAGACCAGCGATAATGTTCGTGACCCGTTGAGTCTCTCGGTGTACGAGTCTCCAGGCCAACCTGGTCCGTTCAAGAACGAGATTGAGCCGGACAACGAGGGTTTCCTCCAAAGCGACCAGAACCTGGGTGAAGCTGGCATCCTCAGCGAGGAGGACGAGAAAGATCACCTCGTCGAAGAGCTGGTGAATATGCTCCCTGGGTTTATGAATGATCACTTCCCGGTTAAAGAGGTGGAACTGACCCACAGCGAAGGCACCCCATATGACGGTCACCTAGTTAACTCAGTGTTCCTGAGTACCGCATTTGACGGATATAGACCCGACGAGGTCGCACAAATTGATGAAATCTGGGAAGATCTAGATCGCATGGCGCTGGATAAAGACGACTACGGAGCATCACGGGTACCAGCGGGTGACGACCACGATGTCGCAATGACGACCTTCCTCGGGGGAGTCTTTCTCGATAACCTCACGATCTTCGCCGATGACTGCAAGTCGGAATACAAGGAGACGATGGGCCGGTCCCTGTGGACTACGATCACTGACATGGAGGACCGGCACCTACACCTGGACAGGGTCCCTGAACTCGCTCAGCACCAAGGCTACGGACTTGATGGGGTGGCGTACCACGCTGAACGCGCGGCGGCGCAGGCTGACGGTGGGTCACAGTCAGGCGTTGAGGACCGATTCCTACCAATGAACTCTGACGGAGGTTTCCCGACTCGGTGTGACACAATCAACGTCTCAATTGAAGATGGGAAGCGAGAACTTCTAGTGCCTAGTGAGGACGAGCTTGTGGATAAACTCCGGAAGGAGTACTATCGGGTTGTCGGGTTCCCCTCGTCGGTTGACCGGGATGCCGACAAAGAGTGATGAGTGGCAAGAACGCACAATCACCGCCTACGGCCCTGTGGGACATCCAAAAACATGACCGCCGGAAGTTACTCGTCCTCGGCGTCATTCTCGGGCTACTCGCGGTCCGTGTCAACGAACTGTTGAACTGGGCATGGGACGCTAAAGGGGTTGGGTATCGGACTGTCGAAGTGGCAACTAGCGGGGAAATAGCGGTAGCCATTGTTGCGGCAGCCGGACTAGTCACCGGGTGGCTGGTGCTGTTCATGTTTGACCGGACTAAGCGGTTTCAGAAGGTCTTTATTGTGTTTATTGCGACTGTCTACGTTATCTGGAACGTGGTTGTCGCTGGTCACTGGGTCGAAAACTACCCCTTATTGGAAGACTGGTACGTTGCCGTCGTGACATTCCTCGCGGGTATAGGTAGCGGGTTTGTCCCACAGCTAAGAGCGGGTAAGCGGCAAGGAGAGTATCCCATCGCGGCATCTGGGTTGTTCCTATTCGTCGCTATTCCCTCAGTGGTCGGGTTCTTCGACCTCTACTGGTTCGGTGATGCCTCACTTTCCATCGTCTCTGAGAGTACTCGTTTTCTCTCGCCGACAGTCCCCATCGCAGTATTGGTAGATGCCACAGTGGTATCTGTCTTCCTCGCAGCGGTCGGGAAATTTATTCTGTACAGTGACGTGCGGTCGGTAACGTTCATCACATCCGACGATGAGGCCGTAATGGCAACGTTGATCGGGCTGTTCCACCACGTCGAAGACGACTACCGAGGACGCGGGCCCGAGTGGCTGGAAGACGGATATGGTGACCTCCAATCCGGACAGGCGCCGTCGTCGAATCTTCATAGCGGGCAGGAGACAAATTTCGTGTATCTGCCGCCCGGTCTGTTCCCACAGTGGGTTACTGTCTCAGCATCGTCTATCTCTCTCAATGAACTCAAAGACGACGAACTCAAAACCGCGGCGTCGAAAGTAAACTATGGATTGGTGAACGACTTCAAGGAGCTGGTCTACGGAAGTCTGGTTCCCCGGTTCATTGAAAGGAACATCCGGCCGAATACCGAGTCTCAAGCCGCCAATGTTGTCAATGCGGACGTGCTGGTGTACGTGACGACGGACCGGACTACGATTGACCGCTTCCAAGAGGTCTGCGACCACATTCCCGACCACACTGATAAGGTCGTAGTCGCGGCTGGAGGGACCCACGTAACAGACTTTGGAAGCCTCCCCCTCGGGTTCGACATCATTGAAGTTGATTGGACAAACCGAAGCACCGACGATGACCTATTGGTCGCCGGAATCGACGAACTCAGGGAACACCTAGACAACTAAGAACGGCCGTGTTTAGACGCTCGTAAGAGCAGTTGAGAACGCTGGTTCGCGCGTCTGCGAGTCGGAATTACTACCGAGTATTGGTAGTTCCCGAGCGGAGATCGGTCTGATCAGCATGGATTGACCGCAGTAGCCGGGCGCTCCGGGACAGGGAAGTAACTAGCCGAGCCGAACTACTGGCGTCTGTCTCACCCCGATTGAGTCACAGGCTCTCAACAGCCCACAATCTGGCGTCTAAACAAGGCTAACGCAGTCGAAAGGCAATCCATTATTGGGTGCAGAAAGCCGATTTACAGCCTGATACCAGACAGAACATGAATCACATCGCGCTTGATAAGACTGTGATTCGGATCAATGACCAGCAATACTGGCTGTACGCCACCGCTGATCCGACGACAAATCAGCTGCTTCAAGTACGGTTGTTTTCGATGACCACGACCGTACTCATCAATATGTTCCTCCGCGAACTGGGCGAGAAACACGATGTCGAAAACACCTTGTTTCTGGTCGATGGCGCTCAACATCTCCAAACTGCACTCCGCCGAGCAGGGCTCCGATTTCAGATGCGTCGCCACGGAAATCGGAACGATGTCGAACGAATCTTCCGCGAACTCAAACCCGAACTTCATCGTTTTCGACTGCTTCAGACACGTTTAATCGGAAACAGCCGTCTCATGGCTCCAAGCGTTCGCTCGCTGGCTCAATGCTGCTAACTAAACACTACCAGTCTGAACCCCGTCTTTTTAGTTCGACTAAACCATCTGCCGATTGCTGACGAACCCATTGATTTTTATCCTCAATTGAACTCATCAGTAGATTCACTGCTCGCTCGCGCACAGACGAGTAGCGTATCCCAAGTTTAGCGACAAGGCAGATTCCCGTTTTTCTTACGTTTGGAGAATTAGGTGATCCCTCATACTGTATGACTGCTGATCTAAACACTAATTCTGGACTAAGCTCTGAGTGCTGGAGGAGGTCCATTATCGAGCCAGCTACGGATTCTTGAGCTGGAGTTCTGTCGTTAAAAAAGCTGAAAAAGTGCGCAATAACTTCATCAGCTGGCACAACACTTGTTGCACCAAGTCTAGCTAGTGTTTCGACAGCATTAGTACGGATTTCCCAATTGCCGTCACGACTAGTCTCAAGCAGTTTCGATACTCCTCTTCGATGGAGTCGTTTATTCTCGGTAAGGGGAAGTAATTCCTCAAGGGAATCGAAAATAGCTTCATTCCGGTTGAGCGTTATTCCGTGATCGAGGAGTTCTCCGATAACAGAATCAACACGGGCCTGTGATGCGTTTTCAACGAACGTTTTTAACGTGTTTGTACGGGACGCTTCGTCCGTGATCGTAAGATGATGGGCAGTCTCTGCGGGTTCCAGGTCGGGTTTCGTCGGGTCTTCGGGCCAGTGTTCGAGTACCGTGTTGTAACAGTCTAATCCACCGAGGGCTGCCACGCGTGCGGTAACCCGAGCTAAGGCGCGTGCAGTGACGTGGTCGTCGCTGTATACTCCGTAGGTCGCAATTCCGTCAGAAGCCGAACCGTCCATGTAGTCGATCGCTTCGGAGATCAGCCAGTCGAACCGGTCGGCGATACGAGGATTTTCTCGTGTACAGGTGCCGATAACTCGAAGTAACCAATATAGCGACAGAGGGGTTACCCCCACATCGGCGAGGTCAGATATGATTGCGTCGTCGTACTGGTCTTCCAGTCGGTCGGACACAGCGTCGAGATGCATGCGTACTGACCCGGGGGAGTCGTCAACGATGGCGGTGAGGAGGCGTCCGGCTGCTTGACTGACGGACGGTCGGTCTGACTCCATGAGTACCGTGAGAGCTGTTTCGGCAACACGGTCGTGCTTCGGGGTCTCATCAATAGGGAGCGTCGATATCGCTGGGAGGAGTTCACCCTGGGCGACCTGGTCTTCGCAGAACCGTTCAATGAGCGTGTCTGTAATTGGAATGAGCGAATCGGGTTCAACGTCGCTGATCCGGGCAAGTGCAGTGGCAGCGGCCCGTCGGACACCTCGTTCGCGGGCTCGAAGTCGGATTTCGAGTTCTGACACGGCGCGATCAGTACTAGTTGGGTCGGCGGCACCGCAGTGACCGACCGCTTCGCAGCAGGCAATCGTGACGTGGCGTGGCCCGTCAAGCCCATCCACAACTGCGTCAACGAGCGGCGTCGTGACCTTGAGTCCATTTCCGGCGAAATGACCCACTGTTCGTGCAGCTTGCGCGCGGACGATGGCGTCCGGGTCGCGCAGTCGTTCGATGAGTACGTCTTCGGCCGGTGAACCGACCGTTTCAGCCGGGAGCGAGCGTAATGTACACAGTGCAACTTCTCGGACGGACGGCGTCCCGAATCGCGCGTATTGCTGTATCACCGGAGAAGGGGTGTCTCGAACAAGAGGGTCAGCTGGGGTCGATCTGAATTCTGATGTGGAACTCCCCGTGGCCTTGGGAGCGAGAGTTGCAAGCGCCCCGAGGAGCGAGTCTGGTGCTGCTACTTCGTCGAGCGCGACGGTGGTCGTGAGGAGATGCTGGCGAACATAGGAGCGGAGGTCTGGATTGTGAGCACCGATGGTTACGAGCAACTCAGCCGCACGTTGACAGCGGTCGGGATCAGTTGCCGACAGGTGGGTCGCGATCTCGTCGACCTGCTCCCTCGTGGCGTTTTCGGGGCCCTCGAGATGGGCCGGGGAAGACGCTGAGGGTTCGGCATGATCCTCGTCGAGGTGGGTCGTAACACGGCGGACATCGGAGTGCGGATACGCGGCCCAGATCTCGAATCCGTCGTCACCGGCCATGGCAGCACCACGGCCAATGGCTTCGAGTAAACTTGCTGTGAGCTCGCCATCATCGCTCCAGAATTCCTCTTGAATCCACTGTGTTGCGGGAACCGTCTGGGGGATGGTCTCGGAGAGTTCGCCAAGCCATTTTGCGTCGTTCGCGTATCCCGGGGCTATTGGATGGGCGCTGAACGGTGATTCACGGCCTCGGCAGTGGAGATACAGGCGAGGGTGAGCGGTGATAATCTCTGCCAGGGTTTCGGCGTTCATTTCCGGCAGGATAGCGATTGGTGGGTGATTTACCAGGATACGGGCGGCAAATCTCGGTGTGTCGTCCGCGAGGAGACGGAGACAGGCAAGGATTGGTGTGTCCTCGTGGCGCTCGGCGAACGAGTGAAGACGGTCGATAGCCCGGTCGCGTATCTCCGTGTCTTCTGTGGCGAGGAGAAGGGCTGTGGAGAGCCATGCAACGACTGTCGGTGACGTGTCTTCGGCACGGATAGTTTCCTCAAGGGTTTCGGCAGTTTCTAGATCGATGGTGCCACCGTCCGAAACAGCCTGGGCGAGGAGTTCCGCGCTGTACTCCGTCGAGTCATGTTCAGCCGGGAAAGAGCTGAGCAGCGTTAGCGCAGCGTCAGTTACGAGCTGTGGTGATGAGTCAATGAACGGCTCGAGCGAACCACCACTTGGTTCGGAACCGAACAAAACGCCCAAGTCACCGTCCCCGTCCTCATCTTCGTCTTCGGATTCGTCGTCGTCCTCCATTTCGTCTTGAAGAAATCGACGCTGCAGATCGATGATGTCGGCGAGAAACGACGGGTCCTCCGTGTCGCTCACCGTCAGTACGCGAGCCGCTTCGTCCCTGAGAACAGGGTCGTATTTGTAGACACTCGCGGTGATCTGCCAGAGCATGGGGGCAACGGCCGGGTCGGCTTGGATGAACGATTTGAACTCTTCAAGCACCTGTCTGCGAGCCGCTTCGCCGTCGTCCGCGAGGAGTGACTGTAAAATCCTGATCGCTGCCAATCCGTGGTCGGGTGACTGGCGAGCGATAACGCCGCACAGTTTCGCTGTCGTTTGCTGATCTGCGAAGCCACCCAGTTCAGAGAGCGTCTGGGCGAGTTCCACGTACCGTGGGATGTCGGGGAGCGTAATGCCGCAGTCTTCGAGTTCGTGGAGTGGATCCTTGGTTTCGAAGAGGCCCTGGGACGTGAACTGTGCCCACAGCAGCAGGTCGATAAGATGACTTGCAATGCCGGGAGCATCCGTCCGGATTTCTTCGACGACGGTCAGGAGCAGGCTAATTGCAGCTCCCTCGACATCGCCGTCGCCGTCAGCGAGACACGGGAGCACGCGTTCTTGCAACCGGTGTAAATCGAAGGTTCCAGCGTCGAACGTGTACTCGAGTGCTTTGAGCGTCGCAAGGCGAACTTCCCAATCGTCATCATCAGTCATCCGCAAAAGGTCGTCGCGGTATTCGCGGACTGCGCTGGGGTCTTGACGAGCGACTTGCTTCAGCGCGATCGCGGCCGCGCATCGGACCTCGGAATCGGGATCCGCCAGCCGAGCAACGATCCGGTCCAGATATGGTTCGACACGGTCCGGATGGGGGATTCCGAGCGTCGCGGTTTGCTGGATGTCCGCGATACGGCCCAGCGCTCGAATCGCTGCTGCCCGCACGTCGGATACGGGGTGGTCGACGTGCGCCGCGATCTCGTCGAGACCGGCGAGGTGCTCGGGAAGGAACCACCCGATCCGCCCGAGGGTTCCAAGCGCGCTGATGATCGTCGCGGGGTCGTCACTGTCGAGGTCCCAGACGCGGCCAGCGATGACTGGACGGAGCATCGCAGGTTCGTTCACTGCGGTTCTCGTCACTGCCCACGCCGCTTCGACTGCGGTGTCCGTCACCGAACTCTCAGTGAGGCCGACAAGCGGCCCTAGAGCCGGTTTCACAACACCTGGCGCGGCCCCACCGATGTCACCGAGGAGTGCTGCAGCGAGCGCGGGGCGGACTTCTGACTCGTCAGGGTTCGACAGCGCCGTTCCAAGTGAATCTACCAGCGGTGAGAGAGCGCGGGGGCGGTGACGAGCGAGGTCTCGCAGCGCAACCAGTTCCTCGGCGGTTACCGCGCGCCCTGGTCGTAGCGACGAATCGACCGTGTCGACGACATCAATGACGCGCTCCGGACGCGTCTCCGTCGCCGCGACGAGGGTTCGGAGCGCGTGTTCGCGTACCGGGTCGGCTTCGGCGTCAAGATGGTCGAGCGCGCGGTCGATAACGTCATCGGGTGTCGACCGTCCCGTAGCGAGTGCGGCGCGCAGATGTCTCGGTGATTCTTCTGTCATGGGTTAGGCCTCTGTCGAGAATAACGTCCTGACGAGTCGCTGGAGTGTCCGTTCGAGCGAGTCCGCATCCGCGTAGGTGATGTGGTCGAAGAACTCGGTGTGCGACCCCGAGTCTGCCCCGATGTACACGCCGAATACTGGAAACGTGCATTTTTCGAGTTCCGACCGGTATCGCGTCGGGTCGTCCGGTTCCCCGTCAGTAACGACGACGACGAACGGGTACGACCCTTCCCCGCGATCGATCCGTTTTCGACTCACCGCGACTGCTGTCGACAACGGCGTCCCCCAGTCCGCCCGCTCGGTCATCAAACGGTCGACGTGGTCCGCGGGGCGTGCGCCGAACGGGACTTCGAGACAAGGGGTTCCTTCCCAGACCGACAGGACAGAGACGTCGACCCCGACTTCGAACAGTGCGTGTACGAGTTGCGCGGTCGCTGTCTCAGCCGTTCGGATCGGGTCCCCGTCCATCGACCCTGACCGGTCGAGGACAACGAGACAGGAGTAGTCTTTCATCGTCCCGGACTCGCGGCGAGTGAACACGCGTTGCGTTCCGCGGTTCGCCGCAACCAGTCGCCGCCCATCGAGGCGACCAGCGCGATACCCGCCAGTGTCCCGGGGTCGCCGCTCGCGTCTGAGTTGCGTCGCCAGATCCTGCTGGAGCTTGCGTGACCGATCGACGGCTGCGGTCCACCGCTCCATATCTCCTTCCTCGACCGGATCAACGACGACGACTTTCTCGAGATCCGTCGTGTCGTCGTCGACAATCCCGAGCAGTCGCCGTGCCTCCTGCTCAAGCGGTGACCGGCCCGTGGTTCCCCGTGATGCCTGTGCCCGTGTTCGTTGCCGAGCGACCCGGCGAACGGTCTCGTCTTCGAGCGACCCAGGGGGACGGTGGTCGTCCGTGCTACCGACCTCAGCACGCTGGCCGGTTCCTGACTGCGTTGTCCGTTCGTCTCGTTGATCACCGGTGACGCGTTCGTTGGCGGCTCGTTCGTCGGGGAGTTTATCCGCCGGCTTGACACCCCAGTCCTGTCGTGCTCGTGCATCAGCGGGACGGACCGGTGCCGTCTGGAGTCGGTTACTCTGCAGCGGCGGAAGCGACTCGAACGTCGCTCGCGCGCTTTCGAAGAACTCGCGTGCTCGGGTGACGCGTTTCGTCCCGCTAGGATCCGACAGCATCTCGGTCACGTAGTCGTCCATCACCGGGATCAGGTCAACCAGCGCATCCCGCCTGCCGTTGTGAACGACACGCCGCTCGTTTCCCGGGTCGACGATCGCATCGAATCGCCCGCTATCCACGAACCCCCGATCGAGCAGCCCGACCGCCAGAGCTTCGAAAACGGTGTAGGACTGAACGGGTTCGCCGTCGACAGTTTCGAGGTCGAACAGTTCGACGTACTGGCGGTGTCGGCGGTCAGCACGGTTGGCGAGCACCTCGTTGAGGACGATGAAATCCCCGGTGACGTTGAACTCGTTCGCCACCTGGGTTTCGATGACCCCGTCCTCGACCGTGTTGTACACCATCCGAAACAAGTCACGCCACCGGCCGCCGACACCCTTTAGGCAATCGCCGAACCGGTCGAAATCGGAGTAGTAGACGTGCCCGAGTTCGTGAAACAGAAACGCCACCTGTAGCGACCGGTCCCAGAGTCCCTGTGGAAGATCAGTCCCGTGCTGTTCGTATTTTTCGGTGGGAATCAGGATCTCGTACGCCTCCTCGTGGCCTCCCTTGTCAGGTTGTGCTAGCGCTCGGTCTTCGTCGAGCGTGACAGTCACGCTCGTCTCCCGGTCGGTACAGAGCGACGCGAGGCGTTCGAGTTCGCGGCGGCGCTCCTTGGACGCCCGTTTGGGCGTCGAAAGCGCGGCGAGGTCAGCGGTACTGGTCTCCTCTGTCAGGTGCATCTACAGTCGCTTGTCGATAAGGGTTCGAACGAGCGATTCGTCGTACTCGTCGACGCGGGCGACGAGTTCGCTCCGCGCCGCTTCCTGCAGCGGCATGAAGTCGTCTTCCATGAATCGGGCGATCCGCACTAACTCTCGTGTCGTAATCGGCGTGGACAGCTCGCCGTCCATGTATGCTTCACGGAGGCGGCTCGCAAACGACACCAGCTCGGTGATCTGGTCTTCTTTCCCCCTGTCTAATTCCGTCCGGTCGAAAATCAGGTCCGCTTCGACGGACTGAGGCAGGTACGAGAGTTTCACGTGCCGGAACCGGTCTTCGAACGCATCGTTCAGCTCGTAGGTTCCCTGATAGCCCGGATTGGAGGTTGCGACGACGCGGAACTCCTCGTGGGGCGTGATCTGTTCGCCGGTCTGGGGAATTGTCAGCGAACGCGTCGCTCGCTGCTCCATCACAGCGTTCAGTGCCGCTACGGTGTTGGCGTCCGCCGCGTTGATCTCGTCGAGCAGCAGGAGCCCGCCCTCTCGAACCGCCCTGGTGAGCGGCCCGTCGATCCACTCCGTGACCGTGTCCCCGCTATCAGAACTCACCAGATGAAGGTGTCCGAGCAGGTCCTCCTTGTACGTCGTTTCGGAGAGTGTCACGCGGTACAGCGGTCGATTAGTCATCGCGCAGAGATACCGCGTGAGAAAGCTCTTCCCGACTCCCGGTGGGCCCTTGAGGACGACGTTCATCTCGAGTTCCAGCGCTCGAGTGACTATTTCGACATCCGTCCGATCACCTTCGATCTGCCGGTGATGATACGCGTCTTGCTCGAGCGATGGGATGTTCTCGTGGCCAGTATTGGCCAAGATCGATAGTTCACTAAACGACTCACCCGTACGTGACCCGACCGTCGTGGTCTCATTCGCCATCGAATTCACTGAATTTCCGTCCGTCATTCATTCTATGAACGCCCGCCGCGAACCCTGTCTACCCCAAACCCGGTCATGGATAGCACCCAACCTACCGAAGATTCCTTGTTGACAGCACACCTTCTGGTTCATCTGGTAAAGGCTTTGTTACGACTTGGGAGGCAGTATCAGGGAAATCGACCTGGACAACTGAACAAATTATCAGGGATGAAGTGAATTGAGCCCTGATTCAACGAGATCTGATTGTGACGCTATGGACAAGATATTCAACGTTGAGTGATCGAAGGTTGTCTTCGTATCTAAGTGGATCAAACGTCCGACCGGGATAGAAATTGCTACTGGAAATCTAAATCTGGAAGGTTAATTAGACTGTCTTCAGCCTTGGCTTCTTTTTCTAACTCCGCCTCAAACCATCTCTCTACCTCATTCACGTCCTGAGGACTTTGACAGCAGTAATATCCCCACCCGGTTTGAAATAGCAAGACTGCTGAAAATTCGACATCAGGTGGGTAGAACGCTACTGCTTGACCATCCATTCCGTCCAGCACATCAAATTCATAACTTCCACGACCGTGTTCAAGCGGATGGATTTTCATCCCTAAGGCTTGTACATGTACTCGGCCAATCCCGGTTTCGAACTTCTGAACCACATTGTATTCATCTAGAAATTCTGTGACAGGTTCTGGTTCATCCCCCAGATTGGTATCTCTCATACACCCAGGTAATGTTCAGATAAATATAGTAGTGTGGGTGAATATAACTTGTCTGCGTAAATGTTATCGAGTCCAGATCGATCTCATCCAACACTACAACGACGCTCATCGGAGAGTAAAACCCGGAACATCCGTCTCAAAGATGTCTACGTTTTGCAATCTCAGATGAACGGACTGAAATCGGAAAGAACAGTGTGATCTCTCCTCTACGGCGCTGGAGTGAAGCAATAACTGTGCGCCCCAGTTGGTGGAACTAAGGTAGTTTGGAATACAACAATTTCTCGGGCGGCTATGGATTCGAGTGAGCATCACTCTCAGCTGAAATTCTGGGTTACGAAAAGTGCGCCGTCGCCCGCTTGATACACACCGATCCCTTCGTTCGCAAATCCACCCTTGAGGATGTTTTCTCGATGGCCCTGGGAGTTCATCCAACCGTCGACGATGTCAGTAGCAATGGACTCCGTGTCAGCGGAGATCGTAGCGTACTGTTTTGCGATGTTCTCTGCCGCTCGGTCCCCGCTATAATTGACTTCTTGATACCGGTCGGCCGTGGTCGTTCCATCGGGTGCCTCGTGTGCGAAGAAATTCCCCGACGCCATCGCTCGACTATGGGTTGCCGCGATGCTGGCGAGGTGTGTATCGTACGAAAGTTGACCATATCCGTGCTTCGTTCGGCGATTATTTGTCGCGGTATGGATCTCTCTTTCCAGACGTGATGGTGTGATATCACCGGGGAGTTGTGCAAATCGCGTAGCGGCGATGACGCTGGCATGGACGCCTCCATGCGGATTCCAACGCGCTCCGACACCGATGTGAGTGAAGTCCGTCTGCCGAGCAAGAAAATCCGAGAGAAACTCGTCGTATAATTCGTTCGCAATGGCATCGGCTGTCTGCCCAGCAGGGTACCCCTCAAACGTAGACAGCTGATACCCGCCGGTTGCGAGTGATTGACGGTCCAGCTCTTCAGAGAGGCTCGGAACGCAGGACTCCGAACCGAAGTAATCGCTCTCGACGGTGCTGTCCGCATGTGACTTGGCTATCGCTGAGAGCGCCCTATCGCTTTCCACAGGGGCCGCTGTGCTGCTGCGCAAGCGCCGAGTGAGGCTTGCCTCGATATCCGTTCTGGCGACTTGATCCCGAAGGGAGACGACAGCTGGAAGGGTTCCACTGTCGAGAGAGGTTCCACACTGTGGACACGCGGTGGACCGTTTGATGCTGACGCCGCACTCGATACAGGTGAGTGCTCCATCGACTTCGAGGACAAGTCCGTTACACCGGTCACTGTCGTGATAGCCTGCAGGGGTTCGCGCCCCGCATTCGGGACAGACTGTCGCAGTCGTTTCGACAGTCGGGACCCGGTCAAACATCGTCCAGTAGCTCCAGTGGGCCACAAGTCGTGCTCATTGATGACTCCACTATGAGAACACAACCTCTTCATCCCGACGAATGGTAATCTCAGTTGGAGTTAGAGGGTCTCTTGGAAGACTGGTCTGAGTGAGTTTTGTCTTCCACGAGAGACAGTATCGGGTCTTCCTCCATCTGTGATATCTGTTCTACGTGGCTCTCGGAGGATTCGTCGAGGTTGTTGAAGTAACTCTGATTCCTTCTAACCTCTCTTATCAAGGCTTTCAGTTCCGGGTCGTACTGCCCGATTACCTCCACTTCGTGCTGGCTCATCAGTTGGTGAATTATGAGCACAATCTCATCAATAGGCTTTGTGGGCGATCATCATGACTTCTGCACCTCGATCGAGTTTTCACGCATCGACTCAGATCGATTCAAGACAGTACACGAATCCCCTCTGCTCTCCGTGACCCATCTGGCGTTTCGTCAAGTCATGCGGTAAATCAATGCTTGCTGAACCAATAGCACGTGTATGCGAATCGGGATCATCTCGGATGTCCACGGGAATCTCCCTGCGCTCGAAGCCGTGCTCACGGATATGTCTGATGTCGAGAAAATCGTGTGTGCCGGCGATGTTGTCGGGTACAACCCCTGGCCGGCGGAATGCGTGAATCGAATCCGCGAAGTTGCGTCGGTGACGGTCAAAGGGAATCATGATAGAATTGTCCACACGCCCGAGCGGTACAGTCACAACGACATGGCTCAACGGGGGCTCGAGCATGCGAAAGACCAACTCTCAGACGAACAACTTGCGTGGCTCGATACACTGCCACGCAAGACCACCATCGGGGACGATCAGTTTCTCCTGGTCCACGACCACCCCGAACATCAGGATGAATACGTCTGGCCTGCGGAATTCCCTGAGCTTCGACCATACTTGGACGACTACGAAGGGGCGATAATCGGTCACACGCATATTCAGCACGAAGCCACCATCGACAACCGACTCATCTTTAACCCTGGAAGCGTCGGTCAGCCCCGAGACAAAGACCCGCGGGCAGCGTACGCGGTCCTCGATACTGACGAACCAACTGTTTCCCTCCATCGCGTGGAGTACGACATCGATTCAGTGATTTCCCGCGTAGAGGCAGCTGGGCTTCCTCCGAGGATTGGAGCGCGACTCCTAGACGGAGAGTAGGCGAGCAGCGTGATACTACGCCTGGACCACGATCAGAACCCGGCGTTCTCTAGTTCGTCGATAAACGCCGGTCGGTTCGAGTGTTTGTCCTTCAGAAAGTCGACGAACTCCTCGAATCGTTCGTCGGGAACTAGTCCCTGCATCTCTCTCAAGTGGTCAGCAACCTCTCGATAGTGGCGTCGGCCCGTGTCACCAGCTGCAAATGGGACAAGCAGTTCTCGATACCGTTCGAAGTACTCCTCCGGATCAACCCTTGCGACTGTGTCTCGATATCGTTTCAGTACGGACAAGTCGTCACTGTCTTTCAGTTCCCTAAACGCTTCTTCGAGGTCGCCATCGTGGACGTACAGCGCGATACGCTGCTGGCGGTCGTCCGCAAACTGCTGTTGGAACTCTTCCCAGAGCGATTGCCATTCCCGGCTGTCACAGCTGTCTTTCAGATCGTCGTAGGCTGCCCACTGGGTGTGGTTGAGAAACAATTCTTTCAGCGTGGCACGATATCTCTCCGGGTTCCGATCCTCGTAGAGGTCGGCAGCGAGCCAACGAAGATCGCGCGTTGAGTCGAAGGTATCGATACCGTCTTCGATGACTTCGATTGCCCGTTCCTCGTTCCCATCGTCTCTCAGCCGCTCGGCGTACTCTTTACAGAAACGGGGGCTTTCGAGATAGACCTCTTCATACAGGGATGCAACTGCTTCTGTCTCACCGAGTTCGTTGAGGAGATAAATATACGTGGAGAGAACGCGCTGCGTGCGAAGTGACGAGGATATCTCAGCCTCGTCGGCATGTGACTCGGTCGGTTCGATATCTACGGTGTGTTCCTCGATAGTGGTCGGGTCGTCCACGCGAAGTGATTCGAACGCGTCACCGACGAAGTACTCCAGTTTCAGTGGCCCGACTGCCGGATGTTCAATGTCGAGCGTCCCACCGGTGAAATCGTCGGTAGTGAGCGGTCCCTCGGTGAAATCAGAGGTATAGAGGAAATCAGCTGCTCGCTCACCGTGGCGCTTTGCGGCATGGTCTGCCATGTACTCGTCATGTGCGGGCATCTGCTCTCCCGATGTCACTGTGTCGAGAGCGGGACTCGACACACGGGAATTCAACAACTCCAGCCAGTATTCGAGGTCGGCAGTCGCCGTACAGAGTGTTCGCAGCGCGTCGTCGTAGTAGTCACTGGCCACCCCGTGGTCCGCTTCGATGAACTCCTGACACAGATACTCGATGTACGGCTGTTTTTGCTCGTGGTCGAGATTCCGTTCTACGACAGTCTCTGCATACGATTCGATAGCTCTCTCCAGTTCGGTACCGTAATAGCCGCCGCTGTCGTCGACGCGGTTCAGGTTCTCACGGATCGTCTCCGCAATCGCTTGGTAGATATCCGTCGCCGCGTCGATGTGGTCGCGCTTTCGATGTGTCTCCGCGAGGTCGTAGTACTGCGAGAAGTCGATGTGCGTGTCGTATTCGACTATTCCTCGGCTGCCGGTCGCGTCCTCGAACAGCCGGTCGATCTCCTGCTTGTAGTCGTAGACGGTCTTGCCTGTGTCTCCGCCCGTGAACGCGACGAAACGGTCACGGACATCGCGGTTGTCTTCGATGATGTCGAGCAGAAACGTTCGGAGGTCTGCAGCGGCCGTTCGTTCGACCAGCGCGTCGATATCCGTGACGTCCGATAGAGCCTCGTCTGCATCCTCAGCGTCGCTGGTCACCTCGGTATTACGGTCATCGACGGCCAGCAAGACAGCAACGATGTGCTTGCAATCTCCCGCGTAGTCGTACGGGCAGCTACAGCGGGTACGGATGGAACCGGTCCCGATCTCGATGGCCACGTCGTAATAGTCGGAACCTCGGACGGTCGCGGTGATTTCGTCGTCGTCGATATCCAGTTCCCGAACACGACCTTGACGATAGTAATCTCGCCCCCGCTCGAAGGACTGGTCAGTACAGAGAGACCGTATCTCCTCTTGCGTCGGAGAGTCCATCTGTCAGGTGCCACTACCAAGTCCGAGTCCGAAAGCGTAGCGTTAGATCCAGCCGATCGGACCTTACTGAGACACCGGATCGAGTCCGACGGGGCGTCCTTGCTCCCACTCGACGGCGAAGACGAGATCGCGAAGCGAGTTGCCTCGCTGTTCCACAACGTCAAGCGGGTGTGAATCGACAAACCGTGCCCGTTGATGCTCGACAGGTGTTGCTCCGTCGTTCACTTGCAGGTGAACCGGCCCGAGGTCGTCGTGTGTATCGTCCTGATGCCACCCGACCAGCAGACTACGCTCTGGTTCGATCCAGTTGAACCAGTAGTGCTCGTGCGGTGCCCCGGTCTGTAGTTGGAACCCGATCTCGACCCGCGCAGTCGTCACCGGGTACTCGTCGTCTTCCAGAAACTGTCGCGGGTTCACATCGGCGACGACTCGGTACGGGCCCGCTTCGCGCGGTTCGGCACGCCGCCGTCGAACGTTCTCGAACTCACCGCTGAGTCGATGCTGGATGCGGTCGTGAAGGCGCTTGTGCTGCAAGTTCGCCCGGTTAGCGAGGAACACAACCATCAGGCGAGCGACGAGGGAGAGTCAGTCCGTGGTGACGAGAGTTCAATGACATCATCGTACAGCTGGAGGGCGTGCTTGACCAGCCCGAGTTCCGTGTTGATCGCTTCCCACGTGGCGATCGCGTTGCGACGCTCACGGGTCTCCTCTGCCGAGAGTTCCTCGTCGACGAGCTGTTCTCGGAACTCATCGAGCGAACCGACGTTGTACTCAGTAGCCAACTCCTCCTGTTCCTCCTTCAGCTCCGTGAGCTGGCCCTCCAGTTCGTCACGTGAATGGCTCTCGATCAGGTCAGTTACTTCGTCGAAGAGCATCCGCACGGGATTCAAGTCGTAAGCTTTCGTTCCATCGACGGTCGTCTCAGTGACCCAGTCGTCACTCCGTAATCGCTGGAGCTCGTCGTCGGCTGTCGCGCGCGAGACATCCGCCCGATCCGCGATATCCTGTACCGGCGTTGGCTCGTCGAGCACCTCCACCACGTGCCGAACGCGTTCGCGCCCGCTCATACTCTCCGTCCACGATTCCAGGTCCGATTCGGTCATCTGTGTCCACTCTTGCAGCGCGCAGTTCAAATAATTTAGCTCCGCCAAATTATTCGAGTGGCGATGGCAGTGCCCCGAAGAACTATCTATGCGAGACTGGACGGATACTGAGTGGCCGTCTGAGCGTGAGTGGGTAGGGTCGGAAGGCTGCTTTCGTTGGGATGCTCTCCGAAATTATCGTCTGAATCGATGATGTCTGAAGGGCAATCTACCGGGAATTTATGGGACATCGGACTCAATACTCACTTGGCACAGGCTGAATCCCGGATCATCGAGAGGGAAAACAAGCCACAGAGGGGCCACCTCCGTGCAGAGGGGGGTGGCCTCTCACGGCAAGGACCAGGGTTCGAATCCCTGACGGAGCATCCCAATCCCCCTTCCTGCCGGTAGTTTTCGCCCGTGAGATGTGAGAAACAGTGGTCACGTCCCAGCGCAAACCGAACCAGTTGAACCGGCGACCCCGACGCAGTCCTGCGATTGGGAACTTCGGTCTCGCGGCGCCGGGTGACCACCAGTCAATCCCGGGCGGAGACGGCTGTTTCCGTGTGTCGTCAGTCACCGAGCGTAATCGTTCGGTCGGCCCACGTCCGCAGTCGCTGGACGACGTCGCGTTCTCGAACGGAGACCGGGTCGTGCGTCCCGAGTTCGTCGCTCTCGAACGCGTTGAGGACGGCCGTTTCGGCGGTGGCGCAGTAGTCGAGCAGCCGTTCGACCTCCTCGGGCGCGTGCTGGTATCCGATCGTGGCGTCGTTCACGAAGACGGCAGCGGGAGTAGCCGGCGCGTCCGCGAGCCGGTCGGCTACCGCCATCGCATTTTCCCCGGCGAGCTCGCGTAATTCCGCTTCACTCTCGCTTTCGGCCCGGGGCGCGTGCGCGTCGACTTTCCCGACCCAGACGGCCGTCGGGATATCCGTATACCGTTCGAGCCTTCGACCGAGGACGGTCCCGTCGCGGTCGTACTCCGGGCCGAATTCGAGGAGGACGACGTCTGACCCTCCCTCACGGTCGATCCAGGCCTCCATGGCGCGGGCGGTGAGTCGCGTTTTGCCGGCCTGGGAGGGGCCGACGATCAGCGTCGATCCGTCGAGCGGAAAGCCCAGTTCAGTCACGCGAGCGCGCCCTCCCCGCGGACGAACTTCCCGAACACCCCGAGCGTCCCCAGTCCCAGCACGACGGCGAAGAGGAGGATCGCCCCCGACAGCAAGCCGATCCCCGCGGCGACCTGCTCCCTGACGAAGTTCGCCGCGAGCGTTCCGGAGACGAGTAGCAGGGCGAGCCCGGCGAGATTCGCGAGCGACGAGTTCGATTCGGGGACCGCCGAGGAGTTGAGCAGATACAGCACGACCGCGATCGCGAACGGCGTTCCGACGGTCCCGATCGCGAGCACGAGCGCTAGCTGACTCAGGACTGGGCCGCCGATGAACGCGCCCGGAGCCGAGAGGAGCGCGGCGACGACGAGGAGCCCGCGGTATCGCTCGTCCTCGACGGTCGTTCCCCAGCCGAGTTTGTCCGCGAGGAGGAACGGCGGGACGATCGTGTTCGCGCCGAGCGTCGAGACCGCTGCGCCCAGGAGGCCGACGAGGAAGAGTGACTTCGCGAACGGGCCCGCGAGCGGCCCCAGCGCCTGTGCCGCTTCCACGGTCGAGAGGTCGCCGGAGGTGAGGACACTCGCCGTGACGAGGTAGATCGCGACGCTGTAGGTCCCGAACGCGACCAGCATCGACGCGACCACGTCGAACGTCGCGAGATCGGAGTCGGCGGCGGTCCACCCGCGTGCTCGCATCGTGTAGGAATGCATCGTAATCAGAGTGATGTGGACGGCACCGCCGAGGATTCCCGCCGCGACCAGTGCGCTTCCGGACGGGAGCGAGGGAACGAGTCCGCTGACCGCTGCGGTCGGATCGATCGGGACGACGAACAGCGACGCGACGAACGCGACGACGACGCCGCTGACGAGGACTTTGGCGGCGACTTCGAGGAACCGGTACCCCCGAGTGGCGAGCCCGACCGCGAGGACACCCGCCCATACGACGCCCCAGATACGACTGTCGACGCCGGTCACGGTCGCCGAGACGCCGGCGACGGTCTTCATGATCAACAGCTGTGCGGCCCCGGCCGCGACCACCACGTCGAGGACGAGCAGCCAGGCCCAGGTGTCTCCGAGCTGGTCCGTGACCACGCCGACGATACCGCGTTCGGTGAGCAGTCCGAGGCGCATCGCGAGATACTGGGCGAACGCCCCGGCGACGGCCGAGAGGACGACGATCCAGAACAGCTCGTATCCGAAGCCGCCACCGGCGGTAATGAGCGATCCCATCGTCGCCGGGCCCGCGGCGATCGCGCCGGCGACCCACGACGGCCCCATGTTCGAGACGAACGACTTCACCCGGCCGGCCGATGTCGGCTCCCCGCTACCCGTCGGCGTTTGCATACCACCGCTTCGGAACACGCGCCGTATGAAGGTTTCTACACGGTAGTACCACTGGGTGGTACGCGTACGCCGGTCCCCGGCTGGCGCTGACTGGCCCGTCGGTCTCGATCGACGTCGCGGTCACGTCACAAAACAGTGCGAAACGCGACGACGGCGCCGACGCCGGCGACCAGCGCGAGGAAGATGTTCTCCGTCCGCCAGGCGACGATGGCGACGACGCCGCCGGCGAGCCACTCCGGGGGACCACCGGCGGCCAGTTCCGGTCCGATAACGGCGACCACGATGGCTCCCGGAAGCACTTCGAGGGCGGCCTCGGCTCGCTCGCTGATCCCCACGTGCGTCAGCAGCCACAGTCCGCTGGCCTTGGTGAGGTAGGTGACGAACGCCATCCCCGCGATGACACCGACGACTGTCGGATCGAGGGCGAACGCGTCACTCATAGCGAGCCACCTCGACGACAGCGGCGGCGAGCCCGCCGGCGATGACGTGCCACTGGCCGGACAGCAACTGCGAGGTCGCCAGCGCCGTCACCAGCGCGACGGCCCACGGGACGGCCGTCGACGACCCGTCCCAGAGTTCCACCGCGAGCGCGACGAACGTCGCGACGAGGACGAAGTCCAGCCCGAAGGTAGCGGGGTCGTCTATCACGCCGCCGACGGCGACGCCGACGACAGACGAGGCGACCCAGAACACCCAGATGGCGAGGCCGCTTCCGAGCAGGAACGCACCCCGCTGGCTCCCGGACGTGAACTCGCGCATCGTCAGCGCCCAGTTCTCGTCGGCCATGAAGAACAGACTGAGGTACGCCCGCGTCCCGGACAGGTACCGGAACCACGGCCGCAACGCCGCGCCCATCAGCGAGTACCGGAGGTTCACCGCGAAGACCGCGAGCACGACGGTCGCGACCGGGATCGGATCGGACCACAGCTCGACGGCGATGATCTGGGAGGCGCCTGCCAGGACCGTCGCACTCATCAGGGCCGCCTCCACGACGGTCAGCCCGGCCCGGTCGGCGAGGACGCCGAAGGCGATCCCGTACCCGGCGACACCGAGCGCGATCGGCACACAGGTCAGGAAGCCGTCGCGTATCCCGGCGCGATCGAACACCACTTCGTTCGCAGCGGCGTCCACCGACGCGCCCGGGTCATCCGTAGCTCGGTCCGCCGACTGGTCTACTTCGGAGGGGTGGTCGTTACCGGTCATTACAGGGAGGACACTCCAGCGTCGATAGCGACGGATCAACTGTTACCCTCTACCGTGTGAATACGATATCGATTCAGCGATCAAGCGCGTAGAATCGGTGTGATTTCCGCCCACGAACGGGGCGGGATTTCTCGGCGGACAGTAGTCGGAAGGCATCGTGATTCGGAAGCGGGTCGGTACTAGTTAGCCATCCCGCTCAAGTCTCGCCGGGAGCATCCGACGGACAGTTCTCGCCGCTGTTTCCCTTCCCGACAGCGGTCGCTCCGCTCGGTTCGCACCGACCAGGTCTCGACGACGGGGGCCGTTCGGGTCGTTCGCCGGAATTGCGTGCATCACATAGCTTTACTGACTCAGTCGGGAAGGGGGCGTATGACACTCGAAGACGACTCGCTGGAGTACCACCGGGCGGACCCGCCCGGGAAGATCGAGATCCGGACGACGAAGTCGACGAGCACGCAGCGGGACCTCAGTCTGGCGTACTCGCCGGGGGTCGCGGGGCCGTGCCGGGCCATCGACGAGGACCCAGAAGCGGCCTACGAGTACACGTCGAAGGGGAACCTCGTCGGCGTCGTCTCCGACGGGTCGGCGGTACTGGGACTGGGCGATATCGGGCCCCAGGCCTCCAAGCCGGTCATGGAGGGGAAGGGAGTGCTGTTCAAGCGCTTCGCCGACATCGACGTGTTCGACATCGAGGTCGACCACACCGACCCCGACGACTTCGTCGACGCGGTTGCGGGGATGGAGTCGACGTTCGGCGGGATCAATCTGGAGGACATCGCGGCGCCGAAGTGCTTCGTCATCGAGGAACGGTTGCGCGAGCGGATGGACATCCCCGTGTTCCACGACGACCAGCACGGGACCGCCATCATCTCCGGCGCCGCCCTGCTCAACGCCGCGGAGATCGGCGGGAAGGACCTGGAGTCGCTGGAGGTCACCTTCGCCGGGGCGGGGGCGGCGGCCATCGCGACGGCGAAGTTCTACGTCTCGCTGGGGGTCCGCCGTGAGAACATCACGATGGTCGACATCGACGGGATCCTCACGGCCGAGCGGGCCGAGGCGGGCGACCTCAACGAGTACAACCGCGAGTTCGCCAGCGACGTGCCGGAGGGCGACCTGGCCGACGCGATGGCGGGAGCGGACATGCTCGTCGGGCTGTCGGCGGGCGGGATCGTCGACGCGGAGATGGTCCGGTCGATGGCCGACGACCCCATCATCTTCGCGATGGCCAACCCCGACCCGGAGATCGGCTACGAGGAAGCGAAAGCCGCCCGCGACGACACCGTTATCATGGCGACCGGGCGGTCGGACTACCCGAACCAGGTGAACAACGTGCTGGGGTTCCCGTTCCTGTTCCGCGGGGCCTTAGACGTGCGGGCGACGGAGATCAACGAGGCGATGAAGGTCGCGGCGGCGGAGGCGCTGGCCGACCTGGCGAAACGGGACGTGCCGGACGCCGTCCGGCGGGCCTACGGCGACCAGCCGCTCCAGTTTGGCCCCGAGTACATCATCCCGAAACCGCTGGACACGCGGGTGCTGTTCGAGGTGGCGCCCGCCGTCGCCGAGGCGGCCGTCGAGTCGGGCGCCGCGCGCGACGCTCTCGACCCAGACGCCTACGTCGAGCGGCTGGAGGCGCGCCTGGGCAAGTCCCGCGAGATGATGCGTATCGTCCTGAACAAGGCCAAGAGCGACCCCAAGCGCCTCGCACTGGCGGAGGGGGCCAACGAGAAGATCATCCGCGCCGCCCACCAGATGACCGAGGAGGGGATCGCCGAGCCGGTGCTGATCGGCAACCGGACGACCATCGAGCGGAAAGTCGACGGGTTGAACCTGGATTTCGACCCCGAGGTCGTCGACCCGGCGACGGGCGAGTGCGACGAGTACGCCGACCGGCTGTACGAGCTGCGCCAGCGGAAGGGCATGACGCGCCGGGAGGCCGCGGAGACGGTCCGCGACGGCGACCACTTCGCCTCGGTGATGGTTGAGCGCGGCGACGCCGACGCGATGCTGACCGGACTCACCCACCACTACCCCTCCGCGTTGCGCCCGCCGCTGCGGGTTATCGGCACGGAGGACGGCGTCGACCACGCCGCCGGGGTGTACATGCTTTCCTTCGAGAACCGCGTCGTGTTCGTCGCGGACGCGACGGTCAATCAGGACCCCGACGAGGCGACGCTGGCGGGGGTGACGCGCCACGCCGCGGGGGTCGCTCGACGGTTCGACGTGGAGCCGCGGGCGGCGCTTTTGTCGTACTCGGACTTCGGGAGCGTCGACAACGAGGGCACCCGCAAGCCCAGAGGGGCGGCCGAGCGGCTCCGCGAGGACCCCGCCGTGGACTTCCCGGTCGACGGCGAGATGCAGGCCGACACCGCCGTCGTCGAGGACCTGCTCGTCGGCGACTACGAGTTCGCCGAGATCGACGAGCCGGCGAACGTGCTGGTGCTCCCGAACCTCGAAGCGGGCAATATCGTCTACAAGCTCCTCCAGCGACTCGGCGGTGCGGAGGCCGTCGGCCCGATGCTGGCGGGGATGGCCGACCCCGTCCACGTCCTCCAGCGCGACGACGAGGTGAAAGACATCGTGAATCTGGCCGCCGTGGCGACCCTCGACGCCCAGCGGTCGGAGTAGCGGCCGCCGAGTCGAACGTTTATCCGCTCGGTGGCCGTCCGTGGTCACATGCCCACGGTCGGAGTGATCGGCGTCGGCTACATCGGGAAGACGTTTCTCGACCGGCTGGCCGACACCGAGTACGACACGGTCGCCTACGACGTGGACGACTCGCAGGTCGACGCCGCGACCGAGCGCGGTGCGGTCGCGGCCGAGAGCCCCGCGGACGCGACCCGGCGCTCGGAGTTCGTCGTCCTGGCGCTCCCTGGGACGCCGGAGGTCGAGGCGGTGATGGAGAGCGAGGATGGCGTGCTCGGCGCGCTCTCGGCAGGCCAAACGGTCGTCGACGCGACGACGACCCGCCCGGACACCTCCCGTGAGTGCGAGGCCTGGTGCGAGGAGCGCGGCGCCGCCTTCGTCGAGGCGCCGATCACCCGGGCGGCGCCCCGGGACGGCGCGCACATGATGGTCGGCGGGACCGACGAGGCCTACGACGCGGCCCGCGACCTGGTCGAGGCCCTGAGCGACGACCACCTCCACGTCGGCGCGGCCGGGGAGGCGACGGTCCTGAAACTCGCCTTACAGATGCGCTACGCGGGGCGGAACGCGCTGGACGCCGAGATCGTCGAGTTCACGCGGGACAACGGCGTCGACCCCGCGCACCTCCGCGACTTCTTCGGCATGGACGTGTCCGAACGACTCCTCGACCGCGAGTTCGCCCAGGACATCGAGGGGCTGGGCGGGCTGGCGATCTGGCACAAGGACCTCGGGTACGCCCGCGAGGTCGCCCGGGCGAACGGGACCGCGCTGCCGATCAACGCGGCCGTCCACGAGGCGTTCAAGGCGACCGTCCGCCGCGCCGGTCCCGACGAGGGCCACGCCGCGACCCTGCTGCGGTACTGGGAACTGCTCAACGACGCGAGCGAGCGGGCGTTCCAGCCTGCTACCGAACGCGAGGAGTGAGCGAAGCCGACGGCTACGGCCCCCGCGGCGGGCGGCCTCGGCCTCAGGCCGAGACGCCGACCTCGTCGGACACGTCCCCCACGTGCTCGGCCGCCCGCTCGTACTCGTCGGGGCCGTCGAGGTGTTCGAGCATGATCGGGAGATCGTCGTCGAGGCCGTCGAGCGCCCGCAGCAGGGCGCGGTAGTCGAGGTTCCCCTCGCCGGGTGGCACCTCCGAGAGGTGGACGAGCGGGTCGCTCCCCATCGCCACGTCCTTGAGGTGGACGCACTGGATCTGGTCCCCGAACTCGTCGACGAACCGCTCGATCAGGGTCGCCGTGTCGGCGTACCTGCGGGGCGAGGCGACGAGGTTCACCGGATCGAAGTGGACGGCGAACGCGTCGCGGTCGACCGCGTCGAGCAGGCGGCGGTAGCTCTCGACGGAGTCGGGTACCATCGCCGGCATCGCTTCGAGGGCGTAGCTCGCGGCGTCGGGGCCCGCGCGGTCGAGTATCTCCCGCACCGACTCGACGACCAGACCGAAGGTGTCCGCGTCGAAGTTGTCGGGGTGGGGGCCGGCCCAGGAGTCACCGCGGGAGCCGGCGACGTTGACCGCGCAGTTGGCGCCGACCGCGTCGGCTAGTTCGAGATGTCGGGCGCAGTGGGCGATCGCCGCTTCCCGCTCGTCGGCGTCCGGACCGACCGGATTCACACCCCAGGCGCCGACCTCGGCGATCACCACGTCGGCGTCGGTGGCCGCCTCGCGATAGGCGCGGACAGTCTCGGGGTCGGCGTCCGTGTCGACGGGGCAGTACGCGGCGGTGTATCCGAGGTCGTCCAGCGCGTCGATCCACTCCTCCGGGGTCTCGTAGTCGGCGAAGACCGGGCCACCGAGTCGCATGCGACCGTGTACCGCGACGAGCCCCAAACCCCTGCCGGAGCGGGCAGTCCCCACCGGTTGTCGCGCCGCTTCCCGAACATCGTTCGGCTCACCGGACGGACTCGGACGAGCCTGGGCGAACATGTTCGGGAACACTGATAGTCCTCGCGGCTCGTAAGGATCACACATGCCGCGGGCCAACCTTGAGATCACCGTGCCGGACTCGGTGTGGATCGGCGAGTTGTCGCGCGAGTACCCGGACGCGCAGTTCGAGATCCTGACGGTCTTCCCGAAGGGGGAGGGCGGCGTCGCGCTGGCGGAGATAACCGCGGACGCCGTCGAGGAGGTCCTGCTGACGATGGACGACTACGACGAGGTGACGAACACGGACTTCCTCCAGCGGACGGCGGAGACGGCGCTGGTGCAGTTCGAGACCTCCAACCCGGTCCTCCTGCTGCCGGTGCGCAACGCCGGGACGCCGCTGGAACTCCCCTTCTCCGTCGTCGACGGGAGCGTCGAGTGGGAGGTCACGGCGCCCCGGGACCGGCTGTCGACGCTGGGCGACCAGCTCCGGCAGTTCGGCATCGAGTTCGAGGTCATGGCCGTCCGCCAGGAGATGGAGACCGAGCAACTGCTCACCCCGAAACAGCTCCGGCTCGTCCAGACCGCGGTCGAGGAGGGGTACTACGACACGCCCCGGGAGTGTACGCTCACCGAGCTGGCCGACGAGTCCGACATCGCCAAGTCGACCTGCAGCGAGACGCTCCACCGCGCCGAGGAGAAGATCGTCAAGGAGTTCGTCGACGAGACGGACCCGGTCGACGAGCGCACGCCCGCGATGCGCGCCTGACCGACCGTCGGGCGCGCGAGGTTCTCGACGAGGCGGCGCGGGTCGACCGCCTGCTCGAACGGCTCCGGCGACCCCAGACGTATCACCTCCCTGTAGTGTATTGGGAAGATTTAAGTCTCGACTCGGGCACCGATCGGAAGGTGGTCGTCGGGGGCGCCGTCGCCGTGGTCGCCGTGCTCGTGATCGGGGGGATCGCGGGTGCGATGGTCCTCGGCGGCGGTGGCGGCGGCGACACGCCGACCCCTGACGACGGCGAGGACGACGCAGACGACGGAAGTGACGGCGGGTCCGCGGCGACGCCGACACCGGCCGCGACGACCGCCGGGAACGGGACCGCGGCGAACGGAACCGGGAACGGGACGGCGACGGCGTTCCCGACGTTGACGCCCACGTCGGCCCCGACGCCGACCGCCACGGGGACGCCGACGGTCACGCCGACCCCGACGGCGATCCCGACGCGGACGCCGATCCTGCCCCGCATGTTCGAGGAGCGCGAGGTCGAACTCGAACCCCGCCGGATGATCAACGATTGGCGGAGGGACAACGGTCTGGACCCGTACACGAACGCGAACGGCTCGCTGGTCAAGCGGATCAATCGGATGTCCCTGAACCACAGCGTCGCCATGGCCGACCGGGGCGAGCTCGTCTACGAGACGCACAACCTCTCGGTCCCGGAGCGCTACAGGGTGTTCGACCTCAAGGAGACCTGCAAGTTCAAGCGGCAGGGCAAGCAGTTCATCGTCTCACCGAACAACTACCAGTTCCAGGTGATCGGTCAGAGTCACATCGGGAGCAACTTCCAGGAGAACGGCGAGACGGTCTACCACGAGAACGAGACCGCCGTCGCTCGCGACATCTTCGAGGACTGGACGGAGAACCCGGTGTACGCCGGTGTGCTCGACTACCCGAACGCCAACCGCCTCGGCCTCGGCATCGAGATCACCGAGGACAACGAGGTGTGGGTGACCAGGAACATCTGCGGTTCCGGCGACACCTCGAACTGACCGGGCGGCGGTTCGACCGGCCGCGTGACCCCCTTCCGCGACCGGAACGCCGATAACGGAGAGGCGTCCAACGGACGAGTATGGTTCAGCTATCGCTCGTTTTACCCCGCCAGCCGGACGAACGCTGGCAGCTCGCGAAGCAGATGGGCGTCGAGCAGGCCGTCGTCCATCCGCTGGAGGTCGGCGACGACAAGACCCACTGGTCGTACGACGACCTGCTCGGGACGAAAAACTGGCTCGAAGACGCCGGCCTGGAGTTCGCCGTCCTGGAGGGCAGCGTCCCCATCAGCGACCGGATCCGACTCGGACTGGACGGCCGTGACGAGGACATCGCGGAGTTCAAAGGGTTTCTCCGGGACTGCGGCGACCTGGGGATCCCCGTCGTCTGTTACGACTGGATGGCCGGCGTCCGCTGGGCGCGCACCGAGGCCCACGTCGAATCCCGGGGCGGGTCGCTCACCACGGGCTACGACAACGCGAAGATGGGCACCGGTCCCGGCACGGACGCGGCGGACGTGACCCGCGAGCAGGTGTGGGATGCGATCGAGTACTTCCTGACCGAGGTCGTCCCCGTCGCCGAGGAGGCGGGCGTCAAGCTCGGGCTCCACCCCGACGACCCGCCGCGCGAGAGCGTGGGCGACATCCCCCGTATCGCCAACAGCGTCGAGAACTACGACCGCGTGCTCGACATCTACGACAGCGAGTACAACGGCGTCACGTTCTGCCAGGGCAACTTCGCCGCGATGGGCGTCGACGTGCCCGAGACGATACGGCACTTCGGCGAGAAGATCAACTTCGCGCACTTCCGCGACGTGGCGGGCGACGCCGACCGCTTCGTCGAGACCTGGCACGACGACGGACCCACCGACATGCAGGCCGCGATGGACGCGTTCGTCGACGCCGGCTTCGACGGCCCGATGCGCCCCGACCACGTGCCGACGATGGCCGGCGAGGACAACTCGAACCCGGGCTACCACACCAAGGGCCGGCTGTTCGCGATCGGCTACATGCGCGGCCTGCTCGAATCCGCCGAGGGGACGGTCGGGGCGGCCCAGGAGACCGCCGAAGCGACGGAGGGCGGTGCCTGAGATGACCGCGGAGTCACCGACCCCCGAGATCGCCGCGGACACGCGCTGTCACACCGGTGAGGGACCGCTCTGGCACCCCGAGGAGGAAGTCGTCTACTTCCTCGACATCCCCTCCGCCGACCTCTACCGCTACGACCCCGCCGTCGGGTCCCACGAGCGCGTCCTCGATAGCGAGGGTTCCATCGGTGGGTTCACGATCCAGGAATCGGGCGAGCTGCTCCTGTTCTGCGACGAGGGCCGGATCCAGCCGTGGTCTCCCGAATCCGGGCTCGGCGAGCCGCTCGTCGAGGCCATCGACGGGGAGGAGCGGTCGCGGTTCAACGACGTGATCGCCGACCCGGAGGGCCGGGTCTTCTGCGGGACGATGCCGACGCCCGAGGGTGAGCCCGGCGCCCTCTATCGCCTGGACACCGACGGCTCGCTGTCGGTCGCCGTCGAGGACGCCGAACTCTCGAACGGGCTCGGGTTCACCCCGGACCACCAGGAGCTCTACTTCACCGAGACCGAGGCCGGTCGGATCTCGCGGTACCGCTACGACCGGGCGACGGGCGAGCTCTCCGACCGGGAGACCTTCCTCGACGCGAGCGATCTGGACGGCCACCCGGACGGGATGACCGTCGACGCGGAGGGCTGCGTCTGGTCGGCCTTCTGGAACGGCGGTCGGATCGCTCGCTACGACCCCGACGGGACGGAGCTCCAGCGGGTCGAGTTCCCGGCGAAGAAGGTGTCGGCGGTCACCTTCGGCGGCCCCGACTACGAGACCGCCTACGTGACGACTGCGCTCGGCCCCGGCGAGGGCCCGGCCGGCACCCGCGAGGAGGAGGGCGACGGCGCCGGTGCCCTGTTCGAAGTCGACCTCGGCGTCGGCGGCGTCCCCGAGTTCCGGTCGCGGGTCGAGTACTGAGGGAGGCCTACCGTCGTTCGATCGCCCGCCCGTCGACCGTCGGCGGACCTTACCGGCGACAAACACGGGCCTACCGGGCGAAGCGACGCGACGTTTTTTACCGCTCCCGGCGTCGAGCGACCATGGGCTCGTTCCTGGTCCTCTACGGGTCGAACGAGGGACAGACCGCCAAGATCGCCGACCGGATCGCCGCGCGCCTGCGGGGCCGGGGTCACGAGGCGACCGCCGTCGACGCGGGCGCGCTGGAGACCGACTACTCGCTGGCCGACTTCGACGCGGTCGTGGTCGGCTCGTCGATCCACGTCGGGAAACACCAGGCGTCGGTCCGCTCGTTCGTCGACGCGAACGCCGACGCGCTGGCTGCGCTGCCGACCGCGTTCTTCCAGGTCTCGCTGTCCTCGGTCGGCGACGACTCCGAACGGCGCGCGGAGGCCGCTCGCTACGTCGAGGAGTTCCTCGAAGACACCGGCTTTCACCCCGACCGTATCGGCCGGTTCGGCGGCGCGCTCCGCTACTCGAAGTACGGCTTCCTCGAGCGGCTCGTGATGAAGCGGATCGCGCGCGAGGCGACCGGCGACACCGACACCTCCCGCGACTACGAGTACACCGACTGGGCGGAGGTCGAGGGGTTCACCGACGACTTCGCCGCCTTCGTCGAGGGACGGCTCGCCGAGCAACCGACCGAGACGGCGTGACGACCGCCGACCGGGCGCTCACGGCGACCCGGCCAGCCGCCCGCGAGCGGTCGCGTCGGCCGCCGCGAGCCCGTCCTGCCCGAACTGCTCGGCCGAGAGCTGTCGCGCCCACAGCGCCCGTCGCACCGACTGCACCGCGTCCGAGTCGCCCCGGAGCGCGACGCTGCCATCCGGCGATTCGACCACTTCGACCGCGTCCACGTCCCTCGCAGCGCGCTCGAGTTCCGCGGCCGCGTCCCGTCCGATCCCGCCGACGCCGTGTTCGAAGTCCATACCGTATCTCTCGGCCCGTCGCGGGGTATCGATGGGCCCAAACTCGTTAGGGCCAAGCGCGCTCGGCGTCGACGAGCCGGTCGAACGCGCCGGAACGGTGCGGCTCGGCGGCGGCCCGGCTCGGGCGCGGTAGCCCCGAAACGTTGTTCTTAAGAGTGCAACGCGAGTCGTGTCGGTATGAGCAACGAGTCCGAGTCCGAGGAGACAGCGCAGGACGCAGCCGACGAGACCGAGGCCGAGACGGAGTCCGACACGCAGGAGGAGACCGAGGGACTCCAGCACGGGGACTTCATCGAACTGGACTACACCGCCCGCACCGTCGAGGGCGGCGACCTGGTCGACACGACCGACCCCGACGTGGCCGAGGAGGAGGGCGTCGGCGAGGACCAGGAGTTCGCACCCCGCACGATCGTCCTCGGTGAGGGCCACGTCTTCGACGCCGTCGAGGAGGACATCGTCGGCAGCGAGGTCGGCGACACCGGCACCGTGACCGTCCCGGCCGTCGACGCGTTCGGCGAGTTCGACGACGAGGAGGTCCGCACCATCAGCGCCGACCGCATCCCCGAGGACGACCGCTACCCCGGCGCCCACGTCGACATCGACGGCGAGCACGGCCACATCAACACGATCATCGGCGGCCGCGCCCGCGTCGACTTCAACCACCCGTTGGCCGGCGAGGACGTCGAGTACGACTGGGAGGTCCTCTCCGAGGTCACCGACCGCGAGGAGCGCGCGAGCGCGCTGCTCGACGTGTTCCTCGACATGGATCTCGATGTCTGGTTCGAGACGGACACCGTCGAGGAGGAGCAGCTCGTCGAGTCCGACGACGACGAGGACGACGAGGAGAGCGAGCCCGAGTACGAGACCGTCGAGGTCGAGAAGGAGACGCTGTACATCGAGGCGACGCCGCAGCTGACGATGAACCAGCAGTGGATGATGGGCAAACAGCAGATCGCCCAGCAGCTCACGGACCTGCTCGACATCGACCGCATCATCGTCCAGGAGGAGCTCGGCGGCGGCATGGGCATGATGGGCGGCATGGGCGGCATGATGGGCGGTATGGGCGGCGGCGGTGCCGAACTCGAAGAGGCGCTCGAAGACGAGGACATCGACGCCGAAGAGATCGTCGACGAACTCGAAGGCGCCGAGGAGTAACCGACTCGCTCTCTCCGTTCCCGCTCGTCGGCCAGCAGCGCCGTTCGGCCGACGGTTCCGCCGTTCAGCCGTCGTCGCTCAACCGTCGACCGTCCAGCACCGCGTTACAGCTGTTGACGAACTGGCCGAGTCCCTGCGCCACGTCGCGGTCGAGCGAGACGACGATCCCGCCGGTCTCGGACTCCCGGAAGTGGAGAACGGCGGCGCGGTCGTGCAGTTCGACGGTCGCCTGTCGCTCGCCGAGCCGGTCGTACTGTTCGGGAGGGACGATCGACTCGTTGGCGCGCGCCCGGTCCGTGATGGTCGGAAGCGCGTTTTTCAGCTCCTCGGTCGCAACGTCGTCGCGGAGATACAGCGCGTCCCAGCTGTCGGCGTCGTACCGGACCGCCCCCCGGAAGGCGTCGCCGGCTCTGTTGTGAACCAGCTGGAGGAGCGGCTGGTATCGTTCGTCGGGCATAGCCGACCAGACGTGACAGAGCGGTTTCAATCTGTGGGCGGCCCGCCGCGCTGCCGGCCCGCCGCGCCGTCGGACCGGACGTTTATCCGACTGCCCGCCGGTGACACTGCGAGGCTGAAGCGCTGAACTCCCCAATGGGCGGAGAACCGTCGGAAGACGGGACCGAGGCGGCTACGCGATGTCCCGGCTCGTGTCGATCGAGACCTGCTCGACGAGGTCGAGCTTGATGATGTCGGTGGGGGCGCGGCCGCCGCGGAACTTGGGGATCGCGAGGCGGTTCTCGACCTCGTCGGAGTCGGTCGTGGTTTTCAGCTCGAAGATCACGTCCGCGAAGTGTTCGGTGGTGTCGCGCAGCGGCGGGACGCTGCGCCCGTCGAGACAGTGGACGATGGCGAGGCTGCCCGTGTTGACGATGTGGTTCTGCAGGTCGTTCAGAAAGGAGCGGTAGCGCGACGGCGGCTCCTGGGCCTCGAGCACGTCGAGCGGGTCGACGATGAGATTCGAGGTCTCGGGGAGCGCGCTGACGAGCTTGCTGGCGTTGTCCAGCGGCGCCTCGCCCGAGATGTGCCGGACCGTGGGGTCGCCGGTGCTGGCGGGCGACTGCTCGATGCTGGCCGTCACTGACTGGGCGGTGCGGTCGAGCGAGAGGTACAGCGTGCCGCGCGTCGCGGTCAACTCGTAGAGGAACAGCTCCGCCTGGCTGGCCGGCTGGGCGCTGAGAGCGACGATGCTCCCTTCCGGGATCCCACCCCCGAGCTTCCGGTCGAGGACGTCGATGCCCGTGTTCAGCCGGTTGACCATCCTACCGAAGTATTTTGATCCCACCAGATTAAACATTCCGCCTCACGAGCGCCGTTGCGAGCCGATCGTACGACGTGCGTCCGACCCGGTCGCCCAGCACGTCGCCCGCGATCTCCGGGACCGTCGCCAGTACCGGCTCGACCGCACGAGCGAGACCCTCCGAACCCGAGACGGCCGACGGCGGCTCGTCGGTCCGGGTGAGGACGCTCCCCGCGACTCGGGCGCCCAGCGTCTCGGCCATCCGCGCGGTCTTGGCGGCGTCGTCGAGGCTCGCCGGCTCACCGGTCGAGACGACGAGCGCCGCGTCGGCGTGACGCAGCGGCGCGGCGGCAGCGTCCGTCGCGCCCGCCGGGCAGTCCAGAAGCACCCGCTGGCGAGCGCGCCCGAGCCGGCGGAGCGCCGTCCGGTCGAGCGGTCCGGAGGCGCTCCCGGCCGGAAGCACGTCGACGCCGGGAACGACGGTGCTCCGGTGGGTCGCCGCGGCGATCGAGTCGCCGTCGGCGACGGCGTCGACGCCCGGCGAGCGGTCCGTGTCGGCCATCGTGTGTAGGTTCGGCATGTCGCAGTCGGCGTCGACGACGAGCGGTCGCCCGCCGTCGCGCGCGAGCGCAGCCGCCAGCCCCAGCGCCGTCGTCGTCTTGCCGCAGCCACCCTTGCCACCGGCGATCGCGAGCATGGGACGGCGTGGTCGGGCTCTCGCACTTGAATCTTCGTGCGTCCGGGTGGACTGTTTGACACAGGTCGCGGTGCGGTCGGCGCGCGCTGTCGCGCGCTTTCATGCGCGCGACGTAGCCGCGCGAGGGATTCGCGACTCGTGTGTCGCGAATCGGCTGGGGAGGCTCGTGGCCGTCTGCGGTGCTGTGCTGGGCGGGTACTGTTGCGGTGTTGTGCGGTCGCGGTGCCGTGCTGTCCCTGGCGGACTGAAAGGGCGAGGCGCGCTCGCGTGCAGTTTAGTCGTCCGAGCGACCCCTATCCGCGCGGGCGGTGCCGAGAGCGCGGATATGTCGCTCGGCGACCGCGAGCGCGGCGAGGGCTTTCACCGCCTGCTGTCGCCTGCGGTCGATCCAACTCCGAGCGAGCGGGTCGAGGGCGTTCAGCGCTCGCCGTCACGCGACTCTCGCTCACACCAGTTCGACCCCGTGTCGGGAGTTTCAAGACAATCGAGGGCGCGACTCTATTCGATGCGTCACGACCACATTATCAGTGCGAAACAACTCTCGCGGGCGGACATCGAGGCGGTGCTCGACCGGGCGGCGGAGGTGGCCGCCGACCCGGAGGCGTTCGCCGACCGCCACGAGAACGCCCTGCTCGGGCTCTGCTTCTTCGAGCCGAGCACGCGGACGAAGATGAGCTTCACCGCGGCGGTAAAGCGGCTGGGCGGCGACGTCGTCGACATGGGCACCGTCGAGTCCTCCAGCGTCAAGAAGGGCGAGAGCCTCGCGGACACGGTTCGGGTGGTCGAGGGATACGCCGACGCGCTCGTCCTCCGCCACCCCAGCGAGGGGTCGGCGCAGATGGCCAGCGAGTTCGTCGACGTGCCGCTGATCAACGCCGGTGACGGCGCCGGCCAGCACCCCACCCAGACCCTGCTGGACCTGTACACGATCCGCGAGTCGGCGGGCTTCGACGACCTGACGATCGGGATCATGGGCGACCTGAAGTACGGCCGGACCGTCCACTCGCTGGCCCACGCGCTGACGAACTTCGACGCCGACCAGCACTTCATCAGCCCGGAGAGCCTGCAGCTCCCCCGGAGCGTCCGCTACGACCTCCACGAGGAGGGCGCGTCGATCCGCGAGCACACGGAACTCGACCCGGTGCTCCCGGAACTGGACGTGCTGTACGTCACCCGGATTCAGGCCGAGCGGTTCCCCGACGAGAGCGAGTACCGGGCGATCGCCGGCGAGTACCAGATCGACACCGAGACGCTGGAGGCGGCCCGCGACGACCTGACGGTCATGCACCCGCTGCCCCGCGTCGACGAGATCGCCCACGAGATCGACGACACCGACTACGCGCACTACTTCCAGCAGGCCCACAACGGCGTCCCCGTCAGGATGGCGCTGCTGGATCTCGTCCTCGGAGGTGACGAATGAGCGACCGCGAACTCCGCGTCAGCAAGATCCGCAACGGCACCGTCGTCGACCACATCACTGCCGGCCAGGCGCTGAACGTGCTTGCCATCCTCGGCATCGACGCCGACAGCGGCGAGACCGTCAGCGTCGGGATGCGCGTCCCCAGTGACCGCCTCGGCAGCAAGGACATCGTCAAGGTCGAGGGCCGCGAGCTGAGCCAGGACGAGGTGGACGTGCTGTCGCTGATCGCCCCCGCCGCGACGATCAACATCGTCCAGGACTTCGACGTGGTGAAGAAACACCGCGTCGAGCGGCCGACCGAGGTCGTCGGCGTCCTCTCGTGTCCGAACCGCCACTGCATCACGACCGAGGACGAGCCCGTCGAGTCCCGCTTCGACGTGCTCGACGACGGCATCCGCTGCACCTACTGCGACACCATCGTCCGCGACTCCATCCCCGAGCAGATCGACGTGGCTTGAATACGCGCTCGCCCCCGTGCTCTGTTGTGATTCCCGTCACTGGCGGTGCTTGCCAGCGAAGGCGGCTCACCTATTGAGAATCCGGCCGTCTCTCCGGTGGAGGAGTACCAGTGTTCTACCACGACGACAAACTCCAGTATCCAGTCGAAGTCGAGGAACCGGACCCGGCGTTCGCGAAGATGCTGCAGGAGGCGATCGGCGGCGTCGAGGGCGAGATGCGCGTCTGCCTGCAGTACATGTTCCAGGCGTTCGGCGTCCCCGACGAGCACGCCGAGTACCGCAAGCTCCTGATGGAGACGGCCGTCGAGGAGATCGGCCACATCGAGATGCTCGCGACCGCGGTCGCGAAGAACCTCGAGGGCGCGCCGACGGAACTGCGCGAGGAGATGAGCAACGATGGTGCGGTGAACGCGGCGATGTCCGGCATGTTGCCGCGGCAGTACCTCTCGGCGGGCATGAACGCGATGCCGATCGACGCGAACGGGAACGCGTTCAACGCGAGCTACGTGGTCGCCAGCGGCAACCTCGCGGCGGACATGTACGCCAACGTCATGGCCGAGTCGACCGGTCGCCTGCTCGCGGCGCGGCTGTGGGAGATGACCGACGACCCGGGCATGAAGGACATGCTCTCGTACCTGGTCGCCCGCGACGCGATGCACCAGAACCAGTGGCTGAAGGCGCTGCACTCGCTGGGCGACCCCGAGGACCCGTTCGACCACCTCCCCATCCCCAACACCTTCCCCGAGGAGGAGATGCCCGACGAGTTCGACTACTCGTTCATGTCGACCACCCGCGACGGCGAGGAGTACGAGGCGCCGTGGACGCAGGGCCCCTCGGTCGACGGGAAGGAGGACTTCTCGTTCGTCTGGGAGGGCGACATGGAGGGCGCGATGCGGGACATCTCCGGGGCCGACCCCGACACGCACAACGAAGTCGCGAGCGACGACGACTGAGCGGTCGGACCGCCCGCAAGTCGGTCGTTTCGCACCAGAAACACTTTAACCGGTTGCCACGAACGTACGGGCGATGTCGAAGAAATCACTGGTCGCCCTAGTCGCTCTGGTCGCGGTCGCCGTCGTCTACAAGACGGCGCTCGCCGAGTAGGGGATCTCAGGCGCACCAGCGCCGGCGAGGCATCGCTCTCCGACCGCCTTTTCGAACGACTTACACGGCCCGCCCCGTACCCACGGGTATGTACGGCGTCGTCACGCGCAACGAGCCCGAACTGGAGTGGGCGGAGTTCGACCGCGCCTTCTACGAAGTCAAGGACGTGACCGGCCGCGCGGCCGAGCCCGTCGACAACGGCGTCAACATGATATCCTGTTTCGGCGACAACAAGGCCGCCGCCGACAACCCCGACCTGGTCCCCGAGAGCGACGAGGGCGAGCCCGCCACGCGCGAGCGCCCCTACTTCGACTGGGCCTACGTCTGCCCCACCCACGAGCGCTACCGCGAGGGACTGCTGGAGATCATCGAAGACGCCGCCGACGCGAACGAGGACGTACGCCTCGACGACGTGGGCTTCCCCCGCGAGGAGTACTGCCACTGTGACCGTTGCGAGGCCGCCTTCGCGGACAGCGAGTTCGACGACTGGCGCGCCTGGCGCGCGAACGTCATCACCGAGTTCGTCGCCGAGGCCCGCGAGCGCGTCCCCGGCGACCTGTATCTGACGCTGTATCCCGATCCCTATCCGGGCCACGTCTACGACCGCGCGGGGCTGGACATCGAGGCGCTCGAAGAGCACGTCGACGAGTTCGTCGTCCCGCTGTACGACATGGCCTACTCGACGACCTACTGGCTGGAGATCCTCGCGAAGGGGTTCGTCGACGAACTCGACTCCCCCTTTTCCATCGAGCTCTACGCCGTCGATGTCGATATCGACGACCTCGTCCACGCGACGGAGGTCGCCAACGAGTACGCCGAGTCGGTGCTGTTCGGCTACGACGCCAGCAACGCCCGCGCGACGGTTCGTCGGTTAGAGGCCGACGCCCGCGAGGGCGAGCAGTTCGGGCCGGAGTAGGAACCGGACGGCCAGGGTGTCGGAGAATGTTCACGAGGGGACTGCTCGCGGTCGCTGAGGCGGGATATCCGCGCTCTCCGCACGGCCCGCGCGGATAGTGGCCCGCTCAGGCGACTACACAGGCGCGAGCGCGCCTCGCCCTTTCAGTCCGCCAGGACGACAACCGCCCCGCACAGCACCGCAGACGGCCTCACACCTCCCCAGCCTCTTGCGCTTCTCGCAGGCTGCGATGCTCATCCCTCGCGCGACTGTTTCGAGCGGCCCGCCACGAGGCGGGCACGCTCGACAGCACGCGCCAACCGCACCGCTACTTACATCACCTTTATCGAGCGATATTCGGTCGGCTGAAACGGGCACGCCGACTGTCCTGCAGCCGCCTCGTGCGGCCGTTCACTCGCCGAACCGTTTCCGGTGCCACTCCCGCAGGACCGACCGGTCCCGAGTGTTTTCGGGTAGCTCGTCGAACCAGCGAGCGTCGGTGATCTCGCCGTCGGGGTCACACACCTCTAGATCGGACGAGACGGCCTCGCCCTCGAAGATGGGGAGGACGCCCCAGGTCTCGTGGCCGTCGCTGTGGAAGCGGACCTCGCCGAGGACCCCCAGCCCGTCGTAGGTCACGTCGATCCCGGCTTCCTCGCCGAGTTCCCGGCGGGCGCCCTCGCGGACGGACTCGTCGTGTTCGACCTCGCCGCCGGGGAGCACCCAGGTGTCGATGGCGGCCTGCTCGACGAGCAGCAGTTCGCCCGAGGGTCGGTAGGCGAGCGTGTGAGCGCCGTAGGGGAGCCCCTGGGCCTCGATGCGTTCGGCGACGGTCCGGAAGCGGTCGCGGGAGACCGTCCGGGCGGTTCGGAACTCGACGAAGTCGTCGTACTCGTCGGCGAAGCGGTGGTACACCTGTTCGGCCTCCTGGCGGGCCTCCGTGGCGAGGTACCAGAGGTTGTCGACGGCGGTCATCGCACCGGTGTCTGCGAATGCGGTCTGCTCGACGGGCGCGGTCCCCCCGGCAAACGCCACCGCCGGCCAGCGCGCGTTCGCTCGGTCATGGCCCCACGTTCGCGAGTCTCCGCCATAAGTTTTCGACCTCCGAGCCAGTTCGCTGAGGCTACGGGCCGCTTCCGTACGTCCCGATCCGCCGCCAGCGCGTGTCCGCCGGGCGTCTGACGGGTATTTATGGACTGCGTCGAGAGACCACGTATCGATGACCGAGGGTGTCAGGCGGGCGAACGAGGGTGTGCGAGCGAGCGACCGCGGTGACGGCACCGACGCCGACGAGACCGGGGCCGGTTCGGTCGCGCTGGTGTGCGAACCGGCGTTCGAGGCGGAGGCGACGGGCCAGCTCGACCGCGCGTTCGACCGCGGCGAGGGCGCGCGGAGCGTCCTCGGAGTGTTGTATCGCCACGACGTGCGAGCGTGGACGACGGCGCTCCGGGCGCGACGGGACCGGGTCGACTCGGCCGCGGCCGTCGCCGTCGGTCCCGTGGCGGAGACCGGCGGGGGCCGCGATCACCTGCCGGTCCGCGAAGTCACCGACCCGACCGACCTCACGGGGGTCGGCATCGCCGTCGGCGAGTGGCTGCGCGCCTGCGACGCCGACGAGCGGCCCGTCGTCTGTCTCGACTCGCTGTCGACGCTGCTGCAGTACGCCGACCTCGAACGGGCGTTCCGGTTCCTGCATGCGCTGGTCGCGCAGGTCCGTTCGGCGGGCGCGACCGCGTACGTCTCCGTCGACCCGGGCGCCCACGACGAGGCGACGCTGGCGACGCTCCGGACGCTGTTCGACGCCGTGCTCGGAGCCGAGCGGCGGGCCGGCGATACGACGGCCGACGCGCCGACCGACGCGTCGGGGTCGTCGGCCGACTCGACGGGTCGCGCCGTCGTCGCCGACGGCGGTGACCCGGCGACGCCCGGTGGAGCGGCGAGCGGGGCCGAGTGAGACGGATCAATCCCTTTTTGACGGGGCGTCGAGTACCGCCGCCCATGGCATTCGAAGAGGACGACAGCGTCATCCTCCGCGACGAGCACAGCGAGTACGACGGCGAGACGGGCGAGATCTCGCAGGTCGTCGAGACGATGTTCGGCGACGAGAACTACACCGTCTCCTTCGAGGACGGCCAGGAAGCGGGCGTCTCCGAGGACCAGCTCGAAGCCGCCGAGGAGTAACCGCACGCGATGGCCTCCGTCCCGCTGCACTACGTCGACCTGCGCGCGTTCTGTTACGTCACCGAGGACGAGGAGCGCGTCGAGTCGGCGCTGCGCGCGTTCCTCCCGGAGGAGTTCGAGATCGAACGCGCGACCTCGGAAGGCCACCACGGCGACCGCATCGTCGTCCTCTCGGCGCGCGTCGAGCGCGCCGACGAGATCCGCCACGTCCTCGACAGGCTGGGGGAGCTCGACGACATCGACGCCGTCGTCGAGGAACTCGACGAACGGGTCGACGACAACTGCGCCTTCTACCTGACACTGGACAAACAGGCGGCGTTCCGGGGCGAGATCGAGCGCGGCGACGGCATCACCTTCCGCTCGAAGGTCGAGGCCTACCCCGCCAAGAAGCCCGCGGCCGTCGAGAACGCCCGCGAGGTCTTCGAGGCGCTCTGACGGTGGCGTGACCGCGATGTACGAGGCCGTCCACGCCCGTCCCGACGGTGAGGCGACCGTCGCCCGCCACGCGGCGACCGCCGCCGAGTACGGCTTCGACGGGATCGTCGTCCGCAATCACGGCGACGCCCCCGCCGAGTTCGACGCCGAGGAGATAGCCGAGACGTACGGCATCGAGGTCGTCGAGGGCGTCGAGATCCGCGCCGACGACCCCTCGCGGGCGAGCGGGTTCGTCGGCAACCACCGGCGGTCGAAGACGGTCGTCGCGGTCCACGGCGGGTCGGCGGCGATCAACCGCTTCGCCGTCGAACAGCCGGCCGTCGACGTGCTCGCCCACCCGATGGCCGGCGACGGCGACGTGAACCACGTCCTCGCGAAAGCGGCCGCCGAGAACGGCGTCCGCTTCGAGTTCTCCCTCCGACGAGTGCTCCGGGCAGACGGCGGCCGACGCGTCCAGGCGATCCGCGGGCTCCGGAAGCTCCGGGAGATCGTCGAGACCTACGACGCGCCGTACGTCGTCAGCGCCGACCCGCGGAGCCATCTACAGCTCCGGGCGCCCCGCGAACTGGTCGCCGTGGGAGAGGTTCTCGGGTTCGACGCCGACCAGATCCGGACGGGGCTGGCCGAGTGGGGTCGGCTCGTCGACCGAAACCGCCGACTGGCGAGCGACGCGTTCGTCGAGCCGGGGGTCTATCACGGGTCCGTCGCTGACGACGGCGCCGACGGGGACGAGCGGTAGGCCGTCGAGCGCGAGCCCGGACGACCGACGGGGAGCGAGGCGTTCTTTGCCCCCCGGATCCAACCCGGCCGCATGAAGCATTCTCTCGACGAGCACGCCGCCCGGTTCGACGAGATAGCGGCCGACTACGACGACGAGGAGAGCGACGAGTACCGCGCCTGCGCGTCGCTGGTCGTCGAGCACGCCGCCCCGGGACCCGACGACACGGTTCTCGACCTCGGAACAGGGACAGGAGCGATCGCGCTCCCGCTGGCCGAGGCGGCCGAGCGCGTGATCGGCCGCGACATCAGCGAGGGGATGCTCGGCGAGGCCCGCGAGAAGGCGGCTGACCGCGGCCTGTCGAACGTCGAGTTCGGCGAGGGGCGGTTCCGCGAGCCGGCGGTCCCCGACAACGCCGACGTGGATGTAGTGACGACGAACTTCGCGATGCACCACCTCGGGGATACGGAGAAGCGCGAGGCGATAGACGTGATCGCGGCGCTGGGACCCCGGCGGATCGTCCTCGGCGACGTGATGCTGTTCGGCGAGCCCGACCCCGACGAGCCGTTCTACAGCCCCGAGGTCGACGACCCGGCGACGGTCGGGACGCTCGCGGACGCGTTCACCGACGCCGGGTACGCGCTGACGGCCGTCGAGCCGGTCCACGACCAGGTGGGCGTCCTCGTCGCGGAACGAGTGGAGCCCGCCGGGGAGTCGACCGAGCCGGTCGGCGAGACCGACGCCGACGGGGAGGACGGGTCGTGAAACACCTCCCGAAACACCTGCGGCCGCGGTGGCGCTACCTCGCGGTCGAGCTGGAGGCCTGGCCCGACGCGGAGGTCGGCCGCCGGGCGTTCCAGCGCGAGCTGTGGTTCGCGGCGCAGAACCTCGTGGGCGACGCCGGGAGCGCGGAGGCGGACCTGTCGGTGGTCCGCTTCTCGTTCGACGACGGGATGGGCCACGCCATCGTGCGGGCCCACCGGGGCGAGGTCGACCGCGCGCGGGCGGTGCTGGCGTGTCTGGACGGGGTCGACGGGGCGGAGGTGGGCGTCCGCGTGCGGGGGGTTAGCGGCACGGTGCGTGCCTGTGAAGAAAAGTATATACGACGCCGACCGGAACCTTCTGACCAGAGAAACGTCGTCTTCGAGAACGCCGAGCGGCGTGCCGTCGGTCGCGACGGCCGAATCGACGTGCGGGCCGACGACGCGTTCGTCGGGGCGACCGAACTCGATCTATAAATATGCAGGGACAATCGCAACAGCAGGCGTACGACCGCGGGATCACGATCTTCTCGCCGGACGGCCGGCTCTACCAGGTCGAGTACGCCCGCGAAGCCGTCAAGCGCGGCACGGCGAGTATCGGCGTACGAACAGCTGACGGAGTCGTGCTGGCGGTGGACAAGCGCATCCGCTCGCCGCTGATGGAGCGGTCGTCCGTCGAGAAGATCCACAAGGCCGACGACCACATCGGCATCGCCAGCGCCGGCCACGTCGCCGACGCGCGCCAGCTCATCGACTTCGCCCGCCGCCAGGCGCAGGTCAACCAGCTGCGCTACGGCGAGCCCATCGGCGTCGAGACGCTCACGAAGTCGGTCACCGACCACATCCAGCAGTACACGCAGGTCGGCGGCGCCCGCCCGTTCGGCGTCGCGCTCATCATCGGCGGCATCGCCAACGGCGAGCCCCGCCTCTACGAGACCGACCCGTCGGGCACCCCCTACGAGTGGAAGGCCCTGGCCGTCGGCGCCGACCGCGGCGACATCCGCGAGTACCTCGAGGACAACTACGACGAGGAGATGGACCTGGACGGCGGCGTCGGCCTCGCGCTGGAGGCGCTCGCGTCGGTCAACGACGGCGAGCTCTCGCCCGAGGGCATCGGCATCGCCACCATCAGCGTCGACGACGAGGCGTTCGCCGAGATGAGCGACGCCGAGAAGGAGTCCCACCTCGACGAGCTCGACCTCCTCGCCGTCGAAGACGACGACGAGAGCGACGAGACCGACGAGGAGTAACGCCGCCCCGAGCGGTCCCGGAGGTTTCGACCGCTCGTCGCCGGACGAGCGGGCGTCGGCGCGGCCGCCGACGCGCGGTCCGCGCCCACACACCTTTTTACCCACACGGTGTTACCTCAGGGTATGATATCGCTCGACGAGGCCGTGACGGCGCGTCTGGAGTCCCACGGCGAGCGCTTCGAAGTGCTCGTCGAACCCGACGCCGCCCTCGCGATGAAGCGCGGCGAGTTCGACGGGGAACTGGAGGACGTGATCGCCGCCGAGGATGTCTTCGAGAACGCTTCCCGCGGGGACCGCCCGCCGGAGAACGCGCTCGAAGAGGTGTTCGGGACGACAGACCCGCTGGAGATCATCCCCGAGGTCGTCGAACGCGGGGAGATCCAGATCACCGCCGAGCAGCGCAAGGAGATGCAGGAGCGCAAGTACCGGGACCTGGTCAACCGAATCACGCGCAACGCGGTCAACCCCCAGATGGACGACGCGCCCCACCCGCCCGACCGCATCGAGAGCGCCCTGGAGCAGGCCGACTTCAAGGTCGACCCGATGGAGCCCGTCGAGAACCAGGTCGACGACGCGCTCGACGCGCTCCGGCCGGTGATCCCCATCCGCTTCGACACCGTGAAAGTCGCCGCCCAGCTGCCCGCCGACTACGCCGGCAGCGGCCAGGCGCAAGTCCGGGAGTTCGGCGACCTCGAACGCGAGGAGTGGCAGCCCGACGGCTCCTGGGTCGGCGTCGTCGAGTTCCCCGCCGGGATGCAAAACGAGTTCTACGACCTGGTCAACGAGGTCTCCAGCGGCGAGGCCGAGACCCGCATCCTCAAAGACGAGGACGACATCGACACCCGGTAGGCCCGGGACCGCCGCTTCGAGCCGAGACGTGCGATCGCCGGACGGCGACCGTTCTGTGGAGTTGATCAGTTCGGTTGTGCGAGGTTACCGACCGCCGTCTGGCGGTCACGGTCCTCCTGCGACCGGTTCTCGGGGACGTGAACGTTCCGGTGTTGATATATGGGGCGATGTCGAACTTTCGAACATGACCAACGTCTGTCGCAACTGCAAACGCACGTTCAGTACGGAACTCGAGCTCGAACTCCACCGTGACACGTGCTCGCAGGGGGATCTGTTCTGCGACGAGTGCGGCGAGCGGTTCGCGGAGCGGACGGCCACGGAGGACGGCTGGCACTATCGATGCCCCAACGACGACTGCGAGGGCGAGGGCATGGGCGAGGACATCCACAAGGTCAGTAACGTACGACTCGAGAAGTCGGTCTGACGAGACCCCGACCACCCCTTTTCCCGAGCAGTTCTATCCCGTCGACAGCTCGTCGTGCTCGGCTATCGACGCGATCCGGTCGAGCGCGCGGCGACAGACCACGGCGTACCCGCCGGCAAGCAGCGGGATTTCGAAGGCGACGCGCGAGCGGTCGTCGCCCAGCGGCGTGACCGCGTGGCCGGTCGCGGGAACCCGCGCTACGCGCCACGTCCAGCGGTAGTCCCCGCAGGTCTCGACCTCGAAGGGGATCCACGGGCCGCCGGCGACCTGCACCTCGCCCCTCGATCCGGGTTCGATGTATCGGTCGCGCGAGCGGACGGCGCTGACGCTCGGACCCCATTCGGGCCACTGCTCGGTGTCGGTCAGGACCGACCAGACGGCGTCGGCGTCCGCGCCGACGACGCGGTCGACGACGAGGCGCCGGCCGTCCGGCGTCCGCTCGATCTGTGGCAGCGAAGCCATGTGCGTTCCTTGGAGCCGCTCGGTCTTGGGTGTCGGGGACAGGGCGGTCGAGTCCCGGTCGTCAGGGGACCTCGCGGACCGCCCGTCGGAGGTCGCTCTCGCCGCGCCAGTGGACGACGCGCTCGCCCGCCGCGCGTTCGAGCGCCGCGAGGTGGGCGGCGGCCATGCCGTTGTCGTAGCGCTCGCGCCGGCGCTCGTCGCTCTCGTAGGCCCGTTTCAGCAGCCAGAGGGCGTCGCGGACGCGACTCTGCTCGTGATAGAGGTAGCCGAGTTCCCAGACGTGGCCGCCGTCGTAGTCCTCGAGGACGCCGACGACGTGGGTCGCCTGCTCGCAGAGGATCTCGAAGGCCGGTGCCCACAGGTCGATCTCGTCGCCAGAGAGCCCGAAGTCCTCCAGCATGAACGCCGTCGCCTCGCGGCGGTCGTCGAGCTGGTCGCGGACCCGCCGGCGGCGCCGTCCGGGACCGTCGTCGCCGCCCCGTCCCACGACGAGGTACCGCCGGTCGCTGTACTGGATGTCGTTCAGCCGCTCGCCGTGGAGGTGGGTCTTGAGCCGCTCGTGTTGCTGTGGGGTGAGCGTCAGCGAGTCCGGGCTCGCGTCGACGAGTCCCGCGCCGTCGACCCCCTCGACGTACTCCGCACTCTCTCCCGCTCTCTCGTCGCCGGCGTCCCCCGACGCCCCCTCGTCGCTGTCGACCATGCCGGCTCGACTCCCGGGGATGGCAAGTGTCTTCCGACTATCGGAGAAACGGTCGACGATCGTTCGACGAACAGTCAAAGACCATTCGCACTCAGCGTCCAAGTGTTTATGGCGGCGGGGGCCATACGTGGAGATATGCGACCCGATACGGCCGAACCCAGCGGGGACGAGGCAGGTGAGGGGTTCGACTCCTGGCTCGCGCTCCAGCGGGTCACCGACTCGACGCGAGCGAACATCGTCGCGGACGTGGTCGGTCACCCGAAGGGCGCGCCCAGCGTCGACGAACTCGACTACACCAATCCGAGCCTCGAAGCGGACACCATCCGCAACCACCTGAAAGTGCTCGCCGAGGCGGGCGTCGTCGAGGAGCTGACCGTGCCGGCGGGCCAGCGAACGCGAGGCTACCCCTACAAGTTCTACCGGGTGACGGAGGCGGCGCGGGAGCTGTTCGACCGCAACGGCCTGTTCCCCGCCGAGGCGTGGCAGCGACAGTACGACCGCGTCGAGAAGACCACCGAGATCAAGGAACTCGAAGCGATGCCCCGTCCCGAGGAGTAGGGTTCTCTCTCGCAGTCGTCGTCGGCTATCGATGTACTCCCCTGTCTCACGTTTTGGCGGGGGCAGTTACCGGAATCGATGGTGAGCGGTGAACGCCCTCGACCCGCTCGCTAGCTGGAATCAGCACCGCAGGAGACAGCAAGCGATGAAAGCCCTCGACCCGCTCGCTCGGAGTTGGATCGACCGCAGGCGACAGCAGGCGGTGAAAGCCCTCGACCCGCTCGCGGTCGCCGAGCGACATATCCGCGCTCTCCGCACCGCCCGCGCGGATAGGGGTCGCTCGGACGACTAAACTGCACGCGAGCGAGCCTCGCCCTTTCAGTCCGCCAGGGACCGCCACTGCACCGCGACCGCAACAGCACCCGCCCAGCACAGCACCGCAGACGGCCACGAGCCTCCCCAGCCGATTCGCGACACAGGAGTCGCGAATCCCTCGCGCGGCTACGTCGCGCGCATGAAAGCGCGCGACAGCGCGCGCCGACCGCACCGCGGCCGCTCTCACCTGCACCGAGCGCCCCGAGGTGTCCCGTTCGCGCCATCCCCAGATCCGATAACGGGGGACCAACCTATACAACCCCCCGGCCGTAAGCGACGGTCGAATGATCACGGCCCGCGACCTGCGAAAGGAGTACGGCGGCTTCGTCGCGGTGGAGGGGAGCACGTTCACGGTCGAGGAGGGCGAGGTCTTCGGCATCATCGGCCCGAACGGCGCCGGCAAGACGACGACGCTGAAGATGCTCGCCGGGCTCGTCGAACCCACGGACGGCGAGGTCTCGGTCGCCGGCTTCGACGCCGGCGAGACGGAGATGCGACGGCGGCTCGGGTTCCTCCCCGAGGAGTCGCCGCTGTACGAGGAGATGACGCCCGTCTCCTATCTCCACTTCTTCGCGGACCTCTACGACGTACCGGAGGGCGTCGCCGACCGGCGCATCCACGACACGCTCGAACGGCTGGAACTCGACCACCGCGACCGACCCCTGGGCGACATGTCCAAGGGGATGAAGCGGAAGGTCGCCATCGCGCGGTCGCTCATCAACGACCCGGACGTGCTGATCTACGACGAACCCGGCAGCGGACTCGACCCGCTGACGACGAACTACATCATCGACTTCACGCGTGAACTCGGCGAGCAGGGCAAGACCATCGTCTTCAGCGCCCACAACCTCTACCACGTCGAGAGCATCTGCGACCGCGTCGCCATCATGAACGAGGGCCGCATCGTCGCCAAGGGCGACCTCGACGAACTCCAGGCGGAGTACGGCCGGACGGAGTACCACGTCTACACGACCGTCGAGGTGCCCGATAGCGCGCGTGAAAACGGCTATCACCGGCGTACCGTCGAGAGCATGGACGCCGTCGACGAGACACGTGAGGCCGCCCAGGCCGCGGGCGGCGAGGTCGTCGACATCCGGACCGAGGAGTCGAGCCTCGAAGAGGTGTTCCTCAACGTCGCCGAGTCCGACCCCGAGGCCGAGCGGACCTCGGGGCCGCGAGCGTGAGCGGCCCGCCGCCGGTCGGCGGCGACGACCGCTCCGGTGGGGAGTCGGGGGCAACCGGCGGCGACCGCGACTCGCGCGGCCGACGGTTCGCCCGCTGGCTCCGCACGCGCGTCGAGAACGTCGCCCGGATCGCCCGCTGGGAGGTGACGAAGAACGCCGGTGGCGTCGACCGGCGGACGGCCGTCATCGCGCTACTGGCGGTCCTCGGACTCGGCGCGATGGCCCCCGTCGCGGTCAGCCAGGGCGTCGCGCTCGACCAGGGCATCTACCGGGTCGGCGTCGTGGAGGAAGACCCCCTCTACGACCCCGCGTACCTCGACCCGACCTTCCGGGTGCAGGACCCGAGCGAGTCGGCCGTCGAGGCGGGGTATCAGGAGATCATGATCGTCGGCCCCCAGGTCCGCGAGTACACCAACTCCACGAAGGGGCGGGCCGCGGTCGCGGAGCTGCGGTCGACGGTCAAGCGATACAACGACGGGATCATGGACCTGGAGGACAACCAGTCGGCGGCGTTCCCGGTCGTGGTGAACCTGACCTACGTCGACCGCGAGTCGACGCGGGTCACGGTCTCGGAGACGCAGACGATCCCGATCCAGACGGACGACGGCGAATCCGGAGGCGGCGACGGATCCGCCGGTGACGGGGACGGCGGCGGTGGCGAAACCGACGGCGAGGACGGGACCGGCAGCGACGGCGACGCCGAGGGAAGTTCCGGCGGTGAGTCCAGCGACGGCGCGAGCGGCGGCGGTGACGGGTCCGGAGACGTGACCAGGCCCGACGAGGGATCCAACGTCGCCGGGTCAAGCATCGGCGCGCGGCTGACCGGTGGGAGTTCCACCGGCGCGCCGTCGGACATCACGCCCCCGTTCCCGTTCCGGTCGCTCGTGCTCGCGTTCGTGTTCGTCCTGCCGCTGAACTTCGTCATCCAGGCCTACGGCTCGACGATACTCAGCGAGCGGATCAACCGCCGCGGGGAACTCCTGCTGGTCGCGCCCGTCTCGCGCGGGGACATCATCGTCGGGAAGACGCTGCCGTACTTCGCGGCCGCCGTCGGCGTCGCGACGGGGATCACGCTCGTCCTCCAGGTCGGCCTCGGACTCGGCGGGTCGATGATATCGGTCCTCGCGGTCGTCCCGCTCGCCATGCTGTTCCTCGCCGCGACCTTCCTCGGCGCGATGTTCGCCCGGTCGTTCAAGGAGCTGACCTTCGTGACGGTGACGATCACCGTCTCGCTGACCTCCTACGCGTTCGTCCCGGCGATCTTCACGGACGTGACGCCCATCGCGCTCATCTCGCCGCTGACGCTCGTGGTTCGGGACCTGCAGGGCCAGGCGATCGGGCTCGGGCAGTTCGTCTTCTCGACGCTACCGCCGACGCTGACGGCGCTGGTCTGTTTCGGCCTCGGCGCCGGGCTCTACCGCGAGGAGGACATGTTCACCCAGCGGCCGATCCCCTACAAGGTGCTCGACGCGCTGGCCGGGCCGATCGAGCGCCGCCGCAGCGTCGCGCTCGTGACCGCGGTCCTGCTGCCGTTCGTCCTCGTCGCGGAGCTGGTCGTCGCGGCGTTCGTCTACCCGCTCTGGCAGGCGGAGATCCCGGTCGGGATCATCGTCGTCGTGATGCTGATCGGCCTCGCCGTCGTCGAGGAACTCGCCAAGAGCCTGCACGTCTACGCCGGCTACGCCCACTCGCTGTTCGATGACCGACTGCGGACGGCGTTGGTCGTCGGCGCCTTCAGCGGCCTCGGCTTCTTCCTCGCGGAGAAGCTCACGCTGATCGTCCGCCTCGCGGACCTGCAGACGCTCCCGGTCGGACAGACGGTGGTCGGCGAGCAGGCGGCCGTCGGCATCGGCGTCCCGCTGCCGATACTGCTGGTCGCGCTGCTGCTGGCGCCGCTGGCGCTACACGTCGTCACGGCGTCGATATCGGCGCTCGGCGCCAGGCGCGGCCGGCGCTCGTACGCGGTCGCGCTGGTGGTCGCGGTCGCGGTTCACGTCGCCTACAACCTCACGGTGGTGAGTAGCCTTGTCGGGTGACTCCTCGCCGGCCCCGCAACCGGGGTCGACGGCGGCCGAGTCCGACGGGGGCCCGGGCGATGGCGGCGGACCGAGCGGCGGTGGGTCCTCGGAGCGGTCGCTGCTCTCGGACCCGCGGCTCACGGTCGCCAAGCGGGACCTGTCGTCGCTCAGCCGCGAGAAGACGATCGTCCTCGCGCTGCTGATCCAGCTGTTCGTGGCCGCGTTCTCCTCGTTCCTCGTCGTCGGGCTCACCTCGCTGTACAGCCCGGGGTCGGTCTCGGCCGGCGAGATAGTCGTCGGCGTCGCCGGCGAGCACGACGACGCGCTGGTCCGGGCGGCGAACGACCAGCAGGGCGTCCGCACGATCGTCTACCCGAGCCCCGAGGCCGCCCGCGACGCCTACCACGACGGCAACGTCCACGCGACGCTGCTGGCCGGGGACTCGGGCGACCGGATCGACGTGACGGTGATCGCGCCGACCGAGAGCATCGAGACGACGCTGATCGTCGACCAGGTGCGCACGCTGCTCGAATCCGTCGAGCGCACCGAGCGGATCGCCCGCTCGAACTCCCTGGACCGCTCGACGGTCCCGCTCCCCGAGGACGTGGACGCCAGTCCCTACTTCGGGTTCACCTACACGGTGCTCGTCCCGCTGCTCCTCTTTCTCCCCCCGTTCATCAGCGGCTCGGTCGCCGTCGACGCGCTGACCGAGGAGATCGAACGCGGGACGCTCGAACTCCTGCGGGTCGCGCCCCTGTCGCTGGTCGACATCGTCGACGGCAAGGCGCTGGCGATGATCCTCATCGCGCCCGTGCAGGCGGCGATGTGGATCGGCCTGCTCGGGTTCAACGGCATCGCCGTCGCGAACGTCCCGCAGATCCTGCTCGTCGTGACCGCGCTGACGACGCTCGTCGTCACGCTCGGGCTCTCGCTGGGCGTGCTCACCGCCAAGCGCCGGCAGGCCCAGCTGCTGTACTCGGTCCTCGTGATCTTCGGCTTCGGCGCGCTCACGGCCGCGTCCGGGAATTCGTTCGTGGCCGAACACCTGTTCGCGCTCGAACACCCGGCGACGACCGTCGCGAAGCTCGCCGTCGACAGCGCCACCACGGTGACGACCGTCCACGTCGCCGCCTACACCGTCGCCGCGGCCGTCCTGTTCGTCGGCGCCCGCCGACTCGTCGCGCGGACCGACCCCGAAGGCCTCTGAGCCGTCGCCGGCCCCGTCCCGGGATTCCCTGGAGAGCCGGCGACAGCACCCGGGGAACCCACCTTTTTGCGCCGCGCGGCCCACCGAAGCACATGGAGTACACGACACTCGGATCGACCGGCGTCGAGGTCAGCCGCATCTGTCTCGGTTGCATGAGCTTCGGCTCCTCGGACTGGCGCGAGTGGGTGCTCAACGAGGAGGAGGGTATCGAACTCGTCGAACGCGCCCGTGACCTCGGTATCAACTTCTTCGACACGGCGAACATGTACTCGCTCGGCGAGTCCGAGCGCGTCCTCGGGAAGGCCCTGGAGGGCCACCGCGAGGAGAGCGTCGTCGCGACGAAGGGGTTCTTCCAGATGGACGACGACGACCCCAACTCCGGCGGCCTCTCGCGGAAGGCCATCGAGCAGGAACTCGACAACTCCCTGGAGCGACTGGGCATGGACACCGTCGACCTCTACCAGATCCACCGCTGGGACTACGACACGCCGATCGAGGAGACGCTGCGCGCGCTCGACGACGCCGTCCGCCGCGAGAAGGTCCGCTACATCGGCGCCTCGTCGATGTGGACCCGCCAGTTCGCCGACGCGCTGCACGCGAGCGACCGACTGGGCCTGGAGCGATTTCAGACGATGCAGAACCACTACAACCTCCTCTACCGCGAGGAGGAGCGGGAGATGCTGCCCTACTGCGAGGCGGAGGACGTGGGAGTCATCCCGTGGTCGCCGCTGGCGCGGGGCTACCTCACCCGTCCCCACGAGGAGTACGACGCGACTACTCGGGGGGAAACCGACGACTACGCCCGGGAACACCCCTACTTCGAGGGCGGCGGGAAGGAGATCAACGAGCGCTGCGAGGAGCTGGCCGACGAGTACGGCGCGACGATGGCACAGATCGGGCTGGCGTGGCTGCTCGACAAGGAGCCCGTCGACGCGCCCATCGTCGGGACGACGAGCATCGAACACCTCGAACAGGCCGTCGAGGCGCTGGACATCTCGCTGTCGGCCTCGGACACGGAGTACCTCGAAGAGCCGTACGAGCCCGTTCACGTGTCCGGCCACGAGTGAAACCGGTTGCGACAGCGGCCCAGTCACCCGGTGCGGTCCGCGTCGGCGCGCGGTGCCGATACCACTAAACCGCGCCCGGCCCACGACTGAGCCAATGACAGATCCCCGTGACGACGGCGACGGCGCCGATCCGCACGCCGAGGGCGTCGCTACCGACGCGGAGTCGGCCGGCGACCCGTCGGTCGGCACCGACCGGTCGCCGTCGGACGACTCCCGGGCCGCCGAGGACCCGGCGGCCGACACCGACGACCGCCCGGTCGCCGAGTCCGTCGAGACCCCCGGCGAACCGCGGACGCTCGACCCGACGGTCCGCGTCGAGTGGATCGTCGGCCCGCTCGTCGGCGCCCTCCTGACCGCGGCGGTCGCCGGGTTCATCACCTGGGCGGTCGCCGCCGAGTACCTCCCCTACGACCGGCTGCCGAGCGCGGTCGCCGTCGGCGCCGGCCTGTTCGTCCTGTTCGCGGTGTACGGCGCCGTCCGCGCCGTCTTCCTCTACCGGTCGTGGCGCTACGTCGTCCGCGACGAGTCGCTGTATCTCACCCGCGGGGTCCTCACCGAGGTTCAGACCGTGGTCCCGTACGTGCGCGTCCAGCACATCGACACGCGCCGGTCGGCGTTCGAGCGCGTGCTCGGCCTCTCGACGCTGGTCGTCTACACCGCCGGCTCCAGGGGCGCCGACGTGACGATCCCCGGACTCACGCCCGACACGGCCGACGATCTCCAGTCCCGGCTCGAACGGCTCGCGATCGCCTCCGAGGACGAAGACGCCGTATGAGCGACGACGACCACCCGGTCGACGACCCGCCAGCCGACGATTCGCCAGCAGACAACCCTGAGACCGACGACCCCCAACTCGACGACTCCGAGACCCCCGGCGCGGAGCGCGAGACGGTCAGCGAGGCCGCCGCCGAGGAGGCCGACAGCGCCGGCCCCTCGCCGGCGACGCCGCGGATCGAGGGGCCACAGAGACTGAACGTGCTGACGATCCCCTACCAGATCGCCCAGCAGGGGGTCAGCATCGCCATCGCCATCTTCGTCTTCGGCGGGGGCGGCGCCTCGGCGCTGTTCGGCTCGGGGCGGAGCCTGCTGGCGATCGGTGCCATCGTCGCCATCGTCCTCGGGATCGCGGCGTTCGTCGGCTACTTCGTCGCCCGCTACCGCCGCTTCGAGTACGAGCTCACCGCCGACACGTTCGACATCAGGTCGGGCGTGCTCTCGCGGCGCACGCGGGAGATCCCGCTGCGTCGCATCCAGAACGTCGACATCAGCCAGAACGTCGTCCAGCGAGCCCTCGGGATCGCCGAGGTCGGCCTGGAGACGGCCGGCGGCGGCGGGACGGAGGCCCAGCTCCAGTACGTCGGCGTCGACGACGCCGAGGCGCTCCAGTCGGAGATCAGCCGGCTGAGCCGCGTCGCGAAGACCGCCGACGGCGAGACGACCGCGACCGACGAGGAGCGCTTCGAGACGGTGTTCTCGATCACCGAGCGCGAACTCGGGATCCTCGCGCTGATCTCCGTCGACCTCCGGATCGCCTCCTTTCTCTTCTTCGGCGCGTCGATCTTCGCGCCCTCGGCCGCCTCGATGGCCCAGCCCGACAGCTGGTGGGAGTACGGCTTCGGCCTCGACAGCCTCGTCGGCGCGTTCCTGGGGCCGCTGGCGGCGCTGGGGGCCGTCGCAGTGCTCGCGCTCGCCTCGGGCGTGCTCAACGCCGCCCGCTACTACGGGTTCCGCCTCGACCGCGGCGAGGACGAACTGCGCTACGAGCGGGGGCTCCTCCAGAAGTTCCGCGGGACGATCCCCCTCTCGAAGGTCCAGACGCTCACGCTGGAGGAGAACGTCCTCGCGCGGGCGCTGGGCTACGCCGCGCTCACCATCGAGACGGCGGGGTACACGCCGACGAGCGGTGAGTCGAACGGCTCCCAGTCGGCGATTCCCGTCGCCGAGCGCGACCGCGTCGTCTCGCTGGCCCGCTCACTGGAGGCGTTCGACGACTCGACGCTCGAACGCCCGCCCAAGCGGGCACGGCTGCGCTACGGCTTCCGCTACGCGATCGGCCTGGCGATCGTCGTCGCCCTGCTGTACGCCGGAACGATGTTTACCGACTTCCAGCTGTACTGGTACGTCCCGCTGGTCGCCGTGCCGCTCGTGCCCGTCGCCGCCCACTACAAGTGGAAGAACCGGGGCTACGCGCTCGGCGAGGAACACGTCCTCACCCGCAACGGGTTCTGGGTCCGCCGGCAGAAGGTCGTCCCCTACCACCGCGTCCAGACCGTCTTCAGCTCCCAGACGGTCTTCCAGCGCCGCCGGGATCTGGCGACGGTCACCGTCGACACCGCCGGCTCCCAGAGCCTCACCGGACAGGACGCCAAGGCCGTCGACATCGACGCCGAGACCGCCGAACGGATCCGCGAGGAAGTCTCCGACGAACTGTACGGGGCGCTCGCCCGCCGCCGGCGCCAGGGGCGCGAGCGCTCGGGTCCCACCGGCGTCGGCGTCTCCGACACCGCCGGGCCGGGCTCTCCCGGCGGCGAGAGAGGCTCCCCCGGCGACTGACCCGCCGTCGCGGTGACGAGACCAGCCGGTCCGAGCCGTCCGTCGGCCGACGGGGATTGCCGCTTCTCGTGCATTGACGGATCGCCGAGCCGAAGGGTCGACGGATGATCCCCGCAGGACTCCGGAAGGTAGCCTACGCGTCGATCGCCCTCAAAGGACTGTTCGCGACGGTCGCGCCCCGCCTGAGCGCCCGCGTCGCGGCGACGATGTCGCTCCCTGGCTTCGAGAACACCGGCGAGCTGGAGCCGACCGACTGGTACGTCCGCGCGGTCCGGGCGACCGGCGTCGGCATGCTCGCGGCCGGCGGCACCGCGCTCCTCCTCGAAAGCAGGGCGGAGGCCGCCGCGGACGAGGAGTCGGCCGGGAGCGAGTTCGACGGGATCGACCGGATCGACACCGACGCCGGGGACTCGCCCGACGGCGAGACTCCAGACGTGGACGGAGTCGACGTGATCGGCGACGACGGAGACGACGAGGACGGCGACTCGACCGACGAGTAGCGGCGCCCTTTCTTCTGACAGTCGTTCCGAAAGTCCAAATCACTATACGGGCCGGCGGTCGATATCGGACAGCTATCGGGCGCTGCGGGCCCGACGGAGACACACATGCCTGCTATCGAGACCGAGGACCTGACGAAGCGGTACGGCGACGTGGCGGCGCTGTCGTCGCTCTCACTGTCCGTTCCGGAGGGCGAGCTGTTCGGCCTGCTCGGCCCCAACGGCTCCGGGAAGACGACGACCATCGAGATACTCACGGGACAGCTCGACCCGACCGAGGGGACCGCGAGCGTGCTGGGCCACGACCCGGTGGCCGACTCGCTCGCGGTCCGCGAGGCGGTCGGGATCCTCCCCGAGCGCGAGGACCCGCCGAGCTTCCTCACGCCGCGGGAGTACCTCCAGTTCGTCGGCGACGTGCGCGACCTGACGGGGGTCGCGGACCGCATCGACGAGTGGGCCGACCGGCTGGGGTTCGTCGACACGCTCGACACCATCTCGACGGACCTGTCGGAGGGCGAGCGCCAGCGCGTGATGCTCGCCCAGACGTTCATCCACGAGCCCGACCTCGTCTTCATCGACGAGCCGCTGGTCAACCTCGACCCCATCATGCAGGCGGAGGTCAAAGACCACATGCGCGACTACTGCGAGCGGGGTAACACCCTCTTCCTCTCGACGCACTTCCTGGAGGTCGCCGAGGAGCTGTGTACGTCGGTCGGCATCGTCCGCGACGGCGAACTCGTCGCCGAGCGCGACCCCCGCGAACTCGACCCCGACGAGCAGCTGCTCGACTACTTCCGACAGGAGGTCGAACCCGAGGCGGCGACCGCCGGGATTCCGGCCGGGGGAGCCGCCGGCGAGTCCGAGCCATGAGCGGCCCCGACTCGACGACACCGAACCGGCGCGGCGGGCTCTCGACGCGGCTGCTCGTCAGGATGATCCGCGAGGAGTGGCGCCTGCAGGCGGAGCTGTTCGGCGACCGCTTCGCCCTCTTCCCGGTCGTGATCGCCGTCTTCGCCGGCCTCGGCGTCTGGCTGCTGACCGTCGCCGGCACCTCGCTCGACGCGGTGGCGGCGGGCCTGCACGGGCTGGTCTTCTTCTTCGGCCTCCAGACCGGGACCATCGGCCTCGTCGGACGGGACGCTCTGCGGGACGTGCTGGGCGACGTGACGCTGCTGGTCTTCTCGGCGCGGACGCTCCCGGTCACCTGGCGGCGCCTGCTGGGGGTCTTCGTCGTCAAGGACCTCCTGTACTACTCCGGCCTGTTCCTCGTGCCGATGGCGGTCGGCTACGCCGCCGTCGCGCTCTCGGCGGGCGAGCCGGCCGCCCGCGTCGCGCTGCTGTGGCTGACGACGACCGGCGCGTTCGCGCTCGGGGTCGGGACGAGCCTCACGCTCACCGGCGTGGGCACCCGGAGCAGGGCGGCGGTGCTCGCGCTCGTCCTCGCGGTCGCCGCGGGGGTACTGACGGGCCGGCTCGACGCCGTCGCGCTCTCGCCGTACGGGTTCTACCTCGACCCGTCGCTCCGGTCGGCGGCCACCGGGTTCGGGCCGGCGCTCGCGCTCGCCGTCACCGGGCCGCTGGCGTTCCAGCCGGTCGAGAGCGGGGGCGCGCGGTCGGCGCCCCAGCGCTACGAGCGAATCCGCTCGGCGATCCGCGACGACGACGGGGTCGCCACGCGGACGCTGCTGGAGGTGGCTCGCTCGTCGGGATCGGTCTGGAAGGTGCTGTTCTCGATGGGTGTACTCTTCGGCGTCACCGTCCTGCTCGTTCGGGAGGTCGCGCGGGCGACGACGCTCGCGCCATCCTACGGCATCGCCGTGGGCACCCTGCTCGGGCTCGGCGCGTTCACCACCTACAGCTGGGTCACGCAGTTCGACTCCGCCGAGGAGTACCTGCGGCTGCCGCTCTCGCTGTCGGCCGCGTTCGCCGGCAAGCGGACGGCCTTCCTCGTTCTCTCGGTGCCCGCCGGGCTGGTCTACCTCGTCGGGTCGCTGGTCTGGCTCCCCCCGGTCCAGGTCGCGGTCGGCGCGGTCGTCTTCCCGCTCGTCGCGGTGTACGTCTTCGGCGTCACCGCCTACGTCACCGGTTTCGCGCCGAACGAACTACTCTTCGACACGCCGCTGTTCGTCGCCTTCGGCGCCGCGCTGGCCGCGGTCGCCGTCCCGCTGGTCGTCGCCGCGCTCGCCTACACCGAGGCGCCCGCGCTCGCCGTCGGGGTGTCCGTGGGCGTCTCGACCGTCGCGGCCGCCGTCGGCGTCGTCCTCTCCCGACGCGCCGGGCCGCGCTGGGGGCGGAAACTGCGGTGACCGGCCGCTGACCGACCGCTGACCGGCGCTCTCGGTCGGCACTGAGCGCCGACCGCCCCCCTTTTGCCGCGACGGCCCCAACCGTCGAGCGAGCCACCGAATGCCCAGAGTATCCGACTCCGAGCGGCCGTTCGACGAGATCCGCGGCGTCGTCCTCGACCTCGACGGGACGGTCTACCGCGGCGACGGCGTCCTCCCGGGCGCCGCCGAGGCGGTCGCGGCCCTCCGAGATCGGGGGATCGCCGTCTGCTTCTGTTCGAACAACCCGACCAAGACGCCCGCCGAGTACGTCGACCGCCTCGCGGGGATGGGGATCGAGGCCGACGAGTCGGCGATCCTCCCCGCCTCGACCGTCACCCGCGACTACCTCCGCGACCACCACGCCGACGACCCGACGTATCTCCTCGGCTCGGATTCCCTCGGGGAGTATCTCCGGGCATCGGGGCAGCGCCTCGTCGACGACCCCCGAGACGCGTCGGTGTTCGTCGCCTCGTGGGACGAGCGCTTCGACTACGGCGACATGCGCGACGCGCTCGCCGGCGTCGACGAGGAGACGACCTTCCTCGGGACCGACCCCGACCGGACGATCCCGACGGCCGAGGGATTGGTTCCGGGGTCGGGCGCGGTGATCGGTGCCGTCGCTCGCACGGTGGGACGGGAACCGGATCGAGTACTCGGCAAGCCCTCCCCGGAGGCCGCCGAGGACGCGCTCGCTCGCCTGGGCGTCCCGGCCGAGAACTGTCTCGTCGTCGGCGACCGCCTCGACACTGACCTGCGGATGGGTGCCGACCACGGGATGACCACCGCCCTGGTACTCACCGGCGTCTCGACCCGGGCCGACGCCGCCGAGAGTGCGGTCGATCCCGACGCGGTCCTCGACTCGCTGGCCGACCTGCCCGCGCTGCTCGATTGAGCGCGAGCGGCGTTCGCGCGGCCGGAACGGGGAGGTTCGGGTCCCGATTCCGACAGGTCGAGATACGCTTATACTGTCGCGAGACTAACTAGAAGGCGAACTCCGAGGGGGTTCACTACCATGGCGAAGCTACTGCTCATCACCGGCGACTTCGGCGAGGACTACGAGGTAATGGTACCGTTCCAGGCGCTCCAGGCGGTCGGCCACGAGGTCGACGCGGTCTGTCCGGAGAAGGAGGCGGGCGACACTGTCAAGACCGCCGTCCACGACTTCCGGGGCGACCAGACCTACCTGGAGGAGCGCGGTCACGACTTCGAACTGACGGCGACGCTGGCGGCGGTCGACCCCGCCGACTACGACGGGCTCGTGCTCCCGGGCGGCCGCGCGCCGGAGTACCTCCGCAACTACGACGCCGTGATCGACGCCGTCGAACACTTCTTCGCGGAGGAGAAACCGGTCGCGGCCATCTGCCACGCGACGCAGATCCTCGTCGCCGCCGACGCCGTCGAGGGTCGGACCTGCACCGCCTACCCGGCGTTGGAGGCCGACGTGCGCGCCGTGGGCGGCGAGTGGGCCGAGGGCGTCGTCACCGACGGCAACCTCGTCACCGCGCAGGCCTGGCCCGACCACCCCGAGTGGATCGCCGCGTTCCTCGACGTGCTCGGCACCGACATCCAGCACGGCCAGCCCGTCACCGCCGACTGAACGCGGTCCCGTCACCCACCGATTCTTCGACCGCACGCCCCCGTCAGTGGGGACACCACTACGCCTCCGTCAGTCGGAACACCGCGCCGGTGTCGCCGGACACCTGCCCGCTGGCCGTCGTGCAGACGAACAGTTCGCCGTCGGGATTCCGCCCGAACGAGAGGACCATCGGGCCGAACTGTTCGTCCGACTCGACGGAGACGGTCGTCGTCGGCCACAGCCCCTCGTCGACCTCGCGGGCGGCATAGAGCTGCCCGCCCGCTCGCCAGTCGGCGAACAGGTAGTGCCCCCGCATCTCGGGCATCGCGTCGCCGTCGTAGAGATACCCGCCGATGACGGCGATGCCGCTCACCGGCTGTCCGCCGTGGGGGTACTCGATCACGGGGTCGCGGAGGGGCCGACTGCGTGGGCTCTCCGAGGGGCAGTCCTCGGCCTGGAAGCAGTGGGTCCCCTCGTAGACGTTCCAGCCGTAGTTGCCGCCGCGCTCGACGACCGCCACCTCCTCCCAGGCGGACTGGCCCACGTCGCCGACGAACAGACGACCCTCCGGGCCGAACGAGAACCGCCAGGGGTTCCGGAAGCCCCAGGCGTACTGCTCGTCGAGGCCGTCGCTCCCCACGAGCGGGTTGTCCTCGGGCACCGCGTAGTCCTGGACCGGCCCGTCCGAGCCGGCGGTGCCCGTCGGCGTCCCCGAGGCCTCGCCGTCCACGTCGATCCGCAGCATGCTCCCGAGCAGGTTCTCGGTGATGTCCTGGCCGTTGCCGCCGTCGACGGCGTCGTACCAGTCGTCGACGTGGCCGGTTCCCTGGTCGTTGCCGCCGCCGCCGTCGCCGGTCGCGACGTAGAGGTAACCGTCCGGCCCGAACGCGATGGCCCCGGCGTTGTGGTTCCACTGCGGTTCGGCGATCTCCATGACGACCCGCTCGGAGTCGGGGTCGGCGGTCGCCGCGCCGGGGTCGGCGCGGAACTCCGAGCAGACGAACGTGTGGGAGTAGTCGTCGGGCACCCACTCGCGGGCCGGCGCGCTGTAGCGGACGAAAAATCGGCCGTTATCGGCGAACTCGGGGTGGAAGGCCAGCCCGAGCAGCCCCTGTTCGGTGTAGCCGCTCACGTCGACCATCCGGTCGGACACGTCGAGGAACGGCTCCTCGCGCAGACTCCCGTCCTCGTGCAGGTAGATCTGCCCGCTCTGGTCGACGACGAACCGCCGTCCCGGTTCGGGGATCGCCAGCGCCAGCGGCGACGTGAACCCCGAGGCGACGCGCTCGGCCCGGACCGTCAGGTCCTCGAACGCCGCCGTGCCGGAGGCCGTCTGGTCACCTGTCCCGTCGGTGTGAGTGGGTTCGCCTCCGGAGTCGTCCCCCCTGTCGGTGCCGTCGGTCGCGGTCTCGTCCGGTGTCGACGGGGTGGCGACCGGCCCGCTCCCGGTGTCGCTCCCGCAACCCGCCAGACCGCCGGTCAGTGCCAGTCCGCTCATCGCGAGCGCGCGTCGCCGCGTCAGTCCGTCGTCGGTCATGGGTCGACTTCGTGCTCCAGTGAAAGGAACCTTGGGTCCGCGACGGTCGATGGTCCGCGGACGAAATAAACGAGCAACGCGTTTGGAAATGTGAATCTCGAACCTTTTTTACCGCCCTGACGACATCTAGGGGTATGGTTGACAGGCAAGACCTCCGCGAACAGTTCACCGAGGCCTTCGAAGGCGCGGACTATCCGATCTCCAGTCCGATGGACCTGGTGCCGGCGCTGCCCAACGGTCCGGGCACGAAGTTCGAGTCGGGCGAGTTCTCGATGACCGCGATGGAGCTCAACACGAAGCTCGGCAGCGGGAACTTCCCGTACGACAACGTCGACGCGTTCGTCGACGACATCATGGACCAGCTCGACGACCAGGACCTCCTCTAGCCGCCGGCGACCAGCGCCGTCGCGACCGTCACCGCCACGCCGAGGCCCAGCAGCAGGTAGTTCGCCGCCGCGTTGTCCGCCCGGGTCAGCGCGAGCGTGTAGTGAGCGTCCGAGAGCGGCCGGAACGGCGTGATCCCCATCGGCGTCAGCGCGTCGGCCAGCAGGTGCGAGGCGACCGCGAGCGACCCGAGGAGGAAGCCGAACGCCCCCAGCGCCGCCGTCCCGCCGGACGCGACCGGCGCTCCCGACGCGGTCGCGTCCCCGGACAGGACCGCTTCCTCGGTCGCGACCGCCTCCCCGACCGCGACGCCGGCCCCGCCGACGGCGAGCGCGACGAGAACGAGGAAGCCAACGGTGTGCGTCGGGCCGCGGTGTTCGACGAACGGGATCCGCTGGTCCACGTCGGGCAGCCCCGAGAGCCCGACGACGACGGCGCCGCCGACCAGCGCCGCGGCGTCGAACCCGGCGGCCAGCAGCGCGCCGCCGACCGGCGCGTAGACGAGCAGCGCGGCCCCGTAGTGACCCGTCCGGTACATCGTCGTTCGTAGCTGTGGCCGTCACCGTACTTACGCCCTCGGGACGCTCGCGCCGCTGGGCGCCCGAGCACTGAAGCCCGTTCCGGACGGGGATCCGGTATGAGCGACCCAGCGATGACGCGGTTCCCCGTCCCGGACGTGGACGAACTGCCCGACGACCTCCAGGAGCGCATCGCCGAGGAGGCGGACGACGCCGGCTTCGTCCCGAACGTCTTCCTCGCGTACGCCTACCGACCGTCCCATTTCCGGGCCTTTTTCCAGTACTACGACGCGCTCGTCGAGCACACCGAGCTGGATCGGGCCGAGATCGAGATGATAGTCGTGGCGGTCAGCGGCGCCAACGACTGCCTGTACTGCAACGTCGCCCACGGTGCGCTCGCCCGGATCTACGCCGACGACCCGCAGATCGCCGAGCAGCTCGCGAGCAACCACCGCACCGCGAACGTCTCCGACGACCGGCGCGCGATGCTCGACTTCGCCGTCAAACTCACCGAGAACCAGGCCGAGGTCGGCGAAGACGACTTCGAGCGGCTGCGCGACCACGGCTTCTCGCGGCGAGCGATCTGGGACATCGGCAGCGTCACCGCCTTCTTCAACCTCTCGAACCGGATGGCGCATCTGGCCGACATGCGACCGAACGACGAGTTCTACGAACTGGGCCGCTGAAGACACCCCTCGTCGCGGCCGTCGTCGATTCGATCGATAGCGCGACCGTTCGGTGCAACACCCTTAAGGTTTAGATGTGTCTAAACCCGTGTGATGCTCAGCGCCAAGATGGAGGATTACCTGAAGGCGATCTACGAGCTCCAGCGGGAGGGCGAGGAGCCGGTCGCCACCTCGCGCATCGCGGAGTTGCTGGACGTGACGGCGCCGACGGCGACCAGTATGATGGAGAAACTGGAGGAGCGCGAGCTCGTGGAGCGCGAGAAGTACAAGGGCGTCCGCCTGACGCCCGAGGGGGAGACCGTGGCGCTGGAAGTCGTCCGGCACCACCGGCTGCTGGAGACCTATCTCACGGAGGAGTTGGGCTACGACTGGGCGGAGGTCCACGACGAGGCCGACCGGCTCGAACACCACATCAGCGAGGAGTTCGAGCGGCGGGTCGCGGCGATGCTCGACGACCCCGTCGTCGACCCCCACGGGGACCCGATCCCGACCGACGCGCTCGACCCGGTCGACGAGACCGCCGGCCACACGCTCGACGAGTGCGCCGAGGGCGAGACCGTCGTCGTCCGCCGCGTCCGCGACCGCGACTCCGAGGAGCTGGCCTACCTCGACGAGGCCGGCATCACGCCCGGCACCGAGCTCGTCGTCGAGGAGGTCGCGCCCATCGGGATGGTGACCGTCGCGCTCGTCGAGGCCGCCGAGACCGTCTCGCTCCCCGACGGCGTCGCCGGGACCATCTTCGTCGGCGCCCCCGAGGAGACAACCGAGAGCGCGAGCGGCGCGGTCTGAGACGGTCTCCAGCCGCGTCCGCCGCTATGACGCGCCCGGCCCCGCCGCGGGCCGAACGGCCGAAACCAGTTTCCCCCGGGCGCCGCTCGTCCGTCGTATGCGCGACCTTGACGACACCGACCGGACGATCCTCGGACTCCTGCTCGACGACGCCCGCCGCTCCTGGCGCGACATCGCCGATGTCGTCGACCTCTCGCCGCCCGCGGTCGCCGACCGCGTCGAGCGTCTCGAAGACCTGGGCGTCATCCGCGGGTTCACCCTCGACGTCGACCGCTCGAAGCTCCGCGAGGGCGCGCCCGTGCTCGTGACCCTGAACGTCGCCCCGCGGGCCGCCTCGGCGGTCGCGGACTCGCTCGGGGACGCCGACGCCGTCGAACACGTCTTCACCACCGCCGAGGAGCGCGTCGTCTTCACCGCGACCGTCCCCGATGGCGACGTGCTCTCGCTGCTCGACTCGACGGTCGCGATGGAGGACGTGCGAGACTACGAGGTGTCGCTGCTGTCGGATCGGTCGTGGAACCCCTCCGTCGCCGAGGCCGAACTCGCGCTGACCTGCGACGAGTGCGGCAACACCGTCACCCCCGAGGGCGAGACCCGCGAGCTCGACGGCGAGACCTACCACTTCTGCTGTGAGTCCTGCGAGGCCTCCTTCGTCGAGATGTACGAGGAGCTGCGAGAGGGCGCCGAGGGCTGATTCGAGTCGTCCGGTCCGCTCTCAGCGTCGCGCGAGTCGCACGACGTGTTCCTCGCCGGTCGCGACCGTCTCGACGCGCCCGAACGCGGCGAGCGGGTCCGACAGATCGAGCGCGCGATGGTGGACGACCCAGCAGCGGCCGTCCGGCGCGAGCACGTCGGCCGCACCGCGGAACAGCTCGGCGAGGACGCCGCTTCCGGCGTGGGTCGGCGGGTTGCAGAGCACCGCGTCGAACGTCCGGTCGGCGACGCCGGCGACGCAGTCGGCGGTGACGACGCGGCCGTCGACGCCGTTCGCGGCGAGCGTCCGCTCGGCGCAGGCGGTCGCGAGCGCGTCGTCGTCGCTGGCCCACACCGAGCAGTCGGCGACGCACCCGGCGTAGGCCGCGAGCGGGCCGTAGCCGCAGCAGAGGTCCAGTACCCTGTCCCCGTCGGCGACGGCGGCGGTCTCCGCGAGCAGGCGCGTTCCGTGGTCGAGGCCGCCGGCGGCGAACAGGCCTGGCGCGGTGACGAGGGTCAGGTCGATCCCGTCGACGGTCGCCTCGAACCGATCGAACGGCGGGTCGGGACGGCCGCCGTCGGCGGTCCGCGATCCGGTCGCGCGCAGGAGCGTCCAGCCGTCGCGCTCGGCGACCGTCTCGACGGTCGACGCCGCGTCGTCCAGCGCGTCCTCGTACCGGCCGAGTCCGGTCTCGGGCTTCGCGGCGAGAAAGAGCGCGCCGTCGCTCGCGAGCGATGCGAGCGCCGAGCAGATGCGTCTGACCCCGATCTCGATCGGGGTGTACGGTTCGGGAACGAAAGCGACGGTGTCGAACGAGTGGGCGGGCGGGCCGTCGACCGACGCGAGGCCGGTCGCGAGTTCGACGGTCGCGTCGACGCCGTTCTCGGCGGCGTTGCGCTCGCAGAGCGCGGCCGCGCGGGCGCTCGAAGCGGTCATCCGGACGCTCGTCGCTCGTTCGGCGAGAACGATGCCGAGGACGCCGTAGCGGGCGTCGACCGTGCGGAGTCGGCCGAGGTCGCGCTCCCAGAGGTGTTCGAGCGCGAGCAATTCGCCGGGACAGAACGCGTCGGGCGCGTCGACGCCGTCGACGGTGTGGAACTCGAAGCGGTCCGGACCGGCGTCGGTTCGCGACCCGAGGACCAGCGGCTCCCGTCGAGGGGTCATCGGCGACTCTCCGTTCGGGCGCGGAGTTGCGGTCGGTGGACAGAACGGCCGCGAACGTGCGAGCGGTGCGGGAGGGGTCGTCGGGTCGTCGGGCTTCGTGCGATCGGGTGGTCGTCGGGACTGTGCGGTCGCGGGCGTGTGTGGCGTGGCATTCGGATTGTCGGCAGGGCTGGCGTGCGTCGACCGACTCAGAGCCGCGCCTCGGGGACTCGATAGGACCGAAGAACGCACCCTCGGCTGTCCGCGGAGCGCGGCGCCGGGTGCCGTCTGCGTGACCGCCCTGGACCCGTCCCGCTTCTGTGCGGGCCGAAGCGAAGATCCGACGGCCTACGGACGGCGAGCCGGTCGGAGCCGTTCCCTGCCCGTCAGTCGTCGCTGCCGTCGACGACCGACGCGGCGCGGCGAACGCGGCCCGACCTCGAGCCGAAGACCACTGTGGGCCGACGTATTCGGACGGGCCACTAAGTGTTTGCGACTCCACAGGACCGCGGACGGTCGTGGGACCCGTTCTCGGACCGGCGCAAATCGTAACTACGACCGGACTGTCGGCCGCGTATGGACCTCGTCGAAGCGACCCGCGAGGACGTGGAATCCCTCGCCGAGTACTGGTACGCGCTCGCGACCGGGATGGAACCGTACGACGACCTGAACGAGATCGCCTACGACGACCCCGAGCCCGCCGAGGCCGGGTTCGAGAGACTGCTCGACAGCGAGGATACGACGGTCTACTTGCTCGCCGTCGAGGGGACCGAGGTCGGCTACGTGCTCGTCTGCGAGGGCGAACACCCCTCCCGGACGCACTCGATGTACCTCGACATCGTCGACCTGTACGTTGCGCCGGACCACCGGGACGAAGGCCACGGCAGCGACGCCCTCGACGCCGTCGAGCGGATCGCCCGCGGCCGCGGCGTCGACTACGTCGAGGTCTCCTGCGAGTGGGGCAACGACGGCGCCCGCCGGTTCTACGAGGACAACGGGTTCGAACCGAAACAGGTGACGTACACACGACGGGTGGACTGACGTTCGGACCGCTAGATCGGCGTCCAGATAGGTTGGGATCGAAAAACTACCGTCATCTGTACTTTCGAAACACAGGGACAAACCGCATGAACGGGTAGCCCCTATCTAGATCCAACATGAGCGAGCGCACGATACGACTTCAGCTACAGGGGATGAGCTGCGCGAACTGCTCGCAAACCATCGAGGAGCGCGTGGGCTCGCTGGCGGGCGTCTCGGAGGTGGACGCCAACTACGCGACCGACGAGGGGAGTGTCGCGTACGACCCCGAGGAGACCTCGCTCCGGGAGATCTACGACGCCATCGAGGACGCGGGCTACGAGGCGGCCAGCGAGACGGTCTCCGTGGGGATCACGGATATGTCGTGTGCGAACTGCGCGGAGACCAACGAGTCGGCGCTGCTGGACACGCCCGGTGTCGTCGACGCGGACGTGAACTACGCCACGGACGAGGGGACGGTGACCTACAACCCCGCCGAGGCGTCGCTGGACGACATCTACGGCGCCATCGAGGACGCCGGCTACTCGCCGGTCCGCGAGGACGAGAGCGGCGACGGGGGCGGAGCGGGCGGTGAGAGCGGCGAGTCATCGACCGATCCGCAGCAGGCCGCGCGCGACGCCGAGATCCGACGCCAGCGGAATCTGACGCTCTTCGGCGCGGCGCTGTCGCTGCCGCTGCTGGCGATGATGGCCGGCCACCTCTTCGCGCCCGGGTGGATGGACGCGACGTTCGAGGGGGTCCCGCTCGGCTGGGTCGCGTTCGCGCTCGCGACGCCCGTCCAGTACGCGCTGGGCAAGGAGTTCTACGAGAACTCCTACAAAGCGGTCGTCAAGAACCGGACGGCGAACATGGACGTGCTGATCGCCCTGGGCTCGTCGACCGCCTACCTCTACTCCGTCGCGCGACTGCTCGGGTTCCCCGGCGAGGGGCTGTACTTCGACACCGCGGCCCTGATCTTGGTGTTCATCACGCTGGGCAACTACCTCGAAGCGCGCTCGAAGGGCCAGGCCTCCGAGGCGATCCGCTCGCTGCTGGAGATGGAGGCCGACACCGCGACGCTCGTCCGCGAGGACGGCAGCGAGGAGGAGGTCCCGCTCTCGGAGGTCGAGGTCGGCGACCGGCTGAAAGTCCGGCCGGGCGAGAAGGTCCCGACCGACGCCGAGGTGGTCGACGGCGACAGCGCGGTCGACGAGTCGATGGTTACCGGCGAGTCGGTTCCCGTCTCGAAGGAGCCCGGCGACGAGGTGATCGGGTCGACCGTCAACCAGAACGGCGTGCTCGTCGTCGAGGCGACGAAGGTCGGCGAGGAGACGGCGATCCAGCAGATCGTCGACCGCGTCAAGGACGCCCAGAGCCGCCAGCCGGAGATCCAGAACGTCGCCGACCGCATCTCCTCGTACTTCGTCCCGGCGGTCATCGCCAACGCGCTGTTCTGGGGCGGCGTCTGGTACGCGTTCCCGGTGGCGCTGGCCGGGTTCGTCGACGCCCTGCCGGTGTGGGGACTCGCCGCGGGCGGCCCCGCGGCCGTGGGCGTCTTCGAGTTCGCGGTGGTCGTGTTCGCGTCGGCGGTGCTGATCGCCTGTCCCTGCGCGCTCGGGCTGGCGACGCCCGCGGCGACGATGGTCGGGACCACGATCGGCGCCCAGAACGGCGTCCTCTTCGAGGGCGGCGACATCCTCGAACGGGTCCGCGACGTGGACACCGTCGTCTTCGACAAGACCGGGACGCTCACGGAGGGCGAGATGGAGCTGACCGACGTGGTCGCGCTGCCCGCCACCGACCGCGGAAGCGTCGCGGGTGACGCGCCCGGGGGCGGCGACGCGGCGACCGACGGCGGCGCCCTGGCCGACCCCGAAGCCACCGAGGAGTTCGTCCTCGAAGTCGCCGCGAGCGCCGAGTCCGGCAGCGAACACCCGCTCGCCGAGGCCATCGTCGAGGGCGCCCGCGAGCGCGGTATCGAGGTCGAGGACGCCGACGAGTTCGAGAACGTCCCCGGACAGGGCGTGAAGGCGACGACGAGCCACGGCCGCGTCCTCATGGGCAACCGGAAGCTCCTGCGCGATGCCAGCGTCGACGTGGCGCCGGCCGACGAGGCGATGGACCGGCTCGAACGCGAGGGCAAGACCGCGATGCTGGTCGCGCTCGCCGACGGGGACGGCGCCGATGGGACGAGCGCCGACGCGACCGGCCGCGACTACCGCCTGCTCGGCGTGGTCGCCGACGCCGACACGGTCAAGGAGTCGGCCGAGGCGGCCGTCAGCGAACTCCGCGAGCGCGGGACCGACGTGTGGCTGATCACCGGCGACAACGAGCGGACCGCCGAGGCCGTCGCCGAGCGCGTGGGGATCGACCCCGGGAACGTGATGGCGAGCGTCCTCCCCGAGGACAAGGCCGACGCGGTCGACGACCTCCAGTCGGAGGGCCGGCGCGTGATGATGGTCGGCGACGGCGTCAACGACGCGCCGGCGCTCGCGACGGCGTTCGTCGGCTGCGCCATCGGGAGCGGCACCGACGTGGCCATCGAGGCCGCCGACGTGACGCTGATGCGCTCGGACCCGCTGGACGTGGTCAAGGCCGTCCGCGTCTCGGAGGGGACCCTCGCGAAGATCAAGCAGAACCTCTTCTGGGCGCTGGGCTACAACACCGCGATGATCCCACTGGCCTCGCTGGGGCTGCTCCAGCCGGTGCTGGCGGCCGCGGCGATGGCGATCTCCAGCGTCTCCGTGCTGACCAACAGCCTGCTGTTCCGCCGCTACGAGCCCGACCACGACTACGAACTGCTCGGCTTCCTCCGCTGAGGAGACCGTCGCGAGGTCCCCTCGTCCGGCCGAACCGGTTCGGCCAGACTGGACGGTTTCGCGCGACTGAGCGCATCGAAACGGTCTATCACGGTCTGCATTGCGAACCCTCTTTTCGGTGGGGTCCCAAGGATTCGGTTGCGACATGACCGACGGAATCCGACGTCGACGGCTGCTCGGTGGTATCGGAGCGATGGCGACCGCGGGCGTGCTCGCGGGATGCTCGACTGAGACGAGCGGCGGTGACGGCGGCGACGGCGGCGGCGGGACAGCCACGGACGGTGGCGACGGCGGTAGCGCGCCCTCCTGGCCCTCGTACCTCGACGACGCGCAGGGGGACACCAGCCAGGACGCCCGGGGCCAGAGCGAGGTCACGGTCGCGGTCGGGCCGGACGGGAGCCTCGCGTACGATCCGGTGTACCTGCGCGTCGACTCGGGAACCACGGTCAACTTCGAGTTCGAGTCGCCGACGCACAACGTCAAGCCCGAGAGCCAGCCCGAGGGCGGTTCCCTTGACGGGACGGAGGGCAGCGAGATGGAACCGGTCGACGAGGGCGAGACGTACTCGGTCACGCTGGAGACGACCGGTATCTACACCTACTACTGCGGACCCCACGAAACGACCGGCATGAAAGGCGGCATCTCCGTCGAGTAAGAGCGGGATATCGGCCGGAGCGCAGTTGTTGCGGTTATTTTTCGGTCCGCGTCACTCGCCGCGGAGTTCGGCGACGTGGTCGATGCGCTGCTGGACCAGGTCGGGTTTGCCGATGTCGTGGCGGATGCGGACGCCGTCGCCCGCGGCTTCGAGAGCGTCCTCGGCGATCGCCTCGGCGGCCTCGATCGTGTCGGCCAGGCCGACGACCGCGAACGACCGCGAGGTGGTCGTGTAGATGCCGTCGTCGCGCTCGTCGACCGAAGCGTAGTACAGCAGCGCCTCGCCGTCGGTCCCCTCGGCCGCTGCGGCCGCGCTCTCCTCGTCGACGGTGACCTTCGCGCCGCTGTCGGGATCGGTCGGGTAGCCCTCGGGGACGGCGTACTTGCAGACGGTCGCCTTCGGGGCGAACGATAGCTGCGGGAGCGCGTCGCCGTCGCGTGCCGCCGTCAGCACGTCGAGGAAGCCCGTGTTGAGCACTGGCAGCGTGTTCATCGCCTCGGGGTCGCCGAAGCGGGCGTTGAACTCGACGACCTTGATGCCCTCGCTGGTGAGCATGAACTGCCCGTAGAGGACGCCCTTGTAGCCGTCCAGCGCGTCGACGACGGCCTCGATCACGTCGACGGCCTCCATGTAGTCGTCCTCGTCCATGAACGGGAGTTCCAGGGTCGCGTCGGAGTAGCTCCCCATCCCGCCGGTGTTGGGCCCATCGTCGCCCTCGTAGGCGCGCTTGTGGTCCTGAACTGCGGGGGTGACCCGGACCTCGCCGTTGGCCACGAGCGCCTGGACGGTGAACTCCTCGCCCACGAGGCGTTCTTCGAGGACGATCCGCTCGTAGGACGAGTCGCGGACGTACTCCTTGGCCTCCGCCTTGGTGATCTGGTCGCCCGTCACGCGGACGCCCTTGCCGCCGGTGAGACCGGCGGGCTTGACGGCGAGGTCGCCGTCGTACTCGTCGATGAACTCGGCGGCGGCGTCCATGTCCTCGAACGTCTCGAAGTCGGGACAGCCGGGGATGTCGTGTTCGCGCATGAAGCGGCGCTGGAAGGCCTTGTCCGTCTCGATGCGGGCCTCGGCCTCCCGCGGGCCGAAGGCGTAGACGCCCGCGTCGTCCAGCGCGTCGGCGACGCCCGCAGCGAGGGGGGCTTCGGGGCCGACGACCGCGAGCGTGGCGTCGACCTCGCGGGCGTAGGCGGTGACCGCCGAGGGGTTCGTCGTCTCCAGCGACTCGAAGCCCTCCGCCAGCCGGGCGATGCCCGGGTTGCGGTTGCCCGCGCAGGCGTACAGATCCGCGTCCGAGTCGCCGAGCGCGCGGGCGACCGCGTGCTCCCGACCGCCGCCGCCCACCAGCAGGACTGTCTCTGTCATATTCGGATATCCGGCGCGGTGGGTGCCTAAAGGTTGCCTTTCGAGCGATACGATCCGCGCGAGCGGGGCGGAAGCGGTCGAACCGGGGCCCCCAAATAAGTGCGTCGCGGTCGATGTGCGACCAGCCATGGAGGTCGTCAACCCCGCGACCGGCGAGCGTATCGAGACGTACGAGGCGGCCGGCGAGGCGGCCGTCGAGCGGACGCTCGCGGACGCCCAGCGCGCCTTCGAGCAGTGGCGCGAGCGACCGCTGGCCGAGCGCGAGGAGCTGATCGCGTCGGCCGCCGACGTGCTCCGGGAGGACAAACGCGAGTACGCGGAGCTGATGACTCGGGAGATGGGCAAGCCGGTATCCCAGGCCGAGTCCGAGGTCGAGAAGTGCGCGTGGGTCTGCGATCACTACGCCGAACACGCCCACGCCTACCTCGAAGCCGACCACCACCCGAGTCCCCCGGGGACCGAGGTCGAGACCGTCCACGAGCCGCTGGGGGTCGTCCTCGCGGTGATGCCGTGGAACTTCCCGTTCTGGCAGGTGTTCCGATTCCTCGCGCCGTATCTCACCGCCGGGAACGTCGGCGTGCTGAAACACGCCTCGAACGTCCCGGGCTGCGCCGAGGCCATCGAGGGGATCCTCCGAGAGGCGGGCTACCCCGAAGGCGTCTTCCAGTCGGTGCTCGCGCCCTCCGACCTGGTCGACGACATCGTCGCCGACGACCGCGTCCGCGCGGCGACGCTGACGGGGAGCGGCCCCGCGGGCCGTGCCGTCGCCTCGGCGGCCGGCGACCAGCTGAAGAAGATGGTACTGGAACTGGGCGGGAGCGACCCGTTCGTCGTCCTCGACGACGCCGACCTCGACGACGCCGCCGAGACCGGCGCGTGGGCCCGCAACCTCAACGGCGGCCAGTCCTGCATCGCCGCCAAGCGGTTCGTCGTCCACACGGCCGTCTACGACGACTTCCTCGACCGCTTCGTCGACGAGGTCGAGTCGCTCGCCGTCGGCGACCCGATGGACGAGGACACCGAGGTCGGCCCGCAGGCCCGCGAGGACCTCGTGGCGGACCTCCACGACCAGGTCGCGGCCAGCGTCGAGGCGGGCGCGACGGTCGTCACCGGCGGCGAGCCGATGGACCGCGAGGGCGCCTACTACCCGCCGACGGTCCTGACGGACGTGCCCGAGGGGTGTCCGGCCGACTCCGAGGAGCTGTTCGGGCCGGTCGCCGCCGTCTACGAGGTCGACGACGAAGCGGCGGCGGTCGAGCGAGCCAACGACACCGAGTTCGGCCTCGGCGCGAGTGTCTGGACCGCGGACCGCGAGCGCGGCGAGCGGGTCGCCCGCCGCATCGACGCCGGCTGCGTCTACGTCAACCAGCTCACCAAGTCCGACCCGCGAGTCCCGTTCGGCGGCGTCAAGGAGTCCGGTTACGGCCGCGAGCTCTCCGAAGCCGGGATGAAGGAGTTCGTCAACCGCAAGACCGTCTGGATCGAGTGACCGCCGCGTTCCGAACCGGCGTGTCACCCGTCGGCGCCGTCGCGTTCCCGGTCGCTTTTCGGCGTCCCCGGCGTAGGGCCGGCCATGACCGATCCGGACCCCACCGCGCGCAATCGCCTCGGCGAGGAGGAGAGCCCCTATCTCCGCCAGCACGCCGACAACCCCGTCGACTGGCAGCCCTGGGACGAGGCGGCCCTCGCGGCCGCCGAGGAGCAGGACAAGCCTATCTTCCTCTCCATCGGCTACGCCGCCTGCCACTGGTGTCACGTCATGGAGGAGGAGAGCTTCGCGGACGAGGGGATCGCCGAGCTGCTCAACGAGCACTTCGTCCCGATCAAGGTCGACCGCGAGGAGCGGCCCGACATCGACTCGATCTACATGAGCATCTGCCAGCAGGTCAGCGGCCGCGGCGGCTGGCCGCTCAACGCCTGGCTCACGCCCGACGGCGACCCCTTCTACGTCGGCACCTACTTCCCCCCGGAACCGAAGCGCGGTACGCCCGGCTTCCGTCAGTTGCTCGAAGACATCTCCGAGTCGTGGGCCGACCCCGACGAGCGCGAGGAGATGGAGTCCCGCGCCCGCCAGTGGACCGAGGCCATCGCCGACGACCTGGAGGACACGCCCGACGGCCCCGGCGACGCGCCCGGCGAGGACGTGCTCGACGCGACCGCGAGCGCAGCCCTCCGCGGCGCCGACCGCGAGTTCGGCGGGTGGGGCAAGGGCCAGAAGTTTCCCCAGCCGGGCCGCCTGCGCGTGCTGATGCGCGCTCACCGCGCGGGCGGCCGCGACGCCTACCGCGAGGTCGTCGCGGAGACGCTCGACGCGATGGGCGACGGCGGCCTCTACGACCACGTCGGCGGCGGTTTTCACAGGTACACCACCGACCGCGAGTGGGTCGTCCCCCACTTCGAGAAGATGCTGTACGACAACGCCGAACTCGCGCGACTCTTCCTGACCGGTTACCAGTTCACCGGCCGCGAGCGCTACCGCGACACCGCCCGCGAGACGCTCGAATTCGTCGAGCGCGAACTCACCCACCCCGATGGCGGGTTCTACAGCACCCTAGACGCCGAGAGCGAAGACGAGAGCGGGGAGCGCGAGGAGGGCGCCTTCTACGTCTGGACGCCCGACGGCGTCGACGACGCGGTCGCCGAGTACGGCCCCGAACACGGGGTCCCCGGCGAGCAGGCCGACCTCGCGGCAGAGATCTTCCGCGAACGCTACGGCGTGACCGCGACGGGGAACTTCGAGGACGGGCAGACGGTCCTGACGCGCAGCGCGAGCGTCGAGTCGCTCGCCGACGACTACGGGCTCTCGGCCGAGGACACGGAGCAACTGCTCGGCGCCGCGACGGCGGCCGTCTTCGCGGCCCGGGAGGAGCGCCCCCGCCCGCCCCGCGACGAGAAGGTGCTGGCCGGCTGGAACGGCCTGATGGTCTCGGCGTTCGCCGAGGCCGCCATCGTCGACGACGAGTCCTGGGCCGAGAGCGCCGTCGACGCGCTCGGCTTCGCCCGCGAGCACCTGTGGGACGCCGACGCCGGACGACTCTCCCGGCGGTTCAAGGACGGGGCGGTCGACATCCAGGGATACCTCGAAGACTACGCCTTCCTCGCCCGGGGCGCGTTCGACACCTACGGGGCGACCGGCGAGGTCGAACACCTCGCGTTCGCGCTGGACCTCGCGCGGACGATCGAGGCGGAGTTCTGGGACGCCGAGGCGGAGACGCTCTACTTCACGCCCCAGAGCGGCGAGTCGCTGGTCGCCCGGCCACAGGAACTGGCCGACCAGTCGACGCCGTCCAGCGCGGGCGTGGCCGCCGAGCTCCTGCTCTCGCTCGACGGCTTCGTCGACCACGACCGCTTCGAGACGGTCGCCGCCGGCGTCCTCGCCACCCACGGCGGCCGAGTCGAGTCGAACCCCCAGCAGCACCCCTCGCTCGCGCTCGCCGCCGACACCTACCGCTCGGGCGCGCACGAACTCACCTTCGCCGCCGACTCGATACCCGACGACTGGCGCGAGCGACTCGCCGAGACCTACGTCCCGCGGCGGCTGCTCGCGCCGCGACCGGCGACGGACGACGCGCTCGCGGCGTGGCTCGACGCGCTCGAACTGACCGCGGCACCGCCCGTCTGGGCGAGTCGCGAGGCTCGCGACGGCGAACCGACTGTGTACGCCTGCCGGTCGCGGACCTGCTCGCCGCCGACCCACGACCTGAGCGAGGCGCTGGACTGGTTCGAAGACTGACCGCGGAGAGACGGAGCGAGGGAGGGCGGGCGCTCAGGCGGAGGCCAGGTGTTCGAGTTCGCGACCGAGGTAGACGGCGATTGGGACCGGCTCCTCCTCGACGAAGCGGGCGACCTCCTCGCCGCCGCGCTCGACGACGACGGTCGGGATGTACTCGATGTCGTACTCCTCGACCTTCGGGCCGACCTTCGTGCCGTCCTCTTCCTTCTCGACGGCGTACTCCTCGATTCGGTGGTCGGGGACGCCCGCCGCGTCGAGCGCCGCGCCGAAGTCGGGCAGCTGCGATCGGCAGTCGATACACCAGTCGCCGCCCCACACCTTGTAGGTGACCTCGTCTTTCAGCGCCGCGAGCACGTCCACCGTCTCGGCGTAGGCCTCCTCGGTCCACACCGGGTTCGGATCCATGGTCTCCAGTGACATACCAACTCCTTACGGGCGGGGTGGCTTAACGACAACGCTCCGTTCACGCTCGCTCACCGGGCGTCCGCTCCGCTCGCGACTGTCTCACTCCGCGAGGCTCGCCGCTCGCTCGCGGACCGCGTCGTCGAGGATCCGCCGGTGACACCGCTTGGAATCGCCCTCGAAACAGACGAGCGCGACCGTCTCGCCCGCGGCGACCCGCTCGGCGAGGTCCGCTATCGCTTCCGCGGCCGCCTCGCTCGCGAGGTGCTCGCGGTACCGCGTCGCGAAGTTGACCTCCTCCCAGGCGGCGTTGTGCGCCCCCTCGTCGCACAACCCCTGGCGCCGGAGGTCCTCCTGGCGGTCTTTCGTCTCCGAGAGCAGCGACTCGGGCGGCCCGAGTTCGGGCCGGTTCTCGTCGACCAGGGCGGCGAACCAGCCGGTCGGCCGGCGGACGACGCCGACCCGCGTCGCCTCCCCGGGCAGGTCGGCGATGTCGTGCTGGAGCGCGGCGGCGTACGTCTCCGTGACGGTCCCGGACACGCCTCGTCGTTCGTGCGAAGCGACGGAAAAGGTTCCGCCCGCGCGAGTCGGTGTGCGGGTGACGCGTCGTCGCGGCTGTAGGTCCGGACCGTTCGCGGCGGCCGTTAGCTGTTGTCGCCGGTGAACTGGCCGCTCTCGTCGCGTTCCTGCTCCTGGGCGGAGTGCTTGCCGCCGCGGCGGCGGGCCTCCTGAGTCAGGCCCTGGGTGTTACCCTGACCGCCGCTCTGGCTGCTACTGCGGTCGTCGTCACTCCCGCTACTCCGCTGCCCGTACTGGTTCTGCTGGCTGCCCTGCTGACGGCTCTGTTGCTGCTGTTGACGGCCCTGCTGCTGGTGGCTCTGTTGGCCCTGATGGCCGGCGAACTGACCGTGCGGGCCACGCTGCTGAGAGTGGGCGGAGTGCTGGCCGCCGATCGAGCGGCCCTGCTGGCCGCCGAACTGCTGGCCGCCCTGCTGCTGGTGCTGCTGGCGCTGCTGACCCTGCTGACGGGACTGTTGGCCCTGATGGCCGGTGAACTGGCCCTGCTGGTCGCGCTGCTGGGACTGGGCGGAGTGCTGGCCGCCGATCGAACGGCCCTGCTGGCCGCCGAACTGCTGGCCGCTCTGGTGCTGTGTCTGCTGGGGCTGCTGGTGCTGTTGGGCCTGCTGATAGTTCTGCTGGCGCTGCTGGCCCTGCTGACGGGACTGCTGGCTCTGGTGCCCGGTGAACTGTCCCTGCTGGTCGCGACCCTGGGAGTGGGCGGAGTGCTGACCCCCGATCGAGCGACCCTGCTGGCCGCCGAACTGCTGCTGGCCGCCCTGCTGCTGCTGCTGGGCCTGCTGCGGGTCGTTCTGCCGGGACTGCTGCTGGTGTCGCTGGCTACCCCGCTGCTGTGACTGCCGGCCCTGGTGGCCGGTGAACTGTCCCTGCTGGTCGCGCTGTTGGGACTGGGCGGAGTGCTGGCCGCCGATCGAACGGCCCTGCTGGCCGCCGAACTGCTGGCCGCTCCGGTGCTGTGTCTGCTGGCGCCCCTGCTGTTGCTGGGGCTGCTGGTGCTGCTGGGACTGGCGCCCCTGCTGCTGATAGTTCTGCTGGCGCTGCTGGCCCTGCTGGCCCTGATGGCCGGTGAACTGTCCCTGCTGGTCGCGCTGTTGGGACTGGGCCGAGTGCTGGCCACCGATCGAGCGGCCCTGCTGCTGGTTGTGCTGGCTCCCCTGTCGTCGGTCGTTCTGATTGTCGTAAGGCATGATTGAACTGGGATATCGCGGTGCCGCCACCGTCGACGGTCGCCCGTCGAGCGGCTCACCTGCCCGTTGACTCGGCACTCGAATGGCTGTTCGGCCTGCATAGGTAACCCGGAGAATCACACGACTCACCCCGACAGAGGGGCCGATTCTGAGTCCGTCACCGACGCCTGCACTCCCTGCCGCTGTCACGGGCCATTTAAGCCGGCGTGTCGTACGCGGGAGTAGTGAACTCGAGCATTCTGGACACCATCGGGTCGCCGCTGGTCGAGGTCGACGCCCCGGAGGGCGCGACGCTCGCGGCGAAGATCGAATCGTTCAACCCGGGCGGGTCGGCCAAGGACCGGCCGGCCAAGGGGATGGTCGAGGCCGCCGAGCGCGACGGCACCCTCGCCGAGGGCGACACCATCGTCGAGCCGACGAGCGGCAACACCGGCATCGGGCTGGCCATGGTGGGCGCCGCCAAGGGCTACGACGTGACGCTGGTCATGCCGTCCTCGAAGTCCCCCGAGCGACGGCAGATCATGCGCGCCTACGGCGCCGAGATCGAACTCGTCGACGGCGACATCTCCGCGGCGAAAGACCGCGCCGACGAACTCGAATCCGAAGGGGAGTACGTCCAGCTCCGGCAGTTCGACAACGCCGCCAACCCCGAGGCGCACTACCGCACGACCGGCCCGGAGATCCTCGACCAGGTGGGCGACAGGGAAATCGACGCGTTCGTCGCCGGCGTTGGCACCGGCGGCACGATCTCCGGCATCGGCCGCCGACTGCGCGAGGCGTTCCCCGACCTGGAGGTCGTCGCCGTCGAGCCGGCCGAGAACGCCGTCCTCTCGACGGGCGAGGCCGGGGACGACGACTTCCAGGGGATGGGGCCGGGGTTCGTCAGCGACAACCTCGACCGCGACTTGCTCGACGACGTGGAGACCGTCGAACTCGACGCCGCCGAGGCCGAATGTCGGCGCCTCGCCCGCGAGGAGGGGATCTTCGTCGGGCAGTCCTCCGGCGGGACGAACCTCGCAGCGAAGCGGGTGGCCGAACGCCTCGTCGACGAGGGCGTCGAGGACCCGCTCGTCGTCACCGTCTACTGGGACAGCGGCGAGCGCTACATGTCGACCGGGATGTTCGACTAGCTCAGTTCTCGCCGGTGTCCTCCGAGTCGGGCCGCGCCTCCTCGAACGCCCGCAGGTCGCCAGTGACGCGACGGCTCGCCTGGCGGCGCATGAACGTCCCCAGCAGGGCGGCCAGCCCCGCGACGAGCAGGGCGACGGCGGTGACGAGCGCGACCGACACCGAGAGGTCGCCCGCCGCGATGCCGTTCCCGCCGAACCGCAGGCCGGCCGGGATCAGCGCGGTGCCGGCGGCAACGAAGTAGCAGCTCCGCGCGAACGCCTCCGCGGGGACGCGGGCCCGAGCGAGGTACGCGGCCGGCGCGAGCCAGCACCCGAGGAAGACCAGCGCCGCGCTCCAGAGGGACAGGACCCGGACAGTGTTCATCAGAAAGAGCCCCAGCGGCGCGAGCGGGAGCGCGACCGCGAGGCCGGCGAGGACCATGACCCGTCCCGACGCCCGCCGCTCGCCCGCCTCGACGGTCAGCAGTTCCGCGGGGTCCTCGTCGAAGCGGCCGTCGAGCTCCGAGAGGTCGACGGCCTCGCCGTCCTCCCCGATAGGCGTCGCACAGCGGGGGCAGAAGCGCGCGTCCGCCGGTAGCGGGTCGCCGCAGTCGGGGCAGGGAAACTCCGCGTCGTCGGCCTCGATGGTGGGTCCCGCGGCGTCCGTGTCGCCTCCCGACTCGCCGTCGACGGACGGCTCCCCGGCGTCCGCGTCGCCCGAGTCGCCGTCGGCCGGCTCGCCGCCGCCGTCGTCCGTACCGTCGCGGTCCCCCGGATCAACCATGACACCGGCTACGCGCTCGGCCGTCAAGAATCCCTGTCACGGTCGAGGGTCCCGCCGGTACCCGTTCGACGACCCGCGATCGGGGCGAGCGGACGAGAAACGACTTTACCGGCGGGGAGCCACCCACCGGGCATGCGACTGGAGGACTACTGGGGAATCGGGCCGAAGACCCGGGATCTCTTGGCCGACGAACTGGGCGTCGAGCGGGCGGTCGAGGCCATCGAGACCGCCGACACTCGCGCGCTGGTCGCGGCCGGGCTCTCGCAGGGACGGGCGACGCGCATCCTCCGGCGGGCACAGGGCGGCGGGGCGATGGACGTGCTCGCCACGCGGGACACTCGCGAGGTGTACAAGGAGATCCTCGATCTGGCCGGCGAGTACGCGCTCACCGAGGACGCCGCCAGCCGGATCCGCATCCTCACCCCGCTTGGCTCCCGCGAGGAGATGGCCGAGCGTATCGACCGGATCCTCGAAGCCCGCGACGCCTGGACCGCGCTCGACGAGGAGACCCGCGCGGCCGTCGAGACCGCCTTCGAGGAGGGCGCCGCGGGCGGCGAACTCGCGGCGGTCCGGACCGCGCTCGCGCTCTCGGAGGCAGGGGTCTCCGAAGGCGTCTTCGAACCGATCGCCGAGCTTGACGACGACGTTCTGGCGGACGCAGCCGCCGCGCTCGCCGGGCTCCGCGGCGACGACGACCGAATCGGCGAGGGCGCCGACGACCGGCTGGACTCGCTGCGCTCGACGCTCGCGAGCGTCGAGGACATGGCCGCGACGCCCGAGAGCGTCGCCGAGGAAGTCCAGTCCGGCGCCCGCGGGGCCGACGACTTCCGGGAGACGCTCGTCCGCCACGTGACGAGCGAGACCGACGTGGACGTGGCCCGCGTCCGCGAGGCGATGCCCGGCGAAGCGACCGACGCCGGCGACTTCGTGGCCGAGACGCTCCGGGCGCTCGCGGGCGACCTCCGGACCGGCGTCGAACGGCGCGAGTCCGAGGTGGCCGACCGGCTCGAGGACACGCTCGAATCGGCCCGCGGGGAGGTCGACGCGGCGGTCGCGGCCGTCGACGACGTGGCGCTGTACGTCTCGCTGGCGCGGTTCGCCGAGGCGTTCGACCTCGGGCGGCCGACGTTCGTCGACCGCGAGACGGTCGCCGTCGAGAACGCTCGGAATCTCTCGCTGGTCGCCGGGGGCGTGCCCGTCCAGTCGGTCACCTACGGCATCGGCGACCACGCGCTCGACGTGGCGGCGCCGGCGCCGCCGCGTGACCACCGCGTCGCCGTCCTCACCGGTGCCAACTCCGGGGGGAAGACCACCCTGCTGGAGACGCTGTGTCAGGTGCAACTGCTCGCCCAGATGGGCCTGCCCGTCCCCGCCGACAGCGCGGAGGTCGGCGTGGTCGACGCGGTCGTCTTCCACCGCCGCCACGCCAGTTTCAACGCGGGCGTGCTGGAGTCGACACTGCGGTCGGTCGTGCCGCCGCTGACCGACGAGGGCCGGACGCTGATGCTCGTCGACGAGTTCGAGGCGATCACCGAACCGGGCAGCGCCGCCGACCTGCTCCACGGGCTCGTCCGCCTGAGCGTCGACCGCGGGGCGCTGGGCGTGTTCGTCACGCACCTCGCCGACGACCTCGAACCGCTGCCGCCGGAGGCGCGCGTCGACGGCATCTTCGCCGAGGGACTGACCACGGACCTGGACCTCGAAGTCGACTACCAGCCCCGCTTCGAGACCGTCGGCCGCTCGACCCCGGAGTTCATCGTCTCGCGGCTGGTCGCCAACGCCGGCGACCGGAGCGAGCGCGCCGGCTTCGAGACGCTCGCCGAAGCCGTCGGGGAGGAGGCCGTCCAGCGGACGCTCTCGGACGCCCGCTGGTCGGCCTGACCGCGGCCGTCGCTCCGTCCGCGTGAGTCGCTCTCAGACCGGCCCGGCGGTCAGTAGTTCGCCGTCCGAGGGGTCGTCGTCGGTCGGCTCGCCGTCCTCGCTCTCCTCGCTCGCGTCGCCGTCCGTCGATCGATGCCGTGTCTCGTCGTCTCGCGACTCGTACTCGGGCGCGATGATGCACAACATGGCTCGCAGGCTCTCCGGCGGGGATCGAACCCGCCGCTCCGGCCGGCCGCCGGCGTCACACCGCTGTGACCGCGGAGAGCGAAGGGCCGGGACGACCCCGCCGCGGGGCCGCCGTCGGTAGTCGTCGCCGGTCACGCCTCGGCCGCCTCGGCCACGAGGACGCTCGCCTCCATGATGCCGAAGCCGTCTTCGAGGGTCGCCCGGACCGCGTCGGGCTCGACCTCGTGGTCGGGGAGGACGACCCAGACAGTCGCCGTGACGCGGATGTCGGTCGCACGCGGCGTCACGTCGGTCACGCCGGTGACCTCCGCCGTCTCGACGCCCGCCGCGTCGGCGACGACCGTCCGGACGCCGCTCTCCAGGTCCGCCATCGTGTCTCGGGGGACCCACAGGTCTATCTCCGCCGTCGCTTCCACCTGGTTCGTGGCATGGACTGCCATACGACGCCCGGCGCGAGTCGAACGCGCCGCCCGCTGCCTCCGAGGGGCGTCCGGAGCGCGCAGCGATGCCTCTGCCCGGCAGAGCTGGCGCTGGTTCACCGCCGCGGCCGTCCTCGAAGCCGGCGAGGCCGGCTCACGCCCGGTCACCGCGAGAGCGGCGACCGGCCGGACGGGCGCGGGTCTGGGGGACTGAGCGTACCGTGACCGCGGCGTCGCGGGGACGGGGCCGTCCCGAGCTGGACCAGCGGGACTCCGGGGCCCGCCGTCAGTCGGGACGAACCCGTGGCCGCGACGCCGAGTTCACAGGAAGAGCCGAGGTGGCTCGAATCGACGGCCGTCACCGGACTGGGAGCCCGGACGACCTGCGGACCTTCACGCGGCGATCGATTCGAGATTGCGGTCGACCCCGCCGAACCGAGCGCGCGCAGGAATCCGCTTGCCGGTGTCCACCGGCGCATCGGCGGACACGGCAGACCCGGCACCGCCGCAGACGGAGGCCTCGGCCCCCTGGTGTGCCGGATACGCGCTGAGTTCGGTCATCATCGGGATCACCGCTCACCTCGTGGGTGAAGCGTACTGCATACGTCTACACGGATTTATATTAAATTTTTTGCAGGTATGGCAGGGATTGACACGCGAGAACTCTCGGGAGGGTCACATTTATCCCTCGGATAGGCGAATGAGGTGGTATGCAGAAACGCATCAAACGCGTCCTGAGTCGTGCTCGCTACGCAGCCATGGGTGCCGCGGTCGGCGCCGGAATCGGCGGTCTCGTCGGTCGCAACGCCGCCAGCACCGGCGGCGCGCTCGGCGCCATCGTCGGCGCGACCATCGGCGAGAAGCGCGTCACCGTCGACTCGTTCATCGACGACGTCAAGGAGAAACGGGCCGAGCGCGACGAACTCGTCGCCGAGGAATAACGCCCGAACCGCACCGGCCGCGCCAGTGCGGTCGGCAGTCGGACCGAACTACACGGCTTCTTCGACGTGCGCGCGGGTGACGTGCCCGCCGCACCCGCACTGTTCGACGTACTCGTAGCGCACGGCGTCGCCGTAGGCTTCCGCCAGCGCCTCGTAGAGGTACGTCTCGGGATGGCCGTGGTCTCCGTGGGTGACGAGGTTGACGTGGTTGCCCGGCGCCGTGTGTTCGACGGCATCTTTCGCCTGCGAGACGACCAGCTCGCGGTCCTCGCCGTGGTGTGACTTCTCCAGGTTCGCCGACCAAGAGTTGTCGTGGACGCGCTCGGTCACCGGCTCCACGTCGTCGTGGCTGACGGACATACCGATCCGTAGGAGCCCCGCACGCCAAGCGCTGGCGCCGAACGTATTCGGGCCGGAGCTAACTCGTCAGGGGGCGCCGGCGTCGTCCCCGTTCTCGCCGTCGGTCTCGTCGAGGGACTCCGACGTTGCGTCGGCCTCGCCGTCGTCCCCGGAGTCGCCCGCGGACTCGTCTCCCGTCGGATCGTCGCTGTCGTCCTCGTCGGGTTCCTCGACCGTGTGCTCGCGGACCTGGACGCCCTTGCCGGCGAGATAGCGCATCTGCCGGCGGGCGAACTCCTCCTCGCGGGCGCCCTGGGTGGCGAGGACGTACATCAGCGCGCGGCCGGCCGGGCGCATCGTCCGGCCCGCGCGCTGGGTGCCCTGCCGGCGCGAGCCGCCCAGTCCCGACGCGACGATAGCCAGTGACGCGTCGGGCAGATCGATCCCCTCGTCGCCGACGCGGGAGACGACCAGCGTGTCCAGCGAGCCGTCCCGGAACTCCTCGAATCGCCGCGCGCGTTCGTGGTGCGGCGTGTCCCCGCTGATGAACGGCGCGTCGAGCGACGCCGAAAGCTCCCGGCCCTGGTCGAGGTAGTCGACGAATATGAGGGCTTTCTGCTCGGGGTGCTTCCGGAGGATGCGGCGGGTCTCCTCGACCTTCGCCGGGTTCGAGGCGGCGATCTGGCGGCGCTCGTGGCCCTCGCTGCCGACGTACTCGTTGCGGTGGTCGTCGTCGGTCCACGGGACGTAGCGGATCTCGACGGTCGGCTCGGAGACGAACCCCTCGTCGAACAGCGCGTCCCAGTCGGTGCCGATCGGCGGGCCGATCAGCGTGAAGATTTCCTCCTGCAGGTCGTCCTCCCGGACGGGGGATGCACTGAGCCCCAGCCGATGTCGCGTCTGCAGGTTCGCGCTCCGGCGGTACACGTCGCTGGGGACGTGCTGGACCTCGTCGTAGACGATGAGTCCCCACTCGCGGGAGTCGAACAAATGGCGGTGGCGATCCATCCCGGCGGTCTGGTAGGTCGCGATCGTGACGGGTCGGATGTCCTTGGTCCCGCCGTGGTACTCCCCGACCTGCGTCTCGTCCAGCGTGGTGTGGGCGAGCAGTTCGTCGCGCCACTGCCGGACGAGTTCGCGGCTCGGCACGAGGATCAGGGTCTCGCCGCCGACGCGCTCGACGATGCCCATCGCGGCGACGGTCTTCCCGCTGCCCGGCGGGCCGACGAGCACGCCCGACTTCGTCTCCATGAACCGCCCCACCCAGTCGTGCTGGTACTCGCGCAGTTCGAGGTTCAGCGTCAGGTCCAGCGGTTCGCCCGAGTCGAGGTCCCGCTCGTCCTGGACGGGGTAACCCGCCTCGTAGAGGATCCGCTTGACCTCGGCGGTCGCCTCCTCGGCGACCCAGCTCTCGGTGTCGGAGATCGGCGCCCGGAGGTGGTCGTCGCCGAGCTTCTGGCGGGCGACGTTGCCCATCAGGTTCTCCGTGGCCGCTTCGAGCACGACGTAGCCGTCCTCGTGCGTTTCGAGGGTGAACTGGTGGGCGCGCTTCCACTGGTCGCCGATCCACTCCTCCAGAGCGGGGTAGCGCTGGGGCAGCACGTCCCGGACCGTCCCGAGCAGCCCCTCCAGGTCCTCGTAGGGCGCCTGCCACACGTCAGAGTCGTCGATCTCGTAGACGTAGCCCTGCTCGCCGTTCGTATCCACGAGTCGGGCGAACTGCGAGAGCTGGGCGCGCGTGAACTGCGCGGGCCTGTCGACGACGATCTGGCGGCGGTCGGGGAAGACGACGAACCGCTCGCGGTCGGCGTAGTCGGTCCACTCCGCCGGGTACCACACCGTCGGGTCCTGGGACACGTCCCTGCTCACGACCGCCCGCTCGCCTTCGAGGTCGGCCAGCCACGCCTCGACGTCCGCCCGCGGTTCGTCGACGTGGCGCGCGACCTCCTCGGTCGTCAACACCGGGTTGCCCGCCGCCTCGACCGCCTCGTGGAACCGGTCCAGCGACGGCTCCCCCTGGTCGTCTGTCACGCTCCCCGATTGGCGACGCCGCGACAAGGGGGTTTCGTCTGCCGCTCCGACCCTCGCCGTCCAGATCCGGCCAGAAAAGACATTTAGTGAATATATATTTGGATCTGTCTAATCCGAATTTCGCTCGTATCGTTGCTCCTGGCGTCAAAAAATCGGTTTCGCCCTGATAACGGCTTTTCTGCTGGTTTGGAACCGATACATGCCGCGGCGTCGGTGGAACGACGAGGAACAGATAACGACTACCGTCGAAGGTATTTCTGCAGAAAAACCTCCGATAGAGTCTACATCATGGCGTATCCACAGTATACGCTGAATCGGTCGGCCGGGCGGAGAAAATGATAAAAGGCGTAGGAGAACAGAGAGTTATAAAATAAGGTAGGTGACGATCGATTACGAGTAGGTGACGTTGAGTTCGAGGACGTTCGCGGTTTCGAGGACGCGCTTGGGGAGTTCCTCGCGGAAGCGGTGGTCCTCGAAGCGGTGGGAGGGGCCGGAGACGGAGATGGCTCCGAGGACGCGGTCGTCGTTGCTGAGGACGGGCGCGGCGACGCAGCGGAGGCCCGACAGGCGTTCCTCGTCGTCGAACGCGACGCCGCGCTCGCGGATCTCTGCGAGGGTGTCGAACAGTTCGTCGCGGTCGGTGACGGTGCGGTCGGTGGTCTCGGGGAGGCCGTGGCGGTCGATGATCTCGTCGACGCGCTCCTCGGAGCAGTGGGCGAGGATGGCCTTGCCCAGCGCGGTGCTGTGGAGACAGACGCGGTTGCCGACGTGTTCTTTCACGCGGACGGCGTTCTCGCCGCGGGTCCGGTAGAGGTAGGTGCCCTTGCCGTGCTCCTCGACGAGCAGGTTGCAGAGCTCGCCGGTCTCGTTGGCCAGCCGGTCGAGTTCCGGCCGGGCGATCTCGAAGATCTGCGACTGGTTGCGGGCGTACGCGCCGTGTTCGAGGAATCGGAGGCCGATGCGGTACTCGTCGTCCGCCTTGACGACGTAGGCCTCCTGTTCCAGCGTGCTCAGGTAGTTGTGGACCGTGCTCTTGGGCAGGTCGAGATGCGTCGACAGCTCCGTCACGCCCGCGCCCCCCAGCTCCTGAAGCCCACCGATGATCCGGAACGTGCGTTCGACCGATTTCACCGTGTTCCGCGCGGTCTGCGCCATACTCCGACTCAATACACTGGCCGGTAATAACCGTTCCGCAATCGCAAACGGTCGTTCAGAAATTCACTCGGGACCGAGCCAATCTTCGATCGGGGCGATAGAGAACTCAGACCGTCGTGACCGGGTTCGTCAGCGTGCCGATCTCCTCGATATCGATCTCGACGAGGTCGCCCTCGTGGAGCGTGAAATCGCCCTCGGGGACCAGCGCCGTTCCGGTCATCAGAACGGTGAGGTCGGGGACGACGTTGTGGCGGGTGAGGTAGGAGGACAGTTCCTCGCAGGTCCGGACCATCTCACCGGTGTTGGTGGCGCCCTCGTAGACGACCTCGCCGTCACGGTGGATCTGCATCGTCATCTCCAGGTCGTGGGGGTCGTCGACTTCGCCCGCGGAGGTGACGCAGGGGCCGAGTGACGCGCAGCGGTCGTACACCTTCGCCTGCGGGAGATAGAGGGGGTTTTCGCCCTCGATCGAGCGGCTGGACATGTCGTTGCCGATGGTGAACCCGACGATCTCGCCCTGGTAGAGCACGACCGCGAGTTCGGGCTCGGGGGTGTCCCAGGTGGAGTCGCCGCGGATGCCGACCGACTCGTTCGGACCGACGGTCCGGCTCGGTGTCGCCTTGAAGAAGACCTCCGGGCGCTCGCTCTCGTAGACGTCGATGTACACGTCCGGTTTGTCGCTCTCCTCCTGGCGGGCCTCCTCGCTGATCTGGTAGGTGACGCCCGAGGCCCACACTTCCGGCGGCTCGACGGGGAGCACGAGGTCGTCGTCGTCGAACTCGATCTCCCCGGCGTCGTCGAGGTAGGCCTCGGCGGCCTCGTCGAGGCCGTGGCGCGTCTCGTCGGCCGCGAGCAGCTCGACGACCGTCGACGGGCCGTCGGGCGCGCTCGTCAGGTCGTAGGAGGCGTCACCGTCCGAAGCTACCAACCGCTCGTCGTCCCCGCGCGTCACTCGGAAGTATCTCATGCTACTGACTGTGATGGACAGCCAGTATTTAGTTTTGCCGGGCCGCGGTCGCGAGCGTCGATCGCGAGGCCGCGGGCCCGTCGTCGGGGACGGCGACCGTCGCGGCGGGTCGGCCGTCGGGCCCTCGCGGTGACCGCCTGGCCCCCGCGAATCGGCGTGTCGGCCGCCGAGAACCGCCCGAGGCCGCGGCGAGGGGTACCGCCACCGCAAGAGTTTTTGAGCGTTCGAGAGAGGTGAACACACATGGACGTAGGTGTGCTGACCGTGGCACTCGGCGGCGAATCGCTCGACGACGCGCTCGCGTACCTGGCCGACCAGGGCGTCGACGCCGTCGAACTGGGCTGTGGCGGGTTCGTGGGCGACGACCACCTCCCGCGCGAGGAGTACCTCGACGACGAGGACGCACAGGCCGAACTGCAGGCCCTGCTCGACGAGCACGACCTCTATATCTCGGCGCTGGCGACCCACAACAACCCGCTGCACCCCGACGACGAGCGGGCCGCGCGCGCCGACACGGAGCTCCGGGAGGCCATCGAGCTGGCCGACCAGCTCGGCGTCGACGCGGTGACGACGTTCTCGGGCCTGCCCGCGGGGAGCCCCGCGGGCGAGGTGCCCAACTGGATCACGGCGCCGTGGCCAAACGAGCACCACGAGGCCCACGAGTACCAGTGGGAGGTCGCCGAGGAGTACTGGTCGGACCTGGCCGAGCACGCCGCGGACCACGACGTGAACGTCGGCATCGAGATGCACCCGAACATGCTCGTCTACGAGCCGACCGGAATGGTCGAACTGCGCGAGCGCACGAACGAGTACATCGGGGCGAACTTCGATCCCTCGCACCTGTTCTGGCAGGGCATCGACATCACCGAGGCCATCCGCTTCCTCGGCGAGGAGCACGCGATCCACCACTTCCACGCCAAGGACACCAAAGTGTACGAGTCCAACTCCCGCGTCAAGGGCGTGCTCGACACCGAACCGTACACGGAGGAGCCGGACCGCTCGTGGCTATTCAGGTCGATCGGCTACGGCCACGGCGAGGAGTTCTGGAAGGACGTGGTGTCGACGCTGCGGATGATCGACTACGACGGCGCGCTCTCGATCGAACACGAGGACTCGCTGACTTCGCCGAACGAGGGTCTGGAGAAGGCCATCGACGTGCTCCAGCGCTCCGTCTTCGAGACCACCCCCGGCGACGCCTACTGGGCCTGAACCATGACGGAGGAACCCCTCTCCGTCGGCGTCCTCGGCTATCGCTTCATGGGCAAGGCCCACGCGAACGCGCTCGCGCGCCTCCCGATGTTCTTCCCGGAGGCCCCCGCCGTCAAGCGCGACGTGATCGTCGGGCGCGACGAGGAGGCTCTCGCGGAGGCGGCCGACCAGCTCGGTTTCGAGCGCTACGCGACCGACTGGGCGGACGTGGTCGACGAGGTCGACGTGTTCTACAACCTCGGCCCGAACAATATCCACGCCGACCCCTCGATCGCGGCGCTGGAGGCCGACACGCACGTCTTCTGCGAGAAGCCGCTCGCGCACACCCTCGACGACGCCGAGCGGATGCGCGACGCCGCTCGCGATTCGTCGGCGACCGCGGGCATTGCCTTCAACTACCGGTTCATCCCGGCGATCCGGTACGCCAAGAACCTCATCGATAGCGGCGAACTCGGCGATATCCACCACGTCCGCGGGCGGTATCTCCAGGACTGGCTGGTCGACCCCGAGGCGCCGTGGAGCTGGCGCAACTCGAAGGAACTGGCGGGCTCGGGCGCGCTCGGTGATCTGGGCGCCCACACCATCGACCTGGCGCGCTTCCTCGTCGGCGACCGCGCCGGCGACATCTCGCGTCTGTCGGGGCACCTCCAGACGTTCGTCGACGAGCGGCCCGTCCCCGGCGGCGACGACGGTTCCCTCTCGGGCGAGGGCGACGGCTCGACGGAGACCCGCGAGGTGACGGTCGACGACGCCTACACCGCCCAGGCGGAGTTCGAGAGCGGCGCGATGGCGACCTTCGAGGCCTCCCGGTTCGCCAACGGGCGCAAGAACGACCACACGATCGCGATCGAGGGGTCGAAGGGGAGCCTCTCGTTCTCGCTCGAACGGCTCAACGAACTGGAGCTGCTCACCGAGGGCGACCGCGGCTTCCAGACGGTCAACGTCACCGACCCCGACGACCCCTACATCGACCACTGGTGGCCGCCCGGCCACGTCATCGGCTGGGAGCACACGTTCGTCCACGAGAACTACGAGTTCCTCTCGGCGGCCGCCGCCGGCGAAGACCACAGCCCCTCCTTCGAGGACGGCTACCGCGTCCAGGAACTGCTCGCCGCGATCGAGGACTCCGACGAGTCCGGCGAGTGGGTCGACGTGTAGGCGGGTCCGGCTCCCGCTCGACCGCCGTTCGGTTCCGTTCCCTCCCGCTCGACCGCCGCTCGATTTCGTTCTATCCTGTTCGAGACCTGTTCTGTCTCTATAGATCCCGTCCCATCGACGTATCCGTCGTATTCGTCCCCGAAGCGGGCGTTCGAAACGAATTCGATTCGATCTCGGGAGCCACTCGGACAGAACGACGAATCGCCCTTCGGGAACGATCGCGCTCGATCCGCGGCAGATTACATGATTACGGGCGTAATACTCGTTACTCGGTCCCGAGTAACTATTTTTGGAGAACGTCGTTCGATATTCAAAAACGGGGGAGGGGAGCGAGACAGGCCGGAGCGGGTCGACGAGTCAGTCGTCGGCGAGACGGTCGCGGAGGACGCGGTACGCCTCCTTGGGCCGTCGGTGCTCGTCGACGATGCCCTTGTTGTTGTGCGTCCGCGGTCTGGTCATCGCCGCCTCGGGGTCGGTGAGCGTGTCGCAGAACTGCCAGACGGCGAAGCCGGCGACGTCGTCGCGCTCGCGGAACAGGTCGACGCAGTCGGCGAGCAGGTCGGCCTGGTAGGACTCGGACCACTTGCGACCCTCGTGAGTGCGCTCGCCCGGGACGGCGCCGGCGCCGAACTCCGTGACGACGATCGGTTTCTCGCCGTACTCCGCGGCGATCCCGTCGAGGAACTCGTCCCAGTCGCCGTCGCGGTACCAGCCCCAGTAGGCGTTGACCGACAGGAAGTCACAGAAGTCGAAGACCTCGTCGGTCGCGCCCTCGAAGTCGGTGTTCGAGGCGGCGGTGACCAGCCGGGAGTCGTCGACCCCGTCGGCGGCCCACTTGAGCTGGCGGGTGCCGTCGACGACGGTCGGGTGGTCGTTCGCGCACTCGTTCGAGAGGCTCCAGGCGAATATCGACGGGTGGTGGCGGTCGCGCTCGATCATCTCCACGAGCGCGCGCTGGGCGCGCTCCTGGCTGGACGTCATCGTCGACTCGTCGACCTGCCACATCGGGATCTCCTCGATCACGAGGACGCCCTCCTCGTCGCACAGGTCGAGAAACCGCGGGTGGTTCGGGTAGTGCGAGCACCTGACCGCGTTGCAGCCGGCCCGCCGTATCAGGTCGAGATCCCGCTCCTGGACCCGCAGCGGCTGGGCGGAGCCCCACTCCGGGTGGTCCTCGTGGCGGTTGACGCCCGCGATATCGACGGGCTCGCCGTTGATCAGGATCTCGCGGCCGGCGGTCGAGACGGTGCGGAACCCGATCCGGTCGCGCAGGTCGTCGGCGAAGGCGTCGCCCTCGCGTTCGTCGGCCTGCTCGCCGTGCAGTCGCGCTTCCACGTCGTAGAGCGTCGGGTCGTCGGGGCTCCACCGGTCCACGTCCTCGACGTCGAGACCGAGCGTCGCCGTGGCAGCGTCCATGCCCTCCACCGCGACGGAGTCGGTGACCGACGCGTCGCCGACGGAGACGGTCAGGTCGGGTTCGGCCGGACGCGGGCCGACGTTGTGCAACGTCACCTCCGCTTCGACCGTCGCCTCGTCGCCGTAGAGGTCGTACTCGACGGCCAGGTCCCGGACGTACACGTCGGGCACGGTCTCGGCGACGACTTCGCGGTGGATGCCGCCGTGGGGGAACCAGTCGGCGTCGTCGTGGGGGAGCGTCGCCTCCCCTCGCGTGTTGTCCGCGCGGACGACGAGTTCGTGTTCGCCCGCGTCGAGGTGCCGGGCGAGCGCGGTGAACGGCGTGTACGACCCCTCGTGACTCGCCACCTCCTCGCCGTCGAGATAGACCGTCGCGTCGTGGGCGACCCCGTGGAAGGTGAACAGGAGCGACTCCTCGCCGGTCTCGAACGTCCGCCGGTACCACGCCGGCCCGACGTAGTCGGCGTACTCGGTGTGGGCGTTCCAGGAACTCGGGACGGAGATCCGGTCGGCCACCTCGGTGGGGAACGACTCGCCGTAGTCGGCGTCGTACCCCTCGTTCTCGGGGTCCGCGAGGAACTCCCACTGCCCGTCGAGGGTCCGCCGGCGCCGTTCCGTCGTCGTCTCGAAGGTCCGGTGCATGGCTGTTGCTCGGTCGCCGACGGCGAATAAACGTTGCTACCGCCGGGCCGAAATACTAAGTTCTACTGTCACGACATGTCGGTATCGATGGTTGGCGACCCTCACGACGGGAGCGAGGCGGACGGGACCGGTGGCGCCGCCGGCGAGTCCCGAGACGGCTCGGCGGGTTCCCGGGGGCTGGACAGGCGAGCGTTCGTCTCGCTCGCCGGCGCGGCCGCCGCGACCGCGCTGGCGGGCTGCTCGAACGAGTCCGACGACGGCGACACGACCACCGCCGGCCGGCAGCGCGACGTGGACGGGCCGGTGGTGTCGGTGATGACCAGCGCGCAACCAAGCACCCTCGACATGGGGCCGAACACGAGCACGCCGTACGGTCGGCCGCACTTCGAGGGATTCCTCCAGAGTCTCGTGTTGCCGACGCACGGGCCCAGCGGCGAACCGTACACCAGCGGCCACACGTGGTCGGTCGACGGGGGTGAACTGTCGGTTCCCTGTGCCGTCGCGGCCTACGAGGTCACCGACGACGGGGCGGTCGCGGTGACCTTCGACGACCGTCTCACCTACTGGAACGGGGACACGCTCGACGCGCGGGCCTACCACGTGCGCGACCGGATCGAGTGGCTGGAGGTCAACGGCGCGTTCACCGAGGACGAGTTCACAGCCGAACTCGTCGGCGACACCGAGTACCGGTGGACGCCGATGGGCGGGTCGATCAACCCCGCTGCGGCGCGGACGGCCCTCCACCCCGGACCGCCGCCGCTCCCGACGGCCTACAACGAGCCGTGGCTGGAGCGCTTCGGGGACGCGTCCTCGAAAGACCAGGTTCGGGACACGTACCTCGACTACCGGCAGGGGAAACTCTCCATCGAAACCTACGTCGAGGAGGGCTACGGGACCGGTCGCTACGCGCCTCGTTCGACCGACGACGTGACGAGCGAACTCATCGAAGTGCCCTACAGCCTCCGGACGAACACCGAGGTGGTCTACGCCGAACCGCGCGAGGACTACCCCGGCTCGACCGACCGGCCGACGCTCCGCATCCTCGGCGGCGCCAATGGCTACAGCGGGCCGGCGCTGGACCCCGCAGGCAGCGGGAGCGCCGGCGGGGGCGGCGTCGACGCCGGGACCTTCTACGACCCGCGGGACTTCGTCAACGGCGAGGAGGTCGACGCCGGCACGGGCGTCATCGCCGAGTCGAAGGGGGACTTCTTCCGCGCGCAGGTCCCCGACGCCATCGAGCAAGCGGACACCTGGGCCAACCCCGCCGCCGGCGGGAAGCAACTCGTCTTCAACTGGGAGCGGCCCCACCTGCGGCGCCTGTGGGTCCGACGGGCCGTCGCGGCGGCGGCACCGTTCGAGCGGATGCGCTACAACCAGTACGGCCCGGGGACGATGCCGCCGTCCTCCCACTCGGGGCTGCTCGGGTCGACCGCCGAGCGCGCGCTGGGCAGCGAGTTCGTCGACTCGCTGTACGAGTACCCGCAGGAAGCCGACACCGACCTGGCGGCGGAGTGGCTCCGCCGCGCGGGCTACGAGCGAGTGGAGGGGGTCTGGCAGCGTCCCGACGGCGACCCCCTCTCGCTGACGCTGACCGTGTACTCGGCGAACATCAACGAGGTTCAGACGCTCATCGCGGGGCTGGAGTCGTTCGGCGTCGCCGTCGAGACGGAGCAACTGCTCGGCAAGGGCATCTCCTTCGAGGACAGCGTCCGCAAGGGCGGGTTCGACCTCCTGCTGGCGAACGTCCCCGCCGGGCAGGCGGCGCTGCCGGTCTACGGCGACTGGTTCTCCGCCGGCGATGGGTGGGTTGCGATGCCGCCCATCACCGTCGCGGGCAACCCGCTCGGGAGTTGCCGCGACGACCCGCCCGCCGCCTCGGTGCCCGACTCCGTGACGCTCCCCGACCAACCGGGGGCGCTGACGGTCGACGGCGTCGACTACCCCGACGGCGGCGCGACCTACGAGTTCCCGGGCGCGGGCGAGACGGTCGCGCTCTGCGAGGCGGTCGAGCGCCTGCGCGACGCCGGGACCGACGAGGCGGGCTTCCGCGAGGCGGCCCGGCGCTGTGCCCGCTGGTACAACTACGCGCTCCCCAACGCCGTGTTCGTCCAGGACAGGGTCGGCCTCTGGGCGGATCTGGAGCGGTTCGCCGTCGCGGCCGACGAGGGGCGGTCGACCGAGATGGCGCGGGGCGAACCGGTCGCGCCCATGCACTACCACGTGCAGGCGGGGACGCTCCGGGAACGGTAGTTCGCGAGACCGCTCGCCGGGCGCGGTCACCGCTCGACCGTTCCGTCGGCGAGCGCCAGTTCTATGCACCCCCGTCCCACAGAGCGAGTATGGAACTCGAACCGGTCGACGGGGCGGTGTTCATCTACACCTTCGGGGTGATGTTCAGCGCCCTCTGGCTCTCTGAGCCCGGGACACCGCCGCTGAACCTCTTCGTCTTCGTGTTGTTCGGCGTCGTCTCGGCGGGGTGGACCGCCTACTTCAAGTGGCAGATCGCGCCGCAGTTCCTCCCCGACGAGGACGAGGAAGAGGAGGAACCGGAGACGCCGCGGCCGCCGACCGCCGAGGAGTAGTCCGGCTCGGCCGCTCCGGACGAGACCGCCCGGTCAGTGGACCGTCCGCTCGTCGGAGGTGTCGATGTCCTCGCGGGGCTCGGTGTTGCCGCCGCTGGAGGTGGCGCGGTCGTCGCTGGGCGCCGCCCACTCGACGGCGTTGGCGAGGACGTTCTGAATCTCCTCGTCGTGATAGATGGGATAGGTCTCGTGACCCGGTCGGAAGTAGAAGATCCGGCCGCTACCGCGGCGGTAGGTACAGCCCGAGCGGAACACCTCGCCGCCCTCGAACCAGGAGTTGAACACGAGCGTCTCGGGCTGAGGGATATCGAAGCGCTCGCCATACATCTCCGCCTCGTCGAGTTCGATGCAGTCGTCGACCCCGTCGGCGATGGGGTGGCTCGGCTCGATGACCCACAGCCGCTCGCGCTCGGCGGCCTCGCGCCACTTCAGCGAGCAACTGGTGCCCATCAGCCGCTTGAACACCTTCGAGAAGTGCGCCGAGTGGAGGACGAGCAGGCCCATCCCGTCGCGGACGGCCTCGACGACCCGTTCGGCGACCTCGTCGTCGACCTCGTCGTGGGCGGCGTGACCCCACCAGGTCAGCACGTCGGTTTCGGCGAGCACGTCCTCGGTGAGGCCGTGTTCGGGTTCCTGGAGCGTCGCCGTCTCGGTGTCGAAGCCGCGCGCTTCGAGCGCGTCGGCGATGGCGCCGTGGATGCCGTCGGGGTAGACCTCGGCGACGGTCTCCGACTCCTGCTCGTGGACGAACTCGTTCCAGACCGTGACGCGCGTGTCGGGCATGTCCGATCGCTCGCCGCCCGCACGCAAGCGCGTTCGGGTTCCGGAGAGACTGTTCGGTGACGGGCGACTTATCGGGCGGCGTCGCCGCTCACCTCGCGGGTGGCCGTCCGAGCGGTCGCCCGACGACGCGCCGCCGGAACCGGAGAGTTACCCGACCAACCGCGCGCTTTTTGTCGGCGGTCGGCAACGACGGGCAACGAATGACCGAGTCCGAACCGGGGTCCGAGCGCCCCACCGAGCGGGTCCGCGTCGACCAGGTCGGCTACCTCCCGTCGGCGCCCAAACGGGCGGTTGTCGCCGTCGAATCCGAGCGGTCCGCGATCGAGGCCGAGCGGTTCGTCGTCCGCGGGAGCGACGGCGGGACGGTCGCTCGCTCGGGAGCGCTCTCCGACCCGGTCGACGACCCCGACGCGGGCGAGACGGTCCGCCGCGCCGACTTTTCCGCGCTCTCCGAACCGGGCGAGTACCGCGTCGCGGTCGGCCGGGGCGAGACGGCCGACGGCGACCTCCGGGAGACGACGGGCGAGTCGGTCCCCTTCCGCGTCGGTGCGGACGTGTACGAGGACACACTCGCCGACGCCGTCCGGCTCTACACGTGCAAGCGCTCGAACACCGCCATCGACGACCCCGTCACCGGGCTGGACGTGCCGGCCGGCCACACACAGGACGCCGAGGCGCGGATGTACTTCGACGACGCGTTCCGCGAGGAGGGGGAGCGACTGGACGTCTCCGGCGGGTGGTACGACGCCGGCGACTACGGGAAGTACGTCCCTCCGGGCGCGGTGACGGTGGGGCAGATGCTCCTGGCCTACGAGCGCTACCCCGACGCGTTCGAGACCGGGCAGTGCGACCTGCCGGTCGAGCGGTCGGCAGGCGAGACCGACCTGCCCGACTTGCTCGCCGAGGCGAAGTTCGAACTCGAATGGTTGGAACGGATGCAGCGCGAGGACGGCGCCGTCTACCACAAGGTCGCAGCGCGGGAGTGGCCCGCCATCGACGAGGCGCCGACCGGCGACGACCGCGACCGGTTCGTCTACGGGCTCTCGACGTTCGGGACCGCTCAGTACGCGGCCGCGATGGCGATGGCCGCGCGGGTGTACGCCGACGACGCACCCGAGTTCGCGGATCGAGCCCTCGAAAACGCTCGGGAGGCCCACGATTACCTCGAATCGAATCCGGAGCCCGAGTTCCGCTTCGACGCGGGCCAGGACGACGGCTCGGGCCCCTACCGCAAGGACACCGACCGCGAGGAACGCTTCTGGGCCGCTGCCGAGTTGCTGAAGACCACCGGGAACACCCGGTACGCCGACTACCTGGAGGTCCGGTTCGTCGACCTGTTCGACGCCGCCCCTCGGGCACCGGTCTGGACCGACACGCTCTCGCTCGGCCAGTGGGCCTACCTGACCGCCGACGCGGCCGACGACGCCCGCGCCGACCGCCTGGCATCGGCGTTCCTCGACTACGCCGACGACCTCGTCGCCGACATCGAGGCCGGCGGCTACCGCTGCGCGCTCGGTACCGACGACTACCACTGGGCGTCGACCAAGCTCGCGCTCTCGAAGGGCGGGATGCTCCTGCTCGCGAACGCGATCGAACCGGACGAGCGCTACGTCGCCGGCGCGCTCGACCAGTTGCACTACGCCTTCGGGCGGACGCCGACCGGCTACAGCTACGTGACCGGCCAGGGAACCCACCCGCCGCGCAACCCTCACGACCGGCTCGTCGAAGGCACGGAGACGGACATCCCGGGAATGGTCGTCAGCGGCGCCAACCGCAACGGCGACGACGAGCGTCTCGCCGAGTTCATCGAGCGGACCGACGCGCCGCCCGCGAAGTGCTACGTCGACGCGACGGAGTCGTACTCGGCCAACGAGTGGGCCATCGACTACACCGCACCGATCTTCCTCCTCCTCGGTCACGCCGCCACGATGGGCGACTGACCGGCGAGGCCCGGTCACCGGATCGCCCCTCTCAGTCGACCCGCGGCGCGACCTCGTCGCCGAACAGCTCGATCCCGCTGGTGCTCGGGAAGTCCGGGAAGATGAGCTGCAGTTTCCCGAAGCCCAGCTCCCGGATCGGCTCGATCTGCTCGGCGACCTCCGCGGGCGTTCCGATGAGGAAATCGCCCTTCTCACGGGCCTCTTCGGGCGTCGTGAGCTGGTCGTCCACGTCCTCTTCCTCACCCCACGGCAGCGGGAAGATCTCCTCGCACAGCCGGTCGAGTTCGTCGGGGTCCTCGCGGACGATGCAGTGAGCGAGCCACGACCGCTCGACCTCGTCGGGGTCGCGACCCGCCTCTTCGAGGTACTCGTCGAACTTTCGCGCTTTGAACTCGATCGGTTTCCCGCGGGCTCGCCCGGATATCTCGACGTTCCACTCGTCGGCGTGGCGGGCGGCCAGCCGGAGCATCCGCGGGCCCGCGCCGCCGACGACGATCGGCGGATGTGGGTCCTGGATCGGTTTCGGCTCGTTGAACGCGTCCTCGATCTCGTAGTGGTCCCCCGAGAAGTCGGGCTCGGCCTCGGTGAACATCGCCTTCACCACCTGGATCCCCTCGTCGAGCATGTCGATGCGCTGGTTCACGGGCGGGAAGTCGTAGCCGTAGGCCTCGTGTTCCTCGCGGTGCCAGCCGCAGCCGAGTCCGAGACGGACCCGGCCGTCCGAGAGGTGGTCGACGGTCGTCGCCATCTTCGCCAGCAGCGCGGGGTTGCGGTAGGTGATCGAGCCGACCAGCGGGCCGATATCCATGTCGGTGCCGTGGGTTCGCTCGGCGATAGCCGACAGCAGCGTCCAGACCTCGAACTCCTCGTGGTTCGGCCCGAGCAGGAAATGATCCGGCGCCCACAGCCCGTCGAGGCCGGCATCGACGGCGGCGTCGACGCCCGCCATCACCGTCTCGCGGTCGACGTGCTCGAGGAGGGGGGTGTCGCGGTGGACCCCCGCGCCCGCGTAGCAGCCGACCATCCAATCGAATTGCATAGTGGACGGGCGGGCGGCGCGAACTTGAGTGTCGGGGTCGATCTGTCGTTGAAGTGCAAGAGACGACCGCGACCGCAGTCGACAGCAGGCGATGAAAGCCCTCGACCCGCTCGCTAGCAGTTGGATCGACTGCAGGCGACAGCAGGCGATGAAAGCCCTCGACCCGCTCGCGGTCGCTGAGCGGGATATCCGCGCTCTCCGCACGGCCCGCGCGGATAGTGCCCGCTCAGGCGACTCCCGGCGCGAGCGCGCCTCGCCCTTTCAGTCCGCCAGGGACCGCAACGGCACCACGGCCGCCCCGCACAGCACCGCAGACAGCCACGAGCCTCCCCAGCCGATTCGCTCCTGTCGTCGCTCATCCCTCGCGCGACTATTTCGAGCGGCCCGCCAAGAGGCGGGCACGCTCGACAGCACGCGCCGACCGCACCGCAACCGTCCTCTTCTGCACTGACTCCCTCTCGACATCCACCGGAGTCGAACTCTTCGCCCCTACCGCTCCACGTCGACGCTCGCCTCGCTCCCGTCGTATTCGAGCGTCGCGTCGGGATCCGCGAGTTCGACACCGGTCCCGCGCCCCTCGCCGACGACGACCACCTCGAAGTCGCGCTCGTCGACGAGTTCCGGGAACGAGCCCTCGCGCTCGGCGACGGTCAGTTCGTCGGCGCTGTCGTCCCAGCGGATCGGGGTGAAGGCGTAGTCGCCGTCCTCGTAGTCGTAGCCGTCGCCGGCGTCCTCGTAGGCGTCGAACTCGCCGTCGCGGCCCGGGTAGACGCGCAGTTCCCAGGCTGCGTCGGGCTTCTCGCCGGTATGCTGGATCTGGGGCCCCATCGGAACGACGCTCCCGGCTTTCACGAACAGGGGCAACTTCTCCAGGGGCGCGTCGGCGAGAATCGTCTGGCCGCCCACGTAGCGCTCGCCCGTCCAGAAGTCGTACCAGTCGGTCCCTTCGGGGAGATACACCTCGCGCGCCTCGGCCTTCCCCGACAGTTCCTCCGAGTCGGGGCCGTAGTACATCGGTTCGGTGACCGGGCAGACGAGCAGGGAGGGGCCGAACATGAACTGGTCGCCCACGTCGTGAGCGTCCTCGTCGTCGGGGAACGCCAGCGCGAGGTGGCGGTACATCGTATAGTCGCGGTGGGTCTCCCACCCGGCCAGCGAGTAGAGGTAGGGCAGGAGGCGGTAGCGCAGGCGGTCGAACTTGACGAGCGTGTCGTAGGTGCGGTCGCCGGGCTCGCCGAAGCGCCACATTTCACGGGGCGTGTCGGTGCCGTGCGAGCGGAACATCGGCAGGAAGGCGCCGTACTGGAACCAGCGGACGTACAGCTCCCGATACCCGAGGTCGTCGACGCCGTCGTCGAAGTCGCCGTCGGTGATCCACGAGGGGCCGTCGCCGACGAAGAACGCGCCCACGTCGAGCGTCCACTTCGGGTTCCCGGCGGCGGTGAACTGCAGGCCGTCGGCGATCTGCGTGCGGTACCGGTCCCACGTCGCCTCGATGTCGCCCGACCACGTGATCGCGCCGTAGCGCTGCTGACCCGGGTAGCCCGACCGGGTGAGGTTGATGACGCGCTTGTCGTCCGTGGTCGCGCGCTGGCCCTCGTACATCCCCTTGGCCTGGTGGAGCGAGTAGGTGTTGAGGTAGCCGGGGTCGAAGACGCGCTTGAAGGCGTCGGTGGTGTGCTTGGCGAGGGCGAACGGGTCGGGCGCCGTGGGCAGGGTCCAGGTGGGGTCGTACGGCTCGGTGGAGTCGCACCACCAGGCGTCGACGCCGTGGTCGAACAGGCCCTCCTTGGCCTGGTTCCAGTAGATGTCGCGGGCTTCCTCGGAGAACGCATTGTAGTAGCGCTGTTCGTTGCCCGGGGCGGGCACGTCCTCGTCGTCGAGGATGTGGCCCGCGTCGCTCATCTCGTCGTAGTTCTCGCCGGCCAGCATGTTGGGCCAGATCGAGACCATCAGCCGGACGTTCCGCTCGTGGAGCGCGTCCATCGTCGCCGAGGGGTCGGGGTAGCGGCCCTCGTGGAAGGACTTCTGGCCCCACTGGCCCCAGTCGCCGGCGGGGCCGCCCCACTCCTCGAAGTTGGGGTGGTGGTCCTCCGTGTCGGGCCAGTACTGCCAGTCCTGGACGACGCAGTCGATGGGCACCTCGCGGTCGCGGTACTCGTCGACCACCTCCACGAGTTCCTCGCCCATCTCGTAGCGCTCCTTGGACTGGACGTAGCCGTAGGACCACTTCGGGAGCATCGTCGCCTCGCCGGTGAGGTCTCGGAAGCCTGCGATCACCTCGTCGGGGTCGCCGGCGACGACGAACACGTCCAGCGCGTCGTCGCACTCCGTCCAGACGTACGACCCGTGCTGGTCGTCGTGGAACGTCGTCAGCGAGCCGGTGTTCCACAGCATCCCGTAGCCGCCGGTCGACAGGATGGCGGGCATCGCGACCTTGGTGTTGCCCTGATAGAGGGTCTGGCCCTCGCCGCTGTAGTCGGCGACGCCGCCCTCGTGCTGGCCCAGCCCGAGGATCGCCTCGCTGTCGTCGAACTCCAGGTCCAGCCGCGTCGAGTACGCCTCCCGGTCGAGGCTCTCGCGGGGTGTGGCGACCTCGTGGTCGCCCACCGTCAGGTCCTCCGGGGAGACCGGGACGAGCGACTTTCCGCCCTCGTCGGGCTCGCGCACGAGCAGGTCGCCGTCGGCGTCGCGCCACGTCAGCGCGCCCGTCTCGCGGTCGAGTTCGACGCGCAGGGCGTCGGTGACGAGTTCGAACTCGCGCTCGCGCTCGACCAGGGCCCACTCGCCGTCGGGGTCCTGTTCGACGACCATCGGGCTCTCGGGGTCGGGGATTTCATCGCCGGCGGTGTAGACCAGCCGGACGACGTCGTCGGCGAGGACCTGCAGTTTGAGGCGGTGCTCGCCCGCGTCGAACAGCGGGCCGTCGGCGTCCCGTCGGAGGGCCGTTACGTGCATGCGCACACCCTCAGACGGGTGCCTCTTGAGGATTCCCCTCACGGCGGACCGCTCCGGGACCCCCCGCACGTTTTACCGTGGACTCGCGCCGGCCCCGTCCGGATTCGACCGGATTCGGAATCACGAGCGAGAATCACCCCGGTATCTTTATTCGGGAGTGCTCGTCTGTTCGGGGTATGGCAGACGACGATAGACTGCGCGACGTGGCCGACGACCGGGACTTCCAGATCGGCGCCGCGGTCGCCGCCCAGCCGCTCCGGACCGACGCCGCCTACAAGAAGCTCCTGCGCAACGAGTTCAACTACGTCACCGCCGAGAACGCCCTGAAGATGGGACCACTCCGTCCCGAGGAAGGGGTCTACGACTTCACCGACGCGGACGCCGTCGTCAACTACGCCCGCGAGCACGACCAGGCGGTCCGCGCCCACACGCTGGCCTGGCACAACCAGACGCCCGAGTGGTTCCAGGAGTGGGACCACACGCCCGGGCAGCTGGAGAACTTCCTGCGCGACCACGTCCACACCGCCGCCGGCCGCTACCGCAGCAAGGTCGACACCTGGGACGTGGTCAACGAGGCCGTCGCCGACGACGGCACCATGCGCGAGAACCTCTGGTACGAGGCGCTGGGCGAGGAGTACCTCGACAAGGCGTTCCGCTGGGCGAACGAGGTCGCCCCCGACACGGATCTGTACTACAACGACTACGGCGCCGACGGCGTCAACGTCAAGTCCGACGCCATCTACGACCTCGTCGAGCGGATGCTCGACCGGGGCGTCCCCATCGACGGCGTCGGCCTCCAGATGCACGCGCTCCACGAGAAGCCCGGTATCGACTCCGTCGCCGAGAACATCCGCCGGTTCAAGGACCTGGGCCTCGACGTGGAGATCACCGAGTTTGACGTGGCCTACCTCCCCGAGGACGACCCCGGCGACCAGGAGGCCCGCTGGGAGAAACAGGCCGACTTCTACCGCGACATCACCGAGGTCTGCCTCGACGAGGGCGTCGACACGATGATCGTCTGGGGCGTCCGCGACTCCGACTCGTGGATCCCCGGCTGGTTCGAGAACCTCACCGGTGACCCGCTCCTGTTCGACTCCGGCAACGACCCCAAGCCCGCCTACGACGCCATCAAGGAGACGCTCGCGAACTACGAGGCGTAGCGAAAGGGCGGTAACGATACGTTTGGCGTCGAGATCGACGGTTTCCTGACCGAAACCGCGGCTCTGTCCCGCCTGCGAACCGAGTTCGAAATCCCGTTCGAACACTGATAGCGTCCGCTGGATCGTTGTGAGCACAGAGCGCACAACCGACGATTAGAGCGTCGTTGGTAGCCGAGATAATAATAGAGGCAGAACATATTGCTAGAAAATCCCTCATTGACCCGCAATTTTAACAGATGTTTTAATAATGATGTAGTGTCAACATCGAAGTACGATGGCCGGACAGGACTCGGATCACGCGACCGAGGTCGCATCGGACGTGTATCTGCTGAGTGAGTTTCCCCGACGGTACCTGAACGCGTACGTAGTGGGGGACGTGCTGGTCGACGCGGGAACGCGCTGGTGGGGCCGGCGACTGGTCCGGCGTCTGCGCGCCCACGACATCGAGAAACACGTCCTCACGCACGCCCATCCCGACCACCAGGGAATGACTGCGGCCGTCTGTGAGGAGATTGACATTCCTGTCCTGTGCCACGAGGACGAGCGGGCCGTGGTGGAATCCGGTGAGACGTCCCCGCCGATGCCTCAGAATCGAACGAACGAGCTGTTCGAGCGATTCATGGCCGGTGACGGTCATCCAGTCGCAGAGGCGGTGGAGGCGGGGGACTCCGTCGGTGAGTTCGAGGTGGTCGAAACTCCCGGCAACGCCCCCGGGCACATCTCCCTGTGGAGAGAAGCTGACGGGACAGTCCTCCTCGGCGACGTGCTGTCGAACATCCATCTGTTTTCGCTCCGGTACGGCTTACACGAACTCCCGAGCAGGTTCACCCACAGCCCGACGCGGAGTATCGAGTCGGCCCGAAAGATCGCCGACCTGGAGCCGGATTTGGTTTGCTTCGGTCACGGCCCTCCACTCACGGACGGAACCAGATTCCAGGACTTCGTCGCCGACCTCGGACAGAGCCGTCGCTGACGACACTCCGTTGATTCCGAAGTCGGAGGCTCGTGCCGCTCACTGTATCGATCGCTCCGTAGTATCCCGTGTCGAATCAACTCCCTGTGCGTAGCGAGCCGCTCCGAACAAGTACCGGCGGATCACCGATCCCGTACGTCCCTGCCCGCTGTACTGAGCGCCCGAGGGCCACACGCGCGGAACCCAAGACGGAGAAGACAGCTCTTAGAGATCGATACGCCCGCCCGACTCGCCCGATTCGTAGATGGCGTCGGCGATCCGCATGTCCTCGTAGCCGTGCTGGCCGTCGGGACCGATCGCCATGTCGGTCAGGACGCCGGTGGCGAAGTAGTCGAACTCCTCGACCATCTCGGAGGGTTCGGAGACCTCGACGACCTGCTCCTCGCCGCCGGCGCTGACGGTGATCGTCCGATCGGCGTCGACGTTGAACGGCACGTCCACCCGGACCCGGCCGTGGGTGCCGCCGACCTCGAAGTAGTTGTCGCCGGCGACCTCGTAGCCGGTGTCGCACTGGGCGACCGCGCCGCCGGGGAACTCCATCGTGAACGCGGCGTACTTCTCTAGACCGTCGAATTCCTCGGGTCCTTCCACCGTGGTCGCGTGGACGGCCTCGGGGTCGGCGTCGAGGACGAATCGCGAGGTGTTGAGGGGATAGACTCCGAGGTCCATCAGCGGGCCGCCGCCCGCGAGGTCCGGGTTCAGCCGCCACTGGTCCATGTCCTCGCCGGCGGCGATGAGGTTGTACGAGAAGGAGCCGCGGGTGTGGACGGGGTCGCCGATGGCGCCGTCCTGCACGATATCGCGGAGCCACCGGATCGACCGGGTCGCGTGCATCCGGTAGGCGGTCATGAGTTCGACGCCGCTCTCCTCGCAGGCCTCGACGCACTTGCGAGCGCGCTCGGCGTTCGCCTCCAGCGGTTTCTCGCAGAGCACGTCCTTGCCGAGTTCCGCGGCCGTCTCGACGTGGGGGAGATGGAGGGCGTTGGGTGTGACGACGTAGACGGCGTCGTAGGCGTCGCTCGCCTCGCCGTCGGCGTAGTCGTCGTAGGTCAGCGCGTGGGCGACGCTCTTCTCGTCGGCGACGCGCTCGGCCTTCTCGCGGTCGCCGCTGACGACGACCGTCGTCTCGCAGAAGTCGGACTCCTCGATCGCGGGGATCGCCACGTCCGGTCCGAACCAGCCCAGGCCGAGGACGGCGAACCGGACGGGCGCGCCGTCGACCGGGCGCGCCCAGTCGCGCTCGTCGAACGAACTCGGTACGTCGATATCCATACCACGACCCAGTGGAGCCACCGGCAAAAAGGGAGTCGGTCCCGGAAGCGGCGGAGCGAACGCCGCCGGTCGCCCGAACGCCGCGGTCAGAACCCGTACAGTTCCTTCGGGCGCTCGTAGGCGACGTGGTCGACCAGGTCCTCGGCCACGTCGAGCGGGATCTGCCCGCGCTCGACCTTCTTGCCGACGACGTTGGCGAGCGTGCGGCGGAACATCTCGAAGCGCGAGTCGAAGGAGAGGAGCTTGCGCGAGTCGCTGACCATCCCGGCGTGGTTGGCCAGGAGATCGACGCTCCCGACGTAGTCGAGCTGGTGGTCCATCCCGAACGGGCTGTCGTTGAACCACCAGGCGGGCCCGACGCTGACGTTCGAGTACGCCCGCGCGAGCGTCGTCAGCGTCGGGTAGTGGCTCGGGTCGACGCAGTAGAGGATGATCTCGCCCTCCCCGTCGAAGCGGTCGAGGTAGTAGTCCAGCCCCTCGGCGATGTCGATGTCGCCCATCGACACGTCGCCGCCCGACGCCGCGCCGAGTTCGTCGTACAACTCTTCCCGGTAGTCCCGCAGCGCGCCGATGTGTAGCTGGGACACCCAGCCGGCCTCGCTGTTCAACTCGCCGATGAACTCCAGCAGGTAGGCCTGGAAGTCGCCGATCTCCCGTTCGGACAGCGACTCGCCGGCGCGGCGCTTGGCGAAGACCTCCGCGGCGCGGGCCTCGCTGACCGGCCGCGAGACCGGTTCGAGGATGCCCAGGTCGCTCGCCGCGCAGCCGTGGTCGTCGAAGTAGTCGTGGGTGGCTTCCAGCGCGTCGAGATAGCCCGCGAAGTCGTCGGTGTCGAACGCCGTGGCGTCAGCGAGGTCGTCGGCGAACTCCAGGAAGCCCGACTTCTGGACGTTCACGGCCGGGTCCGCGCGCCACGTCGGGCGAATATCCACGCCCTCGACCTCGTCGACGGCGCGTTCGTGGTATTCGAGCTGCGACGTGGGGTTGTCCGTCGTCGCCAGGACCTCGACGTTCATCTCCCGCAGGAGCTCCTGCGGGCGCATGTCGTCGGCTTCGAGCTGCGATTTCGTCTCCGTCCAGATCTCGTCGGCGGTCGCGGCGGAGACCGGCTCGTCGATGCCGAACCGCCGTTTGAGATCGAGGTGGAGCCACTCGTAGACCGGATTCCCGGCCATCTCGGGGACGACCTCGGCGAAGGCGTCCCACTTCTCGCGGTTGGACGCGTCGCCGGTGATCAGTTCCTCGTCGACGCCGCGCTTGCGCATCATCGACCAGACGTAGTGGTCGGTGGCGCCCTGGACCTCCCAGATGTCGGTCCAGCCGTCGTTCTCGACGATCTCCACGATGTCGGCGTGGTTGTGCGGGTCGAGGATCGGCCGGTCCGCGATCTCGGCGTACAGGTCGCGGGCGGCCTCCGTTTCGAGCAGGTAGGTTTCGTCGTCGAGGAAGCTCATGTCGTTCGGATCCAGTCCCGATTCGCTCATAAAGGTAGCTGTCCGATGCCGCGGCGCGTCCAGTTCGAGATGCGCTCCGACCGACGCCGTGGACCGGTCGCCGGTTCGACGCGAGTCGAGGCAGGCCGAACCAGAACCCTCATGGCGTCGTTCTGTCCATCGACGGATATGACGACGATAGTCGCGGTCCGGCACGGCGAGACCGAGTGGAACCGGACGCGACGGCTGCAGGGGTGGGCTCCCGTTCCACTCACCGACCGGGGTCGAGCGCAGGCGGACCGACTCGGTGCGACACTCGCAGACCGATACGATATCGACCGGGTACTGTCGTCGGACCTCTGCCGGGCCGAGGAGACGGTCGAGGTCCTGTGCGACCACCTCGACGCGCCCGTCACCTTCGATCCCGCGTGGCGCGAACGCGATGTCGGCGTCCACCAGGGCCTGCAGTTCGACGAGATGCCGGAGCGATTCCCCGAGTACGACCTTTCGGCGTCCGGTCCGGAGGCGGCGCACAGGTCCCCGGAGAGTGGTGAGAGCCTCGTGGACGTTCGCGAACGCGTCGTCGAGCGGTGGGAGACGATGCTGGCGGAGTCCGAATCGGGCGAGACTGTCCTCGTCGTGACGCACGGTGGTCCCGTTCGCCTGCTGCTCGGACACCTGAACGCCCTCGACATCGTCGAGGCGATCCTGGAACGGTCACAGGGGCACTGCTCGATCAACGAGGTCGAGTACGACCACGAGACCGGGACGGCGAGGGTCGTCCGAGAGAACGACACCAGTCACTGTTGACCCGTCCACGCTCGCGGTCCGGATCGACACCGCCACGACGGCGGCGCAGCGGCCTCCGAGTGAGAGGGCGCCCGGCTGCGGAACGGACGGTGCGTCAGTTATTTACTCCGATCGACCGACCCGTCGAGCATGAGCGAACGAGAGCCCGAGGACCTGAACTTCGGGTGCCAGGTCGTGACCTACGGCGACGTGCAGGGAACCATCGAGGACGCGGTCCGCGCCGAGGATGCGGGTTTCGACGTCATCACCGTCCCGGACCACCTCTTTCACCCCACGGGCTCCGAGGAGTTCCTCGTCGACCCGCCGTGGGAGGCGTTCACCGTCCTCGGCGCGATCGCCCAGCACACCGACGAGGCGATGCTGATGCCCGGCGTCACCGACTCGGTGCGGCGCCACCCCACCGAACTCGCGCACATCGGGACCACCCTGGACCAGATGACCGACGGCCGGTTCGGGCTGGGCATCGGCGCCGGCGAGGCGTTCAACTTCACGCCCGTCGAGGACATCGACTGGGACGATCCGTTCGGTCGGTTCTCGGAGGCGTTCAAGGTGATCGACCGGCTGTGGGATTCGACCGCCGACGACCCCGTCGACTTCGACGGGGAGTTCTACCAGCTGGCGGACGCGCACATGGGCCTGAAACCCGTCCAGGAGCCCCGGCCGCCGATGTGGGTCGGGGGGTACGGCCCGAGCATGCGCGGGTTCACCGGCGCGCTCGGCGACGGGTGGTTCCCGTGGATCCACGCGCCCGAGCAGTACGAGGAAGACCTCCAGCGCGTCCTCGACGTGGCCGAGGACCGCGGCCGCGACCCCGACGACATCGACCGCGCGGTCATGATCCCGACCACGGTCTCGGAGGACGGCGACGAGGCCCGCGAGGCGGCCATCGAGCGCAACCGGACGAGTCTCGCGTTGCGGCCGCCGCTGCTGGCGAAGATGGGGTACGAGGACATCGCCGACGAGACGCCGATCATGTTCGAGATGGCCTTCGACGAGGAGCAGGAGGAGCGACTGCTGAACGCGGCCGAGAAGATCCCGGACGAGGCCGTCGACGCGGTGACCGTCTCCGGGACGCCCGAGGAGGCCATCGCGGACCTGGAACGCTGGGTCGAGGCGGGGCTGGACAACGTCGTCCTCATCCCGGTCGGCGACTTCGAGGAGACCCTGGCTCACTACGAGGAGACGATAATCCCGCACTTCGACGGGGAGTAGGGAGAGCGTACCAGGGGCGAGCCGGCGCCGGCCGACGCGCGCCCGGACGGTGGTGGCCGCCCTCTCGACCTACTCGTACGCGTACTTCACTTCGACGACGTTGACGGTGTTGCGGAGTTCCGGCAGGATCGCGTCCTCGATCCGCTCGTCGTCGAGCCGTTCTTTCGGGCCGGAGACCGAGATGGAGCCGACCACGCGCCCGTCGACGACGACGGGCGAGGCGACGGAGCGGATCCCCTCGCGGCGCTCCTCGTCCTCGATGGCGTAGCCGCGGTCCTCGATCCGGGCGAGTTCGCGGTCCAGCCGGTCGCGGTCGGTGATCGTGTGCCGGGTCGCTCTCGGCAGGCCGTAGGTGTCGACGACCTCGTCGACGTAGTCGGCGGGGAGGTGCGCGAGGATGGCCTTGCCGAGGGCGGTCCAGTGCATCTCGGTGTGCTCGCCGATCGGGGCGTTGTCGTAGACGGCCTCGGTCCCCTCGGCCTGGTAGAGGATGACCCGCTGGCCGTTCTCCTCCATCCCGAGGTTGGCGACTTCGCCGGTGGATTCGGCGAGCGCCTCGATCTCGGCCCTGGTCGCGCGGAAGACGTTCCGCCGCTGCCTGACCGCGACGCCGTCGCGGAGGAACCGACAGCTCAGCCGGTAGCCGTCCTCGCCCTGCACGACGTACCCCACGGATTCGAGCGTCGCGAGGTGGGAGTGGGCCGTGCTCGTGGGGATGTCCAGCGCCGTCGCCACGTCGTCGATCCGCACGGTCCCCCGCTCGCGCATGACGCCGACGACCGCGAAGGCCCGCTCGACGGCCCCGATCGCGCTGTCGCCCGCACCCGGTTCGGTGATTCCCATATCGCTCCGTACGATTCGCCAGTGGTAAAATCTACTGATGTTGGAACGGCCCGCTCTCATTACAGTCCTATACCTGTATTCCGATCTCGGTCGATTGGTGTGTTATCAGCCCACACGCCCCTCGCTCTTCGGCGACCCCCACCGCCTGTAACGGGACCGTATATAACGATCGTTGGTGCCGCTACTGTTCCACCGATGGTGGAACGCATCGTGTGAACCCGACACGTGACGGTCGAGTAACAGAAACGTGGCGAACGCTGGCGGTCGTTTTCCGGCTCGAAGCGATGCTGGAGGCGCAGCCGGTCGGCGGCAGCGACGGGTCGGGAGGTGGTCGCGGCTCGGCGTGACGGCCGTGGATCGGCGACGGAGAAGAGCGAACTCGGTTCAGTCCTGTGCGACGGCTTCGACGCCGGCGTCGCGGGCCGCCTGTTCGGCGCGCATCGCCTTCAGCATCCCGCGGAGGTAGCCGACGGTGTAGGCGCGGCCGCGGTGTTCCCAGTCGGTGTCCCCCTCCAGGTGGGGAGTGTGGTCGGGGATCATCATGCCCGAGAAGCCGACCTCGTCGAGGAGCCTGAGCAGTTCGTACTCGTCGAAGTTGCCCTCGTCGACGAAGTCCTCGGAGAACTTCGGGACGGTCCCCGAGACGTCGCGGAAGTGGACGTAGAAGATCTCGTCGCGCTCGCCGAAGTAGCGGACCACCTCGTCCAGCGGCTCGCCCATCTCCGACCAGCAGCCGAGACACAGCTCCAGGCCGTGATGGTCGGTGTCGCGGTAGTTCATCGCCCGCTTGAAGTTCTCGAAGTTGCGGAACAGCTGGGGGATCCCGCCGAGTTTCTCCATCGGCGGGTCGCTCGGGTGCAGACACATCTTCACGCCCGCCTCCTCGGCGACCGGGAGGATCTCGTCGAGGAACCACTCGTAGTTGTCCCACATCTCCGCCTCGGTGTACTCCCGGTCGTGGGTGAGCTCGTCGATGTCCGCTTCGTCGGCGTCGAAGACGGAGACCTCGGCGCCGCCGCGGGTGGTCGTCCAGCCGGTGCGCCAGACGCCCGCGGGCGCCCAGTGGTAGCCGAAGATGGGGATGCCCGCCTCGCCCATGTTGCGGACCGTCCGCTTCATCTTCTCCATCTGCTCCTCGCGGTCGGGCCCGTCGAGCATGATGTCGTCATAGAACGAGACGGGGACGTTCTCGATGGCGTTGAGTCGCACGCCCTCCGATTCGACGCGCTCGCGGAGCTCGCGGAGGTTCTCCGCGGACCACTCGCCGTCGCCCGTCAGCGGTACCCGCTCGTCGTCGGGCATGTGTTCGTAGTCCGGCTCGTCGACCTGGTACATGTTCAGCAGGATATCGTCGGCACCGAGCTGTTTGATGTATCGCAGACGGTCTGGCGACGGGTCCATGAACTGGCCCGCGCCGACCCGCATCGGCAAGTCCTCGAACGATCTCGGCTCGTCGCTGTCGGTCGCCATACTCCCCGTACCGGAGGCGGCGTTATAAATCTCGTCACCCGAGTCCCGGACCGGACCGCCGCGAGGCGTGGATTCAAGAGCCACCCGACGCTTGCTCGGGCTATGCCACGCACCGCCGCACGCCGCGCCCGCCCGCTCGCCGGTTCGACCGACCGACACCCGACGGCCCCCGCCGTTCCCGTGAGCGTCGCCGGACGGGAGGCGAGCGCCTGATGGTCGAGTTCGCCGCCAACGCGGGGATCGTCGCCGACGACGGCGAGACGGTCGTCGACGGGATCGAACGGGCCGCCGACCTGGGCGTCGACGCCGTCGAGTTCTTCGACTGGGAGAGCGCCGACCTCGACGCCGTCCGCGGCGCCGCCGACGAACACGGGGTCGAGATCGCCGGGGTCCTCGCCGCCGGCGCCGGGTCGAACATCGACGACCGCGACGCGCCCGCGGCAGTGAATCCCTACGACCGCGAGACGGCGGTCGCGGACATCGAACGGTCGCTCGACGCCGCCGCCGAGGTGGGCGCCGACTGCCTGATCGTCACCGTCGGCCCCGACCAGGGCGGGTTCGCGCGCGACACCCAGCGCCGGGCGCTCGAACGCGTCCTCGCGGAGGTGGCGCCCGCCGCCGAGGACGCGGGCGTCACCGTCGTGATCGAGCCGCTCAACACCGTCGTCGACCACCCCGGTTACTTCCTCGAATCGTCTCGCGAGGCGTTCGACATCACCCGGTCGGTCGGGAGCGACCGAGTGAAAGTGCTGTTCGACGCCTACCACCAGCAGATCACCGAGGGTGACGTGATCCGGAACCTGACCGGGAACGTCGACCAGGTCGGCCACGTCCACGTCGCCGACAACCCGGGGCGGACCGAACCGGGGAGCGGCGAGATGGCCTACGCCAACGTCTTCGACGCGCTCGACGGGGCGGGCTACGACGGCTACGTCGGCATGGAGTTCTTCGCGACCAGCGACGGGACCAGCCTGGCCGAGGGGATCCGCGGGACGCTGGAGCTGGACTGACCGATGTCGGGACGACGGTCCGCCGCTCCGGCGACCCGCGACGCGCCGACCCACGACGACCGGCTGTGGTACGACGCGCCAGCGGGCGAGTGGGTCGAGGCCCTCCCGGTCGGCAACGGCCGCCTCGGCGGGATGGTCCACGGGCGCCCGGCGCGCGAGCGCGTGGCGCTCAACGACGACCGCCTGTGGGCCGGCGACCACGCCGACCGGACGCCCGACGGCGGCCCCGACGACCTCGACGCCGTCCGCGAGTGCCTCTGGGACGGGGAGTTCGAGCGCGCCCAGCGACTCTGCAACGAGTACTTCGTCGGGAACCCCACCGGCGTTCCGCCGTACCAGCCGCTCGGGGACCTCCTGATCGACTGTCCCGGCCACGACGACCCCGACGGATACCGGCGGAGCCTCGACCTCCGCGACGGGGTCGCCCGAACCGAATACACCATCGACGGAACGCGCTTCGAGCGCGAGTGCTTCGCGAGCGCGCCGGACGGCGTGCTCGCGGTTCGGATCGAGGCCGACGAACCCGGAGTCGTTGACGCGCGGGTCCGTCTGGACCGCGACCGCTCGGCGCGGACGACCGTCGTCGACGACACCGTCGTCCTCCGCGGGCAGGTCGTCGACGTGCCCGGCGACGACGAGTCGGTAGAACCCGGCGGCTGGGGCCTCAGGTTCGAGGGGCGAGCGCGAGTCCGCGCGGAGGGCGGGACGGTCGCGGCGGCCGGTGCCGAGGACGCGCCGTCGGTCGGCGACGGCGGTTCGGAGTCCGACGCGGACGGGAGCGGTGAAGGCGACGGCATCGTCGTCGCGGGCGCCGACGCGCTGACGGTGGTCGTCGCGACCGGCGTCGCGCCGTCGGACGGCGACCCCCGCGAGGAGTGCCGTGAGGCGCTGGCAGGGGTCGCCGAGGACGGCTACGCCGACCTCCGCGAACGCCACGTCGCCGACCACCGCGAACACATGGACCGGGTCGACCTCGATCTGGGCGAGCCAGTCGACGCGCCGACCGACGAACGACTCGACCGCGTGCGCGAGGGCGAGCGGGACGCCCATCTCGCGCAGTTGTACTTCCAGTACGGCCGGTATCTCCTCCTGGGGTCCTCTCGGCCCGGGACGCTCCCGGCGAACCTCCAGGGGGTCTGGAACGAGGAGTTCCGCCCCCCGTGGGACTGCGACTACACCCAGGACGTGAACCTGGAGATGAACTACTGGCCGGCCGAGGTGGCGAACCTCCGGGAGTGCGCCGACCCGCTCGTCGAGTTCGTCGACGCTATCCGCGAGCCCGGCCGCGAGACGGCCAGCGAGCGGTACGGCTGCGAGGGGTTCTGTACCCATCTCCACAGCGACCGCTGGGGGACGACCGCCCAGACCGCCGACGCCCACTGGGGACACTGGCCGATGGGCGCCGCCTGGCTCTGCCAGAACCTCTGGGAGCGATACGCCTTCTCCGGCGAGCGGAGCGACCTCGAACGGATCTACCCGATCCTCCGGGAGGCGGCCGAGTTCCTCCTCGATTACCTCGTCGAACACCCCGAGGAGGGGTGGCTCGTCACCGCCCCTTCGGCCTCACCGGAGAACCAGTTCCGCACCGCCGACGGCCAGGAGGCGACCACCTGCGTGATGCCGACGATGGACGTACAGCTCACCAGGGATCTCTTCGGCCACTGCATCGAGGCGGCCGAGCGGCTGGACCGGGACGGCGAGTTCGCCGCCGACCTCGCGGACGCGCTGGAGCGCCTCCCGCCGATGGGTGTCGACGACGGCGGCGCGCTCCGGGAGTGGCTGCGCGACTACGAGGAGGTGAGCCCAGGTCACCGGCACGTCTCACACCTCGTCGGCTACTACCCCGCCGACGTGCTGCACGACGCCGAAACCGGGGACGACCCCGGTGGCGCCGACCTCGCGCTCGACGGCGAGGCGGTCGACGAGGCGGTCCGGGCGTCGCTGGAGCGGCGCCTCGACAACGGCGGCGGGCACACGGGCTGGTCCTGCGCGTGGACGATCGCGCTGTTCGCGCGCCTCGGCGACGGTGGCGGCGTGGGCGAACACGTCCACAAGCTCCTCGCCGACTCGACCTACGACTCGCTGCTGGACTCCCATCCGCCCTTCCAGATCGACGGGAACTTCGGCGGGACCGCGGGGATCGCCGAGGCGCTCGTCGGGAGCCACGGCGGCGAGATCCGACTGCTCCCCGCCCTGCCCGACGAGTGGGACCAGGGGTCCGTCTCGGGGCTGCGGGCCCGCGGCGGGTTCGAGGTCGATCTGTCGTGGAGCGACGGGCGTCTCGACGAGGCGACGGTCCACGCCGAACGGGACGGGACCTGCCGCGTCTCGTCCGCCGCCGGTATCGAGGGCGTCGAGACCGCCGACGGCGAGTCCGTCGCACTCACGCGGGCGGACGGGGACGGTCCCTCGCGAGCGGACGACTCCGTGGCGTTCCGGGCGTCGGCGGGCGAGTCGTACGACATCGCGGTCGGCGGGGAGTAGCCGCTCCGGATTTTCGTCCGCGTGCGCGTCCACGCACGAGGCGGTCCCGCTCTCCGCGACCCCAGTTCTTAACCGTCGGCGTGAGAACCGTCAGTCGATGGCACCCGACGCGACACACGCGGAGCAGCCGATAGACTCGAACGATCTGGAGATCGCCTACATCGGCGGCGGCAGCCGCCAGTGGGCGCCGAACCTCATTCAGGACCTGGCGCTCTCGGAGTTCGACGGGCACGTCCGCCTCTACGACACCAACCAGGACGCCGCCGAGACCAACGCCGAGTTCGGCAACTGGGTCCAGGACGACCCCGACGCGACCGCCGAGTGGTCCTACGAGGCCGTCGAGGACCTGGACGACGCGCTGGCGGGCGCCGACGCGGTCATCCTCTCGACGCAGTACGACCCCCGCGACACCTTCGTCCACGACCTGCGCATCCCGAAGGAGTACGGCATCTACGGGGCGGTCGCGGCCACCATCGGCCCGGGGGGCATCTTCCGGGCGATGCGCACCATCCCCGTCTTCCGCCGGTTCGCCGCCGCGATCCGCGAGAACTGTCCCGACGCCTGGGTGTTCAACTACACCAACCCCGTCCACTTCGTCACGCGGGCGCTGTACGACGAGTACCCCGACATCAACGCGCTGGGCCTCTGTCACGAGGTTCTGGGGACGCGCTGGCACCTCGCCATGCTCGCCGAGGAGGAACTCGGGATGGACGCCGAGCGCGCCGACGTGGAGGTCAACGTCAAGGGGATCAACCACTTCACGTGGGTCGACGAGGCCCGCTGCAACGGCGTCGACCTCTGGCCGCTGCTGCACGAACTGAAGGACGGCGAGCGCGGCAGCAAGCGCTTCACCTACGACGACCTGAAGGACGACAGCGTCTTCAACGACAACTGGCAGGTCACCTGGGAGCTGTTCCGGCGGTTCGGCGTCCTGCCCGCGGCCGGTGACCGCCACCTCATCGAGTACGCCACCTCCTTCATCGCCGACGGCCAGGACTCGCTCAACCACTGGGGCGTCCGCCGTACGGACGCCGACTACCGCGCGAAACACTGGACGCCCGCCGAGTCCAAGCAGACCACCAACGTCGAGGGCTGGATGGAGGGCGAGCGGGAGTTCGAACTGGAGTCGTCCGGCGAGGAGTTCCTCGACATCCTCGAAGGACTGACCGGCGACGGCCCCTACGTCACGAACGTCAACCTGCCCAACTCCGGGCAGGTGTCGGACATCGAGCAGGGGCCGGTCGTCGAGACCAACGCGGTCGTCCGGGACAACCAGGTCAAGCCGGTCAACGCCGGCGGCTTCCCGCGCCCGGTCCGCAGCATGGTCCAGGGCCACGTCGACACCATCGAGACGATCATCGAGGCCGCCCGGACCGGGGACGTGGACTACGCCTTCCAGGGCTTCTCGACGGACGACCAGGTCCAGACGCTCACCCCCGACGAGTCCCGCGAGCTGTTCGGCGAACTGTTCGACGCCGAGGCCGAGTTCCTGCAGGACTGGAACGTCGACGACTCCGACGTGCTCGCGAAGGCCGACACCTTCGACGCCTGACCGGCGCGTCTCATCGTCCCCGACACCGGACCGCCTCGCACTCCTCCGGGTCGGCCCGACCGCCGCTACGTCTCCCGAACCGTCCGCTTGCCGTACGCCGTTCTCTGTTCGTTACCGCCGTTCCCTGTATGCCACTAGTGTTCTTTTTCTCTTCAATTTTGTTCTCTATTTGATGGAATCCCTTCCCCGATGATCAATGCTTAGGGTCGTTCGCTCGTCGTCTCGTTCTCCGTTCGGTGTATCTCGTTCTCCATTCGATTACCAACGTTCAGCTACACTGAAACGGTTGTCCGTTGGTACAGTACGATATAGATGTTTGAAAAACACATTCGGTTTAAATAATTCTTAACTTCACCACGCCCCACGTCTGGATCGCGGGGATCGACACCGTGACACGAGATAGCGAGAGTCGCGTGAGTTCCACACAGTACGATGGGCTCGATCCGGTATCGAGAGTGGCGGATCGTACGGACGACTGGCCCGGCAGCTCCGGTAGTATCCGGGGTATCAGCGGTCGATACCGATAGTTCGGGACCGATCGACCACGTCGACGGCCAACGGACTGGTCGGTGCCGCACGCGGTTCCGGTCCGGGTTGGTGACGCGGCTGACGCGACTGACGGCGATCGGCTCGCCCACCTCACCCTGATACCTGTCGATTCCCGCGGCGGTAATCTCGCGTCCGGATTAGTTATAACTAAATTACATGATGTTGAGTTATGTAGTGTTTTAATGTTGGTTAAAATTGCTAATGTTTATTTATGTCGCGGGTGTCGAAGCGAGTGCGGCAGTGGTAACATGGTACGCGATACTGGCGACAACGGCAGTGGCGAATCGACAGCCGACGGATCGGGGAACTTCGACCGGCGCGCCTTCATGAAAGCGGCGGGCGCCGCCGCGGCGACCGGCATCGGTGTCGGCGCGACGGCGAGCCCGGCGGCGGCCGACATCACGTCGAACCAGACGGGTAACGACGGCGGCTACTTCTACTCGTTCTGGACCAACTCCGAGGGAACGGTCACGATGAACCTCGGGGACGGCGGCAACTACAGCGTCGACTGGTCCGATACGGGGAACTTCGTCTGCGGCAAGGGCTGGGAGACCGGTGGCCGCAGGAACGTCGACTACACGGCCAACTACAGCCCGTCCGGGAACTCGTATCTGTGCCTGTACGGGTGGACGACGGACCCGCTCGTGGAGTACTACATCATCGAGGACTACGGCAGCTACAAGCCGGGGGACTCCTACGAGGGGAGCCACACCACCGACGGGTCGTCCTACGAGATCTACACCTCCGAGCGGGTCAACAAGCCCTCCATCGAGGGGGAGGCGACGTTCACGCAGTACTGGAGCATCCGGCAGAACTCCCGGACGGAGGGGACGATCACCACGGGCAACCACTTCGACGCCTGGGAGAACAACGGGCTGCCCATGGGCAACCACGACTACATGATCCTGGCCACCGAGGGCTACCAGAGCAGCGGCTCCTCCGAGGTCTGGGTCGGCGCCGACGGCAGCGGCGGCGGTGGGGGCGGTGGCGGCGACGACGGCGGTGGCTCGGGCGGTTCCACCGGCTCGCTCCAGAGCGGCACCTACAGCATCCAGAACGTCAACAGCGGCAAGGCGATGGACGTGGCCGGCGAGTCCACCGAGGACGGCGCCAACGTCCAGCAGTACAGCTACTGGGGCGGCTCCAACCAGCAGTGGAACGTCACGGACACGGGCAACGGGTACAAGATCGAGAACGCCAACAGCGGCAAGGTGCTCGACGTGTCCAACTCGTCCACCGAGGACGGCGCCAACGTCCAGCAGTACACGGACTACGGCAACGACAACCAGCGGTTCCACATCCACGACCAGGGCGGCGGCCAGTACCACATCCAGCCCGTCCACAGCGACAAGGCGGTCGAAGTGGAGGGCTCCTCGGGCAGCGACGGCGCCAACGTCCAGCAGTACAGCTGGTCCGGAAACGGCAACCAGCTCTGGACGTTCGAATCGGTCTGACGACGGCACCGCGCTCGGAATCGACCGACCGCCGAGGTCGAAGCGATCTCTGTGCCGCTCCGTTTTTCCGAAGGAGGCCGAACCCGGAGCGACCGCTCAGTCCTCGCCGTCGACGCGGCCCTGCTCGTCGGGGATCTCCGCGTGCTCGTAGAAGTACTCGCTGAGCCGGTCGCGCCAGACGCCGGCGTGTTCGACCTGCTCGTCGAAGCGCTCGGCGACGTGACGCCAGCGCTCGTCGTCGATCTCGCCTTCGAGCGCCCGCCACTCGTCGCGCAGGCGCTGGGTCTCCTCGACGCCCGCGTACAGATTGTCGTACAGCGTCTGGATCACGGTGCGCCCGTCGTCGAGTTCGTAGTCCCACGGGAGGTGATGGAAAAAGAGGAGCAGCTCCTCCGGGCAGCTCTCGGGGTCGTCGTACATGTCGGCCAGCGCCTCGGGGTACTGCTGGGCGTAGCCGTTGCCCTTCGAGTTGCGGTCCTTTCCGATGCCGTCCTCGGTGATGCCGGTGTACCCCGGCCACTCCTCCGGGCCGGGGTCGTAGTGATTTTCGAGGTAGGCGCTGCCGTTGTACATCATGTGCATCAGCCCGATGCCGCCGGTCGAGTAGTCGATGACCGCCGGCCACGTGCCGTGCATGATCTCCGTGACCGTCTCGACCACGCCGGGGTCGGTCCCGAAGGTCTGCTTGACCCACTCGTCGGTGATCTCCTCGGTCGTCAGGTCGGGATCCCACGCCAGGCGGCCGTAGCCGTAGAGGTTCGCCTGCGCGAGGTAGTGGCCCGTCCAGCTGCGGTCCTCGCCGGGGCCGCCGACGCCGGCCATCCCGGTCCCCTCGTCGGTGAACAGGTCCTTGACCTGCTTGCCGTGGCCCTCGGGGTCGGTGTCGAACTCCAGCACCTCCTTCCACATCGGGACGTGGTAGCAGGCGTGGACGTGCTGGCCGGTGTACTCGCCGGTGATCTGGAGTTCGAGCCCCAGATCGGTGTCGGGCATCTGGCCGAACACCGGCGAGATGGGCTCACGCGGCTGGAAGTCGATCGGGCCGTTCTTGACCTGAACGGTGACGTTGTCGTGGAACTCGCCGTCGAGCGGCTCGAAGGTGTCGTGTTGCTGGACGGCACGGTCCTTGTGGCTGCCGTAGACGAACGCGCGCCACCAGACGCGACCGCCGTGGGGTTCGAGCGCCCGCGCGAGGACGTTCGCGCCGTCGACGTGGTCGGCGTCGTAGTTGTACGGCCCGGGCTGGCCCTCGGAGTCGGCCTTGACGAGAAAGCCACCGAAGTCCGGGATCAGGTCGTACACCTCGTCGGCCTTCTCGACCCACCACTGCTCGACCTCCGGGTCGTTGGGGTCCGAGGTGTCCAGATCCCCGATCTTCTCCGGCGCGCCGAAGTTGATCGAGAGGTACGTCTCGATGCCGTAGCGGCGGAACATCGAGGCGAGCCCGGTGAGCTTCTCCAGGTAGCGCGTCTCCAGCAGGCGCCACCCCTCCAGTTCCTCCATGGCCTCGTTCCCTTCCTCGCGGCCCGGGATCTGGGTGTTGACGTTGTTGAGGACGATGCCGTTGATCCCGACTGAGGCGAGCAGGCGCGCGTAGTCGCGGTAGCGCTCGCGCAGGTCCGGCAGCCGCTCGAAGTCGAAGATGGACTGGCCGGCGTAGCCCCGCTCCATGGACCCGCGGAAGGGGTTGTCCCAGTGGTTGATCAGCCGGTCCGGCGAGGTGGGCTCCTCCTCGACGTGTACGTCCTCGATGGACTCCCGAGTGGCCATCAGTCGCAGGAGGTGGAAGGTGCCGTAGACGAGGCCCCGGTCCGAGGAGGCGGTGACGACCAGCGTGTCGATCCCCTCCCACTCGCCGGTCGTGATGCGGTACCCGCCCTCGTCGAGGTCGTCGATCTCGTCCTCGTCGACGGCCTGGTTCACCACGTCCATGTCCCAGGGCGTGCCGATCGCCAGGAAGCCGTCGACGGTGCGGGGCGGGTGCTGCCAGAGGTGCGGGTCCCGGCCGAGCATCCCGCCGAGGCCGCGCCGCAGTTCCTCGCGCACGGCGCCGAGTTCGCGCGACTCCTCGGCGACGTACGCGTGGGTGCAGAGTCGCCGGTACGACTCCCGAAGGTCCCCCTCGGGGACCTCGTCGTACCGAAGCCAGCAGTCGTCGTAATCCGGTTGCATACGCTACTCCGATCCGCGGCGGCCACTAAAACGCTGACGACCGGTCTCGGAAGAACGGAGGACGGCGGACGCCGCCGGTCAGGAGACGGTGATCTCGACCTCGTCGGTGGTCGAGTAGCCGAGGTTGTCCGTCGCGGTCAGCTCGACGGTGTAGGTGCCCGTCGAGTCGTAGCGGTGCTCGGCCCACCATCCCTCGGCGGTTTCGCCGTCGCCGAAGTCCCACTGCAGGTCGGTGATCCAGCGGTTCTCGCCGGAGGTGTCCTCGACGGCGAAGGTGAGCCGCTCGTCGACCGACGCCTCGGTCGCGCTCGGCTTCGCCTCGGCGAGGACGCCCTCCAGTTCCGAGATCCAGACGGTGAGCTCGTCCGTCGTGGTCTCGCCGTCGCTGTTCGTGGCGGTCAGCTCGACCGTGTAGATACCCGGCTCCTCGTAGCGGTGGGCGTTCCAGTAGCCGGTGGCGGTCGTCCCGTCGTCGAACGTCCACTCCAGCTCGTCGATGTGGGCGCCCGACCCGCTGGTGTCGATCACCTGGAAGGTCAGCCGCTCGCCGACGGTGCCCTGGGTCGCGCTGGGCTGCAGGCGAGCGATCAGGTCCTCGTCGTTCCGGGTGACCTCGAAGCTAAAGTCGGTCGCGGTCGTCACGCCCGAGGCGTTGGTCGCCGATACGTCGAGGGTGTTCCGCCCGCGGGAGACGATCTCTCCGCCCTCGAAGGCGTCGCCGTTGAGCGTGACCGACTGCGAGGAGACGCTCGACTCGTCGTCGGCGATACTCACGTCGGCGGCGCGGGGCGCCTCGTAGGTCGCGCCGGCCTGCAGGCCGTCGACCACGACCGCCGGCCCGGTCGGGTCGTCGGCGTCCAGCGAGACGGCCTCGGAGTAGACGTCGACCGCGCCGACCACCATCGCGTAGGCCTCCGGTCCCTCGGGGATGGTGATCCGGAGATACTCCGCGTCGTCGGGCAGCCCCCCGACCTGCGAGTAGGTCCAGAAGGCGTAGTAGCCGTTCGAGTCGTTCGGCGGCTCGACGACGGTCGGCGCCACATCGACGGGCTCGAAGCTCTCGCCGTCGCTGGAGACCGCGAACGACAGGTCCGAATCGGTGGCGTTGTTGTTGACGTAGGCGTCGACCTCGAAGGCGGCCACGCCCTCCGAGAGGCGGTAGGTGACCGACCCCGCCTGGCCGCCCTCGGACTTCTGGAAGAAACTATCGTCGCCCTGGCGCGAGGCGTAGCCCGCGGCGAAGACGTTGTCGTTCGAGTCGGCGACCGACAGGTCGCTCGCGTCGTCGGACAGCGCCGGGTCGCCCAGGTCCGCGCTCTCGCGCGCCGCGAAGCGCGCGCTCGCCGCCGCGGTGTCGCCGTAGGCCGTGACCGTCACCGTCACCGTCGCGGTCCCCTCGCCGGCGACCGAGACGACGCCCTCCTCGTCGATCATGAGCACGTCCTTGTCGGCGCTCTCGAAGGACAGCGACCCCTCGGGGACCGGCAGGTCGTACCCGCCCACGGAGGTGAGCGTCACGCCGAGGTCGACGGTGTCGTCGCCGACGAGCGTGTGCCCGTCCACGTCGAGATCGATGTCGGCTATCGAACCCGCCTCGATCCGGACCTCGACGGACGCGCCGTCGTCGGTGAACTCGACGGTCTCGGCGCCGATCCGCTCGCCGTCGCGGGCGACGACCTCGTAGGTGCCCTCGAACCCGCGACCGCTGTAGACGCCGTCGCCGTCCGCCGTGCCGGACTGCTCGGTCCACCACTCCTCGAACAGCAGTCGGCGGTACTCCTCGCCGTGGGGCCGGAGCGTCCAGTCGCTGTCGTAGTAGGCGGCGGTCGGCCGCCAGTGCTCGTCTTCCCAGAAGCCCCACGACATCACGCCCTCGACGGCCTCGTGGCTGAACGCCGCCGTCAGCGCATCGCGGAGGTAGTCCCGCTGGGCCGCCACCTCGTTCTCGTTCGAGCGGTCGTTGATCTGGATGTCGAACTCGGTGAGCTGCAGCGGGACGCCGAACTCGGCGAACCGGTCGAAGCGGTCGAGCAGCTCGGTCGGCGGCGTCAGGCTGCCGAGACCGAAGTGAGACATGAAGCCGACCCCCTCGACGCCGGCGTCGTTGTCGGTGAGCCACTCGATGTGGTCGTAGTAGTCGTTCGTGAGCTGGTCGCCGGCGACGATGTTCAGCTCGTTGATGTACATCTGCGAGTCGGGATCGGCCTCGTTGGCCGCCTCCCACCAGTCGAGGACGTACTCCTGGCCGATGTCCTGCCAGATCTCGGGGTAAAAGAGCGGGTGGTTGTGCATGTCCCACTCGGGGAGGTCGCCCTCGAACTCGTTCGCTCGCTCGCGGATGAGTCGCTCGACCTCCTCGTTCACCTCCGTCGCCGACAGCGAGTCGTCGATGCCCATCCACTCGTAGGTCGACCAGACGAGCGCGTGGCCCCGCGTCGGGATGTCGCGTTCGAGCATCCAGTCGATGGCCGCGCGGGTGTTGTCCTTGTCCAGCGAGTCGCCGTAGCGGCCTTCCCAGGCGGGCACCTTCAGCCCGTTCTCCGGGACGGCCTTGTTGAAGTTGTCGAGGAATTTCTCGCGGTAGGTGTCCGAGCCGTCGGGCCACTGGCTGACGGCGATGGCCGACCCCCAGTCGTACTCGTGAGCCTGCATCGCGACTTCGACCTCCGCGTCGGGGACCGGGTCGCCGTCCGCGTCGACGACGGTGACCTCGAAGTCCGTCTTCCGCAGTTCGTCGATCCGGTCCTGGGCCGCCGAGCGCCACTCGGCGTCCTCGGCCCGTCCGGGGTACTCGTAGTCGAAGGCGGTCGTCGGGAGTTCGCCGACGTCGACCCCCGTGCCGTAGTCGAGCAGGGCGACCCCGCCGAACTCGACGGTCTGCTGGCCGAATCCGGTCCAGAACTCCACGTAGGGGATGTAGTCCGAACCGTCGGGTTTGGCGCCCACCTCGATCGGGAAGTAGAAACGGCGCCACTCGCTGCCCAGAGTGACCCGCTCGGTGCCCTCGATGAACGAGTCGGAATAGCCCGTCTCGCCGTCGGGGTCGGTGAACTGGTACTTGAACTGTGCCTGGACCTCGACCGACTCCTCGGCGGCGGCCGCGTTCGGGCCGCGCATGTACGCGACCGCGAGCAGCACGTCCCCCTCCGAGAACTCCCGGTCGGTGATGTTTGACTTGTACGTGTAGGAGTAGCCGTTGCTCGCGTCCTCCTCGATCGCGACGCGGTCGCCGAGGGTGATCGGCACGTCGGCGCTCACGTCGAACTGCGTCTCCGTCCCCTGGTCGCCGCCCTGGAGGCTGAACGCGTCCAGCGTGGCCTGCTCGGTGTCGCTGTAGACGAACGTCCCTTCGGGCAGCCCCTCCTCGTCCATCAGCCGCGACTGCAACCCCTGGTGATACGCGTCGGCCGCTGTCTGTCCACCCGATGCCGCACCTGTCCCGAGGACCCCCGCCGCGCTGGCCGCCGCCAGCGACTGCAGAAAGGTCCGACGGTCACTCCCGCTCTCGCGGTTCTCGTTGCTATCCATGTGTGCAACAGCACGTTGGACGTTCGTCACCACATACAAATATTTTTGTGTTTTTCCGGTGTCAGATGCGTGTCAGTCCGAAATGTCGTCCGCGGCTGACGGTCCGTTCGTACCGGAGGCGACCCCCCACGGCCTCGAATCCGAACCCGGCGCGGCGACCGGATCGACACCGAAAGCTTTTGTCAGCGATCCCCCTCGAACGAGGTACGCGCATGCCATCCGAGGACACATCCGGTTCGGGTGACGGAACGGGGTCGGTCGGCCGTCGGTCGCTGCTCGGTGCGCTGGCGGCCGCGGGGCTCGCGGGCTGCCCGAGCGACGGCGGCGACGGCACGGCGACCGACGGGGACGCCTCGACGCCGACACCGACACCGACGCCCGCACCGGGAGACGGCGACGCGGCGCCCGAGTCGACGGAGACGGGGACCGAGGACGCCACCGACACGCCGACCGAGCCCGACCCGGCCGTCGAGCGCCGGATCCGCGAACACCGGACGAGCGAGCTCGCCGTCGAGGTGACCGACGGGTCGGGCGAGGCGGTCGCCGACGCCGAAGTCGAGGTCGCGATGCGGGAACACGAGTTCGGCTTCGGCACCGCGGTCAACGCGGGGACGCTGATCGAGGAGTCCGGCGAGGGCGACGAGTACCGCGAGTACATCCCCGAACTGTTCAACAAGGCCGTCATCGAGAACCAGATGAAGTGGCGCTTCTGGGAGTCGGACCCGGAGCTTGCCGACGCGGCGGTCGAGTGGCTCCGCGATCGGGGCCTGGACGTGCGAGCCCACGTCTGCATCTGGGGGCGGTCCGACGTGGGCGCCATCCCCTCGGACGTCCTGACCGCGATCGACGACCGGGACGCCGAGACGATCCGCGACCGCTCGATGGCCCACATCGAGGAGATCATCGCCCACTACGGCGACGACGTGACCGAGTGGGAGGTCGTCAACGAGGCGATGCACGCCTACCAGCTCCAGCTGGGCGTCTACGGCGACGACATCGACCAGGCCGAGCCGTGGAACGGGGCGGTCGTCCCCTGGACCTCGCCGCTGCTGGCCGAGTGGTACAGCAAGGCCGACGAGGTCCGCCGCAAGAACGACCTGGACGTCGGACTGGGCGTCAACGACTTCAACCAGTTCGGCTACAGCTACACCGACGGGCGCTACCAGTCGCAGATCGAGCACCTCAACGAGGAGGCCGTCCAGCTCGACACGGTCGGGCTGCAGGCCCACGTCGGCGCCCGCACCGGCGAGTTCAACACCAACTCGAACCCGGACGAGCGCGTCAGCGCCGCCCGCGTCGCCGAGGAGATCGACAAGTGGGCCGGCTACGGTGCGAGCGTGAAGATCACCGAGTTCGACACCTACAACGGCGACGACTGGGAGGACGACGAACAGCGAGCGCGGGTGCTGGAGAACTACCTTCGGGGCGCCTTCTCCCACCCCGACGTGGAGGACTTCCTGATGTGGGGCTTCTGGGACGGCCGCCACTGGGAGAACGAGGCGCCGCTGTTCTACGACGACTGGTCGGAGAAGCCCGCCTACGACGTGTGGACGGGGCTGGTCTTCGACGAGTGGTGGACCGAGGAGACGGGTACCACCGACGACGACGGGACGTTCTCGACGACCGGGTTCCACGGCGAGTACGAGGTCACCGCCACGGTCGACGGCACCGAAGTCACCGAGACGGTCGCCCTCTCCGACGGCGGGACCACCGTCGAACTCTCGCCGGGAGCGTAGCCGCCCGGCGGGACCGAGCGCCGACCCCGGTTCGCGCCCGCCGGTCACCGAATCGTGATACTCGTTTACATCCGTCGTCGTTCCTCCCGATCGTTGGTAACTTTTCGCAACACCTGGTCCGAAAACAAACGTTTTTCAACAGGTATCGGGCTCGTATGAGCCAGATACATGCCAGAATCCAACGACGGTCCGGACGACGCGAACGACGGCGACGACGGGGCTCTCGCCCGCCGATCGCTGCTGGGGACGCTCGCCGCGGCGGGCGTCGCGGGCTGTCAGTCGTTCACCGGTGGCGGGGGCGACTCGACGCCGACGGACACCGAGACGCCGGAACCGACGCCGACGGCCACGCCGCACCCGGACGGGACCCCGGCCGACGTGCCGCCGGGATGGTCGACGGTGCGCGACCCCTACTACGGGGAACTCGCGTCGACGCTCGGCGGCCAGGGGCTGGCCGGCGGCGCGTTCTGTTACGGCACCAGCGAAGCCGAAGCGATGTCCGCGTTCTCGGTCGGGTCGGACGCGGCGACGGCCGAACCGCTGTCGGTCGGCGACGACCAGCCGTTCTCCTCGGCGCTCCGCGTGACCGTCGAGGAGTCGACGGAGAACCCCTGGAACGTGACGCTGAAGGGCACCGTTCCCGATCGGAGCGTCTCGGAGGGCGACGTGCTCCTGGGCGTGTTCTACCTGCGCGGCCCCGAGGACAGCGAGTCTACGCCGACGCTGCAGTTCGTCGCCAAGGACGAGGACAACCCGAGCACGAACGTGGTCCGCGGGGTCCAGCAGGCCGAGCCCGCCGACGAGTGGATCCGCTACTACGTCCCGATGCAGTTCGACTACGACGCCGAGGCCGGCACCTGGTGGACCGAGCTGTTCCTCGGGTTCGGTCCCCAGACGGTCGACGTCGGCGGCGTCGCGCTGATCGACTTCGACCAGAACATCTCGGTCAGCAACCTCCCCAGCGGCCCGGCGAGCCAGCCGAGCACCGACGGCGCCGACGACTGGGAGGCCGCCGCCGACGAGCGCATCGCCGAGCACCGCACGAGCGAGCTGACCGTCGAGGTGACCGACGCCGACGGTCAGCCGGTCGAGGCCGCGCCGGTCGACGTGACCATGCGGGAACACGAGTTCGGCTTCGGCGCCGGCGTCGACGGGGCCTACCTCCTCAACGAGACGAGCCGGGGCGACCCCTACCGGGAGTACGTCTCGGAGCTGTTCAACGTCGCGACGCTGACCAACCACCACAAGTGGCGCTTCTGGGAGCAGGAGAAGCACATCTCCGACGGCGTGACCCAGTGGCTCCTGGGTGAGGGCCTCGACGTGCGCGGGCACGTCTGTCTCTACGCGGACGTGTCGTCGTTCTCGGTCCCGCCGGACGTGGTCGGGGCGATGGGCCGGACCTGGGAGGAAGGCGACGTCACCGAGGCCGACCTCGACCCCGAGTACGTCCGCGAGCAGACGCTGAGCCACGTCTCCGACATCGTCGACTACTACGGCGACGACATCCTCGAGTGGGAGGTCGTCAACGAGCTGATGCACTCGCCCGGGTTCGTCCAGGCGATCAACGGCGTCGCCGCGACCGACGACGCCTCGCTCGACGACGTCGACCCCGTCGAGGCGCCGGTCCTGCGGGAGTGGTTCGCGGCCGCCCGCGAGGCCGCCCCCGAGGGGATGCCCCTGGCGATCAACGACTTCAACGTCCTCGCCGGCCCCTACGAGGAGGACCGGGCGCGCTACGAGCGACAGATCCGGTTCCTCGCCGACTCGGAGGCGGGCCTGGACGCCGTCGGGATGGAGTGTCACTTCAGTCAGGACGAGACGCTCACGCCCGGGGAGATCATGGACGGGCTGGACCGCTACGCCCAGTACGACGTGTCCCTGCGGATCACCGAGTTCGACATGGCCGACGAGGCCTGGAACGAGTCGAAGAAGGGCGACTTCTTCTACCAGTTCCTGAAGACCGTCTTCAGCCACCCCGCCGTCGAGGAGTTCCTCGTCTGGGGAATCAACGACGCCAACCACTGGCAGGGCGACGCGCCCTTCTTCACGGCGAGCTGGGCCGAGAAACCCGCGCTCACCGAGTACCGCGACCTCGTGTTCGACGAGTGGTGGACCGACACCGACGGCGAGACCGACGAGTCGGGCGCCGTCTCGACGACCGGCTTCCACGGCGAGTACGAGGTCACCGCCACGGTCGACGGCCAGGAGGTCACCGAGACGGTCGCCCTCTCCGACGGCGGGACAACCGTCGAACTCTCGCCCGACGCGTAGACTCCGGCGCTCGCCCGAGTCGACCCGGCGTTCCTCCGACCGGACTCGACGTTCACCCGGGCCGACCCGACGTTCGCCCGGTCGGACTCGACGTTCGCTCGGCCCGATCCGGCGTTCGCGCGCCGTCCGCGCGCACCGAATTTCGGCCGATACCACCCGCCGATCCGCTCGCTCGGATCGGATTCGGCGTCCCGCGAACCCGGGGAACCGGCAACCGTCTCCGCGACTCCTGACAGCTGGATTCGAACTACACCCAGTTATCAGTACGTTTTGGGAATGTTTATGGTTCGTACATAGTTGAGTATCGGTCGCACCTATGCGAGACTCTGACAGTGGCGATCGCGGGAACGATCGCGTTCGGGTGGGACGCCGACCGTTCCTGCAGTCGATCGGAGCGGCGGGCGCCGCGGGCGGCATCGCCAGCGTAACAGCGGACGGGGTTCGAGCGGACACCCCGGAGTCGTGGGCGTCGGGCGGCGACGCGTACTACTCCGGGCTCGTCGACGACCTGCAGAACGGCCGCGGGCTGCCGCCGGCGAGTTTCGAGTTCGCCGACACCGAGTCGGGCGCCTGGGACACGCTGTTCGCACAGGCGGGCTCCGACGGCCAGTACGGGACGGTCGAGTCGATCGATGTCGGCGGCGACGACGTGCCGTTCGCGGAGGCGCGGCGCATCGACGTGACCGACGCACCGGACGCGAACTACCCGGTGCAGGTCCGCGGCGACCTCACCCGGGACGTTTCCGCCGGGGACACGATGCTCGCCGTCGCGTACCTGCGGTCGTCGACCGACGGCCCCCAGACGGAGCTGTTCGCGGTCGACAGCGGCGGGTTCGGGAACGCGTCCGTCGGCAACCAGTCGCCGACGATCGGCTCGGAGTGGGAACGGCACTACTTCCCGATCGAGATCGGCGCGGACACGGCGGCCGACTCCTCGGAGTCGGACCTCTACATTCAGTGGCAGTTCGGCTTCACCGAGCAGACCGTCGACATCGGCGGGGTGGCGCTGCTGGACTTCGGGACCAACGCCGAGTTCGACGCCCTCCCCTCGGGAGTCGCCGACTCCTCCGCCGCGGCGGACTCGTACTACGACGCCCTGACCGGCGACCTGTCCGAGCTCGACCTCCCCGAGCCCGGGTTCGTCTACGGCGAGAAAGAGTCCGACACGTGGAGCGCCTACGAGTTCGGTGTCGGCGACTTCGGGACCGTCGAGGACCTGGACCCGACCGACGCTTCGGTCCCGTTCTCCGAGGCGTCGCGCGTGTCGATCAACGGCACGCAGGAGAACGGGTACGACGCGAACCTGCGGGCCGACGTGGGGGAGATGCCCGTCGAACAGGGCGACGTGTTCCTGGGCGTCGCGTACCTACGCGGCCCCGACGGGGACGCGCAGGTCACCTACTCCGCACAGGAGAACGCCAGCTCGGGGTACAACAACTGGGCGGAGCTCACCGACCCCTCGATCGGCTCGGAGTGGGAGCGGTACTACTTCCCCGTCCGGTTCGACGCCGCAGCCGACGCCGGCAACTGGTGGACGGAGTTCTGGCTCGCCTACGGCGAACAGACCGTCGACATCGGCGGCCTCGCGCTGCTGGATTACTCCGAGACCGACGTGACGGTCGACGACCTCCCCGCCGGCGCGGCGAGCGAGGTCGCGACCGGCGACGAGGGACCGAGCGAGTGGCCCGAGACCGACGACCCGTACTACTCGGAGCTGATCGACTACCTCGATGAGCGCAACCTCGACCCCGGCCGGTTCGTCTACGCGAACAACGAAGCGGACGCGTTCGACACCTTCGAGCTCGTCGGGAGCGAAGCCGACAAGGGCGAACGCTCCGCCCTGGACATCGGCGACGAGGTGCCGTTCTCGGAGGCGACCCGCATCGACGTGTCCGAGGCGGGAACCAACGCCTACAGCGTCAATTTCAAAGGCATCGAACAGGACGAAGCAGTCTCGGAAGGCGACGTGTTGCTGGGTGTGGCGTACTTCCGGACGCCCGACGAGGAGAATGCGCAGATCACGTACAAGGCCAGCGAAAACGACGGGGACGGCAGTAACTACGCCAACTACGTCTCGAAGCCGAACCCGCCGGTTACCTCGGAGTGGCAGCGCTTCTTCTTCCCGATCGAGTGGGGAGAGGACTCCAACCCGGGCAACTGGTGGACGGAGATCTGGGTCGGCGCGCAGCCCCAGACCGTCGACATCGGCGGCCTCGCGCTCGTCAACTTCGAGGGGAACAACTCGACCGATGCGCTGCCCGAGTGGGAGCAGTCGCCTGCCGACGGCTGGGAAGAAGAGGCCGACCAGCGTATTCAGGAACACCGCACGGCCGAGATGACGGTCGACGTCGTCGACGGGAACGGCGACCCGGTCGAGGGCGCCGAGGTGTCGGTCTCCCAGCAGGAACACGAGTTCAAGTTCGGGGCCATGACCAGCGCCCCCCAGATAGAGAGCACGGAGGAGGGCGACCCCTACCGCGAGAACCGCAAGGAACTGTTCAACGCGGGCGTTCTCGAGAACTACCACAAGTGGGACTTCTGGGAGAACGGGCAGGACACCGCCGACGCGGCCGTCGAGTGGATGGAGGCCCAGGACTGGTACATCCGGGGCCACGTCGCCCTGTGGGCCAGCGTCGACTCGGCCGCCGTCCCCGACGACGTGGTCGAGGCGATGGCCTGGGACAGCGACGCCGACGCGGCCACCCCCAGCGAGGCCGACTCGGAGTACGTCCGCGAGGAGACGCTCGCCCACGTCGCCGACATCCTCGACTACTACGGCGACCGCGTCGACGAGTGGGAGGTCGTCAACGAGCTCATCCCCGAGCCCGGCTTCGTCCGGTCGATCCACGGCGCCGACGTCACCCCGGAGGAGGCCCCGATCCTCGGCGAGTGGTTCGCGACCGCCCGGGAGGCCGGCCCCGACGGTCAGCCGCTGGGCATCAACGACTACAACACCATCGAAGGGCCCTACAGCGGACGCAGAGACCGTTACACGACCCAGATCGAGACGGTCCAGGGCACCGAAGCGGGACTGGACTTCGTCGGCCTGCAGAGCCACTTCAGCGAGAGCTCGTCGCTGCTGCCCTCACAGACGATGTCGGCGCTCGACAGCTACGCCGAGGCGGCGGGCGACGACGTCGGTCTGCGGATCACGGAGTTCGACATGTCCGACGAGAACTGGCCCGAGTCGGAGAAAGCCGACTTCTTCTACCAGTTCCTGAAGACGGTCTTCAGCCACCCCTCGGTCGAGCAGTTCGTCGTCTGGGGGCTGATCGACACGCTGCACTGGCGCGACGACGCGCCGTTCTACGCGGCGGGCTGGGAGGAGAAGCCGGCCCTCGACCGGTACCGCGACCTCGTCTTCGACCAGTGGTGGACCGAGGAGTCGGGCACCACCGACGCCTCCGGTGCCGTCACGGTTCAGGGCTTCAGAGGCGAGTACGCCGTCGACGTGAGCTACGAGGACGCGTCCGCTTCCGCGACGGCGACGCTCTCGGACGGCGGGGCCACCGTCGAGGTCTCGCTCGACGGCGAGGACGCCGATACGGGCGACGACGAGGGCGAGAGCGACGAGGACTCCGGCGGTCCGACGGAGACCGCGACGACCGCGGGCTCGCCCACGGCCACGTCGACCGCGACGGCCACGGATTCGCCGGACGGCTCGGCGTCGAGTCCGACGGCGACGGCGACGACTGGCGAGGACGACGCCGCGGCGGGGACGACCTCCGGCAGCGGCCCCGGGCTGGGCATCGTCTCGACGGTCGCGACTCTCGGCGGCTTCGCGAGTCTCGCGAAGCACTTCGCCGACGACGAGGACGACGCCTGACGGGGCGTTCGCCCGTCGACTACTGTCAGACCTAGTTCCCCGCCGATTCTCTCCGCGGGGGTCGCGGTTCGCGTCCCGCCGCGTTCGGACTCTCTTTCGCTGCTTTCGCACCCGTCGGTCCGCCCGTCGACCCGCCGCCGGGCACCGCGTTCGAGACTGTCGTCGGAACCATTAATATCCGCGTCCACCACCGAACAGGCGTAATGACAGCCGACTCCGACGCAGCCTACCGTGACCCGGCGGTACCGACATCGCGGCGTATCGAGGACCTGCTCTCCAGAATGACGGTCGAAGAGAAGGCCGCCCAGCTCGGCTCCGTGAGTCCGAGCCGGGGCGTCGCGGACAACGCCGGCGAGGTCGAGGCGGACCGGGAGCTCGTCGAGGACGGTGAACTCAACCGCGAGGTCGCGGCGGAACTGCTCGCCGAGGGGATCGGCCACCTCACTCGTATCGGCGGCGAGGGGAGCCTCCCGCCGGCGCAGGCCGCCGCGGTCACCAACGAGATCCAGGAGTACCTCACCGAGGAGACCCGGCTCGGCATCCCGGCGATCCCCCACGAGGAGTGTCTCAGCGGCTACATGGGCCCCGAGGGCACCACCTTCCCGCAGGGCATCGGGATGGCCAGCACGTGGGACCCGGACCTGATGCAGGCCGTCACCGACACCATCGGCGACCAGCTCGAAGCCATCGGCACCGCACACGCGCTCTCACCGGTACTGGACGTGGCCCGGGACCTGCGCTGGGGTCGCGTCGAGGAGACCTACGGCGAGGACCCGTACCTCGTCGCCAAGATGGCGACCGCCTACGTCTCCGGGCTGCAGGGCGACTCGCCCGCCGACGGCATCTCCGCCACCCTGAAACACTTCGTCGGCCACGGCGTCGGCGCCGGCGGGAAGAACCGCTCGTCGGTCGACGTGAGCGAGCGCACCCTCCGCGAGGTTCACATGTTCCCGTTCGAGGCCGCGATCCAGGAGGGCGACGCCGAGGCCGTGATGAACGCCTACCACGACATCGACGGCGTGCCCTGCGCGAAAGACGAGTGGCTGCTGACCGACGTGCTTCGGGGCGAGTGGGGCTTCGACGGCCACGTCGTCTCCGACTACTTCAGCGTCGACTTCCTCAAGGAGGAACACGGCGTCGCGGCGACCCAGCAGGAGGCCGCCGTCTCGGCCGTCGAGGCCGGCATCGACGTGGAGCTTCCCAACACGGACTGCTACGAGTACCTCGCCGAGGCCGTCCGCGACGGCGACCTGGCCGAGGAGAGCCTCGACGAGTCGGTCCGCCGGGTCCTGCGCGCGAAGTTCGAGAAGGGGCTGTTCGACGACCCGACCGTCGACGTCGACGCCGCGACGGACCCCTACGAGGACGAGGCCGCCGTCGGCCTGGCCCGCGAGGCCGCCCGCGACTCGCTGGTCGTCTGCAAGAACGAGAGCGACCTGCTGCCGCTCGACGACGCCGACTCCGTCGCCGTGGTCGGCCCGAAGGCCGACGACAAGAAGGGGATGCTCGGCGACTACGCCTACGCCGCCCACTACCCCGAGGAAGAGTACGAGTTCGAGGCCGACACGCCGCTGGCCGCCATCGAGAACCGCGTCGACGCCGACGTGAGCTACGCCCAGGGTTGCACGGCCACCGGCAACTCCACCGACAAGATCGGCCGCGCCGTCGAGGCCGCCGAGGACGCCGACGTGGCGCTGGCGTTCGTCGGCGCCCGCTCGGCCGTCGACTTCTCCGACGCCGACGGCGTGAAAGCCGAGCAGCCGATGGTGCCGACCAGCGGCGAGGGCTGTGACGTGACCGACCTGGGCCTGCCCGGCGTCCAGGAGCAGCTCGTCGCGGAAGTCGAGGGGACCGACACGCCGGTCGTGATCGTCCTCGTCAGCGGCAAGCCCCACGCGATCCCCGACATCGACGCGGGCGCCGACGCGGTCGTCCAGGCGTGGCTCCCCGGCGAGGAGGCCGGCAACGCCATCGTCGACGTGGTCTTCGAGGGCCACGACTCGGGCGGCCACCTCCCGGTCTCGATGCCCAAGTCCGTCGGGCAGCTGCCGGTCCACTACAGCCGCAAGCCCAACACCTACAGCGAGGATTACGTCTACGACGACGCCCAGCCGGTGTACCCGTTCGGCCACGGGCTGAGCTACGCCGAGTTCGAGTACTCGGATCTGGACCTGTCCGACGTCGACGTGGACCCGTCCGGGACCTTCTCCGCGAGCGTCACCGTCGAGAACACGGCCGACCGCGCCGGCAGCGACGTGGTCCAGCTGTACGTCTCCGCCGAGAACCCCGACCTGGCACGGCCGGTCCAGGAACTGGTCGGCTTCCGCCGCGTCGAGCTCGACGCCGGCGAGTCGACCGAGATCACCTTCGACCTGGCCGCGAGCCAGCTCGCCTACCACGACCGCAACGCGAACCTCGCCGTCGAGGCGGGCGACTACGAACTCCGCGTCGGCCACTCCTCCGAGGAGATCGCCGAGTCCGCCCGCCTGTCCGTGACCGACACGAAACAGGTCCCGCGGACGAGCCGCCGCTACTTCACCGAGACGAGCCTCGACCAGGCCTGACCGTCGCGGCTCCCCGGCTTCTGTCAGTATCGTACGTGATACAGCGCTCCCGTTCGCGCGGCGCCGGCTTTCGACACGCACGCGCGTAGAAAACAACAGAGACGACCGTCGGTTCGCGACCGGATCACGTCCCATGTTCTCGTGGGTGATACCAGGGGTCTACCCGTGGGAGCGGGCGGCCGACGGGGTCTCGGCGAGGGGACCGGCCCGGGCGTAGCACGAATCGGTGCCTTCGCCGGTGTGGTAATCCTTTTCGGGAGCCCCCGACAACGGGGGAGCATGGTCTGGGCGTCGGTCGTCGACGGAGGGGTCCGGTCGTGAGCGAACAGGACGAGGAGCAGACGGGTCGGGAGGCCGCCGCCGAGGCGCTGTGCGAGCAAAACCGGAAGATCCTCGGCGTGTTCACGATCGCGCTCGTCTTTCTGCTCATCCAGCTCCCGTATCTGGTCGTCACCGACACGGACTCGTCGCTGTTCGTCGTGTCGGTGCTGAACGTCGTCGGGAGCGGCGCGTTCGTCCTCCTCAGCGGGAGCGCGCTCTGGTTCTGTCGACAGCGCGCGGTCTGAACGGTCGGTCGTCGGCCACGGTAGCCGACGAGCCCGGCCGCTGGGGGTCGTGAGAGCGTCGGAAGAAGGTGGTGGGCGCAGTCAGGCCGACGTCGTCGCGCGGGCGTACAGTTTGTTCGCGAGCAGGAACCCGTAGGCCGTCGCGCCGAGGACCATGAGGGTCACGCCGAAGATACCCAGCATCGCGGCGAAGATCTTGTGCGCGAGGACGATCCCGGAGACCTGTCCGAACGCCTGGTACTGCTCGGGGATCCCGTTCATCAGCGAGATCGGGCCCGCGTCGCCGCCGATGACGATCGCGGGAGTCCCGTTGACGAAGGTGGCTCCGAGAGCGATACAGACCCCGCCCATCACGATCGTCATCAGCGAGATGTTCCCGACCATGAAGTAGTACAGCGCCAGCGCGTACGCCCGGACGCCGTCCGCTTCCTGCCCGGCTCGTTCGAGTTCCTGCCTCATTGCGATAGACTGTTTCACACACCCATTTGAAGGTTGCGCTTGCGGGTGCGGACGCGTCGCGCCCGCCAGTCAGATACGTCGCTGACTCAGTATGAAATAATCAGGAAGTTTTATATAGAGCTGGCAGAACGTAGAGGTATGCGGAAGCCTGACAGCATCCGTGACAAGGAGTTATCGCGACGCCAGTACGCGCAGATACTGGCTGGAATGGGAGCCGCGGGCATGGCCGGTTGTGGGAGTGACGGTGGTTCCACGGACACGCCGGGTTCGGGGAGCACTCCGACGCCGACACCCAGCGGCGACGGTGACGACGGTGGGACCGACAGCAGCACCGCGACCGCCGAGGAGCCGGTGACTCGCCAGATCAACTACGCGGTGGCGAACTCGCCGGACGTGTTCAACTGGAACCCGTGGACGCCCCAGGACAACACCGCCGGGGACCTGTGGATGTCGGACCTCCACGGGCTCCGGAACGTCCACACGACGAACACGTCCTACAGCGGGACGACGGTGCCGACCCCGCACAAGCCCGACCAGGAAGAGATCGAGATCATGACGTGGATCTCGGGCTTCGAGGTCGAACCGCCGTACGACTGGTACGACCACCACGACGACCGCGCCCGCTACTGGAACGGCGACCCGTTCGACGCGGACGCCCGCGAGGCGCACAACCACGTCAACTTCTTCCAGGAAGGCAACAAGTTCACCGAGGGCGCGACGTTCAACCAGCGCGCCGAGGACCAGTGGACCCACCACCAGTGGCAGAACAAGGGGTCGGTCCCCGAACAGGACCCGGACCCGACTGCCCGGGTCGTGCTGCGCTCGAACGCCGGGCCGGTCGACGGCAACCCGCCGATCCACCCCGACTTCACCACGCCGTATCGGGAGCAGTTCCGTGACGCGGCGAACGGCGACGAGGTCAGCTCGATCACCGACGAACTCGTCAGCGACCGGATCAGCCTCGACCGCATGGCCGAGAGCGGCGGCACCGACGAGATGCTCGCCGGGTCCGGCCCTTACATGCTGAAGTCGATGGACGACGTGGGCTCCGAGCGAGTGATCCTCCGGCTCAACGAGGACCACCCCAACGCCGAGAACACGAACGTCGAGCGGCTCGCGCTGTACTGGGCGGAGGGCGACCGGCGCCAGACGCTCATCAACGAGGGCGTGCTCGACGTCGACTCCGGCGCCGTCACCGACAGCGGGGCGACCACCCGCGAGACGCTGCCGGACCACGTCCAGGAGTTCACCCGCTGGCTGCGCGCCACGGGCGGCGACGTCTGGCAGCTCAACTGGCAGAACGAGCACCTCCAGAACCTCTGGGTGCGCCGCGCGCTCATCGAGGCCATCGACTGGAACGCCGTCTCCGCGAACGGGTGGGGCGAGGACGCCTCCCAGGTCACCCAGCACGACACGTTCCTGCTGGACGCCCAGTCCGAGAGCACGTTCTCGGAGGACTTCCTCGACCAGCTGCACCTCTACTCCCGGGCCTCCAACAAGGAGAACGCCAACGAGTACATGCGGCGGGCGGGCTACAGCAAGCAGGGCGGCCAGTGGGTCGACCCCAACGGCAACCAGGCTTCGATCGACCTCTCCTCGCGCTCGGGCAGCCCGGCCAACGTCCAGGGCGCCCAGACCATCCGCGCGAACCTCGCGAACTGGGGCTTCGGCGTGAACTTCACCACGATGGGCTGGAACAGTTGGTCGACCTCGATCAACCCCAGCGAAGGGCTCAACTACGACTCCACGATGTTCTGGCACGGCGACCCGTACGTCTTCCAGTACTACCACGACCGCGGCGCGTGGTGGGACCTGGGCCTGGTCGGCGGCAGCCCGACCGGCGACCCGTACAACGCCGACCCCGAGGACGAGGTGGACACGCAGGGCAAGCCGATCGTCCAGCAGGTGCCCGACGAACCGGGCGCCTTCGAGGCCCCCGACGAGGCCGGCAAGTCGCCGGACCTGGACAACGCGAGCGAGGTCAACCTCGTCGAGACCGTCAACGCGATCCGCCAGCCCGGTAACTCCGAGGAAGCTCAGCAGGAGCTCTACCGGACCTGCGCGAAGTACTACAACTTCTACGTCCCGCACTTCGCGTTCCATCAGTACCTGATGGGCTCGTACGGCGACGTGCGCGACTTCGACTGGCCGGACCCGTCGGCCCGAGCGTTCGACTACGAGCGCTCGTTCGGTATCGAGGACGTGCTCGTGCTCGGCGGCATCGCACAGGCCAGCACGGACACCGACTTCGAGCCGCCGCAGTAAGCGGCTGACCACCGAACCGAACCACGACCACCCGGGCCGTCCGGGTCGACGCTTTTCGTCGCTTCTCACGCTCCGACGAGCGGCGGTACTCCCGCGGCTCGTCGAGTCTCGACGAACGACAGTACGCTCCGCCGTCCGGAGCGGCGCTACTCCTCGGTCGCCGGCCGGATCGCGCCGTGTTTCAACATGTGGAAAACGGGCTGGTCGGCGGGACCGGCGGTCCCGTATTCGGGGTCGGAGTCGTAGGACGGCCACTCGAAGTCGCGGGTGTTGCCCCAGAGGCCGTCGACGGCGGTGCCGAGATAGATGTCGGGGAGAGCGTCGTTCCACCAGGTCGCGAACGTGGTGACGGCGTCGACGGTCGTCTCCCGGTCGCTCGGCCCCTCGATCGTCCGCCAGGTGTCGCGGAGGTCGACCGTCCGGCGCTCGCTCGCGGGGGCGTCGACGGCGCCCGGCCTCGGGGGGACGGACACCTCGACCGGTTTCCCGCGGCTTCCTTCCTCGGCGTCGGGGCCGGAGAGCCCGTAGCCGATCGAAGTGGACCCGCCGCTGGTCACGTCGTAGACGCTGTAGGGGTCGCCGTCGAAGTTCCAGAGGGTGATGTCGTGGCTGTGGTTCGAGACGGCGGCGTAGACGTTGCTGTTCGTGAGCCGGTCGGTCGTCACGTCGAAGCCGAACCGCGAGAGGCTCGACGCGACGACCTCGGCCCCGGAGACGAACCCGGACCACACCGGCGTCGCGATCCGGAGCGACGGTTGCTCGCCGTCCGGGCCGCGCCAGTCGCCGTTCCCGTCTCGGCTGTAGCCGGCGTCGCGCATGTACTCGGCGGCGGTCTCCGCGTCGGCCTCGACGGGGTAGCGGTGGAGCCGTTCGCGGACCTCGTCGGGGAGCCACCGGCGCGCGGCGGGCGCCGAGAGGCCGGTCTGGCGGACGGTGGGCTCGCCCCAGTCGGCCACGTCGACCACCTGGTCGACCGGGATGACCGACAGGACGGCCCGCCGGACCGGGCGGCGCGCGAGGTGAGGGTTCCGCCAGTCGAGGACGAGCTTGGTCCCCGAGTCGGTCGGGTAGCGCGCGAGCTGTTCGAGGTTCTCCGGCGGGGTGCCCCGCTCGTCGGCGAGCCGGCCGGTGCCGCCGTCGAGCCACCCCTTGTCGATCAGGTTCTCGATCGAGACCGACTGGACGACGGGGAACCACAGCCGCGGGACCGCGACCTCGTCGGCGCGAGGATGGTCCTCGTAGCGCTCCAGCATCAGCCGGTTGATCGACACTTCGACCAGCTCGTAGGGACCACAGCCCAGTCCCTCCTCGGCGACCGTCTCCAGCCCGGGGCTGTCCGTCCGGAGCTCGGCGACGACCTCCGCGCGGCGCTCGTCGGTCCCGGCCTCGCGGAGCCGGTTCAGCCACGGCTCGTAGCGGTCGGCGCGCGTCCGGACGGCGCCGCTGGCCGCCGTCGCGAGCGCGAGCGGGCGGTCGAGCGGGCGGTCGAAGCGGTAGCGGAGCCTGCGGTCGTCGAGGCGTTCGACCTCGTAGCCCCGGTCGCCGCCGACGAACGACTGGATGCGCTCCTCGATCCACGCGTCCCGGGCCGTGACGGGGTCGCCCGACCACCACGTGTACCCGTCGGCGTACGCGACGGTCGCGGTGTCGCCGTCGGTGTCGAAGGAGTCGACCACGTCGCCGAGCCGGCGGTCGCCCCCGGGGGCGGTGTAGGACTCGGCCTCGAAGAGGATCGAGTAGAAGGCCGCGGGGTCCGAGGAGGACCACGGGCCGACGTGGACGTTCCCCGGGACGTAGGGGAACTGAAACCCGAACACCTGCGGCGAGTCGACGATCTCGTTCGGGCCGGTACAGCCGGCCACCGACCCGGCCGCCCCGGCGCCGACCGCGGCGAGGTACGCCCGCCGGGTCATCCCGTCGCTCGGGCCGTCGCCCGCCCCTCGCTCGGAACCTGAATCCATCGGCGCGAGGTTATGGACGACCCGCCTTAAGGCCTCCGGGGACGGCCCCGTCGGCGGGCGGTCCGCCGGCGGCACCCCGCTGGAACCCCGACGAGGCCCCGAGTGCGAACGGTTCTCTCCCGCACCGACCGCGACCGGACAGGTCACCGCTACCCGGCGGATCGCCGAGCGGTCTCCCCGGCAAGCGGAAAAGACATATAGGGTCGATCGTACAAATCGTAGTATGGATGATTATGTGTCACAGGAAGCCCTGCGGTTCGTCGTGATCGGGCTCGTGGCGATGGCCGCCATCGCCGTGGGCGCCGCGACCATCACGGCGACCGTCGACACGGGGGCGACCGGTGGTGGGCAGGGTCCGATAGACGACCCGAACGAACAGCAACAGAACCGGGGGGGTGGCGGAAGCGATGGTGGCCCGGGCGGGGGTGACGGGCTCAACCGCAGCGGAGACGGGTCCAGCGACCAGGTCGTCGAGTACACCACCTGCGTCGAACCGCTGACGACGTGGTACGGCGGGCTGGCGTACTTCGGCGCCGCCGCGATGCTCGTCTTCCTGATCAAGCGGCGCTACTCCTTCGGCGCGGCGTTCCTCGGGCTGTACGCGCTCGCGCCGCCGGTGCTGCTGGCGTACTTCCTCGGGACCGACTGCGCGACCGTCGGCGGCCCCGGGCTGGGTAACAGCAGCGTCACCAACGCGGCCAACGCCTCGTCGTCACCGGTCGCGTCGGTGGACGTGCCGCCCGCGGCCATCCTCGGCGTGTTCGGTATCGTGCTCGTCGCCACGGCCGCGGTGCTGTTCCGCGCGTCGGGCGACCAGGGGATCACCACCATGGAAGAGGAAGCGGCCGACGAGGGCGAGGGCGCCGACGTGATGGATCTGGCCCAGGCCGCCGGCCGCGCGGCCGACCGCCTCGAAGAACACAACGCCGACGTGGACAACGAGGTCTACCGCGCGTGGTGGGAGATGACGAGCATGCTCGACGTGCCCAACCCCGACAGCGCGACCCCCGGCGAGTTCGCCGAGGCCGCCGTCGACGTGGGGCTGGGCGAGGACGACGTACGGGAGCTGACGCGGCTGTTCGAGGAGGTCCGCTACGGCAAGCGCGACGCCGCCAGCCGCGAGGACCTCGCGATCGACGTGTTCCGTAACATCGAGGCCGAATACGGCGGGTCCACCGACTCGTCGGTCGGTCAGGAGGGCGACGATGGATATTGAGACGATACTCAACCGCGCGCTGATCGCCATCGGGGCGGTCCTGTTCGCCGCCGCCGCGGCGATGATAGTCGTCCCGGACCTCGCGAGCGCACTGCCCTCGGCGACGCAGGGCGTGTTCCTGGTCGGGATCATCGCCGTGGTGACCGGGCTGGGCGTCGTCCGCCGTCGGCTCCGGGGCGAGGTCGAGGAGACGGTCACGCCGAACCCCGAGCGGCCCGCCGGCAACCCGATGCCCGGCGAGGACGTCGACCGGATGCTCTACGAGATGACTCACCTGCGCCAGGGGGTCAACGAGAACCGCGAACACCTCGAGGAGCGCCTGGAGAACCTCGCGGTCGCGGTCGTCCGCAACCGCGAGGACTGCTCGGTCGAGGAGGCCCGTCGCATCCTCCAGACCGGCGAGTGGACGGACAACGAGACGGCCGCGGAGTTCTTCCAGGGCGAGCGCACGGCCGCCGAGGAGGCGGGCCTGTCGGGGTCGCTGCTCTCGGGCACCGACGACGCGGCCGCCTTCGAGAACCAGTTCCGCGTCACCGTCGAGGAGCTCATCGAGGTCGGCGACGTGGACGTGAGCCACGAGGTCGACACCGAGGAGTCCGAGGACCGTTCGTTCTTCGAGCGCCTGTTCGGTCGGTCGGGCGACGACGGCGACGGCGAGGACGCCGTGGAGTCCAACTGGAACGAGTCCAGCTCCTCGGTCCCGACGTTCGACACGAGCGAGCCGTTCGAGGACGTGAGCCTGCAGCACACGAACCGCTGGCTCGGCGTGACGGCGTTCGCGCTGGTCGCGATCGGCGCCGGCGTGGTCACGTTCACCCCGGGGCTGATGCTCGCGGGGACGGTCGGTATCGCCTACACCATCTACGCGCGGGTCTCGGCGGTGCCCCGGACGGAGGGGCTCGTCGTCGAGCGCGAGTACGACGCCGACGACCCCGAGCCGGGCGACCTCGTCGAGGTGACGCTGACGGTGCGCAACGAGAGCGGGTCGATGCTGCCCGACCTGCGGATGGTCGACGTGGTCCCCGACTCGTTCGTCGTCACCGACGGCGTCCCGCGCCTGCACACGGCCCTGCAGTCGGGCGCGCAGGCCCAGCTCGAGTACACCGTCCGCGTCGAGCGCGGGGAGTACGAGTGGCCGCTGCTCGTGGTCGCGCGGGACTTCAGCGGCGGCGTCGAGCGCACGTCGCTCGTCACGCCCGAGGCGGGGATGCGAGTCGTCCCGCCGCTGCGGGTCACCAACGACATCCCCGTGCGCGCCCAGACCACGCAGTACGCCGGTGACGTCGACACCAAACAGGGCGGCGCCGGGCTGGAGTTCCACTCCGTCCGCGAGTACCGCCCCGGCGACCCGATGAACCGCATCAACTGGAAGCAGGTCGCCAGCACCGGCGAGCTGGCGACGATCGACTTCCGCCAGGAGAAGGCCGCGACGGTCACCATCCTGTTCGACACGCGCCAGAGCGCGTACATCTCGGCGGGCGTCGACGAGCCCCACGCCGTCGACCACTCCGTCCACGCGGCCAGCGACATGTTCGGCGCGCTGTACGACCAGGGGAACCTGGTGGGGCTCGCCGCCTTCGACACCGTGCCGTGCTGGTACGCGCCCGGCGCGGGGAGCGAACACCTGGAGAACGCCCGGGTCCTGTTCGCCCAGCACCCGGCGCTGTCGCCGCGGCCGCCCGAGCGACAGGACCACGAGAGCCAGTACATCGACCCGATGACCCACGTGCGCCGGCGGCTGCCGAGCACGTCGCAGGTGTTCTTGTTCTCGCCGCTGGCGGACGACTACGCGGCCGAAGTCGCCCGCAGACTCGACTCCGAGGGCCACCTGGTCACCGTCATCAGCCCCGACGTGACCGTCGACGAGACGGTCGGCCAGCGGCTCACGCGCATCGAACGGACCGCGCGGGTCCGGTACCTCCGCGAGCGGGGGATCCGCGTCATGGACTGGGACCCCGACGGGCAGCTCTCCCTCGAGGTCGAGAAAGCACAGACGAGGTGGGCATAATGAGTTTCGACATTCAGGACGAGGAGTTCAACGCGGTCGAGGTCACGCACTCGCCCGCACGGTTCAGTAGTATCATCGCCGTCGCCGCCGCGCTGCTGGCGGTCGTGACGACGGCACTGGTCGCGCCGCTGTCGGCGCCGGTCGGGCTGTTCGGGCTGGCCGGCGTCGCCGCCGGCCTGTTCGTCTTCGAGTCCGAGCGGCTCACCATCGCCGGCACGGGGATCGTCTTCGTCGGCGTCATCGCCGCCGGCTTCTTCGGCGACGTGCCGGAGTTCCTGCTGTTCGCGGCGCTGGCGACGATAATCTCGTTCGACCTCGGCTCGAACGCCTTCAGCGTCGGCCGGCAGATGAGCGACCAGACCGACACCCAGCGCGGCGAGGCCGTCCACGTCGCCGCCACCGTCTTCGTCGGCGTCATGGCCGCCGGCCTCTCCTACGGCCTCTACATCGTGCCGTGGGGATCGCTGACGGTGCCGGCGCTCACGCTGCTGTTGCTGTCGGCCCTGTTTTTCATCTGGTCGATCCGGCAGTAGGCCGGTCGACCCCTTCCGTCTCGCGTCGAGAGGTTTTCGTCTCCCGTCGAGAGACCCCCGTATCACGTTCGAGCGCCCCCTTCTCGGGCCGCTCTCCACTTCGCGACGAAACCGTCGAGATCCGGCCGCTGACTGCCGCGTCAGTCAGCATTCCATCACGGAAAACCGTCGCACACCGTCAGGATTAAGAGGCATAGCACGGGCTATCTTACCATGGCACAGAGCGACCTATCCATACAGGAGGCCAGTGACGAGTTGGACGCAGTGGTCGACGAGATCCAGTCGTCGGTCATCATCGACGAGGAGTTCCTCGAGACGGTGCTCGTGGGACTGCTCTCGAAGGGGCACGTCCTGCTGGAGGACGTACCGGGGACGGGCAAGACGCTGACGGCGAACAGTTTCGCGACGGCGCTCGGCCTGTCGTTCTCCCGCATCCAGTTCACACCGGACCTGCTCCCCAACGACGTGACGGGGACCTACATCTACAACGAGCAGGAGGGCGAGTTCGAGTTCAACAAGGGGCCTATCTTCGCCAACATCGTCCTCGCCGACGAGATCAACCGCGCGCCGCCGAAGACCCAGGCCGCGCTGCTGGAAGCGATGGGCGAGGGCCAGGTCACCACCGAGGGTGACACCCGCCAGCTGCCCGAGCCGTTCTTCGTCATCGCGACGCAGAATCCCGTCGAGCAGGAGGGGACGTTCCCGCTGCCCGAAGCGCAGATCGACCGTTTCAACGTCAAGAGTTCCATCGGCTACCCCGACGTGGACGGCGAGGTCGAGCTGCTCCGGCGCCGCAACGACCGCACGTCGACGACGCCGTCGGTCGGCCAGGTGCTCGACCACGACTCGGTCATGGACCTGCAGGCGGTCCCGGACACCGTCACCGTCACCGAGGACATGCTGGAGTACATCGCCGCGGTCTCGCGGGCCACCCGCGACGACCACCGCGTCGAGACCGGGATGAGCCCGCGCGGGACCCAGCGCCTCTACGAGACCGCGCGCGCACAGGCGGTCATCGAGGGACGCAACTACGTCACGCCCGACGACGTCAAGACGGTCTCCCAGCCGGTCATCGCTCACCGCCTCGGCCTGACCGCAGAGTCGCAGGTCAACGACGTGGACAAGTCGGAGATCGTCGACGAGGTGCTCGAAGAGATCCCCGTCCCGACCATCGAGGCTCCGGCGTAACGACCGACTGGAGGATACATCATGGGTGTTTCAAACGCAGTTCGGAATCCGGGCTCGTACCTCAGCAGGACGCTGGGTCTGTACCGCGCGCTGTTGACCGACCCGGAGCGGTTCTACGACGAGTACATCGGGACGCGGCGGGTCAAATCGGAGTTCGCGCTCGTGCTGGTCGCCGGCCTGATCGGCCTCGTGGGCAACTACGTCATGCTCGACACGCTGATCTTCGAGTTCGAGGCCTTCGACTCGGTCGTCATCAACGACCAGGTCCGCTTCCAGCTCCAGCAACGGGTCATCGAGCCGCTGCTGGGCGCGTTCCTGCTGTGGGTCTGGTTCGGGATCGGGATGTACTACGTCGGCTGGCTCTACACGACGATCGGCACGACCTACGTGACGATGAAGCGGACCGCGTGGGCGCTGTTCCCGATCCTGATCGCCAACGTCATCCACACCGCGGCGATGGCCTACGCGTCGACGACGCTGGACGTCACCGAGGAGGACATCACGATCTCGACGAGCCTCTCCAGCGAGGTGGCGTCGTTCGTCTGGTCGCAGGCCAGCGGTGAGACGGTCGTCCTCGCCGCGACCGCCGTCGCCATCGTCTTCGCGCTGTGGACCGGGTACATCGGCGCCTACGCGATCAGGGACGTGCGGGACCTGACGACGAGCGAGGCCTACAAGGTCGCTGCCGTCCCGACCGTCGGCTACGTCCTCTACATCGCCTACAGCGTCTTCACCGCGCTCTGACAGAAGAATTAAGAAGTTGTGAGACTCCAACACACAGTATGAACTATTACATACGCCGATTCGCGCAAGCGATCGTGACGTTCGTCGTGGGGATGTTCATCACGTTCGCACTGTACAGACTCGTCCCGGGTGGGCCGGTCCAGGCGATCATCGCCGACCGGGTCCAGACGATGCAACAGCGGGGCCAGCCCGTCGACACACAGGAAGTCGCCGAGATGGCCGAACAGCTGACGGGGATCAACCCCGACACGCCGATCCCGATCGCCTTCTACGAGTGGCTTCGGGACATCATCCTCTACCAGGACTTCGGCGAGTCGATCCTGTTTCAGGACCCGGTCTTCGACATCCTCTTTCGCGGGATGCCGTGGTCGATCTTCCTGAGCGTCTACGGCCTCCTGCTGGGCTTTACGGCCACCATCGCGGTGGGCGTGTTCATGGCCTGGCACGAGGGGACCAAGATCGACTCCGGGCTGACCGTGTTCGTGCTGGTCATGCGGTCGATCCCGTACTACGTGGCCGCGATCGTGATGCTGTCGGTCCTGGCGTTCCAGTGGGGGCTGTTCCCGACCGGCGGCCGCGCGCCGCCGGCGGCGACGCCCGGGTTCAACGTCGAGTACATGATCGGGATCGCCAGACACGCGACGCTGCCCATCCTCTCGAACTTCATCGTCGGCTTCGCCGGCGGGGCGATCGGGATGCGGGCGCTGTCCGTCCGGGTCATCGGCGAGGACTACCTGCGGTCGGCGCGGCTGCGCGGGCTCGGCACGAACCGCATCCTGACGCGGTACCTGACCCGCAACTCCATCCTCCCGATCTACACCGGGTTCATGCTCGGTATCGCCGGGATGTTCAGTTCGAACGTCATCACCGAGGTCATCTTCCAGTACCACGGGGTCGGCTGGTTCATGCTCGAGGCGGCGGTCAGTCAGGACTACCCGCTCGTGATGGCCGCGTTCGTCTTCTTCTCGGGCATCACGGTGACGGCGATCCTGATCGCTGACCTCACCTACGGACTCATCGACCCGCGAGCCGGAACCGGTGCGTCCAGGGAGAGCTTCTAACGATGTCCGAGAAAGAACCACGGAGCGACGGGGGCGTCACGCAGGAAAGCATCTTCGGGACCGACGACGACACCGAGCGTCGACGGACGCCGCCGGCCGAGCGCGCGCGCCGCGCGTTCGACTTCTACATCGCGACGCCGTTCCGCGTCGCGTGGTCGGACTGGCGGACGCGCATCGGAGGCGTGGGCGTGCTGTTCTACCTCCTGATGGGGACCGTCGGCGTCTGGCTGGTCCCGCCGCCACAGATCAACGAGGGGCCGTACTACCTCCAGCCGTTCGTCGACTGGTCGATGCCGCTGGGGACCGACAACCTCGGACGCGGCGTCTTCAAGACGCTCGTCCACTCGACGCCGGCGATGATGAAGATGGCGCTGGCCGGGATCGTCTTCGCGGTCGGCGTCGCGGTTCTCGTCGGGATGATCGCGGGCTACAAGGGCGGCGTCGTCGACACCGTCCTGATGACGATCGCCGACGTGTTCATCACCCTCCCGGGCCTGCCGCTGATCATCGTCCTCGCGGCGATCTTCTCGCCGAAGGACCCGTTCATCGTCGGGACCATCATCGCAATCGACCAGTGGCCGGGGCTGGCCAGGATGTTGCGCTCGCAGGTGCTGTCCTTGCGCGAGGAGGACTTCGTCGAGGCGGCGCGGTCGATCGGGCTCTCGACGCCGACGATCGTCGGCCAGGAGCTCGTCCCGAAGGTCGCGCCGTTCGTGCTCGTCTCGGCGGCCGGGGCGGCCGTCGCCGTCATCTTCCAGTCGGTCGCGCTGTACTTCATCGGCGTGCTCCCGTTCAACTCGTTCAACTGGGGCGTGATGATGCAGCTGGCCTACGAACAGGGTAACGCGATCTCGGCGCCCGGCCGCGCGGGTCACTGGATGCTGTTCCCGCTGCTGGCCATCTCGGGCGTGAGCTTCTCGCTGATCCTCTTCTCGCAGGGGCTCGACCGAGTGTTCAACCCGCGCCTGCTGGCGCGCCACTCGGAGACGGTCCCGGAGGACGAACAGGACGGAGCGGGTGACCTCTGATGACCGCTCGCGAATCGACCGACCGACCGGAGGGACGCTGACATGGCAATCGGACAACCGAACCAATCGACCGAGGAAGAGGCGACGGAGGGCGAAGACCCGGACGACGACATCGTCATGAGCGTAGAGGACGCCCGCGTGCAGTTCGGGATGTCCCGCGGACAGGCGTGGGTGCTCAACGACGTGAGCCTCGACGTTCGGCGCGAGGAGATCCTCGCCGTCGTCGGGGAGAGCGGCTCGGGCAAGTCGATGTTCGCCGCCGCGCTGATGGACGCCGTCGAGGACCCCGGCCACCTCTCGGGGGACGTGACCTACTACCCGAGAGAGGACGAGAGCGACGACACCCCGAGCGCCGACCAGATCGGCTCGTACGACGCCGTCGGGGACGACTCCGTCGACGTGCTCGGGATGAGCGAGGGCGAACTCAACAACTTCCGCTGGGAGGAGGTGTCGATGGTGTTCCAGGGGGCGATGAACTCGTTCAACCCCACGATGAAGATCAAGGGCCACTTCCACGAGACCATCCAGGCCCACAACGCGGTGCTCGACGAGCGGATGGAGCACGTCCGGGACCTGTTCGAGGCGCTGCACCTCGACCCCGACCGCGTGATGAACTCCTACCCGCACGAGCTCTCCGGCGGGATGAAACAGCGCGCGCTCATCGCACTCGCGCTGGTCCTCGAACCCGAAGTACTGGTGATGGACGAGCCCACGGCCGCGCTCGACCTGCTGATGCAGCGGTCGATCATCTCGATGCTGCGGGAGCTGCGCGACGAGTTCGAGCTGACGATCGTCTTTATCACGCACGACCTGCCGCTGGTCGCCGGGCTGTCGGACCGCATCGGCGTGATGTACTCCTTCGAGTTCATCGAGGTGGGCGACACGCGGTCGCTGCTGAAAGACGCCGCTCACCCCTACACCCGAGCGCTGTTGCGGTCGGTGCCGAGCATCGACTCCGACATCGACGACATGCAGCCCATCGAGGGGGCGCGGCCGGACCCGGTGAACATCCCGACGGGGTGTTCGTTCCACCCGCGGTGTCCGATCGCAGACGACCGGTGTGAGATCGAGGACCCCGACCTCGTGTCCGTCGACGAGGACCACGAGGCGGCGTGTTTCTACACGGACCAGGCCCGCAACGAGCTGGCGTACAGCCTCAACCACGGGACCACGGAGGACTAACCGATGAGTACAGACGAACCCACGGCGGACGACGTGACGGCCGACGACCCGGCCGTCGACGACGCCGCGACCGACGCACCGGACGACGAACCGATCCTGTCGCTCGACGACGTGAACGTCCACTACACGCCCGGCGGCGTCGTCAAGCGAGCGCTGACCGACAAGAAGGTCCGCGCGGTCGACGGCGTCAGTTTCGACCTCTACGACAACGACATCGTCGTGCTGGTCGGCGAGTCGGGCTGTGGCAAGACCACGCTCGGCAAGACCGCGATCGGCCTCGAGAAGCCGACCAACGGGTCGATCTCCTACCGCGGCCAGGACATCTGGGACGCCAAGGACAACCCCCGCGACGCCGACATCGAGTTCACCGAGATCCGGCGCGCGATGCAGATCATCCACCAGGACCCCGCCAACGCGCTGAACTCCTCGCGACGCGTCAAGGCGATCCTCTCGGACCCGCTCAAGAAGTACCGGACGGAGCTGGGGCCCAAGGAGCGCGAAGACACAATCTACCGCTTCCTGGAGTTCGTGGACATGATGCCGCCGGAGGACTACGCCGAGCGCTACCCCCACCAGCTGTCGGGCGGGGAGAAACAGCGCATCGCGCTCGGTCGCGCCCTGCTGATGAACCCGGACGTGATCCTCGCCGACGAGGCCATCTCGGCGCTGGACGTGAGCCTCCGCGTCGGGATGATGGACCTCATCCTCGACCTGCAGGAGACGTTCGACACCTCCTACATCTTCATCAGTCACGACCTGGCCAACGCCCGCTACCTCGCCAAGCGCGCGGGCGGGCGCATCGCCATCATGTACCTCGGCGAGATCGTCGAGATCGGGCCGCCCGAGGAGATCCTCCAGAACCCGACCCACCCCTACACGAAGGTCCTGAAGTGGTCGACGCCGACGGTCGACCCGGACCTGGCGAAACAGCGGATCCAGGAGGACCCGCCGGTCCGCGAGGTGGACGTGCCCGACCCCGAGGACCCGCCCTCGGGCTGCAAGTTCCACACGCGCTGTCCGGAGGCCCGCGAGGTCTGCACGCAGGAGGAACCGGGGATGTTCGACACCGCCGGCGAGAGCGAGACCGCCTGCTTCCGCGCGCTGGAGACCCACGAGTACTGGAACAGCGCGGAGCTGGCCGACGCCGAGGAAGTCGAGTACGACGCTCAGGACTCCTCGACGTTCGGCGACTGAGCCCGACGATACCCTTCTCGGCCGGTCCCGCGTGACCGGCCGCCGCGCTCGTTCGGAAAGCAAATCTTATTTCCGCCAGACGCGGTTGTGAGCACACATGGCACGACAGATGGCCGACGGACCGATGGTGGTCCTCTCCGACGAAAGCCAGCGCACGTCGGGCGAGGACGCCCGGTCGATGAACCTCGAAGCGGGGCGCGCAGTCGCGGAGACGATCCGGACGACCCTCGGCCCCCGGGGGATGGACAAGATGCTCGTCGACCAGGGTGGCAACGTCGTCGTCACGAACGACGGCGTGACACTGCTGGAGGAGATGGACGTCGACCATCCCGCCGCGGACATGGTCGTCGACGTGGCGACGACCCAGGAGGAGGAGGTCGGCGACGGCACCACCTCCGCGGTCATCCTCGCCGGCGCCCTGCTCGGCAACGCCGAGGAACTGCTCGAACAGGACATCCACCCGACCTCGATCGTCGCCGGCTACCGCCACGCGGCCGAGACGGTCACCGAGGTGTTCGAGGACATCGCGACCGAGGTCGACCCCGACGACACCGAAGTGCTCGAACAGGTCGCCGGCACCGCGATGACCGGCAAGGGCGCCGAGACCGCCAAGGACCTGCTCTCGTCGATGGTCGTCAGCGCCGTGCGAGCGGCCGTCCGCGAGGACGGCACCGTCGACCAGGACGCCGTCGACGTGCGCCAGTTCTACGGCGCCTCCATCGACGACTCGGAGTTCGTCGACGGCATCCTCTTCGACATCGAACCGGTCCACCAGAACATGAGCCGCGACCTCGACGACGCGAACGTCCTCGTCTACGAGGGCGACATCGAGGTCTCCGAGACCGAGGTCGGCGCCGAGGCGTCGGTCGGCGACATGGGCGACCTGCAGGGGTTCGTCGAGCGCGAGCAGTCCGAGCTGGCCGACAAGGTCGACGCCATCGTCGAGGCGGGCGCCGACGTGGTCCTCGCCGACGGCGGCATCGACGAGTACGCCGCCGAGCTGCTCGTCGAGAACGGCATCACGGCCTTCCGCCGCGTCGACGACGACAAGCGCCAGCGCGTCGCCGCCGCGACCGGCGCCGAGCGCGTCGGCGACCTGAAGCTACTCACCGCCGACCACCTCGGCCACGCCGGCAGCGTCTCCGAGCGGGTCATCCGCGACGTGACCGTCCGCCGGCAGGCCGACCACGAGTCGACGGTCGTCTTCGGTGACCTCCCCGAGGAGGGGGTCGGCACGATCCTCCTCCGCGGCGGCACCGAGCACGTCCTCGACGAGGTCGAGCGGGCCGTCGTCGACAGCATCGGCGTCGTCTCCGCCGCCATCGAGGACGGCTACGTCCTGCCGGGCGGCGGCGCCCCGGAGATCGAGGCGTCGCTCGCGCTCCGCGAGGAGGCCGACTCCGTCGAGGGCCGCGAGCAGCTGGCCGTCGAGGCCTTCGCCGAGGCCTTCGAGGACGGTCCCCGAACGCTCGCCGAGAACGCGGGCCACGACGCCATCGACGCGCTGGTCGACATGACCGCGCGCCACGACGCGGGCGACGTGAACGTCGGCATCGACGCCGACACGGGCGAACTCGTCGAGATGTTCGAGGACGGCGTCGTCGAGCCGCTGCGCGTCAAGACCACGGCCGTCAACTCCGCGGTCGACGCCTCGACGATGATCCTTCGCATCGACGACGTGATCTCCGCCGGCGACCTCTCGGTCGGCGGCGAGGACGAAGACGAAGGCGGCGCGGGCGGCCCGCCCGGCGGCATGGGCGGGATGGGCGGCGGCATGGGCGGCATGATGTAAGACCATCTTTTTCGCGGGCGGGTTTCCTCGGCGCGCTTCGCGCGCCTGCGGGAACCCACCCGCGAAAAACATGGGTGAAAAAGGCCGGTCGCCGCGGTCGCTTCGCTCCCTCGCGACCGGTGAACCGCGCGCCTGCGGCGCGCGGACGTTCTCTCACTGTTTCCCGTCGTTCGCTATATCACGACGTGTTTTCGGCCGAGTGTATTGGTATCCGTGCCAAAGGTTGCGGTTCCAGCATCCGGCGCGCAGCGCCGGTTCGCCGTCAGAGCAAGCGGTGACGAGCCTGCGGTCGTTCGCGCTGCTCACTCCCGCAGACACCGGACGCGAGGGAGCGCAGCGACCGAGCCGTCCGGCCTTTTTCACCCATGTTTTTGGACCGGGGGTTCCCCGCAGGTCGCCGCAGGCGACCGAGGAAACCCCCGGTCGAAAAAGATGGTTTCAGGAGTAGTTGTGTTCCAGTTCGACGACGTTGGCGGCGCCGAGCACCGCCTGGCGGAGGTCCTCGTAGAAGCGGTCGTCGTCGACGCGGTGGACGGGACAGGAGACGCTGATGGCGGCGATGGCGCGGTCGTCGTCGTCGGTGATCGGGGCGGCGACGCAGCGGAGCCCGTTGAGCCGCTCCTCCTCGTCGACGGCGTAGCCCTGCTCGCGGATCTCGGCGAGTTCGTCGAAGAAGGCGTCGGGGTCGGTGATCGTGTGTTCGGTCTCGGCGGGCATGCCGTGGTCGTCGATGATCCCCTCGACTTCCTCCGTCGGGCGGAACCCGAGGATGGCCTTGCCGAGGCCGGTGCAGTGGAGGTTGACGCGCTTGCCCTCGTAGGTGTCGAGTTCGACGGCGTTGTCGCCCTGGGCCTGGTAGAGATAGATGCCCTGGCCGCTCTTCTCGACGAGGAGGTTGACCAGTTCGCCCGTCTCGTCGGCGAGTTTGTCGACCTCGGTGTGGGCGGCGTCGAAGATGTCGTTGCGCTTGCGCGCGTAGGCGCCCAGGCCGAGGAAGGCGAGCCCGATGTGGTACTCCTCGCCCTCCTTGACGACGTACTCGCGGTTGGCGAGCGTGTTGAGGTGGTTGTGTACCGCGCTCTTGCCCACGTCGACCCGGTCGGCGACCTCCGAGACGCCGGCGCCGTCGAGTTCCTGGATGATCTCGACGATCTGTAGGGTCCGGTCGACCGTCGTGACCGGGTGTTTCGGCTCGTCCATACGAGAGGATTCGCGCCGCCGCACTTACCTGTTCCCTTCGAACGAACTCCGTTCTGTATCGTTCCGACCGGACCGTTTCCGATCGGCAAATGCGGCCGTCCCGTGAGAGCGGCGTTCGATAGCGTGAAACGGCCTCGTGTGCCGCCGCTCGTGGCTGCGAGCGCGTCGAAACGGCGAAGAATGACTCAGTTGGCGCCCGATTCGTCCGGCGAGCGGGTCGCAGCTCTTCGGCGGGCTTACGCGGCCTCGTCGAACAGCGTCTCGCCTTCGACCATGTTCTCCTCGATGGTGTCGAAGTCGAGCGTCAGGCCGAGGCCGGGCTCCTCGGGGATCTCCATGCGGCCCTCCTCGATGAGGTTGTCCTCTTCGACCAGGTCCTCCCACCAGCCGAGCTCGTAGGAGTGGTACTCGACGGCCAGCGAGTTCGGGATGGCGGCCGCGAGCTGCGCGGAGGCCATCGTACCGATGGGTGAGGAGACGTTGTGCATGGCGACGGGGATGTAGTACATGTCGGCCATGGCTGCGATCTTGCGGCCCTCGCGCATGCCGCCGACGCGCGGGATGTCGGGGGCGATGATGTCGATGGCCTCGTTCTCGATGAGGTCGCGGTTGCCGTGGGTGCGGTAGACGTTCTCGCCGGTGGCCAGCGGCGTGGCGGTCGACTGGGTGACCTCGCGCTGGGCGTCGTGGTTCTCCGGCGGGACGACGTCTTCGAGCCACCACACGTCGTACTCCTCGAGGCGCTTGGCGAGGCGCTTGGCGCTGCCGGTGGCGTACGACCAGTGGCAGTCGAAGGCCACGTCGGCGCGGTCGCCGACGGCTTCGGTCGTCGCCTCGACGATCTCGGCCTTGTGCTCGATCTCGCCCGGGCGGAGGTGGCGGTTGGCGCGGTCCTTCTCGTGACCGGAGGGCACGTCGAGGTCGAACTTGATGGCGTCGTAGCCCAGGTCGGAGACGACGCGGTCGGCCTCCTCGGCGCAGGCCTGCGGGTTGGCCTCGTCCTCGGTGTGGAGGTCGCAGTAGACGCGCGCGGAGTCGCGGTACTTGCCGCCGAGCAGCTGGTAGGCCGGCAGGTCGGTGAGTTTGCCCGCCACGTCGTGCAGCGCGATCTCGATGCCGGAGATGGCGGAGATGACCTTCCCGGAGATCGAGCCCTCGCCGGACATCTTCTGGATGAGGTGCTCGTAGAGCCGGTCGATGTCGAGGGGGTTCTCGCCGATGAGGAACGGCTTCATCCGCTCGATGATGGCCGTGTCGCCGCCGCCCCAGTAACACTCGCCGTTGCCGACCGGGCCGGCGTCGGTGTAGACGCGCACGAGGATCCACGGGTAGTTGCCGTCGACCATCGTCGTCTGTACGTCGGTGATCTCCGCGTCGCGTGTGCCGCCGCGCTCGTTCTCGACGCCCATCGTCTCGGCGGAGAGGTCCCGCATCGTGTATTCAGCGTTCGGATCGCTGATCTTGTCGAAGTCGACCATGACGAGTATAGCTCCAGACGTAACTCGCTTAAACTTTCCCACATCCGCTCGGCGCCGGCCCTGGCGGTCGTTCGGGTCGCCGAAGCGATCGAGATAGTGGCAGGCCGTGTCCTGTATGGAAACTCGTAAGTGGTCGCCAGACGACCGTTAGCGTGCATGACAGAGACCACGAACCTGTACATCGACGGCGAATGGGTCCCGGCCGAGGACGGGTCCACGTTCGCGGTCGAGAACCCCGCCGACACGACCGAGACGGTCACCGAGTACGCGAAGGGGTCCACCGAGGACGCCCAGAAGGGCATCGACGCCGCCAACGAGGCCCAGGCCGACTGGGAAGGCATGCCCGCGCCCGACCGCGGGACCATCCTCCGCGAGACGGCGAAGCTCCTGGAGGAGCGCAAGGAAGACCTGACCGAACAGCTCTCCCGCGAGGAGGGCAAGACGCTCTCGGAGGCCAGCCCCGAGGTCCAGCGCGCGATCGACATCTTCTACTACTACGCCGAGAAGGCCGCCGACAACGCGGGCACGCGGAAAGGCCCCAGCGGCGGTCGCACCTCGGTCTACACGAAGCGCGAGGCGCTGGGCGTCGCCGGCCTCGTCACGCCGTGGAACTACCCCATCGCCATCCCGGCCTGGAAGATCGCGCCGGCGCTCGCGACGGGCAACACGATCGTCCTCAAGCCCGCCTCGGCCGCGCCCGGCCCGGCCGCCAGCATCGTGCAGGCGCTCGAAGACGCCGGCATCCCGGACGGTGTCATCAACTTCGTCCCCGGCTCCGGCAGCGACGTCGGCGCCGAGCTAACCTCCAACGACGGCATCGACGCCGTCTCCTTCACCGGTAGCTCCGAGGTCGGCCACCACGTCTACGACGCGGCCACCGACAACATGGCCCGCGCGCAGGCCGAGATGGGCGGCAAGAACCCCGCCATCATCACGGACAGCGCGGACGTCGAGGAAGCGGTCGACATCGTCGGCGCCGGCGCGTTCGGCGTGACCGGCCAGGCCTGTACGGCCTGTTCCCGCGCCATCGTCCACACGGACGTCTACGACGAGTTCGTCGAGGGCATCGTCGAGTACGCCGAGTCCATCGACATCGGTCCCGGCGTCGAGGACCTGGGCATGGGTCCCCACGTGACCCAGAGCGAACTCGAGTCCACGCTCGAGTACGTCGACGTGGCCGCCAACGAGGGGGCCACCCACGAGACCGGCGGCGAGCGTCTCGAGGGTGACGAGTACGACGACGGCTACTACGTCAGCCCCGCCGTCTTCAGCGACGTCGAGCGCGACATGCGCATCTTCCAGGAGGAGGTCTTCGGTCCGGTCCTCGCCGTCACCGAGGTCGACGACTTCGAGGAGGCCATCGAGGCCAGCAACGACAGCGACTTCGGTCTGTCCTCCTCGGTCGTCACCGACGACCTGAACGAAGCCCACGAGTTCATCGAGCGCACCGAAGCCGGTGTCGCGAAGGTCAACGAGAAGACGACCGGTCTCGAACTCCACGTGCCCTTCGGCGGCAAGAAGGACTCCTCGACCAACACCTACCGCGAGCAGGGCGACGCCGGTCTCGACTTCTTCACCGAGATCAAGACGGTCTACCTCAACACGTAGACCCGCCGTCCGCCCCCTCGCCCCGTAGTCGAGAGCGACCATCTCCGTCCGGTATCTCCGGACATCCTCTCTTTCGGTCACCGACGGCGAGACGAATCACGCCCGTAGCCACCGAATCCTCGCCCTCGACGCCCCACTCTCTCCAGATCCGTTCTGTTCCGGTGAACGTCGACTGGTAAAATAGATGACCTGACTCGTTCGTCAGGACATGCGTATATCGAGTATCGACGGCGGGAACGACCCGATACGTGCCGAGCCGACTGTCTGCGTAGCGGCAACTAGTGTTCGGACCAGGTGAACGATAGTTCGAATCGATCCGGGCGCGCGTGAATCGGACTAGCAGGCATGACAGTACTACGTGTGTAATCCGGCTCGGTCCGGCGGACCGACTCTCGAAGCGCAGAGTCGACCTGCACGAACGGAGGGATACAGACCGGATACTCGGATATCGGGTGTGATACCCAGGCTACCCCGGAAACGCAGTCGGACGGACAGTGGAGCGCGATAGCGCCGACCCGCCAATTCGATATAGCGTCATGTGATTTATTCGTACGTCGCCAGACGTGGTACATGGAAATTGAATTATGGTTTTCGGCACGGGACCGCCCCAGAACTAGCGGTCGCTCAGAGAAGCCGGTAGATGTGGTCGGTGTACACTTCCCGGACGCGGTCGCCCCAGTCGTGGGTGTAGGTGTCGATGATGTCCTGTGCCACGTCGCCGCGGAGGTACTTCACGATGCCGCGGTCGCCGGTGCGGTCGCGGAGGTGCGTCGTGAAGAAATGGCGGAAGTAGTGCGGGGTGACGTTCTCTTCGGCGCCGCCGCCGTCCCGGTACCAGCCCTGGTCGCGGGCGTGCGTCTCCACGATGTGGTGGACCATGTCCGGGGTGAGCCGCTTCCCCCACTCGTCGGTCGTACTGACGAACAGCGGGTCGGCGTCCGACCGGGGATCCGGACGGACGGCCAGCCACTCGACCAGTACAGACGCCAGTTCGCCGTCGACGGGGATCGTCGTCGCCCGCTTGCGCTTGTTTGACGCACTCCGTCGCTGGTCGTTGTACTCCTCGCCCGCGCTCGGCGCGTCGTCGACGTAGACCGAGTCGGGTTTGCCGTCCAGTTGCGGGCGATGCGCCCACTCGAACGGCGCCTCCGCCAGCGACAGGTCCCGTCTGTCGAGATTGCATAGTTCACCGGCTCGCATCCCCGTTTTGAGCAGCGTCACTACGACGGCCCTGTCCAGCGGATGGGTCACCCTTCCCACGAACGACCGCATCGCGGGAACCGTGATGTCGCGTCGCTCCGGGTCGACGTTGATCGACTCGTCGATCTCCTCCAGGACGAGTGCCATCGGGTTCTCCTCGAAGGTGCCGACCTCGGTCATGTAGCCGTAGAACCGGTGGAGATAGGAGGCGTACGTGGCGACCGTGCTCTCGCCGACGGAGCCGCGGAGCTGGTGGATCCAGGCCATACAGTCCCGGTGATTCGCCTCGTCGAGGTCGAGCCCACGTTCGGTCAGATACCCCTCGAACTCCCGAAGGACGCGCTCGTAGGCGTCGCGCGTCCGCTGGCTCTTGCCCTGGAACGTGATGTCGTCGAGGAAGTACGCGACGGGGTCGTCGGCGTCCGTCGTCCCGCGTTCGGCCCTACTCATCGATAGTGTACCCGCCGTTGCGGCCGCTGTAGGTGACCTGCCCCTCCGACTGGAGTCGCTGGAGGGCGTCTTCCAGCCCCGCCTCGATGTCGTCCGTCACCGCTTCGAGCAGTTCGTCCCACGACAGGTAGTCGCTCGACCGCAGCGCCTCGACGACCCTGTCTTCGAGGCCCGAACCCTCGGAGTCCGCGGTCGAAGATGCCCCCTCCGAACCCGTCTCCGACGGGGTATCGGTCCCGGCGGGGCCGGCGTTCCCGGCGTCGTCGCTCCCGAAGCCGCGGCGGCCGGCCTGGACCATCGTCCGGACGAACTCGCTGCGGCTCATCCCGAGTTCGTCGGCGTGGTCGTCCCACTCTTCGCGCTGGTAGGCCGGGACGTACGTCCTGACGGCCGTCCGCGAGCTGTCCACGTCGCTCTCGCTCATTATCTGTCTACTTGCACCCGTTCACAATCAATCTACTCCCACGCTCACGGATCAACGAGGGAACGCGATCCGTCCTGAGGAGTTGCGGAGTACTGTAGCCAGACGCGTCCGGGCGAGCAGGCCACGTCGAAGTTCCGCGCCGACGCCGCTGCGCAGGCGCTCCGCAGGGGCAACAGCCGGTACTAGCGTATTTCGTCGGCGTTATGGTACCAGCCACAGGCTGTCAGCCTGTGGCTTCATGCGCGGTTCAGCGCCGGAATAGAGAACAACGCGGCCTTCAACCCTTGCGGTCGACCTACTCTTCAGCGCGAAATGCCTGGTAGCGAAGCGGCCTTTAAAAGCGAGCAACCCGTGAACGTGAGTTGGTTATGCCTTGTTCACCTTCTCACGGATGGCTTTCGTGAACTCCCGAACCTTCTCGATCTCCTCCGTCGACGACGCTTTCATTTTCCACACATCATGGTCGTCCTCAGTGATCCCGGCCGCTCTAATTTGGAAATACGACTTGTCCGAGCCGACGAATATGATGATGAAAACCATCGCGAGCCCGAAACAGAGGATTGCCGGGAGCATCAGAAGCGCAGAAGTTCCTATCCCTACGCCCGCGAATGCAACGCCCACTATTCCCACGATCGCGGCCCAGATGATTCATCCTGCTTCCCGACCAGTCCGAACGACACCGATGGAGGTGATTTTATCCAAAGAGAGGTCGTGAAACACTTCCTCTGTACCGCTGCCCTTCCTGTATTTCATCACTCTCTGGTCGCTCACGACCCACTTACAGCCGTTCTCCTCGTAGCCGTCTGTGGGCTTCTCGTCCCTCGTCAAATAGCTTTCTAGCGACATCTCAACCCGCGCTTACGACTGACGTGGTGCCTCTTGTGCTCTTTGCAATTGGTTTTCTACCTTTGCCAGATCATGCAGTAGAGTATAGACTCCATCCGATGATCGTGATTGCAGACATGGTTAGACCAAACGAGAACGCTAATACCCTCCTCCTCCTTTGAGTTTTCTTGAAATTATCATTTGCCCACATGCTAAAGGCAACTGCGAGAGCCTCTTTTGCCTTTATAGCGCTGTCTTCTTCCTGTATGTCCTCAACACCGTCCTTATTCAGAGACATTGCTGGGCTCATCGATAGATAGGCATATATCGCGAGTAGTGTTGAGACTATTATTGAGATTCCTGCTCCCCCTATCGCAAATGATGTAAATGAGGTCGTTGTGAGTCCTGCCGTTGCTACTAATATGCTCAGAACAATTAGGTTTAGTCTGATTGTTTCGAACGCTCTGTCGCCTGTTTCTTCCGATGCAGTAATTGTGCCTTCTAAGAGCCGCTTTCCCTCGTTATAGGATAGTTCTACAGTATCTTCATTCAGATCGTCTTCTTCCGTACTTTCTACCATTTCTTTGAATTTCTCAACTTCAGCCATACCAGAATATAACTGTATTGTTTAAGCATAAATTTCACTTCCACTCCGAACTAGGCTGGCCTTCTTGCGTATATCGGCATATGATGTACAGCGTCTGACGCTCGACGACTTTCTCAGCCGTGGGCCCCCCGATTCTCGTCCGTGACGTGTCCCTCAGACTGTTGGGCCAGCTGCATCGTTTTGCCCCTCCAATGAGTCCGGGTGAAGCGGTGGACGGTCCATCGAAAACCGAATCCGAACTACACCCACGCATCAGCGACCTCGACCGCACTCTCCTCACGACGACTCAACTGAAAGCCCACTCGAAGCGGAGACCACATCGAAGTGTGAGGCATCTGACTGACGAGTCTGCAACGACACTGCTTCGGACTCCGACCGACTCAAACTGCAACCGGGATAGCCATCGAGGGTGGTGCGCTGTGACCGGGTGACCGCTCTCAGAGAAAGTCCGTCCGACGGCTCACGTGTACGCAACCCCTGGGGGTAGCGCATACGAGAACGCCATCCCTCGCAGCGGTCGCCTAAATACGTGCGTTGGGACCGAGAGCGGCGGATCTCGCATATGAAGCTAATCCACACTCGCGAGGACATGGTTCGGACACTTCTGGCTCTCGCAAACTATCCAAACACTCGGAACTATGATAATCGGGCCCAACTGATAAAACCGAATTAGCGGCGATCATTCTGGCACTCGACCCAGACACCGAATCACTAGAGCATTCCAACCGATGAGTTCAGACTCCCGGATAAAGACCCTTATTTGTGATAGTAGGGTCGGTACTGGCGCCTCGAAGATAATATTAGACGTGAATTTAGGTATAGATTGGCGCAGAAAACTACGTACACATCTAATCTATTCTGGATCGAGGGTGACTCGATCGGAGTCGTAGTCGGGTGCGATACTCGACTTCCGGCGCACGCATCCCTCTCGTATAACAAACCCGAGATATACGGGACGGCTTGGGCGCTAGCGGCGTCCGGCCCTGGCTGCACGTTTCACGTGACTCCTCGAGACGGCACGATATGGTGGTCGACCCGTCGGACCGCCGTCGCCACGATTCGACCGCAATCGCCGCTCTGAAGCGACGGTTCACCGGATCGGGGAGAAAGGCCCGCTGCGACAGCGAACTCGTCAGAGGTGCTACTGCGGCCGGTACGGAGCTGTCCTGGCGCCTGGGAGGGGTTCGGGAGGTGAACCGCCTCTTCGACGCCGGGTTCGGGAACGGGCCGCGTGGCTCGCCGGCCTCGTCGAGGCCGCCGGTCGACGGGGCCGCTGTAGGGGCCCCTATCGTGGCGCCCAGCGAGCACGTCCCGGTCGAGTTCGTCCCCACCGGCGGCCGGTGAGATCGTCGGGACTCGAACCCGACCGTAGGCGACGGTGACTGTAGCGCCGGATACGGACCCGCCGCTCCTCATCCTGTCGACCGGCTCCATCGCGCTAGTCGACGAGCCACCGGGAGACAGTCAGACCCGTGGTGCTTTCGGGGCGATTCGTTCGTCGATCCGCGACGACCAGAGGAGACGGGACGGTGGGTGGACACCTCGGCCGGCCCTACCCGTCGCAGACGCGGACGGCCATCACAGCGTGTCGTCGTTCCCGCATCCCCTTCCCGTCGACACCGTCCACAGCGGTTCGGCGACCGTCGAGCAGCGCGAGGGCACTGGAAGGCGCGCCAGTAGCAGGTGCCGGCCGGGGCGGCCCGAGCGGACACGGTGGTTTCCGGTGGTCGAACTCGGCCTTCGGACCGAGCCCGATCCCTGCGTGAGCTGTCGGAGCGCGGTTCGGGCCGGCACGGGACGCGCCGACCACGGACAGGGCCGGAACCCCTTCCACAGTCCGGACGGAGAGCTCGCCAGGAGACGACAGACGTGGGAACCGAGACCAGTAGCGGACGACGCCCTCGGCTGTCGAGCCACGCGTCGAGTCCGCGACAACGCCCCGATCTCTATCTCCGGCGTGTCGACTCCGTACCGCTATTCCCCGATCCGGCCTTCCGGCGATGGCACCCCGGGGACCGGACGACCCGCTGGACTGTTCGAGCAACTCGACGGTATCCTTGAGCTCGGGCTGGATTCGCCGACCGAGCCGCACCGGGTACGATCACCCCCTGACCGGCGAGATAGTGTGAGATAGCTGTCTGTTCCGAGGAGTCCCGCTGCCCGACACCGCACAGATAAATCGTATGTCGCTATACCAAAACTCGGCCACGTCGGTCCGATATCGGAGATCTCCGACTGACCGATATATCGCCGTACAGTCGTTCTCGTCGGGTTTCTGGATCGTGCGGCATCGGGAGGGTTCGACGGAACCGACCGACGGGTCGAAGCGACGGTGGCTGCGGTGCAGTCGGAGCACCCCGCCGGCCGTGGGTGTGGGGTTTCCCTGAGCCCTTCCGTCGGGATACCTCCGGACGCAGTGGAACGACTGCCAGGTCGTCGCTGCGCTGTCGGACCGCCCGAGCGCCGGGGGATACTTGACGGTTCTCGCGGTGGTGGCCGACACGTCGGACGGGTCGTATTCGCCGAAGGTATCGACTCGCCCGCATCCGTCGCGATGGACCGTCCCGAACCGTCGCCGACGGGGCGACCGAGAACTCGGCGGCGGCGGTCGACGACCTCCCGGGGAACCCGAGCGAACCCGTCGACAACAGAGACTCCGGCAGTCAGGTGCTCGTCGAGCTGTCTGGCGAAGGCGACCCCGAGACAGACGGCGGCGGCGCGCTCGACTCGGCGGAGGTCGCCGTCGTCGGGACAGCGATCGGGAGCGAGTCGGCGGCCGCTCGAAACGCGGGGTCCTAGTCGGGACGTACGGTACCCGGTGGTCGCGGACTGAGAGAGAAGAGAATCGGTGGACCCGGACGGCCCGGGCTCGCGACGGCGTTACTCCTCTGCGGGTTCGTCGGCGTCGGGACCGCCGGGGCCGGGCGAGCCGGCGCCGGTCTGGAAGACGAACTCGTGTTCTTCCTCGGTCTCGAAGTTACCCAGCCCGTCGCCCAGATACTGGGCGTAGCGGGTGAGTTCCTCGGCGCGCGAGGAGACCTCGTTGAGCTCGGCGGCCTGCTCCTCGGCGGCGCCGGCGACGTTCTCGCTCTCGGACATCGTGTCCTCTGCGAGGTCGGCGGCCTGCTCGATCATGCTCGCGACCTCGCGGATGCTGTCCAGCGAGTCGCCGAAGTCGACGTTGGGGTTGTCGGCGGCGAACTCCTCGAGCTGTGCGGCGACGCCGTCCATCTCCTGGGAGATGTTCTGGAGTCGCTCCTTCTGGTCGTAGGCGTCGTCGGAGATCTTCTGGATGGAGTCGGCGACCTGTTCGCTGGCGTCGCGGACGGTCTCGGCGCTCTGCTGGACCGACTCACCGCTCTCCTCGACCTCTTCGGCGAAGGTCTTGAGCTGCCCGGTCGTCATCTCCAGCTCGGTCAGCATCTCGTTGAAGTCCTTGGCGATCTGGTCCATGGCCTCGTTCTCGCCCTCGGGCTCCATGCGCTGGGTGAGGTCGCCGCGGGCACAGGCCTGCATCGTCTCGGAGTACGCCTCGGCCTTGCTCTGGAGGTAGTTCGAGAGCTCCATGGCCTCGGCCCGGGAGACTTCGGCCTCCTTCCGGGCGCGTTCGGCCTCGTCGATCTGCTCGCGGAGCGAGTCGCGCATCGACGCGAAGCCGCCGTAGAGCTGGCCGATGCTGTCGATGCGGCCCGACTCGATGTCCACGTCGAGGTTCCCCTCCTCCATCTCCTGGGCCTTGCCTTTCAGGCGGTCGATCGAGGAAGAGGTGTTGTACCCGAGGGCGGCGCCGATCAGCAGCATCACCAGGACGGCACCGCCGGTCGCGAACATCCCGAGCTGCTGGACCTGCTGGACGTCACCGAACAGCACGTCCGTCGGCGCGTGGACGAGGACCGCCCAGTCCTCGGAGCTCCCGGGGACGAGGACGGGCGCGTAGCCGACCGCGTACTCCTCGCTCATGACCTGGCTGTTCGTCTTGCTGGGATCGACACCGCTCGGCTCCTGGGTGAGCCCCAGCGCGTCCTCGACGATCTGGTTGTCGCCGTACTGTTCGAGGGTCAGGTCGGTGTCCATCTCGGGGAGGGACCGCCGCTCGTCCATCAAGACAGTGCCGCTGGCGTTGACGACGGTCGTGAACCCGCCTTCGGCGCGGTCCTCTCCTTGGAGGCGGCCGTTGATGTCGGTGATCGCCACTTCCACGAGAAGATACCGTGCGTTCGTGCCGTTGACGTTGCTGGCGAAGCCGACGACCGGGACGCCGCTGGAGGTCTGGTAGGCGCTCGAAATCTGTACGTCGGCCGTCGAGGAGAAGCTCCGTTCCGTGACCCACTTCTGTGGCGTTCCAGCGGTGTCGGTGTTCGGTCCGACGGCCGTACTCGCCACGATGTTACCGCCTCCGGGACCGGTGTCGACGAGGTGCATGTTCGTCACGTCGCTCGGCATCTGGCTCCCCTGGCGATTCCGCAACGTCTGCGACATCTTGTCCCCGTCGGATCCTCTGTAGACGGGGTCGCCGGAGGCCAGCCGCGTCGAGAGACGGTTGCTCTCCAGCCACTGCGCGACCAGGTTCGACTCCTGGGTCGCGAGTCCGCGGTACTCGCTCTCGACCTGGTCGCGGGTGTGGTCGACGAACTGCTGGGTGCCCACGAGGCCGACCGCGCCGATGGCCAGCCCCATCACCAGCAGGACGATGAGGAACTTCAGCGCGAACCGCTTCCTGACGAAGTCCGGAACCACCGTCCGGACGACGCCCATGAGACCGCCACCGCCGCCGCCGTCACCGTCTTCGCTACTCATGTGTCCTCTCTCCGTTCGGTCGTCGGTCGATACCCTGCGTTCGAGTCACTGCCACCCGGGAAGCCCCGGAGCCCTGACTCGACCTGTCGGCTGTGCCCCAGTTGCCCATGGAGTTCCATGTCCGACTATATCATATATAGCTTTGGAGTACTACGTGACAGCTCCGGGCTATCACGCACGTATCCGGCCGGATCGCCGCCGTGTCGCGCCGGGCCGACCGCGTCCGCGCGCCGCGGATCCCCGCGGATTTAAGCCGAGCCCCGACCCAGCGACGGGCATGACCGATCTCGTAACCGTCGGCGAGTCGATGCTCAGGCTCTCGCCGCCGGACCACCAGCGGCTCGAAGCGATGGACGAACTCGACGTACACGTCGCCGGCGCGGAGAGCAACGTCGCCGTCGCGGCCCAGCGGCTCGGCCTCGACGCCGCCTGGGTGTCGAAACTCCCCGACTCCCCGCTCGGTCGCCGCGTGACCAGCGCCCTGGGCAACCACGGCGTCGACGCCGACGTGGTCTGGGACGACGACGCCCGGATGGGGACCTACTACGTCGAGATGGCCGGCAAACCCCGCGGGACGGACGTCATCTACGACCGCGCCGACGCCGCGGTCACCTCCGCCACCGCCGACGAACTCGCCACCGACCGGATCGCCGAGGCCGACGCCTTCTACACCTCCGGTATCACGCCCGCGCTCTCCGAGACCCTGCTGGAGACGACGACCGACCTCCTCGAACTCGCCGCCGAGAACGACACGACGACCGTCTTCGACGTGAACTACCGCTCGAAACTCTGGTCGCCCGCCGAGGCCCGCGACACCCTGGAGGACCTTTTCGAGGACATCGACGTGCTCGTCGTCGCCGTCCGCGACGCCCGAGCCGTCCTCGACCGCGAGGGCGACGCCGAGGCCATCGCCCGCGACCTCGCCGACGAGTTCGACTTCGACCTGACGCTCGTCACCCGCGGCGGCGAGGGGTCGCTGGCGCTGCACGAGGGCGAGGCGTTCGAACAGGGCGTCTTCGAGGCCGAGGAGTACGACACCGTCGGCACCGGCGACGCCTTCGTCGGCGGCTTCCTCGCCTCCTGGCTCGACGGCGAGTCGGTCCCCGACGCCCTGGAGTACGGCGCCGCCACGGCGTCGCTCAAGCGGACCATCCCCGGCGATATCGCCCTCGTCACCCCCGACGAGGTCGAACAGGTCGTCGAGTCGGGCGAACAGAGCGGCATCTCGCGGTAGGGAAGCCGTCGTTTCTCGGCGGCGAACCCCGCCGCGACCGAGCGACGGATGAGTCAACCCTTTATCCCTGCCGCGGGAAGCCGTTCACATGAACCGAACGACGACGCCTCTGGGGGTATCGATCTGAGATGCGCAGTGCGAAGATAGTGTGTACGCTGGGGCCGGCCAGCGAGTCCGAGGAGACGATCGAGGCGCTCGCGGATGCGGGCATGTCGGTCGCGCGGATGAACGCGAGCCACGGCACGCCCGAACACAGGCGTGAGCTCGTCGACCGTATCCGAACGGTCGACCGCCGGACCGACCGCCCGGTCGCGGCGATGCTCGACCTGCCCGGCCCGGAGGTCCGGACGGCGCCGATCCGCGAGGAGATCACGCTCGAAGGTGGGTCGACGGTCAGGTTCGTCGAGGGCGACGAGGCGACGCCGGCGGAGATCGGCGTCTCCCACGACATCTCCGCCGTCGAACCGGGGGACGTGGTCCTGCTGGACGACGGACGCATCGAGACGACCGTCGAGTCGGTCGACGACGGGGTCGTGACCGCGACGGTCGAGAACGGCGGCGACCTGGGGGCGCGCAAGGGGGTCAACGTCCCCGGCGTGGAGCTCGGGCTGCCGGTCATCACCGACCAGGACCGGGAGGAGCTGCGCGTGGCCGCGGAGAAGGAGGTCGACTTCGTCGCGGCGAGTTTCGTCCGCGACGGCGACGACGTCTACGAGATCAGCGCCGCGCTGGACGAACTCGGCGCGGACATCCCGATCATCGCGAAGATAGAACGGGAGGTCGCCGTCGAGAACCTCGACGGGATCATCGACGCGGCCTACGGCGTGATGGTCGCCCGCGGGGATCTGGGCGTGGAGTGCCCGCTGGAGGACGTGCCGATGATCCAGAAGCGGATCATCCGGACGTGCCACGAGGAGGGCGTGCCCGTCATCACCGCGACGGAGATGCTCGACTCGATGGTGACGGCGCGCAGGCCAACCCGCGCGGAGGCGTCGGACGTGGCCAACGCGGTCCTCGACGGCACCGACGCGGTGATGCTCTCGGGCGAGACGGCCATCGGCGACCACCCCGTCCGGGTGGTCGAGACGATGAACCGGATCGTCCGCGACGTGGAGGAGTCCCCGGAGTACGCGGAGAACCGCGAGCAGCGCGTGCCGAACGCCGACGAGACCCAGACCGACGCGCTCGCCCGCTCGGCCCGCTTTCTCGCCCGGGACATCGACGCGGCGGCGATCGTCGCGGCCAGCGAGTCCGGCTACACGGCGCTGAAGGCCGCGAAGTTCCGGCCCTCGATCCCGATCGTCGCCTCGACGCCGAGCGAGGAGATCCGCCGCCGGCTCGCGCTCTCGTGGGGGATCATCCCACAGAGCTCGCCCTACACCGCCGACGGCGCCGACGCGGTCATCAACGACGCCGTCCAGTCGGCGCTGGACACCGGCGCGGCCGACAGCGGCGACACCGTCGTCGTCGTCTCGGGGATGATGACCGAGCTGGAGGGCGTGAACACGGCGAACATGCTGAAGGTCCACGTCGCCTCGGAGACCATCGCCTCCGGTCGATCGGTCGTGGAGGGGCTGGTCTCGGGCGAGTTGCACTGGACGGAGGACGGCGACCTCTCGGAGGTTCCCGAGGGCGGGATCCTGGCGGTCCCGGAGGACTTCGACGGGGAGTTCACCGGCGACGTCGAGAAGCTCGGCGGGGTGGTCGACCGCCACGGCGGCATGACCAGCTACGCGGCGATCGTCGCCCGGGAGCTCGACGTGCCGATGATCTCCAACGCGTCGCTGTCCCGCGAGGTCGAGTCGGGGACCGTCGTGACGCTGGACGCCGAGCGCGGCATTGTCTACGACGAAGCGATACAGAGTCGTGCGCGCGAGCGCGCGGCCGAACGGGAACTGTAGAGGGGTAGCGGCCGTCGTCGACGACCGCCCAGAGCCCGTCGACGACCGTCCAGAACCCGTCGACGACAGTGTTGTCGCGCGCTCGCGCTTTCGGGCCGCCGACCAAGAAGGAACTCGGTGGCGGGTGAATATGTGCAGTTAAGTAGCGGAGGGTACACCGATCGAGTACCATGGCCACCTACGCAGGGGTCGACCTCGGCGCGACGAACATCCGCGCCGTCGTGGGGGACGAGACGGGGCGGGTCGTCGCGTCGCGACGCACGGGGACGCCGCAGGGACCGAACGGCATCACGGTCACGGAGGCGGTCCTCGACGCGCTCCGCGGCGCCGCCGACGAGGCGGACGTCGACCCGACGCGGATCGCCGCGGTCGGCATCGGCTCTATCGGCCCGCTCGACCTCGCTGAGGGGGCGATCGACAACCCCGCGAACCTCCCCGACACGATCGACCGCATCCCGCTGACCGGTCCCGTCGGCGAACTCGTCGACAGCGACGAGATCTACCTGCACAACGACACTACCGCCGGCGTCATCGGCGAGCGCTTCTACTCCGACCGCAACCCCGACGACATGATCTATCTCACCATCTCCAGCGGTATCGGCGCCGGCGTCTGCGTCGACGGGAACGTCATCGGCGGCTGGGACGGCAACGCCGGCGAAGTCGGCCACATGACGGTCGACCCCAACGGCTTCATGACCTGCGGCTGCGGCGTCGACGGCCACTGGGAGGCCTACTGCTCGGGCAACAACATCTTCCGCTACGCCCAGCGCCTCCACGACGAGGACCCCGTCGACACGTCGATGCCGATGGAGAGCGCCGACTTCTCCTCGGCGGACGTGTTCGCTCACGCCGAGGAGGGCGACGAGTTCGCCGAGCACGTCCTCGACCAGATGTCCCGGTGGAACGTCATCGCCGTCGCGAACATGACCGACTCCTACGCCCCACTGGTCATCTACGTCGGCGGCGCCGTCACCCTCAACAACCCCGACCGGGTCCTCGACCCGCTCCGCGAGCGACTCGACGACGTGGTCTTCGGGAACGTCCCCGACGTGCAGCTGACCACGCTGGGCGACGACGTGGTCGTCAAGGGCGCCCTCGCCAGCGCCATGACCGGCGGCACCGGCGACCGCTCGCGGGTTCGGTAGCGCTACTTCTGTTCGGGTGAGGGCGTCGAGAAGACCTCACGAAGCGTCGGTTTCCGGCAGGACCGTGGTGAATTGCCCGCTCGGTACGTCGTGCCCCACTTTTTCCAGCGGAGAGTTCCTCGGCGCGCTTCGCGCGCCTGCGGGAATCCTCCGCCGGAAAAACTTGGGGAAAAAGGCCGGACGACTCGGTCGCTTCGCTCCCTCGCGTCCGGTGAACCGCTCGCTTCGCTCGCGGATGCTGGCGTGATACCTGCAGCAGCTAAATGGAGCGATCAGCGTGACCAATTATCCGGCTATCTCTGAGAATTGTATCTACCAACACCGTACGACCTTTTAAAATTCTTATATAGAAAATGAATGCATCCATAGTCGATCTCAACACCTATCTATTCATTTGGCGACGACAGATTAATTTATCGAGGGGCCCCACTGGTTGAGTATGTATGCAACAGCCGGAACTCGATGCTGACGCCCCAGGCGAACTCATCTCGTACGGCCGGCGGTCGTACTACAAGCCCGATCCGCTGCCGCCATCCCGAGATCTCGCTCTCGGGAACGACTTCTACGAAACGCTCGCAGACGCGACGTTCTGGCTCGGGAAACTCAGTGGCGTGAGTCTCGAACTCGATTTCCCGCCAGTGCTCTACACGTCGCTCCTCCGGAAGGAAGCCATGGAATCCGCCGAAATCGAAGGCGCTGACGTCGACTACGACGCGCTCTACAGCCTCGAAACGCGCTCGTTTGACGCCGGCGAAGACGAGATCAGCGTCGAATCCACCACAGGCCAACGGAAGGACACGCAGGAAGTCCTCAACTACGAAGACGCTATCGAGGATGGTATCGAGGCTCTCGACCGAGGCGAAGGCCTGACCGTCGAACGGCTCCACGAGTTCCACGAGACGCTTCTCACGGGCGTTCCGGACGACCGCGTCGATACCGATACGCTCGGCGCGTACAAGACGAAACCGAACCATATCGGTGACTTCCTCCCACCCATTCCAGGCCAGGTCGACGGCCTGATGGATGCGCTGTTCACCTACTACAGAACTGGCGGGAGCTACCACCCGCTCGTAGACGTCGCGCTGTTCCATTACCAATTCGAGACTATCCACCCGTACGGCGACGGGAACGGTCGTCTCGGCCGACTCCTCATCACGCTCCAGTTGTACGACGCTGGCTTTCTCGAACGCCCGAATCTCTACCTCAGTGAGTACTTCAACCGAAACAAGCCGACGTACGTCGACCGGTTGGCGGCCGTTCGATACGATGGCGATTGGGAAGCGTGGCTCTCGTTCTTTATCGAGGGCGTCGCTCGGCAGGCCCACGAGTCCGTCGACCGAACACTCTCGCTAGCCCACCTCAGGCGTCAGTACGACGCCGAGTACGGGGGAAAGTCGTACACGAAGAACCAGCTCGCAGTGAAGCTCTTCGAACAGCCCTACGTCACGAGCAAGACAGTGCAACGGCTCTTCGACGTCGAGCAACCGACGGCGTCGCGAGCGATCAACGACCTCGTCGACGAAGGAGTCCTCGAGGAAGTGACCGGGAAGGGACGGAACAAGGAGTATCGTGCCCGCGAAATTTTCGAGATCCTCGAGCAGCCACCGCGGACCTACTGACCACGGTGGCGGCGTGCCGGATAGTGTCGTGTGCCGCTCGAACTCTGTGAGCCCCGTGAACGACCGCAGTGGCTCGAGACGGCGACCCGTCTCGTCACTGAGCGAACCGGAGGTTCGATGCCCGGAAACGGTGGTAAACTCTCGTCCCACACTCGGTCGCTCGGGCCGGTATCACCCACGCAGGTCGTACAGTCGGCGGAACGCCGTCGGCGAGAAGCGGAGTTCGACGCGGCTCGGCGGCCGGCCCTGTTCGTTGGTGACCTCCGACTGGACGCGCTCGACGACGCCGACCTCGGCCATCTCGTAGAGGTAGCGCTTGACGGTCCCCGGTGAGAGGTCCACGGCCGGGACGGCGCCGATCGCCTCGGTCGTCGCGGTGACGGAGGCCCGCTCGCCGGGGTCCAGATCGACCAGTTCCCGGAGGACGAGCTGTTTGTTCGCCGGGAGCGCGAGCACGCGGCCCAGCGAGACGGACTCGCGGGGGACCTCCTCGACCGCGGCGGTCACGTCGCCCTCGGTGAGCCGCGCCCGTCCGTCCTCGGTGGCGCGGACGGCGGCGACGAACAGCGCGGCCATCGCGTCGTGGGCGTTGCCCTCGGCCCACTCGGCGATCTGTCGGGCGAGTTCGTGGTCGAGCCCCTGGCGGGCCAGCCCGAGCGAGGCGCGGGTCATCAACAGGTCGACGAGCGTCTCCCGGCGGTAGCGGTCGACGCCGATCTCGGTCGCGGTGTACTCGGTCAACGGCACGTCCTCGGGGTCGCGGCGGCCGACGGCGATCCAGCTGACGTTGCTCGGGAGGCCGGCGAACAGCTCGACCAGTTCCTCGTCGTCGGTGCCCTCGGGCTCGCCGACGTGGTCGACGACGACGACGACGCCGGTACCGGAGTCACCGAGGAGCGCGTGGAGCCGCTCGCGCAGCTCGGCGGTGGAGATGCCGTGGTCGGGGACCGACTCCTCGACCAGCGCGTCGAGGACCGCGTGGTAGAAGGCGAACTCGCTGGTCGTCTCGCGCAGGTCGACGTAGGCGAACGCGGGTGAGGTGGGCGTCGCCGGGCGCGTGCTCGTGTGGATGATAGACCGGGTCTCGGTCGACAGCCGGTCGAGGTGGGAGAACAGGGCGGTCACGACGGCCGACTTCCCGGCGCCGGCCGGGCCGGAGACGTAGGCGTTGCCCGGGAGTTGCCCGTCGAAGACGGGGTCGAGGTGGTCGAGCAGGCGTTCGAGCGTCGGGCCGCGGTCCGAGGGCTCGTCGACGTGGGCGACCGGCGAGAGCGACTCGTAGTCCTCGACGAGGCGGCGGCCGTCGGTCCGGCGCTGTCGTCGTTTGATGCGCGCGTCGATGTCCATGTGAGCTCCGGGGGGGTCGGTTGTGAATCAGTTCCGTCTCGCTATATAAATGAATCGTGATGGGTCGGACCGGCGCGGGGCCGCGCCGGGAGCCGCGGTGTCGGGCGGCGGGCTCAGAGGTACCCCGCGTTCGGTAACACGCCGAGGATCGCGAGGACGCCGACGGCGAGCATCGCGAGGGCGATGGCCATCGCGGGCGGGTCGACGTGGGTGCCCGAGTGCGCGTAGAAGATCCGCTGGGTGACCTCGCCGAGCAGGCCGCTGACGGCGCCGAAGACGCCGGCGGCCAGCAGCGCGACGACGCTGCCGGCGACGGGGGCGACGACGACCGCGCCGACGGCGCCGACGAGCGTGATGTGGTGGGTCACGGGGATCTTCTCGACGCCGAGGTTCAGGAACAGCAGGCTCATCGCCGAGATGGCGTAGCCCATGAAGATACTGCCGGTCTGGATCCAGATGTAGCCGCCGAGGATCCCGCCGACGAGGCCGATGGCGGTGACGCCCGACCACTTGTACTGGTGGGGGAGCCACGGCTCGGTGGCCAGCCGACCGGCGTGTTCCTCGGGGACCTCCCCGCCGTCGGTGGCGACGCGGGGCTCCTCGCGCTCGAAGGGGGACATGTCGAGCAGACTCCCGCCGGACGAGCGTCCGACGATCGGGTAGCCGAAGACGATACGGGCGAGGAAGGCGCTGGCGACGACGGTCAGCGCGATGGTGTCGGTCACGGGCGTGTTCCCGACGGCAAGCAGCGCCGCCGAGAACTGGTTGATGAGCGCGCCGACGAGCCCGAAGACGGCGCCGACCGCGAGGATGTCCGGCTTGGTCCCGAACGCGTAGAGGATGTTCTTCCCGAAGTGGTAGTCCCACCCTTCCGGCTCCATCTCGGGGTACTTCTTGCCGGCGTAGGCGGAGGCGGCGACGCCGCCCGCGAAGGCGATGTGCGGGCCGGTGACGGCACCGAAGCCGATGACGCCGGTCACACCGGTCGCGAGTTCGCCCGGCCCGACCGCCGGGACCGCCCCGCCGACCGAGCGTTCGAGGATCGCGAGCCCCTCGCCGAGGAAGACGACGAAGCCGGTGAAGATGAACGCCGGGAGCGCGCCGAGCGCCGCGCCGAAGGCGCCGCCGGCGAGGGCGGTGATCAAAAGCAGGAGGAACTGCTCCCACTCCATGCCGACGACCGGCACCTGGAGGAGCGTATCGTACATCGGTCACTCCTCCCGCGCCCAGTCGAGCGAGCGCTCGATGGCGTCGTCCCAGCGGCTGTACATCCGATCGGCCTCGGCGGTGGCCATCTCCGGCGAGAACTCGCGGTCGACCTGCCAGTTGTCGCGGAGTTCGTCGACCGAGTCCCAGTAGCCGACGGCGAGGCCGGCGGCGTAGGCGGAGCCGAGCGCGGTCGTCTCGTCGACCTCCGGGCGGACGATCTCCGTCTGGATGATGTCCGACTGGAGCTGACAGAGGAAGTTGTTCTTGACCGCGCCGCCGTCGACCCGCAGGCTCGTCGTCTCGACGCCCGAGTCGGCCTCCATGGCCTCGGCGATGTCGCGGGTCTGGTAGGCGATCGATTCCAGCGTCGCCCGGACGATGTGCTCCTTCCGGGTGCCGCGGGTCATCCCGACGATGGTCCCGCGTGCGCGGCCGTCCCAGTGGGGCGCGCCCAGCCCGGTGAACGCCGGGACCATGTAAACGCCGTCGGTCGAGTCGACCGAGCGGGCCAGCTCGGCGGTCTGGGCGGCGTTGTTGATCAGGTCGACGTCTTCGAGCCACTCGATGGCGGCGCCGGTGATGAAGATCGACCCCTCCAGGGCGTACTGGACGGGTTCGCCCGACAGCTGGAATCCGATCGTCGTCAGCAGGCCGTGCTCGGATGCGACGGCCTCCTCGCCGGTGTTCATGAGGTAGAACGACCCGGTGCCGTAGGTGTTCTTGGCGTCGCCGGCGTCGAAGCAGGTCTGGCCGAAGAGCGCGGCCTGCTGGTCGCCCAGGGCTCCGGCGACGGGCACCTCGGCGCCGAGGAAGCCGTCGGGGTCGGTCGAGCCGTAGGTGGCCTCGTCGGAGGACGGGCGGACTTCGGGGAGCATCGACTCCGGTACGCCGAACTCCTCTAAGAGTTCGGGGTCCCAGTTGAGCCCCTCGATGTCGTACAGCATCGTCCGGGAGGCGTTGGTCACGTCGGTGATGTGCTGCCCGGTGAGGTTGTAGATGAGCCACGTGTCGATGGTACCCATCCGGAGTTCGCCGGCCTCGGCGCGGTCGCGGACGCTCTCGCCGCGGGAGCTCTGGAGCTTCAGGGGCTCGGCGTTGTCGAGGATCCACTCGGTCTTCGTGGCGGCGAAGTAGGCGTCGGCTTCCAGCCCCGTCTTCTCGCGGATCCACTCGACCTTGTCCTCCTCTTCGAGCTGCTCGACGCGGTCGGTGGTGCGACGGTCCTGCCAGACGATGGCGTTGTGGACCGGCTTACCCGTCTCGGCGTCCCAGACGACCGTCGTCTCCCGCTGGTTGGTGATCCCCAGCGCCTCCAGCTGGCTCGCGTCCAGCCCGCCGTCGCGGAGGCCGCGCGTGACGACCTCCTGCGTGTTCTCCCAGATCTCGATGGGGTCGTGTTCGACCCAGCCCGGCTCGGGGTAGATCTGCTCGTGCTGTTCGTATGCGTTCGCGACGACCTGGCCCTCGTGGTCGAACACCATGAAGCGGGTGCCGGTCGTCCCCTGGTCTATCGCGCCGATGTACGTGTCTGCCATTGTCTGTCACCATGTGGCGGGATATTTACTCCGAATGCCGCCCTGCCGATAAACAACATACGGAATCGTTATAAATGTTACTGATGGTTGGGGTGCGTCGGGTAAAGTAGGCGCTCGGTACCGCCGGCCAGGGCGGGGGCAGTCGGGGAGATGCGCCTCGGAGTATCGCCCCCTTCAGTTCGCATTAGCGCCATCTGCGGTTGTTTGCCGCCGTATAAGCCGTCTCGTCTCCCAGGGTTCGGCGCGCGTTCCGGTGAGTAGTCGCGACCGAGCCACTGGTTCATCGTTCCGTTTCCCAGGGTAGAACCATTTTATTTATCGAGTGTATAGGTTCGTCGGTGAAGTAAAGTGGGTGGGTGCCGAACGTGCGAACAGATGGCATCCACACCCCACATCGCGGTTCTCGGGGGCGGTTCGACGGGCGGCGGCGTCGCGCGCGACCTGGCGATGCGCGGGTTCGACGTGACCCTCGTCGAGCAGGGCAACCTCACGCACGGGACGACCGGGCGGATGCACGGGTTGCTCCACAGCGGCGGCCGGTACGCGGTGTCCGACCGGTCCAGCGCCCGCGAGTGCATCGAGGAGAACCGCGTCCTCCGGGACATCGCCGCCCACTGCGTCGAGGAGACCGGCGGCCTGTTCGTCAAGCGCCCCGAGGACAGCGAGGAGTACTTCCAGGAGAAGCTCGACGGCTGCGAGGCCTGCGGGATCCCCGCCGAGGCCCTCTCGGGCGCGGAGGCGCGCGCCATGGAGCCGCACCTCGCCGAGGACATCGACAAGGCGATCTGGGTCCCCGACGGCGCGGTCGACCCCTTTCGACTGGTGGTCGCCAACGCCGCCAGCGCCGTCGAACACGGCGCGCGCGTCGAGACTCACTCCGAGGTCACGGACCTGCTCGTCGAGGACGGAGAGGTCGTCGGCGTCGAAGTCGAACACGCCTCCGGCCCGGGCCTGCGCGTCCACGGCACCGAGGGCGGTCGCGAGGAGATCCGCGCCGACCACGTCGTCAACGCGACCGGCGCCTGGGCGGGGCAGATCGGCGACATGGCCGGCGTCGACATCGAGGTCCGCCCCTCCAAGGGCGTGATGACGATCATGAACGTCCGGCAGGTCGACACCGTCATCAACCGCTGTCGGCCGAAGGGCGACGCCGACATCGTCGTCCCCCACGAGACGACGGCGATCCTCGGGACCACCGACGAGGAGGTCGACGACCCCGAGGACTACCCCGAGGAGCGCTGGGAGGTCGACATGATGATCGACACCCTCTCGGAGCTGATCCCCATGCTCGAAGACGCCCGGACGATCCGCTCCTTTTGGGGCGTCCGCCCGCTGTACGAGCCGCCGGACGTGGGCAGCACCGACCCCACCGACATCACGCGCGATTTCTTCCTGCTGGACCACGACGACCGCGACGACCTGCCCGGGATGACCAGCATCGTCGGCGGGAAGTTCACCACCTACCGGATGATGGCCGAGAAGATCGTCGACCACGTCTGCGACCGCTTCGGCGTCGACGCCGCCTGCCGGACCGCCGACGTACCGCTCCCGGGGAGCGAGGATTTCACCGTCCTCCGGGACTACATGGACGAGTTCGGCCTCCAGTCGCCGATCGGCCGCCGCAGCGTCGAACGGCTGGGCTCGCGGGCCGACGAGGTGCTCGACACCGACGGCCCGAACCCGGTCGTCTGCAACTGTGAGGCCGTCACGCGCGCGGAGGTCCAGGACGCGATCGAGGGCTCGGGCTCGGACCTCAACGCCGTCCGCATCCGCACGCGGGCGACGATGGGCAACTGCCAGGGCGGCTTCTGTGCCCACCGGCTCGCCGGCGAACTCGAAGACAGCTACGACGAACCCACCGTCAGGGAGGCGTGGGACGAACTCCTCCAGGAACGCTGGAAGGGCCAACGGCACGCGCTGTGGGGCCAGCAGCTCTCCCAGGCGATGCTCAACTACGCGCTGCACGCCACGACGCAAAATCGCGACCGCGACCCCGCCGATGCCGACGGGTCGGTCGACTTCGCCGCCTTCGACGACGGGCCGACCGAGGCGGTGGACCACGGCGACGCGGACCGAGCGGGCGATACCGGCGTCGCGACCGACGGAGGGCGCGATGGCGATTGAGTCCGAGGTCGTCGTGGTCGGCGGCGGCCTGGCGGGCGGGTTCGCCGCCCTCGCCGCCGCCCGCGAGGGCGCGGACGTGCGACTCCTCTCGTACAAACAGAGCACGCTCGCGCAGGCGTCCGGACTCGTCGATGTGCTCGGGTACGTGCCGGACGGCGACGGCCTGGTCGTGGACCCGTTCGAGGCTGTCCCGGAGCTGCCCGAGCGCCATCCCTACAGCGCGGTCGGCGTCGACGGCGTCCGCGAGGCGATGGCTGTCTTCGACGAGGTGGCCGACCGCTACCGCGGCGGCCACACCGACCGCAACGCGCTCCTGCCGACCCACGGCGGGACGGTCAAGCCGACCGCCCGGTACCCCGCGGGCGCCGCGGCCGGCGTCGCCAGCGACGAGCGCGACGCGCTGCTGGTCGGGTTCGAACGGCTGGTCGACTTCGACGCGCCCCACGCGGCCGCCCATCTAGAGGGGGCGGGCGTCCCCTTCGAAGTGGCGGGCGAGACGATCGCGTTCCCCGGCGATCTGAACGCCGACGCGAAGGTGACCCGCTACGCGAAACTGCTCGACGAGGACGCGCCGGTCGAGACCCACACCGGGTCCACCCGCCGCGCCCGCGCCGCGCTCGCGAGCGCGGTCGAACCCCACCTCGACGGCGCGGAGCGGGTCGGCTTCCCCGCGGTGCTTGGCGACGACGACCCCGCCGCGGTCCGCGAGTCGCTCGAAACCCATCTGGGCGTCCCCGTCTTCGAGGTGCCGATGGGTCCGCCGTCGCTGCCCGGACTCAGACTGGAGGACGACCTCTACGCCGCGCTCGACGCCGCCGGCGTCAGCATGGAGACGGGCAACCCCGTCGTCGGCTACGAGTCGGACGGCGGGGGCGACGCCACCGGGCGGGTCGAGTCCGTCTCGATCGACCGCAACGGGGCGAGAATCCCCTTCGCGGCCGACCAGTTCGTCCTCGCGACGGGTGGGCTAGTCGGGAAGGGGATCGGTTCGGACCGGGAGACCGTCGAGGAGCCGATCTTCGACTGCCACGTCCCCCACGCGACCGACCGCTACGAGTGGTTCGACACCGACGCCTTCGGCGACCACGCCTTCGCCCGCTTCGGCGTCCCGACCGACGGCGACCTGCGGCCGGTCGACGCCGAGGGCGGGACGGAGTTCGCGAACCTGCGGGCCGCCGGGTCGGTGCTGGGCGGCTACGACTTCGCGGCCGAGAAGTCGGGTAGCGGCGTCTCCATCGCGACGGGCCACGCGGCCGGCGCGGCCGCCGCGGAGGCGGTGCGATGAGCGACGAGCGAGCGGCGGACGGGGCGAACGGCGCGGACGGCAGTGCGGAGAACGGCGCGAGAGACGAGACGGAGCCGGGACGGCCGCGCGTCCCGGACGGCGGCACGGCGAGCGGCGCGGCCGGCGACACGACCGATCCCATGAGCGACACGGACCACACCAGCGAGTTCGAACCGGCGGCACCGAATCCCGACGAGAACCACGAGCCCACGCAGGTCTTCGGCGACGCCGAGGAGTTCGACCTGCGGTCGGGCGCCGACTCCTGTTACAAGTGCTCCTCTTGCGACACCAGCTGCCCGGTCGCGGAGGTCGACGACGACTTCCCCGGGCCGAAGTTCCAGGGCCCCGAGCAGTGGCGGCTCACCCAGACCGACGAGGACTACGAGGTCGACGACTCCGTGATGTCCTGCTCGAACTGCATGCGCTGCGACGACGCCTGTCCCTCCGGCGTGCCGCTCAGTCAGATGCATAACACCACTCGCGGTCGATATGTCGACGAGCAGATGAGCAAGCTCTCCGTCGAGTACTGGCGCAACCGGATCCTGGCGAACTACCGCACCTCCGCCTTCTTCGCGAGCAAGGTCCCGCGGCTCGCCACCGCCGCGATGAACTTCGGGCCGGCACGCTGGGTCATGGAGAAGACCCTCGGCGTGACGAGCGAACGGGACTTCCCGGAGTTCGCCACCGAGACGTTCACCGACTGGTGGCAGGCCCGCGGCGGCGCGCAGGTCCAGTCGGCGGACAAGCGGGTCGCGTACTTCCACGGCTGTTACGCCGAGTACAACACCCCCGAGGTCGCGAAGGCCCTGGTCAGATTGTTCGAGCACTTCGGCTACCAGGTCGCCGTCCCCGAGCAGGGCTGTTCCGGCACGCCGATGTTCGCCAACGGCATGCTCGACGACGCCCGCCGGGACGCGAAGACGAACGTCGAATCCCTGTCGGCGCTGGTCGACGAGGGCTACGACGCGGTCTGTTCCTGTACGTCCTGCTCGATGAGCCTCCGCCAGGAGTACCCCGAACTGTTCGACTTCGAGGGCACGGCGGAGGTGGCGGCTCACACCTACGAGGCCGTCGAGTACCTGCGCATTCACGAGGACCTGTCCGGTGCGGTCGCCGAGGCGGACGTGGACGGCGAACTCGCCGAGGAGTTCGCCTACCACGCGCCGTGTCACGCCCGGAATCAGGGGTTGGACCGCCAGGCCGTCGAACTCTTTCGCGAACTCGACGGCGTCGACGTCGAGGACGTGGGCGACTCCTGTTCCGGTATCTCGGGCACCTACGGCTGGAAGGAAGAGAAGTACGACTACTCCATGGAGATCGGCGAGGAGATGTTCGAGCACATGGAGGGCGTGGAGAGCGAGACCGGCATGACGGAGTGTCCCACCTGCGCGATGCAGATGGAGCACGGCACCGGCTACGAGATACGGCACCCGCTGGAACTGCTGGAAGCGGCGCTCGTGGACTGATCGCCCGAGCGACGGACCCGCTCTCGTCTGTGGTCACCCGCTCCGGACGAACGTCACCGGACAGGGCGCTTCGAGCAGGACGGTCTGTGCCGTCGAGCCGAACACCGCCTTCCCGGAGGGGCGGCGCTTCCGACCCCCGACGAAGACGAGGTCCGCGTCGGTCCCCTCCGCGAGCGCGACGACTCCTTCTCCCACGTCGCCCACCCGACCGCGGACGGACACGTCCAGGCCCGCCTCGGTGAGCCGGTCGCGGAACGCTCCGACGGTCGTCTGTCGGGCGGCGACGGCGTCGGGTTCGGCGTCGTCACCGAAGCCGAGGCGGTCGCCCATCTCGGCGAATCGCTCGCGGGAGAAGACGTGCGCGAGGACCACCGACGCCTCCGCCGGTCCGGCAACGTCGCTCACGGCGGTCACGACCGGATCGGTTCGCTCCTCGTCACCGGGTCCGACGGCCACGAGAACGGTGTCGAGTGCCATGGGCGGCGGTTCGGGGGCTCGCCGCAAGCGCCTTTCGTCGGTTCAGCGGCGCCGGTTCCCGCAGAACGAGAGTAAGGTTGCCTTATCCCGTGTTCTTCATCCCGGCGGCGACGCCCTGCACGGTGAGCCGCAGGGTGCGCTCCTCGGCCTCGGTCAGGTGGGACTGGTCGAGCAGGCGCACCTGAAGGAGGTTGAGCGGGTCGACGTAGGGGTTGCGCCGGGCGAGGTTCTCGGCGAGCCACTCGCGGCGCAGCAGGCTGTCGCGGTCGGTGATCGTCTTCACCAGCTCGACGGCGCCCTCGTACTCCGCGCGGATGCGCGGGAAGAACGCCTCGCGGAGGTCGTCGGAGGCGAGGTCGGCGTAGCGCTCGGCGATCTCCATCTCCGAGCGCGCCAGCGCCAGTGCGGCGTTGTCCAGCGTCGTCTGGAAGAAGGGCCACTCGTCGTACATCTCCCGCAGCGTCTCGATATCGCCGCCCGAATCGAGGTACGCCTCGATCCCGGTCGCCAGCGAGTACCAGCCCGGGAGGATACACCGAGCCTGGGTCCACGAGAACACCCACGGGATCGCACGCAGGTCGTCGACGTCGCGTTCGTCCGAGCGCGACGCGGGGCGGGACCCGAGGTTGAGGTTCTCGATGACGGTGATGGGCGTGGCGGTCTCGAAGAAGTCGACGAACCCGTCGGATTCGAGCAGGTCGACGTACTCCTCGCGGGCGGCCTCGGCGGCGGTCTCCATCGCTTCGGCCCACTCGTCGGGCACCTCCTCGGTCGGGTTCTCCATGGCGTTGTGCCGCGCCCGGATCTGGGCGTCGAGCATCTGTTCGAGGTTGCGCTCGGCTATCTTCCGGTTGGCGTACTTCTCCGAGATGGTCTCGCCCTGCTCGGTGAACTTGATCTGTCCCGAGACCGTCTCGTTGGGCAGCGCGAGCATCGCGTCGTTCATCGGCCCGCCGCCCCGCGAGATGGAGCCGCCGCGGCCGTGGAACAGCCGCATCTCCACGTCGTAGTCGTCGGTGATGGCGGCCAGCCGGCGCTGGTTGCGGAAGAGGCTCCAGTTCGCCGCCAGAAAACCGTTCTCCTTGTTGGAGTCCGAGTAGCCCAGCATGATCTCCTGGACGCCGTTGCGGGCGTCGAGGGCCTGCTGATACGCCTCGTTCTCGAACAGGGTGCCCATGATGCGGCGGGCGCCGTCGAGGGCGTACTTCGACTCCAGAAGGGGGACCACGTCGAGCCCGCAGTAGCCCGGCAGGTCGACGATGCCCGCCTGGTCGGCGAGGAAGAGGACTTCGAGGACGTGGCTGGGCTCCTCGCACCAGCTGATGGCGTAGGTGTCGATGGCGTCGACGCCGTAGTCGTCCTGCCACTCGGCGGTCTTCTCGAACCGGCGCAGCACGCGGGCGGTCTCGTCGGAGAGGCCCTCTCGGTCGGCGAGGTCGATCACGGTCGGGTCCTGCAGGACGGCCTCCGTGAGGAAGTCGACGCGCTCGCCCTCGTCCATCGACTCGTAGTCGACGCCCTCGCGGTCGACCGCCTCGGCGATGGCGTTCGTGTGTTTCGCGCGGTGGTCGCGCAGGTCGAGGCTGGCCAGCGAGAAGCCGAAGGTGTCGACGGTACGGGCGAGCGGGTCGACGTGGGACTCGGCGATGGCGTCGGCGTCGTTGGCTCGCAGGCTCTCGGCGATGGCCTCGATGTCCTCGAGTAACTCGCGCTCGTCGGCGTAGCCGCCGGGACGCACGTCGTCGACCCGGAGGACGCTCTCGCGCATCAACTTGAGCTTCTGGCGGTAGGGCTCGTCGGGGTAGCGCTCGCGGGCCGCCTCGGCCACGGCGGGCAGCCGCTCGCGGTGGTCGGCCAGGCGCTCGTCGAAGCGCTCGCCGGTGTCGATTTGACTCGCGTCCTGGCTGAGGACGCCCGAGAGCGTCTTGAGGCGGTCGCGGTACAGCGGGACCGCGGCCGACCGCTGGCGGTCGAGCGTCTCCTCGGTCACTTCCGGGGTGACGAAGGGGTTGCCGTCCCGGTCGGACCCGGCCCACGACCGGAACTCGTAGAGCTTCGGCACGTCGACCTCGCCGTCGAACTCCTCGTCGACGGCGCGTTCGAGCGCGTCGTACACCTCGCTGATGACCTCGAACAGGACGTTCTCCAGGTACCACTGGACGTTCAACGCCTCGTCGGTCACGTCGGGGCGGCGCTCGCGGACCTGCGCGGTCTGCCAGAGGCTCGTCACCTCCGCCTCCAGGTCCCGCTCCACGTCGGCCTGCTCGTCGCGAGTCAGCCGCACCTCGTCGAGCCGTTCGAGGTGGTTCGAGACCGAGCGCAGTTTCGCCTTGACGGTCTTCCGGCGCGCCTCGGTCGGGTGCGCGGTGAACGTCGGCTGGATGAGTACGTCGTCGAGCACCCGTTCGACCGTCGCGGCGTCCAGGTTGCGCTCGGCGAGTTCCTCGACGGCCGCGCGCACGCTGTCCTCCAGGGTTCCCTCGTGGCTCCCCTCGCGGATCTCCCGGACGCGCTGGCGCTCCTCGGCGAGGTTGATCAGCTCGAAGTACGTCGTGAACGCCCGCGCGACCACGTCCTGTTCCTCGGGGTCGAGCCCGTCGAGGGCCTCGCCGATCGCCGCCCGGTCCTCGGCGTCGCCGCGCCGGTAGTCGATCGCGGCCGTCCGGATACGTTCGACTATCTCGAACGCAGATTCGGACCGCTGGGTCCGGATTATCTCCCCGAGCAGCTCGCCCAGCTCCCGCACGTCCTGGTTAACCTCTCTGGCATGTAATTCCATAACAGTGCGTCTCAGTGCCACTCGTAAAACATTAGCGGAATTCGAGATCTATCAGGGACGTGCATGTGGAATCGATCGGTACCCCGCACGCGGGGCGTATCTTCCGGATCAGTGGACGGAATCGAAACCGTACCGATTCGGAGATGGTGAATCACGTTCCCTGGGGCATCGTTGCCGAGCAGAGGGTTCGAGGGGCGGTTTCGACGGGGTGAATCGGGCGTCGGAGCGTTCGGGCGATACGGGTCCGGGTTCACACGTGAACGTCCGGGTTGAAGGGAGGGGCGTTCGATACCTCCGCCATGGCGTACGCGACGAACGACGAGGTCCGGATCGCCTACGACGTGGCGGGGCCGGCCGAGGCCGAGGCGGTGACGTTCCTCGAGGGGCTGGCCTACGGGACCTGGATGTGGAACTGGCAGCGCGAGGCGCTTTCGGAGTACCGCACGGTCGTCATGGACAACAGGGGGACCGGCGACTCCGACGCACCCGAGGGGCCCTACACCGTCGAAGAGATGGCGGCCGACCTCGAAGCGGTCCTCGACGACGCCGGGATCGAGCGGACGCATCTGGTCGGCGCGAGCCTCGGCGGGATGATCGCCCAGCGGTACGCGCTCGACTACGACCGCGCCGAGTCGCTGGCGCTGCTCTGTACGACCCCCGGCGGCGACGACGCCGTCCCGATCCCCGAGGAGACCCAGGCGCGGATGCTCGCCGTCCCCGACGAGTACGGGCCGAGCGAGACGATCCGGCACAAGATGGAGCCCGCATTCACCGACGAGTTCTGGGCGGCGAATCAGGAGGTCGTCGATCGGATCGTCGACTGGCGACTGGAGACCGATCCCTCCGAGGACGCCTACGAGTGGCAGAGCGCGGCGGCGGTCGGCTTCGACGCGGGCGACGAACTGGGCGGGATCGACCTGCCGACGCTCGTCCTCCACGGCACGGACGACCGCGTGCTCCCCCCGGAGAACGGGCGACTCCTCGCCGAGGGGATCCCCGGCGCGGAGCTGGTGGAGGTCGAGGGCGGCTCGCACCTCTTTTTCGTCGAGCGCGACGAGCGGGTCACCGACGAACTCCGGGAGTTCGTCGAGGATGTCTGAGGCGGAGTGGGTCGGCGCCTGGAGCGAGAAGCGCGCGGCGCTCTCGCCCGACCGGGTCGGGCTCGTCGACGCCGCGACCGGGACCGAGTACACCTACACCGACCTCGACCGCCGGGCGAACCGCTGTGCGCGACTCCTGGCCGACCGCGGCGTCACGAACTCCTCGGCGGACGCACGCGCCGACGCGGGCGGTCGCGTCGCGGTCGTCTCCCGCAACCGCCCGGAGTACGTCGACCTCTTCTTCGCGACGGGCAAGACCGGCGGCGTCCTCGCCCCCCTGTCCCACCGGCTGGCCCCGCCGGAACTCGCCGACCTCCTGGCGAACGTCGACCCCGAACTCGTCGTCGTCGAGGAGCCGTTCGCCGACCTGGTCGGGGACGCGACCGACCGGGACGCCTGGGATGCCGACGCGCCGATCCTGTCGCTGCCGGTCGACGGGGAAGTGACCTGGGAATCCTACGAGTCCACCCTCCCCGACGACGACTCGGCGTTCGACGGCCCCGCCGTCGACGCCGGCGACCCGCACCTGTTCCTGCACACCGGCGGGTCGACGGGGACGCCGAAGGAGACGGTGATCTCCCACGAGGCGCTCGTCTGGAACTCCGTCAACACGATCACCGCGTGGGGGCTGCGCGACGACGACCTGACGCCGATGGTGTTCCCGATGTTCCACACCGGCGGCTGGAACGTCCTCACGCTCCCGATCTTCCACATGGGCGGCACGGTCGTCATCGACCGCGAGTTCGACCCCGGCCAGATCCTCGGGATCGTCGAGGAGCGGTCGGCGAGCGTCCTCGTCGCCGTCCCCGCCGTCCTCAGGGCGATGACCGAACACGACCGCTGGGCGGAGACGGACCTGTCGTCGCTCCGGTTCGTCAAGTCCGGCGGCGGCCCCTGCCGGGAGTCGGTCATGGAGGCGTGGTGGGACCGCGGCGTCGACCTCTCACAGGGGTACGGGCTGACCGAGTGCGGCCCCAACAACTTCGCGATGCCCGACGACTGGCCCCGCGAGAAAGCCCACACCGTCGGCGTCGCGAATCCCCACGTCGACGCGCGCGTGGTGGACGACGACGGCGCGGAACTCCCGGCGGGCGGGATCGGCGAACTCCAACTGCGGTCGCCCCACGCCGCCGACGGCTACTGGGACTCCCCCGAGGAGAGCGCCGAGACGTTCGGCGAGTGGGTGTCGACGGGCGACCTGGCCCGCGTCGACGACGAGGGGTACGTCTCCATCGAGGGGCGCAAGAAGAACATGTTCGTCAGCGGCGGCGAGAACGTCTACCCCGCGGAAGTCGAGGACGCCGTCGTCGACCACCCGGCAGTGGCCGACGCCGTCGTGATCCCCGTGCCCGACGACCAGTGGGGCCAGGTCGGGAAGGCCGTCGTCGAACTCGCTGACGGCGAAGGAGAACTGCCCCTCGACGACCTCCGCGCGTTCCTCGACGACCGGCTGGCCCGGTTCAAACACCCCCGCCACCTCGCGTTCGTCGACGAACTCCCGACGAGCGGTCCCGACAAGATCGACCGCGAGGCCGTCGCGGCCGAGTTCGGCGAGTGACCTCCGGCCGGACGCTCCCCCCGTATCCGCCCCGTACTCCCGTTCCCGGTAGGATTCACCTAACCCGAACGCTTCCTTCGAGGGTAGAATCATTTATGTTGGTGAGGGAAGTCACGTCGAGGAAGGGGGTTTCCCATATGATCGACATCTCGATGGACATGGAGCAGTACGACTGCCCGTTCGTCGACACGACGGCGGACTACGGGGTCGCGTTCTCGGCCGTCCACTGGGAGTTCGACCAGTCCCGGCGGGCGCTGGAGACGCGGATGGTCGTCGAGGGCGGCGACCGCGACCAGCTCTCGAACGGGCTCGACGCGCTGCGGGACCACGGGAACATGCACGACTACGCGCTGCTCTCCCGCCGCGAGGACGTGGCCCACGTCCGGACGGTCATCGACGAGACGGCGGCGATGGAGACCATCCGGGACAACGACGGCTACATCACCGGGCCGTTCTACATCGAGGACGGCAGCGAGGTGTGGCACGTCGGCTTCGACCGGGCCCGCCAGGCCGACGACACGCTCGCGGAACTCGAACGGGACAACGAGTTCGACGTGGTCGAGCGGTCGGACACGACGCTGCCGGACATGGGCGACCTCGTCCAGAACGCCGGCGCGGCGATGACGCTCATCCAGGGCTGCGAGGAGCTCTCCGAGACCGAGCGGGAGACCCTGGAGACCGCGGTTTCGTCGGGCTACTTCGAGTCGCCCCGCGACGCCACGCTCGGCACGCTCGCCGACGAGTTCGACGTGTCCAAGCCGGCCGTCTCGAAGAACCTCCGCAGGGGCCAGCGCAAGATGATCGAACGCGTCGTCGACGCCCTCGACGACCTCGACGACGCCGAGTGAGAGGCCGTTCGGTCGCCTCCACGTTCTCCGCTTGCTCGGCCGAACGTGCGCGTTAACATGTGAACCCGGGTGGATATGGCCGTGAACGTAGTATCACTAATTATCATGCGAGAGCATATCACGCGGAGGCGGGCGCTGAAGTCACTGGGTGTCGCCGGTGCCGCGGCGCTGGCGGGCTGTTCGGACGGCGATAGCACACCGACCGAGGGCGGCGATGGGAACGCCGACGGCGGTGGCGACGACGGGAACGGCGGAGACGGCGGCGACACGGCGACCGACGACTCAGGTATGAACGGAACGGCGACGGGCACGGCGAGCAGCGTCTCGGGCGAGGTAACTATCGGCGTCCTCCAGCCGATGTCGGGGAACCTGGCGTACTACGGCCAGCAGGGCCTGTGGGGGTTCCTCTCGGGGCTGGCCTACAAGGCCGGCGCGGACCCGGCCGGACAGGTCGGGACCGGCGAGACGACCGTCACGGTCGGCGACGTGGACTACCGGCTGCTCGTCCGCGACACGGAGTTCGCGGCGGACTCGGCCCAGTCGGCGGCCACGTCGCTCGTCCGCGACGACGGCGTCGACATGCTGTTCGGCTGTTCGTCCTCGTCGGCGGCCGAGCGCGTGATCGGCCAGGTCGTCACGCAAGCGCAGGTCCCGTTCGTGGCGGGACCGGCCGCCTCGGCGGCGATCACCTCCAGCGGCGACTACTGCAGCGACCTCGTCTTCAGGGCCAGCGAGAACACGGCGATGGACGCCCGCTCGGGCGGCCGCTACGTCGCCAACGAGACGGACGTGTCGCGGGTGTTCCTGTTCGGCGCCGACTACAGTTTCGGCCGCGCCGTCGTCAACAACTACGAGTCCGTCCTGCGGGACAACGGCGTCGAGATCGTCGGCAAGCGCTTCGTCGAACAGGGCTACGCCGAGTGGGACGGCCTGCTCGACAACGCCGAGGAGGCCGGGGCCGAGGGCATCGTCGGCGGGTTCACCGTCACGACGCTCCCGAACCTGTTCAGCTCGTTCCTCTCGGGCGACTACTCCTATCGGGTCTTCGGCGGGTTCGCCACCCAGATCACCAATCAGGTCGTCGGCAACACGATGGAGAGCGTCCTCGGGTCGCCCCTGACGGCCGAGAAGATCGAGGGCTCGCAACTCGGCCCGTTCACGACGCGGTACCACTGGAACCAGTACGACAACGAGATCAACGACGCCTTCGTCGACAGCTACACGAACACCTACGAGGTCGTCCCCGATCTCTTCACCTCGGGGACGTTCACGGCCGCCTCGGCCATCCACCAGGCCGTCCAGACCTCGGGGTCGACCGAGGGCGCCGACATCGCCGGCGCGCTCAAGGGGATGACCGTCGCGGACACGCCGAAAGGCGAGGACGGCTACACCTTCCAGGAGTACAACAACCAGGCCCGCTCGGAGATGACCGTCGCGAGCCCGGTCCCGACGAGCGACGAGTACGCCGACAGCTGGGACGCGGCGATCATGCCCGGCGAGCCCCAGGCCCGCATCTCCGGGGAGAACGCGACCATCCCGGCCGACAGCCCGGACATGAACTGCTCGCTGTGAGCATGTTACGGACGAACGGCCTCACGAAGGAGTTCGGCGGCCTCACGGCCGTCGACGACGTGGACTTCGAACTCGGCGACGAACTGTGCTCGCTCATCGGCCCCAACGGCGCCGGGAAGACGACCTTCTTCGACCTGCTGACCGGCGCGCTCGAACCGACCCGCGGGACGATCGAGTTGCGCCGCGACGGCGGAGCGGGGGAGAGTGACGGCTGGCGCGACGTGACCGACGCCTCGCCCGACGAGACGGCGGCTCTGGGCGTCCATCGATCCTACCAGATCACGAACGTCTTTCCGACGCTGTCGGTGCTGGAGAACGTCCGGATCGCCGCCCAGGCCGGCGGCGACGACGCCGCGACGTTCTGGCGCAACGTCGACGCCTACGACGAGTACGTCGAGGAGGCCAGGGAGATCCTCGACCGGGTCGGGCTGGCGGGCCGGGCCGAAGACGTCGCGGAGAACCTCAGCCACGGCGCCAGCCGCCAGCTGGAGGTCGCCGTCGCGCTGGCGGGCGACCCCGACGTGCTCCTGCTGGACGAACCGAACGCCGGCGTCTCCTCCGAGAGCGTCGACGACATCGTCGCGCTCATCGAGGACGTGGCCGAGGACCACGCCGTCCTGCTGGTCGAGCACAACATGGACATCGTCATGGAGGTCTCCGACCGCGTCGTCGTCCTCAACCAGGGCGCCGTCATCGCCGACGGCGAACCCGCGGCCGTCCGCGAGGACCCCGCCGTCCAGGAGGCGTATCTCGGCGGCTACGAACCCGGTGACCTCGACCGTCGCGGGGAGGAGTCAGCAGATGGCGAGCCCGGATCGGGGGGGATCGCGTGACCCTCCTCGAACTCGAAGACGTGGAGACCTACTACGGCGAGAGCCACGTGCTGGAGGGCGTCACGCTCTCCGTCGAGGAGGGCGAGGTGGTCGCGCTGGTCGGCCGCAACGGCGTCGGCAAGACGACGACGCTGCGGTCGGTCCTCCAGCTGACCCCGCCCCGGGAAGGGACCATAACCTACCGCGGCGAGGAGCTGGTCGGCCTCGAAACCCACGAGGTCGCCGAGCGGGGCGTCGGCTGGATCCCCGAGGACCGGCGGATCTTCTCGCAGCTCACCGTCGCCGAGAACGTCCGCGTCGCCGTCCCCGACGGCGCCGACACGGGCGACCGGGTCGCGACCGTCTACGACACCTTCCCGATCCTCGAAGAACGGCGCGACCAGGAAGCGGGGACGCTGTCGGGCGGCCAGCAGCAGATGCTCGCGCTGGCCCGCGGGCTCGTCGGCGAGAACGACCTGCTGCTGGTCGACGAGCCCAGCGAGGGCCTGGCGCCGCAGATCGTCGCCGACGTGGCCGAGGCGCTGGCCGACGCCGCGACCGAGACGACCCTGTTGCTCGTCGAGCAGAACCTCCCGCTGGCGCTCGACCTGGCCGACCGCTTCTACGTCCTCGATAAGGGGCGGGTCGTCGACGACGGCGACACCGCCGACGTGTCCGCCGACGACGAACGGCTCAGGAGGTACCTCTCGGCATGATCGGGAGCGCACTCGCTCCGATCGCCGGGTCCCTCCAGCACGCGACCGAGCCGTTCGCAGCCGCCGCGATGCAGATGGGCTTCGGCGAGGGTCTGCGGCAGTTCCTCGGGCCGGACACGCTCGCGAGCGTGGTCGTCGAGGGACTGGCGAAGTCGGCCATCTACGTGATGATCGCCAGCGGGCTGACGCTCATCTTCGGGCTGATGGGCGTGTTGAACTTCGCCCACGGCTCCCTGACGATGATCGGCGCCTATCTCGCCGGCCTGGTTATGGTCACGCTCGTCGGGAGCGCCACGGGCGCGTGGACGCGGCTGGCCCTCTTTTTCGTCGCGCTCGTCGCCGTCTTCGCTGCGCTCGCGCTGCTCGGCGGCGTCATGGAGGTCGGACTTATTCGACAGCTGTACGACCGGCCGCCGATCTACCAGATCCTCCTCACGTTCGGGCTGACGCTCGTGCTGGAGGAGATCGTCCGGATCGTCGTCCTGTTCTACGGGCTCCAGCCCATCTCGGAGTGGCGGGCCGCGCTCGGGACGCGGCCGGCGATCCTCTCGGCCGAGCAGTCGATCGGGCCGCTCTCGGTCCGCGGCCTCGCACTCTTCGAGATCGCGCTCGGTGCGGCGACCGTCGTGGGCATCTGGGCGTTCCTCACGCGGACCCGATACGGCCTCTACATCCGCGCCGGCAGCGAGGACGCCGAGATGGCCGAGGCGCTGGGGATCGACGTGCGCCGCGTGTTCACCGTCGTGTTCGCGCTCGGTGCCGGCGTCGCGGGTGCCGCGGGCGCCCTGCTGATGTGGGACCCGGTCTGGGGTGCGAACGTCCCGCTGGCGGCGGAGACGCTGCTGCCGGCGTTCGTCGTCGTGATCATCGGCGGGCTGGGGACCTTCCGCGGGACCGTCGCCGGCGCGCTCATCGTCGGGATGGCCGACGCGACGACGACCTGGTGGTTCCAGAACGTCGTCGTCACCTGGACCTGGCTGCCCGAGATCACCGTGTTCCTCATCCTCGTCGGCATGCTGATCGTCAAACCGCAGGGGCTGTTCGGCGTCGAGGAGGTGGGCGGCCATTAGCTCCGTCACCCGCTGGGTCGGCGACCGCGAGTTCGCCTGGCCCGTCGAGCACCTCCGCAGCCAGCAGGTCCACCTGCTCGTGATCCTCGCTCTGGTCGCCTATCCCGGGGTCTACCACCTGCTGACGACCACCCAGTTCCCGGCCCCGCTCGGGTGGCTCCCGGAGTTCGCGGTCGCCGTCCTCCCTCGCGTCGACTCGATGGTCGCCGTCCTCTATTTCGCCCTGTTCGCCATGTCGTTCGACTTCATCAGCGGCTACACCGGCTACCTCACCTTCGGCCACGCGGCCTTCTACGGCACCGGCGCCTACGCCGTCATCCTGATCGCCAACGGCAAGGTCCCCCTGCTCCCCGCGGGCACGCCGTTCATGGTGTCGCTCCTGCTGGCGGCCGTCCTCGCGGGACTGCTGGCGGTCGTGATCGGGCTCGTCTCCTTCCGGCTCTCCGGGGTGTACTTCGCGATGATCACCCTCGGGTTCGCGCAGGTGCTCTACGTGTTCGTCCGCGGCTGGGACTACGTGGCGAGCAACCCCCGCGACGGCCCCGCCGTCGGGTCGACTCATCCCGAGGGCTTCGAGATCGGGATCCCATTCGTCGACCAGCTGAACCTCGCGATCGGCACGTTCTCCGGCGACACGGTGACGCTGCTGGGCCACGAGCTCGGCACCTACACCGTCTCCTTCTACATGGTCGGGCTGGTCGCGCTGGTGTCGTACTTCGCGATGCAGCGGGTGATCCACTCGCCGTTCGGACGGGTGATGATCGCCATCCGCGAGAACGAGGAGCGCGCGGCCGCGATCGGCTACGACACCTTCCGCTACAAGCTCGGGGCGTTCGTCATCAGCGGCTTCTTCGGCGGCGTCGCGGGCGCGCTGTACGCCGGATTCAGTCGGTCGGTCACGCCGGAGAGCACGTTCTACTTCCTGACGACCGGCGACGCGCTGCTGGCGAGCATCATCGGCGGGTTCGGCACGCTCGCCGGCCCGCTGTACGGCCACCTGTTCGACCACTCGATCCGCGAGTTCCTCTCGAACACCGGCCAGGGCGGCGGCCTGCTCCCGTTCCTCCGGGAGACGCTCCCCGAGGGCGTCCTCTCGGCGGAACTGCTCGGCGGGCTCACCGTGGAAGGGTTCATCGGCGCGGCGCTGAACGGCCACGCCAGCCTCTACGTCGGCATCGTGTTCGTCCTGTTCGTCCTCTACGTCCCCAGCGGCCTCGTCGGGACGCTGCGGAGCTACCTCGGCGACCCCGTCGCCGAGCGACTCCCCGCGAAACTGTGGGGTGAGCGATGAGCACTGTCGGGACTGGAGGTGCGCGATGACCGTCCACCTCACCGGGACCGGGACGGCGCTCCCCGAGGAGACCGTTGGCGGTGCCGACATCGCCGAGCGAGCGGGGATCCCTCGCGACGTGGTCGTCGAGAAGATGGGGATCCGCCGCAAGCACGTCTGCCGGAACGGTGACGAACAGCCGAGCGACCTCTGCGTCGTGGCCGCGGAGGAGGCCCTGGCCGACGCCGACTGCGACCCCGAATCCCTGGACGCCGTCCGCTACCACGGTAGCGAGTTCAAGGACTACGTCGTCTGGAGCCTCGCCGCCGACGTGGCCGACCGGATCGGTGCGACCGACGCCTACGCCGCCGAGAGCTACGCGCTCTGCGCCGGTGCGCCGATCGCGATCAGGGAGACGAAGGCTCAACTGGCCGCCGACGCCGTCGACCGGGTGCTGCTCGTCGCGGCCAGCCGCGAGGAGGACCTGGTCGACTACGACGACCCCGACACCTCCTTCACGTTCAACTTCGGCAGCGGCGCCTCGGCGATGGTCCTCGAACGCGACGCGCCCGACCGCGCGCTCGCGACCGTCCGCGAGAGCGCCGCGCTGACCGACGGCTCCTTCTCCCGCGACGTGGTGATGCCCGGCGGTGGGACGCGCCACCCGCCCAGCCACGGCACCGTCGACGCCAACATGCACTCGCTTCGGGTACCCGACCACGAGACCATGAAGGAGCGACTGGGCGAGGTGAGCCTCGCGAACTTCCTCGAAGTCGCGGACACCGCCCTCGACCGGTCGGGGCTGGACCGCACGGATCTCGACTTCGCCGCGATCACCCACATGAAGCGGTCGTTCCACGCCTACCTCTGTGACGAACTCGGCCTCGGCGAGGACGAACAGTACTACCTCGACGACTACGGGCACGTCCAGAGCGTCGACCAGGCGCTGGCGACCGCCGAGGCCCGGACCCGGGGGTGGCTGGACCCCGGCGACACCCTCGTCTTTCTCGCCGCGGGCACCGGTTACACCTGGGCGGCGACCGCGCTGGAGTGGCGGAGCTGAGGGGTCGAACGCCCGGGTCGATCGTCCGAAATTACCGAACGCGAACCGCTCACACGGCCGGTCTCGGGTGCCTTCGCATCACTTATGCCGGTCGCGTGCGCGCACTCGTCCATGGATCTACAGGAGTACATGGACGACTTCACGGCGCGCGACTGGCCACAGGCCGAGGACGGGACGGTGCGGTTCGCGATGGTCGGTCTCGGCTGGTGGACGATGGAGTTCGCCATCCCCGCCACGGAAGCGCTCGACCACCTGGAGACGACCGTCGTCGTCTCCTCGACGACCGAGAAGGCCGAGGGCGTCGCCGACGAGCACGAGAGCATCGAGCACGGCCTCACCTACGACGAGTTCACCGAGGGCGAGGCGACCGACGCCTACGACGCCGTCTATATCGCGACACCCAACGCCCTGCACCTCCCCTACGTGGAGGCCGCCGCGGAGTTCGACAAGGACATCCTCTGCGAGAAACCCCTCGAAGCCAGCACCGAGCGCGCCGAGCAGCTCGTCGAGGCCGCCGAGGACGTGACCCTGGGCGTCGAGTACCGGATGCACGTCCAGCCCGCCGTCCGCGCGATGCGAAAGCTCGTCGACGCGGGCTTCATCGGCGACGTGGCGATGGTCCACGGCAACATGTCCCAGCCCCTGCTGGACATCAACGACAACTACGACCAGTGGCGGCTCAACCCCGACATGGCCGGCCCCGGCGCCTCCGTCACCGATCTGGGCGTCTACTCCATCAACACGACCCGGTTCGTCATCGACGAGGACCCCGTCGCCGTCACCGCGACGGACTGGTCCGGTCACGAGGCGTTCGACGAGGTGCCCGACGAGCGGGCCGCCTTCACCGTCGAGTTCCCCGACGGCGTCGTCGCCGCCTGTACGGCCAGCCAGAACACCCAGGAGACCAGTAACCTCCGGATCATCGGTACCGAGGGCGAACTGCTCCTGGAGGACGCCTTCCTCAGCGGCGACCGCGAGCTGACGATCACCCGCGGCGAGACGACCGTCACCACCGAGTTCGACGGCATCGAGGAGACCCGCCGCTCGCTGGAGTACTTCGGGGACCACCTGCTGACCGGCACGGACATCCTCGGCGACGGCGAGCACGGCATCGTCGACCAGCGCGCCATCGACGCCATCTACGAGGCCGCCGAGTCCGGCGAGCGCGTCGAGCTGTAACGGTCACCATTCCTATTAGATTCCGGGGTGAATCCGTGAGACGATGACGGGCGGAGACGATACCGAGGAACGCGTCGAGGGTGTCCTCTCGAAGTTGGAGACCGGCGTACGTCTAGACCCCGACGATATCATCTTCGTCGTGTTTCACAGGCAGGCCATCTCGGATTACGGGGATTCGGAGGGATGCCGAGATGACGTCGACGATGCGATACCGAGCGGAGTGGGTCACGGAGCGTACGTGGAGATCCTTCGGAGACTGAAGCACGCTGGCGTTATCGGCGAGATACGTCAGGACCTAGTAAACCCGGCACTCCATCCCGACGACTTCGAACGAACTGAAGTACGCGGATCGTATCACTACTCTCACATCAGGATCGGAGAGAAAGCGTCAGAAGGGGTCGGATACATACATCCACCCGACAAACGGCCGACGAGTCTCTGGCGACTCGAAACGTCCGTGCTCAATTACCTGTTCTGCACCGGCAGGGGATTCCGTCTCGATCCCGAGATGATATACGACTACGAGACGGATTACGGAGAACTCCTCCGTGCTGCTATCGACTGCACGAATCTGGACGAGTACCGACTCACTGTCGATGTCGAAGAAGGACCGCGCTATAACACAGTTCACATCTCCCTATCCGTAGCGGGAGACTCGTATTCGACAGAATTCGAGACGGGGGGAGATTGGGTCAGACCTGACGCATTGAACCCAGCTCAGACAGCAGTCGATGACCACACCTCACAGACGATCCACTACCACACCAGCGGCGGAAACGACGGCTGGATACTTGTGTTGGAATCCAAATACGAAGAGTTGTTCAAACGACTATCATAATCACTCGTCTGCGTCGCTCCCGTTACGGACGGCAGTAGATCGTTGGGAAAGCTCGGTTTCGCAACGTTGCAACCGTGCCCTCTACTGAGCGCGGGAGTCAGAACTTCGAACTGATCTGAGAGCATACTCTATGTTCGGTACGCACGCGTACTGAGCGGGCGTGTTCCCGCGGCTGCCGAACACTCAGCGATACCACAGAGAACACCGAAACGAACGACGAAGCCGATTACTCGAAGCAGGAGTGGGGCGACCGGAGGAGGTCGCCCCGTGTCAGAGGCACAGGTGGATCGGTCAGCGGGCGATGCGACAGCGGCGCAGTCGGGGGCGGCGTGGGGAGGGCCGAAGCGTCAGCGGGTGGGGACCTGACAGGGCGACGCGGGGCCCGTCGCACCCACCGAACTGCGCGCATCTACTGGTAGACAGGACGGGTATGTAGTTTCTATCTCGGTACCATCTATCGTATCGATACAATCCATACTATCGTTACTCGTTGTATCGTTAGTACTCTACTGGGTGCCGATACGAACGCCCAAGCGACCAGACGCCGAGTCAGAGCTTGTGGCGGAACGCGTGGAGGACGTTCTGGCCGGTCTCGGTCAGCAGGATCTGTTTCTGTCGGCCGACGCGTTCGACTTCGATGTAGCCGTCGTCGACGAGCGGGTCGACGATGTTGGCGTTGAGCAGGGCGAACTTCGCCTTGTCGTTGGCGGGGTCGGCGTCGGCGATAAAGGAGAGCGCCTCCGACTCGGCGTGCTCGATGAGGTCGGACTTCTTGGCGGTGTAGCTGTCGGTGTTGCGTTCTTCGAGGTAGGCGAGCACGGAGACCTGGTCGCGGGAGACGGCCTCGATAGGGTAGGAGGGGAGGACCTCGTCGTCGCGCATGCCGCGGGTGCGCGGGTGCTCCTCCAGATCGGGGACGTGCTCCTCGGCGCGGATGTAGTAGGCGGTGGCCTCGGTGGCCATGCAGGCGATTGCGCTGCCGATGGCGGCGAGTTTGCCGCCGCTGGAGACGTTGACCCGGACCACGTCCCCCTCGTGGTCGGCGGCGACCGTCGTGACGACCGCGAGCACGTCGTACAGGTCCGACAGCGCCGTCTCGCGGAAGCGGATGGTCCGCCCGTCGTCTTCGAGCTCCTCGACGAGCGCCGCCTGATAGGGGGTCAGCGAGGTGTGCTCGCCGTCGGCGGCGAGCAGGTAGACCACGTCCGCGTCGTGTTTGCGAAGGGGGCGGAGGATCCGGTCGTGCTCGTACCCCAGCGGCACGATGTGAACTTCGTCGATGGTTCGCATGCCCGAGGGCGCGGCCGCTGCCGACGAGAACGTTTCGGTGGCCGAGCGACCGCCGAGTACGCGACTCGGTCCCACACCGACCGAAAGCCCTTGGGTCGGCCGACGGTAGCTCCCGCCGATGACGACCGATGGAGCGGCGCGAGCGGAGACCGACTGGTCGCCGACCCACGAGGTGGTCTGTCGGGGCGACGCCGCCGACGCGGTCGCGGCCGACACGCGTCTGGTCGCGGTCGCCTGCGAGTTCGGCGACGAGGCGTTCCTGACGATGTCGACCGACGACGTGAGCGACCGGAGTCCCCGCACCCAGCGGATACTCGACGCCGAGTTCGACCGCCTCCCCGACGGCGCGAGGGACGGTGCGGACCCGACGTGGCGGGCGCGGCTCCCCGGCGAGGCCGACGCGCTGGTGCGCGCGCTGACGGTCGCGGACTCCGAGTCGGACGGCCCGCTCGGGGAGGCGCGATGGCGGGTCTGGGACGTGTCTTCCGTCGAGATCCGCCGCGACGGGCGGTCGATCTACCGGTCGGTCCCTCACCACGAACGGTTCGAACTCGACGCGACCGCGGCCCCCGAACTGGCCGGTAGCGCGCGCGACCGACTCGCCGACCTGCCCTGCGCGGTCGTCCCCACCGGACCGGTCGCCACCTGGGCCGACGACGGCGAGGTAAACCACCGGGCGATCCGCTTCGAGGCGGGCTCGGGCGTCCTGCTGGAGCACGTGCGACGCGTCGCCGTCGACCGCGACCGACGCGAGGTCGTCGTCGACTGGGAACCCCTCGGCGAGCGCGCGGAGAGCGAGCCCAACCGGGTGCTCCGCGGGGTGTTGCGGGCGTTCGCGTGGACGGTCGACCGCCTCGACGGGGCGGAGCGTCCGCCGCGGCGGCTGTCGTTCGCGGACGGAGACGACTTCCGGCAGGCGGTCGAGGCGTTCGAGACCGTCCGCGAGCGGGTGGGGTACGACTTCGATATCGTCGAGGTGTGAGGATGGCGCCAGTCTTTACAACCGGAGGCGCCCGAGTAGCGGCATGGTCAACCTCAGGGACCCCGAGTCGCTCCGCGAGGAGCCGGGGGTCGACTTCCGCGAGCAGGAGCAGGTCGTCGACAGCGAGGCGTTCGAGCAGGCGACCGAGGGCGCCGAGAACCAGAGCGGGCTCGTCGTCGTCGCGGTGACCGACGAGCAGGGCCGGCTCCTGCTGGTCGACTCCGAGTGGGTCGACGGCTGGACGCTCCCGAACGGCCCAGTCGGCGCCGACGAGGACTGGGCAGTCGCCGCCGACCGCTGGAGCGAGGACGAACTGAACTTCCCGGTCCAGATCGAACAGCCCGAGCTGGTGATCCGCACGGAGACCCGGACCGAGGACGGGGACGAAAGCGTCGTCGGCTACACGGTCGCGTTCGCCGCCTCGCTGATCCCCGCCATGGGCGGTCCGGGCGGCATGGGCCCCGGCGGCCCGCCGCCGGGCGTCGGCCCCGACGACGAGGACGCATCGGAAGGGGAAGGGCCGCCCGCGGGCGGCGGTGGCCCGCCAGGCGGAGCCGGTCCCGGTGGCCCCGGCGCCGGCCCCATCGCGTCGAACCCCAATCTGGACTGGTTCGACGGGGTTCCCGACGAGGTGGCGCCAGGCCACCACGCGCTCGTGCGGTACTTCCTCGGCTGAGCGGTCGAGCGGAGTCTCGCCACAAGACACTTCCCGGCGGTCCCCGACCCACGCGTCGTGCGGATCGACGCGACCGCGGTCGAACGGTCCCTCTCGTACCTCGACGGGGAGGTCCCGCTGGAGCGGATCTGGGAACACCCGGCCTACGACGTGGTCCGCGAACACGCCGACCTGCTCGATCGGGACCTCTCGCGGGAAGACGTAGCGCGGGCGCTCGCCGGCGAGGACAACGCCTTTTCGGGAGTCGCGGATCTGCCGGAGAACCGCGACCAGATCCGTTGCCTGCTGGAACGGGTCCGCTCGAACGAGGACGGCTGGGTCGACCGGATCGAAGCGGCCATCGAACGCGTGACTCCCGACGAGGACCACGCGGACCTGACGGTGTACCTAGGAGTGGGCTACGACTACGGGGTGGGCGGGGAACGGGGCGCGTACCTGAACCTGAACGCGCCGCTGTTCCTCGACGCGCCGCGAGAGGTGCTCTACACTGCGACCCACGAGTGTTCGCACGTCCTCTACGAACGGGTTCACCACTCGCGGCGCGCCCTCGGCCCGGACACGTTCGAGGAACCGGCCGGGCAGCGGACCGTCTTCGACACCGTGGTCCACACCGAGGCGTTCGCGACGTACACCCCAATTCCGCTGCGTCGCGCCGACGGCGCCATGGGCGAGCGCGACGACCCCGTCGCCGAGGACTACGCCGTCCTCTCCGACGAAGAGCGGCTGGCCGACCTCGTGGGGACCTACGACTCCCTGCGCGAGTCGCTCGGGGAGTCCGCCGTTCCGCGCGACCGCCTGTTCACCCACCTGTTCGGAGGGCGGCGGCTGCCGTATCGCGTCGGAACGGCGATCCTGACGGGCCTCGAAGCCGCCCGCGGGATCGAAGCAGTCCGCGAGGCGTTCTACTGCGGGCCGAGCGAGTTCTGTACCGAGTACGACTGGGTGCTCGACGAGTACCGAACGGACGCGTGAACGTAGAATCTCGGAGGCTATCGAGTTCGACGAGCCTTACGCCTCGTCGAACAGCGTCTCGCCTTCGACCATGTGCTCCTCGACCGTATCGAGGTCCAGGGTGACGCCGAGGCCGTTCTCCTCGGGCACTTTCATGTAGCCGTCCTCGATGAGGCCGTTCTCCTCGACGAGGTCTTCCCACCAGTCGAGTTCGTAGGAGTGGTACTCGACTGCCAGCGAGTTGGGGACGCTCGCGCCGACGTGGGCGCTGGCGATCGTCCCGACGGGCGAGGAGACGTTGTGCATCGCCACGGGGACGTAGTACTGGTTGGCCACGTCGGCGATCTTCCGCGTCTCGCGCATGCCGCCGATCTTCGGCATGTCCGGCGCGACGATGTCGACGGCCTGCTTCTCGATGAGCCGGCGGTGCTCGGTGACTCGATAGCGGTTCTCGCCGACGGTGATCGGCGTCGTCGTCGAGTCGGTCACCTTCTCCTGGACTTCGAGGTTCTCCGGCGGGACGGGGTCTTCGAGCCACCACACGTCGTAGTCGTCGATGGCCTCGGCCAGCCGCTCGGCGGAGTTGCCCGAGAACGTCCAGTGGCAGTCGAAGGCCACGTCCGCGCGGTCCTTGACGCGCTCGGTGACCTTCTCGACGATCTCGGCCTTGTGCCGGACCTCGCCCGGGCGGAGGTGACGGTTGGCGCGGTCCTTCTCGTGGCCCGAAGGCACGTCGAGGTCGAACTTGAGGGCGTCGTAGCCGAGTTCCTCGACGACGCGTTCGGCCTCGTCGGCGCAGGCGTCGGGGTCGGCCTCCTCCTCGGTGTGGCAGTCGCAGTAGACGCGCATGTGGTCGCGGTACTTGCCGCCGAGCAGCTGGTAAGCCGGCACCTCGATGATCTTGCCGGCGAGGTCGTGCAGCGCGACCTCGATGCCCGAGATCGCGGAGACGGTGACGCCCTCGACCGAACCCTCGCCGGACATCTTCTGGATGAGGTGCTCGTAGAGGCGGTCGATGTCCAGCGGGTTTTCGCCGATGAGGAACGGCGTCATCCGCTCGATCAGCTCCGGGATGCCCGCGCCCCAGTAGGCCTCGCCCGTGCCGACGAGCCCCGCGTCGGTGTAGACGCGGACGAGCGTCCACGGGAAGTTCCCGTCGACCATCGTCGTCTGTACGTCCGTGATCTCCACGTCTCGGCCGCCGCCGCGTTCGGCCGAGGCGCCCATCGTCTCCGCCGACAGTTCCCGCATCGTGTACTCCGCGTTCGGATCGTGGAGGTCTCTGTAGTCTCGTCCCATGCCGGCGGCTACTTGTCGCCCCTACTAAAGTGTGGAGGAAACGCCGCCGAGTCGTTCGGCTCTCCGGAACGGATGGGGCGCAGAATCGCCCTTGCGGAACGTCTTTCCCCAGACACGCCTTCGGGGAACCGACCGGGCACCGTGTCAGCTGTCCGACCGGGCGCCGTCGCCGCCCGCCTCGATCCGGGCTTCGAGGTCGTCGACTCGGTCGAGGAGTCGCTGGTACTCGTCGCTCTCCTCGAGCTCGGCGGGGTTCTTCTCGACGCGCAGCGTGGCGACCTTCGCCGAGAGGGCGTGATACTCCCGGACGACGGCGCGTTTGTCGAGTCGGTTGACGGTCTCGGCGACCACCGACTGCAGCTCCGCGCCTTCGACCGGTTTGAGCAGGTAGTCGTCGAAGCCCATGTCGACGATGTCGAAACCGGGGTCGACGGCGGTGACCATCACGACGCCGCAGTCGATGTCTCTCCCCCTGATGCGTTCGAGGACCTCCCGGCCCGAGAGGCCGTGCATCCGCCGGTCCAGCAGGACCACGTCCACGTCCTCGGTCACCTGTTCGAGCGCCGACTCCCCGTCGTACGCGGTCAACACGTCGTAGGACTCGCTGAGTTGACTCGCGTACACGTCCGCAACCGCCTCGTCGTCGTCGACGACCAGCACGGTCGCTACCCCCCCTCTGACCATGTATCGCAGTTGGCGGGTACCCGATTTAGGGTTTTATAATAGAATCTGACAGTTTCCGCCCTCAGCCGGTCCACTCCTCGCGGTGGGCGTCGCTACAGAAGTGTGTCGTCTCCACCTGGCCGTCGTCGACCCGCGTGACGACCCTGTGGTCGGGGTCCTGTACCAGCGCCGCGCCGCAGACGGCGCACGTCGGCGCCTCCTCCTCGGATACGTCTTCGTTGAGTTCGGACGTGGGGTCCACCATCGTGTCCGAGTCGTATGTACGGACCCACTTAACCGCATACATCGACGCCGACCCGACTCCACGAACGCGACCGGGGGGCGGGCGTCCGAGGGGAGCCGTCGGCGCGGCCCGCTCGGCCGGTCAGCGGTCGCGGGTGACCGACTCGCCGGGCGCGGTGGTCGCGCCCGCCGAAAGTTTCACGCCGGGGTTGAGGCTCGTGTTGATCCCGGTCTTGGCGCCGTCGCCGGCGACGACGCCGAACTTCCGCCGGCCGGTCGAGACGCGGTCGCCCTTGACGGTGAAGTACACGTCGCCGCCGTCGTGGCGGAGGTTCGCCACCTTCGTCCCCGCCCCGAAGTTCACGTCCCGGCCGAGCACGCTGTCGCCGACGTAGTTGTGGTGCGGGACGTGCGTGCCGGCCATGACGACGCTGTTTTTCACTTCGACGGCGTTGCCGACGTGGGTGTCTTCCCCGAGGAGGGTCGCGCCGCGGACGTACGCGTTCGGCCCCACCTCGGCGCCCTCGCGGATCAGCGCCGGCCCCTCGACGACGACGCCGGCGTCGACGGTCGCGCCCGCCTCGACGACCACGTCGCCCCGCAGGTCGGCGTCCTCGTGGACCTCGCCCCGCAGGTCGGCGTCCTCGTGGACCTCGCCCCGGAGGTCGCGGTCGAGTTCGGCGAGTTTCCACTCGTTGGCCTCCAGCAGTTCCCAGGGGCGACCGCAGCCCAGCCAGCGCTCGACCGCGACGGTTCTGACGGAGCGCTCGTCGACGACCTTCGAGAGCACGTCGGTGATCTCGTGCTCGCCGCGCTCGCTCATCGGCACGTCGAGCCACTCGCGGGCCTCGGCGGGGAAGCGGTAGGCGCCGACGTTCACGAGGTCGGTCGGCGGGTCGGTCGGCTTCTCGACGATCCCGGTGACGACGCCGTCTTCCACCTCGAAGACGCCGTAGCTCGTCGGGTCGTCGACGCGGTAGGTGCCGACCGCCGGGCCGTCGGCCGAGAGCAGGGCGTCGACGCTCGCCCGATCGTAGAGGTCGTCGCCGTTGAGGACGACGAACGGCCCTTCGAGGTGGTCGCTCGCGCAGTCGACGGCGTGGGCGGTCCCGAGCTGCTCGGCCTGGACGGCGTACTCGACGGGGACGCCGCGGTACTCCTCGCCGAAGTACTCCCTGACCGCCTCGGCCTCGTAGCCGACGACGAGGATCAGCTCCGACGCGCCGGCGTCGACCGCCGCGTCGGCACCGTGGGCGACCAGCGGTCGGTCGGCGACCGGCAGCATCGGCTTGGGCAGCGACTCCGTCAGGGGACGCATCCGGGTTCCCTCCCCGGCCGTCAGCAGGACGACTTGCATGTACCCGATCGCTCGCCCGGACGGCCCATAGTGGTACCGCAACGTACAGCGGTACTACGTCGGTTCAGGCGCCGCATAACGACGTGCCGGGGCGGCCTCACCCGCCGCCCGCCGTTCGCGCCCCGCCCCATCGACGTGTCTGAATGAAGTGTGGTACCGCGACACATACTAAAGCGAGCGGCGCGTACGTCGACAACCGAGCGACCATGACACGATCCGACGGCGCCGACGGGGGAACCGAGGGGCGAACACCGGCGACGGACGGGGGAGAGCGGGGCGATTCGGGGGACGTACGCCTCCCCGCGTCGGCGGTCGCGGACCTGCGCGCGAGCGGGCGGCGCCGTCGGGCGCTGGAGCGCCTCGCCGAGCGCGGCGACGCGATGCCCGTCACGGACCTGGCGCGGCGCGTGGTCGCCAGCGAGCGCGGCGAACCGGCCGAGACAGTGCCGGACGACGCCGTCGAGGCGGCCCGGTCGGACCTGTTCCAGCGCCACCTCCCGAAACTGACCGCGACCGGCGTCGTCCGGTACGACTCGCTGGTCGGGACCGTCGAGCTGGCGACCGACGACCCGCGACTGCTCGGCGACGACGGCGAGGCCAGCGGCCGCGTCGACGACGTCGTGGCACCGGAGTGACGGGAGAGCCCGCCGAACGGAAAGAACAATACAGGCAGCTACCCAACCGCCGGGTACTGTGACGAACACGCAGGTAACGCACGTCCAGATCGACAACTACGGTCCCTGGACCGTCACGCCCGAACCCCGGCGGGAGGTCGACCTCCAGACGCTGCAGTCGCGGCTGTACGCCGACCTGTCGCAGCTGATCGGCAACCGCGGCGGCTACGTCTTCTTCTCGCGGTTCGACAACATGATCGCCGTCACCAACGGGCTCGACGAGGACGACCACGCGCTCGTACAGGAATCGGTCGGCAACCGCTACCCCGTCACGATGAGCCTCAGCGTCGCCACCGGGACGACCCCCGCGGAAGCGCTCGGCACCGCGACGGAGGCGCTGCAGGAGGCCGGGAGCGCCCAGGACAAGTCCCGCAGGGAGATCCTGCGCGGGCGCACCATCGACGAGGAGTTCCGGACCGAGGAGGACCTCCAGATCGCCCACTTCGACGTGAACGACGCGACCGGCAAGTACACCGACCAGCTCAACGAGTTCGACACGTTCATCCGGATCGAACAGGGGTACGCCGAACTCATGCGCTACATGCGCCGCGCCTACGACTCCCTGTCTTTCTTCGTCGGCGGCGACAACGTCATCGCGGTCTGTTCCGGGATGGACCCCGCCGAGTACCAGGACGCGGTCGACCACGTCCGCGACGCGGTCGACGTGGAACTCAAGGTCGGCGTCGGCCGCGGTCGCGTCGCCCAGGACGCGGGCATGGCGGCCAAACACGCCCTCGAAGAGTGCCGGGCGACCGGCGACGACGTACACGTCGACTGGGCGACCGGCGAAGCCGACCCCTCGGCGTGACCGGCCCGTCCGACCCCGCTCGGCGGATAGTCGCGACCCGGAAATTACGCCGCGCGCCGTCTTAAGCGTGGTGCAGGTAGCTTTTAGACGCAGTGTGGTAAACGTCCGCACATGGAACGAGACGCGAGCGTCCGGGAGGTGATGGACCGCGAGTTCGTCGGCGTCAGCGAGGGCGACGACCTCGGCGAGACGGCCGAGTTGATGCTGGAGGAGGGGGTCGACAGCGCCGTCGTCCTGCGGGGAGCGGACCCGGTCGGGGTCGTCACGGAACGGGACGCCCTCGCGGCGTTCGTCGACGCCGGGGGCGCATCGACCAGCGTGTCGGAGGCGATGACCGACGCGCTGCCCACGATCTCGCCCGAGGCGACGATCGGCGAGGCGGCCGACGAGCTCTCGACGGGGTCGACCGAGCGGGTCCTCGTCTCCGACGGGAGCGAACCCCTCGGCGTGCTGACCGAGCAGGACCTGTTGACCGCCTCGCCGTTCGCCCGGACGGCGACCGGGACCGCGACGGCCGACCCCGACCGGGCGGTCGCCGGCGTCACCGAAGGCCGGGGCGAGCCGGCCCCCGAGACCGCGGAGACGCGCCGGAGCGGCGGCTCCCGGTTCGAAGACCAGTCGCTGTGCGAGGCCTGCGGGTCGCTCTCGCGGGAGCTCTCGCCGTTCAACGGACAGCTGCTCTGCCCGGACTGTCGGGACATCTGATCCGCCGCCCCTCGGCGCAGCCGCCGCTGTCGCCCGCGCGCGCAGCCGTCGGCGAGTAAGCGCCCGTTACATGAGTGAGATGTGATACGTTCGGTGAGCACAGATCGATCGGACGATTCTGACGGATATTCGAAACCTGTGACGGCCCGTCCCGTCCCTCGTATTGCGATGGGAACGTGACAGGTTGTGGGACACCTTTATAGTGACTGGTTGACAAGGCACGTGGTAGGATGTCTCGCAAGATACGTCGACGGAAGATACTCAAGGGACTCGGTGTCGCGGGTGTGGCGGGTCTGGCCGGGTGCGCACAGGCGGGCGAGGACACGCCGACCGAGGAGGACGCCGGCGGTGACGGGGGCGACGGCGGGGACGGCGGCGACGGTGAGGACATGTCGACCGCGACGCCGACCGAGACGCCCGGGGACGGGACGGAGACCACCGACGGCGACGGCGGCGGCGCCGAGTCGCGGACCATCAGGCTGGGGATCCTGATGGGCGTGACGGGTCAGCTCTCGGACCTGGGCCCGCCGATCCGCCAGGCCGCGGAGCTGGCGGCCGACTACGTGGACGAGGAGAGCGACACGTTCACGGTCGACTACCAGTTCGAGGACACGGCGACGGACCCGAACACGGGGATCTCGGCCGCCGAGTCGCTCGTCTCGGCCGGCTACCCGATGATCGCCGGCGCGCTGTCCTCGACGGTGACCATCCAGACGGCCAACAACGTGGCGGTCCCGAACGGCGTCGTCGAGTGCTCGCCCGCGAGCACGTCGCCGGCGATCACGGACCTGGAGGACAACGGCTACCTCTATCGGACGACTCCGACGGACGCGCTGCAGTCCCAGGTGATGACCCAGATCGGCCGCGAACGGCTGGAAGCGTCGACGACGGCGACGCTCGCGCTGAACAACGACTACGGACAGGGGCTTGCCGACGCCTACGTCTCCGCGTGGGAGGAGGCCGGCGGGACCGTCCAGCAGGAGGTCAGTTTCGAGCCCGGCGCCTCGTCGTACACCTCCCAGCTGAGTTCCGCGCTACAGGACCAGCCGGATCTCCTGATGATCGTCGGCTACCCCGACAGCGGCGTCCGGATCTTCCGGGACTTCTACAACGACTACTCGCAGGACTTCTGCGACATCATCGTCCCGGACGGCCTCCAGAGCGGGAGCCTGCCCGGCAACGTCGGCAACTCGATGCGCAACGTCTGGGGGACCGCGCCGACCTCGACCGGCCCCGGCCGGGAGACGTTCGACTCGCTCTACCAGGAGGCCTACGACAGCGACCCCTCGGAGAGCCCGTTCACGGGCCAATCGTTCGACGCCGTCGCCGTGCTCGCGCTCGCCAACGCCGCGGCCGGTGAGAACAACGGGGAGGCCATCCGCGACCAGATGAACGCCGTCGCCAACGAGGGCGGCGAGACGGTCACCCCCGAGAACCTCGCCGAGGGTCTGGAAATGGCCGCCAGCGGCACCGAGGTCAACTACCAGGGCGCCTCCAGCGCCGTCGAGTTCGACGACGTGGGCGACATCGCCGCCGCCACCTACCAGTACTACCGCTACCAGGAGGGCGGCTTCGAGGTCATCGAGAACATCGACTACTCCGCGTAGCGCGGAGTCGTCTCCCCCTTTTTCGAGCCCGCTTACCCGCCGAGGAACTGCTGGCGCACGCTCTCGTCGGCCAGCAGCGCCTCGCCCGAGTCGACGAATCGGTTCTCGCCCTGGACGAGCACGTAGCCGCGGTCGCAGCGTCGCAGGGCCTCCTTGGCGTTCTGCTCGACCATCAGTATCGCCGTCCCGCCCTCGTTGATGGCGTCGATGCGGTCGAACAGGTCGTCGACCAGATCGGGCGCCAGCCCCGCGGAGGGCTCGTCGAGCAACAGCAGGTCTGGGTCGAGCATCAGCGCCCGCCCCATCGCGAGCATCTGCTGCTGGCCGCCCGACAGCGTCCCGGCGCGCTGGCCCTCGCGCTCTTCGAGGATGGGGAACCGGTCGTAGACGGCCTCCAGCGCCTCCTCGGGGAACTCATCGCGGACGTACGCGCCCATCTCCAGGTTCTCGCGGACCGACAGCCCCGCGAAGACGTTCTCGCTCTGGGGGACGTAGCCGAGCCCGTGGTGGACCATCGACTCCGCCGGCTCGTCGGTGATGTCGGTGCCGTCGAAGGTTATCCGCCCGTCGAAGACGCGAGTCAGGCCGAACACGGACTTCATCACCGTCGACTTGCCCGCGCCGTTCGGGCCGACGACGGTGACGTACTCGCCGTCGCCCACGTCCAGGTCCACGTCGGTCAGGATCTGCAGGTCGCCGTAGCCCGCGTCGAGGTCCCGCACCGAGAGCAGCGGGTCGTCGAGCGGCGACGCGTCCGCCGCACTGGTCGCCTCGGCGTCGCTCACAGGTCTTCCCCCAGGTAGGCGTCGACGACGCGTTCGTTCGAGCGGATCTCGGCGGGGGTCCCCTCGGCGAGGACCCGCCCCTGGTGCATGACGACGACGCGTTCGCAGTGTTCCATGATGAGGTCCATGTCGTGTTCGACCAGCAGGAAGGTCAGCCCCTCCTCGCGCAGCTCGTGGACGCGGTCGAGCAACTTCTCCTCCAGCGTCGGGTTGACGCCGGCGAACGGTTCGTCCAGCAGCAGCATCGACGGGTCGACCATCAGCGCCCGGGCGAGTTCGAGGAGTTTCCGCTGGCCGCCGCTGAGGTTGCCCGCGTACTCCTCGGCGAGGTGGTCGATCTCGAACAGCTCTAGGGTGTCCCACACCGCCTCGCGCAGTTCCCGCTCCTCCTCGCGGACCCGCCCGCGGAGGCCGGGCGCGACCGCGTTGACCAACTTCTCGCCCGACTGGCCCCGCGGCGCGAGCATCAGGTTCTCCAGCACGGTCATCTCCTCCAGCTCGCGGGCGATCTGGAACGTCCGCACGAGCCCCTCGTCGGCGATCTCCGCGGTCCGATAGCCGGTGATCTCCCGGCCCTCGAAGGTGACCCGTCCGCCGTCGGGGTCGTGGACGCCGGTGATCAGGTCGAACGTCGTCGACTTGCCCGCGCCGTTCGGCCCGATGAGCCCGGTCAGCGTCCCGCGCTCGACGGCGAACGAGACGCCGTCGACGGCGTTGATACCGCCGAAGCGCTTCGAGAGGCCGTCGACGACCAGCGAGGCGTCGGCCGGGTCGAGGCCATCGCGCTCGGCGCCGTCGGGCGTCGTCGATCCCGAGTCGTCGACGTCAGAGGCGCCCTCGGCGGCCTCCGCGGCGGTCGCGGCGGACGGTTCGGTCGTCTCGGCCGCCTCGGCGGCCGGCGCGTCGTCACTCATCGCCGTCACCTCCCTCCGGGGACCGGTCCGAGCCGTCGGCGGCCCGATCCTCGCCGGCGGGTTCGCTGCCGTCGGAGCCGTGCTCCGACGAGGTATCGCTCGCGTCGCTGACGAAACCGCCGTCGGCCGCCGGTCGCGGGCCGTCCCGCCCGGGTCTACCGCCGCGGTCGGAGAGGGGGACGCTCGCGGCGACCTCCTTGCGGTGGCCGAGCAGGCCGCTCGGTCGCCGCTGCATCAGGACGATCAGGACGACGCCGAGGAGGACGAACCGCAGCGGCGGGACGTTCTGGAGCGTGTAGGCGAACAGCGGGCCGAAATCGAGCGAGCCGACCGGCGCGAGGGCGCCGGCGAACGTGGTCGGCGCCTCGCCGCTGACGAAGTACTTCGTGAAGATCCCGGCGACGCGCTGGGGGCCCTGGAAGAGGAGGCTGGCGAACAGTGCGCCTCCGAGGACGCTCCCGGTGTTCGAGCCCGCGCCGCCGATCATCAGCGCGATGAAGATGTAGAACGTCTGGATCGGCATGAACGTCGTCGCCGTCGGGTCGGTGTACCCCTTCTGGGTCTCCCAGAGGATCCCACCGAGCCCCATCAGCGCGCAGCCGACCATGAACACCTTCACCTTGAACAGCCGGGTGTCCTTGCCCAGCGAGTTGGCGACGAGCTCGTCCTCCCGGATGGCCTTCAGCACCCGGCCGAACGGGGAGTTGCCGATCCGGCGCAGCAGCCAGTAGAAGAGGGCGACGAAGGCGATCAGGACGAGCGTGTACGCGAGCGAGACGACGACCGTCTCCCTGACGCCGGCGGCGCCGAACGCCGAGATGACGGCGTCCCCGAGCGCGGTCCGACTCCCGCTGGCGGGGTTGCCCGGGTTCGTGTAGAACAGCGACTTGACGGGGATCGTCGGGTTGATCGGGATGTTGATCCCGCGGCCGGCGCCGGTGCCCAGCGGGATATCCGGGAGGATGGGGACGTTCGCGAACAGCGTGAACTGCTGGAACGTCGTCGACAGCAGCGTGAGACGGACGATCTCGGAGAACGCAACGGTGACGATCGCGAGGTAGTCCGCCCGGAGCCGGAGCGCGGGGAGCGCGATCACGGCGCCGGCGACCGCGGCCATCAGCATGCCGCCGACGACGCCGACCCACAGCGGGAGGCCCAGCCCCGGGGGTGTCCCGCCCGTCGGGGCCGTGATCGCGGCGAAGGTGTAGACGCCGACGGCCATGAACCCCGCGACGCCGATGTTGAACAGCCCGGCGTAGCCCCAGTGGAGATTGAGCGCGAGGACGAGCATCGCGTACAGCGCCGTCCAGAAGGTGACCGCCTGGAGCGCGGCGACGACGCCGCCGACACCCTGTGGCGGGCCGAGGATGGCGAATATCGTGAACAGCACGTAGATACCGGCCATCACCAGGGCGATCAGGCCGGCGTCGCCCTCTCGCAATTCCGCGCCGAGGCGGTCGAGGACGGTCCCACCCGTCGCGGACGCCCCGTCCGGCTCGCTCATGCTGTGGTCACCCCCCCGAAGAGGCCGTCCGGCCGTATCACCAGCACGAGGATCATGATCGCGAACGCCGCGGCCGTCGAGAACGACGACGGGATCCACACCAGCGAGACGGACTGCGTGAGGCCGATCAGCAGGCCGCCGACCATCGCGCCGTAGATCGACCCGATCCCGCCGAGGATGACCGCTGCGAAGATCAGGAGCAGCAGCACCCAGCCGAGGTTGTACGACAGCGTCCCCCGTTCGAGCGCCATCAGGAAGCCGGCGGCGCCGGCGAGGCCGCCCCCGATCATCCACGTCGCGCGGACGACGCGTTCGGTCGGGATGCCGGTGACCCGGGCCAGGTCCTCGTTGTCGGCCATCGCGCGCATCGCCTTGCCGAGTTTCGTCCGCTGGAGCGTGAGGTGCAGCGCGGCCATCAGCGCCAGCGACGTGACGACCAGCGTCGCCTCGGCGCTCGTGACCGAGAGGATCTCGGCGGTGTAGCTCCCGAAGTCCAGGCCCGGAAGCTCGACGTAGAAGGCGTCGCCCGGGACGTTGTCGTTGGCGGCGAGGACGATCGTCGACCGCTCGGTCGCCAGCGCGAGCTTCCCGCTCACGCCGGCGAGGATCAGTTTCGACCCGCCGGCGGTCAGCCCGCGGTTGGTCGCCCCGAAGAAGAAGACGATCAGGTATCGCAGCGCCAGCGCGACGCCGATGCTCGCGATCAGCACGGCGATCCCGCTCTGGTCGCGCATCGGTCGGAAGACGATCCGGTCGAGGACGAGCGAGAGGGCGATCGTCGCGACCACCGCGACGACGAGCCCGGCGAACACCGCCAGCGGGTTGCCCAGCGCGTTGACCGACAGGTCCGCCGCGCTCGGCCCGTCGGGGCCGAACCCGAGCGTCCCGAGGAAGAGGACGTTGCCGTCGAGCAGGCCCGAGCCGAGCCCGGCCAGCAGCCACGCGACGGCCCAGCCGGCGAACGCGCCGGTGGTGATGTAGTCACCGTGGGCGAAGTTCGCGAAGCTCAGGATGCTGTAGGTCATCGACAGGCCGATCCCGGCCAGCCCGATCCCCAGCCCGACGACGACGCCGTTCCAGACGAGCGTGATCAGCCGGCTCGCCGCGAGGGTGCCCCCGAAGAGCTTGACCGACCCGACCGCCACCTCGACCCCGAGGACCTTCAGCAGGAGGTCGACGCAGAGTCCGAGGACGAACAGGCCGAACAGCGCCGTCTTCGGCCGCTCCGCGACCTCCAGCCGGAGGTCGGCGACGCGTTCAGCGGTCGCCATGGCTCCGCGGTGGCGCCCCCCGCTCGGTCGTCTCGCACTCGCGGGGCGAGCCCGACCCCGCGACTCCCCGTCTCAGACCCGACCCCCGGCACCGAATCGTGTGATTAGCGAACATGCCTTACAGGCAGTGGAGACGCCGAGTGGGTAAAACTCTTCGACGCCTGCCGGCCGAAAAGCTTAGTCGGTCGCCCTCCACCACCCGGCCACCGGATGGAGATCGAACTCGCCACGGTTGCCCACGCCGAGCGCGTCACCGACCTGTGGGTCGATCTGGCCGACGAGCAGACCCAGCACGACTCGCACGTCCTCGCCGAGCGCAACAGGAGTTCGGTCGCCGACGAGCTGGCCCGCCACGCCGTCACCGACCGCCTCGTCGTCGCCACCGACGGCGAGATCGTCGGCTTCGTCATGTTCACGCTCGACCGCGGCAGCTACGAGATGGACGTGACCCAGGGCGTCGTCGAGAACCTCTACGTCGTCCCCGAGCGGCGCGAGGAGGGCATCGGCGCCGAGTTGCTCGCGACCGCGGAGGCCCGCCTCGACGAGCTGGGCGCCGACACGGTCACGCTGGAGGCGATGGCGGACAACCTCGCCGCCCGGCGGTTCTACCGACGCCACGGCTACGACACCCACCGGGTCCAGCTGGAGAAACCGCTGGAAACCGATACCCACTCAAAGGAGGGCGAGTAATCCACATCTGCGCCAGGGGAGCTTGGGCGGTTCAAGCACTCGACTTGTAATCGAGATTCCCGGGGTTCAAATCCCTGCCCTGGCTTCTACTCGGCGTCGTCCATCTCCACCGGTTCGAACTCGACGGAAACCTCTTTCTCGGCGGTCCACGGCGCGATGTAGTGCGTCTCGACGCGCGCGAACAGCTCCGATTCCTCGGAGACGGTCGTCTCGTCGAGCGGCGTCCCGTCGACGTACAGGACGGCTTTCAGTTCGGTGTCGCTCATAGAAGAGTGCGAAGCGTGCGGGCGTGACCGAGCACTCAGGCGCCCTCTTCGAGCGGGTTGTACGCGCCGTTGATGTCCCACTCGTGGAGACAGAACGGGTCGCCCGAGAGCCGGTCGCCGTCCCGCTCGACGACGGCCCAGGTGCCCGTGTCGTCGTTCCAGGTGTCGGTTCGGCCGCAGCGCTCGCACTCTCGCTCCTTCGGGGGGACGATGGTTGTCATACACCACTCTCTATCGTGGGGGGTAATTAATCTCGCGGGCTCGATTCGCGACTCGACGGCGCGCGGCGCTCGAACCCACGCCCGCCGGCCCGTGCCGACCGATTCACCGGCGAGTTCGATCGGTCCCGGATGGGCGAACGGGCACCCGTTCTGAGATTATATCCCTAGAAGATCCTTGAAGCAACGCTTTTCGTGACGAACGTTCACATATATCGCATGCACAGCGAAGATCCGTACACGGCGACGAAATCGCGATACGAATGTGTCGAGTGTCTGCACAGGGTGACGACCGACGGGACCGTCGGTGCCTGTCCGGAGTGCGGCGGTCGCGTGAAGAACGTGGCAGTGCCGCGGGAGTGACAGGGGCCGACCGCGGGCGGTCCGGTCGCGGCTACTCGCCGAAGTCGGGGAGGTCGTCGGGCGCCTCGTACTCGGTCTCCCACTCGATGTACTCGTCTTTGAGCACGTCGCAGACCTCCTGACCGAGTTCGGTCAGGCCGGCGTTGATGGCGGAGACGGTGCCCCACGAATCGAGGTCCGGGTGGATGTCCATCCCCTTCCAGTCTTCGGGCAGGCCAGGGGCGTGGTAGCCGACGCGCTCGGCGTACGAATCCCAGAAGAAGTCGAACCGTTCCATCAGGTCGAGATCGACGACGATGGCGTAGTCCTCGGGGCTCATTCCGGTGTCTTCGGCCCACTCCTCGAAGGCGCGGTCCCAGGCGCCTTCGCGGAGGTAGTCCTCGATCTCCTCGCGGCGGTAGTCGGTGTCGTCGACGACCTGGGCGTCCTCGTACTCGTTGGGGTCGATTGTCTCCAGTTCCGGCGGGTCCGGCGGGTCGGCGTCGAGGGGCATGGTCCGGGGTAGGAGCGGTCGGCGGATAAGTCCACGTACACCGGCCGCGGCCGGACGGGACGCCGGTCGGCAGCCGACGACCGACAGTCGGCCGCCGATTCAGGACGTGCTCTCCTTGTTGTCGCCGTCGAGCGCCTCCGCGCGGAGCCGCTCGCCCTCGTCGGTGGCGACGGTGAGGGCGGGCACTTCGACGGGGTCGCGGTCGTCGTCGATGGCGACGTAGACGGAGTACGACTCGGTGGTGAGTTCGCGCTCGCCCGAGCGGGGGTCCTCGCGGAAGACGCGCAGGCGGACGCGGACGCTGGAGCGACCGGTCTCGTAGACGTAGGCCTCGACGAGGGCGGTCTCGCCGACGGGGATGGGCTGTTTGAAGTCGACCTGGTCCATCCGGGCGGTGACGCAGTCGCGGCCGGCGAAGCGCATGGCCGCCATCGCGCCCACCTCGTCCATCCACTTGAGCACGTTCCCGCCGTGGGTGGTCCCCAGGGAGTTGGCGTGGTTGGGCTGGACCATCCAGCGGTTCTCCAGAAACGTGTCCATCAGGTCAGGCATCGGCGGCGGTTGGACGGGCGGGCCCATATGGCTGACCGTTCGGGCAGTTCGGGCCCGCGGGCGCGGACGCGTCGATAGCGCCCCGCGTCGCCCGGAACCCAGGGGGATTTATACTCCGAGGGGGCAGGGGTAGGCGTATGGACCGCGTAGACGTCGCGATCGTGGGCGGCGGCCCGGCCGGCACCGCGGCGGCGTGGGCGGCCGCCGACGAGGGGGCCGACGCCGTCGTCGTCGAGAAGGGCGTGCCCCGGGCGGACCGCGAGCGGCTGGGCCCCGACTCGACGGACGCCGCCGGGATGCTCGACTACTGGCTGGAGATCATGGACGTTCCGGTCGAGGAGCTCCCCGACGACGTGATCTTGAGCGTCCTCGACGGCGCCGAGTTCATCGGGCCGAGCGAGTCGGTGACGCTCGAATCCACCGGCATCGAATCTTCGTACGACCACTTCGGGTTCGCCTTCCACCGCGCGAAGTTCGACGACTGGCTCCGCGACCGCGCCGAGGACGCGGGCGGCCGGTATCGCGTCGGCACGAGCGTCAAGTCCGTCGAGACCGACCTGTCGGGCGACCCGCGTCACACCCTCGAACTCGCCGACGGCGAGCGGATCGGCGCCGACTACCTCATCCTCGCCGACGGCCCCCAGCGGACGGTCACGACGGGCGTCCTCGACCAGTTCCTGCCCGGGAGTCGGAGCGTCTCGGACTACCTCTCGCCCGACCGGGCGAACCACATCGCCTACCAGGAACACCGCCGCATTCCCGAGGAGCTGTTCGACCCCGCCCACATCAAGTTCTGGTGGGGCGTCATCCCGGGCCACACCGCCTATCCGTGGATCTTCCCGAACGACGACAACGTCGCCCGCGTCGGCCTGACGATGCCGATCGGGATGGATCTGGAGGACGTGGCGAACCCCGAGTCCTACGCGCTGCTCGAACCGGACGACGAGGGGATTCCGGCCGGGGCGACCTACCTCCAGCGACTGCTCGAACGGGAGTATCCGGGCTACGACATCGAGGACTTCCCCCTGGTCGAAGACCGCGGGAAGCGCGGCGGGACCGAAGCCTACCCGATCTCCTCGACGCGACCGATCGACTCGCCGACCGCGGCGGGCATCGCCGTCGTCGGCGGGGCGATGGGGACCACCTCGGCGTTCCACGAGGGCGGCGACCACGTGGCCGTCCGCACGGGCAAGATCGCCGGGGAACTCGCCGCCAACGACCAGCTCATGGCCTACAACGGCCGCTGGAAGGCGGCCATCGGCGAGGAGATCCTCCGGAACGTCACCTTCGCCGAGGTCGTCCGCGGCTGGGAACCGGCCGACTGGGACCGCATCTTCGCCGCGACGCGAGCGATGAAGAATCGCGGGGGCTACGACTGGGGCGGCGCCCTCAAATCCGGGACGACGGCGCTGAAGCTCGTCGCCGACTACAAGTGGACGAAACGGGGCTTCAGCGACGGGAAGTACGTGCAGCTTCGACAGGACGAGTACGAGGTGTAGGCTCGCGGCCCGGCCGTTTTCACCGGATTCAGCAGGGCACGACGGTGTCGCCGCTCACCCGCGTCTCGTTGTCGGCGGTGACCCGGTAGACGGCCTCCGAAGCGCCGTCGACCTCGTCGCTGTCGGTCCCGTAGAAATAGGGGTGGCTCACTTCGACGTAGGCCCCGTCGCCGGTTCGGTTGACGACCGAACTCTCTTCCTCGACGACCGGACTGGAGGTCCCCCAACTCTCGACGCACGAGGCGTTCTCGAACTCCGCCGAGAGGTACCGTTCCTCGGCGTCGAGGGCCCGCTGCTCGGCGTCGATACCGAACGGATACCCGGCCACGAGCGCGAAGAGGAGCAGACAGATGCACAGAAGCAGGGTCGGACGCCCCGACCGGGTCACGCGTCCGGGAACCGAACCGAGTGTCGCAGCGTCCCCACGTCGTCGATCTCGATCTCCACCTCGTCGCCGTCCGACAGCGGACCGACGCCCTCGGGCGTGCCGGTGGCGATCACGTCGCCCGGTTCGAGGGTCATGTAGGTCGTGATCTCCTCGATGAGTTCCGGGATGGAGAAGATCATCCTGTCGATCGATGCGGACTGGCGGACCTCGCCGTTGACGCGGGCCTCGACGGTGGCGTCGTCGGCGAGGTGTTCGGGCGTGGCGATGACGGGGCCCATCGGGGCGGCGCCGTCGAAGGCCTTGCCGCGGACCCAGTTCTGCTCTTTGTCCTGGTCGTCGCGGTTCGAGAGGTCGTTGAAGGGGGTGTAGCCGGCGATCACGTCCTCGGCGTTGACGGCGTCGACGTTGCGGCACTGTTCGCCGATGACGACGCCGAGTTCGGCCTCGTGTTCGATCCGCTCCTTGCCGGCAGGGAGCGTGACGGTGCTGCCGTGGGTCGCGACGGTGTTGGGCGTCTTGAGAAAGAGCAGCGGACGGTCGGGGATCTCCTCGTCGCGCTCGTCGGCGTGGTCGGCGTAGTTGCGGCCGACGCAGACGATCTTGGTCGGTTCGCAGGGGGCGAGCACGTCCACCTCGTCGGGGTCGAACGTCTCGTCGCCGAAGGCGATGCGTCCGTACGGTCCCGCGGCGGCGGTGACCACCTCCTCGCCGTCCCTGACCGTCCACCGACCGCCGCGGACGTTGCCGGCAGAATCGCGAAAGCGGACGCGTCTCATGGCCGGGATATCTGCGGGCGGACTGATAAGCGTTTTCAGAGCGAGACATGTTGACACGCCACGGGAGAGAGTCGACTGACCGAACGGCTTTTGAAACGGGCCACAGTAGCCCGGCGCATGAACCTGCTCGTGGTCGGCGCCGGTGAGATGGGGCGGTGGTTCGCCCGGACGGTCGCCGCGGGGACCCCCGATCCCCCGACGGTCGCGTTCACCGACACCGACCCGAGCGCCGCGCGCGAGGCGGCGTCCGAACTGTCCGTCGGCGAAACCGACGCCCGCGCCGTCCCGACCGACACCGACGAGCGCTTCGACGTGATCTGCTTCGCCGTCCCGATCCCGGCCGTCGAGTCGGTCGTTCCCGCCTACGCCGACCGGGCCGACCGGGCCCTCGTCGACGTGTCGGGCGTGATGGCCCCCGCTGTCGACGCGATGGAAGCGGCCGGTCCGGACCTCGAACGGGTGAGTCTCCACCCGCTGTTCGCGGCCGCGAACGCGCCGGGCAACGTCGCCGTCGTCGCGGACGCCCCCGGCCCCGTGACCGACGAGGTCCGCGCGGCGCTCGCCGACGCCGGCAATGACACCTTCGAGACGACCGCCCGGGAGCACGACCGTTCGATGGAGACCGTACAGGCGCGCGCTCACGCGGCCGTCCTCGCCTTCGGGCTCGCCGCCGAACCGGTCGCCGACGAGTTTCAGACGCCCGTCTCGGAGGCGCTGTTCGACGTGCTCGGGACCGTCACCGGCAACGACCCCGGCGTCTACGCCGACATCCAGGACGCCTTCGACGGCGCCGGGAGCGTGGCCGACGCCGCCCGCCGGATAGCCGAGGCCGACCGGGAGACCTTCGAGGGGCTGTATCGTGACGCGAACGCCGCGCTCCCGCCGAGCGCGAGCGGGGAGGGAAGCGAGAACGGTGGCGCCGACGGGGAGGGCCCATGAACGCCGACCAGCGCGAAGCGGTCCGCTCGAACGCCAAGTACCTCCGTCGGGTCAGACCCATCGACCCCGAGGAGATCCACGAGTACGTCGACGGTCAGCCCCATCCGGCCGCGGTCGCGCAGGTGCTCCGCGAGTCGGCCGTCGACCTGGGCCTCGTCGAACGCGACGACGGCACGTTCGAACCGGTCGAGGAGGAGCCGCTGGCGGTCACGTTCCACGGCGTCGACGCCTTCCCCGTCGAGTACGGTCGAGTGCTGGAAGACCGGCTTGTCGCCGAGTACGGCCCGGGCTGGCCCGACGGCGACTCGGGGGATCGGCTCCGCGAGCGCATCCGCTCGTTCAAGGACGACTACTACAACCAGCGCGCGGTCGAGTACGACGCCGAGACTGCCCTGGCGTACGGGCTCTACCACCTGCCCGACTACTACGCCGTCGGGCAGTACGTCCTCGCCGACCTCGCTCGCGAGGGACTGCTCCCGAAACGCCTGCGCGTTCTCGACGTGGGCGCAGGCGTCGGCGGCCCGGCGCTCGGCCTGCACGATCTCGTCCCCGAGGACGCCCTCGTGGACTACCACGCCGTCGAGCCCAGCGCCGCCGCCGACGTGCTGGAGGCGCTGCTCGGCGAGACCGGCCGGAACTTCCACCACACGGTTCACCGCGAGACCGCCGAGGCGTTCGATCCCGGTGCTCTCGCGTCCGATTTCGGCGACGGCAGCGACGACGACGGTGATGACGGGGAGACCGACGACGGCGACGCCGGCTTCGACCTGATCCTGTTCTCCAACGTCCTGAGCGAACTGGACGACCCCGAGTCGGTGGTCCGGCGGTACGCCGACGCGCTGGCCGGGGACGGCACCCTTGTCGGCCTCGCACCCGCGGACCGCAACACGGCGATCGGCCTCCGGGAGATCGAACGGGAGGCTGCGGACCGCGGGCCGCTGACGATCTACGGCCCCGATGTTCGGCTCTGGCCGGGCGAATCGCCCGCGGACGACTGCTGGTCGTTCGAGGTGAAGCCCGACGTCGAGGTGCCGGTCTTCCAGCGCCGCCTCGACGACGGCGACCCCGGAGAGGCGGGGCTCGACGGCCCCGAGCGGCGCGACGGCGAGTTCGAGAACGCCGACGTGCAGTACGCCTACACCTACCTCCGCCGGGACGGTCGACGCCGCGTCGACTTCACCCCGGACGACTCGCGGGTCGCGAGACTGGCCGACAGCGAGGACCTTGTGACCGAGCGAGTGAATCTCTACCTGGCGAAGCTCAGCCGCGACCTGTCCGACGACGGCCACCCGCTCTTTCGCGTCGGCGACGGGTCCCAGCAGGTCGACCACTTCGCCGTCCTGACCGACGAGTCGATGCTCAACGACGACCTCCTGACCGCCGAGTACGGCGACGTGCTGTCGGTCGAGAACGCGCTGGTCCTCTGGAACGACGACGAAGGGGCGATCAACCTCGTGATCGACGGCGAGACGGTCGTCGACCGGGTTCCAGTGTAGTTCAGCGGTGCGGCTGGCGCGTGCTGTCGAGCGTGCCCGCCTCCTGGCGGGCCGCTCGAAATAGCCACGCGAGGGATGAGCACCGCACGCCGCAGGCGCGCGGAGCGCAAGAGGCTGGGGAGGCGTGAGGCTGTCTGCGGTTGCTGTCGCGGTCGCGGTGCCGTGCTGTCCTGGCGGACTGAAAGGGCGAGGCGCGCTTGCGTGCAGTTCAGTCGTCTGAGCGGGCGACTATCCGCGCGGGCGGTGCGGAGAGCGCGGATATCCCGGTCAGCGACCGCGAGCGAGCCGAGGGCTTTCAACGCTTGCTGTCTCGGTCGAGTACGGTCGATCCCGTAGCTCAAGAGTGCGTTGAGGGAGTTCACCGCCTACTGTCGCCTGCGGTCGATCCAACTGCTAACGAGCAGGTCGAAGGCTTTCGACGAGCACCGCCGAAGACAGCCGCCCCAACTCCTAGCGGTCGGTGTACTTTTGCCGGTACCGCCGACAGGAGTGGTATGGACGAGCCGTCGATCCTCCTGACGAACGACGACGGGATCGAGAGCGCGGGGCTCCGGGCGCTCTACGACACGCTGACCGAGATCGGCGACGTGACGGTCGTCGCCCCGGCGGAAGACCAGAGCGCGGTCGGGCGGTCGCTCTCGCACGACGTGACCGTCAACGAGCACGACCTGGGGTACGCCGTCGAGGGGACGCCGGCCGACTGCACGGTCGCGGGGCTGGGGTCGCTGGCGCCCGAGACGGACATCGTGGTCGCGGGCTGCAACCAGGGGGCGAACCTGGGGGCGTACGTCCTCGGGCGGTCGGGAACGGTCTCGGCGGCCGTCGAGGCGACGTTCTTCGACGTGCCGGCGATCTCGGTGTCGATGTACATCCCGGTCCGCGAGGACGCGGCCTTCGAGGAGGTGCAGGTGAACCCCGACAGCTACGCCGAGGCCGCTCGCGCCACGGAGTACCTGGTCGAACGGGCGACGGGGACGGGCGTGTTCGACAGCGCGGACTACCTGAACGTCAACGCGCCCGTCGCCGAGTGGGGGCCGGCGGAGATGGCCGTGACCTTCCCGTCGGAGGTGTACCAGATGACCGCGAGCCGCGAGGACAACGGCGACATCCAGCTCCACGACCGCATCTGGGAGCGGATGGCCGACGGCGACATCCCGGACCCCGAGGGGAGCGACCGCCGCGCCGTCGTCGACGGGAAGGTGAGCGTCTCGCCGCTGACCGCGCCGCACACGACCGAACACCACGAGGAACTGGACGCGCTCGCCGAGACGTACGACCCGACCGCGTAGCCGTCGCCGTGCGACTCGACCGCGTAGTCGTCGTCGAGTCGCTTGCCCCACCATCCCACGGCCCCGAAAGGTTCAACCTCGCCCTTTTCGAAGCCGATTCATGGGAGAACGCGACGCCGTCGAGCGGGTCGACGAGCCGGTCACCGTCTCGACGCTCGTCGACGACCTCCGGGCGCTCGGCGTCGAGCCGGGCGAGACGCTGCTCGTCCATGCCTCGCTCTCGGCGCTCGGCTGGGTCTGCGGCGACGCACAGGCCGTCGTCGACGCGCTCCGCCGGGCGGTCACTGAGTCGGGGACGCTCGTGATGCCGGCCCACACGGGCCAGTACACCGATCCGGCGGTCTGGTCGAACCCGCCGGTCCCCGACGACTGGGTCGAGACGGTCCGCGAGGAGCGGCCCCCGTTCCGGCCGGAGAGCACGCCGACCCGCGGGATGGGCGCGGTCGCCGAGTGCTTCCGCGGCTACCCCGACACCGTCAGGAGCCGCCACCCGACCGTCTCCTTCGCCGCCTGGGGCGCGGGGGCCGAGGCGGTCGTCGCCGACCACGCCTACGACGAGGGACTCGGCGAGGAGTCGCCGCTGGCCGAAGTCTACGACCGCGACGGCCGTGTCTTGATGCTCGGCACCGGCTACGACACCAACACCTCGATCCACCTCGCGGAGTACCGCGCCGACTTCCCGAAGGAGCGAACGACCGGCGAGGCGCCCGTGTTCGAAGGCGGCGAGGCGGTCCGCGTCGAGTACGAGGATGTCGAGACCGACACCTCGGACTTCGAGGAACTCGGTGCGGATTTCGAGGACGAACGCCCGGAGGCCGTCACCCGCGGGAGCATCGGCGACGCCGACGCGCGGCTAGTCGACCAGCCCGCGCTCGTCGACTTCGCCGTCGAGTGGTTCGCGGCCAACCGCAGTTGAAGCGGCGAGCGCGTCGGGGCCAGGCCGAGCCAGGCCGGACCGGACCGAGTTCCCGACCGGGGCGGCGGGGCCGTCGTGTGCCGGCAGGGGGCTGTTGGGGCGGCGGGCGCGACCGGAGGCATGGAGGAACTCCTCGCGGAGCTGGCCGGCGGTGACGACTCGGAGAAAGGCGACAGCGGTCGCGTCGGGATCGTCGGCGGGAGCATCGAGTTCGCGGGCCCGCCGGCGCTGTCCGGGCTCGCGGCGCTGCGGACGGGGACGGACGTGGCGAAGGCTCTCACCTCGGAGGTCGCCCTCGAAGTGGTCGCGGGGTTCTCGCCGAACGTCCTCACCGAGCGGTTCGTCGGCGACGTGCTCAGGCCCGACTCCGTCGGGAAGGTGCTGGCGGTCGCCGAGTGGAGCGACGCGCTCGTCGTCGGCCCCGGGCTGGAGACGCCCACCCCGAAGGCGGTGCGGGAGGTCGTCGAGCGGGTCGCGGTGCCGACGGTCGTCGACGCGACGGCCATCGAACACGCGCTCGACTGTGACCTGAGCGGGAGCGTCGTCACGCCCGACAGCGCGGAGGTCGAGGAGATCGAGGCCGAACACGGCTCGCTGGCGTCGTTCGCCGCGACGAGCGGCGCGGTCGTCGTCTCGAAGGGCGCCGAGGACGAGATCTACGCCGGCGACGAGCGGTTCGCGGTCGAGGAGGGGACGCCGGCGATGACCGTCGCCGGCACCGGAGACACGCTCGCGGGCGTCGTCGGCTCGTTACTCGGCACCGGGCTCGACCCGGTCGACGCCGCGCGGCTGGGGCCGTGGATCGTCGGCCGCGCCGGCGAACTCGCCGCCGAGGAGTACGGCTCCGGCCTCGTCGCGACCGACGTGATCGAGCGGATCCCCGCGGCCGTCGACGCGGGCTCGGGCCCGAACTGACGGACGGGCGGTCGGGTGTCGCTCCTGCGGCTCCGTGGCGGGATTGTTACGCGTTCTCGAAGAGCTATACGTGTTCCCCGAGTGGGTGGTCGCATGAACGGGACGGTCGTCGACCTGCTGGCGGGGAACGCCCGTCACGCCGAACAGTTCGCTGACCGCTTCGACGACGTACAGGACGCCCAGCACCCGGCGGCGGTCACCGTCTGTTGCTCGGACTCCCGGGTCCTCCAGGACCGGATGTGGGGCAACGAACAGCCCGGCCACCTCTTCACCGTCGGCAACATCGGCAACCGCGTCGTCCAGCGCGGCGAGGGCGGCGAGGAGGTCTCCGACGACGTGCTCTACCCGATCGCTCACACGGGAACCGGGACCGCCGTCGTCGTCGGCCACACCGGCTGCGGCGCCGTGACCGGGACCTATCAGGCGCTCGCCGACGACCGGACCGAACCGGACGGGATCGAGCACTGCCTGAGCCTGCTGGCGCCCCACCTCGAAGCCGGCGTGGCGGCACTGCCCGACGGGCTCGACGCGGCCGAGGCGGTCAACCGCCTCGTCGAGTACAACGTCGACCAGCAGGTCGCGTCGCTCGTCGAGAGCGAGCGGGTCCCCGGCGCCGTCGACGTGGTCGGCACGGTCTACGACTTCCAGGACGTGTACGGGGGCCAGCGCGGCGAGATCCACGTGGTCAACGTCGACGGCGAGCGGCGCGTTGACGCACTCCGCGACGACCACCCCGAGATCGAGGACCGGATCGGCCGGATCTGGGAGTACTGACCCCGGCCTCGGAGTCGCATCCGCGGCCGGCCGTCGCGAGCCACCTCAGTGGACGAGCGGTTTCGCCAGCGGCGGCTCCCACTCCAGGTCGCCCTGGTAGTGGACGGCCGCGTTGTCCTGCTCCGGGTCGACGACCGTCAGCGAGATCCAGCCGTTGTCGAACAGCCTCGCGACTTCCTCGTGGCGGGCGAGGATCTCCGTGACGCGTTCGACCGGCGCGTGGATCACCGCCGTGAGCCGGAGCGGCTGGTGGTACGGCCGGTCGTCGGCCACCTTCAGCGACTGGAGGGGGAGCCCGGTCATCAGGTCGCCGCCGTTGCCCTGCACGACGCCGACGTTGCCGCGGGGGTTCTGCGTGACCTTCGAGCCGCTCCCGTAGACGGCGTTGTCCACCGTCGCGAAGTAGTACTGGCTGTTGATCCACTGGGTGACCACGAGCGGTCCCGTCATGACGGCCTCCAGCGCCTCCCCGTCCGGGTCGGTCGACCAGTCGTAGGAGTGGAGGAAGGCCCGACCGTCGAGGTCCTGCCCTTCGGTCAGCTCGCGCGGGCCGACGACGAACGACGCGTTGCCGGCCAGCCCCCACTCGGGGCGGGTCTCCGCCCAGTCCGCGGTCCGGCGCTCGGTCTCGCGAACGCCGTCGTCGGGGTCGCTCCCGGGCATCGACTCGGCGCGTTCGCTCGCCGCGCCGGCCCGCGCCTCCGCGAGGTCCGCGCGGAGGCGTTCGAGGTCGTCGCGGTGGCTGTCGGGGACGTGCCCGTCGAACAGCTCGATCTCGTCGGTGGTCGTGTTGTGCTCGCCGGCGAGGAAGACGGTGTCCTCGGGGATCTCGACCCCGCGGTCGCGCAGCTCCGACCGGACCGCCTCGTCGTTGCAGATGGCGGCGAGGACGCGGGCGTTCGGGCCACCGGGGTTGCCGGCGCAGGCGCCGCAGTCGAGGCTCGAATCGAACGGGTTGTTCGTCGTCTCGCTCGCGTGGCCCGCGAAGACGACCAGCCGGGCGAACTCCTCCCAGCCCATCAGCTCGAAGGCCGTCTCGGCGCAGGCGACCTTCTCGGACAGGGTCATCCCGTGGGGGAGGGCGTCGCCGTCCGCCGGGCGGTGGTCGAGCGCGGGCTCGCAGAACTCCGCGGGGGAGGGGACGCGGTCGTCGACGGCGTCGGAGAGGTCGGCGACGGCCGACGGGAGCAGGGTCCGCGCGGCCAGCGCCGCGCCGTAGGCGCTCCCGCCGCCCTCGACGAAGGTGAACGCGGCGGCCGCGTTCGTTTTCAGCGACTTGAGGTGTTTCCGGGCGGCCGTCGCGAGTCCGGTCCAGCGGTCGTGGGCCGCCTCGCCGTCCTCGTGGTGCGGGCGCTCGGTGACCCGGTGTTCGGGGTCGACGACCGGCGGACAGGCGTCGATCTCCACCTTCGAGTCGTACCCCTGGTAGCGCATGGGGACGCCGAAAAAGCCCGCGTACCCGTAGGTCTCGTAGGGTCCGGCGGCCTCGATGTGGCGGCGGACGACCTCCGAGCGGGTGTCGATGCAGAAGACGAGCTGTGCGGCCGGGCGCTCGTCGTCCGCCGCCGACGGCTCAGTGACCGACCGGTCGACCCCGTCGAGCAGGCGGGCGCGGTAGCTCTTTTCCCAGGCGCTGAGCCAGACCTCGGCCAGCGGGACCTCGTCGGAGTCGTCGGCCGGCGTCGCGATCCCGTCGACCACCTCGCGGTCGGCCGGCGCGTCGGCCACCCGGCTGTCGTCGGGTTCGACGGGCGCGTCCAGCAGGTCGGCGAGCGTCAGCCGCACCGCGAGGTAGTCGAGCAGCGTGATCGGGTACTTCGACTGCCAGGGCCCGGCGTGGCCGTCGGCGCGCTGCTTGACGAACCCCGTCCAGCCCGGCAGCGCGGCGAGGTGGTGCTCGAAGATGCGCTCCCACCGTCCCTCCGGGTACTCCGAGAGCGCCGATTCGAGCGCTTCGACCGGCGACTCGGGAACGTCCGATGGGTCGTCGCAGCCGGGGATCTCGTCGTCGTGGGGCGCCAGGTCGCGCCAGGCGGCGTAGAAGCCCCGATCGCGGCCGGGCATCGACCACTGGGCCTGTCCCTGGTCGAGGAAGGCGGCGAGCCACTTCGACAGCACCCGGTCGACCGTCTCCGTCGCGTCGCCGGGGTCGGTCCCGCGGTCGGTCTCGGACTCGGCGGTCGCCATCTCTTCGAGCAGGGCTTCGGGCTCGCCGGCGACGCCGTGGGCTTCGCACTCCTCGCGCAGCACGTCCGGGTCGATCCGGCCGCGCTCCCAGGCCTGGCGGAACACCGACGGTCGGGGGTAGCCGCGGCCGCCGAACAGCTGCTCGGCCTCGGCGACCGCGCGGTGGAACGGCCGGTCCTCGAACCCCGAGAGGGGGTTGGCCGTGACGAACGAGTGCAGCGGCCAGACCGATCCGACGGTCTCGGCCGCGCGGTCGATGCTGTCTTCGAGGGTCGTGCGTTCAAGCGTCATCGTAGTCCTCCGTGCTGGTGAGGATGGTGTCGGGGTGGGGCTGCGAGCGGTTCAACAGCGCGACGTAGAGGCGGTCGCTGGAGCGGTGCCAGCCGAGTTCCGTCGCCAGGTACGACAGGACGAACAGAGCGGCGACGCCGACGTGGACGGCCGTCAGCTCGGTCGGGGCCTTCGCCATCGGCGCGCCCGCGATCACCGTCGAGACGGCGTTGAACAGCACGCCGTAGGCGCCGATGGCCGTCAGGACGACGACGGGGACGCTGACCAGCCGGGCGACCGGCGAGAGGGTCGACCGCCGGAGCACGTCCCGCGTCGCGTGCATGGTCGTCAGGACGACGACCAGCGCGAGGACGAGCCCGCTGTTCGGCGCGGTCCCCTTTCCGGTGAGGACGGCGAACAGGGCGCCGCCGCCGACCGCCGTGAGCAGGCCGACCGCCACGCGCGGGAGCGAGAGTCCGTCGTCTCTCGCCGCCTTCGGGGCGGTCTGCTCGACCGCCTCGCCCGAGGACAGGAACAGGTACGCCTTGTAGAAGCCGTGCAGGACGAGGTGGGCGATGGCGGCCGCGAAGAAACCCAGGCCGCACTGGAGTATCATGAAGCCCATCTGGGCCATCGTCGAGGCGCCGAGTTTGCGCTTGATGTCCGTCTGGACGAGCAGGAGTGCCTGCCCGAACAGGGCGCTGAGCGCGCCGAGGACGACGACGGCGGACATGACCGCGGTCTCGCCGGCGAACAGCGGCGCGAAGCGGGTCAGCAGGATACCGCCCGCGTTGACGAACCCCGCGTGCATCAGCGCCGACGCCGGCGTCGGGGCGGTCATCGACGAGAGGAGCCAGGTGTGAAACGGGAACAGCGCGGACTGGATCATCGCCGCGAGGACGACGCTCCCGAGGGCGACGAGCGTCACCGACCGCGAGACGCCGTCGGCCTGCGCGAGGACCCCGGAGACGGACGCGGTGCCGGTCGCCCAGACCAGGACGCCCAGCCCGACGGCGAGCAGTCCGCTGCTGGCCAGGAAGTACCGGCGTGCGGTCCGGGCGGCGGCCCGGGCCTGGGGCCAGTCGCGCTCGTGACCGACGAGCGACGCCATGAGGAGCCCCATCGTCAGCCACGACCCGGCGAACAGCGCGACGTGGTCGGCGGCGGTCATCGTCATGACGACGAGCGTGAACGCGAAGATCCGGGCGTAGAACCCGTCGAGATAGCGGTCCCCAGCCATGTAACGGCGGGAGTAGCTGTGGACGATCCCGCTGAAGAAGGTGACCACGACCCACACGACCGCGGTCAGCCCGTCGACGACGAACAGGCCCGCCAGCCCCCACGCAGCGCCCCGGGAGACCGTCAGCGCGAGTGTCCCCGCGGCGAGCAGGAACAGCGCCCAGACCGCGAGGGTCGCCGCTCGCGGGACGGCCGAATCCGGCGACGTCGCTGCTTCGGAGAGCTGTACGGCCTCGCTCGGTTGTGGTTGGTCCGTCATCGTCGGGTCCTCGACCAGACCGCCCCGCCGCCCCGGCGTCGGAGCCGGGCCGAGTCGCACACGAACTGGTCGTCGGTACACTACTGTAGAACAATCTGGTTATTATAATCTTTGGTACGACCAAAATGTTCGATATACACTGCATGAAAGAACATTATGGTCGGCAAAGATTGCGGCAGCCGACGGTCGGTCCGCTCGGAACGGATCGCCGAGACTCCTCGGTTACGTCCGTGTCGGGGAGTGTCTCGTCTGTTTTCGCGAGGGAACGCCCGGGTGATTCGGAGACGGGCGAGTGCGGCGGGGCGAGTCCCCGCCGTCGAGAACGGTCCGGTATCCGCTACCGGGGGTCGCGCTCACGGAGTTTCGAGGCGGATGCTCACGGCTTCAGTCGTGGGTAGCTGACTGCGAGGAGAAGTCGTCGAACGGCGTCGTCTCGTGGCTGCGGACGAGCACTTCGTCGGCGACGGTCAGGCCCATGTCGAGCAGTTCCTGGGCCACCGGCGTGATGTCGTCGTCGGACTCGCCGACGGCCGTCACGAGGAGGTTCTGCTCGCCGGTGACCAGCTCCTGGACGGACACGACGCTCGGGATCTCGAGGATGTCGTCGATGAGCTCGCCGCGCTCGGGGATCGGAGCGGTACAGAACAGCAGCATTCGGAGCGGGTAGCCGGACTTCTGGTAGTCCACGTCGGCGCTGTACCCCTTGACGATCCCCTCGGATTCGAGCCGCTGGATGCGCTTTCGGACCGTGCTCGACGAGGCGTCGGTTCGCTCGGCGATCTCGCCGGAAGAGAGGTCGCGCGCGTCCTCCTGCAGCGCGGCGAGGATCTCCCGGTCGACCTCGTCGAGTTCGTACTCCGCCATACCTGGCGAGTTCCCGCGGCGGACATAAGGAACTTCGGCTCCCGGGCACCGCTGCGGGGAGTTGCCGAGTCCGGTGCCCACCGCTCGGTCAGGCGCCCGGACCGGCCGTCTCCCCGGCGTCGTCGAGTCGCTCGTAGAGATAGTACGAGTACGCCACGGTGATGGCGGCGGTCGCCAGCGCCGGGACCAGGAGGAAGTAGACGGTGTAGTCGCCGGCGAGCAGGCCAACGAGCGAGACGACTGCGGTCAGTTTGAACAGCCGGCCGCCCAGTTCGTGCGTTCGGTCCCACACGGTCTCGTCGCTGAGCGTCCACGGCGTGCGGATGCCGACGAACCAGTTCCGCTCGGCGTGAGTCAGCAGGACCCCGACGTAGTAGAGCAGGCCCGCCACCGCCGCGAGGACCAGCAGCGTGAAGTCGAACTCGTAGCCGAGGTTGAACGCGACGACGCCGCCGTGGACGAGCGTCATGAACCCCGCGAACAGCACGACGAACCAGTCGTAGTACGCGCGGAAGTCGGCGACGTTCTCGCCGAGCGGGTCGACCCGCGGGACGAGCGCCAACAGCGCGACGAGGACGGCCGACAGCGCGGGGATCAGCGCCAGCGCCGCCGTCTTCGACATCGTGCCGTCCGGCTCGCCCGCCGCATTCCAGTGGGTGACGACCGTGTCCGGAAGCGACGGCGCGGCGAGGACGCTCACGAGCGCCGACACCGCGACGAGTGCCGCCGCGATACCGAAGCGGTGGGTCGTGTTCATACGTGCTGATACGTCGCCGCGCGTCAAGAATGGTCGGGTCGGCCGAGCCGTCGTTCGAGACGGGTTCAGCGGCTCTCGCGCTGCTCTACCTTGTTCAAATGGATGAAATCCACCATACAAACTACGGAAACGCCCCGTCGAACACCACCAGTCAGGTTTTAGTGGTAAGATTCTTTGACTGTGGTAGCGTAGCACCAGCTATGTCAACAGAGACGGATGGGCAGGGACGGCTGTACATCCCGAAGGAGGTGCGCGAGAAGTACGGTCAAAAGTATCATATCGTTATGTACGAGGACAGAATCGAGCTGATTCCGGTCGCCGACGACCCACTCGCCGCTGTCCGCGAGGCGGCAGGCGAACTTCACGATGCATCCGTCGAAGAAATTCGAGAGGATATCGAGGCGGAGGCGAAAGACGAAGCCGAGGGAGCTGGCGGCGACAGATGACGGTGTACGTCGAAACGGATTTCCTGCTCGCACTCGCAAAAGACACCGATTGGTTGCAGGGCTCCGCTGAGGACGCCCTCGCCGAGCACGATGTCGAAACGTCACCGTTCTCCTATCTCGAACTCCTCCTCGCTCGAGAACGGTACGAGTTCGACTACGTTCCGCTGGTGGCAAACCTGCTCGAACTCGTCCCCGTGCGGAACGAGGAAGAGAAACAGGTCGTGCTGAAAGCCGTCAACTACTACGACGAGGGAATGACACCGTTCGACGCGTTCCACGCGGCGACTGCTGAGACGCGGGAAATGGGCGTACTTTCTTCCGAGAAAGACTACGAAGATATCGAGGTCGAACGAGTCCCACTCGAACCATCTGACGAGGAATAACTCTGGGCTAAGGATAGAGCGGTTGAAAGTAGCGTGGAACCCGCAGCAGTTGTCGTGACAGCGTGTGCGATAGACGTGGTCGAGTCTTCCAGTCGCTCATCGATCCCAAAACTCGGACGGTAGGTCTAAACTCAGCGTTGTGGCCGGACAAAAAGTGTCTAAAAGCCCTCAGCCAGCCTTTATCGCCTATCGGCTCTCTCTTTGTTCCACTTTGTTCAGCTCGATGAGCAGGCGGAAGATGGCCTTGACCAGGTTGGAGTCCACGTCGAACTGCTCGGCGTTCTCGCCGGCCCGGTCCATGACGGCCTGTTCCTGCTCCTCGTCGGTCGTCGGGAGCCCCTGTTCGTCCTTGACCTGGGCGATCGTGTCGGCGACGTAGGTCCGCTGGGCGATCAGCTCGACGATCTCCCGGTCGATCGACTGTATCTCGTCGCGCAGTTCGTCCAGGTCCATCTCCTCCGCGTAGGTGGTTTCGTCTTGGCTCATGAGATCCGTGTCCCTTCCGTCTGTGTCGTGGTCAGCCACGTGCGACCCTCGCGGTCGCTCCAGCGGTCGCGCAGTGCCTCCAGGTCCTCGCGCTCGCCGACGGCGGTGAAGCTCGGCCCCGTCCCCGACAGCGAGACGCCGTGAACGACCGGCATCGCTTCGACGATCGGATCGGTCGGGAAGTCGAGTGCGGCGCAGAACGCCAGCCCGTTGACCGTCATCGCGCGGCCGAACTCGCCGTCCAGCGCGAGATCCGCCACGAGGTCGGCCATCGGCGCGACCCGTCGGCAGCTGTCCACGTCGGCGTCCGCCGAGAACGACCGCTCGGGCGGCGTCCACACGAGGACCGACCAGTCCCGTTCCGCCCGGGCGAGCAGTTCGTCCTCGGCGTTGTCGGTGACCGTGACGCCGCCGAGCATGCTCGCGCTCGCGTCGTCGAACGCGCCCGTCACCGTGACGCCCGCGTCCCTGGCGGCCTGGACGCCGATGCGGCAGGCGTCTTCGCGGGTGATCTCGGCGGCGGCGTCCAGCGCGTCGAGCGTCGCCAGCACGGTCGCGTTGGCGGCGGCGCTGGAGCTCTTCAGGCCCGAGGCCATCGGCACGTCGCTTTCGGTGCGGACGCGCCCGCCCTCGCCCGCCCCGAAGCGGTCGGTGACCGCGGCGACGCAGCGCTCGATCAACTCGGTATCGGCGTCGGGGTCCTCGGCGACCCGCCCGGTCACGCCGTCGGCACCGGCGTCGAGTTCGACCGTCGCGGTCGTGTACTCGTCGATGGCAAAGGCCGACCCCTTGCCGTTCGCGAGGGCGTTCAGCACCGTCCCCGCCGCGGGGGCGACTGCCTGTCCTTCCATCGTCTCCCTGTCTTCCCGGGCGGTATTTACCTCTGTGGGAATCCGGCAAGCGGAGCGGCGGTCTCCCACGTCCCCACCGGTTCGCGAACGCGACGCTTTTGGGGCGCTGGCCGGAACTCGGAGGTATGAGCGCGCGCAACGACGTGCCGCCGGACACGCTGGGGGTCGAACTCACCGAGGACGGGATCGCCGTCGAGTACGTCGACGACCGGGAGGTGTTCTACCGCGGCGTCCCGACGGCCGTCGAGGACAGCGTCCGCGCCGCCCCCGGCAAGGACGTCCACGTCCTGGTCACCGACGCCTCCGAGACCCAGGGGATCATGCTGTACGTCAACGACCTGAACACCCACGACGACATCCTCGAGTCGACCGGCGTCGGCCGCGTCATGGTCGACGACGGCGACGAGGAGCCGCTCTTTCAGGGCGTCAAGGCCCGTTCGGAGAGTCATCGAGTCGAGGTCGAGGCGGACCTGTCGGTCGTCGACGGGCGCGTGTTCGTCTTCGTCGAGGACGAGATGGGCGAACAGAGCTTCGAGATCGTCGAGAACGCGTAGGGCTCCCCCTCGGCGGCCCGATCCCCGGCGAACCGCGGCCCCGGTGGTCCGTGGATCGACCGGTCTACTGGATGTACGACGGCTCTTCGGCGTCGCAGTTGTCCTCGTGCTGGCGCGCGTCGGACTGGTCGTCGAACATCAGCCCGCACGCCTCGCACTTGTACCAGGTCATTTCGTCGCGCTCGGTAGTCACGACCATGGTGGTGTGTGCGTCGCCACGGGGTAAAGGCGTTTCTCCGGTCTCCGTCGTGAGCTGACTCGTCCGCCACTCTGACGCGCTACCTCGCCCACAAAGCCCATTATCCCATCTCAGCAATCGCTCGATGTGCGATCGAGACGTTCCCTCCTCGCAACTGCCGTTCCGCTTCTTGCTGGCGGATGCATCGGTGACCCGTCGGCGACGGATCAGTCGTCGACAGCGACATCCGGCGCGACCCGGCACGTCTCGTCGTCGACCGACGGACCCGGCACTCAGCGGCGCTCTCCATCACCAACCGACGACCCGGAGACGGAGACGACCCCCGACTGCACGCGCGGATACACGGTGTACGTGTCGCGGTTCGCGCCGACTGAACAGCTCGTCACGGGGTTTCGACCCGCGCAGCAACGGCTTGTCGACCGAATCATGGCGGAAGACGGGGTCGTCCTCCGGACGTACGGACGGCGTCCGATACGAACGGAACAGTACGCGGAACGCGAGGGAGCGTACTACCGAATCGACTACGAACGGACGGGTGCCGAGGAAGTGCAGGCGCGGCGCGCCGATCTCTCCTGGGAGAGCGGTCAAGAGGCGCCCGCGGACGAAACCGTCGTCGACTATGCCGACCTTCCGGAGGTCGACCAGCACGCGCTGGAATACCTGATACGCGGCCCGGAGTACACACGCGAGGGGCATCCCACGGGGAGTCTGGGGGCGACCGACAGCCAGGTGCCCTACCCACGGGGTACAGCAGATTCTGAACTCGTCGGTTCGGGAACGACGTGGGTCGAGTGGAACGACCGTGTCTACAGAGTAACCGTCTCCGCCGACGAGACGACGCTCACTCGACGCACGTTCGACTACACCGCGACTCGGGTCGCCGAGTCGGAGAGCGGGTTCCGCAAATACGTCGCCGACCGGTATCTCGGGTCTCTCGAGGACCTATCGAGCGAAGCGAAGTCGGTCCTCGAAGCGGCGATCGAAGCCGGGAGAGACCAAGAGTACGGACGGTACGAGGACTGTAACGAATCCTCTCCCGGCTACGAAAGGTTGAAACAGCGGATGGAGAGCGTCTCGGACCTCCCGGATCCTCACAGTGATCACTGGTACGTCTCCTACGAAGGAGAGCGGTACTTACTCGAAATCAGCGGCTGGGTCGCCTGAGTGGTCGGCAGAGGTAGTCACTCCGGCCGCGTCCCCGCGGTCGATAGCTGTCCTGCACCGAGCATCCGGCGCCTGTGGCGCGCGGTTCCCCGCTCGGGAGACCTTGCTCTCCCGGAGTTTTGCCCAATCTCTTTGGCGGAGGGATGGACGCAGTTTGCCCGCCCCTCCGCGAAAGCGCCGGTGGGAAACATAAAGAGCGTCGGCCCGATAGCGGGGGTATGGGAAGCGGCGACGCCATCGAGGTCTCCGTCGAAGGAGCGAACAAGCGCGACGCCGGCCGCGGCATCGCGCGGGTCCCCGAACGCGTCCGCTCGAAACTGGGTGTGCTGAGCGGCGACCCGCTCGTCATCCAGGGCGAGCGGGCGACCGTCGCGAAAGCGTGGCCCGAGAGCGGCGACGGCGCCTACATCCGCATCGACGCCGACACGCGGGCCAACGCCGGCGTGAACATCGGCGACACCGTCACCGTCGAGCAGACCTCCGTCCGGGAGGCCGACAGCCTGACCGTCCGGCTGGCCCAGACGGTCGGACTCGACGACGCACAGCAGGAGTCGGCGGTCCGACGCGCCTTGCTGGACCGCCCGCTCCGCGAGGGCGAACAGGTCCACATCGACGGCGTCGGCGCCTTCGCCGTCTCCGGGACCGACCCCGACGGCGCGGTCCGGGTCACCGACGAGACGGACATCACCGTCCTCCCGCCGATCGACGGGACGCCGACCGGGGGCGCGACCGGTGGGACCGGCTCGGCGAGCGGCGGCGGTGCGGGAGCGAGCGGCACGTCGAGCAGTTCGAGCGGATCGGCGGGCTCGACCGCGGGCGGCGCGGCGGCGGAGTCGACCCCCGACGAGTCCGCATCGCGCACGGGCGTCTCCTACGAGGACATCGGTGGGCTGGACGACGAACTCGACCAGGTCCGGGAGATGATCGAGCTGCCGCTGTCGAACCCCGATCTGTTCACCCGGCTGGGTATCTCGCCGCCACGGGGCGTGCTGTTGCACGGCCCGCCGGGGACGGGGAAGACGCTCATCGCGCGCGCGGTCGCCAACGAGGTTGACGCCTACTTCGACGTGATCTCCGGGCCGGAGGTCGTCTCGAAGTACAAGGGCGAGAGCGAGGAGCGGCTGCGCGAGGCGTTCGACCACGCCGAGGCCAACGCCCCGGCGATCATCTTCGTCGACGAGATCGACGCCATCGCGGGCGAGCGCGACGAGGACTCGGACATGGAGAACCGCGTCGTCGCGCAGCTGCTCACCCTGCTCGACGGGCTGGAGGACCGCGGACAGGTCATCGTCATCGGCGCGACCAACCGCGTCGACAGCATCGACCCCGCGCTGCGCCGCGGGGGACGGTTCGACCGCGAGATCGAGATCGGGGTTCCGGACGAGACCGGCCGCCGGGAGATCCTCGACGTACACACCCGCGGGATGCCCCTGGCCGAGGACGTGGACCTCGACAGGGTGGCCGGCCGGACCCACGGGTTCGTCGGCGCGGACCTGCACACCCTCACGACCGAGGCCGCGATGCACGCGCTCCGGCGAACCCGGGACGAGCCGGAGGTGACCCGGGAGGACATGGAGGCGGCGCTGCGGACGGTCGAGCCCTCGGCGATGCGGGAGTACGTCGCCGAGTCGCCGACGGTCACCTTCGACGACGTGGGCGGGCTGGCGGAGGCGAAATCGACGCTCGAACAGGCCGTCGAGTGGCCGCTGGAGTACGGCCCCCTGTTCACCGCGACCAACACCGACCCGCCCTCGGGCGTCCTGCTGCACGGCCCGCCGGGGACGGGGAAGACGCTGCTCGCGCGGGCTGTCGCGGGCGAGAGCGGCGTCAACTTCATCCGCGTCGCGGGGCCGGAACTGATGGACCGGTACGTCGGCGAGAGCGAGAAAGCAGTCAGAGAAGTGTTCGACCGCGCCCGCCAGACCGCGCCGGCGATCGTCTTCTTCGACGAGATCGACGGCATCGCCGGCGGCCGCATGGACGGCAACGAGGTGACCGAGCGCGTCGTCTCGCAGCTGCTCACGGAGATGGACAGCGCCGCCGAGAATCCGAACGTCGTCGTCCTCGCCGCGACGAACCGCCGGGACATGCTCGACGACGCGCTGCTGCGACCCGGCCGGCTCGAACAGCACGTCGAGGTCCCGAACCCGAACGAGGCGGGCCGGCGGGCGATCCTGGACGTACACGTCGAGGGCAAGCCGCTCGGCGACGACGTGGACCTGGACGAACTCGCCGGCGAGACGGAGGGGCTGTCGGGCGCGCAGATCGAGTCGCTGGTCCGCGCGGCGTCGATGCGGGCCATCAGCGAGGTCGCCGCCGGCGTCGACCCCGAGGAGGCCAACGAGAAAGCCGACGACGTGGTGATCGGTGCCGACGACTTCGAGCACGCGCTGGAACGGATCGATCCCGCGCCGTAGCAGGGACTGAGTCGCCCGCGTTGCCGGCACCGTGCGACCGAACGTCGCGGGTGGCTGCCTGGACTTCGTCAGCGGGAAGTCTTTCCTCGATACCCGTGCAGCGGTCCCGGAGTCGTGCTATCAGGTGTTACGTATCTTTCGGAGGAAACACCCCCACAGAGAAAGACGACGGTGGCGAAGATCCACCGAAATCGGATCGAAACCGTATTTTATCACCTATTTCACACTTGATGTGGATGTCCCTCCAGAACCGTATCAGAACGGAATTCACGCGTCTGCCGGTAGCGGCTTTCGCCGTCGTTTCGACGCTGTACGTCCTCGTGGTCTCGCAGACCCGGGGACCGTCCGTGCCGGGCCGAGTGGTCGGACTCGTCGGTCCAGATATCGCCGTGCTGTACGCGGTGCGGGATCTCGCGCTGGTGATCCTCGTCGGCGGGTTCTTGGTCGGTTGGTGGCGGACGACCCAGGACGACGCCACGTCGCAGACTGCCCGGGAGACGTACGCCGACGTAGCACTCGCGGTAATCGTAGTCTCGGGGTGGCTCATCGCTCTGGCAGTTGGGACGCAGATACCCGAACGCGGTGCTCCGTCGCTACTCCGCACAGTCGCGTTCCTGCTGGTGACGCCGGTCTACGCGACAACCTGTGTCGGGGTCGGTGTGGCCACAGGGACGCTCACCTCTCGGTCGATCCAGGGGCGAGTCGGGGCGCTGCTCGTTCTGGGCGCGACACTGTTCTTCCAGGCGATCGTGGATCTGGGGTACGATATCGTCACCGAAACACCGTTGAACACGTTTCAACCCCCGGCGGCTCCGCTGTACTTTCTGTTGCACCGGCTGAGCCCGTTTCGGCTGTTTATCGCCGGTGTAAACTGGATCTACGGGGTCGGGAGCTCGAGCAGTGGAGCGGTCATCACGACTCGGCAACTCGAACCCGACCCGGAACTGAACGAGTTCATCACGAACGCTTTCGTCGCCGAACACACCTTCCAGACCGTGCCCTGGTACCTCACCGGCTGGGCCGCATTGTTCGGTCTGTGTCTGTGGCTCGGCAGTACCGTGGCCGTGATCGCCTCGGAAACTGACGGATGATCCGGGTCTGTCGGTACTTGCGTTCCGGATAGCTCCGGCTACCGGTTAGTCCGACCGACGTTTCCCCACGGAGTGGCTACCGGAGAGATCATCGGCACGATGGATCGCCGGGCGATCGCGATCGACGAACTCACCGAGACCATCCGAGACCTGTGTGGCAACGGTAGAGAGTTCGGAGGCGCGCGAACGTTCACCGGCGACGAGCGATCCGCTGGTTCGCGGGGTCCGAGCGGTCGTGGAGCGTCCCGCAGTCGGTACACTCCCAGACGAACGCGCCCAGCCGCCGGTAGCCGGCGGGCGAGCCGTCGGGGTTGACGTTCCAGTCGCGCCCGCAAGACCGACAGCCGTCCGGTCGGTACTTGCCGCTCGTCGGTTCGCGTTCCGCGGCCTCGCGCTCGTACTCCGGGGGCGCGATGTCGAACAGCACCGACCGCACCTCCTCGGCCGAGAGACGCTTCTGGAGCGTCTTGATCCCCGCGGCCAGGTCCGCCCGCCGCGACTCCAGGCGGCGATAGCGCTCGTCGTCGTCCCGTTCCTCGGCACGGAGTTCGACCTCCCTGGACGACAGCCAGGCCGTACACTCGTAGTACTCCGCGAGCAGCCGCCCGTACGACGCCATCGCGAGCTGGCAGCCGACGACCTCTCGGAGTGACTCCCTGTCGATCGGTTCGCACAGGCAGGCGTCCGCGTCGACGACGGAGTCGCTGACCGGCTCGTGGCCGCTGGTCGTGATCACGGTCCGAACGCGGCTCGCTCGGCCCTCCAGCAGGTCGGCGATCGCCGAGCGTTTCGGCTCCGATAGCTCGTGGCGCACGAGCGCGACCGCCGTCGTCCGGTCGACCGTCTCCCTGGCCTCACCGACCGACCGCGCGGTGACGACATCCAGGGTCTCGGGGAGCCACCGCCGGTACAGCGCCGCCCGCGTCGACCCGTCGAACACCGCGACCGTCGGGTCGGCCCCGTCGTCCGATCCCCGGCCGTCCGCTCCCTCGGCGTCGCTCTCTCCACTCGTCCCGACCCGGCTCGGCGGCCCTGATACGGTAGCCATCGTCTATCACTCGCCCGTTTCGATATCTATAACGAACTATAATCAATATTTCGCGGAGTATCGGGGCTGATAACGCGATGGAGCGGCGGTCGGGGGAGTTCGGCGGACGACCGGCAGGGCCGCCGAACGAACGGAGATCGACGGGGTCGAGCGAAGGAGCGGCGACGGCCGCAGGGGCTTTTTCACCGTCGCAGTCGAACGACGAGCCATGAGTCGGGACCAAACGGAGCCCTTCGAGCACTACGTCGACGGCGAGTGGACGACCGGATCGAGCGAGGAGACCTTCGAGAGCGCGAATCCGGCGACGGGAGAGACGCTCGGGGAGTTCTACCGCGCGACCCCGGCGGACGTGGAGCGGGCGGTCACCGCCGCCGAGGAGGCCTTCGAGGAGTGGCGCCGGCTGTCCTACATCGACCGCGCCGAAGTGCTCTGGGAGGTGTACCACGAGCTGCGTGACCGCACGGACGAACTCGGCGAGATCGTCACCCGCGAGTGCGGCAAGGAGATCAGCGAGGGCCGCGCGGACGTGGTCGAGGCCGCCCACATGGTCGAGTGGGCCGCCGGCAACGCCCGCCACCCCCACGGCGACGTGGTCCCCTCCGAGATCGCCGCGAAAGACGCCTACATGCGCCGCAAGCCCCGCGGCGTCGTCGGCTGCATCACCCCGTGGAACTTCCCGGTCGCCATCCCCTTCTGGCACATGGCCGTCGCGCTGGTCGAGGGCAACACCGTCGTCTGGAAGCCCGCCGAGCAGACGCCGCGGTGCGGTCAGGTGATCTCGGAGATGATGATCGACGCGGGCGTCCCGCCGGGCGTGTTCAACGTCGTCCAGGGCTTCGGCGACGCCGGCAGCGCTATCGTCGAGGACGAACGCGTCTCGACGGTCCTCTTTACGGGCTCGGCCGAGGTGGGCCACAAGATCGACGAGACACTCGGCGGCGTCCCCGGCCGCGACGCCGCCCTGGAGATGGGCGGCAAGAACGCCGTCGTCGTCACCGAGGAGGCCGACCTCGACATCGCCGTCCACTCGGCGGTGATGTCCTCGTTCAAGACCACGGGGCAACGGTGCGTCTCCAGCGAACGCCTGATCGTCCACACCGACGTGTACGACGAGTTCAAAGAACGGTTCGTCGACTTGGCCGAAGACGTGGCCGTCGGCGACCCGCTCGACGAGGACACGTTCATGGGCCCCGTCGTCGACGAGAGTCAGGTCGAGAAGTTCGGCGAGTACAACGACCTCGCTCGAGAGGAGGGCGCCACCGTCCTCGTCGACCGCGAGGAACTGGCCGAAAGCGAAATCCCCGACGGCCACGAGGACGGCCACTGGGTCGGGCCGTTCGTCTACGAGATCGATTACGACCCCGACCTGCGCTGTATCCACGAGGAGGTGTTCGGCCCCCACGTCGCGCTCATCGAGTACGACGGGGACATCGAGCGCGCCGTCGAGATCCACAACGACACCGACTACGGCCTCGCCGGCGCCGTCGTCTCGGAGGACTACCGCCAGATCAACTACTACCGCGACCACGCCGAGGTCGGCCTCGCCTACGGCAACCTCCCCTCGATCGGCGCCGAAGTCCAGCTCCCGTTCGGTGGCGTCAAGAAGTCCGGCAAGGGCGCCCCGAGCGCCCGCGAAGTCATCGAGGCCGTCACCGAGCGCACCGCCTGGACGCTCAACAACTCGAAGGACATCGAGATGGCCCAGGGGCTCTCGGCCGACATCACGACCGACGAGGACTGAACTCGCGCGATCGGAGGACGGGCGGCCCGAGTTCGATGGGGTGTCGTGACGTTTATCTTACCACTCCCTGAACGTCGGACAGTGCCCTCCCCGTCCAGACGGTCGGTTCTCGCATCTATCGGGTTCGGCGCAGTCGGCGCCGGCGGCTACGCCGCCATGCGGCACGCCACGCAGTGGAACCCCGACCCCGAGGACTGTGCCATCGACGACAACGAACGATCCGCCGACGCGCCTGTCGAGGGGAGCTTCCCGCATCCGCGCGCGGACCATCGCATGTCCGGACAGGTCTCCGGATCGTCCGGGACAGCGACGGAAGCGGCGATAGGTGACGAGCACTGGCGGACGGACATCGGGCCGGGACCGGATAGTCTCGGCGTCGGGAACCTCGCTGCACCGGTCGTCTCCGGGGAGTACTGTTACGTCTCCGACCGCCGGCTCTACGCGCTGAACCGGTCCGACGGCACGCTGGCCTGGTGTGCCGACCCCGGACCGCGCGAGCTCACGTCGCCGACGGTCGCGGACGGGACCGTCTTCGTCGCCTCGCGGTTCGTGATCGGCCGCGCCTGGCGCGGCGTCACCGCGTTCGACGCGGAGACCGGCGAGCGCCTGTGGCGCGCACCGAGCCGACAGTTGCTCAAACCGACGGTCGGCCTGCCGGAGACCGCCCCGACGGTCCACGACGGATCGGTGTATATCGGCGGCGCCACCGAGACCAGAGCGGTGACCGCGCTCGACGCCGACACCGGCTCCGTCGAGTGGCAGACCGACGTGGCCGAACCGGGCTCGCGAACCGCCTCGGCGGCGGTGGGTGACGGCGGCGTCTTCGCTCTCGTCGGGAGCCGCATCGCGCGGCTCGACGCGACCAGCGGCGACGTGACGTGGGAGACGGCCGCGGGCGAGGCGTACTGCCCTCCGGTGCTCGCCGACGGCGCCGTCTACGCGCCCCACGACGACCGGTCGGTGGCGAGATGGGACGCCACCGACGGCGTCCATCGGTGGACGTTCGAGCGGTTTCGGGAGCGTCCGCGCTCGCTCGCCGTCGCGGACGGCACGCTGTACGCCGTGACCGAACGGAAGATCATCGCGCTCGACGCCCGGGAGAGAACCGTCTCGTGGGAGCGAACGGGGGCGGATCTCGTGGAGGTCGGCGTATCCGACGACGGAGTGGCGACCCTCCGCCACTGCACCGTCTCCGACGATTGCGTCTACCTGAGTATCGGGAGTTCGCTGGCCGTGCTGGACCGGTCGGACGGTTCGCTGGTGGCGACGGTCGCGTTCTCCGAGGAATCGGAGGGTGACGCGGTGTACGCCGGACGACCGGGTGTGCCGGCCGTCGCGGGTGGCGTCGCGTACTGTCTCACGGAGACGGGTGACCTGTACGCGCTCGACGTCTGAGCGACGGCTTCCGTCCCACTGTCGCCCGTCCCGTTTCCGATGCGTCGAGCAGCGTGACCCGTTCAATGACGGAGAGTCGCCGCTCTCGGGTCCGTCGAGCGCGGAGACGAAAGGTGAGAGGCGGGCCGTGGACGAGGAGGCGGGCCGCGGCGGCCTGTCCGGACAGGTGCCGCGGCGAGTGGTCGACGTGGGCCTGGCCGAGCGCGGTTGGATTGCCGGGTGCGACGTGAAAAGCGTCTTGCCGGCACCAGTTGGTTACGCGTCCTACGATATAAATCTCGTGTCTGGAACCACCCCCGAGTGACGTTCACGTGGGACCGTCTCGCATGACGAAACGCCGCCGGGCAGTTCCGCGGTCGCTCACTCCTCCCCGGACTCGTCGGTCGACCCGCCGCCCCCGGCGTCCGACTCCGAGGTCGACTCGTCCGAACCGTCCTCGTCGTCCGACTCGAACTCGGTTCGGAGGCCCTCGCCCGCGTCGTCGCGGTCGGTGGACGGGCGCAACGAGCCCGACCGGCCGCCGACGAACGGTAGTCGCCGCCTGACACCCACACGCCGTCCGGCGCCGACAACGAGGAGGGCGGGCACGCCGAGCCCGACGACCCACGGCACCGCGGCGACGCCCGCGACGAAGACCGTGCGAGCGAACGTGACGAAGCCGCTAACCGACGAGGTGAAAACCGCGACGGGCGACTGCTCGTGGAACGGCGTCGGCTCCTCGGGCGCGACCGCGTCGGGCTCGGGCTCGCTCAACTCGACGCGGACCGTCGAGAAGGACACCCTGTCGCGTAGCGACCGCTTCTGGGCTTCGAGCCGTTCGATCTCCCCCTGTACGTCGGAGAGCTGCTCGCCCACGTCGAGGAGGTCCTCGGTCGTGTTGGCCGAGTCGTACAGCGAGCGCAGGCGGTCGCGCTGGGAGCGGAGGTTCTCCAGTCGAGCCGTCAGGTCGACCAGTTGGTCGGTCACGTCCTTCGTGTTCGAGTCGGCCGACAGCACCGTCCCCTCGCCCTGGGCGCCCTCGTACAGCGCCGTGAAGTTCGCCGAGGGGACCCGCACCTCGACGTGGCCGGTCCGCCAGGTCTCGTTCTCGCGGTGGTGGAGTTCGACGTTCGACCCCGAGACGTAGCCCCCGAGGTCCGCCGCCCGGTCCCTGACCGCCCGCTCGGCGACGGAGTAGTTCTCCACTTCGAGGGCCACCTCGCCCGTCTTGATCAGCGCGCGGTCGACCTGTGCGGCGGCGCTTCCCTGGCCGCCACCGCTATCGTCGCTCGCGCCGAACTCGGCGTCCGCCGCGTCGCTACCGCCGGACCCGCCGTCACCGCCGGCGGCACCGCCGCTCCCGTCGCCGCCGTCTCCCCCGTCGCCCGCATCGGCCGCTTGCGGTTCCGCGCCGTCGCGGTTCGCCGAGTCGCCCGACCCCATGCTCGCACAGCCCGCGAGGGCCACCAGCACGGCCACGAGAATCACTGCCTTTCGAACCATACGCGTCGGATCCGTCGCCGCCACGAAAGGGATACCGTCGCTTCAAACGCGCGCTTGAGCTATCGACGGTCTTCCAGCGCGGGGAACTCCGACCGGATCTCGGCGACGCGGTCGGCGTCCACGTCGGCGGTCACGACGGCGGCCTCGTCGCCGGCGCTCGAGAGCGTCGTCCCCCACGGGTCGTATATCGTCGACCGCCCCAGCAGGTCGGCGTCGTCGAAGCTCCCGACGCCGTTGACGGCGCCGACGTACAGCAGGTTCTCGACGGCGCGGGCCCGCGGGAACAGCCGCCAGTGCTCGACGCGGGGGTAGGGCCACGCGCTCGGGACGAGCACCATCGTCGCCCCCGCGTCCACGAGGTCCCGATACAGCGACGGGAACCGCAGGTCGTAGCAAGTCGTCACGCCGACGGTGTGGTCGTCGAACTCGACGGTCGGGACGGACTCGCCGGGCGTCAGGAGCTCCTGTTCGGCGGAGCCGTAGCCGAACAGGTGGTGTTTGCGGTACACCGCCCGGCGCTCGCCCGTCCGGTCGAGGAAGACCGCGGCGTTGGCTAGCCCCTCCGCGGCGGGCGTCTCGACGCCGTCGGCCCGGGAGGCCGCCAGGTCTTCGACGATGCTCCCCGCGAGGATGCCCACGCCGTGCTCGCGCGCGCTCTCGGCGAGCGCGGAGACGGTCGGGCCGGCGACGCTCTCGGCGTCGCGGGCGTAGCTGTCGAACGCGAAGTAGCCGACGTTGAAGATCTCCGGGAGCGCGACGAGATCCGCGCCGTCGGCGGCGGCCTCGGCGACGGCCGTCCGCGCGCGCTCGACGTTGCTCGCCGCGTCGCCGCCCTCGATCCGCAGCTGGGCGAGCGCGAGCCTCACACTTCGACCCCGAGGTCGTCGGCCAGCGCCTGCTCCAGGTTCTGCATCTCCTCGTCGAGATTCCGCTTGAAGAAGCGTTCGACGCCCGGGAGCGACCCGTCGACGACGAAGCGGTTGGTGAGCCGCGTCCCCTCGTCGGTCTCGGTCAGTTCGTGCTCGCCGACCACCTTCATCACCTTCGAGCGGCCGACGAACCGGACGTACTCCGGCGATCGGCGCTCCTCGTCCTCGGTCTCGACAGCGATGGTCCGGTTCACGACCGGGATCGGGAGGTCGAGTCGCCAGGTCGCGCTGCCGTCGTCGTGGACGGTGTAGTCCGAGACGACGCTGATGGCGCCGGCTCTCCGTCCCGGGTCGGCGATGAACTCCCAGACGCGCTCGCGGTCGACCGGTAGCTCGAACGACCGCTCCACCCGAACAGTCATGACGGTGCTTCGGTCCCCGTCCCCTAAAAGAGCCCGTTAACTGAGCGTGACGCGCCAGGTCGTCGAGCGCGCGCGGCCCCACTTCTCGATGTCGACGTCGTCGGACTCCTCGTCGAGCTTGGGCAGGCGCGCGCCGACCTGCTTCGAAGAGAGACCGATCTGCTCCGCGATGTTCTTCGCTCTGAAGTAACTCTGCCCGCGCGAGACGCTATCGCGTAGATAATCCAGAATCTCCCTGTCCTCCTCGCCGAGTTCGCTCATACGCCGGGCTAGGTCGCGAGCACCCTTAAGAATTCCTTACGCGTCCGCGCCACCGTAGAGGTGGACGCCGGCGATCGAGCAGATCCCAGCGACGATCGCTAGCGCGAAGCTCCAGCCCGCCACGACCTGATTGCTGTAGGCGACCAGCATGCCGACCGCGCCCGCCACCGCGAGCACGCCGAACGCCAGTCCCAGCCCGATGCCCATGTCCGAGCCCGCGGTAACCTCGCTCATACCCTTCCGTTCCGTCACTCACCACTTAATTCATTCGAGGTCCGAGCAACGGCCGGCCCGACCGAGCCGGAACCCGCGGGGCGCGGCGGAGCCGAGACGGCTCCCGAAGCGGCCGCCGCGGGCGGCTCACTCCTCGGTGGAGTCGGACTGGATGGTCGTGTGTTCGGACTCCTCGCTGAGGGCGAGGTTCGTCGCGATCTCGGCGTTCCGGACGGCGTACTGGGCGGTCTGCTGGAGGCTCACAAGCACCTCGCGCACCCGCAGCACGTCGTCGTTGGACATCTCGTCGAGGTCGTCGAGGATCTCCGCCTCGCGGTCGCCGATCTCGGCGAACATCTCGCGGACCTCGATGGCGATGTCGTAGTCCCGTTCGACGGCCGCCTCGACGGCGAGCTCGGTGATCTCGTTGACCTGGTCGGTGAACTCCCGGATGCGGCGCATCGTCGAGGAGTCGACGTTCAGCGAGTGGCCTTCCGTCTCCAGGGCGATCTCCGCGATGTCCTCGGCGTTGTCCGCGGTCAGTTCGAGGTTCTTCGCGATCGACCGGTAGCCGATGAGCGGGAAGCCGTCGTTGAGCCCCACCGCTCGGGCCAGGTTCGGGTTCTGGTAGGAGGTGAAGATCAGTCGTAGCAGGAGGACGAAGATCTTGTTGGCCTGCCGTTCCCGGTTGAGGGCGCGCTGGGCGAGGTCGGGGTTGCCGTGAGCGAGCGCCTTGATGGCCTCGTTCCGCATGGTCGAGCCCGTGCTCTCGAGCCGTTCGAGGAGGTTGTCGAGGGTGAAGTCCTCCGGGTCGACCGAGCAGCGGATGGCGATACGCTCGGGCGTCTCCTCGACGACGCCAAGCCCCATGAGCTGGGTCTCGGCGTTGTAGACGGCGTTGATGTGCGCGCTCTCGAGAGTGCCGCTCTCGCCGGCGTCGACGTGGATGATGCGCCGACCGAGGACGTACTGCGAGAGGATCGCCCGTTCGAGGGCGTCCGCGTTGAGGTCTTCGGCGTGGATGACCGCCTCGGAGTCCTCGCCCTGAACGGACTCGGGCATCACCGTCAGCGTCCCCTTGCCGCCCATCCGCAGCGATACCTCGTCGCCCTTCTCGACGTTGTGCTCCTTGGCCCACTTCGCAGGGAGGGTCATCGCCAGCGTCGACGGACCCAACCGCTGGACTTTCCGCGTTTCCATACCCTTTCTTATCCGCTATTGACCTTAAACGTATCCATACACGGTATAATATGCCGTCGAATACTATTACATATGGTGGACGATCGTCCGGAAATCGGTACGGCGGTTCTGAACGGTTCCCATACTAGGGTCAGCAGGGGTATGCCGACGGCGGAGAACGGGGGTGCTGACGGCGGGGACGGGGAGTGCCGACAGCGGGGGCGGGAGTATCGACCGCGGAGAACGGGCGGCGAGTCGGGACCAGTCACTGGATATCGACGAGACGGCGCTCGTAGCGGCCGACCCTGACGCGGTGCCAGCCGCGCAGCGAGGCGTCGAGGTCGGGGTCGCCAGTATCTACGCGGAGGGCGTCCAGCCCGTCGAGTTTCGCGCGGGTCGCGACGATCTCGACCGTCGAGGGGCGGATCACCGCGGGGGAGATCTGCTGGTTGCCCCGTCCGAAGACGAACCCCTGGCCGCCGATCGGCGAGACGACGACCACGTTTCGCTCCCCCAGCGCCGCCTCGATCTCGGCGGCGCCGCCGTCGCGGACGACCACCTCGCCCGACGGTGGTCCACCGCTGTCGGCCCCGCCGTCGGCGTCCGCCCGCCACACGTCGACGCCCAGCGGCGTCCCCTCGAAGCCGAGTTCGGCCTTGATCGCGCCGACGGTCCCGCCGGGGCCGAGGACGTACGTCACGCCGGGTTCGACCTCCTCGGCGACCCCCTCGGCGAGCGTCGCGACGGAACCGCCGCCGCTCTGTTTGCTCGCCTGGCGCTGCTCGGCGACCGGTGTCTTCGCGATGGCCCGCAGCTCGGTCGACACCTCCTGGGCGCGGTAGGCGTCCTCGTCCACGTCGTTGACTTCGCCCGTCTCCACGTCGTCGAACGACGCGGCGACGATCCCCGCTTCCCGGGGTCGCACCGCGAACACCGACGAGTAGATCTTCACGCCCGCGGGCACCCCCAGGATCGGGATCTCGCTGTCGAGGTCGGCCAGCGTCTCCGCCACGTCGACGGCCGTCCCGTCCCCACCGGCGAACAGTATCAGGTCCGCGTCGCGGTCGGCGAACGCCCGGACCGCCGCGCGGGTGTCCTCGGCCGTGGTCTCGATCTCCCCGCTCGCGTCGCCCCGCGACTCGGGCCCCCCGACGACGACCGGATCGAAGCCCGCCGCGCGGGCCGCGTCGGCGCCCATAACCCCCTCGAACGCGAGGATCTCGACGCTCGCGTCGGTCTCGGCGAGCGCGTCCAGCGCCGCACGAGCCCGTTCGGGCGCCCGCGGCTCCGCCCCGCGTTCGCGGGCCTCCTCGACTTTCCCGTCGGTGCCCTTCAGCCCGACTCGCCCGCCCATGCCGGCGATCGGGTTGACGACCACGCCGATCCGTCGCATCACCGGTGGTTCGGCGCGACCGGGCAAAAGCCGCCCGACTCCCGGGCCGGCGGCCCGGCGCCGAGCGAACGCCACGGGACGCCGCCGGGACCGGCGCGAGCGCGGCGGAAACCGGGCGGTTTTACATCGCGTCACGCGAAACGCTCGGATATGTACATGCCGCTGCAGGAGAGCGCCGAGGCCGTGCAGGGCGGGCTCATCAACGTCGCGGGGTTCGTGTTGCTACTGGGCGGGCTGCTGTTGACCGCGCTGTGGTGGAAGGTCCTCTACCGGTAGCGCCGCGTTACTCGCCGCTTTCCTCTTCGATATCGACCAACTCCACCCGCTCGCGCAGCCACGCGGCGGCCGCCTCGGCCTCCTCGTCGCCGCCCTGGATCTTCACCCGCACCGAGTCGCCGGGGTAGCTCCCGACGGTCACGTCGAAGCGGTCGCGGAGCCCGTCGATCCGGTCCAGCAGCGCGCTCTCGGGCTCGTCGGCGACCACCGAGGCGACGTGTTCGATCTCGCCGGCGAACTCGTCGGCGACCGTCTCGAACATCGCCTCCATCTCCGCCGGAACGCCCGGCAGGACGTAGACGCTCCCGATGACGCAGCCGGGCGCGACGCCCTCGGGGTTCTTCAGCAGGCGAGCGCCCCGCGGGATGTCCGCCGTGCCCTCGGCCAGGTCGTCGGCCGCGTAGCCGCCCTCCTCGGCGAGCCAGTCGAGCGCCTCTTGGCTCTCGACGACCTCGCGGCCGAAGGCGGCGGCGACGCCGTCCATCGTCAGGTCGTCGTGCGTCGGCCCGAGCCCGCCGGTGACGAGGACGGCGTCGTACTCGGCGCGGTACTCGTTGACGACGCGGGCGATGTCGGCGACCCGGTCCGGGAGCGTGACGACGCGCTCCACGTCGACGCCCCGCTCCGTCAGTCGCTCCCCCAGCCAGGCGGCGTTCGTGTTCACGGTGTCGCCGGCGAGCAACTCGTCGCCGACCGTGACGATAGCCACGCGCATACCCGCCGTTGGCGCCCGACCCGTAAAAGGTCGCCTGCTTCGGGTCAGAACGATCCCGGGCGCGCGGGCGACCCGCCCCGACGCCCCGCGGTCGCGACTACCGCATCCCGGGCGGCGGGTCGTCGTCGTCGAACTCGTCGGTTTCGGTCTCCACGTCGAGCCCGATCTCCTCGCGGCGGCGTTCGAGCACGCGTATCTGTCGGAGGTAGTAGAGCGCGCCGCCGACGCCGACCAGCGCCAGGATGCCGCCGATACCGCCGAACAGCAGCAGGTCCCGGGCGAGGTAGTACCGGGTCACGATGGGACCGCGGTCGGCCGACTGCCAGCGGACGAGCATCCGGTCGGAGCCCTCCAGGACCCGCGAGGTCGACCCGCCCGGCGAAACCTTCGAGAGCAGCGGCACGCCGACGCGGGCCTGCGGCGGGAGGACGACCTCGACCGAGTGCGCCGAGTCGAGGTACATCGGGATCGCGAACCGCTTGGCGTTGGGCCGGTTCGCCGTGAACGCCACCTGCCCGCCGGCCGCCGGGAGCGTCACGTTCAACCGCGAGTTCGTCGCGTTGACGTAGAAGTTCGACCGGTTGGCCGGCGCGACGACCGTCCCGTTGTCGGGGTAGCGGAAGCGTAGCGAGGCCACGTCCAGCGGCTCGTCGGTGCCGAGTTCGCTCCGCTGGTAGAGCTGGACGTACGACTGGTTCTCGACGCCGATGACCCCGGTGAAGTTCCCGCGAGCCACGTCGTAGGTCGTCGTCGCGTTGGTGTCCCACTCGTAGGTCGCGTTCTGGTTGAGCCGCGCGTCGTCGGGCCCGCCGCCGCCGAACGGGGACGCGCAGCCGGCCAGCGCGACGAGCACCGCCAACAGACCGAGCGCGAGGACCAGTCGCCGCCTCATGGCACGACGCAGAGCAGCTCCGCCGGCATGTACTGGCCGATGCTCGCCAGCAGCCCCGGCGGGTCGGTGTCCTCCCGGCAGACGATGCTCTGTTCGAGCAGCCCGAGCCGCTCGACGGTCACGATGTCCTGGGCGTGGCCCGCGCGGTTGACCGTCGCCCGCGCCTCCGCCCGCGTCGCCGAGTTGACGTTGACGCGACCGGCGCCGCGCGTCCACTCGTAGAGGCGGTCGCGCTCGGCGTCGGCCAGCCGCGCCGGCTCGTCTTCCTCGCCCGCGACGAACCGCATCGGCAGGTGCTGGACGAGGCCGAACCGCGTCCGGATCTGCTCGGGCGTCCCCTGGCCCAGACCGATCTCGTCGGTCGGGATCCGCACCCGAGTGCCGTAGCCCGCGTCGAGGACGAACCCCTCGTCGTCCCACGATTCGAGCATCCCGACGTGCGTCTCGCCGGGTTCGAGCGCGGGGACGATCTCGCCCCACTCCTCGGCGAGGGCGTTGGCCGCGACCGTCGCGTCCTCGCCGTCGAGGGTGACCTCGGGGAACTCGTCGTCGCGGATCTCGAGGTCGACGGACACGTCCAGGTCGCCGACGACGTTGTTCACCTGCGAGCGCAGCGAGTCGGTCGCCCGCGAGCGGGCGTCGCCCTCGACGTAGAGCTTGGTTGCGAGTACGACCATCAGGCCTCGCTGTGCTCGACGTTCAGTTCGTCGCGCAGTTTTGCGATCCGGGTCTCCATGGCGTCGACGAGCCGGGTGTTCTCCATTGCCTCGACGGCGTTGCCGCAGTCGGGGCACTCGAAGCCGAACTCCATGGCCTCGCCGAACTCGAAGCGGATGCCGCAGTGCTCACAGAGGTAGAACTCGTTGTCCTTCTCGTAGTCCTCCCGCTCCTCCAGCGCGTCGAGCAGGCGGTGCATCTCCGACTGGAGCTGCTCGGGGATCTTCTCGTACTCGAAGGTCCACAGGTAGGTGAGCCACCCCGAATCCTCGTCGCGCAGCCGGCGGTAGCTCGCCAGGTCGTTCTCGTAGAGGATGAACAGCGCGCGGCGCACGTCGTTGAGTTCGAGCCCGAGCTCCTCGGCGAGCTCCTCGTCGGTCACCTCGCCGTCCGGCGGCGCCGCCGCCACCGGCATCCCTTTCGGGCCGACCAGCTCGTGCAGGTACTTCTGTATAACGGGGTCCTCCAGAAGTTCGTCAAAAGCCATTACGTCCGTCTCAGTCCGTGAGGCGTTTAAAAGCACCGGATGGATGGAACCGGTGCGTTCGGTCGTCTCGACGCGGATCCGCTCGCCGGGGCGCGCTCACTCCGCTCGGTCGGCCGATCCGGACCCGCCCTCGTCGGACTCGCCGGGCTCGACGACGCGCTTGCCAGTCTCCTTCGGGATCACCTCGCGGTCGGCGTCTTCCCACTCGCGGTCGAGTTCGGCCCCGTCGAACAGCCGGTCGAGCGTCACCGCCAGCGACGCCACCTCCGAGTGGGGCTGGTTCGTCACGGCGACGTTGTAGTCGGCGCGCTCGTACACGTCGAAGTCAACCTTCTCGGCGCCGACGACGAACAGGATAGGGTCGCCCGCGTCGAGCGACGCGCGCAGGTCGCCCTGCACGTCCTGGATCGGCAGGCCGTACATCGTGAGGTGGACGACCGGCCCCACCCAGTCGGAGATGGTGGCCTTCGGCGCGTCGGTGACCTCCACCTCGAAGGGGCCGCCGAAGCGGTCGGTGATGTCTCGGACGGTGTCGGCCGATCCCGACGCCTTCGGGCCGAAGACGACGCGGTCGGCGCCCAGCGCCCGCGCCGTGAGTCCGACGTGAGTCGTCATCCGGTCGTCGCGGCCCGGCCGGTGGCCCAGCCGCAACACCGCGACCTCGGGTTCGTCGTTCATGCGCGACGGCTACGGAACCCCCGTTTAGGAGCCTTCCGACCGAGCGATCGGCCGGGATCGCCCGCGAAGGCGGCGCGACCGCTCCATCAGCCGCTCTCAGGCCGGGCGGCCTCGATCGCCGAGCGGATCCCCTCCCAGCTCCGCTGCTCGACGATCGACCCGTCGACGACGACGGTGGGCGTGGCGCGGACGCCCGCGTCGATACCCATCTGCTTGTCCGCGCTCACGACCTCCCGGTACGTTCGCCCCTCGGCGGCCGAGCGCACGCGGTCGCCGTCGACGGTCGCGTCCAGGTCGTTCGCCAGCGTCGCGTACGTCGACGGCCCCAGGTCGCTCTGGTTGTCGAACAGCGCGTCGGCGAACGAGAAGAAGGCCGCGTCGTCCGCGTCGTGCTGGACGGCCCGCGCGGCGTTGGCGGCGGTGTAGGACGCCGGCGCGTGGTTGTCCAGCGGGAAGTCGTAGTGTTCGTAGCGGACGACCTCCGAGTCGACGTACTCGCTCTCGATCCGCGGCGCGACGACGCGGTTGAAATCCCGACAGGCCGGACAGGCGAAGTCCTTGTAGACGCCGACCGTCACCGGCGCGTCCTCCGGTCCCTTGTACGGCGCCGCGAGCGTCACGTCCCGGGCCGTCGGCGTGCCCCCGCTCCCCGGTCTGGAGACGAGTCCGCCACAGCCCGCGAGCGCGGTCCCGGCGACCGCGCCCGCCCCCGCGAGAAACGCGCGCCGGCTCGACCCCCGTGTTCCGTCGTCGTTCATACGTCGTCTGTGTCCCCTGCCCGATTTACCGTTGTCGGTGACACGTTCGGTCGGGCCCGGTCACGACCGGCCGTCCCTCCGGGCTTCCGCAACACACATGTCGCCGCTGGACGAGGTCCGCCCATGGAACTCTCCGGGAAGCGGTTGGTCGTGACGGGCGGGGCGGGCTTCGTGGGGTCGCACCTCTGTGAGCGACTCGTCGCCGACAACGAGGTCGTCGCGGTCGACGACTTCTCGAACGGCGAGCGCGACTGGCTGCCCGACGGCGTCGAGGTCGTCGAGGGCGATTTGACCGACCCCGAGGTGGCCGCCGAAGCGATCACCGAGGACGTGGACGGCGTCTTCCACTTCGCCGCGAACAAGAACGCCGCCGCCGACGACATCGAGCAGTACCGCTTCAACAACGAACTCACCGAGACCGTCCTCGACCGCATGGACGAGGTCGGCGTCGACAAGATCGCCTTCACCTCCTCGTCGACCGTCTACGGCGAAGCCCCGCGACCGACTCCCGAGGACTACGCGCCGCTGGAACCCATCAGCATCTACGGCGCGAGCAAACTCGGCGAGGAGAGCCTGCTGTCGGTGTACGCCCACAGCCACGACTTCACCGCGTGGGTGTACCGCTTCGCCAACATCGTCGGGCCGCGCCTGCAACTGGGTGCGGTGATCCCCGACTTCATCGACAAACTGGAGGAGGACCCGGAGTCACTCACCATCCTCGGCGACGGTCGTCAGGAGAAATCGTACATGCACGTCGACGACTGCGTCGACGCGATGTGTCACGTCGTCGAACACGCCGACGGTGACTTCAACGTCTACAATCTGGGCACCCGAACGACTACCTCCGTGACGACCATCGCCGACATCGTCAGCGACGAGATGGGGCTCGACCCCGACTACGAGTACACCGGCGGCGACCGCGGCTGGGTCGGCGACGTGCCGCGGATGCGCCTCTCCATCGAGAAGCTCTCGGCGCTCGGGTGGGAGCCCGACGGCTCCAGCGACGACGCCGTCCGACGCGCCACCCGCGCGCTGCTCGACGGCTGACCGGCGGTCGCAGAATCGTCCGAGGTCCCCGATTCAGGGCGCGTACGTGCCTTCGAGCTGTGCCTTGCCGACGACGCAGCCCTCGGCGGCGTCGTAGGCGTCGTCTTTCGTGGCGTCCCGCCGGAGGTCGAGCCGGTCGTCGAGCGCGTAGAGGAGGAACCGGTAGGTGTGCTCGCGGTCCGGCGGGTTCGGGCCGCCCCAGCCGGTCTCGCCGTAGTCGTTCTCGCCGGCGACGGCTCCCGCGCTCTCGAGGTCCCAGTCCTCGGGGATCGACTCGGTGTCGGCGTCGATGTTCCAGACGACCCAGTGGTCCCAGATCTTCCCAGCGGGCTCGCGCGCGTCGGGGTCGTCGACGACGATCAGGAACGATTCCGTGCTGGCGGGCGCGCCCGAGATCTCGAAGGGCGGGTTGACGTTGTCCTCGGTGTAGCCGTAGCGCTCGGGGATCGCCGCGCCGTCCTCGAACGCCGGACTGGTGAGTTGCAGGTCGGCCATGCTACGGCGAACCGACGACGCCCCGACAGTTAAACCCGACCCACCGTTCGCCCGGCCGACAGATCCCCGACGGCGACGGTCCGCCGCCGCGCCGCGGCGCGACCCTCGCTCGCGGTCGTCCCCGCCGGAGCGCCACGACTATATCCGGGGGTCGCCAACCCGCGGGCGTGCAGATAGTGGGGTACGAGACGGGGACCGACGGCCCGCCAGCGCTGCTGATCGCCGACGACGGGTCCGTCTCGACCGTGCCGCTCGACCCCGGCACCGACCTCTCCTACGCGCTCGCCGACCGCCACTGCGCCGGCGTGCTCGACGACGGGTCGCACACGCCCTGTCCGCGCGACGGCGCGCCCTACTGCGACGATCACACCTATCGCTGGCCCTGCGCGCGCTGTACCGGCGAGTGCTCGATGCCCGTCGACTCCTGTCACGAGGAACACGCCATCTACCTCGCCGCCTTCGCGCCCGAGACGTTCAAGGTCGGCGTCACCCGCTCCTGGCGGCTGGACACCCGCCTGCGCGAGCAGGGCGCCGACCGCGCCGCGCACCTCCGGACGGTCGCCGACGGCCGCGTCGCCCGCCAGATCGAGGCCGAGATCGCGACCGAGATCGGCGACCGCGTGCGCGTCCCGACGAAGGTCCGCGGCCTCCACGAGACCGTCGACGGCGCCGCCTGGGACTCGCTGCTCGCCGGGTTCGACCCGATCGAGACCTACGACTTCGACTACGGGTTCGAGCTGGCCGACCGCCCGGTGGCCGAGACGCTCGCCTCGGGGACGGTCAGGGGCGTCCAGGGTAGGGTGCTCGTACTCGACAACGGGGGCAGCACCTACGCCGTCGACATGCGCGACCTCGTGGGCTACGACGTGACCGCGGGCGACAGCGATCGAAACCTCCAGTCCAGTCTCGGCGCCTTCGGGTAGGCCCCGCCAACCACCGCCCCGACCGGGACGGACCGACACTGCGGCCGCGACGGACCGCGGTCACGACCGCAGGTGTTGGACACAAGACATTTACCGGACGCCGGTGCTCTGGGGAACGTGAATCGAGAAGCGTGGCTGGGCGTCCTCGCGCTCGCGCTCGTGGTCGGCGCCGCGGGGCTGGCGATCGCGGCGCCGAACGCCCTCGCCGAGCGGACCGACGAGAACGTTCGGCCGAGCGTCCTCGCCCTCCAGGACCCCCGCGTCGCCGCGGGCGAGGTCGGCGGCGAACGCGCCGAGCTCTCGCTGGACGTGCGGATGGACCACCGCGGCGGCCCCGCCGACAACGTCACCGTCGAGGTCCAGGCCGTCGACACGGACACTGGACTCGTGGCGACGACGGTGCGGAAGGACCTGGGATCGATCGACGGGAACCGCGAGGTTCGCACGCGGGTCAACGTCACCGTCGACCGGCAGGGCGGCTATCGGCTCTACATCCGCGTCTACGAGGACGGTCGCCGCGTCGAGACCGGGAGCACCGAGGTCAGCGGCGTCGACTCGCTGACGCCGGACTACGCGGCGTCGTCCGTCGGCTTCCACCGCTTCGGCGACACCTCGGCGTCGATCCCGGTGATCACCTACGAGGTCGCCGAGGAGGCGAACAACCGGACGACGCTGCGGACGGGCACCTACCTCACGAACCGCGGCGACGAGCCGGCGGGCGGCCTGCGGCTGATCGTCACGGCGCGGCAGGTCGAGTCGAACGTGATCGCCGACCGCGCGGCCGTGGAGATCGACGAGATCGGTCCCGGGCAGACGGTCACCGAGGCGGCCGACCTGACGGTCCCGTCGAACTACAACTACTACCTCGACGGGATCCTGTTCAGGGACGGCGTCGTCGTCGAGTCGGCGACCGCGTCGGCGAAGCTCGACCCCTCTCGGCCGGTCCCGGAGAACACCACCCGCGAGGAGGTCGACTTCCAGGCCGGCGACTTCGAGCGAGGCGACGACGGTGGGAGCAGGAGCGACAACGCGGGCGCGACGCCGATGCCGACCAACGCCAGCGGATCCGGTCCCGGCTTCGGCGCGGCCGGCGCGCTCGCGGCCCTGCTCGCGCTCGCCGCACTCGCGGCACGGAGGCACCAATGAGCGACAGAGACACCGACGACGCGACCGTACAGGGGGACAACCAGCCGACCGGTGACTTCGACGGCGACGCCGACCGCACGGCCCCCTCGCCGACGGGCGAGGCCCGGAGCGCCGACGGAGGCGTGACCGCGGAGGGCGACCGGGATTCCGTCGACGATCGCGATATCGTCGGCTACGTCCAGTGGGCGGCGTTCGCCATCCTCTGTCTCCTGGCGCTCGTGGCGACGTTCCGGTTCTACTTCGCGGCGAGCGAGGCGATCCGGGTGTGGTTCAGCCCCGACTTCGTCCCGGTGTTCCAGGCCGTGTTCAATCTGGTCGTCCTCGCCGCGTCGGCGATCGGTATCTCGGTGCTCGTGCGCCGGATCGCCTGACCGGTCGCCCGCCGGGTTCGTTCGGTCGCCGGTCGAGGTCGGCCGGTCGCCCGTCCGGAAATCGCCCGCTACGACAACCCTTTTGGGACGCCGCGGCCAAGCGCGACCATGGCAGACGATCCTTCAGACGAGAACGACACAGCCGCCGAGGAGTCCGCCGACGGAGCCGAAGGCGGCGACGCAGAGGGCGAGAACGACGGCGAGTCCCAGTCCTTCCGCGAGCGGGTCGAGGAGATCCGCCAGCAGCGCGCCGAGGAGGGCGAGGGCGACGGCGAGGGGATGAGCCGCGAGGAGCGCATGGAGGAGATGATGGGCGGCGGTGGCGGCCCGCCCGGCATGGGCGGCGGCGGTGGCGGCGGCAATCCCTTCGCGCAGATGATGGGCGGCATGATGGGCGGCGGTGGCGGCGGCCCGCCCGGCATGGGCGGCGGCCCCGGCGGTCCCGGCGGCCGCGGCGAGGAGGAGTCCTCCTCGAAGGCCGACGAGGAGCTCGTCCGCGAGGTCCGCAAGCTCCGCGACGAGGTCCACGACGCGCGCCGCGAACTCGGTCGCATCGCCGACGCGCTCGAGGACTGAAGTCGCCGCTCCCGAATCGTCCCGCCGACCGACCACTCACCGTTTTGCGAGATAGTAGACGGCCTGCTCCCGCAGCACCGGGTGGACCGTCGCGGGCGGTCGCGCCGACCGCACGAGCGCGAGCGCATCCCGCAGCGACCGCTCCTCCGAGACGGCCAGCGCCACGGCCGTGACGACGGCGCTCCGGGAGATTCCGTGCGAACAGTGGACCAGCAGGGACTCACCCGGCTCCCGGAGGAGCCGACACGCCGTGTCCGCGGCCGCTTCGAACGCGGCCCACTCGTTGTCGGGGCCGTCGACCAGCGGGCGGTGGTGGGTCGTCGCGGGCCGGGGCTCGGCGGTCACCGAGAGGACGCGGTCGAACGAGCGGTCGCACCGCTCGCGGTCGGCCGCGTGGGCGTTGCCGACGAACAGTTCGGTCCCGTCGATCCGCCGGGCTATCGGCGCGTCGTGGCCGTACCCGAACGGGCGGACGACCGTCGTTCCCGCTCGCCACCAGTCGGGGCCGTCGGCCCGTGGGTCGGTGCCAGGCACGGCTATCACGGCCCGAGCACCGATAACGGACGGGGGTCGCTTACTCCTCGTAGGCGAGGTTCATCACGAACTGCGAGAAGGTGTCGCTGTGGGCGTTGATCTCGTCGTCGCCGACGAACGGGGAGAGCTGGTCGCCCGCCATCAACAGCGAGAAGTCCAGGTCGCGGGCCGCGGGCGTCAGATAGTAGGTGTTGTGGCCGTTGTAGACCGTCTCCTCGCGCTGGATGAGGTCCTGGTCGGCCAGCGCGTCGGCGATGCGACTCCCCTTGCGGGAACTCACGTCCAGCTCCTTCCAGAAGTCGCTCTGGTGGATGCCACCCGTCTCCCGGATGAGTTCCAGTCCCGCGCGCTCGTCCTCGTTGAGGTCGGCTTCGGCAGCGGCCATACAGGTACGGTCCGTGTCTCCGCCGTTTAAATTTGGCCCTCCACGTCTCTGTAGTCGGTCTCGCAGGGCGGCCCGTCGGCGTACCGGTAGCGCGACCCTTCGCGGCCGATCTCGACCAGCGACGACGAGCGCGTGCCGAAGCGGTCGCGGTGGACGCAGACGCCGTAGTCGTGGTCGCTGATCACGTCCGCGGCCCGGTCGAGCCACCCGGTGCTGGTCTCCCCGGGCTCGACCTGCAGCGCGCTCGCGATCTTTCCGGCGTTCTCGGCCTGTGCCCGCCCGGCCTCGGCGCGGGACTCGGGGATCGCGTAGTCGCCGTCGGCGCCGACGTTGACGACGACGTGGACGCCGGGGTCGAAGTTGCGGACGCGACGGGTCTCGCCGTCCCACTCGACGAGCAGGGCGGCGCTCGCGTCGGCGAGGACGAGGTTGAACCCGTCGTACTCGCGGTCGTCGAGTTCGCGCTCGACCAGACGGGCGGCCTCCTCCGCCGAGGACTGCCGGAGCGCGTCGCGGACGAGTTGCCCGCGCGAGCGGTCGCCGGCGGGCTCGCGGCCGGTCCAGCGGTTCGTGATCGCGACGAAGACCCCCTCGTCGTTGTAGCCGATCCAGGTGCCGCCGGCCTCCTCGTCGCGGGGGGCGACGACGCGGGGCGACTCCTCGATCACCTCGGGCGGCCGCGACGGCCTATCGAGCGCCTCGTCGCGGTTGGCCGCGGCGACGACCGGCGCGTCCGGGAACACCTGCCAGGCGAAGACGAGCGTACACACGACCGCCGGTAGGCGACCGAGGGGATTAAACCTCGTGGCGGGCCCGCGCCGGAGCGGGCTACGCCTCGTCGCGGACCGCGGTGAGGCGCTCGCGGACAGCCTCGCGGTCGACCGTCCCGGAGTGGGTTCGGGGAATCTCATCGGCGAACCCGACCGTCTTCGGGACGGCGAACGCCGCGAGGCGGCCGCGGAGGGCGTCGCGGACGCGCTCGGCGGTGAGGTCCGTCGCCCCGGCTGGTCCGTCGGCCGGCACGACCAGCGCGGCAACGCGCTCGCCCCACTCCTCGTCGGGGAGGCCGACGACGGCGGCGTCGGCCACGCCCTCGATATCGCGGAGCGCGTCGACGACCCGCGCGGGGTGGACGTTCTCGCCGCCGGTAACGATGGCGTCGTCGACGCGGCCGACGACCCACAGCCGCCCGTCCTCGTCGGCGTACCCCAGGTCGCCCGTGTGGAACCCCCGATCGTCGAACGCCGCCGCGGTCTGGTCGTCGTCGAGGTAGCCCGGCGTGACCGTCGGGCCCGCGACGACGAGTTCGCCGGTGTCACCGGAGTCGACGGGCGTGTCGTCGCTCCCCAGGACGGTGACCGTCGTCCCGCGGAGCGGCTTCCCGATGGTGTCGGGGTGCTCGCGGGCTTCCTCCAGGATCGCCGTCGCGACCTGCGAGGCGGTTTCGGTCAGGCCGTAGGTCGGACAGGCGGGGACGCCGCGGTCGGCGCAGCGTTCGATCAACTCGCGCGAGGCCGGCGCGCCGCCGAGCAGGACGAACCGGAGCGACGGACCGGGGTCCCAGCCCGCGTCGAGCAGCCGCGTGAGCATCGTCGGGACGAGTGAGACCGCCGTAATATCGCGTTCGTCGAGGACGCGGGCGGTCGCGTCGGCGTCGAACTCGCGCTGGATCACGGTCGTCGTCCCGTACAGCGTCGACCGGACGAGCGGCGCCAGCCCGCCCATGTGGTACATGGGAAGACAGACCAGCCACCGGTCGTCGGGGTCGACGCCCAGTCGGTGGGCCGACCCGACCGCGCTGGCGACGAGGTTTCCGCGAGTGAGGCGCACGCCCTTCGGTTCGCCCGACGTGCCCGAGGTGAACATGACGACGCGCTCGGCGTCGAGCGGTCGGTCCGAGGGCGTCACGCGACCGTCGTCGTCGGTCCTGTCGAGTGGGAGCGGAACGACCTCGCGGGATTCCGGGGCGTCGATCGACGCGACCGGGGCGTCCGCGGGCGCGACCGCCGTCGCCGACCCCTCGGTCGCGCGCTCGCAGACCAGCACGTCGATATCGGCCCGTGCGGCCTGCGAGCGGAGCCGCTCGGGGGGGAGCTCGACGTTCAGCGCCACCGCGCTCGCGCCGAGTCGACCGACCGCGAAGTACAGGTCGGCCGAGGCCGGACGCGTCCCGAGCAGCAGGCCGACGCGGGCGTCGCCCCCGTCGAGGTCGCCGTCGGCGGCGGCTGCGAGGGTCGCGGCGCGGCTCGACGCCCGCTCGTCGAACTCGCCATAGGTCCACTCCCGTCCCTCGTCGGCGTCGACGACGGCCGTCACGTCGGGCGTCGCGGCGGCGCGCTGGGCGAGGATGTCGACCGAGGGGTCCGCGACGGGGTCGTCGACCGGCCAGTCGGCGGGTTCGGGGAGCGTCACGGCCGCACCTCGTCGGAATCGACGCCTATCCCGGGTTCTTGCGGGACCGCGATCCGCCCGTCGGACACGGGCGCGGGGTCGTCGGCCAGGTCCTCGGCGAGCATGTCGGCGGTGGCGAGCCCGCAGGGCGCCACGTCGGGGATCGCGGCGGCGACGTGGACGGCGGCGGTCCGCGCGACGACGGCATCGACGGTGGTCGTCACGACCGGTTCGATCCCCCGCTCGCGAGCCCGGAGGGCGAGCGTCTGGGCGTTGCCCGGGCCGCCGAGGACCATCGGTTTCAGGACCACCACATCGGCCGCGTCGGCGTCGAAGACCTCGGCCATCGAGTGTTCGACCAGCCCCTCGTCGACGGCGATGTCGACGCCGGCGCCCCGCAGGTCCGCGAGTCCCGCGAGGTCCTCGGCCGGGAGCGGCTGCTCGACGTAGGCCACGTCGAGCGGGTCGAACCGTTCGAGCGCTCGCTCGGCCTCCTCTCGGGACCACGCGCCGTTGGCGTCCAGCCGGAGGGTCACGCCGTCGCCGACGGCCTCGCGGACGGCGCGGACGCGCTCGATGTCTTCGGCGACCGGGCGCGCGGCGACCTTGAGCTTCAGGCAGTCGAAGCCGCGTTCGGCCGCTTTCCGCGCGCGCTCGACGGTCGCCTCGCGGTCGGCGTCGCCGACGGTGGCGTTGACCGGCACCGACTCGACCGTCCGCGAGTCGTCGAACCAGCGGTAGAGGGGGAGACCGTCGGCCCGCGCGTCGGCGTCGAGGAGGGCGGTCGCGAACCCGTGGCGAGCGGCGGGCACCTCGCCGGCGTCGAGTTCGAGCAACCCCGCGCTGTGGGCGCCGCCCGCGCCCGCCTCCAGCGCCCGCTCCAGGCCGCGCTCGCAGTCGTCGAGCGACTCCGTCCAGCCGGGCAGCGGCGTCGCCTCGCCGACGCCCGTCTCGCCGCGGTGGTCGTAGCGGACGAGGAAGCCCGAGCGTTCGGTAATGTCGCCGGCGGCGGTCCCGAGCGGCGATTCGAGCGGGAGCGAGAAGGGGTCGATGTCGTCGCGAGTCGGAGGGGCGCCGCTCATAGCAGTGCGGCCGCGGCGAGGCCCGCAGCGAACAGGATCGAGTGGACGAAGAGGGTCTGTCCGACGCGTTCGAGTGCCGGGTTGAGCGCCTCGCCGTCGGTGCGTTCGAGGACGGTCGTCGTCACGCTCGCCGCGAGCGGCAGCGAGAGAAGCGGCGCGAGTGCCGGGAGCCCGTAGGCCGGGTCGAGCGCGAAGACGACGGGGACGACGTAGGCCATCCCGACCAGCGCGAGGAACTCGACGCGGCTCCAGCGGTACCCCAGCAGCACCGCGAGCGTCCGCTTGCCGGCCTCGGCGTCCGTTTCTCTGTCCCGGATGTTGTTCACCACGAGGATCGCCGTCGAGAGGCCCGCGGCGGGGAGACTCGCGACGACGGCCGCCAGCGGGAGCGTCTCGGCCGGGAGGCCGGTCGGGAGGAGTCCGGCGTCGGCGTGGGTGACCGCCTGGACGTAGTAGGTGCCGGTGACGGCGACGACGCCGAAGTAGACGAACACGAACAGGTCGCCGAGCCCGCGGTAGCCGTAGGGGTAGGGACCGCCGGTGTAGAGGACCCCCGCGGCGATAGAGGAGAGACCGACGAGGAGGATCGGGACGCCGCCGATCGCGACGAGATAGGCGCCGACGACGACGGCCAGCGCGTAGGTGGCGACCATCGCCCACTTGACCTGGGCGGGCGGGATGAGCCCCCCCGCGGTGACGCGGGTGAACCCCTCGCGGTCGTCGGTGTCGGCGCCGTTGACGGCGTCGTAGTAGTCGTTGGCGAAGTTGGTCCCCACCTGGATCAACAGGGCGCCGACGAGCGCCGCGAGCCAGGGTAGGGCGGCGAACACGCCGGCGTGGGCGGCCAGCCCGGCGCCGACGATCACCGGCGCCGACCCCGCCGGCAGCGTCTGCGGCCGGGCGGCCATCAGCCACGCCCGCGTCTTCGATACCTGCGCGTCTGCGGTCGACATACCCCTAAATCGGGACCCGTCGAGTGTCAAAGTTGGCATCCCGGTCGGGCGGTCACGCGTCGGTGGCCGATCGCGCGCCTACACCCGGTCGGGCTCACGCGTCGGCGATGCGCGCCAGCCCCGCGCGGGCTCGCTGGCCGAGGTGGCCGACCTTCCGCCGGACGTACGACTCCCGGCGGTCGTCGACGTCGAGGTCGTCGAGGACCGCTCGCATCCGCTCGACTCCGCGCTCGCGGTCGATGCCGGCGTCCCGGGTGTGTTTCAGCGGATGCCGCCGCCAGTTGTACTCCTCGTGGGCGTACACGTCGATCCGCCCGGCGTCCTGTCGGACGAGGACGGCGTGGAGCTGCCGGTCGGCGAACGGCGACTCGCGGGAGACCCAGCTACCGTTCGTCTGCTTGCCCAGGCGCGTGTAGTGGTACATGCTCACCGGGTTCCAGTCGAACCCGTGTTCCGACAGGACGGACTCCAGACGGTCGATATCGCAGTGGACCGTCGCCGCGTACCCACTTGGGAACACGCGGATCGTCTCGTCGGTGACCGTCCGCATCGCCCTGTCGAGGAAGGGGCCAAGCGCCCGGCGGAGCCGATAGCTCAACCGTCGCTGGACGCCGTCGGACATAGCCCCGCTTGGGGCGACGGCGGGGTGAACGTTACGGCCCCGACGGGCCGTCGGACGCTCGTCGGCAGGAGTGCCGAACCCCGATGGACGAGATTCGGGCGCCCGCTCACTCGGGTATCGTCGCGTCGGTGCGTTCGACGGCCTCCTCAACGACCCAGTGGGCCTGTCGCCAGGACTGGCGGAGCTGGCGGACGGCGCTCGCGCGCAGTCGGATCGCGCGCCGTCCGTCCGCGTTCCGGGCGCGGTCCATCGTCCGCTCGGCGCGGTCGTACGTGCGCTCGGCGTTGTCGAGGTGGGCCTCCATGCTCCGGAGGACGCCCTCGTTGTCGATGTCCTCACGCGACTCGTTCAGCAGCCGGCGCGCGTCGACGATTTCCCGGTGGGCCGTCCGGTTGTCGGCGCGCACGACGAGGTCGGCGGCCGCGGTGGCGTTGGCCTCGGCGTCGGTGCCGGCGAACGCGGTCAGCGCCTGCACGCCGACGGCGTCGTCGGTGAACAGTTTCGCCGATTCGGTCCGAACGGGTCCGCGGTAGTGATCGCGCGAGTCGTCGAACCGCTCGCTGGCGCGGTCGCGGGCCGACTCGTAGCGACCGGCGTCGGCGTCGAGCGCGTCGGTCAGTTCGACGGCGTCGGCCTTCAGCGCCCGCGGACTGCGGCGGTCCTCGTCACCGCCGTCGCCCGGCGCGGACTCGTTCTCCGTCGCGAGCGTCTCCCACCCTTCCAGATGGCCGTTCAGCACCGAGCGGTCGAAGTAGCTCCGCTGGCCGCCGTACTCGGCGTCGGTGTAGCGGGCGTACAGCCCGAGGTGGTCGCTGGCGGCCGCAAAGGAGCCGAACTCGCCGCGGTCGAAGGAGACGAGCAGGTCGTCGCCGGTCAGGCGGACCCGCTCGGCGGCGAGGGCGGCGCCGGTGGCGTTCTCGACGCGCACCGAGGTGTTCTCGACCGACAGGACGCTGTCGGGCACCTCGTAGTGGACCGGGACCGAACCGTTGTTCGCGCCGAACACCCACTCGGTGCCGACCTCGCGGTCGACGCGGCGGATGCGGTTCGCGCCCCGCGGCGAGACGGTCCCCTGTCGCTCGATGTAGTCGGCGACCGCGGTGCCGTACAGCGTGAGGTCGGTGCTCACGGTGGGGTCGTCGGCGAGGTCGTCCCAGCCGGCCATGTAGGAGTTGACCGTCACGTTGTACGTCCCGTTCGGCCGCAACGGCTCGCCGTCGACGTAGACGTCTCGGACGACCGGGTCGGCGCCCTCGTGGGCCACCATGTCGTAGGTGACGCCGCTGACCTGCAGTTGGGCTTCCTGACCGTACTGCTGGCCGCTGCCCGATTCGAGCGTGACGACCTGGCTGGCGAGCAGTTCGGTGAGTTCCGCGCCGGAGAGGCGCTTGGTGACGAGCGTGTTGCCGAACGGCAGCGAGGTGTACACGTCGTCGTAAGTGACGTTGCCGGGGCCGAAGGTGAAGTCGCCGCGGATGCCGCCGGCGTTCGTGACCGCGACCTCGGCGCCCGTCTCGGCGCGGAAGGCGTCGGTGACGAGGTTGCCCCACGCCGTCTCGTCGTGGTAGTTGGCCGCGAACGTGGAGTTCAGCGGGACGGTCGTCCGGCCGATGACCTCCGAGAGGAACTTCCCGCGGGCCGAGGAGACGACCCCCTCGGCGGTCTCGTTGACCGGGACGCTCTCCTCGCCGGCGACGGACAGCAGTCGGCCGTCGTCCATCGCGACGCTGCCGTTCGGGCCGACGGTGAGGTTGAGTTCGCCGAGGTAGGCCGCGCGGCCCTCGGCCTCCATGATCACCGCGCCGTCGGTGACCTGTGGTTCGTAGGCCACTTCGTCGTCGCCGGTGACGATCACGTCGATGTTGTCGGTCTCGCGGGCGAGTTCTTTCGAGTCGCCGACGCCGATGTGGGCCGCGGCGACGACCACGTCGACGTTCTCCTCGGTCTTCAGTTCGGTCGCGACCTCGGCGCCGACCTCGCTGTAGTCGGCGACCTCGTAGCCCGCCTCGTCGAAGTCGACGGCGGTCTTCGGTTCGATGGCGTCGTCGACGAGGCCGACGATGCCGACGCGGACGCCGTCGCGCTCGACGATGGTGTAGTTCTCCGTCCCGGGGACGCCCCCACCGTCCTCGGCGCGGACGTTCGCGAGCAGCCACGGGTACTCCGAGGCGGCCGTGAAGTTCGGGACGGCGTCGAAGCCGTAGTCGAGGTCGTGGTTACCGACCACGTCCGCCGCGGGGTCGATGGCGTTCGTCGCCGCGACGGGGACCGTCCAGTTGCTGACCGGCGAGAGCGAGCTCGGGCTCACCTGGTCGCCGCCGCCGACCACGACGGTCGGGTTCTCGTGGGCCGCGCGCCGCTCGTTCACCGCGCCCGCGAGCCGGCCCATCGCAGTCGGGTTCGAGGCCGCCGTCTGCACGTCGTTGTACGAGAGGACCGTCAGCGTCGTCGCGTTGCCCGACACGCCGTCGCCGGGCGCGCCGTCGTCGCCCTCCGAGCCGTCGTCGGCCGCGGTGATCGGCCCGACGGCCCGGGGCTGGATCTTGAACGCGCCGAAGTTGTAGAAGACGGGACCGGTCAGGTTCGCGACGACCCGTCCGGTCTCGTTGGGCGTCGTCGCGTCGCCGGCGGTCACGTCGTCGACCGCGACTTCCCCGCTCCCGTCGTCGACGGCCCACTCGCCGTACTGTCCGGGGGTCGCCGTCACGGTCGCGTTCGACACGGTGACCAGGACGCCCTCGTAGCGCTCCTGCCCGACCGCGCCGGTGTCGAGGGTGACCGGTTCCGGCGTCGGCGCCGTGCCGGTGACCGTGACCGACGCGCTCTCGGCGGTCGCGTCGAGTTCGGTCAGGTTGTAGTACTCGGTGACCGGCGCCGTCACCTCGACGGCGTCGCCCGGTGCCACGGTCGGCTGGTTCCCGGTGTAGACGTAGACGCCGCTGTAGGCGCCGGTGCCGTTCTGGACGTAGTACCCCTCGCTGACGACGGATGTCACCGTCCCCGACGTGGTGACGTTCGTCCCGGCGTACGGCGATGCGTCCGTGGTGCCGTTCGGTCGCTGGATCTCCTCGATGGAGACCTGTGCGTTGCCGGCCTGGGCCGCCGCGGCCGGTACGACGGCGGGGACCGCCGACCCGACCAGCAACAGCGCCATCGTGATTGCGAGGACTGTGCGACTCGGTTGTCGATGATCTCTGGACACGGTTCACATACACATCAAAATAACCACCATTTGAAACTTGATATTGCGGTTGGGTAGCGATGGGGACCGATGGGGTGGACTCCCGAGCGGACAGTGTTCGAGCGTCCGCGGCAGTGCAGCGAACTCGGACCGAGGATAGGGGGCGTGTTGCGGTGGCGTGGCGGTCGCGGTTGCGGTGGCGGTGGCGGTGGCGGTCGCGGTTGCGGTGGCACTGGGTCGAGTACCGGACGCGAGCGAACGGAGTGAGCGAGTCGTCCGGCCTTTTTCCCCAAGTTTTTGCGACGGAGGATTCCCGCAGCGCCCACGGCGCGCGAGGAACTCTCCGTCGGAAAAAGTGGCTCTTAGTAGTGCCAGTCGTAGTCGTCGAACTCGGGGTCGCGGCCCTCGTTGAAGGCGTCGCGGCCTTCCTTCGCTTCGTCGGTCATGTAGCCCAGGCGGGTGGCCTCGCCGGCGAAGACCTGCTGGCCGACCATGCCGTCGTCGGCGGCGTTGAACCCGTACTTCAGCATGCGGATGGCCATCGGCGACTTGCTGGTGATGCGGTCGGCCCACTCTATGGCGGTCTCCTCTAGCTCGTCGTGCGGGACGGCCTCGTTGACCATGCCCATGTCGGCGGCCTCGTCGGCGTCGTAGGTCTTGCCGAGGAAGAATATCTCGCGGGCCTTCTTCTGGCCGACCTGGCGGGCGAGGTAGGCCGAGCCGAAGCCGGCGTCGAAGGAGGCCACGTCGGGGTCGGTCTGGAGGAACTTGGCGTGGTCGGCCGAGGCGAGGGTGAGGTCGCAGATCACGTGCAGCGAGTGGCCGCCGCCGACGGCCCAGCCGGGGACGACGGCGACGACGGGCTTGGGGATGTGGCGGATCTGGCGCTGGACTTCGAGGATGTGGAGGCGGCCGGCCTCGGCGGCGTCCTCGCGGTCGGCGTCGTCGTCGCGGTACTCGTAGCCGTCGTCGCCGCGGACGGACTGGTCGCCGCCCGAGCAGAACGCCCAGCCGCCGTCCTTCGGCGACGGGCCGTTGCCGGTGAGGAGGACGCAGCCGATATCGGACTGGCGTTTGGCGTGGTCGAGCGCGGTGGAGAGCTCGTCGACGGTGCCCGGGCGGAAGGCGTTGCGCTTCTCGGGGCGGTCGAAGGCGATGCGGACGGCCGGGGTGTCGGTCCCGCAGTGGTAGGTGATATCGCGGAAGTCGAACGCGTCGACCGGCTCCCAGCGGTCGGGGTCGAAAGTCTCCGAAACCATGCCGGTCCTCGGGTCGGGCCGCGCAAAAAGATTCCTCAGTCGGCGGCGGCCCCGCCGCGCTCCCGGGCGTTCACACACCCGCCCGTGTGGTCAGTCGGAGACGACCGCGGTCGCCTCGACCTCGACGCAGAAGTCCTCGTCGACGAGGCGGCTCACCTCGACCATCGTCGAGGCGGGCCGCACGTCGGCGAACACCTCGCCGTGAGCGCGGCCGACGGCCTCGTAGTCGTCGATGTCGGTGACGTACATTCGCGTTCGGACCACGTCCGCGACGCTCGCACCCGCGTCGTCGAGCGCGCCCGCGACGATGTCCAGCGCCGCCTTCGTCTGTTCGTAGGGTCCGTCGCCGACCACCTCGCCGTCCTCGTCGACCGGCGTCGTGCCGGAGACGTGAACCTGCCCGTCGACAGCGACCGCCCGCGAGTAGCCGACGTGCGCTTCCCACTCCGTGCCGCTGGTGACCGTCTCCCGAGACATGTGAGTGGTCTGACGCGGCGCCGAGAAGTGCGTTCCGGTCGCGGCGGGCGGACGGCCGTCGGGCTCCGAACGCTATCGGTTCCGATATTCGGGCACAGGGGTTTTATCGTCGGCCCGCGAAGTCGGGACGATTTAGGGCGCTCCCCATGACAGAGACCTTCTACGACCGCCTCGGCGTCGACGGCGACGCGACGACCGAGGAGATCGAGGACGCCTATCGGGAGGCGATAAAGCGGGTTCACCCGGACGTGAGCGACGACGTGAACGCGGGGGAGCGCACGAAGCGACTCAACGAGGCCAAGCGCGTGCTGACCGACGGCGAGGAGCGCGCCAGGTACGACCGCCTCGGGCACGCGGCCTACACCGGCGAGGGGACGCCCGACGCCGGGTCGACGCGGACGGCCGCCGGGAGCGGTGACACCTCGGAGTCGGGGGCCGGAGCCGGGGGCGGCGCCGGCTCCGCGGCGACCGAGTCGGGTGCGGGCGGCGCCGGTTCGGGCACTGCGACCGGGACGGACCGGTCCGATCCCAGCGAGAGCACGTGGCGCGGGTCCCAGCAGCGCGGTCGACGCTCGGGGACCGACGGGTCGACGGGAGGGACGGACCGGCGTCGCCGCGAGCGAGCCCGGGGGCGCAGACGAGCGGACGGCAGCGATGCGGCCGCGGGGACCGGTGACGGGACGACCCGCTCGACGGGCGGGTCGACGGGGCCATCCTGGCAGTCCGGCGGCTCGCCCGCCGGGGCGGGAGGGGGCGGGAGTGGTAGCTCCCCCTCGGCCCAGCGCCAGGCCGCCGCGGGAGCGTCGAACGGTCCGAACGCCGACTGGTCGTGGAACGCGTGGGACGCCACAGGCGCCTGGGCCGTCCGGAACGGCCCCGAGGACGACCGCCGGCTCCGACTCAGCCGCCTGTTCCCGGTCGACCAGTCGGTCGTCCTGCTGGTGTCGACGTTCGTCTGTTACCCCTTCTTCGTCGGCGCGACGCTGTACCCGGCGTTCCCGCTGCCCGCGCGAGTTGTCGTCGGGATCTGCACGCTGCTGACCTTCGCCTACCTGCTGTCGATCCCCGAGGCCGCGATCCTCGTGTTCGGCCTCTGGAGCGTCGTCGTGCCGATACTCCTGCTTGCGTTCCCGGGCCTCGGCGTCTTCTCGCTGGCCGGCGTCATCGGCCTGACCGCGACCTGGGTCCCGCTCGGCATGTCGGTGCTGACGTTCTCGCTGGTGCGGTCCTGAGAGCCCGGGAATCGGTCAGCGCTCTTCGGCTACTCGCTCGCAGACGCGCTCGTGGAGGCGCTCGCGGCGGCGGTGGCTGGCCTCGCCGTCGGTCCGCACCTCGATGACCTGCGTCCCGTCGCGGTCGAGCGACTCGCGGTAGGCCGCCGCGAAGTCCTCGGCGCCGGTCGCGCGCCTGAACGCCAGGTCGTACAGGTCGGCCGAGTGCTCGAAGTCGAGGCCGTGAGGGGTGACGAACTGCTCGGTGAAGGGCGGGTCGAACTCCTCGATGGGGAGGATGTGGAAGATACCCCCGCCGTCGTTGTTGATCAGGACGATCGTCGCGTCGACGCCGCAGCGGGCGACCGAGAGCAGGCCGTTCGCGTCGTGGTAGTAGGCCAGGTCGCCGGTGACGACCACGAGCGGGTCGTCGGTGGCGCTGCCGGCGCCCAACGCGGTGCTCGCGATGCCGTCGATGCCGCTGGCGCCGCGGTTGCCCAGGACGGAGAGGTCCGCGCGCCGCGGCCGGCCGAAGCGGTCGCAGTCGCGGACGGGCATGCTGTTCGAGACGAACACGGTCGCGGGGTCGGGCGCGCTCGCGACGACTTCCGCGAGGACCGCGCCTTCGAACGCGCTCCTCTCGGCCGCCGATCCGGCGACCTCGTCGACGAGGCTCCAGTGAGCGGCCTCGGCGCGTTCGAATCGTTCGCGCCACGCCGCCTCGGGACCGTCGTCGGCCGCCGGAGTCGTATCGACTCGCTCGGCCAGCGCCGAGGCCACCGCACCCGGGTCCGCCTCGACGTAGTCGGTCGCGGTGAACTCGGCCTCGGGCCAGTCGCCCGCGGGGTCGACGACGACCTGCCGCGCGTCGGCCTCGGCGAGGAACTGCCGCAGCACCTTCGACGTGGGCGAGGCGCCGGTCCGGAGGACGACCTCGGGGTCGGGCCAGCCGGGAGCGTCGAGATAGGAGTCGTAACCGCCGAACACCGGCCGGTCGGCGGCGAGCGGACCGTACCGCAGCCCCGAGAGCGGATCGGCCAAAAGCGGGAAGCCGGTCGCGTCGAGCAGGCGGGCGACCGCCTCGGAGTCGCAAATGCCGGGGTTCAGCGGTCCCGCGACGACCAGGCCGCGTTCCGCCGATTCGAGGGCGGCCGCTATCTCATCCATCGCGGCGTCGTCGGGTTCGAGCCGCCCCGTCGCCGTCCGGACGAACGGCCCGTCGCGGCCCTCGACAGCGAGCGGTGCCTCGTCGGCCAGCGAGTCGGGCACGTCGCCGGGTTCTTCGGTGGGTTCGAGCGGCTTCGCGACCGGGAAGTTGAGGTGGACCGGGCCGGGGTTCGCGCCGGTCGTCTCCGCGACGGCGCGGTCGGCGGCCACTCTGAGCGACCTGAGCCGTCGGGGCTCGGGCGCGGGCTCGGGCAGGGTCTTGTACCACCGGACGGCGTCGCCGTAGAGCTTCGTCTGGTCGACGGTCTGGTTGGCGCCGCTGTCGGTGAGTTCGGCGGGTCGGTCGGCCGTGAGCACCAGCAGCGGGACCCTGGATTGGTTGGCCTCGATGACGGCCGGGTGGTAGTTGGCCGCGGCGGTCCCCGAAGTGCAGACGAGAGCGGTCGGCTCGCCGGTCCGCCGGCCGCGGCCGAGCGCGAAGAACGCGGCCGAGCGCTCGTCGAGCACGGAGAACGTCTCGATATCGTCGTGTTCGGCGAGCGCGACGGTCAGCGGCGTCGAGCGGCTCCCGGGGGAGACGATGGCACCGGTGACGCCGCTCTTCGCGAGTTCGTCGACGAGCGTCCGCCCCCACAGTGTTGCGCGGTTGGGCGCGGTCATTCGAGCGCGTCCAGCACGGGGCGGTACTTCAACTGTACCTCGTCCCACTCGCGGTCGGGGTCGCTGTCGCCGACGATGCCGTTGCCGGCGAACAGCGTCGCCCGGCGCTCGGTCGCGACCGCCGAGCGGATGGCGACGGCGAAGGTGCCGTCGCCCTCGGCGTCGAACCAGCCCACGGGCGAGGCGTACCAGCCGCGGTCGAACGCTTCCGTCTCCTTGATCGTCTCCAGGGCCTCGTCCGGCGGGAGCCCGCCGACCGCCGGCGTCGGGTGCAGCGCCTCGACCAGCGAGAGGACGTGGTCGTCCTCCGCGAGTTCGGCCGTCACCGGCGTCTGGAGGTGCTGGACCGTCGCCAGCCGACGCACCGTCCGGTCGCCTGTCGATATCGAGGTGGCGTAAGGGGACAGTTGCGTCTTGATCGCCTCGACGACCAGGTCGTGCTCGTGGCGGTCCTTGTCGTTGTCCTGCAGTTCGCTGGCGAGCCACTCGTCTTCCTCCGGAGTGTCGCCCCGGCCGGTCGAACCGGCCAGCGCCTCCGTCCTGACGGTCCGGCCGTCCCGGCTGATCAGCCGCTCGGGCGTCGCGCCGAAGAACTGCCCGCCGCCCTCGGGGGCGACCAGGAAGCGGAAGCAGTCGGGGTACGTCTCCGAGAGGCGCTCGTACACCGACGGGACGGACAGCTCGTCGCGCAGGTCGACCGTCAGCGCCCCCGCGAGGACGACCTTCCGGAGCGTCCCGCGGCGGATGCGCTCGACGGCGGCCTCGACCTGGCGGCGCCAGCCGGCGTCGTCGGGCGTGAACGTGCGGCGCTCGATCCCGGGGCCGTCTTCCGGTGGCTCGTCCTCGAGGGCTTCGACCCGTTCGACCCATTCGTCGAGTCGCGCCTCGGCTTCGGTCGCCGCCGACGGGCCGGTCGCGGTCACGACGACCCAGGTCGACCCGTCGTCGGTCCGGACGACCTGAACGGCCGGGAGCACGAACTGCGCGTCGGGGAAGCCGTCCCAAGGCGACTGGCCCCCGTCCTTGTCACCCTCGTGGAACGCGAAGCCGCCGAACAGTCGCGGTCGGGCGGCCCGCGGGAGGTCGGATTCGACGGTGCGGCCGGCGAACAGCGCCTCGCCGGCCCGCCGGACGTGGTCGAAGCGGTCCGCGCCGTCGGCGGTGATCGTCGCCACCGACCCGCCGGCGGCGACTCGCTGGCCATCGGCCGACCAGGCGACCGTCGGTCGCGGGAGTTCGCCCAGCACGGTCTCGACCGCGACGCCGTCGACCTCGCGTCCGCGCGTCGCGATGGTCGTCTCGTCGGGTTCGACCGACGACTCGTCACCACGGAGAGGTTCCATCTCCAGGCGCTTAGGACCGTACGCCTTTCAGCCTAACTACTTCGGACCGCGCCGCCGGAACCCCGGAGGGAGGCGCTTCGGCCGGCGATACGGCGTCCTTCGACCCGGCGAGGTGGCGATCCCTCGGCCCGGCGGATCGGCCACAGGTGACGGCCGGCGAGCGGGGCGGCCGATTCGACCGCTGTGCCGTGATCGATTCGGCTCACACCCCCGCCAAAGTTAAATACCCCCTTCCCGAAGCATCGACCGATCCGATGCCCAAGGTAGATCTCACGATCCCCGAACACCTCGAGATGCGAATCACCCAGCTCGTCGAGCAGGGTGAGTTCCTCAACCGGGAGGAAGCCATCGAGGACCTGCTCTCGACGGGGCTGAAGGCGTACAAGACGAGCGGCCCGATGGACGACGAGGACGAGGCGGGGAGCGGCTACGAGGACGACGGGATGATGGGCCACGAGGACGAGTACGTTTTCTGACCCCGCGGTCCGCGTGTGACCCTCTGACGGACAATTGTTAAATCGGCGGTTCCCATAGGGACGCCCATGCACAAGGACGAACTCCTCGAACTCCACGCGCAGATGCTCACGATCAAGGACTACTTCGCCGGGCTCGAAGACGTCGACGCGACGCTGTTCGACGCCTACGAGGAACTCGACGTGACCCCCGAGGACGTCCACAAGTCCAAGAGCGAACACAAACACGCCGTGTTCGTCCTCGGCAACGCCCTCGCCACCGCCATGAGCGAAGACGAGTTCTCCGACGCCGGACGCGTCGGCAAGCGGATGAAGGAACTCGCCGAGGACGCCGAGAAGAAACTGTAACCGGTCGAGACCGCTCGACCGACTGCCGGAGTTCGTCGCTCGTCCGGTCGTTTGCCGCCCGCTGCCGAGACTCGTTTCTCCCGACACCGCCCTCGCCAGAGCCTTCTTTCCGCCGCCGGACGGACTACCGGCATGGACATCTCGGCGTTCGACCGCGAGCGCGACGCGCTGGCCGTCTCGCTCGACGACCGCGGCCACCTCGCGGTCACCATCGATAGACCGGACAGCCTGAACGCCATCGACGACGCCGTCCGCGAGGGGGTCGTCGACCTCCTGCGGGGCGTCGACGACGACGAAGTGCGCTGTGTCACCTTCGAGGGCGCCGGCGACCGGGCGTTCAGCGCCGGCGCCGATATCGAGAGCGTCGCCGACCGCACCCCCGCCGAAGCGATGGACGTGACGCCGATGTACGAGGTGGTCGCCGACTACCCGCGACCCACGCTCGCGGCGGTCCGCGGCTACTGCCTCGGCGGCGGCCACGAACTCGCGCTCGCCTGCGACATGCGGGTCGCCGCGACCGACGCCGAGTTCGGCTTCCCCGAGGTCGGCCTCGGGCTCCTCCCGGGCGGCGGCGGCACCCAGCGACTCGTCCGCCTCGTCGGCGAGGGCCGCGCGAAGGAACTCGTCTTCCGCGGCAGCCACATCGACGCCGAGCGGGCGGCCGACTGGGGGCTCGTCAACCGCGCCGTCCCGCCGGCGGAGTTCGACGAGACCGTCGAGTCGTACGTCGACGACCTCGTGAACGGCCCGCCGCTGGCGCTGAAGGCCGCCAAGCGCGTCGTCGACGCCGCCGAGGACAGCAGCCTCGCCGCCGGGACGGCCATGGAGAGCCAGGCCTTCGGGTTCCTGACGACCACCGACGACTTCGCCGAGGGCCGGGCGGCCTTCCGGGAGGACCGCGACCCCGACTTCGAGGGGGAGTGACCCGCTCCCGGCGTGACCGCCGCCCGCCCGACGGGGCGGACCGCGAGCGCTCGGGTAAGCGGTTATTGCTGTCGCGCTCGTAACAGGACCATGGCCGAATCCGCGACCGAGAGCGATGTCGTCCGTCCGCCGGGACCCAGCGGCAAGCCGCTGGTCGGGAGCCTCGTCGAGTACACCCGCGACCCGTACGGCTTCGTCGAGCGCCTCGCCCGCGAGTACGGCGACCTCGCCTACTACGAGATCCTCGGGACGCCGTTCTACCAGGTGAACAGCCCCGAGGGAATCGAACACGTCCTCGTCGGGAACAATCAGAACTACGTCAAAGGCGAGCTGTTCCAGGAGTCGCTCGGCCCCGTCCTCGGGAACGGCCTGCTCAACAGCGAGGGGGAGTTCTGGCGCCGGCAACGCCACCGCATCGGCCCCGCGTTCGAACCCGACCGCATCGCCGAGTACGCCGAGACGATGGCCGAGCGCACCGAGGAGACGGCCGCGCGGTGGCGCGACGGCGCCGTCCGCGACGTGAACGAGGACATGATGGAGCTCACCCTGGAGATCGTCGCCGACGCGCTGTTCGGCGTCGGCGTGGCCCGCGACGTGGACACCGTCGCCGACTCGCTGGCAGTCGTCATGAACTATCAGGAGGGGGTCTCGGCGGACATGCTCCCCGTCGACGTGCCGACGCCCGGGAAGATTCGCCTCCGGCGGGCCGTCGACGACCTCGAGGACGTGGTCTACCGGATCATCGACGAGCGGGCGCGCGACCCCGGCGACGACGTGGTCTCGCGGATGCTCGCCGTCGAGGACGAGGAGGGCCGCGGGATGTCCCGCGAGCAGATCCGCGACGAGGTGATGACGCTCCTGCTGGCGGGCCACGAGACCACCGCGCTCGCGCTGACATTCACGTTCTTCCTGCTCGCCCAGCACCCCGAAGTGGAGCGGCGCCTGCTGGACGAACTGGACGAGACGCTCGGCGGCGACCCGCCCACGATCGGGCAGGTCCGGGACCTGCCGTATCTGGAGACGGTCGTCGAGGAGTCGATGCGCCTCTATCCGCCGGTCCCGGGGATCGTCCGCGAGGCGACCGCCCGCGACGAGATCGCCGGCTACACGATTCCGGAGGGCGCGACGATATCGATCAACCAGTGGGCGGTCCACCGCGACCCGCGGTTCTACGACGACCCGATGGCCTTCCGCCCGGATCGGTGGACCGACGAGATGCGAGAGGACCTGCCCCGACTTGCCTACTTCCCGTTCTCGGCCGGGCCGCGCCGCTGCGTCGGCGACCGGTTCGCGATGCTGGAGGCGAAGGTAGTGCTGGCGACGCTGCTCCAGCGGTATCACCTCGAACTCGTCTCCTCGCCCGAACTCGACCTGGTCGCGACCATCACCGCCCGGCCGCGAAAGCCCGTGCAGATGCGCGTCCGCGAGCGTGAGTGAGCGGTCAGCGACGTTCCGCCGGTTCTTCTCCGTCGGGGATCCACGTCAGCCGTCCGAGCCCCGCACGGAACCGCCGGGCCGTCCCGGCAGGCCCCCACCGGAAGGCGAGGACGTACGCGGCCAGCAGCGCGAACAGCTGGTCGAGAGACGACGGCAGCACCGCCCTCGAAGGCGAGTTCGACGACCAGCAGCGCCGGGATCTGGGTGACCACGAAAGCGACGAAGAACGCGACCGACTGGAGGGCGTCGGGCCGGTTGCCCGTCGCCTCCGCGAGCGCTATCGGGACGGCACCGGCCACGAGGACCGTCTCGGTCATCGACAGGCCGAACGGATACCCCGCGGGGTCGGCGACCGCGGCCGCGGTACTCCCGATCGGAAAGCCCACGAGCACGAACGCGACGAGCAAACCACCGAGATTTCGGGACTCATCCGGGAGTGTGCGCTCGCGGTTCATCTATCACGAGTCGTCGGCCGCGCGGGGTAAACCTTGTGTCGGCGACAGATCGCTCGTTGCGAGCCGTGGCTGATCTGACTCGTTCGCTACGGTGGGAGGTGTCGGTCGTAGATACTTCGGCGGTGACCGACGGCCTCGACGCGGAGAAGGTCGTCACCCCGGTCCCACGTGATAATAGCTCGATAATCGCCGGCTCGGAGTTTGTGGTAGGGGTAGCCAGAGAGCGGTTCGAGGCGATGCTCGGTCCAGTCCGTCGCCTCGTCCACCTTGTTCATGACACGGTCGGCGACCTGCGAATCGAGGTTCTCCAGATGGTTGATAGCTTTCTCGGTGTACTCGACGTCAGTCATCCAGACCCAGTCGCTCGCGTGCCTCTTCGGCCGTCACCGTCTCACCTTCGTCTGCCTGTTCGCGGCTCTCTTCGAGGTCTTCGAGCGTGTCCTCGGAGAGGGTCTTCGGCGGATTCACCCAATCCCGGAGCGCGTCCCTGATAGCCTCGGACTTGCTGGAGTAGCCGCGACGCTCCCACTCTTCGTCGATCCGCGTCAGCAGCGATTCGGGAACCCGAACGTTGATTTTCTCCATTCTGTCGTCGTTGGTATCGGTGTCCGTGCTCATGTGCTGTGATACAGCTGTATCACACAAAAGGCTTCGCTCAGCGAGAGTGTGAACGGACGGATGGGCTGGGCTGGTGTGGCGGGATTCGAATCAGATGTCACCATTCCGAACTTGCGCCCTTCGCACGTTAAGAACGGTTCCTATAATCGAATCCCCTACGTGCGGAGCAAGCATCCGCGCGCTGTGCGCGCGGTTCACCGGACGCGAGCGAGCGGAGCGAGCGAGTCGTCCGGCTCTTTTTCCCCAAGTTTTTGCAGCGGAGGATCCCCGCAGCGGCGCGAAGCGCCGCAAGGCGCTCTCCGCTGCAAAAAGTGGTACGGGCGTGGCGGGATTCGAACCCGCGATCGAGGGGTTAGGAACCCCTCGCCCTGTCCCCTAGGCCACACGCCCTACCGGGGACAGCGCCCGCCGGGAGAAAGAACCTTGCTGTTGCTCACCGGCGTGAGAGAGCGGGGAGAACGGAACCGTCAGTTCGAGGTGGACGACGACGAGTCCGAGGAGTCGATGGAAGCCTCGGTCTCGCGCTCGGCCTCGGTCTTGAGGATCTCGCCGTCCTCGTCGACGATGTTGCCGTCGTCGTCGATGGTCGCGCCCTCTTTCATCTCCTCGAGCTCCGCTTCGACCTGCTCGCGACCCTTCTGGAACTCGCCCATGGCCTGGCCGGTCGACCGCGCGAGTTTCGGAATCTTGTTGGCACCGAACAGCAGCACGGCGATCAACAGGATCACGATCAGTTCCGTCCCGCCCGGCATACCCCCGACCGGGAACAGGGGGATGAGTGTGTCCATCATCTCTACCCGACGCTTACTCGACGCCAATTATAACCTTTTTGCTGTCTATCACCCCGCTCGGTCCCCGTTTCATCAATCTTTCGGCGAGGCCGGATCCGGCCGGGCCCGCCGGTGTCCCAACACCCTTCCCGTGCGAGGGTAACCGTCCGCCATGGTCGACGAGGGAGACGCCGCACCCGACTTCACCGCACCGCTGGCCGACGGCGACGTGACACAGTTCACGCTGTCCGACCGGCTCGACGAGGCGCCGCTGGTCCTGGCGTTCTTCCCCGGCGCGTTCACCGGGACCTGCACGCACGAGATGGAGACCTTCGAGGACCGGCTCGACGAGTTCGGCGACCTCGGCGCGACGGTGTACGGGGTCAGCGTCGACACGCCGTTCGCGCTGAACGCCTTCCGCGAGGACAGCGGGCTGACCTTCGGGATGCTCAGCGACACGAACCGGCGGATCGTCGACGCCTACGACCTGGCGATGGACTTCGCGTCGCTGGGCGTCGACGACGTGGCCAAGCGCGCAGTGGTCGTGGTCGATGGCGAGGGCGCCGTCCGCTACGAGTGGGTGGCGGGCGACCCCGGCATCGAACCCGACTACGACGAGGTGCGCGACGCCGTCGCCGCGCTGGACTGACGGCGAGGTTCCCGAGCACGAGGGGTTTTTGCGCGCCCGGACGGACAGTGGAGACATGAGTGACGACCGAGACATCATCGACGGTCAGTCGTACGACCCGGACGCGGACCACGCCTTCCCCGACGAGCGGCTCAACGAGGTGCTGGCGTTCGTCGAGCGCGACGAGGAGATCCAGACGTATCTCGACGCCCAGAACGTCAACCCCGTCGCGCGGATGCGATACAACGACCACGGCGCCAAACACGTCAGCATCGTCCGCGACCGGGCGCTGACGCTGTACGAACTCTGTTACGACGGCGGCGTCGAGTTCAACGGCGCCGCCGAGCAGGGCCTCGATGCCGCGGACGAGCCGGTGATCGTCGCGCTCGCGGCGACGCTGCACGACATCGGGCACGTCGTCCACCGGGACGAACACCCCTACTACTCCATCCCGCTGGCCGCGGACCTGCTGGACCGGATCCTCGACGAGTGGTACGACACCGCCGACGCCGTGCGGATGAAAGGCGAGGTGCTGCACGCGATCCTCTGTCACCACACCGAGGAGACGCCGCTGACGACCGAGGCGGGCATCGTCCGGCTGGCCGACGGGCTGGACATGGAACACGGCCGGTCGCGATACCCCTACGAGCGGGGCGGTCGCGGCATCAACACCGTCTCCAGCCAGGCCATCGAGTCGGTGACGCTGAAGGCCGGCGACGGCGCCGCGGTCCTCGTGGAGATCGAGATGCACAACGCCGCCGGCGTCTACCAGGTCGACGAACTCCTGAAGGCGAAGCTCCGCGGGTCGGGGCTGGAAGACGACGTCCGGATCGTCGCCGTCAACTCCTCCGACGGCGGTCAGAACATCGTCGAGCGGATCGAGCTGTGAGCCGGCGGCGGGCCGTCGCTGTCGGGAGTCGCTGAGGAGGCGACAGTCGGAAGGGTCCGCCGGAGGCGAAACGCCCTTTCGACCGTAGCCGGACCGGTCGATCGTGAGCGACGGCTCGGGCGGCTCGCTGCGGCTGTTCGGTAACGCCGAGTTCGTGGCGCTGGCGGGCACCGCCTTCGCGCGGTCGCAGGCGTACTCGACCATCGCGATCGCGCTGGCGCTGTACGCCGACGAGTTCGCCACTTCCGGGACCGTCGAGGGGCTGTTCGGCACCGCGTTCGCCCTGATCCAGCTGGTCATCGTCCTGCCGCTCGGGCGGAAGATCGACACCGGCAACGCCAAGCGATATCTGCTGGTCGGGCTCGCGCTGAACGTCGCCGTGTTCGTCGGGTTCGCGATGGTCGAGACGGTGAGCCACGTCGTGATCATGCGGGTGTTCCAGGGGCTGGGGGCGAGCCTGCTGTGGATCACCGGGTCGACCGTCGTCGGCGAGATCAGCCCCGACGCCGAGCGCGGGCAGTGGCTCGGCACCTACAACCAGGTCGGGGCGTTCTCCAGCCTCGCCGGCGACCTCGCGGGCGGTATCCTGCTGGCGACCAGCGGATTCACCCTCACCTACAGCGTGCTCAGCGGCGTGACGCTGCTGGCGTTCGTCGGCGTCTACTTCTTCCTCCGGGACGACCCCGGCGGCCAGACCGACCCGGAGGAGGCGACCGGGGTCGAGACGCTGCGGATGCTGCTCGGCCGGGCGGCCATCCGCGCGCTGGTCGTCTTCAGGCTGGGCCTGAGCTTCGGGAAGATGGCGGTCATCCTCTTTCTCCCCATCTACGCGCGGACCCGCTTCGGGATGAACCCCGTCCTCGTCGGCGGCATCCTCGCCGGCGGGAAACTCACCAAGTCGCTGACCCAGGGTATCGTCGGCTCCTACACGGACGAACTGGGCCACAAGCACGTCTTCGTCTTCGTCGGCGCGGTGCTGTACGCCCTCGGCGCGGCGATCATCCCCTTCGCGGAGTACGCCGCCGGGTGGTTCGCGCCGATGACTATCGCGGTGGCGGGCCTGTCGACGACGCTGCCGCCGGCCTTTTTCCCGCTGTTCGGCGCGTTCGCCGTCTGCGGGGTCGCCGACAGCATCCGCCTGCCGGCGAGCATGGCGCTGTTCGTCGAGGAGGGCGAGCACTTCGACGCCGTGGCGGGGAGCATGTCGCTGCGCTCGATCGCCTGGAAGGTCGGCCAGGTCGTCGGCCCGGTCTCGGTCGGCGCGCTGTGGGACGCGACCTCCGTCTTCGCCGCGTTCTTCACAGCCAGCGCGTTCATCGTCGTCGCGGCCGTCGTCTTCTTCGGCCTCTACACCGTCGAACCAGCGCCCGAGGGCGTCGCCGCGGCGGGCGACTGACCGCCCGAGACGGCGGCGAACGGCCGACCGAGAGGCGCCGCCGGCGCCCCCGCTCGGACCTGACGGGAACCCGGTAGTACCACGAGCATGTCACCGGTTGGCACAATGATTTTTACCGTTCCGCACCAAGGGGAAGTATGAGCCAGACCCCCGTCGACGGGTCCGACAGGGAGGGTCGGGCCGTCGGGGACCCCGACCGGGGAACCGAGTCCGACTCGCTGTTCGGTCGTCTCGCCGGTAGACTCCGCTCGGTCGGTCGATCCCTCCGCGCCCGGCTCGGATCGCTGACCGGACAGGCGGACCGCGCGTCGTTCGATCGGACGCCGTCGGTCGACAGCGAAGCCACAGCGGAGCGCGCGCGCTCGGTGCAGTGCGTCGGGCTCACGGAGGAGGTCGTCGAGGGCGACGGCCGCGCGGTCACCGACGACCTCGTCCGCGCGCAGGCGGCCGAGGCGCCCGACCGGGACGGGCCGTCCGAGGACCGCCCGGAACTGGTCGTCAGGTGGACCGACGACGAACTGACCCTGTCCTCGCCCGACGAGCCCGACGCCCACATCACCTCGACGTACTGGGAAGACGTCGAGCCCTGAGCCGGCCGGTCACGGGGGGAGCTACTCTGACTGCCCGACGCGGAGGACCTGCACGAGCGAGTAGACCGGGACGCCCTCGATCTCCTCGACGCCGCGCTTGTCCGTCAGCACCGCGCACGCGACGGGCTCGCCGCCGCGGTCGCGGACGGCCTCGACGGTCTCCGTCATCGTCGTCCCGCTGGTGATGGTGTCGTCGACGACGTAGCACTCGCGGTCGCGGATCCCCGCGAAGTTGCGGGAAAAGGACCCCGATAGCTCCTCGCTCTCGCCGTCGTCCCACTGGTGTTTGCTCGGCGCATACGTGCCGAGATCCGTGTCGAGTTCGCGGGCGACCGTCGTCGCGATGGGCGCGCCGGCCTTCTCGATGCCGATCGTCAGGTCGACCTCCTCGCCCTGTTTGGAGAGCAGGTCGGCGACGGCGCGGCCGACGTGGGTGAGCCGGGCGCTGTCGCGGCCGATGGCGCTCCAGTCGACGTGGATGTCGTGTGGGCTCTGGGACTTCTTGGCGCTCGTCGTGGGCGTCGTGGCGCCGCTGCGCGAGACGAGCCAGGAGGCCGTCTCCTTCGAGACGTTGAGCTCGTCCGCGATCTCTCCCTTCGAGAGGCCCCCTTCGGCCAGCTCCGCCGCGCTGTCGATGAGATCGTCGATGTTCTTCATGCGTCTTACCTGCTCGTTCGCACGCGGGGGTGTTACCCGTTGTGGGTTCCCGTCGCCGTCTCCCCGAGCCGGCCGCGGACCCAGGGACCGCGAGCGCCGATCCCAACCTACACAACGGGCGCCGACGGTAGGTCCGGGTAATGGAACGCTACGACCAGCTCTATCGCCTCTACGAGGAGTTCGACGCCGAACGGCTGCGCGCTCACCAGGCGTTCGTCGACCTCTTCCCGCCGCTGGATTCGCGCGTGGCGCTCACCTACTGGGAGGACGCCAGCGACGAACTCGACGAGCTGCGCGGGGAGATCCGCGACGCCTTCCCCGGGACGGGGGAGACGTACGCCGACGTGGCCGCCCACGCCACCCGCGACCAGGCCTTCGCCGGGCTCGACCTCGCGACGAAGTACGACCGGCCGGTCAACGCCCTGGTCCTCGACGTGGACGAGACGCTGCGCTCGGCGGGCACGACCGACAACGAGATCCCCCGCGAGACGCTGCACCTGCTGACCGAGTTCCACGAGGCCGGCGTCCCGATCGTCGTCTGCACCGGCCAGACCCTCGAGAACGTCAAGGGATTCCTCGGCCAGGGGCTGGGCAACGCCGTCGTCAACTCCGGCGAGGTGAGCGTCGTCTACGAGAGCGGCACCGGCGTGTTCACGCCCGGCCACGGCCCCGAGACCAAGCGCCTGCTGTACGAGGACCTCGACGAGACGGTCCGCGCGGTGTTCGACCGCCTGCGCCAGCGCGTGCTCTCGGACGCCCCCGAGACGGTCGCCCGCGGCTGTCACCTCCAGGGCAACGAGTTCAACGTCACGCTCAAGCCGAACTTCGAGACCGGGAGCGACGACGCCGTCGACGTGGTCGACGACGCGCTCGTCTACCTGCTCGACCTCCTGGGCGTCGTCGTCGCCGAGCGCGTCGAGGGTATCGAGACGGGCGAGCGCGGCGACGACGAGGACGTTCTCGGCGCGGCCGCCGGCGAGTGGACCCGCGCGTTCTACGCGACTCGGGACCCGGAGATCGAAGCGGTGCTCGACGACCGGGGCGAACTGCCGGGCGACGGGGGCCCGGCGGACGTGGAGGTGCCGGCGGCGGTGACGGAGTTCCTCGGCCGCGTGGACGTGGCGTACTACGAGGGCGACGCGGCGGAAGTGGTGAGCCGCGAACTCGACAAGCCCGGCGGGGTCGAGGCGGCGTTCGAGGTGCTGGGCGTCGAGGACCCGTTCGCGCTGGTACTGGGCGACAGCAAGAGCGACCTGCGGGTGATGGAGTGGGTCGCCGAGCGCGACGCGGGGATCGCCGCCGCGCCCGAACACGCGTCGACAGTCGTCCTCGACCACGTCCGGGAGCGCGACGACCTGGTCTTCCCCCCGGGCGACGCCGGCGACGTGCTGCGAACGGTGTACGCGCTCGACAGACTCGTGACAGTGGAGTAACGGCGAATATCGCCGTCGAGCGGTCCCCTACGTCCGGTCGAACCGAACGGAGCGGGCGGTCGTTCGACCGGGGACGGTGTTCACCGACTGATCGCGGGAGATTTACGGGAGTCCGCGTGTAGGTTTCCGTGAGAACCGAACGGAGTCAACACTATGGTCGATATCTCATCTGTCAGACTCGGTATCGTCGGTCTGGGTAACATCGGACACCACCACGCGGAGCGGTTCGTCGACCAGGGGGCCAACCTGGTCGGCGGCGTCGACATCGCGGAGGGGGCTCGGGCCTCCTTCGGCGACGAGTTCGGGGTCGCCACCTACCAGGACCACCACGAACTGTACGACGAGGTCGACGCCGTCGCCGTCACGACCCCCAACAAGTTCCACGAGCAGTACGTGGTCGACGCCCTCGACCGGGGGCTGGACGTGCTCGTCGAGAAGCCGCTGGCCAACACGCTGGAAGCGGCCGAGCGGATCACCGACGCCGCCCACGCGGCCGACGGCTTCTGCATGGTCGGCTTTCACACCCGCTTCGAGAACCCCGTCGAAGTGATCAACGGCTACCGTCAGGAGGGCCGGTTCGGCGACCTGAGCCACGTCGAGGCCAACTACATCCGCCGCCGGGGCGTCCCCGGCCGCGGGTCGTGGTTCACGAGCAAGGAGGTCGCGGGCGGCGGCGCGCTCATCGACATCGGCGTCCACGCCGTCGACCTGTCGCTGTACCTGCTGGGCTACCCCGAGGTCGAGGAAGTCTCGGGGATCACCCGCTCGCAGTTCGGCGGCCGCGACGACTACACCTACATCCAGATGTGGGGCGACGACCAGGGCCCCGAGGGTTTCAACGTCGACGACTCCGCGACGGCGTTCATCCGCTGCGCCGACGACCGCACGATCTCGCTCGAAGTCGCCTGGGCCGTCAACCGCCCGAAGAAACAGGAGTACGTCCTCCGCGGCACCGAATCGGGCGCGACGTTCCGCCCGGGCGAGGGTGTCACCTTCCACGAGTCGGGCGTCCAGGGCGCCGGCCACATGGTCGAGTCCGAGGTCGAGACCCGAAACAACGACGCTCACGCCGCCGAGCAGACCTACTTCCTCGAACACTGCGCGCGCGGCGAGACACCCGACCGCAACACCGTCGACCAGGGCCTCACCGTCCAGCGCGTCCTCTCGGCGATCTACCGCTCCAGCGAGACCGGCGAGGCCGTCCCCGTCGAGGACTGACTTCCGGCCGTTCCCGACTTGGCTTCGAGGGTCGCTGAGGAAAGACTTAACTCGGAATAGAGTACTCTTTTTTACCAACTGATGAAAGCGATCGCTGTCCAGCGGGGCTCGGAGGGGCCGACGGTGATAGAGAAGCCGCGACCGACACCGGGCGAGGGCGAGGCGCTGCTGCGGACGCTCCGGGTCGGCGTCGACGGCACGGACCACGAGGTCATCGGCGGCTCCCACGGCGGGTTCCCCGAGGGCGAGGACCACATGGTGCTCGGTCACGAAGCCGTCGCGGTCGTCGAGGACGCCAACGGCACCGACCTCGACGAGGGCGACGTGGTCGTCCCGACCGTCCGGCGGCCGCCGGCCGACGGCACCAACGACTACTTCGAGCGCGGCGAGCCGGACATGGCCCCCGAGGGCGAGTACGTCGAGCGCGGGATCGTCGGCGAGCACGGCTACATGGCCGAGTTCTTCGCCAGTCCGCCGGAGTACCTGGTCCCGGTCCCGGCCGAGCGCTGGGAGGTCGGCTTCTTCGTCGAGCCGGTCAGCATCACCGAGAAGGCGATGGAACACGCCTACGCCGCCCGCTCGGCCTTCCAGTGGACGCCCGAATCGGCGCTCGTGCTTGGCAACCGGTCGCTGGGCCTGCTCACGCTCGCGATGCTGGAGTACGGCGTCGACAGCGACCGCTCGTTCGCCACCCACGACTTCGAGCGGACCTACTGTCTCGGCCGCCGGGAGCGACCTGACCCGACCGTCGACATCATCGACGAGATCGGCGCGACCTACGTCAACTCGAATCAGACGCCGCTGGAGAGCGTGCCGGAGACCTACGAGCCGATGGACTTCGTCTACGAGGCGACGGGCTACGCGCCCCACGCCTTCGAGACGGTCGAGGCGCTGGCGCCCAACGGCGTCGGCGCGCTGCTGGGCATCCCCGGCTCCTGGGAGTTCGAGGTCGACGGCGGGCGGATCCACAACGAGCTCGTCCTGCACAACAAGGCGCTCGTGGGGACGGTCAACTCACACGTGAAACACTTCGAGGGCGCGGTCGACACGCTGGGTGAACTCCCGGAGTGGCTGCTGTCGGACCTCGTGACGACCGTCGCGACGCCCGACGACGTGGCGCCGGCCTTCGAGTACGGCGACGACCAGATCAAGGCCGTCGTCGAGTTCGACCGGTTGTGAGCGGCGGCGGGTTCGTCGGGGGCGACCGGAGGGGGCGCTCGGCGGGATCGCGCGCGGACTGCGCGAAGGGACAGACTGATTTACTCGGTGGCGAAAGAGGGAACCGACATGGCTGGTGACGACCTCCTCGACTCGCTCGAAGCCGTCTCCGAGCGGTTCAACTTCGGGGAGTACGAGGCCAAGGCGTACCTCACGATCCTCGAACACGGTCAGGTGACCGCCTCCGAGATCGCCGACTACACCGATATCCCCCAGCCGCGCGTCTACGACACGGTCCGCAGCCTGAGCGACATCGGCCTCGTCGAGCTGCAGGAGTCGCGGCCGATGAAGGTGCTGGCGCTCGACCCCGCCGAGGCGTTCGACGACCTCCAGGAGTCGCTGGACACCCTCGTCGACGGCCTCGAACAGCAGTACACCCAGCCGGCCCGCGGCACGGAGGCCGTCTCGCTCGTCAAGTCCCGCCCCACCATCCTCCGGTATCTCTCCGAGGTCATCGACTCCGCCGACTACGAGCTGATGCTCTCGCTGACGCCCGAGCTGCTGGAGCGCTTCGAGAGCCAGCTCCGGCGCCAGTACGACGAGGGCGTCGCCATCGAACTGCTCATCTCGCCGGCGGCCGAAGTCGAAGGCCCCGACGAGTACGACTACGACGACCTCGCCAGCACGGTCAAGCAGCGCCGCGGCGTCACGACGCCCGTCGTCGCCGTCGCCGACGGCCGCTACTCCATCTACGCCACCCGCGAGAGCCTCAAGGGCGACACCGACCGCTACGGCGTCATCTTCGACCGCTCCGAACTCGGTTTCCTCGTCTCGATGTTCATGAACACCGTCCTCTGGACCACCGCCGAGACGGTCCGGACCGACGGCGAGGAGCTGACGTTCCCGCGCCGCTACGGGACGATCCGCCGCGCGATCTCCGACATGGTCGACCTCGACGGCGAGTTCTACGCGACCATCGAGGGCCGGGACGTGCTGACCGGCGAGGAACTGGTCGTCGAAGGGAAAGTCGTCGACGCCAGCATCACCTCCAGCCTCGAGGAGGCGTCGCTCGTCGTCGAGACCGACGAAGGGCGGGTCACCGTCGGCGGACAGGTCGCCGCGCTCGAAGACATCGAGTCCTTCGAGATCCGCATCGGCCGCGACTCCCCGCCGGAACCCGCCGACTGACCGGTCGGTCACCGAATGCCGTTCGACCCGGAGAACACTCGCCAGCGACCGCTCCTCGGCTGGAGGGCCGAAAGAACGCGGGCCGGGACGGACGAACGCCAGTGAGCCGCTCTCCCCCCTCAGGTCGAGAGGCCAGCAGGGACCCTACATCCCCCATCGAACCGCATTGTGTCCTCACTTTCCCAACGGTATAAATCTTGAACTTTTCACCCGGAGAGAATTCCATTCCGCGTGTATCGTTCCGCAAGACGGAAGTAATTCCGAAGGGTATGGAATCCGATAATGGCATCGCGTGACAGTCCCGTTCGACGGCCTCGGGAGGGAGCGAGGTGAGTTCGGAGTCCATCGTCGGCTACGTGCTCGGGTCGTCGGTTCGGACGGACGTGCTGCTCGCGGTCGTCGCCGAGCGGCGGTCGATGGGCGCGCTCATCGACGCGGTCGAGGCGAGCGAGTCCGCCGTCTACAACGCCGTCGGCGACCTCGAACGCAAGGGGCTGGTGCGCTCGCTGGAAACCGGCTGGGCGGCGACGGGGAGCGGGCAGCTGGTCGCGGACCTGCTCGAACAGCAGGGGAACCTCTGTCGGCTGCTCGCCGACGACTACTGGCGCGAACACGACGTGTCCGCGCTCCCGCGGCGGTTCCGGATCAGGCTGACCGAACTCGCCGGCGCCGAGGTGGTCCGCGCCTCGGACACCGACCCCCACGCGGTCGTGAGGGAGGTCCGCGACCGGGTCGAGCGGGCCGGCACGAGCGTCGACATCGTGACGCCGATCTACCAGGCCGAGTACGAGGCCGTCATGCCCGACGCCCCCGACGCGCGGCTGCTCGTCGACAGGAGCGTCGCTCTCGACGCCCTCGAACGCGTCGACTCGCCCGACGAGACCGACCAGTGGACCGAGACCGCCGTCCGCGTACACGACGTGGACGTTGGTATCGCCGTCACCGACGACGAGATCATGCTCTCGCTGCCCACCATCGACGGCCGGTGGGACTCCCGGACGGAGGTTATCGCCGAGGACGACCGCGCCATGGAGTGGGGCCGGGACCTGTTCGAACACTACTGGGACCGCGCGACCCCCAACGACGAGTTCGTCGCCGAGTTCTTCTCGTAGCGCCACCCGCGGCCCGCCGAGCGAACGCCCCGAGGACCGCCGGACACCCGTCCGATTCTCCGATGGTCCCCACCGAACAGCCGCCGACGCGCTCGATACCCACGTGGGAACGATTTCGTGACAGAACGGGTACTCGCGATCCAGATTCGTCCGTTTCGACGTAAATTGACCCTCTTCGTTCGGGTTCTGTTCGGGACAGGTACACGACACTACCGATGCGTTATGTAACCGTTGCAAGGGGAACTATTAACCCGTCTCCGGGGGCCACTGTATCACATGAATCGGGACCGTCGCGAACGGAGGTCGAGGCGATGAACCTGGAGGGCCAGACCTGCCTCGTCACGGGGAGTTCCCGCGGTATCGGGAGAGGTATCGCCGAGGACCTCGCCGCCCGCGGCGCGGACGTCGTGGTCAACTACCGGTCGTCGGCGGCGGAGGCCCAGGCGGTCGTCGAGTCCATCGAGGACGAGGGGGGACGGGCGGTCGCCGCCCAGGCCGACGTGTCCGACTTCGAGGAGGTGCAGGCGATGCGCGAGGAGGTCGTCGACGCCTTCGGGCCCGTCGACGTGCTCGTCAACAACGCCGGCATCACCGTCGACAAGAAGTTCGAGCACATGACCCGCGAGGACTGGGACGCCGTCATCGACGTGAACCTCGGCGGCGTCTACAACTGCACGAAGACCTTCTTCGACGACATCAAGGAGAGCCGCCACGGCCGACTCATCAACATCTCGTCGGTCGTCGGCCAGCAGGGCAACTACGGCCAGGCCAACTACGCGACGACGAAGTCGGGCCTGTTCGGGTTCACCCGCACCATCGCTCTGGAGATGGCCTCCTCGGGGTCGACGGCCAACTGCATCGCGCCCGGGTTCGTCGAGACGGACATGCTGGAGGAGGTGCCCGAGCGCGTCCAGGAGAAGATCCTTCGGGAGATCCCCCTCGACCGGTTCGCCACCGTCGAGGACATCTGCGGGATCGTCTCCTTCGTCGCCAGCGAGGAGTCCAGCTACATGACCGGCCAGGTGATCGGCGTCAACGGCGGGATGGAGTGGTGAGATGAGCCAGGAAGAGACAGACGAGGCGACGGATTCGGAGGCATCGGACGGGACAGCAGAGGGGTCCGGCGGCCAGGAGGCCGACGGCGCCGAGGAAGAGTCGGCGCTCGAAGAGCTGCGCCGGCGCCGCGAGGAGTCCCGCCTGGGCGGCGGCGAGGAGCGCATCGAGCGCCAGCACGCCCGCGGGAAGATGACCGCCCACGAGCGCGTCGAGTACTTCGTCGACGACGGCACGTTCACCGAGGTCGACCCGTTCGTCGAGCACCGGGCGACCGCCTTCGGGATGGACGAGAAGGAGTTCCCCGGCGACGCGGTCGTGACGGGCTACGGCGACGTGAACGGCCGGAAGGTGTTCGTCTTCGCCCACGACTTCACCGTCCTCGGAGGTTCGGTCGGCGAGGTCGTCGCCGACAAGATCTGCAAGGTGATGGATCGGGCCGTCGACGCCGGCGTCCCGGTGGTCGGGCTCAACGACTCCGGCGGCGCGCGCATCCAGGAGGGCGTCGACTCGCTGGTCGGCTTCGCCAAGATCTTCGAGCGCAACACGAAGGCCTCCGGGATGATCCCCCAGATCTCGGCTATCATGGGGCCCTGCGCAGGCGGGGCGACCTACTCGCCGGCGCTGACCGACTTCACGTTCATGGTCCAGGACACCTCCCACATGTTCATCACCGGGCCGGACGTGATCGAGACGGTCACCGGCGAGCAGGTCTCGAAGGAGGAACTCGGCGGCGCGGGCTCCCACTCCACGAAGTCCGGCGTCGCGCATTTCGCCTGCGACGACGAGGAGCAGGCGCTCGACGACATCCGCCGGCTCCTCTCCTATCTCCCGCAGAACAACCTGGAGGACCCGCCGCGAGTGGCCTCGTGGGACGACCCCGACCGGGAACTCGACGGGATCACGGACATCGTGCCGGAGGCGCCGCGCAAGCCCTACGACATGACGAAGGTGATCGACCGCGTGGTCGACGAGGATTCGTTCTTCGAGGTCCACGAGAACTGGGCGCGCAACGTCGTCGTCGGCTACGCCCGCATGGACGGGCGCGTCGTCGGCGTCGTCGCCAACCAGCCCCGCGTCAGCGCGGGGACCCTCGACATCGACGCCTCGGAGAAGGCCGCACGCTTCATCCGCACCTGCGACTCGTTCAACGTCCCCATCGTCTCGCTGGTCGACGTGCCGGGGTTCATGCCCGGCACCGACCAGGAGCACAACGGGATCATCCGCCGGGGGGCGAAGCTCATCTACGCCTACGCCGAGGCGACCGTGCCGCTGCTGTCGGTGGTCGTCCGGAAGGCCTACGGCGGGGCGTACATCGTCATGTCCTCGAAGTTCCTCGGCTCGGACGTGAACTACGCCTGGCCGGCCTCGGAGATGGCCGTGCTCGGCCCCCGCGGCGCGGTCAACATCCTCTACCGCGACGAGCTCCAGCAGGCCGAGGACACGGACGCCCGCCGCCAGGAGCTGATGGACGAGTTCCGCGAGGAGTTCGCCCACCCCTACGGTCCCGCGAAGCGGGGCTATCTCGACGACGTGATCGAGCCAAAGGACACGCGCAAGCGACTCATCGACGACCTGGAGATGCTCGAACGCAAGCGCGAGGACAGCCCGCCGAAAGACCACGGCAACATCCCACTGTAATGGCCGACACAGCACTCTCCGACGGCGAGGAATCGAACGCCGACGCGACCGCCGACGGCTCCGGCGCCGGATCGAGCGGCGAACCGGACGGTGACACCGTGACGCTCACCGTCGACGGCGACGAGGTGTCGGTATCGCTCCCGGCCGATGCCGACGAGGCCGAGGCCGCGGCCATCGCCTCGGCGGTCGGCGCCCACCTCCACGACCGGCGGGTCGCCGCGGCCGCCGCGGCCGCCGCGGACGACGAACCGGACCGGGCGGACGCCTGGACCCTCGCCGGCCGGATGAAGTCGATGGGGCGGAGCCGCTGGCCCAAGGACGTGCGCAAGGGCGAGGAGTGGAAGGCCAGCGCACGCTCGTTCTACTGAGGGGCGCCTCGCGGGAACGGGGGCGACCACCGCCGTTCGACCGTCCACCGACCCTCGCCACCGTAACACCCACATTACAGCCCTCCGAGGGTCCGCACATGACAGTCGCAGTGATCGGCGCGTCGATGACGAAGTTCGGCGAGCGCGACGCCTGGATTCAGGAGCTGATCGCCCAGGCGGGCGAGGCCGCGCTCGACGACGCCGGCATCGAGCCCGACGACGTGGAGCACCTCTACGTCTCGAACATGTCCAGCGGCGAGTTCCAGGGCCAGACGGGGATCATGAACGCCCTCGCACACGACCTCGGCGTCATGCCCGCCTACAGTGAGCGGGTCGACCAGACCTCCTCGTCGGGCGGCGCCGGCATCTACGAGGCCTGGCAGTCGGTCGCCTCCGGGGCGAGCGACATGACCCTCCTGGTCGGCGGCGAGAAGATGACCCACCGCTCGACCGCCGAGTCGACGGACATCATCGCCTCGATCACCCACCCCGCCGAGTACAAGCACGGTCTCACGCTGCCCTCCTTCGCCGGCATGACCGCCCGGCACTACCTCGAACGGTTCGACGCGCCGCGCGAGTCGCTCGCGAAGGTCGCGGTCAAGAACCACAGGAACGGCGTGGACAACCCCCACGCGCAGTTCCGGAAGGAGATCGACGAGGAGACCGCCCTGGAGAGTCCGATCGTCGCCGACCCCCTCCGGCTGTACGACTTCTGTCCGATCACCGACGGCAGCGCCGGGATGGTGTTCACGACCGAGGAGCGCGCGAAGGAGATCACAGACGACTACGCTGTGATCTCGGGGATCGCCGGTGCCACGGACACCCACGTCGTCCACGAACGGGACGACCCGACCGTCATGGGCGGCGTCGTCGACTCCAGCGATCAGGCCTACGAGATGGCCGGGATCGGCCCCGACGATATCGACGTGGCGGAACTCCACGACATGTTCACCATCCTGGAGTTCCTGCAGATGGAGGGCTGTGGCTTCGCCGAGCAGGGCGAGGCCTGGAAGCAGGTCGAGGAGGGTCGCACCGAGAAGGACGGCGAACTGCCGATCAACACCTCGGGCGGGCTGAAATCGAAGGGGCACCCGCTCGGCGCCAGCGGGGTCGCACAGGGCTACGAGATTTACAAACAGCTCGTCGGCGAGGCGGGACCGCGGCAGGTCGAGGCCGACACCGGTCTCGCCTGCAACGTCGGCGGGTTCGGCAACTGCGTCATCACCACCATCATGGAGGCAGGACAATGAGCTTCGACGCCCACGTCTGCGAGAACGGACACGTCACCTACCCGGGACACACGCTCTGTCCCGAATGCGGGGAGAAACAGACCGACACCCTGGACCTCGCCGAGCGCACCGGCGAGGTCGTCACCTGGACGAAGTCGACGGCGACTCCGCCCGGCGTCCGCGCGCCGAACACGATCGCGATCGTCCAGTTCGACCTCGACGGGGAGGACCTGACCGACGACTACGTCCGCGCGGTCGGGCAGGTCACGACCGACGAGGTCGAGACCGGCGACGCCGTCGAGCCGATCTACGTCGAGGAGTTGCGCGACCCCGAGGCGGGCATCAAGGTGCCCGAGAGCCAGGACTGGGACGGCTACCGGTTCGAGCCGGTCTGAGCGCGGTCGGACGCGTCTCGCGATCGGTCTTCTGCGGAGAATCCGGGCCGGCGGGAGGCCGGCCCACCTCGCCGGGTGGCAGGGGTGTGGGTGGTTGCGGTGACTGACAGCAGGGGGATCAGTCGGCGGGCGCGACGGGGGCGCGGTCGCCGACGGGATCGCCGGAGTCCCCGGCGAGGGCAGACAACCCATCCGCTACCGAGCGGTACTCCTCGCCGACGGCGTGCGGGTAGACGGCGACGAGGTCGCCGTCGTCGTAGACGGCGAGGGTGATCGCGGGGAAGACCAGCCAGTCGCACAGCTCACCGGTGTCCGCGGCGTAGCACTCGCGCGTCGCGAAAAACGGCCGCAAGCGCGCGCCGCGGTCGCGCGCCCACCGCGAGAACGCCAGGTAGCGGTCCCGCGCCGCTACGTCCGCCGGGTCCTCGCGGCGGATGCGCTTCGGGCAGGTCGTCACCTCGAACGAGTCGACCTGCCCCGCCGCCTCGAGTTCGCGCAGTCGCTCGGCGAGCCGGTCTCGCTGGCGCGCCGCCGGCTCCGGGAGCGTCTCCCTGAGCGACAGCACGACGCGCCGGTCCCCCCTCCGCTCGGTTGGCGTCATGGGTACTCGAAGTACACACGCCGAGGATAATAAATCATTATGTTTTTCGACCTATGTTAATTCGAACGGCCGTTCGGCGATACCGTTCGGGACTTCGAGCAGCGGGAAAACCGGTTCGACGGGTCGGCGCGGGCTACTCGCGGTCGGGGTCGTCCGGGGGGTCGCCGTCCGGCGACGAGTCCGCGGACGACCCGTCTTCGCTCCCGTCGCCGCCGTCGTTCCCGTGATCGTCGCCCTCACCGTCGATGGGGGCGCCGTCGGCGTCCGGCAGCTCGTCGAGGTCGCGCTTGATCGACTCCAGTTCGGCGTCGACGTCGACCGAGACGGCGTCGTCGGTGTCGTCTCCCTCGTCGTCGAGCGGGGACGGCTCGTCGGCGGCGTCCGTCGTGTCCGAGTCTGTCCCGTCCTCGGAGGAGGTGCTCTCGCGGATCCGCCGCTGGATCTCCGCGCGCAGTTCGCGGGCGTCGTCGAGTAGCTCCGCGGCCTCGTCGTCGTTCGGTCGGCCCTCGACGGCGTCCTGGAGACCGACGAGCGCGTCGTCGAGCCGCGAGAGCGTCGACTCGCTGGCCGATTTGGCGCGGTCGCGGAGCTGTTCGGTCTCGCGGCTGGCCGTCTCGGCGCCGTCGGCGAGCCGCAGCGCGCGCTGGAGGAGCCGGAGCGCGCGGATGTTCGTCTCCAGGACCAGGATGAACCCGGGGATCGCGACCTCGCTGGTGAACCGGCGCAGGTCCCGCGGGGTCGGGAGGCGCGGCCCGTCGTCGGGCCGCGGGGGCTCCAGTTCGTCCTCGAGCTCGCGGAGCGTCCGGACGAGGTCGGCGACCAGCCGCGCCAGGTCCTCGTCGGAGGAGTCGTCTGCCATGTCCCGTCCTTCGTGGGCCGACGGAAAAAACGTCACCACTCGCGAGACAGGCGACCGACAGGACTGGGCGGGCCGGAGGACGTTACGGGTCCACGTCGGGGAAGTCGGCGGGCAACGGCGCGGGACGGCCGGGGTCGGAGTCGATGGTCGCGAAGGCGCTCTCTTCGGAGGAGCTCCGGACGGCGGCCATCACGTCGAGGACGTGCCCGGCGAGCGCGCCGCCGGTGCGGTGCTCCCAGTCGCCGCGGACGGCGAACGCCAGGTCCGCCACTCCGGCGCCGCGACCGGCCGTGTACTCGTGGGTCAGCGGGACCGTCTCCCAGTCGTCGTCCGCGTGGTCGCGCACCCGGACCGGCCCCTCGAAGTGGTTCGGGTCGGGCAGCGCCAGGGTCCCCTCGGTCCCGTAGACCTCGAAGGCAGGGGAGGGGAACGTCGACGCCTCCACGTCGAAGCTCATCAGCAGGTTCGCCGTCGCGCCGCCCGCGAAGTCGACGATGCCGGCCTCGTGGGTCGGCACCTCTACGTCGATCTCCTCGCCCTTCCGCGAGTCGCTCCCGATGGTCCGGGTCTCGTGGGGCCGCGAGACGGAACCGGCCACGCGCTCGGCGCTCCCGAGCAGAAAGACGAGCGCCGTGAGGTAGTACGGCCCCATGTCGAACAGCGGGCCGCCGCCCTCCTGGTAGTACAGGTCGGGATTCGGGTGCCAGAGCTCGTGGCCGGGCGAGGTCCAGTGAGCGGTCGCGCCAACCGGCTCGCCGATGCGGCCGTCGTCGAGGACCTGCCGCGCCGTCTGGAGCCCCGCGCCGAGGACCGTGTCGGGCGCCGACCCGACGAGCAGGTCCGACTCGGCCGCCCGCTCGCGGATCTCGGCGACTTCCCCGGGCGTCGTGGCGAAGGGCTTCTCCGTGTAGACGTGGTTCCCCGCGTCCAGCGCGTCCGTGATAACCTGGGCGTGGGCGCTCGGCGGCGTCAGGTTGACGACCGCCTCCACCGCGTCGTCGTCGAGCAACTCGTCGACCGCCATCGCCTCGATCCCGTGTTCGGCGGCCGTCTCGCGGGCCAGCTCCGCGTCCAGGTCCGCGCAGGCGACCAGTTCGAAGGCGTCGTGGACGGCGTCCGCCGAGAGATACCGGGAGCTGATGTTACCACAACCGACGAGACCGACCGAGAGCGGGTCCATGGACTGGCCTACGCGAGCGTGGTAATCAATCCCCCGACTCCGGACGGACGCTCCGCCGAACGGATCCGCCCCCGCTCCCGGACCCCGAAACCGACCGCAACCCTTATTTCTTTAGGTACGCCTAATCCGGGATATGGAAACGACGGACGAGTCGGCGGCAGGGGGTCGGTCTCGGGTCGACGAGGTCGATGGGGACGCGCAACCGGACTTCTCCGACTGTCCCGAGGTCGCCGCTCACTCCGCGACGGAGACGCGAACGGTGTTCATCGAGGCGGACAACGGCGACGGCTGGATCGCGACCGACCTGACGGTCGAGCCGCGACGGTAGGGCTCACTGCTCGACGGCTTCAGGCGTGACCAGCGTGTCGTCCTCGAGGTAGTGCTCGACGTGATGAGCGTCCTCCTCGACCTGGACGAGGATCTCGCGGAGGATCTCCGCGGTGGCGTGGTCGCCCAGATCGGCCGCGAGTTCGACGTGCTCGCGGAGGCTCTCGATGTTGTCGCCGTAGATCTCGAGGTCGTGCTCTAGCGACGTACGAATGTCGTACACGTCGTCGCCCTCAAACTCGACGGGAGCTGTCTCGGCGATGTTCACCGGGTTCGAGACGGGCGTCCCGCCCAGCGCCTGCAACCGCTCGGCCATCTCGTCGGCCGCCGCCTCGGCGTGTTCGGCCGCCTCGCCGAGGAAGAGATGCAGGTCGCGGAACTCCGCGCCCTCCACGTTCCAGTGGTGTTTCTTCAGCTGGTGGTAGAGCACGTACGTCGACGCGAGATCCGCGTTCAGCGCCTCGACGACCTGCTCGGCCTTCCCCCGTTCGATGCGCAGCGAGTTCTCCTCGACCGTACCGGCTTCCTGCAGAACGCGCTTCTGAGTGCTCATTGCGTTCCGATCGACGGTCGCTCGCCCCTTATAGATTTCTATTTCGTAAAGTAATTTTTCGTACTACCGAAACTGAGTTTTACATTTGGAATCGAATCATCGCGAGTACCCTCGTCGTGACGGGTCAGGGACGCGTCAACACGAGCGCGGCGTCCCCGTCCAGCCGCTCGGTTTCGACGCCCGCTTCGGACGGGGCGGCCCGCGCCTGCGCGTCGTGAGCCGCCAGGAGGGCCGCGCTCTCCGTCTCGCTCAGGCCGAGGTCGTCGGTGAACTCCGCCCAGACGTGGTCCGGGAGCGCCAGGTAGTACGCGCCCTCGGTCCGCCCGACGAGCGGGTCCTGGTGGAAGTAGTTGCGCCACTCGTAGACGATGTCCTCGACGCCCGGCAGTTCGCGCACGTTCGACTGGTGCGTGCGGACGATGTCGGTCAGTCGCTCGGGCGCCACGCCGTGGTCGGTCGCGGCCGATCCGACGACCGCCTCGTCGAAGGCCGCGAGTTCGTCTCTCGTCATTCGGTGATACTGGGCGTGCGAGCGCATTTACCGTTGCGCTCCGTGCGGGGAGTCATGCACCCGCGAGCGAGCGAGTTCACGGATCGAGCGGCCGACCGGGGTGTCGAGGTCGACGCACGCGAGTTCCCCGAGGGGACGAAGACCGCGGCCGACGCCGCCGACGCCGTCGGCTGCGAGGTGGCTCAGATCGCTAGTTCGATCGCGCTGGTCGCCGACGAACTCGTCGTGGTCGTCACGAGCGGTGCCAACCGGGTGAGCGAGGCGAAACTCGCCGCGCTGCGCGGCGTCGACCCCGCCGACGTGCGGATGGCCGACGCCGACGAGGTGAAGGAGACGCTCGGCTGGGCCATCGGCGGCGTCCCGCCGTTCTGTCACGACCGCTCCGTGCCCGTCTATCTGGACGAGACGCTCCGAGGGTTCGAGACGGTGTGGGCGGCCGCCGGGACGCCCGAGGCCGTCTTCCCCGTCTCGCCGGAGCGCATCGAGGCGGTCGCCGACGCGGAGCCGGCCGACGTGGCCGTCGAGTGACCGGCGGTCGCGGGCCGCGGGTCACGACCCCTCGAACGCGGGAGCGCCGACGCGCTCCGAACCGACCGACCCTCGCGTCTTCCTGCGATGTGAGAAGCCGGGCTAGCTTATAAAATCGGTCGGGGCGAACTCCGGAGTAGATGGGCGAACTAGCGACACTGTTCGGACCGAAACGAGTCGCCGTCGTGGGCGCGACCGACCGGGAAGGGTCGGTCGGGCGGGCGATCACGGCGAACCTCCTCGCCGACTTCGAGGGGGACGTGGTCGCCGTCAACCCCACGAAAGACGAGGTCCTGGGGCTGGAGAGCCACGACAGCGTCGGCGCCGTCCCCGACGTGGACGTGGCCGTCGTCGTGGTCCCGCCCCCCATCGTCCTCGACGCGATCCGCGAGGCCGCCGAGGCGGGGATCCGCGACGTGGTCGTCATCACCGCCGGCTTCGGCGAGTCCGGCAGCGAGGGCGCCCGCCGCGAGCGCGAGCTCCGGGAACTGGCCGCCGAGTACGACCTCAACGTCGTCGGGCCCAACAGTCTGGGAATCATGAACACCAGCGTCGGCCTCAACGCCACGTTCGGCCCGGAGAACGCCCAAGAGGGGTCGATATCCTTCATGAGCCAGTCCGGAGCGTTCGTCACCGCCGTCGTCGACTGGGCCAACGACCGCAACCTCGGCTTCCACAACGTCGTCTCGCTGGGCAACAAGGCCGTCCTCGACGAGTCCGACTTCGTCCGCGAGTGGGGCGAGGACCCCGACACCGACGTGATATTGGGCTACCTCGAAGACGTGGTCGACGGCCGCGCGTTCGTCGAGTCGGCCCGCGAGGTCTCGACGGACACACCCATCGTCGTCGTCAAGTCCGGCCGCACCGAGGCCGGCGCCTCGGCCGCCGCCTCCCACACCGGCGCCATCGCCGGCTCCGAGGAGGCCTACGAGGCCGCGCTGGACCAGGCGGGCGTGCTCCGCGTCGACACCGTCCAGGATCTGTTCGACTTCGGGTCCATCCTCGCGGGCCAGCCCCTGCCCGAGCGCGACGGCGTCGCCATCGTCACCAACGCCGGCGGCCCCGGCGTGATGACGACCGACGCCGTGGGCGACTCCGACCTCTCGCTCGCCTCGTTCTCCGACGACACGGTCGAACGGTTCCAGGACGCGCTCCCCGACGAGGCCAACGTCTACAACCCGGTCGACATCATCGGCGACGCGCCCGTCGAGCGCTTCGAGGAGGCGCTCGACATCGCGCTGGCCGACCCGAACGTCGGCGCCGCGGTCGTGCTCGCCTGCCCGACGGCGACGCTCTCCTACGAGGACCTGGCCGACTCGGTCGTCGACCTGCAGGCCGAGTACGAGACGCCCGTCGCCGCGACGCTGATGGGCGGTTCCTCGGCCCGCGACGCGAACGAACGGCTCTCGCGGGCCGGCATCCCGACGTACTTCGACCCCGCCCGCGCGGTCCGCAGCCTCGACGCGCTCCGGGAGTACCGCGAGATCAGCCGCCGCGAGTACACCGAGCCCGAGACCTTCGACGTGGACCGCGAGGCGGCCCGCGAGATCCTCGAATCGGCCGCCCGGCGGGACACCAACCGGCTGGGCGTCGAGGCGATGGGCCTGCTCGACGCCTACGGCATCCCGACGCCCGACGGCGAGATCGTCGACGCCCGCGCGGACGCCGTCGAGGCGGCCGAACGGATCGTCGGCGCGAGCGGTGAGGGTGACGGAGACGACGCCGATGACGACGGAGACGGTGAAGTCGTCATGAAGATCGTCAGCCCGGACATCCTGCACAAGTCCGACATCGGCGGCGTCGCCGTCGGCGTCCCGCCAGAGGAAGTGGGCGACACCTACGAGGACCTGGTCACTCGCGCCCGCAGCTACCAGCCCGACGCGACGATCCTCGGCGTGCAGGTCCAGGAGATGGTCGACCTCGACAGCGGCGTCGAGACCATCGCCGGCATGAACCGCGACCCGCAGTTCGGGCCGCTCGTCCTGTTCGGCCTCGGCGGCATCTTCGTCGAGGTGCTGGAGGACACGACCCTCCGGCTCGCGCCCGTCAGCGAGGCGTCGGCCCGCGAGATGATCGACGAGATCGACGCCGCGCCGCTGCTGCGGGGCGCCCGCGGCCGCGACCCCGTCGACGAGGGAAGCGTCGTCGAGACGATCCAGCGCCTCTCGCAGCTCGTCACCGACTTCCCCGCCATCGTGGAACTGGACATCAACCCGCTCGTCGCCACCCCCGACGGTGCCCAGGCCGTCGACGTGCGACTCACCATCGACCAGGAGCAACTATGAAACCGATATTCGTCACTTCGACCGGAGAAGGCACCGGCAAGACAGCCATCGCGATCGCCGTCGCGAAACTCGCCCAGGACCGCGGCCTCGACGTGGCCTACTTCAAGCCCAAGGGCACCCGCCTCAAGAGCCCCGTCGGCAAGACACGCGACGAGGACCCGCTGCTCGCCAGGGAGATACTCGGCATCGACGCCGACCTGGCGGATCTGGAACCCGTGGTCTACTCCCCGGCGTTCATCGAGGAGGCCATCCGCGGCAACCGCGACGGGGAGGTCCGCGAGCGGGTGCGCGAGCACTTCGACGCGCTCGCCGACGACTACGACCTGGTCGTCGTCGAAGGGGGCGGCCGCCTGGAGACCGGCGGCATCGTCGGCCTGACCGACCCCGACGTGGCCGAACTGCTCGACGCGCGCACGGTCGTCGTCGGCGGCTACGCCAACCCGGCCGACGTGGACGGCGTGCTCGCCGCCGCCCGGCAGTTCGAGGGGCGGCTCGCGGGCGTGCTGTTCAACGCCGTCGCCGACGCGAACTTCGACTCGCTGAACACGGACGTGGTGCCGTTCCTCGAAGCGCGGGACATCCCCGTCCTCGGCATCGTCCCGCGCGTGCAGGAACTCGCCGGCGTCACCGTCGCGGACCTAGCCGACGCGCTCGGCGCCGACCTCCTCAACCCCGAGGCGTCGACCGACGGCTTCGTCGAGCGGTTCGCCGTCGGCGCGATGGGCAGCGACGAGGCCCTGCGGCACTTCCGGCGGATGCGCAACGCCGCGATGGTCACCGGCGGCGACCGCTCGGAGATCCAGGCCGCCGCGCTCGAAGCCCCCGGCATCGAGTGTATCGTCCTCACCGGCGGGCTCAGGCCCTCGGGCGCCATCCTCGGCAAGGCGGCCGAGGCCGACGTGCCGGTCCTGCTCGTCCAGTCCGACACCAGGGTGACCATCGACCGCGTCGAGGAAGTGATCTCCACTGGCCGGACCCGCGACCCGGAGACCGTCGAGCGGATGGTCGACCTTCTCGCCGACCACGCCGATCTGGAGGGACTGCTCGCGGACGGCGAACTGGGCCTCGGCGCCGATCCCGACGCCGGGAGCGACCACGACCCCGACACCGACGAGGACACTGACACCGACGAGGAGTGACGGCACGTCGCCCGGCCGCCGACGGACCCGAAACGGTCCTCGCTATCGGTCCCCGGCGGGTCGGTGGATCCGACTACTTCGGGTAACGCGTTCTTACCCCGATAACGGGACGATACTCGACCGTGAACGATCGCGTACACTTTTACTCTCGGAAACCTTCGTTTCCGATGGAGCCAGTTGGCTCCGTAGTGTCACACGCTGGGGCGTCTCGCCCCACCGTTCCCCTTTGTCGCTGGATCTCCACACGACAGCCGGCGTCTCGTCCGGCCGAAGACGCGGTATTCGGCCGGAGTCGTCACGCCGTCGAGAACCACGCACCGTCGGAGCCGCTCACCCGGTCGGAAACGCGTCCGTCGGGAGCCGTTCGCGGACGCCGGTGACGGCGTCGCGGGGCTCGTCGATTCCTAGCGGCGGCAGCGTCCACACCGGACGGCCGGTCATGTCGGCGAGCACGTCGGGGTTGGTCCGCTCGGCGACCGAGGCGCCCTCGTACTCGTTGAGAACGATCCCTTCGACCGCACAGCCGCGGCGTTCGAGCGCTTCGACGGTCAGCGCCGTGTGGTTGAGCGTCCCCAGGCCCGAGCGCGCGACGACGAGCGCGGGCACTCCGAGGTCTGCCACGAGGTCGACGACCTCCCGGTCGTCGGCCAGCGGGACGCGCAGCCCGCCGATCCCCTCGACGACGCCGACCGCCGCGTCGGCGAGTTCCCGCTCGCACCCCTCGCGGATCGCGTCGTAGGACAGGTCGACTCCCTCGCGCTCGGCGGCGACGGCCGGCGCGAGCGCCGGTTCGAGCCGTTCGAGACAGGTCGCGGCCGCGTCGGTCCCGCAGGCGTCGGCGACGAAGCCGGCGTCGTCGTCCGGCGGATACCCGGTCTGTGCCGGTTTGACGGCGCGGGCGTCGACGCCGGCACCCCGGAGCCAGCCGACCAGTCCCGCCGTCACGACCGTCTTCCCGACGCCGGTGTCCGTGCCGACCACCGCGAAGTCCGACACGCTCTCGCCGGACAGTTCCGCCACGGGCTCCGTGCGGTCGTCGCTCACAGCAGTCCCACCTCCCGACCGGCGGCCTCGAAGGCGTCGAGACAGCGAGCCACCTCCTCGTCGGTGTGGGTGGCCATCGGCGCGACCCTGATGCGGGCGGTCCCCTCCGGAACCGTCGGCGGACGGATGGCCGGCGCCTCGACCCCGCGGTCGGCCAGTCGCTCCCCCAGTTCCACCGCGTCTTCCCGGTCGCCGACCAGCACCGGGAGGATCTGCGTCTCGCCGAGTACCTCGTACCCCATCGATTCCAGCCCCTCGCGAAGCGTCGCGACGGTCTCCCAGAGCCGCTCGGCCCGGTCGGTCTCGCGGGCGATCCGCAGGGACTCGCGGGCGGCGCCGACCGCCGGCGGCGCCAGTCCCGTCGAGAAGACGAACGAGCGCGCGGCGTTCAAGAGGTACTCCACGAGCGCCTCGTCGCCGGCGACGTAGCCGCCCTGGCTCGCCAGGGCCTTCGAGCACGTGCCGAGTTGCACGTCGACGCGGTCGGCCAGTCCCTCCCGCTGGACGACGCCGCCGCCGTCGCCGAACAGTCCCGTCGCGTGGGCCTCGTCGACCATCACCCACGCACCGAACGCCTCGGCCGCGTCGCAGATCGCCGCCAGCGGCGCCACGTCGCCGTCCATCGAGAACACCGTGTCCGTGACGACGAGCCACTCCTCCTCGGTCCCGCTGTCGAGCGAGCCGGCCGCTCGCTGGGCCATCTTCGCCCGCAGGTCGTCGGGGTCGGCGTGGTCGTAGACGACGGTCTCCGCCGCACCGACGCGACAGCCGTCGACGATGCTCGCGTGGTTGAGTTCGTCCGAGAACACCACGTCCGGCGCGAGCGCCTCGATGGTTCCGATATTGGCGGCGTAACCCGAGGAGAACAGGAGCGCCCGCTCACAGCCCTTGCAGTCGGCCAGATCGCGTTCGAGCGCCCGGTGGAGGCCGGTGTCGCCGGTGACGAGGCGGGAGGCGCCCGCACCGGTGCCGACCGCGCGGGCGGCGTTCTCGGCGGCCTGGAGGACCCGGCGGTCGCTCGCCAGCCCGAGGTAGTTGTTCGAGGCGAACACGAGCGACTGGTCGCCGTAGTCCGGCGCCTCGCCCCGCGGATCGGGGCTGAATCGTGTCCGCGCACCCACGGACTCGGCCGGGTCGAGGTGGCGCCGCAGCCCCGCGCGTTCGCGCTCCCGCAGTCGCGCGTCGAGGTCGAAACCGCGCTCGGTCATACCCGGGAGCGCGGGCCGCTCGCCCCTCGTCCTTTCGGTCGGCCGCGCCAGCCCAACAGGGACGCGACCGCACCTACAGGGTCAACTACCCGTCCAGATACGAGACGAAGACCATCCCGTCGGTCTTCAGCTCGTACTCGACGGCGGTCGTCAGCTCGTTGTAGTTGAACGGTTCGGTGACGACGTGGTAGCCGTTCGGCGTCTCGCGAGTGAGGGCGACCTCGGTGTGGCCCCGCAGGTCCTCGACGAGCGTGTCGCGGTCGGCCGCGGTCGCGTCGTCCAGATCGAAGACGAAGTTCGTCTCGTCGCGGCAGGCGTCCGACTGCAGCGTCGACAGGAACTCGCCGTCGACCCGCTTGAACTTCCCGCGGACGCCCTCGTCGCCGTGGATCCGCCCCTCCAGCCAGTCGTCCATCGACCGCCGGAGTTCGAACGTCGCCTTCAACGCGTCGCGGGCGTTGGCGGTCAGGTAGAGGCGAAACCGCTCGTCGAACCGGCTCGCGGCGTGGGCCAGCTCGGCGGCTTTCCGGGCGAGTTCGCCCTCGCTCTCGACGACCTTCCGGATCGCCGGCGCCGCGTTGCTCGTCGTCCCCTCGTTCTCCTTGGCCCGCGCGAGCGCCACGAGCAGGTACACCCGGTCGCCGCCGAACTCGCAGTACTCGCAGAACGGCTCCATGTCGACCATGACCGACCTGCGCGGCCGGGGGACTAAACGCTGGTCGAACCGTGCGAACGGGAAGCACGACGCCGCGGGGGACCTCAAAGCGCCGCTCAGAAGCTCGGCATGACTTCCGCGGGGCCGTAGACGCCGTAGTCGCCCGCGCGGTTGCGGAGGACGGCGGCCTTCAGGTAGCCCAGCGCGGGCCCGTTGACGTTGGCCTCCATGCTCGTCGCGTCGTCGAGTTCGAAGGTGTTGGTGCCGCGCTCCCCGTCGAAGGTCGTGCCGGTGACCCGGACGGTCGTCGTCGTCGGTTTCTCGTCGGAGCGCACGTCCAGCACCCCGCCGACCGACACGTCCTCGGCGTCGCAGATGCCGGCGCGCTCCAGCAGCACGTCGTCGGCGTGCTCCATGTCGTGGAACTCCAATCGGCCGTCGTGCTCCTCGATGAGGTCCTCGATCTCGGCCTCGCTCATCTCCCGGGCGCGCTCGATGTCGTAGCCGTCGAGGTGGGCGATGTCCTCGCGCACGGTGCCGCGGTTGTCCTCGTAGCCGGATTTGAGACCGACGCCCCACCAGATCTCGACTGATTCGACCTCGACGAACGACTGGGCGGCCAGCGCCGCCGCGCCGGTGAGGAAGCCGGGGGTCGCGCCCGCGCCGCAGACGAACGTGATGCCGCTCGATTCGAGCGTGTCGGCGCGGTCGTCGAGCATCCCGATGACCCGCGAGCGCTTGAGCACGTCGACGAGGACGCCCTCGTAGCTCGCGTCGGCGAACCGCTCGGCGACCCGGGGAATGAAGTCGTGTTCGAGGTTCGGGAGTGCGAGCAGGACAGCGTCGATAGCGTCGCTCTCGGCGATCACGTCGTCGATCGGCGTCTCGGTGGGTTCGCCCTGCGCGCTGGCGACGATGCCGGCGTCTTCCCCGGCCTGTTTCACGCCGTCGCTGGCGGTCCCGTCGCCGACCGAACCGCCCTCGACGGCGGCGGCTCCGCCGTCAGAGCCCGGCTCTGACGAGGTCTCGCTCGCGTGACTCGCGAGACCGCCGTCCGACGCGTAGTCGTCGGTCGGCGTCGCGGGCGTGTCGCCATCGGCCTCGGGACCCGAGGCGATGTTGCCCTCCGTCGCGTCGAGCAGTTCCTCCACGTCGAGGCCATCGTGGTCGACCGCGACGCCGTTGCGGTCGCAGGCCGCGACCGGGGTCAGACCGTCCTTGTGCCGGGCCACGTCGAGCGTTCGTCTGCCGATGCCGCCAGTGCCGAGTACCGCGAATGTCACGTCGTCGTCCATGTGTGTGTCTGAAACCGTCTGCTGTCGTCGTCAGTCCGAAACGTTGCTGGTCGCGCTGCCGGCAGCCGTCTCCGCGTCGCCCGCGTCACCACCGTCGGGTTCGCTCGGAGCGTCCGTCCCGCCGTCGGCGTGACGCGCCTTCACCGAGGCCGGGTCGAAGTCGTTGGCCTCGGTGTTGGGCTCAAGCCCTGCGCGTTCGACGACCTCGATGTCGTCGGCGGGCGACTGGCCCTCGGTCGTGAGGTAGTCGCCGGTGAGCATCCCGTCGGCGCCGGCCTCGAACGGCAGGTGTTGCTCGTCAGCGTCGAGGTTGGCCTCCCGGCCGCCGGTCAGCCGCACCCGCGCGTGGGGGTGCAACAGTCGGTAGACCGCGATTGTCGAGACGATCTCCTCGGTCGAAATCGCCGCGCCGTCGTCGAACCGCTCGCCCAGCGGCGTGCCCGCGACGGGATTGAGGATGTTCACCGGGAGCGAGGAGACGCCCACGTCCTGCAGGGCGACCGCCGCGTCGACCCGGTCGGTCGGGCTCTCGCCCATGCCGAGGATGACGCCCGCACAGAGGTCCATGCCGGCCTCCTTCGCGACTTCCAGCGTCTCCACGCGGTCCTCGAAGGCGTGGCTGTCGACGATCTCGGGGAAGAAGTTCGGGGAGGTCTCGATGTTGTGATTGTAGTGGTTGAGTCCCTCGTCGGCCAGGATCTCGGCTTCCTCCTCGGTGAGGATGCCCAGGGATGCGTCCACCTCCACGTCGGTCTCGTCGCGGACCAGTCGGATAGCTTCGAGGACCTCTTCCCACTCCTCCGGGCGGTGTTCCTTCGAGACGCCCTTCTCGGCGACGACGATGCCGAACCGCTGGGCGCCGTCGCGCTCGGCCCGCTTCGCCGCTTCGAGGATCTTCTCGGGGCCGAGGAAGCCGTAGTTGTCGATGCCGGTGTCGAAGTGGACCGACTGGGCGCAGAAGCCACAATCCTCGGCGCAGTCGCCGGCCTTGGCGTTGACGATCGAGCAGGCGTCGACGGTGCCGTCGCCGAACTCGGCGCGGACGGCGTCGGCCGCCGCGGCCAGCTCCTCGACCGGCTGTGCGATCAGCGCCAGTCCGTCGCGGCGGTCGAGGCGCTCGCCCGCCAGCACGCGCTCGACGGCGTCGTCTATCGTTCGGTTGCCGGTCTCGTAAACCACGATCGGCGTGTCGGTTGACGGGTGCAAAAAGGTTCCCCAGCGAGCGGGCAGCCGGCGGTCGGCGGCGTCACTCCCCCCAGTAGAATCGGGGCGCGAGGAACATGTACCCCAGCGCCGCGACGAGCAGGAATCGCGGGAGAAGTCGACCGTAGGCCAGCGGCGCGAGGATGGCGGCGGCCTGGACGACGCCGAGGACTCCGGCGTCGCGGGCCAGCAGTTTCGGGTAGGGGACCGGCGCGACCATCGCCACCGAGAGGACGACGGCGACGGCGAGCAGGCCCGGGACCCAGGTCAACCCGGCGAGGTAGGCGGCGGCCAGGATCGTCGCGCCGAGCGTGTTCTGGATGCCGGGGCGGTTCTCCCCCTCGCCGACGAACTCGCTGTAGAGGCTGGTCCGCAGGACCGAGAAGACGACGAATACGGCCCCGACGCCGACGGCCGCGACGGCCTGTGCGGGCGGTGCGGCCCCGATCCCGTCGCCCAGCCACCCCCACTCGGCGCCCGCGATGCCGACGACGAGCAGCGCGGGGGTCGCGCCGAACGACACCACGTCGGTCACCGAGTCCAGCAGCGGACCGACCTCGGTGCCGCCGAAAGTTCGGGCTGCGATCCCGTCGAGCGCGTCGGCGATGGCGGCCAGTAGGACGAGTCGGGCGGCGAGGCGGGGGTCCGAGAGCGCGACGACGCCGGCGGCGAACCCGACGACGGCGTTGCCGAGCGTGATGGCGTCGGCGACGCCGAGGCGCTCGCGCACGCGCAGCCCCTCGTTCATACCAGTCCGGTCGGTGAGCGGGTACATCAATCACGGGGAAGCGCGGTCGCCGAGCGCGCCCGCCGGGTCCGTCGAACACCGTCCGCGACAGGCCGCGCTTACCCGACGACTTCGAGCACCTGCGCGAGCGACTCGACGCGCTCGCGCGGGTCGACGATGTCGTGGTCCTGGTCGTATCGGACGGCGTCGCCGTCGGCCAGTTTCGGGACGTGCGTGTGGTACAGCGCGAGGTAGATCTCCGAGACCGTCTCGGAGGCGATCTCGCTCACGGGCCGGTCGTGCTCCCGGCGGGCCGTCTCGTCGGCCAGGTCCGCCAGCGTCAGTTCGCAGCCGTGGTCGTCGAGCGTCCGCACCACGTAGCGTCGGTATCGATGACCTAACAGTCCAAAGGCGTCCGTTACCGGGTTCGAAGCCGCTGTCGGCTGTGACTCCATACACCGATCGTGGGGCGGCGTCCGGGTCGGCTTTCGTACTGCCCACGTCAGGGGTTTATCAGGGAGGGGCGGTGCGGCTACGCTTTCTCCGCCGCGAGCGGCGTCACGCGGATGGTGTTGGCGACGAGCGCGTGGTGGCCCCGACGGAGTCGCTGCGAGAGCGACTGGCGCGTGATGTCGAGTTCGGCCGCGACCTCCGCGAGCGTCGCCTCGCGCGGTTCCTCGAAGTAGCCCAGCTCCCAGGCGGTGTTGAGCGCCTCGTGTTGCTTCTCGGTGAGGCCGTACTGGCTGCCGGTCCGCGGGTGTTCGGTCTCGTAGAGCTTCACGAGGTCGAAGGAGATGTCGAACCGCTGGGCGTACTTCTGGAACGCCTCCAGAGGATCGCGGTCGTCGAAGCGGATGCGGATGTCCCAGACGCCGTGTTGCCCCTTCGCTTCGAGGATCGTCGCGCCGGCCTGCGTCGAGGCGTACACCATCGTGTCGACGTTCTCGGTCCAGGTGGCGCGGTACAGCGACGCCGACTCGAAGTCGTCGAGCCGCCGGAGGTCCTCGATCGACGGGTCGCCCTCGGCGACGGCCTCGAACTCGTCGATCTCGACCGCGGAGACCCAGAAGTAGGGAGTGAGTAGCTCGTCGGCGGCCGCGACGCGGTCGATCTCGACGACGAGATCCGGGAGCCGGTCGAGCGTCTCGAACAGGGCGAAGTCGGCCGACGGGACGTGGAACTCTGCGAAGAGGCTCATGCTCGCCCGGTTGGGGGCCAGCCCGCATAATCTCGTTTGCGGGGTCGGTGCCGGTCGGTTGCGTCCGCGACGCCGAAAAGCCAGAAGGCATTTGTGACGGTCGGAACGACAGGTAGGCCAAGGCAACCCCATGACACCCGTCGAGGCCCTGGCCTGCGAACGCTGCGGGCGCCGGTACGCGCCCGCCGACGTCGAGTACACCTGCCCCGAACACGACGGCGTGGCGGGCATCCTCGACGTGCGCTACGATTACGACGCCCTCAGCGACGTACTCGCCGGTGTCCTCGACGGCCCGACGGAGGACCTGTGGACCTACGAACCCCTCCTGCCGGTCGACGGCGACCCCGTCAGGCTGGGCGCCGGCGGTACCGACCTCCTCGACGCGCCCGCGCTCGGCGACGCCCTCGGCGTCGACGCCCTCGTCAAGAACGAGACGACCAACCCCACGGGCTCGAACAAGGACCGCGGGAGCGCGGTCGCCGTCTCGCGGGCGCGCCAGCAGGGCCACGACACGGTCGCCTGCGCCTCGACCGGCAACGCCGCCGCCTCCCTCGCCGGCTACGCCGCCCGCGCCGGCCTCGACTGTCGCATCTTCGTCCCCGCCGACCTCCCGGAGGCCAAGGCCGTCCAGCCGCGGCTCTACGGCGCGACCGTGCTGGGCGTCGACGGCACCTACGCCGACGCCTACGAGCTCTGCCGGGAGGTCTCGGCCGAGCGGGGCTGGTACAACCGCAACGCCGCGATGAACCCCTACGCCGTCGAGGGCAAGCGCACGCTCGGGTTCGAACTCGCCGAGGAGGCTCCCGACGCCGACTGGGTCGCGATGCCGATGGGCAACGGCTGCTCGCTGGCCGGCGTCTGGAAGGGCCTCCGGGAGTTCGAACGGCTCGGCGTCGTCGACGACACGCCGAGACTGCTCGGCGTCCAGGCCGAGGGCGCGACCGCCATCTACGACCGGTTCGTCGCCGAATCGGACGACAGCGACGCCGCAGCGCCCGACGGCGGGGCGGTCGCGGACGGGGCGCTCGACGGCGAGGACACGACCGCCGACAGCATCGACGTGGGCGTCCCGCACAACGCGGGCAAGGCCTGCCGCGCGCTCGCCGAGAGCGGCGGCGACGCCGTCGTCGTCTCCGACGAAGCGATCCTCGACGCTCAACGACTGCTGGGCGAGTGCGAGGGCGTCTTCGCCGAACCGGCCTCGGCCGCGGCGGTCGCCGGCGTCCGCGCGGCGGTCGAGCGCGGCACCGTCGCGCCCGGTGAGCGCGTCGTCACCGTCGCGACGGGGACGGGACTCAAGGACTCCGCGAGCGCCCGCGAGGCCGTCGACGACGTGATCTCGGTCGACGCCGCCGGCCAGGGCCTGCCCGAGGACCTCTGAGAAGGGGGTCGCGGTCGCTCAGTTCTCCTCGACCTCGCCGAGTCCGAGCCGCGCGGCCGTCACGACGGTCCCGCTGACGAGGATGGCCAGTTGCCAGCCGTGGCGGACGACCGGGAACATCCGCTCGGGGTCCTCGACGGTGTCCGGGTCGGGGCCGCCGCCCTCCCCGCCGGGATTGGGGTCGACGCCCGTCGAGATGTTGACCTCCTGGGAGGAGCCGCGGCTGCGCGGGCCCGTCTGCTCGGTCTCGGGGCTCAGGTCGACGTAGCTCTGGACGATCCCGCGCTGGTCGGAGACCTCGAAGCGGCCGTCGAGGACGTAGAACTGGTCGTGGAGCGGCCACAGCGGGTTGACGCCGTGGTCGACGAAGTCCAGCCCGATGCCCGCGAACGCCAGCGCGACGACGCTGACCCACGCGAGGCGGACGCCCTCCGGTCCCCAGCGCCCGCGGACGAACGAGCGGTCGCGCACGCGCAGGTCGACGTACAGCAGCGCGCCCGCGGCGATCGGGATGAGGTAAGTGTGCAGGAGCGTGCGGTGGCCGGCGACGAACGCGAGGGCGAGAAACGAGTCCAGGTCCGGCGCGGCGACGACAGCGAGGACGACCAGTAGCGACCGGCGGTCGAAGGCCGACCCCAGCAGCGCGGCGGCGATCATCCCGCCGAAGGCGAGATGGACCAGCGTCGAAGGCATACCCGTGGCTGTGGGATGCAATGGCATAACCTTTCAGGACGGCTCTGCCGAACGGAGAAATCGGCCCGGAAACGCCTATCGGGCCGATACGTGGCCGAATTGAGCGTTCCGCCGCTTCTATAACCCTCGAAGGAGAAGCCGGCGGCGATGTCCGCCCTGGAGACCTGGATCCGGTTGATCGCAGGTGTCGGCGTAGCGCAGGCGCACAGCTCGATGACCTCCCTGGAGGTGTGGGCCCGACTGATCGCAGGCGTCGGGTTGATCCTCGCAAACGGCTTCTTCGTCGCGATCGAGTTCGCGCTGACCCGGGCGCGGCAGTTCACCGAGGAGGAGTTCGTCGACGGTAGCGCGGCCCTCGAACGGGCCTGGGAGATGACCAACAACCTGGAGATCTACCTCACCACCTGCCAGGTGGGGATCACCGCCTCCAGTATCGCGGTCGGGATCGTCGCCGAGCCGGCGCTGGCGGCGCTGTTCAACCCGCTGTTCGAGGGGACGCGGCTGGCGACCATCGGCGCCGGCGCCATCATCGCGTTCCTGATCATCAACCTCGTCCACCTCACCCACGGCGAGCAGACGCCGACGTATCTGGGCGTCGAGCGCTCGCGGATGGTCTGCCGGTACGGCGCGGCGCCGCTGTACTGGTTCAACTGGGCGATCTCCCCGCTGATCACCCTCGGCGACTGGGTCGCCAAGGGGACGCTGGGGCTGTTCGGCATCGAGATGACCGGCGCGTGGCTCGAAACCGAGGAAGACGTCATCGAGTCCCGGGCCGACCTGCGCAACAAGATGGGGTCGGTCCTCGAAGAGGGCGAACTCAGCGAGGAGCGCCGCGACGAGGTGATGAACGCGCTGCACATCGGCGAGCGCCCCGTCCGCGAGGTGCTGGTCCCCGCCGACGACATCGTCACGCTGTCGACCGAAGTCGACGCCGAGGAGAACTTCCGCCGCATGGAGGAGAACCCTCACACGCGATACCCGCTGGTCGGCGATGACCTCTCCGACTTCCGCGGGATCCTCTATCTCCCCGTGCTCGCGGGCCACCGCGAGGACCTCGCGAACGACGAGGCGATAGACTTCGAGGACCTGGCGGCGCCGCCGATGACGCTCTCGCCCGACGTGGACGTGAGCGACGCCATCGACCAGTTCCAGGCTGAGAACCAGGAACTCGCCCTCGTCATCGAGGACGGCGAGGTGATCGGGATGGTCACCGTCACCGACCTGCTCGAATCCGTCACCGGCGACATCGAGGACCCGATCGACGTGGGCGACGCGACGATGGACTGACCCCGCCGTCACCTCCTCCGCGGTCCGTCGCCGTCAGACGTGCTGGGCGACGAGATCGCGGAGCGCCCCCTCGTCCTGCACGCCGACGCGGCGCTCGGCCGGTTCGCCGTCGACGAACAGCAACAGCGTGGGGACGCCCTGGACGCCGTACTCGCGGGCGAGGCCTTGGTGGGCGTCCACGTCGACTTTCGCGACGGTCGCGTCGGTCGTCTCGGCGATGTCCGCGACGATCGGTTCGAGCATCTTGCAGGGGCCACACCAGTCGGCGTGGAAGTCGACCAGCACGACTCCCTGGGCGACGGTCTCCTCGAACTCGGCCTCGGTCTCGACGTGGACCGGTTCGTCGGGGGCGGCCGCGGCATCGGCGTCGGCCCTGGACCCGTCGGCCGCCCCGTCGTCCGAGAGCGTCGAACTCTCCCCCGATTCGAGTCGCTCCCGTTTCCGCTCGCGGATCCGTTCGAGTTCCTCGTCGGTCCGGTCGTCGCTGGCTTCGCTCATCGCCGTCCCGTAGGGGCCGCTCCCGTTTAACCGCCACGGCGTCGTGTCCGTCAGACGGACGGACGACGCTCGACGGACGGGAATTCGGGGACGGCGTCAGACACAGAACAAGAATTTAAGACCCCGCCAGCCGAGTTACGGCATATGAATCCCGAGACGGCGCCACAGGAGATCACGACGCTCGTGGGGCGGGAAGTCTACACCAAAAACGGCGTGTTCGTCGGCGAGGTCGAGGACCTGCGGCTCGACCTGGACGTCGAGCAGGTGACCGGCCTCGCGCTCCACCAGATCAACACGGAGCTGTTCGGCCCGGACGTATCACAGTCCCGCGGTGTCATCGTCCCCTACCGCTGGGTACAGGCGGTCGGCGACATCGTCATCGTCAACGACGTGGTCGAACGCGTCCACAGCGACGAGACCGACGAGGAAGAGGTCGCGGCCTGATTCGCTTCTCTCCGAATTCTCCTCCCGTGCCACCGTTTCCGGTGTCCCGCGATGCGACAGTCCCGTAGTTGCTCGTGTGGTCACCGTCGGGGACAGGCGGCGTCGCCGCTCGTCGGGGATAGGCGGCGCGAAAAACGCGGTGAACCGGTCCGGAGGCGGTCTCAGAACGCGTCGTCTTCGATCGAGATGTCGGCGTGGAGCGACTCCGTCAGCGCCGAGTGGACGTGGCAGATATCCTCGCCGAGTTCGACGATCTCCTGAGCGTCCTCGCCCAGGGCGGCCTCCGTCTTGACGGTGAAGGCGATCGATTCGAGGTCGTCGTCCTCGTCCAGGTCGGCCTCGACCTCGACCTCGACGTGGCCGATGTCGTCGTAGCCGGTCTGGTCGGCGGCGACGCGCAGGGCCGGGATGTAACAGGAGGCGTAGTCGGCCGCCAGCACCTGATTCGGCGACGGACCGTCCTCCGAGAGCGCGTCGACGACCAGCGACCACTCGCCGTCGATCTCGCTTTCGGTCGTGTACCCTTCCTCGCAGACGCTGGTGACTTCGATGTCGGACATACGCGAAGACGTTCGACCGCCCCCTTCTAAAAGGTGCCCAAGCGAGTCGAGCGCCCCGGAGACGGCCGCGGGCGGTCGTCGGTCAGTAGCCTTCCGAGAGGTCGAACGTCTCGTCGCCGTCGAGGACGTGTACCTCGGCGTCGGACCCCGTCCCGGCGACCTCGTTCACGAAGTCCTGCGTGTCGATCTCGATCGGCGGGAAGGTGTCGTAGTGCATCGGGAAGACGTGGTCGACGTCGAGCCAGTCGGCGGCGATCGCGGCCTGCATCGGCCCCATCGTGAAGTGGTCGCCGACGGGCAGGGCGGCGGCGTCGGGTTCGAGGAACGGCCCGATCACGTCGCGCATCTCCGTCATCAGCCCGGTGTCGCCGGCGTGGTAGAACGTCTCGCTCTCCTCGTCTTCGACCTGCGTCGGCTTCGTGTCGGAGATGACGAAGCCCGCGGGCATGCCGCCGGAGGCGCCGTAGCTGGTGTCCATGCCGTTGGTGTGGTCGGCGCGGTGCATCGTGACGAAGGCGTCGCCGATCTCGACGGTGCCGCCGAGGTTCATCCCCATCCCGCCGACGGCCTCGAAGTCGCCGTACTCGTCGCGGCAGTACTCGACGACCTCCGGCGTGGCGACCAGTTTCGTCCCCTCGTAGCGGTCCACGTCGCCGATGTGGTCGGCGTGGCCGTGGGTCAACAGGAGGAAGTCAGGGTCGAGCTCCTCCGGGTCGGTGTCGGTCTTCGGGTTCTCGAAGAACGGGTCGATCAGCAGGTCCGTACTCCCCACCGTGACGTGCCACGTCGAGTGGCCGTACCAGGTCAGTTCCATAGTCGCTCTGGGGTACGTAGCAGACGCACTTAATGGCACGACCACCGGCAGGTCGCGGGCCGAGGACGCCAGTGGGGAGTCACTCCTCGGCGTCGGATCGCTGTCGGCTCCCGTCGCCCTGCCGTTGCTGGCGTCGCTGCCGCTTCTCTCGTTCCTGTCGCTTCTTCCGCTGGTTCTCCTGCGCTCGCTGGCTCGCGTACCGGACCCACGCGTAGGCCTGGCGGTCGAGCGCGCGGAACAGGAGCGCGGCCGAGCCGACGACGGCGGCGACGACGAGCAGCGCGACGACGAGCGGCGAGGAGAGGTGGACCGCGACGTAGGCCGCGACGAGCGCGATCAGACTGATCTCCAGGCCGACCCGCAGCGCCGGCCGGCGCCAGTCCGGCTGCCCCGACTCGTCCGTCGCGACCCATCGGCTCATGATGCCCCATTTGAGCAACTCCGTGTTGTAGTTTGCCCCCTCTCGACGGTCGCGGGCCTCAGTCGTCGGCGCCGACGGGGGTCTGGGCGGCGGTCTCGTCGGTCTGGGAGGCCCACAGGCCCGCGTAAGCCCCGCCGCGGTCGACGAGTTCCTCGTGGGTACCCGTCTCGATCACCTCGCCCTCGTCCATGACCACGATCCGGTCCGCGCCCTGGATGGTCGAGAGGCGGTGGGCGATGACGAACGCGGTCCGGTCGGCCGTCAGCGTCTCCAGGTTGCGCTGGATGAGTTCCTCCGTCTCGGTGTCCACGTCCGAGGTCGCCTCGTCGAGGATTATCACGTCCGGGTCGTTCAGGAGCGTGCGGGCGATGGAGACGCGCTGGCGCTGACCGCCCGACAGTTTCACCCCGCGCTCGCCGACCATCGTGTCGTAGCCGTCGGGCAGATCGGTGACGAACTCGTGGGCGCCGGCCGCCTCCGCGGCCTCGCGGACGCGCCGGTCGACCTCGGCGGGGATATCGTCGTAGTTGGCCAGCACCGACCGGAACAGCTCGTCGTCGCCGTAGGCGACGTTCTCGCGGATGGTCCCGGAGAACATGTACGGGTCCTGCTCGACGACGCCGATCCGGTTGCGCAGCGTCTGCAGGTCGAACTCGCGAACGTCGGTGCCGTCGATCCGCACCGCCCCCGCGTCCACGTCGTAGAAGCGCGGCGGGAGTTTGAGCAGGGTGGACTTGCCCGACCCGCTCGTGCCGGCGAAGCCGACGGTCTCGCCGGCCTCGACGTCGAGGTCGACGCCGTCGAGGATCCGTTCGCCGCCCTCGGAGTAGCTGAAGTCCACGTCGTCGAACGTGACGCGGCCGTCGACCGAGTCGGGGGCGTGGCCGTCCGCGGCGGTCGTCACGTCGGCGGTGTAGCCGAGGACGCCGAAGACGCGTTCGGCGCTCGATTTGGCCTTCTGGTAGTTGTTGGCGGTCTTGCCGATCCGGGTCATCGGGCCGTCGAGATAGCGCAGGAACATGAAGTAGGTGACGAAGGCGCCGGCGGACAGGCCGCCCGCGGTGACTGCGTCGCGGCCGCCGAGGACGAGGATGGTCACGAACATCGCGCCGACGAGCAGGCGCAGCGAGGCGAAGAAGGCCTTCCGGACGGTGATGGCGTCGATCTTCTCGTCGCGGTAGCCGCCCGACTGCTCGGCGACGCGGTCCCGTTCCACGTCGTAGCGGTCGAACGATTTGACGATGGCCGCGCCGCCGAGGTTGTTCGACAGCCGGGTGTTCATCCGCGCGACCAGCTCGCGGATCCGCTTGTACTTCGGCTCGATCCAGATGATGAACTTCGCCGTCACCAGCGCGATGATCGGCACCGGGACGAGTACGAGGAGGCCGAGCCACGGCGCCGTGTATATCATCCACCCGCCGACGAGCGCGAAGATCATGATCGCCCGCGTGATCTCCCGTATCTCGGCGTTGAAGAAGTCCTCCAGCCGGTTGACGTCGCTGTTGAGGATGGACATCATGCCGCCGGTCTGGTGGTTGTTGAAGAAGTCGAGCGACAGCCGCTGCATGTGGTCGTAGGTGTCCAGCCGCAGGTCGTGCTGGATGCGCTGGGCGGTCGTCTGGAAGAAATAGCGCGACCCGAAGTGACTGATCGACTGGACGACGTAGGCGCCAGCGGCGAGCGCGCCGAGGTAGTACAGCAGGTCGAGCCGGGCGGCGGTGTGGTCGAGCGGGACGGGCTCGGCCGGGACGATGCCCACCGCCGAGAGGACGCTGCTGGCGGTGCCGGAGGGGTTGACCGCGAGGTCGATGGCGGCCGCGATGAGCAGCGCCGGGAACAGGCGCGCGACGCGGTTGACCATCGTCGAGACGACGCCGAGCGCCAGCGGCACCCAGTAGGGAGTCGCGTAGCGGAACAGGCTGAGCATCGGGTGGCCGTCGACTTCCTCGCGGATCTCGTCGAAACTGCCGTGTGGGTCGGGACGTGCCATTCGGTCGCCACCGCTTGACCGCTCGCGTTCAAAAACCCGACTCAGGGGGAGAGACTCTCTGGAATCGGCCGCCGCCCCCGAGCACGAACGGCGCGAACCCGACCGCCCGGCCCGTCCGCGGTTTTATTCGGCTGGTCTCCTACGTGCCGATATGGAAGACTCCGACTCGTCGCGGCGACGGTTCCTCGCCGTCTGCGGGACGGCGCTGTCGGCCGGGATCGCCGGCTGTTCGGACTCGATCCTCGGCGGCGACCCCGAGGACACGACGCCCGTCGACCCCGACCCGTCGACGCCCGCTCCCGACCCGGGCGGCGACGGCGGCGCGGACGGCACCGCCGGCGACTTCGAGCGGTTCGACGCCGACGCCGACAGCTCCTACGCCGACGTGTACCGCTCGACGGTCGGTTCCGTCGCCCAGATCCAGGTGTACACCGGCGGGCCGAGCCCCTCGCAGGGCACCGGCTTCGTCTACAGCGACGGCCACGTCGTCACGAACCAGCACGTCGTCGAGGGGGCCGAGAGCATCTACCTCCGGTTCGACGACAGCGGCTGGCTCGACGCGACCGTCCGGGGGACCGACGTGTACAGCGATCTGGCGGTCCTCTCGGTCGAGGAGTTACCCGAGAGCGCCGAGCCGCTGGCGCTCCGGGAGTCCGACCCCGCGGTGGGGACCGAGGTGATCGCGATCGGCAACCCCTTCGGCTACTCCGGGTCCGTCTCGGCGGGGATCGTCAGCGGCGTCGACCGGACGCTCCCGGCGGCCAACGACTTCACGATCCCCGACGCGATCCAGACCGACGCGCCGGTCAATCCCGGCAACTCCGGGGGACCGCTGGTCACGCTCGACGGCTCCGTCGCGGGCGTCGTCAACGCCGGCGGCGGCGACAACATCGGCTTCGCCATCTCCGCGCCGCTCGTGCGCCAGGTGGTGCCGTCGCTGCTCGAGACGGGCGGCTACGAGCACTCGTACATGGGCGTGCGCCTCCAGACGGTCGGGCCGCACCTCGCCGAGGCCAACGGCGTCGACGAGCGCGTCGGCGTCTACATCGCGGTCGTCCGCGACGGCGGCCCCTCCGACGGCGTCCTCCGGGGGACGACCGGGTCGACTGCGATCGACGGCCAGTCGGTCGACACCGGTGGCGACGTGGTCGTCGCACTGGACGACACGACCATCCGGACCAGTCGGGCGCTGTCGAGCTTCCTCGCGCTGGAGACCAGCCCCGGCGACACCATCGACGTGACCGTCCTCCGCGACGGCGAGGAACAGACGGTCGAACTCACGCTCGGATCGCGACCCGACCCGACCTGACCGGTCGCGAGCAGAACCCCTCCAGCCGCGGCTCGACAGTCGATTCTCGCGTCGACTCCGCAGAGAGAGACCTCAGTCCAGTCGCTCGGCCGCGTCGCGCTCGACGAGCGGCCCGGCGTTGGCCTCGGGCAGCGTCACCACGTCCTCGGCGGTGAGGTCGTACGAACGGTCGTCGACGCCGAAAATCTCGCCCACGTCGCTCGTGATCTTCACCGTCGCGCGGTCGACCGACGGATCCGACTCGGCGCCTGCGTCGGTCGAGTCCGCGTCCGGGCTCTCACCTCCACCGCCGCCGGGTGGCGGTGTCGGCGCGTCGGTCGCCGGGTCGACCGCGCTCGACCCGCCGTCGGCCTGGGGCGGCCGGTCGCGGGGGTCGTCGTCGGGTGACTGCTCGCCCGAGTCGACCGATTCGGCCGTCTCGGAACCGTCGCCCATCAGGTCGGCCGCGTCGACGCCGGACGCTTCGGTGGGCGCGTCCGGCGGGGGGCTCGGCGCCGAGTCGTCCGCGGGCGCGTCCGCCGACGGTGCGTCCGCCGGCGGCGCCGTCCCGGGAGCGTCACCCAGCTCGTCGGGGTCGCCCGGTACGTCGCGTCGGTCGCCGTCGGCGGGCGACGGTTCCGAGGCCCGGTCCGCAGCCGAGGCGTCCGTCGGGCCGGCGTCGGCTGCCGGGTCCGCGTCCGCTGGGTCGGCCTGGTTCGCTCCGGCCGCGGGCTCCGGGGTGTCCACGTCGGCGGCCGCCGCGGCGGGGTTCTCCCCGTCGATGACGGCCTCGACTCGCGCGCGGTTCTCCTCGATGGCACCGACCAGCGTCTCGAAGAGCGACCGCTCCTCGGTGGTGAGCCCCTCGTCCTCGGTGGGCATGTCGGCGGCGGCGAGCGACGCCATCTTGACGATCTTGCCGACGCGGCGCTCGTAGATTGCCTCGACGGTCCCCTCCGCGGTGTCGATGTCGTCGCTGAGGCGGTTGACCTCGGGGGCGTCCCACGGGTCGTCGGCCTCCTCGGCGGCGCGCTCGCGCTCGCGATGCAGTTGCTGGATGAACTCGCCGGCGTCCTTGTAGAACGACTCCCGCAGCTGCTGGAGGCTGTCGGTCTGCCGTTCGCGGCTCTGGGCCGACTGGAGTTCGTTCAGGTCCATCATCGCGGTTCGGTCCTCATTCTGGTGCCTTCTCGGCGCGACCTCTGGCCATCAGGAACGCGCCGAGGTACTCCGGAACGGAACGGACTCCCGCCTGTAGATTAAAGCTATCGCCACGAAGTTCGACCTCCCCGGGCGTGGTCACCTCGACGTTGATCTCGTGGCCCACGAACGTCTCCGGGACGGCGTCGACCAGCGGATCGAACGCCTCGAGGTCCGCGCGGTCGATGCGGCGCACTTCCAGCGCGCTCCCGCCGTGAAGACTCCCCGGCAGGCGAATGAGGCGGTTCACGTCCGTCGTCACCGGCTCGTCGATGGGCGCGTTCTGCTCGTCGACGACCTCCGCGACGAACGCGTCGAGCAGCGTCCGCAGCCCGACGCCGCCGAGTTCGACGTTGCCGGCCTCCAGCGCCTCGGCGTTGTTCTCCAGGGCGCCGTAGACGGTATCGGCGCGCCCCTCGCCGATGCCGTCGAGTTCCTGCAGTCGCGCCGTCGCCTCGTCGTCGTCCATCGCGAGCAGTTCGTCGACGAACTCGAGGAGGTGCTCGTGGACGCGCCGGCCCCAGCCGCCCCTCGTCTCGACGACCCGCCGGCTGACGCCGCCGCGCATCTCGCTGGTCTGGACGTACTCCTGGTCCAGCCCGATCCCCCGCACGTAGTCGACGATCTCCCGGCGGGCGTCGCTCCCCAGCTCCTGAACCGTCTCGTCGCGGACGTGGACGTGGTAGCCGCGGCCGCCGGAAAAGACGACGGTCATCTCCTCGAAGCCGAAGTCGTCGTCGAGGAAGTCCAGCAGGCGAACGAGCGCGTCCTTGCACTTGGCGAGCATCTCGGCGTAGCTGTCCTCGCCCAGCGTCACCGACGGGAGGTGGTCGGCGTCGAGGTCGAAGACCAGGTCCGAGGAGCGCCAGGTCTTCTCGCCCATGGAGCTCGCGCCGGGGCTCTCGTAGCGGCCGGCGGAGAAGTAGACGTGTTTCGGGCGTTCGCGGGCGAGGAACTCCTCGAGGTTGCCCATGTCGAGCAGCGAGCGGTGGCGGATCATCGTCTCGCCGGGGCCGTCGGTCCAGGGGATGTACCCCCACTCGCGCTCGTTGGCCTCCGGCGGCGGCGACAGCTCCGACCGACGGTAGTGGTCGCCGAACCGCCCCCGGAGGTACGCCCGCGTCTGTTCCTGCACGGCTACCCGGTTTCGGACCGGGCGTGAAAGCGGTTTCGCTCACCGACTGCGTGTCCCGGCCGGCCCGTTTTCCGCCGCGGAGCCGAACGGCGATCCGACGGATGGTCCTCCAGGCCCTCCTGTTCGGGATCGGGACCGCGCTCCCGCTGGTCGCCGGCGCCGCGGTCGGGATCTATCGACCGCCGCCCGGCCGCTGGGTCGGCGCGCTGCTCGCCTTCGCGAGCGGGTCGCTCCTCACCGGCCTCGCGTTCGAACTGTTCGAACCGGCCTTCCGAACCGCGGGACCAGTCCGCACGGCGCTCGCCCTGTTCGCCGGGACCGGCCTGTACGTCGCGGTCAAGTACCGCGTCGGGACCGGCGGTGCCGACGGGCGGGCGCTCCTCGCGGCGGTCGTCTTCGACGGCCTGGCCGAGAACGTCACGCTCGGCGTCGCCCTCGTCGGCGGCCCGGCGGGCGAACCGCTGGCGATCCTCGTCGGCGTCGCCGCGAACAACCTCCCCGAGGCGATCGCCGGCGCGGACGAGATGTCCGAATCCGGTCGGTCACCGGTCAGGACGCTCGTTCTCTGGACGGCGACGGCCGGAGGACTTGCGGGCGCGGTCGTGGTCGGATACGTCGCGTTCGCCGGCGTCGGCGAGACGATTCTGGCGCTCGTCCGGGCTACCGGCGGCGGGGCCGTGCTCGCGTCGCTCGCAGTCGAGATCATGCCGGACGCCTACGACAGCGGCGGCCCGTCGGTCGCGTTCGCGACGGCCGCGGGACTGCTCGTCACGTTCGTCCTCGTCTGACACGGCGTCCGTACCCGGGCCCGACCGCGGCCGGCTACCCGCCGAGCAGTTTCGAGAGGCGGTCGGCCAGCCCTTCCTCCTCGCCGAGTTTGAGGTAGTAGGCGTCGCCGCCGTCCTCGTAGTAGTTGTCGATGCGGCGTTCGATGGAGAAGCCGATGTGCTGGTAGAAGTGGAGGGCGTCGCGGTTGGTCGTCCGGGCGTGGCAGGTCACGGAGCTGTAGTCCTCGGCGACGCGGGCGACCAGCGCCTCGCCGAAGCCCTCCCCCTGGTACTCGGAGTCGACGGCGAGAAAGAGGATGTAGCCGTCGCGGCGGACCGCGGCGAAGCCGACCATCGCGTCGCGGTCGGCGCGGTCGACGAACAGGTAGACGGTCGAGCGCTCGTAGGCGTTCTCGAAGAACCCGCGGCGCTGGCGGAGCACACCGTCCCGGGAGCGGATGCGCTCTTTGAGTTGCCAGGCCTGCTCGACGTGGTCGGCGTCTCCCGGGTCGACGACCCGTCGCTCGACGTTGACGCTCACTAACCGGGGTGTAGCGGGTAAGCCACTATAATTCCATCGGCGTCGACGCGGGCGTCGGGCAGTCTGCGGCCGCAAACCTTTCGGTAGATCCCACGCAGTTGGAAGTATGGTGTTGCTCTCGTCCGGGCTGGCCCCCGACGTCGGCGGGTCGGGGACGACGTTCTCGGAGACGGTCCGGCAGGTGTTCATCACCGGCGCGGCGCTGACCATCCCCATCCTGATCACGGTGATGATCCTCGCGTTCGTCGTCAACTTCATCCTCCAGGCGATCAGCCCGGTCGTCGCCTTCCTCAGCGAGACCTACGGGATCGGCTCGGACCTCTCGCCGCTCGTGATGGAACTGCTCGCGGTCCTGACGTTCGTCACGCTGATATTCGTCATCGGGCTCGTCGCGGAAGCCCGGTCGGGCAACGGCTTCGAGCGCGTGTTCGACACGCTGATGGCCCGTATCCCGGGCATCGGCTCCCTCTACACGAGCTTCAACGAGATGACCGAGCTCCTCATGTCGAACGACGCCGAGAGCTTCCGCGAGGTGAAACTCGTCGAGTTCCCCCGCGAGGGGTCGTACTCCATCGCCTTCGTCACCGCCGAGTCGCCGCCGACCATCGGCGAGACCACCGGCCACGACGACGTGACGACGCTGTTCATGCCGCTGGCCCCGAATCCCGTGATGGGCGGGTACGTCGTCCACGTCTCTTCCGATCGGGTGTACGACGTGGACCTCACGGTGGAGGAAGGCATCCGCTCGATCGTCACCAGCGGCGTCGCGACCGGCGAGCGGGGCGACGACGACCCGCCCGAGGAACTGGTCGACCTGGCGACGATCCGCCAGCAGGCCCGCGACGGCGTCGACGACCTGAGCGCGTGGGGCACCCGCACCGTCGACGACCTGAGCGACATGACCGGCGACGCGGCCGACGACCTCCGGGCGCAGGCCCGCCGGGAGTTCGCCGCGATCCACCCCGACATCGACGAGTCCGAGGTCGACGACGAGGAGGCCGTCCGCCACTACATGCTCGAACAGAGCGGCGAAGCGGCCGAGACCGCGGGCGACCCCGAAGCGGCCGACGGGGCACCGGACGACGAGCCGCCGGCCGACGAGACGGCGGACGACGGCGACCCGGCCGTCGGCGACCCCGCGGGTGGTGACGCGTGAGCTTCGCGCTGCGCGAGCACACCGCCGACGTGGCCGTCGAGGCCACCGGCGAGTCGCTCGACACCGTCTTCGGCGCCGTCGCCGACGGCATGGCCGCGGCCATGTGCGACGAGATCCCGGCCGAGGGCGGCGAGCGCTTCGAGCTGTCCGTCGCCGCCGAGGGGCGCGAACCGCTGCTGTTCGACTACCTCGACGAGCTCATCTACGAGCGCGACGTGCGCGGCGTCCTCCCGGTCGACAACGAGGCCGCGGTATCCGCCCCGCAGTCCGACGACGGAAGCGGCGAGTGGACCCTCTCGGGGTCCGCCCGCGGAATTCCCCTCGACAGCGTCGAGGCGCGGGACCTGAAGGCGGTCACCTACTCCGAGATGGACCTCTCGGAGACGGCCGACGGTTGGCACGCCTACGTCGTCTTCGACGTGTGAGTCGCGCGCTCTCGGGCCGTCCGGGAACGAGAAGATGCCATTTATCCCCGACCGATACCAACCGTCGGGCATGCGCAAACCGGGTGTCAGGCCGGGTCTGAGTCTGCTTCTGGTCGGGTCCGCGCTCGCTGCGTTCGTCGGTCGAGCGAGCGCGCACGTCGACTACGTCACCGACGCGCCGACGGCGACGCGGGACGCGGTCGAGTTCGCCGTCGAGGTGCTCTCCGAGCCGCTGAACCTCGCGCTCGTCGCGGGCGGAACGGTCGGCGTGGTCGGACTCCTGACGGCGCTGTTCTTCGTGCGGCCGACGGTCCCCGACATCGAGGCGCTGCGGACCGCGCTCGCATCCTACCGGGAGTACGTCCCGTGGATGCTGCGGCTGAGTCTCGGTCTGCCGCTCGTCGGCGCCGGGTTCACAGGCTATCTCTTCAGCCCGGCCCTCGAGGTCCAGGCTCGACTGCTTCAGGTCGGGATCGGCTTCCTCCTCCTGTTCGGGCTGGGGACGCGGGCGGTCGCCGTCGCCGGCCTCCTGACGTATCTCGGCGCCTTCGCGTTCAACCCCGAACTCGTCCTGGCGATCGAGTACGTCCCCGGGTTCGTCGCCATCGCTCTCGTCGGCGGCGGACGGCCCAGCGCCGACCACATGCTGAGCGTGGTCGCGGGCACCGCCGGGACCTACTACGGCCGGATCGACCCCGTCGGCGGCGTCGCGGAGCGCTTCGCCCGGCTGAACGGCCCCTACGAGCGCTACGTCGCGACCGTTCTCAGAGTGGGTGTCGGCCTCGCGTTCGCCTACCTCGGGCTCGTCGAGAAGCTCGCCAACCCCTCCCGCGCAGTCCAGGTGGTCTACAGGTACGACCTGACCAGCGTCGTGCCCGTCGACCCCGGCCTGTGGGTGCTCGGCGCCGGCCTCACCGAGATCGGCGTCGGCCTGTTGCTGGTCGTCGGCTACTACACCCGTGGCGCCGCCGCCGTCGCGTTCACCATGCTCGTCATGACCCTGTTCGGTCTGCCCGACGACCCCGTGCTCGCCCACATCACGCTGTTCGGCATGATCTCGGCCATCTTCACGCTCGGCGGCGGCCCCCTCTCGCTCGACGCCTGGCTGAGCGCCTCCGAGGACCGCGAGCGCGAGCGCGACGCCGTTCCGACGGCTGATTGAGTCGCTGTGGAGTGTTCGGAACAAGTAGTTTAGGTAGCGGTGCGGGGTCGTGTTTAGTTAAGCGTGAAAGGTGAGGCGGTGTGATTTCTTGGTGCCTATGCCAGAAATCGCCCGCCTCACCGGTCATAGAGACTGGATAGATTTGGATTTTGTGGAGCGCGAGCGGACACCCGAGCCGGCGATGGCGCTCGGTATTCAATCGCACGTTGCGGGACTGTCGCTGTCGAATACCGTCGAATTGCTCGACTGTCTGGGTGTCCAACGCAGTCGGAAGGCAGTCCACGATTGGGTGCAGAAAGCCGATCTACAGCCCGAATCTGGTCGATCTCCGAATCAAGTCGCGCTTGACGAGACGGTGATTCGGATCAACGATCAGCAGTTCTGGCTGTACGCCGCCGCTGATCCAGCGACGAATGAACTGCTTCACGTCCGCCTCTTTTCAACGACGACGACCGCTCTGACCGAGATCTTCCTGCGCGAACTGCGTCAAAAACACGATGTCGAAACTGCGGTCTTTCTCGTTGATGGGGCTCAACACCTCCAAACCGCACTGCAACGAGCTGGACTCCGATTTCAGATGCGTCGCCACGGAAATCGGAACGCTGTCGAACGGATCTTTCGAGAGCTCAAGCGCCGAACCTCCTCATTTTCAAACTGCTTCAGCCACGTTGAACCGAAAACAGCTGAAAATTGGTTGCAGAGTTTCGCTCGCTGGCACAATGCTGCTAACTAAACACTACCCGGTGCGGTCGGCGCGCGCTGTCGCGGCCTCCGTGCCGCGACGACATCGCGCGAGGGATTCGCGACTCGTGTGTCGCGAATCGGCTGGGGAGGCTCGTGGCTGTCTGCGGTCGCTGTGCGGTCCTGGCGGACTGAAAGGGCGAGGCGCGCTCGCGCCGATAGTCGCCTGAGCGGGCACTATCCGCGCGGGCGGTGCCGAGAGCGCGGATATCCCGCTCAGCGACCGCGAGCGCGGCGAGGGCTTTCATCGCTTGCTGTCTCTGCCGAGTACAGTCGTCACTCCAGCTAGCGAGCGCGGCGAGGGCTTTCATCGCTTGTTGTCTCTGCCGAGTACAGTCGTCACTCCAGCTAGCGAGCGCGGCGAGGGCTTTCATCGCTTGTTGTCTCTGCCGAGTACAGTCGTCACCCCAGCTAGCGAGCGCGGCGAGGGCTTTCATCGCGTGCGGTTCCCGTCGAGTGCGGTCGCTGGCGGTCGCTTTCGTTTCACGACATACTCGCCCGAAACTACTACTCAACTCGCACATCGAACAGAACGTCGATTCACTCGACAGCGAAACCGCTTTCGGCGCGCCCGGCCCACACACAGGTATGACCACGTACGACGCCGACGGCATCACCCTGGAGAAGGTCAGGGACTACGTCTGGGAGATCCCACAGGAGGGCGACATGAACGTCCCCGCGCGCGTCCTCGCCAGCGAGGAACTGTTAGACGAGATCAGCGAGGACAAGACGCTCCAGCAGCTCAAGAACGCGACGCATCTGCCGGGCGTCCGCAAGTACGCCGTCTGCATGCCCGACGGCCATCAGGGCTACGGCTTCCCCGTCGGCGGCGTCGCCGGCATCGACGCGGAGAACGGCTGTATCTCGCCGGGAGCGGTGGGCTACGACATCAACTGCGGCGTCCGCATGATGACGACGAACCTCACCTACGACGACCTGCGGGGTCGCGAGGAGGAACTCGTCGACGCGCTGTTCGCGAACGTGCCGTCGGGGCTGGGCGGCGGCGGCGTCTACGAGGGGTCGATGGACGACGTGGAGGCCATCCTCGACCGCGGGATGGAGTGGGCGCTGGAGGAAGGCTTCGCGGTGCCCGAGGACCTCGAACACTGCGAGGACGAGGGCGTCCGGCCGGACTCGGACCCGAGCAAGGTCTCCCAGAAGGCCAAGGACCGCGGGAAGAACCAGGTCGGCAGCCTCGGCAGCGGCAACCACTTCCTCGAAGTCCAGCGCGTGACGGACGTGTACCGCGAGGACGTGGCCGCGGACTTCGGGCTGGAACCCGACCAGATCGTCGTGCTGATCCACTGCGGCTCTCGGGGGCTGGGCCACCAGGTGTGTACCGACTACCTGCGCGAGATCGAACAGGCCCACAGCGGGCTGCTCTCGCAGTTGCCCGACAAGGAGCTGGCGGCGGCGCCCGCCGGCTCGCAGCTGGCCGAGGACTACTACGGCGCGATGTGCGCGGCGATCAACTTCGCGTGGGTGAACCGCCAGCTCATCATGCACCGCACTCGCGAGGTCTTCGAGAAGGTGTTCGACCGCTCGTGGGAGGCCATGGAGATGGACCTGCTGTACGACGTGGCCCACAACATCGCGAAGAAGGAGACTCACGAGGTCGAGGACGGGGAGGAGCGCGAGGTGTACGTCCACCGGAAGGGCGCGACGCGGGCGTTCCCGGCGGGTCGGCCCGAGGTGCCGCCGGCCTACCGCGACGTGGGCCAGCCGATCCTGATCCCGGGAAGCATGGGCGCGGGGAGTTACGTCCTGCGCGGCGGCGAGGAGTCGCTGACGGAGACGTTCGGGTCGACCGCTCACGGCGCGGGCCGACTGATGAGCCGGACGCAGGCCAAACAGGAGTTCTGGGGCGGGGACGTGCAGGACGACCTGCGCGAGGGCCAACAGGTCTACGTCAAGGCCCAGAGTGGCGCGACGGTCGCCGAGGAGGCGCCAGGCGTCTACAAGGACGTCGACGAGGTCGTCCGCGTCTCGGACGCGCTCGGTATCGGCGACCGCGTCGCGCGCACCTTCCCGGTCTGCAACATCAAGGGGTAGAGAGCGAGAGAGCGGGTCCGAGGGTTGAATCCGCGGTCGGGTCAGGCGGTGCCGTTCCAGTTGTCGAGGACCGTCTCGTTGCCCGCGGGCGGCGCGTGGACGACGGCGATCCGGTCGCCCGGAGAGACCGGGCTGCCGTACGCGTTGCGCCGGCTGAGCTGGACGGTCGACCCCGGGGAGACCGTGCTGTTTTCCGGCGAGTTGGCGAGCGCGCTCCACCGCACCGCCGTCCGGCTGCTCCGGAACGTGATGTTGCCCGCGGTGAAGTTGTCGCCCCGCTCGTGGGTGACGATGAGGACCGACGCGCTATCGAGGTACTGGAACGAGAAGTTCGCGTTCGCCCCCGGGTTCTCCGAACCGGGGTCGACGAGGACGAACAGCCCGACCGAGCCGGTCACGAGCAGCGTGATGGCGACCAGGATCGCGACGCCGGCGAACTCCGAGACGCCGCGGTCGCTCTCCCCGCGGCTACCGCGGTCGGCCCGCTCGCGTCGCCCGTCGCCACCGGTCATGTACTCCCGAAAGCGCGAGCCGGGAGGAAAACACCTTCGGCGAGAGTATCAGAATCGATAGAACCGGGCGGCGGAGTCGCGGTCGGGAAGCGGCCGACCGGGCGCGATCGAGGGGGGCGGTCGGCCTGCCGCGATCGGCAGGGGGAAAGCCTTTGAGCGCGAGCGGCGACGGTTCTAGCATGATAGACGAGACGGTCGAGGAGATAGCGGACATGCAGACGCACAGTTCGTCCGTCGTCGCGGTGAAGGCGGCCGAGGCGCTGCTCGCGCTCACCGAGCGGGAGTATCCGACCGTCGAGGAGTACGTCCGGACGCTCGAACGCAACAGCCACGCGCTCCGCCGGGCCAACCCCTCTCACGCCTCCCTGCAGACCACCCAGCGGGAGATCCTCTCGACCGTCGAGGACGCCGACGCCGACTCCGTCGAATCGGCGAAGGAGACCACCCACGACGCCGTCGAGTCGGTCGTCGACCGCGTCGAGTCCGCCAAGGAACGGGCCGCCGAGCGGGCCGTCGAGTACCTCGAAGACGGGACGACGCTGCTGACCCACGACTACTCATCGACCGTCCTCGAAGCCATCGAGCGGACTGTCGACGCGGGCGCCGAACTCGAGGTGTACTGCACCGAGGCCCGACCGCGCTACCTCGGGCGGAAGATGGTCCGCACCCTGGCCGAGCTCGACGGCGTCGACGCGCACCTGATCGTCGATGGCGCTGCCGGCCACTTCCTCCCGGAGATCGACCAGGTCGTCGTCGGGATGGACTGCATCGTCGAGGACACCCTCTACAACCGTATCGGCACCTACCCGCTGGCCGCGACCGCGAGCGACGTGGGGGTGCCCGTCCGCGTCGTCGGCGCCGAGGCGAAGGTCGTCACCGGCGGGTTCGCCTTCGAGAACGAACACCGCTCGGTCAGCGAAGTCATCCGCGAGCCCGCCGACGGGTTCGCCGTCGAGAACCCCGCCTACGACGCGACGCCCACGCGCCTGCTCGACGCCGCGATCACCGACGAGCGGGTCCACGAGTTCTGAGTCACCGCCGGTGTGACCCAACCCATTAGTAGCTGGTAGCTGAACGGCACGTGGAGACAACTTCGATGGGAATTCTGGATTCGTTCGGAGCGCTCGTCGGGAGTATCGTCGCGTCGCTCGTACTGCTGGTGTTCGCCATCCTCAGCTTCTTCGTCACGGTGTTCATCGTCGACGTCGGAGCGGGACTGGCGGGCTACTCGCCGGGCGGAGACTTCGTCGCGCTCTCGGCGGCCATCCTGGCCGCGGGCGCGATCGTCGCCGGCGCGTCGCCGATGGCCGGCACCGGCGGTGACACCGAGTAATCGAGGCCCGGAGACCCGGGAGGCGACCGCCTACATGTACATGCGGTCCTCCGGCTGTTGCTCCTCGCGAGCCTGCTCGATGCGCTCCGCCAGGTCCTGGTAGTGGCGCTGGATGTCGGAGGCGAACGACTCCATGGGCCCGGTGTCGACGCCGAGGTCGTACACGTCGTCGACCGTCTCGACGAGCCGCAGGGCCGCCTCGGCGTCGGGCGCCTGCGGTTGCGCGTGGGCAGGAGTGGCGTAGACGCACGCTCGCAGCGGCGAATCGATCCCGCGGGCGAGCACGCTCGCCTTGACGCCGTCGGTGAACCCGGTCGCCATCGGCGGCACGTCGGCGTCTTCGAGCCGTGCCCGCCGGTAATCGTCGGTCGCGACGTAGAACGTGCGGTGGTCCTCCTCCGCGTGGGGCATCTGGACGCCCGAGAGGACGACCGTCTCGGAGATGTCCGCGTCGGCGGTCCACGAGAGGAGCGCGTCGCTGAACGACCGGGCCCCCGTCGCCGGGACGAACAGTTCGCTCACGAGTACGACGACCGGGACGGAGTCCGCGGAGAACAGCCGGACCGGGTGGCGCGGCGCCCCCTCGTCGAAGGGCGTGATCGTCGGCAGGTCCGGCGCGGTCACGTGCCCCACGGGTTCGAGGCCCAGTTGCTGGACCAGATAGTCCACCGCGGTCAGACCGGCGAGACCGAACTCCGAGAACCCGGCTATCAGCGCCTCGCCCCCGGTGTCGCCCGTGTCGTGGATCTCGAACGTCGGGTTCGCCGTCGACTGTGGCTCCATACGGGCGCTACGGCCACGAGTCACAAGTCGGTTTTCCGTCCTCGGCCGCGTCGACGCCCGGGCTGCCTGTGACACAACCCTTTTTGCCGGCTACGGTGGACACCATGCCATGCTCCAGTGGGCGCGGGCGCTGTCGGTCGCCGTCGGCCAGACGGCGACGCCCTCGGACGGGACCGCGACGCCCGGCGGCACGGCGACCGCCGGGAACGCGAGCGTCCCCGGCACCGAGACGGCTCTCTCGTGGCTCCCCGACTGGATAGTGCAGATCCTCGACATCACGCCGACGCCGGTGATCCAGCTCGTCCAGTCGCTGGTCGTCGTCGCGCTCGCGTACCTCCTCTCGCAGTTGCTCGTCAGGCTGCTCGGTCGGCGGATCGCCCGTCGGTTCCGCCGGCCGAGCCTCACCCGGACGGCCCTCCGCGGGATCCGGGGGATCGTCTTCCTGTTCGCGGTACTGACGATCATGGGCATCTACGGCTACGAACTGTCCGACCTGACGCTGTCGGTCGCCGTCTTCTCGGCGGTGATCGGTGTCATCCTCGCGCCGATCGTCGGGAGCGTCATCGGCGGCGTCTTCCTGCTGGCCGACCAGCCCTACGAGATCGGCGACATGATCGAACTCGCCGACCGCAACCAGCGGGGGTTCGTCGAGGACATCACGCTCCGGTACACCAAGGTTTTCACGCTCGACAACACCTTCATCGTCATCCCGAACGGGACGATGCGCGAGCGCGACGTGATCAACTACTCCGCCGAGGACACCCGGACCCGGCAGTCGCTCGACGTGCTGGTCACCTACGAGAGCGACGTGGCGCGCGCGCGGCAACTGGTCGAGGACGCGGCCCGGAACGTCGACGGCGTCGTGAGCGGCGGCCCGCAGATCCGCGTCGGCGCCGCCCGCTACCCGGCCGGGCCGACCTGCTACATCGACGAGTTCGGCGACCACGGGATCAACCTCCGGCTGCGCTACTGGGTCGAGGAACCCTACTGGCTGTTGCGGATCCGCTCGCGTATCCAGACTAGCTTCGACGAGGCGATCACCGACGAGGGCGTGGAGATCGCCTACCCCCACCAGCACCACGTCTTCGACGAGACGAGCGGCGAGATGCAGGTCGGCGTCGCCGACCGGCCGACCGGCCAGCGACCGCCGGGGGACCCGACCGACCGACCGGACGAGTCGACTACCGACGGTGACGGTGACGGAGCCGGAGACGGGTGACCGTGAGAAAGGTTGCGCGTCCGTCCGTCAGCGCTCGGCGGTGACCACGTCGCAGTCCAGTTCCTCGCGCAGGAACGTCTCGATGTCGGGGTCGTCGACCAGTCGGCGGATCATCCGGCGCCAGCGGCCGGCCTGTTTCTTGCCGATGACGACGATGTCGGCGTTCTCGGCGACGATCTCGTCGAGCAGCGTCTCCTCGACGAGCAGCCCCTGGCGGACGACGTAGCGGGTGTCGGGCACCCGGCCGAACTCGCGCTCGACGGCGTCTTTCAGGTCGCGCCGGGTGGGCTGGTGGTTGTCCTGGTACTGGTTGACGTGGAGCACGGTGAGCTGGCCGCCGCGCTCCTCGACGATCTCGATGGCCCGGGCGAGCGTCGCCCTGGAGTGTTCCGAGAGCGGGTAGCGGACCGGGACGACGACCTGCGTCATCGCAGGAAGGTTCTCGGCCCCACCGCCTGAAGCTTTCCATTGGGCTCGCCGAGCCGGCGGTCCCGTGGTGTCGGTGTGGGCCGGTCGGTCGCGGGCCGCCGCTCACTCCGCGGCGACCGCGTCGGGGATCCGCCCCTCCAGCCGCGGGTCGACCCCGGACTCGCGGGCGTACTCGACGACGACCTCGTACTGGAGGTCGTAGCGCTCGACCGCGTGCGCCTCCGTCAGCGTCGGGAACTCCAGGTCGGTGATCAGAACGTAGTTCGGGACCGCGACGGTGTAGCGCTCGTCGGGCTCGACGGGGTCGCCGCCGACGTACGGTTCGTAGCCGCCGTTCTCGGCGGCGACGCGCATGCCGCTGACGTGGCCGTACCAGTAGTCGTTCAGCCCGTCGACGGCGCGGCCGTCGGCCTCGGCGACGACCGACCGGAGCTCCCGCCCGGTGACCGAGGCGACGACGACCGGCTCCTCGAACGGGCTGACGCTGATCAGGTCGGCGACGGTCACGTCGCCCGAGAGGGGCGGTCCCTCCCGGATCCCGCCGCCGTTCTGGAGCGCCACGTCGGCGCCGGTCTTCCAGCGGTAGGCGTCGGCGACGAAGTTGCCCAGCCGCCACTCGCCGCCGAGCCGGCGCTCGCGGTCCCGCGAGAGCGGCTCCTCGACGTGGGCGACCACCTCGTCGAGGTCGTTCGCCGCGACCCGCTCGCGGAGCGCGGCCGCGACGGCGGGGTCGGGCTCGGCCGTCGCGGTGTCGTGGCAGGTCACGTCGCCGGTGTCGAGGTCGACCTCGTAGACGTATCCCCCGGTCGCGCCCGGGCGGGTGAACGGTGTGCCGTCGATAGCGGTCGCGTGCTGGTGGTGCGAGTGGCCGGCGAGCACGGCGTCGACCCCGGTATCGGCGGCGATCGCGCGGGCGTCGTCGTCGTTCGTGTGCGCGAGCGCGACGACGCGGTCGGCGCCCGCCTCGCGGAGTCGAGGCTCCGTTCGGGCCACCGCGTCGACCGGGTCTTCGAAGTCCAGCGCGTCGGTGCCGGGCGTCATCTCCGTCGTGGCGGGGTCGAGCACGCCGACGACACCGACCGTCGCGTCGGCCAGATCGACGAGGACGCCTGACTTGATGCCCACCTCGGCGCCGAAACGCTCGCCGTCGAGGGCGACGTTCGCGAGCGTCCACTGCTGGGGGGAGTCCGCGACGATACTCCGGAGTGCGTCGAAGCCGTGGTCGAAATCGTGGTTGCCGACCGTCTCGACGTGGGGATCGACCGCCTCGAAGAACTCCAGCGACTGGCGTCCGTCGGTGACCAGCGAGAGGACGCCGGGGCCCGTGTCGTCGCCCGAGCCCGCCACGAGCGCGTCGGGGCCGCGCCGGTCGGCGAGCAGGCCGGCGACGCGGGCGACCCGCTCGGGCGTGTCGTAGGCGTTCTCGACGTCGGAGTAGTGGAGGAGGCGGGGCGACATCCGTCGGATCGTGGTCTCCGCGGGGCATATCGTCTTCGGTGGCGGGTCGGCCGATCACGCGCCGGCCAGCACGGCGCGAGCGACGGCGGGTCCGCCCGCCGCTCGGTCGCTCCTGCCACGGACGGAAGGACTTTGGGCCGCGTGGCCCTCTCTCCGCACATGGAGACGAAGACCGGTCCCGACGCGGAGACGCTGTACGTCGACACCGAGGACGCCGAGCGCGGGGCGGAGGGCCCCTTCTTCGTCGTCTACCGGACGCCCGACCGGGAGCGCCGCTGGGGCTACTTCTGCGGCAACTGCGACTCCTTCCGCACCGCGATGGACTCGATGGGACGGATCAAGTGCAACGACTGCGGCAACCTCAAGAAACCCGACGAGTGGGACGCGGCCCACGAGTGACGCCGACCGGCGGACTCCCGCGGACGCGTGCGTCTCGCGTCCGGCGGATCGCCGACCCCCCGTAATACGCCGCTACCGGCCGATAGGGACGTGTCCACCCCCTCGGATCCCGTGAACCGTAGGAACATTTATACCGGGTCCCGCGGTATCGTGACACGAATGAGGGCTGTTACCAAGCACCTCGACGAGAAGGCCCGGTCGATCTTCGCAGACCTCGGATACACGGTGACCGACAGCGGCGGCGAGTACCTCGCCGAGCGGAAGTGGCGGAGCGTCCACGTCACACCGGCCGAGGAGTTCGACGAGACGCCCGACTCGGGCGAGTACCGGTGTTTCGTCGCCTGGTCCGAGGACGTATCGGAGCTTGAGCGGCGTCTCGAAGCCGCCGACCCGGACTACGAGTGGGCGATCATGGGCGTCGACGAGGACGGGGAGTACGAGGTCGCCTGCCACCGCAACGCGGCCTGACGGGCCACCGAAACGTCGTTATCCCGTCATTTCTGACCCGAGAGAGCCGTCAGCGTTTCAATGGTGGAGTCGCATCAGGCAATAGAGATGGCACAGAGGGACCTCGGCGAACTGCTGACCGACACCCGCGTCAACGCGGGCGTCGGGTGGGCGCTGGTCGGCGTGTTCGGGTTAGTGACCGTCGAGAGCGCGTTGGGCGGTGATTTCCTGTGGGCGGCGTTCGCCGCGATCGTCGGCCTCGTCGTGGCGCTGCCCGCGCTGGTGCGGGCTAACCCGCGGGCGATGGCGCCCGCGGAGGTCGTCCTCCTGGCCGGCCTCCCGGTCGTAGGCCGCGCGGTCGCGACCGTTCAGGTGACCAGCACCGTGGCGGTCTACCTGTCGATCGCCGCGTTCGCGCTGCTGGTGGCCGTGAACCTCCACCTGTTCACGCCCGTCGAGATGAGTATCGGCTTCGCTGTCCTGTTCGTCGTCGTCACGACGCTGGCCGCGGCGGGCCTGTGGGCGCTGGCTCGCTGGGGGTCGGACGTTCACCTCGGGACGACGCTGCTGCTCGACCCCGGTCCCGACGGCGTGCTCAGCGACGCCGACTTCGACCAGATCGAACACGAACTCATGGTCGAGTTCGTCGCGTCGGGCATCGCCGGCCTCGTCGCCGGCCTCGTCTTCCAGGTGTACGTCCGGCGGCGGGCGACTGTCGTCGACCGGATTGAGGGGGGCGCAGTATGAGGATCCGCGACCGCCTCGGCATCTCGACGCGCCGCCAGCGCCAGCTCACCTGGCTGATGGAGCTGATCATGCTCGGCGTCTTCCTCTACGGCGTCTGGAAGGTGAACGTCAAGATCATCGCCAACGCCGGCGTGGCGCTGCTCATCGCCCAGCTCGTCCCGGTCCTCGAACGGGACTACGGCGTCCCGCTCGACGCCGGGCTGACGCTGTGGATCACCAGCGCCGTCTTCCTCCACGCCTTCGGGACGATCGGCACCGGCGGGGAGAGCTTCTACGTCTCGATCCCCTGGTGGGACCACATGACCCACGCGCTGTCGTCGTCCGTCATCGCGGGCGTCGGCTACGCGACCGTCCGCGCGCTCGACGAGCACTCCGACAACGTCAGCCTCCCGCCCCGGTTCATCTTCGTCTTCATCCTCCTGTTCACCCTCGCGTACGGCGTCTTCTGGGAGATCCTCGAGTTCGGTATCGGCCAGGCCGCCGCCCTGCTTGGGACCGAATCCGTCCTCACCCAGTACGGGCTGGAGGACTCGCTGTGGGACCTCGTCTACAACACGCTCGGCGCCGTCGTCGTCGCGACCTGGGGGACCGCCCACCTCAACGGGATCTCCGAGTACATCCAGGACCGACTCGACCGCAGGGCGGCCTGACCTCGAACGGGATCGACCGCCTCCGCGACCGTCCGCGCGACTCGCGCGGCTCTGTCACCCGGCCGAACCTTTTGTACCGGGCGACCGTATCGCACACTGCGATGGTTTTCAAGAAGATAACGCTGATCGGAACCAGCACCGAGAGCTTCGACGAGGCGGTCGACGACGCCGTCGACCGCGCCGAAGCGACGCTCCAGAACGTGAAATGGATCGAAGTCGAGGAGATGGGCGTCGAAGTCGCCAGCGTCGAGGACCGGGAGTACCAGGCCGAGGTCGAGGTGGCGTTCGAGCTGGAGGACTAGGTCCGGAAGCTCTCGCCGCAGCCGCACTCGCTGACGACGTTGGGGTTCTGGACGTGGAACCCCTCGCCCTGTAGTCCGCCCTCGAAGTCCAGCACCGACCCCTCGACGTAGTCGATGCTCGCCGGGTCGACGAACACGCGCAGCCCGTGGTGTTCGTGGACGGTGTCGTCGTCGTCGGGCTCGAACTCGAAGCGCATCCCGTAGGACAGCCCCGCGCAGCCGCCCTGTTGGACGAACAGTCGCAGCCCGGACACGTCGGTGTCCATGTCCTCGTCCTCCAGCAGCGAGACGGCCTCCTCGGCGGCCGCCTCCGTGACCTCGATGCCCTCCTCGCCCGGGTCGGGGTCGGCCTCCGTCGTGGAACTCATGGGCATAGGTTCCGTCCCGAACGTGTTAACCCTGACGGCGAGCGAACCGCGGGCGCCGGGTCGGCCCGACCGCCGAACGGTCCGGCGGGCTACAGCCGCTTCTGGAAGACGTACTCGGTCGCGACCGTGCCCTCGAAGTCGGTCTCCTGTTCGTCGACGCGCTCGAAGCCGATGGCCTCGTAGAAGGCGATGCCGCGGTCGTTGTCGGCCAGCACCTCCGCCTCGTAGGCGGTCACGTCGCGGTCGTACAGCGCCTGCTCGACCTCCGCGAGGAGGTTCCGGGCGACCCCCTCGCGCCAGTGGTCGGGGTCGACGTAGAGCCGGTACACCTGGTGGACCCGCCGCGGCGGGTGCGGACCGGCGTGGGCGTAGCCGACGACCTCGCCGTCGACGGCGGCGACGAAGAAGTCCTGGGCCTCGTGTTCGACGCCGGCCTCGATGGCCTCGTCCTCGTACCACTCGTCGAGCATCGTCTCGACCGTCTCCTCGCCGAGGATGTCGTCGTAGGCGGCGTGCCACGCGTCGTCGGCGACCCGCTGGATGCCGGCCACGTCGCCGACGTTCGCCGGGCGATAGCGCACGTCTGCTGTCATGCACGACCGAACGGCGCTATCGCAGAAAGACCTGACGACCCGCGTCGGCGACGCGCCCGCGGGGTCGCCGGTAGCCGGACGTTACTCCCCGGCGTCGTCGGCTTCGAAGCGCGCGTCGACGCTGTGGGCGTGAGCCTCCAGTCCCTCGGCGTTCGCGAGCGTCGTGACGGTGTCGCGCAGGTCGCCCAGGGAGTCCTCGGAGAGACGCTGGACGGTCGTCGACCGCAGGAAGGTGTCGACGGAGAGCCCGCCGGTCACGCGGGCCTTGCCGTTGGTCGGGAGGACGTGGTTGGTCCCCGTGGCGTAGTCGCCGGCCGCGACCGGGCTGTAGGGGCCGAGGAAGGCGCTGCCGGCGCTGGGGATGCGGTCGAGCAGCGCCTCGGCGTCGTCGGCCTGGATCGAGAGGTGCTCGGGCGCGTACTCCTCGGCGAACAGCACCGCCTCGGGCATCGACCGCGCGAGGAAGACGCCGCTGGCGTCCCGGTCGAGCGCCGCGCGGATCGTCTCCTCGCGGTCCCGACCGCTCGCGTGGTCGTCGACGGCCGCGGCGACGGCGTCGGCGGTCGCCTCGTCGTCGGTGACGGCGACGACGGAGCTCGTCTCCCCGTGTTCGGCCTGCGCGACGAGATCCGCCGCCACGAGCGACGGGTCGGCCGTCTCGTCGGCGACGACGAGCACCTCGCTCGGCCCCGCGAGGAAGTCGATCTCCACGTCGCCGCGGACCTCGGCCTTGGCGGCGGTGACCCACTGGTTGCCGGGGCCGACGACCTTCTGGACGGCGTTTATCGTCTCGGTCCCGTAGGCGAGCGCGGCGACGGCCTGGGCGCCGCCGACCTGATAGACCGCGTCGGCGCCGGCGATATCGACGGCCGCCAGCGTCACCGGGTTGATCTCCTCGGCGGGCGGCGTCGCGACGGCGACGTGCTCGACGCCCGCGACGACCGCCGGGATCACGCCCATCAGCACGCTGGAGGGGTACGCCGCCGTCCCGCCGGGGGCGTAGACGCCGACGGTGTCGAGCGGCCGGAAGCGCCGGCCGAGCTCGCGGCCGTCGAACTCCTCCGTCCAGTCCTCGGGCAGCTGTCGCTCGTGGAACTCGCGGATGTTGGCCGCCGCGTCCTCGATGGCCGCGCGGGTCTCGTCGTCGATCGCTTCGGTCGCGCGCTCGACGCGGTCGGTCACGTCGATGTTGCCGACCTCGACGCCGTCGATCTCCCGCGAGAGCTCCCGGAGCGCGGCGTCGCCCTCCGACCGCACGCGGTCGACGATGTCGCGAGCGTCGTCGCGGACGGCGTCGACCCCCGCGTCGCGGTCGAACAGCGCGGCCCGCTCTTCGGGGTCCAGCGCGTCCACTCGTCGCACGTTCATACCGAGCCCTTGCCGCGACTGGCCCATACGACTTGCTATCGCGGCCGGCCGGTACCGCTGACCGGTGCCGCCGAAGCGGTCGCCGGGAGCGACCGACCGGTCGAACCGCGTCGCGCCGTCACCCTTGGACGTACCACCAGGCGGTGACGACGAGGAGCATGAACAGCCCGCCGAGGAAGAAGGCGACCGCGGGGTCGGCCAGTAGCGCGTCGCCGCTCCCGGCGACCTGACGGGCGCCGTCGACCGTCTCCGCCGGGACCTGCGTGGCGGTGTCGAGGGTGATCGTCCCCGAGTCCATGCCCGTCTCGGTCGGCGTCGGCGAGGGCGGCTCCGTCGTCGTGGGGGTCGGCTGGGGCGTCGCCGTCTGCGTCGCGGTGGGCGTCGTCGTCGCCGTCGGCGTGGCCGTCGGAGCGGGCGTGGCCGACGGCGTCGCTGCGGGCGTGGGCGTCCCGGCGGGTGTCGGAGAAGGTGTGCCAGCAGGCGTCGGTGACGGAGTGCCCGCGGGCGTCGGCGTGGCGGACGGCACCTCCGTCGCGGCCGGCGTCGACTGCGTCGCGGTCGCAGGGTCGGGCGTCGGGCTCGCGGTTCCCCCACCGGCGTCCGTCGCCGTGTCCTCGCCGCCGAAGATACCGATGTCGCCGCCCTCGGTCGTCGACGTCACCGCGTCGTCTCCCGGTTCCGGACCGCCGCCGTCGCCGCCCGAGGCGCCGTCACCGCCGTCACCACCGCTCGCACCGTCGCTGCCACCGCCGTCGCCGCCGTCGCCAGCGCCGCGCTCGCCGCCGGACTGCGAGCCCATCCCGAACGAGACGCCGTAGTCGCCGAGGCTCGCGCCGGACTCGCCGAACAGCCGTCGAACCGCGAGGCTCGCGACGGCGAGGAGCCCGACGGAGCCGAGCAGGCGCGTCAGCGCGGTCTTCAGCCGCGAGCGGTCGTGTTCCCGGCCGGCGAAGAGGACGAGCGCCTCGCTGGCCGGCGCGTAGATGGTCATCTCCGTGCCCTTCTCGGAGTAGCCCTCGCCGGCGGGCTGGATCAGCTCGGCGTCCTCCAGGCGCTCGACGTGGTAATGGACGTTCTGAAGCGACGTGCCCACCTCGTCACGGATCTCCGGCGGCGTCTTCGGTTCCTCGTACAGCGTCGCCAGGATCTTCCGCGCGGTGTCCGACGAGAGCGCGGACAGCGCCTCCTCGGTCGCCTCGTCGTCGAGGTCGAGGACTCGCGGCTCGTCGGGCGTCCGCGTCGGCTCCGACTTGAACGGCAGCAGACGACCCATTGCCCTAGCACAGATGGCCGACCATAATGGGTTTTCGCAAAAGACAAAAATCCGTTTGAAGCTCGGACCGCGCGCAGAGCCACCCAGCGTCCGCTATCGGTAGAGCCGCGAGAGTATGTGCAACGACGACAGAACCACCGCGACCCCCACTTCGCCGATCAGTACGAACAGCAACGCGACCGACCGCTCGGCCGGCGGCAGGACGACGGTGTAGACGTACCAGCCGGTCCCGACCGCCAGCGAGAGGAACAGAGCGTGAACCAGGACCCACGGCCCGAGCCGGCGGAGCGCGGCGAGCGCGCGCCGGGTCACCGACCGCGACGACCGTCCGGGGCTCGGGCGGTCCTCGGTGACCCCCCAGAAACTGGTCGTGGCGTACGAGCCTGACGACCGCCCGCGCCGCGTCCCGTCGGTCGCCGTCCCGCCGCTCGCGCGGCGACGCCGTCGGCCCCCGGAGTCCGTCCCCCGATCCGCTACGCCCGCCCTCGCTGTCCCGCTCTTCGCCCTCCCCGATTCCGTCCCGCTCTTCGCCGTCTCAGACGCCGTCGCGCCGGAACCGCCCGTCTCGGTGTCGTCACCGCTCGGTGCTCCGTCGCCGTTCGACGGTTCGCCACTCGCCGATCGTTCACCGCCGTTCGGCGCTTCGCTGTCGCCGGGTCCGGTCGAATCCGACGACCCGGGACCGACGCCCGAACCCGTCGACCGGGAGGACTTCGACCGGCGCGCGCCGTCGGTCCGCGTCCGCCCGCCCGTTCCCCGTCGACTCCCGCGGTCCGACGACGACCGACGGTTCGCCTCCGTTCGTCCGGCCCAGGTCCCGCTCGATCCCCGGGACGACCGGTCGGTCCCGTCGCGGGTCCGACGCCGACCGACACCCGAGTCGCGAGTACGACGCCGGCCGGCCGCCGCGTCGTCGGCGTCGTCGGCGTCGCCCGCCCCGCCGCGGGAGTCAGCCGCCCCGGTCGTCGATCCGTGGGCCGACGACGCACTCGAGTCCGGCGACGACTCGGTCGCCCAGAGCGTCGAGTCGGCGTGAGAACTGACGTACGCTCGATGGCCGAGACGGTCGTACCTGGCGCGCTCGGCCGCGTCGAGGAGCGTCTCCTTCGCGGCGGTCAACCGCTTGAACCGGTCGGCCGCGTCGGGCTCCGAGCTCACGTCCGGGTGGTGCTCCTTGACGCGCTCGCGGTAGGCAGCGCGGATCGCCTCCTCGTCGGCGTCGGGTCCCACCCCGAGGACGCCGTAGAACGTCCTGTTCATGCACCCAGTGACCGTTTCGCCCCGTTCTTTCGGCTTCACCTACAAGTAAGTTGCTACCGGAGACACGGGTGACGACCCGAAATTCCGCGAGTGCGAACCCCCACTCGCGCCCGGGACACCGGAGCGCTACGACTCGGTCCGTCGACCCCCGTCGGCCACCGCGCGGCGCTCCGGCGCGCTCGTCCGACCGGTTTCGCCCAGTTCGGGGTGACAGTCCTCGCAGACCCACGCGACCGTCCGGTGAGTCATCGTCTCCGTCCGCTCGCGTCGCCGCCACGCTCGGAATACGTCGTCGCCGCAGTGGTCACATTCTACCATCGTATCCTATCGTGTGGTAGACGTTCACATATAGCTTGCCCTGAAACGGGTATCGACGCCTGGAAAGTCGTAAGATGTCCTTATACGCCTGTGAACTGCGAGCCGTCGGCCGGTCGTCGGTCGACGTGGGGCCGTCCGCGGGAGGGGATCGCTTTTGGCGCGGACGGGCGTACGGACGGACGAGAATGGCAACGAGTGACCGGTCTCCGCTTCGAACAGTCGTCGCGCTGGTCTCCGCCCTCGGCCTCGGCGGCGGCGGCCTGGCGGTCGGGTTCGTCCTCGCCTCCCTCGCGGCCGCCGTACTGACTTTCGGTCTGGGTATCGAGATCTCGCCGGCGGCGGTGATCGTCCTGAGCCTCGTCTTCGTCCAGGGCGTGGGCTGCGCCGGCGTCGCGTTCGCGTACCTCGAACTCCGCCCGACCGTCGGGCCGAAGATCAGGTCGCTCCTCGGGTTCGAGGGCGTCCCCGGCCCGTTCGACATCGACGCCGACCTCCCGGACCTGCGCGCGGTCGCCGTCGTCGTCGGCGGCTACGTCCTCGCACTCGGCGGCGCTTTCGCCGGGTCGATCCTCGTCACCCTCCTCCAGGTCGACACCGGAACCAACCAGGCCGCCGAGATCGGGATGGAGAACCCCGAAGTCCTGCTGATACTGATCCCCGCGTCGATCCTGATCATCGGCCCGGGCGAGGAGTTGCTCTTCCGCGGCGTCGTCCAGGGGCGACTCCGCGAGGTGCTCGGTCCGGTCGCCGGCATCCTCCTCGCCAGCTCCGTCTTCGCCGGCCTCCACTGGTTCGCGCTGACCGGCGGCTCGGCGGCGGGCAACTTCGTCGCGCTGGGCATCCTCGTCGGCCCCTCGCTCGTCTTCGGCGCGGCGTACGAACTCACGGACAACATCGTCGTCCCGTCGCTGATCCACGGGATCTACAACGCGACGCTGTTCACCCTCCTCTACGTCGTGGTCGCGTTCGGCGACCAGATCCCCGACCCGCAGAACGCCACGTCGGCCGTGCTCGCGCTGCTCTGACCGACGGCCGTTTCACAGCGCCGAGAGCGCGAAAAACAGCGGTGGATACACGCCGAGTACCGTCGCGCTGACGATGCCCATGAGCGCGCTCGCCGGGTCGGCGTCGTCGGCGACTCGGCCGGTGTAGGTCGCGTACGCCGAGTAGAGCCCGACGAGCGAGAGCAGCAGCGTCCCGATCCGACCCAGCGTCCCCCAGCGGCCGACCGTCGCGATGGCGTAGCCGAGCCCGGCGAACAGCCCCGCGGCCAGCGCGAAGAACACGACCGTCTCGAACACCGGCTCGGGGGGTTCGTCCTCGCCGTCCCGCGGCGGCGGCTCGTAGTGGCGGCGCGTGACGACCGCGACGGCGCTCGCCCCGAGCAGCGAGACGACCGCTATCGCCGCGGTCTGCGGGTCGACTGGCATGGTGCCGGTGTTCGAAACCCCCCGTCTTAACGGTAGGCCACTCGCGACGGCGCTGTCGCTGTCCGTCGTGACGGTGTCGCCCGGAACACTAACGACCGACATCATCCCTGGCGGCGTGCCGGGTCAGCCGGGAAACCCTCGTGCCGGGCGGTCGGCGCTTACGGCGCCACTCGGTGTCGCGTGCCCGGGTTCGCCGCGCGGTCATCGCTCCCGTCTGGGTGCGCTCGGGCGGGGACTAAAGGCACGCACTCCGAGTAGTCGGCCGGGACGATTAAACGCTCCGCACCGGAGACCGGAGCGCCAGCGGCGGTCAGAGCAGCGACTCGACCGAGACGAACCCGGAGGCGAGGACGCCGCCGACGACCAGTAGCAGGGCGGCGACGACCGAGGCGGCGAGGAAGAACGGACGGACTTCCCGGGCCGGCTGGCGGACCTTCTTCCGGCCGAAGCCGTCGGCGAGCTTGCTCGACCCGACCTCGACGAGGCCGGCGAGGACGAACCACAGCGCGACCATCGTGAGGACGAGGTGGCCGCGGGGCTGGCCGGTCAGCCGTTCGACGGTATAGAGGGTGCCGGCCATGTGACCGCCGGAGGCGAGCAACACGAGCGCGCTCGCTCGCGAGACCCACCGCAGTCGCTCGACGATGGCCCGGAGCGGTTCGGCGTTGGCGGTGCCGTCCTGCGCGGTGGGCAGGACACCGAAGGTGACGAAGACGACGCTGCCGGTCCACACCCCGCCGAAGACAAGGTGCAGGACGTACATCGCCGTGTCCAGCGCTGACATGTGCGTCCCGGAGGACGCGACTCACTTGAACGTACCCAAGTCCGGTCCGGCCGTCCGATGTCGTCCCGGCGGGCGACCCGCCGCAGGGAAACGCCCCGTCGGCCTACAGATCGCTCGTCTCGAGCTCGTCGACGTACTTCCCGTCGACGGCGGGGGAGAGTTCGTCGAGTTCGATCTTGTCGATGAGGTTGACGAACGCGCCGGGGTCGGGGACGAGGAAGATCCGGACCTCGAAGTCGGTGTCGCGTTCGGCCATGTCGACCACCGCGTCGAGGACGATCGACAGCGAGTCGGTGTGGACGTGTGAGAGCGACTTCTCGGCGATCTCCGCACCGGTCCCGCGGTAGACGTCGGGCGTCCCGATATCGATGGTCGTCCCGAGCGTGTTGGCGATCCCGTCGATGAACCCCGAGGTCATGATGTTGCAGATCTCCTGGAGCGCGCTCTCGTGCATCTCGTTGAACCCGTCGGCCGGGTCGACGCCCGTCAGCAGACCCGCGAGTTCGTCCGCGGTCGCGTCCGCGAACGTGAGGAAGAACGTGCCGTAGGGCGGCTCGCGGAGTCGAACCTGGGCGCTGTACCGGGAGGCCGGGCCGATCTCGTCGGGGATGTCCGACGGGTCGACGAACGCGAGGCTCTTGATCTTCACCGTCGACTCCACGCCGGCCATCGTCTCCAGCGCGGCGGCGACGTTGCCGGCGCCGTCTTTGATCAGACGGTTGATGATCCGGAGCTTCCGGATGTCGATCAGGATCGGCATCTGCCACTCCGTTTCCGGACCGACGTGTTAGCCGTTTCCCCCGGCGTATCAAATTCGAAACTCGACCGGGGCGCGGTCGGTCCGGCGCGGCCCGGTCGAGCCGACCCGGGGCCGACCGAGCGGGCGGGCCGCGACGCGCGACGAGCACGCTTAAGACGCGGCCGGCGTTCGTTCCGGTATGGAACCACGGGACCTCTCCGACCACACCGTCTACCGCGCCGGGAGGGGCATCGAGGAGGTGGCCCGCGAACTCGGGCTCGACCCCGACGACCTCGTCAAGCTCTCCTCGAACGAGAACCCCTTCGGCGCGAGCCCGAAGGCGGTCGAGGCCGTCCGCGAGCACGCCGACCGCGTCTCCACGTATCCCAAGTCGGCCCACACCGACCTCACCGAGAAGGTCGCCGACCGTCACGACCTGGCCCCCGAGCAGATCTGGCTGACCCCCAGCGGCGACACCGCGCTGGACAACCTCGCCCGGGCGTTCATCGAACCGGGCGACCGGGTTCTCGTCCCGACGCCGGGGTTCGCCTACTACCCGATGTCGGCCCGCTACCACCACGGCGAGGTCGACGAGTACCGCCTGGAGAAGGCCGAGGACTTCGCACAGACGCCCGAGACCGTCCTCTCGGCGTACGACGGACACCGGATCGTCTACGTCACCAGCCCGCACAACCCGACCGGCTCGGAGATGAGCCTGGACGACGTGCGGACGGTCGCCGAGGAGACCGACGAGGAGACGCTCGTCGTCTACGACGAGGCCTACACCGAGTTCACGGACTCGCCCTCGGCGATCGACCTCGTCGAGGAGCGCGAGGACGTGGCCGTCATCCGCACCTTCTCGAAGGCCTACGGACTGGCGGGGATGCGGCTGGGCTACGCCGTCGCGCCCGCCGAGTGGGCCGACGCCTACGCTCGCGTGAACACCCCCTTCGGCGTGACCGAACTCACCTGCCGCGCCGGCCTCGCCGCGCTCGACGACGACGACCACGTCGAGAAGACCGTCGAGACGGCGAAGTGGGCCCGCGAGTACATGCACGAGCACCTGGACGCGAAGACCTGGGAGAGCGGCGGCAACTTCGTCCTCGTCGAGGTCGGCGACGCGAGCGCGGTCGCCGACGCCGCCCAGCGCGAGGGCGTCATCGTCCGCGACTGCACCAGTTTCGGCCTCCCCGAGTGCGTCCGGATCACTTGCGGGACCGAGGAGGAGACCCGACGCGCCGTCGAGACGATCAACGAGATCGTCGCGGAGGTCTCCGCCTGATGCGCGTCGCCGTCACCGGCACGCCCGGCACCGGGAAGACGACCGCCGTGGAGCGTCTCGACAGCGATCTGGAGATACTCCACCTCAACGAGGTGATCCACGAGGAGGAGTTCGTCGTCGAGCACGACGACGAGCGGGATTCGGCGGTCGCGGACATCGACGCCGTCGCAGAGTACCTCGACGGCCGCGACGACGTGCTGTTCGAGTCCCATCTGGCCCACCACTTCGACGCCGACCGCGTGGTCGTTCTCCGGACCCACCCCGAGGAGCTTGAGCGTCGGCTCGTCGACCGCGGTGAGTCGGACGCCAAGGCCGAGGAGAACGCCGAGTCGGAGGCGCTGGACGTGATCCTCACCGAAGCCGTCGAGCGCCACGGCGAGGGGAGCGTCTACGAGGTCGACGCGACGGAGCGCGAGCCCGACGAAGTCGCGGCGGCGATCGGGGCCGTGGTGGCCGGCGAGCGCGAGCCCCAGGCCGGTACAGTTTCGTTCCTCGACTATCTATGACCGGACCCAGATGACGCTGGACCGGTTCCGCCCCGCGGTGAAAGGCGCCATCGCGCCGTCGGTCACCCTCGCGAAGCGCGTCGGTCTGACGCCCAACGGGGTGAGCGCGCTCGCCCTCGCGCTGGCGCTCGTCGGCGGTGCCGCCTTCGCCGTCGCGCCGCGCCGCGACCCCCTCATCTACCTCGGCGGCGCCGTCGCGGTGGCGCTCAACGGCTGGCTCGACCTCGTCGACGGCGAGCTCGCCCGCGAGACCGGCACCGGCAGCGACGCGGGCGACCTGCTCGACCACGTCCTCGACCGCTACGCCGACATCGCGATGATATCCGGACTGGCCGCCGGCATCGAGGCCTACGCGCTGGGGCTGGCGGCCGTCACCGGCGTCCTGATGACCTCCTATCTCGGGACGCAGGCCCAGGCGGTCGGCCTCGACCGGGTCTACGGCGGGCTCGTCGGCCGCGCCGACCGCCTGGCGCTGGTCGTCGCCGTCGGCGCCGTCGCCGCCTTCGTCACCCAGCCGTTCTCGGGGCTCACGGTGGTGGGCTGGCTGCTCGTCTTCTTCGCCGTCGTCGGCCACTTCACGGCGCTCCAGCGGTTCTACTACGCCATGAAGGCGCTGTAGAGGGGCGACTGGAGTCGCTATCGGCGTTCGAGCGACCGACGGATACCTACCGGTTCGCTGCCGACTACTTTCACGGCCGAAAAACCACTTTCACCCGCGGGACGGCGCGGCGATCACCCCCGAAATTCGGCGTTCACTTTCACTCCGGAGGTGCGGCTAACGGCTTTTGGACAGGGGGCGCTGGTCGGAGGTGTGACGGCGAGCGAGTACGCGGACGACGGCACGGCAGGCGACGGCGCGGCGGGCGACCGTCGGCCGGCGCCGACCGAGGGATCGGACGACGAGGACGCGCCCTGGCACCGGCGGCGCTGGACGACCATCGTGCTGGAGGAGTGCGGCGGCGGCTGGCGGGCGACCCAGACAGGCGTCGCCGCGGAGGGCCACGGCGACACCGCGGCCGACGCCGCCGCGGCGTACTGCCGGCGGATCGCCGAGACGGGCGACCGGCGGTCGGGGGATGACGGAGTGGCGAGCGGGACCTCCGACGAGAAACCATCCTCAGCGAACGACCGTGGGGGACGCGATGGCTGACGCGCCGCGACCGGATTCGCGGGTGGTCTATCGGTGTCGCGCCTGCGGGTTAGAGTTCGGCGTCGGGGCCGTCGGAGCGGTCCCGTGCCCGCGGTGTGGCTGCATCGGCGACCACGAACGGACGGGCGCGCTCGCGGAGGCGACGGATGGTGGCCCCTGACGAGCTGGCCGAACTGCTCGCGGAGCCCTACCGGGTGGCCTGCCCGAACGGCCACACGGCGCTGAGACCCGCCGCGACAATCCCGAGCGCCTACTGCCGGAGCTGCCGCGAGTCGTATCACGCGAGCGAACTGGTCGACAGGCGGACCGACCCCGACGCCTGCAAACCGTACCGGAGGGGGAACGACTAAGTATGTGTGGCAATAACATGCAGGTGGAGCCATACGGGGCTCCCGACGTGAACCAGCGTCGTGAACTCCCGGAATATTGGCACCGTACACGAACGAGCGGGCGACTCGCGACGGGGATTGGCCACCCCGTCGCACCTCGAGGCTTTTATCGGCGTACTTCGACGGGAGCGACGGGTGCGCGTTACTGCGGAACCGGGTACGATAACTGCGCGATCAGTGGCACGTCCTCGGTTGCAGGGAAAGGCGAACAGAGAACCGCGGCCGCAGACAGCGTGAAAGCCCCGACTCGCTCGACTTGGGGGCCTCGCTGCGCTCCTCGGCCTTCGGCCTGCGGTGCTTGCTTCGTCCGCCGTCGTCGAGCGCGTCGCCCCTTTCATTCCCACCCACACAGACTGGCCGATCAGCCGATACGGGCGGGAATGAAAGGGGCCGGCCGCTCCGGGAAGACGGACGACGCAAGCACTGGAACGAGCGAAGCGAGTGAAGCGCGTGGTTCGAGAGAGCTTGCTCTCTCGTCATCTCGAAAATCTCCGATTTTCGGTGACAGCGAGGCCCTCGGCCGGAGCGGCCGGGGGCTTTCACGCTGTTCGCGGCCGCGAGTCGAGCAGTGGTCGGTGCGGTCGTCGCTGTCCCGGCAGTTCTCGCGCCCGCACCGGTCTCCCCTATGAGACACTCTCGGATGTTTTGTCGTACCCCTCGGCCAGTAACTCTATTGGGGAGGACGGAAACGGGAGTGTGTGAACGGACGCTGGGGCGGTCGCGCGGTCTCGGAGAACGTCATCCTCCTGGCGATGGCGCTGGCGGCGGTACTGCTGGCGATGTCGGTGGTCACGTCCATCTCGGGCGGGCCGACCGACCCGGACCGCCCGCGGGCGAGTTTCGTCTTCGAGGCCGACGGGACGGACGTGGTGGTCACCCACTACGGCGGCGACCGCCTCAACGGCTCGCACGTCTCCGTCGAGTCGGCGACGCGCGGGTCGCTCGGCACCTTCGCCGACGCCGAGGACGGGACCTGTGCGACGCCCGTCGAGAACGTCACCCGCGGCAGCGAGTGTCGAGTCCCCGGCGCGGTCTACGAGCAGCTCTACGTCGTCTGGAACGGCTCGGACGGCGACCGGCTCGTCCTCGACCGCCGGCCCGCGGACCCGACGCCCTCGCCGACGCCGACCGCGACACCGACGCCCACCCCGACGCCGACGCCGGGCGCGGTGACGCCGCCGGGGACGCCGCCCAACGGCACCGCGACCCCGGGCAACGGGACGGCTGCGCCGAACGGAACGCTCACGCCGGGGCTGAACGGCACCGCCGCGCCCGAGGGCACACCCGCAGCGAACGGGACGAGTACGCCGACCGGCGCGGCGATGCCACGCGGTTCCAAAGCGCCGGCGCTCGCTCGCGCAGACGGATGACCGACGCCGCTGGCGAGGGGTTCTTGCCCCGCGACGCTAGAGAGGGGACAGAAGCGATGGCCGCGAGCGAGCGCCGGATCGCGGACTGCCGACCGACGCCGACCGGGAGGCGCCGACACCGATGAGCGGCGACCTCGAGACGCTGGGAACCGACGCGACGCCCGACCAAGTGGTGTGTCACGTCGACATGGACTGTTTCTACGCCGCCTGCGAACGCCTGCGCGAGCCCGCGCTGGAGGGCCAGCCGCTCGTCGTCGGCATGGGATACGAGTCGGAGGAGGCCCACGGCGCCGTGGCCACCGCCAGCTACGAGGCCCGAGAGTTCGGCGTCGAGAGCGCGATGGCCATCTCCGAGGCCCTCGAACGGCTCCCGCGGAAGGTCGAGGCCGCGCGGGACCCGGATCTGGACGTCGAGGCGGCGGGGTTCTACCGACCGGTCGACCTGGACTACTACGGCGAGGTGGCGGCGGACGTGAAGTCGATCCTCCACGACGCCGCCGAGGTGGTCCGGGAGGTCAGCATCGACGAGGCGTACCTCGACGTGACCGACCGGGTCGCGTGGGACGAAGTCGAGGCGTTCGCGGCGGAGTTGAAGGAGCGCATCGACGAGGAGGTGGGCGTCGTCGCGAGCGTCGGCGTCGCGCCGACGATGAGCGCGGCGAAGATCGCCAGCGACTACGACAAACCCGACGGCCTCGTCGTCGTCGAACCCGGCGAGGTCCGTGACTTTCTCGCCCCGCTGGACGTGGCCGAGATCCACAACGTCGGCCCCGTCACCGCCCGACAGCTGCGCGACATGGGTATCGAGACGGCGGGTGACCTGGCGGCCGCCGACTCCGAGCGGGTTCGGGAGCGGTTCGGCGAGCGCGGGCTAGAGGTCCGGCGCTACGCCCGCGGCGAGGACCCACGCGAGGTGACGCCCGTCGGCGAACCGAAGAGCCTCTCGCGGGAGTCGGCGTTCACCCAGGCGACCGACGACGGCGAGCGCAAGCGCGAGAAGGTGCGCGCGCTGGCCGGCGACGTGGCCGACCGCGCCCAGCGCGAGGGGGCACTCTATCGGACCATCGGGATCAAGGTCGTCACGCCGCCCTACGACGTGAACACGCGCGCCGAGTCGCTCCCGGGGCCGGTCGACGACCCGGACCTGCTGGAGTCGACCGCGCTCGATCTCTTAGAGGAGTTCGACGACGACCGCGTCCGCAAACTGGGCGTCCGCGTCTCGAAGCTCGACTTCGCGGAGAGCGACCAGGCCAGCCTCGCCGGGTTCGAGGGCCGATCGTCGGGGACGGGCGACGGCGCGACGGCGGACGACTCGCCGTCCGTCGCGTCCGCGGACGACGACGCGGACGGGTCGGACGGTCGAGACGCTCCGGGCGGTCCCGACGGCCAGCGCTCCCTGCGGGAGTACGAGTAGCTCGCCGGGGATACCGGGGATTGTTATCGGAGAGCGTCCAACGGCGAGCCATGCGACTGGCACGACTGCAGACCCCCGAAGGCGTCGTCGAGGGCCGCTACGAGGACGGGACGGTGGTCACCGACGACGGCGAGTACGTCGTCGGCCGCGACGGCGAGTTGACCTACCCCTGCTCGCCGTCGGCGCTGTACTGCGTCGGCCGCAACTACGCCGCGACGCTCGACCAGATGGACTACGAACGCCCCGAGGAACCGGACTTCTTCATCAAACCCCCGGCCGCGCTCGTCGGTCCCGAGGACCCCGTCTACTACCCCGAGTGGACCGACGAGCTGACCTACGCGGGCGAGCTCGTCGCCGTGATCGACGAGCGCTGTCGCGACGTGGCGCCGGAGGACGTGCCCGAAGTCGTTCGCGGATACACCGTCATGAACGACGTGGACGCGCTCGACCAGCAGGGCCGAACCGCTCGGAAAGCGTTCGACACCTCGGCGCCGCTGGGGCCGTGGATCGAGACGGACGTGGACCCGACGGACCTGGACATCGAGACCACCGTGGGCGGTGAACTCCGGCAGGATGCCAACACGGAGCTGATGCTGTTCGACCCCTACGAGGTCGTCTCCTATCTCTCTCGCCGGTTCACGTTCCGGCCCGGCGACTGCGTCGCGTTCGGGAGTCCGGCGAACCCGGGGACGGTCGAACCGGGCGAGACCGTCGAGATCACCTACGAGGGCGTCGGGACGTTGCGCAACGAGGTCGTCGAGGCGGAGTGACGGCCGCGATGACACGGTCGCCGCGGGCACGGGGAGAGTTCCGCTATCGTCGGGATAAAGACGCTCGCCGAGGTACGGGAGTCCAGTGAACGGCAACGATAGGGCGATCACGGGGATCGCGTCGCTGGCCCACGCGGCGGTCCACACCTACGAGATGACGGTCCCGCTGTTCGTCGTCGTCTGGCTCGTCGAGTTCGAGACGATCCCGCTCGGCGTCGCGAGCGTCGACGTGACGACGGCGACGGTCGGTGTGGTCGTCACGCTGGGCTACGGACTCTTCGGCCTCGGCGCGCTCCCCGGCGGGGTCCTCGTCGACCGGATCGGCTCGCGGCGGCTCATCAGCGTCTGCCTGCTCGGGATGGGGCTCTCCTACGTCCTGCTCGGGCTGGCGCCGAACATGCTCGTCGTCGCCGCGGCGCTGGTGCTGTGGGGGATCGCCGCCAGCGTCTACCACCCCGCGGGCCTCTCGCTCATCAGCAAGGGCGTCGAAGAGCGCGGGACGGGACTTGCCTACCACGGCATCGCGGGCAACCTCGGCATCGGGCTCGGCCCGCTGGCGGCCACGGTCATGCTGCTGTTCGTCGAGTGGCGCACCGTCGCGCTCGTGCTGGGTGCGCCCGCCGTGCTCGCGGCCGTCTACGCCGCCCGGGCGGACTTCGACGAGACCGCGGCAGTAAACGACTCCGCTGCTGCCGACGGCGGGTCGAAGGCCTCCAGCGGCGTCGACGACCTCGGCGAGTTCCTGACGGAGTCGCGACGCCTCCTCGCAGGTGGGTTCGCGCTCGTGTTCGTCGTCGTGATGTGCTCGGGACTGTACTACCGCGGCGTCCTCACCTTCCTTCCGGAACTGCTCCGGGGGCTGCCGGGCTTCGAGCCGATCCCGGCCGACGCCCTTCTCCCCGAGTCCGTCAGGTCTACCCTCGGCGTCGAGTCGGGCGCGGGCCGGCGGATCGAGCCCCAGCGGTACTTCTACTCGGGGCTCCTGCTGGTCGGCGTCCTCGGCCAGTACGCGGGCGGGAAGCTCACCGACCGGATCCCCGTCGAGTACGGCCTCGCGGGGTCGTTCGGCGCGCTCGCGGTCCTGGCGGTCCTGTTCGTCCCCGTCTCCGAGGCGGGATTCGTCCCGCTGATGGCCCTGGGCGCGGTGCTCGGCGCGTTCCTGTTCGTCGTCCAGCCGATGTACCAGGCGACCGTCGCCGAGTACACGCCCTCGGGCACGCGCGGGCTCTCCTACGGGTTCACCTACCTCGGCGTGTTCGGCGTCGGCGCGCTCGGCGGCACCATCGCCGGCGGTATCCTCGCCGTCGCGGACGCGACCGCCCTGTTCCTCACCCTCGCCGGCATCGCCGCGGTCGGGTCGATAACCGGGCTCGTGTTGGCCCGCCGGGCCGACTGAGCCCGTCGGCGCCTCACCGGCGACCGAACGCCGCTCAACAGAAGTTCTGCGTGGCGATCACCTGGGTCTGGCCGTTCTCGGGGTCGAGGACGACGCCGATCCCCTCGCGGTTCCAGTAGGGCCGCAGGAGGTTCTCCCGGTGGCCCGGGGAGTTCATCCACCCCTCGACGATGCCGCGGGCGATTTCGGTCTCGTTGCCGTCGTAGCTGACGACGCCGCCCTCGGTCTGCACCGGGGTGTAGGCGTACGTGTACGCGAGGTTCTCGCCGCCGGTCACGTACCGCTGCCCGCCGGTGTCGACCCGACAGTCGTAGCCGAAGCGGTCGTAGCGGTCGAGCAGAGTCTGCCCGTCGGGCCCGGTGTGCGAGAAGAACTCCTCGTCGGCCATCCGGCGGCTGTAGTAGGTGGCGATCTCCGCCAGGTCCTCGTCGGAGGCCAACGTCGGGAGGTCCCGATCGCGGCGGATCTCGTTGACCCGCTCGTGGATCGCCCGCTCGATCAGCGTCGTGTCGATCTCGGCACTCGCGCCCGCGGCGGTACCCGCCGACCCCGCCGTCGCGGCCGACTCTCTGTCGTCGGTCAGCGCGACCGGGTCGGCGCCGCCGACGACCGTCTCCGCCGAGTCGCCCGGCGAGGGTCCGGTGCCGTCGGCCGGTGACGCGGTGGCGTTCTGCGCGTCGACCGCGGGGCCCGGCCCGCCGCCGAGCGCGACCACTCCCAGGCCGACCGCGGCGGTGACGGCCAGGAGGGCGACGACCGCGACAGCGACGGTCCGGCCCGCGAGCGCGGCGGCGCCCGGGCCGCGGACGGAGCCGCTCCGCTCGAAGTGGTCCATCGAGCGGGAGTAGTCGATTCGAGCGGAAAGGGTCGTCGCCGACACTCGCCGGCCGGCCCGCGACGGTCGGGTCGGCCGACGCCGGTTCGTCCGGCCGGTCAGTCCACGCCGTTCTCCAGGTTGTCGAGGAGTTTGCCGACGAACAGGCCCATCCGCGGAGACAGCTCGTCGTTCTCGGGGGTCTCGACCGGGTGGGCGGCCATCGTCTCGACGAAGCGCTCGCCGAAGGTCATGGTGTGCATCATGTCGACCACGTCGACGGTCAGCCCGGCGTCGGAGGTGTCCATCTCGGGGTGGCGCTCGCGCTCGGCGAGCGAGTAGCTGATCGTCCACGAGGGGCCGCCCACCGCGTCGAGCACCGCGTCGAGCGGGCCGATCTCCAGCGGCCCGTCGGGGCCGCCGACGTAGACGGTCCCCTCCTCGACGTGGGTCTCGTAGCGCGTCACCGTCCCGTCCACTCCATCGGTCGCCACCACTCTACCCCCGATTCGGGCTCCGCTGGTAAATGTATTGACCATCCCGACGCACCTCGGACGGCCGGCGACCCGCGGGCGGCGTGGCGGTCGCCGACGAACGGTCCAGTTCCCGGCGTCAGACGGAGGTCTGACGGGGGCTTATGGCTCGGCCGCGGGTGTGGATCGACAATGGCAGAGACAGAGTCGATCACCGTCGCGGACGTGAGCGACGGACCGTGCGGGTCGGGCGAGCCGGGCCGGGCCGTCGACCTGCCGGTCGTCGAGCTGCTGACCGGGCGCGGGTTCGTCACCGGCAAGTCCGGCTCGGGCAAGTCCAACACGGCCAGCGTCGTCGTCGAGAAACTGCTCGACAACGGCTTCGGCATGCTCATCGTCGACATCGACGGCGAGTACTACGGCCTCAAGGAGGAGTACGAGATCCTCCACGCCGGCGCCGACGACGAGTGCGACATCCAGGTCACCACCGAGCACGCCGAGAAGATCGCCACGCTCGCGCTGGAACAGAACGTCCCCATCATCCTCGACGTGTCGTCGTTCCTCGACGAGGACGAGGCCGCCGATCTGTTGACCGAGGTGTCCAAGCGCCTCTTTGCGAAGGCCAAGAAGCTCAAACAGCCCTTCCTCATGCTCGTCGAGGAGGTCCACGAGTGGATCCCCCAGAAGGGCAGCGTCGGCGAGTGCGGCAAGATGCTCATCAAGATCTCCAAGCGGGGCCGCAAGCACGGCCTGGGCATCGTCGGCATCAGCCAGCGCCCGGCCGACGTGAAGAAGGACTTCATCACCCAGTGCGACTGGCTCGTCTGGCACCGGCTCACCTGGAACAACGACACCAAGGTCGTCAAACGGGTGCTCGACGGCGACTACGCCTCCGCGGTCGAGGATCTCGACGACGGCGAGGCGTTCATGATGAACGACTGGGACGAGGAGATCCGGCGGGTGCAGTTCCGCCGCAAGCAGACCTTCGACGCCGGCGCCACCCCCGGCCTCGACGACTTCGAACGCCCCGATCTGAAGTCCGTCAGCGACGACCTCGTCTCCGAACTCGCCGAGATCAGCGAGGAGAAAGAGCAGACGGAGGACCGGATCGCCGAGCTGCGCGAACAGCTCGACGAGAAGAACTCGCGGATCGCCGAGCTCGAAGCGGAGCTGCAGGACGCCCGGGACATGCAGCGCATGGCCGACCAGTTCACGCAGGCGCTCGTCGACCACGTCAAGGGCGCCAACCCCGGTCGCACCGAGCAGGAGCGGATGCGCGACCGCCGCGCGGCCGCGAACGGGGATCAGTCGTCGCTCGACGACGCCGAGGAGTGGGTCGAGGGCCCCGTGCCGGCCGAAGCGCCGGCCGCCGAGAACGAACCGCCGCTGCCGGACGAGACCGCCCGCGAGGACGACGGTTACGACGACTCGACGATGACCTGGCCCGGCGACGAGGCCGCCCGCGCGGAAGCCTGGGAGGGCGGCCCCGACGGGAAGGATGCGGACACGGAGGCGAACGCCGACAGCGCCGACAGCGCCGACACCGCCGCGATCGACGACGGCGGGATGTCGTTCGGTGGGATGACCGGGGCGTTCGGCGACGACGACGCCGAACCCGCCGAGAGCGCCGCCACAGATGGGGGGACTCCGGCCCGAACCGACGACGGCCTCGCCGGGGGCGACGACGCGGCGATGACCCGCGGGTTCGACGGCGTCGAGGACGACCCGCTGGGCGACCGCGCGACCGACGCCTTCGAGGCGGGCACCTCGACGGCCGTCGACGACGGGGCGGTCGAGGACGCCGCGGCGTTCGCGCGCGACCTGGCCGACGACCTGGCGGATATGGAGCCCGAGACCCGACAGATGCTGCGCTACTACCGCGACCACGGTCCCGGGACGGCGACCGACGCGCTGTTCGCCGCCGGCGGCTCCGACGACCGAACCGAGGCCTACGCCCGCAACCGGCGCCTGCGCGTCCACGGCCTCGTCGAACACGTCGGCCGCGGCCGCTACGACTACCGCGTCCCCACTCTCCTGCGCGAGCGCACCGACCGCGAGACGGTCGACTCGTTCGTCCAGCAGGTCGAGCGCGCGCTCGACGGCGACGACCTCGAAGGCGTACACGAGGAGGCCGAGGACGCCGAAGACGACGGGACGGACACGGCGACGGCCGCCGGGGACGGACCCGCGGGGGACGAACCCACCGAGCCATCTCTCGACGACCCCGCTCCCGACGACACCGGCGGCGACGGAGCCGATACCGATGACGACCCCACCCTCGCGGCCGACAACGACGAAGTCGAGATCCTCGACTGACGCGCCAGCGGACCGTGACGCCGCTCACGGAGTCCGCTCTTCTCCGCGGATCCGTCGATTCAGACCTCCGGCAGCCGCATCCCCGCGGCGATCATCGCGAGCGCACCCACGGCCAGCACCGCCAGCCCCGGGACGAACGACCCGGTGAGGTCCCGCAGGCCGCCGACGAGGAACGGCCCGAAGAAGCCGCCGAGTTCGCCGACGGCGAAGACGAGGCTCACCGCCGTCGCGGTGAGCGCGGGACCGATCTCGTCGATCTCGGTCGGGATGGCGCGGACGAGCGGCGAGACCCCGCCGACGCCGGTCCCGACGACCATGGCGGCGACGCTCGCGGCGAGGACACCACCGCCGACGGCGAGACCGGCGACCCCCAGGAGCGCGGCGACTCCGCAGGCGACGACCGCTTCTCGGCGGCGCCCCATGCGGTCGGAGAGGGGCGGGACGACCACCGTGCCCGCTGCCTGGCCGACGACGAACAGGGTCGCGACTGTGGCGGCTCTCGCCGGGGTCGCGCCGCGGGCGCCCGCGAGGGTGGGAAGCCACCCCTGGAGGCTGTGGCCCAGCAGGAGATAGACGGTACCGACGACGACGAGCAGTCCCATGACGCGGTGGGAGAACACCTGTGCCACGTCCGCGCGGAGCGACCCGAGCGCGAAGTCGCTCCCGGCGTCGCCGCCGTAGGGGGTGCCGTGCCGGCGCGCGTGCCAGGCGGCGACCGGGAGCCAGACGACGAGGAAGGCCAGCGCCGCGGCGGCGAGGACGCGAAAGGTGGGTCGCCAGCCGCCGAGTTCGGGGCCGAGGATCGCCCGGCCGACGCTGTAGGCCGTCGCGGTGCCGGCGTAGGAGCCGAGGATGTACACCGTCGACATCGTCCCGAGCAGCCGCGAGGGGAAGACGCTCGCGACGAGCTTCGGCAGGCCGAACGTGATCCCGGTCGCGCCGACGGCGAACAGGACGGTGGTCGCGAGCATCCCGACGAAGCCGGTCGTCGCCGAGCGCAGCAGTTGCGCGACGCCGAAGATACCCACCGCGAGCGCGATGCCGCGGCGCGCGCCGATGCGGTCGAGCGCGAGTCCCGATAGCAGCGAGAGCGGGACGTAGGTGAGCGGGACCGCACCGACCAGCGCGCCGGCCTGGGTGTCCGAGAGCCCGAGCTGTCGGGCGATCGGTTCGAGAAAGGCCGCCAGGGCGAACCAGTTGGCCATGAGAAGGAGGTAACTCACCGCGCCGAGGACGACCAACGCGTAGGAACTCGGCGGCACCGCGTCCCGGGACTCGCTGTCAGTCTCGTCGCTGGTCCCGTCGCGACCCGCGTCGTCGACCATGCCCCGCCTAGCGACGAGCCGAGGAAATACCCTCCGACAGCGGAAGCGAGAGCGGTTCCGGAGGCGGTCGCGGTCGGATCAGGCCGACGTGCCGGGGACCTCGTCGTCGACGACGGCCTTGCGCGGGACGACCTCGATGTGAGTCTCGGCGCCCATCGCGCCCCCGCCCTCGACGGCCTCGACGCGGAGGACCACGTCCTCAGGGCTGGCACAGCCGCAGTTGACGAACTCCTCCCACTCCTCGCCGGCGGCGACCGGACCGGCGTGGGCCCAGCGGAGGTACCGCCGGTAGGATCGTTCGGCCATCTTCTCGACGATCCAGGCGCTGTCGGCGACCCACCAGCCGTCCGCCCCGTCGGCGTCGACCTCGGGCGACCGGAACGAGACGACGATCCGGTCGGCCGGGTCGGCCACGGTCGACGGGTCGGTGGTGTTCACCGCGCGGTCGGTCCCGGACGCCGGACCCCCGTCGGTTCGGTTCGCCGTCATCTAGCCGGAGTACTCCTCGACCAGCGCCCGCAGCTGCGGCTCGGGCTGTGCGCCGACCACCTGTTCGACCTGCTCGCCGCCGGCGAACAGGACCAGCGTCGGGACGCCGCGAACCCCGTAGCTCGACGCCAGTTGCTGGTTGGCGTCCACGTCCACCTTCGCGACCGTCGCCGCGGTGGTCTCGGCGATCCGCTCGACCACCGGTTCGAGAGCCTTGCACGGACCGCACCAGTCCGCGTGGAAGTCCGCGAGCACCACGTCACCGCTCGCGACCAGCTCGTCCAGCTCCGATTCGCCGTTCACGGCGACCGGAGCGTCCGTCCCTGCACCGGAGTCGCCCGCTGTCTCGGTTGTCATCACTCTCTCGTACGACCCTTACGGGCATATAGTTTTGGTATTCTTGTGCAATACTATACTGGATGGTCGCTCACGATCGGCCAATCCGTTGCCCTTCGAACCGGACAACCGCCTTCTCTGAGACGATCTGGATTTCGGAGAGCGGCGTGAGAGTTGTAGTTGTTTCACACGAGCGATCGGAGCGGTCGGTCACGACGTGTCGCTCGCGGGGAGGAGGAACCCCCCGGGAGTATCCGGCATCCAGCCGGTATCGAATCGCCAGCGGACCCTTATGGGTACGAGGGCCGTATCGTGCGCGTGGGCGTCATCGGCGACTTCACGGTGCCGGCCGCGTCGTTCGCCCTCGCGGAACCGCTCGCGAAGCACCCGGAGACGAAGGTCACGGCCGACCGGCAGGCGACGCACAGCCCGCGCGAGGTGTTCCCGTTCCTCTGGGCGACGGGCGGCGACCTCAACGCGTTCGGGGACTCGATCGCGGGCGCGCCCGCAGTCGAGACGGTGTCGGTCGCCGAGCGGACCGACGACGCGGTCATGTTCCGGGTCGTCTGGGACGAGGCGTTCCAGACGCTGATCCACGAGATGGTCGACCACCACGCGTCGATCGTCGAGGCGTCGGCCGCCAGCGACGCCTGGTCGCTCCGGCTCAGGTTCGCCGACGAGGAGATGGTCTCGTCGTTCCAGCGGCACTTCGAGGAGACGGGTCGTCGCTTCGAGGTGCGCTCGCTGTGGCACCCCTCCGGCCCCCGCCAGCGGGAGTACGGCCTGACCGCCGAGCAGTACGAGGCGCTCGCGGCGGCGGTCCGCGCGGGCTACTTCGACGTGCCGCGCGACGCCTCGGCGGCCGAACTCGGCGAGCGACTGGGGATCTCCGGAAACGCGGCGTCCCAGCGGGTCCGCCGCGGCTCCGCCGTGCTGGTCCGGAACGCGCTCCTGCTCGACGGGGAAGCCGACGGTACTTGAACGGCGGTACGATCGAAGGCGGTGGCTGAACCGGCTCCGGCGCCTCTCCGGAGATACGATGAGCAGCCAGAAACCCACGACCGTTCCCGTTTCACAGCTATCCGAAGCCGACGACGACCTCGTCTACTCCGCGCTCGCCGTCGCCGACCGGCGGTTCGTCCTCGCGATGCTGGCCGACCGCGAGGGGCCGGTTCACCTGTCGTCGGTCGCCGACGCGCTCGCGGCGCGGAAACACGACGGTACCGGGTCGGCCGAGTCGACCGTCCGCTCGACGACTACGGCGCTGTATCACGTTCACGCGCCGAAACTCGACGATGCCGGGCTCGCGAGGTTCGACCGCGAGGCGGAGGAGGTCGAACTCGCCGTCGACGCCGAGCGCGTCCGCGATATCGTCGATCTCCCCTCGATCGACTGACTTTCCTCGCCCGAACGACTCAGGCGAGCGGTTCGACGAGGTCTTCGAGCGCGGCGCGCGGGTCGTCGGCCTTCGCGACGCCGCTGGCGAGCAGGACGCCCGTCGCGCCCAGGTCGCACGCCGCGTCGAGGTCGTCGCCCGTCGAGATGCCCGCGCCGCAGAACACGTCGACCGACTCGTCGACCGCGGCGGCGGCCTCGACGGCGTCGGTCACGATGTCCGGGTCGGCCTTGCTGACTGGCGTCCCGGTCCCGATGAGTTCCGGCGGTTCGACAGCGACGGCGTCGGGGCCGAGCGCCGCCGCGGCGCCGACCTGGTCGGGGTTGTTCGCGCAGACCACCGTCTCCAGGTCCGCCCGCTCGGCCGCGTCGAGGCTCGCGTCGATGTCGGCGAGCTTCCGGCGGGCCTCGGAGTGGTTGATCAGCGTGCCCTCGGCGCCGGCGTCGGCGACCGCTTCGGCGAGCGTGCTGCCGGTGTGGCTGCCGTGCTCGACGGGGCTGACGTGCTGGGCCCACGTCTCGACGCCCGTCTCGGCGACCGCCGAGAGGTGGGCGGCCTGGGGCGCGACGGCGACGCGCACGCCCGTCTCGTCGCTCACGTCGGCGGCCGCCTCGGCGATCTCGACTGGGTCACACGGGTAGGCTTTCAGGTTGACCAGAACGAACATACCCGAGTGGCGAACCCCGACGGCCAAATAGGTTGCGAGTGCGGCGACGACGGGGCCGCCGCGGCCGGACGAACGGCCGCGAACCGTTCGCCGGTCGTCGGCTGTCGGTCGGGGAATCGGTCCGGGCGCCGAGGGGTGAGAGTTAAGGCAGTCAACTCGCAATATCAGGGCGTTGTGACACAGGGGTCCGTCGATCGAGGGACGGTGCTGGTCGTCGAGGACGAGAATCACCTCGCCGAACTGTACACGGAGTACCTCGACGGCGAGTACGACGTGCGCACGGCCTACGGCGGCGTCGAGGCCATGGAGATGCTCGCCTCGGATCTCGACGTGGTCCTGCTCGACCGGCGGATGCCGATCGTCTCCGGCAACGAGGTCCTCGCGGAGATCGAGGAGCGCGGGCTCCAGTGTCGGGTCGCCATGGTCACCGCCGTCGACCCGGACTTCGACATCATCGACATGGGCTGTGACGACTACGTCGTCAAGCCCGTGACCAGGGACCGGCTCACCGAGGTCGTCGACCGCCTGCTGAAGCTCTCTGAGTACACCGACCGCAAGCGCGATCTCACCGCGAAGAAGCTCAAGCGCAACGTCCTGCAGGTCGAGAAGACCGAATCCGAACTCGCCGACAGCGACACCTTCCAGCGCCTCCAGCGGGAGATCGCCGAGATGGAGGAGACCATCCAGGGGATCGCCGACGACCTGGGCGACGACTACGTCGCCAACAAACACTGAGCGGTCGCGTCCGGGCGCGGTCGCCGGCCCGCGCTTCGCGGGGTTCTCAGGAGTCTTTCCGTTCGACCACGTCGCCGAGCGTGTACTCGCCGGTCGAGTCGCCGCCGGACCACTCGGACTCGTCGGCCGTCCCGCCCGCCGAGAGATTCACGTCCAGCGCGCTCTCCAGTTTGCGCTGCACGTCGTCGCTCGGCAGCGTGTCGCCCCGCTCGATCTTCCGGATGAGGCTGGCCTTCTCGTTGAGCTTGCGGGCCAGGTCCTCCTGGCTCAGTCCCGCGGCCTCCCGGGCCGAGCGGACGGTCTCGTCGTAGTCCTGGGCGAGCTCGTCCATCTCGTCGAACATGTCCCGGCGCCGCGAGGAGCCGCCCGAACTCGACGAGGACCCGGACGACGACGAGCCCGAGGAACTCGACGACGAGTCCGACGACGACGTGGAGTACTTCGTCGAGGCCGACGACGAGGACTGCTGTTTGACCTCGGTACCGAAGTCGGTACACTCGTCGCAGACGTCGAGCTCCGCCCCCTCGACCTTGACGCGGTTGGGGGAACTCGTCTCGCTCCCGCACATCTCACACTGAACCATGATCGCCCCTTGCCGGTCACCGGTGATAAAGCATACGCCAGAGCTACCCACGGTCGACGGACTCACCGGGGTTTTTCTCGCTCTCGCACCAACAGCCGCTATGGAGACCAGACCGCTGGGCGACACCGGCCAGGACAGCACGGTCCTCACCTTCGGCGCCATCGCGCTCGACTTCCTCGACCAGGACGAGGCCGACGAGATGACCGAACGGGTCCTCGACCGCGGGGTCAACCACGTCGACGTGGCCCCGCAGTACGGCACCGCCGAGGTCAAACTCGCGCCGACGCTCGCCGACCGCCGCGAGGAGGTGTTCCTCGGCTGCAAGACGCTCGAACGGAGCTACGAGGGCGCCTGGGAGAAACTGGAGGCGTCGCTCGACCGCCTCGGCGTCGACCACATCGACCTCTACCAGTTCCACGCCGTCACCGAGTCGGCGGAGGTCGACGCGATCACCGCCGACGACGGCGCCCTGAAGGCCTACCGCGAGGCCCAGGAGGAGGGCATCATCGACCACATCGGGCTGACGAGCCACGGGTCCCCGGACGTGATCCGCGAGGCCGTCGAGCGCATCCCCGACCTGGAGACGGCGATGTTCCCCGTCAACGCGACCGTCGCCGCCCACGACGACGACGACCACGCGTTCCCGGCGCTCGCGCGCGAACTCTCCGAGCAGGGGATAGGCGTGCTCGCGATCAAGACCTTCGCGAAGCAGCCCTGGCCCGACGACCTGCCGGAAGACGAGCGACCGTACAACACGTGGTACGAGCCGTACGACGACCCCGCGGAGCTGCGGCGCTCGCTCCGCTTCACGCTCGCTCAGGACGGCGTCACGACGCTGACCAACGCCGGCGACCCGCGGCTCGTCGACGACATCCTCGACGCGGCGGCCGACTTCGAGCCGATGGGCGACGACGAGCGGGCCGCGATGGTCGAGGAGCGCCGGTCCGACGAGTCGCCCGTGCCGACGGTCGACATCTGACGCCGCGCGGCCTCGATCGCGGGCGAACTCCGGGGCCATCCGAGCCGGTCCGGTTCCTCCGTTTCGCCCCCGTCGGTTCCGGTTCGTTCCGTTTCGTTGTCCAGTTCTGTCCGTTCGTGTCCCAGAACGGGATATTTTGTCCGGGATCGCCGGGTCCGGATCGCGAGGTATTTCATTCGGCACCGATATTCCTCGGTCATGAACCGACGACGTTTCCTGACGGCCGCGGGCGCCGGGGCGGCGGGACTGATGGCCGGCTGTAGCGCCGAACCGACCGACGACGGCTCGACCGACACGGACGGCGGGTCGACGGACACGCCCGAGAGCGGGGGGACCGCCACGGAGGGCGACGGGACCGCGACCGCCGACGGGACGGTGACCGGGACGGCCTCGGGCGGGACGCCGCTGCTGCGCGTGGGCACGTACCCGTCGTTCGTCGACGCGCCGAGTTCGAGCCCCGGCCCCTGGCTCAAGGAGCGCTTCGAGTCGGAGTTCGACGCCGATCTGCGGTGGTTCGCGCCCGAGAACAGCATGGACTACTTCCTCCAGCGGCGCCAGCAGGGAGTCAGCATCGACACCGACCTGTTCCTCGGGCTGGCGCCGGAGAACCTCGTCAAGGCCGACCGCGCGGTCGGCGACGGCGAGTCGCTTTTCACCAGCGTCGACACGGCCGACCTCTCGAACGCCGGCGCGATCGTCGACGACTACCGCTTCGACCCCCAGGAACGGGCTATCCCCGTCGGGGCCTCGTACATCAGCCTCGTCTACAACCAGAACGCGCTGGACGAGCGCGGCGTCGCCGCGCCCGAGACCTTCGACGACCTCGCGAGCGAGCCCTACGAGAACGGGCTGCTCGTGCCGAACCCCCAGAGCAGCGAGACGGGGCTGGAGTTCATGTTCTGGACGATCGACCAGTTCGGCGAGGACGGCTACCTCGACTACTGGAGCGACCTGATGGGCAACGGGACGCGCATCCTGCAGGACTGGGGGACCGCCTACGACGCCTACTCGAACGACGAGGCGCCGATGGTCGTCTCGTTCTCGACCGACCAGGTGTACGCCGACCGCTACGACCAGGACATGGCCCGCCACCAGGTCGGCTTCCTGAACGATTCGGGCTACGCGTACCTGGAGGGCGCCGCGCCCTTCACCGACACCGACAAGTTGGGGCTGGCGACGGAGTTCATCGACTTCGTCCTGCAGCCGGAGGTCCAGGCGGAGATCGCCCAGCGCAACGTCGCGCTCCCGGCGGTCGACAACGCCGAGCTCCCCTCGGACTACTACGACCTGGTGTACGAGCCCGAGGAGATCGTCAGTTTCGGCTACGACGAGCTGATGGGCAACGTCGAGCCGTGGCTCAACGACTGGTCCCGGCAGATCGCGACGCAGTAGATGCGGGTCACGCGGGTCGCCGAGCGGCTGAGCGCCCCCGTCCTCGCAGTCGCGACGCTCGCGCTGCTGACGCTGATGTTCTTCTACCCGGTCGGGACCGTCCTCGTCGAGGCCGTCCGCGTCGACGGCGTCTACACGCTCGCGACCGTCGCCGAGGTGCTGCGCGACCCGTTCTATCGCGAGCTGTTCCGCTTCACCGCCTACCAGGCGCTGCTGTCGACGATCGCCGCGATCGCGCTGGGGCTGCCCGGCGCGTACGTCCTCGCTCGCTTCGAGTTCCCCGGTCGGCGGACGATCCGCTCGCTGACGGCGCTGCCGTTCGTGATGCCGACGATCCTGGTCGCGATCGGGTTCGTCGCCACGTTCGGCGCGAACGGCGTCGTCGTCCGAGCGCTGCAGTCGCTCGGCCTGGAGGTGTCGAGTTTCACCGGCACGCTCGGGATCATCGTCCTCGCGCACGCCTTCTACGACGCGCCGCTGATCGCGCGGATCACGGCCGCCTCGTGGGAGGGGATCGACGCCGAGATGACCGAGACCGCCCGCTCGCTGGGCGCGTCGCCGCTGCGGGCGTTCCGGGACGTGGTGATCCCGCAGTTGCTCCCCGCGATCCTGACCGGCGCGCTGCTGACGTTCATCTTCTCGTTCATGTCGTTCGCGATCGTCCTCGCGCTCGGCGGGCTCTCGCTGGCGACCGTCGAGGTGTGGGTCTACCACCGGATCAGCCAGCTCGACTACGGGACCGCGTCGACGCTCGCGACGCTGGAGATGCTGTTCTCGCTGGCGCTCACCTACGCCTACCTGCGCTACGAGGCGCGCCAGCGGGCGACGAGCGCCGCCCGGCCGCCCGACCGCATCGACCTCGTCGGCCCGGCGACGAAACGCCGGCTGTTCGCCTGGGGCTACGCCGTCGTCGCTGTCGTCGTCTTCGTCGTCCCCATCGTCAGCCTCCTCCTCAGCAGCGTCACCGGGCCGGAGGGGTTCACGCTCCGCAACTACCGCTTCCTGGTCGAGCGCCAGGCCGACGCCTACGCCTTTCAGGTCAAGCCGCTGACGGCCGTCACGAACTCCCTGATCTTCGGCGCGGGGACGCTCCTGGTGGCGGTCCCGATGGGCGTGTTCCTCGCCGTCGTCAGCACCCGACAGTTCCGCGGGCGCAAACTGATCGACACGCTCTCGATGGCGCCGTTCGCGGTCAGCGGCGTCGTCGTCGGCCTCGGGCTATTGCGCGGGTTCGTCTTCGGCACCGAGGCCTTCGGCTACCGCTTCACCGTCACCGGCGGCCTCGCCATCGTCGCCGCCCACGCCGTCGGCGCCTACCCGTTCGTCACGCGCAACGTCGCGCCCGCGCTCTCGGGCATCGACGGCTCCATCGTCGAGTCGGCGCGCTCGCTCGGTGCCTCCCGCGCTCGCGTCATGCTCGACATCGAACTCCCGCTGGTGATCCCGGCGGTCCTCGCGGGGACGGCCTTCGCCTTCGCCATCAGCGTCGGCGAGTTCGATTCGACGGTTATACTGGCGACCGGCGGAACCAGTTACACCATGCCGGTCGCAATCGAGCGGTTCATCGGCCGACGGCTCGGCCCCGCGACCGCGATGGGCGTGGTCCTGCTGGTCGTGACGAGCGTGAGCTTCGTGATAATCGACAGGCTCGGCGAGGGGAGTGGGTTCGGTGGCTGACCTGAAACTGGCGGCCGTCCGCAAGGCCTTCGACGACACCGTCGCGCTCGACGGCGTCTCCCTCGACATCGCCAAGGGGGAGTTCTTCACCCTCGTCGGCCCGTCGGGCTGCGGGAAGACGACGACCCTCCGGACCATCGCCGGCCTCGAATCGCCCACTTCCGGGACCGTCCGCTTCGGCGGCGAGGACGTGGCCGGCGTCCCCACCGAGGACCGCGACGTGGGCATCGTCTTCCAGAACTACGCCCTGTTCCCGCACATGAGCGTCCGCGAGAACGTCGCCTACGGGCTGAAGTTCGCCGACCCGCCCGACAGCCAGTCCGTCGACGAGCGGGTGACCGACCTGCTCGATCTGGTGGACCTGTCGGGGATGGGCGACCGCGAGCCCGACCAGCTCTCGGGCGGCCAGCAACAGCGGGTCGCGCTGGCCCGCGCGCTCGCGCCGGCCCCCGACGTGCTCCTGCTCGACGAGCCCATGTCGGCGCTGGACGCTCGCCTGCGCGAGACGCTGCGCCGGCAGGTCAAGCGCATCCAGACGGAGCTGGACGTGACCACCGTCTACGTCACCCACGACCAGGAGGAGGCGCTCGCCATCTCCGACCGCCTGGCAGTCATGAGCGACGGAGCCGTCGAACAGGTCGGTACCCCCCGGGAGGTGTACGAGCGGCCCGCGACGGAGTTCGTCGCCTCGTTCGTCGGCGAGAACAACCTCTTCCGCGGCGAGGTCGTCGGTCGCGACGGCGACGGGACCGCGGTCGCCGTCGACGGGACGGAGTTCCGGATCGACGACGGGATCGGAGACCGGTCCGGTACCGCCGACGACCGCCTGACCTTCTGCGTCCGCCCGGAGGACCTGACCGTCGACGCCGAGGCCAATCGCTTCGAGGTCGCGCTCGACACCGCGGAGTTCCTCGGCGAGACCACCCGCTACTACGCCGACTGGGGCGACCGAACGGTCGTCTTCCGGACGCCCGAGCCCCACGACGGCGACGCGCTGGCGCTCGGGTTCGACCCCGCGGACGCGCGGGTGCTGTGAACGGTTCGCGGCCGGCCGGGGGCGTCCGATCCCGCCGGAGACCGAGGGAATTAACCGCCGAATCGCCGTGTCGACGGGTATGATAACGCTCGCCTCGGACTTCCCGAGCCCCTATCCCGCGGCGATGCGGGGCGTGATCTGCTCGCGTTCGGACGCCCGGATCGAGGACATCGCTCACGATTTCCCGCGCCAGGACGTGCGCGCGGCGGCCTTCTGGCTGCGCGAGGTGCTCCCGTACTTCCCGCCCGCCACGCACTGCGCCGTCGTCGACCCCGGCGTCGGGACCGACCGGAGCGCGCTCGTCGTCGAGGCCGGCGACCACGCTATCGTCGCACCGGACAACGGCGTCGCGATCCCGGTCGCACGCGAGCTCGCCGGTGGCGATGCGGAGGCCGAATCCAGCGGCGACGACTTCGACGTGTGGGAGATCGAGTACGAGGACAGCGAGACGGCGAGCACCACGTTCCACGGCCGGGACGTGTTCGCGCCCGCCGCCGCCGACGTACACGACGAGGGAGGTCCGGCCGCCCTCGACCGCTGCTCCCGGACCGACGACTGGGTGGACCTGACGTTCCCGGAGCCGGATATGGTCGCCAAGGGGGCCCGCGGCGAGGTGCTCGTCGTCGACGGGTTCGGCAACGTGATCACGAACGTCCCCGGCGACCCCATCGCGGACTGCGAGGGGATCCGCGTCGACGACGAGCTGATCCCGGTCCGCGACGCCTACGCGGCCCGCGACCCCGGCGACAGGCTCGTGACCGTCGGCAGCCACGGCAACGTCGAACTCGCCGTCAACAGGGGCCGCGGCGACGAGGCGTTCGGCCTGTCGGCCGGCGACAGCGTGCTGCTGGAGTGGTAGGCCGACTGTCGCAGCAGTCGCTCCCGCCGCGTCGCGGACGGCGCCGGCCGCCCCGAGACGGTCCTCAGCCGACGAACTCGCGGAGGTTCGACAGGCTCTCCGGGCCGAGCCCGGCGACCGCCAGCAGCGCGTCGTCCGCCGCGCCGCGCACGTCGCTCTCGGTGACGTAGCCGGCGGTTCGGAGCTTCCCGGCCGTCTTCGGGCCGATACCCGGGACCTCCTCGAACGGGACCTCCGGGTCCGCGTGGGTAGCGCTCCCGCCGGCGTCGCCGTCGTCCGCATCACCGCCGTCCGAATCGCCGCTGGTGCCGCCTGCGTCGCCACTGTTCGGCTCGGCGAGCAGGTCCAGCGCCTCGCGGAGCGCGTCGGCCTTGTGTTTCGCCTTGCGGCCCTCATCGCGCTCGTAGGCGGCGAGGTGCTCGCGGAGTCGGTCGTACTGTCCGGCGTCGCTGGGCGCCTCGGCGCCCGGTCGCGGCCGGTAGCGCGTCCCGAGTTCGGCGTCGAAGGAGTCGCGGCGGACGAGCGTCGTCCCGCCCGACTCGTCGCGCAGGAGCACCACCCGCGCGTCGGTGTAGATCACCTGCCGTCGCTCGGCGGTGCGCTGGTCTTCGAGGACGAGTCCGATCGCCGTGTCGATCCTGTTGGTTCTCGACGGATCGCGTATCTGGTCTGCCATGGTCGGGTTCGAAGCCGTGCCTGGTTGTTTCTCGGCGGCACGTACCCCGTACGATCGGCACGTCCTCCGGCGATTTGGGCCTGTCGCTTCGACCGTGAGGGACCCGCGAAAGCTCGCCGCAGCAGTGGCGACGTATCCGGTGACATACAACGTATTCGCCGTGGCGACCGCCGGCCCGACGACACGTATATTCGACCGAGGGGCATACGGACGGGCGTGACTCGGCGCGTCCAGCTGGGGAGCGGGATCGAGGTGACGTTCACCGGCGGCGAGCGGTTCGTCGCGGACGGGAGCGGCGACGCCGACGCGACGCTGGTGAGCCACGCCCACGGCGACCACTACGCCAGCGGCTCGGCGGTCGTCGCCTCGGAGCTGACGGCGGCGCTGCTCGACGCGCGACGCGACGGCGCCGCTCCGACCGCGGTCGACCACCCCGCGGTCGAGCTGTTCCCCGCGGGTCACGTCGCGGGCTCGCGGGCGATGCGACTCACCGACCCCGAGACGGGGCGGCGGTACCTGTACACCGGCGACTGCTCGACGCGCGACCGGTTCCACCTCGACGGGTTCGAGCCCGTCGACGCCGACGTGCTGATCCTGGAGACGACCTACGGGAAGCCCGAATACCGGTTCCCGTCGACCGAGGAGTCGGCGGCCGCGGTCCGGTCATGGCTCGCGGCGACGACCGACCGGCCGGTCCTCCTGTTCGGCTACGCGCTGGGGCGGGCCCAGAAGCTCCAGCGGATCCTCGCGGACTCGCCGCGCGAGCGGGTGTTCGTCACCGACGCCGTCGCGGACGTGAGCGACGTGATCGAGCGCCACTGCGACGTGACGTTCCCGGGCGAGCGCTACGATGACGACGTGGATCTGGGGCCGGGCGACGCGCTCGTCTGCTCGGGGTCGCCGCGGAGCCCCTGGGTCGAGTCGCTGGTCGAGGCGACGGGCGCGGTCACGGCCGGGTTCTCGGGGTGGGCCGTCGACGACTCGTTCGTCTACCGGCGGGGGTTCGACGAGGGATTCGTCCTCACCGACCACTGCGACTACGACGAACTCCTCGCCCTCGTCGCCGCCGTCGACCCCGAGCAGGTGTACACCCAGCACGGCTTCGCCGACGAGTTCGCGACCAGCGTCACCTCCGAGCTCGGCATCCCCGCGCAATCGCTGAAGAAGGGACAGGCCACGCTCGGCGACTTCTGAGAGTCGTGTGGGAAAGTGCCACACCACGGCAACGCTCTTGACGAGGGGTGCCGACGATGTGGACACGGTGATGGAGATCAGACACTTCTGCTGACCGGTCACCGGCTCGCTCTCGGTCCGTAACGTTTCGCCTTCGACGAGCGCGTGCCAGCGGCGATGTAACACCGAAGCGGCCCCGTAACCGGTGATCTTAGACGGTCCGATAGCCCGGCGGCCGTCCGGCGATCGGGCGGTCGTCGGACGGTATCGCTCGCAGACCGACACCACCCACAGAGACAGACACATGAGACGACAGACGGGAACGAAAGCGATAGTCGCGGCGCGGGCGGACGAACCGCCGGTCGACACCGACGAGATACGAGCGTTGACGGAGGCCGCGGGATACGAGGTCCGCGACGCGGTGACCCAGGCCCGCGCGAAGGACCCGGGGACGTACTTCGGGCGCGGGAAAGTCACAGAGGTTTCGACACGAGTCGCGGAGACGGGCGCGGATCTGGTCGCCGTCGACGGGGAGCTGACGCCCCGGCAGACGGCCGCTATCGGGGAAGCGCTCCCCGACGGAACCGCGGTCTTCGACCGCTACCGGCTCGTGCTCGCCATCTTCGCCGACCGGGCGGGCACGCGACGGGCGCAACTACAAACGGAGCTCGCGCGGTTGCGGTACGACCTCCCGCGGTTGCAGGCGCGCTCGGACGTACAGGGACTGAACAAGCGCGTCGAGAAGGGAACACGGTTACACGGCGTCAAAAATCGGATCGCCGACCTCGAACGCAAGCTCTCGGACCTGCCGCATCCGGCCGAGCAGCACCGCGCCGAGCGCCGCGAGCAAGGGTTCGACCTGGTGACGCTCGCCGGCTACACCAACGCCGGGAAGTCGACGCTGCTTCACCGGCTGGCCGACGATCTGGCGATCGAGGAGTCCCCGGGCGGCGACCCGAAGGGACACCCCGACGCGGCGACGGAGACAGCGGCGGTGCGGGACCGGCTGTTCGAGACGCTGGAGACGACGACGCGGCGGGCGACGGTCGACAGCCGGCGCGTGCTGTGTACCGACACCGTCGGATTCGTCGCGGACTTGCCCCACTGGCTGGTCGAGTCGTTCAGCGAGACGCTCTCGGACGCCGCGGCGGCCGACGCAGTCGTCCTCGTCGCCGACGCGAGCGACCCGCCCTCGGAGTTGCGCGAGAAGGTCGAGGTCGCGCTCGACGTGTTCGGCGGCCAGGGCGTCGACGAGTCGGCGGTCGTCACGGCGCTGAACAAGGTCGACCTGCTCGACGACGACGCGCTGGCCGAGCGCCGAGAGGTGGTCGCCGACCTCGCACCGGAACCGGTCCCGGTCAGCGTCCGCGAGGGGACGAACCTCGACTGCCTCCGCGCCGCCGTCGCGGACCGCCTGCCGACCGACCGCGCCGAGTTGCGACTCCCCAACCGCGACGACGCGATGGGGATCGTCTCCCGGGCCTACGACCGCGCGGTCGTCGAGTCCGTCGAGTACGGCCCCGAGACGGTGGCGCTGTCGGTCCGCGGACGGCCATCGGTCGTCGAGCAGTTGCGGGTCGACGCGGCTGCGCTCGACGAGTAGTCCCCGAACGGCGGCCGCCGCTATGGGCGGTTCGCCCGCGGCGAGAACGTGATTTCGAGGCCGTTGTTGCACTGGAGGTGTAGCAGCGACCGCCGAGAGATATCCCCCACCTCCTCGCGCTCGTGGTCGAACAGCGTCGATTCGCCGGCCCGGAACGCCTTCAGGGGGTAGCTCCCGTGGGCCATCTTCCGCGGTGACCTGGCCGAATCAGAAGTATCGACTCCACGCTTCGAGACCGAGGATGCCGAGAGCCACTCCGAGACCGACGGCGACGGAGAGCGCGAGCGCACCACCGACCGATCCCGCACGTAGATATCCCACGACGGCGCCCAGCACGGCGGCAGCGACCACGTACGAGAGTATCTCGGGAACCCCGTCGCGAGAGTTACCTCTCACGCTCAGTAATGGCTATCCCGACCCCGTAATACTATGCGAGGTGGTCGATACCTGCGCGCTCCGAACCGAACACCGCCGCTTCCGAGGTGCCAACGCTCATGCGTCCGGCGGACCGATCGTAGCTATGAACGGCCGACCCGCGGCGGTCCTCGCGGTGGCGTTACTGGCGGTCCTGAGCGGCTGCGCGGGATTTTCGGTCTCCGTCGGCGAGGAGACTTCCACGGGTCCGACCGCCGCGGCGCCCGACGTGGCGAACGGGACGGCGGCGACCGTGGTCGACGTGGTCGACGGCGACACCATCGACGTGCGCTACGCCAACGGGTCGACGGACACGGTGCGGCTGCTGGGCGTCGATACGCCGGAGGTGTACGCCGACAACGATCCCGCGGAGTTCGAGGGGGTGCCGGACACCGCCGCTGGCGCCGCGTGCCTCGAATCCGCGGGCGAGGACGCCAGCGCGTTCGCCGAACGGTGGTTGGCCGGCGAGCGAGTGACGCTGGTCACCGACCCTGCGGCCGACCGCCGGGACCGCTACGACCGACTGCTGGCGTACGTCCACGTGAACGCGAGCGGAGCGAGCGGGAGCGCGCCGACCGTTGCGAACGGAACCGCGACGAACGGCACCGCGACAGCCGTGAACCACACGGACTTCACGTACCGACTGCTCGCGACCGGGCACGCCCGGGTGTACGACAGCACGTTCCAGCGGTCCGAACGGTACTACGCCGCGGAGGCCGACGCCCAGGCCGACCGGCGCGGGCTGTGGCGCTGTCGGGACCCGAACGCGACCGCGGCGGGCGGCGGTAGCGGAACCGACGGCGGCAGCCCCGTCGACACCGGGGGCCCGGTCGCCACCTCCGACCCGGGACTGACGGTCGAGCGCGTTCACGCCGACGCGGCGGGCAACGACCACGAGAACCTGAACGACGAATACGTCGTCTTCGGTAACGACGGCGATGGGCGGCTGGAACTGGGCGGGTGGACGGTCGGCGACGAGGCGGGCCACACCTACACGTTCCCGGGCGGGTTCGCGCTCGGGCCGGACGAGACGGTGACACTCCGGACCGGGTCGGGGACCAACACCGCCGATACGCTCTACTGGGGGAGCGATTCGGCGGTCTGGAACAACGGCGGCGACACGGTCGTCGTCAGCCGCGGCGGCGAGACGGTTCTGCGATACGCGTACTGAGCGGCCGCCGGGACCGAAACGGCAGTCGCCACCGCGACCGGACCGACGAGCTCCCGGCGACCGAACCGACGGGCACGGACGACCGAAACGGTGACCCGGGACGGGCGGGAAGGGCGAGTATGCGCGCAGTCGTCCTCGCCGAGCACGGCGAACCGCTCGAACTCCGCGACGTGCCCGAGCCGACGGCCGACCCGGACGGCGTCGTCGTCGAGACGGAGGCCTGCGGGATCTGCCGGAGCGACTGGCACGCCTGGCAGGGCCACGGCGACTGGGTCGACGACCGCGTCCCGACGGGGCAGGTCCTCGGGCACGAGCCCGTGGGGACCGTCCGCGAGGTCGGCGCTGACGTGGAGACGGTCGCGGTCGGCGACCGCGTGGTCGTTCCGTTCAGCCTCGCCGACGGCACCTGCCCGGCCTGTCGCGCGGGGCGACAGAACTACTGCGAGGGCGCGACCGCGCTGGGGTTCGGCCCGGCGGCACCGGGCGCGTTCGCCGAGCGGTTCCACGTGCCCGCCGCGGACGTGAACGCCGTTCACCTCCCGGAGGGCGTCTCTGCGGTCGCGGCCGCGAGCATGGGCTGTCGGTTCGTCACCGCCTTCGAGGCGCTGGACGCGACCGCCGACGCCGGCGGGGGCGACGTGGTCGTCGTCGTCGGCTGCGGGGGCGTCGGCCTCTCGGCCGTCCAGATCGCCGCCGCGCTCGGGGCCACACCCGTCGCCGTCGACGTGCGCGAGGCGCCGCTGGAGCTGGCCGCCGATATCGGCGCCGCGGCGACGATCGACGCGAGCGAGGTCGACGACCCAGCGTCGCGCGTCCGCGACCGATTCGGCGGCGCGGACGTGTCGATGGACGCGCTGGGGTCGACGGAGACGTTCCGGACGGCGGTCGACTCGCTTTCGAGCGGCGGGACGCACGTCCAGGTCGGGCTGACCGGCGACGACGACCGCGGCGAGGTCGCCCTCCCGGTCGACCGCGTGGTGCAGGACGACCTGACGGTCGCGGGCTCGCGGGGAATGGCGCCGCGCCGGTACGACGACATCTTCGCGATGGTCGCCGCCGGGCGGGTCGACCCCGGGGCCCTGGTGACCGACCGCGTCGCGCTCGACGCGGTGCCCGACCGGCTGGCGGCGATGAGCGAGTTCGACACGGTCGGCGTCGAGGTCGTCACCGAGTTCTGAGCCGCGGCGGCCGACAGCCGCGCGACCGTTCGACGACACCGCTCGGCGCACGACACCGGCAACTATCCGGTCCGTATCGGCGCGTAGCCGACGAGCGACGGGCGCGTTTCCGGCGTCGAGCCGGGACGTATTGTCAGCGAATAATCGCTTCGCTTATACGGGTTAGCCCGCTCCTACCCACGACGACGACCGCGGGGATCGCCTCGCGGCCCTTCGCACTATCATGACACGGCAACTACTCTCCGAACGGGAACGGACCGAGGGCGACCCGGGTGGACGCGCGCGGCCGGACGGGGTGAGTCACGACGGATGAGTACGGAGCGACGCACCGGCGAGGACCGGAGCCGGGTGCTGGGACTGGACAACGGCACCGAGGCGCTCCGGGAGAGCGCGGAGTTCCGCGGCCCTATCGAGCCGCTCGACGGCCACGAGCACGCCAACGACCACTTCGCGCTCGTCTACGAGGGCCGCGACGAGCAGTTCGCCGCGGCGGTTCCGTTCCTCCGCCAGGGGCTCGAACGCGGCGAGAAGTGCATGTACGTCGGCGACGAGGCCTCGCTGTCGACCGTGGCGGACCTGCTCCGCGAGCGCGGCATCGACGTCGACGGCGCGGTCGAATCGGGCGCGCTCGTCTTCGAGAGCGTCGGGAACACCTACCTCCGGGACGGCTCGTTCGATCCCGAGTCGATGATGGAGATCTACGGCGCCGAGATCGAGGCCGCCACGGCGGAGTTCGAGGCGCTCCGGGTGGTCGCCGAGACGGACTGGCTCGTCGAGGAGAGCGTCCCGATCGAGGCGTTCATGGAGTACGAGAGCCGGATAAACGACCTGTTCGACGACGCCGACGCGATCGCGCTCTGTCAGTACGACCGCGAGCGGTTCCCGGCCGAGGAACTCATCGAGATCGTCCGCGCCCACCCCCACCTCATCTCCGACACGACGGTCTGTCACAACGTCTACTACACGCCGCCCGAGGAGTTCTGCGGCCCCGAGCGACCGGAGAACGAACTCGACCGGATGCTCGGGACGCTGCGCGAGCGAGCGCGAGCGAAGGCGTCGCTGCGCGACCAGACCGCCGTCATGCGGGAGCAACACGAGATCATCTCGCGGTCGGACCAGTCGTTCGAGCGGAAGCTCCGGCGGCTGTTCGATCTGGGGTGCGAGCGGTTCGGCCTCGACTTCGGCGCGATGGCGCGGATCGACGCCGAGACCGACACCCTGGAGATCGAACACGTCAGCGGGGACCACGACCGGTTCCGGCCGGGGCTGGAGCTGCCGCTGTCGGAGACCTACTGCGCGGCGACGGCCGACGAGCGCGGCGTCGTCGGCATCGACGACCCCGAGACGGTCGGGTTCGGCGACTCGGTCGCCCGCCGCGAGCTCGGCGTCGAGGCGTATCTGGGCACCCACGTCGCGGTCGACGGCGGCGACGACCGGACGTTCTTCTTCCTCTCGGAGGCGCCGCGCGACCGGCCGTTCTCCGACGAGGAGCTGACCTTCCAGCGGCTCATGGGCCAGTGGATCGAGTACGAGCTCGGCCGCCGCCAGCGCGAGGCGTTCCAGCGGGAGCTGTACGAGGTCACCGCCGACAGCGACGTGCCGTTCGAGGGGAAGCTCCGGCGGCTGCTCGAACTCGGCCGCGCGCGGTTCGACCTCGACATCGGGTTCCTCTCCCGGGTGACCGGCGACCGCTTCGAGCTCGTTGACGCGGTCGGGTCCCACGAGCTGATCCAGCCGGAGGTGACCGCGGACCTCCCGGAGACGTACTGCCGCCACGTCGTCGAGGACGACGGGCTCGTCGCCGTCGCCGACGCCCCCGCGGCGGGCTGGGAGGGGAAACCCGCCTACGAGACCTACGGGCTCGACAGCTACATCGGGACGACGGTGACCGTCGGCGGCGACCGCTACGGGACGCTGTGTTTCGCGGCCCGGGAGGCGCGCGACCGGCCGTTCTCCGGGGCCGAGCGGACCTTCCTGGAGCTGACCGCCCAGTGGGTCAGCTACGAGCTGGAGCGCGAGCAGCGCCAGGCCCAGCTGGCCGCGCTCAACGAGATGAGCCGCGACCTGATGGACGCCGAGACCGAGGCGGCGATCGCCGGAACGACCGCCGAGCACGCCGCCGAGACGCTCGAACTGCCGCTGACGGCGGTCGTCCGGTACGACAGGGACGAAGGTCGTCTGGAACCCGCCGCGCGGACCGAGCGAGCGGTCGACGAGCTCCCGACGGCCGCGCTGAGCGAGACGCCGTCGGGGCCGCTCTGGGAGGCGTTCACGACGGGCGAGACGCGCCTCGTCGAGGACGTTGACGTGTCGGGAGCGGGCGACGCCGTGACCGAGATAGCCGCGGTGCCGCTGGGCTCCCACGGCGTGTTCGTCACCGCGACGGAGGCGCCGGGCGGGTTCTCCGAGACCGAACTGGAGTTCGTCGAGACGACGGCCGCGACGGTCGAGACGGCCTGCGGCCGCGCCGACCGCGAGCGGCTCCTCGCCGAGCGCGAGCGGGCCCTCGAGGAGCAGAACGACTCGCTCGAACGGCTCAACCGCATCAACGACACCATCCGCTCGATCGGACAGTCGCTCGTGGGCGCGTCGACCCGCGGGGAGATCGAGACGGTGGTCTGCGAGCAGCTCGCCGACGTGGGCCCCTACGAGCTGGCGTGGGTCGGCGACCACGACTCGGTCACGGACGAGGTCACGCCCCGCGAGTGGGCCGGCGCCGAGAAGGGCTACCTCGACGCGACGACGGTCACGGCCGACGAACGGACGACCGGTCGCGGCCCCGCGGGGCGGGCCGTCCGGACGCGCGAGCCCCAGGTCGTCGACAACATCGTCGAGGACCCCGACTTCGAGCCGTGGCGCCAGGCGGCGCTGACGCGGGGCTACCACGCGTCGATCGCCCTGCCGCTCGTCTACGAGGACGCCCTCTACGGCGTGCTCAACGTCTACGCCAACCAGCCCGGCGTGTTCGACGATCTGGAGCGGTCGGTGCTGGCCGAGCTCGCCGACACCATCGCCTACGCGATCAACGCCACCGAGAGCAAGCGGTCGCTGGTCAGCGACGAGGTGACCGAACTGGAGTTCGCGGTCGGCGACGACGACCTGGGCGTCGTCGAGATCGCGTCCGAGACGGGCTGTGACCTCACCCTGGAGGGGATCGTTCCGACCCCGGAGGGGCGACCGAGGGTGTACGCGTCGACGCGGGGGGTCCCCGCCGAGGAACTCCGCGCGACCGCGGTCGACCTGGAGACGAGCGAGCCGACGCTCGTCTCCGAGTACGAGGACGGCGACGAACCGGTGTGTCTCTTCGAGGCGACGCTGGGCGAGCGGAGCCTCTGCGAGACGGTGCGACGCCACGGCGGGCGGCCGCGCGCGCTCACCGTCTCCGGGGGCGTCGCGACCCTCGTCGTCGAGCTCGGCGCCGACGCCGACGTCCGGGAGTTCGTCGAAGCGTTCGGCGACGCGTACGCCGACACGGAACTGGTCGCCCAGCGGAGCCGCGAGCGACCGCGCCAGTCGCCCACCGAACTGCGTGCGACGCTGACGGAGGAACTCACCGACCGGCAGCTGGAGGTGCTACAGACGGCGTACTTCGGCGGCTACTTCGACACGCCGCGGGACCGGACCGGAAGCGAGGTCGCCGAGTCGCTCGGCATCTCCCAACCCACGTTCAACACGCACGTCCGCGCCGCCCACCGCAAGCTCTGTCGACAGCTCTTCGAATCCGGCGCGCCGGAAAACTGAACCGCGTCTCGTTCCGGGAACCACGGAATCGCCCCGCCGAAGGGGCGAATCACCCTTCGCGCCAGTCCCGGAGACACACCTCACCGCAGAACGAGGCGACCGCGAACGACCCGTCCTCGACGTGGGTCCGCGCGGGGTACCACTCCGAGCCCGACAGGCGCGCGCCGCAGTGGGCGCACGTCTCGAAGCCGCCCCGGTCGGCCTGCGATCCCACGGCTCACCCGAGCCGTACGTCGCCGTCGGTCGCCTCGTCGAGGACGACCGTCCCGTCGCCGGACACCGTCACGTCGTACCCGCAGTAGGCGAACGAGACCCGCGTCGGTGTCCCCTCGTCCCCGCTGGTCCGGTAGAAGGTGTCGAGCGCCTCCGGGTCGACGGCGTCGTACAGCGGCGTCGAGAGGTCGAGCACGTCCACGCCCGCCCGTTCCGCGACCGCGTCGAGGACGGCCTCGCTGGCGGACTGGTCGTCGTCGATCCGATACGTAAGCTCGGTTCCGATGGATGACTGCATCATCTACTACGGTCAAGGCACCGTTCGGCCATAGCCGTTGTACCTCAGTGTGAAGCGTCGCCGCGAACCGGCGGCTATCAGTCTAGACGGCGCCGGATCGCCGCCGCGTCCGCGGGTCGACGCCACAAGACCAATGTAGGTACCAGTCGTCCCCGCAACACGAATGGCCCTCTCCGACGTGTTCCTCGCACCGCTCGGCCTCGCCGCCGCCCTCCTCGCGGTTCCCGTCGTCCTCCTCTATCTCATCCGTCCGGAGCCCGAGCGCGTCGAACTGCCCACGTTCCGATTCGTCGCCGACGAACAGCGCCAGCGAGCGACCACGCCCCTGTTCGAACGGATCTCCCGGAGCCTCCTGCTCCTGATCCAGATCCTCGCGATACTGCTCCTGGCGGGGTCGCTCGCCGCGCCGTACGTCCCCGTTCAGGAGCGGGCCGTCGTCGAGGAGACGGTGCTGGTCGTCGACACGAGCGCGAGCATGGCGACGACCGACGGCGGCGAGACGCGGCTCGACCGCGCGCTCGCGGCGGCCGACGAGGAGGTGACGACCCGGACCTCCGTCGTGACGACCAGCGGCGGCGGCCGGGTCCTCGTCCGGCGCGGGCCGCCCAGCGCCGCCCGCGACGCGCTCGGCGGCCTCGAAGCGACGGACGCCCCCGGCGACCTGCGGGGCGCCGTCGCGCAGGCGCGGGCGCTCGCCGAGGAGGACGTGCGCGTGGTCGTCCTGAGCGACTTTCAGGGCTCGGAGTGGGCCGACGCCGTCCGGGGGCTGCGCGCCCGGGACGTGAGCGTCAGCCTCCGGCAGTTCGCCGGGGGCGGCGCGGGCAACGTCGGCTTCGTCGACCGCCGGTTCGGCGGCTCCGAGGTGACGTTCTCGGTGCGGAACTTCGGCGAGGAGTCGGTCACGCGCACCGTCTCGCTGGGCGACAGCCAGCGGGAGGTCGAACTCGCGGGCGGCGACGTGGCGACGGTGACGTTCCCGGTCCCCGCGGGCGCGAGCGAGGCGCGGCTCTCGCCCGGCGACGACTTCGCCACCGACGACGCCGTGCCCGTGGTCGCCCCCGAGGATCCGACGGTCGACACCCTCGTGTTGACCAACGACCGCAACCGCTACCTGACGACCGCGCTCTCGCTGGTCGACCAGGTCGACCTGACGGTGGATAACCCGCCCACGACTGTCGAGGACGACTACGACGTGATACTCTACAGCAACGTCGACGCCGACTCGCTGCTGCCCGGGAACGTCCAGGCGGGTCGGGACACCCTCGCCGCCGGCGGCGGGGTCGCCGTCCAGGCCCAGGAGGAGATGCCCGACCGGCTGAGCGACCTCCTCCTGATCGAGCCCTCCGGGACGGCCTCGGCGCCCACCGTCCGGCGGACGACCGAGACCGACCTGACCGAAGGCATCGACTTCCAGGCGCCCGACGAGTACCTGACCGGGTCGCTGCGGTCGGGCGAGACGCTCGTCGAGTTACGCGACGGGACGCCGCTGCTCGCGACCGATAGTCGCGACGGGGGCCGGCTGCTGTACTACGGCTACATCGAGGAGCGGTCGAGTTTCAAGTACAACTACCAGTACCCCGTCTTCTGGAAGCGCGCCGTCTTCGACCTGGCCGGCCGGGAGCCCCTCTCGGCGCTGAACCACGAGACGGGCGACACCGTCCAGTTCGGCGCCGACCGGGTCGAGGGACCGTCCGGGCGGCTACGGGGGCCGACGGCCACCGTCCGGGAGGCCGGCGTGTACACCGCCGGCGGGACCGCCGAGAGCGCGGCGCTGCTCTCCGAGCGGGAGTCGGCCGTCGGCGCCGCGGACCTGGGCGAGCGGTCGGGACCGGTCGGCAACGTCACGCGGTCGGAGACCCGGACGGTCCCCCAGCGAGTGACCGAGTTCGTCGCCCTCGGAGCGCTGCTCGTGGCCGTCCTCGAGATCGGCTACCTGCGCCGGCGGGGTGAGCTGTGATGAGCGGACCCGTTTCACTGCCGCTCGCGGTCTCGTACTCGCTGGACGGACTGACCGTCGGCGTCGAACACCTCTGGCCGCTGGCGGCGCTCCCGGTCGCCGTCGCGCTGCTCGCGTACCTGATCTTCCGCGGCGAGTCGGGGTCCCGGTCGGCCTCGGCCCGGAGTCGACGACTGCTGTTCGCCAGCCGGCTGCTGGTCGTCACGCTGCTGGTCGTCGGCGCGATGGGTCCCTACACCGTCCAGACGCGGGAGACGCCCGGCGAGCCCCGGGTCACGCTGCTGACCGACGAGTCGGCGAGCATGGGGGCGTTCCCGAACGCGACCGGCGATCTGGTCGACGGGATCGAGTCGGCGGGCGTCCCGGTGACGACCGCGACCGTCGGTAGCGGCGACGAGTCGCGCCTCGGCGACGGCATCGCCGCGAACCTGCGGGAGAACGGCACCGTCGTCGTCGCCTCGGACGGGCAGGTGACCGCCGGGCGCAGCCTCGCGGCCGCCGCCGAGGACGCCAACCGCCTGAACGCGACCGTCAGCGCCGTCGAGCTCTCGCCCGAGCGGACCGAACGAGCGGTCTCGGTCGCCGGCCCGTCGACCGCGAGCGTCGGCCTCCCGACGGAGTTCGTCGTCTCCCTGACGGGCGTCGAGGCCGACGATTCGGTCCCGGTCAGCGTCGAGATCGACGGCGAGGAGGTCCGAACGGGCCAGCTAGCCGCCGGGGAGTCGCTGGCGGTCAACCACACCTTCGAGTCGGTCGGCGACCACCGCGTGACCGCCAGGGTCGACGGGGAGGACGTGTACCAGCGCAACGACGTCTTCTATCACGACGTGCGGGTCGTCGAGAAGCCGCGGCTGCTGTACGTCGCGCAGGGGGAGTACCCGCTGCGGGGCTACCTCGGGTCGCTGTACAACGTGACCAACGCCTCGTCGGTGCCCGGCGACCTCGACGACTACGCGGCGGTCGTCGTGCAGGACACGCCCGCCGGCCAGCTGGGCAACGTCAGCGCCCTGCAGGAGCACGTCATCGACGGCGGCGGGCTCGTGTCGGTCGGCGGCGAGAACGCCTACCAGCAGGGCGGGTACGGCGAGTCGCCCATCGCGTCGATGCTCCCGGTCAGGATGGGTAACGCGACCGGCGGCCGGACGAACATCGTGATGCTCGTCGACATCTCCGGCAGCGCCGAGGAGGGACTCTCGACGCAGAAGGGGATCGCCCTGGACGTGCTGGACCAGCTGGGCGACCGCAACCAGGTCGGCGTCGTCGCGTTCGGCGGCGAGGCCTTCCGGATCGCCGACCGCCAGCCGCTCGAGGACGCCCGCGAGGCGATCAGCGAGCGGATCCGCCGGCTCCAGACCACCCGCGGCGGCACCGACATCGCCGTCGGCCTGCTGGGCGCGGCGGACATGCTCGGGGACAACCCCGGGACGGTCATCCTCCTCTCGGACGGCGCCGACGACGTGGAGCGGCCCGCGGCGGTCGCCAGTCAGCTGGGTCGAGAGGGCGTCCGCGTCATCACCGTCGGCGCCGGCGACCGGGTCGACGAGGACACCCTCCGGCGGATCGCCCGGGAGTCGGGCGGTTCGTACTTCGCCGCGAACGAGACGAGCCGCCTGCGCCTCCTCTTCGGCGGGAGTTCCCGGCAGTTCCGCGGCCAGAACCTGACGATCGTCAGGCAGAACACGTTCATCACCTCCGGGGTGACGCTGACGGCCAGTCCCTCCCAGGCCAACGACGTGTCGGTCAAAGCGGGCGCGGACTACCAGGTCGCGACCGGCGAGGGGACGCCCGCGATCGCCTCGTGGCGCTTCGGGCTCGGCCGCGTCGTCTCGCTGACCGCCTACGGCGACTCCGGCGGCCTCGACGGCCTGCTCGACCGGCCGGACTCGCTGGTCGTCACGAAGTCGGTCAACTACGCTATCGGCGACCCCGCGCGGGGCCAGACCGGCGTGACCGACGTGAGCGACGCCCGCGCGGGGAGCCCGGCGACGCTCACCTACCGCGGCGACGAGCGCCCGACCCTCGCGAACGTCACCTTCCGGCAGGTCGCCGAGGGGACCTTCCGCGGGGAGTTCACCCCCCGCGAGGCCGGGTATCACGAACTGCTCGACGCGACCTACGCGGCCAACTACCCGGTCGAGTACGCCCGCCTGGGGGTCGATCCCGACCTCGAACGGCTGGTCGACGTGACCGGCGGCCGGGAGTTCGGCCCCGACGAGGGCGCCCGGATCGCGGAGCTGGCCCGCGAGCAGTCGACGCGCGTCCGGTCGGTGCGCGACACCTGGGGATGGGCGGCGCTGCTCGGTGCGCTGGTCGTGTTCTCAACGGAAGTGATCGTCCGGCGCGTTCAAGTGTACCGCGGCCGCACCTCACTCACGAGTGGTCTCCCGTGAGCGCAATCGGCCGACCGATCAGTCTGGGCCTGGTCGCCCTCGTCGTCCTCACCGCCGCCGGCGCGGCGGGCGCGACCGTCCTCTACCAGGACTCGGCCCAGCAACTCCGGTCACAGAACGACGCCCTCCGCACCGAGAAAGCCCAGCTGACCACGCGGCTCAACGAGACCCGCACCGAGCTGCGGGCGACGCGCCAGCGGCTCAACGAGACGCGGGCGCAGCTGAACACCCGGACCGAAGACGTCGACCAGGTCGCCGGGGCGCTCAACCAGACCGAGAGCCAGCTCAACACGACCGAGGCCCAGCTCGCGCAGACGCGCGATCGGCTTGCGGACGCCAACGAGAACATCTCCCGGCTGGAGGACGAAGTGGCGACCCTCGAAGACCGCCGCGACGAGCTACAGACGCAGGTCTCGGACCTCCGAGAGCGCCGCGACGAACTGGAGTCGACCGTCTCCGACCTCCGTGGTCGGGTCGACACCCTGGAAGCGGACCTCTCGGACGCCGAAGACCGCGCCGAGCAACTCCAGAGCGAGGTCGACGAACTGGAGGTTGCGCTTGACGAGCGCGACGACCGTATCGACGCGCTCGAATCGAACGTGAGCAGCCTCCGGTCCGAGGTCGAACGCGACGAGGAGACCATCGCGAACCTGGAGGAGGACGTGGCGAACCTGGAGGAACAGGTCCGCTCGCGCGAGGTCCTGCTCAACGCGAAAAACGAGACGATCGACGACCTCCGGACCGACCTGCGCGACCTCTGTTCGAACTCCGCGAACCGGAACGAGACGGCCTGTGAGGGGTACCGATGACCGAGGAACCGGCCGACGAGACGGACCCGGAGGGGACGGGTCCGGGCAGTGAGACGGTCCCGGACGACTCCCGCGAGCGGATGGACAGATCGATCCGCCAGATCCGCCGAGAGGCGTGGAAAGCGGCCGTCACGGCCGCGGTCGTCGAAGCCGCGGCCGTCTTCCTCGGCGTCAATCTCGTGCTCGCGACGCTGGACCCGTCGCGGCTCCCGGACCGACTCCGCGTCCCGGCGGGCGTGACCGACCCCGTCGGGTCGGCGCTCGGCCGCGACCTCGGGGCGGTCGCCGTCCCGGGCTCGGCGACGGTGGCCGCCGCGGTCGGCGCGCTCGCGCTGGCGGTCGCGGTCTGGCTGCGACTGCGCGAACCGCTCGTCGAGCAGTTCGAGGCGGTCAACCCGTCGGTCGCCGAGAAACTGCGGACGGCACGAGACGCCGTCGAGGCGGACGCCGACTCGCGGATGGCCCGGCGGCTCTACGACGAGGTGCTGGCCGACCTGCGCGAGAGCTCGGCCGTGGGCCTGCTGAACGTCGGTCGGCTCGGCGCGGTGGCGGTCGTGATCGCCGCCCTGAGCCTCGCGACGGTCCAGGTGGCCGTCGTCGACCCGGCGCTGTTCGACCGGCCCCAGCCGACGACTGACGGGTCGGCGGACGAACCGAACAACTACACCGGGCTGCTCGACGGCGACCGCGTCCTCGGCGACCGCGAGGAGGTCTCCGCGGGCGACGACAACCAGACCGCCGAGATCGAGTCCTCCGGCGGCGGCCGCGACGTCGAGGACGACCGCACGTTCCCCGACCCCGAGTCGAGCGGCGCCGCCGGCGGGAGTTCCGGCGGCGTCGACAGCCAGCAGGCGGAGTTCGCCGCCCCCGAACAGGTCGAGGACGCCGACCTCGTCCGCGAGTACAACCAGCGGATCCGCGGCGGTGACACGGCCGGCGACGACGCGACCGACGGCGACGGCGGAGACGACGACAGCGGTGACGACAACGCCAGTTAACGACTGACCCTCCGAATTCATGCAAGACGAACCCGACACGGACGACGTGGACGCACTGCAGGCGAAACTCGCGACGGCCCGCGAGGAGGTCGGCGAGCGCATCGTCGGCCAGCAGGAGGTGCTCGAAGGGCTCTTCGTGTGCATCCTCGCCGACGGCAACGCGCTGCTCGAATCGAACCCCGGCCTCGGCAAGACGACGATGGTCCGCACCGTCGCCGAGGTGACCGATCTGGCCTTCTCGCGGGTCCAGAACACCCCCGATCTCATGCCCTCGGACATCACCGGCACCGAGATCATCCGCGAGACCGACGACGGCCGCGAGTTCGTCTTCGAGAAGGGACCGATCTTCGCGAACGTCGTGCTCGCCGACGAGATCAACCGGGCGACGCCCAAGACCCAGGCCGCGCTGCTGGAGGCGATGCAGGAGCGACAGGTCACCGCCGGCGGCGAGACCTACGAGCTGCCCGATCCGTTTTTCGTCCTCGCGACGCAGAACCCCATCGACCAGGGCGGCACCTACGCCCTCCCGGAGGCCCAGACCGACCGCTTCATGTTCAAGCTCCTGGTCGACTACCCCGAGGCCGACGAGGAGCGGGACATCGTCGACCTGTACACCAGCCGCACCCGACAGGTCCCCGTCGAGCAGTCGCTCACTCGCGAGGAGATCCGCGAGGCCCAGGAACTCGTCCGCGAAGTCCCCATCGCCGAGGACCTGCGCGACCGCGCCATCGAACTCGTCCGGCGGACCCGCGAGGCCGAGGCGGTGGAGTTCGGCGCCAGCCCGCGGGCGAGCATGGCCCTCGTCGTCGCTTCGAAGGCCAGAGCCTTCCTCCGCGGCCGGAACCACGTCTCCGAGGAGGACATCGAGGCGCTCGCGGCGCCCGTCCTCCGTCACCGCATCATCCTCGACTTCCGCGCCGAACGGGACGGCCAGACCCCAGACGACGTGATCGCCGACCTGCTCGAATGAGCGCCGCCGGAGCACCTTCCCGATGACAATCGACCCCGACTTCCTCGACGAACTCGACCGCTTCGACGCGGCGCTGGACCGGGAGACCGCCGCCGTCCGCCAGGGCGAACAGCAGTCCCCCCGCGTCGGCGAGGGGCTCACCTTCAGCGACTACCGGCGATACTCCCCCGGCGACGACACCCGCCTCGTCGACTGGAAACTGTTCGCGCGCACGGAGGAGTACTACATCAAACAGTTCGAGGAGGAGCGCAACCTCACCGTCCACGTCCTGGTGGACGCCTCCGCGTCGATGGACTACGGCGAGGGGGCGAGCCACAAGTTCGAGTACGCCGCGAAGATCGGCCTGGGCTTTTGCTATCTCACCGCCGAGGAGCACAACGACTTCCGCTTCTCGACGATGGGTGAGCGCTCCGAGCGGCTGGACACGGGGCGCTCGAACCGTGGTGAAGTCCTGGGCTTGATCGACCAGATCAACGACCTCCATCCCGAGGGCGAGGCCGACTTCGAGACGGTGCTCGAGGCCTACGCCGACCGGATCCGCTCGCGGTCGCTCGTCGTCGTCCTGACCGACTGTCTGGACGAACCCGAGCGGATCGAATCGGGCGTGTCGGCGCTGGCGCGCAACGAGGTCGACGTGTTGCTCGTGCGGGTGATGGCCCCCGACGAGCGCGACCCCGACGTAGTGGGGGATGCTCTGTTCGCGGATCCGGAGAGCGAGACGACCCGGCGCTCGTACTTCAGCCAGTCGCTGGCGGACACGTATCGGTCGCGGTTGGACGCCCACGTCGACGAGGTGAGCCAGCGAGTGACCGCGCTCGGTGGCGACCACGTGCTCGTGGATACCGGCGACGAGTACTTCGATTCGTTCGCGAGTGTTTGGTTGGGGTGAGTTCCCGGTGAGCGGCCCGTGTCACGTCTCGACGGAGAGCGTGGCGGGACACTCCGGGGCGCGGTCGCCGATCCACTCGGCACCCATGCCCGTCTGGCCCCGCTCACCGAGTTCGACCCGTCTGTGACACGATCCGTCGGCCGTCTCGACGCTGACGTAGAACAGCCCCGCCTCCGTCGCCATGTACAGCGTCGCCTCGGGCCCCTCGATGGTCGTCTCCGCGACCGTCTCGGACTCGCCGCCGTCGACCCGCTCGACGGTCGCTTGGGCCGACCCCGACTCGTCCAGACCGGACACGTTGATCGACGCCTCGCGCTCGGCGACCTCCACGTTCGGGAACACGACGAGCCCGACCAGAGCGCTGACGAACAGGATCACCGCCAGCCCGACGAACCACGCCCTCTCGCTGTCGGGACCGATCGGCAGACCGAACGCCGTCACGGGTCACGCCCCCGGTTCGCCGCGGACCGTTCTCACGACCGGGACCGGCCGGCGGGCGCGGCCACCGCTCGAACCCGCTCGGCCGACGCGATGTGCCGAATACGGTGCCAGTTCTGGCATGTATTCGGACTTTGAACCGTATATTGTAAGTATTTTCTGCCGTATTTCTATATAGTATTAACAAATTCGGGGTAGGATTCCGATCTCGTTTCAGACGGTCGGATCGGGTATCGTTCGGACGGTGTCGGGGTCGAAGCGGTACGGTGGTAAGTCCAAGCGAGGTTGGAGCGGGAGGTCGGTGTATCATCGGCCCGACCGAAACGTGACTGATATCGCAGAGAGCGGGCGTCTGTAGAGTGAACGTGAAAGTATAAATCGAATGCCGTTACTGACTGTGGTGTGTATCAGTATATTCCGGACGAAATCGACAGAGTGCGGGCGGACTATCAGGCAGAGAAGCAGGGATCAGAGGACAAGGATGCGAAGCGAGTCGGCAATCTGGGAGAGTTGGCCTTCGAGCAGTTCTGTCGCGAGTACCTGCCGGCGGAGATGTGGGAGTGGGAGAACGAGGACGCGATCCGACGGTGCAATCCCGAAAGCTTCTCCGGCCACGATTTCGAGGTCTTCGGGTACGAGGTCGACGTGAAGACCTCCCGGGACGTGTCCGCGTTCCTGCCGAAATCGCTGATCGAGAACGATTCGGAGGACGATATCATCGTGATGGCGTGGCACCGGGACAACGAGGATTCCCTGATTCTACTCGGCTGGGAGCACGTCCAGACGCTGGAGTCGAAGGTCCAGACGCAGGAGGAGTTCTCGGGCGACGAGCCGGAGAAGTTGAAGCATCTGGCGTCGCGGCCGATGAACGATCTCCAGGACCTCGGGCCGAACATGGCGAACATGAACCAGAAGCCCGAGAACCCGTTCGAGCCGGGTGACCGGGTGGAAAAGAAGGGTGAAGAAGATCCTTCGGTGGGGGTCGTCGTCGAGGTACTACCTCCGGAGACGCAGATCGAACTGTACGGACAGGAGCTGGACGGTGAGGGCGTTCGGGTCGCCTTCCCGAGTTCGCTGGACGAAGGCCCCGCTGATTGGCGGGAGTTCGACCGGGCGCTGTTATCCTCTTATTGTGACGATCAGGATGTGAGTCTCTATACCTACAAGCACGACAACCTGAAATTCGCTGAGAATCCATTCGCTGTGGGCGATTACGTCATCAAGCCGTCTCACGACGACCCCGATACTGCGTTAGTTGTCGAAAGTGAGGAGAAAGTGACGGTCACCTTCGAGAGTCAACTGGGCGGTAAAGTAGAACCCACAGATCTCAGTGAACACTGTGAGTCGGAAGGAATCTCGACATACAGCTATTCACGGTCCGAAGTCGGATTTGCGGATATCTAAATCCGGGCGCAGTGACCTGATAGCAAGAACGGCACTCTCTGGCCACGGTGACCGGGTCACCGATACAGTTGATGCGATCGTCCTTGCAGAGATGGCCTGGTACTGCCGGTAGACTTCCCAGTCGGTCACTACGGATCACCGTCCTCGACGAGTCGGACAGCTCGGCGAACTCTCGTCCGTCGCTTCGTCCAGGAGGAGACGAGATGCAGGGATGAGCTCGTTCGGCCGGAAGGAACACCCGTCACGGGAAGGGCCAGACATCTACAGGCTTCCCCCGCGCGATTAACACCCGTGCAGAGTGAGCGAGCGCGGTTGTCGGTGCGAGGAGCCAGTTTTATCAGCCGATCGTCTGAGGAGCAGATATGGGAACTGTCGAGGCAATTTTTGTCGCCCCGGATTCCGGTGACCCGATGGAATCTGTCGAATCCGTCGACGCTGTCGCCGGAAAAGGACTGCGTGGGGACCGATACTATCGCGAACAGGGGTTGTACGACCGACACGAGGACCTGCCGGAGGGGACTGGCGTGACACTCATCGAGAAAGAGGCCCTGGAGGCAGCACGTCGAGACGAGGCGACGACAGTACAACCGCAACAGACCCGACGAAATATTCTCACCCGGGATGTCCCTCTGAATCACCTCGTCGGCCGGGAATTTACCGTCGGTGAGGCCACGTTCACCGGAGTACGGCTGTGCGAACCATGCGATTACATGGAATCGCTCGCAGATGTGGAGGGTGCTGTTGAGGCGCTCACTCATCGCGGCGGGCTGAACGCGAACGTCGTCGATTCCGGGACGATCGCTGTGAACAGCAGCATTGAATTTTGAAGCGGGACCGACCGGATCACTCCGCTCAGACCTCCACCTCACGGTAGCGCACCCCCGTTCAGGTGGTAGTCCGCGTGCGACTCCGGTTCGCGGGCTTCGAGGTTACCGGGCTGATTGTTCCAGCGGTCGTGACCGGCCGCCGAATCCCACACTCGGATGCGTGGATAGTGGCCGACGGCGAACTCGACGCGGGGACCGACGATCACGCCGACCACCCCGACATACCAATTTCTTGAGTGTGATTTTGGGGGGGGGGGTGTTTCAGAAACGCCGAAAACGCGCCGCTCACTAACCTGAGGTAAAGAAAAATTAAAGACGAGTATGGGGTCGGAGGGACCAGTCTTCCGACGATTTCGCCGTACGACAGGGCGCGAGGCGTCAGTTTTCATCGTTACCCCCGTCAGAAAGTGAAAGGTTTCCGAGGTACTTCCGACGGCGCTCTTCGAGCCGCTGGTCACCCGTCGCCACGTCGTAGTGGCGGCGGATCACGTCGGGGGAAGAGTTCACCCGCTCGGCGACTTCTTCGATGGGGATGCCGCAGTTGAGTTGCCACGTGATCGAGCCGGTTCGAATCTGGTGGGGCGACCGCGACGAAGGGCACTGACTCGCGTAGTTCCGGCGGCGGTACTTGCACGTCTCCCGGTTGCGGTCGTGCGGACACCGCTGGTAGAGACACGGCTGGGTACCGAGGTAGGCCCACGCTCGGATGGTCGTATCCGACGGACGACCCTGCCGGCAGGAGAAGAGCGGCTTCCGTCCGTGGTCGTCGCGCTTGTCGATCCGCTCGCGGGCGACGTACTCGTCGAGGACCTGGACGACCTCGGTCGGGATGCCGACGGGGCGCTCGCCGTTGTTCCCGTTCTTCAGCCGGGTGCCGGAGTCCGGGCGGTTGACGAACCGGAGCGTCCCGGTGTCGCTCTCGTAGTCGTCCAGGTCGAGCGCGAGCGCGCCGCTCATCCGACAGCCGGTGAACCAGAGGACTTCCAGGAGGGCGTGGCGCGGGCTGGCCCGGAACTCCACCGAATCGCGGTAGAAGTCGACGAGACGGATGCCGTCCTCGGGGGCGAGTTTCTTTTCGCTCTGTTCGTCGGCCGCGGAGAGCTGCGGGATGGGAACCTTGTCTTCGAGATCGTCGACGGCATCGATCCGTTCGAGGTAGGCGAGCAGCTGCTTCACCGCCATCATCTTACCCTTCACCGTGACCGGGGCGTCCTCGGTGAGGCTCCGCCGGTACTCGTCGAGGAGCCAGCCGGAGAGTTCGTCGACGCGCTCAATCTCGCGTTCGTCGCACCACTCGCAGAAGCGGGCGAGTCGGTTCGCATAGCTGCGGACGGTCGCCTCGGTCGAGTCCATTCGGCACTCGTCCAGGAACCGCTCGCGGGCGTCCCACACGGTGAGGTCCTCCGGCGAGCCCGGCGCGGTCGCGGTCTCCGGGCTCACACGGATCCCTCCGAAAGCGCCATCATCCGGTTGCAGTTCGGGCAGGGCTTCGAGGTCTGGAGGGACGCCGCTGCGGCGTGGCTAGTGCAGTTCTCCGTATGTCCGCAGTCGGGACAGCGGAGGTCGACCGATTCGGTTCGATTTGAATCGCCGTGGAGGTTGGCTGACTGTGCCATTACCAATTACCAACTACTGTTACACCAAATAAGTATTGGTTGTTGGTAATTGGTTATTGGTAGGTACTTATTAACGGCTTCCTGCGTTAGCAACAACCAAATGGTTCAGCCGACTATTAGCATGTCTCAGGACCTTCTGGACGAGATTAATAGTCAACTCGAATACGGGGACAATCGGAGCGCCTGGGTTCGGGACGCAATTCACCTGAAGTTGGAACTCCAGGGGGAACTGGACGACCTCGACGAGGACATGACCGACGAAGAACGTCGGGAGTTCGTCGTCGAGGCCGTTCGAGAGGCGATCGACGAGCAGTAATTAGAGATCGATCCCTCTGGATTGTGCGTCGACTCTGCGAACAGGTTCCTCGATTCGCCTGCCGCACGCGACACACTGAAGGCCAATTCTACTCTCCGGGAGGGTCACCTTCCGAACCGGAGCTTCACACCCATCAGGGCAACTAATCCATTCGTCCAGCATCATGCACCGCGACCAATACGAGGGGGACGTAAAAGAGAGCCAGCCATCAGTGGAGTGAAAGTGAAAGTGAAACTATTTCTGGGGTCGAAATCATGAATGGTTCAAGGAATGGAGATATCAAACACTTTGGCGCTGAATTATGTGGGTGCTGGAATTTTTATGTTTGTTGCTTATGCCGCCTTCGCTAATATTATTGACGCGATGAGAAACAAAGAAGCAAAATATCTTTTAAGCGGGGTCGCACTGACGACTGGATTAGTCTTATCTATCGGGCTGTCCCCACTGGGAACAATTGCTTCTGAAGCGGTCGCGATCTCACCGATGTTATCGGTTGAAGCGAGTCATTTTGTCGAGGCGTTAGTCGATGTGGGAACAGGGTTCAATCTACTATTCGGTGGCCTCTATATGTATGAAAAGGCAAAGTCACCCGGTGTAATTGCCTTCTATTTAAACTTTATAAGTGGCTTTATGTTCCCGATTATTCCCATTCTTGGAGCGGCTATTTTAGCTTTTTCAGAATTTCTTTTATACCTATCGCCCACTTCAAAGTTCTAAAATGTATTAACAGCCCGCTCGACCCCCCATTGAGGGGGGCGCTCGCGGGCTCGCTCAATGTCAAAAGATTTCTCAATATTTAATTAAGGAGCATATCAAGGCCACTTGGTATGGAGCAAGACGATCCAGTTTTTAAAGGAGTGTCAATTTTTATTGTATTCATTGCAATAACTTTGGCAGTCATCATCCTACGACCAGCCGTAGCATGCGCATGTTCAGCACTTTTTCAACTATCAGAGGCCTTTCCCTGCGTTATCGCTGGAATTGGGACTATTCTAATAGGAATGACTATATATGGTCGCGTGGGAGATCATGAGGACAACCTTTTTGCGGACATTCCTGAGGCATGGGTGACGTGTTTGTTATTGGTTTTAGCAGGGTTACTATTGCTTGAGTTCTACATGGACGGAGGGCTAAATAACCAGATATATGGATTAGCGATTGACGGTGTTGGAGCAATCATACTAGCATCTGAATCAGGTACTCTCTATGCAAAAGAGTCTGACTGGGCACTTGGAGAAGATGCCTGGGGTGCTGGACTGCTTTTAATTGGCTTCATTTTACAAGTACTTCACCTATTCCCGTGGGGGAGTTTACCAGGGTAGTACCGTCGATTATGAAGTAATCTCGAACTGAGCTTGTTCGTCGGGTTCGTACGTGCCGGCGATCGGCGGCACCGGGTCGAGCGTGTAGGCGAGATCGTCGGGTTCGCCGTCGACGAGATCACGGTAGAACTCCGCGGAGTATTCAGTCTCGTCGAGACCAGTTTCTTCAGCGCGCTGCACGATGATGTGATCGGCGTGTTCCCGAATTGGTGGAGCGATGTCGTAGCCGTCCTCGCGGTGACCGATGACGAACAGCCGCAGCCCGAGTTTCGATTTGAACGTCACCAGCGGATAGAACTCGCTGTTGACCTCGTAGCTCTGGGTTTGAGCGTTCGCCTGTGTACTCATCTCGTCGAGGACAGCCACCACGTCGGGGTACTCATGGCACATCTGTTCCAGCTCCGATTTCGTTTCGACGGTGTAGGTCCGTTCGTTCAGCTCGGACTCTTCCCACTCGAGTGTGGTCACGTTCGTGGCGAGGATCGCGTCGGGTTCGTCGCGGAGGTGCAGCCCGGCACCGACCAGGGCGGAGTTCGTCTTCCCGCCGTCGGTCATGCCGAGAAACACACCGAGGTAGCCCGGCCGCCGGAGGTCGCGGACCAGCTGGGAAAACACCTGGGCGCTGGAGAAGTCCGACTCTCGACGAGTCAGCCCGGACAGCCAGGATAGGACCGCGAGGTTCCCGTTGCGGACTGCCTCCGCTGCGACCGGCGAGCCGTGGGCGGCGATCAAGTTCCGACAGTACTGGGTCTGTTCGAACGTCGCCGGGAGATCGGCGTCGTGGTCCTCGTTGATGCTCAGAATCTCGTCGTACCGACGCTTGTAGTGGACGTACCGGCGGAGCGCACGACCGTCGAGGAACGGCGCGAGCGGATAGACGCGGTTGTTCTCGGTCAGTCGGCCCTCGGCGACCTCGCGGAACTCCGCAGCGCCGATCCCGAGCGAACTGCCGTCGTAGTTACTCACGGTTCACCTCGCTGCCGGGATGCTGGCCGTTGCTGCCCGGCGAGCCGTCGGACTGGGCGCGCTCTTTTAGCGGGTCGCTGGACTCTTGGATGTCAGCTGAACCAGGCCGGTCGGCGGCCGCGCGTTCCTCCTGGTCGTCGGCTTCCTCGCGGCTGGGGATCAGCCCGCCGAGGGTGCGGTCGAGGTCAACGTCGAGGTCGAAGTCCATCGGGTTCAGCCCGTCGGCGAGGAAGGAGTCCTCTTCCGCGCCGAGCAGCAGCGAGTGGGCCAGTTTGTCCGTGTTTTCGAGGACCTTCATGTCCGCACCGGCGCGGGCTTTCAGCCCCTCGAACGCCAGCGGGACGAGTTTCTTCCGCTGCTGTTTCAGCGAGGCTTTCTTCTCCATGAACTTCTGGTGGGAGATCTCGCCTTCCCACGTCGACGTGAGGACGCGGCGGGGGACCGTCTCTTTCTCGCCAGTCTCGGGGTCGACCTCTTCGCGCTGCTCGATACGGTGACCTTCGGCGAAGTAGATCGTCTCTCCGGTGGCGCGACCGTGACGGGTGGCGAGTCGGTCGCCTTCAATCTCGGCCTGTCCGAACTCGTCGGGGTGGAGGTACTTCAGGCCCCAGTCCTGGCCGTCGGGGTCGAGCAGGACGATCGGCACGTCCAGGCGCTTCTGGTAGACGTACGCGAAGAGGAACGCGTAGACCACGATGAACGGGCCGGCGATCAGCCCGGAGAGCAGCACGATGGAGATCGGGCGCTCGGGCAGGCCGTACCACCAGACCAAGGCGAGCCCGGTCAGGCAGAGCAGGCCGAACATCAGCGGGATGCCGGTCGCTTTCAGCACTTCCAGCATCAGTCGCTTGTTCGACGGAGACGGCGGAGCCTGCGGGTTCGGCGGGTCGTTAGTGTTGGTCATGCTCGACACCTCGCAGTTTCCGGTTAGCGTAGAACGCGCCGGGCAGGGCGACGGCGAACAGGACGAACACGGTCGAGCCGGCCAGCCAGGTGTCCTCGGGCGACGGACCACCCGGCACGAAGTCGGTCGAACCGACCTTGATGGGGTGGCCGTAGAGGGTTTCATCAGTCGAGATAGAGACACCGACGAAGCCGTTTTGCTCGGTGACGGCGAACTCGACTTTCGTCTTCCCGTTGACGACGATCGCCCGGCGGTTGATCTCTCCTTCCTGCATGAACGCACCAGCGTCGGCGAGCGTGACGGCCACGGCGCTGTCGCTGCGGAAGGTGAGCGTCACCGTCCCTTGCTCTTGGTTGTAGGACGACGAGAGCAGCGTCAGGCCGTCCTGAATCTGCGTCCCTGTCTGCTCCGGGAGGTCGACTCCCGAGCCGCTGGTGGAGTTGTTGGCGGACTGTGCGGCACCGCTGGCAGGCACCACGGCCAGCAGCGCGATGACGACGATAGCCGTGCCTAATCGATTCATATTCTCGATAAATGGGGTGGGTTGGTCTACGGACGATACAGCACAGGGATGGCGACGAAGCCGACCAGGACGGCCACGATCGCGACGGCCGCGGGCATCGGGATGCTTCCACCTCCGAAGTTGGGGAACAGTCCGCCGGTCGAGCCGCCGTCACGCAGGTTCGACTGGCGGGCTTCCAGCTCGGCGGTCAGGTTCCGCACCTGGTCTTGCAGCTGCTTGAACTCCTGGAGGTCGGTCGTGGTGTAGTCGATCTCTCGGTACCGGACCGTGGTCTGGTTGATCGGTTCACCGTTCACGTCCCGAATCTGGGAGAGCTGGAACTCGCCGGTGAGTTCGGTCGTCTCGCCGGTGTTGGTATGAACGACGTACTGCGGGCCGGCGAGGGTCGTCGCGTTGTAGGTCGTGTTGACCTGGAAGGTGCCGCCGGTGGGCAGGCCGTCGCTCATCAGCACGCCCTTGTAGGTCGCGCCGTCGGTCGGCGGGGCGCGGACGACCATCGTCTTGGTCGTCGTCAGATTCTCCGGCGGGTTCAGACCCGACGCGGAGAGCGTCGAGATGGCCCAGGTATCGAACTCGCCGCCTTCGGGGCTGTACTCGCGGGCCTGAAGGTATGGGTCGATCAGGTCGTCGTTGCTGATCTCTCCCTTCTGGTAGGACGAGTAGGTGCCGTTGATGAACGTGTCCAGTCGGTCCTGGATCTGGGCGTTCTGGGACTCGATGGAACTCCACGTCGTCTTGTAGTCCGTGAAGTTCATCATCAGCTCCTCGTTGTAGTTGCTGTTCGGCGGCGTGACCGACAGCGACACCATGTAGACGCCGGTCCCGAGTTCGTTCTGGGTCGGGTCGATGGTCCCGGAGATGGAGTCTCCCGAGACCATCCCGCTGGCCTGGAACTTGGTCACCTCAACGGTGGACCCGTTGACGAGGGTGACGCTCCCCGTACTGTTCGAATCGGGAGACGCATACCCGTCGTCCATGTTCCACATGTACACGTTGGAGAGGTTCGCGTTGGCCTGTACAGCGTGTTTCTGGGTGATGTAGTTCTGGACCGACGTTTCATACTGCGCGGCAACCTGCGCCTGCTTCTGGGCGTAGTAGTCGGCGATCGCCTCGCGGGCCGCAGCGCGAGCGGCCGCCTCGGAAGTCCCGTTGTTGAGGGCGCGGATGTAGGCGTTCTTGCCCTCCATCGTTGCGACCTCGGGCGTGTCCTGGAGGAAGTTGCCGTAGGAGTCCAGAAGGATCTGGTTGTTCTGGTGCTGGGTGACCGACGACTCGTAGACGTTCTTGTGGAGTTCCTGGGCGTCGGCCTGAGCAAGCGCCGACTCGTTGACGCCGCTGTCGCTCATGAAGGCAGCCGCGCCTGCGGCTCCGATTGCGATACCGTGGGCCAGCGCGACACCTCCGAGCACGCAGACGCCGCCACAGGCAAGGGCGTTCGCTTCACCGACTGGACCATCGTCGTCGAGGTCGACCATGCCGGTCGTCGCCGCGCCACCGAGGGTGCTGGTGACGAGCAGCAGGGCAGCCACGAGCGAAAGCGCCCGTCCGATTCCGTCTCTCATCGTTTCACTTCCCGAGGACGGCGCCGCAGATCACCATCAGGCCCATGATCAGGATGCTCGACCAGGGCGAGGTGTTGGTGACCAGCGTTTGCACTTCCGCCAGCGTGGCGTGGGCGGTCATGATCACCGCGGTGATCGAGACGATGGCCCACTCCAGCGGGTGGTAGTGCTGAGGGTTGCGCGTCCCGCTGGAGGCGAAGACGAGAGCGTAGGCGGCGAACGACCCGGCCAGCGGGAGGAACTTGTACCGCGTGAGCATGTCAACGATGTCGAGCATCAGCCCGGTCTGGACCAGCCCGACCACCGCGAAGAACATCAGCGCCAGCGCGGTGCCGATGTCCAGCTGCTTGTACGCCTGGAAGGCCGAGCGGTTGCGGTACCGGCTCATCGGCGGAACCTCGCTTCCTTGGGGTTGTACGTCACCTCCTCGCCGTCGTCGTCTTCGAAGGATTCCTCATCCTCCGAGACGCGAAGGGCCATCTTCGAGCCTTCGACCAGCTCGGCGATAAGTTGACGGCGTATGCTTGCAGTGATGTACGTGGGTCGGCCGTCGATCTCGACGACACCGTTCCGGCCGGCATTCGGGCTAAAGCCCGTGATGCGGCCGGTCACTTCGTCGCCCGCTTCGAGGTCGATCCAATCGGAACCACCATCGTCGTCCGAAGTCTCCGGCTCAGGGAAGTCCTCGAACGACGAGGTTTCGTTGTTGGTAGCCATGCTACGCTCGAAACATCTAGTCCCACTAGTAAAAGTCGGGGCGCGACCCGGGTGAAAGTAAAAATCATGAAACGGGGATAATTAACATATCATGTCAAAATTGGGAATAGAACTTATACAGAATCCAGTTCTAACAGTTAGTTAGACGAGGCTCTTTTGAACGAAACCCCATACTCTTCTTTTATTTCTTCACGTTCTTGCTCAGACAGGTCAAAATCAGACGGGTCAAAGGACTCGAATGCTGAAGAAGAACTTAGAACTTGTTGAGTTCCCGAATTAGACATTTCACTCTCTAACTTATCTATCCTTTTATTTAGACTATTCAAACCGTCCAAAATATCAGCAAAATTTTGCTCCGAAGGGTCTTCGCTTTCTCGCCACGATTTTAGATCCGCAGACCGAGATATCGGATTGTCAAAGTCAGGTTCTTTTTCCTCAATAGTTTCAAGATGCTCTTTGATTTCATCAACAGCATTCGCTGCTCGTTGTACGTCAAAGTCGTAGTTTATCGTTCTGAGATCAGATATATCAAAAGGAATACTTTGCTTCTTGTCGATTAGTTGAATATATGGCTTAGCAGTTGCATGTCTAAGAGCAAGCTCGTAGAATACATTCGGATTGTGGTTCGTCAGATCCGCTATTACAAGTTCGCTCTCTATGGTCTTTTGTATTATTTGTGATGTTATACTGCCTGGCTCAGACATTTCATCTGATCTCAAGGTTGAATATCCGAATTCAGAGACTGCATCCGTGATGATGTATTCCATGAGTTTATCAGACCGTTCTCTAATTTCACTCCCTTCGGAACCTATCGGACATATAACAAAACATTCTTTCTGATCGCTCATAGCGTAGGGAACATAAGTTATTACTCTGCATTAATTTTTGGCGTTGAGTCTACTGATGCCGCTTTGGTTCCAGTTTGGCCTGAAGATGGCACCCTTTCAGCAGAAACTACAGTATCAACTACCTTTGGATGATGAATTCCATGTTTCACCAGATAACCAGCCATCGATCTACCGCCCCACATACGAACATTAGTCCGCTTGCAACACCAGTAAATTCTATCTGCTTTGTCACACCCAAGCTTCGTATTTTGTAGAATCCGTTCAATATAGTCAACCGTTTCGACCATTTCGACTCCTGTACCTGCTGATGCAGGATATTCCTCTTCCCCGACGGTGACGCTCTTGACCTGCCACTCGGGCGGGCGCTCGAACGAGATTGGTTCCGTTGGATCGACACCGTGATCGACTTCTTTGATCAGCTCCCGAGCGTCGGGCGGCAATCCAAGCGCACCCATGATTTGGGTCGGCGTCGCGTCTGGATAGCGTTGCAAGTACTGTTTGATCTGGTCCCGTTGGCGTTTCTCTGTGGGAGATTGTCCGATAGAGGCAGCAGCACGGGCTGAAGGCCACTTGTCACGCAGGTCCCCCTCTCGGTCGAGGCCACCGTCGGCAGCTGCGGCCGACTGGTCGCCGACTCGGGCAGCAGTCAGCGTCTGGTCTTGGTCGATCCCGTGGGGACTCCCGCACTTCGCACATTCGAGGTCGACACCGCGAGTCTCGGAACGAATAACGCTCTCGCCGTGGTCGACGGACTGGTCAGACTGGTCGGACTCGAACCGCTGTTTACAGGCGTCGGCGGTCGACGCCCAACCGGCAGCGTCCGATCGGCTCTGCGTCTTCGCGTTCGCCGCGGTCACTGCGGCGGCCCACATGATGTATTCCTCCGAGCGTTCGTGAAGGTCGAGCGGGTCAATGGAAGCGTAATCTGCGACGTACTGGGCGGTACTCTCCAGTTCTTCGGGGTCCTTGATTTCGACCGTTCCCACGTCGTCGGCGTTCGCGTCCCAGTCCTGGATGTCGAGATCGTGGGCGTCGGCACCAGCCCATTCGCATTCTTCGACGTGTTTCTCGATCACCGGGCGGAGGTCGTTCGGGGTGACCGGGCCGTCGACGACCAGGACAACGTGGTCATGGCCGTAGCAGCGGTTGATTCCGTACTCACCGCGTTTGCCCGTATGCGGCTCCGAACGGCGTTCATACTGCCAATCGTAGCCGAGCGACCGCATGGTATTCCGAAGAGTATCGTAGCAACTGTTCCAACTACTCCGGCGGACAGAGATGTGATCCACGGGCGCGACTCGCTCGCCGTCCGGCATCGAGGACGCGCTCAGGGTGAGGAGACAGATACGCGGATCAGCGTAGTTAGCTGTGGACGTACCACCAGACGGCCGCTCACCACCGGTTAGTTCGCGGAGCCAGCCTTCCATCTGAGCGTAGTACTTCATCTGGTAGGAAGCGAACCAGCGGGTGACGGCCTCGATGGAGAACTCGGCGTATTCGGGGTCGCTGGGGCGTCCTTTTTCGAGGTTAATCGTCGTTCGGCGGGTGTCCTCGTGGTCTTCGAGCATCTTTTCGACGGCTTCGCCCCAGTCGTATGGAGTTCGAGCAACCAACTGCTGGCCGGTCACATCGTCGTCGATTTCTCGGATCGCCTCGCTGTGGTACGGCTCGTAGTGCTCGCAGGTGTAGTCGCGACGGAGGGATACGCCGTCGCGCTCGGTCAGCGGCAGCCGGGTCCGGTCGGGGTACTTCGCGTAGGACTCTGAGACCCTTTCAGCAGTCGTCGGTAACTCGCGCGAAGAATCGGACGAGTCACCGGGTTGAGCCGGGGTTACAGAGTCTTTCGAGTTGGTTTGCCGAGAGCCGCCGGTGTCGGTTGGGTCCTCCGCCGCCATCTACAGTGAGTCAGAATCAACAGTGAGCCAGTCGTCGTCGAGACCGCCCCGCGACCGCACCGCATCAAGATTCGCGCGCCTCCGGCGCGCGGTGCGCTGCGGGTCCTCGTTCGGGCCCCCATGGGAGGGGGCCGCTCTCTGCGGGTCCTTGCTTGTGGTGGGTGAGTCACCGAGTGAAGGAACGGAATGGCAGGAACGGCATTCGCGGTCCTGGGTCGGGGGGTCACCGATCCGGTTGATACAGGGTTCCCCGCAGATTCGGCAGGTGTACCACCGGTACGAGTCCCAGTCGGTCACTGGGGATCACCGTCCTCGACGCGCTGGACAGCTCGGCGAACTTCTTCGTCGGTCGCTTCGTCCAGGATCAGCTGGGAAGCGGGGACGAACTCGTTCCGAGGGAAGGGCCACTCGTCGGGAGAGGGGCCGTCAGGGAGATCTCCCGTCACGGGAGCGCACCCCCGTTCAGGTGGTAGTCCGCGTGTGGTTCCGGTTCGCGTGCTTCGAGGTTACCGGGCTGGTTGTTCCAGCGGTCGTGATCCTCGTGATGGACCTCCAGGTCAGTCCAGAGGTCGTCGATCTCGCCGTGGGCGAACGCGGTCAGCCGGTGGAGGTAGAGATAGCGGTCGTGGCCGGCCGCCGGGTCCCACACTCGGATGCGCGGATAGTGGTCGACGGAGAACTCGACGCGGGGGCCGACGATCACGCCGACCACCCCGAGTTATCAACTTCCTGACTATGATTTTGGGGTGTTTCAGAACCAGCGAAAACGCGCCGCTCACTAACCTGAGGTAAAGAAAAATTAAAGGTGAGTATGGGGTCGGAGGGACGCCGCCCTCTGCTGATTAACGGTACTTGCGGTATCTGATAGGTTCTGGTTCATTAGTCTGAATCCTCGTCGAGGTCGGTCGGGTGCAGATGCTCCGTGATGTCGATCTCCTGAGTGTCCTCGCGGCGCCGCTCGAGCTCGTCCGCGTAATCCGGCTGGTCGTAGTACCGCCGGATCACGTCGGGCGTCGCACCGGCTCGGCTGGCGACGGTCTCCGCGTCGAATCCCAGGTTTCGCTGCCAAGTGATCGAACCGCGCCGGATCGCGTGGGGCGGTCGCGTCGATGGACACTTACTCGCCGAATCGCGCGGTACGAACTCGCAATTCGGACGGCGCTTCCCGTGGGGGCACTCGACGGCCAAACACGGCTGGGTCGCCTGATACATCCAACCGCGGACCGTCCCCCGAACGGGGCGCCCCTGGCGAGTCGGGAACAACGGCTTACGACCGTGCTCGTCGCGAATGTCCGATCGCTCGCGAGCGATGTACAAGTCCAGTACCTCCCGCGGGGTATCTGAGAGCGTAACGTTCCGCTCGTGGCTCTTGCCCCGCTTGAGGCGGGTGTCCGTCTCCGGCCGGTTCCGAAACTTCAGGTCACCCGTCTCGGGGTCGTAGTCCCCCAGGTCCAACGCACGGAGTCCGATCGACCGGCAGCCCACATGCCACAGAAGCTCAAGGACCGCATGGCGTCGAGTCCCGCGCCACTCCGCGCTCTCGCGGAAAAACGACAACAGCATCCGCGCGTCGTCAGGGTCGAGCTGTTGATTCGAGGTCTCCTCGTCCTCGTCGAGTTTCAACGTCTCTATCGCGAGGTGGAGGCCCAACGAGACGAGACCCTGAGATTCGAGGTACTTCAGCCACGTTTTCGCCGTCTTCTGTCGCCCGGCGACGGTGACGCGGGCGAGGTCCTGGTCAAGGAGGTAGTCCGTGTACGCGCCGACGTTCCACCGGGTGAGGTCCGACAGCGTCTCGATCTCCTCCTGAGCCGCGTAGTCGACGAACGTGTCGAGGTCCCGGCGATAGCTCCGCTCCGTCTCGCCCTTCCAGTCCGTCCGCTTGCGCCGGATGTACAGCTCGATCGCTTCCGGGATCGCGTGGTCGGGGGCGTCGGCCGGCCGACCGCCGGCGGGTCGATCCCTTGTCACGGGGAACGCACCCCCAACGCCTCGAGCGCGTCGCGGAGCGTCTCCTCGTCGGCCCCGTTCGCCGCATGGACGAGCTGGCGGACGAGTCGATCGTTCTGGTCGGGAAACTCGGACTGTGGAGACGGGACACCGCGGACCTCGACCCACAGCTCATACATGGCCTTCTCGGGAATTTCGACCTCGAGGCGCTCGTCGTCGCAGGAAATCGAGAGGAGCCACGCCGACGTATTCGCACCGGCCGGTCCGTAGCTGACGCCACCGGGGAGCCGATCCTCGGCGATGAATCGCTCGGTCACCGCGACCCCTCCGTCGGACGGAGCTGGTCGGTCGAGCGCTCGATACTGTCTCGGGTCCGCGCCGCGACCGTCCCGACCTCCTGGTCGGAACGGTCGGCGATCGCAGGCGATACGTCTCGCTGGTAGTCGTTGTAATTCATAGGTCGAATCTGTCGTACGGAGTGGCCGCACGGGACGGCCTCTTGCGTCGCCGGCGCGCGGGTTTTGACGCCCTCGATCGGCGTCGCGCACGTCGGGCAACTGGTCGGAAGACTGTACTTATTCGCGCTACGTCGGGTATTCTTTTTAGGCCGGGTTTCGTCTTGCATAGCACGGTCACCTGGTTGACCGACACGACGCCCGTGCTGGTGACACAGGCGTCGACCCGTTTTTCAGAGAGTCGATGGCCCCGAGGAGCGCCGCGTCGGTTGCAGTGACCACTATCTTGGTCATTACGTATATAGGTTGGCCCATATATTGGTCCAATATGGAAATATATGGTCCAACTGTCAGCGTTTCCGAGGGAATTATTCGGTATCGTCTTGGTGATAGCCTGTGGTTCGCAGAAACCGGGCTCCATGGATGACCGGCCGAGACGATATCATCCTGGAGTACCTGGCAGAGACGGGAGTCGCCCTCAACAAGAGAGGTCTCGAGATCAATCTCCAAGAGGAGGGTTACGATATCTCTTACTCCACGATAAAGAGACGACTCCCAAAACTTGAGGAGGCGGACCTTATCGAGATCGTGTATGATGCCGGTCCTTGGTACCGGATCACCGATCGTGGCCTGAATTATCTCGAAGGGAATGTAGACCTGAGAGAAGACTCTGAGTGACCTACGCATAGTAGATCCTCGGAGCCTCAAAGAGGGGCCGGCTGACCCAGACAGCGCCTTCATCGCTCTATCTCGGACAGTCCGAACCCGTAGAGCATTTCGACGAGCCAGTCCGGTAGCTCGGCCTCCGCCGCCAGGTCGTCGACGGAGTCGGTGGTCGAGACCAGCTCGGCGACGCCCTCGTCGTCGACACCGAACTCCCAGGACTCGGACCGGCTCACTTCGACGCGGGCCTCGTAGTCCGGATCGGAGAGATAGAACCGAGTCGTCGCCGTCTCACCGTTCACCTTCTCGTGTTCGATACGATCGGGCCGTTTGCTTCGCAGCATGGCCGGGTCGACGGTACTGGTAGGAAAAGGCCTACGGCGGGTGGATGAACGGATATCGATTTAGGGGGTGTTTTGGGGTGAAGATTCCTGACGAGAGGGCTCGAAAAGAGAATAGACGGCCGATGAACGGATAATGAACGGATATGAACGGAAGCCGCGCAGTCTGGCGATTAGGTGACTGAACGGTAACGGCGGGCGCGACCCTCACCCGACGCTTCGATCAGTCCGTACTGTCGGAGGCTCTTGAGATAGCGACGACGCGTCGGGTCGGATTTCGGATCGACGGAGCGGCGCTCGTACTCGTCGGCGAGCTCGGTCCCGGATATCTCCCCGGCGTCGGCGATGATGTTGTAGAGGAGCCGCTGGTGGGTCCCGAGCGAGCGGACACGCCGCTGTTGGATGTCCCGCTCCGCAGCGCCGACGACATTCTCGATCGTCTCGACGGTGAGCTGGCGCTCGTCGGTCTCCTCGAGGCGCTTGGCCGCGCGTCGAAGGAGCGCAATCCCGCGCCGGGCGTCGCCGGCCGCGATATCTGCCGCTCGTCGAACCGCCTCGTCGTCGACGCGGGATTTGATGAGGCCGTGACTCACCCGACTGTCGAGGATATCGATCAGCTCCTGGAGGCTGTACTTCTCCAGGCGGACGGTCGCGGCGCTCTGCATTCGTGAGGTCGCGGGGCGGCCGAGGCTATCCAGCCACTCCTCCTCGTCGATCGTGATCGCGACGAGAGATACGTTCGGTAGGTTCGCGAGCGCGACGAGCGGCCGCTCCTCCAGAACGGAGACCTCGTCGAGGATCGCGACGACCTGGTCGTCGCACTCACGCAGGCGGTCGAGCGCGAGCGCAGTCGGTTCCCCGCGCCGCCGGAGGTCAGCGCCGAGGTTTACCTCGCGGACGAGCCGGTGAAGTGCCGCAGTGGTGGTGTTATCGCTCATACCGTCAACGTATCCCCAACGGATCCCGAGTGTCTCGCGCTCGAGCTGGGTAACGACGTACTTCGCGATCGTCGTCTTTCCGCTCCCACTCGGCCCGAAGATAGTAACGTTCTCCGCAGTATCGTACTGGAGCGGGGCTAAGACAGACGAAAGGTGATCGATTTGACCCTCTCGGTGGTGTAAGTCTCTCGGGACGAACTCCGGTTTCAAGGCTCGCGCGTCAGTGATCATACCAGATGATTACCGAATACTCTCGTTTAGTTGTCCGCCGTCCGGAGTGAAAGTAGTCTACGCGAAAGCGTTTTCTTAGTCAATTAGCAACTATCTGTACGGATGAATGACGGGAATGGTGAATCTGAGGCATCACCACCGGAGGACGAAGTAGCAGCTGAAGACATTCAAAAGTTGACGAATAACGCTGCTCTTGAAGCTGCTACGAGTATGGAGAGGCTGACAAACCCGGTCGTTAATAGCGCCGCTCTTGAGGCTGCCGCCAGCGTAGAGAGGCTGACAAACCCGGTCGTTAATAGCGCCGCTCTTGAGGCTGCCGCCAGCGTAGAGAGACTGACAAACCCGGTCGTCAATAGCGCCGCTCTTGAGGCTGCCGCCAGCGTAGAGAGACTGACAAACCCGGTCGTCAATAGCGCCGCTTTTGAGGCTGCCGCCAGCGTAGAGAGACTGACAAACCCGGTCGTCAATAGCGCCGCTTTTGAGGCTGCTGCGAGCATTGAGAAGCTGACGAATCCTGTGGTCAACAACGCCGCTCTTGAGGCTGCTGCGAGCATGGAGAAGCTGACGAACCCGGTGGTCAATGACGCTGTTCTCAAAGTTGCCACGAGCATGGAGAAGCTGACGAACCCGGTGGTCAATGACGCTGTTCTCAAAGTTGCCGCGAGCATGGAGAAGCTGACGAACCCGTACCCCATGATCGACATGAAAGAGATCAGCGCCAACCTTGGGGAGATGATGGCAGTGCCTGTCACTGGGCCACTGGTAGACTTTCCAGATGAATTTTATGAGGGTATTGATACGATTTCTGCATACGATTCCGAAGACGAATTAGCCACAAATTTGGACAGATCTGGCTCTTATAATGTAGATAGCTCAGTCAACTGGACTTACGTCAACTGGTTCAATCTGTGTTTCGAAATGGCGCCACTTGTTTACCAGCGGATTCTGGAAAGTACTGGTGCAGACGAATTAAATCGACGGGGTCGCAACATTGTAATGAATCTATGTGCGGTTGCCCTCTTTTTCGAGTTGACCGGAAATACGGCTTTAGCGCTTTCAGCAACGGCTTTTACACTCACAGTGGCCAACAATCTGGTCAGCAAAGACGAGATGAAAAAGGGATAGAGTGTACACTATATTTTTATCGCGTACTCTCCGTTTCACATTTGAACAGAAGTGTGAAACGCGACGGGCGGGCTCGCGGTGAAACGGCCGATTCTCGACGCTTCGCGAGGCCGGTCACCCCATCGGCTAAGATTATGACTGCACGTTTCCCGAGACAAACGTGTAATGAGAACCGAGCGGAACAAAGACGGATCGTGGAACGTGTGGATGTCGCGCGAGGAGTACCGGGCGCTCCCCCGCGCCGCGGAGTCCTTCGAGCGCGAGGTCGCTATCAGGCTGATGGGCGACTGTGGACTCCGGGCTCACGAGGTCCTCGACGTGGAGCCGCGGCATATCTCCCGAATGAGTGACGGCCGGCACTACGAGCTCGAGGTGGTCGGCGGGAAGGACACGACCGGCGAGTACCAGGAGGGAAAGCACCGGGAGACGTGGCTCCCGATCGAGGTCGAGAGCCTCATCAATCGGTACATCCAGAGTGAGGGAATCGCTCGCGACGCCCCGCTCGTCGACGTGTCGAAACGCACCGTTCAAAACTGGGTCGAGTGGGCGGCGGAGGCAGCGGCCGATGAAATGGGCGATCCCGATTACGAGCGTGTGAGCTCGCACGATCTCCGGCGGGCGTGGGCGAACTACCTCCTGGTCGAGGAGAGTATCTCTCCGCGGATCGTCATGGCACTCGGCGGCTGGTCCTCCTACGAGGCGATCGAGCCGTACCTCGTAGCCCCAACGGAGTCGAATATCATCGGCTCCATGCGCGAGGTGTCGCTCTAACCCTCCGGTTATCTAATGAGGAGGGACCCTCAACCAGTTGGTAACTCCCCGGAGCGGTCCTCTCCAGGATAGTACCCGAGTCGGCGGTCGTCGACTGTCGCTCGGAACGGGCGACCCTCGCGGTCGTCGGCCGCTCTCCGGGGGGACGACAGCCAATTCTATCCATGCCACAGACGGAGCAACAGCCACAGCGGTCGAATTTCTTTTCGAGCGCAGGTGGCGAGTACGATCCGGACCGGGAACCGCTCGACGACTCGGAACCGACCCACGACCGGGCGACCGCGAGCTCGTCGAACAAAGACGAGTGGATCGCGATGGGGATCCTCCTCGACGGCGCGACGCGCACGTGTCCGAATTGCTACGAGGACCACGATCCCGACGACGGCGTCGGCGAGGAGCCGCTCGGAGTAATCCTCGCCGACAAGGAACACGCCCCGCGCGAGTGTGAGGGGCGGAAGACGGTGACGCCGGCGACGGCGCTCAAGTGGACGTGTTCCGAGTGCGGGTACCAGTGTTTCGGCGGGATCCTCGAGGACCGGACGATCCCGGAGTTTCTCGAGGTCGTCGACGAGGTCCTCGACGCGGTTGGGAGAGTCCCGGACAAGACGCGGCGCGAGCTCCGCGGCGAGGCGCTCGCGCGGAAGCGAAACGGCGTCGACGACCGGGCGAACATGACGGTCCTTATCTCGGAGCTGTAGGCGGCGAGAGCGGCTTGTACGGAGATACGTACGATACCATGAGAGACACACATACGGACGGTAACGGACGGTTGTACCGGCTCGAAACTCCCGAGTGGGTGGCCCACTCGACAACGCTCGCGGCGATCCTCCTCACGTACCTCCTCTCGTGGGGAACGGTCGAGCTGAATCCAGTTGCGCGGCGACTGTTCGACGCGCTCGGCTATCCGGCGACCGCGGCGGTCGCAATGCTCGAGATCGGAGCGGCGTTCGGTATCCTCCGGCGCCTCGAGGAGGTCGATCGGCGCGTCGCACTCGCGGGCGGGTGGTTGATCGCGGGAGTCGGCCTCGCGGACGTGTGTATCAATCTGTGGCGACTCTCGTCGGTCGGATTCCCCGAGACGACTCGAGTCGAGGTGGTCGCGACGATAGTCGTCGCGGGCGCTCTCTCGGTCGCGGTCTTAGGATTGGTGGGTGCAAGAAAACGTGTTACCTCGACCGGTCTCGAGCTGGTCGAGACGGTTCCGACTTACCGACTCAAACAGGGAGCGACGGTCGCGATCACTCTCCTCGTCGTAACGTCCCCGTTAGCCTACGGTATCGGCTTAATCTCGCTCGCGAGCAATCCCGCATCTGCGGCGGGTGCGGAAATGGTGGACGATTTCGAGGACGGAGACCTGTCCGAATGGACGCATGCAGCTGGTGAAATTACAAGCTCAATCGTATATGAGGGGTCGTACGCACTTAAGGCGAAGGAGGATACAAGTAACACTCTCGAAAGACACGGGATAACAAATGATATATCAGACAAATCACCAGATAGTATATCATGGTATGTACAGATAAATAGCACCGGTAGTAGCTTCACCACAACCTCTATATTAGACTCTGGTTCGGATGCTATGGGTGATATTGAGTATAACTCGGACAGTTCCATTTCATTCTATACACAGGACAGAGGTGTACGAACCACAATAGCATCAAGCACGCAACAAGACAAATGGTATAAAATATCATACCATAACATCACGTGGGGGGGTGAAATGACCGTGACGATATATGATCCGGCAAGTGGTGAGGTCGTTGGTAGTGAAGATGTATTGATGGAATCTGACTCGGATAACTTCGACAGGTTTGATATGAATACTGTCGACCCGTATGTGTATTTTGTGGACAATATAGCGATTAATGAGGGTGCGCCGGGAAATACGATTTCGGGCACCGTAACCGACTCGGACGGAGTCGCTCTCGATAATGCGGATGTGATAGTCGAGGATAGCTCCGAGACTGTGGCGTCGACGACGACGGACTCGAGTGGTTCGTACTCGACAAATGTCCCAAGCGGTGATTACACAGTTACGGCGTCTGCGAGCGGATTCCTTTCAAAATCGAAGACTAAAAGTGTGTCTTCAGACTCGAGCGTCGACTTTACGCTCACAGAAAACGCCGTCTCGGGGACTGTCGTCTCTCAATCGGGCGATCCCGTCGCCGGGCAGACGGTCCAGGTGTTCGGGATGAACTACTCCCACCCGGACATTGAGAGCGCACCGGACCCGCAACAAGAGGCGCGAGACATCCTCTCGAGCTACTTGGAGGCGGCTCCGGACTCGTGGGACGACACGCTCGCGCCGGTGTCGGACATCTTCGAGAGCGAGGACGCGAATTACGTCGCGGTAACGACGGAGTCGGTCTCCGGAGACGGGATATTCACCGGAGACGACCTCGCCAACCCGCAGATCCAGGTGCCGGCGGACGAGGAGATAATCCTCACTGAGTGGGACCCGACTCAAACCGGCGGTCTCGGCGGACAAAACGCATGGGACGAGCAACTCCCCGGAACACTCCAGCATGACGGGGAGATCGTGATCGAGCAAGTCTCCGCCGGGAACGACACGCTCTCGAGGACGACCGTCGAGACGACCGAGGAGCAAACCTCGGGTGGAGTCCTCGGATTCGGCTCGACGACGGCGAACTACGCGACGGCGTCGCTCAATCCGGGATTCTACCGGGTGTATCCTGAGGGATCGCCGGGGACGGCCTACCCGATCCAAGTTGGTTCGCTCGGGGACGCGGCGACGGCATCGACCTCGAAACTAATCGCGCCGAACCTGGAGGACGATAGCGGCCAGCTCGCCGAGGCCGCGAAGGACGAGGCGGAGGCACTCGCGAATAACAAGATGGTCCAGAAAACGACCGTCTCGAAGGGAGACGGCTCGTTTAGCGTCCAGCTCCCGAATAACGTCGAGACGGTCTCGGTCCAGGTGGTCGGGACCCAACCGGGGGAGGTCGTCGACGAGGCGACCGGCGAGACGACCGTCCCGGACGCCCCGACCCGTCGCGAGGCGATCCAGTCCGTCGAGGAATGGTCGACCAGGGCGACGGACCCGCAAAACGCAACGAGCGGGCTCAACACAAGCACGTTCTACATGTCGAGCTCGCCGAGGATCGTCGACGTGCCCTCGAGCGATGTCTCGATGCAAGTGATCGAGCTCTCGGCGCCGGGATTCACGGATGTCGGGGACCAGATAAACAAGTCCGAGTGGCGAGACGAGCTCCTGTCGAATCTCTCGTATGCGGACCTCCCGACCCAACTCCTCGAGAATATTTCGGCGCTCGAGAACCGGACGGCGCTTAACAATCTCACGTCGGTCGACCGCGAGCGCCTCGAGGAGCTGTACGGCGACCTCGAGAATCTCTCTCAGCGGAACAGTAACCTTGAGGACCGGGTAAAGCAACTCCTCGGGGAACGCAACGCGACGACATCGGCGGACGCACTCAACGAGTCGCTCAATCTGTACCTCAACGCGACGGACGCGACGAATCCGGAGCTGGTTGAGCGAGTCACGTCGATCGAGACGGCGCTCTCACAACTCGAGGAGACGATCGATGTCGGTGACGGTGAGACGACGGTCTCGGGTGAGACGGTCTCATGGGTACAGTCGTTCGACACGGACCTCTCGCCGGAGAATGTCCTCGTTCGGGCGCACTATACGAACGGGTCGGTCCGGACGCTCTCGCCGGGGTCTGAGTACGTCTCGATTAACTCGAGACCAGGACTCGCCGACGAGGTCGAGATACGTCAGCTCCCGCTCGGTGACGCGGCGGGCGCCGCTCTCTCCGTCGACGTAGCGACGGAGGACGGGACGGGCGGGGATCGTATCTCGCTACCAAATCCGACGTATGACGGGACCATGCCGGCGCTCGACGCGGTGGCGTTCTCGTCGCTCCGACCCGGTCCGCGGGAGACGGTGACGGGGACGCTCAAGCCGGCGAGCTCGTCGCCTGCGATCGACCTCGAGGCGGTCTCGGTAGTCGGACCGGACGGCGCGGAGGTCCCGTCGACGATCAACGGAACGCGGACGCTCCAGTTTACCACGAACGGGAGCGGGGCGTACGCGGTCCGGTCGGTGTTTAGTACGCCCAACGGGGCGAATCACACGCTCACGCAGTACGTCGAGGCGGGCTCGAGCTCGGTTGAAATGAAACCGGGCGTCCGTGTCGAGACCACTCCGTTCGGGCCGACGGCGGTCGTCGGGGACGGACTCACGGACGGCGGTGTCGAGCTCTCCGAGGGTGGGACAGCGATCGATGTCGTCGCGATGGTCCCGGCCGAGTCGGAGGCGCCGGACGCGCTCGACGTACACCTCTCGGCGCTGTCGCTCCCACCGGACTCGACGGTGTCGGTCCGGCTCGCGAAGGGAGCGGCCGAACAGTCGATCGGCAAGCATGTCGAGACGACGGTTCATTTCGGCGGGCTCGGGGACGGGACGCTCCTATATCGGAACGGAGAGCCGCTCCCGGACGACTCGACTCTCGGGGAAGTGATCCGCGGCGCGGGCTCGTCGACGATCAAGACGCACACGGACGATCAAGCGACCCTCGAGATCGAGCGGAACGCGGATCCGTCGATTTGGAACCAGATTAGCTATCAGGTGGCGACGGCGATCCCGGACTTTAGTCTCGGGCTCCAGCTCGGCGGCCTCCCGCTCGGTGGCCTCGGAGCTGGTCCATCGACGGCGGCGCTCGCGATCGCGCCGGTCGGAGGGGTACTCCTCGCTCAACGGAGGCGATCCTAATGATTCGGAGACTCACAACGCTTGTACTGGTGGTATCGCTCCTCACCGCGGCGGTCCCGGCGACGGCCGGGGCGTCGCTCCTCGGGTCGGACTCGGACTCGTCGGACGGACCGAACGTGATCGAGTACGCGGAAGGGCCGAGTTTCGTCGTCGAGCTCAAGTCGTCGGAGGCGGCGGCGGACCTCGAGGAGTGGACGAACGCCTCGGGGCGTCACCTCGTCGAGGTCGACAACGAGACGGGGGTCGCGGTCGTCTCGGGTCCGAGGGGTCTCATCGACGCGGACGCAAGCTTTTGGGTCCAACTCACGACCGGCGGGCTGTTTGGGGATCCGCTCGAGGCGTCCTCGTTCGTCGCGGATATCTCCCCGAACTACCGCCTCGAGGTCGACCCGCTCACGTCGACGGCACTCACGAACGTCTCGAGGTTTTCGGCGCCGGAGTCGGAAGCGAGCGGGTGGCTCTCGAGCGAGGCCATGCCTCACGAGGGTATGGCGTTCTCGAGCGAGGCCAACCGGACGACGATGTCGGAGTCGCGCTCGATCCTCGGGGCGGATAACGTCTCGGCGACGGGCGCGGGAGTGACGGTCGCGGTGGCGGACACCGGGATCAAGACGGCGAACGGGCGCACGTTCGGCGAGGACGGAATGGTCGGCTCGGAGCTGCGAGTCGACGACGCCTCGAAAAATCTCCTCACGAACGAGACGGTGGCCGCGGACGGTATCGACGCGGTCGAGGACGGCTCGAGCTCGCGACACGGAACGTGGGCGGCGGCGGCGGTCGCGGGCGACCCGTCGGGGACGACTCACGACGGGGTCGCGCCGGACGCTAACCTCCTGGTCCTCAAGGCGCTCGGGGACGACGGGAGCGGCTCGACGGCGGATATCACGCGGGCGATCCGGTACGCCTCGCAGGAGGAGGCGGACGTTATTTCGATGTCGCTCGGCTCGCCGGTCCAGTCGCCGGCGATCGACCGGGCGATCGTCGACGCTCGGGAGGCGGGCTCCGTGGTGGTCGTCGCGGCGGGCAACTCGCGCCAGTCGACGCGGTGGCTCGCGAGTCCCGCGGACTCCGAGGAGGCGATCGCGGTCGGCGCGACCAACGGTGAGGCACCCGCGGACGCCGAGAGCGCTTACTTCTCGCAGATAGGGCCGGATCCTGGAACGCTCGATAACTCGGGCGCGGAGACGGCGGGCGCGACGGTCGACCTCGCGGCGCCGGGCATGGCGACGGTGACGCGGATCCCGACGGCGGACGGCGTCGTCGAGAACAAATCCCTCTCGGGGACGAGCATGGCGACGCCTATGGTCGCCGGCGGGATCGCGGTGGCACTCGAGGCGAACGACTGGAGTGCGGACGAGGCGACGGAGAAAGCTCGCGAGGCGGCTCGTCCGGTCCCGAACGCGGGGACGACCGAGGTCGGCGCGGGCATGTTCGCGGTCGACTATCTCGTCGACGGGACGGAGCCGGAGGCGACTCAGGAGGACGCGCGGACGGACGGCGCCGTCACTCGAGACGAGACGTATCGGAGCCTCTCGGACTCCTCTGGAGGGATAATCACGGGGCTCCTCGGGTAGCCATGTCCGACAGAGAGACGACTCGCCGTGAGCTCCTCGCGAGCGCTGGCGCCGTCGCGGTCGGCGCGGGCCTCGCGGGTCGAGCTCGAGCCGAGGCACCGGCGCGAGGCGACCTCGTCCCGTCCCACGCGACGATCGAGTACGACGAGGATATGCTCCTCAAGTACCGGCCGAGGCTCCAATTCTCGGCCGACGAGTACTCGAAATTCCTGAACCTGTATGGGTGGGTCGCGACCTCGACGGCGCTCGAGACGGATGTCTGTGTCTATTGGGCGGAGTACACCCATCAGGAGGGCGTCTCGGAGTACGACTCGCACGACGGCGACCACGAGCCGATATACGTCTTTGTCCGGGACGGCACCGTCGACAAGGTCGTATACTCGGCCTATCACTGGTTACGGGCGACCTCGTACGCGCCGGCGCTCGACGGGACTCACCCGCTCTTTCGGGTAATCTCGCCGTGGCACCAGTACACCCGGACGGACACACCGGGTCGGCTCACGACGATCGGGGACCTCACGCAGGTTTTCGACCAGTGGCTCGAGGGCGGCCTCGAGGAGTCGATCGCGCCGGGAGCGGTGGTCAACCCCTGGATCATGGCGAGGCGGCCCCACTGGTGGCGCCGAGGAACGTTCGGTCTCTCGTGGGACGCGATGTACGTCGAGCTCCTGTACACGCTCGGGGCGCACAAGGCCGGAGACTCCGATAATATATGAGAGCGCACTATCCGCAACGAGTCGCGTCTCGGTGGGTCGGAGGAGGGATCCCTCCGCCCCTCCGGGCGCGGCGCTCGACTCGGGGGTACAGCTCGGAAATCACACGATCGCGATCGCGGACTTACTCAGCATGAAAGACGCACTCAAGAGAGTCGGTATTCTCGCGCTCGCCGTCCTCCTCGCGACGACGGCGGCGGCGGGAGCGGTACAGTTTGACGACGAACAAACGAACACGGCGACGGACTCGGATGTCACGGCGACATCCAACGTGGTCGAGTACAACAGCTCGGCGGACATCTACCTCGAGGCGGTGGTCGAGACAACGTCGCCGGCGATCCTCGTTGAGGATCCGGAGACGAACGAGACGCTGGTAAACAAGACGGGATCGGACCTCACGCAGACGTATTCGGACGAATCCAGTACTCCGAACGTGTACCACTACTCGGCGAACGTCTCTCAGTCGGTCCTCTCGTCCGTCGAAATGGCGGCGGGAGAAAACAAGAGCTTCGAGGTGACGATCGTCAATGACGTGTCGGCAGCGGACCCGTCGACGACGACTCAGACGATGTACGTCCACAACGACCCGAAGCGGACGTACCTCAAGCTCACGGACGCGGAGGTCGGTGAGGACGGTCTCGCGACGCTCCAGACGGAGACGCTCGCGGGCTATCAGCTCCCGATCTTCGGTCAGGAGGTCGCGACGATCGAACAGTCGGTCCCGGTCAACGGGTCGGCGACGACGGCGACGATCGACGTGAAAAACTCGACGCTCTCGGACCGCCTCTCGAGCTCGGCGTCGGGTAAGAGCTCGGGCGACTGGATCGTCTCGACGCTCGCGACCGTCGACGACGAGCCGGCTCGCGTCTTCATGGACGAGACGCCGGACTCCGTCGACAACGAAACTCACCTCGTCTACCACTCGGGGAGCGACTCGATCGAGGTCGTCACGGGTGAGGACTACTCGGGCGAGTCGGCCGACGTGTGGATCGACGCCAACCGCGGGTTCCGCCAGCAGATCGGCAACTACGGGATCATGAACGTTCTCGGCGGATTCTCGCTCCCGTTCTAAGCGGGATCGTAGCACTCGACACCTCTACCCCTACCCAGGTGTCCGGCCGCGGGAGGTCCCTCGGGCTCGTCGACGACGCGCTCCTCCTGGAGGAGCTCGGCGGCGCCGACGAGCTCGAGCCGGGCGTCGAGACCCGGCGCGGCTCTTGCCCCGAGTGGATCGGGGGTTCAATTCCCTCCTCGGGGCGTCAACCATGACGAAACGCACAATATCGACGACTATACTCGCGACGCTCCTCCTGGTGTCGGCGGTCTCGACACCGGCGGTGGCGGACACCGGCGACCAGGAGACGGGCGTCCTCGAGAGCGTGTCGGAGACGGCGGAGAGCGGGCTCGAGACGGTGGCGGCGCTGGCGGATGGGGCGGCAGGCGCGGCGAAGGGCTACGCGGCCCGCGCCGCGGCGTACGACCCATTCGGAGAGTCGGCCTCCTGGTCGGCCACCGAGAGCGCGGCCTCGATCGAGGCGGAGGTCGACGCCAACGGGACGGTTTACGCCCGGTGGCTCTCGACGCGGCTCGAGGCGACCGAGAGCCGGAACGTCCTCGCGGTGACGGTCAAGAACCACACCGCGGCGGAGACGGTGTACCTCACCTCGGCGGTCCGAAACGGGTCGTTTCACGACCTCTCGGCGACGCGGTCGACCTCGCGGACGGTCGACCGGGAGTGTACGCTCTCGGGGGCGGCGGCTCGGAACGCCCCGGACGAGCTGGCGACCTTCCGGGAGTCGTACGCGGTCCCGAACGAGTCGCTCTCGAGCGGGTACCTCGGTCGGTTCGGCGCACAGTACGGCGGGAAAGTGAGCTGTAGTTTCATCAAACCATGAGCACGGTAAACCTCGACAGTGCAACCAGTAAGGCGCAGAAATTCGGGCGTTGGTCTCTCGGTATGGGAACGCCCGCACAGCAAATCCTCGCGACGACGATCGTCGGCGTCGCGCTAATCCTCTCCTCGTCGGTCTCGTTCGGGGCGACGCTCGTCCTCGTCCCGGTCGTCGCGTTCTGGTGGGTCGTCGGTTGGATCCGCCTCGTCCCCGGCGTTGAACAGTTTTGGCCGCTCTAACCATGTCCGGGAAGTACGAACTCGCCGGGCTCGCGGTCGCGCTGGTGGTCCTCGTCGGGACGGTCTCGGCGAGCGGCGTCCTCGCGATCGACGACGACCACCAGCTCGCGCGGGACGCGGCGGTCGCGGAGTACGAGTCGACGGGGACGGCCTCGACCTCGCTCGTCCGGGTAGACATGTCGGTGACGGTCGCGGAGTCGCACGAGGCGGTCGGCCTCGAGGGAGCGGGGTATACGGACTTTGACACCACATACGTCCGACTCGAGTACCGAGAGGAGCTCTCGCGGACGGTCCGTATCTACCTCCCGGACGAGTACTTTCGGCCGCGGCCGAAGGACGGCCTCGAGGCGGTCGAGAGCGACAACACGGCGAGCCTGGAGACCGTCGACGGGCGAAACTACACGGCGGTCCGGGTCTCGTTCTCGGGACCGGAGACGGCCGTCTTCGAGCTCTCAAAACAAGCGGGGCTCGTCTTCGACGGCCGCGGCGAGGTGAAGGACCTCGTCTCGAATCGGACGGGCGTCGAGCTCCCGTCGATCCAGTCGTCGGGGCAATGGAGTTACGTCGACTCGACGGCGCTCTCGGCGAATACGACGGTGGCGCTGGAGACGACCGACCAGGAGCTCACGCTCCAGTACGACGCGGACCCGTCGGTCAACTCCTCGAGCTGGATCGCGGTCCCGGACTGTGGCGGGGCCTCGGCGCCGGTGTGTCGGTTCACTCGCGAAGGGAGCAACGAGACGGTACACCTCCTCTCGCGGTCGACGGAGACGCCGGAGGTCCGGTACAAGCACGGGAACGACCCGCTCGCGGGGCTCAAGTCGAGCATCGCGGACGCTCGCCGGGCGGCGGCGAACGCGCTCGACGGCCTCGGCGACCTTCTCAACTTCGCGGATTACGCTCCGTGAATCGCTTTCAGAGAATCACTCAGACGGTAAAAATAGGAGATAGAAGACATGGAACGACCAAAGACGGGAAAAGGCGTATTGATAGTGATCGCGGTGGCGTTGTTCGCGGTCCTCGCATACTACGCGAGCACATTCGGCGGGATTGCGGTCCTCGGGATCGGCGTCGCGCTCGTCGCGTACCTCCTGTATGCCGGCGGTGTCCGGGTAAACCGCTGGATCCTCGGAGGGTAACATGATCGAGGTACTCATACTCGTCGCGCTGGCGGGCGGAGTCGCGCTCCTCATGTCGCGGACCTACCCCTCGGCGACGAAAACGTGGTTCCGGCGGATCATGACTTTCCGGAGTATCCTCGGGTCGATTGGGGGATTCGCTCTCGGTCTCGTGTTCCTCGGGACGGGCGTCGACTTTCTGGTCCTCACCGGCTTCGCGATCATGGTGTACTCGACGCTCTATGTACTGTACGAAAACCCGTTCGCGGAGGTTCGAAAGTGGATCCCGATATAAGCAAACTCGCGGACGATGTCGAGCGGCTCCGGACCTCGGACCGGACGACACCGGAGGCCGAGGAGGAGGCGCGCGAGCACCTGGACGAGGTCCGCCAAGAGTACGAGCAACTCCGCGGGGACTCGGCGTATCGGCAGCACGTCCTTCGGTACATCCAGGAGGAGCGCGAGTCGTTCCAAGACGGTGAGCGAGAAAAGCCCCTCTGCGGGTGTCGGATCCGGTGTCCGGTGAAACGCGGCCGGATCCCGGCTCGAGTCCGCAAGGCCGACTCGATCGAGGAGGGGATCCACGCCTACCAGGAGCGACACTCCGAGGCGATCGTCCTCCTCGAGGCGAAAGAGGACTGGATCGAAAAGAAGGCGAGAGTCCGAAAGGCGCTCTCGGACGCGAAAGCGGCTCTCAAACGGTCAAACTGGAATGAGCGAGAACAACCTAACCCATCTTGAGTGGCAACGGCGCCAAGCGTCCCGCGAGGACGAATGGAACCAGCGGACGCGAGTCTCGGAGACGATCGACCGGGCAAGCCGGGCGCTCGCCGACTCCCGGCGAGATTACGACCTCGTGGCGGAGCTCCTCGTCGATGTCCTCGTCCCGGCGCTCCTCGGCCCGCACGGGGAGCACTTGCACTACTACGACCGAGAGGTCGGGGACTCGGAGAAATGGGACTGGGTCGAGCTGACGCGCTTTCTTGACTCGCCTGAGGAGTACCGTCGGGACGCGCTCACTCCGTCCCGACGAGAGTCGCCGTCGATCGAGGAGCTCACGGACACGGCGCTCACCGACGGCGGCGCCGCGGTCGCGGAGCAAAAGTCCGCCCGTGGAGTGATCGAATCGGCTTTCGAGTCGGTCGCGGCGATCGCGGAGCACGAGGGGATCATCTCGGACGTGTCGAACGTCTCCCGCGCGACGGGCTACGAGCTCGAGCTCGGCCAGCTCTGGAGCTCGTACGATTGGGATCATGGCGACTCGGTACAGCTCGTGAGCCGTAACCGGGGTATGCCCAAGACGCTCTTTTGCGGGTCGACGGGCGCGGGCAAGTCGACGGCGCTCGGGGCGGATATCGAGGATCGATATAATTCCGGGTACAAGATTATCGACCTCGTCGACACGGACGAGTTTGAAAACGCGGTGAACGACATTCCTCAGAGTCAGGAGGTCCTCCGGGAGGTCCGCGAGGATCTCGAGCTCCCGGTCGACTTTACCGAGTCCGAGGAGTACGCCGATCCGAATCTCGAGGTCCTGGTCCCGCTCACTCCGGAGGTCCGGAACCAGCGGATCCCGTTCGACGAGGAGGGTGAATCGGTCGTCCGGCCATTCACGATCCCCGCGAGCGACCTCGACCAGACGACGCTTGTCTCGTTCCTCTCGGCGCTCGTTTCACGCCAGCAGGAGGCGAGCCTGCGGACGGCGTACGACACGGTCGACCGCGAAAAGGACGACTGGAGTCTCAAGGACCTCGCGGCGGAGATTGCCGACCAAGACGACCTACAAGAGTCGTTCCGGAAGCGGTGTGTTCGGCTCCTCCATAACCTCCAAAACAAGGGGTTCATCCGCACGAAAGAGTGCGAGTACGCGATCGACTGGTCGGAGATATTCCACAGTCCCGAGACGATAACGGCGTTCTCGGTGGCTCACGTCAACGAAAAGACGGACCAGCTCATGGTTCTCGCGTATCTCATCTACTCGGTGTACTTCGCCCGTCGACGGTACTTCTCACTCCCGCCAGCGGTCGCGGTCATCCGGGAGTTGCACGAGGTCGCCCCTCACCGTGAGGAGACGGAGGACGACCACCGGGCGGAGGCACTCCAGCAAGCGATCGTCTCGAATCTCTCGTATGAACTCCGCAAGAACCGACACCAGCGGTTAGAGTTTACTTGCGACACTCAAGACGTAATGGACATCAAGAAGGGCGTACGCAAGCGATTCTCGCGGTTCGCCGCGTTCGACATGCCGGAGGAGTCCCTCGAAAAGATATTCCAGTACGCCAACGAGAGCGGCGCGAATAGCGCTAAGAAGGCGATGAAAAGCGAGCGCGGCATGGGCATGGTCGTCGGGCTCTCGCAACCGAACGTCGAGGACGATGTCTCGTTTCTCTCGCCGATCGAGTTTGCTCCTCCATCGTACCACCATTTCGATGTCGACGAGCACAACGACGGCCTCGAGGCGCGGGCGGACTATCTCGACGAGGAGCTCGAGACGCCGGAGTGGTCGACGGGCGTCCCCGGCGACCTCCGGTTTGAGGTCGACGACATGATCGAGGTCGAGGAGGGCGACTCCTCGGCGGAGATCCCGCCGGGCCTGGACTCGTTCGTTCACGAGTGTATCACGTTTCAGTCCTCGGAGCGGACCAAGACGACGATCGTCCGGGAGGCGTACAATCGCTTCGCGGACGCGCATGGGTTCGACACCCGCAAGGCTCGCTCGTTCGGCAAGCAATTCACGAAACTGGAGGGTGTCGAGGCGGTCAAGTCGGGATCCCGGTACTACTCCGGGGTTCTCCTCAACGATCGGGGTCACAAGTACCGGAATGAGGACCTCGAGGACCAGTAACCCACCCGGTCGCTCCGATTAATTCCGGTCGAGAGAGACGACCGGCAAATCGGGATCCAGCTACGCGCGTATCTATTGAAAACGTGGGGACGTACCCCTGTCTCTGTAAACGTCCAAACGTCCAAACGGCGCGCCGTATGGCGATTCTCTCACGCCCATCGAAACGACGCACACGACCAGATCCGAATTATGGCACTCGAAACGCTTCGCAACTCGGTAGGTAGCACCGGCCCACAGAAACGACACCCGTCCGGCGAGATTGACGATCCCGACGACCTCGTCGAGCCGGACTCCTGGAGAGACCAGCAAACACCGACGGTCGGCGACCGGCTCCGTCGGAATTGGAAAAGCGTGGTCGCGCTCGGGTTCATCGCGGCGGTCGTCCTCGGGATCCTCGCGGTGTACGCGGGGCGGTTTCTCATCGGGGCGCTCACGGACCCACTCGTACAGACGACGCTCAAATTCGGCGCCGTCCTCGGTGTCGGATTCGTCCTCGGCGTCCGGTGGCTATTCGGTCGGATCGAGCGGACCGACCGGCTCGTCTTGTTCACCGGCGAGGGGATAAAGCGGTACTACGGACAGCTCGACCGGACCAACGCGGGTGTACTGGTCTTCAAGCCATACCGCGGGTGGTCGGGTCTCCTCAAGCGGACGAAACACCTCACGCTCGGGGACCTCGGGGGCGACCTCGCTCGAGCGGCGTCGAAAGCCGGCCGCGAGGACGACGACCCGGTCGCGATCCGACTCGACGACGCGATCACTGGTACCCACTCGACGGATACCGGCTCGGTCGCGGCGTCGCTCTCGGCGGGCCTGAAAGTCGACAAGTACGGCAAAGAGACGGACCTCTATACGGCGCCGCCGGACCTCGCGGACGGAGAGCGCTACGACGAGCTCGCCCAACAACTCGAGTACTACGTCGAGAAAGAGGTCCCGCGCCTGGAGTCGGATATCGACGACCTCGAGGACCAGCTCGAGGAGGTCCGCGAGCGGGCGCGGCGCGACACGGACGAGGCGATCGACCAATTCATCGGCCGGGTGTCGGACCTTGAGGAGTCCCGAGACGATCGGCGAACGCGCCGGGAGGAGCGGCGCCGGCGCCGGCAAGTCGCGGTCGGTGGCCCGAGTGAAAACGGTGAGGAGGCAAAGAATGGCCGATAGTATCCTCTCGCGGGCGTTCTCGAAGGACTGTCCGACGTGTCACGCAACGGTCCCGGCGTTCGACGCGGAGTGTCCCTCGTGTGGACACTCGATCGACTGGAGTAACCAGGGTGGCGGACAGTGACGGAGAGCCGCACGAGACGGCTCGCCCACCTCGTTTTGTGGCGAGTGTTCTCGTCGGTCCGTCGGCTCCTCGTGGCGCCGGTACTGTGGCTGGTGTGGGGCGACCCGACGGGACTCCCGGACTTGGCGCTCGCGCTCGCTCTCGGCCCGCTCGCGGCGCCGCTCGCCGTCGCGGAGGTCCTCGCGTTCCCCTGGTGGGTGTGGTACGTCGTCGGGATCGCTTGGGTCGGTGACATGGCGTATTTCGGTTATTTCGACGATGTCGCAACGTCGACGGTCTCCTCCTGGAGCTCGTCGGCGCGGCGCCGGCTCTCGAGTCGGTGGTCTCGATCGAGGCGGGCGGGCGTCGCCGTCGACGGCGGCCAGCTCGTCCTCTCGACGGACCTCCCCTCGCTCGATCGCCTCGAGGACGCTCGCGCCGCGGTGACGGTCCGGCGCGTCGCCGGCGCCGTGGTCCGGGCGTACCTCCTGGTCGGCTACTCGTTCGCGGTCGTGGTCGTCGGGGCGCTCGTCCGGGGACTCGTCCTCGAGGCGGGGACACTCTCGGTCGACTCACTCTCGACATGGGTCGCATGGGCAATTGGCTACTTGTGGCCGCTCGCGCTCCTGTTCGCGGCGGTCCTCGCGATCACTACTAACAACGGAGGTACTCAGGAATGAGACGACTCACGATCCTCCTGGTGTCGCTCCTGGTGGCGTCGGTCGTTGCGACGACCGGCGCGACGGCGGCGCTGGAGACGCGACCGGCGGACTTGGCGATTGAACAACCTCATTACATCGACGGCGACGTTTCGAGGTCGTCGGCGAACGGGACGACCGTGTACGAGGCGGAGGGCGAGGAGCTCCTCCTCGGGCCGAAAAACTTCGCGCCGTCGGATGTCGTTTCGAGCGGCGTCGAGGAGTCGGCGGGGGACCTCTCGCTCGACAAAGACCTCGGCGTATATCGGTTCTCGACGACGACGGACGGGAGTTATAATCTGTACTGGACGGTCGAGACGACGCGCTCGACGGCGACTCCGACGACCAACACGACGGCGAACGGGACGACGGGGAACGCGACGGCGTCGACGGAGACGGTCCGGATCCAGTACACGGCGACCGTCCGGGTCGACGCCGGCGACCGCCGGCATATCCCGGCGGGCCAGCTCGAGGCCCAACGCGAGGCGGCGGCCAACTGGTCGGAGTGGGAGGACTCGGTTAAATCCGAGGAGGTAGCGGGTCCAGACGCGAATATGGAGGAGGAGAGTCAGCTCGCGATTAACCTCCTCAAACTCCGGTATAATCCGGGGACGGCGCTCACGGGGAACTTTACGCAAATCCTCCTCTCGCTCTTTATCACCCTCGGCGGGCTGTTCGTCCTCCTCTTGTTCGGCGGGTACCACTACGTCACCCGTCGGTCGGATATCGGATTTCGGCACAAACGGGAGTCTCTCGACGCGGAACGGGCGGACCTCGAGGACCAGCTCCTCAAGGCCGACGAGCGGGATCGACTCTCGGCGCTGGAGGGCATGGACTGGAATGATATCTTCCCGGACAACATCGCTCGCGCGTTCCGGGAGGCGTTCGGTGAGACCGTCCTCGATGGGTATCTTCAGATACAGGAGAGCCTACTCCCATCGAACCTAATCAGAGACCGCCTCGAGGCGATGTCTGGCGAGTACGTCGCGGTGGTCGAGCGGGAGGATGTCGCGACGGACGGCGGCGCCGAGGCGGAGACGCGGATCGTCGACGCGGAGCTCCGGTCGGCGGACGAGCTCGACGACCAGGAGGACGACACCGAAACGGTCGCGCTCGAGGACCCGTCGGAGGACCTCGTCGAGGCGCTCTCGTGGGACGACCCGGAGCTTCGGTCGTTCGACCTCCCGGACCAGGAGCTCGACCAGTCGGAGTTTTCGACGACGCTCGAGGGAGCGACGCTCGAGGAGCTGGTCGAGGAGTACGATGTCGAAATGCGGCAATTCGGGGACAACCGCGAGGTATTCGCGGAGTACCTCCTCGAGTTTCTCGTCTCGGTTCACGAGCACGAGTTTACCGACGAGGAGGGGCGCGTTCGGCCGATCCGGTACGTGTTCAACCTCTTTTTGAGGACCTCTCGACTCCTGGACGAGCAACACGAAATGCCGCTCGCGGCCTACCAGTCGGAGCATATCGAGTATCTCCTCCGGAACTACGACCACGACGAGGAGATATCCGAGTACGTCTCCGAGGTGTCGGAGGGGAAGTATGCTTGAGGGCGCGGTCCCGCTCGCGATCGACCTCTCGGCGGACGGCTACTCGACGGCGCAACTCGCGCTTGCCGTCCTTGTCGTTCTCGCATTTCTCGGGGGTCTCACGGTCCTCACCTGGAGGCTCCAGTATCACAACCTCGAGGGCGACCAACCGGCGCACAAGCGGGCGCTCCGCGAGTCGAAAACCCGGCGCGACCCGGAGGTCCTCCGGTTCGGGGCGGACGCGATCGAGGAGGAGCGCTCGCGGGTCCGTCGCGAGCTCCGGGAGTTGGTCGACGCGGCGACCGGCGCGGACGTAGCGACGCGGGAGTATACGACGGTCCGGGCGGCCCTCGGGACGGTCCGGTCGACGGTCCGGGAGACGTGGCGCGACGCGACGACAGATGTACCCGGCGTCGCACTCCAGGCACTCGAGCGGGCGCTCCTGGTCGTAGTGTTCGGAGCGGTCGCGGTGTCGACCTCGACGATCGTCCAGTGGCTCACCAAGGATCCGGACTATCCGACGGCGGCGGATGTCGTCGCGGAGCTCCAGGAGTACGGCGGAACAGGCGGGTCGACGCTCCTCGAGGTCCTCGGACTCTTTCCGTTCTCGGATCTCGTGTGGGCGCTCCTGTTTACGGTCGCGTTCCGACTCGGACAATGGATCTTCGCTCACTGGTACGTCGTCGCGGGCGTCCTCGTCGGCGCCGGGCTCGGTGTGTGGTATCTCGAGCGGGAGGTCCTCGAGGAGCCGCGACGGACGCTCCTGGTGTCGCGGTCGTCGACGACGAAAACGCTCGCGGGGATCCTCGTCCCGACGTGGATCGCGGGCGCCGTCTCGACGTGGGTCGGCGAGCTGGTCGGGTTCCGCGGCGTCGGCGAGCTGGTCGGACTCCTCCTCGCGATGGGGACGCTCGTGGTCGGCGTCGTCCTCGCGTTCCGTCGAGCGCGGACAGAAGCGCTTTGGACGACGCTCCACCGGGACGAGCCGCGAGGCCCGCTCCTCCTCGACTGGAGTCTCCGGCACACGCTCGCGCTCCTCGGGCCGGTAGCGCTCGCGCTGGCGGCGCTGTACGTGGTCGTCGGTCTCGCCGACGGTTCGGTCGCGCGAGTGGTCGCGGCGTTTCTCGCGGCCGACAGAGGCGTACAGGGACTCGTCGGACTGGTGGCGCTCGGGAGCGTCGCTCTCGTGGTCTACATGGCGCGGGACGCGGCGCCGGCGGTCCGAGAGGCGCTCGTCGAGTCGCTCTCGCGAGGCGCGGTCCGGACGGTCCTCCTGGTCCGGGGCGTCCCGGTCCTCCTGGTCGTCCTCGTGTACCTCCTCGCGTTCGGGTTCAACCTCTCTTTCCCGGCGGCGGTGGCGCTCGCGATCGTCGCGGGGGTCGTCGGCCGGGTCGGGATCGTGGCGGCGCTCCGGGTCCGTGCGACGGCCTCACTGTTCGGCGACTGGTTGAAACCGGACACGTCGGCCGTGTTCTTGGTCGTCCGGGCGTACGAGCTCGAGGACGCGGACGGGACCTCGCGGTACTACGCGGAGGTCAACTCGAAAGCGGTCGCGCACGACTCCCGAGAGGAGCTCGTCGACGCGGTCCTCGAGGTGGCGGACGGCCTCGTCGACGAGGAGGAGACCGACCCGACGGTCCCGCAACGGTACGCGGAGGACCTCCTCTCGTACGGGATCGTCGGTGTCGAGGCGTCGCGGAAAAAGACGATCCAGCGGATCCGAGAGGAGACGGAGGGGACGATCGAGAGCGACGGGGCGGTCTCCCGGTCGCAGCTCGAACGCGACCTCGAAGGCGAGTACCCGCCGGAGCTCGCGGAGAAAAAGCTCCGTGAGTGGATCCACTCGCCGGGACACCGTCTCCGCGAGCGAGACGGATATCTCTATCTCGGAGGTGGCCGGAGTGATTATTAGAGCGGTCTCAACGTTCGTTGTGGCCTATCTCGCGATCATCTTCGGATCCGGAGTCTCCGCTCTAATCCTCGAGTATGGGTTACAAATGAACTTACAGGATGTCGCGGGGCCTCGAATTGTATTCATAAATGGGGCCGCACTCGGCGGCCTATTCGGATTTATCCCGGCTTTCAGTATCTCCGGGTTACATCTACTGTCGGGGTAGACAGTACTGCGGCGACTCGTTCTCACCTACCCTAAGGGCAAGCGGGGCGGGTTTTCCCCGTTTGCCATACTACCAGTACAAGCCTCCTCTCGCGCATAGCGTCGGGTATCGACGAGTGTCGGCCGGCCGGTCCCCGAGGCGGTAGCGCGGCGCGCGTTCTGCGCGCCGCGCAATTGGTATGCCCCTTAGGGGCAACTACCCTAAGCCCACCTGGGGACCGGGCGACACAACTACCGACCCGACCACGGCGTCGAGGCGGTCCGAGGACCAGATTTTTCGGCGATCCGGGCAAGCCGGAGAGCCGCGGTCGCGGCGCCGATCGAGGCGGGATCCGCGACTAACACGGCGGTGAAAGTGGAAAATAGATACGCAACCAGATACTTACAGGGTAGTTACCTAACGAGGGAGGTACGAACGGCGAAAACGAGAGTGAAACGCGAGTGTAGCCACTAATAAAGGGCGGACCGGACCCGGGATCGAGCTACCCGATCCAGTCGTATCGGTCGGTCCTAATCTTCGCGTCCTCGGCCGCTATGTCGCCTTTTCCAAGGTATCGCCCGATCGCGGATGCGCTAAAGTCGAGCTCGTCGACGCGGTCCCAAGTCGCCGTCGACGATCTCGAGGGGCTGTCGGAGCTCCCCTCCTGGTCGGCGTCGTCGACGGCGTCCTCCTGGTCGTCGCGCTCGCGCTCCTCCTGGAGGCGGCGCCGCTCCTCGCGGCGCTCCTCGGCGCTCTCTTTCACGTCGGTCATGTCGCGGCCGGGCTCGACCTCCTGGAGTTTCTCGACGGCGTTAAGCCGCAACTCGGAGTTTTGGAACACGATCACCCGCGGATAGGTGAGGCGCATGAGGATATCGAGCTCTTTCAGCTCGCGGACCCGCTCCCGGATATAATCGCGCGAATACCCGGTGAAGGTCTCGAGCTGGTCGTACGTCGCCCCGTCGAGCATGGCGACGGAGTACATAATATCCCATTTCGCGTTCGAGAGCGACTCGTACGTCGTTTGAAGGATCCGGCGCTCGCGCTCCTGGTTCGCGAGTCGGTGGGCCTTCCGCCAACCCGTCGGGACGAGGGTGTCGACGCGATCGTCTGGGTCGACCGTGTAAAAGTCGTCCTCGCGGAGGTCTCCGAGGGAGACTCCCGACCGGACCGCGAGGCCGCTCGTCATTTGCCGGAGCGTCGCTCGGACGGACTCCCATTCGTCGATGTGGGGGAGCGAGTTTCCGCCGGCTCCCTCGAGGAACGCCTCGACTTTCGGATGTTTCAAGCGCTCGTCGGACGGATTCCCGGCGATCCGGTAGACTTTGAGACCGAGATTGTAGCCGTCGCGACGGGCGTACGAGCCGATAAAGCCGGCTCGATCCCACATGTCGGAGGTAACGACCTCCTCGACGTGAGCTCCCTGGTAGTAATCCGAGGAGCCGCCGACATCGCCGTCTCCGCCGTATTCGACGATCGTTTTCAGTCCGCGGAGGCGTTGGGTGACGGCCTCCATGAGCTCTTGATTGACGCGGTGGTACAGCTCCGCTTTCCATATCTTGAGGCTCTCGCGGTTGAGGGTCGACCAGTCCGGGCGCTCGCGATCCAGGCCCCCAAACGCGGCGTTCGCGACATCGACGAGCCGGCGGAACGACTCCGCCGGCGTCGCGTACGTCGTCTGAAGCTTGAACTTGGTTCCCTCTCCGTGTTGGCAAACGAGTTTCCCGCCGTCTTTGTGTACGAGGTCCTCGTTCTGCGGTTGTACCCACGCCTGGAATGAGACGGGGAGGCGGTCGTCCTCGAGGAGACCGTCTCCGTCGGCCTCCGGGTCGTAGGGCATGAGCTGGAGATTGTACTCGTACCGGCGGCCGATATACTCCTCCTCTCCGGGGACGACATCCTCGGCGACTTTCCAGGGAGAGGACTTGATAACGAGGTGGCACGGCTCGTCCTCGGGGAGCCACTCAAACGCGTGGTTTGCGTCCTCGAGGAGGACGTACGGCTCTTTATCCGGGTCTCCGACGTGAGCCCTCCACCCGGACCACAGACGCTTGTACGCGGTCTCTCCGTCCGTTTCGAGGTCCTCGAGGACGGCCATGGTCCCGTGGCCGTGAGAGACGGGATCCTGATAGTCGAGCGCTCGCCAGCTCGCGACGGGCCGGTCGTCCTCTTGGTCGTCGCGGAGCTCGTCTCGTGCGTCGAGGGAGAGTTTCGTCTGGTCGACGAGGTCCGACGGGTCGATCGCGTAATCCTCGAGGGAGACATCCTCCCCGAGGTCGGGCGCGAGGTCCGGACCGGCGGCGTCGCCTGCGGACACGTCGGTACTCAAGCGTCCCCACCTCCCTCGGACCGCTCGGTATCTGTGCCTACGTTGGAGAGCGTTCGCTGCTGAGCCGACTGGAATAAAGTGGTAGTGTCGGGGTCGAAGGTCAGCAGCAGCCGCTCGGGACAGTCTTTCTCCTCGCCGTTTGCCCGCGAGAGCGTGGATGTGACTGTCTTTTCGCGGAGAGCCCACGAGTCCGGATACTCCGGAAGTTCGCCGTAGGAAATGACAGCCTCACCCTCGAGCTCGGCCAGTCGCTCGACGAGGGCCGCGTGGTCGAGATCGTGGTTCGGGTAGTAGCCTTCACCGCTGACCGGGTACGGCGGGTCGATGTAGAACAGCGTCGTCGCGGAGTCGTACCGGTCGATGACCTCGCGCCAGTCGAGACACTCGATGATGACCGACTGGAACCGCTCGGCGAAGGCTTCGAGACGCTCGCGGGACCGGTGATAGTTGCGAGCCTGCGAGTCGCACGGGTAGCCCCTCGCCGACGTCGAGGTCGAGAACGTGTTGCGTTTCGTAAGGTCCCCGTTGAACCCCGCCTGGACGAGATACCAGAGGCGACCGGCCCGGACGACCGGGTCGGCGGCCCGCTCTCCCGCGTGGTAGGCGTCGGCGATCTTGTTGTAGACCGTCCGCGAGTACGGCGTGTGACGGAGCCAGTCGAGCAGCTCGTCGCGACGGTCGCGGAGTACCTCGAAGAACTCCACCAGGTCGTCGTCGATGTCGTTGTAGACCTCGTTGATGGACTCTGGCTTGTGGACGAGGACCGCCGCGGACCCGCCGAACACCTCAACGTAGGTGTTGTGCTCGGGTAGGTGGTCGATGATCCACGGGGCGAGACGGGCTTTCGCGCCGGGGTAGTTCATCACCGCCTTCCCCGGCTCGATTTGCTCTGGACCGCCCGAGCTGTGATCGATCGGGCTCATGCGAGACCCTCCCGTTCGGCGAGGGGTTCCGGGACGGCTATCCGAGCCTCCTGGTCATCGACGACGGCGTCGACGCCGACGAACGTGTCCGGCGCGATCGAGGCGGGCTCGAAAGCGACGACATCGACGCGGTGGCGAGCGCAGACGTACGCTCTCGCGACGAGGTCGAGCGACCCGTCCGAGAGGACCTCCGGCGGGACCTTCGGCGTACGGAACGCCTCACGGTCGAGACGACGGCCGCAGAGAGGGCAACGGACGGAGTCGTCGCGGTCGTCGACCTCGGCGAGCTGGTACAGCTCTCGATCGAGGCGCGGGTCGGACTCGGAGATCGTCACCCGTCGACACCTCCCGGCGCCGAGGCGGTCTCCTCGAGCTCGCGACGGTCGTACACCTCGGCAAGGCCGTACGCCGTATGTGGCTCTCTCCCCCCGCGGCGATACCGGGTTTTGAGGACGACTCTCTCCGGTCGGAGTCCCTCCTCTGCGATCGCTTTCTCGACGGCGTCACCGGCGAGCCGTTTTAGTAACTCGGCCTGACTGGAGCGGCTCCGGTGGTATGGCGTATTTTCACCGCCTCTAACGGAGACGACGGGATCGAGGCCGTAGGTGGCGATCACGCGCTCTCACCTCCCGGCTCCGCGACGAGTTCGCCGATCGGCTCGAGGTGGTCCGTCGGGATCGTGAGCTCGACGGTGTCCTCCGTCTCGTGGCTTTTCCGGATCGGCGCGACGAGGGACTTTCGCTCACGAGCCTCGGCCTCGAGGAGCATGTCGACGCGCTCGCGCTCCAGGTCCGCGAGGAGGAGCGCGTCCACGATGCCCTCGGAGTGGTCGGCCTCGAGGACGTACACGGCGGGCGCGGACTCGTGAGCGACGAGCCGCGCGAGGTCTCCGGCCTGCGGCGTCCACTGGTCGATTTGAGTCCAGTACCCTTCCGTTCCGGGCGTCGGTCTACTCACCGGACTCACCCCCGTCGGTCGCGACGGCGCCAAGGGTGACTTGGCGGGTCGGGGAGTACCGCTCGCCGTCGATAAAGACGGCACCGCGTTTCTGGAGAAAGTCGTACAGCTCGCCGGAGACATCGCCGAACGCGAGGAGGACGCTCGGAAACGGGGCGTCGTCCTCGGCGTCGCCGAACCGGAGACGACCCTCGATGAAACAGAGGGCCGTCGCGGTCGCGGCGAACTTTTGAAACCACTGAGTCGACGTACGCGCCGGGAGGAGGACGAGGACGACCTCGACCTCGTCGCGACGGCTCTCGTTCCGGGCTTTCTCGATCCAGTCGGCGGCGTCGGAGTACGGCGGGTTACACCATACGGTTCCGAACCAGCGGCGGGCGAGACCGTCGTCCTCCTCCGTGTACGTCTCCGGAGCGATCGAGCGGGCCTCGGCGCCGGAGCACGGGTCGAGGTCGAACCCTCTGACGGCGTCGTCGAGCGGCCGGAGGAGCGACGGCGGCGTCGCCCACTCGTCGGACTCGTCCGACCAGTGGACTTGATGATACTCGGAGACCTTCTCGGCTATCTCGCCGACCTCCTCCAGCTCCTCCGCGGCGGCCTCGAGCGCCTCGTCCTCCTGGTCGTCGCGGTCGTCCCGACCGGCGCCGGGCTCGAGCTCCTCGACGTGAGTGAGCGAGGAGGCGCAATACGGACAGTACTCGGCGGCCTCGGGGACGGGTTCCTCACACTCGAAACACTCGAAACCGTCTCCGTCGGAGGAGCTCAAGCCGACTCACCTCCGGTCGTGTCGACGGCGTCGTATCTCTCGGGCTCTCCAACGGGCCAGTCGGCGCCGCAGGCGAAACAGAGAGCGAGCGCGGCCTTCCCCTCGACGAGCTTCGATAGGCAGTTAGGACAGTACTCGGCGACGCTCTCGGGCTCGGTCATCGAACCACCTCGAAAACGAGGACTCGGACGGTTGTCTCCGGCCGGATCGACGCCTCGTAATGGCGATTCACTCCCTCGAGCAACTCGTCGACGGTGTCGGCGGGATACTCCGCGCCGAATACGTCGAGGACCGCGAGAGCCTCGATCGCGTTTAGTTTCGCGGACCGAGTAATCTCGATCGTGGCAAACTCGGACCCGTCGGGAGTGATCGCGGAAACCTCCTCACCGACGTACACGGAGACCGGGCCGTACCGGACGGTTCCGGTCTTATCCCCATCGAGGATCGGAACGACGAGGTCCTCGGCAAACTCCAGCTCGGAGAGGCGGCTCATGCGCTCTCACCTCGATCGTCGGAGCCGCGGCCACAGTCCGGACAGATTAGACCATTCTCGAGGTTAATTTCGAAAGTCGTCCCACAATCGCAATCGATCGACGACGGCTCCGGAGGATCGTTCCAACCGAGTGAGTATCCGAGGTCTCGGTTTACGACCCGCTCGAGCTCGCGGACCCGCTCCTCGAGCTCCTGGATCCGGGACTCGGCCTCCTGGTCGCTCATCGACTCACCTCCGCGGGAGCGGGGACGCGCTCCCGGTCGATTAGCGTCGTCCAGGTGAGTTGTACGACCTCTTTCTCGCTCCGTCCCTCGATATCGACCTCATACCAACGGCCTTCGAGGACATCGTCGAGGACCGTCGCCGGGATAATCACCGATCGGAGGATCGGCGTCGACTCCCGGAGGCCGTACACGGCGAGGAGGTAGACTCCGCCGGCGTCTTTCAATTTTTCGTGAGCGCCGCGCTTGATGTACCAGTGGCCGGGCGACTGTCGGGTCCCATTCGACCGGACGACGGCGGCTCCCTTTATTTCGGTCTCGACTCCGGAGTCGACGACCGGGATCGCGTAAATCGGCCGCTCGTACGAGGGCGAGAGGCATTTGAGGGTGACGGCGTCATGCCACGTAGCGACGGAGTCCCCGACGGCCTCGAGGCGCGGCTCCGCGTTGATAACGACCGCCTCGACCGAGTCTCCGATCGCTTTCGAGCTCTCGAGCTTCGAGCTCTCGCGACGCGAGCTCATTCGGCTCGACCTCCCTCGGATCGCTCAGTATCCGTGCCTACATTGCACTCGTTCCACGCTTCCTCGGCGTGAGATGAACACAGCTTCCTCCCGTCAGGACCTCGTTTCAGATACTGACATTCGGGAGGTCGACCAGCCGGGTTCTCCTCGACGCACTCACGACAGATACCCTTCAGCGTCACGCCGACTCACCTCCAACGTAGCGAGTGGGAACCGGAACCCATCGAGTCTCGCCGTCGCGAAACTCGACTTTCAGACCGGCCATGCTGCTGTTGAAGCCGGGAGCGCTGGGACCGTGGCAGTGGGACGGAAACGTCAGTTTACAGTTTGGGCACGACCAGCCGAACGCTTCTGCGTCTGCCTCTGGGAGCGGTTTCCCGCCGGATTTAGTGTGGCCGACGTAGCTCCCGCAGTCGGGGCACATCGGCTTTCGGCCGTCCCGATCGAGCCGCGCGACTTGCCGCTCGTCGGGATTGCGAGATAGCGCGACCTGCTCAGTGCCGCCTCTCTCTGTACCGCCGTCGGTCGCGACGCGCTGGTCGCGCTCGGCGCCGTCGGGCTCCTGGATCCGGTCCTCCCACAGCTCGCGAAAGTGCTCGCCCTCGGGCTTGCGGAGGAGACCCGTCGGTTCGATGTCTCGGTTAGGGACCATCGACCGCGGCCAATTCTCGTATTTCGCGAGTGAGGCGGGGACAATCCCATCGCCGGAGGGGTTCTCGGCGCCGTTCATTGAGACTTTGACGGCACGGCCGTCCGGACTCGCATACCGGATCAGGATCATGTTCCGCGGGCCGGAGGCGACGGAAACCGCGTATATCCGGGGCGAGCCGCGATCCTGGTCGCTCCCGTATTCGATCCAGCTCTCGGGGATCGGGTGGTACTCGTCGCCGTCGATCGCGACGGGCCACTCGTCGGAGGACATCTAAGCGTCACCCCCGCGAGCGAGGTCCTCGAGGTCGTCCGGCCCGAAGTCTTCGGCGCCGATCTTCGCGGCGAGTCCGCTGGTCCGCCCGGAGGGGTTCTCGGGAGTCGTAGCGCCGTAATCCACCTCGTGACCCTCGGGGAGGTGGACCCTCCTGGAGCACTTGCCGACGACGACCTCGTCGACATCGTCAGGGATCTCTCCGTCGTCGAAACAGAGGCCGCACTTGTCCCGGTTGTTCGCGACGGGACTGTCGGAGTCGACTTTGCGGGCGCTCCGGAGGTCGAGGTAGCACGCGTTATCGACCACGGGGATCACCCCCGGAGACGGCGGTTAGTTGCTGGAGGAGGCGCTCTTTGTTGCCGGATTTACCTCTCGGTAATGATAAGAAAGTGTTAGGGTGTTGATGGGGTCGGAGGGATTTGAACCCCCGATCGACTGATATCTCCGGTAGCGCCTCGGAACTCCAGAGGGTCATCACAGGGTCAGTGATCAGCCGACCCGTTCAGTATATCAGCTGGAGTGTCGTCCCGGGCGCCGTTGCCTCTGGAGTCAGTCGCCATGCCGGACTTGGCCACGACCCCGCCTGCATCACCGGATAAGCCCAATTCCACTAAAGGGGTTTCGGTCTCCCGTGGTCAGTCCTCGTCGATCTCGGCCCAGTCGCACTCCTGGCACTTGTAGCCGGTCACGAACGACGTGACGCCGGGCATGTAGCCGACTTTCAGCACGTTCTCGCCGCAGTCGGGACAGTCCCGGTCGGCGTCCTCGATGGCCTCGGCGTCCATGACCGACTCGCCCTCGATCAGCTCGGCCAGGCGCTTGGGCGTGACCATCCGCCCCTGCACGACGCGATTGTCTGCCATACCCGTCCATCGCCGCGCCCGCCCGTAAGCCCTTCCACTCATCCTCAGGGAGGGCGGTCGCACCGGCGAGAGCAGTTGGTAGAACGCGCTCCGACGCCGAGACCGAAGCACCGCGAATCGAGCGGCGGTGCGGTCGCCGTCACCGACACGTCGGACGAAAGCTCACAGCCAGGGCGCGCGTTCGTCGTCGGTGGTGACGTAGTCGGAGACGCGACCGGGGACCGACTCGTCTTCGTCGGCGTCCGCCTCGCTCGCATCGGCGTCCTCGGGGTCGCCGCCGTCGGCGACCGCGGCGTCGTCGGACACGTCACCGGGGACGCCGTCGTACTCCCGATCGCCGTCGGGATCGAAGGCGAACAGGGCGGTCACGCCCAGCACCGCGAGCGCGATGGGGGCGTCGCCCGGGACGAGGCCGAAGATCGACAGGGGAAGGACGCCGAGCGCGACCGCGCTGCCGAATCGGAAGCGGTCGATGTCCACCACTGCACGGAGCCACGGGCCCAGCAGCGCCACGAGCAGGGCGAAGCCGACGCCGACCCCCGCCGCGGCGACCGCTCGCCCGATGAGTTCGGGGTCGGTCGTCACCGACAGCGAGACGCCGCTCGGATCGAAGCTCGCGACGAGGCCGAGCGCGATGACGATGGCGGGCCGCGGGAGGTACTCCCCGACGCGGGCGCTGGCGGTCTTCGCCGCGACGGTGAGGATGACCAGGCCGGCGAACCGGGAGAACACCGGCATGTTCAGCATGTCGCGGATGGTCGGCGCGAGCGCGGCCTCGACGGCGGCGACGGGGATCAACACGGCGCCGACGGCGAGGATGGCCGTCGCGACTTCGCGGCGGGAGCCGTCCATCTCGGCGAGGACGACGGCGACGGTGGCGCTGCCGCCGAAGATGAGCAGGCCGACTTCGAGGATGCCGACGGGGTCGCCGAGCGCGCCCGCGAGGACCAGGGCGGGGAAGATGCCGTCGACCAGCGGGAGGCACATGATGGTCGCGAGGAGCTTCGTCGCGCCACCGACGCGCCGCTCGACGGTGAGTGCGACCGGGTGTTGGGAGCTACTCATGCCGGTCAGGCGTGGCCGTCTCCCGTGGCCAGTGGGTGGTCCGACCTGCGATGCGGGCGCCGGCGGGGATACGCTTGCCACCGGTTCGCACCGAAAGACGCGGTCGGGTGCTCCGCGAAGTCCCGTTTGAAGAAGCCGGCAGAAGGTGTAAACGCGACGCTCGACGCGTCGCGTGCGGTCTTCTGACCGATGCCAGCGATGGCGGGACTGGCGGAGTCCATATCCATCATTATTTTCCAATCGAGTATAAGAATTGCGTGAGAGACGGCCACATGCGGCGCGACCCGACCGAATCTCCGGCGGAACTGCGCGGATCGCCGGACGCGGGCGGTCCGGCGTCTCGGGAACGGCTGGCACGGAGCGGGCGTCTCGCAACGTTTTTGGGCCGGCGGGGGCGACGGTTTACATGGCGAACGATCCCGAACCTTTCTCGGAGAAACTCCGCGTACCGGAGGCGCTGACGTTCGACGACGTGCTCCTGCGGCCCAAGGAGAGCCGCGTCGAACCGGACGACGCCGACACGACGACGCGCGTCTCGAAGAACGTCCAGCTGCAGGTTCCGGTCCTCTCGGCGGCGATGGACACCGTCACCGAGAGCGACATGGCGATCGCGATGGCCCGCGAGGGCGGCCTGGGCGTCATGCACCGCAACATGGACGTCGACGAGATGGTCGCCGAGATCGAGCGCGTCAAGCGCGCCGACGAGCTCATCATCCGCGACGTGGTGACGGCCTCGCCCGACCAGACGGTCCGCGAGGTCGACGAGATGATGGCCCGCGCAGGGGTTTCGGGCGCGCCGGTCGTCAGCGACGACGACGAGGTGCTGGGCATCATCTCCGGGACGGACATCCGTCCCTACCTCGAAGTCGGCGAGTCCGACGAGGTGCGCGAGGCGATGACCGACGAGGTCATCACCGCGCCCGAGGACGTGACGCCGCGCGAGGCGCTCGAACTCATGTACGAGCACAAGATCGAGCGCGTCCCGATCGTCGACGGCGGGGACCGGCTCATCGGGCTCATCACGATGCAGGGCATCCTCCAGCGCCGCGAGTACGACTCGGCGGCGCGCGACGACGACGGCGCGCTCCGGGCGGGCGTCGCCGTCGGGCCCTTCGAGGCAGAGCGCGCCCAGGCGGCCGACGAGGCCGGCGCCGACGTGCTGTTCATCGACTGCGCGCACGCGCACAACCTGAACGTCATCGAGAGCGCCCGCGAGATCACCGAGGAGGTCGACGCCGACGTGGTCGTCGGCAACGTCGGCACGCGCGAGGCCGCCGAGGCCGTCGTCGACTTCGCCGACGGGATCAAGGTCGGCATCGGTCCGGGCTCGATCTGTACGACCCGCGTCGTCACCGGCGCCGGCATGCCCCAGATCACCGCCGTCGCGCAGGTCGCCGACGTGGCCGACCGGGAGAACGTCCCGGTCATCGCCGACGGCGGCATCCGCTACTCCGGCGACGCCATCAAGGCCATCGCGGCCGGCGCGGACGCGGTCATGCTCGGCTCGTACTTCGCGGGCACCGACGAGGCACCGGGCCGCGTCGTCACCATGAACGGCAAGAAGTACAAGCAGTACCGCGGCATGGGCTCCGTGGGCGCGATGCAGTCCGGCGGCGGCGACCGCTACCTGAAGGACGTGGACGAAGACGAGGAAGAGGAGATGGTCCCGGAGGGCGTCGAGGCGGCGACGCCGTACAAGGGCACCCTCGCCAGCGAGCTCCACCAGCTCGTCGGCGGCATGCGCTCGGGCATGGGCTACGTCGGCGCCGAGACCGTCCCCGAGTTCAAGCAGCGCGCCGAGTTCGTGAAGGTGTCCCAGGCCGGCCAGCAGGAGGGCCACCCCCACGACGTGGTCATCACCGACGAGGCGCCCAACTATAGCCCGGACGACGCCTGATTCGGCCCCGCGACCGTAATTCTCAGGGCCGTCGGGGCCGCTCGGTCGAGTATGAGCATCGACGTTCGCGTCGCCGAGGGCGAGGCCGACCGGGAGGCGGTTCTCGCGGTCCGGCGCGAGGTTTTCATCGAGGAACAGGGCGTCCCCGAGGACATCGAGATGGACGGGAAGGACGACGAGGCGATCCATTTCGTCGCCCTCGACGGCGACTCGGCCGACGACGAACCGGTCGGCGCGGCGCGGCTCCGCGAGGTCGAACCGGGCGTCGGCAAGGTCGAACGAGTGGCAGTAGTCGCCGACCGACGCGGCGAGGGGCTCGGTCGGGCGCTGATGGATCGCCTGGAGGCGACGGCCGCCGACCGGGGGATCGACAGACTGGTCATGCACGCCCAGACCCACGTCGAGGCGTTCTATCGGCGGCTCGGATACGAGACGACCAGCGACGTGTTCGAGGAGGCCGGCATCGACCACGTCGAGATGGAGAAGTCGCTCTGAACCGAGCCCCCGGCGTCACTCGTCGGGTTCGGCCGCGCCGGGCGCGGCCGTCGCGCGCGTCGCGGTCGCTTTGAACGACGCGACGACCGCCGCGCCGGGTTCCAGCCCGAGCGCGTCGAGACTCGTCTCGGTGACGCGCACCGCGAGCGGGTCGTCCGCGCCCACGTCGATGCGGACGAGGGCCGTCCCGTCGCCGCGGTCGACGCCGACGACCTCGCCGCGGAACCGGTTGCGCGCGCTCGTCTCGCTGCCCTCGGGCGCGTGCTCGGGGTCGTGCAGCGTCACGGCGTCCGACCGGAACGCCACCCGCACGTCGTCGGCGTCGGTCAGGCCGAGCGCGCGGACCGTCCCGGCGTCGGTCTCGACGGTCGCGAGGTCGCCCTCGCGCGATGCGACCCGCCCGTCGAGGACGAGCCGCTCGGTGGCGGCCGTCCCCGCCAGCGCGGCCTGCAGACGGTCGAACTCCGCGAGGAGTTCGCGGCCTTCGTCGGTCAGTCGACTGCCGCCGCCCTCCGTCCCGCCGCGCCGTCGCTCGACGAGCGGCCCGGCCGCGTCCTCCAGGTCGCCGATGCGGGCGTGCGCCCGCGAGTACGAGCGCCCCAGCGCCGACGCAGCGGCGTTGAGCGACCCCTCGGAAGCCACCGCGCGCAACAGCGCCGCGTCCCGCTCGTCGACGGTCTCCTCGCCGACCCGCAGGTGCGCCTCGAACCCCGCGTCCATACCGCTACCCTCGCCCCCACTGACCAAAATCGTTATGTCTCGACCGACACAACGTCGATATATCTATGCCGACACAACGGTCGGCCGACGCCGGGTCCGGGCGGAGCCGGCGTTCGGTCCTCGCAGCGCTCGGTTCGGCTGGAGCCGGGACCGCGCTGAGCGGCTGTGTCGGGAGCGTCGGGAGTGCGGTCGGCGCGGACGGAAGGGGTGCCAGCGGAGCCGCCGGCGACAGCGACGGGCGACCGGTATCGGTTCTCGCCGCCGGGAGCCTCCAGCTGGCCTTCTCCGAGGGGCTCCGCGCGGCGGTCGACCGGCCGGTGCGGGTAGAGGCCCACGGGTCGGTGACGGCCGCGCGACTCGTCGCCGAGGGCAAGCGCGACCCCGATATCGTCGCGCTGGCCGACACGGCGCTGTTCGACCGACTGGTCCCGGCCGACTGGCACGCCGAGTTCGCGACGAACGCGCTCGTGGTCGCGTACGACGGTGACGGCGAGGTGGGTCGGCGCGTCGGGTCGGCCGACCGCTGGTTCGCCCCGCTGCTCGCGAGCGACGCGACGCTGGGGCGCACCGACCCCGATCTGGACCCGCTGGGCTACCGGACGCTGTTCGCGCTCGACCTCGCGGGCGAGTACTACGACCGGCCGGGGCTGCGCGACGCGCTCACCGACCGTCGGAGCGTCTACCCCGAGACCTCGCTGCTCTCGCGGTTCGAGACCGGCGACCTCGACGCCGCCGTCGTCTACCGGAGCATGGCCGAGGACCGCGGCTACGACTACCTCGACCTCCCGACCGAGATCGACCTGGGCGACCCCGCTCGGGCGGACACCTACGGCGCGGTGAGCTACGACCTCCCCACCGGCGAGACCGTCCGGGGCGCTCCCATCGCCTACGGTGCCCTCGCGCGGACCGACGACGAATCGGTCGCCGAGGCGTTCGAGACGCTCGTCGACGGCGCGTACCTGCGTGACCACGGCTTCGCCGTCCCCGACGAGTTCCCCGAGTACAGTGGTGATGTCCCGCGTGGCCACCGCCCGTGAGTCCTCGCCGTGGGGGACGGCCGCGCCCCTGCTCGGCGGCCTGCTGCTCGTCCTCTACGCCGTCCCGGTCGCGTGGCTGCTGGTCGCGCAACCGCCGGCCGCGGTCCTCGCCGCGCTCGACGCACCGTTCGTCGTGAGTGCGGCCCGGAACACGCTCCTCTCGGCGACGGCCAGCACCGCGCTGGCGACGCTGTTCGGCGTGCCCCTGGCGTACTGGCTCGTCCGAGCGCGCTTTCGCGGGCGGACGCTCGTCACCGCCGTCGTCGCCTTCCCGCTCGTCCTCCCGCCGGTCGTCAGCGGGATGATCCTCCTCGGCGCGGTCGGGGACGGCGGTCTCGGCGGACTGCTCGGCGTCCAGGTCACCGGGACCCTCGCCGGCGTCGTCCTCGCCCAGACGTTCGTCGCCTCGCCGTTCGTCGTCCTGACCGCCCGGAGCGCCTTCGGGCGCGTCGACGCCCACACCGAGGAGGCCGCACGGACGCTCGGCGCGACGGAGTGGCGGACCTTCCGGCGAGTGACCCTGCCGCTGGCCTGGCGGGGGATCCTCGCGGGGGTCACGCTCGCGTTCGCCCGCGCCACCGGCGAGTTCGGCGCGACGCTCATGCTGGCGTACTACCCCCGCACCCTCCCGGTCCAGATCTGGGCGACGTTCTCCGGCCGCGGTCTCGACGCCGCGTTCCCGGTCGCCGTCGTCCTGCTCGTCGTCGCGTCGGCCGCGCTGGTGCTCATCAACCTGCTCGGCGAGTCGTCGCTCGTCCTCCCGAGCGAGTGACCGCCCCCGAGCGGCCGGCCCCGGCCGGGCGGAGACGCGCCCTTTTTCACCGGGGGAAGCCTCTCGTCGGCCATGAGCGACCGCGAGGAGTTCCTGGCCGGCGACCGGCCCGAGGACGTGTTCATGTACTTCGCAGACGACGCCGTCTCGGGGGCCGACGCCCTGGCGGGCCACGGCGAGCGCGTCGACGACGGCGTCGTCCTCGTCGTCGAGGGCGACAGCGGCCGCAGCGCCTTCCAGCGCGCGACCGACATGGACCCGATGGCCTTCGCCAAACAGGCGATGGCGAACGACGGCGAGATCGACGCCGACGCGACAGGCGGCGTCTGTCCCGACGGCGACGAGGAGGGACCGCACGACGCCCGGTTCGTCTTCGCCTTCGCCGAGGAACAGAACGAGGAGGTCGACGGGATCTACAACGAGGGCGACGTGATCCACGCCTACGTCCAGTGTACCTGCGGCACCGCCTACTCCGAGAAGTGGCTCGCCGGCGAGAAGTGAGCGCCGCCGTCCGACGATGACCGCCCCGGGCTACGGCCGCGACGCGCCGCTCTCGGCGGACGAACTGGCCGCGGCCGTCGCGGCCGTCCGACCCGACTGGCGACTCGTCGACGCCGGCCCGATGCCCGACGGCAGCGACATCGTCTACGGCGTCGCGGTGCGCGAGGGCGACGGCGCGACCCGCGAGGCCGTCCTCAAGTGCTTTCGCCCCGGGAAGTCGCCGACGCACACGCCCGAGCGGTTCCTCGTCGAGGTCGACCTGCTGGGTATCGTCGGCCGCGAGACCGACCTGCCGGTGCCCAGCCTGTACGGCGTCCGCGAATCCCACGAGTCGGCGCCGACGCCCGCGTTCCTGATGGAGTACCTGGCCGGTGAGTCCCCACCGCCGGTCACCGACCCGGCACCCGATGGCTCCGGCGAGGAGCGCGCCGCCGACCGCCTGCTCCGCGAGTCCGGTCGGCATCTCGCCCGCGTCCACGGCCTGCGCACGTTCGCGTCGTTCGGGGAGCTCGTCGCGGACCCGGACCGCCGGACGACGGGCGAGGGCAAAGTCCCCGCCGCGGAGCCGGTCGTCCGCGACGGTCACGACACCTGGTCCGGCCGGCTCGGGGCCCTGATAGCGTTCTCGCTGGACGGCCTCGGCGACACCCGCTTTTCGGACCTCGAATCCGGCCTCCGCGAGTACGCCGAGGAGCGACTGGCGACGCTCGACCTCGCCGCCGAGGCCGCGCTCCTGCACGGCGACTACCGGCCGGGGAACCTGCTCGCGGACCCGGAGACCGGCGCGGTGACAGCGGTCCTCGACTGGGGCGCCGCCCAGGCCGGCGACCCGCGCTACGAACTCGCGTGGGCCGTTCGGGAGTTCTCCGGGCGAGCGCCCCTCGGCTCGCCCGTCGGCGAGCGCGTTCGCGACGCCCTGTTCGACGCCTACGAGGACGAACGCGGACGCTCGTTCGACCGCGGGAGCGGCGAGTTCGAGGAGCGCCAGCGCTTCTACCGCGCCGTGACGTGGATCACCGAGCTCCGGTGGTTCGACTACTGGTGGGGCGGGGCCGACGAGTCGGTCCGCGAGGAACGGGCGGCGCGACTCCGTGAGAACGCGGCAGAACTGCGCTGAACTTACCGCTCGGTGTCGACGCCTTCCTCCTCCTCGGGCGGCAGCGCCCGGAAGGCGTCGAGGATGGCCTGTTTCGCGACCGCACCTCGGGTGGTCCAGTGGTGGGCGTAGTCGAGCATGTCGTCGTAGATGTGCGGTTTGCAGCCCGCGGCGCGGGGGTGGCCGCCGCCGTTGACCTGCTCGGCGACCTCGTGGGCGCGCTCGAAGCCCTCGGAGCCGCGGATCGAGGCGCTACCGGCCGGCTTGACGATCACGGAGGCGTCGGCGCCCTGCTGGCGCATCGCCTCGGCGACCTCGTTCTGCGAGCAGCGGCCGTAGGTGACGCCGACGGTCCACTCGCCGACCTCGCGGAGTTCGCCGCGCTCGACGGCCTTCTCTATCAGGGCGTCCTTCTCGATACGCTCCTCTTCGAGGAACTCCTCGACGGCCTCGGGGAAGTCGACGCCGTAGCGGCGGATGACGCGGACGTACTCCTCGGGGTCGGCCCACATCGCGTAGTCCGCGAGGTCGTCGCTGCGCTCCTCCTCTTTGATCCACAGGTCGTGGTCGCGGGTGACCCGCGCGAGCGCCTCGAACTTCTCGGGGAACCCGTAGTCGAGTTCGGCCAGCGCTACGTCGGTCGTGCAGACCTCGTCGGAGTCGCCGACGGTCAGGTCGACGCCCGCTGCCTCGACCGCGGCGGCGAGGTCGTCGTCCCACTGGTGGTGGTCGAACCAGCGGACCGTCGTCCGCTCGGCGAGCGCCTCGATGCCCTCGACGTCGCCCTCACTGTCGGGACAGAGGTCGCAGACGAAGACGACGGCGTCGTCCGGGGCGTACTCGACGGCCCACTCGATGCTCTGGCGGAGTTCGTGCGGGCCCGAGGGGACCAGCGCGGCGTCGTCGCCGTGGACCTCGCGGATCAGCGCGACGCAGCCGAGGCCGTCGGCGTCGGTGTCGGCGATCACGACCGTCTCGGCGCCCGACAGCGCCTCGACCGCCTCGCTCTCCTTTTTCGTCTCCTGCAGCGAATCGGGGTAGAAAAATCCCTCGCCCGGCAGGACCGACTTCCGTTCGAGCGGGAGTCGGTCGCCGTCGATGATCCAGTCGTCCATACGCCCGAGAGCGCCCGCGAGGGTATCAAGCCCCCGGTTGCGAGGGGCGAGTACGGAGCGCGACCGCCGGGACGCGACCGCTCAGGCGTCGGCCGCGACCTCGCCCTCGTCGAGCTGGCGGACGGTGAGGACGGGGCGGTCACACCGGCGGACGACGGCCTCGGCGACGCTGCCGAGGACGAACCCGTGGTCGCCGTGGCGGCCGCGGGTGCCCAGCGCGACCACGTCGGCGTCGACCTCCTCGACGTACTGGGTGATCTCGGCGCCCGGGCGGCCGTTGCGGACGGCCGTCTCGACGGAGCCGTCGGTGCGGTCGCGCACGTCGTCGAGGGCCTCGTCGGCCGCCGCCTCCAGCGCGTCGACGAGCTCCTTCCGCAGTTCGTCCGGCGACGCCGCTACGTCCCCCCTGTCGACCACGTACAGCGCGTGGACCTCGGCCGCGAACTTCTCGGCCACGTCCAGCGCCACGTCGACGGCGCGCGAGGCGCTGTCCGAGCCGTCGGTCGCGATGACCACCGTGTCGAACATGGTCGAGTGATCCCCCGCCAGGGGTATAAACCACGCCATCGCCGACGCGACGACACCCCTTCCGGGTCGTCGGCCGCCGCGGCGACCGGCCCCGGCGACCGCGGCGCGGCCCGGGCGTGCGAACCTCGGTGACTTTTTGCCCTCGCCCGACCGAGCGGTAGGCAATGAGTCTGGACATCGAACAGGTCCTCGTGCCGGTCGACGCCACGGACCAGGCCGAGCAGGCGGTCCGGTACGGCCTCGCGATCGCCGACGAGTACGACGCGGCCGTCCACGTCCTGCACGTGATCGACGAGCCCGTCAAGCGGGGGATCGAGACCGGCGACGTCGACGCCGAGGCCGTCGCCGACGAGCAGGTGTCGTTCGCCGACGACGCCGAGGAGTTCGCCGACGACGTGTCGGTCACCCACTCGACGGTCGTCGGCTTCTCCCGGTCGCGGCTGCGCCAGCACCCCGGCAGCGCCATCCTCGACGTGGCCGAGGAGCTCCCCGCGGACTTCGTCGTCGTCCCGCGCGAACGCGGGACCGAACCCGACGAGACGCTCGGCAAGTCCGCCCAGTACGTCGTCGAGTACGCCAGCCAGCCCGTCCTCTCGGTGTAGAACGCAGAAGGGGGGAGCCGGCTCAGGACAGCCGGATCGCCATCTCCAGCTCGAAGCTCTCGGCGTTGCTCGTCTCGAAGCCGAGCTTCTTGTACAGCGCGATGGCCGGCTCGTTCCAGCGCTCGACGGTGAGCCACACCTTCTCGACGCCCGCGGCCCGACCGCTCCCAAGCAGCGCTTCGAGCAGTTCCGTACCGATCCCGGCGCTCTGGTAGTCGTGGAGGACGAACACGGCGAGTTCGTAGGCGGCCTCGCGGTCGGGGACGAGGATGGCGTGACCGACCGGCGAGCCGTCGTGGACGGCGACGACGTTGACCGACTCCTCCGACAGCAGCGTGTCCAGCCACTCGCGGACGGCCTCCTCCTTGACCGGCGGGATACCCTGGGCGCGGTCGGCGGCGTCGAACGCGTCGTACATCGCGACCAGCCGGTCGAAGTCGTCGACGCCGCTCTCCTCGATGCGGATATCCCGGTCCTCGCCGTCAGTGAACTCGACCGGTGGCTCCGGGAACGAGCCGGCCGTCTCGTCGGGGTACGTGCGTCCGGTCATCGAACGAGAGTCACCGTCGTGTCGGCGTTCAGCAGGACGAACTCGGCGACCTCGCCGAGTTCGATCTTTCCCATCGGGCTGCGCTGGCCGCCCCCGATGACGATGCGGTCGAACTCCTCGCGCTCGGCGAACTGCGAGAGCTGGCTGCCGGGGTGACCCGACAGCTGCGTCACGGCGGCCTCGACACCCGCCTCGTCGATCCGCTCGCGAATCTCCGACTCCACGTCGTCGGGGTCGTGGTCGTCCGACGTGTCGAGGACCGCCACCGTCAGCTCGTCACCCGCGTCGCGGGCCCGAGCCAGTGTCTCCTCCAGCGCGTCGAATCCGTCCGGACTCCCGCCCATGCCCAGGAGGACCTTCATACCCGACGGTGCCACGCCCGGACGCAAAAAGCTTCCCGCCTGCACCCGCCGAGCGAGCCCGTCGCCCCGGCCGACCGCCGCCACCGCTCGGCCGACCGTCCCGACCCGCGCGACTCGGCCGGTCAGTCGTCGTCGCCGGCCTCGGCCTCGGCGTCGGCGTCGACCTGCGACCGCCGCCGAGCCGCCCGCTCGACGAACTCCTCGGGCAGTTCGTCGATCTCGCCGGCCTGGACCGCCCAGAGCTTCGCGTAGAGGCCGTCCTCCTCCAGCAGGCCCTCGTGCGACCCGCGTTCGACGATCGCGCCGTCCTCCAGCACGACGATCTTGTCCGCGTCTTTGATCGTCGAGAGCCGGTGGGCGATGGCGAAGGTGGTGCGGTCGGCGGTTAGCTTGTCCAGCGAGCGCTGGATGAGCATCTCGGTCTCCGTGTCCACGTCCGAGGTCGCCTCGTCCAGCACGAGGATGTCCGGGTCCTTGAGGATCGCCCGTGCGAGGGCGATCCGCTGGCGCTGCCCGCCGGAGAGTTTGACCCCCCGTTCACCGACCTTCGTGTCGTAGCCGTCGGGGAGATTTTGAATGAACTGGTGGGCCTCGGCCATCTTCGCCGCCTCGACGATGTCCTCGCGGTCGGCGTCGAAGGTGCCGTACTCGATGTTCTCCTCGACGGTCCCGTAGAAGAGGAACGTCTCCTGGCTGACGTAGCCCAGCGCCTGGCGCAGGCTCGGGATGGTCGCCTCCCGCAGGTCCGTCCCGTCGATGGTGATGGCCCCCTCGTCCACGTCGTACATCCGCAAGAGGAGCTTCATCACCGTCGACTTGCCGGCGCCCGTGGGCCCGACCAGCGCGACCGTCTCGCCGCCCTCGACGTCGAAGGTGATGTCCTCCACGATGGTCTCGGCCTCGGGCTCGTCCCCGTATCCGAAGCTCACGTCGTCGAACTCGACGCGCCCGTCCTCGACCGCGAGCGGTTCCGCGTCGGGGTCCTCGACGATGCGACTCGGCGTGTCCATCAGCCCGAAGATGCGCTCGCTGGAGGCGTGAGCGCGCTGGTACATGTTGATGATCTGCCCGAACTGGGCCATCGGCCAGATGAACCGCTGGGTGTAGAGGATGAAGGCGACGAACGCGCCGGAACTCAGTTCGCCCGACAGCGGCCCGAGCGGCTCGCCGACCACCCAGAACGCGCCGACGACGAACGTCAGCACGAACCCGAGCCCCGAGATGAGCCGCAGCCCCGGGAAGAATTTTATCCGCGTGTCGATGGCGTCCCAGTTGGCGTCGAAGTAGTCCTCCGAGACATCGTCGACGCGGTCGGACTCGAAGGTCTCCGTGTTGGCGGTCTTGATGACCTGGATGCCGCCGAGGTTGTTCTCCAGCCGGGAGTTGAGCTGGCCGACCGACGACCGAACGTCGGCGTACTTGGGCTGGATCACGTCGATGAACTTCTTCGTGAAGAAGGCGATGACCGGCACCGGAACCAGCGCGATGAGCGCGAGTCGCCAGTTCATCGAGAACAGGATGACCGAGATCCCCAGCACCATGATCGACAGCCGGAAGAAGGAGTTCATCCCGTCGTTGAGAAAGCGCTCAAGCCGGTTCACGTCGTTCGAGAGGATGGACATCAGTTCGCCGGTCTGCTTGTCGGCGAAGAAGTCCATGTTGAGCCGCTGCATCTTGTCGTAGGTGTCCGTGCGAACGTCGTGCTGGATGTTCTGGGCGAAGGAGTTCCACCCCCAGTTGCGCGTCCAGTGAAAGCCCGCACCGATCAGGAACGCGGCGGCGATGATCCCGACGGTCAGCCAGATCTGTCCGATCTGCGACTCCGGGAGCCACGACTGGGGGACCAGCCAGAGGCTGTACTGTTGCTCGCCGAAGATAGAGTCGATAGCGACCGCCAGCAAGAGCGGGGGGAGGAGATCGAGGATACGCGCCGCGACGCTGCTGACGAACCCGATCACGAACTGGAAGAGGTTCTCCCGTCCGTACTCGGCGAACAGCCGTCGCATCGGGTAGTCCACCCGGTCGCGTACGTCCTCGAAGACCTCCTCCTCGTCGAGGTCTACACTCATCGCATACGCTCAGGGGGCGAGGTTCCTAAAGCGCGTCGAAGCCGTGAGAGACCTTCCCGTATCGGAACTCGCCGCCGCCGGGGGGACGCCCCCGCCGGTCACCCGCTCGCGTCGTGGGCCGCCTCGGGGATCGCGATCCGGTCGCCGACCTCGACGCCCGTCCGGTTGGCCCACCCGCGCGGGACCTCCAGCACCCACTTCCCGCGGCCGCTGTAGGTCGTCTCCGGACTGCCCTCCGGGACGCCCGCGTGGTGGATTGTCGTGACCCGCTCGTCGGCCCCCACGAAGACGATGTCCAGCGGGAACGCCATCTCCCGCATCACGTAGCCGTGCTCCTCCTCGGCGTCGTGGACGAACAGCATCCCCTCGCCCGTCGCGAGTTCGGAGGTGTTGCTGAGCCCGACGATCCGCTTGGGCCGCGTGTCCGCGACGCGGGCCTCGACCGTCGCGAGTTCCGTCCCGTTGCCGTCGTAGGCGGTGACCGTCACCCGGTCGTAGCTGTCGGCGTCCGGCGGATTCACCTGGTAGAGCAGTCCGGACTGGACCGCGTAGACGCCGCCCACGAGCAGGAGCAGGCAGATCCCGAACCCCCAGACGATCCGACCGTCGACCATGGTCGCCGGGAGGGTCGGCGCCGGTGTAAGCCTGCGGGTTCGATCCAGAGAGAAAGCGTTATTCCGACCCAGGGGGAAAATCCGGGCGAGGGTTCGTGGTCTAGTTGGTTATGACGCGGCCTTTACAAGGCCGAGATCGGTGGTTCAAATCCGCCCGAACCCATCCGATATATAAGGAAAGCGGCCGTCTCTGCCGCTTTTTCGACCGTCTCACTCTCGCCGTTTCTCCGGGGTGGTCCGCATGAAGAAGCCCCTCCGAGAGACGGCCATCTGTCGGTACTGTGGAACGCTCATCACCGACCAGGGAACTCCCTGCCCGGCCCGCGACGTGGGAGTGTGTCGCCCATGAGTCTCGGCAGCCGCAGCTGGCAGCCGAGCGACGACCTCCCGAACCGACTCGGCGGTTCACCGACGTTCTCGATGCCGGACCCCGACGAACTGACCGGCTCGACGCCGTGGGAGCGCGCACAGACCGAGACGGACAGCGGCGGCCCCATCAACGACGCCGAGCGCATGGTCCGACTGAGCGGCTCAGACTACCCTCACAGGGTGACGTGGGCGCTCCAGGGCCGGACGCTGCTGGCCGACTGCGACTGCAAAGCGCACCGGTTCAACGACGGCTGGTGTAGCCACGTCGCGAGTCTCTGGTGGCAGTGGACCCGCGGCCGCATCGTCGTCTCGCACGTCGACACCGGCCGCGACTACCCAGAGCCACCAGCCTGGCTCCGCCTCAACGATGACCCGGACCGCTACGACGACCTTTCTCCCGCCGAACTCGACGCCTACCTGACCTGCGAACTCGGAGGGATGGGCGTCCGCGAGTACGCCGACATGAGCGGCCGTGCGCCCGGTACCGTCGGCAACCTACTCCGCTGGGCTCGGGAGAGCGTCGGAGGTGTCGACCGATGACGGGGGAGGCCCCCACCCCGCCCTCTCACAGAGGTGCGGGGGGGTGTCCGCCACCATACCGTCGACTCGAAACGAACCCAAGGTTCACCGCCCCCCGGATGCGGGGTCACCGAACCCCCGTTTCATCTGTGTCCGCAACGGTCGGCCGATCTGCGGACAGGAGAGCGGCATGAGTTCGTCCGGAAGCCGTCTTCCCGGCGACTCCGAAGCGAACGACCGACACCGAAGCGAGGAGCGCGCAGAGGCCCGACTTTCGGGCGATCTGGCGGACCGTCTCTCCGACTACGTCGACGCTCACGGCGAGGCCAAGGCCGAAGTGGTCCGGAACGCGCTTGACGAGTTCCTCCCGGCGTCCGAGCGCTCACAGTACGTCCTGCCGAGCGACCCCGAGCTGGCGGACGCCTACCTCGCCCTCGCCGGCGACGAGTCCCGGAAGGTGACGGTAGAGGTGGCCGAAGACATCTTCAGCCGGGAGTCGCACCCGAACACGCCGAAGGAACTGATCCGGTCGGAAGTCCTCGACCCGCTGGCGGAGACCGGACTTATCACCGTCCAGTACGGGAAGGTCGGCGTCCACCCGCTCACCGAGCGCGGCGAGATTCTGGAGGACAGCGATGGCGAGTGATGGGTCTGCGCACGGTACTGACCACTCCGGCCCCCTCTGCGCGTTCCCGTACTACGGTGGAAAGACCGCCTACGCCAAGCAGATCGCGGAGAGGATGCCCGCTCACCGTCGCTACGTCGAAGCGTTCGGTGGTGGCGGGAGCGTTCTGCTGAACAAGCCCAGGTCGGATATCGAGGTGTTCAACGACGCCGACGAGAACCTCGTTCGGTTCTTCCGAGTGCTCCGCCACCGAGAGGACGAGCTGCGCGGGTGGCTCGAATCCTGCCCATACGCCCGTGCAGAACATGAGAAGTGGGCGACGCAGTTCTACGGCGCGGGGGAGGTTCCCGACGATCTGGACGATGTGACGCGGGCCGGCCGCTGGTTCGTGTTGCGACACACGCAGTACGGAGCGATCACGAAGTCCCGAAGCGGCTTCTCGACGCCGTACGAACGGAACGAGGCCCGTTCACTCCGGCAGAACGTCGACCGGCTGGACCTGGTGCGCGAGCGATTCGCGGATGTGGTTGTCGAGTGCGACGACTACGCAGCGCTGGCTGACCGCTACGACGGGCCAGATACGTTCTGGTACTTCGACCCGCCGTACGTCGGGAACGAACACGAGTATCTCGGCGAGTTCTCTCACGCGGAGTTCGTCGAGACAGTCGCCGAGCTCGAGGGGGACTGGATGATCTCCTATCGGGAGCTACCCGACGGCCTTCGCGATCTCGCGGAGACGGTCGACGAGTTCGGTGCGACCGACCGGGCGGACGGCGTCAAGAAGGAAACCGAGCGCCTGGTGATGAGCTACGACCCGGGCCAGGTCCGAGCGTTCGCAGAGGCCGAGCAGCGGACTTTATTCGCGGCCACGGACGGCGGCAAAGAGCGTTCAATCGAGCCGGGAACACAGCAACCGGAGGGGTCGCAGTGAGCGGTTACAACCTCCACTTCGACCTCTCTTTCGTTCCGCTCCTCTGTCTGTCGCTTAGCTACTTCGCTGGAGTACTCGGGTTTGAGGGCGCCGTTATCCTCATGTGTCTGTTCGGGTTCCCCTACGGAGGGCCAGCGCGATGATGGCCTATCCCTCCCGGCGTCAGTAAGTCACTCACTCACTTATTCACTCGCTGACAGGTTTTTTACCCGTCGCTGTCCCACTGTTCGCTGTACCACATGACAACTGAAACAGTCGGGCTCTCGCTCACACCGTCTCAGTTAGAGCGACTCAACGAGAAGGCCGCCAGCGACGGCTACGTGAGCCGCTCAGAGTGGGTGCGGGAGAAGTTAGGGCTCGGACCCTTTCGATAGCATGAGCACCGCCAGCAACAGCGAACCCGTCGATCCGCCGACGCCCGAGTCCATCGAGGAACTCGAATCGCTGGACTACAGCGAAAAACAGAGTCTCGCGGCCGATCACGACTATGGCCGCATCGTCGGAACGACCCAGGAGGAGTTAGAGGAGTTTCTGACGGACGCACTCGACCTCGCAGAGCCAGCGGAACAGAGCGAGACGCGCGAGCGAGCGGGAGATTCAGACGAACAGGACGACAGCGAACCAGAGCCAGACAGCGACAGAGACACAGTGAGCAACAGCACCACCGAAAGCGCGAGTACAGGCGAGACAGACGCTATCGAAGTCGGCCACGAGGGGAGCGAGAAGCTTTCCCCCGAAGATGCGCCCGACGACGACGGAACCGCCGTCGAGCCGCCCGATGAACTGGATATGGACGGGATCAGCCCCGACGACTTGGAACCCGACACCGACACGGGTCCGAGTCCCAGCCCCGAAAAGAGTGAAACGCCGAGCGAGACGGCCGAACGACAGGAAGATGGCGACGGCTCGGACGGTCTACTCTCGCGGATCAAGGGCGACGAGAGCAAATCCAGCGAGGAAGTGGTCGAGGACGCCGAAACAGAGGCGGAGCGGGAACGCCGTCGCGAAGTCAAGGATCAGCTATCCGGCTCCATGTCCGGTGGCGAGCAGGGTAGTGATGACCCAGCACCGACCGGTTCGACCCAGCAGGCCGCGGGCATGGTCGTCGACGAGTCGGTGGTCGGCCACCTTATCGCGATGCCGTTCAACACCGCCGCGGCCGCGACGGACAGCGACGCGTGGGAACTGACCGCTCAGGAACGGCAGGCCAACGCGGAGCTTTTCATCGCGATGTGCGACGAGCGCGGGATCGACGTGTCCGAGACCACGATGTTCGCGCTCTCGATGGCCGGTACGTTCTCGTCGAAAGCGATCCAGTACCGGCGAGAGACCAGCGACGAAAGCGACGAACCGGCCGATCCGGGTCCGAGCGGCGAACCTGACCCCGGAGGGTCGCAGGAACAGGTATCCAGTGACGACCAGAGCGAGAGCGGTCAGAGCGGTGAAATCGACTTCGAAGACAGCAGTACGTGGCCCTAACATGGACATGATGCAACAGCTCGCGATGCTCGCGAGTCAGGCGAACGAGACAGCAGAAGAGCGCGCCGACCGTCTCGAAGAGGCGGCGGCCGAATCAGCAGTCGACGCGGGGACGCTCTACGACATCGAGGAGGACCTCCGCCGGCTCGCTCGGGAGAGGCGGGACGCCAACCCCGAGAAGGCACAGCAGATCGAGGCGATGGCACAGCAGTTCGCCCCGATGCTCGGTATCGACCCCAGCCAAGCCGACGAGATCGCGATCAAACTCGGCGGGCAGTTCGCGACAGCCCGGCCACGGGCGACAGCGACGATCGTCCGGTCGCTACACGAGGTTTTCGAAGAGCGAGGGCTGTACGACGAACTCGACGGCGTCGAGACGCCAGCGCTTCCGGAGGGCGAATGATGGACTGGGCGACCGGCGCGGCCAGCTGGGCTACGTCCCAGGGCCCGCCGAACTGGGTGTTCATCGTAGCGCTACTGACGGCGCCGCACAAGTGGACCGACATCATCGTTTCTCGCGCCAGGAAGCGGCTCGGGGGCGAGTGATGCGCCAGCACCCGAACCAGAGACAGGGCGCTTTCGCGGAGCGCTACGTCGCCGAGAGCTACGGTCTCGACCACGCCCCGAATGAGGCGGACTGGTACGACTGCGTTCACCCCCGCAGGACGAAGTACGAGGTGAAGAGCACCCACGAGACGCTCGCCAACGGCGCCACGGGGCGATACAGGGTGTGGGAGGATCAGCACCGATCCCTGACGACAGCGGAGGGCGCTACCGACCAGACGGCCTGGTACGCGTTCGTGCTACTCGACGAGAACGGCGAGGTGGTCGACGTGGTCCGCCGGAAGCCGTCGACCGTGACCGAGATCGTCGGTGGCGAGTGGAACGACGCCGGCCACGCCGAGCGGAACGGCCGCCAGCACAAGATCCCCTGGACGGAGGTGGAGTAGATGGACATCGACCTGAGCGAGATCAGCGTCATCCTCGGACAGAAGAACAGCGGTAAGAGCGTCTTATTCGAGCACCTGCTCTGTCAGACGGAGCGGTACATCTGCCTGGACCCCAACGCCGAACATGGCCCGCCGGGCGCTGTCTACCCGGACTCTCCGGCGGAGGCGCTCCAGTACTGGATGGACGGCGAGACGCAACAGATCATCCGTGAGATGCCCTTTACGGCCGACGAACTCGACAAATGGTGTCGCGTCTTCGGTCAGCTCCAGCGGTGCTATCTGTTCATCGACGAGGTCCACAACTGGATGTCCGCGAACAACATCCCGGACGTGCTCCAGCACCTGATAAAGTGGCACGTGACACACTCTAACTGTGGAATCGTCGTTGCCGCGCACAAGGCCAAGGAGATCCACGACCAGATGTTCACCCAGACGGACAACTATTTCATCTTCAGCTACGGGGAGCACGAGGATGCGAAGTTCAAGCAGGTGAGCATCCCCGACAAGCACCGGGTCACTCAGATGGACCCCAACAGCTACCGGTTCCTGTACTACAAGGACGTGGCTGGTGCGTCGTCGGCAGTCAGAGGGCCGGTGCCGATCCCGGCTCACCTGCAATAGAGATTTTTAGCCGTTTATCGACTCTCGTAGGCGATTCGCTATCATCTTGGCAACGAACAAACGCGTAATACCAAATCCCCGTAAGTGGCTCCTGCATGGCGGAACCAACCGACAACAACGAGAGTTCGGACGACCCCAATGGGCCGTCCAACTCCGGAAGTATCATCGACTGGCTCACTCAGCCGCTCGGCATCGCGTTCGTCGGCGGACTGGGGGCTGCAATCATCGCGGGCTACTACCTCCTCTGAACCATGGCACTCCAAGTTAGCGAACGGAACGCGGTCATCGGTGCAACGGCGGCGGCCGGGCTCCCGGCTGCGACGAACATCCTCGGCCTCGACCTCGAAGACCAGATCGTCGCCCTCGCAGATGCGGTATTTGAGGGAGACACTGGCTCGGCGAGCTTCGTCTCCGGGATCGGGTTCTCCGTTCTCGGCGGCCTGCTCGTGCTCAGCGCGTGGATCGGCCCGCTGAACGGGACCGCCGGCATGATGGCCGTCGGCGCCGGCATGGGCCTGTTCGGCCTCGGCGCCGAGTCCTTCAACGTGGGGGGCAACTGATGTCGGGCGACAAGCTCTCGACCGAACTCAAGTGGTCCATCGACGAGACCAGCGTCCCTGGCGTGCCGAGCGCGGTCCAGCGCTGGGACGTTCCCGACGGCGCGAACGTCACCGTGCGGTCCGGTGTCGTCGCGATCGCGGACTTCCAGACGGCCGCGGCGAACAGCGGCCCGTCCGGGAACAGCGCCGACCCGTCCCGACAGACGCGTATCGCGCTCGGCTATCGCGAACCGAACGACCCGCTCGGCGCCTGGACCGTCTTCACCCAGGAACAGCGGATCGCGCCGTTCAACGACCTCTCGCTGAAGGATCAGCAGTCGTCGGAGAACGCGCAGAACCGCGTCATCACCTTCGATCCCGAGGAAGTCGGATCGGGCAGTTTCACCTTCGAAGACGCGGACGAGATCGCGCTTCTCGTCATCGGCCCCGACGAGGTCGACGGCTCGGACAGCCAGTTCGCGATCCCGATGGAGTTCAACAACGGGTGACCTTCTGATGGCAAGCTCCGAACAGGCGCGGCAGGTCGTGCTCACCGAAGACCAGTTCACCACCCGTCCCTACAGCGCGGGCGAGGAGGGCATCGTCGCGACCGTCCAGGTCCCGAGCAATCAGGTCTGGATGACCGCCCCCGGCCAGCCCATCGAGCTGGCGCTCGTCTCCAAGCAGACGGCGACCGTCGACGAGAACACGGCGGACCAGACCGTCACCCTCGACCCCGAGGCGCCGATGGTCGACTATCTCGATGACCCGACTGCGGGCGAGTACACGGGCAACGCGTACATCGTCGGCTACTTCGACTCGACCGGCGACGGGACGCCCGACACGCAGATCACGGGCTCGTCGACCGTCCAGTTCAACGGGACCTTCAGCGAGGACGGCGACTTCGTCACCAGTTTCGAGGTCGACGACACCAGCGGCGACGCCGGAACCAAGGACTGCGAGTTCTACGTGGTCCAGCGCTACGGGATCAGCACGATCCAGAAGCGTTCGGCCGGCGCCGGGAACGTCTCGCAGTCGCTCAAGTCCGAGGACTCCGTCCGCTACGCGTTCGCGAGTCCGAACGACCCCAGCGCCGACCGACAGGTGACGTGGGACGCGACGATGGGCGGGATGCGCGGGATCCTCCCGCCGAAGTACTCGCTCGACATCGTGTTCTACGACAACACCGAGGGCGTCGCTCTCGACTCCGACCGCGCCGACAACCTCACGATCGCGCTGCCGGTCAAGCAGCGCGGTCTGAAGGAGGACGAGGACCCCGGAGACCTCCGGCGCAAGGTCGCGAACAGCATGACGGAGCTGTAGGAGGCCCCCATCATGGCTTTTGAAGGCGATCCGAACGCGACCGGGAGCGGCTGCACCGACTGCGAGACCACCACGAGCGCGAGCACCAGCGGCGTCAACATCGTCGAGGCGGCCGACCGAGTCTCGACGATCATGGCGCCGTTCACCAACCTGATCGCGGTGCTGGTCAACGCGCTCACCGCCTACACCCTGGTCAAGAAACTATGAGCGAAACTCAGAAATTCGGCAGCGTCGGGGTCGACGAGGCGACCGAGCGGCTCATCCGCGAGTACTTCCCCGAGTACCCGGACAGCACCGTTCGGCAGCTCCTCGCCGACCCGCAGACGGCGCTGACGGCCGCGCTCTTGCGAGAGATGCGCGGCGACACCATGGACATCGAGACGGACAGCAACAGCCGCGACACCGCGCGCTACTACGCGGACCAGTACACCGTGACGAGCGACGGTCCCCGTCAGGACGACGAGGAACCGGAGAACGTCGACGGAACGGAGATCGACCTCGGGTTCGCCGTCGACACCTGGGATCTGCGGTTCGATGAGGACATCGTCGTCGCGTGGAAGGCGCCGAACCGCCGGCATCGCGAAGTCAAGTACCGAGCGAGCGACAGCCCCGTCGTCGGGAAAGAAGCCCGGAGTCGGTACATCTGGGTCTGGCGAGCGGACAGCGCCAGCGCCGACGCGACGCTCTACCTGGAGGGAGACACCGATGGCTGAGTCTCGACCGGAGATAGTCACTTTCGATGTCCCCGATCAGTCTCCCCCGGGGAACTCGATCTCCGTCACGATCAACATCGGGAACAGCAGCAAGGATCCCCTCCCGCAGAGCGGCACGTGCATGAGCGGCGCGTGGGGCTTTGGGCACGTCGCCTGGAACAACCCATGGCGGCTGTATCTCGACGGTACGAAGGTCGCAGAGGGTTCTATCTGTACGGACCGACCTGATGGGAACCCAAACAAGGCCGTCACTGAACGGGTGCGGCTGAACAACACGACCGGCGAGCAGCGACTCCGGCTTGAAGTCCTGAAAGTCCCGGAGAAGACGGTTTACGACGAACAAATAGCGCCGATCTCCGTTTCGAGCGAGTCGAGCGATCCGGCGATCCCCGACTCAGATGGGTCATCTCTCACCGAGATTCTCCAGCCGATCGCGGATTCGCTCGGAACGTCGGTGAAGATCGTCGCCGTCGGAGCAGCACTCGGTATCATCGCGTTCTTGGTGATCTAAGATGTGGCCTGCACTCATCAGCGGGGCTCGTACCCTCGCAACGGCACTCGGTGGCGCACAGGTAGCTAACTGGCTCGGACTCGGCGGGAGTTCCGGGAGCGGCTCGTCGATGCTGCCGCTCGCGATCGTCGCGGTCGCGGCAGTGGTCCTGGTGGTGGTTCTCCGTGGGTAGGTCCGGTGACGGGACCGGCGACGGATATATCGACGGAACAGCCAAAGAGGCGTTCACGTACCACGTCGAGTTGGGCGATACGAGCCACTTCGAGGCCGCCGCACAGGCCGCCAACGAGGTGGGCGCCGTCTGGTATCCGAGCGAATCCAGTTCTGTGCTGAAAGACAAGGAACTTCAGGAATTCAACGCGCTACTGGAGTCGCCTGTTCCGAGGGATTATGTCTCCCTTGGTGACACGGGCACTCTCATCGCAACGTCGAATCAGAAAAGCCAGTTTGCAAGTATCCTGGGCACCGGATTCACCTTCGCTAGAAAAGTAGCCGAGGGCGACGCTGACGGCGACGGAACCAGCAACGAGCAAGAGATGACGCAACTCGTCAACGACCGGAAACACCCGGATGCTGACGGCGGTGGCGGTGACAACGGCGACGGGCAGGATGGACTCAACGGTCTACTCAGTGGTCTGCCTGTCCCCGAACTACTCCCCGGCATAGGCCCGTTTGGAAGCAAGACCACGACGCTGTTAGCGGCCGTTCTGGTGTTGGCGGTGATCTCGACGGTGACTGGTGGTTGATATGAACGTGGGTTTGGGAACTATCGCAGCGTTGCTGTCGGTGCTGGTCGCGATCGAGATAGCACAACTGGGCGTCCTCGGTTCGACATGGGTCCGGTCGCGGCACAACGAGCATCGGTTAGATGCCCTGCTAAATTCACTGGGTATCGACCCTGAAGACGCACCGAGTTATGAAGTAGAGGCAGTACCAGACGGAGGTATTCAGGATGACTGATTCCATCGGTGGCCGCGGCCTCAACGCCCGTAGCGGGCGGCTTGTCGGCGGTTTCAACGTGGCCCCAACTGCATCATTTGCCGCGCCGAGTCGGATACTCTCTGGGATAGAGAGCCCCCAATTCGACGCGAGCGGGTCGAGTGACCCGGACAACGACCCACTTAGCTACGCGTGGGACTTCACGAGCGACGGTAACATAGACGCCAACGGACAGACCACCACGCACACCTTCGATTCAACCGGCAGCTACGACACCACACTCACCGCTTCGGACGGGTCTGTATCGGACACAGAGACGCAATCCGTCACTGTCCAGACGCCGATAGTCGATGACTTTGAGCGCGGTAACGTCGACCCGTGGGAGGCCGGCCCGAAAGACGAGACGGACGGCACCAACGCAACAGCCGGAGTCGACACTAATCGGGTGTTTGAGGGCACGTATTCCTTCAAATTCAAGTGCGCGGACAGTGACTCGCACAACGTTGTTCACCAACTAACGACCGACGCGCTCACCACCCGTCCAGTGAAGGGCGACAGGTTCCGATTCACCACAAAAACGGTCGGTGATCCGAAGGACTACACGGCTCAACTCGGTCGAGTCGACTCCAACAACCAAATCAGGATCAATCTCTCGTTTCAGGATAGCGCTTTTGCGATCCAGAAACAGGTGGACGGGACCTTTACCACAATCGACAGCGTTAGCCTCTCTCTCCCGTTGGATGCGTGGCTCACTACGGAAGCCGACTGGGGCGAAGATGACACGCTCACCGCCACTCTCACCGACGAAACGGATGGATCTGAGCTCGCTTCTGTGACCGGTTCGGTGCCGGATCTCTCCGGAGAGTTTGGGATTATCGGGACCTCAGTGGGGAGTGAGGGTAGCGGCGACACTGGCCACTGGACGGATCGGATCGAGATCATCGGGTGAGATGCCACCCTGGAGGATATTTTTATCGCTTATCCATCGGTGGTCGTGTCCGGTTCCTGGCGTAGAGTCGGACAGATCCAGGCCGATCACACCCCGGTTCACCCCCGAATGACCCCAAGATTCTAGGATTTCTGACCGCAAAGGAGAAATACCGGACATGAACTTAGAGAGCTACCCTGACGACGACGGGATGAAAGTGTGGCTGTCCGAGCGAGAGGTGGGCCAGCTACTCGACCAATTCGACGACACGGAGAAGCGGATCGCGATGGGGCTGGGTGTGCGGTGCGGGCTCCGGTCCGACGAGGTGGTCCGCGTCGCGCCCGATCACGTTGCCGACACCGATGCCGGGCGGATGCTCCGCGTGTGGCGGAGCGCGAAGACCGACAAGTACCGCGAGACGCCGATCCCGCCGAACCTCGCCACTACCATCCGGACGGTCGGGGACGTGCGTGACGAGCCGACAGACGCGCCTGTGGTCGACGTGAGCACGCGGACCCTCCGGCGGTGGACGGCGGCCGCCACCGACGAGCTGCTCGACGAGACCGAGGAACCCGGCTGGGAGTACGTCGGCTTTCACGATCTCCGGCGGACCTGGGCGACGAGTCTCCGAAGCGAGGACGTGGATGCCATGGTCGTCTGCGACTGGGGAGGCTGGGACGATCTGGAGACGTTCCTCGACCACTACCGCGGGACGCACTCTCCCGAGGCACAGCGGCGGGAGCGTGAGAAAGTCACATGGCTATAATCGGCAACTGTACTTATTGAGACGACGACAGTTCAGAATAAACGGTTTCAACATCAGAGTGTATTGTTCACTTCCAGTGTGGAGCAGACCCTTGATCATCGACAATTTCGGACAGTGTTCGGTCCTTAATCTCCGACTCTATCCGGATGATTTCTTCAATACATTGATCTTCTTCAACAGTTGTATCATAGTATAGATCACCAGTTAGCGAGATTGTTTGGATTTCATATTCATCAGAATGGATCGACCCTTCTTGATGAGCGCGAAATACAACTCTAAGCGGAATGATTTCTTGAGCATATTGGGACGGATCCTCTTCATTTCCAATCATCAATGGAGATATGAAATCATGGGGTTCATGATCGGGCGGCAATAGATCGCCCGTTTCTCTGGAGAACAATGTCCTAATATCTCGGTTGTCGTTTATTATTGGGTGAGTTGATAGATCCAGACCAGGGTCTGGATGCATATATTGCATTTCGTCCCCATCCTCTCCATAAACTCCAAATAATAGTTCCCAATCAATTCTGAGGTTTTTCGCTATTCCAGGACCATAGTTCGTTAATCTAATCCATAGATGTTCTGCATCCCTTACCCAATCAATCCCCTCAAGTAAACCTGAATCGACTTCATCTCTGTCCCCGCCCTCAAATTCCCGCTTTATATCCCATCGATTCACAACGATTGAGGAATCATGCTTTGCAGTTTCAATTTTAGTCTGTAAGTCTAACAAATCTTCTTGATTACTCTGAATCTTAGCCTGACGGTAATACAAAAGGACAAGAGAGGCAGATAGTGTAACCGAGGCTAACGCTTGTAACTCATCAGTGATATGGCCGTGTTTAGACGCTAGTAAGAGCGGCTAAATGCCTAACTTACTAGGAAGTGAAGCGGCAAGACGAGTTTGTGTCCACCAAACTCAGCCGCTTCACTGATCGGGTTGTCTCGCTTGCTCAAAAAGCCGTCGTCGGCGAGCCAGATCCAGCGTTCGAAGACGGTGACGGCGGGTACGCAGATTGGGTGATCGTGGCGATTCACAGCCTCCGCGAATACTTAGATCACACGTATCGGCGGCTGCTGGACGTACTTCACGAGATGCGTGGAATTGTCGCTCAACTCGACCTAGCGGTGGCTGAGCTGCCTGATTTTACCACCGTGTGTACGCGAAAGCAGGATCTCGAAATGCGGATCTGGCGCGTCTTGTTGCGGTTGTCGGCGGAGTTGCACGATCTCGGCAATGTTCAGGCGATCGACGCAACCGGCATGGATCGGATAGCTGCCAGCCAACACTACGCAAAACGGACGAATTACACGTTCGAGGCGGTGAAAACGACGCTCCTCAGTGATTGCGAGACTGGTGCGATCCTCGATATACATTGCTCGATGAAACAACCGCACGATTCCAAGATCGGCTGGCAAATGGTCAAACGCAATCTCGACAAACTGAACATTCTTACCGCTGACAAAGGCTACGATTGGTGGCTCCTTCGCCAAAGGTTGCGATCTGAAGGCGTGAAACCGGTGATCAAGCACCGCGAATTCGGCTGGCACGGCATCGCCAACAATCTTTTGCAAGATGATACGATCTACCATCAACGCTCGAACGCCGAATCCACATTTTTCGCGCTGCGCCGCAAATACGGCGAGATCGTTCGTGCGCGAACGTGGTTTGGTCAGTTCCGCGAACTCGTTCTGAAATGCGCGGTCAGAAACATCGAACTGAGCGTCAGCCACTCACGACCATGAAATCACGCGTCTAAACAAGGCCCAGTGATATCAATTCCATTTCTATAGGAGTGTAAAAGTAAATAGGAAAATGACGAAACAAAGATTATTGCAAGAAGATGTATGATTCTCCCTAGAATCACTTGCTTTGTGGTCCTAAAGGCTCTACTCACAAGTCTCCAAATACGATAAGCGAGAGGAATTTTGTGCAGATGTTCTTTAATCATGTCTCAGTAATTGGTACTACAGTCGTTATCTTCTAAGCATTCGGTCACCAGGCGGCCACGGCCGATTGTTCGCGTCGATCTCGCCGTCGAGGTAGAGCTTCCCGTCCCGGGTCAGCACGAACATATCGCCGTGCAGCTGGCCGACGAACCCGGTGTGCCGTAGCTTCTCGATTCGCTCCCGCACGTGCCCCTTTGAGCAAGAGATCCGGCTTTCACGGGCGAGCATCTTTGGTGTTGACCAGCCCTCCCGGCTCAGCGTTTCCAAAATCCGTTCATCCAACTGTTTCATCCAAAATGCCGACTTTCTCTTTCGCATATTTTAGGCCTGCTCGTGGTTCTCCCCTACGGTTGGTCCGTTGTCTTCAACATCCGAGCCCACGCGATCGGGCGAATCTTCCGCGGTGTCCAGTTTGCCCTCTAAGTACATCTCTCCCCTATCTGTGATAGTGTAAACTCCCCGCCCGAGATTTCGAAGTAGCCCATGATTAACCAATTTTTGACACCTTTGAGAGATGTACGAACTCGTATACCGAACGAAACCGCTTTTTGCCATCTCTGACGGGCTTGCAGTCTCTTCGTCGTATAGATATTCGAGGATTCTATCGTCAGCGAGGACCATCCAATCCCCCGAATAGCGTTTCGACATTGTTAGTAAGTGAGTTATTGAGCCAGATCCGATTATACCACCGATTAGGTGATATATTACGCTGAATAATTGGTGGTATAACACCTACCAGTAAATATATTAAGCGCCGGTTAATCAATAACTTACGCATGTCACGCTACGTGACCGTGTCCGTCTCCATGCCACCGGAGATGGCCGACGGAATCGATGAAGAGGCCGATAAATACGACATGGACCTCGCGCCGTACGTCCGGCAGATACTGCGCGAGCACACCGGGACGCCGTTCACCTGTCCGAACGTCGTCGTCGGCGTCGACGAAAACCACGAGGAAGGTCGTCGGAAAGAGGGGGCTGCCTAAACTATGTCCAGTAGCACGCAGGCCCCCGCTTTCGATACTGATGCGAGCGAGCAAAAGAGTGACGACGAGGAGGAAGGCCCATGAGCGGCGACACGGACCCGCGAGAGGCGCCGACGCCCGGCGAGGCGTGGGAGGCCATGGAAGAGTCCCTCGCGGTCGAGAAGCGCCAGGCGGACGCGCTCGAAGCGCTCGCGGACCAGACGCGCGTTCAGAACGCCGTCACTCTGGAACTCGTTCACGAACTGACCGCCCTTCGCCGTCTCCAGGCGGGGGATCGTCCCTTCGAGTTTTCAGCGGAGGGGAAGGCCGGTGCGGTGGAGGATCGCGCACTGGAGCTGGCCGAGCGCGTCGACCTCGACGCCGTCGACCTGTGGACCGACGAGGAGCCGCTGACCGACGGCGGCGCTGTCGAGATCGCGGAGTCGCGAGACGAGAAGGTGACCGTCGAAGAGCCCTACGTCGTCATCGAGACCGACGATCGCGACGGCTGGCTCGTCGCCATCGACGCGAAAGTGACTGAGTCGGGCGACCTGCGGTACACCAACCCCGACGGCAGGCACGGGGCGCTGAAACGGGAGCACTGGGAGGCTGCCGAAGAGAAACCCCCGGAGTCGATCGTCAGCATGTACGACGACGGCGCTTTCGGCGGCGGTGCGGAGGAACTCCTACGAGGCCTTTCGGATGACCCGAGTGGTGAACGATGAGAGGGACGTACCGCTTCTGTCCCCACTGCGGTACCCGTCTCGTCGCTCGGTCCAGCCGGACCGGAGTCCCGAGCTACGAGTGTCCGGACTGTTCGGGTGGTCGACGGTGACCGACGACGACATCGAACTCACGGTGAAGATGACCCGCGGCGGCGACTCGGGCAACAAGGAGACGATGAAGGCCACCGTCTCCGCCCCCGACGTGGAGACGCTCGACGATCGCGTCACCGACCTCCGCGAGCGGATGGAGGAGTGGTCGCTCCAGTGGCGAAACATCCAGCCCGACGAGGAGCGGCTACTCGCGGACGATCAGTCGAGACTCAGCGAGACAGAGGCATGACCGATCGCTCGACAGACGGCACTGAGCGAACGGAGTGCTGGAAGTGCGGCCACCAGCGCCTCATCTACGAGGCCTGCCCCGAGTGCGGGGCCCTTGGGAGTGATCGCGATGTCTGAGGACGAGAGTGAACAGCTGTCCCCTGAGGAGTTAGTCGACAAGTGGCGACGGTGGGCGGAGGAGAACGACGACTTGACGGACTTTCACCAGGGGGCACGCGAAGCGTTCCGTACGTGTGCCGATGACTTGGAACGCTCATTACAGACGGGAGGTGAACGGTGACCGACGGCCCGGATCTTCGCCCTCGCGAGGCGTGGTCCCGATACGTCGACCGCAAGCGTCCCGAGCGGACGGAGCGGTCGATGAAGGCGATCTACTACCGTCTCCGGCTGTTCGTCGAGTGGTGCGAGGACCAGGGGATCGACCGCGTCAGCGAGCTCAACGGCTGGCACTTCGAGCAGTACGAGACGGCCCGCCGCGGCCGCGACGTGACGGTGATGACTCTCGGGAAGGAGATGGGGACGCTCCGCCGGTTCATCGAGTACCTGGAGCGCATCGAGGCTGTCGACGACAGTCTCGCCGAGAAGGTCCCGGACATCCACATCCCGAAGGAGGCCAAGAGCAGCGACAAGAAGCTCGCCGCTGCCGACGCCCTCCGGCTACTCGACTACTACCGGGACCACCAGCGGGGAACCCGGACCCACGCGTTCCTTGAGCTGGCCTGGAGTACGGCAGCCCGCCTCGGTGCGCTTCGAGCACTCGACCGCCAGGACTTCGACGCCGACGAGCAGCTCGTCGAGTTCCATCACCGCCCGGAGTCGGGCACCCCGCTCAAGAACAAGTCCGACGGTGAGCGCGTCGTCGGGCTGCCGGCCGAGTCGGCCGACGCGATCGCGGAGTATCTCGACGGAGACCGTTGGGACACACGCGACGAGCACGGCCGCGAGCCGCTGCTGACGACGCGCGAGGGCCGACCGAGTGTCAACACCGTCCGAGTGGTCTCCTATCGGGTGACCCAGCCGTGCAACTACGGGGAGTGCCCGCACAACCACGAGATCCCGACCTGCGACTTCCGGGAGCCGAACCACGAGAGCAAGTGCCCGTCGAGCCGGTCGCCCCACCAGATCCGAACCGGCTCGATCAGCTGGCAACTCGACTGCGGCGTCCCGATCGAGATCGTCAGCGAGCGGGCGAACGTCGCCCGGCGGACCCTGGAACAGCACTACGACAAGACGGAGCCGCGCGAGCGGATGGAACAGCGCCGTCGGCCGCACCTCGAAAAGCTGTCCTTCGAACCAGAGCCATGAACCCACCAGTTCACCCCGAACACGACCAGTCGAATAGCACCGGAATAGCCGGCTCAGACCGAGAGTATTCGGTTCCCGCCCGAACCCACTGTCCTGTCGCGAACGACTCCGTGAGCGACAGGACCGTTCGTGAGGGCGATTTGAACCCTGGAAGACGCGCAGCAGAGTGAGCGAAGCGAACGAGCGCGTCTTCCTCCGGTTCAACATCCGCCCGAACCCATCTACTCGGCCGTTCGCTACCGTTTTCAGCGAGGGAGTCGGGACCCGGAACGAATGCCAGAGGGGGAGTACTACGGGTATACGGCCGACCAACTGCGGATAATCGCGGGAACGACGATAGCGCTCACGCTCGCGCCGCTCGTGTTCTCGCCGGTCGACGGCCGGGGACTCGACCGGGTCGCGTTCGCGCTCGGCTGCGGCCTGCTCGCGACGCTCACGGGACTCGCTCTCCAGGGGCTCTAACCGAGCACGAACCTCCGGTATCAGTACTTACAACCCGCCACCGACCCAACGACGATCCGGTGACACTTCTATGACGGTACCGACGCAGACGCTTCCGAGCGGCGACGAACTCCCGCAGGTCGGGTACGGCACGTGGAACATCGGCGGCGAGACCGTACAGGAGGGCGTCCGCGCCGCGCTCGACGCCGGCTACGGACACGTCGACACCGCGGAGGGGTACAAGAACGAGGCGGAGATCGGCGAGGCACTGGCCGAGTACGACCGCGAGGACGTGTTCCTCACGTCGAAGGTCCTGCCGAAGCACCTCAACTACGACTCGGTGATCGAGTCCTGCCGGGACTCCCTGGACCGACTGGGCACGGACTACCTCGACCTGTACCTGATCCACTGGCCCAACCCCGCAGTCTCGCTGCGGGAGACGATGGACGCGATGGCGACGCTGTACGACGAGGGGCTCGTCCGAAACGTCGGCGTCTCGAACTTCAGCGCCTATCAGCTGTCCTGCGCCCAGCACGTCTCGGAGGTGCCGATCGCGGTCAACCAGATCGAGTTCCACCCGTGGCTCCAGCGGCCGGACCTGGTGGAGTACTGCCGCGAGACCGACACCGTGGTCGAAGCCGCGGCGCCGCTGGCCCGCACCGAGGTCTTCGAGGACGAGGCCGTCCAGACCCTGGCCGACGAGTACGACAAACACCCGGCCCAGATCGTCCTGAAGTGGGCCATCGAGCGCGATATCGTCGTCCTGCCCAAGTCCTCCTCGCCGGAGCACGTCGAGTCGAATTTCGACCTGTTCGACTGGTCGATGGCCGACGAGGACCTGGAGACGCTCGACGACCGCGACCGCGACGAACCGGTGTACGACCACCCGGCCCGCGACTGGTCGGGCGACGTGTACGGCATCAACCAGTAGCCGGCTCGAACCGCGCGTTATCGCCGTTTTCGTCCGCATCCGTTCCGCCGAGGCGTTCGACCGCGAGCCGCGTCTCTCCCCGTCTCGGACGCCAAGACCGCCGAGTCTCTCCTCCACAGCCCATCCGAACGCCGCCGTCCACATCTAAGAGCGAAATCGAGACATAGATTCAACGATGTCGAATACTTCTTTGAATGTACGCCACGATCCCATCCAAACCAAAACATTCATCACACTATCTGGTGAATATCTGAGTATGAGCACCGATGTGCGGTCGGTCGAGCAACGATCGGTGGACGAGCGGGAGGTCGTCGCGGCGGTCGACGAGGCCGACGGGACGGCCCGGTTCGTCGTCGCCGATATCGCCCGCGACGAGTCGTGGCTCTCCGCGCCGGAGAGCGACGCGTGTTCGCTCGACGAGTGGCGCTAGGTCGACCGCCGACGCACTCATTCTCCGTCGCCGCCGTTTCCGGTCGCCGACGTGACGAGTGGCGTCACGGCCGCGGCCCCGAGCGCGACCGTACGCCGGGCGCCTCGAAAACAGGCGCCGCGTATCTCGACGCACGGGCGTGTAGCCCGACGCTACCGAGTGCCGGTGAGAGCGGTCGGGACGCGGTATTCGCGAAGATAGCCGACACGCGATGCTCGCGGTCGGTTCACGGCAGAAAGCGGGCCGGAAGGGATTTGAACCCCTGACCGTCTGATTAAGAGTCAGACGCTCTGCCGGACTGAGCTACCGGCCCACGAATTCGAGTTACGGAGGTTGACTGAAATACGTTACTGTTCGGGCCCGCGGGCTCGGAACAAGGGGGAATTATATGCGTCGTCGCCTTTGAGGTGACACTATGAGTACCGGCATCACGATGGCGTCGATGTCCCGCTACGCTATCCTCGGGTGTGGGAGCGTGGGTCACGCCGTCGCCGAGGAACTGGTGGGCGAGGGCAAGAGCGTCGAGATCATCGACCGCGACGAGGGACGCGTCGAGGCGCTGCGCGACCAGGACCTCGACGCCAACGTCGCCGACATCCGCGACGAGTCGGTCGTCGACGCGGTCGCCGACTGCGACGTGGTCCTCATCATGTCCTCCGACGTCGAGGCCAACTCCGCCGCCGTCGAGAACATCCGCGCCCGCGGCGACGACCACTTCATCGTCGCCAGGGCCTCCGACCCCGTCTCCGCCGACGAACTCACGGATCTGGGCGCCGACGTGGTGATCAACCCCTCCGCCGTCATCGCCGACTCCGCGCTGCGCGCCCTGGAGACCGGCGAACTGGAGTACAAGGCCCGCAACCTCGCCGAAGTCATCGACGACACGGACGGCCGGATGGCGATCCTCGTCCACCGAAGCCCCGACCCCGACTCCATCGCCAGCGCCGCCGCTCTCCGGGACATCGCGGCCAGCCGCGACGTGGAGGCCGACATCATCTACGAGGGCGAGATCGGCCACCAGGAGAACCGCGCGTTCGTCAACCTGCTCGGCATCGACCTGGTCTCCCGGGACGAGGTCGACATGGCCGACTACGACACCGTCGCGCTGGTCGATTACGCCAAGGGCGGCGCGCCCGCCGAGGCCGAGGCCATCGACATCCTCGTCGACCACTACGAGCAGGAGGACGACGAGGTCGACGCCAGTTTCGAGGACGTGCGCTCGAACGTCTCGGCCACCTCCACGATCCTCACCAAGTACATCCAGGAGCTCGACCTCAATCTCAGCCAGGAGGTCGCCACGGCCCTGCTGTACGGCATCCGCGCCGAGACGCTGGACTTCAAGCGCGACACGACGCCCGCCGACCTGACCGCCGCCGCCTACCTCTATCCGTTCGCCGACCACGACACGCTCGAACAGGTCGAGTCCCCGTCGATGTCGCCGGAAACGCTGGACGTGCTCGCCGAGGCCATCCGCAACCGCGAGGTCAGCGGCTCCCATCTCGTCTCCAACGCCGGCTTTATCCGCGACCGCGACGCGCTCGCCCAGGCCGCCCAGCACCTCCTGAATCTGGAGGGGATCACCACCACCGCCGTCTTCGCCATCGCCGACGACACCATCTATCTGGCCGCCCGCTCGAAGGACATCCGGATGAACATCGGCAAAGTGCTCGACGACGCCTTCGGCGAGATGGGCGAGGCGAAGGGCCACTCGACCGACGCCGCCGTCGAGATCCCGCTGGGCATCTTCACGGGCATCGAGACCAGCGAGGACAACCGCGAGACGCTGCTCCAGCTCACCGAGGAGGCCGTCCGGAAGAAACTGTTCGACGCGATGGGCGTCGACTCGGCCGCCGAGAGCAACGGGGGCTGACGGGCGCCTCTCGGTCCCGGGTTCCCGAGGCGAGCGGGAGATACATACCGGAGAGCGTGTTACTCGAAGCCATGAGCGACTCCGAGTGGAGCGACCGGATCGTCGGCGAGCGGATGCAGACCGACCAGGAGTTCGCCGAGAAGGTCGCCGCCTCGAACTTCTCGCGCCAGCAGTGGGGCCTGATCATGACCGCCGTCGAGTTCGAGATCGAGAACCCCGACGACCCCGAGTCGGCCCGCCTCGTCGCGAACACGAGCAAGGTCGAGAGCATCGTCCCGGAACTGGAGAAGGTCGACCAGGCGTCGGGGATGGCTGCCGGCGGCGGCCGACCCGAGGACGACTCAGGCGGCATCCTCGACGGCGTGAGGGACGCGCTCGGTCTCGGCGGCGGGAGCGACGGTATCGACCGCGAGCAACTCGCCGCCGCCGAAGAGATGGCACAGATGTACGCCGGCGACCTCCAGGAGAAGCTCGAATCGAAGGGCAAGTGGGAGGAGGTCTGCGTCCTCGCGCGGGAGTGAGCGGCCTCTTTTTCGCCGGTCGCCCGTTCAGAGGCGGTCGACGACCGCCGCGGTCACGTCGTCGGTGCCCGCGTCGCCACCCAGGTCGGGCGTCCGCGGGCCGTCGGCGAGGACGCCCTCGACGGCCTCGCGGACGGCGGTCGCCTCGTCGCCGTAGTCGAGGTGGTCCAGCAGCATCGCGGCCGAGAGGATCATCGCCGAGGGGTTGGCGATCCCCTGCCCGGCGATGTCCGGGGCGGAGCCGTGGACCGGCTCGAACAGGGCGTTGTCCTCGCCGACGTTGGCGCTCGGGAGCAGGCCGAGGCCGCCGACGAGTCCCGCCGCGAGGTCCGAGAGCATGTCACCAGCCAGGTTGGGACAGATGACGACCCCGTACTCGCCGGGGTGCATGACCAGGTGCATCGCGAGCGCGTCCATCAGCGCCGTGTCGTAGTCGATATCGAAGGAGTCGCCCACTTCCTGGGCGGTCTCCAGGAACAGGCCGTCGGTCTCGCGCATGACGTTGGCCTTGTGGGCGACGGTCACGTCGTCGAAACCGTTCTGCTTGGCGTACTTGAACCCAAACTCGGCGATCTCGCGGGAGGCGTCCTCGGTGATCACCCGCGTCAGCGTGCGGACGCCGTCGTCGATCTCCGCCTCGATGCCGGAGTAGACGCCCTCGGTGTTCTCGCGGATGAACACGATGTCGGTGTCGGGCTGGACGGCGTCCAGTCCGGGGTACGAGCGGGCGGGGCGGACGTTGGCGAACGAGCCCACCACGTCGCGCAGCGGGAGGATCACGTCGGCGGCGGTCTCGCCGGCGGCGCCGAACAGCGTCGCGTCGGCGTCGGCGGCCAGATCGCGGGTCTCCGCGGGCAGCGCCTCGCCCGTCTCGGCTTTCACGGCGTCGCCGGCGTCGCCCTCGACGAAGTCGAAGTCGGCGTCGACCGCTTCGAGCACGTCGACGGCCGCCGGCGTGACTTCCTGTCCGATCCCGTCGCCGGGGATCACGGCGATCTCGTGAGTCATGCCCCAACGTCCTCCGGGTGCCGAAAAGAGGGTGTCGATGTGTTTCGGCGGGCCACGGCCTCCGCGGTCTCAGCGCGACTCACCGTTCCCCGCGTACGCCACCGCGCGCACCGGCGAGGCGTCGGCGCCCTCGAACCGCAACGGGTAGGCGTGCAGTTCGAACCGCTCGGCGAGCCGGTCGAGGCCGCGGAGGTTCTCGACGATCAGCCGGTCGGCGTCGAACAGCCGCTCGTGGACGGGGAACCCGTCGGGCTCGTCGCCGTCCGCCCGCTCGGTCGGCGTCGGGTCCGGATTCACCGTGTCGACCCCGAGGTCGCAGTCGCGGTCGGCCAGCCACCCGGCGGCCTCGGCGGTGAGATACGGGTGGTCGAAGTATCGGTCGTCCCCCCAGTGGCGGTCCCAGCCGGTGACGACCGCGACGAGGTCGACTTCCTCGGGGTCGACGGCCAGCGCGTCCCGGAGCGCGTCGAGGGAGACCGGTTCGCGGGCGTCGAGCGGCCGCAGGTCCGCCAGGACGGCGGCGAACCGGAACCGCTCGGCGGGGAACTCGTCGAGCGACGGCCCGTCCGTGAGATGGGCGGGCGCGTCGACGTGCGTCCCCGCGTGGGAGTCGAGATCCAGCCGCGTCGTCCGGTAGCCGTCCGACGCGCGGGTCGCGTCGGGCTCCACGGACACGGGCTCGGTCCCCGGGTACACCGCCATTCCGGTCGCGAGCGGCCGGGAGAGGTCGAACGATGTCACTCCCGGGCGTACGCTCGCCGGGGTGAAATGCGCGCCGACCGCGCCGCCGGCTGACATCCGACGAGGAGATGGTAGGCACCGAACGATATCACGGCTGATAACTGATGAATCAAACATAAGAGATACGGTGATATCTGGGGAGATAATGAGACTGAGTGCGAAACTCATCCTCGTCTTTCTGGTGGTCTCGCTGATACCGACGGCGGTGGTCGGGGTGACGGCGAACCAGTCCATGACGGACCTGAGCGAACAGTCCCAGCGCGCGAGCGCGGCGTCGCTGGAGGCGCAGGTGACCGACGAACTGAACAACAGCGTCGAGGCACGCTCCGAGGAGATCGGGAACCTCCTCAACGAGCGGCGGGCCGACGTGAAGTCGCTGGCCGGGACCGCCGCGGTCGCCGACTACTACTCGGCGACGAGCGGCGAGTCGGCCGTGGCACGCGAGCGGAGCGCGCGGCAGCTCGGCTACGTCGCGCTCCACGTCCGAGACGCCGTCGAGAGCACCGCCGAGACCCTCCTCGAAGAGCGCTACGACGGACGGGCCTGGGAGGACCTGAGCGCCGAGGAACAGCGGGCCGTCGAAACCGCCGTCGAGCGGCGGATCGCCGGCACGGCCGGCGACGGGACGACCGACGCGGGCGCGCTCGCCGACACCTTCCGGCCCGGCTACGTCGGCGAGACGGGCTACGCGATGGTCACCGACCGCGAGGGAGCCGTCGTCGTCCACCACGAGGTCGGCGACGGCGAGCGCCTCGGCGACGGCGCCGGCGGGCTGGCGATGGCCTACGACGCGATCAACCTGACGGTCCGCTCCGACGAGCGGGTCCGCGCGGGCGAGGACTGGGCGAGCGAGACCTACACCGCCGAGACCGGGGAGGGCGACGACGAGGGGACCCGCGTCGTCTCCTACACCTACTACGACCGGTTCGACTGGGTGATCGCGCCGGGCGTCTTCGCCGACGAGTTCCGCCAGAGTAGCGTCACCGAGGCCCGGTCGAACATCGCGGGCTCCTTCGAGAGCGCGCTCTGGACGCAGACGATGACGGTCGACGGCCAGGACGCCCAGGCCTACCGGAGCCTCCGCCTGACCGACGCCGACGGCAGGGAGGTCGTCAGCGTCACCCGCACCGACGCCGGCTCGGTCAACGTCTCGGAGGACGAGACCTCCTACGCCGACACCGGGTGGTTCTCCCGGGCGAAAGGCGCCCGGCCCGGACGGGTCGTCGTCGGCGACATCACGATGCGAAACGGCGAACAGCGCAACATGCTCGCGACGCCGGTGTACCACGACGGTCGCCTGTCGGGCGTCCTCGCCGCGGAGTTCAACTACCACCACGTCACCAACATCACCGACAGCGTCACCGTCGCCGAGTCGGGCTACCTCTACATCGTCAACGACCGAGGGGAACTCGTCAGTTACCCCCGCGAGTCGCTGCTGCGGGAGAAAGCCAACCTCGCGCAGGGGGCGCTGGGCGACTCGCTCGCGACGATCGTCAACGAGCGGATGCTCCAGGGCGAGGCGGGGCTCGCGACGTACAGCCTCGGAAACGAAACCGACGCCGCCCAGCGCTACGTCGGCTTCCGCCCGCTCGACGTGGGCGAACGGACCTACACGATGGTCGCGACCGTCCCCGAGTCAGACGTGACCGGCCCCGCGGCCGCCCTCGGCGCGCAGCTCCGCGCGGAGGCCGACTCGACCCGCCAGACCATCCTGCTCATCCTCGGCGCCGTCCTCGTCGGCGTCGTCGCGACCGGCTACGGGCTGGCGCGGTACTTCGCCAGGCCGATCGAACAGGTCCGCGACCACGCCCAGCGGCTCGCCCGCGGCGAGTTCGACGAGGAGCTGGATGTCGACGCCGGCAACGACGAGATCGGCGAGATGGTCACTGCCTTCGAGGAGATGCACGGCAGCCTCTCGGTGGCCGCCGCCCAGGCCGACGCGCTGGCCGACCAGGAGTTCGACGCGCCCGTCCTCGACGAGGAGGTACCGGGCCGGCTGGGCGCCGCGCTGACCACCATGCACGAGAACACCGAGGCGTTCGTCGCCGACCTCGACGAGGCCCGCAGCGACGCCGAGGCCGCCCGCGAGGAGGCCGAACAGCTGGCCGCCGACCTGCAGCGACAGGCCGAGGAGGCCGCTGGCGTCCTCGAACGGGCCGCCGACGGCGACCTGACCGCCCGGATGGACGAAGCGCGCGACAGCGACGCCATGCGGACCATCGCCACCGAGTTCAACGAGATGCTCGCCGAGCTGGAGGACACCGTCGTCGACATCAAACGCTTCAGCGACGAGGTCGCGGGCGTCAGCGAGCAGGTCTCCCGCGGGTCGAGCGAGGTCTCCTCCGCCAGCCAGGAGGTCGCCGAGTCCATCGAGGACATCGCCGCCCGCGCGGCCGAGCAGACGGGGAGCCTCGAAGAGGTCTCCGGCGAGATGAACGACCTGTCGGCCACCGTCGAGGAGATCGCCTCCTCCTCCGACGAGGTGGCCGAGCTCTCCGCCGAGGCCGCCGCCGACGCCCGCGGGGGGACCGACCTGGCCGAGGAGTCCATCGAGATGATCGAGACCATCGAGGACCAGGCCGACGAGACCGTCGACGAGATGGAGCGGCTGGAACGGGAGGTCTCGGAGATCGACGAGATCGTCACGCTCATCGACGACATCGCCGAGCAGACGAACGTCCTCGCCCTGAACGCCTCCATCGAGGCCGCCCGCGCCGGCGAGGCCGGCGAGGGCTTCGCCGTCGTCGCCGACGAGGTCAAGAACCTCGCCGAGGAGACCGGCGAGGCGACCGACGAGATCGCCGACCTCATCGACGGCGTCGAGTCTTCGACCGCCGAGACCGTCGAGGACATGCGCGAGATGCACGAGGCCGTCGAGGACGGCCGCGAGACCATCGACGAGAGCCTGCGGACCCTGGAGGAGATCGCCGACCACGTCGAGGAGGCCAACACCGGCGTCCAGTCGATCAATGACGCCACCGACGAGCAGGCCGCCTCCGCCCAGGAGGTCGTCGCGATGGCCGACGACGTGGCCGACGCCAGCCGCGAGACGCGCTCGGAGGCCCAGGAGGTCGCCTCCGCCGCCGAACAGCAGACGATGACCGCCACGCAGATGGCCGGGACCGCCGACGAACTCGACGGCCTCGCGGACGACCTGCGCGAGCAGCTCGACGAGTTCACCGTCGACGACGCGGAGGGCGCCGAGTCCGGCGAGGATCCGGCGCTCGGCGGTGATGAGGGCAAGGATCCGGCGCCGAGCGAGGGCAGCGGGGACGACCCCGCCTTAGAGGCCCCCGACGAGGCGGACGAGGAGTTCGACGCCGCTGCGGACGACGACTGACGCGCGCGGATTTGGGTTTCTACTGCGTCTCGACTCGACAGCCGTGGCTCCGCGGGCGCCGTCGTGTGGACTGCGGAAGGTCGTCGGTAGACGCGTACCGGTGTCCGAAGAAAGCGGCAGATCCGAACGGGACCGACCTCAGTCCGCCGATTCGAGGTACGGCAGCGAGCCGGCCGTCTCCTCGATGGCGTTCCGGTTGGCCTTCATCAGCGCGGTGGTGTCCCAGTTGCCCTCGACCAGCGCCTCACGCTGGGCGCGGTCGACGCTGACGTTGATCTCGTTGTCGCCGTACGTGACGGTCTCCGCGCGCACGTCGACCTCGATCTCGCCGTCGGGGTTGTCGTCGACCCACTGCTGGAGGGCGTTGATCGTCTCGTGGTCTGCCGTCACGGTCGGGATGCCGAGCGCGAGGCAGTTGCCCGCGAAGATCTCCGCGAAGCCCTCGCCGATGATGGCGTCGATGCCCCAGCGCATCAGCGCCTGCGGGGCGTGCTCGCGGGAGGAGCCACAGCCGAAGTTGTTGTTGACCACCATGACGTTGGCGTCCTGGAAGCGCTCCTCGTTGAACGGGTGGTCCTTCTCGTTGTCGTCGTCGTCGAACCGCAGGTCGAAGAAGGAGAACTGACCCAGCCCGTCGAAGGTGACGACCTTCATGAATCGCGCCGGGATGATCTGGTCGGTGTCGATGTCGTTGCCGCGGATCGGGATGCCCGTCCCCTCGACGTAGTCGACCGACGGGATGTCCTCGGTGGCGTCGCTCATTGGACCGCCACCTCCTCCAGATCGCGCACGTCAGAGACCTCGCCGGTGATCGCCGCCGCAGCGACCATCCGCGGGTTCATCAGGACGGTGCGCCCGTCCTTGGAACCCTGGCGGCCGACGAAGTTGCGGTTCGAGGAGGACGCGCACGCCTCGTCGCCCTCCAGCTGGTCCTCGTTCATGCCGAGACACATCGAACAGCCGGCGTTGCGCCAGTCGAAGCCGGCTTCCTCGAAGATGTCCTTGAGGCCTTCCTCCTCGGCCTGCTTCTGGACGCGCTGGCTACCAGGGACGACGAACGCGCGCACGTCGTCGGCGACCTCGCGGCCCTTCACGACCCGGGCCGCGCGGCGCAGGTCCGGCAGGCGCGCGTTGGTACAGGAGCCGAGGAACGCCACGTCGATGTCGTAGCCGTCCATCGTCTCGCCGGGCTCGACGCGCATGTGTTCCTGGGCGCGCCTGGCCGTGTCGACCTTGTCGTCGGCCAGGTCCTCCGGCGCCGGGATCGGGTCGTGGATGCCGATGCCCTGGCCGGGCGTGGTGCCCCACGTGACGACGGGGTCAAGCTCGCTCGCGTCGATGCGGACCACGTCGTCGTACTCGGCGTCCGCGTCGCTGCTGATGGACTCCCAGTAGGGCTTCAGCTCCTCGAACTTCTCGGGGTTCTCCCGGAAGTAGTCCGTCTCCTCCAGCCACTCGAAGGTGGTCTCGTCGGGGTTGACGTAGCCCGCGCGAGCGCCGCCCTCGATGGACATGTTGCAGATGGACATCCGCCCCTCCATGTCGAGGTTCTCGATGGCCTCGCCGGCGTACTCGTAGACGTAGCCGACGCCGCCCTCGGTGCCGAGACGGCGGATGATCTCCAGAATGATGTCCTTGGCCTCGACGCCCTCGCCGAGTTCGCCGTCGACCTGGATCTTCCGGACCTTCTGCTTCTCCATCGCGATGGTCTGGGTGGCCAGCACGTCGCGGATCTGGCTGGTCCCGATACCGAACGCGAGCGCGCCGAACGCGCCGTGCGTGGAGGTGTGCGAGTCGCCGCAGACGATGGTCTTGCCGGGCTGGGTGACCCCCTGCTCCGGGCCGACGACGTGGACGATGCCCTGCTCGCCGCTGGTCGGGTCGAGGAACTCGATGCCCGCGTCGCGGACGTTCTCCTCGAGCTCGGACATCATGTTCTCGGCGGCGTCGTCGCCGTAGGGTCGGGACTGGTCGGCCGTCGGGACGATGTGGTCGACGGTGGCGAGCGTGAGGTCCGGTCGCGCGACCTCGATGTCGCGTTCGCGGAGCATGCCGAACGCCTGCGGGCTGGTGACCTCGTGGATAAGGTGGAGCCCGACGAACAGCTGGTCCTGCCCGTTGGGCAGCGTCGTCACTTTGTGCCGGTCCCACACCTTGTCGTACAGTGTTCCCTGACTCATACTGATCCGTCTCGTCCGTCCGCGCCCCGCTGGAAGACGCGGTTGGCGTCTTCCGCGTCGTCGTCGGGGTGTTCGTGGTCCACGTCTCTCATCGTCTGCGCCGACTCCTCGCCCGTCGCGTCGGCGGCGTCCCGCTCACCGCCGTCGGCGGCCACCGTCGGCCCCCGCTGGAAGGCGAAGTCGTCGCCGAACGCCTTCCCGGTGTGGGGGTTGGTGTGGCTGAACTCGCCCATCGTCGCCTTCTCGGCCGAGTCGCCGACGGTCGCGGTGGTCGTGTCCGTCGCCCGCGCCGTCTCTCGTGTCGGTGTCGTGTCGTTCGAATCGTCTGTCATCTGTCTGCGTTGGTCACTCCTCGTCGGCCCACGCGAACAGCTCGCGCAGGCGCCCGCCGACTTCCTCGATCTGGTGGTTCTGTTCGGCGTCGCGGTACTGCTTGTAGGCCGGCCGGTGGGCCTGGTTCTCGTTGATCCACTCGCGGGCGAACTCCCCGTTCTGGACCCCTTCGAGGATCTCGTCGAAGCCGTCGCGGTCGATGATCTCCTCGCCGCGCGTGAGCCCGCCGTACTCCGCGGTGTCGGAGACGGAGTTCCACATGCCCATGTGGCCGCCCTCGTACATCAGGTCGACAATCAGTTTCAGCTCGTTGAGACACTCGAAGTAGGCCATCTCGGGGGCGTAGCCCGCGTCGACCAGCGTCTCGAAGCCGGCCTTGACCATCTCGGTGACGCCGCCACAGAGGACGGCCTGCTCGCCGAACAGGTCGGTCTCGACCTCTTCCTTGAAGGTCGTCTCGATGACGCCGGCGCGGGCGCAGCCGATGGCCTGCGCGTAGGCGAGCGACTGTTCCTTCGCGCTGCCGGTCGCGTCCTGCTCGATGGCGATGAGTCCGGGGGTCCCCTCGCCGCGCTTGTACGTGCGGCGGACGAGGTGGCCGGGGCTCTTCGGGGCGACCATCGTCACGTCGACGCCCTCCGGCGGCTCGATCTGGCCGTAGTGGACGTTGAACCCGTGGGCGAACTGCAGCGTGTCGCCTTCCTCCAGCCCGTCTTTCACGGCCTCGAAGACCGCCGGCTGGACGGTGTCCGGGACGAGCATCACGGTGATGTCCGCCTCGGCGACGGCGTCGTCCGGCACGGCGACGCGCAGGCCGTCCGCCTCGGCCTCGTCGCGGGAGGCCGACCCCTCGCGGAGGCCGACGACCACGTCGACCCCGCTGTCGGCGAGGTTCTGGGCCTGGGCGTGGCCCTGGCTGCCGTAGCCCAAGATGGCCACGGTCTTGTCCTCGATGTACGATGCGTCGGCGTCGCCGTCGTCGTAGACGGGTACGGTGAAGTCGTCAGTCATCTGTAGCTGTCTGAGGGGTCTCGCCCGCCTCTGATATTGTCTCCGCTTTCCGCCGCGTGTCCTCCAGGGTGTCCGCCCCGCGCTCGACCGCGGCCGCGCCCGTGCGGACGACCTCCTGCACGTCGAACTGGTCGAACGCCTCGACCGCGGCCTCGATCTTCTGCTGGCTGCCCGTGATCTCGACCGTGATAGCTTCGGGCGACGCGTCGACGACCGACCCGTCGTACATGTCCGCGACCGCGTTCACGTCGTCGGGCTTCTCGCCGCTGACCTTCACGAGGATCAGCTCGCGCTGGACGGCCTCCGGTTCGAGCTCCTCGACGGAGATGACCGGCACGAGCTTCTCCAGTTGCTTTTTCGCCTGGTCGACGCCGGGCTCGGGCTCCTCGATGACGATCGTCATCCGGGCGACCTCGGGGTCGTCCGTGGCGCCCACGGTGAGGCTCTCGATGTTGAACTGCCGGCGGCTAAAGAGTCCGGAGACCTCCGCGAGGACGCCCGGCTCGTGGGTCACCAGCGTCGACAGCACCGCCTTGCGCGGCTGGTGCGTGGCTTCGGCTTCCGGGTCGATGCGAATGCCCTGCGAGTTCCGTCGGCCCGCCGGTCGCATCCGGTCGTCGGGATGGGGGCCGTCCATGCCTTGCGTCATCTCAGAGATCACCCAGTTGGTCGCCGTTCAGTGCGAACAGTCCGTTGTCCCCGCCGCTGGGGACCATCGGATAGACGTTCTCCGCGGGGTCGATGATCGCGTCGATCACCGCCGGACCGTCGTAGCTGCGCGCCTTCTCGATGACCTCGTCGACCTCCTCGGGGTCCTCCAGGCGGAACCCGCGGGCGCCGAACGCTTCGGCGAGCATGTCGAACTGCGGGATCCACGGGTACTCAGAGGCCATCCGGCGGCCCTCGTAGAAGCCGTCCTGCCACTGGCGGACCATCCCGACCGCCTCGTTATTGAGAACGACGTACGTGATATCGAGGTCCTCCCGGACCGCGACCGAGAGTTCCTGCACCGTCATCAGGAAGGAGCCATCGCCGTCGAAGCAGACGACCTCCTTGTCGGGTGCGGCGATCTTCGCGCCGATGGCCGAGGGGACGCCGTAGCCCATCGTGCCCAGGCCGTGACTGGAGACCCAGGTGCGGGGCTCGGTGAACGTCCAGAACTGGCTGGCCCACATCTGGTGTTGGCCGACGCCCGTCGTGACGATGGCGTCGTCGTCGGCCAGCTCCGAGTACCGCTCGACGACGTACTGCGGTTTGAGCGGCTCGTCCTCGGGCATGTCGTACTCCATCTCGTACTCCGCTTTCCACTCCTGACACTGCTCGCGCCACTCGGCGTAGGCTTCGGGCGACGTGTCGAGCGCCTCGTAGGCCACGGCCATCGCGTCGTCGAGCTGGCGCAGGACGTGTTTCGCGTCGCCGATCAGCGGGTGGTCCGCCTCGATATTCTTGCTGATCTCGGCGGGGTCAATGTCGACGTGGATCAGCTCGGCGTCGGGCGCGAACGTCTCGACGCCGCCGGTCAGGCGGTCGTCGAAGCGGGTCCCGATGGCGAGCATGCAGTCGGTGTTCGTGATCGCCATGTTGGCGTAGCCGGTGCCGTGCATGCCGGCCCACTCCAGGCTCAGCTCGTGGTCCTCCGGGAACGAACCGATGCCCGGCATCGTCGTGATGACCGGGATCTCGTACTCTTTCGCGAACTGGCGGAGTTCGTCGCTGGCGTCGGCCTTGATCACGCCGCCGCCCGCGAGGATGACGGGTCGCTCCGCTTCGGCGAGCGCCGCGGCGGCCGAGTCGACGGCGTCGGCGTCGGCCTCCGTCGGCGGGTTGTACGTGTCCGGCGTCTCCGGCGTCCCGGGGAACGCGTCCGTCTCGCCCTGGGTCACGTCCTTGGGCAGGTCGACCAGCGTCGGGCCCTGGCGGCCCTCGTCGGCCAGCGCGAACGCCTCGCCGACCTCGGTGCCGACCGTGTCCGCGTCGGCCGCGAAGTAGCTGTGCTTGGTGACCGGCTGGGTGACGCCGACGGTGTCGGTCTCCTGGAACGCGTCGTTCCCGACGAAGTTCGTCGGCACCTGGCCGGTCAGCGCGATGACCGGGTCCGAGTCCATGTTCGCGTCCGCGAGCCCGGTCACGAGGTTGGTCGCGCCCGGGCCGGAAGTCGCCAGGCAGACGCCCGGCTTCCCCGAGACGATGCCGTAGGCGTCCGCCGCGTGGGAGGCCCCCTGCTCGTGGGCCATCGTGATGTGGGTCAGCTCCTCGGAGTCGTACAGCGCGTCGTAGACGGGCATGATCGCCCCGCCCTGCACGCCGAACAGCGTCTCCGCGCCGGCCTGTTCGAGCGCCGCGACGACCGACTCCGCGCCCGTCGACACGGTGTCGTTGGTCGTCGTCCCGTCTCCGGGCTGCCCTGTTGTCTCCGTCGTCTGTTCCTCGGTGTCCGTCCGTTCGCCCTCCGGTGGCGACACTGGTGTTTGCTCGCTCATGTGTTGTGTGGTCGTCGTATCCGCTGTGCGTCGAATCGATGCGTCCGCCGAGAATGAAACGCTGTAGATGAGGGGGCTAGGGAGCCCCTACGATACCGCGAAGCGCGCCGCTGGACGCGAGTTCGGTCGCCTCGGCGCCAGCGGTCGGTGTCATCACTACGAGTGTCTGCACACCGGCGGCAATAAATTTTCCGTGTCCACCGCGCGTCCGCACCGTTCGACCGTCGAGACGCTCGCCGGCGCGCGGCTCGCGGTGACGGTAGCTCTCGCTGTGTGCGCTCGGCGGCCGTGGAGGCGGGCATCGTCCTACGCCCGGACCTCCTCTTCCTCGACCTCGCGGTCGACGCCGACGTCCTGGGCGAACTCCTCCAGGACCTCCATGGTGACGCGGTTGTCGTCCGCGCCGAACTCCTTGACGCGCCGGGTGATCTCGCGCACCTCCTCGTCGGTGGGCTCGTAGCTCGCCTCGACCAGCCGCTCGCGCACCGAGTGCTGGCCGGTGTGCTTGCCCAGGACGAGTTCTCGCGAGGCCCCGACCATCTCCGGGGTCATGACCCCCGGCTCGAACGTGTCGGAGTTCTCGATGACGCCGGCCGCGTGGATCCCGCTCTCGTGGGAGAAGGCGTTACGGCCGACGACCGGCTTGTTCGCCGGCACCGGAATGTCGCTCTTGCCCTCGATGATCCGGGAAATCTCCGTGATCCGCGTCGTGTCGATCCCCGTGTCCACGTCGTACAGCGACTCCAGGGCCATCACGACCTCCTCGTAGGCCGCGTTGCCCGCGCGCTCGCCGATGCCGTTGACCGAGACCTGCGCCTGCGACGCACCGGCCTCGAAGCCCGACAGCGCGTTCGCCGCCGCCAGCCCGAAGTCGTCGTGCGTGTGCACGTCGATGTCCGCGTCCGTGCGGTCGACGACCTTCGCGATCATGTCGCGGAACCGGCCGGGCGTCGCCACCCCGCAGGTGTCCGGGATGTTGATCCAGTCGGTGCCCGCCTCCGAGACCGCGTCGACGACCTCCATCAGGAACGCCTCGTCCGTCCGGGTGGCGTCCATCGGCGAGAACATGCACTCGACGCCCGCGTCCTTGACGCGCTCGACCGACTGGACGGCGCGCTCAACGGCCTGCTCGCGAGTGGCGTGCATGGAGTCTTCCAGCTGTACGTCGCTCGTCGAGACGAACACGTGAACCAGCTCCACGCCGGAGTCCAGTGCCGCTTCGACGTCTTTCTCGACGACCCGAGCTAACCCGCAGGTCGTCGTCGAGGTCGATTCCGCGATGTCGCGGACGGCCTCGAATTCCGCGTCGGAGTTGACCGGGAAGCCCGCCTCGATGACGTGGGTCCCCATGTCGTCCAGCACCGCCGCTATCTCCCGTTTGTCTTCGTAGGAGAACGACGTGCGTGGTGACTGCTCCCCGTCGCGGAGCGTGGTGTCGAAAATGCGTGCCTCGTGAACTTCCGAGGTACTATTTAAAGTACCCTGGAAGAACTCGATCCGCCGGCGAAGCCGACGTGCCCTCTGTATTGGACATTGTATCCCTACGTGTTCGCTCGGAAGGCATAAAGGCTCCGCTCGGCGCGTTCGTGAGGTAGCTTGTGGCACGATGGCGTCGTTTGGGTGGAGATCCGGTTTGGAGGCAAAGCGGACGGTTTGAGAGGCGCTGAGGATCAGAGTGGCAGTTAGATAGTTGATTAGCGGGATTTACTGCCTTTGCGAACCGGACACGTTTCTTTGTATACTATAGGTGCTGACTTACCGCATGTGCTTACATTTCCAATTTTTGACCACCACAGAAGATTGATTTGTTGTGGGAAACTCGCTTTTGGTGATGGGTTGGATCCGCGATCTCCTATCGTTGACCGAAGACAGTATCGAAAATGAACGGACACAACAAGAAGAGCGGTTTCCCCGCCACACATACGGACCGGGATACCCAATCGTCGTTCATCGGCAAGAACTCAATGATCTCTTCCATCTCTTGGAGAAGGAAAGCGAAGTCCCAGATGGATGGGAGAGTACACCTTTTCTGAGTCGGGAGGACTTTGAAGAAGTTATTGAGGACGTAGTTGGCGATCTTGACGGCGAAATTCCATCTCCTGAGGAACGGCGCGATGAACTCCGTAAAATACTGGAATTATGGGAAGATCAGCTCAATGGTCCCGAAGATACTGTCTGGACAACCATCGGTACCGATCACCAATTCAAATACTACATTACTCATTGCGAGAATCGAGCGGATTCAGAGTACGACGAGTTCGAAGAGCCAGATGAACTCGACACAGTACGAAGGATTGTAGACCGGATACGAACCGCCCAAGATACTGACGCAAAACTGGCGGTCGTCGATAAGCGCCATCTTCCGCTTGAGACGCCCAAAGAGAGTCCGTCAGAAACGATTTAGCTACCTTTCTTCTCTTCGTCTGAAATAGAATGCCTTTTTCTGTGGATGGAACCGGACACTGCTATGATGTGACGATAGATATTGCTTGTAGCGCAAATCCGGCCACTAAGAGACCCGCTCCGAAGATAGCATCAGTAATATCCCTCCCATCCAATTTATTTGAAATGTTAATTGTCCCAGGGTCACTTTGAATCCTCTGCCTGGGCAGAAAAATCCCGCCACCGAATCCATCCATAACTAATCCATAGATCTGGGAATTGATTTTTCCACCCATAAGAAATTCATTAATTAGCAGAATAGAAATGAGGGAAGTTCCCATGAGGAAGAGCATATATGCGGGCATACTGTCAGCAATCCCCTCTATGAAGTCCTCATTCTCAGATTCGTCGAAATATGTGGATATTCTGCACGCTATTTTCTCTTCATGCACGAACATTAGTAGAGACACGAACAATATGCTGGATGAAACTACAATAATCAGGTTAGTGAAAAGTCCTAGAGGGGTGATCTCGTACCCAATACTGGTAAATACGATAATCAGTGTGAGAACTCCTATCGTGTCCAACCAAGCGCTTGTGCCTATCTTGCCGCCCATCTTCCGATATTACGATTAGATGAAACATCGAGTATTAAGCTACTCAATCAGGGATCAACTGTTTCCGACATAATTTAGAGCGATGTTACCTGTAAATTACGTCAGACCACACAATCTTCTGCTGTCGCCCGTCCCGCCCGTCATGCCCGACGGCGTTCCACTCGCCACCGACGATCTCGGTGACGGTTGACGGCTTCCGGCGTACCACGTCGTCACTCTTGTGGAATAAAAAGAACTTACAAGACGGTCTGCCCCTACACCCCCTCTGCCGCCGTCAGCGAGCGGTGTTGGTCCTCCCACAGCCTGAACCGACCTGCGGCGGCGCTGGCTCACTAGATCCCTTATCGCGGTACCGGACACTTCCGAGCAGGAGTGGAAACGGCTCGCCCCGAAACGGGGGCGAGACGGGTGGGTGAGGGTGGGGGATCCCCCCGATCCCCCGAAACGAAGTGGATGGCTTCGTGCCCGTGTGTGCGGGCAGTTACCGGTTCGATGCGACGTGATATAGCACTTCGCCCAATTTGTTTAGGGGATGCTCTCGGTGAGACACCGAAGTGAGAAGGCCGGGCACGGGGGGAGCACCCCGACGCGTCGACTCCATACTGAGACCAGCGGCGCCACTCAGTCCTCGCGCAGGTTCGTGACCGACGAGTCGAGGAGAGTCACCGCTCGAAGCTCTCGCGGGAACGACTGACGGCTTCGCGAGCCCCCTCCGCCTCCTCGCTGCTCCACGCGCCGATGTTCACCGACCCCTCGTCGCTGGCGAGCCGGTGCAGTAGCTCGTCGAACGTCTCGTCGTCGCGCTTCAATCGCTCCAGCAGTTCCTTCGCCTCGTCGCTGACCCGAATACGCGGGCTCACACCCCAATAGATTCAACCGTCCTACAAGTGCTTGTTCCGACGCGGTCGCCGGCAATCGGAACCAAACGGCTACCAAGGCATACACTTGAGTAACTGCTCGATAAACTCTACGAGACATGAACGGCATAGCCGGAAAGACGGCACTCGTCACCGGAGCGGGATCGGGCATCGGACGCGCGTCGGCACTGCGGTTCGCCGAGGAGGGCGCGAACGTCGTCGTCGCCGATATCGACGTCGAGGGCGGACGGGAGACGGTCGACCTGATCGAGGACGCCGGTGGCGACGCGACCTTCGTGGAAGTCGACGTGTCCGACACCGCGTCGGTCGAGCGGATGGTCGACGCCACCGTCGAAGCCTACGGGAGCCTCGACTTCGCGCACAACAACGCCGGTATCCTCACCGACTTCGTGGAGACGACGGGCATCAGCGAGGCCAACTGGGACCGGATCGTCGACATCAACCTCAAGGGGATCTGGGCGTGCATGAAGGCCGAACTCCCCGCGATGGAACGCACGGGCGGCGGCGCGATCGTCAACACCGCCTCGGAGGCCGGGCTCGTGGGCATGGGCGGGCTCTCCAGCTACTCGGCCAGCAAACACGGCGTCGTCGGGCTGACGAAGTCCGTCGCGCTGGAGTACGCCGAGCGCGATATCAGAGTCAACGCCATCGCGCCCGGGCCGACGAAGACGAACATCCAGTCGGGGATCCTCGGTGAGTCCGGCGGGTCGTCCATCCTCGGGCGGATCCGCTCTATCGTGCAGACGGTCAAGATGGCGCTCCGGACGCTCCGCGCCGACTTCGACACCTCGGCGATGCGGGACGTGCCGATGGGCCGGATCGCCGACCCCGAGGAGATGGCCGGCGCCGTCGCCTTCCTCTGCTCGACCGACGCCTCCTACATCACCGGGACGACGATCCCCGTCGACGGCGGGCAGGCGGCCGACTGACCGGCGGCCGTCGTCCGAGGTACTGGCCCCCGCTCAGAACGGGTACTCGCGGGGCTCGCGCTGGATCGAGATCCACTTCGTCTCGGTCAGCTGTTCGAGGATGGCGCCGTCGTTGTAGCCGCCGACGCCCGAGGCCTTGCTCCCGCTGAAGGTGACGTGGGCCTCGTCGTTGATCGGCTGGTCGTTGATGTGGACCTGGCCGGTCTCCATCCGGTCGGCGATATCCATCCCCACGCCGAGGTCGCCGGCGTGGACCGAGCCCGCGAGGCCGTACTCGGTGTCGTTGGCGATCGCGACGGCCTCGTCGATATCGGAGAACGGGATGACCGGCGCGATGGGGCCGAAGTGCTCGTTGCAGGCGGCGGGCATGTCGTTGGTCACGTCCGAGAGGACGGTGGGTTCGACGATCAGCGTGTCGTCGACGCCGTCCTGCTGGGCCGTCCCGCCGCCGGTTTCGAGGGTGGCGCCAGCGTCGACGCTCCGCTCGACGTAGTCGAGCATCTCGTCGCGCTGGGACTCGTCGACGATCGGGCCGACGACGGTGTCGCCCTCGTGGGCGCTGCCGACGGCGAGCGACTCGGCGCGGTCGACCAGCGCGTCGACGTACTCGTCGTAGATATCCTCGTGGACGACGTGGCGGTTGATCGAGATGCAGACCTGGCCCTGGTGGACGAACGAGCCGAAGGTCGCGCTGTCGACGGCGCGGTCGATGTCGGCGTCGGCGGTGACGACGTGGGCGTTGTTGCCGCCGAGTTCCATCGACTGCTCGGCGAGGTTCTCGCCGGCGACGGCGGCGACGTGGCGGCCGACTTCGGTCGATCCGGTGAACGTGACCACGTCGCTCTCGGGGTGGCCGGCGACGCGGTCGCCGATGTCCGAGCCGCTGCCGGTGACGACGTTGAGGACGCCGGCGGGCAGGCCGACCTCCTCGAACAGTTTCGCGAACAGCAGCCCGCCGGTGATCGGGGTGTTCGTCGCGGGCTTGAGGATGACGGCGTTGCCGGTCGCCAGCGCCGGCGCGACGGCGCGCATCGAGAGGTTCAGCGGGAAGTTCCACGGCGAGATGACCGTGACGACGCCCCGCGGGTGTCGCTTGACGATGTGCTCCTTGCCGGGGACGTTCGAGGCGGCGTGCTCGCCTTTCGCCCGCCGGGGCAGCGTCGCCGCCTCGCCGGCCTGGTCGGTGGCGATCTGGACCGAGGTCTCGCCCATGATCGCCGAACCGCCGGCCTCGTGGGCGAGCAGTTCGATGACCTCGTCGCTGTGGGCCTGGAGCGCCTCGATGGCGTTCTGGATCACTTCCGCGCGGCGCGCGGGCGGCGCGTCGGCCCACTCGGACTGGGCCGCGGCGGCCGCCTCGTAGGCGGCGTCCACGTCCGCCTCGACGGCGGCGGGGACCGTCGCGACCTGTTCGCGCGTCGACGGGTCCTCGACGGCGAGCGTCTCGTCGCTCTCGGCGGCCGTCCACTCGCCGTCGACGTACAGTGCGTTCCAGTCGTCGTCGATCGCGTAGCTGTCGGGCACGAGTGTCTCGGCTAGGGAGTTCCGACGGAAAAGGGCGGAGGAGCCGGGCGGTGCTGCCGGGGCCCGTCGCAAACGCGACCGACCGACGAGAAAGCGGGATTCAAGTCGCCCCAATCCGTATCGTACGGCGAATGGGAGCCGCACCTTCGGGACCGTCGGCGAGCGCGCGACGGGGGGACTGAGATGGCCGGCTCACACCGGGACCGACCGCTCGTCACCGCCGGCGCGCCCCTGTCGGTCGCCGAGGCCGCGGTCGTCCTCGTCCACGGCCGCGGCGGGAGCGCCGACGGGATGGTCGCGCTGGCCGACGAGTTCTACCGCCACGGCCTCGCGCTGGTCGCCCCGGCGGCGCGGCGCAACAGCTGGTTTCCGAACTCGTTTCTCGCGCCCCGGGAAGCCAACGAGCCGGCGCTCTCCGCGGCCCTCGACGCGGTCGACGACGCGGTCGAGACGGTCCGCGAGGCGGGCGTCCCGCGGGAGCGCGTGGTCGTCCTCGGGATCTCCCAGGGCGCCTGCCTCGTCGCGGAGTTCGCCGCCCGAACCCCCCGCCGGTACGGCGGTGTCGTCCTGTCCAGCGGCGGGCTGATGGGTCCGGAAATCGACGACTACGACGGCAGCTTCGACGGGACACCCGCCCTCGTCGGTGGCCACGCGGACGACCCGCAGATCCCGGTCGAACGCGTCCGCGAGACGGCCGCGGTCTTCGAGTCGCTCGGCGGCGACGCGCGGACGCGGATCGAGCCCGGCGACGACCACGGGATCACGGACGCCGAACTCGCGGCGGTGGGTGACCTGGTCGAGGACCTCCTGACGAGCGGAAACGACGGGCGTTCGGATCGGTGAACCGGTTCCCCCTTCGACTTCGGACGGGGGGTAGGGGGTTGAGTGTGCCGGCAGAGGGGGTATCGGGGTCGCCGTCGAACCGGGCGCAATGCCAGCAGACATCCCCGGGATCCACCACGTGACGGCCATCGCGAGCGACCCCGGTCGTAACTACCGGTTTTTCACCGAAGCGCTGGGGTTACGACTGGTGAAACGCAGCGTCAACCAGGACGACGTGTCGGTGTATCACCTCTTCTACGGCGACCGGAGCGGGACGCCCGGAACGAGCATGACGTACTTCCCCTATCCGGACGCCCAGCCCGGCCGCGTCGGCACGGGCCAGGTGACGACCGTCCAGTTCCTGATCCCCGTCGGCTCCGTCGAGTACTGGACCGACCGGCTCGAATCGGAGGGCGTCGACCACGACCCGCCACGCGAGCGCTTCGGCGACACCGTGATCCCCTTCGAGGACCCCGACGGCCTCCCGATGGAGCTCGTCGCTCGCGCGGACGCGCCCGACTGCGACCCGCCGGACGGCCCCGTCCCGGACCAGCACGCCATCCGCGGCTTCTTCGGCGTCGCCCTCTCGCTGGCGACCGCCAGCGGCACGGGCAACCTGCTCAAGACGATGGGGTTCCAGCCGACCAAGAGCGAGAACCACCGCCAGCGGTTCCGCGCCGGCGGCGACCTCGGGACCGTCGTCGACGTGCTCGAAGACCCGGAAGCCCCGCGGGGAGAATCGGGGACGGGGACGGTCCACCACGTCGCCTTCCAGGTCTCCGACGCCGAGCAGGCCCAGTGGCACGACGCCCTCGTCGACCGCGGGCTCCGCCCGACGCAGATCATCGACCGGAAGTGGTTCAAGTCGATCTACGCCCGGACCGCCGGCGGCGTTCTCTTCGAGTTCGCCACCAAATCCCCCGGCTACACCGTCGACGAGAGCGTCGACGAACTCGGCGAGCGCCTCGTCCTCCCCGAGTGGCTCGAAGACCGCCGCGCCGAGATCGAGGCGAACCTCCCAGAGCTGTCGACCGCCGCGCACGAGGCCTGATCGGGCCGCCGGTCGGCCGAGCGGTCGGATCGTGGCCGACCGGTCGGGTCGCGGCCCCGCTACGGGCTCACCCGTCGTCGAACGGCGGCAGTTGCCCCTCGATCATCTCGCGGTCCTCCGCCAGCCACGGCGGGAGCACGAGGTCGCTACCGGGGTCGGGTTCCCGGTCGGCGACGCCGAGTCCCGGTCGCTCGGTCGCCAGCTCGAACAGGACGCCGCCGCCGTCGCGGACGTACAGCGACTCGAAGAAGTGCCGGTCTTTCACCCGCGACACGTCGAAGCCCCGCTCGTCGAGCAGCGCGCGCCACTCCCGGAGTTGCTCGCCGCTCTCGACGCTCAGGGCGACGTGGTGGATCGACCCGCGCCCCTCCTTGCCGTACTCGGCGTCGTCGGTCAGCAGATCGACGGTCGACTCCCGTCCCTCGGGAAGCCGGTAGCGGACGGCGTCGTCGCGCTCGGCGACGATCTCGAACCCGAACGTGTCCAGCAGGCTCGCCGTGACGTACGGGTCTGCCGAGCGCACGGAGACGCCGCGGACGCCGCGAATCGCGCGTTCGGCGGGGACCGCACCGTCTGGCTGCCCGCCGGTCCAGGGGTGGTCTGCTCCCCCGTCGAGGTCGGTGGGCCCCGTTTCGCCGTCCGCGACGCCGACGAGTTCGAGCGACGTGCCGTCGGGGTCCTCGAACGTCAGGACGGGTTCGCCGAACCGCTCGGCACGCTCGACGGCCACGCCGCGGTCAGCGAGTCGGTCGTCCCAGAACTCCATCGAGTCCGCGGGCACCCGCAACGCCGCCGTCGTGATGTCGGGCTTGCCGATCCGGCCGGGGTCCTCCCGCGGGTAGGTGAAGAAGGTGAGCACCGAGCCGGGCGTCCCCCGCTCGTCGCCGTAGTAGAGGTGGTAGATGAACGGCTCCTCGAAGTTCACGGTCCGCAGGAGAAAGCGGAGTCCCAGCGTCTCCGCGTAGAACCGCCGGTTGGCGGTCGGATCGCCCGCGACCACCGACACGTGATGCACGCCGAGCGTGTCAGAGAGCACTGGCGGGGGTAGGACCCGCGCCGCCATAAGCCTGTCAGCGGCGGGTGACCGGACGCCGACCGAGCGCGCCGGTCACTCGTGGCGCTCTCCGGCCTCGACCGTCGTCTCCAGCCAGTTCTCCTCGGGCGGGTACGGGCAGGAGAAGGTGTCGCTGAACGCGCAGAAGGGCGAGTACGCGAGGTTGAAGTCGATCGTCACCTCGTCGCCGTCTTCGAGGTCCCGGTCGGGTTCCAGTTCCATGTAGCGACCGCCGTCGTAGGTCTGCTGGCCGGTCGTCTTGTCGCGGAACGGCACGAAGATGGACTCGTCGTCCGGCTGTTGCCTGTAGCCGTGGAGTTCGAAGGACTCGCCGTCGAGGTCGAACGCGAAGGTGACCACGCGCTCGTAGCGGACCGTCCGGCCGTCGGAGGTCTCCATCTCGACGGGGTCGGGCTGGTCGTGGACGGTCACCGTCGCGTCGACGCGGTAGTCGGCGTCGGGCTCGAAGTAGTCCAGCCCGTCGAAGTCGTCGCGGTCTTCGGGCGGGATCGGCGATTGAGGATGTTCGTCGAGGAACTGGTCTTTCTCGGCGCGGTTCGCCCGCAACTGCTCGGCCCAGTCGTCGGTGTCGCTCATGACCCGAGATTACTGTCCCGGTGGTTTGAGTCCGGCGGTCCTCGACACCCGCCCCTCGAACCCCGATTCGAGAGGGCGGGTTCCGCCAAGTCTATGGATGTGTGGGTACGACGTATGTACAGTGAGTGGATCATGGGAACGACTCGCGTCAACTTCCGACTCCCCGAGGAGCTGATCGAGAAGGCCGACGTGGCCGCCGAAGTCTCGCACAAGAACCGGACGGAGATCGTCGTCGAGGCACTCCGGGACTATCTGGACGACATCGAAGACCAGGAGGCGTTCAAGGAGGCCGTGGTCGAACTCTACCTCGACGACGAGATCGGGTTCGAGGCGCTGAAGGAATTCGTCGGGCGCCAGGACGCCGAGTCGGTCCGCGCGTCGAAGACCCTGCTCGACCGGGGCGACGAACTGGCCGACGACCTGGCAGATCTGTAGATGATAGTCGCGGACACGTCCGCGCTTGTTTCGCTGGCCGTCATCGACACACTCGACACCGTCCTCACGGAGTTCGAGGTCCACACCACGGAGACGGTGGTCGCCGAACTCGAAGACACCGCCGAGTACGACGACAGGCACGGGGAGGCCGCCCAGGCGGTGCTCGACAACCGGGACGACTTCGAGACTCACGAGGTGACGGAGACGCTCGAATCGTCCCAGATCGACCGCGGCGAGGGCAGTTGCGCGCTCCTGACGAGCCAGTTGGAGGCGGAGTTCCTGATAACCGACGACCTCCGGGCGCTCCCCGAACTCCAGACCGCCAGCGACGCCGAGGTCGCGATCTCCCCCATCGTTCTGAAGGCGCTGGTGAAGCGGGAGGTGCTGGGGACGGAGGAGGCACGGGAGAACGTCGACAGGCTCGCGGAACGGCGGTCCTGGCTCGGACAGCCCATCTACGCGAGAGCGAAAGAACTGTTCGAGTAACTGCTTCGGCCGTCGGTTCGGAGACGGTTTCTCCGCGGTCGCGGCGAGGTCACCGTCCGACAGACGATCAGACCGGCGACGGTTCGTTACTACGCTCTCAAATCGCGATTCGAGCCCACCCGTCGGACACACCTTTTTCTCGGTCGACCGCGAGGGGGTGGGTATGAGCGAGATCGACCTCGACCTCCAGACGGTCGAGGAGGAACTGACCGACGAGGAGGAGGGCGAGGACGGGGGCGGACGGGTCGTCCTCGGCGTGCTCGACGGGACGACGCCCGACGAGGAGTGGGTCGAAGTCGTCGAGGACGGCGGGACGCTCGTGCTCTCGATCGAGGGGGACGTGAACGAACTGGCGGCGGGGTTCGCCGGCGACGTGCGCGAGATCGACGGCGACCTCATGCAGTTCCGCGGGTTTCTCGTCGTGACGCCGCCCGGCGTCGGCATCGACGCGAGCCGACTGGACTGAGCGCCGTCCGTCCGCGGCCGACGCGGCCCGCGGGCACGCGTTCGGGAGCGACGACCCCGAACCGCCCAACTCGTCGGTGTCGTCGCTTATGTGGCCGGCGCGCCAACGTGGGGACATGCCGATGAAAGGATCCGGGCGGTCGACCTCGTGGCGGGAGATCAACCGGTGGGACGGCGGCACCAGCTGGCTCGCCTACCCCGACGAGGAGATGGAGCGGGTGAGCCACGCCCTGGTCACCGACGGCGATGTGTGGCTCGTCGACCCCATCGACGTGGACGGCCTGGACGAGACGCTCGCCGAGCACGGCACCGTCCGCGGCGTCGTCCTCCTGCTCGACCGCCACGAACGCGACGCCGAGACGCTCGCCCGCCGCCACGAGGTGCCCGTCTACGTCCCCGAGTGGATGGACGAGGTGCGCTCGGGCCTGACGGCGCCGGTCGAGCCGATCCGGCGGAGTCTGGCCGACAGCGGCTACGACCTGCACAAGCTCGTCGACAACCCGGTCTGGAAGGAGGGATTTCTCTACGACGAGGACTCGAAGACGCTGGTCGTCGCCGAGGCGGTCGGCACGTCGTCGTACATGCTGACGAGCGACGAGCGCCTCGGCGTCCATCCGGCGCTCCGACTCAAGCCGCCGAAGGCGCTCGGCCGCTACTCGCCCGAACGGATCCTGGTGGGCCACGGCGAGGGCGTCATGACCGGTGCGGCCGAGGCGCTAACCGACGCGCTCGACGGGTCGCGCAAGCGGACGCCGCGGCTGTACGCCCAGACCGCGCGGGAGTTCCTGTTTTGAGTCACCACACCGAACCTCGCCAGACCGAACCCCGCCGCCAGGCCGAACCCCGCCGTCCTGAGACACGCCGGCCCGGCGACGGCCGCGAGCGACGGAGTTTTGCCGGGTGCGGCGAATAACCCACCGTGGTATACGCGACGCGCGGACTGGTCGAGTCCTGTCTCAGGTTCGCACGGGAGTCCGACCCCGACCCGGTGACCATCTCGCTGTCGGTGACGCCCGCCGGGGAGTTGCCGGGCGCGGATCTACCGCCGGAGACACCCGTGTTCACCCACTTCTACTACCCGGACTCGGCCGGGTCGGTCAACTTCGTCTTCGGCGTCGACATGGGGACGCCGGTCGGCCAGACTCAGGCGCGGTTCGTCTCCCACCCCAACGGGGAGCTGCGCGTCCGCCAGCGCGACGACTTCGCCGAACGCATCTTCGTCGCCGTCCCTCCGTGGGACGAGGAGTCGGTCGCGGTCTTCGACCGCCGCGGCGAGGAGCAGCCGCTCGAACTGCTCGACGTGGAACCGCCCGAGGAGTTCCCGGAGTAGCCGACTCCGCTGACGGCTCAGTCCAGATAGCCCAGGTCTTCGAGCTGGTCGGCGATCTCGGAGAACTCCGCCTCGGTCAACTCGCCTTTCTGCTGGTTCTGGATGACGATGCTCCGCAGGAGAAAGCGAACGAGGTCGCTCGTCGAGGAGAAGCTCGTCCCCTCGATGGTCTCGTCGACGCGGTCGGCCAGGTCCTTCGGGATCGAGACGGTGGTGTAGTCGGTCATACCGGCGGATGGGCGGGGTTCGGGTTAGGCGTTGTGTCTGGCCGCGAGCGGGGTGCCCGCTGCCGTCCGACGGTCTCGGGCGCTCGAATGTTCGGTACAAGATAGCTACTGAACAAGTGCAGTGGCGCGTGCTGTCGAGCGTGCCCGCCTCGTGGCGGGCCGCTCGAAACAGTCGCGCGAGGGATGAGCACCGCACGCCGCAGGCGCGCGGAGCGCAAGAGGTTGGGGAGGTGTGAGGCCGTCTGCGGTTGCTGTGCGGTGCCGTGCGGTCCTGGTGGACTGAAAGGGCGAGGCGCGCTCGCGTCCAGTTCAGTCGTCTGAGCGGGCACTATCCGCGCGGGCCGTGCGGAGAGCGCGGATATCCCGCTCAGCGACCGCGAGCGCGGCGAGGGCTTTCAGCACTCACTGTCCGGTGCGATCGAATCGACAGCTAGCGAGCGCGGCGAGGGCTTTCGTCGCCTGTTGTCACCGTCGAGTGCGGTCGCTGTTAGTCGGCTTCCGTTCACGACTCGTCCAACAGAAACAGCCGATAAGCGAGCAACACACACTGAACATCCTCGAAGCCGCGTCACAAGAACTACACCTCGGCCGGACGAATCCGACGAGCGATGCCCTCCAACGACGAACCGCAGTCGCTCCGGGCCGATATCGTCCGGCGATGGAAGGAGGAACTGTTCTCCGCCGATACCGTGGTCGCGGCGGTCGCCGTCGCGGTGGCGATCCCCGTCGGCCTCGCCGCCGCGGTCGTCGTCGGCGCGGCGGCGATCTACCCGGTCTGGTTCGCGACCGCCGCCGGGCCGAGCCTCGGCTACTGGCGCGGGATCCGGATCGAGGTCCCGATGGGCACCGCGGCGAAGGTCGGGACCGCGATGGCGCTCGCGACCGCGGTCGTGACGAGCGGCGTGGTCGCGCTCACCCTGGCACTCGACGGCGGCGAGGGCGCCGCGGTCGTCGCGGGCGGGCTCGTCGGCCTGCTGTTCAGCGGGCTCGCCAGCCGCTACGCCTTCCACCGGCTCGCCGGCGAGACGGCGTGACCGCGAGACGACCAGCCCGCGGTCGCCGGGGCGCTACAGCGTGAGTTCGACCCGGTAGTCGGTCAGGTTCTCGTAGCCGTCCTCGGTGACGACCACGAGGTCCTCGATGCGGACGCCGCCCACCTCGGGGTCGTACAGCCCCGGTTCGATCGTGATGACGTGGCCCGGCTGCAGCTCCCCGCCGCCGGGGGCCAGGCTCGGGCCCTCGTGGACATCCAGCCCGACGCCGTGGCCGGTCGAGTGGATGAACCCCGTCTCGGTCCCTTCGTCGCTGCGCAGCGTCGGTTCGCCGGCGTCCTCGTACACGTCGCAGGCGGCCGCGTGTACGTCCGCGCCGGTCGCGCCCGGCTCGACGGCGTCCAGAGCGGCGCGGTAGGCCTCCTCCGTCAGGTCGTACCACTCTCGGACCGTCTCCGTGGGCTCGCCCCGGCAGAACGTGCGGGTCATGTCGGCGTGGTACTTCGTCGCCTTGTTCTGCGGGAAGATGTCGACGATGACCGGCTCGCCGGCTTCGAGCGGGCCGCTCCCGCGGTCGTGGGGGTCGGCGGCGTCGGCGCCACAGGCGACGATGGTCTCGTCCAGCGCGCAGCCGTGACGCAGCAGCGTCACCTCGATCTCGGTCTTGACGGCCTCGCTCGTCAGCGGGTCACCCTCGTGGTACAGCGTCCCGTCCTCCACGTCCGCGCCGGCGATCAGGTCCTCGGCGGCGTGCATGGCGGCTTCGTTCGCTTTCTGGGCCTCGCGGACGTTGTCGATCTCCTCGTCGGTCTTGACCGCGCGGATGTCCGAAACGGTGTCCTCGCGGTCGACGGCGACGTCGATCCCCAGGTCGCGCAGGCCGTCGGCGACGTGCAGCGGGAACCGCGGCGGCGCGGCCACGCCGTCGACGCCGTGGGCGTCGAGGAAGTCGGCGAGCGAGCGGTACGTGGCCTCTCGGGGGCCGTACTCCTCGCTGTAGGCGCCGTAGTCGTAGTCGATGGCGCGTTCGACGCTCGCGGCGCGGGCCTCGCGCTTGGCGCGGCCGAACTCCAGGCTGCGCCCGAAGAAGAGTCGTACGTCGCCGTCGTAGAGCGTGACGAACGGGTCCGGCGCGTCGAACCCCGAGAGGTAGTACTGCGTCGAGTCCGTCGAGTCCGCGTGGACGAGGTAGCCGTCGACGCCCTGTTCGTCGAGGTACTCGTCGAGCGCGGACAGGTCCGGGTCCATACCCCCAGGAAGCATCGCCCGGGGTAAATAGGGTACGCCGCCAGCAAACGAGTCGACAGCAGCGCCGCGGAGTCGGCGGGCGCGTCGCGACCCGCGACCGACGGCCTGCGAGGGGCTGCCAGCCTCGCCGCCTCCGGTAGCCTGATGCACCGGGGGGCCGACCCGGGGCACATGGACGCTACCATCGAGCGGTCGACGGTCGAGGGCCGGGCGCGCGCCCCGCCGTCGAAGAGCTACACGCACCGGGCGATCCTCGCCGCGGGCTACGGGACCGACGCCACGGTCCGGGACCCGCTCGTCAGCGCCGACACGCAGGCCACGCGCCGCGCCGTCGAGGCCTACGGCGGCGAGACCGACCTCGCCGAGGACCGGTCGACGCTCGAAGTCTCCGGGTTCGACGGCCTGCCCGACGTGCCCGCCGACGTGATCGACTGCGCCAACAGCGGGACGACGATGCGACTCACCACCGCGACGGCCGCGCTCGCTGACGGCCTGACCGTCCTCACCGGCGACGGGTCGCTGCGCTCGCGCCCGCAGGGGCCCCTGCTGGACGCCATCGAACAGCTCGGCGGTCGCGCCGAGAGCACCCGCGCCAACGGCCAGGCGCCGCTCGTGATCGGCGGCCCCGTCGACGGCGGGACGGCCGCCATTCCGGGGGACGTGTCCTCGCAGTTCGTCACCGCCCTCCTGATGGCCGGCGCCGTCTCCGAGGAAGGGGTCACGGTCGACCTCGAAACGGAACTCAAGTCCGCGCCGTACGTCGACATCACGATCGAGGTGCTGGAGGCGTTCGGCGTCGACGCGACCGAGACCGTCGAGGGCTACCGCGTCGAGGGCGGCCAGACCTACGCCCCCGAGGGCGGCGAGTACCACGTCCCCGGCGACTTCTCCTCGATGTCCTATCTCCTCGCCGCCGGCGCGCTCGCCGCACCGGACGGGCTGGTCGTCGAGGGCGCCTACCCCAGCGCACAGGGCGACGCCGCCATCGTCGACGTGCTCGAACGGATGGGCGCCGACATCGACTGGGACCGCGAGGCCGGCGAGATCACGGTCTCCCGGTCCGACCTGACCGGCGTCGAGGTGAGCGTCGCCGACACGCCCGACCTGCTCCCGACCATCGCCGTCCTCGGCGCCGCGGCCGACGGCACGACCTCCATCGTCGACTGCGAACACGTCCGCTACAAGGAGACTGACCGCGTCAGCGTCATGGCCGACTCGCTCACCGAGATGGGCGCCGCCGTCGTCGAGGAACGCGACCGCCTGTCGATCCGCGGCGCCGAGACCGACCTCCGGGGCGCGACCCTGCCCGGTCGCGACGACCACCGGATCATCATGTCGCTCGCTGTGGCGGGTCTCGTCGCCGACGACGAGACGACCATCACCGCGGCCGAGGACGTGGACGTCTCGTTCCCCGGCTTCTTCGAGACGCTCGCCGGGCTGGGCGCGACCGTCTCGAAGTAAGTGCGGCGTCGGCCGTCGATCGTCGCAGGAAACCGCTCAGGACGCCGTCGCGATCGTCGCGACGAGTTCGTCGCAGTAGGCGTCCAGGTCGTCGGGCTTGCGGCTCGTCACCAACCCGTCGTCGGTGACGACCGCCTCGTCGACCCACTCGCCGCCGGCGTTCTCGACGTCGGTCTCCAGGCTGGGATAGGAGGTCAGGGTCCGCCCCTCGACGGCGCCTGACTCGACGAGCGTCCACGGCCCGTGACAGATCGACCCCGTCGGTTTGTCGGCGGCGAGGTGCTCGCCGACGAACGCGACGGCGTCGTCGTCCGCGCGGAGTCGGTCCGCGCCCACCGTCCCGCCGGGGACGTGGACCGCATCGTAGTCCTCGGCCGAGACGTTCCCGACCGTCTCGTCGATCTCGACCGTCTCGGCCTGTTCGAGGTCGTTGTCGACGGTCTGGGCCTCGCCGTCCTCGATGCTGACTACATCGACCTCGGCACCCGCCTCGGTGAGCGCTTCGACCGGCCGTTCGAACTCGACGCGCTCAGTGCCTTCCGGCGCGACAAGCACCGCGACGGTCGTCCCGTCGAGGTCCTGGGGCTGTGTCTGACTCATCGTGACTACGCCAGGGGAGAGACGAAAGTAGGAGTTGCACTTGCCGTTGCAACCCGCGAACCACCGTCAGAAACGCCGATATATCCCGATTCAGGCGTTCTTCGCGGTTCTGTCGCCGAACTCCTCACGGACCTTCTTCACTTTCGGTTCGGCGTGGAACTGGCAGTAGCGGTCGCCCGGGTTCTTCTCGTAGTAGTTCTGATGTTTCTCCTCGGCTCTCCAGAAGGTGTCCAGCGGCGCGATCTCGGTGACAATCTCGTCGTTCTCGTAGCTGTCGAACTCGCCGCCGCTCTGGAGGTTGTGGACGAACCGCTCGACGACCGCCTTCTGCTCGTCGTCGTGGTAGTAGACGGCCGAGCGGTACTGCGAGCCCACGTCGGGACCCTGCTTGTCCTTCGTCGTCGGGTCGTGGATGCGGAAGAACACCTCCAGCAGGTCCTCGTAGGCGACGACCTGGGGGTCGTACTCGACCTGCACGACCTCGGCGTGGCCCGTCGAACCCGAGCAGACCTGCCTGTAGGTGGGGTTGTCGGTGTCGCCGCCGGCGTAGCCGGAGGTGACGTCCTCGACGCCGTCGAGTTCCTCGAAGGCCGCCTCGATACACCAGAAACAGCCGCCCGCGAGCGTCGCGGTCTCTGTCTCGGTCATTACTCGGAGTTAGGTGCGGAGCCGTTTGAACCCAGCGACGGGCGGACCGGCCGCGCCGACCGGTCCGGACGGCCGCGCTCGCCCACATCTTCAGAACTATATGCCAGGGTCACCCACCCCGACGTAATGAACGGCAACGAGTTCGGCCGTCTCTTCCGGTTCACGACGTTCGGCGAGAGCCACGGGGAGGCGATGGGCTGTACCGTGTCGGGCTGTCCGGCGGGGGTCGAGATCTCCGAGGACGAAGTACAGGAGGAACTCGACCGACGCAAACCCGGCCAGTCGATGATCACCACCTCCCGGGGCGAACCCGACGAGGTCTCCATCAAGTCGGGGACGCTGGAGGGGTACACGACTGGCACGCCGATCGGGATGGTCATCCAGAACAAGGACGCCCGCTCGGGCAAGTACGAACCCTTCATCACGGCGCCCCGTCCCTCCCACGGCGACTACACCTACTCCGCGAAGTTCGGCACGCGCAACTGGGGCGGCGGTGGCCGCTCGTCGGCCCGCGAGACCGTCAACTGGGTCGCCGCCGGCGCCGTCGCCAAGCAGGTCCTCGACCAGTCCGACCACGACGTACAGGTCAAGGCCCACGTCAACCAGATCGGCGATATCACGGCCGAGGACGTGACCTGGGAGGACATGCTCGAACACACCGAGGACAACGAGGTCCGCTGTGCCGATCCCGAGGTCGCCGAGGAGATGCGCGACGCCATCGACCGCTACCAGAACGAGGGCGACTCCATCGGCGGGTCGGTCTACTTCGAGTGTCGCGGCGTCCCGCGCGGCCTGGGCGCACCCCGCTTCGATTCGTTCGCCGCCCGTCTCGGGCAGGCGATGTTCTCCATCCCCGCGACGACGGCCGTCGAGTACGGCCAGGGCAGGGAGGCCCGGGAGACGCTCGGCAGCGACCGCAACGAGGACTGGGAGTTCGACGACGGCACGCGCGACGACGTGGTCAGCGAAGAGGGCGACCCCGTCCCCGTCGGCAACGACCACGGCGGCCTCCAGGGCGGGATCACCACCGGCGAGCCGATCTACGGCGAGGTGAGCTGGCACGCCCCCGTCTCCATCCCGAAAAAGCAGGAGACCGTCGACTGGGAGACCGGCGAGACGAAGGAAGCGCAGGTCGTCGGCCGCCACGACCCGAGTCTGCCGCCCCGCGCCGTCCCCGTCGTCGAGGCGATGCTCCGCGTGACCATCCTCGACTTCATGCTCCTGGCCGGCCGCATCAACCCCGACCGCCTCGACGACCGCCCCGGCGAGTACGATACGGACTACCACCCCGAGAGCCCGCAGAACGACCCCGACGACGCGGACACGATGACCGAGACGGTCGAGGACGACGAGGACTGATGAGCGTGGAGCCACTACCGCACCCGGACACCGCATAATGGACGCACGCCAGGACGAACTGTCCAACCCGTTCGGGATGGACGAGGACTGCACGAACTGCCCGGAACTGGTCGAGACGCGCGAGCGGATCGTCCACGGTTACGGCGACGTGGGCGCGGACTTCGTGGTCATCGGCGACCAGCCCAGCGCGGCGGCCGACGAGACCGGCGTCCCCTTCGCCGGCGACCAGTCGCTCGTGTGGGATATCCTCGACCGCGTCGGCCTCGTCGAGGGCGACCCCGGCGCCGCCGAGCCCGAACCGGACGAGGTCTTCCTGACCTACGTCACCCGCTGTCGCCACCCCGACCGCACCGCGACCGACGAGGAGGTCCGGGCCTGCGAGGCCTACCGCTCCAGCGAGTTGCGGATGATCAACCCCGAGATCATCGTCCCCGTCGGCCAGCGGGCCATCGAGGCGCTGGCGTTCCAGTACACGACCAAGAGCGAGGACGAACTGGACGTGACCGAGCTCCACGCGACGACGATGCGCGGTCGCGGCTTCGAACTCGTCCCCATGCTCGACCCCGCCGACCAGACGCCCGAGGCGACCGAGGCGTTCGTCGAGCACTTCGCCGACCTCCTCGGGACGGACTACCGCCAGACCAAGGGTCGTCAGGGCAGCCTGGAGACCGGCCGCGGTCCCGACGACGGCGAGTAGTGCCCGCGACCGCTCCGACGGACGGTTAGCCGCCGCGTCACCAGTCCCGGTCCGCCAGGTCCGCGGCGGCCGCGGCGGCCTCCTTCCGCAGATCCGCGACGTGGTACACCACGTCGGTGAGCGTGACGATACCCTGCACCGACAGCCCCTCGGTGACGACCACCTTCTTGACGCTCTCCTCGGCCATCGTCCGCGCGACGCCCTGAACGGTCCGGTCGGGGTCGGTCGTCACTAGCGGCGGATGCGCGAGGTCGCGGACGGGGATCTCACCGAAGGGCCGGCCCCGCTCGTGGGCCGCTTCGAGCGCGTCGGTCTCGGTGACGATCCCGGTCGGCGTCTCGCCGTCGACCACGACGACGCTGCCGACGCCCTCGGCGAGGAGCCTCCCGACGGCGTCGTCCAGCGTCGCGTCGACGCCGACGGTCACTACCTCTGTCGACATCAGCTCGCGAACGAGCATCGACTCAGTCGCCGATGTCGACGACGAGGACGGGCGCGTGTACGTCCTCGACGACGCGGTCGGTGACACTCCCGAGGTTCTGCACGCGGTCGCGGCCGGTGCGGCCGTGGGTGCCCATCACCACGAGGTCGATGCCCGCCTCGTCGACGTACTCGACGATCTCGCGGTGGGGGATGCCGTCGCGCATCTCCGTCTCGACGACGAGGCCCTCGTCTTCGAGGTCGACCTCCAGGTCCTCGACGGCGCGCTCGCCCTCGACCTCCAGCGAGCGGACGATCTCGTCTTTCGTGTCCGCCTCGGCCGCGCGGTAGCGGCGGCTGTCGACGACGTACAGCACGTGGACCGTCGCGTCGTTGTCCCGCGCGATGGCGATCGCGTGTTCCACCGTCTCGGTCGTCCCCTTGCTCCCGTCCGTCGGCAACAGGATATCGTCGTACATACGCGAGCGTTAGTCGCCGGGGTAAATAGTGGTAGGTGGCCGTTCCCGGTGGTCGACACCGCCCGCCGCGCCGCCGGGATCCGGGTCGACAGAGTTTTGTGAGTTGACAACATATCACATACGATAGCTATGCAGGGGGGAACAGACGCGAACGGAACGCGAGTCGAGGCGTACGTGCGGTCGTTGCGGGCGGGCGAGGAGAGCCCGCAGCGGCGCGCGCTCGACCGACTGGACGCGCTGGCGGCGGCCGGCGAGATCGAGGGGCACGAGGTCGTGGTCTGGGGGGACCGCGCGCCGCCCTCGCCCGAGGCGGTCCGGACGCGCGCGGGCCGGTTCGTGCTGGACCGCGTCACCGTCTTCGAGCGGTGGGCCGAGCGAAACGACGCGTCGATCGAGGACGCGTTCGGCGTGCGAACGGTCGACTCCTCGCTCACCGGCGAGACCCACGCCGAGCTCGTCCTCCCGCGACTCGCCGTGGCCGCGGTTCGCGACGGTCGCCTCCTCGCGGTCGCGCCCGCGACGGTCGACGACGAACACCGCTCGGTCGGGCGGTTCCTCGACGGGCTCGAAGACGGGGCGCTGCCCGGCGAGCGGTCGGTCGAGATCCGTCCGCTCCGGGCGGCCCGAACCGCCGGGACGCCGACGGCCGACGACCGCGACCGCCCGGAGCCGCCCGAGACCGCCGGCGAGACGGCGCCGGCGCCCGTCGCGAGAGAAGAGGCTCCGACGCCCGACGCGCCCCCCGCGGAGCCGATGGACGAGGAGCCGCCGGAGCGGACGGGCGGTCGCGGCGGCGACGCTGGACCTGTCGAGGGCGAGGAGGGGGCCGGCGACCCGGCGCGGACGCCCTACCCGCCGTACTGATCGCGCTCCCGCGGACTCACCGCCCAGTGAAGCTCGGGTGATTACTGACGTGTTTCGGGAGGTAGCGTCGCTTCCGGGGCAGCCCCGCGGTCTCCTCGCGGACGCGGTCGCGTAACGCTTCGGGGGTCAACTCGATCTCCGTGTCGTCGGCGCGGACGTTCACGTCGAGCCGCCCGCTGTCGACCTCGCGGTCGCCGACGACGGCGTAGTAGGGCACCCAGTCGGTCTCGGCGCGGGCGATGCGCTTGCCGACCGTCTCCGAGCGGTCGTCCACGTCCGCGCGGATGTCGGCCGACGCGAGGTCGTCGACCAGTCCGTCGCAGTACTCGACGTGCTCCTCGCCGACGGGGACGAACCGCACCTGCGTCGGCGAGAGCCACGTCGGCAGCCGCGGCGTGTCCATCGTCGCCGTCTCCTCCAGCAGCGCGGCGATAACGCGCTCGATCCCCCCCGACGGCGAGTAGTGGAGGATCGGCGGGTTGTGGCTCCCCTCGGCGTCGGTGTAGGTGATGTCGAACCGCTCGGCGCTCTCGACGTCGATCTGGACCGTCGGGTTCTCGATGGGCCGGCCCAGCCCGTCGATGGCGGCGAAGTCGATCTTCGCCGACCAGTAGTGGTGGCGCTCCGGGATGATCTCCACGAGGGAAGGCTTGCCCAGTTCCGCGACGACCTCCGCGACCCACGCCTCGTTGTCGTCGTAGAACTCGCGGGTCACTCGCAGGGCGGGCTGGTAGTCCAGCCCGAGGTCGTCGCTCGTGCGCAGCGAGAGCGTCGCCTGGCGCAGTAGCTCTCGGCGAGCGCCGTCCATGTCCGCCGTCGCGGTGTGCATGTCCGGCATCGTGAACGACCGCAGTCGCTTGAGCCCCGTGACCTCGCCCTTCTGTTCGCGCCGGAACGAGTAGGTCGACAGCTCGTAGATCCGCAACGGCAGGTCGCTCTCGGCGATGTGCATGTCCCGCATGATCGAGAACTGGCCGAAACAAGCCGCGAACCGGAGCATCATCCGGCGGTCGCCAGACTCGAAGCGGTACTGCCGTTCCCCGAACTTGCCGGCGTGCTCGTCGATGGCGCGGGCGCCCAGGTCGTACATGACCGGCGTCTCGACGGGCATCCCGCCGTAGTCGACGACGAGGTCGTTGACGTACTCCCTCAGCGAGTCGCGGACCAACTTCCCGCGGGGGTACCACCGCAGGTTCCCCACGTCCGACAGCTCGTCGTAGCCCGCCAGCGACTTCTCCCGCATGAGTTCGACGTGGGGCGGTTCCTCGCCGGGCGAGGCGGTCACGCCCTCGACCTCGCTCTCGACGAACGCGCGCATGTCCTCGCTCACCTCCGACTTGGCCGTCACGGCGTCCTCGGTCGACCCGTCGGGCCACAGCATCCGCCACTCGCTGGGTTCGCGGTCGGCGTCTTCCCCTTCCCCCTCGGCTCCCCCCGCCGCGCCGCCCTCGTCGCGGTGGGCCGAGACGTGCCGGGAGAGTTCCGAGAGCGGGTGGCCCTTGCACGCCACCTCGAAGGACTTGTACCAGCCGAAGGGCGCCCGGAGCACCTCGTAGCCCCCGTCTTCGAGTTCGGACTCCAGGTCCCGCACGACGGACTTGGCGGCGTCGGGGCTCGCCAGGTCGTCGCTGAGGTGGGCGTAGGGGTATAGCACCACCCGGTTCGTGTTGAGTTGGCCCGTCACGTCCCGGAGTTCGTCGGTCGCGTTCGCGACGACGCCGTCGAGGTCGGCCTCGTCGGCGGACTCGACGCTGATGAAGGCCGTCACGCACTCCTCCATGCGCCCCTCCATCGGGACGCCCTCCGTCTCCGCGAGGTCGTCGGGCCCGGCCTCCTCGCGGGCCTCGAACTCCAGGTGGTCCGAGTGGACGAACAGGAGTCGCATACAGAACGGTCGCGTGGCGGCGCAAAAAGTGTGCTGGCGGGATCGTGTCGACCGCCCGTGCCGCCCGACGGCGGGCCCGCTCGCACCCGGTCGAGCGGCGGACAGTCACCTCCTTTTAACCGTGCCGGCGAGAGTCGGGTGACATGGTTCTCGGGCTCTCGACGGGTGCGCTCGTCGTCTTCGCGCTGGTCGCGGTCGCGCTCGCGCTGTTCGTCTCCGAGTGGTTACCGCCGGATATCACCGCCATCGGCGTCCTCGTCGCGCTCGCCGTCCTCGAACCGTACACCGGCGTCACGGCCGGCGAGGCGATTCAGGGCTTCGCCAGCCGCGCGACGGTGACGATCCTCGCGATGTACGTCCTCAGCGCCGGGGTCGAACACACCGGCGTCGTCGACTACCTCGGCGCCGTCCTCGAGGAGGTGACCGGCGGCGACGAGACGCGTCTGCTCGGCGCGACCGTCGGCGTGACCGGGCTCTCGGCCGGCGTCGTCAACAACACCCCCGTCGTCGCGGTGTTCATCCCGATGATCACCGGCCTCTCCGAGCGAGCCGGGATCTCGCCGTCGAAACTGCTGATGCCGCTGTCCTTTGCAGCGATGCTCGGCGGCACGCTGACGCTCATCGGCACGTCGACGACGCTCCTCGCCAGCGACCTCTCCCGGGACCTGCTGGGCCGCCCCATCTCGATGTTCGAGATCACGCCGGTCGGCGTCGTCGTCCTCGCGGTCGGCCTCGCGTACCTGATGACCGTCGGCCGCTGGCTCGTTCCCGAGCGCGTCCCCGCGGGCGCGGACTTCACCGACGAGTTCGACCTCGACCGCCACCTCAGCGTGCTGGTCGTCCGCGAGGACTCGCGACTGGTCGGCCGCACCGTCGCCGACGCGCTCGACGACGGAGCGCTGGACGGCATCGACGAGACGGAGGCGACCACCGAAGCCGACGCGACCGGCGACGCGGCGTCCGGATCGGGAGCGGAACCGGCCGACGCGACCGGAGCGACCGCGGTCGACGCCGACACGGAGGGCGACCCCGCGGACGACGTGGACGTGCTCCAGGTCGAGCGCGACGGCGAGGCCTACGTCGCCAGCGCGAGCGACCAGACGGTCTCGGCCGGCGACCGCCTCACCGTGCGCGGGAGTCTCCAGGCCGTCAACGGCTTCGCGGACCGCTACGGGCTCGCCCAGCGCTCCCGCGAGGACGTCACCGAGGAGCGCCTCGCCGCCGCGCCCCACGGCGCGACGCTGGTCGAGGCCGTCGTCCACCCCGAGTCCCGCGTCGTCGGCCGGACGGTCGGCGACCTGCAGCTGCGCGAGCGCTTCGACACGACCGTCCTGGCGCTCCGGCGCGGCGACGACCTCAGGCGCGAGGACCTCGACGCGGCCGAACTCCAGTCCGGCGACGCGCTGTTGCTCCAGACGACGGCGACCGCGGTCGACTACTTCGAGGAGGCGGACTACCTCGTCGTCACCGAACGCGCGGACCCGACGGACGGCGACGGGACCGAGCGAGCGGACGCCCCGGGCGACGAAACGGCGGTCGACTCCGGCGGCGAAACCGACTCGACCGTCCCCGACGCGACGGGGCCGGGGCTCGGTCCCCGCGCGCCCGTCGCTATCGGCGTGCTCGCGACCGTCATCACGCTCGCCGCGACCGATCTCGTCCCGATCACGATCGGCGCGCTCGGCGGCGTCTTCGCGCTCGTGGCCACCGGAACGATCACCGCGAACCAGGCCTACGACGCCGTCAACTGGAGCGTCGTCTTCCTCCTCGCGGGCCTCCTGCCGCTCGGCGTCGCGATGCAGGCGACCGGGGGCGCCGACGCGATCGCGGGGGCGCTCGTCGGCGTCGGTGACGCCGTCCCCCCGCTCGTCCTGCTGGGGGTGCTCTACCTCCTCACCGCCGTCGTCGCCGCGATCATCACGCCGGTCGCCACGGTCGTCCTGATGATCCCGATCGCGGTCAGTACCGCCCAGCAGCTCGGACTGAACGGGTTCCCCTTCCTGATCGCGGTCACGTTCGCCGCCGCGAACGCGTTCGTCACGCCCATCGGCTACCAGACGAACCTGATGGTGTACGGCCCCGGCGGCTACAAGTTCACCGACTACGCCCGCGTGGGCACGCCCCTCCAGTTGCTACTGACCGTGGTGACGACGCTCGCGATCGCGGCGACGTGGCCGCCCTGAGAACGGGACCTGCGGGGACCGGCGCGCGGGCCGACCGCGCTACTTCTCGTCTTCCTTGAGCTCTTCCAGTTCGGCCTCGACCTCCGAGTCGTCGACCAACGCGTCGTCGCCGTTGGCGTCCACGTCGGCGGTATCCACGTCGGTGTCGACATCCATGTCGACCTCGGCGTCCTCGCTCGCGGTGTCGGCCGACCCGCTCCCGGAACCGCTGCCCGACCCGCTCGCGCTCTCGGACTCGCTCTCCGTCTCCGTCGTGCCCTTGCCCATCTCGCCTTTCAGCGTGTCGAGCTCCGCGTCGACGGAGCTGTCGGTGCTGAGCTGTTCGAGCTCGCGGTCGATCTGGTCCTTGTCCGAGAGCACGTCGTCGAACGCGCCGCTCTCCTGTAGTTCGTCCATCGCCTGCGAGCGGGCCTCCATGTCCTCGGTGCGCTCCTCGGCGCGCTCGATGGCCCGGCCCACGTCCTCGAACTCGTCGCCGGCGCCGGTCATCGCCTCCGACACCTTGGTGCTGGCCTCGGCCGCCTCGTAGCGGGCCTTCATCGTCTCCTTTTTCGTGCGGAACTCCTCGATGCGGCTCTGGAGGGTGTTCTTCTGCTCGACGAGCCGGTCCTGCTGGTTCTGGAGCTCGGCGATCTGGCTCTCCAGGCCCTCGATCTGGCTCATCTTCTGCTTTTTCTTCTCCAGGGCCTTGCGCGCCAGGTCGTCGCGGTCCTGCTGGACGGCCTCGCGGGCCTGTTCGTTGTGTTTCTCGACGTTCTCTTCGAGCCGGCGCTTCTGGATCTCCAGCCGTTTCTTCTGGGTGGTCAGGTCGGCGATGCCCTGTTTCACGTCCTGGAGCTGGTCGCGCAGCTGCTCGTAGGAGTAGTCGAGCGTCTCGGAGGGGTCTTCCGCCCGGTTGAGGACCGCGTTGATCTTCGACCGGACGACGTACGAGGCGCGCGAGATGATTCCCATACCCCCCGCTTTGTGCCCGAGCCTTTAATTGTTTTTCAGCCACACAGTGGCTCGTTTCGGGTTCGTGTCCCGGAGTCGGACCCGCGGAGTTATCCCCGGGGGGTCAGCGAGCCGAACTGCCGCCCGGGACGGAGTATCCGAGAAATGATAATTCATCTACAGCCGGGAGAAAGGTCTCAGGCGCGATACTCGCGTCCCAACCGTTATTGCCGGGAGACGGTTGTGTGGAACCATGAGTGCGGTGTCGCGGGACGGGATCCGGGTCCTCCACGTCGACGACGACCCGGACGTGTCCGATCTGACCGCCACGTTCCTGGAACGGGCCGACAAGCGGTTCACCGTCGAGACGGCCGTCGACGCCGCCGAGGGACTGGACCGCCTCGACGGCCGCCCGTTCGACTGCGTCGTCTCCGACTACGAGATGCCCGGCCCCGACGGGATCGAGTTTCTCGAACGGGTGCGAGAGCGGTATCCGGAGCTCCCCTTCATCCTCTTCACCGGGAAGGGGTCCGAAGCGGTGGCGAGCGAGGCGATCTCCGCCGGCGTGACCGACTACCTCCAGAAGGAGACCGGGACCGACCAGTACACCGTCCTGGCGAACCGGATCGCGAACGCGGTCGAACACGCCCGCTCGCGCCGACGGGTCGAACACAGCGAGCGCCGCCTCCGGAAGATCGTCGACTCGATGCCCCACCTGGTCTACGTCGTCGACGAGACGGGCACCTACCGGCTGGTCAACGAGGCGCTCGCGGCGTTCCACGGCACCACCGTCGAGGCGATCGAGGGTTCGACCGTCGACGAGGTGCTGGACGACCGGGCGGCCGCGCAGTTCCGCCAGGACTTCCGGTCGGTCATCGCGACGGGGGAACCGAAACGGCTCTCGGGGGTCGAGGTGGCCGACGACGAGGGAGAACCCCACGTCTTCGAGCCCCAGGTGTTCCCCTACGACATCGGGGACGCCGACGAGCGCGCGGTGCTGGGCGTGACGCGCGACGTGACCGAGCGAGCGGACCGCGAGCGGAAGCTCGAACGGCTGCAACGCCGGACCAGCGCGCTGATGCACACCGAGACGGCCGAGGAGACCGCGCGGGTGGCGACCGAGGCCGCCGACGCCGTCCTCGAAGCCCGGCTGAGCGGCGTCTTCCTGGTCGACGACGCCGGCGAACGGCTCGAACCGACCGCGGTCGTCGACGCGGTCAACGAGGCGTTCGACGAGGTCCCGGTCTACCCGCGTGACGCTCCCGAGGGGTCGCGGGCCGCGCTGGTGTGGGACGTCTTCGAGGCGGGCGAACCGGTCCGGATCGACGACGTGCCCGACGACGACCGAGTCGACGAACCGACCCCCTCGCGGAGCGTGATCCTCTATCCGATGGGCGACCACGGCGTGTTCGTCGTCTCCGCCGAGCGGACCCACGCCTTCTCGGGGACCGACGAGGTGCTCGTCGAGATCCTGGCGACGACGCTCGAAGCCGCGCTCGACCGGACCGACCGCCGGGCGGAACTGCGACGCCAGCGGGACGAACTCGAGCGGAAGAACGAGCGCCTCGGGGAGTTCACGAGCGTCGTCAGCCACGACCTCCGGAACCCGCTGACGGTGCTCAACGGCGCGGTCGACGCGGCCGAGGCGACCGGCGACCCCGAACAGTTCGAGCGCTGTCGGAACGCCGTCGACCGGATGGACGCGATGATCGAGAACCTCCTCGAGCTGTCTCGCCACGGGGAAGCGATCTCCGAGCCGGAGCCGGTCGACCTCGCGCGGGCGGCCAGCCGCGCCTGGGGGACCGTCGAGACCGACGCCGAGCGGCTCGCCGTCGAGACCGACCTGACGGTCCGCGCCGACCCCGAGCGCCTCGCTCGACTGCTGGAGAACCTGTTCGGCAACTCGGTGGAACACGGCTCCGGCGACGGCGGAGAGGGCGACGCACGCGCCGGGGACGACCTCGTCGTCCGCGTCGGCGACTGCGACGGGGGGTTCTACGTCGAAGACGACGGGCCGGGGGTCCCCGAGGACCTGCGCGGCGACGTGTTCGACTCGGGGTTCTCGACGCGGCCGGACAACACCGGGTTCGGCCTGGCCATCGTCGAGCGGATCGCCGAGGCGCACGGCTGGTCCGTCGACGTGACCGACGGCGAGACGGGCGGCGCACGCTTCGAGGTCACCGGCGTCGACCCCGTCGAGTGAGCGGCCGTCGGTCGGGATCGAGCGACCGCCGACCGGAGCGTCCACCGACCGCCCGCCGAAAGCTTCGAGGGGGTGACCGACCACTGTTCGACCGTGAGCGAGCCAGTCGTGGTCCCGGGCGGACGCGACGTGCGCGGGTCGCTGGCGGAGCCGGACGGCACCGACCCGACCGCCTGCGTCGTCGCCTGCCCGCCCCATCCGCAGCTGGGCGGGTCGCGCTCGGACCGCCGGCTGACCGCGGTCGCCGACGCGCTGACCGACCGCGGGATCGCCTGCCTGCGGTTCGACTACGGCGAGTGGGGCGAGGGGCGGGGCGAACTCCGGGACACCCGCGCGGCGCTCGACTGGGCCGGGGAACGCTACGACGATGCAGCCCTGTTCGGCTACAGTTTCGGCGGCTGTCTCGCGCTCGCCGCGGCGGCCGACGCGACGGGCGACGACGGGGCGTCGCTCGCGGCCGTCTCGGCGCTCGCGCCCGCACCGCGGATCGGCGACGGGGCGGACGCAGTCGACGCCGTCGCGGCCGTCGAACGGATCGACTGCCCCGGGCAGGTCGTCTACGGCAGTCGTGACGACACAGTCGAGACCGATCCGATCGTCGAGCGGGCGCGCGAGCGGGGGTTCGCGGTGACGGAACTGGCGGCCGACCACCACTTCGTCGGCCAGGCCGAGCGGGCGGCGGGGCTCGTCGCGGACTTTCTCGAAGGGCGGGTCTGAGCGGCGTCGTTCGACGGGTCGGTGAACCGCCGGATCGGCGGTCCGCGGCCGTCACACGTTGACAAACACACGGATTTGCAGTGGCTCCCGAAACGGTTTTCAGGTCACACCGCGCACGGTCGGTATGCCGACGGAACCGGAAACAGGGTACGACGAAACTCTGGGGAACAAGTTCGTTTTCGTCACCGGGGGCGTCATGTCCGGGCTGGGCAAGGGTATCACGGCCGCCAGCACCGGGCGACTCCTCTCGAACGCCGGCTTCGACGTGACCGCGGTCAAGGTCGACCCGTATCTCAACGTCGACGCCGGGACGATGAACCCCTTCCAGCACGGGGAGGTGTACGTCCTCAAGGACGGCGGCGAGGTCGACCTCGATCTCGGGAACTACGAGCGGTTCCTCGACATCGACATGACCTCGAAGCACAACGTCACCACGGGCAAGGTCTACCAGTCCGTCATCGAGAAGGAACGCTCCGGTGACTACCTGGGCAAGACCGTCCAGGTCATCCCGCACGTCACCGACGACATCAAGCGGCGCATCCGCGAGGTCGCCGAGGGCAGCGACGTCTGCATCATCGAGGTCGGCGGCACCGTCGGGGACATCGAGGGGATGCCCTACCTCGAAGCGCTCCGGCAGTTCGCCCACGAGGAAGACGAAGAGGACATCCAGTTCATCCACGTCACCCTCGTGCCCTACTCGAAGAACGGCGAGCAGAAGACCAAGCCGACCCAGCACAGCGTCAAGGAGCTGCGCTCGATCGGCCTCCAGCCCGACATCCTGGTCGGCCGCGCCGACGACCGGCTCGACCCCGAGACCAAGGAGAAGATCGCGCTGTTCTGCGACGTGCCCACGGAAGCCGTCTTCTCGAACCCCGACGTGCCGGACATCTACCAGGTGCCGCTGATGGTCGAGGACGAGGGCCTCGACGAGTACGTCATGGAACGGCTCGACCTGGCCGACGACGCCCTGCCCGAAGCGGAGCGCCACAACGAGTGGCGCGAGCTGGTCACCCAGGACCAGAGCGGCACGGTGAACGTCGCGCTGGTCGGCAAGTACGGCCTCGAAGACGCCTACCTCTCCATCTACGAGTCGCTGAAACACGCCGGCCTCGCCCACAACGTCAACGTCGAGACCGAGTGGATCCACGCCGAGGAACTCGCCGACGGCACGGACGGGCAACTCGACGGCATGGACGCCGTCGTCGTCCCCGGCGGCTTCGGCTCGCGTGGCACCGAGGGCAAGATGGAGGCCATCCGCTACGCCCGCGAGAACGGCGTCCCTTACCTCGGTCTCTGTCTGGGCTTCCAGCTGGCGGTCGTCGAGTACGCCCGCAACGTCCTCGGACTGGAGGGGGCCCACTCCGCGGAACTCGACGAGGAGACGCCCTACCCGGTCATCGACATCCTGCCCGAACAGGAGGGCGTCGACGACATGGGCGGGACGATGCGCCTGGGCGCCCACGTCACCGAGATCGAGGAAGACACCCTCGCCCACCGGATCTACGACGACGACAGCTGTACCGAGCGCCATCGCCACCGCTACGAGGTCAACCCCGAGTACATCGACGACCTCGAAGCGGCGGGACTGCGGTTCTCCGGCGAGTCCGGCCGCCGGATGGAGATCCTCGAACTGCCCGAGCATCCGTACTTCCTCGGGACGCAGTTCCACCCCGAGTTCCGCTCGCGACCCGGCCGCGCCAGCCCGCCCTTCGTCGGCCTGCTCGACGCCGCGCTGGAGTTGCAGGGTGAGTCTACCGAGGAGAAGCGGACGGATGGACCCGCCGACGAGGCCGAGGAGGTGGAGGTCTGATGGTCGACGTGGACTCCTTTATCGACGAGAAGCTCGACGAGATCGCGACGGAGATCGGCGACGCCAACGCCGTCATCGGCCTCTCGGGCGGCGTCGACTCCTCGACGGCCGCGGCGCTGGCCTACGAGGCCATCGGCGACCAGCTCACCGCCGTCTACGTCGACACCGGCCTCATGCGCAAGGGCGAGACCGACCAGATCCGCGAGACCTTCGACTACATGGACTCGCTGCGGATCATCGAGGCACAGGACCGCTTCGTCGACGCGCTCGAAGGCGTCACCGACCCGGAGGAGAAGCGCCACATCATCGGCGAGCAGTTCATCCGGGAGTTCGAGGAAGTCGCCCGCGAGGTCGACGCCGACTACCTCGTCCAGGGGACCATCTACCCCGACCGCATCGAGAGCGAGGGGACCATCAAGTCCCACCACAACGTCGGCGGGCTCCCCGAGCGCATCGACTTCGACGGCATCGTCGAGCCGATGCGCGACCTCTACAAGGACGAGGTCCGCGAGGTCGCCCGCGAACTCGACTTAGAGGAGATCATCTCCGAGCGGATGCCGTTCCCCGGTCCCGGCCTCGCGGTGCGGATCATCGGCGAGGTCACCGAGGAGAAACTCGAAGTCGCCCGCGAGGCCAACCACGTCGTCGAGGAGGAACTCGAAGACCACGACCCGTGGCAGGCCCTCGCCGCCGTCCTCGGGAAGGCCACCGGCGTCAAGGGCGACAACCGCGTCCACGGCTGGGTCGTCGCCGTCCGCTCCGTCGAGAGCCGCGACGGCATGACCGCCCGCGCCCAGGACGTGGACTGGGACACCCTCCAGCGCATCCAGAGCCGCATTACCGGAGAGAACGACAACGTGGCCCGCGTCCTCTACGACGTGACCCACAAGCCGCCGGCGACCATCGAGTACGAGTAACGGCGCGGCCGTCGCTCCGCAGATAGCTTTTCTCCGCTCAGTTCAGTCCGAACGCCGCCAGCCCTTCGCTCGTTGCGGCGAGGTAGTACTCGCCGGCGACGGCCTGGGGACCGACTCGCGGGCTCTCCCACTCGTCGACCGTCGCCGAGCCGAGTTCCTCGTCGGCCGACGGGTCGACCGCGCTGGCCGTCAGCGTCCCGTCCTGAGCGGTGACCCCGTAGAGGAGGTCGTCCGCTGCGACGAGTCCGCCGTCGGTATCCAGCCCTTCGACCGAGCCGTCGGCGGCGTCGACGGCGAAGAAGCCCCACTCGCCGCGTCCCATCCCCTGAACGTAGACGGTGTCGTCGAGGACGAGCGGCATCCCGTAGAAGGCGGCCTGTTCGAACTCGTCGTTCTCGCCCTCGTAGGTCGCGGGGTCGTCGCCCTCTGGGATCGCGGTCCACAGCTCCGATCCGTCGTCGGTCGAGAGCGCGACCATCCCGCCGGTGTCCCGACTGAGGGAGCGACCGCAGACCGCGTAGGCGACGCCGTCGACGACGACCGGCGAGTTGAACGGGGCGCCCCGCTCCTGGTAGAGGACCGAGTAGAAGTCGTTGCTCGCCGTCCAGCGCCGCTCGCCGCTCTCGCGGTCGACGGCGTGGATCTCGTCGTGAGCGGTCGCGAATATCGTGTCCCCGGTCACCGTCGGCGGGTAGTAGTTGCGCCAGAGCGGGTCCTCCCCCGGCGCGTACTGGGACTCGCGGCTCCCGTCGTCCGCGTCGTAGCTTGCCAGGAGCCGGTCGCCGACGGCCAGCGAGCCGCCCTCGGCCGTTATCGGGGACTCGAACGGCGTCTCCAGCGACTCCTCCCACTCGGTCTCGCCGTCGGCCGGCGAGAGCGCCGCGAGCCCGGGACCGTCCGAGAACGTCCCGACGACGAGCCGTTCGCCGTCGGACCCGAGCGTCCGCGCCGGCGACGTCTCGCCCTCGCCCTCCGCGTCGGAGACCGGGAGCGAGCGCTCCCACTGTCGCTCGCCCGTCGCGAGGTCGAACGCCGAGACGACCGTCCGCCAGCCGGCGTCGTCGTTGATGTCGGCGGCGGCGAAGACCGTCCCGTCGAGGACGACCGGCGAGGACATAATGCTCAGCCCGGCGGACTCGTCCGACGCCTCGCTGTAACGGGCCGTCCACGCCACCGAGAGGTCGCCGCCCGGGCCCGACGCGGCGGGGTGGACGGCCGTGTTGCGCGGACCGAACCGATAGCTCGGCCAGTCGGTCTCGCCGGGTTCGAACCCGGCCGATTCGCCGATTCCCGCGGGACACCCGGCGAGGGCCGCAACGCCCGTCGCGCCCAGCGCGCGGAGGAGCGAACGCCGTCGGAGGGACCTGTCCATGTCGGGGGTTTCGAACGGACTGGTAAGTGCTTTTTCCTGAACGACTGATCGGTCGAGGCCGGACTGATCCGCCGTCAGTTCGGCCCGAACGCGGCGACGCCCTCAGTCGTCGTCAGTACCAGATACTCGCCCGCCACCGCGTGGTACCCGCCTCTGGCCGGGTCCCACCCATCGACGGTCGCGGTCCCGGCGACCCGGTCCGACGCGGGGTCGAAGGCCTGGACCGTCGCCCCCTTCCCGTCCGTCAGCCCGTACAGCAGCCCGTCGGCGCCGACGTCTGCGCCGGTCGCCCGGAGGCGTTCGACCGACCCGTCGTCCGGGTCGACCGCGAAGAGGCCCCACTCGCCGCGCTCGTAGCCGTGGGCGTAGAGGGTGCCGCCCAGGAGTATCGGCACGCCGTACAGCGCCGTCTGCTCGCTCCTGTAATCGCGACCGTCGAAGTCTTCGGGCCTGGTACCGTCGGGGAGCGCCGTCCACAGCACCGACCCGTCCTCGGTGTCGAGCGCGACCATCCCACCGGTGTCGCTGCTGTCGATGTACCCGGCGGTCGCGTACGCGACCCCGTCGGCGACGACGGGCGGGTTGAACGGCGCGCTCCATTTCGCCTTGGCGATCGAGTAGAAGTCGTTGGTCGCCGTCCACCGCCGCTCGCCGCTCTCACGGTCGATCGCGTGGAGTTCGCGGTACGCCGGGGCGTAGATCGTGTCCTCGGTCACCGTCGGCGGGTACTGGCTCGTCCAGACCAGTTTCTCGAACTCGTCTCCCTCGTAGCTGTACCGCGACTGTCGAGTGCCGTCCTCGGTGTCGTGGACCGTGAACAGTTGTTCGCCGGCGACGACCGATCCGCCCGCGGCGGTGACCGGCGACGCGAGTGGCCGTTCGAGCGGCCGGGACCACTCGGTCTCGCCGTCCGCCGGTGAGAGCGCCGTGAGTGCTGGCTCGTCGGTCGCCGTCTCGACGAGCACGCGCCGTCCGTCGGACCCGATGGTCGCCGAAGGCGGGACCTCGAGGTAGTCCTCCAGATCGCCGAACGGGAAGGAGCGTTCCCACTGACGCTCGCCGCTCTCGAGATCGAATGCAGAGACGACGGTCATTTGCTCCCCGTCGACAAATATGTACGCCGAGGAGACGACGGTCCCGTCGAGGACTATCGGCGGCCCCTGTATACTCACGCCGTCGGACTCGCCGACGGGGTCCGCTAGGTAGTCCGCCGTCCACGCGACCGAGAGATCACCGCCGGGGCCCGACGCCGACGGGTGGACGGCCGTGTTTCGCGGGCCGAACCGCTGACTCGGCCAGTCCGTCTCGGCGGGGCCGGAGTCGCCGAACCCGCCGAGATCCGCCGGACAACCTGTGAATGCGGCCGCGCCGACCGCACCCGCCGCGCGGAGGACGGACCGACGACCGGGAGTTGCGTCCATGGTAGGCGGTCCGTCTCGACTGTCATTTATGTTTCTCATTCGCTGACCCGTCCGATCTTCCGGTGCGAGAAACGTGAGACACAAGCCCCCGGGTGTCGTGCGTGTTCGTATGAAGGCAGTTTTCGCAGGCAGCGACACCGAGGGGCTGGCCGACGAGTTGCGCGACCGGGGGGCGACCGTCGGGATCGTCGACGGCGTCGCCAACCGGCCCGCGCTCGAAGACGCCGGCGTCCACGACGCCGACGTGTTCGTCCTCACCGACGCCGGCCAGGCCACCTCGATCGTCGTCGCGAGGGACCTCGAACCCGATATCCGGGTCGTCGCCTACACGCCGGACTCGCTCCCGGAGTTCGTCAGCGGCCAGCAGGTCCTCGCGATGGACCCCGCGCTGTTCGACGCCGCCACCGTCGCTGAGGAACTGACCGAGGCGGCCGACACCGAGGAGTAACGGCCGGGACGCTCCCCCAGCGGGGCCCGACCGTGTCGGGCTCGGGACAACACTAATGGTCGTCCCGGGAGAAGTTCCCGACCGATGACCGATGTGTCGACCGGTCCGACGACCGCTGCATCGGCGATAGCGGCCGCCCTGTCCGCCTGGCGCGAGGGGCTCGGCGCGCTGGCCGGCGGCGCCCTCCTCGGTGCTCTCGTCCGGTCGCTGCTGGCGATCAACGGCGTCGCCGCGCCGTCAGCGGTAGCGTCCGTCGGCGGCGGCGCGCTTGCCGCGCTCGTCTGCGTCCTCGGGCTGATCGCAGTCGCCGCGACCCGCCGGACCGTCCGGTTCGGCCGCGACTCCCTCACCGTCGAGGGCGGACTCTCGCCCGGTGCGACCGCCGTCGACTATGGGGACATCGACCTCGCGATCCGCCGCGAGACCGGGACCGACCGGCGGCTCGGGACGGCGAGCTACGAACTGGTTCGCTCCGGCGAGTCGAACCGCTTCCTCGGCCACCTGCGCGACCCCGGGGAGTTCGAGCGGGCGCTCGACGCTCGCGTGCCGACCCCGCGCGAGCGTATCGACGCCGTCGACGAGGCGACGGTCCGCGAGGCGCTCCAGCGGAGTCGCGTCTTCTGGCGCGGCTGGCCGAGCGACGAGCCGCTCCCCCGCTCGGCCGTCGTGGGCGACGAAACGCTCGTCGAGAAACTCGACGGGGAGGGGAACGTGACGCCCGCCCGCGACGGCGAGGGTGGCGACCGACCCCGTCGCTCCTCGCCCGGTGCGGACCGGCCGGCTACGCTCGACGGGATCGCTCGCAACGGAAACGGCAGCGACGCCGAGGAGTTCACCGGCGGAACCGTGGGCGAAGCCGTTACCGAGTAGCGCCCGTGACATCGGAGGGGGGCGCCGTCGGCCGACCCGTCCCACGAAGCTTATAACCGCCCGCATAATAGTTAGATCGATGACCGATCCGATCCCGAGTGAACGGTTCGCCGGCGCCGTTCCCGCGCTTGGATCAGAGCTGCGCGTCCATCGCGACCGGCTGGAGTACGACCCGGGCGGACTGCGCGGCCTCGTCGGAGGGTCGAAGGCCGTCGACATCGGGGAGATCGACCTCGTCGTCCGCCGCGACGGGCGACTCGACCGATTGCTCGGCGCGGGGAGTTACGACCTGGTCCGCTCCGGGGAGCCGACGGTCAGGCTCTACCACCTCGCCGATACCGACGAGGTCGAGCGCGCGCTCGGCGGCCGCGTGCCGGCGCCCCGAGACCGAGTGGAGGCGGTCGACGAGGCGGAGGCCCGCGCGGCGCTCCAGCGGCGGCGGGTCGCCTGGCGGCGCTGGCCCGACGACGAGCCGCTCCCTCGCACGGCCGTCGTGACGGACCCCGACCTGGCCGAGCGGCTCCACGTCGAGGTGGAGATCGAACGGCCCGAGGTCACCCGAGCCGAGGACGCCCGCCCGTCCGGGGTCACCGCCGCCGACTTCGAGAACGGGAACTTCCCCGGCGGCGGCGGGGGCGGAGACGCGGACTTCACCGGCGGCACCTCGCGTCACTCGCCGGGGCTCGCCTCCAACGAGGGCGGCGCGGAGAAGAACGTCGGTAGCGAGTCCACCGGGGACATCTGAGCCGTCGACCCGTCCGGTGAGCCGGGCTCAGAGCCGTCCCGCGAGGTCGACCAGCCGGTCGTGCCCGCCGCGTTCGAAGGGCACGCCGTGGCCCGGCGCCGCGACCTCGAACGCGGGTGCTTCCTCGTTCAGGTCGCGGATGCTCCGCCGGACCTCGTCCGTGTCGGCCGAGATGATCCACGGCGAGGGGTCGAAGTCGCCGTCGGATTCCCGAACCAGATCGCCCAGGATGGCGACGCCGAGGTCTTCGCTGACGTAGGCGACGTGGCCCGGAGTGTGGCCGGGCGTCTCGTAGGCGGTGAACGAGCCGACTTCGTCGCCGTCGGCCAGCGGGACGACCTCGGTCTCGGGCGGCGTGATCAGCGGGCCGACCAGCCGCTGGAACGCGCCCTTCGGGATCGAGAACGGCGGCGTCCCGCGGCCCGCCACCAGCGGGGCGTCCCCTCGACCGGCGTATATCGTGAGGTCGAGCCCGTCGAGGCGAGCGAGGCCGCCGACGTGGTCCAGGTCGTAGTGGGTGACCAGCACCCGGTCGAGGTCGCCGAGCGCGAACCCGGCCTCGACGACGGCGTCGAGCACGCGGCCGCCGTGCCAGGGCATGCCGGCGTCGACGAGCGTCAGCGCTCCCCCGTCGTCGACGAGGTAGGCGTTGACACCGCCGAGTTCGATCCACCACGCCTCCGCCGAGAGTCTCGTGACCATACGTCCGCGTACGGCCGTCGGCGGGATAAACCGGCGGTCGGACCGCTCGTTCGACGCCCCGCCACCGGGACGTTTTTCGCCCGGGGCCGCCCGTTCACGCCCATGCGAGCGGACGACGTTCCGGCGGTCCACGAGCGGGTGGCCGACGAGGCCCGCGAGCACTTCGACGGGGACGACACGGGTCACGACATGGCCCACGCCTGGCGCGTCTATCGTCTGGGCCGCCGGCTCGCAGCGGCCGAGAGCGCCGACTTCGCCGTCGTCGGCGCCGCGGCGCTGGTCCACGACCTCCACCGCCTCCGCGGCGAGGGGTTCACCCACCCGCGCGAGACGCTCCCGGAAGTTCGGGCGATTCTGGACGCCGCCGACTTCCCGGCCGACGGGCGCGAGGCGGTCTGTCACTGCGTGGCCCACCACGAGGAGTACGACTTCGCCGAGCGGACGGATCTGGACCACGACCCGACCGCCGAGGAGCGCGTCCTCCGGGACGCCGACAACCTCGACGCGCTCGGAGCGGTCGGCGTCGGTCGGGCGTTCACCTTCGGTGCCCACCACGGCCAGGGGATGCACGACCCCGACCGCGAAGTGCGGGACAGCTACGACCGCGGCGACCGCGACAATACCGTCGTCCAGCACGCCCGCGAGAAACTGCTGCGACTGCCCGAGGCGATGGAGACCGACGCCGGCCGCGAACTCGCCGCCGAGCGGGCCGCGTTCGTCGAGACCTTCGTCGACCGGTTCGAAGCGGAGTGGCGCGGCGACCTGTGAGCGACCGGGCGGTGCGACGATCCGTGATCGGTCGCCCACACAGCGACCCGCTTCCGACCGTCGAAACGGCCGTTACCGCTCGATCGTCACGTCGAGCGGGCGGTCCCGCGACGACGGGCCGATCGAGACGACGTGGTCGCCCGAGTCGACGGTCCAGCCCGCCTCGGCGTCGTAGCGGCCGAACGCGCGCTCGTCGAGATCGATACTGACGCGGCGGGACTCGCCGGCGTCGAGCGCCAGCGAGGCGAAACCGCCGAGTTCTCGCGGCGGGCGCTCCAGGTCGTCGGGCGCCGCGGGCGAGTCGACGTACGCCTGGACGACCGTCCGGCCGGAGCGGTCGGCGGTGTTCTCGACGGTCACCGCGACGGTGGCGTCGTCGACCGCCTCGGCGTCGCGGTACTCGAAGGTCGCGTACGAGCGACCGTGGCCGAACGGGTAGGTCGGCTCGGCGTCGGTCGCGTCGAAGTGCCGGTAGCCGACGAGCAGTCCCTCGTCGTAGCTGGCCTCGCCGTCGACGCCGGGGAAGCGCCGCTCGTCGGCGGTGGGGTACGCCTCTTCGGGGGCGAACGTGACCGGCAGGCGTCCGCCGGGGTCGCTGTCGCCGTAGAGGACGGCCGCGGCGGCCGACCCGTGGGACTGGCCGGGGTACCAGCTCGCGACGACGGCCGCCACGTCCTCGCGCCAGGGCGTCTCGAAGGGGCCGCTCGTGTTCGCGACCACGACAGTCCGGTCGTTCGCGGCCGCGACCGCCTCGATCAGCTCGTCCTGATCGCCGGGGAGCGCGAGCGTCTCGCGGTCGGCGGCCTCCGTCGCCTGGTCGCGGACGAACACGAGGGCCACGTCCGCGTCCTCGGCCGCCGCGACCGCGTCGTCGACGGACGCGTCGGGCGCGTCCTCGTCCGCCCCGTCGTCGGGCTCGAACGCGTCGAACAGCGAGATGTCCTCGACGCGCGGGTGGCCCCGGGCGACCGAGACCGACCCCTCCGCGCGGGCCTCGATCCCCTCGACCGGGCTCGTCTCGGTGACCGGCGTCACCTCCGAGGAGCCGCCGCCGCCGAGGATCGCCTCGTCGACGTTCGGACCGACCACGGCCACGTCGGCGTCGTCGGCCAGCGGGAGGACGCCGTCGTTGTCCAGCAGGATGGTCCCCCGAGTTGCGATCCGCTCGGCCAGGTCGCGGTGTTCGGGCGTGTCGACGGCGCCCTCGGAGTCCGTCGCGTCCCGGTCCCCGCCGAGCAGGCCGTGGCGATCCAGCTGAGTGAGCAGACGGCGAACCATGTCGTCGAGCCGCGACTCGGGCACCTCGCCCGCCTCGACGGCGTCGGCCAGCTCCTCGCGGTAGAGCCCGCCCGTCGTCGGGTCGGGCATCCCGTCGGCGTAGTCGAACCCCTCGGTCGGGTCGTCGGACGCTGCGTCGGGCGCCCCGCCCTCCTCGCCCGCTCGTTCGGCGTCGCCCTCGTCGCCGGGCGCGCCCATCGACTCGAACAGCTCCTCGGCGGAGATGCCGGGCATCTGCAGGTCCAGCCCGCCGTTGGCGGTGCCGACGACGCTCTCGGTACCGAACCAGTCGGACATGACCACGCCGTCGAAGCCCCACTCGTCTTTGAGTACCTCGGTCAGCAGCTCCCCGTGTTCGCTCATGTACGTGCCGTTCACCCGGTTGTACGAGGACATCACGGCGCCGGCGCCGGCGTCGACGGCGTCGCGGAAGCCCGGCAGGTACAGTTCGCGGAGGACGCGCTCGTCGACCTCGGCGCTGACCGTGGCGCGGGCGGTCTCCTGGTTGTTCGCGACGAAGTGTTTCGGCGTCGCGACCACGCCGGTCGACTCGATGCCGTCGACGACCGCGGCCGCGAACCGCCCCGTCGCGACCGGGTCCTCCGAGTAGTACTCGAAGTTGCGTCCGCAGTGGGGGACCCGGACGAGGTTCAGCCCGGGGCCGAGCAGCACGTCCTGGTTCCGCGCCAGCGCCTCGCGACCCAGCGTCCGGCCGAACTCCCGCGCAAGCTCGGGGTCGAACGACGCCGAGAGCGCCGTCGAGGCCGGGAACGCCGTCGCCGGCTCGTCCGTGCGGACGCCCAGCGGCCCGTCCGAGAACCTGACCGGCGGGATATCGAGCCGCTCGACGCCGGGGACGAACCCCGTCGCCGTCCCGTCGGTGTCTGTCGCGCCGTGGGTCAGCCGCACTTTCTCCGCCAGCGTGAGGTCCGAGAGCAAGCGCTCCACCGTGTCCGAAGTCATTGATTGGACGTTCAGTCAGGACCCGCTTAATCGTTTCCCCTTCGCGTCCGTGAAGAACCGAAGCGAGGACCGAGGGCCTGACAGCCGGAGGGCGGCACGGAAGCGGGGACAGCGGAGCGTGAGGGGGGAGGAGCGAGAGGGGTCGTGGAGTGAAGGGGTCAGGGAGGGCAGAGGAGCGACCGGGGTCCTCAGTGTTCGAGGATGGTACCGCCGGCGCCGACGGCGATCTCGACCTCGCTCTCGCGGCAGACGGCCTTCAGGTTCTGCCCGGTCGGGGTGGTGTCGGGCTTCCACGCCTCGTCCTCCCGGTCGTAGACCGCGCCGCCGCCGCCGACGGTGTAGCCGACGCCGTCCTCGACCTCGATGTCGCGCAGGCCGGCGTCGCCGGTGTCGGCCGGGACCCACCGGGAGCCGGTCCAGTGGAAGACCATCCCGCCGCCGCCGGAGATCCACACGTCGTCCGCGCCGTCGGAGTCGACGCCGTAGAAGTTGACGTTGGCGTCGGCCAGCCCGATCTTGTCCCAGGTCGAGCCGTCCTGGGTGTAGAAGACGGACTTGTTGCCGTCGACGATGTGGCCCTTCCGGTCGTCGTAGAAGTCGACGGCGTTGATGGCCGACCCGGAGCCGGGCGTGACGTAGTCCCAGGTCTGAGTGGCGCCGTTCTCGAAACTGTAGTACATCTTCCCGGAGTCGCCGGCGACGTAGACGTTGGCCTCACCGGCCTCGCCCGTGACCGACACGTCGTTGAAGTTGTTGGTCACGTCCATCGGCGCCGAGTGGTCGACGAGGTTGCCGGTCGTCACGTCGTACTCGCCGATGGCGCCCGAGGAGCCGACGAACCACAGGCGCTCGCCGTCGTCGGTCACGTCCGCGCCGTAGAGGTTGTTGCCGTTGCCGCTCGGCCCGCCGTCGAGGATCTTCTGCCAGCCCTTCGCGGTGCGTTCGAGGACGACCCCCGCGTCACCCACCGCGTACGCGCCCTCGCTCGTCTCCTCGACGTCGTAGAGGGTTCCGCCGACCGGGGACTTCACCGCGGTCCATTCCGACTCTTCGGTGGACGCGGCCGCAGCCGTGGGAACGGCCGCCGCGCCGATCGCTACGCCCGCTGCCTTCAGCACGTTGCGTCGAGTGGAGGTGCGTTCGGACATTGCATCCGGGACATGCGACGGGTTGTACTTAATGGGGGAACGAACTTATCCCCGATTTACGCCGTTTAACGGCCCGAGGAGCCGATTTTCGATCCGTTCGTTCCGTCGAACCGACGGATTCCGGTCCGAGTGAAGCCCGCCGCCAACTCGGCTTAACCGACGTGAAACGACGAAAGATTGAAGTGAAGAAACGCTGTCGGCGAGAGTGGCCCGGAGCGACCCGAATACGTTCGCCACAGACGGGCGGTCCGGCTCCGACAACTGTCGTGTGTCCGACCGTTTCGGCGGGTACACCTTCTCCAATTACAAGTCGTTAGGTTGAAGTTTTCCGGGAGGGAGCCCGCAGGTATGTCGGTCGACGACCCGATCGCGGGGCGCGTGGGTGTGGGACACATCGTATCGGAATCGGTCGAGGCGGCGTTGGCTCGACCGCTCAGTTTTTTGATCGCCGTCGTGGGCGCGGTGGTCGGACAGGTGCCGCTCGTCGGGACGGTCCTGAACACGCTCACCTCGGGTACGATCGTCCACGTCGTCGACGGGGAGTTCCGTGACGGCCGGCCGGGAGTCGGTGAACTCGGGTACCGGCTCGTCGTGCTGGTCGCGGCCTACGTTGCCGCGGTCGTCGCTATCGGGATAGGGTTCCTCCTGTTGATACTCCCCGGACTGTACCTGGCGCTCCGGTTCACACTGTTCGTCCCGGCCGTGGTTCTCGGCGGGCACGGTCCGCTGAGCGCCCTCAGCTACAGTTACGACCTCACCGAGGGGCACCTGCTCACGGTCCTCGGCGTCGGGCTGGTGTTTTCCGTCCCGGTGATCGGCGCGTTCGCCGCTCTGGCGCTCTTCTACGGGTTCGAGGAGTTCGGCCGGGCGCTGGTCCAGCGGGATCTGAGGGTGCTCGCGACGGTCGCCGTCGTCCTGTCGCCGTTCACCGCTATCGGAAGCGCGACGCAGGTAGTCATGTACCGTCGGTTCTGACCCGATCAGTCGTCGCGGCGGGCCAGCGAGACGAGGTGGGCCATCTCCTCGACGACGAGTTCCTCGGTGCCCAGCCGGGCTGCGGCCTCGCTGCCGGGGAGGCAGAACACGGGGACGCCGTCGACCATCCCCGCGGTGGCGCGGGAGACCATCGCGCGGGTGCCGATCTCCTCGTAGGAGAGGATGCGGAACAGCTCGCCGAACCCGGGCAGTTCGCGGTCGAACAGCGGACGGGCGCCCTCGACGGTCACGTCGTCGGGCGTGACGCCGGTCCCGCCGGTCGTGACGACCACGTCCACGTCGTCGCGGCCCGTGAGGTTCAACAGCGCGGTCTGGACGCCGTCGAGGTCGTCCCGCAGGATCTCGCGAGTGACGACCTCGTGGTCGGCGGCCTCGATCAGCGCCTCGATCACGTCGCCGCTCGCGTCGTCTTCGCGCGTGCGTGTGGACGAGACCGTGACCACTGCGACGCCGAGCAAGCCCACCTCGGCGCCGTGGGCGTGGTCGTGCGAGTGGCCGCCGGAGTCGTGTGAGTGATCATCCGTGCCGTGCGAGCGGTCGTCGGTCCCGTGGGAGTGCCCCCCGGAATCGCCGTGGTCGTCCGTGTGGGCACCGGCGCGGTCGTCCGTGCGAGCGCCCGAAGCGCTGCTCTCGACCTCGTGACGGTCGGTCTCGGTCGGAGCGCGCTCGGTCGCTCCGCCGGCGTCGGCCTCGACGGCGGTCTCCGCGTCGGTCCCGTCGTCGGCGAACGGGTGGTCGTCGGGACCGTCCGCCGCCTCGGAGGGCTGTTCGGACCCGCTCGACGGCGACAGCGGGTCGTCCGGCGACGAGCCGGCGCCGCGGTCGTCGGTCGTCTCGGGTTCGGTGTCGTCGACCGGCGGATCACCGGTGTCGTCGGCCGGTAGATCCCCGGATTCGTCGGTCGAGAGGTCCGTATCGGTGTCGTCGGTCGACGGATCCGCGTCGTCGGCCGACGGACCCGTATCGGTATCGCCCACCGAGGAAGCCGCTCCGGCGTCGCCGGTGTCCGGGGCCAGCGGGTCCCCGCTCGCGCCCCCGGACGAACCGGCGAGCGGGTCCCCGCCCGATTCGGCCGCGTCGGCATCGCTCTCGCCCCCGGACGCCCCCGGGTCGGACTCGGTGGCTCCCCCACTCTCGGGCTCGATGGCGTCCCCGCTCTCGGACTCGCCCGCGTCGTCCCCCTCGGTTTCGACGGCCGGTTCGTCCGCGGGCTCCGGCTCGGTCGGCTCCGCTTCCGGTTCCCCGTCGACCGGTTCGTCCGTCGGTTCCCCCTCGGCGGCTTCCGCCCCGTCCCCCTCGGCGTCGGCCTCCTCGTCCTCGTCGTCGCCGTACCCGCGGCTGGTGTCGCGGGACTGGAAATCGACCATGGGATCGCTACCCGACAGCGAACCAAAAAGGCCAGCATGCCGACCGCGGCCGGAACGGATGGCCGCGACCGCGGAGATCGGCGGCCGCGACCGAGGGGAGGCAGCGATCGAAGCCGAGAGAGCGCGCCGCGGTCAGGAGAGCGCCGCGACCACGGCGTCGGCGGCGGCGTCGGCGTCGCGGTCCTGGAGGAAGGTGGCGACGGCGTCCTTGAGCTGGACCACCTGTTCGGGCCGGACGGCCAGGCCGTGACACATCGACGGGAGCTGCGTCGCGCGGCCGCCGAACGCATCGTGGAGCTCGCGACTCATCGGGTGCAGGTCCGCGGTAGACACGTCGCTGCGCGGCGGGACGGACCCGCTGACCGTGTTGAACCGCTCGATGGTGTCGGCGGAACCCATGTACTCCACGAACTCGGTGACCGCCTCGTCGCCCTCGGTGTGGGCCGCCGGGACGATCGCGTTCGTGTTGACGATGTGCGTGCCGTCGGTGCCGGGGAACGGGACGCAGTCCCAGTCGCGACCGAACTCCATGTCGCTCCCGGCCATGTGTCCCGTCGACCACGACCCGTTGTTCATACAGGCCGCTTCGCCGTCCGAGAAGGCGAACTCGAGGTCGCTGGAGTCCATGAACTCCGGGTTGTCCGGCCCGGCGGCGAGGTACCTTTCGAGCGTGTCGAACCCCGCGCGGATACCCGCTCGGTGGGGTGACGGTCGACCGTCGGCCGCCTCCTCGTAGCCGTCGGGCCCCTCGTGGGCGAGAAAGAGCGTCTCCCACAGCTGGAGGAGCCCGAAGGGGTTGCGCCCGAAGACGGCGATCGGCTGTTCGGCCTCCTCGGCGAGCGCCGGGAGCGCCTCCGCGAGTTCGTCGGGACCGGAGAGCCGCGCCGGGTCCACGCCGGCCGTCTCGAACAGCTCGACGTTGTAGTAGAGGTTGCTGATGCGGTGCATGTCAAGCGGGACGGCGTGGAACTCGCCGTCGAAGCGGGCCACGTCGACCATCCCGTCGAAGTACGCCCGCCCCATGTCCGTCCGCTCCCACAGGTCGGTGATATCCGCCGTCGCGCCGGCCTCGACGGTGGGCCGGAGGTTCGCACCCGGCCACTCGTCCCACACGTCCGGCGGGTCCTCGCGCAGGATCCGGCTCTTGATCATCAGGCGGAGCGCGTTGATCGCCGTCTGTTCCTCGGCGACCGACACGTTCGGGTTCCGGTCGGTGTACGCCGAGAGCACCGCGTCCATCGCCTCCTCCTCGCTCCCCCACACGAAGTGGTGGTGGATCTCTATCTCGCGCTGTCCGCCGACGGCGGTTGCCATACGTCGCCATCCGTCCGATCCCCATAATGACCTTACCCCCGAGTTATCCGAACTGAGAATCGGTGTGCGCGGATCGTAGGTCGGTCGACGGGCCCGCCGGTTCGTCACCGTTTTGCACACCGCACGAGTGGGTAGGAGTATGTACGCAGTCCAGTACGCGGACCACGGCGACCGCGACGTCGTCGAGTACGCCGAGCGGCCCGACCCCGAGGTGGGTCGCGCGGACGTGCTCGTGGACGTGAAGGCGGGCGCGCTGAACCACCTCGACGTGTGGACCCGGAAGGGGCTCCCCGGGATCGATCTAGAGATGCCCCACGTCCCGGGCTGCGACGCCGCGGGCGTCGTCGAGTCGGTCGGCGAGGACGTGACGCGCTTCGAACCGGGCGACCGCGTGGCGGTCACGGCGGGCGTCAGCTGCGGCGAGTGCGAGTTCTGCCGCGACGGCGAGGAGTCGATGTGCGCCGACTTCCACATCATCGGCGAGCACGTCGCCGGCGTCCACGGCGAACTCGCCGCGGTCCCCGAGGACAACCTCGTGGCCGTCCCGGAGGGCGTCGACTGGGCGACCGCCGCCGCGGCGCCGCTGGTCTTCCAGACGGCGTGGCGGATGCTCGTCACCCGCGCCGACGTCGACCCCGGCGAGTCCGTGCTCGTGCTCGGCGCCTCGGGCGGCGTCGGCCACGCGGCCGTCCAGATCGCCGACTTCGCCGGCGCCGAGGTGTTCGCCACCGCGAGCAGCGAGGAGAAACTCGACTACGCCCGCGAGGTCGGCGCCGACCACGCCATCGACTACACCGAGGACGACTTCGCCGCACAGATCAGGGAACTGACCGACGGGCGCGGCGTCGACGTGGTGGTCGACCACGTCGCCGGCGAGACGTGGGACGACTCGCTGAAGAGCCTCGCGAAGGGCGGCCGCCTGGTCACCTGCGGCGCGACGGCCGGCGGCCGCCCCCAGACGAACGTCAACCGGGTGTTCTGGAACCAGCTCTCGGTTATCGGCTCGACGATGGCCACGCCCGGCGAGGTCGACGACGTTCTCGCGAAGGTGTGGGACGGGACCTTCGAGGTGCGAGTCCGCGAGCGCCTGCCGATGAGCGAGACGGCCCGCGCCCACGAACTGCTGGAGGACCGGGAGGGGTTCGGGAAAGTGGTGGTCGTCCCCGACAGCGAGGTCGATGACTGAGACGCCCGCGCCGGACGGCGACCCCGACCGCGAGGGCGAAACCGGCGCGGACGCGGACGTCCCGCCGGTCGATCCGGGAGGCTACGACGTGCCGGACCCCGAATCGCGCGAGTTCGGGCTCCGCGGGTGGGGGCTCGTCGCCGCGCTGGTGGTCGCGCTCGTCGTGATCCCCTGGACGATCATCGGGATCCCCCAGGCGCAGGGGCTACTCGAAGCGCTCCCGCTGGGGTATCGCGACGCCTACCTCGTCCTGCCGTTCGTCCCCGCCGTCTTCCTCGGCGCCCTCGGCGTCTGGACGGCGCTCGCGAACCGGCGACCCTGACGCGGCGAGCCCACGTCCCTGATCCGGCGACCCCGCGTCCCTGGTCCGGTGACCCTCTCCCCCTGGTCCGGCGGCCCCGCGACGGCTCACCGACCGGAGCCGTCCCGCGGCCGCTCCGATCCAATTCTGATATCGGGCCACATACACTTATTTCGGGGACGGCGAAACGCTCTCGTATCGATGGCGACGCCGCCGTTCACGCCCTTCGTCCTGCTCGCAGCGATCGTCGGGAGCGGCGTCGCCGCGTTCGTGTGGGTGTTCCGCGACACGCCGGGCGCGAAGCCGCTGTCGGCGTTCGTCGCCGGGGCGAGCCTGTTCGCGCTCGCCCAGGGGATGGCGCTGGCGTCGCCGGGACTGGCCGGGAAGCTCCAGTGGTCGAGCGCCGCCGCGACCGTCTCGGTGGTCCTCCCGGCCGCCTGGCTGGCGACGGTCCTGGCCTACACCGAGAGCGACCGGTCGCTCGGCCGCCGACGGCTGGCGCTGTTGGCCGTCGAACCCCTCGCCTTCGCCGCGCTCGTCTGGACGAACGACGCCCACGGCCTCGTCTGGGCCGACCGGTGGATCGAGACGGCCGCCGCGGGCGCGTACCTGACCGAGGAGTTCGGCCTCGGGATGTGGGCCCACGTCGGCTACTCCTACCTGCTCATCGCCGTCGGGGGGCTCGAACTCGTCCGGCTGAACTTCCGGACGACGGACTTCTTCCGTAGCCAGGGGACGGCGCTGCTGGCCGCGATGTTCGTCGCCGCGTCGCTGTGGGCCAGCTCGCTGTTCGACCTCGTCCCCCGACAGTACGACCTGGGCGGTATCGGCTTCGTCTTCGGCGGCCTCGTCATGACCGCCGCCCTGTTCCGCGGTCGCCTGCTGTCGATCACGCCGGCGACCCGACAGCTCGGTCGCGAGGCCGTCATCGACGAGATGGACGACCGGATCGTCATCCTCGACGACGAGGACCGGGTCGTCGACGTGAACCCCGCCGCCGCCCGGCTCCTCGACGTCGACCCGCAGGCGGTCGTCGGGACCCCCATCGGGACCGCCGCGCCGCGTCTCGCGTCGGCGATCGAGTCGGGGTCGGCCGGCCAGCCCGACCTCGAACTCGACGGGGCCGACGGGCGGCGCTACTACGACGTGCGCGTCTCGCGGCTCTACCGCAGTTACGGCGGAGTCGCCGGCCGCGTCGTCAGTTTCCGCGACGTGACCGACCGCCGCCAGCACGAGCAGCGCCTCGACGTGCTCAACCGCGTCCTCCGGCACAACCTCCGCAACGACTTGAACGTCGTCGCCGGCAACGCCGAGCTGCTCCGGCAGGACGTGGAGGGGTCCGACGACGTGCGCCGTCGGCTCGACCGCATCGAGGAGACCGTCGACGGCGTCGTCGCCCGCAGCGAGAAGATCGGCCACGTCTCCCGGATGGTCGACGAGGCGTGCGACCGCGAGTTCGCCGTCGCCGAGCGCGTCGACAGCCTCGCCGACGGCGTCGAGTCCGAACACGACGGCGTGACCGTCACCGTCGACCTCCCCGACGGGTTGACCGTGGTCGGCGGCCCCTGTCTGGAGCGGGCCTTCGAGGAGCTGCTGGAGAACGCCGCCGAGCACGCCGGCGACGAGCCCACCGTCGCGGTTCGGGTGAGCCACCGCGCGGACGGCTTCGTCGAGATCCGCGTCGCCGACGACGGTCCGGGGATCGAAGACCAGGAGCGGACCGTGATCGAGGCGGGCCGCGAGACGGCGCTCGAACACGGCAGCGGCGTCGGCCTCTGGCTCGTCAACTGGGTCGTCCGCGAGTGCGGCGGCTCCGTCGAGTTCGCCGACGGCGACGGCTGCACCGTCGCGCTCAGGCTCCCGCTGCCCGAGGACGCTGCCGACGCCGCGGCCGACGACACCGCCGACGAGAGCGACCGCCACCGAACCGGGATCGAGGCCCACGACTGACCGCCTGCCGGACTCCGGCAACCGATCGTCCGTCGACCGGACCGACGGAATCGCGAGCGGCGGTCCGGCCGCTGTGCGTCGTTTCGGTCGTCGTGAGAAGGGGCGGGCGCCCGTCGGTCGCGTTACTCGAAGTCCCGGCGCATCGCGATCTCGAACCAGGGGCAGAGGCGCAGTTGCCGGTACCACCGCGGGTGCTCGTACAGGCGCTCGTAGGGGACCCACATGTAGCCGCCGACCTCCTCGGGGTCGGGGTCGAGGCTCGTGTCGAGCAGCGTGGCCTTCAGCACCGCGCAGACCTCGTGTTCGACGCCCTCGTCCATGTAGTAGCGCTTGTACTCGAAGCGGTCGGTCACCCGGAGGTTGTCGTACTGGTCGGGCGTGACGCCGAGTTCCTCCTCGAGGCGCTGGCGGGTCGCCTCGACCTGCGTCTGGCCCTTTATCGGGTGGGAGGCGACGGTGCCGTCCCAGTAGGTGTCCCACAGGCGCTTTTTCGGGCTGCGCTGGGCGAGCAGGATGCGGTCGTCCTCGTCGAACAGCAGCGAGGTGAACGCGCGGTGCCGGGTGCCGTCGCCGGTGTGGGCGTCGAGGCGGTTGATCAGGCCCTGTTCCTCGTCGTTCTCGTCGACGGCGATCACCGACTGCTCGGCGTTCTCGTGGTAGTCGTCGGCTCCGTCGGCCGACGGCGCACCGCCGTCTCCGGGAGCCCCCTCGTCGTCCGTACTCATGGGAGTCACGTGGTAGAGCGGGTTCAAACAGTCTTCGACTCGCGTCGGTTGCGCCCCTCCCCGGTTCGGCCCGCGCCGCTCACCCGACGCGCTCGTCGAGGATCAGCCGCGTCTTCGTGCTCACGACCTCGTCCAGTTCGCGGGTCTGGGTGATGATCTCGTTGACCCGCTCGGTGTCCTGGGCGTCGACGACGAAGACGATGTCCTCCTCGCCGGAGACCTGCCAGACGAAGTCGACCTCGGTCCAGTCGGCGACGCGGTCGCTGATGTCGTGGGTGTCGACGCTCACGTCGACCCCGACCTCGATCATCGCCTTGACGTTCCCCGTCCGCGTCGCCACGGTGAAGCGCTCGATGACGCCGTCGTCGACCAGCGACTCCACGCGGTTGCGGACCGTCCCCTCGGAGGTCCCCACGTCGTCGGCGATCTCCGTGTACGGCGTTCGCGCGTCCCTGCGGAGGATGTTCAGGATCTCCCGGTCGAGGTCGTCCATCGAATATCTCCACCTTCCGCACCACCCCACTTGACCGTTACGAATTTCGTAACCTGGCTTCGAAAGCAAGGCTTATGCACGGAGGTGGTATACGCATCTCGTAATGACGGACGCCTACGTGGCACTGGAGGGCGGACGCGTCGTCGAGGCGCGCGCGCGCTCGCCGGGCACGACTCGCGGGGAACTGGTCTTCACGACAGCCTACACCGGATACGAGGAGAGTCTCACCGACCCCTCCTACGAGGAGCAGATCCTCACGTTCTCCTATCCGCTGATCGGCAACTACGGGGTTCGAGAGGAGCGCTTCGAGTCGGATCGCGTCCACCCGCGCGGCGTCGTCGCCCGCGACCTGACCGAGGACGTGGTCGAGTGGCTCGAGGAGGAGGGCGTCCCGGCCGTCGACAAGCTCGACACCCGCGACCTCGTGACGGAGATCCGCGACTCCGGCGCGATGAAGTGCGGCATCGCCGCGGGCGAGGACGTGACCGAGCAGGACGCGCTGGACGAGCTCGAACAGTGCGAGCACATGAGCGACCACACGGAGATCGGCGACCAGGTCACCACGCCCGAGACCGTCGTCTACAACGAGGGCGGCGACGGGCCCGACGTGGCGCTCATCGACTGCGGCGCGAAGGGTTCGATCATCACGTCGCTCGTCGAGCGCGACGCGACGGTCCACCTGATGCCCCACGACACGACCGAGGCGGAGGTCGCCGAGCTGGACCCCGACGTGCTGTTCATCTCCAACGGCCCGGGCGACCCGGAGAACTTCGACCAGGCCAACGAACTCGTCGACGACTTCGTCGGCGAGAAGCCCATCGCCGGCATCTGTCTCGGCCAGCAGGTCGTCGCCAACGCCCTGGGCGGCGAGACCGAGAAGATGGAGTTCGGCCACCGCGGCGTCAACCAGCCGGTTCGGGACCTCCGGACCGACCGCGTGGTCATGACCACCCAGAACCACGGCTACACCGTCGCCGACCCCGGTGACAACCTCGAAGTCACCCAGATCAACGTCAACGACGACACCCCGGAGGGCCTGGAGAACGACGAACTCGACATCATCACCCGCCAGTACCACCCCGAGGCCAACCCCGGCCCCAACGACTCGAAGAGCTTCTTCGACGACGTGCTGGCGATGGCCGACGAGACCGCCACGACGACGAACTGAGACGGGACCGTCCGCTCAGTTTTCGGAGCGGTCGATCGGTTTTCCGCGATACTGTATCCGCGAGTCGCTTCCCGACTCGTCTCCCTCACCGTCACTGCCCGACGGCTCACTGTCGCCCGCCGTCTCCGGATCCGAGTCCGCCGGCGGCTCGTCGGGGACACCGGGGTGGTTCTCGCGACTGATCGGCTGGCCGCGATAGGTCAGCTGGTTGGCGCCGTCGTCGGTTTCTATCTCGTCGGGCGTCTCCGTCGTGCGGTCCTCGACGTACTCCGCGGCCGCCGCGAGCAGCGACTCGCTCGTCGACCGCTTGGCCCAGCAGTGGTACTGCTTGCGCGGCGTCCGGAGGACGAATCGGTTGGCGAGCAGGCCCGTGTGGTACGAGGCTTCGACGACCGAATCGTGGGGGACCTCGACCACGCTGTCCTCCTCGTCGCCGCCGACCAGGCAGAGCGTCCGGCGGTCCGTGACCACGACCGCCGTCCCGCGGTCGCCGGCCGGCTTCGTCGTGTTGCGCTTGGTCCCCAAGCCGACGCCGCGCTTCTCGTTGGTCAGGACGTAGGCCGGCGCCTCGGTCCCGTCGAGGCGCGTGACCGGGGGCTGGTGCAGTCGCCCCTCGGGGAACGCCTCCTCGCGTCCCGCGAGGACGCCGACGGTCACGGACGCGTGGGGCGCCATCTCCGCCAGTGTCATCGCCCTGTCGAGGGGACTGCCGTCGCTCATCGACACCCTCCGGGCGGCCTCGCGCGCGTCTCGGCGGTCATCGCCTGAACGTTGTCAGCCGGTTCTTATCAGAATACGCCTACCATTCCTTGTGGACAGGGTACGTCCTAATACGTCTCGGTGGGGTGGCGGAGCGCGCCGAGCCGGCGAGGCAGTTACCGTTCCCACTCGTAGAACCACCACGACGCGCCGAGCAACAGCAGCCCCGCACCGAGCACGGAAGTGGCCGGCTCGGGGAAGACGAACAGCACGAATCCGACCAGAATGAGGAGACTCGGCTCGATCTCGTTCCAGTACTCGGAGTAGCTGGGGAAGGCCATGTGACCCCTTGAAGGCCGACCGGGAAATACGTTGACCGGTTCCCGTGCCGGGTCCGACCGTTCGGGTCCCGACCGCTCGCGGGCTACGTGACCGTGTCGCCGACCCGGACCAGCCTGACGTTGCCCAGCTGGTCGATCGTGACCCTGTACCCCGCGTAGGAGAAGGCGACCTCCATCTGCGCCTCGGGCGACGGCGGCCGCTTGAAGAGGTTCTCGACGCTGTGGTCGACCTCGCGATACAGCGACGGCAACTCCGTCGCGTCGACCCCTTCGAGTCGCGCGACCAGTTCGAGAAACTCGTTCTCGGCCGTCTCCGACCGCGGTTCGATCTGTGCCCGCACGATCCCCGGGGAGTCGCCTCCCGCCTCGTCAGCCTCGTCGAACGGCTCCTGTCCCATACACTGTGAGATACGGAGCGCCCGGGACAAGTGTAGTTGCCAACTTTCGGTCGGCTACGCGCCGGTAGCCGTGCGGTTGCTCCCCCGATAGCGCAGTCGGGTTGCGAGTTCGAGGCCACCGCACTGCGACCGGTCGCCGCGCGGGCGCGCCGCTCGCGACCCGACGGCTCGCTGTCCGGTCGTCGAGGGTGGCGGACGGAGCGCCCGGGGAGAAAAGGGGCGGCGTTCAGGCCGGCGACGGCGTCTGGACGCTGGAGATGTAGCCCGTCAGGTCGGTCGTCGAGACGATGCCGATGACGCCCTCCTCGTCGTCGACCACGGGGAGGTGGTGGATCCCGTGTTCGATCATCAGGTCGGCCGCGTCGACGATCGAGGTCTGGGCCGACGTCGTGATCACGTCCGTCGTCATGTAGCGCTCGACGGTCGTCTGGGCCTTCGGCTTGGACTTGGCGACGATGTCGACGAAGTCCGTCGTCGTGAGGATGCCCAGCAGCTGGTTGTCCTCGTCGACGACGACCAGCGACCCCACGCCGTTGTCCCGCATCTGCTCGGCGGCGTCCTCGACGAGCGTGTCGGGGCCGACCGTCTGCAGGTCCGAACTCATCAGCCGCGCGACGAAGATGTCTTCCATGGGAGTGTCTACGCGCATCCGACCCATAAACACCGGCGGTCTCGGCAGAGTGCGACGGCGTCGCGACCCGCCCCGCCCGACCCGTCCGCCGGACGGACCGAACCGCAAGTCACAGGCGCGCCCTCCCGAAAGGGGGGCCCTATGGCGTGGTATCTCCTCTTCGTCGCCGGCCTGTTCGAGATCGCCTGGGCGATCGGTCTGGAGTACTCCGAGGGGCTCAGCCGGCCGGTCCCGACCGCGGCGACCGGCGTCGCGATGCTGATCAGCGTCGTCCTCCTGGCGAAGGCCGTCGAGCACCTGCCGGTCGGCACCGCCTACGCCGTCTGGACCGGGATCGGCGCGGTGGGCACTGCAGCGCTGGGGATCGTCCTCTTCGACGAACCGCTGAGCCCCGCCCGCGTCGCGTTCGTCGGCCTCATCGTCGTCGGTATCGTCGGGCTGAACCTCACCGCGAGCGGCGCGTCCTGAAGCGGGCTGTCGGGCCGCGCGTGTCAGGTCTGCCGGTACAGCAGCGTCGCGACGCCGACCACGAGGAGGATGAGCCCCCACATCAGGTCGCCGCCGGGGAGGACGCCGAGCAGGAGCGTGACGATACCCGATGAGATCAACGACCAGCCGAGCGTGGTTCGGAAGGCCATGCGAACCGGTTGGTGGTCCGAACGGAAAGGTGTCCGGTCGGGAGTTCGATGACGCTCGGTTCGGAGTGCTCGTGTATCGGTTGTTTCTGTTCATCGTATCGTGAAACGAAGTCGTGCGAGAGTAACCGCACTCGACGGCAAGCGTTGAAAGCCCTCGGCGCGCTCGCGGCCGCTGACCGGGATATCCGCGCTCTCCGCACGGCCCGCGCGGATAGTGCCCGCTCAGGCGACTAAGATGGACGCGAGCGCACCTCGCCCTTTCAGTCCACCAGGACCATACAGCACCGCACAGCAACCGCAGACGGCCTCACACCTCCCCAGCCTCTTGCGATGCTCGCAGGCTGCGCTTCTCATCCCTCGCGCGATGCTGTCGCGACACGAGAGTCGCGACAGCACGCGCCAGCCGCACCGCTACCCCCAAATGCAACAGCCGTCACCTGCATTGAGCACGAAATCACCGCCGCTGGGAGCGGTCGAAACGGGAGAGGGAAAGAAAGCGGAGAAGTGGGAGAGGTCGGACCGCGGTCGCCGCTCAGTCCTGCTTGGGCTGGCCCCAGTACTCGTCGCGCTTGACGCGGTCGCCGACGGGCTGGACGTCCAGCGGCTCGTCGGCGGCCTCGATGGCCTCCAGCGCCGCGCGGGCGGAGGCGAGCGTCGAGAAGTAGGTGATCTCCTCCTCGACGGCGGCTTCCAGCGGCTCGCGCTGGCGCGAGACGATGAGGTCGAGTTCGCCGCTCTCGACGGCGTCGACGAACTCGTCGGTGCTGTCGAAGGTCACCAGGTCGAAGTGTTCGGCGTACTGCTCGACGAGTTCCTCGCCGGCCTCGGTCTCGCGACCGGGGAACTCGCTCTCGGAGAGGTCGACGACGGCGGTGCCTTCGAGCGGGATGGCCTTGCCGACGGACATCTGGGCCTTCTGGTAGGCCTTGCCGAACGAGTCGGCGGTGCCCATGACCTCGCCGGTCGATTTCATCTCCGGGCCGAGGCGCGGGTCCGAGCCCGGCAGGCGGTCGAACGGCAGGACGACCTCCTTGACCGAGACCTGTTCGGGCACCTGCTCGGTGACGTCGAGGTCCTCGAGCGTCTCGCCGGCCATGACCTTCGCGGCGAGCTTGGCGATCGGGACGCCGGTCGCCTTGGAGACGTACGGGACGGTACGCGAGGAACGGGGGTTCGCTTCGAGGACGTACACTTCTTCGTCCTTGACGGCCAGCTGGACGTTCATCAGCCCGACCGTGTCGAGCGCGCGGGCGATGTCCTCGGTGACCTGGCGGACCTTGCGGTTCACGTCGCGGCCGAGCGAGCGCGGCGGGATCATGCAGGCGGAGTCGCCGGAGTGGACGCCGGCGGACTCGACGTGCTCCATGATGCCGCCGATGAGGACGTTCTCGCCGTCGGAGACGGCGTCCACGTCGAGCTCGACGGCGCCTTCGAGGAACTCGTCCACGAGGATCGGTTTGTCCGGGCTGACGCGGACCGCTTCCTCGATGTACTCCTTGAGGTCCTCGTCGCTGTAGACGATGTCCATCGCGCGGCCGCCCAGGACGTAGGAGGGGCGCACGAGGACGGGGTAGCCGATCTCGTGGGCCAGGTCCAGCGCCTCCTGCTCGCTGGTCGCGGAGCCGCCCTGGGGCTGGGCGATGCCCAGGTCGTCCATGAGGCGGTTGAAGCGGTCGCGGTCCTCGGCGAGGTCCATCGCGTCGACGGCGGTGCCCATGATCTCGCAGTCGAGACCGCGGCGGTCGATCTCCGCTTCGAGCGGGTGGCCGATGTCGACGGAGGTCTGGCCGCCGAACTGGACCATCACGCCGTCGGCGCCGGTCTCCTCGACCACGTCGGCGACCTCCTCTGCGGTGATGGGCTCGAAGAACAGCCCGTCGGAGGTGTCGTAGTCGGTCGAGACCGTCTCGGGGTTGTTGTTGACGACGGTGGCGTCGATGCCCAGCTCCTCCAGCGCGCGGACCGCGTGGACCGAGCAGTAGTCGAACTCGACGCCCTGCCCGATGCGGATCGGGCCGCCACCGACGACCACGACGCTCTCGGCGTCGCGGTCGACCTGAACCTCGTTGCGGCCCAGCCCCGAGATGGGGTCACGGGAGGAGTAGTAGTACGGCGTCGTCGCCGCGAACTCGCCGGCGCAGGTGTCGACGAGCTTGAAGTCCCGATCCGAGGTCTCGGACTCGACCTCGTCGACGGTCACGTCGGGACCGGGCGCGGTGGCGGCCTCCGCCGATTCGGCCTCCGCGCCGCCGTCGGCCATCGCGGTGTCGTCGTCGGGCGCGTCGGGGCCCTCGACGGTCGGCAGCCAGGAGACGTGCGTGTCGTTGAATTCGCCGCCGGCGAGGGCGGTGATCTCCTGGTCGGTGAAGCCCACGTCCGCGGCGGCCTGGTAGTCGCCCTCGGCCGCGGCCTCGGCGGCGTCGGCGATGCGCTGGAACCGTTCGAGGTACCACTCGCGGATCTCCGTGATCTCGTTGATCTCGGAGACAGTGTAGCCCCGCGAGAACGCCTCGAAGATGGCGTAGGGGCGGTCCGGCGAGGGACGTTCGAGGTAGTGGTCCTCCAGCTCGTCGTTGAACACCGTGGAGAAGTCGACGGCCGGGTCGTACTCCGAGGAGCGCAGCGCTTTCAAGAGGGATTCCTCGAAGGTGCGGCCGATGGACATCGCTTCCCCGGTCGATTTCATCGCCGGGCCGAGCTCGAACTCCACGTCGGTGAACTTGTCCTTGGGCCACCGGGGCACCTTCGTGACCACGTAGTCGATGGCCGGCTCGAAGGCCGCGGTGGTCTGGCCGGTGATTTCGTTGTCAATCTCGTGGAGGCGCTTGCCGAGCGCGACCTTCGCAGTGACGCGAGCGATGGGGTAGCCCGTCGCCTTCGACGCGAGCGCCGACGAGCGGGAGACGCGCGGGTTCACCTCGACGACGCGGTACTCGCCGCCGGGGGTGCCGTCGTCGCGCCAGGCGAACTGGATGTTACAGCCGCCCTGGATGCCGAGTTCGCGGATCACGTCGAGGGCGGTGTCGCGCATGACCTGGTGGCCCTCGTCGGGGATGACCTGCGACGGGGTCACGACCGTGGACTCGCCCGTGTGGATGCCCATCGGGTCGAGGTTCTCCATGTTGCAGATGATGATACACGAGTCGTCTGCGTCGCGCATCACCTCGTACTCCAGCTCGATCCAGCCGTCGATGGACTCGGTGATCATCACGCGGTCGTCCCGGGAGAGACGCAGTCCCTTGCGGACGGCCTTCTTGAGTTCGTCCATGTCGTCGATGACGCCCGACCCGGCACCGCCGAGGGTGTAGGTCGTGCGCATGATCACCGGGAGGCCGCCGACGGCCTCGACGGCGTCCTCGACCTCGTCCATTGACTCGATGGTGATCGACTCGGGGACCGGCTCGCCGATGGACTCCATGCGCTGGCGGAACTGGTCGCGGTCCTCCGTCGCGTAGATGGTGTCCAGCGGCGTGCCCATCACGTCCACGTCGTGCTCCTCGAGGACGCCCTCCTCGGCGAGCTCGGCGGTGACGTTCAGGCCCGTCTGGCCGCCGAGGCCGGCGATGACCCCGTCGGGCTGTTCCTTCCGGATGATCTCCGAGATGGCTTCCGTGTTGATGGGTTCGATGTAGACGGCGTCGGCCATCTCCGGGTCGGTCATGATCGTCGCCGGGTTCGAGTTGACGAGCACGACGCGGGCGCCCTCCTCCTGGAGCGCGCGACACGCCTGCGCGCCCGAGTAGTCGAACTCGGCCGCCTGTCCGATCTTGATCGGCCCGCTCCCGATCAGCAGAATGGTACGGTCCTCGTCCTGTGTCATTACTCTGGGGGAGTCCGTTCGTCGTAATAAACCCGGCGAAAGAATGCGGAAATCGAAACGCAGTTTCGAAAATCGTACCCGACCGTCCGCGTCGCGCTTCGCCGTCGGATCGCGGAGACCGGGTCGGGGCGGACGGGCCGAATCGGCCGGCCGTCGCCGCATCGGGCGGCGGTCGGGCGTCTATCGGAGTCACGACGAGGGGACGTAAATGGACGACGATACGGCGGCAGCTGGCGGCGGCGCAGCCTCCTCCCCGGAAGGTACGGCCTCAGTTGCTGCGGTCGGTGAACTCGTAGCGGTAAGGCTGGTCGCGGATGACCTCGACCTCCCCGGACTGGGCGTGACGCCCGAGGACGGTCGCCACGCGGTGAGCGCTGTCGAACTCCTCGCCGTGGTCGTCGAGGAGGTTCAGGATCTCCCTGGCGGTCAGGGGCTCCTCCGCGTCGGCCTCCTCCAGCACCGAGCGGATGCGTTCGAAGTCGCGCTGCCGTACGCGCATACCCAACGGTACACCCTCCACCATCATTAAACGCCGTCAGACAGCCGTCAGACGGCCGATCTCCGGTAATCGCAGGACGGCACCGTCACGGGTGTGTCGGCGGCTGTCATACGTACCGCGCCACTACGTGCAACCGAACGGAACGTTTCGGACGGGCGTTCAGTACTATCGGACGACCAGTCCGCCAGCGGGACCGGCGGTCCGGCCGACGGCGGCGGACTCGACGGCGCTCGGCTCGCTCAGACCGCGGAGTCGTGTTCGGTTTCGAACTCGCGCTCCTCGCGGTACTGGTCGACGAACTCGCTCACGTCGAACTCGTGGAGCCACTCCTCGAACTGCGCGGTGGCCGCCTCGTCGTCGGCGTGGCTGACCGCGTGGTCCATCAACTCGACGACGAGTTCGACGACGACCTCGTGGAGCCGGCGGGCGTCGAAGTCCGTCAGCCACAGCATCGAGTAGCCGACCTCGCCCTGTTCGGAGAGGTCCTCGCTGACCACGGCCTCGGGGAACTCCTCCATCACGATGCCCATGACGTGAGCGGTCGTGAACTCGGGGAACTCGTCGGCGGTCTCGATGGACTCGGTGAGCACTTCCACGAGGAACTCGGGGACGAACCGACCCAGCGGATGCACGTCCATCACGACCGCGTGCGCGTCGCCGCAGGCGCAGTCGTACTCCCGCAGCCCCATGTCGAGGTCGTGGACGGCGACGGTCTCCCCGCAGGGCAACTCGATGTCTGCCCCCTGGCTCCCGGGGACGCGCGGCTCTGCCATTACCCGTTCTACCGCCGACAGCCGGTTAAAAGGCGCGGTACCGGGCGAGCGGGCGCCGCGAAACGGTCAGGGCCAGTCGTCGCGCTCGTCGTCGCCCGCGTCCTCCTCGGGCGTCTCCGGTTCGCCCAGTTCCCACTCGGCGGCCTCCGCCGCGTCGGTGACGGGGAGGTACTCCCAGCCGACCTCCTCGGCCAGTTCGGCGTCCTCGTCGTCGGACCCGACGAAGACGTGGCGCTCGGTGCCGAACTGCTGGGCGACGTTTTCGAGGCTCTCCGCCCGACTGCGCGGCCCGGAGAAGAAGTCCTGACGAATGCGGTGTTTGCGCGTGAAGTTCGTCACCACGTAGGTCGGCTGCTCGGAGACGACGCCGACGTACTCGCTCCACTTACGCGCGTCCTGGAACACCCGGTCGGGGTAGGCCAGGGCCTTCAGCGCGTCCAGATCGAAGGCGAGGGTCATGTCGCTGCTGCCGCCGCTGTCCATACTCGATAGGGGTACTGGCCCGGGGAAAACGGCTTCGATCAGGCCCCGAGCGCGTCGCTCTGGCCCGCCGGCGTCGCCGCGGCGTCGCCGCCGCCGCCGACCGCCTGCAGGTACGCGCTCGTCAGCATCGAGATCCCGAACACGACGACGACCGTCCCGGCGACCCGACCGGCCGCCCCGCTCAGGTCGCCGAGCGGGACCATCGGGACGACGAAGGTCACGACCGCCCACGTCAGCCAGAAGACGACGCCGAGCACGACCATCGGGACCGCGTTCTCCACGACCAGCGCGTAGCTCTCGGAGATCGCCTCGAAGATCCCGTCGCCCGCCAGGACGATCCGGTGGCGGACGAAGAAAAACAGGATCGTCAGTGCGATCCCCGGGATCAGGAAGAACGGGGTGGCCAGAACGATCAACACCAGCGCGATGGCGTTGGCGATCAGCGACTTCACGTACGCCCCGACCAGCCCCGACGTGATATCCGAGACCGGGACGCTGTTGGGGTCCCGCGCCGCGAACGCCCGCACGCCGACGACGTGCAACAGCTCCGCAATGAACGGCAGCGCCGCCAGCAGCGCCACCGCGACCGGGAACGACACGTCCATCCCGCTCTGTCTGACGACGTCCAGCAGCGGTAGCAGGTCCGCGTACCCCCGCTCGATCAGTTCCATCTCCACGTCCCGAAGCGTGTAGCCGCCCGTCTCCCGCAGCGCGAACTCCGCCCCCCGGGCGAAGAACGTCCGATACACCGCCGGGTTCGCCAGCCTGAACGCCAGGAACAGGACCAGCACGAACAGCCCCGGAACCGTCACCATGCGTTCGACCGCGTCCTCCAGCGTATCACCCACCGATACTGTCATGTCCCGGACTGGTTCGCTCTCTTACTTAAGCTATTCCATGTCAGTTAGCGAGACAGTACGATTCGGTGGTCGGAATCGACGGCGAGAGACGAGTCGGCAGCGAGAAAACCGAGTTCGCGGAGCGCTCGCGGCGGTGGTCGTTCGGTCGCGGAAAAAGCGTCGAGAGGCGGGTCGGCGTTACTCGGGCTTGGGCGCGGCCTCTTCGAGCTTGTCCATGTCGACGTCTTCCTCGAGCAGGAGGTCCTTGTGCTGGGCGACCTCGCGCTCCTCGCGCATGAGCTTCTTGAACTTGGACTGCTGGGAGAGGTCGCCGATGAGGACGCCGCCGACGATCTTGCCGTCGTTGAACGCGAGGCGGCGCCACTCGGTGTCGCTGTACTTGCGGGCGGCGTCGTCGTCGCCGATGGTCGGGTGGCCGAACGAGAGGAACGGGAAGTCGAAGTGGGTGATCGAGTACGAGGAGACCCAGCGGAACTCCTCGGGGTCGTCGGTCTCGCCGCCCGCTTCGATATCCTCGACCATGTTCTGGCCGGCGATCGAACCCTGTTCCTTCGCCGAGCCCCACGAGCCGTTCTGACCCATCTCGCCGAGGATGGTGTCGTAGAACCAGGTCAGGTCGCCCGCGGCGTACACGTCGTCGACGTTGGTGCGCATGTACTCGTCGGTGACGACGCCGTCGTCGTTGGTCTCGACGGGCGTGTCCTGGAGGAACTCGGTGTTGAAGCTCAGGCCGATGGCGACGCCGGCCCAGTCGCCCTCGAAGCGCTCGCCGTTGGGGTCGATGGCCGCCTCGACCTGCCCGTCGTCGTCGGTCTCGAACTCGGAGACGCCCGAGTCGAAGACGGGGGTGACCCCGCGCTCGCGCATGGCGTCGTGGAGGATCTCCGCGCCCTCCTCGTCGAGCGCGTAGCGCCACCAGCACTCGCCGCGCATCAGGTAGTTGGCCTCCAGATCCTGGGCGCCGCAGATGGCCGCCAGGTCGATGCCGAGCAGGCCGGCGCCGACGATGATGCCCTGGTCGGCCGCCTCGACGTTCTCCTTGATCGAGCGGGCGTCCTGGAACGTCCAGAAGTGGTCGATCCCGTCGGCGTCGGCGTTGTCGATGCCGAAACTCGCCAGGCTGGCGGGCGTCCCGCCCGTCGCCACGAGTAGCTTGTCGTACTCGTAGACGGTGCCCTCGTGAGTGTGGATCTCGTTGGCCTCCGTGTCGATCGTCGTGACGTGCGTGTTGAGCTGGAGGTCGATGTCCCGCTCCTCGTACCACTCGGGCTCGTGGATCGAGATGGGCGCCTCGGGCAGTTTGCCCTTGGCGAACTCCTTGATCAGGATGCGGTTGTACAGCGCCTCACCCTCATCGGTGATGACGGTGATGTCCGCGTCGGGGTCCTCCTCGCGAATCGTCTCCGCTGCCGAACTCCCCGCGATGCCATCACCGATGATGACGTGGGATGCGCTCATGCCCAGGGTGTTCGTAACCGTGGTTAATGTGGGTTGCTATCTCTCCATGCGGTTGATTGGCAAACACATTCCCTCGAACGGAAATTCTGATCGTCCCGGCATGTCGAACGGTCACGGGAACCGAAACCGGTAGCGGATCGCCGATCCGGTCGGCGTTCGGGCGCGTCGTCGGTCGGTGCGCACCCGAGACGTTGAATACGGTAGGGTCCAAAGCGTCTGGCAACGATGAAGATACGCCAGAACGTCCGCCACTTCGCCGCCAAGCAGGCGCTGACGCTCCCGGTCGTCGGAGAGAAGGTCAACGACCGGCTCGTCGGGATGCACACGGACATCTTCGCCGAGAAGGCCGACGCCGGGCGCCGCGAGGAGCGACGGGACCACCTCGACGACTTCTTCGACGCGACCATGGACACCTACGTCGCCGCGCTCGAGGACGGCTTCCCCGAAGCCGAAGCCAGGGAGATCACCCACGTCCAGGCCAACTTCGACTTCTACAACCACGGCTGGACCGAGATGATGGAGTTCCCGAGCGACGAACTCGGCGACCACTACGACCGCTACCGCGACTTCTTCGAGCGCTACGGCATCACGATCGACGACCCGCTCGGCGAGTTCGCCCCCGAGAACGGCGTCGCCGAGGCTCCCTCCACCCCCGAGAAGCTCGACGACCCCGAACACCCCTACGCCGAGGGCGGGTTCGCAGACGACGTGTACGTCGAGACCCCCGACGGCGAACTCGTGGTCGGCGGGCAGGACGAACCCGAGGACGTGGACGTGGAGGAGGCGCCGGGCGTCGACGGCCAGGACGCCGAGGCGTAACGATACCGGCGTAACGCGCTATCCGTCTCGGCGAGTGGTTCCGACCGCGACTAGCGCGACCAGCGCCGCGAGGGAGCCGAACCCGGGACCGGTCCCGGTCGTGGTCGTCCCCGGCGACGGCTCCGGTTCGGCCGCGGGCGTCGCCGGCCCCGACCCGGTCGTCTCCGTCGCCGTCGGCCCGGTCGCCGTCGCCGCCGAACCATCGGTTTCAGTCGTCGTCGAGCCGGCGGTCCTCGTGTCGGCCCCGTCGGCGGTCGCTGATTCGGTCGTTCCACCCGGGGCGCCGGTCGTCGGCGTGGTCGTCTCCGGAGGTGTCGGCGTCGGCGTGGTCGTCGCCCGCGACGCGGGCTCTCTCGGTGTCCCCGGGGAGGGCGGCGCGAAGCCCGTCTCGGCGACGGCGTCCCCCGACGTGGCGTACGGTCGGTCGACGGAGACGTTGTCGAACCAGCGGTTCTGATTCCGGTCGCGGTGGACGACGGCGACGAGCGGGTCCGCGCTCTCGGTCGGATACCCGACGTACACCGGGACCGCCTCGTGGCTACCGGACGACAGATACCCCGAGACGCCCGCGACCGGGCCGGTCGGACTCCCTCTGTGGAGGACGACGAACCCGCCCCGCGAGAGCGTGGCGTCGACCGTGACGGCGCCGTAACTCCCAGAGGCGTTTCGTTCCGTGTCTCTGACCTCGACGTTCCCGGTCGGAGCCGTCACGACGACGGTCGTCGACTCGGGCGGGTCGTGGCCTTCTCTGTCCAGAATGTTGCGGTCGTCGAAGCGGACTGTCGCGTTCAGGACGGTTCCGTTCGAGACGCCGCTCAGGTCGAACGCCGCCGAGAACGTCCCGTCCGCCGCGACGGTGGCCGTCGCCCGGCGGGCGACCCACTCGTCCGTGTCCGACGAGGTGAGGTCGCTCCGGAGGACGACGGTGACGTCCAGCCCGGGCCGGACGTTCGTCACGCCACGGAGCGTCTGATTCGGCGCCGAGTCGACGTAGACCCGCTCTCGCTGCTCGTCGTCGTACCGGATCTCGGCGGACCGGATCCGGACGCCGAGATCCCGCGTCGCGACGACGCGCTCGTCGCCCGCCGTCAGGTTCGACCCGCCGGCCAGCGTCACGTTCGCGCGGAACTCGTCGTATCTGACGAGTTCGGGCGGATACTCCGGATTCGGCTGCGAGACGTTCCGGTCGACCTGCGGACCCGACGAGTACGCGTACGTGACCTCGACGCGGTCCGTGTCCACGACGACGTACGTCGTGTCGTTGCCGGCGTCGACGAACGCGCGCGTCGCGTTCGGATACGGGTCGATCCACTTCGGGTTCCGCATGGGGCCGTGGCTGACGTCCTCGAAGGTCAGGTTCGCCGCCGGCGTCCCGAACACGTCGAGAAACGCCGCGGTCGCGTTCCCGTCGCCGAGTCGGTCGGCCAGGCCGGCGTGCGCGATCTCCACGACGAACGGGTCGCCGACCGTGAAGTTCGCCTCCGCGGGGAGGCGTCCGGCTGCAACCTGGCGGCGGACGGCGGTAGTCGAGTCCAGCGCCTCGAACTCGACGCGCGCGCCAGTCCGGAGCGTCAGGTTCGGGTCGTCGCTCTGGGCCACCGCCCGGTCGGCCGCTCCGTCGGACGGCGGTGCCGGCACCGGTGTTGCCTCGCCGCCTGCGGGGACGGCGGCGACGGCCATCGCCGCCGCGACGAACACCGCTATCGAGAACCCGGTCGCCTTCGTGGAGGGCATCGTTCGAGCGCCCGGCCGGCCGGGATAAATGTCTTCTGTCGGAACGGTTTTGTCCAGCGCGGGCGATCCGCCGACGATGCCCTCCGAACAGTTTCGCCGACGGTTCCTCGGCTCGCTCGCCGGCGTCGCGAGCGTCGGGACGGCCGCCGCCCTCGCGCGCTCCGAGTCGACCGGCGACAGAGACGCCGCCGACGACTCCGGTCCGGGCGATACCGACGGGCGCGGCGGCGGCGAGCGCGGGACGATGGCGACGACCGCCGGCGGGTCGCCGCGCGTGGTCTGGTCGGAGACGTTCGGGACGACGGACGACCGGCCGGTCGGTGCGGTATCCGCACACGGCGACGGCGTCGCGCTGCTGATCAGTCCGCGGGAGACCGACTACGGGCTGCGACTGGTCCGGTTCCTGCCCGACGGGAGTCGGCAGTGGGACCGCCGTCTCGACGCGCCTGAGTGGTACAGCGGCGAGCTCGTCCGCGCCGACGACGGGTACGTCGCCGTCGTCCGCGCGAGCGATGAGGAGCGGCCGTGGCTCCTGTCGCTCGGGTCCGACGGCGAACGTCGATGGGACCGGTACGTCGAGCTGGACGACGCGCTCGAACCCAACTCGACCGCGGCCGGTCGGCGGCCGGGCGGCGGCGTCGTCCTCGGCGGCGGCATGGGCGAAGACGAGGGCCGGGTCACCTGGGTCCTCGGGACCGACTCGGACGGCGACCGGGAGTGGCTCCGCACGTACGACACCCACGGTTTCAGGGTCATGGACGTCGCCGCCCGTCACGACGGCGGGTACCTCCTCGTCGGGGAGTCCGACCCGCACGCGGTCGAGGGGACGCTCCCGTTCGTCCTCGCGACCGACGAGTCGGGGCGCGAACAGTGGCGGCGGACGCTCGGCGGCTACGCCGAGGAGTGCATCGGCGTCCTCGCTCGCCCGGACGGCGCCGTCCTCCTCGGCCGGATCTACGACCACGACAGGCAGGAGGCGGTGCTGTCGACCGTCGACGACCGCGGCTTCCCCGTCTGGCGACGCGCCTTCGAAGGGGTCGAACCGAGAGACCTCGTCGATACCGGCGACGGGTTCGCGGTCGCGGCCGCCAGCGGTCTCCACGGTACCGACCGACTCGGCCGACGACGCTGGGACCGGGACTTCGAGTACGAGGATCTCACGGTCGCGGCCGTCGCCGGCGACCGGCTGTTCGTCGCAGGGCAGGTCGACTCCGTGGGCCGGCTCGGGGGCCCCGAGATGTGGGCCGCCGGCGTCTCACTGACGACCGCGTAGCCGCCGGTCGACGGTCACCGGCGCGTCGTCACTGTTCGGTGATCAGATCCGCGCAGGCGTAGCCCGCCTCGATGCCGCCGTTGAGCGACCGTTCGGGGTACTGCGCGCGGGAGGCCATCCCCGCGTAGTAGACCCCCTCGGCGACCTCCGCACCGAGGTCGTACGGCACGACCATGTCGAGATACCCCCGCTCGTAGATGGGGGCCGTCCGCGGGTTGCGCGCCGTCTGCACCCAGTTGACGCCGTCGCGGTCGAAGCCGGGGAACATGTCGCCGATCCCCTCGGCCCAGTGGTCCTCGACCTCCTCGTTCGACATCTCCCAGAGGTCCTCCTCGGGGCTCTGGATGTAGCTGGCCGTGTAGTAGAGGTGTTCGCCGCCGTACCGTTCCGGCGGCACGAAGTTCGTGTGCTCGATGAACACGCCGAACGGCGCCTCGTCCTTGATGTTCAGCCAGTAGGTGTCCGACAGCGACTCCTCCATGCTCCAGACCGAACAGACCGTGCCCTGGAAGTCGATCTCGCAGGGGTAGCCCGTCAGGTCTTCGAGGACGTTCGGCATCGCCGCGACGACGACGGCGTCGACCTCGTGGGTCTCGGTCGCCCCGTCGCGCTCGACGGTGATCGACTCGACCGTCGAGTCGGTGCCGGCCGTCGATGTCGCGCCCGCGACCGCCGCACCGCCGTCGGCCGCCGCGCCGGCGCCCGTCCCGATCTCGGTCACGCGCGCGCCGGTCGTGACGTTCTCCTCGCCGACGGCGCCGTAGAGTTCGTCCAGCAGGACGCCGAACCCGCCCTCCAGATAGCCCAGCTGCTCGCCGCGGATCACGTCGCGCTCGCCGCGGAACTTCACGCGACCGAGCAGCCACGCCGCCGACACGTCCTCCTTGCGCGAGCCGAACTTGGCGTCCAGCAGCGGCTCCCAGAAGGACTCGTAGACGTGGCGGGTGGTGTGGTCGAGCAGGAACTCCTTGATGGGCACGTCCTCGAAGTCGGTGATGTCGTCGTAGGTGTCGAACTTCGGCCAGCCGCCGCGCACGTCGATCTCCTTGACGAGCATCGCGAGGCGGAACTTGTCGTAGATAGAGAGGTGCGGGTAGGCGAGGATCTCCCAGGCCTTCTCCATGGGGTGGACGACCCCGTCGACGTAGTACGAATCGGTCTTGTAGCGCCACTCCAGGTCGTCGCCGAGGCCCAGCTCGTCGATCAGCTCGACGATGGTCCCCTCGGAGGCCGAGAGGTGGTGGTAGAACTTCTCGATGGGGTCGCCCGCGGTCTCGTAGACGGCGGCCAGCCCGCCCACGTCGTCGCTCGCCTCGAACACCTGGACCTCGCGACCGCGTTGCTGGAGGCGATACGCGGCCGCGAGGCCGGCGACGCCGCCGCCGACGACTCCGATCATACGTCCCGTTCCGCCGTGATCGGAAAAGCCCTTTCGCTCGGTCGACCCCGTCGACTCGGCGGCCGCTCGCTCGTCGAGGGGTCACTCCCCGGCGGACAGCTCGGGAGACTCCTCGGCGAGCTGGAACTCCAGCACGACGACGGTGCCGCGGGACTCGCGGTCGACCTCCCCGCCGGCGGGACGCAGCCCCTCGCCGTCCTCGAACCAGACGTTGCCGTTGTACAGGTCCATCATCACCGAGACGAAGTAGAGCCCGAACCCGTGGGCGGTCTGGCTGGTCGCCATCTCCCGCTGGAAGACCTGCGTCTGCATCTCCTCGGAGAGCCCCGGGCCGTCGTCGGCGATCCGGACCTGGACCCACTCGCCCATCGGCTCGGTCGTGACCCGGACCCGCGGTCGGGAGCTGTCGTTGTGTTCGACCGCGTTCGAGAGGACCCCCTCCACCACGTCGGCCACGAGGTCGTTGGCGGCGACGGTCAGGCCGTCGGCCACGTCGGACTCGACGGCCACGTCGTAGCGCCCCGAGAGCGCGTCGACCTCCTCGCGGAGGACCGTCGAGAGGTCGACCCGTTCGAGCCGCTTGTCCTCGCTGGCGGTCACGGTGTCGTTGACCGCGCGGATCTTCTCGGTCATGTCCGTCAGGTCCGAACACCACGTCCGGATCGTCCCGAGTTTCTCGGCGTCGCCGTCGCCGACGCGCGTCTGGAGGTGCTGGGCGTGGCCGTCGATGACCAGCATGGCGTTGCGGATGTTGTGCCGGAGGACGCCGTTGAAGAACTCGATCTGTTTGTTGCGTCGCTCGACGGCGATCCGGCTGGCACGCAGTTCCTCCTCGTACTCGATGCGCGTCAACGCCGTCTCGGTCGTTCGCGCGAGGATCCCTCCCAGCTGTTCGTCCGTCTCGGTGTACCCCTCGCCCTCGTCGGTCCCGATGACGAGGACGCCGTGGTCGCCCAGCGGCAGGAACAGCGCGGACGCCGACCCGAACGCGTAGGGCCCGATCACGAGGTCGCGCTCCCCCTCGAAGGCCGCGAGTTCGCCGTCCTCGAAGGTCGTCCAGAGCGGTCCCGACTCCCGCGGAACCCGGATCGACTCGTCGGGCCCGACGCGGAGTTCCGCCGCCAGCCGGTCGGTGACCGCCTCGGAGACGAGCGCGTCCGTCGCCTCGTCGTACCGGAACAGCGCCGCGTAGGGCTGGTCGTGGACGTCGCTGGCGAACCGGACCGCGATGTCGGCGACCTCGGCCGCGGTCCGCGCGCCGATGAACCGCTGGGTGGCCGCCTGCATCGCCGTCAGCTGGTCGAGCCGGCGCTGCTGGTCGGACACGTCCCGCAGGTGGACGAGCCGGCCCTTCGCGACCCCGTACTGGTCCTCGACGGTGGTCACCCCGATCGAGAACGACGACATCTCCCGGTCGTAGCCGGGCGCGTCGACGGTGACCTGCGCGCCGTCGGCCAGCCGCTCGGCGAACCCGTCGGCGACCGCGTCGGCGTGGCGCCCCGAGAGGTCGCCGTCGTCGACGAGGCGCTCGGCGGCCGGGTTGTGGTCGATCACTACGTCGTCGTCGCCGAGGATCACCACCGGGTCCTCGAGCTCCTCGGCGAGCAGGTCCGTCGCGACGGGCGCGACCCCCTGGAAGTCGTAGCGGAAGAGGACGAGTCCCGCGACGACCCCGTGGACGGCGAACATCGCCGGTCCGACCGAGATCCCGGGGTGGACACCCCCCGCGACGGAGACCACGACGGTCCCCGCGGTCGGGAACAGCCCCCCGAGGACTAGCGCGCCCGTCTCGGCCCGGTAGACGTTCCGCGAGTCCAGCAGGAACGCGACGAGGAGGAGGTAGCCGGCGAGTACCAGGGCGTAGGCGACCAGCGAGTACGCTGCGAACGGGAGTGACTCGGCCGATGCGGGCGCGGTGACCCCGTTCTCGGTGACGATCCGGACCGGAGCGAGCGCGACCCCGTGGACCGGAGCGGTCAGCCGGACGAGCGAATAGGCCGTCAGCGGCGTCCACAGCGCGACCAGCCGGCCCGGCGTCAGCCACTCGCGGTGGCCGGCGTAGACGACGGCGAACACCAGCCACAGCATCGGGATCTGCGAGGCGACCGCGCCGGCGAGGAGGTGCGCGCCCCTCGCTATCTCCGCCGACGGCGCCAGCAGGACCGCGACCTGCAGGAGCGCCCAGCCGCCGGCCGCGAGCGACAGCCAGCCGAACGCCCGCGCGCCCGGCCGCTCCCGGTTGCGGTAGGCCACCGCCGCGAGCGCGAGTTCGACGACGCCCCCGACCGCCGTCGCGGCGACCACCGAGACGAGCGCCTCACCAGCCATCTGACGCGTTCACGAACCCGTAGTTTCAACTTGTTCGTATTATGCGTTGTGTCGCATTATCGTCCGAGACAACGCCAGGGTCGGGTCCCGGCGCGACGCGCTCGCCCGGCTCCGGCACGCTCCTCGGCTCCGTCCCCGTACTCCGCTACCTTTTTGCCCGCACTCGCGGAAATCGCTGGATATGGTGACGGTGCGGGCGCCGGCGACGAGCGCGAACCTGGGGAGTGGCTTCGACGTGTTCGGCGTGGCGCTGGACAGACCGGCCGACGTGGTCCGGGTCCGGCGGGCCCCCGAGACCACCATCGACGTGACCGGAGCCGGGAGCCAGTTCATCCCCGAGGACCCCGCGGACAACACCGTCGGCGCCGTCGCGGAGGCGCTCGACGCCCCCGCGCACATCGAGATCGACAAGGGCGTCCGCCCCGCCTCGGGCCTGGGTTCCTCGGCCGCCTCCGCCGCGGCCGCCGCGGTCGCGCTCAACGAGCTCTACGACCGCGGGCTCACCCGGAAGGAACTCGTGCCCATCGCCGCGGAAGGCGAGGCCGTCGTCTCCGGCGACGCCCACGACGACAACGTCGCCCCCGCGATCCTCGGCGGGTTCACGATCGCCACCCCCGACGGCATCGCGAAGGTCGACGCCGACATCTCGCTCGTGACCTGTCTCCCGGACATCGTCGTCTCGACCCGCGACGCGCGCGAGGTCGTCCCCGACGGCGCCCGCGTCGCCGACATGGTCGAGACCGTCGGCAACGCCGCGACCCTGACGACGGGTATGCACCGCTCGGACCCCGAACTCGTCGGCCGCGGCATGGAGGACTCGGTCGTCACCCCCGCCCGCGCCGAGCTCATCGACGGCTACAGCGAGGTCCGGCAGGCCGCCTTCGACGCCGGCGCCACCGGCGTCACCATCAGCGGCGCCGGGCCGAGCGTCATCGCCGCCTGCTACGAGACCGACCGGCGCGCCATCGCTTCCGCTATGGTCGACGCCTTCGACGAGAGAGGCGTCGACGCCCGCGTCTACCAGACGGAGATCGGCGAGGGCGCCACCTTCCACTGACGCGACCACCGCTGTTCGAGACGTTCGCCCCGCTCGCGCCGACGGTCGGCCGCGGAACCCCGGCGAGCGATCCGGAGGCGCGCTCGCACGGCCCCCGAACCCGCCCGTCGTTGCCAAACTTCATGAGTCGAGGGTCCCCGTGTACGTCTATACGTGTTTCCGCTCTCCTCCGACGGCCAGCGAACCGACCGTCCGACCGACCGCGCCGGGGTCAGAGGGGGTGAAATATGAACCCGAGCCGCGTCGACTCCCTGGTCGACCTGACCTACGGGCTGTTGATCGCGGTGTCCGTGGGACTCATCGTCGTCGCCGACAACGCCATCGGCCTGGCGTTCGGCTTCGGCGTCCTCATCTCGTATCTGATCCACGTGGTCTGGAAGATGGCCCGCTTCGACCCCGACTGGATGACCACCGCGGTCAAGGAGACGGTCGAGGAGACCGTCGACGAAACCGTGGAGGCGAAAGTCGGCGAAACCGTCGAGGAAACCGTCGAAGAGACGGTGGACGAAACCGTCGGTAGCGCCGTCGACGAATCCGTCGAAAAGACCGTCGGCGAAACCGTCGAGGAGACCGTCGAGAAGACTGTCGGCGAAACCGTCGAAAAGACCGTCGGCGAGACCGTCGAAGAGACCGTCGACGAAACCGTGGAGGCGAAAGTCGGCGAGACCGTCGAGAAAACCGTCGAGGAGAAAGTGGGTGAAACCGTCGAAGAGACGGTCAGCGAAACCGTCGAGGAGACCGTCGAAGAGACGGTCAGCGAAACCGTCGAGGAGTCCGTCGAGGAGAAGGTCGGTGAAACCGTCGAGAAAACCGTCGAGGAGTCCGTCGAAGAGACGGTCGAGGAGACGGTCGGCGAGACGGTCGAAGAGAAAGTCGGCGAAACTGTCGAAGATACCGTCGAGGAGACGGTCGAGAAGACGGTCGAAGACACCGTCGAGGAGACGGTCGAAGATACCGTCGAGGAGACGCTGGAAGAACAGCTGGAGGACGGCGAGACCGACGCCGACGGGACCGGAACCGACGAAACCGACGGCGACGAGACCGACGACGAGGGGAGCTGATGGTCGACCCACTCCTCGTCGTCGGCGTGCTCGTCTCGATGTTCGTCGCCTACAACATCGGCGGGTCGACGACCGGTCCGGCGTTCGGGCCGGCCGTAGGCGCCGACGCGATCTCGAAGACGGCGGCCGCGGCGCTGATGGGCGTGTTCTTCTTCGTCGGGGCCTGGACGATCGGCCGCAACGTCGTGACGAAGCTCGGGACGGAGCTGGTCACCGACCCCGGCGTGTTCACGCTCGAGACGTCGATCGCTGTCCTGTTTTTCATCGGGGTCGCGCTGCTGGTCGGGAACGTCTTCGGCGTCCCGGCCTCGACCTCGATGACCGCGGTCGGCGCGATCGCCGGGCTGGCGCTGGCCGGCGGCGTGCTCGACATGGCCGTCATGGGCGAGATCGTCACCTGGTGGGTCGTCTCGCCGATCATCGGCTTCTGGGTGTCGCTGATCATCGGCCGGTACTTCTACGCCCGGCTCAACCGGCTGGTGGCCATGGAGCGCAGCGAGGGCCCGCTGCTGGACGTGGACCGCTCCGGGCTCGTCCCCTCGGTGAGTGTCCACCGGACGACGAACCGCCGCGAGCTGGTCGGGACGGTCACGGTCGTCGCGATCGGCTGTCTGATGGCCTTCAGCTCCGGCACGTCGAACATCGCCAACGCCGTCGCCCCGCTGGTCGGGAGCGGCGAACTGCGGATGGACCCCGCGATCATACTGGGCGGGATCGCCGTCACCATCGGCGCGTTCACCATCGCGCGGCGGACCCTGGAGACGATGGGCAGCGACATCACGGAGCTCCCGCTGACGGCCGCGATCGTCGTCGCGACGGTCAGCTCCGCGCTGGTCGTCTTCCTCTCGGCGCTGGGGATCCCCGCGAGTTTCGTCATCATCGCGACGGTGAGCATCATCGGACTCGGCTGGGGCCGGGCGACCCGTCCGGTGACCGTCCCCGAGGCCGTCTCCGCGGAGGAGACCCCGCCGGTCACCGTCGACGCGCTGGCCGCCGACGAACCCGGCGAGGAGTTGCCCCCCATCGGCGAGGAGAACTCCGAAGACATCCCCGAGCCCGGCGACCTGTTCAACCCCGCGACGACCGCTCGCGTCGTCCTGATGCAGAACGTCGTGCCGGCCATCGCCACCGCCGGCGCGTACCTCACCTTCCGGTTCGTCCCGGTGTTCGGGTTCTGAGGAGAGTCGCGGACGAGCGTGCGAGGGGCCTACCGGCCGAATCGCCGCTGTCGATTCTGATAGTCCCGGAGCGCGCGCAGGTAGTCCCGCCGGCGGAAGTCCCGCCAGTTCACGTCGGTGAAGTACAGCTCGGAGTAGACGGACTGCCAGATCATGAAATCGGAGAGCCGCTCGGCGCCGGTCTTGACGACCAGATCCGGCTGGACCGGGAAGACGAGTTCGCCTTCGATAGCCGCCTCGTCGATGTCTTCGGGGGCCAGCTCGCCGGCGTCGACTTCCTCGGCGAGGCCCCGAACCGCGGAAGCGAACTCGTGTTTGCCCCCGAGGCCGATTCCGACCTGAATCGGCGCGTCGGCCTGCTCGTCGTCCTCCGGCCCGCGGACGGCGAGTTCGCGGGGGGCGTCCACGTCGTCGAGCTCCCGGCGGATGGTGTCGACGACCTCGGTGTCGAGGACGCTGACGTAGACGACGACGCGCTCGGCGCCGAACTCGAAGGCCCACTCGAAGCAGGCCTCCAGCGTCTCGTAGGCGCCGGCTTCGAGCAGGTCCCGTTCGGTGACGATGACCGCGACCGTCCCGGGGAGGTCGGCGTCGCTGGAGCGCAGTCGGAGGCCGAGATAGCGGTCGTACAGTCCCACGTCCCCGCTTTTCTCGGACAGGACCTAAACCTCACGCTCGGCGACCGCGTCGGCCGCGACTCGACCGGCGGCCGCGGACCGGCGCCGGGCCGGCGAGGGAGAGAACGTGTCACGCCGCCGCCACCGGGCGAAGTGGTTCGGAAACGGTAAGTAGCTCACCGGGGATACCGGACATAGCGTGACAACGACAGTCCGGCGCGCGGGCGCGTTCGCCCTCGTCGGGACGCTGGCGCTCGCCGTCCCACCGATCGCCAGCCGAACGAGTCGGGCGCTCGCGACCGTCGCCGCGCCCGGCCCCTTCCTCCTCGTCGCCGCCCTCGCGCTGTACGTCGTCGACGAGGGGGCGGTCTTCGAACTGTTCGCCCGGCCGGGCGACCGCCGCGACGGCCGGCTGTACGGACTCGCCGGCTTCGCGCTGGCCGCCGCGGCGCTGGCGCTTCTGTCCGTGCGGTTCGCTCTCCCGCCGACGGTCTTCGTCGGAACCGTCCTCCTGCTCGCGTGGGGGAACCTCGGCGGCCACCTCGTCCGGACGGTGCGCGACGAGCCGTTCGTCGCGACCGCCGGGTTCGTCCTCGCGGGCTTCCTCGCCGGCAGCGTCGGCCAGTACGCCGCCGCCCGCCTGATCGGAACCACCGTCGAGTGGCCGCTCGTGGCGTTCCTCTCCGCCAGCGGCGCCCTGCTGGGCGCGCTGTTGCGCGCCGTGCTGTTCGAGCGCGACGACCCGCTGGTGATGGTCTCGATCGGCCTGTTGCTGTGGCTGTTCGCCGACCTGCCGCTGTCGATCGAACCCCCCGTCGTCGCGGCCGCGCTGGCGCTGGCGTTCCTCTTCGGCTACCTCGCCTACGCGCTGGAGACGGCGTCGCTCCCGGGGATGATCACCGGCGTCTTCCTCTGTCTGCAGACGATCGTCCTCGGCGACTTCGGGTGGTTCGTCCTGCTGGTGACCTTCTTCGGCGTCGGCGGCCTCTCGACGAAGTTCCGCTACGAGGAGAAAGAACGGCGCGGCATCGCCGAGGAGAACGAGGGCGCCCGCGGCAGCGGGAACGTCCTCGCCAACTCGCTCGTCGGCCTGCTCGCCGTTCTCGGGTGGTCGGCGAGCCCGACGCTGACGGGTCTCGACCCGGAGCTGTTCCTCTTCGCGTTCGCCGGGTCGATCGCCGCCGCGATGAGCGACACGCTCTCCAGCGAGATCGGCGGCGTCTTCGACGACCCGCGGCTGATCACCACCTTCGAGCGCGTCGAACCGGGGACCGACGGCGCCGTCACCTGGCAGGGCGAGGTGGCGGGACTCGCCGGCGCCTGTCTCATCGCCGCCATCGCGCTCGGCGCGTTCGGCCGCGTGGACGCGCTGGGCGCCGGCATCGTCGTCTTCGGCGGCGTCGTCGGTATGACCGTCGACAGCCTGCTGGGTGCCACCGTCGAAGGCGTCTTCCTGGAGAACGAGGGCGTCAACTTCTTCGCGACGCTGGCCGCCGGGATCGCGGCCGCCGGCGTCGCCGCCGTGGCGGTCCCGATCGCCGTCCTATGACCGACGAGACCCGCGTCCGCGAGGGTCGGTCGACCGATCTGCCTGCGCTGCGCGCCATCCAGGCCGCCGCCCTCGCCGAACCCTGGGAGGAACTGCTGGCCGTCGCCGCCGACGGCCCGCCGCTACTGCTGGTCGCGACGCCCGCGAGCCCCGACGCCGGGTCCGGCGCTGGAGCGACCCCCGTCGGCTACGCGCTCGCGGTCACCGACGGGGACGACGACGCGGGCTACCTCGCCGAACTCGCGGTCGCGCCCGACCACCAGGGCGAGGGCCACGGCTCGGCGTTACTGGACGCGCTGGTCGACCGGCTCCACGAGTCCGGCGTCGGGGAACTCCGCGTGACCGTCCGCGAGGTGGACGAGGCGGCGCGCGCGTTCTACCGCGAGCGCGGGTTCGAGCGGCGCGAGCGGCTCCCGGACCGCTACGAGCGGGGGGACGGGTTCCTGCTCGCGCGCGAACTGGGCGAGTGAGAAGGGGGTCGCTCAGACCTCGTCGGCCGTGAGCACGCGCGGCGAGACGGGTTGTTTGACGTACTCGCCCTCCTCGCGGGCGACGACGAGGTCGACGCCCCGCTGGGCGGCCACGTCGAGGACGCGCTGGGATACCACCCCGTCGAGCACGACCGTCTCGGGGACCGTCTCCGCGGCTTCCAGGAGGTCGAACGCCTCCGCTGCCGGTCCGCCGGCGACCGCCTCGTAGTTCCCGTCGAGGAGTCTGACGGTCCCGGTCGACTCGCCCACGACCGCACGGACCTGGCCGGCGAGCGTCTCCGGGTCGGCCGGACGGTCCCCCGTCTCCGCGGTCTCCGGGTCAGGTTCGGGTTCGTCAGGTTCGGGTTCGTCCGATTCGACCGCGTCCGGGTCGGAATCGGTCGTATCCGGGTCGGAGTCGGTCGCCGCGTCGGCTGGGTCGGCCGACGACTCCGCGGCCGGGGCGTCGCCGCTGGGGTCGGGCGGTTCGGCGGGCCGTCCGGGTTCGACGGGCGCCTCGGGGTCGGCGGTCGCCGAGTCGTCGTCGGGCGGCGACGGTCTGGTGCTCCCGTCGGTGGCGGCGAGGCCGTGAGCGTCGCTGGCCTCGGCATCGGCGGCCGAGACCGTCTCGAAGGGCACCTTGTCGCGCAGCGCGTCCATGACGGCGCTCCGCGAGAGGTCCTCGACGGACTGGCCGGTGGGCGCGAGCGCGACGTAGTCAACGTCGCCGACCTGCGACAGCTCCTTCAGGATGAGGTCCCCGCCGCGGTCGCCGTCGAGGAACGCGGTGACGGTCCGGTCGTCGGTGAGTTCGGCGACGGCGTCGGGCACATCCGTTCCCTCGACCGCGATGGCGTTCTTGATGCCGTACTTGAGCAGCTGGAGCACGTCGGCGCGGCCCTCGACGACGATGATCGCGTCGCTGTCGGCGACGCGGGGGCCCGCGGGCAGGCCGGCGAACTCGGAGATGTCCTCGACGCGAGCGCTCCGGCGGACCTCGTCGACGAGGTCCTCGCTGGACATCGCGGTCGCGTCGAACTCCGCGAGCAGCTCCTTGGCGCGCTCGACGACGCGCCGGCGCTTGGCCGAGCGCACGTCCTCGATGTCGCGAATCTCGACGTCGGCCGTCGACGGGCCGACGCGCTCGATGCTCTCCAGCGCGGCCGCGAGGATCGCCGTCTCGACGCGGTCGAGCCCGCTGGCGATGGTGACCTCGCCGAAGGAGCTCCCGCGCTCGGAGTCGACCTCCACGTCGATGCGGCCGAGCTTCCCCGACTCCTGGAGGTCTCGCAGGTCGAGTTCGTCGCCGAGGAGGCCTTCGGTCTGCCCGAAGACCGCGCCGACCACGTCACTCCGCTCGACCACCCCGCTGGTCCTGATGTCCGCGTGGATCAGATACTTGGCTGAATCGTACATTGGTGAACTGCCCCGGTTCGGGGCGTGCTGTGGGTGATGGTGAACCGCGGTCCATGAACGACCTCATGGAACAACCCGTAACTTGTCACTCGACGACTGTAATATCTGCCGATGCCTCGGATATCTCCGGAACTCGAACCGGCGCGGTCGCTCCCGCACGCATCGAAGAGAAATTTTCTTCGATGTGTGTCTCCGTAGGCGATCGACGAAAGGTTAAGGGGCGTGTAGCCGAACGGTCGCGTATGAACGAGTACACGCGGCTGGTCGGCTGGGCGGCGATAGCGGTCGCGCTGGCGGCGCTGTCGGTCCCGTGGTTCATGTGGGGCGCCGACGGCGTCGTCGCGGGGCTGCCCGTCTGGGTGTGGTACCACGTCGGCTGGCTCTGCCTGACAGCGGTCGTCTTCTGGGTGTTCACCCGACGCGCGTGGGGCCTCGGCGTCGAGGGGGTGAGCCGCGATGGCTGACACCGCCCTGCAGGTCGGGATCATCGTCGGCTACATGCTCGTCGCGCTGGCCATCGGCGTCGTCGCCTATCGCCTGACCGAGCGGACCGCCGAGGACTACTACCTCGCCAGCCGCACTCTGGGGACCGTCGTCCTCCTCTTCACGACGTTCGCGACGCTCCTCTCGGCGTTTACGTTCTTCGCCGGGCCGAACATCAGCTACGGCGCCGGCCCGGAGTGGATCCTCGTCATGGGCCTGATGGACGGCGTCATCTTCGGGGTCCTGTGGTACGTCCTCGGCTACAAGCAGTGGCTCGTCGGGAAGGCCAACGGCTACCTCACCCTCGGGGAGATGCTGGGCGACCGCTTCGGGTCGCTCCGCCTGCGCCTGCTGGTCGCCGGCGTCAGCATCTTCTGGCTGTTCCCCTACGTGATGCTCCAGCAGCAGGGCGCCGGCACGGCCATCGAGGCGCTGACCGGCGGCGCGGTCCCCTACTGGGCCGGCGCGGGCGGGATCACGCTGTTCATGATCGGCTACGTCGCGCTCTCGGGGATGCGAGGCGTCGCCTGGACGGACACGCTCCAGGGCGCGTTCATGCTCGTGATCGTCTGGGCGGCGTTCGCCTGGGTCGCCAGCGCCGTCGGCGGCGTCGGCTCCGCGACCGCGACACTCGGCGGCGTGGACGGCAACTTCCTCGCGCTCGGCGGCGGCACCTACACGCCCGAGTACGTCCTCTCGACGGCCATCTCCATCGCCTTCGGCGTCACGATGTTCCCGCAGGTCAACCAGCGATTCTTCGTCGCGGAGTCGAAGGCCGTCATCAAGCGCACGCTCCCGCTATGGCCCGTTCTCGTCGTCCTCCTGTTCGTCCCGGCGTTCATGATGGGGTCGTGGGCGCGGGGCCTCGGTATCCAGGCCGGCGCCAACGAGAACGTCCTTCCCCTCCTGCTCGCGGAGTACACCCCCGCGTGGTTCGCGGCGCTCGTCGTCGCGGGCGCGATGGCCGCGATGATGTCCTCCAGCGACTCGATGCTGCTGTCGGGCTCGTCCTACTTCACCCGCGACATCTACCGCCCGCTCGTCGCGGAGGCCTCCGAAGCGCGCGAGGCGTTCCTCGGCCGCGTCGGCGTCGCCGTCTTCGCCACCCTGTCGTTCGTCGCCAGCCTGTTCCAGCCGGCGTCGCTGTTGCAGATCGGCGACACCGCGTTCGGCGGCTTCGCGCAGTTGGCGCTCCCGGTCGCCGTGGCGCTGTACTGGGGACGGACGACGCGGTGGGGGATGTACGTCGGGATCGGCGGCAGCCAGCTCGTCTACGCGGCGGGCGCGCTGCTTCCGGTGGTCCCGGTGTCGCTCCCCGTCGTGGGGACTGTCCCGCTCGGCGTCCCCGACGCGCTGTTCGGCTGGAGCATCTCCGTCCCGTGTATGCTCCTCGGGTTCGTCTTGACCGTCGGCGTCTCACTGGTGACGACCGCGAGTCCCGAGGCGGACGCGTCGGTGTACGCGACGGGCGCGGACTGACCGGAGCGGCCCGGAGAGTCTACGGACTTTATACGCCGCGGGGGCCACCTACCGCGTATGCAGACACACATCGTCCCGGTCGGGTTCGACTACGACCGGCTGATCGCGCCGCTGGTGCGCGACAGGCTCGACGTGGACCGCGTCGTCCTGCTGGAGGGCGCGGTCGGCAGCGAGGCCAACGTCGAGTACTCCCGCAATCTCGCCGCCAAGCTGGAGAAGGACTACCGCAACCTCCTCGGGGCCACGACCGAGCGCTTCGTCGTCGAGGACGTCTACGACTACGACGAGGCCTTCGAGCAGGCGTTCGAACTCATCAACGCCGAACTCGACCGCGAGGCCGACGCCAACGTCTGGGTCAACATCTCCGCGATGCCGCGCACGGTCTCCTTCGCCTTCGCCACCGCCGCCCACTCCATCATGGTCGAGCGCGAGGAGGACCGCCAGCGCATCCACACCTACTACACCGTCCCCGAGAAGTACCTCGAAACGGAACTCGCCGAGGAGCTCCACCGCGGCATCGACCTGCTCTCGGACCTCGAAGGAGCCGTCGACGACCCCGAACTCGCCGAGCGCGTCGACGAGCGGCTGGCCGCCGCGGAGGAACTGCTCGCGGAGTTCGACGAGCGCGGGACCACCATCGGCGCCAAGGAGTTCGACGGCAAGCATATCCTCGAACTCCCCGTCGCGTCGTTCTCCAACGTCAAACCGTTCGAGGAGCTCATCCTCTTCACCCTCGGCGAGCACGGCGAGTTCGAGTCGGTGTCGGAACTCGCACAGGAGCTCGCGCGCGAACTCGGCGAGGAGTACACCGATAGCTTCCGCTCGAAGGTCATCTACAACGTCGACCGGCTCGGTCCCGGCGGGAAGGGCTACATCGAACAGGAGGAACAGGGGAAATCGTATCGCACGCGCCTGTCGCGCATCGGCGAGCTGTGGGTCCGGGCGCATTCGGACGACTGATGACCGGAGCGTTGTCGTCGACGGCCGGGTGTCTCGGTGGCGGACGCCCGGATCACTCGGCAGCGGTCGGCCGGCCGGCGGCGTCGGGCTCGTCCGTCGCTTCGTCCGGCTCCGAATCGTCCCGCAGCCGGGCGATCCGGTCCTCGATCGACGGGTGTCTCGCGGCGTAGTTGTGAGCGACTCCCGTGTCCCGAAGCGCGAAGTTGACCGTCGCGAGCCGGTCGAGCGCCCCAGCGAGGGCGTCGGGGCTCGTCGCCTCGGCGGCGTAGTCGTCGGCCTGGTACTCCTGGCCCTGTCCGATCCACCCGAGCCCCAGCTGCGTGTACACCCAGACCGCGACTACGAACAGCCACAGCTCCGTGTAGACGTGGACGAACGCCACGAAGGCGAGCGACCAGAATCCCAGGGTGAACGCGGCCTGCTTGAGGAGATGGCGGCGGTCGAGGTGGCCGAGTTCGTGGGCCACGATCGCCCGGATCTGGTCGGGGTCGAGTTCGTCGAGGAGGTCGTCGGTCAGGAACACCCAGTGGTAGCCGACCATCCCGGTGGCGATGCCGTTGGCGTGACGGGCGTCGCCCGTGTCCAGTCGACGGACTCCGCGGACGGACACGCCCTGTCGGTCGCAGAATTCGGTCACCTCGCGCCCGAACTCCCCGGGTATCGGCGCGGTGTCGTTGAACACCCTGATCGCGACCGGTGTGACCAGCCAGTCGAGCACGACCAGTAGCGTGACGGCCACGCCGCCGACCAGCGGCGTCTCGAGGATGTGCGGTGCGAGCGTCAGCAGGACCGCACCGGCGACCCAGTAGCGGGCGACCCGGTAGAACGCCGACTTCGCCCAGTCACCGAGGACCACTAACGGGTCGAACGGCGCGTCGATAAGGTCCCGAACGACCGGTTCGGCGCCGAAGGTCGCCCCGAGCCAGGCGCTGCAGGCGAACGGAGCCAGCGCGACGGTCCAGCGCGTCACCGTCCACCAGGCCCCCGAAGGCGTCCCCGACGGCATCCACCCCGCGACCAGCGAGACGAGCGAGACGCTCCCGAGCCACAGCGCGACCGCGACCGCCGCGGCCGGACCGACTAGGAGCGCGTTGGCCTTCGTCCCTCGAACGGCGTGGACTCGTTCGGTCAGCGGCTCGGGACCGTCGGCGACGGAGCGGGCCCGGTATCTGACCGCGCCGTACGACCCCAGCAGCGACGCGAGCAGGAGCGCCGCCAGCAGGCCGACGGTGCTCGTCGGGAAGCGGTAGGTGATCGGGCCGTCGAGCGACCCGCCGGACGGCCGCCACTCGTATCGCGTGCTCGAAAACGACCGCGACCGGACCGAGCCGCGGTCGACCGCCGTCCCGGCCGGCACGTCGACGACGAACGCCGGCGTGTCCGTCGGTGCCAGCGCAGCCAGCGTATCCCCGGACACCGTCCCGCTCAGCGGCCCCGTTCGCTCGTCGAGGTCGGTCAGGATCTCGAGCCGGTATAGCTCGCCACCGTCGACGAGGTTCCCGTCGACGTACCGCGTGACCCTGGCGTCGACCTCTCGGACCGAGACGACACGGGCGGGAACCGGCGCCCTGGCGGCCATCTCCTCGACCGTCAGGACCGGATCGTCGGTCGTCCGCGTCGGCAGGAACACCGTCACCGTGTCCGGGCCGTCCGGACTGATATCCACGATGACCGCGTCCGCGTCGGGGACCGTCACGTCGCCGCCCGACTCCTGTGCGTCGACCGCGGCGACCCCCACCGCGAGCAACGCGGCCGAACACACCAGCGCGACCGCCCCCACTGCCACCAGCCTGGACTGCATGGTCCGGGAGTCCGGCGGCCCCGTATTTAGTGTTTCGCTGTCACGACCGGCGACGGTTCGAGTCTCCGGGACTCCGACTCCAAGCGAGATCGGCCGGCGCGGCAAGGGTAAAGGCCGCCCGCGTCGGAGACGGACCCATGACGAGGATCGGACTCATCGGCGCCGGCGGGATCTCGGAGTTACACCTGCCGGCCTACGAGGACCACTCCGACGAGGCGACGCTGGCGGGCGTCTGCGACGTGGACGCCGAGAAAGCCGAAGCGGTGGCCGAGGACTTCGGCGTCGACTACTGGACCGACCACGAGACCTTCCTGGCGGAGGCCGATATCGACGCGGTGGATATCGCGCTGCCCCACCACGTCCACTACCCGGTGGCGAAGGCCGCGCTGGAGGCCGGGAAACACGTCCTGATCGAGAAACCGCTGGCCCCTTCACTGAGCGACTGCGTCGAACTCGTCGAGTCGGCCGACGAGCGCGACCTGACGCTGCTGGTCGGGCAGATGCAGCGCTACCACCCGCCCTACCGCGCGCTGAAGGAGCGCGTCGACGCGGGCGAGCTGGGGCAGATCCGCCACGCCCGCTGCGACGCGCTGGTCAACCAGGGCGACCTCTTTCCGGAGGGGCACTGGCTCTACGACGGGGAGAAAGCGGGCGGCGGCGGCGTCATCGGCTACAGCGTCCACAAGCTCGACCTGCTGCGGTACTACCTCGGCGACGTGGAACGGGCGGCGGCGTGGACCCGGACGGTCGACGACGCCTTCGAGGACGCCGAGGACTACGCCACGGGGATGCTCGAGTTCGAGTCCGGCGCGATCGCCGACTTCTCGGTCGCGCTGTCGGCGCCGGCGATGCCCTACACCGAGTCGTTCCGGCTGCTCGGCGACGACGGGGTCGTGCATACGCTGCCCGACGGGCAACAACAGGAGGGCTACGTCGGGTCGCCGACGCCGCGGATCAACGCGCGGGACGACCCCGACCGCCGCAAGGACTTCGACGAGGTCGCGGGCGACGGGACGGATCTGCCCACCGCGAACGCGTTCGTCAACGAGATCCTCCACTTCGTCGACTGCGTCGAGAGCGGCGCGGAGCCGCTGACCAGCGGTCGCGACAACCTCGGAACGATGGCCGCCATTCGGGCGATCTACCGGAGCGCGGCGCGGGACGGCGAGCGCGTGACGACCGACGAGGTGCTGGCCGACGCACGGGAGGCCGCACGATGACGCTGGAGACCGCCGTCGAGGACGGCGCCGTGTCGGTCTCGGTCGACGACACGCTGCTGGCCCGCTACGACGCCGAGCCGGCGGGGAGCAAACCCGGCTTCGACACGCTCGCGCTGCCGCCCGGCGCCGACACGAAACCCGGCGAGAACCTGGTGGTGTCGTCGCCCCACGACCACCCCTGGCACTTCGGCCTGTTCTTCTGCCAGAAGCTCGTCGACGGGATCAACTGCTGGGAGTCCGAGCCCAACGCCGCCGCCGGGAACCCCCACGGCTACGCGGAGGCCGGCGAGTACGACGTTCGGACGGAGAACGGCGACGGTGGCGGCGCCAGCGCCGTGATCGAACAGGAGGCCACCTGGCGGACCGACGCCGGCGAGGACCTGCTCGGCGACCGCCGGACGATCCGAATCAGGGAGCCCGGCGCGGGCGACCCGGGCGCCGACGACGAGGGCAAGGACGGGTATCTCCTGACCTGGGAGCAGGAGGTGACCGCGCTCGGCCAGCGCCGACACCTCTCCAGCGAGACGCTGCACGGCCACTACAGCGGTCTGAGCCTGCGGTTCGCGAGGAGTCTGCGCGAGGGACGCGTGCTGCTGCCCGACGGGCGGGACCCCGGGGAAACGTCGCCGCCGCGGGCCGCGAGCGGCCCCGCCGCTCGCTGGTGCGATTACTCGGGGCCGCTGGACGGGCGGCCCGGCGCAGCCGCGGTCGGCGATCCCTGGTCGGCCGGGGTCGCCATGTTCGACCACCCCGACAACGGCGGCGACCCGGTCAACTGGTTCGTCATGGACGAGCCGTTCGGCTTCCTCGCCGCGAACCCGACGTGGGGCACCGTCGAGACGCTGGAAGAGGGCGAATCCCGGTCGTGGACCTGGGGGCTGTGGGTTCACTCGGGAACGCCCGACGAGGGGCGTGTCGAGGACGCGTACGAGTCGTTCGTCGACTCGGCGTAGCCGATTCGGCCGGCGCGGCGGCGGCGCTGGAGCGCCGACGTGAGTCCCCGGGAGAATCTCGTACGCTTTTGGCGACCGGGCGAGTCTATCCCGCACGTGTCTGGCAGATTCGCACTCGACATCGAGACGGTCAGCCCGTCGCTCGACCACTACGAGCGGCCGCCCGATTTCCGCGACTCGGCGCACTTCGAACTGCTCGCGGTCGCGCTCGGGTACGAAGGCCCGGACGGCGAGCGGGAGACCGAGATGCTCTACCGGGAGGCCGACGGTCCCGACGGGGAACTCGACCTCGTCGAGCGGACCTGCGGGTGGATCGCCGAGCGGCCCGGCGACACCTGTCTCACCTACGGCGGCGAGGGCTTCGACTTCGTGCATCTCGTCGGGCGCGCCGAGGCCGCGACGGGCGAGCATCCCGGACGAACGGGACCGTCCCAGCGGATCAGCGCGCTGCTGGAGGAGGAGTTGACTCACGACGACATCCAGCCGGCCGCGTGGGACGCGTTCGGGGAGTACACCCGTCTCGAAGAGGCGTGTGCCGAAGTCGGTATCGAGACCGCCGACACCGCGTGGGCCGACTACGACCACGGCATCGCCCTGGACGAACTGCGACCGCCGAAGTACGAGGGGTTCGAGAAGGTGATCAACAAGGACGTTCCCGTGTTCGGCGAACGGTACCTGAAACTCGCCGAGGCCGGGGCGACCGAGACGCTCACCTTCCGGTCGCTCCGCGAACTGCTCGACCACTACGGCCGGGAGGACATCGTCCACCTGTTCGATCTGGCCGACGCGCGACCCTTCGGCGGCGGTCCGAACCGGTAAGTCGGACTGGGTCCTACCCCCGGTATGCCCACGGTCCGCTACGGCGACCGCGAGGTCGACTGCGAGCGCGGCGCGGTCCTCCGGGACGTGCTTCTGGACGCCGGCCTCGTGCCGCACAACGGCACCTCGAAGCGGGTCAACTGCGGCGGCCACGGCACCTGCGGCACCTGCGCGGTCGCGGTCGACGGGCCGACGAGCGCGCCGACGGCCCGGGAGCGCTGGCGACTCGACTTCCCGCCCCACGACGCCGGCGCGGGACTGCGACTCACCTGCCAGACCCGCGTCGAGGGCGACCTCGCGGCGCGGAAGTTCCCCGGCTTCTGGGGCCAACACACGGACAGCGCACCTGTGACCGACGAGGAGTAGCGCGCCACGCCGCGCGCGGAGGTGGCCGTGCGTATCGCGACGGCGCTGCGGCGTATCGCGATGACGTAAGCGTTATGTTGGCGCCTCGTCCACCCTCTACCGATGACAGGGCCGTTCGACGGAGTCGTCGCCCGCACCGCGAGCGAGCCCCGGCCGTCCGTAGCCGTCGCCGTACCTGTAGGGGCCCCCTAGCCCCGACACCTTTCCATTCTGACCGCGTTCGCACCGCTCGACGACCAGCTGACAGACAGACCGATGTACGACACCACGACACCGACCGACGACACGCATCGACCGATACCCGCCGCGCTCGCGCCCCGACCGCGACCGACCGCCGGGAGTGAGTCGCGATGAGCACCGACGACGCCGGCGACGGGGACGCGCCCGACGACGACGCACTCCCTGGCGAGTACGACCCCGAGGCGGTCGAGCCGCAGTGGCAGGACCGCTGGGTCGACGAGGGGACCTACGAGTACGACCCCGACGGGGAGGTCGACCCGAACCTCGTCTACTCAATCGACACGCCGCCGCCGACCGTCTCGGGCAGCCTGCACATGGGCCACCTCTACGCCCACACCCTGCAGGACTTCGCCGCCCGGTACCACCGGATGGCCCGCGGGAACACGTTCTTCCCGTTCGGCTACGACGACAACGGCATCGCCTCCGAGCGGCTCACCGAGCAGGAACTCGGCATCCGCCACCAGGACTACACCCGCCGGGAGTTCCAGGAGAAGTGCCGCGAGGTCTGCCAGGAGTACGAGTCCGAGTTCACCGACCAGATGCAGTCGCTGGCGATGTCCATCGACTGGACGAACACCTACAAGACCATCGAGCCGCGCGTCCAGCGCATCTCCCAGCTCTCCTTTATCGACCTCTACGAACAGGGCCGGGAGTACCGCCAGCGCGCCCCGACCATCTGGTGTCCCGACTGCGAGACGGCCATCTCTCAGGTCGAACAGGAGGATCTGGACAAACACACCAAGTTCAACGATATCGACTTCGACCTGATCGAGACCGGTTCGGGCGAGGCCGACGACGACGACACCTTCACCATCTCGACCACGCGGCCGGAGCTTCTCCCCGCGTGTGTCTCCGTGTTCGTCCACCCCGACGACGACGAGAACGCCGACCTCGTCGGCGGCACCGCCCGGGTCCCCATCTTCGGCCAGGAGGTCCCGATCATCGAGGACGAGCGGGTCGACCTGGAGACCGGCAGCGGCATCGTCATGTGCTGTACGTTCGGCGACCAGACCGACATCGAGTGGTACCAGGCTCACGACCTGCCCCTGCGCATCGCCATCGACGAGTCGGGCACGATGACCGATCTGGCGGGCGACTACGAGGGCATGACCACCGAGGAGGCCCGCGAAGCAATCATCGAGGACCTGGACGACGCGGGCGCGCTCGTCGAGAGCCGCGACCACGACCACACCGTGCAGGTCCACGAGCGCTGCGACACCGAGGTCGAGTACCTCGTCACCGAGCAGTGGTACGTCGAGATGCTCGACCGCACCGACGACTACCTCGCCGCCGGCGAGGAGATGGACTGGTACCCCGAAAAGATGTTCACCCGCTACCAGCACTGGATCGAGGGCCTGGAGTGGGACTGGTGTATCTCCCGCCAGCGCGACTCTGGCATCCCGATCCCCGTCTGGTACTGCGACGACTGCGGCGAGACGGTCGTGGCCGAGAAGGAGGATCTGCCCGTCGACCCCCTGGCCGACGACCCGCCGGTCGATAGCTGTCCGGAGTGCGGCGGCAGCGACCTCCGCCCCGAGGAGGACGTCTTCGACACCTGGGCCACCTCGTCGCTGACTCCCCTGATCAACGCGGGCTGGGACTGGGACGAGCAGGAAGAAGAGTTCACGATGGAGCGGCCGGAACTCTACCAGTTCGACCTGCGGCCGCAGGGTCACGACATCATCTCCTTCTGGCTGTTCCACACGGTCGTCAAGTGCTACGAGCACACCGGCGAGGTGCCCTTCGAGAGCGTCATGATCAACGGGCACGTCTTAGACGAGAACCGCGAGAAGATGTCCTCCTCGCGGGGCAACGTCGTCCTGCCCGCGGAGGTCATGGAGGAGTACCCCGTCGACGCCATCCGCTTCTGGTCGGCCAGCGCCTCCGTCGGCGACGACTTCCCCTACAAGGAGGGCGACCTCGAAGCCGGCGAGCGCCTGCTCCAGAAGCTCTGGAACGCCTCGCGGCTGATCGACCAGCTGACCCCCGAGCCCGACGCCGTCGATGAGCCCGACGAGGAGGATCTGGCCGCGGTCGACCGCTGGATGCTCGCCGAGCTGGACGACGCCGTCGCCTCGCTCACCGAGCAGTTCGAGGAACACGAGTACTCGAAGGCCCGCAACGAACTGCGCTCCTTTTTCTGGAACTCCTTCTGCGACGACTACCTGGAGATCGCGAAGCAGCGACTCGACGACGCCGACGGCGGCGCGGACGCTCGCTCGACCGAGTACGCGCTCCTGACCGCTCACCGGACGTTCCTGAAACTGTTCGCCCCGTTCCTCCCGCACGTCACCGAGGAACTGTGGCAGCGCCTCTACGCCGAGGGTGGCGAGGAACTGGATTCGGTCCACACCGTCGACTGGCCGGAGACGCGCGGCTACGAGGCGGACCTGAAAGCGGGCGAGACGGCGATGGAGGTCATCGCCGCGCTCCGGCGCTACAAGACCGACAGCGGGCTGGCGCTCAACGCCGACCTCGACCGCGTGCAGGTCTACGGCGGGATCGCCGGCTTCGAGGACGCCGTCGCCGAGGCGATGCACGTCGCGGATCTGGAGACGCTCGACGAGGCCCCCGAGGTCACCACCGAGGTCACCGGCGTCGACCTGGACTACTCGCTGGTCGGCCCCGAGTACGGCAGCCAGGTCGGCGACATCGACGCCGCCATCGAGAGCGGTGAGTTCGAGGAAGTCGACGGCAAGCTGGAGGTCGCGGGCGTCGAGCTAGAGTCGGAGATGTACGAGATCGAAGAAGCGCGGACGTACTCCGGCGACGGTGAGATGATCGAGACCGAGTCGGCGATCCTGATTGTGGGCTGACGGTCAGGGTTCGCGTTTCTCGTGAGAAACGTGTAATCAGGGTCTATCTCGGTGGGCCGACCGTTCCCGAGGTATCGAAATTTGGCCGTCTAGTAGTCTATACTTGCTCAGTGTTTCACACTTCTATGGAAATATGAATCCTTGTTTCAGAGGCAATTCTCAGTCCGAGAAAGGAACTCCTCAACATTAGTTATCGATTCAATAAATTCGGCTATATCGCTTTTTTCTTCAAATACTGTGTTGATGGGATGCATTACGTCGTTTCGTAGGTCATTGACGCCGTCAGTGTATGATCTAAGTTCAGGCACATTCATGTCTATGAGATTGAGGACCGCCTCGCTTTCTCGGCACACCTTGACAAGATTCCGGAAATACATGAATTCAAGAATCCCATATTTTCCCGGTTTTCCTGCCTCACTCCATCTATCTATAGGGCGACCCTCAATTGCACTTGTCTGTGTAATTATCTGTTCTGAGTCTGTATAGGCTTCTCGAATCAGATCTCCGAGCCTTTCTTCCATTTCTGCCAATGTTGAGTAGGCCATAATCTTCGTATCTTTATGCTTTAGCATCCACCATTCGACAACATTCCACCGGTGACCTTTCCTCTCCAATTCTAATATCTCGTCTCGGTATTTGGAGTGAGCCTTACCAAACTCCTCAGGCGTTGCACCGATTCTATTAGGATTCCAATTGTGAAATTGAATGAATCCATCGTGAAGAGTCGCACCGTCACTTTGACCTAAAGCTTCCTTGTCAACTTTTCTGGCAGATTTTTTGTATTCCTCCCCCAATTCAACATCGAGTTCAGCAGCGGATTGGTCTTCCTCTTCAATCGCTAAGTACCCAGAGGTAGGCCTAAAAACCGCGAAAACGAAGGAAAACTCCTGTAATCTCTCACACACATTAATCATGGGTTCATCGTATCCCACAATCTGTCTATCCGATAACCCTTGAATCTCAGAAGATTCCTTGTCATAATATAATTCTGCGAAAGGGTCAACCTGATACCTGAGATCATCATCGCCTCCTCGTTGAATGCCAAACTCCTCTTTGGTCCTCAGCTCCGCAGGCCGATTTAATTGACCGATAGTATGAATAGCGTGATTAATAGCCATCAACCGCATTTTGATTGGTTGGTATCATAAATGGAGAGGTGGCAGCTAATTAAAGAGGCGGTACGACCACCTCTTCGAGGCCACATGCGAGGACACGAAAAGCGAGGCCCTCGAAGTCGCTACCGAGTACTTCATCCGAATGGCCGGCGGGTCCGGCGCGGTCCCGAAGGGCCAGGTCCACGAGCTCATGACAGTCGCGACGGACCAGGGTTCGGTCACGCCCGAGGAGATCGCGGCGATTCTCGACACCGATGAGCTGCCCGTCGAGTACGAGCGCCGCTGGTCCGTTGGTGAAACATGAAGAGAGCGTCTCTCATCGATACAATTGATGATTTTACCTCAATCGAGAATGTTATCAAAATCGATTAACTAATTAGATTAGTGCCCGAATTCTATGTATATTCAGAAAGCACAGATTGGATATCTTCTCGTTGCGAGATATTGCGAACTTTTTGTCGCTGGTCTTCTCCTGAATCTGTGTTCTTATCTATATTTGCAACATCTTCTAGTGTGTACTCTAATGTTATGAACCTGATCTCGTACTCTAGATGCCGATATGAAAATACGGTATCCTGTATGAGAAACGGCGAAGCTGGCTCTAAAGACCCTGATTTCTCCAATGAGGCCCTATTTGTTGTCGATCGCGTCTCTAATTCCTCGTCTATATCCTCAATAATGCCATCAATTGATCCGCCATCAAGGTCAATCACCACGTATAATTCAAAACAGTCCAAATAGTCCAGAAGTTCCCTTGACAAGCTCGCGACTGCGGTTTTGAGTTTTGGTTTTCCCCCCTCAGATTTTAGCAATAGATCCTTATCGCTCCGATATTCCAGAAACTTTCTAATCATAGATGATTCTTGTTTTATTAACCCATCGGAAGAATGGTCTTCTAAGTCGATCCTTTGGGAATCCAAATCGCTGTATACGGAGTTAAATACGACTTCTAGCATCTCTGTATCGTTCTTCCCTTCGCTGAGAAAAATTTGGTTCATATCCCACGCAAGTCTGTATGTATGTCCTCGAGTTCTTTTTCAGCCTGTGAATAGTCTAATTGTTCTGAGTATCGCCTACCCATTTTCAACAACTTGAAGTGATCCTTCAGGAATGAAACTTCATCATTGCCTATATTTTGTGAAAAGAATGCGTCTAGGAAGTCCAGATCGTGGGTGGTAATGAAGAGCTGGATTTCTTCTTCCATGGCAAGGTCAACTAAGAAATATACCAATTTATTTACATACCCCGGATGCATGTGATTTTCTGCTTCTTCCAGCAAGAACACAGTTTCAGATACATCTGATTTATACAACTCCCACAAGATTGTCATCACCTGTTGGAATCCTTGACCCATGAAGCCGTACGGTACCTGATACTCTTCGCCATCTTCATTGAACACTAAGTAGTCAAAAGATAGATCTTCTAAATTCCGCAAGATGGAGGTCTTCTTAACGTATTTCTCGATGTTTTGAAGTCTGACCGCACCATTATTTTTACTCAGATCTACATTTTCACCGGTTACCGTTTCTGTATTCGCGAATACAACTTGGCCTACCGATGATGGCTTTTCATATACAAACCTATCTTTTCCTAACCGGGGGATCAACAGATCGGAGAACATCTGCTGGAGCCGGTTAATTTGATCCTCATTAGCAAAGATCTCGTCCTCCTCATGATATAATTTCGTTAGTGCCCGGCGCGCCGCCATATTAGAGATTTCAGCGCGCAGACCACTGTAAATCGAATCTTCAAGATAGATGTAGGGATATTCTTCTCCATCCACAGACAGAACGATACAACTGTCCCGAATCGTACTCTGATCTAGATCTTCAGATGCAGTGATGATTGTCTCCCTCAATGATTCATCTACGATCTCGTGAAACTGCGAATCATCAGTTATCGTCTCGAAATCCTCAGGACTAAGAGTACGCCCAAATAGCCGGTCTACGTAGTAATCAGTATCAGGGCCCTGTGACGAAAGGGTGAGAAGTACATCTACAAATGCATCGAGAGCTTCGGACTTCCGAGGAGGTCTAAGCCCTAGTTCGCGGTTCTTCAGTCTACTGTCATCCTTGTCAGTGTCCGAAAAATCGTTAAATGTGGTTTGATGGCCTGAAAATTCACAATCAATGGCAGCCGTTTTCGATTTGGCATTGATTAGATAGTCGATATTATCTTCCCACTCACTGATGATCTGAGGATTAAATACCAGGTTAAGAGACTCTAAGAAGGATGTTTTACCGGAATTGTTTGGCCCAGTGATAAGATTAATTCGATTAGGTTTGAACCGCAGGTCGCGTATACCTTTGAATCCATGGACACGAATATCTTCTAAATACATTACGTGGTGCGGCCTTATTTGGGATTCGAGCACGCGCCTAAAATATATACGGGTTTGTTCGTTCGAGGAGGTTGCTAGAATGGTCCCATGTTCGGATCAGTTGTACTACTTTCGTTCCCCTTCTAAGCAGCAGATATCCGAGACACACCCAAGCAACTCTATGGAATTCGCCGTTCCACTTTCACTGTGACCCTCAGACTCGGTTTTTATATACCACATCTCAAATTCGCCGACTGGATATGTCGGCCGAGAAACTGAGGATCGAGACGCAGGAGGAGAGTTGACGGCACCGGTGCCCGCACGGACACAAGGTCGCGCCGACGAACAACCACTGGTACTGTCATAGCTACAGAACTCCTGACGCGATGACGCTGAGCCGAAGGGGCACGACCGCAGTATTGTCACTCCGAAACGACCGGCTCACCACCCTCCACGAAGGGGACGCCGGCCATCGCGGGCCAGTACTCGAAGAGATCCGAAGCTGCATCCCGACGAACGTCCTCGATGTCCTCGCGGGCGAACCGCTCGATGCCGGCCATCCGGACGCGCTCGCCGGTGTTGATCCCGGCCGCGTGGGTCAACAGCCCGTGCCAGAGGACGACCGTGCCGGCCGAGCCCGCTATCTCGTAGGGGTCCCACTGGTCGTGGAGCCGGCGGTCGTAGTCCCATTCGCCCGGTTCGTCACCCGTCGCGGGCAGTTGGGAGTTGTTCGGCTTGCCGCCGACCGACTCCAGCGCGTGGTCGGCGAAGTACGCGGCCGCTGCCCGATGGGAGCCGGGCCAGACCGTGAACCCACCGCCGCGGGGGCCCACGTCGTCGAAGTAGACGGCGGCGCCGAGCTGGAAGGTCGTCACCTCGGGGTTCTCGTCGAAGGCGGCGTAGCCGTCGAGGTGGCCGTCGACGGTCTTAGCGCCGTGGACCGACTCGGCGGCGTCGGTGTCGGGGAACTCCAAGGCGACCTGCATCCCCGCGCCCGGCGGTTCGAGGACGCCCTCGCCGACGAGCGCCTCGGCGGCGGGGAACAGCGCCTCGGCGACCGCGGTCAGCGGCGGCTGGTCGACGCCCTCCAGCGCCACCTCGTACCCGGCGCCGACGAGCGTCTCGGGATCGTCCGGATCGGCGTCCATCGCGTCGACGACCGCCGCGCGAGCGTCGTCGACGATCCCGGCCGGCAGGAGGTCCTCGCGCACGAGGAAGCCGTCGCGCGCGAACGCCCTGCGCTCCGAGTCGCTGAACGATACCATATCACAGAGACGGCCGACCCGGGGGTATAGCTTCGGACCGCGGAAGCACCTTCCCGGAGTTCTCGGCGACCGATGGCCGGGCGACCGGTCTCAGGCCGCACCGCGTTTCACCTTCTCGACGCGGGTCGCCAGCGCGAGGAACGCGGCGACCAGCGTGAGGACGACCGCCCAGGCCGCCGCGAGGTCGTGGGCGGGGACGGTGTGGTCGGGGAGCCCGGCCGCGACGAACGGCTCGGCGCGCAGCCAGGTGTGGTGTGGCCCCTCCAGGATCGGCCAGAAATAGTCGACCACGTCGTTGAAGCCGTACCAGGCGAGCGCGAGGGCGACCGACCCGACGGAGAGGGCGGCGTAGCGGTGGATCAGGAACGCCTCGACGGCCATCGCGAGGTGGCTGAGTATCAGGAACCAGTAGAGCCAGGCGGCGATGCCGCCGGGCCCGTTGAGGACGAGCTGGACGAACGGCGTCCACAGGCCGAGCTTGATACAGCCGAAGAAGGCGAGCGCGTGCAGCGGGTCGGCGTCGAGGTCGAGCTTCCAGGCGACCAGCGAGAGACCGATGAACAGCGTCGCGACGGGCGAGTCCGGGATGAGCGGGTAGGCGGCCAGCGGCGCGGCGCCCAGTTGCCCCCCGAGGATCGGCGGGGCGAGGTCGGTGGGTTGGCCGGCGTAGTACCAGAAGCCAAAGAGGGTGCCGACGAGGTTGACCAGCGCGATGGGCCACGCGAGGCGGAGACCCAGGTCCTCCAGCCAGTCGGGCAGCGGCGCGACGTAGGCGGGGAGGCCATCGCTGTCGGGCAGCGGCGCGTCGAAGTAGCGGGCGACGACCCGCTCGATGCGGCGACCCGCCCGGTTCACGGCCGACATGCTCGACCCTGTGGACGCCGCGCGCAAAACGATAGCGGTCGGACGGTCGAGCCGACGGATCAGTCGATCCGGAGGCGAGCCACCGCGGAGGGGGCGAGTTCGACCGCGACGGTCCCGTCGTCGCTCACGGTCTCGGTCGAGCGGTCGATCCTGTATGCGTCGGGTTCGGAGCGGGACTCCTGTTGGTCGTGGGGGCTGTCGGTCGGTTCCAGGGTGTCGACGGCGACCGAGCGGTCGGCCGCGTCGGGTCCGAGGTCGACCGTCACGGTCGCCCCCTCGGAGAGATTCCGATTGGCGAGGAAGACGGCCAGTTCCTCGCCCGCGTCGTCGACGACCGCCGTGGCGTCGACGTAGGGGACACCCTCCATGCGCTCGACCCGCGTCCCGAGTTCCGGGAGCGTCCGCGCGGGGCCGTCGACTTCGACACCGAGCGCGTGCCAGTCGCGGCCGTCGGCGAGCACCTCGGCGTAGAGCCGCTGGACCTGCGCGACGGGGTCGAGCGGCGTGGCGTTCGACCCCCCGGTGTCGGGGAACTGCTTGACCGGCATGTGGGTGTGCGAAGCGCGGCGGACGGCGTCGCCCTGTCGGACGAACGCGCCGAACATCCCCGCGGTGTAGGCGGCGCTGGCGGTCGTCCCCATTCCGATATCGGGCCAATCCTCCCCGAGGTGGGGGTACAGCCCCCACTCGCCGACGTTGATCACGAACGGGTCGACGCCGTGGGCCGCAGCGTCCGCGGCGAGATCCGCCAGCTCACGCTCGTACTGCGTCGGATAGGCGACGAGCGTCTCCATGTAGTCGATCGGGTCAGCGTCGTGGTCCTCAACCCACTCCTCGGGGCTGTCTTCGTCGCTGCGGCGGATCCCGAAGTTGTAGTGGTGGGTGTCGACGCCGTCGATGCGGTCGCCGACCTCGGCGAACAGCGCCTCGGCCCACTCGTCGGCGTCGGCCTCGAAGCGGGTGTACCCCGGGTCGAGCAGGTCCGCGAACACCGTGATATCCGGGTCGACAGCGGTCATCGCGTCGTAGTAGGCGTCGACGCCCGCCCGCTCGTCGGACCCCCCGGCGAACTCCCACGGGTCGGCGGTGTGGCCGAACTGCCACGGGCCCCAGACCTCGTTGCCGATCTCCCAGTACCGTACGTCGAAGGGCTCCTCGTAGCCGTGCTCGGCCCGCAGCGCGCCCATCTCCGTCTCGTCGGGGTCGCCGTTGCAGTACTCCACCCAGTCGGCGGCCTCCTCGGGGCCGATCTCCGCCCACCAGCCGACCGTGATCATCGGTTCGACGCCGATCCGCTCGCAGAGGTCGACGAACTCGGCCGTCCCGAGGAAGTTCGGTTCGAGACCGCTCCAGCCGGGCGCCTCGCTGACGGGGCGGTCTTCGAGCGGGCCGACGCCGTCGCGCCAGCGGTAGTGACTCGCGAAGTTGCCGCCCGGCCACTTGATGGACTCCACGGCGAGTTCCTCCATCCGCTCCAGCATCTCGGGGTTGAACTTTCCGTCGACGGCGTCGCCGGACAGCAACGTCGCCCAGTCGAGGTCGACGCCCCCCTCCCCCTCGGCGACGAACTCGAACCGGTACTCCCCGTGGGGGGCGGAGTTGTCCCGGAAGCCGCCGTCGGCCCCCTCGGCGGGGTACCGAACGTCGCTCTCACCGGCGAGTTCGAGCCGGAGGTCCTCGTGGCGGACCCACTCGTCGGTGACGGGAATCTCGACCGCGGCCAGCACCTCGCCGTCGAGGTCGGTGAGTCGCGCCTCGACCGCCTCGACGCCCTCGCCGCGGACTGAGACCGACAGGTCGTACTCGGCGGTGCGGTAGTCCGGCAGGGGGACTCGCTGGGAGACGCCGCCCGCGTCGCCGTCGACGGTCATCCGCTGGAAGCGGCTCCGGTCGCCGCCGTGGACGCCGCCCTCGGGGGTCTCGAACGTCGCGTCGCCGACCGGCTGCCAGGGGTAGGCGATCCCCTCGTGTTCGGGAATCTCGTCTTCGTCGTAGGCGAGACGGCTCCGTTCGGCGGTCTTCCGCTCGAAGCACCACGGTTCGAAGGAGTTGTTCGTCAGGTGTTCGGCGTAGATACCGGGGTAGATCTCGCGGCCGTAGTGTTCGACGTAGGCGCCGAAGATCCGCGGCGAGACCGACCAGTCGCTCCGGTCGCCGGCGTCGACCGTCACCTCGGTCGCGAACGGCTCCTCGCTCGACTGCGTGTCCGTCATGCTCGCGGCAACGGGCGAGTGCGGCAAATAACACACGGCGCCGGAACCTCGGGACGCCGACTCCGGCGAGACGGCGGCGAACGATACTCGTTAAGTGAGTCCGACGCCAAGCCGGGGGTATGACCGACGAAACGGACCTAGAGGAACTCCGCCGCGGGACCGAGCTGGTCAAGCGCGGGTTCGCCAAGATGCAGAAGGGCGGCGTCATCATGGACGTCGTGAACCGCGAGCAGGCCCGCATCGCCGAGGACGTGGGCGCCGTCGCGGTGATGAACCTCGAAGCCGTCCCCGCCGACATCCGCAAGCGCGGCGGCGTCGCCCGCATGGCCGACCCCGCCTCGCTCGAATCCATCATCGACGAGGTCTCCATCCCCGTCATGGGCAAGGCCCGCATCGGCCACACCAAGGAGGCCCAGATCCTCGAAGCGACCGGCGCCGACATGATCGACGAGAGCGAGGTCCTCACGCCCGCGGACGACCGCTACCACATCGACAAGCGCGACTTTACCTCCCCGTTCGTCTGCGGCGCCCGCAACCTCGGCGAGGCGCTCCGCCGCATCGACGAGGGCGCGGCGATGATCCGCACCAAGGGCGAGGCCGGCACCGGCGACGTGAACCAGGCCGTCCACCACCAGCGCAACATCAAAGGGGCCATTCGCGAGCTGGAGGGCGCGACCCACGAGGAGCGCGAGAAGTGGGCCCGCGAGAACGAGGCGCCCGCCGAACTCGTCCACGAGACCGCCGAGATGGGGCGGCTCCCCGTCGTCAACTTCGCCGCCGGCGGCATCGCGACGCCCGCCGACGCCGCGCTGATGATGCACCACGGCTGCGACGGCATCTTCGTCGGCTCGGGCATCTTCGGCGCCGAGGACCCCGAGGCGATGGGCACGGCGATCGTCGAGGCCGTCAACAACTGGGACGACCCCGAGACCCTCGCCGAGATCGCTTCCAACATCGGCGCCGGCATGAAGGGCGACGCCAACGCCGACCTGCCCGAGGAAGAGAAGATGCAAGGCCGCGGCGTCTGAATTTCGACCGGTTTCAGTTCTCTCTCCGCGTTCCGACCCGGGAGCGACGGCAATCAGCCCCCGGAGCCCTCCGGCGGCACGACAGCGGCGGCGCTCGACCGACGGCGGAGGTACCCGAGCACGACGCCGACCGCGCCCGTGAGGAGGATCGGCGTCCCGACCGTCGCGACCAGGGCGATGAGCGTCCCGATCAGCCCGTACCCGACGACGCCGACGAGATAGGCCGCGATCAGAAGCGGCGTGATCAGCGAGACGTTCGTCACCGGACCGACGTACATCGGTATCGTCATGCCGAGGACGGCCAGCGGCCCCGCGATCACCAGCGTCAGCCAGCCGACGAACATCCCCGAGAACGCGTCCGTCCGTATCCTCGACACGGGGTCGACAGCGGTTTCGAGTCGATGGACGAGCACGCCAGAGAGCACGGCGGCGACGGTCGACGAGCCGACGAGCATCCCCGCCGAGATCAGAAATAGACCGTAGGGACTCACGAGCGTGACGTACGCGGCCGTGTACGCCAGCGCCGTCAGCCCGTAGACGGCACCGATCACGAGCGGCCTGTCCCAACCGGCACTCGACGCCGCTCGTCGGTTCATAGCGTCCCCGACGGCGCCCGCCCATTTGTAGGTTCGCTGCCCGGATCGCGCCGCGCCGCGACACTCGCGGTCGGGCCGACAAGCGCAACGCCCAAGACTGTCGACTCACGAACCCCGAGGTATGCTACAGGCGACGCCGGTCGACGCCGCCCGGTCGTTCCTCACGGGGTTCGAGACGCTCGGCGCCCGGCTCGGCGTCACCGCGTTGCTGCTCGCCGTCGTCGCGACCTTCGGCTGGCTGGTCCTCCCGCGGCTGATCCAGGGGGTTCAGGACTCCGCCCTGCAGTGGGCCGTCAGCGGAGCGGTGTTGCGCGCCGCACAGCTGTCCCTGCTCGTCGGCGGCGGCTTCTCGCTGGTGTACCTCTGGGGATACGGCCCGGCGCTCGCGACGCTTGCCGACGAGTTGACGAACGACCAGGAGCTTCAGGCCCTCGGGCGCGCTCTGGGTTCGGTGGCCGTGTTCTTCGCCGCGTACGCGGTCGCCCGATACCTCTCCAACGCCGTCACCAACCTCGGCCGCCACGCGGAGTGGCTGACCGACCACCAGGAGGAGATCCTCCTGCGGACCGCCCAGCTGTTCCTGTTCGGCTTCGCGGGGATCGTCATCCTGGGGATCTGGGACACGAACCTCGGCGGCCTCCTCGTCGGCGCCGGCTTCCTCGGCATCGTCGTCGGCTTCGCCGCCCGCCAGACGCTGGGCTCGCTCATCGCCGGGTTCGTCCTCATGTTCTCCCGTCCCTTTACCATCGGCGACTGGGTGGAGATCGGCGGCGAGGAGGGTATCGTCACCGACATCACCATCTTCCACACCCGCCTGGAGAACTTCGACGGCGAGTTCGTCATCATCCCCAACGACCGCGTCTCCGACCGACCGATCACGAACCGGAGCCAGAAGGGGCTGTTGCGCATCCGCGTCGACGTGAGCATCGACTACGAGACCGACCCCGACCGCGCCAAGCAGGTCGCCATCGAAGCCATCTCCAACTGCAGCGAAGTCGTCGACGCCCCGCCGCCCCAGGTGTTCCCCAAGGAGTTCGGCGACTCGTCGGTCGTCCTCGAGATGCGCTTCTGGATCGACCACCCTACCCCACCGCGAAAGTGGAAGGCCGTCTCCGCCGTCGTCAGCGCCGTCAAGGCCGCCTTCGAGGAGGAAGACATCAAGATCCCCTTCCCCCAGCGGGAACTCACCGGCCGCGCCGAGACCGGCGGCTTCAACGTCCGCGGCCGGGCCGGTCCGAACGCCGAGGACGCGCAGGCGGAAGCGCGCGGGAACGACTGAACAGTCGCAGGAGTGCCGCCGCAGAAGACTCCCTCTCGACCGGATCTCGAAGTTACTCGACGCCGAAATACCCCTCGACGACGAGCGCGAAGCCGACGATCCACACGCCAGCGAGGCCGGTGACCGCGGCGACGTGGAACGCCCAGGTGAGGCCGCTCCCGCCGACCAGCGGCGTCGCCATCGCCTCGCCCACCCAGGCGAGCGGGCCGGCCGTCCCGGGACGAGTCACCGCCACCAGAAACGCCGTCACGACCGCCGGTCCCGCCGCACCGAGGAGCGCGAGCCCCAGCCGGCGACTCGCCCGCGCGACGCTGCGCGGCCGCGTGCCGTGCGTCACGAACGCGTCGGCGTCCGACCCCGAATGTGCCATGATAGATGATGCCACACGCCTGGTCTACTTAAGCGTACCGTCACGTGGGTACAAGTGGCACGCAATCGAGGCCGACGATCGGCTATCGGGCCATCGAGTCACCGGAATCAGGTTCGCGAGCGCGGGAACGAACGGCTCAGTCGGCGGTGCGTTCGAACTCGGCGTCGGTCTCCGATTCGAGGGCCTCGCGTTCGGCGCTCGGGAGCGCGTCCTTGAACCGCCGGAGGACGCGTCGGGCGTCGTTGACCTCGGCGCCGCCGAGCGCACGGACCAGCGCGAGCGCCCGCCGCGCGCGGGTCTTCCGCCAGGACTCCTCGCGGTGTTCGTATGTCCGGATCGCCCGCAGGAAGTCGACCTTCCGGAACTCCGGCCAGTAGGGCGTACAGAAGTAGACGGCCGCCTCGTTGCCGTTGGCGTGCCACGGCAGGAAGTTCGACGTGCGCTCGTCGCCGCCGGTCCGCACGATCAGGTCCACGTCGCGGCTCGGCCCCTCGTAGAGCCGCCGTTCGATCGTCTCGACGTCGATATCCCCGGCGTCGAGCGCGCCGCGCTCGACCTCGCTCGTCACGTCCCGGGCCGCCGAGAGCAACTCGGCGCGGCCGCCGTACGCCAGCGCGATGTTCAGCTGGAGGTTGTCGTACCCCGCGGTCCGGCGCTCGGCGTAGTCGATCGCCTCGCGCACCCGCTCGGGCAGTTTCTCCGTCTCGCCGATCGCCCGGATCCGGACTTCCGAGTCGTGGACCCGGTCGGCGTCGGCGAACTCGCGGAGCTTCTCGCACAGCAGGTCGAACAGCGCCTCGTTCTCCTCCGCCGGGCGCTCGAAGTTCTCCGTCGAGAAGGTGTACAGCGTCAGCTCGTCGACGCCGGTCTGCCGACACCACTCCAGTACCTGCTCGGTCGTCTCCGCGCCCGCCCGGTGGCCGTCCGAGGCGTCGTCGCCCCGCTGTCGCGCGTACCGCCGGTTGCCGTCCTGGATGACGGCGACGTGACTGGGCGTCCCCGACAGCTCGAGTTCGAGCAACCGCTCGTAGGCCGCGTGCGCCCACTGCCGCACTCTATCCATCTGTCTATGTTCTTTCAGCCCCGCGATATGAGTTTTGTGTTTAGCGCGAGCGAGAGGACCCCTCCGAAGCCGTTTTGATGCCCTGCGGTGTATCCATCGGCTGACAGACCGCTCTACCCGTCCGCCATGATAGATCTCACTCCCGACCATGACGACTCGATGCCCCGCGCCGCTCGCGACGGCGTCGACGCGCTCGACGCCGACAGCCCACGCATCGTCAGCATCAGCGACATCCACGGCTATCTCGACGCCGCCCGCTCGGCGCTTACAGCCGTCGGCGACCACCCCGACTTCGACCCGCTCGTCGAGGTCGACGCGGACGGCCGGCTCCACTGGGCCGACGGCGACGAGTCGGTGCTGGTGTTCAACGGCGACCTCGTGGATCGCGGCCCCGACAACGCCGCCGTCATCGAACTCGTCGAACGCCTCGCCCGCGAGGCCCCGCCGGGCCACGTCCGCGTCACGCTGGGCAACCACGAGTGGGGCGTCCTCTTCCAGGACCTGGTGAGCTGGGAGACCTGGTTCTCGGGGCAGCAGTCCGACGACGACCGCCGCCGGCTCTGCGAGGCCATCGCCGACGGCCACGTCGTCGCCGCCTACGACGGCTACGCGTTCACCTACGCCCACGCCGGTCGGGTCCGTGACTACGACGCCGCGGGACTGAACGACCGGTTCGCCGAAGCCGCCGGAGAGCTTCGCGACGCGATCGGCACCGACGACGACGAGGCGACCCAGGAGCGTCTCGTCGACGACTATCAGGAGGTCCTCGGCATCGGTCGCGGCGGCGGCCGCGCCTTCGGCGCCGGCATCGCCTGGCTCGACTTCAAGTTCCTGAGCGACGACGCGCCGCTCCAGATAGTGGGCCACACGCGCCAGGACGAGGTCGTCCAGAAGGGCAACGTGGTCTGCGAGAACGTCATCCGCGCGAATCTGGAGGAGTCCGGCGGCGAGGCCGTGATGGTAGAGACCGAGGGGGAGTTGGTGGCTCTGGAACGACGGGGCAACGGGGGCGTTCGGAAGCGGGCGTTCGAGATTCCCGACGGGGACTGAGCGGCCGTCTGCTCGTTTTTCGCCTCGGGGAGGGCGCTACTCGTAGAACCCGTCTCGGTGGCCGATCCGCTGGACGCGAAGCTCCCCGTCGTCCCGTCGCCAGTCGACAACCGCGCGATAGTCGCCGATCCGGAGCCGGTAGTCGTCGCGACCGCTCAGCGGCTTCAGGAAGCGTCCGGGAGCCTCGCCGGCGTCGCGAAGTTTCGCCTTCACGCGCTCGCTCACGTCGTCGGTCTGGTCGGTCAACCACTCCCTCGCCTGCGGCGACAGCAACACCTCGGCCATCCGTTACAGGTCGTTGAGTGCGGTGTACTCGTCGCGGTCGGCGTCCGCCAGCTCGTCGGCGTCCGCGGCGACGTCGGGATCGAGCCGCGGCGCGACCAGTGCGGTCCATCCGACGGCCCGCGCACCGAATCGCTTGCTGGACACCGTGCCATCGTCCTCCATCGAACGGAGTCGCCGCCGCACGGTCTCGTCGGACACGTCGATATCGAAGCGGTCGTACAGCGCGTCGACGATCTCCGAGGCCGCGAGCATGGGCTCCTCGGCGTCGGTCTCGTAGTCGAAGACCTTCAAGAGGTCCTGTTCGGTGAGCTTTCTGGAGTAGCGACCGCCGGTGTCGCGCGCATTCTCGCTCATAGTCTGCTGTTACTGGGGCGCAGTGATAACAGTTTTGCACGTGCCACGTGGTTCGAGGAACAAGGTCGGACGGGTACTCTCGGCGTGCCGAGTCCCGGGCAAGAAGAGCACGTTCGACGCCGCGCTCGGACGCGCGATCTACGGTGACCGACTCGAAAGAGTAAAACTCCGCGGAGAAGCCGCTAGCCCTTTTAATGAAGTGGGACCGCCGAGCCTCGAAATCTCGGCAGATCGGCACTGCCCACGGCTGTACTTGTCGAACCGGTCTTCGGTGGTGTGGGCAGTTTTTATACTCATGGTTACTCGGATTCCATCCGCTCGATGTACGGGCGCCGCCGCTCCTCGAGCTTCTCGAGGGCGGTAGCGTGGTCGTAGTACTGTTCGATCGTCTCGATCGACGCGTTCACCCGCTCGGCGACGACCTCCGGCGGGAAACCCAGGTCGCGCTGCCAGATGATCGAGCCCGTCCGGACCTGATGCGGTGACCGCGACGACGGGCACTTGCTCGCCTGGTGCGGGTCCTTGAAGTCGCAGGTATCCGCCTCGTAGCCGTGCGGGCACGCAGTATGGAGGCACGGGAAGGTGACCCGGTAGCTCCAGTCGCGGATCGTGTTCGTCGCCGGTCGGCCCTGCGACGTGGTGAACAACGGCTGGCGGCCGTGGTCGTCGTGGAGATCGTGGCGGTGGTGTTGGAGATAGTGGTCGATCGCGTCCGCCACCGACCGGGGGAAGCCGACCGGGCGCTCGCCGTCGAGCTTGTTTTTCAGCGGCGTGTCCGTGTCCGGCCGGTGGTGGAACTCGACGCGCCGGTTCTCGCTGTCGTAGTCGCGAACGTCCAGCGCTCGGGTGCCGCCCATCCGGGCGCCGGTGTGCCAGGCCAGCTCGAGCCAGGCGTGGCGCACCGTCCCGTAGAGCGGCGGCGTGTTCCGGTAGTAGTCCAGCAGCGGACGAGCGTCGTCGGGGTGGAGTTTCGTCTCGTCGGACTGTTCGGAGTCCGGTACGTCCGGGACGTGGACCTTCTCAGAGAGCCCCTCGTCGACGGCCTCGATGCGCTCCAGGTACTTGATCCAGTTCCGGATCGTCTTCATTTCGTTCTGGAGCGAGGTGCCGGCGATATCCTCGGCGAGACGGTCGTTCTCGTAGGTGTCGAAGTCCCAGCCGGTCAGCTCGGAGACGGTCGCGATGCCGCGCCCCTCGCACCACTCGACGAACAACTTCAGCCGGTAGAAGTACGTCTCCAGCGTCTCCTCGCTCTTGCTGGTCTTCTGCTGGTTCAACCAGCGTTCCATCGCTTCGCGAGCGGTCAGCATCCGGGGACCACGTTCTCGACCGTTCATCGGTGGTCGCCGTGGCCCTCCTGGTCCGTGTCTACTGAGTACTCAGGCTCTCCGCGGTAGTAGCCCATCTTCCAACCGTAGCAGCGTCCGCACAGGGTACGACCGTTGACGTATGCGACGGTTTTGAGCACTCTCGGACAGTTTTCGCATTCGTCAGGCGCGTCCTCGTCGGACCGGACGTTAATAGCACTCGGCCGGTCAGTTCCGCTCATCGGCATCCTCCTGCGTGCTCCGGACAGACCGGGACCATCTTCGGGTAGTACTCGTCTTCGGCGGACAGGTCGAAGCCGTCGACCACGACGGGGTCCCACGTTCGGCTGCAGAAGTGGCACTTCACGGTCTCGGCGTGCGGATCGACGAACGGCGGGCGCTCAGTGCCGCCGTCGGCTCGCAGGCGAGCGGAACAACACTCGGCCGCCGCCTCGGCGTTGAAGTACTCGGCTTCGCAGCCACCGCACTGGTGCTGGGGAGAGACCGGCTCGTCGGTCGGACCGACGATACGCCGGGCGTTCATGCAGGGCACCTCCATCCCTCGAACACTGCATCCGCACACCTCGGGTGGAGAACGTAGTCGTCGGCCTCGTTGCGGTCGCGCGTCCGGACGGTCTCGGCGTCGACCTTGACGTGGTCCTGGTCGAGCGGGACACTGCGGCCGCACACCCCGCAGGTCGCCGACTCGGTGTTCACCGCTCGACACCTCCGTTCGCCTTGGTGCCGCCGTCGGTCGCGAGCGATGCGTCTGTCTCTGTCGATGGGTCTTGCATAGTCTGACTCGGAATCTGGTGTCCGCAGGGGTCGGCACGCCGCAGCCCGGGACCGTCCGCTTTGATCCCGTCGATCGCGGTGCTGCACGTCGGGCAACTGTCTGGAAATCGGTGCTTATCCGCCGTATTCCGGGTATATTTTTGAGCCCGGGGGTCGTTTGCCATAGCAGGTCACCTGATTGACCGACACGACGCCCGTGCTGGCACACGGGCGTCGACCCCCGTTTTCCGAGAGTCGACGACCCCGAGGAGCGCCGTGTCGATCTGACTCGTATGGTTATCCTGGCGTAACTTAGTTATTGCGGCGTTCTTAGGAACCCCAAAGTAACTTATGTTCGGGATATGAGAGTTTATGCATGATACGTTTGAGAGTGGTGTATGGGCGATTCGGACGAGTCGGGCGATCGAGGAGGTCGAAGGCCAGTGGTTTCTGACGAGCAGATTCTCGAACTGATTCTGGATTCGTCCGATCCAGTCGTATCTGCCCCTGAACTGGCGAGTGAGTTCCCGGTGAGCAAAACGGCAGTATACAAGCGTCTCCGAGACCTCCAAGATCGGCGTCTTGTCGATTCCAAGAAGATCGGGCAGGGGCGCGCGTGGTGGATTACTTCCGAGGGTCGTGAGTTTCTGGACGACCCCGAGTAGCTTCCTCGCGAAAACGGCTACGCATTCTTCAGGCATAGTAGATCCCGGGAGCGTCGAAGTCCAGCTCGACCTCGTCGCGGGTTAGGCTCCGCCCGGTCTTCTGGTCGATCGCCTCGTCGATCTCCGGCTCGGCGTCCTCGTGCCAGGAGTTCGCGCAGCTGTGGCAGTACCAGTGATTGTTCGTCGGCGCGACCTTGTGCCCGTTCGGACAGCGGAGCCGCCAGCTATCCTCCTGCGTCTCGATCCTCAGTTTCTCGGCCGACATGTCCGGTCACCGAGTTTGAGATGTGGTATATAAAAACCGAGTCTGAGGGTCACAGTGAAAGTGAAACGTCGGATTTGAGGGATAGATATACCCGAGAATCAGGCGAGTGGCAAGTACTCGGTAGGTGAAAGTAATGAAAGTGGTTGCCTCACTTCTCTCCACCCAATTTGGCCCTTGTTCACCGGAATTTTCGTGCCTATATTTAAGCCCGGGGGTGGTAGCCAGGTTGTATGAAGCCGAAGTTACTCGAACGCGATATGTATCATCGGATAGATGGCGACTGTGAACGCGGCCAGGAGCTACTATACCACGGAGGCCCGTTAGTCTACTACCAGCGGTTCCACATTGAGACTGAACTTGAGCGCGATCCGTGTCCTGTCTGTTATGATGGATACACGCATGTGAGCGCTCCTGGTCTCCTACCGTAAGCGTGTCTCCGAACCGCCCAGTAACGGGGCCAAATTACTCATCGGAATGGCCACCGAGAATGACAGACTGTTTCACCCTCTAAGCGCCCTCATATAAGTCAAACCAGACGGTAAAACGAAAAAGAGGTAGCTGATAATGGTCAAAAGTATGCGCGGGAACCTTGATGCAGAGGCTATCGAAGATCTCGAGGAAACACTGAAAGATGAACTGGGTCAAGTTCGAGAAGAGAACCAGACGGTGGCCCAGAGACAGCGATGGATAACGGCTGGAATCTTGGTAGTATCCACTATTCAGGCTTTGATGCTTGCAGGAATCCTGTAAGCCTCTGCAGTTCACTCAGTTCTACTCTCGCTCACCCACGGACCAGCGGCGCTCGTACTCGACGGGCAGCTCGTCGGTGTCGAGAATCGTCGCGATCTCCTCGGGCGTGACCGAACCCTGATCCGTGGCGACGGTCATGAGTTCGTGGACCTGGCCCTTCGGGACCGCGCCGGACCCGCCAGCCATGCGGATGTAGTACTCGGCAGCGACATCGAGCGCCTTGCTTTTCGTGTTCTCGCCTGTGGCCTCAAGGAGGTGATCGAGCCGCCTCTCCCGAGACTCGGTCATTCTGATACGCATCGTTAAATTGCACACATCGCTCTCTCAGCGAGGATCTTCGCGCGACTGGAGACCAGATATCGAGCCGAATCGGCTGTTTGTCTCTGCCGGCCGACAGTTCTCGCGCTCGTGAGCGTTCGCGAGCGAGTGATATTGCACACGGGGGGTTGCGCGGTCGTGTGCAATATCGCGGATGCGTTTCTGTGCGCTCGCGACCGGGAGCGGTCGCGGTCAAACACGGTCGCACGGGGTTCGCGGGGGAGAAGTGATCCCGACATGGTCAGACGCGGAACGTGATCGTGCCGTCGTCCCAGTCGAGATCCTCGATCTTCAGTTCGTCGCCCTTCTCGATCCCGAACTCGTTGACGAACCCGGCGGGGAGACTCGTTCCGAGCGTTCCGGGACCCTGTGCCGTGACGGTACGGGAGTACTGCTTTTGACCCGACATGTGGTAACCAGTCGATTACCACTTATCAAAAGCATTCCCGGTGGGTGAACCCGTCTCTATCTATTCTCTCCCTATCGTCTACCGAGTCTCTGTGTAGAGGTTCCCCTATTATCTCCCAATCCTCGCGGCCAATTTGGAGGGTGTAGTCCATATGAAAGGCGTTCCGGCGCAACCCGCCGGGCTACCCCTACCCGCATCCGGGGGTGGTAGAAAACCATGGACTCGGACACCCAACGCGGCGAAGACGAGGCGGATCGGGACGAAACAGCGGAGCGACCGACGTGGCGCGACTGGCGCAACGTTGACAGGGGCGCATGACCCGCGACGACCGCGTCGACACGATCATCGAGGGCATCGAGGACCACGGCAGCGGCTCGATCCGCGACGACGTGCTCCTCGAGGTCCTCCGAGAGCGGAGGGACGCGTGACCGTCGCGACGGCGATCGCCGGCCTGGCGGTCGTCGGCGGGCTGGCGGCGCTGTCGATCGGCGCCGCACGCTGGCGTGACCGCCAGCACGCCCGAGCCCAACTGGATCGGCTCGGGAGGGACACGTGACCGACGAGCCGCGAGGACTCGCGTGCTCGGATGCGTTTCTCGAGTACCTCGGAGCGTTCCGCGACTCCTACCCGAAACTCGGTGTACAGCCTTCGAACCAGCGGTATTCAACCAGACATGATTTCGGATCAACTCAGACGTAGTGGAATCGCAGCGCTCGCCGTCTTCGCGGCCATCATGGTCGCGACGGCGACACCAGCCGCGGCGGCGTCGCCGGGGCTCAACTTCTCGGACGACAAGACGCCCAACCCGACGATCGTCGAGGACGAACTCACGATCCACGAGCACGACCGCGCTCAGATGGGCGACCCGCTCGAGTACTACAACGACGCGGGCGAGGTAACGACCCTCAACGCGTCGGTCAACTCCTCGCAGACGACGCCGGTCGGCCTGCGCTTCGACAAGGTCAACGCCGAGGCGTTCGGCCAGTTCCCCAGGATCGACGCCGAGAGCGACAACTGGGCGACGTGGACCAGCGCGGCCAACTGGACCACCACCTCGGGCGCCAGCTCGTCGGTGTCGGTGACCGACGCGGACGCCGACGGCGTGGAGAAAGTGGGCGTCGACGCGTCGGTCGCCAGCACCGAGACGGCGACCGCGACGTTCGGCCAGAACGTCTCCCTCGAGTCGGACCCCAACAAGCGGGTGCTCACCTTCGGCGGGACCGTCGACGAGCTGACCACCGACGCGACCGTGGAGGTCCGCGTCGTCGACGGTGACGGCGACTACCGCTACGCGGACATCAACGCCTCGCGCATGGCGTCGGACGAGACGGTCATCGCCAACGGCACCGGCACGAGCCTGGTCTTCCAGGAGCGCGTCTCGAACTTGCCGCTCGTCGCGGGCGGCGACGGCACGCTCGACTCGATCCAGCAGATCGACGTGGTCGCCAGCGAGGCGAACGCCGAGGTGACGATCTCGTGGCTCGACGCCGACCGGAAGGGCGAGGTCGACCTCGCGGACATCGAGCGCGACACCGACGACGACGGCGACCTCGAGACGACGACGGTCACCAACATCTACGAGGGCGGCGTCACGAACATCACCAGCCTGTCGACGCTCGGTGACACGTTCGACACGGCGACGATCGCTGATTTGAGCGTCTACAACGTCAGCTACGCGCTGTCGGACCTGACCGACGAGAGCGAGTTCTCGGTCAACTTCTCCAGCGGGGACGCCTACAACTACCCGGAGAAGCTCGAACTCTACGGCGACCTGTCGGTCAAGACCGCGATCGACCTGAGCCACGGAGACCTCGCGCTGGAGTTCGACCAGGGGCTCATCAACGAGCGCTACGCGGTGCTCGAGGTCGGCAGCGGCGTCGACTCGTCGACGGGCTTCGGCAACGCGTCGGACTCGGCCATGACCGGCATGACGGGCGCGCTCTCGGGCCAGGACACGACCGCGGAGCTGGTCTCGTCGGCGACCGCCGACACGAACTACCGGTTCCACGCGGTGATCCTCTACCAGACTGAGGAGGTCGACACGATTCAGGACACGTCCGCCGGCATGGGGCCGACCGGCTCCGGCGGCGGCGGGTTCTTCGGCGGCATCTGGGGCCAGATCACGGCGGTCGTAGCGATGGTGGGCGGAGGCCTCGGGCTCTCGCGCCTGTTCGGCGGCGGAGGGAACTAACATGTCCGCGGCCGGTGGTCCGCGCGTTCGCCGGCTGTTCAACCGAGCGGCCGAAGCCGGCGATCTCCGGACGGTGATCTTCCGGGGGATCGGAGCCGTGCTGTTCGCTGGCGGCAGTGCCGTCGCCTCGGGTGTGCTGACGGTCGCCGACCTGATCATCATCCCGGTGTCGGCCATGGCGACCGCGAGCGGCGAGCTCGTCTCGGCGATCTTCGGCGGGTCGGCACAGATCATCAACGTCGGCGCGATCGCGACGGCGCTGTCGATCGGCCCCGGCGGGATGTTCAACCTCGGGCCGCTCACGTTCGCGCTCGGGTTCGGCGCCGTGCTGCTGGCGCTGTACCTGGTCGTGGCGTATCTGAGCGAGGACCCGACGGGCAACTTCGTCCCAGGGATCCCGTTCGACATCCCGACGCCGGGATTCGCGGGGCCGGAGGAAGACGACGAGGACGGCTAACATGGTCGAACCCGGCGAGTACATCGACGGCGTGACGATTCGCTGGGGGCGCGTAGCGTCGACGCTGTTCGGCGCGACGATCCTCGCGTACTTCCAGGGATCCGTCGCGACGTTCCTGTCGTTCGTCGACATCCCGCTCGGGCTCGTGGGCGGGCTCGGCGAGTTCCTCGGATCGTTCGTCGCGGTCGTGCTCGGTCTCTGGCCGGCGCTGATCCGCGGCGGCTGGGCTGGCGCCGCCGGGTTCGTCTCCGAAGCGGGGATCGCCGGCTACGCGGTCGCGATCGGGCTGGTACTGGTCGCGTTCTACATCGGAACGAGGGTGATCTCCTATGCCACCAACTGACGGCAGCGACGGCGGTGGTGGGCTTTTCATCGGCATCCCGACGGCCTGGGTCAGTCCGCTCCGTGAGATCGCGGCGCTCTATCGCGAGTACGGGTCGATCCCGCGAGCGATGGCGGCGATCATCTCGACGTACGTCGTCGAGTCGGTGTTCGGCCTCGGGAGCTACGTCGTCGCATCGGTGCTGTCGGTGTTCGACTACGCCACGCTGTCGCTGGCGTGGGTCCAGGTACAGCTCTCGGGCGCGTTCGCGTTCGTGGGCTTCGACATCCTGAGCGCGTTCCGCTGGGTACAGATCCAGCTCGGGAGCGCAGCCCAGGCCGCTGGACCGCTCGCGCCACTCGTCGCGATCGCGATCGGGGCGGTGACGCTTGCGGTGCTGTATCGAGCGGGAATCGCACTGTTGGGCGAGCTGCCGGGCGGGAGTTCGCTCGTCGATTTCCTGGGGCTGAGATGACATGCAGGTGATAGAGCGACTCAAGCATCCAGTGACGGGGCTCGCGGTGGTCGTGAGCGCGATCGGGCAACTCGGCTTCGGCGCGTTCGAACCAGCGTGGGCGCTCGTCTCGTCGACGGCGACCTACTGGTTCCCAGCGCTCGCGACGAGCGGCGCGACGATCCTTCCGGAGCTGGGCTTCCCGAACCTCGGGACCCAGGTGCTCCTGGGAGCGGCGCTGGTGTACGTCGGGGTACAGCTCGACAGACTGGTCGACAAGATTCAAGACTGGCAAGAAGACAGATGAAACGGATTCACACGGCGGAAACGGCGCACAGACAGTCCTCGCGGCGAGGGCGCAACACCCCACCCGCATGCGGGGGTGATCGGCGTGCCTGGTAACATTCTGTCGGGGCTCGACTTTGTCGGGGCGTTCCTGATGGGGTTCGTGCTGGTGCTGTTGGTCGTCCTCGGGCGGTTTCTGATGGCCTACGCCCGGGTTCGTGACCGTCGCGACGCGCTCTCGACGGCGACGGCGATCACCGGTCGGTGGGCGCTGGCGCTGATCCTCGGTGGCATGAGCGCGGTCGCCGTCGGACTCGTCCAGTTCGGCGACATCGTCGGAGTCGCGTTCGGCTTCATCGTCGGACACCCGTACTTCGTCACCAACTTCGGGATTCTCGGGATCGGCGCTGGCGGGCTCTCCGGGCTGATTTCGATCTCCGGCCAGCAGTTCATCGGGATCGGGATGCTGATCGTCGGGGTCGTGTTCCTGAGCGTGGAGGTGGACGATGCGGTCTAACCCGTTCGAGGTCGACGACGCGCGACTGTCGGACCTCGGGATCCCTGGCATGTTCGGCCTGGCGCTGGCCGTCGGCGCGGTCGTGCTTGCGGTCGAGCAGGGACTCAAAGGCAACGTGACTGCTGGTATCGTGCTCGGCGGGTTCCTGGGCCTGATCGGCGCCGGAATCGCTCATGACGACGCGACGCCAGAGTGTGACGCGACGTGCGCCGCCTGCGGCGAACGGGTCCGGAGCCACGCAAGTCGTGACGGTGTCGACGAGTTCGTCGAGGTCCATTCGTCGGGATCGCCGCGGCGTATCTCTCTCGGCCCGCTGTCGGTCGTGAAAGAGGAACAGACGCTCGAAACGGTCTACTGTTCCGGGGCGTGCGCCGCTGCTGACGACCGAGTGCTCCTCGAGCGCGACGGCGAGCGACTCGAACCGGTCCAGACGAACGAGGGCGACCGCCGCGAGGAGGTGGTCTGACATGCTCCCCGAGTCGGTCCCGGTAGAGGGCGCTCGCCTGGCCGGCGCGGCGGTCGGCGTGCTGCTGATCGTCTACTGGCTGATCGAGCGGCTCCGCGGCGAAGGCCATGACCCGGTACTCCGTATGTCGTCGTCGAGCGACACGGGCTCGGCGTCGTTCCTCGTCTCCGGCACCGCGGCGGTCGTGGTCGTCGCCGCGATCGTGGCGGTGCTCCTGCTGGGTGTCGGCACGGCGGCACCGCTCGTATCGAACCCGGCGCCGGTGCTCGCGTTCCTGGCGCTACTGGCGTTCGCTCACTGGGTCTACGAGAAGGAGGAGAGCGAGACATGACCGACCCGTACTCGCTTCGGACGCTCGCCCATCCGGAGCTCCGCCGTGATACGGCGGTGACGTTCGGGATCCTCGCGATCGCCGCGGTAGCAGCGGGCCTCGCGACGCCCAGCGGAAACGTGGTGTCGCTCGGGCTGGCGCTCGTCGGGATCATCGGCGGGACGCACGGGCTCGGAGAGCTCGACGACAAGGCGAGGGAGCTCGAGAGCGAGGCATGACCCGCACGTCCACCGCATCCCTCGCGGCGCTGCTGCTGGTCGGCCTCCTGATCGCGGCGCCGATCGTCGCGACGGTCGCCGTCGACGGCGCCGCAGCGACGGCCGCGGCCAACCAGTCGGCCAGTCCGTCGAGCGACAGCGAGTTCACGCTCTCCGAGCTGAAGCGCGACGGCGCCCACCAGCAAGTCGACAGCGTCCGCATGGCCAACACGGACGACCTGATGTACTGGCTGGTGTACTGGCCGGCGAACGACGTGTTCGCCAACCCTGGCGGCGACCAGGGCGGCCAGTATCTCCCGGCGAACCACTCGGTCGGCCGAAACACTGTCTACCTCCGGACGTGGGCGTTCGACAGCCGCGAGGAGACGGTTCACATGGTCTTCTGGAATGAGAAGACCCGAACCGTCGAGCGGGGCAACACGACCGTCGTCGAGCCCTACGCGGCCAACGTCAACCACGTGGAGCGGGAGGTGACCGTCGACCGCGGTCGACCGACCGTCGCGATCGACATGCCGAACCACCAGTCCCAGAAGCGCGTGACCATGTGGATCGAAGACAAGGACTGGGCGCGGTGGACGTTCCGACACAAGAGTCTCGCGACCACGCAGGCGGTCAACATCGACAGCGCCGGCGACTACCTCGCGTCGGTGATCAGCGACTTCCTCGTGTGGATCATCGTCGGCGGGTTCCTCGTCGGCTGGATCTGCAAGATATGGATCGACCGCGCCGGCGAGGGACCGGGCTACTCGCTCACTGCGTGGTTCCTCGGACTGTCGTTCGCGACCGGTCTCGGCTCGCTGATGTTCTACGAGAGCGTCGCGAGCCTGGTTGTCAACGCCCACATCGTGCTGTCGGCCTACGTCGTCGGGGTCATCGCCATCATCATGCTCGAGATGCGCTCGAACGGCGTCTCGAAGGCGATGCTCCTCCAGCCCAAGCTCAGCTACGCCGAGTCGCCGACCGGTGACGAGGCGTGGGACATGCTCGACGCCGAGCTCGAGGAGGCGCGGATCGTCCGCGGGACCGACGGCACGGTCTCGGTGATCACTCGCGGGTTCCTCCCGTCACTGGCGCGAGCGTTCGGCGCGACGGCCCGGCTGTACAACGCCGAGAAGCTCCGAACGCGGGTCAACCTCCAGAACTCGAAGTGGGACGAACTGTTCGTCGTCGATCCCGAGGCGGACGAGATCCTCCACTACGAGCCGGAGGGCTGGGAGCTGACGACGTCGCCGCTCGACCGCGAGCACGCCCCGACCTACGGCGCGATCGCGCTGGCGTTCGTGGTCGGTGGCCTCGGCATCCACTTCGGCGGCGTCTCGCCGTGGCTGGTGATCGGCGCGCTCGGCGCCGGGCTCCTGACGTGGGCGGCCGAGCCGGTCAGCGGCGAGGCGTACGTCGAGCCGGCGCCGGTCCACATCCGGACCGCCGTCGCAACGATGTTCCAGCTCACCGAGGATGTCGACGACGCGAAGACGCTCGACCAGGCCAAGGAACAGGTCGACAAACTGCGGGTCCGACGCCAGCAAGAAGTTGAGCGCGAGGTCGAGAAACACGACCGGACCCTCGTCGAGGAAGCGCTCGACCCGGACGCGGAGATCCCGTCGACGATCGGCAGTGACGACGGCGACGACGACGAGGTTCTCGACCGGCGCCGTGAGAACGCCGAGGGCGCGACCTCCGAGGGAGGTGTCCCGAGTGACGACGACTAACCCGCGCGAGGAGCCGGACCCGTACCGGCCGGCGCTGGTGACGCTCTCCGAGGGCGTTCACGAGCGCGTCGACGAGCTGCGGGACGGCCTCGATTCCGAGCGACGCGTACTCGAGTGGCTGCAGGAGATCACGATCCGAACGCTGGGGCGACTGGACCTACGCGTCTACGATGACATCACTCGGCAGTTCCGCGGCCAGCAGGGCGTCCTCCTGGCGTCGTTCCTCTGCCCCGACGCTCGTCGGGGGAACATGGTCAAACTCGACCACGATGCCGCCGAGCGAGTCCGTGAGCACTTCGTCGCCAGCTACGTCGTCCCGGCCCATCGCGACGCGTTCCGCCGGCTGCGCTCGGACGCGATCGAGTACGCGGAGGGCGCCGACGACGGCGACGCCCACGACCCCAAGCGCCAGCGGTTCATCGCGATGCGGCCCGAGTTGAACGAACTCGAGGAGTGGCAGGAGCGCGCGCTCGACTCGCTCCTCGAGGGCTTCGACGAGCGGGGCGACCTGCTGGACTGGGGCCACGATCTCCTGCTGGCCACTCACGGCGAACTCGATCAGGACTGGATCACTCGCGTCTACCGGGAGGACTCCGCCGTCGACGTGCTGACCGGCGAGTCCGTCGCCGACCAGCGCGCTCGCCTGCTGTTCGCGGCCTATCACGTCCTCCCGCGGTACCGTGCGGGCGTCCGCGTACTGTGTGGACGCGCGAAAGAGACCCCCAGCGTCGGCCAGGGCGCCGACACCGAACCCCCGGACTGGTAATGAGCACGATCATCGAACCGAAAGCCGATTCGCAGGAGCAACTCCGAGAGCAACTGGCCGCGGTCACCGACCCGCACGAGAAATCGTGCCAGGCGCTCGGCGACGTGGGTCTCCCCAACCACAACGACGGGGAGGCGATGCACCAGCACTTCGGGATCCCGCCGCTGCACAAGTATCTCGCCGACGCCGAAAAGAAGGGGTCGTCGGTGGCGGAGTTCCCGCGGGCGTTCGTCGACCAGCTGGTCTACACGGACCAGCGCGACCTCGAGGTCCTGCGAGCGCTGACCGGCGAGGTCGACTATGACCCGCGTGACCCGAAACCCTCGCACGAGGCGCTGGAGCGGTACCCGCCCTACCGGGCGAAGGTCATGGAGTGGCTCGCCGACGACCCTGACCGGGCGAGTGACATTCGCTCGGTGAAAGGGACGGACCTGCTGGTCCACGGCGAGCCCGGCGGCGGGAAGACGACACTCGCGCTGTCGCAGATCCTCTGGCGGATGCAGGTCAACAACGAGACGTGCATCTGGGCGGAGTCGGTCGACGAGTCGGGGACCAACGAGCGGACCGAGTGGATGGCTTTCGCGCCGTTCGCGACGCTCGCGATCCCTGCGGGCCTGGACACGCGCGTCCGGATCGTTCCCGAGGACGCCACCGTCGACGAGTTCGAAGTGCGGCCGGAAGACATCGCTCGCGACGTGATCCGCTACGAGTCCGTCCAAGACCTCATGGCCCAGCTGATGCCGGGCCAGTTCTACGTGATCTTCCCGGACCCGCTGCACCGCGGGTGCAGCGAGGTCTCACAGTTCAACTACTTCAACCACCGCCAGACGACGCCCGTCGACGAGGAGGGACCGAACCAGCCGACCGACGCCGACCAGTGGTGGTTCGCGTTCGTCGCGCACCGAATCTCCGGTGACGTGTTCGTTCACCCGACGTTCATCAATCTCGACGAGGCGGGCAACATCCTGGACCCGGACGCCGAGAAGGACATCCACCAGCACTACCAGATGATCAAGTGGTTCCGGGACAAGTACGCTGACGCCCGGAAAAAGGGGCTCTCGTTCTCCTACCAGTCGCACGCGCTCAGCGAGATCAATTCGTTCGCTCGGCAGAAAATCCGCTGGCGGCTGACGATGAACGGCAACGCGCCGCCGATCGGGCGGACGCTGCCGGGCGACCGGAAGTGCCCGCTGAATACGGATCTCACCTCGGACATGGACGAGGGGATGGGCGTCTCCTGGAAGGCGCCGCACTTCGCCCAGGTGAAGTGGCCGAACCTGAAGGCCCAGGCCAAGCTCGACGCCGAGGTCAGCATCGACTTCCGCAACTGGCAGGAGGCGATCTGAGATGCTCGGCGAAAAAAGATCGAAATCTGACCGAAATAGCCCGGGATGGTCGATTTCGAGATCGGGGTCGTCGGCCCCGCTGGCGGCGGTCGGGATTCGGCCTACATACGCGCGCGTAATTCAGATAGGACACGTAGGGGTCCCCCGGGCGCGCGGTGGAAGGCGCGCGGAGGTGGGCGCGTGTTAATTCGCGAGCTCATCGCGGGCGCGCTTGACCTAGCGAGTCAAGTGGTCGGCCTCGAGGGCCTGGCGATCGGCGCAGTGGCGACGGTCGTCGCTGTCCTCTGGTATCTGCGAGAGGCGGCCGACGCGTTCGTCGTGATCGCTCGATACGCCAGGGTCGGCTCACTGATCGGGTTCGTCGTGCTCGTGCTGCTGGTCGGCGGCGTCGCGACCGGCGTCGTCGACGGCGGGAGTCTCGGATCGATCTTCGAACCAATTGCGGAGCTACTGCACTAATGAAACAGATTAGAAACATCACGGAACGGATCGGCGCGTTCGTCGCCGACCGGCGGAATCGTATCGGAATCGCGGAGTGGACAGCCCACGGTGCGACGCTGACGGCGCTGGTGCTGACGTTCGCGCTGTCGTTCGCGACCGTCGAGTTGAATCCGGTCGCGGCGTGGCTGTTCGACACGATCGGCTACCCGGCGGCCGGCGCGCTGGCGATGATCGTCGTCGGGCTCATCTTCGACGCCTACCGGGCGCTCGAGGCGCGGTACCCGCGGACGGCCGAAGGCGGCGCCTGGGCGATCACGGCCGTCGGCGTCGTCGACGTGTCGGTCAACCTCTGGCGCCTGGCGACGGTCGGCGTCCCTGAGACGACGCTCATGCGGACTGTCTGGGCGATCGTCGCTGCGGGGCTGTTGGGCGTCGTGGTTGTGCTGGTGCCCCGATATCGGAACCGCATCGCCTCTGCGACTGTTTGGCTATACCAAGTATCTCGCGACGAAATTCGGAAGCTGTTCTCTACAGCCCGACCGCTGCGGGAAGTTGCGCGTATTGCTTTCGTTAGTGGTGTGACGCTCTTACTTGTCCTCTCATCGGTAACAGGCCTGTTCGGGGCACTGCCGAGCGAGGGAGCTGTCGGAGATGTGAAAGCTGACTCTGGAGTCGTTTATGATGACTGGGAAGATTACGACTTCGACAAGTGGAATAATGTGGGATCGACGGCAACTCTGACTAATAACTCATTACGCGGGGATCATTCACTGAAATTTGATGCTTCGGGATCTAGTGGTAGCCTGACCTGTAAGGATTGTACTGGAATAAATGATGTCGCTGTCGATAGCGCGAGCACGTTGGCTCGGATAGACGATAGTGGACAATACGGCGATCATAGTATGCATTTTCTCCTATATTCGGGGAGCAACGATATTGCGCAAATTCGGCTTGCGAGGGCGGACCAAGAACATAATTTCACGTACTCATTTAGTGATGGTTCTTTGGTAGACTCTGGTGTCCGCTGGGAAATGGACACTACGTACCGAATCGGGGCGACAGATATCAACTATTCGGATAATACGTACAATGCGACCGTCACAAATGCTGCGACCGGGGAGGTGTTGGTAAATATAGAATCATCATTAATGGAGTCACCTGGGGAAACAACCGGGGCCGGGTTTGACATGATGGATTCGATAGCCCGAGCCGACGATGTAAGATTGAACTCGTTCTTAAAAGAGGATGAGTCAACACCGACACCGAGACCGCCGCGAACGAGTTACGACCTCTCCATCTGCTACCAAGGCGACGCGGAATTCCAGCCGGTCGGCGCTGAGGCAACGTGGTACGACTACACGACTGGATCCGGTTCCCAGTGGAGCCCTCCTAACTTCGACACGGCGAGTCCGTTCGACACGACCGAGTTCAATCGCTACCAGTATACGACAACAGAGGTCGTCAGCGATCCGGACCGGCTATATCGCGCGGAGATCTCCACCGGCCGGGCGGCGTTCGTAATTGACGGACTCAACCCGACGCCGAACAACACTAACGGGCGCTTCGGGATCGCGACACCGTTCCAAGGCGGGACGATCATGGACCCAGCTGAAATCCCGCTGGGCGAGCCATGCCTCGAGGATAGCGCGTCGACGACGGCGCCGCCTGGAACAACGACCACCGGCTCGCCCACCGCGACGCCGATCCCAACGGCGACGTGGACGCCGATCACGGGGACGCCTGGGGAAGGGCGCGACCCGACGGCGCTCGGAACCTGTTCCGTGCCGGGTTCGGGCGGCGTGAAGACAGGGATCCTCGTCGAGTACTGGGACCCGACCATGTCGACCGAGAGTCTGTGGTTCAATCTCTCGTACGACGGAACCTCGGTCAACGAGTTCGTCGAGTTCGACGACCCGAAAGGCTACTTCTACGGGTGCATGGCCGGCGAAAGCGGGATCGACCCGCCCGACCGTCCGGACCCGACAGCCTACCCCGAGCCGACCGCCTGGCCGAACGGGTCGGTACCGACGCCGTACCCGCAACCGACTCCGTACCCGCAGCCGGAGCCGCCGACGCTCAACGGCTCGGCCAACTTCACGGACGGCGGCTCGACCAACTGGACGGAGATCGGCTTTGCGGACACAGATCCGGCGAACTCGCTCAACGGGTCGCTGTCGGGCGGCTTCGGGCCGACCGGCGGCGGTGGCTCGGGCGGCTCACCGGTCGTCGGCGTCGCTCTGGTCGGCGGTGTCGCCCTCGGAGTGCTCCGGCTCACCGGAAACGACAAGCGACTCGCCAAGGCGGCTCAGAAGGCTGTCGGGAGGCTGCGGTGATCCCCGCGCTGCCCGAGCCGCTGGCCGCCCTCGAGGGCGTGCTGGGCGCCGCGACGGAGCTGGTCGCGTGGCTCGTCGCGCTGCTCGTGGTGGCGTTCGTGTACATCCGGCTGGTCAAGCTCGAGGAGGCGATCGTCCAGCGGATCCCGACGAAAGTGGTCGTCGGGCTGATCGCACTCCTGTTCCTGTTCGTGTTCGGGGTGATACCGCTGCCATGACCGCCGGCGTCGACGAAGATGCCGCTGTGCGGTCGACGGTCGATAAAACGGAAAAGAACGACGCGAATTAAGCGTCGGGGCCTTCGGCGCTGTTCAGCGTGGACGACGTGTCTCCTTCCTGAGACTGGTAGACAACGTCGAATTCGTAATTGCCCTCAGCACCAACGTAAATCCGGTCTCCCGAGACGATGGCGCTGTCGTCCCCACTACCAGCGGCAGCTGGCCAGGAACCAGATTCTCCAAGGTACTGCTCATTGCTGGAGTCGCCCGGGTCCGCGTAACTTCCCCAGGTTGGCACGTCTGCGTCACTATCTCCAGATTCGAACGCCATCTGGAATCCAGATCCGCGCACGTACACCTCTTCGTTCGAGATCGTGTCACCGCCGTCGTGGGAAACCGTCACGAAGCCGTACGAGGTTCCGTTTGACAGCTCTTCAGTCTCTTCATAGTCGAAACCGATCGTCGCCGTCGGTGCGCCCTGCTGTGCCTGATTACCCAGCCCAAGGACGAACGACGCGATGACGGCCGCGAGGATGACCGTGATCGCGACCATCAGGATGACGCCGATGACCGGCGACACCGCGTCGTCGTCGTTCAGTAGCTGCTTCAGATCCATGTGCGACTGGCAAGTATCCGGATAGTACCTTAAAGGGTACTCGCTGTTTCCCGAAATGGACCATTCAAGCACACTTATCGAGCAATTACACTATGGGACAAACAGGTCAAGGTACTATTGATTCGCCGCGAGACAGTTTATATCTGCGAAAACCGGGCACGGGGGTGCCCGAGATGCGGTGAATCACATCTTTACACCTGAGCGATATGAGACGGGTTCTGTGTCAGTTCACGGACGCCACCCGTGCTGGTGCCCGTCGGCAGGCGCCGGTGCGTCCCTACGTATATTGTCCACTCAAATGAATATTACTACCGAGTCTGTCTACCCCTCTTTCACGTGCTTCGGGTGGAAACTCGTGCGGGGGCGGGGGTGTATTTTTGCGCGCCGCAGGCGCGTGCCCTTAGGCACACCTCCTAAGGGGGCTTTCCCGCTGGGTGGGCACGCCCCGACCGACGAACCGGCGGTTCGGCGGTGATCGGCCAACATCCGGGTTCCACTCGAAAGGTAGGTTCGGGGTGGAAACAGGCTACCCCTTATAAAAAGAAGCGACGACCGACAGTGATGCCTCTCTGCCGTCGGGCGCTACCCGGTGAGCGCGACGTTCTCCAGCGCGTCGAGCGTCCAGACGGAGTCCGCCTTGCCGCTCACATCGACCTCAACCCGGACGTTCCGGAGCTGCTTGATATCCCGCCCGTCCCGCGACCATGCGGTCTTCAGCTCGTCGACCACGTCCTCGGGGTGCGGGAGGCTCGACGACTTCGCGATCCCGATGACTGTATCGATTCGGATCGTCGACTCGCCGACCTCGTCGTAATCGAACTCGGCGCCGTACTTCGCGAGCCACCGGTCGAACGCGCTCGATGCCGACTGGCGCACGTCCATGTCGACCAGCTCCGCCGCGCGGGTCGCGGCGTTGTCGATCTTCGCTTCGGCGGACTCCACGATCGCGCGGATCTCCTGGCGGAGCTTCTCCGAGACGAACCGGACGTGGCCGTTGTCCGACGTGACCACGCCCTCAAGGCGCTGGAGACACCGGTAGACCGTCGACAGACCGACGCCCGCGGCCTTGGCGACCTCGCGGGCCGGCTGGCCTCCGTCGGTCGCGAGGTTCTCGACGATCGCCTCGTCGGCGCTGGTCATGTCCCGAAGCGTCGTCATGATCAGGTGCTCCTGATTCGCCTCGAGGCGCGGCGTCGGGTCCGAGTGGATCGGCACGGAATCCGCCGCAGCGCTGGCGCCGAAGTGATCGTCCGCGGCGAACGTGGTGCCGCCGGCCTCGGTCGGGATCTCCGCCCAGGAGAGCACCGACACGAGCCGCTCGTCGAGCTCGCGCACGACCTCGTCGCGGTCGCTCCACGGAACCGACCCCGAGGCGGTCCGCCCCTGGACGAATTTGACCCCGAGCTTCGGATGATACAGCGGATCGTCCGGTTCGAACTTCTCGGGGTGCTCGGGCAGGTAGCTCTTGATCTGGCCGCCGAGCCGGTGGCCCGAGACCATTTCGCCGGCGCTGGTCGAGCCGTGACGCACGACGTGGTGATAGCCGCGCTCCCGCTCGTTGTCGAACTTGTAGACGCCTTTCGTCCCGTCGGCGTCCGACAGCAGCATCGCCAGCCGGTCGAAGATCCCGCCGGTGCCGATGAGCTTCTCGTTCATCGACCGGGTGAGCCGAACGTAGCGCTCGAGGGCGGTGATTCGCCCGTCGAACGGGTCAGAGAAGTAGCCGTGATACAGCCCCAGGTCAGCGGCGTCGGCCAGCTCGAAGACGAACCGCGGCAAGAGGTCGGCGACCTCGTCGAGCGCCAGGTTCGATGGCTGGCAGTAGACGCTCACACCCTCGTCGGGCTCGGTGTGGTCGAACGCGGTCGTCGTCCGCTCGCCGTCGGACTTCCGCATGTCGGGAAACCGCGGCGAGATGTTGTAGTCGCACTTGCGCTCGCCGCGCCCCTGGGCGTTGATCTCGAACTCGTAGAGACGATCGCTGGCGATCTCGTCTTCGGGACGGGGTTGGAAGCCGCTCTTGCTGTAGTTCATCCGGATATCCCAGCGCTCGCCGTTGATCTCCACGTCGGTGAGTTCCTGGTAGCCATCGAACTCGTTGATCAGGAGGTCCGCCAGCGCCCAGTAGGGATCGAGCCCGTCGTAGTCGACGTACGCCTCGCTGTCGTCACCGACCGGCGCGTAGTAGAGCGACAATTTGGCCTCGTGGTTGGCCCGCTCGACTTGTGACACCGGCGCTCACCTCCCCTCGTCGTCGACGGTGTCGCCGGGGCCGACCTTCCGCACGTCGGGGCTGAACTCGCCCATCCAGTCGACAGCGGCGTCGGCGGCGTCGGCGGGGTCCTCGAGTTGCGAGGCGCTGTCGAGCCAGTAGCTTCCGGAGGAGTCGTATCCGGTATCTGCCGGCGGATCATCCTGCACTGGCGGGCCGTACTCGGTGATCTCGACGGTCCACTCGTTGAGATGCGGGCCGGCCGAGAAGATCCGAACGACGACGGGGTACTCCTCGCATGTCTCGTATCGCGCGCTGAGGGTTCCGTCCGCGTAGCGCGGATCCCGGGCGTCGACGCGCTCGAACGGACCGACGCGGTCGGGGAGTTCGTTGTCGACGTGAGCGAACCGTTCGACGAGGAGCTCCTCGGTGGCCTCGAGGTCGAACTCGCCGGCGGCGTCGTACACCCCGCCGCGGCCCCACTCGTCGGACTCGCCGTGTTCGTCGACGGTCCGGGTGCCGCTCTCCGTTTCATCGTCAGCGTCCGAGATCTCCTCGGCGTCGCCGGTGTCGGTCGCACCCCACTGATCGAGCGTGGTCGAGTCGGTCAAGCCGACTCACCTCCCACGTAGCGAGTCGGAACCGGTACCCATCGGGTCTCACCGTCACGAAACTCAATTTTCAGACCGGCCATGCTGCTGTTGAAGCCGGGCGCATCGGGTCCGTGACAGTGGGACGGGAACGTGAGACTACAGTCTCGGCACGACCAGCCGAACGCTTCTGCATCCGTATCTGGCAGGGTTTTCCCGCCGGATTTAGTGTGGCCGACGTAGCTCCCGCAGTCGGGGCAGATAGGCTTTCGGCCGTCGCGATCGAGCCGTGCGACTTGCCGCTCGTCAGGATTGCGAGACAGCGCGACCTGTTCAGTGTCGCTCACGCCGACTCACCTCCCGAGCAGCCCCGACAGAGATAGCGGATCGTCGGGTAGTACTCGTCCGAATCCGAGATGTCGACCGACTCCATCTGTTCCTCCGGACCGTCCTGACCGCAACCCATGCACCGGACGATCTCTCCCCTCGCGCCGATTTCGCGGGCGCAGGCGTCGCAGTAGTTGTCTCCGAGGAAACCAATGTGGACGCCACAGCGCGAACAGGCCCGTGGGTCTTCGGTCGGGTCCGGACGCTCAGTGCCGTCCGTGACCCGACCACCGTCAGCAACGATTTGTTGACGACTGGGATCGAACTCCGGAGGGACCTCGGGCAAGACCTCGCCGACCTCAGGCACGTCGAGCCCATCTGGCACGCCGTCGCCCCGACGGCGGAACCGCGACAGATACTCGTTGACCGTCCGATCGCCGACATTCATCAGCTGGGCGATCCCGTCTCGGTCGCGGCCACGAACGTAGAGCCACGCAGCCACTGCGGGCTTGCCGTCAACAGCGACAGCGACCGGAACACCGTACCGGACCGGCCGCCGATTGATATACCGCTCGTCCGTGGTCAGGTCGTTACCGTCAAACTCCTCGAGAAGGATCGCGGCGATGTCCGCCCGGTCCGGATCCCCGACGCCGAACTTGGCGTCTAAGCCGATAACGCAATATCCTCGAACCTGCCATTCAGAGTCGGCGTTTTTCGAACGATCCGCGTAGATCAACAATTCGTTGTCGTCGCGGATGATCGGGTCGTGCGTCGTAGGTCTCGCATGGTCGCCGGAGAACGTCAACAAATCGTTGAAGTCCTCCATCGAGATAGAGCGGCGATCGATACCGCTCGCAGACTCATCGCTCATCGTCCAGCACCTCCTCCATTTCAGCGAGCCGCTCCTCGATATCCATCCGAGCCGCGTGGTACTCGTCAATCGGAATCCGGACCATTCGCCAGGTCTGGATCACCATCCCGAATAGCACGCCCGCGAGGAACCAGCACGCCGGCTTCAGAGAGGTGCTCGGACTGTCGTCACTCATCGGCTGGCTCACCCCCGTCGGTCGCGACGCGGTCGGAGCGCATCCGAGAGAGCTTCGCGGCGGCAGTGCGTGGCTCCTCGTCGACCTCGTCATCGGACTCGGTCGCGTAGTACTCCGGCGGTCGCCGCGGTCCGTACGACAGCCGCTCGGGGCGCTCGCCGCGCTCCCGAAGGAACTCCTCCCGCTGTTCGAGGAGTCGGAGAACGCCCTCACGAGGTCCGTCCATCGGACCAACGTCAGGGTGGTGCTCGGCACCGGAGTAGGCCCGGCAGACGGCGATCTTGTCGATGCCGCGGATGCGGGCCTTCAGCATGCGCTTTCGGTCGGCGTGGCCGACGAGCTCCCAGTCGAGGAAGCGCGCTGGGTTGTGTCCGATGTCCTCCTCGATCCCGGGCAACTCGGGGAGGTCGCGACCGCCCGCTTGGTTCGTCGACGGCATCAGAGGTTCACCCCCTGCGAGCCGGGGACGCGCTCACGGTCGATCAGCACGGTCCACGTCAGCTGGGCGACCTCGTTCTCCGACCGGTCGGCGTCCACGTCGTACCACCGCCCGTCAAGGTGCTCGTCCAGCAGCGACGCTGGGATGATCACCGACCGGAGGATCGGCGTGTTCGGTCGCGGCCCGTAGACGGCCAGCAGGTAGACGCCGCCGGCGTCGACGAGCTGGTCGTGCGCCTTGCGCTTGATGTACCACTGGCCGGAACGCTGTCGACTGACGCCCGCCGACCGGACGACGCACGCGCCTTTGATCTCGACCTCGGTGCCGGTCTCGACGAGCGGGATGCCGTAGAACGGGCGCTCGTAGGACGAATCGAGGCACTCGACGGTCCGGGCATCGTGCCACGTCGCGATCGAGTCCCCGACGAACTCCAGTCCGGGGTCGGCGTTGATCACGGCGCTTTCGACCGAGTCGCCGCGCTTCTTGGAGGAGTCCAGGGTACTCACGCCGTCTCACCTCTGTGGGACCGCGCGGTTTCCCTGCCGTCGGCGACGATCTGGCCCTCGGCCTCAACCTCGGCGTCGTCGTCCTCCTGAAGGCGGTCGGACCACAGTTCGTGGAAGTGTTCGTTCTCGAGCTTGCGCAGGAGTCCGGTCGGCTCGACGTTCCGACCGGGGACCATCGACCGCGGCCAGTCCTCGTATTTCGCGAGCGAGGCGGGGACGATACCGCCGCCGGAGGGGTTCTCGGCGCCGGTCATCGAGACCTTGACCGCACGGCCGTCGGGACTCGCGTACCGGACCAGAATCATGTTCCGCGGACCGGATGCGACGGACACCGCGTAGATACGGGGCGAGCCGCGATCTTGGTCGCTCCCGTGTTCGATCCAGCTCTCGGGGATCGGGTAGAACTCGTCGCCGTCTATTTCGACGGGCCACTCGTCGGCGGACATCAGGCGTCACCTCCCTGGGCGCCCAGCTCCTCGAGGTCGTCCGGCCCGAAGTCCTCGGAGCCGATCTTCGCCGCGAGCCCGTTGGTTCGATTCGAGGGGTTGTCGGGCTCGGTCGACTTGGAACAGTCAACCTCGTGGTCGTCGGTCAGGTGAACCTTCGAGGTGTAGCGACCGACCACGACCTCGTCGACGTGGTCGGGGATCGTCCCGTCGGGGAAGCAGACACCGCACCGCTGGCGACTCTCCGCCGTAGATCCGGCAGCGGGCACCGGCCGTGCGTTACGAACGTCGGTGTAACACGCGGAATCGACCTCGGACTCGCGGCCGGCGCCGCGGCTGTCCGGGGTCATGCGGAGTCACCCCTAAAGGTACGATTCCAGACTATCAGGAAACCCTGGAAAAAGGGTATGTAGGCAGTGGGACCGCCGAGATTCGAACTCAGGTCCGACGCACCCCATGCGCCGAGGATACCGCTACCCCACGGTCCCGCGTATCGGCAGACGAGCCTACCCGGATTAAGCCCTTCGCTTTCAGTCGGTCAGACCAGCACGCGTTCGAGATCGAGTACCACGCCGTCGTCGGCTTCGGGGTCGCCCGCGAGCGTGGCGAGACAGACCGCCGCCTCGTCGGAAGTATAGCAGGCGACCAGGTCGCCGCGGAACACGTCGTCGATGTCGACGAGGCCCGGCGCGTAGACGGGCGCGCCCTCGGCCACCTCCCGAGCGGCGGACTCGGCGATGGTCGCGCTCGGCAGGTCGACCAGCGCCCGCTCGGCGGGCTGGACGACCTCGCGGAGCGGCGCCGAATCCCCGTCGTCGGCCCACGCGAGCGCGTCGACGAGGTCGTGCAGCGAGACGAGCTCCCGGTCGTCGAACGAACCCGTCGTCGTCCGGCGGAGGTGGCCCATGTGCGCGCCGGTACCGAGCGCGAGCCCCAGATCGTGACACAGTTTCCGGACGTAGGTCCCGCTCTCACAGCGGACCCGCAGCAGTGCCCGTCGGTCCTCGACTTCGACGGCGTCGAGGGCGTAGATCTCACGCGAGCGCAGCCGTCGGACGACCGCGCTCTTCTTCGGCGGCTTCTGGTAGACATCGCCCTCGAACTCGGCGAGTACCGATTCGAGGTCGGCGGGCGCGGGGCCGTGGAGTTCGAGGACGGCGACGTACTCCTTGACGCTGTCGTCGAACACCTGGGCCATCCGGGTGGCGTCGCCGAGCAGCATCGGCAGACAGCCGGTGACCTTCGGGTCGAGGGTGCCGGCGTGGGCGGCGCGGTCGACGCCGGCCATGTCCCGGACCCACGCGGCGACCTGGTGGGCCGACGGGCCGGGCGGTTTGTCGAGGTTGACGACGCCGAACGCCAGCAGATCGTCGACGGATCGGTCGTCGGGCGGGCCGCGGAGCGCCATCAGAAGTCGTAGTCGACGCCGGTGACCGGCGGTTTCCCCTCGTCCTCGGCGGGGTCGTACGACTCGACGGCCGCGAGGACGATCTCCAGTTCCGCGGCGGGGCTCCACCGGGAGGTGTTGAGCACGAGGTCGTAGATCGACAGCTCCTCGATGTCGATGCCGTAGTACTCGGCGTAGCGCTTGGCCTCGCTGTCGGCGCGGGCGGTCGTCTCCGCGCGGGCGGTCTCGACGGACTTGTCCTCGCGGTCGGCGATGCGCTCGGCGCGCACGTCCATCGGCGCGTCGAGCCAGATGCGCAGGTCGGCGTGGTCGCCCGCCATCCACCCGGCGAGCCGCGATTCGAGGACGAGGTCGTCGTTCTCGTCGGCGATCTCGCGGAGCCGCCGGTCGAGATCGCGGTCGACCTGGTCGTCCTCCTCGGCGAGTTCGTTGAACGCGACCAGCGACATGTCCCGCTCGTCGGCCATCTCGCGGAAGATATCGCCGCCGCTGACGTGGTCCACCTCCAGCGCGTTCGCCAGTGCCGCGGCGAACGTGCTCTTGCCACTCCCGGCTGGGCCGGAAACGGTTATCAACATACCTCGATTCCGTTCGGTCCGTAAATAGAGGTTGCGGAACCGCCCGTTTCGCTCCCGCGAGTTCGCGTGTGCCGTCCCGGTCTCACCAGGGGATCATATTTCAGGGGAGACACACACCCGATTCCGAGTTAGTGGGGCCCGAGCGGGTGGCGGGCGTCGCTACGCCCCGGGAACTAACTCGGAATCAGGTGTGTCTAGACTAGTTACTAGGTTCTAGAACGAACGAAAACGAGAAGAAAGACGAGAGGAGACGACTCCGCGGGTGGGGTGAGGTGGTCACGAACCGCCGTTCAGTTCACTGGCGTGTCCGAAAACGGCGACCGGTTCGGACGCGCTCTCGACGAGGCGCTCCCACCGGTCGACTAACTCGGAATCGGGTGTGTGTGCCACTGTGTGACCCGAGTCGCGACTAACTCGGAATCCGGTGTCCCGGATCGTTGCCCGCCGACCGGCTCACTGCAAGGGGAACTAACTCGGAATCAGGTGTCCCAGCGGTCTGTCCCGGTCGTCGAACCCCGGTTCGTCCGAGTCGATACCGTCAGTCGCCACCGCTCGCCGCGGGCTCGACGCTCGGGGCGACGGTCACGTCGGGCGAGTCGTCGGGAAAGGCGGCGATATACTCTGAACCCTCCAAACTAACTCGGAATCGGGTGTGTCACACCGGGACGATACCTGTCCGAACTCGGTCGGTCTCGCTCGTGGACGATGCCTTCCCGGCGGACGGCGTCTTCCCGCGGTCTCGCGCGCGGGACCGGTGGTAGGGCGACGATGGGCCGGCGGTAGGACGGCAGTACGGCGGGGGCAGTAACTCGGAATCGAGTGGGGTCGACCCCGTTCGGAGTTACGAGCGGGCCACGCAGGACCGGTCTCTGACCGCTGGTGGGCCGCAACTAACTCGGAGTGCAGTGGAAACGTTTTTCCACGGGGACGCGAACGGACAAGCCATGCAGGAGCACGGCGACGGGTCGGCGGAGGCGGGCGACGAGCTGTTTCAGGCGGTCGAGGAGGGCGGCGGCGACACGGTCTTCGCGAACCGCGAGCTGCTCAACATCGACCACGTCCCCGACGAGGCGCGGATCGTCGGCCGCGACGAACACATCCGCGACCTGGCCAACGAGGTCGGCCCCGCCGTCACGGGGTCGCCGCCCAACTCGGTGATCCTCTACGGGAAGACCGGCTCGGGCAAGTCGCTCGTCGCCAACCACGTCATGGAACGGGCGCGGACGGAGTCCCAGCGGCGCTCGAACCGCCTGGCGACCGTCACGGTCGACTGCGCGCAGGCCAAGGGCGAGGCCGACGCCGTCCAGACCATCGCGACCGGGATCAACTCCCCCGGCTCCGGCGTCGACATCCCGACGCGGGGCATCTCGACCAACGAGTACTACAATCGCCTCTGGGAGATCCTCGACCGCGAGTACGACGCCGCGCTCATCACCCTCGACGAGGTCGACCGGCTCGACGACGACAACGTCCTGATGCTCCTCTCCAGAGCGCGCGAAGCCGGGAAGGTCGACGTGCCCATCGGCATCATCTCCATCTCGAACAAGGTGAACTTCCGCGAGCAGATGACCGAGCGGGTCAAGTCCAGTCTGGGCCACAACGAGTTCATCTTCGACCCCTACGACGGCGAGCAGCTCCGCCAGATCCTCGAGAACCGGCGCGACGCCTTCTGCGACGACGTGCTCGACGCCGGCGTCATCCCGAAGACCGCGGCGCTGGCCGCCCAGCGCCACGGCGACGCCCGCAAGGCCATTCGACTCCTCCGCCACGCCGGCGACTACGCCAAGAACAACGGGCTCGACGAGGTGACCGAGGACCACCTCGAACGCGCCCAGGAACAGGCCGAGGTCGAGCGACTCAAGGAGCTCATCGCCGGCCTGCCGCCCCACAGCAAGTACGTCCTCTACGCCCTGGCGAACCTCACCGCCAACACCGGCCCCGAGGAGGACTGGTTCCGGACGACCGTCATCTACGACGTCTACCAGAAGGTCTGCGAGGCCGAGGGCGCCGACGACCTGACCACCGACTCTATCCGCGGACTGCTCAGCGAACTCGCCTTCCTCGAAGTCACCGAGTCCAACCAGGAACACGGCGGTATGGGCAAGGGGACCTACAAGGAACACCGCCTGCTGTGGGAGCCCAGCGTCGTCTTCAAGATGGACCCGAATCCCGCACAGGTCGACGTGGACCGCTGAGAAGCGGCTCGTCGGTGCGGAGAACGGCCGAGAGAAACGGGCGGACGGCGGTACGGCACCGTCAGCGGTACGACGCCGTCAGCGTTACGATGCCGTCAGCGTTACGACGTCGACGGCGTCGTCTGCACGTCGAGCGCCTTCCGGACGATCTGGGTGAAGCTCATCGAGCAGACGAAGTACCAGACGATCCACGCCCACATCGGACCGATGCGCTCGCTCCAGCTGGAGATCTCGCCGATGAGCGGGAGAACCATGGCCGGACCGGCGCCCGCGACCATCTCCGGCGTCTGGACCATGAAGTAGATCCAGAGGAACACGGGGATGTTGACCAGCATGATCCACACCATCGGGCGGAACTGCTCTTTGAACATGCCGAGCTGGTCGCCCATCGCCTCCATCTGCTCCTCCTGGATCTCTTCGAGGGCCTCGTCGTCGCCGCGCTCCTTCGCGTCCTTGCGCCGCTCCTGGATCTCCTGCATCCGCTCCTGATACTCGCCCATCTTGTCCATGTTCATCAGTTTGCCCTGCAGCACCGTCGAGCTGAAGCCGGTGAACGTGGCGAGCACGAGGATCATGATGTAGAAGGGCAACACGTCCGCGAGCGGTCCGAGGCCGATGTCGATGACCTCGCCGACGGTGTTGCGGATCGGCGCCTGCGAGTAGCCCAGGAACAGGGCGATCGTCGCGACCGCCGCCATCTTGTCCCAGCGGGACCACCCGCCTTCGTCGTCGTCCGCGGTAGACCCGCCCGACGTAGACGAACTCGAACCGCTCGACGCCGACGAACCGCCGGTCTCCGACGACGGCTCCGTCGAGCCGGTGTCGGCGGGCGCGTCGTCGCCGAGGGCGTCGCGGACGCCTTCGGGGTCGTCGACGACGAACCCCTCGCCGTCGACGTCGACGAGGATGCCCTGCTCGATGAGCCGACCCCACTCGCCGCTGGTGATGTCGTCGCTGACATCGCTCCACTGGACGGTGCCCTGGTCGTCGGCGACCGCGAGCACACGCGCCATCGCGTCGGTCATCGACTGGCTCTCCTCGGCCAGCGACGCCGCCTTTTCTGCCGTCCGTGCCATTGCTATCTATCTCCGTCCTCGGTCGTTATCAACCTTTAATTCTCCCGATCGGTCGCCCAGGGGGGTCACGCCTCGGCCTCGACGGCCGCCCGCACGTCCTCCCAGACCTCGTCGGGCGTCTGGTCGCCGTCGATCTCGACGTAGCCGTCGTGGTCGGCGTACAGCTCCAGTACGGGCTCGGTGTTGTCGTGATACACCGACAGCCGGTTGCGCACGGACTCCTCGTCGTCGTCCTCGCGCTGGTAGAGGTCGCCGCCGCACTCGTCGCAGACGCCCTCCTCCTCCGGCCGGTTGAACTCGACGTGGTAGTTCGTGCCGCAGTCCTCGCAGACCCGGCGACCGGTGAGCCGGTCGACCAGCTCCTCCTCGGGCACGTCGAGGACGAGCACCACGTCGAGGTCGGTCATCTCGCGCAGGGCCTCGGCCTGGTCGCCGTTGCGGGGGTAGCCGTCGAGGACGAACCCCTCGACGTCCGAGAGCGCCTCGCCGACCATCGCGTCGACGACCACGTCCGGGACCAGATCCCCGCGGTCCATGTACTCGCCGGGCGTGTCGTACTCGGTGTCCATGTCGCTGATGTCCATCTCCTTGTTGGCCCGCAGCGCGTCGCCCGTCGTGACGTGCTCGACGCCGAAATCGTCGGCGAGACGCTCGCTCTGGGTGCCTTTGCCGGCGCCCGGCGGACCGAGAATCAGGATCTTCGGGTTCATACCGCCGGCTTCGGCGCACCGCCGCTTTATAGTGTCGTTCTCGTCGGCGGACGAGCGCCGCCGTCGGCACCTTCGACCCGGCCGACCCGCCGGTACGCTTACCACCGCGCGGTGCGACCGCCCGTCCGCATGGACGAACGCGTCCGACGCACGGTCGAGACCTACGAGCGCGTCGCCGACGACTACGCCGACCGCCACGGCGACCGCTCGGTCGTCGCCGACATCGTCGAGGAGTTCGTGACCGCGGTCGACGCGACGGGCGCCGACCGGGGAACCCGGGGCGACGAAGCGGAGTCGGCCGAGACGCCACGCGTTCTCGACGTGGGCTGTGGCCCGGGCTGGGAGTCCGCGGCGTTCGCGGGGGCAGGCTTCGACACCGTGTCGTTCGACCTGACGCGGTCGTTCCTCGACCGGGCGCGCGAGCGCGTCGCCGACGCGACGCCGGTCCGCGGGGACATGCGCGCGCTCCCGTTCGCCGACGACCGCTTCGACGGCCTGTGGGCGTGCGCGTCGCTGCTGCACGTCCCCGAGCGCGAGGTCCCCGCCACCCTCGCCGAGTTCGAACGGGTGCTCGCCCCCCGCGGCGTCACGCTCGTCTCGCTCAAGGCCGCGGGCGGTTCGGGCGAGGGAGTCGACCGGAGCCCCTACGACGACGACCGCCGCCACTTCGAGCGCTACGACCCCGACCGCGCTCGCGACCTGTTCGAGACCGCGGGGTTCGAGGTCGTCTCGGTCTCGACGGGCGGGGGCGATACCGACACCGACGGGACCGACGCCGACACCGAGGGGGACGGTACCGGCACCGAGGACGACTGGGTCGCCGTGACCGCCCGGTCGCCCGACCCGGCGTGACTGCTCGGGCGCGTGCCCGAGGTCCTCGACCCGTTCACAGCCACCCGACCAGCGGCGCGAGCAGCAGCGTGACCCACAGGAGCGTGCCCGCGGCGACGAGCGGGTTGACCGTCTCGGTCGACGCGCGCGGGCTGACCGCACCCGCCGCGAGGAACCCGACCGCGACGACGACGCCGACTCGGTGGAGCACCACGTCGAGCGACAGCACCGTGACCCCGAGCGACTGGTAGTCGACGACGATGGCCGCGCCGATCCCGAGGGCCGCGACCGCGAAGCTCCGGACCGGGTCCAGGTCACGGCCGAACGTGTGGGCGAGCGCGGGGAGCCCCAGCGCCAGGACCGGGTACAGCGCGGCGGCGATGACCTTCGGCGAGATGTCGGTAAACCGGTGTTCGAGCGCGAGGCCGCCGAACCGGACCGACAGGTAGCAGCAAAACAGCGCGGCGAACAGCGACGCGTACGAGAGCCCGCGGACGACGAGCAGGGCGCCCTCGCGGTCGAGCCACCCGCGCGCGAGCAGTCCGGAGACGAGCGCCCGCCTCGCGGTCCCGACCGGGTCCGTTATCGCGTTCGAGGGGTCCGTCCGCAGGTCCGAAGAGTTCGCCCGTGCGCTTCCGGCCCCTCCGGAGCCGAACGCGAACACACCGTCCGCCCGCGCGCTTCCGCGCCGGCGTCGCCGGGCCAGCGCCGCCGCGTCGCGGCCGGCGACAAGCCCCATCGCGGCGAGTCCCGACCCGAGGTTCGGCGCGCCGAGCAGGCCGACGAAGTCGACGACGGTCGCCCAGCCGTCCGAGCCCAGCGCCCGGCGGTTGCCCAGGTACATCCGCCAGACGGTGTCGACTGAGGGGTGGCCCATGAACTCGGCTTCGAGCCGGTCGCGCGTCTCGTCGGTCGCGTGGACGGTGTGACGCAGCCGGAACCAGTCCCAGTGGTCGCTGTGGGCCTGGACGGCGACCCACTCGTCGGACTCGAAGGGCGACTCGTAGAGACGGAGGTGGTCGCGGGCGCCGAAGTAGTTCCCGTCGTGCAACTGGTAGGTCTCGTCGATCCACCGGCCGCCCGGATTGGGGTCGAGGTGGCCGGTGAACGGCGCCGCGCGGTAGGGTCGGCGCGTCTCGTTGGGCCCGGGTTGGGTCAGCACGTAGTTGTGAACGTAGAGGTACCGGGTCGCGCCGCGCGCCCCGGCCCACTCGACGACCGTGCTGTTCGCCGCGCCGACGGCGTCCCCGCCGGTGTCGGGGCCCACGTCCTGCCACTCGGCGGCCGTCTCGTTCCACGTGGCGTCGCCCCGTTCGGCCAGGAAGTACCGGACGGTCTCGGCGTCCGCGTAGACGACGAGGTTGATGGCGAGGGTCCGGCCGCTCGCGGACCGGCGGGTGCTCGTGTACGGCCAGAAGACGTTCTCTCCGGGTCGAGGTTCGACCAGTTTCGCCGGCGTCGTCCCGACCCCGGGGTCGTCCGGCCCCGTCGCCGAGAGGACGAGCGATCCCGCGCCCGCGACCAGCACCGCGGCGACGAGCAGGCCGAGCGCGACCGAGGTCGACGGTGGCCACGACTGCTCCACGCGCGCCGTAGGCAGTCGACGCGTTTACGCGTTCCGGGCGGCCGGGCGCTGGGACGGAGGACCGGGGTCGGGCAACGACCGAACGAGCGACCCGTGGCGATCCCGGTTCGACGCTCGCGACCGCCGGACCGTCGCGGTCACGACCGCCAGAACGCCGGCGTCAGCAGGACCAGCACTGGGATTATCTCGATGCGACCGACCCACATCAGGACGATGAAGGCGACCTTCGTCGTCGCGGGGAACCAGGCGTAGTCCCCGTAGGGCCCGGCGTCGCCGAAGGCCGGACCGATGTTGAGGAACGTCGCCGCCGACGCGCCCATCGCCTCGAACTCGCCGATCCCTGGTCCGGCCCTCGCGGCGTCGGTGACGACGAACACCGTCAGGAGCACGAAGATGATACCGCTCAGGAGGACGTAGGCGTACACGTCGCGGACGACCGCTTCGTCGATGACCTGCCCGGACAGCCGCACCGGCCGGATCGCGTCGGGGTGGATCTCCCGGAACAGGTCCCGGCGGAACGACTTGACGACGACCAGCCAGCGCAGCGTCTTGATCGAACACGTCGTGCTCCCGGCCATCCCGCCGGAGAACATCGCGAGGAACAGCATGTGCTTGGCCGCCGGCGACCAGTCGACGAAGTCGACCGTCGCGTACCCCGTCGTCGTCAGGATCGACACGACCTGGAACAGGGAGTGGCGGGCCACCTGCTCGATCCGGGTGAACTGGTCGGAAGCGACCAGGAAGGCCGCGGTCAACCCCGTCAGCCCGAGCACCACCGCGAGGTAGAAGCGGAACTCGTCGCTGTCGGCCAGCCGCGAGGGGTTCCCCTGCGTCAGGTGATACAGCAACACGAAGTTCGTCGCGCCGAGGAACATGAAGGGGATCGTCGCCCACTGGACCGCCGGCGAGAACGCCCCCAGGCTCTCGGCCCGAGGCGAGAACCCGGCCGTCGAGACGGCGGTGAAGGCGTGGGCCACCGCGTCGTAGAGCGTGACCTCGGGTCCCAGCCCGACCGCGCCGAGGGTCAGCCACGTCGCGACCATCAGCCCCGTCAGTCCCGCGTAGAGCCACCCGAGCAGGCGAGCGGTCTCCTCGATCGACGGCGTGAGCTTGTTCACGTCCTGGGTCTGCGATTCGGTCTCCATGAGCTGGGCGCCACCGATGGACAGCTGCGAGAGGACCGCGACGGCGATCACGAGGATGCCGAGCCCGCCCATCCACTGCAGCAGCGACCGCCAGAGGTGGACCGACCGGCCGTGGGCGTCGAAGTTCTCGACGACGGTCGCGCCCGTCGTCGTGACGCCGCTGGTCGACTCGAACAGCGCGTTGACGGGGGTCGCGAGGTTCCCATCGCCCGCGATCAGGAACGGGACGGCGCCGACGACGGCGATCGCCAGCCACGTCAGCGCGACCATCAGGAACCCCTCGCGGAGGCCCAGATCGTCCCTGTCGAGCCGTTCGAGCGCGAGCCCGGCCGCCAGCGTCAGGACCGCGGTGGCCAGGAAGGGGACGAGCGGCTCGCGGTACCACAGCGCGACCAGCGCCGTCCCGACCAGCGGCGCCGTCAGCGCCTTCAGGACGGTCCCGACGAGGCTCAGACTGGTGGCCCAGTCGACTCTGAGTTCCCCGACGAAGCTCATCGCGCGGTCACAGTTTCTCGGTCACTTCGTCCAGTACCTCGGTGTCGACGAAGACGACCACGTGGTCGCCCTCCCGGACGATCGTGTCACCGCGGGGCGTGATGTGCTCGTCGCCGCGCGTGATCGCGCCGATGACGACCCCTTCCGGGATGTCCGCCGCCACGTCGCGGATCGAGCGGTCGACGAGGACGCTCTCGGCGTCGACCTCCAGTTCGAGCACTTCCGCCCTGTCGCCCTCGATGATCGCGACGTTCTCCGCGCGGCGCGCACGGGTGAACCGGGTGATCTCCTCGGCGGTCGCCTTCCGCGGGCTGACGGCCACGTCGACGCCGACCGCCTCGAACAGCTCCGTGAAATCGCCCGTGTTCACCACGGTGATCGCCCGGTCGGTCCCCTTCCGCTTGGCGAGCAGCGTCGCGAGCAGGTTCTGCTGGTCGTTCGTCAGCGCGGCGACGATCACGTCGGCTTTCCCCACGTTCTCCCGATCCAGCAGCTCCTGGTCGGTCGCGTCGCTGTTCAGCACGGTGGTGTTCGGGAGCTTCTCGGCCAGCCAGCGGGCGCGGTCCTCGTCCTGCTCGATCAGCCGCGGCGAGAACCCGCGCTCTTCGAGCAGCCGGGCGGTCTGGTAGCCGATCTCGCCGCCGCCGACGATGACCACGTCTTCGGGCCCCTGCTCCTCGGGGGCGATCTCGGAGCTGAACGCGCGGATGCTCTCGGGGCTGCCGATGGCGACGACCTCGTCGCCCGCCTCGATCTTCGTGCTCCCGCGGGGGATCACCACCTCGTCGTCGCGGATGATGGCGGCGAACGTCAGCGAATTGAATCGGTCGGCTTCGGCGACTGTCTGCCCGGCGACGGGGCTCTCGACGGGGATCTCGAACTCCGTCATCTGGACGAGCCCGTCGGCGAACGTGTCCACGTCCTGTGCGGTCGGCAGCCCGGCGAGGCCGACGATGGCCTCCGCCGTGAGCAGGTCCGAACAGACCATGAAGTCGACGCCGAAGGCGCCGCGAGCGCGCTGCCAGGCGTAGAGGTACTTGGGGCTCTTGACGCGGGCGATGGTGAACGCGTCGCTGACGACGTTGGCCGCGCCGCAGGTGACGATGTTCGTCTCGTCGTCGTCGGTGCTGGCGATCACCATGTCCGCGTCGGCGACGCCCGCCTCTTCGAGCGTCTCGATGTCGCTCCCGTCGCCCTCGATCGGGAGCACGTCCAGCGAGTAGGTGAGCGACTCGACGCGGTCGGTGTCGATGTCGATCACGACCACGTCGTGGGACTGGGCGAGGCTCTCGGCGATCGTCGAGCCGACCTCGCCCGCGCCGACGATGACTACGCGCATCCGCTACCCTCCGCGTGCATGCTCCGGGCTTTTCGCGGCGCGCGTAAGTGGATTTCCCTCGGTCGCGAGGGTTTCCCTGGAGAGCGAGGGTCGCCCTCGGGTGCGAGGGTTTCCCCGGTCGTGAGGGACCCTCTCGGGCGCGACCGCCCGGAGACCGCGGGACCGCTCCGGAGCCGGGCCCCTCAACCGGATCCCGGGACGTACGGGACCAGCGCGTCGGTCACCCGGTCGGAGTGCTGGATGAGGACCGTCCCGACGACGCTCATCACGAGGACGTACCCGACGGCGAACGGCGGGATCACCGTCGACACCGGCTCGGGGGCGCTCACCGCGAGCGCCGCGATGACCAGCGAGAACTCCCCGCGGGGGACCAGCCCGATACCGGTCCGCAGCGACCGCAGCGGCGAGAGGTCGTAGAACCGCCCGGAGACGGTGCCGCTGACCACCTTCGTCACCGTCGAGCAGACGACCGCGGCGCCGAGCAGCCCCGCGACGGTGGTGACGACGGTCACGTCGATCGTCAGCCCGATCGAGAAGAAGAAAAACGCCGCGAACAGGTCTCTGACGGGGGCGATCAGGTGTTCGATCCGGTCGACGTGGTCGGTCTGACTGAACGCCGCGCCGACGAAGAAGGCCGCCACCGCCTCGCTCAGTCCCAGCGTCAGCGCCGCGCCGGCGACGAGCGTCGTCGTCGCGAGCACGCCCATGAGGAACAGCTCGTCCGAGTCGAGGTCGAACGCCCGGTCGAGGACGGCGGTCCCGCCCCAGGCGCCGACCGCGAGGACCGCGAGGAAGGCGAAAGCCACGCCAACGTCGCGCGCGACGGCCGCCACGTCACCGCTGCCCGCGACGAGCGCGGCCAGGACGGCTAGGTAGACGGCGATGAACAGGTCCTCGTAGACGAGCGTCCCGAGTATCGGCCCGCTCTCGGCGTTGGCGATCCACCCCTCCTCGATCAGCGACTTCGTCACGATGGCCGACGAGGAGATGTAGACGACGCCCGCGACGAACAGCGTCGGGACTGCCCCCAGCCCGAACGCCAGCCCGATCGCGATCCCGACGCCGAAGTTGAGCGCGAGGTCGACCGTCCCCGCGGCCAGTATTCGCCGGCGGTCGGCGAGGAGCTTGTCGACGCTGAACTCCAGCCCGAGGAAGAAGAGCAGGAGGACGACGCCCAGTTCCGCGAGTACGTCGATGAACTCCGTCTCGGGGACCAGCGTGAGCGAGACGCCCAGGACGGACGTGGGCTCGTGCGGGCCGACGACGATGGCGGCGACGATGTACGCGGGGATGACCGACAGCGAAACTCGGTGGGCGACGTAGCCGACCGCCGCGAGCGCGGCCAGCGCGATCCCGACCTCGACCAGCGCCTCGCTCATTCGTCCCCGATCAGGGTTTCGAACTCCGACTGCTCCTCGCGAGTCCCGAGCGTGACGAGCGTGTCGCCCGGCTGTATCTCGGTGTCGGGCGTCGGGTTCGGGATCGTCTCCTCGCCGCGCTGGATGGCGATGATCGACGCGCCGGTCCGCTGTCTGACCGACGCCGTTTCGAGGGAGACGCCCGCCAATTCCGCCTCGTCGTCGACCTCGTGCCACTCGATGATCGCCTCGCCGAGCGGCACCGCCACCTCGTCGAGTTCGACCGGCTGGAAGTACGCCCCCTCCAGGATCGACCCGAACTTGCGGGACTGGTCGCCCGACAGCGTGAACAGCTGCTCGCTGTCGGCGTCCTCGTCGGGCCGCAGGTACACGTCGCGCTTGCCGTCGTGGTGGAGCACGACCACCAGCCGCTTCCCGCCGTTTATCTCCATCTCGAACTTCCGCCCGACACCGGGAACCTCCGTCTCGTAGATCGTCATGCCCCGAGGTTGACCCGGGAGGCCATTAAGTGGTGACGCCGGTCGTCAGCTACGCCAGTACGCCGGCGTCAGGATGACGAGCACCGAGAGGATCTCCAGCCGACCGATCCACATCAGGAAGACCATGTACAACTTCGCCGGGGCGGAGAACAGTTCGAAGCTATTCATCGGACCCACCTCGCCGAAGCCCGGGCCGATGTTGCCCAGCGTCGCCATGGCGACGCTCATCGCCTCCAGCCCGGTCAGGTCCATCCGTTCGATGAACAGGCTGTCGACGTACAGCAGGACTGTCGAGACGACGAACAGCGAGAGGAAGATCATGATGAAGACGAACACGTCCCGGAGCGTCCCCTCGTCGACGGCCTCGTCGCCGACGCGGACCGGCTCGACCGCGTCCGGGTGGATCGAGGTGAACAGCGACCGCGCCATCGCCTTCCGGACGAGTACCCAGCGGACGATCTTGATCGACCCCGCGGCGGAGCCGGCCGACCCGCCGAGGAAGAAGGCAAAGAGGAGGACCGTCTGGGCGACCGGGTGCCAGTGGTTGAAGTCCATGCTCGCGTACCCCGTCGTCGTCACGATGGCGGCGACCTGGAAGGCCGCCTGCCGGAGCGAGTTCTCCAGGTTGCCCGGGATGGGGGCGATGTTCGGCGCGGCCGAGGCGACCCCCAGACCGGTGAACAGGAGCGCCGCGATGACGGCGGTGACGCCGGCCATCAGCCCGAGGTACGACCGGAACTCGGCGTTCTCGGTCAGCCGGTCGATCCGACCGTCGAGCGCGTACCAGAACAGCGCGAAGTTGGTCCCCGCGACGACCATGAACGGGATTATCGCCCACTGGACGGCCGGCGAGAACGCCTCGACGCTGCGCCCCTCCGGCGAGAACCCGCCGGTCGGCATCGTCGTCAGCGCGTGGGCGACGGCGTTGTAGACGCCCATGTTGTCGGCCAGGCCGACGACGTCGAGGCCGAAGTACACCAGCGCCGCCAGGACGGTGAACCCGACGTAGATCTTCCACAGCGCGCGGGCGGTCTCCTGGATGCGCGGCGTGAGCTTCTCGATGGAGATGCCCGGCGCCTCCTCGTTCATGATCTGGGCGCCACCGACCGACAGCTCCGGCAGGATCGCGACCATCAGGACGAGGATGCCCATCCCGCCGAGCCACTGGGAGAGCTGGCGCCACATCAGCAGCGCGTGGGAGTGGGTCTCGAAGGAGATGCTCTGCATGACCGTCGATCCGGTTGTGGTGAACCCGCTCATCGACTCGAAGAGGGCGTTGACGACCCCGTCGATGGTGTGCGCCCCGACGCTGCCGTTGCCGGCGACGAGATACGGGATGGTCCCGAGGATCGGGATCACGAGCCACGAGAGGCTCACGAGCAGGAACGCCTCCCGGTGGCCCAGGTCGCTCTCCTCGGAGAGCTGTTCGAGTCCGACCCCGACCGCGACCATGACCGCGCTGGTCGCGACGAACGGGAGCACGCTCTCGCCGTAGTAGATGGCGACGAGCACGGGGAACAGCGGCGCGGCCGCCAGGTACTTGACGACCGTCCCGACCAGCGAGAGGCTGAGACGATAGTCGACGTACCGATCGGTGACGACCGCCATGAGACAACTGTCACGGTCCGGGCGGTGGAAGATGTACGTTTCGGAACGATGACGAACGGGGCGGCGACGGCCGCGACGACTTCGACCGCCGATCTCCGGGACAGCCGCCCCGCTCCGGCGCCGTTCGGAACGGCCACCTCGATCCGGCACCGCTCGGAACGGCCGCCCCGCTCCGGCGCCGCTCGGACAAAGTGGTTAAGTTGGGTCGCTCGTAGAGAACGAGCATGCAACGGTTCGTCTCCCGCGGTAGCGCCGTCGCTTCGACCGCCGGAGCGGAATCGAACTGCCAGCGACCGCCGGAGCGGCGCCGATGAGCGACCTGTTCGACCGCGTCGTCCTCCCGGTCGCCAGCGACGACGACGCCGCGGCGACCGCCCGCGCGCTCGACGGCCACGAGTTCGGCTCGGTGCTGGCCCTCCACGTCGTCGAGAAGGCCGGCGGCGCCCCCGACAAGGCCGGCGTCGAACAGCGCGAGGAGGCCGCCGAAGAGGCGTTCGCGGTCCTCGAAGCCCACTTCGGCGACGATATCGACATCGAGACGGAGATCCGCTACGACACCGACGTGGCCGACGCCGTCTTCGCGGCCGCCGCCGACTTCGACGCGTCGGCCATCGTCATCACTCCCCGCGGCGGGAGCCGGTGGGTCCAGCTGCTGACCGGCGACGTGGCGCTGTCGCTGGTGACCGAGGCCGACCGACCGGTCGTCGTGCTGCCCGACACCGAGCGGGCGGACGGGGACGAGGGAGGGTCCGAGAGTGAGTGACGAGGAGCTGGCCAAGGACCTGGGGCCGCTGGCGGCGCTGACGATCGGCGTCGGGACGATGATCGGCGCCGGGATCTTCGTCCTTCCGGGGATCGCCATCGAGGAGGCCGGCAGCCTCGCCGTGGCCGCGTTCGTCCTCGGCGGGGTCATTGCGCTGTTCACCGCGATGTCGGCGAGCGAACTCGGGACGGCGATGCCCAAGTCCGGCGGCGCGTACTTCTACGTCAACCACGCGCTCGGCCCCCTGTTCGGCTCGATCGCCGGCTGGGCCAACTGGCTCGGCCTCGCCTTCGCCTCGGCGTTCTACATGTACGGGTTCGGCGACTACATGACCCAGATCATCGGGATCGAGGGGACCTACGGCGTCGGGCCGCTCCAGATCTCGGCGATCAAGCTCATCGCGCTCGCGGGCGCCGCGTTCTTCACGATGGTCAACTACGTCGGCGCCAAGGAGACCGGCAAACTCCAGAACGTCATCGTCGTCATCCTCGTCGCGATCCTCACCGTCTTCACCATCACGGGCTCGCTCCGGGCCGACCCGGCGAACCTGCCCGACCCCGCGGGCTACGGCCCGATGATGGCGACCACGGGACTGATCTTCGTCTCGTATCTCGGGTTCGTCCAGATCACCAGCGTCGCCGAGGAGATCAAGAACCCCGGCAAGAACCTCCCGCGGGCGGTCATCGGGAGCGTCCTCATCGTGACGACCATCTACGCGCTCGTCCTGCTGGTCATGAGCGCCGCGGTTCCGAAGGGGTTCGTCGCCCAGGTGTCCGCCCAGGGCGACACCGCCGTCGTCGAGGTCGGCCGCCAGATCCAGGGGACGGTCATGGCTGGCGCCCTGCTGTTCGGCGGCCTGCTCGCGACGGCCTCCTCGGCCAACGCGAGTATCCTCGCCTCCTCGCGGATCAACTTCGCGATGGGCCGGGACAACATCGTCACGCCGAAGCTCAACGAGATCCACGACCGCTTCGCGACGCCGTACCGCGCCATCGGGATCACGGGCCTGCTCATCCTCGTCTTCATCGTCTCGGCGGACCTGGAGCTGCTCTCCTCGATCGGCTCGGCGCTGCACCTGATCATCTACGGCCTGCTGAACATCGCGCTCATCGTCATGCGGACGGCCGACCCCGAGGAGTACCAGCCCGACTACACCGTCCCGCTGTACCCCGTCGTCCCGATCCTCGGGATGCTCTCGTCGTTCGCGCTCCTGTATTTCATCATCGGTCCCGCGAAGGTCGTCAGCGCCGTGCTCGTGGTCGGCGCGGCCCTCTGGTACGTCTTCTACGCCCGGACCCGGACCGAGAAACAGGGGATCCTCTCGCAGTACATCCTCGAACGCTCCGACGAGATGCCCGAACCCGCCGTCTCCGCGGCCGCCGGCGTCGCCCCCGACGGCGGCGACTACCGCGTGATGGTCCCGCTGGCCAACCCCGAACACGAGGAGGACCTCATCACGCTCGCCAGCGCGCTGGCCAAGGCCAAGGGCGGCACGGTCGTCGCCACGCACATCGTCACGGTCCCCGACCAGACCTCCCTGGCAAGCGCCCGCGAGCGCGCCGACGACATCGACGCCACCTCCGACGCGCTGCTCGACCGCGCCCGCGAGAACGCCGAGACGTTCGGCGTCCCCGTCGAGACCCACACCATCCTCTCCCACCGCGGGTTCGACCAGATCTTCGACGCCGCCCGCACCCACGACGCCGACCAGGTCGTCATGGGCTGGGGGCCGGACGCTCACGGCTCGCCCGGCCGCGCCGAGTCGGCCTTCGACGAGATGGCCGGAGACCTCCCCGCGGACTTCCTCGTCCTGCGGGACCGCGGGCTCGACACCCAGCGGGTGCTCGTCCCGACCGCCGGCGGCCCAGACTCCGACCTCTCCGCCGAGATCGCCACGGTCCTCCGCCGGGAGTTCGGCTCGGAGGTGACGCTGCTGTACGTCGCCGACGAGGGCGAGAGCGCCGCGGGCGCGGACTTCCTCGCCGACTGGGCCGGTGACCACGACCTCGGTGACGCGAACATGCGCGTCGAGACCGGCGACGTCGAGACCGCGATCGAGTCCGCCGCACGGGACGCGACGCTCGTGATACTCGGCGCCAGCGAACAAGGGCTACTCCAGCGCCTCGTCGGCGGATCGGTCGTCATGGACGTCGTCGACGACGTGGACTGTTCGGTCGTCCTCGCCGAGAAGCGCACCGAACGGTCGCTCCGCCAGCGACTGTTCGGCAGTCAGTAGTCGTCGAGCGCCCGCTGGTCCGGCCCGCGCCGCTCGCCCTCGGGGACGTTCGTCGCCACGATCTCGTCGACCTCGCCCCGCGAACTCGCGTCGCTGTTTATCGCCCGCGTGGCGCCCTCCCGCTCGACGAAGAAACCCGCCTCGTCGTAGCGGTCGTACGTGACGCCGCTGTTCGAGAGGACCACCCGGACGCCGCGCTCGTCCAACTCGACCGCGACCTCCAGCAGGCGCTCCTGGTCCGCCCGGTCGAAGCCCGCGGCGCTGTACTCGGCGAAGTCTGCCGTCGGACTCATCGGCTCGTACGGCGGGTCGAAGTAGACCAGGTCGCCCGGTTCCGCGGCGTCGAGGACGTACGAGAAGTCGCCGTTGCGGAGTTCGGTCCCGGCGAGCGCCGCCGCGGCCTCGCGGACCCGGTCGGCCTGTACCCAGTCGGGGTCGGCGTAGCGACCGATCGGGACGTTGAACCCCCCGTCGCCGTTCTCGCGATAGAGGCCGTTGTAGCACGTCCGGTTGAGATACAGCAGGAGCGCGGCCTCTTCCAAGCGGTCGTCGTCGTCCGCGGGCCACCCGTCGCCGTATGCGCGCTCGTTGAACCGCGCGCGCTGCTGGTAGTAGTACTGCTCGACCGCCTTGCCGCGTCGCGTCTCGGCGTCGAACGGCATCTCGGGGTCGGGCCCTGCCTCGGGGTCGCGAAACTCCCGCAGGCGGCCGATCAGCGCTTCGGGCCGGTCCCGGACCTGCTCGTAGAAGTTCACGAGTCTGGGATTGGTGTCGTTGACCGTCGATTCGGCCGGTTCGAGGTCGAAGAAGACCGCGCCGCCGCCGAAGAACGGCTCGTGGTAGCGGTCGAACGACGCCGGGAAGCGCGCGTACAGCTCGTCGAGCAACTGGCGCTTGCCCCCCGCCCACTTCAGTACCGGCTTCGCCATTCACCGGACGGTGGACGGACAGGCTCTTAAGCGCCCGGCATCCGGCGGCGGTCGAATCGCCGGCGGCCCCGCTCAGTCCCCGTCGTCCGGGAAGAACAGGTCCGGTTCATCGTGGGTGAACGTGACGTACTCCTCGGCGAGGTTGCGGACGTGCGTCTCGACGCGGCCCCGTCGCTCGGCCAGTTCGCCCAGCCCTTCGACCGCGGCGTCGTCGTAGTAGAGCGGACAGCAGACCGCCCGCTCGCCGTCGTCGTCCTTGAGCACGACCAGCGCGAACTGGATACCGCTCTCGACGCGGTACACGTCGTGTTCGTCGAACGCGCCGGCCTCGACCCACTCGCGCAGCCGCTCGAACTCGTCGTCGGGGACCAGCACGTCGAACCCCCAGCGGTCGCCGGTGACGGCGGTCACGTCGCCGGGGTGGAGTCGGAGCGTCTCCCAGCCGGCCTCCTCGAACTCCGCCGCCGTGGCGTCCATGTCGCCGATCAGGTCCTCCCAGTGCTCGCGGACCGCGCTCGCCGCGCCCGTCCCCGCGAACGCCGGCCCGCCCGCGGCGTCCTCGTCGGTCATGCACGGGATTCCGGGCGGCCCCGCGGAAAAGGTGTCGCCTCCCACCGGTCCCGTCCGGTGTCCCCCAGTTCGTCTCGCGACTGGCCCACTACGCCCAGCCGTCGGGGACGGTTTCGACTATTTCGCGCGGCTTTCGGCCCGGATCGACTGGCGACGAGCCCGCTTCTGTTTCCGCAGGGTGTCCATCAGCTCCGGATGCTCGTCGTAGTACTCGACGGCTGCCCGGACCTGAGCGACGTCCAGTCCGAACTGCTCGGCGGCGTCCCCTTCCGACCAGTCCTGCCGTCGAACGGCCTCACCGATCTGGAAAACGCCTACACGCGTCCCCTCGATGCGGGGTTTCCCGTGCAGTACGTCCGCCGTCTTCACGATCCGGACCGCGGTACTCATGGTAGCTACTACTACCGGCCAACACGGAATAAGGGTTCGGACGAGACGAATCGCGACTCACAGCCCCGCCGGATATCAGTCGTCACTGGCCGCTTCGTCACCGACGGTTTCGCCCCCGGACCGCTCCGCGGCGATATCGATCGGTTCGGAGTCCCAGTAGGGATGGTCGTCGACCAGCCGGAAACACGCCGCTCGCTGGCCCGGCGCGTCCCCGTCGTAGTCCTCGGGCGCCTCCGCGCGGCAAGCCTCCCGGGCGTGCGGGCAGCGGGTGTGGAACCGGCAGCCGGCCGGCGGGTCCCGCGGCGAGGGCACGTCACCCTTCAGGGGGTCGACGCGGCGGCCCTGTTCGCTGGTGTCGGCCCGGGGGACGCTCTCCAGCAGCGCCCGCGTGTAGGGGTGCTGTGGGTCCTCGAAGATGGCGTCGACCGGGCCGCGCTCGACGATCTCGCCGAGGTACATCACGGCGACGCGGTCGGAGATGTGGCGGACGACCGAGAGGTCGTGGGCGATGAACAGGTAGGTCAGCCCCAGCTCGTCCTGCAGGTCGTCGAGCAGGTTGAGGATCTGCGCCTGGACGCTCACGTCCAGCGCGCTCACCGGCTCGTCGAGGACGAGGAAGTCCGGCTCGAGCGCCAGCGCCCGCGCGATACCGATCCGCTGGCGCTGGCCGCCGGAGAACTCGTGGGGGTAGCGGTCGACCTGGTCGGCCGAGAGCCCGACCCGCTCCAGCAGCTCCTTCGCCCGGTCGCGGCGGATCTCGCCGAGCGACCGGTCGACGCGCACCTCGACGACGATCGACTCGCTGCCGGCCCCATCGCTCGCGTCGTCCGACGGCCCGCCCTCGACGACCGTCGCGGTCACGTCCTCGTCGGCGGACGCCGAGACGGTCCCACCGCGCCGCCGGACGGTCACGTGGACGGTCGCGACGCCGTCGACCGGATCGACGACGAGGTCGATATCGTCGGCCACGCGGACCTCGACTCGACCGTAGTCTACCCCCTCGACGGTCACGTCGGCCTCGGTGGCGACCTCGGGGTCCGTCTCGGGCAGCCCGTGGATCTCGAGCGGCTCGGTGACGATGGCACCGGCGGTCTGGCGCGGGTCGAGGCTGGAGAACGGGTCCTGGAACACCACGCCCGCGCGCCGTCGGAACTCCGTCGTGTCGTCGCGGTCGAACACCGACTCGCCGTCGAAGCGCACGTCGCCGGCGGTCGGTTCCTGCAGCGCGAGCAGCGTCTCGCCGGTCGTCGACTTGCCACAGCCCGACTCGCCGACCAGCCCCAGCGTCTCCCCCTCGGCGATGTCGAAGCTCACGCCGTCGACCGCCCTGACGCTCCGGCTCTCGGCGCCGAACAGCCGGTCCAGCAGCGAGTCGTCGTCGGCGTAGTGCTTCTTCAGCCCCTCGACCGCCAGCAGCGGGCCGTCCTCACTCACGGCGCTCACCCCCGTCGGCACCGGTCCGCTTCGCTTCGCCGCCCCCGTCGTCGAAGAACCCCTCTGGGAGCGCGACCGCTTCGCTGTACTCGCGCTCGGCGAGGACGCACTTGGCGCCGTGCTCGCCGCCGGCGTCGAACTCCGGCGGCTTCTCCAGGCAGTCCTCCATCGCCTTCGGACAGCGGTCGGCGAAGAAACAGCGGTCGTCCATCTCGGCGTCCCGGAGGCTCGGGACCGACCCCTCGATGGGCTGCAGCCGCCGGGCCGGCTCCGCCAGGTCCGGGATCGACCCGAGCAGTCCCCGCGTGTAGGGATGGACCGACTCCTCGAAGATGTCCGCGAGCGTGCCGCGCTCGACGACCTCGCCGGCGTACATCACGCAGACCCGGTCGCTCATCCGCGCGATGACGCCCAGGTCGTGGGTGATGAGCAGGACGCTCATGTCCCGCTCGGCCTGGATCTCCCGGAGGAGTTCGAGGATCTGCGCCTGGATGGTCACGTCCAGCGCCGTCGTCGGCTCGTCGGCGATCAGCAGGTCGGGCTCGCCGGCCAGCGCCTGGGCGATCATCGCCCGCTGGAGCATCCCGCCGGAGAACTCGTGGGGGTACTCCTCGGCCCGCTCGGCCGGGTCCGGGATCCCCACCTGGTCGAGCAGTTCGACCGCCCGGTCGCGGCTCTCCGGGTCCGTGTAGTCCCGTCCCGGGACGATCCCGTCCAGCAGGTACGACCCCAGCCCGTAGCCCTGCGTACGCGAGCGGGTCGAACGCGGTCGGGCGTTCGCGCGGCGCTGGACCTCGACGGCCTCGGCGATTTGCTCGCCGACCGTCAGCGACGGGTTGAAACTGCTCATGGGGTCCTGGAAGATCATGCTGAACGACGGACCGCGCAGCGCCCGCCGCACGCGCTCGGGCAGCTCCCGGAGGTCGACCATCTCGCCGTCGGCCGCGTCGGGGAACTCCTCGGCCAGCTCGGGGTCGCGATAGCGGATCTCCCCCTCGGTCACCCGGCCCGGCGACTCGACGAGGTCGACCAGCGAGAGCGCCGTCACCGACTTGCCCGACCCCGACTCGCCGACGATCCCCAGGATCTCCCCCTCGCGCACGTCGAAGTCGACCGATTCGACGGCGTTGACCTGCCCCCGCTCCGTGAAGAATCGGGTCGACAGGTCGCGGACCTGCAGGAGGTCACGGGCGTCGGCGCCGACATCGGCGTCAGTATCCGCGTCGACCATCAGACGCCACCCCCTTCGCCCTCGATGCCGGGGTCGAGGGCGTCGCGGAACCAGTCGCCGACGAGGTTGATGCCGATGACCGTCAGGACGATCGCCAGCCCCGGCATCGCGGCGATCCACCACGCGGTCGTCTGGTACTCCCGGCCCTGGGCGATGTCGAAGCCCCACGACAGCGTCGTCCCCGAGAAGCCCAGGAAGGAGAGGGCGCTCTCCAGCAGGATGATCGCCGCCACCTGGATCGTCGCCAGCACGAGGATCGGCGTGAGGCTGTTGGGCAGGACGTGCTTGCGGATGACGAACCGGTCGGAGGCGCCCAGCGACTCGGCGGCGGTGACGTACTCCTCCTCGCGGACGGCCAGGGCCTCGCCGCGGGCGACGCGGGCGAACCACACCCAGTTGACCAGCCCGACCACGACGATGACCGTCCCCGGGAGCGTGAACGTCTCGGGCATCCCCGCCGGGTAGGTGAGCCCGCCGGGCAGCGATATCGCCCCGCGTATCGCCGGTGCGATCCCGCTCACCACGAGCGGGTCCGGGACCGCGACGCTCGCCTCGCCCCACAGCCCCACCAGCGCGATCGCCAGCACGAGCGACGGGAACGCGAGACTCACGTCCGCGATCCGCATCAGCAGGTCGTCGACCCGACCGCTGTAGTACCCCGAGACCAGCCCGGTCGGCACGCCGAGCAGCATCGCCAGCGTCGTCCCGAGCAGCCCGACCAGCAGCGACGTGCGCGCCCCGTATATCACCCGCGAGAGCATGTCCCGACCGAGGCCGTCGGTCCCCAGCGGACGGGCGGTCGTCGCGTCGACGACGACCGTCTCGTTGGTGAGCTGCAGGGACCCGTTGACCATCTCCTGGCCGGTCTGGGTCTCGGCGCGGCTGAAGCCCAGCGGCGGCTGTTGCTCGTTGTCGAGGTTCTGGTTCGTCGGGTTCCAGGGCGCGACCAGCGGCGCGAACACCGCCGCCCCGACGACCACGACCAGCAGCACGACCCCGAGCTTCGCCAACAGGCTTCGGTCGAACTCCCGGCGGAGGTTGCGCTTCGTCCGCGGCGACACCGACGAGCGCAGCGCCCGCGCCAGCCGCCACGGGTTCAGATACCGGAGAAGCGTGTCGAGCCGTCCCATCAGTCCATCACCTGCGGGTCGAGCGTCGCGTACAGCGCGTCGACGACGATGTTCACGAATACGAAGCCGATACCGATGACGACCAGACACCCCTGGATGAGCGGCCAGTCACGGTTGCCGATGGCGTCGATGACGAGCGTCCCCAGCCCCGGCCAGTCGAAGACCGCCTCGGTGATCACCGCGCCGCCGACGAGCGTCCCGAGCTGAAGGCCCACGACCGTGATCACGGGGATGAGCGTGTTCCGCAGCGCGTGGCGATAGCGCACCAGCGTCTCGGGGAGTCCCTTCGCCCGCGCCGCGCGGACGTACCCCTGGCCCAGCTGGTCGAGCATCCCCGACCGCGTCAGCCGCGTGATCAGCGCCGTGAAGTACGTCCCCAGGGTGATCGCCGGCAGCGTGATGTACAGCAGCCACGACCGCAGGTCCGCCAGGAACCCCGAGACGTTCAGCGGCGCGGCGTACCCCTGTTGGGGCCCGGCGACCACGACGAGGTTCCCGAGCGCGTCGAGCAGTCCGACCGGACGCGTGCTCGTCGGGAACAGCTCGAACTGCACGGCGAGGACGATGACGAGCATCACGCCCAGCCAGAAGTTCGGCGTGGAGATGCCGAGCAGCGAGAACAGCGTCGCGCCGTAGTCGGCCGGGCTGTGCCGGTGGGTCGCACTGACCACGCCCAGCGGGATCGACAGCGCCACCGCCACGGCGGTCGCGGCCAGCGCCAGCTCCAGCGTCGCCGGGACCTTCGCGAGCACGCGCGGCCGGACGGGGGTCCGCGACCGGTAGGAGTAGCCCATGTCCCCGGTGAGGAGGTTCGCGACGTAGTCGAGATACTGGACGTACAGCGGCCGGTCCAGCCCCAGACTCGCCGCGATGCGCTGGCGGGTGGCCTGACTGGCGTCCAGCGGCGCGATGAAATCGACCGGGCTGCCCGGCGTCACGTACCGCAGCGCGAACACGACGGTCACGACGCCCCAGACGACGACGAGCCCCTGCAGCGCGCGCTTGCCCAGGAAGCGACCCATCGACGCCACGCTATCGCCTCCGGCCCTCCGCGGGCGTCCACGTCGGCGACATTCAGCTGTCGGTCCCGGTCTCCCCACCGCCCATGCTCTGGGCCTGGTTGATCAGTTCGTCGACCTGCTCGTTCTTGTAGGACGTGAGCGCCCCGTCGGAGGTCAACAGCGGGATGATCGTCTGGCTCGCGTCGAAGGTGGCGTTGCCCCACCCGATGAGGTAAAAGGCCGGCCCCGTCGTGATGTCGCCGTCCAGCAGGGTGTCGGTCAGGTTCCCGAAGTCCCGCTGGTTGACCGACGCCGAGACGTTGTCCAGGTCGTCGATGTAGCCGACGACCGCCTGGGCGATCTCCAGGTCCTTCAGGTACCGCCCGTTCGGCGTGTGCAGCTCGATCTCGGCGCCGGCGTAGCCGCTCTCCTCGACGAGCTCCTGGGCCCGTTCGGGGTCGTACGGGTACGGGTCCAGCTCCGAGTTGTACCCGGTAAAGCCCTCCAGCGTCGGCTGGGAGGTCACGTCCGCGAACCCGGAGAGGACGCTCTCGACGATGCTCTCCATGTCGACCGCGTGGTTCATCGCCCGCCGGAACTGCACGGAGTCGAACGGCTCGCGGTCGTAGATCATCGCGTTGTAGATGATCCGCGTGCTCGCCACGGCGCTGATGTCGGCGTTGTCCGCCTCCTGGACCTGGCTGATGTTCTGGGGCGGGACGTTGACGATCACGTCCGTCTCGCCGCCCAGCAGCTGATTGACGCGCGTGCTCGCCTCGCTCGCCGACGTGATAACCAGCTCGTCGGCCGGCGCTTCGTCCTTCCAGTAGTCCCCGTAGCTCTCGAAGGTGACCGACACGTCCTGCTCGTAGTTGGCCAGCTGGAACGGCCCCGTCCCGTTCATGTTGCTGTTGATGTACGCCGTGTCGTTGTCCTCGACCCACGACTTGTTCATCACGTCGCAGTAGGTCGCGAACAGCGCGAACACGACGGGGTTGATCCCGTCGGACTCGACGACGACGGCGCTGTCCCCGCTGGCGGGCTCGGCGCCGGTCACGCCCGCGAGCTGGTCGGATTGGGAGCTGTCCAGCCCGCCGACATCCGGGTCGACGATCCGGTTGATCGAGAAGGCCACGTCCTCCTTCGTCAGCGAGTCGCCGCTGTGGAACGAGACGCCCGACCGGAGTTCGAACCGCACCCGACCCGGTTCGAGCCGCTCGTAGCCCGTCGCCAGCTCCTGGACGACCTTCCCCTCCCGGTCCCGCGAGAGCAGTCCCTCGTAGGCCTGCAGGACGATGTTGTCCGTCGGCGTCTCGCGGTGGTCGTGGGGGTCCAGCCCCGAGTCCATCGCCGACTGGGTGATCTGCACCGAGCTCTGGTCGCCCGTCGGCTCGATCGCGTAGCCGTCGATACGCTCGTCCCGACGCGCCTCCCAGTTCACGTCCGCGGACTTGCCGTACACCGAGTACTGCCGGTTCAGGTAGATCCACGGCGCCTCCTCGTTGAGGACGCGGTTGGCCCGTTCGAGGTAGCCCACCCGCGTCTCCGGCTCCGGCAGCGGCGTCCCGGTATCGGTTCCCGCGTCGCCGCCGTCGCTGTCGTCGCCTCCGTCACCGTCGCCGCCGTCGCCGCTGTCACCCTCAGTCGGCGTCCCATCCCCGCCCGAACAGCCCGCCACCGCGGCCGCCCCCGCTGCGCTCCCGGCTAGCGTCAGGAAATCCCGTCTGTCGATATCACGTGCCATGTTTCCCCTCGTTGCGTGGGATCCACTAATAAGCTGGGACGATATCGGGGGCCGCGAGGGCCCACACGGGCGGGACCGCACGCCCCCGTCGCGCTCTCCCGTTCCGCCGTCGCCCGGCACCGCCGCTGTCCGGTATCGGGCGTCGAAAAAATGGGGTCGAACGCGGTCGGATCTTCGGCGGTTCTACCCGAACATCTGGCGCATCATGGGGTGCATCTCCATGAGCTGCTCTTCGGCGATCTCCTCGTAGATCTTGTAGGTGATCGAGACCGTCAGCAGCAGCCCGGTCCCGGAGACGTCGCCGATGGTCCCCATCATGTTGGCGAGGACGGCCAGTAGGCCGACCAGCGCGCCGCCGATGACGGTCACCTGCGGGATGTACCGCTCCAGCACCTTCTCGATGACGCTGGTGTTGCGGCGGAAGCCGGGGATCTCCATCCCGGAGTTGTGGATCTGCTGGGCGGTCGCCTCCGGACCCATGTCGGTGGTCTCCACCCAGAAGATGGCGAAGATGGCGCCACCGATGACCATGAACGTCAGGTCGACGCCGACCCGCAGCATGATCTGCCACGGTTCGGCGTTCGTCTGGCCGAGCCACCACATCCACTGTTCGGGGTTCCGGACCGGGGCCATGTAGTAGAACAGGCCGCCGACCGGGTTGGCGACACCGCCCGCCGACTCCTGGTAGGTGCCGAGCCACGCGGGCAGACTCCCCAGCTGGGCGTAGAGGATACGGCCCAGGAACTGGAGGTTGGCCTGCAGCGCGCGGACGAGGATCATCGGCAGGACGCTCGCGTAGATGAGCTTCACGGGGAAGCGACCGCGGGCGCCTTTGACGCGCGTGTTCGAGAGCGGGATCTCCACGCGGACGCTCTCGGCGTAGACGACGACCACGAAGATCATGACCGTCGTGATCATCGCGAGGATGTCACCCTGACCGAAGATGAGCGTCTGCAGTCCGCTCCCGAGGATCGGGCCCACGTCGACGCTACCGGTGACGATACCGATCCACGTGGGGATGAGCCCGATGTTCCCCTCGTTGCCGATGAAGCTCGTCGAGACGAGCCCGCCGATCAGTCGCTGGCTCACGCCGGCGATGATGAACAGACCGATCCCGGAGCCGACGCCCCACTTGGAGATGACCTCGTCCATGTAGAGGATGAGGACACCGCCGACGAAGATCTGGGCGAACATCAGCCACTTCACGCCGAAGACGCCGCCGGGGAACGACTGCGCCAGCGCGTCGCTGGCCGGCAGGAAGCTCCCGGCGAACACCATCGGCAGCCCGGTCAGGCAGATCATCACGAGCACCAGGAACTTCTGGAGCCCCTGGTACAGCACCTGGTCCCGGGGGTTGTTCTGCGTGTCGAGACCGAGCAGGTCGGCACCGCCGAGCAGCTGCAACACGATGCTCGCCGTGACGATGGGCCCGATGCCCAGCTGCATGATCGTGCCCTGTCCGCCGGCGAGGATCGAACGGAACTGGCCGAAGGCGTCCTGGCCCTGGCCGCTCCCGAGGCCGAACAGGAAGACGTTCGTCAGGAAGAAGTACAGCACCAGCACGCCGGCCGTCCAGCCGAGCTTGCGCTTGAAGGGGACGTGCCCCTCCGGTCGCTGGACGGTGGGCATGCGGGTGAGTACCGGTTCGGCGGTGTCCTTCCAGCCCATGTTTATGAGTCGTCTTCTTCGTCAGGTGTATCCTTGTCGGTTTCCTCGGCGCGGGCCTGACCGGCCTCGGTCAGTTCGACCGAACCGCCGGCGTCCTCGACTTTCTCCTCGGCTCCGTCGGAGAACGCGTCGGCGACCAGGTGCAGCTCGTTGCGCACCTGACCGGCGCCGAGCACCTTCACCACGTCGACCTCGTGACCGTCTTCGGCGACGTCACGCGCGTCGATGGCGTAGCCGTCGCCCTCCTCGTCGGCGACGCCCTCGGCCGCCAGCAGCGCGGCGTCCTCGTCGAGTTCGCGGACGTCGACCTCCGCGACGTCGTCCTGGACGTCGTCGGGTCGTTCGAACCCGTGTTTGTCCCACGGGCCGTGGTTGTGCATCTCGTGTTTGCGGCTGCCCGCGTTGCCCCGGCCGCCGCGGTGGCCGGCGCCGCGGCGGTTCTTGTGGGAGCCGCCGCCGTGCGTGCGGGAGCCGCGCTGTCGTTTCTTCTTGGATGTCATCGCATCGCCTCCAGGAGGTCGTCGATGGACTCGGTGTCGTGCTTGCCGAGCTCGCCGCCCTCCTTGGTCGGATGTTTGATGCCGTCGTGGCCGCCGCGGGGCGGGTGCAGGCGCAGCGTCGGCGCCAGCCCCTGCTCGCGCAGCGTCGTCTCCTCGTCGACCAGCGCCTCGGCCAGTTCCTCGACGCTCATGTAGTCGGTGTTGGCGACGACCCACGAGTCGTCGATGTCGGCCTCGCCTTCGAGGGGTTCGCCGCGCCGCTCGACGAGCAGCGCGACCGTCTCGACGCTGGGCTCGCCGTAGGCCACGTAGTCGTTGACCTTCGTGACCATCCCGCGGTAGGCCTCCGTCTCCGGGACCAGGGCGGCGTGGTTCACGTTGTGGACGTTGAGCATCTCCAGCGTGTCCTGGATGTCCGTGTTCATGTTGACCTCGCCGCGGAGCTGAACGAGCGCTTGCATCACTCGATCACCTCGCGCTTCTCCCAGGTCTCCTGGGGGACGCGGGCCTCGGCGGTGTTCTGGAGCGCGTTGAACGTCGCTTTCGCGAAGTTCACCGTCGTGCGCGTGTTGCCCGACGAGCGCGTCCAGATGTCCTCGATGCCCGCGAGTTCGAGCACGTGGCGGACCGTCTCCCCGCCCGCGAGCCCGAGCCCGCGCGGCGCGGGCTGCAGTTCGACCTCGACGCTCCCGGCCTTGCCGGTCGTCCGGAGCGCGACGGTGTGGGCGCGCCCACAGCCACACTCCCAGGACCCGCAGCCGCGGGACACGTCGATGAGGTTGAGTTTCGCGACCTCGATTGCCTTCTGGATCGCACCGCCGACCTGGTCGTCGCGTCCTTCCGCGTAACCGACGAGACCGTCGCGGTTGCCCACGACGACCACGCAGCGGAACTTCACGCGGCGACCGGAGTCGGTCATCCGCTGGACCATGTTGATGTCCAGCACCTCGTCCTCCAGTCCGGGGACGAGCTGGTCGACGATCTCCGGTTCCTTGAGCGGCAGGCCGGAGTTGAGGGCGTCCTGCATCGAGTCGATCTCGCCCTCGGCGACCGCGTTGCCGAGCCGTGTCCGCGGCTCCCAGCCGCTACTCATAGTTCATCCGCCTCCAGCAGTTGTTCTCGCATGTCGTCGAAGTGCTCCGGTAGGTCTGTTGCGTCGAAGTCCCCGCCGTACAGCCCGTCGTCGAGCTGCTCGGCGTACTCGGCGATGTGCTCGCCGCGCGTGCGCGACCAGTCGGCGAGCACGCTGTCGTTGTGGGGAACGTCGAGTCCGGCGTCGATTGCGCCTTCCTGTACTGCGAATACTTTGCTACCCGGTGTCGGGGAGTTGAGGCCGATGTCGAGGACGGCCTCGTCGAGGCCGGCTTCGACCGCGCGCAGCCCCGCGAGGACGCCGGTCAAGTAGGCGGCGGGCATGTTGCCCGTCGGCGCCTCCCAGCCGAACTCCTCGAGGTCGCTCGAGTGCGCGCTCGCGACCGTCTCGTCGCCCTCGGTCCCGGTGGTGATCAGCTGCGCCGTGACGTGCCGGTTGCTCTTTCGAGCGACCAGGCGCGGTTTGCCGGATTTCAGCAGGCGCAACCTCTGATGGTAATCGGTCCGGGCCTCGCGGCGACGCCGCATCGGCACCGTGTAGCGTGGTCCTGTCGCCATTAGTTGTCCTCCAGTGTTCGTTCGATGTCCGCGACGCTGTCGAACTCCCCGCCGCTCGCGCGGTCGTAGAGTTCGCGGTAGCGAGACTTGGAGATCTCGTCCGAGTCGCGCAGCTCGCGGAGCTTCTCGCGCTGTGCGCGGATCTGCGACTGCCACTTCTCTTTCTCGTTCTCGCGGCCGCCCGCGGTCCCCTTCCGGGACCCCTGTCCCTTCTGGTGACCGTAGGCGCGTTTCTCCTGGCGCTCGCGGGCGCGACCGCGCGAGTTGCCCTTCGGCGACTCCGCGCGGATGGCGCCCTCGTCGACGAGTTCGCGGATGTCCTCTCGGGTGATCGCGTCCGCGAGTTCGCCCTGGCGTTCGGGGTCGAGCCAGATCTTGTTCTCGCCGACGTCGAGCACGTCCGACGCCATTCGCTTCTGTGCGCTCAGGTCAGTCATCGACTTCGACCTCCTCGTAGGTGGGGTTGAGGACCTTGATCTGCCGGTCCTCGGCCTCGTCCTCGATGCGCTCGCGCTTGCGACCGCCGACCTTCGAGGCGATGCGGACGGCCTCGGTGTCGCCGTCCACGTCCGCCAGATCGTCGACGTTGTGGACGCGAACCTCCTCGAAGCCAGAGGGGTGCAGGCCGCGCACCGCCGTCGGCGTGCGGAAGCCCGCCTGAACGGTGTCGCCCTTGCCCTTGATGCCGATCCGCTGCTTCGAGAGCGTCCCCCGGGGCTTGCGCCACGAGGTCGAGACGCGCTTTTTCTTGTGGTGGTCCTGCCGGTTGAACTGCGGCATGCTCTTCGTCCGCCGCTCGTTGAGCAGCCGCTCGGTGTTCTCGTCGAGGTCCGGCTCGAAGTCGACCTCGATGCGCGGACGCATCTCGGTCTCGACGTCTTCGGCCGGCTCCTCGGACTCCTCGGCGGCCTCGGTCTCCTCCTCTTCGACCTCCGCCTCGGTCTCCTCGGCGACTTCGAGACCGCCCACGTCGGCCTTGATGCGGGCCGCCAGGGCGTTGCCCACCACGTCGGCGAGCTCCTCCTGACTGGCGCCGCGTACGTCGTCGACGGTGTCGTAGCCGGCGTCTTCGAGGTCCGACGCTCGGGAGGGCCCGACGCCGCTGATGTCCTCCAGCTCCTCGAACTCGTCGTCGGCCTCGGCCTCCGCGGCGAGGTCGTCCTCGCTCTCGGCCGGCTCCGACTCGCCGAGTTCGTCGTCTTCCACCGTGTCCTGCGGGAGCGCCTCCTCGTCGGCGTTGGCGTCCGTCTGGGGTTCCTGTTCGGGGTTGTCGTCTGCCATCAGGCGTCACCTCGGGTCGGCTTCTGTGTGATGTAGACCCCGTCCTGGAAGATGCGGACGTCCTTGTCCGTGACGCGGGTCAGCTGTTCGATGTCCGCGGCCGTCTGGCCGACGGCTTCCACGTCGGGACCGGACAGCGTGATCTGTTCCTCGGAGACCGACACGTCCGTCTCCCCGTGGATCTCGGTGCGGCGCGGCGCGCGCTCGCCGAGGAAGTTCTCGATGACGACTTCCTCGCCCTCGACGTCGACCTGCATCGGGAAGTGAGAGTAGAAGACTTCCATCTCGTACTCCCAGCCCTCGGTGACGCCGTGGAACATGTTCCGAACGTGGCTCTCGAAGGTCCCCAGCGTGGACATCGTCTTCGCGTCGTCCTCGTCGCTCTCGATGACGACCGAGCCGTCCTCGACCGTCACGGAGACGTCGGGGTACCAGAGCCGTCGGGTCACGCTGCCGTTGGGACCCTCGACTGTGAGTTCGAGATGGTCCATCTCGGCGCTCGCCTCGTCTGGAATCTGTAGTTCTGTGCGTGGCATTGTCAGTATACGTACGCGATGACCTGGCCACCGATGCCCTCCTCGCGGGCCTCGTAGTGGCTCATGATCCCGTGGCTGGTCGTGACGACGAGCGTCCCGTAGTCACGGGCGGGGAGGAACCGCTTCTCCCACTTCTCGAACTCGTCGGCGCCCGCGGAGTAGCGGGGCAGGACCGGGCCACATTCGTTGATCGCTCCTTTCAGTTCGACCTCGAACTGACCGGCTTTGCCGTCGTCGACGAACTCGAAGCCGTCGATGTACCCGCGGTCGTAGAAGACCTCGAGCACGCTGCCGATCTCGTTCGAGGCGGGTGATACCTCGTGGTCGAGATGCCCGACGCTCTCGGCGTTGTCGATGCCCGAGAGCGCGTTGGCGAGTGGGTCGTTTCCTGTCATGAGTACTTCCTGAATCCCATGCTTCGCGAGATCTCTCGGAAGCACTGGCGGCACAGCCAGATGTCGTACTTGCCGACCAGTCCCTGCTCGCGCCCGCAGCGCTGACAGGACTCCAGCTGGCCGGTCCGCTTTGCTACCTGCTCGCCGGTTTCGGGCTCGTCTGTCTCGCTCTCGCTCATTCGCTCACCTCCACGTCGAACGCCCCTTCGACGAACGCGACCGCGTCCGCCACGTCCAGCCGGTGGCTCGACGGGATCTGTCGGGACGCCTTGTCTCGCTTCGATACGCGGTAGCCCGGCCGAACCAGGTTGACCGTCACGTCCAGCCCGTAGATGCCGGTGTTCGGGTCGTACTCCTGGCTCGGGAAGTCGGTGTGTTCCTCGACGCCGAAACTGAAGTTGCCGGTGTCGTCGAACTGCGACTCCGAGAGGTCGGTCAGGCCGAGCGCGGTCTCGAGGAACTCCTCCGCGTCCTCGTCGCGCAGCGTGACCTTCGCCCCGATCGGGTCGCCCTGGCGGACGCCGAACTCGCCGACGGTCGCCTGGGCCTGGGTGCGGACGGGCTGTTGCCCGGCCACGTTCTCCAGGATCTCCTCGGCGTCCGCGAGTTCGCGACCGCCCTCGCCGACGCCCATGTGGACGACGACCTTCTCGACGCGCGGTTCGCGCATCTCGTGGAACCCTGAATCGGCGCTCTCCGAGCTCATTCGTCGTCACCTCCTTCCTCGACGTCGGCCGCGGCCTCCTCGGTCACGTCCTCGGGGCCCTCGCCCTCGTCGTCGGTGAAGTTCTCGTCGATGACGACGACGTACTCCTCGACCGTCTCGAAGCCGTCGGCGCCGTCCTGGGAGACGATGACGTTGTTGGAGGCGCTGCCGGGCGTGACCTGGATGGTCTCGACCGTGCCGACCTCGCCCGCGTGGGCGCCGTCGACGGCCGTCACCAGCGCGCCCTCCTCGTACTCGAAGTGAGCGACGATCTCGCCGTCGTCGTTCGAGACGACCACGGAGTCGCCGCCGTCGTAGGGGGCGCCCTCGTCGACGGTCAGCGTCTGTCCGTCGTGCAGCGTCAGCTGCACGTCGCCGCCGGGGACGTGTTGCTTGTTCACGATCTTGCCGAGCGTCGAGTCCGCCGCGTCCTCGTCGATCGGGGTCAGCGCGAGCCGACCGCCGTCGCCGGGGAACACGCGGTAGTACTCGTCGCGCTCGACGAACGCCAGGATGTCGAACATCCCGACCGGACGCTCCTCGTCGGAGACGGCCTTGCCGTTGATCAGGACGCTGTCCTGGTCGAGGGCGTAGCGCGCCTCCTTGCGGGTGTCCGCGTAGCCGAGCACGTCCCGCAGGACGATGAGCAGGGGAACCCCCGCCTCGCCGTGGGGGCCGGCGTCGGCCTTGACGGTGAACGTCTCGGTCTTGCGCTCGATCGGCCAGCTGTTCGGCACCGAGAGTCGCTTCTGATGTTTCGTCATGCGCTGTCCTCCTCCGATTCGAGACGCTCCTGGCGCAGGTCGTCCTCGAGTGTCAGGTCCGTGACCCGCAGGTTCGAGGCGTCGACCGGACGGGGAACCTCCTCGCCGTCCGCCGCCTCGACCGTCACGTCCTCGACGCGCACCGCGGTCTCGGAGAGGTCCACGTCGACGACCTCGCCGGTCTCGCCGGCGAAGTCGCCGCGCAGCACCTCGACCGTGTCGCCCTCGTTGACGCGCACGTTGCGCTGGCCGTACTCCTCGCGGAGGTCGTCCGCGAGCGTCGCACGGACCTTCTCGTGGCGCTCGTGCAGCGGCGCCGAAGCGTCGTCGTTCCGCTGTTTGCGTGGTTGCTTGCTCATACTATCATCGTCGCCGTCGAGGCGACCGATCCGAATCGCTCCGCGACCTCGCGGGCGATGGGTCCTTTCAGTTCGGTACCGCGGGGGTCCTCGTTGTCGTCGACGACGACCGCCGCGTTGTCCTCGAACTTCACGCGGGTGCCGTCCGGGCGGCGGATCGGCTTGCGCTGGCGGACGACGACCGCCTCCAGCACCTGCCGCCGCATCTCCGGGGTCCCCTTCGTGACCGAGACGGTGATCTTGTCACCGATACCCGCCTTCGGATGGCGGTTCTTCGCTCCCGAGTAGCCGGCGATGGAGATGACCTTCAGTTCGCGTGCGCCGGTGTTGTCGGCGCAGTTGATCAGCGAGCCCTTCTCCAGGCCCTGGGTCACGTCTGCCTTCATCGCCTCCATCAGTCGTCACCTCCCGCGCGGGAAACGACCACGTGGCTCTTCGTCTTCGAGAGCGGTCGACACTCCGCTATCGTCACTGTCTCGCCCTCGTCGATGTCGAGGCACTCCGGTGCGTGGGCCGGAACACGGCTCCGCCGTTTCATCAGGCGGTCGTATTTCGGCACCGGCACGTCGTACTCTCGCTCGACGACGACGGTCTTGTCCATGTCGGTCGACGCGACTGTGCCCTCGATCGTCTGCCCGCGGACACTCAGCGTGCCGTGGAACGGGCAGTTATCGTCGTCACAGGCCGCGTCGGGTTCTTGTACGTTCAATCCTAGCGCCATTTGCTATCACCAGATTTCTCCGTTCGTCGTGCAGGCCGTGCGACCAGCCTGCGCCCTTCGACGGTCACGACCTCTCCGGCCGAGGCGTCGCCCGCCTCCGTCGGAAGCGTGAACTCGAAGGTGGTCCCCGCCTTGGGGACCGTCGCCACCCGAGTCGCTCGCTCGCCGGCCGTCCGGCCGGAGGGCTGGTCGCCCCGCTCGATCCCGAGGGTGTTCGTCGTCTCCGCGACGACGCGACCCTCGATGTCGAGCAGGTCGGGGTTGTCGCCCGCGCGGACGCGAGCGGCCAGCCCGACCAGTTCGTGTCTCGTGAGCGTCTCGGGTGTCAGCATCGTTACTCGGACTCCTCGAGGTCGCCTTCTTCCCGCTGAACCGTCTTGATCCGCGCGATGGCCTTGCGGAGCTCCTTGATTCGACCCGGGTTCTCCGGGGCGCCGCCCGCGGCCTTGACGGCGCGGTCGTTCAGGAGTTCCGTCTCCAGCTCCTCCAGCTCCGCCTCGCGCTCGGCGGGCGTCATGTCGCGGATCTCCTCGGTGTAGAGGACGGTCATTCGTCGTCACCCTCCTCGTCGGCGTCGTCGGCTTCGGAGTCCTCGTCGGCCCCGTCGGCCTCCGAGTCCTCCTCGGCGTCCTCCATCTCCTCGACGAGGTCCTCGGCTTCAGCCTCGGTCTCCTCGTCGAGCTCCTCGTCGACGGCCTCGTCGAGGCCTTCGAGTTCCTCGTCGATCTCCTCGTCGTCGGGCACGTCAACGTCGTCGAACTCCTCGGTCTCCTCGGCGGCCTCCTCGATGACCTCCTCGTCGACCTCGGGCTCGGCCGACTCGTCGTCGGCCTCGGCCTCGGTCACCGGTTCGGCGTCGCCCTCGTCGGGCTCGCCTTCGAGGAGCTCCTCGACGGACTCGTCGTCGACGTCCTCGACGTAGTCCTCGACTTCCATGTCCTCGTAGACCTCGAAGTCGTCGGGCAGCTCGGCGTCCGGCGGGATGATCTTCACCTGCACGCCGATGGTGCCGAGCTTCATGACCGCGGTACCGATACCGTGGTCGACGATGTTCTCGGCGGGCTCGCCGTTGTGCTTGATGTACCCGCGGTTGAACTTCTCCACGCGCGAGCGGGCGCCCGTGACCTTCCCGGAGAGGACGATCTCGGCGCCCTTCGCGCCGGACTCCATGATCCGGTCGATCGTGGTGTGACCGGCCTTGCGGAAGTACCAGCCGCGTTCGAGGGCGTTGGCCAGGCGGTCGGCGACGATCCGGGCGTTCAGGTCCGGCTCGTCGACCTCCTGGACGTCGACCTGCGGGTCCTCGAGGTCGAAGCGCTCCTCGAGCTCCGTCGTGATCTTGCGGATGTTCTTCCCGCCCTTGCCGATGACCATGCCGGGCTTCTCGGCTTTCAGGACGATCTGGGTGCCCATCGGGGTCTTGGCGACCTCCATGCCGCCGTAGCCCGCGCGGCCCAGTTCGTCGCCGAAGAACTCGTCGATCTGGGTCCGCTGGAGGCCGTCCTCGATGAACTGCTGTTCGTCGGCCATCAGTTCTCACCCTCCGGCTCTTCGAGGATCAGTTCGACGTCGACCTGCGGGGAGTTCCAGGGGGACGCCCGCCCCATCGCGCGGGGCTTGCGGCCCTGGGACTCGCCGACCTTGTGGGCGGCGACGTGCATGATCTCCATGTTCTCGCCGTCGAAGCCCTGCTCGTCGGCGTTGCCGACCGCGTTCTCGAGCAGGTCGAGGAAGCCCTTGCTGGCCTTCTCGGGGTAGCGACCGGCGTCCCAGCCGTCGATGTCGTTTCGATGACCGACGCCCGAGTTGTGCTGGCGGAACGGCACCGACTGCTCCTCGTCGATGACCGCCTGCAGGTACTCGACGGCGTCGCCGGCCGTCTTGCCCTTGATCTCGCGGGCGATGGCCTTGCTGTGCTTGTGGCTCATCTGACGCTCCCGAAGCATCGCTTTCGCCGTGGTCTCCGGGTCGGCGTCGACTGAGTAGCTGATTCCCATGTTATTTGAGCGGTACGAACTTCGAGGAGCGCGTGGCCCCGATGCCGGCCTGGCCGTGCTCGACGGAGTTCCGTGTCAGCTGGAACTCGCCGAGGTAGTGACCGAGCATCTCCGGCTCGACCTTCACTCGCTCGAAGCTCTGCCCGGTGTAGACGGCGAAGGTCAGCCCGACCATCTCCGGCACGATCGGCATGTCGCGCAGATGCGTGCGGATCGGGTCGTTGGCCGTCTCCTCCTCGCCGGCCTCGCGGGCCTCGTCGAGCAGCTTCTCCTTCTCCACGGAGAGGCCGCGCGTGATACTTCGCCGCTGTCGAGCGGGCAGCAGTTCCGCGACGTCCTCCAGGCTCATGTCCTGCAGCTCGTCGAGCGTGTGACCACGGTAGGTGAAGTCACCTTCGTGGCCGATCTGGTATTCCGAACTCATCAGTTACCACCTCGGCCGGTGCGGCGCGAGGAGATGTCGCCCACCTTCCGGCCCGGCGGGGCGTCCCGCGAGACGGACTTGGGCTTGCCGGGGTGCTGGCGACCGCCCCCACCGAAGGGGTGGTCGACGGCGTTCATCGCGACACCACGAACGGTCGGGTACTTCGACCCTCGCGATTTCATCTTGTGGTGTTTGTTGCCGGCCTTGACGAACGGCTTCTCCGTGCGGCCACCGCCGGCCACGACGCCGATCGTCGCGCGGCACTCGGGGTCGAGACGCTTCGTCTCGCCCGACGGCAGCGTGACGACCGCCACGTTGCGGTCGTGGGTGAGCAGCTGGGCGTTGACGCCCGACGCGCGGGCGAACTTCCCGCCGTCGCCGGGGTTGGCCTCGACGTTGCACACCTGGATACCTTCCGGGATCTCCGCCAGCGGGAGCGTGTTCCCGGGCGCGATCTCGGCGCTGACGCCGACCTGAATGTGGTCGCCGACGCCAACGCCCTCGGGCGCGAGGACGAGACGCTGGTCGCCGTCCTCGAACTCGATGGCCGCGACGGGCGCGGAGCGGGCCGGGTCGTGTTCGATGTCCACGACCGTCCCGCCGATCACGTCGCCGTCCTCGACCGTCCGGTGCGACAGCTCCGCCTTGTAGCGGTGCGACGGCGCCCGGAACGTCGAGGTGCCGCGACCGCGTCGTTGTCCCTGGATTCGTCGTCCCATGGTCAGAACACCCCGATCCGCGAGGCCACGTCCTCGGCCTCGTCGTCTTCCGAGAGCTTGACGTACGCCTTCTTCTCGCCGTCGGGCTGGACCTGCGTCGTCACGTCCACGACGGTGACGTCGAACTGCTCGGAGACCGCGTCCGCGATCTCCGGCTTGCTCGCGTCGCCGGCGACGACGAACTGGAGCTTGTTCTGGAAGTCCAGGTCGTCCATCGCCTTCTCCGTCATGTTCGGGTACTTGATGACCGAGTTCATCGCTCGGCCACCTCCGCGACTGCGGACTCGGTCCAGACCGTCAGGCGGCCGGCGTCGCCGCCGGGCGCCAGGTCCTCCGCGTTGACCTCGCGTGCGGTCGTCACGTCCGCGCCCGCGAGGTTGCGAGCGGCCGTCGAGGGCTCCTCGCTCGTCACGAAGAGGATCGACGTCGCGCGCTGGTACTTGCGCCCGCGGGTCGTCCCGCGGCCGGCGCGAACCGTCGCCTCGTCGGCGCGCTCGATGTCGGCGTCGACCCCGAGCGCTTCGAGGGTTTCGACGACGTCCTGGGTCTTGACCAGGTCCTCGAAGTCGTCGGAGACGACGAGCGGGAGCTCCGCGTCGTCGTCGAAGTTGTGGCCGCGCTCGGCGACGACTTCCGCGTCCGTCGTGGCCGCGACGGCCGAGCGGACGGCGAGCTTCTTCTCCTTCGTGTTGATGTCGAGCCCGCGGTCTTTCTCCTCTTTCGGCGGGTGCGCGCGGCGACCGCCGACGGTCTGGGGCACGCGCGCCCCCTGACCGTTCTCCCGGGGGACGTGGGCCATGCCGCGGCCGCTCCCCTGGGACTCGGCGGGCGTTCGCATCCCGGCGTAGTCGTCGGCTCCGTAGTCCTGCTTCCGGTTGGCCTGCGCGGCGAGGACGGCCCGGCGGATCACGTCCGGCCGGAGGTCCGTCTCGAAGACGTCGGGGAGCTCGACGCTCCCGTCGTCGTCGCCGTTCAGGTCGCGTACTGTTGCTTCCATCTGTTAGTCCTCCTGTGTGGTCGCGGCGGTCCCGCGCCCGCCCTGGTTGGACTGGGTGGAGACGTACCGGACCTCGGGGTCGAGGCGCGGCTGGTCGTTCGGGCGGACCGCCGGCCGGAAGCGCACGACGCGCTGGTCCGGACCGGGGACCGAGCCCTTGACGAGCGTGTACGGCCCGTCGACCTCGCCGTAGTTGACGAAGCCGCCCTCGACGGTGGCGTCGGTGCCCTCGCCGATGTCGATGAGGCGCTTGTTCAGCTCGGTGCGCTGGTGGTAGCCGGTCTGCCCCTGCTGGGGGACCGTCGAGCGCACGCGCGAGGGGTTCCACGGGCCGAGGTTGCCGATGCGTCGGCGCCAGCCCTGACGGGCGTGTTTGCCCTTCCGCTTCTGGACGCCCCAGCGCTTGACGGGACCCTGGGTCCCTTTCCCTTTGGTGACCGCGGCCACGTCGGCGTACTCGCCGGCGCGGAACACGTCGGTCATCGAGTGCTCGCCGCCGTCGGCGACGAGATCGAGGCCGAAGTCGAGACGGTCGGAGAGCGAGCCGCCGCCGACTCGGGTCTCCATCACGTCGGGCTTCTTGCGCGGGACGCCGGCGATACCGGTGGGGACGGTGTGCGTGATGACGCGCACGTCGCCCAGGTCGCCGGCCTCGTGTGCTTGTCGGATCTCTTCCTCTGCGGCGTCAGCGTCGTGGTCCTCCGGTACGTCGAGGGTCCGGTCGAGCTCACCGTGGAACTCGTCGGCCCACACTTCCGTGAGGGGACGCTGGCCGTACGGCGTGTCTTCGTAGGCTCGGAGCGCGACCGCGCGCATCGGCGGCGTCTCGATAACCGTCACGGGGACGGTCTCCTCCATCCCCTCGCGGGGGGAGTCGGGCTCGTCGTTGATCAGCACGACGTGTGTCATGCCGGCCTTGTAGCCGGCGAAGCCCTGGAGACCCGGCTGGCCGTCGTCGTCGGGCCAGCTGTTGAACCGCGGGGTCTCACTCGCCGCTCGCGTACGCGGGCCGAAGCCCAGCGAGCCTTTGCGTGGTCTGTTCGTTCCTGGCATTTGTCTTACCTCGTCAGCCTGAGGGGCGCGAGCGTCGCGAACACCGCTTCCTCCGTTCGCACGACCTCGCTTCCCTGGTCCGGAACCGTATTGAGCCAGAGGTCGAACCTGTCGTCGCCTGTCTCCGCCGCGACGGTGTCCGGGTCCTCGCCGAGGATGGGGGGCAGCCCCCGTTCCGGCGCGCCGAAGGCGACCGTCAGGTCACCTGCGGGCGCCGCCTCGGAGTCGGATGCGTCAGATTCGTCGGATCCGCCCGTCTCGGCACCGGCGCCATCGCCGCCACGAAGCCGTTCGACCAGCTGGTCGAGCTTCGTGACGGTCAGCTCCTCGCCGTAGCGAGAGGCCGCGATGGTCAGCCCGGCGTCCGGACGCGCGAGTGCGTCGTCGATATCGGTCGAGTCGACGACGAACCCTGCCGCGGGCTCGTCGACGAGCTTCGCCCGAACCGGTCGTCGCGAAGAGACCCTGACGGAGACGCGCTCCCCCTCCCCGACCTCCATTCCGGAGGGCACGGGGAGCGAGACTGGGTGTTGCAGGCCGCAATTGACCCGTACGCGTCCATCAGCACCGACCTCGGTCACGATTCCCTGTCTTAACGACCCCGATTCGTCCGAACCGGAGCCGGTCCATGAGCGGGTGCGAAGCGCCGGCAGGACGCCCGCGTACTCTAGTTCGCCCCGCCTGTCCCATACCTCCTTTCGGAGGTAGGGGGGTGTGGCGGCGTACCGCAGCACCGTTTCGACGAACCCGGCACCTCTCTTCTCGACCCCGTCGGGGTCGGGATAGACCGTCAGGCGGTCCACCCGGAAGACAGTGGCCGCGCGGGCCACGTAACCTACTTTGCGAGTCGCCTCGCGTTTGTCTTCGGCTTCCCGGGTGAGGGATGCCGGCACGAGCACGCTGGTCGTCATGCCGTGACGCTTCCGCGCCGCGCCACTAGACTGTAGCGATACATCCCCAGCCCACCCTTAAAAAAAGCGCGCTTCACGCGCGCTGGAGAGACGGCTTCACATGGCCACCGTTCACACATACGCCGCTCGAAGCCCTTCGATACTCACCGGCTGGTCGCCGGTTGGCGTCGAGGTAGATATCGCCGCGATCGGCAGCCGAGGGCGGCGACGGTCGAGCGCCGACCGACAGCGTCCCGGTCCGGATCCTTTCCCGCGACGGACGCCCACGCGCGGGGAGAAGTCAGACGCGTGGCGAGCCGCGCCGGGGTCGCGTGCCGGGGCCGCGCGGTCGTCTAGTCGTGGCTCGGTATCGTCTCGTCGCAGACCGGGCAGCTACCGCGCCCCTGCCCGGCGTCGAGGTCGTTCGGCTGGCCTGTCCACCCGCAGACTGGACACTGAACTGGATCGCCCGGCATAACGCGTACGAACACGTGCTGCCGGCCGGAAAAGCGTGGCGTCGGTCGGCCGTCGATGGGGCCGTTCACTCGTCACGGATCGACAGGGGGCGCGCCGATATCGCCCGCCGGCTCGGTCGTTTCGGAAGTCTTTTATCCCTCTCCGCCAGTCGATTATGATGTGAGGCGCGCCGGGCCGACCGGTGGACGCCGAACGTGCATGCGACGGTGGTGTAGTGGTATCACAGGACCCTGCCACGGTCCTAACGCGAGTTCAAATCTCGCCCGTCGCACTTCTTCCGCGAACCACTCCGCGAGCGACCGCTTTGCGTGTCGCTCGCATCCGTGAGCGGCTGTGTGCGGGAGAGAGATTCGAAGTAGGCCAGTCGCGCGCAGCGAGTGGAACGGGCGAGCACGTCTGGACGTAGTTCAAATCTCGCCCGTCGCACTCCTTCCGCGAACCACTCCGCGAGCGACCGCTTTGCGTGTCGCTCGCATCCGGTAGGGACGGACATCGCCCTCGTCTCCCCTCGCCGATGCGGAGCCTCCGCTCCGGTGGGTTCCTCCAGAAAGTACGGCCCCGCGACGCGAAACGGTCGCAGTTAATCGCCGCTTTCCGGCGCGCGGAGCGCCGGGGGGTCGGGAACTGACTCAGTCCGCGGGCTGGGTAGCGCGCGCGTCCCGTCGGATCTCCGCCTTTCGGTCTTCGATGGCGCCTTCGAGCGCGGCGCGCAGGTCGACGCCGGTCGCCTCGTCCAGCGCCTGCTGCAGTTTCGCGATCGTCTCGTCCTCCTCGTAGGAGGGCGAATCCGGTAAGCCCGTCATACTCTACGGACTCCTGAGTTCGGTACTTAACCTTTCGGTCCGAATCTCTCCTTTGAGAACCTCGCAACCAGTGGGCAGACAGTTCGTCCCGGGGCCCCGAGCGCGCCGAACCGGGCGGCCCCCCAGAGCGAGCGCCCACACCGGCGGAGCACCTTTGGCTCGCGCGGTCGTAGGCGCGGCCATGACAGTCATCGGGTTCCTGAGCGTCGCACCGGTCGTCGAGGGGAGCATGTCCGGGGAGGTCGCGAAGGCGGTCGCGGCGCTCGACGAGTTCGACGTGGGCTACGAGACGACGCCGATGGGGACGATAATCGAGGCCGACGACTCGGCGGAGCTGTTCGCGGCGGCCGGCGCGGCCCACGAGGCGGTCGACGCCGACCGCGTGAGCACGTTCCTCAAGGTCGACGACAAGCGCACGGTCGACCAGGCCGCGAGCGAGAAGGTCGACGCCGTCGAGGAGCATCTGGGGCGCGAGGCCAGGCGGGAGCGCACCGAGTGAGGCGAGGCGGCCCGGTCGACGACGCGGTCCGGGCGGGCGGAGATTCAGGCGGGCGGAGGACCGGGCGACCGCGACGGCGAACCGAAGACCGAAGGTCCGGCGGCGTGGATGGCGGTGTATGGAGAGTCTCAACCGGACCGCGACGGACCTTGTCGACGAGGCACTGGACTTCGCCGACGAGCTGAACGTCGCGGCCCACCAGCTGGACAGCGAGGCGCTGGTCGTCGACTTCGGGGTCGACGTGCCGGGCGGCGTCGAGGCGGGGATGATGCTCGCGGAGATACAGACGGCCGGACTGGCGACCGTCCAGAGCAGCCTGGAGGAGGTCGCGGGCGCGCCGCTGACCCACGTCGAACTGTCGACCGACCACCCGGCGATGGCGCTGCTGTGCTCGCAGAAGGCGGGCTGGGAGCTCAGCGTCGACGGCTTCGAGGGGCTCGGCAGCGGCCCCGCACGCGCGCTCGTCGCCGAGGAGGACGAGTTCCAGCGCGTCGGCTATCGCGACGACTTCGAGTTCGCCGTCCTCGCGATCGAGACGGAGACGGTCCCGGACGAGGCCGTGATCGAGCACGTCGCCGAGCGCGCGGGCGTCGCCGAGAGCGGCGTGTTCGTCCAGGCGTTCTCGACCGCCAGCCTCACCGGCAGCGTCGCGATGGCCGCCCGCGCGGCCGAACTGGCCGCCTTCCGGCTCTCGGAGCTGGGCTACGACCCGCTGGACATCCTCTCGGTGACGGGGTCGGCGCCGGTCGCGCCCGTCGCCGACGACGAGGAGACGGCCATCGCGCGGACGAACGACGCGCTGGCCTACGGCGGCCAGGCCCACCTCGTCGTCGACGAACCGTTCGACCGCTTCGACGAGGTGCCCTCGACCGCGACCGCCGAGTACGACACGCCCTTTGCCGAGATCTTCGCCGACGCCGACTGGGACTTCCTCGAGGTGCCCGAGTCCGTCTTCGCGCCCGCGCAGGTGACGATCGACGTGGTCGGCGGCGACACGCACGTCCTCGGCGACGTGAACGACGAGCGCCTCGCGGAGAGCTTCGGCCTCTAGCGTGCGCTACAAGATCGTTCCCCCGGTTCGGGACCGGGCCTTCCTCGTCGACGCCCAGCGCGCCGTGCCGCTGGTCCCGGGGACGGTCGAGGACTGCTGTCTCCGGATCGTCGACGAGACGGCGGCGCCCTCCCGGGACGCCGCCCGGGAGTATCTCACCTTCCTCCAGGCGCTCGAACTCGTCGCGGAGACGCCGCGAGGGTTCAGGCGCCGACGCGTCGACGCGGCCGAAGCCGACCTCGGCGACGCCTTCGAGCGCCGGGTGTTCGGCGCGAGCGAGGTGCTCGACGCGCTCCGCGGGGCCGAGTCGCTGACTACCGCGGAGGCGTTCGACGAACTGCGCGACCACGTCCCCCGGTGGGAGCGCGACCGCCACACCGACTGGGAGGCCGAGTGGCTCGAACGGACCGAGCGGTTGCTCGGCTGGAGCGTCGCGTTCGGGTTGGCGACCCGAGACGACGGCGACCGGTATCGGTCGATCGAACGCTCGTGAATCGGTCGTCTCGGTCCGGCCGGTCTACTGGTCGCCGAGCCACTGGCGGGCTTCGGCCACGTCCGAAGTCAGGAACGGCGCCGCGCCGCTGGGATCCGCGCCGTCCATCATGCTCTCCACGTCCATCTCCGCGATCACGCTGTCCGGGTGGACGATCGCGGAGTACTCGAGGCCGACGTCGAGCGCGCGCGGCATCCAGTCGTTCCGTAGCCACTCCTGGTCCTCGGCGTCGTGAGCGTTGACGCTGCGCGTGTCGGTCAGAGCCTTGCTAGCGTTTTTCCGTTTGATAGCGTCGAGCAGCGCCTCGCACGCGTCCCTGAACGTCTGGCCGGAGACGTACTCGTCCCAGGTGAACACGATCGCTTCGATGTCGTCGTCCCATTCGATAGTGTAGTTCGTCGCGTCCTCGATGGTCTCGGCGGACATGGACGGTACGTTCTGACTCGTCCGCATAAACCGACCTATTCGAATATCATCTATGAAAACTAACTGTCGGCCGTCGACCCGACACCGACCGGGCCGAGTTCGTTTCGTGGCCCGGGGGAACCACGCGCTCGACACGCCGTAGCGTCCACGTGCGTATCGCTCCCGATGGCCGCTCTGTCGGGCGTGTCCGACAGCTCGACCGCCGCGTCGTCGTGCCGTCGTCGCGAACTGGTGTTTCAGCTAGCGGAGCCGAGGCCGTCAGCGGTCGAGCAGTTCCGCTATCGCCTCGGGGTCGGAGACGTACCCGACGAGGCGGTCGTCGCCCGAGTAGCTCTTCAGACGGGCGATTCCGAACCACTCCGGCAACAGCGACCGCAGGCGGCCGTCAGCGACGGTGAACTCGGAGATCTCTCCCCGCGGGACCGCCCACTGCGGTTCCTCCGTAAGTGCGTTGTACTCGACGACGGCGTCGGGATAGACCCGGTAGACGGTGTACGCGCCCAGGACCCAGCCGGCGACGACCTGCACACCGGCGCGGACGGCGACGATCGTCCCGATACCAGCGATAGCACCGACGACCGGACCGCGCGGCGTCCCCCACAACGCACCGCCGACGAGCATCCCCGTCAGTCCGCCGAGGAGGACGAGGAAGACCGTCACACCGAACACGGAGAGGAGGGCGCCGAGACAGGCCGCGACGACCACCACGGCACGCCGGTCGGTTCTGAACTCCGAGAGCGGGTCGCCGTCCGGCCGTTCGACCGTCGATCCCTCGCCGACCGTCTCGGCGTCGAAGACCGTCGAGTGGACGAATCCGGGGTTCCGAAGTTCGAGCGCGTCGTAGATACCCTTGGACGCGACGAGGACGAGCCCGAGCCCGATCCGAGGGAACGCGGTCGCGGTCACGGCACCGACGACCGGCGGTGCGACGAACGCGAGGACGAACAGCAGTGACAGGTACGTTCGAGAGACCCCGCCCGTCGCCGAGATGGTCTCGTATCCGCCGGTTCGGAGCCAGTCGGCGGTCTCGAACGACTGTCTGAGCAGCACCGCCAGCGCGGCCACGGCGGCCGACACCGGTGGAACGACCGGCTCCAACCACGGCACGACCTGAGCCGAAAGCACGAGCCCCCCGAACGGCCAGAACGCGACCCACGGGATCAGCCCCGCCAGGACGTACGGCACGTTCCGCGGGTACACCGGCGGGAGCCACCGGACCGGTCGGAACCCGCCCCGCACCTCCGCGAGCGCCGACAGGGGAAGCGGCGCCCGGAGCGGTCTGTACTCGTCGGACGGCGGCAGCTCCGCGAACAACCCCTGTACGGCCTCCCTGACGACGACGACGCCCGCCTCGAACCAGTACAGCAGGAGAAGCAACCGCGGGTTCCAGCCGAAGACGAACAGCCCCGCGAGAAGCACCAGATTCGAGAACACCGCCGCGTACAGCGTTCGTCGGGACTCTCCGGCCATCGTTCGGGATCGAGGATACATCACACCCACGTGTGAAATTTACGTTACCTACGCGGGGTATCGTCCCGACCGTCGGGACGGGATCGGGTCCCGCGTTCGTCGGGCGGTCGGTCGTTGTAGATGCCCAACGATCCCACCGACTGGCCCGTGTCATCTCGCTCGGACGACACTGTCGATTCGTCGCGAATCGAAACTCCTTAGCTATATCCAACCTATCGGGCGAACATGCGGGAGTTCGAGTTCGTGCTGACCTACCGAGAGGGGGCCGACGAGCTGATGGACGTGTTCGTCGAGCGGACGGGGCTGCGCGCCCAGACGGCGGCGTGTTTCGCCAACGACCGGTCGATGTGGCGCGTCGACCACGTGCTGGGCCCGCCCGAGGCGCTCGACGCCGTCGAGGAGCACTTCCTCGACGAGACGACGTGCAACGAGTGTCTGGACGTGGCCGGCTGTGACTCCAGCCGCGAGTACCAGGTCGTCAGTTCCGACCCCGAACACCGCGTCTACTTCACGCGTCGCGAGGAGATCCAGCACTGCCACTCGATCCCCTACCTCGCCGTCGACCACGTCGGCGACGGCCTCCTGATCGAGGCCGAGCGGCGCGACGACGAGTACGTCTGGCGGCTGCTGATCCCCGACGACTGCGCCGTCGGCGAACTGTACGACCGGATCGACGCCCAGCTCCGCGAGGGCATCTCGCTGGAACTCGGGCACGTCTCGGACCCGCAGAACTGGAACGGCGGCTTCGGCACCGCCGGCCTCCTCACGCCGGAGGAACGGGAGACCGTCGCGAGCGCGGTCGAAGCGGGCTACTACGGCACGCCGCGGGACGCCACCGTCGCGGACCTGGCCGAGCTGCTCGACACGCCCCACTCGACGGTGCAGTACCGCCTCCAGCGCGCCGAGGAGAAGATCGTCGAACGCTTCGCCTCGGAGACGCTCTGACGGGTCAGAAAGGGAGCGTCGGCCGGCGACTCAGTCGTCGACCAGGTCCGCGACCATCCCGCTCACGTACTCGACCTCGTCGTCGTTGACGCCGTGGCCCATCCCCGGATAGATACGCTCCTCTACGTCCGCCTCCAGATTCTCCAGCACCTCCGTCGTCACGTGGACGCGCTCCTCGGGGATGTGCGGGTCCACGTCGCTGCAGCCGACGAACGAGGGGGTTCCTTCCAGCGACCCCTCGAACGCCGCGGGGTCGACCGTCTCGCCGATGAGCCCGCCGGAGAAGGCGACGTGGCCGCCGTAGCGCTCGGGGTTGCGCGCCACGAACTCCGACCCGAGACAGGCGCCCTGTGAGAACCCGAGGATCAGGACCCGCTCGGTGGGGATCCCGGCGTCGTTCGCCTCGCCGAGGGCGTCCTCGATGGCCTGCAGGCCCGACGAGCGACCGGGTTCGTTCGACTCGACCGGTTCGAGGAAGGAGTTGGGGTACCAGGTGTTGCGCGCGGCCTGTGGGGCGAGCAGGGCGACGCCGTCCTCGTGGAGTTGCCGCCCCATCTGTAGGATGCTCTCGGCCGTCGCGCCGCGGCCGTGGACCAGGATCATGGCGGCCTCGGCCTCGTCGAGCGGCGTCCCACCCGTCGCGAGCTGTTGTCCCTGATGGGGACCGTCCATTCAGGCCACCTCCGCGGGGGGAGTCGGGTGTTCGTCCGTCGGTGTCGCTCCGAGCGCGCGTCGCTGGGCGGTCATAGACGTCTATACGGTGTCGCCATACAAAGGCGCTCGCCGACATCGGCGCCACCCGATGACATCGGCGTTACCGGTCCGACCAGCGTGCCCCGCGGTCCCGGAGTCCCACGCAGTCGCCGGGAATCAGAGACCCAGAACGTCCCGCGCCTGTGAGGTGTCGGCAACCTCCCGGCCGAGTTCGTCGGCGACTCGGACCACGCGCTCGACGAGCTGGGCGTTGCTCTCGGCGAGTTCGCCCTGCCGGTAGTAGACGTTGTCCTCCAGGCCGACGCGGACGTTCCCGCCGAACAGGATCCCCATCGTCGCGAAGGGGAGCTGGTGGCGGCCGAACCCGAGCGTGTTGAACAGCGCGCCCTCGGGGAGGTTGTCGATCGCGTTCAGGAAGTTCCGGGGTCGCGGCCGCGTCAGCGTCCCCGGCCCGAAGATGAGCGTCGCGTAGACCGGATCGGCCAACTCACGTCGGTCGAGCAGCCCGTGGATCTCGTTGAGGTGACCGTCGTTGAACACCTCCAGTTCGGGCTTGATACCGCGGTCGGCCATCTCGTCGTACAGCGCATCGATGGTGGCGAGCGTGTTCTCGCTCGTCAGTCGGTCGTAGCGGTTCAGCGGCCCCATGTCGAGCGACGCCATCTCCGGCGGCGGGTCGGTCCGCAGCGACAGGTGTCGTTTCTCGGTCGGGGCCTGGGTCGCGCCGGTCGTGTGCTGGATGATCACGTCGTCGGTGTACCGCCGGATCGCCTCGTCGATGGCCTGGAAGCGCTCGGTCGAGAACGCCCGCTCGCCGTTGTCCCTCCGGGCGTGGACGTGGACGACCGACGCGCCAGCCGCCTCGACCTCCCCCGCTGCCTTCCCGATCTCCTCCGGCGTCTCGGGCAGGTTCGGGTTGGCCTCCTTGCCGTGGATCCCGCCCGTCAGCGCCGCCGTGACGACGACCGGCTCGTCGGCGAGAAAGCGCTCGTAGCTCACGCGTCGTCGCCCTCCCCTCGACCGTCGGACTCGTCGCCGTCCCCGGCGTGGTCGAGATATATCTCGCAGTCCTCGGCGTGGTCGAGGTCGAACCGGTCGTTACAGATGTCCGCGCGCATCGGCTGGACGAACCGTTCGGCGGCCTCGCAGTAGGCGCGCGCTTCGTCGAAGCTCGCGCCGTCGGCCGACTCGCGGTAGGCGAGGTAGGGACAGGTCACACCTCGAATTACGGGAGTAGCGAGTTAACGGTTCTCACGCTGTCCCCCCGTCGGGAGTCGCACACTTTTTTACCGGACTCGGCGAGTGGCCGAGTATGAACTTCTTCGACCGACTGGCCGACCGCATCGCGACCGTCGACAGCGTCGTCTCGGTGGGGCTCGACCCCGACCCCGCGCGGATCCCCGACCACCTCCAGGAGCACGACCTGCCGCGCTGGGCGTTCAACCGCCGCATCATCGACGCGACGCACGAACACGCCGCGGCGTTCAAGCCCAACGCTGCCTTCTACGAGGACCCCGACGGCTGGACGGCACTCCGGGAGACCGTCGCCTACGCCCACGGCAAGGACGTGCCCGTCCTGCTGGACGCCAAACGGGCCGACATCGGCAACACCGCCCGCAAGTACGCCGAACTGCTCGACGACGACGGGATGGACATCGACGCCATCACCGTCAACCCCTACCTCGGTCGCGACGCGCTGGAGCCGTTCCTCTCCCGCGAGGACAAGGGCGTCATCGTCCTCTGTCGCACCTCCAACCCCGGCGGCGCCGACCTGCAGGGCCTCGAACTCGAGACCGGCGAGCCGCTCTACGAACGGGTCGCCGCCATGGCCGACCTGTGGAACGGCAACGACAACGTCGGGCTCGTCGTCGGCGCCACCGCGCCGGAGGAACTGGAGGAGGTCCGCGAGATCGTCCCCGATATCCCGTTCCTCGTCCCCGGCGTCGGCGCGCAGGGCGGCGACGCCGAGGCGGCCGTGGAGTACGGCCTCGCCGACGGCGTCGGCCTCGTCAACTCCTCGCGCGGGATCATCTTCGCCGGCGAGGACGAGGGCGAGGCGTTCGCCGACGCCGCCGGCCAGGCCGCCAAGCGACTGAAAAAGCGGCTGAACCGGTATCGGTAGCGCGGCGCGGTCGGGCCGGCGGCGTCCGCCGCCGGCTCAGAACTCGTAGGTGTCGACGCCGTCGGGGGCGTCGTCGCCGACCCCGGTCGGGTCGCCCGGGTCGCCGCCCTCGACCTCGGCGACGCACTCGCTGCAGATACTCAGTTGCGCGTCGAAGTGCCGGTCACACACTAGGTTCCCGCAGCGGTCACAGGTGTGGTCGACCTCGGGGCGCTGGCAGATCTCGCAGAGCCCGGATACGCTCATGCGACTCCGTAACAGGCGAATCCCTAAAGGGGTTGGGCGGGACGTGGGAAGGGTTTCATATCGGGTCGACAGCGGGGAATCGCCGAGCGGCGCCCGCCGCGTCCGAGACGTTTAGGGGGCACCGACGCCAAGGGGCGAGCGTGTACGGTTCCCGACTCGTCTCGGCGCTCGCCGCCGTCTTCGCGGCCATAGCCGTCCTCTTCGCTATCTTCGGGTTCGCCGCGAACGTCGGCTTCTTCGCCGTCGCGGCGCTGTTCGGCGCCGTCGCGTACTTCATGTGGTACCACGCCTCCGGCCGGTTCGCCCAGCGGCTCTACCGCGGCGTCGAGGAGCGAGCCGCACCCGGTGACGGCGGCCGCGGCGGACCTGCCGGACGCGGCGGCTTCGGCGCCGGTCCCCGCGAGGACTGGGAACCGCCGCGCGACGAGGACGCGCGTCGTCGGGCACGTACGGCGGGCGGTCAGCAGACACGCGGCGGTCGACGCCAGCGCCGGCAGGCCCGCGCGGGCGGCCAGCGCCGCCGACGGGCGGCCGCTGCCGCCCAACCGAGCGGTCCGACGGCCGCCGAAGCCTACGACACGCTCGAACTGGACCGCGGCGCCGACGAGGACGCCGTCAAGGCCGCCTACCGCGAGAAAGTCAAGGAGGTCCACCCCGACTCCCCCGACGGCGACGAGGAGGAGTTCAAACAGGTGCAGTCGGCCTACGAACGGCTGACCGACTGAGTATCGTCCCGTTCGGTTCGATGTGCGAGTTGAGTGGTTGTTTCTGTTGGATGAATCGTGAAAGGAAGTCGACCGCCAGCGACCGCACTTGACGGGGACCGCAGGTGGTGAAAGCCCTCGGCGTGCTCGCTAGCTTGCGTTTGGACCGCACTCGACGGTGAGCGATGAAAGCCCTCGCCGCGCTCGCGGTCGCTGAGCGGGATATCCGCGCTCTCCGCACGGCCCGCGCGGATAGTGCCCCTCAGGCGACTAAAATGGACGCGAGCGCGCCTCGCCCTTTCAGTCCACCAGGACCGTACAGCACCGCACAGCAACCGCAGACGGCCTCACACCTCCCCAGCCTCTTGCGATGCTCGCAGGCTGCGCTTCTCATCCCTCGCGCGGCTACGTCGCGCGCACGAGAGCGCGCGACAGCACGCGCCAACCGCACCGCTACCGACATCACCTGCAGATAGCATCCGGCGCCGCAGGCGCCGGTTCACCGGCTGCGCGGGAGCGGAGCGACCAACGCAGCCGGCCTTTTTTCACCCATGTTTTTTGCCGGGGGTCGAGGTGCGAGCCCACCGGCTCGCGCCGACGCCCCCGGCAAAAAAGATGGCTGCACTGAGCGGCCATCGAACGCGGTGTCGCCGGCACTTTCACACACGCTTTTGCTCGCGGAGCGCCCAGGACGGACCAGTGACGCCACCGCTCGCCGTCGACATCGACGGAACGCTCACCGACGAGGACCGCGCCGTCTACCCGCCTGTCCTGCCCGTCCTCCGGGAGTGGGACGCCCCCGTAGTGCTCGCGACGGGTAAGGCGCTCCCCTATCCCGTCGCTCTCTGCGAGTTCGCCGGCGTCGAGCGGACGGTCGTCGCCGAGAACGGGGGCGTCGCGTTCGTCCACGCGACGGACGACCTGCTCTTTCTCGGCGACCGCGAGGCCGCCCAGAACGTCGTCGACGAGTACGTCGAGACCGGCCACGAACTCGGCTGGGGGTCTCACGACCTGGTCAACCGCTGGCGCGAGACGGAGGTGGCCGTCAGCCGCGAGGCGCCGCTGGAGCCGCTCCAGCGGATCGCCGCCGACCACGGCCTCGAGGTCGTCGACACTGGCTTCGCCTACCACGTCAAATCGCCCGACGTGAGCAAGGGCCGGGCCCTCGAAGCCGTGGCCGAGCGGCTGGATCGGGACCCCACCGACTTCGTCGCCGTCGGCGATTCCATCAACGACGTGTCGACGTTCGAGGTCGCGGGACGGTCGTTCGCGGTCGCCAACGCCGACGAGCCCGCCCGGGAGACGGCGGACGAGGTGCTCGACGCCGCGTACGGCGAGGGATTTCTCGAAGCCGTCGAGCGAGTGCGGTAGCGGCGGGACTGTCCACGACCGAGCAGGGGGCCGCCCGTGACCGACGCAGTCCCCCGACCGTCGAACGCGCTCACGACCGCTCGGGACCGATACGGAGCGCTCGGGAGTGCTACGGACGGGAATCGGGCCCAAACTCGGAGAAGGCTTTTGTACCGGCCACCGTTACCGACTCGCATGAGCCCCGACCGGGCCGCCCTCGAACGCGCCATCGAGCGCGGTGAGCGCGAGGGCGGCAGCGTCGAGTTCAAAGAGCGGCTCACGAAGGACCTCCATCTGGCGGACGGCCGCCGTGAGTCGCTGGCCGCCCAACTGCGCCACCGCGTCCTCTCCGGCGACGGCGAGGCCACCTACGTCGTCGGCGTCACCGACGACGGCGCCCTCGCGGGCATCGCCCCCGACGAGTTCACCGAGTCGATGGACGTGCTGAGCCTGCTGGCCGAGGAGGCCGACGCCCACATCGAGAACGTCGAGACCTGGGGCGTCGACGCCGACGGCCGCGCTAAACCGAAAGGCGACGCTCGCTCCGCCGACTCCGCCGGCCCCGCGGACGCGCCCGCCGAGGGCATCGTCGGCGTCGCGACGGTGCGGGAGGGCGCGGTGCTGGAGGACGACGAACACATCGTCGTCGGCACCGCCGGCCACGTCGACCACGGCAAGTCCACGCTCGTCGGCACGCTCGTCACCGGCCAGCCCGACGACGGCGAGGGCGGCACCCGCTCGTATCTCGACGTACAGCCCCACGAGGTCGAGCGCGGCCTCTCCGCCGATCTGTCCTACGGCGTCTACGGCTTCGACGACGACGGTCCCGTGCGGATGGACAACCCCGACCGCAAGTCCGACCGCGCCCGCGTCGTCGAGGAGGCCGACCGACTCGTGAGCTTCGTCGACACCGTCGGCCACGAGCCCTGGCTGCGCACCACCATCCGCGGCCTCGTCGGCCAGAAGCTCGACTACGGGCTCCTGACCGTGGCGGCCGACGACGGCCCTACCAAGACCACCCGCGAACACCTCGGGATCCTGCTCGCGACGGACCTGCCGACGATGGTCGTCGTCACGAAGGCGGACATCGTGAGCGACGAGCGCCTCGACGAGGTCGAACGCGAGGTCGAGCGCCAGCTGCGCGAGGTCGGCAAGACGCCGCTATCGGTGGCGCGCCACGGCGTCGGCGCCGCCGTCGAGGAGATCGACGACACCGTCGTCCCCGTGCTCGCGACCAGCGCGGTCACGATGGACGGCATGGACACCCTCGACGAACTGCTGGAGCGGCTCCCCAAGACCGCCGGGCCGACCGACGACGAGTTCACGATGTACGTCGACCGCTCGTACAAGGTCACGGGCGTCGGCGCGGTCGCGTCTGGGACGATCCGCTCCGGGCGCGTCGAGGCGGGCGACGAACTCCTGCTCGGGCCGATGCAGGACGGCGGCTTCCGCGAGGTGGAGGTCCGGTCGATCGAGATGCACTACCACCGCGTCGACCGCGCGAAGGCCGGCCGCATCGTCGGCATCGCGCTGAAGGGCGTCCGCGAGGCCGACGTGGAGCGCGGGATGGTCCTCCTGCCCCGCGACGCCGACCCCGACCCCGTCCGGGAGTTCGAGGCCGAGGTGATGGTGCTGAACCACCCGACCCGCATCGGCGAGGGGTACGAGCCGGTCGTCCACCTCGAAACCGTCAGCGAGGCCGCCGTCTTCTCCCCCGAGGACGGGCGCCTGCTCCCCGGCGACTCGGGGAGCGCTCGCGTCCGCTTCAAGTTCCGACCCTACATGGTCGAGGAGGGCCAGCGGTTCGTCTTCCGCGAAGGCCAGTCCAAGGGCGTCGGGAAGGTCGTGGACGTGGACCCGACGGAGTAGCGGTCGCCGGCACCGGTGCGGATTCTCGGCAAGCGGGTGTTACGGGCGCGGTAGCCACCGACCACTCGTCGCCAGCGACCGGTTACGCTCCGCTAAGACGCGGGTACCGCGAGAAACGCCGTCCAACCGCCGTCCCCCGATTCCTACCGGTACGCTACCGCTCGGACAGCCGGTTGGTAACTTTGACCGGTGGCGTCCAGGGGACCACACGCGTGCGGGGCGACGCGACGAGCGCGGGTTCCGCGCGCGGGAGATAACCAATGAGTTTCGAGAACCAGTCAAACCGACAGGAACCGTTCGAGCAGCAACAGCAGATGAACCAGCCCCAACAAGGGATGAACCAGCAGCCGACACAGCAGCAGGGATCCATCCCCGCGACTCAGCAGCCGAGCGGGCAGCAGGCCGGCTTCCCCGGTCAGCAGGGTCGCGGCGCCGACCAGGGCGCCCAGGACCGGCGCCACTCCCAGCAGTTCCGCCAGCGGATGAGCCAGATCGCCCAGCAGCGACCCCGTGACCCCCAGACCGGTCAGTTCCTGCCCACAGGATCGCAGGGCACCCAGCAGCAGCTGAGTCAACAGCCCCAGACACAGCAGCTGGGTCAACAGCCCCAGACGCAACAGTCTCAGCAGCCGCAGAGCCAACAGATGGGTCAGCAGCCACAGACCCAGCAGATGAGCCAACAGCCCCAGACCCAGCAGCTGGGTCAGCAGCCGCAGAGTCAACAGCCCCAGACCCAGCAGATACAGGCCCAGCAGCCCCAGACGCAACAGTATCAGCAGCCGCAAAGCCAGCAGATGGGTCAACAGCCCCAGACGCAGCAACTCGGCCAGCAGCCACAGACCCAGCAGACGAGTCGGCAACCGCAGACGCAGCGACTCGGCCAGCAGCCGACTCAGCAGCAGGGGAACATCCCCGCGGCGCAGCAGCCGAGCGGGCAGCAGGCCGGCTTCCCCGGTCAGCAGGGTCGCGGCGCCGCCCAGGGCGCTCAGGACCGGCGCCACTCCCAGCAGTTCCGGGAGTTCCAGCACCAGAAGGCCGAACACCAGCCCCGTGACCCTCAGACGGGCCAGTTCCGCTCCGAGAACCAGGGGACCCAGCAGGGACAGCAGGGTCAGCAGGGCCAGCAGAGTCAGAGCGGCGGCCAGATGTACGCCCAGCGAACCCAGCAAGACCAACAGTCCGAGATCGGCACCCAGCAGCAGAACTGGCAGTAGGCTCCGGGCAGCCACCGTCTACCGACGGTCGACACCGCGATACCGGCTATTTTTTCGAGCATCGGCCCCGCCAGCGGCGGCTATCTGGCGACCGTGATCCCGGAGAAGAGCATCGATACCGGCGTCAGGACTCCATCTTCGCGACGATCTCGTCGGCGGCGTCGCGGGCCTCGCTCTCGTCGTCGACGCCGTCGACCGGAACGAGGACGCTCTGGGCGGTCCACTCCTCGTTGCCGTGCTCGTCGCCGGTGCGGACTTCGGCGTCCGAGACGACGGAGCCGGCCACGTTCGCCGCCCAGTCCGGCGTCCGGATCTCGTCGAACTCGTCGGGGTCGCGGTAGCGCACGTGGTAGTAGTTCTCGCTCTGTTCGACGCCCTGGATCGACCGGGAACTCGCCATACCGGGCGGTAGCGCCGCCCCGCCGGAGAGTCGTCTGCCGGCAATGGAAAGGACCGACCGCCACGGGGAACGCGGCCGCTACTCGCCGCCCAAGACGGCCCGGAGGAGCTTCGACTCGGCCTTCCGCAGGTGCTCGGCGGCGGTGCTGGGCGCGCATCCGAGGGCGTCGGCGACCGCCTCGTGGTCCGCGGTCCGCGGCACGTCGTAGTAGCCCAGGTCGATGGCGGCCTCGGCGGCCTCGCGCTGGCGGTCGGTGAGCCGCGCCGTCGGCGCGACGCGGGAGGTCGCCAGCGACCCGACCGCCTCGACGGTCACGTCGATGGCCTCGGGGATCGCGTCCATCGCCGCCTGGAGTTCCTCGTCGGGGCCGAAGACGGTGAGCGTCACGGTCCCGTCGGCGCCGTAGACGACCGGCGGGACGACGACGAGCCCGCCCCGGCTTACCGGGCCGAACAGCGCCGCGAGCGACGGGGTCGTCGCGTCGCGGACGTAGACGTAGAAGGCGTCATCGCCCACTGGTTCGATGTCGTAGCCGACGACCGCGTCGATGTCGTCGGCCGTCGCGGCGAAGGCGTCGGCGTCACCCTCGACGTGGTGGAGGATGCCCAGCGCGTCGCCGGTGAAGTTCCACTGCAGCGCCGTCGCCCGCTCGACGAACGGCGCGTTCGTCAGCACGCCGTACATCGGGTGGATCTCCCCCTCCCTGCCGTGGGCGGTGATCGACACTCGGAGGCGCTTCACGGTCGACGGTCCGCCCACCGATGAGATAAATCCGCCGGACAGGTGCGGCAGTATCCACAGGGGCGCCGCCCGCGTCGTCCCGAATATGAGCGACGTACTGGTGACCGGTGCGACGGGGACCCTCGGCGGGGCGCTCGTCGCGCAGCTCGCCGACGACGGGTGGCGAGTGCTGGCGGCGAGCCGGACCCCGACCGAAGCCTCGGCGGTCGGCGGGGCGAGCGACGCCGACGCGGTCGAGTGGGTCGAGCTGGACCTAGTCGAGGGAGTCGGGATCGAGCGTGGGGTCAAGAGGGCCGACGCGGTCGTCCACGCGGCGACGGCGCCGCGGGGCGATGCCGAGGTCGTCGACGTTCGCGGGACCGAGCGCCTGCTCGACGCCGCAGCGTCCGCGAGCGTCGAGCACTTCCTCTACCCCTCTATCGTCGGCGTCGACGCGATCCCGTTCTCCTACTACGAGCGCAAGCGCGAGGCCGAGCGGGCGGTCGAGGCGAGCCCGGTCCCGTCGACGGTCCTGCGGGCGACGCAGTTCCACGCCTTCGTCGCCGATATCCTCGGCCTGGTCGCGAAGCTCCCGGTCTGGCCGCTGCCGACGGAGCTGCGGGCCCAGCCGGTCGACCACCGGGAGGTGGCCGACGCGCTCGTCGACCGCCTCGCCGGCGAACCGGTGGACCGCGCGGACCCGGTCGGCGGCCCGGCGGTCCGCACGCTCGGCGAGCTGGCGAGGGCGTACCGCGAGGCCCGGGGGCTCCGGCGGCCGATCGTTCGGGTGCCGGTCCCGGGCGGCGTCGCGAGGGAGTTCCGGAACGGGACGGCCACCTGCCCCGACCGCGCTGTCGGGGCCGTGACCTGGGAGTCGTGGCTGGCCGAGAAGTACGGCGGGTCGACCGAATCGGCGGCCGAGCGTGCGGGCGCGCACTCCGGGTGACCGAGGCCGGTACCGAGAACGCGGCCGGCGGTCGCGGACCGCTCGCTCAGCCCCAGGGCTCCTCGGCGAGGTCGTGGAGCGACTCGACGACGTGATGGGGTTCGGGGTCGTGGTCGAACGGCGGCTCGCCCTCGGCGAGCCAGACGGAGCGCAGGCCCGCGGCGTGGGCGCCGGTCACGTCCGAGGCGTGGGAGTTGCCGACGTGGACGGTCCGGTCGGCGTCGACGCCGAGTTCCTCCAGTGCGAGGTGGAACGGTTCCGGGTCGGGCTTGTACGGCGCGTCGTGGCCGCCGTGGACGATCACCTCGAAGCGGTCCTCGATGCCGAGGCCGGCGAGCTTCTGGGACTGCATCCACGGGTCGCCGTTGGTGACCATGCCGACCCGGTAGGCGTCGGCCAGCGCGTCGAGCGCGCGCTCGGCGCCGTCGAGGAAGCGGACGTTCGCCTGGTCCCGTTCGTCGGTGTAGATGTCGGCGATCTCCTCGCCGACGGCCTCGCCGTGGCCCGCCTCGGCGGCGAAGGTCCCGAACGCCGCGCGGCGGGTGTCGCGGATGTCGTCGCCGGAACCGGCCTCGGAGAACTCGCCCAGGCGCTCGATGTACTCCTCGGCGTCGAAGAAGGGCTCGACGCCGACGCGCTCGAAGGCGATCGCCAGGATGTCGTCGGCGCTGCGCTCGTACGTACAGATGGTGTCGTCCAGGTCGAAGAGAACGGCCTCCACTGGCCCCGTCATTGCGCGATAGTAGCGGCCCGGCGGCCAAAAACCGGTCGGTCCGATGTCGGCGGACTGCGGTCCGGTGTCGGCGAACCGCGGTCCGCCGCCCGCGACGCCCGCGGGGCCGAACTCACTCCCCGTCCGAGAGTCCGGCGAGCAGCGCGTCGACGGCGCGCTTGACGGCCGCGCCCGACTCGATCCGGACCGCACCGTCGTCGGTCGCCGTCAGCCCCGGCCCGTCCACCGCAGCGCGGACTCGCTCGGCGTCCACCGGACCCGCGCCAGCGATCGCCAGTTGCGCCGCATCGGGGTAGAGCCGGACGGTACCGACCCGTTCGTCGCAGTAGGCGACGCCGTAGCCGACGGTGCCCTCGGGAGCGGGCTCGGCGTCCGGGTCGGCGTCGACGACGGACACGTCCCCGAGGGCGCCCCGGTCGCGACCGGAGAGCTCCGAGGAGAGCAACTGGGCGATCCGCTTGCCGTCGGTGACGCGGTCCTCGACCATCAGTCGCCCCCCAGCTCCCCCGCGGCGCGGTCGGCGAGGTCGCCGAGTTCGACGCCCTCGCGGCGGGCGTAGACGACCGCCGCGGCCTCGACGGTGACGCCGAGTTCCGACTGCAGGCGGTTGACCGCCGCGACCGCGTCCTGTTTCTCGACGCCCGACTGGACGATAGCGTCGAGCGCGCGCTCGAAGTTCGACCGCTGGCGCAACACGTCGTCGCCGGGGACGAACCCGCCGGGCACCGTCACCTCCCGCGGTTCGAACGTCGGGGCGAGGTCGTCGTCCTCGCGGTCGAGCAGCCCCTCGGTGACGGCTACGTCGACGAGCCGCTTGGCCTGCTCGGGGGAGAACCACTCGCGGTCGAGCGAGAGCGCGACGACGAACTCGCTCTCCGAGAGGGACTCGCGGCCCTTCGCCCGGAACGGGACGGCGACGGCGCGGCGCAGACTCATCGTCCGTCGATGGGCGCGTCCCGGAACGTAACGTTGCCGGTCGCCGCCCGGGAGCCCCCACCCGACGACGCGCGGCCGTCGCGCTCGGAGCGGACGGCGACCGGGAGTCGAGAGGTTCAAGTAGACGCTGGGCGACTGCACGGGTATGAAGTTCCAGGGACGCTCCCCTCGCAAGCGCACCGGCGGTCGACGCCGGAACTTCCGGAAGAAGAAAAAGCACGAACTGGGCGACCAGCCGACCGAGACCCGCGTCGGCGAGACGAGCCTCAAGACGGTCGACGCCCGCGGCAACACCGAGAAGGTCCGCGCGGTCACCGCCGACACCGCCAGCGTCGCGGCCGACGGCGAGGTCGTCGCCGCCGAGATCGAGGACGTCGAGGAGAACCCCTCGAACCCCAACTACGTGCGCCGGAACATCATCACCAAGGGCGCCATCATCGCCACCAGCGAGGGCCGCGCCCGCGTCACCTCCCGCCCCGGCCAGGACGGCCAGATCAACGCCGTTCTCGTCGAATAACGGCAGTCTCCTCTCCGATTTCGCCGCAGCCGACGCCGCCAGCCGCGGGTCCGGCGTCGGGCGAGTCTATATACCGATCCGATCCCATCGGTTCCGAAGGGGAGTCCCCAGTACCCCTCTTAGCGAGGCTTATCCCGGCCGGTCCACCAGAAGGCGATGGCGTGCGGCGCTCATCACCGAGCGCGCCACCGAGCACTGCCACCCCGTTCGACGCGCGCGCCGCACGTCCCGTTCGCGACTGCCACCTCGTCCGGGGCACCCATCCCCGTTTTCGGTCCCGCCCGGTAGCCGCCGCTCCCGACTGTCGCGAGAGACACCGAGAGCGGTAGGTAGAGGCCACTAACGTCGGAATATCCGCACAACGGGGAAGTCTCGGGGCCGCGCGAAACCGTTCGAGCGGCGGCGAGGCGGTCGGGCCTCAGGGCGAGGGCGCCGCTTTCTGGAGGGCGCTCTCGGCGATGTTGCCGCCGTAGTCGGCGGTCCGCGACAGGGAGTCGACGACGAGCCCGAGCGACTGGGCGAGTTCGGGGTCGTCCAGGTCGCGGATCACGTCGTCGACGTCGCGGGCGCGCTCGTCGATGTCGGGCAGGTCAGCGCGGGCGTCGGTCGCGAGCGCGACGGCCTCGTCGGAGTCGTCTTCGAGCAGGGCGTCCATCGCGGTCTCGGGCACGGTGACCGCCGCGGTCTGGAGGTCGCTCAGCACCTCGGCGACCGACTCGTTGACCGGGCCGATCTCCAGGGCGATGGTCGCGATCTTCGTCGCGTGGTCGGCGATCCGCTCCAGCTGTCGGGCGCTGGACTGGTAGTCGAAGACGGTCTCGCGGGGGAAGCCGATCTCGGTGGCGGCGGCCGGGTTGCGCAGCACCGTCCGGAACACCCGCGAGACCATGTACCACAGGCGGTCGACGTCGTCGTCGCGCTCGATCACGTCGTGAGCGAGTTCGTCGTCGTCCTCCAGCAACGCCGTCACCGCGTCCGAGAGCATCGTCAGCGAGACCAGCCGCATCCGCGTGATCGCGTTGTGGACCGACAGCTCCGAGGAGTCGAGGAGATCCTGCAGGACCACCCGCTCGCCCGTCTCCTCGATGACCTCCAGCCCGACCAGTCCCTGGGTCGCCTCGCGGATAGTGCGGCGCTGGCCAGCGGTGACGCGTGGCGCCTCGAAGTTGATGACGTCGAACCCGCTGACGTACATCGTCATGACCGCGCGCGTGAGCCGATCGCCCTCCAGCCCGTCGATCTCGATCGACCCCCTCTCGCGCTCCTCCTCGCTCTTGGGGGAGAGCAGGAGGATGTCCTCTTCCGAGTGGAACTCGACGACGCTCCCCGCGCTCACGTCGTTCTCCGTCGCCCAATCCTTCGGCAGAGACACCGTGTACGTGGACCCGCCCGTGACCTGGACCTTGCGCGTCTCCATAGCTACCCGTGGTCGACACTGGCAAATAAATCAACCCCTTTCTATATATTTACAACTACGTACCGGTATATTGCAGAATATATCGGGCCGGATCGGCCCGCACCCGGTGGATAGTCGCGGCGAACTCTGATACGTACGTCCCCCTATAATCGGCTATATATCCATCAGAGGCCGGTATGATGGGCGTATCCGGCCGATCGATCGAGGCCGTCACGACGGTGACGGTTCACCCGGCGAGGGGCCCCGTTCCGGGTCGTGGATCCCGCAGCGGGTCCGTGATACGGCCCATGTGCGTACACATCTCGGCTCAGAACGGCATCGAACGTCCGGTTTCGCCGCGTTCGCCCGCGATACGCTCGCCCTACCGGCGCCGGTTCGGACCGTACCGGTACGCATGTGTATGTACGTCTATATAGCCATAATAGTAGAGTATTTAGTTAATCTGGAGCCACCCTTCTGGTAATGCGGGAGAGACCTGTGACCCGCCGACAAGTGCTGGCGGGCGCGGCCGGTGTCGCCGCGTCGCTGGGTGGCTGTATCAGTACGAGTCCCACACCGCCGGGACAGGCCGCGGGCGGGGCCGGTGGCGGCGGCGGGGACTCGAACACCGAACTGCTCAAGGCCGGCGGCTCGTCGACGCTGTTCCCGATGGTCCAGCGCGCCGCGTCGTACTGGGCCTCGAACTACCCGCCGACCGACCGGGAGTACTGGGGACCGAGCCAGTACGACATCGAGACCGACGAGCGGCTGGCCGACTACTGGGCGAGCAAGTACGGCTTCGAGGCCGACGGCGACGTGACGCCGCCGTTCGAGGTGAACGTCGGGCTCAGCCACTCCGGGACCGGCCTGGAGAAGCTCCGCGACCAGCAGATCGACATCGGGAACGCGAGCGCGCCCGCGAGCGCCGAGTTCCCCGACGAATCGGAGGAGGAGCTGTCGAAGTTCACCGAACACGTCATCGCCGTCGACGCCCAGCCCATCGTGGTGAGCACCGAGATCTACGACGCCGGCGTGACGAAGCTCACCGCCGAGCAGGTCCGCGGGATCTACACCGGCGAGATCACCGACTGGTCGCAGATCCCGAACTACGACGGCCCCGACAAGCAGATCCAGGCCGTCGGGCGAGCCCAGGGGTCCGGGACCGACACCGCGTTCCGGACCAACATGCTCGGCGGTCCCAACGCCTCGATGGACGGTGTCGACGGCCGGAAGGGACAGAACCAGCAGGTCAAGACCACCGTCTCGAGCTCCAACAACGCCATCGCGTACATGGCGCTGGCCTTTACCGACGACTCCGTGCCCGCCGTCGAACTGGAGTTCGACGGGACCACCTACACGCCGGGCGAGAACCTCTCGGACCCCTCCTACCCGCTCGCCCGTGACCTCCACTGTTACACCTGGGAGGGCACCTCGGCGAAGGAGGCCGCGTTCCTCCGGATGATCCTCAGCGACTTCGGACAGCAGAACTTCGTCGAGACGGAGGGGTACTCGAAGCTCACGGCCGAGCGCCAGCAGGCGGAGTTCGAGAAGTTGCCGGAGCCCGAAGCATGAGCGTCGCGACGCGACTCGACGGCCTGGACACCGGGACGCAGGTGGTCGGGGGCGTCGGGACCGTCCTCGCCGCGGCCGGGATCCTCTCGTTTCTGGTCGCGCCGGCGCTGACGGCCCCGATCGCGCTCGCGTTCGCCGTGTTCGTCGTCGGGGGCTACCTCGTCGCGGAGGAGAGCACCGCTCGCTTTCTCCTGTTCGCGACGACCACCTCGACGGTCCTGATCCTCGGGTTCATCACCGTCTACCTGATGATCAACGCCCTCCCGGCCGTCCGCGAGATGGGACTGTACCTCCTCGTCGGCTCCGACCCGTTCTGGGAGACGGCGACGAACGTCTACTCGCTCGTCCCGATGATGTGGGGGACGCTGGTGACGACCGTCATCGCGACGTTCGTCGCGGCGCCGCTGGGCGTCGCCGGCGCGGTCTTCATCAGCGAGGTCGCGCCCGGCTGGGCCCGCGAGATCGTCAAACCGGCCGTCGAGATGCTCGCCGGCATCCCCTCTATCGTCTACGGGTTCATCGGCTTCACCATCCTCTCGCCGTACTTCCAGACGGAACTGAGCGTCCCACAGCTCGGGAACATCTTCATCGTCGGGTTCGTCATCGGCGTGATGGCGCTCCCGACGGTGGTGTCGGTGGCGGAGGACGCCATCGCCGCCGTCCCGGGTCCGACGAAAGACGGCGCCCACGCGCTGGGCGCGACGGACTGGCAGACGACGACGAGCGTCACGCTGCCGACCGCGTTCTCGGGCATCTCCGCCGCGGTCCTGCTCGGCGTCGGCCGCGCCGTCGGCGAGACGATGGCCGCGACGGTCATCCTCGCCAACGTCGTCGAGCTGCCCACGCCGCTGACGGACGTCTTCGACAGCACGATCACGCTCACGAGCCTCATCGCCAGCCAGTACGGCGCCGCCAGCGGCCTCCAGATGTCGGGGCTGTTCGCGGCCGGCGTCGTCCTGTTCGTCACCGTGATGGGCTTCTCCGTCGCCTCACAGCTCATCGAGCGCCGGATGAGCGAGCGGCTGGGGGGTGAACAGTGAGCTACACCGACGCGGAGTCGCGCGACGCGCTGGTCGCCGACGACTCCTCGACGCGCGAGCTGGTCAGCGGCGGGCTAGTCGCCCTGTCGTTCGCGTCGTTCGTCCTCGGACTGCTCGCGCTCGCCCAGTACGTCCCGGCCGACATCACCGTCGGCGGCGTCTCCGTCGCCGCGGCGCTGGGCGGGTCGCTGACGGTCGTCGGCGTCGGCATCGTGGCCCTGGGCGCCGCCTCCTACGGCGGTCGCTTCGCCGCCGAACCCGGGCACACTGGCGGACTCGTCTCCGCGGCGCTGCTCGGTCTGCTGTGGTTCGCGGTCGGCGGGCTCGTCGCCGCCCAGACGCTCGGGCTCTCGACGGTCTGGCCGGTCGTCGCGCTGGTCACCGGCGCGGTCGGCGCGGGCGTCGCGCTGGTCGCCCGCGAGGACCTGGGAGTCACCCTCTCGGCGGGCCTGTTCGTCCTCGTCTCGGGGCTGGTCGTCGCCGCGGGCCTCGTCGCCCCGGGCTGGACGTGGAGCCCCGACGGGTTCTCCATCACGCTGACGGGCGTCGTCGGCGTGCCGGTGATCGCGCTGTTCGCCGGGCTCGTCGGCGCCTGGACGGCCGCCCGCGTCTACGGCGGCTTCGGCCCCCAGGGCCGACAGCTCGGCGCGTACACCCTCATCGCGACGAACGCCGCCGGGATGCTCGCCCTGCTCGGCTCGCTCGTCGGGTTCATCGTCGTCCGCGGCTTCGGCCCGATGACCGAGGGGATCGAGTACGGCCTCTTCTGGGGGCCGTGGACCTGGTTCAACCCGCCCGTTCTGGACACGTGGGTCGTCGTCGAGGGGCCGATCGTCTGGTTCTACTGGCCGTTCGTGATGGAGGGGTACAGCACGCTCGGCGCGGGCATCGACGGGGTGCTCCCGGCCATCGTCGGGACCGTCTGGCTGGTCGTCGGCGCGGTCGTGCTCGCGGTGCCGCTGGGCGTCGGCGCGGCCGTCTTCCTCACCGAGTACGCCGACCAGGGCCGGTTCACCTCCCTGGTCGAGATATCCACGAACGGCCTCTGGAGCACACCCAGCGTCGTCTACGGACTGTTCGGGCTGGCCTTCTTCGTCCCGCGCTTCGGCAACACCAGTTCGCTCCTCGCCGGCCAGCTCGTCCTCGGGTTCATGCTGCTGCCGCTGGTGGTCATCACCAGCCGGGAGTCGCTCAAGAGCGTCCCCGACGAGTACCGCGACGCCAGCGCCGCGCTGGGCGTCTCCAAGTGGGAGACCATCAAGAGCGTCGTCCTCCCGGCGTCGCTGCCGGGCGTCATCACCGGCGTCATCCTCGGCATCGGCCGTATCGCCGGCGAGACGGCGCCCATCCTGCTGGTCACGACCAGTTCCCCGTTCCCCTCGGAGGTCGCGGGCGTCGTCGAGGGCGGCTTCCGGTTCACCTCGGCGTTCCCGTTCGTCGCAGTGCCCGACGTGAACCTCGTGCAGTCGTCGAGCGCGCTGCCCTACCAGCTGTACGCGGTCATCACCGCCGGACTCGAGGCGAACATGGGCTTCGCCTGGGGGACTGCGCTGGTGCTGTTGCTCGTCGTGATGAGCTTCTACGCGGTCGGCATCGGCTCGCGGATCTACTTCAGGAGGAAACTCGACCAATGAGCGAAACGGACTTCACCCAGACCGACACCGACGAACCGACACCCGAAACCGACGCGGCCGCCGAGAGCGAGACCACCGCCGGCGAGACCGACGAGCGCGTCCGCGAGGAGTGGCGCGAGTACGAGTTCGCGGGCGAACCGAAGCTCAGCGTCGAGGATCTGGACGTCCACTACGGCGACGACCACGCCCTGAAGGGCGTCTCGATGGACATCCCCGAGGAGAGCGTCACCGCCCTCATCGGCCCGTCGGGCTGCGGCAAGTCGACGTTCCTGCGCTGCCTGAACCGGATGAACGACCGGATCAAGGCCGCCAGCATCGACGGCTCCGTGGAACTCGGCGGCGAGGAGATCTACCAGGACGGCGTCGACCTCGTGGAACTGCGCAAGCGCGTCGGCATGGTGTTCCAGGCCCCCAACCCCTTCCCCAAGTCGATCCGCGACAACATCTCCTACGGCCCGCGCAAACACGGCGACCTCGACACCGGACTCGTCGCCCGCGTGCTCGGCCGCGACGACACCGACGAGGAGCGGGAACTCGTCGAGCAGTCGCTCCGGCAGGCCGCGCTGTGGGACGAGGTCGAGGACCGCCTCGACGACAACGCCCTCGGCCTCTCGGGCGGCCAGCAACAGCGGCTCTGTATCGCCCGCTGTCTGGCGGTCGGCCCCGAAGTCATCCTGATGGACGAGCCCGCGAGCGCCCTGGACCCCGTCGCCACCTCGAAGATCGAGGACCTCATCGAGGACCTCGCCGAGGACTACACGGTCGTCGTCGTCACCCACAGCATGCAGCAGGCCGCGCGCATCTCCGACCAGACCGCCGTGTTCCTCACCGGCGGCGAACTCGTCGAGTACGACGACACCGACAAGATCTTCGAGAACCCCGAGAGCCAGCGCGTCGAGGACTACATCACCGGCAAGTTCGGGTAGCCGGACCCGTCGCGACCCCGACCTCGCGCGCGAACGCCGGTCACTGCGACGCGGGCGCCGCTCGGTCGAAGTCGAGTTCCTGTCGGGACACCTGCTGGATAGCGACGGCCGCGACGTTGGCCCCGTACTCGGCCGTGCGCCGGAGACTGTCGAGCAACAGCCCGGCGGTGTGAGCCTCCCCGGGGACGTCGTGGTCGTAGAGGTCGCGATCGAGCCGCTCGATGGCGTCGACCAGCTCGTCGCGGCTGGACAGCGCCGAATGTGCGGCCTCGACGCCGGCGTCGGCGAGGATCACGTCGCCGGCCTCGTCGACGACGCCGCAGGCGTCCTTGCCGAGCGAGACGACGCGGTCGGCGAACCCCTCGGGCAGCGCCGCGTCCGGGTCGAGCGCGAAGCGGGCCACTTTCACGGCGTGGTCGGCGACCCGCTCGAACTGCCGGCAGGCGTAGTAGTACTCGAACAGCTCGTCGCGCTGGTGGTCGAGCTTCTCGACCTCGTGGAGGTCGGTGAGCGCCCGCCGGAAGTGCCGGGTCACCATCGCGAACAGTTTGTCGGCCTCCGCGTCGCGGTCGACCACCCGCTCGGCCAGCGCCGCGTCGCCCTCGACGACGGCCGTCACCGCGTCGCGGTGCATCGCGAGCGTCACCAGCCGGAGCCGCAGCGCGCTCTTGCGCACGTCCACGTTCTCGGCGTCGATGAGGTTCGTGAGCCGGATGCGCGTCTCCGTGACCTCCAGCAGTTCGAACCCCGACAGTTCGGCGACGGTGTCCTCGACCAGCGCGCGCCGGTCGCCGCCGTGGCCGCTCGCGTCGACGAGCGTCACCTCGTCGAACCCGACGGCGTGCAGCGCACGGACCCGCTGTCTGACGGCGCTGTCGCTGCTCGTCGACACGTCCACCGACGCCGACCGCGTCTCGTCGGCCCGCTCGGCCGCCGCCTCGACGAGCAAGGACCCGTCCGCGTTCGGGTACAGCGACAGCACCGACCCCGCCTCGATCCCCTGTTCGTTCGCCCAGGCCTTCGGCAGGGACACCGTGTACGTCGTCCCCCCGGACAGCTGGACCTTTCTCGTCTCCATACGCGGTCGTATCCCCACGGATCCCAACTTAACGTTTATATGAAATGGACGTTCCACTCCCGGACCATATATATCCGTACGGGGTCGACGACGGAGGGATAGAGACGAGCGCGGGCGCGGCGCGGACGGACGCTATATAGCCGTCCGGACACTCCGTGGAGCACCCCTTTGTCGCGACCGGTCAGACGGGGCGGTATGGCTCGCAGAACCTGGCACCGCTCGCGCGACGCGACCCGCCAGGGCCGTGACGCAACGCTCGCCCACGTCGTCGAAGCGATCGACCGGACCGCGCCCGAGACGAAGGCCGAGCTCGCGGCGACGGTCGGCATCTCCGAGCAGTACCTCTCGGAGTTGCTCCAGGAGCTCAAGCGCGACGACGTGGTGCGGAAGGCCTACGTCGTCGACGACGAGGCGGTCTACGAGACCGCCGACAGCGTCTCCCGGCTCCTCGAACCCGCCGGCACCCCGCGGCCCGGGTCGGACGACCAGGGGGAGAACGGCCACTCACCCGCCGGCGAGCGCCGCGGCCCCGCGGTCCTCGACCTGCTCGAACGCCTCGACGAGGTGACCGCCACCCAGTACGAGGCCGCTCGGCTCGCCGTCGTCGGCGACGAACCCGACCAGCCCGCCGGCGCGCTCGAATCGCTGACCAACGAGCGGTACTTCGCGGTCCTCGAAGAGCTGAAGTCCTACACGCTCACGAACGACTGGCCCGGGAATCGGGTCGCCTCCGACCTGGCGACCGTCGCGACGAACCTCGAGATCGTCGGCGACCGCGCCTGCTTCATCGCCGACGTGACCGACCGCCAGCCCGTCGCGACCACCGGCGTCGTCGAGGAGCGCGTCCTCGACGTCTTCGCCGCCGGCGCCCGCATCAACGACCACTTCCGCGACGTGCTCTTCGAGGGCGACCTGGCCGCCCACGACCGGCTCCGCGCCGAGGAGGAGACCGTCCACCGCGACCTGGACGAGCTGTTCGAGCTCGTCACCGCCTACGACCCGGAGCTGTACGGCTCGTTGGTCACCGTAACCCGGGCGCTCGAACGCGCCATCTACTACTGGGTCGACGCCGCCGAGATCGCCGTCCGCCTCCACGCCGGCGTCGAGGCCGACCACGCGATGATCTGAGGACCGGACCGCCCCCGGCGGACGGCGACGACACTCTGCGGCGCTCGGACGGACGATTCCGAGAACCCCGAAACACGAAACGCGGCGGTCAGAACCACACGTGGTCGAGCCGCGTCCGCCGGAACCCCCTCCAGCCGCGACGACAGAGCGCCGCGCCGACCGCGACCTGGACGAGACCGCTCGCCCACCCCAGCAGCGGTCGCCGTTCGCGGGCTTGCTCGCCGACGACCGCGACGTAGCCGCCGTCGGTCGCGACGACGGTGCCCCTGGCCCCGAGCCGCCTGTTGACGGTCACGGTTTCCCCGTCGACCACGCGACCGAGGGGCGGGTCGAGCGTGGACCGGTTCACCGCGACCGCGTCGATCACCGTCCCCCCGTCGACCGGTTCCAGCGTGAGTTCGATCCGCTCCGACGGCCCGTCACGGTCGAACGTCGACGACCGCCGGTAGAACGTCCCGTCGAGCGAAACGAACCGCGCTATCGCTCGCTCGTGGCGATCGGGATAGGACGGCCCGTAGAGGGAGAAATGCTCGGCCTCGACCGGCGCCTCGACCGTCACGGACGCGGGCTCGCCGTCGCTGCGCTCGGCTGACTCGGCCAGCGACGCCTCGTAGTGACAGAGCCGCGGGCGTTCGACTTCCCAGAGACATCCGATCCCCCGGATCCTATCGGGGTCGTCGTCGACCGGGTTCGACCCCTCGAAGACGAACCACTCGTCGTCGGCGTCCCACTCGACCTCGACCGCGCTGTATCGGTACCGCTCGCCGCCGAGATCGAGGACGCGAACGGTCGCCGCGTTCGCGACGAGGGCGACGCCGACCACGAGCACGGCCGCCGCGAGCAGTCGGGCCGCTCGTCGCTCGCCCGGTGACCGGTCGCCCATCGTCAGTCCGCGTCCGTCTGTGCGACCGCCGCCGCGTCGGGCGCGTACTCGTCGAGGAACCGGTCGATGTCGCGGAACGCGTCGAGGCGCTCGGCGAGCGTCTCGTGGTCCCAGTCCCACCACTCGGTGGCCTCGATCCGGGCGGCGATCTCCTCGGGGAACCGGCGGCGGACCGGCTCTGCGGGCACGCCCGCGACCACGGTGTAGGGTTCCACGTCGTGAGCGACGACCGCGCCGGCGCCGACGACGGCGCCGTTGCCGATCTCGACGCCCGGGAGGACGGTCGCGCCGTGTCCGATCCACACGTCGTGGCCGACCGTCACCGGCTGGTCGGCCCGCCAATCGAAGATCGAGTCGTCGTCCTCGCCCATGTCGTACATCGCCGCCCGGTAGGTGAAGTGGTGGGCCGTCGGGCGGTCGATCGGATGGTTCGTCGGTCCGAGCCGCGCGTCGCTGGCGACCGACCCGAACTTCCCGACGGTCGCGTAGTCCAGTTGCACCCGCTCCATCAGGTAGGTGTAGTCGCCGACCGCCGACTCGTCGATGCGGGTCCCCGAGCGCACTTCCGTCCACGCGCCGAGTTCGCTCTCCGTGATGGAGACGGGGTCGTGGATCGTCGGTTCCGGCGAGAGGTCGCGGGCGCGGTCGGGACCGTAGGATTCGAAGTAGGTCATGAGTTGGAAGTCATCGCTCCGAGCGTGGTCAGGGCCGCTCTCGCCGGCCGAGCGTCGAGGCGAGGATGTTCCGGGGGACGTTCACGAACGCTTCGACGACGCCCGTCTCCGACCCCGCTTCCTCCTCCTCGCGCAGGTACGACCGGACGCGCTGGCTCGCGAGCTCGACCGACCCCGCGAGCAGGAAGATGAGGATGATACAGGCCATCATGTCCGTGTACCTGAACAGCTGGCGCTGTGTGTATAGTTCGAGGCCGAGACCGCCGCCCCCGATGAGCCCGAGCCCGATCGCGGCCCGGACGTTGTGTTCGAGGTCGAAGGCGATCCAGGCGATGAACTGCCGGAACACCTGGCTGAGCATCCCGAAGGGGACGATCTGGGTCTTGCTCGCGCCCGTCGAGCGGATGCCCTCGATCGGGCCGTCGGAGATCTCCTCCAGTTCGTCGGTGAACAGCCGGCCGAGGTAGCCGGTGGTGTCGACCATGATCGCCAGCGCGGCGGTGAACGTCGACACGCCGGCCAGCGGGATCAGGATCAGGAACCACACCAGCCCCGGGATCGCGCGGATGAGGCTCATCGTCCCGCGGAAGACGAAGTTGAACGGGTACGGGACGACCCGCTCGCTGGACATGACGCCGAAAAACAGCGCCAGCGGGAGGCCGAGCACCGACCCGGCGACGGCGACCGCGAGCGTCGCGAACATCGCGCCGGGGACGATCGTGACCCCCTCGTAGAACAGCGGCGGGACGAGGCCGAGTCCCAGCAGGCTCCCGCCGGACTCGAGCTGCATGATCAGGTTCTCCTCCACCATGAACTCCCAGTACTCCCCGACGTCGACGAACGGGATCGAGAGCCCGGTGAACGGGATGGCGAACGACCCGGGCGGGAAGTACGGCGACTCTCCCATGGTGAGCGCCTCGAGGAACTGGGGCCACTGCGTGATCAGCTCGCCGATGGAGAAGCCGATGACCTCCAGGCTCAGTCCGAACACGACGCCGACGCCGACCAGTCCGACGAGCGTGAACAGCCGTCGCTTCGTCGACCGCCACTTCAGCTCCGTCAACTTCCGCTCGACCGGCGAGTCGCCGATCTCCTCGAGCCCGAAGTACTCCTTCGGGGACCGGTCGCCGGACGTGCGCCCGCTCATCGTGAGACCGCCCGTTCGGTCCCCCGCTCGCTCTCGACGCTCACCGGCTCGCCGTCGGCGCTGTCGGCGCTGTCGGCCAGCCCGACCGTCTCGACGTCGCCGTAGAGGTCGTCGATCAGCTCGGGGGTGAGGTCGTCGCGGCGCACGTCGAAGAGGAGTTCGCCGTCGCGCAGGCCGATGAACCGCTCGCCGAAGTGGGCGGCGATGTTGACCTGGTGGAGGCTGACCAGCGCCGTCACGTCGTGTTCGGTCGCGGCCTTCTTCAGGTAGCCCATGACCGTCTCGGCGCTGGCGGGGTCGAGGCTCGCGACCGGCTCGTCGGCCAGCAACAGCCGAGGGTCCTGCACCAGTCCGCGGGCGATGCCGACGCGCTGTTGCTGGCCGCCGCTCATCTGCGAGACGCGCTGGCCGGCCTCGTCGAGCAGGCCGACGGTCTCCAGCGCGTCGAGCGCGCGGAGCTTGTCCTCGCGGGACTGCCACTGCAGCAGGCTCGTCAGCACCGACACGCGGTCGAGCGACCCCGTCAGCGCGTTCAGGTACGCCGAGACGCCCTCGACGAGGTTGTGTTGCTGGAAGATCATGCCCACGTCCGACCGCGAGCCCGTGATCGGCCGGCCGTCGAGGCGGATCGAGCCCGCCGTCGGCTCTGTCAGCCCGTTCACGCACCGCAGCATGGTGGACTTGCCGGCGCCGGACTCGCCCAGCAGCACCGCGAACTCGTCCTCGATCTCGAACGACACGCCGTCGAGCGCGGTGACGTCGCCGTACTCTTTTCTCAGGTTTTCGACTTTCAGTGTACTCATTGCTGAATAGAAGTGGTGTGGCCGGTGGCGTCGGTCAGGCCGCGGGGTCGATCCCGACGGCGTTCATCCGCTTGATCACCGGCTGGTAGGTCTCCATGTCGGTGTCCTGCAGCGTCGTGAACGGCAGCTCCTCCTCGTTGTAGTCGCTCGGGTAGTACTGCTGGATCAGCTCCTTGTCGGAGTTGACCAGCACCTCCCCGATCTCCTCCTTCTTGTCCGAGTCCCACGTCTTGCGCGCGTAGACCGGCTGTTTCGGGATCGGGAACGAGAACCAGACCGGGCGGAGCTTCGGCTCCTCCGTGTCGATGGTGTCGAGGAAGGAGCTCTTGTTCTTGACCCGGTCCGGGAAGTCGGACTCGTACTTCTCGGGGATGTGCGGCAGGCCGTTGCCGCCCCAGGTGGTCGCGCCGATGGCCTTGTCGTTCGCGACGCGCTTTATCGCCTGGTTGTGGTCCGTCCAGCTCCCCTCGAAGTCGACGGGGTCGCCGGTCGGGGCGTCGCCGATGTCGAGCCCCGCCTCCTGCAGCGCGTAGAGGGCGAAGATCGACCCGCTCGTCGACAGGCGGTCGGCGAACGCCCACTTCTTCCCCTGCACGTCAGTGGGTCCTTCCACGTCGGAGTCCGGCTGGGTCAGCATGATGGAGAAGTAGAACGCCGACCCGCCGGTGACGGTCGTCCCGTACACGTCCATGATGTCGGGGTTGGAGATCAGCGTCACGTCGTCCATGCCGATCTCGGCCTGTTCGCTCTGGAGCGCCGGGCGGATCGCCGAGTAGTTCAGCGGGACCCGCATCGTGATGTCGACGCCGTCGACCTCCCCCTCGATGAGGTTCTTCATCGGCATGTAGCGCCGCTTGGCGTCGCTGGGCGTGCCCGGCGTCAGCACCATCGTGATCTCCTCGGCGTTCGGTCCGGGCGTGCCGACGACCGCGCCGCCCCCGGAGTCGGTGTCCGTCGAGCCGCCCGACCCGCTCCCGCCGTCGGAGGAGCCGCCATCGGTGCCGCCCGCCCCCGACGAACTGGTACAGCCCGACAGCGCCACGAGCGCGGCGACGCTCGACGCGCCGCCGGTCAGGAACTGCCGCCGACCCACTCGACCGTTACCTGTCGAACCCGTCCCTGTAGATCCCTGGCCGCAATTCTGATCTGACATCACCTGAACGCCATTCTGGGGGAGAAATAACCGTTGGCTGCGTAGAGTCCGGAGCCGCCGACGGACGACGCTGGAGCCCCGTCCCGGCTCACTGCGGTCCGTACCGGTCCGTACTCGACGAGACGGGAGGTGGGTACGACCGCGGACGGACGCGAGGAATAGAGAGTACCCAGCGAACACTTACCCGACCCGTTTCGCTTGGTCGGACCGATCACATGGACGATCCACACGACCGGTCGGACCGCTTCGAACTGATCGCCGCGACCGACGGCGATGTCCTCGAACGATTCGCCGACTCGGTGCTCGCCGAGGAGCCCGATCTGCGGGTGCTCCAGGAGCCGCGCCCGCAGCTCGTCATGCAGCGGGTCCGCGAGCCCGTCGAGCGCCGCCCGTTCAACCTCGGGGAAGTCGTCGCGACGCCGGCCGAAGTCTCGCTCGACGGCGCGCGCGGGTTCGCGATGATCCCGGGCAAGGCCGAACGCGCCGCCTTCGCGGGCGCCGTCGTCGACGCCGCCGTCGCCGCCGACCACGCCGTCACCGAGGAGGTCGTCGACGCGCTGTCGCGGACGGCCGACGCCCACGAGGACGAGCGCCGCCGCGAGTGGGCCGAGAGCCGCCACACGACCGTCGAGTTCGAGACGATGGAGGACGACCTGTGAGGGCGCTCGGACTCGACCCCGTCCACGACACGCGCGAGACCTTCCGGGCGCTCTGCGACGCGACGAGCCGCCCCGGTACCGTCGTCTCCGTTGCCACCGACCCCGCCGACCACGCGCTCGTCGCCACCCTCGTCGACCACGAGGTGACGACGTGGACGCCGGACGAGCGGCTCCGCGAGGCCCTGGAGAACCAGGGCCGACTCGACGCGGCGTCGCCGACGAGCGCCGACGTGGTCCACGCCCGCGGGCGCCCCGACTGGGACGTGCGCGAGTGCGACCGCGGCACGCTCGTCGAACCGAGCGAGGGCGCGACCGTCGTCTACCGCGTCGACGACCTCGGCGCGGCCGACGACCCCGGCCTCACGGGCGTCGAACTCACCGGTCCCGGCGTCGACGGCGCCCGGCGCTTCGGCGTCGGTCTCCCCACCGGCGAGCTCGAACGGCTCAGTGAGGCCCAGTCGACGTATCCCCGCGGCGTCGACGCGTACTTCGCGGCCGGTGAGCGCGTCGCAGCGGTCCCACGGTCGAACGAGCTGGAGGTGCTGTAGATGGGGTACGTCGCGGTCACTGCCGGCGAGGAGATCATCGGTCGCGCCGAGGACCTCTTCGAGAAGCAGCGACTCGACGGCGACTCCGAGACGCTGTCGGTCGAGCAACTGGACGACCAGCTCTCCCGGCTCACCGCCCAGGCGATGAGCGAGGGCGGGCTCTACGCCCCGCGGCTCGCCGCGCTCGCGGTCAAGCAAGCCCAGGGCGACACCGTCGAGGCCGCCTTCCTCCTGCGGGCCTACCGCTCGACGCTCGAACGGTGGGAGGAGACCGAACCGGTCGACCCCGACGAACTGTTCGCGACCCGGCGGGTCTCCCCCGCCTACAAGGACGTGCCCGGCGGCCAGATCCTCGGCCCGACGAAGGACTACACCCAGCGCCTGCTCGACTTCGACCTCGACGGCGAAGCGGGCGATAGTTCCGAAGACCCGACCGCCGACTGGGACCTCCCCGACGGCGAGCCGACGACCGTGCGGAACGTCATGGATGTCCTCCGCGAGGACGGCCTCGTCCACGATCCGGAGGAGGCCGACGACGGCGCGGACGGCGGGACCGACGACGAGTACGGGGAGCCGGCGGACACGACGCGCGAGCCGGTCACCCACCCGCCCGACCGCGACGAGGTGCTCCAGGAACTCGCCCGCGGCGAGACGGGCGCCGTGACCGCGCTGGGCTACTCGGCGATGCGCGGCTACGGCCAGGTCCACCCGACGCTCGCGGAGGTACGCGTCGGGAAGCTCCCCGTGCGGATCACCCACCCCTACACCGGCGACGCGGTCCGCGTGACCGACGCCGAGGTGACCGAATCCGAGGCGGCCGCCCCGGTCTACGAGAAGCGGTCGGACCCGCAGTTCGCCTTCGGCTACGGACTATCCTTCGGCCGCAACGAGCGCAAGGCCATCGCGATGACCATCCTCGACGCCTCGATCCAGCTCGACGGCGCCGACGAGCCCGCCGAGGACCCCGAGTTCGTTCTCGACAACGTCGACGGGATGGACTCCTTTGGCTTCATCGAACACCTCAAACTCCCCCACTACGTCACCTTCCAGAGCATCCTCGACCGCATCCGCGCGATCCGGGAGCGAGGCGAGGGGAGTTCCGAGTCCGACGGCGACGGTACCGGCGGAGCATCCGACGAGGAGACCCAGCCGGAGACCGACGAACCGGTGGCGGCCACGGGAGGCGACGATGACTGATCGCGACGCCGAACCGACCGCCGCGATAGCCGAAGACGACGACGCGTCCGCCGCCGGTGAACCCGTCGGCGAAGCGGTCTCGGCGCCCACGGTCGCCGACGCCGTCGACGACCTCTCGGGCGAGGGGCTGTCGGGGTACAACTACGCGTACCTCGACGAGCACACGAAGCGGGAGGTGCGCCGCGCGGTCCTGAAGGGGATCGCGATCCCCGGCCACCAGGTCCCGTTCGCCTCGCGCCCGATGCCGCTCGCGCGCGGCTGGGGCACCGGCGGCATCCAGGCCTCCCTGTCGCTGCTCGGCCCCGACGACGCGTTCAAGGTCATCGACCAGGGGAGCGACGAGAGCGTCAACGCCGCCAACATCCGCCGGCTCGCCGAGACGACGGCGAACGTCGAAACCACCACGGACACCACCGAGGCCGACGTGGTCCAGACTCGCCACCGCATCCCCGAGGAAGTGCTGACCGACGAGCAGATCGTCGTCCTCCAGGTCCCGATCACCGACGCGCTCCGGAAGGTCGACTCCTCGGACGCGGCCAACCGCCGCCGGCACGCCCACGCCAACTACGGGAAGATGTGGGTCCACCTCTACGAGAACGTCGTCGAGTGGGGCGAGATCCAGATCGCCAGCCGTTACCCGACAATGGTCGCCGGCCGCTACCTGATGGACCCCTCGCCCATCCCGCGCTGGGACGTGCCGAAGCTCGACGACGCGGACAACCTCTTCGTCTTCGCCGCCGGGCGCGAGGCGCGCATCTACGCCGTCCCGCCCCACACGGAGGTCGAGCCGCTCGCCTTCGAGGACAAATCCTTCCAGGTCGAGCGGTTCCCCGAGGAGTCCTGTCGCTCGTGCGGCTCGACGGACACGTACCTCACCGAAATTGAGACCGACGAGGGGGAGCGGCTGTACGTCTGCAACGACACGAGCTTCTGTCTGAAACGGCAAGACGACTCGGCGCTCGCGAAGGACCACCACCTCGATCGGTCGGGCGTCAACTGGGGACCGGGAACGCCCGGCGGCCCGCCGTTCGACGAGGGTCCGGAAGGCGCGAACGCCGGAGAGGCGCCCGCCGAGGACGCGAACGGCGGAGAATCGGCCGCCAATTCGGGAGGTGAGTCGGCGTGACGCTCCTCAACGCGACGGGCCTGGAGACGGTCTACGGCGACGCCTGCGGCGAGTGCGTCGAGCGCACCGGCGACGACGCCGGGACGAACCAGTGTCCCGTCTGCGGCGCGGTCGTCGCCTGCGCCGACGTGTCGCTCGACGTCGAGCCCGGCGAGGTGCTCGGCATCGTCGGCGAGTCGGGCTCGGGCAAGTCCAGCGTCGCCGAACTGCTCGCGCTCGAACGGAACGCCGACGCGACCACGGCGGGCGACGTGCGCCTGCGCGGCCAGGAGGGGAACCTGCTGGACGCCGACTACGAGACGCGCCACCGCCTGCGGACGGGCGAGATCGGGCTCGTCCACCAGCACATCCGCGACGGGCTGAACCTGGAGTTCACCGGCGGCGGCAACGTCGCCGAGAAACTGCTCGCGGCGGGCGAGCGGTCGTTCGGCGACGTGCGCGAGCGCGTCCGCGACCTCTACGCGGAGACGGAGATCCCGGTCGACCGGATGGACGACCCCGCCGAGACCTACAGCGGCGGGATGCAGCGCCGGGTGCAGATCGCCCGCGCGCTCGCCACGGACCCCGAGGTCGTGATCCTCGACGAGCCGACGACCGGGCTGGACGTGAGCGTCCAGGCGCGCGTCCTCGACATGTTCCGGCGCATCCAGCGCGAGGAGGGCGTGGCCGCCGTCGTCGTGAGCCACGACCTGGGCGTCGTCCGACTGCTCGCCGACCGGACGCTGGTTATGCGCCACGGCCGCGTCGTCGAGACTGGCCTGACGGACCGCGTCATGGAAGACCCGCACCACGAGTACACCCAGACCCTCATCAATTCGGTCATATGACAGCCGTTCTCACCGTCGAGGGGCTCTCGAAGACCTTCGACATGCACGCGCTCGGCGACAAGCGGGTCGTCGGGTTAGACGACGTATCGTTCGCCGTCCGCCGCGGCGAGTTCCTCGCCGTCGTCGGCGAGTCCGGCAGCGGGAAGTCCTCGCTGCTGAAGTGCCTCTACCGCACGTACGACCCGACCGACGGGTCGGCCCGATACCACCCCGAAGACGTGGATCTCGCGACCTGCGACGACCGGACCGTGATGGCCCTGCGCGATTCGGCCGTCGGCTACACGTCGCAGTTCCTCGACGAGATCCCCCGCGTCCCCGCGGTCGACGTAGTGTCGCGGCCGCTGCGCGAGCGTGGGACCGACCCCGAAGCGGCCCGCGAGCGCGCCCGGGAACTGCTCGACGCGCTCGGGCTCCCCGAGGAGCTGTGGGACGCCTACCCGGCGACCTTCTCCGGCGGCGAGCGCCAGCGGGTGAACCTCGCGCAAGCGCTCGCGCCCGAGCCCGACCTGCTGTTGCTCGACGAGCCGACGAGCGCGCTCGACCCCGAGACGCGCGCGGCGGCCGTCGACCTGCTCTCGACCGCGACCGGCGAGCAGACGACCGTGATCGGCGTCTTCCACGACCGCGAAGTCGTCGAGTCGGTCGCCGACCGCGTCGCCGTCCTCGACGGCGGACGGCTCCAGCGCGTGGTTCCGGTCGCGGAGTTCTCCGGGGAGGTGGTGGCGTGAGCCCCACCGCCGAGTCGGTCGCGGCGGCCGCGGACGAGGCGACGGCGTTCGCCGTCACCGGCGCTCGCGTCGTCACGCCCGACGCGGTCGTCGACGGCGGCGTCCGGGTCGAGGGCGACCGGATCGTCGACGTGGGCGAGGTGGACACCGACGGGGCCGTCGCCGTCGCCGCCGACGGCCGGTTCCTCCTTCCGGGCCTCGTCGACCTCCACGGCGACGACATCGAGTCCCATCTCCATCCCCGGTCGGGCGCGCGCATGGACACGCACATGGCCCTCGCGGCGGCGGACCGCTCGAACCTCGCCGCCGGGATCACGACGAAGTTCCACGCCATCTCCTTCGAGACCGACCCCGACTCGGACCGCTCGCCGGAGCTGGGCGCGGAACTCACCGCGGCCGTCGAGTCCACCGACGACCTGATGGCCGACCACCGGATCCACGCCCGCTGCGAGGTCACCCAGGCCGAGTGCGTCGAGGCGGTCCTCGACGTGGTCGACGCCGGCCACGCCGACCTGGTCTCGGTGATGAGTCACATCCCCGGCAAGGGGCAGTTCCGCGACCAGGAGGCGTTCATGGAGTACTACCGCGACTCCGGCGACCACACCGTCGAGGAGGCCGAGGAGATGATCGCCGAGCGCGGCGACGTCGAGATGGCGACGCTCCGCGACCGCGTCGAGCGCGTGGTCGAGCGAGCGCACGACGCCGGCGCCGTCACCGCCTCCCACGACGACGAGGACCCCGCCGAGGTCGAGCGCCTGGCCGAGACCGGCGTCGACGTGACCGAGTACCCGATCACCATGGAGACGGCCGAACGCGCCGCCGACCTCGGGATGACGGTCGCGATGGGCGCGCCGAACCTCGTCCGCGGCGAGAGCCAGTGGGGCAACCTCGAGACCGCCGCGGCCATCGACGCCGGCGTCGTCGACGCGCTCGTCGCCGACTACCACCCGCCGTCGATGCTCGCCGGCGCGTTCGTCGACACCGGCGAACCGCTCCCGGAACGGGTCGCCCGCGTCACGGCCGACCCCGCCGCGGCCGTCGGCCTCTCCGACCGCGGCCGGATCGAGACGGGCGCCCGCGCCGACCTCGTGCTCGTCGACCGCGACCCCTCGCCGACCGTGCGCCGCGCGTTCGTCGCCGGCGACCCCGTCTACCGCGCGGAGGGCTCGCGATGAACTCCGTCGGCGCGGCCATGGACGTGCGCTTCGGCGCCACCGTCGCGGAGTTCGTCGCCTACCTCGACGACCTGGGCCTCTCCCATCTCGAACTCAAGCGGGAGTACCTCCACGGCCATCCGGACGCCCCAGACCCCGAGACGGTCGGCGAGATCGCTGACGAGCATGACGTGACCGTCACCTACCACGCCCCGTTCCGCGACTGGAACATGGGCAGTTTCAACGACGCCGTCCGCGAGGCGTCGGTCGACCAGGTCAAGCGCACCATCGACGACGCCGCGGCGGCCGACGCCGGCGCGGTCGTCGTCCACGGCGGGTCGGTCCCGACCCGCTACCCCGAGTGGGTCCGCGAGACGGCCCGCGAGCACGCCCACCGCTCGCTCGCCGAGTGCGCCCAGTACGCCCAGCTCGTCGGCGTCCCGCTCTGCCTGGAGAACCAGCCCGTCGACGACGAGAAGCGCCGCTACACCACGACCCCCGACGACCTCGAAGCGATGCTCGACGAGGTGGCGGTCGCCCCCGAGTACCTCGGCGTCACGCTCGACGTGGGCCACGCCAAGGTCAACGGCTACCACTGGCGGGACTTCGTCGACCGCTTCGGCGACCGCATTCAGGTGTGTCACCTCTCGGACAACGACGGCAGCGCCGACGACCACGAGCCGCTCCCCGACTACCAGCGCGTCGTCGACGCCGTCCCCGCCGACTACTTCGCCTTCGAGATGAAGTCGGTCGCCGACATCGCACGATGTATGGGGGCCGACCCCGAATCGGTCGATAGCCCCCTCGCGATTCCCACCGACCCATGACAGGAACCTACGAAGCCGTCGTCTTCGACAACGACGGCGTACTCGTCGAACTCACCGAGATGGACCTGCTGCGCCGCGCCGCGCGCGCGGCCTTCGAAGACCACGGCGTCGCCGACCCGCCCGAAGCGCTGGTCGAACACGCCGCAAACGGCAACCTCGACGACCTCGCCCGGGTCGAGGACGCGCTCGACCTCCCGCTGGCCGACTACTGGGCCAGCCGCGAGGACCACGCCGTTTCCCACCAGTGCGACGCCGTCGAGTCCGGCGCCAAACCGCTGTACGACGACGTGACCGCGCTGGCGGACCTCCCCCACCGCAAGGCCGTCGTCAGCAACAACCAGCACGGCACGGTCGAGTTCATCGTCGACCACTACGGCCTGACCGACCACTTCGAGCACGTCGCCGGCCGGGACCCCACCGTCGAGGGCGCCCGCCGCCGCAAGCCCGAGACCCACTACCTCGACGCCGCGCTCGACGAGCTGGGCACCCGCGACGCCGTCTACGTCGGCGACTCCCCGAAGGACGTGGAAGTCGCCCACCGCGCGGGCGTAGACAGCGCGTTCCTCCGCCGGAGCCACCGCGCCGACACCGTCCTCGACCGCGACCCCACCTACGAGGTCGAGACCCTGACCGCGCTGGCCGAGACGCTCGCCGACTGACCGGTCGCGCCCTCGGCCGCCCGCTCACGCGCTCCCCTCGTTGGGCTCCGCCGCACGGCAATTCGCGCGGATGACACAACTTACATTGCTCGTCCGGTGGTCGTATGCGGTATGCCACGCGAAGGATATCAGGAGAAACTCGACGCGCTGCGGGAGGACGTCCTCTACATGAGCGAGGTCGTCCTCGAACGCCTGCGGATGGGCCTCGACGCCCTGGAGACCAAAGACGAGGACCTGGCCTGGGAGGTCATCGAGGGCGATGACGAGGTCAACCAGCTCTACCTCGAACTCGAACAGGACTGTATCGACCTGCTGGCGCTCCAGCAGCCGGTCGCCTCCGATCTGCGCTTCATCGCCGCCTCGTTCAAGATCATCACCGACCTCGAACGCATCGCCGACCTGGCCACCAACCTCGGCGACTACACCCTCGAAGCCGAGCGCGATCTCTACCCCGACGTGGACATCCAGGAGATCGGGACACTCGTCATCGAGATGGTCGAGGCCTCGATGGACGCCTACGACGAGGAGGACCCCGACGCCTGTATCGCCATCGCCGAACAGGACGACACCATCGACGAGCGCTGCGAGGCCGCCTCCGGCACCATCGTCCGCGACCTCATCGAGCGCGAGGTCGACGACGAGACCGGCGAGGAAGAGATCGAACAGCTCATGGCCGACGTGTCGCGCCTGCTGCTCACCGTCCGCGACCTCGAACGCGTCGGCGACCACGCCGTCAACATCGCCGCCCGCACCCTCTACATGGTCGAGAACGACGACGACCTGATCTACTGAGACCATCTTTTTCCCGACCGGGTTTCCTCGGTCGCTACGCTCCCTGCGGGGAACCCGGCCGGCAAAAACATGGGTGAAAACACCGTCAGAGCAAGCTCTGACGAGGTGTCGTTCGCTACTCTCACGACACAGGCCGGACGACTCCGGCGCCGGATGCTCAGTGTAGGTAACGGCTGTTGCAGTTACGGTGAGCGGTGTGGTCGGCGCGTGCTGTCGAGCGTGCCCGCCGCTTGGCGGGCCGCTCGAAATAGTCGCGCGAGGGATGAGCACCGCACGCCGTAGGCGCGCGGAGCGCAAGCGGCTGGGGAGGTGTGAGGCCGTCTGCGGTTGCTGTTGCGGTCGCGGTGCAGTTGCTGTCCCTGGCGGACTGAACGGGCGAGGCGCGCTCGCGTTCATGTAGTCGTCTGAGCGGGCACTATCCGCGCGGGCGGTGCCGAGAGCGCGGATATCCCGCTCAGCGACCGCGAGCGCGTCGAGGGCGTTCGTCGCTCGCTGTCGAGTACGGTCGTCGATACTGCTAGCGAGCGCGTCGAGGGCGTTCGTCGCTCACCGTCGACTGCGGTCGCTGTCGTTCGACTTGCTTTCACAACTCATCCAACAGAAACGACCGATACACTCACATGGACATTCGAACGCCCTCCGTCCGGGCCCACTGCGTTGATTGGGTCGGCGACCCAACACCCGGACCATGACGGACGATAGCGAACGCGCACGGATGGTGGGGATCAACCACGTCGCCCTGTCGGTCGGTGACGCCGAGGAGGCCCGCGAGTTCTACGGTTCGGTGTTCGACTTCGAGGTCCGCGGCCGGACCGACTCGGCGGTGTTCCTCGACATGGGCGACCAGTTCCTCGCGCTCACCGAGGACGACGACGCCGGGCGGACGACCGACGACCACCGACACTTCGGGCTCGTCGTCGACGACGCCGACCTCGTCGAGCAACGCCTCGAAGCCGAGGGGGTCGAACGGATCGCCACGGCCGGACTGGACTTTCGCGACCCGTGGGGCAACCGGGTCCAGGTCGTGCAGTACGACGCGGTGCAGTTCACGAAAAGCGAGGCCGTCCTCGACGGAATGGGCCTGGACCTGGACAAGACCGAGTCGGCCCGCGCGGAACTCGCCGAGAAGGGGATGGCCCCCGAGTGAGGACCCGCCCGGGGTCGCCTCGCGGCCGCGTCAAAGACTCGTTTGACCCACGACAAGACCCTTTCCCGTCTGGGACGGCGTTCCGGGTATGGAACGGACTCGACTGATCGTCGCGCTCGTCGCGCTTGCGGCTCTCGGGGGCTGTCTCGCCGCTCCCGGTCCCGGCGACGGCGCGACGCCCACCGACTCGATGGACCCGAGCGACACGCCCGCGACCGCCACGCCCACCGATACGCCGACCGACGAGCCCGCGACGGGAACGCCCGACTCGACCCCGGCGACCGACACGCCGACGGCGGCGCCGCCGAGCGGGTCGCCGACGCCGACCGCGACGCCGGCCGACGGGAACACGGTCGACTACTCGGAGCTGTCGCCCGCGTCGCAGGCGGCGTTCGACGACGCGCTCGACGGGGAGATATCGTTCGTGCCCGACTCGCCGTACGTCGAGGGGACTCACACCGTCGAGGCGGCCGGACCGTTCCGCGACCACGCGTTCGTCCGGAAAGACGGGCAGCGCTACCGGATCGATATCGCGATGGACGGCCGGCTGTACGCCTCCTACGCCATCTACGCCGACCGCGCCTCGCCCGGCGAGAACGCCACCGTGACCGCCCACGCGAACCTCTCCGCCGAGGTCCGCGACGAGGTCCGGTGGGCCGTCGAGAACGGCTCGTACGGCGTCCCGATGGGCAAGTGGGACTCGCTGCCGACGGAACTCGGGGACACCACCTACGTCCGCTACGACGGCGAGACCTACCGGATGAGCTACGCCGTGGGCGACTACTGGGCGGAGACGATGACCGTTGAACCCGTCGAGGCGTCCGGGTAGCCGAACCAGTCGAGTCGCCCGCATCGTCGAATCGACGGCGTAGCGCCGCCTGACTGTCGTGTTAGGCATTCTATGTGTACGAAAAACATTTACAATAGGTAGTCATTGACACGCTATGGACGACTACTTCGACAGGAAGTCGTTGCGGGTGGTCGTGGTCGGCGTGGTGGCGATGGCCGCGATCGCCGTCGGCGCGGCGACCGTGGCGTCGGTGGTCGACACCGGTGCGGCGACACCCGATGTCCCGGACGAGGACGGGCCCGTCGACGAGGGGACGGGTCCGGTGGGAACGCCGTCTGACCCGAACCAGGGGCCACCCGACGAGGGGACGCCGGTCGGGACGCCGGGTGATCCCGGAGAGCCGCGCGACCTGAGCCGCTGCGTCCAGCCGCTAACGACGTGGTGGGGCGGGCTCGCCTACTTCGGCGTGTTCGCGGCGGCGGTCGGCCTGATCAAACGCCGCTACACGTTCGGCGCCTCGTTGCTCGGGGTGTACGCGCTCGCGCCGCCCGTGCTGCTGTCGTACTTCCTCTCGACGGACTGCCCGACCGTCGGCGGGCGTGGGGTCGGGCCGGGGAACATCACCGGCGATACCTTCCCGGGGAGCGGTGGCGACCCGCTGGTCACGAACCTCCCCGCGGAGGCGGTGCTGGGCGTCTTCGGCGTCGTCCTCGTCGGCACCGCGGCGGCGCTGTACCACGCGTCGGGCGGCGACACCATCTCGAACATCGAGGAGCGCGACGCCGAGGCCGACGACGCCAACCAGTTCACCCCGCGGGACCTAGCGGCCGCGGCCGGTCGCGCCGCGGACCGGCTGGAGGAGCACAACGCCGACGTGGACAACGAGGTCTACCGCGCCTGGTGGGAGATGACGAGCATGCTCGACGTGGCCGACCCCGACACGGCGACGCCCGGCGAGTTCGCCGACGCCGCCGTCGCCGCCGGCATGGGCGAGGACGACGTGGCCGAGCTGACCCGGCTGTTCGAGGAGGTCCGCTACGGCCAGCGCGACCCCGCCAGCCGCGAGAAGGTGGCGCTGTCGGTGTTCCGCTCCATCGAGCACGCCTACGGTGGAGGGGACGCGGTTACAGACGGCGACATCGACGACGCATCCGACGCCGAAGCGAGCTAGCGACTCGCCTTCTCGACCGGGCTCGCTCGCAGTTGGATCGACTACGCTCGACGGCGAGCGATGAACGCCCTCGCCGCGCTCGCTAGCAGTATTGCTGACCGCAGGGGACAGCGAGCGATGAACGCCCTCGCCGCGCTCGCGGTCGCTGAGCGGGATATCCGCGCTCTCCGCACGGCCCGCGCGGATAGTGGCCCGCTCAGGCGACCACCGACGCGAGCGCGCCTCGCCCGTTCAGTCCGCCAGGACAGCACCGCCCCGCACGGCACCGCAGACAGCCACGAGCCTCCCCAGCCGATTCGCTCGCCTTCGGCTCCCTCATCCCTCGCGCGGTGTCGTCGCGGCACGGAGGCCGCGACAGCACGCGCCGACCGCACTGCGAATGCCCTTCCGTATCCGGAGGAGCCCGATTCGCCACGCACCTTTTGCCCGCGGAAGCCGAACCGACCGTATGCGCCGGGCGCTCGTCGCGCTGCTCGTCGTTCTCGCCGGCTGTAGCGCTCTGGCGCCCGGAACGGACCGCCCGACGGTGACGCCGGCGCCGGTGCCGACCGACTCGCCGCTCCCGCCGGGCGTCGAGCCGGGCGGCGTGACCGACGCGTCGGCGCTCGCCGCCGCGCACGGGGCCGCGCTCGGGAACGAGAGTTACACGCTCGTCACGAACCGGACGGTCCGGACCGCGAACGGGTCGCTCAGATCGGCGCTGACCGTCCGACTCGCGCTGTCGAAGGCGCCCGCCCGGGACTACCACGCGAGAGTGTCGGTCGACGGCCCGGCCGCGCCGCTCGTGATCGGCGAACCGCCGACGCGGGCGGAGTACTGGGCGAACGACGAGGTGTACCTCCGCCGCCAGAGCGTCGACGGCCGGACGGTCTACAGCCGCTACGACGACACCGACGCGTACGTCGGCACCTGGAGCTTCTGGCTCGGAACGGTCGCGCTCGACCTCGGGCCCGAGACCGACCTGCGGTCGACCCTCGAAGGGTTCGAGACGCGAGTCGCCGACCGCTCGCCCGCGCGGGATCGGGTCCACCTCGTCGGGACGGCCGCCCGGTCCGACGAGTTCGTCGACGACCCCGCCGAGGTCGAGGGCGTCGAGAACGCGACGCTGCACGCGTTCGTCACGGGGTCGGGGTTCGTCGAGTCGTACCACGTCGTCTACGACGCGACCCTCGACGACGGGGAGCGCGTCCGCGTCAGGCGGAGCGTCCGGTTCGAACGGGTCGGGACCACGACCGTCGACCGGCCGTCGTGGTACGACGAGGCGATGAGCGAGGGGTGAGGAACGGCGGACGCGCGGTCGCCGACCGCTCCGTACCGACGAACCGGTTCGGGACGGGCGGTTTCCGACCGGCGGACGAACTCGGGGTATGAGCGACAGAGCCGCGGCCCTGTCGACGCTCGCCGAGCGGGTGGCCGCTCGCGAGGGCGTCGCCGACGCCTGGACGGCCAAGAGCTTCACCGACCGCCTGTTCGTCGTCGAAGTCCCGCCGGACGGGCGGCTTCCCGAGGCGGTGCGCGAGACGCTACACGACCGCGACCTGCGGGAGGCCGACGAGGTCTACGGGATGGAGGGGGCGGACGGCGCCGACTTCGCCGGCGACCTGACCGACGGGCGTCGCTACCGGTTCGTCGACGTGCGCTCGCGCGGCGAGATGCAGTCCTACGTCGTGGAGTAGAACGCGGAGAAGAGCGAGGACGAGGCGGCGGAGACCGCCGATGCCCGTTCGCGATGTCTGACAGGAGTGTGGCGCAGGTCCGGGTTCGGGTCCGGGCCCGGGCCCGGGCCGGCTGGGCGTCGGCGCCGAAGGATATCGATGCGGGAGGTTCAGCCCTCGTAGCCGGCGTATTCCATGAGCTGGGAGAAGATGTCCGAGTCCATGGCGTCGCGGTAGACGATGGCGCCGACCATGCCGCCGGGGTAGGAGTTGCCGTTCATGGCGTGGAACACCTTGTGGCAGTGCATGAGGTAGATGCCGGGGTCGGCGTCGGCTTCGAACTCGATCGTCTTCCGTTCGGCGGGGGCGATGTTGAGCACGTCCTCCTTGTAGCGGGCTTCCTCGGGGATCACCGAGCCGTCCTTCTCGACGACCTCGAAGCGGTGGTTGTGCGTGTGCATCGGGTGCATCATGTACCCGTTGTTGGCGAAGTGGATGCGGACGGTGTCGCCCTGCTCGACGATGACGGGCGAGCCGTCCTCGGGGTGGAGCGTCCGCGGGGCGGACTTGCCGTTGATGGTGAAGACGTTGGGGTTGCGCTCGCGCGGCGAGTAGGAGGCGTCCATCCCCGCCATCTGCTTGTTGAGGTCGTTGTCCCACTCCTTGAGCGTCATGAACAGCTCCTGGTCGGCCTCCTCGTAGCCCTTCGGGTCAACGCGCAGGAAGCCGTACATCCCCATGTCGATGTGGCGGTGGGTCTGGTAATGGCAGTGATAGAGGTGCGTCCCGGGGACGTTCGCGGGGATCTCGTAGGTGTGTTTCTCGCCCGGCGGGACGGTGATGCCCGTCGTCGTCGGGACGCCGTCGTTCTCCCAGGTCTTGCGCTGGCCGTGGAAGTGGACCGTGTGCGGGCGCTTGCCGTCCGTGTTGTCCAGCGTGACCTCCATGTCTTCGCCCTCGGTCGTCCGGAGGATGGGACCGGGGACCGACGGCTCGCGGTCGTCGGCCTGGAACGCCCAGACGGAGGGGAGGTCGACGGGGCCGCCCATGTTCTCCAGCGGGTGGACCTCGTGGTAGGAGGGGACGCTGGAGAGCGTGACCTGGTTGCCCTGCTCGTCGACGTTGACGACCTGGGGCGGGGAGGTCTTCGGGAGATCCGCGGGGTTGGCGGTCTGTGCGGGCGTCGAACCGGTCCCCGACTCGACCTCGGAGACGGTGACGCCGCTCTCCTCCGCGGGGGCGGCCTGACAGCCCGAGAGCGCCATGAAACCGGTCGTGCCGGCGGCGGCTTTGGCGAATTCGCGACGCGACATGTCCGTTCCGGGCGCACCGATGTTGTCGGTCATACTCACTTCGGAGTTGGCAGTGGTACCATAAAGGCCAGTGAGGGGATTCCCACGGTCTGAAAACCGCCCCCAACATCGGGGGTCGATGGGGTATACAGCCGCCCGAACCGGTTCGTCGGGTCCCGTCGGGGGCGAACGTGTTCGCCCCGGTCGGTCGCGGGTCGGCCGCCGGTCGAGCGCGCGGTCCGGGTGGACGACCGGACCGCCGCAGACAGCGTTTTTGAGGCTGGCCCGTGGAGGTAGTGGCATGTACGACGCGATCCTCTTCCCGACGGACGGCAGCGACGCGGCGGAGACGGCCCTCGATACGGCCATCGCCGCGGCCGGGGCGCACGACGCGACACTGCACGTGTTGTACGTCGCCGACACGAACCAGCCGAGCCTGTCGAACGTCCAGGGGCGGGTCACGGACGTGCTGGAGGGCGAGGGCCGCGACATCGTCGAGGAGGCGGGCGCTCGCGCCCGGAACGCGGGCGTCGAGACGGTCGAGGAAGTGATCCAGGGCGGCCCGTCGCGGACCATCTGCGACTACGTCGACGACAGAGGGGTCGACCTGGTCGTGATGGGCACCCGGGGGAGCCGCGACATCGAGCGGATCATCCTCGGGAGCGTCACCGAGCGGGTCGTCCGCAACGCCGACGCCCCGGTGCTGGTCGTCCCGCCGGAGAGCGACCGCGAGTACCCGCCCGAGGCGATACTCGTCGGCACCGACGGCAGCGAGGGGTCCGAGGCGGCGGTCGACGAGGGGCTGGGAATCGCCGAGGCCACCGGTGGCACCCTCCACCTCGTCTCGGTCCTCGAATCGAACGTCCTCGGCATCGATATCGGGTCCTCGCAGATCAGCGAGGCCCGCGAGCGCCGCGAGGAGGAGGTGTTCGCCCCGGCAAGGGAACGAGCCGAGGACCGCGGGGTCGCCGTCGAGACGGCCGTCGAGGAGGGCGACGTGGTCGACCGCCTCGACGAGTACGTCGACGCCCACGGTATCGACCTCGTCGTCGTCGGCACCCACGGCCGGACGGGCCTCGACAAGCGCATCCTCGGGAGCGTCACCGAGAACCTGATGCGCTCCGTCTCGGTGCCGGTGCTGTCCGTGCGCGCGTCCGAGGAGTGAGCGCCGGGGACCGCCGACCGGGCGCTCGGCCGCGGAGAGACCCGGCGTCTGGCCGCGCATGGAAAGCGATTTAGCCGGCCGGGAGCGACCGTCCGGTAATGAGTCTCTCCGACAGCGACCACGACCTGGTGGTCGAGGAACTGGGGCGGGAGCCGACCCGCGCCGAGGCCGCGCTCTTCGAGAACCTCTGGAGCGAACACTGCGCCTATCGCTCCTCGTGGCCGCTGTTGAGCGCGTTCGACAGCGAGGGCGACCAGGTCGTCGTCGGCCCCGGCGACGACGCGGGCGTCGTCTCCATCCCCTCGGACGGCGAGGAGACCTACATCACGATGGGTATTGAGAGCCACAACCACCCCTCCTACGTCGACCCGTTCGACGGCGCGGCCACCGGCGTCGGCGGCATCGTCCGCGACACGCTCTCGATGGGCGCCTACCCCATCGCGCTCGCCGACTCCCTCTACTTCGGCGACTTCGACCGCGAGCACTCCCGCTATCTCTTCGAGGGCGTCGTCGAGGGCATCTCCCACTACGGCAACTGCATCGGCGTCCCGACCGTGACGGGCTCGACCGCGTTCCACGACGACTACGAGGGCAACCCCCTCGTCAACGTCGCCTGCGTCGGCCTGATCGACGACCCCGACCGTCTCGTCACCGCCGAGGCCCAGGAGCCCGGAAACAAACTGCTGCTCGTCGGCAACTCCACCGGCCGGGACGGGCTGGGCGGCGCTTCCTTCGCCAGCGAGGACCTCGCCGAGGACGCCGAGACGGAGGACCGACCGGCGGTCCAGGTCGGCGACCCGTACACCGAGAAACTCCTGATCGAGGCCAACGAGGCCCTCATCGACGAGAACCTGATCGAGTCGGCGCGGGACCTGGGCGCGGCGGGGCTGGGCGGGGCGTCCTCGGAGATGGTCGCCAAGGGCGGGCTCGGCGCGAACATCGAACTGACGAACGTCCACGAGCGCGAACCGAACATGAACGCGATGGAGTACCTGCTCGCCGAGAGCCAGGAGCGGATGTGCTACGAGGTCCGCCCGGAGAACGTCGAGCGCGTGAAAGAGATCGCCGACCGCTACGATCTGGGCGCCTCGGTCATCGGCGAGGTCACCGACGGCAACTACGTCTGCACGTTCGAGGGCGAGACCGTCGTCGACGCGCCCGCGGAGTTCCTCGGCGACGGGGCGCCGTACAACGACCTGCCCGCCGAAGAACCAACGGAACAGCCCCGCGACCTCCCGGAGGGCGTCGACCTGGCGGAGGCGTTCGAGGCCGTCGTCGGCAGTCCGAACACGGCGTCGAAGGAGTGGGTCTACCGGCAGTACGACCACGAGGTGCAGGTCCGCACGGCGACGCCGCCCGGCGACGACGCGGCCGTGATGGCGGTCCGAGAGGCCGGGACGGGGCTGGCCTTCTCCTCGGGCGCCGACCCCAACTGGACGACCGCGGCGCCGTACGAGGGCGCTCGCGCCGTCGCGCTGGAGAACGCGACCAACGTCGCCGCCAAGGGCGCGACGCCCCACGCCGCGGTCGACTGCCTCAACGGCGGTAACCCCGAGAAGCCCGACGTGTACGGCGGGTTCAAGGGAATCGTCGACGGGCTCGCCGAGATGTGCTCGACGCTCGACGTGCCGGTCCTCGGCGGGAACGTCTCGCTGTACAACGACTCCGTCGCCGGCCCGATCCCGCCGACGCCGACGCTCGCGCTCGTCGGTGTCAAGGACGGCTACGACGCGCCACCGCACTCGCTGTCCGGCGAGGGTGACCTCCTGCTGGTCGGCGCGCGCTCGCTAGAGGGTGACGCCGAGGCGCGTCTCGGCGGCTCGGAGTATCTCGCGCAGTTCGGCGGCACGGATCGGTTCCCCGAGTCGCTGGACTACCCGGACGCGTTCGTCGACACGCTGGTCGACGTGGCGAACGACGACGCGACGCTCGCGACCCACGACGTGAGCCACGGCGGCCTCGCGGTGACCCTCGCCGAGATGATCTCGGAGGAAGCCGGCGCGAGCGTCGACCTCGACGCGCCGTCGAAGGGCTCGTCCGCGGCGCTTTTGTTCGGCGAACAGGCCGGCCGAGTCGTTATCGAGACGACCGACGCGAGCGCGGTTCGCGAGGCCTTCGACGGCGTCGCGCCGGTCTACGACCTCGGGAGCGCCGACGGCTCCGGGACCCTCGGCGTGGCGCTGGCCGACGGCGACCTGTCCTACGACGCCGCCGAGGTCGCGGGCCTGCGCGACGTGATCGACCGGGAACTGGACTGACGCGGGAGGATAGTCGCTCGACCGCCGCCGTCGACGGGCCGGCGGTCAGACCCGTTCGACCTTGACGCCGCCGCAGTTCCCGCACGTGCGGATGTTCATCGTCGGGTTCTCGAAGTACTCTTTCCCGCAGCTCTGGCAGACGTGGCTCGGTCCCACCGACTCCCGGTCAGCGGCCTCGCGGTCCACCGCCGTTCCGTCCGCCGCGTCCCCTTCGTCACCGAACAGTCGGGTGATTCGTTTCAGTAGTGGCATTCGTATCTCTCCCACTCACAGGTCGGTCAGCGACGGGAATAGGCGTTCGTGCAGTTACGTGTCGGGGTGTGTGTCAGAGGGTGTCACGTTACGGGTTCGAAGCCTGCAGGCGCGAAACGACCGCGACCGAATCGGCGAGGGCGCTCCGCTCGGCGGTCGAGACGAACGCCGTCAGCCGGCGCGGTTCAGCCCAGCGCCGAAAGGACGGTCACCCCGATGTCGGCCGCGCTGTCCGGGAGGACGTAGTAGGGGGCGATCTGTACCGCGACGCCGTGGACCGCGTAGACGACCGCCGGTGCCCAGACCGTTCGCGCGCGCTCGAAGGCGACCGCGGCGACGCCGACGGCGACGGCGTAGCTGACCGCGGCGGGCCCGAAGCCGGCGCCGAGGAGCGCGAATCCGACGACCGCGACGACGGCGCCCAGCGCCGCGGCCGCCCCGGCGGCAGCGAGCGTCGACCGACCGCGACCCGAGACCAGGTCCCGCTCGTCCCAGAAGCGCCCGTACGCGAGGGAGGCAGCCAGCACCGCCACGATCGCGAGCATCAGCGCCGCGAGGACGACGAGCCAGCGGACGGAGACTGGGACCGGGTCGAGGACCGGTGAGAGCGCGACCGGGACGGCGGTGATCGCCCAGTCGGCGCCGAACGCCAGCAGCGTGACGGCACCGGCCGCGGCGGCCGGCGACCGATAGCGACCGAGCGCGGTCTGGACGGCGCCGTTGAACAGCAGCGCCGTTCCGGCGGCCGTGATCGTACCCGGGACGGCCGTCGTCAGGAGCAGCGACGGGACCGAGGGCGCCGCTCCGTACCGGAACGCCGCGAACGGCACGTCGGGCCAGCCGACGAACGTCGCGCCGACGGTCGCGAGCACGACGCTCACGACGACGGCGACCACTGCGAGTCCCATCACGGTCCACCCGTCGCGGGTCGGGGGCATCGTCGGGATATCGAGGTCGGCGGCCCGGGCGTATCCGGCGGCGAGGAGGCCGACGGCGGCCAGGTACCCGGCCGACCTGACGACCGGCAGGGCCGAGACGCCGAGGTCCAGGCGGTCGAACGCGACGTAGACGGCGACGGCGACCAGCGGGACCGCGGCCAGCCCCGCCTGCGCCAGTTCGTCCCGGTCGAGCCGCTCCTCGCGCCCGGCCGCGAACGCGGCGTAGACGGCGCCGAGGCCGGCGAGCGCGACGGCGCTGTACGCGAGGGTCACCAGCAGCGGCACCCTGAGGAGACCGGTCACCGACGGAAGCGTCCCGGCGACGTAGCCGACGCCGAGCCTGACGAGGACGAGGCCCGCAAGCACCGCGACGAGCGCGGCGAACCCGACGGTCGTCGGACCGTCAGCCGAGGAGCGTCGCTGGAGGGAGGCGCACATGGTCGCGAGTAGTCAACCGTCCAGCATAAGCTTGGGGCCCCGCGGGTCGGCGGTCACCGCCCTACGCCGCTGAGGACCGCCGAGGACCGCGCTACGCCGACTCGCCGATCTCGGCGAGCGCATCGTCGACCAGACCGGGCACGTCGACGGACGCCTCGTCGTCCAGTAGGGCGTGGAAGCCGACGCCGTCGCCGGGGTAGAGTGCGATACCGATCCCGTCCTCGGTGATGCGCACCTCGGACCTGACGCGGCTACCGTACAGTTGCCCGCTCACCTCGGCCTGCTGGAGGTCGTACACCGCGTCCTCGTGCATCTTCTCCGGCGAGCGGGTGTCGACCTCGGCGACGAACCGCTCGAACCACTCCTCGCCGTAGAGGAACTCCGACGCCTCGTCGGTGAACCGCGTGACCGTCAGGAGACTCTCGCCCACCCGCTCGCGCAGACACTCGACCAGACCCTGATGCTTCGTGACGCTCACGTCCGACCGGAAGCGAGCGGCGATAAAAACCGTTCCCACCGACTTCACGCGCTGAGAGAGCCCGGGCGGAGCGAGTTCCCCCGACGCCGGTCCGTGCGGCGCGCTCGCGCGTCGTCGATCGAAGCTCCGATTACCGTGTCGGACTGAGTTCGGGTATGCGACGCCGGGACGTACTCGCGACGGTCGCCGGCGCCACCGCCGTCGGTGTCGCCGGCTGTGCCGGGTCAGAGGCGGAGACGGAGACGCCGCGGGCGTTCCGCGTCTCCAGCCCGGCGATAGACCCCGACGAACAGTTGCCGGCTCGGTTCACCTGCACCGGCGAGGGCGTCTCGCCGCCGTTCGCCGTCGAGCGCGCCCCGGACCCGACCGCGGGGTTCGCGGTGACGGCGTCGTTCAACCAGGGCCCGATCACCGACAGGACCTTCTGGACGCTGTGGAACGTGCCGACCGACCGCGACCGGATCCCCGCCGCCCTCCCGAGCGAGCCGGTCGTCGAGTCGCTCGGCGGAGCGCGACAGGGCCGGCCCGAGGGCGGCGAGGCGGGCTACATCTCGCCCTGCCCGCCGCGGGGCGAACCGTTCACCTACCGCTTCCAGGTGTACGCGCTCTCGGAACGACTGTCCGTCGAGGGCGGAGCGACCCACGACACCGCGAGCGAGGCGATCGGCAACGCCGTCCTCGCGAGCCGGCGGTTCTCCGTCGAGTACACGCGCCCGGCCTCCGATCCGGGCACGGAAGCGGCGTCCGACGGCTGATCTCGGGGCCGGTCCGCGTCGTGGCCCGACCTAGACCAGCGCGATCGGCAGCACGAACGTGAGGGCGACGCCGACGAGCATGACCGCGATCCCGACGCCCACGTCGCGGCCGACGTACTCGCTCTGGGGTGCCGTCGAGCGCAGCGGCGGCTCCCCGGCCGGGAGGTCCTTGTTGGCGGGGTCGTAGTCCGGGCGGTCCTCGTGTCCGTGCGCCGCGTCCTCGTGTTCGTCGACCATGGACTGGGATTCTCCCGGGGGCCACCTTAGCGTGTCGGAACGGACCGACCCGACGACGGAGCCTCGTCGTCGCTCGTGTGGCGGCCGTGTCACCCCGGCCCCGAACCCGGTCAGTACGTCTCCCGGAGGTGACGCACCGAGAGCTCGTCTTCCAGTTCCGCCTCGACGAGCGCGTCGCGGCGGCCGTCGTAGGCGTCGAAGGTGAGCGTCCGCTCCTCGCCGGGCGCCAGGTGGAGGTAGTCATCCGAGAACGCGCCGGGCATCGTCCCCGGGTCGAGTTCGACGAACAGCGCGGCCCGCTCGGCCGCGACCGTCACGTCCGTGCCGTCTATCTCGACTGCGAGTTTCGTCTCGGGGAGTGCGAGGCGCTTGTAGTCCTCGAAGAAGACGGTCGCCGGATACGAGTCGGGAGTGTCGATGCTCTCGTCGTCGCTCTCGAACGCCGCGCGGACCATGACCTCGCCGGGGTCGACGCCCTCGGGCAGATCCGCCCGGTCGACGGTCGCCAGTTCGACGCTCTCGTGGGCGTCGACGTCGACGGCGACGCGCTCCTCGTGGACGAGTTCGCCGCCGAAGGTGTGGACCTCCAGAGTGACTTCGCCGGACAGCGGCTCGGTCTCGTCGCTGGTGACCCACAGGGTCTGGGCGGTCACGTCGCCCCAGTCGGCCTCCTCGGGGTCCTCGGCCTGGGCGTTGTCCACGCCGTCGCGGCCCTCGAAGGAGGGGTGAAAGGAGAGCAGGACGGGCGCGAACTGTCTGCGGGCGGCGTACTGCTGGGCCTTCCACTTGCCGTCGTACTCGATAGAGGCCCAGGAGGCTACGGGCCACAGGTCGTTGAGCTGCCAGTACAGCGCGCCCATCGTCGTCGGTTTGCGCCGGCGCCAGTGTTCGATGGCCGTCGACATCGCCTCGGCCTGGAGGAGCTGGGAGAGGTAGACGAAGTCGTCGAAGTCGAAGGGGAAGCGGAAGTAGTCGGCCATCCGGCGGAGGATAGTGGTGTTGCCGCCGGGGTTGCGCTGGTGGTGTTCCATCATCGGCGAGGTGGGGTTGAAGTCGGCCTCGTCAAGGACAGTTCGAAGCGAGTCGATGGAGGGGAACGACTGGTAGCCGAACTCGGAGACGAACCGCGGCTCCGTCGTGAGGTAGTCCTCGAAGGGCTGGCCCTGGTGCCACACGTCCCAGTAGTGGATGTCGCCCTTCTCGAAGACGTACGGCTCGAGTTCGTCCGGGCCGCTCGACGGGGAGCCGGGCCAGTAGGTGCGCGAGGGGTCCTCCTCGCGACAGGCTGGGCCGACGGTCTCCTCGTAGAGGGCGGCGTAGTCGTCGAGGTGGTCCTCGTGGTGGTCGTGCTCGACGAACCAGTTCTGGGCGGCCTCCTCGTTCTCGTTGTTGGCGCACCACAGCGCGATAGAGGGGTGGTTGGCGAGCCGGCGGACCTGGTAGCGGACCTCTTCCTCGACGGTGTCGAGGAACTCGTCGTTCGCGGGATGGAGCGAACAGGAGAACATGAAGTCCTGCCAGACGAGGATACCGTACTCGTCACAGCGGTCGTAGAAGGTCTCCTCCTCGTAGTAGCCGCCGCCCCACACTCGCAGCATGTTCATGTTGGCGTCGGCGGCGCTGCGGATCAGGTGTTCGTAGCGCTCGTCGGTCACGTCGCCGTACAGCGGCGCGGTCGGGATGGTGTTGGCCCCCTTCGCGTAGACGGGTTCGCCGTTGACCTCGAAGGAGAAGGAGATCCCCACGTCGTCGGGCTCGACCACGAGGTCGACCTCGCGGAAGCCGACGCGGTCGGACTCCGTGTCGCAGGCTCGCCCTTCGCCGTCGCTCACGGTCACGTCGAGGTCGTACAGCGGCTGGTCGCCGTAGCCGTTGGGCCACCAGAGTTCGACCGACCCCTCGTCGACCGGGACCGTCAGTTCGACCTCCTGTTCGCCGCTATCGAGGTCGACGGACTCGGTGACGGCGGCGTCGGCCACCTCGACGGTCAGGTCGTAGGTGCCGGCGCTCGGAGCGTCGATCCCGGCGCGGACGGTCAGGTCGATCCCCTCGCCGGCGTGGTCCTGTTCGGTCTTGGTGTAGCGCACGCGCGGCTCGGAGTAGGCGACGATGGAGATGTCGCGGTAGATGCCCATCGTCGGGAGGCAGGGCCCCCAGTCCCAGCCGTAGTGACACTGGGCCTTCCGGACGAAGGGGCGGCCGGGCTGGTCGACGGGGTAGCGGATACAGGGCACCTCGTAGGGGTACTCCGCGGCGCGCTCCTGGCCGTATTCGACCGGCGAGCGGAACGCGACGGTGATCTCGTTCTCGCCGGGTTCGAGCGCGTCGCTGGCGTCGAACTCGTGGCCGACGTGCATGTTGACGGAGCGGCCGACTTCCCGCCCGTTGATCGAGACCGTCGCGACGGTGTCGAGGCCGTCGCACTGCAGGAGTACGCGGTCGTGGTCGAGCAGGCGCTCGTCGACCTCGACGGTGCGCCGATATGTCCAGTCGGACTTCCCGACCCACTGCACGTCGAGTTCGTCGTCTTCGACGAAGGGGTCGGGGATCGCGTCGACGTTCAGGAGATCCGTGTAGACGCCGCCGGGCACCGCGCCGGTCCGCCACTCGCCGCCCTCGCGGCCCGCGCGGCGAAACTGCCACTCGCCACCGAGTGAACGTTTCTGCATATCCGGGAGTCGCCAGCGGGCAGTAAAACCCTGCCGTCCCCGGAAGGTCGGTCCGGCGACTCACCCGGCTCGACCGGAGAGGGCCCGGACCGTCGCGTTCCCGGCGGCGTTCCGGCCGACCGTGTTTCCAACGGTCGCGTTTCCACCGGCCTCGTTCGCGGCGGCGGTCCCGTTCCCGGCGGCGAGGGCGTCGACCCGCTGCCCGTACTCCTCGGGCGGGACGACGCTGAGGGTCGTCCGCATCCGCGAGTGGCCGACGCCGCAGAACTCCGCGCAGTAGAGGTGGTACTCGCCGGGGTCGAGCAGCCGAGTGTGGAGCAGGTTCCACTGGCCGGGGAAGGCGTCCTGTTTGAGCCCCAGCGCGGGGATGTGGACGGAGTGTAACACGTCCTCGGCAGTCACCTCGAAGTACACCGGCCGGTCGGTAGGCGCGTAGATCACGTCGGTGTCCGCGACCGAGGCGTTCGCTGCGGGGTATCGGACGCCGTAGTTGAATTGCTCGGCGACGATCTCGATCTCGACGGCGTCGGCGGGCCGCTCGCCGGCGGACTCGGCCGCCCCGCTGACGAACGGGGAGGCGAGCACCCCGTAGGAGACGACGGCGACGAACAGGAGCACGAACGCGGTCGCGACCGTCCAGCCGATCTCCAGGGACTTGTTCTCCGGCGTCGGGACCGCGACGCCGCCGCGGAATCGCCAGACGGCGTAGACGAGGACTCCCTCGACCAGCAGGGCGAGCGGGACGGCCACCAGCAGCAACCGGCGGTTGAGCGTCCGAATCAGCGCCTCCGTCGTCGAGTCGAACCCCGTCAGCGGGAGCAGCAGGCGCCCGGCGACGACGAGGACCGCGATCGCGACCGTCACCGCGGCGACGAGTCGGAGCGCCCCCCGGCCGCCGATCGCGTCGTCGCGGGCCGACCGGTCGAGGGCGCTCGCGTGGTCCGGTTCGGCCGGCGTCTCGTCCCCGGTCGATTCGTCGTCGGTCGGCGCGCCGCCGTCGGTCCCGCCGTCGCTCTCGTCGTCTCCCGCGCTCTCGTCGTCCTCGGGCGCCGAGTCGTCGACGGCGGGGGCTCGTAGCGTCGGTCGACCCGAGGGGTGGTGCCACTCGCGGGCGCGCTGGCCGGTCTCGGCGAGGTCCCAGGCGTCGTCGTCGGTGACCGGGGGGCCGACGCGGTAGGACTGGACCATGTTGAACGCCCAGAGAGCGGCCGCGAGCCCGATCAGCAGCGCGCCGACCGAGGAGACCTGGTTGAGGAGCGCGAACGCCTCGGGGTAGGTGGCGTAGCGCCTTGGGAGCCCCTCGGTGCCGGTGACGAGCATCGGCAGGAAGGTCACCGCGGACCCGACGGTCAGCACCACGGCCTGGGCGACGGCGACGGGGCGGTTGTACCACCGGCCCGTGATGAGCGGGAACCAGTAGTAACAGGCCGCGAACATGCTGAAGGGGATGACCCCCATGACGATGAGGTGGAAGTGGCCGACGACGTAGTAGGTGTCGTGGACGACCAGGTCGACGGGGATGGAGGCGAGGAAGACGCCGGTGATGCCGCCGACGACGAACAGCGCGAGGCCGCCGAGACAGAACAGCATCGGCGCGGTGAGCCGGACACGGCCGTTCCAGAGCGTCGCGATCCAGTTGAACGTCTTCACCGCGCTCGGGACGGCGATGGCGATGGAGACGAACATGAAACTGGCGCGGACCCGCGGGTCGATCCCGGTCGCGAACATGTGGTGGGCCCAGACGCCGAAGCTCAGGACGCCGATCGCGAGCGTCGAGTAGACGACGAAGCGGAAGCCGAACAGCTCGCGGCCGGCGAACTTCGGGAGGATGTAGCTGACGAGGCCGAATGCCGGGAGGACGAGGATGTACACCTCGGGGTGACCGAAGAACCAGAACAGGTGTTGCCAGAGGATCGGGCCGCCGCCGTCGACGGTGAAGAAGGTCGTGCCGACGACCCGGTCCAGCAGGAGCATGACCATCGCGCTGCCCAGCAGCGGGAACGCGAACAGGATTATCCCCGACTGGGTGAGGATGTTCCACGAGAAGAGGTCGAGGTCGGCCCACGACACCTCCGGGCCGCGCTCGGTGACGATGGTCGCGATGAAGTTGATAGCGCCCATCGTCGTCGCGACGCCGCTGAGGTGCAGGCCGATCAACAGCAGGTTGACCTGCTGGTTGGGGTCCTGTATCGACAGCGGCGTGTACATCGTCCAGCCGACCCCCGGCGGCTCCAGGGCCAACAGCGGGTCGACGACGCCGCCCAGTCCGCCGAACGGGGCCATCGCGTTCGGCGGGAGGAGTCCGAGAGCACCTTCGAGGGTCTTGCCGATCAGCTCGGTGACGATCCCCGCGCGGGTGATCAGCAGCGCGGGCGGCAACAGCCAGAAGGCCAGCGCGTTGATCCGCGGGAACGCCATGTCGTCGGCGCCGATCAGTAGCGGGATGACGTAGTTGGCGATGCCGGCGAACACCGGCGCGGCGAAGAAAAACAGCATCGTGATCCCGTGGGTGGTGAACAGAGCGTTGTACGTCTCGGCGTTCCAGACGGAGACGCTGGGGGTCAGCAGCTCCGTCCGCATCATCATCGCGTCCATCCCGCCCCAGAGGCCGGCGACGGTGCCGAAGGCGAGGTAGAGCAGGCCCACGTCGCGGTGGTCGACGGTCGTGAGCCAGCGGCGCGGACCGAGGGGCTTCGCTCGCACTGTCCCGCCGTCGGTGGTCGGGGTCGCGTCGCCCATCGTGGTCACGGAGTCCTCCCGCGGCTCCTCGGGTTCCGCGAAGGGCTCGGTCCGGAGCCAGACGACCGCCACGAGGGCACAACAGGTCGCGACGACGACGAGACCGGCGAGGAGTCGGGACATAGGGCGGTAGTGGCTATCGGGTGTTGCGAAAGCCGGCGGAAAAGTATGCGTCGGGCATCGCGCGGTCACGCGAGCCTACTCGCCGCCCGCGGGGGGTGTATCCCGACCTTACGCGTGTTCGTCGGCGAGGCTCGCGTACACCGCGCCGAGGACGAACCCGTAGACGAGGTGGGCGATCAGGGTGAACGCGACGAAGAGGACGACGATCGCGCCGGTCACGTCGCCGCGACCGACGATGGCGAACGCGATCCACAGCGGCAGCGCGAACAGCATCCCCGCGACCGCGGGGTCCAGGTCGAGCGGGACGTACGGCTTTAGGCTCACGAACAGCAGCGGCCAGGCGACGGTGCCGACCAGCGCGTAGACGACGAAGCCGACGAAGAGGTTCTCGGGCATCCGGACGAACCGGGCGATGGCTTCGAAGATCCCGATGGCGTAGCGGGTCTGGACCTCGAAGATCGCCAGCGCCGCCGACATGACCATCGTCCCGACGGCGCCGGCGGCGATCGCGGCGACTGCGCGGTTCATCGTCCGGGCTATCGCCGATCCGCCTCAAAAGTATTCCCCGGATACCGTCGGGGGAGCGGGTCTCGTGACCGTGCGGGCTCGCGTCGCGGGTTCCGCGACCGAGGCGGCGACCGACCCGCCCGGGAGAGCGGATACCTTTTGCCACTCGCCGCCCGAGTCGTCGGTATCAATGGGACTGACGAAGCGGATCATCCCCTGTATCGACGTCGACCTCGACGACGAGGGGAACGCGGCGGTCTACACCGGGGTGAACTTCGAGGACCTGGCCTACACGGGCGACCCCGTGGAGATGGCCAAGAAGTACAACGAGGCGGGCGCCGACGAGTTCGTCTTCCTCGACATCACGGCCAGCGCCGAGGGCCGCGAGACGATGCTCGACACCGTCTCGCAGGTCGCCGACGAGGTGTTCATCCCGCTGACCGTGGGCGGCGGCATCCGCACCCGTGAAGACGTCAAGGAGACGCTCCGCGCGGGCGCGGACAAGGTGTCCATCAACACGGGCGCGCTGGAGCGGCCGGAGCTCATCACCGAGGGCGCCCGCGCGTTCGGCAACCAGTGCATCGTCATCAGCGTCGACGCGCGCCGCCGGTTCGACGAACAGGGCGAACACTACGTCGAGGTCGACGGCGAGTCCTGCTGGTTCGAGTGTACGGTCAAGGGCGGCCGCGAGGGGACCGGAACGGACGTGGTGTCGTGGGCCGAGGAGGCCGAACAGCGGGGCGCGGGCGAGCTGTTCGTCAACTCCATCGACGCCGACGGGACGAAGGACGGCTACGACATCCCGCTGACGAAGGCGGTCTGCGACGCCGTCTCGACGCCCGTCATCGCGTCGTCGGGCTGTGGCGGGCCCGAGGACGCCTACGAGGTGTTCACCGACGCGGGCGCCGACGCGGCGCTGGCGGCCTCTATCTTCCACTTCGACGAGTTCTCGATCGACGAGGTCAAGCGCTACCTGGACGACCGCGACGTGCCCGTCAGACTGTAAGATGAGCGGCGGTGACAGCGGGGGCGAGGACGGCGGAGCCGGGGCGTCGGGGACCGGGAGCGGCGGGTCGGGCAAGTGGCGCTGCGCGTGGTGCGACAAGCCCCACGACCGCAACGACCCGCCCTGCGACAACTGCGGCCACCACAAGTTCGAGAAGGCCGTCGTCCCGGTCGCGCCCGAGGACCCCGACCACGAGCGCGAACCCGTGTGGGTCTGCCCGGAGTGTGGCCGGGTCCACCAGAAGAACTCGCCGCCGTGTAGCCGCTGTGGCAACCCCTCGCTGGAGCGGCGAGTCCCCGACGAGTCCGACTACGACGAGGAGCTCGGCGGGACCTCCTACCTCGACCTGCTGAACGCCCGGTACGCCGTCGGGCTGGCGTTCGCGCTCGTGGCCGGGACCGTCCTCGTACTCGCGCTGCTGGGCGTCGTCACGCTCCCGGGGATGGACAGCGTCCCCGGCAGCGCCGGGGAGTACCGCGGCGTCGACCTCGGTGAGACGGAGACGGCCTTCGTCGCCGAGTTAAACGACCGGCGGGGCGAGGCGGGACTGGGCGAGTACGAGCGGAACGGAAACGTGGACGACGCGGCGCGGCTCTACAACCAGGGGTGGGTGAGCGAGGTCGCTGGGACCGGCTCGGAACCGAGCGGCGAGCGGCTGGGCCGGGCTCTCGACGGTACCTGCGGCGAGAGGGTCGAACGGATCACGCCGCTGTCCCGGTCGTTCGACGAGGGCGACCCCGCGCTCGGTTCGCCCGACGCCCTGGCCGCCGCGCTGGTCGACGGCTACGCCGCCGAGTCCGGCGAGTTCGCCGAACCCGAGGACGGGCTGGTGGGCGTCGACGTACACGCCGGCCCGGACGGGAGCGTCTACGCGACCGTGTTCGTCTGTTGAGCGGTCGAACGGCGGGAAGTAAGGGGGTCGGCGGACGAGACGCTATCGGAGTCGGCGGGCGATCCGGAGCGCGATCGACGTGAGCGTGCCGAGGGCGGGGACCTTCGAGGACAGCGCCGCCGCGGCGACCAGCAGGGCGCCGCTCTTCGGACGGCCGCGCGCGAACGCCAGCGCGGCGTCGACGAGTGTCGAGACGATACCGATCTTGTTCAGCGGGCCCGCTTTGAGATTTGCCATTGCTCTCGACTAGAGGCGCGTGCGACGCAAGTACCGCGCCCCTGCGCTCGCAGGGTGGCCGCGAGCGGTCCGGCGACGAGCGGACGACCGCGGCGGGTCGGGCGAGCGCCGCGGACGACGACGCAGCCGCTGGGCGGGTCGAAAGCGAGAGTGACGGGGAACGGAGTCAGTCGGAGAGGATAGAGACGCCGCCGGAGTCCTCGACCGCGGCCGGTTCGCCGCGTTCGAGGCGGTCGAGGCGGTCCATGATGGTGTGGACCTCGTCGCCCGCGGTACAGGGGGCGACGTGGCGCAGCTCCTCGCCCTCGTACTCGGCCAGGCCCATCACGGGGAGGACGATGGCGGAGTGCGGTTCGTCGGTCGCGTCGTTGGCGACGTCGTGTTTCTGGTAGAACGACTCCAGCGAGACGTTGTTCGACAGCGCCCACTGCTTGAACTCCGCGACGCGGTTGAGGATGTACTCGCCCTCCTCGGTGCGGGCGCCCGAGGAGTCGCGGGCGATCTGCTTGCCCCAGACGATGACCGAGAACCCCTCGATCTCGTCCTCGGCGTCGAGCCGTTCGAGCCGGTCGATGACCGCCTCCTGTCGGTTGTGCGCGCCGTCCGGGAGCAGCGACCGGACGTAGAGTTCGATCCGCGGCTGTGTCCCCGTCATCGTACTCCAACCAGCGAGCGGGGAGATGAAAAAACTTCTGCTGTTTTTCCCGATTTACCTATGTTTGTGTTTGTCACGCCGGTAATCGGCACCTGTCTCTGAACGAACGTTAACTTCCGTTCCGGTCTGCTTTCGATATTCCGGCGAACGGATGGATTCGATTAAAGTCGTAGTATTATTCGACTATCGTCGAAATACGGGCGGTCGGCCGCCGATCGGATCCGGCGGGGAGACGGGCGGAGACGGCGGTCAGTCGCGAGCGCGGACCCGGTCGCGGCGGTAGCGGCTTCATACTGCGCGGAAAGCGGTCTCTGACCGGTGGGGTCGCGGTTCGAGTGGAGGGCGAACATCGGTGGGGAACCCGGCGACGACGGGTCGAGTGACGCCTTGTCGGTTCGTGGGAGTGTTCGCCAAGTTTGAATAGTGTCGGCGTCGAACTCTCGGGATGGGAGATTCAGATGGATATTGCTGATATTGCCACCAGCGAGTACGTCACGGTCGACGTGGACGAGCGCTTGGGCAAAGTCCGGTCGAAGTTCGAGCGAGAGAACCCCAAGGGCCTGATCGTCACCGACGACGGCGAGTACGCTGGGATCGTGACGCAGAAACAGTTGGTGCAGTCTCACATCGAAGACAACACGAAGGCGAGCGCGATGATGCAGCCGGCGCCCAAGGTCGAGCGCACCGACGACGTGCGCGAGGTCGCCCGCGTCCTCGTCGAGGGCGGGACCAAGGTCGCCCCCGTCTTCGAGGCCGACCGCCTCTGGGGGATCGTCACCGAGGACGCGATCCTCGAGGCGGTCCTCGAGAACCTCGACGCCCTCTCGGTCGTCGACATCTACACGGACGACGTCGTCACCGTCACCGAGGACACCAACGTCGGCCAGGCGATCAACCTCCTCCGCGAGCACGGGATCTCCCGGCTGCCCGTGCTCGACGAGGACGGCAACCTCTCGGGGATGGTCACCCGCCACGACATCGTCGACATCGTCGTCCGCGACATGGACAAGGCCACCCGCGGCGAGCGCGCCGGCGACATCGAGCGCGTGCTCGACCTGCCCGTCTACGACGAGATGTCCAGCCCCGTCGCCACGACCACTCTCGACGAGTCGGTCCGCGACGCCGTCGAGCGCATGCTCGACAACGACTACGCCGGGCTCGTGGTCACGCCCGAGGGCGACGACAGCGTCGTCGAGGGCATCCTCACCAAGACCGACGTGCTCCGCGCGCTGACGTTCACCGAGGAGCAGCACATGGACGTGCAGATCACGAACATCAAGCTCCTCGATACGATCAGCCGCGAGGACATCCGCCAGCGCATCGAGCGCGTCGCCGACAAGTACGGGGACATGCAGGTCCAGCACTGCCACGTCCGCTTCCACGAACACAAGGAGAAGCTCCGCGGGACGCCCCTCATCCGCTCGCAGATCCGCCTGCGCACCAACAAGGGCCAGGCCGCCGGCTCCGGCGAGGGCTACGGCGCCGACTCGGCGTTCGGCGTCGCCCTCGACAAGCTCGAACGCAACGTCCTCGAGCTCAAGGACGTGCAGGCCGACGAGGAGTACCGCGGCCAGCTGCTCCGCAAGCTCGGCGAACTGTAGACCGCCCGTACACGTCGACCGCGGCGGCGGGCCGCCGCGGCGACCGGCCCGCCCCCTCGCTGGAACGCCCCGCCCCGCTTGCGCGTCGACCGACGACGCTACTCCGAGTAGCCTTCCTGAAGGAAGGCCCCCTCCGCTTCGTACACGTTGACCAGCTCCTCGACCAGTTCGGCGAGCGATTCGTCTTCCTCGAGGTGCCCCTCCATGCGCTCGGCGAGGTCGTCGTCGATCTCGATTGTGGTGGTCATGTGAAACCGTGACTTCCGGTTGGACGGCGACGGAAAAGAACCTGATGGGAGTCCGCGGGGACCGACGGGTCGCCGGCGGGCCGGCCGTCGACTCACTCAGCCGTCGGGTCGCCGTCGGACTTCGGTACGTCGGTGGGCTCGCGGTCGCTGTCGCGGATCTGCGGCAGACTCGGGTCTCGGTGAGGGTTCCGCCCGAAGACCGCCCCGCGCAGGTCCTGCTCGTCCAGCTGGTCCTGCAGCGTTCGGTGCAGCCGGTTGACGCTCGTCACGTCCAGCCCCACGAGGTCCATCAGCGTCCGGTAGCGCGGGTCCTCCTTGATCGAGTCGAACCGCTCGTGGAGGTCCGCCAGCGATTCGGGGGGTTGCTCGGCGATCCACTCCTGGTCCTGCAGTCCGAGGATGCGCTGGCGCTCGTCGTCGACGACGTGCTGGATGGCGACCAGCGCGACTTTCTGGATGGCCCGCTGGCTGCCGAAGACGGTCAGGTCCAGATCCGTCATGATGCCCAGCGCGCGGTCGCGCTCCCACGGCGTCAGCGCCAGCCGGTTGCAGAAGGCGTGGGTGATCCGCGCCTTCTCCAGCCGGTGCATCCGCTCGGCGTGACCCGCCATCGCCGGGTGTTGCTCGTCGTGGAGCCGCCGGAGGTTCTCGCTCACGTCCTCCTCGGGATTCTCGGCCCGACCGATGAGCGTCGCGCTCGGCGTCGTCACGTCCCAGCGCCGGAACGCCTCGTCTTTGACCGCCTCGACTCGCCCGAGCGACCCGTCGCCCGGCCGCGTGCTCACGTCGCGCTCCGCGCGCGGGTCGACCGGCTCGCCGCTGGCTCGGAGCCCGTGGTCGGCCCTGTCGCGTCCCCCGTTCATCTCGTCGGCCTTCGCCCTCGCGACTATAGAAAGCTCCGGCTAGGCGGTGGTGGAGAACGGGGAGAACCGCCGACTTCCGCTTACTATAGACCGTTGTGACGAGAACCACTTAAATGACTGCGGGATCGAGACGTGAAGGTCGGCTCCCGGATCGGTAGTCCAGTTCGGAACGGATCGTCGGAGACCGCGCGGCCGCTGGGCGGTCGTAGTCTCCGGAGAACTCCTCTTACTGTAGACCGTTGTGACGAGAACGACTTAAAGGACCGCGCGATCGGGAGCCACCACGCCGCCTCCGAAGGACCCGTTGGAGACGGAGCACCCGCTGGGCGGTATCGGGTCCCAGCAGAACTCCTCTTACTATATCCCCTTGTGACGAGAATGACTTAAACGAACGTCGTCAGCGCTCGGTCGGGGGACCCGTACCTCCCCGGATCGTGGACTGACTGGGGGAATCGATCGATCAACCGGCTTCCTGCCCGTAGCAGTCCACCGTCCCGTCCAGAGAGACGGTCACCTTCCGGTCTTTGGTGATCTCCACTCGGATTACCATACATCCCTGAATATCCTCGGTGAGACGTGTTTCCCGCGCTCCGTCGTCCATCGACCACTTCACTCGGTACGTCCCGGTCTGCTCCGGGACGTCCGACACCCATTCCTCGGTCGGTGTTCGTTCACCGTCCGTCCGGACCGTCGCAGGGGCGAGGGTTACTGTCCGTTCCACCACCTCCCCTCCGTCCGACCCTTTCGAGATCGTCACGTCGAGTGTATGTGCGGCAGTATCGTAGTTGGCGAATTCGACGCGTGCCAGTCCCTCGAAGGTATCGTCCGCGTCCCGCTGCGCGTCGCAACCGGCGAGCCCGGTCGCTCCGACAACGAACGTCCCTCGGAGGAGGCCCCGTCTGGTCACGGCCATATCGGAACGTGTATCGCGAGTGGTAAAATGCTCTCTGGGGTGAAACGTCCGAGACTGGGAGCCACACCGTACCCAATCGACCGGTGAGGAACGGAGCGTCCGCTGGGCGACGTGGGACTCGGAGAACTCCTCTTACTATATCCCCTTGTGACGAGAACGACTTAAACGAAGGCCGGCAGCACTCAGGAATCGGGGGTGCTACGGAGTCGAGCAGCCGACGTGGGCGGGAAGGGGCCCGCAGTCGGGAGCGGGTCGCTACTGGAAGCCGATGCGACCGCCGGAGCGGCGCTGCTGGCCCCGGTTGCCGCCGCTCTTGAACTCCTCTTCCATCTGCTCGTAGTAGTCGCGGATGTCGTCGGTGATGGTCGGCCGGACGTTCTCCATGGCCTGGCGGAAGTGACGCATGTCGACGACTTCGGCGTCGTCGTCCTCGCGCAGGGCCTCGATGGCGGCCTCCCGGCCGATGGATTCGAGGTCGGAACCGACGAAGCCCTCGGTTATCTCCGCCATCTCGCGGAGGCTCACGTCGGCGCTGAGCGGCTGGTCCTCCGTGTGGATACGGAGGATCTGCTCGCGCCCCTCGATGTCGGGCTCGCCGATCATGACCAGCCGGTCGAACCGACCGGAGCGGATGAGCGCCGGATCGATCATGTCCGGACGGTTGGTCGCGCCGATGACCATCACGTCCTCCATGTCCTCCAGGCCGTCCAGTTCGGTCAGCAGTTGGTTGACGACGCGTTCGGAGACGTTACTGCCCACGTCGCCGCCGCGGCCGGGCGCCAGCGAGTCCAGCTCGTCGAAGAAGATCACCGTCGGGGCGACCTGCTTCGCTTTCCTGAAGGTCTGGCGGATGGCCTTCTCCGACTCGCCGACCCACTTCGACAGCAGCTGCGGCCCGCGCACGCTGATGAAGTTGGCGTCGGTCTCGTTGGCGACGGCCTTGGCCATCAGCGTCTTCCCGGTGCCGGGCGGGCCGTACAGCAGGACGCCCGACGGCGGGTCGATGCCCATCCGCTGGAACTTCTCGGGCTTGTTCAGCGGCCACTCGACGGACTCCTGAACCTTGCCTTTGGCCTCTTCGAGACCGCCCACGTCGTCCCAGGAGACCTTGGGCAACTCGACGAGGACCTCGCGCATGGCCGACGGACTCACCTCGTTGAGGGCGCCGCGGAAGTCCTCGCGCTTGATGATCATCCGGTCGATGAGGCTCGGCGGGATGTCCTCCTCGTCGAGATCGATCTCGGGGAGGTAGCGCCGCAGGGCCTTCATCGCGGCCTCCTTCGTGAGGCTCTCGATGTCGGCGCCGACGAAGCCGTGGGTCTCGTCGGCCAGCCGACCGAGCGTCACGTCGTCGGAAAGCGGCATGCCGCGGGTGTGGATCTGGAGGATCTCCTCGCGACCCATCTCGTCGGGGACGCCGATCTCGATCTCGCGGTCGAACCGACCGGGGCGACGCAGCGCGGGGTCGACGCTGTCGACGCGGTTGGTCGCGGCGATGACGATGACCTGCCCGCGCGATTCGAGGCCGTCCATCATCGTCAGGAGTTGGGCGACGACGCGCCGTTCGACCTCGCCGGTCACGTCCTCGCGCTTGGGCGCGATGGAGTCGAGTTCGTCGATGAAGATGATAGAGGGCGCCTCCTCGCTGGCGTCCTCGAAGATCTCCCGTAACTGCTGTTCCGATTCCCCGTAGTACTTCGAGATGATCTCCGGACCGGCGATAGAGAAGAAACTCGCGGAGGTCTCGTTTGCGACGGCCTTGGCCAGCAGCGTCTTCCCGGTGCCGGGCGGGCCGTGCAGCAGGACCCCCTGGGGCGGCTCGATGCCGAGCTTCTTGAAGATCTGGGGGTGTTTCATCGGGAGCTCGACCATCTCCCGGACGCGCTGGATCTCGTTTTGCAGGCCGCCGATGTCCTCGTAGGTGATCCCGCCGCCGGTCTTCTCGAAGCCGGAGATGGGTTCCTCGCGGAGCTCGACCTCGGTGTCCTCGGTGATGAGACACACCCCTTCGGGCTCGGTCTCGACGGCGATCAGCGGGATCGCCTGCCCGGGCGAACGCATGAACGGATGGTTCGTCGAGGACATGACGGGCACGATGTCGCGCTCGACGACCGGCCGCTTCAAGATCTGCCGCTTGACCATGCCGGCGGCGTCGGAGCCGAACTGGACGCTCGCTTCCTCGGGCGGCGCGAGGACGAGCTTGTCGGCCTTCTCGGCGTCGGCCTTGCGGATCTCGACGCGTTCGCCGATGCCCACGTCGGCGTTCTGTCGCGTGAAGCCGTCGATGCGCACGGTATCGGTGTTCCAGTCCTGGCGGTCCGCGCGCCAGACCTTCGCCGCGGTCACCTCGCTGCCCTCGATCTCGATGATGTCGCCGGGAGAGAGCTTGAGGTGGAGGAGCGTGTCGGGATCCAGCCGGGCGATGCCGCGCCCCGAGTCGTTCGGGTACGCTTTCGCCACTTCTAGTTGCACTTCGTTCATAGTGGAGTGGGAGTGTGTCTCACTCGGGTACCCCCGCGGATATGCTTTTTGCCTCCGGCGGTTCCCTCGGTCCAGCGACACCCACTCGGCGGTCGTCGCTCCGAGGCAGATCCGCTCGTGATCCGGCGATTCCAGTGGACCACGTCCGAGTCCCCCGGCGGCGCGTGGAGGTCGTCTCGCCCGACCGCGGGAGTCGGGACGGTGGTGGGAGTGACCGGACCGTTTTTCCCGCCGCCGCGCGCTCGTAGTGGTGTATGCGAACCCTCGCGTTCGACGGTCGGATGGGTGCCAGCGGCGACATGCTCCTGGGCGCGCTCGTGGCGGCCGGCGCCGACCCGGCGGTGCTGGACCGCGTCGAAGACGCCCTGCCCGTCCGCTACGAGACCCGGGCGGTCACGAAGAACGGCATCGCCGCCACCGCCGTCGACGTGCGCCACACCGGGGAGGACGGCAGGGCCCTCAGCGGCGAGAGCGAAGACGACGACGGTCACGCGCACGACCACGAGGGTCACGATCACGACGCGCACGGACACGGCCACGAGGACGGCGGAAACGAGCACGAGGGCAGCGAACACGATCACGACGGTCACGATCACGTCCACGCAGAAGGCGCGGGGCCGAACCGGACCTACACGGAGGTCGTCGAACTCGTCGAGTCGATGGGTCTGCCGGCGGGCGTCGAGCGGGACGCCCTCGACGTGTTCGAACTGCTCGGCGAGGCCGAAGCGAGCGTCCACGGGACCGAGGTCGACGAGACGCACTTCCACGAGGTCGGCGCCGACGACGCCATCGCGGACGTGGTCGGCGTCACGCTGCTGCTGGACGACCTCGGCGTCGAGCGCGTCGTGACGACGCCGCTCGCGGCCGGGGGCGGCGAGGTGTCGATGAGCCACGGCACCTACCCGGTCCCGGCGCCGGCGGTCGTCGAACTCGCCGAGCGGGCCGACTGGTCGCTGACGGGCGGTCCGATAGAGCGGGAACTGCTAACCCCTACGGGCGCGGCGCTACTCGCCCACTACGCCGACGGCGTCGACGCGCTGCCCGGCCTCGACGTGTCGGCCTCGGGCTACGGCGCCGGCGGCTACGACCTCGCCGAGTACCCCAACGTCCTCCGGGCCATCGTCGGCGAGTCCCGGGGTGGGCTCTCGCGGGACGCCATCACCGTGCTGGAGACGAACCTCGACGACGCGACGCCGGAGGTGCTGGGCGGACTGCAGGAGTCGCTCGCCGACGCGGGCGCCCGTGACGTGTCGATCCTCCCGGCGACGATGAAGAAGTCCCGCCCGGGCCACCTCGTCAAGGTCGTCGTCAAACCGGAGGACGCCGAGCGGGTCGCCCGTCGGCTGGCCGAGGAGACCGGGACGCTGGGCGTCCGCGAACACGGCGCCGGCCACCGCTGGATCGCCGACCGCGAGGTCCGGAGCGTCGAGATCGCAGTCGACGACGAGACCTACGAGGTCGCGGTCAAGATCGGCACGGACGACGAGGGGACGGTGTTCGACGTGAGCGCCGAGTACGACGACGCCGCGGCGGTCGCCGAGGAGACGGGACTCCCCGTTCGGGAGGTCGCCCGCCGCGCGGAGGCGGCCGCGCGAGAATGACGGAGACGGTCCTCGTCGTCGGCGCGAGCGGCTACCTCGGCCGGTCGGTCGCCTGGCGGCTCCGCGAGGGCGCCGACCGGGACGAGCGCCGCGTCCTCGGGACGTACTGCTCGGAGCCGGGCCCGACCGCCGAAGTGGCGTTCGACTTCTGGACGGACGACGCGGGCGAACTGGTCGACGAGCACGGCGTCGACACGGTCGTCTTCGCGGCGGCCGTCGAGTACGGCGGCGACGCGGACACGGGCGAATCGGGGGTCGGCGCCACCTTCGCCGAGCGCGCCGAGCGCTTCGCCGCGGGAGTGTCCGACGCGCGAGTCGTTTACGTCTCCAGCGCGTCGGTCTTCGACGGGACCGGGTCGCGGTACGTCGAGAGCGACCCCCGCTCGCCGCGGGACGACTACGGCCGCCGGCTCGTCGCGTTCGAGGACGCTATCGACGCCCGCTGCGACGACGCGGCGACGGTGCGGACGAGCTACCTGTTCGGCTTCTCGACCGGCCGACTCGACCGACGACTGGCCCGGACGCGGGACCACCTCGACCGCGGCGAGTCGGTCGCCTACTTCACGGACATGTACAAGAGCCCCGTGCTCGTGACCGAGGCCGCCGAGACGGTCGCGGCGCTGGTCGACGGCGACGCGACGGGGGTCGTCCACGTCCCGACCCCCCGGGTGAGCGTCTACGACTTCCACTGCGAGGCGATGGCCGCGCTCGGGCACGACCCCGGACCGATCGAGCGGGACTCGATCCCCGACGACATGGACGTGGCCCCCGACACGTCGCTGGCCTCCGAGCGGTTCGACTCGCTCGTCGACTTCGAGCCGTCGGCGGTCGGCGAGGGGCTCCGCTCGCAGGTCGACGCCGACGAGTCGGAGTGAGGTGGAAGCGGAGAACGGCGGCCCGGAACGGATCGGTTACGCCCCGTCGTCGCGGTGCTCGGCCAGCGCCTCCTCCATCGTCAGGTCGCCGAGCGCGACCCGTCGAGCGAGGTCCTCGTCGATCGCTCGGTTGGCGTCGCCGGCCTCGCGCGAGCGTTCCTTGATCCGCTGGAGTTCGCCGGCGGTCGGTTCGATCGTGCGCGAATCGACGCGCTCGCCCGACAGGCGGGCGATGTTGACGGCGGCGAGCACGTCGCCCATGCCGCGGGCGCCGGTACCGAGGTAGGGCGTCGTCCCGGTTTCGTCGACGAGTTCGACCGGGACCCCCTCCAGGTCGTCGATGATCTTCGCCCCCTGGAGGCGTGCGCCGTCGCCGACGCGAACCAGCGGGTCGACGGCGTCGTCGACCTCCTCGCGGACGACTTCGGCGGCGTCGGAAAGCGGGACGTGGAACGTGGCGACGACCATGTCGCCCGAGAGGACGGCGACGCCCGGTCGCTCTCCCGGGTCGACGCCGACGACGGTGCGGCCGCTGCCGCCGCGGAGGACGGCGACCACCTCGTCGACGGCCTTGCGCGGGTCGTCGGGGTCGGCTCGGACGACCGGCGCGTCGTCCGGATTTGGGGGGTCCTCCCCGTCGGCGCTGACGACGACCGTGGCCCGCTCGGGCAGCTCGTCGTCGAGTTCGATCGTCGTGAACGTCACCCCGCGGTCGCGTAGCTCGTTGACCACGCCGTGGTAGACCTCGAAGTCCGCCGTCGCGACGACTATCACACACCGAGTTGGCACCCCTCCCACCTAAGTGTTCGACGTGTCGTCGCCGGTCGCTGCGTCCGTCGTCGTCGCGTTCGCTGGGTTCGCCGCCCTCCGGGCAGACGTGACGACCGCAGTGCTGACAGTCGCGTCCGTTTGCGAGCGTTTTTGTCGGGAGGCGACGAACTCCCGGTCGTGAGCGAGCGCATTCCGACCGGCTGCGAGGCCATCGACGACCTGCTGGGCGGCGGGTTCGAGCGCGGCGCGGTCACGCAGGTCTACGGCCCGCCCGCCGCCGGCAAGACGAACATCGTCCTCTCGGCGGCCGTCGAACTCGCCGCCGCCGGCGACTCCGCGCTCGTCGTCGACACCGAGGGCCTCTCGGTCGACCGGATGGAGCAACTCGCCGGCGCCGGCGGGCGCGACGCCGACGACGTGGCCTCCCGGCTCATCGTCACCGAGGCCTACACCTTCGAGGAGCAGGAGGAGGCCGTCCGTGACACCGAGGAGTTCGTCGACGTCGTCGACTTCATCGCCGTCGACAGCGCCACCGGCTTCTACCGCCTCCAGCGCACCGAACAGGAGGAGGGCGAGGCGCTGCGCGCCGTCGGGCGACAGCTGGCCCACCTGCTCTCGCTCGCCCGGAAACACGACATCGCCGTCGCCTTCACCAACCAGGTGTACACCGACCTCGACTCCGAGCAGGCCCGCGCGCTCGGCGGCCACACGCTCAACCACTGGTCGGCGACCATCCTCCGCGTCGACCGCTTCCGCGGGGGCAACCGCCGAGCCACCCTGGAGAAACACCGCGCGAAGGCCGCCGGCGAGAAGGCGCAGTTCACGATCACCGACGAGGGGCTCGCGAGCGGCGAACCGAGGTAGTCGACGGGCGGAGCGTCGTCTCTCCGTTCGACTCGCACTGCTCGACAGCGCGCCGACCGCGACTGCGACAGCACCCGGCCGTCCCGAACACACCGCTCGAAGCAAACGGTCGAAACAGAACCGGTCAGTCGTCGGCGCGCTCGGCGGCGCTCTCGTCGCCGTCCGTGGTCTTCCCGCCGTCGGACGAGCCCGACGAGGTCTCGCTCGCTTCACTCGCGACACCGCCGTCGGTCGCGAGCGCGGTCTCGCGCTGGCGTTCGAACCAAGCCCACTCGCGGCCGTGCTGGTCGGTCTCCTTGAGGTCCCAGGGGTCGCCGTCGGTGACCTTCGGCCCCTCCAGCCAGGACTGGACGAGGTTCCAGACGAAGATTATCTGGCCGAACGCGAGGAGGAGCGCCCCGAGCGTCGCCGAGCGGTGCAGCGCGGTGAACAGTAGCTCCGGACCGACGGAGAGGTCGTAGGTGGCGTAGCGCCGCGGCATCCCGGCGTAGCCGAGGATTATCATCGGGAAGAAGGTGAGGTTGGTCCCGACCATCGTCAGCCAGAAGTGCCACTTCGCGAGGGTCTGCTGGTACATCCGCCCCGTGTAGATGGGGAACCAGTAGTAGATCCCCGCGAAGACGGCGAAGGCGATGCCGCCCATGATGACGTAGTGGAAGTGCGCGACGACGTGGTAGGTGTCGTGCAACAGCAGGTCGACCGGGATGGAGGCCTCGAAGACGCCCGTCACGCCGCCGACGATGAAGTTCGCGATGAACCCGACGCAGAAGAGGAACGGGGCGGTCAGGCGCAGGCGCCCGTTCCACATCGTCGCGATCCAGTTGAACGTCTTGACCGCTGAGGGTATCGCGATGGAGATGGTGACGGCCATGAAGCCCGCCCGCAGCCGCGGGTCGATGCCGGTCGCGAACATGTGATGGGCCCAGACGCCGAAGGAGAGCACCCCGAGCGCGAGCGTCGAGTAGACGACGAACTTGAACCCGAACAGTTTCCGCCCGGTGAACTTCGGCAGGATGTAGCTCACGAGCCCCATCGGCGGGAGGACGAGGATGTACACCTCGGGGTGGCCGAAGAACCAGAACAGGTGTTGCCACAGCAGCGGCCCGCCGCCCTCCCCCAGCGCGTAGAACGTGGTCCCGAGGTTGCGGTCGAGCAGCAGCATGACGATGGCGCTGCCCAGAAGCGGGAACGCGAAGATGATCTGTCCGGACTGGGTGAGGACCGTCCACGAGAAGATGTCGAGGTTCGCCCAGTTGACCGCCTCGCCGCGCTCGGTGACGATGGTCGCGACGAAGTTGATCGCGCCCATCGTCGCCGAGACCCCGGTCAGGTGCAGCCCGAGCAGCATCAGGTCCACGGCGGGATTCGGTTGCTCGATCGACAGCGGCGTGTACATCGTCCACGAGGTCTGGGCGGGCGCGAGGCTCGGCAGGAAAAAGCCCGACCAGATGAGGACGGCCCCGGGCGGCAGCAGCCAGAAGGCGATGGCGTTTATCCGCGGGAACGCCATGTCGTCAGCGCCGATCAGCAGCGGGACGAAGTAGTTCGAGAACGCCGCCAGCATCGGCGTCCCGAACAGGAATAGCATCGTGATCCCGTGGCTGGTCAGCAGCCCGTTGTAGAGGGTGCTGTCGACGAAGTTCGTAGTCGGGGTGACCAGCTCCAGCCGCATCAGCATGACGGCGACGCCGCCCCAGGCGAACGCGAGGACGGCGAAGACGCCGTACATCAGCCCGATGTCCTTGTGGTCGACCGTCGTCAGCCAGCGAACGATGCCGCTCGGTTTGTGGGCGCGCTCCTCGCCCGCGTACCCGCCGCCGGCGCCACCGCCGCCGACGACCGGCGTGTACGACCGCCAGTCCTCCAGTCGTACGACCCAGACGAACACGCCCAGCAGAAACGCCGCCGTCAGCCCCGACAGCGTCAGTGTCGCGATATCGGCCATGTGCGGGGGTCTTCGCCCGTGCCCCCCGTGAGATTTCCCGGGAACGTGTTCGGGCCCCTTAAGAGCGGCCGCCAGACCGACGGATCGGCGGTCGACCGACATCGGCCGATCGACAGCGGACACGGGCGCCGAGACGGACGGTCACCCGCGGGCACGCTGGACGAACACGCCGAGGACGAGATACGCGTAGGCGACCGCACCGACCAGCGCGAGCGTTCGACCCGCGGTCGGGGCGAGCGCCACCGGGACCGCCGCACCGACGAGTTCGAGGACCAGCCCGGCGGCGACCAGCCCCATCGAAGCGAGCGCGAGGCGGTCGCCGGCGCCGGCGAACCGACCGACCGTCGGCGGGTAGAACTGGAACGTGACGCCGAGTATCGACAGCCCCAGGAACCCGAGCAGGTTCAGCCGGTAGTGGGCGGCGACCAGCGCCGGGTCGACGGTCGCGAACGCGAACGAGAGGCCGAGCGCGACGGCCAGAACGCCGAACCCGACCCCGAGCAGCGGGCCGTAGAATCCCACCCGCTCGCGGTCGCTGGCACGGTAGAGCCGGACGTACGCCGCGGCGAACCCGACGACCGCGACGGCTTCGAGGACGGCTCCCGCACGGAACACCGGACCGGCGGGCAACCCCGCGGCCAGCAGCGCGGGGCCGAGCGCCCCCGGCGGGAGGACGACCCACGGCACCCACGCCGGGAGGTCGACGACGAGAAAGCGGGGCAGGAGGCGGACGCCGACGGCGAACAACAGCAGCGCGGCGCCGCCGGCGGCCAGCAGGTGCGTCGCCCGCGGCGGATAGCCGTCGAGCAGGGCGGGGAGTACGGTCACGCGACCGGCCAGCGTCTCCCACGACCCGACGGCGAGGTAGGCGAAGACGACCGGGACGAACAGGTTCGCGGCGCGGTCGACCGGCCGCCGGTCGGCGTTGTGGTCGCCGGTGCCCGTCTCGGCGCCGGTGGGGTTGTCCCGGAGCGTCCACCCCAGCGCCGCGAGGAAGACCGCGACGCCGGCGGCCCACGTCGCCGCGCCGGCGGTCCCGACCGCGGCCGGCACCGGCTCCAGCGGCGCGAGCGCCAGCCCGGCGGTCCCGACGACGGCCAGCGGCAGGTGGACCGCCGGCGCCCGCTCCCAGGCCAGCGACCGGTCGAAGTACGACGGCACCAGCGAGTAGGCCTTCCCGAAGACGACGCCCAGGACGAAGCCGTACAGCCCGAGCGCGACGGTCGTCCGCCGCGGCAGTCCGGCGAGCGCGGCGCCCTGCCAGGCGACCAGCCAGGCGACGCCGCTCGCGACCAGCGCCCGCGACCACTGCGAGAGCGTCGCCGACATACCCCCGAACTCGTCCGCTCGACCCCTCAATCTGGTGGCGAACGCGCTCGGTCGAACCGCGGACCGAACGTGTTCGCCCAAATCGGCAGGGGCCGCGGCGTCGAAGGTTTGGGTGTATGCCAGCGACCACGCTCGACATCCGCGACGTGCCGCCGCCGGAGCGCCACCCGATGATCCACGAGGCCTTCCAGGACCTCGACAGCGGCGAGACGCTGCGGATCGTCAACGACCACGAACCCAAGCCGCTGTTCTACGAGTTCCAGGCCGAAGTCGACGAGTTCGACGCCGAGAACTACGCGGTCGAACGACGGGACACCGACGAGTTCGTCGCCGACCTCCCCAAGGAATGAGCGAGGTCGTCCACCTCCCCGACCGCGAGGGCGACGGCCGGGGCGTCCTCTTCGAGGGCGCGCCGAAGACGGTCCAACTCGCCCTCGACGAGGGCGACCGCGTCCCGCCACACCAGCACCCCGACACTGAAATCGTCTGCTACGTCGTCGACGGCGAGATCGAGATGACACTCGGCGACGAGACGGTCGACCTCGCCGCCGGCGACGCGGCCCGGTTCTCCGGCGACCAGGACATCTCGCCGCGGGCCCGCGAGGACAGCGTCGCCCTGCTCGTCCTCGCCGAGGGCTGAGCGGCGCTCGGCGGTTTTCTCCACCCCGCACACGCGAGAAGTGCTACTCCCCGAACAGCGAGAGCGCCGTCTCGACCGTCTCGGGGTCGTGTTCCCCGTCGCTGCCGCCGTCGGCCGCCGTCCGGAGGCTCCGCTCGGGGGCCGACAGGAGGCGGGCGACGAGCCGGTCGGCCAGCCGCTCGACGGCCGCCCGCTCCGCCGCCGAGGGGTCTCCCCGGGCGTCGAGTTTCGCGAGCGCCGTCTCGACCTCCCGGTCGCGGACCTCGCCGGCGCGCTCGCGGATCTGCGCGAGCGCCGCGTCCGCGTCGGGCGCCGCGTCCGCGTCGGGCGCCTCGGCGGCGTCGGGGGCTTCTCGATCGGGGGCGTCGGCGGCTTCTCGATCGGGGGCGTCGGCGGGATCGGCGGACGACGCGCCGGTCATGGGCGCCAGACGGTCGTGACGGTGACGCCGTCTCGCTCGACGGTCGCGTACTCGTAGCCGCGGTCGTCGAGCTTCGGGTAGAGGTGCTGGGGCGCGCGGTCGTTCAGCTGGACGAGCACCGTCCCGTCGTCGAGCTCCACCAGCCGTTCGAGCGTGTTCGCCAGCGGCTTCGGCGGCCCGAGGTCGCGCACGTCCAGCGTCTCCCTAGGGGCCTCGGACGGGGCGCCGGTCTCGGCGACGATCGACTCGACGTTCAGTCCGGTAGACATGGTCGGACCTACGGCGCCGCCGCTCCCAGGGGTTGCGCCGAATATGTTCGACCGTTCGAGAACCGGAGAAAGAGAGCGCCGAGACCGCGCCTACTCCTCGGTCGGGCGCAGCGTCACCACGTCGCCCTCGTACTCCTCGATGAACGACCCGGGGCCGCCGACGCTGACCTCGCCGTCGTCGGTCTCCAGATAGAGGCTGGTCTCCAGCGTGTAGTCGTTGGTCGACGGCTCGACGAACGCCTGGCGGACCTGGCTGACCCGTCCGGTGACCTCGGGGCCCTCGTCGGTCCGGACGACGGCCTCCAGGTCCGTGCCCTCGCGGCGGTGGAGGACGGCCTCCAGTACCGAGTTCCGGAACCAGTCGAAGGTCCGCGGGAGTTCCCCCGGCTCGCGGACGTGCATCTCCGACGCCGTCGGCCAGTACGCGCCGAAGTACAGGCCGACGATCGAGCCGGCCAGGTTGTCCTCCGTGACGGCGACGGCCTCCTCGTCGACGTGGGTGCCCGAGAGGATGCCCGAGTGGCCGATCATCGCCGCCTCGTCGTCGGCGGCGTACATGAACGGCAGCCGCTCGGACCACGACCGGACGACCGCGGCCGTCTCCTCCAGTCGGGACTCGTCGACCTCCAGGTCCGCCATCCCGCCGATCAGCAGGAAGACGAGCACGCCGCGGTCGACGGCGTCCCGCAGCTCCGGCTCGATGTCCTCGTAGGAGTGGCCGGGAACCGCCACGAGCACCTCGTGTTCGGCCTCGGTGATGCCCTTTCGGAGCCGCTTGACCGCTGTCTCGCGGGCCTTGATGATCTGGATCTCCGGCGTCTTCGGCTCGGTCTCGTTGAACCGGTTCTCCAGCGTTGGCGTGATCGACTCCAGCCGGTTCGACAGCGCGTCGATTGCCTCCTCGGGCGGCAGCGCACGGATGGTCGTCGGCGAGGCGTGGTCGTTGACGACGACGAGGTCGCGGTCTTCCAGCCGCTCGGCGATGTTGTACACCGCCCGCTGGGTCACGTCCGCCGCCTCCGCGACCGTCCGCACCGTCGTCTCGCCCTGTTCGAGGATCGCCAGGTAGGTGTCGATCTCCGTGTCCGAGAAGCCGAACACGTTTAGCTCGTCCCTGAGCGTCCCGTCGTCTATCCCTTCGTCGGTCATGATATCGGTTCGTTGAACGCTATCACGTATGGTAGTTCCTCTTGCATGTTCGCTCCGACTTCCCGCGGGCCGCCGCTCGACCGCTCACCGTCGCCGCTCACCACAGCTCCTCGAAGGGGTCCCAGTCCGCGCGGATGAACACCGCCGACGCGACGAAGATCACCGCCAGCATCGCGAAGCTCACCGCCGAGATCACGAACGTCGCCGACCCCGGCTCGACGAACGGGACCGACAGGACCAGAAACCCGAGCAACACGGCGCTCGCGGTGAAGAACGCGCGCCAGACTGTCGTCACACCCTCGTCCTCCGTACACGGTGATCGACGGGGGGGAACTTCATGGTCCCGCCGCGGCCGCGACCGACCGGGTCGCCGCATGTCAGAGCGGCCCGGTTCCGACCGGCCCGTGACCGACCGGTGGGCGGGACCGCCATCGTCAGTCCCCGGCGTTCGACGACTCCGCCGCGTCGACGCCGTCGAGCGGCTGGCTCGACCAGTACTCGTGGTCCGGGTCCGCCCGGTGGCACGCGACGGCCCGAGTGCCGGGGGTCGATTCGGTCTCGCCCAGTTCGGGCGCCTCGCTCACACAGGCCTCGCGGGCCTCGGGACAGCGGGTGTGGAACCGGCAGCCCGTCGGCGGGTCGACCGGGTCCGGGATGTCGATCGACCGGACCGGCGGCTCGGTCATCTCCTGGTCGCTCGGGTCGAGGTTCGCCGTCGCCCACCGCAGCACCTTCGTGTAGGGGTGTTGCGGGTCGTTCAGCACCTCGTCGGGCGGTCCGACCTCGACGAGTTCGCCGAGGTACATGATGCCGATGCGGCCGTCGGCCTTCTCGGCCAGGTAGCGGGCGTTCGACAGCGTGTGCGAGATGAAGACGAACGACGTGTCGAACTGCTCCTGCAGCTCCAGCAACAGGTCCATCGTCTCCACCCGCAGGGACACGTCCAGCGCCGAGACCGCCTCGTCGGCGAGGATCACGTCCGGGTTCATCAACAGCGCGCGCACGAGGGCGACGCGCTGTTGCTCCCCGCCGCTCAGCTGGTGGGGGAAGCGGTTGGCGTAGTCCTCGGGCGGCTGCATCCCGACCCGGTCGAGCAGCGCGTAGATGCGCGCCCGCCGGTCCTCCGTCGAGAGGTCCGAGTTCCAGCGCTTCAGCGGCGCCTCCAGCGAGGTGACGACCTTCTGGTTCGGGTTCAGCGACGCGCCGGGGTCCTGGTGGATGATCTGCAGCGCCCGCCGAATCGACCCGAACTCGATGTCCGGGTCGCCGACGCCGTCTTTGGCGTCCCAGACGTTCTGCCCGCGGTACTCGACGGTGCCCTCGGTGGGCCGCTGGACGCCGATGATCGCCTTGCCCAGCGTCGTCTTGCCGCAGCCGGACTCGCCGACCAGCGCCAGCACGTCGTTCTCGGGGATGTCGATGCTCACGTCGTCGACGGCGTGGACCGTCTCGGGCTCGCCGGTCAGCGAGTCGAGCAGCCCCTGCTCCTCCTCGAAGTGGATGGACACGTCGTCCAGCGAGACGACCGTCTCGTCGTCGGGCGCGGCGAGCGCGCCGCCCGCGTCGCTCGCACCCGCGTCGAACCTGCCGTCGCCGGCCGCCCCGCTGGACTCCTCGGCGGTCTCCTCCACGGCCGACGTGACCGCCTCCACGTCGAACGGAACCGCTTCGTCCGCTCGTTCGTGGTGGAAGCAGGCCGAGCGCTGGTCCGGACCGGCGTCGTACCACTCGGGCTTCTCCTCGTGGCAGCGCTGGTCGGCCAGCGGACACCGCGGCGCGTAGTGGCAGCCGTTCGGGACGTGCGCCGGGTTCGGCGCCGTCCCCTCGATGGGCTGCATCGTGTCCAGCGGCGCGTCGAGGTTGGGGACGGCCTTCAGCAGCGCCCTCGTATAGGGGTGGCTCGAATCCCGGACGATCCGTTCGCTCGGGCCGACCTCCGCGAGTTCGAACGCGTAGAGGATGGCCAGCCGGTCGGCTAGCCCCGCGACCAGCGGCAGGTCGTGCGTGATGAACAGGATCGACAGCTCGTACTTCTCCTTGATGTCGTCGAGCAGCGAGAGGATCGACCGCTGCATCAGCAGGTCGAGAGCCGCGGTCGGCTCGTCCATCAGCAGCACGTCCGGTTCGAGGATCAGCGAGAGGGCGATCAGCGCCCGCTGGCTCATTCCACCGGACAGCTCGTGGGCGTAGGCGTTTAGCACCCGCTCGGGGTCGAGATACAGGTCCGAGAGCAGCTCTCGGGCCCGCTCCATGCCCTCGTCGACATCGTAGCTGTGGGCCTTCAGCGTCTCCTCGAAGTGCCCGCCGATGGTCATCGTGGGGTTGAACGAGGAGAGGGCGCCCTGGAAGACCATCGAGATCTCCTCCCAGCGGAACTGCTTGAGGTCGTCGCCCTCCAGGTCGAGGACGTGGACCGGGTCGGCGTTCTCCGAGGAGTAGTAGCGCACGTCGCCGGTGGTGATCCCGGGCTCCTCGACAGCGTCCATCATCGCGTTGGCGAGCATGGACTTGCCCGAGCCCGACTCGCCGACGCAGCCGAGGATCTCCCCGCGGCGCAGGTCGAGGCTCACGTCGTCTAACACCATCGCGTCGCGGGCCTGCAGGTCGTAGGTGACGCTGACGTTGCGCACCTCGACGATGGGGTCGTCGGTCGCCGAAGCGGTCTGGTCGCGGCCCCGCGAGGGGCCGTCGGTGTCGGTGCCACTCGTGTCGTCGCTCGTGCTCGCCATATCAGATACCTCCCGTGGCCGCGCTGGTGGCGCCGCCGGGGCCGCCGGTGTCGCCCTCCTCGTCGTCGCCGCCGTCGTCGACGGTCTTGGCGTGGCGGGCCCGCACTCGCGGGTTGAACACGCGGTCGGCGCCCTGCGCGAGCAGGGTCAGCCCGAGCGCGAGGACGATGATCGTCACCATCGGGACGAGCAGCCAGTGGAACGCCGCCGCCGAGGACGTCGCTCCCGCGCGGTTGACGGCCGCGTTCATCATGACGCCCCAGTTGTTGCTGTTGTACGGCAGGACGCCGAGGAAGTACAGTCCGACCGCCCCGAAGATGACCGCGCGGGCCTGCCGGACGAAGTTCATCGAGATGTACGGCATCAGGTTCGGGACGATGTCGCTGCCGATGATCCGCGAGGTCGGGATGCCCATGATCCGCGAGGCCTCGACGTACTCGGCGTCCCGCAGCGTCAACACCTGCGAGCGGATCGCACGTGCGAGCCCCGCCCAGGCGTTGATCGTGATGAGGACGCCGATGACGACCGGGTGACCCTCGATCTGTAGCACCGCGGCGAGGACGATGGTCAGGGGCAGCCCGGGGATGGTCATCATCACGTCGGTGATCGTCATCAGCACGCTGTCGACGCGCCCGCCCTTGTAGCCGGCGAGCGTGCCGGTGGCCGTCCCGAGGACGACCGTGAACACCGCGCCCGCGGTGATCATCAACAGCATCGCTGGCGTCGCGTAGACGAGCTGCGAGAGGATGTCCACGCCCGAGGCGGTCGTCCCGAACGGGTGCTCCAGCGTCCGGAACGCACCGATCAGCCGCCGCCCCTGATTGGGCGACGGCTCCGGGACGATCCGCGGTCCGACAAGACCCATGAACAGGAACAGCGCGACGACGACGACGCCGAAGCGGGCCCGCCAGTCGTCCCAGACGATCCGGGCCGGCGCGAGCACCTTCTCGTCGAACCACTGCCGACGGCGCTCGCTCTCGCTGAGCGTCACGTCGGCCATCTGCTCGAACTCGGAGACGCCGTCCGGTCCCCGACCCGGGGTCGGTCGGCCCGCACCGCCAGCCTCGCCGCCGTCGGCGCGGAGCTCGGACGACCGGTCGCTCGGGTCGCCGCGGTCCGCCGGGAGACGCCCCTTCCAGGCGTGCCCCGAGATGGCCGGCCGCGACGGGCCGGAATCGTCGTCCGTCCCGGTGACCGTCTCCGGGTCGATGGCGTCGTCGTTGCCCGCGATCGCGTCGAACGCGGGGTCGGACGCCGGTTCGTCGCCGTCCGGCTGCGGGCCGTCGCCTCGGTCGCCCTCAGTAGGACTCACGCGAGGCACCTCCCTTGGCGCGCGGGTCGAGTATCCCGTAGGTCAGGTCGGCGATGGTGATGCCGATGACCATCGCGACGGTGATCAGGATGAACCCGCCCATCATCAGCGGGTAGTCCCGCGCTTCGATCGCCGTGATCAGGTAGAAGCCGACGCCCGGGTACGCGAAGATGTTCTCGATGATCACCGCCCCGCCGAAGACGGTCCCGATGGCGATCATCAGGCCGGTGTACATCGGCAGGATGGCGTTTCGCGCGACGTACCGCAGGGCGATGCGTCGGGTCGAGAGCCCGCGCAGACGGGCGACCCGGAGGTAGTCCTCGCCGAGGACCCGTATCGCGTTGCCGCGCATCGACAGCGCCCAGCCGCCGAAGCCGACGACCGCCATCGAGGCGATCGGCATCGCTCCGTGATAGAGGACGCTCGCGAGGAACTCGGGGGTGAACCCGGGGTCCAGCGCCGAGTTGTACCGCCCGCCGGTCGGGAAGATCTGATAGCGGTAGCCCATGTACGCGACGAGCAACAGCGCGACGACGTAGCCCGGCGTCGAGTTGAGGACGAGGCCGACGCCGGTGGACCCGACGTCGAACTTCGACCCCTCCTTGTAGGCCATGACGGCGCCAAGCGAGACGCCGACCGTGAACGCGAGGAACAGCGCCGAGGCGGTCAGGAAGACCGTCCACGGGATGGCCGGGCCGATGATGCTCGCGACGGGGTCGCCGTACCACACCGACTGGCCGAACTCGCCCTGCGCGAGGCCGAGCATGTAGTCGACGTACTGGAGGTACACCGGCTCGTCCGGGTTGATCCCCGACTGGGCCTCGATGCGTCTGTTTATCGCCTCCGGCGACAGGCTGCTGCCCCCCTGCTCCATGATCTGCGCGCGGAGGTAGTCCATCGGTCCCCCCGGCAGGAGCCTGATGAGGGCGAAGCTAAACGACACCACCGCGAAGACGGTGAAAATCGACTGTCCGATGCGTTTGACGAAGTATTTCATGTGTGAAACCGTGTTCGGTGCCGCCTGTTAGCTCCACCGTCGCGTGACGCGAGCGGCCGCCAGTTTGCGGGCGGTCATTCCTGTGGCGTCGCCAGGTCGGAGATGTACCCGTCGGGGGCGATGGTCTCCGAGTCGCGCAGCTCCTCGTGCAGGATCGGTGCCTCGTACTCCGTCGGGACGTTCCAGTAGTCCGTGGCGTCGCCGCTCCGGTAGATCCAGTCGAAGTGGAAGTACGGATGGGTGTGGTCGTACGACGCCCACCCCTGGAGCGCGAGCTTGAAGTCGCCCTCGACGTAGTCGCCGCCCCAGTAGGTCGCCGAGTCCTGCATGATCGGCTCGGACTCGATACCGAAGTCCTGGAGGTGCGAGACGATGGTCTGGACGCCCGAGACCCAGTCGGAGAAGCCCGCGGGCCCCTTGATCGGCAGCTCCAGCGGCTCGCCGTCCTTCTGCCAGGTTCCGTTCTGCTTCTCGTAGCCGGCGTCGCGGAGCAGCTCGGCGGCCCGCTCGGTGCGCTGCTCGGCGCGGCCGTAGGTGTCGAACTCGTCGGCGACGCCGTCGAGCCAGTGACCCTCGATCTGGCCGTTGAACTCGCCGGTCAGCCCGCTCGGGTAGGTGACCGCGACCTTCGACCCGGTGCCGGCCGCGGAGTTGCCCGCGGCGGCCTCGCGGTCGACGACGTTGGCGATCGCCTTCCGGACGCGCACGTCGTCGACCGGCTCGCGGTCGTGGTTGAAGACGATCCCCATCCCCCAGTGACGGGAGACCAGCGCGGTCTGCATGTGGTCGGGCAGCCGCCGGGTCTGGTTCTGGGGCATGAACAGCGTCGCCGAGCCGTCGGTCTCGCCGTTGATGAGCGAGCTCCACCGGCCGGAGTTCTGCGGTTTGTAGAGGTACTCGGCCTCCTGAAAGTTGATGTTGTCCGCGTCGGGGTGGTCCTCGTACTTCGAGACGAGCGTCCGCTGGCTGTCGGCGTCCTCCCACTGGAAGGGGCCGTTGCCGATCGGCTCGGCGTCGGTGAACTCCGTCAGCTCGCCCAGCGCCGACGACCGCTCCTCGTCGCTCTCGGCCTCGTCGAGCGCGGTCACGTACTCGCCGTACACCTCGTCGTAGGCGCGCAGCCGCGTCGGCGCGAGCAGCGACAGGAGGATGTCCTCGTTGACCGCCTGTTCGAGCGTGACCTCGACGGTCTTCTCGCCGGTGGCCTGCACGCGGTCGGGGACCGCGTTCATGTCGCCCTCCGGCAGGACGTACGGGCCGATCCCGCCGCCGCCGGCGCTGTTGTACAGGTCGAGCTTGATGTGGTTGGCCACGTCCGTCCCGGTGACGGGCTCGCCGTCGTGCCAGGTCTGGCCCTCGCGGACCGAGAGGGTCAGCGTCGACTCGCCGACCTCCCAGTCGCTGATCACGTAGGGGTGGTACTCCCGGGTGGCGACGTTGTACCGCATGAAGCGGTCGAAGATCATCCGCCGGGCCTCCCCGTCGTTCGTGCCGTTCCAGACGTTGTACTGCGAGTCGGCGGGGACGGCCCACTGGGCGAGGGTCAGCCGCTCGTCGTCGGCGCCCTCCTTGAGCGTCCAGTCGCCGGTCCGCGGCAGCCAGCTGGTCGGCCAGTACACCTGCATCTTCTCGCTGTCGGCCGACGGAACCGACCAGTCGTCGGTCGCCTGGAACGACTGGGCCAACTTCTCCATCACCGGCAACACCGGCAGCGTCTGGTTGGTGACGTAGGCCAGCTCCTGGATCGACGCCATCGACGTGCTCTCGAACCCTTCCGGCGTGGCCGTCGACTCGGGAGTACCGGACCCGCCGTCACCGCCGTCCGAGCCGTCGCTCCCGTCGGAGCCACCGTCGCCCTGTGTGTCCGTTTCCACTGCCGACTGTCCGCCGCAGCCCGCGAGGCCCGTCGCGGCGCCCGTCGCACCGAGCAACTGCATCATCCGCCGGCGCGACATGGGCGTCCCGTTCGACCCGTGGTCATGGTTGTCAGACATCGCTCGTTCAAGACCATGACAGACTACCCAATAAAACTTTGGTTGAACCCGTTCTTCAATATCCTCGTCAGAATTAAGTGGGTCGTTCCAGTCAGTATTTGACGAGCGAAGTCCGCGGGGGACTTCGGGACACCACCTATGAAACGCGAGCGAGCCATCCGAAGCGACGCGCGAATCGCCGGCCCCGAGCGGGACGAGACCACCGAACGGCCCCGGTCGTCCGTCGCGTCGGCGACGCCGGAGAGGGGCGGTGGCCGGCCATGAGCGGCGTCACCGACGACGAGCGCGCCTGGTGGAAGGAGGCGGTCGTCTACCAGGTCTACCCGAAGAGTTTCGCCGACAGCGACGGCGACGGCGTCGGCGACCTGGGAGGAGTGATCGACCGCGTCGACTACATCGACGAACTGGGCGTCGACGCCGTCTGGCTCAACCCCGTCTACGAGTCGCCCCAGGCCGACAACGGCTACGACATCGCCGACTACCGCGCCATCGATGACGCCTACGGCGACATGGAAGACTGGGAGCGCCTGCGCGACGAACTCCACGAACGCGACGTTCGTCTGATCATGGACCTCGTCGTCAACCACACCTCCGACGAACACGAGTGGTTCCGCAAGTCCCGGCGCGAGGACGGGGAGTACGCCGACTACTACCACTGGGTCGAGGGCGAACCCGACGAACTCCCGAACGACTGGGAGTCGGTGTTCGGCGGCTCGGCGTGGTCGTGGGACGACGAGCGCGAGGCGTGGTACCTCCACCTCTTCGACGAGAAGCAACCGGACCTGAACTGGGCCAATCCGGACGTGCGCGAGGCGGTCTACGACATGATGGAGTGGTGGCTCGGGAAGGGCATCGACGGCTTCCGGATGGACGTGATCAACATGATATCCAAGGCCGAGGACTACCCCGACGGCGGCCCGGACTCGGACGGCGCGGAGCACTTCATGAACGGCCCGCGCGTCCACGAGTACGTCGGCGAGATGGTCGAGGAGGTCCTCGACGACGAGTCAGTCCTGGCCGTCGGCGAGACCCCTGGCGTCTCCGTCGACGACGCCCGCGAGTACGTCAGCGAAGACGGCGACGGGCTCTCGATGCTCTTCCAGTTCGAGCACGTCACCTTCGACCACGGCGAACACAAGTTCGACGCCGACGACCCCGACCTGGTCGAGTTCAAGGAGATCCTCGCGAAGTGGCAGGAGGGCCTGGCCGACGACGGCTGGAACTCGCTGTACCTCAACAACCACGACCAGCCCCGGATGGTCTCGCGGTTCGGGTCGGACGGTGAGTATCGCCGGAAATCCGCGAAACTTCTGGGGACGCTCACCCACACCCTCGGCGGCACGCCGTTCGTCTACCAGGGCGAGGAGATCGGGATGACGAACGCGCCCTTCGAGACTCGCGAGGCCCTGCGGGACGTGGAAGTCCGCAACTACGTCGCGTCGGCCGTCGACGACGCCGAGGGCCACGCCGACGCCTACGAGGACGTACGCGAGGCCGTCGAGGCGATGAGCCGCGACAACGCCCGCACGCCGATGCAGTGGACCGACGAGGCCCACGCCGGCTTCACCGACGGCGACCCGTGGATCGACGCCAACCCCAACTACGCCGAGGTCAACGTCTCCCGCGCCCGCGACGATCCCGACTCGGTGTTGCACTACTACCGCGACCTGGTCGCGCTCCGCGAGCGCGACCTGCTCGTCTACGGCGACTTCGAGCTGCTCGCCCCCGACGACCCCGACCTGTTCGCGTACACCCGCACCCTCGCGGGCGGGGACGACGAGTCCACCGAGCGCGCGCTGGTCGTCCTCAACTTCGACGACGAGCCGACGACCTTCGAGGTGCCCGCCGACGTGACCGTCGACGGCCTCGAACTCGCGCTCGCCAACGACGACGCTCCCGCGGTCCCCGGCCGGGCCCTCGACCTCGGCCCGTGGGAGGCGCGGGTCTACCTGACGCCCGACCCCGAAGCGCAGGCCCCAGACAGCGCCATCGACACAGAACGATGACACAGCCACGACAGACCCAGGAGAGTCGCATCGACCGCGAGTGGTGGAAGGAGGCAGTCGTCTACCAGATCTACCCGCGGAGCTTTTCCGACAGCGACGGCGACGGCGTCGGCGACATCCCCGGCATCACCGAGCGGGTCGACTACCTCGACGAGCTGGGCGTCGACGTGGTGTGGCTCTCGCCCGTCTACGACTCCCCGAACCACGACAACGGCTACGACATCCGCGACTACCGTGCGATCAACGAGGAGTTCGGCGACATGGCCGACTGGGAGCGCCTGCGCGACGAACTCCACGACCGGGACATGAAACTCATCATGGATCTGGTCGTCAACCACACCTCCAACGAACACGAGTGGTTCCGCAAGTCCCGTCGGGAGGAGGGCGAGTACGCCGACTACTACCACTGGGTCGAGGGCGAACCCGACGAACCCCCGAACGACTGGGAGTCGCTGTTCGGCGGCTCGGCGTGGTCGTGGGACGACGAGCGCGAAGCGTGGTACCTCCACGTCTTCAACGAGAACCAGCCCGACCTGAACTGGCGCAATCCCGACGTGCGCGAGGCGGTCAAAGAGGTCGTCTCCTGGTGGGTCGACCGGGGCATCGACGGCTTCCGGATGGACGCCATCAGCCACCTCTCGAAGCCCGAGGGATACCCCGCGGGCGACTCCGACGAGCCCGGGCCGCTGGGGTCGGAACACTACACCTTCGGCCCGCGGCTGGGGGAGTACCTCGACGAACTCGGCGCGGTCGTCCCCGAGGAGGCGATGTCCGCCGGGGAGATGGGCGGCGCCGACGCCGACGACGCCCGCGAGTTCGTCCAGCGGGGCGACTGTCTGGACATGGTGTTCCACTTCGACCACCTCGACGTGGACCAGGCCGACGACTGGACCGACGACAACTGGGGCGAGTGGAGCCTCCCCGAGTTCAAGGAGCTGATGACCCGCAACCAGCGGGAAGTCGCCGAGCCGGCCTGGGAGGCGCTGTTCCTCGGCAACCACGACCACCCGCGGATCGTCTCGCGGTTCGGCGACGACTCGTACCGTCGGCGCTCTGCGAACTGCATCGCCACCTTCCTGCTGACGATGCGGGGCACGCCCTACCTCTATCAGGGCCAGGAACTCGGGATGACGAACACCGAGTTCGAGGACCTCTCGGAGATCGACGACGCGATGACGGTCGGGCTCGTCGAGGACATGATCGACGCTGGGGCCGTCGATTCGTTCGACGAGGTTCGCGAGGCGGTCAACTACCGCAGCCGCGACCACGCCCGCACGCCGATGCAGTGGGCGGACGCCGACGGCGCCGGCTTCACCGACGGCGACCCGTGGCTCCCCGTCAACGACAACTACGGCGAGGTCAACGCCGCGGACGCCCGCGCCGACGACGAGTCGGTCTTCCACCACTACCGCCGGCTCATCGAACTGCGCGACGACGACCCCGTGTTCGTCTACGGCGACTACGAACCCCTCGTCCCCGACGACGACCAGTTCTACGCGTTCACCCGCGAACTCGACGGCGAACGCCGACTCGTCGTCTGCAACTGGTCCGACGAGTCGGCGACGTTCGAGCCGGGGGGCCTGGCCGCGGACGACGCCGAAATTCTCGTAAGCAACTGCGACGACGCCCCCGCCGACCCCGTCGGCGCGACCTTCCGCCCGTTCGAGGCCGTCGTCTACGAGTTCTGACCCCCGCAGACACCCCCAGTTCAGTACCCGGTCCCGAGGCAGGTGTGGACCGCCTCGCCCGATTCGAGCACGTCGGCGAGCGCGACGGCGAAGTCCTCCATCGAGATGTAGCTGTCGCCCTCCTCGTCGGCGACGAGTTCGCCCTCGGCGGTGCGGTAGTCGCCGGTGCGCTCGCCGGGCTCGATTACCGCGGCCGGCGCCAGGTACGTCCACTCGAGGTCGTCGGCCTCGGCGAGGACCTCGTATGCCTCGATGGCCGACCGAGCCAGCCCCTCCCACTCGTCGGGGAACTCGTCGGTCTCGACCAGCCGGGTGTCCGGGCCGACGTACAGGCCGCCGGCGCCGCCCGTCCAGACGAGGCGGTCGACCGACGCCCGGCGCATCCCCTCGACCACCGCGTCCATCAGCTCGACCAGCACCGCCGGGTCCTCGTCCTCGCCCGGCCCGAGCGCGCTGGCGACGGCGTCGTGGCCGGTCGCCAGCCGTGCCACGGCGTCGGGGTCGGTCGCGTCGCCCGACACGGCGACGAACGAGGGGTCGTCGACTCCCTCGACCGTTCCGCTCCGCGAGACGCCGGTGACTTCGTGGCCGCGGTCGAGCAGTTCCGTCGCGACGCGCCGTCCGATCCGTCCGCTGGCTCCGAGCAGCAGTACGCGCATGTATCCCGACCGTTGGAGCGTGCCGCACATATAGATCGGACGACATCGGTGTCACCCGACCACACCGATGACACCCGCGGTGTCGTCCAGCGGCGACCCGACCAGTCCAGAGACGGCCGCGTTCGACGAACTATCGCGGTCCTACTCACGGCCGACCGGCTCGCAGTAGTTCCGAACGACGAAATCTGTGCATAGGGTTCAAATAGAATACTGTATACTTCGGCCCTTCAGAGAGCGCTTGTTACTTATATACTGATTCACACCCGGTTTGAATCATCCAATCACAGCCATCTAGATGACTTAGTGTGTGAATAAACAGATTCCACTTTCACCGTGGTAGACGATCGTTTAAGTATATCCGGCTAATACATCACGATTGATGAACGAGTATCTATATACGCAGGTGGGATGTTGAATGGGGATCCCAGACTCAAAGTTCAAGGATTGGCACAAAACGGGAGCTGACGAGGGTTCAAAGGCGGCAGCTAATAGAATTGAACGAATCCTTCAGGAAGGCCGGTCTCCGGTTGAGCAGAGTGATTGCTCGTTTCAGGTTCTACGGCAAGGATCCTACAAGAACACCACTCACACGTACGGTAGCAGCGACGTGGATGTCATCGCCAAGCTCACATCTGCCTGGCATCGGGATCTCTCTGAACTCTCAGAAGATGAGAAGGAGCAGTACCATCGCCACCATGGGACCCCTGATTACGGCTACGACGATTTTTCACAGGATGTGTGGCAGTAGTTAAGTTCTCGATTCGAAAGCACCGTGATCAGCTGGAACGGGAAAGCAATCGAGATCAGCGACGATAGTAGTCGAGTTAGTGTTGATGTCGATCTCGTGCCGTGCGTTGAACACCGCTATTACAAATCCTATGATGGGTATCAAGACGGGGAGTATGAAACTGGGATGGCATTTGAGCCCCGTTACACAGATGAACTGATAGTAAACTACCCTTCGTTCCACTACGAGAATGGATGCAATAAGCATCGGAACTACAAGGAGACCGTCCGTATCTTCAAAAACGCTCGGGACTACTACAATGAGCACTTCGATACCTTATGGACTATCGACGCTCACTCTTATGGGATTGAGTGTCTCATCTACAACGTCCCTGAAGACATCCTAAAGCGAACGAACAGAGCGGATCGTTTTGACGAGACACTGACGTTCTTAGAAAATGAAGAGTGGTCTGAATTCGATCAGGTATCCGAGATGGAGCCACTGTTCGGTAATAGCAATACTCAGTGGAATACAGAAGAAGCAGAGGAGTTCGTCACGCGACTTCGAGAGATGTGGGAAGACTGGTACGACGCTAAGAAAAATGCACAGCTTCTCAACTGACCAAGGGGATCGGCATCAACGGTATATTTTGATCGGAGTTGTAAGTACACTCGTTTATTTTGGAGGTATCCGACTTCTCGGGCCAATTCTAGGACTGACTATCGGAGTGATCTCAACCGCTCTCTACATCGCTTTTACGCGATTTCTCTGGAAGTGGGATTGGTTACATCAACATGGGGTAATTAAGATACCAAATCTCAATGGGAACTGGGAAGGATATATCTACACATCAGAAGATGAGGAGAATATCGGCAATGAAGCAATTGTTACCGATGGGGACCAGAGAGAGAACAAGGTCAAGATCGAGACCAATATCACGATAAAACAAACTTGGGATCGAATACGGATTTCACTCGGAGGCGCTGAATCATCTTCATATAGCCGCTCTGCGACGATCCTTGTGAAAGAGAAAGCATGGCCGACCCTTTCTTACAATTATTTCAATGAGGGCGGGAATTCCGGCGATGACATACATCCTCATTACGGGAGTGCGATGCTTGAATATAAAGAGGAAGAAGACAAACTGGAGGGGAGATATTTCAATCGCCCTGATCACCGTGGAACTCACGGTATTATTGAACTCTGGCGAACAGAGAGAAGTGATTGACCGATCTGCAGGGAGCGTCACTAAAATTAATGTGATTCTCGCTTGTCGCCGTTGAGTTGACCCTCTCCAATTCGAGTAACGACGATCTCCCGGATTCTCGTGCACATTCAGATCCACTGGGCCCGACTTCGATATAGCGACATACGATACATCGTCCGGGAACAGGTCGAACAGCGGGACCGGCGACGATGGGGAAACCGACGGTTCGGCCGCGAGTGTCGCTCCGGACGGGTCTCTCGGGGGAGAGATGCGATCGTCGCGGATGTCGTGGGGTGAAAACGGGGTCTCGGAGGCGCGAGCGACCGGGGACGGCTACTCCGAGTACAGCGAGTAGACGATGACGGCGAAGCCGGTGGCGGTCAGCGCGCTCTCGATGGCGAGCGCGAAGTCGGCGACCGTCTGGTTGTCGACGTTGCCGCCGAAGAAGGGGACGTTCACGCCGAACAGCGAGAAGCGTATCGCCTGGTCGATGGCGCCCGCGAGGAAGGTTCCGGCCGTCACGATCCCGAACCCGACCGCGAGATACCACAGCGGCCGGGCGCCGCTCCGGCGGTAGGCCTTGTAGGAGAAGTAGGTGATCATCCCGCCGAGGATGAGCGTGATCGTCTTCAACGCGACGAGTACGATGGTACCGGGTGTAGCGTGTGGGCTCATGTTTCCTTGCGCACCTCCGACCAGAGCGATTCGAGGCGCTGGTCCGGCGTCCGCGGCCGACGGGCGATCTCGGTTTCGAACTCGCGCTCCTCGGTCAAAGCGATGACGACTTCCTCGAAGTCGACCTCGTAGATGCTGGCGTGCTGGCCGTCCGGGCGGATCTCCGTCCCCTCGAACAGGAGCTGGGCCTCCTCCAGCCGGTCGAGCTTGCGGTAGGTCGTCGACAGGGGGATGTCGCTCTCCTCGGAGATCTCGCTGGCGGTCATCGGTTCCTCCAGCGCGCTGACGATCGCCCGACAGTCCGGGTCGTCGAGCGCGTCGAGCACCTCCTGGAGGTCCGGCGCCTCGTCGTCCGCGAACGGGTCACGGACCATTGCTACCGGCACTTACCGGACGACCGTTATAATCGCACCGACACACGACCGCCGCGATCGGCCGCGACCCGCCGAGAGCGACCGCACCCGACGCCTCGGGCACGTCACACGAATCGAACATGTCCGCCGCGGCCCCGGGGAAGAGCCGTCTCGCGAGTCAGGGGCGCCCGTCGGCCCGGACCGCGTCGGCCGCGTCGTCCCACGGGAGCGGCCCGTCGTAGTCCGGCGGGACGTACCCACAGAGCGGGTCGCTCGCCAGCGGGTCCCCGGTGTGGGCGTACGCCCGCGACCGACTCCCGCCGCACACCCCCCTGAACGGGCAGGCGCCGCACTTCCCGGCCAGTTCGTCGCGGTCCCGCAGCGCCGTGAACAGGTCCGACTCGCGGTACACCTCGGCGACGTGGTCCTCCGGGACGGTGCCCGCCGACTGCGGCAGGAACCCCGACGGGTACACCTCGCCGGTGTGGCTCACGAACGCGAAGCCGTCGCCCGCGAGGACGCTCGCCCGCCGGTTCTCGTCGTCGGTCGGCCCCCCGCTCCCCGCTCCCGACGCACCCGCCGATTCGGCGGCCGCCTGCCGGCGGACTCGACGGTAGTGAGGCGCCTCGGTCGTCTTCAGGCCGAACGGCGCCTCGTCGGCCACCTCGGCCAGCCACTCCATGACCCGCTCGGCGCGCTCGGGCGAAACGGGGTCCAACACCTGCCCGCGACCGACGGGCACGAGGAAGAACACGCTCCACAGCACCGCGCCGAGTTCGGCCACCGCGTCGCGGATCGCCGGCAGGTCCTCGACGGTGTCGGCGCAGACGGTCGTGTTGATCTGCAGCGGGATCCCCGCCTCCTGAGCCTGTCTCGCCGCCCGCATCGTCGCCTCGAAACTCCCCGACTCGCCGCGGAAGGCGTCGTGGCGCTCGGGCGTCGCGCCGTCGAGCGAGAGCGCCATCCGCTTGAGCCCCGCGTCGGCCAGCGCCCCGATCGAGTCGGCGTCGAGTTCGTCCGTCCCGCTGGGGGTCAGCGAGACCGTGAGGCCCCGGTCGGTCCCGTAGTCGACCAGATCGACGAGATCCGGCCGCTTCATCGGGTCGCCGCCCGAGAGGACGACCAGCTGGCGCTCGCCGAAGTCGGCCGCCTGGTCGAGCAGTTCCTTCCCCTCGGCCGTCGAGAGCTCGTCGGGATGGCGAGCCGGCTGTGCGTCGGCCCGGCAGTGGTCGCAGGTCAACTCGCAGGCCTGAGTCACCTCCCAGATGAGGACGAGCGGCCGCTCGGCGGTGTCGACGGGCGGCCGCATCAGCGGCACCTCCGTCGGCGAGCGGTCGGGCGTTCGCGCTCCGAGTTCGGCTTCCCGTCGGCGGCTCCCGGCGGACCCGTTCGAGTCTCGGTCATCGCCGTGGAGTTCGGACCGCGCCACCTAAGCGGGCCGCCGCGTTCCCAGGGAGTGAAAATCCGGTGCGGTGAGTATGAAGGGCGAGGCCGTCTCGTCCGATATGTCCGACCCCGACGACCGCGATTCCGGCGACCGCGAGCCGGGCGACCCGCCCCTCGACGCGACCGTCGACGCGCCCCGCGGCGACGTGACTCGGGAGTGGGAGCTGTTCGTCCGCGAGGCCACCGACGACCCCCTGACCCACGCCGGCAGCGTCAGCGCCCCCTCGGCCGATATCGCCCGCGAACAGGCCGCGCAGCTGTTCGCCTGGAGCGCCGAGGCGCTGTGGCTCTGTCCCGCCGACGAGACCCGACGGTTCGCCGCCGACGGCGTCGCCCTCTCCGAGCGCGCCGGCGAGGCGGTCGAGGCCGACGGCGACGCGCGCTCCGGCGAGAGCGGGGGTGAAGAGGCGTGATCTCGGTCAGCAAGCTCCTCTGCGATCTGGACGCGGAGGGCGACGGCCTCCGCTACGACGCCGCCGACGAGTCCGAGAAGGCGCAGATCCGCGAGCGCAAGCAGCGCCGGCCGGTCGTCGTCTGGAACTGCACGAAGCAGTGCAACCTCTACTGCGACCACTGCTACGCCGCCGCCGAGACCGAGCCCGCCCCCGGCGAGATGACCACGGCGGAGGGCAAACAGTTCCTCGACGAACTCGCCGAGTTCGGCGCGCCCGTCGTCCTCTTCTCGGGCGGCGAGCCGCTGGCCCGGGAGGATCTGGTCGAACTGGTCGACCACGCCAGCGACGCCGGGCTGCGACCCGTCCTCTCGACCAACGGCACGCTGCTGACCGAGGAGCGGGCCGCCGCACTCCGGGACGCGGGCCTGCAGTACGTCGGCGTCTCCGTCGACGGGATGCCCGAGCGCAACGACGCGTTCCGCGGCCAGGAGGGCGCGTTCGAGCGCGCACTGGAGGGGATCGAGGCCTCCCAGTCGGCGGGGCTGAAGACCGGGCTCCGCTACACGATCACCCGACACAACGCCGACGACCTCGAAGACGTGGTCGACCTGCTGGCCGACCGCGGCGTCGACCGCTTCTGTTTCTACCACCTCGACTACGGCGGGCGCGGCGCCGAGATCCAGGATGTGGACCTCACCCCCGAGGAGCGTCGGAGAGCGGTCCGGCGGGTCTGCGAGCTGACCCGCGAGTACCACGACGCAGGCCACGAGATCGAGACGCTGCTGGTGGGCAACTACGCCGACGCGGCCTACCTCGTCGAGTACGCCCGCCGAGAGCTGGGCGAGGCGATGGCCGACCGGATCCGCGGGTACCTCCTGACCAACGGCGGCGACCCGACGGGCGAGCGGATCGCGGACGTGGACTACCAGGGCAACGTCCACCTCACGCAGTTCTGGCAGGGCTACTCGCTGGGCAACGTCCGCGACCGCCCGTTCGGTGACATCTGGACCGACGAGTCCAACCCGCTGCTCGGGGCGCTCCGCGACCGGGAGGAACACCTCACCGGCCGCTGCGCCGACTGTCGGTATCAGGACATCTGCCGCGGCGGCTCCCGCCTGCGGGCGCTGTCGGACGGCGACGACCCCTTCGGCCCGGACCCGCAGTGTTATCTCACCCCCGAAGAGCGCGGGATCGACGGCGAGCGGGACGTTCCGGGCGCCGCGGACTGAGGCCCGCCCACGACTCGTATATCGCTATCCGCGATATCGAATTAGGTGCCATCGCCGGAACACCGACGACCGCGTGCGGTGTCACTGCGGGTCGGCCACGGGGACAGCCAATTTTGGCCGCTACCGAAACCCAGCACGTCGAAGGAACAGCCGAACCACGAGATATCGGGCGAATCGTGCCGTTTCGATCGGCATCGTGATCGCTGACCGCCAACTGATTTTAAGTACCTGGGAAGTAATATCAATATTGAGACATGGCATCCGAGACAAACGACGGGCTGCTGTACGGCGTGTATCGGGATCGAGTCGGGGAACCGACGACACACGACGAGGTTCGGGGGTACTGGGTGTTCCTGACGGGGCTGGTGCTGGGGACGCTGGGGGTCGTCCTGTTCCTGCCGAGTTCGTCGGCGGCCGGGGGTTCGGGGTTCACCCTCCGTGAAGTGAGCATCTTCGTCGCGGCCGTCGGCCTCGCGATGCTGGTCGCGGGATCCGTGATCAGGCTACCGCTCCAGCCGTGGGCCAACTACGCGGCGTATCTCGGGCAGGCCGTCTGTTTCGTCGCGGCGGCCTGGTTCGTGCTGGTGTTCCCGGCGGACTGGAACGTCCAGACGGGTAACCAGCCCGTCATCGTCCTCTACGCCGTCGGGCTCGCGATCATCACGCTGGTCGGCGTCGTCGCACCGCTGATAGCGGGCGTGACCCGCGAGGACCTGGCGGCGAGCGAGGGCAGGAGCGCGGACCTGGAGGCCGAACTCGCCGAAGTTGAGCGGGAACGCGACCAGCTGGCGGCGGAGCTCGAGGAGGCCCGGGACGCGACGGGCGCGAGCGAGAGCGAGTCGGCGGACCTGGAGGCGACGCTCGCCGCGCTCCACGAGAGCCAGGCGCGATTCGAACTGTACGAGGACACGAGCGAGCAGTGGCGCTGGCGGCTCCGCCACCGCAACGGCAACGTCGTCGCCGACAGCGGTCAGGGCTACACCCGCAAACACAACGCCCAGAAGGGGATGGCCAGCGTCCGCCGCAACGCCCTCGGCGCGACGACGCTGCTGTTCGAGCGCGAGGCGGAGATCCCCGACGAGGACGACGAGTTCGAACCCGTCGAGGAACGGGAGAGCCAGGGGACGATCGAGGTCTACGAGGACAGCGCCGGCGAGTACCGCTGGCGGCTCCGCCACGACAACGGGAACGTCCTCGGCGACGGCGGCGAGGGCTACGCCTCGCGGAGCAACGTCCAGCGGGCCGTCGACCGCGTCCAGTCGTACGTCGGGCCGGCCGACTACCTCTGGTTCGACCCCGCCGGCTTCGAGGTCTACCGCGACGAGGCCGACGAGTGGCGCTGGCGGCTCGTCCACCGCAACGGCGAGATCCTCGCCGACGGCGGCGAGGGGTACACCCGTCGCAACGACGCCAACAGGGCGGTCGACCGGGTCCGCGAGCGCGTCGACGACCTGGAGTTCGAGGTCTACGAGGACAACGCCGGCGAACACCGCTGGCGGCTCCTGAGCGACAACGGCGAGATCCTCGCCGACAGCGGCGAGGGGTACAGTTCGCGCGACGAGGCGGAGCAGGCGGTCGACCGCGTCCGCGAGTACGCGCCCGAGGCGGACGCCCTCGACATCGGTCGCGCCGCCTTCGAGATCTACGAGGACGCCGGCGGCGAACACCGCTGGCGGCTCCGCCACCGCAACGGCAACATCCTGATGGACAGCGGCCAGGGGTACAGCGACCGCAGCGGGGCCCGGGACGGTATCGAGAGCGTCAAACGCAACGCCCCGAACGCCGAGCTAGACGCCTGACGCCGTCTCATCGACGGTGAGATTTCCCCCGCGGTGACGGGACGCTCCGGGAACCTCGCCCGACCCGCCAGCCAAACAGTACGTAGTCGGTCTGGACCCCCGCTGCTCGGTCGTGCCCCGGTTTTCGGGCGCCCAGTCGCGGCGTGCGGTCCTCTCTTGTACACTGCTCACCGTAATTTCGGTCGCCCTAAAATCCGGAACCTCTTTATACGATTTAGGCTAGCCTAATCCCATGCGACGGGAGTCGCCCGTATCGAGTGAGGCGGACGACCCAGCGGGGTTCGGCCCGGACCGATGAACAGGGTGCCACAGTACCTCCTGGCCATCTACATCGCGGAACACCGGCGCAGTCCGCCGGTTCCGCCGGGGAGGATGGCCGAGATGCTCGACAGGTCGCCGGCGGCGGCGACGGAGATGTGCCAGCGGCTCGCCGACGACGGGCTGGTGGCCTACGAACCATACGAGGGCGTGACGCTGACCGAGGCGGGCCGCGAGCGGGCCGAACAGCTCCACGAGACGTACGTGACCGTCTCGTGGTTCTTCCGGGGGGTGCTCGACCTCGACGACCACGAGACGGAGGCGATGGAGCTGGCCGGGCTGGTCAGCCCGATGGTCGCCGAACGGCTCGCGGCGACGCTCCCCAGCGATCCCGAGGCCGCCGAGTGAGTCGGTCCGCGGCTCGTCGCTCGCCGGGTCGGCCGTCCCGTAGCTATTACCGCGTTCGGTCCGTCGTCGACGCATGGCAGATATGACAGTCGAGGAGGCGATGGAGAAGTACGGCCCGAGCGAACTGACGCGGGACGACCTCCTCGTGGTCGACGACCCGAACTACGCGAGCGAGAACGTCGCCATCGTCACCGGCGGCGGCGCCGGGATCGGGCGGGCGACGGCGCTGGCGTTCGCGGCGAACGGGCTCACCGCGGTCGCGACCGACCGCGACGAAGCGGGGCTCGCGGAGACGCGGTCGATGGCGGCGGACCTAGACCTTCCCGGGCGCGTCGAGACGGTCGTCGCCGACCTGACCGACGACGCCGACCTGGAACGGATCGTCGAGGCGGCCGCCGACCTGGGGTCGGTCCGGTACCTGATCAACAACGCGGGCCTCCAGACCGTCGCCCCCATCGAGTCGTTCCCGATCGAGAAGTACGACCTGATGCACGACGTGATGCAGCGCGCCCCGCTGGTCCTCGCGAAACACTGCTTCCCGCAGTTCCGGGACAACGACGACGGACGGGGGGTCGTCGCCAATATGTGTTCGGTCCACGGCCACATCGTCACCCGCGACAAGGTCGCGTACAACACGACGAAGTTCGGCCTCCGCGGGCTCACCCAGTCCATCGCCGCCGAGGGGGAGGGGGCGATCCGGGCGTTCACCGTCAGCACCGCCTACGTCAAGACGGCGCTCGTCGCCAAGCAGTTGCCCGACACCGCCGACCGCCGCGACATGACCGTCGACGAGGTCGTCGAGAAGGTCATGCTGGAGCGGACGCGCGTCAAGGAGATGATGGAGCCCTACGAGGTCGCGAACCTCTTCGTCATGGGCTGTTCACACCACAGCAGACACCTCGACGGCGGCGACATGACCCACGAGGGCGGGATGAGCCTCACCTACTGAGCCGCCGACTCGCCCGCCCGCTCGTCGAGGAACGACGCGGCGGCCTGCTCGCCGTCGCGGATGAGGCGGTCGATGAACTCCGGGCTGCGGTCGAGTTTCGTCCGCCAGTCGAGCCCCTGTCGGCGAAAGCGGATCCGCTTGATCTCCGTGTGGGTGTAGCGGTCCGGGAGGTATCCCTTCTCGATCCACTCGTTGACCTGTTTGACGAACCGGATCTCGCCGTTCATCGAGAGGTTCCCCGCAAGTTCGTTGCGCCGGTCGTTGATTTCGGCCATCGTCTTCGGGACGCGCGCCCGCTCCTGGGGGTTGATCTTCACGAGCCAGACCTCGTCGGGGTCGGTGACGTCGTCCATGGTCATGAAGTCCTGTATCGGCGGGTTCTTCGAGAACAGCCCGTCCCAGTAGAGCCCGCCGTCGTACTCGACGGCCTCGAACAGGTGGGGCTCGGCCGCCGAGGCGAGGATCGCCTCCGGACAGATCTCGTCTTCGCGGAAGATCTCGAACTCGCCGGAGAGCACGTCGATGGCGCTGACGAGCAGCGCGGGCTCGCTCCCGTCGAGGAGGTCGGGGATCGCCGCGAAGTCGACGTGGCGGTCGAGCAGCCGGCGCATCTCCGTCTGGCCCCACCGTGCGCCCGCCGAGTGGTACGGGCTGACCTCGGGGACCGCGAACCCCATCTGTTCCAGTCCGCTCCCCCACTGGACCGCGGCGTTCGCGAACCGATGGGCGGGCCGTCGCGCGGCCAGGTCCGCCCAGAACTCGACGAGCAGGTCGCGCGGCGAGCGGTCGGGGTGGACGCGGCCATACCAGGCGAGCAGCGCGCAGATGGCGCCTCCCGACGTGCCGCTGAACCCGACGACGTTCGCGTCCGGCTCGGGGTGGTCGAACAGCTCCCCGAGGACGCCCGCGGTGAAGGCCGTGTGGCTCCCGCCGCCCTGGCAGACGACCGCGACGTTCGGGGTCTCGTCGCTCATGTCTCCCCACTTGTCGAGGAGCCCCTTGTACCTACTCGTCCCCGGTCTTTTTCTACTCGTGGTCGGTCCCCCCAGTCGTGCTCGACCTGCTTCGCCGCTCGGGCGAACGGTGTTCGGACCTCTCGGAGGAGTACATCCCGGACCCGTACGTCATCGCGATCGTCCTCACGTTCGTCGCCAGCGGTGCCGCTCTCGCCACGGGCTCGGGCCCGGGGGAGACGCTCCGGGCCTGGACGGGCGGCGTCTGGAGTCTGCTACCGTTCATGGCCGCCATCTCGGTCCTGCTGATGGCCGGCGACGCCATCGCCAAGTCGCCGACGTTCACCCGCGGCCTCGAACGGCTCGCGCGGCTCCCGAACTCCCGGTTCACGGCGGTCTGGTTCACGTCGTTCGTCGCCATGACCGCCGCCGTGGTCTCGTGGGCGATCGGCCTCATCGTCGGCGCGATCATGGCCAAGCGGGTCGCCTACGAGTGCCGGGAGAAGGGGATCGCCGTCCACTACCCCCTGCTGGCCGCCGCCGGGTACACGAGCCTCATGGTGTTCCACGGCGGCCTCTCCTCGTCGGTCGGCCTCCTGATGGCCGACCCGTCGCTCATCCCGGCGACGTTCCCCGAGTACGCCCGCGTCGGGATCCCGCTCGCGGGAACGATCGGGAGCCCCGCCAACATCGTCACCACGGGGACGCTCCTGGCCGTCGTGCCGGTCGTCATGGGACTGCTCCACCCCGAGGACGGCGTCCGGGAACTCCCGCGGCGGACCTACCGCGAGATCGACGCGGTCGTGACCGAGAGCCGGGGCGGCGACCCGGCGACCGACGGCGGCGAAGACAGCCGATCGATCGCGGACCGATTGAACGATTCGAGGGCCATCGGCCTCTCCGTCGCGCTGTTCCCGGCCTACTTCGTGGTCGACGCGTGGGTGATCCGACCCGGCGGCATCGCCAACCTGACGCTCAACAGCATCAACGCCCTGTTCCTGCTGCTCGCCATCGCCCTCTGGACGCGCCCGACGGCCATCGTCGCCCAGATGAAAGACAGCGTCACGAACGTCTCGGGGATCATCTTCCAGTTCCCCTTCTACGCCGGGATCGCGGGCCTGCTGACGGGAACGGGACTGGCGACGCTCATCGTCGAGTTCTTCGGCGCGTTCGCGACGCCGGCGACCTGGCCGGTGGTCGGCGTCCTCGTCGCCGGGGTCGTCAACGTCTTCATCCCGTCGGGCGGCGGGCAGTGGGTGGCGATGGGGCCGATCATGCTCGACATCACCACCGGCTTCGGGTACGAGCCCGAGCAGGCGGTCGTCATCGAGATGCTCGGCGACCAGCTGACCAACATGATCCAGCCGTTCTGGGCGATCCCGCTGCTGGCCATCGCCGACCTGCGAGCCCGCGACATCATCGGCTACACCGCCGTCGCGATGGTGGCCGGGTTCGTCGTCGTCTGCGGCTGGCTCACGCTGTTTTTCGTCGTCCTGTGACCGAGGAGCGGTCGGGGTCAGTCCGGTCGCGGCCCGTCGCTGTCCCCCAAGCCGGCCGCCGACCCCGCGTCGCCCGCGGCGTCGGACGGCCCGACTGCGCGCTCGCCGCCCGAGAGCATCCCGAGTGAGAGGACCAGCCCGCCGCCGAGCAGCACGAGACCGCCCGCGACGGCGAAGGCGACAGTGTAGCCGGTGGTCGCGGCCCAGCCGCCGAGGACGCCGCCGACCCCGCCGGCGACCGCCCCCAGCGCGGTGTGGACGCCGAGCACGTCGCCGCGCAGGTCGGGCGGGGCGAGCCGCGTGACGATGGCCGTCCCGACGACGGCGATGACCGCCCACGTCAGCCCGAGGACGGCGAGCGCCGTCCCGACGGCGACAAATCCTACCGCCAGCGCGCCGAGTCCGGCGAGGGCGGCGACCGCCGGGAAGAACAGCCCGCGGACCGCGAGCGCGCCCGACTGGAGCAGCCGCACGTCGTAGCGGGCGGCCAGCCGCCCGGCGCCCTCGTAGAGGACCGCGGAAGCCAGACTGGAGACCAGGTACAGCGCGAACACCTGACCGGATCCGAATCCGGCGTCAGTGAGAAACAGCGGCAGCGGCGCCCAGAACGCCGCGAAGCCCGTGAAGAACAGCGCGGCGGCGGCGAGGTACGTCCCCAGCGCGGGGTCGATCCGGCCCGCCAGCGCCCGCGGGTCGACGGTCCGGGTCGTCCAGTACAGCCGGTTGGGCGCGAACGCGAAGGTCGCGCCCCTGACGTTCCGGCGGGAGTTCGTGACGAACCGGGCGATCCGGCGGACCTTCCGCTCGCTCGTGACGTGTCCCTCGGGCCGGGGGAGCGTCCGAGCCGCGCCGACGGCGCTGACCAGCGCACAGGCCGCGAGCAGCCAGAACAGCGCGCGCGTCGCCGCGTCCGCGCCGACGAGGCGAACCCCGACGAGCGGCCACACCGTCCCGAGGACGAGGCCGCCGGCCCAGCCGTAGCCCTGGTACTTGTTCAGCAGGCCGATCCGCTCGCCCCAGGCCGACTCGGGCGCGTCGTCGACGACCAGCATCGTCAGCACCGGCGCGACGGAACCGACCACCAGCCACAGCGCCGCGTTGGCGACGACGACGGCCGTGACGCCGGTCAGGAGCGGGACGGCGGCGAGCGCGAGCGCGACCACCGCCAGCGTGGCGAGGACGAGCGAGCGACGGTGGCCCACCCCGTTCGCGAGCCGCCCGAACAGGACCGCACCGGGGGCGCCGACCAGCGCCGCCGTCGACGCGAGCAGGCCGAGCTGGACGGGAGAGGCCCCGAGCTGGACGACGTACAGCGGGACCAGCAGCGAGGCTCCGCCGAAGGAGACGGACCCGAGCGCCCACGGGTAGAGCCAGCGGTCGGTCATCGGCGTGTCGTCCGCTCGTTGGGAAACCCGGCGTAAATAGCCCGGTGGCCTCCGGCCGGCGGGACGGACGGCTGGGGCGCGACGTTCGACCTGGCGGCCGGGGATTCATCCGTCCGGTCGCCGACACCCACCTATGGTCACGCTCGCCGTCCTCGTCCCGTCGGTCGCCGCGGTGGTCGTTCTGGTCGCGCTCAGCGCCTTCTTCTCCAGCAGCGAGTCGGCGATCTTCTCGCTGCCCGAGGAGTGGGTCCGCGAGGCGGCGGCCGACGGGTCGCCCGACGGCGCCGCGCTCGCGGAGCTCCGCGCGGACCCTCACCGGCTGCTGGTCACGATCCTCGTCGGGAACAACGTGGTCAACATGGCGATCTCCAGCATCGTCACGCTGCTGGTCGCCGACGTGTTCTCCCCGGGACTGGCGGTCGTCCTCGCGACGGTCGGGGCGAGCACGCTCATCCTCGTCTTCGGCGAGATCGTCCCGAAGTCCTACGGGCTCGGCCACGGCCGGACGTGGAGCCGCCGCGTCGCCCGGCCGCTCAAACTGGTCGAGGTAGCGCTCGGCCCGGTAGTGTCGCTGTTCGACGCGGGCACGCGGCGGCTGACGGCGCTCGTCGGGGGCAACCAGGGCATCGAGGAGAACCTGCTCGACGAGTAGCCGTCGCGGTCGTCGCCCGGTCAGAACGCTTCCTTCGGGCCGATATCGACGCCGTCGCGACGGAACTGCAGCACGTGCGTGAAGTCCTCGGCCGAGACGAGGCCGACCACCTCGCCGCCGTCCTCGACGAAGGCGTACCCCGACGGGTGGGTGCTCAGTTCGACGAACGCGTCGAAGGCGGGCGAGTCGAGCGGGACCCGCGGCAGGTCGGTGGTCGCGATCTCGCGGACCCGCGTGGTGTCGTGGTCGGCGGAGTCGGTTCGGCGCACGGCGTCGAGGGCGACGACGCCGACGGTCTCGCCGGCGTCGACGACCGGGTAGACCGTCCGCCGGTCGCGGATCATCCGGTCGGTGAACGCGGCGACCGACTCGTCGGCGTCGATGGGCTCGGCGTCGAGTCGCGCCACGTCGCGCACGGTCAGGTCCGTGAGCAGGCCCTGGAGCATCACCGTCCGCGACTCCGTCGAGGCCGCGCCGTAGATGAACAGGGCGAGCAGGAGCAGCATCGGCGCGAAACTGAGAACGCCGACGACGGCGAACAGCACGGCGAAGCCGGTGCCGAAGCGGGCGGCGGTCGCGGTCGCCGCCTCGTACGGTCGGGTGCGGGCGAGCAGCGCCCGGAGGACCCGCCCGCCGTCCATCGGGAACGCGGGCAGGAGGTTGAAGACGGCCAGCAGAATGTTCGTGACGACGAGCCAGCCGAAGACGAACCCGACCACGGTGGCCGACCCGGGGACGGCGAGCAGGATCGCGTAGCACGCGACGCCGGTGAGGACGCTCGTGATCGGCCCGGCGATGGCGATCCAGAACTCGCGGTTCCACTCGCGGGGCATCTCCTCCAGGGCGGCGATACCGCCGAGCAGCCAGAGCGTGATCGACTGCGTGCCGATGCCGTACCTGCGGGCCGCCCAGGCGTGGCCGAGTTCGTGGACGCCGACGCTGGCGAACAGGCCGACGGCGGCGCCGGCGCCGATCACCCACGGCGTCGACCCCGCGGTGAGCGTCGCCACGTCGAACTGCGTGGGCGCGAACGTGTTGACGATGTTCGCGTAGACGTCGATCTGCGTTCCGCTCCCGATGATCCACGCGAGGATCGGGAGGAAGACGACCAGAGAGACGTTGATCCGGATGGGGATCCCCCAGACCGAGCCGACCGTGAAATCTCGCATCGATCCCAGGGACGGAGTGAACCCCCAAAAGACACGGGGGCACGGTCCGGTGAAAGCGAGCGGACGTGTCGCCGGACCGCCCGGTAGTTTTTCCTGGCTCCTCGGGAGAAGGTAGGTCGATGACGACAGCCTATCTCACCGTCGACGACGCCCCCTCGGCGACGCTCCCGGAGAAGCTCGCCGTCCTCGACGACTACGGCGTGCGGGCCCTCTTCTTCTGCGAGGGTCGGCGACTGGCCGACCACGCCGACAACGCCCGGCAGGCGGTCGAAGCGGGCCATCCGCTCGGCAATCACGCCCACGACCACAACCACGCCTCCGAGATTCCGGTCGAGGACTTCGCCGACGAGGTGGACCGGACCGAGACGGCAATCGACGAGGTGTACGCCGACGCGGGCGTCGAGCGGCCGGCGAAGCTCTTCCGCTTCCCCTTCGGTGACAAGGGCGGCGACCGCGCCGCGGAGTTCCAGGCCGTCCTCGCCGAGCGGGGCTTCCGCCCGCCGAACGCAGACCTGATAGAGTACGACTTCTGGACCGACCAGGCGGGCGACCGCGACTGGTTCTGGACCGTCGACGTGGAGGACTACAACGTCGATACGAAGGCGGGGCTGGCCGAGAACGTCGCCGACGCCGCCGATCGGCTCGAATCGGACTCGCGGGACATCCTCCTGTTCCACGACGGGGGCAACTCTCCCGAGCAGTTCGAGCACTACCTGAAACTGCTCGACGAGCGCGGCGTCGAGTTCGGCGACCCGCTGGAGCTGGTCGAGGGCGTCGAATCCGCGGGCGACTGAACGGGCGGACCGCGGCGGTCGACCGGTTCCGGTCGGCCAGCGTGGCCGGGACCGAGTCGCTTTTGCCGACACCGACGCAATCGTCGCTCGTGCTTTCGGTCGAACTCCACGCGCACTCGGCGGCCTCCTACGACGGCCGCGACTCCGTCGACATGCTGCTGGAGCGCGCGGCCGCCGTCGGCCTCGACGCGCTCGCGGTCACCGACCACGACGAAGTGTCGGCCAACGACACGCTGGTCGAGCGCGCCCCGGAGTACGGCCTCGTCGGTATCCCCGGCATCGAGATATCCAGCGCCGCCGGCCACGTCCTCGGGCTGAACGTCCGTGAGGCGGTCGAGCCCGGGCTGCCCTTCTCGGAGACCCTCGCCCGGATCCGCGACCAGGGGGGCATCGCCGTCGTCCCCCACCCCTTCCAGGAGATGCGCAGCGGCGTCCTCGCGAACATCGAGAAGGCCGAACTGCGGGATGCCGACGCCGTCGAGGTGTACAACTCGCGGCTGGTCACCGGCTACTCGAACCGGCAGGCCCGCCGGTTCGCCGAGCGCTACGACATCCCGATCACCGCCGGCAGCGACGCCCACGTCAGCGACATGGTCGGCCGCGCGGTGACGCTCGTCGACGCCGACGAGCCGACCGCCGAGTCGATCTGCGAGGCGGTCGCCGACGGCCGGACGACGCTCCAGACGCGGCGGACCCCCTGGCTCGTCAGCGCGCGTCAGGCGTACGGGAACACCCGCCGACGCATCCGCCTCGCGATCGACGGCCTGTTCTCATGAACGACGGCCGTGAGTTCGATACCCGATCGGACCGCCTCCGCGGCGCGTCACCCGAGCGCGTCCGCCGCGCGCTGACCGACGGCGACCCGCTGCCCGGGACCGCCGGGTTCGCCGGGAGCGTCGACGGCCAGTTCGTCCGCGACGCGCTCGGTCGCCAGCCCGTGTTCACCGAGACCGATGACCCGACCGCGTGGAGCTTCGACCCCGCGGCCCTCTCCGATCCGGACCCGGTCCCAGCCGGCCACGTCCGCGGCCCGGGGGGCGACGAGCGGGTCTGGTCGCTCCCGGACCCCGAGCCGGCGAGCGACGACCGGGCGGCCGTGCGGGCGGTTCGCTCGGCGGTCCGGGGAGCCGTCGACGACACCGCGACCGAGGGGCTGGCGGTCGCCTTCTCCGGCGGCGTCGACTCGGCGGCGCTGGCCGCGCGGCTGGACGCGCCGCTGTACGTCGCCGGCTTCCCCGACAGTCACGACGTGGCGGCCGCCCGGACCGCCGCCGCGAAGCTCGACCGCGACCTCCGGGTCGTCGAGGTGAGTCACGAGGACATCGAGCGGGCGGTCCCCGAAGTCGCGGCGGCGACCGGGCGGACCAACGCGATGGACGTGAGCATCGCGCTCCCGCTGTATCTCGTCGCCGAGCGGGCCGCCGCCGACGGCTACAGTCGGCTCGCGGTCGGCCAGGGCGCCGACGAGCTGTTCGGCGGCTACGCGAAGGTGGCCCGCGCGCCCGGGGACGAGCGCGTCGCGGCCGAGACGGTCCGCGGCGCGCGCCGCGAGGTCGTCGGAACCCTGCCCGACCAGCTGCCGCGGGACGTGCTGGCGCTCCGGGGTGCAGGCGTCGAACCCGTCGCGCCGCTGCTCGACGACCGCGTGGTCGCCGCCGCGCTGGACCTTCCGGGAGCGCTGCTCGTGACCGACCGCGGCGAGCGCAAGTGGGCGCTGCGGCTGGCGGTCCGCGAGTGGGTTCCCGACCCCGTGGCCTTCCGCGAGAAGAAGGCCGTCCAGTACGGCAGCCTCGTCTCCCGGGAGCTCGACCGGCTGGCCCGGCAAGCGGGGTTCAAGCGCCGGATGGACGACCACGTGGGGCGGTACGTCGACTCGCTGTGTCGATCCGCCGGGCGAGACGGGGGCGCGACCTGTCGGCCGAGTAACGACAGGAGCTAAGACGGTCGACCCAGTAGCGACGGGACAACGAATCGGCGATGAAAGGACGCGTACTCGCGGCCGCCGACCGCGCCGTCTCCCAGGAGGGGATGGCCGCGCTCGGGTTCGGCCTCACGGTGTTGATGATCGCCGTCGCCGGCGGGCTGTTGATGCAGTCCGGCGACTCGCTGTCCGACGGGGGGCCGATCCTCTCGACCAGTTCCGAGCCGGTCCACGCGACCGGACCGGACGGCGGGTGGATCCGTATCACCCACGAGAGCGGCGACACCGTCGACGTGTCGGACGTGGACATCGTCGTGAGCCTGCCCGACCACGACAAGCGGGCCAGACTGCACGGCCTCCCCACCGAGCGGCTCACGCAGGACGACTACAGCGGCAACCACGTCTTCACGCGAGGGCGCGCCGGCATCGACGGCGCCATCGCGGTCGCGAACGCCAGCGGCGCCGAACTGGAGGCCAGCGACGAGATCGCGGTCCGGATCGAACGGCGACGCGTCGACCTCGAACCCGGCCAGACCGTGACGGTCACGCTCCGCCACACCGAGTCCGAGACGCGACTCGCCAGGGAACGGATCGATGTCGTCGAGTGACGGTCCAGGCGAGCGGGGACCCTACTCAGAGACCGTCTCGATCGCCCGTTTCCCGATCTCAGCCACGTCCGGGTCGAGCGCGTCCGTCGCTTCGAGGTCGCCGGTCGTGAACCACCGCCAGGCGTCGGCGGGCTGCTCGCCGTCGGCCGGGTCGATCTCCCGGGTATCGGCCCGGGCGTAGTAGACCAGGTCGACGTGCTGGTGGCCGACGAAGCCGTCGTGGACGTTCACGTCGGCCAGCTGGAAGTGTCTGGGCTTGGGGAGCGCTTCGACGGTCACCGAGCCGATGTCGTCGCGCTCGGCGACGAGTTCGGCGTCGAGACCGGTCTCCTCGCGGACTTCTCGCAGCCCCGCCTCGTGGGGGAGTTCGTCGCGGTCGACGTGGCCGCCCGGGGGGAGCCACTTGCCGAGGCCGTCGTGTTCGTGGAGCGCGACGGCGCCGTCGCCGACGACGTAGACGGTCGCCGTGTAGTGTCGGGTCGTCTCCATGGCGGCCAGAGGGCCACCCGCGGCTTCGGTGTTGGGAAAACTGTCCGGCGCGAAAACCGTCCTCAGGGGGCGGTGAACTCCTCTTCGGCCTCGAGGAGCTCGTGGTAGCGATTTCGAATGGTGACCTCGGAGATGTTGGCCACCTCGCTGACCTCGCTCTGGGTGACCTTCTCGTTGGCGAGCAGGGAGGCGGCGTAGACGGCCGCGGCGGCCAGGCCGACCGGGGACTTCCCGGAGTGGACGCCCTGCTCTTTGGCCGTGTTCAGCAGCTGGCGCGCGCGCCGTTCGACCTCGTCGGGCAGATCGAGGTCGGAGACGAACCGCGGCACGTAGCTCTCGGGGTCGGCGGGCTGGATCTCCAGCGAGAGCTCGCGGACCACGTAGCGGTAGGTCCGTGCGATCTCGTCCTTGTCGACGCGGGAGACCGCCGCGATCTCGTCGAGGCTGCGCGGCGTGCCGGCCTGGCGGGCGGCGGCGTACAGCGCCGACGTGGCCACGCCTTCGATCGAGCGACCCGGGAGCAGGTCCTCGTCGAGCGCGCGGCGGTAGATCACGGAGGCGGTCTCGCGGACGTTCTCTGGCAGGCCTAGTGCGGAGGCCATGCGGTCGATCTCACCGAGCGCCTGCTTGAGGTTACGCTCCTTGGAGTCGCGGGTGCGGAACCGCTCGTTCCAGGTGCGCAGCCGCTGCATCTTCTCGCGCTGGCGCGAGGACAGGGAGTTGCCGTAGGCGTCCTTGTCCTGCCAGCCGATGTTGGTCGAGAGGCCCTTGTCGTGCATCATGTTCGTCGTCGGCGCGCCGACGCGCGATTTCTCGTCTTTCTCGCTGGCGTCGAAGGCGCGCCACTCCGGTCCGGGGTCGATCTCGTCCTCCTCGACGACGAGGCCACAGTCCTCGCAGACCGTCTCGCCGTGCTCCGCGTCCGACGCGAGGTTGCCCCCACACTCCGGACAGACGAGCGCCTCGGACTCCCCCTCGTCTCGCTCGCGGGCCTCTTCGCGTTCGCTCGTGTGGCGTCTGATTGTGGTGTCGGTCATTGGTTGCAGACTCTGCGGGTATGACCCCGCCAAAACCGTCTAACCGTACTATGTGTTGGGGGCCAGGCGACTTAAATCTTTCCCAAAATCGGCCCAAGATCGTACGTCTACGCTCGACCATACTTAATCTATCGATCCGGCAGAATACGTCCGGTAGAGCCTGCGGAGAGAGACGCGCGATTTCGGGGCGTAGCAACCCGTTAGAGCCGCTTCAGATCTCGTCCGCGACCGTCCGTCAGATGGCGGCTCAGACCGTCGATGAGCGGAGATGCGTCGCCAGGTGGGGTCGAATCGGGGGAAACGCGGTGATTCCGTCGCTGGCGCGCGCGGCGTCGAGCGAGCGAAATCGTGGTGTCGGCGGCGGCCACGGGCGGCCCGATTCCGAGCGCGCGGCGGGCCGAGGGCGGGCATCGAAACCCTTACCGCCGGGCCACGCCTCGCGTCGGCCATGAGCGACACGGAGAACGTGGTCGAGCCCGAGGAGGTGCGCCACGTCGCGGAGCTGGCGCGCATCGACCTCGACGACGAGGAGGTCGACCGCTTCACCGACAAGTTCGCCGACATCCTGGAGTACTTCGAGACGCTCGACGAGGTGCCCGAGGTCGACGAGGAGGAGGACCTCGCCAACGTCATGCGCCCCGACGAGGTGCGCGACTCGCTCTCCCAGGAGGAAGCGCTCGACAACGCCCCCGAGTCCGAGGACGGCTACTTCAAGGGCCCGAACGTCTCGTGAGGACCGACCGCCAGCGATAGTTACACATGAGCACGGAGTACAACGGCTACATCACGACGGAGCGAATCGACGGCGCATCGGACGGCCCGCTCGACGGGAAGACCGTCGCCGTCAAGGACAACATCTCGACCGAGGGCGTCCGCACGACCTGCGGGTCGGCGATGCTGGACGACTACGTCCCCCCCTTCGACGCGACGGTCGTCGAGCGCCTGAAAGAGGCCGGCGCGACCATCCCCGGCAAGACCAACATGGACGAGTTCGGGATGGGCACGACGACCGAGACCTCGGCGTTCGGCCCCACCGAGAACCCCGTCGCCGAGGGGCACGTCCCCGGCGGTTCGTCGGGCGGCTCGGCGGCGGTCGTCGCCGCCGGCGACGCAGACATGGCGCTGGGCACCGACACCGGCGGCTCGGTCCGCGCGCCCGCGGCCTTCTGCGGCGTCGTCGGCATCAAGCCCACCTACGGGCTGGTCTCGCGGTACGGGATCGTCGCCTACGCCAACTCCCTGGAGCAGGTGGGACCGATCGCGCCCACCGTCGAGGACGCGGCCGAACTGCTGGAAGTGATCGCCGGTCCCGACGAGCGCGACGCGACCACCCGCGACGCGACGGAGGAAGCCGGCGAGGGCGCCTACGACTACGCCGCCGCCGCCGACGGCGACGTGGACGGCCTGGACATCGGGATCCCAACCGAGCTGCTCGACGGCGCCGACGAGCGGGTCACCGACGTGTTCTGGGATGCCATCGACGACCTCGAATCGAAGGGCGCCAGCTACCACGAGGTCGACCTGGAGTGTCTCCGCTACGCCGTCGAGGCCTACTACGTGACCGCCATGAGTGAGGCCTCGTCCAATCTCGCCCGCTTCGACGGCGTCCGCTACGGCCAGTCGGGCGGCTACGACGGCAACTGGAACGAGACCTTCGCCCGGGCCCGCGAGGAGGGCTTCGGAGAGGAGGTCAAATCGCGGGTCCTGCTGGGCACCTACGCCCTCTCGGCGGGGTATCACGACAAGTACTACAAGAAGGCCCAGGACGCCCGCGCCTGGATCAAACGGGACATCAACGACGCGCTGGAGGGGGCGGACGTGCTCGCCTCGCCGACGATGCCGGTCCCGCCGATGGAGATGGGCGAGAGCCTGAGCGACCCGCTGACGATGTATCTCGCCGACGCCAACACGACGCCGGTGAACCTGGCGAACGTGCCGGCCATCTCCGTGCCCGCCGGCGAGACCGACGGCGGGCTGCCCGTCGGGCTGCAGCTCGTGGGGCCCGCCTTCGGCGAGAAGGACATCATCCGGGCCGGTAGCGCGCTGGCCTGAGTTCGGGATCACCGACACGGGAGACACGAATTTTCAAGCCGCTGTGGCGACGACATCACCCGCATGAGCGACGAGGAGAGCCGAGCGACCGACCCGAGCGAGGCGTTCGGGCTGGTCGCCAACGAGACGCGCTTCTCGGTCCTGCGGGCGCTGTGGGACCTGGCGGAGTGGGGCGACAGGACGGCGTCGTTCGGGGAGATCCGTTCGGAAGCGGGGGTGCGTGACTCCGGGCAGTTCAACTACCACCTCGGCGAGCTCACCCCCGAGTTCGTCCGGGAGGTCGAGGCGGGGTATCGACTGACCGAGGCCGGTCGACGGGTCGTCGGCGCGGCGGTCTCCGGCGTCTACACCGACCACGAGGTGGCCGTCGAGCCCGAACCGGCCGGTGAGTGTCCCGGCTGCGGCGGCGGGCTCGAACTCCGCTACGAGAACGGGTACGTCCGCGTCGAGTGCGGCGACTGCGATACGGGCGTGTTCGACATGTCGACGCCGCCGGTGGTGGTCGCCGAGCGCGACGACGACGCGGTCGGCGACGCGCTGGTCCGCCACGCCACCGCCGCGTTCCAGCGGATGAACCGCGGCTTCTGCGTCTACTGCGACGGCCCGCTCGACCCGACCGTCGAACCCAGCGACGGCCCCGACGACGGCCCGGACCTGCACGCCGAGCTGTCCTGTCGGGCTTGCGGGCGGACCTTCGGCTGGAGCGTGGTCGCGGGGCTGCTCGACCACCCCGCCGTCGTCGCCATGCTCTACGAGGCGGGCATCGACGCCCGGGAGTTCCCCGTCTGGGGCGTGTTCACTCGACTCGACCGGGAGGTCGCCGTCGCGAGCGAGGACCCGCTCCGGATCGAGGTATCGATCGGCGTCGACGACGCCCGGATGGACCTGGTCGTCGACGGGGACCTGACCGTCGTCGACCACGAGCGGATCGAGTGAGCGGGGCGCCCGGGCTCAGACCGTCGCGAGGTAGTCCTCGACGGGGACCGCCCGGTCCCAGAAGTGGGCGTGGATGTCGCGGCCGAGTTCGACGGCGCCCTCGCCGGAGCCGACGAGGACGGCGTCGAGGTCGGAGACGCCGTCGCGGGTCGGCAGCGAGAGCGCGACCAGGTCGGCGGTGACGGTGAACGAAAAGGGGAGGTCGGCGACGCGCTCGTCGATGCAGGCGGGCGCGCCGTCGGCGTAGCGCTCGATGGCCTCGTCGACGAGGCGGTCGTCGGCGACGACCTGGGCGTCGAGGACGCCCCGGTCGGCGAGTTCGTCGACCATCCGGGCGAAGCGGGGGTAGTACACCTGCGCGCCGACGCGCAGCCAGTCGGCCTCCCGGAACAGCTCGACCGCCCAGCGTTCGAGGTACTGGGGGTTCCGGGCGGGGTTGCGGTACAGCTCCCACTCGCCCGCGCCGGCGAGGCGCTGTCTGAACCGCCGGGGCAGGGCCGACACGTCGTGGTCGTCCCAGAACTCGTCGTCGAGCAGATCCTCGACCGCGTCCTGGCGCGCCAGTTCGTCCGCGACCAGCCGGCCGCGGGCGGTCAGCTCCCACCGGTCGGACTCGCGGACGAGCCCGCGGTCGGCGAGCTCGTCCAGCGTCTTGTAGACGCCAGACTGACTCACGTCCAGGTCGGCGTGGAGGGCGGCAGTCGTGCGGGGGTCGCGCTCGACCGCGCGCAGCAGCGCCGAGCGCAGCTCCGAACGCGCCACGAAGGTGACCAGGGAATCACCGTTCATACCCACAAAACTGGGGGCCGCCCGTTTTTAATGGATCTGGTTCGTTCACGGACATATCTGCCGGAAGGTCCAGATTTCCCGACGCTCCGGCCTTCACGCGCCGTAGGACGTTACACAGTCCATAGAACGGTCCAGCGACTGTCCGCGATTCCACAGTAAATTTAATATATTTTATACTTCTGGCCGCGCCACTCGGTGACATGGACGAGGACAAGTATCCGGCGCCGTCGAGTCGCCGCCGCTTCGTGAAGGGGATGGTCGGCAGCGCGGCGCTGGGGTCGCTCGGCGTCGCCGGGTCGGGACTGACGACGGTGCCGACCAACCGGACCGGCGTCGGCGGCGGGAACGTGGAGGCGAAGGTCATCAAGAACACGGACGGTCCGGCGCCCCGCGGGATGTCCCAGATCCCGGTGACCGTCGAGGACGGCTACCTCAAGGGCGTCTGGCCGACGGCCACGGACGGCGGGGAGGTCGCCGACGGCGCGGCGAAGACGGATCTGGGCGGCGTCACGTACTCCAGCAAGTGGTTCCAGTACTGCGGCATCCAGACTCACCCGAAACTCGTCCCCGACAGCGAGGCGGACAACTTCATCCGCGCCGACCCGGGTGGCCGCTACGAGTGGGAGGCCGACCTGGAGTCGGGGACGAAACTCGCCGTCGAGATGTTCGACGACTACGAGGAGTGGGGCAACGGCGTCGGCGACGCCGGCCTCGGCAAGCCCGCGGCGGCGACCTGGCGCTCGGTCGAGACGGACTCGACGCTCCCGGTGCAGGTCATCCGCAGCCCCGAGATCGAGCGCCTCGCCGAGGACGACGAGTGGCTCGCCGCCAGCACGGACCGGGGCTTTCTCGCCTGGCTCAACAAGTGTACGCACCTCTGCTGTGTCCCCTCCGGGTTCAAGCAGTCGGCGACCGTCGACGGCGCCGAGAACGCCGTCTACTGCCAGTGCCACCAGTCGATCTACGACCCCTTCGACGTAGTCTCGAAGGTCGTCACCGCCTTCCCCCGTCCCGAGAGCTGACCGAAATCGCCCGCTCACCGCGGCCTCGATCCCGCCGCCCCGCCGTGGCCGAGTCGCCTCCGCGCCTCGGCGCGGTCCCGCGAAACGTTTACTCGTTCGCGACTCACAGGAGGTTTTTCAGTATCTACCGTGTAGGATGGGGTGATGCCCCAGATCGAGGTTTCCGAAGACCTGTACCGCCAGATCGAGACGGAGTCGGCGGACGGCGACATCGACAAGGCGCTCTGGAAGATGGTCGGCGCCTACCGCCGCGCGAACAACCCCGAAGCCGACACGACCTGATCGGCCCGCGGATTCTCCCGGCCGGCGCTCGCGTCCCCGACAGCGGCAGTTATCCCTGGGGCGGCCGTCACGCCGCTATGGTCGACGAGACGAGCGGGAGCGACGCGGGCGGACCCGGCGCCGGCACCGAGACCGACGACGACGAGACCGACGGGTCGGGGATGGCGCTGGGGATCGCCCTCGGCTCGGCGATGGGCGTGGCGCTGGGGACGGCGATGGACGACCTCGCTCTCGGCATCGCCATCGGGATGGGCATCGGCGTCGCCTTCGGTGCCGCGTTCGAACAGTCCGACCTCGGCGAGGGCGAGGAGTGAGTCAGCGCAACTGGTCGTAGACGCCGGCGAGTCGGTCGACGGAGTGTTCGACGCTGATGGCGTCGCGCCGGGCGAGACACTCCTCGCTCAACCGGTCGCGCTCGGCGAGCGTCCGCGCGATCACGTCGCGGAACGCCGCCACGTCGTCGGGCGGCGCCTTGTAGCCGGTCTCGCCCTGGTCGATGGTGTCCGCGAGGGCGGCGCTGGCGACGCCGGCGACCGGCGTCCCGCAAGCGTTGGCCTCCAGCGCCGCGATGCCCTGGGTCTCGACCGGGCTCGGGAACGCGAACACGTCCAGCGCCGTGTAGAACGAGGGCAGTTCCTCCCGATCGAGCCAGCCCAGAAAGTGGGCGTCGAGGTCCGCTTCGGCGGCCGCCCGCTCGAGGTCCTCGCGGGCCGGCCCGTCGCCGCTGAACACCAGGGTCACGTCGAGGCCGTCGACCGCCTCGACGATCGCCGGCAGGTTCTTCTCGTAGCCGTGTCGGCCGGTGTAGCCGACGAGCGGGCCCTCCGGGAGCCCGTGACGGTCGCGGAATCGCTCGGTCTCGACGGGGCGGAAGAAGTCCACGTCGACGCCGTTGGAGACCACCTCGACCGTCGTCGTCGTACCCAGGTCGCGGACGTGGTCGGCGGTCCGCTCGCTGGGCGCGACGACCACGTCCGTCCGGTCGAGAAAGCGCCGCTCGTACTCCTCGGCACTGCGCTCGACCGCTCGCTCGATGGGTCGGGTGAAGGCGAGGTACTCCGCGTACTCGCTGGTCGGCGTGTGGTAGGAGGCGACCATCGGCAGGTCGTGTTTCCGGGCGAGGCGCAGGCCGGCGAGGCCGAGGCTGAAGGGCGAGTGGGCGTGGACGACCTCGGCGCTGTCGACGGCTTCGGGGACGCCGGGGACGCCGACGCGAAAGCCCTCGTAGAAGGGAAAGGGGAGGCTGCTGACCGGATACTCCCCCTCGACGGGGTCGTGGTCGCTGCCGGGGTAGACCACGTCCATGCGACCGCCGCGGCGATGCCAGCGGTCGCGCCAGGTCTGGATGGTGTAGGTGACGCCGTTGTGAGTCGGCAGGTAGGAGTCAGTGAACGCGGCCACCCTCGGCAGGTCCATGCGCCCACCGTATGCCGAGCGGGACTTAATGCGTTGCCATCTGCGCGCGTCCTCGCCGTGTCCCGGACTGCCCCGCCGAGGCCGGCGCCGACCGAACGCAAACTATACCTGCCGCTCGGCGACATCTCGGAACGTGGACACCGAGGCCATCGCTCGCGAGCGCATCGACCGCCTGCGCGAGTTCGCCAGGGAGGCGACCGTCGACGGCGACGCCGAGCGCGCCCGCCGCTACGTCCGCCGCGCCCGCCGCATCGCCGAGCGCAACCGCCTCGCGCTCCCCACGGAGTTCACCCGTTTCACCTGCGACCGCTGTGACGCCTACCTCCGCCCCGGCGCGAACGCCCGCGTCCGCCTCCAGGACGGCCACGTCGTCGTCACCTGCGACTGCGGCGCCCAGGCCCGATACCCCTACGACTGACCGCTCGCGACCGCTTTCGAACGCTCTCGACCGCGAATCTCCGGCCAGTCACCACCCGTAACCTTTGAACGGCTTCACTCCTACTGATAGAGACATGAGTGATTCCACACGGGCACAGCGGATCCACGAACTCGACGTGACGGTCTGGGTCGGCAAGAAGGGCTTAGACCCCGTCGAAGACGAACTCAACGACCAGCTACAGGACAGGGAGTTCGTCAAGGCGAAGTTCCACCGGGCAGCCCGAGGGGGGACCACCACGGAGGAGCTCGCCGACGACCTCGCCGACCGGGTCAACGCCGAGGTGGTCCGGACCCGCGGGCACACAGCGGTGTTCGAGCGATGATAGGGGGGCTCGGCCCGCTCCAGGCGGAGACCCCGGTCGAACCGGACGGCGCCGTCGCGAACTTCCTCGCCGACTCGTTCGGCCTCGAGGCCCAGATCGCCAACGCCGTCGGCTCGGCGGTCACCTTCCTCGTCGCCTTCGTCGCGCTGTACGCGCTCGGCCGCATCGTCATCAGCCCCGTCGTCGGTCGCTTCCTCTCCGCCCGCGACCTCGACGAGCACGCGCGCAAGCCGCTCCGGAAGCTCACCAACTTCTTCATCGCGTTCGGCGCGCTCGGCGTCGCCTTCGCCTTCGCCGGCTACGGCAACATCCTCACCTCCATCGCGACCGTCGCCGCCGCGGCCACCCTCGCCATCGGCTTCGCGCTGCAGGACGTGCTGAAGAACTTCGTCGCCGGCATCTTCATCTACACGGACAAGCCGTTCCGCATCGGCGACTGGATCGAGTGGGACGGCTACGCCGGCGTCGTCGAGGACATCAGCCTCCGCGTCTCCCGCGTCCGTACCTTCGACAACGAGCTGCTGACCGTCCCCAACTCCCAGCTCACCGACGGCGTCATCAAGAACCCCGTCGCCAAGGAGGAGCTGCGCCTGAAGTTCCTGTTCGGCATCGGCTACGAGGACGACATCGACAAAGCCACCGAGATCATCGTCGAGGAGGCCGACGACCACCCCGACATCCTCGACGACCCGGCGCCCTCGGTCCGACTGACCGAACTCGGCGATTCCTCGGTCGGCCTCCAGTCGCGGATCTGGATCGCGAACCCGAGCCGCGCGGACTTCGTCAAGACCCGCGGCGAGTACGTCACCGCCGTCAAGGAGCGCTTCGACGAGGAAGGGATCAACATCCCCTACCCGAATCGCACCATCGGCGGCGGCATCGAACTCTCGAACGTCGAGGGGATCGCCGAACCGACGACCGGGGACGACTAACAACCGGCACCCACTTTTTCCGGCGGAGAGCTCCTCGCGAGCCTCCGGCTCGCTGCGGGGATCCTCCGCCGAAAAAACGTGGGGAAAAAGTTCCGGACGACTCGCTCCCTTCGGTCGCTCGCGTCCGGTGAACCGCGCCTGCGGCGCGGATGCTCAGTGGCGAACCAGCCTGCCCCCGGGTCGGCCGACGAGACGGCCTCCCGGCCACCGCACCGCGACCGCTCCACACAGCACCCCCACCGCTCCGCCACCGCGACCACCCCACACAGCACCGCCACCGCGCCCTAAACGCCGTGACCGCGCTACGCTCGGCTCTCCTCGGCCAACTCCGCCGTCTCGGCCGGATATGCCTCCGCCAGCAGTTCGCGGACGGCGTCGGTGACGAACTCGGGGTTGTCGAGGTTCGAGGCGTGGCCGGCGCCGGGGACCGCGCGCACGGTCGCGCCGCCGATCTCCGTTCCCAGATGCCTGGCCTGCCGGCGCATGAACGGCGCCTCGTGCTCGCCGTAGAGAACGAGCGTCGGTGCGGTGATCGCGGGGAAGCGGACCTCGGAACGGTGAAATCCCGCTACTGCGCCGATCACTTTGGCGAACTCGTCGGTGGCCATCTTCGGCCCCGTCTGGCGGATGCGCTCGATGTTCTCGTAGTCGCCGCTGACGCCTTCCCCCGAGATCCGCTCCTGCAGTCGGACCAGCCAGCGCTCGACACGCTCGTAGCCGAGGACGCGGACGAACGGCACCGTCGCGCGGAGCAACAGCGAGCGCTGGAGGCGTTCGCCGACGGAGAGATATTCGGGTGCGAAGGTGTCGGCCAGGACGAGCCCGGCCACTCGGTCGGGGTGGCGGGCGGCGTACACCTGGGCGATGCAGCCGCCGGTCGAGAGCCCGCAGAGGACGGCCTCGTCGATGTCGAGCGCGTCCAGCAGCGCGCCCAGATCGTCGGCGAACAGGTCGACGGAGTAGCGACCCCGCTGGGACCCGCCGGTGCGACCGTGACCCCGCACGTCGTAGGCGATGGTCGTGTACTCGTCGCTGAGCGCTTCGAACTGGGGGTTCCACTGGGAGTGGTCGACGACGGCGCCGTGGACGAACACGACCGGCGGCCCCTCGCCGCGGCGCTCGTAGTACGTCTCGATGTCGTTCGTGCGGACGGTGGGCATACCGCGGCGTACGCCTTCCGCGGGGATAAGGTCGTCAGCGGTGGCGGTGCTGTTGCGGTGGCGTAGCGGTCGTGGTGGCGGAGCGGTCGCGGTGCGGTGGCGGAGCGGTCGCGGTGCGGTGGCCGGGAGGCCGTCTCGTCGGCCGACCCGGGGGCAGGCTGGTTCGCCACCGAGCATCCGCGCCGCAGGCGCGGTTCACCGGACGCGAGCGACCGAAGGGAGCGAGTCGTCCGGAACTTTTTCCCCACGTTTTTTCGGCGGAGGATCCCCGCAGCGCGCCTTCGGCGCGCGAGGCGCTCTCCGTCGAAAAAAGTGGTATGAATGGACGGACTCCCGGGGTTGCCCGGTCGTTCGAGCGCGGGGAATCCCGCTTGCCTCCTCCACCCCGCGACCCTGCGAGCGACGGGTGTCCGAGGGTCCGCTGCTCGCTTCCGCGCCTGACGGAGTGCCCTCGATCAACCGCGGCCGCGCGTCCCTGCAGACGCGAAGCCGCGGACCGCCGTCCCCGTAGGACGAGGCTTCTATGTTGGCTTGCGGGGCCCACGCCCGTCGGACCGGACGCCCCCGGTGTTCGGCCCCCGCTGAAGGCCATACCGCGGGTGACGAGCAGGGCCTAGCTGCCCGGCCTAGTCCACTCCGACCTACCGCCGTCCATCATAAGGACCTTTCGGGTCACTCCGACGACGCGACCCCGAGATCGGCCGACCGCGACGGGGCTCAGAGCAGGCCGAGCGTCCGCGACCACCAGAGACTCGCCGCGGGGATCAGCGCGGCGACCGCTATCGTCGCCCACCGGTGGGAACTCAGCACCGCCGGTCCGTCCATCCCGCCGATGACCCCGACCGGGACGGTCACCGCCCAGACGGTGACGACGACGACGATGAAGAAGCCGAGCGCGATGCCGACGCCGGCGGCCAGCGGCGGGTCGGTGCGCTCGTCGCGGCCCGCGGCGAGCACGATCGCGGCCACCAGCGCGAAGATCCCGCCGACCAGCGGGTTCAGCGCGCCCTCGCCGTAGTAGGTCCCCACGGCCGAGCCGACTGCGGTCCTGACCAGCACGTAGGGGAGACCCAGCGACACGAGCACGAGCAGGCACCCGACGACGCCGACCAGCGGCGCGAGCCGCGTCTGCTTCATGTCCCCGACTCCGTACGCTCCGGTTTTAACGACCCCGGTCTCGCTCCGGGCGCGTCCGCTCGGCCGCTCCGAGACGGGCCAGCGCCCGGTCGCCGAGCCGAAACACGGACAACAGGGGAGGCCGAACCGCCGGGTATGGGATTCGGTGACACCGCGAAGAAGATCCAGCGCGTGAGCGACATCGCGGAGAAGCTCTACGAACGACTCAACCAGGTTATCGAACAGGTTCAGGACCTCAAAGAGCGGGTAGAGTCCACCAGCGACCAGCTCGACTCGATGGACCGGGAACTGGCCGAACAGCGCGCCATCGTCGAGGCGCTCGCCGAACAGCAGGGCGTCGACCCCGACGCCGTCGTCGCCGAGCGGCTCCCCGACCCCGAGGCCGAGAGCGAGGGGGACGAGAGCGACGCCGACGGGGGCGAAGCGACCGAGAATGGCGACGGAGCCGGCGACCAGACGGGATCGGACGCCGGCTCGACCGCGGCGGACGCCGCGAGCGGCGACGGGGCGGGTTCAGGCGACTCCGCCGCGACGAACGACTGAGGTCGGCCGTGCCGTGTCGTCACCGTCCCGACGCTACTCGGACAGTCGCTCGTGTTCGACTTTGAGACAGCGGTCCTGCACGAAGTTCCGGCCGGCCGCCTCGACCCGCTCACCGGCATCGTCGTGGGTGATGCCCAGCTGGAGCCAGACCGTCCCGGCGTCGTCGCGGTCCAGCGCCTCGTCGACGATCTCCGGCACCTCGTCGGTCGGCCGGAACACGTCCACGATGTCGACCTCCTCCTCGACCTCGGCGAGCGAGTCGTACGGCTCCCGGCCGAAGATCTCGTCGGCGTAGGGGTTGATCGGGATCACTTCGTAGCCCTGCTCGCGCATGTACGCCGGGATATCGTGGGCGGCCTTCCCCGGCGTGCTCGACAGGCCGACGACGGCGATCGTGTCACCGTCGAGGATCTCTCTGAGCGTGTCGTCGGAGTCGACTGGCATACCCGGACAGTGGGTCGAGACGCGCAAAAGACTGCCGGCTACCGCTCCAGAGGGTCCGGCGTCGCGCCGGGGATCGTCGTCGACACGGAGCCGTCCGCCTCAACGGTGACGGCGTGGTCGAACAGCTGCTGGAGCGTGTTCAGCGTCTCGTCGTCGTGGGCCGTCGACTCGATGATGTGGACGCCCATCGCGTCGGCGTTCTCGATACGGCTCGTGAACACGTGCATGAACCGGAAGACGGTCTGCACGTCCGAGTACATCAACAGCGTCGACAACGAGTCGACCAGCACGCGGACGTTCTCGACGCCGCGCTCCTGGCGGAACTCCTCGACGAACTCGGAGAACTTGATCCCGATCCCGGTCATGTCCTCCGGCGAGGAGGCGTACTTGACGATGTCCGTGTCGCGGGCGCTCCGTCCCTGGTGTTTCGTCACGCAGTCGACGATGCCGATGTCGACCGACCCGGGGTCCGAGACCAGCGCCTCGTAGTCGTTGAGGACGCGGCTCGCGCTGTCGCGGGTGGTGACCACGATAACCCCCTCGCCGCGCTCGGAGCCGTGGGCCAGCACGTCGAGCGCCATGCGACGCTTGCCCGACAGCGGCGGCCCGGAGACCAGCAGGTTCGTACCCGGGGCAACCGTCGCGTTCCCGAACGTCGATCCGAGGTCGTACATTCCTACTGGAGACACCACCGTTTCGCCACGAACCGCGACCGGTCCGCTCGATACATGTCGATTAGTCGCGGCGGTCGTTAAAATCTTTATTATGGCCCCGGCCCCGGGGACCGCTCACACGGGTATCTCCGTCCGCCACCGGACGATCGAGGACCCTCGACAACTGTCAGACTCCGGTCGTGAGTTCCGGTCCACCGTCACGGATCGGGACGTTTAAACATCGATGCTCGTGTAGGAGTTTGTGAGGGCGCTTAGCTCAGTTTGGACAGAGTGCTTGGCTTCGGACCAAGCTGTCGCGGGTTCAAATCCTGCAGCGCCCATCACTTTTCGTGACAGGCGACATTCGCCAGACGGCAGTACGACGTTTATAAAGGAACCCCTGTTCGGCCGATCTGATTTCGTCACGTTCCGTGATGGGGGTCGCCGGCGTCATGCGATTCGCTTGCATTTGAATGACATCGTGAGTACATAATTCTAGGGGATTGGTCCCGTTTGGCGAGCTTTCGTCTCTATGAGCAGGCAAATAACAGGCCCTCTTATTCACCACGCACGGCTACAAGTATCTGCCATTCGTAGCCGTCAAGACATACATGGTTTCATCAGACGCTGCTAGTGGCGTGCTCTTGGGACTTGCCTGCGGCGATGCTTTGGGCCGTCCTGTGGAGTTTCGCTCCGCGGAATCGATCGCTGACGAGCACGGGACCGTGGCGGAGATGCTTGGACACGGGACTCACGGGCAGCCCACGGGGACTGTCACGGACGACACTGACCTGGCCCTGTGTATCGCACGGAGCCTTGTCGATAAGGAAGAATTTGACGGGCAAGACATCGCTGATCGGTTCCACGAGTGGTACGAGAGCGGTCCGTTCGACATCGGGCTGATGACCGCCGATGCCATCCGCGAGTATGCGAACGGAACGTCCTGGCGAGATGCCGGGCGCGAAGTCTGGCAGCACCGTGCTGAAGGGTCAAACGCCGGGAACGGCAGCGTGATGCGGTGTGCACCGCACGCGATCGCTTTCGCCGACGACCCGGATGCGCTCGTTCAAGTGAGCCGGCAGTCCTCAGCAATCACGCACTACGACCCGCGATGTGCATACGGCTGCGCGGTACTGAACTGCACTATTGCCGGGTACCTTCGGGACGATGACAACCCGCTCGCTGGCGCACTTGATCGCGTCGAGAGCGACGCACCGGACGAGCTCGTTGAGACGTTGCGACTGGTCCCGGACCACAGCGAGGAAAACCAGTTACCAAATAGCGGTTACGTCGTTCACACGTTGCAGACGGCGCTGTATGACGCGCTGACAGCTGATAGCGCCGAAGATGTCATCGTGTCCGCGGTCAACCGGGGTGGCGACGCAGACACGATCGGTGCTGTTACCGGCGCGCTCGCCGGTGCGCGCTTTGGGAGCGAATCGCTTCCTGACCGGTGGGTGGACACTATCGACTATCGTGAGGACCTCGAACTCCTCGCGCACGCACTGACAACCACGGACATTGATGCAGGGATTTGACTGATCTTAGGCTGTATCGAGTACCTCGTCCCACAGACCGGGTAGCTCCTCGATGCGTTTCCACCCGGTCGTTTCGTCGACGTCTTCCTCAACGATAGTGATGTCCTCGAAGTAGTCGTCGAGGACTTCCGCGCGTTCCATCGCCAGCGGTGGCGCACAGTAATCCTCCTCGATCCAGACTGCTTCGTCAGTCTCGGGATCGAACCGGGCGTTCTCCAGGGCCTTCGTCATTGCCTGACCGAACGGCTCCATCTTCCCGATTTCGCCGTTATCCAGTCGTTCACGTAATTCGGAGAGGCGCTGCCGGATTGGTTGAGCGCGTACGAATCGATACGCCATATCGGGGATATGCCAGTGACACTGATAAACACACCACGTTCCCACTGCTACGAGGGAAATCGGGTAGATCAGTTCGTGAGCGTCCCGAGTGGGCGTGCACGGGAACTGTCCTAAACCAATCTCGACTGGCACTTCGAGACGGCCCGAAACCGACTGGATACGGTGGATTCAAACAGACGGACCAGCATAACCGTATGAAGATGGTTTCGCAGGCTGAGATTGACCGTCTCCGCCTGGAAGCAGACACGATTCTGACCCGCTATGCGCAAGTCGAACAGGCGCTTGAGCAGGCCCGCTCTGAATCAGGTGATCATTGGGAGTCGGGCGAGCTATCAGTGGCGCTCGATACACCGAACGGGCGGTCGATCGACGTCGTTCTCGATCTGGATGCCGACCCGGCGAGTAACGCACAGTCTCGGTACGAGCAAGCCAAAGATCTCGAAGCCGAACTCGAACGCAAGCAAGAGATAGTCGGACAGTTAGCCCCGCTGCCCGCCGACCCCGTCGCCTATCTGATCTGCTATCATCTCGATGCGGTTGAGGGGAACTATCCGCGATCGATGGCGGGGCATCTCGATGCGCAGCGCGATCACGTCGAAACTCTCTGCGAAGAGATGGAGACGGCAGGCGTGCTCGAACGCGTCGAATCGGGGACAGTCAAACAGCGACGCGTCAAGGCCAAGCAGGCCGACGAAGTCCGGCAGCATCACACCTATTACCGCCTCTCACGAGAGGGCGACCACCTCTTGCGGTTTCTCGACGAACGCGAGGGACAGGTGAATGTTCTTCGGCACCTGCCTGACGGACACACACTCGTCGCGCGATTAGATCAGGGCGGGCCGGACTATCCACGCATGACCGGGTCGTGTTTAGTTAAGCGTGAAAGGTGAGGCGGTGTGATTTCTTGGTGCCTATGCCAGAAATCGCCCGCCTCACCGGTCATAGAGACTGGATAGATTTGGATTTTGTGGAGCGCGAGCGGACACCCGAGCCGGCGATGGCGCTCGGTATTCAATCGCACGTTGCGGGACTGTCGCTGTCGAATACCGTCGAATTGCTCGACTGTCTGGGTGTCCAACGCAGTCGGAAGGCAGTCCACGATTGGGTGCAGAAAGCCGATCTACAGCCCGAATCTGGTCGATCTCCGAATCAAGTCGCGCTTGACGAGACGGTGATTCGGATCAACGATCAGCAGTTCTGGCTGTACGCCGCCGCTGATCCAGCGACGAATGAACTGCTTCACGTCCGCCTCTTTTCAACGACGACGACCGCTCTGACCGAGATCTTCCTGCGCGAACTGCGTCAAAAACACGATGTCGAAACTGCGGTCTTTCTCGTTGATGGGGCTCAACACCTCCAAACTGCACTGCAACGAGCTGGACTCCGATTTCAGATGCGTCGCCACGGAAATCGGAACGCTGTCGAACGGATCTTTCGAGAGCTCAAGCGCCGAACCTCCTCATTTTCAAACTGCTTCAGCCACGTTGAACCGAAAACAGCTGAAAATTGGTTGCAGAGTTTCGCTCGCTGGCACAATGCTGCTAACTAAACACTACCCATGACCGCCGAAGAGTTGGACATGGATTTCGAGCACGTCCGCCATCTGTACCGCGCGCTTCGACAGGTAGGACTCGTTACGAAGTACGAAGGCAGCACGATCAAAGCGAGCGAGCGGAAATTGAAGCCCAAAGACGAAACCCACCGCAAGCACACGTACTACATCACGACTGATCGTGGCGAAGCAGTTCTCCGACAATTGGAGGACTAACCCGATCACTTAGTCCGAAATCCCAACTCACGTACAGTCTGAGCAACATTGAGGGAGTAACACGTCCGGTGTCTCTGGACAGTGATTCTCTGCTCATTGGCCACCCCGATACCGCGCGGGGGGTGTCCGCAATTATACGGACTCTCGGGCGATAATACGTTGTCTGCATCACAGGGTGTCAGAGAGCGGTTGGCGCACCCTCTCTCCTGACCTCCCGAATCACTCAATATCGGTGGTTCAGGTCCACTCTCGTTCTCAATGCCGCCGATGTTAAAACTAGGAGCGCATATCTGTGCTGGTGAAATATATGTGCGCCTGAGACATAGCGTAGTGCATGACCGACGAGCCACCATCTCCTGACAGGCCCGATGAGCACCCGAGCGAAGAGGGACTACCTGACGAAGCGGTAATCGTGGATGATATTGACCCGTTCACGGTTGATGACAATGATTTCGAGGACATCGATGACTTCGCAGCCGCAGAGTGGAGAAACGAGACCACCGCGAACGAGCGAATTCGCACGGTGATCAAGAGAACGACGACACCGAAATCAGCGGGTGACCTTGCAGATACAGCTCTCGTCTCGGAAACAAAAGCCAGATCCACGCTCAACAAGCTTGCTGAAGATGATATTGTTAGAAGTCAGCAGACCGACTCTGGAAAGCTCTACAGTCGAGATCCAGAGTGGTACCTTCTGAAACAGATCATCCAACTCGCTGGTAGCGATGCGCTTGTCGATCAAATCCAGCGAGTAAAACAGGAACTCGCAGAGTACAGAGCCAAATATGACGCAACCGATCCAGAGGAACTCCTGATTTCAGACAAGGAACTCCACCAGAATGAACTCAACGACGTCTCTCACTGGCGGACAGCAGAACGAGAACTCACCCATCTCAGGGCGGCATACCGTTTCAAAGAAGCAAAAGAACAGGCATCAACTGTAACTGAACCGGGAGACAAACAGACGGATAACCAAGGCACGGCTCTCGGTGGCAATCTGCCCCCACTCCAGTAATGGGGATGGGGAACCGCTCTCCAATCGATTCGGAAGCGATTGATGAGAGCGTGGAGTAGGTGCGCCAACAACTCGATAAAAGACACCAAGCGAACGAAAGAAGTTGATTCTCTGTCTAGCAGGGTATCTGTTGGGGCCTGGTGATGGCATGATCACTGCCCCATCTCTCTGACTATCGTGTGATCAGTCTTTATGCTCAGTACAGGGAATGAACCGTGTCATTTGTGTTATAACATATACCAATCTTTAACCAACTCCTTGCGCATTAGGGATGCGTGTCTATTCAGCGTGCGAAGCCGGTTGACCAACTCTACAGGGCGGTTGCGGACTATGACGTGGTTCTCACTCCGGATGCGCCGCTGGCGAGTGCGATTAATCGTCGCGTAGATGTTCCACAGTTCGGGACGTTTGCGACGACGCCACGCCGACTCGCAGCAGGCCGCCGGGAACAAGCAGAAGACCGGACTGCGTTTCTCGAAGTCATCGAGCGTACTGACCACGACTGGCAATCGATCAGTTACGCCGTCGGGAACGTGCTCCAGTGTTGGGAGCACCAGGGAACAGCGGAGTCGATACTCGAATACGACAGGTACGTCGACGGCGAGACAAGCGATGTCGTCGAGATTATGGCGGAGCTGCAATCGACGTCGCAGTCATTGACAGAGTACACTGTCGACGCGGAGTCACTCGCCGTGGTCGGGGAGCAGCAACTGACAACGTTAGAACGGAATATCCTTCCCGACGAGTACGACCGCATCGACCTCTTCACTGAGGGCACGTTCGACTACCCGCAGTTCAACATATTTGATTCGTCGGCAGACATCATCGACGCGATTCTCGACACCATCACCGCCGAGACAGCGAACAACGTCGCCGTCGTTCTGGACGCCAATAGCCGGTATTCCTCACTCATCCAAGCAGCGTTCGACGCAGCTGGAGTCCCCTACTACGGCGGGCCGGGGTTCATCGACGACCCACATCACCGCGCGTTTCTCAATCTCTGCCGTGCAGGGTTCCGCGGGGGTGAAACGACGGTCGCGGATGTCAAGCCCGTGCTCACACAGATGGGTATCGACGTCCCCATCGACCACGACAACAAGCGACTCCACGAAGCAGTAATCCCGGAAACGGCGTGGGTCCGTGAGTTCTGCCAGTCGATCACTGACCACACGTTCGCGGACGCACTCGACGCATACGAGGCACAAACCGGAGCGGACCTGACCTCGTTCGAGGCGGAACTCGCCACAGTGGGAATCGCCGAGACACCGGTCAGCGCGGATACGGTCGACGACCTTGCGTACTACCTGCAGACCTACGAGGTGTCGGTCGATCGGGAGAACGAGGGCGTGTTGCTGGCTGACGCTAAATCCGCCGGCTACGTCGACCGGCCCGTCGTGTTCCACGTCGGGCTGGACGAGGACTGGACTCACTCGCCGCCGCAACGGCCGTGGGTCGACACGGAGGCGCAGTTCCAGCGGTATCTCGACCAGTTCCAGCTCCTGATACAGAGCGGCGTCGAGCAGTACTATCTCGTTCAGGACACGCGCGGCGGCCAGCCAGTCACGCCGTGTCTGTACTTCGGCGAGTTACTCGACGACGACTATGACCAGTTCAGTGACCTCGATGCCGTCTCTCACCGCAGGCCAGTCACCAGTAGTGAGACGGGCTTCGAGAAAGCGGACATCGATGTCGAAGCCGAGACCGTCGAAGCGATCAGCCAGTCGAGTCTCAACAGTTACGTCAACAGTCCGCGGGACTACTTCTTCAGTCGGTTAGTCGACGGTCCCGATAAGGACTACTTCACTGAGGGGAACCTGTTTCACGACTTCGCCGAGTTCTACGTGAACCATCCCGAGGTAATCGACGACGACGCTATCGAGGACGTAGTCGATGTCATGGTCGAGGAAGCCCGGCCGTTGTTTTCGGGGACTGACGAGCCGTTGCGCCGTCGCACCTACCGGATCGGGATCGAGACGATCGTCGAGTACCTCGATACTCGCGGTCCGGAGTCCGAGGACTTTCTCACGCCCGCTTCGGGGTGGGGGCGCAACTTTTTCGCCGACCACTTCGACGAGCCGATCGACTCGCCACTCACCGAACGCTGGTTCGAAAATACGGCGCTCGGGATCAAAGGCAAGATCGACCTCGTCAGAGCACCCGACCACTTGCTCGACTTCAAGAGCGGCCGGAAGAAATCCCGGCGCGACGTCGTCAAACAAGCCGCCGTCGACCCGCCGAGCGACACGCCGAACTTCCAGTCTGCGCTGTATCTCAGTCACTACCGGACGGTTCGTCCCGACGAACCGATCGCGTTCACGTTCTTCCACTTCCTAGAGACGCTGGACGACGTCATCACCGGAGACGCTGACCTCGACGACACGATGACGACTGTCAGGTACTATCCGTGGACCTTCGACGAACACGTCGGGTCCCGGCAGGCGTACGACACGCTACTCGACGGATACAACGACTGCGTCGCCACGTTCGAGGACTTGGGATTCGAGGCGTACGCGGAGATCATGGGTCGACTCTCATTCCCGGACACGGCCGCGAAAGACGAACTCCGGGACTCGGAGTTCGCCACGGCATTCACGGACGCTGTCAACGCTCAGACTAGCGGCGATGTCGACGCTGAGAAAGGCTGTGATCAGGCTATCCGGGCACTCAACGGTGTGCGCAAGAAGGCGTTCTTCCAGGAGGGTCTCGACGCCGTCGAACAGTTCGTCACCGAGAGTATCGAGGAGTTGATCGCGTATCGGCGTGGCGACGACCGATTCCCCATCGCGGGAGCCGGTGACGAGCCGAACTACCGTCGCGTCGATCACCGGGACCTGCTCTTGGAGGGGGGGCAGCGATGACTGAACCGACACCCAACCCTGACCAGCAGCGACTCATCGAGAACACGGACGGCATCTACGTCGTCGACGCGGGGGCCGGGACCGGCAAGACGTTCGCCATCACGCGTCGGTACGCGGAGATAGTCGACCAACCCTCGGTCGAACCCGAAGACGTCCTGCTCGTGACGTTCACGCGGAGTGCGGCGACCGAAATGAAAGAGCGGATCGTCGACCACTCGACGTACTCCCTCCGAGAACTTGCGGACGGTTCTATCCAGACGTTTCACTCCCACTGCTTCGATATCCTGCAGGAGCACGGTTATCGGGCCCCGACCCACCTCGGGCTGGACGAGCGGATCACCGGCTCAACCCGCGTCATCGAAGACGAGCTCGTCGAGAACGAACTGTTCCGGGAGTTCATTGACCAGTTCCGCGACAGTCACCCTGAGTACGCGGACGTGTTCCGCGAGCTGTCGGACCCGCTCGAACTACTCGACGTGGTGTCGGAACTCGCGTCGAAGGGCGTCTTCCCGACGACCGACGGGTGGTACCGAGACGGGGAGGACGCGCTGGACGGTGACTTCGACGCGTTCGAATCGCTGTTCGACGACGTCAATCAGCCGCGCAACGACGGCCGCAAGCAATCCCGGCTCCGGCAGAAACTGAATGGGTACGGCCGAAACAAGACGTACCTCCCCGACGCGCCGGCCAAAGCGGAGTTGCGAGGCGACGGGAAGAAACAGGTCCCGGCGCGCGTCGCTCAACTGGTCTTCGACGAAGACCGGGCGGAGCTCAAGTCGTTCGTCCACGCCATCTACGTCGAGTACCTCGAATTCGCGTTGCGTCGCAACTACCTGACGTTCGGGTTCCTGCAACTGTTCGCGTTCGTCCTGTTGTGCGAGGACGACTCGCTCCGCGAGCGCGCGGCGTTCGACTACGTGATGGTCGACGAGTTCCAGGACACCAGCGAGATCCAGTTCAAACTCGCGCTCCTGCTCGCAGGGACCGACAACATCTGTGTCGTCGGAGACTGGAAGCAGAGCATCTACTCGTTCCAGTACGCCGACGTCGAGAACATCCTCCAATTCGAAGCACGACTCGATCGGTTCACCGACGACTTGGACGACGACCGCAAGCGCATCCAGTTCGACACTGGTGAGGTCGAGCGGATCGAGCTGACCGAGAACTACCGGTCGACACAGACCGTTCTCGACTTCTCCGAAGAAGCACTCGTTACTCCGGCGACCGGTCGAGACGACGTTGACGAGGCGGTGCTGGACGACGTCGTCTCGCTGTCGTCGAACGCGGCGTTCGACAACACCACCATCGGAGGAGTGCATCACCCCGACGAACACGAGGCCGTCCTCTCGACGATTCAGGACGTCGTCGGGAACGAGGAGTACGCTGTCGAGGACGAAGACGGGACTCGGCGGCCGCCGACGTACGGCGACGTCGCTGTCCTCACGCGGACGCGTGATTTCGGCCGGGAGCTGCTGACCGTCGCTGACGAGTACGACTTCCCGATGGCCTACGACGGCGGGATCGAACTGTTCAGAACCGACCAGGCGAAACTGCTGCTCGCCTGGCTCCGGATCCTTGACTCCGATGCCGACAGGGGATGGGCAGTCGTCCTCGAAGAAGCCGGGTACACGCTCGACGAGGTCGACCACATCCTAGACACCCGCGACTACCCCGCGAATATGACTGCGTTTCGTGACGACCTCGACGAGCGAGCCGCGGTCGGGGCCGTTGCCAGAGCGGTGTTCGACCGGTATGGATTCACCGGCGAATACGCCGACGTCATCCTACACACGATCCAGTCGGTCCACAAGTCCTCGACGCTCACTCGCGGCGACCTTATCCAGCTCATCGAGCGCGGCATCGAAAACGGCAGTACCCACGACGTGTTCACCAGCGCTGGTGTCGACTCCGTCACGGTCCAGACGATCCACTCCGCGAAAGGTCTAGAGTACCCGATCGTCGTCCTGGCGAATATGAACAGCGGAAAATTCCCGCCCAACGGCGGCGGGTCAAGCGTCGTCGAATACACCGAACCCGTCGGACTCCGCCAACGCAAGCAGTACGCCACCGTCGCAGAGCACCCGCACGTCTACGACAACTGGCGGCACGACGTCATCCGGCATTGCCTGTCCCGCGACTACGACGAGGAACGACGCCTCCTGTACGTCGCCATCACGCGAGCCGAAAATCACGTCATCTTCACCGGTGGCGAGGATCCGAACACGTTCTTCGAGGAACTCCCCTGCACCACGCGTGCTGGCGACCCGGTAGTCGAGACCGTCGATCGGAGCACAACAGCCCAAACCCAACTCCCGTTCTCCATCGTCACCCCGGACGGCCCGACAGGCCACACGCCGCACACGCTCATGGACGACGATGTGTTCACGGACGACGCTACAGAAGCCGACTCGGTCGAGTTCCGCGGCCGTGAGTTCGGGTCGCGCGTCCACGACTTCGCAGAAGCCTACGCACTCGGTGAGGACGTCGCGCCGACGACCGGCGACACCGACGACGAACGCCACGTCAAAGCGCTGCTCGACAGTCTTTCGGGGGACCTCCACGTCGAAGAGCGGGCCGTGCTCCCTCTAGACGTAAACGGTGAGCGCGTGACGATCTCGGGCGTCGTCGACCTGGTCCACGCAACCCCTGCCGAAATCGAGATCATCGACTACAAAACCGACCGGACGAGACGCGGCGAAACTGAATATCGAAAGCAACTCAGCGCGTACTATCACGTCCTCTCAGAGTGCTTCCCCGACAAGCCCGTAACCGCGAGCCTCTACTACACGGCTACCGGCGAACGAGAGTTCATCGACCCGCTCACCCGAGACCAACTACGCGATCTCGTTAGCAATATCGAATCATAAAACAGCTATCGCCGACATTTCTCAAAGACGGTCTCCGTACTTTTTCAAACGTACCCCCGATTTCTCTAGAGAATGCTGGTCAGGTAGCGGTACGCACTATCCTCTAACACATCGACGTAATCGCCATATGACGGAGCTACTGCGTCCGTGGCTAATTCAACGGAGCGAAGCGAAAACTGGTCCATCACTGTTGACTCCTCACCACCGTGCTCGCTGTGCCCTGGATACACAAGCGCGCCGCACGTTTCCAGTGCGAGGACGTATGAGGTGAGTTGATAGACGTCGCCGGATGACGCTGAACCGGTCTTCCACTTGGCGTCGATGACAGCCGCCGGTGTCCCGTCTTCATGTCTGACTAGAACGTCTGGCCGCATCGACACAGCGTGCGGTCCGTCGACAATATTCTGAATGGACGCCTGTCCCTCGACTGTGAGTCCGCCGATCTGTTTCGCAGCGGCTCGGAACGCCCGTTCAACGAGCCGTTCGAAAATATCGTTCATGTTCACGAACAGCGCGAGTGAGCGGTTCGTCCCTGCGCTGATATCCTCGAAGAACTCTCGAGCTAGAACTGTTCTCGTCAAATCTAACAAGAGATCGTAATGCTCGTTCAACCGCGACAGCTCGATCCGCTCGACAGCATCAACAGACACCGGTTCGATCGTCGTGAACTGTCTGAGTCGCTGCTCTTCGTGCTGGAGTCGACTCGCTAATTCACTATCACGGACCAGCCCGGTCAACACGCGGACCGCGGCAAGCACGGCGCGGTTCAACACCGTATCTGTGGTAAACTCGTCGTACTCGACCGCGAAATCAGTCGGCGTCGGACCCGCTCGTTGCAATTGCCGCTGCACGTCAATGCGACCGCGAACATGCTCTTGGACGGCTTGCGTGCGAACGTAATCCCGGTGCAGGCCTTGGTCAAGAACCGTTTTGAGCTCCGTCAGGAACAACACGCCAATCGCGTCAAAAAACGAGGAGGCACCGGTGAACCCCGTTTCTTTCCCCATCGAATCAATCGGCGTGTCAAACGCGTACTGCAGCGCCCACAGCAACCGCGTCACAGACTGCTTGGGCGTCACCTCGATCTGCGTACCACTCGGCAACGTCATCACGCCGACGTACGACCCACTACTCACAATCACCTGCCCATCATTCGTATACGATACGTCGAGCGGCGCGGACTCATGGACCTCGTCGAGACGGTCAAGGAACTGAGCGTCATCCGTACTGATCTCGAACGGCTCCGACTCGTCGTGTTCCGCCAGCACCAGCGGATTCGAGGGCGGCACCGTTTCACCCGGCCCGTTAGTCTGCACTGGTGAGCCGACGAGGCCGACTTGAGAGAGGTCAGCCATGCTGGAACTCATCCGCTTGCCGTGCAAACGAGCGGACCCCCTCGACTAAGGTATCCATTTCCGCTTCGGAGAGGTCGGCAATCTGGATGTTTGACGCGACAAACTCTCGCTCGTCATCGTCCGGGTCAGGCTCCCACTCATGAGAGTACGCGGCAACCTCATCGAACGCGCCCGCTGCATCGTTGATGAACTCACCAGTTAACGCGTTCTCATCACGAGCGGCGAGCCAATCCAGCTTGAACTTCACTGTCCCGTCTTGGTCGATCTGAAGGAGCCCGACGCCCGGATCGATGAGATCCGTCTTCAACTGTGCCGTCGCATTATGCTCCCCACGGCCCGTATCAAGCCGCCCGATGTCCTCGCCAACCGCAAGCAACCGTTCCACCCGAGACTGCGCTTTCTCATCTAGCGTCGAAGTAGTTCGCTCACGGAACGCCGCGACCGTTTTCTCACCTTCCTCCCACGCGTCCACAGACTGCGATGCGCCCGTACCATCAGTCATCGCTTTTACTGGCGCTGCAGCGAGAGGCACCGGGTCCTCGATGCCTGCAAGCTGGCAGAGTGCTGCATAGAGGTCTGCAGCGTCAAACGACTGAATCTGTTCAGCTTCCCACCGAATGAGTCGCTCACCGGTCTCAGTCAACAAGTCGTCTCGGAGGCGATCGAACTGCCCGAAATAATACTCTTCCAGTTGTGGCAGGATATCGTACCGCCACGCATCCACCACGTCAGTCGGGGACTCGTGACCAAGGAGATACGTGTGTCCGAGTTGCTTGCCTTTCCCGAGTTCCGGCGCGTTCAAAATCCGTTCGTTCAGCGTTTCAACCGCTAGCACGCTCGCACCGACCAGCTGCTCCCGACGCGACACCTGCTCGTTCGGCTGCGTAACTGCCGTGTAGGCATCCGCAGCGACCATGTCACCAGCCCCCCACACCACATCGAGATTCGGTGGGTAGTCTACGAACCGGAACCGGCGGCGAAGCGCCGTATCCACCAGCGCAATCGACTGATCCGCCGTGTTCATCGTCCCGATCACGTACAAATTCGGTGGGAGGGTAAACGTCTCACCCGAGTGCGCCAGTTCCACGTTGAACGTCCCGCGCTTATCCGCCTCCAGCAACGTGATGACCTCACCGAAGATCTGTGCCAGATTCCCGCGGTTGATCTCATCGATGATCAAAACGTACCGGTCCGGTTTCGTGTTGGCTTCGGCTGCCCGGTCGTACGCAGCCATCGCCGCAGTTTGCATGCGCTTCAGCGCCCCGTCTTGCACCTCGTACGCCACCTGTCCTTCGTCATTGGTCTTCGCGCTCAATCCTTCGATGAAGTCCTCGTACGTGAACGAGGGGTGGAACGTCACCGTCGCAACCCGATCAGACACCGGGTCACCGCCATCCTGCTGCCCCACCCACCATTTGGCGAATCGCTCCGCAGTGTAGGTCTTCCCCGTCCCCGGCGGCCCGTAGAACACGACTTGCTTCTTCTTCAGTAATTGCCGTTCAATTTCGTCCGCGTGGTCAGGCGCATCTGGAATCTCTTCCCCCGGCCCATCGGATCCAAGAGACTGGATCAGATTCCATGCCTCACCAGTATCCAACAGGAACTCCGCGGCCGCTAACGACAACTGTGACAGGTACGCTTGCTTCAGATTCCCGTTCGAATCGATCGGGTAGTACTTCTGATGCCAGTCCGGCGTATCCAGAACTTGCTTCAATTCCGTATCGACGGGCACTGACTCAGAGAACCACTCGAAATCAACCGGGACACGATGATACACATCATCTCTGAACTCGTACTGAGTTGGAGTCCCCGTCACCGTTGACAACCCGATCAACTCGTCGTTAAAATTATGGAATACAACGTCACCGTCGGCCAATTTTTCGAGCTCGTGGTGCCACACATCGTCCACCTTCGCCCGTAGATACTCGTCTTCGATTTCGGACTGATTCGACTGATTCACCCAAAAATACGACCGGTCACCCTCCAGAGTCACGCTATCCCGTTCTTTCGCTCGGTTGTTCGCCCACACGAAAAAGTAATCCAAGTCACGGAAGTTCGCCTCAAACCCGTACTCGTCTCGAATCGACCGATACGTCGCTGCCGTTTCCGGGAGCTCAGCAACTTCATTCGACACATCCTCATCGAAATATTCGGCCAGCCCGTTCCGCGACATCGTATTTACGACCGGGTAGTACTCCGGGTGCAGATACGACAGGATCGGCGACAGCTTCCCGCACTTCACGTTCGGGAGCTCAAGCTCGGCCAACTCTCGAACCGCGTCATCCCACGCCTCCCGCTCCTCAGCCGTCACAAGCGTTTTGAAACACGCCGTCACCGCATCTGTGTTCTCAGCCGGGATTTCAACCGGGAACAACAACCCACCGACGGTCCCAACATCCTCACCAAGCCGTTCTTTCAAATCACGTTTCAAATCCGCCGGAATCTCTAGTTCGTCAATCTCACCACGCTTGCTCGAAACCGGATACGTGCTGTTATTCATACATAACCGATACAACGCCGTCACCTCCTGCTGACCAAGTTCACCCGCCTCAAGTAGAGCCACCGCAAGATCCTGCACAATCCCGGCAGTCTTCTCAACCGACTGTCGCTGTTTCTCCCACTCCCGGTCCGAAAGATATGCCGCTACTAATTCGTCGCCTGGCGAATCTACCATCGTACCATTATACACTCATATATTCGCGGATAAAACTACTCATGGAAACTTGACACACACCCATTTATTGGAATAATGAGTGTCCTTGGCGACGAGGGCTCGTGCGGCAACCGAACCTGGTTTCCGCATCAGGTGACCCTTGCCGAATTCGTTGTAGTTGCAGTGCGTCTTACCGGACCGTCACAGACACGAGCGGGGATGAAGGAACGACATCGAACTGACCGAGGAGGTCATGGACCTCATCCATGACGTCGCTCTCGGTTCCGTGTTCAGGGTGACTCACAATGTCATTGCTTGAGCAGAACGTCACCTCGAAGGGATCGAACTCTGACGTTGGAATCGGCGTCGAACCCTCAACACACTCTGGCGCGCTATTCTCAGCCAACACCTCAGCATCCGCGACCGCCTCCGACGGATTATCCCGGATGTATTCAAGGACATCACGGACTGCGTCGTCAAACTGTTCCGAGTACTCGTCGAAACAGTTGAGAGGGCCGTGGTGAATCGCCAGACGTAGCTTGATTTCACGGTGTCACGGCTCGCTTGATGTTGTGAACGACACATTTCAGGACGATTTCGCGGAACTCCCGAAACCACGCTCGCGCACGCACGGCGTCGCCGAGCGTGCGCTTGATCGTCGAGAAGACGGTTTCACACGTCGATCGTTGGCGGTAGCGAGGCCCATCGATCCGCGCGTTGTGCGCGTGATCGATGGGCCGAAACTCGCGGTGTTTGATCAGTGGTCTCACGCCCTCCTCTCGGAGTTTCTCGCGTAATTCCATCCAGTCGTAGCCTTTGTCTGCAGCGAGGCTGGCCAAGTCGCCCGCGTTGCGGCGGGCGACCTGCCAGCCGAGCTGTGTGTCGTGGCGTTTCTCGGTCGTACAGTGAACGTCCAGAATCGCGTGGCTTTCTGTGTCGACGAGCGCAGTGGTTTTGAGCGTCTGGACGCGGTAATTCGTCCGGCGGCAGTAGTGTTTGCTGGCGGTTTCGCGGTCGAAGAACGTCGCGTCGATCGCGGCGTGACCGCTCGGGTCGTGCAGCTGCGCCGAGAGGCGCAGCAGCACTCGCCAGAGTGCTGTCTTGATCCTATCAAACCACTTGACCAGCGTCGAGTGATCGGGGAGATCGGTCGCGTCGAGGCCGATCTCTCCGAGTATTTGTGGCATTTCGCTCAGCAGATCGAGTGTTTCCCGGTACGACTTCTCTAGGTAAACCCGCAGACAGTGCAGCGACAGCACCGCGTACTCGGCGAAGCCGCCACCCCCTTCGGGGGCGGCGACTTCGCCTCGCCCACCAACAGCGTTTTTAGCTAACTGAACCGCTTTGTTCGTGAAGCGGGAGATCTTCGACATAGGCATCGGCGATTTCCCGCTTCACTTTCCTCGTTCTGACGGTCGAAGCCAACGCCGTACAGCGATTCACCAGAGCCAATTCGATGTACCGTCAGAGATCCGTGAGGCACTCCTCTGGCTGATTGACCACGGTGATGACCGCGTTGCGCAGTGGGCTGTTAAAGCGCTGGGAAATGCCGGTGGGGGAAGTGCGATAGACAAGTTAGCTGAGATATCCAAAAGTCCAGATTACTCTACTACTATTCGTCGTGAAGCTGGTGGGATACTGAATAACAACAATTAGCAGGTATAGATTCTAGATGTTTGCCAAAATCTCCCAGTGTGGTCGGTCAGGGATTTAGTCGGCATCCGAGGTGTTCCAACCGCCCCCGAGAACGTCTCCAAAGACCTGTCGAGTTTCGGGTGGTTCGGTCGGAAGCCGAAGATCGCGCGGGTCATCCTCGATGGCCTGCATCAGCTCACCAGCGGTCAGTTGCTTCCCCTCACTCAGGGCTTCACCAGTCTCCTCGGCGCGGAGGATGTTCGCTACCGTCCAGATGTTGAACAGGTGCGCCGCGAAGTTGAAATAGAACGCCCGAAGTGCCGGGTTTCGAGACCCACACTTGGCGAGGAACTCCTCCTTGATCACGCGGAAGTCCGTCTCGATGCCCCACCGACGACGGTACGCCTCTCCCAATTCCTCTGGCGGCACCTCTTCGGGATGCAGGTTTGTGTAGAAGTACGTGTAGTCGTCCATCGGCTCATCAGCGTCTGACTTCCGCAGTTTCACCGTCTTGTCCGACTTCAGCCCCACCGCGTAGTAGCTGTCATCGTCAAGAGAGCCCACGCCGTAGGGGTAGTACGATGACCGCAGATCGGCGCGCGCCATCCCATTCAGGAAGTGCTTGACCGTCTTCCCCGACTTGCGGCCCTGCATCACCAGTTTCAGGCCCTGCTCGGTGATGGTCGAAATCGTGTCCGAGTTGTAGAACTCCGTTCCCGCGTCAAGGTAGACGCGGCCGATATTCAGGTGTTGCCTGCTCAGACGGAGCATCCGACGGATGTACTCTGGCGTCTTGCTCTTGTCTTTGACCGGAAGCACGACCAGAATCAGCGGCGTGTCGGTCCCGACGACAGCGAGCGTGATGTACTTCCACGCCCACGAATAGTTCCGCCCCGGCTTCGTCCCGCGAATGAACTCGTTGCTTTCGTTGTCGCCGTAGAACGGCCAGTCCGTGATGTCGATAGCTACCTCCGCGCTGTCGGGGAAGTAGTCGTGCCGGGCGGCGATCTCGAAGAGTTCCTCGTTCGCCTCACGGAACATCCGCAAGACGGACTCTCGGGAAGACTTCCTCAGGTGGTGCGTGAGGTTCTGCCCCGTCGGAATGTCGCCGTCGTCGTAGAACGGTTTGTACTTGAGGTTCTTCGCGGCGTCGTTGACGAAGCCGTTGCCGTTCGCGGCGGCGATGAGCACCCGGAGTGACGCGTCCTTCGTCACCTCGGTACTGCTGTCGCGCTTCAGTCGGAGGTACTTGAACGTCTTCGAGCGGAGCTCCCGAGCGATCACCTGGACCGGCGGGAACCCTTCGCCGTCAGTAACTATCGTGTCCGGCGTCGGGTCTCGAAACCAGTGTTCGAGCTTCGTGTCCTGCAACTGCCGAACCAGCGTTTCAGTCTCGCTCGCGTAGTAATGCCGGGTCTCGTCGTCCATCCGTCCCGGCATCCGGTTCAACGTCGGCTGACTTACCGAATTCTCGATGCCTAACGCTTCCTGGATGTCAGGGTCCTTGATTGCACGAGCGACGCCCGACTGGTTGAGCGCCGAGAGGTCGAAGAATAGATACAGCCGCGTTGCGTCCTCTCCGTCCAGATTCTCCGTGAGGTCCTCGTTTTTCCCTTTCGACCAGTAGTAGTGCCGAAGCTGGACCTTCCCGAGGGCCTTTGCGAGTCGATGCTCGGGCGTCTCCTGGTCGTCGTACCGGTCTCGTTGCACGGACCAACGGTAGACGCGATAGGCCTCTGATTTGATGGCTTCCCACAGCGGCGGCGTGATATTCTTGGCCGGATTTCGTGTCAGGAGTGCCGTGTACGCCCAAGGATCCGTCCGTGGGTCGTCTGGCAGTTTGTTCTCGGCTTCTCTGTACCGGCTTGAAATCTCTCCCTTCCTCTCCCACCGCTCGTGGATCTCTCCCTTCGACTCGGGATCGCGGTCAGCGTCCTCGTCTTTCTCCTTTGCCATCCTGCTGAACCTCTCGTCTACTCCTGTTCAACCGTCCAGGCCAGAGAATTACCGACCTTCTTCTTCGATACCTTCCCATTCTCTTCAAGACGCCGAAGACGGTAGTCCGCCCCCTGTCGGGCAATTCCAAGTTCATCTGCTACTTCTTTCGTGCCCGCAGGCTCGTGCTCTGCAACAGCACGAATAAACTCCTCATCGGAGTGTTCGGGCTTGTATCGCCCGTGCTCGTTCCGCTCCTTGTCTTCCATACTCCCCCTTCCACGCCACGGCACTTGTTCGTTTTGACGTGTAGCAAAAGGCTTATCACCTATTGCTATGTAGAAAAAGGTGAGGAAGCCCGGCCCCTCGGGGTGTGACCGTCGCAGTAAACGCCCGCGTGCTTGGAACACGCGGGCCGGGTTCCCCAAGGCGATTGAAGAACCCATGTCAATGAAGACATCCGCCGGACTTCAGGATTCCGGCACGGAAGCCGAATCGGACGCTAATAACACCGAATCCGACCTTGCTCTTGCGGAGCTGATCGAGCAACACAAAGACACTGACTGGAGTGCCGTTCCGGGCATCAGCGCCGCGGAAGCCGGTGCGTGGACCGCTCGGCTGATAGAAGCGCGGGAAACCGTGCAGGAGGGTCTGTGATGCAGCGTCGTCAGTTCCTCGCCGCGGCCGCCGCCCTCGCCGCTCTTCCACAGGCCGTGACTGCTGACACGGGTCGCGCCGAGGAGATCGTGGAAGATAGGAGTGTCACCGACGATGGGACGTACTCCATCACGGACTGTGGCTCTGTTCCAGGCGGGCTGAACAACGTCCACGTCACGGCAGACATGAACGACGGCCCGCTCAACGTCGAAGGCGTCCACGAGGAGAACGGCTGGAGTGGCGTTGACCTCCGATGGTCATCCGGTCCTATCGAGGTCGGCACCGGCCTCGAACCCGACGACGCCCGCGATCTCGCTGCCCGGCTGGTGGTCGCCGCCGATGCAGCGGAGGGGAAGTACGATGACTGACGAGGAGAAGGACGACGAGGAATCCGAGCTGGAGATGAACGAGCGTCAGCGCCAGGTGCTCGAATGTGGCGGGGACATCGAGGTCAGCGAGGACACTGAGGAACTGGTGGCTGACGCCCCCGATGAGACTGATGAGGATGGTGATGCCGATGACTGACGTTGTCCGTGTGACGGCCCGCATCGTCCGCACCGACGACGGCGAGAACTACACGGAGTATCGCGTCGGCGGCGTTTCGTACCCCTCGGCTGAGGCGGTCGAAGCGGCGCTTGAAGCACGCTAACCCCCACAAAATCATGATTGAAGACATCGAGAAGGACGTTTTCGTACGAATCCAGACCGACCTGCTGGTGGTCGGAGACAGCATCATGACCGACCGGCATCACGCCAGCAACGGGAACTACGAGGATGACGATCCGCAGAATCAGATCGGCGGCATCATCCCTGCATTCCCGCTCTCGGGCTGGCTTCGCCACGGGATGGAAGAAGTCGTCCACGAGTACGACGGCACCGCCTGCCACCCCGGCGAGGCCAACGCGAACTTCATGAAGGAGGACACCTACGAGCGCGACCTCAATGACGGCTACCACGAGAAGGGTGCGTGCACCGACGACCCGAAAGAAGACGACGGTTGCGTGGTCTTCGACCTCTTCGGCGGCTTCGGTGGCGTCCCCGGGAAGGTGATGCGCCGGCCGATCAAGTTCAACCCTGTCCGCTCCAGCGTGGACTACACACGTGGGCAGGCTGAGGGCCACTACCGCCGGCTGAACCGGAACGTCGTCTCCCGGAACGAGGAAGACAACCGGGAGCCACTTCGGAACGCCGAGGTAGACGCTGTGGCGAATCTGGACGGTTGCTGGCACCTCTCCTTCCGAGAGGTGAAACCCGAATTCGTCGGCCTTCTGGCCGAGGGCATCGACTTCCTCGATGCTCACAAGACCGACTTCATGCACCAGCTCGGTGGTGCTCGGAACTTCGGCGCGGGGATCGTCGATTGCCACCTCATCAACCCGCTCTACAACGAGCGCGAGCTGAAGCGCGTCTTCGACCGCGGAAAGGGCAACACGAACAAGATGGACGAAAAGGACGACCAGTGGACCGAGGAGTACCGCCCGGCGTTCGTGGAGGCGCTGGGAGAGCGCGTCGAGGAGGGGCCGTAGATGGCCGAGAACGCCAGCCTCATCGACTTCCAAGGCGACGGCGGCCAGGACGTGATGGTCGCCGCGTACCGCCACGACGCCCACAAGATGAACGGCCAGCCGCACGACTACGCTCCGGAGACGTTCGCGGGCGTCCCGGTGAACCAGACGGTTCCCCACGGTGCGGACGGCGATGCGTCGGCGCTCAGCCGGCCCCACGGCCAGCCTGAGCAGACGATGGAGAACCACGAGACGCTCTACCGACTGTCGCTCATCGAGGGCGAGAGTCGGTACAACCCGGAGGAGTTCACGCGCAACGGCGTAGAGAGCGCCGTGAGGTCGCTCCTGACCGAAGACGACCCGGCGGCCATGCATCGGGCGTGGCTGGAGAGCGACGTCGTCTCGGCGTTCAACGAGAGCGTCTACTACCCGTACACGAGCCTGAAGTACCACACCCTGCTCGTGGCGGCCCTACTCGACAACTACCGCGACGGCCACGAGTTCGCCGATCTTCTCCTGGTCGTGGACCGCGCCGGGGAGGTCGTGCCCCACCGGACGGTCTACGCAGGCGATGACTTCGCGCTCCGCATCGACGAGAGCGCAGGCGGGCGACCGTCGTCTCGTCTCGGGAGTCGGCCGTGGCGGTCGTGGGCTTCGACGTGGAACCGGCTGACAGCGCACCCGCTCGATGCCGCTCACGACAAGTACGACATGGTGCTGGACGCGAACCTCCGCCGGATCGGCGCGTGGTCCACCGCGCTCCAGTACATCGAGGACTTCCGGGAGGCGTTCGACCGATGACGCGCATCCAGCAAGTCCAGTGGGAGCTGGAAATGGACTACATCGGTCACCCGTACTACGTCTCCGGGAACGCCATCATGCACGCGCTCGGTCAGCAACTCCCGCATGATGTCCACCGCCACCTGAACGCGAGTCACGGCGTCTTCGTACCCGGCCAGTTCGGGACGTTCCCCGAGGAACACTCGCAGAGCGGCATCCGGCCGTACCTCGGGAGCGGCCTCCCGGACGTGGAGAGCTACGACGACCTGTTCCTGATGCGGCAGGCGTCGCACTCGTGGCTTCTCGAATCCCGGCCGCGAGACGCGCTGAACACGCACGGCATCCGCGTGCAGAGCGGCCACCCGGCACTTTCCCATGAGACCATCATGGGGAAGCCCGACGGCGCACGGAAGCAACAGCAGATGACGAAGTGGTACATCAACGCGTACCTCCACGCCGACCGCGACGACGTCCTCCCGCTCGATGAGAGCGCCCTGGACGGCCTCCAGTTCGGCGGGAAGCGCAACTACGGCTACGGCATCACGGGGCTGAAAGACACGCAGGTCGTAGACCTGGAGGCCCTGGACTACTCCCGTCTCGAAGACGGCGAGGCGTTCATCCTCGAACTCGTGACGCCGTTCGTGCTGGAGTCGGAGTACCCGAACGCTCACGACCAGGACGTGCCGTGGTGGTGGAAGGAGGACCGCCGCGATCTCCGTGAACGCGAGGAGAAGGTGCTGGAGCAACGCGAGGTGTACAAGCTCCAGACGGTGGACCACGGGCAGGTGGTCGCCTACGAGGGCGACCGTCCGGTGGAGACCGCGAAGAGCGGCCTCCTCCGGGTCGGCAGTCACTCGAAGTACGGCTTCGGAGAGCTTCGAGTGAAGCCCGTCGAACCCCGCTCGAACCAGTGTCAAAAATCAGAGGAAAGACGAAGGTCACCGGGTGAGATAACTCATGTGTGACGGGAGAATCGGCACGAAAAAATCACGCCGCAGACTGAATAAAGAAATCGTATTTGCAACAACTGGTAAACGAATGGGAATAGGGGCGGAAGACATGAACGGGGGGACGGGGGGTGTCTCGAACTTCCCGCCCCCGTGTGGACCTTTTTGTTCAGCATAGGTGAGGTCAGGCGGAGGAGTGAGTAGCGGCAGTCGTGCGATAACAGTACAGGAAAGCCGGGTAAAAGCGCTGTTGGTGCGTTTTTGCTGTGTTGTTGTTGCTGTAGTGTTGCTGTGCTGTATTGTTACTTTTATTGCTTCTACCAAAAGATTCTTTTATTACTTACTAGGCTGTTTCTAGAACTAGAAGAAAGAAGAAGAAAGAAACAGCATCAGCACCGCTCTTCATCTTGATCAAGCGCTTCAGCGGTTCCTTGTGGAGGTCCTTTGCTTACTGCTCTTGTTCTCTCGTTCGAATGAGAGCTAGCAACGCAGAACCCTCAACAGGGGCGGGAAGTTCGAGACACCCCCCGTCCCCCCGTGGGATGAATCACAGCTGATGGTTGAGATCTCGATGGTAGTCTTCTCTCGTCGTACTTTCCGTGCTGGCCCCGATTGCCACGTCTCCTATGAGCAGTCACAGTCAGTGTTCTTGGCCCGATGCTGGAGTCGAATTCCAATGTGGAACCACCAATGGGGGCGGGAAGTTCGAGACACCCCCCGTCCCCCCGTGCTACGAAATATTTGCTGATAATCCAGGATTCATGAACTTATTCCGTCTAAATCGAAGTGTTCGTGGTTAGATCAGCATAGAATACAGCCACATACATTAATAGACCCCATGTCCGGAAAACATTACAATCAAAAATACTGTCTAAAGTAGATAGGATTCTCCCTTCAACGAGCATCAACAGGCAACTAGATTTTATCGGGAAGTACGCTAATACAACGTTCAGCGACTCTATCCTGCCCGGACTTAGTCACTGTGTTACGCTCAACACCAAATATCACAATAGTGGGGTGAATTACCTCACCATCAGTCGTCAAGACCGTCGACTGGTTGTGAGACATGAGTTGATTGGTTCTCTAAATACACCTCCACAACTCAAATTCGATGAAGTTGTCGGTGATACCGGTCTCCACTTTTTTAACTCTGAGCGAGGAGAATTCAGCCTCACCACCGAAAGACAACCCGTCTCCGAGGGCCTCGATCCATCTATCTCGTTAACACCTCGGTGAAAGTGATATCGGGAATGGTACCACCACCCATTGCTTGGCGAGTACTGTATCCACGGCTCAGACGCGCGCCAATTAACAGTCCGCAACGACTTCCCAACTCAAAACCAGTCTGGTGAAAGAACCTGAAGCCATCTCCAAGTAGCGGTGTTTCTCCGCAACACCATTCCAACTACCACTGCCATCAGGGTGTAATAGAAAGCTCGTAGACCTATCTTCTGGCCTTCTGAATCGCTTAGTATAGGACACCTACTGCGCAAGCGGTCTCTGTTCGACGACCTACTACGAGGGGGCTCAGGCGATTTCGTCGATCAGTTCGAATCCGTCTTTGAATCGGACACGGTCTTCGAACCCATTCGCTGTGAGGGCGGCGACAACACCCTCACCAGCATCGGTATCCGTCGTGACGACACAGACACGGTCCGCATCCCCCTTCATCAGGCGTTCGACCGCGATGGCACCGAGTGCAGTATCAGCCTTCTCGATTTGGTCCTCATTACGGTTCGAGGACGCAGCGATATACGTTCGGACGTGGTCCATGACACGAGCGACTGTGCCGTCAGTGTAGTCCGGCTCGTCCGCGACAGTGACCCAACCGGCATCGATCGCGCTCTCGATCGGTGTCTGACCAGGCGTGCTCCGATTGGGTGCGCCGCCGAGTTCATCGTAGACGCGCTGTGGAATCACGAACGTACTGTCGTGCCGGCGAGCGAACCGTTCCAGCGCGGCATACTTGTTGTTCTGCTGGCGGCCACAGGCGATGAACAACCCCGAATCGGCGACCCACACAACCGGCGCATCGTCGTCGTCAAACAGCGGACGCTCGTCAGCCACGAGTCAGTCCTCTTCGCGTGGCGGGGTCTCGTGCGCGTCCTGGATGTCCTCGAAGTACGGGTCTATCGGCTCCATCTCCTGGACGACATCCCGGAGCGCCTGCAACACGGCGACACCGAATGCATACTGCAGATCGAGTTCACGGGCGGCGACTCGCTCGGACATCTCGCCATTCACGTAGGGGATGGCGTACATGAGCGCAGCAGCGAGTTTGCCACGTCCATACTTGTCAACGAGGAGATCGAGATCCTGGTCGTGGGGCGACCGACCGAATGCAGCGATAAGCGTCGGGGTAACCGTATACTTGTTGCCGTCCAGGGTCGCAGTAAGCGTGATCGGAACAGCCGAGTACGTGTGCGTTTTCTGGTCCTCATCCCGAGTCAGAACGCCGAGATCGACGAGTGTGCCCGTATCCGAATACGCGGTTGTCCGCGGGAGCTCCAATTCGCTGGTGATGTCGTCGATTGTGACTTCGCCGTCGCGCAGCACGAGCGTGTACAGACGTGCTAACCGTGGTTCTTCCAAGAGTTGCGCAACCGAGAGGAGACCGTTGACCGCTCGTTCGGGCCCCTCAGTGGCCTTCGACATATAATACATAAATCGTGTGTTGAACAATAATGCTTCGGGTGTCACTAACCCGCAGCAGATATCCCCATTGACTGCAACCTCACTGCCCGGGTACTCAACAGACCAGCCGGTGACCAGAATGGACACCCGTCATTGAACACCCGACACACTATACCCGAGTATGTGCCTCCGAGCGTGCGAATTCCCCACACTGACCATCTACCAGTAGAATTTTATCGGCTGGTAGCGGGCTTGTTTGGTCAGTACAGAGGAACCACTTATCACTATAGTCTCCACATCAAACATTATGTCTCACACACGCCGCCAAGCTCTCCGTTCTGCTGGTATCTTAATTGGGATGGGTCTTGCTGGCTGTTCTGAACAGCAAGAATCAACAGCCCAACTTGGAGATCTCCAATTTGTAAATAAAGACGAGTCGGTACACACTGTTGTTCTTTCAGTCCATCGAGAGAGCGACCCTGTGTTCATGGCTTCTTACGATATCCCAATGTCAAAATCGTCTACGACGACTATAAATGAGGGATGGCCGACAGATCCTGGTCAATACAGCGTCGTCGTAGCCCTCTCAGGACAGAATAATCCGGAGTCGATAGAGCTTGTTCCAGATGGTGGTTGCCAAAGCCTACTTGTTGAGATCAACAACCGATCGGTGTCATTTTTCGGGCCAGCACAAGCCACAGATAGCTGTACAACCGACGTGGCTACCTCCAGTACGAAATCAGTAGATGAATAGGATGAGATTTCTCTCGCGCTGATCGTCAACTGATGATACATATGCAGGCCTACTGAGCAGTCCATTCAACCAGTTCTACGGTGAAAACAACTCCTTGAGAATAGTTCTATGGCACGCTCCTGTCCTTGGAAAAATACCGGGCCGGTGTTCAGTTAGTCTCCGCGGAGCGCGTCCTCAACGTCTTCTAACGCGTCCAGCACCTGCTGGAGATCTCCACGGACTGACTCACCGTCACTCACGCCACTCACATCAGCCGTAGACGACTCGCTCTCCGGCGCGGGACCGCCGCGACTGTCCTCCCCGTCCTCATCACTGGCAGCCGTTGTGACCGACGTGAGCCGCTCCTGTTCCCCATCCGCATCCAACGTGTCGGCACTCGCCTCTCCTGGCTCGTCAGTCTCCTCCGCATCAGTCGATGGTCGCCCGCCCGCATCAGTGACGGCGTCCAGGGGGAAATCGTACGCTCGGGCGCGCTTCTCCTTGATCCACGTCGTCCGCGAGTGAATTCCGAACACGTCCGCGACCGTCTCGCGGTCGACCTCGCGGTCCAGGGCTTGTCGGACGCGCTCGTCGGCTGCCCGCCTGAGCAGCATCTGCGTATCATCCGCTATGCGTCCCCGCGATGAATTTGCAATCTGCCCGCTCAATCCCCATTCACCGGAGGAGGCATCCTGGTCGACGATTTGCCGGTCGCGGGACTCGACCGCGTTATCGAGCCCCATGAGCGTCCAGAGCCGTTCACGCACGGCCAAGACGGACAGATCTGCCGTCAACGCGTCCGCCACTTCGCTCGCCATCGCCGGCCCGAGTTCGCCGAGCACCGCAAGGATCTCCCGGTCGTGCGACAGCAACACCTGCGCGTCTGCTTCCGTCAGCTCGACCGGGACCTCCTGCTCCGTCGTCTGCTGATGCACCCAACTGTGACATGACCGGCACAGCGTCGTCAGATTCTCCAAATCGTGCTGATCCATCCCGTCAGGATCACGCTCGATGTGATGCACCTCCAGGTTCACCAAGCCACCGTTGCCTGGCCCGTTTCGCCCGCAAACCTGACATCGGTGTTCATCCCGGTCCAGTACCGCGTCGCGCGTCGCCGCGTCTACTGTCTCCTGCCAGTCCTCGTGCTCGCCTCGCTCCGGAGTGCCCGGACTCTCCGTCGTCTCCGGGCTGTTCGGTGTCGATGCGTTCGACGTCGTGTCTTGACTCATAGATCTTCGTGTTCAGCGTCACTGCAGTTAGTTGCGCGCCGATCCAAGCCGCCGAATCTGCATGGGTGATCGCTTCAATACCGCAGGGACTGCTCTTCGCGCCCACCGGACTGTGACTCGTCCTCCTCTGGAGTTACCCGACTCCCGAGTGTGTTCGCTGGTCAGTCATGGATCGTCGGTGTCAACGACTTCAATTGGAAATCCGACTTGCTGCAGTACCGTTGGGAAAGCCGACTCAGAGCGCCTGTGCGACGGATATCCGCCACATTGTGCAGGATCACCGCTTCGAACCGCTCTTCCTCGAACGCAGTGACGGCTTCACCGCTCTCGTCGAACGGGTCAACCGCACCCGCCGCACCACCACACAGGATCTCGTACGCCGCGTCGAGATCAGCCACTTCGTCCCCATCGACCGTCGTGTTGAACAAGTCCCGAATGATCGGCAACAGATCCGCGTACGGGAGCTCTTCGAACGGCCACGCTACGTCACATGCGGCGTACCGCGTCCGCAGGAATGGGAGGTCGAATCCGCCGTGCCACGTCTCACCGTTGTACCCAACGAGCAGGACGTCAGCCGACCGGAATCGCTCCCCAACAAACCCCGACACTGCCTCCAGCAGGCCTCGCTCAGAGTCGTGGGCGGACACCTCGACGCGTGTTTCCGTCCGCTCCTGCACGGCCGTCACAACGTCAGCACGGTCAGTGTCTCGACCACCCGTTTGGTAGAACACTCGGCACCCAAGCTCCAGCTCGAACCCGACGACAGTCACTTCATCTGCCGCGTCCAGTCCGGTCGTCTCAATGTCGAACGCCACGTGCTCTAGGGTATCGGTCACGACGATTCACCTGCCGCCCGTTGCTCGGCCGCTTGCGCCCGCGCAGGCACTCGATCCGCACCGGCAGGGCGCAGTCGGAGTTCACCGAACCCGTACTTCGCATGCGTGCCGACACGACGGATCCCGTTCTTCGCAGTCTCAACCGGTCGGTCCCCGGTGTACTCGACAACCTGCCCGTGATCGATCGTCGCCAACTCATGCACCTCGCCGTCATCGACCAGTCGAGCCGTCCGCCGGCGAAGCCCACCGTCGAACTCCCACCACCACGGCACCGACTGGCTGTCAGCCCCGGGGAACTCGCTGGCGAGGACATACGGCGATAGGAGCTCCACGGTGAGGCTGTCCGCCGCCCGAACCCCCGCATAATCGAGGTCGTCCAGGGCGATAGTCTGCGTGTCCGTCAGCGACAGTTCACCAAGCCCGTAGTTTCGCCCGCCGCCAACACGCAACCCGTCGAGGACGTCCTCAGAGAGTGGGATGACGTCCGCAGCACCACTGTCAGCATGCACGTAGCAGTGGACGTGCCAGTGCATTGTCCGCTTCGTATGGTGGTGCTCGGGCGGTTTCCCAAAGCGCGTCGCCGGCGCGAACGCCTGCCGGCCGCCATGACTCTGCACGTCATGCGTGTTGTGGGCGTCACGGGGCCGAGTGTCCGACAGCCACCGCTGTGCCCCGTCCCGGAACAGGAACAAGTCCTCGTAGGCCTCGACCGGTCGAAGGCTCGTCCCCAAGTACGGTGGCCCGCCCGGTTGTGAGTGCTCGTCCGGATAGGCCCCGAACTCCCCGGGGACGAACACACCCATACTGACATTGAGATGTCGTCGCGTTCGGGCGTCTACGCGCCGTGCGAGTGCGTTGTACAGCGCGTGTCCCGAGACGAAATACGGGTGCCCCATGTAGTCAGTCTCCAGCTCGAACAGCACCTGCTGAATCGTGTTCATCACTTCCACGCCCCCTCGGTTCGAGTCCGGGTTCTGCCAGGAATCACGTGCCATCACCCCGATCGACGCCAGCCGACGCGTGCGCAGCAGTGAACTCGTCGATGAATGCCAGCGCCGCTGACCACGACCGGATCCGCCGCAATTGCGCATCCAGGATCCGCCACCGACGCTCACCATCTACGTCAAGCGGGTGGTCAGGGAGCCGCGACCACGTATCTGCGAACGACCGGGCCGGCTGGTCCCCGAGTCCTGCGGCCGGCCGATCCCCGGGTGTGGCTGTCACATGGAACGCGATGTCGGGCGTCCACAGGATCGCGCGGTGGGGCTCGACTCCCTCAGCTGCCAACGCTGTCTCCGGGTCACGGGTCAACTCCCCGCCCGCATTCGTCGTGTCAGGAGCCGTCGCCACGAGCGCGAGGTCCGCGAACGCATGGCCAGCGCGGTAACTGTGCAAGAGGGCCGCCGTCAGGAGCGTATGGTACTGCAGCGACGTGTACGGGTAGTACAGCGACTCATTGAACGCAGCCGCCACATCGCTCGTTAACCACCGCGCATGCAAGCGCTCGGGATCGGCTGGCGTCAAAAGATCCTGGACCCCGCCGTCGGCAGCCACCCGGATCCGCTCGGTGTCGACGGCCGTCTCACCCGTCAGCAGCGACAGGCGATACGGCGACGCGTGATTGGCGACCGTCTGTTCAGGCTCGCCACGCGGTCGACTGAGTTGGGCCCCGTCCCGGTCCGCATGCAGTGGGACCGTCTCGTTCACTGGAACGCCATGATACGTGTCCGCCGCCGCACCGTGTGACCGCCCCCGAAGTTTGTGGACATCGTGACGGTAGACAGCCACCATCGAATCCGTCTGCGAGCGTGACTCCGGCTCCAGTTCAGCGCGAGCGGTGTCGGCTTCGGCAGCCGTCCGGTGGTGCGAATCACCCATGCTCTTCCCCCTCAGCACTACCGCCTCGACCAGCGGGGGCATCAGCACCGCGTTCGTCATGGGCGCACACCGCAGGGTCAAGCTGTGATAGGACGCCCGTCGTCGGCCCCGCTGCGTGCACTCGGGTACGGTCCCGGTTCAGGACTGTGACCGGCACAGCGGTCGCCGCGGCCGATGCGCGCCGAACCGGCTCGGCTTCGCGCTTTGGTTCCCGGCAGCGCTCCGGCGCGTTGCCCGGCTGCCAGTCTTCTCTGCACGCGCGGACGGGAGCCACGTCGAAGGCCGAGTCATGCTCCGGAGCCGGGCCAGGACGCCGGCCCGTCGTCCGGGTCACGCTCCGTCCTCCTCTTCATCATCGCTGCGTGTCGGCATCGGCAGATCGCCGTCACGTTGTGCAGTCCGCGCCTGCAGCGCCCGCACGAACTCCTCACGGCACTGGTCTCGCCAGATGGCGTCCTTGGTGCCCATTGCGCCCGTTGCGTCATGTGCGCGATTATAGACCCGGCGGATCTCCGCCTCGCTGTAGAGGGGATTCACGATCGTCGCATCAGCCATGCCACCACCGAAATTCCGCGCCCCGCCGAGCTGCAGTTCGTACGCATCGCTGTGCGCATCCAGGAAATCAATCGCCTCGACGAGGAGGCCGACGTATTCGGGTTTCAGCTCACGAAGGGTGAGTCGCCACGTGCCCTCCAAGTTCCCGACGACGTCGCGGGTGGCCTGCCGGAGCGGTTGGCCCTCGTCGTCGTCGTTGCGCGAGCGGACCTGTGTGTTCAACTGTCGGTAATGCGCTTCCGCCTCTCCCTGCGTGACGTCGACTTGTTTGCGGATGGGCGAGAAGCTGATCGGCCGCCTGATGACGCGCCCCGCACGGTCACCGAAGCCGCCAAACAGGCCATGGATGACGCAGCCAGCGTCCGAGTCCGTCTCGGATTTATCAACACACGACCCCTTCTCGTGATACCCCGCCTCCAAGTCACGCTCGTACACGTCCTTGAGCATGTAATCCGCGTTCGCCTCGCCCGGATGGCATACCGTCGCGCCCGCCGCTTGGACGACCCGCTCACAGCCGTGGCGCAGCCATCCCGACAGCGTGAACGGCGAAATCTGACCCGCGATTTGATTTTGCGGGTCATCCGCTTCGTAGCGGTCCGCGGAGGCATGGTGGCGATCCGTGACGATCCCATCCCCGGGTGCCAGCAGGTCAATGTCGAGGCCGACGTACAGATCCGGGAACGTCGTGTCCGCAACATCGCGGGGTAGGTCGACGTCGATATCGAGGTGCGAGTCGGAGACGGACTGCCTGTCCTGATCCCCGTGCATCCTCAGCGCGCACCCCCCGGACCGTCGGTCGGGGTATCGGGTGTCGATTCGACGGCGTCGGTAGTCGTTGTGTCCGTCTCTGTGTCCGCGTCGGGGGTGTTCTCAGAGGCAGTGTCGGTCCGGACTACCGGACGTTGCCACGGTTTCCGCGTCGCTTCGTGGTCCGCAGCCGTGTACATATCGCTCCGCGCGATCGGCTGGCGGAACCACGCTGTTCCCGGTAATGGGTGGACGGTAGCCGTCTCAGCAGGACTGACAGCGCGAGGCTGCGGAGCCAGCAGGACTAACCAGGAGGATTGGGTTGCCTGATCTGAGCAGCGGCCGACCCGGCCATCCACGACGAGTTCGCGCACGCCGAGCGTGAAATATTCCGTCGGCTCGTGCCGGCAATCGGTGCATTTGGTGTGGCCGACTTGGAAGGCCGGTTGATCGGCCGGCCGGAAGGCAAACGCAACGAGCCCGTCGCCTTCCCGGAGTTTCTCGCCGCAGACTTGGCATTCCGCGACCTCTTTTAATGTTATTTGTTTTATGTCTTCAATCAACTGTTCGTGAGCTTCTTGTCCGCCGAGTTCTACGCTTTCCATGGGTTCTCAGATTTGGAGCGGGAGCCCGGCCCGGGCGGTGATGACGCCCGGGCGTTTCCTGAACTGCTACGCCTCAAGGGGCCGGGTTTCCACACCATCTCCTACACTGTGTAATGGTATAAACCTTCCCCATCTCCTACTAAGGAGATGGATAACACAGTAAGACCCATCATTTACATACCTGATGTCTACGAAAGGGCGATTGTGCCAGGAAAGGATCGTGAAGAAGAATCTGGAAAATATACTACAAGCTATCCAGATTCATCTTTCTTAGAAGCTATTCAGCAACTTGGTGGAATGGCTGGCACTTCGGAGATAGCTGAAGAAGTGGGGTGTACCCGGCGAACAGCATATACACGACTCAAATCTATCGAAGAGGATGGTCGCATCAATAGTCGAAAAGTAGGAAATTCGTTAGTTTGGAGCACATCGGGTTAGCTTGGTGGAATAACTTCAATGGCTACGATCAGTCAAAAGTCCACTTTCTGAGAATCTCATCTGTAACTCGCTCACGGTACATATTAGGGCCAATAGCTCCAATATCGCTATTCACTGTCGGAGCAACTACTTTCATGTCAGAATACTACCGTCGTGGCATCACGAGAGTCCTGCATTCATGTGGGATTTATATGGTTTCATCGACGTGTCTTTGTAAATGGCATCCTCTGACGAGACGTATTCTCGCGCTGACGCCGAAGACGAGATCGATATTCTCCGACGTGTCGAAGACGACGTCGTAGATGCGATCCAGAACGCCGAAAACGAAGATGTTCTCGAATACCTCATCGAAGACCAGGAATTAGACAGCGTCCACGACGGAAAGCGGGGCCTCGGCGCGGTCAGGAAGGCCGTCCTTGAATCATCGATCGCCTCTGACCGTCTCAAGCGCATCGTGAGTCTTCGGGGCGACGAGACGCCCGAGGATATTCTGGTACCGCGGGACGTGGAACGGAACGCGAAGGTCGCTCTTGAAGCAGGGAAGCCGGTCGTTCTCTACGGACCGACCGGGACAGGAAAGACGACCTTCGCCAAGCAGCTCGCTCGGGAAACCGGGATCGGGTACACGCTCAACACGGCTACGCCCTCGTGGACGCCGTCGGACATCATCGGTGGGGTCAGCCCGGACTACACTGGAGACGACTTGAGTTATCGAACCAAACTCGGTTGCGTTTCCGAAGCGGTCCAGCGTGCCAGGACGTTCGACGTCGAGTACGGCGTCATCCTGGACGAGATCACCCGAGCAGATATCTCCAAAATCTTCGGCCCACTCTACACGGCCATCGAGAACCCGCACCAGACGATCTTCGAGACCGACGAGGGCGAGACTATCGAACTCGACGAGCGGGTGAATATCATCTGTACGATGAACATGTCCGACCGGACGGTGAACGAACTCGACAACGCGATCACCCGCCGGTTTGCGATGATCGAACTCGATGAGTACGAGGAGGACAAGCGCCGCCAGCTGTTCAAAGACTGGATCACCACCCACGTCACCGACCAGTCTGATCTCGTCGACAGCGACATCCTCCGTCTCTTCGAGCGCGACTACGAGGGCATCAATCACGGACACGAGGCGACGTCGCAAGGGGCGATCATGCGGTTTGGACCGATGCACTACCGCGACGTTGCGGTATTCCTCGGCGTCGCCTGCCGGGAGGGAGGCGAGTACGAGCACGACCAGACAGCTGCAGTCGGACAAGCGTTCCGGACGTACGTCGTTCCCCGGCTCCTGAACTCCGCAGCGTTCCCGCAGATGGAGCGTATCGTCCAGCATTATCGTGCGCTGAACGATGAATTCGATGAGTTTGACCTCTCCCCGGCCGCTGAACTCGCGGAGCGAGAGCTCGAACAGGAGCGTCGCCAGATGGGTTCCTATGACCAATGAGCGCCGTCGACGACGTCTACCAGTTCGGACAGGAGACCTTCAACGTCCCTGAGCGGGGTGAGATACGGATCGAGGGGTGTCCATCGTCTATCACTGACCAGCTCCGTAGAGCGTCGTTCACGCGCGAGAGTCCCGGCGTCTACACTAAGAGCCAGTCTGCACTCGACTCCGAGCGGGAGTACGAGGTCGTGACCGTCACCGTCGACGGCGAAGAAGACGATGTCCTCCACGTCGAGGCGACCGATATCGTCGGGGTCGTGAGTTTAACACCGTCGTCGAAAGTCCAAGTGGACCCCAAAGTCGAGTGGGAGTACATTTTCGACATGCTGCTCGCGGTCTACGACCAGAACCGATCGGTCAAGTATCACGGCGTTCCGCTGCAGGATTTCCTCTCTGACGACATCCACCTCGACGACGTGTTCGTCGTTCTGGCCATCAACTATCTCGACGGTCTAGAGACCATCCGGCGCAACGGCTACATACGGGACCTGGTCATTCAACGGATCAACAGTATCGACGGTCAAGGTGAGATCGATGTCGAGCAAACACTGTTGAACCACGCGCGGGGAACCCTGGAACCGCAGTGGATCCGCAACGAGACAGAGCACGATAACGCGGCGAACTCGCTGATTCACTACGCCGGACAGACGCTACTCCGACTCTTCCGGCAGAACGCTACAGAGAACGAGCATCCGGCGTACGACCGGATATTCTCGGAGGTCCACCGGGAAGTGGAGCGTTTGGAAAGTATGGGTGTCAGCAGCGATCTGGACCGGATGGACGCGTACCGCAAGCTCACACTCAACGACCTTCCGCGACAACGTCGGTACTACCGGAAAGCGTTCGACGTGTCCAAGGCCGTCTTGTCGTCGTCGCTTGGCCAGCAACTCCGTGACGGTCCCCGAGAACTGGTCGTAGACTACGTGCTGAACATGGAGTCGCTGTTCGAACAGTACTCGCAGGTCGTCATCGAGCGCGAGCTATCGCACATCAAGTCCTACGACCACTTAGACGAACTCGACGACGTGACGCCTGTCCGCTCACCTTCGGTGAACCCGTTCGAAGGTGAGGGGAGCGTATACCACCAGCCGGACCATGCGCTACAGGAGGGAGATGAGACCCTCGCGGTACTGGACTCGAAGTACTATGATGAGGACCACGATCCGGTCGTGGACTCTTCGTCACGGTCGCGGCTGTTCAGCTACGCGTATCTCCTCGATTCGGACCGGCTGGCGTTCCTGTGTCCGCTACTCGAACCGAAGCGTCGACGAGTCGTACAGACTGGCGCGGAGTTACAGATACTCTCTCCGGAGGGAGAGTTCTCTCTCGACGCCTACGGGAGCGCCGTCCACGAGTATCTCCACGAAGTGCTCGTAGAGGACGTTCCGGAACTGGACGCGTTCCGAGCCGTCGCCGAGAACGAATTGTGTCTCGATGGAGTCGACGAAACCGACCTGAGCAGCGCGAAAGAGAGGGGCGGACCGTTCACGTTCAGAGACGCACAGGACTTCTCACTGCGGGTTCTCAAGGCCGCAGCGGACGAACATTCCTACGAAGTTCGGAACCGGTACGATCTAGAGCAGGAAGGGGACTGGACACGGGACCAGATCGAAACGCGATGTGAGGATCGATACGAACACACAACGACGTGTGTCCCGGTGTTCTGCCGTGATAACGGGGAAGAATGGATCGACCTGTACTTCCTTGTGAACGGTACCGGGGAAGTAGAAAAAGAGGGGCCATTGAAATTACTGTAACCTCTTGTGACGGGTCCTGGTGTCGTATTCCGATGTGGCTGCCTGTGGCTGCCTATGGCATATACAAGGGAGGATCTATATTCTCTGGCGGTGATTTCATTTTAGCCATAGCATGGCCCTGATTTACTTCCATTATTTTGACGACAACCCATTTATTGACGGGTACTGGATTGCCTTTTGAGGAAATGTGTATATATTGAGCTCCGGACCCGCGGCGGTGGTGGATGTGCAGATATCCCTTTGTCCCGATTCCCTTCTTTCCCTTCGCGTGGTCAATTTTCGCTTCAACATAGTCTCCTACAGATAGTTCAGAGATCCCCACTGTAGAGTCATCACGAGGTTCTGTATCCGAATCCAAATCTTGTGAATTCCTATCTTTTAGCTTACGACCAAGCGCATCGGTCAGAGGTTTAACGTGCGTGATCTCAAGTCCCTCTGACGTCGGTTGATACGAGAATTCCACACGCATATTTGTCTTCAGACTCATATCTTCAAACATACTCTGGTGGAAAAAGACGTCTTCATCCACATCATCGGTTCTTGTTTCTATGAAACCCCACTCATCATCTTGAAACGTCCTTGCGACTCGCCCTTGATATGAATCCGAATGCGGTGGTTCTGGAGCCCATTCGGCTTGCGAGTTCGCTTCAGTAGAATTTTCGATCTGGTTCTTTTCGACGTAATTCTGGATATTCTCGCGCTCGTCTACATCTAAGTCATTTCTGGAGAGCAAACTCTCGAAGAATATTTCTCGCTCAGATGCTGGTAGACGTTTCGGCTGTCCATTGGTAGGGATATCTATTAGCTCGTTATAGGTTTCAACACCGGTCTCCCCTGTGTAGATTAGATCCAAACCACGAAGCGTATGGAACACCTCAGGAGGGACTTTCTCCTCAACGGCACAACTGTCTAAGATCTCAAGAACATCTCGCGCAAACGCTGAGACCTGATAAGTGATATTCCTCCCGTCGTATGCATCGTAAATATAGTAGCCGTCGTTCTCACTGGATGGAACATATTCATGGAGAATTGCCATACACACCCTATCCAGACAGTGGTATTAAACCCCGAACTCACAGTTGTGGATCACCAGTGAGGCCAGTGGATTTAGAACGGTGAGACCAGCCAATCCCCGTCTCCTTTCCGCTCTAGTTGCGGGCCGAACACCTCTTGTAGGGAGTGGAGGTTGTCGCCGTCGCGCAGATCGTAGGTCTTGCCCTGTCGGTGGAACGAACCGTCGACGACGAATTGTACCGTTGGATTCTGGTACTCAAGGTCGTTCGCTCGGCGATCCATCTCGCGGGCGAGTTCTTTTGCGAGGTCGCCATCGTCGAACGCATCCGCGAGGCCGACGACGCTCACTTCGTCAGGGACATCGTCGTCTTTGAGACACTGGAGAAATTCGTCGACCGGTATCTGATGATCGAACTCGTCGTGTTCCCCTTCAATGACGAGATTGTAGCGGCCGGGGATCTGGCCAGGGCCTGCCATTGCTAATCCGTAATCTCTCATTCATACGTAAAATAGTTGCTCACACGTTTTTCCACCATTTCGACGTGGCGACGAACAGTCCAACACCGATCGTAATGGCGTGAGATATCGCTAACTCCACCAGAGTTTCAGCGAGCAGGAGCTCGTCAAGTGGCCACGGGACCACTCGACTGATATAAAACTCCATGACGGCATTGAGCGCGGCTTCTACTGAACCGGATGCCAATAAACCGAGCACGAAGGTCGCAAGCGAGAGAACGGTCCCTCCGTAGATATACATATTCACTAACCCGACTCGGGAGGTCGCCACCCCACCCGCGTACTTTACTGCACCACGATTGCGGCGCATATTTCCAAATGGTGTCCAATTAATAAATTTCTATCCCTTGACCGGATTATCGGGGCCACATATGAGGGAGAAACGACAGAATACAGACTGAGAGATCGGTTAGTAGCTCGTGATATCGCGGTCGCCGAGCACCCGCGTATAGGTGTCGTCACCGGTCACGTCGGCGAGCCGGCCAGCCAACTCGCGCAGATCGTCGTCGACGTCCCACTTTTCGACGTAGTTCTGGACGGCCTGCCCCTTCTCATAGCGGTACCGGAGGAACTGGAGTTTGTCGAGATTCGAGAGGTGATCGCCGCCGTCGCCGTTAACGCGCTCCTGGATGTACGCCTGGCGCTTCTCGTTGTCCCACGTCCCGAGTTCGAAGCCGTCGTCCTGGTTGTACAGGTGCATCTCCTTGAGGTCGTCCGGAGTGGCGTTGGTCCCGCGGGAGAGCTTGTTCACGTCGTCGTAGGAGACGTTCGACGTGTCCAGCAGGTCGATGAACACGTCCTCGACGCCAATGTCGCTAGCCTCTTGGATGATACCGTAGATCTCTTGGACGACCTCCTTAGCGTCCATAATATCGCCGTCACGTTGGACTTTCCCGTGGTGCTTGGAGTACTCGCGGAAACACGCGCCCATTTCCATGACGCCGATGTCACCACGGGAGAGCTCTCGGCTCTCTTCGAGTTGTTGGCGGGTACGTCGGGCCGTACGATAGATATCCCGGCGGAGGGAGTTCCACGAGGCCGGCTGTGTGTCATCAATGGGGCGTGCGACGACGACGATGTCAAAGGAGACGGCCTCGCCTTTTGTGAGTTTGTTAATATCTGCTGATATTGGATAGGTCGCTGTGACCTCAAAGCCGACATCACAAACGGACTCTAATAAGCCACCCCATGATTCAGAATCACTGTGGTGGTAAGTAAATGCCAAGAATCCATCATCTTTCAGACAGTCTCGAATCTTGGAAAATCCTTGGTGAAGATCGGTCTCAAATTCTTCTTCACCTTTCTTTTCCGCAGGATTTGCTACGATACTCTCAGCACTAGGTGTTTTCTCCCAAGTAAAGTGCTCGTACTTCTCACTGAGGCTTGGCTTGAGCCAGGAATAAAAGAAGTTTGATAACTCTGAATAGATAATATTATCATAGTACGGAGGATCAGTTATAACAGCGTCAAATTCTTCATCAAATTCAAGATCTCGCATATCTCCTTGGTGTATAGTAAAGTTATCCCCGATCGATTTTTCGAACGGTGACGTTTCAATGGACTCACCATCCTTTACAAATCTCTCTGTCGGTGCTGATGCATACTCAACGCCGCTCTTCACAAGGTTAAAAATAGCCTCAAAAGTCCCTCTCCCATATTTAGCGCCCCATACGTTACCCTCCGTGGGCTGTTGCGGAGGATCAAACGAATTCGATTTGAACATGTTTGTGATTTTATTATATGCGTAATCATAACCAACCATCTGATTGTTTGACCGGAGAGTTCCGCTGAGAGCTAACAGAAGATATTCTTGGATGTTGTCATCCTCAATATTATCTATCGAATCCGCTAATTTAGACAATGAAAGAAGCTGCCTGGTGTTATACATATCTGCCCACCTGTTATAACTGTGGTTAAATACATCGTGACCATCGTATCTAAGATCTGAATCAGTTGCTGTAACAGCACCATATGGAATCTCATCGTTCGGTACATATTGATGTAGTTCATCAGATTCAACCCACTCAGCCTTCGCATCTTCAAATCGGTCGATATCTGCTTGATCTACAGATTTATAGCCTTTTACGTCAGATCTCCCGAATCCATCTTTTTCGTCACAAGTTGGACAGTAATATTCAATAGCATACATACGAAGACCGAATCCATTCTGTTCTTGAATAGCATCTGTGATTCCGTATTTCTGTCCACAGTGGGGGCAATTATACTTCCCACGAGATGCATTCCCCTCCTTTGGTACAAATCTATTCCCGCAGTTGTTGCAACTGCTCTCAGACTGCCAATCATCTACGAACGTTACTTCCCCACAGTCAGGACACAGAACGTTATATTTGTCGTCGTTTTCGTAGCGACCTTTACCAACACGATAGTCTCTGAACAACGGAACTGTGTGATCGCACGAGACACACTCCAGTTCCTTCACCCAAAAGTTGTACATCACGTCCGCTTCGTGGTCGCCGTTCGGGCAGGGCGTCTTGTAGTACTGCGTAATCTCGTCGGCAACATCCTCCTTTACCTGCTCGAAGGCCTCTTCCAGTTTTTCGACATCGGTCTGACCGGCTTCGAGTTCCTTCTTCGTGACGAACCACGCGACGGGGTTCAGGTCGTTGCCAACGACCTCAGCGCCGAAGCGCGAGGCTTCGACGAGCGAGGTGCCGCCACCCATGAACGGGTCGAGGACCTTCTTGTCCTCAACGCGGACATCCTTGGGGTATAGCTCCCATAGGCTCTCGGGATCGGACATATCCACGCGTTCGAGCAACGACGCGATGTCCACCTCCGGGCCGCCGTCGGCGTCGTCGCCGTAGCCGGCGAGCGTCTCCCCCTCGTGACCGGGCTCGAACACCGAAACCTTCTCCGGGTCGTCCAGCAGCGTGTAGAGTGAGATAGCGCGGAAGACGCAGCCGAGTCGGCGTGCCCACCACTTGTGCATCGTGTATATCGGACGATAGTACATCTTCGCCCGTCCCTCCTTCGCGGCGATTTCGTTGACACGCTCAATGGGGAACCCGCGTTCGATGGGGAGTTCCGTCCGTTCCTGCTGGTCCGACGAAGATCCGGATTGCTCGGACATGAGTCAGTATGTAACAGGGATTACCGACGACCCACATAAGTGTGCGTTCTCCGTGATGGGAACCAGGCCCTTGAGACCGATAGCTAGATCGGAACTGCTACAATGTCGATCGAGTCAAGAACGGTCTCAGGAGCCGGTACTGTTCTTCTTGCCGCGGCGGTACGTCCAGTACAGGAGTATCAGAAGCGGTAGGAGAATCGGAGCGTCAACATTTCCACCGTTGGCCTCTGCGATGGCGGACAGCCCTAAGATACCAACGAAGGCAACTAGCAATATCGGGAATACGATCTTCTCGCCGATCGTTAGTCCGGACCAGAATGTGCCGCCAGAAGAACTACTTGTAGTGGTCTCATGGCTGCTATTCTGATCGCAGCTTTTGCAAATTATCGGGTCCCCGTTCAGTTCCTTGTATCGGGAGGGTTGCAGTCGAAGACCTTGGTGACAGGAGCTACATTCAGTATGAATTAGACAATCCTGACAAAATGGATCGCTACCGAACTTTTGGAAGTACTCGGTCTTCACCTCGAACTGTTTTCCGCATTTCGTACATGAAACGGCCGCAGTACTCATAACGATCAGGAATACTATCACCCGTGATTAATCTACCTGTCTGACGGACCCCTTGTGAAAACCAATAGAACAATACAGTAAGTTGCTCTTGCGAAGCAGCGGGACTTTGATACGGACCGATTCAGGCAGAAACCTACTTCTGGAAGTTGATCTCGACTTTCAGACTTGACGCCTCCTCTGGCATCCGTTCGAAGAGGTCCTGTATCTTCGTATAATCTTGCCCGGACCGTAGCGTTAGACTCACTTGCGTTCGTTCGACGTCAGCAGTCCCTTGAAGCGCACCGGGGATTCCTTCTCGGTCGGGGAGCATGAACGTGACGTCGCCGTATTCGACGGTACCGGTCTCGTGACTGTCGCGCCACTTACTGCGCATCGCGGCGACGTCGTCGCCGTTGTACTCGAAGCGCCATGTCGGCGTGTCGGCGTCGGCTTTTCGGAACGGGTATCCCGGGACCCAATCGGACGCCTTCTCTGAACCCGTCGTGTTGACGACGTACTCCGGTTCTTCGTCCTTCCCGATGTTCTCAAGAAGGAACGTCCGAACCATGAACTCGGTAACGGTGCTGTCGAAGCGGTCGGCGACCTTGTTGACGGAGAACTGGTCGCCGGCCTCCAACTCTTCGATGTACTCCAGGATCTGGTCGCCGATGCGATCCGATACCGTCGGGACGATCTTGACGGTCGTCGGCTGACGGTCGCCGAGCGAATCCAGGTACCGGCCGCCGGCTTCGAGGACGTAGTTCTCGATCAGGAATTCGTTGACCGCTTCCCGGGCGACGGCTTCCGTCTCGTCGGGCGGGAGGAACACGGACTCGTCCGCCCGGAGCTCGCCGATGATCGTGTCGAGGTTCGCGTATCCATCCTCGTCGATCGCGTCTTCGATACCCTCGGTCAGATACGACGCCCCGACGACCGTCGCTCCGCCCACATCGCGCAGCGTCGCGTCCGATTGCGGTTTGTCGAGAATCTCGTTCCCATGGACGATGACGTACTGGTCTTCCCGGGCAAGTCGACCGATAGCGCGCATCACCACGTCGCGCGTGTCGCCGTCGATCCAGACTTCGCCGTCCTCGACGAGTTCGAGCTCGAAATCTCCGATGTCGATGGCCGTCGTGCCGCTGCCGAAGCGTTGCCGTAGTTCCTGTTCGACATCGTCGACGCTCCAGACCTCGACGTCCGTTCGCCGAACGAGCACGGTGTCGAGCGAACTGCCGGAGAGGTCGTCTCGGAACCCCTTCGAGCCCCGGGCGAGAACCGGCTTGTCCTCAAGCGCCTCGACGGTCGCGTTCAGCACGTCGTTCGCACTTCCGGGGACAGGAAGCTCCGGGTCGCGCAGGAACTGTTCATAAATGTCCTCGACCGATATCTCACCGCGACGCTCCAGCAAGTCCTCGGCGATCGGCCATATCTGTGACTGGAGGTCGAACGGGTCAGCCGCCGCAGAGTCCGCGATGTTCGACGCATCCAGTTCGGCACCGTCCAGTACGTACACGTCGAGGTCCATCGGGGCGGCGTCGTCGAACTCGTTGAGTAGGTCGTCGCCGTCGAGGACCTCACCGTACAGGAGTTGGAGTTCCTCTTGGAGTTCGTGCTTCTCCTGATCTTTCATATCCTGAATAGCCGACCGGATCTCTTCGTCGAGAGATTCGTCGGCCAGGACCTGGCGCGCGCCCTCGATGTACCGTGCTTTGTCGATGTAGCGAGTCCCGGATTCGATTGCCTTCTCACCCGACGGTTGGACGAATACGAGTGTGTTGCGCCATTCGCGGCCGCGTCCGTCGTTCGTGATGACTTGCTCGACTTCGTCGGGCGTCCACTGGTCGTCTTTCACCACGACGGTGATTTCGCGGCTGTCGGGCACGTCCCGGATGTCGTTCGTCTTGAATCCCACCGGGTGTGCGTTCGAGCCGAAGATGTCGATAATGAAGTCCGCGACCTCGGCTTTGGCCGACGTCTCGGAGACGTCGACGGCGGCGTTTCGGATCAGCGCGTTCGGGTTCTGTCGGTCCCGGATCGCGTACTTGCCGTTGAGTTTGTGGAGGTGCCAGGCGACGCCGTGGAGCCGTTCGAGATTGAGAACCACGTCCGAGATCAAGTCTCCCGTCTGGTAGGCACCCATGACGATCTCCGAGACGTCGGCACCTTCACCTTCGCTCGGCTTCAGCGAGTAGAGTAAGATCGTGTTGAGGATCCGTCGCCCGTACGGGACCTCGTCGTTGTCGATACGATTCTTGATGTCGCCCGTTGCGGCGTTGAGTCGCTCGTAATTGATCTTCGCCAGTTCGTCCTCGAACTCGATGGCATCGATGTCTCCGTGAGTGATCAGGTCCGTCTGGTCGCGCATCTCCAGGAGGACCTTCGAGAAGAGATAGATCATCCCGCGCGTGTTCTGGTTGTCTTCGTCGGCGTAGTACCGCGTTTCCAGCGCGTCCAGTAATACGGGGTGGAACGGGTAGAGGTCGTGCATCTCCGACAGCAGATCGTCGGGGAGCGAAACGTGGTCGGATTGGTCGTACGCGTCGAAATACCCGTTGACGATTTCGCGCGCGGCGTTTTCTTCGACGGAATCGATCAGGCGGTGGCGGAGGACCTCCCGCTTGTCCACCTGGTTGTTCATGTTGACTTCGACTGCCTGCTCTCGATTCAGGATGTCGTGGACCTCTGAGTCCTCGCGGAGTACGGAGACGATGGTGTACAGTTCCAGATCAGAGAGCGCCGTCGATTCGAGCAACGACTGCAGGAAGGCCTTGTTAGCGCTTTTGCGGTCGCCCTGGAGCGTGTCGAACCAGTCTTCCAGTTCGTCAACGAAGAACGCGACCGTCTCGTCACCGACTGCCTCCTGGATGGTCTGCATGTCCGGGTAGCCACCCGACTCGAACGTTCCCGGGTCGTAGTCGAGCGCTTCGAAGAACGGCTCCCACAGATGCTCGTACTGCTCGTTATGCATAGCGACCGTGATCGGGATCGCCGACTCCGGAAGCGCGCTGTCAAACGCATCGATAGAATCGTCGGCCCACTCAGTCGCAGCGGCAGGATCGTCGAAACAGTGGTACAGCGCGACCATCTGGTGGGATTTCCCACTCCCGTATGGGCCATAGAGAATATGAGTCCCGCGGGGGTCGTCACCGGTCAGTGAGTCTCTGAGAATCGTGAGCGCTTCTCTGAGCCCCTGAGTCATCAGCGTCCGGTCGAAGAACAGCTCCGCGTCAGACTCGAATTCCCCGTCGTCGTCGACGTTGTAAAGCTTGACCTGCCCGTCGATCTGTCCCTCCTCGCGGAGCTCACGGCTCAGGGTAACCGTGTCTGCGAGAGTATGAGAGAGGCCCGTTGTTTCTGCCATCTTGATACTCGAACACACGTCAGTATGGCTCAATAAACACTATGATCCCAATAGTCTCGCGTGATAGCGACCGATATAATTAAATCGGATAGAGGAACGACGGCAACTTCGTTCTGTACAGAGCCTACCACGCCCCGATTATCCCGAAGTGAGGATACAGCGCATAACGTATTTCACGCTTACCTGACTTTGGGAGGGCATGGGAAGTTACGACCTCGTCGACGTTGAGGTCACACACGAGTCTGCGGACGACCTTTTCGACTCACTCTCTAAAGATAGCGATAGCGAGGAGCACGTCCAGAGCGTGCAGGCGGTTCGTCTGCAGGCTGGTCAACCGGATTCCGAACTTCGCTCTCTCAAGCAACTGGATGAGGACTCGGTCAAACTCCTCGAACACCAAGTCGACGCGGCGTATCGAGCGCTCTTCGAGATGGACGGAAAAGCGCTTCTCGCCGACGAGGTCGGGCTAGGAAAGACGATCGAAGTCGGGATGATTCTCAAGGAGATGCACTTCCGTGAGACGGATAACTCGGTTCTCATTCTCACACCTGCGCAGTTGGCCAAGCAGTGGCAAGAGGAACTACGTGAGAAGTTCGGGCTCGACTTCGTCTGTAACTACGACGACGAGTTCGAGGGTTTCGACAACCACGACTACATCATTGCGAGCATCGATACGGCCAAAAGCGAGCGTCACCGTTCGACCGTTCTCAAACGGAATTGGGACGTACTCGTCCTCGACGAGGCCCACTACGTCAAGAATGAAGAGACGGACCGATACGAATTGATAGACAATCTTACGTATAATTACGCGTTCTTCCTGACGGCGACGCCGATCCAGAACGAACTGACGGACCTCTATAACGTCGTGTCCCTCCTTCGGCCGGGATTGTTCGGAACGCGCGACGTGTTCCACCAGTACTTCGTGAACAGCAATCAGGAGACACTGGTCAACCGAAACGAGTTACAGGACCGACTCAACGAAGTGATGATTCGAAACCGGCGCGCAGACACGGATATCGATTTCACCGACCGCACTATCGACACGAGGACGTTTCACCCGTCTCCAGCGGAGCGAGAGCTCTACCAGGCTGTTTCGGACTACGTCAAGGGAGCCTACAGTCAGGATCAGGGCCAGAAGCTGGTGTTGATGCTACTGCAGAAAGAGGTCGTCAGCAGCCCCGCCGCACTAAAAGAGACTATCGAGAAGCGACTGTACGAGCAATCGGAGCTCACGCACGCTGAAGAACTGGAGACGATTCTGGATCGTGTCGAAGCTATCGACGCGGTCACGAAGCAGGAACGACTGCTCGACATCGTAGAAGAGGCCCGCGAGAACGTCGAGAAAGGGCGCGTCATCGTCTTCACGCAGTTCCGCGCCACGCAACGCCAAGTCCTCGACAGACTCGCCTCAGAGGGATATACGGTCCATTCGTTCCATGGCGGACACTCCAGTGAGGAGAAAGAGCAGATCGTCGAGGATTTCGAAGCGGACGGCGGTGTTCTTGTCTCAACAGACGCGATGAGCGAGGGGCGTAACCTCCAGTTCTGCAATATAATGGTGAACTACGACCTGCCGTGGAATCCGATGCGAGTCGAACAGCGAATCGGTCGCATCCATCGAATCGGGCAGAAACGTAGCGTATACATCTTCAACATGGCGCTGAAAGATACGATCGAGGAGTACGTACTAGACCGTCTCTACCACAAGATCGACCTGTTCCAACAGAGCGTCGGCGAACTAAGTTCGATCTTGAGCCGGCTTGAGGAGTCCGGGACTAGCTTCGAAGACGAGATCTTCGAGCGACTGGTCAACGCTGACTCCGAAGTCGACCTGGAGAACAATTTCGATGACATGGCGGTCGATCTCCAAGAGCAACGGGACCTCGCCGATAAATTAGAAGAATTCAACAGCGGTGTCTTCAACGGCTTCGACTTGGGGGCGAGCGATGACTGACGCAGCGATCCCCGTCACTCAGTCCGCTGTCGAACGGATAACAGAGCAATATCTCCAAACGCTCGGATGCACGATAAAAAAACAAGACAACCAGTGGGTGATCACGTCTCCTGATTCGGCACACAGCGAATTACTGACCGATGGGCTTACTCTGGTCTGCGGCGATGAAGACGACGTCGACGGGAGAGACAACGTCGAACCGCTGCATCCAGAGAGCGCTTTCTTTCAACGAATTCTCTCCCAAGCAAGTGAACGGTGTCCGACGGGCAAAATCGCTACCAATTCGGCTGGCAACGACATCCGGATCCCCGAGTGGCTTCGACAGAGCGACGTCGAAGTGAGTGATGCTGATTTTACACCGTATTATGACCGAACCGCTGTGGTCATTCTCTATCAAGTAACGATCGAGACAGTCAGCGAATACCAGTCTGAATTCCTGCGAGCGGTCGCACTGGATGTCCGATCGGAGGAGTTTCTTCCGCCTCTGGAGCAGACGTTCTTGGAACTCACATCACTGGATGGTGCGACTGTGACGAGCGACCAGATGGAGATCGATCCCACGGATGCTCGGGAACTTCTGGATACTGCGAACGAACGGCTTATCGAACGTATCGATGAGACGATCGATGATATCCACCACGAAGCGTCTCGTGCCGCCGATGCCGAGGTTGAAGAGTACCGACAGATGCAACAGCAACGCATTCAGGAACTCCAAGAGAAGCGTTCGAACCTCTCTTCGAAGGTCGACGAACTGAGCGGGCGTATTGACAGCAGTGAAGAGGCTGAACGCGTAGAAGCGCTCAAGAAGCGGAAAGAACTCAAATCCGATCTGCAGGATGTCGATGCTGAGCTCAAGGACGTTCGTCAGCGGCGGGATCAAGGCTTCCGAGAGCGGCAGTCAGAGATCCGTGAACGGCACGCACTGGATGTCCGGACAAAGCCGGTGACCCTGACTGAGGTTGAATACGAGCGGGGAGAAGTTGAGTTCGAGTTGATAATGGGGGAGCACAGACGAACTGTGACTGTCGGATACGGAAGCGGTGTCGGTGTCACAGAAGCGGTCGAATGCGTGTCCTGCAACGAGAAATTCAGCGATCATACCCATCTCGGCAGCATCACTCGGGGACTCAAATGTGAAGACTGCGTTTGCTCACAAGCAGGTGAATAAACGATCATTGACACTACATCAGACGAAATGTACCGATTGGATGGCATACGGTGAAGCTTCTGGACAGTCTCATAGTATAACCAGATCGCGGTCTGACGGCTTATTTGCAACTGATTGAGTTCCGAATAGCGACTAGCGAGGGCTTCTCCAGACAGCACATGCTGCCTTGTGAGGGGACGAAATACGGTTAAGTCGTCAGGACCAGTCAAGTGGAGCGGCTGTCTGTACAAATTTTCCTGGTTCTGTGCTTTTTGAACAATGATTTCATCTGTCGATAGAGCAGCATTGGCAAACGATTTCACACCCGGTGTGGTGTTTTGTGGGTATGGTCCGGTTGCTGGACGCCTTCGAGCGGGCACAACACGATCCTGAGAAAGAGGGTCACGTCGCTGTTCAACTCGATAGGTTGTTTGATTCAATCAAGGATTCGGGGGAGTTGAGTGATGACATCCAGCTCCATCTTGAAGAATTGGAGGGAGAATCGCTCCTTCCAGATATCGTCTCGAATGTGTGTGATTGGTATTCTGAGAATTCGTTTTCAGCAGCGCGTGAGGCTTTGAGTCAGTTAGAAACGGCAATCGCAGAGGCAGAAGAGGACGGATGGCTGAGTGTCGCTGCACAGTATCATTACTGGCGGATTGACCTGCGGGCTGGCCTTGACGGGCATAATGCCGCTGACGAAATTGAGGAGGCGCTTGTATTTCTTGAAGAGAACTATTCGATCATATCTAACACATTCATCACCCCAATCGTAGAGAGTGTCCTTGAGAACACGGATGATCTGTCGACGGCTGTCGTCGATCGCTGGATCACCTTCTTAGAGGATGCCGCAACCAGTCATCGATCAGCTAATCAGTTTAATCGGGAGCGCAAGGTTCTCCGGTTACTCCGTCAACTCAAACTGAACCGCGACCACAGTACAGACGACGTAGAACAGACACTGGTTGAGTCATATCGTGTGGAAGCAGATGTACTGGAAGAGGGAAGCAGCCTCCGGAAGGCGGATACGCTACAAAGTGGGGTCGTTGAATGTGGCGCTTACATGACCGATGAGAAGCAACGGAGTTGGAAGCAAGAGGCGCTTCAAGCGCGGCAGTCGGGGATAGATGACGAATTGGTAGAGATGTCGCTTGATGACCTTGACGGAGTAGATGAAGAGGATTTGACGCAGGCAATGCGAGATGAGGCAGATACTATTGTTGAGTGGTTCACCCAAGTGAAACAGGACTATTCCGGCGCATACGCAGTATACTGCTTGACGTTATCACGGAGTCTGATACCAGACGTGAATAAGATTCGTCTCTCCACAGAGGAATTCGTGGTCTCTCAACTATTTCAGCGCCAAATCTACTCGCCAGAAGCCTACTCAATATCTGTTGACCCATCCGATGTTGAGACAATCCCATCAGCGTACCGCCGCCAGGCAGGAAGTGTGATGACGTCACTCGGTAATGCAATGTATCGGTTAATCAGTGAAGGTCATCTCACGTTGACCGATATTTTCCAGGTGTTCTGGATTGGAGACTCCCTGTCTCCTGACACCGAGGCATTCCTCACCGATGCCTTGTTTGAACTCTCCGATGAGAATTACGTACCAGCACTGTTCTTGCTAATCCCGCATCTTGAAGCAAGTATCGTGGAGGCCTTCCGAGCGACCGGCCGCCCACCCTATACCATCAGCGAGCAGGGTACGCGGCAACAGACGCTTGGCGGCCTATTCATTGACAACGCTGATCGATTGGGACAGCATTATTCGGTGTATCTCCGGTCCCGGTACACTAGCCGGGAAGGCATGAACCTTAGAAACCGAGTTGCTCACGGTCAAGTTCGCTATCGGAATGCGACGTACTTAGACACTATACTCACACTCTTCGATATCCTCAAGTGCCTGATTACGATCAATATTTCTCCCTATCTTACCGTCTTCGGACCGCCACAGACGACGCTTTCCCCGTCCACGAATTACGGTAGAGACACTGATATTTCGCTATTCGCCGACGCTAACAAGCAGATCGTCGGATATGGCCGATCATCGGACGAGCATACAATCCTCGTGATACGAGAAGATCCACATGAGGAACGGACAGACCTGTTCGTAGACAGTGGTCGGATCAATCGTTATCGGATCGGCGAGACCGGGCTGACACGGGATAAAATAAAAGACGAACTTGACGCACTCCGTGATGACCATCCCGACATTCCCGAAGAAATAACCTACACGTGGCTGGACACGGGTGATCTTGTCTTCCACACAGTTGAGAACATCATCGACGGGGAACTCACAACTCCTGCAGACTCCGTTCCGAAAGACACGATACTGGCTCAAGGAACAACGCGTGGAATTAACGAAAGTGCTGGTCGCATAGTGTTGAAACGACTAGAAGAGCAAGACGAGATCACCACCGTTACGATCCAAGGCAGAGAGGAAATCCTGCGCAACGAGGAGAAAATCCAGGTATTCGAGAGCGCGCAACAAGCGGACCGCATCGGCGAGTACCGAGCGTGGAATATCGCAACCCACTTTGATTCTCATGATTCGTTTGTAGCGGCTGATAGTGACGCATTCCAAGCGGTGGAGGGAATTGGCCCGAAACTTGCTGAGCAAGTTAGCAATATCTAGCGGGCAGTAGTACTACCGGGTTAGATATTTAAATTGATTCGCCGTATGACGATCAAATGACGGTAACTGGCCGTCTCGGTGCTTTGGTTTCGGTCAGTGGAGTAGTCATTCTGTTCCTTGACAACCCATACTCAGTCCCCAATCTCTGGAATGGGACTGGAATGATTATTGTCGGAGCAGTACTTGTTACATATAGGGTATTAATTCCACCAGTTGATCAACGGCGGCAGTCAGCTCCCGGGACGGTTTCATCCTCGAAATCAGCCACTGGCAACGCAGTGTCGTCGATGGATTCAACCAGTTCGCAGCAGACGACGGAACCCACAGAGATCTCGAAGGAGCAGTCAGCCGCTGAAGATAACTCGGAAACACCGGAACCTGCGTCGTCATCGGATGTGCGTCAGGAACCATCTTCAACGCCGGTGGAACACCGGCAGAGCCTTGGGACCGCAGACTGGCTACCCCTACAAGCAACGACGCAGACCGAGGCAACTCACACGAGGTTCCACGCATTGAGTCAAAGTTCTTCGCACACAAGGACACCGGTAGGAGTGTCAACTCAGGGAAGCCGAGATGTCGCCGCTACGTCGTCACAGCGCGGATATCTCTCTTCTGGAGGTGGAAACAAGTATTTCAAGCCGATCGAGTCGAGCTACGAACACAATCTTTTTGATATCGATATGAGGGTGAGTTATGTTGATTTGGATGGGGGGTTAGCAGGCGTTGAACTTGATCTAGCCCCGGATTTAGTCGAGATCGATATTGGACCGAGTGCCATGAGCCAAGAATTAGTCCGCAGTCCAGTCCAACTCAAGATCTCTTCCTTTATCAAATCGCTCTTCGCACCTTCGCCTAGATATACTGATACCGGTTCCCATCAAGAGGCGACAGGATTCGAAACCGCAGTGGAAAGCTATTCGCGTTCTCGAACGGACAAGGGGAATCCAGAACAGAGACAGACGATACGTGAAGCGCAGTCCACGTCGTCACAAGAGCAACACCGAGCTGGAGAGCACGTCAACGAACCAGTGGAGTTCATAGAAGGAAACGAGCGACCAGTAGATCCCCGACCACAATTACCGAGTCAACGGTTCGAGGAAAGTTGTCATCCTTCCGCCGACATGGCTGGCTATGTCAATGGCGAGGAGACGGTAGGATCCGGACAGAGCCAGGACAGCTTCCTTCCCGGTCAGGAATCGCTAAGGGTAGATGACTTGGATAATACAGGAGACAGCCCGAGATTGGATGATTTGGTCTCTAAGCCAGCTATTGATGAGTCGCAGGAAACTTGGTCCGAACCTTGCCAAGTGCCGTCGGATTCACTCTCGCAATTGGACCCGCCGCGACTGGATCCTAATGCCGTCGGACAAGTCGATCTTGACTGTGGATTTGATGATCTCGGAGAGCCAGCGGTGGATGCTGTCGAACCGTTCCCTATGGTGTCTCAGGAGGAATCCGCGTCCGGTTTCAACCAATGCAGTTGGGAACCCTACAGGTCGATCGATGAGCCAAGCGTGGATTCAAGGGCAGTAGAAGATGTGTTTGAGACGGGCGGGTTTTTCGAGGAACCGGAGGACTCGATCGAGGCACCTGACCCCATTGCCAGAAACCGCTCGGAACAGTTACTTCCTGACGCAGAACCGTTCGCCGCGGACGAAGATCTCTCTGAGGACTGGCCGTCATCTTAGGGGTTATGAAGCGCTTGCGGCGTATGAGATGCCGCGTAGCAATGAAACTGAGGAAACCGGGGGAATAGTCTCTACGCTTCAAGACTAACCGCGAAATAGCTCATTTGAGTGGTTGTCTCTCCGTAGAAATTCGTTCTCGGGTAGTCCCCACTCATTGATGAAGAGCTCAGGAGTGGTTGAGTTCGCTGTATTGCATACCGAGTTGAAATGCGACGACTGCGATTGCGATGATCAGGACGCTCCCAAAGAGGCTCGTCGATTCGATGGTGTCTGTGAGATGGAGCGCTGCGATGACGACGAGAGTGAATATCAGCAGGAAGCGTACTATTTCGTGGACGCCGGCCACAGACATACGTTAGTGTAAGACGCACAGGGGGTTAATTGCCCCGTTTTTCTGATTTTGTGATATTCGTGTGGGTATCCGCCACGGTTCTCGTAGTCCATCTTGCTGAGGGAACTCAGTCTCGCTGTACGACGAGGGTTTTTCCGTGGACCCTTCATTTCAATAGGTAAGCGACGCCCGACAAGACTTCCGCATCTGTGCCCTGACGATGCAAAGACACCTCTGGCATAACAACCCGATACCCAAACCCTTGGTATCATAGAACTGCTGACGCGAGGCCAGCGCGTCATCGGACGTCGCGTACCAGCGGTACGAATAGCGGATAGCTTACGATATCAATGACACGAAACCTGCCGCCACAAGACGACGATAGTACAGTTCGCCATTACCGCGCTGACGGAATGCTCACCGTAACGCGTGACGAGGAGACGAACGAGCACGTTATCGAATCCCGTGGCCAAGACCAGGACGACAAGTGGACGCGACGCGTCCCGGCAACGCGGACCACAGTTGAGCCCGGTGAGCACCTCTGGAGCATCCCGGACAACTGGACGAAGATGTATCGTCTTCGGGTCGGTGACGGACGGAAAAAGGAGATCTACCGCATCCCCGAGTCCGAAGATGCCGTTCTTCTCTCACTCGCCCACAATAGCACCATTGGCGACGCGTTCCACATCGTCGAGAAAGTCGGGACTATCACTTGGACGGGTCACGTGGAGGTGGATCTAGACGCGCTTGATGCTGCTCTCAACGGCTCTGGTGAATCGCTGTACGGCGTTGGCTTCGACCGTCAGAACGAGGAAAGTGAAGCGGGAAATCGCCGATGCCTATGTCGAAGATCTCCCGCTTCACGAACAAAGCGGTTCAGTTAGCTAAAAACGCTGTTGGTGGGCGAGGCGAAGTCGCCGCCCCCGAAGGGGGTGGCGGCTTCGCCGAGTACGCGGTGCTGTCGCTGCACTGTCTGCGGGTTTACCTAGAGAAGTCGTACCGGGAAACACTCGATCTGCTGAGCGAAATGCCACAAATACTCGGAGAGATCGGCCTCGACGCGACCGATCTCCCCGATCACTCGACGCTGGTCAAGTGGTTTGATAGGATCAAGACAGCACTCTGGCGAGTGCTGCTGCGCCTCTCGGCGCAGCTGCACGACCCGAGCGGTCACGCCGCGATCGACGCGACGTTCTTCGACCGCGAAACCGCCAGCAAACACTACTGCCGCCGGACGAATTACCGCGTCCAGACGCTCAAAACCACTGCGCTCGTCGACACAGAAAGCCACGCGATTCTGGACGTTCACTGTACGACCGAGAAACGCCACGACACACAGCTCGGCTGGCAGGTCGCCCGCCGCAACGCGGGCGACTTGGCCAGCCTCGCTGCAGACAAAGGCTACGACTGGATGGAATTACGCGAGAAACTCCGAGAGGAGGGCGTGAGACCACTGATCAAACACCGCGAGTTTCGGCCCATCGATCACGCGCACAACGCGCGGATCGATGGGCCTCGCTACCGCCAACGATCGACGTGTGAAACCGTCTTCTCGACGATCAAGCGCACGCTCGGCGACGCCGTGCGTGCGCGAGCGTGGTTTCGGGAGTTCCGCGAAATCGTCCTGAAATGTGTCGTTCACAACATCAAGCGAGCCGTGACACCGTGAAATCAAGCTACGTCTGGCGATTCACCACGGCCAAACTGACCGAAGTCGAGTCCACGAATCAGTACGAGAGGAAGATCGGCTACATCCAGACGTACCTTCAGGAGCAGATTGGTGCAGAAACAACGGACGATCTCGCTAGTGAGGATATAGAACGATACAAAAACTGGCGGAAGTATGAGTCGTTGCCCCGCGAGGAACCGTTATCGGACAACACCCTCAGGGACGATATGTACCTGTTCCGTGAGTTCGTTCAGCACATGATCGAACACCGAATGGTCCCGGTTCGATTCGAGAAGGCTATCGAGATCCCCGACGTAGATTATGAGGATGGAGAGGGCGTGGATGAGAAGAAACTCGACCCTGAAATCGCCAACGCAGCATTAGATTTCCTCGATAAATACGAACACGCCGGGGTAGAGCACGTTGCGATGGAGTTGATGTGTCAATCTGGTCCCCGGAAAAGTGGGTTACGAGGCTGCGATGTCGATGACTTCGAGTACGAGGAGAGGGTTCTCAACTACGAACATCAAGATGAGACTCAGTTAAAGAACAACGAGAAGAGCGAGCGAGAAATCACGCTGTACGGCGACATTGCCGACATCATCAAAGACTATCTCAAGTATCAGCGCCCTTCGGTGACTGATTCAGAGGGGCGAAAGCCGTTGCTTACCAAAGGTGATGGTAGAATCGCGCTGTCTACCCTGCAGAAGATTGCGTACAAGTGGACTCGACCGTGCGAGGTCGGGCTTGAGTGTCCGCATGACCGTGACCCCGAAGACTGTGAGGCGGCTCAACGGAATAACTCTGCGTTCAAGTGTCCGAGCAGCCGAGCGCCTCACCATATTCGGACTGGCTATATTACTGACCAGAAGAACAGGGGCGTTTCATCGGATGCCATCAACCAGCGCTGCGATGTAAGTCCGCGCGTCCAAGACCAGCACTATGACCTCCCCGACTCTTCCGAAGAGCGCGAGCGCTTCGAAGACGAGTTCAGAGATGCCGACGATGACCCTGACTCCGGGTTCGGCCACTGACGAGACGAGACTGAAATCAGATAAACTCCATTATTATATTGAAAATGAAGAGGTTCAGCCTCTTTATTCAGCAACCACTCGAAGAGTCTGGCAGGGGAACTTCGTTGTGCTCATGCTCTCGCCGCTTTCGCTTCAACCGCTCCACCTCATCTAGGCAGTCGTTGAGGATATTTTCCTGCTCGTCGAAGTAGTCCACAAGTCGCTGAGCTGTTTTCTCGTCCAAGATTGCGTTACGGACATAGTTCGGAGAGTCTACGATTCCGACCAGGTCTATACTGTTCTCGAAACTAACTAGCGTGGTATCACCCTGTATAGCTACCCGGTCACCCATGTCAAGCATACGCTTTTTGTCTATATATCCGATAATCCGGCGCTCACCAGATTCGTATAGAGTCTCATTTTGGCACCGTGTGAAGAGGAATAAGTATCTTCGAGAGTCGCTTTCTGCGAACGTTTTAATCGAATTCTGATAGCATTCGCTACAGAAATTTTCAGCCTCCTTCTCGATATACGGTTCAGTTTTCCCCCTATTCACGATATCTCGGACAGGATACTCCGAGTGTGGTGAATGGAAAAACCACTGTAACTGCCCTTTTCCTTCAAGTTCGGCACGGTCAAACTCGGTTTCAGATTCGACGTCTGCCTCAGCTATCCGCTCATCGTGGTAGTCCTGTTGAGCCCGCAAGAGCGCCCTTGTTCCCTCCGTATCGAACTTCAGAGGTCGCCGATACCAAGGGCCATTCCCGGAGTCTTCCGAATGTTCTGTAACGAATTGGTTTGCTTCAGTCCCGGAGTCAGCGCTCAATGGAATCGGGGTTTTGTATAACCGTGAGCCGTCCGGGTTCCCTAAAACAAGGGATTCAGCATCGAACACCTCTCGCCGAACATGAGCGTTCGTGGAGAATTTTTTCTTAATTTCTTCCGGTAGGGAGTGGTAATCGTCCTCTGAGAGGGGGTCGTATTCTAGCGTGAAGTGCCCAATAACGTATGCACCCCAATCTTCGTTTATCCAGTCATGCTCTGGACTGTCTTCTCCGACATAGTCTAACGTCGCGTAGAAGAACAGAATATCTCCTTCTTCAAGCTCCGATAGTCGGTCTGTCTTTGGTGAATGCCGGTCTCCGTAGGTGTAGCGTTCGCCGAATCCAACTTCGGGAAACTCCGGGTCGAAATGGACTACTGTATTCTCTGCACTTTTCGGTCGTATGGACCCAAGTTCAAGGTCACGATACGTTGGTTCCATGACCGTCTCGTTATCCTCTGGAATAGGGACGTACCGGAAGGTCCCGTCTTCGTAAATCGGTCCCCGTCCGCCGGTATGACCACTATTCGCGCCGATATTGATAGCGACAGACTTCACGCCACTGGTTTCAGAGACTACAAGTATAAATGATGGGGGTAAATTGTTTTGTTGTCGCCGAAACACATCGAGTGATACATGCCGTCGAAACAGCCTAGAACACCGGAAGTCGAGGTATCTGAGGACCCCGTGTCTGGATTCATTGCCAATATCTACGACGGCGAGTACTTAATTCAGATTCAACCGCATGAGGACGGGTATCAGTTGAGTCTGGCCTCGAAGACAGGCTTGGGTGATGGCGCATACCTGCGGACGTACAGCCGCGAAGAACGGTTTCGAAGGGGTCTCGATACTCAATACGATGCTATTGATGCGGAGGCAGTCTTTGAGGTTCTGGAAGAGCACTTTGGCGATGAAGAATACCGGATCGTGAATCTCAAGGGGAGTGTGAAGACATATCATGGGCGTGGCGCTGATCTCTTTGTAGAGACGGGAGAGACGATTCCGGCATTGACTGATGATCGAGACTATCGGGACGACCAGTGGTCGAAAGACAAGACCTATCGACTCAGGATATGGCCAGCGGACAATCTGTGGATCGAGGTGAACGATACCGACAGTGGCGAGCGGATCGCAGAATATTGGCCGGATAGCTATCTGGAGGATATTCGAAACGAACAGAAGGATGACCACGACCGCGAACGTGGGCCAACATCCGTACCGGGTGTTCACGCGCCTGTCGAGTCCGGATCATTAGCTGATGCACCAGTCGTCCATACGCACGTTGATTGCCCTCACTTAGAACAGTTGCAGGATACACGATTCAATTCTGGCGATGAACGACCACCAGTAGTGCCGGCTGAAGGGTTTGGTGCCCTACCGCTTCGATGGTGTCTGATGTGTTCTCGTAGAGAACCGACCCCGGACAAGATCCGGCAGCAATACGCGCCCTGAATTGGTTGTGAGCCTAATGTGTTCTACGGTTCGTCCTGCAACTATCGATGGGGTGGGAAGTCCTAACGCGAGGCCTACGAGCGTGTTGTCTCAAATCGCGCAAGATATTTATAAATGTCTTGCGTATTCTGAGATAGATTGCTCTCAGAATCAGATCTCACCGTGCTCTCATATCTGAGCATGTACGCAGGCAAGGACTTGATACAGCGAGAGTTAGCTGATGAGCTCGATTGGGATCAAGGGCATACCTCTCGTGTTGTCTCGAAGCTCGCGGACAGCGAACTAGTGGTCAGAAACCAGCAAAACGGTCGGTACCAGGTCTCACTGTCGAACGCTGAGCCGGCCGAGCGGTTTGCCGATCTCACGCGCGAATTTTCACACGTTGATTTTCCCGATATTCTGTCTGGGCTGACAATCCAGTTGCTGTATTATTTGGACGCTGAACGAACTGCAGCGGAACTTACGGACTGGACCGATGCAAGTCGAGCAACCGTATACCGCCGGCTCAAACAACTACAGAACGTTGGTATCGTCACCAAACGGGACACCCAATTCGCGCTGACGAATCAGTTTGAAGAGCTGGCTGCGTTTTCGCGGTCGCTGGTACGCCATCTACATCGACAGGAGGCAAATGACCACGCTGCTGGCGTCCGACTTATCTGGAGTGATGTCGACGAGTATCTATTCAGCTGCCGGACAGAGGTGACAGCACCGCTGTTCCACCAGACTGGTCCAGAGGCGCTTGAGGAATACGGAATCCCGCTGTTAACGCGTGAAGAGCAGTACTATTTCCGCTCCGGGGGACGAAACGGACTCGCTCCTGAAGATCTCCTGTGTCATCTGCTGCTCATCAACGACGGCGCTCGGTACCGGTCATACTGCCTGTTACTGATTGCTAACTGCGACCTCAACGCAGACAAGCTCACACGGACAGCCGAACGATACGATCGAGAAGCCGATATCGACCTCACTGGCATTGTCCAGGACCTCTGTTCGTACCTCGAATCCAAGGGCGCAGTGTCCAGGGAGATGCTCCCGGAATGGGACACGTTCAAATCGACGGCCGCTGATTACGACATATCCGTATGACGCCCCGACCACAGTTCGACGCGACGTATATCGAGGCCGAACTGCAGGAACTCGGAGCCGTGCTCAACTCCGACGTGACGGCCTTCCTCATCGGTGGCGGGGCGATGTCGTTTCGAGGACTGAAAGACACGACCAAAGACATCGATCTAGTGGTTACGACCGAGGCCGAATTCGATCGATTGCTCGCTGCGCTGGATGAACGAGGTTACGAAAAGGTGTCTGAACTCGGCGAGACGTATCAACAGTTAGGAGCCAGGCTATGCGTCGAAAACACCGATGGATGTCGAATAGACGTCTTCAACCGACAGGTCGCTAACAAGCTTATCTTCAGCGACGGGATGCAACAGCGAAGCGAGGAATATCTTGAATCAAGCGAGCTCACTGTTGAACTAACCGCGTTGGAGGACATCTTCCTGTTCAAAACAGTTGCCAAGCGTCCTGACGACATCGATGACATGAATACGCTGGTACAGACGAACCTGGACTTCGACGCGGTCAGGAGCGAAGTCGCAGAGCAGATCGAGTTGCTAAGTGGGAAACGGTTCACGACGCATATCCGTGAGTCGCTTGATGAGCTGTACGAGCAATACGAGATACAAACGCCGTTCGAAGACGTGATCGATGAGTATTACGCGCAGTATATGGACGAGCTGGAAGTCAGACTCGTATTGAGTGAGGAGGAACCGATGTCGGTCGAAGCAATTGCCGAAGAGCGCGGTCTCGAACAGAGTCATGTCGTAGAGCAGTTAGAACAACTCGAAGCGTATGGCTACGTTGAACAGACAGATTCAGGATTTGTTGATACAGGCAAGCTCGATGCGTTCAAAGAATGAAGAAAACGATTTCTTCAGACAGTTCGATGATTGCTCCGGGGACTCTGATTACAGATTGTCTAAGTAATCCCTCCGTTGTTCCATTCGTTCTTGCTCGGTACGCCGGTCGTAGTGCTGTTCGATGACTTTCGGACTCACGTTCGCCCGATCACTGACCACCCTGTCCGGCATATCGCTGTTCAAGCTGTGCGTGATACTTCCTCGACGGATAGCGTGCGGGCTGACGCTTGACGGGCATTTCGAAGCGGCGTCACGAACGGTCGCCTCGCAGTCGTCCGGGTCGCGGTCGTGCGGGCACTCCTCTCCGTGAGCGCATGGCCGCGTCCATCGGTACACGTACATTCGCAGCGTCGTCTTCTGTAGCCGCCCTTCACGTGAGGCCAGCAACGGTTCTCTGCCGTGGTCGTCAGTGACGTCGGGTCGCTTGTTTTCCAGCCAGTCGTCGAGGAGCTCGCAGATATCGTCTGAGAGCGCGACGAGTCGCTCACCGTCGCCCTTGTTCTTGATCGGCGTCTCCGCGTCCGGTCGGTGCCGAACTTTCACGTACTGCTCGTCAGCGTCGTAGTCGTCGACGTCCATCGCATGAACGCCGCCAACCCGCATCATCGTGTGCCACATCAACGTGAGCGCAACGTGCTGTGGACCAGCATACTCGTACTTCTCCAAGTGCGAGAGGACCGATTCCGCTTGCTCGCTATCGAGCATCACGTCCCGCGAGTTCTCGTCCGCCGTGATCGTCGGCGACAACACCTTCTCGCTGAGGTCCTGTTCGACGCCGTCCACGGCTTCGAGCCAGCGGACGAACGATCGCAGGGAATCCATCTGCGTCTTCTCGCTGACCTTGTTCAAGTCTCCGTCCTCACGCCGCCAGAGCCGGTACTCGTGGAGTTGCCGGCCGGTGAGCGTGTTGAGATTCTCGATGCCTTGCTCGTGGCACCAGCGGACGAAGTGCCGAAGTCGGTAGTCGTGGCCCTTGAGCGAGGCGTCCGCAAGTTCCGCTTCCTTATCTTTGAGATACAGTTCGAGCGCTCTTTCCGGTTCGATTGGTTCGAGACTCATCGTTTGATTTCTCCGAGTAAGCGAACCCATGAGCCCCGGTTACTATTCATCACAGAACAGCCACTACAGCCACTCAAACGGCCGAAATTAAGAGTTGTCACACCCAATACCAAGCGCCTGCAGCGCCCATGGATTTTCGTCGAGATAATCGCAAGACAGTGAGTGGATTATCAGTCGAACGACCGGGTATCGTGCTTTCGTTCGATAGTCGAACGACGGGTGGTGCATCGGTGAGGCTCGCGTCCGCTCAAACGAGTCACTACAGAGAAAATCAATCGTTGATCGAACTTCTCGTGGCGGCTGTCGAGTTAATAGGGCAGTCGAGGCGGGAGCGACAAGAGACGACGAAGATGCAGGTCGAAGAGTACGAGTTACTCGTTTTCGAGCGCGTCGTAGATGTCTCGGTTCGACTCTCGATCGGCCGCCGCGACACGCCGAACTAATTCCCGACGGATGTCCTCCATCACTTCGTCGAGCGGAGAAGCGGATTCTGTCCCTTCTTCAGTGGCCATGTCTGAGTAGATGTCTCGAACGCGGTTAATCGTTCGGGTCCGACAGATCGTCGGTCAACTGTTCTAGTCCGTACCGAACGAGGTCCTCGCGCCAGTCCTCGATCTCGCCTATCAGGTCCAGTTCTTCCGTGTGGGAGCGGAGATACTCGATAGTTCTTTCCTCATCGACGGTCGCCTCGTCGGTACCGAATTGCTTCAAAATAGACCTGATTTCGTCGTCGTACTCGAACCGGTAGCCATTGAGAAAATAGAACACGACCGCCGTGTTGAGCGAGGTGCGCTTGTTCGCGTCGACAAAAGGGTGATTCGCAACGAGGAGTCGGAGGAGGTGAAACGCCTTCTCGTGGAGCGTCTCCGGTACCGCACCGAAGCTCCCCTCTTCGATATAGTCCAGCGCGAATTCGATGTCCCCTCGGTTCGCCACACCGGAGTCGGTATCGGGATACTCAGAGACGATGTCGTCGTGGATAGCGAGGACATCCTCAACCGATGGATACCACAACGAGTCTGCCATTCGTCCTAAGCATCAATTCCGAACCGGCGTAATCTTTGTCATGGGTAGGATAGAGAGTTGTGCCAGAGGCCACGTTTCATCCCTCCGATTTCGGTTGCTTCACGCCTGAAAGGTCGATTCGTCCGACAGTCGAACCGGACCCCGCAGCGCCCATTCCTTCGCCGCCCGACTCGGATACAATGCCGTTCGTCCGGTAGCGGCGCCGATATTCTGCAACACCGCGCCCCCGGGGTCGAGAAACCACGAATACGTACCAGCCGTTGCCTCTCTGTGCCGCCCGTGATAGCTTCCTTAGGGAGGACATTTCCAGACTGGTCGTCCGCGTGGTTCGCCGTGGTGATTCGAGTTCGATCGGGTCGCCGCTGGGCCTTTGAGCGCCCCACCACGAAGCACGGCCGACATCGAGACCGTAGCGGTCGTCGACCGCCCGCTCACAGGGCCCCACAGTCGTTCACACGATAGGACAACCCCCGACGACCAGATCGCAGTCACGCCGGCGATCCGAATGTGCCGGGTGTACGCTCTCGTACCCCGGTCGAGTAGCCGATCGCATGGCACTCACGTTCCGGGGTGAAACCGAGGAGACGGACCGACTGCTCGCGCTCTCGGACGGCGTCGTCGCGATCGCGATCACGCTGCTGGTGCTCGACTTCTCCGTGCCCGAAGTGCCACCGGGCGCGTCGTCGGCGACCGTCGAGACGCTCGTGTTCGACCAGTGGGACGAGTTCGTCGGGTACGCGCTCAGTTTTCCCGTGATCGGGCTGTACTGGACGCTCCACAGGCGCGTGTTCGTTCACATCGAGGAACACGACCGAGGAGTGCTCTGGCTGAACCTGTTCTTCCTGTTCTTCGTGGCGTTCGTCCCGTACGGCACGAGCGTGTTCAGCGCCCATCCCGACCGATTCGGTGTCTCGTTCGTCGCGGGGGTGCTCGCGCTCACGGGGCTCAGTCTCGCGCTGCTCTGGGTGTACGCGTCGCGGAAGCGCCTGCTCGAAGCGGGGCTCGCCTCTCGGGCCGTCAGGATCCAGGCCGCGCGGTTCCTGGTCTCGCCGCTGGTGTTCGCGCTCTCGATCGGCGTTGCCGCACTGGACGCGAGGCTGGGAATACTCACCTGGGCGCTGCTCGTCCCGATCAACGCCGCCCTGAACTCGCGACTGGTCGAGGGTATCGAGGCGGAGTCCGACGCGGCCGGGGAACCGGGTCCGTGACCGCTCGGGTCGCCCCGGCGTCAGTCCGCGCGGCGCTCGTGGATCAGCTCGTCAGCCGTCCTGACGGCGTCGGCCACCCGCCGGGGCGTGGCGTCGACGGGCTCCAGATCCATCCCGTGCTCGCAGGCGACCTCGCCGACGGCCGTCAGGTCACCCTCGCCGACGCCCAGCTCGGCCAGCGTCACGTCGAGGCCGATCTCGAACAGGAGGTCGAGCACGTCCGCGACGGTCCCGGGTTCGGCGTCGCGGGCGAGGAGTTCGGCGACGGTGCCGAAGCCGACGAGCAGGCCGTGGGGTTCGCGGACGCCGGCGTTGGTGAGCCCGATCTGGACGGCGTGGGCGCCGGCGGTGCCGCCGCTCTCGAAGCCCAGCCCGGAGAGGAGGGTGTTGGCCTCGACGACGCGCTCGACGGCCGGGGTCACGGCGTCGCGGCGGACGGCGGCCAGCGCGTCGGGGCCGTGCTCGCGGACGCGGCGGTAGGCCTCCTCGGCGAGCGCCCGGGCGGCGAAACTCGACTCGCCGTCGGCGTCGGTCGGGCTACCGGTGGCGGCGACGGCCTCGGCCTCGAACCGCGTAGCGATGGCGTCGCCCATGCCGTAGGCGAGGAAGCGGGCGGGCGCCGCGGCGACGACGGCGGTGTCGACGAGGACGAGTTCGGGGTTACGGTCGCGGTAGCGGACTTCGCGGAAGTTCCCGGCGTCGTCGTAGACGACGGCGACGGTGCTCGTGGGCGCGTCGGTGCTGGCGATGGTCGGGACGACCGCCATGGTCGCGTCGATTCGGTCGGCGACGGCGGTGGCCACGTCCATCGCGACGCCGCCGCCGACGCCGACGACCAGGTCCGCGCCGGCGGCCGCGGCGGCGTCGACGTGGCCGTCGAGGGCGGGGTCGGTACAGCGGTCGACGCCCGGGGCGGTGTGGACCACGTCGATCCCGGCGTCGGCGAGCCCGGCCGAGACGGCGTCGCCGGCGGTCGCGAGCGCGGTGTCGCCGCCGAGGACGAACGCGCGTTCGGCGTCGAGGCGGTCGAACTCGGCGCCCGCGTCGTCGAGGGCGCCGGCGCCCTGGACGTAGGCGCGGGGGGAGACGAAGCGTCGGTGCATGGCCGGCGGTGGGGCGGGGAGGGGCTAAAGGGTTCGGTCGGGCCGTCGCACCCGGGACGGATCGGGCGCGACGAGCCGGCGAGTTCCTCGGTCGCGCGAACGCTTATCGGGGTCACGGCCGACACGCAACCATGACCGAATCGGACCGGATCGTCGTGTTGAACCAGCCCGCACACGGGGTCCCGGCGAGCGAGTACGCCGCGGAGCTCCGGTCGCGGCTCCCGAGTTACCATGTCAAACTCCCGCGGACGGAGGGGGAGACCCGGGAGACGATCGGCACGGCCCGGATCGTCACCGGGATGCACATGGACGAGGAGCTGCTCGCGCGCGCCGACGACCTCGAACTGTTCGCCGGCGGCTCCGCCGGGGTGGGTCACCTGCCGCTCGACGCCTTCCGCGAGCGCGGCGTCGCCGTCACCAACGCCTCGGGCGTCCACGGCCCGAACATCGCCGAACAGGTGATCGGGTGGCTGCTGGGCTTCGCCCGGCGGCTCGACGAGGGGTGGCGCCGCGAGCGGGAGCACACCTGGCAGCACTTCCGCGGCGGCGAGTTTCAGGGCTCGACGGTGACGGTCGTCGGCATGGGCGCCATCGGCGAGGCCGTCGTCGAGCGACTGGACGGGTTCGGCGTCGAGACGATCGGCGCCCGCTACAGCCCGGAGAAGGGCGGCCCGACCGACGAGGTCGTCGGGTTCACCGACCGGGAGGCGTTCCAGGGGGCGCTGTCGCGCTCGGAGTACGTCGTCGTCGCGGCGCCGCTGACCGACGAGACGCGCGGGCTCGTCGGCGACGGCGAGCTGTCGGCGATGCCGCCCGAGGCCGTCCTCGTCAACGTCGGTCGGGGGCCGATCGTCGACACCGAGGCGCTGGTCGACGCGGTCCGCGGAAACAAGCTCGGGGGCGCGGCGCTGGACGTGACCGACCCGGAGCCGCTGCCCGCTGACCACCCGCTCTGGGAGTTCGACAACGTCCGGATCACGCCGCACAACGCCGGCTCGACGCCGAACTACTGGGATCGACTCGCCGACATCCTCGTGGAGAACGTCGAGCGGATCGAGGACGGACGGGCAGACGGCCTCCGGAACCAGGTCGTCACGCCCGGGGAGTGACGGGGCGGTCGGCCCCGCGGCCGCGCCGTTCGCGTTCGCGCGACCCGCGCACGCCACCAGCAGCTATTTTCCCGGACGGTCCCAGGCACGGGTATGACCGACGGCGACGAGGCGCGGCTGTATCCGAACCGCGAGGGGCGCGGTGGGGCAGCGGATGGCGCCGGTGACGGCCGAGCGAACGTCTCCCGCCGGGGGTTGCTCGCGGGCTCGGCGACCGCTGGCGCCGCGCTCACCGCCGGCTGTTCGGGCGACAGGTCCGACGGCGGGACGGCCACCGCCACCGCGGACGGCGACGCCACCGGCGGCGACACGGTCGTCGTCTTCAACACGGGCGACGCGACGGTGAGCCTGGTCGACCCCGCCCGCGACGAGGTGGTCGACACCCAGCACGTCGGCCTGTCCTCGTCGTTCCCGTCGAACCAGTACGCGCCCGACCTGACCACCGCTCCCGAGGACCCGCTGTGGCTCAACGTCGGCCGCGGCGTCCGCGCGGTCGCGGCGGGGTCGCTCTCGGAGGTCGCACGCGTCGAGACGGGGTCGGGGTCGAACTGGCAGGAGCTGACCCCCGACGGGGCGAGCGTGGTCGTCAGTGCCCGCGAGCCCGCCCACGCGAACCTCCTGGTCGACGCCGACCGCGGGTCGGAGACGTTCGGCGAGGCGACCGCCGAACTCGACCGGACGGACGAGGGTGGCCGCGGCGACCGCGAGGGACCGGGGCCCTGCGACGTGACGGTCCACCCCGACGGGGAGTTCGCCTACGTCCCCGATCTCTTCGGCGACACGTTGACCGTCCTCCGGCTGGACCCGTTCGAGATCGAGCGGCAGGTCGACGTGCCCGCGACGGGTGGCGACGGCGGAAGCAGCGGCGACGCCGCCTCGGCGCCGTGGATGGGGACGGTCGCGCCGAGCGGCGACCGCCTGATAGTCGAGCATCGGACGGGGACCGAGAGTCTCTGGGACACGAGCGATCCCGCGAGCCCGGAACTCCTGGCGCAGCTGACCCCGGACGCCGACGGGCTCGGGGAGGGCGCGCTCACCAGCGAGGTCGGCCCCGACTCGCGCTACGGCTACGTCTTCACGCCGGGGACGGACGACGTGTCCGTGATCGACATCGAGGCCCAGGAGGTGTCCGGCCGCATCGAACTCGGCGGGTCGGCGTTCGCGGGCACCTGGGACCCCGCTCGCGAGAAGTTGTACGTCCCGGTCCAGACGAGCGACGAGGTGGCAGTGATCGACGCCGACTCGCGAGAACTGGTCGAGCGAATCTCGGTGGGGTCGGCCCCCTACGGCGCGACGGCGGCCCGCGTCCGCCCCGAACCCGACGGGTCGGCGAGTCTGCTCGCCGCGATGGCCGCGGTCGGCCTCGACGCGGGCGAGGCCGACACCACCTACTGCATCGGCAACTGCGCCTGCGGTCACAGGCTCCGACCGCTCGAAGAAAGCGCCGGGCCGCGGCTCAGTGGACGGTGACCTCGCCGTCCTCGACGGTGATGTCGAGCAGGCTGGTCGCCTCGTAGTCGGTGTCGTCGAGGGCGCTCTCGCCGACCTTGTTGAGCACGACGACGATGTCGGCCACGTCGGCGCCGATGTCGTCGAGCGCCTCGGTGATCGCGGCGAGCGTCCCGCCGGTCGACAGCAGGTCGTCGACGATCAGGACTCGGTCTCCGTCCTCGATGTCGTTGATGTACATCTCCGAGGAGGAGTAGCCCGTCGATTTCTCCAGGGAGACCTCCTCGGGCAGGCCGTACTCGCGCTTGCGGATGACGACGAGCGGAACGTCGGTCTGCAGCGACAGGGCGGTGGCGACGTGGATGCCCATCGCCTCGGGGGCGACGATCTTGTCCACGTCGAGGTCGGCGTTGCGGACGATACCGACGACGACCTCGCGCAGCAGTGCGGGGTCGAGCATCGGCACGCCGTTGCTGATGGGGTGGACGAGGTACTCGTAGCCGCCCTTGTCGATGATAGGTGCCTCGTGCAGGGACTCGCGGAGCCGTTCCATGCCTGCCGGTATCCGAGCGACGGGAAAAAGCTCCTCATTCGCCGGCCACGGCGGCCGGCGGTCGGGCCCCGAAGTCGGCGTGGCGGAGCCGCCCGGACGGGGCGACCCGCGTTACTCCGGAACCGAACCCTCGACGCCCTCGACGTAGCTGCTCATGTCCTGGAACAGCGTCTCGTCGTCGGCGTCGGCGAACTTGCTGTCGGCCCACACGTCCGCGTCGCCGCTCTCGATGGCCGAGTGGGTCTCGTCGACGCTCGATTTCACGTCGTCGGGCACCTCCGGTCCCCACTCCGAGAGGCCGATGATGTCGCTTTCGAGCCCCTCGAAGTAGAAGTCCGACTCCCACGAGCCGTCGTGGACGGCTTCGAGGGTGGGACCGTAGAACTCCTCCCAGTTCCAGATCGGGGAGGTGACGTAGTTGTCGCCGCCCTGTTCGAGCATCGGCGCGTCGTAGCCGGTCGCCCAGATGTCCGCGTCGGCGGCGGCCTGGACGGCCGCGGCGGAGTCCTGGTGCTGGGCCATCACGTCGACGCCCTGGTCGATGAGCGCGTTGGCCGCCTCCTGCTCGGTGGGCGGGTCGTACCACGTGTTCGTCCAGCGCACCTTCGTCGTCGCCTCGGGGTTGACCGACCGCGCCCCGAGCGTGAAGGCGTTGATGCCGCGGACGACCTCCGCGATGGGCAGCGCCGCGACGTAGCCCAGCGAGTTCGCCTCGGTCAGCATGCCGGCGGCGATGCCGGCGAGATAGCGCGCCTGGTACATCCGGCCGAAGTACCGGCCGAGGTTCTCGCTGGTCTGGTAGCCCGAGCAGTGCTCGAAGAGGGTGTCGGGGCTCTCCTCGGCGACCGACACCATCGTGTCCATGTAGCCGAACGTGTTGCCGAAGACGATGTCGTAGTCCTCCTGGACGTACTGCTCGAAGACGGTCCGCGAGTCGGCCGGCGCGACGGCCTCGGTGTGGGCCGTCTCCAGCCAGTCGTACTCCTCGGCGACGGCCTGGCGGCCCTGGTCGTGGGCCCACGACCAGCCCTGGTCGCCGACCTCGGAGTTGTAGACGAACGCGGCGCGGACGGTGTCGCTACCGTCCGTGCCGCCCCCACCGTCGCCGCTCGTGGCCGTCCCGTCGCCGCCCGACGAACAGCCAGCCAGTCCGGTCGCGCCCGCGAGTCCCAGTGCCTTGATCGCCCGTCGTCGTGTGATGTCTGTCGCCATGTTGTGTCCCGTGACTGTCGCCGCCGGCCCGCGACCCGTCGACCGGGCCCGGCCGACCGCTCCTCGTCCGATAGGCACCCGTGGGAATTGATAAGGTTGCCTATAGCGGACTGCGTAGCTCTATTAGGACTATCGAGACCCTCTAGGGTCGGCCGCCTGGGAGCCGCTACCCCGCGAACCACTCCCACGGCGGCCGTCGCGGAACGGTATCTTCAAGGACGTTCGAAGCCGTCCGGTATCGTAATGGACGAGGACCCGTTCCTCCGGATGTCGGGCGTCCGAAAAGAGTTCCCGGGCGTCGTCGCCAACGACGACGTCGACTTCTCCGTCCGCCGCGGCGAGATCCACGGCCTCCTCGGCGAGAACGGCGCCGGCAAGAGTACCCTCATGAAAGTGCTCTACGGCCTCTACGACGCCGACGCCGGGAGCGTCCACCTCGGCGGCGAACCCCTCGATCTGGACTCGCCCCAGGACGCGATCGATCGGGGCATCGGCATGGTCCACCAGCACTTCAAGCTCATCCCGCGACTCTCCGTCGCCGAGAACGTCGTCCTCGGCGAGCGCGAACCCGCCGGCCCGTTCCGCGATCGGGGCGGAACCGGCGGCGCAGACGCGGGAGGAACCGACGCCGAAGGCGATTCGGACGGCTGGCTCCCCGACGCCGTCCGAACGAATCGAGTCGCCCGCGCCCTCGCCGAGCGGTTCACTATCGGCCTCGACGCCTCCGCCGCGGAGATCGAGGCGCTGGCCGACGACTACGGCTTCGACGTGGACGTGCGCGCACCGGTCGCCGAACTCGACGTGGGCGAGCGCCAGCGCGTCGAGATCCTCAAGGCGCTGTACCGCGACGTGGATCTCCTGATCCTCGACGAGCCGACGGCGGTGCTCACGCCCAACGAGGCCGAGCGGCTGTTCGAGACGCTGCGGACGCTGGCCGACAGCGGCATCTCGATCATCTTCATCACGCACAAACTCGGGGAGGCGACGGCGATCACCGACCGGGTGACGGTCCTTCGCGAGGGCGAGACCGTCGGCACCGTCGAGACGGGATCGGTCGACCAGGCCGAACTCGCGCGGATGATGGTCGGCCGCGAGGTGCTGTTCTCGCTGGACAAGGAGCGCGTCGAACCCGGCGATCCCGTGCTCGACGCGAACGGGCTGCGCGCCGAGGACGACCGCGGCATCGAGGCGCTGTCCGGCATCGACCTCTCCGTTCGAGCGGGCGAGATCGTCGGCATCGCCGGCGTGAGCGGTAACGGCCAGCGCGAACTGGCCGAGGCGCTCGCGGGCGTCCGCGACCCGACCGCCGGGACCATCGCGGTCGGCGGGCGCGACCTGACGGGCGAGCCGGCGCGGGCGTTCGTCGACGGCGGCGTCTCGTTCGTCCCCGAGGACCGCCACGAGTACGGCTGCGCCGAGGAGCTGTCGGTGATGCACAACGCGGCGCTGAAGGAACTGCGCGACGACCGCTTCGACGACGGCCCGTTCCTCGACTACGACGAACTGGCCCGCTACGCCGAGGAGATCGTCGACGAGTTCGACGTGCGCGGCGTCCACGACGTGCGCGAAGTGCCCGCCGGCGATCTCTCGGGGGGGAACCTCCAGAAGCTCATCCTCGGCCGCGAACTCGTCCGGGACCCGGATCTCCTCGTCGCCCACCAGCCCACTCGGGGCGTCGACGTGGGCGCCATCGAGTTCCTCCGCGAGGCGATCCTGGACCAGCGTGCCGAGGGCACCGGGACCGTCCTCATCTCCGAGGACTTGGACGAGCTGTTCGACCTCTCCGATCGCCTGCTGGTCATCTACGAGGGCGAGATCGTCCACGAGACGACGCCCGAGGCGGCCGACCGCGAGCGCGTCGGCATGCGGATGACCGGCGGGGTCGACGCCGACGGCAGTGGGCCGGCGTCGGAGGCCGACGCGGACGCCGACGCCGCCGACCGCGCGATGACGGACGGCGGGGGCGTCGGCGCAGATGGCGACGCGAGCGGGGGTTCCGGCGGTGATCGGCGGTGAACCTCTCGGTCGAACTGGAGGCCCGCGAGGACGTGCCGGCGTGGCTGGTCTACGGGACGCCCGTGTTCACCGTGGTCGGCGCGCTCGCGCTGTCGGCGGTCGCGCTGGTCGCGCTGTCGGTGAACCCGGTGGCCGCCTACGGGACGATGTTCGTCGAGACGCTGACCAACCCCTTCGGACTGCGCCAGACCGCGACGCGGACCGTCCCGCTCGTGCTGGCCGGCCTCGCCGTCTACCTCCCGCTGCGCGCGGGCCTGTGGAACGTCGGCGCGGAGGGACAGCTGTACATGGGCGCGATCGTCGGCACGTGGATCGGCGTCAACGTCTCCCTGCCGATGGTCGCGCTGATCCCCCTCGCCATTCTGGGGGCGGGGGTCGCCGGCGGCCTCTGGGCGGGGATCCCCGCCTACTTGCGGGCGAAGTGGGAGGTCAACGAGATCATCACGACGCTGCTGCTGACGTTCGTCGCCGTCCAGATCGCCAGCTACCTCGTCCGTGGGCCGATGCAGGGCGGCCTGGGCAACATCCCGGGGAGCGCGGAGCTGCTCGACGCGGCGAAGTACCCGACGATCCCCGTTCTGGAGGTCCACGCGGGCTTCCTGGTCGGCCTGCTGGCGGTCGCGGCGACCGCGGTCCTCGTCGCCCGGACGCGGATGGGCTTCGAGGTGACCTTCGTCGGGTCGAACCCGCTGGCGGCCGCCCAGGCCGGGATGAGCACCGCCCGCGTCTACCTGTTCGTCTTCCTCGTCGGCGGCGCGTTCGCCGGGATCGGCGGCTTCAGCGAGATCTCCGGCGTCCAGGGGCGGCTCCGGCCGGCGTTCTCGCCGGACTACGGGTTCACGGCGATCCCGATCGCCCTGCTCGGCCGGAACGGCGCCGTCCGCGTCCTGCTGGCGGCGGTCTTCTTCGCCGTGCTGTTCGTCGGCGGGTCGCGCCTGGAGGTGTCCTACGGCGTCCCGGCGGCGCTCGTCGACGTGATCCAGGCGCTGGTCATCCTCTGTCTGATCACCGCGGAGTTCTTCAAACGCTACAGCGTCGACCTGCGGGTCGAGCGCGAGCCGACGCCGGCCGACGGCGAGCCCGGAGGTGCGGCCTGATGGTCGGGTTCGCCGCGGGGCTGCTCGACGCCGCCGTCCGGGCGTCGACCGTCTTCATCTTCGCCGCCCTGGGCGAGATCATCAGCGAGCGCGGGGGCGTGCTCAACCTCGGCGTCGAGGGGATGATGCTCGTCGGCGCGCTCGGCGGCTTCGCCACGACGGTCGTCACCGGCAGCTACTGGCTCGGGTTCGCCGCCGGGATGGCGATGGGCGCGGCGCTCGCGCTGATACACGCGTTCCTCTGTATCACGCTCAAGTCCAGCCAGGTCATCAGCGGCGTCATGCTGACGCTGCTGGGGACCGGCCTGACCACCTACTTCGGCACCGACTGGGTCAACGAGTCGATCGACGGATTCCCCCAGATGACGCTCCCGCTCGTCGGCCAGTACCTCGTCGAGATCCCCCTCGTCGGCGAGGCGCTGTTCCGCTCGACCGCGCCGGACTTCATCGCGCTCGCGCTGGTTCCGACGGTGTGGTGGTTCCTCTTCCGGACCAACCTCGGCCTCGAAGTCATCTCGGTCGGGGAGGACCCCGAGACCGCCGACACCATGGGCGTCGACGTGTTCAAGATGCGCTACCTCTGCGTCCTGCTCGGGGGCGCGTTCGCCGGCGCGGCGGGCGCGCACCTCTCGCTGGCGTTCTCGCAGCTGTGGGCGACCGGGATGGTCGCCGGGCGCGGCTGGATCGCGGTCGCGCTGGTCATCTTCGCGCAGTGGCGCCCCGAGCGGGCGCTGGTCGGCGCGTACCTGTTCGGCCTGCTCGACGCGCTCCAGCTGCGGTCGCAGGGCATCGACCTGGCGCTCGACGCCGGCGCGCCGCTGGCGGGCGTCGTCAACCCCCTGCTGGAGCTGTTGATGCATCCGACGATCATGTCGACGTACCCCTATCTCGCCACCATCGTCGTGCTAGTCGTGACGGTCGTCCGCTTCGACGACTCGCGGCTCGGCGCGCCGAGCGCGCTGCTGAAACCGTACAGCCGCGAGACGGACTGAGCGTCCGGGCCACCGCCCACCGGCGGTCTCAGGCCTGCTGGATCCGGTAGGGGTGGTCGACCTTGAACGCGCTGTAGGCCAGCACGCCGTGGGCGACGAGCATGACGGCCAGGAAGCCGACGTTCCACAGCGGGTTGTTGTACCAGATCAGGTCGAGGCCCCACGAGCCGTCGATAAAGGGCCACAGCGGTTCGATGGGCGTCGAGATGTCCGGCGCCGACAGCATGTCGGCGAAGATGTGGCTCAGCCAGCTGACGAGGACGGCGCCGGTGGCGAACACGAACATGCTCGAGGCGTCGAACCGGTCGCCGTCGACCCACTCGTCGACGCGGTCGGTGAGCAGCCAGGCGGCGAGGGCGCCGATGACCAGCGCCGCCGCGACGGCGAAGACTATCGTGTGCGTGAGCCCGTGATGGTGGAACGAGTCCGGGAACGCCATCGCGAGGTACTTGTCCCCGTCCGGTATCGGTGCGACGAACACGGCGATGGCGACGAACACGGCGCTGACGCGGTCGTGCCAGACGAACCACGCCGGGAGCGCCCACAGCAGTGCCATCGCCAGGTGTCCCATTACGTCGACCATAGCGGCCGCGCTTGGGCGCCGAACGGGATAGCCCGGCGGCCTGCAGGCGCAACTGGCCGCGGGCCTCGAACGGGGCAGCTACTCGCGCGGGCTTCGGCCCCGAAGCGCCGCCAGCTCCGCGCGCGTGTTGACGTTCGTCGTCGCTTCGGCCAGCGGCGCGTCGACCGCGTCGGCCGCGACCCGCTCGACGACCAGTTCGTCGAGCAGCGCCATCAGCGCGTCCCCCCGGGAGCGGTCCGCGAGCGCGTTGACGACCGCAGACCGGCGATAGAGGGTGTGGAGCGGCTGGTCGTAGCCGTCGACGACCGGCACGACGGCGTCCACGCCCCCGCGGTCGCCCGTCACCTCGTCGGTGTCGACAGCCGCCAGCCGCGCCCGGAGCGCCCGGACGCTCGCGGGCGAGACCAGCGGCATGTCGCAGGCGCAGACGAACAGCCACGGTGCGTCGGTCGCCCCGGCGGCGGCGGACAGTCCCGCGAGCGGCCCCGACAGCGAGGGGTCGTCCCGGACCGGCTCGACGGCGCGGTCGCCGAGCGCGTCCGCCAACCGGTCGGCCTGCGCGTCCGTCGCGACCGAGAGGAGCGGCGGTTCCCCGGTCGCTTCGGCCACGGCGTCGACCGCTCGGGCGACGAGCGGCCGCCCTGCCAAGGTCGCGACGGCCTTGTCCGCGTCGCCGAAGCGGGTGCTCCGACCGCCGGCGAGGACGACACCGCGGACGCGCGGCCGGTCCGGGTCGCTCATGCCTCTCCCTGGGACCGCCTCGGATTTGTGGCTGTCCATCGTCGTCGTCCGGCGGCCGCGACCGCACCGGCGCTCGGCCGTCGCGGGCGAAGCGGCCACCGGCCGCTCCCCGAACCGGTGACGCGGAATTTACAAGCCGCCGGGCCGCCGAGTTCGGGTATGCAGGTCCTGGGGATCGTCGGGCCGTCGGACTCGGGCAAGACGACGCTGGTCGAGCGCCTCGCGGCGCGCCTCGCCGACCGCGGACGCGTCGCGACGGTCAAGCATCTCAAAACCGAGCCGACCGTCGACACCGAGGGGAAAGACACCGCGCGCCACCGCGCCGCCGGCGCAACGGCGACCTACGGGATCACCGACGACGCCGGCTGGTTCGCCACCGGCGCCGACCGCTCGCTCCGCTCGACGCTCGACGACCTCGCCGCCGACTTCGACTACTGCCTCGTCGAGGGCTACAGCGACCGCCCGCTCCCGACGGTCGCGCTGGGCGGTCGCGACCACGCCGGCGAGCCCGTGGCGACGGCCGCCGAGGCCGACGCCGTCGACCTCGACTCGCTCCTCGCGGCGGTCGAGGACCTCGAACCGTACGAGTCGCTGACCTCGCTCGTCGCCGAGGCGAAGCGCTCGCCCGACGCCCGCTACGCCGGCGCCGTCGCGACGTTCACCGGTCGCGTGCGCACGCAGGAGGGGCCCGAGGACGAGCCGACCGAACATCTGGAGTTCGAGAAGTACGACGGCGTCGCCGAGGAGCGGATGGCGACCATCCGCGCGGAACTGGAGGCCCGCGACGGGGTGCAGGAGGTGCGGCTGCACCACCGCACCGGCGTCGTGGAGGCCGGCGAGGACATCGTCTTCGTGGTCGTCCTCGCGGGCCACCGCCGGGAGGCCTTCGAGACGGTCGAGGACGGTATCGACCGGCTGAAAGACGAGGTGCCGCTGTTCAAGAAGGAGGTCACCGTCGACGACGCGTTCTGGTCGCACGAGCGGTCGGAGTAGCGGCGGTCGCCCGGTGATCCTAGCTATTTAGGTATGGAATCTTTGTCGGTGAGGGGAGTACAGTTACGGAATGGAACGCGCTCGCTCGACGACGAACTCCGGCGGGACGGTCTCCGAAGTGGAGTTCGAGGTTCGAGACGCCAAGTATCCGTTCGTCGGGGCCTCCGAAGCGGAGGCGTGTACGTTCGACCTCGCGGAGATGGTACCGCGACAGGACGGGGAGTACGCGGAGTTTTTCAACGTGACCGGCACCGAGGTCGAGCGGGTCGCCGAGCGGGCCGAGGAGTACGAGACGCTCGACGCGACCGTCCTGCGGGAGTGGGACGGCGGGGGCCTCGTCGAGTTCGCCGTCGCCGGCGACTGCCCCGCCATGTCGCTGGCCGAACACGGCGCGCTGCCGCGGCAGGTCCGGAGCGCGGACGGCGTCGGGCGGATCACCGCCGAGATCCCGCCGCCGTACGAGGCGTCGACGGTCATCGACTCGTTCCTCGACGACACGCCCGAAGCGGAACTCGCGTCGAAGCGCCGGGTCGACTCCGTGACGCCCATCTTCTCGAACGTGGCCTTCGAGGAGGCGCTCCGCGTCTACCTCACCGACAGACAGCGCGAGGTCCTCGAAGCGGCCTTCGACGCGGGGTACTACGAGTGGCCCCGGGAGGCCACCGGTGAGGAGGTCGCCGAGGGGCTCGGCATCACCTCGGCGACGTTCTCCGAACACGTCCACGCCGCCGAACGGCGCCTCTTCTCGGCGTTACTGTCCGGATCGGGCGACGAGTGACGACCGGCGGGAGTCGCTGACCGGCGCGGAGGCCGGGGTCGGGCCCACCGAGACGGACGGCGACCCCGGGTCCGCGTCAGGTCATTTCGTCGCGCCGGAGCGACGCGCTCACGCTGCCGTCAGCTGCGACGGTCACGTCGCAGGACCCGTATCGGAGTCGGACTGGCGGGTCCGCGGCGGTCGAGTCGGCTCCGCGGCGACGGTCGGCGAGCCGCGCGATCGTATCGGGGTCGAGAGCGTCGTACACAGGTTCCATTTCGAGGGGGCCGCGGTCCGTCTCCGCCGCGACGGCCCGGACCACGTCCAGGAGGATGTCCGTCACGTCGCCCGTCCGCCCGAGGTCGGTCGTCGTCTCGATCCGGTCGGCGTCGAGTGGTTTGTCGGTCCGGAACATTATCGATAGCTGGTTGTCGTCGGTTACACCAGCGGCGGGAACCGTTAAACTCCGGTCCCTACAGTTCGAGGGTCGCCCCGCCGAAACCCCGCCGGCCGCGGCGCGGTCACCGGTCGGTCTGGACGTCCCGGCGGAGGGTCACCCGTGTGACTCCCACCGCTGGACGGTGACCGACTCGCCGGCGGCGACGCCTTCGAGGCTCTCGGGGACGACGACCCAGCCGTCCGCCGCGGCGACCGAGGAGAGCACGCCCGCGCCGCCCCGCACCGGCTCGACGCCCCCGTCGCCGGTCTCGCGCACGCGGACGAACGAGCGCACGCCGACCTCGCTCGCGATCTTGCGGTCGAGCGTCGCCGCGAACTCGGGGAACGGCTCCGGGTCGAACCCGCCCGCCTTCGCGACCGCGGGGCGCAGCAGTTGCACGGCGGTCACGAGACAGGAGACCGGATATCCGGGCAGCGTCAGCACCGGCGTGTCGTCGACGACGCCGTAGCCGACCGGGTGGCCGGGTTCGAGCGCGACGCCGTGGCCGAGCACCTCGCCCAGGTCGGCCACCACGTCCGCGATGAGGTCCCGTTCGCCCACCGAGGAGCCGCCGGTAGTGACGACGATATCGTGGTCGGTGTCGCGCTCGACCGCCTCGCGTAGCGCGCCCTCGTCGTCGCCGACGATATCGCGGTAGGCGGCCGCTCCGCCCCAGCGCTCGACCAGCCGCGAGACGGTCAGTCCGTTGGTCTCGGTCGTCTCGCCGTAGCCGGGGTCGAAGTCGACGAGCTCCTCGCCGGTCGGTATCACGCTCACCGTCGGTCGCTCGCGGACGGCCACCGAGCGGTGGCCGCCGGCCTTCAGCAGTCCCAGATCGGAGGGGCGCAGCCGGCGGCCGGCCTCGAACAGGCGGTCGCCCGCCGCCACGTCCTCGCCGGCGGGCGCGACGTTCTCGCCCGGCGGGACCGCGGCGAACACCTCGACGCGGTCCCCTCGCGACTCGGTCTCCTCCACTTTGACGACGGCGTCGGCGCCGTCGGGCATCGGACTGCCCGTGTGGACGTAGCGCGCGCGACCGGGCCCAACGTCGCCGTCGGTCTCGTCGAGGGCGACCGGCGAGCGGTCGCCGGCGTCGTGCGTGTCGGTCGCGCGGACGGCGTAGCCGTCCATCGCCGCGCGGTCGAACCCCGGAACCGCCCGGGTCGCGGCGACCGCGTCGGCGACGGTCCGCCCGTCGGCGTCGGCGACGGGGACCGACTCGGCGCTCGCCGGCGGGCCGACGACCGACAGCAGCTGTTCGCGCGCGGCGGCCAGCCGCGTCACCTCCGTGAAGCCCTCGTGTCCCATTGGCGGCGGTTCGGCGCCGGGGGCCTAAAGGGGTCCGGGACCGCGAGCCGCCGGTCGCCGCCGGCGGCTCCTCGCCCGGAAATCGCCGCCGACCGCTCGCCGTCGCTCCGCGGCCGAGCGGGTCACCGCATCGACTCGGCGTCGACCACGAGGTCCCGGTCGACGGAGATCCACGTCGACATGCGCTCGACCCCCGTCGCGTCGGGCGGGTGGATCGTACACCGGTCGGGCCGGTCGGCGTACTTGACGAGCGCGAGTTCCAGCGTCGGCGGGTCCGACCGGCCGGGCTGGCCGGGGTCGATCGACGGGGCTCGGGGCTCGGAGACGGCGTCGTCCTCTGACCGGGTTCGTCCCGACATCGTGTTGCTCACTCGAAGGGAGACAGCTAGCTCACAAGAGAGCTGCTATGAATTCACAATAGGCCAACGTAGCCGGCGGGAGCCGACGCGATCAGACCGGGCGAGAACGTACCCGTATCGTCCCGTCTACGGCCGGACCGTCCGCAGCACCCACGTCTCGGGGTTCAGCCGTTCGACCTCGAAGGGGTCGAGGTCGCCGGGGCCGTCGGCCTCAGCCGACAGCGAGGCGATAAACGAGCGCACCGGCGCCGGGTCCCGGTCGGAGACGAGAACGAACGCCTCGCCGCGCTCGGTGGCGTCGAACCCCTCGCGGACGCGGTCGTGGCGGCCGTCGGCGTCGACGCCCCGCAGGTCGACCGCGTCGTCGGGCGCGTCGACCGCCCACACGTCCTCGCACCGCTCGCGGGCGTCCTCGCCGAGTCGTTGCATCTGCTCGGGCAGCTCTCCGGGTCGGGGAGTCGCCTGAACGCTCGGATCGAACTCCAGCTCGGCGAGGACCGGGGCGTCGAGCCCGTCCAGCGGCTCGCCGTGTTCGAACAGGTCGTGCTCGTCGCCGCAGCTCGGACAGGTGAACCCGGCCATGTTGACGGCGACGCCCAGCACGGGCACGTCGTTCTCCTCGAACAGATCGAGCGAGCGGGCGGTGTCGGTCACGGCCGCGTGGAAGGGGGTGGTGACGAAGACGACGCCGTCGAGGTGGACCTCCTGTAGCGTGGTCAGCACCACGTCGCCGGTCCCCGGCGGGAGGTCGACCACGAGGGTATCGAGGTCGCCCCAGGCGGTGTCCTCGAACAGCTCCGAGAGGGCGTCGTGGGCCATCGCGCCCCGCCAGGCCAGCGGCGCGCCCGACTCCATGAGCCCGACGCTCATCACGTCCAGCTCGCCGGCCTCGACGGGGAGCGGGTTGCCGTCGTCGTCGGAGTAGACCGGGCCCGACACCTCCAGCACCTCGGGGACGTTCGGTCCGTGGATGTCGGCGTCGAACAGGCCCACGTCGCGGTCCGCGCCGGCCATCGCGCAGGCGATATGGGTCGCCACCGTCGTCTTGCCGACGCCGCCCTTCGCGCTGGCGACGGCGATCACCCGGTCCACGTCGGCGAGGCCGGTCGAGCGGTCCTCGTCGGCGCTGGCCCCGGTCTCGCGCTCGATGTGGGCGTGTTCGACGCCGGGCACCTCCGAGACCGCCCGGAGCATGGCGCTGGTGACCTGCTCGCCCTCCTGCGGGCGGAAGTCGGTCAGGTCCGCGACGACCGTGACCGCCCCCTCGGAGACGGCGATGTCGGAGACCAGGCCGGCCTCGAACACGTCCTTGCCCGCGTCGGGGTCCCGGACCTGCCGGAGCGCGGCCTCGACTTCCTCCTGCAGGTCGTCGGTGGTCTCGTCGGTGTTCGTCCGCTCGGTACCGTCGGCGTCGTCGATCGGTCCGTCGTGGTCGGTGTGTTCGGACATTGTGGGGTGGACAGCGGTGTCTCGGGCCGTCGGTCAGAGGTCGGGCTGGCGATTCAGGTGGTCCTCTCCGGGGAGCGTGGTGTCGCCGCGGTCCAGGGCCCCGGTGAACTGCCGGCGGAAGCGGCCAGGGTCGGCCTCCAGGGCGCGGGCGGCCGTGCCGCGGACGATCCGCGGCTCCGACTCGTCGTCGGCGACCGCCCGCAGGACCTCGCGAGCGCGGTCGTCGTCGACGCCCGCCAGCAGGTGGACGGCCCACTCGCGGACCCGCTCGCTCTCGTCGTCGACCGCGTCGAGCAGCGGTTCCAGCGCGTCCTCGCCGCGGCGTTTGAACACCGAGACGAGCGCGTTGCGCCGGACCGCGTGGTGGTCGGCGTCCAGTGCCTCCTCGATACGGTCGGCGTAGGCCTCGCGGTCGATGCGGTCGAGCGCGACGACCGCCTCGGCGCGGACCCACGGGTCGTCGTCCCCGGCGATCTCCAGTGCAGCGGGCCCGGCGCGCTCGCCGCCGAGCTTCGCGAGCGCCTCGACGGCGAACTGGCGCACGTCCGCGTCGTCGTCCCCCGTTCCGGCGGTGATCAGTGCCTCGACGATGGCGGGGTCGTGGTCCTCCTCCGCGAGCGAGAGCGCCGCCCGCTGGCGCTCGACCGCGTCGCCGGTCGCCAGCCGTTCGAGCTTCTCCGTCGCGCTCTCGCTGGCGATGAGCGACGTGTCGGCCGCGGCGAGTTCCCGGGGGGTGGCCTCGCCGATCGTCACGTCCTCGCGGCTCACCTCGATGTCCTCCAGTCCGGCGTGGTCGACGTCGAACCCGGGGCTCTGTTCGGGGTGGACCCGCGGGTCGGTCGGCCCGTCGGTGGCCTCCTCGGGGTCACGCATCGGCGACACCCCCAGAGGTACCCCCGGTTTCCGCGCCGGCGGGCGCCCACTCGCGGACCAGCACGACGAGCCCGAGCGCGAACGCGACGGCGCGGGGGAGCGTCCCCGGGACGCCCGCGGTCAGCAACAGCGCCGCGGCGACAGCCGGTCCGAACGACCGCCGGCGGGCGTCGGCGACGACCGTCGCGACACACCCCCCGATCCCCAGCGCGAGCAGGGCGAGCGGGACCGTCCCCGCGCCGAACGCAACGAGGACGACCGCACCGGCGACGAACGGTGCGGCCGCCGCGAGGACGACCACCGCGAACGCGGCGACCGCCCACAGCCCGAGGTCCACGGCCCCGTCGAGCCGGCGGGCCAGCGGGAGCGCGGCCAGCGTCGCGAAGGCGACGGCGGCTCCCGCCGGCCGGAGCGTCGTCGTTCCGATCCCCGCGGAGGCCGCCAGCGACCACGCGAGCGCGAGGGCGCCCAGCGCCGCGACGGCCCCCGGACGGGCGACCGGCGCGAGCGCCGCCCGGAGCGAGTCGACCGCGCCGACGCGGGCGTGCGCTCGCTCGGCGAGTTCGACGACGAGCGCGGCGCCGGTCCCGACGAGGACGGCGGCGGCCGCCGGGAGCCACGCCGCGCCGTCGGCGGCGCCGACGAGCCCGAAAACGCCCACGGCCGCGAGCGCCACTCGCCCGGCGCGGCGGTCAGCGTCGACCGCCAGCCCGAGCGCCGCGAGCGCCGGGACGACCGCAGCCAGCGCCGACACTGCCGGCATCACCGCGCGGCCGACCGGCGGGAGGCCGCCGGGCGCGTTCCGCAGGAGTCGCAGGCTCAGCACGCCGGCGGTCGGGACGAGCGCGACGGCACCGAGAAGCGTCGCCGGCGATCCGGGGAGACCGCCGCCGAGACGCTCGCGGGCGGCGGACAAGGCAGTTTGGTCCCCGGAGCCGGCGGCCGAGTCGCCGGCGTTCGCGGTCGGCCGGCTCACGGGTCGCCCTCCCCTTCCAGCCGGTCGGCCAGGTCGTCGGTGTCGGCGGCGACCAGCCGCCGGCAGAAGGCGGCGAGTTCCCCGTAGTATCCGGTCCCGGGTTCGCCGTCGAGCGCGTCGTCGACCCCCTCCGAGAGGACCGCGAGGTGGCGGTCGAGGAAGTCCAGCCGCGCGCGGGCGGCGTCGGGGTCGACCGCCGCCTCGCGCCGACAGAGGTAGCCGGCGAACTCCAGTTCCAGCCGGTAGTGGTCGTGGTTCTCCCGCCGGTCGGTGTCGACCTCGACGCCGAAGTAGTCGTAGGCCCGGGCCAGGTCGAGGTTCACGTCGTTCCACGACGCCTCCGGCCGGTAGCCCGATTCGTACAGCGACACGTCCGGCCCCTCGGCGTCGATGGTGCCGTCGGTGCGGTCCTCGACGGTGGTCTGGCCGAGCACGAACAGGTCGTTGAACCGGGCGCAGACGGTCTCGCGGTCGTCGTCGGTGGTCAGGTCCGGCGGCTCGACGTCGAGACTCGTCCGGTCGAGCAGCCGCCGACACTCCCGGTCGAGCGCGCCCGAGGCCAGCGCCTCGTGGAGCTGTTCGTCGGGTTCCGTCATCGCCCGGGCGGCCAGCGCGTACAGCCCGCCACGGGCCGCGGCGTCGCGGTCGGCGTCCGTCGGCGGTTCGTCACCGACGGCTCGGCGGTCGCGCTCGGGGGCGTCCTCGCCGCCGGTCGGGCGGTCCCCGTCCGGCGCGTCGTCGACCGGTTCGGCGTCGCTCACGCCGGCTCACCCCGCGTTCGACGGACGCCCTCGATGGTCACGACGGCCACGAACAGGACCGCGAGCCCGGCGACCGTCCAGAGGATCGTCTCGTAGGGCGGCCCCTGCGGGCCCGGTCCCATCGCGAGGTACTGCCACTCGCTGACGGCCTTGCGGCCGGCCCGCTCGTCGTAGGAGCCGTTCCACACCGCGACCGCCACGTCCACGTCCCGCTCGCCCGAGAGGTCAGTTCGGTTGCCCGCCATCTCGGCCTCGCGGGTGAACGCGACGTGCCACTCGCCGTCCTCGTGGACCGCCTCGGCGTCGACGGCCGACTGCTCGAACGACGTGGTCGTCCCGGCACCGCCGGCGAGCAGCTCCTCGGTCGACCCACCGGCCCAGTACCAGACGTTCACCCGGTTGCTCGTGCCGCCCATCGCGATGGGCGGGCGGGCGCTCTCGTTCTCGGGCAGCTGGACGGCGACGGCGTCGGCGAACGCCCGCAAGTCGGAGGCGTTGCGGTCGGCCGTCGCGTCCGGCCAGGAGACCCGGACGAACACGTGCGAGTCGTTGGTCGCAGCGCGGACCTTCGCGTGCGTGGTCGAGACGTTGCTCGCCTGGGGCAGCCCGCTCGGCGCGCTCGCCAGCGCGAGTTCCACGCTCGGCACCGCGGTCCACGACTCGGCGGTCGGGTCCGTCGCGTTCGCGCCCACGTCGCCGACGGGCACCTCGTTGGCCGGCCGCGCGCTCGTCAGCGTCGGGACGAGCGCCGCGCCGACGACCGCGAGGACGACCAGCGCGGCGACGCCGAGCCAGGAGTCGCCCGAGCCGCTCCGCTCGCGGCCCTCAGTCATCGTCGAACACCCCCAGCCGGTACTGCTGTGCGGGGTTCTTGTCCTGGAGCATCTCCATCAGTTCGCTGTCCTCGCCGCGACGCACCCGGTCGCGGTGGCGCTCGATCGTATCGAGAGCCTGGTTGACGCGGTCACCGAACAGCTCTTCGAGGTAGTCGCGGGGAATGCGGTCGACGCCCTCGATGCTCTCGCCGTCTTCCGAGTGCTGTGGCGGGGCGTAGGGCGGGATGTAGTAGACGTTCGGCACCGTCTCGAACTCCGGATGGAGCGGCAGCGCCACCTCGTACTCCTCGACGAGCTTGTAGATGGGGCCGTCCTCGTCGTCGAGGTAGCCCACCAGCCGCAGCTGGGGCGGGCACTCCTCGGCGCAGGCGGTCGCGTGGACCTCGTCGTCCGGCCCCTCGCCCTCGATGCGCGGGTAGCAGAAGATGCACTTCTCCGATTTCTTCTTGGCGGCGTTGTAGTACACCTTCTTGTAGGGACAGCCCTCGACGCAGTAGCGGTAGCCCCGACAGCGCTCCTGGTCGACGAGGACGATGCCGTCCTCCTCGCGCTTGTACAGCGCCTTGCGGGGGCAGGCCTCGACGCAGGAGGGGTGGGTGCAGTGGTTGCAGATCCGCGGGAGGTAGAAGTAGTAGCTGTTGGGGTACTCGCCGGCGCCCTGGTCCTCGTCCCAGTTGGGGCCCCACTCGGGGTCGACGTTCTGCGGGCGCAGCGGCTCGTCGCTGCCGTCGTACATGATCTCCGAGTGGTTGAACTCCCAGTCGCCGCCGTAGCGTTCCTTCTCGGGAATCTCGCCGGGCTGGCGCTCGCCGTGTTCGTCGGACTGCCAGCCGCCGCCCGAATCCTCCCACCCCTTCGGGTAGCCCTCGCCGGGCTTGGTCTCGACGTTGTTCCAGTACATGTAGTCGCGGCCGCCGCCCTCCGTCCAGAGGGTCTTGCACGCGACCGTACAGGTCTGGCAGCCGATGCACTTGTTGAGGTCCATCACCATCGCGACCTGGTGGTCGACCCCGTCCGCGATGTCGATGTTCGTGTCGTCGCTCTGGGCGTCGTCGGTGCTCACGCGTCGTCACCTCCCGCGTCGGCGGCGGGGCCACCGTCGTCGACCGGTCCGTCCCCCGGCGGGGCGCCCCCGTCGGCCAACCGCAGGTCGGCCGCCGTGTCCTCGCTCTCGCCGCTCGATTCGCTCTCCGCGTCGTCGGCCCCCTGGTCGGCGGGGCGCACGTCGACGCGCACGTCCGAGTTGACCCCCGTCGGGCCCCAGTAGTTGGGGAAGAAGTAGAGGTGTTCGCCGGTGTCCTCAGGGTACTGCACCAGCTGGGTCGGCTTCATGTACATCGGGACGAGCGAGTTGAAGTTGTTCCGGTCGGGGTACTGGAACCGCTCCCAGGCGAAGTAGTGGCGGATCGTCCCCGGTTCGCTGGAGGGGTAGATCTTCGCCTGCACCTCCACGCTGTCCAGGTCGTTGAACACCTCGACCGTGTCGCCGTCCTCGATGCCCCGCTCGGCGGCGTCCTCGGGGTTGATGTGGACGACCGGTTCGCCGCGCTGGAGCTCGAGCATCGTCTCGTTGTCGCGCCACGTCGAGTGGATCGACCACCGGCCGTGGGGCGTGCTGTACGACAGCGGGTAGCTCCCGCCGGTGTTCGCGGGCCCTTCCTTGTGGGTGGGGAGCTCCTCGCCGAGTTCGAGGAACCAGTCGTGGTCGACGTAGTACTGCTGGCGCCCCGTGAAGGTGGGCCACGGCTCCTTGTCCTGCACGTAGTTCTGCCAGGGGGTGTACGCCTCCCCGTCCTCGATGTCGGAGGTCCAGTGGTCACCCGCTTCGAGCAGCCGCTGGGGCTGGTCGATCGTGTCGTCGAGCGTGATCTGCTCGTCGGTCCCCTCGGGGTTGGACTCCTCGGAGTGTTCGAGGATGTACTCGCAGGCGGCGCGGTCCTCGGCGAGCGCGCCCGCCTCGCCGCTCTCCCAGTCGCGCACGTAGTCGTCGTACACCGACTGCAGGTCGATCTCGCGGTCGAACGAGCGGTCCTCTATCGGTTCGACGCCGCGCTCGGTGGCGACCTCCTGGATCTTCTCCGCGAGGTCGCGGAAGATCTGCCAGTCGGTCTTCGCCTCGCCCAGCGGCTCGACCGCGGGCGTGAACGGGTGGACGTAGCTGTGCATGTCCGTCATCGAGAGGTCGTACTTCTCGTAGTGGCTCGCCGCGGGGAGGACGATGTCCGAATAGAGGGCCGTCGAGTCCATCCGGAAGTTGATGTCCACCACGAGGTCGAGCTTGGGCCACAGCTCCTCCTCGACGGCGATGTTCCCCTTGGCCTGGTTGAAGTAGTTGCCCCGCCAGACGAACATCGTCGAGGGGTCCGGCCGGGAGCCGTCCTCGCGCTCGGAGGGGTAGACCGGCATCCAGTCCTTCTCGATGGACTCGCGGATCTTCGCCGCGGTGTCGTCGTCGGTGTTGTCGAGGATGCCCGCGTGGAAGTAGGTCCACAGCGTCGTCGGGACGCCGCGGACCGAGCCGGTCGGGAACGAGAGGGTCTGCCACCCCTCGTACGTCCAGATCTTCTCCTGGCCGACGTAGTGGTCAAGGCCGGTACCCTGCTCGCCGAGGTTACCCGTAAGGGTGACCAAGAGCTGGATCGCGCGGTTGCCGAGGTCGTTGTGATACCAGTCGTTGACGCCCTTGCCGTGGATGATCTTGGCCTTGTCGGCCTCGGCGAACTCCCGGGCGACCCGCTGGTAGGTCTCCTCGCCGACGGTCGTCTCCTCGGCGACGAACTCCGGCGTGTACTCGGCGAGTTCGTCCCGGAGGTTGTCCCACACGGAGCGCACGGCGACGCTGTCGGCGTCGTCGGCGAGGTCGACTTCGCGCTCGACGGAGAGCCGGGGGTCGAAGTCGAGTTCGATCGACGACTCGGGGTCGTTCTGGCCGTCGCGGTCCCCCAGCGATCCGGGCGCCATCCGCAGGCTCCCGTCGGAATCGACCATCACGAACGTCTTCTCCGGGCGGTCGACGTTCTCGCCGACGCCGGGGACCTCGCTCGCGCGGAGGAACTTCCCGGTGTCCTCGCGGACGAGCAGCGGCATGTCGGTCTGCTCTTTCAGGTGTTCCTCGTCGTACAGCCCCTCGTCGACGATGGTCTGGGCCATTCCGAGCGCCAGCGCGGTGTCGGTGCCGCCCTCCGGGGAGACCCACTCGTCGGTGTGGATGGCGGTCTGGGAGTAGTCGGTGAAGACGCCGACGCGTTTGGTCCCGTTGTACGCGGCGTCGAGGAAGAACTTCGCGTCCGGGATGCGGGTGACGTTGATATTCGACCCCCAGGCGATGATGTAGTCGGCGTTGTACCAGTCGGCGCTCTCGGCGTTGTCCGTCTGGGTTCCCCAGGTGATCGGCTGGCCCGGCGGCAGGTCCGAGTACCAGTCGTAGAAACTGTGACTGACGCCGCCGAGGAGGTTGACGAGTCGGGAGCCGCTGGCGAACGAGACCGGACTCATCGCCGGGATCGGCGTGAACCCGGAGATGGCGTCGTAGCGCCCGGCCTGCACCTCGTCGACGACGTGCTCGGCGATCTCCGTGAGCGCCTCGTCCCAGGAGATGCGCTGCCACTTGCCCTCGCCGCGCTCGCCGGTGCGGCGCATCGGGTACTTGATGCGCTGGTCGGCGTTGACGTAGTCGGTGTAACAGGCGCCCTTCTGGCAGCCCCGCGGGTTCGGGTCGGGCAGGCTCTCGTCGAAGTTGGGGTAGTCGCCGGCCTGCTCCTCGCGCCAGACCTGCCCGTTCTTGACGTAGACGTTCCACGAACACGACCCGGTGCAGTTGACCGAGTGGGTCGACCGGTGTTTGGAGTCCCAGTCCCACTCCTCGCGGTAGAGGTCCTCCCACTCCCGGTAGGGGTAGTCGCCGATGGGGTCGTTGACGACCTGGAGCCGGGTCATCTGGAGGAAGTCCTGCGCGAGCCCGGTCTGTGAGGCCCCCGCGCCGGCGACGCCGGCCGCGCCGACGCCCTTCAGGAAGTCGCGGCGGGACACGTCCACGTCGGAACCCCCATCCGTCGCGGCTCCGTCGGCGGTTCCCTCGGCGACGCCGTCGGTCGCTTCGCTGTCGGTGCTGTCGGTCGGCGGGTCGTCGGTTCGGTCGCGGTCGGTCGAGTGGTCGGTCATTGTTTGGAGACGAAGATAGTCGCGAGTCCGCAGGCGACGCCGGCGGCGGCGAACGCGATACCCGCCGGCGTGTGGCCGCCGGTGTCGAGGCCGACGGCTATCAGCGCGACGCCCAGCAGTTTGCTCAGTCGGTCGATCCAGCGATAGGAGCGCTCGGTGACGGTGACCGCGGTCATCGCTCGCCCTCCGTGTCGGCAGTGTCGTCGCTCGACGGGTCCGATCCGTCGCTCGGTGCGTCCGAACCGTCGCCGTCCGGCTCGTCGGGGCCCTCGTCGTTGCCGCGCAGCAGGCCGTAGGTAATGGCGGCACAGAGCGTCGGCCAGCCCAGCAGCGCCCACCAGAGGACGGCGTTGACGGGGCCGGTGCTGGTACCGAGCGCGTCGGCGGCGATGTTGTTCATGCCCGCGATGGAGGCGACCATGATGAACGTGACGCCGAAGACGCCGACGGCGGTCTGTTTCGGCCGGTCGAGCGGGTTCAGCGCGAAGTGCTCGGGGTCGCGGTAGTAGTCGACGAACGGCCACGCGGCGACGGCGCCGAAGACGAGCCCCGGCATGAGGATGCCGCCGACGAACTCGGCGTTGACCTCGCCGACGAGGGGGACGTGGAACGCGAGCCACGACGGCAGCAACTTCAGGAAGCCGTAGACCCACATCAGGAACCAGTCGGGCATGATGAGCGCGGGCGTGCCCGCGGGGTCGTTGGGGCCGTACTCGGCGACGTTGTGGACCGGGAGGAACCCGGCCAGCAGCGACAGCGTCGCCAGCGTGAGGAAGAAGACGACCGCGCTCACCGCCGCCTGGTTCGGGAAGGCGGGCAGGCCGACGATGACGCTGTCGTCGTCGCGGTCGACGGCGCCGGCCACCTTCGTGCGAACGGCCCCGGCGACGCCGCCGTCGGTGGCGGCGTCGCTCCCGGCGGCGGTCCCGCCACCGGCGCCGCCGGTCGCAACGCCGTCCCCGCCGTCGGCCGCCGCCGTCCCGCCGCTCGCCGCCGGACCTTCGGCCGGCGGCGCCGGTCCGGGCACGTCGTCCTCGCGCTCGGCCTCGGTGTGCTTCTGCCGCATCAGGATCAGCATGTGGACGCCGATCAGCCCCGCGATGGCCAGCGGTATCACGAGGACGTGCAGGAAGTAGAACCTGGGAATGGTGGCAGACGACGGGAACGATCCGCCGAAGACGAGCTTCGAGAGCGCGCCGCCGACCAGCGGGATCGACTTGGCGAGGTTGTAGCCGATGCCGGTCGCCGTGCTGGCGAACTCGTCGAACGGGAGCGCGTAGCCGGTGTAGGCGGCCCCCATCGACAGCCCGGCCAGCCCCGTCCCGACGAGCCAGTTGGGCTCGCGCGGGTTGCGGTAGGCGCCGGTGAAGAAGACTCTGAGCATGTGCAGCGCCATCGAGGCGATGAACAGGTGGGCGGCCCAGTGGTGCATCCGGCGCAGGAGCATCCCGAACGGCACGTCGTAGGTGATGTTCAGGACGCTCGCGAACGCCTCGGGCACCTCCTCGCCCTGGAAGCGCTCGACGCTCCCCTCGTAGGTCACGTCGCTGGTGCTCGGCTCGAAGAAAAAGCCGAGGAACATCCCCGTCAGCACGAGCACGAGGAAGCAGAACAGGGCGACCTCACCGAGCAGGAAGGAGTCCTCGGCGGGGAACGCCTTGCCGAGGATATCCCTGTCCGAATCGAGGTCGAGGCGGGCGTCGACCCAGTCGTAGGCGCGGCCGAGCCGGCCGGTCCCGTCGCCGTCGTCGCTGGTCGCCATCACTCACCCCCCGGGCCGACCGGCCCTTCGAAGTCCCCGGTGGCGACGAGGTAACCGTCCGAGGAGAGGGTGAGCGGCAGTTGCGGGAGCGCCCGCGGCGGCGGCCCGCCGACGACCGAGGCGCCGCTGGTGGGGTCGAACTTCCCGAAGTGACACGGGCAGACCAGCGTCTCGCCCTCCGTGTCCGAGACCATACAGCCCGCGTGCGTGCAGACCTTCGAGTAGGCGGCGTAGCCGCCGACGGTCGACTCCATGCTCGTCTCGCCGCCGTAGGCGTCCTCGGGGTAGCGGACCAGTAGCGTCGGCGCGTCGGCGATGCCCGGCCGCGGCTCGGGGAAGACGGTGAGCTGTTCGCCCTCCGCGAGCGTGTCCTCGGTGACGCGCTCGCCCTCGCCGTCGACCAGCGCGACGCCGTCGGAGTAGACCGGGCCGGAGTACCCCCGTTCGAAGACGCGGGTCAGCCCCATCAGCGGCGCCGCGAGGCTGCCGACGGCGGTGAGTCCGCCGACGGTCGCCAGCACCTTCGCGTAGTCCCGGCGCTCCATCTCGGCGCGGGCGTCGGTGTAGATGCTCGGACGGGTCGGTTCCTCGTCGCCGCAGCAGCCGTCGCAGGTGTCACAGTCGTCGCTCATCGGTGTCCCCCGTCGCGCGTGCGCCGCGCGGTCGGTCCGTCGGTCGGTGCGGTCGGTCGAGCGTCCGTCGTGGTCGTGTCCATCAGTGGTCCCTCCGTTCGGCGACTTCGACGTGGGGCATGAACCACGCGTAGTAGGCGACCGTCGAGCCGGCCAGCGAGAGGAACATCCCGGCGGCGTAGACGCCGAAGTACTGCGTGCGCGCCAGCGTCAGGTACTCGCCGGTGAACAGCGCCGCGAAGACGATCGCGATGACGGTCAGCCCGCCCATCACGACCAGCCCCTCGATGGCCCCGCTCGCGTCGTGGTACTCGACGACCCAGCGGTCCTCGGTCGAGAGCCACGGGAAGCCGACGGTGCCCCCGTCGCTCCGGGCGTCGCGGCCGCCGTCGGCCACGGCCGTGTCGTCGGCGCCCGCGGCGTTCGCGGCCGCCGGTTCGTCCGGTCTGACGGCGCGGTTCATGAAGCGGTGGGCGGCCGAGAGGACGGCGACCAGCGCCAGCAGCGCCACCCAGACGATGACGCCGACCTGGCTCGGCGAGAGCTTGTTCGGCGTGTCGAGGAAGCCGTCGAGCGGCCGCAGCTCCGAGACGCTCTGGTCGATGGCGATCTCCTCGCTCGGCGGCTCGCCGTGCAGCCCGACGTACCACATCGGCAACAGGGTCATCACGACCAGCAGGACGATCAGGTAGCCGTTGCGCCTCATCGGTCGCCCGTCCCCTCCCGTCGGTCGGTGCCCCGCGTCGCCGCGCCGCGGGCGCCCGAACCCCCCGGACGCCCCGGCCTCGGTCGGTCGGTCGGCAGACGAGACATCACACCGGATATGTACCGCCGTCGCGGATAGCGGTGTACCCCGAATATTTTGGCCGTACTTGTACCCCGGCCTGAAACCGCCCGACAGCGGCGGTATCGTGAGAGGGCCCCGCACGACTGTGAGCGGTCGGTCACGCCGACCCCTCCAGCAGCGAGTCGAGCACCTTCGACTGGGCCGACGCGAGGTGTTCGGCGAACGTGGAGGGGGAGATGTCCAGCCGTTCGGCGACCTCGGTCGCGTTGGCCGAGCGGGGCCGCTCGAAGTAGCCCATCTCCATCGCCGTCTCCAGCACCTCCTGCTGGCGGTCGGTGAGCCGCCCCCGGTCGACGAGGACCATGTCGTCGGCCTCGCCGTCGCCGGTGCGGGCCAGCCGGTCGATTCGGACCGAGCCGTAGGCGGCGTCGAGGTCGTCGACGGCGGACCGGACGGTCTCCACGTCCGTCGCGTGGAAGCTCAGCCGGAGCGTGCCCCGCGAGGCGCTCACGTCCGTGACGGGCGCGCCCAGCCGCTCGACGGCCTCGCAGATGCAGTCGCCGCCCTCGCGGGTGAACCGCACCCGTTCCGAGCGGTCGGTCTCGAAGACGACCGAGGCGTCCTCCGGGAGGTCCGCCTCGTCGGCCTCGCCCACGAGGTCGAACTCCTCGACGACCTCGCCCTCCCCGGCCGTGCTCCACGTGGCCGACCGGGCGATCGTGTCACCGCCGGTCGACGCCGCCACCGGGCAGGCCTCGGCCGCCTCGACCGCTAGCCTGACCTGGATGCCACCTGTCGATTCGACTCCCATGTTCGGCGGGTAGTACGCTCCCCAAAAGAACCCCGTTCGGCGCTCTCAGTGTCCGGGAACCCCGGGCGAACCGGTTCGGCTGACTTATGCCGTCACTCCGAATCGAGGACCATCGAGAGGACGGTCCGCTGGGCGGTCGCGAGGTGTTCGCAGGCGGTCGACAGCGCCACGTCGAGCTCCTCGGCGACCTCGCCGGCGTTGGCGCGCTTGGGCGTCTCGAAGTAGCCCATCTCGAAGGCGGTCTCCAGCACCTCCCGCTGGCGGTCGGTCAGTTCGGCCCGGTCGACGGCCACGGGGTCGTGGTCGGTCAGGTCGCAGTCGCGTTCGAGGCCGACGACGGCGACCCCGCCGAACCGCGAGCGCAGCACCTCGACGACCTCCTCCAGCCGGTCGGCGTCGGGAGTGTAGAAGGAGAGCCTGAGCCCGTCGTCCGTGGCGGAGATCTCGTCGAGCGGGTAGCCGAAGTCGGAGAGGACGCCGCAGACGCAGGCCGACTCGTCGACGCCGCGCTCGCGGTAGCGGACGCCCTCCTCCCACTCGAAGACGGCTTCGAGGTCCTCGGCCGGCGCCGCGCACTCGCGGATCTCCTCGGCGTCGCCGCGGAGGGTGAACTCCTGGACGAGCCGCCCGTCGTCGACGGTTCGCGAGACGGCGTCGACGCGCGCCCCCGCCGTCCGAGCCGCGCGAGCGGGCGTGCAGTGACCCGGATCGGTGACGCGCATCTCGACCCGGAGCCCCTCGGTCGACATGGCAATCCGTCGGAGTGCCGGCCACATAAGCGTGACTGCGAACAAACATGTTCGGCTCTCGCCCCGGTCACATAATCGGCCACAGTGTCGTGGGTGGCGAGGCTGAAACCAGGCGGGAATATTTTCGCCGGCGTTCCAGCGGGGCGGGAACGCCCTGACGGGTTGACCAGCGGCGAGTTCGTGACGCCGGACATGCGCCACACAGCGGCGACACAGCTAGCGGGAGGTGACCGGGCGTGACGCTGTCGCGACGCGACTTCCTGGCGGCCGCCGGCGCCGGGAGCGTCGGCGCGCTGGTCGGGACCGCCTGGGGCGCGACCCAGGCGGTCGACCCCGTCACGTCCGTCGACAACCCCCTGAAATCGTACCCCAACCGCGACTGGGAACAGGTGTACCACGACATCTACGAGTACGACGAGGTCGACTGGACGGTCTGTCACCCCAACTGCACCCAGTCCTGCGCGCTGAACTTCTACATGAAAAACGGGGTCCCGATCAGGGCCGAACAAGTCTACCACAACGAGGAGCCCTCGGTCGGCCCGTCGGGCTACGAGGACGCCGGCGTCACCCAGCACTGGAACCCCCGCGGATGCATGAAGGGGCTCACCCTCCATCGTCGCACCTTCGAGCCCTCGCGGATCAAGTACCCGATGGTCCGGAAGGGGTGGAGCCCGGACGACCCCAACCCCGAGGGCCGCGGCGAGGACGAGTTCGAGCGCGTCTCCTGGGAGGAGGCGATCGACCTGCTCGCCGAGAAGATGGCCAGTCTGGAGGACAACAAGCAGTTCCACATCTTCAACGCCATCAAGGCCGACGGGCTGTTCACCCGCCACGGCTCGGGCCGGCGACTCGCCTCCGTCTTCGGGGGCTGCGAGTGGACGGAGTACGACTGGTACGCCGACCTGCCGCCGGGCCACGTAATCACGACGGGCTACCAGACCTCCGACTCGGACGCCTCGGCCTGGCGCCAGGCCGACTACACCATCATCCAGGGCAAGAATCTCATCCACAACAAGCTCGCGGACAACCACTTCCTGCAGGAGACCCGCGAGCGCGGCGGGAAGATGGTCGGCGTCTACCCCGACTACTCGCCGACCGTCCAGAAGTGCGACCGCTGGCTCCCCGTCCGCCCCGGGAGCGACCCCGCGTTCGCGCTGGGCATCGCGAACGTGATCATCGACGAGGAGCTGTACGACGCCGAGTTCATGCGGCAGTACACGACGCTTCCCCTCCTGGTCCGGGAGGACGACGGCAAGTACCTCCGCGCCCACGAGGTCTTCCCGGACCACGAGGCGCCGCCGGAGGACCCCCAGGAACAGCACGACGAGAACGACTGGGGCGACTTCGTCGCCCTCGGCGAGGGCGGCGACCTCGTCGCCGTCACCCGCGAGGACGTGGGCGAGGAGACGCCGACGACGCCCAGGCTCGACGTCGAGCGAGAGGTCGAACTGGCCGACGGGTCGACCGTCGCGGTGCGCTCCGATTTCGCCCGCCAGCGCGACAACGTGCTGGAGAACTACGACCCCGAGACGGTCGAGGAGATCACGACCATCCCGGCCGACGCGCTCCGCAAGACCGCCCGGGAGTTCGCCGCCGCGGAGAAGGGCCAGTGGTTCACCGGCGAGGGGATCAACCACTGGTTCCACTCCAACGACTCGCTCCAGCGGGCGATCTTCTTCGTCCAGTCGATGCTGGGCAACATCGGCGACGTGGGACAGGGCTACTACAACTACTCCGGCCAGTACAAGATCGAACTGCTGGACGGCTACCCCCACTACGTCAACCCCGACGGCCACAGCGCCCACGGGATGTACCCGGGCTACGCTTTCGCCTTCTTCGGCGGCGAGACCCTCGACCCCCACCAGGTCCGCGGCGACTTCGACGAGGACATGGAACTCGTCCCGCAGGGCGACGCGACGGAGCCGGTGATGCCCACGAACGCCGAGTCGTACACGATGTCGAAGCCGACGGTGCTGTGGACGATGAACTGCAACCTCCTGAACCAGACGAAACACCAGGAGCACGTCATCGAGAACTTCGTGAAACACCCGGACACCGGCAACGAGTGTTTCGTCGTCTCGGACATGCACATGACCTACTCCGCGCGCCACGCGGACATCGTGCTCCCGGTGCCCTCCTGGCTGGAGTGCGAGTACCCCGACATCACCGTCGGCCCGGAGAACCCCTTCGTCCACATGGACCACGGGGTGATGGACCCCCTCTACGACACCAAGCAGGACGGCGAGGCCGTCGCGATGGTCGCCGAGAAGCTCGACGAGAAGATCCCTCCCGAGGAGCGCAACGTCGACTCCTACCGCGCCTACTTCGACAAGTTCCTCGACGACGACAAGGACCCGGTCGAGTACATCAGGGAGACCTTCGACAAGGGGATCACCACCCGGGACATCGACGTGGAAGACCTGTGGGACGGCCCCGAGCGGCTGGATCTCAAGACCTACCCCAGGATCCCCTTCTACTCGCAGGTCCACGAGGACAAGCCGTTCTACACGAAGACCGGCCGGATGGAGTTCCACAAGGAGGAAGACCGCTTCCTCGAACTCGGCCGCGACGACCTCGACCACGTCGAGAGCGTCGAGGGGACGCCCTACGGGGTCAACCAGAAGTGGGAGGACGCCAAGGACGAGGAGAACCCCCTGTATCACGACGAGGGCAACCAGTTCTACTACAACACGCCCCACCCGAAGTACCGGACCCACTCCTCGTGGGGGATGACCGACTGGAACCTCATCTGGTCGGCGCGCGACTTCGGCAGTCCCAACGCCGACCCCGAGGGGACCGAGCGGCTGGTCGACGACTTCTCGTTCCCCACCGGCGACGGCGAGACGGAAGACGTGCCGCCGCTGGGCGAGCCGTTCGTCGAGATCCACCCCGAGGACGCCGCCGACATCGACGTGGAGACCGGCGACTACGTGCGGATCTCGGGCAAGCGCGGCGACCTGGTCGTGCGGGCGATGGTCAGCGAGCGCCAGCGGCCCCGCTCGGCCGGCGACATGGGCCAGCTGACGATCTGGCACGGCTGGTGGCCCGAACACTTCCCGGACGACGAGGAGGACCCCGACGGGATCACGGGGTACAACACGACGACGAACATCTGGCTGGACCCGCTCCAGGAGACCGACGACCTGGTCCACAAGGCGGTCTTCGGCGACCCGAACGTCTCCGACGCGGTCGACGAGGAGATCGTCTGGCACGGCGCCGAACTCGAACACGGTTACGAGGAGACCGTGTGGGCGCCCACGGGGACGAACCGCGACGACCTCGTGGACGTGGAGAAGTACGCCGAGGCCGACTGGAAGCCGGGCGACGCCCGCGAGGACGAGACGTTCCAGAGCTACGTGAGCGGGTCGCTGCAGAACAGTTCGCAGAACGACGCGACCACGACGGAGAGTGACGACTGATGCCACAGGTCGAGAACCCACAGCTCGGACGGAGCCACGACTACCCCTACGAACCCCGCGAGGAGGAGCGCGACTACCACTGGGGGATGGTCGTCAACACGAACCGCTGTATCAACTGCAACACCTGCTCCTTTGCCTGCAAGTCCACCTGGACCTCCGGCAAGGGTGAGGAGTACATGTGGTGGATGAACGTCGAGACCGAGCCCTACGGTGGCTACCCGATGGGCTGGGACATGCGCCTGCTCGACGACCTCGACTCCGGCCAGACCATCTACGAGGCCGCCGAGTCCGGCGAGCAGGTCCGCGGGTACATCGCCGACAAGGAGGAGTGGGAGTACCCCGCGCTGGGCGACGACCAGGTCCACGGCGAGTACCCCACCGGCGAGGTCGTCGAGAGCGACCTCGACGAGGGCGAGTACCACGACATCTGGCAGTTCTACCTGCCCAGGCTGTGCAACCACTGCAAGAACCCGGCCTGTCTCGCGGCCTGCCCGCGCCAGGCCATCTACAAGCGCGAGGAGGACGGCATCGTCCTGTTAGACCAGGAGCGCTGCCGGGGCTACCGTCGGTGCGTGAAGGGCTGTCCGTACCACAAGCCGATGTACAACCCCGAGACCGGCGTCTCGGAGAAACCCGTCGGCTGTTACCCCCGCATCGAGGAGGGGTTCGTCCCCCGCTGTGTCTCCTCGTGTATCGGGAAGACGCGGCTGCACGGCAACATCAACCGCGGCCCCGACGCCCCCTCTCCCGGCGGGGACGCCCCCGGCGGCCGGTCGCCGATCAACTACCTCGTCCACTCCGACGAGAAGGTGGCCCTACCGCTGTATCCGCAGTTCGGCACCCGGCCGCAGGTGTTCTACATGCCGCCGTACCACGTGCCGCCGGAGTTCCTCACCCAGATGTTCACGCCGAACACCGACGAGAAGCGAAACGACTGGCCCGGCGACACCTACCGCGAGTCCATCGAGATCGTTCAGGAGCGCGTGCGAAACCCCTCGCATCACGTCCTCGGCATCCTCCAGCTGTTCGGCGCGACGACGAAGCTCATCGAGACCTACGAGGTCACCGACGAGCGCGTCAGGGGCTGGGACCGCAACGGCGAGAAGGTCGCGGACCTGCCCTTCGAGGAGGAACTTGAGGTTCGCGAGGGCGAACAATGGACCAACCAGCCATGACACGACTCGACGAAGCGGACCCCGAGTCCGCACGGTCCGGCATCGACTCGGAAGCGGCGGTCGACGGGCCGTCGACCGAAGACCGCGCGGCCCGCGAGCGACTCCACGCGGCGCGGGCGACGCTGTACGCGGCGGCTGGGGGCGCCTTCTGCTACCCCGACGTGGAGACGCGGGCGACGCTGACCGCCCACGACGCCCGCGAGGGCGTGCTGGAGGCGGCCGAGCGGCTGGGACTGCGCGAGTCGGCCGAGCGGTTCCTCGACGCCGTCGCCGACGCCGCGGTCTCGGACCTGGAGGCGGCGTACAACGACCTGTTCGGCCTCCCCGACGGCGGCGAGTACCCCGTCGTCCCCTACGAAGCGCACTACACGACCGGGTCGGACGTGGGCGAGTCCCAGCGCCGGATCGCGGCGGTCGTCGGGCTGATGGAGACGTTCGGCGTCGAGCCCGGCGAGGAGTTCGCCGAACGGCAGGACCACGTCGCCGCGGAACTCGAACTCATGCAGGTGGTCGCCGCCCAGCGCGCGACGGCGCTCCACCGGGGCGACGACGAGGCGGTCGCCCGGCTGGCCGACGCCGAGCGGACGGTCGTCGACACCCACCTCGCGGGATTCGTCCCCGCGCTGGCTCACGATGTCGAGGCCGCGGCCGACGACGACCCGTCGGACGGCCGACGGGCCTACCGCGCCGCCGCGCGGCTGGCCGCCGAACTGGTCGAGCGCGACCACGCGGCCCGCGGCGGTGGCGGCGACGGCGACGAGAGCGACGACGCCGACACGGCCGGCGAGGGGGTGGGCGCCGATGGCGAGTGACGGCGCTTCGGACCGGATGCTCGCGGCGCTCACCGAGCGGGTGCCGGTCGACCGGAGCGCGGCGACGACGGCGACGACGCTGGCGGTCGTGACCGTCGCGCTGTTGCTGGCGGGCCAGGCCGCGGTCGCCGCGGCGGTGACGAGCGGCGCCCAGCCCGTCGAGCAGGTCCGGCAGGTGCCCGCCGACCCGGCGGCCGCGGCCTGGGAGGACGCGCCGACGCGGACGGTGTCGCTGTCGAAACAGCAGATGGCGCCGCCCTTCGGCGGCGGGAGCGTCGACGAGCTCGACGTGCGGACGGTCGCCAACGACAGCCACATCGGAGTGCGCCTCTCGTGGACGGACCCGACCCGGGACGCGAACATCGCCGCGCCGAACAACTTCAGCGACGGCGCGGCGGTGATGCTGAAGGCCGGGAACCAGCCGCCGATCACGATGGGCGCCGCGGGGACGCCGGTGAACATCTGGTACTGGCGGGCCAGCTGGCGCCACGGGCCCGAGCGGGCGGCGGGCACCGGCGACATGTACGCCTACCCGCACAACGACTCGGTGACGATGCCCGGCCGGCAGGCCGACAACCCGCTCTCGCGGGCGAGCTACGAGGACGGCGCTCAGAACTACTACGCGAAGGGGTACGGCTCGCTCAGCCACGCGCCGGCCCAGCCGGTCGACGCGGCCGGCGAGCGCACCGACGACGGCTGGCGGGTCACCTTCGTCCGCAACCGCACGGGTGCCGGGGAGTACGACGCGCCGGTCACCGACCAGCAGCTGCACGTCGCCTTCGCCGTCTGGAACGGCAGCGAAAGCGAGGTCAACGGCCGGAAGTCCATCACGCTGCAGTTCTCGACGCTCGACCCCGACACGGGCAACCTCTCGGTGCCCGACGCCGGCGGCGCATCGAGCGGGAGCGTCCTGCAGGTCGGCGGCGGCAACGAGACGGGCGGATCCGAGGGGCGAGCGCTCGCGATCCCCGGCTTCGTCGGCGGGGTCGTCCTCTCGGCCGTCCTCGTCTGGCTGGTCACCTACTGGAGGGTCGTCCGATGACCGAGGAGTACGACAACTGGAGCGCCCGCGGGCGCGCCCCGGCCGAGGACGAAGCGGGCCTGCGCGCGGCGCTCGACGGCGACCAGCCCCAACAGCGCGACGCCGCGCTCGCGCTCGTCGACGCGGCCGATTCCGGCTGTGACGACCCCGACTGCGACGAGACCGGCCTCGAAGACGCGACGGTCGACGCCCTCGCGGCGACCGTCCGGTCGGCCGACGACCCGAACACCCGCCAGTTCGCCGTCGAGGCGCTCGGCGTCGCGGGCCGAGCCGGGGAGACTGTCGCCGCGGCGCTCGACGACCCCGACGAGTGGGTCCGCGCCGAGGCGGTGGTGGCGCTGTCGCGGGTCGCTCCGGGCGCGAGCGAGCGACTGCGGGCGGCGCTCGACGACGACCACGACGCCGTCCGGCGGAACGCCCTCATCGCGCTGGCGCGGAGGGAGGCCGCCGGCGCCGAGACGCTGGTCGAGCGCCTGAAGTCGGACCCGAGCCCGGCGGTCCGGGAGTACGCGGCCCAGTACCTGCCGGGGGCCGTCGAGACCGAGCGCGCCGTCCGGTTGCTCGCGGCGGTGCTAGCCCGGGACCCGGGGTCGTTCGTCCGGGCGAAGGCCGCCGAGGGGCTGGGCGATCTGGGCACCGACCGCGCCGAGGAGGCGCTGGAGACCCACGGACTCGAGGACCGCAGCGACGACGTGCGGAAGACCGCCGAGCGAGCGCTCGCCCGCTCGAAGGGCGTCGACCCCGAAGAACTGGACGCGACCGGTGACGGGTCCCGAGAGTCGGGACCGTCGGGCGGTCGCGGCGACCGCGGCGGTCGCGGTCACGCCGACCAGCGGCCGCGTCCGCCCGGCGGCGCCGACGCAGCACCGGGTCGGATCGACGACGGCAGCGGGACGCCCGAGGGCCCGGCGCCGGTCGGCGGCGCCACCGGGCCCGTGGGTTCACACCCCGGCTCGGACCCGCGGCCGCCCGGCCACGGCGACGCGTCGTCCGGGGAGCCCGAACCGACCGACGGAGGTGACGACGACCGATGACCGAGGACAGGCCAACCTACTCGCTGGACGCACAGGCCGAGACGAGTGACCGCGGGGACGGCGACGCCGCGGAGCGCGACGAGCGGGCGGACGGCGAGGAGGCCGCCGACGAGGAGGCGATGGGCGTTCCGATCCCCGAGGAGCACGTCGGGGCGTTCGTCGCGGAGGCCTTCGAGGACCCCGAGCGCTCGACGACCTGGTCGGAGGTGGTCGACGCGATGGTCGCGCCCGACGCTCGCGAGGACTGGGCGGATCTGTCGGCGGTCGAGCAGGCCGTCGAGGTGCTCCGGCGGGCCGCCGAGTACGACCGCAGGGCGACCGACGAACTGGAGCGCATCCCCACGAACCGGGCGGAGCCGACGCCGGAGATCCGGTCGTCGTTCGAGGAGGCCAGACGCCTCAGACGCAACGCCGATGCGTTCCGCGACGGCGTCGCCGCCGCCTACGCCGAGGGCCGGATCGACGACGAGGAACTCGTCGCCGCGGTCGAGCGCTCCGAGTTCGACACGACCGCGATCGCCCGCCGCGAGGACGCCCTGGAGTCGGTGACCGCCGTCTACGACTTCGACTTCCGCCCCTACGGCGGCACGCTGTTCGACGAGGACCGGAGCGGTGACGGCGAGGGCGAGGGGTTCGATCCGAGCGTCCCCGAGACGTTCTGAGCGGTGTCCAGGGGAGATTTGAGTGTCTCAGATCCGGTCTGGTCCGTCCAGATATCGGGTTCGAGACTCGGGACTAAACGCTTTTACCGGTCCGGGAGCATGGTCTGCCAATGATTTCGAGGCGCCGGGTCGGTCGGTTCGCCGCCGGGACGGCGGCCGTCGTCGTCGCGGTCGCGGTCGTCCTGACCGCGCTCGTCGGGACGGGTGTCCTCGCGGCGCCCACCGTTGGGAGCGTCGAGAGCGAGTGGGGGACCGTGACCGCCAACTCGACCGCCATCGAGACGACCGCGAGCGTCAGCAACCCCAACCCCGTCGGCGTCCCGGGCGTCGTCGACGTGTCCTACGTGGCGCGGCTCAACGACGTGGTGCTCGCCCGCGGGGAGCGCTCGGGCGTCGGCTTCCCGGCCGGGACGAGTCGGCTCCGGCTCTCGACGGAGATGGACAACGACCGGATCGCCGACTGGTGGGTCGCCCACGTCGAGGACGGCGAGACCTCGAAACTGCGCGTCGCCGCGACCGTCTCCGGGCCCGGGTTCTCGCGGCGGGTGCCGGCCCAGCGCTCGACGGTCGAGACGGATCTCCTCGGCGGGTTCGCGACCGACGTCGACCGGACGGTCCGGTTCCGCGGCGACCCGTTCCTCGTCGTCGGGAACGGGACCGCGGCGTGGGGCGACGCGAACGCGTCGGTGACCCCCTTATCGGTCTCGTCGACGGTCGAGAACGTCCACGACTACCCCGTGACGCTGGACGGCGTCGACTACGTCGTCGAGATGAACAACGTCACGCTCGCCGAGGGCCGCCAGCGCTCCGGAGTCGACGTGGCACCGGGCGAGACGGGGACCCTGGACGTGCGGATGGGGCTCGACTCGGCGAAGATGGCCGACTGGTGGGCCACCCACGTCCGGGCCGGCGAGCGGAGCAACCTCTCGGTCGAACTGCACGGGCTCGTCGAGCGCGACGGCGAGTACGAGCGGGTGCCGATCCGGGTGTACGAGCGGTCGCTCGAACTGGAGACGGACGTGCTCGGCGGCGGTGCGGCGTCGGTGAGCGCCCGCAGCCCGCCCGAACGCGACACCGAGTTCGAGCGGCCGCGGCTCGTCGCCGCCGACCGCGAGTGGGGCGCCGTCACCGACGCGACCACCGCGATCCGCACCAGGGCCGCCATCGACAACCCCAACGACGACGAGCGACTCAACGAGTTGCTCGCGCTCGACGCCAGCCAGCGGACGGCGATCAACGGCATCACCGTCGCGCGCGGACACCACCGGACCGACGGCCTCGACGCCGGCCGGTCGGCGTTCGCGTTCGTCTCCGAGATGAACAACTCGAAGGTGCCCGCCTGGTGGGCCCGCCATCTCGACGGCGGCGAGCGCTCGACGGTCACAACCACGCCCAGCGTCCGCGCGGACCTCGGGTTCACGACGTTCGGCGTGGCGGTCCCCAACCGCACCAGCGAGTTCCGGACCGACCTGCTGGCCGGGATGGGCGGCGACTCGGAGACGGTCGCCGTCGGCGGCGAGCCCGCCCTGGTCGTCCGCTCGGAGGCCGCCGAGTGGGGCGACGCCACTCCCGAGACGGCGCCCGTCCTCGTGAACGCGACGCTGGCGAACGAGCGGGCGGTCCCCGTGGACGTGACCGCCATCGACTACCGCGTGGCGCTGAACGACGTGGTCCTCGCCGACCGGACGGTCCCCGAGAGCTACCGGGTCCCGCCCGGCGAGAGTCGCTCGATCGCCTTCGAGATGGCCCTCGACAACGGCCGGATGGACGAGTGGTGGGTCACCCACGTCCGCAACGGCGAGTCGACGAACGTCTCGGTCACCGTCACCGCGACCGTCGAGACGCCGCGGGGCTCCGAGACCGTCGAACTCGAGTCGCTGAGCCGCAACGGGACGATGACGACCGACGTGCTCGGCTGAGGGCGTTCCGATACGGTACGGCGGTGTTCGGGGTGATCGAGAGGGTGGTTCAGTACAGATGAACGTTGTAGCGGTTGCTGTTGCGGTTGCGGTGCTGTGCGGTCGGCGCGTGCTGTCGAGCGTGCCCGCCTCGTGGCGGGCCGCTCGAAATAGCCGCGCGAGGGATGAGAAGCGCAGCCTGCGAGCATCGCAAGCGGTTGGGGAGGTGTGAGGCCGTCTGCGGTCGATGTGCGGGGCGGTTGCAGTGCGGTGCCGTGCGGTCCCTGGTGGACTGAAAGGGCGAGGCGCGCTCGCGTACAGTTCAGTCGTGTGAGCGGGCACTATCCGCGCGGGCTGTGCGGAGAGCGCGGATATCCCGCTCAGCGACCGCGAGCGCGGCGAGGGCTTTCAACGCCTGCGGTCTCCGTCGGGGACGACAGGACCAACCGATCGGCACAGCGCACTTGCGGCTGGCGAGCGTACACAGCGTCGATGCCGACGAAAGTCAACTACGAGGACGTGGACGCCGTCGGTGGCGGGCTCCACTTCCTCCGCGACGAACTGGACTGTGAGAACCTCGGGGTCTCCGTGCTGGAGTGCGAGCCGGGCTGGACCGGCAAACCCCACGACCACGCCGAGGACGGACAGGAAGAGGTGTACGTCTGCCTCGAAGGCGGGGCCACCGTCACCGTCGCCGGCGAGGACGTGTCGATGGAGCCCGGCGACGCCCTCCGTATCGACCCCGACGAGCGCCGACGGATCGAGAACGGCGACGCCGAGAGCACGTTCGTCCTCGCCGGCGCTCCCTGACCTTGCCTCGCCGACGACCCCGATCGCCCGGAAACTACCAGATGCATACTCATATTCTACAACATATGATTTTGTAGCAACTGTTTTCGAAGAGGCGCCCTATTCGAGCCGTCAGACGACCTCTTCCGGCCAGAACCACAGAACATGGCCTCTATCGAACCGACCGAACCAATACTCTGCCGATTCGATTGTTGGGACATGTACCGTTCTTTTCCGGTCTTAAGACGATAGTTTACTATTTCGATACAGTTCTCGATACAATTCGAAAACGGACAGGTTCAAATCGGAGCGAGCGCCGTCGAATCGGACGTCGGCGACTGTCGTGGTAGGTGGGTGTTACCGGCGAGGGCGTCGGGTGGGACGGTCGCAACGGTGGCGCGCCGGCGGTGGGACGGGGCTCCGGGTTTATTGTCGAAACTCGGCTAGAGGCAGGCGCCTCCCCCCTCGTTCACGGGTGGCGGAACGACACATGAGACGGAAATTTCAGGGCACCGACAGAGGGAAGCGAGTCGTGGCCGACGACGGGACGGCCGTCGGGACGATCGTGCGAACCGACGGCGACCGGGCGAGCGTCCTCCTGGACCCCGAGCGGTCCGAACCGGGCGACCCGACCGGCGAGGCCGGGTCGCGGACGACGGTCACGATCGACCGCAGGGGCGTCGCCGAGAGCACGAACGACCGCGTCCAGCTGGCCGAGGGCGCCGAACCGACCGACGCGCGGAGGCACGCGTGACGGACGTGGAGAGACGCGCGACGGACGTAGAGACACACACGTCCGACGCGGAGGCACGCGCGATGGACGCGGAGGATGCTACGGGCGACGGCGACCCCGGGCCGGACGCCGAGGAGCGAGCGCCGCCTAGATTTCCGTGACGCGGTCGTGGGCCGTCCCGACGGCCGCCGCGTCGGCTTCGAGCAGCGCGACGACGAGGTACGTCGCGTAGTCGGCGAAGTAGTCGACCAGGTCGGCGATCCGCTCGGCGTCGATGGCCTCCAGCGAGTCCAGCAGGAGGAACGGGCACCGCTCGTACACGTCGTGGACGAGGTAGCCGGCGAGCGCTAGCACGAGCCCGACGACCTCTCGCTCGCTCTCGCTGAGGTTCGCCGGGGAGTCCTCGAAGACGCCCTCGTCGCCCTCGCGGACGACGCGGAGGTCGAACCGCCCCACGTCGGCGCCCGAGCGGTCGGTGCCGGTGGTCCGTGTCAGGCGCACGCGGGCGACATTGTCGTAGTCGAGCGCGTCGACCAGCGCGTCGGCGTGTTCGTTGAACGTCGCGACGGCATCGGCCGCGGTCCGGTCGAGTCGCGTCCGGCACTCGACGAGCTCGGACTGAAGCTCCTCGCGGCGCGCTTCGAGCCGGTCGCGGTCGTCGAGGCGCTCGTCGAGGGCGGCCAGCTCCGACTCGACGGCGGCCAGGTCCGACCGCCGCTGTTCGAGGTCGACCTGGCGCTCGTTGGCCCGCCGGTGGAGATCCAGGAGATCCGCGTAGTCCTCGGTCCGCAGGTCCTCGACCGTCTCCTCCAGCTCCTGGACGCGCTCGTTCAGTTCCCGCCGCCGCCGTTCGAGGTCGCCGATGCGCCCCTCGCGGCGCGTCAGCTCCGACTCGACGCGGTCGCGCTCGGCCCGCAGGTCCGCCCGCCGCTCGCGCCGTCGCTCCAGCCGCTCGCGACGGGCGTCGAGCCTGTCGATCCGGGCGGTCAGATCGCGCCGTCGCCCGAGCGTCCGCTCCCTGAGGTCGCGCAACCGGTCGAGCGTCCCCTCGATCGCCGCGCGGTCGACGGTCGACCCGCACGTCCAGCAGGTGACCCGCTCGGCCCCCGACAGCCGGTCGGTCACGTGACCCCCGTCGTCGCTCGCCGCGGGTCCCCCGGCGTCGTCGCCGGTGAGGCCCTCGTCGCCACCGGCGAGGTCCGCACCGTCCCGACGGATCTCGTCGAGTTCGCCGAGCAGCCCCTCCTCGAGCTGGCTCTCGTTGAACCGGACGATCCCCTGGAGGGCGCTCACGTCGCCGTCGAGCCGGCGCTTGCGTTCGCGCAACGTCTCGATGTCGACGGCCAGCGCGTCGAGTTCGGCCTCGTCGACGGGCGACACGGCCGTCAGGTCGCTCTCGATCTCGTCGCGCTCGCGCTCGACCGCCGCGAGCGTGTCCCGCTCGGCGTCCAGGTCCTCGATCACCGATTCGAGGTCCGTCCGGGCGTCCCGCAGCTCGTCGAGCCGCTCCTCCAGGCGCTCGTCGCGCTCGATACCGTCGTCCAGCGAGGCGTCGGCCGCCTCGATCTCCGCCTCCAGGTCGGCGAGGTCCGATTCGAGCACCTCGATCTCGCCCTCGAGACGGCGCCGCTCGGCGGCCAGGTCCGCCCGCTCGTCGTCGACGCCCTCCAAGTCCGCCAGCTCGTCGTCGACCCGTCGCTTCTCGGCGCTCAGCCGCTCGATCTCCGCCTCGATGGCGTCGGTGTCGACCGGTCGCATGACCACGTCGGCGAGGTCGTCGCCCGCCCTGACCGCCCGTCGAACGTCGTTGTCCTCGAGCAACACGGCGTAGGTCTCGGCCGGTCCCGGGTCGTCGAGGTACGGGTCGCCGGTCGCGACCACCCCGTCGCCGGTCCGCTCGAACCGCCTGGTGTAGGTCTCCCCGTCGACGGTCAACTCGACGCGGCCCGCGTCGGCGCCGCGTCGCAGCGGCGTCGCCTCGCCGCCGAGCACCGCCCGGACCGCCCGCAGGAACGACGTCCTGTTGGTCGCGTTGCGACCGGCCAGCACCGTCACGCCCGGGCCGAGATCGACCGTCGTCGCCTCGATGCCGCCGACGTTCCGGACCGAGAGCGACGCGGTTCCCGTCCCGGCGTCGGCCGCCGACCCCGAACGGTCGCCGTTCGACCCGTCCGGGCCGGTGTCGGCGGTGTCGACGGCATCGGCGATGTCGGAGGTATCGGCGGAATCGGGCTCGGCGCCGTCAGGGGTATCGGCGCTGTCGGGGCCGTCCGCCTCAGCGTCACCGTCCATGCCCGACCCGGGGAGCGGCGCGCGTAAATGCGTTCATATCTCAGCGAGCGTCGTCGTCGGGATCGCACGCGCAGCCGCCCTGGCGGAGCAGCGAGACGGCGTCGCGGTCGGCGCCGCAGTCGTGACAGAGGACGCGCGCGTCGAGGAACACGTCGAACTCCCCGAGGGTGATCCGGTCGGCGTCGCGGTGTCGGTCGAGCGTCCCCTCGGTGACGGTGGTCGTCCGCCCGAGGAGCCGCTGGAGCGTCTCCACGTCGGTGTCGACCGGGTCGGACGGCGAGTCCGGCGGCGCGGCCTCCCTGACCTCCGTGAGGTAGGTGTGGACGGCCTGGTGGGAGACGAAGTCGTCGGCGAGCGCGTCCACGTCGACGCCGGCGCGGGCGAGGTCGTTGCGCATCTCGGCCTTGCGCCCCTCGCTCACGTCGTCGTCGGTCAGCGTCTCGTAGGCGTCGGCGACCGCGTGTTCGGTCGGGTTGCGGTCGGCGCGGCGCATGGCCGACCGGAGGAGAGCCCTGTTGAACTCGTCGGCCAGGTCCCGGAGACTCGTCCGCGACCCGTTCGAGCCCGTCCAGCTGTCGACGAGCCTGTCGCCCATCTCCTCGAGCCCGTACGCCGCGACGAGCCGCTCGACCTTGCTCCGTCTGCCCGCTGGCGCGTCGTCCGACCCCATGGGCGGGGCTCTCGGGGCGCGGCCGTATACCTGTCGGTGGTCGTGGGAGTCGGTCGACGAGAAACCGCGGTCGAACCGGACGCGGCGCCGCCCCGTCGGGTCACGGGCTGGGCGGGCCGGCACCGCGTCCGCGGACCGCTGGTAGACGCAGCCGTCTTCCCGCGTAGCGTCCCGGGCGGGGACGCCACACCGAAGGAGCGGCCGACCGGTGGGCTGGGAAGCCGACGGGAACGGGAGTCTCGTCGGCGATGCACAGGGGTTCGGGCGTGTCAGGTGGTTCCGGTCGATGGGTCGACGGCGATCGATGGGAGGGGGGTGAGACGGTTAAACGGAGTCAATCGTTCACGGGAGTACGCACCGCGTAAAGCGCCGAGAGCGCCGGAGTGACGGGACTCCCGACCGCGTCGAACGGGTAGCGACCGGCTTCCGACCGCCGACGCCCGACGACCGGTCCGCCCGCGCGGAGCGAGCGCCGCCCGTCCGGCGCGTTCGTAGCGGCCCGTGGGACCACGATCTCGGTATCGAGCCCGAACCGGGCCGTACGCGGAGTATAACCAAGTGCGAGCCGCCGCTGCCCTCGCACGGGGGGTCGGGGGAGGACCCACCGCCGTCCACACCGACGCCCGCCGCCGGTCCGACGCCCGTCCCGGACGACGGCGGGCGCCGCCCTGATGCCCTGTTCCATTCTTTGGTGGCCGACCGACGACAGCGGTCGCGTTCAGCAGTGGCCGCGTTCGACGACCGCCCCGCCGACACCGCGACGGCGTCGGCCGTTTAGTCGACCCATTACTATCCGTATCGGTCCCCTGACGGACGGACGATGAGCGAACGGACCGAACGGCTGGTCGTCGAGGGCGGGACCGTGGTCACCCCCGAAGCCGCGCTCGACGGCGGCCGCGTCGTCGTCGACGGCGACCGGATCGTCGCGGTCGAACCGACCGAGCGCACCGACGGGGACGACCGAGCGACGACCGGCGGCAAGCGCGACGGCGGGTCGACCGGGCGACACCTCGACGCCACCGGCGAGGTCGTCCTCCCGGGGCTGGTCGACCTCCACGGCGACGAGGTGGAGCGCTACCGCTTCCCGCGGTCGGGCGAACGCGTCGACGCGGCGACCGCGCTGGCGACGGCCGACCGGCTGGCGCTGGCTGCCGGCGTCACCACCAAGTTCGACGCCATCGCCTTCGAGGACGCCCCGGAGAAGAACCGGTCGATCGAGGGCGCGACCGAACTCCTGGAGGCCGTCGCGACGGGGGCGGACCTGGTGGCCGACCACCGCGTCCACGCCCGCTGTGAGGTCACCGACCCGGCCTCGGTCGCGGTCGTCGGCGACCTGGTCGAGCGCCCGGTCGTCGATATCGCGTCGCTGATGGCCCACGCCCCGGGTCGCGGCCAGTTCGAGGACGAGGAGGCGTTCGCCAGCCGCTACGCCGACGGCCGCGGCGCCGCCGCCGACGAGGCCGCCCGGGCCGGCACGGAGCGCCGCGCCGTCTCGGAGACGACCGTCAGAGAGCGGGTCGCCGACCTGGCCGAGGAGCTGTCGGCGGCGGACGTGCTGGTCGCCTCCCACGACGACGCCGACCCCGCCGCCGTCGAGCACGCGCTGGACCACGGCGTCGACCTGTGCGAGTACCCGGTGTCGATCGCCGCCGCCCGCCGGGCGAACGAGCGCGGCGCCGCGACCGCGATGGGCGCGCCGAATCTCGTCCGCGGCGGGAGCCTCTGGGGCAACCTCGACGCGCGCGAGGCGATCGACGCCGGCGTCGTCGACCTGCTCTGCTCGGACTATCGGCCCCAGGCGCTGTTGGCATCGGTGTTCGTCGACACCGGCGAGCCCCTCGCCCGCCGCGCGGCTCGCGTCACGAGCGAACCCGCTCGCGTCGCGGGCCTCGACGATCGGGGAAAGCTCGCGCCGGGCGCGCGCGCCGACCTGGTCGCCGTCGACCCCGACCCGGTGCCGACCGTGACTCGCGCCGTCGTCGCCGGGCGGGAGGTCTACCGGTGCGGGCGGTGACCGCTGCGGACGTGACTGCCGGGACGACCGCTGGGGACAGCGACCGCCCGAGGGCGGAGCCGTCATCGAACGGGACAGTTGCGACAGTTTTCCCCAGTTCCGCCGTTTTAACTTCCCTATACGCGAATTTATCGCGCTGTAGACGACCAATTACAATGAGTCGACGGCGCCTCCGGTGAGGTATGTCGACGGACACGACGCGGCAGACCGGGGGCGAGCGCGAGGCGCCGACGTGGGAGCTGCGAGCGGTCGTCGAGCGCTACGACGACGCCCCGGACGAGTGTACTATCTACCCCGCGGGGGTCGACGAACACAAGCGGATGGCGACCTGGATCTCGGCGACGGAGCCGTCGTTCGTCGAACTCGGCGCGGTCCGCTGAGTCGCGACGCGACCTTCTTTCTCGGACTCGACCGCTTCGGCGGTCGGCCGCCGGGCCGATAGCCGTCGCTGGCCGACTGTCAAAGAACGGAGAGGAGAGGGAGACGCTACTCGTCGTCGCGGCCGTCGAGCGTCTGCGCGGCGGAGACGCCGACGAGGCCGACGAGCACGACCGTCGCGACGACGGTCGGCGTCAGGCCGACGGCGGCGGCGCCGAGCTGGCTCGCGAGCAGTCCGAGGACGCCGGCGCCCGTGAGCGACCCGTAGTAGAGCGGCCACGGTCGGTCGACGTCGTCGGACTCCTCGAGATACTCGTAGAGCTGGACCGCGTTCGGACCGAGCGAGATCCGGCCGCGGTTCTGGTTGAACTCGACGATGTCCATGTCGTCCATCTTCGGCAGGTGACACTGGTAGAGTCCGACGTAGACGCACTTGCGCTCGTTGGACGTCACCTGCGCGACGGTCGTGCCGTTCTCGACGGCGGCGACGTGCTCCGCGAGTTCCCCCAGTGAGACAGTTCCCCCGTGTTCCTGCAGGTAGTGGAGCACCGTGCGGCGCCGTTCGTTCTTGAGGATCTCGAAGACGTGGTCGAGCGGCAGGTCGGCCACCTCCTCCGAGTCGGCCTCCTCCGCCGGGACGGACTCGGTCTCCGCGACCTCCTCCGGCTCGGGGTTGTCGGCTTCCTCGGCGAGGATGTCGCTGTCGCCCGCACGCTGGGACGTCGACGACATCAGGCCTCGACCTCCCGATAGCCGCGTCTCCGGTCCCCGGTCACGCTTCGAGCGAGGCGCACTCGCGAGCGGTCACTCATGAGTCGCCCGCCGAAGCGTGTCCGTGACAGTTAGCGTTCGATTCGCGGTCGGTTCGTGGGATATGTCGGCATTCATGTGTCCGTACCCCCGGCGCTGGAGACCCCTCCACAGAGTGTATCGCGCCGTCTGTCCGTGATGGCTCACGGCCACTTAATCTTTCTTGATTGAACAATCCGCAACGGGAGCATAACGCGGAGGTTACCCTTCCCCGTATCTCGAACTCGCGAGTAAGAGCATCGTTACCGACGAGCCGGCCGCGGTATGGGCCTCGTTCGTCTCGTAAGGGAGAGATTTCGAGGTGCCTCAGCCGGCGAACCGTCCGAAGCGGATCCGCGCTCCGGATCGGCGCGCGGGCCCCGCCGCCGGTCCCGACGGCGCCGACCGCGGCGGTCGCGCCCCCGCAATCCGACCTTACCTCCGCCGGCCCGTCCCCCTCCGCGATCGTATCCGATAGCCGAGTTGTCTCCCGCCGGTCGGCCGGGGAGAACCCGACCGGGACGGCCGAGGTCGCGCGGTCGAACGCGACGGTCGGCCGTTCGCGGCCGACGGGTCGCAATCCCGAAGCTTCTTTGTGAGTGGGTCGAATCCCTGTGTTGTACTAGAATGGTGTCAGAAACGATCGCTGGAGCACACCGGGTGGAGTGACGATGGCGGAACGAACGACGAACGGGGACGACCGCGCGACGGTTCGGGAGGGCGGACCGCGCGTGGTCCACTCCCAGGCGGCCGACCGGGACGAGGGGACGGATCTGAGCATCGCCGTGGTCGAGGCGATCGCCGAGGCGAAGGCGGTCGAACCGATCGAGATGGAACCGACGCTGTACGACGCCGTCGACCCGGACGCGCTCGACCGACTGTTCACCGACCGCGAAGGCGACGAGTTCGCCGGCCGCGTCGTGTTCGAGCTCGGCGCCCACGAGGTCACGGTGCAGTCCAACGGCGACGTACTGGTCCGACAGACCGACCCGCGCTAGTTCTTCCCCGACCCGTCACCGAGCCGAGCGACCGGATGGGGGACCGCTTGGCCGTCGAGTTGCCGGCGCCCGTCGAGGACGACCACGTCGTCGAACGCGTCCCAGGGGATCGACTCGAACTCGTCGTGCGCCGTGGCGACCACCGCCAGGTCCAGTTCGCGGGCGTCGATGTCGTCCAGCGAGACGCGCTCGACGCCCGCCGGCGGCGAGTCCGTGGTGACGGGGTCGACCGCGTACACCGTCTCGGCGCGGTCGGCGAGCAGTTCGGCGACGTCGACGCCGGGCGAGGCGCGCGTCTCGTCGACGCCGGGCCGGTAGGCGAGTCCGAACACCGCCGCGGTGGCCTCGGACAGGTCCCGACCCTCGTCGGCGAGCGCCTCGGTCGCCCGGTCGACCGTGTACTCGGGCATGTACTCGTTGACGTGGCGCGCCGTCTCCAGCAGCGGCGTCGCGCTCTCGGCCTCCGAGATGACGAAGTACGGGTAGTAGGGGATGCAGTGGCCGCCGACGCCCGGCCCGGGGTCGTGGATGTCGCAGAACGGCTGGGTGTTGGCCACCTCGATCGCCTCGGGCACGTCGACGCCGAACTCCCCGGCGAGCGTCGCGAGCTCGTTGGCCAGCGCGATGTTCACGTCGCGGTACAGCCCCTCGAACACCTTCACGCACTCGGCGGTCGCGGGGTCGCTCACCGTGTAGATCTCCGCGTCGGTGATCTCCCCGTAGATCAGCTCCGCGACCCGAGCGCTCTCGTCGTCGGCGCCGCCGACCACCTTCGGGTGAGCGCCCCGGATGTCCTCCAGGGCTCGGCCGCTCATCGTCCGTTCGGGGCAAAAGGCCAGCCCGAACTCGCCGAGTTCGAGGCCGCTCTCGGCTTCGAGCCACGGGGCCACGCGGTCGCGACAGGTCCGCGGCGGGACCGTCGACTCGATTATCACGGTGTCGCCGGCGTCGAGTCCCTCGCCGACCGACCGGACCGCCGCCTCCAGCGCCGAGAGATCCGGCTCGTCGTCCGCGACGAGCGTCGGGACGATGACGACGTGGACGCTCGCCGCCGCGGCGGCGCCGACCGCGTCGGTCGTCGCCGAGAGCGACCCGTCGGCGGTCAGTCGCTCGACCGCCTCGGGGAGCCCCGGCTCGCCTTCGACCGGACACTCCCCGGCGTCGACGGCCTCGGCCACGTCGGGGTCGATGTCGACGCCGGTGACCGCCCCGGACGCCTCGGCGTAGACGGCGGCCAGCGGCAGCCCCATCTTCCCGAGCCCGTAGACCGCGACCGGGACGGCGCCGCCCGCGAACGCGCGTCGCCGAGCGGGTTCGTCGGCGTCGGCGCCGTAGAGCCCCGTGGGTTCCGAGCGCTGGCTGCTCACGGGCTGGGCACCTCCGCGGGCGTCACGTCGGCGTCGCGCTCGGTCGCGGCCTCGATCCGCTCGGCGAGCTCGACCGCGCGGATGCCGTCCTCGCCGGTCGTCTCCGGCTCGGTCCGCTCGCGGACCGACTCGGCGAACGACGACAGCTCGTTTTTCAGCGGCTCGCCGGTCTCGACGGTCGGCCGCTCGATGACGCTCTCGTGGCGGTAGCGCACGTCGCCGTCGGTGGCGACGTACTCCGGCAGCGAGTGGCGGTGGATCTCGACGGACTGGTCCACGTAGTCGACCTCGACGTGGCAGTCCTCGGCGGTCACCGCGAGGTCGCGGACCCGCTCCTGGGTGACGCGGCTGGCGGTCAGCGACGCGACGCGGCCGTCCGCGAACTCGAGCTGGGCGACGACGTGACCCCCGCTCGCCGCGCCGACGGCGGACACGTCCGTGACGGGCTCGTCGGTCAGCGAGCAGATGACGTCGATGTCGTGGATCATGAGGTCGAAGACGACGCTGTCGACGGTGTCGCGGTCGACCGGCGGGCCCTGGCGCCGCGCGGCGAATGCGATCGGGTCGGCGTCGACCATCACGTCCCCCAGAGCGCGGACGGCGGGGTTGTACCGCTCGATGTGGCCGACCTGGACGAGACAGCCCGCCTCGCGGGCGGCCGCGAGGAGGTCCCGCCCCACCTCGGGGTCGGCGACGAACGGTTTCTCGACGAGGATGTCCGTCCCGGCGTCGATGGCCGCCCGCGCGACCGCCTCGTGGAACCGCGTCGGCACGACCACTGAGACGGCGTCCGTCCGGGCGAGGAGTTCGTCGCGGTCGCGGGCGACCGTGTCGAACTCCGCGGCGACCTCGGCGGCGCGGTCGGCGTCGGCGTCGGCGACGCCGACCAGTTCGACCTCGGGGAGTTCGCTGTAGACGCGAGCGTGGTGGCGTCCCATGTTCCCGACGCCGACGACGCCGGTACGGACCTGGTCGCTCACGACCGTCCTCCTCCGGCGTCGCCCCGGCGGCGCGCGCCGACTGACCTGACCCATCGTTCGACCCGTCTGAGTGCGCCGTTGGACGCGTTCCGGGCGCAGTTCCGCAACGGGGACGTGACCGCCGGTGTCGACCGTCCGTGCTTCATGAATCACCCGGGGGTAGCGCCGACAGTCGGCTTTGTTATGCGTTTCCTTTGACTGGTAGCCGGTCGATACGGGCCGTCCCGGCCAGCACGGGGGTCGCGGTCTCCCCGGACAGGTCGCCAGAGCGCCCGTCTCGGGCGATCCGAGGCACCCGGGCGATCGGGGTCGGGGTAACCGGTTCGTAACAAAGTGAGACCCACTAAACTCCCTGGTTGTGTCGAGATACGACAATGGGGTGGCTGCCAGTAGTGACAGCCCACCGACAGACCGACGCGAGGGCTGATAGGGGATGTCGACAGACGAAGAGACGCTCACGCAGGACGTCGTCTTCGACATCCTCAGTAGCGCCAGACGACGCTACGTGCTCTATCTGCTCCGCACCGAGGACGCGCCGGTCGAACTGACGGAGCTCGCCGAGGACGTGGCGGCCTGGGAGAACGACACGACTGTCGAAGATCTGACGAAACAGCAGCGCAAGCGCGTCTACGTCTCGCTGTATCAGACGCACGTCCCGAAACTCGAGGACGCCGGGCTGGTCCGGTACGACCAGGACACCGGCGAGGTCGAGCTGACGCAGGCGGCCAACGACGTCGACCAGTACCTGAACCCGGGCGAGCGGGAGGTGCCCTGGCAGTACCTGTATCTCCCGCTCGCGCTCCTCGGGGTCGCCCTGGTCGCCCTGTCGAACCTGAACGTGTGGATATTCGCGGACATGACCGAGGTCACGCTCGGCGTCATCATCTTCTCCGGCTTCCTCCTCACGGTCGGCGCACACATCGTCGTGTGGACCATGAACCGCCGTCAGGTCCCGGACGACCTCCGCCGACACTCCTGACCTCTCGTCCCTGGAGCCGCCCCGTCGAGGCGCTCTCGAACCGTCAGCGCCCTCCTCGATCCTTCCGAGGCGATCCGGCCGTTCGTCGCGATCGGCAGCCGTCCAGCCGCATCTCGATCGCCCCGCTCGGGCGAGCGCACGCGTGCGTGACAGCGGCGACGACGGCGCGTGTCGGCGGCGAAGTCGACCCGTGTGGACGAGCGGCGCCGACCCGGCGGCGCCGCTGGCCGAACGGAGCGAAGCCGTCAGAACGCGGCGGCAGACCGAGAGTGACAGGAACCCGGGTCGACGGTGCCGGCGGCTACTCCTCTTCGACGTCTTCCGGTAGCAGCTGCTCGGGTTCGCGCTCGTAGGCCGGTGTGTCGACGAACTGGGCGATTCGCTCCAGGTCGCTGTCGGAGATGTGTTCCGTCATCGGCTGTGATCCCGTCCTATCGACCGATAGTAATCCGGCCCCTAAAGCCGCTTCGCGCCGCGAAACCGTCAGGTAGCCGATCGGCACGCGACCCGCAGGTACTCGCTAGCCACCGGGTCGGAACGAGGAGATACCGCGGAGCCGAGCCGCAGCGTGGCCGCTCCCAGTCCGCAGGGACTCGACACGCGGCGCGGCGCGCCCGCGCTCGACGCCACCGATCGGTCGCCCGCTCCCGCGGGGGCCGCGAGCCAGCGACGACCCGGTGTGCGGCGTCGGAATGGGGGTCATTCCGGACGGGAGAGCCCGGTAACGGTGACCCTACTCGCCGGGTATCCATTACAAACCTATGTCTGTAAAGCCAGCCGCGGCTCGGTGTCCGAGCGGTCGCGAGAAACGGGGGGTCGGAACGGACGGAGACGGAGTAAGGGAACCGTACTCGGGAGTCGGACGGGCCCGGCCGTTACGGGGAGCCGGAGCGCGGCGGGGCGTCGACGACCGGCAGCTGCGCCGGGCGCCCGCGAGCGGTCGCGGGCGCCGCGGGGTCGCTCACACCATGTTCTCGGCTTCGATCTTGTCCCACACGTCCCGGCCCTGTTCCGTGAGGCCGTAGACGCGGCCTTTCTTGCGGTCGTCGGAGACGAGGAGGTCCACGAGCGACCGTTCCCGGAGGCGCTGGAGCGCCCGCGAGACGTGCGCGATGCCCACGTCCTCGTCGGAAGCGATCTGCGACGGCGTCGAGGGGCCGTCTGCGAGTCGCTTGAGAACTGCGACGCGATACCGCGAACTGATGACGAAGCTGACGTCGTCCCAATCTGTGCTCATTGTTGCGATGTAGTGTCGGACGGGTGCGTCCTGCTGCCGGTCGGTGACCGGGAACTCACGCGGATATTGTCGTCGGGACCCGCTTGTGTCCCACTTTCCGCTGTACTCACACCGAGTCGGCTACCACGTAAAGAGGTTTCGACGCTCCAGATATTTCGCTCCCCGTACCGCGATTACGGCGATCCGAACGGTCGGCCTGACCCGCCGGTCGCGGCCGTAATCTCGACATAACAATCCGCCTCGCTCGCGCGGAGCCGCGCATGCACGCAGCGTCCCTCCGCGGCGGACACACCCCCCGTGATGGCCTCGCCGACCGCCCCCCGTCGACGGAGCGCACGGGACCCGACCGTCGCCCGCCCGACGACCGCGCTCGATCGACCGGCGGGCGACCGTAGCATGTGGCCGTGGGAACACCTCGCCGTCGGCTACCTCGCCTACGCCGTCGTCGGCCGGCTCGTCTGGCGCGAACCGCCGACGGGGACGACAGCCGCCGCTGTCGCCGTGGGGACGCAGTTCCCCGATCTGGTGGACAAGCCGCTGGGCTGGTGGCTCGGCGTGCTCCCCGGCGGGACGACGCTCGCCCACTCGCTGCTGACCGCGGTCCCGCTGAGCCTCGCGGTCCTGGTCGTCGGCGCCGCGGCCGGTCGCGAGCGACCCGCCCTCGCGTTCGTCGTCGGCTACCTGAGTCACCTCCCCGGCGACGTTCTCTACCCGGTCGTCCTCGGGGGCGACGCGAAACTGTGGTTCCTCCTGTGGCCGCTCCGGGCCGCTCCCGGCGACGGCCCCGACCACACGGTCCCGTACGTGCTGGCGCTGGCCGAACAGTTCCTCGGATTTCTCGCCACGCCCCTCGGCGCCGCCTACCTGACGGCCGAGCTGCTCCTGCTGGCGCTGGCCGGCTGGGTCTGGACGCTCGACGGCCGCCCGGGGCTCGCCTGGCTGCTCCCGCGACCGGACCGCGCGGAGAACTGCTGATCGGGACGGGCGCGGCTCCGGGACTCCCGGGACCGCCCGCCGCTCGTGAACGAGGCGAGCATATATAACAGTCGAGTGAGAAGTGGGGGTATGGGGTCAGAGCAGCCACCGGAGAGCCGGTCGAGTGACGACGACCGGCGACGAGCCGGGGATCCGTACGGAGCCCGAGGGGAGAGCGACGCGTCCGCCGAGGACGCGACGAGCACGCCGACCGCCGAACGGGGGGGCCGCGACGCCGCCCGCGAGCGGCCGGTGTCGGTCGACGACCTGTTCGAGTTGCTGTCCCGTCCCGGGAACAGGTACACCCTGGCGTACCTGAGCCGGGCCGAGGGGCCGGTCCCCTACGAGGACCTCGTCGAGAACGTCGTCGACGGGGCGGAGACCCCCGACGGGCTCTCGAGGGACGACTTCCGCGACCAGGTCGCGACCAGGCTCGTCCACTCGAACCTCCCGAAGCTCGACGACGCCGGGCTCGTCGAGTACGACCGCGAGCGGCGGACGGTCCGGGCGACCGAGGCGACGGCCGTCGCGGTCCCGTACCTCGAACTCGCGATGGACCAGTTTTCCGCGGAGTGACCCGGTACCCAGCGGCGAAAGGCGCTCCATAACAAAGGTCGACCCGTGCCGACCGTCGACCGTCACATGAGCGAGCACGACCTCTCGACCGTCCGGACCGGCGACGGCTGCGACATCGCCGAGACGGCGGTCGTCGGCGAGCCCGGGGGCTCGGGCGAGGCCTACACCCGCATCGGCGACGACGCGACAGTCCGCGGCGGCACCATCGTCTACACCGACGTCGAGATCGGCGACGGGTTCTCGACCGGCCACCACGCGCTGGTCCGCGGCGGCACCACCGTCGGCGACGACGTACTCGTCGGGAGCCACGCGGTCCTCGACGGCGACGTGACCCTCGGGTCGCGCGTCAGCTGCCAGACCGGCGTCTACCTCCCGCCGAAGACGACCGTCGGCGACGACGTGTTCCTCGGTCCCCACGCCGTCGTCACGAACGACCCGTACCCGGTGCGCGAGACGAGCGAACTCGTCGGCGCCACCCTCGAATCGAACGTCTCCGTGGGCGCGAACGCGACGATCCTCCCCGACGTGACCGTCGGCGAGAGGTCGTTCGTCGCCGCGGGCTCGGTCGTCACCGAGGACGTGCCGCCCGGGACGCTCGCGATGGGCAACCCGGCGCGCCACGAGCCGCTGCCCGACGAACTCGACGGGGGGAACGAGCTGTGAGCCTCGAAGACCACCGCCAGATCCCCATCGCCGAGCCCGCCCTGGGCAGCGAGGAGCGCGAGCGCGTCGAGGAAGTGCTCGACAGCGGGATGATAGCCGACGGCGAGGAGGTCCGCGCGTTCGAGCGGGAGTTCGCCACCACCTGCCACGTCGACCACGGCGTCGCCACCTCGAACGGGACGACGGCGCTGCACACCGCCCTGCGGGCCTGCGGGATCGGCGAGGGCGACACCGTCGTCACGACGCCGTTCTCGTTCGTCGCGACGGCCAACGCCGTTCGCTTCTGCGGCGCCGAGCCCGTCTTCGCCGACATCGACCCCGATACCTACAACCTCGACCCCGCGGCCGTCCGCGAGGTCATCGAGATCCGGAACGGCGACGTGGACGCGATCCTCCCGGTCCACCTCTACGGGCTGCCCGCGCCGATGGACGAGATCGCCGCGATCGCCGAGGAGTACGACGCCGCCGTCGTCGAGGACGCAGCCCAGGCCCACGGCGCCCGCTACCGGGACGAACCGGTCGGGTCGCTGGGCGACGCCGCGGCCTTCTCGTTCTACCCGACGAAGAACATGACCACGGGCGAAGGCGGGATGGTCGTCACCGACGACGAGTCCGTCGCCGACCGCGCGGCGCGATTCGTCAACCACGGCCGCGACGAGCAGTACGACCACGTCGAACTCGGTCACAACTTCCGGATGACGAACATCGCCGCCGCCATCGGTCGCGTCCAGCTCAAGCGGCTCTCGCGGTTCGTCCGCGCCCGCCGGGACAACGCCGCCGCGCTCACCGAGGCGCTTGCCGACGCCCCGGTCGACCCGCCGACGGTCCCCGAGGGCGTCGAGCACGCGTTCCATCAGTACACCGTCCGGACGCCCAACCGCGAGCGGCTGGTCGCTCACCTCGACGACCACGGGGTCGACACCGGCGTCTACTACCCGACGCCGATCCACGAGCAACCGGCCTACGAGGGCGTCGACGAGCGCTTCCCGGTCGCCGAGCGGGCCGCCGACGAGGTCGTCTCGCTGCCGGTTCACCCCGGTCTCTCGGAGGCCGACCGCGAGGCGATCGCCGACGCGATCGCGCTGTATCAGACGCAGTAGAGAAGAGCCGCAGTCGGTTGCAGTCGATTTCCTCTCAGACTTCGACCGCCGACCGACCGCGAGCGGCGGTATCGTCGTCGACGTGCCGACGCGCCCAGAGTTCCACCCCCGTCAGCGCCGCGACCGGCGCGAACGTCGACAGTTCGCCCTCGTCGAGGCGCTCGTGCAGGGCCGACACGGCCTCGTCGTCGAGAGGCGCGCGCTCGGCGACGCCGTCGAGGAGGTCGTCGACGAACCGTCGGAAGCGGTCGTCGGTCGCGTACCGGCGGACGTAGGCGTCGCCCGTCGCTCCGCGCTCGCCGTCGGACTCCTCGTCCCGCGACGCGGTCGAGTCGCCGCCGGCCGGCCCCGTCGGAATCGTCGCCAGGTCGGAGCCGAGCAGGTCGGCGATCGCCCGGCGGATCGGTGGGGTGCCCGCGCCGACCGGCGCCGAGATGGGGCGCGTCCCGGTCCGGTAGGCGGCGGGCATGCGCGCGGCGGTGTCCAGGAGCGGCCCGCTCGCGAGCGTCCGGGTGCCGACCTGCCGGCGCTGGACCGCTCGGCTCCGCAGCTCGGTGGCGGCCCGCACCTGCCCGGCCGCGTCGGCGGCCGTCCGCTCGGCCGGTCCGTCGACGCTGGCCGCGACGACCTCCTCGACCGACTCCAGCGGGTCCGCGTCGGTCGCGAGCAGGTCCCGGACCGACTCCGCGGGGAGGACGCGCTCGTGTTCGTAGAGCGCGCTCGCAGCCGAGTCGTCCGCCCCGATGGCGCCCGCCCACGTCGCCGCGTCGAGGGCGGCGTCGCCGTGGACGAGCACGTCCGCGTCCTCGTGGAGGCCGTCGGTCACGTACGTGAGCGCCTCGACAGCCGACCACGCCACCATCGCGTCGGTCGCCGCCACGGCGTCGGCGACGGCGTCGACGAGGTGGTGGTCCGGGTCCCCGTGGGCCTGCGTGTTCGGCGCCCCCAGGTCGGCGGCGACCCGCGCCGCCGCCTCCCTGTCGCCGCCCCCCGGGCGCCCGCACGTGAGCGTCCGGACCGGGGGCGTCTGGTCGGCGAGCACCGCCGCGGCGATCCGGCTGTCGGCGTCGCCCGGGAACCAGAGCGTCCGGTCGGCCGCCGTCGTCGCCACGTCCGCGAGCGCGCGCCGGTAGTCGGCGAGCCACCGGTCGGGGTACCCCGACGGCGCCAGCCCCTCGGCGGCCGGCTCCCAGTAGCGCTCGGTCGACACCTCGTCGTCGACGGTCAGCCGCGTCGCCGGCGGGAGGCTCCCGACCCCCTCGACGAGCGTCCGGTCGCCGACGACGCCGCCGAACAGCAGCAGGTCGCCCACCGCCCGGGCGTCGAGAGTCGGGTCCGCCCGCTCGGCGGCCAGCGGGCCGAGTTCCGACGCGAAGGCGACCTCGTCGCTCCCGTCGTCTCCGGCCGCACCGGTGTCGTCGCCGACCGCGTAGTAGAGCGGGCGGCTCCCGGCCTTGTCGGTCGCCAGGTGGACCGCGCCCGCGCGGGTGTCGACGCAAGCCAGCGCGAACGGGCCGTCGAGCCGCGCCAGCGTGTCCCGCGAGTCGTCGGCGACCCCCCGGAAGAGGTCGCCCCACGACAGCGCCAGCCGGTCGCGGTTCGAGACGACGCCGTAGACGACGCCCAGGAGGCCGTCGCCCCGCCAGACGACGTTCGCGTCCGGGTCGCGCGTCCCGTGTTCGAGCACGCCCACGGCCGCCGACCCCTCGCTCGCGCTCTCCAGTTCGTACCAGTCCTCGCCGACCATCGCCTCGGCCATCTCGTCCAGCCGCCCGCCGCCCGCAGATCGTCCGATCAGTCCCGTCATGGCCCGGACGTGACTGCAGCCGGGTATTGTTATAGGGCCCCTGCCACAGCCCGTCCGCGATATCGATCCCGATACCGCCGCCTCGCTCCGCTCGACACGGTCTCCCAGTTCGCCGTCCGCCGATCTCTGTCTCCGAATCCGAGTGACAGTATCGAAACTATAAACTCGAAACGATGGATATCGGCCACTTCTGCCCGTTCGGTCGCCGGTTCGCCTCTCGAGCCGCTAATATCTGTCTATCGGAGTGTTTGCGCATTCAGATCCCGTCGTAGCCAATAGCGGAGGACCACACCGTCCGTCCGACAGACGCAGATCGATATCGCGAGATATCGTTTATACCCTCGTATACACGGGGATACTGCCAGTGAGTGAAAGTTACCCCGTTCCAATAGTCTAGGATACATAAATAAGCACGTATAGAACGGTAGATGGTAATACAGTATCGTCTGTATTTCCTGAGTCGTCCGGTCCCGACCGTACGGCGCCGCGACGGCCGAGGGGGCAGGGACGGGTAGTCGCGCCATAACAATCCGTGCGTACGGACTGGACTACGCCATGACGAGGTATCGAGACGCGTGGGATCGGTAGTCCTCTCCGTGGACGCGGAGCTGGCCTGGGGGTTCGTCGATCACGGCGAGCCGCCGAGCGACCGGGTCAAGAGCGGTCGCGAGGGGTGGCAGCGACTCCGGCGGCTCTGCGAGGAGTACGACGTGCCGGCGACCTGGGCGGTCGTCGCGCACCTGCTGCACGAGGACTGCGAGGGTCGCCACGCCGACCACCCGATCGGCCCCGGGTGGTTCGCGCGCGAGCGCGGGGAGTGGGCCGAGCGGCCCGACCTGACGCGGGGCCCCGAACTCGTCGAGGAGCTGCGAGCGTCCCCCGTCGACCACGATATCGGCTGTCACACGTACGCCCACGTCGAGCTGGGCGCGCCGGGGACCACACGGGCGATGGCGGCCGCCGAGTTAGAGCGCAGTCGGGCGCTCATGGACGAGTGGGGGATCGACGGCCGGTCGTTCGTCTTCCCCCGCAACAACGTGGGTCACGTCGACCTGCTGTCCGACTACGGCTTCGAGGTCTACCGCGGGCGCCGCCCCGTTGAACGCCGGTCGCTCCCCGAGAAACTGCGGACCGTCGCCGTCGGCGAGGGCCGCCCGCCGCTCGTCCAGCCGACGGCGGGCGACGACGGCCTCGTGAACCTGCCGGCGTCGCTGTTCCTCTACAGTTTCGAGGGGCTAGCGCTACGGGCGAGCAAGCCCTTCGTCGGCGACCCCGTCGTCGAACTCGTCGAGCGCGGGCTGGACGCCGCGGCGGAGGGCGAGGGCGTCCTCCACCTCTGGCTGCACCCGAACAACCTGGTCGACGACGCCGCGGTCGAACGGATCGAGGCGGTTCTCCGGGCCGTCGACGAGCGCCGCGATGCGGTCCCCGTCGAGACGATGGCGGAGGTCGCGGCCCGTCGGCGTCCCCAGCGGGTGCAGTGAGTCCTCGCGGGGTCTGTACGGCCCCGCGTCCGTCGCCGGGTCGGTGCCGATCCGGGCGCCGTTTCGACGACTGATTCTCGCGAAGGCGGTCGCTACGACCGGTTCAGGCGACACATAACTATCAGTACGGTGTGCCGAATGGGGGCAATGCGTGTCAGCGACCGTCCCGGGCCGCGCCTCTCGGCCCCGGACCGCGGCGACCGCTATCGACCCGGCGTATCGACCGATCGGACGGCCCCCGCGGGGGTGACACGACGTGACGACTGACCCGGCGGGCGGTCTCGACGGACAGCGCGTCCTCGTGACCGGCGGGGCGGGCTTCGTCGGGAGCCACCTCGCGGCCGCGCTGGCCGACCGCTGCGAGGTCACCGTGCTCGACGACTGCTCGACCGGGGAGCCCGGGAACGTCCCCGACGACGCGGAGCTGGTCCGCGGCGACGTACGCGACCCGGCCGACCTCGAACCGGCGATGCGGGACGTCGACGTCGTCTTCCACCAGGCGGCGCTGGCCGACGTGCGCGCCTCGATCCGGTCGCCGGTCGAGGGTCACCGCCGGACGGCGTCGGGGACGGTGAAGGTCCTCGACGCGGCCCGCCGCGAGGACGCCCGGGTCGTCACCGCCTCCAGCGCCGCGGTCTACGGCCAGCCGGACACGCTCCCGATCCGCGAGTCCGACCGGAAGACCCCCCTCACCCCCTACGGGATCGACAAGCTCGCGGCCGACCAGTACACGCGGCGGTTCGCCGACCGCTACGGCATGGAGACGGTCGCGTTGCGGTACTTCAACGTCTACGGCCCGGGGGAGACGGGCGACCCGACCGGCACCGACGACGTGGTCGGTGCCTTCCTCGACCGAGCGCGCTCCCACAGCGTGCTCCCGGTCGACGGCGACGGGACGCAGACCCGCGATTTCGTCCACGTCGACGACGTGGTGCAGGCGAACCTCCGCGCGGCGACGACCGACGCGACCGGGCGGGCCTACAACGTCGGCAGCGGCACCGGCGTCTCCGTGCGGGAGGTCGCCGAGCGAGTCACTCGGCTGGTCGGCTCGGACAGCGAGATCGTCCACGGGGAGCCCCGCGAAGGGGACATCAAACACAGCCGGGCGGCGCTCGGACGCGCGCGCAGTCGGCTCGGGTACGAGCCGACCTACGACCTCGCGGAGGGACTGGCGACGCTGGTCGACCGGGCGACCGTTCCGAGCTGACCGCGCCGTTCGGAACCGGCCTACGTCGCCGTATGAGAACCATAACAAAACCCGCGCTTCGCCTAGGACCGACCGGCGACCACAACGCACATGTATCAGGACACGACAATCGGCGTCGTCGTGCCGGCGTACAACGAAGCGGGCTTCGTCGGCGACGTCATCGACTCGATCCCGGCGTTCGTCGACCGCATCTACCCCGTCGACGACGCCTCCACGGACGGGACCTGGGACGAGATCCGCGAGCACGCACAGCGACAGAACACGCCGACGCCGGAGCTCGTCGGCGACGGGGGGACCCAGCGGCGGGTCGTCCCGATCCAGCACAGCGAGAACAGGGGCGTCGGCGGCGCCATCAAGACCGGCTACCAGCGCGCGGTGGCCGACGGCGTCGAGGTCGTCACCGTCATGGGCGGCGACGGCCAGATGGACCCCGACATCATCGAGCGCATCATCGACCCGGTCGTCGACGGCCGGGCCGACTACGCCAAGGGCAACCGCCTCCTCCTGGGCGACCACTACGACTCGATGCCCCGCTTTCGCTACGTCGGGAACGTCACGCTCACCTACCTCACGCGCATCGCTAGCGGCTACTGGGAGATCGGCGACCCCCAGAACGGCTACACCGCCATCTCGGCCGAGGCCATCGAGGCCGCGGACCTCGACGAGATGTACGAGTTCTACGGCTACTGCAACGACCTCCTCGTCCGGCTCAACGTCGCCGACATGCGCGTCGTCGACGTACCGACCCCCGCCGTCTACGGCGACGAGGAGAGCCACATCGACTACTCGACGTACATCCCCCGGGTCTCCGGCATGCTGCTCGGGAACTTCCTGTGGCGCCTCCGCGCCAAGTACGTCTTCGACCGCCCCCACCCGGTCGCCCTGTGTTACCTGCTCGGCGCCGGTGGGTTCGCGACCGGGCTCGCCGCCGCCCTGTTCGCCTTCCTGAGCGGGACGGCCGGCCCCGCCCTGGCCGCAGTCGGGTTCGGGCTGTGCTTCCTCCTCCTGGCAATGATTCTGGACAAGCGATCGAACGACCACCTCACGACTGTCGCCTCGGCGACACCCACCTGAGTTCGGCCCGAGTTACCGCCCGGGTAAGCGGCTCTTACGTCGCGTCTAACGCGGTTCGAACGCGCCTACTTCTCTCGATTCCGGGAGCGGCCGGCCGTTTGATCGTCTAGTGCTACCAGATCCCACTGCAAGTACCTGATCAGTATCCGTATAGTACCTCGCAACCGTCTATCGGACAAGTCATTTCATACGGACAGTAGCGTTATACGAGTAGGTGGGCATTACCGGAAACGTGACCCCCGAGTCGTGGCGGGCTGCGGCCGCCAGCACGGGACGAGCCACGGAGTAAGCATGACCGAAGACAACGAGAACGCCGACGTGTGGACGGACGGACAGACGAAGTCGCGGGGAGCGCAGGCCCTCCCGACGGACTGGCGCGACCAGCCCGTCGACCCCGACTTAGAAGAGAACCTCGGCTACGAGCTGATCGCGTGGGAGAAGATCAACGTCGTCGACGACCCGGATCAGGTCATTTTCCTGCCGGACTCCGAGGAGCAGTTGCGGGACGACGCCTTCATCGTCTCCTCCGAGAGCGCGGTGTGTGACCTGACGGACAAGCGGTGAGCCGTCGGACGAAGAGAGCTCGCGGATTCGGTCACGGACGCGACGAGTAGCGACGGGTCACTCCACCGTGACGCTCTTGGCCAGGTTGCGCGGTTTGTCGACGGGTCGGTCCAGCAACGTCGCGGTGTGATAGGACAGCAGCTGGAGCTGGACGTTCGCCAGGACGCCGACGAGCTCGGGATGGGTTTCTGGCACCCACAACACGTCGTCGGCGACCTCGGCCACTTCTCTCTCCGAGCGCGGGGCGACCGCCACGACCGGCGCTCCCCGCGCGCTCACTTCCTCGATGCTCCCGACGAGCTTCTCGGTGTGCTGGCCCGTGCAGATGGCGAACACCGGGGTCGAGGGCGTCACGAGCGCCAGCGGTCCGTGTTTGAGTTCGCCGGCGGGGAACCCCTCGGCGTGCTCGTAGGAGATCTCCTTGAGCTTCAGCGCCCCCTCCAGCGCGACGGGGTGGCCCGTCCCGCGACCGATGAAGAAGTACGCGTCGCTGTCGTCGTAGCGGGTCGCCAGCGCGCTCGCCGAGGAGTCGGCCAGGATCGTCTCGACGGCGTCGGGCACGTCGTCGAGCGCGGCCGGCAGCCCCTCGGTCGCCGAGCCCGCGCCGCCCGCCTCGCGGGCGATCCGCTCGGCGAGCAGGCCGAGCGTCGCCACCTGCGAGGAGAACGTCTTCGTCGCGGCGACGCCGATCTCCGGCCCGGCCCGGATCAGGACGGTGTCGTCGCACTCGCGGGCGGCCGTCGACCCGACGACGTTCGTCACCGCCAGCGTCCGCAGCCCCTCGGAGGCGCCCCGGCGGAGCGCCGCGAGCGTGTCGGCGGTCTCCCCGCTCTGGGTGACCCCCACGAGGACGGTCCCGTCCTCCGTCGGCGGGGCCGTCACCGCGTACTCGCTGGCGAGGTACGCGCGGGCCGGGACGCCCCGTTCGCGCAGCAGTTGCGCCCCGTACAGCGCGGCGTGGTAGGACGTGCCGCAGGCGACGAAGTGGACGCGGTCCACGTCGGCGAAGGCGCCCGCCGACAGCGACTCGAAGGCGACCTCGTCGTCGTCGGCCCGACCGCGCACGGCCTGGGCGATCGCCGTCGGCTGTTCGTCGATCTCCTTGCGCATGTAGTGGTCGAACGACCCCTTCTCCACGTCCTCGGAGGTCCAGTCGACCGTCTCGACGCTCCGGTCGACCGGTGCGCCCGCGAGGTCGGTGATGTCGTAGCCGTCGGGCGTGACCCGGACCACGTCGCCGTCTTCGAGGTAGACCACGTCGTCGGTGAACTCCAGGAACGCCGGCACGTCGCTCGCGAGGTAGTACGAGTCGTCGCTGACGCCGAAGACGAGCGGCGACCCCTGGCGGGCGGCGTAGACGGCCTCCTCGTCCTCGTGGACGAGCGCGAGCGCGTAGCTGCCCGACAGGTCGTCGACCGCGCGGCGGAAGGCGGTCTCGACGCCCGCGCCCTCGTCGACGTAGGCCTCGACGAGGTGGGGGACGACCTCGGTGTCCGTGTCGCTGGAGAAGGTGTGGCCCATCTCGGAGAGGCGCTCGCGCAGCTCCCCGTGGTTCTCGATGATCCCGTTGTGGACGACCGCCAGGTCACCGTAACAGTCCGTGTGCGGGTGGGCGTTCGCGTTCGTCGGCGGGCCGTGCGTGCTCCAGCGGGTGTGGCCGAGCCCGACGCGACCGCCCACCGAGCTCCGCGAGAGCAGGTCGGCGAGTTCGTCGACCTTCCCCTCGCGCTTGACGACCTCGACGCCACTGCCGTTCGCCACGGCGACGCCCGCCGAGTCGTAACCCCGGTACTCGAGGTTCTGGAGTCCGGTCAGCAGCGTCGACACCGCGTCGTCGGCACCGACCGCGGCGGTGATGCCGCACATCACTGCCACCTCCGGGCGGCCGGCGCTGCTCCGTCGGTTTCGGTCCGGTCGGGTCGGTCGACAGGCGACTCTGTCATGCTTCCGCGTAACCGAGAACGTGACATTGTTATGTATCGACTTGCCCGGACGAACGCGGGGTAGGCGCCCGATACGTTCGACGGTCGCTCGCGCCGAATCCGACTACGGCTCGACGACGAGCTGGCGCTCCGCGCAGAAGTGTTCGAGCGCGTCCGCGAAGTCCGCGACCGCGTATTCGCGCCCCCCGATCCGGCAGGGGAACACGCCGGCGAGCGCGTCGTCGCAGTAGAGCGTAGCGGTCACCCGCGGCGGGACGAGCGCACGCGCGGTCTCGTCGGCCATCGCGGAGTCGAGCTCCCTGGTCTCGAAGAAGGGGCTCGCGGTGGCGTCGTGGTCCTCGCCCCACTCGTCGAGTTCGGTGATGCGGTCGAGGAGCGACCGCCCGGCGTCGGTTCCGGCGCAGGTCTCGCACAGACAGAGCCGGTTTCCGGTGACCGTCACGGAGACGCCGTCGATCGACGACTCCGCCGACAGCTCGTCGAGTCGCGCGATCAGCGCCTCCTGGTTCGACTTGGCGCCCAGCGGCGGCAGCATCGAGCGGACGAACACTTCGACGCGTCGTTCGTCGGCCGACTCGAAGCGGTCGGCCGCCGCGTCCATCCACGCCCGGAACTCCGGGCGGTCGGTCGCCTCCGTGTTCGGGATATCCGTCGAATCCGAGCGGTCTCGTGTCACGGTTGCGTCGGACAAGCCGCGGGACCTTCTTGAACGGCCCGACCGTTCACCGCGCGAGCGGCCAGTAGGGGCCTCGAACGGCGCGGTAGCGTCCTTTGCACGCGCGGTAACGGCCTCCGGAACGGTTCGACCGACGCTCCGTTCCGGCCGTTCGGACCCTCCCGCGTCGACCCGGCCCCGTCCGGATCGACCGAGCTGGCTCGTCCAGCCGAGCCGGCCCCGCCCTTCGAACCCCCGATCGCGGCCGACGAGCGGAAGTATCGACCGCTTACTCGCCGATAGCCGGTTCCTTCCCGTCTCCCACAACTTTTTGATCCGGGCGACCCACCGGAGCGTATGCCACTGACCAGCCGACTCAAGGAGAGTTTCGTGGCCGGGCTCATCCTCGTCGCGCCGCTGGCGATCACCCTCTACATCCTCCGGATTCTGGTCTCGTTCTCGCTGCAGTTCATCGACCCGCTCGTCGCCGAACTCGGCCTGGTCGAGACGGCCGCCAGCGGCGAAATCGTGGCGCAGGCGCTCGCGGTCGTCCTGATCGTCTCGGTGATAACCGTCCTCGGCCTGCTCGCCCAGTGGTCGATCGGGCGACACCTGTTCGGCAACCTCGGGCGGACGATCAACATCGTCCCCCTGGTCAGCACGATCTACGGCGGCGTCCGGCAGGTCGCGACCTCGCTGGTCGACACCGGGTCGCAGTTCGAGCGGACCGTCCTGATCGAGTACCCCCGCGAAGACGTCTACTCGATCGGGTTCGTCACCGGCGAGGGGACGGCCAGTTTCGACGAGGCCACCGGCGACCGGGCCCACTCCGTCTTCCTCCCCAACAGCCCCAACCCGACCGCCGGACGGCTCGTGATGGTCTCCGAGTCGGAGATCCACGAGACCGACATGAGCGTCCGCGAGGGGATGCGCATGATCGTCACCACCGGGATCGGCGGCGAGGCCGATCAGGTCGACGCCTACGACGACTACGCCGTGCCCGAGCCCGAAGGGGACGACTGACTCGGGCCGGCCGTTCCCCGGCCCGCTACTCCGGAAGCACGTCGCCCAGCGACGCGCCGACGCCCATCACGACCGCGGTCACAAGACACTGCGCCGCGGCGACCTCGGGCTGGCTCCAGTCGACCCGCCGCCACAGCGTCATGAGCCCGACGGCCATGCCCACGGAGATGACGAGGATACCGATCAGTCGCCGCGGGACGACGCCCGCGAGCAGGTCCGCCTCGACCGCCTCGAAGCGGGCGGCGTGGAGGATCCCGAGGACGAAACCCAGCCCGATCAGACCGGTCAGCGCGACGGCCACCGGCGAGCCCGCGATGGCCAGCCCGATCTCGTTGGTGCCGCCCTCGACGACCATCGGGATCCCGAAGAGGAAGGCGCCGACGGCCGCCTCGCCCGCGTCCCGCAGGTCGAAGGCGTCGCGGATGCGCCCGACGACTCGCCGCCTGTCGGCCCGCCGGGCCGTCTGCATCGCCTCGCGGACCCGTTCGCGTTCCTCGGGCCGGTCGACCAGCTCCTCCAGGGCCTCCAGGTCCTCCAGCACGTCGTCGATGTCCGGGTCCGGCTCGGCGCTCTCGCGCCCGTCCCGCTCGGTCATGTCGTCGTGAACGGCGGAGCGCGGTAAAAACGTGGGGTCGCCACTGGCGAGTCGCGACGATAACGAGGACCGCGGTCGCCCGCGGTTACGCGGCGGCTTCGAAGGCGTCGGTGAAGTCGTTGGACTTCTCGATGACCCGCTCGGTGCCGGCCTCCAGCGCGTCGAGCGCGTCGGTCGCCTCGTCGGTCTTGATCGTCAGCACGGGGTCGGTCTGGCCCCCGGACTGCTCGGGGTTCACGTCGTAGGTCGCCGCCGTGATCCCCTCGGTCTCCAGCAGCGCGCCCTTCAGCACGTTCATGAACGTGTGACTCTCGCCGGCGATCTCGATAGAGATCATCGTCGGCTCTTTCTCGATGACCCGCAGTTCCATACGCGTATCCAGCCCCCTCGCGCGCATGAAACTTACGTTCCGGGCGTCCGAGCGCGTCGTTCCCGCGGACCCGGCGACGGCCGCTCCCGGAATCGCTCAGACGACCGCGTACACCATCAACAGCCCGAAGTACAGCAGCACCAGCACCGCCAGCGCCTTCAGGCGGAACCGCTGGAGCTGCCCGGACTCGGCCTCGTAGGCCTCCTCGTAGGCCGACCGCTGCTCGTCGGTGAGCGCCGACTCGTGGACGCGCCAGCGGTGGAGCGCGAGCAGGCCGTCCGATTCGAACGGTCGCCCGCAGTACTCACAGTCGACTGGTGTCGCGTCGGGCGGCACGTCGTAGTCGGTGTCGTCGGGACCGTCGCCGTCCGCGCTCGGGCCGTCGGCGGTGTCGCCCGCGCTCGGCTCGTCGGCGGTGTCGCCCGCGCCGGCGTGGTCGGTGGGTGGTGACTCGGTCATGTGAGGTAGGGAAGCGGCACGTCCGGTCGGGTGACGATCCAGAGGCTCGCCATCGTGTAGAAGACCATGACGGCGATGAAGGGGTACTGGCTGCGGATGGCCTGCAAGCGACCGGGGAACAGGTCGAAGGCGGTGACGTGGGCGGCGAGGATGGCCAGGAGGTGCCCGCCGAGCACGCCGGCGATGGCGACGCCACCGAACCAGCCCGGGACGACGATCAGCCCCGGGTTCACCGTCGCCAGCGGCGCGGTCACCGCGGCGACCAGCGCCGGGAGGAGCGAGAGGAAGTAGCCGAGGAAGTGCGCGACGTGGTAGCCGGCGGCGATGGCCAGAAGCGGCGGCGCGAACCGGCGGGCGAGCGTCTCGCTGGCGACGTAGGTCGGCGCCGTCCGGCGAGCGAGTCGCGACGCCAGCAGGTAGACGCCGAGGAAGAGCGCGAAGCCGACGACCATCGCGCCGGGGTACAACGCCGCGATGGGGTAGCCCAGGTTCACCAGCGAGCGGGCGAGCCACTGCCAGGCCGGCGTCGCGACGAACCCGTCGAAGGTGGTCACCCAGAGGATCGCGACGACGAACGCCGCCTCGTCGACGCCGTCCAGGCGGTCGCTCGTCAGCGCCGCGCCCGGGAACCGCAGGGAGAGCGACCCGTCGTCGGCGCGGCCGACCGGCGCGACCGCGCCGTAGTAGCGGAACACCCGCGAGACGGGATCGGCCTCGCGGAACCACGTCTCGGTGCCGTAGACGACCGCGCCCGCCAGCGTCACGACGGAGTAGGCGACGACCGTGACCGCGAGGATCCGCGGCTCGTCGGCCAGCGGGCTGACCACCTCGATCCAGACGAGCGCGAGCAGGCCGGCGACGCTCGGCCAGGCGCCGAGCGTCCAGCGGTACTCCCGGCCCAGATCCGGCAGCGCCTCGGCGATCGCCCGCCAGGGGTTGACGGCCGGCCAGGAGTTCCCGACGAGGTACGTGCTCATCGCGAACCCGGCCCACCAGCCGGCCCAGACGATCACGACCGCCGGGTTCGAGAGCGGGTCCGTCGGCCCGACGAACCCGGTGACGACGATGCCGACCAGTGCGACCACGCCGAGAGCGCCCGCGGCCCACCGAAGCGCGGTCGGCGCCGGGAGCGCGAGCCGTCGCCGGGAGTCGACCAGCCAGTCCAGCGCCGACCGGTCGGTCGCGAACGTCGCCAGCAGGAACGAGGCGCCGACGACGGCGCCGCCGGTCCCCAGCATCAGCCACGTCGGCACGCTCAGCGACTCGCGGGCCGACCCGCCCAGCGACCCACCGTGGGCGAGCACGGGTCGCGCGGCGACGGCGACCACGAGCGCGACTGCGGCCGCCGTCATCCCGCGGACGGCCGCGACCGTCGGAGTCCGTCGTCGGTCCATCTGCCGGGGCTTGGACCCCCCTCAGGGTCAAAGTATCGAAGCCCGACCGACCGAGGGACGCCCGGCCGCGACGGCCGGCGAACACGTTCGGAAAACCGCGGGAGTGGTCGGCCGCCGACGCCGGGGCGCGGACGGTTTGGGAGGCTTTTTAGTGTTGCTGGCGCAAGTCCGGGGTATGAGTCTCGCGGACGATACGTCAGAGGACCACGGGGACCACGGTGGTCACCACCTGCCGGCGGTTGAGGACTGGCCGCGCGGGTTCGGCGAGGCCAGCTGGTGGCCGTTCATCACCGCCGTCGGCGCCGGTGGCATCTACTTCGCCGCCGCGCTGTTCGTGCTCGGCCGTGGTCAGGAACCGCTCGTCGATCCGATGTACGGCCCGGCCGCGGGCGTCGCCAGCGTCGGCCTGTTCCTCGCCGGCCTCTACGGCTGGCTGTACCACGCGTTCGTCGTCAACTTCTGGGAGAGCGGCACGGACGAACACGGCAGCGGCACCCTCCGGATGGCGATGATACTGTTCCTCGTCTCCGAGGTCGCCACCTTCGGCGCCGGGTTCGTCTACTACTTCTTCATCCGCGCCGGCGCGTGGTCGACCGACGGCTTCCCGGACCTGCTAGGCAGTCTCATCGTCATCAACACGTCGATACTGATCGTCAGCAGTTTCACGCTGCACTTCGCCCACGTCGCGCTGCGGAAGAACAACCGCACCCGCTTCCTCCAGCTACTCGGGTTGACCCTGCTGCTGGGCGTCGTGTTCATCGGCGGCCAGATCTACGAGTACTACGAGTTCATCGTCCACGAAGGGTTCACTCTCACCGGCGGCGCCTTCGGCTCCGCGTTCTACGGCCTGACCGGCCTCCACGGCCTCCACGTCAGTCTCGGCGCCGTCCTGCTGGGCATCGTCTTCTTCCGTGCCCTCAAGGGGCAGTACTCCGCCGAGAAACACACCTCCGTCAGCACGGCGTCGATGTACTGGCACTTCGTCGACGTCGTCTGGGTGTTCCTCGTCGTCGTCCTCTACGTCGGCGCCGAGATCTGAGCGGGAGTTTCAAGACCGCTTCTCCCCATCCTGGGTGTATGGAACCGCTCGACGTCGAGGGCAGTTTCGACGTACACGAGTACCGCCACGGCCTGAAGTTGCTGAGTCAGGACCGGGCGACGATGCACCTCGAAAACCGCGAGGAGTTCACTTGCCCGGCCTGCGGCGACGCGTTCGACGATCTCTTCGTCTCGGAGAAACGCGAGAACACCTTCGGGAGCCCCGGCGGTCCCTTCTGCGTCGTCCGCACCGACGACCAAGTGTTGCTGCTCACCCATTGACGGCGGCCCGCCTCGCGTCTCGGTCACTCCGAGTCCGGACTCCAGACGCCCGCGAGCAGCAGCGCGAGCAGGCCGAAGTACGTCGCCAGCCCCCAACAGGCCGCGGCGACGACCCACGGGCCGAGGGCCCACACCGCGACTCCGGCACCGCCGACGAGCGCGGTCGCACTCCCGACCTGTACGGCGGGTCGTTCCCATAGCTCCGCGGCGGGCGTGTCCGCGACGAACAGCGCCTCGACGGCCAGCGCCGCACAGACGCCCGCCGCGGCGACCGCGGGCCGGCCGAGCAGCGACAGCGACGCCGTGACGGCGAGAACCGCGAGCAGCGCACCGCCGCTCGCCGCGGCGAGTATCGCGTCGCGAGTCGTCGACTGCACGGGGAGATAGCGGGCGCCGGCGAAAATAGGGGTTCCGGCGCTCAGGTCGTGAACCCGGACTCGGCCTCGTGTTCTTCGAGCACCCACTCCAGCTCCTCGATGGCCCGGAGGATCGCGACCTCCGCCTCGTCTTCCAGCTCCGAGGTCGGCGGGTCCGTTCTGTCGTACGCGTCCTCGAGTTCGGCGATCCGTTCCCGGATGTCGTCCTCTGACCGCATACACCAACCGACCGACCGAACCGGCTTGATGGTACCGGTCGCGGGGACGGAGGCGTCGCTCGCGAGTCGGTCGGTGAAGAAAGCCGGTGGAGGGATTTGAACCCTCGACCTAATCCTTACGAAGGATTCGCTCTAGCCAGTCTGAGCTACACCGGCGCGTTCGGTGGCTCCGTTTCAACGTACCGCCGATAACCGCAATAAGGATTGCGAATCGGGAGCGCTCTGTGAGGCGATCACTCGGCTCGCGTCAGTCGCACGTCGAGACAGACGTTCAGCTCGTGGGGCGCGTACGACCGCACGGTGTGGCGCCGCTCGACGGACACGTCGTACTCCGGTTCGGCCGCCGCGCGGATCGCCCGCTCGCCCGGTCCGTAGGGGTCGTCCTCGTGCTGGATGTCGTAGTAGTGAACCACGCAGTCGTCGCCGGCGAGCGCGACGGCGGTCTCCAGGAACTCGTCGGCGCTGTGGGGGAGATTCATCACGAGTCGGTCGGCCCAGTCCGCGTACTCCGCGGCGACCTCGCGCACGTCCCCGTGGATCGCCGTCACGCGCTCTTCGACGCCGTTGCGGCGGGCGTTCTCCCGCAGGTACTCGATAGCGTCCTCGTTGATGTCGACGCCGACGGCGGTCGCGCCGCGTTTCGCGAAGGGGACGACGAAGGGGCCGACGCCCGCGAACATGTCGAAGGCGTGCTCGCCGGACGCGACCTGCTCGGCGACGCGGTGGCGTTCGGTCGCCAGCCGCGGCGAGAAGTACACCGTCGCCAGGTCGAGAGCGAACTCGCAGCCGTACTCGCGGTGGACCGCCTCCGTGCTCTCGCCGGCCAGGACCTCCCAGTCGCGCACCCGCTCGGTCCCCTTGACCTTCGACGCGCGGTTGACGACCGTCTTCACGGGCAGCGCCGACTCGACGATGGCGTCGGCCAGCGCCCGCGCGCGCTCGGGGTCGTCCTCGTCGACGATGACCACGTCGCCCAGTCGCTCGTAGGAGGGGTCGAACGAGAGCAGGTCCGCCGGCATCGTCTGGGTCTCCCGCGCGTCGGCGTCCCGGACGACCACGTCGAACTCCTCGGGGACGGCCGACGGGTCCGTGACCGGCACGTAGAGCGAGCCGTCGGCGACCGCGATCTCGTAGTCCTCGTCGACCAGGTCGGCGTCGGCCAGCCGGCGGCGCGTCGCCTCGCCGTCCTCGCGGGGCACCCGAACGCAGGAGACCTCCATAGCACCGATAGGTCGCCGTCGCGCGGTAAGCCTGACGCTTCGGGCGCCGCCGGTCACGACTCCTCCCCGCGCGGGCCACCGACCGCGTCGCGGGCGCTTCGCGGGGCTTAATCCGCTCGGCGACGGAGTCGGCGTATGCTCACCTTCGTCGGACTCGGCCTCTACGACGAGCGCTCGGTCACCGTCGCGGGCCGCGACGCCATCCGCGCCGCCGACCGCGTCGTCGCCGAGTTCTACACCAGCAAGCTCGCCGGCGCGACGCTCGCCGACCTGGAAGCCGCCCACGACACCGAGATCGAGGTCCGCGACCGCGCCGGCGTCGAGCAGTCGCCCGACGACGTACTCGACGACGCCGCCGACTCCGATGTGGTCTTCTGCACGGCCGGCGACACGATGATCTCGACCACCCACACCGACCTGCGACTGCGCGCCCACGACCGAGGTATCGAGACTCGCGTCGTCCACGGGACGACCGCCCAGGCCGCCGCGAGTTCGCTCACCGGGCTCCAGAACTACCGCTTCGGCAAGGCGACCACGCTCCCGTTCGAGCGCTCCCACGCGGGCGATGCCCTCCCCGAGAGCGTCGTCGACACCATCGAGGCGAACCGGGAACGCGGCCTCCACACGCTCGTCTTCCTCGACATCGACGCCGAAAACGACGACTACATGCGCGCCGACCGGGCGGCCGCGCGTCTCGCCGACGCCTACGAGGACGCGCTCGGCGTCGTCGTCGCCCGCGCGGGCAGCCCCGACCCAGTCGTCCGCGCCGACCGCCTCTCGGCGCTCGCCGAGGAGTCGTTCGGCGACCCGCTCCATCTGCTCGTTATCCCCGGCGATCTCCACCTCATGGAACGGGACACGCTCGCCGCCCTCGGCGACGCCCCGACCGACCTCATCGAAGGGCTAGTCGTCTGAACGGGTGCCCGCGCTTCCGCCCGCTTCGGACCCCGCTTCCGGGTCTCCGTCGACAGAAGCCGAAGGCACGTCCAGCGCGGTCCGCAGGTCGTACTCCGTCCCCGTCACGACGAACAGCAGGTCCTCGACGACGGTCAGCACCTCCGGGAGTTCGCGGACGACGAGGTACGTGACCCCGACGAGCGCGACCACCGAGAGGCTCTGGGCGACGATCCGGTCGATGACGATGTAGGAGACCTGCCGCGGGTCCGACAGCCCGAACACCGACGTGATCAGCTCCGGGAACAGGTGGAAGCGCTGTTCGCCGAACCCGACGGCGATCATGACGTTCCGTCCCAGGTTCAGGGCGTAGATGACCGGGATCGACACCGCGAACGCGCGGAGTTTCCGGCGGAGCGGCGCTTCGACCGCCGCGATGAGTCCGGCGAAGATGGCCATGCTCCCGATCCCCGTACAGGCGATGATGATCGTGTAGAAGATCGGGCTCTCCCCGTCGGCGAACACGAACGTGTTGTGGTAGAGGTGTTCCTTCTCGCCGACGATGTAACCGTCGTACGCGACGACCGACTGTCCGTCGACGACCGCCTCGTACCCCGTGACGAGCTGGGGATCCGAGCCGATCAGCGAGATCAACAGCGCGGTCTGATCCGTCACCGTCTCGACGAGGAACTGGCGCAGCACGGGAACCGACTCGAACGGGAAGAAGACGACGCCCATCAGGAGGACGGCCCGCGAGAGGACGAACAGCGAGTCCCGACCCGACCACAGCAGGTAGCCGACGTAGAACGAGGCGGGCACGGCGACGAGCGTCCCGGCGCCCTCGATGACGCTCTTCTGGACGAACGCGAAGTGATAGATGAGGGAGAACCAGAAGACGCCGAACAGCGCCCACGCTGCGACGCCCGCCTGACGGGCGCGCTCACGTCGGTCGGTCAGCTCCAGGGCCGTTGTCGCGAGAAACGCCGCGAGGACGAGCCACGCGAGCGGGTCCGAGAACCGAGTGGCCCAGTCGAGCCCGGAGAGAACGGTGTCGAGCATCGGTACTGCCTCAACGTAACGGGATCGGGAGTATATGCTTTGTCGTTGCGTGGCTGGTGCGCGCACGAACGGACGAAGTACGGAAACGACACGCAGCAGTCGCTGTCCGGGTAGCGTCGAAAAAATGTCGAGCGGTTAGGGATCGGGCGTCAGCCCGATGCTGTTACCTTAGTCGCGACGGCGCGCCGTGAGGAGCGCAGCCGCGAGCAGGGCGATGAGGGAGACAGCGACACCGAAGCCAGGACCGTCGCCGGTCGTGGTCGGGGACGGCGTCGTGTCGTCACCGTCGTCACCGTCGGACGGTGCCTCGGTCGGCGTCGCGGTCGGCGTCGCGGTCGGCGTCGCGGTCGGCGTCGGCGTCGGCGACGGGGTTGCCGTCGGCGTCGGCGTCGGCGTCACGGTCGGCGTCGCGGTCGGCGTCGCGGTCGGCGTCACGCTGTCCGTCGAGACGGACGCGCTGGCGGTCACTGCGCTACCGTCGGCAGTGTACGGCGCGTCGGCCTCGGGGAAGTCGTACAGGTTGTTGGAGTTGTCGTCGAGGTGCGGCATGGCGACCAGCGTGGTGGTCCCGTTGACCGGGGTGTCGAGGTCGACACGCACGTTCTCGTGCGTGCCGGCCCCGAGGTAGCGGCTGGTGCCGATGACGTCGCCGCTCGCACTACCCTCGTGGATGGCGATGAAGCCACCGTCGGAGAGCGTGGCGGAGTCGACGACGACTTCCTGGTTGCTCTCGGAGACCGTCTGGTCACTGAACGTGACAGAGGCCTGAGCCTCGGCCAGGATCTCGCCGTTGTAGGTACCGTCGCTGATACGCTCACCGCCGCGGCGGACCGCGACAGTGAAGTTGATACCTGCACCGCGCTGGCTGAAGTCACCCGTCGCCGCGAACGTGCGGTCCTCGGTGACGTGGGTGTTCAGCGTGGTCAGGAACGGACTCGTGTCCGACTGACTGTTGATGCGGAGGCCGAGCTTCACGGCGACGTAGTAGGTGTCATTCTCGTAGTCCGGAATGACAGCCGTGTTCGTCGTGTCGAGGTCGAACTGTCGGGCGTCGCGGTTCGGCCCGACGTCTTCCTCGGTGAACGAGGCGTTGAATGCGGCGAAGTCGCCGTCGCCGAAGTCAGTGTCCTCCGCGAGGAACGCGGCCGTCGCGTTGGCGCCCGCGTCCGTGCGGTTACGGAGGATACCTTCGAGACCGGAGGCGGAGATCTGGTGAACGACGAGTTCACCGTTGGTCGCCTGGTCGGACTGCGTCAGGTTCCCGTCGATCGGGTCCTCGTTGTTGTCGGTGTTCTCGTCGATGAACTCGAAGTCGACATCGCCGGTCTTGTCGGACGGAACGACCCACACGTCGCTGCTCTCGGTCGAGCGCGAGTTGATGGAGACCGCACCGACGCCCTCTGCGTCGACATCAGTCAGGTTGAACTGGTAGTCGACCAGGTTGTCGTCATCGTCGTTGGCGACAACTGCGAGGTCGTAGGAGGCCGGGTCGATCGTCGCGACCTCGGCGTAGTTGATGTTCTGGCTGGCGGAGAGGTTGGATGCAGTGTAGTAGGCTCCGTTTGCATCGTCGTCGTACCCGCCCTCACCCGGCTGGTAGGGGTCCCAGTTTTCGGTATCGATTTCGTTCGGGACCTCACCAACTTCCGTGAAGCCGTTGGCCTCTCCATTGGCGTCGGTGTCGAACCGATCGAGGTAGGTCCGGCGGAGGTCGGTGATGAAGTCACCGGACTCGCCACCGAACGCGGAGATGTTGTCCTCGCCCTGAGCCGTGAAGACACGGTCAGAGATGTTCGTGCCGGACATGTACGTGTTCCACTCGAGGACGACCTCGCCGTCGCCGTCCTCGTCGGCGACCGTCACGTTCGTCACGTAGTTGGTCTCGCCGAGGCTACCGATGGAGACAGTCGCCAGAGCGCCCTCCGTGCTGTCGCTCAGCTCGATGGGGATCTCGACGACGTCACCGCGTTCCTCTTCGAAGACGCCGCCACCGAAGGAGGCGGAGTCAGCGGTCGGGAACCCGTCCACGGTGAACTCGCCAGCGGTGACATCGATGCCGGTCTGAACGTCCGTGACCGTCACCGTGTAGTCGTCCGCGTTGAGTTCGCCGGGGTCGTAGGTGTACTCGGCGTTGACGATCTCGCCGCCGTTGTCGAGGCTGGCGGACTCGTACTGCGTCGAGTTGCCGTCGACGGTGACGGCCAGTCGCGAGTTACCGCGGATGGCGTCACCGCTGATGTCGAGGTTGACCTCTTCGTTGTGCTCGAAGAGACGACCGTCCTGTTCGAGCGTGGCCGAGAGGTCGAGCGAGTCGATCGTGACGTTCGAGACCTCAGGGGGGCCCTGCGTGGTCCGTGGGACGTTCTGTGCCTGGCTCGTCGGGTTGAAGACCAGAGAGTAGGTCGTCCCGGCCGACAGGCGGTCCGTGTCGAACACGTACCGCGCGGAGTTCTCGCCGGTCGACCCTTCCAGAAGCGTCTGACCGGTGTCGGCGTTCTGGAAGAGGAACGGCGTGTTGTCGCCGTAGGTCGACGCGTCGATCGTGAGCGGCGTGCCAGCGTAGATACGCTGGCCCGAGCTCGTCGCATCGTCCTGGTTGTCCGCCGAGATGACCGCAGCGGAGAGGTCGACCGAGATGTTACCAGTGTTGTATTCCTGGTTGTTCGGGTTGTTCGGACTGGAGAGGTTCTGGAAGCGGACCTTCACCTCGTCAGCCGGGCTGAGGTCGTTCCACGCGTTCCCGGCACCGAAGGTGACCTCGGTGGTCGGGGTCGTGTCGTCGTACCCGTAATCGGCCAGGTCGAAGTCAGCGGTGTTGTTGGTGCTGTAGTTCTCGAAGTCGCTTTCGTCCGCAGTTCGGACGAAGACTTCGACGTCGTTGGCCTGGATCTGCCCAGCAGGGTTGCCTTGGTCATTCAGCGATTCTACTCCACTCTGGTTGAATCGAACCGTTATGGTGTCTGCGGACTCCGTGGCGGACGAGATGCCAGGGTCCGTGTTAGCCGCAGCAGCTGCACCCGAGAATGCGACGGTGCCTCCGAAGACGGAGACGACCATCAGCACTGTCAGGGACAAGCTACGCAGCTTGTCGTTGGTTCCTGTCATAGTTTGTTGGATCTTCTGTCAGCGGCCACAGCAGCTTTCCGACCACGCGGACACGCGACCGTTAGACGGCCGCGCCGAACCAGCAGTGGTGTACTCAATACTGCAGCCATGGGTAGGGGTGCGGTACGATCCACCAGCGGATGTAATAAATGCTTTGTGGTCATACCCGAAGGATGAACGGCCGCTGTCCGCCACAGATCGGCCCACAGAACCAGTATGTGAGTGTTTCACGTGCCTGCGATACGTGTCAGACACCTGTCCCACGCACCGCTGACGAGGGATGTATTAAATACCGGAGATCGCGAGTATGCGACGCCTACCACGGCGCAGATCGAACGTTCTCGAGCGCGACAGATGTGCCTCGACGCCGCGGGCGGACGACCGCCGGCCTACGACGTGACGCTCTCGACTTCGTGGCCGTCCGGGTCCTCCCCGACCACCTTTTTCCGCGTCGGGTATCCTCGGGCCTCCGGCCCTGCGGGTACCGCTCGCGCAAAAAGATGGGGCAAAAAGCGGCCGCTCGCTTCGCTCGCGTCCGAACACGAACCTCGATTACGACGTGACGACTTCGATCTCGTGGCCGTCCGGGTCCTTCGTGAACGCGTAGTTGTTGTCGCAGCTCTCGGGGTCGCGGTAGTCCTCGGCTTCGCGGGTCATCAACTGGTCCCACCCGTCGTCGAGGTCGTCGACGCGGACGGCGAGGTGGCCCCAGGCGTCGCCCAGCTCGTAGCTGCGGCCGTCGTAGTTGTAGGTCAACTCGACGGCCATCGCCTCCTCGGCGGCGCCCTCGGGCTTGACGAAGTAGTTGGCGAACGAGTCCGCCTCCCAGCGGCCCGTGTGTTCGTACTCGAACTTGCGAGTCCACCAGCCGAGGTGTTCGTCGGCGTCTTCGACGCGGACCATGGTGTGGTCGATGCTCCAGCGGGCGCCGTGGTCGCGCTCGACGATCTCGATCTCGTGGCCGTCCGGGTCCTTGACGAAGGCGTAGCCGGGGTTGTCCTCCGGACGGCGGTAGTCCTCGACGCCCTCGTCCATGAGTTCGTAGTAGGCGTCGTGGACGTCCTCGACGCGGACGGCGATGTGGCCCCAGCCGTCGCCCATCGTGTACGAGCGGCCGTCGTGGTTGTACGTGAGTTCCAGCAGCGCGCCGTCGTCGTGAACGTCTTCGGGACCGAGGAAGACGTTGGTGAAGGTGTCGGCCTCCCAGCGACCCTTCTCCTCGTAGTCGAGGTGTGTGGTGTACCAGTCGAGCGATTCGTCGAGGTCCTCGACGCGCATCATCACGTGATCGAGCGTGGCGTCCATACGCGATCGGTGGGTAGCCAGTTCGAAAAGGATACCGAACGCGGAACGTCAGGGACGGCTCGTCCACGCCGCGAGCGCGAGGAAGACGGCGCCGAGCGGGTAGGCGATCGTCCCCGCCCGGAACGACGAGAACCCGAGGACCGCGTAACACACGTCGAACGCCGCGAGCGCGAACAGCCCGGCGGTGACGCGGCGGTCCTCGCGGTCGACCCACGAGAGCGCGGCGCTCGCGACCCCGGAGCCGTACAGCAGCGTCGCCGTCGGCCACGCCAGCAGCTCGGTCGGCAGCCCGCGCGTGTACGTGAAGACGTAATCGTAGACCGAGGTGAGCGCGAGCGTCTCCGTGTTCGCGAGGGCGACCGAGAAGACCAGTCCGACGGCGTCGTCGTAGGGAATCACGAGCCAGGGGACGAGCCCCGCGGCCAGGACGGCGAGGGCCCGACGATGGCGAGCGAGCGACGCGGCGGCCGTCCGGCGGTCGCTCATCGCGTCGTGAGGATCCGGAGCACGTCCTCGTCGGCGAGTTCGTGGTCCATGCCGACCTGCTGTTCGTCGTGTTTGGCACTCGGGCCGGAGACGCGGGCGAAGCGGAACCGTTCCTCGAACTCGCCGCCGAGCTTCTCGCAGGCGTCCTCGATGGTGTCTCCCTCGCGTAGCACCAGCGGCTCGTCGTAGTCGACCCCGCGGCCGGGCTTGTCCATGTAGATCCGGATGAGCCCGAGTTCCTCCCAGATGGCCTCCTTGAGCGCGTCGAGCCCCTTCTCCTCCTCGGCGCTGATGAAGATCGTCTCGTCAGGGTCGATATCGTGGTCGCGCAGCTGCTCGTGGACGGTGTCGAGGTAGTCGGGCTCGATGAGGTCGGCCTTGTTGACCGAGACCAGCGAGGGGAGGTACTCGCGGTTGTCCAGCACGCCGTCGAGCAGGCGGTCGATGTCGACCTGCTCGCCGATGTTGACGTTGGCGTTGACGTACCCGCGCTCGCGGAGGACGCTCTTGATCGTCTGCTCGTCCAGATCGAGGTCGACGCTGGAGGTGACGCTGATCCCGTCCTTGTGTTTCTTCCGGATGGAGACGTTGGGGGGCTCGGTGTCCAGCCGGACCTTGTTGTTGTACAGTTCGTCGTAGAGGCGCTTGTACTGGTCGATCTCGAACACCGAGAGGACGAACACGACGAGATCGGCGGTCCGGACGACCGAGAGGACGGCCTGACCGCCGCCGCGACCCTCGGCGGCGCCTTCGATGAGTCCGGGCACGTCGAGGATCTGGATGTTGGCGTCGTTGTACTTGAGCATGCCGGGGTTCACGTCGAGCGTGGTGAACTCGTAGGACCCGACCTCGCTCTCGGCGTTGGTGAGCGCGTTCAGCAGCGTGGACTTGCCGACACTGGGAAAGCCCACCAGCGCGACGGTGGCGTCGCCGGTCTTCTCGACGGCGTAGCCGCCGCCGCCGCCGGCCGAGGACTGGTTCTCCAGCTTCTCCTTCTTGTCCGCGAGTTTGGCCTTCAGCCGGCCGATGTGCTCCTCGGTCGACTTGTTGTAGGGCGTCTCGGCGATCTCCTCTTCGATCTCGCGGATCTCCTCTTCGAGCCCCATTACGATGGAGTCGGCAACCGGTACCGAAAAAGGTGTTCCTCCGCCCCGGTCGCGACCGCGGCGGCGGACCCGCGGTCGGCCCCCGGTCTCGGTCGCCGCCGGCCGCGATCGCGAGCCATCGTGCCACGCGTAAATGTTCTCGCCCCGAAATGAATCGCGTTCCGACACACTAATACGACGAGCGCCGATGAGGATCGATCATGTCCGATCCGGCCCGACTCCGTGACAGTACGGAGATCCTCCTGCCAGCGGACGCTATCGAGGGACTGCGCGAGGACCTCGAACGGCGGTTCACGCTGACGATCCGCCGGGAGGACTGTCGGGTGCGGATCATCGGCAGCCCGGTCGAGATAAAGAGCGCGAGCGACTTCCTCGCGCGCAACGGCATCTCCGTCGCCTGACGGCACGGGAGCGCGGGGGCCCCGGTCGATTCTCGAACGTTACGCCGACCCGTGAGCGGGCGATCCGGAGCGGATCGCCTCGGCGAGCAGCGGGCGCATCAGTCCGACGAGCGGTGCGCGCTCGTCGTCGGTCCAGACGGCGCTGTGGCGGTCGACCCCCGGTAGATCGGTCTCCAGGTCGGAGCTGACGATCAGCTCGCGCCCGTCGGCCATGAGGATCGAGCTGATCTCGCCGGCCCGGATGGGGTGGCTCTCCCACCAGGTCCATGTCTCGACGACCCCGGCGCCGGCGACGGCGTCGGCGACGGCCTCGCGGATGGCGGGACTGGGCGACGCGACGGTTATCTCGACGCCGCGCTCGTCGGCGGCCGCGAGCGCGTCGCGGACCTCGTCGGTCAGCAGGCTCTCGACGGCGAGGACGACGAGCAGTTCGTCGTCGGCGTCGTCGGCCAGCGCGGCCAGGCGGTCGCTGACGGCGTCGTCGCCCTCGACGACCCAGACGCCGGCCCGCTCCTCGCGGGGTTCGGGCGACTGGAGCCGGGGGAGCAGCCCTTCGAGGCGGTCGAGGCGCTGGCCGTACTCGCGGCGGATGGTCTCGACGGCGTCCCGGGGGTCGGGGGCGCGAAAGCGCCGGGGCTGGGCGTCCTGCACGTCGGCGAGTCCGCGGTCGGCGAGCGACTCGACGCTGTCGTAGACGCGCGGGCGGGGCACGTCGGCGACCTCGGCGATCTCGCGGGCGGTGCCGTGGCCGATGCGCACCAGCGCGACGAAACACTTCGCCTCGTAGCTCGTCAGTCCGAACGTCTCCAGCACCGACGCGGTCTCGGCGACCAGGTCGTCGTCGTCGGGCCCGACGGCTGACTCGTCGTTGGACATGCGGGTTCTCTCAGAAGACATTGCACGGTCGGTGGTATAACGATGGTCGTTCGCGACGCCGCGCCGCGGGCCGACCGCGGACTGGCGGACGGCCGGGACGGCGATCGGCGTCGACTCGGTCGCCTGTCGCCACGGTCGTCACCTCAGGCGGCCCGGTCGTCGGCGTCGAGCAGTTCGGTGTAGCGGTCGCGGATGGTCACCGCGGACACGTCGGCGGCGTCGGCGACCTCGTGCTGGGTCACCTCCACGTTGGTGAGTCGGCCGGCCGCGTAGATGGCCGCCGCGGCGAGTCCGACCGGGTTCTTCCCGGAGTGGACCGCCTCGCGCTTGCCGGCCTCGAGCAGCTCGACCGCCCGCTGTTTGGTCTCCTCGGACAGGTTCAGGTCCGAGACCAGTCGCGGGACGTACTGGGCGGGGTCGGTCGGCTCCATCGCGAGTTCGAGTTCGCGTGCAATGTACCTGTACGCGCGTGCGAACTCCTTGCGGTCGACGCGACTGACGGTCTCGAGTTCGTCGAGCGTGCGCGGGACGCCGGCCTGCCGGGCGCCGGCGTACAGCGACCCAGTGGCCATCGCCTCGATGGACCGGCCGGGGATGAGTTCCTCGTCGAGCGCGCGCCGGTAGATGACGCTGGCGGTCTCGCGGGCGTCCTTCGGGATGCCCAGCGCGCTCGCCATGCGGTCGATCTCGCCCAGCGCCTGCTTGAGGTTGCGGTCCTGGGCGCTCTGGGAGCGGAACCGCTCGTCCCAGGTGCGCAGCCGGGACATCTGTTCGCGCTTTCGCGCCGAGAGCGTCTGGCCGTTGGCGTCCTTGTTCTGCCAGTCGATGACCGACGACAGCCCCTTGTCGTGGAGCATCTCGGTCGTCGGTGACCCGACGCGGCTCTTCTGGGCCTTGTCGCGGGCGTCGAACGACCGCCACTCGGGGCCGCGGTCGACCACGTCTTCCTCCAGCACGACGCCGCACTCCTGGCAGACCGTCTCGCCCCGCTTCTCGTCGGTGATGCCCGCCGCACCGCACTCCGGACACTCGTCGCGCTCGCGCTCCGACTCGGTCCCCGATTCGGTCCCCTCGTCCGTGCGTTCGACGGGCTGGACGTGCCGGCCCGTGACTCGCTGGTTCGTGCTTGTCATTGTGTGTTCGGCCCGGCGGCGGTCGCCGCCGACCCGTGGTTCGCATCCGATCCTATGTGGTACTGACGTAAATAGTTACTGCAGAGTTGTTACGGGAGTAGTTACAGTATTCCGGCGCCGCTGGCGGCCGATGCGGAGTGGGGCGGTGGGCGGCGGGTGACGGACGATGGGAAGCGGCCGGCAGACGGCGGGTAGCGGACAGCGGTCGAACGGGCCGTGCCGGTCACCGAATCGGACTTGTGGAGCAGTGGTATTGACTGTCGTACCCAACATGTGGCCTCCCCGGGTGTCGTCCGCGAAAAGCAATTCTTAAACCCGCCCCGCCGGTTTCGTCGTGTATGGCTGGAACTATCGAAGTGCTCGTCCCGGGCGGGCAGGCCAATCCGGGCCCGCCGCTTGGGCCGGAGCTCGGTCCGACGCCCGTGGACGTGCAGGCAGTCGTCCAGGATATCAACGACCAGACCGAAGCGTTCGACGGCACCGAGGTCCCCGTCACCGTCGAGTACGACGACGACGGGAGCTTCGAGATCGAGGTCGGCGTCCCGCCGACGGCCGAACTCATCAAGGACGAGGCCGGCTTCGACACGGGCAGCGGCGAACCCCAGGAGACCTTCGTCGCCGACCTCTCGGTCGACCAGGTCAAGCAGATCGCCGAGCAGAAACAGACGGACCTGCTCGCCTACGACACGAAAAACGCCGCGAAGGAAGTCGTCGGCACCTGCACCTCGCTGGGCGTCACCATCGAGGGCAACGACCCCCGCGAGTTCAAAGAGCGGATCGACGACGGCGAGTACGACGACCACTTCGCCGACGAAGCGGCCGCGTAGCCGCCGAGCCGACGCTCGCGACCGAACGCCGTCTTTTGCGGATTCTTCGCGGACTACCTTCCGCGCGTCCGGCCCGGAACCCGGGTCGACCTTCTCGTCGGGGAGGACGAGGGCGTCCCGACGGGGACCGGCCGGTCCGCCGGTTACCGGCGGATGAGGATGTCCAGCAGCACGGCGACGATGATGACGACGCCGGTGAGGAACTCCTGGAGCTCGACGGGCATCCCGTTCAGGACGAGCAGGACGGGGATGACGCCGATGACCAGCGAGCCGAGGAACATCCCCAGGAGGGTGCCCTCGCCGCCGAAGAGGTTGGTCCCGCCGATGACGACCGCTGCGATGACGAGCAGCTCGAAGCCGATGCCAGCCGACCCGAACATCGACCCGAAGTAGGAGATGGCGACGACGCCAGCGAACGACGCCAGCACCGCCGTCAGCACGAAGTTGACGATCTTGACGCGGTCGGTGTCGATGCCGGCCATCTCGGCGGCCTCCTGGTCGTCGCCGGTGGCGTAGACGTGGTAGCCGAAGCGGGTCTTCTGGAGCAGGAACCCGAAGACGACCGTCAGGCCGATCGCCCAGAAGATCTGGTTCTGGATCTCGAGGCCGGCGACGGTGATGCTCCCGCCGAAGACATCGATCAGCGCCAGGTCGGGCGTCTGTCTGGACCCCGCGGGCGTGAAGTAGTAGGCGATGCCGCGGAGGACGCTCATCATCCCGATGGTCGTTATCAGCGAGGGGACGCCGGCCTTCGTGACGATGACGCCGTTGGTCAGCCCCACGACGCCGCCGACCACGAGCACCGCGGCCAGGGCGGCGAGGACGGTGAGGTTGAAGTCGTTCATCAGCATCGCGAAGGTGATGCCACCGACGGCGTACATCGACCCGACCGACAGGTCGAACTCCCCGCCGATGATGAGGTAGCTCATCCCGATGCCGATGATGATGTAGGGCGCCACCGACCGGAACAGCCGCGAGGTGATGCCGGACATCGATCCCCAGTTGAGGAAGATGTCCGGACGAGTGACCCCTATCAGCCCGAAGAGGACCAGGAACCCGAAGAACACGCCGACCTCGCGGCGAGATATCAGGCGTTGGAGCAGCGAGTCACCGGCCCGGCTCACCGCCCGGGCGTCGCCGGTGTCTGCGGTCCCGCCGTCCGTCGCGACCGTCGGGCCGTCGGGTTCGACAGGGGTCCCGTCGGACGGGTCGGCCGGGGTCCCATCGGACGGGTCGTCCGGAGTCCCGTCGGACGATCGGGAGTCGCGGGCGTCGCTCATGCGGTGGTCCCCTCCTCGTCGGCGGTCCGCGAGAGGTCGAACTCCTCGAACTCGGATTCGTCTTCGGCGCCCATCATCAGCGCGATGATCTCGTTCCGGGTGACCTCGTCGGCCTCGCGGACGCCCATCATGCGGCCCTGGGCCAGGACGGAGACCCGGTCGGCGATGCCGAGGACGTGGCGGATGTTGTGGCTGATGAGGACGATCGTCAGCCCCTGGTCGCGCAGGTCGTCGATCACCCGGAGGACGTTGCGCGCCCCCTCGATCGACAGCGCGCTCGTCGGCTCGTCCATGATCAGGATGTCGGGGTCGGACTGGAGCGCGCGGGCGATCGCGACGGCCTGCTGCTGGCCGCCGGAGGTGTTCTCGACCTTTGCCTCGGGGTCGACCGGGATCTTCACCCGGTCGAGGTTCGTCTTCGCCTCCTCGACCATCCGCTCCTCGTCGACGAGGTTGAGCCAGCGGCCGAGCCGCCCCATCCTGGTCGGCTCGTGGCCGAGGAAGACGTTCGCGGCGACGGTCTGGTTCGGCGCCAGCGCCAGCTCCTGATACACCGTCTCGATCCCGTGTGCGCGAGCGTCGTTGTAGTCGTCGAACGAGACCTCCTCGTTCTGGACGAAGATCCGCCCGCTGGTCGGCTCGTGGACGCCACAGAGCATCTTGATGAGCGTCGACTTGCCGGCGCCGTTGTCGCCGACCAGCGCCATGACCTCGCCCTCCCTGACCTCGAAGTCCACGTCCTCGACGGCGTGGATGTTCCCGAACCGTTTCGTGAGTCGTTCCGTGTAGAGTATCGGGTCCTGTTGGGACATAGCTGGAGAACCTCGTGGTGCGGCGACGGCGGTCAGGCGCCGTGGTACTCGCGGAGCTGGCCCCAGCCGCCCGAGCGCTCCTGGGCGAACTCGATGTTCGACTCGTCGATGACCTCGGCGCCGGTCGGGTAGTCCTTGGGCGGCATCCCCCGGTCCATGTAGGCGAACATCTGCATCGTCGGGAAGTAGCCCTGGCTGTAGGGGTCCTGCCCGGTCGTGTACTTCAGATTCCCGTTGTTGATGTGTTCCAGCGTCTCGCCGGTCAGGTCGAAGCCGCCGCCGACGACCGAATCCGCCACCCCCTGGTTCTCGATGGCGTTGCCGATGAACCAGGTGAACGCGTCGGCGCCCATGATGCCGTCCAGGTCCGGGTTCGCGGTGAGGTGGTTCTCGATCCGGGAGACGCCCTCGTTGGAGTCGCCGGTGTAGTTGAGCCGGTCGGTCACCTCGACGTCGGAGTTCTGCCGGACGGCCATCTCCATCCCCTCGGCGCGGGCCGACAGCGCGCTGTGACCGGGGTCCGAGAGGCCGGGGGTCACCCGCGACGCGTCGTCGGGGAGCTTCTCCAGCATGGACAGCCCGCAGACGTACCCCGCGGCGACCTGGTCCTGGCCGGTGTAGGCCAGCGCCCGACCGTACTTGTTCCGCATCTGCTCGCGGTCGAGCGCGAGCGTGTTGTACGTCACGACCGGGATGTCGTTCTCCAGCGCCCGGTTGATCACGTCGTCGTAGGCGGCCGGGTCGGCGATCGTCGTCGCGATGGCGTCCGGGCCGGAGTCGACGACGGAGTTGAGGATGTTGACCTGCTCCTGCACGCTGAACCCGCTGGAGGGACCGGTGAACGTGGCTTCCCACCCCATCTGGCTGGCCGCGTCGTGGAGCCCCCCGATCGTCGGGTCGAAGAAGGACGTGCTGGCGTCGTGGGTGACCATCGTGATCTGGCGCGCCTCGGGCTCCGAGGAGAAGTCGAGCGTCGTCGGCGGCGGGTTCAGCTGGACGAGCTGGTAGTTGGGCGCTCCGCCGGACCCCCCACCGTCACCGCCGTCGCCGGCGGTCCCGGTCCCGCTGCCGTCGCCGCCGCCCTGCGTGTCCGTGGAGTCGTCCCCCTGAGTACAGCCGGCGAGTCCGCCGAGCCCGCCGATCGCGGCGACCGCACCCAGCTGCTTCATGACCTGGCGACGCGATACACCCCTGCCCACTCGGATCTCCGTGGCATCTGTGTTATCACGGGACATGACTCACGTTACCGAGCATCGTTATTTAACCCTAACGATGATTATATTTGTTGACACTAACTATCCGAGGGATATCCCGTCTCGTTTTGACCACTGAGTGTTAGTATAATGTACAGTATGTGTCGCGCCGATGGCCTCGACGCCGGCGGGGCCGAGTGGCAACGCGTGACGCTGTAGGGCGCGTTCGACGACTTTAAGTGTCGCATCGGCGTCCCCACAGGTGAGACAGGCTTCGCCTGTTTCACTGACCCGTAGGAGCCGCTGGCGTACTACGGAGGTGAACAATGGCAGATCAGGAAATAGAGAACGCAGTTTCTCGCGCACTCGAGGACAGTCCGGCCCGGAACTTCCGGGAGACGGTCGACCTCGCGATCAACTTGCGCGACATCGATCTAGACGATCCGTCGAACCGCGTCGACCAGGACGTGGTCCTCCCGTCCGGGACCGGACAGGAGACCCAGATCGTCGTGTTCGCGGAGGGCGAGACCGCCCTGCGCGCCGAGGACGTTGCAGAGGAAGTCCTCAGTAGCGACGATCTCGCCGACCTGGGAGACAACGACAACGAGGCCAAGGACCTGGCCGACGAGACCGACTTCTTCCTCGCCGAAGAGTCGCTCATGCAGGACATCGGTCGCTACCTCGGGACCGTCCTCGGTCCGCGAGGGAAGATGCCCGACCCCATCGCGCCGGACGACGACGTGGTGGAGATGGTCGAGCGACTGAAAAACTCCGTCACCATCCGGAGCGGCGACCGGCGCACCTTCCACACCCGCGTCGGTGCCGAGGACATGTCCGCCGAGGATATCGGCGACAACATCGACGTCATCCTCCGCCGCCTGCACGCAGATCTCGAGAAGGGTCCGCTCAACATCGACACCATCTACGTGAAAACGACGATGGGTCCGGCAGTGGAGGTCGCCTGATATGAGCGCCGAACGCAAGACCGAGACCATCCCGCAGTGGAAGCAGGAGGAGGTCGCCGACGTCGTCGAGATGATCGAATCGTACGACAGCGTCGGCATCGTCGACATCACCGGCATCCCCTCCCGACAGCTCCAGGACATGCGCCGGGACCTGTACGGGACGGCCGAACTCCGCGTCTCGCGTAACACGCTCATGGAGCGCGCGCTCGAGGAGGTCGACGACGGCCTCGAAGACCTGACCGGCTACGTGTCGGGCCAGGTCGGCCTCATCGGCACCAACGAGAACCCCTTCGGCCTCTACCAGCAGCTCGAGGCCTCGAAGACGCCGGCGCCGATCAACGCCGGCGAGGTCGCCCCCAACGACATCGTCATCCCGGAGGGCGACACGGGCATCGACCCCGGGCCGTTCGTCGGCGACCTCCAGCAGGTCGGCGCGGACGCCCGCATCCAGGAAGGGTCGATCCAGGTGCTCTCGGACTCGACGGTGCTCGACACCGGCGAGGTGGTCTCGAACGACCTCGCGAACGTCCTGAACGAACTCGGCATCGAGCCGAAGGAAGTCGGGCTGGACCTGCGCGCCGTCTACGCGGACGGCGTGCTGTTCGAGCCCGAGGAACTCGAACTGGACGTCGAGGAGTACCAGGCGGACATCGAGGCGGCGGCCGCGCGCGGTCGCAACCTCTCGGTCAACGCCGTGTTCCCGACGGACCGCACCGCCGCGACGCTGCTGCAGAAGGCCCGCGGCGACGCCAAGAGCCTCGCCCTGCAGGGCGCCATCGAGAGCCCCGGGGTCATGGACGACCTCGTCTCGAAGGCCGACGGACAGGTGCGAGCGCTGGCGGCGCAGGTCGACGACCCCGAAGCCCTCCCCGAGGAGCTTCAGGACGTGGACGAGCCCGCCGCAGCCGAATCGACAGACGACCAGACCGATAGCGACGACGACGGCGCCGACGAGTCCGACGACGACGCCGAAGCCGAGGCCGACGAGGCCGCGGACGACGAAGACGACGACGAGGACGTCGGCGACGCCATGGGAGCCATGTTCTAACAACAATGGAATACGTTTACGCAGCACTCATCCTGAACGAGACGGGCGAAGAGATCAACGAATCCAACCTGACCGACGTGCTCGAGGCCGCGGGCGTCGACGTGGAGGAGTCCCGCGTCAAGGCGCTCGTCGCGGCGCTCGAAGACGTCGACATCAACGACGCCGTCGAGCAGGCCGCCGCAGTCCCCGCCGCGACCGGTGGGGCCGCGGGCGGCGCCGGCGGCGCCGACGAGTCCGCCGACGAGGGCGGCGACGACGACGACGACGAGGCCGAGGAAGCCGAAGCCGACGAAGGCGGCGACGACGACGACGACGAGGACGACGAGGCCAGCGGCGAGGGCCTCGGCGAGCTGTTCGGCTAACCTCGACCACCGATACCTTCCTTCGATTTATTCCGCCGGCCAGCCGCGGCGTCGGCGGTCCTGTCGCGGAGTGAGCGTCACAGCGGCGCCGCCGACCGCTCAGGGACGGCGCCGGCCGAGGACCGCGAGGGCCAGACAGCCGACGGCGAGCGCGGCGTAGGCGGCGGTTCGGACGGGTCCGACGGACGTGGCGCCGACGAAGTCGAGCGGCGCGACGGCCTGGAGCGGGCCGAGGTACCACGCCAGCAGGTAGACGGTGTCGAACGCGCGGGCGCTCCCGAGCCAAGCGCCCGCGGCGAGCGCGAGCGCCGGTGCCGCCGCGAGTCCGGCGAGGAGGGCACCGAGCGCGGCGGTGTCGCCGGCGAGCCCGAGCCGGGCGGCGTAACCCGCGACGGCGAGGAGGCCGACGGCGGCGCCGCCGGCCCAGACGGCGAGGGTCTGGCCCGCCGGGCGCGGCGCGGTGAACACGAGCGCCTCGGTGCGGTGGCGGCGTTCGCGGACGCCGAGGCCGGACCACGTGGCGAGTGGGAGTAGCAGGGCCAGCGGGGCGACCAGCCCGCGGACGGCGTCGAGCGGCGCGACGAACTGGGCGACGAGCGCGCCGAGGACGGCCGCGTACCACAGCCGGCGGTGACCGCGGAGGGTGAGCCGGAGTTCCGCGAGGACGACCCGCGGGTCGAGGAGCCGGGGTGTCCCGGGATCGAGCCTGTCGAGTCGGTCGACCGTCGTCGCGGCCGGGTCGGCGGCGCCGTCCAGTCGGTCGGTAGCGATGGCATCGGTTGCTTCGCTCGGGGCGTCGTCGTGATCGCGCTCGCGAGCGAGCGGGGTCGGGACTCGGCTCACCAGTCCCGCCAGCCCGGCGTCGGCGCCCAGGCGGTCGAACGCGAGCGTCGCGACGCCGAGCGAGAGCGCCGCCGCGGCGAGTATCGGAAGCCGCGACCCGAGTTCGACGAGCCCCCAGTCGACCCCGTGGTAGGTGAACCGGGCGGCCTCCGTCGGGGGAGCGATCCGGAAGGTGAGCCGGTCGAGCCCGGACACGTCGACGGGGAGGTCGGCGAGCATGCTCCCGCGGACGACTGCGATCCCCAGGAGGTCGAAGATGGGTACCGGTGCGACGGCGGTGACGGACATCACCATCATCGCGCCGAAGACGTAGATGGCCGTGCCCAGCGTCCGGGCGAGCGGCGCGACCGCCTCGAAGCAGACGGCGATAGCGGCGACCAGCGCCATCGTCGGCAGGGTGAGCAGCGCGAACGGCGCGACCAGGTCCCAGAGGGCAAGCGGTCCGGTCCCGTGGAGGGCGAATCCCGCGACGGTCGCGAGCGCGAGCGCGGCGGTGACGGCCGCGAGGACGGCGACGTAGCCAAGCCAGCGGCCGACGAGGTAGGTGGCGTCGCCGACGGGCGAGGTGGCGACGAGCGGCGCGATCCCCTCCGCACGGTCGCGGGCGAGCGGGCCGCGGACGAGCGAGAAGCCGCCGAGGACCAGCAGCGTCGTCGCGACGACGGCCGCGAAGCCGCCGAACCACTCGGCGGTCGGGACGCCGGTGTAGTCGCCGGCGACGAACAGCTGCACGTCCCCCGCCGTGACGCTCTGGGCGAGGTACGCGACGAGGAGCGCGACGGCGAGGTACTTCGGCGACCGCGACCGTTGGCGCAAGTCCGACAGGGCGATGGCGACGACCGCGTCGAGTCGGGAGCCGTCGGTCGGGACGCCCTCGGCCGGGGTGCCGACGGGCGCGTCGGCGGTCCCAGCGGCGCTCGAACGGCGAGGGCCGGATTCGGCGGGTCGCTCGCTCACGGCCGACCACCGCCGTTCGGGTCGCGGTCGTCCAGCAGCGCCAGATAGGCGTCTTCGAGCGTCGGATCGACGGGCGTCGCGTCGTCGGTCGGCGGGTCGTCGGCGACGACGCGAACGCGGCGGCCGTCCCCGCGCCGGGCCGTGTTCGTGACGAGGTAGTCGGGGGCCAGGGTCGCGCGGTCGTCGACGACGCACTCCCAGACGCGCCCGTCGACGGTCTCGACGAGCGTCTCGGGGTCGGTGTGGGTCCGGAGCCGGCCGTCGACGAGGACGGCCACGTCGCTCGCGGTCGCCTCCACGTCGGAGACGATGTGCGTCGAGAGAACGACCACGCGGTCGCGCGCGAGGTCGGCGAGCACGTTCCGGCAGCGCGCCCGCTCGGTCGGGTCGAGGCCGACTGTGGGTTCGTCGACGACGAGCACGTCGGGGTCGGCCAGGAGCGCCTGCGCGATGCCGACGCGCTGGGTCATCCCGCCGGAGAAGGTGTCGAGCCGGCGGTCGGCGGCGTCGGCGAGGTTCACGACCGAGAGCAGGTCGACCGCGCGCTCGCGGGCGGTCGCGCGGCTAAGTCCCCGGAGCGCCCCGAGGTACTCGAGGAACTCCCGGGCGGTCAGGTCGGGATAGACGCCGAACTCCTGTGGGAGATAGCCCAGCCGGGATCGGACCGCGGTCGGGTCCTCGCGCACGTCGACGCCGTCGACGGTGATGGTGCCCTCGGTCGGTGCCGTGAACGTCGTCAGGATGCCCATGAGCGTCGACTTGCCGGCGCCGTTGGGACCGAGCAGCCCCAGGACGCCCGAGTCGAGGTCGAGAGACACGCCCCGGAGCGCCCACTGGTCGCCGTAGCGCTTGCCGACGCCGTCGATGCGGACGCGCGGGCCCCCGTCCGGCTCGGGGTCGCGCTCGGCGCCGGTCGCCGCCGAACGGCCGGCGCGACCCAGGTCGCTCCGGAAGATCGCGTCGCCCGCCCGGCGCTCCGTCGAGCGGTCGTCGCCTGTCGAGCGGTCGTCGCCTGTCGAGCGGTCGCCGCCTGTCGATCCATCGGTCGCCGGTTCGTCGGTCGATTCGTCCGCGGGTCCGTCTCGCGTGGAGGGCGTCATCGGTGTTTCGACCCACGATCCCCACCCAAAAGGCCCCCGAGCCAGGGGTGCCCGGCGGGAAACTCGCCGAAACGCATAAGTGTCGGTCCGGCGACTCGCGACGGCTCACCGGTCGGTGTCGGGCCCGGTTCGGGGACGGGGCCGGCGTCGGCGAGGGTTTATCCGCCATCGCGGGACCACTCCGGCGCGATGGAGCCACTGGGCCTCGGGCTGGCCGTCGACCCGTCGGCGACGCTGTTGTTCTGCGGGTTCGTCGCCGGCGGCGTCGCGCTCGGGACCGTCAGCGGGCTGACCCCGGGGATCCACGCCAACACCTTCGCGTTGCTGCTCGCCGGCATCGCGCCCGCGATTCCGGGTCCGGTCCGGTACGTCGGCGCGGCGATGCTCGCCGCCGGGACGGTCCACACGTTTCTGGACGTGGTGCCGGCGCTCGCGCTGGGCGTGCCCGATCCGGCGATGGCCAGCTCGGCGTTGCCCGGGCACCGACTGGTCCTCGCTGGCCGGGGTCGCGAGGCGCTCCGGCTGTCGGCGCTGGGGAGCGCCGGCGCCGTGGCGCTGGCGGTCCCGCTCGCGGTCCCGATGACCCGGGCGATGACGTCCGTCTATCCGACGCTGCGGGCGCATCTGTCGCTCCTTCTGGGCGGCGTCGTCCTCGTCCTCGTCGCCACGGAGTCGACGAACGCGGGGCGGGTGGGCGCCGCGCTGTCGGTCGCGGCCAGCGGCGGCCTGGGCGCGGTCGCGCTGGACCTCCCACCGGGCGGACTCGTCGACTCGGGCGGGATGCTCGCGCCCATCTTCACCGGGCTGTTCGGCGCGCCGGTCCTGCTGGACGCGCTGACCGGCGAGGGCGTCCCGCCGCAGGACGACCCCGCGGTGACGACCTCCCGGCGCGCGGTCGCGGGGTTCGCGCTCGCGGGGACGCTCTCGGGCGCGGTGGTCGGCTACGTCCCGGGGGTGTCCAGCGCCATCGCCGCGACCGTCGCGTTGCTCGCCGTCCCGGGCGGTGGCGGCGTCGGCGCCGAGCGCGAGCCCGAAGGCGCCCGCGGGTTCATCGTCACGACCAGCGGCGTGAACACCGCCAACACCATTTTCGCTCTCCTTGCTCTGATCGCGCTCGGGACGCCCCGGACCGGCGTGATGGTCGCGATGGACGACGCCGGCGTGCCGCTCGACCTCCCGCTGTTGCTCGGGAGCGTCCTCGTCGCCGCGGCCTGCGGGTTCGTGCTCGTGGTGACGCTTGGCGACGGGTATCTGCGGCTGGTGGGACAGGCCGACTACACGCGGCTGTCCGTCAGCGTGCTGTGTCTCGTCGTCGTCGTCATTGCCGTGTTGACCGGCGCGCTGGGCGTCGGCGTGTTCGCCGCTTCGACCGTCGTCGGGCTGGTGCCCGTCAAATTCGGGGCTCGCCGGGCGTCGCTGATGGGCGTGTTGCTCGTCCCGCTGATTCTGGGGGTTTGAATCCGCGTCACGACGGACGAACGGTCGGGCGCTCAGATGTAGTCCTGGCCGCGGAAGTAGGTGAGCATGACGAGAGCCACGAGGAGCATCCCGACCATGACAGCGGGGTAGGCGTAGGGCCACGCGAGTTCGGGCATGTTGTAGGGGCTCGATCCGAAGTTCATGCCGTAGACGCCGACGACGAAGGTGAGCGGGATGAAGATGGTCGCGACGACGGTGAGGACTTTCATCACCTCGTTGGTGGACTGAGAGAGCGTGTTGAGGTAGATGTCCCGGGCGCCCGAGGCCAAGTCGCGGTAGGTCTCGGTGAGGTCGACCAGCTGGACGAGGTGGTCGTACACGTCGCGGAAGTACTTCTCCGTCTCCTCGTCGACCTGGGCGGGGTCGCCCCTGGCGAGGACGCCGACGGCCTCGCGGGTGGGCCAGGCGAGCTTTCGAAAGGAGAGCAGCTCGCGGCGGACGCTGTTGATGGCTTCGAGCGTCTCGATGTCGGTGGCGGTCGTCACGGCGTCCTCGACGGCCTCGATGTCGTCCTCGATCTCGTCGAGCAACTCGAAGTACTCGTCGACGACAACGTCGACGATCCGGTAGGCGGTGAAGTCGGCGCCGCGGTGGAGGAGTCGCTCGTCGCCCGAGCGGACGGCCTCCCGGACCCGGTCGATCGGATCGGCCGGACCGGGCGTGAGCGTGACCAGCCAGTCGCTCCCGACGAAGATGCCGACGGGCACGTCCCTGATCTCCTCGTCGAAGGTGGTTTCGCCGCCGCGGAGCGTGGCGCGCTTGACGACGACGAGGGTGTAGTCGTCGTACTCCTCGGTCTTGGGTCGGACGCCGTTGAACACGTCCTCGACCGACAGCGGGTGGATGCCGAACGCGTCGGCGACCCGCTCCATCTCGGCGCGGTCGGCGCCGGTGGCGTGGACCCAGGTCGTCCCCCGTGCGGCGCGGGCCGCCGCGAGGTCGTCGTACTCGGTGACCTCGTCGGCGCGGTAGACGAGCGCCGTCGTCACGGCTCGCCCTCCGGTGGTTTCGACCGGCCGATCGCCGCGAGCGTGACCCCGACCATGACAGCGGTCACCGACAGCGAGCGCCCGGGGTAGGGCGCCGCGACGGCGACCGCGTACCCCGCGGTCCCGGCCGCCGTGAGCGCGAGCCCGACCGGCAGTGCCGCCTTCATGTCCACCCCCGACGACCGCGAGCGGCAAAAGCGTATGCCGCTCGCCGTCGCTCGCCCGGCGCTCCCTCGGGACTCCCCGCCGGCGGGACAAGACACTTATCGGACCCGCGAGTCGCGTCGGGCATGGTCCACTGCCCTGAATGCGACGCGGAACTCGCCGAGAAGGAGGACGTGGAGTTCGTCGACATGGACGCGAAGATGGCCGGACTGTTCCGCTCCTCGAAGCGCTTCTACGTGGTCGGCTGCGCTGACTGCGGCGCCGCGATCGGCAGCGGCGTCGCCGGCGGCGGCGGCTGATCGAGACGGGAACCGAGACGAAACGCGACCCGAGCGCGGCCGTTGTCGGTCCGTCAGGCCGGCGGATGGCGCAGCCCGGCCAGCAGCGCGTCGACTCGCGAGCGCTCGTCGACCGCCTCGGGGTGGACGGCGACGACGGTCACGAAGTCGCCGTCGTGTTCGACCGTCGCGAGGTGGACCGTCGCGTTGGTCTGCACGCCGCCCATCGACCGGGTGGCGGCGTACTCCGAGACCGTTCGCGACTCGCCCAGGAACTCGACCGAGCGGTTCGACCGGAACTCGACGTTCGAGAGGCCCGAGGAGGTGCCGACGAACCGGCGGACGAGCCGCTCGTCGGAGAGCGAGCCGATGGGGTTGACCGAGGTGCCGCCGACCGTCGCGGCGGGCGAGGTGAAGACGGTCACCCGCGCGAAGTCGCCCTCGATACCCTCGGCCAGCGTGACGGTACGGTTGTACCGCCGGAGCTCGCTGGAGACGACCACCTGGCGGGTCTGGCCCGCCACCGTGACGTTGTGCGTGCTGTTGGGCGAACCGCTGTCGGCCAGCCGGTAGTCGGTCTCGTCGAGCGTCGCGTCGTCGACCTCGGTCTCGTTCGCGGCGAAGCCGAGCGGCTCGCTCCCCGTCAGGAAGCCGATGCACCCGGCGGTCGCCAGCAAGAGCACGAGCGCGATCCCGATACCCGCGTCGCGTGACCGTATCATGTCACCGACGTTATCGCCGCGAGGGATAAACCCGCCGGCCCGGACCGCGAGGGCGTCGGCTCGTGGCCGGGCGACGGGGACTTACTCGAAGCGGTAGGTCGGGCCGTCGTCGCCGTCCTCGACCTCGACCCCGACGTCGTCGAGGCGGTCGCGCAGTTCGTCCGCCCGCTCGTAGTTGCCCGCCTCGCGCTCCCGTTCGCGGAGGTCGAGCACGAGTTCCGCGAGGTCCTCGGCGATCCGGACCGCGCCGCCCTCGGTCGTCCCGAACGAGAGGCCGAACACGTCGCCGCCCAGTTCCTCGAAGGCGTCGATGGCCCGCTTGAGCCCGGGGAAGTCGTAGCGGTCGCGGTCGTCGACGTGGGCGTTGACCGCCGAGGCCAGCTCCAGCAGCGCCGCCATCGCCTCGCGGGTGTTGAGGTCGTCGTTCATCGCCGCCTCGAAGTCGGCGCGGGCCGACTCGACGGCCTCCCGGAGGGCGGGGTCGGCGGCCGTCGCGTACGCGTCGACGCCGTCGGCCGCCTCGACCGCCCGCTCGTAGCCGCGTTCGAGCCGTTCCCAGCGCTCCTCGGCCTCGGCCAGCGTCTCCTCGGAGAACGTCGGGTCCGCCGAGTAGACGGTCGAGACGAAGAAGGTTCGGAGCACGTCGACGCCGAACTCCTCGATGGCCGCCCGCGCGGTCGTGAAGTTCCGCAGGCTGGAACTCATCTTCTCGTCGGCGACCTGGACCATCCCGGTGTGGAGCCAGTAGCGCGAGAACTCCCGACCCGTCGCGCACTCGGCCTGTGCGATCTCGTTTTCGTTGTGCGGGAAGACGAGATCCGAGCCGGCGACGTGGATGTCGAAGGTGTCGCCGAGGTGGGTCGTCGACATCGCCGAGCACTCGATGTGCCAGCCGGGCCGACCCTCGCCCCACGGCGACTCCCAGGTCTGGGCGCGTTCGGCGGCTTCCTCGGCGGGAGCCGCGTCGTCGTGGCGGTGCTCGGCGATGTCCGCCGGGTCGACCCCGCCGGCCTTCCACAGCGCGAAGTCCGCGGGGTGGCGCTTCTCGGCGAGTTCGTCCTCGTCGCCCTGGACCTCCGACTCCTCGACCGTCTGGTTCGAGAGCTTGCCGTAGTCGTCGTCGGCGGTCACGTCGAAGTACACCGACCCCTCGGACTCGTAGGCGTAGCCCGCCTCGACGAGCGTCTCGACCATCGCGATTATCTCGTCGACGTGCTCGGAGACGCGGGGGTACACGTCGGCGCGCTTCAGATTCAGCGCCCGCATGACCTCGACGAACTCCTCGGTGTAGTGGCGGGCGACGCTCTCCTCGTCGTCGCCGACCTCGCCGACGCGGGCGACGATCTTCTCGTTCACGTCGGTGAAGTTCTCGACGTGGCGCACGTCGTGGCCCAGGTACTCCAGCCACCGGTGGACCACGTCGGTGTGGGTCCACGTGCGGGCGTGGCCGACGTGGGCGGGGTCCGAGGTCGTCAGGCCACAGAGGTAGAGGGTGACCTCGTCGTCGTCGACCGGCTCGAACTCCTCGCGCTCGCCCGTGAGCGTGTTCGTCACCTGAAGCGTCATTACCGGCATCTACGCGGCCCGGCGTTTCAACTTGGCGGATGGCCGTCGGTCCGTGCCACGGCGGCGGTACGGGCGTCGAGGCCGACGGCGACGGGACGGCCGCCCGAGGGACCGACTGAGTCGGGCGGCGACCGCGGCGGTGTCGAGAGCGTGTCGCCGTCCGGTGACACGGGTGTCACCGGTCGCTTTTCCCACTGCGGCCGCAATCGAGGAGTATGAACGACGCCGAGCCCGACGCTGGCGCCGAGAGCGAGACCGCCCGGCCGATCGGGATCTACTCCGACTACGTCTGTCCGTTCTGTTACCTCGGGCGCGAGTCGCTCGCGCAGTACCAGAGCGAGCGCGACGAGCGCCTGGAGATCGACTGGTACCCCTTCGACCTGCGGGCCGACAAGCGCCGGCCCGACGGAACCGTCGACCACTCCGTCGACGACGGCAAGGACGAGGACTACTTCGAGCAGGCCAGGGAGAACGTCGAACGCCTTCAGGAGGAGTACGGCGTCGAGATGAGCCTCGCACTCTCCCGCGAGATCGACTCGCTGCCCGCACAGGTCGCCTCCTACTACGTCAAGGAGACCTACCCCTACGAGCAGTGGCTCGCCTTCGACGAGGCGATCCTCGACGCGCTCTGGCAGGACGAGCGGGACATCGGCGACGCGGACGTGCTCGCGGATCTGGCGAGCGACGTCGACCTCGACGCCGCGGAGATCCGGGACGTGCTCGACGACGAGCAGTGGCGCGACGCGGTCACCGAGCGGTTCGACGCGGCCCGGCGCGAGGGCGTGACGGGCGTCCCCACCTTCACCTACGGCGAGTACGCCGCCCGCGGCGCCGTCCCACCCGAGCACCTCCGACGGCTTGTCGAGGGGAGCTGAAGGGACGGCCGGCAGAGGAGCGCCGACGGACCCGGGGACGGTCGAGCCCGCCGAACGGCCCGCCAGTACTTACTACCGCGGGCCCGGAGACGTGGTAATGCCCGTCAGGGAACACGCGTCGAGACACGACCGGATCGCCGAGCTACCGCTGGTGACCGAGTCGGCGACGGTCGTCGAGCGGGAGGCGATGGACCGCGACCGGACGGCGGAGGTCCGCCGAACCGTCGACCACTGGTTCGAGCGGGAGGGGCTGGCCGACCGCTACGAGAGCGTCACCGACTACGACGACTGGGGCACCCTCGTCGAGGAGCTCCGCACCGACGGCTACGCGGGGTTCGCGCGCCGCTGTGCGACGCTGCTGGAGCGCTTCGAGCGGCCCCACCCGATGCTCACCAGGATCGCCTTCGAACCCCACAACACCTTCGAGTACCTCGCCGGCCAGTACGTCGGGCTGCGCTACTGCGGGGAGTCGCGGGCCTACTCGCTGGCGAGTTCGCCCACCCGCGACAGGGTCGAGATCTGCGTCCGACGCGTCCCGGGCGGCGACCTCTCGCCGCGACTCTGCCGTGACCTCGAAGTCGGCGACGAGGTGACGATGCGCGGCCCGCGGGGCGAACTCGTCCTCGACGAGCCCTCTGATCGGGACCTGGTCTTCATGGCCACGGGTACCGGCGTCGCGCCGCTGAAGGGCATGATCGACTACGTCTTCGACACCGGCGCCGACGAGGTCGACGGTCACTCGCGCGACGTGTGGCTGTTCCTCGGCGCCGCCTGGGAGGACGACCTGCCCTACCGCGAGGCGTTCCGGGAGTACGGCCGCGAGCGCGACAACTTCCACTTCGTCCCGTGTCTCAGCCGCGAGTCCTACCTCAGCGAGTGGACGGGCGAGACCGACTACGTCCAGCACGCCTTCGTCAAACACGTCGACGAGTCGGCCGTGAGCGCGCCGCTCGGTCGCGAACTGGAGGGGTGGCTCGACGAGGCCCCCGCGTCCGGGGTCGAGGCGCGCATCGACCCCCGCGACGCCGAGGTGTACGCCTGCGGGATCAACGTGATGGTCAACAGCCTCGTCGACGCCGCCGAGTCCGTGGGCGTTCCCGCCGAGCGCATCGAGGCCGAAGGATTCGGGTAGACTCGGACCCGGGGCGACGGACCGACGCTCCGGCGGTAGTCCCGCGCCGGCCAGACCGAAACGTTCGTGTGACCGAGCCGAGACGTACCGATATGGCGACCGCCCTCTCCAGCCCTCCCAGCGAGCGGGTCCGCCGGGTCGACGTGCTCGCGTACGTCTTCGGTCTCATGGGTCTCGTGTACGTCGGCGAGTTCGCGCTGGCGGTCCTCGCCGCCACCGCGACGACCTACGAGGCCGGCATGGCCGCCCTCGGCGGGTTCGCGCTCCTCGGAACCGTCCAGATGTACCGCAACCCCGACTTCCTCCGGAACGGGGCCGAACCCGCCCCCGCCTACCTGTACGTCCTCCCCGTGATATCGACCGGCGCCGCCCTCGTCCTGGTCGTCGGCTGGGTCGCGAGCCTCGCGTAGCTCGTCGACCGGGCCGCGACTCCCGGGTCGGGCCACGGTTTCCGAGTCGGAAAGCGTGTAGTCCGTTTTATAAGCTCGCCGGCGAAACCGTGGATCGATGGCAGCCGGTCAGGATCCCGAGGAATCGGGGGTGATCTCGTTGCTCGACGACGAGTACGCCCGCGCGATCCTGGTCGAGTCGAGCCGCGAGGCGCTGTCGGCCTCGGCGCTGGCCGAGCGCTGCGACGCCTCGGAGCCGACGATCTACCGGCGCATCGAACAGCTCCGCGAGTACGACCTCATCGTCGAACAGCAGCAGCTGGACCCGGACGGCCACCACTACAAGACCTACCGGACGCGTGTCGAGCGCGTCACGGTCGAGATCGAGGACGGCGAGTGCTCGATCGACGTGTCCCGGCGCGAGGTGGACGCCGCCGACCGGTTCACGCGGCTGTTCGAGGGACTCACAGAACCATGATACCCGCGACCTCCCCTCTCGCACTCGTTCCCGCCCCGGACCTCGCGCTGCAGGTCTCCGCGACCGGCGGGTCCCCGGTGCTCGCGGCGCTGGCCCTGCTGGGGCTGGCGGTCGCCGCCGGCCTGTCGCTGCTGATCGCCTACGAGGCGCTGAAGGGCTATCGCGGCACCCGCGACCGGGCGATGCTGTTCCTGGCGGTCGGGATCGTCCTCCTGACCGGCGGGCCCATCGCGCTCCGCATCGCCCTCCCGACGCTCACCGACACGCCCGAGTCCGTCCGCCTGCTCTCGACGACCGTCAGCGAACTGCTCGGGCTCGGCTGCATCCTCTACGCCATCTACGGACGACCATGACCGCACGCACACCACACCCACCCGACGACCGTGACCCGGAGGCCAGCCGCGGGGCCGGCCCCGACGGCCACGGAGCCGGCACCACGGCTCACGGAATCCGCCCCGACGGCCCCGGAGCCCGCACCGTCGCCGACCCGACGCCACGAGTCGGCGACCCGCACCCGGAGGTGACGCCGTGACCGACCCGTTCGCTGGCGCCGGCCCCGCGGTCCTCGGGTGGGTCGCGTCGCTCCAGACCGACGCGACCGTCACGCCGGCGACGCTCACCGGGGCGCTGACCGCCGCGGTCGGCCTGTTCGTCGCCTACCAGGCCTACCGCGGGTACCGTCGCAACGACAGCCGCCCGATGCTGTTCCTCGGGATCGGTATCTTCCTCGTGACCGCCGCCCCGTTCGTCGTCACGACGCTGCTTATCTCCGTGTTGCTCGCCAGCGACGCCGCCGGCATCCTCGCGTGGGCGACCCTCGAGATCGTCGGTCTCGGGTCGATCCTCTACGCGCTCACGGGCGCGTGACTCGGGGCTCCCGGACGGGCCCGTCCGTCCGTCCGAATCGGGGACGCGGTCGTCGGTAGGGGTCGTCCTCGTGCCGGTACGGTCAGTTTTACTACGCCGGCGGGCGAGGAGTCGACAATGAGCCGACTGGTCTCCGCGCTCCGGGCACCCGACGGGCCGGGCGCCCTCCTCCGGCGGTTCCTCGGCGTGCCCCTCCGCCTCCAGACGTACGCGAACCTGCTGTACCTCTCGGCGCTGTTCCCGCTGGGGATCACGTACTCGGTCGTGTTGCCGCTGGGCTTCGGACTCGGGATCGGCCTCTCGGTGATACTCGTCGGCCTCCCCCTGTTCGTCGCGACGCTGCTGGGCGTCCGGGAGCTGACCGCGCTCGAACGGTACGCCGCCGACCGGTTGCTCGTCGGCGACGTTCCCGCGGGCGGGGACGCCCCGCCGCTCTCGGAGCCGGTCGCCCACCTGAAACACGCGCTCACGAGCCTCTCGACGTGGAAGGGCGTCGCTTTCCTCCTGAGCAAGGTCCTCGTCGGGACCGCCGCCTTCACGCTCCTGATCGTCCTGGGGACGCTCTCGCTGTCGCTGCTGCTCGTACCGTTGTACTACCGGTCGGTCAACGTCGGCGTCCGCCCGGTCTCCGGGGAGATGAACGTCGCGCCCTCGGTCGAGTTCGCGCTCCAGACGTGGGAGATCGGGCTCACGATCCCCTTCCGGCTGACGACGTGGTACGTCACGACGCTGCCGGAGGCGCTGGCCGTCTCGGCGTTCGGGCTGGTCGCGACGCTGGTCTCGCTGCACGTCTGCAACTTCGCCGCGCGGGCCGCCGGCTGGTACGCGTCGCTGCTGGTCGGCGGGACCGACCGGTCGGCGCTCCGCCGGTTCGTCGACGCGTAGCGCGGTAAACGCCGGACCCCGGAACCGCTCGACGGCCCCGGGGCCTTATTTACCTGCATCGCATACGGTGCGGGTAGCATCTCGATGAGTCACCTCCTGGCGGACCCGACTGTCGCCCTCGTCGTCGGCGGAACCGCCGACGACCGGGACCGCGTCCGTGCCGCCGTCTCCGACGGCGACGGGCCCGGCGTCGCCACCGTCGTCGCGGACCTCACCGACCTGCCCGAGACGCTCTCCGCGCGGGACGACGCCGGCTGCGTCCTCGCCGTGGGCGTCGACGAGGCCGAGTTCGTCGACATCTACGAGACGGCCAGAGCGGTCAGCGACCACCTCCCGGTCGTCGCCTACGTCGACGACGAGGCGGTCGCGGCGGCCGTCGCGAACCGGGCCGACTGCCGGTACCTGCCGCGGTCGGCATCCGCCGAGACGCTCGGGGGCGTCGTCGACGACGCGGTCGCCACCTTCCGGGAGCGGCGGCAGACGGCGGCGGACAGCGGTATCCTCCGGACGCTCCTCGAAGACGGACAGATGACGATGTTCGCCAAGGACGACGAGGGTCGGTACGTTCGGATGGCGGACGTGCCGTACACGCCGGACACCGAGGAGTTCGTCGGGAAGACCGACCCGGAGGCGTTCGACCACCGTACGGACGCCGACCGGGAGGCCTACGAGGACGACCTGCGCGTCGCCGAGACCGGCGAGCCGATCCGGGACCAGATCGAGCACTTCGAGACGCAGGGCGGCGACTACTGGTCCGAGGTGACGAAGCTCCCCTGGCGCGACGACGACGGCCGCGTTCTGGGGGTGGTCGGGTACGCGCTCGACGTGACCGAGCGGATGCAGTTCCAGCACCGGCTGGAGGAGCAACAGCGGCGGTTCGACCAGTTCGCCAGCTACGTCTCCCACGACCTGCGGACGCCCCTGCAGATATCCGTCGGCGCCCTCGAACGCGCTCGGGAGGGTCACGAGGACGCCTTCGAGCGGATCGAGCGGGCCAACGAGCGCATCGAGGAGATCCTCGAGGACCTCAGCGCGCTCTCGAAGGGCGACCGCTCGGTCGACCTCTCCGAGGAGGTGCTCGACGTGCTCGACGTGGGCGTGTCGTCGACGGAGCTCGCCCCGCTGGTCGAGCAGGTCTGGAGCGTCCACGGGACCGACGGGGCGACGCTCGACGTGGCGGTCCCCGAGGGGACGGAGATCATCGCCGAGACGGAATCGGTCCGGCCGCTGGTCGAGAACCTGCTGAAGAACGCGCTCGACCACGCCGGCCCCGACGTGACCGTCCGCGTCGGGACGACCGATCGGGGCTTCTACGTCGAGGACGACGGCCCCGGCATCCCCGAGGCCGAACGCGAGAAGGTCCTCGAAGCCGGCTACACCACCGCCGAGGACGGCACCGGGACCGGGCTGGCGATCGTCACCGAGACCGTCGACCAGCAGGGCTGGGAGATCGACATCCGCGAGAGCGAGACCGGCGGGTCGCCGGGCGCGCGCTTCGAGTTCGGCGGGTGTCCGGTCGTGGTCCCCGAGCCGGTCGAGCCGACCGACCCGGTCGAACTCACCGAGAGCGTCGACGTGGGCGACGTGTCGGTCCCGGGGTCGTCGCAACGCGACGCCGCGGAGGGGTCCTGGCGAGTCGTCGGCGACGGCAGGGACATCTGGCACGACATCGACGAGTTCCACTTCCTCCACGGGGAGGTCCACGGGCCCGTCCGGATCGAGGGGCGGCTGGCGGAGCTGGAGTCCGTCCACGAGTACAGCAAAGCGGGACTGATGGTCAGGGACACCCTCGCCGAGGACGCCGCGTTCGCGTTCGTCGGTGCGACGGGCGACCACGGGACCGAGACGATGTGGCGCGAGGAGGCGGGCGTCGCCGCGGGGAGCGACCAGCTCGAGGAGCCCTACGACGCCTATCCGTGGTACCGGCTCGACGCCGTCGACGGCACGGTGACGCTGTCGTGGTCGACCGACGGGGAGGAGTGGCAGGCCATCGACCAGCGACGGATCGACCTCGCCGACCCGGTGGTCGTCGGCCTCGCCGTCTGCAGCCACAGCGTCGACGAGACCAGCGAGGCCCGCTTCGAGGACGTGACCGTGACCGAACTCGTCGCGGGCGACTGACCCCGCCGGCGTCAGTCCCCGTCCGCGACGAACGCCCGTACTTCCTCGACACTGAGCACCCCATCTTCTCGCGTCGTGGCGAGGTCGCCGTCGACGAACAGGAGGAGTTTCGGGACGCTCCGTACGTCGTACTCGTCGATCAGTTCCGGGTCGTCGCGGGGGTTCATCGTCGCGACGACCGCCTCGGTCGAGCGGGCGACCCCGCTCAGAACCGGCTCCATCGCCGCGCACTTCCCGCAGCCCTCCGTGTGGAACTCGACGAGAACCCGGTCGTGACTCGCGACGAGGGTCGCCAGTTCCTCGCGCGACGACGGCGTGACCGGCCGATCGCGTGTCTCAGCCATGAACGGGGAGACGGGACCGAGCCGTGTAAGCCTCTCGACGGACCGGTGGACGGTCTCGGGACGGTGATGCCGCAGTGGTCAGTACAGCCATCTTTTTTCCCGGGGGCGTCGGCGCGAGCCGGTGGGCTCGCGCCTCGACCCCCGGCAAAAAACATGGGTGAAAAAAGGCCGGCTGCGTTGGTCGCTCCGCTCTCGCGCAGCCGGTGAACCGGCGCCTGCGGCGCCGGACGATATGCTATCCGAATACTCAGTATCAGATCGAACTGAGCACCGTCGAGTACCCACCCAAAGTCACTTTCTCCGGGCGTCCGTACTGCCGGTCGTCATGGTCGCACTCGACTCCGAGGAAGACGCGTTAGACCGCGGCGACGCCGCACCGGCGTTCGAACTGCCGGGCGTCGACGGCGAGACACACACCCTCGACGATTTCGCCGACAGCGACGCGCTGCTGGTCGTGTTCACCTGTAACCACTGCCCGTACGCGAAGGCGAAGTTCGACGAGCTGAACGCGCTCGCCGAGGAGTACGACGACGCCGCGGTCGTCGGGATCAACCCCAACGACGCCGAGGAGTACCCCGAGGACTCCTTCGAGAAGATGGTCGAGTACGTCGAGAACGGGACGGTCCGGTACGACGCCTACCTGCGCGACGAGAGCCAGGCAGTCGCTGCCGAGTACGGCGCCGCCTGCACGCCGGACCCGTTCCTGTTCGCCCGCGAGGACGGCGAGTTCCGCCTGGCGTACCACGGCCGGCTCGACGACGCGACGAACCCCGACGACGAGCCGACCGAGCGGGAGATGAAGGGACTCATCGACCGCGTGCTCGCCGGAGAGGACATCGACGACGAGTTCCTGCCCAGCCGCGGCTGCTCGATCAAGTGGAGAGACGAGTAGCGGGGTTCGGAACCGTCTTGCAGCCGGTTTCTCAGGAGAGGTCGAGCGGGGCGGACGCGTAGCGGATCTCACAGCGGCCGTCCGCGACGTGCGTCGAGGTCATCTGGAGCAACTCCTCGCCGTCGGCCGAGGGGAGCAGCGGCGTCGTCCAGCCGACGGTCCTCTGGCCGGTGTCGAACTCGTCGGCGAACGATAGCGGCGCCGCCACCGGTTCCCAGTCGGCGAAGTCCTCGAAGTCGGTCGTCGCCAGGAGCGTCCGACCGCTCCCGGGCGCCTGTTCGTCGCCGTCGGTCCGGAGCGTCTTCGCCGACGCGACGACGGCTCCGTCGGCACTGGTCGCCGCGCCAGCCTCGTCCCCGACGCCCCCGGGCGTCCACGTGACGTACGGTCCGTTCGTGAGCCGGTGGCCTTCGGCGGTCTCGACGGGTGACCCGAGGTCTTCGGGGTCGCCCCAGTCCCGCCCGTCGGGCGAGGTCTTGACGAAGAGGCCGCCCTCGTGGGTCGGCCCGACGACCTCGAACGTGAGCACGTAGCGGCCGTCCGGGAGGCGCGTCACGACGGGCATCCCCGGCCGGTCCTCGCCGTTAGGGACGACCGCGTCGAACACCTCATCCTCCCAGGTGCGTCCGCCGTCGACCGAGCGCCGGTGGCCGACGAGCTGGTCGTAGCCGTCCTCGCGGTGGCGCTCGTCCGCGAAGTAGCAGACGAGTTCGCGGTCGGCGTCGAGCGCGAGTTCGGGTTCCCAGACCGGCGTCTCGTCGGCCTGCGGGACGGCGCGACCGCCCTCCGCGACCGTGCTGACGTACGACCACGAGCGGCCGCCGTCCTCGCTCGCGTACACGTCGATGCTGGTCCGCGAGCGGTCGTCGGGGAGCGAGTTGCCGGCGGCGAGCACCGTGCCCGCGCCCCACGGGCCGACGGCCTCGGGGAGTTCGAACAGGACCGGCTGGTAGCGCAGCCCCCAGTCGTTCTCGGTGTCGCGGATCGCCGAGAACGCGTCCCACGTCTCGCCGCCGTCCGTACTCCGGTAGATCGGGAAGTACGGCTGGTCCTCGGGGACGGTCCCGTCGAACTCCTCGGCGAACGGGTCGGCGCAGTCGGGGTCGGCGCTCGCGTAGTGCTCGAAGGTCGCCAGCAGCGTCTCGCCGTCGGCGTCGTCGTGCAGCAGCCGTTCGACGCGCGGGTACATGGCCCCCGCGCCCGGCGCGTCTGCCGGCGGTGTGTACAGCGCGTCTCCCTCGCGTGATCGACTCATACCGGTTCGTCCGCCGCCGGCCACATAGAGCCGGGTGATCCGGAGCGGAAAGCTACAAAGGAGTCCGCCCCGGGAACCGACGTATGGGAACCGCGAACTACGACTTTTCCGGCGAGACGGTGATCGTGACCGGCGGCACCTCGGGCATCGGCCGCGAGGTCGCGCTCCGCTACGGCGAGGCGGGCGCGACCGTCGTCGTCGCCGACCTGCGCGAACAGCCGAAGGAGGACGGCGTCTCGGCGCCGACACAGGAGGCCATCGAGGACGCCGGCGGGGACGCCACCTTCGTCGAGACGGACGTGTCCGACCCCGAGCAGGTCGGGTCGGTCGTCGAGGGCGCCCGCGACCTGGGCGGCGTCGACGTGATGGTCAACAACGCCGGCATCTACCGCGAGGCCGCGCTGACCGAGACCGACGCCGACGCCTTCGACCAGGTGATGGCGATCAACGTCCGCGGCGTCTTCGCCGGCTGCCGCGCCGCCGCCCGCGACATGCTCGACCGCGGCGTCTCCGGGAACATCGTCAACACCGCCTCGATCAGCTCCGAGTACGCCCAGCTGGGTCACACGATGTACGACGCCTCGAAGGGCGCCGTGATGATGATCACCCGCGTCGCCGCGCTGGAACTCGCCCGCCACGACATCCGCGTCAACGCCGTCGCGCCCGGCATCATCCGGACCACCTTCGGCCAGGGCAACCCCGACTACGACCGCGACCTCGGCGACGGGTTCCTGCTCTCCGACGCCGACCTGCCGGACCTGCGCGACCAGGAGATCGAACCCACCATCCCGATGGGGCGGATGGCCACGCCCGACGAGGTAGCGGGGGCGTACCTCTTTCTCGCGTCCGACGACGCCTCCTACGTCAACGGCCACCTGCTGTACGTCGACGGCGGCTATCAGGTCCTCTAGAGACCATCTCTTTCGCGGAGGTTGGGCAAACCGCGCCCACCCCTCCGCCAAAAACATGGGTGAAAAAGGCCGAACTCGCGCAGAGCGCGAGTTCGGTGAACCGCGCGCCTGCGGCGCCGGATGCTCAGCACAGGTGACCAACTGGCCACCTCTTCATCCGCCGGATCGATCTCTTCGGCCGGGCCGCCACTCGCTGGCGACCACAAAGTTGTTACCGAGTCGTCACTCCCGTAGAAATGTGACGGCACACAGACGACAGTTCCTCCGGCTCTGTGGGATCGCCGGGATCGGGGCGATCGCCGGCTGTAGCGACGGTTCCGGTGACGATGGAACCCCTGATCCCACAGACGCGCCCTCCGACACCTCGGAACCGCCCTCCGAAACCGCGGAAACACCGCCCGAAACCGCGGACACCCCCTCCGAAACTGCGGACACGCCACCGGAGACCGCAGAGTCGACCGGTGGCTGGACCCAGCGGGCCAACTTTGACCCGGACGACGGGGACACCGGCGACATGTTCGGCTACTCGCTGGCGGTGTCCGGCGACGGCACCACAGCCGTCGTCGGCGCCATCGCGAGCGGCGACTTCGAAGGGACGCTCAGCGCGACCGAGACGCCCAGCGGCGGTGATACGAGCACGGCCGACGAGTCGAACGGGCAGAGCTCGGGAGCGGCGTACGTGTTCGACGGGTCCGGCGGCTCGTGGTCCCAGGCGGCAAAGCTCACCCCCGACGACGGCGACAGCCAGGACTACTTCGGCAGTTCGGTGGCGGTGTCGAGCGACGGTACCACCGCCGTCATCGGTGCCTACGGGGACGAGGACCCGAACGGCGAGGAGGCGGGCTCGGCGTACGTCTTCGAGGCCGTCGGCGACTCGTGGACCCAGCGGGCCAAGCTCGCCCCCGACGACGGCGAGGAGTTCGACGGCTTCGGCTACTCGGCGGCGATGTCGAGCGACGGGACGAGCGCCGTCGTCGGTTGCTATCAGACGGACCCGGATACCAGGGACGCGGGTTCGGCATACGTCTTCGACCGCTCCGGCGAGTCGTGGACCCAGCAGGCGAAACTCACCGCCGACGACGGGGAGAGCGAGGACGACTTCGCCAAATCACTGGCGCTGTCGGACAACGGCGCGACCGCTCTCGTCGGCGACCCCCACGAGGCGGATCCGAACGGCGACCTTTCGGGCTCGGCGTACGTGTTCGACGGCTCCGGCGAGTCGTGGACTCGGCGGGCGAAACTCACCGCCGCCGACGGCGACAGCGACGACGTCTTCGGCTGGTCGGTGGCGCTATCCGGCGACGGGACCACCGCTCTCGTCGGCGCCTTCGGGGACGAGGACCCGTACGGCGACCTTTCGGGCTCGGCGTACGTGTTCGACGGCTCCGGCGAGGCGTGGACCCAGCAGGCGAAACTCATCGCCGAAGACGGCGACGCCAAGGACCACTTCGGGATCTCAGTCGCGCTGTCGGGCGACGGTTCGAGGGCGCTCCTCGGCGCCGAGAACAAATATTCCTCGAAAACCACGAACGCCGGCGCTGCATACGTGTTCGACGGCTCCGACGACTCGTGGGCCCAGCAAGCCAAGCTCGTCGACGACGCGGCGAACGGCCAGCAGTTCGGCAATTCCGTGGCGCTGTCGACCGACGGCGCCACTGCCCTCGTCGGTGACGTGAGGGACTTCGACACGGACGGCTCGGGGGGCTCGGCGTACGTGTTCACCTCGTGACCGGCGACACTCGACGAGCGGGTTTCGCGCCGGCACGATCCCCGCTGTCTCGAACGTCGCGTGCCCGAGGCGTGCGGATGCTCGGTACGGTGGGACGCCCGTTCGGCCGTCGCTGCTTTCGCGTCCCGCTCACAGGTCGAGTTCGACGCGCTGGCCGCTCTCGGCGGACTCGTAGAGCGCGCGGATCACGCGCATGTCGACCATGCCGTGTTCGCCGTCGGGTTCGGGGTCGAGACCGTTCTGGAGGCGGTTGGCGAAGTAGTCGAACTCCTCGCGCATCTGGTCGACCGGTTCCGGCCGGAACTCGCCCTCGATGTCCGGCCCGGACACCCGGAGCACCTTCCGGGTGTTCGGGAAGAACAGCCCCTCAACGGTCAGTTCGCCCTCGGTGCCGACGAACCGGAGGCTGGAGGTCACCGTCGCGCTGTGGGTGACGGTACACGAAGCAAGTTTTCCCCCGGGGAACTCCAGCTGGAAGGCCCCGTGCTCGTCGGTGCCCTCGTAGGCGGGTTGTTCGGACTCGGTCCGGGCGTACACCGCCTGGGGGTCCTCCTCCAGGATGAACCGGATCGTGTTCAGCGGGTAGATCCCGATGTCGTTGAGCGTCGTCCCGCCGGCCAGATCGGGGTCGAACCGCCAGCTCGACTCGTCGACGGCGTCGAGAATGTTGTCGGACATGTGCCCGACTATCGAGACCACGTCGCCGATGGCGCCGCTCTGGATCAGTTCCCGGGCGCGGCGAGCGACTGGTTCGGTCTGGAGCCGGTAGGCGACCATCAGCGGCACGTCCGCGTCCCGGCAGGCGTCGACGGTCGCCCGGGCGTCCTCAACGGTCGCCTCCAGGGGCTTCTCGCAGAGGACCGCCTTGTCGTGGGCGGCCGCGGACTCGACGTTGTCGCGGTGGAGTCCGTTCGGCGTACAGATGTACACCGCGTCGTAGGCGTCGGTCGCCGCGCCGTCGGCCCACTCGTCGTAGGTGAGCGTCGCCTCGATCCCCTCCAGGTCGGCCGCCACGTCCTCGGCTTTCTCCGTGCTGGAACTGACCAGAGCCGTCGTCGTACAGTGGTCGGCGCCTTCGACGGCGGGGATCGATAGCTCGCGCGTCCACCACCCGAGCCCGACCATGGCGAACCGGATCGGTTCCGCGTCGGTCGGCTCCTCCCAGTCGCGAGCGCTGAAACTGTCGAGGTCGACTTCCATGGACGAGAGATCCCGCCCCCGGCAAATAGTCTTCACGCACGACGCCCGCTCTGGCACACTCGCGCGAACGACAGCGCACCCCGACGGACCGGAGCCACAACAGCAAAGTGGAGACCCGCGGATTCCCGGGTATGAAGGCGACCGCGAAGGCCCACCCGATCCAGGGGCTCGTGAAATACCACGGGATGCGCGACGAGGAACTGCGACACCCGTATCACGACTCGATCAGTCTCTGCACCGCGCCGAGCCACACGAAGACGACCGCCGAGTTCGACCCCGACCGCGAGGAAGACGAGTACGTCGTCGACAGCGACCCCGTCGAGGGGAGCGGCGCCGACCGCATCCGCACGGTCGTCGACGAGGTGCGCGACCGCGCGGGCATCGACCACCGCGTCCGCTTCGTCTCGGAGAACTCCTTCCCGACGAACATCGGCTTCGGCTCCTCGGCCTCCGGGTTCGCGGCGGCCGCGATGGCCCTCTCGGAGGCCGCGGGGCTGGACCTGACCCGTCCGGAAGTCTCCGCCATCGCCCGCCGCGGGTCCGCCTCGGCGGCCCGCGCGGTCACGGGGGCGTACTCGCACCTGCGAACGGGTACCGACGACGAGGACTGCCGCTCGGAGCGCATCGAGGTCGCCGACGAGCTGGAAGACGACGTGCGCGTCGTCGCGGGAATGGTCCCGAGCTACAAGGAGACCGACTCCGCCCACGCCGAGGCCGCCGAGAGCCACATGTTCGAGGGGCGGATGGCCCACATCCACGGCCAGATCGCGAAGATGCGCGGCGAACTCCGCGAGGGCGACTTCGACGCCGCCTTCGAACGCGCAGAACACGACTCGCTGTCGCTCGCGGCGACGACGATGACCGGCCCCTCCGGGTGGGTGTACTGGCAACCGCGCACGATCGAGATATTCAACGCCGTCCGCGAACTCCGCGAGGAGGGCGTCCCCGTCTACTTCTCCGTCGACACCGGCGCCAGCACCTACGTCAACACCACCGCCGAGCACGTCGACCGCGTCGAGGAGGTCGTCGCCGACTGCGGCGTCGACACCCGCGTCTGGGAGGTTGGCGGCCCCGCGCAGATCCTCGACGAGAGCGACGCGCTGTTCTGAACCGCCAGGGGTTCACTCCGCCGCGTCGTCTTCGCTCTCCCGGACCGACAGCACAGGCACGGAGACGTTGCGCATCAGCCGCTCGGTCGTGCTCCCCAGCAGCACCCGGTCGAGGCCGGTGTGGCCGTGGGTTCCCATGGTCACGAAGTCGATCCCTTCCTCGTCGACGTAGTCGACCAGCATCGACCCGGGCGACCCCTCGCCGACATCGGTGACCGCGTCGAGCCCCTCACCGCGGGCGCGCTCGGCGACGCGCTCGGTCGCCTCCTCGCCGTTCTCGATCATGGGTTCCAGCAGGTCGCCGCCGGCGCCCGCCGCCCCCGCTCCGCCGGCACCGGCCGCGACGCCCGCACCGCCCGCGACCGCGCTCACGTCGACGACGTGGACCGCGTGGACCGTCGCGTCGAAGGCGTCGGCGACGGCGAGTCCGTGGTCGACCGCCGCTTCGGCCGCGGCGCTGCCGTCGGTCGGTACCAGCACGTCGTCGTAACCGAAGGGCGAGTCGCCCCCCGTCATCGACCCCTCGCCGGTCGCAGATTCGTCGCCGCCCCCCGACTCGCCGTCGTCGCTCCTGACCGTGACGACCGGGGCCGGCGACTCGCGGACGACCCCCGCGCTCGTGCTACCCGTGAGCACGCGGTCGATGGTCGACCGGCCGTGCGTCCCGAGGACGACGAGGTCGTGGTCGGCGGCGCGGTCGACGATGGTCTCGGTCGGGTCCCCGTCGACGACGACCGCGTCGACGGGCACTCGCCCGTCCGTGCGCTCGGCCACCGAATCGACGGACCGCTGTGCCTCGGTCTCCAGTCGGTCGAGGTAGTCGTCGTCGACGCCGCCGGCGTCGAACGGCCCCGCCGCCTCCTCCGCGTCGACGACGCCGAGCGCCGTCACGGACGCGTCGAACGCCGCGGCCAGCGCGAGGGCGTGGTCGGCGGCCAGGTCGGCAGTCGGACTCCCGTCGGTCGGCGCGAGGATGGACTCGTACATACGCCCGGTTGGGCCGCGAGCCGTTTCAATGACGGGTCGACGGCTGCGCGGGTCAGACTCAGACCGCGTCGCGGCCGTCGAGGCTGGCCGTCAGCTGCTGGTGGGTCTCCAGACCGGTGTCGAACCGCTGGAGGATCTGCGTCTGGTGGTCCGGGCAGGCGGTGAGGACGACCATCCCGCCGTCGACGGAGACCATCGGCCGGCTCGTGTCGTAGCGGGCGTTCCGGCAGGCGGGGCAGGCGACTCCGCCGGCCGGGTAGTGGTCGAGCACGCGGGCGGAGTCCTCGGTGGTCAGGCCACAGATGGTCGAGAACCGGTCGAGGTGGCGCTCGCAGCTCCGGACCGGGATCGTGAGGTGGTCGAGCAGCAGGAAGGAGACGGTCCGGTCGCTCTCGTCGTCGAGCACCGACTGGCAGGCCTCGCAGTCGACGACGGACTGTTCGCCGTGACCGTCCGGGTCCGACCACTGGAGCTCCTCGTCGGGCATCTACCCGATCCGAGGCCTCCAGACGGGTAAGTGGTCGGTTGCCGGACGATCACTCGGCGTCGTCGGGGTGGACGGCCAGCACCGGCGCCGGCGACCGGGAGAGGACTCGCTCGGTCGTGCTCCCGAGGAGGACGCGGTCGATCCCGGTCCGGCCGTGGGTCCCCATCGCCACGAGGTCGACCTCCGCCTCGTCGACGTAGTCGTGCAGGTCGGCCGCGGGGAAGCCGTGTTCGACGGCCGTCACCGCGTCGAGCCCCTCGGCGCGGGCGCGCTCGGCGACGGCCTCGACGGCCGCCTCGCCCGCCTCCGTGTACCGTTCGAGCTGGCTGGTCGGCGGTTCGACGCCGGAGCCGGCGGCCATTCCGCTCAGGTCGACGATATTGACCGCGTGGACGGTCGCGTCGAACGCGTCGGCGACGGCGAGCCCGTGGTCGATCGCCGCTTCGGCCGCGTCGCTGCCGTCCGTGGGCACCAGCACGTCGTCGTAGTCGGTGACGGCGTCGGCGTCGGTCTCGCGGGCGGTCAGGACCGGTCGCGTCGTGTGCCTGACGACGTAGCGCGCGACGCTCCCGAAGACGAGCCGCGAGAGCCCGCGCCGGCCGTGGGTCCCCATCGCGACGGCGTCGAACTCGCCCTCGTCGGCGTAGTCGACGATGGCCTTCGCGGGGTCGCCGTCGACGACGGCCGTCTCCACCGGCACGCGGTCGTCGGCCAGCGCGGCCGCCTCTTCGACCGCCGACTCGGCGTCGCCGCGGACGCGCTCGCGGAACTCGTCGTCGATGCCGCCGGCGCTGAACGCCCCGGCCGCCCGGTTCAGGTCCGCGACGCCGAGGACCGTCACCGTCGCGTCGAACGCCTCGGCCAGCGAGACGGCGTGGCGGGCCGCTCGCTCGGCGTGTGCGCTCCCGTCTGTCGGAATCAGGATCGTCTCGTACATGACCGACGGTTCGCCCTGGCGGTATTTGAAACCGGTCGACGGTTCCCGGCGGGCGGGGACGGTCAGGGTCGTTCCTGTCGAATATATTTACGGAACGTGGCGTGTCAGGGTGACACGTGCCAATAGATGAGGCCACGCGCGACGCGTACGAGACCATGGCCGCGGAGAACGATGACTGGAGCGACGAGCCGCTCAGAAGGAATCTCGAATGGCCGGCGACCAGATCGCTGCTGCCCGACCTCGACGGGCTGCGCGTGCTCGAAGCAGGGTGCGGCGCGGGCGACTACACCGAGTACTTTCTCGAACAGGGGGGCGAAGTCGTCGCCGTCGACGCGACCGAGGCGGCCGTCGAGCGGGTCCGCGAGCGCTACGCGGACGACTTGGTGACGGTCCGCCACGCTGACCTGACCGAACCGCTCGACTTCCTCGCCGACGAGTCGGTCGACCTCGTGGTGAGCCAGCTCGTTCTCGAACACATCGCGGACTGGCGGCCGGTGTTCGAGGAGTTCGCTCGCGTCCTGCGACCGGACGGGCGGTTCGTCTTCTCGACCGGCAATCCCGTCTCCGGGTGGGTGACCCCCGACGAGGCCGAATCGTACTTCCAGACGGAGGGGCTCACCCAGGACTGGGGCGAGATGCAGCCGCGGAACTACCGGCGGCCGCTCGCCGAGCACCTCAACCCACTGGCCGACGCCGGGTTCGCTATCGAGCGGTTCCTCGAACCGACGCCCGACCCCGCGTTCCGGGAGGTCGACCCGGAGAAATACGAACGGCTGACGACGGTCCCGCGCTGGGAGTGCGTCCGCGCGCGGCTCGTCGACTGACGACACCCGGTCGCGGGACGTCCGTCAGTGGCCTTTTCTCGATTCGGCCCGCAGTCCCGCCATGCGCGTCGCCGTCTTCGGCGCCGGATACGCCGGCCTGACCCTCGCCCGCGAGCTCGAATCGTCGCTGCCCGAAGCGGTGGACCTCGTCGTCGTCGACGAGGACGCCAGCCACCTCGTCCAGCACGAACTCCACCGCGTCGTCCGCCGGCCGGACCTGGCCGACGAGATTGTCGTCGATCTGGACGACGTGCTCGACCGCGCGACCGTCCGCGAGGCGACCGTCACTGACATCGACACCGAGGCGGGCGTCGCCACGCTCGACAAGAGCGGGGACGGCGAGGACGGCGGGGACGGCGGGGATGGGACCGCGGAGCTGTCCTACGACGTGGGCGCCGTCTGCCTCGGCGCCGAGACCGAGTACTACGACCTCGACGGCGTCGAGGCCCACTCGACGCCGCTCAAGCGACTGGCCGACGCCGAGGCCGTCCGCGCGGACTTCCTCGACGCCGTCGACGCGGGGACGGCCGCCGACCCGGCCCGCGTGGTCGTCGGCGGTGCGGGCCTCTCGGGCGTGCAGGTCGCCGGCGAACTCGCCGCGCTCGCCCGCGACGAGGGCGCCCGCGACGCCGTCGAGGTGGTCCTCCTCGAACAGGCCGACAGCGTGGCGCCGAACTTCCCCGAGAACTTCCAGCGCGCGGTCCGCGAGGAGCTGGAGGCCCGCGACGTGCGCGTCGAGACCGGTCGCGCCGTCGCGAGCGCGGACGACGAGACCATCGCCTTCGCCGACGGCGCGACCGAGCGCTACGACGGGTTCGTCTGGACGGGCGGCATCCGCGGCCCGGACGCCCTCCGCGGCGAGCGCCCGGTCGTCCGCGGGGACCTGCGCTACGAGGACGGCACCTTCGTCGTCGGCGACGCCGGCCGGATCGTCGACACCGACGGCGAGGCCGTCCCCGCCAGCGCCCAGGCGGCCATCCGCGAGGCCGGCGTCGCCGCGGACAACGTCGAACGGCTGGTCGACCACGAACTCTCCGGTGAGGGCGGCTTCGAACCCCGTCTCGACGGCTACCGCTTCGACTCGCTGGGCTGGCTGGTCAGTATCGGCGACGGCGCCGTCGCGCAGGTCGGCCCGACGGTCCTCCGCGGCCGGTCGGCCAAGGCGCTCAAAACGACGGTCGGCGCCGGCTACCTCTCCAGCGTCGGCGCCGTCGAGAACGCGGCCGACCTCGTCCGGGAGGAGGTCGGATGGCCGGAGGACGAGGCGGGGGAACCGATATCCGATCCCCCCGGAGAGGACGATTCCGGCCGGATCGAGAAGTGAGCGAGGCGCGAACGGAGGGGCAGTGTTCGGCACAGGTGACGGCTGTTGCATTTGGGGGTAGCGGTGCGGCTGGCGTGCGCTGTCGCGACTCTCGTGTCGCGACAGCATCGCGCGAGGGATGAGAAGCGCAGCCTGCGAGCATCGCAAGAGGCTGGGGAGGTGTGAGGCCGTCTGCGGTTGCTGTGCGGTGCTGTATGGTCCTGGTGGACTGAAAGGGCGAGGCGCGCTCGCGTCCATTTTAGTCGCCTGAGCGGGCACTATCCGCGCGGGCCGTGCGGAGAGCGCGGATATCCCGCTCAGCGACCGCGAGCGCGCCGAGGGCTTTCATCGCTCACCGTCGAGTGCGGTTACTCTCGCACGACTTCGTTTCACGATACGATGAACAGAAACAACCGATACACGAGCACATCGAACGGAACGCTCGGGAGACACCCGATACCTCGACGAATCGAGGACCGAAACCCGATGGATATAACCCGGGCGACCCGCTCTCACACACCCATGGATGCGGCACTGGGTGCGCCGGCGAAGATGGCCGAACGGGAAGACGACCTGACGCCGATGATGGCCCAGTACTTCGAACTCTGCCGGGAGTACGACGACTCGCTCGTGCTCTTCCAGGTGGGCGACTTCTACGAGGCGTTCTGCGAGGCGGCCGAGCGGGTCGCTCGCATCTGCGAGATCACGCTGACGAAGCGGGAGGACTCGACGGGGGAGTACGCGATGTCGGGGATCCCGATCGACAACGCCGAGTCGTACATCGAGCGGCTGCTGGAGGCGGGCTACCGCGTGGCGGTCGCCGACCAGGTGGAGGACCCCGACGAAGTGAGCGGCGTCGTCGACCGGGCGGTCACCCGCGTCGTGACGCCGGGGACGCTCACCGAGGACGAACTCCTGCGCAGCGCCGACAACAACTACGTCGCCTGTCTCACGGCGGACGGCCCGGGCGGCGACGTGTCGACCCGCGATACGGGCCGCGCCGGGGGCGGTGCGGGCGCCGGCGGCGACGAGCACGGGCCCTACGGGCTCGCGCTGCTGGACGTGTCGACGGGCGACTGCTACGCGACGGGCGCCGACCGGCTGGACTCGATCGCCGACGAACTCGGGCGGTTCGCACCCGCCGAAGCGATCGTCGGTCCCGACGCGCCCGCCGACGTGTTCGACGGCGACTGCATGGTCTCGCCCTACGAGCGGACGGCCTTCGACGCCGAGCGGGCGCGCGAGCGGGTCGAGGCGTACTTCGGGGACCTCGGGCTGGCCGACGAGGCCGAGGTCCGGGCCTGCGGCGCCCTGCTGGCCTACGCCGAGTACACCCGCGGCGGCAACCCCGACGCCGGCGACATCGGCGACGACTCGACGGCGGCGGTGGCCGGGCCGGGTGCGACCGCAGGCGGAGACGATGCCACCGGGGAACCGACAGACGACACCGCAGCGCTCGACTACATCAACACCCTCACGCGCTACGACCCCCGGGAGTACATGCTGCTGGACCGCGTCGCCCTGGAGAGCCTGGAACTGTTCGACCGCCGGGCCGTCCACGGCGACCGGGCGCTCACGCTGGTCGACGCGCTCGACGAGACGGCCTGCGCGCTCGGCCGGCGGAAGCTCGACGACTGGCTGCGCCGCCCCCTCCTGGACGAGGACCGCATCGCCGCCCGCCACGACGCCGTCGCCGAGTTGACCGGCGACGTGACGCTGCGCGAGGAACTGCACGACCTGCTCGACGACGTGTACGACATCGAGCGGCTCGTCTCCCGGGTTGCCCGCGGCCGCGCGACGGCGCGAGACCTGCGCTCGCTGCACGACACGCTCGCGGTCGTCCCCGACGTGGAGGCCGCCCTCGCCGACGCCGACTCGGCAACGCTGGTCGAGCTGCGCGAACACCTCGACCCCCTCGCCGACGTGCGCGAGCTGATCGACGAAGCCATCCAGGAGGACCCGGACGCCGACCTCACGGAGGGCGGGATCGTCAAGCCCGACTTCGACGACGAACTGGCCGAGTTGCGAGCCACCGAGCGCGAGGGCAAATCGTGGATCGACGACCTGGAGGCGAGCGAGCGCGAGCGGACGGGCATCGACTCGCTGAAGGTCGGCCACACCTCCGTCCACGGCTACTACATCGAGGTGACCGACCCGAACCTCGACGCGGTGCCTGACGACTACCAGCGCCGGCAGACGTTGAAGAACTCCGAGCGGTTCGTCACGCCGGAACTCAGAGAGCGGGAAGACGAGATCATCCGCGCCGAGGGCCGCGCCGACGACCTCGAATACGAGCTGTTCTGCGAGGTCCGCCGGGACGTTGCCGAGGAGTCCGAGCGCGTGCAGGCGCTGGCCGACCGGCTGGCGCGGCTGGACGTGTTCGTCTCGTTCGCGAGCGTGGCGGCGAAGTTCGACTACACCCGGCCCTGCGTCGGTGCCGAGGAGTTCGCCGTAGAGGCCGGGCGCCACCCCGTCGTCGAGCGCACGGAGGAACGGTTCGTCCCCAACGACGCCCACTTCGACGACGAGCACTTCTTCGCGGTGGTCACCGGCCCGAACATGAGCGGCAAGTCGACGTACATGCGCCAGGTCGCGCTCACCTCCGTGCTCGCGCAAGCGGGGAGTTTCGTCCCCGCCGCCGCAGCGCGACTGCCCGTCGTCGACCGCGTGTTCACCCGCGTCGGTGCCAGCGACGACATCGCTGGCGGCCGCTCGACGTTCATGGTCGAGATGACCGAACTCGCCGACATCCTGAACAACGCCACCGAGGACTCGCTGGTCCTGCTCGACGAGGTGGGCCGCGGCACCAGCACCGCTGACGGGCTCGCCATCGCCCGCGCCGTGACCGAACACGTCCACGACGAGGTGGGCGCGACCACCCTCTTCGCCACCCATCACCACGAGCTGACCGCCATCGCCGACGAGCTGTCGGGCGTGTTCAACCTCCACTTCGAGACCGAACGGGAGGACGGCGACGTGGCCTTCGAACACGAGGTCGCGCCCGGCGCCGCCGCCGCGTCGTACGGCATCGAGGTGGCGAAACTGGCGGGCGTCCCCGCCGAGGTGGTCGACCGCTCCCGGGAACTGCTGGACGAGAGCGACCCCGGAGCGAGCGGCGAACCCGGGGCCGACGCCAACGGCCACGACCCCGGCGAGAACGTCCGCGTGAGCAGCACCGCCGACGAGAGAGCCAGCGGCGGCGACGGCGGCCCGACCTCGGACCTCGAACGGAGACTGGCGGCGCTCGACGTGGCGACGATGACGCCGCTGGAGGCGATGAACGCCCTCGCCGAGCTGAAGGAGTCGCTCGACGAGTAGCACCGAGCGGGGACGGCGTCCCGGTCAGTCGTCGGCGTCCGGCCCGCCGGTCGGCGTCAGCGGCACGAACTCCAGGCCGCGCTCGGCGAGCAGCCGGCTCGCGCGGTCGGTGACCGACGGCGCGACGAGGATGCCGCGGATCTGTCGGTCGGCGTGCAGATCCCGCTCCAGCGCGTCGACGTACCGGCCGAGCTGGCCCACGGCGTCGGGGCCGACCCGACGGCGCTTGAGCTCGACGGCGACGGCCCGTTCCTCGGCGTCCTCGCCGTAGATGTCGACGGCGCCGGCGGGGGTTCCCCGCTCGGTCGCCAGCGGAACGAACCCCTCCTCGATCAGGGACGGTTCGTCGAGGATCCGCTGGCGGAGGTCCTCCTCGGTGCCCTCCAACGAGAGGTCGCGCTCGTCGGTCAGCCCGTAGGCCGACACTTCCAGCACGGCCTCGAAGTCGACCCGGAGGTGTTCCTCGGGCGTCTCGCGGTGGCTCTCGACGACGAGACGGCCCTCGTCGAGGCGGGCCTCGTGGTCGCAGTCGGGCGGCTGCCAGTTGACCGGCTGCTGACCCTCGTCGGTGTGGACCAGCGCCGCGCCGTCGGGCTTGAGCATCACCAGTCGCTCGCCGGGGCCGAGCGTGCTCGACGCGCGGCCCTCGTAGTCGACGGTGCAGCGGCCGACGACCGTCACGAGCGCGCCGGCGTCGATAGCCTCGGCCACGAGGTCCCGCGCGGTCCCGTGGCTCGGGCGCTCGCGCGTCTCCAGCCGGAGTCCGTCCTCGACGGCAGTCACGCCTCGGGGTTGGGCGTCGGGGGCTAAAAACCGCGCGACACGGGACGGGTCAGCGCGTCAGCGTCGCGAGTCACCTCCATCGAGCCACAGGATCGCGTCGGTGTCGGGTGTGTCGGGGTGGCGAGCGACCCGGACGGCGAGATACTGGGTCGCCGCGGGGGCGGGCACGAGGCCGGCGTCGACGGCGTCGCCGAGCACGTCCTTCGCGGTGCGGACGAACCGACGGAGCCGCTCGGCGGCGGCCTCGCCCGGCCAGGGAACGAGCGCCGCCGCGTCGGCCACGTCGGTCGCGGCACCTGCGTCGGTGGCGGTCCCGGCGACCGCAGTCGCGGACTCCCGACCGGTCTCGATGCCCAGCCGGCAGACCAGGTACGCCTCGGTTCGGTCGTCGGCGACGACGAACGCCTCGTACTCCCGGGGGTCGAGCGAGTCGAGGAGTTCGTCGGCCGACGCGCCCGAACGGAACGGCACCGGGTCGACGAGGTCGGGGGGCGCCTCGTCGGCCCGGACGAGGTCGACCAGCCGGTCGACGTGCTCGCCGCCCCACTGCGAACGGTGCAGGTCGTACCCGCCGGCGTCGCGTTCGACCGCGACCAGCGTGCGCGCTCCCACGGCGAGGCGGAGTGGTCGCGGACTCCTTCATAAAGTATCGCACGCGCCGCTGCCCGACGAAGGCACTTCTCGTCGACCGGTGGGGCGCGGGGATCGATTCACCCGCCGTCGAACTCGACGAGGCTCTGCAGCGGAACGAGCCGGTGCTGGACCTCCGGTTTCGTGTAACCCGACGACTCCTCGGAGACGCCCGCGGTGTACACCGTCACCTTCTGCTGGAGCACGTGGGGCTCGCCCTGCTTGTTGCGGACGACCTCGACGGACCGCCACGCGTGGTCTTCCATACCGTGTCACGTGGACGGCCTGCGATAAATCGCTTTGGCGCGGCGCGTTCGGTCGATCCCGACTCACTCGCGGGCGTCGACGCCGCGGACCTCGAACCGGGCGCCGCCGGCGTCGCCGTCGGTGACCGAGACCGACCAGCCGTGGGCCGACGCGATCTCGGCGACGATGGCGAGCCCGAAGCCCGTGCCCTCCGGCGAGGTCGAGAAGCCGCTCTCGAAGACGCGCTCGCGGTCGTCGTCGGGGACGCCGGGACCGTCGTCGGCGACGAAGAAGCCGTCGCCGTCGGGGAGGTCGCCGACGGTGACGGTGACGGCGTCGCCGCCGTGCTCTATCGAGTTGCGGGCGAGGTTCTCGACGAGTTGCCGGAGCCGCGACCCGTCGGCGACGACGGTCGCGTCGGTCTCGACGCGGAGGTCGGCGCCGGCGGTGTCGACGGTGTCCCAGGCGTCGCGGGCGACGGCGGCGAGCTCGACCGGCGCCGGCGAGTCGACGGTCTCGCCCTCGCGGGCCAGCCGGAGGAGGTCGTCGATGAGCCGCTCCATCCGGTCGAGCGCGCCGTAACACCGCTCGAAGTGCTCGGCCTCGCCGGTCTCCTCGGCCAGCGGGAGCGACCCGACGAGCACCGACAGCGGGTTCCGCAGGTCGTGGGAGACGACGCTGGTGAACGCCGACAGCCGCTCGTTCTGCCGCTTGCGGGTCTCGGCCTGTTCGACCCGGTCGAGCGCCGCCTCGGCGTTGGCCGCGAATATCTCGGCGAGGTACACGTCCGAGTCGTCGAACACGCCGGCGGCGGTGTCGCCGATCGAGAGCGTCCCGTGGTCGCCGATCGGGACGTACATCGACGCGCGGGCGTCCTTGCGGTCGTAGCCGTCGTCGACCGCCTGCACGTCGTCGACGACGAGCGTCTCGCCGTCCGCGAAGGCGCGGCCGGCGGTCCCCTCGCCGACGGGGTAGGCCGGCCGATCGCCGAGCATCAGTTCCGCGCCCTCCGAGATGGCGACGGGCCTGAGCCGGTCGTCGTCGTCGACGAGCCTGACGAGGTTGTTCGGGTAGCCCAGGGTGTCTCGGACCGCCTCGACGGTCAGCCGCGCCACCTCCGCCTTCGCCTCGGCGTCGACCAGCTCCCGGGTCACCGCGTGCAACCCCTCCAGCCGACGGCGCGTCTCGGCGGCCTGCTGGGCCTCGCTGATCGTGTCGCCCAGCTCCGCGAGGACGGCCCGCTCGGTCTCGCTGGTCGCGTCGGTCGTGTCGGCGTAGACGGCGAGCACGTCGTGGAGCCCGGCCTCGGCCGACAGCGGGACAGCGACGACCGATTCGAACCCGTGGCGTTCGGCGGCGGCCCGCCAGGGCTCGAACGTCTCGTCCTCGGGGACGCTCGCGGCGTACTGGACCTCGCCGGTCCGGGCCGCCCGCCCGGCCGGCCCTCGCCCGCGCGGGGTGTCGTCGTGACGGACCGTCACCCCGTCGAGGTACTCGTCGGCACCCCCCGCCGCGGCGCGAGCGGCGATCTCGCCGGTCTCCGGGTCGGGCTCGCCGATCCACGCGAACCGGTAGGTCTCCGAGTCGGCGAACGCCTCGCAGACCGCGCGGTCGACCGCCGCGACGGTGTCGGCCTCGACCAGCCGCCGGTCGATGTCCCGGACCAGCGCGGTGATGCGCTCCTGGCGTTCGGCCCGCTCCTCGGCCCGCGCGGCCGCGACGGCGTTCTCGACGCGGTTCGCGAGCACCGCGTACTGCTCGGTCCCGGTCTCCTTCTGGAGGTAGTCGGTCACGCCGGCCGACACCGCCTCGCTCGCCACCTCCTCGCTCCCCTTCCCGGTGAAGAGGATGAAGGGCAGGTCGGGATACTCCCCTCGCACCGCCTCCAGTAACTGGAACCCGCACATGCCCGGCATCTGGTAGTCGCTGACGACGCAGTCGAACGACTCCGACCGGACCCGTTCCAGCGCCCGCTCGGGGTCCGTGACGGTCGCCACCGACAGCCGGTCGCTCTCCCGTTCGAGGTAGTCGCTCGCGATCGCCGCCAGGTCCTCGTCGTCGTCGACGTGCAGCACCCGCACGTCGCCTCCCATCGCGTTCATGATATCCCCCTGTCAGAAGGGGCGGCCGGTCGGTAATAAGCGTGTGGCTCGCACCCGACCCCGTCGAGCGGTCACTCCGCGACACGCCGCAGCGTGAGCCGCCGCGTCTCGCGGCCCGCGGCGTAGTACGCTCGCGCGAGCGACGACTCGTCGACGACGGGCGCCGTGACGGTCCGGACGGGGACGGTGACGACCAACGGCGACTCGTCGAACGGATAGGGGTCGACGGTGAACTCGCCGGCTCCGACGCGGGTCACCGACAGCGTCGCCTCGTCGCGCGGTCCGCTCGTCGGGACGGCCCCGACCTCCCCGTATCCGGGCGGATCGTCTGTGATACAGAACGACAGCGAGAGGGTGTCCCACGCCTGGAGTCGGCGGTAGTCAGCCCACAGCCGACTGTCGTAGTCGTCGGGCACTCGTCGGTCGGCGTGGAGCGAGCGGAGCAGGTCGCGGTCGGCCTCGACCACGGGCGAGTCCCGATCGTCGTCGGTGGTATCGCTCCCGTCGTCCAGCAGGCCGTCGAGCAGTCGGCGCTGGCGGCGGTGTTCGCGGTCGACGAACTCGCGGTACTCGTCGGGCGTCTCGGGCCACTCGGGGGAGAGACCGTACCGGCGGTTCCGCAGGCCGGCGCCGTGCATCGAGACGAGCAGCCCGGCGTAGGCGTCCATCCCGGCGACGGCGTCGATCCCCTCGTCGTAGAGGGCGATCCAGACATCCGCGGGCATCTCGCGGAAGTCGACCGGTTCGCCGTCGACGAGGTGTGGCCGGCGGTCGTAGGTCCGCCAGCCCGTGTCGTGTGCGTAGGCCGCGAGAACCAGCGGCTCGAAGGGGTCGGGGCGGTCGAACGACGGCGAGCCCCAGGCGTCGGCGAACTGCCCCGCGAGGGCGGCGTGGTCGGGCTGGGTGACGAACTGGTAGCCCTCGTCCGTCTCGGCGACTATCACACGTCGAGTTGGGGCGGCGCGGTGAAAGAGGCGTCGGCGGCTCGCACCGCTCGCGGCGTCGCTGCCTATCGCTCGCGGTGGCGATAGTACGCGGCTACCCGCACCGGGACCGCGGCGACCGCGGTCGCGAGCGTCACGAGGACCGTCCACCCGGGAGCGAGTCGCAGGGCCAGTTGCATCGCCATGATGAACGCGAACAGAGCGACGAACCGCCGAGTTGCGTTCCCGGTCCAGTAAGTGCGGACGCGCTCGCTCTCGCTGAAGAGTCCGACGAGCGCGACCGCGAGGGGAACACCGACGAGGACGGAGACGACGACCCGCGTCGTCGTCAGGGGGACCTCGAAGAACAGCGGTTCGACGAGCGCGAGCGCGCCGAACCCGATCAGACACAGCGCTAGCCAGCCGAGGTCGACGAGCGTCCCGGCGGGTGAATCCGGTTCGGCCCAGTCGTCGGGGAGGACGGCCATCGTGACGGGTATTCGACGTGTCGTCGAATAAACCTTCCTGTCGTCGTGGCCTGTTATCGTCGGAGACGACCGCAGAAACGGAGAAGAACGGAACCGCTACAGCAGGTCTTCGACGTTGTCGACGACTTCCTCGGGGGTGTCGCCGACGGGGGCGCCCGCGGATTCGAGCGCGTCGATCTTCGACTGGGCGGTGCCGGTGCCCGAGCCGGAGACGATGGCGCCCGCGTGGCCCATGCGCTTGCCCGGCGGGGCGGTGCGACCGGCGATGAAGCCGGCCACCGGCGTGGTCATGTACTCGTCGATGTACGCGGCGGCCTCCTCCTCGTCCTCGCCGCCGATCTCGCCGCACATGACGACCGCGTCCGTCTTGTCGTCCTGTTCGAACAGCGCGAGCGCCTCGACGAACGAGGTGCCGATGATCGGGTCGCCGCCGATACCGATGGCGGTCGACTGGCCGATACCGCGCTGGGTGAGGCTGTCGACGACCTGGTAGGTCAGGGTGCCCGAGCGGGAGACGAGGCCGACGCGGCCGGCCTCGAAGATGTTGCCCGGCAGGATGCCGAGCTTGGCCTCGCCGGGGGTGATGACGCCGGGGCAGTTCGGGCCGACGAGGTAGGCGTCGGTCTCCTGCAGGCGACGGTAGACCCGCGACACGTCCTGGGTCGGGATGCCTTCGGTGATGGTCACCACGAGGTCGAGTTCGTCGACGCCGAGCGCCTCGAAGCAGGCGTCGCCGGCGAACGCCGGCGGGACGAAGACGACGGAGGTGTCGGCGTCTTCGGCCTCAGCGGCCTCGGCGACGGTGTCGTAGACGGGGACGCCCGCGACCTCCTGGCCGCCCTTGCCGGGGACGGCGCCGGCGACGACGTTCGTCCCGTACTCGATCATCTGTTCGGTGTGGAACTTGCCCTCACCGCCGGTGATACCCTGCACGATAACGCGGCTGTCTTCGTCGACCAGGACACTCATGCTTCCACCTCCTCGGCGTAATCGACCGCACGCTGCACGGCGGACTCCAGGGTCTGCTCGACGGTCACGAGGTCCTCGTTGAGGATCTCCATGCCCTCCGCGGCGTTCGTGCCGGCGAGGCGGACGACGACGGGCTTGGGGATCTCGTCGAACTGTTCGAGCGCCTGGTTGATCCCCTTGGCGACCTCGTCGCCGCGGGTGATCCCGCCGAAGATGTTGAACACGACGCTGTCGACGTTCTCGTCGGAGAACACCATGTCCAGGGCGTTAGCGATGCGGTCGGCCTTGGCGCCGCCGCCCACGTCGAGGAAGTTGGCGGGCTCGCCGCCGTAGTAGTCGACGAGGTCGAGCGTCGTCATGACCAGCCCGGCGCCGTTGCCGATGATGCCGACGTTGCCCGACAGGCGGACGTAGTCGAAGCCGTACTCGTCGGCCTTGCGGTCGAGCTCGCTCTCGGCGAACTCGCCTTCCTCCTCCATCTCCTGGAGTTCGGGCTGGCGGAAGAGCGCGTCCTCGTCGACGTTGAAGACGGCGTCGGCGGCGATCACTTCGTCGTCGCTCGTGACCATCAGCGGGTTGATCTCGGCGTCGGCGCCGTCGCGGTCGTCCCAGAGCTGGTAGAGCGTCGTCAGGATCGAGGCCACGTCGCGGGCGATCTCGCGGTCGACGCCGGCGTCGTAGACGGCCTTGCGGGCCTGGTAGGGGTGCATGCCGAACGCGGGGTCGATGTGCTCGCGGGCGATGGCGTCGGGGTCCTCCTCGGCGACCTCCTCGATGTTGACGCCGCCGCGGGTCGAGACCATCGCGACGGGCTTGCCCTCGCCGCGGTCCATGGTCACGCCGACGTAGAGCTCGTTGACGAAGTCGACGGCCTCCTCGACGAGGACGCGGTCGACGGTGTAGCCCTTCAGATCCATCCCGAGGATGGCCTCGGCGGCCTCCTCGGCCTCCTCGGCGTCGTCGACGAGCTTGATCCCGCCGGCTTTCCCGCGCCCACCGACGTGTACCTGTGCCTTGACGGCGACCGGATAGCCGATCTCCTCTGCCGCGGCGACCGCCTCGTCGACGGTCCCGGCCAGTTCCGAGGCCGGTGTCGGGATACCGGCGTCGGAGAAGACCTGCTTGGCCTGATATTCGTGCAGTCGCATGTCACTCGAACTCGCGGCCGGCGAGCGCTTAAATCCCGACGGTATCGACCGGCTCCGAATTAAGTACACCGGCAAGTATCGTTCACGAAAATTGGCACACAAGGCATTTATTGCCGGCAGAACCGATCACGCGTGTCGGCGCCGGACGGCGCCGCACACTACCCACCCCACCCACCCATTCCGCCGTTCTACCACCCACCTGCCGCACCGGCTTTCCTCTCCCACTTTCCGTTCCGTCCTCCCACTCGCCAGCGGTCGCGCCGACTCGAAGTGCTCCGTCGCTCGACGAGCGACTTTTCCCGGTCTCGCCCGTCGGCGGAGACATGGACGGAGACGACGCGGCGGACGCGAACGAGGCGGTCGGGACGGCCGACGCGGTCGACCCCGCGGAGGCGAACGACGCGGCGCTGTCGGCGCTGGCGAGCGAGGTCGCGGCGGCCGAGCGAGTCGTCGCGCTCACCGGCGCGGGCGTGAGCGTCCCGTCCGGGATCCCGCCGTTCCGCGGCGAGTCGAGCGACGACGGCCCCGACCCCGTCTGGGAGACCCACGACCCCGCCGACTTCCACCGGCGGCGCTTCGACGCCGACCCGGAAGGGTTCTGGACCGACCGACTCTCGCTCCGGGAGACGCTGTACGGCGGCGGCGTCGAACCCAACGCGGCCCACGAGGCGCTGGCGACGCTCGAAGCGGGGGGCCACCTCGACACCCTCCTCACGCAGAACGTCGACGGACTGCACGCGGCCGCGGGGTCGGAGTCGGTGGTCGAGCTCCACGGGACGAGCGCTCGCGTGGCGTGCGACCGCTGCGGCGCGACCCAGCCGGCCGACCCCGTCTGGGAGCGCGTCCGCGACGGGGAGCGACCGCCGGCCTGCGACTGCGGCGGCGTCCTCAGGCCGGACGTGGTGCTGTTCGGGGAGCCGCTCCCGGACGAGGCGTTCGACCGGGCCCAGGCCGCCGCGCGGCGCGCCGACGTGTTCCTGGCCGTGGGGTCGTCGCTGACGGTGCGGCCGGCGGCGCTACTGCCCGAGATCGCCGCGGAGTCGGGAGCGACGCTCGCCGTCGTCAACCTCGACCCGACCAAGTACGACGAGCGAGCCGACTACGACCTCCGGGCGGACGCGACCGAGGCGCTGCCGGCGCTGGTCGCGGCGCTCGACGGGTAGGACGGTCGGCCGGAGAGTCGGAGGGGTGGCGCTGCGATCCCAAGAGTGGCTACAGCTCGACGCCGCTGGGGATGAGGCTGTGCTGTCGGAGGAGACTCCCCTCGTCGTCGTAGACGAGCAGGGTCCGTTTCTCGTAGCTGGCGACCGTCTCGCCGTCGCGCTCGACGACGACGCGGTAGCAGCCGTCGGCGTCGTCGGGGTCGTCGTCCCGGCGGGCGGCGTCGACGAGCTCCCGCACCGACTCCGCGTCGGCGTTGACCTCGACGACGAACTCCCCGGTCATCCGGTTGGTGAGACTGAAGACGCCGGTCGCGTCGTCGTCGTCGGCGCTCCGCAGGCGGAACGCGACGTCGACGCGCTCGCGGTCCAGCGGCTCACCCCCGGCGTCCGTGAGGCGCTCCTCGAGGAGGTCCGACGGGCCGTCGTAGGCCAACACGGCCGCGGGCAGGCGGTCGCCGTCCCGGTCGACGTGACGGAGTTCCAGCGTGACGTAATCGCGCCTCATTCGATACCTGCCACTAGGGAACGGGCGTGCATGAACGTAACGCCGAGCGCGCCCGCTCCGCGACCGACGACCGCGCCCGCCGCTCGACGCGACTCCGGGCTATCGCGCGCCGCCCACCACGTTCCGCTCGCGGAGCCGGTAGCTTTTATACCCGCGGCGACGCCGGGTCTCCCAGACCATGTGGGTCCGCTCGGAGTACGCCGGCGAACTGGCAGTCCTCGCGACCTGGCTGACCGCCCTCCTGCCGTGGTCGGTCTCGGTGCTGCGGGAGTCGCCCTCGTGGATCGACGGCACCTTCACCGTCGTCAACATCCGCTTCGTCTTCCTCCAGTTTCACTACCTGTTCGGGATCGCACTGGGTCGGCAGTCGCTGGACGGGCTCGTCCAGTTCGTCTTCGAGATCCCCGGGTTCGTCCCGACCAATCAGGTTCCCGAGGGGCGGCTCTGGCTCGCGACCGCCGCCTTCTTCGGCTGCATGCTCCTGCTGAGCGTCGTCTACTACGCGCACGACGAGTGGCTCGAAGCCGCCGCCGAGCGGGCCGAGGTGCGGGTCGCTGACGCGGTCCCGGACGCGCTCGCCGACGCCGTCCCGGCGGCCGTCGCGGCCCGACTGACGCTCGACCCCGTCCGGGTGTTCGGCGCCTGCTTCGCGGTGCTCGCGGTCGCGTTCTCCGTCTCCACCGCCATGTTCTTCCAGCACCAGCCGACCGTCCCCGTCGGCGCCCTCTTCATGTGGGTGTTCGCCGCCATGCTCCTGCGCGTCGAACGCGCCTGACGCCCTCCCCGGTCCCGTCCCACCGCCCGGCACGCCCCCGCCACTGTCACTGCGGATCGGTCCCGGATCCACGACAACCCCCACCTGCCGCTCCACCGCGGAACCGCCGGAATCCGGAGCGATTTCCCCGCTATCCTGCGATTTGTGATCGAGCCACACACTTGGATTGTCGAAAGCTTTAAGTAGTTTTCGGGCTTACGTAGTGTTAGGAAGCGCGGCATCGGATTTTTATGGCTTTCGCCACCGGTGAGCCGCTCCGGAGACCAATCATGAGCGACACGACAATTCGAACCGGCGCCGAGGAACAGGCGAGCGAACGGCTGCGAGAGGAGCAGGAGGAGTCGACGAGCGAGCGCGAACAGGAGTGCCCGGAGTGCGGCGGTCGGGTCGACGCGGACACCGAGCACGGCGAGACCGTCTGTTCGGAGTGTGGACTGGTCGTCGACGAGGACGAGATCGACCGCGGGCCCGAGTGGCGCGCGTTCAACCCCTCAGAGAAGGACGAGAAGTCCCGCGTCGGCGCGCCGACGACGAACATGATGCACGACAAGGGCCTCTCGACCAACATCGGCTGGCAGAACAAGGACGCATACGGCAACTCGCTGTCGTCGAACCAGCGCCAGAAGATGCAGCGGCTGCGCACCTGGAACGAGCGGTTCCGAACCCGCGACTCGAAGGAGCGCAACCTCAAGCAGGCCCTGGGCGAGATCGACCGCATGGCGAGCGCGCTGGGCCTCCCGAAGACGGTCCGGGAGACTGCCAGTGTCATCTACCGCCGCGCGCTGGAGGAGAACCTCCTGCCCGGCCGCTCCATCGAGGGCGTGGCCACGTCGGCGCTGTACGCCGCCGCCCGCCAGGCCAACACGCCGCGCAGCCTCGACGAGATGACGGCCGTCTCCCGCGTCGAGAAGATGGAGCTCACGCGGACGTACCGCTACGTCGTCCGCGAGCTGAACCTGGAGATCAAGCCGGCCGACCCCGAGAGCTACCTCCCGCGGTTCGTCTCGGACCTCGCGCTCAGCGACGACACCGAGCGCCGGGCGCGCGAGCTCATCGAGAGCGCGCGCGACCAGGGGATCCTCAGCGGGAAGAGCCCGGTCGGCCTCGCCGCCGCCGCGGTGTACGCCGCCGCCCTGCTGACCAACGAGAAGGTCACCCAGAGCGAGGTCAGCGAGGTGGCCAACATCTCCGAGGTCACCATTCGAAATCGCTACAAGGAACTCCTCGAATCCGTCGACGCCCCGGCCTGATCGGCCGGCTCCGTCGGCTCGACGCCACCCGTCGCTCGCCGCGCCCGCCGCACTAGTCTTTTTGTACTCGTCGTGTGTGTTGATATCACGCATGGAGGAAGCGTACGTCCGACTGCTCTGTCCCGAGTGTACCAAAGACTGGGAGTCGACGCCGACGGATCTCCCCGAACACACGGCCCTCTATCACTGCCCCAACTGTCACGCGAGCCGGCGGCTCGCGGAGTTCACGCGGACCGACCGCGACCTGCAGACGCTGAAGAGTCTCGGTTAGCCGCTCGTCGCCGACCGCGCGCCGCAGGCCTCACACCGCAGGAGGAGCACCCCGCCCTCGCGCTCGAAGTGCGTGTCGGGGAGCCCGCACTCCGAGCAGAGGACGAACTCCTCGGCGTACTCGTCGATGGCGTTGGTGACCCGCCGGTCGCTGAACTCGCCGGTCAGGCGCGCGCGCCCGCTCTCGTCGATGTGCCCGCTGGTCCCCAGCTCGTTCTGGAGGAACTGCATGACGTGGTCGTCCTCGCGGCCGAGGCGGTCGCAGGTGTCCTGGAAGTTCTCGTAGACCGTCACGTTCCCCTCCTGGCGGATGTTCGGGTCCGGCACCTCGAATCGGTCGGAGCTCCCCTCGATCTCCGGCGTCTCCTCCATCGCCCGGTCGAGCATGTCGTCGTAGTCCATACCCGTGAGAAGCCCGTCCCCGCCTAAAAGTCTTTCAACCCCGCGGCCGTCCCGACCGGACCGCGCGTTCCCCACCGCGACGGCTTCGTGTCGGCCCGACACCCGCAGTCGACGGTCGTCGAAACTCCCACTAACCGCCACCGGATCCCGTCGCCGACCGCTACCGAAACCCCCCGTCGGCGAGCCCACCCCCGATCGGAGGCGACCCCCGAAACCGATATCGAGAGCCTTTTGTACACGGTTTTTAAGCAGGTGTGTGTTAACGCGACTCAGGATACTACTATTAACCTCCAGTGGTTAGGACCGGTTGACTATGAAAAAGCAGGAGCTCATTCACCTTCACGGCCTGCTTGCTCAGGTGGAGAATCACTACGAGATGGACACAGGCGAGGAGGTAGAACACGACGAGTACACCTCTCTGGGGGTGCGACCGACCTCGATCCACAAATCGAAGACCGACCACAAGAACGCCGTTTTCGCCCTGGCGAAGGGCATCACGTCCGAGATGGAGACGGAGACGCGCGAGCGCGTTCCGGCCTCCGCCGACTGAACGAACCGTTCCGTTCTGTCGTACTCACGACCGCCCAGCCGCCGCCCTCTCGTTCTCGATCCGTCTCGCGCGCGAGTCGATCGACGTTTCTCGGACCGCGAAAACAGTGAACTGCAGGCGTCGAGTGCCGCTAGGACTCGTCGATGAGCTCCTCGAACTCCGGCAGCACGTCGTCGCCGCGCTCGTCGGTCGACCCCCCGTCACCGCGTTCTCCGGACGACCCCTCGTCGGCCGACTCGTCCCCGCCCGACTCCGATCCGGTGTCGTCCGCCGACGTGTTGTCGTCCTCGTCCTCGTCGTCTCCGTCGTCGGTCTGCTCGATCTCGAGCACTTCGAGCGGGATGTTCTCCAGCCGTTGCCCGATCTCCTTGCGCGCGATCCGGGCGGCGTGCTCCTCGCGCTCGACGTTGAAGACCGTTATCTCCAGTTCGAGCGCGACGAGGCTCTCGTCGGCGGCGAGGAAGGCGGGTTCGAGCTCCTCGCCGCAGTGGGGACACGACCGCTCGCCCATGTTGATCTCGACGTAGTTGAGGTCCGGATTGAGCATCTCGCCCGTCTTCGAGATGGCGATCCGGACCGCCTCGTCCGCCGTCTCGACGTCGTAGACGGGGACGGCGGCCTCGACGACAACTCTGCAGTTCATGTGCCCGCCTTCGCCTCGCAGTGACATGAAGGTTCGCCTCGATAGCACGACACACACCACCCCGGCCGGGGCGGCCGTCCGCTCGCCGCCACCGGGCCGCCACCGGGCCGCCACCGGGCCGCCGTCCGCCGCCCGTCGGGCGGGTCCCGTCGAGCCGGTCTCGAAAGGTCGAAGACGGCTCGACGCCTGGCCCGGGTATGAGTGTGGAACGCGGCGCCGTCGCCCTCGCGGAGTTCCCGGGGCCCTTCGACCTGCAGTCGACCGTCGAGAGCGGCCAGTCGTACCTCTGGGACCGCGCCGACGGGCGGATGTACGAGGCCAGCGGCGCCTTCGGCGGCGACGCCTGGTACGAGACCGTCGTCCGCGTCGAGGGCGAACCCGCCGTCGTCCGCGTCCGGCAGGTCGACGACCGCCTGGAGTGGGAGTCCTCGGCCGACGCCGCGCCGGTCCTCCGCGAGCGACTGCGACTGGACGACGACCTGCCGGCCATCCGCCGGACGGCGCCCGACGACGACGTGGTCGAGTCGGCCTTCGACGCCTACTGGGGGATGCGCCTCGTCGACGACCCGGCCTTTCCGTCGCTGATATCGTTCATCTGCTCGGCCCAGATGCGCGTCGCCCGGATCCACGGGATGCAGCGGGAACTCGAACGCGCGTTCGGCTCGACTGTCGAGTTCGACGGTCGGACCTACCACGCGTTCCCGACCGCCGAGCAGCTGGCCGAGGCCACCGAGGCCGAACTCCGCGACCTCGGTCTGGGCTACCGGGCGCCGTACGTCCGCGACACCGCGCGGATGGTCGCCGACGGCGAGGCCCGGCCCGAGGAGGCGGTCGGGCTCGACTACGAGGACGCCCGTGAGTCGCTCACCCGCTTCGTCGGCGTCGGCGACAAGGTGGCCGACTGCGTCCTGTTGTTCGCGCTCGACTACCTCGAAGCCGTGCCGCTGGACACCTGGATCCGCACGACCATCGAGGAGTACTACCCCGACTGCGACCGCGGCAACTACGCCGACACTTCCCGAGCCATCCGCGCGGCCTTCGGCGGCGAGTACGCGGGGTACACCCAGACCTACGTGTTCCACTACCTGCGGTAGCGGGCCGAGGGTAGCGGAGAAACGGCGAAACGGCGAGCGGAGGGCGGGCTATCGCTCGTCGACGGGCGTCCACGAGCGGTCGTGGTCGCCGACGTAGGAAGACAGCGGGCGGATGAGGCGGTTGTCGTCGAGCTGTTCGAGCGCGTGGGCGGTCCAGCCGCCGACCCGCGAGACGGCGAAGCAGGTCGTGAACAGCTCCTTCGGGACGCCGACGCCGTCGAGCAGCGCGGCGGTGTAGAACTCGACGTTCGTCTCCAGGTCCCGCCCGGGCTTGTGCTCGGCGAGGGCCTCGACGGCGGTGTCCTCGAACGCCTTGATCGTCTCGAAGAAGTCGGAGTCGCCGGCCTCGTCGTAGAACTCCGAGGCGGCGGCCTCCAGCACCGCGGCCCGTGGGTCGCGGACGCGGTAGACGCGGTGGCCGAAGCCCATCAGGCGCTCGCCGGCTTCTAACTTCTCCTGGACGTATCCCTCGGGATCGCCCGACTCGTGGATCGACCGGAGCATGTCCAGCACTGGCCCGGGCGCGCCGCCGTGGAGCGGCCCTTTGAGGGTGCCGACCGCCGCGGTCGCGGCCGAGACCACGTCCGACTCCGTCGAGACGACCGTTCGAGCGGTGAACGTCGAGGCGTTCAACCCGTGGTCGATGACCGTGTTGAGGTACGTCTCCAGCCCCCTGACGGCCGCCTCGTCGGGCTCCTCCCCGTTCAGCATGTAGAGGTAGTTCGCCGCGTGACGCAGGTCCTCGCGCGGCTCGACCGGCTCGTCGCCCCGGCGGTAGCGCCAGTAGGTCGCGACGACGGTCGGGAAGACGGCGACGACGCGGCGCGCGTCCGCCTCGGGGTCCTCCTCGCCGGCGCCGAGGTTCGCCGCCGCGGCGCCCATCCGCAGGGCGTCCATCGCCGGTTTCCCCTCTTCGGCCGCCCGCTTCAGGACCGCCCGAACCTCGTCGCCGATCGCTCGGCGACCCGCTAGGTCCGCGCGGAAGTCGTCGAGTTCGTCGGCCGTCGGGAGCCGGTCCTCGAACAGGAGGAAGACGCTCTCCTCGTAGGTGGCATTGCGCGCGAGCTCGTCCACCGGGAACCCGCCGATCGTGAGCACGCCCGCCTCGCCGTCGATGTCGCTCAGCCGCGTCTCGGCGACCCTGACACCCTCCAGCCCGCGGTTCAGATCCTCGTCACTCATGCCCACGCCTGCGTGGGAGACGAACAAAGTACTGTTGGAACACGTCGGAGTTTTCCGCGATCGGACGCGAACTTCGGACACCGTTCCGGCAGATCGGTGAAATACTGTCCAGTTGTCGACGCCCATATCGACAGGTGTACAACACTCGCCCTCGCTCCACTCCAGGAGGTCACTGGGCGCGCCGGTGCGGGCTCGGCCGGTGCGGGCTCGACCGGAGCGGGGCGGTCGGGATTTCGGCGCGGACGTGGGTTGGCGCGTATTTTTGAACGGGGGCACCGTATCGGCGTGTATGGCAGACCGGACGCGAGCACACGTGTACGTCACGGGACGGGTACAGGGCGTCTTCTATCGCGCGAGCACTCGCGACGAGGCTCGCGAGCGCGGAGTCGACGGCTGGGTGATGAACATCGAGGACGGGCGGGTCGAAGCGGTCTTCGAGGGGCCGGTCGAGGCGGTCGAGGCGATGGTCGAGTGGTGTCACGAGGGGAGCGACCGTGCACACGTCGAGGACGTGGAGGCGGAGTACGGCGACCCCGAGGGGCTCGACGGGTTCAGGATACGGCGGTGACCGACCGACGGCGGCCGGCCGCCGTCCGGGAGAACAGCCGGAACCGACGGCCGGTTGCCCCCACCCTTATCCGGCGGGCGGGCGAACGCCCGTCCATGATTACGGGCAGCGAGATGGCCGTGGTCGACGAGAACGCCGCGGCGATGGGGGTCCCGCGCAAGCAGTTGATGGAGTCGAGCGGGCACGCGGTCGCGCGCGCGGTTCGCGAGGTCGTCGACGCCGGCGCGAGCGTCCGGGTCGTCGCCGGGCGGGGGAACAACGGCGGCGACGCCTTCGTCGCGGTCCGGTTTCTCGACGACTGCGACGTGACGACCAGCCTGCTGGGCCGCCCCGAGGCGATCGCGACGGACATCGCCCGTGAGAACTGGGAGGCCCTCGCGGCCGGCGAGTACGACACCGAGACTGTCCGTGACTCCTCGGCGTTCGACCTGCACGGCCCCGACGTGGTCGTCGACGCGATGCTCGGGACCGGCATCGCGGGCGACCTGCGCGAGCCCGAGCGCACCGCGGCGGCGGCGATCAACGACAGCGACGCGACCGTCGTCTCCGTCGACGTGCCCTCGGGGCTGAACGCCGAGACGGGCGAGCTGGCCGACACCGCCGTCGAGGCCGACCGCGTGGTCACGTTCCACGACACCAAGCCCGGACTGTCCGACCTCGACGCCGAGGTGACCGTCGCGGACATCGGCATCCCCGCGGCCGCCCAGCGGTTCGTCGAACGGGGCGACCTCGCCCGCCTCGACGACCGCGATCCCGGCAGCCACAAGGGTCAGAACGGCGAGGTGCTCGTCGTCGGCGGCGGCCCCTACGCCGGCGCGCCCGCGCTCTCGGCGAAGGCCGCACTCCGCGCGGGCGCGGATCTGGTCCGCGTCGCCTGTCCGATGGTCGTCGGCCGCGAACTCCAGGGGTTCGGCGAGGACCTGATCGTCCGCCCCTACCAGGGCAAACAGCTCGAACCCAAACAGGTGGGCTTTCTCCTCCAGATGGCTCGCCACCACGACACCGTCGTCATCGGCCCCGGCCTCGGCGACGAGGACGAGACCCTCGAAGCCGTCGAGGGGATCCTCTCCGGGTATTCGGGGACCGCGGTCGTCGACGCCGACGCCCTCTCGCGGGTCCCCGACGTGGACACCGAAGCCGACCTGATCTGCACGCCCCATCAGGGCGAGTTCGCCGAGATGGGCGGGCGCGTCACCGACGACTGGGAGGAACGGACCGGCATCGTCGAGCACTTCGCCGCCGAATTGGGCCAGACGGTCCTCGTGAAGGGGGAGTACGACGTGGTCTCCGACGGGGAGACGACTCGGGTCAACCGCACCGGCAACGCCGGCATGACGGTCGGCGGCACCGGCGACGTGCTCGCCGGGATCACCGCCGCGCTCGCGGCGACCCAGGAACCGGTCCACGCCGCCGCGATGGCCGCCTACGCCAACGGGGAGGCGGGCGACCGCGTCTACGAACGCCGCAACAACGGCCTCGTCGCCACCGACCTCCACGAGGAGATTCCGAGCGTCCTCTGGACCGACCGAGGTGGCGAGGCGTGAGTGGCGACGGGAAGGGGGACGGCAGTGAGCCCGACGGGGCCGACCCGGGCGCGGCCGACCTCACCCACACCGACGAGTCGGGCGAGGCGCAGATGGTCGACGTGGGCGACAAGCCCGACACCGCCCGGCGGGCCGTCGCCCGCGGGACTATCCGCCTGCGGTCCGAGACGGTCGATGCCGTACGCGACAACGCAGTCGACAAGGGCGACGTGCTCGCGACCGCCCGGATCGGTGCGATCCAGGCGGTCAAGCACACCTGGGAGACGATCCCGATGTGTCACCAGATCCCGATCACGAACGTCGACACCGACTTCGCGCTCGGCGACGACGGTATCGAACTCACCGTCGCCGTCGAGACGACCGGCAAGACCGGCTGCGAGATGGAGGCGCTGGAGGGCGCCACGACCGGGCTCAACGTCGTCTGGGACATGGTGAAATCCGCCGAGAAGGACGCCGACGGCGACTACCCCGAGACCGGGATCGAGTCCGTCGAGGTCGTCGAGAAGACGAAGCGACCGCTGGAGTAACTGGCGTCCCGATCCGGGACGACCGCGGTCGGCGGCGAACGTTCAAGTACCGGGGCGCGACCAGGCCGGGGTATGCGCTGAGACCCGCCCCGCGGCGGCCCGCGGTCGCGCGACGCGACCGCCGCGCGGTATCGATATCTCGTCGCCTGTTCGCTACGGAACCCCGATCCGTTCACCGGGTTCCGCCCACTTTTGACGGTCGTCGCCGTGTGTCCGACTATGCGCGCAGCAGTCTACCACGGCGAGCGGGACGTACGCGTCGAGGACGTGGACCGACCGGAGATCGAAGCCCCCGGCGACGCCCTGGTTCGGGTGACTCACACGGCCGTCTGCGGTTCCGACCTGTGGCCCTACCGCGGGCAGAGCGACCGCGACACTCCCTCGCGGATCGGCCACGAGCCGATGGGGATCGTCGAGGAAGTGGGCGAGGACGTGCGGAGCGTCCAGCCCGGTGACCGCGTCTTCGCACCGTTCGTCGTCAGCTGCGGGGAGTGCGAGTTCTGCCGACGGGGACTCCACACCTCCTGCGTGAACGGCGACGGCTGGGGCGGCGACAACGGCGGCGCCCAGGGCGAGTACGTCCGCGCGCCCTACGCCGACGGGACCCTCGTTCGGATCCCGGACCGCTACGCCGACGACGAGGACGCGCTGCAGGCCGCCCTACCGCTGACCGACGTGATGGGTACCGGTCACCACGCGGCCGTCAGCGCCGGCGTCGCGGCCGGCGACACCTGCGTCGTCGTCGGCGACGGCGCCGTCGGCCTCTGCGGCGTCCTCGCCGCCCGTCGCCTCGGCGCCTCGCGGATCGTCGCCGTGGGCCACCACGCAGACCGGCTCGACATCGCCGAGGAGTTCGGCGCCACCGAGACCGTCCTCGAAGGCGACGGCGGGGTCGACGACGCCGCGGAGCACGTCACCGAGATCACGGGCGGCGGCGCCGAGCACGTCCTGGAGTGCGTCGGCGCCGCGGGCGCGATGGAGACGGCCGTCGGCGCCGCCCGCCCCGGCGGCACCGTCGGGTACGTCGGCGTCCCACACGGCATGGGCGACGGCCTCGACCTGTTCCCCTTCTTCGGCGACAACGTCACCCTGTCGGGCGGCGTCGCACCGGTTCGCGCCTACGCCGACGAGCTGCTCGCGGACGTGCTCGGCGGCACGCTCGATCCCTCGCCAATCTTCACGAAGACCGTCTCGCTGGAGGACATCGCCGACGGCTACCGCGCGATGGACGAGCGCGAGGCGATCAAGGTGCTCGTGAAGCCCTGACCGGCCCCGGTGACGCGACCGCGCCGGTAGACCGACAAGCCTCCCGCCCGTCCCTCTGACCATGCCGACAGTCAGCGAGACGTACCTGGAGAACCGGTGGCGCGTTCAGCCGAACCACGCGAACAACTACGGGACCGTCCACGGGGGCAACGTCATGAAGTGGATGGACGAACTCGGCGCGATGTCGGCGATGCGCTTCGCCGGCGAACCCTGTGTCACCGCCTCGATCGACCGCATGGACTTCCACCGTCCGATCCCCACCGGCGAGGTGGCCGTCATCGAGTCGTTCGTCTTCGACGAGGGCCGTTCCAGCGTCAACGTCCACCTCCGCGCGACCCGCGAGAACCCCCGGACCGGCGAGCAGGAGATGACCACCGAGTCGCAGTTCGTCTTCGTCGCCATCGACGAGGACGGGTCGCCCGTGTCCGTCCCGGATCTGACCGTTGAGGGCGAACGCTGCCGGGAACTGCGTGAGCGGGCACTGGCCTGGCGGGAGGACCACCCGCAGAACGAGTGAACCGCGAGCCGACCGAACCCCGTATTCGAGCCTGGCCGCTTCAGGCCGACGCCTCGACGAGTTCGCCCGCCTTCGAGCGCGACCGTTCGACGACCGCGGGGCGGGCCTCGAACTCGATGACGACCTGGTCGCCGTAGTCGACCGAGTCGACCTGGGCGTTGTCGTGGATCCACGAGACGACCGACATCGTCTCGTCGGTCATCGGGAGGACGAGCCGCTCGCGCTCGTAGTCGGGGAGTTCCGCGTGGATGCGCTCGCGGAGATCGTCGACCCGCTCGCCGGTCCGGGCCGACACCGCGACCGGGTTCGGCGCCAGCGCCGACAGCGCCTCCCGTTTGCGCTGGACTTCCTCGTCGTCGACCGTGTCGACCTTGTTCAGCACCGTCACGATGGGCGCCTCGTTGCGCTCGGCGAGCGTGTCGTGACACGTGACGAGCTTCTCGCGGATCTCCTCGACCGGCTCGCTCACGTCGACGACCAGCAGGACGAGATCCGCCCGGTAGACCGAGTCAAGCGTCGACTTGAACGACTCGACGAGCCAGTGGGGCAGGTCCGAGATGAACCCGACGGTGTCGGTCACGAGCACGTCCCGCTGGTCCATGTCCGCTCGCCGGGTCGTCGTCCCCAGGGTCGTGAACAGCCGGTCCTCGGACTCGGCGGTCGCGTCCAGGTCGGGATGGAGGTCCTCGTTCTCGTCCACGTCGACGTCCTCGGCGAGGCGGCGGAGCAGCGTCGACTTCCCCGCGTTCGTGTAGCCGGCCAGCGCCACCAGGTCGAACCCCGACTCGCGGCGCTGTTCGCGGCGGTGTTCCTCGGTCTCCTCGATCCGTTCGAGCTCGTCGCGGATGCGGGAGATCTGGGCTTTGATGTCCCGCTCGCGGCTCTCGTCGTACTCGCCCAGCCCCATGAACCCCGGTCGCTCGTCGCGCCGGGCGAGGCTGGCCTTGGCCTCCGCTCGCGGGAGTTCGTACCGCAGCTCCGCGAGCTCGACCTGCAGCTGGGCCTTGCGGGTCTGTGCGCGCTGGCCGAAAATCTCGAGGATGAGCCGGAAGCGGTCGACCAGTTTGACCCCCTCGGGGAGTTCGTTGCCGATGTTGTACGTCTGATACGGCCCGAGCTGGTTGTCGAAGACGACGACCGTCGCCTCCGTCTCCGCCACCGTGCGCGCGAGCGTGGCGACCTTCCCCTCCCCGACGTGGGTCGCCGGGTCCTCTTTCCTCGTCTGGGTCACCTCGCCGACCACGTCGTAGCCGGCCGCGCGCGCCAGGTCGCGGATCTCCGTCGTGTCGGGCTCTCCGCTGTCGACGCGTTTGGCGACGACAGCCCGCCGGTGGGATCCTGTCTCCGTCACTCGCGCGTGGCTACGGCGCCCGCGTATTTAAACTCTGGTCGGACGCGACGGCCGACCCCGGCGGACACTTCCGACGGGCGTTCGCCCCAGATATCCGGGTCTGCGCCGCCGCTCGCGTTCGAGTAAGTCGGGGTTACTCGACGCGGCCGGAGGGCACAAGAGCCTTATCCCGCGCCCGTTACCGGGACGGATATGGTAGACATCGGCTTGCAACAGATCGGGCTGGAGCTGGGCTCGGGCGCGGTGATCGGGGGTCTGATCGGCTTCGCGGCCAAGAAAGTCGCGAAGATCATCGCGATTCTGGTCGGCGTCGAACTCGCGCTGTTCAAATTCCTGGAGTCCCAGGGGATCCTCGTCGTCGACTGGGAGCGCCTCTCTGCGGGACTGGTCAACGCCAGCAGCGCCGCGACGGACGCTGCGACCGGGAGCCAGCCTCCGGGCATCGTCGTGAGCCTGCTGTCGGTCATCCCCGTCAGCGCCGGCTTCGCGGGCGGGTTCCTCGTCGGCTTCAAGAAGGGATAGTCCGGCGGCGCGGGCGATTCGGAGCCGCGGATCTTTCGATGGGCGACACTGGCTAGCGGCGCGGTCGCTGATCGGTCGTGAGAGAGAGCGGAGGACCGGTCGGCCGTTACGGTGACTGACCGGAGCCGCCGGGCGTGCCGCTGCCCTGGGGCACGTCGTCGTCCTTGTCGCCGGAGACGAGGAATTCCAGGAGGTTGCCTGCGAACTGCTCGTTGTCGAGGTCGTACAGCTCGGAGGACTTGAGGAAGGAGGTGTCGGCGACCAGCACCATGTTGTCGTTCTGCGCGGCGACGGGGTACTGGCCCGCCTGTCGCCGTTCGAGCGTTCGGGTCCCGGAGAGGGCGCGCATTCGAACCTGCGCGCCGTCGCCGGTCGAAACGACGTAGCCGGCCGAGTCGAACGTGACGTTTGAAACGCCCTCCGTCAGCGCGCTCGACCCGTCGGGGCTCGCGATGATGCTCTCGTAGTTGTTGTCGTTGCCGCCGTCCTCGATGTTGTAGAGGCCCTCGGTCCCCATCCGGAGGCCGAACTCCCCGACCAGGTCCTGGGCACCGAAGCGGACCTCGGAGATCTGCGCGCTCAGGCCGCTCCCGACCGACAGCTGGGGCGGCTCGGCGAGCACGGCGATGCGGCCGCCGCCGTCGGCGTAGGCGCTCAGGCCCGCGATCTCGGCGTCGGAGAACGAAGCGGTCGGCTGGACGATCAGCACGGCGTCGTACTGGCGCAGCGTCGCGTTGTAGCTGCTCTCGCCGAACCCGCCGTCGTCGCCGGCCGCGCTCGGCGTGAAGTCGACCTCGTGGCCGGCCCGGGCCAGCGCCTCGACGAGCGGCGCCAGGTCCGACTGGGAGTACCGGTTGCTGTGGTCGCTGTCGACGAGAACGCGCTTGCTCTCGCCGCCGCTGTCGAGCGATATCTCGCCGTCCTCGGGCGCGCTCGTCGCGAGGACGTTCTCCGGCGCGAACTGGCCGGGCGACTGTCCCTCTATCTCCTCGCCGTCGGCCGGTCCCGCGGAGCCGGACCCGCCGAGGACGCCGAGGAGCGCCGTGCCCGCGAGGACGACCGCGATCACGACGACGAAGACGCCGAGCGGCTTGAGTATCTCACTCGCTTTCATTGTTCACCTCCGGAGCGTCCTCGGTGACCGGGACGCCCCAGACCGCGTGGAACTCGTAGGGCTGCTGGAACTCCGTTCCCCCGTCGTCGGAGCTCTCGACGTAGACGACGTTCCCGTCCACCTTCGCGGGGTCCTCCGAGAGGACGATAGTGCCGCCGGAGGGGCTGACGGGCTCGTTGTAGTCGACGTCGTACTGGTCGCCGTCGATGCCGTCGGCCCGCGCCGCGGCGTCCGCGATGGCCGAGTTGAGGTCGCCCATCTCGTCGGCGAAGCCGTTCCGGATCGCGGCCGGGCCGATGTACGCCTCGCCGTGGGCGACGCCGCTGCGGTTCAGCGAGAGGTTGGCGCCGCGGTGTTTCATGATCGTGTCGACGAACGCGTTGTGGAGCGTCTCCATCTGCTCGCGCAGCTGGTCTTTTTCCGTCGTCGCCTTGTCCGGGCCCGTCCGGAGGTAGGCCTTGCTCTGGGCCTCGGACTGTTCGACCGTGCTTAGCGGCGCGCTGACGATGACGCCGATGGAGCCGAGGGTCGAACTCGGCTTGACGAAGATCTTGTCAGCGGGCGCGATCCCGAAGTACCCGCCCGAGGCGGCCGTCCCCTCGACGTAGGCGACGACCGGCATCTGCGCGGCGGTCCGGTTGACCGCCAGGTAGAACTCCTCGCTGGACGCGACGGCGCCGCCGGGGCTGTCGATCCGCAACACGACCGCCTCGACGGACTCGTTGGTTCTCGCTTCTCTGAGGTCTTCCTTGATGTCGTTCACCGGACCGGCGTCTGTCCCGGCCCGCAGCGTGATGACCGACACGGTGGGGTCCCCCGAATCGCCCGAAGATGACTGCGTAGCGCTCCAGACGACTGGCGCGAGTACGGTGCCAATCAGGACGGCGACGACCACGACGATCACGTACAGCACCGTGGTCGTCTTGGTCGAATCGGTTCTATCCACCATACACCTCGGGGAACGGACGACCCCCTCATGAAGGTTGGTCAATCTAAAACTCCGTTTGACATACGCGCCGGTCGCGACCGGGTGGCGCAGTAGCGGTCCGTTCGCTCCGGTCTCGGCGGTAACCGCGGCCTACCGCGGTTCGACGGCGCTCGACCCGTCGGGTCGCTACTCTCCGACCAGTCGCTCGGCGCGCTCGCGGTCGGCCGGCGTGTTGACGTTGACTCGCTGGCCGTCGAACGCGACCGTCTCGACGCGGCGCTCGGCCCGCAGGAAGAGGTCGATCGCGTCGGTCAGTTCGTACTCGCCGCGGTCGGAGGGCTGGACGAGGTGGCAGGCGTGGAAGATGTCCGGGGAGAAGGCGAACAGCCCCGTCAACACCTGCGTCGACGGCGGGTTCGACGGCTTCTCGACGACCGCGTCGAGGCGGCCGTCGTCGTCGGTGACGAACACGCCCGTGTCGGCCGCCTCGTCCCGGGAGACCTCGTCGACGAGCAGCGTCGCGTCCACGCCGTCGGTCCGTTGGCGCTCGACCACTTCCGCGAGGTTCCCCGTCATCACGTTGTCGGCGTTGAACACGAGGAAGTCGTCGTCGACCTCGGTCTCGGCGCGCAGGACGGCGTCGGCCAGGCCCTTCGGTTCGCGCTGGTGGACGTACGTGATCGGGACGCCGTCGAACGCGTCGCCGTAGTGGTCGATGATCGCCTCCTTCCGGTAGCCGACGACGATCACGAACTCCGTGACGCCCAGCGCGACCAGCTCGTCGAGCCCGTGGGAGAGCAGCGGGCGGTCGCCGACCGCGACCAGCGGTTTCGGTCGGTCCTCGGTGTGCGGTCGGAGGCGCGTGCCGCGCCCGGCCGCCGGGATGACTGCTTTCATCTCGTCCGACCGCACGCCGCCCGCCCACTAAACGCTGCCGCGGGCGCCGAACCTGAGATCCGATATCGCGGTCACCGGTCCGCCGAGCGGTTCCGCAGTCCCGTCAGAAGATGTCTTCGAGGGCTTCGAGCCGCGCGATCAGGTCGTCGATGCCGTCGTTCATCTCGGCGACGCGCTCGCCGAGCCCGTCGGCCGGGATCGCCCCGTTGGGCGTCGGCTCGATCAGTTCGTCGTCCTCCAGCATCCGCAGCGAGTACCGCACCTTGTGTTCGGGCACGTCCGTCTCCTCGGACAGCCGGACGATCCCGATCGGTCCCGACTCGATAACCGCCTCCAGAATCTGCAGATCCCGTTCCTCCTTCTCGACCTGTTTGGTCAGTCGTTCCACCATGAAAGCCCACCGGGTCTATTCCCTCCGTCCGTAATAAATGTCGCAGATGCCGAGTTCGGGTACCGCGCGGTCGACACGACTGCGGCCGCGTTCCGCCGCCCGCGGCCCTACTCGTCGCCGACGGGCGTCCGCCGGAGTTCGTCGATCTGGTCGCGCAGGCGCCCGAGTTCGCTCTCCAGCTCCTCCTGGCGGTCGATGAGCGCGCCGAGTTCCTCCGTGTTGACCGAGTAGTCGTGGTCGAGCGCGCTGTCGAGCGAGTCCGTCGTCGCCTGGACGAGATACGAGGCGAACTGCAGCACCTCCTCGGGCGAGCCCTGGCCCTCGAACAGGTCCACCGCACCCGATTTCGGCGTGTAGCTCACCACCGGGACCTCCGCCTCTCCGTGGTAGGTCGTCGTCGCTTCGAGCTCCGTCACCGGGTTGCGCCGCTCGCGGGTCTGTTCGGTGCGGACGACGCCGAACGGCTCGGCCAGCGCCGGATACGTGTCGCCCAGGTCCCGCAGTACGTCGGCGGCCTCGACGCCCAGCTGGGCCTCCACGTCGCCGTAGAACTGTTTCGACCCCGACAGCGACAGCGCGACCGCGTAGAAGACGTGCTGGTTGTTCTCCGCCAGGTCGCGGATGCGCTCGCGGACGACCTCGTGGTTGCCCTCCAGCGTCTCCCGCTCCAGGTCGTCGAGCAAGGCCCGGGTCCCCTCCTCGCGTTCGAGGAACTCCTCGACGAGCACGCGGGGCATCGCCTGACTGTCGATCTCGTCCATACCAGCCCATTCACAGCCAGCCATATCGCTCTGGCGGACCCGCTACCCCCTCGCGGTCACCAGCCCTCGACGGTCCTCCGACACGCCACGTGCAGCGCCACGAACACTGTCACCGCGAGAAACACCCCGCTCGCCAGCCCCGAAAGCACCGCCTGTGGCACGCCCACTACCTCGCGGACGACCCAGGCCAGCGCGACGAACGCCGCGATCAGCGCGATCCCGCCCAGCGCCCCGCCGGCCCGCGACCACTCGCTCGCGCGCGCCCCCAGCGACGACCGCGCGACCGGACCGAGGACCAGTGCGGTCCCGACGAACCCTCCGGCGACCCAGGTCCACTGCAGTCCCGCGACCGTCGTCAGGTCGCTCAGGAACAGCACCCCAGCGAGCGCGCCCACGAGCACGTCCGTCCACGTCGGCGTCCGGTCGGGGAGCCACGCGATACCGGTCTCTGACTCCATACGTCGACGGAGACGCGCACTACTGATAAGTCGATCGCCCGACAGGAATCCGGACCGCGACCGGTCGGCTCTCACCGGCGACGACCGCAGACACCCTCGGAATCGGCGCGCGCTGTCGCGAGTCTCGTCTCGCGACGACACCGCGCGAGGGATTCGCGACTCGTGTGTCGCGAATCGGCTGGGGAGGCTCGTGGCCGTCTGCGGTCGCTGTGCGGTCCTGGTGGACTGAAAGGGCGAGGCGCGCTCGCGCCGGGCGTCGCCTGAGCGGGCACTATCCGCACGGGCTGTGTGGAGAGCGCGGATATCCCGACTCAGCGACCGCGAGCGCGGCGAGGGCTTTCAACGCCTGCCGTCGAGTGCGGTCGAGACGATAGCTAGCGAGCGGATCGAGTTCGAGAGGCGCGGAGACGAGACTCCGCGTCGTGGAAATCAGAGAAGACGCCCGAGGCGGGATTTGAACCGGAATCAGACGTGCTCGCTCACTACGTTCGCTGCGCGCGACTGATAGGGTTCAAATCCGGACGGCGCACACGAAATTCAGGAATGCGCGGAGACGGAGCTCCGCGCGGATAGAATTTCGAGAAGCGCCCGAGGCGGGATTTGAACCCGCGTCACGACCGTGACAGGGTCGTATGATGGGCCACTACACCACCCGGGCTACATGCACACCTGCGAGGGAGACACGGAAAAGGCTTTCCAGTTACGACGGCGCCCTCGCCCGATCACACCGTCTCGACCGTGCCAATACCTCCCGTACCCCAACACCTATCAAGGACTTCCGCGTATCCTGTGGCACGAACCGACAACGCCGCTGTCCCACGACGGTTGCTCGCGTTGCGAGTAGCTTTGCTCGGGAGACTTGGTAAGCGTTTTATAGCTCGCGGTTATAGGCGCCTGTAGTATCTCGTGACAGCAACTTCTCTCAGACAGGCCAACACATGGTAGACGTAAGCCAACACGAACTCGTCCCCGACCACACGGTCCTCGACGGCGATGAGATCGAGGGCGTGCTCGAGGAGTACAACATCAAGAAAACCGATCTGCCGAAGATCAAGCGCACCGACCCCGCGATGCGCGACCTCGAAGCGGACGTCGAGGTCGGCGACGTGGTCCAGGTGACACGGGACTCGCGAACGACCGACCGGGCAGTCGTATACCGACTCGTCGTAGAATAACATGAACATTCAGGACAGACGCGAGATATCGCGTGAGTATTTCTCGAGGGAACGGCTCGCAGAACACCACTTCCGCTCGTTCAACGCGTTCCTCAACCGGGGGATGCAGGAGGTCGTCGACGAGAAGGCGACCATCGAGACGGACATCGGCGACAAGGAGGGCGAAGAGCCCGTCTACGTCGAACTCGGGGACGTTCGGGTGGTCACCCCCCGCGTTCGGGAGGCGGACGGCTCCGAGGAGCTGCTCTACCCCCAGGAAGCGCGCCTGCGGAACATCACCTACGCCGCGCCCGTCTTCATGGAGATGGCGATCATCAAGGGCGGCGAGGAGGAGGAAGAGCGGGTCGTCGACCAGACCGAGACCAAGATCGGCCGCATGCCGGTCATGGTCGGCTCCGACAAGTGTAACATCGCCGGGTTCACCCGGGAGGAGCTGATCGACATCGGGGAGGACCCCGCCGACCCCGGCGGCTACTTCATCGTCAACGGCTCCGAGCGGGTGCTGATGACCAGCGAGGACCTCGCGCCGAACAAGATCCTCGCCGAGACCGACACCAAGTACGGCGACACCATCGAGGTCGCCAAGACGTTCTCCCAGCGCCGGGGCTACCGCGCGCTGGTGCTCGTCGAGCGCACCCGCGACGGGCTGCTCGAAGTATCCTTCCCGTCGGTCTCGGGGAGCATCAACTTCGTGACGCTCATCCGGGCGCTCGGGCTCGAATCCGACGAGGAGATCGTCCACCGCGTCTCCGAGGACCCGGAGATCGTGAAGTTCATGCTCGAGAACCTGGAGGCCGCCGAGGTCCAGACGACCGAGGAGGCCATCGAGGAACTCGGCAAGCGCGTCGCCTCCGGCCAGGGCAAGAACTACCAGCTCAAACGGGCAAACTACGTCATCGACCGCTATCTCCTCCCGCACCTCCACGAGGACGGCGTCGAGGAGGAGGACGTGCGCATCAACAAGGCGTACTACCTCTGCCGGATGGCCGAGGCGTGTTTCGAGCTCGCGCTCGACCGCCGCGAGGCCGACGACAAGGACCACTACGCCAACAAGCGCCTCAAGGTCAGCGGCGACCTCATGAAGGACCTCTTCCGGACGGCGCTGAACAAGCTCGCCCGGGACGTGAAGTACCAGCTCGAACGCGCGAACATGCGCAACCGGCAGCTCTCCGTCTCGACCGTGGTTCGCTCGGACGTGCTGACCGAACGGCTGGAACACCCGATCGCGACGGGCAACTGGGTCGGCGGCCGCTCCGGCGTGAGCCAGCTCGTCGACCGGACGGACTACATGGGCGTGCTCTCGCACCTGCGGCGGCTGCGCTCGCCGCTTTCGCGCTCGCAGCCGCACTTCGAGGCGCGGGACCTGCACGCGACCCAGTGGGGTCGCATCTGTCCCTCGGAGACGCCCGAGGGACCCAACTGTGGGCTGGTGAAGAACTTCGCGCAGGCGATGGAGCTCTCCCAGAACGTCGAGGACGAACAGGGACTGAAACAGGAACTGGCGGCGATGGGCGTCTCGGGCATCCCGGGCATCGAGTCCATCGACCAGCAGCCAGCGGACGACTAACATGAGCCAGCAACGAGAAGCCAAAGTCTACGTCAACGGGAGCCTGGTCGGGACACACCCCGACCCGCATCAGCTCGCAGACCAGATCCGACAGGCCCGCCGCCGCGGCGACGTGAGCGAGATGGTCAACGTCTCGGTCAAGAACCGCACGCGCGAGGTCATCGTCAACGCCGACGCCGGCCGCGCTCGCCGCCCCCTGCTCGTCATCGAGGACGGCGAGCCGATCATCTCCGACGAGGAGGTCGAGGCCGTCAAGGACGGCGACATGGAGTTTGAGGAGCTCGTCGAACGCGGCTACATCGAGTTCATCGACGCCGAGGAGGAGGAGGACATCTACGTCGCGGTGAACGAGGAGGAACTGAACGAGGACCACACCCACCTCGAAGTCGACCCGCAGCTGATGTTCGGTATCGGCGCGGGGATGATCCCGTACCCCGAGCACAACGCCTCGCCCCGGATTACGATGGGGTCGGGGATGATCAAGCAGTCGCTCGGCCTGCCGAGCGCCAACTACCGGATCCGGCCGGACACGCGCCAGCACCTGCTGCACTACCCGCAGCTCTCGCTCGTGAAAACGCAGACGACCGAGCAGATCGGCTACGACGACCGACCGGCCGCGCAGAACTTCGTGGTCGCGGTCATGTCCTACGAGGGGTTCAACATCGAGGACGCCCTCGTCATGAACAAGGGGTCGGTCGACCGGGGCCTCTCCCGGTCGCACTTCTTCCGCACCTACGAGGGCGAGGAACGGCGCTACCCCGGCGGCCAGGAGGACCACTTCGAGATCCCCGACGACGAGGTCCGCGGTGCGCGCGGCGAGGAGGCGTACACCCACCTCGACGAGGACGGCCTCGTCAACCCCGAGACCCACGTCGGCGAGAACGACGTGCTGCTCGGGAAGACCTCCCCGCCCCGGTTCCTCGAAGAGCCGGACGACATGGGCGGGCTCTCCCCGCAGAAGCGGCGAGAGACCTCCGTGACGATGCGCTCCGGTGAATCGGGCGTCGTCGACACGGTGACCCTGATGGAGGGCGAGGACGGTTCGAAGCTCTCGAAGGTCTCGGTGCGCGACGAGCGCATCCCGGAACTGGGCGACAAGTTCGCCTCCCGGCACGGTCAGAAGGGCGTCGTCGGCCACATCGCGCCCCAGGAGGACATGCCCTTCACCGAACAGGGCGTCGTCCCGGACCTGATCATCAATCCGCACGCGCTGCCCTCGCGGATGACCGTCGGGCACATCCTCGAGATGATCGGCGGGAAGGTCGGGTCCCTAGAGGGACGGAGAGTGGACGGCACCGCCTTCACCGGCGAGGACGAGGACGAACTCCGCGGCTCGCTGGAGGAGCACGGGTTCATGTCCAGCGGCAAGGAGATCATGTACTCGGGCATCACGGGCGAGCAGATCGAGGCGGAGATCTTCCTCGGGACCATCTTCTACCAGAAGCTCTACCACATGGTCTCGAACAAGATCCACGCCCGCTCGCGCGGCCCGGTGCAGGTCCTGACCCGCCAGCCGACCGAGGGGCGCGCCCGCGAGGGCGGCCTGCGCGTCGGCGAGATGGAACGGGACGTGCTCATCGGTCACGGGGCCGCGATGGCGCTGAAGGAGCGGCTGCTCGACGAGTCCGACCGCGAGTTCATCAACGTCTGCGGCGAGTGCGGGATGACGGCGGTCGAGAACGTCGAACAACGGCGTGTCTACTGCCCCAACTGCGACGAGGAGACCGAGATTCACGAGGTCGAGATGAGCTACGCGTTCAAGCTCCTGCTCGACGAGATGAAGGCGCTCGGTATCGCGCCGCGCATCGAACTGGAGGACGCAGTCTAACATGTCCGAGCAAGGAACACCCCAGGAGATCGGTCAGATCAGCTTCGGGCTGATGGACCCCGAGGAGTACCGCGAGATGTCGGCCACGAAGGTCATCACCGCCGACACCTACGACGACGACGGCTTCCCCATCGACATGGGCCTGATGGACCCCCGCCTGGGCGTCATCGACCCCGGGCTGGAGTGCAAGACCTGCGGCAAGCACTCCGGGTCCTGTAACGGCCACTTCGGCCACATCGAGCTGGCGGCGCCGGTCATCCACGTCGGCTTCGCGAAGCTCATCCGCCGGCTGCTCCGCGGGACCTGCCGCGAGTGCTCGCGGCTGACCCCCGTCGACGGCCGCCGCGTCGCCGACGCCGAGGAGAAGGCCGAGGAGCGCAAGCGCGAGTACCGCGAGAAGCTCGAACGGACCGCGGAGCTCAACGAGGACATGTCGGACGTGCTCAAGTCGGCCATCCGCGAGTGCCGCAAGGTCGACTACTGTCCGTACTGCGGCGCCAAGCAGTTCGACATCAAACACGAGAAGCCGACCACCTACTACGAGATCATCGAGGTGCCCCACGGCGAACTCTCCAAGCGCCTCGAACGCGCGATGGACCCGCCGGAGGGCGAGGCCGTCCGACCGAGCGACATCGCCGAGGAACTCGACGACGGCGACTTCGAGGCCGAGCGCATCCGCGAGCTGCTGTCGGGCACGTATCGCCCGGACCGCAACGACATCGAGCGCCTGAAGAACCTCGGTCGCGCGCTGGGTCGGCTCAACGACCTCGACGAACTCGAGGAGGACGTGAGCTCCGCCGCCGAGTACCTCGTCGAGGAGGACATGGACAAACTGATGCCCTCGGACATCCGCGACTGGTTCGAGGAGATCCCCGACGAGGACATCGAGGCGCTCGGCATCAACCCCGAGCGCTCGCGGCCGGAGTGGATGATCCTCACCGTCCTGCCGGTCCCGCCGGTCACCGCTCGTCCCTCCATCACGCTGGACAACGGCCAGCGCTCCGAGGACGACCTCACGCACAAGCTGGTCGACATCATCCGCATCAACCAGCGGTTCATGGAGAACCGTGAGGCGGGCGCGCCCCAGCTGATCATCGAGGACCTCTGGGAACTGCTGCAGTACCACGTCACCACGTTCATGGACAACGAGATCTCGGGCACGCCGCCGGCGCGCCACCGCTCCGGTCGGCCGCTCAAGACCCTCTCCCAGCGGTTGAAGGGCAAGGAGGGCCGCTTCCGCGGTTCGCTGTCCGGGAAGCGCGTCAACTTCTCCGCGCGGACGGTCATCTCGCCGGACCCGACGCTGTCGCTGAACGAGGTCGGCGTCCCCGACCGCGTGGCGACGGAGATGACCCAGACGATGAACGTCAACGAGCGGAACCTGGACGAGGCTCGGCGCTACGTCTCGAACGGGCCCGAGGCCCACCCGGGCGCCAACTACGTCCGCCGCCACGACGGTCGCCGTCTGAAGGTCACCGAGAAGAACTGTGAGGAGCTCGCCGAGAAGGTCGAGCCCGGCTGGGAGGTCTCCCGGCACCTCATCGACGGCGACATCGTGATCTTCAACCGGCAGCCGTCGCTGCACCGGATGTCCATCATGGCCCACGAGGTCGTCGTGATGCCGTACAAGACGTTCCGGCTGAACACGACGGTCTGCCCGCCGTACAACGCCGACTTCGACGGCGACGAGATGAACATGCACGCCCTGCAGAACGAGGAGGCCCGCGCGGAGGCGCGCGTCCTCATGCGCGTGCAGGAACAGATGCTCTCGCCGCGGTTCGGCGAGAACATCATCGGCGCCATCCAGGACCACATCACCGGGACCTACCTGCTGACACACACGAACCCGCACTTCAACGAGACGCAGGCGCTCGACCTGCTCCGTGCGACGCGGATCGACGAGCTGCCCGAGGCGGACGGCGTCGACGACGGCGGCGCGGAGTACTGGACGGGCCGGACGCTGTTCTCGGAGCTGCTGCCCGACGACCTGAACGCCGAGTTCACCTCCTCGGCGGGCGACGAGGTCGTCATCGAGGACGGCCAGTTGCTCTCGGGGACCATCGACGAGGACGCGGTCGGCGGCTTCGGCGGCGAGGTCGTCGACACCATCGCCAAGGAGTACTCGAAGACCCGCGCGCGCATCTTCGTCAACGAGGTGTCGACGCTGGCGATGCGCTCGATCATGCACTTCGGGTTCTCCATCAGTATCGACGACGAGTCGATCCCGGACGAAGCCGAGGGCCAGATCGACGAGGCCATCGACGACGCCTACAGCCGCGTCCAGAAGCTCATCGAGACCTACGAGGCCGGCGAGCTGGAGTCGCTGCCCGGTCGGTCGGTCGACGAGACGCTGGAGATGAAGATCATGTCCACGCTCTCGAAGGCCCGCGACACCGCGGGCGACATCGCGGAGGACCACTTCGGCGACGCGAACCCGGCGGTCGTCATGGCCGACTCGGGCGCGCGTGGCTCGATGCTGAACCTCACGCAGATGGCCGGCTGCGTCGGCCAGCAGGCGGTCCGCGGCGAGCGGATCAACCGCGGCTACGAGGACCGCACGCTCAGTCACTACAAGCCCAACGACCTCTCCGCGGAGGCCCACGGCTTCGTCGAGCACTCCTACCGAAGCGGGCTCGAACCGCGGGAGTTCTTCTTCCACGCGATGGGCGGTCGCGAGGGGCTGGTCGACACCGCAGTGCGTACGTCGAAGTCCGGCTACCTGCAGCGCCGGCTCATCAACGCCCTGTCCGAGCTGGAGACCCAGTACGACGGCACCGTCCGGGACACCAGCGACACCATCGTCCAGTTCGAGTTCGGCGAGGACGGCACCTCCCCGGTCGAGGTCTCCTCGAACGAGGAGGGGCCGGCCGTCGACGTGGACGAGATCGTCGACCGCGTGGTCGACGCGGAGTTCGACTCCGAGGCCGACAAGGCGAAGTTCATCGAGCGCGAGCCGGAGCCGACGAACATCTCCGAGCACGCGGACGACTGGTGGATGGAAGCGGCCGGGGGTGACTGACCATGGAGATCACCGAGGACGTGCGAGCCCTGGTCGAGGACACCGAGCTCCCGCGCCGACTGAAAGACGACGTCTACGAGCGCCTCGAATCGCGCGGCGACCTGACGCTCGAACAGGTCGACGACATCGCGAAGGCGGTCGAGAGCAAGTACGTCGACACGCGCGTCGACCCGCTCGACCCCGTCGGGACCGTCAGCGCCCAGTCCATCGGGGAACCCGGGACGCAGATGACGATGAACACCTTCCACTACGCGGGGGTCGCGGAGATCGACGTGACCCAGGGGCTGCCCCGGCTCATCGAGCTGGTCGACGCCCGGAAGGAGCCCGACACCCCGATGATGACGATCCACCTCGAGGACGAGTACGCCGAGGAGCGCGAGCGCGCGCACGAGGTCGTCTGGGGGATCGAGTCGACGAAGATCCTCCAGCTGGGGGACGTGTCGACGAACGTCGCCGACATGCTCGTCCAGGTCGACCTCAACGAGGACACCCTCGAGGAGCGGTGGCCGACCGCCGACAACCTCGAATCGGTCGTCACCGACATCGCCTCGACCATCGAGTCGAAGCTCGGCGTCGAGGTGCAGACGCCGGCGCCGACGGTCGTCCAGTTCGGCCCGGACGAGCCCAGCTACCGCGACCTGCTGCAGCTGGTCGAGGAGCTGCGCGACATCGTCTTCAAGGGGATCGAGGAGGTCTCACGCGTCGTCATCCGGAAGGAGGAGACCGACGAGGGCGAGGAGTTCGTCCTCTACACCGAGGGGTCGGCCCTGGGCGACGTGCTCGGGCTCGACGGCGTCGACGCCTCGCGGACGACGTGTAACAACATCCACGAGATCCACCGCCAGCTCGGCATCGAGGCCGCCCGCGAGGCGATCATCAACGAGACGATGAACACGCTCGAAGAGCAGGGGCTCGACGACGTGAACATCCGCCACCTGATGCTCGTCGCGGACATCATGACCAACCGCGGCTCCATCGAGTCGATCGGTCGCCACGGCATCTCCGGCAACAAGGAGTCCGTGCTCGCTCGCGCGGCGTTCGAGGTCACCGTGAATCACCTGCTCGACGCCGCCATCCACGGCGAGGTCGACGACCTCAACGGCGTCACCGAGAACGTCATCGTCGGCAAGCCGATCAAGCTCGGGACCGGCGACGTGGACCTGCGGATGGCCGCCGGCAGCGGCGGCGACAGCCCCGAAGAGGCCGACTGATGACGGACCGGGACGCATGACCGTCACTCTCTCCGACGAGGCGATGCGACTCATCGCGCTGTTCGAGGACGAGACCGGCGCGACGGCCCGGGACTGCGTCGTCGACGAGGAGTACGACCGGCTGGTCTTCCTCGTCGCCGCCGGCGAGATGGGCGAGGCCATCGGCCCGGGCGGCCAGCACGTCCAGCAGGTCGAGGAGCAGCTCGACCGCGAGATCAAGCTCGTCGAGGACGCGCCGACCGCGGAGGACTTCGTCGCCAGCGCCCTCTCGCCCGCGGCGGTGTACAACGTCACCATCAGCGAGAACGACGACCGCGTCGCCTACGCCGAGGTGGCCGACGAGGACCGGGGCGCCGCCATCGGCAAGGGCGGGCGCAACATCGACGCCGCCCGCGAACTCGCCGCCCGCCACTTCGACGTCGACGAGATCGAGTTGACGTAGGGCGGCGCTTTCCGACTTCCGGCGTCAGACTTCTCCGGCCCGTTACCTGGCGACAGTAGCGTCATCCGCCCCGCAGAGTCGCGTCCGCCCGGACGGCGTCGGCCGGCCGTCGGCTCTCGGCGTTCGCCCCGTCGTCGGTGGCGTTGCCGAGCCGGAGCGTCCAGACTGCGAAGTACTCGAGCTGACCGTCGAACCGGAGGTCCCGACTGCCGATCTGGTCGCCGATGACGCGGCGCTGAGAGCGGTCGGTCCGCCACTGCGAGATCAGCAGCCAGACCTGTTCGCCCCGTGCGCGCCGTTCCGCGACGACCTCCCCGAGGGTGTCCGCCTCGCTCGCCTGAACGGCGGTGGCCGACTCCTCGCCGGCGACGTGGACGGCGGGGTAGAACCGCTCGGGCACGTCGCCGCCGACGACGACGATGTGGGGGTCGTCGCCGTGGCGCTCGACGCCCTCGACCGCGCCCTCCCACTGGGGGTTCTGGGGCGAGCCCTGGAGCACGGCGACCGAGGCGGCCATCGCCAGCAGGAGCAGCCCCGCGACGGCGAAGCGGCCGGCGCCGATGTTCGTCCACCGGAGCCCGGAGATCCCGCGGGCGACGAGGAGGAACAGCCCGATCGACGCCGCGGCGGTGTACTTCGCCCGGTAGATCGGTTCGACCGTCAGCGAGATGGCGAACGGGACCACGACCGGGACGACGAAGACGACCAGCAGGAACGTCGCCCGCCGCGACGGGAGCAGGCGGTCGAGCCGCCCCGCGGGGTCCTCGGGGTCGGCGTCGCTGACCAGCGCCCAGCCGCCGAGCGCGACCGATGCGGCGACGAACCCGATCGCCCACGAGTCCCACAGCCAGCCGTACTCGAAGTAGCGGGCGACGGTGTCGACGAGCAGGCCCGGCTCGGGGACCGGGATCCAGGTTGGCGAGGCGCTGTCGAACGGCGGGTAGCCGAGCAGTCGCATCCCGAGCACCGCCAGGAACGGCCCCAGCAGCAGGGCCGTCACGGTCTGGAGGCCGGCCCAGTATCGGAGGGGTTCGGTCGCCAGCGAGCGCTCGGACCGGAGGACGTGGACCAGCAGATAGCAGTTCTGGGCGAGGATCAGGAACAGGCCGAAGACGTGCGTGTAGCCGAGCAGCACCGTCGCGGCGGCGTAGCCGGCGAGTGTCCGGCGCGAGCGGTCGCCGTCGAACACGAGCCGGACGTACCAGTACAGCGAGGCGACCGCCAGCGCGGTGTACAGCGAGTACATCCGCGTGTCCTGCGAGAAGTAGAGGTGCATCCCCGACAGCGCCAGCATCGCCGCCGCGATGGTGGCGGTCTCGCGGTCGTAGAGGCGTCGCCCGAGCGCGAACAGCAGGGCGACGGCCGCGACGCCGAAGACGAGCGACATCGAGCGGGTCGCGACCTTGCTCCCGCCGAAGACAGCGGTCCACCCGCGGAGCAGGAGGTAGTACAGCGGCGGATGCGGGTCCTCGAGGGGCAGTTCCGTCAGTATCGCCAGGGTCGGGCGCTCGGTCGCGTACGTGATCGAGTACACCTCGTCCATCCAGAGGCTCTCGGCCGTCAGCGCGCGGACGCGGACTACCAGCGCGACGACGAGAACCGCGCCCAAGAGCCCGGCCGACTCCAGGTCGTCCACTCGCTCGGTCACGTCGCCGGGGAGCGCCGACCGCATCGGATCCGTCACACCCATGAGACGGCGGTATTGTTACACAATCACAAATATTGTTTGGTCTACTATTGCGTCCGTGGGGTGATCGACGGTCACTCGACCGGTCGAGGTAGTAGTCGTCGGGGCAGCGTCGGCACCACCGGCGGAAACCGGAGCAGGTGGAACCGGGACAGACGGGCCACGTGGGACCCTCACAGGCCACGCGCCGAAAGAGGACGCTTAAGTACCTCCGTCGGGTATCCACGGCCACTATGGCGAACGGCAAATACGCCGCCCGCAAACTGAAGAAGGACCGCCAACAGCATCGGTGGTCCGACTCCGACTACGCGCGCCGCGAGCGGGGCCTCGGACAGAAGTCCGACCCGCTGGAGGGCGCGCCGCAGGGACGGGGCATCGTCCTGGAGAAGGTCGGTATCGAAGCGAAACAGCCCAACTCCGCGATCCGGAAATGCGTCCGGGTCCAGCTCATCAAGAACGGGAAGCAGGTCACCGCGTTCTGTCCCGGTGACGGCGCCATCTCGTTCATCGACGAGCACGACGAGGTCACCATCGCCGGCATCGGCGGCGCGAAGGGCCGCGCGATGGGCGACCTCTCGGGTGTCAACTACAAGGTCGAGAAGGTCAACGGCGTCTCGATGATCGAACTCGTTCGCGGCAACGCGGAGAAACCGGTCCGATAACCATGAGTGCTGACGACGAAGCGCCCGAGCCGGACGCCCCGGCCGGGACAGACGACGAGGACGCGCCCGCCAAGCTCTTCGGCGAGTGGGAGGTCACCGACATCGACTACACCGACCCCTCGACCGAGCGCTACATCACCGTCACGCCCATCGCCCACACGATGGGTCGCCACGCCGGCAAGCAGTTCCAGAAGTCGGAGATCAGCGTCGTCGAGCGGCTGATCAACCGGCTCATGCAGACCGAGGAGAACACCGGCGACAAGCAGAAGGTCATGCGCATCACGCGCGACGCCTTCGACATCATCCACGAGCGCACCGACGAGAACCCCGTTCAGGTCCTCGTCTCCGCCGTGGAGAACGCCGCCCCGCGCGAGGAGACCGTCCGCCTGAAGTACGGTGGGATCTCCGTGCCGAAGGCCGTCGACGTCGCGCCCCAGCGCCGCGTCGACCAGGCCCTGAAGTTCATCGCCGAGGGCGTCTACAACGACTCGTTCAAGACGCCGACCGACGCCGAGGAGGCGCTGGCCAACCAGCTCGCCTCGGCCGCCAACGACGACGTCTCCGCCTACGCCGTCAACCAGAAAGAGGAGAAGGAGCGCGTCGCCGCCGCCGCCCGGTAATCTCTCTCCGCTTTTCCGTCTTCGCTCGTCCGTGAGTCGCGACCGTGTTCACGCGTCCGACCGTTCGACCGTCGTCGCGAACTGCTCGTTTCCGAGATCGGGAACGTGTCGGATCTCGGTGACCGCCGGGAGTTCGCCGGCGAAGACGACGTTCACCTCGTAGTGGACCCGCTGTATCAGGTCCATCACGAACTCCTCGCCGGTTCTGACGCTCCCCACGTCGACGGCGAGCCGCCGTTCGTTCGGTGCGTACGAGACTCGCCGAGCGCACGCCTCGTGGCCGGAGTCGCCGTCGAAGAAGACGCCGCTCACGGTGACGGCCGCCGCTTCGTCGTCGTACTCGACGGTCGCCTCGTCGTCGGTCGGCCACGGCCCGTCACCGACCTCGTAGTCGCGCGTGAAACTCCAGCGCCGGATCCCCGAGTCGACCATGGCCGAGAGTTGGTCGGACCCGTCCATCAATCCCCGGCCGGTGTGAGAAGCGATCGCGCACCACCGTGGGGCGGACCGAGCCGACTGACCGCGTTCGCGTCCGCAAACTCCAAGCGGCCGACGGTCCCACCGTCGGCCATGGTCCCCCTCCAGTCAGGCGGCTCCGCGGAACTGCTGACTATCCTGCTGTTCGCGACCGTGTTGTCGGTTCCTGTGGTGCTGCTCGTCGGCGTCTTCCTGAAGCGCGCTCTGCGGCGCGACCGGGAGATCGACCAGTTGCAAGAGCGCGTCGAGGAGTTGGAGTCCGAACGGGAGTGAGTCCGATCGCGACTTCACTCATCGGTGAGGGATGAAAGCCCTCGAGCCGCTCGCGGTCGCTGAGCGACATATCCGCGCTCTCCGCACCGCCCGCGCGGATAGGGGCCGCTCAGACGACTGAACTGTACGCGAGCGCGTCTCGCCCTTTCAGTCCACCGGGAGAGCAAGCTCTCCCGAGCCCGCGCGAACGCTGTCGCGCGGACACCAGGGACAGCACGGCATCGCGACCGCACCCGCCCCGCACAGTAACCGCAGACGGCCTCGAACCTCCCCAGCCGCTTGCGCTTCTCGCAGGCTGCGATGCTCATCCCTCGCACGACTACGTCGCGCGCACGAGAGCGCGCGACAGCGCGCGCCGCTGTGGTTGATCACCGGATTCGAACCCTCAAATTCCCATCTCGTTGCGGAGGAACAGGCCGGTCGATTTGAGGTAGGAGGGGCGGGTGATCCGGTCGCGCTCGTCGTCGGAGAGCTCGAAGTCGAAGATTTCGGCGTTCTGGCGGAGGTGCTCGCGCGAGGTCGTCTTGGGGACGACGGCGACGTTCTCGAAGCCGGTGGCCCAGCGGAGCGCGACCTGCACCGGCGTCTTGTCGTAGCGCTCGCCGATCTCGGCGAGGACGGGGTCGTCGATCAGGCCGCCGTGGGCGAGCGGGCTGTAGGCGGTCAACATGGTATCGGTCTTCCCGCAGTACTCCCGGAGCGCGCCGTGGGGGTAGAAGGGGTGAAAGCGGACCTGGTCGGCGAGGATCGGGACGGTGGACTTCTCGCGGGCGCGGCGGAGTCGCCAGCGGCGGAAGTTGCTGACGCCGGCGTGGGCGATCAGGCCGTCGTCGCGCAGCTCGGCCATGCCGCGGGCGGTGTCGCGAAAGGAGACCAGCGGGTTCGGCCAGTGGAGCAGGAGCAGGTCGACGTAGTCGGTGCCCAGCCGATCGAGGCTCTCCTTCGTGCTCTCGACCACGTCGTCGCGGCGGGCGTTGCCGGGCGTGACCTTCGTCGTGATCCACACGTCCTCGCGGTCCACGTCCGAATCGGTGAGGGCGCGGCCGACCTGCTCTTCGTTTTCGTACATCTGAGCGGTGTCGACGTGGCGATAGCCGAATTCGAGGGCGGCCGAGACCGTCTCGTAACACTCCTCGCCGGTGAGTTGCCACGTCCCGAGGCCGACGGCGGGGACCTCGACGCCCTGGACGGTGACGTGTTCCATGAGCCGACTGCGGACGGGCGGGAAGTAAATCCCCGCCCTGCGGTGGTCGAAACCGGTCTGTCCCGCGAACCGGACCGACCCGGAGTGCCGTAAACCAGTGTCTATTTACTGGTTGACGGAGCACGGAGGCATATGGCAGAGGAGTACGAGTCGGTCGAGCTGGTGGCAGACGACACGGTGCGGAACCTGGCGGGGGCGGCGGTGCTGGCGGCGCTGACGGCGGCGCTCGCGCAGCTGTCGATCCCGATCCCGAGCGTCGGTGTGCCGTTCTCGCTACAGCCGTTCGGTCCCTTCTTCGCCGGACTCCTGCTCGGGCCGCTGTGGGGCGGGTTCGCGATGGCGCTGTACCTGGTCGCGGGTGCGGCCGGTGCGCCGGTGTTCTCCAACGGCGCCGCCGGCATCGGCTACTTCGGCGGGCGAACCGGGGGATTCCTCGTCGGGTTCGCGCTGTCGGCGGTCGTCGTCGGCGCGGTCGCCCACCGCGGGGTCGAGCCGCGGGCGGTGGCCGACCTCTCAGTCCCGGTCGAACTCACCGCGGTGGCCGCCGGGCTGGTCGTCGTCTACGCTGTCGGCCTCCCGTGGATGGCCGAGGTTCTGGACATCTCTCTGGGCGCGGCGGCCGGGATAATGGCGCCGTTCGCCGTGCCGGACGTGGTGAAGGTGTTCGTCACCGTCGCCGTCGTCGAGAGCGGCGTCGTCGCCCTCCGGGAATGATCGAGACCGAGGGGCTCGTCCACCGCTACGGCGATGTCGCGGCCGTCGACGGCGTCTCGCTGTCCATCGACGACGGCGAGGCCGTCGCGGTCGTCGGCGCCAACGGCAGCGGCAAGACCACGCTTGTCAGACACTTCGACGCGCTGCTGGAGCCCGACGAGGGGCGCGTCCGCGTCGACGGCCGGGACGTGACCGACGAGCCGGTGTACGCCCGGACGCGCGTGGGGATGGTGTTCCAGAACCCCCGCGACCAGTTCGTCGCCGGGACGGTCGGCGCCGACGTGGCCTTCGGCCCGGAGAACCTCGGACTCGACCGGACGGAGATCGACCGCCGCGTCGAGGAGGCGCTCGACGCGGTCGACATGGCCGGTCGCGGCGACGAACGGATCGACCGCCTCTCCGGGGGCGAACAGGCCAGGGTCGCCATCGCGGGCGCGCTGGCGATGGAGCCCGACCACCTCGTGCTGGACGAGCCGCTGGTCGGGCTCGACCGGAGCGCCCGCGAGTCCGTCCTCGACCGCCTCGACGCGCTGGTCGCCGAGGGAACGGGGCTCGTCGTCGTCACCCACGACCTGCGCGACGTGGTCGGGCTGGTCGACCGCGTGGTCGGGATGGCCGACGGGCGGGTGGCGCTGGACGAACCGACCCCCGCGGCGCTCGACCGACTGGACGAGGTCGGGGTCCGCGACCCGCGATGCTGACCTACGAACCGGGCGACTCGCTCGCCCACGGGCTCGACCCGCGGGGGAAACTCGCCGTCCAGTTCGGCCTCGCGGTCGCCGTGTTCGGCGACCCGACGGTGCGCGGGTTCGCGGTCGGCGGCGCGGTCGCGCTCGGGGCGCTCGCGGCCGGCCGGCTCTCCCCGCTCCGGGTGGTTCGCGCCTACTGGCCGGTCTTCCTGTTCCTCTCGGTGGGACCGGTCGTCGGCGGCGCGGCGCTGGGCGAGCCGTGGTTCCGGGTCGGGCCGGCGGTCGAGTCGCTGCGGTCGGTCGCCCGGGTCGTCCCGGTCGTGTTCGTCAGCGCCGTCTACGTGCGGACGACGCCCGTCCGCGAGACGCGGGCGGCCATCCAGCTGACGGTCCCGGGGAAGATCGGTCGGCTGTTCGGCGTCGGCGTCGGGCTGGTCTTCCGGTTCTTCCCGGTGGTCCTGCGGGACCTGCGAGCGACGCGGCGGGCGGTGCGTGCGCGGGCGGGCGAGCGCCGGCCGCTCCGCGACCGGGTCGAGCGAATCCTGACCAGGAGTCTCCAGCGGTCGTTCCTGCGCGCCGACCGGCTGACGCTCGCGCTCCGGGCGCGCTGTTTCGCCTGGAACCCGACGCTCCCCCCGCTGGCGTTCCGGCGACGCGACTACCTCGCGACCGCGCTCGGCGTCGCGCTCGCGGCCTGGCCGCTGGTCGCCCGCCTTCCCGGAAGATTCATTCCGGTCGCGTAATAGGAACCGGGTATGAACCCCGACTCGACCGAGCGCGACGCGGCGACCCCTCCCCGTTCGCGGCGCGGCTTTCTCGCCCTGACCGCCGCCGGCGTCGCCGGCCTGGCGGGCTGTTCGACCGAGACCGCGACGCCGACCGACGGGTCGAGCGACGGCGGCGGACCGGACGGTGGCGACGGATCCGACGGCGACGCGGGCGACGGCTCGGACGCGGCCACGCCGGAGTCGGTCGTCGGCCGCCCCCTCGAGGAGTGGTCGGGCTACGACACCGAGTGGGAGGCACCGACGAGCTCGCCGCTGGAGGCGACGCTCGGTACCGAGGTCCTCGTCGAGAACCTGGAGGTCCCCTGGGACATCGCCTTCGCCCCCGACGGCGACATGTTCGTCACCGAGCGCGTCGGCCGCGTGCTTCGATTCGACGGGGAGAACGTCAGCACCGTCGCCGAACCGACCGAGGCCATCGACGCCGGCTCCATCGAGCCGGGGTCGGACAAGCGCCCGTGGTGGGTCAAGGGCGGCGAGGGCGGTACCCTCGGGGTCGCCGTCCACCCGACGTTCCCGGACCCCGCGCGCATCTTCGTCTACTACACCTACACGAACGGCGAGGGGACGAAGTACAACAAGGTGGCCGCCTTCGACGTCGAGTCGGAGAACCCCGGCGAGCCCGCCGGGACGGTCGTCGACGAGATCCCGGCGGACAACTACCACAACGGCGGGCGGATCACCTTCGGCCCGCGCAACTACCTCTGGGTCACCTGCGGGGACGGCGGCCAGCGCGGGGCCGTTCAGGACACGAGCACCCTCGCGGGGAAGATCCTCCGCGTGACGCCTTCGGGCGACCCCGCGCCGGACAACCCGGATCTGGGCGACGGCGCCGACCCCAGAGTGTTCACCTACGGCCACCGCAACCCGCAGGGGCTCGTCTGGCTCCCCGACGGCACGCCCGTCGCCTCGGAGCACGGTCCCACGGGTCGCGACGAGATCAACCGGCTGGAGGCCGGCGCGAACTACGGCTGGGCCGAGAAGGGCGAGGCGGTCCGCGAGCGCGAACAGTATCTCGACAGCGACGTCCACCCGCCGCTTTTCAACACCGGCGGACAGAGCTTCGCGCCGACGGGGTCGCTGTTCTACACCGGCGACGAGGTGCCCGCGCTCCGCAACCGGATGATCACGGGCGGACTCGTCAGCCAGCAGCTGATCGTCACGACGCTGACGCCCGAAGGCGGCACGCTCCCGCCCGCGGAGGACGCCTACGCGCAGGTCACCGACGACTGGGCGGACCAGGCCTACACCGCGACGGTTCACACGACGATGGAGAACGAACTCGGCCGCATCCGCCACGTCGAGCAGTCGCCCGACGGGGACATCTACGTCATCACCTCGAATCGCGACGGCCGCGCGAAAGGCGAGTTCCCCCGCGAGCGCGACGACGTGCTCGTCCGGCTGACCCAGGAGTAGAATACGCGGTCGGTCCGCTCCGGTCCCCGGTCAGTCCGCGGCCCGCTCGCCGCCGGTCGCGTAGGCGCGGGTCACGTCCACCAGCGCCTTCCGGTACTCGCTGCTATCGGGGTCGCGGGCCAGGTTCCGGAACCGCCGGGTGAACGCCGCCACGTCGATCTCGGGGGCGTCCTGAGCCGCCGCGTGCGCCAGGTCGTAGATCCGGTGGTCCTCGTCCACGAGGTCGTGGCGCTCAACCAGCCCCAGCGCGAAGGCGGCGTTGACCGCGGTGATGTCGGGGTCGGCCGCCGGGGTCAGTCGGTCCCACGCGGGCGGGTCGCGCGGGCGGTCCGCGACGGCCGCGGCGAGGCTGGATTCGAGGAAGGGGACGAGTTTGTCCGCCGGGGCGACCTCCAGCCACACGTCGTCGGCGTAGATGTCCTTCATGTGGTTGGCGATCTGATAGCAGTGGGTGAGTTTCCGGCGCTCGACCGACCGGCCGGCCAGCGCGAGGAAGATGACCTCCTCCATCGACTGGGTGTGGGAGGGGTGGTCCCGTTCGTAGTGGTGCATGTGGGCGAACTCGTGGAGCGCGAGCTCGCGCGCCATCGCCGACGTGGCCGCCTGCTGCGAGATGACGAACAGGTGCCCCTCGTCGTCGTGGCTCACCCGTGTCCGCTCGTCGGGGTCCTCGCGTATCTCGACGGTGACCGGTCGCTTCAGCGTCCGTTCCGTCTCGAAGAGGTCGCGCGCCCCGAGGATCGGGCCGTCCGGACCGGGGCCGCGCACTCGCACGTCCATACGCTCCGAGTCAAGGTTTACGCGAGTATTACTCTTGCGGGGGATTGGCACGATCTCGCGACCGTTCCGCCGGTGAACGACATCCGTCCGCGTGCTTCGAGTTGTCGCACGCGAATGGAAACAGCACCCTTTTGACGCCCCCATTGATAGAAGGCCGTATAATGGGCCGACGTAAGAAAATCGTACAGGAATGCGAGACACTGATGGACAAGCCGGAGCAGATCCGGAACATCGCCATCGCAGCGCACGTCGACCACGGGAAGACCACGCTGACGGACAACCTGCTCGCCGGCGCGGGCATGATCTCCGACGAGACCGCGGGCGAGCAGCTCGCGATGGACACCGAGGAGGACGAGCAGGAGCGCGGCATCACCATCGACGCCGCGAACGTCTCGATGACCCACGAGTACGAGGACACGAACCACCTCATCAACCTCATCGACACGCCGGGCCACGTCGACTTCGGCGGCGACGTGACCCGCGCGATGCGCGCCGTCGACGGCGCGCTCGTGGTCGTCGACGCCGTCGAGGGCGCGATGCCCCAGACCGAGACGGTCCTGCGCCAGGCGCTGCGCGAGGGCGTCAAGCCGACCCTGTTCATCAACAAGGTCGACCGCCTGATCTCCGAGCTCCAGGAGGGGCCCGAGGAGATGCAGGAGCGACTTCTCGCCGTGATCCGCGACGTGAACGAGCTCATCCGCGGCATGACCGAGGAGATGGAGGACATCGACGAGGACTGGACCGTCGGCGTCGAGGAAGGTACCGTCGGCTTCGGCTCCGCGCTGTACAAGTGGGGCGTCTCGATGCCCTCGATGCAGCGGACGGGCATGGACTTCGGCGAGATCATGGAGCTCGAGCGCGCCGACAAGCGCCAGGAGCTCCACGACCGGACGCCGCTGTCCGACGTGGTGCTCGACATGGTCTGTGAGCACTTCCCGAACCCCATCGACGCCCAGCCCCGTCGTATCCCGCGCATCTGGCGCGGCGACGCCGACTCCGAGGTCGCCGAGACGATGCAGCTGGTCGACGAGGACGGCGAGGTCGTCCTGATGGTCACCGACATCGGGATCGACCCCCACGCCGGCGAAATCGCCGCCGGCCGCGTCTTCTCGGGCACCATCGAGAAGGGCCAGGAGCTGTACGTCTCCGGGACCGCCGGGAAGAACCGCATCCAGTCGGTCGGCATCTACATGGGCGGCGAGCGCCAGGAGGTCGACCGCGTCCCCGCCGGGAACATCGCCGCGGTCACCGGCCTCCGCGACGCCATCGCCGGCTCGACGGTCTCCTCGATCGAGATGACCCCCTTCGAGTCCATCGAGCACATCTCGGAGCCGGTCATCACGAAGTCCGTCGAGGCACAGAACATGGACGACCTGCCGAAGCTCATCGAGACGCTCCAGCAGGTCGCCAAGGAGGACCCGACCATCCAGATCGAGATCAACGAGGACACCGGCGAGCACCTCATCTCCGGCCAGGGTGAGCTCCACCTCGAAGTGATCGGCCAGCGCATCGAGCGCAACCAGGGCATCCCGATCAACACCGGCGAACCGATCGTCGTCTTCCGCGAGGCGCCCCAGGGCGACTCCCGCGAGGTCGAGGGTATCTCGCCGAACCGTCACAACCGCTTCTACATCACCGTGACGCCCCTCGACGAGGACATCGTCGAGGCCATCCAGCACGGCGAGGCCTCCATGGACATGCCCGAGCTGGAACGCCGCGAGGCGCTCCAGGATGCCGGCATGGACAAGGACACCTCCCAGAACGTCGAGCACATCCACAACACCAACATCATCATCGACGACACGAAGGGTATCCAGCACCTCAACGAGACGATGGAGCTGGTCCTCGAAGGGATGGAGGAGGCGCTCAACGACGGCCCGCTCGCCGCCGAGCCGGTCCAGGGTTCGCTCATCCGCCTCCACGACGCGCGGCTCCACGAGGACGCCATCCACCGCGGCCCGGCCCAGGTCATCCCGGCCACCCGCCAGGCCATCCACAACGCCCTCATCGACGCCGAGGTGCGCCTGCTGGAGCCGATCCAGGAGGTCCGCATCGACGTGCCCAACGACCACATGGGCGCCGCCTCGGGCGAGATTCAGGGTCGTCGTGGCCGCGTCGACGACATGTACCAGGAAGGCGATCTGATGGTCGTCGAGGGCGTCGCGCCCGTCGACGAGATGATCGGCTTCTCGAGCGACATCCGGAGCGCGACCGAGGGTCGCGCCTCCTGGAACACCGAGAACGCCGGCTTCCAGGTCATGGCCGACAACCTCCAGCGCGAGACCATCATGGAGATCCGAGAGCGCAAGGGCATGAAGCAGGAGCTCCACGAAGCGATCGACTACTTCTAAACCATCTTTTTCGCGGAGGGGTGGGCAAACCGCGCCCACCCCTCCGCCAAAAACATGGGTGAAAAAGCCGCCTTCGCGGGGCTTCGCCCCGCTTCGGCGGTCGAACCGCGCGCCGCAGGCGCGCGGACGTTCTTCTCTCTTTCCGCTCGGTGGGTCTCAGCAGAAACAGTCCTCACTCGGCGACCTCCTTGTCCTTCTCTCGGCCCTTCGACGCCGCGGTGTCCACCGCGTCTTTCACCTGACTCTCGTCGACCTTGTCGGTGCGCTTGCCGACCTCCCTCGCGGTCCTGTCGTCGTGTTTCTCCGCGAGGCCGAGGACCTTCTTCAGTTTCGAGAGCGTGCCCACGCCTCCGAGGCGGGACTCGCGACGAAAGAGAATCGCGTCGGCGCCCGCGAGCGGTCCCGGTTCACTCGAGCAGGTCGCGATAGATCGCGCGGTAGTCGTCGCTCCCGTCGACGCGTTCGTCGAAGCGCACGTCGCCGTCGTCGAGGACGGTCAGCCGGTCGAGCGAGGGGCCGAACGCGTCGAGGTGGTGGGTCGAGACCACCACGGTCCGCTCGCCCTCGCAGTAGTCGGCGACGAACGCGACGACTCGCTCGCGGGCGGCGTCGTCGAGTTCGTCCAGCGGTTCGTCGAGCAGGACGAAGGCGGGCCGGCGGACGAACGCCAGCGCCACGTCGAGCAGGCGCTGGTAGCCGCCCGAGAGGTCGGCGGCGACGCGGTCGCGCACCTCGTCCAGTTCGAGGCCCGACCGGACGCTCGCGAGCCAGTCGTCGCCGGCGTCGCCCATCGCGGCGAACACCCGCAGGTTCTCGTCGACGGTCAGGTCGGGGTAGACGCTCGGCGTCTGGAACCCGCAACCGATCCGGCCCTCGGGACGGGTGATCGTCCCCGAAGTCGGCCGGTCGAGACCGAGCACGAGCGCGAGTAGCGTCGACTTGCCCGACCCGTTCGGCCCGACCAGCGCGTGCAGGTCGCCGGCCTCGATCCGGAGGTCGACGCCCGCGAGCGCGGTGACGCCGTCGTAGCGCCTGACCACGCCGTCGAGACGGATCTCGCGGGCCGGGTCGCGCTCGCGCTCGCGGTTCGCCCCTCCGGCGCGGTCAGCCATCGCGACCCCTCCGTTCGTAGGCGACGACGCTCGCCGCCAGCCAGCAGCCCGCGGCGACGGCGACGCCGCCGAGCAGGAGCAGACGGTCCGTGAACAGTCCGGGGGAGAGGTCCTTCAGCGCGACCGCGCGGACGACGACCGTCGCGTGATACACCGGGCTCCAGCCGGCGATGGTCCGGCGGGCCGCCGAGAAGAACCCGGTCGGGTAGACGGGGTTCGAGAAGGCGACGATCCCGCCGAGGAGCGCGACGTTGACGAACCGGCCGGCGACGGAGAACCGGGTGGCGAAGGTGACGCCGAGGCTCACCGCGACGAGCGCGGCGCCCGTCAGCGCGACGACGCCGAGGGCCGCGGGGTCGGCGACCGACACGCGATAGCCGAGCGCGACGCCCGCTAGTCCCATGCTCGCGACCGCGGCGGCGCCCAGCGCGGCGAACAGGGCGGCCTTCGCGGCGAGCAGCGCCCACAGCGACGACTCGACGCGCACGCGGTCGAACACCCGCTGCTCGCGGGCCAGGTGGTAGGGGACGTAGGTGAACGCGTAGATGGCGAGCAGGTACACCAGCCCGGTCGCGAAGAGGAACTCGGGGAGCGTCCGCTGGGCGCCGACGATCTCTCGCTCGACGGTGACCGTCGACGGGAACACGCCCGCGCGGTCGCGGAGCGTCCCCGTCACCGCCAGCGACGGGTCGACGTAGGTCACCATCCCGCCGTCGACGGCCAGCGAGAGGGTGACGTTCGCACCGCTCTCGTAGAGGCCGTCGTCGACCGTGAGGACGCCGTACACCCGCTCTCGGTCGAGCGCGGTCCGCGCGGCGTCGGGCGAATCGTACTCGCGCGGCGCGGAGACCGTCCGCGCGAGGCCGGTGACGGCCTGCAGTTCGTCCTCCGTCACGGCGTCGTCGGCGGGCACGACCGCGACCGGCACGTCCTGAGGGACGGTCCGGTCGAAGGAGGTCGTGGCGACGCCGAACAGCGCGGGCGCGAGCAGGAAGACGACGGCGACGGCTCGCCAGTTGCGGCGGAGCCAGAACAGTTCCTTCTGGAGGAGCGGTGCGTCCATTCGAGAACAGTGAGACGGGAGGACCTTACGCGATCCCTGCTGCGGTCGATCCCGTCGCGACGCCGGTCGCCGTCGAACTCTGGCCGCCGGTCAGGATCGAACCGTACCAGCGGATGAGCGTCTCGGCGGTCTCGATGTCCGTCTGCCGCGAGACGGTCACCGTCGTGCCGTCACGGGTCACGTCGGTCTCGCGGAGTTCGGTCTCCAGCGTCTCGTTCTGGATGGCGCCCGCCTGGATGGAGATGAACCCCTGCGCGAGGTCCTTCACGTCCCGGGCGGTGTCCGTGGAGTTCGTCAGGACGCGCGACTCGGTGCCGAGGGCCTCGCCGTCCTCGGTGATGTAGTAGGTCCCCGAGGTGATGTGGAGGTCGTTGTAGGCCTCGGCGTACGCGGTGACGTTCAGGCCGGTCGACTGGCCCATCGTCCGGTTGATCTGCGTGACGTTGACGTTCTGGGAGCTCTGGGCGTACCGGAGGTAGCCGTCGCGGGTTTCCTCGAGCGCGCGGCGGAGGTCGCCGTCGACGGGTTCGGCGTTGTCGGCCTCGACGTCGACGGCGTCGGCGACGGCCTGCTCGGTGCCGAAGACGTACTCGTCCTCGTCGAAGACTGCGACCCACTGGTCGGGCTCGGGCGGCCCGAAGCTCGTCACGTTGTCCTCCTCTTCCTGGGGCTCGGGCTTGTAGACGGTCACGCCGTCGACGGTCGTGTTACGGTACGACCGGTTGGCCTGTTCCGAGACCGCGTCGACCACGTCGGACTTCTCCCAGTCGGCCTCGACGATGGCGCCCTGGTAAGGCGGCGACGTGAAGTTCGCCTGGCGCTGGCTGTAGACGATGACCTGCTCGACCGCGCGCGGGTCGAGACCGCTCTCGTTCTCGACCTCGTCGAACGCGCCCGTCAGGTTCGCCGGGATCATCTCGGCCGGCGAGGTGGCGGAGACCATCTCGTCGTCGGTCTCGTTGGCCTCGCCCGACTCGGTGGCGTTGATCGAGCCGACCGTGGCGTTGTACCCCGTCGCGTAGAGGCGCTCGGCCGTGTCGGACTCGAGGACGCTCCCGTCGAAGACGGCGACGCTGTCGACCCCGTCGGGCACCGGCTCGAGCATGGCCGAATCCTGCGAGTCCGTGACGCCGTCGAGGGCGCCCATCTGTGCCGCGGCGACGCCGCCGACCGCGAGGAACGCGACGACGACGACCGCCTTGGCCGCTGTGCTGCTAATCGTGCCTGTCGGTATGGAGGGCATTCCGTCTTCCCCTACTCGAACATGTCAGTAATAAGTGTCGGTTCCGGCGGCGAGCGCCGCGGCCTCCGGCGGTCCGTCGCGGGGCGATCCGACGACCGGAATGGCCGGATTGATATAGCCGCCCCCTGTGAGTCTCCCCTAATGAGCGCACGCGAGCGCACCAGGGAGGTGATCGGGCGATGAGCGACTCGACCGACGAGGTACGCGCGTACACAGTCAGGCTCGAACTCGTCGACGAGCCGGGCGAGCTCCTGCGGGCGCTGCACCCGATCGCCGACAACGGCGGGAACCTCCTCTCGATCTTCCACGAGCGGGGGAACCTCACCCCGCGGGGTCACATCCCCGTCGAGGTCGACCTGGAGGCGACCCCCGAACGCTTCGACGAGATCGTCGACGCGCTCCGCGACGCCGGCATCAACGTCATCCAGGCCGGCACGCAACACTACAGCGAGTCGCTGACGATCGTCGTCTCCGGCCACATCGTCGACAGCGACCTCTCGCACACCCTCTCGCGCATCCGCGAGACGACCGACGCGACGGTGACCGACCTCTCGCTGTCGGCGCCGGAAGGGACCGAGGACGTGTCGAGCGCGCGCCTGCGACTGGCCACCGAGGAGGGGGAGACCGACTCGACGCTGGCCGCCCTGCGCGACATCGCCGCGGCGAAGGACCTCCGTCTGGTCGAGCCGCTCACGGCGGGTGATGCGGCGTGAGACTCGCGGTACTGGGCGCCGGCGCCGTCGGCGCCTCCGTCGCGGAACTGGCCGCCGACTACGGCCACACCGTCACGGCGCTGGCCGACTCCTCGTCGGCCGCCGTCGACCACGAGGGCGTCGACGTGGCGACCGCCCTGGAGTCCAAGCGCACCGACGGCGTCGTCGGTAGCGCGGACCCCGAGGCCGCGCTGGACGGTGAGTACGACGTTCTCGTCGAGGCGACGCCGACGACGCTCGGGGACGCCCAGCCCGGCTTCGGCCACGCTCGGACCGCGCTCGAACGCGACCGCCACGTCGTCCTCGCCAACAAGGGGCCCGTGGCCGAGCGCTACGGCGAGGTCCGCGAACTGGAGCGCGAGAGCGACGGGGAAGTGCTGTTCGAGGCGACCGTCGGCGGGGCGATGCCGGTCCTCTCGACGATCGCCGACTTCGACGCCGACCACATCAACGCCGCCCGCGGCGTCCTCAACGGGACGGCGAACTTCATCCTCACGCGGATGGCCGCCGAGGGGCTCGACTACGAGCACGTCCTCGCGGAGGCCCAGGACCTGGGCGTCGCCGAGGCCGACCCGGCCTTCGACGTGGAGGGGACCGACGCCGCGCTGAAGTGCGTCATCGTCGCGAACGTCCTCGCCGGCGACGACCGCGAGTACACGCTGGACGACGCCGAGGTGCAGGGCATCGAGGAGATCCCCGGGAGCGCGCTCGACCTGGCGACCGAGGACGGCCGCACCGTCCGGCTCATCGGCGAGGTCACGCCCGCCGGCGAGGTGCGCGTCGGTCCGCGGCTCGTCCCCGAGAACGGCACGCTCGCCGTGACCGGCACCGAGAACATCGTCCAGCTGGAGACCGAACACGCCGGGCGGCTCAACATCTCCGGGCGCGGCGCGGGCGGGCCCGAGACCGCGAGCGCGGTGCTGGCCGACGTGGGTCGGCTGCCCGAGCGCTAGGGAGGCGCTCGGCTTCGCAGGGGCCCGTGGGACCGAAACGCCCTATGCGGACCCGCCTGTTCTGGCTGGCATGAACTCGCGGATCCCCGGATTCTACACCCGAGACCGTTCCGAGCGACTGTCGACGGTCGCGGACCGCCGTGACCTCGACGCCGACGCGGTCGACGCGCTCGACGCCGACGGCGAGGTCGGCGAGACGGTCGACGGTCTGAGCGAGAACGTGGTCGGGAGCATCACCTACCCCCTGAGCGTCGCGACGAACTTCGTCGTCGACGGCGAGGACGTGCTGGTGCCGATGGCCGTCGAGGAGTCGAGCGTGGTCGCCGCGGCCTCGAAGGGCGCGCTGCTGGCTCGCTCGACCGGCGGCTTCACCACCGACACGGACGGGCCCTACATGATCGGGCAGGTCCAGGTCGCGGACGTGGCCGACCCGACCGCAGCGCGCCTGCGCGTCCTCGAACGCGCCGAGGAGATCGCCGCCGTCGCCAACGACCAGGGCGTCCTCGTGAGCCACGGCGGCGGCTGCGAGGACGTGACCGCGCGCGTCGTCGACACACCGGCCGGCCAGACGGTCGTCGTCCACCTGCTCGTGGACGTGCGCGACGCGATGGGGGCCAACGCAGTGAACACGATGTGCGAGGCCATCGCGCCGGTCGTGGCCGACGCGACCGGCGGCCGCGTCTCGCTGCGCGTCCTGTCGAACCTGGCGGACTGTCGGCTCGCACGCGCGAGGTGCCGGGTCGATCCCGACGCGCTCGTCGACAGCGGAGACGACTCCGAGGAAGCGAGCGGGATCGACGGCGAGACCGTTCGCGACCGCATCGTCGAGGCTTGGGCGTTCGCCGCGGGCGATCCCTACCGGGCCGCCACGCACAACAAGGGGATCATGAACGCCGTCGACGCGCTGGCCGTCGCGACGTGCAACGACTGGCGCGCGCTCGAAGCGGGCGCACACGCGTACGCCGCACGGGAGGGGTACGGTCCGCTGACGACTTACGAGGTCGGTGACGACGGGGACTTGATCTGCAGCATCGAACTCCCGGTCCAGGTCGGGACCGTCGGCGGCGCGACCGCGGTCCACTCCGCCGGTCGAGCGGCGATGGACGTTCTCGGTGTCGAAGGCGCCGACGAGTTCGCGAGCGTCCTCGCGGCGCTCGGCCTCGCGGAGAACCTGGCGAGCCTGCGCGCGCTCGTCGACGAGGGCATCCAGTCCGGGCACATGAAGCTCCACGCCGAGAACGTCGCCAGACAGGCCGGCGCTCCGGCGGGACTCGTCGAGGAGGTCGCGGCCCGCATGGTCGCCGGGGAGGACATCCGAGAGAGCCGCGCTCGCGAACTCGTCGAGGAACTGGGATGACGGCGGACGGCCGGCCGTCCGGGCCGCTCCACGCCGTCGGCCCGTGGTCCGTGAGAGCGGTTGCCAAATCGCAGGACGGCGTGGGGATCGCGTGGAATCGCTATCGAAATGGTTTTAACACTAACCGCCAAAGAGTTCCCACATAGCGCCTCTGCGCGTGAGATAAACAATGAGCGAAGACAAGCCACACCAGAATTTGGCTATCATTGGTCACGTTGACCACGGGAAAAGCACACTGGTCGGGCGACTGCTGTACGAGACAGGCAGCGTCCCCGAGCACGTAATCGAACAGCACAAGGAGGAGGCCGAGGAGAAGGGCAAGGGCGGCTTCGAGTTCGCCTACGTCATGGACAACCTGGCCGAGGAGCGAGAGCGCGGTGTCACCATCGACATCGCCCACCAGGAGTTCGACACCGACGAGTACTTCTTCACCATCGTCGACTGTCCGGGCCACCGCGACTTCGTCAAGAACATGATCACGGGCGCGTCCCAGGCGGACAACGCCGTGCTCGTGGTCGCCGCGGACGACGGCGTCCAGCCCCAGACCCAGGAGCACGTCTTCCTGGCCCGCACCCTGGGCATCGGCGAGATGATCGTCGCCATCAACAAGATGGACCTCGTCGACTACGAGGAGAGCCGCTACAACGAGGCCGTCGAGGAAGTCAAGGACCTGCTCAACCAGGTCCGCTTCGACACGGAGAACGCGAAGTTCATCCCGGTCTCGGCCTTCGAGGGCGACAACATCGCCAGCGAGTCCGAGAACACGGACTGGTACGACGGCGAGATCCTGCTCGAGGCGCTCAACGCGCTGCCCGAGCCGGAGCCGCCGACGGACGCGCCGCTGCGCCTCCCGATCCAGGACGTCTACACCATCTCCGGCATCGGTACGGTCCCGGTCGGACGCGTCGAGACGGGCATGCTCAACACGGGCGACAACGTGAGCTTCCAGCCCTCCGACGTCGGTGGCGAGGTCAAGACCATCGAGATGCACCACGAAGAGGTGCCCCAGGCCGGCCCCGGTGACAACGTCGGGTTCAACGTCCGCGGCATCGGTCAGGACGACATCCGCCGCGGTGACGTCTGTGGTCCCGCCGACGACCCGCCGTCGGTCGCCGAGACCTTCCAGGCTCGCATCGTCGTGATGCAGCACCCGTCGGTCATCACCGCCGGCTACACCCCGGTCTTCCACGCCCACACGTCGCAGGTCGCGTGTACCATCGAGTCCATCGACCAGAAGATCGACCCCGCGACGGGCGAGGCCGAGGAGGAGAACCCGGACTTCATCCAGAACGGCGACGCCGCAGTCGTCACCATCCGCCCGCAGAAGCCGCTCAGCATCGAGTCGGCCAACGAGATCCCCGAGCTGGGGAGCTTCGCCATCCGCGACATGGGTCAGACCATCGCCGCGGGGCAGGTCATGTCCGTCAACGAGCGCGAGTAACTCATGCAGCAAGCACGCGTCAGGCTGGCCGGCACCAGTCCCGAAGACCTCGACTCGATCTGCGGCGAGGTCAACGACATCGCCAACAAGACCGGCGTCGAGCTGTCGGGGCCGATCCCGCTGCCGACGAAGACGCTCGAGGTGCCCACCCGCAAGTCCCCCGACGGCGAGGGGACCGCCACGTGGGAGCACTGGGAGATGCGCGTCCACAAGCGGCTCATCGACATCGACGCCGACGAACGCGCGCTGCGCCAGCTGATGCGGATCCAGGTCCCGAACGACGTCTCCATCGAGATCGTCCTCGAGGACTAGAGGGGACGGTGGCAGCGGCCACCGCCGTCGCCCGGTCGCCCGACGGCGCGACCGTGTGACCGATTGCCGAAGCCGCTCTCACGCGCAGGACTTATCCCCTCCGCGCTGCGAGCGATATACGCGGGCTCGTAGATCAGTGGCAGATCGCTTCCTTCGCAAGGAAGAGGCCCGGGGTTCAAATCCCCGCGAGTCCATAGCGGTTTTTCGTTCCCGCGAACTATCCGGTTAGTCGCCGGTACTGCGGTTCTCGCGGGAACTTTCTCGCCCACGGGTAGCGAAACTATCGGCGGCTCAGATCGAATTGGTTCGGAGTCTCGAACTGTCCCGTCCGATTGGCTCGAAGCGCGTCGCTACGCGTGTTCGTCGATCCATCGACACCACGCCTCGAAGTCTTCGGCGCCGCACTGGTCGGCTATCGAGTGGAGCGTCCCCATCGGGATCTCGTCCTCCGACTTCATCGGGACAGTCACCGTTCGAACCTCGTCGGTGTCCGGACTCTCCCACCGAAGTTGGAGATGGCTCCCAGTTCGTCCAGCCCTCCGATAGCCGTGATTACGCAGGACTTTCGCTATTTCGCGCCCGGAAAACTGCGTGCGGACCATCGGGGTCTACTGCATGAAGTCCGGGGGTTCCTCGTCTCCTTCGTTCTCCGGATCGAGGCCCCACTCTTCGAGGTCCTCGTCGGACACCGGTTCGCCGCCGCCCTCGTGAAGTGTCAGGGCCTCGGCGAGCATCCGAAGGGCCTCGGCCTTTGTGTCTCCGAAGGAAGCGACCCCCGTCTCGATGTCCCTGGCGGTGATCGAGCCGTCGTCCTCGTGGATGAACTCCACTCCCTCCCCGTCGGAATCGTCGTGGGCTCTCGTCGCCATACGAGCGAATCTTGCGTGGACTCGGAGAAAAACCTTCGGTCGGAATATTCCGTCTCACGGGCGGCTCCTGCCCCGCGAGTCCACTACCATCTTTTTCCGGACGGGGCCCCTCCCGAGCTAGCGGTTCGCTGGCAGCCCGAGTATCCAGGGCCGTGAACGAAACGGGTCGACGACTTCCGTCAGGCCCGCTCGCACCGTCACTCCTCGTGAGCATGCGCTTCGAGCGTCTCCAGACGCACCCGCTCCAGGGCCTCCTCGGCGGTGGCTTCGAGGACGACGGGCGGGGCGGCGTCGGCGGCCTCGGCTTCGAGCCAGCGGTCGAGACAGAGACACCAGCGGTCGCCGGCCTCCAGGCCGGGGAACTCAAGCTCGGGCCGGGGGGTGATCAGGTCGTTCCCGCGGGACTTGCTGTACCGGAGGAACTCCTCGGTCATCACCGCGCAGATCTCGTGGCGGCCGGCGTCGTTCGGGAAGTGCCGACAACAGCCGTCGCGGCCGTAGCCGGTCAGCGGGTCTTCGCTACACGTCGCCAGTTCCGTTCCGAGTACGTTCCGCTCCGTCACACCTGCCCGTTAGTCGCGTGCGGGCTAATCCCTTCGGACTGTGGACGACCGGAACTGTCCGATGCCCCGAGTAGACCGGCGATCGGCCCCAATAAACAATATTCTTATATAAAATATCGGCCCGTTCCGTCTCCGTGGTACGCGAAGGCAGTCTCCCCCACCGATCCGATTATATAAGAACAATTATACACATGATCCCGGCCTCGTGATGTCGGCTCACGGGGAACGAACGAAGGGGGTCTCCACTCGAAACCCCCGATCGCTTCCACTGCAGATCCGGCCGCTATCCCCCGATTTTCGGGAATTCGAAACTACTTTCACCGCGGTATACCTACGCTTAAGAGGTAATCACCGTATGAAACGGAACGCACGGTCAGGTGACCAGCAACGTCCGTAGCGACGCGACTTCTCGGGATTCGGACACACGTATCGATCGGCGAGTACCCGCAAACCAAAGCGTTATTTGGGACCCAAACAAACAGGATTTCCGTCACAGATGATAGGTACGAGGCCACAGCGGACACGCTCTCGATCCGGTTTTGGTATCGGTCGGGGGAGGACTAGAACACATGAGTAGCGGCGATCTCGCGGTCGACGACATCGACCTGCCGATCAAGCGCACCGAGGGGGCGACGTTAGAGGAGCGGTTGACCGGCAACGCGTATCACAACATTCTGCCCGCGCGCTATCTCCGCAAGGACGCCGACGGCGAACTCGTCGAACAGCAGGAGGATCTGTTCGTCCGCGTCGCCAAGAACATCGCGCTCGCCGAGGCCGTCTACGAGGCCGACGAACGGGGCGTCGAGGTCACGGTCACGCCCGACCAGCTCAAGCCCGACCACCCGCGCCGCGACGAGCTCGCTGAGGAAGTCTTCGGCGCAGGCACGACGGCCGACGACGACGCGGAGACGGCCCTGAACCAGCACAACGTCAACAAGTTCGCCTACGAGACGGTCGTCCCGGAACTGCCCGATGGCGTCCGGAGCCACGTCGAGGCGACCGCCGAGGAGTTCCAGCGGCTGATGGAGGATCTGTCCTTCATGCCGAACTCGCCGACGCTGATGAACGCCGGCGACGAGCTCCAGCAGCTGTCGGCCTGTTTCGTCGACTCGCCCGAGGACGACATCACGAACATCCACCAGACCGCCAAGGAGGCCGCCGAAGTCTTCCAGTCCGGCGGCGGCATGGGCTACGCCTTCTGGCGGCTGCGCCCGTACGGGGACGCCGTCGGCTCGACCGGCGGCATCGCGTCCGGTCCGATCACGTTCATGCGCACGTTCGACCAGATGTGCGAGACAATCGCCCAGGGCGGCGCCCGTCGGGGCGCCCAGATGGGCGTCATGCGCGTCTCCCATCCGGACGTGATCCAGTTCATCCACGCCAAGAACAAGGACGTCTCCCTGGCGCACACCCTGCGTCTGAACGACCCGGACGACTTCACGCACAACTCCTTCGCCGACGCCTTAGAGGAGGCCCGGGAGCTCATCGACGACGACGGCAAAGTGCCCAAGCACCTCCGCAACGCCGTCGAGGGGCACCTCTCTAACTTCAACATCTCCGTCGGGATCACCGACGACTTCATGGACGCGGTCAAGGCCGACGAGGAGTTTACCTTCACCAACCCGCGGACCGAGGAGCCCCACGTCGCCACCGCCGAGACCAAGGAACTGTACGAGATGTTCGACCTCGGCGAGTACGTCGAGGTCGGCGAGGTCCTCTCGGTGCCCGCCCGGAAGGTCTGGGAGCGCATCGTCGACGGCGCCCACGAGAACGGCGAACCGGGCGTCGTCTACCTCGAGCGGATCAACAAGGAACACTCGTTCGACGTCGAGGAACACCCCGACCACCGCATCCTCGCGACGAACCCCTGCGGCGAGCAGCCCCTCGAGGAGTACGAGGCGTGTAACCTCGGCCACATCAACCTCTCGACGCTCGCGGCGACGGACGCGCCCGACTGGCGCGTCTGGTCGGAGGCACACGCCGACGAGTACGACACGCTGGAGGACGCGGTCGACGCGTTCCTGCAGGAGGCCATCGACTTCGAGGCGTTCGACCACCGCATCGAGATGGGGACTCGGTTCCTCGAGAACGTGGTCACGATGTCGGACTTCCCGGTGCCGAAGATCGAGGAGACCGTCCGGGAGATGCGCAAGATCGGTCTGGGCGTCATGGGCCTGGCGCAGCTGTACATCCAGCTGGGCATGCGCTACGGCGACGACGTGTCCAACGAGGTCGCCCGCCAGCTGATGCGCCACATCAACCACGGCTCGAAGCGGGCCAGCCACGACCTCGCCGCCGAGCGGGGGAGCTTCGAGGAGTGGGACAACTCCAAGTACGCGAACCCCACCGAGTACCGCGAGTGGTTCGAGAAGCAGACCGGCCTCGACGCCGACGAGTGGGCGGATGGCTTCGCGCTGCGCAACCACAACACGACGACCATCGCGCCGACGGGCACGACCTCGATGGTCGGCAACACCACCGGCGGCTGCGAGCCCATCTACAACGTCGCCTACTACAAGAACGTCTCCGACGACGTGCAGGGCGACGAGATGCTCGTCGAGTTCGACGACTACTTCCTGCGCGTGCTGGAGGAGAACGACCTCGACATCGACGCCGTCAAAGAGGAGGCCCAGGAGCAGATGGCCAACAACGAGTTCGACGGCGTCGACGGCCTCTCGACGGTCCCGGACGCGGTCGGCGAGCTGTTCGTCACCACGGGCGACCTCTCGGCCAAGCAGCACGCTGGGATCCAGGTCGCCTGCCAGGAGGGCGTCGACTCCGCCATCTCGAAGACCGTCAACGCGCCGAACGACTCGACGGTCGAGGACGCCCAGGACGTCTTCGAGTACATCTACGACCACGGCGGCAAGGGCGTCACCTACTACCGCGACGGCACCCGCAGCAAGCAGGTGCTCACGACGCGCGCCCAGAACACCGAGTTCGCCGACATGGACGCCGACGAGGTCGTCGCCCAGATCGAGGAGGTCTTCGGCGGCTTCGACGCCTTCCTCGAGGAGGACGCCGTCCAGGCGGCCATCGAATCGGAGACCGAGGAGATCCTCGGCGCCGCCGACGGCGAGCGCCCCGACTACGCCCAGAAGCGCTCGCGGCCGGACGTGCTCCACGGCGTCACCCAGCGCATCGACACCGGCTACGGGAAGCTCTACGTCAACATCAACGAGGACCCCGAGGCCGAGCGCCCGTTCGAGCTGTTCGCCAACATCGGCAACTCCGGCGGCTTCACCGCTTCGTTCACCGAGGCGCTGGCCAAGACCATCTCGACGGCGCTGCGCGCGGGCGTCGACCCGCACGAGATCGCCGACGAGCTGCAGGGCATCCGCAGCCCGAAGGTCGCCTGGGACAAGGGCGAGCAGATCCAGTCCATCCCGGACGCCATCGGCACGGCCCTCCGTCGCTACCTCGACGACGAGATCGACAAGGGCTACCCCCAGCAGGCGACGCTGGAGGAGACCGCCGAGGAGGAGCGCCGTGAGGGCAGTGACCCGAACCAGGACGTCGGCGCCGCCGAACCGGAGACGGACGGCGGGGCCTCCGTATCGATGGGCGCCGCGCCCGGCAGCGACGCGGGCGAGCCCGGTCCCGAGGCGGGACAGGCCGCCGAGGGCGACCAGCAGGAGCTGATCGACGCCGGCGAGAGCCCGGAGTGTCCGGAGTGCTCGTCGCTGTCGCTGTACTACTCCGAAGGCTGCAAGACCTGCGAGTCCTGCGGCTGGTCGGAGTGCTGAGGTAGATGGACGAGGCCCCCGCATCGACGCTGTCGCGGGGGCTCGCGTGGCTCCGGAGCGTTCCGGCCACCCTCTCTCTCTGCGGTCTCTTCGTTCTCGTCTTCGCCGCCGAGTGGTACGTCTGGGACCGCTTCGGATATCGGACGTTCGTCGCGCTGTTCGTCGCGACGCCCGACCCCTCGCCGGGCTGGCTGCTCGCGCCGCTGGCGCACCTACCGACCGATCCCAGGCACGTCGTTTCGAGCGTCGTTCAACTGTTGCTGTTCGGCGGCGTCGTCGAGCGCCGGCTGGGTCGCCGGCGATTCCTCGCGCTGGCGGCGGTCTCGGGGCTGGTGACGACGGGCGCGCAGGTCGCCTGGTACGTGTCGCTCGGCGTCTCGGGTCGGGTCGCAGGGACGCTCGGCGCCAGCGGTATCGTGCTCGCGATGACGACGCTCGTGGTCGTCGACAGCGTCCGGTATCGGGTCGCGACGGGCGGCTGGCACGGTGAGTTGACCTGGCTGTGGGTCTTCTTCGGGGGCGTGATCGCCGGACAGGCCGTCTTCGGGCTGGTCGCGCTCGCGGCCGGGACCGCGGAGGTCGGCGTCGTCGGCCACCTGACCGGCGTGGCGATCGGCCTCGGCGTCGGACTCGTTCGACCGACCGGCGCGGTGCTGTTCTCCGGCGACGCCCGCTATCGGTCGTAGCGCCTCGCACCACCCGATCCGGTCCGGCCTTCCGGGAGGCGTGGACTTTTCCCCCGCCGCGGTAACGCGGAGGGTATGACGTACGATATCGCGTTTATCGGAACGGGACCGGAGCCCGACAATCCGGTATGGGGCGAGAGCGCGGCGATGGCCTACCGACACGCCGAGGGCTACCGCGAGCGCGAGGACTGCCGGATCGTCGCCGCCGCCGACATCGTCCGCGAGAACGTCGCGGCCTTCGCCGACGAGTTCGCCGTCGACGAATCGGGGATCTTCGAGGACTACGAGACGATGCTCGAATCGGCCGACCCCGATATCGTCTCGATATCGACCCCCGTCCCGACTCACGCCGAGATCGTGCTCGACTGCATCGCCAGCGGCGTCCCGGAGGCGGTCCACTGCGAGAAGCCGATGGCGACGACGTGGGGCGACGCGCGCCTGATGGCTCAGGAGGCCAGTCGCCGGGACGTGCAACTGACGTTCAACCACCAGCGGCGCTTCTCCCCGGTGTGGCGCGAGCCCAAGCGGGCGCTGGACGAGGGGGCTATCGGCGACCTGCAGCGGGTCGAGGTCGGCACGAGCACGCTGCTCGACAACGGGACTCATCACGTCGACCTGGCGCACATGTACGCCGGGGAGTCACCGGTCGAGTGGGTCATCGGCCAGATCGACTACCGCGAGGAGTACGTCAAGTACGGCGCGCACAACGAGAACCAGGGGCTCGTCCAGTGGGCCTACGAGAGCGGCGTCCAGGGCATCGCGACGACGGGGTTCGGCGAGGACGGCGTCGGCGTCCACCACCGCCTGCAGGGCACCGACGGCGTCATCGAGGTGACGCCGTGGAACGAGGCGCAAGCGCGGGTCCGCCGGGACGGCGAAGGGTGGGAGACGCTGGTCTCCGGCGTCGAGAACGCGGCGGCGGTCCCGCCGGCCATCGACCACGTCGTCGACTGCCTGCGCGACGGCGTCGAACCGGAGTTCTCCGCCCGGCGGGCGCTGTCGGTGACCGAAGTGATCTTCGCCGCCTGGGAGTCCTCGCGACGGCGCGGCCGGGTGGACCTGCCGCTCCGGGTCGAGGACAACCCGCTCGAAGCGATGGTCGAGTCGGGCGAGCTGTCGCCCGAGCCCGCCGGTGAGGACTGACGGCGGCAGCCGGGCGCCGCCCTCGCGGTCCGCAACCGGGGTCGACCGCCGAGCGAGGCGATCCCGTCGGACGCCCGTCGGACGGTCCCGGAAGCTTATGGTCACGGGCCGGCCTGTATCCGGTATGCTCAGCGCAGTGGTGCTTCAGTCCGGGCTGGAACTGCTCACGCAACCCGTCGGGATACTCGGCGTCCTCGTCCTGCTGGCGGCGATCATCCTGATCGGCCGGTTCCTGCTGTCGATGGCCTGGCGGCTGGTGATCATCGGCATCATCATCGTCGGGACGCTGTACATCCTGAGCGTCCTCGGTTTCTCTGTCCTGTAGGTCGGCCGCTCATCGGTCGACGGCCGGCGGCTCCGCGACGGCGAGCTCGCCGGAGAGGTCGTGCTGGGTGGTCGTGCTGAGGTCGATACCCGCGGCCGCGCAGCGCTCTTTGACCCGCTGGATGTACGTCGAGCGGGCGACGGAGAACTCCTCGCGGTCGGGGCTGTCGATCCAGAACCGCGACTGGAGGACGACGGCGGAGTCGGCCAGGTCCGTGACGCGCACGGACGGCTCGGGGTCGTCGAGGATCCCCTCGTGGTCGTCGGCCACGTCGAGGAGGATCCGCGTCGTCTCGTCGATGTCGTCGGCGTAGCCGATGCCGAAGGAGTACGAGATCCGCAGCTGCTCGTTGCTCATCCGGTTGGTGACCGCGGTCGTCGCGAGTTCGGTGTTGGGCACCGTGACCGTCTCGTTGTCGAAGGTCCGCACCCTGGTCACGCGGAAGCCGATGTCCTCGATGAACCCCGCGCGGCCGTCCCACTCGATCCAGTCGTCGATGTTGAAGTTGCGGTCCTGGACGATGAACAGGCCGGCGACGAAGTTTGAGAGCACGTCCTGGGCGGCGAACCCCACCGCCAGCGTCAGCGCGGCGACGACCAGCGCCGACCCGCCCAGCAGCGCGGTGAACCCGGCCGCGGCGACCCCCGCTGCGAGCGCGACGACGACTACAGCGACGCCGATGACCTTGAGGAGCGCCCGCTCCAGCGTCCGATCCAGGTTCCAGCGATCCAGCACGAGCCGCGCCAGCGGTTCGACGACCAGCTGACCGATCAGGAACACGACCGCAGCGACGGCCGCGAACTCAGCGAGCTGCCAGCCCAGGTCGACGTACTCCTCACCCAGTTGCGAGAGCGACTGCAGGAGAGTCATAGGGGTACGAACGACGGCACCCAGGTAAAGGTGGTCACGCGAGTCACTCGTAGCCGATGGTTCGCCCCACGTTCCACGCCGCTCGGCCGTCCTTCCACCGTATCCGTTCCGGCACCTGTTCACGGCCGAGGTGCGGTGGCGCGCGCTGTCGCGCGCATGAAAGCGCGCGACAGCATCGCGCGAGGGATGAGTAGCGCAGGAGCTTGCGACGAGCAACGAAATCGGCTGGGGAGGTATGTGGCTGTCTGCGGTGCTGTGCGGGGCGGGTGCGGTGCCGTGCTGTTCCTGGCGGACTGAAAGGGCGAGGCGCGCTCGCGTGCAGTCCAGTCGTCTGCGCGACCCCTATCCGCGCGGTGCGAGGCGCGCAGCGCCTCGATGCGAACGGCTCTGCCGTGAGCGGGCGGTGCCGAGAGCGCGGATATGTCGCTCAGCGACCGCGAGCGCGTTGAGGGCTTTCATCGCCTGCGGTCAGTTGCAGTTGCGGTCGAAAAGACTGCTAGCGAGCGCGGCGAGGGCTTTCAGCGCTCACTGTCGAGTACAGTCGACGATCCAGGGCGAGTCACGCGAGTTTCCTCGGCACGTCCGGCGGCTAAAGCGAGATACGGAACCGAAGCGTCTCGAACACCTAGACGCCGTCGAGGAAGTTGCGGATCACGTCGTGGCCCACCGCCGTCAGCACGGACTCGGGGTGGAACTGGACGGCCTCGATGGGGTGCTCGCGGTGGCGGATCCCCATCACGAGATCCACGCTGTCGCCGTCCTCGGTCTCGGCCGCCGTCGTGGCGGTCACCTCGAAGCAGTCGGGGACCTCCGTGGCGACCAGCGAGTGGTAGCGCCCGCCGCGGATCCCCTGGTCGAGGCCCGCGAAGACGCCCTCGGCGTCGTGACTGATGGGGAAGGCCTTGCCGTGGATGGGTTCGGGCGCGCGCCCGACCGTCCCGCCGTAGGCGTAGACGGCGGCCTCCAGCCCGAGACAGACTCCCAGCGTCGGCACCTCGGGACTGATCTCGGTCAGCACGTCGTTCGTGACGCCGATGTCGCGGTCGTTCTTCGGGTGGCCGGGCCCGGGGCTGATCACGATGGCGTCCGGGTCGGCGCCGCGCACGTCGTCCAGCGAGGCCGTGTTGCGGACGACCTCCGTGTCGGCGTGCTCGCTGACGTACTCGACGAGGTTGTAGGTAAAGGAGTCGAAGTTGTCGACGAACAGTACCTGGCGCTCGTCGGCCCGTTCGCGCTGGTCGGCGCTCATCGGGAGACCTCCTCGGGCTCGGCGGCGTCGCCGTCGCCCGGGGCGTCTTCGGCGTCGTCGGCCGCGGCCTCGTCGCCGTCCGTGGCCTCGGACGCCATCTCGATGGCCTCCAGCGCGTCGAGGACGCCGCGCATCTTCTGTTCGGTCTCCTCGTACTCGCTGGTCGGGTCGCTGTCGGCGACGATGCCGGCGCCGGCCTGGACCGTGATCCGGTCGGCGCTGTCGGCCGCCTCGTCGGGAACGCCGACGCCGTAGCGGCTGTCGAGGTCCTCGACGGTCGCGGTGCGGATGACGATGGCGAGTTCGGCGTCGCCGGTCCAGGTGAAGTAGCCGACGCCGCCGCCGTAGGGGCCTCTCGGCGTCCGTTCGAGGTCGTCGATGATCTCCATCGCCCGGATCTTCGGCGCACCGGAGAGCGTCCCGGCGGGGAAGGAAGCGCGGGCCGCATCGAAGGCGTCCGAGCCGTCGGCCAGCGTCCCCGTCACCGTGGACTCGATGTGCTGGACGTGGCTGTACTTGAGGACGCTCATGAACTCCTCGACGCGGACGCTCCCGGGCTCGGCCACGCGGCGCACGTCGTTGCGCGCGAGGTCGACGAGCATCGTGTGTTCGGCTCGCTCCTTCCCGTCGGCGAGCATCTCGCCGGCGAGCCGGCGGTCCTCGACGGGACTGGTCCCCCGAGAACAGGTCCCGGCGATGGGGTTCGAGAGCACGCGGTCCCCGCGGACCGCCACCAGCGTCTCCGGGCTGGCGCCGACGACCGAGAGGCCGTCGTAGTCGAGGACGTACATGTACGGCGAGGGGTTGACCGACCGCAGCGACTCGTACAGCCCCAGCGGGTCCACGTCGCCGTAGAGTTCGCGAGTCCGCGAGATGACGCCCTGGTAGATGTCGCCGGCGAGGACGTGTTCTTTCGCTTTCTCGACGGCCTCCTCGTACTCGTCCTGGGGTCCGGCGGTCTCGCTGTCGCGGGCGAACCCGCCGGTCTCCAGGTCGGCGGCGTCCGCCAGCAGGTCGGCGACGCGCTCGGCCTCCGCCTCCAGTTCCTCGTAGCGGGCCGCGGCGTCGTCGTCTGGTTCGAGGATCGGCGTACAGACGAGCGAGACGGTCCCCTCGACCTCGTCGAAGACGAGCGTGGTCGTCGTGAGGACGAACTGGGCGTCGGGATACCTGGAGTCGGGATGCTCCAGCCCCACCTCGTCGAGCCAGCAGTCGTAGACGGCGTCGTAGCCGATGAAGCCGACGAGACCGCCCTCGAAGTGCTCGCGGTCCATGTCGGGGAACCCGCGGCGCTCTACGTCGGGCATCGCGCCGCGGACGCTGTCGAGGGTGTCGCCGCCGTCGGCGTCGAAGAAGGCGTCGTAGCGGTCGTCGAACGTCTCGACGGTCGCCCCGTCCGCGTCGACGGTGACGACGCCCTTCGGGTCGTGGCCGACGAAGGAGTAGCGGGCGTGGCGGTCCTCGGTGGTCGGCGCGAACGCGCCGTCGGGGTCGCTGGAGGCGACCTTCTCGGCGCTCTCCAGCAGGAACGTGTAGTCGGCGCCCTCGATGTCGGTGGTCCGACCCGACAGCGCGGCGTACGCCTCCAGCGGCTCCAGGTCGGTGTCCAGCTCGACCGCCGCGCGCACGACGACCGGTTCGTCGCCGTCGGCGTCGGCCAGCTCGACGAACTCGTCTCTCGACGGTTCGAGTTCGAGGTCGGTTCCGGGATCGGGGTCGCTCACGCGGCCACCTCCCGCCGGGTCGCCGCGGCGACGAACTCGCGGACGGCTTCGTGGTCTTTCTCGCCGCCGACGCGTTCCCCTCCCTCGACGCGCTCGACGCCCGTGGCCACGTCGACGCCGAACGGGTCGACCGTCTCGACGGCCGCGGCGACGTTGTCCGGCGTGAGCCCGCCGGCCAGGATCACGGGCACGTCCAGGTCGGCGACGATCTCGCGGGTGCGCTCCCAGTCGTGGGTCTCACCGGTGCCGCCGCCGCCCGCGGCGTCGACCGAGTCGACCAGCAGGGCGTCCGCGGCGTCGGCGTAGTCGCGCACGTCGTCGGCCCCGGCGTCGACCGCGACGACCAGATCCTGGGACAGTCGACGGGAGAGCGCGCCGAGTTCGCCCGGCGAGAGGCCGCCGTGGACCTGCACGGCGTCGGGTTCGGCGTCCTCGACCAGCCCGACCGCCGCCTCGACGGTCGTCGGCATCGTCACCAGCACGCCCGTCACGAGCGGCGGGACGCCCGCCAGCAGGTCGGCGGCGGTGTCGGCGTCGACCTCTCGCGGGGTGTCGACGGGCACGTCGCTGACGACGCCCACCGCGTCGGCGCCCGCGGCGACGACGGCCTCGCGGTCCGACTCGCGGGTGACGCCGCAGACCTTCACCCGGGTGGCCGAACGTCCCGACTCGGTGTGGCTCGCGTCGCTCATCGGCCCCCGTCGGCGGCGACGCGACTGGTGACCTCGCGCAGGTCGTCGAGCTTCGCGGCGGCGTCGCCCGAATCGATGGCGTCGACGGCGGCCCCGACGCCGGCCTCCAGCGAGTCGGCCATGCCGGCGACGTAGACGGCCGCGCCGGCGTTCGCGAGGATGATGTCGCGCTTGGCACCGGTGACCGACCCGTCGACGATCCCCAGCAGGTCCTCGGCGTTCTCCTCGGGCGTGCCGCCAGCGACGGCCTCGATGTCGTGTGTCTCCAGCCCGAGGTCCTCGGGGGTGATCGTGTACTCGGTGACCTCGCCGCCTTCGACCTCGGCGACGGCGGTCTCGTCGTGGATCGTGATCTCGTCCATGCCGGAGCCGTGGACGATCAGGGCGTGGTCGACCGGCATCTCGGCGACCGCGCGGCCGATCAGGCCGACCAGATCCGGGTCGTAGACGCCCATGACCTGCGCGTCGGCGCCGGCGGGATTCGTGAGGGGACCGAGCACGTTGAAGATGGTCCGCATCCCCACTTCGCGGCGCGGGCCGATGACGGCCTTCATCGCCGGGTGGAACGCCGGCGCGTGCATGTAGCCGATGCCGGCCTCCTCGACGGTCGCCTCGACGGCATCGGGGTGGGTGTCCATGTCCAGCCCGACCTCCTCCAGCACGTCCGAGCTCCCCGACGACGAGGAGACGGAGTAGTTGCCGTGTTTGGCGATCGGGACGCCGGCGCCGGCGGCGACGATGGCGCTGGTCGTCGAGACGTTGATCGTGTCGTAGTCGTCGCCCCCCGTCCCGCAGGTGTCGACCAGCGGCGCCCGGTCGGGGTCGATGGTTCGGGCGGCCTCGCGCATCCCCTGCGCGAAGCCGGCGATCTCGGCCTCGGTCTCGCCCTTCGCGCGCAGCCCCGCCAGCAGCGCGCCGATCTGTGCCTCTGTCGCGTCCTCGAAGACGGCCGTCGCCGCCTCGCGAGCCTCCGCGAGCGTCAGGTCCTCGCCGTCCGTGACGGATTCGATGTATGCTTCCATGTGTGTAACCGATGGACTGTTTCGTTCTACGATGTACGAATCAGTACATCAACTTAAGCGTGTCGGGCGCGGTTCGCACGGTGACCGGCGCGGCAGGAGTGGCGCTCGGCCGCTCGGAACCCTATTCTCAAAGTTTGTATCGCGGGAGAAGGGACTATATGAGTGTTCGGTATATCGTGGGGATATGCGACCGACCCTCAAGCGACGGATCGGGCTCGCGCTGGGCGGGCAGTTCGCTCACGCGTGCTATCAGGTGGTGGTCTCTCTGGTCGCGCCGGGGCTGTGGCCGGTGCTCGGCGGGCTGGGCGTTCTCGCGGCCGCGGCGGGGCTCGCGTACGCCTACCGCGACATCGGTCGGGCGCTCGACGAGCGGGCGAGCGAGCGCCGGGACCTGCAGACCGCGCTGACCGAGGCCGAGCGCGAGCGCGACGACCTCCGCTCGCGGCTCGACGACGCGAAGTCCGACCTCGCCGATCTGCGGGCGGGACCGGATGCCGGGCCCGCCGCGCCGGTGGTTGCGGCGCCCGACGGCGGCGTCCGGACCGCCGACGACGCCGCGCTGGCCGACTACGACGGCAGCGTCCGAACGGTCGGGACGGCGCTGGACGCGTTCGGCGACGGCGACCTCACCCGGCGCCTCGACGCCGACGACGACTCCGAGGCGCTCGCGGAACTCGCGGCGGAGTTCAACGAGATGGCCGCCGCGTTCGAGCAGACCTTCGACGCCGCCACCGGCTTCAGCGAGGAGGTCGTCGGCTCCTCCGAGCAGGTGACGACCGCGACCCAGGCGGTGACCGACTCCAGCGAGAAGGTCGCCCAGCGCGTCGCCGAGATGGCCGACGTGTTCCACGAGCAACACCAGCAGATCAGCGGGATCTCCGACGAGATGTCCGACATGTCCGCGACCATCGAGGAGATCGCCGCCTCCTCCGACGAGGTCAAGGAGATGGCCGACCGGACCGAGCGCTCGACCGTCGAAGGCATCGAGGCCGGCCGCTCGGCCCGAGACACCATGGACGAGGCCCAGGACCAGATCGAGGGCGTCGTCGAGACGGTCACCGAACTCGACGAGCGGATGGACGAGGTCGGCCAGATCGTCGACCTCATCGACGACATCGCCGAGCAGACCAACATCCTCGCGCTGAACGCCTCCATCGAGGCCGCCCACGCCTCGGCGGGCGCGAACGACAACGGCTTCGGCGTCGTCGCCGACGAGGTCAAGAGCCTCGCCGAGGAGACCAAGGACGCCACCGACGAGATCGGGGGGCTCATCGGCGATATCCAGGACCAGACCGACGAGACCGTCGAGGAGATCACCGACATGCAGTCGACCATCGACGAGGGCAAAGACACCGTCGGCGAGGGGCTGGACGCCCTCGAGTCGATCCTCGAACACGTCCAGCAGACCGCCTCGGGCGTCACCGAGATCTCCAACGCCACCGACGACCAGGCGGCCTCCTCGGAGGAGGTCGCCGCCATCGCCGACGAGGCCGCCGAGACCAGCGAGGAGAACGTCGCGGAGGCCGAGCAGGTCGCCGCCATCGCCGAGGAGCAGAACCTCGCGCTCTCGGAGATGTACGTCAACGCGAAGATGCTCACGATGCGCGCCGAGCAGCTCTCGGCGCTGTTCGAGCGCTACGAGACCGAGTGACCGGTATCGGTTCGGCCCTCCGTCCATCCTGCCGCTCGCGACGCCTTTAACTCCCGCTGCCGAGCAGTACCGACCATGTCTCACACCGACGCGGTCCGCGAGCGACTCGACGCGTATCTCGCAGACGAAGGCCTCGAAGCCGTCTGGTTCGCCCGCCCGCCCTCCTTTACGTGGCTGACCGGCGGGAACAACGTCGTCGACCGCGCCGCCGACGTGGGCGTCGCCGCCGCCGGCTACGACGGCGACGGCCTCACCGTCGTCACCGACAACATCGAGGCGCAGCGGCTCGTCGACGAGGAGCTCCCCGCCGACGCGACCGTCGAGACCGTCCGGTGGCACGAGGCCGACCTGGACGAGGCGGTCGCGGGGTTCAGCCCGACACCGGCGGCCGCCGACTTCGACGTGCCGGGCTTCGAGTCGGTCGACCCGACCGACCTCCGCCAGCCGCTGACCGACGCCGATATCGAGCGGTTCCGGTCGCTGGGCGCGGACGCGGCCGAGGTCGTCGAGGGCGTCGTCCGCGAGGCCAGCGCCGACGACGAGGAGCGCGAGGTGGGCGGCCGCCTGCGCGACCGGCTGTTCGCCCGCGGCATCGACTCGCCGGTCGTCCTCGTCGGCAGCGGCGAGCGCACCCGCAAGTACCGCCACTACACCACTCGCGACAACGAACTCGGCGACTACGCGCTGGTCTCGGTCACCGCGGTCCGCGACGGGCTCCACGCGAGTATCACCCGGTCGGTCGCCTTCGACGCCCCCGACTGGCTCGACGAGCGCACCGAAGCCGCCATGCGCGTCGAGGCCAGCGCCCTCGCCGCCACGCAGCGAGTCGGGCGCGACGGCGGCACCGCGGGCGACGTGTTCGACGGCATCCAGGAGGCATACGCCGAAGTCGGCTACGAGGGCGAGTGGCGCAACCACCACCAGGGCGGCGCCGCGGCCTACGCCGGCCGCGAGTGGTTCGGGACGCCCGACTCGGCGGCATCGGTCCACCTGCCGATGACCTACGCCTACAACCCCACGGTCCAGGGAGCGAAAAGCGAGGACACCCACCTCGTCACCGACGACGGGATCGAACTGCTGACGGGGACCGGCGACTGGCCGACCGAGACCGTCGAACCCGTCGGCGACGGCCCCGCGATGGACCGCCACGCCGTCCTCCACCGCTGACCGCCGCGGACCTCTCGTTTTCGAGCCGTTTACGCGCCGCTCGACAGCGTCGCGAGTCGGAAAACGCCCCGTGTCCGATCAGTCGTCGTCGGCGACCGCGCCGGCCGCCGTCTCGCCGGCCGTCACGCGATACGCGGGCTTTCGCACGATCTCCGTTCGGTGACAGCGAGCGCAGACGTACTCTGTCAGCTTCGTCGTCTCGTCGTTGTGGCTCATGCGCTCGCCGCAGTTCGGGCACTCAGGCATTATATTCCTAATACAGTGGTGCATAGTATAAATAGTTACGTTCCCGCGTCTCGTCCGCGAGAATCGCGCGGTCGGCCCGGACCGACGAGAGTCTGGTCGGTCGGAGCGCCGCCGGCAGACGCGCGTCTGACTGAGTTTTACGTGCGATCTTTCGAAAGAGAGCCGTGGATGGCACGACTCACGATACAGTTGCCCGCGGAGCTGGCGGGCGACGGAACGGGTACGGGCGAGCGGACGCGTACGAACGATCGGACGGGCACCAACGGCGCGGCTCGCGGCGAGGCGCAAGCGGACGGCAGCGAGGTCGACGCGGCGACCCGCGGATTCGTCTCCTGGGTCGAGTGCTGGGCCGACGCGTAGGTCGGCCGGCGATTCTCAGGCGTTGTCGACGAGGCGGCCGGCGATGCGCTGGGCGCCCAGCGACGGCGAGATGTCGGGGTGGTCGGCGGCGACGGCCTCGACCTCGCGGTCGAGTTCCGCGCTGACCCGCTTCTCGAACTCCTCGACGATGCCGGGGATGCAGGCCATGCCGCCGGTGAGGACGATGCGGTTGTCCAGCGCCAGCTGGTAGACCTTCATGTAGTCGTTGGCCAGTTCCGGCAGGAACGTGTTGCAGAACTCCTCGACTGCGTCGTCGAGGTACTCGTTGCAGGCGTCCATGACGCTGCGCTCGATGGTGAACTCGTGGGAGCCGCCGCCGGGCTGCTGGATGATGTCAGTGAACGGCTCGAAGGAGTCGAAGTCGGCGTGTTCCTCCTTGTACTCGCGGGCGGTCTGGGTATCGATGTTGACCCGGCCCTGGGTCTCCTCCTCGACGTAGTTGGCGATCATCCGGTCGACCTCGTTGCCGGTGACGGCGCCGGTCGTGAAGGGGGCGAGCTGCTCGCCGCGGCGGTAGCCCGAGGCTTCGAGGTTCGTCGACCCCATGTTGACGGCGACGAAGATCTCCTCGATCGCTTCGAGGTCATCGCCGCGGGCAGGGATCGCGCCGCACAGCGACTCGGGATAGCTCTCGACCAGCGCCTGCCCGATCGAGGACTCCTCGATGACCTCCTCCAGGTTGGCCAGCCCCTCCGGGTTGTCGATGGTCGGGATGGCGTAGACGACGCCGGAGTTCTCGGGCACGTCGTTGGCGTCGATGACCTCCTCGAAGAACGTCTTGGTGAGTTCGGCGCGCTCCTCGTCCTCGGGCAGGCCCGAGCGGAGCATGAACTGGACCTCGTCGGGGTACTCGGTGGCCGCCTCCTCGCCGTAGAGCACCCGCTCCTCGCCCGTGAGGGCGTCCTCGTAGGTCGCCAGACAGGTCAGCGTCCGGATGGTCTGGATCTCGCCGTCGTCGTCGGGGTAGGCGATCACCGTGCGGGTACTGCCGAGCTTCACGCCGATGGGAACCGGCTCGTCGTCGCTCATGTCCCCGGCTTTACCGTCACCCCGGATAAATGTACCCCGTGCATTATCGTTTGTGTGAACGTCGGACCGCCCGGAAATTAGGGGTCGACGGCCCGGAAATTAGGAGACAGGAGCCCTCCGGTCGCTATCCGGCCCCCCGGTTCGACGCTCCGGACCGGGACCGTCCGTCCGCCGACGCGACGCCCGCGCTCGCTTCGGTACGCTTAAGCCGAATAGTTAGTAGGATTCTACCAACAGAGTTGTCGTGATGAAGGCACATATATCGGTAACCCAGCGGAGGGACCGCTGATGGTCGGGATGGACGACGTGGCCGACGCCATCGTGGAACACCGGCGGCTGTTGGTCGTTGTCCTGCTCGTGGCGATCGGCGCGGTCGGCGCCGGCGCGGCGCAGGTCGAGGACTCGGCGTCGCTGTCGCAGTTCGAGACGAGCTCCGACGAAGCCCAGAAGCTCGAATACGTCGACGAGAACTTCGGGTCGAGCGGGAACACGACGACCGCCCAGGTGGTCGTCCGCGAGGACAACGTCCTCGCCCGCGAGTCGCTGCTCGACCAGTTGCGCTTCGAGCGCGCGCTCGTGGAAGACGAGTCGATAAACCGGACGCTCGACGACTCGCAGGCGCCGGCGGGGATCGCCAACGTCGTCGCGACCGCCGCGATCCGGGAGGACCAGGCGGCGAACCTGACCGAACGCGGCCGCGCACTGCAGGCCGACCGCCAGCGGCTCAACGAGACGGGCGCGCGACTGAGCGACGCGCTCAACCGGACGCGAGAGCTTCAGGCGGAGTACGTCGCGCTCAACCGCTCGCACGCCCAGGGCCAGGTCGACGACGCGACCTACCGCCAGCGGTCGGCGGCCATCGAGCGGAACCTGACGGCGACCCGGACCGACGCCACGGCTGGGCTGTCGGCGAACCAGAGCGAGGCGTTCGGGAATCTCACCTCGCAGGCGCGGGCGCTCCAGTCGCGGCTGGCCGCGCTGAACGCCTCCTACGAGCGGGGCGAGATCAACGAGTCGACCTACCGCCAGCGCTCCGGCGAGGTCCAGGCGCAGTTCGGCGAGGTGTACGCCGGTATCGACGGCGTGCTGGCGCCGGACGCCCGCGCGTTGCAGGAGCGGGCCGCCGCCCTGCAGGAAGACCGGGCCGTGCTTCAGGAGCGCGCCGAGAACGGTGCGACGCCGCCGCTACCCGAACAGATCGAACAGCTGGAGTCGATGAACGCCTCGGCGGTCGAGGCGAGCGTCGAGCGGGTGCTGAGCGAAGGCGGCGGGGCGCGAGCGTTCGCGCTGATGCCGACGAGCTACGAGCCGGGCTCGACGAGCGCCGACGCGACGATGGTCGTCGTCACGCAGACGACCGAATCGGCGGTCGCCCAGGGCTCGGCGAGCGCGCGCATCCAGGACAGCCAGACCGAGATCCAGGCGATCGCGCGCGACCGCCTGAGCGGCGACGCGATGGTCTTCGGCGCGGGTATCATCGCCGACGAGACCAACCGGTCGATGCAGGACACCCTCACCGTCGTCGGGCCGTTCGCGGTCCTGTTCCTCCTCTTGGTGCTGACGATCGCCTACCGCGACCTGCTGGACATCCTGCTCGGAGTGTTCGGGCTGGCGCTCACGCTCCTCCTGACGTTCGGCTACATGGGCTGGACGGGCGTCGCGTTCAACCAGCTGTTCGTCGCCATCCCGGTCCTGTTGATCGGGCTCTCGATCGACTACGCGATACACGTGTTCATGCGCCACCGCGAGGCGCGCGGCACGGAAGGCGACGAGGGCGGCCCCGCGGCGGTCGCGGGCTCGATGCGGACCGCCCTGGCCGGCGTCGGCACGGCGCTGGTGCTGGTGACCGCGACGACGGTCATCGGTTTCCTCTCGAACCTGACCAGCCCCGTCGGCCCGATCCGCGAGTTCGGCGTCGTCAGCGCGGTCGGCATCGTCGGCGCGCTGGTCGTCTTCGGCGCGCTGATCCCGGCGATCAAGGTCGAGGCCGACGCTTTCCTCGAAGGCCGCGGCTTCGACCGTCGCAAGCGAGCGTTCGGCACCGGCGGCGGCGCGTTCGGCCGCCTGCTCGAAGTCGGCGCGACCGCCGCCGACCGGGCGCCGTGGGCGGTCATCCTCCTCACGCTGCTGATCAGCGCCGGCGGCGCCTACGGCGCGACCGAGGTCGACACCTCCTTCGCGCAGACGGACTTCATCGCCGAGGAGCCGCCCGAGTGGATGGACGAACTGCCCGAGCAGATGCGGCCGGGCGAGTACTCGATGCGGGCGACCTTCGAGTACGTCAACGACAACTTCCTGCGGGAGGACGCGACCGCGGAGTTCCTCTTCGAGGGCGAGGTGGCGACCGGCGACGCCCTCCAGCGGGTGAACCGGACCGGCGAGCTCGCCGCCGAGAAGGGCGTGACCGTCGAGCTCTCGAACGGCGAGGCCGACGTTCGCAGTCCGCTGACGGTCATGCGGTCGGTCGCGGCGGCCAACGAGACGTTCAACGCGACGCTGGCCGCCAGCGACACCGACGGCGACGGCGTCCCCGACCGGAACGTGGCGGGCGTCTACGACGCCCTGTACGAGACGGCGCCCGACCAGGCCCGTCAGTACGTCCAGCGCGAGGGCGGCGAGTACGAGGCGCTGCGTCTCACCGCGTCGCTGCGCGGCGGCGCCTCGGGGTCGGCGGTCACGACCCAGATGGACGCCGTCGAGTCGGCCGTCTCCGGCGGCGACGTGACCGTCACCGCGACGGGCCGGCCGATCGTCAACGAGATCGTCCAGTCGGACCTGCTCACCACCGTCGTCGAGAGCCTGATCATCACGCTCGTCGTCTCCTTCGTCTTCCTGATGGTCGTCTACCGCGTCGCGGAGGGGTCGGCGACGCTCGGGCTCGTCACCCTGCTCCCCGTGGTGTTCAACGTCTCGTGGATCCTCGGGACGATGTACCTGCTCGACATCCCGTTCAACGTGTTGACGGGGATGATCACGAGCCTGACCATCGGGCTCGGGGTGGCCTACAGCATCCACCTCAGCGAGCGGTTCAGCCTCGAACTCGACCGGAGCGAGTCGGGCAGCGAGGCGATGCACACCGCTGTCACTGGGACGGGCGGCGCGCTGCTGGGGTCGGCGGCGACGACCGTCGGCGGCTTCGGCGTCCTCGTGTTCGCCATCCTGCCGCCGCTCCAGCAGTTCGGCTTCATCACCGGGCTCACGATCGTCTACGCGTTCCTCGCGAGCGTGTTCGTCCTCCCGAGCCTGCTCGCGGTGTGGAGCCGCCACTTCGGGCCCGCCGGTGCGTTCGACGCCGACGGAACCGGCGACGGCGGCTCCGACGGCGATGCACTGGCGGCGGACCCGATCGCCGGCGGCGCGAACGGCCGGGCCCCCGCGGTCGACGAGCCGGCGGGGGCCGCCGACAGTGTCACGCAGGGCGTCGATTCGACGGGAGCGTCGACCGCGGCGACCGCCGCCGCGACCCCGACGGCCGGCGCGCGGACGAACGGCGACGCGGTGCCGTACGCCACCCGCTCCGTCGAACCGACCCGGGTCTATCCCGGCGGGACCGCGCGCGTGACGGTCGCGCTCCCGTCGGCCTCGGGCCGGGTCGTCCTCCGGGAGGCGCCGTCGGTCGGGACGGTGTCGCTCGACCGCGTCTCGCCCGAACCGGTCGAGCGGGTCGCCGCCGACGGGCGGGTGTACGCCGTCTGGGAACTCGACGCCGAGGACGGCGAGCGGGCGGAAATCGAGTACACGCTCGCGGTCCCGGCGGGGCTGGCCGACGGCGAGACCGTCGCGTTCGACGGCGAGTTGCTCCTCCCGGACCACGCCGTGCCGGTCGCCGGTCCGGACGCGGCGCCGGTCACGACGGACGTGGCCGGGGCCATCCTCGCCGACGGCTCCGTCGACGGGCGCGACATCGCGGACGCGGGCCGCCATCTCGCGGCCGGGCGGCTGTCGCCCGAGGCGTTCGAGCGCGTCGCCCACGCGTGGCTCGACGAACACGCCAGCGACGCGCCGACCGACGAGTCGCCCCCGGGCGGCCCGGGTGCGAACGGCCCGGGCGCGAGCGACTCGCGGGGAGACGCCCGCGCGGACGAGCGGCGGACGGAGGGGGACGATGACTGACGACGGGGAGAGCGAGGCGGTCGAGGCGCTCCAGCGGCTCGGCCTCTCGAAGTACGAGGCGGGGGTGTTCGTCGCCCTCGAACGCCTCGGGACCGGGACCGCCCGCGACGTGGACCGGATGACCGACGTGCCCCGCTCGCAGGTGTACGGCGCCGCCGAGAACCTCGAAGAGCGCGGGCTCGTCGAGGTCCAGCAGTCCAACCCGATCCAGTACCGGGCGGTGCCCCTGAAGGAAGCCCGCGAGACGCTCGCCGAGCGCTTCGAGCGCGAGCAGGACCGCGCCTTCGAGTACCTCGAACGCGCCCGGGAGGGGGCGGACCACGAGGACGAACACCAGGAGGGCGTCTGGACGGTCCACGGTCGCGACAACGTCTCCTCGCGGGTCCGCCAGATCGTCGCCGACGCCGAGGAGAGCGTCCTCTACGCGGGCGGCCCGGACCTGCTCGACGACGAGGTCGCCGCGACACTCCGCGAGCGGGCCGACGAGATCGACGTGTGGGTCTGCAGCGCGACCGTCGACGACCCGGCGCTCGTCGACGCGTTCGGCGATTCGGCGGTGACGCTCGCGCCGTTCCCGGACGACCCGACCGACGACGCCGCCGGGCGGCTGCTCGCCGTCGACGGGCACACGATCCTGCTCAGCGTCCTCGGCGGCGAGGAACTGCCGGGCGTCCGCAAGGAGACCGCCATCTGGAGCGCCGACACCGGGATCGCGACGGTGCTGCTGGAGCTGTTGCGCAGTCACATCGTCGACGACATCGACGCAGAACTGTAGCGCCGGTCACCCCCGCGACCGGCCCGGTTTCCGCCTGTGCGGTTCGTTCTTCCCGGCCCACCTCACTGCATCCCGGTGAGCTTGGCGACGTAGACGAGACTGAGCATGTGGTCGTCCACGTCGAGGTCGTTGCCTTCGTTCGACCCCGTCTCGTCGATCCCCAGGAGGTAGTCGTTGAGCTGCCCGGCCACGTCCTCGGTGATCCAGTCGATCGACTCGTAGTACCCCAGGGCGTCGGCGGCGCCCTTGTAGCCGGCGTGCATCAGCAGGAACTCCAGCCACTCGAAGACGACGAACTCGGCGGCGTACGTGTCGGGCACCGACCGCAGATACGGCTTCTCCAGGTCGTCCTGGCCGCCGATCAGCGGGAGGAGTTCGCGGTACAGCCCCGCGCGAAAGGAGTCACCCGCGGACATGCTCGCCTCGCCCACGTCGTCGAGGGGGCCCCACTCCGCCTCGCTCGGGTCGTCCGGTCGCGGGTCCTCCGGTCGGCCGTCGCTCGCTCGCGGGTCCTCGGCGTCGATGTCGTCGCGCTTGCGCGCCATCTCGCGCAGCTCGTTCAGGTCGTAGTCCCGGGGGTTGATCGTCATCGATACCGAATCTATTCCGCCCCGCCCTGATAAATCTTGCACACGGTCAGACGCCCGTCTGACGGCGTCTCGGCCGCGTTCGGTCCGCTCGCGGCCCGTCGCGGGCTGGCGATCTCGGTGGGATGTCGGTCGCCGGCGACCAGGTGGCCGGCCGCCGTCGACCGATTTCAACGTTTGATATCCCGGCGCGTAATTTTATACGCCGGTAGGGCCGACTCCGGGACAACGTGGCGAGAAGCACCGGATCGGCGCGCATCTGCGTGACCAACGCGAAGGGCGGGACCGGCAAGACGACCGTCGCGATCAACGTCGCGGGAGCGCTCTCCGAGCGCGGGCGCGACGTGCTGTTCGTCGACCTGGACCCGCAGGGTAACGCGACCGAGGGGCTCGGCCTGCTCGAGGAGTACGACGCGGCGCCGCCGACGCTGTTCGACGTGCTGACCGACGGCGACCAGCGCGACCGGCTGGGCGACCTGGTGGTCGAGCACCCCGAGATGGACGTGGTCCCGAGCAACATCGACATGCTCCAGGCCGAGCGCGAGTTGACCATCGCGGATCTGGTGGCCCGCGCGACCGACGGCGACGTGGACATCGACCCGGCGGCGCTGTCGGCGCTGGCGGTCAACGTCACGCCCGACACGGTCGCGGGCGGCCACGCGCTGGACACGCTCGACGACGCGCTCGCGGGCGTCGAGGACGACTACGACTACGTCGTCGTCGACTCGCCGCCGTTCTACGGCAAACTGACCGATACCGGCATCTACGCGACCCGGAACATCCTCGTCCCGGCGCTGACGGAGGCCACCTCCGAGCGGGCCATCGAGCTGCTCATCGACCAGATGACCGCGCTGGAGGGCCAGACCGACATCGCCGTCGACACGCTCGGCGTCGTGGCGAACCGGGTCGAGACCACCGGCGAGGACGAGACGATGCTGGAGTGGTTCGAGGCGGTCTTCTCCGACGACGCCGTCTGGGAGGTCCGCAAGCGCGTGGCGCTCCAGCGGGCGTTCTCGGCGGGCGAGTCGATCTTCGCCTACGACCCGTCGGTCGACATGGCCGACGTGTTCCTCGATATCGCGGCGGATCTGGACCGGCAGTTCGGCTACGCGGAGGTAACAGCATGACCGACGACGACGAACGCATGGACCGGGCCCGCCGCATCCGCGAGATGCGCGAGGGATCCCGGCCGGACGACGAGGCACAGGACGACGACCGAACCGACGCGGACGACGACTCCGCCGACGCCGCGGCCGACGGGTCGGTGGACGCGGACGCCGGGGAACCGCCGGCGGACGACGCCGCGGCCGACGGACCGACGGGGACGGAGGCCGACGGCGGCCCCGACGTGCCCGACGACGCCGACGACTCGGCGGACGAAACCGGCGAGTCCCCGACGGACGACGACGGGTGGGGCGAGACGGCGGACGACGGCGGACCGACCGAGACGGCGGACGACGATGAACCGAGCGAGCCAGCGGCGGGCGACGAACCGAGCGAGACCGCTGACGACCCCGTCACCGACGAGGCCGCCGACGACCCCGTCACCGGCGAGGCCGCCGAGGCCGTGGCGAACCTGGACATCGACGAGGAGGCGGTCGGCGGTGGCGGCGACGCCGACGGCGACGGCACTATCCACATCCCCGGCGCCGACGTGGGCGACGTGGACGTCGACGTGGAGGAGATGGCCCGTCAGGCCGGCCTGAGCTCCGCCGGCTCGGAGTCGGGCGACGGCGAACCGGCGGACGACGCCGGGGCCGCCGAGATGGGCATCGGCGCGGCGGGTCGGGCCGCGGCGGCGGAACAGGAGACCGGCGAGGAGACCCGCGTGCTGGAGTTCGGGCTGGGCGACGAGCAGTACTGCCTCGACATCGAGTTCGTCGAGGAGATCGTCAAGCGCGAGACGGTCACGCGCGTGCCGAACACGCCCGACTGCGTCGAGGGCGTCGTCGACCTGCGGGGTCAGATCACGACCATCCTCGACCCGAAGGAGCTGCTCGACATTCCCGAGGCGGGGAGCAAGGACCTCATCGTCGTCTTCGACCCCGACGCGTTCGACGACCAGGGCGCCGTCGGCTGGGTCGTCGACGACGTGAACCAGGTGACGCCGATCACCGAGGAGGAGGTCAACGACTCGCCCGTCGACCAGGACCACATCAACGGCGTCGTCGACCGCGACGGCGATTTCGTCATCTGGACGACGCCCGAACTCGACCTCGACGAAGTGGCCGGGTAGGCCCCGTTCGATTGCCTTCGCGGCGATCCTCGCGACTTCCGGACGCCTCGTGGCCGTCGCCGGCAGCACGCTTACGGCCGCGGCGACCGATTCGCGCCCATGGTCGACGACCACCGCGGGAACGCAGTCAGGGACCGGATCGAGGCGGACGAGGTCGCGCTGGGCGTCCTCGACAACACGTACAGTCCGACGCTCGTCGAGTTCTACGGCGAACTCGGGATGGACTTCGTCTGGCTCGACTTCGAACACGGCGGGCCGAGCCCGTGGGACGCGACCGCGATGGAGGACCTGCTGCGAGCGGCGGAGGGCACCGGAACGGAGGTCCTCGCGCGGGTGCCGACCACCGAGCCCGCGCTGGTCCGGAAGGCCCTGGACGCCGGCGTCCGGAACATCTTCCTCTCGCGGGTCAGCGGCGTCGAGGAAGTCGAGCGAGCCGCGCGAGCGGCCCGCTTCGAGTACGACGGGGAGCCGGGCGACCGCGGGCTGGCCAATCCGCGAGCCCGCCGCTGGGGGCAGGCCGACGACTACGTCGCCACCGAGGACGAGGAGGTCCTCTTCGGCGTGACCGTCGAGAACCGCGAGGCCGTCGACGCGGTCGACGACATCGTCGCCGTGCCGGAACTGGACTTCGTCTTCGCCGGACCGCTCGACCTGTCGGTGTCGCTGGGCCACCCGGGCGAACTCGACCATCCCGAGGTCGAGGAGGGGATCGAGCGGATCCGCTCGACCGCGGTCGAGTCGGACGTGGCGCTGGGCGGGCTCGGCTTCGGGACCGAGGACGTGAACGAGAAGGCCGCGAACGGCTACCGGATCCTCCACGTCGGGAGCACGACCGGCGCGGTGAAGTCGGCGGTCGAGGGGTGGCTCGGGGGGTTCGAGGGCCCGCGGTCGCCGTGAGCGGAGGAGCCGCGATCGCCGTGAGCGGAGGACCCTCGGCCGGAGCGACCGACGGCGCTCAGTCCGGATCGTAGGCGGCGTCGAACGCGCGGGCGGCGTCGAGCAGGTCGCTGTCGGCGGCGACGCGGTACTGCGGTTCGGTCTCGTCGTCGTCTTCGTCGTCGGCCCGGACGAGCAGCCCGAGGCCGACGAACTCGTCGAGCAGGCCGTTCAGGTACAGCGTCTTCAGCGGGACGCCGGACCGCTCGGAGAGGTCCGAGCGCGTGTACGCCCGCTCGGCGTTGAGTTCGGTGAGCGTCCCGAGGAGGTTCGCGGCGCCGTCGCTCGCGGCGACGAACGCCCAGCCGTCGTCGGGCTGTCCGCCCGACCCGTCCGACGGATCCGTGTCCAACATGGCGCGGTCTATGGGGGAGGCCCGCATAAAACCGTCCGTCTCGACAATTACCGCGTGGTCGCGGGCGAGCGGTCGCGGGGACGGCGGTGTGCCAGCCCCTGCCGCGATGGAGAAACCCTTTTGGTCGCAGTGGGCCGGAGGGTAGGTATGAGCGACCGCGAGGAGATACTGGCGTTGCTCCGCGAGAACGCGCGGTACTCGACGGAGGACCTGGCCCGACAGACCGGCCTCGACGCCGAGGAAGTCGAAGCCGTCGTCGAGGAGCTGGAGTCCGAGGGCGTCATCAAGGGGTACCAGGCCGTCGTGGACTGGGACAAGGTCGAGCCCGAGCGCGTGCGCGCGGCCGTCGAGCTGAACGTCACGCTCGACCGCGAGACGGGCTACGACGACATCGCCGAGCGCCTCGCGAAGTTCCCCGAAGTGCAGGGGCTGCGCCTCGTGAGCGGCGACTACGACTTCGCCATGGAGGTCGAGGGCGACTCGATGAGTCAGGTGTCGCGGTTCATCAGCGAGAAGGTCGCGCCCGTCCCCGAGATCACCCAGACGGTGACTCACTACATCATGGAGAGCTACAAGGAGCGCGGCGTCGAGTTCGGGGACGGCCACGACGACGACCGGCTGTCGATATCGCCATGACGTTCGAGGCGAGCGAGCGCGTCGCGGGCGTGCCGCCCTCGGGCATCCGTCGCTTCTTCGAGATCGCCGAGGAGTACGACGACATCATCTCGCTCGGGGTCGGCGAGCCCGACTTCGCGCCACCGTGGGCGGCCCGCGACGCCGCCATCGCGTCGCTGGAGCGGGGCCAGACCTCCTACACCGCCAACCGCGGGATGGCCGAACTGCGCGAGCGGATCGCGTCGTTCGCGGACCGCCGGTACGGCCTGCGCTACGACCCCGACGAGGAGGTCCTCGTCACCTCGGGCGCCAGCGAGGCCGTCGACCTGGCCTTCCGGGCGTTTCTCGACCCCGGCGACACGGTCGCGGTGGCCCAGCCCTGCTACATCTCCTACGCGCCGGGCGTGCAGTTCGCCGGCGCGGACGTGCTGGACGTGCCCACGCGCGCGGCCGACGAGTTCAAGCTCACGCGCGAGGCGCTGGAGTCTTCGGGCGCGGCCGACGCCGACGTGCTCGTCATGTGCTACCCGAACAACCCGACCGGCGCGACGATGACCCGCGAAGAGCTGAAGCCGGTCGCCGAGTTCGCCCGCGAACACGACCTGCTGGTGTTCTCCGACGAGATCTACTCGGAGCTGTCCTACGAACACGACCACGCCTCGATCGCGGCGCTGCCGGGCATGCGCGAGCGGACGGTCGTCTTCAACGGGTTCTCGAAGGCGTACGCGATGACCGGACTCCGCCTCGGGTACGCGCTCGCACCGCCCGAGGCCATCGAGACGATGAACCGGATCCACCAGTACACGATGCTATCGGCGCCGACGACGGCCCAGCACGCGGCCGTCGAGGCGCTCGACTCCTGTGACGACGAGGTCCGGGAGATGCGCGACCAGTACGACCGCCGCCGGAACTTCGTCCTCTCGCGGTTCGAGGAGATGGGGATCGACTGCTTCCCCGCCGCGGGGGCGTTCTACGCGTTTCCCGAGTGCCCCTGGGACGACAGCGACGAGTTCGCGGAGGCGCTGATCGAGGACCAGCGCGTCGCCGTCGTCCCGGGGAACGTCTTCGGCGCGGGCGGCGAGGGTCACCTCCGGGTCTCCTACGCGACGAGCCTCGGCGACCTCAAGGAGGCGATGGCTCGAATAGAGTCGTTTATTGGATAGCATTTGTGGCTTACAAGTCTTCGAGATACGGAGATACAGCCGCCATACCGCCGTCGATCGGCGGTCGACGGTGATTATCGGTTGGCTACCTTTGGGCGTAAAGCTTTTTCCGTCTTACTAGCAGTTAGCCTGTAATGGCAATTGATGGCACGGGGGGCAACGAATCTGACCAGGTCGCGTCGGGGGGCGAGCGGCTCTCGGGGGACGGTGCGACCGTGGGCGAGTACACGTGGAACGACCTGCGCCGGGACGTGCATACGGGCGGGCGCTTCGACCGCAGCGAGTACCTCGGGTTCGACCCGGTCGACGTCGAAGACCGGCTCCAGTCTGCCGCGAGCGCCGCCAAGACGCTCGAACAGGCGTGGGACGAGCGCATCGAGGCCGAGCGGTCGTTCGTCGTCAAGGACCGCTACACCTGGGAGCACTTCAAACAGGAGTACTACTACGACGAGGACGGCGAGATCCCCCGGAACAGCGACGGGGAGAAGCTACCGTTCGAGCCCGAGGAGTATCTGGGGTTCGACCCCGAGGAGACCGAGGGGCGACTGAGCCGGGGCGGGGACGCGGCCGAACGGCTCGCGTCGGTCGTCGACGAGCGCACCATCGACGTCAACCCCGACCTCGACGAGGACGCCTTCTTCTCGACGGTCGACGGCCACTCGACGGTCGTCAACCGCTACGACCTCGAGAAGGCGGTGCCGCTGGAGAAGAAGGCCCACTTCGTCGAGGTCGAGCGCTACTGGGTGAACAAGCCGTACGCCTGCGTGATCATCTTCCACTCGCGCAAGGAGAACGAGAAGAAGTACTACGCCATCGAGCCCTACCAGAACGACATCGAGTCCCAGCTGGTCGGCTTCCTCTCGGGCAAGCTCAAATCGGCGATCAAGTACTCGGAGGACGAGGTGGTCGTCGAGGGGTCCGACGCCGACCGCGCCGGCGTCATCCAGCGCGAGACCGAGCGCCTGCTCGAACGGTACGACCTGTACACGCCGGGCCAGCAGGGCGACCTCGGGATGATGGACCAGCTCAAGGGGGCGCTGGGCATGGAGATCGAGGTCGAGACCCAGGGGGGCGAGCTCGACGGCATCGAGGCCCGCCCCGAGCCGGCGGTCGTCGGCGACGACCCGAAGACGCTCAACGAGTACCAGGTCGAGAAGCTACTCTACCGCCTGAAGCGCGACTTCATCGGCTACGCGCGCATCGACCCGATCAAACACGACATCAACGTCGAGGACATCTCCTGCGACGGCTACAACTCCCGGGTGTTCGTCTACCACACCGAGTACGAGAACATCATCACGAACGTCGAACACGGGAAACAGGAGCTCGACGACTTCGTCGTCAAGTTGGCCCAGCGTTCCGGGAAGGGGATCAGCAAGCGCCAGCCGCAGGTCGACGCCACCCTCCCCGACGGGTCGCGGTCGCAGCTGACGCTCGGCGAGGAGGTGTCGGACCACGGGACGAACTACACCATCCGTCAGTTCAAGGACGTGCCGTTCACGCCGGTCGACCTCATCAACTGGAACACCTTCTCGCTCGACGAGATGGCGTTCCTCTGGCTCTGTATCGAGAACAACAAGTCGATGATCTTCGCCGGCGGTACGGCGTCGGGGAAGACCACCTCGCTGAACGCCATCTCGCTGTTCATCCCGTCGAACGCGAAGATCGTCTCCATCGAGGACACGCGCGAGGTCGAACTGCCCCAGCGTAACTGGGTCGCCAGCGTCACCCGCCCTTCCTTCGGCGAGGACGACAAGGGCGACGTCGACGAGTTCGACCTGCTGGAGGCCGCACTGCGACAGCGCCCCGACTACATCGTGATGGGCGAGGTCCGCGGTGAGGAAGGTCGGGACCTCTTCCAGGTCATGTCGACCGGCCACACCGCCTACTCTACCTTCCACGCCGACACCGTCGGCGAGGTCATCAAGCGGTTCACGACCGAGCCGATCAACGTCTCGAAGACCCTCTTTACGGCGCTGGACCTGGTCTCCATCCAGACCCAGACCCGCGTCGACGGCAACAAGGTCCGCCGGAACAAGAACCTCACCGAGATCAACGAGTACTCCGCGGAACACGACGAGATCAACGTCCGCGACGTCTACGAGTGGCAGGCCGAGACCGACGAGTTCCTCCAGATGGGCAACTCCAACACGCTGGAGGAGCTGAAGTTCGACCGCGGGTGGACCCAGGAGCGCCTCGACGAGGAGCTGTTCATGCGGAAGGTCGTCCTCGCCTACCTCATCGAGCAGAACCTCAACACCTACACGGAAGTCGCGGCGGCCGTCCAGGCCTTCATCAACGACCCGGACACGATCATGGCGCTCATCGCCGAGGACAAACTGGAGCGGTCGCTGGAGGACCTCCGGGAGATGGAGTCGGTCAAGATCAACATCGACCCCGAGAAAGAGGAGATGGTCCCGCGGCCGGACCCGCCGGCGGAGATGCTCGACGAGGCCGAGGGCATCCTGGAGAACGCCCAGCCGCTGCTCCAGCGCTTCCGCGAGAAGGAGACCTCGGACATCGTCAGCGCCCTGACGGGCTCGGGCGTCGACGAAGAGGAGACCGACATCACGCCGGTCGAGAGCGAGGACGACGACGACGACATCGACTTCAGCGAGTTCGTCCCGGCGGCCGGCGCGGAGGCTGACGAGGCATGAGTCTCGGGCGCTCCTCGAAGCAACTCGGCGGCGCCAACACGGTGGGGGACACGTTCTACCCCCTCTACCAGGCGCTGTTCGACGAGGAGGGCGACTTCGTCTCCGGCATCGAGGCCAAACTCGCCGAGGCCCGGATGGGCGACAACGTCGAGATGTACATCTCGCGGGCGCTCGCGGTCGGCACCGTCGCCGGGCTGACGCTCTGGCTGCTCGGCATGCTGCTCGGGTTCCTCGTCGTCCAGATGCTCGGCCTCGCCGAGGGGCCGCTGCTCGGGCTGCGGATCCCCGACGCCATCGAGCCGGTCGTGCTGGCGCTGAAAGTGCCGGCGATCGTGTTCGTCTCCGGCCTCGTCTTCGGCGCCATCGGCTTCGGTATGGGGTTCGGCTCGCTGGTGTCGATCCCCTACTTCCGGTCGAACTCGCGCAAACGCGAGATCAACGTCCTCCTATCGGACTCGGTCGCGTTCATGTACGCCCTCTCGGTGGGGGGGCTGAACCAGCTCGAAATCCTGCAGGCGATGGCCCAGGCCGACGACACCTACGGCGAGGTCGCCAAGGAGTTCCAGTCGCTGGTGCTGGAGACGGAGTACTTCGACACCGACTACCGGACGGCGATCCGCAATCAGGCCATCGAGACGCCGAGCGACGAGCTCAGCCAGTTCCTCACGGACATGCTGTCGATCGTCGACTCCGGCGGTGACATGACCTCGTTCCTCGAGGACCAGAAGGACAAGCAGATGCGGACGGCCAGACAGGAGCAGGAGAAGATGCTGGACACCCTGGAGCTGTTCGGCGAGATGTACATGACCCTCTCGCTGTTCCCGCTCCTGCTCATCATCATCACCGTCATCATGAGCATGATGTCCTCGGGGTCGAAGATGAACATGATGGTCGGGACGGTGTACGGACTCATCCCGCTGACGGGCATCGGCTTCCTCGTGCTCACGTCGACGGTCACGCAGGACTCCATCGGTGACGGCTACCTCCAACCCGACCGCGGCGACGAGACCTACTCCGAGGCCGATGACGGGCTGTTGAACCTCGGCCTCGTCGAGGGGTACACCGGGAGCTACGGCGTCTTCGACCGCATCAAGAGCCGCGAGGGGACCTACCGCGCGACCCAGATCCTCAAGCGTCCCCACATCTTCTTCCGCGACAACCCGCTGTACGTCCTCGGCGTGACGATCCCGATCACGATCGCCTTCTTCGCGGTCGTGGTCATCTTCCACATGGCGCCGATGACGATCTCGGAACTGGTCGTCCCCCAGGGCGGGGACGTGCCGGAGGGGCTCAACGACCCGACGAAGCGCTGGGTGTACCCCGTCATCACGGGGACGTTCATGTGGGTGTACGTCCCGATCTACCTCAACCTCCTCCCGCTGGCGGTCTTCTACGAGTGGAACCTCCGGACCCGACGCAGCGTCATCGGCAACCTCTCGGAGAACCTCCGCAAGCTCGCCAGCGCGAACGACACCGGGATGACCCTGCTGGAGTCGATCCGGGTCGTCGCCGACACCTCCTCGGGGCGGATGGCCGACGAGCTGGAGACGATGCACGCCAAGGTCAACTACGGGACCAGCCTCAAGGACGCGCTCCGGGAGTTCAACAACCGCTATCACATCCCCCGGCTCGCCCGGACGGTCAAGCTCATCAGCGAGGCCCAGGAGGCCTCCAGCCAGATCCAGGACGTGCTCTCGACGGCCGCCCAGGCCTCCGAGAACCAGGACGACATCGACCTCGAACGCAAGTCCCGCGCCCGGATGCAGATGGTCATCATCATCATGACCTACCTCACGCTGCTGGGCGTGATGGCGCTGCTGAAGGTCCGGTTCCTGACGGTCATGGCCGACCTGGCGACCCAGACGACCTCCAGTGGCTCGGCCGGCGGTGTGCCCGGCGGTAGCTTCAGCGGCGTCAACACGCAGATCCTCTCGGTGCTGTTCTTCCACGCCGTCGTCCTGCAGGCGCTGCTGTCGTCGTTCATCGCCGGCTACATCCGCGACGTGAGCCTGCTGTCGGGCGTCAAGTTCGCCGTCATCCTCCCGACGATCGCGCTGATCGTCTGGTACGTCGTCACGCTGATGTCCTGACCGCGGCCGTTTTCGACTTCCGCCGCCCGACACGCGCCGCCGCCTGCAGCGTCCGGCACAGCGCTTAGGCGCGCGAGGGCGCAACCCAATCCATGGACGCACCCAGCACGCTCCGCTCGGCGGCGGCCGACGACGAGGGCATCGCGATCACGCGGCGCGAGTCCGACGGCGAGACGACGCTCGTCGTCGACTTCGGCGAGGGCGCCGACGCGAAACTCGACACGGTCGGCGAGACCGCGATCGTCGTCGCCGGCGACCGCCAGTTCGAGTTCGAGATCCCGCCCGAGGTGACCGACCTGTCCGTCAACGACGGAATGCTGACGCTCCGGTCCTGAACGGGGCGGTCGCGCTCCGCGCTCCCCGAGTCCGCGCCCGTCGAGTACCGCCGAGCCCGTCGGTCAGCCGCCGGCGGTAGTCGTGGCGGCCGACCCTTCGGGTCCGTCGGTGGCCGTGACGGTGCCGTTCGGCGTCCCCGGTCGTTCGGCCGTAGCGGTCCGCTCGGGCGTCGCGTCGGGGTCGACGGGCGCCGGCGTCGACCGACGGGTGACGTTCTCGACCCAGCCGGGCGCGGACGGCGTCGACTCGCCGAGGCGACTGTAGTCGTAGCGTATCGAGACGCGCGCGCTGTCGCCGTCGACGACGCGGTCGTACTCGGCGGCCAGCGACCGGACGAACCCCTCTCTGGTCACGTAGGCGGTGGCGCTGAAGTCGCTGATCGTCGCCTCCGCGGGCCCCAGCGCGCCCGGGGCGGGCCCGCCGGTGGCGTGGAGCCGGTAGTAGGTGCGACCGCGCCGGTCGACCGTCGACACCGCGACCGTCCGGTCGCCGAGGAACTGCCGGATCGACACGGTCGCGAAGACGTAGTCGGCGGGCCGCCCGGGGAGTCTGAGCAGGTCGTACCGGGTTCCCTCCGGCTCGACTACCCGCAGGAACCCGCCGCTCTCGTTGACGTACAGCGAGGCGTTCCGCCGGGGCTCCCCCTGGACCTGCGAGAGAGAGAACGTCTCGTTCCCGACGACGACCCGCCGGACGAACCCGTCGCCGGGGTCGCTGGCGTCTTCTCTCACCGACCAGGTGTAGGTCTGGTTGGCCAGATACTCGGTGTGGGCGCGAACGAGCGCCTCGGCGTCGACCGTCCCGTTGACGCTCACGCCCGGTGGGCGCTCCCCCGCGACCGTCCGCGTCGGCTGCGGGCTGTCGGTGACGGGAACGGGCGTCACGGTACTCGTCGGCCCGGCTGCGGGCCCGTCGCCGCCGAACGAGACCGCGCTACAGCCGGCTACGAGGACGGCTATCGCGACGGCCACGAGGCCCCAGCGCATCACTCCCACTACGGAGTTGCGACACAATACGCCTTCGGCGGGAGATACGAGGGATGAAGCCGATCCGACCCCTACCGCCGTCGAACCATGGCCGAGGACCTCGACCTGCGGGTGTACAGACGCGCGCCGGACCGCTACGTGCTGTGGTCGACCCGGGTCTCCGACGCGCTGCTCGACGACGCGAGCCGCGAGGAGCTCGTGGAGTGGTACCTGTACAGGCGACCGGACGGCACGCGCGAAGAGGTCGAGACGCTCGTCGACGCCGCCGACGAGCGCGCCGCCACCGACGCGACCGACACCTACGAGGAGTCGCCCGACTGGCTGGCCGGGAACTGAGTCGTCGCCTCTCGAATACAGTCGGGGGTAGCGGTGCTGGGCGGTGCTGGGCGGTGCGGTGCTGGGCGGTGCGGTGCTGGGCGGTGCGGTGCTGGGCGGTGCGGTGCTGGGCGGTGCGGTCCGAGCGTCCGCTCGCCCCCGGCGAGCGGTTCACCGGCTACGAGGGAGCGAAGCGACCGACGTAGCCGGCCTTTTTCCCCAAGTTTTTGCGGTAGCGAGGGACCGGAGGTCCCTCGGACATGCGAACGGCGCAAAGCGCCGTGCGCAGACGGAGGATTCCCGCAGCGCGCCTCCGGCGCGCGAGGAACTCTCCGCCGGAAAAAGTGGTATGGACTCGCCGGGATTGAGCAGAATCGGAGATTCTGCGATGTTCGGCGAGTTCGCTGACTGAGGTCGAGCGCAGCGAAGAACGAAGGAAGTGGACTCGCCGGGTTTCGAGTTGTAGCGCCGCTATCGCACCGAAACTATTGAATAGGGAAACACCACTCCCCGATTCTGTTGTCCTAGTGGCGACCTTTTCTCCCTCGACCGACTTGGACATGGTTACGGCCCCTCCAGGTAATCGCGCCGAACCCGCATTTTCTCGCGCTCGGTACGCTCGTCGTAGTGCTTGTCGAGAACATCAGCCGAGACATTCATCCGCTCAGATACGACCTCGCCCGGCGTCCCTTCGCGAAGGTGTGCAGTGATCGAACCCCGACGGATCGTGTGCGGTGAGAGCGACGACGGACACTCACTCACCTGCGCGTAATTCGTATACTCACAGTCCGACGGCTCTCTGTCGTGCGGACATTCGCCGTAGGTACACGGTTGAGTGAGTCGGTAGATCGCCGTCCGGATCGCTGTCCCGGTGAGTCTCCCGTACTCCGACGTAATAAGCGGTTCACGGCCGTAGTCGTCGGTAACGTCATAGCGGTTGTGTTTGATGTAATCCTCAATGACGGCCCGATAGTGATCACTGACAGCAATCGACCGCTCGGCCGCCTCTCCGTTCTTTAGTGGTGTCTCACTTTCCGGCCGGTGGCGTACCTCAAGACACGGCTCCGCCGTGTCGAAGTCGTCTATGTCGAGCGCCCGGAGTGTTCCGAGCCGGAACCCAGTGTGCCACAGAATAGCGAAAACAACGTGATCGCGGCTCGCATACTGGAATTGATTTAGGTGTTCCAGAATTCGCTCGGCCCGTTCCGGTTCGATATGAACATCCTTCGACTCCTCCTCGTCGCTCACCGAGGGTATGAGGACTTTTTCGCGGAGTCCGCTTTCCACCGCGTCGATAGAGGCGCAGAATTCCAGAAACACGCGGAGTGTCCGCAGCTCACCAACCAGCGTTACCGTTGCAACGTCCCGCGCTCTCCAATTCCGGTATCGGTGCAGATCGCGGCCGGTGAGGTGATTTAGGTTCTCTATTTCCTGTTCGGCACACCACCGCTCAAACTTATCCAGCCGATACGTATGATTCTGCACCGACTTTTCCGACAACTCCGGCTTTCGGTTCTGAAGATACATCTCCACAGCCTCGCTCGGTTCAATTGGCTCTAACTCCGATTCGTCCACTCGGTGGCCGTCGCCGGCCTCGTTCGTTCGTGACATGGGCGAACTCCCACGCGCCACCGAACCGGAGAAAAGCAAAACCTTACGTTGCGACGGCCACAACGTCTGAATGTCACGTTCATCGGTTGTGGCCGGCTTTCTCCGGCCGATTTTTCACTCCCGTCAGAGCCATTTTTGCTCCGCCCGAGAGTGCCGCGCTTAGCACCCACTAACGACCCCAACGCCTTTAATCTACCGTAGCGTACTATATATTACGTCGCGTAAAACACAACGCGACGTAAGGTAAAACACATGGCAAACCGAATACCCATTATGGCCGATTCACGGCGTAGCGTTACCGACGAGGAGATCATCAAACTCCTCAGATCCGGCCGCCAGCCGGTATGGACAAGCTCCACCGTTGCTGAACAACTCGATATAACCCGTCAGACGGCACACGCTCGGCTGAAACAGTTAGAGGATGAATCCGGAGAGGTGTTCTCCCTCAGTGTCGGACAAGCGACGGCTTACTACGTCCCTGGTGTAGAAACTCTCCCGGGCGGTAGTATCGAAGAACAGCACCGCCAGAGCATTAAACAGGAATATACAGACAAATTCGTAGGTCTACACACCGAACCTTGGACAGCTATCCATCCAAATGATGGCCCGGCGGAAGGAGGCGATAAAGTCCAACTATGGATCGAAGGGGAACCTGGCTATTGGAGTATATTCCGTCGGTTCACGTGGGAAAATAAACGGGACAAAATCTATGATGAGGAGTTAGGAGATCATGAGACTCAAGCGCTCATAACTGGAGAACTTTACGAAAAACCTACTGTCCCTGTTAGGCACATAAGCTGGCCCGACGATTACGATTTGGAGCTTAATTTAGGAACAAAGTGGCACACGATAGAATCCGACGGCAGTAACCGGAGCGTGTTAGTTGCCTCTGGTGTGAAGAATTATCTCCTTCAGGCGTGCGACAACGCAGTTTTTCTCCAAGATGTTTCTGTGGATTGGATCTCCCCGAAGGGAGAAGGGAAAGAGATCCCAACGGTTGAGATCACACGCGAAATGCTTGAAGACGTAGAGGAGTGGCGACAGGAACACACGGAGAATTCTGAGGAGAATAATCCCGAGAATCTTCAGCCACAGAGCCGACCGCAGCCACAGGAACACAAAGAGGATTCTGAGGAGCCTGATCCCATATGAGTCAGCACAACCAAGAGGACACCGAGGAGATCGAGGACGACACTCTCGCACTCGCCGACCCGGACGACTACCACCGCTCCCAGCGGCTCCGCGAGATCCACAAAGCTCGTCGCAACGTCCACGACACACTCAACAGCATCGAGCGGTTCAACAGCAGCAGCGACCATAGCCGACAACAACTCAACCTCGCAGACGCCGTTTCGCTCTATGCGTCCGAACTCCTCCCACCCGCAACGGACGCCGACCTCGACACCACGCTCCCCGACGCCGTACCCTGGGACACTCTCGAAGAATATGCCAGGCTCCTCGGACACGGCAAAGACGCCGACGTTACCTACCAACACCACAATATCATCTTTCAGGAATGTAACCGACTCCTCGCCGACCTTAAACCACTCATCGAAGACAACGACTCCGACGAGTGGGAGGTGTGACATGGCCACCGCCGAGGACTCCCCAAGCGAGGAGATCGAGAACTATCCCACGCTCAGCGAGGAGAATCCGCTTGGAAAACTGTACCGCAAGCGTGTGGCTCAAAACCGCGATCTCACGGTGCTGGTAGCGTCGTGGGACCTCGAACGTGGGCAAGGCAAAACCACGCTCGCTATGCGTCTCGCCGCCGCGTGCGACCGTACCGAGGACGGTATCACCGAGGACAAGGCCAGCCTCTCCGCGAAAGAACTTACCGACGCCTATACCCGCGAACCGCCCGGTTCCTCGCTCGTCTTTGACGAGGCTATGGGTGAGGTGTCAAACCGCCGGAGCATGAGTAGCGTCAATGAGGCTATGCGCTCCATTATCGGCATGGGGCGCGTCGAACAGAAGTACCTCTTTCTCACCGCACCCGGTGTCCACCAAGTCGATAAGGATATTCGTGCTATGTGCGACATTTGGATACTCACGCGCGAACTCGGCGAAAGTCAGATGTTCCGCGTCAAGTGGAACCCGTTCGCTGGCCACGAGCAAACCCATGACTGGGGAACACTTACCTGGCCTGGCGACCTTCCCGGCGAACTCTCCGATACCTACGACTACCTCACCCGCGAGAAACGCCGCCGACTCCGGGGCGAAGGCGACGACGGGAAAGGCTATGTTGACGCCGAGGACGCCGCCAAGGATGCCGAACAAGCCGCCGAGGACGCCCGCCGACAGAAACGCGACGAAATGCTTCGTGAGATGTACCGCAACTCCGACGACATGACCCAGCAGGATTTGGCCGATGCAGTCGGTCTAAGCCGGAGTCGAGTCGGCGATATTCTCTCTGAATCTGGCGACTGATTGGCGTCGTCGTCTGTCGGCGGACACCCGTACTATGTATACACCTGTCTGAGAGCGACCCTAACCGACAACCAACGCGCCACACACCACTACGCTCTCACCGACTCAATCTCCTCGGCCGCCGCCGGTGACAACCCGAACCGGCCCGCGATTGCTACCGCCGACTCCTCTGGATGCTCCTCGACGTACCGCACCACCTGCTCGCCCAGCTCCTCCTCACCCCCACCGCCGAGATCGTCACCGCCGTCGGACTCCTCACCCTCGCCAGGTAGTACCCGATCCGGGAGCGCCGCCAGGAACCGCTCGCGGCTCAAGCGCGACTCCTCGGCCGGTGGCTCTCTCCCCACACTCCTCGGAACCGTCACCTCCGGCGGACTCTCAGGCGACCCCTCCGAACTACATCGCGGACACACTGCCGTATCTGCCGACGGGTTCGCCCGCCACTTATGATCACACTCAGGACAGGATACCTCCGGCGCGCCCTCTCTCTGCACCATCCACCCGACGCCCACCACGCCACCCTCGCACCCGTGCGATACGTACTCCGCCACCGTGTCGTAGGTCATCCCACACCCGAAGCATTTGATGACGCCTGGCCCACGGAGCGCCATCCGTGCCACAACCTCCGGCGCGCCCCCCAACTTCAGCGGGCGCGTGTCCGTCCCACCACCCGACGCCGGTAATTCCTCGCCGTCCCTGATGATGGCTTTCGCTCGCCACTGTGGGGGCCGCTCGAAGCCCGCCACCACGCACTCTGGCGACTCCGGCGCGCTCGCCGACTCCGGTACCGGCGTCATGTTCGCCACGTCCCGCTCCGACTCCGCGCAGAGCGGGCACTGGTTCGGCTCCTCGTGATCGCACTCTTTCACCGCCACCGACCCGCCCACCGACGCCGCCGACCGCGCCGACGGCCACCGCGACCGTAGCTCCTCCTCGCGCGACTCCTCCGCTGTCTGTGTCCCGTCCACCCGTCCACCGTCGGCCGCCACGCTCTCGGCCCCCACGCGCGCCTCTGCGAGCGTCTGCGTCTGCTCTATCTCCCACGGCGAACCGCACGCCATACAGACGACGTGATACCCGCGCCCGTCACACCGCCGACAGCCTGGCCCCCATGCCTGCTCCGCGCACCGACACCGCTTTTTCGTCACCTCCTCACCATGCGCTAAGTCCTGCTCGCCCGTCGCGTGTTCGTGTTCGCACCGATCCGCCTCTATCGCATGGTTCGCCGACTCCGACTTGATACCCTTCTGCGTCTCCGTCGCCCACATCGTCGCCGCCCACGCCAGGTACTCCGGCTCCCGTTCGAGGAGATCCACCGACTCATTCGCCAGGTACGCCGCCGCGTAGGACGCTACCGACTCCTCTATCTCACCATCGACGTGTTTCACCGATACCGTCTCGACCTCGCCCGACTCCCACTCCTCCATGCTCGCGTCGAGATCGTGCGCTCGCGGCCCTGCACCCTCACAGTCCGCTACGTGCGCCTCTATCATCGTCCGAAACGTCGCCGCGGTTACCTCCTCGCTCGCCCCCGCCGCGTCGAGGATGATAATGTCGTGGGCATGGTGATACCCGCGATTCTCACCGTCGCCAGGGTGTGGCTCTCCCTGTGTCCACCGCACCCACTCGTCGCTCTCCAAGCCGAGTTTTTCGTCGAGGATGTACCGCAGGGACCGCCGTACCTCGCCGTCGGTCCATGCCTCCGCTATCGCCCTCGCATGATCCACCGGCGGCCGGCCCGCCCCCGACGCCGTGCGGCCCGTCAGCACCACCGCCGGCTCCTCAAACCGGCCGGCGACGTGTTCGGTCGCATGGTCGTCCGGCTCCTGGCACCACCGCGTCCCGCACTCCTCGCACGTCTCATATCCGCACGTCTCACGTTCTAACGCTTTCAGTTTCGCCCGCTCCTGCTCCTGATACGCCGCGAACCAACTGTTCTCTAAGTCTATATCGAGAATTTCGTGGGAAGGGTCCCGTTCGGTCCCGTACTCTAACCGGAGCGTCGAACAGTGGTACTCCTCATGCCAGTCCAACATCTCCGCGACACCGCGCCATAGCGGTACCGCTCGCCGTTCCACCACCTCCTCGACCGACTCCTCCGCGCCCGACTCCGTGACGTACTTGCTCACCTCGCGCTCCTCCTCGACACACTCCGCCCGGAGCGCGCGGCCATGCGTTTCCGACAACGGTACGTGCGCCCGTTCGCCGAACTCGTCCAGAAACTCCCGCACCTTCTCTGTGGGGTCGGGCAACTCGTCCAGATTCTTTGCACACCGCGATTCGGATTTCGGCGTCTCGGCGTCTGTATCGGCCGGCGCGGAGTTAGCCTGTGGGGGCCGAGAGCCACCGGACTCCGCGCTCATGCCGACACCTCCGAGGTTCGGAGAGTCCGAACCGTATTCATCGGACAACCAGCCTCAAGAGCGTGAAAACCGACCCAGTAGTGGGCCGACTGTTCGGTATCGCAATTCGGGGACACCCAACCGCACTCCCAACACTTCGCCACCCAGATCGCGCCGTCACTCATGCGACGATCCCTCCGTCGCATGGCACGCCGCCGCTACCTCGCGCCAACCCGCCGACAGCACCGCACCCGCACCGCAGGAAGAATCCCGGCCATCCGCCGGTGGCCGGCCTGTACCCGCCGGTCCCTCGCTACGCTCGGTCCTAACTCCCGCCCACCGCTCCCGGCGCGGCAGAGCCGCGCCATGCCCACCTCCACGTTCCTGCTCGCTTCGCTCGCGGGCTTTCGCAGGCAGTTGTTCGGTCGAGTGTAGCGGCCGATCTCCCTCGCCGAAACCGCCAGACGGCAGACACCCGCGCAAGGCGAGAAAACGAACCCGAACACCGAATGGAAGCCTAACCGAAGGTAAATACGCCGAACGTAGCCGGTAGAAGGGCAGACGCGGACGTTCCTCTACCCTCGATATACCGGCGTTAGAAGGATGGACTCGCCGGGATTTGAACCCGGGGCCTTCCCCGTGCCAGGGGGATGATCTACCACTGATCTACGAGCCCGCACGCAAATACCGGTAGCCGGGACTGTTGCATAAACCCATCGAAGCGTCGAGGCTCCGTCAGCGACTACCACGCCGGTGTGTCATCCGTCTGAGTATGGCAGTATCATATATTGTAATAGTGGGCCAACGGATATAACCGGGAATCGCGTTTCCCACGCCAGACACGGCCCGGTTCGGAGCGTCGTTCGGGGGACGACGGCGACGCCCGCGACCGCCGTCAGGGACACACGATGTCAGCATCCGGAGATAGTGACGGGTTCGCGACACACGGCGCGGGCTCACGAGGAATCGGCAGCGGCGAGCAGCGCGGCAGGCGCGGACAGACGACGCTGGATTTCGCGATCGGGATGAGCATCTTCCTGCTGGCGCTGACGTTCGCGCTGGCGTTCGTGCCGGGGATGCTGGACCCGTTCTCGGACGGCGGCCAGTCGGAGACGCCGGCGACCAACCGCGTCGCCGACGACCTCACCCAGCGGTCGCTGGGCAACGCGACCGCGCCGTACGTGCTCGACGGCGAGTGTACCCGGGCGTTCTTCGACGAGGGGTACTCGCGGTGCGGGTTCGACGGCGACCCCATCCAGCAGCGGGTCGGCGTCCTCGACCGGACGCCGGTGAACGTGACGATCAGCGGCGACGCGGGGTCGAGCGAGGACGCGATCCTCTGCTGGGACGACAGCGCCTCGGCGCTCGTCGAGTGCTCGGGCGCGGGCGGCGAGACCGTTCTCGCCGACGGGTCGAATCCCGCGGGCAGCGGCGGGAAGACGGTCAGCGCGCAGCGGGTCGCACTGCTCGACGGGCGCGATGTCACGGTGCGGGTGGTGATGTGGTGACCGTTCGTCGACCACCGGACGGTCGGCGACCGGGCGGGTCGCCGTGCGACCGGGGGCGGAGCGACCGGGGGCAGGCTCACACGCTGGAAGGCGTGGTCGCGGCCCTGATCGTGCTGTCGGCGGTCGTGTTCGCGCTGGAGATGACGGCGGTGACGCCGCTGTCGGCGAGCACGTCGAGCCAGCACATCGAAAACCAGCAGGAGGGGACGGCCAGGGGCGTACTCGCCTCGGCGGCCGAGACCGGCGCGCTCGAACGGGCGGTGCTCTCGTGGAACGCGACGAGCGAGCAGTTCTACCACACGCCGGACGTGGGCCGCTTCACGACCGGGGCGCCGCCGAACCGCTTCGGCGAGATGCTCGAACGCTCGTTCGACCGGCAAGGTATCGCCTACAACGTCTACCTGCGCTATCAGGGCGCGGACGGGCGGCTCCGGACCCAGGAGTACGTCGACCAGGGCGTGCCAAGCGACCACGCGGTCCGGGCGACGTGGTCGCTGTCGCTGATGACGGACGACGCGATCCGCGACGGGAACGGCGACCCGACGGGGACGACGGTCAGCGACGAGTCGACGTACTTCGTGCCGCGCCAGTCGAGCGCCGGCGTCTACAGCGTGATCAACGTGGAGGTGGTCGTGTGGCGGATCTGAGGCCGGGCGCCGACCGCCGGGGCGGCCGCGGTCAGATAATCCTGATCGGGGCGTTCGCGCTGGCCGTCGTGTTCGTCGCGCTGGCGCTGGTGACGAACGCCGCCATCTACACGGAGAACCTGGCGACGCGCAGCGAGTCCGCCGAGACGGCGAACGCCCACGCGTTCCACCGGGCGACGGCGACGATGGCGTCCGACTCGTTCCGCTACGCCCACGACGCACACAGCGGCGACCACGAGGCCCTCAATCGGAGTGTCCGGGACTCCGTCGAGGTCTATTACGACGCTACCCGGCGCCAGCAGGCGGCCCACGGGCAGATCACGAACGTCAGCGTCACGCGGACGAACCCGGGCGTCAACGTCACGAACACGGACGGGACGTTCGGATCCGACGGCGGCCTCGACGACTGGACCGTCGCCACCGGGGTGCGGGGATTTCACACGTTCCGCCTCGACGTTGAGGGGTGGTCCGGCCCCGACAGCGAGGAGCTCCGGGTCGTCGCCGACGACGCCGAGACCTGGTACGTGAACGTGTCGCACGACGGGTCGTCGTACACGGTCGGTGTCAACGATTCGGGGACGTACTCGGAGTGCGAGCCGTCGATAGCCGGCGACTTCACGGTCGATTTCGCGGCCGGCACGGTCGCGGGAGACGACTGCGCCGCGCTCGACCTGAAGGGGGCGTCCGGCCCGTACGACCTCCGGTTCGAGAACGGGTCGGTCGCGAGCGGCGACTACACGATGGTCGTCGACGGAGCCGCCGGCTCCGAGGTGACCGACGCCCAGGGGACCGAGATACTCTACTCGATGGAGGTCGACCTCGTTTACTGGTCGCCGGACCTCCGCTATCGGTCGACCATCCGGGTCGGGCCGGGTGAGAGACGTGGGTAGTCCTCCGCCGCGGCCCCGCCAGCGCCCGGGGAGTGGTGACGGCGACGGTCCGCACGACAGCGGCCCGGACGACGGCGGCCTCCTGCGTGCGAACCGCGGCCAGTCGACGGCGCTCGAGTACACGCTCGCGCTGGCGGTCGCGTCGCTGGTCATCACCGGACTGTTGGTGACGGCGGGGGACTTCGTGACCCAGCAGCGGACCGAGGTCGTCAGGACGGAACTCGGCGTCGTCGGCCAGCAACTCGCCGGCGACGTCGTCGCAGCGGACAGGCTCGCACGGGCCGGCGCGAGCACGGAGACCGTCGCGGTCAACGCGTCGCTCCCGCGGACCGTCGCCGGCGCGGGCTACACCGTCGAAGTCGCCGACACCGGCTCGGGGCAGTGGCTGAACCTCTCGACGGCAGACCCGTCGGTCAGCGTGTCGGTCCGGTTCGAGACCGAGACCGCGGTGGCGACCGGGTCGGTCTCCGGCGGCGACATCAGCGTGGTCTACGACGAGGGCGACCCCGGCGACCCCGACGGGCCGGACGACCCCCACCTGGAGGTGCGCGGATGAACGGCCCCGTCGTGGGCGAGCGCGGCGTGAGCGACATCGTCGGGTTCGTGATGGTCTTCGGGATGATCGCCAGCGTCGTCGCGATCGTCTCGGTGGCCGGGCTCGCCGGGCTCGAATCCGCCCGCGACGCCCAGCAGACCGACAACGCCGTGCGCGCGATGGAGGTCCTGTCGGACAACATGGGGGACATCGCCGAGCGGGGGGCGCCCAGCCGCGCCACCGAGATCAGCCTCGAGGACGCCTCGCTCTCGCTCGGCGCGGAGACGGTCGTCACCGTCCGCGACCCGAACGAGAGCGCGAGCGACCCGTCGTTCCTCGAGAACCGGACACACAAGATCCGTCCGATCGTCTACGACGACGGCGACACGGAACTCGTCTACGCGATGGGCGCCATCTTCCGCGACGACCCGCAGGGCGGCACCGTCGTCCAGTCGTGGTCGCCGGTGTTCGACGACCGGCGGACCATGATCCCGGTCGTCACGACCGTCTCGGCGACCGACACCGGCCAGCAGATCCAGAGTTCGACGGTCCTCGTGCGCGCGCGGGCGAACGACCGCCTCGTCCCCGTGGCGGACGACGAGGGCACCTACGACGACGTCTGGATCAACGTCACCTCCCCCCGGAGCGACCTCTGGCTGGAGATGCTCGGCCGGGACTCGGCGCTGACCTGTTCCCGGTCGGGGGCCGACACGGTCTCGTGCCACCTCGACGAGCCGCCCGAGCGGCTCTACGTCACCGAAGTCCGGATCGCGGTCGAACTGAAGCCCTGACGCGGCCGGGCGGCGCTCTTCCGCCGCGGTCGCCCGCTGGGCGCCCTCGCGTCACTTCCCGGTGACGTTGACGGGGTTCTCGGTCACGTGGAGGTAGGTGACCGGCGTGACATCGCCGGTCAGTTCGAGGTCGGTGTTCGCGACGCTGGGGTCGTAGTCGAAGTCGTTGGGGTTGCCGTTGACCGTGACGCGCTCGCAGACGGCGCCGCCGACGATGTTCGGCTCGACCGCCCCGCCGCCGTTCATGTTGCAGTCCGACCCGGGCGCGTACAGCAGGCCGACGAACCTGAAGTTCCCGTTGCCGTTGACCGCGCCGTTCGAGTGCATGACCACCGAGAGGTCGCTCGCCTGCCCGCCGTCGTTGAGGAAGTCGTTCGATCCCATATCGAACGACTTGCCGACGAGGACCGTCGTGTTGTGGCTGCTGGTGATCGTCACACCGTCGGGGCTGAAGTTCTCGTCGACGACGACCGTGACGTCGTCGCCGGGGTTGTCGACGTCGAGCGTCCCGGAGAAGTACGAGTCCGTGAAGTAGGTTCCACCGCTCGTTATCTCGTTGTCCGCGGGCATCTCCTCGCAGGCGGCGTCGTCGCTCTCGCACTCGTCGATGCGGTTCTCGATCCGCTCGTCGACGAGCGGGTAGTTGATGCCGGTCGCCGACCGCGGCGGCGGGTCGTCGTTGCCGTTCATCCGGATCCCGCCGGGCTGGGTCGCCGCGAGGACCTGGTCGTAGCCCTCGTGGAACGGGACGACCAGTTTCGCGCGGGCGGTCCCCCTGGCGTGGTCGTAGCTGACGTTCCCCTCGGTCCGCTGGGCGAAGAAGCGACCCCACGCCTCGTAGTACTCGCTGTGGACGGTGACGTTCACGTGGCCCGACTCCAGCGGGTTGGTAAAGTGGGGGTCGGCGGTCGCGTTGGGGTAGCGGACCCGGGTCGGCTCGGCCTTGGTGACCGTCGCGCCCGACCCGAGGGTCGGCGTGCCGCTCACGGTGATGATCGGCAGCGTCAGGGTGGCCTCCCGGAAGTGAAACTCCGGCGGCGAGAGCATGGTCGCCCCGGCCTCGGTCCCCTTCCAGACCCCGCCGCCCTGATACGCGATCGTCCGGTCACCGTTCTCGTAGCGGACGGCACCGAGGGTCACGTTGGTGAGCGTCGTCCGCTCGTCGGCGGTCTGGTTGTAGATAGTGACGTTCATCCAGCCCGCCGAGTCGTCGACCCCGTAGGCGGCGCCGGGGACGGCCGACAGATCGACGCCCTGGCGGCTCGTCCCGCCGAGCGCGACCATCGCGCTCCGGGAGTCGAACTGCGTCAGGGTCTTCTCCGCGCGACCCGTGTCCAGTTGCTGGCGCGTGTCGTCCAGCGCCGTCGCCCCGACCGTGACGACGACCGCGGTCCCCCCGAGGACGACGGCGAACAGCAACACGATCCCCAGTACGCTGCTCACTCCTCGACCGTCGTGACTCGTCGGCATCTGCCCACCGTTCCACTCCGTCCTCAATAAGCGCGCGGACCTCGGTATCAAAAATGAAAATTCAATATTACCAAAGTTGACATTTTCTCGTACGTTCGGGCCCGGCGGCCGTTTCGGGTTGGGGGCGCGAGCGTCGAGGACCCTGCGGCGGGCCGGTCCGTGACGGTCGCGACGGCCGGCGCGGTCGATAGTAACCGTTTAGTGTCGCAAGCGGGACTCTCCGGTGGGAACGCACGACCGCAAATCTGACTCGCCTCGCGCTTTCGGGGCTCGGGATTGCGGCCGTGTTCGCGCCGATCGCCGCTTCTTCGCGGAGCGCGCGGCGCACACACGCACCGTGCGGGCCGGGACCGGGGTCGACGCCCGGTCGCCGCCCGCCGACCAGCGGTCAGTCGCGTTCCAATCTAACAATGGCACGAATGCACACCCGCCGTCGCGGCTCGTCCAGTTCGGACAAGCCGGCGGCAGACGAACCCCCGGAGTGGAGTGACGTAGACGAATCGGCGATCGAGGAGCGCGTCGTCGAGCTGGCCGACCAGGGCCACAGCCCGAGCCAGATCGGCCTCAAGTTGCGCGACGAGGGCGTCAACGGGACCCCCGTCCCGGACGTCTCGCTGGCGACCGGCAAGAAGATCACCGAGATCTTAGAGGAGAACGACGCCGACCCCGAGCTGCCCGAGGACCTGCGCAACCTCTTCGAGCGGGCCGTCCGCCTGCACGAGCACATGGACGAGAACCCGACCGACCACCAGAACAAGCGCGCGCTCCAGAACACGGAGGCGAAGATCCGCCGCCTCGTCGACTACTACCGCGGCGACGAACTCGACGAGGACTTCGCCTACAGCTACGACGAAGTCGCCGAACTCCTCGAATAGATGTCAGCCACCGCCCGCTCCGAGGACGCCCCCGCCGCCGGCGAGATCGCCGACCGGCTCCGCGAGGCCGGCTTCGTCCGCCTCGTCGGCGCCGCGACCGGTGACGCGCTGGCCGCCAGCGGCGTCCTCGCGCGGGCGCTGGCCGACCGCGACCGACCGTTCCAGGTCTCGGTCGCCGGCCTCCCCGCCGACGCCGAGCGGTCGACCGACGCGGACCTGACCGTCGCCGTCGGGCGGAGCGACCCCGTCGCCGACTGCTCGATCGCCGCCGGTGCGGAGCCCGCCAGCGAGACGGCCTTCGCGGTCGCGCGCGAACTCGACGCCGACCCCGATCTGGCGCTCGCGCTCGCCGGCTGCGTCGCCGACGGCCGCGCGCTCGGCGGGTCGGTCGCCGAGGCCGCCGAGACCGCGGGCATCGAACGCCGACCCGGCGTGGCCGTCCCGACGACCGATCTGGTCGACGGGCTCGCCCACTCGACGCTCGTCCACGCGCCGTTCTCGGGCGACCCCGAGGCGGTCGCCGCGGCGCTCGACGGAGCGGGGCTCGACGCCGAGGAATCGGCCGACGGCTCCGGTCCCGTCGTCGACGCGACGGCCCTCGACGAGACGGCCAATCGCCGCGTGGCCTCGCTGGTCGCGCTGCGGACCGTCGGCGACGACTCGATCCCGCCGCGCGGCGGTCACGCCGTCGAGCGGGCGCTGCGCCCGTTCGTCGGCGGCCCGTTCGAGACGGTCGGCGGCTACGCCGACGTGCTCGACGCCGTCGCCCCGTTCGAGACGGTCGGCGGCTACGCCGACGTGCTCGACGCCGTCGCCCGGGAGCGGCCCGGGACCGGCGTCGCGCTCGCGCTCGGGCACGACGTGAACGAGGCCGCGCTCGACGCGTGGCGCTCGCATGCCCGACGCGCCCACGGCGCGGTCGCCGACGCGACGACCGGCCGATACGACGGGCTGTTCGTCGCACGCGCGGAGACGGACGCCGCGCCGGTCGCCACGCTGGCGCGGCTCGTCCACGCCTACCGCTCGCCCGAGCCGGTGACCCTCGCGGTCACCGACGGCGCGGCGGCCGCGGTCGCCGACGACCGGGATCTCGAAACGGTCCTGTCGACGGCCGCCGAGGGCGTCGACGGGACCGCGGCGGCGACCGGGACGACCGGCCGCGCCCGCTTCGACGTGGAGACGGGCGCGTTCATCACCGCGTTCAGGGAGGCGCTATGAGACGGGCGACGATCACGACGACCCACGGCGACGACGCCGCGGAACGCGTCGCGGCCGCGCTCGCCCCCGACAACACCGCGGAGATGGAGACGCGGACCGATGGCGAGGCGGTCGTGACGACGGTCGCCCGCGAGGGGACGACCGGCCTGCGGTCGACGGTCGACGACTACGTCGTCAACTGCCGGGTCGCGGACCGACTCGGCAGGGACGGCGACTCGGGAGACGCAGCGGACGACGCTGCGCGGACAGCGGACGGCACAGAGCCGACGAACGACACACCGGACACAGACACCAACACATGAGCGAACGATCAGTTTCACGGCAGAAGCAAGAGAAGCGGTGGTACACCCTGATAGCGCCCGAGCAGTTCGACCGGGAGGAGCTGGGTGAGACCGTCGCGGACGAACCGGACAAGGTGCTCGGCCGCACCATCGAGACCACGCTGGGCGACCTGCGCAACGAGGCCAGCGAGAACAACACCAAGCTAACCTTCAAGGTCAACGAGGTCGCGTCGGACTCGGCGTACACCGAGTTCATCAAACACGAGCTGACGCGGGACTACCTGCGCTCGCTCGTCCGCCGCGGCTCCTCGAAGATCGAGGCCTACATCACCGTCCTCACCGAGGACGACTACCGCGTCCAGATCCAGCCCGTCGCGCTCACCACCAAGAGCGCCGACGAGAGCCAGGAGAAGGCCATCCGCCGCCAGATGATCGACCTCGTCGAGGAGAACGCCCGCGAGCGCACCTACGCGGAACTCGTCGACAGCATCGTCGAGGGCCGCCTCTCCTCGGCCATCTACAACGAGGCCAAGACGATCTACCCGCTGCGCCGCGTGGAGATCCAGAAGTTGACCCTCGAGGCCCGCCCCGAGGAAGTCGCCGCCGAAGAGGAGACCTCCGTCGACGTCGACGAAGAGGAAGTCGCCGTCGACGAATCCGCCGACTGAGGCGTTTCGCGCCCGACGCTCGCTTTCTTTCGCCGACCGAGCCCGTCAGCTACGCGTCGGTCGCCGCGTCCGTCCCGGCGGCGGTGGCGTCCTCGCTGACGACGACGTTCCCGACCATGCCGCTGGCCTCGTGGGGGATGCAGAAGTAGGCGTGCGTGCCGACCGTCTCGAAGGTGTGCTCGTAGGTCTCGCCCTCGTAGATCCCGCCCTCGTTGCCGCCGAGCCAGCCGTCCTCGGCGCTGGCCTGGGAGTCGAAGTCGCCGGTCGCCCAGAACTCGGCCTCGTCGGGGATGCTGTCCTCGTAGGCGGTGACTGTGTGGGCGTGCGAGCTGGTGTTCTTCCAGCGGACGGTCGTCCCCGGCGGCACCTCGACCGACGCCGGGTCGAACTTCCGCGTGGTCATCCCCACGTCGTAGTTCCCGGTGTCGCCGCTGGTCTGCCCGCAGCCGGCCAGCCCGACCGCGACGGCGACGCCGCCCAGACTCCCGAGGAACGCCCGTCTGTCCATATCTCGGTCTCGGAACTCCGGGCAAATAGAGGGCTCGATATCGAGCGAGGCGTCGCCCTGGCCCGGCGCGGAGAAACGTCTTTGAAGATGCGAATCTTACGGCCGGACATGCAGCCCAAGCCCGACTGGTCCCTCCGGGTTCGCATGCTCGCGGCGATGGCCGGGATGGCCGTCCTCTACGCCGCGTTCGTCGGCGTCGCCGCGTGGTGGGCGACAGACGCCTTCGGGAGCACCGGCCTGCTCCTCGTCGTCGGCGTCGCGGGCGTGCTCGTCGCCCTCCAGTACAAGTACGCGCCGGACGCCGCGCTCAGGGCGCTCGGCGCCGACCGAGTCTCGCGAGCCGAGTACCCCGACCTGCACGCGCGCGTGAACCGGCTCGCCAGCCAGGCCGGCGTCCCGAAGCCGGACGTGGCGGTCTCGCCCCAGACCCAGCCCAACGCCTTCGCGACCGCGAAGGGTCGCGACGACGCCGTCGTCGCGGTCACCGAGGGCCTGCTCGACACGCTGCAGGGCGACGAACTCGACGCGGTGCTGGCCCACGAGATCGCCCACGTCAAACACCGCGACGCGCTGATAATGTCGGTCGTAACCGCCCTCGTGACCGTCGCGGCGATGGTCGTGCGGAACTTCTGGTGGTTCGGCGACGGCGGCGGTGACGGCGCGGGCGGCGGCGACGGCGGGATGCCGTGGTTCCTCGCCTTCGTCGCCGTCTCGATGGTCGCCTGGATCGGCGGCTACCTCGTCTCGCGAGCGATCTCCCGACAGCGCGAGTACGCCGCCGACCGCGGCGCCGCCGTCATCACCGGCAAGCCCGCGGCGATGGCCGCCGCCATCGAGACGATCACCGCGGAGATGGCCGCGACGCCCGAGCGGGACCTGCGCGACCACGCCGAGCTGAACGCCCTCTTTATCGTCCCGGCCGACGCGAAATCGCGGGTCGTGCGGATGATGGAGACCCACCCCGACCCCGACGAGCGCGTCGAACGCCTCTCCGAGTTGACCGGGGAGTTCGAGCGAGCGTAGGCGTCACCGGTCGCCGACGACCGCCGAGAGCGTCCCCGACTGGTCGACCACGAACACGGCCCCGTGCGCGACCGCGGGCGACCCGTCGACCCAGTCCGGGAGCTCCAGTTCCCAGCGGACAGTCCCGTCGCCGACGGCCATCGCGTAGAGGGTGCTGTCCCGACTCCCGACGTGGGCGATCCCGTCCGCGACCGCGGGCGACCCGTGGACGGCCCCGCCGGTCTCGGTCGTCCATCGCTCGCTCCCGTCGGACAGCGCGAGCCCGCGGACGAGCCCGTCGTCGCCGCCGGCGACGGCCAGCGGACCGGCCGACCCGGCCGAGTCGGTGACGGCTGGCGTCCCGCGGATCCGTTCCTGGCCGGTCCGCCAGCGCTCGCTCCCGTCGGCGGTCGACAGCGAGACGACCCCGCTGTCGGTTCCCGCGACGAGCACGTCCCGCCCGTCGGCCGACCCGACGGCGGGCGCGGTCGCCGCGTCGCCGACCGACCGCCGCCAGCGTTCGGTTCCGTCGTCGGCCGACAGCGCCGCGACCGTCCCGTCCGCGGACGCGACGTAGACCGTCCCGTCGGCGACGGCCGGAGCGCCGCGGACGGGGGCGCCGATGTCCGTCTCCCAGCGGGAGTCCCCGTCGAGCGCGAGCGCGACGACGGCCGACCCGCTCCCGCAGACGACGCCCTCCGGGCCGTACCCGACGTCGCTGACCGGGCCGTCGACCGTCGTTCGCCACCGCGGCTCCGGTGCGGGCGCGTCGACGTGGGGCGTCGGCGAGGCATCGGGGTCCGGCGTCGCGGTCTCGGTCAGTCGACCCCGCGGTTCGTCCGCGAAATCGAGGAGCGGCGTGCGTGCGAGTTCGCCGCCGCTGTCCCCGGTGACGACGGTCTCGCCGACGACCGCCGGGGTGGCCGGCGCCGGACCGGCCGTGCCGACGCTCCAGAGGTGGCTGACGCCGTCGCTCACGCGGTAGCCCCGCACGGCGGTCCGACGGTTCCCGCAGTAGGCCGTCGTCGGTCCGACCGCCGGCGAGGGGAGGCGGTCGGGGCGTTCGAACGTCCGCCAGGACCGTCGACCGTCGCTCGCGGCCAGCCGTTCGACGGCGCCGGCGTCGGTCGCGGTCGCGACGCGTCCGTCACGGACGGTGACTCGCGACTGCGGGTGCCCGCGCGTCGCCGTCCGCCAGACCTCGTCGCCGTCGGCGTCGAGGGCGACGACGGATCCGGTCCGCTCAGCCGACGAGGTTCCCGACTCGTCGCTCCCGACGTAGATCCGGTCGCCGGCGACCGCCGGGGAGGTCGGCCCGGCGACCCCGACGGTGGTCTCGACGCCGTCCTCGGTCAGCGCGAAGAGTCCGTCGGAGAGGGTCCCGACCCACACGCGCCCGGCGAACTCGACGGGGATCGTGCTGATCCAGGGCTCGTCGGGCAGGCGGACCCGCCAGCGCTCGCTCCCGTCGTCGATGTCGTGGGCGGTCACGAGCCCGTCGATGTCGGCGCTGTAGACGACGCCGTCTCCGAGGCCGAGCCCGATGTTGACGGTGCCGTCGGCGGCGACGTTCCATCGCTCGGTGCCGTCCGCGAGCGACAGCGCGAGCACACGGCTCTCGTCGTCGACCGACCGCTGCCCGGTGAGAAACACCCGGTCGCCGGCGACCGCCGGGCGATGGGCCTCCGGTGGGATGGGTTCCCACCACCGTTCGTCCCCGCTGGCGAGGTCGAACGCGTATGCGGTCCCGCGGGGATGCGCGACGAGGACGACCCCGTCCGCGATCCGGAACGGCGTCGCGTCGTTGGCGTGGGAGGCGACCAGCCACTCCTCCGTCTCCCGAGTCCAGCGTTCGCTCCCGTCGGCGTCGTAGGCGACCACGGTTCCTTCGGTCGTCCCGACGACGACGGCCCCGTCGGACGCGACGACGGGTGCGGCCCGGATGCCGTCGTCGCGTTCGCGACGCCACCGCAGCGCCCCGTCGGCGTCGTAGGCGAAGATGGTCCCGTCGGTCCGCGTCGCGACCGGCCCGTCCGGCCCGCTCTCGGCGATCATCTCCGTTTCGAGAGCGACGTAGCTCCGCCAGCGGACCGACGGCTCCCCGCGCGGTCCGGCCGCGTCGACGGTCCCCGTGTTCCCCGCGTCGGCGCCGACGGTCGGCCAGGGACCGTTCAGTTCGGGCACGGACGCGTCCGCCGATTCGGCGGTGGGCGTCGGCGGCGACGGGTCGGTCTCGGTCGGGGTCGCGGCGTCGGCGGTAGCGGTCGCGGTCCCCGACTCCGTGGGCGCGTCCGACTCCGCGGTGTCGCCGAACACGCCGGAACAGCCGGACAGGGCGGCTGCGGCGCCGCCGGACAGCGCTGCCAGCAGGCGGCGCCGGTCGGTCGTTCGGCGCTCGGACCGCTCGGCGGGGGGCTCTTCGGAGGGCATCGCGTTCGGCTGGTCGGCACGAGGATAAAGGCCTTCTGTCGGGCTGGCTCGGTCGTCGGCCGCCGGCACGGGTCGACCGACACGCTCCCGTCGGTCGGGGAACCGCGAAGGGAAACGCCTTTGGCCCGAACAGTCGCATTTCGGGGTATGAGCAACGGGGACGACGAAGCGGCCGACGAGGAGGCCGCGAACGAGGAAGCCGACGCGGGCGAGGCCGAAGAGACGGCGCTGTCGGCCGACACGCTCGACCAGCGCCTCGACGACGCCGAGGAGGCCCTCGAAGCCGCCGAGACCGAGGCCGACCTCGACGAGGTCGAGGAGGACCTTAACGAGATCGAGTCCGACCTCGACGCGGCGGACCTGCCCGAGCCCGACGAAGACGACGAGGACGCCGAGGACCCGGCGGCGGAACTCGAAGACCGCATCGCCGACCTGCGCGACCAGCTGGCGGACCAGCGCGGTCCCTACGCCGACGACGTGGTCGCCGTCCTCGAGGAGGCCCAGTCGACGATCACCGACACCCGCTGGACCGAGGACGGTCGGCCCGACGTGGTCGCGGCCGTCGACTCGTACCTGAAGACCGTCGAGTCGGAGATCGACACCGCCATCTCGGCCGAGAGCGGGGACAGCGAGGACCTGGCCGACGCCGTCGACCAGGTCGCGCAGGTGATCGAGGGCAGCGCCCTCGACCCCGACGAGGACGAGGAGACCATCGCGGCGCTGCTGGAGGCCGCCGAGACCCTGCAGGACGACCTGGAGGCCGCCGAGGAGTGGGACGACCTGACCGTTCGCCAGCAGCTCGACGCCGAGGGGTTCTACGACGTGCTCGAATCGGAGAACCGCAAGGACTTCCCCGCCGAGTGGAACGCGGTGAAGGTCTACGAGGAACTCGGCGAGGTCGAACCCATCGTGAAGGCGCTGGAGACGTTCGATTCGGACTTCATGGAGGAGAACGTCCTCGACACGCTCTGGCGGATGGGCCCCGAGGAGGCCTACGACGCCGTCCACCAGCGCGCCCAGAAGCGCAACAAGCGGCCCGTCCAGATCCTCGGGAAGATCGCCGACGACGACGCCACCGAGACGCTCCACGACTTCATCGACGGCGACGGCGACGCCGCCCTCCAGAAGGTCACCCTGCGCGCGCTCGGCGAGATCGGCAGCGAGGAGTCGGTCCAGCCGGTCGCCCAGCGGCTCGACGCCGACAACTACGAGATCCGGAGCGCGGCCGCGCGTTCGCTCGGCCTGCTCGGCGACACCCGCGCCATCGAACCGCTCGCGGACGTGCTCGACGACGACGAGGCCAACGAAGTGCGAGCTAGCGCCGCCTGGGCGCTCAACCAGATCGGCACCGAGCGCGCGCTCGACGTGCTCGAAGGCTACACCGACGACCGCGCGTATCTGGTGCAGTCCGAAGCCGAGAAGGCCGTCTGAATCTCGGATTTCGTTTTCGCTCTGTTTTCGGTCCTCACCCGTTCCGAACCCTCCAGCCGGTTAGTCCGGACCTTTATATCGGAGAGGGCGACCACCCACTCGCGTGTCCAGGGTAGCGCGGCTCGCGGTTGTCTGTCTGCTGGTCGCGGGAGCCGTCGGTCCGGCGGTCGGTGCCGTCGACGACCCCGCTGACTCGTTGGGCGTGACGGACGCGCTCCAGCCGTCCCGACCCGGAATCGGGGCCGTCTATCCGAACCCGGTCGCCGACGGCGACCGCGGCGAGTTCGTCGTCCTCGACGCGCCGAACGGGACCGACCTCGGCGACTACCGCCTCTCCGACGGCGACGGCGCGCTCGTCCTGCCGAACCGCACGGTCGGCGGTCGCGTCGCGGTCACGACGGCGCCGGGGGCGGTCCGGAACCTCACTCGCGTCCCAGTCGTCGCCGCCAACGGGAGCGTCGCGCTCGCCAACGGCGGGGAACGGCTCCGTCTCCGCCGTGGAAACACCACGGTCGCCCGCGCCCGCTACCGCGAGGCCCCGGAGGGGAAGATCGGTCGCTTCGACGACCGCGGTGCGGTCACGTGGCGACCGCTCGGCCGCACGGATCGACCGATAGTCGCGGCGACCGGCGGCGAAGCGCGTGCGTTCACGCTCCCCGACGCGCCGAGCGTCCCGCTGGACGTGCTGCGCGGCGCCGACCGTCGGATCCTGCTGGCGGGCTACACGTTCACCTCCGACCGGGTCGCACGGGCGCTCGAACGCGCGGAACGCCGCGGCGCCGACGTGCGCGTCCTGCTCGACGGTGAGCCCGTCGACGGGATCACTCGACGGCAAGCGCGACTGCTCGACTCGCTCGTCGACGCGGGTGTCACCGTGAAGCTACTCGGCGGTCCGCACGGGCGATACGCCTTCCATCACCCGAAGTACGCCGTCGCGGACGACCGCGCGGTCGTACTGACCGAGAACTGGAAGCCCTCGGGAACCGGCGGCCACGCCAGCCGCGGGTGGGGCGCCGTCGTCTCCCAACCGAGAATCGTCGACGGACTCGCCGAAACCTTCCGCGCCGACGCCGAGTGGCGCGGCGCACGCCCGTGGTCGCAGGTCCGGCTCGGGCGCTCGTTCGAGCGGGCGGGCGTCGCGAACGGCTCCTACCCAAGTCGTCGGTCGCCCGAGACGGTCGCCGTGAACCGAACCCGCCTGCTCGTCGCGCCGGACAACGCGGGCCGGGCGGTCACCGCCGCGCTCGACGGCGCCGACGACTCCATCGACGTGCTCCAGATGAGTATCGACGGGCCCGATCAGCGCTTCCTCCGCGCCACCGTCCGGGCCGCCCGCCGCGGCGTCGACGTGCGCGTCCTGCTGAGCGGCGCGTGGTACGTCGAGGAAGAGAACCGACGGCTCGTCGAACACCTCCGCGAGGTGGCCGAACGGGAGGGCCTGTCCCTCGAAGCGAAGCTCGCCGAGCCTGAGGGCGACTTCGAGAAGATCCACGCCAAGGGCGTCGTGATCGACGGCGACCGGGTGCTCGTGGGCAGTCTCAACTGGAACGGCGAGTCCATCGAGCAAAATCGCGAGGTCGTGCTCTCGCTGGAGGGAGAAGCCGTCGGCGAGTACTATCGAGGTGCGTTCGAGGCCGACTGGGGCGGCGGGGCGGGCCGGTCGCTCCCGGTCGGGATCGTCGCGGGGGTCGCCGGCTGTCTGGTGCTGGCGATACTCGTCGCTCGGCGGATCGACTTCGGCGAGAACGTCGGGGTGGGCGGATGAAGAGGGCCGGCTCCGCGGTCAGTCCTCGGCGAAGGCGGCGGAGCTGCCGAGTTCCTCGTCGATCTCGGCGTCGGCCATCTTCTCGACGAGGGCGTCGATGACGGTCTCGCGCATGCCGCGGACGAACTTGATCGAACCGACGACGAGGTGGCCGCCGCCGCTGACGCCGCCGCCGTCCACCTCGTCTTTCAGCTCCTCGACCATGTTCGGGATGTCGAGGCGGACGCCGTCCGAGCGGAGGACGGCGAAGTCGGGGCCGTAGCCGATGGTGATGACGGGATCGCCGGTCTCGGCGACCTTGGAGTCGTGGACCTTGCCCGTGGTCTTTCCGGGGGCGGGGTAGGTGAACCGGTGAGCGTGGTTCTCCACGTCGAGCCGGTAGAGGTGGGCGTCGTTGTCGAGGCGCTCGTGGTCGACGTGGGGCATCGCGGCGTCGAGCTGCCGTTCCACGTCGCGCTCGGCCCGGGTCGCGAGGAACGAGACGAGCTCGCGGTGGCGCTCCTCGTCGTCGCAGTCGACGTTGAGCGCGTCGGTGACGAGCTGGCCGCCGTCGTCGTACTTCAGCCAGAAGGTGGCGTAGTCGAGCGCCTCGCCCACGTCGCGGAGCTCGGCCTCGTCGTACCCCTCCTCGCGGGCGAGCGCGAGGTAGTCGTCCATCGCCGCCGCCTCCGACCGATCCGAGAGGCCGGCGACGGCGGGGACGTGCCGGAGTTCCTCGGTGATGCCGGGGTCGATCATCCGCGCGAGTTCGACGCACATCATCCCCGTCGTGATGCGGTAGTCCTCGTCGTGGAGGTAGGGGTTGACGTGCTCGTCGAGCAGTTCCTCGACGGCGTCGGGGTCGGGATGGTGGTGGTCGACGACGACGATGGGCACGTCGTAGTGGGCGAGGTTGCGGTAGGCGGGAGTGTCCTCCTCGGTCGACCCGTTGTCGAGCATCAACAGGAGCGGGAGGCGCTGACCGTGGCGCTTGCGGTCCTCGAGCGCGAAGTTCAGGTCGCGGGTCACGTCCTCCATCTCGTAGTAGGGCGCCTTGCTCGGCAGGCGCTTGAGGAGGTGCTGGGCGGCGTCGGGGTCCTCGTAGGTGTCCTCGATGAACCGCTCCATGGCGACCTGCATCGGGACGCTCGCGCAGATGCCGTCGCCGTCGGCGTGGTGGCGCATCCGGATGGGTCGCCCCTCCAGAATTTCACGGCGAAGCCGCTCGGCGACGGCTCGCAGGTCGTCGCGCAGTTTCTCGAAGGCGTCCCACTCGACGAGCGGCTCGGGGTCGTGGGGCTCGGCCAGTTCGTCGAGGTCGTCGGCCTGCTCGGTGCGGACGCTCTCGGCGTCGTCGCCGTCGAGCACGGTGAGGTCGTCGATCTCGACCTGGACGGCGCCCTCGCGGGTCTCGACGTAGCCGTCGACGCGGACCACGTCGTCGAGTTCGACGTCCTCGTAGGCGCGGACGCCCGCCTCCTCGAAGGCCGTACAGGGGGCGATCCCGGTCGCGTCGCGGACCTGGAAGACGGTCGGGCCGCCGGTCTGTTTGATCTGGACGACTACGCCCTCCAGCGTGACCGACTCGCCGACGACATCGCCCAGGTCGGCGACGGCGTGGCTGTCGCGGGCTATCTCCTCGACCTCGTAGTCGGGCAGGTCGACCTCGTCGAAGGCCAGGTCGCCGTTCTCCCGCACTTCCTCGAGTTCGACGACGAGTTCGTCGCCGACCTCGTAGGTGCCCAGAAGGTTCGAGGCGTGGACGAGGCCGGACACGTCGTTCGAGAGGTCGACGAACACGCCGTACTCGACGACGCCGTTGACTTCGGCGAGGTACAGGTCGCCCTCGGAAACGTACTCGAAGTCGCAGTTCGAACCGAGGTCGTAGACGGTCGTCCCACCGTCGGGGACGGCGACGCCGGAATCTCCGGCGTCAGATACAGGAGCCATTTGTACTCGATACCGCCCCGCCGGCAGTTTAACCTTCGGAAACACATCGGTGCCCTCTTTTCTCCTCGGGGGTACCTGCAGGTGCGCTTCGCGCGTCGAGGACACCCCCGGTCGAAAACAGGAGTGAAAGAGCGGGACCTGCAGTATAGAACGTCACGAAACAGGTCACGAGGAGGTTGATTTCAGGTTCACTGGGAACGAATCATCTGCTCAGTAGAGCGTGCGTACCGTTCAGCCTAAAATCAGTTACCGGAACGCTCGCGTTTCACCGATCACCCTCTCATCATCGTTGTGACGCCAGAGTACCTTCACAACGTCAGGAAACGCTATCGGAACTTGAACCGATTTCCCGGCGATACCATCGTCCTGATCAGATTCGTCATCATATTCGTGCCACCCAACCGTCTCAATCTGATCTTCTCGGTAATCAACAGCTACATTTGTGATATACACTTCGTTTGCAGGGAGATTATCCCCACCAGTATGCTCAATCGTTAGTATATCTGGATTATCATCATAGCCGTCATGCTCGAATGAAAAACAAGCGATTTCTGCATTACAGGCATCACGATTTGAGCATCCAGCACATCCCAAACCCGCAAGACAGATTCCAAGACGGAGAACTGATCGTCGCTGAACCCCCATGCATGGTAATCAACCATCAGATTTATTTAAATATTGTTGCTGAACAATCATCATTGACCTCTCTTGCAGCACCGGTTGCTACGTAGTTCTCCTGTACTGAGCATCCGGCGCCGCAGGCGCCGGCTCTTCCGCTGGAGCGGTGCGAAGCCCCGCGGAAGCGGCCTTCTTCGTGAGTAGCGAGGGACCGGCGGTCCCTCGGACCGTTCGCGCGGCCGCGCCGCGCGAAGACGAAGTGAACGAAGGCTCGTCAGAGCTTGCTCTGACGGTGTTTTCACCCATGTTTTTGACGGAGGGGTGGGCGCGGTTTGCCCACCCCTCCGCGAAAAAGATGGTTTGGAAAGCCTTGTTACGCGGGCTACCCCAGACTCGGGTATGGGAATCTTCCGCTCGGGCGAGGTGGTCGGCATCGCCGAGGCCGCCCTGGAGTTCGCGCTGGAGGCCTCGGAGGACGCCCACCCCGACGAGTACATGGGATTTTTGCGCGGCGAGGATGCCCGGAAGTTCGATCTGGACTACGAGGGCACCGTCCTCACCGACATTCTCGTGATCCCGGGGACGGAGTCGAATCCGGTTAGCGCGACCGTCGACTCCAGCATGATCCCCAACAGCTCGCGGGCGGCGGGGTCGATCCACTCTCACCCCAACGGCGTGCTCCGCCCGAGCGACGCCGACCTCCAGACGTTCGGCAAGGGGAAGGTCCACATCATCGTCGGCGCGCCCTACAACAAGACGGACTGGCAGGCGTTCGACCGCGAAGGGAACCCGGTGGACCTGCCGGTGCTCGACATCGAGATGCCCGAAGACGAGTTCTTCGACTTCTCCCAGGAGGACATCGACGCCGAACTCGCCGAGGAGAGCGGATACGGGTCCGATCCGACGGACTTCCGCTCGGAACCCGACGAGGAGTGGGGCGAGCGATGACCGGCGACCGGTCGGGTGCGACTCCCGGTTCGGACGCCGTCGTCGTCGCGCAGGGCACCTTCGACATCCTCCACCCCGGCCACCTCCACTACCTCCGGGACGCGAAGGCGATGGGCGACCGGCTGGTCGTCATCGTCGCCCGCTCGACGAACGTGACCCACAAGGAATCGCCCGTCGTCCCCGGCCCCCAGCGCCGGGAGATGGTCGCCGGTCTCGACCCAGTCGACGAGGCGCGACTGGGACACCCCGAGGACATCTTCGCGCCCATCGAGGAACTCGACCCGGCCGTGATCGCCCTGGGCTACGACCAGCACCACGACGCCGAGGCCATTCGCGCGGCGCTGGCCGACCGCGGCATCGACTGCGAGGTCCGCCGTGCCACCGCCCACCAGCCCGACTACGAGGGGCTGCTCTCCTCCGGCCAGATCGTCGACCGGATACTCGACGAACGCGGGTAGTCGTCGTATCGCCGCCGTCGACCGGCGCGTCGGCGCCGAGTGTCGCCGGGTCGTGTAATTTCATAAACTTTAATCCACAGCGGTGTGCCTCGGGAGGGTATGCAACGGGTCACGGTGGAAGACGTGCCGTCGCGGTCGTATCGGGGGTTGGAAGCGTTCATGTTCGTTCCGGTGGTACTGGGCGGGTTGTTCGCACTGGGGGCCAGCCTGCTGTTCGTGTTCGGGTTCAGCGGCGGGTCGACGGCGGGGGCGGCCGGCACAGGGGGAGCGACGGGTGCCGGGGGCGGGGTCGCCGCGCTGATCGGTGGCGTCGCCACGATGTGGCTACTCGCGCTACTGTTCGGGCTCGCGTCGGCGATCACGGTCCCGCTGTTCCTCTACTTCGACGCCAGGAAGGTCGCATCGCAGGACCTCGAGTGGGAACCCAGCCAGGGGCTGTACGCGCTCGGCGGGTTCTTCCTCAGCGGGCTCGTCGTCTGGCACTACCTCTACAAGCGCCACCAGTACGTCGTCGACTGGGTCGGCTCCGAGGCCTGGTGGTACCTCGCGCTCATCGGCGTCGGGATCGGCGTTCTCGGCGTCGCCGGGAGCGTCATCGGTCCCGGGCTCATGTTCGTCGGGTTCGCGGGCGTTCCGCTGTTCGCCATCGGACTCTACAAGGACGCCACCTACGTCCGTCTCAACAGCGACTGGCGTCCCAACCCCGTCAACCACTTCCTCGGCGCCCTGTTCACCGGGATCACGGTGGTCTTCGCGATCCCGTACTTCGGCTACTACGTCTACAAGCGACACACCAACGTGGGTCTCGTTTGACCGAGACCGCCGCCGAATTTCGGAACTTCGCCCGCGACTACGGCTCGGCCAGCGCCGGCCGTCCGTCGCGCCACGACCCTCGCGTCGAGACGGACCCGTCTCCGCGGGCGAAAATCGAAAAACAGCGTCGAATCGGGCGGACCGGCTCTACAGCAGGTCGTGTTCGGCGAGGCGTTCGACGCCCTCGCGGAGGCGGTCCTCGCTGTTGGCGTAGGCCAGGCGGACCCAGCCGGGCGTGCCGAACGCGCTGCCCGGGACGGTGGCGACGTGGGCGGTCTCGATGGCCTCCTCGGCCCAGGCCACGTCGTCGTCGGCGACGGGCAGCATGAGGTAGAACGCGCCGTCGGGCGTGGGCACGTCCTTGCCGTGCTCGGCGAACAGGTCGACGAGCATGTCCCGGCGGTCCTCGAAGGCCGAACGCATCTCCTCGACGGCCTCGTCGGTGTTCTCCAGCGCCTCGACGCCGGCGTGCTGGACGAAGTTGACGGCGCAGGTCACCGAGTGACCGTGGATCTTGCCGGCCTGGTCGACGACCGACTCGGGCGCGGCGTAGTAGCCCAGCCGCCAGCCCGTCATCGCGTAGGCCTTCGAGAAGCCGTTGAGCGTGATGGTGCGGTCTTCCATCCCCTCCAGCGTGCCGATGCTGGTGGCCTCGACGCCGTCGTAGGTGATCTCCTTGTAGATCTCGTCGGAGATCACGGTCACGTCGTGCTCGACGGCGATGTCGCGGACGCCCTCCAGCGCCTCGTCGGAGTAGACGGCGCCGTGGGGGTTGCCCGGCGAGTTGACGACGAGGATCTCCGTGTCGTCGGAGACGGCCTCGGCGAGGTCGTCGAGCGCGGGTTCGAGCTGGAAGTCGTACTGGGCGGTGTCGACGCGGTTGAGCGAGCCGTCCGAGAGCTTCACCATCGCCTCGTAGGAGACCCACGCGGGGTCGACCAGCGCGACCTCGTCGCCGTCGTCGATGAGCGTCTGGAAGACCTCGAACAGGCCCTGCTTGCCGCCCGGCGTGACGACGATATTTTCGGTGCCGTACTGGGAGAGGCCGTCGCCGTGGAGTTTGTCGACGATGGCGTCTTTGAGTGCGGGGATGCCGTTGGAGGGGGTGTAGCCGGTGTGGCCGGCGTCCATGGCCTCGGTGGCGGCCTCCTTGACGTTCTCGGGGGTGTCGAAGTCGACGATGTCGCCGACCGAGAGGTCGACGACATCGACGCCCTCGGCCTCCAGTTCGGAGGCCTTGTTGCTGATCGCGACGGTCGCGCTCGGTTCGATCCTGTCGACGCGTGCTGCGAAGTCCATGGTTGTGTATGTAGTCGTCCGCGATGTGGTGTCAGGGCAGTGCTTCGACGAGGTCGACGGCGCTGTCGACGACGGTCGCACCGTAGTCGGTCCGGGCCTTCGCCTCGGCCGCGCTCATGCCGGGGCCGATGACCCCGAACGCGACCGGGGTGTCCCGCTCTAAGCTCACGTCGGTGAGCCCCTGGGCGGCGGCGTCGGCGATGACCTCGTCGTGGTCGGTGTCGCCTTCGACGATGGCGCCGAGGACGGCCACGGCGTCGATATCGTCGCGGCGGGCCAGTCGGTCGGCGGCCAGCGGCGTGTCGTAGGAGCCGGGCACCTCGACGGTCGCGACGATCTCGGCGTCGCGCTCGCTGGCGGCCTCGCGCGCCGCGGCCTCCATCCCGTCGATGACCGAGCCCTCCTTGTCGAACTGGGCGACCACCAGACCGAGCCGTACCATACGCGAGGCGAAGCCAGCGCGCCTAAAAGAACTACCGAACCGGCCCCGACTCGAACATCGGCGAGCCCCGCGACGCGCCGCGGCACTCCCCGAGCGCCGCGGAACCGGATCGCTTTCGGTGGCTCAAACGGTTACTTTTCCGACCGGTACCGCTCTTTCCCCGCCGAATGTGAGTCACGGTAATGACAGCCACCGACGGGGGAGACCGACTGCGCGCCGCGGCGACGCGACTGCGCGAGCGCTGGGGGGTCGACGGCGTCACGCTCGCCGTCGTCGCGGTCGTCGTCGCCGCGTTCGCGGCGCGGTTCTACCGGCTGGGCGCCCGGACCGCCCACTTCGACGAGGGTCGCGTCGCCTACTGGGTCCTCGACTACGCCGCGAGCGGGAACTTCAGGTACCGCCCGATAATCCACGGGCCGTTCCTCCAGCACGTCAACGAGGTCGTCTTCGGCGTCCTCGGACCGACCGACTTCGCGATGCGAGCGGTCGTCGCCGTCGTCCTCTACTACTCGCGGTTCGTGCGCGGCGACCCGCTGGTCGCGGCGTTCATGGTCACCGCCTTCGCCCTGTTCGCCCGGACGGCCGACACCGGCCGCCGCCGGTACTTCTACGCGGGCGTCGGCTTCACCGCACTGGGGTTCACCGTCAAGGCGAACGCCCTGCTGTACGTGCTGTGCTGGGTCGGCGGGGCCGTCCTCCTGCTCGACCACCGGCTGTTCCGCGCCGCCGACCGCGGCGCGGAGTGGACGGCGGTCGCTCGCACTCACGGCCGACGCGCCGCGCGGATCGGTCGGCGCCACGTCGACGCGCTCCTGTTCGGCGTCCTCGGCTTCCTCGCGGTCGTCGCCGCCTTCTACGCGCCGCGCGGCGAGACCGCGGTCGGACCGGGACTCAGCGCGGCGCTTTCCGACCCCGCTCTCCTGCCGGCACTCGTCCGCGAGGCGACGGTCGGCTCCGCCGAGGCGCTGTGGGGAACGTGGGTCGGCAGCCCCCATCAGGACCACGCGTATCTCCCCTATCTCGGCCACTACCTCGCGACGCTCCGGGCCGGTGGGCTCGCCGTCTGCGTCCTCGCGGTCGTCGGCTTCGTCGCCGACCGCTATCGGCCTGACGGCCCCTCGGACCTGGTCTCGATCGCCTTCTACTGGGGAGCCGTCTCGGTGCTGGGCTATCCGATCGCGACGGACATCAAGGCGCCCTGGGCGACGATCCACGCGGTCGTCCCGCTGGCGATCCCCGCGGCCGTGGGGCTCGGACTGTTCGTCCGCTGGGGGCGGGACGCGCTCGCCGACGGCGATCGCGTGAGCGCGGGGCTGGCGGCGCTGGTCGTCCTCCTCGTCACCGCGCAGGTCGCCGCCGCGGGCGCCGGGAGCGTCTACCTGACCGACCACCGCGAGGACAACCCGCTCGTCCAGTACGCCCAGCCGGCGCCCGGCGTCCAGCCGGTGATGCGCGATCTCGGCGACACCGCGGCCGACCACGCGGGAACGGACGTTGTGCTGTACGGCGACTACTTCGTGGACGCGCCCGGTGCGACCGGTCCCCGCCGGCCCGCCTGCGCCCCGTGGCAGCAGGTGCTCCCGCTCCCGTGGTACTTCGAACGCGCCGGGGCGACGGCGGACTGCGTCGACTCGGCCGAGGAGCTGGCTCGAACGGTCGACCGGGAGCGGCCGCTGCTGATCGTCGCGCGGGCCGGCGACGTGTCGACTCGCCCGGCGGCGCTGTCGGGCTACGAGCGGCGGACCCACCTGCTGCGCGACCGGGACACGCGGACGCAGTTCTTCGTCCGCGAAGACGTGGCCAACGCCACCGCCGGGGGCTGAGCGCCGACCCCAGAGAGACACGCTTATTCCGTCCGGTGGGTAACCCCGTCGCAATGACACTCACCTCGCCCGGGCCGACGCTCGGCGTCGTCGGCGGCGGCCAGCTCGGCCGGATGCTCGCGGAGGCCGCGGCGCCGCTCGGCGTCGAAGTCGTCGTCAGCGACCCGACCCCGGACGCGCCGGCCGCGCCCGTCGCCCGCGACCAGGTCGTCGGCGACTTCGACGACCCCGGGACCGTCCGCGAACTCGCCGAGCGGGCCGACTTCCTCACGTTCGAGATCGAACTCGCCGACCCCGACCTGCTGGAGCGGGTGTCCGAGGAGACGGGGACGCCCGTCCACCCAGACCCCGAGACGCTGCGGATCATCGAGGACAAGCTCGTCCAGAAGCGGCGCCTCGCCGACGCGGGCGTCCCCGTCCCGGAGTTTCGCGAGGTGAACTCCGCCGGGGAACTCCGGGCGGCGCTCGACGACCTGGGCTATCCCGCGATGCTCAAAGCGCGGAAGGGCGGCTACGACGGCCGCGGGAACGTCCCCGTCGAGTCGCCCGAGGACGTGGACGAGGCCTTCGCCGAGATCGTCGACGCCGCGCAGGGCGGGAGCCAGACCGACCCCTCGGGCGTCGCGATGGTCGAGGAGATGGTCGACTTCGAGCGCGAACTGGCCGTGATGGGCTGTCTCGGCAGCGAGCGGTGGGGCGAGGGCGACGAGCCCGAGCGCGACACGTTCCCGGTCACCGAGACGATCCACCGCGAGGAGATCCTGCGGGAGACGCGCTCGCCGCCCGAGGCCGACGAGGACGTTCGCGAGCGCGCCCGCGGAGTCGCGCTCGACGTCCTCGACGTGATGGAGGGCCGCGGCGTCTACGGCATCGAACTGTTCCAGGGGCCCGACGGCGAGATCCTCCTGAACGAGATCGCGCCGCGACCGCACAACTCCGGCCACTGGACCATCGAGGGCTGTCACACCTCGCAGTTCGAACAGCACGTCCGCGCCGTGACGGGGCGACCCCTGGGCGACACCGGACGGCGCGCGCCGACGGTCTCCGCCAACGTCCTCGGTGACGTGGACGAGCGGCAGGCGGCGACGCTGTCGGGCGAAGACGCCGTCTTCGAGCGGCCGCGCGCGCACCTCCACTGGTACGGGAAACGCGAGGTGTATCGGCTGCGGAAGATGGGTCACGTCACCCTCGTCGGCGAGTCCGGCGATCGGACGGACCGGCTGCTGGCCGACGTGCGGGAGTTGCGCGACGGACTGACGTTCCGGGACTGAGCCCTCGGCGAGGCGGTCACGGGGACGACTGCCCGGTCGGACCGCCGTCGCCGGCGTCCCGGTCGGTCCGGGGGAGTGCTATCTCGATCGTCGTCCCGTCGGGGCCCCGCTCAACGATGTCGACCTCGCCGCGCGAGCGCCTGACGATCCAGCGGACCAGCCACAGCCCCATCCCGCTGGCGTGGAAGACCGGCGATATCTCGCGGCGCTCGGTGACGATGTTGGCCTCGTGGTCGGGCAGCCCCGGCCCGTCGTCGCTCACCAGCACGGTCACCGTGTCACCGTCCGCGTCGACCGCGACCCGGACGCTCGACGCCCCCGAGCTCTCACCGCCGTGCTGGACCGCGTTCTCGACCAGTTCCTCGACGGCCTGCTCGATGGCCGGGATGGCCCGGGCGGTCGCGTCGTCGTCGCCGTCGTACGAGACGGTCGTCTCGCCCGCGCGCACGCCGAACTCCTCGACGACGCCCGCGACGACCGCGTCCACGTCGACCGCGCCGCGGCGGTGCTCCCGCAGGAGGACCTCGGTCGCGTCGTGGGCCTTCTCCGTGAGCTGCATCAGGTCGCGCGCGGCCGACCGGATGCGTTCCGCCGCGGCGGCGTCGCCGCCCACGCCGGCGGGGTCGCGCCGCTCCAGGAACTCGGCGGTGCCGTCGACGACGGTCATCTTGTTGCGCATGTTGTGCCGGAGGACGCGGCCGAACACGCGGACCTGCTCCTCGCGCTCGCGGCGCTCGCTCACGTCCCGGCCGACCCCGACCACCAGGTCCTCGCCGTCGGGGTCGTCGAACAGCGCGGCGACGAACTCGTAGGGGATGGGCCCGCCGCTCCTGGGCTGGACCTCCGTGACCCGGCGGGCCGACCCCTGCTCGAACACCTCGGCGACGAACGTCGCCAGCCGCTCGGTCGCGTCGCCCTCGAACAGCTCCGTGACGCCGCAGCCCGCGAGTTCCTCGCCCTCGTAGCCGGTGACGGTCTCGACGGTGCGGTTCCAGTCGACGAGGTTCCCGTCGCGGTCGAGCGCGTAGAACAGGTCGTCCAGCGAGTCCAGCATCGCCTGCATGTACCCCCGCTGGCGCGCGAGCTCGCGCTCGCGCCGCCTGCGAGCGGTGACGTCGCGCGCGACGTAGACGACGTGGTCGTACGCCTCGCCGCCGACCGGCGCGACCCGCCCCTCGAACCACCGCTCGCCGTCGCCCACGTCGAGCGCGTACTCGAAGGTCCGAACCTCCCCCGTCTCCAGCGCCCGCTCGACGTTGGACATGATCCGCTCGGCCTTCCGGTCGTCGAACGCATCTTCGATCCGCTCGCCCAGCAGCGCCTCGGGGTCGTCGTAGAGCAACTCCTCGGAGTCCGGGCTGGACAGCACCTGCACGTACTTCCCGTCGGAATCGAGGATGAACCCCACGTCCGGGAACGCCGTCACCAGCGCGTCGAGCTCGGCCTCCGGCGAGAGATACCCGCCGTCCTCCAGTGGCGGCACCATTCCCCGAATATCGACCGTTCAGTCGAAAGAAAGCCATACCTGAACACTGTGGTATCCCCTGTCAGCGTCGTCCCCGCTCCCGTCCCCGGTCCGGATCGCACACGCTTACGGCCCCGCGCCGCGGACACTCGCCCATGACCGCCGACTCCGTCCAGTCGATAATCGACCAGCTGCGCGACCAGGCCGAGATGGACCTGCCGACCGAGGCGACGCCCGACGTGGGCATCGTGATGGGCTCCGATTCCGACCTCCCGACGATGGCCGGCGGGCAGGGCAAACGGCCGGGCGCGACGGCCGCCCTGGCCGACGAACTCGGCTTCGCCGAGCAGACCGACTACGGGGACGCCCCCGACAGCCGCTTCACCTTCGAGACGTTCGTCGTCTCCGCCCACCGGACGCCCGACCTGATGTACGCCTACGCCGAGACCGCGGAGGCGCGCGGGATCGACGTGATCGTCGCCGGCGCGGGCGGCAAATCCGCCGATCTGCCGAACATGACCGCCTCCATCGCCTACCCGCTGCCCGTCGTCGGCGTCCCCGTCCAGGAGAAGTCCGTCGACTCGGTCATCGGGATGCCCCAGGGCGCGCCCATCACGGCCGTCGACGCCGGCAAGTCGTTCAACGCCGCACTCACGGCGGCTCAGATCCTCTCCCGGCAGCACCCCGAGATCCGCGAACGCCTCGTCGACTATCACGAGGGGCTGCAGGAGGAGGTCGGCGAAGTCTCGCGGGACCTGCACGAGATGGGGACCCCCGGGTTCAAAGACGAGTACTGGGACGAGGAGTAGCGCCGCCCCTGTGACTGACCGGTGCGCGGCCGGCCGGTCAGTCCGGTTTACGCCCGGATATCACCCGCACTTCGTCGTCCTGCTCGAAGGGGCCGCCCCGTTCCGCCAGCCGCGCGCGCAGCTCCGATTCGAAGTCGTCTCTCCCGTCACCGAACGTCGCGGGCGAGCAGAAGGATAGGGAGAAGACGTAGCCGAACACCTCGTCGGCGGTCCACTCTCGGGTCCGCTCGAAGGTCGCTACTTCCACGTCCGCGAACCCGTGGTCGGCGAGCATCTCGTCGTAGGGGTTCTCGTACGGCTCGGTTCGCGGGCCGGTCCGCTCGGGCAGGTCGTCGAGGTAGTCGGCGGCGAGGGCGTACACCTCGTCCTGCCACGCCCGCTCGCCCTTCGTGAGCCACTCGGTGTCGCCGAATATCGCGACGCCGCCGCCCGGGCGAGCGAGTTCGCGGATGCGGTCGAGCGTCGGCCCGCGGTCCATCCAGTGGAAGGCGCGGCCCATCGTCGTCAGATCGACGGGAGCGAGGTCGTCGCCGAGGTCGCCTCGCAGGTCGGCGTCCGAGCCGCGGACCCACTCGACGTTCTCGACGCCCGCCCGACGGGCCTGTTCGCGCGCGCCGTCGAGCATCGCTTCGTTGGGGTCCATCCCGACGACGCGGCCGACGCGGGCGGCGAGGGGGACGGCGATCTGGCCGGCGCCACAGCCCAGGTCGAGCGCGCGCGAGGACTCGCCGAGGCCGAACCGGTCGACGAGGTGGTCGATCGGTCGGTCGCCGTAGCGGGGTCGGTAGTCGGCGTAGTACGATTCGGCGCTCCGGAAGGGGTCTGCCTCTGGGCCCATGGCTCGGACCCGGGAGGACCGACCGAGGACGCAAGAAGTTGTCGGCCAGATGGTCGGTAGGTCGGCCGTACCGTCGGCCGAACGTGTTTCGGGGAATCGCGGCTCGAAACCGCCCGAGGACAACAATCAACCCTTATATGGCACCACACCAAACCGTCGAACGATAGAGAGTCATGAGTAACCCATGGATAGCCATCGGGGCGCTCGCCGTCGTCGCGCTCGCCATCCCCATCAGTATGATGGTGGTGTCGTCGCTGCTGCGGCCGAGCGTGCCGGAACAGGGGAAACGCGCCGTCTACGAGAGCGGCGAGGTCCCGACGGGCGACACGCGCATCAAGTTCAACATTCAGTACTACATGGTCGCGCTGTTGTTCGTCGTCTTCGACATCGAGACCGTCCTCATCTTCCCGTGGACGGTCATCTACCGCGACGCGGTCGCCAACGTCGGGCTCGCCGAGGCGCTGGTCCCGATGCTCGTCTTCATCGGTATCCTCGTCATCGGGCTCGGCTGGGCGTGGCGTAACGGCGCCGTCAAGTGGATCCGCAGCCCGCGCGCGCAAGCACAGCGGGTCGAACAGTAACCATGAGCAGCGACCACACACCAACGGCCGACGGTACAGAGATGCAATCGACCCAGGAGGCGCGGCTGGGTGAGGGCGCGGACGACCGGTTCAACTCGACGCTCCGGGAGGCGTTCGGTTCGACCCCGTTCATCCTCACGAAGTTCGACAAGTTCATGAACTGGGTGCGGGGCTCGTCGATGTTCATGCTGCAGTTCGGGATCGCCTGCTGCAGCATCGAGATGATGCACACCTACGCGGTCAAACACGACCTCGACCGCTTCGGCGCCGGCGTCCCGCGCGCCTCGCCGCGACAGGCCGACGTGATCATCGTCCCGGGGACCATCGTCTCGAAGTTCGCCCCGCGGATGAAGCGCGTCTACGACCAGATGCCCGAGCCGAAGTTCGTCGTCTCGATGGGGTCGTGTACCATCTCCGGCGGCCCGTTCCAGGAGGGCTACAACGTCATCAAGGGCGCCGAGGAGGTCATCCCGGTCGACATCCACGTCCCGGGCTGTCCCCCGCGTCCCGAGGCGCTCGTCTACGGCGTCGCCAAGCTTCAGGAGCGAATCGCCAACGGCGAGTCCGCCCCGGTGACGGTCAAGCCCTACGAACTGGAGCAGTTCGGCGACCTCGAACAGGACGAACTGGTCGACAAGCTCGCCGACGACATCGACGAGGAGGACCTCGTCATGCGCTACAACTGGAGTGACTCGCCATGAGCCTGGAAGAGCCCGACGACCCGCTCGCGACGCCGGAGCAGGTCGGCGTCTCCGAGGGCGAAGTCGACTACGACGCGCTCGCCGACCTGCTCGGCGACACCGTCGTCGGCCGCGAGAGTCACGTCAACGCCGAGGGGTTCGTCGTCCGCCCGGACGAGGTCCAGGACGCCCTGTTCGCGCTGCGTAACGAGGCGGGGTTCGACCACTGTTCGTGCGTCACCGCACAGGAGTACGACGACCGCTACGAGTCTATCTACCACCTCAAGAAGTACGACGACCCCACCCAGGAGGTGTCGGTCGTCGTCCCGACGCCGAAGGACGACCCGGTCAGTCAGACCGCCGAGCCGGTCTACCGCACCGCCGACTGGCACGAGCGCGAGGCCTACGATCTGGTCGGCATCGACTACGAGGGCCACCCGGACATGCGTCGGATCCTCCTGCCCGAGACCTGGCAGGGCCATCCGCTCAGCCAGGACTTCAGCGGCGAGGAGCCCCAGGTCGTCACGCTGCGCGAGCACGCGAACCCGCTCCAGGAGGACCACCGCGGCGAGGACGACACGGACACGATGTTCCTCAACATCGGTCCCCACCACCCGGCGACCCACGGCGTCCTCCACATCGAGACGGTGCTCGACGGCGAGCAGGTCGCCGACCTAGACCCGGACATCGGCTACCTCCACCGCTGCGAGGAGCAGATGTGCCAGCAGGGCACCTACCGCCACCAGATCATGCCCTACCCCGACCGGTGGGACTACATCTCGGCGGGCATCCTCAACGAGTGGGCCTACGCCCGCGCGGCCGAGGACATGGCGGACATCGAAGTGCCCGAGTACGCGCAGGTCGTCCGGACGATGTCGGCGGAGCTGTGCCGGATCGCGAGTCACATGCTCGCGCTGGCGACGTTCGCGCTGGACATCTACGGCGACTTCACCGCCATCTTCATGTACGCCATCCGCGACCGCGAGGTCGTCCAGGACATCCTCGAGGACCTGACCGGTCAGCGGCTGATGTTCAACTACCTGCGGCTGGGCGGCGTGGCGTGGGACCTGCCCGAGCCCCGCGAGGAGTTCTTCGAGAAGATCCGGGACTTCCTCGACGAGCTCCCCGAGCGCCTCGGCGAGTACCACGACATGATCACCTCCAACGAGATCCTCCAGATGCGGACGGTCGACACGGGCGTCCTGCCGCCGGAGGAGGCCAAGTCCTACGGTGCGACGGGGCCGGTCGCCCGCGGGTCGGGCATCGACTACGACCTGCGGCGGGACGACCCCTACGGCTACTACCCCGAGCTCGACTGGGACGTGGTGACCGAGGACGGCTGCGACAACTTCGCGCGCCTGCTCTGTCGGATGCGCGAGGTCGAGCAGTCCGCCCGCATCATCGAGCAGTGCGTCGACCTGCTGGAGGACTGGCCCGAAGACGAGCGGGAGATCCAGTCGAACGTCCCGCGCACGCTGCGCCCGGACCCCGACACGGAGATCTACCGCGCGGTCGAGGGCGCCAAGGGCGAACTCGGCATCTACATGCGCTCGGACGGCACGGACAAGCCCGCGCGCTTCAAGATCCGGAGCCCGTGCTTCTCGAACCTCCAGACGCTGCCGGTCATGTCCGAGGGTGAGTACATCCCGGACATGATCGCCTCGCTCGGCAGCCTCGACATCGTCCTCGGGGAGGTCGACCGGTAATGGCGCCGCTGCAGTCCGCGACGCCGTTCCCGAAGATCATCGCCGACCTGCTCGGGCTCGACATCAACGAGACGTGGGTCATCGTCGTGACGAGCATCGCCGCAGCCGGCGTCATCGCGACGGTCCTGCTGTCGATGACCGCCGTGCTCGGCATCTGGGGCAAGCGGAAGATCACCGCCGCGTTCACCGACCGCATCGCGGTCAACCGTCACGGCCCCTACGGCCTGTTGATCATCCCCGCGGACGCCGTGCGCCTGCTCTCGAAGGAACTCATCGTTCCCGAAGGCGTCGACCGCCCGGCGTGGGACCTGGCGCCGCTGATCATCGCCAGTTCCGCGCTGCTGGGCTTCGCGGTCATCCCGTTCGGCAACAACCTGCAGCTGGCCGACCCCGAGACGGGGCTGGCCTACGTGTTCGCGGTCGCGTCGATCGCGTCGGCGGGCCTGCTGATGGCCGGCTACGCGTCGAACAACAAGTTCTCGTTCCTCGGCGGGCTGCGCGCGGTCGCGCAGAACCTCGCCTACGAGATCCCGCTGGTGCTGACGGGCGCGTCGGTGGTCATCTTCGCCGGCTCGCTGCAGATGTCGACCATCGTCGAGATGCAGCGCCAGACGCTGGTGAACCTCGGCGGCGTCCCGATCCCGTCGTGGTACGCCTTCGTCAACCCCTTCGCGTTCGTCCTCTTCCTGGTCGCGAACCTGGCGGAGGTCGGGCGCAACCCGTTCGACATCCCGGAGGCGCCGACGGAGATCGTCGCCGGCTACCAGACGGAGTACTCGTCGGTGTACTTCGTGCTCATCTACCTCGGCGAGTTCATCCACATCTTCCTCGGCGGTGCGATCATCGCGACGATCTTCCTCGGCGGCGCCTCGGGGCCGGTGCTCCCGGGCGTCGTCTGGTTCTTCGCGAAGATGATCGCCGTCTACCTGTTCACGCAGTGGGCCCGGTCGGCGATCCCCCGGCTGCGTATCGACCAGCTGATCCAGGTCGGCTGGAAGGGCATGCTCGTCCTCTCGTTCGCCAACCTGGTCCTGACCGCCGTCATCGTCGGGGTGGTCGCATGACCCCGACACCGACGACGCGCGGAGGTGACTCCCAATGATAGGCATCCTCAAGTCGATGGCAACGACGATGAAACACGCGCTCGACGGCGAGACGTTCACCGTCGAGTACCCCGAGACCGCGCCGGAAGTGAGTCCGCGCTTCCGCGGCGTCCACAAGTTCAGCCAGGAGCGCTGCATCTGGTGTCGCCAGTGCGAAAACGTCTGCCCGAACGACACCATCCAGATCGTCACCGACGACCAGCGCAACGGCGAGCAGTACAACCTCCACATCGGCCAGTGCATCTACTGCCGGCTCTGTGAGGAGGTCTGCCCCGTCGACGCCATCCTGCTGACCCAGAACTTCGAGTGGACCGCCGACACCAAAGACGAGTTCGTCCTCGACAAGGAACAGCTCAAGAACGTTCCCTGGTACAAGGACATCGACCCGCTCGAATCGCGCGAACCCGACCGCGGCGCGTGGATCGGCGAGGGCGACGGCGAAGTCGACTATCAGTAACTAGCATACACCTCGGCCGTAGCGCCGAGGCGTTTCCTCCGCATCGAGTGAAACGAGATGCGGCTTTTTCGCCCACGTTTTTCGAGGAGCGGTTCCCGGAGGGAGTGAAGCGACCGAGGAAACCCGACGAGAAAAAGGTGGTGGCCGTCGATCCGCTCGAATCGCGCGAACCGGACCGCGGCGCGTGGATCGGCGAAGGCGACGGCGAAGTCGACTATCAGTAGCCGGATTTCCCGTTTTGTCGTCCGTGCGAGCGCGGTTCTCGGAGTGATCGATACTCTACGGACCGACCGGCTGGTCCGGCGAACGGTTCAGTGAACGGCCAGCGACCCGCTCCGGTGGAAGGTGACGGTGACGCCGTCGTGGACGAACGACACCGTCTCCCCGTCTCGGCCGTCGAGGGTCGCGACGAGACGCACCGGATCGACGGCGTCGACGACATCGTCGATGGCCGCGTCGCGTACGGTCGTCGCCTCCGAGACGAGGTCCGTCACGGCGGTTTCGACGCTGACCGGCGTCTGCCAGCCGTCGCCGGACTCAGGTAGCAGGTACACCGAATCGAGGCCGGCGTCGGCGGCCCCGGTGGGGAGGTCGCTCGCGACGGTGTACTCGACCGTGACCGGTTCGGGCACGGAGCCGCCCGCTGCGCCGCCCTGGGGCTCCGTCCCCGGTTCGGCGCCGGCGGTTCGGTCCACGGCGTCGGCGAACTCGTCACCGGACGGTGGCGACCCGGCGGTGACGGTCCCGCCGTCGGAAACCGCGCCGGTGGCGCTCCCCGAAGGCGCCGTGTCGGCCGCGGACGGGTCCGAGGTCGCTGTGTCGTCGGCGGGCGGGTCCGAGGCCGCTCGTCCGTCCGATTCCGGGCCGCCGAGCGTGGGCGGCAGGACGAGTTCGCCCTCGAACTCTCGCGCGGCCGAACGGAGTCGCGACTCGGCGGCGTCGCCCAGCATCTCCACGTACCGCCGCGCCAAGGCGTCGACGACCGCCCGCCGGTCGCCCTCGATCCCGGTGACGGTGCCGTCGTCGTCGACGGCGATGCCGCCGGTCGACCGGGCGACGTCGACCGCCGAGGGGCCGAGCATCGACCGCTGGGTCTCGATAAGCCGTCCCGCGAGGTGTTCGTAGCTCATCTCAGGTGGTGGTCGCGCTGCTGATGGTCTCGTAGAGCATGTAGAACCCCGCGAGCAGCAGGATCGTCACGACGAGGTTGACGGTGCTGCCGAAGCGAGGCGGCGGTCCCTGGATCTGCGCGAGCTGGGAGGCACCGTTCAACAGCTGCCAGGTGCTGAACAGGATCACGCCGCCGCTCACCGTGTATATCGCCTTCCCGATCTCGCCCCCGTACAGCCGCGCCGCGAGCACCGCGAAGCTCACGGCACCGATCGAGAGCAGCACCTGCGCGATCTCGCTCGTGGCGAGGAAGAAGTCCGGCGACTCCGACTGGATCACCGGCGCCCCCAGCGCCGTCCCGGCGACGGTCGCCCCCGCCACGGTCCCCCCGATCACCGCAAGTCCGGTTCGTCGCAGTAGTCGTCTCGTGTGCGTCATCCACCGGACGCGTCGCGCGCGCCCGGCTTAATCGCCACCGACCGTTCAGCGTTTTCAGATCCGATACTCTGGATACCGCCGCCTGAGAGAACCGCTCCGCGAACGAGCCCGAGCAGAATCGATCGCATGCGTCGATTGGGAGTGTCCAACGAGGGGCGCTCGAACCGGTGGTTTCGAACTTCGTTTCCGATTCTCCCTGTTGATATCTCGAACGCCGGCCGGTGAGTGGCTCCGCAGAGGGCGATTTCGGCCCGCGAACGCAAATGCGGCACCGACCCAAATATCGATAGGGCCTCGAACCGAACACGGTAGTAGATGAGTGCAGACTCCCTCGACCTGTACGAGACCCAGCGGCGGACGCTGACGGTGCTGGTCAACGAGTATCAACAGCGCGATTCACCGGTGAACTCGAGTGTCCTCGCCGAGCGGATGGACCGGACGCCCGGGACGATCAGGAACAAGATGCCCCAGCTGGAGTCGCTTGGCCTGGTCGAGGGCGTCGCGGGCCCCACCGGCGGGTACGAACCGACGGAGAAGGCGTTCCAAGTGCTGGACCGGGACCCGGACACCGAGCGCGAGTCGGTGACGGTCGCCCACGACTTCGAGCGCGTCGACGCGACCGTCGAGAGCGTCTCCTTCACGAACGTGAACCACCCGTCGGACTGCCGGGCGTGGGTGGAGTTCCAGACGGCCATGCCCTCGATCGAAGTCGGCGACCCCGTCGCCATCGGCCCGACCGCCCAGGCGGGCCTCGTCGTGGCCGGAGAGGTCCACACCACCAACGACACCGGGAACCGGATCTCGCTGACGATCAGCCGGATGGAGGCGCCCGTCACCGACGACTGAGACCGCGACCTCACCGACGGCCGGTGGTCGCCGAATCAAACATGAACTTTTATTATGTATGGGCGCTTCGGAGCAGGTAGACCGATGTCACGGACGACGCTCGCCGTAGCTGTACGCTGATTTTCTCCCCCGACAGCGTCGTTCAGTTCGCCGACCGCACACGACATCACACAGCAGATGAGCACACACGCGACCCCCGAGACCCGAGACGCACCGACAGCCGAGACCACCTTCGAGGAACCCGAGATCGAAGCCGACGCGGAGAGCGATTCGTGCGGCGACGAGCCGGCGCCCATGGACCCGTTCGACGCCCACGACGCGGCGGCGACGTTCGGTTCCTCGACCGAGCGACTGCCCAACACGGTCGACTCGGAGAACACGTATCTGGGTCGGTAACAACGCCCGTTCGCGCTGATCCGACCGGAAGCGATCGTTCGGTTCGATGTGCATACTGAGCGGGTAGTCACTCAAGATCTGCAGAAAAGTCTTACACGCGCTACAGGAATCGGTCTACGCTGTCGGGGATAAATATCGCGCTCACTGATCGTTGAACTGCAGATAACATGTCGCGTTGCCACCGCAGTTGTACACCCCAGTCCCACTCGGACCGAACTTGTACAACGTGGCTCCCGATGTGTAGGAAACTTTTTCCTGAGGGGTGGCACTGATCTCCTTTTCCACAAGGTTCCCTTCGTCTGTTGCCGAAATGGCGAGCAAGTACTTCTGACCGCTGTGTTTTGATTCCGTTAACGTCGTTACTTTCCACTGTGCGCCTGAGGCGATTCGGTGGGTTTCGTTCACAATGGACCGGCCACTTTTCGTCGTCAACGTCACGGTAAACTCTTGAGTTTCGTACCCGTTCTCAATTGCTATCCCATACTCCCAGGGTTCGTTACTTTCCGAAGTAGGTGTAGGAGGCGTTTCACCTCCGATACTGCTGCAACCGGCCAATAAGAACAGGCAAAGCGCGAGTGACAGCTGTTTCTTCACAGACTCATTTCAAATTCTTCCAACAAAAATCCTGGTGGTTGAGCAGAATGCTTCGATTGGTTCACCTTCTACGAAACCGGAGATTCGCGGAAAGGACTGAAAGAAACAACTGCGGTTTGCTAAATTCATCTTCTGCACTGAGCATCCGGCGCGAAGCGCCGGTTCACCGGACGCGAGGGAGCGAAGCGACCGCTGCGTCCGGCTCTGTTTCCCCAAGTTTTTTCGGCGGAGGATCCCCGCAGCGGCGCGAAGCGCCGCGAGGAGCTCTCCGCCGAAAAAAGTGGGTTTTAGTCGTCGCCGTGGACCTGGTCGCGGATGTCCTCGGGGACTGACGGGTCCCGCAGCGTGGTGGTGTTCCCGAGTTCGTCGCCGTTGGAGATGTTCTCCAGCAGGCGGCGCATGATCTTGCCCGAGCGGGTCTTCGGAAGGTCTTCGACGAAGACGACGCGGTCGGGCCGGGCGAACTTGCCGATCTCGTCCTCGACGGCCTCGATGATGCGGTCGCGGACCTCCTCGTTGCTGGCGGAGACGCCCTCGCGGACGACGACGTACACGTCGGGCACCTCGCCCTTCTCGTCGTGATCGCGTGCGGCGACGGCGGCCTCCGCCACGTCCTGCACCTCGGAGACGGCGGATTCGAGTTCCATCGTGCCGAGGCGATGCCCGGCGACGTTCATCACGTCGTCGAGCCGACCCAGCACGCGGAAGTAGCCGTCGTCCTCGTGAACGGCGCCGTCGCCGGCCTTGTACACCCAGTCGTCGGGGTCCGAACTGTCGGTGTCGGAGAAGTCCTGCCAGTACTCCTCGATGAACCGCTCGTCGTTGCCGTAGACGGTCTGTAACATCCCGGGCCAGGGTTTCTCGATGACGAGGTTCCCCGCCTTGCCGCTGGCGGGCTCCATGGGTTCGCCGGTGTCGTCGTAGAGGGCGGGCTGGATGCCCGGCGCCGGCAGACCCGCGGAGCCGGGCTTCATGTCCTTCAGTGCGGGGAGGTTCGTGATGAGGTGGCCGCCGGTCTCGGTCTGCCACCACGTGTCGACGATGACGGCGTCCTCGTCGCCGATGTGCTTGTAGTACCACAGCCACGCCTCGGGCTGGATGGGCTCGCCGACGGTGGTCATGTGCCGGAAGTCGAAGTCGTACTCGTCGACGTGCTCGGCGCCCCACTTCATGAACATCCGGACGGCGGTCGGCGAGGTGTGGAAGATGTCCACGTCGTAGCGTTCGGCGATCTCCCAGATGCGGCCCTTGTGGGGGTGGTCCGGGGTGTCCTCGTACATCACGCTCGTGGTCCCCAGCGAGAGGGGCCCGTAGACGATGTAGGAGTGGCCCGTGATCCACCCGATGTCGGCGGCACACCAGTAGGTGTCCTCGGGTTCGATGTCGAGGACGTACTTGCTGGTTGCGGTGACGTAGGACATGTAGCCGCCGGTGCGGTGCTGGCAGCCCTTGGGCTGGCCCGTCGTCCCGGAGGTGTACATGAGGAACAGGGGGTCCTCGGCGTCGCGGGAGACGGGGTCGACGCGGGCCCGTTCGTTCTCGGCCAGCAGGTCGTCGGCCAGCACGTACGGGTCGTCGCTGTCGATCTCGACATCCTCGTGGAGTTCGTCGTGGCGGGTCCAGAGGACGACGCTGTCTACGTCGGACTCGGCGAGTTCGAGCGCCTCGTCGCACTTCTCCTTGTGGTTGAGGAACTCGCCGCGGCGGTAGTAGCCGTCGCAGGTGACGACCACGTCCGAATCGGCGTCGTCGATGCGGTCCGCGAGCGCCTGCGCGGAGAAGCCGGCGAACACCTCCGAGTGGGGCACGCCGATGCGGGCACAGGCCAGCATCGTCACCGGCAGCGCGGGCAGCATCGGGAGGTGGCAGGTGACCACGTCGTCCTCCTCGACGCCCACGTCCCGCAGCGACGCGGCGGCCGCGTTGACGCGGTTGTAGAGGTCCTGGTAGGTGATCGTCTCGCGCTCCTCGCTGTCGGTGCCCTCCCAGATGAACGCCGCCTGGTTCTTGCGCTCCTCCAGATGGCGGTCGATGCAGTTGTAGGAGGCGTTGAGCTGGCCGCCCGTGAACCACTCGTAGAACGGCGGGTTCGAGTCGTCGAGCACCTCGTCCCAGTGTTCGTCCCAGTCGAGGAGTTCGGCGTACTCCTCGAAGGCGTCGGGGTAGTTCTCGTCGAAGCGGTCGTAGATCTCGGGGTCGCTGACGTTGGCCTGGCCGACGAAGTCGGTCGGCGGCCGGAAGTACTCCTGTTCGGTCAGCCGCGATTCGAGTGGGGAGCCGTCGTCGGACATGGTTATCGAGCCCTCCCTGTGACCCGTCGCGACCGGTGGCAGTCACTCCGTGACATGGTTCGTCCTCGATATCACCCAGGAGACTCTTAAGCGAACCGTCTAACTATCTATGTTGACACCTGTCACGGGCGGCGCTGACCGCCGGAGGCGGCCGCGGTATCTGCGGCCGGTACCGGACAACCGACCTGTCACTCGTCGTCGAAGAATGCGGTGAGCAGTTTCTGCTGGGCCTTCCGGAGGTGGTTGTGGAGCGTGGGCGAGGAGACGCCGATGGAGTCGGCGAGTTCCTCGGCGGTCGACCCGCGGGGCCACTCGAAGTAGCCGGCGAGGTAGGCCGCCCGCAGGACCGACTGCTGTTTGTCGGTCAAATCGTCCTCCAGCGAGCGGCGGAAGCCGTCGGTCGTCTGGACGGGTCGCTCGACCTCGTGTTTCGAGAACAGCGCCGACTCGGAGAAGGCCGACTGGAAGCCGTTGAAGACGGTCCGAACGTCCGTCTCGGTGGTGAACTCGGCGGTGACGCGCTGAGCGCCGTCCTCGACGGTGAACTCGGTGACGTGGCCGCCCAGTTCCGTCAGCGTCGTCGCGGGCTCCTCGCCGGCGACGACGAACTCGACGAGGTAGCGCTCGCCGTAGTCGCGGATCAGCCGGGCGTTCTCGATGCCGTCGGCGTCGGCCGCGAAGTCGACGACGTCCTCGGGCGAGGCGCCGCGCATCGTCACGAAGTACAGCAGGCTCCCGCCCTCGCCGGGGACGAGCCCCTGGAGTTCGAACGCCGCGTCCAGAGCCCCGCTAGCCGCGACGAAAAAGGCGCGCTCGCTCTCGACGCGGAACTCCAGCTCCGTGACGCTGTCGGCCAGCAGGAGATTCCGCCGCTTGATGTCGGTGATCGCCTGGCCGATCTGCCAGCCGACGCTGGCCAGCAGCTCGCGCTCGTCGCTCCCGAAGGCGTCGTCACCGGTCGCTCCCAGCGCGAGCAGACCGTGGGTCGTGTCGCCGTAGGTGATCGGGACGACGGCGACGGCGTCGACGCCCGGCCCGTCGCCGTCCGTCTCGATGGGGCGAAGCGGCGCCTCGCGCTCGCCGGTCGGGAGCGTGCGGACCTCGCCCGGCTGGTCGGCGGCGACGCCGTGGACGTCCACGTCGTCGGTGGCGGTCTCGGCCAGCGCCTCGGCGGTCGCCTCGTCGATCCCGGTCCAGGCCGCCGAGACGACGCCCCGGTCGCCCGTCGCCGAGCCGACCCACGCGAACTCGTAGCCGTCGGTCGCGGCCAGCCGGTCGCAGACCCGCGAGGCGACCTCCGTCCGCTTCGAGGCCGCCGCGAGCACCTCCGCGACCGCCCCGAGCGCCCCGATCGTGTCCGCCACGCGGGCGGGGACCGACGCACCGGCCGGTGCGTCGGTCCCGTCGGCGTCCGCGGGAGCGGACCCGTCCGCGCCGTCGTCCACGGCGAGGTCGCCGCGCCCGTTCGAGCCCACAGACACGTTCGGGCCGTCCGGGTCCGGGCGTGGACCGTCCGGGTCCGGGCGTGGACCGTCCGGGTCCGGGCGTCGGCCGTTCGCGTCCGCGCGGTCGGCCGGTTCACCGGCGCGCTCGGCGCTCGCCTCGCGCTCGACGAAGACGGCGATTCGGCGGCCTCGCCGCGCTGGGTCGCCGTTCAGCGGCGCCGCGACCCGGACGACCGGTACCGGGTCGCCGTCCGGGCCGGCCAGCCGAACTCGCGTCGGGTCGCTCGTCTCGGCGGGCGGACGAGCGCCGTCGTGATAGAGCGCGGCCGCGGGTTCGCCGACCAGGTCGCCGCCCGACCGCTCGGTCAGCGCCGCGAGGCCGTCGTTTGCGAAGGCGACGGCGCCGTCTGCGTCGGTGACGACGACGGGGAGGTCGGCGCTCGCGAGCGCGCGCCCGAGGTCCTCCGGCGTCCACTCGGCCGTCGGGCCGCCCAGCCCCGCCCGTTCGAGCGAACCGAGGACGGCGTCGATACCCACCGGGTCGAGGTGCCGACAGAGCGCGTCCAGCCCGTCCCAGGGACCGATCGCGAGGACGACCCGCGGGTCGAGGCCCGCCTCGTGGACGAGCCGCCGAGCGTAGTACCCCCGGAGGTCGGTCGAGGAGACGGTCCGCAACCGGTCGTCGCCACTGCGCTCGGCCGCCCGCTCGCCGACCTCCCCGACGACCATCTGGATCCGGCGGGGCGTCACGGCGACGACCCGCTCGTCGCCGCCGATCCCCCGCTCGTTCGCGTACCGCTCGACGGCCGACCGCACGTCCGCCGGGACGTGGGCGTCCCTGACGGCGTCGCCCTCGTCGTCGACGACCGTCAGCAGGTGGTGGGTCCCCGCGCGCGTCGACACCGTCCGGAAGTCGTCGGGGCGGACCCGCGCCACTTCCGCCGGGCTGAGGCCGACCTCGCCGCAGAGACGGACGACGACCGACTCCCGGTAGGTCGTCGCCGCCCGCCGCAGCCGCTCGTAGGCCGCGGCCGTCAGCGGTTCGGCGGCGTCGTCGGGGTCCCTGGTACGCTGTCCCATAACAACCGTTTCGCGAAGACGGTCGCTTGCGAAATAAAGGTTCGCCAGCGTGGCGGAGAGAGGGCCGATTCAGTGAGCGGCTGCCACAGATCGGCGTTCGAGGGGTCGAAAACGGTTTCGCCGAGCGTTCGGAGAGCGAAACAGACGGGGATCGGCGGGGCGCTCACTCGCGGTCGAGCGCGGAGCGGATCTCGCCGACGATCTCGGGGTTGCGGAGCGCGCTGGTGTCGCCGAGTTCGTCGTCGTCGGCGATATCCTTGAGCAGGCGACGCATCAGTTTGCCCGAGCGGGTCTTCGGGAGTTCGGGGGTGAACACGAACGTCTCGGGGACGGCGAAGGTCCCGATCGAGCGCTCGACGTTGTCGGTGATGCGCTCGCGCAGGTCCCGTTCGGCCTCGTGGCGGTCGTCGGTGCTGACGAACGCGAAGATGGAGTTGTCGCTCCCGTCGCGCACGTCGACGATGGCCGCCTCGGCGACGCCGGCCACGTCGGCGATGGCGCGTTCGAGTTCGGTCGTCCCGAGGCGGTGGTTGCCGACGGTGACGGTGTCGTCGATGCGGCCGAGGACGGTGACGTAGCCGTCCTCGTCGATGCGAGCGATGTCCTCGGTGACGTAGCGCCACTCGTCGGCGCGCTCGTCCCCGTCCAGGCTCAGGGGCATGCCCGGCCAGGGCCTCGTGACGGCGAGGCGTCCGCCCTCCGCCGCCGTCGTCTCCTCGCCGTCGGGGCCGACCACCGCCACGTCGATGCCCGGCAGCGGCGGCCCGGTGGAGCCGGGTTTCATCCGGTCGACGCCAGGCAGGGTCGACAGCAGGATGGCCCCGGTCTCGGTCTGCCACCACGTGTCGACGATGGGACACTCTCCGCCGCCGACGTGCTCGTAGTACCACCACCAGGCGCTGGGGTTGAGCGGTTCGCCGACCGAGCCGAGCAGGCGCAGGCTCGACAGGTCGTGCGAGTCGGGGTGCTCGGCGCCCCACTTCATGAACGCGCGGATGGCCGTCGGCGCCGTGTAGAACACGTCGACGGCGTTGCGCTCGATGAGCTCCCACACGCGGTCCTTCTCGGGGTGGTCGGGCGTCCCCTCGTAGAGCATCGTCGTCGTCCCCAGCGAGAGCGGGCCGTACACCAGATACGTGTGGCCGGTGATCCACCCGATGTCGGCCGAACACCAGTAGGTGTCCTCGGGTTTGAGGTCGAGCACGGCGTGGCTCGTCCACGTCGCGTGGGCGAGATAGCCGCCCGTCGTGTGCCGGACTTCGGTCGGCTCGCCGGTCGTCCCCGAGGTGTAGATGAGAAAGAGCGGGTCGTTGGCGGCCCGGGCGACGGGGTCGACTTCGGCGCCGCGGTGGGCGGCCAGCAGGTCGTCGTAGGCGCGGTCCCCCTCGCCCAGCTGGACGCTCTCGTCGTCCAGTCGCTCGACGACCACGGTCTCGGTCACCTCGTGGGGGACCGACAGGCAGGCGTTGTCGGCCTTGTTCTTCTGGTGGATCGCGTTGCCCCGCCGGTAGTAGCCGTCGCAGGTGACCAGGTACTCGGAGTCGGCCCGCTCCATGCGCTCGGCCAGCGCCGCCGCGGAGAAGCCGGCGAACACGACGTTGTGCGGCGCGCCGATGCGGGCGCAGGCCAGCATCGCGATCGGCAACTCGGGGATCGCCGGCATGTACAGCGTCACCACGTCGCCCTCGCCGATGCCCAGCGACCGGAGGCCGGCGGCGAACTCGTTGACCTCGTGGTAGAGGTCCAGGTAGGTGTACGTCCGGCGCTCGCCACGCTTGCCGATCCACTTGATCGCCGCCTGCGTCTTGCGGTCGTCGAGGTGGCGGTCGACGCAGTCGACCGAGGCGTTCAACTGCCCGCCCGGGAACCACCGTCCGCCGTCGCCCGCCGACTCGAACGTCGCCTCCGGGGGGTCGAGCCACTCCAGCATCTCGCCCGCCCGGCCCCAGCAGTCGGGCCACTCGCCCTCGAACGCCGCCGCGTCCGCCGCGGAGACGTTGGCCTGCTCGGCGAACGCCGCAGACGGGTCGACCCCGTCCCGGTCGCGCGGGTTGGTCTCGACGACCGACTCGTCGTCCATCCCGTGTGACTGGCGCGGGCAACGACATAAATGATCCGTGCGCTCTCACCGGACCACCCGTTCTCGGCCTCGCCGCCGGCGCTCGGCCGGTGCGAGCCCCCGGGCCGGTCACGCCTCGACGGTCCGCTTTCGTCCCGGCCCGTCCGCCGCGAGTCGCGGGGATCTCCACGCCTGCCCCTCGCCGTCCCCCGTGTTTTCGTGACCGCACCGAAGACCGTATATTCCCGCTCAGATGGCCGAAAAGAGCCGTATTCCGTTATTCGAATCGATAATTTATACCGTATGTTTATGTAGGAAATCGTCGTTGGCACGGACGGATGACCGAGCGCTCACAGGAGTCGATACTCCGTCGTCTCCGGGACCGGGTCGGCGGCGGGAGCGGCGAACCGCGGGCCGAACCGGACGGCGGGTCGACGCTCGAAACCGGCGACTCGCTCGCACGGCGATACGACCCCGACCTCGACGCCCTCGACGAGGTGTACGGCGGGACCGAACCCGCCGCGGTCGGCGACCGTCACGTCCGCGACCTCTTCGAGGTGGAGGGCGACGCCGTCGACGAGCTCGTCGGCGAGTATCGCGCCGCCGGTGTCGACGCGCGGTCGTTCGGCGAGAGCCAGCGCGTCGTGACCGACGCCCTCGTCGACGCCGTCTTCGACCGGCTCCGCGCGGACCTCGACGGGGACGCGGCGACCGCCGTCGACGAGGCCCGCGAGGAACTGCGCGACGGCCTCGACCGGGCGACCGACGTGTTCGCCGCCGGCGCCGGGGCCTACGAGCGGCGAGCGGCGGACGGGGCGGACGGCGCCGACGCGACCGAGTCGGGGTCGGATCCGAGCCCCGCGCCCGGCGCGGACTCGCTGGACTACCACGACGTGCTCCACCACGTCGGGACGCCGCTGTTCGTCCTCGACGCCGAGGGGGAGATCCTGACGTGGAACGCCCAGCTCGAGCGGTTGACCGGCGTCCCCGAGGCGGAGGCCCAGGCCATGGAGATGGCGAGCATGGCCTTCTACCCGGACGGTCGACGGGGGAAGACGCTCGCCGACAAGGTGATAGACGCGCCCGAGCGGACCGACGAGGTCTACGACGTACCGAGGGTCGAGGACGCCTCCTTTACCCTCTATCGCGACACGAGCGTGATGCAGGACCAGCACGGCGAGGAGGTCCACATCTCCTTCTCCGCGGCGCCGATCTACGAGGACGGCGAGCTGATCGCGGTCGTCGAGATGGTCCAGGACCGCACCGCCGACGTGCTCCGCCACGAGCGCACCTCCGACCTGGTGGGCGAGCTGGAGGCGACGATGCGGGCCATCCAGACGGGTGATCTGGACGCCCGCGCGTCGTTCGACAACGCCGAGGGCCACGTCGACGCGTCGCTGCTGAACGTCGTCGACGAGCTCAACGAGATGGCGAGCACGCTCGCGGACCTGATCGAGCGGGTCGACGACAACGCCGGGAACCTGGCGGCCGCCACCGACGAGTCGGCCGCCGCGGCCGACGAGATCGAGTCGGCCGTCACCGAGCAGAACCGTATCCTCGCGGAGGCGGCCGAGGACGTCCAGAACGTCAGCGCGACGATGGAGGAGATCGCGGCCACCTCCAACCAGGTGGCGGCGGCCGCGGACCGCGCCCGCGACTCCGTCGAGGCGGGCGAGCGGGCCGGCGAGACGGCCAAGACCGTCACGAGCGAACTCACCGACACCAGCGACGACCTCGTCGACAACGTCACCGAGCTGGAGGACCGGATGGACGAGGTCAACGAGGTCATCGAGATCATCGCCGACGTGGCCGAGCAGACGAACATGCTCGCGCTGAACGCCAACATCGAGGCGGCTCGCGCCGGCGAGTCCGGCGAAGGCTTCGCCGTCGTCGCCGACGAGGTGAAGACGCTCGCCTCGGAGACGAGCGAGTACGCCGACGAGATCTCCCGCACCGTCACGGAGGTCCAGTCGCAGGCCAACGAGACCGTCGACAGCGTCCGGGCGTCGAGCGCCCAGATCCGGGAAGCCGAGCAAGGGATCGCCGAAGCGCTCGACGCGCTGGACGACATCGCCGACGCGGTCGACGAGACCGCCGACGGCATCGAGGAGGTCGCCGACGCCAACGACAGCCAGGCCGACGCCATCGAAGGCGTCACGACCACCATCGAGGAGGCCCGCAGCCACGCCGAAGACGCCGAGGCCGCGGCCCGCCGCATCGTCGAGACGACCGACTCCCAGACCCGCTCGGTCCGAGAACTCGTCGACAGCGTCGACCGGCTCCACGACACGGACCGTCGCTGAGGCCGCCGCTGGGTCGTACTTTTCGCCGAAATCACTGGGAAGTCCGAGAGACGACCGCTCAGCTATCGCCGTACAGCGCCGCGGCGCGCTCGCCGACCGAGTCCGGGCGCTGTCGCCCCGTCTCGGCCGCCAGCAGGTCGCCGTCTTCGAAGAAGGCGACCGCGGGCGCGGCGTTGACCTCGTTCTCGCGGCAAAAGTCCGGACAGCGCTCGCCGTCCAGCCCGGCGACGGCGGCGTCGTCGGGAAGCGCCGCGAGTATTCCGTCGATATCGCCTTTCATCGCCTCGCAGGGCTCGCAGCGGCGCTTCCAGACGGTGACGACCGCGCGGTCGTGCTCGGCGACGAACGCCGCCCAGTCGCCGTCGTCGAGCTCGTCGAGCGCCCCGGGGACCGGCGACTTCGGCCCGACTTCGGCGACGATGCCGGCCATCTCGGTGCGCTCGCCGACGCCGTAGCCGTCGAGGTGGGCCGACAGCGCGAGGTAGGTCGCGAACTCCTCGCGGCTGATCCCCAGCTCGTCGACGCGGTCGGCGGCCGCCTCGGCCGAGGAGAGGTCGAACGCGTCGGCGACCGACTCGTGGAACTCCGCCTCGCTCAGATCCAGGTACGTGTCGAGGTAGACGTGCCGGCGGTGCTCGAAGTCCTCGGTCGTCGCGATCTCGTCGCTCGATTCGTCGTGGTCGAGAACGCCCTCGGCGACGAGCCGGTCGATGTAGGCGTCGACGGTCGACTCGTCCATCGCGGGCGCGTCCGTCGATCCGTCCGCCGTCTCGTCGGGTGCTCCTGCCATCGTTAGACCCCCAGGTACCGCTCGCGCGTCTCGTCGTCCTCGCGCAGTTCGTCGGCGGTGCCCTCGAAGACGACGCCGCCCTGGTCGACGATGTAACACCGGTCGGCGATCTTCATCGCCGCGACGGCGTTCTGCTCGACCAGCAGGACGGTCGTCCCCTCCTCGCGGATCCGCTCGATGGCGCCCTCGACGGTCTCGATGATCTGCGGGGCCAGCCCCTCGTAGGGCTCGTCGAGCATGAGCAGGTCGGTGCTCTGCTTGAGCGCCCGCGCGATGGCGAGCATCTGCTGTTCGCCCCCGGAGAGCGTGCCCGCGAGCTGGTTCTGCCGTTCGGCCAGCCGGGGGAAGTCGTCGAGGATCTGCTCGATGGACTGGCCCTCGTGTTCGAACTGCAGGTCGCGGCCGACAGTGTTCGAGCGGTTCTGCACCACGTCGGCGAGGTGGAGGTTCTCCTCGACGGTGAGGTTGCCGAAGACACGGCGCTCCTCGGGGACGTGCGAGATGCCCAGCACCGAGATGTCCTCGGTCTCCATGTCGGTGATCTCGCGGTCCTTGTACGTGATCCGCCCCTCGCGGACCTCCGGCGGGCGCGCGCCGGCGATGCTGCGCAGCGTGGTCGTCTTGCCGGCGCCGTTGCGGCCCAGCAGCGCGCAGATCTCGCCCTCCTCGACGCGCATCGACACGTCCCGGAGGATGTGGGACTGGCCGTAGTAGCTCTCGACGCCGTCGAGTTCGAGCAGGCTCACAGCTCGACACCTCCCAGGTACGCTTCCTGAACGCTGGGGTCGCCCTGCACCTCGGCGGGCGGCCCCTCGGCGATGATGCTCCCGCGGTTCAGCACGGCGATGCGGTCGGAGATACTGAAGACGATCTCCATGTCGTGTTCGACCAGCAGGATCGTCAGGTCCAGGTCCTCCTGGAGGTCCTTTATCAACTGGACGGTTGCCTGGGTCTCCTCGGGGGACATCCCGGCGGTCGGCTCGTCCATCAGCAGCAGCGACGGTTCGCTCGCCAGCGCGATCCCGATCTCCAGACGGCGCTTGTCGCCGTAGGGCAGGTCGGCGGCGCGTACGTCCCGCTGGTCGCGAAGGCCGACCGCGTCCAGCATGCTCAGGGTCCGCTTCTCGACCTCGGGATAGCTGTTGCGGTGGGTGAGGAAGTTGAAGCGGAACGAGCCGTGTTCGGCGCCCAGCGAGGCGATGTTGGCGTTCTCCTCGACGGAGAGGTCGGGGAAGATCGACGCGGTCTGGAAGGACTTGCCGATCCCGCGCTGGACGACCTCGTGGGGTTCTAGGTCGACGATGGACTCGCCCTCGAAGCGGATGTCGCCCTCCGTCTCTTCGAGCATCCGGGTGATGAGGTTGATGAGCGTCGACTTGCCGGCGCCGTTGGGGCCGATGAGCGAGAGCAGTTCCCCCTGTTCGATGGAGAGGTTCACGTGGTCGGTCGCGGTGAGGCCGCCGAACTCCTTGACGAGCCCGTCGGTCTCGAGGATGGCGCTCATCGCTCGTCACCTCCCAGCGCGTCGCCGACGCGCTCGCGGAGCCATGTGATGCCGCCCCAGATGCCGTCGGGCAGGAGGACGACGACGAAGACGAACACGAGCCCGAGGATCATGTGCCAGAAGTGGCCGATCCCCGGCATCCCGCTGACGATGTTGGCGACGTACATGTACAGGCCGGCGCCGAGTATCGGACCGAACAGCGATCCGACGCCGCCCAGCACGGTCATGATGACGATCTCGCCGCTGACGGTCCAGTTGAGGGTGTTCTCGATGGGGACGAACGAGCGCTGGATGACGTAGAGGCTCCCGGCCACGCCGGCGAAGGCGCCCGAGATGACGAACGCCATGAGCTTGTAGCGCCAGACGTTCAGGCCGACGAACTCGGCGCGCTGTTCGTTCTCGCGGACCGCCCGCAGGACGATCCCGTACGGGGAGTTGAGGACCCGGTTGGCGACGACGACGGCCAGGACGGCCGCGAGACCGACGAAGACGTACATCCACGTCTCGACGAGGATATCGGGGACGACGGCGACCTCCGCGCCCAGCGGCAGGAAGCCCAGCAGCGGGTCGACGGCGACCTCGTTGAACCCGTTCTCCCCGCCGGTCAGCCAGCCGAGCGGCGACAGGAAGATGTAGTAGATCATCTGCCCGAACGCCAGCGTGAGGATGGCGAAGTAGATGCCGCCCCGGCGCAGGGAGATCCAGCCGATGACCCACGCGAGCAACACCGAGACGGTCGTGCCGACGAGGATCATCGCGATGGGGCTGCCGGTGACGTTGGCGCTGAAGATGCCCGCCGCGTAGGCGGCCACGCCCCAGAACATCGCGTGGCCGAAGGATAGCAGACCCGTGAAACCCAGCAGGAGGTCGTACCCGATGGCGAAGATGCCCCAGATGAGCGCCAGGGTGACCAGGCTCCGGTACCAGACGTACTGGGTCGGGATCCCGAGCATCTCGGGGAGGGCGACGAGGACGAACGGCGCGAGGAAGACGCCGAGGAACGTGAGGGCGGCGACGGTCACCTCGCGCTCGCGGACGGCGAGCCACCGGTCGTACGGCGACGGCGAGCGGTCGACCTCGGCGGGCTCGCCCGTCTCGGCGGACTTGACCTCGTCGCTCATGTCGTCACCTCCTCGGAGCCGAGCAGTCCCTGTGGCCGCGTCAGCAGGACGATCACGGCGAGCACGTAGATGCCCACCTGGGACCAGGGGCTGAAGTTGACGGTGAACCCGCCGACCCCGACGCTCCCGAGCGAGATGAGCGTCACCTGGACCATCCCGATGAGCGTCCCACCGAGGACCGCCCCTCGGATCGAGCCGACGCCGCCGATGACGACGGTCAGGAACGCCGGGACGAGGATCGTCATCCCGATCTCGGGGTTGATGTTCTGCAGCGGGCCGCCGACGACGCCGGCGATCCCCGCGAGCGCGGCGCCGATGCCGAACATCACGAGGTACGGGCGGGTGATCTTGATGCCGAGCAGCCGGACCATCTCGGGGTCCCGGGTCCCGGCCTTGACGACCAGCCCGAAGTCGGTGTACTCGACGATGGCGTAGACGGTGATGACGAGCGCGGCCGTGATCGCGATGACCCAGAGCCGCCAGACGTTGATCGTCACGTCCGACAGCGGGACGCCGATCGGGCCCGTCATCGGCAGGAGGCCGAAGGCGGAGGTGGGGACCTCGTAGCCGTAGGTCCGGGGGCCGATCAGCGCGTGGATGACCTCCTGGACGACGATCGCGAGCCCGAAGGTGACGAGGATCTGGTCGGTGTCGGGGCGGTCGTAGAACGGCCGCGCGACGAACCGCTCCATCGCGAGCCCGACGACGAACACGAACAGGGGGACGATGACGAGCGCGGCGAAAAAGCCCCACTCCAGTCCCAGCGTGGGGTAGCCCCACTCGGCGAGCTTCCCGTTCGATATCGATATCTCCTGGGTGATCAGCAGGCCGGCGTAGGCGCCGACGACGAACAGCGCCCCGTGGGCGAAGTTGACGAACTTGAGCGTCCCGAGGATGATCGACAGCCCGATCGCCAGCAGGACGTAGATGGCCCCCGTCTGGAGGCCGTTGACGAGCAAGACGATCAGCTCGCCGACGAGGCTCACGCGGCGGTCACCTCGGTTGGTACTCGCCGACCGGGGTGCCGTTCCGCTTCGGTCGGCGCCCGGCGGCGGGGCCGGTCGATGTTTTGGGTGTGATTGTCACTCATTCTGTGTTGCGGATGCGGGAATCATGTACATAACTGTAGGGCCTAGTCGCGCGGGCGGTCACTCGTCGCCGTAGTCGCCGAGTTCGCACTCCGCGGCCGGGCCTTCGTCGCAGCCGTAGCCCACGTCGTCGCGCGAGGTGATGTCGACGATCTCGAAGAAACTGCCGTCGCCCTGTTCGGACTCGGGGAGGCCGCGGACGACGGGGATGGCGCGCTGGGCCTGGTGGTCGCAGGCGCGCATCGTCTCCTCGCCCATGCCGATGTTGCTGTACTCGTAGCCCTCCAGCTGCCGGATGACCTCCGGCGGGTAGAAGGTGCCGGCGCGCTCGACGGCCGCGGCGTACTGGAGCGTCCCGGAGTAGGCCAACTGGGCCGGTCCGGAGGGGAGCCGCCCGTCGTACGCCTCGCCGAAGAACTCGGTGAAACTGTTGGAGGGCTCGTTGTCGATCTGGGAGTCCCAGGCGATGGTGCCGTAGATGCCGTCGATGGCCCCGCTGGCGGCCTCGGCCATCGGGCGGTTGTACAGCGGCATCACGATCTCCATGTCCTCGTCGATGCCGGCGTCGATGGCGTCGGTCAGGGAGTTCGCGCCGTCCAGCCCGTAGTGGTCGAGGAACAGCACGTCGGCGCCCGAGCTCTGGGCCTCCGAGAGGTACGACGAGAAGTCGCTGGTGTCCAGCGGCGTCGCGACGCTCTCGACCTGGTTCCAGCCGGCGTCCTCGAAGAACATCTTCATCGACTCCTGGACGGTCTGGCCCCACGAGTAGTCGGCGTACAGCTGGTAGAAGTCCAGGTCGTCGCCGTACTCCTCGGTGACCACGGGGGTCAGCGCCTGGCCGGTCATGTAGGCGTTGAACATCTCCCGGAAACTGTAGCGGACGCAGTCCCCGCCGGTCGTGTCGTTCGAGTGGGTGAGACAGCAGGTGAACATCACCTTCTCGCGCTGGGCCAGGCCCTGCTGGGCGATCGCGACCGCCGAGGAGGAGCCGCCAGCGAACATGATGACGCCGTCGCGGTCGATCATCCGGGAGGCCGACTGTTCGGCCGTCGAGGCGTCCGTGTTCGTGTCGCCCTCCACGTAGTCGATCTCGTAGCCCAGCACGCCGTCGCCCGACAGGTCGTCCCACTCGTCGACCCAGCCGCCGCCGTTGTTGAGGTGTTCGACGGCCAGTTCGTAGGCCCGCAGTTCGTCCTCGCCCTCCGAGGAGTACGGCCCCGACGTGGGGACGTTGAACCCGAACGTCGCGGTGTCGCCGTCGATCGGGAAGTTCCCGAGCGACGGGTAGTCGGTGCCGTCACCACCGTCGCCGCCACCGCCACCGCCACCGTCGCCGCCTTCGGTACACCCGGCCAGACCCGCCAGCCCGACGGCACTCGCCGCGCCCGCTCGTTTCATCAACCCACGCCGCGACACTGTACTGTCATCGTGTGACATGCTCTATCAGGGGATGACCTCCCTCATAATAGTTGTGCATAATTATAAAAAGTGACAGCCGAACGCCGTTCGGACCGTCGGTCTGCCGTCGAAATTTCCTCCGTGAGAAAGGTTCGTATCGGCTGAATGACGGCGTATCGGCAGAGATCTCGCCGCGCGATCGTCGGGGGCGGATCGAGACCGCGCCGATCCGCCGCGGGCGTGAGCGACGGGGCCTGGCGGTACGTTTATCAGTCGCCCGGCGGAGCCACCGGTAGGACGCGGTTCCCGCCGTCCACCCTCCACCCATGTCCGCCATCGAGATATCGAACCTGACCAAGCGATTCAGTGACGTGACCGCCCTCGACGACCTGTCCTTCTCGGTCCCGGAGGGCGAGATATTCGGCTTTCTCGGCCCGAACGGCGCCGGGAAGTCGACGACGATCAACATCCTGCTGGGGTTCACCCAGCCCTCCGCCGGGTCGGCCCGCGTGTTCGGCCACGACGCCCAGGCCGAGAGCAAGGCGATCCGCCAGCGCACCGGCGCCCTGCTGGAAGGCTACGGCGTCTACGAGCGGATAACCGCGCGCGAACACGTCGAGCGGGCCATTCGCGCGAAGGGGGCCGACGACGACCCCGACGCGATCCTCGAACGCGTCGGCATCCCCGAGGCCGCCGACCGCAAGGCCGGCGGCTTCTCCAAGGGGATGCGCCAGCGCATGGCCATCGGCATGGCGCTGGTCGGCGACCCCGACCTGCTCGTGCTCGACGAGCCCTCGACGGGACTGGACCCCAACGGCACTCGCGAGCTGCGCGACGTGATCCGCGAGGAGAACAGGCGGGGCGCGACCGTCTTCTTCTCCAGTCACCTCATCGACCAGGTCGAGGCCGTCTGTGACCGCGTCGGCATCCTCAAAGACGGGAAGATGGTCACCGAGGGCAGCGTCACCGACCTCCGGGCGCAACTGGACGCCGCGACCGTCACCGTCACCGTCGAGCGGGCGGCCCCCGAGTCGCTGCTCGCCGACCTCCGCGGGATCGACGGCGTCGAGGAGGTCGAGGCGACCGACAACCAGGTCCTCGTCTCGGCCCGGGGCGGCGACGCGAAACTCCGGGCGCTCAACGCGGTAGAGCGAGCCGGCGTCGGCTTCGCGGACTTCACGACCGACGACCCCTCGCTGGAGGAGATCTTCGAGGTGGCGACGCTCGGTCCGCGGGAGGGACGGCGGGACGGAACCCGGGACGGCGCCGAGGCGCCCGCGGAGGGAGAGGCATGAGCTGGCGAACCGTCATGAGCGACGACCTGCTGGGCGTGCGCCGGTCGCGGCTGGGCCAGGGCGTCGCCGCGACGATGTTCGCGTTCACCGCCGGCATCGCCATCCTCGTCGCCCTGGCGCACGTCTCCTCGCCGGGCGGCCAGGCGCCGACGTTCGACACCGTCATGCTGCTCGTCGGGAGCCTCCTCTCGGTGATCCTCCCCTTCATCGCGATGCTCGGCAGCTACGGCGCGATCATCCAGGAACGCGAGAGCGGGTCGGTCCGGTTCCTGCTCGGGCTCCCGAACTCCCGGTTCGACGCCTACCTGGGGAAGTACTGCAGCCGGTCGCTGCTGCTCTCGGCCGCGACGGCGGTCGGCCTCCTCGTCGTCGGCGCCGTCGGCTTCGGGATCCTCCGCGAGCCCGACGCCGTCGCCTTCCTCCTGTTCGTCGTCGCGACGCTGGCGTTCGGCCTGCTGTTCGTCGGCGTCGGCCTCGCGCTCTCGGCGGTGCTCGACTCCGAGACGCAGGTGACGACCGGGATCATCTCCACCTACGTGCTCTTCCGCGGCCTGTGGCCCGTCATGCAGTGGGGCGGCCTCTACCTCACCCGCCCCGACGGCGAACTGGGTATCCGACCGTACCCCGAGTGGTACTTCTACCTCGGCCGGCTGGACCCGCTGAACGCCTACGTGAAACTGGTGAACGTGCTGTTCAACGGCGACCAGTTCCACCCGCTGATCACCAACCCGCAGGCGGCCGAGGTCGACTACCTCGCCGTCTCCGAGTGGTACGCCGTCGCCGCGCTGGCCGTCTGGCTGGTCGTCGTCCCCGTCGTCGGCTATCTGCTGTTCGTGAACAAGGACGTGCTCTGAGGGGCGGTTTCCCGGACCGTCCGCAGGCGCTCCCGGTCAGGCGACGCCGATCGACTCCCGGTAGCTTCCGTGGTAGGTCTCGAAGCGGTCCATGATCTCGCCCATCGTCGCGTAGACCTCGACCGCGTCGACGATAGCGGGCATCACGTTCTCGTCGTTCTCGATGGCGTCGTCCAGCGCCGCGAGCGCGTCCTCGACCGCTTCGTCGTCGCGGTCGGCTTTCACTTCGGCGAGCCGGTCGCGCTGCCGTTCCTGGACCGCCTCGTCGACCCGCAGCGTCTCCGGTTCGGTGTCCTCCGCGACGGTGTAGGCGTTGACGCCGACGACGACCTCCTCGCCGTCCTCGACGCGCTCCTGGTACTCGTAGGCCGAGTCCTGTATCTCCCGGTGGAAGTACCCCTCGTCGATGCCCGTCAGGACCCCCTCGCGCATCGATCCGTCGCCCATCTCGCGGATCTCCCGGATGTACTCCATCGCCTCGGCCTCGACCTCGTCGGTCAGCGCCTCGACGGCGAAACTGCCGCCCAGCGGGTCGACGATGTCGGCGGCGCCGGACTCCTCGGCGATGATCTGCTGGGTGCGCAGCGCGACCCGCACCGCGTCCTCGCTGGGCAGCGCCAGCGCCTCGTCGAAACTGTTGGTGTGGAGGCTCTGGGTGCCGCCCAGCACCCCGGCGAGCGCCTGGATCGTGACGCGGACGACGTTGTTCAGCGGCTGCTGGGCCGTCAGCGACTGGCCGGCCGTCTGGGTGTGGAACTTCATCGCCCGGCTCGCGTCGGCCTCGGCGCCGTACCACTCCGCCATCAGGTTCGCCCAGATCCGCCGGCCGGCCCGGAACTTCGCGACCTCCTCGAAGATCGAGTTGTGGGAGTTGAAGAAAAAGGAGAGTTGGGGGGCGAACTCGTCCACGTCCATACCGCGCTCCTCGCAGGCCTCGACGTAGGCCAGCCCATCCGCCAGCGTGAAGGCGAGTTCCTGGACCGCCGTCGACCCGGCCTCGCGGATGTGATAGCCCGAGACCGAGATCGGTTTGAACTTCGGGGTCTGCTCGACGGCAAACTCGACGGTGTCGACGACGATATCCAGCGAGGGACGGGGCGGCACGACCCACTCCTTCTGGGCGATGAATTCCTTGAGCATGTCGTTCTGGAGGGTGCCCCGGATCTCCTCGCGGGGGACCCCCTGCTGGTCGGCGATGGCGACGTACATCGCGTAGATCACGGGCGCGCTCGGGTTGATGGTGAAGGAAGTGGAGACCTCGCTCACGTCGATGCCGTCGAAGATGATCTCCATGTCCCGCAGCGTGTCGACGGCGACGCCCTCTCGGCCCACCTCGCCGTCGCTCATCGGGTCGTCGCTGTCCAGGCCCATCAGCGACGGCATGTCGAACGCCGTCGAGAGGCCGGTCTGGCCCTCGTCGATGAGGTAGTGGAAGCGCTCGTTGGTCTCGCTCGGCGTCCCGAAGCCGGCGAACTGCCGCATCGTCCACGTCCGCCCGCGGTACATCGTCGGGTAGACGCCGCGGGTGTAGGGCGGCTCCCCCGGAAAGCCCAGGTCCTCGTCGTAGTCCAGGTCCGCCACGTCCTCGGGCGTGTAGAGGCGGTCGACCTCGTGGTTGGAGACGGTGGCGAACCGCTCCGACCGTTCGCCGTAGCCGTCGAGGACGGGATCGAGGCTCTCGTCCTCCCACTCCTCGCGGCCCTCGCGGATCGCGGCGAGGTCGTCGTCGTCGAACATGCTCGCAAATATTGCCGGAGCGCGCATAAGGGTTCGGGCGAGGGCGGTCGGTGTGGTCGGTTCGATCTGCGGGGTTCGCGAGACGCGCCGTCAGGACTCGCGCCACTTGTGGCCACAGTCGACGCAGGTGAACAGCCGGACCTCGTAGGAGCCGCCCGGCTTCGGTAGCATCTCGTAGTAGGCCCGGTCGCTGTCGCAGTCCTCGGCCGGACAGGGCTCCTGCATCGTCTCGGCGGAGTCCTGAGTCGCGTCGGCCACGGCGGGCGCCCCGTCGTCCCGCTGTCCGTCCCGGGTCTCCATCGCCGCTTCCGCTTGCGAGTCCCGCGGCTCCTCGTTCTCACAGGAGCGACACACCCACGTGTCGCCCTCCGTGTGCATCATCGAGCCACACTCGTCACAGAATCGCATAGTGGGTGGGGGAACACGACCGTCGGATATATGCGTTAACTTCCGATCCGTCGTGGGTTTCGGGCGGCTGCTCGCGGTGGCTGTACTGAACGTACCCGCCCGGAGAACGCGGGACCGCGGACCGCCGCTACTTCAGCCCCTTGCTGGCGAGGTGGTACTCGAAGACGGTCTCCATACCGGCGACGAGGCCGTCGACGTCGACGCTCTCGGCGTCGGCGTCGCGGGAGCGCACGCCGTCGTAGATCCGCTGCCAACGCCGGCGGAACCGCTCTTCCAGGCCGCTCTCGCGGATCGCCTCGACGACGGCGGCCGGCTCCTCGCTCGCGGCCAGTTCCTCGGGGGAGACGACGCCCTCCTCGACGGCGGCGACGACGACGCCCGCAGAGAAGTCGTCTTCGAGCACCTCCCGTTCCCAGGTCGTGAGCCAGTTGCCGATGCGGGCCATCTCCTGGAGGTCCCAGAGCGTGTCGCGGAGGGCGCCCAGGTCGCGGCGGTCGAAGGCCGGCGAGAACATCAGGTCCACGTCGGCGTAAGGGAACATCACCATGTTGTGCGCGCCGTAGCGGGTCGTCCCCGCCAGGTTCGCCATGTGCGGCGTGTCGCTGACGAGCGCGCTGTACTCCATGGCGTCGGCGGTCTGGCGGAAGTCGTAGGCGAAGTGGTCGGCGAACTCCGCGCGGCGCGGCGCCCCCGCCAGTCCGTCCTCGAACTCGGTCCAGAGGCGCTCGACGAACGCGAACGTCTCGGGGTCGACGGCCGCCCGCTCGGGGTCGGGCGCGACCGTGTCGCAGGCCAGTCGGCGTGCCTCCCGGAAGGTCGCCCGGTCGCCGCGGTGTTCGACCAGGTCGTCGAGCACCGTCACGTACATCGTGAGGAGCGTCTTCTGCTCGCGGACGTGCGCGGCGTGGGCCTCGTCGACGGTCGAGAGCGTGAACGACGGGAGCAGGGCGTAGACCCACCGCCAGAGGAAGCGGTCGCGCTCCTCGAAGTGGCGGTCGTAGCCGTCGGCCAGCGCCGCGACGCGGTCGGGCAGGGTCACGCCGCGGACCGCTCGCAGGCACTCGTCGGCGCCGCCGTCGGACCCGGGGACCGCGGTGGCCACAGTCAGCACCCCCCGTACGACCGGCTTACTCCGACGGTATCGCCGGTGTACTTCCGACGCAGGGCCGCCGTCCTGACCGAGACGGAGGTCACGTTCGGAGTCGATGCGGGCCGGTCGGGGGTCGCTGCGGTCGAAGGAGAGAGCTCGCACGGACGCGACCGGTCAGCGACGGCAGTCTGCGACATTGTCGGGTAAGACCCGGCTACCGTGAAAACGGTTCCTGCGGTTCGCTGGGCGGACGCGTACGGTTCCGTACCGGTTGCTCAGGCGTGGTTGCGGACTGCGACGCCGAACGGCGGCAGTCAGCGGAGCGTGCCGGCGGCGAGCGCCCTCGCGTTCCGGGCCGTAATCTCCGATTACCGCCGCGACGGGAGCGAAGCGACGGCTGGCGGCCCGCCGCGGCGCTCAGTAGTGGCCCATCAGGCCCTGCCGGCGGGCCCGCGATCCCATCCACTGGAAGGCGCCGTAGCCCAGGGCGAAGTAGACGACGGCCGCGCCGACCAGCAGCCCGAGTTCGGCCGGGGGTAGTTCCCAGAGGCGGAGCCCCTCCTGCATCGACCGGGTGAGCAGGTAGCTCCCCTGGGAGATGGGGAGCAGGCGGACCCAGACCACGCCGACGCCGGGTGCCGCGATGAGCCCGATGAGGACGAACTGCATGACGTTGAAGATGTTCTCGACGCGCTTGTACAGCAGCGCGAGGCCGCCGAAGAAGAAGCCGAGGCCGACGGCCGGCGCGACGGCGAACACCGTCAGGACGAGGACGGTGACGACCGGCAGGTACAGCGACTCGCCGGTGACCGCGAGCATGAAGGCCAGCGTCGCACCGCCCCAGGCGAGGGTTTCGAAGAGGGCCACGACGACGCCCGCGATCATCACTTTGCCGTAGCCGAACGGGGACATGTACAGCTGTTCGAGCGTCCCCCACTCGGACTCCTTGGTGACGCTCTGGGCCACACCGGAGAACGCCCCCAGCGCCATGCTCCAGAGGAAGTAGCCGACGATGATGCCGCCGAGGCTGTCGGTCAGCGCCTGCCCCGCCACCGCGCGGCCGCCGAAGAAGACCATCCCGAAGAAGATGAAGTTCATCGCCAGCCCCGTCAGGGTGTTCAGCGGATAGCGGTACATGAGCAGCAGCCGCTTTTTCAGCTGTGCCCACAGCAGCGTCCCCAGTGTCGCGGTGGCGCGCTCCCGTTCGCCGCCTCTCACCCGACGGTCTCCGGTGGCCGACTCGCCCGAATCGGCCCTCCCGGTACTCACGGCCGGTCACCCCCCTCTGCGCTGACCGCCCGGTCCGGCCGGTCGGCGGCGCTCGTGGGGGACGACCCGTCGCCGCCGGTGAGTTCGAGGAAGACCTCCTCCAGGTCGGGGTCGACGGACTCGACCGCGTGGACGGTCAGGCCCGCGGCCCGCAGCGCGTCCATGAGGTCGTAGAACCGTTCCGGGTCGCCCAGCGACACCTCGAAGGCCGTCCGGTCGCCCCGGGACTCGAAGGTCTCGACCCCGTAGGTCTCGCGGAGTCGCTCGCGGGTGTCGTCGTCGAGGACTTCGGCGACTGTCCCTTCGCGAGGGGTCGCGCCGGCCCCGGCGGCGACCTCGGCACGGCCGACGACCACCCGGTAGGCGAACGTGCGGAACAGCTCGATGAGGTCCGCGACGGCGTCGTCGGCGATGACCTCGCCCTCGTTCATGATGACGACGCGGTCGCAGACCTCCTGGACCACGTCCATGTCGTGACTGGAGAGGACGATCGTCATGTCCTCCTGGTCGGCGAGTCGGCGGATCTCCCGCCGGAGGTCGACCGACGACTCCACGTCCAGCCCGAGCGTCGGCTCGTCGAGGAAGGCCACCTCGACGTCCCGCGCAAGCGCGCAGGCCAGCGAGACCTTCTGTTTCTGCCCCCGCGAGAGGTCGTTGACGGGCGTGTCGGCCTTCTCGGTCAGCGAGAGCTGTTCGAGCAGGGCGTCGTGGCGGTCGCGGACCGCGGGCGGCGACTCGCCGCCGATGGCCGCGAAGTACTCCAGGTTCTCCCGGACGGTGAGCCGCCAGTAGACGTTGCGGGCGCCTTCGAGCATCGCGCCGACGCGGGCGTAGGCCGGCCGCGGGTCGTCGTACACGTCGACGCCGGCCACGCGCACGTCGCCCTCGTCGGCGACCACGAGCCCCAGTATCGACTTGATGAGCGTCGTCTTTCCGGCGCCGTTCGGCCCGAGGACGCCCACGACCGTGCCCGGCTCCACGTCGAGGCTCACGCCGTCGACCGCCCGGACCGCCTCGTCGCCGCCGCCGAACGTCTTGGAGAGCCCGCGAACCGAGAGGGCAGGGTCGGCGTCGGTCGACGCGTCGTCGCGCTCGGCGCCCCCCTCGCGATCGTCGGAGACCCGTTCAGGTGCCGTCGTCATCGTGATAGCGCGTAGTCGGTGTCAGCCCATAACCATTTCCTGCACGGCCGTTCAGTTTGGGATCCGACAGGACGTAACCGTTTTTCCGGCGGCCGGGGAACGAGGCGTATGGCCGAGGGAAGCGGCTCCGGGCGCGCGGACGGTCCGGGTGAAGCGGGTGGGGCGACGGACGGGGCGGCCGGCGGTGCCGTCGAGCCGACCGCGGTGTTCGAGTTGCTGGCCGACGAGACGCGGCTGTCGATCCTCCGGGAACTCGCCGCCGAGCGGTACTCGAACTGGCAGTGGTCGGGGATGAGCTTCGCGGAACTCCGGCGAGCGGTCGGCGTCGAGGACGCGGGCAACTTCACCTATCACCTGGAGAAACTCCGCGGTCCGCTGGTCGCGAAGGACGGCGAGGAGTACTACCTGCTCAACGCCGGCCTGGAGATCGTCGGCGCCGTCGAGTCCGGACGATACAGCGACACGAGCGAGGAGGTCCGCGGCGCGACGAGCTACGAGTGCCCGTATCCGGACTGCGAGCGCGCGCTCGAAGGCATCTACGAGGACCAGTACTTCCGCCTGCGCTGTCCCGACCACCACCGGTTCGCCGCGACGATCCTCCCGCCGACCGTCGCCGCCGCTCACTCGCCCGACGAGCTCGTCGAGATCATGACGATCGAGACGCGACAGGAGGTACAGCGGGCACGCGCGGGCGTCTGTCCCAACTGCTGGGGCCCCATCGAAGCGACGCTCCCCGCTGAAGACCCGACGATGGCCACCCAGATCGAACCCGACCTGCCCGACGGTGCGGTTCTCGCGACGTTCGACTGCCGACAGTGCGGACTCTCTTTCGAGATGCCCACGGGCGCCTGCGTCGTCGACCACCCCGCCGTCGTCGCCTTCCACCACGACCACGACGAGGAGATCCGTCGGCGCCCCTACGTCACCCTCCCGTTCTGCGGGATCGGTCGCGCCGACCTCGAATCCGAGGACCCCGTCCGCGTCCGGGTCGACGTGCGACTCGACGGCGACGCGCTCCACCTGTGGCTCGACGGGGAGACGAACGTGGCGGAGTACGAACGGGAGTGAGCCGGGAAGCGGCGAAACCGTCGTCGAAGGTCAGTCCTGCAGTCGCTTGGTCTTCTGGACCAGCGGGTGATGGGCGTAGTCGACGACCGCGATGTCGTCGATGGAGTACAGGTCCTCCTTCTCGGCGGTCTTGGCCATCCCGAGGTCCACGCGTTCGGAGAGGACGATGACGTAGGCGTCCATCTCCGCGATGTCGAGGCGGGCGGCGGCCTTGACGCGGTGGTGGCCGTCGGCCAGCAGCAGGTCGCCGTCGTTGTCGATGACGACGAGCGGCTCGGCCAGTCCGCGGTCGAGTTCGTACCGGCGGCCCTCCAGTTCGTCGGCGTACACTTTCGCCTGGGTCGGCGTCAGCTCGGCGAGGGAGACCTCGCGGCGGTCCTGGGAGACGGCGACGCCGTGGATGTTCTCCAGGGTCTGCATCAGATTGTCCACCTTCCCCGGGGTCGCGCGCTCGATCTGCGAGCGGATCACGTCCGCGTTGGAGATGATGCCGACGAGGTTGCCCGCGTCGTCGACGACGGGGAGCTTCTGGATGCCCGACCGGAGGATGACGCGGGCGGCGTCGTCGATGTCCATCTCCGGGTGCGCGACCAGCAGGTCGTCGCTCATCACCTTGAAGATGGGCTCGTGGTCCGGCTGTTGCAGCAGGTCCCGGGCGCTGACGAACCCCTCGACGTGGCGACCGTCGGTGACCGGGAACCCGCTGTGTTCCGTGCTCCCGGCGATGCGGTCGGCCACGTCACCCACCGTGTCGTCCGGCGACACGGTTTCGACCTCGCGAGTCATGTAGGCTTTCACCGTCAGCGCTCCCTCCTCGACCATTGCACGGGAGTCGGCGTCCGTCGCCCAAAAACACACCGGCTCCGACCCGGGGTCGACGCCGCCAGCCGTCGGCTCGACTCGCCCTCGGCGCCGGTCGTCGTCACCGGTCCGTCCCCTCGTCGGTCGCGTTCCCGTCGTCCGGGTCGCCGTCGCCGCCGTCGTCGGGGTCCCCGGGCCGGTCGCCCCGGGCCGCGGCGCCGGCGATGCGGTCGAGCGACAGCGGCTCGCCCGGACCGGTGCCGTGGTAGTCGTCGGGGTAGACGCCCGTCAGCACCCGGTGGCTCCGCGAGCCCATGGCGTCGAGGAAGCGGTCGGTGACGATCGCCGAGAGGATCTCCGACAGCGACTCGTCGTCGGCGTCGATGGCGTCCAGCAGCCCCAGCGAGATCTGCGCGCCCGCCATGTCGGCGTGGCCGCCGGCGCTACCGATCTGGCCGAAGGCGTCCCGGAGCGTCTCGCCCAGGTCCAGGTCCGTCCCGCGAGCCCGCGCCGAGACGTAGATGGTCCCGTCGCTGATGCCGTAGACGAGCGTCGTCGTCACGTCCTCCAGGTCGAGCAGGCGGTCGGCCGCCTGCGCGAGCGCGTCGCGGTCCGACAGCTCGCCCACGCCCGACAGCAGCGCCGACCCGTGGCGCCGACGGTCGCTGATCGCTCGCGCGATGGTGTCCAGCGTGTCCGCGCTCATGCTCGGCGACTCGATGCGGTCGAGCGTCCCCGCGTCGGCGTGCGGGACGAGGTAGGCCGTCGCCTCGAAGTCCGCGACGCTCACCTCGCGCGTGTACTCGTCGGTGTCGACCCGGATCCCGAACAGCAGCCCCGTCGCCACCTCCCGGCTGGGCGTGATGTCGAGCTTGCGCAGGTAGTCGACCAGCAGCGTGCTCGTCGCGCCCACCTCGCTGCGCAGGTCGACGAACCGCGCCTCGACGGGGTACCGCGGCGGGTGGTGGTCGATCACGATGTCGACCGGCGTGTCCTCTGCCAGCCCGTCGTTGACGCCCGGCCGCGAGTGGTCGACCAGCGCGACGCCGCCGTACTCCGACAGGTCCGCCCCCGGGTCGAGTCGCCGCAGGTCGAACTCCAGCAGGTTGACGAACGCGCGGTTCTCCTGGTGGGTGATGTTCCCGAAGTAACACACGTCGGCCTCGACCCCGGTCGCCGCCGCGATCCGCGCCAGCGCGACCGCGCTGGCGATGGCGTCCGGGTCGGGGTTGTCGTGCGTGACGATCGCGAGCCGCCCCTCCACGTCGCGGAGCGTCGCCGTCAACTTCCGCGTCCGGAGGCCGTCGTCGCCGATCCGTTCGTCGAGCCAGTCGGTCGCGGCGGCTCGCGCGTCGACTAGGTCGTCCGCCGCCGCCGCCAGCGCCGCCCGCTGGTCGTCGGTGGCCTCGGCGGGCGCGTACGCCAGCACGAACGCGTCGGGGTAGACCGAGGCGACGGCCTCCGCGGCCGCCACGTTCGTCGCGGCGTCCGCCGTCGCCACGGCGACCGTGTCCGGCCGCCGGCACTCCCGGAGCGCGGCCTCGTCAGTCGGGTCGCCCACCTCGGCGACGACGCCCTCCTCGCGGAGCGTCCGGACCGCGTTCTCGTCGTCGGCCAGCACCGTCAGCCGGCCGCGCCGCTCGCGCAACTCCGTGACGAGCGACCCCGCCAGCGATCCGGTCCCCAGCACCAGGCGGGCGGTCATACCGTCTCCTCGGGGGACGGCGCGTAAAAATCTATCACACTGGTTTCACCCGCCGAAACCACCGCGAGGCAGGCGGTCGGATCCGGGTCGTCCACCCCGTCAGCCGTCACTTCAGCCGTTCCTGCAGGAAGGAGGGATGGGCGGCCGTGACGCCCTCGATGTCCTTGATCGTCGACTCGATCACGTCGCCGACGGCGTCGCCGTCGGGGGCGCGCACCTCGGCCATCAGCATGTGGTCGCCGCTGGAGGTGTACAACTTCTCGATCTCGGGGATGTCCTTCAACTCGCGGACGGCCTCGACGTAGCGGCCGCTGTCCACGTCCATGCCGACCAGGGCGATCGACTGGCCGGGGAGCTTCTTCGGGTCCACGTCGGCGGAGTAGCCGACGATGACCTCCTCGTCCTCCAGACGCTGGATGTACTTGCGGACGGTCGGCTTGGACACCTCGACCCGGTCCGCGATCTCGGCGTAGGAGGCCTGGGCGTCCTCCTCCAGCACGGAGAGGATGCGTTCCTCCGTCGATTCGGCGCTCATACACCATAATTTGCCACCGCGCGAAAAATATCTTCCGAAACCACAAACGCGTCGCGAACGGGACGAACTGGCCGTCCCGGGGCCGTAGCGACCGATTACCCGGCCGTCCGCTCGGTAGGGGCCGCGTACGCGGTCCCGGTGCCGATCAGGTGTGTTTGTCGATGAGTTGCTCGGCGCAGCGCTCCCACTCGGCGTCGTCGTCGTAGTAGCGCTCGGCGAGGGGCTCCTCGGGCATCTCGCCGGTCGAGCGCTTCTCCTGGCCGTAGGAGGGGCGCTCCTCGTCGCGGTAGAAGCGACCGGTGAGCACCTCGCCCTCGTAGAGCTTCGACTCGACCTCGTACATCATCTCGCCGGCCTCCTGACGGTTCGTCACGTCGAAGTCGTAGTCGTCGGAGTCCTGCACGTCCGTGTAGGGGACGTACTGGCGGGCGTCCTTGTTCCAGGTCGGACACTGCGTGAGGAAGTCGATGTGGGCGAACCCGTCGTGTTCGACCGCCTCCGCGATGATCTCGGCGGCCTGGTTGGGGTTGACCGCCGCCGTGCGGGCGACGTAGGAGGCCCCGGAGGCCAGCGACAGCGAGAGCGGCCGGACCGGGTCCTTGGCCGACCCGCTGGGCTGGGTCTTGGACTTGTGACCCTTCGGGCTCGTCGGCGAGGTCTGGCCCTTGGTGAGGCCGAAGATCTCGTTGTTGAACACGATGTAGGTCATGTCGTGGTTCTCGCGGGCGGTGTGCATGAAGTGGTTCCCGCCGATGCCGTAGCCGTCGCCGTCGCCGCCGGCCGCGACGACCTCGACGCCGGGGTTGGCGAGCTTGGCCGCCCGCGCCACGGGCAGCGAGCGCCCGTGGATGGTGTGGAAGCCGTAGCTCTCGAAGTAGCTGTTCAGCTTGCCCGAACAGCCGATCCCCGTACACAGCAGCACCTCGTCGGGGTTCTTCCCGAGCTTGGCCATCGCCTTCTTCAGGGCGTTGTTCACCGCGAAGTCGCCACAGCCCGGACACCACGTCGGCTGGGGCTCGATCCCGGGTGTGAACTCGTCTTCCTCCGCTTCCTCCGGATCGCCGATCGCGCTGAATGCACTCATTGGTTAGTCACCTGCCGCTGGGACGTACTTCATGTTGTTCACGGCCAGCTCCTCGCCGTCGATGCTGGACTCGAAGCCCTCGACGATCTCGGCCGGTTCGAACGGGTTGCCGTTGTACTTCAGCAGGCTGGAGAGCTTCGGCCCGAAGCGACCGAGTTCCTTCTGGGTGAGCCCGCGGAACTGCGCGGTCGCGTTCATCTCGACGACGAGACACTCCTCGACCGATTCGAGGAACTCGCTGACCTCCGCCTCGGGGTAGGGCATCATGTCGCTGACGCCGATGGCCTTGACCGAGTGGCCGGCGTCGTTGAGCCGGTCGACCGCCTCGAAGACGGTGCCCTGGTGGCTCCCCCAGCACATGATCCCGTACTCGGCTTCGTCGGGACCGTGGTGGGTCTGGTTGCCCTTCTCGTCGAGCTCCTCGCGGATGCTCTCGAGCTTGCCCAGGCGGCGGTCCATCTGCAGGACGCGGTTGGTCGGGTCCTCGCTGATGTGGCCGGCCTCGTTGTGCTCGTTGCCGGTCGCGAGGAAGCGCCCGCCCTTCTGGCCGGGCACCGAACGGGGGCTGACGCCCTCCTTGCCGCCGTCGGCGTCGTACTGGAAGCGCTTGAACTTGCCCGCGTGGTGCTCGGCGGCCTCGGCGATCTCCTCCTCGGTGACGACCGAGCCGGGGTCGCCGTCGGCCTCGCGGTCGAAGAAGCTCGCGTCGACGTTTCGCAGCTCGCCCTGGAGCTTCTGGTCGTAGACGAGGATCGACGGGATCTGGTAGTCGTAGGCCAGCTCGAATGCGGTGCGGATCTGCTCGTAACACTCCTGCTGGTCGCCCGGCGCGAGCACGACGCGGCTGGAGTCGCCCTGGCTCGTGTAGAGGACGTGTTCGAGGTCGGCCTGCTCGGGCTTGGTCGGCATCCCGGTCGAGGGGCCGGCGCGCATCGCCTCGACGAGCACGACCGGCGTCTCGGACATCTCCGCGAGCCCGAGCGGTTCGCTCATCAGCGCGAAGCCGCCACCGGACGAACCGGACATCGACTTGACGCCGGCGTGGCTGGCGCCCAGGGCCAGCGACGCGGCGGCGATCTCGTCCTCGACCTGCTCGGAGATCCCGCCGAACTTCGGCAGGTTCTGGGACATGATCGTGAACACGTCCGTCCACGGGGTCATGGGGTAGCCGGCGATGAACCGGCAGCCGGCGTCGAGCGCCCCGTAGGCGATGGCGTCCGAGCCGGAGACGAGCGCCTGGTCCTCGTCGGGGTCGTCGTGGTCGGGCATCTCCAGGTCGTGGGTCTGGTCGAACTCCTGGGCCCGCTCGTAGCCGTCCTGGATGACCGCGAGGTTGGCTTCGAGGATGTCGTCGTTCCACATCTCGTCCATGATCCCCTCGTACTCGGAGGTGTCCATGTCGAGCAGCGCAGCGGTGACGCCGATCCCGGCGTTGTTGCGCATGATCTCGCGGCCGTGTTCCTTCGCGATGCCGCGCAGATCGACCGGGTAGACGTGCCAGCCGTTCTCCTCGGCGCGCTCCTCCAGATTGATCTCCGCGACCTGCTCGTCGTCGATGAGCCCCGAGTCGTAGACGATGATGCCGCCCTCGCGGAGGTCGTCGAGGTTCTCCGAGAGCGGTTTCAGTTCCTCGTTGCCGTAGTAGGCCTCTTCCGAGGGGTTCCGCGCGAAACTGTCACCGAGCGCGAGGAGGAAGTTGTACCCGTCCCCGCGCGAGGCCGCCCCGTCGGGGGTAGCCCGTACCTCCACGTACGTGTGGCCGCCCCGAATCCGGGACGGGTAGTGTCGGTGTGTGAATACGTCGAGCCCCGAGCGCATGAGGGCCTTGGCGAAGTATCGACTGTTGCTGTCGATACCGTCGCCGGAACCACCCGCAATCCGCCATATTAGTTCCTGATCTGTCATGGATACATCGATCGGCCCCGATTCGGGTGCCGTGAACGAAACGAGGACTGGACCCGACTAAAGCGTTTTCACTCCGTCACCGCTTAATAATCGTGAAGGTTGGGTACGGGCCGTCTCGCGCCTGAACTCGGCCGGGGGTGACAACAGCATGCACATCGCGTCTCCTTCGCATATCTGCTCTCGGGCCGCTCGGGCGAGAACTCCGTTCTCTATATCCGAATCGTGCCGATATATCGATATTCCGTCATTCGGTGGCGCTTTCAGCGTCGATTCTCGGGCGGCCAGGCTTTTGTGGCGGTCGACCAACCGGCGGGTATGATCAGACGGACTCTCGCGGTCGGGAGCGTCGCGCTGACCGGTGTGGCGCTGCTCGTCGGGGCGGTGTCGAGCGCCGCCGGGGCGGACGGCGGCGGGATCGCCCTCGCCCTGGTCGCACTCGGGGCGGTGCTGGGTCTCGCCATCGTCGCCGGGGCCGGGTACCTCTACCGCAGCGACGTGGCCACCGTCCACACGGCCCGGATCGCCGGCTGGAACCTCCTCGGGGTCGCGCTGCTGGGCGTGATCCTCGCGCTGGCTCGGCTGGCGCCCGGCGTCTCGATCCCGGCCTACGTCGTCGTCGACGTGCTCGGCGTGAGCTCCGTCGCGCACCTGCTCATCGGGTACAACGACGTGCGCCGCATCCGCGCGGAGGAACTCGCCCGCCAGCGTCGGACCCTCGCCGTCGTCAACCGACTCACCCGGCACAACCTCCGCAACCGGACCCAGATCCTCACCGGCCACGCCGCCGCGCTCGCCGAGGAACTGGACGACGACGACCAGCGGGCCGCCGCCGAAACCATCCGCGCCACGGCGTCGGAACTCGCCGACGTGGACGGCGAGCTCGCCGCGATCCAGACGGCGCTCAACGGCGACCGACCGGCCGACACGGTCGACCTCGCCGCCCTGGTCGAGGACGTGCTCGCCCCCTACCGCGACCGCCACCCCGACGGCGAGTTCGCGGTCGAGGTGCCCGACGGCCTCGCGGTCCGCGGCGACGACCAACTCGTCACCGCGTTCGACCACCTCGTCGAGAACGCCGTGGAACACGGCAGCGACGACGATCCGTACGTCCGCGTCTCGGCCGAGACCGACGGCGACCTCGCCAGGGTCCACGTGACCGACCGCGGCCCCGGCGTCCCCGCCGAGGAAGTCGCGGTGCTCACCGAGCAACGCGAGATCAGCCAGCTCGAACACGGGAGCGGGCTGGGTCTGTGGGTCGTCAAAACGGTCGCCGAGCGCTACGGCGGCGACCTGTCCGTCGAGAACCGCGAGGGCGGCGCCACGGTGTCGGTCGGCATCCCGACGGCCTGACCGCCGTCTGGCCGCGGTCCGCCCCGCTACTTCGGCGCCTGGTTGTACACGAGGTTACGCTGGATGTCGTTGGCCCCCTCGTAGATGACGGGCACGCGCACGTCGCGGTACACGCGGGCCACCCGGCGTTCGGTGAGCACGGACCGGCCGCCGTGGAGCTGCATCGCCTTCTGGGCGCAGTCGTTGGCCGTCTCCGTCGCCTTGAGCTTCGCCATCGCCGCCCAGAAGCCGGCGTCGTCGCTCCCGGCGACCTGGTCGGCCGCCCGCCAGGTCAGCGCGCGTGCGGCCTCGAACTCCGTCCGCATGTCCGCGAGCTTGTGCTGGACGGCCTGGAACTCGTCGACCGAGCGACCGAAGGCCTCCCGGTCGTGGACGAACTCCCAGGCCTCCTCGATGGCCGCCGCCGCCATGCCGATGCCGTGGCCGCCGACGATCACGCGACCGTGGTTGAAGAAGTCGGCGAGCATGTAGAAGCCCGCGCCCTCGACGCCGATCAGGTACTCCTCGGGCACGCGGCAGTCCTCCAAGGTGAGGTGGGCCTGCTTCGACGCCCGGAAGGCCATCTTCTCCGGGATGTGTTCGGCGTTGTACCCCTCAGTGTCGGTCGGGACGACGAACAGCGAGTAGTTGCCGTAGCGGTTGTCCTCGTCGTCGCCGGTCTTGGCGTACACCGTCACCCAGTCGGCCTCGACGCCGTTGCCGATCCAGTACTTCTCGCCGTTCAGGACGTACTCGTCGCCGTCCTTCTCGGCCGTCGTGGCCATCCCCGCGAGGTCGCTGCCCGTCTCGGGCTCGGAGACGGCGAGGCCAGTGATCTGCTCGTTCTCGGCGACCGGGCGGAGGAACTCCTCCTTCAGCTCGTCGTCGCCGTGCTCTTCGAGGATCTCGGCGCCGAAACTCGCCAGCTGCAGAGTCAGCGCGATGCCCGCGTCGGCGCGGTAGAACTCCTCCGCGATGGCGAGCACCTGCTCCAGCGAGAAGCCCTTCCCGCCGTACTCCTCGCCGATGTCCTGGGCGACCAGCCCGGCGTCCATCCCCGCCTCCAGCACCTCCGTCGGGTACTCGCCCGACTCGAAGTACTCCTGAGCGTTCGGTGCGATGTGCTCGGCCGCGAACTCCCGGGCCTGCTGTTTCACGTCGCGTGCCTCCTCGGGGACCGGCCGTTCGTCAAGCAGTTCCATACCCGCGTCACGGACCGCGAACCCATATACCCAGTGGCACGAGGAGAAACGAGTTGAGAGTTTCTCGGTCGGACCGCGGGCCCGCGTCCCCCGGGGACTTTTGCCGAGGGACCACAACGAGCGGGCGTGATTCCGTCGTTCGGTCCCGTCGTCGGTAGTCGTCGGGGGATACGGCCGGTCGAAGTCGCGATGGCGGGGCAGTCGCGGGGCGTCGGCGACTGGTTCGCGACGATGTTCAGCCAGCCCCTGGAGGTCCACGCGTTCGTGCTCGGGGCGTTCGTCGGTGGTATCCTCGCGACGGTGTCGACCAGCGGCCGCCCGCGGACGGCGCTGGCGGCGACGCTGGGGGTGTTGCTGTTCACCTTCGGCGCCTTCGAGACGGTGCTGTGCCGGGAGTCGTTCGCCGCCTGTCGCCACGTCCGGTTCAAGCCGTGGTACTTCCTGGCCGGCGTCTTCCTCGCGCAGTCCGTGGGGCTCGGGGTCCTGCGACGAGCGGTCGTGGAGCGACCCGCCCTGCGGACCGAGCGGGGCGCGACGACGCTCGCGGGCGCGATCGTCGCCGTCCTGCTCGCGGTCGCGATCACCTCGCTCGCGGCCGGCCGACCCGCCCACCCGATCACCGGGCTCGCGACCGCCGGCGGGCTCGCGGGGTCGGTCCTCGGCTTCGGCGCCTACCAGTGGAGTCGCCCGGGCGGCGGGACGGGCGGCTACGTCGCGGCAGTCCGGCGAGTGGTCGGTCGCGACGCCGAGGCGTCGGGGCTGTTCGTCGCCGCGGGGACCGTCTTCGGGTTCGGCTACCCTCGGCTGTTCTGGGAGCTCGGCCGGGCGTTCGGCCCGGGCGGCTTCCCGCTCGGCCCGATCACCTGGGTTCGGTCCGGCGTGGCCTCGGTCGCGCTGTACGTCCTCCCGGCGGTCGCGGCGACGGTCGCCGCCGCCTGGCTCCGCGGCCGCCGCCGCGACGAGCGACTCGACGGCGGGCTCGTCGCGGCCGTCGTCTTCGGGTACGCGACCTACGCGACGTGTCTCGCCCTCGCGACCGGGCTGGCGGCGACCGTCTGGTTCCGACTGGTCCCGGTCTGGTGAGACCGGCCACGGCCGCCCCCATCCCGGGGAACACCGGGGACAGCGACGGGACCGACGGTCACCGACCGAGGAACGCGGCGACCCAGTCGACGGCGTTCAGCGCGACCAGTACGACGCCCTCCGGCCGGGAGAGGACGCGGCGAGACCACAGGAGGACGGTCGCGACGACGGAGACACCGAGCAGCCAGAGCGCCCCCGTGAACGCCGCCGGGCCGACCGTCAGGGGCTGGAGGACGCCCGCCACCCCGAGTACGCCGAGTACGTTGAAGATGCAACTGCCGACGACGTTGCCGGCCGCCAGGTCCGCCTCCCCGCGGTAGGCGGCCGCGACGGAGGTGACTAGCTCCGGGGTCGAGGTGCCCAGCGCCACCACCGTCGCGCCGATGGCCCACTCCGAGACGCCGAAGTCGGCCGCGGTGCTCGCCGCCCCGACCACGAGGACGTGCGCGGCGACGACCACCACGCCGAGGCCGCCGAGGAGTCGCAGCACGTCGGACCGGCGGAACGGGTCCGGGTCGACGGCCGGGCCGGCCGCGTCCCCGTCGCTCCGGGCGAGCAGGAGCACGTAGCCGGCGAGCCCGGCAACCAGCAGGGCGCCTTCGATCCGGGAGACGGTCAGGTCGCGGAGGATAAGCAGCAGGGCGCCAACCGTCAGGACCATCAGGACGCCGTCGCGGCGCACCAGGTCGGCGTCGACGGGCAACCGCCGGACCAGCGCCGTCCCGCCGAGGACGAACCCCAGGTTCACGACGTTCGACCCGACGACGTTGCCGACCGAGATGTCGGCCTCGCCGGTCAGCGCCGCGTCGACCGTGACGGCGAACTCCGGCGCGGAGGTCCCGAACGAGACGACGGTGAGCCCGATGACGAGCCCCGAAACGCCGAGCCGGCGCGCGAGTCGGCTCGCGCCCGCGACGAACTGGCCCGCGCCGACCCACAGGCCGGCGACGCCGACCAGGACCAGGGCGGCGTCGCGCACGAGCGCCGATACCATTCGCTCGCCGGTTCGGAGCGGGCCGGCATAACGCCGGTGGTCCGTCGCGGCCCCCAGACGCGATTCAGACCTCGATCTGCTGCATCAGCTCGACGAGTTCGTCGAGTTGGGGGAAGGTGTACACCTTCACGTCAACGTTGGAGTCGGGGGCCTGGACGTGCGAGTCGAACATCAGGGCCATGTCGCTCTCGCGGTCGCCGACGAGGTCGTCGACCATTCCGGACCCGGGACCGAAGATGAACGAGGGCGGCCCGATGTCGATGGTCGTGTCGAGGACGTTCGCCCAGCCGTCGATGAACCCGCTGGTCATGATGTTGCCGATCTCCTGGATCGCCGACCGCTCCATGTCGGTGAACCCGCTCGCGTTCGGGTCCGTCTCGCCCATGTCGCCGATCATCCCGTGGGAGAGCTCTTTCGCGCTCCCGGCTTCGAGCAGAAAGAGGATGTGGCCGTGGGGCGGCTCGACCATCTCGATGCTGATGCCGATCTGCTCGGCGTGGCCCACGTGGGTCTTGATGTCCGGGATGTCGATGAAGTTGATCTTGGTGATCTCCATCTCCGTCTCCATCCCCGTCATCTGGCTGAGGTGGTCCGCGACCGTGTTCCCGCCCTCCTTGGCCATCTTGTTGAACAACCCGAGTTTCCGGATATCTATCTTCAGACTCATTGGCGACCCTGCGAGGTGGGCAGGCGTTTCGACCCGACCCACATAAGCGGTCCCCCCCGATTTTCGCGAACGAGACTCGGCGGGGAGACGACGCCGGACGACCCCGGCGCCGCACCGCTGCGGGCTCGCCGTCAGTGCTCGCGTTGACTGACCGCCACGCCCTCGCCGAGCGGCAACAGCGTCGTCTCGAAGGCGTCGTCCGCGGCGACCGCATCGAGGTAGTCCGCGATGCCCTCGGTCATCCCGTCCATCGCCGAGCGGTCCGCGTCGCCCTCGGCGCCGCCGTCCTCAAAGTACGCGCGCAGGTCGCCGGCGTCGATCGAGCCGCCGGCGACGGCGTTGTCGGCGGCGACGATCCCACCCGGTGCGACCTTCCCGCGGACGGCCTCGAACGCCTCGGCGTAGCGTTCCTTCTGGCAGTCGATCAGCACCACGTCGAACGGGCCCTCGTACGCCTCGATGGTCTCGATGGCGTCGCCGTGTTCGAACGCCGCCCGGTCGGCGAGGCCGCCCCGGTCGAGGTACTCGCGGGCCTGGTCGAGTTCGCCCTCGTCGATCTCGGTGAGGACGACCTCGCCGTCGGCGGGCAGTTCCCGAGCGAACCAGTACGCCGAGTAGCCGAAGCCCGAGCCGAACTCGAAGACCCGTTCGGCGTCGGAAAACCGGGCCAGCATCGCCAGCCACCCGCCGACGGCCGGACCCACGTACGGGAACCCCTCCTCGCGGGCCTGCTCGCCCATCTCCTCGACGATCTCGTCGGGTTCGGGCCCCAGTGCGGTCGCGTACGACTCCAGGAACTCGGATATCTCGTAGTCGGCCATGGCCGGGGGTTCGACCGCCGCTCGGATAAAGCGTCCCCGCCGCGGCCAGACGTTCCGGGATCGGTGGCTGGGGTCGGTGGTGATGGACGCGTAATCGGCGGCGCCGAATCGAACCCGTGACCGGCGGGACCCCTCATGAGGTACCAACCGACAGCACCGCGGACCCGCTCGTAGTGCCGACAGCGTGAAAGCCCCGACCCGTTCGGCTCCCGCGACTCGCTGCGCGCTTCGGTCGCTCCTCCCTCCAGTGGTTGCGTCGTCGGGGTTCGCCGAACGGGTCGCCCCTTTCGTTCCCGCCCGCGTAGCTGGACCGGACAGTCTGTGCGGGCGGGAATGAAAGGGGCCGCCGGCTCCGGGAAGACGGGTGAAACAAGCACCGCAGGCCGGAGGCCGAGGAGCGCAGCGAACCCCTCGACCGGAGCCGGCGGGGGCTTTCACGCTGTTCGCGGTGGCTGGGTTCGCGGTGGCTGGGTTCGCGGTGGCTGGGTTCGCGGTGGCTGGGTTCGCGGTGGCTGGGTTCGCGGTGGCTGGGTTCGCGGTGGCTGGGGCCGTCGGATCGATGTCTTCTCGGGAGATATCTCGTAGCTCGACCGTCGAGAGATTCATACCGATCCGACCGTAACCTCGGACATGTCAGATACCCCGCCGGGCCCGAAGGGCGAGCCGCTGTTCGGGAGCAGCCGGCGCTACGCCCGGGACCCGTTCTCGTTCATCTCCGCGCTTGAGGAGACCTACGACGACGTGGCCCGCTTCGACATGGGACCGATGGAGACGTACATGGTCACCGACCCGACGGATATCGAGCGGATCCTCGTCTCCGAGGCCGACGCCTACCGCAAGCCCGACTTCCAGAACGACGCGCTGGGCGACCTGCTCGGGGACGGGTTGCTGTTGAGCGAGGGCGAGACCTGGGAACGCCAGCGCGAACTCGCGAATCCGGCGTTCCGGATGTCGCGACTGATGGGGATGGCCGACCGCGTCACCGGCCACGCCGAGTCGATGGTCGACGGCTGGGAGTCGGGCCAGACCGTCGACGCCGAGGGGGCGATGGCCCGCGTGACGCTGAACGTCATCCTCGACCTGATGATGGGCGTCGAACTCTCCGACTCCCGGGTCCGGACCGTCCAGGACCAGCTCGACCCGCTGGGGCGGCGCTTCGAGCCCGATCCGCTCAGGTTCGCGATGCCCGACTGGGTGCCGATGCCCGGCGACGAGGAGTTCGAATCGGCGGTCGCCGAACTCGATTCGGTGCTCGACGATGTCGTCGCCGCGCGCCGAGGGGACGATGGGGTTCGCGGCGTCTCGACGGTGCTCGACGCTCCCGCGGAGGACGAGAACCCGCCGATGGACTTCCTGTCCGTGCTCCTCCGTGCACAGGACCGGGGCGAGCAGTCCGCGGAAATGCTCCGCGACGAGATGATGACGATGCTGCTCGCCGGCCACGACACCACCGCGCTGACGCTCACCTACACGTGGTTCCTGCTCTCGGAACACCCCGAGGCCGAACGCCGCGTGCAGGAAGAGGTGGACGAAGTGGTCGGGAACGAACGGCCGAGCATGGACCACGTCCGGGAGTTCGAGTACCTCGACTGGGTAATCGACGAGGCGATGCGGCTGTACCCGCCGGTGTTCACCATCTTCCGCGAGCCGACCGAACCGGTCGAACTCGGCGGCTACCGCGTGGACGCGGGGTCGACGCTGATGCTCCCGCAGTGGGGCGTCCACCGCTCGGCCCGCTACTGGGACGACCCCGAATCGTTCGACCCCGAACGGTTCGGTCCCGACCGCCGGGACGACCGCCCGCGGTTCGCCTTCTTCCCGTTCGGCGGCGGCCCCCGCCACTGCATCGGCAAGCACCTCTCGCTGCTGGAGGCGAAGCTCATCGTCGCCACCGTCGTCTCCGAGTACGAACTCGACTTCCAGGGGGAGACGCCGCTGGAACTCATGCCGTCGCTGACGATGCACCCCCGGCAGACGATGGAGATGGAACTCGTCGAACGGTAGCACTACCGTAGCGAGCCGCGACGGCTACTCGGCGCCCGCGCGGTCGAGCGCCGCCCGCCCCTCCTCGACCCACCACTCCAGACGCTTGTACGACTCCGGCCAGCTGGTCAGCAGCCGGTGCCCGTCGGCCGCCGCGAGTTCGGCGGGCGTCCAGAAGCGCGCCGCGGCCACCTCGTCGTCCGCCCGGGGCGTCCCGCTCACGTCGGCGTAATCGACGGCGTAGCACAGGCAGGTCTTGTGCGTCGCCTCGAACTTGACGAACGTCCGCGCGTCGAACAGCGCGAGGTCGTCGGGGTCGACGGTCAGCGTCGTCTCCTCATCGAGTTCCCGTGCCCCCGCAACGTCGGGGTCCTCGCCCGCTTCGACCATCCCGCCGGGCGTCCCCCACAGGTCCCGGTCGGGCACGTCGACCTTCGCGAGGAGGACGCTCGTCTCGTCCGCGCGGCTCGGTTCGTCCGCGCTACTCGTCCCGTCGAGCACCGCCACGCGCGCGGTCGGGATCGGGTTGAAGAACTCGTACTCGCCGCAGTCGCCGCAGCGCTGGACCGCCGGCGGGTCGACGGGCTCCAGGCGACCCCCGCAGTCCGGACAGTGGTCGGGCGGCGTGTTCGGCACGGTCGGATCTGTGTCCGCCTCGTACCTAATACTGCGGTCCGGTGACCGCGCCGGCTGCCGTCCGACTCCTCACCGGTTGCGGCTCACCGGGAACTTCACGCGGTCGGGATGCTCGTTGAACTCGGCGAGGATCCGCTCGTACAGTTCGTTCTTCGTCCGCTGGCCCCGGCGCGGGTGGACGACGTACCTGACCTTCAACTTGACCCACGAGGTCTCCTGTTCGACGTTGACCGTCGGCCGGGACTGCACTTCGAGTTCGACCGGCGTCTCCGCGAGGCGTCTCCGGTAGCGCTCGACGTTGCGCTCCATCTCCTCGCCGACGACGTCGTTCGCGACCCGGATCATGGTCTCCCGGGCGAACGCCAGGTCCGTCTCGTAGGCCACCTCGATATCGACCTCGTTCCAGACGTACGGGAAGTCCTCCTGGGTGAAGTTCGTGACGTGCGAGGACAGCACCACGGAGTTGGGGACGGTGATCGTCCGCCCGGACGGCTGGTTCGAGGAGACCAGCTCACCGTTTATCTCCCACAGCGTCGTCACGAGGAAGTTCACCTCCACCACGTCGCCCTTCGAGTCGTCGATGGCGACGCGGTCGCCCACCTGATAGGGCCGGTTGACCATGATGTACACCCAGCCGATGAGCGAGAACAGCGGCTGCTGCAGCGCGAAGGTGACGGCGAACCCGACGACGCCCAGCGAGAAGAAGACGCCGAGCCACTGCTCGGTGACGACGCCGGCCAGTCCGACGACCCCGACGAGCCCGAAGGCCAGCCGGAGGACGTTCCGCAGGTCGTGGCGGCGACGCTTGCTCGCCGCCCGCTCGGTGAGCCAGCCGCCGACAACGCGGTAGGCGCCGTAGGTCGCGAGGACGACCGCGACCGCGAGCAGCCCGGTGACGGCCAGTCGCTCCGCCGAGACGCCCCAGACACTGTCGACCTCGACCGCAGCGGCCACGAACCGGCTCGCCACCGCGGCGACCGCCGCCCCGACCAGCGAGAGATACCCGACCGGTCGCATCTGTCAGTCCGCTCGCGGCCTCGCTACTAAGTACCCACGGGTGGACGGCGGAGTTCTCACGGGCGGACGGCCGACCCGGCCGTCGACCGGGAAACCAGTTCGGTCGGTGATTTAACCGGCGGGCGCTCCAACCACCGGGTGATGGTTTCCACAGGCGAATCCGCACCCACGTTCACCGCGACGCTCGGCACGAGCGACCACGAGGACTTCGACCTGGCCGACCACCTCGGCGACGGGCCGGTCGTCCTCGCCTTCTTCCCCGGCGCGTTCACGCCGCCGTGTACCAACGAGATGGTCGCCCTCCAGGAGCGACTCGACGAGTTCGAGGACGCGGGCGCGACGCTGTTCGGCGTCAGCGCCGACTCGCCGTTCGCCCAGGGCGCCTTCCGCGAGGAGCACGGCATCGAGTTCGACTTGGTCAGCGACATGGACGGCGACACCATCGAGGCCTACGGCCTCTCCATGGACATCCCCGACCTCGGCCTGTACGGCAACGCCAACCGCGCCGTCTTCGTGATCGACGACGAGGGAACTGTAGTGTTCGACTGGGTCGCCGACGACCCCACCAACGAACCCGACTACGACGCCGTCCTCGACGCCGTCGAATCGGCCTGACGGCGGCGACGCACCCAACCGTTATCACGTCGCTTCGAATAGGTACCCGGGTGCCTACCCGATTCTCACGTCGATCGGTGCTTCGGAGCGGCGCGCTGTTGACCGGTGCCGCCGTCGCCGGCTGTGCCGGCGCGCCGGGAACCGACCCGCTGTTCGCCGACGGGTTCGAGGAGAGCGACGAACGCTGGACCCGACACAGTCACATCGGCCCGGAGGAGTCGCAGGACGCCTTCGAGTGGGACATCTCGCTCTCGGAGGAGCAGGCCGCGGCGGGCGAGTGGAGCCTCGAAGTCGTCACCGAGGGCGACCACGACGACGGGGTCGCCTGGGTGACCGCCGAACTCCCGACCCCCGAGGACCCGTCGACGTTCTCGGTGTCGTTCGAGGCCTGGAGCGAGTCGGAGAGCTTCAACGTCCTCCGGAACGTCGTCGCCTCCCTCGGGCCCGAACGGCCGACCGAGGAGGGCGACTTCCCCGACCCCGGCGCCAACTCCTCGGCGGTCCCGGACGCCCCCTACGGTGGCCTGCGCGAACCGCTGCACCTCTCCGAGGGGTGGCGCGAGTACACCTTCGACTGGGAGCCCGCGGAGACGCCCGACGCGCTGTACCTCTCGCTGGGCGTCGCCGTCGTCTGGGAGTCCGACGCGACCCACTACTTCGACGCGGTCGAAGTGACCGCCGACTGAGTCCGCGACCGTTCCGGACCGACACGATCCGAACGCTAGCGGGAATTCTGTGCGGAGTTCGAAGAAAAACCGAGCGTCGGCGCCGGGTCAGCCGAACAGGACGGACGCGGCGTCGAAGGCGCTCGGCGAGAGGAGGCCGAACGCGGGCAGCAGCGCGAACGTGACGAACGCGGCGATGACGACGGCGGCGTACAGCGAACTCGGGTAGCCGCCCAGGTCGAACTCGCCGTCGGGCTCCTCGATCCACATCGCCTTGACGACCCGGCTGTAGTAGTACAGCGACAGGGCGCTGTTGACGATGAGCGAGGCGGCCAGCAGCCAGGCGCCGCCGTTGACCGTCCCCAGCAGCAGGTAGAGCTTCGAGATGAAGCCGCCGCCGACCGGCAGGCCGGCGAGACTGAACAGGAAGATGGTCATCGCGGCACACGCCAGCGGCGCCTGCTTCGAGAGGCCGTTGAAGTCCTGGAAGGTGCGGCCGACGCCCCAGTACTCGGTGAGCGCGAGGAACAGGAACGCGCCGGTGTTCATGAACCCGTAGACGAGCAGGTGCATCATGCTCGCGCCGAGGACGAGTCCGTTGTCGACGCCGGGCGTGAGCGCGGCCAGTCCGATGAGGACGTAGCCGGCGTGGCCGACCGAGGAGTAGGCGAGCATCCGCTTGACCTTCTCCTGGGTGGCGGCGGCGAAGTTCCCGACGGTCATCGTGACGACTGCGAGGACGGTGACGGCGGTGACCCAGTCGACCATCGGGTCGCCGCCGGCCAGCCCGCCGACCTCGGGGAACGCGGTGAGGAACACGCGGAAGGCGACGACGAACCCGGCGGCCTTCGAGGCCGACGAGAGGAACGCCGACACCGGCGCGGGCGCGCCCTCGTACGCCTCGGGCGCCCAGAAGTGGAACGGCACGCTCGCGGTCTTGTAGGCGAACCCGAGCAGCATCATGATGACGCCGACGCCGAGGACCCCGGCCGGGATCGCGGAGCCGCCGGCCAGCGCCTCGGCGACGGCGTCGAGCTGGAGGCTCCCCGTCGCGGCGTAGACGAGGCTGATCCCGTAGGCGAGCACGGACGACGACAGCGCGCCGACGAGGAAGTACTTCAGGCCGCCCTCGACGCTGCCGCGATTCTTCTTGAGGAACGCGACCAGCGCGAACGACGGCAGGCTGGCGAGTTCGAGGCTGACGAACACCGTCGCGAGGCTGTTGGCCGAGGCCATCAGCGACATGCCCGTCGCGGCCATGATGACCAGGCCGTAGTACTCGGCCTGGTACTCCTCGCCGGCCAGGTAGTCGTAGCTGGCCAGCGTCACCAGCGCGGTCACGCTGCCGACGATGACGACGAAGAACAGGCTCATCCCGTCGACGATCAGCGCGCCGCCGTACAGGTCGATCGCGCCCGTCCCGCGCGGTTGCCCGACCCCGAGCACGAGGAAGTACCCGGCGACGAGGAACGACGCGAGCGCGCCGACCGTCGACACGCCCGCGAGGACGGCGTTGGAACTCGTCCCCGGCTGGGGGTCGATGCTGTCCACGACGAACAGCAGCATGGCGGTGACGCCGAGGGCGATCGCCGGCGTGAGCGCGACCCAGTCGGCCATCGTGAAGCCGGCTATCTCGACTACCACGGCGCGACACCTCCCTGGAACAGGGCGCTCGCAGCGTCACCGACCGCCCCGTACGGGACCGCGAGGGTGGCCGGGTCCGGCGGGAGGATCGGGTTGACGGCCTCCTGGATCATCTGGTACACCAGGCCCGGGTCGACGCCCAGAGCGATGACCAGCGCCAGCAGCACGACAAGCGGCGCCACGTCGTGAACGGGCGCGCGCGACACGTCGTAGTCGGTCGCGAGGCTGTACTCGCCGAACAGCGTCCGCTGCATCGCCCACAGCAGGTAGCCGGCGACGATGACGATGCCGAACATGCCGGCGGCGGTCACCAGCGGCGCCGCGGGGATGTACGGCGAGGCGAACGCGCCCTGGAAGATGAGGTACTCGGCGGCGAAGCCGGCCATCAGCGGCAGGCCCATGTAGCCGAAGGCGGCCGCGACGAGGATGCCGACGGTCCAGGGCATCCGGTCTGCGATCCCGGAGATGTCGCCCACCATCCGGGTGTGGGTCTCGTTGTAGATGACGCCGACCGTCATGAACATCAGCCCCGAGATGAGGCCGTGGGCGACCATCTGGAAGGTCGCGCCGCCGAACCCGTGCGGGGTAAAGGCGACCAGACCCAGGATGACGTAGCCCATCGACGAGATGGAGGAGTAGGCGACGATGCGCTTGAGGTCCTGCTGTGCCAGCGCGAGCATCGCGCCGTAGATGATGCTGAGGACGCCGAAGGCGACGATGATCGCCGCGTAGTCCAGCGCGATGTCCTGCAGCATCGTGAAGTTGAACCGCAGCAGGGCGTAGGTCCCCATCTTCAGGAGGACGCCCGCCAGCATCACGGAGACCGGCGTCGGCGCCTCGACGTGGGCGTCCGGCAGCCACGTGTGGACGGGGAAGACGGGCACCTTCACCGCGAACCCGGCGAACATCAGCGCGAAGGCGACCACCCGGAGCGTCCCAGGCGCGATGCCGGCGACGCTCCCGAGGGCGCCCTCGGTGCGGAGCGCCTGCGCGATGGCGGGCATGTCGAACGTCGAGATGGAGTCGCCCAGCCCGAACACCAGCGCCATGAAGCCGACGAACATGACCAGCGTCGCCACGTTCGTGTAGACGAAGAACTTGATGGCGGCGTACTTCCGGCGCGGGCCGCCCCAGACGCCGATGAGGAAGTACATCGGGACGAGCACGGCCTCCCAGAACACCAGCCACAGCAGGAAGTCCAGCGCGGTGAACACGCCGATGAGACTCGCTTCCATCAGCAGCATCAGTCCGTAGAACTGCGACTGGCGCTCGTCGATGGGCGTCCACGAGCTGACGAGCGCGAGCGTCGTCAGCACGGTCGCCAGCACGAGCAGCGGCAGGCTGATGCCGTCGAGGCCGACGTGCCAGGCCAGGTCGTAGCGACCGAGGCTCAGCCAGCCGACCGTCGACTCGAAGGCGATGTCGCCGTCGGCCATCAGCGCGTTGCCGACGCCGTCGAACGCCGAGTACATCCACAGCGAGATGCCGACGGGGACGAGACTCACCGCGACGGCGAGCTTGCCCGCCCACTCGTCGGGCGCGAGGAAGACGACCAGCGCGCCCAGCAGCGTGGCGCCCAGCAGCGCTTCGACGGGTCCGGCGACGGGCATCAGGCACCACCTCCGAGCACGACGAAGACGACCAGCAACAGCGCGAGCGACAGCGTCATCAGCGCCGCGTAGTTCGAGACGACGCCCGACTGGATGCGTCGGAAGCGCGAGCCGGTGAAGAGGCTCACGCTACTGACGCCGTTGACGACGCCGTCGACGACGCCCTGGTCGAACTTGTCCGCGGCCCGCGCGATCGGGACCGTCACGCCCTGTGCCAGCCACACCTGATACTCGTCCTGGTAGTAGTTGTGCATGAGCAGCGTCTTCGCACCTCCCAACTTGTCCGTGTGCTCCGTCGGCTCGTCGACGCCGTAGAGACTGCGCGCGAAGAGCACGCCCGCGATCGCCAGCCCCAGCGAGACGGCCGCCGAGGCGAGCAGCGTCGGCACCTCGCCGCCGAGCGGGTAGCTCGCCGTGACGTGGGCCACGTCGTGCAGCAGCGTCTCGTAGGTGGCCAGGTCCGTCGACAGCGCGGCCGGCCAGCCGCCCTCGTCGGGGCCGTGGACCCACTTGTGGAGGAAGTCGATGTGCGTGTCGGTCAGGACCGCGATCGGCTTCATGTTGATGAGCCCGGCCGTCGCGGCGCCGATGCCGAGCACGGCCAGCGGCCCCTTTACGTTCCAGCGCACCGGCTCGGGGTCACGCGCCGTGTCCGAGCGGGCGTCCCCGTGGAAGGTCAGGTAGACCATCCGGAAGGTGTAGAAGCCCGTGAAGAACACGGCCAGCAGCCCCATCGCGTACGCGAGGAGATACATCGGCCCGAGCATCCCATCGCTGCCGAACCCGTGGATGAGCGCCTCGTAGAGCACCTCGTCTTTCGACCAGAAGCCCGCGAAGGGCACGATGCCCGCCAGCGCGAGCGAGCCCGAGAGGAACGTCCAGTAGGTGACGGGCATCTTCTCTTTGAGCCCGCCCATGTCCCACATGTTCTCGTTGTGGTGCATCGCGATGATGACCGACCCGGCGCCGAGGAACAGCAGCGCCTTGAAGATCGCGTGGGTGGTCAGGTGGAAGACCGCGGCGACGTACCCACCGGACCCCAGCGCGAGCATCATGTAGCCGTACTGGCTGATGGTCGAGTACGCGAGCACCTGCTTGAGTTCCTGCTTGACGACGCCCATCGTCGCCGCGAACAGGGCGGTGAACCCGCCGATCAGCGCGATGATCGCGAGCGCCGTCGGCGAGAGCAGGTAGAAGCCGTACATCCGGGCGACCAGATAGACGCCGGCCGCGACCATCGTCGCCGCGTGGATGAGCGCGGAGACCGGCGTCGGGCCCTCCATCGCGTCGGGCAGCCACGTGTGCAGCGGGAACTGCGCGGACTTGCCGACGACGCCGCCGAGCACGAGCAGCCCGAGGATGGTCATCCAGGTCTGGGCGCCGTAGCCGGCGGTGTAGATCCCGCTGGCGCCCTCCTCGATGGCCTGTTCGGCGATCTGCGGGAAGCTCTCGGCGACCACGGTGCCGCCCTCGGTGACGGGCGCGAACAGGCCCGTGCCGAACGTGGCGAAGATGCCGACCACGCCGACGAGGAAGAAGTAGTCACCGAAGCGGGTGACCAGGAACGCCTTCTTCGCGGCCGACGGCGGGCCGTCCTCGCGGAACCAGAAGCCGATCAGGAGATACGAACAGAGCCCGACCAGCTCGAAGAACATGAACGCCATCAGGATGTTGTTCGAGAAGACGAAGGCGAGCATGCTCGCCGTGAACAGGCCGAGTCCGGCGTAGTACCGCGGGAGGCCGGTCTCGCCCTCGTCGTTCATGTAGCCCAGCGAGAAGACGTGGACCAGCAGGGCGATGAGCGAGACGATGACGAGCATCAGCGCCGTCAGCGGGTCGACCAGGATACCGAACCGCAACGTGAGCGCGCCGTCGGCGACGCCGGCGACCCACGTGTAGAGGTTCTCGTTGTAGTACGTCGCCGTGCCGGTGACCCCGGCGACGGTCAGCGCCGTCCAGACCGAGAGGACGAGCGAGCCGGCGGTCGCGAGGATACCGGCCTCGGCGCCGCGCTTCGGCATGTACTGCCCGGCGAACAGGGAGACGACGAACGCCAGGAACGGGAGCGCTGCGATCGCGGGAACGAAGTCGAATGCACCTGCCATCTTACCACCTCATCGTAGCCGCTTTGGTCACGTCGACGCCCTCGAAGTTGCGATACAGTACGAGGATGATGCCGATACCGACCGCCACCTCGGCGGCCGCCAGCGCCATCACGAACAGCGAGAACACCTGCCCCGTGAGGTTCCCGTAGTGGAACGAGAACGCGACGAAGTTGATGTTCGCCGCGTTGAGCATCAGCTCGACGGACATCAGGAATATCAGCGCGTTGCGCCGCGTCAGGACGCCGTAGACGCCGATGCAGAACACCGCCGCCGACAGCAGGAGGTAGTACTGGGTCGCGATCGCCATCAGTCGTCACCTCCGTCGGTCGTCGCCCGGTCGCCGGTCGCCTCGTCGGTGCGGTCGTCGTCGCCCGTCCGGCCAGGGATCCGACGGCCGCCGTCGGTGAGCGCGGTGACGACGCTCTCGTCGTCCTCGCGGCGGGCGAGCATCACGGCCCCGTCCAGCGCCGCGTCGAGGACCAGGGCGATGATGATGAAGGCGACCAGGAAGCTCTCCGCGGGGATCGCGGCCTGGTCGACCATGTTGAACATCGCGTAGCCGATGCTCGCGACGATGCTGCCGTCGGCGAAGCCGGTGGGCTGTCCCAGCTCCGCGGTGAAGAACACGTACGCCATGACGGCGAACAGGGCCAGCGCGGCCAGCCCGTTGACGTAGTTCACGTCGGTCGCCAGCCGCGGACGGGAGGTCATGTCGCCACCTCGTCGGGCTGGGTGTCTTTCTCCGTGAGCATGATGGCGAACGTGATGAGGATGAGCACCCCACCGACGTACACCAGTACCTGCATCGCGGCGATGAACTCGGCGCGGAGCATGACGTAGTACACTGCCACCGACAGCAGCGAGACGCCGAGCATCAGCGCCGAGTGCCAGACGTCGCGCACTAACACGACGCCCAGGCTGCTCCCCAGTGTGACTATGGCGAACAGCGCAAACGCGATTGACTCGAGCAATGCCATCGTTGTCTCGAACCTCCTACCGGACGCCCTTTGAAGATTTCTGTATCGTCCCGCGCGTGGCCGCTCACGCGCCCGAAACCGTTAACGATTCGACGCAAACCCCCCGGACGGCCCCTGTCGAGCCCCCCATCGACGCCTGACGTGTTCGGGTCGCACCGCTCTCGGCCCCGTTCGGTCGTCCGAGCCGCGCACCGGGGCCGCTCGCGCGCGCTCGAACGCCCGTCCGAACCGGGTTCGGGCGGCGTACCACGCCGGCCCGCGCCGGGTTATTCGATCCGGCTCTCGTCGTACCGGGAGACGTACCGGACCGCCAGCAGCAGCACGCCCAGCCCCGCGCCGACGGTGACGACGCCGAACGTCGCCATCCCGAGCGGCGACGCCGGCAGGTCGACGAGGAAGAACAGGGTCGGGTCCATGCCCTCCGGGTTGACGTAGCCCAGCAGGGCGCCCATCGTGCCCGCGACGCCCAGCACGGCCAGGTACACCGCCAGGACGACGTGCGAGCCCGCGACCCGGTCGCCCAGTGCCAGTCGATCGGTGTTGGCTGTCACGACCGGCGGTTGGGACCGCGGGTGGTTAGCCTTTTCACATCGCGGCCGCTAGCTCGGGTATGAGCGACTTCGACGACGACTCCGGCTTCTCGGAGAAGGAACTCCTGCTGTTCGTCCTCACCGCCATCGCGCTGCTGATGGGCGCCTCGACGTTCGTCCTCGTGATGGGCGGGTAAGCGCCGACCCGGTCACGTCGCGGGTCCCGCACGCTGGGATAGTATTTCTCGACGGCCAGCGGCCGTGCTGTCGTCGCCGTCGGGCGACGTGACTCGAAGCGTCGAGGAAAATCGGGTAGCGCATCGAGTGCCGTTCGAAAAAGCGAACGAAGCCGCGGCGTCAGTCGTCGTCGGTGCTGTCCGAGCCGTCCTCGTCGACGGGTTCGCCGCCGTCCGTCACGGCCTTCTCCTCCTCGCCGCCGTCGGCGAGGGCCGTGGTGATGCGGCGCTCGTGCCACTGGAACTCGCGGCCGTGCTGGTCGGTCTCCTTGAGGTCCCACGGGTCGGGGTCCTCGAGCTTGGGGCCTTCCAGCCAGGACTGCAGCAGGTTCCAGACGAAGATGATCTGGCCCAGCAGCAGGATGATGGCGCCGACGGAGGCGGCCTGGTGCATCAGCGTCACCATGTCCAGCGGCGCGATGGCGCTGTTGAAGTCGTAGGTCGCGTACCGGCGGGGCATGCCGAGGTAGCCCAGGAACAGCATCGCGAAGAACGTGATGTTGGTCCCGATCATCGACAGCCAGAAGTGCGCCTTGCCGAGCGTGCGCTGGTACATCCGACCGGTGAAGATGGGGAACCAGTAGTAGATGCCCGCGAACCCGGCGAAGGCGATTGCGCCCATCACGATGTAGTGGAAGTGTCCGACGACGTAGTAGGTGTCGTGGAGGATCTGGTCGACGGGGACCGACGCGAGGAAGACGCCGGTGACGCCGCCGATGATGAAGTTCGAGACGAAGCCGATACAGAACAGCATCGGCGTCGTCAGCCGGATGCGACCGTTCCACATCGTCGTGATCCAGTTGAACGTCTTGACCGCCGAGGGTATCGCGATGGCGAGCGAGACGGCCATGAACGAGGCCCGGAGACGCGGGTCGATGCCCGTCGTGAACATGTGGTGGGCCCAGACGCCGAAGGAGAGGACGCCGATGGCCAGCGTCGAGTAGACGACGAACTTGAAGCCGAACAGTTTGCGGCCGGAGAACTTCGGGATGACGTAGCTGACGATCCCCATCGGCGGGAGGACGAGGATGTACACCTCGGGGTGGCCGAAGAACCAGAACAGGTGTTGCCAGAGGATCGCGCCGCCGCCCTCGACCGCGTAGAACGTCGTCGCGAGGTTACGGTCGAGCAGCAGCATGACGATGGCAGAACCGAGCAGCGGGAACGCGAAGAGGATGAGCGCCGACTGGGTGAGGATGGTCCACGAGAAGATGTCGAGGTTCGCCCAGTTGACCTCGTCGTCGCGCTCGGTGAAGATGGTCGCGATGAAGTTGATGGCGCCCATCGTGGCCGAGACCCCGGTCAGGTGCAGGCCGAGCAGCATCAGGTCGACGCCGGGGTTGGCCTGTTCGGCCGACAGCGGCGTGTACATCGTCCAGGCGGTCTGGGCGCCCATCATGTCCGGCAGGAAGAAGCCGCCCCAGACCAGCAGCGCGCCGGGCGGGAGCAGCCAGAAGGCGATGGCGTTGATCCGCGGGAACGCCATGTCGTCGGCACCGATGAGTAGCGGGATGAAGTAGTTCGAGAACGCCGCGATGATGGGCGTCCCGAACAGGAACAGCATCGTTATCCCGTGACTCGTCAGGATGGCGTTGTAGAAGCCGTTCTCGAACACCGCGCCGGTCGGCGCGATGAGCTGCACCCGGATACCGAACGCCATCAGGCCGCCGACGGCGAAGGCGATGACGGCGTAGGTGCCGTAGAGGATGCCGATGTCCTTGTGGTCGACCGTCGTCAGCCAGCGGGTGATACCGGCCGGCTTCTCGCGGTGGACGGCGGCGCCGGCGTCGCCGTAGCCGCCGCCACCGCCGCTCACCAGCGGCGTATACGAGCGCCAGTCCTCGACCCGTGAGAGAAACGCCGCGACGCCGACGAGGAAAACCCCCATCAACACCGTCAGCGTGAGCTGCGCTGATACCATGCAGGGACCTCGGGACTGGTGCCATATGAATGGTTAGGAAACCCTTCCGCCGAACCCGTTCGCGTGTCCGGGTATCGCGTGGAGAACCGTGAACGTCCGGCTCGACCGAACCGGACGGCTCGACGGGTGAGCGCGGTCGTTCGGAGCGAGTGTTCGAGCGCGAGAAGGGTCCGTCGTTCGACGGTGGAGCGGCGGACGGTCGGACGACGGTCGGGCGGGGCGATGCAGCGGCCCTACGCCGGCGTCACTCGTGGCCGGCGTCCATCTCGTTCTCGGCGGAGGAGATGGCCTTGCCGGCGTAGTACGTCAGGATGACCAGCAGGATCGCCGTCCCGCCGACGATGGTGAACTGCAGCCCCGTGATCAGCGGGTCGACGCCCCACGAGGGGAACAGCGCGAACGCACCGATGAAGAAGATCAGGATACCCAGCGGGATGAAGTTGACCGTCAGGTCAAGCAGCGTCTCGCGGTCGAAGACCTTCTCTGTCATACCACGGGGTTCGGTCAGGCGGCTAAATATACTGTCGGTTCGCGCCGGCGAGCGCACGACTGGCCGGCGAATCCGTTCGGCCGGATAGGCGGCTCGTTCGGCCGGGTCGGCGAGGCGGGGAGTCGGACCGGTCGGACGCCCCGTTCAGACGCCCTGCTGGGTCCGTCCGACGGCCTGGCTGACGACGCCCGCGGCGACGAGCATCACGCCGGCGACGGCGATAGCGAGCCCGCGGCCGACGACGCCGTTGGGGTCGGTGACGACTTCGAGGAGGCTCACGGACGAGCCGGGGACCTGCGTCGCGACGAGGACGCCGCCGAGCGCCGCGAACCCGGCTCCGAGCAGCGCGAGCGTCCGCCAGGGGCGGCGGGCGTAGCCCGACTCGCCGAGGATGCCCGCGACGCTCCCGCCGAGCAGGAGGACCCCGCCGACCGCGAGCGGGAACACGCCGAGGAAGACGCCGACCTCCGCCAGGGCGAACCCCACCGCCACGAGGAGCGGCCACGGACTGGCCGTCCGATACTGGTCCGACAGTCCCGGTTGCTCTTCCATGTCCCCGCGTTGGGGCGGGTCCGTCATAGGTACACCGAACTCCCGCGCGCCCCTGCCCGAATATGGTCGGCCGGCGGCCCCGGGGATGTCGTCGTCGGTGGCCCGGGGACCGTCGTCGGTCACCGGTCGCTGCCTCCGGGAACGCGGTCGGTCGCGCCGGGGGGTCGAGCGTCGACCGTGGGCGCAAAGTATTTGGTCCGCATGGGGCTTGTCCAACACAATGACCACGCGCGCTGTGGAGCAGTTCGACGAGTGGGAGTCGTCGCCGTTCCGCGACGGCTATCGCGGCCTGCACGACCTGGCCGATTCGGATTTCTCCGGCATCGTGGAGGTCGGTGGCGCCAAGCTCTGTATGCTCAACGGGACGGCGGTCGGCATCCTCGGGGGCGACATCGACGACTTCGAGGGGGCGTCGGGGACCGCCTACGAGGCGCCCTCGCCCGCGCTCCCCCTGCTCGCGCTCATGCAGGAGCGCTCCGAGGAGGTCCGGGGGAAGTACTACTCGGAGGACACGCCGCTGTCCGAGGTCGACGACACGCTCTCCGACGGGGGGTTCACCGGCTTCATCGAACTCTCGGAGAACGTCCTCAGCGGCGACTACTACGTCGTCTACCACCGCGGCCGCTCGATGGCCGTCGCCTGGGTCGGCAACAGCGGCCAGCTGCTCACCGACGACGAGGCCTTCGAGCGCGCCGACGACGAGGTCGGCATCTTCGCGGTCCACCCCGCGGAGCTCGACCCCGTCGAGATCCCCGAGGTCGACGACGGCGACGACGCAGCGGGCGGCGCCGACACGGCCGCCGCGGGGGGCGCCGCTCCGGGAGGCGCGGCCGCGGCCGACGAACCCGAAACCGACGATGTCGACGACGCCGGTTCCGAGGAGCCGGCGACGGGAGCGGAACCGAGCGACTCGGCGCCAGCCGCGGAGACGGACCCCGCCGAGACCGACCCCGTCGACGCGGAGCCGACCGCGGAACCCGGTTCGGCCGACCCCGAACCGGCTTCGGAAGAAGCGACGGCGGACACCCCGGAAACGGGCGACAAGCGCACCCGAGACACGGACGGCGTGACGGACGACGAGCCCGACGGTGGCGCCGCGAACGCGGCCGGAGCCGACGGGGACGCGGGCGTCGACGCCGCGGCGACCGACACGGGGGGCGAACCCGCCGAGGGGTCGGCGGACCGAAGCGAGCCGACCGACCGGCGGGACCGGACCGGACGGTCCGACGACCGGGACCGAACGGGAGGCTCGTCAGACTCCGACCGCGCACGCGAGAGCGGGCGCTCGGGAGCGACCGACGCGGACCGCGCGGGCGGGACCGGCGGACGCGCGGCCGACCGGGAGGAGGAGGGACGTTCCTCGTCCGACCGGGAGGCCGACCGGCGAGAGCGGGCCGGCCGCTCCGATGAACGGCGGGATCGGGCCGACCGGACGGAGGATCGAAACGACGCCGGCGACGGCCGTGCCCCGGAACGGGACTCGGCCTCGCGGAGCGCCGACGCGCGGACGGACCGCGAACCGGACCGCGAGTCGGGCGGTCGTGCGAACCGTGACCCGGACGCCGCGGCGGACCGCGGGGCCGGGGCGAGTTCCGGCCGCGCGGAGTCGCCGGACCGCCGGCAGCGCGACTCGACGGAGGCGCGGACCGGCGACGCGCGGTCGAGCGAGTCCAGTCGGGACCGCGTTCGCGACCGGGGCGGCGGCGCGGCGGACTCACCGAACCGGTCGGCCGACTCGGGCGGTCGCGCGGAGGAGTCGCGCGCGGCCGGCCGGAGCGCCGATGCCGGCGGCTCGGCGGGGGCCGCCAGTAGTCCCGACCAGCTGGAGACCCACTCGATCCCGTCGCTCGACCCCTCGCGGACGACGACGCGCGAATCCGACGACGGGGGCGCCGCGGGAGCGGCGCCGTCGGACGGCTCGCCGGAGGCCGCCGCGGCGTCGGCGATAGAGGACCGCGCGGACGGGCCCGCTCCGTCCGCTCGCGACCCCGACGACCGGGGGAGCGGTCGTGCCGAGGGTCGGAACCAGGGGGCCGCGACGGGCTCGCCGGAGACCCGGTCGGAGTCCGCGCCGGCCGAACCGCGGACGACGGAGGCGGCGCCGGCCGAGTCGCGGGCGAACGAGCCCGACCCCGGCCGGGCCGACGAACGGGTGGCCGACCTCGAAGACGAGCTCGCCGAGCGCGAGAGCGAGATCGACCGCCTGGAGGCGGACCTGGCCGCGGCCGAGTCCGAGCGCGACGACCTGCGCTCGCAGCTGGAGGATGTGCGCGCCGAGCGCGACGACCTGCAGTCCCGCGTCGAGCGCGTCGAGTCCGAACGCGACGAACTGGAGCGCGAGCGCGACGGGCTGGAGTCGGAGGTCTCGGACCTGCAGTCCGAGGTCGAGCGGCTGGAGACCCAGCTGGCCGACATCAAGGAGGAGTTCGGCGCGGCGGTCGACGCCGAACAGCGGCTCAGCCCGGGCGAGGCGCTCGACCAGACGAACCTCTTCGTTCGCTACGAGTCGAAGGGCAAGCCGACGCTGGAGACGGCCCACGCCGGCGAGGCGAGCCGCCAGGAGGTCGGCGAGAACCTCGGGCTGGAGTACCACACCCAGTTCGACAGCGCGACGGCGTCGGTCGGCGGCCGCCCGTTCGACGAGTTCCTCCGCGACACGATGCAGTTCCGCTTCGTCACCTGGGTGATCAACGACCTGCTCTACGAGATCCGCGACACCGGAAAGGTGTCGGCGCTACAGGACCTGTACGACGCGATCCCGAAGATCGACCGCGCCGAACTCAACGGCTCGGTCACCACCGAGTACACCGAGGACGGCCAGGAGCGCCGGAGTCAGGAGTCGTTCGACGTGGTCATGCGCGACCGGATGGGCAACGCTCTGCTGACCGCGAACATGAACGACTCCCGGCAGGCCGCCAGCGAGAGCATGATGTCCGCGCTCGTCACCGCGTCCTCGCACGTCGGCGAGTCGACGGAGTCGCTCGGCGCTTCGTTCCTCGTCACGTCGAGTTTCTTCGAGCCGGAGGCGCTGGAGACGGCCGCCGACGCGACCAGCGGCGGACTGCTCAGCCGCGACAAGCGCGAGAGCTTCGTGAAGTTGACCCGCAAACAGGGGTATCACCTCTGTCTCGTCGAGGCGCGAGAGGAGAAGTTCCACCTGGCCGTTCCCGAACTGTAGAGCGGTCCCGAAAATTCAGTCCTCGACGACGACCCGAAAGAATCAGTTCTCGACTTCGGCCGCTTCCTCGATCTTCATGCCTTCGAGCTTCTCGATGATGTGGTCGATCTTGCCGTCCAGGTCCTCGACGAACTCGCCTGTCTGCTCGGTCGTGATGGCGCCCTGGCTCGACGGCTCGATGAGGTTCTCCTCCTCGAGGACGCGCAGCGAGTAGCGAACCTTGTGGTGGGGGTAGCCCGTCTCGTTGGACATCTTCACGATCCCGATCGGCTCGTTCTGGATCACCATCCGCAGAACCTGCAGATGACGCTCCAGCATGTCTACTTCCTTCTCAAGTCTGTCTATCATGGCAATTGTTAACTTGTGTTTGAGGGTTTTAAAGGTTGCTGTCGGACCGGGAATCGAAGGAGGGCGGACCGGCTTCGGGTGCCGCGTTATTGTCGAGCGCCCGTGCGAGCGGCTATCAGTTTCAGAGTTTCCCGTGGTACCAGTTAACGATTCCGGTCACCGGGGCGGTCGACCACCGGCGCGAGGTCGGGAGCCCGCCGGGTGGGGGCGCGTCGGGTGGGGGCGCGTCGGGGACGCGCGTTCGGAGTCCTCGGCCCTGGCGGACGGGCGAGCGCCGGACCGTAATCTGTTTACACCGGCCCACGGAATCTCGGGTGTATGACCGTCACCATCGTCGGTTCGCAGCTCGGCGACGAGGGGAAGGGTGGCATCGTCGACGTGTACGGCGCCGAGGCCGACGTCGTCGTTCGCTACCAGGGCGGCGACAACGCCGGCCACACCGTCGTCCACGAGGGCGAGGAGTACAAGCTCTCGCTCGTGCCGAGCGGCGCGATCCGCGGCAAGGTCAACGTGCTCGGCAACGGCTGCGTCGTCAACCCCCGAACGCTGTTCGACGAACTCGACGCCCTCCGCGAGCGCGGTCTCGACCCCGACGTGCGCGTCGCCGAACGCGCCCACGTCATCCTGCCGTACCACCGCCTCCTCGACGGCATCGAGGAGGAAGTCAAGAGCGAGGACGACGACGAGATCGGCACCACCGGTCGCGGCATCGGCCCGACCTACGAGGACAAGGCCGGTCGCCGCGGCGTCCGCGTCGGCGATCTGCTCGACCAGAGCGTGCTCCGCGAGCGCCTGGAGTACGCCGTCCCGCAGAAGCGCGCGCTCGTCGAGGACGTGTACGGCCTCGACGTCGACGACCTCGACGACTCCGACGCGCTCGACCTCGAAGCGCTGTACGACGAGTTCGCCGGCTACGGCGAGCGCCTCGCCGAGGAGGACATGACCGTCAACGCCGGCGACTTCCTCGCCGACCGGCTGACCGCCGGGGACAACGTCATGTTCGAGGGCGCGCAGGGGACGATCCTCGACATCGACCACGGCAACTACCCGTTCGTCACCTCCTCGAACCCGACCGCGGGCGGCGCGGCCGTCGGCTCCGGGGTCGCCCCGGGCGTCGTCGGCGACGGTGAGGTCGTCGGCATCGTCAAGGCCTACCTCTCCCGGGTCGGCAGCGGCCCGATGCCGACCGAACTCGGCGGCGTCCCCGGTGACACGCCGGGCTACGACGGCGACCCCGACAACCCCGAGACCGAGCGCGAGGAACTGGCCGCGTACATACGCGAGGAAGGCCACGAGTTCGGCACCGTCACCGGCCGCCCGCGGCGGGTCGGCTGGCTCGACGTGCCGATGTTGCGCCACGCCGCCCGCGTCAACGGCTTCACCGGCCTGGCCGTCAACCACGTCGACACCCTCGCCGGGCTCGACGAGGTGAAGGTCGGCCACACCTACCGGCTGGACGGCGAGGAGCTCGACACCATGCCCCCGACCACGGAGCGATGGGCCGACTGCGAGGCCGAGTTCCGCGCGTTCGACGGCTGGCCCGACTGTGACTGGGCCGAAATCGCCGCCGAGGGCTACGACGCGCTACCCGAGAACGCGAAGACCTACCTGGAGTACCTCGAAGACGAACTCGACGCCGATGTGTACGCCGTCGGCGTCGGCCCCGGCCGGTCGGAGACGGTCGTCCGCGAGAACCCCTTCTGAACGCGGTCCGGCCGGCACCTGCCGGCTCGCGGCCCGACGCCCACCGCCCGACAGCGGCGGGCGGACCCGTGCAATATTTTCCACCTCGCGAAAGCTACTTGTCCCGCCGCGACGGCGTGTGTGTGTGTAGCAAAGGCACGCGAAGTCACGCCCGAGTACCGGACGCCGGAGTATCGAACGGCTGGGCAGTGGTGGGCCGCGGTCGGAGTCACACGGGAACACAGTGTCAGCACACGACTCACCGATACGGCGGAGCGTCGAGGTCGAGTACTGGGTGATAGACGAGAGGGGGCGGCTGACGACGCCGGGGTCGCTCGTCGACGCGACACCGGGCGCCGAGCGCGAGTTCGTCGAGCCGCTGCTGGAGATCAAGACGACACCCTGCGAGACGACGGCAGAACTGCGCGACGAGCTCCGCGACCGCGTGACCGCGGTCCTCGACCGCGCCGACGAGGTCGGCAAGGGGCTCGTCCCGCTGGCGACGCCGGTCCACGCCGAGGAGATCGCGGAGATCCCCGGCGAGCGGACGCGCGTCCAGAACGAGGTCGTCGGGTCGGACTTCGAGTACGTCCGCCACTGCGCGGGGACGCACGTCCACGTCGAGCAGCAGCCGGGGGTCGCGGTCGACCAGCACAACGCCTTCGTCGCGCTCGACCCGGCGCTGGCGCTGGTCAACTCCTCGCCGTACTTCCGGGGCCAGCGCCTCGCCGCGGGCGCCCGCTCGAAGCTCTACCGCTGGATGGCCTACGACGACCTGCCCCACCAGGGCCGGCTGTGGCCGTACGTCGACGACCGCGAGGAGTACACCCGGCGCCTGGAGCGGCGCTACGAGGACTTCGAGACGGCGGCCATCGACGCGGGCGTCGAGCGCCGCGCGGTCGCCCGGCACTTCGACCCCGAGAGCGCCGTCTGGACGCCCGTCCAGTTCCGCGAGGCGTTCTCGACCGTCGAGTGGCGCTCGCCCGACACCGCCCTCCCCAGCGACGCGGTCCGCCTCGCCGACCGGCTCGCCGCGCTCGTCGGCCGCCTCGACGACGTCGAGGTGCGGGTCGAGGGCGACCGCGGCCGGATCGGTCGCGACGAGATCGTCCTGCCGGAGTTCGACGCCGTCATCGGCTACGTCAACGACGCGATCCGCGACGGGCTGGACTCGGCGTCGGTCCGGGCGTACCTCGACCGGATGGGGTTCGAGGTGTCCGCCTACGACCCGGTGGCCCACGAGATCGACGGCCGAGCGACGGTCTCGCCCGACGCGGCCCGCGACATCAGGCTGGAACACGCCGACCGGCTCGCGGCCGACGTTCGCCGGGTCGGACCGCTCACCGGTGACTGACCGGGTACGAGGGGCGCCGCCCGCGGAGCGGCCTTCGCCGCGCGTCCCGGCTCCCCGGCCGTCCGGCACGCTTTTTTGCTCCCGTTCCGGAGAGACGTGCATGAAAGAGGACCTGCTGGACATCGTCTGCTGTCCGCTGGACAAACACGACCTCGAACTCGACGCGACCGAGCGCGAGGACGGCGAGATCGTCACGGGCACGCTCACCTGCACCGAGTGCGGCGAGGTCTACCCCATCGAGGACGGTATCCCGAACCTGCTGCCGCCGGACATGCGCGACGAGGCGCCGGCCTGAGCGCGTACGGCCCTGAACCTTTTTCTATCGGCCGCGCCGACTGAGTGACGTGCCAGGGGATACGCTGCCCGTCCACGTCAACCGGGACTCGCTCCACGCGGTGGAGGTGCCCGACGCCTTCGAGACGGACGGGTCGTTCGACATCGGCGTGGTCAACCACGGCGGCTCGGTCCACGTCCACCTCCACCTCGACGACGACCTCTCCGAGATCGCGTCGGTCGAGGCCAGCAACCACTTCGTCGACGGCGAGAGCCAGCGGACGGTCCACGTCAGCGTCGGCGGCGCGGGCGAGGCCACCGGGACGCTGAAGATCGCCTCCGCCTACGGCGCCGAGACCCGCTACGTCACCGTCCGGATCACCGAACCCGACGAGGAGGAGTCCACCGTCGAGGTCGACGAGTCCCTCTCGGAACCCCAGCCCCGCGAGCCCGACGACGGCGGCGACGGCGCCGCGGGCGCCGCCCTCGCCGCCAGCCCGCAGCTGGTCGTCCTCGCGCTCGGCGTCGTCGCGCTGGGCGTCGCTGCGGCCGTGGCCCTGCTCGTGGACGAAATCGTCGTCGTCGCCGGCGCGCTCGCGGTGCTGGTCGGCGTCCTCGCCGCCGTCTACATCGCGCTCGCCGGGGAGTAGTTCGAACCGCCCGGCCCGCGTCTACTCGCTCGCTTCCTCGTCTTCCTCCGCCTCGTCGGCCGACGACTCGTCGGCGTCCGCTCCGTCGGCGCCGTCGCCGTCCTCCGCTGGCTCGGTCGGGACACCCGAGAGGTTCCCCTCGTCGTCGAAGCGCTTGGCGCGCAGGAATCGCGCGCGATAGCGGTTGGCGTCGTCTTTCACGTCGGCCTCGCGGATCTCGTCGGTCCGCCCGTCGGCGACGGCGTCGACGATGGCCTCGACCTGTTCCTTCTCGCTGGGAGTGAGTTCGAACTCGTAGGTCCGGGACTCCTCGCCCTCCAACTTCGTCCAGCGGCGGGCCGCGGAGATGACGACCGAGCAGGGCTCGCGGCAGGGGAACTCGCCGTCGCCGCCGTCGACGTCGAGGTCGGTCTCCTCGTCGTACTGCCACTCCCGCCGTTTCAGACACTGCGAGTCGTCGCAGCAGGCCTCGGCGACCCAGTTGACGTGTTCGTAGCCCTCGCCGCGGTCCCAGGTCCGGACGACGCCGTAGATGCCGCTCTGGCGGTCGATGGTGTCCCGCCAGTGGGAGACGTCGAGGTCGCCCTCCCGTTCGCGGTGCCAGTTGGCGACCGTCGCCGGGTAGACGTACTCGACGGCGGTGACCAGGTCGGCCGGTCCCAGGTCGGAGAAGCGCCACCCGGTCCGCAGCGTCGGCGCGGTCTTGAGCGGCCGGTAGCGGCCGCGGTCGTCGCGTTTGGTGATCTCCCGGGCGTCCATCGGGTCGTCGTGGTCGTCGAGGTCGTCGGGATCGGCGTCGGCGTCGTCGACGTGGCGGAGGTCGTAGCGGCGACTCCCGGTCTCGTCGGCGGTCGCGGTGATCCGGAGCTGGCCCCACTCGCGGGTGACGCCGGCCGCCAGCGCGTCGTAGCGGTCGGGGACGCGCACGTCGTCGGCGCGTTCGAGCCAGCGGAGGAAGGCCCACCGCTCGTCGGCCTGGGGCGCCTCGGCGTGCCAGAAGTACCAGTTGGTGACGTGGGCGGCGTAGTCGGCCGCGGCGTCGCTCAGGTCGTCGCCGTGGACGACTCGCTTCGACCCCTCGTCGGTGGCGAGGACGTACCCCTCGCCCTCGGTCTCGGCCGCGAACCCGTCGAACTCGATACCGTCCGCGGCGGCCTCGGCGACCGCCGTCACCTGCGCCGGGTCCACCTGCGCGTTCATACCCGAAGCGAGGGACCGGCTCGGAATAAAGCCCTCCGTCTGCGACGAACGCCGTTCACCGCCGGGGCATCCACAGCCCGTAGAGGATACAGCAGAGCCCGACGATCGTCGCGAGGTCCGCGGCCAGCGCCAGCGCGGTGCGGACGGTCGACCGCAGTCCGGGCGCGAACGTCGCGACCGCGTCGAGGGCGGCGAATCCGCCGAACAGGACGCCGGGCGTCCAGAAGGCGACGAGAAAGCCCGCGGCGACGAACAGCATCGGCAGGCTCTCGTTGCGGCGGTACCCCCGGTAGGCGACGTATCCGACGGCGAATCCGAGGATCGCGATGGTGGCGGTCGTGAGCCCGGGGATCAGGCCGTCGGCGGTCGCCGCGAAGTGCAGCGGTGCGGTCGGTTCGGCTCCGCCGAAGGGGGTCGGTGCGCTCATCTCAGGTCCTCCACGAACTCGGTGAACCGGTCGGCCATCCGCCCGCGGCGGCTGAGCCGTATCTCGAAGCCCTCGTCGGTGAGGTCGACGACGGCGCGGTCGAGCGTCGCGGTGTACACCTTGTAGTGGTGGCCGTCCTCGCCGGCGCGGGTCTGCTCGGCGACCAGGTCCTGTTCGCGCAGCGTCTCCAGCCGGCGGTAGACGGTCGGCCCGGACACCGAACAGCGCTCGGCGAGTTCCTCCGCCGAGAGCGCCTCGGCGGCCGTGGCTTCGAGGATCGTCCGCGCGCAGTCGTCGCCGAGCAGCGACGCCACGGTGTCGATGTCGGTGTCCTCATCCACACGTATCCACCGTCCGCTCGGAGTGTCAAGCCAGTGGCTCGACTTCACTCGATGAAGCCGTGGCTACCCCCTTAACTGGTTCGGCGCGGTAGGATCGACCGCAATGGTCGCACTCGACGAAACCACCCTCGGCCTCGCGTTCGCCGTCCTCGGTGTCGTGTTCTCGATCGCGTGGCTCGCGCTCGGACTGTACGGCATCAACTCGCTGCGTGAGATCCGGTCGGCGCTCGCCGACGACGAGACCGACGCCGACGGCTCGTAGTCGGCCGCGCCGCTCAGTCGTCCGCGGGCTCCGCGCTCCCGGTCTCCGCTCGCACGCGCTCGACGGCGTCGGCCACGTCGGCGCCGGCGTCGGCGGCCCGTTCGAGTACCACGTCGGCCATCAGCGGCTCGGTCCCCACGGCCCCCGAGTACCAGATCCGGTGGCCGTCGACCTCGGCGGGGGTGTCCCACCCCTCGCGGTAGTCGTCGGTCAGACCCATGTCCTCGGGGATGTCCTCCTGGGTGTGATACCCGTCGGCGATGAAGAGGGGAACGACGACCACGTCCTCGCTGTCGAAGAAGTCGGTCACGTCGTCGACCTCGGGGTCCTCGTCCATGAACAGCGCCTTCACCTCGTCGAACCGGTCCATCTCGGCGATGCGGTCGGCGTGGTACTCGATGGCCTTCGCGGAGTTCTCGTTGCGCTCGGTGCCGTGGCCGACGACGGCGAGACCGAATCCGTCCCCGACATCGGGGTCGCCGGTCACCGACTCCGCGCGGCGGACGATCACGTCGCTCATCGCTTCGTGGGTGCCGACCGGGCCGCAGTAGTGGACCGTCTTGTCCACGTCGGTCGGCCGGAGCGTCGCGTGCGTGGCGCTGGTGCCGTCGGAGTCCCAGGCCTCGGGGTCCCACTCGTCGAGGCGCAACTCCCGCGGGATGACCTCCTCGGTGAAGTATCCCTCCGAGACGAACAGGGGGACGACGTACACCTCGTCGCTCTCGACGGTCCGCAGGACCTCGCGGAAGGAGGGTTCTTCCTTCCAGAACCCCTCCCGGACCTCGTCGAAGGCGGCGGTGGCGCGGACGGTGTCCGCGTGGTCGAACGTCGGCGCGCTCGACCCCGCGTTGAGGTGCGAGCCGTGGGCGACGATGACGAGCGCTTCCATACCCGCGCGTACGGACGAGGCCCCCAAAGGGGTGTCGTTGGCCTTCGCCGACGGGGCCGGCCGGAGCGTCGGGCTGTCGACCGCACCCCGGGGGATTTTTCGCGCCCGCCGTCCATCCGGCGGGTATGACACTCGCCGCGGACACCCGCGAGGCCGTCCGGCGCCACCCGTTCCTCCACGACGCGCTCCGTGCGCGCGTGGTCAACTACACCGCCGTCGCCCGCTTTCTCGACGTCGAGGGCGAGACCGACGCGGTCGTCGCCGCGCTCCGCCGGTTCGCCGACGACCTCCCCGAGTACGAGCGGCCGGGCGACGCCCCGCCGGTGAGCATGGAGAGCGGCCTCGGCGACGGCGACCCGGCCGACGCCGTCCTCGCGGTCGGGGATCTGGCGCTCGTTCCCGACGAGGGGTCGCTCACGGCTATTACCGCCGGCGGCGCGGCCGACGCCGCGGCGCTCCGGCAGGTGCTCGGCCGGCTGGAGACCGCCGAGGTGTCCGTCGAAGCGGCCGCGGCGGGCGGCGGGTCGCTCGTGGTCGTGGTCGGTCGGCGCGACGGTCCCGACGCGGTGCGCGCGGTCGAGGACGCGCTCGCGGCGTAGGCTCGCCGTTCGAACGGCCACCCGTAGATTTAACACGGATATTCGGCGATTGAGTGACGTGTCGACGACGACGATCAGGGGCACGGTGGGCGGCCTCGGGCGACGGGCGAACCCCGCGTTCGCGGTCGCGGTCGTCTTCCTGCCGCTCGCCGCGCTCGGGTACGCCCTCACGGTCGCATCGGTCCAGAACCACACCTACGTCCACGTCATGGCGGGCGTGCTGTGGACGGGCACCGACATCTTCATCGGCGCCGTCCTCGGGCCCGTCGTCGGCGGCCTCGACGACGAGCAGAGCGCCGCCGTCTTCCGGCGGTTGACTCCCAAGACCGCCTTCTTCCTCCCGTCGCTCGCCACCGTCACCATCGCCTCCGGACTGGCGCTCGCCCAGCGGATCGGCGTGTTCACCCACGCCGAGCCGTGGCTCGCGCTCTTTACCGCCGCGAACCTGATCCCGACGCTGCTGCTGATCGGCAGGCGACTCGACTGCTACCGCGACCGCCGCTGGCAGGCGGTCTTCGCCGTCGCGACCGTCGGATCGCTGGCCTGGGTCGCGACCACCATCGGCGAGTTCCAGATGACCCAGCCGACGGTCGTCGTCGCGCTGGTCATCGTCACGATCCTGACCGTACAGGGCTTCGGCTTCCTGATGCCCGGCGAAGTTCGGATGTACATGGAGATGATCTCCGCAGACCCCGACGCGTCGGTCATCGCCTCCATCGGCAAACAGAACGCGATGCTCGGCGCCGTTCAGGGCGCCTTCCAGTTGCTGCTCATCCTCGACATGGTGTACATGACCCAGGGCACCATCCCCTGGGTCCCGTTCCTCGGGTGAGCGGTCGTCGGGAGTCAACGACCTACTGTGTACGAAGGGGCTCCACGGCGCTTCGCGGCGGGAACCTCCCGTTCACGTCGAGGCACTCCACCGGCCCCGCCTCGCACCGCCCGACGGCGCGCGCCGCATCGTAGCGGCTCCCGCCGGGAGACGAGTCGCCGCTCACCCCGACACAGCCTTTATTCTCGCCGCCGGCAATATTTGCGTATGGACTTCACCCTCCCCGAGGAACACCGGATGATCCGCGAGACGGTGCGGGAGTTCTGCGACGAGGAGATCGAGCCGATCGCCCAGGAGATCGAGGACGAGCACCGTTTCCCGGCGGAGGTGTTCGACGAACTCGCGAAACTGGACGTGATGGGCGTGCCGATATCCGAGGAGTACGGCGGGCTCGGCGGCGACCAGCTGATGTACGCGCTCGTGACGGAGGAACTGGGTCGGGTGTCCGGGTCGATCGGCCTCTCCTACGCCGCACACGTCTCGCTGGCGAGCAAGCCCATCGAGCTGTTCGGCACCGACGCCCAGAAAGAGCGGTGGCTCGAACCGCTGGCGACCGGCGAGCACCTGGGGTCGTGGGCGCTGACGGAGCCTGGGTCGGGCTCGGACGCCTCGGACATGGACACCACGGCCGAGCGGGACGGGGAGGAGTGGGTGCTGAACGGGACGAAGCAGTTCATCACGAACGCGAACGTCGCGGGCTCGGTTCTCGTCAAGGCCGTGACCGAGCCCGAGGCGGGCTACGACGGCATCTCGACGTTCGTCGTCGACCCCGACGACGACGGCTTCGAGGTGACGACGGTGTGGGACAAGATGGGCCTGAACGCCTCGCCGACCTGCGAGATCCAGCTCTCGGACGTGCGCCTCCCCGAAGACCGACTGCTCGGCGAGCCCGGCGAGGGGTGGGACCAGACGAAGAAGACGCTGGACGGCGGCCGCATCTCTATCGCCGCGCTGTCAGTGGGGCTCGCCCAGGGCGCCTTCGAGGCCGCGCTCGAATACGCGAAAGAGCGCGAGCAGTTCGGCCAGCCCATCGGCGAGTTCGACGCGGTGCGGGACATGCTCGTCGCGATGGACCGCAAGATCGAGCGGGCGCGCCTGCTGACCCACAAGGCCGCTGTGGCGTACGACGACGGGGAGGACGTGACGCGGCTGTCCGCGATGGCGAAACTCGACGCCTCCGAGATCTCGCGGGAGGTCGCCGAGGACGCCGTGCAGGTCCTGGGGGGCTACGGCTACACCACCGACTTCGCGCCTCAGCGCTTCTTCCGCGACGCGAAGCTCATGGAGATCGGCGAGGGGACCAGCGAGATACAGAGATTGGTCCTCGGGCGGGAACTCGGATTGTAGATCCTCTGCTTAGTAAGCGTGCATACTGAGTATTCGGGTAGCGCATCGTCCGGCGCCGGAGGCGCCGGTTCACCGGACGCGAGGAAGCGAAGCGACCGCTGCGTCCGGCCTTTTTCACCCATGTTTTTTGCCGGGGGTCGAGGTGCGAGCCCGCCGGCTCGCGCCGACGCCCCCGGCAAAAAAGATGGCTGTACTGAGCAAATTGGCGGAGTGAAGAACGGGAAGGTGAACTGGTGTCTGATGCCTTCGCCTTACCGCTCTATCACCACTCGGAAGCGAGCACGCCGTAGCGCTCCACGTCGACGCGCTCGCCGCGGGCGAACGCCTGATCGGGCAGCGTCCCCTCGTGTTCGAAGCCCGCCTTCTCCAGGACGCGCGTCGAGGCGTCGTTGAACGCCAGCACGCGCGCCCAGACCTTGCCGAGGCGGCGCTCCTCGAAGCCGTAGGTCACCATTCGGCGGACGGCCTCGGTGGCGTACCCGTTCCCCAGTGGTCTGGGTGGAGGAAGTACGCGAGTTCGGCCGTCCCCCACTCCTCGCTGAACTGCCGGAAACTGACCGTCCCCACTCGCTCGCCGTCGACGCGCAGGCAGAACTGGACGCCGTCCTCACCGAGCGACTCGAACCACTCGCGCTCGTCGGCCATGTTGCGCGGCTCCGTCGCCGCCAGCCCCTCGCGCACCTCGGGGTGGTTGATCAGGTCCCGGAAGAACGCCAGGTCGCCCTCCTCGATCGGGTGGAAGGTCACCCGCTCGGCCGCCATGAACACCGGTTCGCTCATACGCCCGACGAGTCCGGCGACCGCCTTCAGCGTTCCTCCGGTGTGAGAAGCGTCCGCACGCTACGGGAGATCGCGCACGCGGGCGAGCATCTCGTCTAAGTCGGTCGGGCAAGCGGCCAGCGAGTAGCCGTCGATGCGGGCCAGATCGCCGGCGTGTTGCCAGACGCTCTCGTCGTCGAGTCCCTGGAGGACGACGGCGTTGGGCGTCGGGTTCAGTACCCGCAGGGCGACCATCGCGCCCTCGCCGCTGGTGACGTTGGTGAACACGAGCGCGCGGTTTGTCGACTGGCCGTACAGGCGGTAGAACTCCTCGGAGGACAGCCGAGAGATGGCCTGGATGCTGTCGATGACGGTGTGGCCGGCGACGGTCTCCTGGGCGCCGGAGACGATCTCGGTGGCGCCGATGGCGTCGTAGAAGTCGTCGACCGGGACGGCGGCGGGGTACTCCCGGAGGTCGTGGACGATGTCGGCGTCGAACCCCGCCGAGAGGACGCGGGCGTGCTGACGGATGTGGCTGCCCCCGCGGCGCTCGTCGATCGCCAGCAGCGCCTCGACGGTGCGCTTGACGACGCCGATGCCCGGGCTCTCGCGGCGGCCGCTCTCGTAGTCCGAGACGACCGACGGCGAGACGCCGAGCTGGTCGGCCAGTTCCGTCTGGGCGACTTCGAAGTCGGTGCGCCACTTCCGGAGGGTCCCGCCGGGGTCGTCGCTCAGGGCGATCTCGCCCGCGATCTTCTCGGCCAACTCGCGGCGCTCTCCCATTTGCCCGAGCATCGACGACTGACGATAAAAGCGTGTCGAACCGCCGAGAGCGGCCGTCCGTCGCGGACTCCGGCGGGGTCGGCCCCGCTAGTCGGCCGAGAGGTGGCCGCCCGCCAGCCCGCCGACCGCCCCGAAGACCAGCGGATAGACGAGTCCCGCCAGCAGGACGGCGGTCACGAGCGCGGGACCGGCCGAGGCGCCGTCGCCGCTCCCGATCGCGAACAGGACGGCGCCCGCGAGCGACAGCGGAAGGTAGCCCAGCGCGACGGCGGCGCCGTTGCGCGCGGCCGTCGTCGGGTCCGCGGCGGTGTTCCAAGCCGCGACCGCTCCCGCGAGGACCAGCAGGACCGGCGGGAGGGCGAACAGCGCGGTCAGCGCCGCCTCCTCCGCGCCGGCGACGAGGTTCACCGACCGCTGGCCGAACAGCGATATCTGGACGGCGACGTTGTGCGCGTTGTAGAACAGCCACCCGACGAGCTTCCAGGCGACCGGCTCACCGGTGAACACCTCCAGCACGTCCGACCCGAACGAGTTCTGGATCGAGCTCCCGTGCAGGAGATATACGACGAGATAGCCGAGTATCCACGCGGCGATTCCCCCTGCCAGCCCGCGACCGGCCGCTCGTTTCGCATCCGTGTCTACCATACACCCCACCGTGCGAGGCCTGCGGAAAATGCTTTCTGGCGTGGGGACGCCGCCTCGCTCGGCGGTCGGTCCCCCGCGCTGGCCGCGCTCGTCCGGTCGAACCGCGGTACGCGGTGGCTACCTTTGAGCGTGGCGCCCGGGTCGCCGCCATGGTCGCGCCCGCCGCGTCCGTTCCGCTCCAGACCACGCCCGGGAACGGGACGGCCACGCCCGGCGTCGGTCCGGAGGAACTGGTCGAGTTCGCACCGGTGGTCGTCCGCGCCGCGTGGTTCCTCGTCGGATTCGCCGTCGTCGTCCTCGTCGGGTTCGTCGTCGTCGAACCTCTGGTCAGCCGCGCGGTCCGGCGACGGAACCGCGACAACCCCACGTTGCAGGACGCCATCGCCCGCTACGTCCGCGTGCTCGTCCTCGCGGTCGCCGTGGTCGTCGGCGCCGGCGTGGCCGGCCTCGCGAACGTCCTCACGAGTTCGGCGCTGGTCGTCGCGGCGGCGACGCTCGCGGTCGGCGTCGCGGCCCAGACCGTCGTCGGATCGCTCGTCGGCGGCCTCGTCCTCGTGTTCGACCCGGAGTTCAGCGTCGGCGACTACATCGAGTGGGACGACGGCGAGGGCACCGTCGAGGCGATCACCCTCCGGGTCACCCGCGTCGAGAGCCCCGACGGCGCGCTGGTGACCGTCCCCAACACCGTCCTGACGAGCCAGGCGATCACCCGCCCGTTCGGACGCGGCCGCTACCGCGTCGTCGAGCGAGTCGACATCGACTACGCCGACGACCCGGAACGGGCGACCGAGATCCTCGAATCCGTCGCTCGCGGGCTCGACGGTGCCGCCGACCGGCCGGAGCCGGTGGCGTTCGTCGACGAACTGGGCGACGGGGTGGTCCGGCTGCGCGCCCACTTCTGGCTCGACGACGCCAGCCAGCCGGCGGTGTTCGAGATCCGGTCCGCGTTCGCTCGGCGGGTCAGACGGCGATTCGACGAGGCCGGCATCACCGTCAGCCCCGCGTCGGAGCACGAACTCCGCGGGCGGATCGCCGTCGACGACGACCGCTGAGCGCCGGCACGCACCGCACGCACCGCACGACCGCGCCACCGCAGCGCCGGTTCGCCGGCGGCCGCGGCTCAGTCGTCCGCCCCGTCCGGGCGACCGCCGGGCCGGTCGCTCCCGACTCCGGTGGCGCCGGACGGGTCCTCGCCGGCCCCGGTACCGCTCGGCGCGCTCCAGCTCAGTTCGACCGTCCACCGGCGCTCGTCGCCGTCGCCCGCCGCGTACTCCACGAGGTCGACCTCGCCGGTCGGTTTCGGCCGGTCGGTCCCGTCGTCCGGACGGGCCCTCGTGGCCTCGTAGCGGGCCGTGAGCTGCTCGTCGAGTCCCCGCAGGTAGGCGTCGAGTTCGGCGCGGTCGAGCGACGCCCGGCGCTTCCGCTCGTAGCCGCCCGCGCCCCGGCCGACGCCGCCGGGTCGTCCGGAAGAGTGGCCGCCCCGCACGGCGTTTATCACCGCGCCGAGCAACAGCACCAGCGCCGTGAAGTAGAGGTAGGTGACGACCACGATGACGCCGCCGAAGAAGCCGCTCGACCCGGGGTCGCTAAAGGCGAGGTACACCTGGAAGAGGCTCTGGAAGATCGCCCAGCCGACGGCGGCGAAGACGGTGCCCGGCAGCACGTCCGCCCACCCGAGGTCCTCGTCGGGGAAGACGTAGTACATCGGGAAGAAGGCGAGGACGAGCCCGGCGACCAGCACCAGCGGCGTCACCAGTCCGAGGAAGGGGACGGTGTCCGAGAAGACGGCGACGGCGGCACTGACGCCGACGGTCGCGAGGACGGCGACGACGAGCGCCCCCATGACGACGACGCCGTCGCGCAGTTTGTCGGTGAAGCCGTTGTCCGACTCGGTCTCGTAGATCTCGGAGAACGCGGTGTCGAGCCCGCGGAAGATCTTCAGCGCCCCCCACACGAGGACGACGAGGCCGACGACCGACGCGCCGCCCGCCGCGGCGTCGCCCGCGAACAGTTGCGCGACGACGTCGGCGATGGGCCCGGGGAGCCAGGCCTCCGCGGCCTCGACGACGCGCTCCTCCAGCCCGCCGCCGACGACCGAGAGCACGACGAACAACAGGAGCAACAGCGGCGCCAGCGAGACGAAGGCGTTGTACGCCAGCCCCGCCGCCATGAACGTCACGTTCTTCTCCGAGAAGTCCGCGTAGACCCGTTTTCCGAAGTCGCGCGCGCCGCCGAACGTGACCATGTCGCCCGTTGGGCCCGCGGTCGGAAAACCGGCGCGCCGGCGGACGCGTGGCCGGTCGATCACGGTCGTCGGCGTCCCGTCCGACACTGCGTCTCGGGTGGGTCGGAAATTGAGGCGTGGGAACATTCTTTGACTTCCCCACCCAACGTCTCGATATGCCCGACGCGACGCTGGACGATAGGGGACGACTGACGCTGCCGAAGGACACTCGGGAGCGGTACGGAGACCGCTACCGGATCGTGGAACTCCACGACGGGATCAAACTCGTCCCGATCGCCGACGACCCGCTCGACGCGCTCCGGGAGGAGTTCGCGGACGTCGACGAGTCGGCCGACGAACTCCGCGAGCGGGCGCGCGAGGAGGCGCTGGACGGGGCCGGTCGCTGAATGTACGTCGAGACCGACTTCCTGCTCGCGCTGATCAAGGACGACGACTGGCTCGGGGATCGGGCCGAAGCGGTCTACCGGGAACACGAGGACGAACTGTGGACATCGCAGTTCGCGCTCGTCGAACTGCTTCTCGTGGCCTACCGCGAGGACCGCGACGTGGAACGAGTGGTGGCGAACGCGGCCGCCCTGGTGACGGTCCGTGGCGACGTGGACGCGGTCGTCGCGGCGGCCTCCTACGTAGCGGATCACGGACTGACGCCGTTCGATGCGTTGCATCTAGTCCACTCGGACGGGGACCGAATCGTCTCTAGCGACGGCGCCTACGACGAGTTCGCGCCGCGGCTCGACCTGCGGAGCGTCGAAGAGTAGCGCTCCGAAACCACTAACCCCCTCACACGCCTGCGTTCTCCCAATGGACTGGACGGAGAAGTACCGGCCCTCGTCGCTCGACGAGATCCGGGGGAACGACAAGGCCCGCGACGCCCTGCAGGAGTGGGCCGACACCTGGGAGGACCACCGGGAAGCGGTCGTGCTCCACGGGTCGCCCGGGATCGGCAAGACCTCCGCGGCCCACGCGCTGGCCAGCGACGAGGGGTGGGCGACCATCGAACTCAACGCCTCGGACTCCCGGACGAAGGACGTGATCGAGCGGGTCGCCGGCGAGGCCGCCAAGTCCGGGACGCTCACCGCCGGCGAGGCGGGCCGCCGGGTGGTCATCCTCGACGAGGCCGACAACCTCCACGGCAACGTCGACCGGGGCGGGTCGGCGGCGATCACCTCGCTGGTCAAGGAGGCCAGCCAGCCGATGATCCTCATCGCCAACGACTTCTACGAGATGTCGTCGGGCCTCCGCAACGCCTGCCAGGAGATCGAGTTCCGCGACGTGTCCAAGCGGTCGATCGTCCCGGTGCTGCGGGACCTCTGCCGGAAGGAGGGCGTCGAGTACGACGACGCGGCGCTCGACCAGATCGCCGAGATGAACAGCGGCGACCTGCGTGGCGCGATCAAGGACCTCCAAGCGATGGCCGAGGGCCGCGACCGCATCGGCGCCGACGACGTGGTGACCGGCGAGCGCGACAAGACGGAGGGCGTGTTCGACTATCTCGACACGGTGATCAAGGAGGCCGGCGCGGAGGAGGCGCTGAAGGCCTCCTACGACGTGGACGAGACGCCCGACGACCTGATCAACTGGATCGAGGACAACATGCCCAAGGACTACGAGGGCGAGGAGCTGGCGGTCGCCTACGACTTCCTCGCGAACGCGGACCGCTGGCTCGGTCGCGTGCGCGCGACGCAGAACTACACGTTCTGGCGCTACGCGGGCGACAACATGACCGCCGGCGTCGCCGCGGCCCGCCGCGAGCCCAAGGGCGGGTGGACCCGCTACGGCCCGCCGAGCTACTGGTCGAAGCTCGGCCGCTCCCGGGGGACCCGGAACAAACGGGACTACGTCGCCCGACGGATCGCCGAGGCCGGCGGCGTCAGCATGTCGACCGCCCGCCGGGAGATCCTCCCGCACCTCTCGGTGATGACCCACCACTGCAAGAACCGCGAACTCACCGTCGCGATGGCCGCGAAGTACGAACTGGAAGCCAAGCACGTCTCCTTTATCACCGGCAGCGGCGAGGACACCAACAAGGTCCAGTCGATCGTCGAGGACGCCGAGCGCCTGCGCGAGGAACGAGCCGTCGAGAACGCCGGAGGCGCCTTCGACGACGCCCACGCGGGCGGGAGCGAGGAGACGACCGACTCCGAGGAGGCGGACGCCGAGGACGACGGCGAACCGGAGTCCGCACAGGCGTCGCTGGACGGGTCGGCCACCGACGAACCGGCGGACGCCGAGACGGACGCCCCGGCCGACTCGACGGACGACGAAGACGACGACCAGGCCGGACTCACGGACTTCATGTGAAGCCCACCGGGTGACGCGGCCACCCACCCGATTCCGCTCTCGCCCGCTCCCGCCGGACGCTTCACTACCGAACCAGTGTGCGCTCGCCGGCCGGTGACATATTCGATGAGCGATAGGATATTACGGCAGGGCGTCGTAGCTACGAGAGATGAGCGGAGAGACGAAGCGATCCGGGAGCGAGGCGGTGGGGTGGGCGGCGTTCGCGGGGGTCGTGTTCGCGGCGTCTGCGGCGGTGTTCGTCGTGCCGTGGTTCGGCTGGCCGTCCGTCTCGGGCGGCGACGGGTCGCTCGCACTCGCGAGTCTCCTGGCGGCCGGAATCGTCGGCGCGGCGAGCTGGCTCGGCGTCGAACGGTACGCCGGCGGACGGCCGATACTCGGTGGCGCGGCGGCCGGGGTACTCACCGGTGTCCTCGCGCATCCCGTCGCGTGGTTCCTCGGGCCGATACTGGACCTGGAGGTGCAGGCGGGGGGATCGGTGTTCCTGACGCCGTTCATGTCGGTCTACAGCCTCCTGTTCGTCGGCTGGCTCACCGTTCCGCTGGGCGCCGTCGCGGGCCTGGTGACCGGCGTGGTGCGCGTCGCGGTACAACGGTGGACCGGTCGGAGGGTCGTCGACTCCGGCAACGTCGAGGACGGGCCGAACACCCCGTAACGGCGGCGATTCCCCACGCGGGACGGTGGTCCGATTCGACGCGGTCAGTCCGCGCGCTGGGCGTCGGAACCGCCGGCGACGACGATCCCGTCGAGTTCACCGAGGTGGACGGCTCCCGGTCCCGGCTCTCTGATTTCGTGTACCATCACCGCTCGGGTTTCTCATATACGACAACCGCGTTGCACCGAATCGCTCACCCGCTCGCCGCGGACGACTCTGTCCCGTCGCCACCGTGCCGCCAGCCCCGATAGAGCAGGTAGATCCCGGCGACGAGCAGGACGACCGCGAGCGCGTCGAGCCCGTCGTTCAGCGTCGTCCCGGTCGGGACCGGTCCGTCCCCCGCCACCTGAAGCAGACCGTAGGCCAGCCAGGTGAGACACATCCCGAGGTAGATCGGTAGTTTCCGGCCCGCTATCTCGCCGCGCCGGTACCGGACCGCGAGCACTCCGACCAGGAGGAGGTACGCGACGACCAGCGCGTAGTCGACGATCTCGGGGACCATCGGGCGAGCGTTCGTCGGGCGGGGGTAAGTGTCTGTGGGCCGATCGGGCGGAACCGGTGGGAAGGTGGTCAGTCCGCGCGCTGAGTGCCGAGGCCGCCGGCGTCGGCGACGGTCCGGTCGGTGACGAACGAGAGGCCGACGACGAGGGCGGCGAGGACGAACGTCGTCGCGGTGCCGACGACGTCGGGGACGCCCCAGAGGTGGCGACTCAGTACCATGTCGACGTAGAGGACGGCGGTGCCGGCGGCGGCGACCGCGCGGAACCGGAGGAGGTTCGCGGGGTCGACGGCGTCCTCGCTCCAGACGAGCAGCGCGACGAACGCGGCCAACAGGGCGAAGGAAGCGGCGTAGTAGGCGATCTGGTTGGTCGGCGGGTGGCCGAACACGGGGACGAAGTCGAAGACGGCGTGGAAGGCGACGAGGCCGCCGGCCAGACCGGCGACCGTGCGAACCCACTGGACGCCGGGCGCGCCGAACATCCGGGCCGTCGCGTAGACGAGCAAGGCGAAGATGACCGTCGCGGTGGTGAAGTGGGCCGTCATGATCGCGGGGTTGAATCCGCGGGGGAACATGCCGCCGGCGGTCGTGGTGACGCCGCCGAGGAGGATCTGGACGGGCAGGATCGCGATGGCGGCGGTGACGCTGTAGCGGACGCGGCGGTCGTCCTGCCAGCGCCAGACGCCGTAGAGCCACCCCAGCAGCAGGAAGCCGACGACCATCGCGACGAAGCGGTGGAACCACTCGAAGAAGCTCGCCCAGTTGGCCGGGAACAGGCCCAGCCAGCCGTCGCACAGCGGCCATCGAGTCCCGCAGGAGAGCCCGCCACCGGTCGAGCCGGTGTGCAGACCGAGCAGGATGAGGACGAACGTCAGCGCCGTCGTGACGCCCGCGAGGGTCCGGAAGCGGCGGGTCATGCGCGGCGCTTGGACGCCCACGGACTTTACTCCCCTCATTTCCACGCCGCCGACCCACCCCAGCCGGACCGTCGCGTCCCCGCTCCGGGACCCGAGCCCGTGCCACCGATCCCCACCGGTGAACGGCGTCCCGACACCGTTCCCGGCCGCGGAACGCGTTCCCGAGCGGGTAGGCGGCTTTCACGGTCGCTCGGCCGTGGAAATCACCGCGTCACGACTTCGACGAACGACGTTCTTCCAGTCGTCATTTGGCCCAACGCGAAAGTTTTTGCCGGTCCCGTCCGCGGATCGGATATGGGACTCGACGAGGACGCACTGGAGTATCATCGCACAGAGCCGCCCGGGAAACTGGAGATCGCGACGACCAAGCCGACGAACACCCAGCGTGACCTGCAGCTGGCGTACTCGCCGGGTGTCGCGGCGCCGTGTCTGGAGATCGACGAGAACTCGGCCGACGCCTACGAGTACACGGCGAAGGGCAACATGGTCGGGGTCGTCTCCAACGGGACGGCCGTCCTCGGCCTCGGCGACATCGGCGCGCAGGCCTCCAAGCCCGTCATGGAGGGCAAGGGCGTGCTGTTCAAACGGTTCGCCGACATCGACGTGTTCGACGTGGAACTCGACGAACACGACACCCAGGCCTTCATCGACGCCGTCGCCGCCATGGAGCCGACCTTCGGCGGGATCAACCTGGAGGACATCAGCGCGCCGGAGTGTTTCGTCATGGAGGAGCAACTGCGTGAGCGGATGGACATCCCCGTGTTCCACGACGACCAGCACGGGACCGCCATCATCTCCGGCGCGGCCCTGCTCAACGCCGCCGAGATTAGCGGCAAGAGCCTCGAAGACATGCGGATCGTCTTCTCCGGCGCCGGCGCGAGCGCCATCGCGACCGCCCGCTTCTACGTCTCGCTGGGCGCCAAGAAGGAGAACATCCTCATGTGTGACTCCTCGGGGATCATCACCGAGGAGCGCGCCGAGGCCGGCGACGTCAACGAGTACAAACGCCAGTTCGCCCGCGACGTGCCCGAAGGGGACCTGGCCGACGCGATGGACGACGCCGACGTGTTCGTCGGCCTGTCGATCGGCGGCATCGTCTCCCAGGAGATGGTCCGGTCGATGAACGAGAACCCGGTCATCTTCGCGATGGCCAACCCCGACCCCGAGATCACCTACGAGGACGCCAAGTCCGCCCGCGACGACACGGTCATCATGGGCACCGGCCGCTCGGACTACCCCAACCAGGTCAACAACGTCCTCGGGTTCCCGTTCATCTTCCGCGGCGCGCTCGACGTCCGCGCGACCGACATCAACGAGGAGATGAAGCGCGCGGCCGCCGAGGCGCTGGCGGAACTCGCTCGCAAGGACGTGCCCGACGAGGTCGTCAAGGCCTACGGCGACCAGCCGCTGCAGTTCGGCCCCGAGTACATCATCCCCAAGCCCGTCGACCCGCGCGTGCTCTTCGAGGTGGCGCCCGCCGTCGCCGAGGCCGCCATGGAGTCCGGCGCGGCCCGCGCGGAACTCGATGTCGACGAGTACGTCGAGACGCTGGAGGCCCGCCTCGGCAAGTCCCGCGAGATGATGCGCGTGGTGCTGAACAAGGCCCAGAGCGACCCCAAGCGCCTCGCCCTCGCCGAGGGCGCCAACGAGAAGATGATCCGCGCGGCCTTCCAGCTGCAGGAGCAGGGCATCGCCGAGCCCGTCCTCATCGGCGAGCGCGAGGAGATCGAGACGACGAAGGCCGACCTCGGACTGGAGTTCGAGCCGGAGGTCGTCGACCCCGAGAGCGGCGACTACGAGGAGTACGCCGAGCGGCTCCACGAGCTCCGCCAGCGCAAGGGTATCACCCGCAGCGAGGCATCCGAACTCATCGAGAACGACACCAACTACCTCGCCAGCGTGATGGTCGAGCAGGACGAGGCCGACGCGATGCTAACCGGCCTCACGCATCACTACCCCTCGGCGCTGCGCCCGCCGCTGGAGGTCATCGGCACCGCACCGGACGCCGACTACGCGGCCGGCGTCTACATGCTGACGTTCAAGAACCAGGTCGTCTTCTGCGCGGACACGACGGTCAACCTGGACCCCGACTCGGACGTGCTCTCGGAGGTCACGAAACACACCGCGAGCCTCGCGCGGGACTTCAACATCGAGCCCCGCGCCGCCCTGCTGTCGTACTCGAACTTCGGCAGCGTCGAGAACGAGGGCACCGCGAAGCTCCGCGGCGCCGTGAGCGACCTCCACGACGACCCCGAGGTCGACTTCCCGGTCGACGGGGAGATGCAGGCCGACACCGCCGTCGTCGAGGACATCCTCAACGGCACCTACGACTTCGCCGACCTCGAAGACCCGGCGAACGTCCTCGTGTTCCCGAACCTCGAAGCCGGCAACATCGGCTACAAGCTCCTCCAGCGCCTGGGCGGCGCCGACGCCATCGGCCCGATGCTGGTCGGCATGGACAAGCCCGTCCACGTCCTCCAGCGGGGCGACGAGGTCAAGGACATCGTCAACCTCGGCGCGGCGGCCGTCGTCGACGCCCAGCAGCAGGAAGAAGAGGAGTAGGCGTCCGGCGCCGCAGGCGCCGGTTCACCGCTCGAACTGAGTGAGGGCGGCGGTTCACTGCGCCGCACAAGATATTTTATTCGCGTACTCGTCGCTCCGAACACGTAGCGATGGACAAGACCGTCGACATCTCCGGGGCGCCGACGCGGGCGTTCCAGTATCTGCTGTCGAGTTCCTTCGTGTTCGCGGTGCTGTTCGTCGGGGCGTTCGCGCTCTGGAAGGGGCTCCTCGCGCTCGGCATCACCGTCCCGCGAGCGAACGGCACGGTCTGGCCGGTGGTATTCGCGGTCCTCTGGGCGGCCCTGACGGTGAAGTGGGTCCGTTATCTCCGGACGGCCGACGGGGAGTGGTGGGGACCGGTGCCGCGCGACCAGTATCTCGGGCGGTTCGCGGGCTACGGCGGGCTGGCTCGGCACAGCTGGGAGCGGTCCATCGAACGGTTGTACGATGACGGGGACGACCGCGACTAGTCGCTCGCGCTGCCGCGGTCGGCTCGAGAGGGCGGCGGGTAGCGGTCGTCGCCGGCGGTGGCGGGTTCGTCGGGGAGCAGACAGCGGTCGGGTTCGCTGTTGACGTGTGCGTACTCGTCGGGGGCGTTGGCGAGCGGGTGGGCCGGGTTGTACCCGCTGTCGATGCGGGCGGCGCGGATCTCCGCGAAGTCGCGCAGCCGGGAGCTGATGCCCCGCCAGTGGAGGCCGATCGCGGGCGGGTGGGTCACCGAGTGAGTCGGCTCCAGCTCCGGGTCGCGGTCGGTCAGGACGGCGGCGTTGACGTTCTCGGCGAGGACGTCGTGATCGATGAGGACGCCGATACTCGCGTCCGCCGGCGAGCGGGCGGCGAGCACGTCGAGGCCGAGGTGGAGCGCCCGGTACTCGGCGACGTTGTTGTCGGGGGCGCGGTTGGGCACCGACAGCCGCGCGACGCGCTCGCCGTCGCGGGTCTCGATGACGACGCCGAGCCCGCCGGTGAACTCGCGGGCGTCGTCGCCGGGCGCGGTGCCACCGGCGGCTCGATAGGAGCCGTCGGTAGCGAGATAGAAGTCCCGGTGGTGCGTACGAGGCGGGTGGGCGATGTGCGGCGTCGGTGCCTCGTCGAACAGGTCCCGAAGAGTCGGCCGGCCGTATGCGGCCATACGACTCCTTGGTGGCACGGTAATTTAAACGTACGGGGGAGTCGGGGGGTCGTCCCGTTCCGGTCGCTCGGTTTCGACTGCTCGGCCGGACGAACCGCGACGTGGGGCCCGTTCGGCCCCGGAGCTCGACCCGGAAACCCGGACCCGAAAGGTTCAGGCCCGCTCGCCCGAACCACGGAGCGTGTCCACGTACCGCAACCTCGGACTGTTTCTGGCGCTGTCGGCGCTGTGGGGCTCGGCGTTCGTGGCGATCAAGGCCGGGTTGGCGGCGTTCCCGCCGGTCCTGTTCGCGGCGCTACGCTACGACGTGGCCGGCGTCGTGATGCTGGGGTACGCGGCCCTGCGGGCCGACCGCTGGTATCCGCGGGGCCGCGACGAGTGGGCGACCGTCGCGACCGGCGCCGTCCTGCTGATCGCCGCCTACCACGCGTTCCTGTTCGTCGGCGAGCAGGGGACGACCAGCGCCGCCGCGGCGGTCATCGTCAGCTTCTCGCCGGTGCTGACGACGGTGTTCGCCCGCGGCCTGCTCCCCGAGGAGCGGCTGTCGGCCGTCGGCGTCGCGGGCATCGTCCTCGGGCTCGTCGGGGTCGTCGCCGTCGCCCAGCCCGACCCGGCGACGCTGCTGACGCGCGAGACGCTGCCGCAACTGCTCGTGTTCGCCGCGGCGCTATCCTTCGCGCTGGGTAGCGTGGTGACCACGTACATCGACGCGGGCGTCGAGATCGAGACCATGGAGGCGTGGTCGATGCTCGGCGGCGCCGGGCTGATGCACCTCCTCAGCCTCGGACTGGGCGAGTCGTTCGGTGCGATCACGTGGTCGCCGACCGCGCTGTGGTCGCTGGCCTACCTCTCGGTCGGCGCCAGCGCCGCCGGCTTCCTCATCTACTTCGACCTGCTGGAGCGGCTCGGTCCCGTCGAGATCAACCTCGTCTCCTACGTGGCGCCGCTGTTCGCCGCCGTCACCGGCTTCCTGTTCCTGGAGGAGGTCGTCGACGGCTGGACCGCGGCGGGCTTTTGCTGTATCTTCGTCGGCTTCGTCCTGATCAAACGCCGGGCGCTCGGGCGGGAGATCCCGCGGTTGCGAGCGGCGATCGCCGGCTCGGAGGAGTAGCGGCCATGGGGAAGATCACTCCGCTGGAGGGCGGTTCCGAGGGCGCGACCGTTCGGCTGGAGGTGTCCGGGCGGTCGCTCGACGGGTCAGTCGCGGTAGTGGGGGTGGCCGACGAGCAGTGCGACGACGTTCAGCGCCAGCAGGGCGACGAACGCGTCGGTGTACGGCTCGGCGGACAGGCCCGTCGCCAGCAACAGCGGCAGATGGAGGAATGGGAGCGCGACGGCCGCCCAGAAGGCGGCGCCGGTGATCGGCGCGACGATGCTTCTGCCGACGTCTGAGACGCCGACGTCGGCCTGGTCGAGCGACGACGTGAGGTCGGACGAGCGACTTGACATGCGGGGGAACCTCGTACTTCCACGATAGCGCGGTATTACCTTATAACCGTCCGAGTCTTCCGGTTATTTCACAACGTTTCACACGAACGACGCGCGCGTATAGACGTTTTACTAACCCCCGATTTCGTTTCATCGCCGGCGGAGAAACGGCGAGACGTTTTATCGAGCGAGCAACTCCGTTCTCGTCATTCGAACGACGAATACTGTGTGATCGGTTGGCGAACGTACGCGTTCGGGCGGTCGGCTCAGCCGAGGAGCGACACTCCGACCTCGTGGGGGCCGTACGGTGTCTCGACGGTGGCGGTGTCGCGGACGTGGTCGGTGACGGTCTCCCGCCAGGTCGCGACTGCGTCCTCGTGGCGGTCGTGGTGACGCTCGACGGTGTACTCGGTGTCGGGCTCCGCCCGAAGTTCGTCCTCGGTGTCGGCCGGGCGCGGGTAGGTCGGCGCCGCGTCGTCGAGCAGCGATTCGGGGTCGACGTGCAGCGGCGCCGGCGACTCGTCGTACTCGCCCGTCGCGACGTGCAGGCGAGCGCGCATCCGACCGCTGAACGGCGGCGTCGCCCGCAACACGACCGGTCGGTCGCGTTGACTCCGAGCCTCTAGCGCGGCGATCACGTCTTCGACGGTCACCGCCAGCGTCCGGATCCGCCGCGGGTCGTCCGACGCTTCGTCCATCGACGGACACCAAGGCGTTCGCCGACATAACGCCGTCGGTGGGACGAGTCGGAGGGGCGAGTCGGGGGGGGCTGACCCGTCCCAATTTTCACGCGCGATAATTCATGGGGTGGTTTTATGAACTGGTTCGTCCGATAGTCGATAATCCGTTCGTCCAAATCACGGGACTCACGATGACAACGCCGAACAGCAACTCCGGAGACGAAACCGTGCTCGTCGTGGACGACGAGCGCGACATCGCCGACCTGTACTCGACCTGGCTGGCAGAGGAGTACGAGGTCAGGACAGCGTACGGGCCCCACGAGGCGCTCGAGCAGGCCGACGACGAGGTCGACATCGTCTTCCTCGACCGGCAGATGCCGGAGATGAACGGCGACGAGGTCCTCGAGGAGCTGCGCGCGCGGCGCCTCGAGTGCCGAGTCGTGATGGTGACAGCCGTCGACCCCGACTTCGACATCGTCGAGATGGCGTTCGACGACTACCTGACCAAGCCGGTGATGCTCGACGACCTCCACGGCGCGGCCGAGCGGATGCTCGACCGCGAGAGTTACGACGAGCGCATGCAGGAGTTCTTCTCGCTCGCCTCGAAGAAAGCGACCCTCGAGGCCGAGAAGGACTTCGTGGAGCTCCAAGACAGCGAGGAGTACGAGCGGCTCGAATCCGAGGTCGAAGACCTCCGGGAAGCGGCCGACCGGACGGTCTCGGACCTCAGCGAGACCGAGGACTTCGAGACGCTCTTCCAGGAGTTCCCCGGCGACGCCTGACGGCGTTCGCCACCGCGATCCGACGGATTTCTCCGTGCGCGTCACGCTCGACGAACAGTCGCGACTCCGCGGTGTGAGCGACGGAAGGTATGCCCGGGGAGGGCTCCGAACCCTCGATCTCCGCATGTCCCAGGTCCGAGGCTGACGGGCCTCGTGGGGGCATGCCGGCCTGCCGCGCAAGGAAACCCTATGAGTGCGGCGCTATGTCCAGCTAAGCCACCCGGGCGCATTCCATCGTACCGCGGTATCGGTCTTTAACCTTCTCATATCCGCCGGGCGATTCGCCGTCATGCCCCCGCCGTCGCGTCGTTTCGGTGACCCGTTCGCGGATAGGTCGTCCGCCCGCGCCGCGACCGGTCGGGTTCCCACCCCCGGATTTATACACCAGGACGGGTACACCTCAGGCATGGACATCCCGGACCTCGTCGAGGGTGTACTCGACGGGGAGGAGATCCAGGCCGGCGTCTCGCTCGGCGACGAGGACGCGGTCTGTCTCACACCGACGCGAACGCTCGTCTATCGCGGCGAAGGCCTGCTCAGCGACGAAGCGGTCGAGGAGTACTCCCACGACATCGAGCAGCTCGCGGTCTCGGAGGGCCGCCGCAAGACGAAGTTCACGATGCAGTACATCGACGGCACCCGGTCGTTCACGGTCCCGGCCAACCGCGGCGAGAAGGTGCTCGAACTGTTCCTCGAGGGCGTCTTCAAGCTCGACGGCGTCATCGAGGCCCGCGAGTCGCTCGCCGGCGTCTACCGGTTCAGCGAACTCACGCTCATCATCGCCGAGGGCCGGCTGATCAAACACATCGGCAACCAGGTCTGGTCCGAGGACTACGAGGTCTACGCCTACGACGACGTGACCGGTCTGGAGTTCGAACGCGCCAGCGTCGCCACCAGCATCGCTCTCTCGGTCGGCGGTCGTCCCCAGCGGATCAAGGTGCCCAACGACAAGGCACCGGTCGTTCGGCAGACGCTCGAGAAGGCGCTGTTTAACTACTACGACGTCGCCAACATCGACGAACTCAACCGCGTCGTCGGCGCCGACGACGCGGACGCGGGCGGCGTCGACGCCGCGACCGAAGCCGGCGGCGACGACTTCTCGTTCGGCGACGACTTCGACCCGCTCGTCAGCGACGAGGCCGAGCTGACCGAGTCCGTCGACGCCGACGAGCGACTCGCCGGGGGCGACCCGCAGGCCGGCGAGCAACCGCCGCGAGAGCCCGACCGCCAGCCGGGCGGCCAGTCATCCGACCCGACCGCCGGTCAGTCGCCCGACACGGCGGGTGGCCAGACCGCCGACGCCGACGCCGGTGGGACCGGCGAGCCGGCGACTCGCGGGTCGAACGCGAACGCCGGGGAAGCGGCAGGAACCGACTCCCCGAACCGGGCCGATTCGAGTGCCGAACCGGCGAACGCGGAGTCGGCGCCGGAGCCGGGCGACACCGCCGAGTCGAACGCGGGGACGGACGCTCGGCGGAGCGAGGCCGACAGCGGGGCGACCGGGGGGACCGACACCTCGCCTCCCGACGCCCAGCAGGCGGAGCCCCGGCAAGCGGACCAGCGGACTCGCTCTCAGCGGGGGGACTCCGAGCAGGCGAGCACCCAGCGGACCGACGCCGCGGGCCAGGCGGGTGGCTCGACCCAGGGTCGGGCCGGCGAGGCTTCGGCCGACGGCACCGCGACCGCGGACGCCGTCGAGGGGTCGGACGACGCGTCGCCACCGCGCTCGTCGGCGGATTCGGCAGCGACGGCCGGGGACACCGACGAGGTGGAGCCCGCGCCGGTCAGTCGCGAGGAGTTCGAGGCGATGGCCGAGCGGCTGGACGAGCTGACCGACGCGGTCGACCGCCAGAACGAACTGCTCAAACGGCAACACCGCGCGCTCAAGCAGCTGGTCCAGCAGCGCGACTCCGAGTAGGGTCGACAGGCGGCGGGAGCGGCGCGACCGGGGCGGCGGTCAGTCCTCGTCGCGACCGGTGACTTTCCTGATACACGAGGAGCCGAACGGGCCGTGGTCGCCGGCGTCGAATTCGATGAAGTAGCCCGTGGTGATGCCGGCGCCGCAGCGCTGGCAGGTGAACTCCCCCTCCTTGCTGACGACGTCGCCGCCCTCGAAGCCGACGTAGTCGCCGGTCGTCGGGACGACGGTGTCGCCCTCGCGGTCGATGACGCCGCGTCGCTCGGCGGTCTCGAGGATCTCGCGGGTGACCGCCGGGTCGCTGGTCACGGTCTCGATGCGGTCGACGGCCTCGGCCAGCGACAGCTCGGCGTGTTCGAGGTGGGCGAGCAGTTCGACGCCGAGTTCGACGCGGTCGTCCACGCTCTCCGGTGGGGTCGCCCCCGGATTAAGCGTTTCCGGGTTCGGCGCCGCTGCTCCGGAGGTGCTGCGGCGACCACAAGACTTGTGCCGGCGGGGACTGGACCGGGAACGATGGCAGTCAGTCGAGCGACGCGCCGGCAGGTTGGCGGCCTCGCGGCCGTCGCCGTGGCGCTCGCGGCCGGAGCGGTGGTCTTCTCGCCGGCCGCGGTACTCGAGTCGCTCGTCGCGCTCTCGGCCGACCCCTGGCGCTTCCTCGCCGTGCTCGCCGTCCTCTACGTCGCCCGACCGCTCGTCCTGTGGCCGGTCAGTCTGCTCTCGCTGACGGTCGGGTACGTCTACGGCGTGGCGGTCGGGGTCCCGGTCGCCGCCGCGGGACTCGCGGTCTCGACGGCGACGCCGTTCCTGGTCGCCCGCCGGTTCCGGACCGAGGAGGGGATCCTCGGACGGACGGCCGGTGTCGGCGACCGCGTGGTCGCGGCGACCGGCGGCTTCCGCGGGCTCGTGGCCGCGCGGCTCGCCCCGATCCCCTCGGACGTGATCTCCTCGGCGGCGGGTCTCTCGGGGATCTCACCGCGGACGTACCTGGCCGGGACGCTCGTCGGCGAGACGCCCTGGATCGTCGGCGCCGTCGTCGCCGGCGCGTCGATGCACACGCTCTCGGTCGAGGGGCTCGACCAGGGGATCGCCCTGGTCGCCGCCGCGACGGCCGTCTCGGGGCTCCTGCTGGCCGGACCGACCTATCGGCTGGTCCGCGAGCGCTACGACCTCGGCGTCGACGTTCGGTAGCAAGCGACCGAGGTGCCGCTCAGTAGAAGGTGTCCGCGCAGTCGTAGACGACGCCGTGTTCCGGACAGACGTACTTGCAGTGACGGTGAGTCATCGGCCGCTCGCAGATCGGACAGGGCCGGCCGCCTGCGTCGCTCATATCCTCGCCTCGGACCGACGGCGCTTGAGCCTTGTTCTCCGGCGGTCCTCCTCGCCGGTTCCGACCGCCGGCGCGGTCAACCCGAACGAATTCTAGAGAGAGTCCGAGCGGTTTTCGAACAACGCCTATCCGTGGGTAGTCGCCAGTGGGACCCATGACAGGAGACACGCCGCTGGCCGAGCGGTATCCGCCGGGAGTCGGCACGGTCGCTATCGCCGTCGCCGCGGGCGTGGCCGCGCTGCTCGGCTCGTTCGCCGCGGTCGGCTTCGCACCGGGGTTCGTCGTCGCACCGGTCGAGAGCACGCTCTCGCGGGTGATGCCGGGCGCCGTCGTCACGTTCGCGATCACGGTGCTGGGCGACCTCGGACAGCAACTCAACCTCGCGACGGCGGGGACGATCGTCGTGATACTGTACGCACAGGCGGTCGTCGTCTCGGTCACGCTCGGTCGGTGGCTCGACGAGCGCGCCGTCCCGCTGCTGGGCGGCCCGGCGCTCGTCTGGGCGGTGACGGCCGCGCTGACCGGCCGACCCGTCCTCTCGCTCGGCGCGGCGGTCGGCGCCGGCGTCGTCCTCGCCGTGACCGACATCTCCGCATCCCGGGGACCCGCGACTGAACGGGCTCCGTCCGGCGGACGCCGGCGCGTGCTGACCGCGGTCGGCGCCGCGCTGGGTGCGAGCGCGTTGGGCTACGTCGTCGGCCGCGACGGGACCGCGGCGGTCGGCGGCGGCTCGGGCGGGGGCGACACCGGCGACGGCGACCGTCTCCGCGGTGACCCGGCTATCTACGGCAACGTCGAGGTACCGACCTTCGACGCGAGCGACCAGCTCGCGGCCGCCGAAGAGCGGACGTTCGACCTCGACGGGATGGAACCGCTCGTGAGCGAGCGCTTCTTCAACGTCTCCTACAGCTCCGTCTCGCCGACGCCCGACGCCGCCGAGTGGTCGCTATCGGTCACCGGCGAAGTCGACGAGGAACTGTCCTACGACTACGCCGACCTCGCCGAACGGGAGTTCCAGCACCGGTTCGTCTCGCTGCGCTGCGTCGGCGAGTCGCTCAACGGGCAGAAGATGGACAACGCCGTCTGGAGCGGCGTCCCCATCGCGTCGCTCATCGAGGACGCGAAGCCGAACTCGGACTGCGAGTGCGTCATGGTCCGAGCCGCGGACGACTACTACGAGGAGTTCCCGCTGGAGGCGCTGGAGACCGGCTTCCTCGCGCTGGGGATGAACGGCGAACCGCTCCCGCGAAGCCACGGCGCGCCCGTCCGCCTGCTCGTCCCCGGCCACTGGGGGGAGATCAGCGTCAAGTGGATCACCGAGATCGAGTTCCTCGAACGCGAGGCCGACGGCTACTGGGAAAAGAAGGGGTGGCACGGCACTGGCCCCGTGGAGACGGTCGCCAAGCTCCACGCGACCACCCGGACCGAAGACGGCCGTATCGCTGTCGGCGGGCACGCCTACGCGGGGACCCGCGGCATCGACCGCGTCGAGGTGTCGACCGACGGCGGCGACACCTGGGCCGACGCGGAGCTCACCGAGCGCCTGCCCGGCGCGACGGGCGCGGTCGAGGACCCGCCCGAGACCGCCGAGGACGCCTGGCGCCAGTGGCGCTACGCCTACGACCCGCCTTCGGGGAGCCACGACGTGGTCGTCCGCGCCACGGACGGCACCGGGACGGTCCAGCCGAGCGAGGAACGGGACGCCTACCCCAGCGGGGCGACCGGGTGGGTGAGCGAGACGGTCGACCCGGGGAGCGTGGGGTGAGGTGGCGGACGGCAGTGCGGCGCCCGTGGGAGGAACCAGCACGCCTAAAACGCAGGCGGGGGACAGGACGGTACGAGCGTCGATGGAGAAGGCACTCTGGTATCTGCTCGCCGGCACGCGCGGCGGGGAGAACCGCGCGCGGATCATCCGGTTGATCGACGACCGGCCGCGCAACGCTAACCAGCTCGCCGAGGAACTCGACGTGGACTACAACACCGTGCGCCACCACCTCGACGTCCTGCTGGACCACGACGTGGTCGAGCGCGGCGGCGACGACTACGGCGCGATGTACTTCCTCACGGACCGGTTCGACCACCACCGCGAGGAGTTCGAGACCATAACCGACCAAATCGAGTGATACGATGGCGATGGAACCCTGGCTCACCGTTGCGACCGCCCTCGCGGGGCTGAACGCCCTGTTACTGGTGGCGCTCGGCGTCGTCTGGCTGCGTAACTACCGAACGTTCGGCACCAACCTCATCCTCGGCCTGCTCGCCTTCGCCGGCGTCATGCTGCTGGAGAACCTCGTCGCGATCTACTACTTCTTCAGCATGCAGATGCTCTACGCCGCCGACCCCGTCGCCCAGCAGGCCGTCGTCGTCCTCCGCGCCCTGCAGTTCCTCGCGCTGCTGTTTCTCACCTACGTCACGATGCAGTGATCCGAGTCCGCTCGACTCGATATCTCGACCGACCACGATTTTCTCGCTGTTCGACGTTCTCGATGGCGCGTGCTGTCGAGCGGTGCGGTCGGCGCGTGCTGGAGCGCGCTCTCGTGCGCGCGACGTAGCCGCGCGAGGGATGAGAGAGCCGAAGGCGAGCGAATCGGCTGGGGAGGCTCGTGGCCGTCTGCGGTCGCTGTGCGGCGCCCTTGCTGTTGCGGTCGCGGTCCCTGGTGGACTGAAAGGGCGAGGCGCGCTCGCGTCGCTAGTCGCCTGAGCGGGCTACTATCCGCGCGGGCCGTGCTGAGAGCGCGGATCTCGCTCAGCGACCGCGAGCGCGCCGAGGGCTTTCACCGCCTGCTGTCGCCTGCAGTCGATCCAATTGCTAGCGAGCGGGTCGAGGGCGTTCGTCGCTCACCGTCGGCCCGGTATCGCTCGGAACGACTCGCCGCTCGAACGATTGCACCCTTCCATCTACAGTTGAACTGAAGACTCGCAGCCGGAGAGTCGCGCCCCGACCCGTGGACTGAAAGCCCGTCCGGACGACCGACCGTTATGGTACGCACCGCGATCAACCTCTACTCGGTTCGCGACCTGGACCTGCCGATGGGAGAGATCCTCGAACGCTGCGCGGCGGCCGGCTACGACGGCGTGCAGTTCTCCGGCGGCTTCGGCGGCCTCTCGGCCGACGAACTCGCCGACCGCCTCGACGACCTCGACCTGGCCGTGACGGCGGCTCACGTCGACGTGGACGAGATGGAGTCCGACCCCACCGAAGTCGCCTCCTTCCACGAGACCGTCGGCGCCGACGGGGCGGTCGTCCCGTGGCTCGGGCCCGAACAGTTCGAGTCCCGCGAGGCGACGCTGGAGACGGCCGACCGGGTGGACGCGATCGCGGCCGACATGCTGGAGCAGGGCTTCGACCTGCACTACCACAACCACGACCACGAGTTCGTCGCGTTCGACGACACGACGGGCTTCGAGGTGTTCGCCGACCACACCGACGCGCTGCTGGAGCCCGACGTGGGCTGGATCGAGACGGCGGGCCACGACCCCGTCGAGATCCTCGAACGCTACGGCGACAGCGTCGAGATCGTCCACATGAAGGACATGGCCGACGGCGAGTTCTGCGAGATCGGCGACGGCGACGTGGACATGCAGGCGTGTGCCGACGCCGCCCGCGGGGTCGACGCCGAGTGGCTCGTCTACGAGCACGACGAGCCCGAGGACCCGGCGGCCTCCATCGACACCGGCGCCGAGTTCCTCGCCGGGCTGTAGGCCGCGACCGAACCGGGCGACCGTGGCCGTCGCCCCCGGGCGGGCCGCGTCCGCCGGGCGGCGAAAGGTTAAGTCGGGCGTTTCCCAACCGGAGGTATGGCACGGGCTGGCGGTCGTCGAGTCGTCGCCGCGGTAGTCGCGGTGTTGCTTCTCACGAGCGCGGTCACCGGAGGCGGCCTCGCGGCCGCTTCGTCGACCGAGAACGCGGCCGCTTCGTCGACCGAGAACGGGTCCGTCTCCGAACCCCGACTCGAATCCGAATCGCGGCAGTTCGCCGCCGACACCGCCCCGTCCACCGACCTCGGCCAGCCCGCCGAGCGGGTGAGCAAGTCCGTCACCGCGTCGGGCGGGTCGGCCGCCGCGGTGGGGACCGACGCGGTGTTCGAGCGCGCGCCGGCGAACGTCACGGCGGTGCAGGAACTCCGGCTGACGCCCGAGGAGCCCGGTGAGATCACGGTCGTCCAGCGCTACCGGGTGCCCGACCGGGTGTCCTCGCTGAAGCCCGAACTGCCCGAGGCGGTGACCGTCACCGGGACGACGGGCTTCTCGCCGGGCAACGGGACCGTCTACGAGTGGGACGGCAACACGTCGAATCCGTCGGTGACGTTCGCGATGGAAGTCAACGAGACGGTCGAACTCTCGGGGCCGGAGGGGGCCCAGGGGCGGTATCTCTTCGTCGACGCCGGCGAGTGGGCGCTGGTCCGCCACCCAGCGGTGCCGACGAGCTGGTCGTGGAGCGGGGCGGCACCGGTCGGCATCACGCGCGCGACGCGGACCGCGGGCGAGGGCTACGTCGGGGAGTGGATGGCCTACCTCGGCGCGGTCGCGACCCGCGAGCGGACGGCCCACGGCCAGCGCTTCGAGCTGGTCGTCCCCGAGCAGGCGACGCTGACCGAGTCGCCCGACGCGATCTTCGACTCGCTGGCGGCGGCCGGCGACCGCATGCGCGTCGGCGACCGCGACCCGGTCGTCAACGTCTTCGCCGCGCCGACGACGACCGTCCGGTGGGGCGTGCGCGGGCTGCAGTACGGCGACCGCGACATGTGGGTCCGCGACGCCGAGCCGCTGGCGACCGCCGAGAACACCTGGCTCCACGAGTACGTCCACACTCGCCAGGGCTACGAGGCCGCGTCCTCGGCGCGATGGACCAACGAAGCGTTCGCCACCTACTACGCCGCCCTGCTCGCGCTCGAACAGGACCGCGTCGACTTCGCGGCGTTCCGCGAGGCGCTGCGGCCGGGGACCGTCCGCCCGCAGTCCGACGCGGTCCTGACCGAACCGCGGTCGTGGGTCGACGCCGCCAACTACCTGAAGGGGAGCCTCGTCGCCGGCGACACCGACCTGCGGATCCGGCTGGCGACCGACGGGACGCGGTCGCTCCAGGCGGTGTTCTCGGCGATGAACGCCCACTCGGGCCCGGTCGACGCGCGCGCCGTCTTCGAGTCGGTCGGGACGGTCGCCGGCCCGGAGGTCCGCCGGGCGGCGGTCACCTACGCGGGCACCGAGCGGACGCCGGACCTCTGGTCGGCAGCGACTCACGCCGAGGCGTTCGGGTCGACGCCCGCACTCGTCGAGGTCGGGATCGCGACCGAACCGGGCGCCCTCTCGGTGAGCGGCCCCTACCGTAACGTGACACGCTCGGGGTCGGAGCTGACCCTCTACACCGGCGAGACGCTGACGATGACCGGGGCGGTGACCAACGCCGGGGGCTCGGCCGGCGGGTACGAGGCGCGGTTCGTCGTCGACGGCGCGGTCGAAGCGTCCGAGAGCGGGACCGTCGCGCCCGGCGAGCGAGTGACCTACCGGTTCGACCGGACATTCGACGAGCCCGGCGACTACACCCTCGCCGTCGGCGGCGACCGCGTGACCGTCGAGGTGTACGAACCCCCTCGGGCGACCGTGACCGGCCTCTCGGCCAACCGGACGGACCTGTCCGGGCCGGGCGCGGTGGCGTTCACCGCGACGGTCAGCAACACGCACGGCGTGCCGGCGCGCGCGAACGTCACCCTCCGCGGCCCCGACGGCCCGATCATCGACCGCAGGGTCGCACTCGACGCGGGCGAGAACCGGAGCCTGAGCGGCGTCGTCCGCCTCGACCGCGGCGAGTACGAGTTCACGCTCGGGAGCGCCGACCCGCTGGTCGTGACCGTCGGCGACGTGGGCGACGACGGCGACGCGGGAGACGGCGCCGGCGGCGACGGCGGAACCTCCGGGTTCGGTCCCGGATTCGGCCCGCTCACCGGCCTCGTCGGCCTTCTGGGCGCGCTGGCGCTGCTCGCCCGGCGATGGGAGTGAAGCCAGCGCGGCCCGCGGCGCGTTCCTATTCGTCGGCGACTTCGACGGCGTCGAGCGTCGCCAGCGTCCGGTCGACGAGCGCGTCGGGGGTCCGCGCGAGGACGAACGCGATCGGTTCGTTGCCGTAGCTGCCGCGGTCGACGACCGCCGCGGGCGTCCCGTCGACGGCGTCGAACGCGGTCTCGACGCCCCACTCGACCGAGTCGGCGCGGTCGTCGGCCGGGTCGAACTCCGCGACCGGTCCGTTCAGGTCGGCGAGCGCGCTCGCGACCGCGTCGTCGTATCGGAGGTTCGCCGCGAACCGCAGGTCGGGGTCGTGCTCGCGGGCGGCCAGCAGGAGGCGAGCGACGTGGGTCGACGCGCCGAACCGGACGCCGCGAGTGGGCTCGACCCCCGAGCGCGTCCGGGTGACCCGCCCCTCGACGGCGGCCGTCTCGCCCGGCCGTTCGGCGTAGGGGGTCGCGCCGGCGACGTTCGTCCCGACCTCGGGGACCAGCGGGCCGATATTCCGGTCGACGAACGCGCGGACGACCCCCTCGACGGCCTCGGCCGTGTCGTCGCGGGCCGCGCGGTCGCGCAGTTCGACCGCGTGGTGGACCGCACCCGGCCCCTCTCCCACGTCGAGGTTGTACCGGACCGCGCGGGCGAGCAGGTCGACGCCCGCGGCGACCGCCGACTCGACGTCGTCGCCGTGGGCCAGGCGGGTCGCGACGGCCGACGAGAGCGTGCAGCCCGAGCCGTGGGTCGCGTCGGTGTCGACCCGCGGATGGCGAAACGTCTCGACGCTGTCGCTCGTGACGAGCACGTCGACCACGTCCGCCGAGTCGCCGCCCGCGATGTGGCCGCCCTTGACGAGCGCGGCGTCGGCGCCCGTCTCGACGAGGCGCTCGCCGGCCTCGCGCGCCTCGGACTCGTCCGCGGGGTCGATCCCGGTCAGGACGGCCGCCTCGTCGGCGTTGGGCGTGACGATGGTCGCCTCGGCGATCAGGTCCTCGTAGGCCGACTCGGCCTCGCTGGCGAGCAGGCGGTCGCCCGAGGCGGCGACCATCACCGGGTCGACGACGGCGGGCGCCGCGGTCTCCCGCACCCGGTCGGTGACGAGTTCGACCACGTCGGCGGTGGCGAGCATCCCCGTCTTGACCGCGGCCACGTCGAAGTCCGACAGGACGGCGTCGCACTGGGCGTCGATCTCTCCGGTCGGGAGGACGTGCGTGCGCTCGACACCGGTCGTGTTCTGGGCCGTGACGCTCGTGATCGCCGTCGTCCCGAAGCCGCCGCCGGCCTCGATCGTCTTCAGGTCGGCCTGGATGCCGGCGCCGCCGCCGGAGTCGCTGCCCGCGATGGTCAGGACGACCGGCGGCGAGACCGGCGCGTCGCGTCGTGTCATGTCCGGGTGTTTCCGTGCCGACACCAAATGGCTGACGAGAGACGACGCCGGCGGGCGGCGACGGGCGACCGGTGGCCGTCGAGTGGCGACCCTCGGGTCGCGACGGCGAACGCTCCCCGCAGGCGCCTGGCAACTACACACTAACGCCCGCCGGCCATGGACTCGACCATGGAACTGGAACTGGCCGAGCTGGGGGAGTACCTCGAACAGTTCGACTACCCCGTCGACCGCGACGAGCTGGCGGCCGCCTGCGACGACGTCGAGGTCGAACTCGCCGAGGGCGAACGGAACCTCGGCGGACTGCTGGCCGACGCGGGCGCGGACCGCTTCGAGTCGGCCGACGACGCCTACACGGCGGTCCAGAACGACCTCCCGCGCGAGGCGGTCGGCGAACCGTACCAATCCGAGGGCGAGGGATAGTCGGCGCGGCTCCCGGGTCGCGACGATCTGCCCTCAGCGCGCGTACGCCTCGAAGGGGTTGTCGCGAGTGAGCCGCCGGACCGTCGCCTCGTCGACGCCCGCCTCGCGGAGTTTCAGGAGGAACGTCTCCGTGAGGTGGGTGTACGGTTTCTGCTCGCCCCCGTCGGGCTCGGAGGGGTCGTACCAGCCCCGGTCCTGGCTCAGGAGGACCCGGTCGGTGTAACCGGCCTCGACCAGCCGACGGACCCGGTCGACGTAGTCGCCGTCGTCCTGGTCGTCGCCGCCGATCCAGTCGAACTCGACGTAGGCGCCGCGCTCGGCGACTTCCCGGTGATACCGCTCGTCGTCGGCCTGGGCGTGGATCCAGACGAACCGCTCGGGCGAGTAACCGACTTCCTCGACCACGTCGAGCTGTTCGTGGACGAGCTCGCCGTGGAGCGTGTGGCTGCCGATGGCCGCACCCGTCCGCTCGCCGGCGCGGGCCGCGGCCCGCAGGATCTTCGCCTCGTCGGTCGAGAGGCCGGTCAGGTCGTCGTCGTCGGTGCTGACCTTGATCCACGCCGCGCGGACGCCCGTGTCGTCGACCCCTTCGGTGAGGTCTTCGACGAGCCACTCGGTCAGTTCGTCCTCGCTCGCCTCGCGGGCCCACTCGGGGATCGACGGCTCCTGATAGATCCCGGTCGGGACGACGATCGGGAAGTCGGTCGCCTCGGACACCGCCAGATCGATATCGACGCGGCGACCGACGCCCTCGGGCGTGGCCTCGACGAGCGCCGTGACGCCAGCGTCGCGCGCCCGTTCGATCTCCGGCGCCATCACCTCGACGACCGCCTCGGGGTCGGCGTCGCGCCAGTTCGCTTCCTCCATCGGCCCGAGGTCGACGAAGACGTGCTCGTGCGGGAGTATCAACCCGAGGTCCTCGCGAGCCAGCAGCCCCTGCGTCGTGTGCAGCTCCATGGGGCTCGACAGGACCGCGAGGGCCCTAATCCCTCGCCCACCGGCGAGTCCGGCCACGATCCTCGGGGACCGATCGGCGGCGCGGCTGGGGCCGATACTAGGTTCCCTTATACTATATTGAGGATGTATACCACACCCACGGCAAGGTTTAACTCCCCGAACGACTGCTATCGAAGCGAGCGATGTCCGAGACGCAGCGGCCAACCGAACGCGGGGCGGAACAGTGCGGGACCTTCGAGACCATCGACGGCGACCTGGTGCTCTACGACCGGGAGAACGCCAACGCCTGGATCCAGGCCAGCTACGCGATCGACTTCGAGGACGTGCGCGCCACCGGACCGGCCGAGTAGCTCCGCTCTCCTTCTCAGCCGACCGTGATCATCGTCACGCCGCCGATAGCGAACGCCGCGGCGACCAGTCGGACGCGGAAGTTCTCCTCGCCGAGGACGACCCCGCCGAGCAGGACGGCGACGACGGCCTGCGTGTTGACGACCGGCGACGCCAGGCTCGCCGACAGCGTCGAGAACGCCAGCATCACGAAGTGCTCCGCGACGGCCAGCAACAGCCCGGCGCCCGCGAACAGATGTAGGTCCGCGCGGACGCCGCCCCCCTCCCGGTCGGGCCATCTGCGGGCCGCCAGCGGCGCCAGCGCCAGCGGCACCACCGCGAACATGACGAGGTTGAACGTCTCCGGCGGCACTCGGAGCTCCTGGGTCAACACGCGCTTGCCCACGTCGACGACGCCGAATATCGCCGCGCTGGCGAGCGCCAGCTGGGCGGGCCGGGAGTGGACCGCCCGGACGAACGGGTCCAGCAGTTTCCCGGGCTCGTAGTTGGCGACGTACACGGCCGCCGTCGCGACGACGACGCCCGCGATCTGGACCGCCGACAGCCGCTCGTTCAGGAAGACGAGTTCGATGGGGAGGACGAACACCGCGACGATCTTGCTGATCGGCGCGACGTAGGACACGTCTCCGACGGCGATCGCACGGAAGGAGGCGAGGAAGGCGAGGATCGACCCGCCGACGGTGAGGACGAACATTCCGACGCCCGGCGCCCCGAAGCCGGCCGGGAGGAGGCTTCCGTCGCTCGCGACCGCCGCGATCGGCAGGTACCACAGCAGCGACGCGGCGAACGTGACCGTGACGTACACCGTCGAGGGGTAGTCGTCGAAGTAGCGTTTGATGCAGAACAGGTAGACGCCGAGGATCAGCGACGCCGCGACCGCATAGGCCAGTCCCGGTTCGAGCCCGAACACGGCAGACGGTTCGTGCGGGCGACAAAGAGCGTTCCCGTCCGGCCTCGTCGCGACGGCGAACCGGGGAGGGGATCCCCCTCTACACGCCGGGGACGCCGACGCCGGAGAAGATCCCGAGCCCGAGCGGTCCGAGCACCGCGAACACGACGACGAGCGTCAGCCAGGCGACCACCGCGATGGCCGCGGCCTCGACCCAGCCGCCGTCGTACATCACGTTCAGGACGCCGAGATAGGCGACGAACGTCAGAATTGGCCCCAGGAACGGGACCCATCCGAAGAACGTCCCAACGAGCGCCCAGACCAGCGAGCCAAATATCGCGGTCGTGACGGCCTTCTCGTAGCTGCTGCCGCCGCCGACCAGTTCGGCGCCGACGTAGATGCCGATTCCGCCGACCAGTACACCGACGACGAACGTGATCAGCCCCGTGACGAGTCCCATGCGCGAGGTCACGATCCGCTCGCTCAAAAAGGTGGGCGTCGAGCGGGGCGGACGAGGGCGACCGGTGGGCGGTCGCGGCGGCGCGGCGGGATCGCGCGAGCGCTCGACCGTCGTGTCGGACCGACCGCGGTCCGGGTCCGGGACCGAACCAATAAACCCGTGGGACGCGACTCGGCGAACAGATGGCGTTCCGGCGATTTCTCAGGGGCACGGTCCCCTGGCCGACGCTCGAAGGGGCGGTCCGGGAGGTGATGGACCGCTACGACCTGGAGACGGCCAGAGTCGTCTTCCTCGACGCGGACAACTGGTTGTCGACGCCCTGCGTCGTCAACGACGAGCTGTTCGTCAAGGTCGTCACCGAGCAGAACTCGCTGGTCCACGCGCTGCTGACCGCCGGGCGCAACCTCGGCGCCTTCTCCTCGGGGACGGAGGGCTTCTTCGAGCGCTTCGACGCGCCCATCGAGATGGCCGAGCACGAGCTTGAGGCCAACGAGCGGATGCGCGAGATCGGCGTCAGCGCCCCCGAGCCCAAGGAGGCCTTCGAGTACGACGACGTGGCCGTGATGGTCCTCGAATACCTGCCGGACTTCCGGTCGCTCGACGACCTGCCGCCCGACGAGGTGCGGACTCACGCCGTCGAGCTGTTCGAGAACCTCGAACGGATGCACGACAACAACCTCGCCCACGGCGACCTCCAGCGGGAGAACGTCCTCGTCTCCGGCGGGGAGCTGTACTTCATCGACGCGACGAAGGTCGACGAGGGCGCCATCGAGGACGCGCGCGCCTACGACACCGCCTGCGCGCTGGGCGCGCTCGAACCCCTGATCGGCGCCCGCGACGCCGTCGCCGCCGCGCTGGAGGTCCACGACCCCGACTCGCTGATGGCGGCCCGCGAGTTCCTCGACTTCGTCAACATCCGCCCCGAACACGACTTCGACGGCGCCGCCGTCAAGGGCGAGATCGAGAAACACGCCGCCTGAGCGGGGGCCGACCGCGACCGCTCGTCACTTCTCACGCGCGCTCGCGGTCAGGTAGATCCCCCCGAGCACGACCGCACCGCCGGCCACGGTCCACCGACCGGGGACCTCCGCGAGCAACAGCAGCGCCAGCACGGTGCTCCCGACGGGTTCGCCCAGCAGCGAGACGCTGACGACCGAGGACTCGACGTGTTCGAGCGCCCAGTTGATCACCGTGTGGCCGAAGATCCCCGGCCCGACGGCCATCGCGAGAAAGAGGAGCCACTCCCTGCCGGCGTAGCCCGCGAGGGGGTCGCCCTGCGCGACGACGATCGCGCCGAGGACCGCGGCGCAGACGGCGTAGACGACGGTGACGTAGGGGACGAGCGCGACCCGTTCGCGCAGCGACCGGCCCGCCAGCACGTAGACCGCCATCATCACCGCGCCCGCGAGGGCCAGCGCGTTGCCCGCCAGCGGGTGCGGGCCGACCGCTGTCCCCGCGAGGAACTCCCCGACGGACATGACTGCCGCGCCGGCGACCGCCAGCACGATCCCCCCGATCTTCGGGAGCGTCAGCCGCTCGTCGAGGAAAGCGGCGGCGCCGACGGCGACGAACAGCGGCTGGGCCTGGACGAGCGTCACCGAGGCCGCGACGCTCGTCCACTCGACCGACTGGAACCACGCCGCGAAGTGGATCGCCAGCGCCACCCCGGTCGCGCCCGCCGCCAGCGCGTCGCCCCGTCCCAGCGACCGCAGCGTCTCGCCGTGCCGTGAGGCGGCCAGCGGCGCGAGTAACCCGACGGTAAAGAGTACCCGGTAGAACGCCGCCACCGTCGGCGGCGCCGCGCTCCAGCGGATCAGGATGGCGCTGGTCGACACCGCCAGGACGGCCACGACTAGCGCCGCCGGCGGCGAGACGCGCGCTTCGAGCCGCTTCGAGAGCGTCTCGCCGGCCATTGGCGACCCTTTCGGCAGCGGCCCCTTTCGTCTTGCGGTGGCCCGCGATCGCCGGGCAGCGAAACGGTCAATCAGAAAATACTTCCCCGCGCGGCCGGCCGCCGAAGACATGGGACGCCTGCGGTCGGTCGCGGAGTTCGCGATGTACTGGTGTCTGCTCGCCGGCGGGAGCGCGGCGCTGCTCACCCTCTGGGCGCTCTCGCAGATGTCGGCGCGGCCGGACCCGACGGTGGCGCCGGTCCTCGCGCTCTCGGCAGTCGCAGTGGTGCTGTTGTCGGCCGGCGCGGCGCTCAGGGTTTGGCTGGGTCCGCCAGACCCGACCGGGAGCACGGGGTGACCGACGGGAGTGGATCGGCTGGAGGAGGCGCGTGACCGCCCCCGGTGCCGTACGGTCGCTGCTTCCTGGCCGACTGGACGGGCGAGCGGGCCGGGGAGTTTGGGTGTCCGACTCGCAACCTCGCACGGACCACAACTATCAAATCAACTGGACGAGTGGGCAGATCGTATGGACGACGGACTCCGCATCCGGCTCAACGTCGTCATCCTGCTCCTCGTGGCGATACTGGTAGGGCTGTTCATCATCGCCACCGAGATCAACACCCTGTGAGCCCCGGGCTCGTCACTCGGCGTCGGCGGGCACGTCGAAGTCGTGGAAGTGCTCGCCTTTCTCCTTCGAGAGGACGTTCAGCGCCGCCGCGGCGCCGTCGCCGGCCGAAATCACGGCCTGCCACTCCTCGGCGCGAACCATCGCGCCGGTGGCGTAGGCGTCGGAGACCGAGGTCTCCATGGTCACGTCCACGTCGACGATGTCCTCGTCGGTGAACTCACACCCCAGTTCCTCCGCGAGGCCGCGGTTCGCGCCCGTCGCGAGCACGAGGTAGTCGGCGGCGAGGTCGTCGTCCTCGGTGACGACGCGGAAGCCGTCGCCGTCCTGCTCGACGGTCCCGACCTCCTCGCCCTGTCGGCGGTCGACGCCGAAGGATTCGACCTGTTCGCGGGCGTCCTCCACGAACGCCGTCCCGTCCTCGCTCTCGATGCCGAGGTAGTTGAACAGGTGGGCCTTGTGCATCCAGGTCTTGTCCGTGTCGAAGACGACGGTGTCGAGGCCGTTCTTCGCGGTGAACAGTGCGGCGCTCAGGCCGGCGGGACCGCCGCCGACGACAGCTACGTCTGTCATGCGTGAACACTGTACGGGCAGCGTGAAAGTCGTTGGCCTCCCCCGGATCGATTTCCGGGTTCACCGCGGCGAGGCGAGGCCGGCGGGTCGGCACCCCGTGTAACCGTCCGCGTCCGGTCAGCAGATAGCGTAGGAGAGGAAGACGGTGCCGTCGTCCCCGATCCAGCCGTCGACGCCGCCGTGACACGCGTTGTTTTCGACGGTCACGCGTTCCGTCGTCCCGCGAGCGGTCAGCGTGATCCGGAACGATTCGACGCCGTCGGGGTCGGCCGCGCTGGTGTTGTAGACGGTCCGTTCGCTCCCGGGTGAGAGGTCGTACGCCTCCTCGTGGACCGTGTCGTTGGTCGTCGTTCGGACGACCCGTAGCTGCGCGGTGACGGTTCGGTTCCACCGGTTCTCCAGGCTGACCGTCTGCGGATCCTGTTCGTCCAACTGGCCATGGAAGCCGGCGGGTTCGGCCGTCGGGGTCGGCGACTGACCGAACGGGACGGCGGAGAGACAGCCGCCGCCCGCACAGAGCGCCACGAGGGCGAGGACCGCGTGCCGTCGCTGCGGTGACATACGAGCGGGTCGCCGCTCGGAGTCAAAGGCTTTCTGGCACGTCGAAAGCGGGTGACCGAGCCCCGCTCGACGGCGCGGCCGGGGGAGCGGTCCCGCTACCCTTCGAGCAGTTCCTTCGTCTTCCGGTGGCGATACCGGAACATCGGCTCGAAGCCGACCCACCCGAGCGGGCCGAACAGCCCGCGGACGACGGGGAGTTCGTACTCGACGTGGTCGTGGACGCGGGTGCCGCCGTCGACCGCCTCGAAGGAGTGGGTGTGGACCCACTCCGGAAACGGCCCCGCCCGCATCTCGTCGCGGAAGAACGCCTGGCCGTCGCCCTCCTCGCGGGCGACGATGGCCGAGACCCACCGCTGGCGCGGGGCGACGCCGAAGGGGGCGACCGTCGACTCGACTCGCGACCCCGCCTCCAGCACGTCCGGGTCGGGATCGCCGTCGGGACCGACCGACGACTCGACCCGGAGGTTCATCCAGTCGGGGGTCAGCGCTTCGAGCCCCGACGCTCCCGAGTGAAACTTCCATACGTCCTCGAACGGCGCGTCGACGACGACCTCGCGCTCGTAGACCGGCATACACGCCGGTTGGGTCTCGGGCCGTAAAACCGGCGTGTCCAACGAGTGTGGTCCGCGGCGACCGCCTCGACCCACCGGCCGCTACGGCCAGACGCCGGCCTGCTCGCTGGCGCGGAGCACGCGCTCGATGGCGACGACGTAGGCGGCGGTCCGGACGTTCGGCAGGTCCCGGTCCTCGAAGGTCGAGGTCAGCCGGTCGAAGGCGTCGACGATCACCGTCTCCAGTTCGTCGTTGACGCGCTCCTCCGACCAGTAGAACCGCTGGCGATTCTGCACCCACTCGAAGTACGAGACCGTGACGCCGCCGGCGTTGGCGAGGATATCGGGGAAGACGTACACGTCCCGGTCGGTGAGCACGTCGTCGGCGTCGGGCGTCAGCGGCCCGTTCGCGGCCTCGACGATCACGTCCGCCCGTACGTCCGCGGCGAGGTCGCCGTCGATGGCGTTCTCCAGGGCCGCCGGGACCAGGAGATCCACGTCCAGCGTCAGCAGCTCCTCGTTCGAGATGGTCTCGGGCGCGTCGTAGTCGACCACGTCGCCGGTCTCGTCCTTGCGCTCTCTGACCGCCCGCGTGTCGAGGCCGTCGGGGTCGTAGGCCCCACCGGAGGAGTCCGAGACGGCGACGACGCTCGCGCCGAGGTCCTCGAGCAGTTTCGCGGCGATCGATCCCGCGTTGCCGTAGCCCTGGACGGCGACGGTCGCGCCGTCGACGTCTTTGTCGAGGTAGTCGAACGCCTCGCGGGCCGTCAGCATCACCGACCGACCGGTCGCCTCGACGCGCCCCTCGCTGCCGCCGCTGTCGGGCGCCTTGCCGGTGACGACGCCCGGCTCGGTGGTGTTCTCCAGGGTCTCGTAGGTGTCCTTGATCCAGTTCATCTCCCGCCGGCCGGTGTTCACGTCGGGCGCCGGGATGTCCCTGTCCTCGCCGACGATGGGGCGCAACTCCGTCGCGAACGCGCGTGTCAGCCGTTCGAGTTCGGCCTCGGAGTAGTCGTCGGGGTCGACGACGATCCCCCCCTTCCCGCCGCCGTAGGGGATGTCGACGACGGCACACTTGTACACCATCCAGCCGGAGAGGGCTTTGACCTCGTCGCGGGAGACCTGCGGGTGATAGCGGATCCCGCCCTTGTACGGGCCGCGGGCGCCGTTGAACTGCGAGCGGTATGCGCGGAACAGCTCGGTCGAGCCGTCGTCCAACTCGACCGAGAGGTTCGTCTCCAGGACGCGTTCCGGGCGTTTGAGCCGTTCGAGCGCTCCGGAGTCGACGTCGAGGTGGGCGGCGGCGTCGTCGACCTGCTCTTGGAGACTCTCGAAGGGGTTGATCTCCTCGGACATGCCAGACAGAAGGGTCAGCGCGGGGAAAAGGATTCGGCCGCTGGACAGCCGGTCCGGCCGGCCGCTCACTCGCGGACGCCGGCGGCCCGCGCGCGCTCCAGCACCCGCTCGGCCTGCGTGACCAGCGGCGCGTCGACCATCTCGCCGTCGACGGCGAACACGCCCCGTCCCTCCGCGTCGGCCTCGTCGCGGGCCGCCAGTACCCGCTCGGCCCACTCCACCCGGTCGGGGTCCGGCGTGAACGTCTCGTTGATCGGTCCGACCTGCGAGGGGTGGATCGCCAACTTCCCGTCGTAGCCGAGTTCGAGCGCGAACTCGGTGTCCGCGCGCAGGCCGGCCTCGTCCTCGAAGTCGGTGTAGAGCGTGTCGACGGCGTCGACCCCCGCGGCGGCCGCCGCGAGGACGACGTGCTCGCGCGCGTGGAGGACCTCCGTCCCCTCCTCGGTCCGGGTCGCCCCGATGTCGGCCGCCAGGTCCTCGGCGCCGAAGACCAGCGCGGCCGTCGGCTCGGCCGCAGCGATCGCCTCGGCGTGCAGGACCCCCGCGGCGGTCTCGACCAGCGCCAGGACCGGCAGGTCGGCGTCGCGCTCGGCCGCCAGATCCGCCAGATCGGTCACGTCGTCGGCCGACTCGGCCTTCGGCAGGACGAGCGCGTCGAGTCCGGCCCGCGCGTCGCCGTCGAGCACCGCGTCGAGGTCGGCGGCCGCGCCCCGACCCGGCGGTCGGACGCGCACGCACACCTCGCAGTCGGTGTCGAGGGCCGCGAGAGCCTCCCTCACGGCCGCGCCGGCCTCCGTCTTCCGTTCCGGCGCGACCGCGTCTTCGAGGTCGAAGACGACGGTATCGGCGCCGGTAGTCGGTGCGTTCCGCAGCAGTTCGGGCCGGTCCCCCGGCGAGAACAGGACGCTCCGGCGTGGCATGCTCCCGACTCGGAGCGGCGGACGTTTGAACCCACGGTCGCTCGGAGCGTGGGCGTTCGCGGTCCGTACACGCCCGATCCGAACGAAAAAGCACTTACCGGGCCCCGCCGGAATCGGTCGTTGCCCGCTTCGCGGGCCTCACCACCCACAGACCCTTCCACGCGACGGCGTAGAGGCCCGTCCGCCACCGGGTCTCTCTCGTCCGTCCGAACGCTCGCGCTCGCCAGCCGCGCGTGTCTCGACCGCGCGCCCGGCGGAGGTGAACCCCCACGCGACGGGCCAACGGTTAACCGCCGCCGAACCGACCGTCGAGCCATGCCCGGGCGCTACTACGAGGCGTTCGACGTGGGCGAGACGATCGCTCACGACAAGCGCCGCACGATATCGGAGTCGGACAACCAGCGCTTCTGCGACCTGACGATGAACCAGCAGCCGCTGCATCTGGACGCGGCGTTCGCCGCGGAGACGGAGTTCGGCGAGCGCGTCGTCAACGGCCTCTACACGCTGAGCCTCGCGGTCGGGCTGTCGATCCCGGAGACGACCGACGGGACCATCGTCGCGAACCTCGCCTACGATGACGTGGAGCACCCCGCCCCGGTCTTCCACGGGGACACGATCCGGGTCGAATCGACGGTGACCGACAAGCGCGAGACGAGCGACGGCGAGCGCGGCGTCGTGACGATGCACGTCGAGGCGTACCGCGTCGAGGACGGCGCGGACACGCTGGTCTGCGAGTTCGACCGGACGGTGCTGGCGGAGAAGCGACCCGAGGAGTAGCGACGCGTCGAAACGCGACCGGACCAGCGGCGTGTCCGCCTGTGGAGAGTTGGGGGAGCCGCCGGGACGGATCCCACGGCCGTCCCGGGCGTTCGGACACGCTCGCAGGCGGTCAGACGGTCGCGAGTGCGACCGCGTTGACGAGGACGGTCACCGTCCACGGGAGCGCGAGCCCCAGTGCGATGGCCGTCCCGTATCGGGGGCGGAGCGTCCGGAGTGCGCCGGCGCCGCAGACGACCAGGAGCTTCGCCGCGCCGAGCGCGGCGATCCCCAGGCCGCCGATGGCCCAGCGCATCACCGGATTGCCCTCCGAGAGCCCCATCGACAGTCCCAGCCACGTGGTGAACACGTCGAGTGTCACCGACGCGACGACGACTGCCCACAGCGCTCCCTCGACGACCCGGTCGTCGGCCGCGAGACCGAGCCGGTCGCCGATCCCCCGCGATCTGTCTACACTCGTCAGTGGTGTGCCGCGCATCGTACCCACCGCACGCCACCCCCCACCCAGAGGGGTGGATCGTGCGTTCGCCACGTCGTAGCAGGCTGTCAAAAAAGGATCGTTTCGGGCCACACTCGCGTGGTCGACGGCGGTCGCGAGACGGTGTCACAGCGACGCCAGGAGCGCGGCGTTGGCGAGGACGGCGAGCACCCAGGGAACGGCGAGGCCCAGCGGCGCGACGATCGCGTACTCGGGCCAGAGAAAGCGGAAGACGAGCGCGACGGCGACGGCGCCGGCCTTCGCGAGGCCGAGCGCCGCCAGGCCGAACGTCTCGAGCGCCTGTCTCATAAGCGGATTGCGCTCGACGAGACCGATCGAGAGGCCGTACGCAGTGAGGACGATATCGAGCACCAGCGCCCAGCAGACGAGTACCCACAGCAGTAGTTCCAGGTCGGACACGGAACCCGGGACGGTGCCGAGGTACTCGTCGAGGGCCGACGAATCGATGGCGGTCGGATCGGTCGTGACGAGCGGCATGTGTGGAGTTGCGACGGGTTGGTCGGTCACCGGGGGCGATCGAACCTCCCACCCGCCGTTTGCTACCGCGGCCGACACGCCCAAGAGTATACGTCGCTTATGCGCTCTCTCCCCCGGTATCGAGGAACTACCGGATCGAAGCCGCCGCCGAAGCCGTCCGTAGGCGCCGCCCCAAGCCACCTGTCCCGTTCCTACTCCGGCGGGGTTCGTCGGGTCCTCGCCGATAGCCGCCCCGGATCCCGACGGAGGCCCCCAACGCCGTTCGTCGGCCGGCCTGGCCGCCAGCACGTTTACGGTGGTCCAGTCCCACCGAGGCGTATGGATTACGAGGTCGACGTGCGGAAACTGGAGCTTTTCAACGACATGGCCAAGGAGGGAGCCACCACCGTCTCCGAGCATCTCAACCAACTTTCGGGCCTCCACACCGAGATCGAGGTCTCGAAGATCAACTTCCTCGACATGGCCGACGTGCGCACTCACCTCGGCGAGCACGAGCAGGTCGGTATCTACGTCGAACTCACGGAAGCGCCCTACGGCTACATCCTGTTCATGCTCGAACCCGAGGGGAGCAAGCGGCTCGCCCGGGGGATGGTCGGAGACATGGGCAGCGGGGAGGCCGAAGACGGTTTCTTCACCGACATGGAGCGGTCGGCCATGCAGGAGATCGGCAACATCATGACCAGCGGCTTCATCGACGGCTGGGCGAACGTCCTCGACACGACCATCGACATGTCCACGCCCTCGTTCGTCTTCGGCCCCGCCAGCGACATCGTCGACGAGATGGGCGGCTGGCCCGACGAGGAGATCGCCTTCGTCGTCGACTCCCACATCGTCGCCAGCGACGCCGACGTGGAGGTCACCGTCTACACGTTCCCGCAGCTGGCCGACCTGGTCCGGCTGATCCAGCGCATCGACGTGTCCACCGACGTCGACACCGACACCGCCGCCTCCGACGTGCTCTGACCGAGACGCGATGAGCCTCGACAAGGAGTCCCTCCGCCAGTCCGTCTGGGACCACCTCGAAGACAGCGGTGAAGCCCGCTTCCCCTTCCCGCCCCACGGCCGCATCCCCAACTTCGCCGGCGCCGACCGGGCCGCCGAACGACTGGCCGACCTGCCCGAGTGGAGCGAAGCCGAGCGGCTCAAGGCCAACCCCGACGCCCCCCAGCTGCCGGCCCGCCGGGCCGCCCTCGCCGCCGGCAAGACCGTCTTCATGGCCGTCCCGCGCCTGCGAGACGAACGCTGTTTCTACCGCCTCGACCCCGGCGAACTCGCCGATCCGGACGCCGCCGCCACCGTCTCCGGCGTCGCCGACCACGCCGAACAGGTCGGCCCCGACGCGGTGGGTCGGGTCGACCTCGTCCTCGTCGAGAGCGTCGCCGTCTCGCCGTCGGGCGCCCGCGTCGGCAAGGGAGAGGGCTACAGCGACCTCGAGTTCGCCGTCCTCTCCGAACTCGGCCTCGTCGACGCCGAGACGACAGTCGTCACGACCGTCCACGAGTCGCAGGTCCGCGAGGGGATCGACCCCGACGCCCACGACGTGCCCGTCGACGTCGTCGTCACCCCCGAGCGGACGGTCCGGACCGATCCGCCGTTCGAGCGACCGGACGGCATCGACTGGACGGCGCTTTCCGACGAGCGGGTCGACGAGATTCCGGTGCTGGAGCGGTTCCGGCCCGACTAATCGGTCGCGCCCGGGACATCTCACCGTTCGGTCGCGTCCGGGACACCTCAGCGCCCGGCCCATCTCAGCGCCCGGCCGCACCGAGCGCGTAGGCGGTCCCCGTCGCGTCGCCGACGAAGACGCGGCCGTCGACGACCGCGGGGGAGCTCGTCACGCGGCCGCCGAGGGCGACTCGCCAGCGCTCGCTCCCGTCGGCGGTATCGAGCGCCAGCACCGACCCGCCGTCCGTGCCGACGTAGACGCGGCCGTCGACGACCGCCGGCGAGGATTTCACGGGACCGTCGACTTCGTGGCGCCAGCGTTCGCTCCCGTCGACGGTATCGAGCGCCAGCACCGACCCGCCGTCCGTCCCGACGTAGAGGGTGTCCGCCACGGCGGGCGAGGAGAAGACGGGCTCGTCGGTCTCCCGGAACCAGCGCTCGGTCCCGTCGAACGCGTCGACGGCGGCGATACCGCCCGGGCTGGCGCCCGCGTAGACGACGCCGTCGGTGACCGTCGGCCCGGACCACGTCCGGATCCGCCCCGGTCCGGTGTAGTGCCACGCCTCCCGCCCGGTGTCGGCGTCCACGGCGTGGAGACGCCCGGCGTAACTCCCGGCGAACACCCGTCCGTCCGCCAGCGCGACCGGCGCGACGACGCCGAGGAATCCGCCCGCGTCGAACCGCCAGCGCTCGCTCCCGTCGGCGACGTCGACGGCGTAGATCCGGCCGTCCGTCGCGCCGAGGTAAGCGATACCGTCCGCGACGACCGGCCCGCTCCGCACTGCCGACGGCCCGGCGCGGTCGCCCGCGGCCGCGAACGACCACCGCTCGCGCCCGTCGCTCGCGTCCAGCGCCGTCAGCGCCCCGCCCTCGTCGCCGCAGTAGACGACGCCGTCGGCGACCGTCGGCGTCGCGCGCACCGCGGCTCCAGTCTCGTGGGTCCAGCGCTCGTTCCCGGCCGCGTCGTCCGGTGTCGCGCGAGCGCCCGCTCCCGACGCCCCGGGTCCCGAGACGGACAGCGCGGTCACCGTTCCCGCTTCGCTCCCGACGTACGCGCTCGCCCCGGCCACCGTGACCGACCCGCGGACCGCGCCGCCGATGTCGGCCGACCACACGGGCTCGACCGACGGTCCCGCTCCGAAGTCGGGGCCCGTCCCGTCGGGCCGCCATCCCGTGTGTGCGTCGTCGGCCTGGACCACCGGCCACCCGTCCGTCCGCGCGAGCGTCACCGTTCGCGTCTCCGTCGGCGCCGCCCCCGTCGGTGTCCGCTCGGCTGCGTCCCCCCGACCCGTCTCCCCGCTGGTCGACTCGACGGGAGTGTCGGTCGCCGCGTCGTCGGTCGGAGCGGACGTGACGTTCGCCCCGCCGTCGGACGCGTCTCCGAAGAGCGAACAGCCGCTCAGCGCGCCCGCACCGACCGCGAGCCCCCGCCGGAGCACCCGCCGGCGCGACCGCTCGGGACCGCCCCCGTCGTCGTCCGCACCCCGAACCATGTGGACGTTCTCGCGGGCCGCGGGGAAAAAGTCGCGGGGCGCAGTGAACGGGCCCGACCGCCGCCGGCGAGCGCACCGCAGAGCGACGGCGACCGTCCCCGTGCGGAGCGACGGCTACGCGGCGGCGGAAAACGCAGAAAGATCGCCGTCCGGCGTTAGAGCAGCCCCGTCTTCTGGAGCTTCATCAGGTCCTCGGTGTCGAGGGTCTCGCCTTCCTTGAACTTCTGGTAGATCTCCTCGGCCTCCTCGCGGGCGGCCTCCTCCTTCTCCTGGCGGGCCTCGCGCTCCTCCTCCTCTTCTTTCTTGTCGAGCTCGCGCAGGCGCTTCTGGACGCGCACGAAGTCCTCGTGGTGCTGGTCGGCCGCTTCCTGGGCCTCCACGAACTTCTCGTGCATCTCGTCGGCCTCGTCGCGGATGTCGTCGGCCTCGCGGTAGGCCTCGATCATCTGGTTGTGGTGCTCCTGAGCCTCGTCGGCCAGCTCGGTCACCTTCTGGTGGTGCTTGGAGGCCTCGGAGCGGATCTCCTCGGCTTCCTCCTTGATCTCCTCGAGGTCGCCGCCCTGGTTGAGCTTCTCCTTCTTCTCGGCGAGCTTCTCGCGCTTCTCCTCGATCTTCTCGATGAGTTCGCGCTCGTCCTCGGCCGAGAGGACCTCGGTCTGCTGTTTGAACTCCAGGTCCTCGATCTCGTCTTCGAGCTGCTCGATGTCCTTGCCCTCGTCGAGCTCGAGCTCGTCGCGCTGGTCCTCGACCTCGTCGAACAGCTCGTTGGCCTCGGCGTTGAGCTCGTTGCGCTTCTCCTTGTGCTCCTGGACCTGCTGGTTGAGCTCGTCGCGCTGCTCGCGGTGCTCCTGGGCCTCGTCGACCTTCTCGCGAGTCTTCGCGTTCAGGTCGTCGCGCTCGGAGGCGCGCTCGGAGGCCATCTGGTTGAGATCGTTTCGTCGATCTCGCAGCTGCCCGGCGAGCTTGATGAGCTCGCCCTTGGATTTGTTCTCGAGGTCGTCGTCTGTCACCGATACGTTCTTGGATTCGTCTATCGAGTCTGCCATAATTGTACCTCTATGCCATACCCGCTCCGGCGAGAGACAGGGCCACCGCTACGAAGTGGCTGACGCCGACAACAAGGGTGTCCTGTCATGCTGGTCGAAGTGCGATACAGCCGGAACGCCGGAGACGTTCTGGTACTTCGTCGTTGTGCCTCCCCTGATTTAAATATTCCGGTGGGTCGTGTTCCTGTTTCACACTCCCACGGCCCCGATATCGCCACGTCAGGACTTACCACACGGTAGCCGAGGCTTATAAACGGTAGACGTTCTCGACGCTCGCGTCGCCGACCCGGAGCGCGAGGTCGACCGACGAGGCGGCGCTCGGCACGTCGATGGTCCCGACGACGGACCGCGCGCCCGCGTCGACGGTGGCTTCGACCTCGCCGGACTCCCCGCTGGCCTCCCAGCGGACCGTCCCCGAGATGGCCTCGGGGGCGTCGTTGGCGACGACCACGTCGCACTCGCCGGCCGAGGCGCCCACGAGGAACGCCTGGACCGGCTCGAACGCCGCCGCGAGGCTGTCGACCGCTTCCTTCGGCGTCCCGTCGCGGGCGTAGACGCCCATCCCGGCGTCGCCGGCGTCCCGGAGCGCGTTCGCGACGACGACCGGTGCGCCGTCGGTCCGCAGCCGCTCGGCGACCCCCCGAACCAGTTCCGCCTGGTAGGCCTGCGAGGCCTCCGGGTCGTCGCTGCCGACGACGGCGTCGTGTTTCGACCGGTCGAACCCCGCCAGATCCGGGCCGCCGTCGTCGTCCGCCCCGGCCGGGTCGACGCCCTCGGGGAGCGACCCCGCGCCGAACTCGCCGACCGCCCCGTCCAGGTCGTAGCGGTCGCGCACCCAGTCGAGGTCGTCGACGCCGCCGTAGTCCCACCCGGGGTACAGCGCCGCCGCGTCGGGGTCGGTGCCGGGCTCGCCGACCACCGGATACACCGCGACGCCGTCGGGGACGGCCTCGGCGACTTCCTCGGCGGCGCCGCGGTCGTAGTCGCTCCGCCAGACGCGATAGCGGAAGCGCAGCCGGTCGACCAGCCCCGAGCCGACGCGCTCGGCGAACGTATCGGTGGGCTCGTCGTGGACGCCCACCGCCGCGAGGCTCGGGTGGTGGGCGTAAGTGTCGACCAGCCGCTCGGCCACCTCCTCCCCGCGCGCGATGTCGAACACGCCCGGGCCGGTCAGCGGCAGGTCCTGCCAGACGAGCAGACCCGCCTCGTCGCAGGCGTCGTACATCGCTTCGGGCAACGCATGAGCGTGCGCGCGCACGAGGTTCGCGTTCACCTCGACCGCCCGTTCGGCGTCGGCGACGGCCGCGTCCGTCAGTGCGACCCCGCGGACGGGCACGTCCTCGCCGTTGACGCGCAGGCCGCCCTCGTCGGTCCCCTCGACGGTCGCGATGCCGGTCGCGCTCGTCCGCGCGGCCTCGTCGAGCTTCGCGCGCACCTCGTAGCGGTGCTGGCGCCCCATCCCGCGGGGCCACCACAGCGACGGGTCCCGCACGTCGATCGACTTCTCGACGACCGCCCGCTCGCCGGCCGCCGCCGAGACGCTCGCGCGGTCCATCATCCCGCGACCGCGCCGGTCGCCGGCGGGTTTGGTCGTGAGCGTCAACCGGTCGTCCAGCGACTCGCCCGCGTACACCTCGACGGCCGCGTCGATGGTCGCTCCCTCCTCGGTCGCGCGCGGCCGCAGGTCCACGTCGACGACGAACGGGTCGGGCTGCCCCGTCACGTCGACGCCCCACCAGATCCCCGGGACCGACCGCTCGTCCGGGACCCGATCGGTGTCGTGAATGCCGCCGAATCGGTCCTCGGGCGCCCGGCACTCGACGACGAGTTCGTTCTCGGCCTCGGGCTCGAAGGGAACCTTGAGCGGCTCGAAGACGGCGTCGGACTCGGCGACCAGTTCGTCGTTGAGCCAGACTTCCGCACCCGCGTAGCACCCGCGTAGCTCCAGCAGCCCCAGGTCGTCGTCGGGGTCGCGCGGGTCGTCGAAGACGGTCCGGTAGGCGACCCGGTCCTCGCCGGCGAACGCGGCCGGCCGGCCGGGGACCTCGACCGACTGCCACTCGCCGGGCGTCGGCTTGCCGCCGCCGGGGTCGACCGCCGCACCGCTCCACTTGCTCGGCATACCAACGTCCGCGTCCCCCGGTGGTATATCAGTTACGTCGGACGGTCGGCGAGCCGCCGGCCGTCGCTCCCTCGGTCGCAGTCGACCCCGTTTCACTTTCGCTCACGAGACCGCCGTACGGGGACGGGTACCCCTCCGCAATCTTGCGATTATACTTTCACTCAGGGTACGGCTCGGGTTGATATGTCTCCGGCTCGAACGCCGTGGTATGTTGAGCGAGATAGCCTGCCGGTGCGAGGCGGCGAACTGCTCGCGGAAGCTCACCGACGGCGACTGCATGCTCGTCTTCCGGACCGAGGGCGGCGAGCGCCGCGCCTACGAGTGCGCGTGCGGGCACGTCACGGTCACCGTCGCCGCGCCCAGCGAGTGACCCCTCCCGAGCGGGCTGACTTCGACTGCCTGAAGTAGCGGCGTCCGAACCCACCCACATGAGCGACGACGCCGAGAGACTCGCCGAGGTCGTCCGCGCCCGCGGGCACGAGAACGTCACCGCCGAGCACGTCAGCACGCTGGAGTTCACCAGCGACGACTTCCTCACGCCCGCGGGCGACTGTATCCTCGCCGTCGAGGCCGACCGCGTCCCCGCCGACTTCGACGACGCGTTCGTCGACGCCTGCCAGGCCCACGGCGCGACGATCACGGCGACGATCGAGGCTGGGGGCCACGTCCACGAGGTGACGGGCCGCGGCCACCCCGACTTCTCCTTCGAGAACGAGCGCAGCCACGTGATCCGGACGAGCGACTACGTCGACGACCGGACCGTGCTGGTCGGAGCCTCCGGCGCCGCGGCCGACGTGGACCGCGAACTGGTCGCCGCGCTGGCCGACGGCGCCGACGCGACCCTGACGTTGCGAGTCGACCCGGCCTGACCGACCGAACGCGAGACGCGGGACGATTATGGGAGTCGAGCCCTGACGAACTGCCATGAGTGACGGAGCGGCCGACGCGGACGGGACGGACGGGGACCCGGAACCCGCGGAGAACATCAGCGGCGGCGCGGCGGGCGGCGGCGAGGCCGCCGCCTTCGAGCCCGGCGACGCGGAGACTCGCGCCGAGGCCGTCGTCGACCGGCTCGGCGACATCTACTGGCAGAAGGCGTACGGCGGGCGCGACGCCTTCGAGTGTCTCGTTCGCACGATCTTGAGCCAGAACACCTCCGACGTGGCGAGCCAGCCGGCCCACGACGCGCTGATGGACCGGTACGGTCCAGGTGGCGAGGCGGCGGGCGCCGCGGCCGGCGACGACCTCGCCGAGTCGCTCGCGGCCGCCGACCAGGCGACCCTCGCCGAGACCATCTCCTCGGCGGGGCTGTACAATCAGAAGTCCGAACGGATGATCGCGCTCGCCGACCGGATCTGCGAGGAGTACGGCGGCGCCGACGGCTTCGACGAGTTCGTCGAGACCGGCGAGCCGGGGGAGGTCCGCGAGACGCTGCTGGACATGAACGGCGTCGGCCCGAAGACGGCCGACTGCGTCCTGTTGTTCTCGGGCGGTCGCGGCGGGGTCTTCCCCGTCGACACGCACGTCCACCGCATCGCCCGGCGGATGGGGCTGGCCCCCGCCGACGCCGACCACGAGGGCGTCCGCGAGGCGCTGGAGGCGTCGGTCCCCGCGGAGAAGTGCGGTTTCGGCCACACCGCGACGATCCAGTTCGGCCGCGAGTACTGCTCGGCGCGGAAACCGGCCTGTCTCGACGACCCCGAGGCCTGCCCGCTCGCGGACCTGTGCGACCAGGTGGGCGTCTCGCCGGCGACGGGTGAGGTCGTCGACCCCGCCGAGGCGGCCGGCGACTGAGAGACGAGGCCGATCGTCGGAAACGGGGAACGGAAGCGGTCGTCGGGGACCGAAATCGGGTGTTTGGCGGGGCGAACGGCGTGGTCAGTCGCCGGCGGCGAGGGCGGCAGTGGCGTTCCCTGCGGCGGTCTCGTCGTCGTCAGTGGCGTTCGCGGCGGCGGTCGCCTCCGCGATCGGGTCGTCGGTGTACCAGACCTGCAGCGAGCGGTAGGCCGACGCGCGGGAGGGGACCTCGGGCGCGTCGCCGCGGTAGAGGTACGCGCGCAGGCGACTCGGCGCGTCGCCGGCGGCCGGTTCGGGGTCGAACTCAAGATACCGGATCGCGCCGTCGCGCAGCGAGAGGTCCTCGCGGACCCGTTCGGTCGCCGAGCGGACGACGGTCACGTTGTCCCGCCGCTCGACCGTCTCGCGGACGAGGACGACGGTGTAGTCGGTGCGCTCGCCCTCGCCGTTGATCACCTCGACGTAGATCGGGCGGTCGGCGGCGACGGCGCCGGTGTAGTTGGCGGTGACGTACTCGCCGGTGGCGTTCTGGGTCAGCGCGGCGAACTCGGTGAACTGCTCGTCGGTGCCAGCCTGGTTCGTGTCGGTCGTCGCGAGGACGGCGCTGGCACCGACGGCGCTGGCGACCAGCAGGAGCGCGAGCACGAACGTCGCCGAGAGGCGGGGGCGGAAGACGCGAGCGGCCGACCCCAGCCCCGTCGACGGGGCGTAGCGCAGGCGCGCGGGAACCCGACTCCGCCGGTAGGCCGCGGCGGCGACGGCGGCCAGCGTCGCGACGGTGAGCGCCGCGAGGGTCGGAAGCGGGCGGATGGCCCACGGGCTCGCGTTGACGGCCAGCGCGACGGTCGCGACGACGGCGACGCTCGCGGCGACCGTCAGGCCGGCGCGGACGAACGGACTGATCGCGTCGACGGACGTGTCGCCCGCGGGCGAGGCGGTCGCGCGCGGCCGCTGGAGGTCTGTCCGGCCCTCGCCGCGGGGGTACAGCGCGGCGACGACCGCGTACCCCGGCGCCAGCAGGACGACGGGGAGCCCCAGCGCGACGCGCAGGGCGGCGATATCGATCGACAGCGCGACGACGACGTCGAAGACGGCGACGAGGACGACGACCAGCGCGAGGTCGGCGAACCCGCCGAGACGTGGTGGTGACTCGTAGCTCATGGTGTCAGGCCCCCGGTCGGGTACACAGCTCCGCGTTCTGGTTCTCGTAGACCCGGTTGCTCCCGACGGGACAGATCTGGTCGCGGTCGACTTGCCGGGTCACCACGGCGCCGCCGGCGGCGGTGAACATCGGTGCGCCGGTCGACTGGTAGTCGCGGTAGACCACCCGGTCGTACGGTGGGTCCGTCCCGTCGACGCGGGTGAGGTTGATTGTGTCGCTGAAGTGCGCGCCGCTGCTCTTGAACGCGGTCCGCCAGGGGTGGTCGGTGAAGACCGTCTCGACGCTGGCGGGCGTCGTCTCCCCGATGGTCCCCATGGCGGCGATCTCCGACTCGGAGTAGGCGTACTGGGACCACTGCTCGTCGAAGGTCGGGTCGTCGAGCGTCGCCTTCTTGCCGGCGACCATCGCGAACGGGAAGACCAGCATGAGCACGACCAGCACGGCGGCCGCCGCGCGGGCCGAGAACTGCGTCCCGAGGTAGCGCAGGCCGGCGGCGCCGACGACGGCCATCAGCGCGTAGGCGAACGCGAACCACCGGCCGGGGAGGAACGTGCGGATCCCGAACAGCGGCAGGCCCAGCGAGAAAAAGAGCATCGCGCCGATGGCGACGACGAGCGTGTGCGACGCCTGCGGCGAGCGGTGGCGTCGGACCAGCGCGAGCCCGCCCAGGACCGCCGCGAACAGCAACACGAGGAACCCGACGGCGTCGACGTAGGTCGCAAGACGGGTCATCAGCGGCGACGCCGTGTCGGTGCCGACGGTCGCTGCCGCGGCGGCGGCGCCACCGCCGCTCTCGCTCCCGGCGAGGTTCAGGAACCCGGCGGAGGTCCGCAGCGTCAGCGCGAGCAGTCCGACCATCCGCGTGAGGAACGGCTCGCCGCCCCAGGGCGTGATCGCCCAGATCGCTCCCGTGAACAGGAGGTGGAAGGCGAACGCCCAGTGGAGGCCGACGACCCCCGGCGAGGTCCGCGAGGCGCCGTCGGTGATCGGGTCGCCCGACTCGGCGCCGAGGCTCATCGAGCCCGCGAGCCCGGCGGGGGTCGCCCAGCCGACGTGGCCGACGACGAGCTGGGCGACCACGGCCGACCCGACGAACACCAGCGAGACGAACGCCGACACCTGGTGGGTGAGCGTCACCGCGACGATCGACCCGGCCAGGAGCGCCCAGTCGGCGTAGCCGGTCTCGGCGTGGAGCAGGCGCGCGACCGCGAAGACGACCCCGAGGAAGAAGACGAGCCCGAGGCTCGTCGGGATGATGTGCATGCCCCAGCGGATCGCCTGGTCGGTCATCGCGAACGCGCCGGTCGCGAACAGCGCCCAGCGGGCGTCGACGAAGTAACGGGCGGTCCCGTAGACGAGCAGCACCGAGAGCGCGACCGTGCTCCCGACGACGAGATACAGCGAGAGCCGCAACGAGACGCCGAGCAGGTCCGAGCCGACGACCGTGATCAGGTGGTGGAACGGGGCGAAGAGGTACTTCGCACCGGCCAGCGGCCCGAGCGAGTCGGCGGCCCCGACGGCCGCGGCGTACTGGGTGACGTGTTCCCAGCTGTCGACGCCGACGAAGCCAGGCGTCGTGAACAGGCCGGTGAACCTGACGACGAACGCGTGGGCCAGCACCTGCGCGAGCACGAGCCGCCGGTCGAGCGCGTCCTCGCTCAGGAAGACGGTCTGCAGCAGAACGAACGCGCCCACGGCGCCGCTCGCGAGGAGGATCCCGAGCGTTCGCGTCCCGGCCAGCGCCGCCCAGGTCGCGATCCCGATCAGCGCGATCCCGGTCAACTCGGCCGCAGCGACGCCGCTGGCGTCGAGCGTCGGCTGTCGCCGCTCGGCGGCGCCCTCCCGCCGCACCGAGAACAGGTAGAGACCGCAGGCCGCGCCGACGACGACCGGCACCGTCCGGACGTACAGCGACGAGGTCAGCACGGCCATCGGAAGCATGCCCACCGCGAGGACGAGGCCGACTGCGGCGACCGCGACGTCGAAGCGGGTGTCCGACAGCCAGGTCGTCGGGTGCCGGTTCACGCGGCGCTCACCTCCCCGTCGAGGGCCCGCTCGTAGACGGAGAGCAGGTCCTCGCCCATGCGTTCGAGGCCGAACTCGCGGGCTCGCTCGCGACCGTTCGGCTCGGTCGTCGGCGCGATCGCCTCGGCCAGCGCCTCGGCCAGCGCGGCGTCGGTGTCTGCGACGGCCGAGCAGTCGACGCCGTCGAGCAGATCGGGCACGTCGCCGACCGGCGTCGCGACGACGGGCAGGTTACACGACAGGGCCTCCTTGACGGCGTTGGGCGACCCCTCGCGGTCGGAGGTCAACAGCATGGCGTCGGCGGCGTTCATGTACGTCGGCACCTCCTCGTGGGGGACGCCCGAGACCGCGTGGAGTTCGAGCGGTCCCTCGACCGCCTCGCGCGCTCGCTCGACGACTCGCTCGGCGCGGGGGTAGTTCTTCTCGGTTCGCCCGGTGTCGTACGGGAAGAGGACGTGCGTGGCGTCGCCGTCCCAGCCGACGGCGGCGACGGCCTCCTCGCGGGGCTGGGGGGCGAACCGGTCGGTGTCGATCCCGTGGGGGACGACCGTCGAGTCGCGGTCCAGCGCGCCCGCCATCTCCGGGGACATGACGACCACTTCGTCGGCGAAGCGGGCGCACTGCTCGCTGACGGTCCCGTAGCGGCCCAGCAGGTCCGACCCCCACAGCGAGAGGACGACCGGCCGCACCGGCTGAGCCAGCGCCGCCGGCGCGGTCAGGCCGTAGTTGGCGTGGACCAGGTCGATGTCCGGGCCGCGGGCGGCCCTGAGCACGCGGGCGTAGAAGCGGGCGTACTCCGCCAGCGACCGCTCGCGGGACCCGCCGGGGACCGGGACGACGGTACAGGTGACGCCGTTTCGCTCCAGTACCTCGACCTGCTGTTCGAAAAACGGTCTGCGCGACGTGACCAGCTGAAGCGTTCGGACCATCTATCGGACCACCGTCCGTCGCGACCCCCGCGACGCGGACGCCGATGCGGCCGGCGACCGGACGGCGCCGTCCCGGCCGGCCGGCTGGTTCGAACCCCTCGGCTGTGCTGTGCTGTCGAGCCCGTTCACACCCCTATCGTTCCACGGTTCGTCCATTGTAATGATGCGACTACGCCCCCGATCACCGGGACTAACGCCGCACGCGTGCGTTCGCGGGCGTACCGACGGGGCCGAATAGAGCGTATAACGCCGGTGCCGCCGGCGATCTCGCGGAGCGGGCGACGACGCAGTCAGGACCACGACCCGGTCACGTCTTCGATGGCGGTGCGCATCTCCAGGCGGATCCCCTCGTGGGCGAGCAACAGGAGCGCGTAGACGGCGACGCCCGCCGCGACGCCTCCGGCGACGCGCTGCGGGCCGGCCGGGAGGTACGGCTGGAGAGCGTAGACGGCGAGTCCCATGATCGCCGCCGCCGCGACGCTCCAGGCGATCCGCCCCCACGGGACGACCACGTCGACGAAGCGGGTGACGTAGGTGACCGAGACGACCGCGGCGGTCGCCGCCGAGCACGTCGTCGCGACGGCCGCACCGAGGATGCCGAACTGCGGCACCAGCGCGAGGTTGAGGACGAGGTTCGTCACGATGGCCGCCATGCTCCCCCGGTAGCCCAGACTGGGCTTGTCCATCGCGAACAGCGACGGGCCCAACACGAGCTGGACCGACCGCAGGATCTTCTCGGTCATGAAGACGATCAGGACCGGGTAGGCGACGACGGTCTCGGCGCCGAACAGCGTCCCCAGGATCTCCCGGCCGAGGACGACAGCGCCGGCGAACGCCGGGATCGTCAGGTACAGCGGGATCTGCAGCCACTGCTCGAAGGCCGACTCGATCCGGTCGATGCGGTCCTCGGCGTGCCACTGGGAGATCTGCGGGAACAGGGAGGTGCGGATCGCCTCGGTGAGCATCATCGCGACGCTGGCGACGCGCCAGGCGATCTCGTAGGCGCCGACGAGGTCGACCCCGACGAACAGCCGGAGGATCGCCACGTCCATCCACTGGTAGACGAAGCCGCCGACGTTCCCGATGAAGACGTACCGGCCGAAGTCGACGAGGCTCCGCGCCCGCGAGATGCTCGGGAGCGCGACCGAGAGGTCCATCCGAACGAGCGCGCCCAGCGCCGTCGCGAACCGCCCGGCGATGTAGGCGACGATGAGCCCCTTCGCGCCCCACCCCTGCTCGACGAGCGCGACGCCGACCGCCACCCAGGTGATCTTGCCGAGGACTTTCAGCGCGGCGTTCTTGTCGACGCGCATCTGCCCGGCGAGCAGCCGCAGGGTCAGCCCGCGGCTCTGGGCCGCCACCAGCCCGAGGACGACCAGCGGCACGACGCCGGCGACGCCGACGTACGACTCGACGTGAGGGGTCAACAGGACGAGCGCGCCGATCCACGGCAGCATCAACAGCGCTTTCGTGAGGACGCCGGTCGCGAGGATCTCGCCGGTCGCCCCCGTCGAGGAGAGCTGCTTCTCCGCGGCCTTGGAGATGCCCAGGTCGATCGGGATGCCGAGCATCCCGACGACCGCCTGGAAGACGAAAAACGACCCCATTGGGCCGGTGCCGAGCGTCTGCGTGAACCAGGCGATCGCGGCGAACTCGACCAGCGCGAGGACGATACTGCCGGAGAACAGTTTCAGGATGGAGTCTCGCAGGTCCATGGGCTACGATCCGGCCGTCGCGCCGGGCCGTCGGCCCGGTCCGTACACTCGGTGGCCGCCCCTCGGCGCCGTCCGACCGGCGACGGGGGGTCCGCTCGACGCTCTCCGACCGAACTCGCGTGCGCGTCGGCCGTCCCCACCGGACGGCCGACCGACGGGACCGAGCCGGCGGGAGGACGCCGGCCGACTCGCGCGGATACAGGTCATTCGTCTCGCCCGTCCGCGAGCGCTCCCCCTTGTTAAACGGCCGTTACTCGCGAGTAAGCGCTCCGTATCGGGGCGTTACGGCCATCATAGCTAATGGCGAGAGCCCGGTCGGGCCGCGTATGGATCGAGCGCGCCCCAACGTGCTGTTCGTCTGTGTCGACGCGCTGCGGAGCGACTTCGCGTTCGGGGACTACGGGGCGGACAAGCCCCTCTTCGAGTTCCTCGAACGCGAGGGAACGGCCTTCGACACGATGGTCGCCGCGGCGTCGTCGACGACGCCCTGCGTCGCCAGCTACATGACCGGCACCTACCCGCCCGACCACGGCGTCCTCTCGCTGCGGGACTTCTCGCTGGCCGACGACGCGACGACACTTGCCGAGGCGTTCGCCGCCGCCGGCTACGACACCTCGGCGTCGGTCACCGGCCCGATCACCGAGGACACCGACCTCGACGCCGGCTTCGACCGCTACGACTACCGCGAGCGCGACACCACCGTATACACCGACTGGTTCGACGAGTACCGGGCGGAGCTCGACGAGGCCGAGGGGCCGTGGTTCAGGTACCTCCACCTCTGGGAGGCCCACGTCCACAAGGACCTCCCGCCGGACGCCGACGACGAGGAGATCGACTACGACGCGGCCGTCCGCGGCGTCTTCGAGAAGCTCCAGCGCCTGCTGGAGGTCGTCGACCTCTCGGAGACCATCGTCGCGGTCACGGGCGACCACGGGGAGGCGTTCCGCGACGGCACCTGGCGCCACAGCGCGTCGATCATCGGCTTCAACCAGGTCCCCATCCCGTTCACCGACAAGCGCACGCGCAACGTCCGCAGCGACGTGTACGACCAGTACCTCCGGCCCCGGGGCATCGAGACCGAGGAGTGGTACAACTCCCTGCGGCGGGCCAGCGCCACCGAGTTCCCCAACGCCTTCCACCGCATCGGCCACGGCTACCACGTCTACGACTTCCTCACGAGGGTCCCGTTCGCCGTCGTCGGGCCGGGCGTCCCGAGCGGGGGCCGCGTGACCGACCAGGTCCGGTCGGTCGACATCTTCCCGACGCTGCTCGACGCGGCCGGCGTCGACCGGCCCGACGAGGTGACCGGTCAGGACCTCCTCGCGGGGTCGATCGACCACCGGCCGGCCCACGTCCGCGCCGTGGGCGCCTCCGGCGAGCGCGAGCGGTGGCTCGACGGCGTCCGCTACGACGGCTGGAAGTACGTCCAGGGCCGCAACCGCGAGCTGTGCCAGCTGTTCGACCTCGAATCCGACCCGAAGGAGCTGGACAACGTCGCAGACGACAACCCGGAGGTGGTCGAACGGCTCCGCGGGATCGTCGACGAGCACGTCGCCCGCGAGCGCCAGCTCGAGACGGCCTCGGTCTCCGAGGGCGCCGAACAGCGGATGACCAGCCGGCTCGAAGACCTGGGATACCTGTAGCGGGCGGCGCCGCGGTCGTCCGGTCGGGATCGCGTCGAAACGGACCGTCCCGGTGGAGGGCGAAGAATCCCCGGCGAAGGGGGAGAATCCGCGGAGGGCCGAAGAGGGCGGCGACCGCGTGTCTGACAGCGTGACCCCGGTGTTCCGAACGGTTACCGCGGGCAGCCGATCGTCGGGTCGGACGGTTTCTTCGCGCCGTAGTGGTTGGTGTCGAAGTTCACGTTCCGGAACTGGTTCGAGTGGGGCTGGATGATCGACTCCGTGCCCCGACCCGGTGCGGGCTTCTTCGGGTTGTGGAACCAGTTGTGGTGGATGTCCGCGATGTCGTCGGGCACGCCGCGGATGCTGACGTGCGACTCGGGGTCCTCCCCGGAGTTGATGTGTTTGGTCGGGACGAACGTGTTGTGGTGGATATTCAGCGTGGTCGCGCCCGGCCGATGGGTGCCGACCTGGTAGGCGACGGCCTTGTCGCCGAAGTGGTTGTAGCGGACCTCGTAGCCGGCGGTGCCCTGGTTCGCGACGGAGTGGCGGTTGTAGTTGAAGCGGTTGTACTCGATCAGGGTGCTGCCGCCGCCGATGCAGACGATCCCGTAGCCGAGGCCGTCCATCGGGTTGGAGTGGATGTGCGAGTGGTGGACCCGCGCCGAGTGCAGCAACTTCACGCCCGAGTACGTGAACCCGGAGATCTCGACGTTGTCGATCTCGCAGCCGTTGCCCCCGACGACCACGCCGCTGTGGACCGGGCGGCTGTACTCGGTGTACTCGTCGTTCGGCGCGGTGATCCGCACGCCCGTGATCCGAACCTGGTGCTCGGTGTGGATGGGGCCCTCGCCGTGGACCTCGCCGGCGTGGATCTCCCCGCCCTTGGCGCCGCCGACCCCGCGGTTCGAGGCGAGCGTCACGCCCGAGGGAACGGTTAGCTCGCGCTTACCGGCCTGGATCGTCGCCGACGGGTCGACGTAGACCACGTCGCCGCTGGAGGCCCCGTTCAGCGCCGTTTCGAGCCCTGCGATATCGGAGACGACCGTGGTGGCCGCCGACTTCGGGACCGCGTCCGGGTAGCCCTTCCCGCCGCCGAGCACGCCGCTGGCCGCCGGCAGCGACTTCAGCGTCTTCTTCTTCGCGACCGCCGAGGGGTCGACGCGCGTCCCGTCGACGCGGAGTTCGAAGTCGCCCTTCGTCGGCGAGAAGCCGGTGATGCGTCCCTCGAACGTGTAGGTATCGCGGCCCCACGAGCCGACCGACCCGGTCGCGGTCCGGGTGCCGTCGCCGTTCTCGGTGATCGAGTCGTTGCCATCGGCGTCGCCGCGGACGGGTTCGACCGCGCCCGTCGCGGTGAACTCGTAGTTCACCGCCTTCGAACCGGTGCTGTCGATCTCGATCCGGCGCCGACCGCCCGACGCCTGGGCGGCCTGTCCGCTCCCCGTGACCAGCGGAGCCGCCGCCGTCGCGGCAGCCGCCGTCAGAAACGACCGTCGCCCGAACCCGCCCGAACCGCCCGGTAAGCCCGCGTTACGATCGTCCCGTGTTTCGTCACCCGTCGTTTCGCTCTGGTTTCCGAACACCATATCGCGGTAAGTCTCTGCTTCTGGGATAAGGCTACCTGCAGTAGCGGTGCGTGGCACACTCGCTTGCGCGCCGCTTCCGTACCGGATTCGTACAGTTGGTTGCGGCTTCCCGAGTCTTTGCGTAGGAGCGGCTTACCCGAGACGGTCGGCGAGCGGGGAGCGCGCACCGCGACCGGCTCGCTCGGAGTTCGCGATGCATCGGGAGAAACGTGCGATTACCAGCGCGATACGGGGCCAGTCTCGCGCGCACGCGAGACTAAGGGAAAATCCGGCGGTCAGGGACAGCCGATGTCGTCGTCGGTCGGCTCGTCGGTCCCGTAGTGGTTGTTCCGGTAGTCGAGGTTCGTGAACTCCTCGACGTGGGGCTGGATGATCGATTCCGTGCCGCGCCCGGGCGCCGGTCGCTCGGGGTTGTGGAACCAGTTGTGGTGGATGTCGGCGGCGTCGTCCGGGACGCCCCGGATGCTGACGTGCGACTCGGGGTCCTCCCCGGAGTTGAGGTGCAGGGTCGGGACGAACGTGTTGTGGTGGATCTCGAGCGTCGTGCCGCCCGGCCGGTGGGTCCCGACCTGATAGGCGATCGCGTCCTCGCCGAAGTGGTTGTAGCGGACCTCGTAGCCCGCGTAGCCGCGGCTGGCGACGGAGTGGCGGTTGAGGTTGAACTCGTTGCACTCGATCAGGGTGTCACCGCCCTCCTGGTTGCAGACGACCCCGTAGCCGAGGCCGTCCATCGCGTTGGTGTGGATGTACGAGTGGTGGACGTAGGCGGGTTCCTGGAGCTTGACACCGCCGTAACTGAACCCGGAGATCTCGACGTTGTCGATCTCGCAGCCGGCCCCCTTGACGGTGAGGCCGCTGTGGACCGGACGACTGAACTCGACGTACTCGTCGATCGAGCCGGTGATCCGCAGCCCCGTGACGCGCACGTCGTCTTCGGTCTGGAGCGGCCCCTCGCCGTAGACGTCGTCGGCGCGGATCTCCCCGCCGTCGGAGCCGTCGATGCCGCGGTCGGAGGCGAGCGTCACGCCCGAGGGGATCGTCAGCTCGCGGTCCGGGACGTTGATGCTCGCATCGGGGTCGACGTACACCACGTCGCCGCTGGCGGCGCCGTTCAGCGCCGAGGCGAGTTCGCCGCGGGTAGAGACGACCACGTCGGCCTCGGATTCGGGCACGGTGCCCGAGTAGCCGTCGCCGCCGCCCACGACCACGGCCGGATCCGGGGGGGTCTCGTACCCGCTCAGGTCGACGACGCTCCCGTCGATCCGCACCTCGGCGTGGTCGACGTCCGGCCCGAACGTCAGCAGCTCGCCGCGGAACCGGTACGTGTCGCCGTAGCCGTTGCCGGTGTAGCCGTCGGCGCGCCAGGTGCCGTCGTCGGTCTCCGTCACGGAGTCGTTGCCGCTGGCGGCGTTCTCCTCGACGTCGGTGACCGGCGTGATCTCCCCGGAGGTCGTGAAGGCGTAGTCCAGTTCCGAGGGGTTCTCGGTCGTCAGCACCTCGATCGTGTGTTCGTCGGGACGGAACTGCGCCAGATCGATAGCGGTACCGTCGACCCGGACCTCGGCGAACTCCTCGACGGGGCCGAAGTCCGTCAGCTCCCCTTCGAAGGAGTAGGTGTCGCCGTAGCCGTTGCCGGTGTAGCCGTCGGCGGTCCAGGTGCCGTCGTCGTTCTGGGCGACGCTGTCATTGCCGCTGGCGGCGTTCTCCTCGACGTCGTAGTTCGGGGTGATCTCCCCGGTAGTCGTGAAGGTGTAGTCCAGTTCCGAGGGGTCCTCGGTCGTCAGCACCTCGATCGTGTGTCGCTCGGGCTCGGGTTCGGGCTCGGGTTCGAACCGGCTCAGGTCGACGGCGCTGCCGTCGACGCGGACCTCGACGAACTCCTCGACGGGGCCGAAGTCGGTGAGGTCGCCGTCGAAGTAGTAGGCGTCGCCGTAGCCGTTGCCGGTGTAGCCGTCGGCGGTCCAGGTGCCGTCGTCGTTCCGGGCGACCGAATCGTTGCCGCTGGCGGAGTCGTCACCGTTGTCGTAGTTCGGTTCGATCTCGCCGGTGGTCGTGAAGGTGTAGTCCAGCTCCGAGGGGTCCTCGGTCGTCAGCACCTCGATGGTGTGCTCGTACTCGGTGACGAGGTCGTCGACGGTGACGGCCTCGCCGTCGAGGTAGAGATCGTACGCGCCCGTCGCGGAGAAGTCGACGACGCGGCCCGTGACGGCGTAGGCGTCGCCGAAGCCGTTGCCGGTCGTGCCCGTGGCGGTCCAGGTGCCGTCGTCGTTCTGGACGATCGAGTCGTTGCCCTCCGCGGAGTTGCGGCCGTTGTCGGTGTCGGGAGCGATCTCGCCGGTGGCCGTGAACTCGTAGTCGACCGCGAGGTCGCCCGTCTCGGTCGTCTCGCCCGTCGAGACGATCTCGAGGTGGCGCGTCGTCGGCGCGGCGGCGGCCCCGCCGGCGAACAGGGTGCCAGCGGCCGCGGCCCCGGCGCCGAGCTTCAGGAAGGAGCGCCGTCCGAACTCGTCGCCCGGTGGTAGCCGATTGCGACGAGTTTGCTCACTCGTACTATCCGGTTCGTTCTGGTTACCGTTCACCATATCGCGGTTAAGCCCTATCTACTGGGAAAAGGGTACCTGCGGGTAAACTACCCGATACGACCGGATCTTCGGCCGTTGCGTTCGGTTCCGTGCCGATCGATTGCGGGGTACGTACCGGATCGCGAGGGATACGTGCCGCCGAGCGCGGCTCAGGGTCGGGCCGCGACGCGCCCGTCTCCCCCGGCTCGACGGGGCGGCGACGGGCAGTAAGGATTGGTTTCGAGACGCCACCGACCGAGTAAGCGGTAGTTACCGGCCGGCTACCGACGATCCCTCGGCCGGCGGTGACGCGACGGTCACCGGCGGCGTGGCGTCGGTCGTCGAGGTGTCGTCACCCGTCGTCGGCGACGGGTGTCACGGTGGCCTGTCCGGGACGCAGGTTCTCGATGGAGAGGTTCCGGCGGTCGACCGAGGCGTTCTCGGTCTCGATCGGGAGGCCGGTCACCCGGATCGTCGAGTCGATGACGGCGCAGTTCTCGGAGTCGGTGAACACGATCCCCCGTCGGTCGGCGCCGGACTGTTCGATCCGGCAGTTCCGGAGCGTCGTCTCGGGGCGGTCGGCGATGTCGACGGCCGCCCCGCCGCCGGCGCTCCCGGTGACGGTCACGTTCTCGAAGTTCAGCGGCGCCTCGGACCCGCCGTTGCTGGAGTCGGTCGCGTCGATCGCGCTGAAGTCGTCGCGGTCGACCCTGATCGTCGTGTCCCGAATCGTCGAACTCTCGTGTTCGGGGTGGTAGGAGATGGCGCCGAACCCCTTGCCCGCGTCCGGGCCGATCCGGACCTCGCAGTTCTCGACCAGCTGGTCGCTGCGGGCCCGGAGCCTGATCCCGCGGACGTTCAGGTGGCTCGACGAGGGGCTCGGCGGGACCCTGTCCACGACGACCGTCACGTCCTTGACGGTCGAGCCGGTCGAGCCGATCCGGACGTTGGCGATGTTGTTGTTCTCGTAGCGGCCGCCCCGGACGTGGATGTCGCCGTTGTTGCCGGTGTAGCCGTCGAGGGTCTGGCCCGGCGCCGAGGCGTACAGGCCGTTGTTCGGGAAGTTCGCGATCTCGCAGTCGCGGAACGTCAGCGAGCCCGCGTGGTCCTTGCCGACGTAGATGCCGACGCCGTTACCGCCGTCGTGGCCGCCGTCGCGGGCGACGACCCGCTCGACGAGTCCTTTGCCCTCGGGGTTTTGCACCTCGAACCGGTAGGCGACGTGTTTGCGCTCCTTGTTCCGGTCGGGCAACTTCCCGTGGGTCCGGAGGTTCCGGGCGACGACGTTGCCCTCGGAGATGGTCCTGATGGCGCCGCCGACGCCGGACTCGGTGAAGTCGAACTCCAGGCCGTCGAGGAGGATGTCCCCCACGCCCCTGAAGTCGATGAAGTGGTTGCCGACCTCCTCGACCGGCCCGTTCGGGACGAGCAGCGTCCGCTCGTGGGGGATCGAGACGAGCCCGAAGCCGGAGACGTCCTCGATCTCCATGTAGTCGAGCGCGTAGCGGCCGGCGGGGAAGTACACGAGCGTGTCCTCGGCGATCGCGTCGGTGAGCACGTCGTTGATCGGTTCCGAGCCCTCGGGGTCGGCGCCGGCGTCGACTACGTTGACGATCGAGTCGAACTGGTCGCCGTACTCGGCGACGACCTCCGGGATCGGGGTGCCGGTCGGCGTGCCGGTCGGCGTCGGCTCGGCCGTCGCGGTCGGCGTGTCCGTCGGCGTGTCCGGGTCGATCAGCGTGCCCGCGTCCTCCCGGTCGGTCGGCTCGCTCTCGTTCGACCCGCACCCCGCCGCGCCGACTCCCAGCGCGGCCGCTACTGTCCCTTTGAGGAATCGCCGTCGTGACAACCGGTCGGGCGCCATTTGCTTGTTCGTAGCCCTTCGACGCATTTGTTATGTCGGCTGTACTCTCCGTAGGAGCCGTTTACTCGCCGATATCGGCGCCGGTCGTCGGGAGCGGCGTCCCGTCGTCATCGCCGCTCGGCGACCGGCCGGGGAGCGTCGACCTCGGCGGTCGGCCGCCGGGCGAGGCCGTCGGCAACCTGCGACAGGATCACGTCGGTCGTGTCGACGCAGTCGTCCAGCAGTCGCTCGCGCCGGCCCGCCCAGTCGGTCTCGTCGTGGCTCGCGAGGATCGAACTGGCGCGGTGGAGCGCCTCGGCCTGGCGGTCCTCGCCGGTCGTGTTGACCACGAGGCCGTACTCCGACTCCAGGGTCTCGAGGTAGCCGAGTTCGAGCGTCGAGGCGTACACCGCGGGCGTGCCCAGCACCGCCGACTCGGCGGCCATCGTCGCGCTCTCGCCGACGAACAGATCCGCGTGGGCCAGCAGGTGGTGCATGTCCTCCGGCGCGACGGTCGCCCGCCGGTCGGCGAGATCCGGCGGGAGGTCGGCCTCGGCGGTGATCACCACTCGCGCGCCGTGGCGTTCGAGTTCGTCGACGACCTCGCGCGCGTCGGCGAAGCCGCCGCCGCCCACGTCGTGCAGCGCCTCCCAGGCGATCAGCCGCAGGACGACGAGCCGCTCGTCGGGGTCGATACCGGCCTCGGCGACGACCGAGGGGTCCGGTTCGAACCGGTCGGGATGGAGGTAGGCGAGCTCGTGGAACCCGGGGTAGGTGACCTGCTTGTCGCCCAAGTCGTCCATGTACGCGTCGGGCGTACAGACCCGGTCGGCGAACGGGAAGGTGAGCCGGTTGCCCAGCGTCGCGTGCTCGGTGTCGGTGAACACGACCGACCGGCAGTCCAGCAGCGTCGAGAGGTGCGCGACCGCCGGCTCGGCGATCGCGGTGAGCACGTCCGGGTCCTCCCGCCTGGCCCGCCGGAGCAGGGCGAGCTCGTAGCGCGCCTGCGAGCGCGCCAGCGAGGCCAGCGAGTCGCTGGTCGGCGCGAGCACCTCGTAGTCGATGCCGTAGCTCTCCAGCAGGTCGGCGGCGATCTCCACGTCGCGCATGAACACGGAGACCTCGTGGCCCGCGGCCTCCAGCTCCCCGATGGCCTCGCGGAAGAAGTGGACGTGGGCCGGGTGCTGGATGGTCACGAAGACCTGCATCGGCTCAGACCTCCCCGACGGCGTCGTAGCGGAGCCCAGCGGCCTCGACGGCCTCGGCGTCGAACACGTCGCGGCCGTCGACGACCGTCGAGACGCCCAGGTCGGCGAACCGTTCGGGGTCCAGGTCCGCGAACGCCTCGTGGTCGGTGACGACGACGACCGCGTCGACCGGCTGGTACGGCGAATCGACCGACGACTCCGCGGCGAGGACGGGGTCGTACGTCTCGACGGTCACGTCGTAGTCGGTCAGCCCCTCGCGGATCGGGAAGTAGGGGCTGTTGCGGTCGTCCGCGAGGTCGGGTTTGAACGCGCGACCGAGCAGCAGCGCCGTGGCGTCCTGCGGGAGGACCCGCTCGCGCGTGAGCGCGTCGACGGTCATGTCGGCCACGTACTCGGGCATCTGGTTGTTGATGGTCCGGGCGACGCTCAGCAGCTCGTGGGTGAACCCCGCGTCCTCGGCCTCGCCGATGAGGAGGTGGGGGTCGACGGGGATGCAGTGGCCGCCGACGCCGGCGCCCGGTTCGAAGCCCATGAAGCCGAACGGCTTCGTGCTCGCCGCGTCGATGGCCGAGCGGGCGTCCACGTCCAGCGAGTCCAGCGAGACGGCGATCTCGTTGGCGAAGGCGATGTTGATGTCGCGGAAGGCGTTCTCGACGATCTTCGAGACCTCGGCGATCTCGACGCTGTCGACCGGGTGGACCTCGGCGTCGAGCAGGCGGTCGTAGAACGCGGTCGCCCGCTCCAGCCCCGGCTCGGAGAGCGCGCCGACGACCCGCGGGATGGCTTCGAGCGGCCACGCCTCGTTGCCGGGGTCGACCCGCTCGGGCACGGCCGCGAGGTAGTAGTCGGTCCCCAGCTCCAGGCCGTAGGTGTCGAACACCTCGGCGATCTCCCGGCGGGCGGTCCCCGGCGGGATGGTCGACTCGACGACGACGAGACAGGGCTCGGCGGCGTCGCGGCCCCGCAGCCCCTCGCCGATGGTCTCGCTGGCCGCCCGGAGCGGGCCCAGGTCGACCCGTTCGGCCCCGTCGACCGGTGTCGGAACCGTGACGAGGCAGGTGTCGGCCTCGGCCGCGACCGCCGCGCCGTCCGTGGTCGCCGAGACGCGGTCGTGGTCGTCGACCGCCAGGTACTCCTCGGCCTCGATCCGCTCGACGACCTCGGGGTCCACGTCGACGCAGGCGACCGACCGCCCGCGCTCGACGGCCAGTTCCGCGACCTCCTTGCCGACGAATCCGACGCCGTAGATGCCGATGCTCATACGCCACCCCACCGGACCGGTCGGGAATGTTATTATCAGCCTACGGACGGTTACGCGGCGTCGACGGATCGGTCCCGAGCGGTATACCGCCTCTAGCGTCGCGGCCGCGCTCGACGGGCATCTCCGCATGTGAACACATCACGGGCGGAGCCGTTCGCGGCGCAGTCGCGGCCTGGGAGGCCGACCGCCGGTCGCTCCGGTCGGCGGTCGCGGGCGAGTGGCGGGCGGTGCCGGCGGGTATCCGGCTCTTACTTATTGGGCGTCGCTCGGTCGGGTCGCTCGATGACAGGTATCGCGACTCGCGGCGCCGCCGGCCGGTCGTCCGCGGCCGCCCACCCGTCGCTCGCGGCGGCCGCCGGCGGTGCCCGCCGGTCGGTCAGTCGACCGTACCGCGAACCGCCTCGACCGTACCGCGACCCGTCACGACCGCCTCGCGAACCGTCCGGGGCGCGGCCATGAGCCGGTCACGAGGGGGCGGCGACCGCGACTCCGTGTTGGTCGTCCACCACCGCGAGATATCCTCGCCCTACAGCGCGACCGTTCCCCACTACCTCTCGCGGACGCTCTCGGCGTCCCACACCGTCCACGTCCTCAGCCGGCGCTTCTCGGACCGCGACGAGGACGGGGAGTTCCCCGACGACGTGGTCCACCACGAGGTCTCGACCGGCGAGGTTCCCATCGTCTCGGGCCTGCTCTTCCTCGTCGCGTCGACGCTGTACGCCGTCGCGCTGGGCGCTCGCTACCGCTTCGACGCCGTCTACGCCTTCCAGCAGACGATCATCCAGGGGTGGCTGGCCGCCCGCGCCGGCGGCTCGCGGTTCGTCGTCGGCCTCCAGTCGGTCCCCGTCCGTCAGAAACGGGACCTCTCGAACGCCGCTCACGGCCGACTGCCGCTCCGCAAGCGGACCCGGATCGCGGTCAAGGCCAAGTACGCCTGGGCGGTCGGTCGGCTGCTCGACCGGACGACGGAGGTGGTCTGCCTGACCGACGGGATCCGCGAGACGACCGAACTGGAGTACGGGGTCGACCTCTCGGAGGCCACCGTCATCGGGATGGGCGTCGACACCGACCGCTTCGCCGTCGACGCGACCCGTGAGCCCGCCCGCGGGCCCGACGACACGTGGGTGGTCACCTACGTCGGCTCGATCGGCCCGCCGCGGGGGCTCGAACACGTCCTCGACGCCGTCGCGGCGACCGACCGCGACGTCGAGTTCCGCGTCGCCGGCGGCGGCGACGACGACTACATGGCCTCCCTGCGCGAGCGGGCCCGCGACCTCGGGATCGACGACCGGGTCACCTGGCTCGGGATCGTCCCCCACGAGGAGATCCCCGACGTGCTCGCCGACTCCGACGTCGCCGTCTCCCCGCTGGCCGACATCGAGTCCTACCGGATCAGTTTCCCCGCGAAGCTCCTGGAGTACATGGCCTCGGGCACCCCGGTGGTCGCGACAGACATCCCCGCCCACCGCCGGCTGGTCGAGCCGGGCGAGAACGGCCTGCTGTACGACGGGACCGCCGAGGGACTCGTCGACACGCTCGACGACGTGATCGACGGCGAGGCCGACGCCCCCGCGCTCGGGCGAGCGGGCCGCGCCACCGCCGAGGCCCACGACTGGGACGCGGTCGTCGCCGAACACGAGACGGTGCTGTTCGACCGGACCGTTCGGCGACCGCGCGCGACGCCGGTCCCGGCGTAGGCACACCCCAACTCGTTCGGTACTCTCGGTTACGACTCGATAACCGCGCGTAGGCGGAGCGGTACGTCCGATAGGCGGTCCGGTACGCCGGATAGCTGAAAAATACTTTATCCGATGAGGCGAGTGGTTTGGTACGTGATCCCGAGTGACAAATCCCTTCTGTCTGCGGTCGGTCGAGGCGCGAGCGGATCCGACGGCGGTCGTTCCCCGGTCGTCTCGGTCGATACCGTCACCGCCGACGGCCGTCGCATCGAGGCGACCGTCTCCTACAGCGACGCCCTGCGACCGTTCTTCGACGAATCGCCCTTCTACGCGGAGTACGGCGTCGACGTCTCCGACCTGCCCGAATCGGTCCTGACGATCCCGGTGCTGGCGCACGTCTGCCCGGTCGCGTGGGCCGCCGGCGCCGACGTGCGCGTCTCGACCGCCGACCGCCGCTTCCTCGACTCCCTCGAAACCGTCGGCCGCGTCCTCTCCGAGATGTACCCCTTCATGGAGGGCGGGCGCGTCCTCGTCGAACGCGCGCCCGAGTGGAACGAACAGGCGCCGTCCGGGACAGACGGTGCGGACGATCCCGCCGCCGTGGGCGACCCCGGTGGCGCGGGTGGCCCCGCCGGCGCGGACGGCACTGGCAGTCCGGACGGCACCGGCGGCCCGGGCGGCACCGGGATGCTGTTCACGGGCGGGGTGGACTCGCTGGCGACGTACGTCCGCCACCGCGAGGAGGACCCGACGCTGATCAACGTCAGGGGGTGGCTCGTGGGCGTCGACGACGACGAGCGGTGGGCCCACACCAGACGGCGGATCGCCGGCTACGCCGACCGCTTCGGGGTGGACGCGCAGTTCGTCCGCTCGAACATGCTGGAGTTCCTCGACACCGCGATGCTCGACGCCCACTACAAACCCCGCCACGACGGGGCGTGGTACAGCGCCGTCGGCTGCGGGCTCGGGCTGACCGGCCTGTGCGCGCCGCTGGCCGTCGCCGAGGGGATGGACCGGCTGTACCTCGCCGCGACCCACTGGGAGGGGTTCCCGACGGCGGAGCGGTTCGAGGGCTGGGACGGCGGCGCGATCCCCTGGGGCTCGGACCCGGCCATCGACGACGAGATCGCCTGGGCCGGGACGGAAGTCGCCCACGACGCCTTCGAGATCACCCGCCAGGAGCGCGTCGAGACCGTCGCCGAGTTCCTCCGCGAGCGGTCGCTCGACCTGCCGATCCGGGCCTGCGAGGTCTCGGCGACCGGGAGCAACTGCGACCGCTGCGAGAAGTGCGCGCGGACGGCGCTGGGGCTCGCGCTCGCCGGGGCCGACCCGAACGACCACGGCTTCGACGTGGACGCGGCGACCTTCGGGCGCGCCCGCCGAGAGATCGAGGCCGGCAACTGGCTGGTCGACTTCCACGTCCTCGCCTACTGGCTCGACCTGCAGGCGTCGGTCGACCCCGACGCCTCGTACCCGGTGGCGGGCGTCGACGCCGTCGCCGACTGGCTCCGGACGGCCGACCTGCGCGCGGCGGCCGCCAGGTCCGGGCCGCCGGTCTCGGACCGCGTCGTTCGGGCCGCCGCTCGCGCGGTCCCCGCTCCGGTGTACGCGCGGCTGTCGCCCGCCTACGACACCGTCCGCGAACTGACGCCGCGGTCCTGAGAGCGAGCGCGGGCCCGCTCGCTGCTCGTCGGGACGGCTTCGGTCCGCGAGAACGGCCGTAACGAACGCATACTTTACATCGCCGCGCCGCTGGTCCGCCCCGTGTTCCGAACTGCCGCATCCCCCATCCTCGCAGCGGTCGGCGACGCCGGCGGGGCGACCGGTTCCGCCCCCGACGGCGAGTCGCCGGTCGTCTCCGTCGACTCGGTCACCGCCGACGGCTGTCGCATCGAGTCGACCGTCTCCTACAGCGACGATCTGCGACCGTTCTTCGACGAATCGCCCTTCTACGCCGAGTACGGCGTCGACGTCTCCGACCTGCCCGAGTCGATCCTGACGATCCCGGTGCTGGCCCAGGTCTGCCCGGTCGCGTGGGCCGCCGGCGCCGACGTGCGCGTCCCCGTCGCCGACCGCCGCTTTCTCGACTCCCTCGAAACCGTCGGCAACGCCCTCTGTGCGATGTATCCGTTCATGCAGGGTGGCCGCGTGACAGCCGAGCGCGCGCCCGAGTGGGACGACGTGGTGTCCGGCCGGAGCGAGACGGCGCCCGACGAGGACGAGGCAGCGCCCACGGGGACCGGAGCGGTCAGTGGGACCGAACCGGCCGACGGCGCCGGCATGCTGTTCACGGGCGGGGTGGACTCGCTGGCGACGTACGTCCGCCACCGCGGGGAGGACCCGACGCTGATCACGATCCAGGGGTGGGTGGTGGGCGTCGACGAACCCGAGCGCTGGCGGCGGATGCGCGCCCGCACGGAGTCGTTCGCCGACCGGTTCGGCGTCGACGCGCGGTTCGTCCGGTCGAACATGCTGGAGTTCCTCGACACCGCGATGCTCGACGCGCGGTACCAGACCCACCACGACGGGGCGTGGTACAGCGCCGTCGGCTGCGGCCTCGGGCTGCTCGGACTCTGCGCGCCGCTGGCCGTCGCCGACGGGATGGGAGAGCTCTACGTCGCCGCCTCCGTCTGGGAGGGGATGGAGCCGCCGCCGGTCGTCGACGGCTGGGACGGGCGGGCGATGCCGTGGGGCACTCACCCCGACATCGACGACGAAGTCGCCTGGGCCGACTCGACGGGCGTCCACGACCTGTTCGAGCTGGAGCGCCAGGAGCGCATCGAGGTCGTGGCCGACTACGCCCGGACGCACGACCCGGACCTGCCGGTGTACTCCTGTTCGGCGTCCGAGGCCGCCGAGAACTGCGGGCGCTGCGAGAAGTGCATCCGGACGGCGCTGGGCCTCGCGCTGGTCGGTCTCGACCCGAGCGACCACGGCTTCGACGTCGGCCGGGAGTCGTTCGAACACGCCGTCGAGCGCTTCGAGGCCGGGGCGTGGCTGAACGACCAGCACGCCCCCTACCACTGGCAGACCTTCCAGGAGCGGTTGCCCGCGGACGCCGACCTGCCGATGGCCGGGTCCGACGCGTTCGTCCGGTGGCTCCGCGGGGCCGACTTCGAGTCGATGGCCGGGCGGCCGGCGCGGGACCGACTGGTCCGCACCGTGGCGCGACACACCCCGTATCCGGTCTACGAGCGCGTCTCTCCGCTGTACGGCTCCGTCCGCGAACGCCTCCGCTGAGTCCCGAACCCCGTCTTTCTCCCGGTTCAGATCGACGCCACGAACGGACTCGATATCACACCGTAAACGCAGTGTACCGCCTGAAAGCGGCCTATAACAATCGGATCCTCAGTGGTACGTATTCGGGAACCGCCGCCCGTCGGGGCGGCCGTTTCAACTACTATGAGTGTTCCAACGTGTAACCGACCGCGGTGCCCTCACGGGCTGTCGCTCGCGAACTACCCCGTCCCGTCGCTCCGGGGGCTCCCGGACCCGCGTTCCGGCGGACGGTCGACGGAGAGACGATGACGCTCGGTGGAACCACCGTCGTCGAGGAGGTCGTCCGCGACGGCTCCTACGTCAGCGACTTCCAGTTCGACCCCCCGAAGCTGGCCGCGCTGACCGACCGGATCGACGACCTCTCGTTCGTCGACCTGCTCGACGTGGGGCCGGGGACCGGGTTCGGGACGACGACTCCCGAACCGCACCCGCCCGACGCCGAACACCTCCACATCGTCTCGGAGGCCGTCTCCGACACCGGGCTGACGACGCTGTTGCTCCCCGGCGTCGCCGGTCCCGCGGAGATCGATCTCATCGCCGCCTACGAGTCGGCGTTCGACCTCGTCCGCGTCGGCGTCGACGCCGACGACCCCCTCGCCGCCCGCCCGCTGCTCCGGGAACTGACGGACCTCGACGTGCGGGTCAGTCTCAACCTGCTGAAGACGTACCTCGTCTCCCCGACCGAAGCGGCCGACGCGGCCCGCACCGGGGTCGAACTCGGCGCCGACACCGCCTACGTCGTCGACTCCGCCGGCGGGTTCACGCCCGCGGACGTGGAGGCGTACGTGACCGCGATGGCAGAGGTCGACGCGGCCGTCGGCTACCACGGCCACGACAACGTCGGGTTCGGGCTCGCCAACGCCCGCCGCGCCATCGACTGCGGGGCGAGCTACGTCGACGCGTCGCTCCAGGGGCTCGGCCGCAGCGCCGGCAACACCCAGACCGAACTGCTCGCCGGCCGCTACCTCGACGACGTGTCCCGCGACGACTGGCGGCGACTCCGGGAGATCGAGGGGCTGCTGGAGGGCGTCTACCCCGACGCCTCGGGCGTCGCCGTCGACGACGTGCTCTACGGTCTCGCCGACTTCCACTCGGGCTTTTCGGACCAGCTGCGCGCGCTCGCCGCCGAGTACGGCGCCCCGTTCGTCGACCTGCTCGTGTTCGCCGCCGAGCACGACTGCGCGACCGTCGACGACGTGCGGAGCGCCTACGAGGCGGCCGACGAACCAGCGGCTCCAACACCCGAGTTCCAGGAGAAACGGCGTAACTGACCGCACCGGTCGCACGACCGACGCCGCTATTCTACCGGAGCGCGTTCAGCGCGTCCCGGACGAACGGTCGCGGGTCGTCGAGCCGCAGGTAGTCGAAGCGGGGATGCTCCCGGAGCGACTCGGCGACCGCCGAGAACGCCTCCCGGCGGACCGGCCGCTCGACCAGTTCCTCCGCGTCGAACAGGACGCTGTGGAGATAGGAGACCTCGCCGCGGAGCAGGTGCCCGGCCGTGCCGACCTCGTAGTCGTCGACGATCCGGTCGCGCTCGCCGCGGGCGAGCAGCCAGTAGTCGTGGGGGAAGTCCGCGCCCGCGCGGACGGAGAAGGGGAGCGACGACCACAGCCGCGGGTTGATCTCCATCAGCTCGAACTCGCCGGTCTCGTCGTCGCGCAGGAACTCCACCATCGCCAGCCCATGCCACTCCAGCTCGTCCAGCAGCGCGCGGCCGGCCTCGTCCAGTTCGGGGATCGAGACGGACTCGCGGAAGGAGCTGGGGCCGCCGGCGTAGTTGTACGCGCGGACCTGCCGGTGCTGGAAGGTCCTGACCGGCTCGCCCTCGTCGTACAGCGCGAAGAAGGCGTACTCGTCGGTCGCCGGGAGGAACTCCTGGACGATCGGGGTGTGGCCGTTCTGGCTGCGGATCGTCTCCACGTCAGGTTTGTTCCCGTTGAGGTACTGCGTCGAGGGCGGGTCGCGGGAGCGCTCGGGCGGCAGGTCGTCGACGTAGGCGTCGGCGAGCAGGGTGTAGCGGCCCTTGACGATCCACTCGCGGTCCCAGTCGTCGACCTCGTCGAGCAGGCTGGTGTCGGGGACGGCGACGCCGGCCCGCTCGGCCGCGTCGAACAGCTCGACGCGGTCCTGGACCCGACGCAGGCCCTCGGCGGTCGGCCAGAGGGTCTCGACGTGGGGCTCGAAGGCCTCGCGGTACTGCGCGAGGACGTACACGTCCTCCTCGCGGACGGGCAGTATCGTCAGCACGTCCGGCCGCATCGCGAGCGACAGGAGGGCGTCCTTGTAGGCGACCAGATCCTCGTGTGGGTCGGGGACGACGACCGTCTCGCCGGCGTAGCGCGACCGGAAGGCGGCGGCGTCCTCGTCTTCGGAGACGACGACGGTGTGGATCCCGCGCTTCCCGAGCGAGCGCACGCAGGCGACGCTGCTCGGTGCGGCGATCGCCGGAACGACGACCGCGGCGGGCCCGTCGGCTGGGTCGATGCTCATCTGCCAGCCCGTTGGACGTGCCGTCCCGTTAGTATGCACCGCCGGACGGCGAGAAATGGATGCCTAACGCCGCCGAGCGGCGCGCTCAGAACGCCGCCGCTCGCGCCCGAAGCGCCGCCTCAGGCCTCGGTCGCGTCGTCGATGCGGCCCCACTGCTCGTCGGACAGTTCGACCTCGATCGCGTCGAGGTTCTCGTCCAGCTGGTCGACGGTCCGGGCGCCGACGATCGGGACGCAGGTGAACCGCTCGTGGTCCATCAGCCAGCGCAGCGACACCTGCGCGGGCGTGGCGTCGACCTCGTCGGCGACGGCGCGGATCTCGTCGAGTACGTCCCAGGCCTGGTCGTCGAGGTACCAGTCGGTGAAGTGCTCGTCGAGGTCGCCCCGCGATCCGTCCGGCGTCTTCACCTCGCCGTCGCCGACGCGCTCGTACTTGCCGGTGAGGAAGCCGCCGTGCAGCGGCGAGTACGGACACACCGCGACATCCTGGTCGGCGCACACGTCCAGATACTCCGAGACGGGGTCGCGGTACGTCGCCGAGTACTGCGGCTGGGTGACGCTGAAGGCCTCGTAGTTGTTCACGTCGGCTTTCCACAGGCCCTTCGTGAGTTTCCAGGCGTCACACGTCGAGATGCCGACGTAGTGGACCTTGCCCTCGCTCACGAGGTCGTCGACCGCCCGGAGCGTGCGCTCGATGGGCGTGTCGTCGTCGAAGCGGTGGAGGTAGAGCAGGTCGAGGTAGTCGGTGCCGAGTTTCTCCAGCGAACCTTCCACTTCGGCCTTGACGTTCTTCTTCGAGAGGTTCTCCTGGAATCGCGAGACATCGGACCAGTAGCACTTCGAGGCGATGACGTAGTCCTCGCGGTCGCGGTCGTCGAGCCACTCGCCGATCCACTTCTCGGAGCGGCCCTGGCCGTAGCCGTTGGCGGTGTCGATGAAGTTGCCGCCGCGCTCCTCGAGCGCGTCGAGCAGTTCGTGTGCCTCCTCGCGGTCGGTCTCCATCACGCCGCTGTCCTCGTGTTCCAGGCCGAACCGCCAGGTGCCGAGGCAGATGGGCGATACCTGCAGTCCCGTCGAGCCGAGTCGGACGTACTCCATACGCGACAGTGTGAGCGAGCGGTGGTAACCGCTTGGGTCCCGGAAGCCCCTTCCGCCCCGGCCCGACCGCTCGTGCGATGCCGAGGGGCGGCACGGGCTCGGCCCGGCGACTGTCGGCCGGGCCGCGACAACTGTCGGTCCGTTGACTGCCGTTCCGAGACGGGTGGGTTTTTCTATCGGAACGTCCTACGTCTGGCCGATGCAGAGAGGGGAGACGGAGTCATCCGACGGGTCCTCGGACGACGACCGAACCACGATCCTCGTCGTCGACGACGAGGAGGTGGTCCGCGAGTCGTTCGCCCTGTACCTCGAACCGCTCGGCTACGCGGTCCGGACGGTCGGCAGCGGCGAGGCCGCGCTGGCGGCCGTCGACGACGACGTCGACGTCGTCCTGCTCGACCGCCGGATGCCCGACCGCTCCGGCGACGAAGTGCTGGAGGAGATCCGCGGCCGAAACGTCGACTGTCAGATCGCCCTGGTCACGGCGGTCGACCCCGACTTCGACATCGTCACGATCGACTGCGACGACTACCTGGTCAAGCCGGTCGACCGCGACGACCTCGTCGAAACCGTCGAGCGCCTCGAACTGCTCGACGAGTACGACGAGGCCCAGCGCGAACTCAGCACGCTCCGGGTCAAACGCAACGTCCTCGAAGTCGAGAAACACCCCTCTGCGCTCGAAGACAGCGTCGAGTTCCGCCGCCTCCAGAACCGCATCGACGAACTGGAGGCCGAACTCGACGAGCTCGAATCGGAGTTCGACGAGCAGCTCGGCTACGAGGACCCGAGCTGACTCCGCGAGGCTCGTTACGCCGTCGAGCCGACCGCGCACCTCTCACGCCGTCGATTCGACCACGCACCTCTCACGCCGTCACCGCTCTCCGACGAACAGCGCGGCGGCCGTCGCCGTGATCAGGGCGAACGCGACCAGCGAGAGGTTCGGGATGGTCAGCCCGACGACGCGCAGTTGCACCGCCGCACAGCCGCCGCCGAGCCCGCAGCGACCGCCTGCCGAGATCTGCAGCCAGGAGTGGTACGCCGCCACGACCGCCCCGAGCGTCGACAGCGGGAGGACGGTGCGGTAGACGCCGGGACGGCGCTCGACCAGCGCGACGCCGAAGACGACGACCAGCGGGTACATCAGGACCCGCTGGAACCAGCACAGCTCGCAGGGGACCAGTCCCATGCCCTCGGAGAAGTAGAGGCTCCCCGCGGTCGCGACGAGGGCGACGACGGCGCCGGCGGCGAGCCGATATCTGGGGTCGAGGCGGTCGAGGCGTGCGCTCACGGTGGACGGGTGGACGCGGCAACGCAAAATGCGGTTCGGTTCGGCGGGTGCGGCGCCCGCGGTCGACCGGCGCGGTGGCGGCGGTGGGCGGTCACCGGGCCGGCGGCCTCAGACGAACCGGAACGTCTCGAGGTTCTTCGGCGCGAAGGTGCGCATATTGAACTCGTGGTACAGCGCCGACGATAGGTCCTGGGTGGAGGACTCGTCGCCGTGGACGCAGAGCACCTTCTCGGGGCGGGGGTTCATCGTGCGGACGAAGTTCTCCAGGCCCTGGCGGTCGGCGTGGCCGGAGAAGCCGTCGACCGTCTCGACGTCCATGTTCAGCGAGAGGGTGTCGGCGCGGCCGCCGCCGTCGTTGATGGGGATCTCGTCCCAGCCATTTTGAATGCGGCGGCCGAGCGTCCCCTGGGCCTGGTAGCCGACGAAGATCATGGTGCCCTCGTCCTGGCCGCCGACGTGGCGGAGCCAGGACATGATGGGGCCGCCCTCGACCATCCCGGAGGTCGAGAGGACGATGCAGGGACCGCCGTCGGCGACCTCCTGGCGCTCCTCCTCGCCGCCGTCGATGTGGTTGAACTGGTCGGCGAGGAACGGGTTCTGGTCCTCGTGGAAGATCCGGTCGCGCAGGTCGTCACGGAGGTACTCGGGGTAGGTGGTGTGGATGGCCGTCGCCTCCCAGATCATCCCGTCGAGGTGGACCGGCACCTCGGGGATGTCGCCCTCCCGCATCGCCTCCTCGAGGACGAGCATGATCTCCTGGGAGCGCCCGACGGCGAAGGCGGGGATGAGCACCTTGCCGTCGCGCTCGACGGTGTTCCGGATGACCTCCTTGAGCTTGCGCTCGGAGTCGGCCTGGTCGGTCTGGTAGTCGTTGCGGCCGCCGTAGGTCGATTCGAGGACGAGCGTCTCGACGCGGGGGAACTCGTTGACGGCGCCGTTGAACAGGCGCGTGTCGTCGTAGTGGATGTCCCCGGAGAAGGCGACGTTGTAGAGGCCGTCGCCGATGTGGAAGTGGGAGATCGCCGACCCGAGGATGTGCCCGGAGTTGTGCAGCGTGAGCTTGATGTCCGGCGCGATGTCGGTCACGTCGCCGTACTCCAGGGGGATGGTGTGTTTGATCGCCTCGCGGACCATCTCGGACTCGTAGGGCGGCGTACGCCCCTCCTTCGAGGCCACGTCGAGGTAGTCCAGCGTGAGCAGGCCCATCAGGTCCCGCGTCGGCTCCGTGCAGTAGATGGGGCCGTCGTAGCCGTACTTGAAGAGGAGGGGGATGAGCGCCGAGTGGTCGAGGTGGGCGTGGGTGAGTACGACCGCGTCGAGCGAACTCGGGCCCGAGCCCAGCGCCTCGGGCACCTGGAGGTAGGGGACCTCGTCCTCGGCGCCGGGCTTGTCGCCGCAGTCGATCAGGACGCGCGTCTCCGGCGTCGAGAGGATGAAGGCGGCGCGGCCGACCTCGCGGCAGCAACCGAGCGTGGTGATGCGGACCCACTCGTCGTCGGACATCTCCTCGCGGTGGATCTGGCGGCCGATCCGTTCGAGGATGTCGCGGCGTTCGTCGCGCTCCTGCTTGAGGAAGTTGCGGACGTTCTTGACCGTCGAGGACTCGATGGGCGGCGTGCGGACGACCTCGGGGGTCCAGCCGACCTCCTGGGTGATCTCCCGGAGCGTCGAGCCGTGGCGGCCGATGACCATGCCGGGTTTCTGCGCTTCGACGACGACCTCGCCGGTGTCGTGGTGGAAATCGAGGTCGGTGACGCCGGCGTCCTCGGGGATGATGCTCTCGATGGTCGCCTTCGCGTCGCTGGGTTCGGAGAGCTCGGAGGGGTCGGGCCGGACGGTGATGCGCTTGCGGAGCTTCGAGGCGAGCTTGCGGATCAGGTCGCCGTTGCTCGCGAAGGTCTTCGGGTCGCGGGTGTACACGACCAGTTCGGGCCCCTCGTAGGCGACCTCCGTGATGGAGATCTCGTTCGGAACTTCCTGTTCGATCTCTGCTCTGATATCGTCGAGTTGCTTGTCTACTTGACTCATAGCTGCGAAAACAGGGTCGGGCCGGCCGGTCGCCGGATGCCGGGAACGTCTGTCCGCTCGCCGTCCCGCACGTCGCGGCGTGCCTGCCGGAGTCTGGAAGCAATATTCATAGGTCGGTTTTCCTACTGGCGGAATCCACTCCGGACCCTAGACGGAAGTGTCCGGAAAACCGGCTTACTTGCTCCTAACCTCCCGGCGTTATAAAAGCCTTCGCAAAACAGTAGGCGGTCCGACGTGAGTGGTCGGTATGCGAGTCACGCCAGCGGTCGTCGCCGAGGAACGCGAGTGGGTCCGCGAACGGGCGCCCGTCGTCGTCGCGCTGATAAACGAGACCCGGGCCGACCTGGGCGACCGATTCGACACCGGGGTCGACGAGGTGTCCGCCGAACAGTATCGCCGCGCGGTCGACGCGGTGTTCGCCGACGGTGACCGCGCCGTCAACGTCGCCGCGCTGGTCGCGATCCTCCGCGAACTCGACGTGGCCAGCGACTACCCGGGGTTCGTCGTTGACGAACTGCTCGGCCGGGAACTCGCCGGGACGCTCGCGGGGACCCAACCCCTGCGCCTGCTCGGCGAGGCCACGTTCCACTACGCCGACGTGGCGATCGAGGAGGCGGACGGGTCGGCGGGCGTCGACGACGGCGACCCCGCGGGGCTCGACGATCTGGACGCCGCGCTCGCGGCGGGCTTCCAGACCCGCCTCCCGGGGTGGGAGTGGCGCGAGCGCGCGAGTCCGTTCGCGGTCGAGTGAGCGGCGGATCCTCGACCCGTCACGCGTCGGTTCCCGTCGACCGGTACCGCGTCGTCAGCCACAGCGCGGCGTAGAACAGCAGGACGCCGCCGGCCAGTTGGCCCAGCGGAACGAGTATCATCCCGAGGAGGTCGCTGATGACCTCGTCCCCGTTGACTATCGCCGTGAACATCACCAGCCACGGCGCGGTCGCCGCGGCCGCGACGGCGACCACTCTGTGGGGCGTTCGCTCCCGGTCTGTCACGAGATAGCCGAGGGCCGTGAACGCGAACAACGGAAGGGCCGCGGCCGCGAGCCAGACGAACCCGAGGTAGTCCCCCTCGAAGTCCGCGGCGACGGCCGCCGTGACTGCGGCGACGGCCGTCGCCGACAGCACCACGGCGTAGACGACCCCTCGGCCTCCGAACTCGCCCTCCGCGAGGCGCTGGCCGATCGGTCGTCTCGGAGCGGGCGGTCGGGAGTCTGCGGTCGACTCCCTCGCCGGTGCCGCGTCGCTGTCGTCCTCGACGTCGTCTCCGTCGTCTGACCGCACCGCTCGTGCCGTCAGCACGACCCCGGTGACGACCGCCAGTAGGACTGCGGTGTCGACTGTCGGGACGGGCAACTGCCACAGCGCCGCGATGCCGACCGGCACGGCGAACGGCCCCAGCGCGAGAGCTTTGAACAGGCTGTCGTCACGAGGGTTCCAGCCGTCTGCGACCCGTCGCGGGTATCTGTACGCGAATCCGATAGCCAGCGCCCCGAGCACCGCGACCGGGAGCGCCGACGCGAGGAGCGCCTGCGGCCCCGCCCATTCGATGACGTTCGCGGCGACGGCCGTCCGACCGCGGACCTCGCCACCGCTGTCCCCGAAGACGAGATACGAACGCGTCGACACCTCGTTGCCGGTCCAGACGACGCGGTCGTCCTTCACCGTCGCGCCCGGGACGCCGACGAGCGGCGACGTCCCGTCGGGGCCGTCGACGACGAGCCGGTCGGTCCCGATCTGGAACGGCCCGTGGTCGACCTCGTCCGACCGCCCCCGACCGTCCGCCCGGTAGAACCGGTCCGTGACCGTGACGCCGAAGCGCCGTTCGGTCATCCCCCCGACGCTGTAGGTGACGAGGACCTCGTCACCGGTGACTCGCGCGTCGAGGTCGCGCCGCTCGAACGCCGGTCTGGTATCGTAGCTGGTCCGTTCAAGCGCTTCGATGCGTTCCACGACCCGGTCGGCGGTCGTGGCGTCGGTTTCACCGTCGTCGCCGACCTCCAGTCGAGCGACGAAGCGGGCGTCGCCGCTCTCTTGCAGGCGGACGTGCGTGACGCTCTCCTCGACGGTTGCAGTCCCAGACCCGCCGGTGACGTTCTCGACGGCGTCGACACAGCCGTGACAGATCACCTCCTGTTCGGGGGCCGGACCGCTACACCCCGCCAACAGCGCGAGGGCGGCGACGAGCAGACACGCGACCGCGAGCCTGCGGCGCGGCGACATACACCCCGAATGGTCCACCGTCCAACAAGAGTGTTGCCCTCAACGGAGAGTCGTATCGCGCTCGGAGCCGGCTCAGTCCCGCAGGAGCGCGTCGCCGTGGCGCTCGCGGAGCCGTCGCAACTCCTCGCGCTGGTCCGCGAGGTGCTCGGGCACCTCGTCGTACACGTCCTCGAACAGGTCGTCCGGGTCGGGCGCGGCCTCGGCCTCCGCCGCTTCGATGGCCTCGGCCACCCGCTCGTCGACCCGGGTCCCGATGGCCTCGACCGCCCCCTCGTCGAGCCGTCCGGTCTCGACGAGGAACGTCTCCAGGCGGTCGATGGGGTCCCGCTCGCGCCAGTAGTCGACCTCTTCCTCGTCGCGGTACACGTCGGGGTCGTCGGCGGTGGTGTGGGCGCCGTAGCGGTACTCGACGGACTCGATCAGCGTCGGGCGCAGGTCCTCGGCGTCCGGGTCGAGCGCCTTCTCGCGGGCGTAGCGGACGACGGAGTAGACGGCGAGCGGGTCCATCCCGTCGACGCGGATCCCCTCGAAGCCGTAGGCGTCGGCCTTCTGTGCGAGGGTGGCGCTGGCCGTCTGGCGCGCCCGCGGCACGGAGATGGCCCACTGGTTGTTGTGACAGAGGTACACCGCGGGCGCGTCGAACACGCCCGCGAAGTTGAGCGCCTCGTGGAAGTCGCCCTCGCTCGTCGCGCCGTCGCCGAAGTGCGAGAGCGCGACCGACTCGTCGCCCCTGTGGCGTGCGGCCATCGCCGCGCCGGTCGCGTGCGGAATCTGGGTCGCGATCGGGATCGCCTCGGGCGCGACGGTCGGCCCGCCCGCCGAGCCGACGGGCAACTCCGCGCCCATCAGCCCGCGGAGGATCTCCGGGAGGTCGAACCCCGCCACGAGCCGCACCGCGTGCTCGCGGTAGGTGGGGAACACCCAGTCGTCGTCGGCCAGCGCGAGCGTGCTCGCGACCTGGCCGGCCTCCTGCCCGCTCATCGGCGCGTAGGTGGCCAGCCGACCCTGGCGCTGCCAGCTGACCGCCCGCTCGTCGAACCGGCGGGCCGTCACCATCGCCTCGTACATCGTCACCAGCGCCTCGTCCGAGAGGTCGGGCTCTGTCGCCCCGGGGAGCAGGCGGCCCTCGGGGTCGAGGACCCGTACCTCGCCGCTGTCTTCGGCGTAGTCGTTCGTCCGTATCAGATCCGTGTCTCGTATCGTGCTCATAGTGTGGTGGTCCGCTCGTGGTCCGCAGTGCGTGCTGTCGAGTCGCTGTGGTGGATAGCGGGGCGCGTCGGTCGGCGCGCCGCCGGATCGAATTACGTTGTCGCGAAAGGCTCCGCCAGCGGTGTCGGGAAACGCCGCGCTATCGCGTCGCGTCGGTCACGTAGCGAAGCGGACGCCGTCCGCGCCGGGCTGGCGGAGGACATACGTGGACGAAAGCGCGGTTTATACTTAATTATTGTGTGGTATCGCGCACCACACCGGACGAACGTCCGGCTCCTCGACCGTCTCCGGTCGGATCCTGAGACGACAGGTCTGATCGGTCGGCGCCACAGACGGCCGTCCACCAACGGATCTGACCGCGCGGCGACGGGTCCGATCGCTGTTCGTCGCACCCGTCGGTGGCGCCGGCGGCGTGCGAACGCGACCGGTGGCTTCGTCAGGTTCAAGAACGCAGTCGGCGAGGATTCGATAATGAGTGGCGAGCAGGAACTCGGTATCACCGAGAGCAAGGAGCATTCGACGGGCGAGTGGTACGCCGAAGTCGTGCAGAAGGCGGAGCTGGCCGACTACGCGCCCATGGGCGGGTTCATCGTCACCCGCCCCCGCGGGTACGCCGTCTGGGAGCGCATCCAGGACCACCTCGACGGCTGGTTCAAGGACACCGGCGTCGACAACGCCTACTTCCCGATGTTCATCCCCGAGAGCTACCTCGAACGGGAGAAGGACATCGTCGAAGGCTTCGACCCCGAGGTCGCGTGGGTGACCCACGGCGGCCACGACGAACTCGAAGAGCGACTGGCGGTCCGCCCGACCAGCGAGTCCATCATCACCCCCTTCATCGCCGACTGGGTGCGCTCGCATCGGGACCTGCCCATGCGGCTCAACCAGTGGTGTTCCGTGGTGCGCTGGGAAGCGACGGAGACGAAGCCGTTCTTCCGCACCAAGGAGTTCCTCTGGCAGGAGGGCCACACCGCCCACGCCGACGAGGACGGCGCGTGGGACGAGACGATGACCCGTCTCGACCAGTACGAGCGCCTCTACGAGGACGTGATGGCCATGCCCGCGCTGAAGGGCCGCAAGCCCGAACACGACAAGTTCCCCGGCGCTCACACGACGACGACCATCGAGACGCTCATGCCCGACGGCAAGAGCGTCCAGGCCGCTACCTCCCACTACCTCGGCACGAGCTTCGCCGAGGCGTTCGACATCACCTACGCCGACGAGGACGAGGAGGACCAGACCGCCCACACGACCTCCTGGGGCCTCTCCTGGCGCTCGATGGGCGCGCTCATCATGCTGCACTCCGACGACCAGGGGCTCGTGCTCCCGCCCACGCTCGCCCCCACGCAGGTCGTCATCGTCCCCATCTGGCAGGAGGACAACAAAGAAGAGGTCGTCGAGTACGCCGCCGACGCCGCCGCGGAACTCGAAGAAGCGGGCGTCCGCGTGAACCTCGACGACCGCGACAACCGCAACCCCGGCTTCAAGTACAACGAGTGGGAGCTGAAAGGGGTCCCCCTCCGCATCGAGGTCGGCCCCAACGAAGTCGAGGACGACGAGCTGACCCTCGTCCACCGCCCCGACGGCGAGAACAGCGTCGAGAGCCGCGACGACATCGCCGCCACCGTCGAGGACCACCTCGACACCGTCTACGCCAAACTGTACGCCAGCGCCGAGGAGACGCTGGAAGGCGAGATCCGCGAGGCCGACTCCCGCGAGGAGATCCTCGGTACGATCGGCCAGCACGGCGGCTACGTCAAGACCGGCTGGTGCGGCGACGAAGACTGCGAGGACCCCATCAAGGACGCGCTCGCCGCCGAGATCGTCATGGTCCCCCTCGACCGCGACGAGGAGCCCCTCCACGACGACTGCGCCATCTGCGGCGACGAGGCCGAGGAGACCGCCTACTGGGCGAAGACCTACTGAAGCCATGTTTTTGGCGGGCGGGTTTCCCCGTCGCTTCGCTCGCTGCGGGAGCCCACCCGCCAAAAACATGGGTGAAAAAGGCCGGACGACTCGGTCGCTTCGCTCCCTCGCGTCCGGTGAACTGGCGCTACGCGCCGGATGCTAACAACAAGTGGTGTAGGTGGCAGTGCGGTTGGCGCGTGCTGTCGAGCGGTGCGAGGCGCGCAGCGCCTCGATGCGAACGGCTCTGCCGTGAGCGTGCCCGCCTCCTGGCGGGCCGCTCGAAACAGTCGCGCGAGGGATGAGAGAGCCGAAGGCGAGCGAATCGGCTGGGGAGGCTCGTGGCCGTCTGCGGTGCTGTGCGGGGCGGTTGCTGTCCTGGCGGACTGAAAGGGCGAGGCGCGCTCGCGTCGATAGTCGCCTGAGCGGGCGACTATCCGCGCGGGCGGTGCGGAGAGCGCGGATATCCCGCCTCAGCGACCGCGAGCGCGGCGAGGGCTTTCATCGCTCACCGTCGAGTGCGGTCGCTGTCGGTCGACTTGCTTTCACAACCTGTCCAACAGAAACAACCGATACACTCGCAAAGCGCCGTGCGCAGACGGAGGACCCCCGCAGCGGCCCGCAGGGCCGCGAGGAGCTCTCCGCCGGAAAAAGTGGGAAGCGAACGCTGAAATGGGCCGGCGTCGTGGCCCCGGGTATGAGTCTCGTCGCCGACGAACTCGCCGGTGTGGTCGACCTCTTCGGGGGACTGACTCGGGAGGAACTCCACCGCGCGCTCGAAGAGCTGGCGTACAAGCGCGGCGAGGAGCCCGACGCCGACGCCGTCGCCGCGGCCGTCGAGGCGGCCGTCGAGAGCTACCACCTCGTGCCCGTCGAGCGCGAGGAGACGACCCTGCTCGTCGCCGGGCCGACGGCCTTCCCGACGCTGCCCGACCACGCCGAGGACCTCCCGCACATCATGGACGTCGAGACCCGGTCGGTCGACCGCGAGACCGCCGCGGCCGCCGCCCGGGACCGGCTCGACGCCCAGGCGGTCGAGATCGCCAAGGCAGGGGACGCCGACCGCGCCGACGAACTCGTCGAGGTCTGTTACGACTTGGAGACGTGGGCCGCCGTCGACACCGCCCAACTGCGCGAGCGACTCGACGACGTGTGAGTCCCCGGCCAGCGCTCCGGCGTCCGAGCCCCCTCCCGTTCCAGCGCCCGAACCCTGCGCCCCTCGGCCGACGACCCGCGACCGTTCCTTCGAGGGTAACCCGCCAGTTAAGACCACCCGCCCCGTTGCTCCGCGTATGGACCTGTCGCGGGTGCGAGAGCGCGACCCGGTCGGCCTGCCGGCCGAGGGGTCGCGAGCCGACGGGAGCGACCGCCTCACCGGCGAGGAGCGCGAGGCGGCGGTCCTGGCGCCGGTCCTCACCCGCGACGGCGCCGACCACGTCCTGTTCACCAAGCGCGCCGACCACCTCTCGGACCACCCCGGCCAGATGAGTTTCCCGGGGGGCGGCCGCGAGCCCGAGGACGACGACTTGCTCGCGACCGCGCTCCGCGAGGCCGGGGAAGAGGTCGGTCTCCGTCCCGAGGAGGCCGAGGTCGTCGGCCGGCTCGACGACATCCGGACGATCACCGACTACCTCGTCCGCCCGTTCGTCGCCCGCGTCGCCGACCGGGAGTACCTGCCCGGCGACGAGGAGGTCGCCGAGGTGGCCGTCCTCCCCGTCGCCGGCCTGATCGACCCGGACAACTACGAGAGCGAGCGCCGCGACCACCCCCACTACGGCGAGATCCGACTGCACTTCTTCCGCGTCGACGGGTTCACCGTCTGGGGCGCCACCGCCAACATGCTCGTCCAGTTACTCGAACTGACGACCGACTGGGAGCTCCCCCCGGAACCCGACCACACTGTCGACGCCGACGCGGACCTCCCCGGGTAGCGTCGACTCGGGACCGTCCGAGCGACGCCCGCGGGACCGCCCGGACAGCGATGGCCGCCGCGCGCGGAACAAATCTTCAAGTTCCGACCGGACGGAGAGGGAGGTATGAACGAGGAGGCGGGGATCTACGCGCGGGAGTCGTCGTATCTCGACCGGCACGTCCAGTTCGGGGAGGCCCAGGGGCGGGTGCTCTCGCTGTCGTTTCCGAGCACGCCCGACGACGAGGCGGTATCGGACCACCAACTGCTCGACCGGATCGAGGAGTACCTCACCGGCGGCGAAGACGACTTCGCCGACGTGACCGTCGCGCTGACGGTCCCGACCGACCGCCGCGCGGTACTGGAGGCGGTCCGGGAGATCCCGTACGGCGAGCAGGTCGGCGTCGCTCAACTCGTCCGGATGACGCCCGACGGCGACCCCGACGACGAGGAGGACGTGCGGACCGCCCGGTCGGCGCTCGCTGACAACCCCGCACCGCTGCTCATCCCGGACCACCGCGTCCGCGACGGCCCCAGCGCCGCCCCCGCGGAGGTCGAGCAGCGACTGCGCTCGCTCGAAGGGCTCTGACCCTCAGACGGACGAGTCGTCCGCCCCGCCGAGCCGGTTCGAGAGGACCAGCAACATCGCACCGAGGATCGTGAGATCCGCCACCAGCGAGAGCGTCCCCGAGGCGACCGGCAGGCCCGTCACGCCGACCGTCGTCACGACGAGCGCGGTCCCCCCGACGACGAGCAGTGCCCCGGCGAGCCGGCGCGCCTGTTCGTCCGTGCCCGCGAGGACGACCACGCCGGCGCCACCGACGACGACCGCGAGCCCCAGCGCGAGATCCTCCAGGTCGAACGCGAGCGCGCCGGTCGCGTCGGTCACCGCCAGCGCCAGCCAGCCGACCGCGAGCAGTGCCCACCACGCGACAATCGCGCGGCGGACGAGCGCGTCGTCGACGTTCATGCGCGACCGGTCGGACGGCTGTCAGAAAACACCACCGCTCCCCTCAGGACCACACCGGGTCGGGCAGCCCGAACCCCTCGTGGGCGAGGAACTCCAGCGCGTTGACGAGGTAGTGGGCGACGACCACCACGAGGAGGCTCTCGGTCAGGACGAACCCGGCCGCGAGCGCGAATCCGAGGCCGCCAGTGACGAGGACGCCCACGCGACCCTGGGCGCCGTGGCCGAGCGCGAACGCGACCGACGAGACGACGGCGAGGACCCAGGGTGAGGTACCGGCCACCGGCGTCACCGCGCCGACGACCGCCGCGCGAAAGACGAACTCCTCGACGACCGCGATGGTCGGCAGCGTCGCTCCCAGGAGCAGCCCCCAGCCGCGGACCCCCTCCGGCGCGAGCAACTCGCGCAGCCCCTCGTCGTAGTCGGCGCCCGACGACGCCGCCAGCCCCGAGGCGAGTTCGTTACCGACCCAGAGGACGACCCCGAAGACGACACCGACCAGAAGCGCCGGCAGCCCCGTCGAGAGGGCGTCGCCGCTGACCCCGAGCACGTCGAGCGGGACGCCGAAGTACCAGGCGCCGCCCGCGAGGATCGCGCCGAACAGCCCCTGCGTGAGCGCCACGTTCAGCAGGAGCAGGCCCGGCGACATCGCCGGGTCCTCGCGGGCGTTGCGCGCGACGGCGGGCTCGACCGGGCGATCCGCCGCGCCGTCGTCGACGGTTCGGAGTCGATCGTCGTCCTCCGTCGGCCCCAGCGCCCCGTCGGGCGCCAGCGGGTGCGCGACCGGCGACGACCCCGGCGCGTCCTCGTCGTGGTCGCCGTCGCCTGTCGTCGTTCGGTCGGCCGCGCTCGCGTCCCGTTCGGCCGCGCTCGCGTCGCGACCGTCGGATCCGGGTCGCCCCGTCGACCGCGACCGCTTTGGGTTCGCGCCGTCGCCGGCCGCCTCGCCGGTCGTCCCGTCGTCACCCTCACCGTCGACGACGCCCTGCGAGAGCCGCGCGAGGATCAGAAAGCCCGCGAGGACGGCGGCGACGAGCCAGGCGAACCCGGCGAGATCCGTCTCGGGGACGGGCAGCGTCTGGAGAGCGGGGCCGACGGCCGGCGAGAGCGTCACACCCGGAGTTGGGACTCGGCGGTCGAAAGTCGTTTCGGAGCCGAAAGATGCGAATCCGCGGGTCGTGCGGGAGCGGCGTCGGGCCCTACTGCGGGCTCGGCGAGCCGCCGGTCTGGCCGACTTCGCGCTGTTCGAGCGCCTTGCCCGTGATGGACTTGAGGCGGGCGACCAGCGAGTCCTTCTCGGGTTCGCCCGCCAGCGCGACCTCCAGCACCTCGGAGATGTGCTGGACGGGGACGATCTCGATCTCGTCTTTGAACTCGTCCTCGATCATCACGTCCTGCTCGTTCGCTTTCGGGATGATGACCGTGTCGAGGCCGGACTTCGCCGCGGCCTCGATCTTGTGGGTGACGCCGCCGACCGGAAGCACGTCTCCGCGGACCGACAGCGACCCGGTCATCGCGAGGTTCTGCTCGACGGGCACGTCCTCCAGCGCGCTTATCACTGCGGTCGCGACCGTGATGGAGGCGGAGTCGCCGTCGACGCCGCCCTCACCGGCCTGGACGAACTGGATGTGGACGTCCTTCTCGGAGATGTCCTCGTCGCTGAACTTCTTGATGATCGCCGAGACGTTCTGCACTGCTTCCTCGGCCATCTCCTGGAGCTGGCCGGTCGCGATGACCTGGCCGGGCCCCTGCGAGGGCGTGACCTCGGCCATGACGGGGAGGACGATACCGGAGTCCTCGCCCATGACCGCGAGGCCGTTGACGCGGCCGACCACGTCGCCCTCGTTGACGGTGAGCTCGTAGTCCTTGCGGCGCTCGATGTAGTTGTCCGCGAGCTGCTGCTCGATGGAGCGCGAGCGGCGCTTGGCCTGGAGCACGTCGCCCCGTTCGGTGAACTCCTTGTCCTCGGCGCGGGCGATGTCGCCCGCGACGCGGACCAGCCCACCGAGGTCGCGGAGCTTCAGCGAGAGGTGGCCCTTGCGGCCCGAACGGCGGCGGGCTTCGAGGATGACCTCTTCGACGGCCTCCTCGTCGAAGTGGGGCAGGCGGCCGTCCTTCTCGACTTCCTGGGCGACGAAGCGGGCGTACTTGCGCCGCATCTCGGCGTCGTCCTCGATGGTGTCGTCCATGTACACCTCGTACCCGTAGCCCTTGATACGCGAGCGCAGGGCGGGGTGCATGTTCTCCATGGCGTCGAGGTTGCCCGCGGCGACCATGATGAAGTCCGTCGGGACGGGTTCGGTCTGGACCATCGCGCCCGAGGAGCGCTCGGACTGGCCCGTGATGGAGAACTCGCCCTCCTGGATGGCCGTCATCAACTTCTGCTGGCTGCGGATGTCGAGCGTGTTGATCTCGTCGACGAACAGCACGCCCTTGTTGGCCTTGTGGATGCCGCCGGCCTCGACGCGGTCGTGGCTCGGCGTCTCCATGCCGCCGGACTGGAACGGGTCGTGGCGCACGTCGCCCAGCAGCGCACCGGCGTGGGCGCCGGTGGCGTCCTCGAACGGCGCAGTCTGCTGGTTGGCGTTGTTGACCAGCAGGTTCGGGATCATCGAGTCGTTGCCCCGCGAGCCGTAGCGGAAGGCCAGGTAGACGACCCCGGCCGCGAGGATGCCCAGGAGCACGGAGCCCTGGATGAGCAGCGCGTACCCGATGATGATCGCGATGATGATCCACATCAGGAACGACCGCATCTGGTTGCGCTTGCGCGCCTCCTCCTTGTGAGCGTCCACGATCTGTTCGCCCTTCCCCGCCGGCACGGTGCGGACCTTCGGCTCGTTGCCGTCGTCGGGGTTGTGATAGACGAGAACGTCCTGGAGTTCCTCCTTGGGGAGCAACTGGCTCATCGCCTTCGCCAGCATCGACTTGCCCGTCCCGGGCGAGCCGATCATCATCACGTGTCGGCGCTGTTTGGCCGCTTTCAACACCACGTCGCGGGCGTGGTCCTGCCCGATGACCTGGTCGACCAGTCGGTCGGGGACCTCGATGTCGGCGGTGGTCTCGACGTCGAGCCCGCCCAGCAAGTCCTCGTCGGCGTTCTCGACGGCCGCGTCGTCGGCGTCGATCTCGACCGCGCTGCCGAGACTGTCGTCGCCGTCGACGGCAACCGCGGACCCGCCGTCCCCGGACTCGTCGGCACCCGACTCGTCGCCGCCCTCGGCGTCGCCCGGCGACCCCGGCTCTTCGCCCCGCTCGTCGGGGGTCGAGTCCGGCGCCTCCTCGGTCACGCCGACCTCCTCGGTCTCGTCCGCGTCGTCTGCGGACGGATCGTCGGTGTCGATATTCTCACTCATATAAACGATTCTGACATCAGAAGCCAAGGGCTGTTTATTGATATACTTTCTCCCACAGCGCGCCCCGATAACGCCCTCAAACCGCCGGACGTGAGTGGTATCGGCGGGTTCGGAGTACACGGCTCCTACCGGTCAGTCCGGAAAAAACAGGGCGTGTCTAGAGTTAGCACGGACGGGGGAGCGCCGACGGCGCCGGCCACGCGGGTCGACAGCGAGCCACCGCGGACCGGCCGGCGAGTCACGGGGGTTAATGTGCCCGCTCCGCACAGGAAGCCGTATGACGCGCGGGTTCTACATCGGGCGCTTCCAGCCGTTCCACAACGGCCACCGGGCGATGGTCGACCACATCGTCGACGAGGTGGACGAACTCGTCCTCGGCATCGGGAGCGCGGACGTGTCCCACACCGTTCGCAACCCCTTCACCGCGGGCGAGCGCGTGATGATGGTGAGCAAGGCCGTCCGCGACGTGGACGTGCCCACGTACGTCGTCCCCATCGAGGACATCGACCGCAACGCCGTCTGGGTCAGCCACATCGAGAGCATGTCTCCCAGTTTCGACGTGGCCTACTCGAACAACCCGCTGGTCGTCCAGCTGTTCGAGGAGCGGGGCATCGAGGTACGGGACTCCCCCATGTTCGACCGCGACCGCCTGGAGGGTAGCGACATCCGCGCGCGGATGCTCGACGACGACACCTGGACCGACCGCGTCCCCGACGTGGTCGCCGACGTGATCGACGAGTTCAGCGGCGTCCAGCGCCTCCAGACCGTCGCCAAGGACGACGTGTCCGAACGGTGGGAAGCCGGCGAGGACGACTGAACCCGGAGCGCGGACGCCCCGCTCGACGGGCCTACCGGAACGGCGACCGCTCCTCGACGAACTCGGGTTCGACCGATTCGATCTCCTCCTCGAGGGCTTCGCGCTCGAAGTAGAGCAACTCGACGGCGACGGCGACGACCGAGACGACCACCACGACGTAGAACGTGTGGCGCTGGTTCGTGTAGAGGTGCCAGAAGAGGAGCGGCAGGAACGCGGCCGTGCCGACCAGTCCGACGGCGGGCGGGACGGGGTTGATCCGGTCGCGGTCGCGCTCGCGGAGCGCGAGGTAGCTCATCGATCCGAAGACGACGATGAACGCCACGGAGGCGAAGGAGGTGATCCCGCCGAGACTCCCGATCGCCGCGAACGCCGCCGTGACGCCCCCGAGGACGAGCAGCGTCCGCGTCGGGATCCCCTCGGCCTCCGAGTCGCCGATCCGGTCGGGCAGCAGGTCGTCGGAGAGCATCCCCTTCGCGAAGTGACCCGTCGAGAACAGCGTCGCGTTGATGGCCGACCCCGTCGAGAACAGCGCCGACAGCGAGATGACGAGCGCGCCCGCCCGCCCCAGCCCGAACGGCTCCGTGATCGCGCCCGCGGCGTCCGCCAGCGCCGTGTGGGGGTTCGACTCCAGCGCCTCGGGCGCCAGCGCGATGGTGACGACGGCGACCATCCCGTAGATGAGTACCGCCACCGGGATCGAGACGTACACCGCCTTCCGGATGGTCTCGACGGGGTCGGCGATGCTCTCCTGGTCGTAGAACAGCAGCTGCCACCCCTGGAAGGCGACGAACGAGACCGCCGCCGCGACGACCGGCCCGCACGAGGCGAGTTCGGAGAAGCCCAGCGAGAGCGTCGCGCCGCTGGCGCCGGTGGCGACGTAGACGATGCCGCCGACGCCGAAGGCGACGAGAACGCCCACTTTCGCCGCGACGAGGACGTTCTCGGCGCTGCCGGTCGCCTGAGCGCCCAGCAGGTTCAACCCGACGAACCCGGCGACGGCGAGCACCGAGACGACGGGTCGGAGCGGCACCGCGCCGACGCCGTCGGGCACGCCCCCCAGCGCGACGGTGAACTCGCCGAACGCGAAGGCGTACATCGCCATCGACCCGACGTAGCCGAACAGGAGCGTCCACCCGGCCATCCCCGCGAGCGTGGAGTTGCCGACGAACGACTGGACGAACGAGACCGAGCCGCCCTGGTTCTCGTCGTCCACGTCGTTCAAGGCGTTGTAGGAGTAGCCCGCGCAGGCGGCGACGACGCCCGCGAGGCAGAACGCAACCCACGTCGCCGGCCCGGTGATCCCCGTGACGACGCCGAGGACGGCGTAGATGCCACCGCCGATCATCCCGCCCAGCGCCATCGACACGCTCTCGGTCAGCCCGAGTTGCTCACTGGCCACGACTGCGTCGGTGTTCGGGTCTCAGTCGGTTGAAACTGGCGCCACCGCTCTCGATGGCTCGTCCGGACCACTCCGATCTGGCGACCTCGATCGACCCGTCGTTTCTCCCTCACAAGCGTTCGTCTGGAACCAGCAAGTTCGTCCCCGTCAGCAGGCGCATCTCACTGCCCCGTACCGTCCGTCTCGGTTACATACCACACTGTACAGTTCGTCTATCGGAGAGTCGTTAAACGCTCGCAGGCCGAGGTGAAAGTGGAAGACTGAGAGGACGGTGAGGCCGTAGTCACTCGAAGACGCCGTCGGGATCTCGCTCCCGCAACATCCTCAGGATCACCTCGGCGAACCGCTCGGAATCGGCGGCCTCGACCACCCGAGTATCGGCCGGCTCCCCGGTCACGCCCTCGAAGTCGACGCTGGTGTATCCCCGAGTGAGCCCTTCGCGTTCGTCCACGTCGACGGCGTAGGATTCGACCCGCTCGCGGAGTTCGGGGTAGGCCAGCAGCGCGGCGGTGAGGCCGTCGGGCTGGGTGATGCCGTCGAGACCGCCGGCTTCGCCGCGCTCGCGGACGACCTTGGTGACCTCGCGGAAGAACTCGGCCAGGTCGGTGTCGATGGCGTCGATTTCGTCGAGCGTGTCGGGAGCGAGCGCGGTCCGCAGGCACAGCCCCCAGTCGACGAGCGTCACGTCGAAGGCGTCGAGCACCCGCTTGGCGGCGTCGGGGTCGGCCCAGACGTTGAACTCGGCGGCGGGCGTGACGTTGCCCCGGCACTCGACCGCGCCGCCCATGACCCACACCTCGTCGACGAGGTCGGGAAGTTCCTCTTCGCGGGCGTGCGCGAGCGCGAGGTTCGTGAGCGGGCCGATACAGAGCAGGGTGAGTTCGCCCGGCGACTCGCGACAGCGGGCGACGATCTCGCCGGGTGCGAACCCCCCTGCGGAGTCGATGCCGGTCTCGGGGTTCAGATCGCCGCCGAGGCCGCCCTCGCCGTGGATCTCCGTGGCGTGTTCGTGGGATTTGACCAGCGGCGAGCGGGCGCCCTCGTAGACGGGCACGTCGGTCGCGTCGACGAGCGAGAGCGTGTATTTCGCGTTCTCGACCTGCCGGTCGAAGGGGACGTTGCCGGCGACGACCGTGACGGCCTCGACGGACAGCCGGTCGGTCAGGACCGCGAGCGCCAGCGCCTGCGTGTCGTCGCCGGCCGTGTCCGTGTCCACGATGACGCGTCGCATACCCCGATATCGCACCCCTGACGTAAGCCCCTGGGGGTTGGTGTCGGAGTCGATTCGACGAGAATTGCGAGCGGCGACCCGAACAGCGAGCGACGAAAGCCCTCGACCCGCTCGCGGTCGCTGAGTCGGATATCCGCGCTCTCCGCACCGCCCGCGCGGATAGTGCCGACTCAGGCGACTGAACTGCACGCGAGCGTGTCTCGCCCTTTCAGTCCGCCAGGACCGCAACCGCACCAGCGACCGCCCCAAACGGTGCCGCAGACGGCCACGACCCTCCCCAGCCGATTCGCGACACGCGAGTCGCGAATCCCTCGCGCGATGTCGTCGCGCGCACGAGAGCGCGCTCCAGCACGCGCCGACCGCATCCGATCGCTGCCTCTCCAGCACCGAACACGACCGGGGTGTCTTGGGACAGTGGTCGCCGACCGGACCCGAGGGATGTATCACGGGGGGCGGTCAATACCGGGTGAGACCGATGGCAGACGACACAGACCCGACGGTTCCGGTGGTGTGTTCGGAGTGCGAGACCGAGACGGCGGTCGCGATCGACGACGTGGCCGACGCGGTCGAGCGTCACAACGACGGGCTCCACGGCGGCGAACAGGTCGCTCGCGTCGACCCGGCGCTGGCCGACCAGGTCCGCGACCTGGTCGCGGAGGACCTGGGCCTGCTCGGCGACCCCGACGACGACTGACTGCGCGGCCGCGCGGTCTTCGGGAGTCAGATGACCGTGCCGTGTTTCTTGTCCGGTCGGTCCTTCTCGACGGACTCGTAGAAGGCGAAGCGGGCGGCCAGCTCCTCGCGCAGGTCGCTCGGCGGGACGATCTCGTCGATGACGACCTCGCTGGCCATCCGATGCACGTCGATGTCCTCGCGGTACGCCTCCCGGAGCTCCCGCTCCCGGCGCTCGCGCCCCTCGGGGTCGTCGATGTCGTCGAGCTTGTTCGCGTAGACGGCGTTGATCGCCGCTTCGGGGCCCATGATGGCGATCTCTCCCGACGGGAGGCCGATGGTCGACTCGGGGTCGTAGGCGGGCCCCGACATGGCGTAGATGCCGGCGCCGTAGGCCTTCCTGACGACGACGCACTGTTTGGGCACCGTCGCGGCGGAGGTGGCGTAGATCATCTTCTTGCCCGCTTCGAGGATGCCCTCCTTCTCGACGCCGGAGCCGGCCATGAACCCGGGGGTGTCACAGAGGTACAGCAGCGGGACCTCGAAGGCGTCGCACTTCCAGACGAACTCGGCGGCCTTGCGGGCGGCGTCGGGGAAGATAGCTCCCGCGCGCTGGGCGGGCTGGTTGGCCACCACGCCGACCGGGCGGCCGTCGACCCGGGCGAACCCCGTCAGAATCTCGGGGCCGTACTCCGGCTGGAGTTCGAAGAAGGAGTCCCCGTCGACGACCCGCTCGATCAACCGCTCCATGTCGTAGCCCCTGTTGGGCTTCTCGGGAACGACGCCGTCGATGCCCTCGGGCGACTTCGCCGGCGGGCGCCCCTCCGTCTGCGGGGGCTTCTCGTCGCTGTTGTCCGGGAGATACGAGATCAACTGTTCGACGAGGTCGCGAGCGTGGTGTTCGTCCTCGGCGACGAGATCCGCCGACCCGGAGTGGCGGGTGTGTACGTCGGGGCCGCCCAAATCGTCGAGGTCGATCTGCTCGCCGGTGACCATCTCGACCATCCGCGGGCTGGCGATGGCCATCGCGGACATATCCCGGACCATGACCGTGAAGTCGGCGAAGACAGGGGTGTAGGCGGCGCCGGCGATACAGGGGCCGTAGAGGACGCAGATCTGGGGGACTCGTCCGGAGAGCATCGAGTGGTTGTAGTAGTACTTGCCGATGCCCTCGCGGTTGGCGAAGAAGCCGGTCTGCTGGTCGATCCGGCCGCCCGACGAATCCATCAGGTAGAGGACGGGCCGGCCGGTCTTCAGCGCCCGCTGTTGCATCCGGAGGAACTTCTCGACGCCGTGTTCGGCCATCGAACCCGCCTTGACGGTGAAGTCGTTGGCCATGAAGTGCAGGTCCCGGCCCGCGAACTCCGCGGCACCGGTGATGAGGCCGTCGGCGGGCAGTCGGTCCCCGTCGTCGGTCCCGCTCCCGTCCCCATCGCCGCCGTCCGCGTCGTCGGTCTCGGGCGAGTCGGCGTGCCACGCGTCGAAGTTGGCGAACGTGCCGTCCTCGAAGCGCAGGCCCGAGGGGTCGGCGGCCCGGTCGTAGTCGGCATCGGCCGCCCCATCGGGCACCGGGTCGGTGTCGCCGAACCACAGCTCCAGTCGGTCGCGGACGAACAGTTTCCCCTGCTCGGCCAGCCGCTCGCGGTACTTCTCCGGGCCGCCCCGCCGGATGTCCGCGATCTCCTCCCGGAGGGCCCGCTCGCGGGCGGTCGGACCGAGGTCCTCGTCGGCCGCGCCTCCCGTCGACTCGCCGCTCCCGGAGGCGGAGCCGGTGGGTCCGTCCCCGTCGAACTCGTGGACGACGGCCGGCTCGTCGGCGTCGCCGACGTACACCTCCACGCGGCCGTCCCCCGGGACCGTCCGTTCGAGCGCCGAGGCGATCGCTTCCGCCTCCTCGACGCTCGCGTCCTGGGCGATTCGAACTCGCATACCAGTCCCGTCGCACGCTAGCGGTAAAATATGCCGCCCCGTCGAGGGGGTCGTGTTTAGTTACGCGTGAAAGGTGAGGCGGTGTGATTTCTTGGTGCCTATGCCAGAAATCGCCCGCCTCACCGGTCGTAGAGACTGGATCGATTTGGATTTTGTGGAGCGCGAGCGGACACCCGAGCCGGCAATGGCGCTCGGTATTCAATCGCACGTTGCGGGACTGTCGCTGTCGAATACCGTCGAATTGCTCGACTGTCTGGGTGTCCAACGCAGTCGGAAGGCAGTCCACGATTGGGTGCAGAAAGCCGATCTACAGCCCGAATCTGGTCGATCTCCGAATCAAGTCGCGCTTGACGAGACGGTGATTCGGATCAACGATCAGCAGTTCTGGCTGTACGCCGCCGCTGATCCAGCGACGAATGAACTGCTTCACGTCCGCCTCTTTTCAACGACGACGACCGCTCTGACCGAGATCTTCCTGCGCGAACTGCGTCAAAAACACGATGTCGAAACTGCGGTCTTTCTCGTTGATGGGGCTCAACACCTCCAAACTGCACTCCAACGAGCTGGGCTCCGATTTCAGATGCGTCGCCACGGAAATCGGAACGCTGTCGAACGGATCTTTCGAGAGCTCAAGCGCCGAACCTCATCATTTTCAAACTGCTTCAGCCACGTTGAACCGAAAACAGCCGAAAATTGGTTGCAGAGTTTCGCTCGCTGGCACAATGCTGCTAACTAAACACTACCGTCGAGGGGGTGGAACCCCTCCCCTCGTCGGACGGCAGCGGGGACCCACCGGGATTTCAAACTTGATAGCCGCGGACGAACGGGTAAGTAGGACAACGGCGAAGGTCGCGCCAATGCGTTACCGGTCACTCTCGCTGGTGCTGTTGGTTCTCGTGTCGGTCGCGGCGCCGACGGTCGCCGCCGGCGGCGCGGCCAGCGCGAAGCCGGCGGTCGACGTCACGATCCGGTCGACCGACGTGGCCGACGGAGACACGTACGAGGCCGGAACGGACGTGGACATCACGGTGAACGCGAGCGTCGGCGATGTCGCGATCAACGGGACCGAACTCTCGGAGATCGTCGTCCGCGTCAACGGGGAGTTCGTTGAGTCGGTCCCCGTCGACGGGCGCAGCGTCACGGAGACGGTCGAGCCATCGCTGTCCAACGGTGAGAACGAGATCCGGGTCATCGTCACCGACGACGCGGGAGCGGTCAACGCCACGACGTTCACCGTCGAGAAGGACACCGAGGCACCCCACGTCTACCTGACCAGCCCCTACGAGACAGCGCCGTGGAAGTCCATCGGCAACGGGACCTCCAACGGCTCGCGGGTCACCATCGCCGGAAACATCATCGAGTCCGCCGGCGTCGAGAAGCTCCGGCTCACCCGGACGTTCGGCGGCGACCGCTCGGCGCGCGTGGTCCGCGATGTCGGCGAGAACTTCTCTGTCGAGATGCTGCTCGGCTACGCCGCGAACGGCGACGGAACCAACGAGTTCAGGCTCACCGCCACCGACGAGTTCGGGAATACCCGGGTCTACACCTTCGCGGTCACCGTCGAGGACCGGCGCGCCCCGTCGGTCTCAGTCGAACCGGTCCCCAACCGGACGACGCGCAACAAGGTCTACCTCACCGGGACCTTCCGGGACGACGTGGGAGTGCGGTCGGCCAACTTGACGCTCCGGGGCCCCGACGGCAACGTTACCAACGAGTCGATGATCACCGCCGGCGACTCGGGGGCGCCCGACCCCGACCGGCTCTCGATGTCGTTTAACGAGTCGCTGTACACCCTCTTCCCCGGCACGTACGAGGCGACGATCTCGGTCACGGACGCGGCGGGCAAGACGACGACCCGGACGGTCCCGATCGAGCGAGTCCCTCAGCCGAAACGGGACGTGGCGCCGACGATCGCCGTCGACCGCGACCGCACCGTCGTGTTGAACGACGAGCGGCTCTTCCTCGCCGGCACCGCCTTCGAGGGCGTCACCGAGCGCCTCGTCGTCGAGACCAGAGTGGCGACCACCGGCGAGACCCTCGACTACCAGGTCGTCCACTCGGGCTCGCGCCGCCAGCGCGTCGAGTTCGACCGCGAGGTCGCCATCGCCGGCAACCGCACGACGGTGATCGTCCGCGCGACCGACGCCAAAGGCGTCGAACACACGGAGGAGTTCGCCGTCGACGGCGCCGCCCGCGAGACGTTCGTCGGCGAGTCCGAGCCCGACGCGGAGGGCGACGGGAACGGGACCGACTGGCCGACGGTCGGCGTCGAATCGCTGCAGGACGGGCGGGCGGGGACGGCGAGTTCGTCCGTCACGGTCCGCCGCGCCGCCGCGGGGACGACCGTGACCGTCCCCGAGAACGCGTCGAGTCCCGTCGTCGCGACGGCGAACGTCTCCGTCGAGCGCCTGCGCTTCGACGCCGCCGCCGACACGAACCTCACGGCGACCGTCGTCGCCCGCGAACGGACCGGCGCGGCCCTGAGCGGTCCCGACGGGGCGACCGCCGCCGCGACCGTCACGGTCCAGCACTCGGTCACCGACGACGCCGTCGACGGCGTGACCTACGACCTGTCCGTCCGCCGACCGTACCTCGACGCGCACGGTCTCGATCCGGCGAACCTCACGGTGTACCGGCTCTCCGACGGCGACTGGTCGGCGATCGGAACCAGTGTGGCCGAGAGCGACGAGGCGCACGTCCGCTATCGCGTCGACTCCCCCGGCCTCTCGGTGTTCTCGCTGTCGACCGACCCGGCGCTGGCCGACGCGAACGGCACCGCGGGCAACGGAACGGCCGCCAACGGCACCACCGGGAACGGTACGGCCGGGAACGGCACCGCTGCGAACGGGACGAGCGGCAACGAGACGGCGTCGGGCGACGACGAACCGTCGGGCGAGGCGACCATCTTCGTCAGCAACGTCACGGTCAACCGGACGGCCGTCGCGGTCAACGAGTCGGTCGCGGTCAACGTCACGCTCGCGAACGAGGGCGACGCCGACGGCACCTACACGGCCGGGTTACAGACGCTCCAGGGCATGAACGTCTCGTTCGTCGGCACTGAGACCGTCGCGGTGCCCGCGGGCGAGCAGCGCGGTGTGCAGTTCTCCACGCAGTTCGCCACCGAGGGCAACCACACCGTGATGGTCAACGGTACCCAGGCCGGCCCCGTCGTCGTCGGCGGTGGAGGCGGCCTGCTCTCGTTCCTGTCGTTCTTGTCCTTCCTCCCGTTGCGGCTCATCGGGATGGCGCTCGGCGGCCTGCTGGGGCTGGGACTCGTCGTGGTGCTCCTGCGGTTCGTCCTCGGAAAGGTCGGCGGCGAGAGCGCGAACGGGTGATCAGGACTCGGCGTCGAGCGTCTCGCGCGCACGCTGGACGTAGCTGTTCCCGTCCCAACTTCGGGCCTCGCCGATGCGGTCCAGCAGGCGCTCGGCGTCGCCCGTGTCGATCCGCCCGTTCCGGACGAGCGCGGTGAGCAAGAGCGGCGTCGTCACGAGCCGCGAATCTACCAGCGACGCGTGGACGAGCGCGACCGAGTTGAACTCGTCGCAGAGAAACTGGTCGGCACTGCGGTCGTTCGCGAGCGAGATGGCGGCGTTCTCCCCGTCGTCGAGCGGAAACGAATCGTCGAGGGCGACCGCTTCGACGGCGATCGAGTCACGTCTGTCCAGCACCGCCTCCGCCGCGACGGCCGACTCGTCGTCGTACTCGCCGACCGATTCGAGTTCCTCGACGACGCGCTCGGGCGCCAGTACTGTGTGGTCGTCGAGCAGGATCTCCAGCGGATCCGGGTTCCCGCCAGCGACGACGCCGAGGCTGACCAGCGCGGAGGTGTCGGCGACGAGTCGCGTCATCCGTCGAGTTCGTCCGCCGTCGCCGCGACGAACTCCTCGTCGAGCCGCTCCTTGAGAACCCGGAAGTTCGCCGCCGCCTCGTGGCCGACCAGCCCACGCAACTGCTCGAAACTGATATCGTCGCCGTAGTACGCGTCGGCGATCTCCTGGACGAGGTCGTCGTCGTGGCTCGCCTCACGGAGGTACTCGCGGAGCGCGGTCGTGAGCACGTCGGTCCGGTCGGTCTCCAGCACCGTCGCCAGCGCGTCCGTGCGCTCGACGAGGTCCTCGGACGCCCGGAACTGTACCCGCCGCTTGTCGCTCGACCCCATATGTGTACGATGTGAGCACAGAAGGATAGGCGTTGTGGCGAGAGGGCCGCTGACCCGTCCGCCGCTACGACAGTTTCGCTTCGACCCGGTCCACGAGTTCGGCGTTCCCGAGATACACGGGGCTGCGCTGGTGGAGCCGGTCGGGGTCGGTCTCGAAGAGGTCGCCGTAGCCGTCGGAGACGCGGCCGCCGGCGGCCTCGACGACGAAGCCGACGGGGGCGCACTCGAAGCAGTAGCGGAGCTTGCCCTCGGGCGCGTCGGCGAGTTCGGGATAGGCGAAGACGCCGCCGTGGGTGAGCACCTGCATCACGTCGGCGATGAACGCGCCGCCGTAGCGGAGTTTCAGCCGGTCGGCCTCCAGGTCCTCGACTGCCGCGGTGACGCCGTCGGTCCAGTCCGGGCGGCGACCGCCGAAGGCGTAGACGGTCGAGTCGTCGGGCAGGGTGAGCCCCTCGCGGAGGAGTTTGCGGCCCTCGTCGCCGTCGTCCTCGATAAGGTACTCGTCGACGGTGTCGCCGTCGGAGACGACCATCGTGGTGTTGGGGCCGTAGAGGACGAACGCGGCGGCGACGAGGTGGTCGCCGGTGGTCGGGACCGGCTCGTCGTAGACGCTGACGATGGTGCCCATCGGGTTGTTCGAGGTGAGGTTCGAGGAGCCGTCGAGCGGGTCGAGGGCGAGGTGGTACTCGCCGCCGTCGTCGTCGGTCTGCGCGGACTGACGCTCCTCGGAGGCGTAGCTCCCGACCGAATCGAGCGCGAGCAGGCGCTCGCAGAACAGCTCGTCGGCGTACTCGTCGGCGGCGCGGACCTTCTCGCCGCTGGGGTTGTGGCCCTCGACGTACGCCCGGCGTTCGGGCAGCGCCTCGCGGACCTCGCTGGCGGTGTCCCGGACCACGTCGAAGACGGCGTCGACGGTCGGATGGCCAACCCAGTCGGCCGACGGTGGGAGCTGCTTGCTCATGGCTTGGGTGCGGCCGCGTCGAGGGCCTCGTCGACGGAGGCCTCCTCGTAGATGACTTCCTCCAGCGCGTCGAGGATGCGGCGGGGGTTCTCGCGCTGCCAGACGTTGCGGCCGACGGCGAGGCCCGCGCCGCCGGCGTCGATGACGCTCTTGACGCTCTCTAGGAACTCGCGGTCGCTGGTCTTCGAACCGCCGGACATGAGCACCTTCGTCGGACCGGCCATCCGGGTGACCGTCTCCATGGCCTCCTGGCTGCCGGGGTACTTGACCTTGGCAATGTCGGCGCCGAGTTCCAGCCCCAGCCGGGCGGCGTAGGCGATGGTCTCCTCGCCGGTGTCGTTCTTGACGGCCTGGCCGCGGGCGTACGACCACATCACGACGGGCAGGTCGTACTCGCGGGCCTTCTCCTGGACCTCGCGGAACTCCTCGAACATCTCGACCTCGCCGTTGACGCCGGGGTAGACGGTGAAGCCGACGGCCTCGGCGCCCAGTTCCTCGGCGGCGTACTCGACGGAGCAGTTGACGGCGCTGTCGGGCTCGCCCATCCAGAGGTTGGAAGTGCCGTTGAGCTTGGCAAGCAGCGACACGTCGTCCTCGTAGGAGGGGTAGTAGGCCTCGGCGACGCCCTTGCCGACCGCTAGCGAGGTGACGGCGGGGTGTGTGGCGACATCGAAGACGTGTTCCGGGTCCGCGCTCTCGGGCTGGGGGTCGAAGTCCACCGGCCCGTGCTCGATACCGTGGTCGTACGCCAAAACGAGTACTTTCCCGTCCCGCGTGACCGGAGCGTCTGCGATGGGTCGCATTACGGACAAGCGTACACGGACCGAACGTATATATCTTCTTTCTGACATTATTTACTACCGTTCGAGTAAACGATTGAGGCGTGCGTGACGTTCGCACGCGCTTGGACGGCCGAAATCGGGTCACCTGATGGATCCGGTGGCGACGCCGCAAGTACGTGGCAAGTATCTGACTGTGGTCCGGCACGGAGCGCGTGCTACGACGAACGGGAGTAGGTTTAGGCGGACGGCGGGCGGAGGAGGGGTATGCGCGAACTCGATGCCATCGACACCGTCGGCGTCGTCGGCGCCGGCACCATGGGGAGCGGAATCGCGCAGGTCGCCACCCAGTCGGGCTACGAAGTCGTCCTCCGCGACGTGGAAGGCGACCTCGTCGAAGGAGGGATCGAGAACCTGACCGACGGGCTCGACCGCCTCGTCGAGAAGGGGACCGTCTCCGAGGGGGAGGCCGAGACGATGCGCGACCGGGTGACCGGCACGACGGACCTAGCCGACCTGGCCGACGCTGACCTCGTGATCGAGGCGGTCGTCGAGGACGTGGAGGTCAAGCGCGACGTGTTCGCCGACCTCGACGACGTGACCGACGACGACGTGACCCTCGCCACGAACACCAGCACGCTCTCGATCACGACCATCGCCGCCGCCACCGACCGGCCCGACGACGTGGTCGGACTCCACTTCATGAACCCAGTCCCGGTGATGAAAGGCGTCGAGGTGGTCGTCGGCGAGAAGACCGACCCCGCAGTCGTGGAGTTCGCCCACGAGTTCGCCGAGGCGCTCGGCAAGGAGACCTGGGAGGCCGACGACAAGCCCGGCTTCGTGACCAACCGCATTCTCATGCCGTGGATCAACGAGGGGATCCGCGCCTACGACGAGGGCGTCGCCGCGAAGGGAGACATCGACCGCGGGATGGAACTCGGGACGAACGTCCCGATGGGCCCGCTCGAACTCGCCGACCACATCGGCCTCGACGTGTGTCTCCACGCCACCGAGACGCTCCACGAGGAGCTGGGCGACCGCTACCAGCCCGCCTACCTCCTCAAGCGCAAGGTCGAGGCCGGCGACCTCGGCAAGAAGACCGGGCGCGGGTTCTACGAGTACGACTGAGCGACGGCCCACCGGCGCGAGAAGGTGAAACCCCCGGTTGACCCTCCGGTACCCACTTGGGACGGGCGAGTGAGATGGGGAGTGATGACAGCCCGTCGTCCCACTCTCCTCGCAGTCGCGGCCCTCCTCGTCTGTTCGGGCGTCGGGGCCGTAGCGGTCGGCCCCGCGAACGCCGCGCCACCGCCCGAATCGGTCTGTGGCGTCTGCGGGGACGGGCTCGCCGACGCCGCCGAGAACGAGGGCATCCGGCTCACCGTCGAGTACGGCACGGCGACGATCCGCGTCCGAGAGGACGGCAGCGGCCACTGGGATGCCCGCGTCCGGATCGACGACGACGCGGCCGACCGACTCGCCGCGAACGCGACGCTCCGCGAGCGCGTCGTCCGCGCGAGCCTCGACCGCCGCACCGTCGTCGAAGACCCCCGGAACCTGCGTACGTCGGTCGTGAACGACACGCTCGTCGTCACCTTCGACCAGCCCGGCGTGGCCCACCGGAGCCTCGGCGGCGTCGTCCTCGTCGACCTGCTCGACCCGCGCGCCCGCCGGGCCGGGCTCGACCTCGACGCGGACCAACTCCGGATCGAGGGGCCGAACGGCACCGTCGTGAGTCGCGCGCCATCGGCTGCGACCGTCGAGAACGGCGCGGTCGTCTGGCGCGTGACCGACGAGGAGCCGGGGCTGGGGAGCGACACCCGCCTGGCGTTCGCTCCCTCGGACGGGCCCGCGGCGCGCGCGCTGACGACCGTCGGGTTCGTCGCCTTCAGCGTCGGCGTCGCCGAACCGAGCGCGCTCGCCCTCGGCGTCGCGCCCGCGGCCCTGCTCGGTGCCCTGCTGCTGGCGGTGCGACGCTGGGGCGACGAGTTGCCCGCCGTCGATCCGTTGCTCCTCTCGAAGGCGATCACGGGCAGCGGCGCCGCCGTCGCGGTACTCGCCGGCGCGGCGCTGGCCGGTTCGGTCCTCCTCGACGCCGCCGTCGCCGAGACCGTCGCCACCTTCGCCGCACTGTACGCGCTCGTCGCCGCGGGCGCGGCGGTACTGGATCGCCCGTCCGCGCGCGCCGCGCTCGGGTGGACCCTCGGCGCGTCGGCGCTCGTCGCTCTCGCCGCGAGCGTCGTCTCCGTCGTCGCCCTCCAGACCGCGCTGCTGTCGATCCCCGCCGCACTCTGGTTCCCGCTCGGCCGCGCCGGCGGTCGCGACCGAGGCGTGACTGTATTCGTCGTGGTCGCTCTGCTTGCGGCGCCGTTCGGCGCCGCCGTCCTCTACGTGCCGTGGGCGTCGCCGCTACTGGGGCTGCTCCTCTCCGCCTTCACCACCATCCCGTGGGCCGCCGCGACCGTCGCGTTCGGCGTCCCGCTGTACCTGCTGGGTCGCGGGCCGGACGACGCCGCCGACCGGGTCGAAGCCGACGACCGGACGGACCCCGCGAGCGCCGACTGAGCGCGCGGCGGGAAACCGCGAACGACGAACCCACCGCTTTCGGGTGGAGATCCGACCGACAGCGTGGCGACTACCCGGACGTGATCTCCGGTTGAAACTCCCCCACGGAGCGCTCCCGAGCGCTCCCCATCGAACGGGAGACGACGGCGAAGGGCACCCGTAAGAAGATTTCGGAGTGGCGCGGACGCGACGGCGCGGTGTCCGCGGTGCGGCGCGCTCACGGGACCGCCGGAGTCGCTACCAGCGGTGGTGGACGTACTCGCGGGCGTGCTCGTCGTAGATGTCGCGGACGGCGCCGTGGGTCTGGTGCGAGAGCGGATCCAGTTCGGCGGCCGCGTCGTTCTCGGCGACGTGGTCGGGCGAGGTCGAGCCCGGGATCACCGTCGAGACGGCGTCGTGGTCGAGGATCCAGCGGAGGGTGAACTGCGCCATCGTCGCTTCCTCCGGGACGAACGGCCGCAGGTCGTCGACGGCGGCCAGGCCGTCCTCGAAGGGGACGCCCGCGAACGTCTCGCCGCCCTTGCGGCCGACGCCGGCGTCGACGCCCTCCTCGGCGGCGGTGCGGCGGTGGTCGCCCTCGCCGAAGTCCTCGGGCCCCTCGAAGGCGTCCGCGAGCAGGCCCGATGCCAGCGGCACGCGGACGATGACCCCGATGTCCTCGTTGGCCGCCCGCTCGAAGAACCGCTCGGCCGGGCGCTGGCGGAGCGGGTTGAAGATGATCTGCACCGATTCGACGACGTCGTGCTCGATGGCCTTGTCGGCCTCCTCGACCTTCTCGACGCTGACGCCGGCGTGGTCGATCAGGCCCTCCTCCTTCAGGGTTTCCAGCGCCCGGAAGTTCTCCGGGTCGTAGAACGCCTCGGTCTCCGGGCAGTGCAGCTGGACGAGATCCAGCGAGTCGACGCCGAGCCGGTCGAGCGAGCCCTCGACGGACTCTCGGAGCCCCTCCTCGGAGTGGCCGCCGTCCTCGTCGGGCGCGGCCTTCGTCGGCACGTAGATCGTCCGGTCGGGGTCCCGTTCGTCGAGCACCTCGCCGATGAGTCGCTCGGCGCGGCCCTGTCCGTACACCTCGGCGGTGTCGACGAAGTTGACGCCGTCGTCCAGCGCCGTGGCGATGGCCTCCTTCGCTTGGTCGTCGCTCACGTCGCCCCACGACGGGCCGACGTTCCACGTGCCGAGACCGATCTCCGTCACGTCCCAGCCTGTCGAGCCGAACTCGCGTGTGTCCATACCCGAGAGGTGGGCCGCTCGGGCGAAAAAGGTGGCCGATCCGGTCGATGGTTCCCCTTCGCGGACGAGGCCCGACTGCCCGCCCGCTGTCCCGCCCCAACCTATTTCGACGTGAGCCGGGAACGGTCGGCCATGGCAGACGACGACTCGTCCCCGCCGGGCGAGGCGGACGCCGACCCCGAGGACGCCTTCGCGCTCGTCGGCAACGAGACGCGGGCCGCGATACTCCGCGCGCTCGGCGAGCGACCCCACGAGGGCGTCTCCTTCTCCGAACTGCGCGAGGCTGTCGACCCGGAGATGGACAGCGGGCAGTTCAACTACCACCTCTCGCAGCTGACCGGCCAGTTCGTCGACCGCGACGAGGACGGCTACACGATGCGCGCCGAGGGACTCACCCTCTATCGCCTCGTCCGCGCCGGGAGTGTCAACCGCCGGGCGTCGGTCGAACCGTTCGAGATCGGGACCGACTGCTACTTCTGCGAGACCCCCGTCGAGGGTCGTTACGACGAGGGCAACTTCGAGCTCCGCTGTCCGGGCTGTGACCACGTCTACGCCCACACGAAGTTGCCGCCGAGCGCCGTCGAGACCGGCGACAGGGGCGACCTCCTCGAACGCGTCGACCAGTACAACCGCCACGAGATACTCGCGTACGCCCGCGGTGTCTGCCCGATCTGCGCCGATGCACTCGACTTCGAGTTCGTCGCCGGCGAGGAGGTCTGGACCGAGGGGAGCGGTCGCCTCGACGTGTTCGTCGGGTGTCACTGTGACCACTGCGGAAGCTCCCAGTACATGTCGGTCGGCCTCGCGCATCTCTATCACCCCGCCGTCGTTTCCTTCTTCCACGACCACGGCGTCGACGTGACGAGCCGCCCCCACTGGGAACTGGAGTGGGCGATGACCGACCGCCACCTCGTCGTCCGCTCGCGTGACCCCTGGGAGGTCGCCCTCTCGATCCCCTGCGAGGACGAACGGCTCGAACTCGTCGTCGACGAGGAACTGTCCGTCGACGCCACACGATCCCCCGCGCCGGAGTGAACCGCTCGATCGCTGGCGAACAATCAAGGGCCGAGCCGCGGTAGGTGGTCACATGGACTTCGCCCTCACGCAGGAGCAGCGCCAGATCCGCGATACGGTCGCGGAGTTCGTCGACGAGGAGGTCGTCCCGCGCGCCGCCGAGATCGACGAGACCGACGAGTTCCCGGCCGACCTGATCGACGAGATGGCGGAGCTGGGTCTGATGGGCATGCCGATCCCCGAGGAGTACGGCGGCGCCGGCCTCGACTATCACGCCTACCCCGAGGCGCTCGTCGAGATATCCCGGGGATCGGGCGGCCTCGGTACGATCGTCGCCGCACACGTCTCGCTGGCGTGCAACATGGTCTACGAGTTCGGCGACGAATCCCAGCGCGAACGGTACCTGACGCCGATGGCCGAGGGCGAGGAGATCGGTGCGTTCGCGCTCTCGGAGCCCGGTGCCGGGAGCGACGTGCCGGCGATGGAGACCACGGCCGAGCCGGTCGGCGACGCCGACGACCCGGACGCCTACACCATCGACGGCGGGAAGCTCTGGATCTCGAACGGCTCGGTGGCCGACACGGTGGTCGTCTTCGCCAAGACCGACCCCGAGGCGGGCGGGAAGGGCATCTCGTCGTTCGTCGTCCGCCCCGGGGAAGACGACGGGTTCCACGTCGAAGGGACCGAGCACAAACTCGGCGACAAGGGGTGTCCCACGGCCGAACTCCGCTTCGACGGGATGGAGATCCCCGCCGAACGGCGGCTCGGCGAGGAGGGCGAGGGGTTCGTCCAGGCGTTGAAGACGCTGAACGGCGGGCGGATCACGATCGCCGCCCGCTCGATCGGGCTCGCGCAGGCCGCGCTGGACGACGCGCTCGAATACGCCCAGGACCGCGAGCAGTTCGACCAGCCCATCAGTGAGTTCCAGGCGATCCAGCACAAGCTCGCGGACATGGACACGAAGATCCAGGCCGCCCGCTATCTGATGCACGCCGCTGCGGACAGGAAGATGCGGGGCGACCGCTACGTCAAGGAGGCCGCCCAGGCGAAGCTCTACGCCTCGGAGATGGCCCGGGAGGTCTGCAACGAGGCCATCCAGATCCACGGCGGCTACGGCTACACGAAGGACTTCGCCGTCGAGCGCTACTACCGCGACGCGAAGTTGTCGGAGATCTACGAGGGGACCAGCGAAGTGCTGCGGAACACGATCGCCGACCAGTTGCTGGAGTGAGCCAGACCGCCACGAGACACGCACGTTTCGACGACCGCTATTCGGCCCGAAGCGTTTTCCCGGATGGGGAGCCACATCGGAGTATGGCACGCGCCGACGCCGGGAACCGCGACGACGAACCCAGAGAGATCCGACTGGTCGAGAACCCGGACGGGCAGTGGACCGCCCGTGATCTGGGTGTCGAGGTGTCCGCACAGGGCGCGACGCGGTCGGCCGCGCTGGAGAATCTGGACGCGGTCGTCGACGCGATCGCCGGCGACGGCGGTCACGAACCCACCGACGAAGAGCTTCGCGAACTCGGCGTCGACCCCGAGACGGCGCGGACGCAAGACGACGACCTCCCGGACGCGCTCCAGTAGCGCGGATGGTTACGCGCGACTTCTCCGGAGAAGACGTGTACAAAGTACTGGTCAACGTCGGCGGATTTCGGCACGTTCGAACGACCGGCGACCACCTGATCCTTCGCTGGGACCCACCTACCGATCACGATGATACCGACTCGCGAGTTGTGACGGTACCCGCGCACGACTCGATCAGCATCGGTACGCTTCGTGATATCGCCGACGACGCCGGCGCCGAGGATTTCGAGTCGTTCTGCGCGTGGATCGACCGGAATTCGTAACGACGAGTGCAGTCCGCGTCACGGCGAGTCGTCGTCTTCGGTACTGTGGCGGCCATCGTCGACCCGACGCCTGGATCGAACTAATCCGTCCGGCTCCCGTAAGAACGGTCGAGCAACCATGAGTGTCGAGGGGAGCGCCAGCCGACGGGGGAATCGACGACCGAACGGACCCGAACGGGGGGAACGCGGGGGTGACCGGCCGCCGTGGTGAACCCCGTTCGCGCCGACGCGCTCGTCGACCTGGCCTACGGCGGCCTGATCGCCCTGTCGATCGTGCTGATAGCGACGGTGAACACGAACGTCGGGGTCGCCTTCGGCGTCGGCGTCTTCGCGGCGTACGTCGTCCACGTCGTCTGGAAGATGTCCCGGTTCGACCCCGACTGGATGACCCGCACCGTCAGGGAGACGGTGGAAGAGACGGTCGGCGACTCCGTCGAGGAGCGGGTCGAGGAAGCCGTCGAGGAGGCGATGGAGGAGACGGTCGAGGAGTCCATGGAGGGGACCGTCGAAGCGGTCGAGCGAACGATGGGCGAACAGCTCGACGAGGTCCAGGCGCGAGTCGAGTCGCTCGACGAACGCGTCGAACGCGACGCTCGGGCGGACGAGGCCCGCGACGCGGACGACACACCGGCGCCCGACGAGACGACCGACGACGGGCGCGCCTGAACCGGGCGGCCGGGTCGGCCGGCCGATCGACGGGTCGAGTCCGGGCCCGCGGCTCACCGAACGGTGACCACCGGGACCGGCGACCGACGGAACACTTTCTCGGCGACGTTCCCGACGAACAGCCGCTCGGCGACGGTGCCGCCGTGGCTGCCGATGACCACGGTGTCGTACTCGCCGGCTCGGTTGATGATCGCGCGCACGGGATGACCCAGCGCGACCTCGGTGTCGAGGGCGATATCGCCGTCGGCCTTGTCGACGATCGCCCGGGCGCGCTCGAATATCGGTTCGGCGTGTTCGCGCGCGGCCGCGTCGATGTCGTCGGCGACCGCGATCCCGGCGGCCTTCCCCCACAGCGGCGAGGGCTCGCCGACCACGTGCAGGACGGTGAACTCGGCGTCCGGGTACACTCCGGTGGCGTATTCGAGCGCTCGTTCGCTCATCTCCGACCCGTCCATCGGCACGAGGACACGAGAGACCATGGCCGTCCTACGAGCAGGACCCGTAAAAACCGGCGGTGTGGCGGGGGAGCGAGTCGGGTGGTCGGGTCAGGCGACCGGAACGAGCGTGAAGAAGACGTAGGCGAGCAGCGTCGACATCGTCGGGCCGATTATCCACATCGAGACGTACTTGACGATGGCACGGGGGTTGAACAGGTCGCCCGCGTCGAGCACCTCGTCGGGTTCGGCCTCGCCGATCTCCGTCACCGGAGCCTCCGGTTCGGCCGTCAGCGCGCCGGGTTCGATCTCGGTGTCGAAGTCACCGCGGAGCGCGTCGCGCGCGGCGATGGGGCGGGTCGCCCGCCCCCAGCCGAGGCCGACGATCGTCATCACCGACGCCATGACGAGGCTGATCGGGATGCCGATGTAGGACAGCGCCGTCGTGACCGTCGAGGCGGTTATCATGACGACGAGCGCCGCGAGCAGCGGGATGTCCGAAAGTTCGGATCCGACCGACTCCATCGTCCGTCGGGCGATCGTGAACCCGCCGAGGCCGATGGCGACGGTCGCGATCGCGATCGCCAGGTCGGGTTCGAGCGCGCGGCTGCTGACCAGCGGCGCGACCGCGTTTGGGACGTTGCTCGCGCCCGCCGAGAAGGCCATGTAGCAGCCGACGACGAGCACGACGACGGTGCCGGCGAGTTCGCCGCGGGTCGTGTTCGGCCCCAGGCGGACCCGGGGGACCGCGCCGCCGCGGTCCAGTGCCAGGGTCGGTCCCTCGGAGACCTCGATCCGGACGCGCCGGTTGAGTTCGGGGTAGACGTACCGGCCGACGGTCACGCCGATCCAGAACCCGACGACCGGCGTCACGATCCACCACGAGACGATCCACCCGATCGTCCGGAAGTTCGCCGTCCCGGTCGCGAGGCCGAGCCCCGCGATCGCGCCGACCGTCGTCATCGAGGTCGGCACCGGAACCCCGAAGACGTTGGCGATCAGGATGCCGAACCCGATGAAAAAGAGGACGGCCACGCCCGCGCCGAGCGAGATCTCCGTCGTGACGATCCCGCCGCTGAGCGTGTCCATCACGTTCCGCCCGACCGTCCAGCCGCCGAGGAAGACGAACAGCGTCATCAGCGCGGCGGCCGTGACCTTCCGGAGGATCCGGGCACCGACCGCCGGCCCCCACGCGATCCCCGTCGACGACCCTCCGATGTTGAAGCCGACGAACACCGACGCGACCACCCCAGCGACGAGTATGGCTCGGACCATCGTCTGGGGGAAAAGCACGTCACGACAACGTAATTATGCGCTCGCTACGCTCGGTAGGGCTCCGTGTCTCGGTGCCACAGCGCGACCGTGACACTCACGTCGAATCGGAGGGTGGGGAGCGCCGGTGGCTACTCGTCGGCGGTGGGGATCGGGCCAGTGCCGATTACCTCGCGGACGGCCTCGGTGAACTCCTGGCGAGTCTCGAAGTAGGGGGTGTCGACCTCGTCCATCACGTCGGCCAGGTCCCGGGGACCGTCGGGGGTGCGGATCGTGCTGTCGCCCTCGCGCTCGACGATGTCGCTGTGGGCGGCGCCCCAGTTCAGGCGCGAGGTGACGCGCGCGAGCGGCGCTCCCTCGACCGGTTCGCCCTCGCCGAGCTCGACCGCGGGTTCCTCCTCGTCGGCGTCGTCGTCAGCCATGCCCGTGGGTTCCCCGGCCCGGCGATTAGAGCTTTCGCTTCCAGCCGGCGGGAACCCCGAAACGCGGCGGGTCAGAACAGGTCGTCGAGCTCCTCGTTGACGAACGCTTCCTTGGCCTCGCCGCGGTCGTCGTTTTTGGCCTCGTGGGCCTCCTTGGCCCGCTGCATGAACTCGTCGATGCGGTTGGAACGCTCGACGCCGCCCAGCAGGACCAGCGCGGCGAGGCGTTCGGAGTCGAGCGGGAAGTCGCCGCCGCGGACCTGCATGCTGCCGGTCTCCTCCTCGATCCACGAGCGGGCGCGCTCGACGCCCTTGCGGGAGATGCGCTCGGGCTGGCCGGCGACGACGAGCAGCCCCGTCTCGGCCTCGACGACGTTCGGAACGCTCGTTCCCGTCAGGAGGGCGTTGCGAGTCGTCGAGGTGATCGCGTTGACGTTCTCGCCGGCGTCCTCGCTGGCGGCGGCGCTGGCGTAGCCCAGCACCGCCATCCCGCCGGGACGGAGGGTGTTGATGATCTCCGAGGAGTCGACGACGCTCTCGGCGACCTCGTCGACGGCCTCGATCTCGCCGGAGGCGAAGAGGAGGCCGAGCCGCTGGGCGATGTTGTCGTTGATCTCGGCGAAGCCCTCTTCCATGGACTCGCCGGCGGTGCGCCAGGCGTCGTTGTCGATCAGCAACAGAGAGTCGGCCTCGCGGGCGACGGTCTTGAGCGAGCGGCCGGCGTTGGCCTGGTAGATGGCGCCCTCGTCGCGCCCGGGGAGGATGCCGACGACGTAGACGGGGATGTCGTGGATGCGCTTGAGTTCACTGGCGAGCGCGGGTGCGCCGCCGGAGCCGGTGCCGCCGCCGAGCCCGGCGACGATGACGACGGCCTCGGCGTCGGTAGAGAGCTTCGCGTCGAGACCGTCCATCACCTCCGTCGCCTCGTCTTGCATGATCTCCGCGCCGAGTTCGTTGTCGCCGCCGACCCCGTGACCTTTCACGCGGTCGCGGCCGATGAGCATCGTATCGATATCGAGACTCTGCAGGTCCGCCTCGGCGGTGTTGACCGCCATCGCCCCCTGGACGGCGCCGAACCCCATGTCGTAATCGTACTCGGCCAGCCGCTGGGTCACCTTGCCCCCGGCCTGGCCGACACCAATCAGGACGACTTTCATATCACTACCCTCGGAGTAGTGGTTATTCAACGTTGGGTACGGCCGAGGGTTCAAGTGCGGTGACGGGACCACCCCAGTCCATGTCCGAGCGAGACCTCGACGCGCGACTCGACGCCGTCGAACGAGCCCTGACCGACGGCGACACCGACCTGCGAGAGCTGCGCGACCGCAGCGGCGTCGTCGACGACCTCCAGACCCTCGAAGAACGCCTCGACACCGTCGAGTCGCGCCTGGACGAACTCGAAGCCGGTCTCGAAGCCGTTCGCGGCTACGCGGGCAACGTCCGCGCCGTCAACCGCGAGGTCGAACGCCGCGCCAGCGCCGCGCTCGCCAAGGCCGAGACCGTCGAAGCCGCCGTCGAGAGCGATGGGACGGGCCGCGACCGATCCGAGAAGCGGCCTCGCGACCCACCTCAGGGCCCCACCGACCGCACCGGCCCCGTCGACTCCGCAGACCGCACCGGCCCCGTCGATTCGCCGAGCGACTCGTCCGCGGGGCGGACGCCCGAGCGTCCATCGGCGAGAGCGACCGGGACGGCGAGAACGACCGAGACGGCGAGAGCGAACGGGACGGCGAGCGCGGACCGCGATCCGGCCGGCCCGAACGACTCCGACCGTCGCGACGGCGGCCGGGGGCATCGCCGCGGACGGTCGAACGGGCCCGACGCCGGCGGCGACGGCCGGACGACCCACCAGCGCGACCGCTCGACTCGCGGCGACGGCGACCGGTCCCGGAGGGACGGGTCCGGGAAGTCGCCCTCGGAGTCGAACTCCGACAGCGGGACCGAACAGTTCATCGAGCGCGTCCGCGACGCGCTGTAGGCCGTGGTGAGGGTCGCTTTCACCGTCGCGTTGCTGGTCGCGGTAGCCGGGATCGCGGTTCCGGCGGCCGAGTACGCGGGCGTCCAGCGGAGCGACACCGCCATCCGTGACGCGGTCGATCGCCTCGTCTCGGAAGCCCGGGCGCTCGCGGCCGGCAACGGCGCGCTCCCGCCCGACGCCGGCCCCGCGCGGCGCGCGGTCACTCTCGATCTCCCGACCGAGGGGTTCGCCAGCGCCGAGGTCGAGCGGTTCACCGTCACTCGACCGGCTCAATCGGAAGGCTCGGAGACGGGTCTCCGTGAACGCGAGCGCGAGGGGCCGGCCGCGACCAGGTTCACCTGGCGAGTCGCCGGCGGGACGGAACACGCGGTCGTCGCCGATGGGATTCGGATCCGGACAACCGAGCGGCTACGGGTCGACGGCGAGATGCGACTCGTCCTCGAACTCGTCGCCGTCGACGGCCGGGCAGTGGTCCGGGTCCGATAGCGTTCAGTTCGGTGTGTGAGTGTATCGGTCGTTTCTGTTGGATGAGTTGGAACGGAAGCCGAACGACCGCGACCGCACTCGACAGCAAGCGCTGAAAGCCCTCGCCGCGCTCGCTAGCTGGTGACTCGACCGCACTCATCGGTGAGCGCTGAAAGCCCTCGGCGCGCTCGCGGTCGCTGAGGCGGGATATCCGCGCTCTCGGCACCGCCCGCGCGGATAGTGCCCGCTCAGACGACTGAACTGCACGCGAGCGCGCCTCGCCCTTTCAGTCCGCCAGGACCGCAACCACACCGCCCCGCATCGCGACAGCAACCGCAGACGGCCACGAGCCTCCCCAGCCGATTCGCTCCGTCACTCCGTTCCCCCCGCTCATCCCTCGCGCGACTGTTTCGAGCGGCCCGCCACGAGGCGGGCACGCTCGACAGCACGCGCCGACCGCACAGCACCGCGACTGCAAACTCTACCACCGATATCGAACACGACCACACCTCCGGCGCGAAGGTTGAAATACGGGCGCCCGGCCACCGGCGGCCATGGACGCACTGCTGTCACGACTCCGCGGGAGCGACGACGAGGGCGGCTGCGAGTGCAGCCCGACTTTCGAGGGGGACCGGCTGGTCGTCGACGCCGACGACTGCCCCGGCGGCGGCCGCCTGGCGTCGTCGGCCGACTGTCGCGAGACGGTCGTCGGGGCGCTCACCGACCGCGACGCCGACGCCGTCGAAACCCGCGCCGACGGGACCGTCCGGGCCTACGAGGACGACGCCGCGGCGCTGCTGACGGCGGCCGGGCGGTTCGCCGACGCCGCCGCGTTCCACGACGAGCGCCTCGCCGACCGGGCGCGCCGCGACCCGCTCGCGGCTGCGCGGGAAGCGACCGGCCGGGCCGGCCCCGTCGAACGGATCGCGGCCGAGACGGGACTGGCCGAGGGCGCGGCGGGCGCGGAGGGGTACGACGACGCGCTCCGGCCGTTCGTGGGGCCGACGGTCAGCCGCTCCAGAGTGGCCGCGCGGCCGCCGAGCGACGCCCACCTGCGCGACCGTCGAGAACTCGACGGCGGCGGTCTCGTTCGGATCTACGAGCGGCCCGCCGACGCGCTGGCGACCTACCACCTCGAACCCGTCGAGGCGCGCTTCGACGAGGCGACGACGGCGACGCTCTCGGCCGCCTACGACCGACTGGCCGGCGGCGAGGTCGGCGGCGCCGCGGTCGCGGGCGCCGAGCGAGCGCCGGGCCGGGCCGTCCGGACGGTCGCCGACGAGGACGACCCGGTCGAGGACATCGCGGCCGTCCTCCGCAAGCACGCGCGGGGGTACGGTGTCGTCGCGGATCTGTTCGCCGACCCGCGCGTCTCCGACGTGTTCGCGACGGCACCGGTCGCGGCGAGGCCGCTGCGGGTCCGGGTCGACGGCGAGGCGATGCGGACGAACGTCCGGCTCACCGACGACGGGGCTGCGGCGCTGGCCTCGCGCTTTCGACGCGAGAGCGGGCGGGCGTTCTCCGGTGCCGACCCGACGCTCGACGCCGCCGTCGCGACCGGCGACCGGCGTGTGCGCGTGGCCGCCGTGACCGACCCCGTCAGCGACGGGGTCGCCTTCGCCTTCCGCGCGGGCGACCGGGAGGCCTGGACGCTCCCGGCGCTGGTCGCGAACGGGACGATGTCCGCCGACGCCGCGGCCCTGCTCTCCGTGGCGGTCGAGCGGGGCGCGGCGGGCCTCGTCGCCGGCCCGCGCGGCGCCGGGAAGACGACCTGCCTGAGCGCGCTGCTGTGGGAGGTGCCCGCCGAGACGCGCGCGGTCGTCATCGAGGACACGCCCGAACTCCCCGTCGACGCGCTCCAGTCGGGCGGCCGCGACGTGCAGGCGCTCCGCAGCTCGCTCGACGACGCCGGAACCGATCCCACCGAAGCGCTCCGCACCGCGCTCAGGCTCGGCAGCGGCGCGCTCGTGGTCGGCGAGATCCGCGGCGAGGAGGCCGCCACGCTGTACGAGGCGATGCGCGTCGGCGCCAACGACGGCGCCGTCCTCGGGACGATCCACGGCGACGGCGGCGCGGCCGTCCGCGAGCGCGTCGTCGCCGACCTGGGCGTCCCGGAGAGCTCCTTCGCGGCGACCGACCTGCTAGTCACACTCGAAGCCGCCGAGAGCGAGAACGGCACCCAGCGCCGCGTCCGCGCGATAGAGGAGGTCGAACGGACCGGCGACGGCCGTGCCGGCGCGGGCGACGAACCGGGCCCCGGTGGCGATGGCGGCTCGGTCGAGTTCGTCTCGCTCTACGAGCGCGACGGCGACGGGCTGGCGTCGACCGACCGGGTCGAGCGGGGGAACAGCCGGCTGGTCGCCGCGCTGGCGCGACCCGGGGAAAGCTACGCCGACCTCAGAGCGGAACTGTCCGCCCGGTCGGAGTGGCTCGACGGTCTCGCCGCCACCGGACGGACCGACCCCGAGACGGTCGAACGAGCGCGCGTCGACCGGGAGCGGGCGTAATGGCCGACGCCCGAGACACGAGCGGCGGGCGACCGACGACACCGGCGAGTCGGCCGTCCGCGGCCCGCGAGGGCGACGACCGATTCGCCGCGGTCGTTGAGGCGCTCGCGACCGCCGCACCGTGGGACCCCGGGGACGACCCCGAGCTCGCGCGCGCCATCGGCTTCCTCGGCTGGGACCTCGACGCGGAGACGGTCCTCCGGGCGGGGGACGGCGCCGGTATCGTGGCCGCCGCCGCGGTCGCCGTACCGCTGACCCTGTTCCTGGGAGCGCCGTCGGTCGCCGTCGCCGCGGGACTGCTGGTCGGCCTCGTCGTCGCGGCCGCGGCGCGGTACGTCCCTCGCGGGCTGGCGACCGCCCGTCGGACCCGAGCGCTCGGGACGGCACCGGAGCTCGTCTCCAGTGCCGTCCTGCGGATGCGACTGGCTCCGACGACCGAGACGGCCGCGGCCTTCGCCGCCGAGACGTGCGACGGGCGGCTGGCGCGGAGCCTCTCCGCGCACGTACGAGGGGCGCGCGGGACCGGCCGCTCCGGGCTGTCGTCGTTCGCCGACGAGTGGGCCGAGTGGTTCCCCGCGCTCCGGCGCGCGCTCACGCTCGTCGAGTCGGCTGGTACGGCCGAATCCGACGAGCGCCAGCGAGCGCTCGACGGCGCGCTCGACGTGACGCTGGAGGGGACCCGCGAATCGATGGCCGAGTTCGCCGCCGGGGTCCAGGGACCGGCGACGGCGCTGTACGCGTTCGGCGTGTTGCTCCCGCTGGCGCTCGTCGCGTTGCTCCCGACCGCCGGCACCGTCGGCCTGGAGGTCCCGCTGGCGGCCGTCGTCGTCGGCTACGACCTGCTGTTGCCCGCGGCGCTGCTGGTCGCCAGCGGGTGGCTACTCGCGCGCCGGCCCGTCGCGTTCCCGCCCGCGCCCGTTTCGCGGTCCCACCCCGACGTGCCCGACAGCCGGTGGCCCGCTCTCGTCGCGGGGGCGGCGACGGCAGCGGGCGCCTGGTTCGTCGTCACTACCATCGCGGCGCTGTGGACGGCGCTCGTGGCGGCGCCCGCCGCCGGGGTCGGCGTCGCGCTGGTCGTCGCGTACCGACCGATGACGGCCGTGCGCGACCGGGTCGCCGCCGTCGAATCGGGACTCCCCGACGCCCTGTATCTCGTCGGTCGCGAGGTCGACCGGGGTCGTTCGGTCGAGGCGGCGCTGGACGACGCGGTCGAGCTACTCGATTCGGCGACGGGCGAGGTGTTCGCCGACGCCGTCCGCCAGCAGCGACAGGTCCGCGCGGGCGTCCGCGAGTCGTTCCTCGGCGAGCACGGCGCGCTCGCGACGGTGCCGAGCGAGCGCGCGCGGAGCACGGCGGAGTTGCTCGCCGTCGCCGCCTCTGAGGGGCGGCCGGCCGGGCCGGCCGTCGTCGCGATGGCCGACCACCTCGACGACCTGCAGGGCGTCGAGCGGACGATCCGACGGGACCTGGAACGGGTCACGTCGACGCTCGCGAACACGGCGGCGGTGTTCGGTCCGCTCGTCGGCGGCGCGACGATCACCCTCGCCGAACAGATGAGTGCCGACGGCCCGCTGACCGCGGCCGTCTCGCCCGCCGCGCTCGGCCTCGCCGTCGGCGCGTACGTGATGGCGCTCGCCGTCGTCCTGACGACGCTCGCGACCGGGCTGGAACGCGGCCTCGACCGCTCGCTGGTCGGCTACCGCGTCGGCCGCGCGCTCTGTCTCGCGGCGGCCGTCTTCGTCGCCGGCCTCGTCGGGACGGGGTGGCTGGTGTGAACGTTTAAATCGAAACGGGCGACCAGCCCGACCCATGTTCGACACCGCCGTGGAATCGACGTACGTCTGGCTCGGGCTCGCGGTCGTGAGCGCCGGGATCCTGGGCTTCGCGCTGCGGGTTCCGACGGCGCCGCCGCCCGACGCGAAACCCGTCGCCCACACGATCGACAGCGTCGCCGCCAGCCCCCACGAGGCGACGGCTCGACACCCGGTCGACGCCCGGCGGATCCGGATCGGCGCTCACCGGGTCGGCCTTCGCGGTCCCGGCGGCGACGCCCACGCGTCGCTCGGGTACGGCCCCGTGGTCCGAGTCGCAGGTGGCGACGGCGACCGACTCCGGCGCGTCCTCCGCGGTGTCCCGCCCGAGCGCGTCTTCCCCAGCGAGTCGACGTTCGCGCGAGTGCTCGACCGGTCGCGGACGCGGGAGCCGTCGTGGCGGCCCGCGCCGGAGACGCTGCTCGTCAGACGAGTGAGCTGGGGGGACACGAATGCGACGCTCGTCGGGGCGTGAGGCCCAGACCGAGCCGCTGGCGGCGGTCGTCGCGGTGGTCGTCGTCGCGTTCGCGCTGGCGCTCTACGCCGGCGCCTTCGAGGCGAACCTCCCGGGACCGGTCGACCGCAACCACGCCGAGGCGGCCGCCGACCGGGTCGAACGCGCGTTGACCGTCGGCGGCGTCGCCCGGCCCGACCGACTCGCTGCCGCGCTCGACCGCGGCCCCGACGGCTACCAGGTCAACGCCACGCTCGCCGTCGGGGACCGGACCGAGCGGGCCGGCCCGACCGCACCGGGGACGGCGGACACCGCGTCCCGGCGCGTGAGCGTCAGCACGGGTCCGGGCGAAGTCGCGCCCGCTCGGCTGGAGGTGCGCGTATGGACCTGAGAGCGTCGAGCACGGCGCTGGACACCGTCCTCTTCGTCCTGCTGATCGGCGTCGCCGTCGGGACGCTCGCGGGCGTCGGCGACCGACGGGCGCCGGACGGGAACCGCGTCGCCGAGGAGACGGCGGACCTGCTGGCGACGACCACGACCGAAGTGACCTACACGCGTTCGGCGCGGGTCCCGTCGTCGGCGCTGCTGGACGGCGACGAGACCGTCTCGGTCATCATCGACCGGACGGCGAGCGCCACGCACGCGGAGTTGCTCGCGGCGGCCGCGGTGGCCGATCCGTCGCTCAGCGGGGCCTCCCTCACCGGGACCGGCGGGGGCCTGCGGGCGGGAAGCCGGAACGCGACCCGGCGCGTCCTGCACACGCGGGAAGCGAACGCCCAGGTCGCGGTGACCTGGCGTCCCTACCCGGACGCGACGCTGCGGTCGTCGTTCACCGCGGGCGATGCGCCGCCCCGCGACGCCGACGTGTCGGTCGCGACCGTCGCCGCCGCGAGCGGAGTGGCGAACGTCTCGGCCGCGGCGGAACGGGCGGCGCGGACGACCGGCTTCGACGGCGTCGCGACGGTGCTCGCCGACGCCGTCGTCGCGGGCCTGTTCCAGCCGAACGAGACGCGCGACGCGCTCTACAGCGAGGGGCCGGACCGGGCGCTGGTCGCCCACCGCTACCGGCGGGCCTCCTCAGTGCTGGGCGCCGACGCGACGGAGTTCCTGACGCCCGACGGCGTCGAGCGAGCGAACCGGCGACTGTCCGGTGCGCTCGCGGAACGGCTGTCGAGGGATCTGGAGCGACGGTACGATTCGCCGGCGGAAGCCGCGCAGGCGGTGCGAGCCCATCGAGTCCGGATCGTCGTCAGGACGTGGTCGCGGTGACCCGGGACGGTTTCGAGGTCGGAACGCGCGGTCGCGTCCCGTTCGCGCTCGTCGGCGTCCTGCTGGTGCTGTCGAGCGCGCTGTTCGCCAGCGCGGTCGACCGCCCGCAGCCGACGCCCGAGCCGGCGGTCGACCTGGCCGTCGAGCGGACGACCGCCGACGCCCGCGCGGCGGTCCGGACGGCCGTCGCCGAGGCGGGCGTCGCCGCGGCCAGCGACCCCGTCCTGACACCGGCGAACAACCGATGGGGTGCGCTGCTCGACCCGGAGACGGAGTTCGAGGACGCGCTGAAGGTCCGGATCTACCGCGCCGCCCGTGAGCGACTGCAGACGGTCGCCCGAACCCACCGCGGGGTCCGTGCGAACGCGTCGCTGGCCCCGACGCCGACGCCGGAGGCGCTCCGGGCGGCGATGGAGCGAGTGAGCGTCGAGCGGGCCGGTCCCGACGGGACGAAGCTCCGGGCCGAGATATCGAACGTCACCGTCGAGGCGACCCGGAACGGTCGCGCGGTCGGCACCGAACGCCGTTCGTTCTCGGTCGTCGTTCCGACGCCGGTGCTGGCCGTCCACGAGCGCGTCGAGACCTACCAGAAGCGGCTCAAGCGCGGGGTCTCGAAACCCGGGCTGGGCCAGCGGCTGACCGTCCGGCTGTACGCGGTGGCCTGGGCTCGCGGCTACGCCCAGTACGGCGGCGCGCCCATCGAGAACGTGGTCGCGAATCGCCACGTCGAACTGATGACGAACGGGGCAGTACTCGACGAGCAGCGGTCGGTGTTCGGCGCGAGCGACCCGGACGGACGCGACGCGCTCGGGACCGCGATCGCCCGCGTCGGGCTGCAGGAGGTGGTCGCGACCCACGGCCCGAGCAAGGATTCCACGAACAAGCTCCTCCAGCAGGGGATTCAGACGGCCGGGGGCCCCTCGGAGAGTGCGGGCGTCCCGGGACTCGCCTCGGGCGGGACCGACACGCCGGCACCGAACGAGACGGTGAACGTCTCCGTCGGGCTCTCGGCGGACAGGGCCTATCGGGAGTTCGTCCGTGACGGCCGGGTCAACGGGACGATCGACTCGGTGTACGGCGCCGATATCCGGACGTTGGCGGCGACCGATCGGGTCGCCGGCGGGACGCCCGACCGGCCGGGTCCGCCGTCGGGCGACGACTGGCAGTTCCGCGTCGAGTCGACGGACACCGACGTGGTCGGCGTGTCGAACGCGACGGGCGGCCCGACCGTCTCGGACCCGTCGGGGTACCACCGGCTGGAGACGTACGTCCGAACGGTGCGGCTGCGCCACGAGCGGAGGGCGGTGTGGCACCACAACGGCTCGTTCAACTCGACGACGCGGACGAGCACCGAGACGAGACGGGTTCGCGTCGCCGTCGTCGGACGCCACGCGCCGACGCCGCACGCCCCGGACCGTCCCATCCCGTCCGTCCACGAGCGGGGCGGCCGGTTCGGCGGCCCGAACCTCGCCGACGTGCCGCCGAAGGTCCGCGATGCGGTCGAACTCGCGGGCGGACCGGACTCGCTCGCCGGGCGCGCGGCGCGCGGTACGCTCTCGACGGCGCCGACGCGGATCGACGGCGAGTGGCCCGGTGAGCTGTCGCGGTGGGTCTACCGGGACCTGATCGAGCTACGCCGGACGGTCCGCGAGGCGTCCGTCTCGGTCGCGCGCGGCCGGATGGGGACACACGAAGCGAGGCCGGCCGCGGAGCTGGCCGCGCAGCTACGCGAGCGGCGGGGCGAACTCGTCGACGCGCCGGCCACCTACGATAGCGTCGCCGCGAAGGCCCGGGCGGCCGTCCGCGGGCGCTATCTCTCGTCCGTGATCGATCGAGTGGAGCGGCGGGCGGACCAGCGGTCGAAACGCGAGAGCGCCTTCGAGAGCGCGATCGGGACGGTCGGCGGGCCGTCGCTGTCGCGGCTGCGGTCGAGTTACGACGCCCGACGGGCCGACGAGCGCGACGCCGGCCCGGGCGGCGGGTCCGGAGCGGACGGAGCCGGTGCAGGTGCCGGAGCGGGTGGCGACGGCCCGAATCTGGAGTACTCGGTCGACGGCGCGCCGCCGTACCTGACGCTGGCGAAGGTCACGTCGGACCAGGTGACGGCCGTCGACAACGACACGCATCCGCTGACCGCCCGGAACGTGAACTACTTCAGTATCCCCTTCGCCGACGCGACGGACGTGGCGCTGAGCGCGCTCCTCCCCGGCGGGACGAGCCGGGAGCGCCGGCTCTCGACGGCCGCCCGGGCGCTCCGGGCGGCCAACCGGACGCTCGACTACCGGTCCAACGCCACCGTCAGGGAACGCCGCGATCGCCTGCAGGCGGAACTGAACGACACGGTCACGGAGGTCGAAGAGGTGCTTGCGGCGGAGCTGGAGTCGGCGGGCGTCGGTAATCTCTCGACCGACCACGACGCCATCGTCGAGTCGGGCCTCGACCGGTGGCCAGCGCTCGACGCCCGGGCGCTCGCGATGTCGAACGGGTCGGTCGTCGACCCGATCGTTGCCGCCGCGGCGCGGCGGACCGAGGAAGAGTGGTCGACGCGACAGCGCGACTGGGTCAGGCTACAGGTACGGACCGGCCTCTACGATGCGCTGGAGTCGAAGCGAGGGAAGGTGTCGGGGACAGCGGTGACGACCGCCGCGGCCGGGGTGAAGGACGCGGTCGGACAGGCGGTCAAATCGAAGGTCTCGGAGACGGTGGCCAAGCGGTTCAACGAGTCGGTCACCGAGATCCCGGCCGGGCTGCCCGTGGCGCCGCCTATCGCGAGCTGGTGGGTAACGACGAACGTCTGGTCGGTGACGGTCCGGGGCCAGTACGCGCGCTTCGCCGTCGAGGTGCCGCGGCGGACGCCCGCCATCGGTGACGCGTCACTGCAGTACGTCCGCGACGGCGGGAACGCGACGCTGGATCTGGACGGCGACGGCGCCTCGGAGGTGCTCGGTCGCTCCTCGAAGGTGACGTTCACGACCCGGACGGCGGTGACGGTGGTCGTCCCGCCGGGCGGGACCGGCGTCGGCGACATCGACGGCAACTCCATAGAGCAGTCGAAGGGGTGGCCGATCCCCGGGCCGGATCCCCGGGCGCGTCCATGGACCGGCGAGACGTATCCGCTGTCGATCAACGGAACCGAGACCGGTGGCGGGAACGGATGAGCGCGGTCCGGACTGTCAATCGGAGTCGGTCCGGACTGTCAATCGGAGTCGAGTCGGGGAGCCGGTCGAGAGTGACACTGACTTGTAGGCCGACCGCGAAGGACGGGTATGCTCAGAGGCGAGTTCGAGTCGGCGGGCGAGCGGTCGCCCGAGGAGTTACGGACGGCGTACGGGGAGGTACTGGCAGCGACGGTCGAGTCGGTGGGGACCGACGCGGTCGTCTCGCGGTCGGGCGTCGACCGCGAGGTCGTCGAGGCGATCGCCGCCGGCGACCGACCGGAACTGACGCTGGAGGCCGCGTCGGCGATCCTGGCGGCCGATCCCGACCGACCGGACGGCGAGACGATCAAACTGGAGGCGCTGGACATCCTGCTGATGGGGATGACCACCGCGGTCGTCGACGTCGACGCCGTCGCCGCGGCGCTGGACGACGAGATGGATCCCAAGGAGATCCAGCAGAAGGTGGAGGGACGGTACCCGATCACGCTCGCCGAGTACGCGGCGATCCACCAGTTCCTCGAAGGCCGATAATGCGCGTCGCTATCCTCGGTTGCGGCTACGTCGGGACCGAACTGGGTCGACAGCTGACCGCGGCGGGCCACGACGCGGTGGGCGTCCGCCGCTCCGAGTCGGGCGTCGAGGCGATCGAGTCGGCCGGTTTCGCGGGCGTGCGGGCGGACGTGACCGACGGCGACGCGCTGGCGGCGGTGCCCGATGCCGACGCCGTGGTCTTCGCGGCCAGCAGCGGCGGTCGCGGTGCGGAAGCGGCCCGCGAGGTGTACGTCGAGGGACTGCAGACCGCCGTCGACCACTTCTGTGGCCGCGAATCGGCCCCCGACCGCGTCGTGTATACGTCGAGCACGGGCGTATACGGCGACCACGACGGCGACTGGGTCGACGAGGAGACGCCGATCGACCCGACCACGGCGAAGACGGAGGTGCTCGCCGAGGCCGAGCGGATCGCCGTCGAGCGGCCCGCGGAGTACGGGGTCGACGGCACGGTCGCCAGGTACGCCGGGCTGTACGGTCCGGATCGGTACCGGCTGGCCCGCTACGTCGAGGGGCCGGTGACGGAGGGGTACCTGAACATGGTCCACCGCGACGACGCCGCGGGCGCGGTGCGCTACCTGCTCGAATCGGGCCTGGCTCGCGGCGAGGCGGTCAACGTCGTCGACGACGAGCCGGTCGCCAAGTGGGAGTTCGCCGACTGGCTGGCCGAGGAGTGCGGCGAGCCCGAACCGGAGAAGCGGACGATCGAGGAGCGTCTCGCCGCCGAGGACCCCTCCGAGACCGTCGAGCGGCGACTGCGGACGAGCAAGCGCGTCTCGAACGGCAAACTGCGCGGGCTGGACTACGAGTTCGCGTTCCCGACCTACCGGGAGGGGTACCGCGCGGCGGTCGACGCGTATCTCGCGGACGACGGCGGGACGGCCTGACCCCGGGCGAAGCTATTCGATGTCAGAGATGTCGGCGAGTCGCCCGATCGGTATCGGGGATATCATCGGGTCTAATCCGTCATATTCGACGATCCGGGTGGGAGATGGACAGTGAGAAACTACTTGACCCTCCAAGGCGACAGCCCGGGTATGCCACACGCAGCCGCGGGTGGCGTCGGGGCGGTCGCGCCCCAGGACGCCGCCGCGGCGGTCGCCGAACAGGACCCGCTGGTTCTGGCGGCCGCCGTCGTCGGCTTGCTCGCCGTGCTCGTCGCGCTCTGGTGGGGGATCCGGCGCCTACGACGGACGCCCGGCGCGGAGTTCGTCGGTCACCTCGCCGGCCGCGACGAGATTTCGGTCCTGATGCACCCCAACCCCGACCCCGACGCCATGGCCTCGGCGCTCGCCGTCGGCGAGTTCGCCGAGGCGACCGGCGTCGACGCCCACCTCCAGTACCCCGGCCAGATCCGCCACCAGGAGAACCGCGCCTTCGAGACCGTCCTCGACCTGGAGTTCGACCGCGTCGAGAACGCGAGCGACCTGCTGGCCGACGACGTGGTCCTCGTCGACCACAACGAACCCCGCGGGTTCGCCGGCGCCGACTCCGTCGACCCGGTCGCCGTCGTCGACCACCACCCAGGCGAAGGCACCGGCTCGGCGTTCACCGACGTGCGCCCCGACCACGGCTCCTGTGCCAGCATCTTCGCCGAGTACCTCGAACAGCAGGGCTGGGAGCCCGTCGGACCCGACGAGGAAGGTGACCTCGGGGAGGACGACGACCGGGTCCTCCCCTCCGACACCGCCACCGGCCTGCTCTACGGCATCCAGTCCGACACCAAGCAGCTGACCAAGGGCTGTTCGGCCGCCGAGTTCGAAGCCAGCGCCTACCTCTACGAGGGCATCGACGAGGACCGTCTCGACCGCATCGCCAACCCCCAGGTCGACGCCGAGGTGCTGGAGGTCAAGGCCCGCGCTATCAACCAACGGCACGTCCGTAACGCCTTCGCCGTCGCCGACGTGGGGGAAGTCTCCAACGCCGACGCCATCCCCCAGGCCGCCGACGAGCTGAGCCAGCTGGAGGGCGTGACCGCCGTCGTCGTCATGGGCCAGAAGGGCGACACATTGCATCTCTCCGGGCGCTCGCGCGACGACCGGGTCCACATGGGCAAGACCCTCCGCGCCGTCGTCGACGAGATCCCCATGGCCAACGCCGGCGGCCACGCCCGCATGGGCGGCGGCCAGCTCTCCGTCGAGCACATGGAAGGGCTGGGCCCCGGCGACGGACTCGACCGCGAGGAGTTCGTCGAGCGGCTGTTCGACGCCATGGCCGGGGAAATCTAGGCGTTTTCGTGGTTGCGTTCGTTTCAGACGGCGAGTTCGTCGATAGTAACCCCGAGTGCTTCGCCTCGCTAGCTGGAGAAACGACCGCACCCGACAGCAAGCGATGAAAGCCCTCGACCCGCTCGCGGTCGCTGAGTCGAATATCCGCGCTCTCCGCACCGCCCGCGCGGATAGTGCCCGCTCAGGCGACTGAACTGCACGCGAGCGCGCCTCGCCCTTTCAGTCCACCAGGACCGCAACCGCGACCGCAACAGCAACCGCAGACGGCCTCACACCTCCCCAGCCTCTTGCGCTTCTCGCAGGCTGCGATGCTCATCCCTCGCGCGACTGTTTCGAGCGGCCCGCCACGAGGCGGGCACGCTCGACAGCGCACGCCGAGGTCGTTAGTCCCGGATCGTACCGATTTCGATGTGACCAGAGGCAGACACTCAGCGGTCGGTCGCGTCGTCGAGCGCGTGGCGGGAGGCCTCGCAGACGGCGTCGGGGTCGAGGTCGGTCTCGACCCAGGCGGGCAGCCGGTCGGCCGTCTCGGGCGGACGGACCGACTCGGCGTAGGCGTCGACCTGCCGGCGTTCGTCGGCGGGGTCGTAGTCGAGGCCGTTGAACGCGGCGTCGGCGGCGTACTGGTCGACCAGACGGCGAGCCGTCGTCCGGTAGCGGTCGCGGAGGTCGTCGTAGTCGACGGACACGCCGCCGTCGTCGAGCGCCGAAAAGAGGGCGGCGGCGACCTCGTCGGCCATGTCCGAGAGGCCGCCGCGGCCGCTGACGGCGCGGTGGTCGTGTTCGTGGATGCCCAGGTCGACCTGTGCGGTGCCCTCGAATCCCGCCGTTCGGAACGCGTCGCCGAGCGTGGCGACCTCCAGCCCCCACCCGCGGGGCGGTCGGAGCCGGCGGATCGAGTCGCTCGTGGCGGCGAACTCGCCGGCCAGCGCGTAGCGGAACGCGCCCAGATAGTCGACGAGCGGGTCGTCGTGCGCGTCGGCGAGGGCGGCGACGACGGGCTCGTAGAACAGGCGACAGAGGCGGCCGTAGAGGCGGCCGTTCTCGACGCGGGCGTAGTAGCCCTTGACGAACTCGTAGTCGCGGGCGAGCGGGAAGAGGAGGCGGGGGACGTGTTCGGGACCGTAGGTGGTCGCGTCGGCGTCGTGAACGGCGACGAGGTCGCTGCGGGCGGCGGCGACGCCGAGCGCGAGCCACACGTCGCGGCCCTTGCCCGCCTCGCCGTTGAGGCCGTGTTCGCCCAGCAGGTCGCGGACGGCGGGCGCGTTGCACCACAGGACGTCGGCGTCGACATCGAGCGAGGCGACCCACTCGCGGACCGCGTCGACCTTCCCCTCGTCGGCGCGGAGGGCGACGAGGACGGACTCGGGGTCGACGCCGCCGAGCGTCGAGAGGACGCGCTCGGCGGCGAGGCTGGCGTGGTCGCGGTCGGTCAGCGGCACCACGACCGTCGCGCGGTCGACCGGCGCCTCGGGCGCCGCGCCGTCGAAGTCGTGCAGCGTCGCCACCCGCTCCTGGACGTACTCCATCGACGCCGGCTAGCGACTCGACACCCATATAGCCCGCTATTCCGCCGAGTACGGACCGACCGCCGCGTGGGCGGCCGGTACGACCGGGCGTGCCGCGGGGGCCGGCCCCGTCGGTACCGGGCTCGGCCGCACCCTTCGAGCGTCGCGAACTCGGCGGATTGCGCCGCCTCGCGACGGGATTTCGACGGACCGCGCGGGGGTCGGGTGTGTGGGATCTATGCATGGGGTTTTTCAGAGTCGGTGTCGTACCCCCGGCCATGAAATCGGTCCGGAAGGGGCTGCGGTCGGGCGAGATCGAGAAAGACGTCTACGAGCGCCTCGCCTGCAGCGAGTGCGGCGAGGAGCTCGGGACCGAGAACGACCCCGACGAGATCGGCACCGTCCGGGTCTGCCCGGAGTGCGACAGCAAGTGGAAGAAGGTGGGGTGACCGCCGCGCCGGCCCCGCCGTAGCGCAACCGACCGCCCGACAGTCGCCCTTCTGCGGTACTCACTCGAAGACCGCGTCGAACGAATCGGCCCCGAGCGGCGGGTACGTTCCCGCCGCGACGTTCTCGGCGACGTGGTCGGGCGACCCCATCCCGACCAGCGAACACGTCACGCCGGGCGCGCTCCGGGCGAAGTTGATCGCCTGCTGGGCGCTCGTCTCGCCCTCGACCCGCTCGGCCACGTCCTCGGGCAGCCCCGCCCGCGCCAGCCTCCCCTGGGCCAGCGACGCGCTCGTGAAGACGTTCAGCCCCGCGTCGTGGGCGAACCACAGCGTCGACTGGGCGCCCTCCGACCCCTCCTGGGCCTCGACGGTGAAGGCGTCGGCCATCACGACGTTGAACGGCAGCTGGACCGCCCGGAAGTGCGTCGCCGCGTTCTCCGCGCGTTTGGCCGCAGCCCGGGCTCGGGAGACGATCTCGGCCAGCGAGAGGTAGCTGTCGTCGTCCGCCGGCACGCGCAGGGCGTCCCACGTCGCCACGCCGTACTGGCGGATGTCGCCCGCCGCGGCCCGTTCTTCGAGTCGCGTGAAGGTGTCCTCCAGCTGGTCGTACACCTCGTCGGGCGAGCGGTCGGCCAGCTGGGTCTCGGGGTTGTGGACGTAGTAGAGGTCGACGGTATCGAGGTCGAGGTTCTCCAGCGAGCGGTCGAGCTGGTCGTCGACGAACTCGGGCACGATGCAGTGTTGCCCCGCCACGAGGTCGTCGGCGTCGACGATCCCGGTGTCGACGTACTCCTCCTGTATCCACCGGCCCGGGTTCTCCGGCCGCTCGCCGTCGAAGGGGACGAACCCGCCCTTCGTGACGACGAGGACGGCCTCCCGGTCGGTGTCGGCCGCGTCGAGGGCCTCGCCGACGACGCGCTCGCTGCGCTGGTTGCGGTAGTTGATCGCCGTGTCGACGACGTTGATCCCGCTCTCGAGCGCTTCGACGATGGCCTCGCGGTAGGCGTCGTCGGCCGCGTCGGTCGCGTCCCCGAGGTAGGTGCCGACGCCGACGCTGGAGACGACGCCCTCGCCGAACCGCCGGAAGTAGGTGCGGGCGAACTCGTCGCCGAACTCCTCGCGGTAGGCCCACGTGGCGTCCCTGGTGACCATACCGGCGGTTCGGTCCCGGCGGGGAAAAGCGTGCTATCTCGACGGCGGCGCGGACGATTCCCGTCCCTTCCACGCGGCGAAGAGTCCACGGACGATCAGTCCGACGAACCCGATCAACAGCAGGAGGCCGCCGACCAACCCGATCGGATGTGGGAACGAGACGAGGGTGCCCTGTTCGAGTCCGATCAGCAGTTGGAGACCGAACCAGGAGGCGAACGCCGGGACGAAGTATCGCCGACTGCGGTTCGTGTCGGTTACTTTCGGAGCGAGCAGGAGAACGCAGATCCCGAACAACGGGATCAGGATGTCGACGACGTTCCCTTCTCCGCCGAACCACTCGATCACAGTCACGAACTGTCCGGTACAGGCACTTACGTTCTCCCGTTCGCTGCTCGACCGGGGAGGCCTGCGCGGTCGACACTGGACACTCCCCGGCGGTGACGGACCGGGACGACGAGGCGACGACCGGGCGCCCTACTCCCCGTCGAGGTGCTCGGCCATCCACGCGAACTGCTCGTCGACCATCCGCCGGCCGGCGTCGGTCAGGGCGTATTCGTCGTGGATGCCCGCCTCGCGGAGTTCGAGGTGGCCGTTGTCGACGAGGGTGTCGAGCGCGCCGTAGAAGGATTTGGGCTCGATCCGCTGGTCGTACTGGGATTCCAGCCGCGACTTGAGCGCCTGCCCGTGGAGCGGTCCCTCCCCGGCGAGGATGATACAGAGGTCCCGGCGGCGCCCGCTCTGGAGCCACTTGGTCATGGACGGTCCGTGGCGCCGCCGCCGTTCGGCTCTTTCGGTACGTACGCGGTCCGGAAATCGAAGCCTACGACTACCACCGGCCCACAGATCCGCCAATGACCGACGCGACCGCGACGAGCGAGGGGATCACGGCCCGCTACGAGGAGACCGAGACCGAGCGCCTGCTGACCTTCGAGCGCGACGGGGCGACCGCGGCCATCGCCCAGAACACCGAGGGGTACGCCATGCTGAAGGTCCGGCCGACCGCCGACGGCGACGAACTGGAGCGGTACTACGGCTTCGACATGGCGCTGGACCACGCCGCCGAGCTGCTCGGCGTCGCCCCGCACGACCTGCCGGTGCCCGACGCGGCCGACGACATGGGGATGTAGCCGAACGCGAGATCCGGACGCGTTCCGGCGATTCGATCGACTGATCGCGCGATCGGTTCACGGATTAACGCGCGACTTTTACCGGCTGGAGTCCCTACGAGTAGTCGATGAGCCACCCACGCGTCACCGGCGTCGGGTTGACCGACTTCGGGGAGCACTCCGAGCGGACGGGCCGGGACCTGTTCGCGGAGGCCGGACTGGCCGCCCTCGACGACTCGGGGGTCGACCCCGACGACGTCGAGGCGCTGTTCTACGGCAACTTCATGGGCGAACTCGCGGAGCACCAGGGCCACCAGGCCCCGCTGATGGCCGAGGCCGTCGGCCTCGACGTACCCGCGACACGCTACGAGGCCGCCTGCGCCTCCAGTGGCGCGGCCGTCCGCGAAGCCGTCAGGCACCTGCGGTCGGGCGAGGCGGACGTGATCCTCGTCGGCGGCGCCGAACGCATGACGAACATCGGCACCGCGGGCGCGACCGACGCCCTCTCGATCGCCGCCGACGACCTCTACGAGATCCGCGCCGGGATGACCTTCCCGGGCGCCTACGCGCTGATGGCCCGGGCGTACTTCCGGGAGTTCGGCGGCTCCCGCGAGGACCTGGCCGCCGTCGCCGTGAAGAACCACGACCACGCGCTCCCGAACGAGCACGCGCAGCTCCGCAAGGAGATCACCGTCGAGGACGCCCTGGGGGCGCCGATGGTCGCCGACCCGCTGGGCCTCTACGACGCCTGTCCGATCACCGACGGCGCCAGTGCCGCCGTCCTGACCAGCGCCGAGTACGCCGAGGAACACGGCCTCGACGCCCCCGTCGCCGTCACCGGGACCGGCCAGGGCGGCGACAACCTCGCGCTGCACGACCGCGAGAACCTCGCGCGCTCGCCCGCCGCCGAGAAGGCCGCCGACGAGGCCTACGCGGACGCCGGCATCGACTCCGACGAGGTCGACGTCGCCGAGGTCCACGACTGTTTCACTATCGCCGAGGTGCTCGCGATCGAGTCGCTGGGCCTCTACGAGCAGGGTGACGGGATCGTCGCCGCCCGCGACGGGAAGACACACGCCACCGGCGAGACGCCGGTCAACCTCTCGGGCGGGCTGAAGGCCAAGGGCCACCCCGTCGGCGCGACCGGCGTCGCGCAGGTCGTCTCGCTGACGAAGGTGTTGACCGGTGAGTCCGCGTGGTCCGACGACGTGGGCGACGCCAGCGTGGGCGTCGCGCACAACGCGGGCGGCACCGTCGCGAGCGCCACCGTCCACGTTCTGGAGGTCCAGTCATGAGCGAGAAGGCCAGAGACGGCGCCTTCGACGACTGGCTCGACGCCGTCGAGGACGGGGAGAGCTACTACGTCGAGTGTGCGAACGGCCACGGCTGGCTCCCGCCGCGGCGGGTCTGTCCCGACTGCGGCAGCCGCGAGCTGGCCGAGACGCCGCTGCCCGATTCCGGCGAGGTGGCGACGTTCACGGAGGTCTCGGTCGCGACGCCGCAGTTCAGCGCCGACACCCCCTACGTCACCGCCATCGTCGACTACGGCCCCGTCCGCGTGACCGGCCTGCTCCGCGGCGTCGACCCCGACGAGGTCGACGTGGGGATGCCCGTCGGTATCGACGTGGGAGAACGGGAGACGACGGGCGACCGCGCGGTCGTCTTCCGACCGCGGTGAGACGCGGAGCGGTGACGGTCCGTTCCCGTCTCCGTCCCCCGGTCAGACCCCGGATTCGACGGTCTCGCCCCGCACCACGTCGAGGAACTCGGCGGGGTGTTCGACGTGGGGCAGCAGTTCGGAGTCGCCGATCGAGACCAGTTCCACGTCGGCGGCCTCGGCGAGTTCGCGGCCGGCCGACAGCGGCGGCATGTCCGTCTCCCTGCCCCAGACGAGCGTGACCGGGACGCCCAGGTCGCCCAGCACCTCGGCCAGGTCGATGTCGGGGTCGAGGTGGCCGCTGACGAACGACGCGGGCGCGAACCGCGCGCCCGGCTGGTGGGCAGTCTCCCACTCGTAGCGGACCGTCTCGGCGTTGAGGTTCGAGGTGTCGTGATAGCCGTGGTCGTCGTGGAAGTACCGGATCGAGCGCTCGCTCACGATCCCGTTGTGGATCGCCTGCCCGACGACCGGCGCGCGGATCAGCGACCGGAGCCAGACGCGCCGGCCCGGAATCGTGTCTGCGGTCGGACAGATCAGGACGAGCCGCGACACCGCCACGTCGCGGGCGGCGTCGGCGGCGTAGGCGCCGGTCAGCGACGAGGCGACGACGACGGCGTCGTCGCTGGTGTCGGTCAGGAAGTCGCGGACGAACGTGGTGTACAGCGACGCCGAGTAGGTCAGCGGCGGGCGGTCGGACCGGCCGAACCCGGGTAGATCGGGCGCGATGACGTGGTAGTCCTCGGCGAGGGTCTCGAACACCATGCGCCACTCGTTGCTGGTCGCCGCGGCGTTGATGCCGTGCAACAGGACCAGGTCCTGGTCGTCGGGGTCGCCGGCCTCGGTGTAGGCCACGTCGAACCCGCGCCAGCGGTAGGTGCCGGCGTCGCCCGCGAGCGGCGGGCCGAGCTCGCCGGCCCGCCGGCCGAGCACCCGGTTGGTCGCGGCTGCCGCGCCGACTGCGCCGAGCGTCGCTCCGACGACTGTCCGCAGTTTCATACCCGTGGGTTGGGGCCTCGCCCGCATATAAGTGATGTTCAGCGGACAGTGTCGCGGAGGGGAGGAGAGCTACTCCCGGGACTCCCGGCGCTCGGCCACGCAGTCGGCGAGCGGTTCGAGGACCTCCTCGGCGACGGTGTAGGGGTCCGTCTCCCGGCGGAGGACGGCGTCGACGCGCTCGTCGAGGCCGCCGCGGGCGTCGATCTCCTCGGCGAGTAGCTCGCGCGCGTCCTCCCGGAGGAGCGTCCGGATCTCCTCGGCGTAGCGCGTCCGGGCCTTCGATTCGAGCCGGCCGGAGTCGACGAGATACGCCCGGTGGTCGTCCATCGCGGCGATCAGGTCGTCGATCCCCTCGCCGCGGTTGGCGACCGTCTCGACGATCGGCGGGTCCCAGGGCTCGACCCCCTCCGCGTCGACGTCATCGGCCGCGTCGGCGTCATCGGCCGCGTCGTCGTCCCCGGCCGCGTCGCCGCCCCCGCCCCGTTCCCGACCGGCCTCGCCGCTCACGTCGACGGTGGCCTCCTCGAAGCCGTGGTGGCCGCCGACCTCCACCTCGCCGTCGCGCAGCTGGAGCATCTCCCGCAGTTCGCTGACGGTGCGGTCCGCGCCGTCGAGGTCGGCCTTGTTGACGACGAACAGGTCGGCGATCTCGAGGATGCCGGCCTTGAGCATCTGCACGTCGTCGCCGCTGCCCGGCGGGACGAGCACGACGACGGTGTCGGCGGTGCGGACGATGTCGACCTCGTTCTGGCCGGCGCCGACGGTCTCGACGATGACCTTGTCCTTGCCGAACGCGTCCAGCGCCTTGACGGCGTCCGTCGTCGCCGTCGAGAGCCCACCCAGCGTCCCGCGGGCCGACATCGACCGGAAGAACACGTCCATGTCGCCGACATTCGAGGCCATGCGGATCCGGTCGCCCAGCACCGCGCCGCCGGTGAACGGGGAGGCCGGGTCGATGGCGATGACGCCGACGGTCAGTCCCTCCTCGCGGTAGGTCGCCGCGAGCTTGTCGACCAGCGTCGACTTGCCCGCGCCGGGGCTGCCGGTGATCCCGATCACGTCGGCGTCGCCGGTGTGGGTGTGTAGCTGGGAGACCAGGTCCCGGTAGCCGGGCGAGCGGTTCTCGATCTTGGTGATCGTCCGCGCCAGCGCCCGGTGTTTCCCGTCGAGCAGGTCCGCGATCAGGGGGTCGAGGTCGTCGGTGTCGCCTCCGGCGCTGGCCGCGACCGCCGTGTCGTCGGCGTCCGAACCAGTGTCGTCGGGGGATTCCTCGTCCCCGCCGGTCATCGTCGCTCGGGCGCGTTCGCCCGGATGTAGTCGATCATCTCGTCCATCGAGGCGCCGGGGCCGAAGATCTCGGCGACGCCCGCCTCGCGCAGTACGTCCTTGTCGTCGTCGGGGATGATCCCGCCGACCAGCACCAGCGTGTCCTCGCGAGCGCCGTACTCCGCCAGCCCGTCCATGATCTTCGGGACGAGCGTGTTGTGCGCCCCCGAGAGGATGGAGATGCCGAGCACGTCCACGTCCTCCTGGACGGCCGCCTGGACGACCTCGTCGGGCGAGCGGTGCAGGCCCGAGTAGATGACCTCGAACCCCGCGTCCCGCAGCGCCCGCGCGATGACGTGCGCGCCCCGGTCGTGCCCGTCGAGCCCGACCTTGGCGACGAGACAGCGGATCTGCCGTTGGCCCTGCTCTGCGCTCATGGCCGCTAGTTGGACCGATTCCCGCTTGACGTTTGCGGTGATTTTTGCGTGAGCCGCGGGGGCGGGCGCCCGGGAGCGGCCGCGCAGCCGTCCACTCGCGATTTCGAAGCGGGTATACCGACGGCGTCCACAGATCCGGTATGGCAGTCGCCGACTCCCTGCAGTCGCGGGCGCGGGCGAACCCGCGCCGGGTCACCGCCGTCCTCTCGGCGATCGGGTACGTGCTCGTCATCGGCGCGTTCACGCCCTACGCGCCGTTCCCGCAGATTAGCGACGGTCTGGTCATCCTCCTCGGAGACGCCATCGCCGTCGTCAACTCGCTGGCGCTGGTGTCGATCCTCGTCGGCGTCCGCTACATCAGGCGCGGCGAGGTCGCGAAACACCGGCGAGCGATGCTGACGGCGTTCTCGCTCATCATGGTGTTCCTCGTCATGTACCTGCTGAAGGTCGGCGGCGGCTTCGAGAAAGCGATCCTCGCCGAGGGCGCCGTCTACTACGCCTACCTGGTGATGCTGGCGATCCACATCGTCCTGTCGGCGGTGGCCGTCCCGGTCGTCCTCCACGCCGTCGTCCTCGGGCTGACCCACAGCCCCAGCGAGTTGCGCGAAACCTCGCACGCCCGCGTCGGCCGTATCGCCGTCGCGGCGTGGTCGCTCAGCCTCTTCCTCGGCATCGTCACCTACCTCATGCTCAACCACCTCTACATGTGGGAGAAGATGGGCCACAGCGCGGCCCTCCTGCTCGCCGTCGGGCCGTCGTTGCGTGCGTTCCGGAGCGAAGCGAGCGCCGACCGCGACGACGACTGATCGGCGCGCGACGATCGACGACCGAGCGGCGGATCGTCGGTCGCGCACACGGCCCGAGCGTTTTCCGCGCTCGCGTGCTACCGATCCGCATGGCAGAGGAACCCGACGCAGCGACGGGGAGTCCGGCGGACGGCGTGACACCGACACGGGGAACCGGGCCGCACGGCGGCCCTGGCGAGGAGTCGGGCGGCCGCGGTCGCTGTGACTACTGTCGGCTCCCGGTCCCGGGCGATCCGGTAGTCGCCGAGCGCGACGGTCACCGGTACACGTACTGCTGTGCCGCCTGTCGGGAGGCGGCCGACGACGCCGATCAGGTGTTCACCCAGTTCCACGGCTGTCGCCGGGTCCCCACGGGCGTGGCACCGCTGGACGAGAGCCTCCCCCAGGGGATCCCCCGCAACTCGTTCGTCCTCCTGACGGATCTCGCGGGGACGCGGACCGAGTCGATCCAGGCCGAACTCGTCTGGCGGGCGCTCCGGCGGGGCGAGCCGGCGGTGTTCGTCTCCTTCCTCGAACCGCCGATGTCGGTGGTCCAGGAGTTCGTCACGCTGGACTGGAACGTCCTCCCCTACCTGGAGTCCGGCCAGCTGCAGATCCTCGACTGTTTCACCTACCGCCTCGAGAATCGCGAGCGGATGTACGACCGGCTCAACGACTGGAACGCCTTCCTCTCGGAGACGGCCGCCGACGCGACCACACAGGTGCGCGACCCCACCGAACTCGGCGAACTCCACAACCGAATCGACGACCTGCTCGAAGACCGCGACATGGAGGACCGGGGGGTCGTCGTCGTCGACTCGCTGACGGAGTTCGGGTCGCTGGTCCAGCCCGTCCAGGCCTACGACTTCCTCAAGGACGTGCGCGCGGAGGTGTGCAAGAGCCGGTTCGTCCCCATCTACGCCGGCGCCACCGTGACCGGCGAGGACCAGCAGTTCCCCCACGACCTGAACTACATGGTCGACGGCATCGTCGAACTCAACCTCGACGAGGAGCTGGTCGAGGGGTCGCTGATGAAGCAGATCCGCGTCCGCAAGATGAGCGGCGTCCTCACGCTCCCGAAGTGGACCCTCTACGAGTACACCGCCGGCGAGGGGATCGTCACCATCGAACTCCACGAGGGACCGCCCGAGGAGAGCGACGGGAGTCAGCAGGGCGCTACCGCCCAGCAGGGCGCCGGACAGCAGGGTGCCGGACAGGGCAGTGAACAAGAGGATCCCGGACAACAACCGGACGGAGCCGGCGGGGGGAGCGCGGGCGACGGGTTCGGCCAGGGGCCGCCCGCCGGGAGCGGCGCGGTCGACGACTCCAGGACCGAAGTGAGCGACGAGTCGGAAAACGACGACCCGGAGTGATCCGCGCGGCCACGGTCAGTCGGTCCGCGGGAGCGCGACCGCGCCGACGGCGACGAACACCGCGGCGAGCGCCGCGAAGACGAGCAGATAGCCCAGTTCCGGCGCGAGCGGGCCCGTCGGCGGGACCGCGCCGCCGTCGGTCGTCGCGCGGACGCCGCGGGCGAAGTAGGTCAGCGGCGACAGCAGCGTCGCCGGTTCGAACCAGCCCGGGAGCATATCCAGCGGGACGAACGTCTCGGAGAGAAAGAGGAGGGGAAGCGCGATCGTGTTGCTCGTCGCGATGACGCCGTCCTGGGAGTCGGCGGTCGCACCGATGATCGCGCCGGTCCCGCAGAACAGCGCGACGCCGACGACGACGTAGCCGACGAGCAGGCCGACCGAGGTCGCCGAGATCGGGATCGCGGCACCGGTCAGGCCGACGACGAGCGCCAGCACCAGCAGCGCGGCGAGGCCGATGACGACGACGTTGACGAGCGTCTGTGCGAGCAGCCACTCGCCGCGGGTGAGCGGCGTCGTCGCCAACTTCTCGAAGCGGTTGCCCTCGCGGTGGCGCGCGACCTCGCTGCCGACCCGCGACAGCGGCGTGAACAGGACGACCACGGCGAGATACCCCGGGACGTAGTAGACCGCCGGCTCGGTGAACAGCCCGCCGCCGGTCGGCTGGGTCTGGACCAGCGCGCCGAAGATGACGACGATGAGCAGCGGGAAGAGGAACGTGAAGAACACGGCCGTCCGCCGCCGCAGGAACGACTGCCAGCCTGCGCGGACCGACGCGAGCACGCGGCCGCTCCGGGTCATCGCTCTCCCTCCGCGGTGGCGGCGCCGTCAGCGTCCGCGGCGGGCGCGTCGCCGTGGCGGTCGGTTCGCCCCGTCGCGCCCCGATAGCCGTACTCGCCCGCGGTGCTCGCGAGTTCGAGGTACACGTCCTCGAGGTCGGGCTCCGACCAGGTGAGCGCGTCGTAGCTGGCGCCCGCGTCCCCCAGCGCGTCGACCACCTCGCCGATGGCCTCCGGGGGGACTTCCGAGACGACCAGCGAGTCGCCCGTCCGCTCGGCCGGGAACTCCAGGTCGAGCGCGGCGGGGTCGGCCCCCGTCTCCACGACGAGCCTGCTCTCGCCGCCGTACTCCGCGACGAGCGTATCGGGGTCGTCGGCGGCGACGAGGCGGCCGTCCGCGAGCAGGCCGACGCGGTCGGCCAGCCGGTGAGCCTCGGCCATGTCGTGAGTGGTGAGGACGATGGTCGTCCCGCCGTCGGCGAGCGACTCCAGCAGGTCCCACAGCGCCCGGCGACCGGCGGGGTCGATCCCGGTCGTCGGTTCGTCGAGGAAGAGCAGGTCGGGGTCGTTGACCAGCGCCGAGCCGACGCAGGTCCGGCGTTGCTGGCCGCCAGAGAGGTCCTCGTACCAGGTGTCGGCGTCGTCGGCCAGGCCCACGTCCGAGAGGACCGCGTCGACCGACCGGGCCTCGTCGTAGAGGCCGGCGTAGTAGTCGAGCAGTTCGCGGGCGGTGAGCCGAGCGGGCGGGTCGAACGCCTGGGGGAGCAGGCCGACGCGCTCGCGGTCCACGTCGCGGGGGTCGGCGCCGAACAGTTCGACCGTGCCCTCGGCGTCGGTCGTCCCCGTCAGCGCGCGGACGAGCGTCGTCTTGCCCGCGCCGTTGGGGCCGACGAGGGCGAACACCTCGCCCGCGTCGACCGAGAGGGAGACGCCGTCGAGCGCCACCGTCTCGCCGTAGGACCGGCGCACGTCCTCGGCGACGAGCGTCGCTGTCATGGGCGAATCGACGGCAGCGCGTCGCAAAGGCGGTTCGGTTCGGGGGCGCCGAGCCCGCGACCGGGCCGAAGAACGGGAGGCAGCGACGGATTCGCCACGACGAACAGCCTAGGCAGAGGGCGAAGTGGAGGGCCGAGCGTCGGCGGGGGGTGAAGTGGAAGGCAGCGTCAGCGGAGGGCGGATGGAAGGCCAAGCGTCAGCGGAGGGCGGATGGAAGGCCAAGCGTCGGCGGAGGGCGAAGTGGAGGGCAGCGTCAGCGGAGGGCGGATGGAAGGCCGAGCGTCGGCGGGGAACCGTTGGGCTGAGGTGGCGTCAGACCGCGCCCGGGGCGGGATCCGGCGGCGGCGTCTCGGCGCTCCCGTCGTCGCCGCCGCGGCGGCGGGCGGCGATCGTGAGCGCGCCGGTGCCGAGGCCGAGCAGGACGACGGCGAACGTCAGGAGGTCGCCGAACAGCGGGATCTGCGCCAGCAGTTCGACGCCGACGACGCCGACGACGAGCGCGGCCCAGCGGTTGTCCGCGCCGGCCGCGTCGAGCACGCGGGTCCCGACCAGGTACTCGCCGTAGACCAGCGCGAGCCAGGTCGCCAGCGCGAAGACGGCGCCGCCGGCAAAGGCCAGCGGCAGCCCGACGATGGTTATCGCCACCGCCAGCAGGACGGCCGGCACCGCGATCATCGTCGCGAGGCCGGCGGCGGCCGAGCGGCCGGGCTGGTCGGTCACCGTCTCGACCATCTCCCCCGAGAAGTCGGGGAAGACCACGAGCAGCAGCGCGCCGACGACCAGCGCCCCGATCGCGGTGACGAGACTGACGACCGGCGAGGGGACGACCGCCAGCTCGCCGAGGGCGTCGAGGTCTTCGAGGGTGATCCCCCACTGGAGACCGTCGAGTTGCAGGCTCTCGTCGTGGGTCACGGTCCCGGCGACCGCGGCGCCGTCGGCGCGGTCGAGCGTCTCGCCGTAGGCCACGTCGCCGCGAATCGTCGCGCCGTCTTCCAGGCGGACGGTCTCCGAGCCGGTCACGTCGCCGTCGACTGCCCCGGCGACGGTGACCGTCCCGGCCGCCGCCTCCACGTCGCCCCCGACCGTGGCGTCGGGACCGACCTCGACCGAGCCCGCGGCGGCCTCGACCGTGCCACCGACGCGTCCCTCGACGGTGACCGAGCCCGCGGCCGCCTCCACGTCGTCGGTCACCTCACCGGTGATCCGGACGGAGCCGGCCGCGGCTTCCACGTCGCCCTCGACGGTCCCGTGGACGACCGCGTCGCCGCTCACGACCTCCAGGTCCGAGACCGTCTCGTCGGGCCCGACGACCACGTCGGCGCCGACGGTCTGGTCGGCGGGTGACTGGCCGGCGGGTGACTGGTCGGCGAGCGACTGACCGGCGGTCGGCGCTTCGGCGTCGGGAGCGTCGTTCGCGAGCGGTACCCCGGCCGCCGCGCCGGGGACCAGCGCGGCGGCGACGGCGAGCGCACAGACGAGCGCGACGAGTCGCGTCGCGCCGGCGGAGGTGTCGATCGGGCTCATGCAGTTCGACGTAGCCCCCGCTACACCCTGTATAAGGGAGGAGAGTTTCCGACCCGGTAGTCCGGGAAAACGCTTAAGTAGGAGTTTACAGTTCGCCGCGGACGTTGCGAACGATGGCGTCGACGTCGAAGGTGTCCCGTTCCTTCTCGAAGACGATCTCGTCGCCGACTTCCACGCGGAAGACGCCGTGGTCGCCCATCACGAGTTCGAAGCGGTCGATCTCCCCCTCCAGGCTCGTGAGGATTGCCTCCTGGGTGTCGAGCGCCCGCTCGCGGAACCCGCAAGGGACGCAGTAGGTCAGCGTGACTGTCGTCATGGGGGACCGTACGTCGCTCCCGGCGATAAAGGTGCGTGAGTGGCGATCCGGGAGTGGTCAGTACAGCCATGTTTTTTGCCGGGGGCGTCGGCGCGAGCCAGCGGGCTCGCACCTCGACCCCCGGCAAAAAACATGGGTGAAAACACCGTCAGAGACGAGCTCTGACGAGGTGTCGTTCGCTACTCTCACGACACAGGCCGGACGCAGCGGTCGCTTCGCTCCCTCACGTCCGGTGAACCGGCGCCTGCGGCGCCGGATGCTCAGTACAGGACAGCTACTGAGCAAGTGCAGTGGCGCGTGCTGTCGAGCGTGCCCGCCTCCTGGCGGGCCGCTCGAACTAGTCGCGCGAGGGATGAGAAGCGCAGCCTGCGAGCATCGCAAGAGGCTGGGGAGGTTCGTGGCCATCTGCGGTTGCTGTGCGGGGCGGTGCGGTTGCGGTCCTGGCGGACTGAAAGGGCGAGGCGCACTCGCGCTTGTTCAGTCGCCTGAGCGGGCACTATCCGCGCGGGCCGTGCGGAGAGCGCGGATATCCCGCCTCAGCGACCGCGAGCGCGGCGAGGGCTTTCAGCGCCTGCTGACGAGTGCGGTCAGGTTCATCAGACTTTCTTCCAAACGAGAACGACCAGAATCAACTACTCAACAAGCAGAAAAATCGACCGAAACGACTCACTCCCGGGCGAAGGGACGCCAGACAAGCAGCGCCACGGTGGCGACGAAGACGACGGTGGAGATGCCGTACGAACCCGCACTCACTGCGGCGGCGATGCCCGACCCGCTGCCGACGACGCCGGTGGCGATCGACGCGAGCACCGGCCAGCTACAGGAGACGCAGGAGAGCAGCCCTAGCACACCGGTCACGGCCGATCCGGCGGCGTCGAGGACGGTCGCGTACACGAGGTAGGCGAGGGTCGCGTACCCGATCAGTTTGTAGGGGATGAGTACCAGCGAGACGCCCATCCCGTTGTACGTGACGGCGGGCGCCCATCCCGGTGGGAGGCTCGTCAGCGCGACGTCGAGGCCGAGCGAGCCGTGGCCGGGGCCGACGAGGCCGCCCGTGTAGGCGAGGACGCCGAAGTAGCCGACCGCGAGCGCGGCGGCGAGGCGCTTCTGGCGCGTCGACGAGGGCGCGATGTCGGTGCGCGCGACCGCCCAGATGGAGGCGTTGATCCAGACGAACGGGTAGACCCACAGCCGCAGCCCGCGCGCCGAGAGCAGGTCGGCCGACCCGAGCGCGGCGTAGGCGAGCAGGAGGATGACCTCGGTGTTGACGATCAGCGCGCCCCACAGGAGCGTCCCGCGGTCGGGGCGGAACTTCTCGGCGACGGCGGTGGTGTCGACGGTGGCCATGGGTCAGAGCGCCAGGGCGTCGACGACGATGGCGATCAACAGCGCCCCGAGGTAGGCGTTGGAGGCGTGGAACGCGCGGAACGCCGCCGATTCGGTGCGCTCGCGGTGCAGCCGGAGGACCGCCCAGAGGAAGACGCCGCCGAAGAGGCAGGTCGTCGCCGCGTACACCCATCCCAGCGCGGTCAGCTCCGCGAGCGCGACCGCGGCGACGAGCGTCGCCGCGAGGTAGTAGAGGATGTGCTTGCGGGTGACCGCCTCGCCGCGGACGACCGGCATCATCGGGAACCCGCCCTTCGCGTAGTCGTCCTTGTACGCGAGCGCGAGGTTGTAGAAGTGCGCGGGCGTCCACAGGAAGATGACCCCCGCCAGCGCCGCGCCGGGCAGGCCGAACTCGCCGGTGACCGCGGCCCAGCCGATCAGCGCCGGGAGCGCGCCCGCGAACCCGCCGATGACCGTGTTCTGGACGGTGTTGGGCTTGAGCACGAGCGTGTAGACGACGCTGTAGAAGAGGATCGCCGAGAGGCCGAGCGCGGCCGCCAGCAGGTTCAACTGGGCGAAGACGACGAGCGAGGTCGCGGCCAGCGTCAGGCCGAACGCGACCGCCCGGCGGACGGGGATCTGGTGGGTCGCGATCGGTCGGTCGGAGGTACGGTCCATCTTCTTGTCCTTCTCGCGTTCGAGAACGTGGTTGAACGTGCCGGAGGCGCCGATGGCGAGGACGCCGCCGCCCAGCGTGAGGACCACCGTCCGCACCGTCAGTTCCGGCGCGCCCGTCGAGGCCAGCGCCATCCCGGCGGCGGCGACGAGACAGAGCAGCCACATCAGCCGCGGTTTCGTGAGCCGGAAGTACGCGGAGACGGTGGCGGTCACGCGCGTGCGAAGCGGGAGATCCGACGGGACGGTGGTCGGTCCGGTGACCGCCTCGCCGTCCGAGGTGTCGGAGCCGTCCCCGTCGGCGGCATCGACGCCGGGCTCGACGGCCCAGCCCTCCTCGGGCGCGTCGGGCGTCTCGGGTTCGAGTTCCCAGGCGAGGGCGACGACCAGGGCGGTGAACAGGACCATGCCGACGAGGAGGTGAGCGCCGGCGGGGAGCGCGGTCGGGCCGCCGGTGACGACGACGGCGCCGATGGCGACCTGGACGGGGAACAGGACGAGACCGAGTCCGAGCGCGGCGAGGACGCGCCCGCGGATCGCCGCGCGGTCGCGGACGGCGGCGACGGCGGTGGCGAGCGCGAGGGCGCCCACGAGCAGGGCCGCGACGCGGTGGCCCCAGGCGACCAGCAGCGCGGGGTCGGCGAGCGTGAGTGGGCCGCGACACACCGGCCACGACGAGCACGCCCGGGCGGCGTCGGCGACCGCCGCGGTGGCGCCGGCGGCGACGAGCAGGTAGACGCCCATCGCCGTCGCTGCGAGCAGGCTCGGGAACGACGGTCGGGATGCGCGTCCGAACATGAGAGTCCGCTGTTGCCCTGACTTTGGGGTGTTTGCACTTAGTGTTCGCGCTTCGCGACCGGGACCGCCCGAGGCGGCCGCATACGTTCGGGGAAAGACCCAACTCCGTCGTCCCGACAACGTCGGACACCGCGTCGGATTCAGCACGTTAATATGCGGACAATCCCAAGCCGAGATCAATGAAGGGTAAGCGCGTCGCACTCCTGACGCTGTTCGCGGCCGCCCTGGCAGCGGTGGCGATCGAGCCAGCCGCCGCCCAGTCGGCCGACACGACGACGGAACGGCTCATCTGGAACCTGAACAACCAGCTGATGTACATCGCCGTCCCGATCACCGTCCTCGTGGAGGCGATCCTCTTCTACACCGTCTGGAAGTTCAAGAACAACGAGTCGCCGCTCCCGACCAAGGAGAACCGCCGCCTGGAGATCACCTGGACCGTCGCGACGGCCATCATCCTGCTGTTCGTCGGCGTCGCCTCCTACCAGGTGCTCGCCGACCCGTTCGTCACGGCCACGCCGGACACGGACCTCGATACCGTCACCGACGGCGAGGAGGAGGCGCTGGAAGTCCAGGTCACCGCCCAGAAGTACAACTGGCAGTTCCACTACCCCGGGTCGGACGTGACCAACGCCAACACGCTCGTCCTGCCGACCGACCGGCCAGTGCGGTTGAACATCACGTCGAGCGACTGGCTGCACGCGTTCCACGCCCCGTCGATGGGACTGAAACAGGACGCCTTCCCCGGCCAGTCGAACTACATCGTCACCGAGGCGACCGACACCGGTGAACACCAGCTCTACTGCGCCGAGTACTGCGGCGTCGGCCACTCCCAGATGCTCGGCACCGTCGAGGTCCGCACCCAGGACGAGTTCCAGAGCTGGCTCGACGAGAACGGCGCGGGCGGCTCCGGCAACGCCACCGCCGGCAACGCGACCAGCGCGCTCGCTCCCTGACCGACGGACGCCCGCGTCCGTCCCGTTCGGCACCGACCGCTCGCGACACTGCTCGTTTTCCCGACCCTTCCCGACCAGCCTCGCCTCGGCTGGTGCGCTTTTCAGTCGGCCGCGCGTACGGCCGCGCGATGGAGTACTTCGAGGACCTGACCGTCGGTGACACCGACGCCTTCGGCAGCTACGAGGTGACCGCGGCGGAGATCACCGACTTCGCCGAGCGCTACGACCCCCAGCCGTTCCACACCGACCCCGAGGCGGCCGCCGACTCGCCGTTCGGCGGCCTGGTCGCCAGCGGCTGGCACACCGCCGCGATGACGATGCGGCTGCTCGTCGACAACCACCTCGCCGACGGGGCGGCCCGCGGCGCGCTCGGCGTCGACGAGCTGCGCTGGCGCCGCCCGGTCAGGCCCGACGACGAACTCACCGTGACGACCGAGATCGTCGACAAGGACGACTGGGACGACGAGTCGGGGCTCGTCTCCGTCGCGGTCACGACCGAGGCCGGCGGGGAGGAAGTCCTCTCGATGGTCGCGCTCGTCCTCTACGAGCGGCGTTCGCACCTGTGACGCCGCGGTCGGTGCTCGGAGTGCAACGGCGCCCGTCCGCGCGGCCTCCGCTCAGTTCCCGGCGACGAGACCCGGCTCGGGCGTCCCCTCGCGGTCGGTGTAGGCGGCCAGACGCTGCTCCCCGCGACGAGTGATCCGGTAGACCACCTCCGCGCTCACCGGCTCGACGAGGTCGTCCTCGACCAGCCTGTCCATCCGTCGCTGGGCGTAGTCCGTCGGCATCCCCAGACGGTTCGCCACGAGCGCCACGTATGTCGGCCGCTCGGCCGAGAGGTGCTGAAGTATCGCTGCGTCCGCGCGACGGAACCAGTCCGGGTGCTGTGACATCGGTATCCCACCCGTACCATGGTACTTGTTCACATATAACGTTGTCGCCGGGGCGACCCCACCGGCGAGTCGACGGGCGGTCGCGGGGTCGTCTCGCGGGACGCGGGCCAACAGAGTGAAACGCGGGGAGTCCCCAGCGGGGGGTAGAGCAGTGTCATCGAGCGCCGACGGTCGGCCGACGGTCCTCGTCGTGGACGACGAGACGGAGGTAGCGGACGTGCTCGCGCTGAAGATCCGCGAGCGATACGAGACCCGGGTCGCCTACGGCGGGCGGGAAGCCCTCGAATCGATGGACAGCGACGTCGACGCCGTCCTGCTGGACCGTCGGATGCCGGAGGTCCACGGCGACGACGTGCTCGCCGAGATCCGCGAGCGCGGCTACGACTGCGTCGTCGTGATGACGACCGCCGTCGACCCCGACCTGAACATCCTGGAGATGGACTTCGACGACTACCTCTCCAAACCCATCGAGACGGAGACGCTGCTGACGACGCTCGACCAGCAGCTCGACAGCCGGCGCTCGGGCGACCCGAAACTGGAGGAGTTCTTCTCGGTCGTCTCGAAGCTCGAAGTGCTCGAATCGGAGCTGACGCCCGCGGAACTCGCCGACAGCGACGAGTACGAGCGCCGCAAGCGCGAGGCCGAGGAGCTCGGTCGCGAACTGCAGGAGTCGCATCCGGACTTCGAGGAGATCGTCGACACCTTCCGCGACATCAGCCGCAACGCCTGAGCCGCGACGGAGCCGTCGCGACCGGACCGGCGGCGCCCGTCGCAGCGGCGGAGGCCGCTCGCTACAGGCCGTCCAGCGCCGCGCGAACCTCGTCCCAGTTCGGCTGGGTCGAGGGATCGTCGGCGGCCCAGGCGTACCGGACCTTCGTGTCGCCGTCGATCACGAAGACGGCCCGGTTGGACACGTCGCGGTGGCCGGCCAGTTCGTCGAGGCGGACGCCGTAGCGCTCGCTGACGGCCCCGTCGCTGTCGGTCAGCAGCGGGAACGGGATGTCGTACTCGCGGGCGAACGCCCGGTGGCTGAAGGCGCTGTCCCGGGAGATCCCGAGGACCGTCACGTCCTCGCGCACGTCGAACCAGCCGAGGTTCTGGATCCCGCACAGCTCGTCCGTGCAGGCCGGGTGGAAGTCGAACAGGTAGAACGCCAGGACGACCGGGCCGTCGCGAGTGTGCTCGGCGAGCATGTACTCGCGAACCGTCTCGCCGTCGGTCCCGGGCAGGATGAAGTCGGGCGCCGCGTCTCCCGCTGTGAGCATCTGTTGGCTGTCCCTTTGCGATACCCCGTGTTAAGCGATCGGGACGGCGTCGCCAAGCGATAGAGCTTTTCCCCGTCGGTCGATAGCGGACGAGTACGATGCTTCAGGGCGCGACGCTGGCACGAGCGGGGATCGACGCGGCGGCTCTCAAACCCGCCGAGGTCGACGTCGAGCGGGCGGTCGACCTCGGCGTCGAGCGGCTCGCGATCGACTACGAGGGCCGCGAGCACCTGCCGTCGCCGGAGACGCTCGCCGCGCTGGCCGACGAGCAGTCCGTCCGCCTCACCACGCCCGTCCGCGCCGACGGCTTCGACCCGCTCGGCGAGCGGGACCTGGCGGAGTCGCTGCCCGAGTCGGTCCGACGGATCCTCGTCGCCGGCCACCGCGCCTACCTCACCGAGACCGAACGCGAGCGGGCGGTCGCGCCCCGCCTCCGCGAGGCCGCGGCCCGCTCGCGGGACCCCTGGGTCGGCACCGAGGGGATCGAACGGATAGCCCTCGCCGTCGGCGGCACGCAGTTCGAACTCCTCGGCCCCGGCACCGACCCGCGACTCCGCGCGCTCCGGCAAGCGGGCTACGAGGGGGAGGTCGCCCTCTACGCGCCGACCGTCCTGACCGACGAGGAGGACGCGGTGCTGGACGCGCTGGGCGACTACGCCGCCCGCCGCGGCCCCGTCCGCTCGGCGCTGCCCGACGGCGCGGCCACCGACGCCGCCGCCGACGGTCGCGCCCGCGAGGTCCTCTCGCAGGCCGTCCGCGACTACGGCCTCGTCGGCGACGTCGAGACGGTGGCCGGCCGCGTCGACGAGCTCCGCGACGCGGGCGCCGACCGGATCGTCGGCTACCCCGCCCGCGGGCTCGACCCGTTCCTGTGACCCGCGTCGCCGTCGTCGGCGGCGGCGCCCTCGGCGCCACCGCCGCCCGCGACCTGGCCGCCCGCGACGCCGACACCGTCCTCTACGAGCGCGACGACCTCGCCAGCGGCGCCTCCGGCCGCGCCGCCGGCATCGCCTACGACGCCTTCGCCGAGGACATCGACGCCGCCGTCGCCGCCCGCGCGGTCGAACGCTTTCGCGAACTGGACGCCGCAGACGCAATCGACTTCGTCGACCACCCTTACGTCTGGTTCGCCCGCGCCGGCGACGACCGCCGCGCCGAGGCCGTCCGCGAGAGCGCCGACCGCATGCGCGCCAACGGCCGCGACGTGGAGACCCTGACCCCCGACGAGTTCGCCGACTGGTTCCCCGCCCTCGCGGGCGCCGACGTGGCCGCCGCCGCGCTCGCCCGCGACGCCGGCTACCTCGACCCGGCCTCGTACGTCACCGCGATGGGCGAACGGGCCGCGTCGGCCGGGGCCGACCTCCGGACGGGGACGCCCGTTCGACTCGCCGCTGACGGGACGGCCGTCGAGACGCCGGCCGGGACCGAGCGATTCGACGCCGTCCTCGTCGCCGCGGGCGCCCACACCAAGCGCCTGCTCGCCGATATCGACGTGGCGATCCCGATGAAACCCTACCGCGTGCAGGCGCTCGTGACCGACCCCCTCGACGGGAGCGAACGGGTGCCGACCTGCTACGACGCGACCGGGGGCCGCTACGCTCGCCCCCGCGACGACGGCCTGCTCGTCGGCGACGGCACCCAGGAACGGGAGTTCGACCCCGACGACTACGACGAGACGGCCGACCCCGAGTTCGAGCGGGCGTCGATCGACTGGCTGGAGGACGTTCGCCGGGACGAGACAGCGGGGCCCAGTGTCCGCCGGTCGTGGGCCGGGCTCTGCACCGCCACGCCCGACCGGGACCCGCTGCTGGGCGAGGTCCGCGAGGGGCTGTACGTCGCGACCGGCTGGCACGGCCACGGCTTCATGCGCGCGCCGGCGCTCGGCGAGCGAGTCGCGGAACAGATCCTCGGCGGCGACGGGATCGCGCCCTTCGACCCGAAGCGCTTCGACGGCGACGAGGAGTTTTCGGTGGTCGAAGGGATGACCGTCGACGACTGAGAAGGGACCGCGCCGCTGTGCTTCGCCGCTACTCCTCGTCGGTAACGTCTTCGGCCTCGGCGTCGAGTTCGTCCGCGTCGGTCTCGTCGTGGACCTCGTCGACCTCGTCGGCTTCCAGCGCCTCGTCCACCTCGGGGTCGACGGGTTCGGCCTTCGGGACGCGCACTTCGAGCGTGCCGTTCTCCCGCAGCGTCGCGGTGGCCGCGTCGGCGTCGACGCGGGCCTCGGCGGGCAGTTCGACGTGGCCGTCCAGCGCCAGCCCGCGACCGGGGTAGCGCATCTCGAAGCCCTCGTGGAAGCCGCGGAAGCGGTCGACCCGCACCTCGACGAGCCCCGAGTCGAACTGCACCTGCACGTCCGACGGCCGGGCGCCCGGCGCGTCGAACACCGCGAGGTAGGCGTCGTCGCTCTCCAGCAGGTCGACCGGCAGCGGCGTCCGCTCCTGGGCGCGGCCCATCGCCCGCCCGACGTTCTCCAGCACGGTGTTGCCCAGCGACTCGCCGATGTCACGCAACGTGTTCATATCCGCCGGTTAGGACGGTACGGTCTTCAGGATTGTGCCCGCGGCCTCGGGACAGAAGCGGGACTGCGCCGACCCGGGGACGCCGGCGGGCTCGCTACAGTTCGATCGCTTCGAGGCAGTCGGTACCGCCACAGACCGGACAGGACAGGTCGGAGACGCCGTGGTCGTCGGGCATATCGTAGGTGTAGTGGTTCTCGAACATGTCGAGGAAGCAGTCGTCGTCCGTACACTTGACCTCCTTCGTCGGTGGCATACCCGCGAGTTCGGACGGCCGACGGAAACTGTTTTCGACCACTCACCGAAGCTACGGCCGGCGGTCCGGCGAAGCCGAACCTTCATATCGGACGAGTGAGAGACGGGTGGTATGGGTTCGCGTGTCCTGGGCGTCGATTTCAGCGGTGCGACGGACGCGGGGCGTTCGCTGTGGCTGACGGAGGCGCGGTCGACGGGGGAGGGGCTCGTCGTCGACGACTGTTACAGCGCGGCCGACGAGTGGGGCGTCGGCCGCGAGCGCGCGCACGCCGGCCTCCGCGAGCGGGCGACCGACTTCTCGGTCGTCGGGCTGGACTTCCCCTTTAGCCTCCCGCAGGCATTGCTCGACGAACACTGCGGCGCCAGTTGGCGGGGCCTGGTCGAGTGGCTGACCGGCGACGGGCCGGACGACCCCGACGGCTTCGCCTCGACCTGTCGGTCGACCGCCCGGGCCTACACGGGCGACGGCACCGCGCAACTGCGCCGGGAGACCGACCTCCGGCGCGCGGCGCTGTGCCCCTACGACTCGATCGTCCAGTACCAGACCTTCCACGGGGTCCGCAACGTCCTCTCCGGACTGGCCGGCGACCCCGACGCGACCGTCGCGCCGATGCAGTCGGGACCGGCGAGCACCCGCGTCGTCGAGGTGTACCCAGCCGCCACCTTCGGCTGGCTCGGCCTCTACCGCGAGGGCTACAAGGGCGACCACCGCCGGCGCCGCGCGACGAACCTGGAGGGCATCGAGGCCTGTAGCGTCGATATCGGGGAGTTCCGCGACACCTACGAGAGTAACCACGACGCGCTCGACAGCCTCGCCGCCGCGGTCTCGGCCGGCCGGGTCGGCGCCGACCCGCCGCGCCACGGCCCTCGCGAAGAGGGGCACATCTACGTCTGAGCGACCGGCCGCCGCTCGCGCGGTGTCGCCCGCCGATCCGGGCCCGCTCAGGTGTGTTTCGGCAGCGTGACCGTGAACACCGATCCGGTCGGCTCGTTGTCCGACACCGCTATCTCGCCGCCGTACTGCTCGACGAGCGTGTGCGCCAGGTAGAGGCCGATGCCGGTCCCGGGGCTCTCCGGTCCCATCTCGCCCTTGCCGAAGATGGCGTCCTTCTGCGAGTCCGGGACGCCGGGCCCGTTGTCGGCGAAGCGGACGGTGACCTCGGTGGACGACTCCTCGACGTCGACGCTGACGCGCGGGTCCGCCGAGTCGTTGTGGCGGGCGGCGTTGCTCAGCAGGTTGCCGAACACCGACGACAGCAGTTCGTTCGCCCTGACGGCCACCGTCGGGATCGGGCGATCGGCCGTGACCGTCAGGTCGTCGTGGCGGCGGTCGGCCTTCTCGATCTCGTCGTCGAGGATCTGTCGGAGACCGACCCCGGTCAGCGAGAACTCCGCGTCGCTGCCGATCGAGTCGACGAAGTCGCGGGCGATCGTCGTCAGCTCGTCGATGTGGTCGCAGGTGTGCTGGATGCGCTCGACGTACTCCCGGCCGTCCTCGTCGTCGACGTACCGGTCGATCCCGTCCGCCCAGGCGAGTAGCAACTGGATGTCGTTGTTGATGTCGTGGCGCACGAGCCGGTTGATCACCGCGAGCTCCTCCGTCCGGGTCTCCAGCTCGCGCTCGCGGCGCTTCTGCTCGGTGATGTCGCGAGTGATGAGCTGGAAGGAGTCGGCCTCGCTGCCGACGCTGACCGGCGCGGCGACGTTGTGGAAGTGCCGGACGCCGAAACTGTCCTGGAAGGTGACCGCCGACCCCGCGGTGAGCGCGCGCCGGCCGTGTTCGATGCGGCTGGCCGCCGTGTCCTTCGGGAGCACGTCCGAGAGGTGCGCCCCGGTCAGCTCCGAGCGGGTGGTACCGAACGAGCGGGCGGCCGCCTCGTTCGCGGCCGCGATCGTCCCGTCGACGCCGACCTGCGTGATCTCGTCGGGCGTGTTGTTGACCAGCAGCTCGTACTTCTCGTTGGCGCGGCGCTGGGCGACCACGTTCTCGATGCGGTTGGCCAGCAGCTGCAGCTGGCCCTCCTCGGCGATGTCGTCCTTCCGGAGGTAGTCGTCGACGCCCGCGCCGATCGCCCGGCTGGCCGTCCGCTCGTCGCCCTGTCCGGTCAGGAGGATGAAGGGCAGTCCGTACTCCGCGTCGACGCGCTCGTACAGCTCCAGCCCGTTCAACCCGGGCATCTCGAAGTCGCTGACGACGCAGTCGACCGAGCGGTCGGCGAGCGTCGAGAGCGCCTGCTCGCCGTTCTCGGCCTTCGACACCGATATGTCCGCCGCCTCACCCAGCCGGTCGGAGACGATCGTGCGAAAGAAGCCGCTGTCGTCGACGAGCAGCACGTCGATCGACGACGTATCCATCATACGGAATCATCCGCGAGGGGGGTGTTATAGCTGACTCCCGGATTTTCGCCCGCGATAATCGAGCGGGGGCCCGGACCCCTCGCTCGCCTTCCGGTGACCGCGACGAGTCGCCGAACCGGCGCCGCTGACTGCAAGCCGGGGATATTTCAGTCCGTAGCCGAACGCGGTGGTATGAGCGACGAGCACGGCGGGTTCGAGGGGGTCCGGGAGAACCTCGACGGGAACCCGATGTGGCAGCTGCTGGGGTACGCGACGGCCTACTGGCCGCGGCTGTCGGTCGGGATCCTGGCCTCGTTTCTGACTCGGTTCGCGCGGCTGGTCCCGCCGATAATCGTCGGGACCGCCATCGACCGGGTCATCACCGGCTCGGGCGAACCCGGCCTGCTCGCTACCGTCGGGCTCCTCCCGCAGGGGACTATCGAAGGGGAGGCCGCCAGGCTCGCCCTGCTCCAGCGGCTGGTCGTCATCGCCGCGCTCGCCTATCTCGTGCGGTCGGTGACACGGTTCGTCTCTCGCTATCTCCTGCAGTCGACCGCACAGAAGGTCCAGCGTGACCTTCGCGACGACAGCTACGACCACATCCAGCGGCTGTCGATGGGGTTTTTCGCGAATCACCAGACCGGCGGCATGATGTCGATCCTCAACAGCGACATCAACCGACTGGAGGCGTTTCTCAACACCGAGTTCCGCCAGCTGATCCGCGTCGTCGCGACGGTCGGCGGCATCGGAGCGGTGCTCTACGTGGTCTACTCGGAAAAGCTCGCGCTGATCGCGCTGGCACCGGTCCCCTTCATCGGCGTCGCCTCCTGGTACTTCCTCAGCTGGATCGAGCCGCGCTACAAGTCGATCCGCGAGACGGTCGCCCGGCTCAACACCCGCCTGGAGAACAACCTCAGCGGCGCGGCGGTCATCAAGGCCTTCGACCGCTACGAGTTCGAACACGACCGCGTCGCCGACCAGAGCCAGACCTACCACGACGAGAAGATCGGGGCGCTCCGCATCCGTCGCGGCTTTTTCGCCGCGCTGCGACTCGTGACCGGCGTCGTCTTCGTCGTCGCGCTGTACGTCGCCGGCCGCGACATCATCGCGGGAGCGCCCGGCGCGCTCTCGGCGGGGACCGTCGCCGTCTTCTTCCTCTATCTCCGCCGGCTGTACTCCCCGATGCGCCGCGTCGGCAAGTCCGCGAACAAGTACCAGCTCGCCAAGTCCAGCGCCGAGCGGGTGTTCGGCCTGCTCGCCCAGGAGCCGACGGTCACCAGCCCCGACGACCCGTTCGTCCCCGAGTCCGTCGACGGCGCGGTCCGGTTCGAGGACGTGACCTTCGCCTACGACGAGGAGCCGGTCGTCCGCGACGTGGATTTGGACGTGTCGGCCGGCGACACCGTCGGCCTCGCGGGTCCCACGGGCGCCGGCAAGTCGACGCTCCTGAAGCTCGTCCCGCGGTTCCACGACCCCGACGAGGGGACGGTCAGCGTGGACGGGACGGACGTGCGCGAGTACGACCTCCAGGCGCTGCGCGACCACGTCGCCGTCGTCGAGCAACAGCCCTACCTCTTCTCGGGGACGGTGGCGGAGAACGTCGCCTACGGGGACCGCGAGGTACTGGACGGGGAGGGAACGGGCGACGAATCGGCCCGCCAGCGCGTCCGCGAGGCCGCCAGCGCCGCCGAGGCTCACGAGTTCATCGAGGACCTCCCGGAGGGCTACGACACCCAGATCGGCGAGCGGGGGATCAAGCTCTCGGGCGGCCAGCGCCAGCGGGTCGCCATCGCCCGCGCGCTGCTGAACGACCCCGAGATCATCATCTTCGACGAGGCGACCAGCGACGTGGACACCGAGACCGAAGAACGGATCCAGGAGAGCCTCGATCGCCTCGTGGAGGACCGCACCGCCTTCGTCATCGCCCACCGCCTGTCGACCATCCGCGACGCCGACAGCATCGTCGTCATGGACGAGGGCCGGGTCGTCGAACGCGGCACCCACGACGAACTGCTGGCCGACCGCGGCGACTACGCCGATCTGTGGTACGCCCAGGCCGACGAGGGGCCGGTCAGCGCCGACGACTGAGTGTCGCCGCGCGCCGGCGGCCGCCGACTCGTCGAGACGCGACCCCACACCTACCACCGGACTAATATATCGGGCGATTGAATCCGGGGCCATGTCGGATGGTCCCCAACCGCCGGCCTGGGTCGTCGAACAGCCGGGACTGACCGCCGTGGCACTGGTGAGCGTCCTCCTCGCGCTGGCCGTGCTCGTCCCGTACCTCCAGTTCGTCCTGTTCGGCGTCGTCCTCGCGTACATCCTCTATCCGCTCCAGCGACGGCTCGAACGGTACGTCCGGCCGATGGCCGCGGCGATGGGCGTGGTCGTGACGACGCTGCTCGTCGTCCTCCTCCCGCTCGTCTACGTCCTCACCGTCGCCGTCGAACAGGCGTTCGGCGTCGTCCGCGCCATCAGGCGGGGCGACATCGATGTCGCCCGGATCGAACAGCTGATCGAGGCGAACGGCTACGCCGTCGACCTCGTGGCAGTCTACGAGGCCAACCAGGGGCGGATCGCGGCGGCTATCCAGGAGGTCACGATGGGGACGCTCGGCCTCGTCGGCAGTCTTCCGGGACTGTTCATCGGGCTGACGATCACGCTGTTCGTCCTGTTCGCGCTGCTGCGCGACGGCGAGGAGTTGCTCGCGTGGGTCGAGTGGGTGCTGCCGGTCCCCGACGAGGACCTGGCCGAACTCCGGGCCGGACTGGACGACCTCATGTGGGCGTCGGTCGTCGGGAACGTCGCCGTCGCGGCCATCCAGGCGGTGATGCTCGGCGTGGGCCTCTTCGTGGCCGGCGTCCCGGCGATCGTCTTCCTCACGGTCGCGACCTTCGTCCTGACGCTGCTGCCGCTGGTCGGCGCGTTCGGCGTCTGGATCCCCGCGGCGGTGTACCTCGTCTCAGTCGGACGCCCGCAGGCGGGCGCGGCGCTGGCCGTCTACGGCGTGTTCGTCACCTTCTCGGACTCCTATCTCCGCCCTGCGCTGATCGGCCAGACCGCCGCGTTCAACTCCGCGATCATCATCGTCGGTATCTTCGGCGGGCTCGTCGCCTTCGGCGCCGTCGGGCTGTTTATCGGCCCGGTCGTCCTCGGCGGCGCGAAGCTCGCGCTCGACTGCTTCGCCCGCGAACACGCCGGCGGACCGCCCGAGGAAGCGAGCATCGACCGGACCGACGACGGGACCGCAGCCCCCGAGGGGAAGGCCGACGCGGGGTGAGCGCCGCGGCCGTCGGCGATCGGTCCGCTCGGCGGACGTGACCGAGCGGGGCGCGACCGTCGAAAAAGACCCTTTATCCCCGTCGAGCCAGTACCGAGGGCCAATGACCCGAGACCCCGCGACGCTGGACGTGACCATCGTCGACGGGTACGTCGACGAGCCGGCGCACTTCGGCGTGCCGCCCTACGTCTCGACGTACCCCCGGTACACCGCGGGGGCGCTCGTCGACGCCGGCGTACCCCAGGAGCGGATCACCTACCACACCATCGACGGCCTGCGCGAGAACCGCCAGCGGTGGGCCGACGTGGCCGACGCAGACCTCATGATCTACGTCGGCGGCATGACCGTCCCCGGCAAGTACGTCGGCGGCACCCCCGCCGAACCCGACGAGGTGCGCCGGCTCACCTGGGAGGCCGACGGGACCACCCTCCTCGGGGGACCGATCCGCTTCGGCGTCGGCGAGGAGAACAAGGGCGCCGAGGAGACCGAACGCGACGACCTGGACTACGACTTCGTCGCGAAGGGCGACGTGGAGGCCGCGGCCCACGATCTGGTCCGGGAGGGACTGGAGGGGTTCTCCGACCGGATGCGCGACAACGAGGAGATCGGGCGGTGGGCGCGGGCCGGCGCGTTCGTCGTCGAGCAACACCCCAACCACCCCGACTACCTCATCGCCGAGATGGAGACCTCCCGGGGCTGTGCGTATCGCTGTTCCTTTTGCACGGAACCGCTGTACGGCGACCCCGCGTTCCGCACCGCCGAGTCGGTCGTCGACGAGGTCGACGCCCTCTCGGACCACGGCGTCCGGGACTTCCGACTCGGTCGCCAGGCCGACATCCTCGCCTTCGGCGGCGACGGCGAGGCGCCCAATCCCGACGCCCTCCGGGACCTGTACGGCGGCATCCGCGAGGTGGCGCCGGACCTGCGAACGCTGCACCTCGACAACATGAACCCGGTGACGATCACCGACTACCCCGAGAGATCGCGGGAGGGAATCCGGATCATCGCCGAGCACAACACGCCCGGCGACACGGCCGCGTTCGGCCTCGAATCCGCGGACCCCGTGGTGCAGGAACAGAACAACCTCCTCGTCACCGCCGAGGAGTGTCTCGAAGCGGTCCGGATCGTCAACGAGGAGGGGGGCTGGCGTCCGGGCGGGGATCGGGAGACGGCGCCCAACTTCGGGTCCGACGCCTCGCGGCGGCTGCCGAAACTCCTGCCGGGAATCAACCTCGTCCACGGCCTCGACGGCGAGCGCTCGGAGACGTTCGAGCACAACAAGCAGTTCCTGCGGGACCTGGTCGACGAGGGGCTGATGGTCCGCCGGATCAACATCCGGCAGGTGATGGCCTTCGAGGGGACGGAGATGAGCGAGACGGGCGCGGAGATCGCCCGCGACCACAAACAGCAGTTCAAGCAGTACAAGCGGGAGGTCCGCGAGGAGGTCGACAACGCGATGCTCCAGCGGGTCGCGCCGCCGGGGACCGTCCTCCCGGACGTTCACCTGGAGTACCACCAGGACGGCAAGACGTTCGGGCGCCAGCTGGGCACGTACGCCCTGCTCGTGGCCGTCCCGGGCGAGCGCGAACTCGGGCGGACCGTCGACGTGGCGGTCACCGACCACGGCTACCGCTCGGTGACGGGCGTCCCGTATCCGCTCGATCTCAACGCCGCGTCGATGGACGAGTTGACCGCGGTCCCGGGGATCGGGCAGTCGACCGCCGGTGACGTGGTCGTGAACCGACCGTACGAGGCCGTCGATGGGGTCGAGACCGACGCGGACCTCCGGTCGTTCGCGACCGTCGAGGGCGAGGCGCCGGCGACGGTCCCGGGACTCGCTGACCGAGAGGGACGGAGCGGGGCTGGGGACCGGACAGAGACGCCGGAAGCCGACGACTGACGCGGGCGACCGACGGCCGGGGCCGGACGCGGACGACGGTCCGGAGGCCGAGCCGAGAGGCGGTGCCTGCACCAGCGAACAGAAGGTTCTTGCCCGTCCCCGCCGCTACCTGCACCAATGAGTGACGTCGAGGTGAGCGTCGTCCTCCCGGCCTACAACGAGGAGGCCACCATCGAGCGGACCGTCGAGGTCACGCTGGAGACGCTCGCCTCCTTTCTCCCCGCGGGCGCCTTCGAGGTGATCGTCGCCGAGGACGGCTGCGACGACCGCACGCCCGAGATCGCGACCCGACTGGCCGACGAGGACGACCGCGTTCGCCACGTCCACAGCGACGAGCGGCTGGGACGGGGCGGCGCGCTGGAGTACGCCTTCGAGCGAGCCGAGGGCGAGACGCTGGTGTACTTCGACACCGACCTCGCCACGGACATGAAACACCTCGAAGAGCTGGTCGAGAGCGTCCGGTCGGGCGAGTACGACGTGGCGACGGGCTCGCGGTGGATGCCCGACAACCAGGCCGACCGCCCGACCAAGCGGGCCGTCTCCAGCCTCGGCTACAACACGCTCGTCCGCCTGTTCCTCCGCTCGGACATGCAGGACCACCAGTGCGGGTTCAAGGCCATCTCGCGGGAGACGTTCGACGCCCTGCGGAGCGAGGTCGAGGACGAACACTGGTTCTGGGACACCGAAGTGCTCGTGCTCGCCCAGCGCCGCGGGTACCGCGTCCGGGAGTTCCCGGTCGACTGGGAGCCCAAGGGCGACACGAAGGTCGACCTCGTCCGCGACGTGTTCGGCATGGGCAGCCAGATCCTGCGGACGTGGTGGCAGCTGTCGGTGAGTCCGCGGATCTCCCGGCGGGTGAGCATGGCCGCCGGGTCGCTGCTGGTGATGCTCGCCCTGGTCGTCGCGGTCGGCGTCGTCTTCGACCTGCAGGCGGTGTTCGACGCGATGAGCGGCGCGGACCCGCGGCTCGTCGCCGCCTCGGGCGCCGTCTACCTGCTGTCGTGGCCGCTGCGCGGGCTGCGCTACCGCGACATCCTCGACCGGCTCGGGTTCACCGGCGACACGTGGTTCCTGACCGGCGCGATCTTCATCAGCCAGACGGGGAACCTCGTCTTCCCGGCGCGGCTGGGCGACGGCGTCCGCGCCTACGTCGTGAAAGCGAGGCGGGACGTGCCCTACCCGAGCGGGTTCGCGTCGCTCGCGATCGAGCGCGTGTTCGACCTGCTCGCGATCACGGTGCTCGGCGGGAGCGTCCTCGTCGGGCTCGTGCTGACCGGCGGGACCGAGCAGATCGCCGAGGCCATCGCCGCCGAGATCCCGCCGGTCCAGATCGGCGGCGAGACCATCGACGCGGGCGCGGCGGCCCGAACGGCGCTGCGCGTCGCGGCCGGCGTCGGCGCCGCGGCGGTGCTGGGCGTCCTCGCGATCCTCGCCAGCGCCCGCCTGGAGGGCGACTACGTCCACCGGGCGGTCACGACGGTGAGCAACGACTCCTACGCCGACTACGTCTCCGGGGTCATCGCGCAGTTCGTCGGCGACGTGCAGGCGGTCGTCAGCGACCGCGGCGCCTTCCTGCGGGTGGGCGTCGGCAGCCTCGCCATCTGGGTCGTCGACGTGGCGACGGCACTGGTGGTGTTCCACGCGTTCGGGGTCGACGTCACGACCGCACTCGTCGCCACCGCCTTCTTCGCGGTCAGCGTCGGCAACCTCGCGAAGGTCCTCCCGCTCTCTCCGGGCGGGATCGGCCTTTACGAGGGCGCGTTCACGCTCATCGTCTTCGGGCTGACGGAGGAGGTGGCGGTGCCCGTCGCCTTCGCCGTCTCCATCGTCGACCACGTCGTCAAGAACGTCGTCACCATCCTCGGCGGCCTCGTCTCGATGGCGTGGCTCAACGTCTCGCTGACCACCGCCGTCGAGGAGAGCCGCGAGGCCGGCGAGGTCGAAGCGGCCGCCGCGACCGAGGACTGACCGGCGGCGGCTCCCCTTCGGACGGCGATCCTACGCGCTTCCGTCGCCGCGTTCGGCGGCCGCCTTCCGGGACCGCGCCCAGCGTAGCCGCGTGAACGCGACGGCGACCAGCACGAGTCCGAGCAGGGACGTGAACGGCTCGGGGAACAGGAAGAGCGCGGCCCCGAGTAGTACGAGCACGGCGATGGACAGGTAGCGAAAGAGGGCTCTGAGCGGAGTGTCGACGTCCATGCGAGGGAACTCGGACACCGCGAACAAGAGCGTTGGGTCGGTCCCCGGACCGACCGGGGAGCGAACTCAGTACAGCTCCGTCGCGAACGGTCCGAACGCCCCCGCTACCGCGTGAACGAGTGCCGACTCACGGTCGATGGCACCGCCGGTGAGCACGCCCGCGGCGCCGATTCGCTCCTTGAGATCCTCGGTCCCCAGTACGTCGTCGAGCACCGGCCCGAGTTCCTCGCCCGACCGGACGCGCTCGGCGATCCCGTCGGGGAGTCGCAGCGCGGGACCGCCGCCCCGTTCGAGGCGCTCGCCGTCGGTGACCGCCGCCCACATTATCAGGTACAGCCCCGGACGCTCGGCCAGGTCCGCCACGCCGCCCTCGATCCCGACGCCGTAGCCGGCTTCGGGCTCGGCTTCGAGCGCGCGGGCCGCGCGGTTCTCCGCGCCGGTCAGCGTCTCGACGCGACCCCGCGGCTGTTCGGGGACGCCCGAATCGACGGCGACGGCGCACACCTCGACGGCTCCGCCGAACAGTTCGCCCGCGACCCGCTCCGTCGCACCGACCTTCACCGGATTCTCGCTCCCGACCGCGACACGTGTCATACTCCGATCCAGACCGAGCGGCCGCTTGCGCGTTTCGTTCCCGCACCGAGTACAGACATATAAATGCGAGATAGTAACGTGCGGGAGACGTTCACACACCGCCCGAAATACCGTCTGCGGGCCGTTTCCGCGAGAGAGACCGCCGTGGAGCGAAAGATTTATAAAAATATCTCCGTATGGTTGTCTCACCACCGAGCGACTCCGGGATTCTCCGTAGCGTTCTACCCGGATCGACACGCCCCCAGCAATGAGCGACTCTCGACTCAGAACCCAGCGAACAGACGTACAGGAAGACGAATCGACCGAAGAGCGGACCGATGAGGCCTGCCCGGAGTGTTCCGGTCACCTCGTGATGGACGAGGAGCGCGGCGAGACCGTCTGCGAGGAGTGCGGTCTGGTCGTCGAGACCGACGAGATCGACCGCGGCCCCGAGTGGCGCGCCTTCGACGCCGGCGAGAAAGACGAGAAATCGCGCGTCGGCGCGCCCACGACGAACATGATGCACGACAAGGGCCTCTCGACTAACATCGACTGGCGCGACAAGGACGCCTACGGCAACTCCCTGTCCTCGAACCAGCGCCAGAAGATGCAGCGCCTGCGCAAGTGGAACGAGCGCTTCAGGACGCGCGACTCCAAGGAGCGCAACCTCAAGCAGGCCCTGGGCGAGATCGACCGCATGGCCAGCGCGCTGGGCCTGCCCGAGAACGTCCGCGAGACCGCCTCCGTGATCTACCGCCGCGCGCTCGACGAGAACCTCCTGCCGGGCCGCTCCATCGAGGGCGTCTCGACCGCCGCGGTGTACGCCGCGGCCCGCCAGGCCGGCGTCCCGCGCAGCCTCGACGAGATCAACGAGGTCTCCCGCGTCGAGAAATCGGAGATCGCCCGCACCTACCGCTACGTCATCCGCGAACTCGGGCTGGAAGTCGCGCCGGCCGACCCCGAGAGCTACGTGCCGCGGTTCGCCTCCTCGCTCGAACTCTCCGACGAGGCCGAACACCGCGCGCGCAAGCTCCTCCAGAACGCCAAGGAACAGGGCGTCCACTCCGGGAAGTCCCCCGTGGGCCTGGCCGCCGCCGCGGTGTACGCCGCCGCGCTGCTGACCAACGAGAAGACCACCCAGGCCGCCGTGAGCGAGGTCGCCGACATCTCCGAGGTCACGATCCGGAACCGCTACCACGAACTGCTCGAAGCCGAGCAGGGCCTCCCGGCGGTCTGACCGGCGGCTCGACGCCTCTCCCGCTCCGACCAGCCGACGAGACCCCGCGATCCCGAGTCCCAGACCCGCCCGTGAGCCGCGTCTGGAGTCGTCTTCGCCGCCGACGAAAATCAGGGCTGATAACCGCGGGAGTACGTTTAATTCGGTCGCTCACGCCTGTCGGCGTATGGCTTCCGATTCCGGTGACCTCGGCACCGAGGCACTCGACGTACACTCCGAGGCAGGGGACATGACCGTCGACGATTTGGGGACGGCGATCGACGAACTGCTCCGGGCCTCCGAGAGCGTCTCCCAGAGCTCCCAGCAGATCAGCGACCTCGCCAACGAACAGTCCGAGAACATGCGGGAAGTCGCGGGCGAGGTGTCGAACCTCAGCGCGACCGTCGAGGAGGTCGCCTCCAGCGCGAGCCAGGTGCGACAGGTCAGCACCGAGGCCCGCGACCTGGCCGACGACGGCCGCGAGATGGCCGACGACGCCATCGACGCCATGGAGTCCGTCGACGAGGCCAACAGCGAGGTCTCGGAAGACGTGCGTCAACTGCGCGACCGCATCGACGAGATCGACGATATCGTCGAGGTGATCAACGACATCGCCGACCAGACGAACATGCTCGCGCTCAACGCCTCGATCGAGGCCGCCCGCGCCGGCGAGGCCGGGGAGGGCTTCGCCGTCGTCGCCGACGAGGTCAAGAGCCTCGCCGAGGAGTCCCAGCAGAACGCCACCGAGATCGAACAGCTCGTCTCGAACATCAAGAGCGACACCGAGAGCACCGTCGACAGCATCGAACACGCCAACGACCAGGTCGAGGAGGGCATCGAGCAGGTCGACGACACCGTCGACGTGCTCCGGGAGATCGACGCCGCCGTCGAGGAGGCGGCCCAGGGCGCCCAGGAGGTCGCCAGCGCCACCGACGAACAGGCCGCCTCCACCGAGGAGGTCGCCTCGATGGTCGACTCGACCGCCGAGAGCGCCGAGGAGGTCGCCGGCGAGATCGAGCGCATCGCCGCCGCCAACCAGCAACAGACCGCCCAGATCAACGAGATCCAGGGCCTCATCGACGACCTGCAGCAGTAGCGATCCGCGGGCGGGACCGTCGGCACCCGCCGCGAGACCGATCCGGTCGCTTTTTTCCGCCCCTCGCGGTAGAACCGGTATGCAGATTGACTTCTCGTCGTTCGTCCTCGCGGCCGCGACCGCGGACCTCTCCGACGAACCCGCCGCGCGCGGGGCCGCCGACGCCGTCGAGTTTCGCATGGACTTCGCGAGCGACCCGCTGGACGCGCTCGCGGCCTACGACGGCGAGTTGCCGCTGATCGCGACCAACCGACCCGAGTGGGAGGGCGGCGAGGCGCCCGACGACGGAGCGCGACTCGACGCGCTCGAAGCCGCCGCCGAACACGACGCGGTCGGCGCCGTCGACCTGGAACTGGCCGCGCTGGAGCGCGGCGACGCGGACGCCGTCGTCGACCACGCCCGCGACCACGGGACGGCGGTGGTCGTCTCGACGCACGACTTCGAGGGGACGCCCCACCGCGACGCGATGCGGGAGACGCTCGCCGAGGCGAGCCGCTGGGGCGACGTGGCGAAACTGGCGGTGACCGCCGAGGGCGCCGGCGACGTGCTGGACCTGCTGGGTGCGACCTGGGACGCGACCACCGCCGGCGAGACGGTGGCGACGATGGCGATGGGCGAGGCCGGCCGCCACTCCCGGGCGGTCGCGCCGCTGTACGGCTCGCGGATCGGCTACGCGCCGGTCGACCCCGCCGACGCGACCGCGCCCGGCCAGTACGACCTGGCGACGCTCTCCGGACTGGTCGAGCGACTGGGCGGCGAGTGACCGCTCCCGAGCGACGAATTCCGGGGAGTCGGAAGCTTAACAACGCGCGACGACCGAAATCGCACAACTAACAGTGAGTACACGGAACCGAACGCGGCCGTTGCTGGCAGTCGTGCTCGCCTTTCTCTATCCCGGGCTCGGGCACGTCTACCTGCGCGAGTGGCTCCGCGCGCTCGTCTGGTTCTTCCTCAACGTGACGAGTTTCACCCTGCTGATGCCCGCCGAGGCCGTTCCGGAGACGTTCGGCTGGTCGGAGCTGGTCGCGGCCGCCGAGAACGTCCCCCCGGAGGCGGCGCTTGCGCTTGCCGCGATCACCGTCTTCAGCATGATCGACGCCTACTGGATGGCCAAGCGCCAGAACACCGAGACCGAAGTCGAGGAGGGAACGACCTGCCCGAACTGCGGGCGCGACGTGGACCCCGACCTGGAGTTCTGTCACTGGTGTACCGAGCGGCTGAACCCCGAGTCCGGCGCCGACTCCGAGGAGACCGCCGACGACTCGGGCGCGAACGCCTGAGTGGCGCCGGCGGCGGCCCCCTGAGGCGCCGACCCGACCCCGGACTCACAGCGGAACAGCGCGGAAGCCCATCCCTTTTATGGGTGGGAGGAAGCGCGGAAACTCTCTGTCACAATCATCCGAGACCAGCAGGGCCGACTCCCGAAATAATCGTTGCTAATTTGAACCTCCTGCTCAACGTGATTCTGTCATGGAGGTGCAACGTACCGTTCGGGTCAAACTCGACGTGCCCGACGAGCGACGGGACCACCTCCACCAGACGGTCGAGCAGTTCAACACCGCCGTCAACTACAGCATCGAGAACGGTCGCACCGACGATGGCTACCTCATTACCGCGAAGACCAACATCCACGATGAGGTCTACTACGACCTCCGTGAGGTGACTGACCTGCCCGCGAACCTCTGTGTTCGCGCCTACTCGAAGGCAGTCGAGATGATGCAATCCACGGTCGCCGACTGGAAGGACGGCAACAGCCGTCCCGTCCCGACGTTCGACCAGCCCACCGTCGTCTACGACAAACGCACCCTGACCATCAACGACAGGAGTGCAACCCTCTCGACCGTCGAATCTCGCGTCGAGGTCGGGTTCGACATTGGCGAGCATCAGGCCGACTATCTCGACGACACCGACTACGAGAAACGGATGGGGACGCTCCACTACGACGAACAGGAGGACGACTTCTACCTCCACATCGTCGTTCAGAAGGAAGTCGAGGAGCATGAAGGCGGCCGCGTTCTCGGTGTCGACCTGAATCTCAAGAACGTCGCCGTGACCAGCACGGGGTCGTTCTACGACGGTGGCGAGTTACTGTGGGGGCAGAATCACTACTTCCGTGTGCGTCGGAGCCTCCAAGACAAAGGCACTCGTTCCGCAAAGCAGGCGTTAGCGCGACTGTCGGGGCGAGAAAACCGCTTCGTCTTGGACCGCCTGCATACCATTTCTCGGCGCATCGTGGAGGAAGCCCACAACTACGACTGCTCGCACATCGCCGTCGAAAAGTTAACCCATATCCGCGAACGGATGGACGCCTACGACGACCAACTGAAGCGCCAGATGCACCAGTGGGCATTCCGCGAATTGCAGGAGATGATCCGGTGGAAAGCCACCGAGTACGGGATTCGCGTCGAGAGCGTGAATCCCGCGTTCTCCTCACAGACGTGCTCGAAATGCGGATACCAATCCAGCACAAACCGCGATTCGGATGGCTGGTTCGAGTGCAACGAATGCGGATACGAGGTGGACGGCGACTACAACGCTTCCAAGAACATCGGGAAGCGACTGGTCTCTTTACCCGAGGGCAAACGTCCCTCGGGGTTGGGCGACGGTCATCTCGCCCTCAAGAGCGGGACAGTGACCCTGAACGGCGATTACACCGCCTACGACAATTTGTCGGCAGAAGGGGAGTCCCACGCTCAAGCCCACGGCTTTAGCCGTGGGTAGATGACCCCGTCGGCGTTCGCTCGTTCGTGGTGCCGCTGACGAGTTCGTCGTAGAGAGTCACTAACTGCTCACCGACCGCGTCGAGGGTGAACCGCTCGGTCGTCTCGGCGGCGCTGTCGCCGATCCGCTCGCGTTCGCGCTCGTCCTCGCAGAGTTCCGCGATGGCCTCGACGAACTCGTCGGCCGTCTCGGCCTTGCGGCAGTCGTCGCCGTCCGCCAGCCACTCGTAGGTGGGAATGTCGCGGACGACCGGCGGCTTGCCGCAGTGCATCGCCTCCAGCAGCGCCATCCCCTCGTTCTCGTTGCGCGAGGGCCAGAAGAACACGTCGCCCGCCGCGGGCGCCCCGCGGGGGTCCTCGATGTAGCCGGTAAACGTACAGTTGTCTGGAGAGTTCTCGACGAGCTTGCGGGTCTCGCGGGGCTGGAGGAACCTGTCGAACCGTCCGCCGGTCGGGTTGAGGTAGCCGAACCACGCGAAGTCGTACTCCGGGAGCCGACGGGCGACCTCGACGAACGTGTCCAGGCCCTTCCGCTTGATCACGTGGCCGAACATGAACACGACCGGGGGTTCGAGGTCGTAGCGGTCGAGGTACTCCGCACGCAGGTCGGGGTCGTCCCAGCCGTCGAAGCGGCCGCCGTCGAACCCGTTGGAGATGACCGTCGACGGCGTGTCGGTGTAGCCCGCGATCACGTCCTGATTGTGTTCGGAGGGACAGACCAGGTGGTCGGCCTGGTCGTAGGCGTAGGCGAGGAAGGGCTTGAGCGGGCGGGCGAGCGCGTTCGAGAGGACGAAACTGTCCCGGAAATCCGCGGCGGTGTTGTGGGTGTGAAAGAGGACCGGAATCTTCCGCCGGCGCGCGCGCTTGGCGTAGTAGATCGAGCGCGGGCCGGCGTTGTTGAGATGCAGGAGGTCACAGTCCAGGGTCGGCTCGGTCGCGTAGTCGATGCCGTGGCGGTCCATGACCTCGCGCTGGTTGTTGACCGACTGGGCGAACCCGCCGGTGACGACGCCCTCGCCCTCGAAGTAGTGGCTGACTCTCATGTGTGGTCGGAGTGCGGTCGACGCCGCGGCCGCCCGCCTGGGACCGCGGGCATCGGCCGCGTCACTTCTCGATGATGCTCTCCTCGATGGCCTCGCCGAAGTGACGGGCCTTGTCGCCATAGAAGACGCGCACCTCGTCGCCTTCTTCGAGGTCGGTGACCGCCTTCCGGCCGTCGGCGGTGGCGACCTTGATCGTCTCGGCGTTCTGCAGCAGCGTCTCGATGCGGTCGACGCCGTCGTCGGTCTCGACCTTCGCGCTGATCCGGAACATCGGTCGCTTCTCGATCTTGACGCGACCGACGATGGCCTCGCGGGTGCGTCCCTCGGTGTCGACGACCTGCACCTCGTCGCCGCTGCGAAGCTCCGAGAGGTACTTCGTGCCGCCGTCCGGCGTGCGGACGTAGGCGTGGACCGCACCGGCGTTGACGCGGAAGGGTCGCGAGGCGACGTAGGGCGATTCGGCGGTCTCGGCGTGGACGAAAAAGAGGCCGCGGCTCATCGAGCCGACGAGCATCCCCTCGTCGTGTTCCATGAGGTTGCCCGTGTCGATGCAGACGCGGTCGGCGGAGCCGGTCTGTTCGATCTCGGTGATCTCCGCCGTCGTGAGTTCCAGCTGTTCGCGGCTCATCTCGTCGCGGACCTCGACGGTCTCGCGGATCTCGTCGACGTCGTCCGTGTCGAGCAGCACGGAGTCGGCGCCGATCTCCAGGGTCTCGTAGGCGGTGCGGGCCTCCTCGGCGGTGGTGACGCCCGCGACGAGGTTCGTCTCGTCGCCGATGCGCGCGATGAGGTTCTCGAGGGGGATGATCTGCCAGTCCTCGCCGACGACGATGGTGTAGTCGGCCGCGGTGGCGACCGCCTCCGCGAACTCCTCGTAGCGCTGGTCGAAGATGCGGACGTAGCCCGCGCTGGCCTTCCCGTCCTGCCGCAGCACGGAGAGGTCGGCCGACCCCGACAGGTCGCCGGGGATGTCCATGGAGCCGTCGCCCTCGCCGTCCTTGCCGACGACGGCGGCGTCCGGTTCCTCGGCCTCGTCGGCCTCGGCGTCCATCACGTGAACGTCGCCGTTGGTGAACGCCGCGACGTTCACCGCACCGAGATCGCGAACCCGGGCCACGTCGGACTCGTCGACGACGACCCAGTCGACCCCCGCCTCCAGCCCCGCCGTGATCCGGCGCTTGCGCGCCTCCCAGTCGCCGACCTCGTCGTCGGCCTTCAGCCACACTTGCCGTGTCATGTATCCACGCTCGCCCCCGTCCGATTTGAACGTGGCGGAAGCGGCGCTATCGGTCGTCCGACCTGACCGCCCCCGAAGCGACAGCCGCCGCTACCCGTTCGGGGTTTCGGTGGACAGAACGCGCGAGTACCCCTACCCGCTGTCCACCTGTGTACCGCCGAATCGACCGAGAGGAGGGATATGTCTTGTGGTTGCTGTCAGTAGTCGCCCCCCGGAGTGAATGCGCGTCCGGATCGACGGCATCCAAACGCGGATCCGTTCGATGCGACGGCCCGCCGCGCACCGCCGACCGGAGACGGCCATCCGTAGTTCGAACGACGCGCGCGCTCTCGTCACTCGGCGGCGTCGAGTACGCCTTCGACTAACACGATAACACCTTGGAGGCCGACGACGAACCCGACGAACAGGGCGGCGATCCACATCGCGACCGCGCCGAGGACGGCGTCACCGCCGCCGGAGACGCTCGCCCGGGCGAAGACGGTTCCGAGACCGCCGATCACCGCGCCGGCGGTCAGGCGGCCGGCGGCGCGTAGCCGTAACAGGATCGACTCGCCTACGTCCATGGGGATGGACTGGTCAGCGGTACTGAAATTCATTCCGCTTCCGACGACGACGGACTGCGCGGCCGCGCGCGCCGCGTCGGGCGACACGACGCCTCAGCGGGCGGTACTCGCACCCCCACCGTCCGTGGCTTCGTCGGTCGAGCGCTTCCCGCACTCGACGCAGACGTACTCGTCCCCCCGCTTGACGACCGCCGCACCGCACTCACATTCGATGCGAGTGTTTCGACCCGCTCGCGGAAATCGAGTCATACGTTAGCATATGCCAGTGGAACGAATATAACTATTTTCCATTTAAATACCGCCGCACGGGTCGGCTCCCGAGAATCGCCACAAGGCTCTTTCGGGAGGCGTCCCCACGGACGAGTATGCAGGAGGCCTGGATCCAGCTCCAGTGTCCCGAATGCGGCGAACAGTGGGAAGCCAACCCCGCCGACCTCCACGAGCCGGACGAGGCGTTCGGCTGCAAGGACTGCGAGGAACGGCGGCCGCTCTCGGAGTTCACCAAGACCGCCCGCGACTTCGAAATTCTGGAGGAGTTCCACGGGAGCTAGCGGCGGCGCCGCGACTGTCCTCCGACCCGCGACGACGCCCGCGATGAGAAGACCCATACGTGGCGCCGGAATACGACCGTCGAATGACACGTCAGTGGGTGACCGCGGTCGCGCTCGTCGCCCTGGTCGCGCTCGCCGGCTGTCCGTCGCTCACGGGCACGACGCCGTCCGAAACTGGCCAGCCGGCCGAGAACCGGTCGCCGGCGGGGACCGCGGCCCCTTCGCCACCGGGCGACACGACGACGGGGACCGCAGTCCGACCGACGGCGACCGCGACGGTGTCCGGGCCGACGACGACGCCGGGAGCGGCGAACGGAAGCCGGGTCCGGCGGCTGCTGGCCGCCCACAGCAGTGCCCTCGGTGACGACGACTACGAGTTGACGCGCTCCGAGCGGCGCCGAGTGACGGGGCCGAACGGGACGCGAGCGGATGTCCGGCGCGTCGTCGCCCGCAGCAGCGCGGTCGAGGACCGCATCTCGGGTCGGCTCACGGCGAACGGCACGTCCGGTCCGGACGTGACGCGAACGAACACCTTCGTCGCGAACGGCACCGTCTACAGGCGGACTGTCGACTCCGGACACGAACCCGAATACGCCCGTGAACCGGCCGAACGGTCTCACCGCGAGCTTCACGAGGAGATGGCGACGACGGGCCTCGAATCGCTCCTCGAAGCCGGGCGCTACGAGAACGTCTCGACGGTCGAACGCGACGGTCGCCGCCTCGCCCGGTACGAACTCGCCGCGTTCGACGGATCCCCCTGGATCCGGGAGTCGACCGTCGAGAACGCGTCGGGGTTCTACCTGGTCGATCGCGAGGGGGTCGTCCGCGAGGCCCGGCTGAGCTACCGGCTGTCCGACCCCGACGCCGGCTCGACGATGACGGTCGAGCTGTCCTACGCGGTCGAGACCGCCGACCGGCTCGCCGTCGAGCGACCGGACTGGGTCGACGAGGCGGTCGAAGCGGCGGACGGGGAGTCGCCCGCGCCGACGAGTTCGAACCGGACCGCGAGCGCGGGCGACCCGTCGTAGACGAAACGGTACTCGCCGGCGGGCAGTCGCTCGCAGACGACGAACTTCCCAGTAGAGAAGCCCGCGGTGCTCGCGCGGAACGACCACTCGAAGCCGTCGCCGGACTCGTGGGCGAGCGCGGTCGCGTTGAATCCGGACCGTCCCTCGGGGAACAGCGTCACCGTCCGCCAGTCCCCGTCGACGCGCCGCTGGAGCGCGTAGCGGTGGCGGGTGCCCGTGGTCCGTCGGTCGTCCGCGACGTTGGTCAGCTCGAAGGCGACCGGCTCCCCCCGAGCGACGACCGACCGGTTCGCGGTCAGTTCGAACCCGCCCGCCGCGGCGGGAAGCCCGCCCGCGGAGCCGACCCCGGGCGTCGTTTCGTTCCCCGTACAGGTGGGCGCCATCTCGATGGGTCCCAAGTCGGCCGACTCGCCTTCCGGGGCGGAGCTAGCACCGAGACACGCCGGGATCACTGCCACCGCGAGCACCGCGAGCAGCGCCAGCGAGCGAGAGCGACCGTCCATACCCCGACGGAACGCTGGGGACCACCTCAGGGTATCGCGAGCTAAAACGGTCGTTTACGCGGCCCGCAGGTTGAAGGGGGGTCGGCGGGAACGGGCGGGTATCGTGACCGAGGAGGCGAAGGCGTGAGCATCTTCCCGCTGCGGTCGGAGCCCGACGTGGATGACCGGGAGCCGAAACTCGTCGACCTCGCCGAGGCCGACGCCGAGGAGGTGTTCGACGCGCTGGGGTCGGAGACCGCCCGCTCGCTGCTGCTCGAACTCCACGACGAGCCGCGGCCCGCCTCCGAACTGGCCGAGGCGGTCGACACCAGCGTCCAGAACGCCCAGTACCACCTGACGAAACTCGTTGCGGCGGACCTCGTGGAGGGCGTCGACACCTGGTACTCCGAGAGCGGGTCGGAGATGACCGTCTACGCGCCGGCCGACGAGTCGCTGGTGCTGTTCGCCGGCGAGGAGCCCGAGTCCTCGCTGCGGCGGCTGCTGGAGCGACTGGTGGGCGCGGTCGCGGTGCTCTCGGTCGGCGCCGTCGCCGTCGCGCTCGCGGTGGGCGGCCGCGAGGGGCCGGAACCGACCGCCGGCAACGCGACGACCAACATGAGCGGACCGCCCGTGGGACCGACCGGCGCCGGAACGGACCCGCTGGTCGCCGTCGCCGCGTTCCTCGCCGGCGGCCTGTTCGTCCTCGCGGTGCTCCTCGTCGTCGGGCGGGTCTGAGAGAACGGCGCGCTCGGCGGTAGAACCGCTCAGGCCTCGACGGGGAGGCCGGCGCGCTCGGCGGCTTCGTCGGCCGAAGCGTCGTCGTGGAGGACGGCGGCGACGGCTTCGGTGATCGCCTCTGGGTCGTCGTGCTGGAAGATCGACCGGCCCATCGAGACGCCGTCCGCGCCGGCGTCGACGGCGCCGCGGACCATCGAGAGGGTCTCGCGGTCGGTGCCCTTGGAGCCGCCGGCGATGACGACGGGGAGGGCGGTCGACTCGACGACGCGGCCGAACGTCTCGGCGGTGCCGCTGTAGGCGGTCTTGACCACGTCGGCGCCCAGTTCCTCGGCGAGGCGGACCGCGTGGCCCAGGTCCTCGGCGAACAGCTCGGGGTCGTCGTCGCGCACGTCGTGGCCGCGGGCGTAGGCCATCGCGAGCGTCGGCAGGCCGTAGCGCTCGGCCTCGCTGGTGACCTCCGAGAGCTGGGTGATCTGGTCGGGTTCGTGCTCGCTGCCGACGTTGATGTGGAAGGAGACGGCGTCGGCGCCCGCGCGGATGGCGTCCTCGACGCTGCCGGTCATCCGCTTGTCGCTCTCGTCGGGCCCGATGCTCGTCGAGCCGTTGAGGTGGACGATGTACCCCGCGTCGTTGGTGTTGGGGTGGACGCGGTCGGCGACGCCGCGCTGGGTGAGCACGGCGTCGGCGCCGCCGCGCGTGACGGCGTCGACGGTCGATTCGATGTCGACGAGGCCTTTGACGGCCCCCAGTGTGAGCCCGTGGTCCATCGGGACGATCAGGTGGCGCCCCCCTGTCCCGATGCGGGCGAGGCGCGCGTCTTTCCCTGCGGTCATGTTGTGTGAGGGTGTGGCAAGTACGGTTATTTGCCTTCCGGTTGCGGACGGTACTGCGAGTCAGTCCGGGTGCTCCGCGGCGGCCCGTTCGGCGCCGGCCAGCGCGCCCTCCTTGAGTTCGCGGGCCTTCGCTTCGAGCCGCTGGGCGGTCTCGGCGAACGGCTGGTCCACGTCGGGGTCGGCCCCGTCGGCGACGATGTCCACGAGCGCCGATCCGACGATGATCCCGTCGGCTCCCGCCGAGACGATGCGTTCGGCGTGTTCGCCGGTTTTGATGCCGAAGCCGACCGCCTTGGGCACGTCCCAGTCGTCGACCCGGGCCAGCGACTCCTCGGTCTGGTCGGACACGTCGTCGCGCGCGCCGGTCACGCCCAGCCGCGCCTGGACGTAGACGTAGCCCGAGACGTTCTCCTGCATGCGCTCCAGTCGCTCGCCCTTCGTCGTCGGCGCGATGATGAAGACGAGATCCTGATCGAACTCGTCGCAGGCCGCCCGGAGCGGGCCCGCCTCCTCGGCGGGGAGGTCGACGACGACGAACCCCTCGATGCCCACCTCATCGGCCCGCCGGGCGAACGCTCGCGGTCCCGTCTCGCCCGTCTCGGGGTGGGTGTACTGGGCGATCAGGTTGTAGTAGGTCATGCAGACGAGCGGCACCTCGACGTCGAGGTCCTCGACGAACTCGAAGTACCGCTCGGGGGTCATCCCGCCCTCCAGCGAGCGGACGACGGCCTCCTGGATGGTCGATCCCTCGGCGATGGGCTCGGAGAACGGCAGGCCGAGTTCGATCACGTCGGCGCCGCCCCGTTCGAGCGCCTCGACGTACTCCAGGGACTCCTCGTAGGTCGGGTCGCCCGCGGCGACGTAGGGGACGAAGGCGGGCTCGTCGGCGAAGACGCGTTCGAGCCCCATCAGATGTCACCCCCGCTGCCCGCGGCCGCGCGCAGCACCGACATGTCCGGCGCCACGTCGAGGTCGCGCTTCTCCGTCTCCTCCAGCACGGTCTCCAGATCCTTGTCGCCGCGGCCGGAGACGTTGACGATCACCAGATCGCCGAGTTCGTCGTGGTGTTCCTCCAGGTAGCCGAACGCGTGGGCGGTCTCCAGCGCCGGGATGACGCCCTCGTCCTGGGAGAGCCGGTGGAACGCCTCCAGCGCGCTGTCGTCGTCGACGTTGACCGCGTCGACCCGGCCCTCGTCGACGAGGTGGGCCAGCTCGGGGCCGACGCCGGCGTAGTCCAGCCCCGCCGAGACCGAATGGGACTCCATGATCTGTCCGTGCGAGTCCTGCAGGAGCTTCGTGCGCGCGCCGTGGAGGACGCCCTCCTCGCCGGTCGACAGCGACGCCGAGTTGGGCGCGACGCCCGTCTCCTCGTCCACGTCGAGCGAGGAGCCGCCGGCCTCGACGGCGTAGAGGCTCACGTCCTCGTCGTCGACGAAGTGGTGGAACGCGCCCATCGTGTTCGACCCGCCGCCCGCGCAGGCCAGCACCGAATCGGGCAGCCGCCCCGTCTTCTCCTGAACCTGCTCGCGGGCCTCCTCGCTGATCACGGCCTGGAAGTCCCGGACCATCCGGGGGAAGGGAGCGGGACCGACGACCGACCCGATGACGTAGTGGGTCGTCTCGACGGTGGTCGCCCAGTCGCGCATCGTCTCGGAGATTGCCTCCTTGAGCGTCCCGCGGCCCGTCGTAACGGGCGTGATCTCGGCGCCGTTGATCTTCATCCGGAAGACGTTGGGCCGCTGGCGCCGGATGTCCGTCTCGCCCATGTAGATCTCGCAGGGCATGTCGAGGTGGGCCGCGGCCATCGCCGTCGCCGTGCCGTGCTGGCCGGCGCCCGTCTCCGCCACGATCCGCTCTTTGCCCATGTACTTCGCGAGCAGGACCTGTCCGAGCGCGTTGTTGAGCTTGTGCGCCCCGCCGTGGAGCAGGTCCTCGCGCTTGAGGTACACCTCGGTGTCGTAGCGCTCCGAGAGCGACTCGGCGTGCTGGAGCGGCAGGGGCCGCCCGCCGAAGTCGGCCAGCCGGCGCCTGAACTCGTCCATGAAGCCGTCCTCGTTGTCGAGGACGTACCGCTCGTAGGCGTCGGTAAGCTCTTCGATGGCCGGCATCAGCGACTCCGGCACGAACTGTCCACCGTACTCGCCGAACGTCTTGTCTGTGCTCATTGGTGTGTCTCCGTCTCCGCGTCCGCCGCCGTCTCGGCTGTCGCGTCCGATTCCGCCGTCACGAGGCGCCGGGTGTTCGCTTCCACGTCGCCGCCGCCCGCCGCGTCCATGATCGCCGACCCCACCAGCAGGGCGTCGGCGCCCGCCTCGCGCATCGCCAGTGCGTCGTTCGTCGTCGCTATGCCGCTCTCCGCAATCAGGGTGACGTTTTCCGGGGCCTCCGGGGCCACGTCCTCGAAGGTCCCGAGGTCGACTTCCAGTTTCGCCAGGTCGCGGTTGTTCACCCCGACGATCTCGGCGCCCGCCGCCAGCGCCCGCTCAACCTCCTCGGCCGTGTGGGTCTCGACGAGTACCTGGAACCCGCGCTCGCGCGCCGCCGCCAGCAGGTCCGCCAGGTCGTCGGTCCCCTCCTCGTCGAGGAAGCGGACGATCAGCAAGAGTACGTCCGACTCGACGGCGTCGAGCTGGGACTCGCGGACGACGAAGTCCTTCCGGAGCACCGGCACGTCGACCGCCGCGCGGATCCGTTCGAGCGCGTCGGTCGACCCGCCGAAGTGCTCGGGTTCGGTCAGCACCGACAGCGCGGCCGCGCCGCCCGCGACCATCGACTCGGCCAGCTCGACCGGGTCGTCCGTCCGCTCGCCGTCGGTCGTCGGACTCGTCGGCTTGACCTCCGCGATCAGCGGGACGCGCCCGTCGGCCTCTGCCGCCTCGAACGCCCCCGTCAGCGAGCGAGCGTCCACGGCGACCCGCTCGCCGCCCGTGTCCGCGCGCGACGCCGCGCGCTCCCGGGCCGCGTCGAGTATCGACCGCACCTTCGGTGCGATATCGCCACCAGTACTCATTACTGTCCACTAACGGACAGTGTTGTACATAAGGTTTGCGTCACCGGGACGGCAGCGGTGTTCGGTACTGTAGTGAAGGCGTTGAGCGGGCGCGCGCCGCCCGAGGGACCAACCGACAGCCCGGTCTCCGCATAGCGGACACGGCCGGTCGAAGCGCCGTTGAACCGGATTGAAGGTCGCGGTAACCCGGCTAAATCGGCTGAAATCGGGCTAACTGGGGGCGAGCGCTTGCCCCCTTCAAGTGCGATCGGCGACCAGGGGCGAGCGGAGGCAGACTCAGAATGAAACTCAAGATCGTCGCAGTGTTCGCGAGCGTCCTGCTGGTCGCGACCGGCGCCGCGATGGCGATGCCGGGCAACGCACCCGACCACGCGCAGGACGGGAACGCACAGGCCGACGACCACTCGCAGAGCGGGGACCGCGCCGAGGACGATGCGGACGAGTTCGACTCGAACGCGACCGAGAGCGACTCCGACGCCCGCCGCGGGCCTCCGGCCGACGTGCCCGCCGCGGGCGGGGCCGACGACGCGAACGGGAGTCAGGGCCCGCCCGTCGAGATGCCCGAGCAGGTGCCCGACTTCGTGAGCGGCGTCCACGAGACCATCGGGAACGTCGCGGGCGGCGCCGTCGACGGCGCCCGGTCCCTCGGAGAGAAGATCAGCGCGCTGACGCCTGACGGCGCGGACGCGGCAGGCAACGCGTCGGCCGACGACATCGGCAACGCGACCGCCACGCCCGCCCCGTAACGGTCGACGTTCGCGGGAGGCGTAGCTCCGTCACTCATCCCACCGCAGTCACACACGGTCGAGCGACGCGCTCGGGCTGTTCCTGCCCGGTGTGTCGCGGTTCGTGCGGTGTTTTTCCGCCGACCGTCCGTCCGCCAGCGGCGCCAGCGCTCAGAAGAAACTGCCGAGGACGGCCATGTAGAGGATCACGGTGGCGGCGTAGGTGACGCCCAGCGCGACGACGGCCTTGGCGTGGAACAGCCAGAGGTCGTCGCGCTCGGTCTCCAGCGCGGCCTCGTAGCGTTCCTGCTCGGCCGGTGTCGGGTCGTGGCGCTCGCCGACGTGGAGATCCCTGGCGTGTTCGCTCCGGAACGGACAGTCGCAGTGGGGGCAGATCGCCGCGGGCACCTCGTCGGCCGGCACCGCGGTGTCGCGGCTCGGACGGAGGGCGGGCGCGCGGTCGACGTGCGGTGGGGCGGCGGTGTCGTCGGTCATGGTCTCAGACGTACGGCGGCGGCGCGTACGGTTGCGTGATCACCCATAGGGAGGTCATCGTGTAAAAGACCATCACCACCACGGAGGGGTACTGGCTCCGGATGGCCGCCAGCACGCCCGGGAACAGCTCGAACGCCAGCGAGTGGGCGACCCAGATAGCCAGCACGTGCCCGCCGAGGACGAACAGCAGTTTCACCGAGCCGAACCAGCCCGGCAGGACGAGCGCGAGCGGGGAGGCCGGCGGCGCGAACGGGCTCGTCGCGACGGCCGCGAGCGCGGGCGCGAGCCCGAGGAAGTAGCCGAGGAAGTGCGCGAGGTGGTAGCCGGCGGCGATGGGCAACAGGGCGGGGGCGAACCACCGCTCGATGGCCCGCGCGGTGACGTAGGTGCCGGCGGTCGCCCGCACCTTCCGCGCGGCCAGCCGATAGACGGCGAGAAAGAGGCCGAACCCGGCCAGGAGGACGACCGCATAGACGGCGAGCGCGGGGACGCCGGCGTCGACGACGGGCTCGACCGCGGCCGCCCAGGTCGGCGTCGCGACGAGGCCGTCGTAGGTCGTCACCCACAGCAGCGCGACGACGAAGGCGACCTCGCCGGGTCGCTCCGGCAGGGGGTCCTCGGTCAGGGCCGTGCCCGGCAGCCGAACGGTGAGCGAGCCGTCGGCGTCCCGCTGGAGCGGCGCGACGCGACCGTAGGCGGCGAAGACGCGACTCACCGGGTCGACGCGCTCGAACCACCCCTCCCCCACGAGTAGCGACCCGGCGACGGTCACCAGCGTGTACGCCAGCACGACGCCGGCGAGCAGGCGGGGGTTCTCCCCGACGGGGCTGACGACCTCCAGCCAGACCAGCGCGAGCAGGCCCGCGACCGCGGGCCAGACGCCCCACGACACCGGGAGCGAGACGCTCCCGACGAGCGAGTCGTCCCCGCGGTCCGCGTCGCCACCGTCGCCGTCCTCGCCGCGACGACGGCGACTGCGGACCCACCGGACCGCCGAAAGCGGCGCGCGCCAAGGGTTCAGCGCCGGCCAGGTGTCCCCGACGAGGTACGTCGTCGCCGTGTAGCCCGCCCACCAGCCGACCCACACCACCAGCAGCGCGAAGTTCCGGACGCCCTCGCGCGGGCCGGCGAATCCGGTCACCACCACCAGGAGAAGGACGCCCACCGAGCACGCGCGGACGAACGGGACGACCGCCCGACGGAGCCGGGCCGGTGTCGGGAGGGCGAGGCGCCACCAGTTCACCCCGCGCATCGCGTCGTGGTCCGTGAGCAGCGTCGTGAACAGGAAGGATCCGCCGACGACGATACCCCCCGTCAGAACGGTCAACCACGTCGGCACCGTCGCCGAGGCGACCGACCCGCCCAGCGACCCCGAGTGGGCCGCGGCCCGTTCGGACAGCACCACGGCCGCGACGGCCGCCGCGACGAATCCCCACAGCGACCGCCCGCCCCGACCCGGTCGGTTTCCCGTCATGCGTTGCCCACCCTTCCGACCCGAGCCTGTTAACTGCTACCGTGGATCGGCTGGTCGCTCGGGGACCGACCGGCGGAGCCGCGCCGTGCCGATCCGCGCTCGCGACCGGGGGACGCGAGAACGCGGCGCTTTTTGCGGTCGACGCCCAAGGTTGACCATGGCCGACAGCGACGAGGGTGGATACGACCGGAAGCGGGCGGCGCTGGCGGTGTTGCCGTTTCTCCTGCTCGGGATCGCCGACGTCGTTCTCCTGCTCCAGTGGGGGATCAATCCGCTGTGGGGCTTCATGATCCTCCCGCCCATCCTCTTCATGAGCGTGCTCGCCTGGATCGCCTTCCGCTCGGGGCTCGTCGGCAACCGCGTCGTGGACGACGACCCCGCGGTCGGCGACCCCGAGCACGACTGAAGCTACCGGGTTCCGCGGCCAGCCGGCTCGCGTCGAGCCCCGGCGTCGTCGAGAGCGCGCTGGAAGAGCCTTGTTCGGTCGACGTGACCGCCGCTGACCGGGGAGCGCCGCCGCTATCGGAGTAGCGTCGCCGGCCGAGACGGCCGGTCACTCGAACAGGTCGTCGACGGCGCCGCGCGCGGCGAGGGCGGCGTCGTCGGCGACGCGGTCGGGGTCGCCCGAGGCGTCGGGCGCGTTGAGGTACACGTCGACCTCCAGGATTCCGTCCTCGAACGTAACGGTCACGTCGAGGTCGTCGACCGCCGACCGGTCGAGTCGCGAGAAGACGACGCGATCGGCGGCCTCGGCCGCGGCCTCGACGACGTCCTCGTCAGAGGGGTCGTCGGACCCGGCGTCGGCGCCCCCGTCGGCCGCCGCGTCGTCGGTCGGCATCTACGCGCCGCCGGCGCCCGGACCGCCCATGCCGCCCGGACCGCCAGCGCCGCCGCCCTGGAGCATGTTCTGGAGCTCCGTCTGGAGTTCCTCGAACTGCTCCTGGACGCGCTCTTCCTGCTTCTCCAGCGTCTCGACGCGCACTTCGAGGCTGTCGACCTTCTCTTCGAGGTCGTCCTGCGCCTCGCCGTACTCGGTCTGGACGAGCAGCTCGCCGACGCGGCGGTACATGCCGGCGTCCTCGTCGATGTCCTCGAGCTCGTCGAGGGCCGTCTGGGCCTCCTGGAGCTGTGTCTCGGCCTGCTGTTTCTGCGCGGCGACCTGCTGGGCCTTCTCCTGCAGATCCTGCAGTTCCTCGAGCTTCTCCTGTGCTTCAGGCGGCAGATTACCCTGCATACCTCAGCGTGGGAGACCCGTGGTGAAAAACCCCCGCATTCTACTCGAAATTCGGTGTCAAATCGAAACACGAGCAGAACGCGGCAGAGAACGTTTCGAGTGATGTACGGCCGATAAATCAAACTTCGGTATACGGATCCGGAGGTGCAGCGGTATGAGCGGGCGTTCCTACGACGGTCCCGCTCTCGACGGGAGCTATCAACCCATCTCCGAGGCGCCGTACTGGCAGGGCGACGGCGAGACCGTCGACGTCGTCGACGACGAGCCGACCGGCGAGGAGACCACGGAGAACGTCCCGATCCCCGACGGCGGGGCGCAGCGGCCGGATGTCGATGGACAATCGACGTGGAGTGACTGGGAGGGGTCGGCGTGACCTCGCCCGATGTCGACGTCGACGAGCTCGGCACCGTCGTCCGTGTCGTCGCGTGCCCCGACTGCGGTAAGGACCTCCGCCTGGAGGCCCGCGAAGGCCTCCACGAGTACTACGTCGCCATCTGCCCCGACGAGTGTTTCGGCGCAGCGCTGCGGGTCGGTGGGAAGCTCGACATCGACAGCGAGGCCGCGACCCGAAGCCCGGCGGGCTGGTGCGTCCAGTGCCAGGAGCAGATCGTCGACGACGAGGACGCCGTCGAGGTCACCCACGCCGGCGAGGACCACATCGTCCACGAGGGCGAGTGTCTTGAGGCGCATCGGCGTCAGCAGGACCGCCTGGGGGGTGCATCGGCGTGAGCGACGAGGTCCCGCTGGAGAAGCGCGTCGCTCGCGAACTCAAACGCCACCCGGACGCCAGCCCCGTCCAGCTCGCTGGCGCACTTGAGGCAGACCCCGCGGAAGTCGCGGACATCCTCGACGAGAACCTTCCCGATCAGGTAGAGGATTTAAGTAAAGATACCGGGGACCGTGTGAGGGGGTCCGGAACGCGGTCGCAGCCAGACTCGGATGACGGGTCCAGGTGGGACACCAGCGGTGATCACGAGAACCCCATCGATGTCTCCGACGTAACCGACGAGGAGCGGGCTGGGATGCTCCGCGAGTACCTGGAGGCCTACGTCGACGAGTTCGGACAGGTCCCGCGGCTGATGCCCCTCGACGAGGAGGGCAAGGGCCCGATCATCCAGGGGAAGTGTCGCCTGGATAGCCCCGAGGGTCGTTCGTACCTCGTCGACGGCGAGGAGGCCATCCGTCAGATCCGTGAGGAAGGCGCCCGCGGGTTCGCCTTGTACGCCGGGAAGTGGGACCACGGCACCGACGATGTCGTCTTCGTCGACCACGACGAGGAGGAGTTTGCGGCGCCGACCGCCGAGCCCACGCTCACCGTGACCTCCGGGTCGGGCCGGGCGGACGGCCACGAGACCTATCGGAACGCCGGCGACGTTCAGAACGCCCGCGTCGGCGACAACCTCGGGGAGATCCGTGCCGAGAACTGGTACGTCGTCGCTCCCGGGTCGGTCCACCCGACCGGCGGCATCTACCACGTTCGCGACAAGCGCGATATCGCGACGCTCGCCGACGAGGACCTCGACGATTCGATGCGGCCGGCGAGTGGTCGCCACGATCGCGACGAAAGCGAGTCGCCCGTCCAGGACCTCGACGGCGAAGGGGATCGCCCGGACGACGACACCGTCGACGAACGCCTGGAGCGTGCGTTCGCGAACAGCCACGACGGCGAGCGGATCCAGAAGGTCTGGAACGGTCGCTACCGAGCGGCCGGCTTCGACGACCGGTCCGCTGCGGAGTTCTGGCTGGCGAACCGTCTGGACTCGTGGGTCGCCCGCGGCGACCGGACGGTCGTCCGTCGGCTGATGAACCGGGCGAACCTGCAGAAGTGGCCCGAGCGCCCGGACGACAGCTACCGGGGGTCCGTGCTCTCGGAGGTTGGCTACCAGGACTGGTACTACGACCCCGATCACTACGAGAGCGAAGGCGACACGGCCGGCGGCGGTGCGCCCGGGCCCGAGACCTGCGAGCCGCCGGCGGTCGACTTCGAGGAGTTCGACCGCGAGGAGCGGTGGGAGGACCTGCAGGGCGAGCGCTACGACACGTTCGTCGACGCCCACGGCCCGACCATCTGGGGCGACCACGCCGGCGCCGGGAAGACCACCAACGCCGGCCGCGCGGCCGCCGCTCGCGACCGCGAGTTCGTCGCGCTATTCGATAAGCACCAGAAGGCCCGCGAGTTCGTCCTCGACGACGCCACGCCCGCGGTCGACTTCCACCTCAAGGGCGGCGCCCAGAAGCTCCACGACACCTGCATGGACGCCGACCACGCCGACGAGCAGTGCCCCGATCACCCCGAGGGGTCCTGCCCCCACATGTGCCCCATCTACGACCTCGCGAAGGACGAGGACGACCGCCAGCGCTACGAGGCGGTCGTCCAGGAGCTCGGGCCCGTCCAGGCGCACATGATCCTCGACCTCCCCGATCACGACGCCGACGGCAGCTGCGAGTGGCTCGACCAGTTCGACGAGCTCGAGAGCGCCGACCGCGTCGTCGGCGTCCACGAGTACCAGCTGCTCAAGACCGTTCGCGATGGCCGGGACGTCATCGTCGACGAGAGCCCGAGCGCGCTGAAGACCGAGCGGACCGTCGACATCGAGGGCATCGCCCGCACGGCGACCGCGCTGGAGGCGATCGCCGACCTGCAGGGGACGCCCGACACGCTGGAGGAGTTCGCCCGGTTCGCCCGGGACGCCATGGACGCGCTCGCCGGCGACGAGACGGCCGACAGTCTCGCGGACCTCACGCCACCCGACGTCGAGAGCGACACCTACTTCCAGCCGGTCGACCCCGAGGACCTCCCCGACGATGTCGACGCCGCCGACGTCGAGCAGCGGACCATCCGCGAGGACGTCGGGATGCCCGGCGAGGGCTACCGCACCCGTGAGGAGTTCGTCGTCGAGCGGTCGCGAACGGCGGAGACGTTCGCTCAGGCGAAGCTCTCGTACAACGAGACCATCGTCTCCCGGATGCGTCGCGACGAGTGGGACGGTGCCCCGCTGTGCTTCGACGCGCTGCTGGCCGCCGCGGCCGAGGCCGGCGCCGATCCCGGCGCCGCCCGACAGGCCATCGCCGTCCCGACGCTCCTGGAGTCCTGCCCGTGGTGCGGTGAGGACCTCGTCGACGACAACGGCGCCCGCGTCTGCTCCGACGAGGAGTGCGACTGGCACGAGGAGCACCAGCACCTCACCCAGCAGGGCGGCGAGCAGGCCCGGGCCATCGCCCGTCTCGACACCGACGATGGCTCGCCCGCCGGGCTGGACTACTACGCGCTCCCGCTCGCGAGCGACCTGCCCGAGAGCCCGCTCGTCCTCGACGCGACCGCGACGCCGGCGAAGGTCGCCGCGCTGTACGACGTCCCCCAGGACCGGGTCGTCGTCGACGGCGACGAGCTCCTGGAGAGCAACATGCACGTCACGCAGGTCCTCGACGGCCAGTACCACGCCGGGACCATCCGGCGCGCGCTCGACGAGGACCGCAAGCTTGCCGAGCGCATCCAGCGGACTATCGAGACGGTCGGTGACCTCCACCAACAGCCGCTGTTCATCGGGCCGAAGGCGCTGCTGGAGCGCTTCGACTTCCCCGACAACGGCGAGACGCTGTACTACCACGCTGCCCGTGGGCTGAACCGGGCGGAGTGCGACGCCGTCGTCTGCATCGGCGCCCCGCACCCCGCCGTCGACGATCTCCAGCGGGACGCGGAGCTGTTCGGCCAGGGCAACCACGACGTGCGCGTCGGCGGTGAGGAGTACTCGACGCGCCGGGAGACGGCGCCGCCGGTCTACCGCAAGCTCCTCTACGAGGACGACGCCGGCGACGGCCGCGCCATCGCGACGAAGGACTTCTCGGGGCTCGTCGGCGACCTCTGGCGGGAGACCCGGGAGAAGGAACTCGTCCAGGCCGTCCATCGGATCCGCCCGCTGCTCGCGGACACGACCAAGCACGCCTACCTCCTGACGAACGTCCCGACGGAGATCCCCGTCGACGAGCTCGCCACGTTCGAGGAACTCGCCGACCCCCTCGAAGCGATGCTCCCCGTCCCCGAGGGCGCGGTCGACCTCCTGGAGACAGTTCACGACGCCGTCGCCGGCGCCGGGCCGGATGGCTTCCGCGCCGGGCAGCTCGTCGAGCGTCGCGACGACGGGACGGTCGCCAACAAGGTCGACGGCTACCACCGGCTCGCCCAACTCGACGGGCTGGATGTCACTCGGCGGACGGTGTACGACTGGGTCCACGCCCTGGAGGACGTCGGGCTACTCCAGCCCGAGCGGTACGAACAGCACGCTGGGGTGTCCTACGCGGTCGATCCTGCTACTTTGAAATCGGCGTTATCAGTACTATCCAGTAACGGCGGTTTCAAAGTAGCAGCAACGCGGCGCTTACGTGCGCTACTGCAGGATCCCGGCTCAGGCCTCGACTGGTTGGCCTGGGCGAGGGACGTCTTCGATCTCCACGGCGACGCCGAATCGGGGGTGGTACCCTCCGGCGGGGGTGGCTCGGGGGCGTGACCGGCACTGAGTCGGGACGGTTTGACGACCTCCCGCCCAGTGCCAAGTACGTCTATGAACTCGTCAAGCGGGACGGTCCGCTCACCCGCCAGGAGCTCCTGCAGAAACTCCCGGAGCCGACGGTCGACCGGGCCCTCGATCACCTCCAAAATGAGGACTTTATCGACAAGACCCGCGAATCCGAGGACCTCAGGAAGGTAGTCATCACTACGAGGGCTATGCGGACGTATAACCCCTCCCGGGACTGATATAATGGCGACGAGACCGTACCAGACTATTCAGGTATGCCCGCCGCCCTGGAGGAGGCGATGAAGGGGACCGGCGACCAGCCGTGATTCTCCCCGACGATGAAAGGTCAACACAAGTTCTCACCGAGGAGCGGCGTCGAACTCTCCGACGAACGCGAGTACCCGGGGACGATCCCGCTGCGGGAGGCACTCGACGGCTCGGGTGAGCTCACCAACGGCGAGCTCGTCTCCCGGGAGGCGACCGCGCTCCAGGCCCGGTTCAAGGAGTGCCACCAGCGCCATCGCGACGCCGATCCCGAGCTCTACCTCGACGCCTGGAACGCCATCCAGGCGCTCCGAAGCGACCCGGACACCCCGACGCCGTGGGACTGCTGGCTCTGGTACTGCCTGGCCGAGCACCTCCATCGCGAGGGATACGACACCGAGTGGATGCTCGCGCACGTCGAGGCGCGGTGTCCCCGCTGCTCGTCCCGACTCCAGTACGAGGCCTCGGCAACCGGGTTCGATGTCGCCCGCTGCGCGACCAAGTGCGGCGCCGACTCGCCGCAGCGGACCTACGAGATCATGGACGAGCTGCTCGACCTCTACACTCGGGCGTTCGTCGACGACGAGGACGACGCGATCGAGCGCTTCGAGCTGTTCTGAGCGATCCCCGATGACGCCTGTCCTGGGTAGGGGCAGCACATCGAGACGCCGAGGGGCGTACCACACCAGGTGCGAGGTTCACGAGCGGCCATGTTCGATCGCGACCCGATTCAGGGAGACCTCTTCACTGGCAGACAGGTGGACGATTTCGGCTGTTACGACCCGCTCCGTCCCATCTGGCCGCATCTGTCGCCGACTGGGAGCGCTCGCGGGGCCTACACGCCTGGAGATAACCCAGGACGGCCACGCGAGGGCGCCGGGGTTCGATTCCCCACGGCGACCTTTTGGATGACTCCATGGCAACGAAACACCCGACTCTCGAAACCCCAGAACAGTACCATCAGCGCCTGAGCGAGGTCTGTCCAATGGCACTCGAACACTGGCGCGCGGTGAAGGGCGTCTTCTACAGCCTCCTCATCACGGCGCTGGCCGCCTACTCCATCCACGAGGGGCGCGGCGAGCACGTCGTCCTCGCGACCGCGGCGACGATCCTCATCGTGACGACGCTGGAGGTCAAAGAAGTCGAGTTCCTCAACGCGCTGTCGATCACGTTTTTCCGGACCGACCAGGACGACGACGGGGGCGAGCGATGAACCCGCTCCGCCGCCTTTACAACCGCATCCTCGCCGAGAGCGAATCGGACAGCGAGGCGAACGGCTACCTCTCCTGGCGCGGCGAGTGGCACGCCGCCGCGTGGGGCCTCTCGGTCGGCGTCCTGTTCGCACTGACCCGGGAACCGGCCGTGCTCATCGCCGGCGTCGGCTGGGTGTTCACCCGCAAGGGCGACGCTCCCGGCTGGCTGCCCTACACTCGGCAGTTCGCGAAGGAGACGCTCTACGTGATCGCCCACTCCGTCGCCGGCGTCCTGCTCGGGCTCCTCGTCCAGGCCGTGCTGTTTTGACCATGACTGAGGTCCTCGTCGAGCCGGACGACACGGCCCTGGAGCTGCGGCAGTTCGTCCGCGACAACCCCGACGTTCGCCACGAGGACTACCGCGACGCCGACGATCCCGTCCGGGAGGCCTGCTACGTGCTCGCCGAGGCGTACTTCCACGCGATGGGCGGGACGGACTCCGGGCTCGACATCTACTGCCTCTCGTGGTCGGACGTGGATCCCGACTACGAGGGTACGCACTGGTTCCTCCGCGACGGCGACGCCGTCGTCGACCTGTCGCTCCCGGACCCGTCTGCCGGCGAGACGGTCCCCTGGGGTTCGGCGACTCGACGGGCGTTCATCACTGGCTACGAACCGAGCAATCGCTGCGAGCGCGCCCTGAACGCGCTCGACAGCGACTACTGAAAAACAATCAATCCCATGGACGTCGACGAAGATGACCTCATTGGGCAGCCGCTCGACGAGGTCCCACAGCAGGATCCGACTGAAGAGCGGTGCATGGGCCGACGGAAACAGAGCCGGGATGGGGAGATCGTTCGCGACGACGACGGGACTCCGCTGTTCGCCGGCTACTGCGGGTCGTGGCCGGGAAAAGGAACCGACCACGTCGGCGAGGGTCGCTGCAGCAATCACGGCGGTGACGCCGGCTCGGGCGGCGAGCGCGAAGACGCCGGCGCCCCCGAGGAAAACACGAACGCCGTCACGCACGGCGCGTATGCAGAGTGCAACAGCTATTACCAGAACGTCCTCAACGACGACCTTCGGGGGTTCGTCGACGATGTCTTCGAGGACTACCTGGAGCGCTACCGAGATCTCCACGGCGACCCAGTGCTCGGGATCGAGAGCGAACTCTTCCGCATCTCGGTGACCCACGCCAAGGATATCGGCCTCGACCGCTGGTCAAGCGAGAAGCCCGAGGACCTCGACAGCGGCCACCCGCTGGTCGATAAGGAGACGCGCAAGAAGTCGGTCTCGCACCCCGACGGGTCGTCTCGCATCATCGACGAGGAGCGCTATCGGGAGTCGGTCGTTCAGCAGGCCCAGAAGCGACTCTCGACCGACCGTCGGCAGTGGCTCAAGGACCTCGGGCTCTTGGAGGATCCCGAGTCGCAGAAGGCCGACGCCCTCGGCGAGTTGAAAGACACGTGGAAGGCATCCGCACAAGGCGGTGACTCATGAGCGTCGAGAGGGTCCGGATCGAGCATGAGTGCGACGGCCAGGAGGTCGTCGGCTTCGGCGCCTACCGCGTCCTCGAGACCTTCGACGACGCCGCGTCGGAAGGCGTCCGGGAAGATGTCCGCAATCGCGTCGCCCGGGCGATGGAGGACTTCCCCGAGCTCGCCCACGAGGTTGTCACGGTCGTCCGGCTTGACCCCGACTTCGAACCGGACGACGTCAACGGCAGGGCGGGTATGTCGAACCGCTTGGTCTACCTGCCGGCCGAGGAGCGGTCCTGGATGATGACCGTCTACCACGAGCTCGCACACCTCGCGATCCACATCCGGGACACGAAGGGCGACGATGTCCCGCCGACATCCGAGGAGTACTGCTCGATCTTCGCCGTCGCCCGGATGCCGCCCGAGCTCATCGAGCGGAACTACATCTCCTACCTCGGGGAGCCGGGGCCCCCGCAAGAGGAGTGGCCGGAGATTTGCCGGCGGGCCCTGGCGTACCGGGAGGAGAACGGGGCGAACAGCCACTACATCCAACGAGCCCGCGAGTGGCTGGGGGTCGACGAATGAGCACCCAGAACCTCCCGGACGGCGTCGAGCAGCGCCTGCCGGAGAACTACACGGGGCCCGAGCGATACTGGCAGGCCGCCGAGGACTGGTTCGATATCACGCTCTCGCCCGAGCAGCGGACAATCCACGAACACGTCGCGACCAACCAGTACACGCACCTGGAGGGCGGCAACGGCTTCGGGAAGACGTTCGGGATCGTCGGCCTCGCACTGTCGTTCCACAAGCGCCACTACCCGAGCTCGGTCGTCGTCACCTCGGGGACGTACGGCAAGCTGAAGCGGACCTTCTGCGCGGATGCCGAGGGCCTCCACCAGAACTCGCCGCTGTTCGGCGAGTGGAAGTGGTCGCCGAACCCCCACATCGACATCGCGGATGAGCCGACGTGGCAGTTCGAGGTGATCTCTCCGGAGGACCCCGGCGAGCTTGAGGGCGTCCACAACGACCATGTCCTGGTCATAGTCGACGAGGCCGACAAGAAGGACGTCGACCTGGAGACGCTCGACTCGATGGACTCGCTCATCTCCGACCGAAACGACCGGATGGTCATCATCTCGAACCCGCCGGAGGACGAGACGAACGCGGTCGCGAACATGGGCGAGATCGGCCTCGAACCCGAGAAGCTGCAGTTCTCGACGTTCGACTCCCACAACGTCCACGTCGAACTCGGCCGTCGCGACGGCGACCGGATCCCCGGCCTGACCGGCCTCCACAAGCTCAAGAAAAAGTGGGAAGCCCACAACGGAGAGTCCTGGCCGGGCTACGACGAGGCGCGGGCGATGTCGCTCCCCGGGAACGCGGACTTCCGGAAGGACCTGAACACGCTCTGGTACCGGCGCTTCGCCGGGATCATGCCGCCCGCCGGCGCCACAAAGAACCGGCCGATCCAGGCCGACCTCGTCACCGCCGGCTACGTCGAGGACACCAACGAGTTCGACGCTTCGGGTCCTCGCTGCGGGACGGGGCTCGACGTCGCCCGGTCGGGCGACCGCACAGTGCAAATCGACGAACGCGACGGCGCCCTGACGATCGAGTACTCCGAGCCCGGCACCGACCACACAGTTCAGTTCAACGAGATCTGGAACAACCTCGACGCCGAGCCGGAAGCGCAGATCTCCGGCGACGCCGTCGGCGAGGGGTCGGGCAAGCTCGACGACACGGCCCGGCGCTTCCCGAACGTCGACCGCTTCAAGGCCGGCGAGACCGCTGTCCAGTCGGACGAGTACAAGGACCGCTGGACGGAGGGGCTCGTCGAGCTCGGCAAGTGGCTCGAACGCGGTGGCGAGTTCACGGACACCCGGCTCCGGAAGGAGCTGAAGATCGCCGCCCGGGAGATCACGCTCTCGGAGACGTACATCAAGAGCCGCGACGAGCAGGTCTACGTCGCCGACCCGAAGGACGACGTCAAGGACCGCCTCGGTCACTCGCCGGACCACCTCGACGCGGCGATCATGGCGATATCCGCCGCCGAGGGGCTGCAGCCCGAGGAAGAGACCGGCCCGAGCGGGTCGGGGACGTGGTGATTTTCATACATGACTGACCAGCCGCGAGATCCCGAGACCGGACAGTTCGTGAGTGACGATGTCGGCGATGTCAAGCAGGCGACCGGGGAGGCTACGTCCGGCGCCGGCGACGAGGTCCTCGAACTCACGGCTGCCGAGCAGGTCGACCTCACGATGCGGCAGTCGCTCGCCGCCCTCCTCGGCGAGAACATTCACGGTGACGATGACGACTTCGACTACTACGATGTCTTCGAGTGGGACAAGAACCCCGGCGTCGAGCAGTTCTACGCGCTCGCGCTACGGAACCCCTACGCGTTCGCCGTCACGTTCCTGCCGGCGTCGACGAGCTGGCGCGACTCGCCGACGATCGTCGACGACGCCGACACCGGCGCGGACGAGACGACCGAGTTCGAGGACGACGTCGCCGACCTGGAGGACCGCCTCGACCTGTGGCACTACTGCAAGCGCTCCGACAAGCTCGCCGGCATCGGCGAGTTCGGCATCCTCGTGTTGGAGTTCGACGACGTCCGTCAGCGCGACGTCTCCGACGAGGACGGCGAAGATGTCAACACGGACGCGTTCGCGCAGCCGGTCAACGGCGCGACGCAGCTGACCGGGCTCCGACCGTTCTCCGAGGCCTCCATCGACGACGTGACGCTCGGTGGCCCGGGGTCAGGTCGGTGGGGCCAGCCGCTCACGTACGACATCGACCTCGACGACGAGGACGACGACGAGGACGGCACGGTCACCCAAGCCGGCCCGGACACGATGACCGTCCACCACTCGCGGGTCGTCCACATCCACTCGGACATGCTGCTCGACGACGAGGTCCGGGGTGTCCCGCGCCAGCAGCCCGTCTACAACAACCTCATCGACATCGAGCGCGTGCTCGGCAGCGCCGGGCAGCTCGCCTACCGGGCGAGTGCCTGGGGCATCAACGTCAACATCGACAAGGACTACGACCTGGAGGACGGCGGCGACGAACTCCGGGAGGCGCTCCATCGCTGGGAGGCTGGTCTGGAAAACGTCCTCCGAACCCACGGTGCCGACGAGGTCCAGAGTCTCGGCGGGGAGGAGATCGACCCCGGCAGCGTAATCGACCCGAACATCGAGGCGATCGCCAGCCAGCCCTATATGCCGCCCCAAAGCGTCCTGAAGGGCAACGAGACGGGCGAGCGCGCGACCACGCAGGACCTCAAGGACTGGTACGGCCGCATCGGCGAGCGCCGCGTCCAGTTCGTCACGCCGACGATCGTCCGGCCCGTCATCAAGGCGGCGTACGAGCACGGCTCGGTCACCGAGCCGCAGGGCGACGGCTTCAGCGCTGAGTGGGATCCGCTCCACGAGACGAGCGCGATGGACGAGTCGGAGATCCAGGCCAACCGGGCGACCGTCGCGAAGGACGCCGGCAGTCGCCTCGCCGGCTACGGGACCGAGGAGTGGATCGAGTTCCTCGAGACTGGCGAGTTCCCGGAGGTTCCCGACGCCCCCGCCGTCGAGGAGATGGACCTTGAACAGGAGCGGGCCCAGATGGACGGCCCCGAAGCGCCGCCAGCCGTCGCCGACGGCGGGCAAGAGACTCCCGGAGGCGATGAGTGATGCCCCTTTGTGGCGTGTGTTTGGGGGAATCGGACGCCAGCACAGGGGCCTGTCAGTGGATGGGTGACACGTCACGGCAGTGTTCACGGTGTGGGAGGTCCTACGAGTAATGTCTGCGACAACCGAGAATCACGGCCATGAGCACGGCCGCCACCACCTCCACGCGGCGCACTCTGGCAGCGGTGACCCGACGCAGACGCTGACGCTGCGGCAGGAGTTCGCCCAGCGACTCCGAGGTATCCTCGCTCGCATCAACGCCGAACTCCGCCGTGGGATCGTCGAGCGCGATGCACTCGGCCTTCGCGACGGCCAGCTGCAGGCCGCCCGCAAGCCGGATCCGTTGCCGGACGTCTCCGCGGAGCGTCGCGCCGAGGTGATCACGACCGTCCGCGAGTGGCTCACGGAGCAGTTGCGGAAGGCCCGCATCGAGGTCTTCACCGCGGAGGAGATCTCCTACATCCGGGCGGCCTACGAGCGCGGGCTGCAACACGCCGACGGCGCGCTCACCGATGCCGACGCCACCGCACCCGAGATGTCGGTCGCGGCCTCGATGCAGCTCCCGGTCCACCGCGACCAGCTGCAGACCCTCTACACGCGGGTCGTCAACGAGTGGGACGGGCTCACCTCGGAGTTGAACCAGGCGGTTGCCCGGGAGCTCGCCGATGGGCTTGACCAGGGCGAGAACCCGACCGACATCGCCCGGTCGATCTCCGACCGCATCGAGAAGATCGGGAAGACGCGGGCGACGACGCTCGCCCGGACGGAGATCATCCGGTCGCACGCCAGCGCGACGCTCAACCGCTACTCCCAGGCGGGCGTCGACACGGTCGTCGGCGAGGCGGAGCTGCAGACCGCCGACGACGACCGCGTCTGCCCCATCTGCGAAGGCCTCGACGGCAACGTCTACTCGGTCGCCGAGGCGCGGGGGATCATCCCGGTCCATCCGCAGTGCAGATGCGCGTGGTTGCCGGTCATCGGGTAGTCAGGTGAAGTGCCGCTAACGCTCTCCCGGGGCCGATGACCCCCACACGACACCCACCGCGCGAGCGGTGAGGGGCGAGGACCCCGGGCCGACGAACACACATTCATGACATGACCAACGACGACCACGACCTGCGGGTGTCGGCCCGGACGGCTCGGCTCACCGCAGGCGCAAGTGACGACGGACCGCCGTATCGCTTCTCGGGCGTGGCGGTGGCCGCCGGCGACATCCTCCACATGGACGATGGAACGCCGGTGCTGTTCGCCGCCGACGAACTCCAGCAGGCAGCGGAGACGCAGGCCGGCGAACCGCTGACCGCCGACCACCCGACCGACGAGGACGGCCGCCCGGTCTACCCGCCGCCGACCGACGAGACCGTCGGCAAGGTCTCCAAGGCGGGCTGGCTCGACGACCAGCAGGCCGTGGGCTACGAGGCGACCGCGCACGACGAGGAGGTCGCCCAGGGCGTCCAGGCCGGCAGCTACGAGGTGTCGGTCCACCCGCAGTTCGCCCTCGGCGAGCAGGATATCGAGACCGGCGCGTACAAGGCGACGAACATTCGGTTTCGCGACCTCTCCGTCGTCTCGAAGGGCGACTCGCCCAACAACACGGCCGAGTGGGGGCCCAACGAGGCGCTCGCATCGTTCACCCAGGGGACCGACATCGGCGCCGAGCTGACGGCGGCCGACGCCGGCGACGATGTCGACGACGAGCGCGGGCTCGTCAAGCGCCTCGCCGAGCACTTCGGGCTGCTCGACTCGAACGACCGTCGCGGCGGCGCCTACCTCCCCGACCAGACGACGGGTGGGGAGACGATCGTCGTCGACGACGCCAGTTTCGACGACGCGCCGTGGCTGGTCACGCTCCACGGCGCCGGGGACGAGTTCCCCGACGTCGGCGAAGGGCTCGGTCCGGCGCTCGGGGCGAGTCAACCCTACGACGCCGGCGACTACGAGACCGAGTTCGAGATCGCCCTCAACGAGGCGCTCGCCGAGGACCAGACGCTGTTCGCGCTGCTCCGATACCACGCCGACGGCGAACCCTCGGACCCGATCCCCCGCAGCGAGGGTGGGTACTATCTCGACTCGGGGTTCGTCGCCGTCGCGCCTGACGGCGTGATGGATAGCGACGAGGCCGGCGACGAGGTCACGGCTGACGCATCGACTGGAGACGAGCCGGCGGAATCCGGTACGGATGCTGACACAGATTCTGATATGGGATCCAACTCCGACTCCGACGAGAACGGCAGCAACGAACAGGACTCCTCTAGCAGCGACGAGGGGGACAGCAAGACGCTCGGCGACATGACCGTCGACGAGCTCGGCGAAGCGCTGCGCGACCAAGGCTTCGTCACTGAGGACGGCCTCGAAGAGGCGGTCGCCGCGGCACAGGACCGTCAGTCGAAGCGGGACAAGGTCGACGAGATCATCGCCGAGAGCGACGACTATGACGAGGACGACCGCGAGGACCTGCTGGCCTCGGCGCACCGGCTCGTCGAGCGCGAGCACAAGCGGGTCCGCGGCGAACTCGCGGCTCAGCTCCCGGGGTCAGCCGGCGCGGCCCCGACGCTGACGGCCAGCGCCGGCTCCGACGACGCCAGCGCCGACGACTACGGCACGGGGGTCCAGGAGGACTAACTCATGATCGCACAGAACCAGTCCGTCATCGCACAGGTCAACGGCAACGAGAGCTACGTCGACGGGACGGCGGACGGCGCTACCCTCCCGGGAACTGGCGTCGAGTGGTATCGCGACTCCGACGGCAACGTCCAGGTCCGGCAGGTCGGCGCCGACTCGAAGACCAAGCGCGTCGCTCGCGAGCAGCGCAACCCGTCGCGCTCGCTCGGCCAGACTGGCGAGTCGCCGCTCGACGACGGCTACGACGCGGGCAACGACCTCGAAACCGTCGGCTTCCGGCGCTTCGACCGCGCCCGTCTTCGCAAGAGTTCCAACGCCTCGGCCGACCCCACCGACGCCGAAGCGGCCTGGGATCAGGACGGGAAGATCACCGACGAGGGCGGGACCGTCGACGGGACGAACTCGCCGACGGAGTTCGTCGGCCGTGTCGTCGAAGAGATCACTCGCAGCGACGAGGACAACCTCCTCGTCGTGGAGTTCTACTAGACCAATGAGTGCTGATATTTCCACCGAGACCAAGTGGTCGAAGAGTGTCGAAAACGATCTGTCGCTGACCGCGCAGAAGGCGCTGTTCAACCCGGTCCCCAAGGTGCGCAAGCAGGCACTCCAGCAGCTCCGCGCCGAGTCGCCGTTCTCGCCGGACCAATGGGACCAGCTCGACAAGGCGACCGGCGTCAAGAGCTCGAACCCCACCGCCGAACTGACGGCGGACTCGACGCTGGAGGTCGATTCGTGGGCGCAGTACGCGGACATGGTCCTCAACGACCAGTTCGTCCAGTCGACCGTCGTCGACCAGCTGATCGGCGCCGGGTTCGTCGCATCGAGTGACCTCTCCCGGTACGCCTACTTCACGCCGATGTCCGGGACCCGGCTGGAGGGCACGACGTCGATGAACCTCCGGACCCGTAGCGAGCAGGAGATGCCGGGCCACGCCCTCGACGGCGTCCCGCTGCCGATGGACATCGTCACCTACCAGATCGACGCCCGGGAGTTCCAGAACGCCCAGGCGTTCGGTGAGGACTTCGACGACTCCATCGGGACGGAAGCGCGGCAGGCGCTGAACCGGCTGGAGCACAACAAGCTCTGGGGCGGCTGGGGCCCGGACGTCCAGACCGAGCGCGGGCTGCTCAAGGTCCGCGGCCTGAACTCGAACATCCCGGAGATCATCCAGGCCAGCAACTCGACGGGGTGGATCGGCGATGCCGCCGGGATGCTCGAAGACATCGACACGCTCCACGACTCCATCGAGGACCAGACCGACGTCGTCGACCAGGACGACGTCCCGCTGGTCAGCGAGGTCGGCGCGTGGCTAATGGTCCCGCGGGCGATGTGGGGCGAGTTCACCCGCCAGGACTACGAGACCGAGCAGGCCGACCAGACCGTCCGCGACCGCGTCGAGCAGAAGTACGACTACCTCAACATCGTCCCGGCACCGCGGCTGGACGCCGACAGCGTCATCATGATGCTGGACGACCCGCGGTACTTCGAGATCGTCAACGCCCAGGGCGTCACGAACACCAGCTGGGAGAGCGACGGCGGCGCCGCGCTGAACAACCGCCTCATCAGCTCCCGGACGCCGTTCATCAAGACCCAGCCCGACGGTATCTCGGGCATCACCCGGATGACCGGGATCAACGCCTGAGACCCATGCCCGAGACCACACGGGTCCGCGTCACCGACGGTGACGTCTGGGTCGACGGCGACCACCTGACCCGCGGCGACGAGGCCGAGATCCCTGTCAGCGTCTACGAGCGGATCCCCGGGTCGTTCGAGTCGATCGACGACGGCGCCGAGTCGGCCAGCAACGAGGCCGACGCTGACGACGGGTCGGCGACCGACGATACCGCCGGTGATGTGGAGGTCGATCCCCACCCGGAGGAGCTGACCGTCGACGAGATCGAGGAGCGCGTCGCCGAGGTCGATTCCGTCGCCAAGCTCCAACGGATCCGCGAGCTCGAAGTCGAGAGCGACGATCGGACGACCGCGCTCGAAGTCATCGACGACCGCCTCGACGAGCTGGAGGAGTAACTGATGGACGACGCCGAGTACTGGCTGCCCTGGTGGTGGGACATGCCCGTCACCGACCCGCCGTTCTGGAGTGGCCCACAACCCTCACCGCCGGGGCCAGCGATCCAGATCGAACCACAAGCCGTCGCCCTCCCGGCTGCCGTCGCGGACCACCAAGGACCGCCGGACATCGGGGGCTCTGGTGGTCCGCCGCCGGCGGCCGGCGCTGCGGTCGCCGTCGATGACGAGACGATGGCGGAACTCCGGCGAATCAAGGAGGTCAAAGAGCGGCAGCGCCGCATGATCGGCCGATGACGGTCGCGCCAGACGATGTCCGGGACGCCCTCGGCGGGTCCGACCTCAGCGACTCGCAGATCAACACGCTGATCGGCCCTGCCGGTCGGCTGTACGATCCACTCATCAAGGGTGAGGGAATCGACGACGGCGTCCGTGACGACGTCGTCACGCAACTGGCGGCGCACCTGATCGCATCGGCGCCGGAGCGGCAGATCTCCTCGGCGCGTGAGGGGGACGGCCAGGTGTCGTTCGAAGGCGAGACCGGCGAGGGACTCTCGGGGACGACGCATGGACAGCTCGCGGTCACGCTCGACCCGACTGGCAAGCTGGCCGGTGCCGACAAACCGAGCGCGTCGATCGGCGTGCCGGATTCCAAGGGGCTCCGCTGATGGCTGAGCTCTCCCTGATGGTCGAAGGGATCGAAGAGACGATCGAGGAGCTGGAACGGCTTGAAGAGCGGTGGACTGGCGGCGGTCCCTGGGTTGTCGGCACGGCGGTCGAGTATGCCGTCTACCTCGAATTTGGCACCAGCAAGATGGACCCGAAGCCGTTCGTCCGGCCCGCGATCCATGCGTACAGGAGCAACCTCCAGGCGGCGATCGCCGCCGACACGAACACGACGCTCGACGCGATTGGGTCCGCCGAGGAACTCGTCCAGACGATCGCGTACGGGCTCGAACGGCGCATCAAGCGCATCATCACAGCGAAGGGGCTCATCGAGACCGGGACGCTCCGGGCCTCGGTCCAGGCCGTGCCCGGCGACGACGTCGACCAACTCCCGACGGCGGACGAGGTCAACCCGGAAGCGAGTGCGGACCTGGAGGTGAGCGCCTGACATGCCCCGTGATGTCGTCGAGAGCGCGCTCCGCCGCGTCCACTCGGGCACCCTGCATAACACGACGATTGACATCTACGAACCCAGCGACGCCTCCTATTCCCCGGGCGACGGGTACAGCGTCACGTATCCCGAGGCACCAACCAAGTCGGGGATCCCGGCACGCGCCGATAGCCCTCAGCCGGACGCGGACCGCGACACAGGCGGCACCACCGCAGATGTTGATCGCGTCTACCGCGTCCGCGACGATGCCCATGACCAGTGGACGGGCTTTGGTGAGGACGGTGAGGCCGCAGTCCGCATTGAGGATGAGACCGCAACGACGTACGTCGTCGAAACGCCAGTCGATGAACGAAACGGCCTGATTCGTCTGGAGTGTCGGGAGGTCTGACCCCGATGCCCACGCGCAGCCCACCCACGCAACCCGAGCAGGAGATGATCGATCTCCTGGTCGCCAAATGGGACCCCAGCATGGTCCGCGGGTACGACCTGGAAGCCTCGCCGGACCACCAAGCACACATGCCGGCCGCGGACTCCATCGACAACGTCGGCGCCGTCTTCCCGAGCCTGGTTGTCTCCTTCTCGAACGAGACGAGTGGTGGTGAGTCGACGTTTGATTTCATGACCGAACGCGGACCGGGCCAGTCACCCCAGGGGGTGCTGTTGGCGACCGCGCGCGCCGAAGACCACGACGAGGATAACTATCGTGGGAGCGACGACTACGCGGCGGTTGATGCCGGGACGATCGTCGACGAGATTGCTGGGCATGCGCTCGACATCTGCCGTGAGCACTGGTCGGCGCCGGGGACGGGATTTACGCGCGTCGGGGGTCAGCGCGGTCCAGACGCCCCGGACGATCTTAATGAAGACCCACCGGTCCGCATCGCACAGCGACAACTGAACTACGGCGCCCTGTACGTGCCGTGACCATCAAGCAGTACCAGACTTATGAGTACGAACCAACCTGCACCAACTGAGTCGGCACTCCAGAACGTTCGCGCGGAGTGGATCCCGTCCACGTTCGACAGCGACGGCATCCCGCGCGTACCGGAGGATCCCGAGTGGAACCGCTACGGTGACTACATCGCCAGCTACCCCGGCTGGTCCGGCGACGCCGGTGTTGAGGGGCAACAGGCCGCCGGGAGTGGAGATACGACAGATCACTTCCGCGGCGCCGAGGAGCACGACCTCACCGTGCAGTGGTGGCTCCAGCGCTTCTTCATCGATGGCGATGGCAACGCGAACGACCCGATCGGGGAACTCCTCACGTACGACTACCAGACCAGCGAACCCACGCACGAAGTCCTGTTCCGCCGCGAAGTCGACTCGGGTGGCGCGAAAGGTGCGGGCTTCCGTGAGTACGTCTACGGTTCGGGGTGCAGGCCCAGCTCCGGTGCTGCACCGGGCGACCCGTCGGCGTCAAGCCCGATCGTCGCCGAGGCAGGCTACGCGGCGGAGAAGGTCACACAGATCATCATCCACCAGCCCGCCGACGGCGTGACTCCCGAGGTCGTCTCGACGAGCGCCGAGGACACCACCCAGACGGTCACCATCGAATCTGAGGGTGGCACGACGAGCGACACGTTCACCCTCGACGGGACGACGTCAGTCACCGGTGATACGGGCGAGTCGTTCAGCGATATAGACGCCATCTGGGTTGACGGATCGCACGTCGGCGACATCGACGTCAAGGACGGCAACGGTAATTCGCTGCTCGAAGACCCGCTCGTCGGGACCGAGACCGACGGCGTCGACGCCGTCCGTGGCGTCCCGATCCTCGGCGCCGGGTCGCGGGCCAGCGCGATCGGGACGGACGTATCGAACTACCTGTTCCTCGGGACGTCCTCGTCCTGGGACGGTGGCGCGCTCGCCGAGTCGGCTGCTGCCGACCGCGTTCACGCGCTCGACCTCTCCATCGAGGTCGACATCTCCCGGGAAGCGCGCCAGGGGACTCGCCGTCAGTCCATCGACTGCGGTTCACGGACAGTCTCCGTCGACGCAGACCTCGCTGGGCCGTACGAGAGCGCGAAGCAGAACTACAACTACTTCACCGGGAAGGAGGGCGACGTCGTCTACGGCTACCCGGATGGCGATGTCACCGTCAACAACGCCCAGCTGACTGACGACGACGATGTCGAACACTCCGGTGGGGACTCAAACCTCATCTACGGCATCACCCTGGAAGGGCACGGCGACCCGGCGGTCGAAGCAACTCACTCCTGAGGTAACTCATGACAGAACACACGACTGACGATACGGCCGAGTGGCTGCAGAGCAAGGACACTATCGAGGCGACGCTCCACGTCGACGGGGACGAGCTCCCCATCGAGGTCGAGGACATCACGCGCGACGAGCTGGACGCGCTCGAATCCCAGGCCCAGGAGGGCCCCGACGCGGAAGACGAGGCGATCCGGAACGCGATTCGCGAGTATCTCGACGAGCCGGACGTGGACCCAGATGAGATGCCGATGCGAAAGCGGTCGGTGCTGTGGTTCGCGATGCAGCAGGCCTGGAGCGGCGTTGAAGACATCCAGGCCGCGATGGACGAGATCGACCTGCCGGGAAACGCGACGTAGACCTTCCTGACCTCGCCGAGCAGGCGCTCCACGAGAAGCGCCTGGAAGAGCGTGGCTATCGACGGACCTGGCCGCCGCTGATGGGCGACCTGACCGTCCGTGACGAGCAGATGATCGCCCTCGGCGAACAGGCCGAGATGTACCTCGAATACCAGAGCCGTCAGCAGCACCAGCACGAGAACTCGTTGTCACGCTCGCAGTACGACGCCGAACAGTCGCGTTCGGAGTGGGAACAACAGTTTCAGTAATTATTCATGTCGTTCGACAATTTAGCAGTCTCGATCAGCAGCCGCACTGCCGACGTGACCAAGGGGATCGAGTCGGTGAAGCGGTCGCTGGGCGGGCTCGGTCGCGAGGCGACAAGCACCCGTGCCGATCTCGAAACCGCCGAAGGTGGGCTGGAAGATGTCCGTGGCGAGTCACATCAACTGACGGCTGCGCTGCTGGCGCTGGCCCACGAGGCTGACGAGGCTGGCGACGATATCGGTAGGGCTGGTCGGCAGGCAGGCACGACGTCGGGGATGTTCTCCGCACTGTCGCTGTCGACTGGCGGGCTCTCGGGGTCATTCGGCGTCCTGACAACGTCGATAACGACCGCGTCGCTGGCGTTCGGAGCCCTGACGGTCGCCGCCGGGACGCTCTCGACCGCGCTCGTCCCGCTGCTCGCGACGGTCGGCGGGCTGGCGACCGCCGGTGGTGCGCTCGCCGGCGCGTTCGGACTGGTCGTCGGATCCGGCGCGCTCGCCTATGGGGAGCAGCTGACTGGCCAGTACCAAGAGCAGCTGCTGGCCGTCCGCGACCAGATCGAGGAACTCGAAACGCTCCGCGAGGAGACCGGGTCGCTGACGGATGCCCAGCGCACACGACTGCGCCAGCTGAAAGAAGAGGAGCAGCGCCTCGACGATGTCGAGGGGCCGATGTCGGCGCTCCAGGCACGCCTGGGCACCATCAAAGACGAACTCAGTGGTGTCGTCGCCGAGTGGGGCTCCCAGTTCGCGCCGCTCATCGAGGACGGTATCAACGCACTCCCGACGCTCACGCAGAACGTCTTGTCTGCAGTCGGCGGGATGGACGAGTTCGGGAGCACCCTCCGGTCGCTGGGGCAGGCGGCGATGCGGACGCTCCCGGAGGTCGCCGGCGTCCTGTCCGACTTGGCCCGCGAGGCACTGCCGGTCTTCGTCGACTTCGTCTCCTTCGTCGGCGACAACGCCCGCGGCGCGTTCGAGGGGATGATGCGCGTCACCAGAGCGGTCGCGCCGCAGTTGCTGGCGATCGCCGACGCCGTCTTCGATGCGCTCCCGGAGATCACGGCCTTCGGGATGCGGATCCTGAACGTCGTACTCCCGGCTATCGAGTCGGGGGTCGGCCTGTTCGAGTCGTTCCTCAGCACGCTCAACGGCATCAGCGACGCCGGCGATGTCGTCGATGTCGTCACGTCGCTGGCCGAGGATGGACTGGGCGGCCTGGTCGGCGCTCTCGAAGACATCGATGTCGATGCGCTGCTGGACTCGCTCGTCCCGACGCTCCAGCAGGGCATCCGCAGCCTCCAGCGCTGGTTCCGCGGGTCCGGTGGGGACCTGATGCGACGAGGCTTCCGAGCACTCCTCGATGCCGCGCAGTCGATTCCGATGGCGGACATCCGTGGGGCACTGCGGAGCCTCGGCGAGACGGCCGTCGATGCGCTCGTCGACGCCGTCTCCGGCGATGCAAGCAAGCGCTTCGGCGGCTCGCTACAGGGCATCATCTCGAACGTGACCGGTGGACTCGTCGATCTGCAGGACATCCACGGCACTGCACAGCGGCTCGTCGACGGGCTACTCGGCGGCATCACCTCGTTTTTCAAAAGCTCCGAGACGCAGACGGCGATGCGAGAGATCAACGAGACCATCTGGGGCTACTTCCGGACCGGCGCGCAGGACATCATCGGCGGACTTACTGGCGACCAGGGCACCGTCACCGGAGGGCTGATCAACAGCATTACGTCGTACCTGACGAGCGAGGACGCGAGATCTGACCTCGAAACGGCGTTCACGATCGCGCTGGGTGTCCTCAGTTCGGCGGTGACTGGCATCGCTGCCGGGCTGACCGGCACGGACGGCTCGCTCTCGGAGATCACCTCCGCCGTCGCGACGTGGGCCTCCGAGAAGGGACAGAAGGCGCTCTCCGCGGCCTGGGAAACGCTGTTCACCGGCCTGCAGACCTTCGCTCAGAACTCACTCGCCCGCGTCATGGCGGCGGTACTCGTCACGACCCAGCAGCAACTCAACCGCGTCTACAACGCCTTCGCGAGCACGTTCGGCGGCATCGTGACGCTCGTCGGCGACACGATCAACGCCGCCGTCTCGAACCTCACCGAGGGCGTCAACGCGATGATCTCGTATCTCAACCGGGCGATCAAGGCGGCCAACCGCCTGCCCGGCGTCGACCAGCAGACCTTCGGAACGGTCGAGGCACCGACCACCTCGCTGAGCAGCTACCAGGCACCGACGCGGACGACCAACCGGGATGTGCTCCGCGAGCGCGTCGTCGAGAAGGTCGCCGAGATCACCGTCGAGGACGGCGAGATCGTCGCGAAGATGGACGAGCGGATCGACCGCAGCGACGCGCGCAAGGGCGACCGCGCCAACCGGGAGGGGGTCTAAATGGCGGACCCAACGTGGATGCTCTCGCTGCGTGAAGCCGATGCCGGGAGCGACACCGACGTCGTCGTCAACGGCACGACCGGCGACATCGTCGAGGCCGTGCCCGGCCGCCAGGAGACAGCGACGCTGCTGTTCTCCAGCCCCGTCGACGGCGAGCCAGCGGCCCGTCAGCGCTTCGAGACGGCGCGGCAGTTGCTGGAGTTCGCCCATACGGGCGCCCGAGGGCGGGACGACGACGGCGTGCCGTGGTATCGCGAACGCCTCCCCGCGGCGGCACCGGTCGACTCGCAGGTCGTCCGGCTGGCGCCGTCGGTCGACGTGGCGGCCAAGTCGTTCCGCGGCGTGTGGGCGGTCGTCGTCGGTGGACAGGCGGCGAACCAGACGTTCAGCCCGCGCCTGCAGCTTGACCTGTTCGTCCTTGCCGACGAGGATGACTACGCCGACCGGTCAGCTGTGGAAGACGCACTCGGGGAGGTGCTGTAGATGCCGACGGAGACGTTCGACACGGTCGGGAGCCACACCTGGACCGTCCCGGACAACGTCGCGCAGGTGACGATCCGCGTGTGGGGGGCGAGCACCGCCTCCGCCGAGGGCGGCCGTGCCGAGGCGACGTTCGACGTGACGGGTATCAGCACACTCTATCCGTACGTGGGCGGTGAGGGCGGCACGGACAACGGTCCCGGCGGATTCAACGGCGGTGGCGCCGGCGGGAGCGGGACCCAATCGACGGGCAACGACGGTGGTGGGGCCACCGATGTCCGCCGCGGTGGGGAGACACTCTCCGACCGGCTCATCGTCGCCGGCGGTGCTGGTGGTTGGGGGTCGTACACCACCCGGGACCCCGGACACGGCGGCGGCGCGAATCAGAACGGGCAGGAGGGTGAAGAGGGGGCCGGGACGATCGGCGGCGAGGGCGGGACGCTCTCGTCGGGCGGTGCCGGCGGGACCGCCAGCGCCGTCGACGGCGAAGATGGCTCGCTCGGGCAGGGTGGTGCCGGCGCATCGACCGACACCAATGGGTCCGCCGGCGGTGGCGGCGGTGGCGGCTACTACGGTGGTGGCGGAGGGGGTGTCGGCGCGGCCAGCGACGACGAATCCGGCGGCCCCGGCGGTGGCGGCTCGGGCTGGGTCGCCAGCAGCGGGACGAACGTCTCGGGATCGACGGGTGTCCGGGCGGGCGACGGCCGCGTCGAGATCGAGTACGTCCTCGGTCCGGTCCCGGGCGTCGACGCCACCACCTCGGCCGCCGACGCCATCACCGTCACGTGGGACGATCCCTTCAGCACCGAGGACAGCTTCGAGCTCTACCGGAGCACGTCGCCGGGCGTTGACACCTCGGGGTCGCCCTTCGCGACGGTCGGCGCCGGCGTGACCAGTTTCGTCGACGCGGGCCTCCCGGACGGCGAGCGCTACTACTACCGCGTCTGTGCCACGCAGGGCGGCGAGCAGGGCAACGACTCCGCCGAGGTCGCGGCGACGACGGCGCTGCCGGCGCCGGGGGACCTGGCTGTCTCGAACGTCACGGCCGACAGCGTGGACCTCTCGTGGACGAACACCCACGACAACGGGACCGTGACCGTCCAGTACCGACCCACGGACACGTCGACCTGGCAAGACGCCGCGACGGGGCTGTCCCGGTCGACCGAGAGCTACACGCTGTCGGGCCTGCGCAACGGCGAGGCCCACGACGCCCGCGTGCTCGCGGTCACGGAGCACACCCAGACGGCCGACGCCGTCTTCGACGTCCAGCCCGGCGAGACGTGGACGTTCACGAAGCCGCTGGACCCCGAGACGATGCCCTTCGAAAAACCGTTAGTTAACGGCGGCACAGTCCGCCCTGACGACGCCCCATAGGAGATCCATCATGGATGAACCCAACTACCAGATCACGGATAGCACCGGTACAGTCATCGGCGAGATCGGCGCGACCAGCGACGGCGACGTGGTCGTCGAGCACGCAGCCACGGGCGAGACAGCAACGCTGGGGCCGAGCGGGCTCGGCGTCGCACAGGCCAACATCGGCGCGATATCTGGTGTCGACGCCCAGCCTCACCAACCCCGCTACCAGTCCTACAAGAGCGACTTCAGCTGGCAGGACATCTCGTGGGAGGACAAGGGCGGTCCGATCATCGACGGCTCTGGCCCAGGCGACGGAGAAGCTGCCTGGCCGACTGTGATCCACGCCGCGTCGGTGCTCGACAACTCATACGACGACTGGTATTGCTACTGGTCGACCCACGACCGCAACTATATCGCGCTCTCGACGGCACCGAGTCCGTGGGGGCCGTGGAGCTATCACGGCAAAGTCCTGTCCGACAGTGAGGGCTCGCAGACGGCCTCCCCATCGGTCGTGTTCGACCCTGAGCGGGGGCGGCTCAACCTCTACTACCACGTCGACCCGGACTTCACGACGGGCGGGGCGGGCAAGCAGTACACCAAGCTCGCGACGGCCGCCTCGACGGGCAATGGCACCTCTTTTACCATCCAGGGGGCCGCGCTGGATGCGCCGGAAGACGCCAACTGGGACGGCCACGAGCGCAGTTACATGTCGGTGGTTCGCCGCGGAAAACGCTTCATCGGCGTGTATCAGGGCCGGGACAAGGCGAACAACATCAAAGGCATCGGGCTGTGTCACTCCATCGACGGCGAGACGTTCGTCAAATCGCAGAGTCAGCCAGCCTGGGACAACACGCAGTGGGCTGGCTACGACCCGACAATCCCGCAAGGCGGTTCGCCCGCGCTCTCGCTCGTCGGCGGCCACCTCACGATCCACTACGCGGATTTCCAGGCCGCCGAAGCCCGGGCGCTCCCCTACGAGAGTGCCGACGCCGCGCTCTTGCAGGGGGGCGAGACGGTCTACACGGCGCCGGCGTGGACCGACAGCGGCGACACGGTCGTCGCGCAGGACTTCGTCTCCGACGGAGAGTATCTGTATCTGGTCTACTTCGCGACGCCGACCGATGGGGTCGACAACGAAATTGGCGTTGCGCGGGCTGAACTGGGGGTCGATATCGGATGACGGTGCTCTTCGACAACTACCGACTCGTCAAGTCGTCTCGGACGAACTTCCTCACCGGGAGCCTTCCCGACTGGCTCATCGACGGGTCCAGAGGTGGCGGGTCCATCACGGCCGAGTCGGAGAACGGCGGGCGGGCTGTCCTGAGCTCGGGAACACAGTCGACGGGCGACGAGGCGAAACTGGAGACGAACGACCTCGATCCCGGCCCGTTCGATGGGATGTACATGCGCTCGGTCGTGCGCCACGGCGGGGCAGTCTCGAACCCCCGGGCGTCGTCGGACATCTGCGGGTGGCGCGGCCCGAATGGGGATAACAACATCCTCCACCGCGTCTACGTCACGAACCTATCAGAGCAACGGAACACGATCACCATCGAGCGCAATGGGTCAACGACGCTCGCCGGGACGCGAGCGTGGACTGACGACCTGCACACGCTCGAAAGCGAGCTGCTCTGGGACACAACCGACGGGCGGATCCTCCACCGGTTCCAGGACGCGTTCGCTCAGGAGGTAACGTCGGTGCAGCCGGACCTGTCGAGCAACTTCTTCCGTGGGAAAATCAACGTGCTGACGAACGACACTGAGGTAGATCGCGTGATGTACGTTTACGAGGTCGAGATCGGGTACGTCGACAAGCTCGATGGGTAAGGGTCCTACTGAGCGCCCGTTTCACGCTCGCCGGGACTGTAACGAACCTACCCCGAACGTTTAAGGCCCACCTCACCGATCCATCACGTGCCTGCATTCGCAGGCACCTTCCGCGACCATCGGATGCACAAGCCCTGAACCCTCGTGCATCCGTTTCCTGACCACCTCTGAGCCGGCAGTCCGCGTTTTCCAGATCCATGTCAGTCCAGTTCACCACCCAGCTTCCCGACGCGTCGAACCTCCAGTTCGATGCCAGCGTCGAGGACCAGCTCACCGCCGAGTGGGACGACACGATCAACTACGGGCAGTATCGCCTGCAGGTCCGCGAGACCGGCGAGGGGCAGTCGTGGGGCGCCGTCGACGCGACGACGGTCGGCCAAAACACACTGTCGTACGTCATCGCGAACCTGTTCGACGGCGAGCAGTACGATGTCAGACTCCGCACGGAAACCGAGCACGTCGAGGGCGAGTGGCTCGCCCTCTCGCCGATTACGCTCCTGCCGGCGCCGACGGGCCTAGCCGCGACCACCCAGCCGCGGCTCTCGGAGTCGACGACGATCCCGCTGTCGTGGACCGACCCGTCGGACAACCCCGACGAGCAGTGGCGGGCCTACTACTCGACGGACGGCGGATCGACGTGGACCGAGGCCTCATCCAGTCCCTATCCCACCGACACGACCAGCGCCGATATCGCGGGGCTGGCCTACTCGACGGAGTATACGTTCAAGGTCCGCCTCGAAACGCCCCACGTCTACGCCGACAGCGGGACCGACACGGCGTGGACGGCGTGGGCACAGGACGACGGCCTCTGGCTGGGGTGGGAACGTCTCGACGGCACACGGCGCGACACCCAGCGCGTCATCGAGGCCGCGACGACCCACGAACACACGGCGATGCACGGCGGCAACCCGGTCGTGCCCGCGCGGGAAGTCTCGACCGACGACGTCTTCGCCGAGATCGTCGTCGGCGCCGGCGACACGCTGCTGCTCCGCGGGGAGATCGAGGCAGTCAAGCCCGACACCCCGGCCACCGGCGAGGCGACGATCAAGCTCCGCGGGCCCGGGCTGCAGTTGACGCGCTCGGGGCCGGGCCAGCCCGTCACGTACAGCAACATCGCCTACCACGACGCCATCGACGACTACTGCGCCAACGAGTCGGGGACGACCATCGATGCGACCGTCCACGCACCGCCGACGACGGTCAAGAGTGACGATACCGAGGTGACGAACCCCACCTTCGACGGCGCCGACCTCTACTCGCCGGCGGCCGACGAGCCGGTCGCGGCTGCGTTCGGCCAGCTCAAGGCGCTGCCCACATCGTTCACGGCCGTCAACTGGGACGACTTCGACGGTCTCTACACGCAGGTCACGACCGGCGATACCGACGGCACGCTGGACTACTACATCGACTTCGAGGGTGCTCGGGTGACGCCCAACGACAACGTCACGGCGACGGTCACGCCCCCGTACGATATCCCCGCGGATCGCGTCGGGATCAAGGTCCGCGGCGCCGTGACTGGGAGCGGGTCCACCGACCTGTCGGTCACGTTCAACGGCGACGACCTGGGGATTGTCCTCCCGGCGCCCGATTGGGGGTCGGCCGACTACGGTGGTGATGACCTCGAAGCGGGCCAGACCTACGAATTCGAACTCGCCAGCGGCGGCGATACCGACTACGACATCCTCGTCGACGCGATCAACATCTACGACACGGCCTATCCGCCGACCATCTGGGACCAGCCGACCGACATCTCGGGGGAGGTCGCCGGCCCGGAGAACGTCCCGCGTGACCAGCAGCTCGTCCTCGATGGCTTCCCGCGACCGTGGGCGGTCGTCGGGGGGCGCATCGCGTCGGCGTGGAGCGACACGAGCAACGGCCAGGCCCTCGCACTGTCGCCCAACGCCGGCGCCGACTGGGTGACGGCGAGCAACCAGGCGACACTGTCGGCTGACTTCGACGCCGAGGGGTACGTCGGCGACGTGCTGCAGGCTCGCGTGACGCTGTCGGCGAGCGGGTCGAGTTCGTGGCTGACCCAGCGGGCGGAGGGGCAGGAAATCACCGACCTCGACCTGTTCGTGACGACCACCGACCTGCCGGTCGTCGGCGCCGAGGGAGTTACGCTGGAGGATTCGGACTTCGAGAACCTGCGGTCGCTCCACGACGAGTCCGGGCTGGTGTTCGTGACCGACCCCGTCGCCGACGGCGTCGAGATCGAGAGCTTCGTGCGGGGCGATCCCGCCGTGGCACGGTCGCTCGACGTGCGGCTCCTGGACGTCCCCGAGCCGAGTCGCGACGTGCGCGACTACGGCAACGAGGTCTCTGTCAAGTGGACCGACGAGGACGGTCGGGACCGGACGTTCACCACCCGCGACACCGACGAGGTCGACCGCGTCGGTGCGGTCATCCCGCGGCCGCCGGTGTTTGCCGACGTGTCGACCGCGGCCGGCGCCCGGCGGAAGGCACGGAGTGCCGTTCTGAGTGCCGTCGCGAACGACGAGGTCGGTGGCGACATCCAAGCAGTGGCGGACGTGGTGCTACCGGGCTATCCCTACCAGGTGGACAAGTGGGACGGCGGGCCGTTCACGCTCACGCGGACCGGGTTCACCGAGGGCGTCGACACGGCCGAGATGTCCCTGCAGTTCACCGAGGACGACGATCTCGTGGCGCGGGTGGTCGAGACGCGGCGCCAGCAGCGGGCAAGCGAGCGAGATGGGGAGTGATGTGAGGGGCGTCGGGGCGTGATAGTAACCCATAAGGTCGCCCATACTGACACACCAGATGCCCGTCAGACGACGGGCGTTAGCGTCGTCCGGATTCTTGCGAATCCATCGCGTCTCTCAAACGCTATCCGTGTGTGCCCCGCTTTCCCCCACGGGGCTCATCACTTTCGTGTGGCCGTACCTGCAGAGCACCTGCAGTGGACGGTGTGACGAAACAGAGCGTCGCTACTCGTCGGGCGGGTGCCAGCTGCCCGCAGCATCCCGCTCGCGCTCGCGCTGTTGGTCGCGACGGGCCCGTGCTTCGCGGATGGACTCGGGCAGTCGGTCATCACGGTCGCCAGCTGCAGCACTCTCCTGGCGAGTGAGTGCCTGCTGGAGTGCCGTCGCGAACCCATCGGCGATGGCCTCCGCCGCTTCCGAGACCGTGCGCATGAACGGTTCGAGTGCGTCGGTGAAGCCGTCGAGCAGCACGCCGGCGCGGGCGGCCGCGACGGCGACGATCGACACGACATCGCCGGGCTCGGCGTCCAGTTGCTCGCGAGTGCGCCCGGGGACGACGAACACGCCCTCGGAGGTCGTGGGGAGGATCCGTCGGGCTTCGGCGACCGCGACGGACTCGTCGGGGGTCCGCGGGAACTCGGGGTGCTGGCGGCGGAGGAACCAGTGCCCGCCGTGTTCGACGATGCGGTACTGCAGGGCTTGCGAGTTGGGGTCGATGTCAAGTTCGTGGTCAGTCATGGGGCTTCAACTCCGTCGCCGATAGAGGCATCTTCGAGCCAGTTCTGTATCTCGTCGACGGCGTAGTCGCCCGCCTCCAGATCGTTCGCCACACCCACGAACCGTTGCACGTCGCCCATGTGGTAGCTGTCTTCGCGACTCACAGCGATGGTCATGCGGGCGAGGGCCCGCATGTACTCCGCGAGTTCCTCGCGGTCGTCGATCTCCGCGTGGGAGTTGTATCTGTCGAGCACTTCTCTGTCGCCGTCGTTCAGGATGGGCCTGTCCAAGTCGTTACCCGGCATCGGTCAGCACCTCGCGCGCTTCTTTCAGCCGCGACATAGAGGCATCGCCGCCCTGGTCGGGGTGGCCGTCCTTGATCGCCTCCTGAAAGGCCGTCTCGACGACGCGGTCCGGGGCGTCCGGGGCGACGCCGAGCAACTCCGCGGCGCGCTCGACGTCCAGCTCGGGCTCGGACGTGCCGGCGACGATCACATCGTCGTCCTCGTCGCCGCCGGGGAGCCGCGCCGTCGCGGCGGTCGACTGGCCGGTCGCGATCTGGCACTTCTCGGCGAGTCGCATCCGCCGGACGTACAGCGCGATCGCGCGGGCGTTCTCACGCTGGGTCTCCCAGTGGTCGCACGCGTACGCCAGTGGCTCGTCGGCGGCCTCGTCTTCGTGACGGAAGCGGACGACGACGCCCACGTCGTCGGGTTTGTCGTGCTGGTGGGGGATATTCGGCCGGTCGACGTAGTGGTCGCTCGCTGTCTCGATGTCGATGCTGGTCGCACCCCAACGTTCGAGTTCGTCGACGATGCTCTTGAAGGACTCCTTGCGGGTCGGCGAGAGGTCGCCGTCGTACGGCTCGCGGTCCTCAGGATCCGTTCGGTCGTAGCCGGCGGGCCAGTCGATGCGGGACATCTGTTCAGACATTGTCCACCACCCCATCCAACGCCGCGTTCAGCTGCTGCTGTGCCTGCTCCGCTTCGGCTACCGTCGTGTACCCCAACTTCGGCGCCGCGACTGTGATCGACCCGACCGACCCTTCGAGCACGTCTTTCACGGCCACACCGTTCTCACGAGCGTACTGACGGACCATCTCGTAGACGATCGGGGCCGTCGAGTGGGCCTTCAGCCGAGCCTCCCGGTCCTGTGGGAGGCGAGCGTTGAGCGCGATGCCGCGGGCGAGCTTTTCGCCGGCGGCCGCGCGGTCGGCGCGGATCCCGTCCCGGACCTCGTCGGCGTCCACGTCCGGGAACGGCAGCTCGTCCTCGTCAGGGATGCGGTCGTCACTCGTCATCGTCACCCCCCGTGGGCTCCTCGACGAGCTCGTACAGTCCGTCGTGGATCTTCTCGACGTGCCCGTGCTTGACCAGGTCGGTCAGCTGCTCGCGGACGTACTGGAGGCTATACCCCGTCTCGTCGGCGACGAACGGCGCCGTCACCCGACCCTCGCGGAGCATCTTCAGCGCCGCGTCTTGAGCCGGCGACAGGTCATCGGCGTCTAAGGCCATACCGCTGGTTGTCGCGCTCACACCATAAGCCACGTGTGTGCGTGACTTATGCCTTATGCCCAATACCATAGACCCCAAGGTATATGGTGGTGGGTGCTGTACCTGTAGGTGTGAAGCGGGGATCGGCCGGGCAAAATCTGGCCGACGGTGCGCCAACACCGCCGACCCGCTTCGAGGTAGCGATCAACTATGTCCCGAAGCGTTTCCGCGTCCGAACCGGACGCACAAGACAGTACCGAAGCACCGAACCCGCAGCGAGAGTATCACGTCATCCCGGCCGAGTGGGCCGTCCGCGGCGGCCACGAGCGCGTCCCCGACGAGTACGATCGGTTCTACGCCGAGGTCACCTGCGTCGAGCACAACGTCGAAACCGAGCGCGAGTCCGCGACCGAGGCGCGCGTCGACGAACTCACGCTCATGCACGTCCTCTACCGCAACCCAGAGACCGACGAGCGCGTCGAGCGGACGGTCGGCCTCTCGGTCGGCCGCACCGACGCCGACACCGTCTCCGTCTGGAGTTCCGACGCCGAGGGCGACGACGATCGCGTCGACTACCCCGTGCTCTCGCTCGACTTCGACGGCTTCGACGACGTGGTCGCGCTGCCGTCGGCCGTCTACAACGGCGAGCCGAGCAACTTCGCGGCGTCCATCGCCGTCCATCCCGACGAGGACCGGGTCGACCTGGGGGGCGAGTGATGGTCCAACAGTTCCAGATGCGCGAGGCCGCCCGGGAGTTCGTCGACGAGTACGCAGACTATGACGAGGAGTTCGACTTCCACCAGACGCTCGTCGCCGACGAGACCTTCGGAACGCTTGCTCACTGCCGCAAGGAACTCGACACGCAGCTCACGTTCGCCGACGGCCTGTCCACGCTCGTCGAGGGGCACGTCCGTGGTGGTCGTGACGAACTTGAAACGGCGATGGATGAGCGGGTTGCTGAAGTTCGCGCGGAGGTCGAAGACTGATGAGTAAGTGGTCTGATGTTGACGAGCGCCGTATCTGGCGGGCGCTGGTCGTCCAGTCCCACGGCCCTGACGGCGTCGACGCGTTCGACTACCTGCAGGGCGGCTCTCGTGCCGACGACGGGAGGGTCGCATGAACGCCGACAAGCGCGTTCGCGGGCTGGCCCGCAACAGGGCGGACAACTTCGACGCGACGATCCTCCACAACCGCGTCAGCGAACAGGTCCGGGGGAGCCATACCACCGAGGACGACCTCACGCGGCTGGTCGAGCTCGCCGAGAGCTGCTACCAGTTCTCGGCTGACCGCGGCGAGAGCGTCAGCGATGACGAGGTCGCCTCGGCTGCGTTCGGTGCCGCCGAGGAACTGAACGACCGGATCGACGACCTCGTCGACGTCCAGGTCGCTCGGGCCTGCGCGGAGATCGTCACCGAAGCCCCAGAGTGGACCGACCACTGGGACGAGGAGGAGATCGCCGACGCGGTCCACGAGGCCCGGGAGTGGCTACAGCTGCACGAGGCCGCCGCCGAGCGCGCCGGCGTGCTGGAGGAGGTGCAGGCCGATGCCTGAGGACGAGGGTCTCCCGCAACTGCACGTCGGCGATCACGTTCAGGACCGCGAGGACGACCCCGACGAGGCAGCGACCATGCTCGTCGTCGGCACGCCGGCCGAACGGGCCGACGAGGTCCCGGTCGACGACGAGAAGACCGTCGCCGATGTCAACCCCGAGTACCCCGCCGACGACCACGTCGTCGAGGCCGTCTTCCCCGGGCGGACGACCGCCGACGTCGAGAACCTGATGGCCTACGCCTACCCACGGTCGCGGCTACGACGGACCGCGCGACTCCACAGCGAGGAGGACAGCGATGACTGACGAGGGCATCACGCTCCGGTACGACCCACCGCAAGGCCCGCCCCGGCGCGTCCGCTACGAGGCGCGGTCGCCCGAAGGCTACACGCGCATCACTGAGGTGTGGACGGGCTGTGACTGGCGCGCCGAGGGCAGCGAGCCCGTTACTGACATCGGTGTCGAGATCGGTCAGCGGGCAGTGGACGATGTCGAGATCGTCGGCGACGAGACGGATGCCGAGACCGTCACCGGGCCCGAGCAGGTGGACCGATGAGGGTCACCCGCGAGGATCTGGACGGCACGCAGATCCAGCGGCTCGTCGTCACGGACCCCCAGGATACGAACCACCACGTCGGCGAGTGCGCGGGCTACCTGTGTCCCGAATGCATGCAAGCCGACGAGACGCTCGACCAGATCTGGCACGACGAGGACTGCAGCCTCGCCGGCGAGCACGGTCGCGACCACTACGACGAGCTGGTCCCCGATGTTCCGGGCCGCCCCACGCCGGAGTTCGACGACACCCACCCGATCACGATCGTCAAGTACGCCGAGACCGAGGGTCGCGGCGGCCTCCACGAGGGAGAAGTGCTGGCGTTTCGCTGCCCGTGCGGCAACCTCGACGAGGACGCCTTCGAGGTCGTCCACGACCAGGCGTGTCCGATGGCCGACGAGACCGAGGACCCGTTGACCGACCACAGCGATATCCCCGCCGAACCGCCATCGCCGCGATCCGAATCCTGACGCCGGGGCGAACACTTTTACACCCCTGTTCGAATACATGACGCATGGCTACCAAGTACTGCCCAAACTGTGGGGCAGACATCGGTGCAGACGTGAAATTCTGCCCCGAGTGTGGGACGGATGTCTCGCATCTCGGTGCTGACAACGACCCGAGCGGTGCAGAGGCGAGCGATGGCGGTGGGCGGAGCGTCGGGGCCATCATCGCGTATCTTGGCGGCGCGATCCTGTTGTTTCTCGGGCTCGGCGCGGTGACGATGAACGCCGCGGCTGGGCTCATTCTCTTGGCCGCTGGCGCGTTTGCGCTCCCACCCACACGGTCGAAACTCGCCGCCGTCCAGGGGACCTCCGTCACGGGCGCCACCGCGGCGGGGGTCGTGATCGTCGCCGCGATCGTCGGCATGGGAGTGCTGGGCGCAACCGCGCCCGCCACGAACGACGGGGGCGGGGGTGGAGACGGGAGCAGTCCAGCTGCAACCGCGACGCCCACACCCACCCCAGAACCGGTATCGACCTCGACGCCGGCGGCACCGTCGACGCCGACGGTGACGCCAACCGCGACGGCGACGCCCACCGCGCCCCCGGAACCAACCCCCACCGCGACGCCGAAACCGTCGCCGACGCCGGTCCCGGACCGGTCCCACCAGGTGGCCGAGCAGTTCGTCGTCGGTGATGGTGGGAAATCGATCCGGTATCGCGTGGCGGACCTGTCCGTGCAGTCGTCCGTCGGCGGCGAGTACATCTCCGAAGAGGCCGACGGCGAGTTCATCGTCATCGACCTGAGCATGACCAACGTCGCCAACGAATCAGTCTCTGTCTCGTCGAATCTGTACACGTTGGTCGATAGTCAGGGCCGGGAGTACGATGTCGACACGGACGCGATGGCTGTCGTCGAGAACCCCGTCATCTTCGAGCAGCTCGACCCCGGTGTCGGCAAGGACGGCGTCCTCATCTACGACGTGCCGACCGACCAGACTGGGCGCGAGCTGCACGTCGAGCCTGCAGGGACCTTCTCGTCGGCGAGCACGCACACCGTCGACCTCGAAAGTGGGTAGTTGAGCATTCGCGAACAGCGGTATCGACATTGGGCGAACGCTTTTGCGACGCTATTCGAAAAGATGCAGTATGGACTCAATGTACTGCCCAGATTGTGGGAACGAAGTGAGCCGCCGCGCCGAGATGTGTCCGGATTGTGGAACGCGGTTCGAGTCCGCAGCTGATGCCCAGGCGGCGGACGGTGGTACGACCGTCGTCGAGACCGCAACCGAGCAGAACTCCCTACTCGTCCGCGCAGTCTGGTTTTTCTGTGTCGGATGGTGGGCGTCGGGGATCTGGCTGACGATCGCCTGGGTGTGCAACCTGACGATCATCGGGCTGCCGCTCGGGCTCAAGATGATCAACAAGGTGCCGATGGTCATCTCGCTGAAAAAGCGGACCGACACGCAGGTCGTCACGACCACAGCCGAGGGGACCAGCGTCGAGCGGACCGGGCCTGACCAGTACTCGATTCCGGTTCGCGCAGTCTACTTCGTGCTCGTCGGCTGGTGGGCATCTGCGCTCTGGATGGCCGCCGCTTGGGTGGTGTCGCTTACGATCGTCGGGCTCCCGGTAGCCGTCATGATGTACAACAAACTGCCGTTCGTCACGTCGCTGTACAAGTTGAGGTGAGGATGGCACCCTGATCGGGATAAGGCGTGCACCGGATCCATCGGATCCGCCCCCGTCGATTATATTACCCACCGTCGGACATATCACGGGCATGTTGGTCCAGCCGGAGGTCCTCGACGAGGACGAGACGCCCAAGCACGAGCTGGTCGTCCATCGCGAGCACGAACTCCGCCGGCTGCGCGGCGCCGTCGACCGCGGATCGAGCGGTCTCGCGTACCTGTTCGGACCGCCCGGGACCGGGAAGACGATGTGCGCCCAGCTGGTCGCCGACCAACTCTCGCCGCCGGGGCACTCCCGGTCGCGGTCGGTCTACGTCAACTGCTGGCGCGACTACGAGCGCCACGACGTGCTCTACGCCGTCGCCGACGAACTCTACGAAGGGACCGTCCATCGCCACTCGACGGGCCGCGCCGCGCTGCTGGAGCGCATCGACCGCCTCGACGACACCGAGCGGTGGGTCATCCTCGACGAGGCCGACCAGCTGCGCGACAAGCGGGTCGTCTACGATCTGTGGGAGAGCGAGTTGAACCTCGTCGTCATCGGGAACTCCGAGACGGACTTTTTCGACGGGATGGATCAGCGGCTTCGAAGCCGACTCGCGGTCGGCCGCCACATCGAGTGTCCCGCCTACTCGGCGGCGGAGATCTCGGCCATCCTCCAGGCCCGCGCGGCGGCGGCCTTCCAGGACGCGTCGGTCGTCAGCGACGGGCAACTCGACTACGTCGCCGAGCGCGTCGACGGCGACGCGCGCAAGGGCATCCGGGCGCTCCGGGAGGCCGCCGACCTCGCCGAGGAGGCCCACCCCGAGCGGGGCCGGCTCGTGATTACCGAGGAGGACATTCGCGAGGCCGTACCGGCGGCGCGGGAGGCCATCCAACGCAAGGCCTTCGACCAGCTGCACGACCACCAGCAGGTGCTATTCGAGATTCTGCGGGACGAAGGGGCGCTGGCGCCTGGGGAGTTGTACGAGCGGTACTCCGACGTCGTCGACGAGCCGCGCGCGAAGCGGACCGTCCGATCGTACCTCTCGAAGATGGAACACTACAACTACGTCGAGTCGGCCGGAGAGAACCAGTCCCGGACGTGGGACGCGGTCGCGTTCGAGTAACACTGGTGTCCGCTACGCTTTTGCCCTCCCATCCCAACAGGTTGGTTGGCGTGAAGATCTCCGGAGGTCGCTTCGCGGCCGCCGAGTCGTGCAGCCGAAAGTGAAGGCGACTCAAGATGACGAACGACTCTGCCACTATCATCGCCTGTGGCACAGTCTTAGTCCTAGGGGGGCATCCACTGGGCCAGGGACTAATTCTCCTTGGGCTGGGGATGTCGCTCAACCGGGACTAAAACTACCGGTGGCTCTCCACCGGTTCCATTCATCCGCGGAAAGTGAAGGCGACCCAAGATGACTTTGCTACCGGTGGGTCAACCGGCTACTCAAGATGACGTGAACGCACCACTATCGCAGAGCAGCCGTCTCGCTGACCTGCAGGGAGTGCGTTTCTTTCATACGTCGATCACGAGGGTCACAGCTCTGGTAGGCTGCGGCCATCTGGGTGTAATATGCCACTCGTCATAAATTAGTTGGATTCTTGCAACAGTTCAACTTGCACAACTATCAACCGATTTGGAACATCCGCTCCGGATCCGCCCGAATCGTCAGACGTGAGCCGGACGGGGCAGCATCGGATCCATCGGATCCACCCCCATCAGACCTTTTCAACCCCCTTTCGTACGCAAGTGTGTATGCCAGACACGATGACCATGCACGACTACAGCGGGACCGAGGTCGAAGTCGAGAAGCTCGACGACGCCGGCGCCGGCGGGGCTCGACTGGACGTGGAGCATCCCGATGGCCGGCGCTGGCGGTTAGAAGTGAGCCGCAGCGGCGAGCCCGAGGTCGTGACCAGCTGGCGGGACGGCGAGCTGTGTGATGTGGACGTTCCGGAGTGGCTGGAGGATAATCTCAAGCGAGCCGCAGGGCCGGCGTAGCGATGTCAGTCACCGGTCGGGTCGGGGAGCGTGCTGGCGTCAAGTTCCTCGTCGAGGAACGCCTCGCCCTCGTCGGTAAGCCGGTACAAACCACGCCCGATCTTCTCGACGAGCCCCGCCGTCGTCATCATCGACAGCCGATCACGGGCGTAGTTGGCGACTGTCACGTCGAAGGTATCATCAAGCGCCTGCGGAGTCATGTTGCCCTCGTCACGCATCGTTTCGAGGATGGCCTCGTCGGCCTGGGTCATCCACTCCGCTCGCTGTCTCGGCACGTCCGCCGGTGCGACTGTGTAACTCATAGGCGTATCGGTGTCTTGGCATTGTCTGTGCAGTTACTTGTAATCTTACCCCTATTCACAGTTGTAGGAATCTACTTTACAGTTGGTGGGGGCTACTTCACTTCCACGGCTGTAGAATCCACAGTAACACTTACATAACGGGCGAGATAATAGAGTGATTGACCTGCCCTTTCGGGCCAGAAGGTCCGACGTGCTGGAGACACGCCGGGGCGGGTCAGCGGTCACCTCATTACGAGGTATCGAAGACCCATGCGACAGAAAGAGCACACGGCCCTTAAGAATAGGGCCCATGATCCCAGTTTAGCCGACCGTGCAGACGGTCGTGATAGTTCGGACTCGCCGACGGAGGCCACGCAGAAAACTTCGGCAGGGGTTGGGGCTCCTGCAGAAGCACAGTCGGCCGCCAAACCTCATGAGGGTAGCGGCCAGACGGCCACCGACGCACCCCAGATACTTGCCGACGGCGGGCAGACCACCGTCGACAACCTGAGCTACTGCATCTCCTCCCGATACCGGATGGCCGTCCTCGACGCGCTCGAAGACGGCGCCGCGACGCCGTCGACGATCGCCGAGGAACAGGGCGTCGGCATGGCCCACGTCTCGCGGGCACTTCAGCGACTCCGCGAGCGCGAGCTCGTCGAGCTCATCGTCCCCGACGACCGCAAGAAAGGGCGCCTGTACGAGCTGGCCGACGATGGTGCAGACCTGCTGGACCAGTACGGTGACGAGCTCGACCGCAACCGGGGTGGGGACTGATGTTCGGGCTCGACCTGTTCGGTGCCGACGCCGACGAGACCGACGACCCTGAGCCCGAGGCCGACCCCGTGACGGCGGACGTGCCCCCCGGCGACCTGTTCGAGGCGCTCCGCAGCGACCGCCGGCGGCTCGCTATCCGCTGGGTTAACCAGCTCGACGCGGTCGACATGGTTGACCTGGCCGAGACGGTCGCTTGCGAGGAGTACGACTGCACGATCGCCAACCTGACCGACCAGCAGCGCAAGCGCGTGTACGTCTCGCTGTACCAGACGCACGTGCCAAAGCTCGACCAGCTGGACATCGTCGACATCGGCGACGACCAGGAGGTCCATGCGACGCCGGCGACCGAGGCCGCGATGGAACTGCTCGCGACCGGCGTCGAGGTCACGGGAGGCAACCGATGACGACCGACGCCGACGACGGACAGCCCGCCCACGATCTCGACGCCCTGGCCGACGCCATCGAGCGCGTCCTCCTCGAAGACGAGTACGACTACCAGCTGACCGCGGGTCCCTACGAGGTCCACGAGCGCAGGATCTCGCGCAGCGGGGCGACCATCCGCCAGGTCGTCGTCGACTACGACGGTGCCCAGTCCTGGCTGGTCCTCCCCGAGGAGTTCGCCGAGGTCGTCGTCGACGTCATCCAGGACCGCGACGGTGACGGGCCGGTCGCGATGACCGACAGTGGACAGACCATTTCGGAGCCGTCCTCGCGGGAACAAGTCCGGGATCGCATGGAGAAACAGTCGTTCATCAAATCCATCGAGCCGTGCGGTCCAGGTCTACGATTTACCTATCAGGGCCCTGGTGACCTCACGTTCACCAACCTGATTGAGACTCAGCGCTGGTACCTTGCGAACTTCAACCAAGACGCGGAGAGGGGTGTCATCATGCCGGTTCCCGAACGCGACGAGGGGGGCGACCGATGACGGTCAACCCCGACCGCGTCCAGGAGGACATCGACTGGGATCTCGACCGCCTGCCGCTGCCCATCGGCGAGCGCGCCAGCGAGGCCGCCATCGCCGTCCTCGAAGACGCCAAGCCCGACGAGCGGCCGACCGTCCGGCGGGTCCTCGCGGAGGTCAACGGCGAGGCACCGCCGCGGACCGCCGACGCGAACGACTACCTGCGCGCGGCCAAGCACGCCGACGGCGAGCTCGCCGTCGTGACGTGGACCAACATCGGTGCGACGGCCATCCGCTGGGACTCCGACGCCGACCGGTACGTGGTCGCCGGCTACTCCGAGCTCGACAAGAAGCAGGGCAAGGACCCGACGTTCGTCGAGCACTCCTCGCGGCGCCAGGTGACGGACATCCTCGGGAACGCCCCGATGGTCGCGACGCCCGCAGAGACCGACCTGCTGCCGGAGGGCGACCGATGACGGTCCACCGAGCCACCTGTGGCGACTGCCACGACACCTACACCGACCCGGACCTCGGGAAGGTCGCCGAGTGGGCCGAGGACCACGAGCAGAAGGAGATGCACGACGTGGACATCGAGCGCGCCGTCGCGACCGACGGCGGCGAGGATCTCCCGAAGCCGATCAAGTGGTCGTACCATGCGGTCGTCCACGGCGCCGCCGTCGACGCCGACTGCCTCGCGCTCACCGGGGCGGGCAAGCCCTGCTCGAACAACGCCTACCTGAGCAACGACGACCCCGTCTGCAACATCCACGCGAGCACGAGCGACCCGGAGATCGTCGACGACGCCCACCAGTGGGCCCGCATCACCGACGACGACGCGACGATCACCGTGTGCGTCAACTGCGAGCTCGTCGTCGACGGGCGCGAGCCCGCGGTCGGCGTCGCCTGTCCCGAGTGCGACGCCGGCGTCGGCGACCGCTGTCGCGACGAGGAGAACATGTACTCGGCGAACATCCCGCCGCATCCGCAGCGCCGGCGCCGCGCCTACGAGACGCTCAGGTGGTTCACGCCCTGCGAGGACAACCCCGCCGGCGCCACGCCGGTCGCGACCGACGGCGGCCACAGCCCGACCGCAGCGGGCGCCGGCGCGCAGGGCCCCCAGGACGGGGCGTTCGCGACCGACGAGGCCCCGCACAAATGCGACATCTGTCTGCGCGTGTTCGACGAGCTTGCCGACCTGGACGACCACGACTGCCGGCCGCTGGCGGAGCTGGTCGACGCCGACGGAGGTGAGTCGGATGTCTGAGGAGAACGTTCGCGACCACGTCAAGGAGGCCATCGACAGCTACCTCGACGAGAGCGAGGGGGCAACGCGGCCGGTCGCGGGCGACGCCGGGCCGGTGTGCATCGACGCCGTCGACGAGGTCATCATGTGCCCGCGGGACGATGTCGAAGTCCGCCGGACCGACGCCGGGACCGCCGCGGCCGTCCGCAGCGACGCGGCGATCGTGACCGACGTGGCCGTCCTCGACGTGACGGAGGTGCGGTGACGATGGCGTCCACCACCGACCGACGCGAGGACTACCTCGTCACCGTGGACAGTGATGGTCACGAGGGCGAGTGGCTCCAGATGGTCGCGTGTCCGATCCCCCACTGCGGTGCGACCCGGGGCGAGGACTACTACAAGTATGCGGCTCATCTGCGTACCGAGCACGGGCCCGAGGATCTCGGGCTGTCGCCCGGGCGGCGCGTCGCCACCGACGGCGGTACTGTCGAGGACGATACTGAGTGCGACGGGATGCTCGGCTTCTTCGATGAGCGAGGGAAGTGGATCACCGTCTCGGAGGTCGAGCAGGAGCTGGGCGACGAGTTGGACCATCCGGTTCGGGAGTCTCTGGAGGGGCTCGCGGATATCGATTTCCTCAACGTCCGCCGGAACGACGATGGGGAGATCGTCACGGCCCAACTCTCCGAGTTCGCGGCCGACCTGTACGAACTCCCCGAGGACGCCGACGTTGGCAGATATGTCGGCGTCTTCCAAGAGCACGGCAAAGAGATCCCTGAGGACCTGAAAGACGAGTACTGGGAGAAATTTCACGAGAACGTTCGGGGTGGTCGCGATGCCTGAGGACGATGTCGACCCCGAGAAGGTTTGGGAGATGACCGACCGGAGCAACCTCCGGAAGTCGATGGACACGCTGTTCCCGCAGGAGCGTCGTGACCGCTGCCGTGTCTGCAAGGAGCCGGTCGTCGACGGCCGCTGGAACTACTGTTCCAAGCGATGCAAGCGCATCGCCCGCGCGGTTCAGAAGATGTTCGTCTGGGACGTGATCCGCGAGCAGATTCTGGAGCGAGACGACTACACCTGCCAGATGTGCGGCCTCTCGAAAGAACGGTGGAGAGAAGCCTACTGGCGGGCTCGGGACCTGATCGACGAAAAGAACCCGTACGACGCTCAGGACGAGTACGACGGTTACTCGGAGACTCGGGACAACCTCCGCGAGATCTACGGCGTCGAGTCGGTGAACGGTGGCTTCCACGTCGACCACATCACGCCTGTCTCCGAGGGCGGTCACCCGTTCGACGAGAGCAACCTTCAGACGCTGTGCAAGTTCTGCCACCGCGAGAAGACCGCTGAGGAGAACAGCGGCGAGCGTCGGCCGGCCGACGAGCTGACGCTCGACGATTATCTCGCGGCCGACGGTGGCGAAACCAGCGGTAACGAGAGCACGGATACTGAACGCCAGGGAGGTGACGCCTGATGTCCTCGCTCGACGAGGGCATGATGACGGCCGCCGACGTGGTCGCCCTTCTGGAGGACCACGGCGTCGACGTGGAGGACGCCCGCGAGGTCGTGACGACCCTCGACGGCGACCACGTCCGCGCGAGGCTCTCGATCACCGCGCCGGTCGGCGCCGATATCGCCGACGCCGACGACGAAACCGAGGCCGACGACGGGCCGGCGACCGACGAGGACGTGGCCGAGTCCGTCGACGATCTCCAGACCGACCCCGGCGAGGAGTTCCTCAGCAACGTCGAGGACGCGAGCGACCTCGACGACGGCGACGCCGACACCGACTCGGGCGGGCGCGACGAGGAGGTCCTCCCGGAGTTCGAGGACCTCGTCGACGACGAGCCGGACGAGCCCGACGACGGCGAGGAGAACGCTGACGAGGCCGATGCCAACGACGAACCCGCACCGGAAACGGGGGGGTCCGATGGCGACGACGGAGACGGAGCGACCAACGAACTCGGATGGGTCACGGTCAAGTCCTACGGGATCACGCTCAACGGCGACGTCGCCGACCACTTCGACACGGACCGCGTGACGGTCGTCGACCGGCCCCACGGCGCCGACCTGGTCCCCGGGACCGACGCGGAGGGGCCGGACTACGCCGTCGGCCGTAGCCAGGTCCAGTTGGGTGACCCCGGCCGGCGCGAGATCGGCGTCGACGTGGAGGACCGGATCCGGGCGATCCCCGACGGCGACTCCGTCCGCCTGGAGCCCGTCGACGGCGCCGGCGACGAGGACCCGGACTCGGACGGTACCGAAGACGACGAGGACGGGCTGTGGTGCGGCGTCTGCGGCGAGGGCGGCTTCGCGACCGCCGGCGAGGTTGAGGACCACCACGACGGCGCGGGCCACGCCGGCGACCCCATCGCGAGCGCGGCCAACCCTGCCGAGGGCGACCTCGTCCCAGCTGACGACGACCATCGCGTCGGCGATCCCGTCGACGAGCTCGAGGACGGCCTGTGGTGCGGCGTCTGCGGCGAGGGTCCGTTCGACAAGGACGGACTCAACGGCCACAACACCGCCGACGGCCACCCCGACGAGCCGGTCGCTCTCGACCACGAGCCCGAGCAGCGGGAGCTGGTCGGCCCCGACACCGACGATATCGACGCCGACGCGGAGGTCGCCAAGCGCCTCCCCGACGACGTAACCGTCGACGACGTCCACGCCGCGCTCGACGAGCGAGGTAAGAACTGCTACCTCGGCGCCGTCGCCGAGGACCTCGGGATGGAGGAGGATCCGCTGCGGACCGTCCTGTTCCACATCAGCCGGTACGCCTGGGTCATCGACGCGAGCGGGCCGAAAACGCACTCGCGAGGTGTTCAGGGCGATGACTGAGACGGTCGACCTCTCCTGTCCACGGGGGTGCTTCGACCTCGAAGTCACCGGGTCCCACGACCTTCGCGATGACCGGGAGTTCATCGAGGATGTCGCGCTCGCCGACGACACCGAGTGCCCGTACTGTGGGGGTAACATCCGGGCGCTCCAGGAACTCGACGGTTCGCGGTGTGTCTTCTGTAACGTCCCGGTCGCCGGGGATGAACAGCACATCCGCACGGACATCCTGGGAACGATGGGGTATCGTCACATCTGCAAGGGCCACCGCGAGCACCCGAACGCAATCGTCTGCAACGACGAGAACCCCACCGGGTATCGGTTCTGTGACCGGTGCGAGCGGCTCGTCGCCAGCGTTCACCAGAGTGGCCGCTGTACCGGCTGCGAGACGTTCCTCCGCGAGGGGAGTGTTCCGGACCATTACTCTGCAGAGGCAGCAGCGAAAATCGTCGAGGCGGGTGATGACCGATGATTGACCGTCTTCGTGACGCCTACCGGAGCTGGAGAGTCCGGCGCCGGCGACACAAGCTGGTCATGGCCTACGCGAAGGTCGGTCGGTACCGCCACGACTTGGGGCCGGGGTTCTCCCCGCTGCTGTACGCCTACGACCAGCTCACCAGCGAGGGACTCATGATCGTGATCGAGACCGACGGCGGGAAGGAGCTCGTGTGGCGGTGGCCCGAGGGCACGACCGACATCCAGGGGGATGGACCGATTCGCGAGACGGTTCGGACGGTGATGGGCGATGATTGAGCCCATCGTCGACCCGGCGCCGTACTACGACGTCGAGTGGCTCGACTGCATCCGCTGCGGGGGTAACGGAGAGCACGTCGAGTGCATCGACGATCTGTGTCACGCGCAGGGACACTGTATGCACGGGGACAACCTGTGCGCCCTCTGCGAGGGCGTCGGGCTGATCTCCGAGGAGCTGGCCGAGCGGTGGCGCCGTCGCGACGCCTTCGAGGCCGTGACGGCGCCGGACGCTGACCTGCGGGCCCGAGGGACGCTGCAGGCCGCTGCTCGCGAACGCCGACAGGAGGCCGATACTGCATGAGCCAGACCGAACAGAGAGTCCGCGAGTTCGTGCCGGGCGAGACGGATATCGACCAGTGGATCCGCGACCACCGCGACCTCATCGAGCGCGAGGCCAACAGCGACGCCCCGGACGCCTGGGTCTTTCAGTCGTTCCTCGACTCGATCGACGAGGACGATGACGACGAGTCGACCGGGTCCGACGAGGGAGGGGATTCGGCGTGACCCAGGCGGCTCGGGTCCACGTCGAGGATGCCGACGCCCTGCGTGCGGAGGGAGACACGCTGGCCGGCGCGGACGGTTTCGATACCCGACATCATGGACTGGCGACCGGCCTGCTGGCGCTCGCGCGCCTCTTTCGTGACCGCCTCGCCGCAGTTCGGACACCAGCGGGCGGACGGGGAGACGGGCTCACGGCAGTTCCCGCAGCGCTTCCGTTCCCGCGAGAGGCTCTCGTCGTCGTCGACGAGCCCGGCGCCGGCGAAGATCTCCTCGTTCATCTGCTCGGCCGTGACGTGGACGTACCGCTGCCACATGTCCGTGTCGAGCGACCACTGGACGCGGTGCTGGATCTCCTGTTTATCGTACCCTTCGCGCCACATCCGGGTGACCGCCGAGTGCCTGAAGTTGTGGGGGTTGACAGGTTTGTCGACCTCCGCGCGGTCGGCGAGCGTCGTCAGGATGCTTTTGAAGCGCGACGGCGAGAGCGCCCCGTCCTCCTCGGCGACGGGGCCGCACTCGTCGAAGGTGTGGAACAGCGCCGCCTCGGGCTCGTCGGGCCTGGGATGGGAGTGGTTCAGGTACACCCGCAGCGACGCCTTCGCGTCGATGATGGGGTAGGGCTGGATGGTTGCGCCCTTCAGACCGATCGCGTTGCGGTTCGGCGTGTAGGTCGCCCGCTCGCCTTCGAGGTCGACGTCCTTGACCCGGAGCGACCCGGCGAGGGTGAGCCGGGCGCCGGTGTCGGCGAGGAACTCGACGAGCGCCTGGTTGCGCGGCCGCCGCGCGGCCTCGACGAGGTCGCCGACGTCGTCCTGCGAGAGCATGTCCGCCTCGTCGACGGTGTGTTCCTGGTCGTCGGGCTTGTCGGGGTCGAAGTCCTTGACCCAGTCCTCGCCGCGGTCGGTCGCCCAGGTCGACAGCGCGGCCTGGTAGTTGTAGACGGTGGCGTCGCTGGGCTGGCCGCCGCGGCCGATGGAGTCGTCGCGACGGACGCGAAAGAACAGCTCCTGGACGTCGTCGAGGTCGAGCTCGACGAGCGGAACGTCGGACCACTCGGCGAGGCGACGGAGCCGGTTGGCGTACTGGCCGAGCGAGGAGACGGCGAGGTCGCCGTCACGGGCGCGGAGCCACGAGCGGATGGCGTCGTGGTCGTCGGGGTGGATGTCCGCCTCGGACAGGCGCTGGAGGGCGTTGTCGTAGCGCCGGCGGAACCCACTGAAGTCGTCGGTCGGCATGAGCGGTCAAAGAGAGTCCTCTTTCATAAAGCAATGGTGCGAAAAACCCCCGCATTCTACTCGAAATTCGGTGTCAAATCGAAACACGAGCAGAACGCGGCAGAGAACGTTTCGAGTGATGTACGGCCGATAAATCAAACTTCGGTATACGGATCCGGAGGTGCAGCGGTATGAGCGGGCGTTCCTACGACGGTCCCGCTCTCGACGGGAGCTATCAACCCATCTCCGAGGCGCCGTACTGGCAGGGCGACGGCGAGACCGTCGACGTCGTCGACGACGAGCCGACCGGCGAGGAGACCACGGAGAACGTCCCGATCCCCGACGGCGGGGCGCAGCGGCCGGATGTCGATGGACAATCGACGTGGAGTGACTGGGAGGGGTCGGCGTGACCTCGCCCGATGTCGACGTCGACGAGCTCGGCACCGTCGTCCGTGTCGTCGCGTGCCCCGACTGCGGTAAGGACCTCCGCCTGGAGGCCCGCGAAGGCCTCCACGAGTACTACGTCGCCATCTGCCCCGACGAGTGTTTCGGCGCAGCGCTGCGGGTCGGTGGGAAGCTCGACATCGACAGCGAGGCCGCGACCCGAAGCCCGGCGGGCTGGTGCGTCCAGTGCCAGGAGCAGATCGTCGACGACGAGGACGCCGTCGAGGTCACCCACGCCGGCGAGGACCACATCGTCCACGAGGGCGAGTGTCTTGAGGCGCATCGGCGTCAGCAGGACCGCCTGGGGGGTGCATCGGCGTGAGCGACGAGGTCCCGCTGGAGAAGCGCGTCGCTCGCGAACTCAAACGCCACCCGGACGCCAGCCCCGTCCAGCTCGCTGGCGCACTTGAGGCAGACCCCGCGGAAGTCGCGGACATCCTCGACGAGAACCTTCCCGATCAGGTAGAGGATTTAAGTAAAGATACCGGGGACCGTGTGAGGGGGTCCGGAACGCGGTCGCAGCCAGACTCGGATGACGGGTCCAGGTGGGACACCAGCGGTGATCACGAGAACCCCATCGATGTCTCCGACGTAACCGACGAGGAGCGGGCTGGGATGCTCCGCGAGTACCTGGAGGCCTACGTCGACGAGTTCGGACAGGTCCCGCGGCTGATGCCCCTCGACGAGGAGGGCAAGGGCCCGATCATCCAGGGGAAGTGTCGCCTGGATAGCCCCGAGGGTCGTTCGTACCTCGTCGACGGCGAGGAGGCCATCCGTCAGATCCGTGAGGAAGGCGCCCGCGGGTTCGCCTTGTACGCCGGGAAGTGGGACCACGGCACCGACGATGTCGTCTTCGTCGACCACGACGAGGAGGAGTTTGCGGCGCCGACCGCCGAGCCCACGCTCACCGTGACCTCCGGGTCGGGCCGGGCGGACGGCCACGAGACCTATCGGAACGCCGGCGACGTTCAGAACGCCCGCGTCGGCGACAACCTCGGGGAGATCCGTGCCGAGAACTGGTACGTCGTCGCTCCCGGGTCGGTCCACCCGACCGGCGGCATCTACCACGTTCGCGACAAGCGCGATATCGCGACGCTCGCCGACGAGGACCTCGACGATTCGATGCGGCCGGCGAGTGGTCGCCACGATCGCGACGAAAGCGAGTCGCCCGTCCAGGACCTCGACGGCGAAGGGGATCGCCCGGACGACGACACCGTCGACGAACGCCTGGAGCGTGCGTTCGCGAACAGCCACGACGGCGAGCGGATCCAGAAGGTCTGGAACGGTCGCTACCGAGCGGCCGGCTTCGACGACCGGTCCGCTGCGGAGTTCTGGCTGGCGAACCGTCTGGACTCGTGGGTCGCCCGCGGCGACCGGACGGTCGTCCGTCGGCTGATGAACCGGGCGAACCTGCAGAAGTGGCCCGAGCGCCCGGACGACAGCTACCGGGGGTCCGTGCTCTCGGAGGTTGGCTACCAGGACTGGTACTACGACCCCGATCACTACGAGAGCGAAGGCGACACGGCCGGCGGCGGTGCGCCCGGGCCCGAGACCTGCGAGCCGCCGGCGGTCGACTTCGAGGAGTTCGACCGCGAGGAGCGGTGGGAGGACCTGCAGGGCGAGCGCTACGACACGTTCGTCGACGCCCACGGCCCGACCATCTGGGGCGACCACGCCGGCGCCGGGAAGACCACCAACGCCGGCCGCGCGGCCGCCGCTCGCGACCGCGAGTTCGTCGCGCTATTCGATAAGCACCAGAAGGCCCGCGAGTTCGTCCTCGACGACGCCACGCCCGCGGTCGACTTCCACCTCAAGGGCGGCGCCCAGAAGCTCCACGACACCTGCATGGACGCCGACCACGCCGACGAGCAGTGCCCCGATCACCCCGAGGGGTCCTGCCCCCACATGTGCCCCATCTACGACCTCGCGAAGGACGAGGACGACCGCCAGCGCTACGAGGCGGTCGTCCAGGAGCTCGGGCCCGTCCAGGCGCACATGATCCTCGACCTCCCCGATCACGACGCCGACGGCAGCTGCGAGTGGCTCGACCAGTTCGACGAGCTCGAGAGCGCCGACCGCGTCGTCGGCGTCCACGAGTACCAGCTGCTCAAGACCGTTCGCGATGGCCGGGACGTCATCGTCGACGAGAGCCCGAGCGCGCTGAAGACCGAGCGGACCGTCGACATCGAGGGCATCGCCCGCACGGCGACCGCGCTGGAGGCGATCGCCGACCTGCAGGGGACGCCCGACACGCTGGAGGAGTTCGCCCGGTTCGCCCGGGACGCCATGGACGCGCTCGCCGGCGACGAGACGGCCGACAGTCTCGCGGACCTCACGCCACCCGACGTCGAGAGCGACACCTACTTCCAGCCGGTCGACCCCGAGGACCTCCCCGACGATGTCGACGCCGCCGACGTCGAGCAGCGGACCATCCGCGAGGACGTCGGGATGCCCGGCGAGGGCTACCGCACCCGTGAGGAGTTCGTCGTCGAGCGGTCGCGAACGGCGGAGACGTTCGCTCAGGCGAAGCTCTCGTACAACGAGACCATCGTCTCCCGGATGCGTCGCGACGAGTGGGACGGTGCCCCGCTGTGCTTCGACGCGCTGCTGGCCGCCGCGGCCGAGGCCGGCGCCGATCCCGGCGCCGCCCGACAGGCCATCGCCGTCCCGACGCTCCTGGAGTCCTGCCCGTGGTGCGGTGAGGACCTCGTCGACGACAACGGCGCCCGCGTCTGCTCCGACGAGGAGTGCGACTGGCACGAGGAGCACCAGCACCTCACCCAGCAGGGCGGCGAGCAGGCCCGGGCCATCGCCCGTCTCGACACCGACGATGGCTCGCCCGCCGGGCTGGACTACTACGCGCTCCCGCTCGCGAGCGACCTGCCCGAGAGCCCGCTCGTCCTCGACGCGACCGCGACGCCGGCGAAGGTCGCCGCGCTGTACGACGTCCCCCAGGACCGGGTCGTCGTCGACGGCGACGAGCTCCTGGAGAGCAACATGCACGTCACGCAGGTCCTCGACGGCCAGTACCACGCCGGGACCATCCGGCGCGCGCTCGACGAGGACCGCAAGCTTGCCGAGCGCATCCAGCGGACTATCGAGACGGTCGGTGACCTCCACCAACAGCCGCTGTTCATCGGGCCGAAGGCGCTGCTGGAGCGCTTCGACTTCCCCGACAACGGCGAGACGCTGTACTACCACGCTGCCCGTGGGCTGAACCGGGCGGAGTGCGACGCCGTCGTCTGCATCGGCGCCCCGCACCCCGCCGTCGACGATCTCCAGCGGGACGCGGAGCTGTTCGGCCAGGGCAACCACGACGTGCGCGTCGGCGGTGAGGAGTACTCGACGCGCCGGGAGACGGCGCCGCCGGTCTACCGCAAGCTCCTCTACGAGGACGACGCCGGCGACGGCCGCGCCATCGCGACGAAGGACTTCTCGGGGCTCGTCGGCGACCTCTGGCGGGAGACCCGGGAGAAGGAACTCGTCCAGGCCGTCCATCGGATCCGCCCGCTGCTCGCGGACACGACCAAGCACGCCTACCTCCTGACGAACGTCCCGACGGAGATCCCCGTCGACGAGCTCGCCACGTTCGAGGAACTCGCCGACCCCCTCGAAGCGATGCTCCCCGTCCCCGAGGGCGCGGTCGACCTCCTGGAGACAGTTCACGACGCCGTCGCCGGCGCCGGGCCGGATGGCTTCCGCGCCGGGCAGCTCGTCGAGCGTCGCGACGACGGGACGGTCGCCAACAAGGTCGACGGCTACCACCGGCTCGCCCAACTCGACGGGCTGGATGTCACTCGGCGGACGGTGTACGACTGGGTCCACGCCCTGGAGGACGTCGGGCTACTCCAGCCCGAGCGGTACGAACAGCACGCTGGGGTGTCCTACGCGGTCGATCCTGCTACTTTGAAATCGGCGTTATCAGTACTATCCAGTAACGGCGGTTTCAAAGTAGCAGCAACGCGGCGCTTACGTGCGCTACTGCAGGATCCCGGCTCAGGCCTCGACTGGTTGGCCTGGGCGAGGGACGTCTTCGATCTCCACGGCGACGCCGAATCGGGGGTGGTACCCTCCGGCGGGGGTGGCTCGGGGGCGTGACCGGCACTGAGTCGGGACGGTTTGACGACCTCCCGCCCAGTGCCAAGTACGTCTATGAACTCGTCAAGCGGGACGGTCCGCTCACCCGCCAGGAGCTCCTGCAGAAACTCCCGGAGCCGACGGTCGACCGGGCCCTCGATCACCTCCAAAATGAGGACTTTATCGACAAGACCCGCGAATCCGAGGACCTCAGGAAGGTAGTCATCACTACGAGGGCTATGCGGACGTATAACCCCTCCCGGGACTGATATAATGGCGACGAGACCGTACCAGACTATTCAGGTATGCCCGCCGCCCTGGAGGAGGCGATGAAGGGGACCGGCGACCAGCCGTGATTCTCCCCGACGATGAAAGGTCAACACAAGTTCTCACCGAGGAGCGGCGTCGAACTCTCCGACGAACGCGAGTACCCGGGGACGATCCCGCTGCGGGAGGCACTCGACGGCTCGGGTGAGCTCACCAACGGCGAGCTCGTCTCCCGGGAGGCGACCGCGCTCCAGGCCCGGTTCAAGGAGTGCCACCAGCGCCATCGCGACGCCGATCCCGAGCTCTACCTCGACGCCTGGAACGCCATCCAGGCGCTCCGAAGCGACCCGGACACCCCGACGCCGTGGGACTGCTGGCTCTGGTACTGCCTGGCCGAGCACCTCCATCGCGAGGGATACGACACCGAGTGGATGCTCGCGCACGTCGAGGCGCGGTGTCCCCGCTGCTCGTCCCGACTCCAGTACGAGGCCTCGGCAACCGGGTTCGATGTCGCCCGCTGCGCGACCAAGTGCGGCGCCGACTCGCCGCAGCGGACCTACGAGATCATGGACGAGCTGCTCGACCTCTACACTCGGGCGTTCGTCGACGACGAGGACGACGCGATCGAGCGCTTCGAGCTGTTCTGAGCGATCCCCGATGACGCCTGTCCTGGGTAGGGGCAGCACATCGAGACGCCGAGGGGCGTACCACACCAGGTGCGAGGTTCACGAGCGGCCATGTTCGATCGCGACCCGATTCAGGGAGACCTCTTCACTGGCAGACAGGTGGACGATTTCGGCTGTTACGACCCGCTCCGTCCCATCTGGCCGCATCTGTCGCCGACTGGGAGCGCTCGCGGGGCCTACACGCCTGGAGATAACCCAGGACGGCCACGCGAGGGCGCCGGGGTTCGATTCCCCACGGCGACCTTTTGGATGACTCCATGGCAACGAAACACCCGACTCTCGAAACCCCAGAACAGTACCATCAGCGCCTGAGCGAGGTCTGTCCAATGGCACTCGAACACTGGCGCGCGGTGAAGGGCGTCTTCTACAGCCTCCTCATCACGGCGCTGGCCGCCTACTCCATCCACGAGGGGCGCGGCGAGCACGTCGTCCTCGCGACCGCGGCGACGATCCTCATCGTGACGACGCTGGAGGTCAAAGAAGTCGAGTTCCTCAACGCGCTGTCGATCACGTTTTTCCGGACCGACCAGGACGACGACGGGGGCGAGCGATGAACCCGCTCCGCCGCCTTTACAACCGCATCCTCGCCGAGAGCGAATCGGACAGCGAGGCGAACGGCTACCTCTCCTGGCGCGGCGAGTGGCACGCCGCCGCGTGGGGCCTCTCGGTCGGCGTCCTGTTCGCACTGACCCGGGAACCGGCCGTGCTCATCGCCGGCGTCGGCTGGGTGTTCACCCGCAAGGGCGACGCTCCCGGCTGGCTGCCCTACACTCGGCAGTTCGCGAAGGAGACGCTCTACGTGATCGCCCACTCCGTCGCCGGCGTCCTGCTCGGGCTCCTCGTCCAGGCCGTGCTGTTTTGACCATGACTGAGGTCCTCGTCGAGCCGGACGACACGGCCCTGGAGCTGCGGCAGTTCGTCCGCGACAACCCCGACGTTCGCCACGAGGACTACCGCGACGCCGACGATCCCGTCCGGGAGGCCTGCTACGTGCTCGCCGAGGCGTACTTCCACGCGATGGGCGGGACGGACTCCGGGCTCGACATCTACTGCCTCTCGTGGTCGGACGTGGATCCCGACTACGAGGGTACGCACTGGTTCCTCCGCGACGGCGACGCCGTCGTCGACCTGTCGCTCCCGGACCCGTCTGCCGGCGAGACGGTCCCCTGGGGTTCGGCGACTCGACGGGCGTTCATCACTGGCTACGAACCGAGCAATCGCTGCGAGCGCGCCCTGAACGCGCTCGACAGCGACTACTGAAAAACAATCAATCCCATGGACGTCGACGAAGATGACCTCATTGGGCAGCCGCTCGACGAGGTCCCACAGCAGGATCCGACTGAAGAGCGGTGCATGGGCCGACGGAAACAGAGCCGGGATGGGGAGATCGTTCGCGACGACGACGGGACTCCGCTGTTCGCCGGCTACTGCGGGTCGTGGCCGGGAAAAGGAACCGACCACGTCGGCGAGGGTCGCTGCAGCAATCACGGCGGTGACGCCGGCTCGGGCGGCGAGCGCGAAGACGCCGGCGCCCCCGAGGAAAACACGAACGCCGTCACGCACGGCGCGTATGCAGAGTGCAACAGCTATTACCAGAACGTCCTCAACGACGACCTTCGGGGGTTCGTCGACGATGTCTTCGAGGACTACCTGGAGCGCTACCGAGATCTCCACGGCGACCCAGTGCTCGGGATCGAGAGCGAACTCTTCCGCATCTCGGTGACCCACGCCAAGGATATCGGCCTCGACCGCTGGTCAAGCGAGAAGCCCGAGGACCTCGACAGCGGCCACCCGCTGGTCGATAAGGAGACGCGCAAGAAGTCGGTCTCGCACCCCGACGGGTCGTCTCGCATCATCGACGAGGAGCGCTATCGGGAGTCGGTCGTTCAGCAGGCCCAGAAGCGACTCTCGACCGACCGTCGGCAGTGGCTCAAGGACCTCGGGCTCTTGGAGGATCCCGAGTCGCAGAAGGCCGACGCCCTCGGCGAGTTGAAAGACACGTGGAAGGCATCCGCACAAGGCGGTGACTCATGAGCGTCGAGAGGGTCCGGATCGAGCATGAGTGCGACGGCCAGGAGGTCGTCGGCTTCGGCGCCTACCGCGTCCTCGAGACCTTCGACGACGCCGCGTCGGAAGGCGTCCGGGAAGATGTCCGCAATCGCGTCGCCCGGGCGATGGAGGACTTCCCCGAGCTCGCCCACGAGGTTGTCACGGTCGTCCGGCTTGACCCCGACTTCGAACCGGACGACGTCAACGGCAGGGCGGGTATGTCGAACCGCTTGGTCTACCTGCCGGCCGAGGAGCGGTCCTGGATGATGACCGTCTACCACGAGCTCGCACACCTCGCGATCCACATCCGGGACACGAAGGGCGACGATGTCCCGCCGACATCCGAGGAGTACTGCTCGATCTTCGCCGTCGCCCGGATGCCGCCCGAGCTCATCGAGCGGAACTACATCTCCTACCTCGGGGAGCCGGGGCCCCCGCAAGAGGAGTGGCCGGAGATTTGCCGGCGGGCCCTGGCGTACCGGGAGGAGAACGGGGCGAACAGCCACTACATCCAACGAGCCCGCGAGTGGCTGGGGGTCGACGAATGAGCACCCAGAACCTCCCGGACGGCGTCGAGCAGCGCCTGCCGGAGAACTACACGGGGCCCGAGCGATACTGGCAGGCCGCCGAGGACTGGTTCGATATCACGCTCTCGCCCGAGCAGCGGACAATCCACGAACACGTCGCGACCAACCAGTACACGCACCTGGAGGGCGGCAACGGCTTCGGGAAGACGTTCGGGATCGTCGGCCTCGCACTGTCGTTCCACAAGCGCCACTACCCGAGCTCGGTCGTCGTCACCTCGGGGACGTACGGCAAGCTGAAGCGGACCTTCTGCGCGGATGCCGAGGGCCTCCACCAGAACTCGCCGCTGTTCGGCGAGTGGAAGTGGTCGCCGAACCCCCACATCGACATCGCGGATGAGCCGACGTGGCAGTTCGAGGTGATCTCTCCGGAGGACCCCGGCGAGCTTGAGGGCGTCCACAACGACCATGTCCTGGTCATAGTCGACGAGGCCGACAAGAAGGACGTCGACCTGGAGACGCTCGACTCGATGGACTCGCTCATCTCCGACCGAAACGACCGGATGGTCATCATCTCGAACCCGCCGGAGGACGAGACGAACGCGGTCGCGAACATGGGCGAGATCGGCCTCGAACCCGAGAAGCTGCAGTTCTCGACGTTCGACTCCCACAACGTCCACGTCGAACTCGGCCGTCGCGACGGCGACCGGATCCCCGGCCTGACCGGCCTCCACAAGCTCAAGAAAAAGTGGGAAGCCCACAACGGAGAGTCCTGGCCGGGCTACGACGAGGCGCGGGCGATGTCGCTCCCCGGGAACGCGGACTTCCGGAAGGACCTGAACACGCTCTGGTACCGGCGCTTCGCCGGGATCATGCCGCCCGCCGGCGCCACAAAGAACCGGCCGATCCAGGCCGACCTCGTCACCGCCGGCTACGTCGAGGACACCAACGAGTTCGACGCTTCGGGTCCTCGCTGCGGGACGGGGCTCGACGTCGCCCGGTCGGGCGACCGCACAGTGCAAATCGACGAACGCGACGGCGCCCTGACGATCGAGTACTCCGAGCCCGGCACCGACCACACAGTTCAGTTCAACGAGATCTGGAACAACCTCGACGCCGAGCCGGAAGCGCAGATCTCCGGCGACGCCGTCGGCGAGGGGTCGGGCAAGCTCGACGACACGGCCCGGCGCTTCCCGAACGTCGACCGCTTCAAGGCCGGCGAGACCGCTGTCCAGTCGGACGAGTACAAGGACCGCTGGACGGAGGGGCTCGTCGAGCTCGGCAAGTGGCTCGAACGCGGTGGCGAGTTCACGGACACCCGGCTCCGGAAGGAGCTGAAGATCGCCGCCCGGGAGATCACGCTCTCGGAGACGTACATCAAGAGCCGCGACGAGCAGGTCTACGTCGCCGACCCGAAGGACGACGTCAAGGACCGCCTCGGTCACTCGCCGGACCACCTCGACGCGGCGATCATGGCGATATCCGCCGCCGAGGGGCTGCAGCCCGAGGAAGAGACCGGCCCGAGCGGGTCGGGGACGTGGTGATTTTCATACATGACTGACCAGCCGCGAGATCCCGAGACCGGACAGTTCGTGAGTGACGATGTCGGCGATGTCAAGCAGGCGACCGGGGAGGCTACGTCCGGCGCCGGCGACGAGGTCCTCGAACTCACGGCTGCCGAGCAGGTCGACCTCACGATGCGGCAGTCGCTCGCCGCCCTCCTCGGCGAGAACATTCACGGTGACGATGACGACTTCGACTACTACGATGTCTTCGAGTGGGACAAGAACCCCGGCGTCGAGCAGTTCTACGCGCTCGCGCTACGGAACCCCTACGCGTTCGCCGTCACGTTCCTGCCGGCGTCGACGAGCTGGCGCGACTCGCCGACGATCGTCGACGACGCCGACACCGGCGCGGACGAGACGACCGAGTTCGAGGACGACGTCGCCGACCTGGAGGACCGCCTCGACCTGTGGCACTACTGCAAGCGCTCCGACAAGCTCGCCGGCATCGGCGAGTTCGGCATCCTCGTGTTGGAGTTCGACGACGTCCGTCAGCGCGACGTCTCCGACGAGGACGGCGAAGATGTCAACACGGACGCGTTCGCGCAGCCGGTCAACGGCGCGACGCAGCTGACCGGGCTCCGACCGTTCTCCGAGGCCTCCATCGACGACGTGACGCTCGGTGGCCCGGGGTCAGGTCGGTGGGGCCAGCCGCTCACGTACGACATCGACCTCGACGACGAGGACGACGACGAGGACGGCACGGTCACCCAAGCCGGCCCGGACACGATGACCGTCCACCACTCGCGGGTCGTCCACATCCACTCGGACATGCTGCTCGACGACGAGGTCCGGGGTGTCCCGCGCCAGCAGCCCGTCTACAACAACCTCATCGACATCGAGCGCGTGCTCGGCAGCGCCGGGCAGCTCGCCTACCGGGCGAGTGCCTGGGGCATCAACGTCAACATCGACAAGGACTACGACCTGGAGGACGGCGGCGACGAACTCCGGGAGGCGCTCCATCGCTGGGAGGCTGGTCTGGAAAACGTCCTCCGAACCCACGGTGCCGACGAGGTCCAGAGTCTCGGCGGGGAGGAGATCGACCCCGGCAGCGTAATCGACCCGAACATCGAGGCGATCGCCAGCCAGCCCTATATGCCGCCCCAAAGCGTCCTGAAGGGCAACGAGACGGGCGAGCGCGCGACCACGCAGGACCTCAAGGACTGGTACGGCCGCATCGGCGAGCGCCGCGTCCAGTTCGTCACGCCGACGATCGTCCGGCCCGTCATCAAGGCGGCGTACGAGCACGGCTCGGTCACCGAGCCGCAGGGCGACGGCTTCAGCGCTGAGTGGGATCCGCTCCACGAGACGAGCGCGATGGACGAGTCGGAGATCCAGGCCAACCGGGCGACCGTCGCGAAGGACGCCGGCAGTCGCCTCGCCGGCTACGGGACCGAGGAGTGGATCGAGTTCCTCGAGACTGGCGAGTTCCCGGAGGTTCCCGACGCCCCCGCCGTCGAGGAGATGGACCTTGAACAGGAGCGGGCCCAGATGGACGGCCCCGAAGCGCCGCCAGCCGTCGCCGACGGCGGGCAAGAGACTCCCGGAGGCGATGAGTGATGCCCCTTTGTGGCGTGTGTTTGGGGGAATCGGACGCCAGCACAGGGGCCTGTCAGTGGATGGGTGACACGTCACGGCAGTGTTCACGGTGTGGGAGGTCCTACGAGTAATGTCTGCGACAACCGAGAATCACGGCCATGAGCACGGCCGCCACCACCTCCACGCGGCGCACTCTGGCAGCGGTGACCCGACGCAGACGCTGACGCTGCGGCAGGAGTTCGCCCAGCGACTCCGAGGTATCCTCGCTCGCATCAACGCCGAACTCCGCCGTGGGATCGTCGAGCGCGATGCACTCGGCCTTCGCGACGGCCAGCTGCAGGCCGCCCGCAAGCCGGATCCGTTGCCGGACGTCTCCGCGGAGCGTCGCGCCGAGGTGATCACGACCGTCCGCGAGTGGCTCACGGAGCAGTTGCGGAAGGCCCGCATCGAGGTCTTCACCGCGGAGGAGATCTCCTACATCCGGGCGGCCTACGAGCGCGGGCTGCAACACGCCGACGGCGCGCTCACCGATGCCGACGCCACCGCACCCGAGATGTCGGTCGCGGCCTCGATGCAGCTCCCGGTCCACCGCGACCAGCTGCAGACCCTCTACACGCGGGTCGTCAACGAGTGGGACGGGCTCACCTCGGAGTTGAACCAGGCGGTTGCCCGGGAGCTCGCCGATGGGCTTGACCAGGGCGAGAACCCGACCGACATCGCCCGGTCGATCTCCGACCGCATCGAGAAGATCGGGAAGACGCGGGCGACGACGCTCGCCCGGACGGAGATCATCCGGTCGCACGCCAGCGCGACGCTCAACCGCTACTCCCAGGCGGGCGTCGACACGGTCGTCGGCGAGGCGGAGCTGCAGACCGCCGACGACGACCGCGTCTGCCCCATCTGCGAAGGCCTCGACGGCAACGTCTACTCGGTCGCCGAGGCGCGGGGGATCATCCCGGTCCATCCGCAGTGCAGATGCGCGTGGTTGCCGGTCATCGGGTAGTCAGGTGAAGTGCCGCTAACGCTCTCCCGGGGCCGATGACCCCCACACGACACCCACCGCGCGAGCGGTGAGGGGCGAGGACCCCGGGCCGACGAACACACATTCATGACATGACCAACGACGACCACGACCTGCGGGTGTCGGCCCGGACGGCTCGGCTCACCGCAGGCGCAAGTGACGACGGACCGCCGTATCGCTTCTCGGGCGTGGCGGTGGCCGCCGGCGACATCCTCCACATGGACGATGGAACGCCGGTGCTGTTCGCCGCCGACGAACTCCAGCAGGCAGCGGAGACGCAGGCCGGCGAACCGCTGACCGCCGACCACCCGACCGACGAGGACGGCCGCCCGGTCTACCCGCCGCCGACCGACGAGACCGTCGGCAAGGTCTCCAAGGCGGGCTGGCTCGACGACCAGCAGGCCGTGGGCTACGAGGCGACCGCGCACGACGAGGAGGTCGCCCAGGGCGTCCAGGCCGGCAGCTACGAGGTGTCGGTCCACCCGCAGTTCGCCCTCGGCGAGCAGGATATCGAGACCGGCGCGTACAAGGCGACGAACATTCGGTTTCGCGACCTCTCCGTCGTCTCGAAGGGCGACTCGCCCAACAACACGGCCGAGTGGGGGCCCAACGAGGCGCTCGCATCGTTCACCCAGGGGACCGACATCGGCGCCGAGCTGACGGCGGCCGACGCCGGCGACGATGTCGACGACGAGCGCGGGCTCGTCAAGCGCCTCGCCGAGCACTTCGGGCTGCTCGACTCGAACGACCGTCGCGGCGGCGCCTACCTCCCCGACCAGACGACGGGTGGGGAGACGATCGTCGTCGACGACGCCAGTTTCGACGACGCGCCGTGGCTGGTCACGCTCCACGGCGCCGGGGACGAGTTCCCCGACGTCGGCGAAGGGCTCGGTCCGGCGCTCGGGGCGAGTCAACCCTACGACGCCGGCGACTACGAGACCGAGTTCGAGATCGCCCTCAACGAGGCGCTCGCCGAGGACCAGACGCTGTTCGCGCTGCTCCGATACCACGCCGACGGCGAACCCTCGGACCCGATCCCCCGCAGCGAGGGTGGGTACTATCTCGACTCGGGGTTCGTCGCCGTCGCGCCTGACGGCGTGATGGATAGCGACGAGGCCGGCGACGAGGTCACGGCTGACGCATCGACTGGAGACGAGCCGGCGGAATCCGGTACGGATGCTGACACAGATTCTGATATGGGATCCAACTCCGACTCCGACGAGAACGGCAGCAACGAACAGGACTCCTCTAGCAGCGACGAGGGGGACAGCAAGACGCTCGGCGACATGACCGTCGACGAGCTCGGCGAAGCGCTGCGCGACCAAGGCTTCGTCACTGAGGACGGCCTCGAAGAGGCGGTCGCCGCGGCACAGGACCGTCAGTCGAAGCGGGACAAGGTCGACGAGATCATCGCCGAGAGCGACGACTATGACGAGGACGACCGCGAGGACCTGCTGGCCTCGGCGCACCGGCTCGTCGAGCGCGAGCACAAGCGGGTCCGCGGCGAACTCGCGGCTCAGCTCCCGGGGTCAGCCGGCGCGGCCCCGACGCTGACGGCCAGCGCCGGCTCCGACGACGCCAGCGCCGACGACTACGGCACGGGGGTCCAGGAGGACTAACTCATGATCGCACAGAACCAGTCCGTCATCGCACAGGTCAACGGCAACGAGAGCTACGTCGACGGGACGGCGGACGGCGCTACCCTCCCGGGAACTGGCGTCGAGTGGTATCGCGACTCCGACGGCAACGTCCAGGTCCGGCAGGTCGGCGCCGACTCGAAGACCAAGCGCGTCGCTCGCGAGCAGCGCAACCCGTCGCGCTCGCTCGGCCAGACTGGCGAGTCGCCGCTCGACGACGGCTACGACGCGGGCAACGACCTCGAAACCGTCGGCTTCCGGCGCTTCGACCGCGCCCGTCTTCGCAAGAGTTCCAACGCCTCGGCCGACCCCACCGACGCCGAAGCGGCCTGGGATCAGGACGGGAAGATCACCGACGAGGGCGGGACCGTCGACGGGACGAACTCGCCGACGGAGTTCGTCGGCCGTGTCGTCGAAGAGATCACTCGCAGCGACGAGGACAACCTCCTCGTCGTGGAGTTCTACTAGACCAATGAGTGCTGATATTTCCACCGAGACCAAGTGGTCGAAGAGTGTCGAAAACGATCTGTCGCTGACCGCGCAGAAGGCGCTGTTCAACCCGGTCCCCAAGGTGCGCAAGCAGGCACTCCAGCAGCTCCGCGCCGAGTCGCCGTTCTCGCCGGACCAATGGGACCAGCTCGACAAGGCGACCGGCGTCAAGAGCTCGAACCCCACCGCCGAACTGACGGCGGACTCGACGCTGGAGGTCGATTCGTGGGCGCAGTACGCGGACATGGTCCTCAACGACCAGTTCGTCCAGTCGACCGTCGTCGACCAGCTGATCGGCGCCGGGTTCGTCGCATCGAGTGACCTCTCCCGGTACGCCTACTTCACGCCGATGTCCGGGACCCGGCTGGAGGGCACGACGTCGATGAACCTCCGGACCCGTAGCGAGCAGGAGATGCCGGGCCACGCCCTCGACGGCGTCCCGCTGCCGATGGACATCGTCACCTACCAGATCGACGCCCGGGAGTTCCAGAACGCCCAGGCGTTCGGTGAGGACTTCGACGACTCCATCGGGACGGAAGCGCGGCAGGCGCTGAACCGGCTGGAGCACAACAAGCTCTGGGGCGGCTGGGGCCCGGACGTCCAGACCGAGCGCGGGCTGCTCAAGGTCCGCGGCCTGAACTCGAACATCCCGGAGATCATCCAGGCCAGCAACTCGACGGGGTGGATCGGCGATGCCGCCGGGATGCTCGAAGACATCGACACGCTCCACGACTCCATCGAGGACCAGACCGACGTCGTCGACCAGGACGACGTCCCGCTGGTCAGCGAGGTCGGCGCGTGGCTAATGGTCCCGCGGGCGATGTGGGGCGAGTTCACCCGCCAGGACTACGAGACCGAGCAGGCCGACCAGACCGTCCGCGACCGCGTCGAGCAGAAGTACGACTACCTCAACATCGTCCCGGCACCGCGGCTGGACGCCGACAGCGTCATCATGATGCTGGACGACCCGCGGTACTTCGAGATCGTCAACGCCCAGGGCGTCACGAACACCAGCTGGGAGAGCGACGGCGGCGCCGCGCTGAACAACCGCCTCATCAGCTCCCGGACGCCGTTCATCAAGACCCAGCCCGACGGTATCTCGGGCATCACCCGGATGACCGGGATCAACGCCTGAGACCCATGCCCGAGACCACACGGGTCCGCGTCACCGACGGTGACGTCTGGGTCGACGGCGACCACCTGACCCGCGGCGACGAGGCCGAGATCCCTGTCAGCGTCTACGAGCGGATCCCCGGGTCGTTCGAGTCGATCGACGACGGCGCCGAGTCGGCCAGCAACGAGGCCGACGCTGACGACGGGTCGGCGACCGACGATACCGCCGGTGATGTGGAGGTCGATCCCCACCCGGAGGAGCTGACCGTCGACGAGATCGAGGAGCGCGTCGCCGAGGTCGATTCCGTCGCCAAGCTCCAACGGATCCGCGAGCTCGAAGTCGAGAGCGACGATCGGACGACCGCGCTCGAAGTCATCGACGACCGCCTCGACGAGCTGGAGGAGTAACTGATGGACGACGCCGAGTACTGGCTGCCCTGGTGGTGGGACATGCCCGTCACCGACCCGCCGTTCTGGAGTGGCCCACAACCCTCACCGCCGGGGCCAGCGATCCAGATCGAACCACAAGCCGTCGCCCTCCCGGCTGCCGTCGCGGACCACCAAGGACCGCCGGACATCGGGGGCTCTGGTGGTCCGCCGCCGGCGGCCGGCGCTGCGGTCGCCGTCGATGACGAGACGATGGCGGAACTCCGGCGAATCAAGGAGGTCAAAGAGCGGCAGCGCCGCATGATCGGCCGATGACGGTCGCGCCAGACGATGTCCGGGACGCCCTCGGCGGGTCCGACCTCAGCGACTCGCAGATCAACACGCTGATCGGCCCTGCCGGTCGGCTGTACGATCCACTCATCAAGGGTGAGGGAATCGACGACGGCGTCCGTGACGACGTCGTCACGCAACTGGCGGCGCACCTGATCGCATCGGCGCCGGAGCGGCAGATCTCCTCGGCGCGTGAGGGGGACGGCCAGGTGTCGTTCGAAGGCGAGACCGGCGAGGGACTCTCGGGGACGACGCATGGACAGCTCGCGGTCACGCTCGACCCGACTGGCAAGCTGGCCGGTGCCGACAAACCGAGCGCGTCGATCGGCGTGCCGGATTCCAAGGGGCTCCGCTGATGGCTGAGCTCTCCCTGATGGTCGAAGGGATCGAAGAGACGATCGAGGAGCTGGAACGGCTTGAAGAGCGGTGGACTGGCGGCGGTCCCTGGGTTGTCGGCACGGCGGTCGAGTATGCCGTCTACCTCGAATTTGGCACCAGCAAGATGGACCCGAAGCCGTTCGTCCGGCCCGCGATCCATGCGTACAGGAGCAACCTCCAGGCGGCGATCGCCGCCGACACGAACACGACGCTCGACGCGATTGGGTCCGCCGAGGAACTCGTCCAGACGATCGCGTACGGGCTCGAACGGCGCATCAAGCGCATCATCACAGCGAAGGGGCTCATCGAGACCGGGACGCTCCGGGCCTCGGTCCAGGCCGTGCCCGGCGACGACGTCGACCAACTCCCGACGGCGGACGAGGTCAACCCGGAAGCGAGTGCGGACCTGGAGGTGAGCGCCTGACATGCCCCGTGATGTCGTCGAGAGCGCGCTCCGCCGCGTCCACTCGGGCACCCTGCATAACACGACGATTGACATCTACGAACCCAGCGACGCCTCCTATTCCCCGGGCGACGGGTACAGCGTCACGTATCCCGAGGCACCAACCAAGTCGGGGATCCCGGCACGCGCCGATAGCCCTCAGCCGGACGCGGACCGCGACACAGGCGGCACCACCGCAGATGTTGATCGCGTCTACCGCGTCCGCGACGATGCCCATGACCAGTGGACGGGCTTTGGTGAGGACGGTGAGGCCGCAGTCCGCATTGAGGATGAGACCGCAACGACGTACGTCGTCGAAACGCCAGTCGATGAACGAAACGGCCTGATTCGTCTGGAGTGTCGGGAGGTCTGACCCCGATGCCCACGCGCAGCCCACCCACGCAACCCGAGCAGGAGATGATCGATCTCCTGGTCGCCAAATGGGACCCCAGCATGGTCCGCGGGTACGACCTGGAAGCCTCGCCGGACCACCAAGCACACATGCCGGCCGCGGACTCCATCGACAACGTCGGCGCCGTCTTCCCGAGCCTGGTTGTCTCCTTCTCGAACGAGACGAGTGGTGGTGAGTCGACGTTTGATTTCATGACCGAACGCGGACCGGGCCAGTCACCCCAGGGGGTGCTGTTGGCGACCGCGCGCGCCGAAGACCACGACGAGGATAACTATCGTGGGAGCGACGACTACGCGGCGGTTGATGCCGGGACGATCGTCGACGAGATTGCTGGGCATGCGCTCGACATCTGCCGTGAGCACTGGTCGGCGCCGGGGACGGGATTTACGCGCGTCGGGGGTCAGCGCGGTCCAGACGCCCCGGACGATCTTAATGAAGACCCACCGGTCCGCATCGCACAGCGACAACTGAACTACGGCGCCCTGTACGTGCCGTGACCATCAAGCAGTACCAGACTTATGAGTACGAACCAACCTGCACCAACTGAGTCGGCACTCCAGAACGTTCGCGCGGAGTGGATCCCGTCCACGTTCGACAGCGACGGCATCCCGCGCGTACCGGAGGATCCCGAGTGGAACCGCTACGGTGACTACATCGCCAGCTACCCCGGCTGGTCCGGCGACGCCGGTGTTGAGGGGCAACAGGCCGCCGGGAGTGGAGATACGACAGATCACTTCCGCGGCGCCGAGGAGCACGACCTCACCGTGCAGTGGTGGCTCCAGCGCTTCTTCATCGATGGCGATGGCAACGCGAACGACCCGATCGGGGAACTCCTCACGTACGACTACCAGACCAGCGAACCCACGCACGAAGTCCTGTTCCGCCGCGAAGTCGACTCGGGTGGCGCGAAAGGTGCGGGCTTCCGTGAGTACGTCTACGGTTCGGGGTGCAGGCCCAGCTCCGGTGCTGCACCGGGCGACCCGTCGGCGTCAAGCCCGATCGTCGCCGAGGCAGGCTACGCGGCGGAGAAGGTCACACAGATCATCATCCACCAGCCCGCCGACGGCGTGACTCCCGAGGTCGTCTCGACGAGCGCCGAGGACACCACCCAGACGGTCACCATCGAATCTGAGGGTGGCACGACGAGCGACACGTTCACCCTCGACGGGACGACGTCAGTCACCGGTGATACGGGCGAGTCGTTCAGCGATATAGACGCCATCTGGGTTGACGGATCGCACGTCGGCGACATCGACGTCAAGGACGGCAACGGTAATTCGCTGCTCGAAGACCCGCTCGTCGGGACCGAGACCGACGGCGTCGACGCCGTCCGTGGCGTCCCGATCCTCGGCGCCGGGTCGCGGGCCAGCGCGATCGGGACGGACGTATCGAACTACCTGTTCCTCGGGACGTCCTCGTCCTGGGACGGTGGCGCGCTCGCCGAGTCGGCTGCTGCCGACCGCGTTCACGCGCTCGACCTCTCCATCGAGGTCGACATCTCCCGGGAAGCGCGCCAGGGGACTCGCCGTCAGTCCATCGACTGCGGTTCACGGACAGTCTCCGTCGACGCAGACCTCGCTGGGCCGTACGAGAGCGCGAAGCAGAACTACAACTACTTCACCGGGAAGGAGGGCGACGTCGTCTACGGCTACCCGGATGGCGATGTCACCGTCAACAACGCCCAGCTGACTGACGACGACGATGTCGAACACTCCGGTGGGGACTCAAACCTCATCTACGGCATCACCCTGGAAGGGCACGGCGACCCGGCGGTCGAAGCAACTCACTCCTGAGGTAACTCATGACAGAACACACGACTGACGATACGGCCGAGTGGCTGCAGAGCAAGGACACTATCGAGGCGACGCTCCACGTCGACGGGGACGAGCTCCCCATCGAGGTCGAGGACATCACGCGCGACGAGCTGGACGCGCTCGAATCCCAGGCCCAGGAGGGCCCCGACGCGGAAGACGAGGCGATCCGGAACGCGATTCGCGAGTATCTCGACGAGCCGGACGTGGACCCAGATGAGATGCCGATGCGAAAGCGGTCGGTGCTGTGGTTCGCGATGCAGCAGGCCTGGAGCGGCGTTGAAGACATCCAGGCCGCGATGGACGAGATCGACCTGCCGGGAAACGCGACGTAGACCTTCCTGACCTCGCCGAGCAGGCGCTCCACGAGAAGCGCCTGGAAGAGCGTGGCTATCGACGGACCTGGCCGCCGCTGATGGGCGACCTGACCGTCCGTGACGAGCAGATGATCGCCCTCGGCGAACAGGCCGAGATGTACCTCGAATACCAGAGCCGTCAGCAGCACCAGCACGAGAACTCGTTGTCACGCTCGCAGTACGACGCCGAACAGTCGCGTTCGGAGTGGGAACAACAGTTTCAGTAATTATTCATGTCGTTCGACAATTTAGCAGTCTCGATCAGCAGCCGCACTGCCGACGTGACCAAGGGGATCGAGTCGGTGAAGCGGTCGCTGGGCGGGCTCGGTCGCGAGGCGACAAGCACCCGTGCCGATCTCGAAACCGCCGAAGGTGGGCTGGAAGATGTCCGTGGCGAGTCACATCAACTGACGGCTGCGCTGCTGGCGCTGGCCCACGAGGCTGACGAGGCTGGCGACGATATCGGTAGGGCTGGTCGGCAGGCAGGCACGACGTCGGGGATGTTCTCCGCACTGTCGCTGTCGACTGGCGGGCTCTCGGGGTCATTCGGCGTCCTGACAACGTCGATAACGACCGCGTCGCTGGCGTTCGGAGCCCTGACGGTCGCCGCCGGGACGCTCTCGACCGCGCTCGTCCCGCTGCTCGCGACGGTCGGCGGGCTGGCGACCGCCGGTGGTGCGCTCGCCGGCGCGTTCGGACTGGTCGTCGGATCCGGCGCGCTCGCCTATGGGGAGCAGCTGACTGGCCAGTACCAAGAGCAGCTGCTGGCCGTCCGCGACCAGATCGAGGAACTCGAAACGCTCCGCGAGGAGACCGGGTCGCTGACGGATGCCCAGCGCACACGACTGCGCCAGCTGAAAGAAGAGGAGCAGCGCCTCGACGATGTCGAGGGGCCGATGTCGGCGCTCCAGGCACGCCTGGGCACCATCAAAGACGAACTCAGTGGTGTCGTCGCCGAGTGGGGCTCCCAGTTCGCGCCGCTCATCGAGGACGGTATCAACGCACTCCCGACGCTCACGCAGAACGTCTTGTCTGCAGTCGGCGGGATGGACGAGTTCGGGAGCACCCTCCGGTCGCTGGGGCAGGCGGCGATGCGGACGCTCCCGGAGGTCGCCGGCGTCCTGTCCGACTTGGCCCGCGAGGCACTGCCGGTCTTCGTCGACTTCGTCTCCTTCGTCGGCGACAACGCCCGCGGCGCGTTCGAGGGGATGATGCGCGTCACCAGAGCGGTCGCGCCGCAGTTGCTGGCGATCGCCGACGCCGTCTTCGATGCGCTCCCGGAGATCACGGCCTTCGGGATGCGGATCCTGAACGTCGTACTCCCGGCTATCGAGTCGGGGGTCGGCCTGTTCGAGTCGTTCCTCAGCACGCTCAACGGCATCAGCGACGCCGGCGATGTCGTCGATGTCGTCACGTCGCTGGCCGAGGATGGACTGGGCGGCCTGGTCGGCGCTCTCGAAGACATCGATGTCGATGCGCTGCTGGACTCGCTCGTCCCGACGCTCCAGCAGGGCATCCGCAGCCTCCAGCGCTGGTTCCGCGGGTCCGGTGGGGACCTGATGCGACGAGGCTTCCGAGCACTCCTCGATGCCGCGCAGTCGATTCCGATGGCGGACATCCGTGGGGCACTGCGGAGCCTCGGCGAGACGGCCGTCGATGCGCTCGTCGACGCCGTCTCCGGCGATGCAAGCAAGCGCTTCGGCGGCTCGCTACAGGGCATCATCTCGAACGTGACCGGTGGACTCGTCGATCTGCAGGACATCCACGGCACTGCACAGCGGCTCGTCGACGGGCTACTCGGCGGCATCACCTCGTTTTTCAAAAGCTCCGAGACGCAGACGGCGATGCGAGAGATCAACGAGACCATCTGGGGCTACTTCCGGACCGGCGCGCAGGACATCATCGGCGGACTTACTGGCGACCAGGGCACCGTCACCGGAGGGCTGATCAACAGCATTACGTCGTACCTGACGAGCGAGGACGCGAGATCTGACCTCGAAACGGCGTTCACGATCGCGCTGGGTGTCCTCAGTTCGGCGGTGACTGGCATCGCTGCCGGGCTGACCGGCACGGACGGCTCGCTCTCGGAGATCACCTCCGCCGTCGCGACGTGGGCCTCCGAGAAGGGACAGAAGGCGCTCTCCGCGGCCTGGGAAACGCTGTTCACCGGCCTGCAGACCTTCGCTCAGAACTCACTCGCCCGCGTCATGGCGGCGGTACTCGTCACGACCCAGCAGCAACTCAACCGCGTCTACAACGCCTTCGCGAGCACGTTCGGCGGCATCGTGACGCTCGTCGGCGACACGATCAACGCCGCCGTCTCGAACCTCACCGAGGGCGTCAACGCGATGATCTCGTATCTCAACCGGGCGATCAAGGCGGCCAACCGCCTGCCCGGCGTCGACCAGCAGACCTTCGGAACGGTCGAGGCACCGACCACCTCGCTGAGCAGCTACCAGGCACCGACGCGGACGACCAACCGGGATGTGCTCCGCGAGCGCGTCGTCGAGAAGGTCGCCGAGATCACCGTCGAGGACGGCGAGATCGTCGCGAAGATGGACGAGCGGATCGACCGCAGCGACGCGCGCAAGGGCGACCGCGCCAACCGGGAGGGGGTCTAAATGGCGGACCCAACGTGGATGCTCTCGCTGCGTGAAGCCGATGCCGGGAGCGACACCGACGTCGTCGTCAACGGCACGACCGGCGACATCGTCGAGGCCGTGCCCGGCCGCCAGGAGACAGCGACGCTGCTGTTCTCCAGCCCCGTCGACGGCGAGCCAGCGGCCCGTCAGCGCTTCGAGACGGCGCGGCAGTTGCTGGAGTTCGCCCATACGGGCGCCCGAGGGCGGGACGACGACGGCGTGCCGTGGTATCGCGAACGCCTCCCCGCGGCGGCACCGGTCGACTCGCAGGTCGTCCGGCTGGCGCCGTCGGTCGACGTGGCGGCCAAGTCGTTCCGCGGCGTGTGGGCGGTCGTCGTCGGTGGACAGGCGGCGAACCAGACGTTCAGCCCGCGCCTGCAGCTTGACCTGTTCGTCCTTGCCGACGAGGATGACTACGCCGACCGGTCAGCTGTGGAAGACGCACTCGGGGAGGTGCTGTAGATGCCGACGGAGACGTTCGACACGGTCGGGAGCCACACCTGGACCGTCCCGGACAACGTCGCGCAGGTGACGATCCGCGTGTGGGGGGCGAGCACCGCCTCCGCCGAGGGCGGCCGTGCCGAGGCGACGTTCGACGTGACGGGTATCAGCACACTCTATCCGTACGTGGGCGGTGAGGGCGGCACGGACAACGGTCCCGGCGGATTCAACGGCGGTGGCGCCGGCGGGAGCGGGACCCAATCGACGGGCAACGACGGTGGTGGGGCCACCGATGTCCGCCGCGGTGGGGAGACACTCTCCGACCGGCTCATCGTCGCCGGCGGTGCTGGTGGTTGGGGGTCGTACACCACCCGGGACCCCGGACACGGCGGCGGCGCGAATCAGAACGGGCAGGAGGGTGAAGAGGGGGCCGGGACGATCGGCGGCGAGGGCGGGACGCTCTCGTCGGGCGGTGCCGGCGGGACCGCCAGCGCCGTCGACGGCGAAGATGGCTCGCTCGGGCAGGGTGGTGCCGGCGCATCGACCGACACCAATGGGTCCGCCGGCGGTGGCGGCGGTGGCGGCTACTACGGTGGTGGCGGAGGGGGTGTCGGCGCGGCCAGCGACGACGAATCCGGCGGCCCCGGCGGTGGCGGCTCGGGCTGGGTCGCCAGCAGCGGGACGAACGTCTCGGGATCGACGGGTGTCCGGGCGGGCGACGGCCGCGTCGAGATCGAGTACGTCCTCGGTCCGGTCCCGGGCGTCGACGCCACCACCTCGGCCGCCGACGCCATCACCGTCACGTGGGACGATCCCTTCAGCACCGAGGACAGCTTCGAGCTCTACCGGAGCACGTCGCCGGGCGTTGACACCTCGGGGTCGCCCTTCGCGACGGTCGGCGCCGGCGTGACCAGTTTCGTCGACGCGGGCCTCCCGGACGGCGAGCGCTACTACTACCGCGTCTGTGCCACGCAGGGCGGCGAGCAGGGCAACGACTCCGCCGAGGTCGCGGCGACGACGGCGCTGCCGGCGCCGGGGGACCTGGCTGTCTCGAACGTCACGGCCGACAGCGTGGACCTCTCGTGGACGAACACCCACGACAACGGGACCGTGACCGTCCAGTACCGACCCACGGACACGTCGACCTGGCAAGACGCCGCGACGGGGCTGTCCCGGTCGACCGAGAGCTACACGCTGTCGGGCCTGCGCAACGGCGAGGCCCACGACGCCCGCGTGCTCGCGGTCACGGAGCACACCCAGACGGCCGACGCCGTCTTCGACGTCCAGCCCGGCGAGACGTGGACGTTCACGAAGCCGCTGGACCCCGAGACGATGCCCTTCGAAAAACCGTTAGTTAACGGCGGCACAGTCCGCCCTGACGACGCCCCATAGGAGATCCATCATGGATGAACCCAACTACCAGATCACGGATAGCACCGGTACAGTCATCGGCGAGATCGGCGCGACCAGCGACGGCGACGTGGTCGTCGAGCACGCAGCCACGGGCGAGACAGCAACGCTGGGGCCGAGCGGGCTCGGCGTCGCACAGGCCAACATCGGCGCGATATCTGGTGTCGACGCCCAGCCTCACCAACCCCGCTACCAGTCCTACAAGAGCGACTTCAGCTGGCAGGACATCTCGTGGGAGGACAAGGGCGGTCCGATCATCGACGGCTCTGGCCCAGGCGACGGAGAAGCTGCCTGGCCGACTGTGATCCACGCCGCGTCGGTGCTCGACAACTCATACGACGACTGGTATTGCTACTGGTCGACCCACGACCGCAACTATATCGCGCTCTCGACGGCACCGAGTCCGTGGGGGCCGTGGAGCTATCACGGCAAAGTCCTGTCCGACAGTGAGGGCTCGCAGACGGCCTCCCCATCGGTCGTGTTCGACCCTGAGCGGGGGCGGCTCAACCTCTACTACCACGTCGACCCGGACTTCACGACGGGCGGGGCGGGCAAGCAGTACACCAAGCTCGCGACGGCCGCCTCGACGGGCAATGGCACCTCTTTTACCATCCAGGGGGCCGCGCTGGATGCGCCGGAAGACGCCAACTGGGACGGCCACGAGCGCAGTTACATGTCGGTGGTTCGCCGCGGAAAACGCTTCATCGGCGTGTATCAGGGCCGGGACAAGGCGAACAACATCAAAGGCATCGGGCTGTGTCACTCCATCGACGGCGAGACGTTCGTCAAATCGCAGAGTCAGCCAGCCTGGGACAACACGCAGTGGGCTGGCTACGACCCGACAATCCCGCAAGGCGGTTCGCCCGCGCTCTCGCTCGTCGGCGGCCACCTCACGATCCACTACGCGGATTTCCAGGCCGCCGAAGCCCGGGCGCTCCCCTACGAGAGTGCCGACGCCGCGCTCTTGCAGGGGGGCGAGACGGTCTACACGGCGCCGGCGTGGACCGACAGCGGCGACACGGTCGTCGCGCAGGACTTCGTCTCCGACGGAGAGTATCTGTATCTGGTCTACTTCGCGACGCCGACCGATGGGGTCGACAACGAAATTGGCGTTGCGCGGGCTGAACTGGGGGTCGATATCGGATGACGGTGCTCTTCGACAACTACCGACTCGTCAAGTCGTCTCGGACGAACTTCCTCACCGGGAGCCTTCCCGACTGGCTCATCGACGGGTCCAGAGGTGGCGGGTCCATCACGGCCGAGTCGGAGAACGGCGGGCGGGCTGTCCTGAGCTCGGGAACACAGTCGACGGGCGACGAGGCGAAACTGGAGACGAACGACCTCGATCCCGGCCCGTTCGATGGGATGTACATGCGCTCGGTCGTGCGCCACGGCGGGGCAGTCTCGAACCCCCGGGCGTCGTCGGACATCTGCGGGTGGCGCGGCCCGAATGGGGATAACAACATCCTCCACCGCGTCTACGTCACGAACCTATCAGAGCAACGGAACACGATCACCATCGAGCGCAATGGGTCAACGACGCTCGCCGGGACGCGAGCGTGGACTGACGACCTGCACACGCTCGAAAGCGAGCTGCTCTGGGACACAACCGACGGGCGGATCCTCCACCGGTTCCAGGACGCGTTCGCTCAGGAGGTAACGTCGGTGCAGCCGGACCTGTCGAGCAACTTCTTCCGTGGGAAAATCAACGTGCTGACGAACGACACTGAGGTAGATCGCGTGATGTACGTTTACGAGGTCGAGATCGGGTACGTCGACAAGCTCGATGGGTAAGGGTCCTACTGAGCGCCCGTTTCACGCTCGCCGGGACTGTAACGAACCTACCCCGAACGTTTAAGGCCCACCTCACCGATCCATCACGTGCCTGCATTCGCAGGCACCTTCCGCGACCATCGGATGCACAAGCCCTGAACCCTCGTGCATCCGTTTCCTGACCACCTCTGAGCCGGCAGTCCGCGTTTTCCAGATCCATGTCAGTCCAGTTCACCACCCAGCTTCCCGACGCGTCGAACCTCCAGTTCGATGCCAGCGTCGAGGACCAGCTCACCGCCGAGTGGGACGACACGATCAACTACGGGCAGTATCGCCTGCAGGTCCGCGAGACCGGCGAGGGGCAGTCGTGGGGCGCCGTCGACGCGACGACGGTCGGCCAAAACACACTGTCGTACGTCATCGCGAACCTGTTCGACGGCGAGCAGTACGATGTCAGACTCCGCACGGAAACCGAGCACGTCGAGGGCGAGTGGCTCGCCCTCTCGCCGATTACGCTCCTGCCGGCGCCGACGGGCCTAGCCGCGACCACCCAGCCGCGGCTCTCGGAGTCGACGACGATCCCGCTGTCGTGGACCGACCCGTCGGACAACCCCGACGAGCAGTGGCGGGCCTACTACTCGACGGACGGCGGATCGACGTGGACCGAGGCCTCATCCAGTCCCTATCCCACCGACACGACCAGCGCCGATATCGCGGGGCTGGCCTACTCGACGGAGTATACGTTCAAGGTCCGCCTCGAAACGCCCCACGTCTACGCCGACAGCGGGACCGACACGGCGTGGACGGCGTGGGCACAGGACGACGGCCTCTGGCTGGGGTGGGAACGTCTCGACGGCACACGGCGCGACACCCAGCGCGTCATCGAGGCCGCGACGACCCACGAACACACGGCGATGCACGGCGGCAACCCGGTCGTGCCCGCGCGGGAAGTCTCGACCGACGACGTCTTCGCCGAGATCGTCGTCGGCGCCGGCGACACGCTGCTGCTCCGCGGGGAGATCGAGGCAGTCAAGCCCGACACCCCGGCCACCGGCGAGGCGACGATCAAGCTCCGCGGGCCCGGGCTGCAGTTGACGCGCTCGGGGCCGGGCCAGCCCGTCACGTACAGCAACATCGCCTACCACGACGCCATCGACGACTACTGCGCCAACGAGTCGGGGACGACCATCGATGCGACCGTCCACGCACCGCCGACGACGGTCAAGAGTGACGATACCGAGGTGACGAACCCCACCTTCGACGGCGCCGACCTCTACTCGCCGGCGGCCGACGAGCCGGTCGCGGCTGCGTTCGGCCAGCTCAAGGCGCTGCCCACATCGTTCACGGCCGTCAACTGGGACGACTTCGACGGTCTCTACACGCAGGTCACGACCGGCGATACCGACGGCACGCTGGACTACTACATCGACTTCGAGGGTGCTCGGGTGACGCCCAACGACAACGTCACGGCGACGGTCACGCCCCCGTACGATATCCCCGCGGATCGCGTCGGGATCAAGGTCCGCGGCGCCGTGACTGGGAGCGGGTCCACCGACCTGTCGGTCACGTTCAACGGCGACGACCTGGGGATTGTCCTCCCGGCGCCCGATTGGGGGTCGGCCGACTACGGTGGTGATGACCTCGAAGCGGGCCAGACCTACGAATTCGAACTCGCCAGCGGCGGCGATACCGACTACGACATCCTCGTCGACGCGATCAACATCTACGACACGGCCTATCCGCCGACCATCTGGGACCAGCCGACCGACATCTCGGGGGAGGTCGCCGGCCCGGAGAACGTCCCGCGTGACCAGCAGCTCGTCCTCGATGGCTTCCCGCGACCGTGGGCGGTCGTCGGGGGGCGCATCGCGTCGGCGTGGAGCGACACGAGCAACGGCCAGGCCCTCGCACTGTCGCCCAACGCCGGCGCCGACTGGGTGACGGCGAGCAACCAGGCGACACTGTCGGCTGACTTCGACGCCGAGGGGTACGTCGGCGACGTGCTGCAGGCTCGCGTGACGCTGTCGGCGAGCGGGTCGAGTTCGTGGCTGACCCAGCGGGCGGAGGGGCAGGAAATCACCGACCTCGACCTGTTCGTGACGACCACCGACCTGCCGGTCGTCGGCGCCGAGGGAGTTACGCTGGAGGATTCGGACTTCGAGAACCTGCGGTCGCTCCACGACGAGTCCGGGCTGGTGTTCGTGACCGACCCCGTCGCCGACGGCGTCGAGATCGAGAGCTTCGTGCGGGGCGATCCCGCCGTGGCACGGTCGCTCGACGTGCGGCTCCTGGACGTCCCCGAGCCGAGTCGCGACGTGCGCGACTACGGCAACGAGGTCTCTGTCAAGTGGACCGACGAGGACGGTCGGGACCGGACGTTCACCACCCGCGACACCGACGAGGTCGACCGCGTCGGTGCGGTCATCCCGCGGCCGCCGGTGTTTGCCGACGTGTCGACCGCGGCCGGCGCCCGGCGGAAGGCACGGAGTGCCGTTCTGAGTGCCGTCGCGAACGACGAGGTCGGTGGCGACATCCAAGCAGTGGCGGACGTGGTGCTACCGGGCTATCCCTACCAGGTGGACAAGTGGGACGGCGGGCCGTTCACGCTCACGCGGACCGGGTTCACCGAGGGCGTCGACACGGCCGAGATGTCCCTGCAGTTCACCGAGGACGACGATCTCGTGGCGCGGGTGGTCGAGACGCGGCGCCAGCAGCGGGCAAGCGAGCGAGATGGGGAGTGATGTGAGGGGCGTCGGGGCGTGATAGTAACCCATAAGGTCGCCCATACTGACACACCAGATGCCCGTCAGACGACGGGCGTTAGCGTCGTCCGGATTCTTGCGAATCCATCGCGTCTCTCAAACGCTATCCGTGTGTGCCCCGCTTTCCCCCACGGGGCTCATCACTTTCGTGTGGCCGTACCTGCAGAGCACCTGCAGTGGACGGTGTGACGAAACAGAGCGTCGCTACTCGTCGGGCGGGTGCCAGCTGCCCGCAGCATCCCGCTCGCGCTCGCGCTGTTGGTCGCGACGGGCCCGTGCTTCGCGGATGGACTCGGGCAGTCGGTCATCACGGTCGCCAGCTGCAGCACTCTCCTGGCGAGTGAGTGCCTGCTGGAGTGCCGTCGCGAACCCATCGGCGATGGCCTCCGCCGCTTCCGAGACCGTGCGCATGAACGGTTCGAGTGCGTCGGTGAAGCCGTCGAGCAGCACGCCGGCGCGGGCGGCCGCGACGGCGACGATCGACACGACATCGCCGGGCTCGGCGTCCAGTTGCTCGCGAGTGCGCCCGGGGACGACGAACACGCCCTCGGAGGTCGTGGGGAGGATCCGTCGGGCTTCGGCGACCGCGACGGACTCGTCGGGGGTCCGCGGGAACTCGGGGTGCTGGCGGCGGAGGAACCAGTGCCCGCCGTGTTCGACGATGCGGTACTGCAGGGCTTGCGAGTTGGGGTCGATGTCAAGTTCGTGGTCAGTCATGGGGCTTCAACTCCGTCGCCGATAGAGGCATCTTCGAGCCAGTTCTGTATCTCGTCGACGGCGTAGTCGCCCGCCTCCAGATCGTTCGCCACACCCACGAACCGTTGCACGTCGCCCATGTGGTAGCTGTCTTCGCGACTCACAGCGATGGTCATGCGGGCGAGGGCCCGCATGTACTCCGCGAGTTCCTCGCGGTCGTCGATCTCCGCGTGGGAGTTGTATCTGTCGAGCACTTCTCTGTCGCCGTCGTTCAGGATGGGCCTGTCCAAGTCGTTACCCGGCATCGGTCAGCACCTCGCGCGCTTCTTTCAGCCGCGACATAGAGGCATCGCCGCCCTGGTCGGGGTGGCCGTCCTTGATCGCCTCCTGAAAGGCCGTCTCGACGACGCGGTCCGGGGCGTCCGGGGCGACGCCGAGCAACTCCGCGGCGCGCTCGACGTCCAGCTCGGGCTCGGACGTGCCGGCGACGATCACATCGTCGTCCTCGTCGCCGCCGGGGAGCCGCGCCGTCGCGGCGGTCGACTGGCCGGTCGCGATCTGGCACTTCTCGGCGAGTCGCATCCGCCGGACGTACAGCGCGATCGCGCGGGCGTTCTCACGCTGGGTCTCCCAGTGGTCGCACGCGTACGCCAGTGGCTCGTCGGCGGCCTCGTCTTCGTGACGGAAGCGGACGACGACGCCCACGTCGTCGGGTTTGTCGTGCTGGTGGGGGATATTCGGCCGGTCGACGTAGTGGTCGCTCGCTGTCTCGATGTCGATGCTGGTCGCACCCCAACGTTCGAGTTCGTCGACGATGCTCTTGAAGGACTCCTTGCGGGTCGGCGAGAGGTCGCCGTCGTACGGCTCGCGGTCCTCAGGATCCGTTCGGTCGTAGCCGGCGGGCCAGTCGATGCGGGACATCTGTTCAGACATTGTCCACCACCCCATCCAACGCCGCGTTCAGCTGCTGCTGTGCCTGCTCCGCTTCGGCTACCGTCGTGTACCCCAACTTCGGCGCCGCGACTGTGATCGACCCGACCGACCCTTCGAGCACGTCTTTCACGGCCACACCGTTCTCACGAGCGTACTGACGGACCATCTCGTAGACGATCGGGGCCGTCGAGTGGGCCTTCAGCCGAGCCTCCCGGTCCTGTGGGAGGCGAGCGTTGAGCGCGATGCCGCGGGCGAGCTTTTCGCCGGCGGCCGCGCGGTCGGCGCGGATCCCGTCCCGGACCTCGTCGGCGTCCACGTCCGGGAACGGCAGCTCGTCCTCGTCAGGGATGCGGTCGTCACTCGTCATCGTCACCCCCCGTGGGCTCCTCGACGAGCTCGTACAGTCCGTCGTGGATCTTCTCGACGTGCCCGTGCTTGACCAGGTCGGTCAGCTGCTCGCGGACGTACTGGAGGCTATACCCCGTCTCGTCGGCGACGAACGGCGCCGTCACCCGACCCTCGCGGAGCATCTTCAGCGCCGCGTCTTGAGCCGGCGACAGGTCATCGGCGTCTAAGGCCATACCGCTGGTTGTCGCGCTCACACCATAAGCCACGTGTGTGCGTGACTTATGCCTTATGCCCAATACCATAGACCCCAAGGTATATGGTGGTGGGTGCTGTACCTGTAGGTGTGAAGCGGGGATCGGCCGGGCAAAATCTGGCCGACGGTGCGCCAACACCGCCGACCCGCTTCGAGGTAGCGATCAACTATGTCCCGAAGCGTTTCCGCGTCCGAACCGGACGCACAAGACAGTACCGAAGCACCGAACCCGCAGCGAGAGTATCACGTCATCCCGGCCGAGTGGGCCGTCCGCGGCGGCCACGAGCGCGTCCCCGACGAGTACGATCGGTTCTACGCCGAGGTCACCTGCGTCGAGCACAACGTCGAAACCGAGCGCGAGTCCGCGACCGAGGCGCGCGTCGACGAACTCACGCTCATGCACGTCCTCTACCGCAACCCAGAGACCGACGAGCGCGTCGAGCGGACGGTCGGCCTCTCGGTCGGCCGCACCGACGCCGACACCGTCTCCGTCTGGAGTTCCGACGCCGAGGGCGACGACGATCGCGTCGACTACCCCGTGCTCTCGCTCGACTTCGACGGCTTCGACGACGTGGTCGCGCTGCCGTCGGCCGTCTACAACGGCGAGCCGAGCAACTTCGCGGCGTCCATCGCCGTCCATCCCGACGAGGACCGGGTCGACCTGGGGGGCGAGTGATGGTCCAACAGTTCCAGATGCGCGAGGCCGCCCGGGAGTTCGTCGACGAGTACGCAGACTATGACGAGGAGTTCGACTTCCACCAGACGCTCGTCGCCGACGAGACCTTCGGAACGCTTGCTCACTGCCGCAAGGAACTCGACACGCAGCTCACGTTCGCCGACGGCCTGTCCACGCTCGTCGAGGGGCACGTCCGTGGTGGTCGTGACGAACTTGAAACGGCGATGGATGAGCGGGTTGCTGAAGTTCGCGCGGAGGTCGAAGACTGATGAGTAAGTGGTCTGATGTTGACGAGCGCCGTATCTGGCGGGCGCTGGTCGTCCAGTCCCACGGCCCTGACGGCGTCGACGCGTTCGACTACCTGCAGGGCGGCTCTCGTGCCGACGACGGGAGGGTCGCATGAACGCCGACAAGCGCGTTCGCGGGCTGGCCCGCAACAGGGCGGACAACTTCGACGCGACGATCCTCCACAACCGCGTCAGCGAACAGGTCCGGGGGAGCCATACCACCGAGGACGACCTCACGCGGCTGGTCGAGCTCGCCGAGAGCTGCTACCAGTTCTCGGCTGACCGCGGCGAGAGCGTCAGCGATGACGAGGTCGCCTCGGCTGCGTTCGGTGCCGCCGAGGAACTGAACGACCGGATCGACGACCTCGTCGACGTCCAGGTCGCTCGGGCCTGCGCGGAGATCGTCACCGAAGCCCCAGAGTGGACCGACCACTGGGACGAGGAGGAGATCGCCGACGCGGTCCACGAGGCCCGGGAGTGGCTACAGCTGCACGAGGCCGCCGCCGAGCGCGCCGGCGTGCTGGAGGAGGTGCAGGCCGATGCCTGAGGACGAGGGTCTCCCGCAACTGCACGTCGGCGATCACGTTCAGGACCGCGAGGACGACCCCGACGAGGCAGCGACCATGCTCGTCGTCGGCACGCCGGCCGAACGGGCCGACGAGGTCCCGGTCGACGACGAGAAGACCGTCGCCGATGTCAACCCCGAGTACCCCGCCGACGACCACGTCGTCGAGGCCGTCTTCCCCGGGCGGACGACCGCCGACGTCGAGAACCTGATGGCCTACGCCTACCCACGGTCGCGGCTACGACGGACCGCGCGACTCCACAGCGAGGAGGACAGCGATGACTGACGAGGGCATCACGCTCCGGTACGACCCACCGCAAGGCCCGCCCCGGCGCGTCCGCTACGAGGCGCGGTCGCCCGAAGGCTACACGCGCATCACTGAGGTGTGGACGGGCTGTGACTGGCGCGCCGAGGGCAGCGAGCCCGTTACTGACATCGGTGTCGAGATCGGTCAGCGGGCAGTGGACGATGTCGAGATCGTCGGCGACGAGACGGATGCCGAGACCGTCACCGGGCCCGAGCAGGTGGACCGATGAGGGTCACCCGCGAGGATCTGGACGGCACGCAGATCCAGCGGCTCGTCGTCACGGACCCCCAGGATACGAACCACCACGTCGGCGAGTGCGCGGGCTACCTGTGTCCCGAATGCATGCAAGCCGACGAGACGCTCGACCAGATCTGGCACGACGAGGACTGCAGCCTCGCCGGCGAGCACGGTCGCGACCACTACGACGAGCTGGTCCCCGATGTTCCGGGCCGCCCCACGCCGGAGTTCGACGACACCCACCCGATCACGATCGTCAAGTACGCCGAGACCGAGGGTCGCGGCGGCCTCCACGAGGGAGAAGTGCTGGCGTTTCGCTGCCCGTGCGGCAACCTCGACGAGGACGCCTTCGAGGTCGTCCACGACCAGGCGTGTCCGATGGCCGACGAGACCGAGGACCCGTTGACCGACCACAGCGATATCCCCGCCGAACCGCCATCGCCGCGATCCGAATCCTGACGCCGGGGCGAACACTTTTACACCCCTGTTCGAATACATGACGCATGGCTACCAAGTACTGCCCAAACTGTGGGGCAGACATCGGTGCAGACGTGAAATTCTGCCCCGAGTGTGGGACGGATGTCTCGCATCTCGGTGCTGACAACGACCCGAGCGGTGCAGAGGCGAGCGATGGCGGTGGGCGGAGCGTCGGGGCCATCATCGCGTATCTTGGCGGCGCGATCCTGTTGTTTCTCGGGCTCGGCGCGGTGACGATGAACGCCGCGGCTGGGCTCATTCTCTTGGCCGCTGGCGCGTTTGCGCTCCCACCCACACGGTCGAAACTCGCCGCCGTCCAGGGGACCTCCGTCACGGGCGCCACCGCGGCGGGGGTCGTGATCGTCGCCGCGATCGTCGGCATGGGAGTGCTGGGCGCAACCGCGCCCGCCACGAACGACGGGGGCGGGGGTGGAGACGGGAGCAGTCCAGCTGCAACCGCGACGCCCACACCCACCCCAGAACCGGTATCGACCTCGACGCCGGCGGCACCGTCGACGCCGACGGTGACGCCAACCGCGACGGCGACGCCCACCGCGCCCCCGGAACCAACCCCCACCGCGACGCCGAAACCGTCGCCGACGCCGGTCCCGGACCGGTCCCACCAGGTGGCCGAGCAGTTCGTCGTCGGTGATGGTGGGAAATCGATCCGGTATCGCGTGGCGGACCTGTCCGTGCAGTCGTCCGTCGGCGGCGAGTACATCTCCGAAGAGGCCGACGGCGAGTTCATCGTCATCGACCTGAGCATGACCAACGTCGCCAACGAATCAGTCTCTGTCTCGTCGAATCTGTACACGTTGGTCGATAGTCAGGGCCGGGAGTACGATGTCGACACGGACGCGATGGCTGTCGTCGAGAACCCCGTCATCTTCGAGCAGCTCGACCCCGGTGTCGGCAAGGACGGCGTCCTCATCTACGACGTGCCGACCGACCAGACTGGGCGCGAGCTGCACGTCGAGCCTGCAGGGACCTTCTCGTCGGCGAGCACGCACACCGTCGACCTCGAAAGTGGGTAGTTGAGCATTCGCGAACAGCGGTATCGACATTGGGCGAACGCTTTTGCGACGCTATTCGAAAAGATGCAGTATGGACTCAATGTACTGCCCAGATTGTGGGAACGAAGTGAGCCGCCGCGCCGAGATGTGTCCGGATTGTGGAACGCGGTTCGAGTCCGCAGCTGATGCCCAGGCGGCGGACGGTGGTACGACCGTCGTCGAGACCGCAACCGAGCAGAACTCCCTACTCGTCCGCGCAGTCTGGTTTTTCTGTGTCGGATGGTGGGCGTCGGGGATCTGGCTGACGATCGCCTGGGTGTGCAACCTGACGATCATCGGGCTGCCGCTCGGGCTCAAGATGATCAACAAGGTGCCGATGGTCATCTCGCTGAAAAAGCGGACCGACACGCAGGTCGTCACGACCACAGCCGAGGGGACCAGCGTCGAGCGGACCGGGCCTGACCAGTACTCGATTCCGGTTCGCGCAGTCTACTTCGTGCTCGTCGGCTGGTGGGCATCTGCGCTCTGGATGGCCGCCGCTTGGGTGGTGTCGCTTACGATCGTCGGGCTCCCGGTAGCCGTCATGATGTACAACAAACTGCCGTTCGTCACGTCGCTGTACAAGTTGAGGTGAGGATGGCACCCTGATCGGGATAAGGCGTGCACCGGATCCATCGGATCCGCCCCCGTCGATTATATTACCCACCGTCGGACATATCACGGGCATGTTGGTCCAGCCGGAGGTCCTCGACGAGGACGAGACGCCCAAGCACGAGCTGGTCGTCCATCGCGAGCACGAACTCCGCCGGCTGCGCGGCGCCGTCGACCGCGGATCGAGCGGTCTCGCGTACCTGTTCGGACCGCCCGGGACCGGGAAGACGATGTGCGCCCAGCTGGTCGCCGACCAACTCTCGCCGCCGGGGCACTCCCGGTCGCGGTCGGTCTACGTCAACTGCTGGCGCGACTACGAGCGCCACGACGTGCTCTACGCCGTCGCCGACGAACTCTACGAAGGGACCGTCCATCGCCACTCGACGGGCCGCGCCGCGCTGCTGGAGCGCATCGACCGCCTCGACGACACCGAGCGGTGGGTCATCCTCGACGAGGCCGACCAGCTGCGCGACAAGCGGGTCGTCTACGATCTGTGGGAGAGCGAGTTGAACCTCGTCGTCATCGGGAACTCCGAGACGGACTTTTTCGACGGGATGGATCAGCGGCTTCGAAGCCGACTCGCGGTCGGCCGCCACATCGAGTGTCCCGCCTACTCGGCGGCGGAGATCTCGGCCATCCTCCAGGCCCGCGCGGCGGCGGCCTTCCAGGACGCGTCGGTCGTCAGCGACGGGCAACTCGACTACGTCGCCGAGCGCGTCGACGGCGACGCGCGCAAGGGCATCCGGGCGCTCCGGGAGGCCGCCGACCTCGCCGAGGAGGCCCACCCCGAGCGGGGCCGGCTCGTGATTACCGAGGAGGACATTCGCGAGGCCGTACCGGCGGCGCGGGAGGCCATCCAACGCAAGGCCTTCGACCAGCTGCACGACCACCAGCAGGTGCTATTCGAGATTCTGCGGGACGAAGGGGCGCTGGCGCCTGGGGAGTTGTACGAGCGGTACTCCGACGTCGTCGACGAGCCGCGCGCGAAGCGGACCGTCCGATCGTACCTCTCGAAGATGGAACACTACAACTACGTCGAGTCGGCCGGAGAGAACCAGTCCCGGACGTGGGACGCGGTCGCGTTCGAGTAACACTGGTGTCCGCTACGCTTTTGCCCTCCCATCCCAACAGGTTGGTTGGCGTGAAGATCTCCGGAGGTCGCTTCGCGGCCGCCGAGTCGTGCAGCCGAAAGTGAAGGCGACTCAAGATGACGAACGACTCTGCCACTATCATCGCCTGTGGCACAGTCTTAGTCCTAGGGGGGCATCCACTGGGCCAGGGACTAATTCTCCTTGGGCTGGGGATGTCGCTCAACCGGGACTAAAACTACCGGTGGCTCTCCACCGGTTCCATTCATCCGCGGAAAGTGAAGGCGACCCAAGATGACTTTGCTACCGGTGGGTCAACCGGCTACTCAAGATGACGTGAACGCACCACTATCGCAGAGCAGCCGTCTCGCTGACCTGCAGGGAGTGCGTTTCTTTCATACGTCGATCACGAGGGTCACAGCTCTGGTAGGCTGCGGCCATCTGGGTGTAATATGCCACTCGTCATAAATTAGTTGGATTCTTGCAACAGTTCAACTTGCACAACTATCAACCGATTTGGAACATCCGCTCCGGATCCGCCCGAATCGTCAGACGTGAGCCGGACGGGGCAGCATCGGATCCATCGGATCCACCCCCATCAGACCTTTTCAACCCCCTTTCGTACGCAAGTGTGTATGCCAGACACGATGACCATGCACGACTACAGCGGGACCGAGGTCGAAGTCGAGAAGCTCGACGACGCCGGCGCCGGCGGGGCTCGACTGGACGTGGAGCATCCCGATGGCCGGCGCTGGCGGTTAGAAGTGAGCCGCAGCGGCGAGCCCGAGGTCGTGACCAGCTGGCGGGACGGCGAGCTGTGTGATGTGGACGTTCCGGAGTGGCTGGAGGATAATCTCAAGCGAGCCGCAGGGCCGGCGTAGCGATGTCAGTCACCGGTCGGGTCGGGGAGCGTGCTGGCGTCAAGTTCCTCGTCGAGGAACGCCTCGCCCTCGTCGGTAAGCCGGTACAAACCACGCCCGATCTTCTCGACGAGCCCCGCCGTCGTCATCATCGACAGCCGATCACGGGCGTAGTTGGCGACTGTCACGTCGAAGGTATCATCAAGCGCCTGCGGAGTCATGTTGCCCTCGTCACGCATCGTTTCGAGGATGGCCTCGTCGGCCTGGGTCATCCACTCCGCTCGCTGTCTCGGCACGTCCGCCGGTGCGACTGTGTAACTCATAGGCGTATCGGTGTCTTGGCATTGTCTGTGCAGTTACTTGTAATCTTACCCCTATTCACAGTTGTAGGAATCTACTTTACAGTTGGTGGGGGCTACTTCACTTCCACGGCTGTAGAATCCACAGTAACACTTACATAACGGGCGAGATAATAGAGTGATTGACCTGCCCTTTCGGGCCAGAAGGTCCGACGTGCTGGAGACACGCCGGGGCGGGTCAGCGGTCACCTCATTACGAGGTATCGAAGACCCATGCGACAGAAAGAGCACACGGCCCTTAAGAATAGGGCCCATGATCCCAGTTTAGCCGACCGTGCAGACGGTCGTGATAGTTCGGACTCGCCGACGGAGGCCACGCAGAAAACTTCGGCAGGGGTTGGGGCTCCTGCAGAAGCACAGTCGGCCGCCAAACCTCATGAGGGTAGCGGCCAGACGGCCACCGACGCACCCCAGATACTTGCCGACGGCGGGCAGACCACCGTCGACAACCTGAGCTACTGCATCTCCTCCCGATACCGGATGGCCGTCCTCGACGCGCTCGAAGACGGCGCCGCGACGCCGTCGACGATCGCCGAGGAACAGGGCGTCGGCATGGCCCACGTCTCGCGGGCACTTCAGCGACTCCGCGAGCGCGAGCTCGTCGAGCTCATCGTCCCCGACGACCGCAAGAAAGGGCGCCTGTACGAGCTGGCCGACGATGGTGCAGACCTGCTGGACCAGTACGGTGACGAGCTCGACCGCAACCGGGGTGGGGACTGATGTTCGGGCTCGACCTGTTCGGTGCCGACGCCGACGAGACCGACGACCCTGAGCCCGAGGCCGACCCCGTGACGGCGGACGTGCCCCCCGGCGACCTGTTCGAGGCGCTCCGCAGCGACCGCCGGCGGCTCGCTATCCGCTGGGTTAACCAGCTCGACGCGGTCGACATGGTTGACCTGGCCGAGACGGTCGCTTGCGAGGAGTACGACTGCACGATCGCCAACCTGACCGACCAGCAGCGCAAGCGCGTGTACGTCTCGCTGTACCAGACGCACGTGCCAAAGCTCGACCAGCTGGACATCGTCGACATCGGCGACGACCAGGAGGTCCATGCGACGCCGGCGACCGAGGCCGCGATGGAACTGCTCGCGACCGGCGTCGAGGTCACGGGAGGCAACCGATGACGACCGACGCCGACGACGGACAGCCCGCCCACGATCTCGACGCCCTGGCCGACGCCATCGAGCGCGTCCTCCTCGAAGACGAGTACGACTACCAGCTGACCGCGGGTCCCTACGAGGTCCACGAGCGCAGGATCTCGCGCAGCGGGGCGACCATCCGCCAGGTCGTCGTCGACTACGACGGTGCCCAGTCCTGGCTGGTCCTCCCCGAGGAGTTCGCCGAGGTCGTCGTCGACGTCATCCAGGACCGCGACGGTGACGGGCCGGTCGCGATGACCGACAGTGGACAGACCATTTCGGAGCCGTCCTCGCGGGAACAAGTCCGGGATCGCATGGAGAAACAGTCGTTCATCAAATCCATCGAGCCGTGCGGTCCAGGTCTACGATTTACCTATCAGGGCCCTGGTGACCTCACGTTCACCAACCTGATTGAGACTCAGCGCTGGTACCTTGCGAACTTCAACCAAGACGCGGAGAGGGGTGTCATCATGCCGGTTCCCGAACGCGACGAGGGGGGCGACCGATGACGGTCAACCCCGACCGCGTCCAGGAGGACATCGACTGGGATCTCGACCGCCTGCCGCTGCCCATCGGCGAGCGCGCCAGCGAGGCCGCCATCGCCGTCCTCGAAGACGCCAAGCCCGACGAGCGGCCGACCGTCCGGCGGGTCCTCGCGGAGGTCAACGGCGAGGCACCGCCGCGGACCGCCGACGCGAACGACTACCTGCGCGCGGCCAAGCACGCCGACGGCGAGCTCGCCGTCGTGACGTGGACCAACATCGGTGCGACGGCCATCCGCTGGGACTCCGACGCCGACCGGTACGTGGTCGCCGGCTACTCCGAGCTCGACAAGAAGCAGGGCAAGGACCCGACGTTCGTCGAGCACTCCTCGCGGCGCCAGGTGACGGACATCCTCGGGAACGCCCCGATGGTCGCGACGCCCGCAGAGACCGACCTGCTGCCGGAGGGCGACCGATGACGGTCCACCGAGCCACCTGTGGCGACTGCCACGACACCTACACCGACCCGGACCTCGGGAAGGTCGCCGAGTGGGCCGAGGACCACGAGCAGAAGGAGATGCACGACGTGGACATCGAGCGCGCCGTCGCGACCGACGGCGGCGAGGATCTCCCGAAGCCGATCAAGTGGTCGTACCATGCGGTCGTCCACGGCGCCGCCGTCGACGCCGACTGCCTCGCGCTCACCGGGGCGGGCAAGCCCTGCTCGAACAACGCCTACCTGAGCAACGACGACCCCGTCTGCAACATCCACGCGAGCACGAGCGACCCGGAGATCGTCGACGACGCCCACCAGTGGGCCCGCATCACCGACGACGACGCGACGATCACCGTGTGCGTCAACTGCGAGCTCGTCGTCGACGGGCGCGAGCCCGCGGTCGGCGTCGCCTGTCCCGAGTGCGACGCCGGCGTCGGCGACCGCTGTCGCGACGAGGAGAACATGTACTCGGCGAACATCCCGCCGCATCCGCAGCGCCGGCGCCGCGCCTACGAGACGCTCAGGTGGTTCACGCCCTGCGAGGACAACCCCGCCGGCGCCACGCCGGTCGCGACCGACGGCGGCCACAGCCCGACCGCAGCGGGCGCCGGCGCGCAGGGCCCCCAGGACGGGGCGTTCGCGACCGACGAGGCCCCGCACAAATGCGACATCTGTCTGCGCGTGTTCGACGAGCTTGCCGACCTGGACGACCACGACTGCCGGCCGCTGGCGGAGCTGGTCGACGCCGACGGAGGTGAGTCGGATGTCTGAGGAGAACGTTCGCGACCACGTCAAGGAGGCCATCGACAGCTACCTCGACGAGAGCGAGGGGGCAACGCGGCCGGTCGCGGGCGACGCCGGGCCGGTGTGCATCGACGCCGTCGACGAGGTCATCATGTGCCCGCGGGACGATGTCGAAGTCCGCCGGACCGACGCCGGGACCGCCGCGGCCGTCCGCAGCGACGCGGCGATCGTGACCGACGTGGCCGTCCTCGACGTGACGGAGGTGCGGTGACGATGGCGTCCACCACCGACCGACGCGAGGACTACCTCGTCACCGTGGACAGTGATGGTCACGAGGGCGAGTGGCTCCAGATGGTCGCGTGTCCGATCCCCCACTGCGGTGCGACCCGGGGCGAGGACTACTACAAGTATGCGGCTCATCTGCGTACCGAGCACGGGCCCGAGGATCTCGGGCTGTCGCCCGGGCGGCGCGTCGCCACCGACGGCGGTACTGTCGAGGACGATACTGAGTGCGACGGGATGCTCGGCTTCTTCGATGAGCGAGGGAAGTGGATCACCGTCTCGGAGGTCGAGCAGGAGCTGGGCGACGAGTTGGACCATCCGGTTCGGGAGTCTCTGGAGGGGCTCGCGGATATCGATTTCCTCAACGTCCGCCGGAACGACGATGGGGAGATCGTCACGGCCCAACTCTCCGAGTTCGCGGCCGACCTGTACGAACTCCCCGAGGACGCCGACGTTGGCAGATATGTCGGCGTCTTCCAAGAGCACGGCAAAGAGATCCCTGAGGACCTGAAAGACGAGTACTGGGAGAAATTTCACGAGAACGTTCGGGGTGGTCGCGATGCCTGAGGACGATGTCGACCCCGAGAAGGTTTGGGAGATGACCGACCGGAGCAACCTCCGGAAGTCGATGGACACGCTGTTCCCGCAGGAGCGTCGTGACCGCTGCCGTGTCTGCAAGGAGCCGGTCGTCGACGGCCGCTGGAACTACTGTTCCAAGCGATGCAAGCGCATCGCCCGCGCGGTTCAGAAGATGTTCGTCTGGGACGTGATCCGCGAGCAGATTCTGGAGCGAGACGACTACACCTGCCAGATGTGCGGCCTCTCGAAAGAACGGTGGAGAGAAGCCTACTGGCGGGCTCGGGACCTGATCGACGAAAAGAACCCGTACGACGCTCAGGACGAGTACGACGGTTACTCGGAGACTCGGGACAACCTCCGCGAGATCTACGGCGTCGAGTCGGTGAACGGTGGCTTCCACGTCGACCACATCACGCCTGTCTCCGAGGGCGGTCACCCGTTCGACGAGAGCAACCTTCAGACGCTGTGCAAGTTCTGCCACCGCGAGAAGACCGCTGAGGAGAACAGCGGCGAGCGTCGGCCGGCCGACGAGCTGACGCTCGACGATTATCTCGCGGCCGACGGTGGCGAAACCAGCGGTAACGAGAGCACGGATACTGAACGCCAGGGAGGTGACGCCTGATGTCCTCGCTCGACGAGGGCATGATGACGGCCGCCGACGTGGTCGCCCTTCTGGAGGACCACGGCGTCGACGTGGAGGACGCCCGCGAGGTCGTGACGACCCTCGACGGCGACCACGTCCGCGCGAGGCTCTCGATCACCGCGCCGGTCGGCGCCGATATCGCCGACGCCGACGACGAAACCGAGGCCGACGACGGGCCGGCGACCGACGAGGACGTGGCCGAGTCCGTCGACGATCTCCAGACCGACCCCGGCGAGGAGTTCCTCAGCAACGTCGAGGACGCGAGCGACCTCGACGACGGCGACGCCGACACCGACTCGGGCGGGCGCGACGAGGAGGTCCTCCCGGAGTTCGAGGACCTCGTCGACGACGAGCCGGACGAGCCCGACGACGGCGAGGAGAACGCTGACGAGGCCGATGCCAACGACGAACCCGCACCGGAAACGGGGGGGTCCGATGGCGACGACGGAGACGGAGCGACCAACGAACTCGGATGGGTCACGGTCAAGTCCTACGGGATCACGCTCAACGGCGACGTCGCCGACCACTTCGACACGGACCGCGTGACGGTCGTCGACCGGCCCCACGGCGCCGACCTGGTCCCCGGGACCGACGCGGAGGGGCCGGACTACGCCGTCGGCCGTAGCCAGGTCCAGTTGGGTGACCCCGGCCGGCGCGAGATCGGCGTCGACGTGGAGGACCGGATCCGGGCGATCCCCGACGGCGACTCCGTCCGCCTGGAGCCCGTCGACGGCGCCGGCGACGAGGACCCGGACTCGGACGGTACCGAAGACGACGAGGACGGGCTGTGGTGCGGCGTCTGCGGCGAGGGCGGCTTCGCGACCGCCGGCGAGGTTGAGGACCACCACGACGGCGCGGGCCACGCCGGCGACCCCATCGCGAGCGCGGCCAACCCTGCCGAGGGCGACCTCGTCCCAGCTGACGACGACCATCGCGTCGGCGATCCCGTCGACGAGCTCGAGGACGGCCTGTGGTGCGGCGTCTGCGGCGAGGGTCCGTTCGACAAGGACGGACTCAACGGCCACAACACCGCCGACGGCCACCCCGACGAGCCGGTCGCTCTCGACCACGAGCCCGAGCAGCGGGAGCTGGTCGGCCCCGACACCGACGATATCGACGCCGACGCGGAGGTCGCCAAGCGCCTCCCCGACGACGTAACCGTCGACGACGTCCACGCCGCGCTCGACGAGCGAGGTAAGAACTGCTACCTCGGCGCCGTCGCCGAGGACCTCGGGATGGAGGAGGATCCGCTGCGGACCGTCCTGTTCCACATCAGCCGGTACGCCTGGGTCATCGACGCGAGCGGGCCGAAAACGCACTCGCGAGGTGTTCAGGGCGATGACTGAGACGGTCGACCTCTCCTGTCCACGGGGGTGCTTCGACCTCGAAGTCACCGGGTCCCACGACCTTCGCGATGACCGGGAGTTCATCGAGGATGTCGCGCTCGCCGACGACACCGAGTGCCCGTACTGTGGGGGTAACATCCGGGCGCTCCAGGAACTCGACGGTTCGCGGTGTGTCTTCTGTAACGTCCCGGTCGCCGGGGATGAACAGCACATCCGCACGGACATCCTGGGAACGATGGGGTATCGTCACATCTGCAAGGGCCACCGCGAGCACCCGAACGCAATCGTCTGCAACGACGAGAACCCCACCGGGTATCGGTTCTGTGACCGGTGCGAGCGGCTCGTCGCCAGCGTTCACCAGAGTGGCCGCTGTACCGGCTGCGAGACGTTCCTCCGCGAGGGGAGTGTTCCGGACCATTACTCTGCAGAGGCAGCAGCGAAAATCGTCGAGGCGGGTGATGACCGATGATTGACCGTCTTCGTGACGCCTACCGGAGCTGGAGAGTCCGGCGCCGGCGACACAAGCTGGTCATGGCCTACGCGAAGGTCGGTCGGTACCGCCACGACTTGGGGCCGGGGTTCTCCCCGCTGCTGTACGCCTACGACCAGCTCACCAGCGAGGGACTCATGATCGTGATCGAGACCGACGGCGGGAAGGAGCTCGTGTGGCGGTGGCCCGAGGGCACGACCGACATCCAGGGGGATGGACCGATTCGCGAGACGGTTCGGACGGTGATGGGCGATGATTGAGCCCATCGTCGACCCGGCGCCGTACTACGACGTCGAGTGGCTCGACTGCATCCGCTGCGGGGGTAACGGAGAGCACGTCGAGTGCATCGACGATCTGTGTCACGCGCAGGGACACTGTATGCACGGGGACAACCTGTGCGCCCTCTGCGAGGGCGTCGGGCTGATCTCCGAGGAGCTGGCCGAGCGGTGGCGCCGTCGCGACGCCTTCGAGGCCGTGACGGCGCCGGACGCTGACCTGCGGGCCCGAGGGACGCTGCAGGCCGCTGCTCGCGAACGCCGACAGGAGGCCGATACTGCATGAGCCAGACCGAACAGAGAGTCCGCGAGTTCGTGCCGGGCGAGACGGATATCGACCAGTGGATCCGCGACCACCGCGACCTCATCGAGCGCGAGGCCAACAGCGACGCCCCGGACGCCTGGGTCTTTCAGTCGTTCCTCGACTCGATCGACGAGGACGATGACGACGAGTCGACCGGGTCCGACGAGGGAGGGGATTCGGCGTGACCCAGGCGGCTCGGGTCCACGTCGAGGATGCCGACGCCCTGCGTGCGGAGGGAGACACGCTGGCCGGCGCGGACGGTTTCGATACCCGACATCATGGACTGGCGACCGGCCTGCTGGCGCTCGCGCGCCTCTTTCGTGACCGCCTCGCCGCAGTTCGGACACCAGCGGGCGGACGGGGAGACGGGCTCACGGCAGTTCCCGCAGCGCTTCCGTTCCCGCGAGAGGCTCTCGTCGTCGTCGACGAGCCCGGCGCCGGCGAAGATCTCCTCGTTCATCTGCTCGGCCGTGACGTGGACGTACCGCTGCCACATGTCCGTGTCGAGCGACCACTGGACGCGGTGCTGGATCTCCTGTTTATCGTACCCTTCGCGCCACATCCGGGTGACCGCCGAGTGCCTGAAGTTGTGGGGGTTGACAGGTTTGTCGACCTCCGCGCGGTCGGCGAGCGTCGTCAGGATGCTTTTGAAGCGCGACGGCGAGAGCGCCCCGTCCTCCTCGGCGACGGGGCCGCACTCGTCGAAGGTGTGGAACAGCGCCGCCTCGGGCTCGTCGGGCCTGGGATGGGAGTGGTTCAGGTACACCCGCAGCGACGCCTTCGCGTCGATGATGGGGTAGGGCTGGATGGTTGCGCCCTTCAGACCGATCGCGTTGCGGTTCGGCGTGTAGGTCGCCCGCTCGCCTTCGAGGTCGACGTCCTTGACCCGGAGCGACCCGGCGAGGGTGAGCCGGGCGCCGGTGTCGGCGAGGAACTCGACGAGCGCCTGGTTGCGCGGCCGCCGCGCGGCCTCGACGAGGTCGCCGACGTCGTCCTGCGAGAGCATGTCCGCCTCGTCGACGGTGTGTTCCTGGTCGTCGGGCTTGTCGGGGTCGAAGTCCTTGACCCAGTCCTCGCCGCGGTCGGTCGCCCAGGTCGACAGCGCGGCCTGGTAGTTGTAGACGGTGGCGTCGCTGGGCTGGCCGCCGCGGCCGATGGAGTCGTCGCGACGGACGCGAAAGAACAGCTCCTGGACGTCGTCGAGGTCGAGCTCGACGAGCGGAACGTCGGACCACTCGGCGAGGCGACGGAGCCGGTTGGCGTACTGGCCGAGCGAGGAGACGGCGAGGTCGCCGTCACGGGCGCGGAGCCACGAGCGGATGGCGTCGTGGTCGTCGGGGTGGATGTCCGCCTCGGACAGGCGCTGGAGGGCGTTGTCGTAGCGCCGGCGGAACCCACTGAAGTCGTCGGTCGGCATGAGCGGTCAAAGAGAGTCCTCTTTCATAAAGCAATGGTGCGAAAAACCCCTGGTTCTACACGTCCACCAATCATGGCCGAATTTACGAAGCGATCGGCACGCGAACTCGCGTCGGAGATTCGTACTGGACGCCTGTCCGTGCTTACTCTCCTCGAGTCAATATTAGATCGTATCGAAGCAATCGACGAGTTGAACGCGTTCGTCACGGTTATCGAGGAATCGGCACGCGAGAGCGCTCGCAAGGCTGATGCAGCAGCTGCGCGTGGAGAAGATCTCGGCCCGCTCCACGGGGTGCCAGTCGCAATCAAGGATCTCCGGAATCGGAAGGCGGGCGTCCGGAACACGATGGGACTCGCTCCGCTGGAGAATAACATGGCCGACGAGGATTCCATCACGGTCGAACGACTGGAGGCTGCCGGTGCCGTCATCGTCGGCACGACCAACACGCCGGCGCTCGGCCACACCATCAAGACGGAGAACCGACTCGTTGGATCGACCCCAACCCCGTTTGACCATAACCAGTCTGCTGGCGGCTCGTCCGGTGGTTCGGCAGCGGCGCTCGCAGCGGGTGCAGTACCGCTCGCCACCGGGTCAGACATCGGTGGCTCGCTCCGGGTTCCGGCCTCCTGCTGTAACGTCATCGGGCTAAAACCGACATTCGGACTCGTTCCCGAACGCGTTCCATTCGACGGATTCAGCACCCACTCTCCGTTTTTCGTGGGTGGGCCGATGGCACGAACAGCTGAGGACACAGCCCTTCTGCTTGATGTTCTTGCAGGTCAGGACGAACGAGACCCGTTCAGTGTGCCCCGGCCAGAGACGAAGTACGTCGAGGCCACCGACCGGCCGACTGCTGAGCTATCGGTTGCGTACAGCCCGAACCTGGATTTACAGCCGGTTGCATCGACGGTGCGTGAGGCGGTTGATACCGCCGTCGCTGATCTGGCGGCCGCCGGTGCGACAGTCGATACCGTGGACGTTTCGCTCCCGTCGTACGAAGAACTATCGATGGCGTACGTCACGCAGGTTGGTGCCTTCTTCAGCGCATTCGCCCAACAACTCGCAGACCAGTACGACATCGACTTCGAGACGGCAGACGTCGAAGATACGGTTCGGTCGACGATTGCATTGGGAACGGAGACCGACGCTGCCGACGACCGATTACAGAACGTGCCCCGAACTGCTGCGTACGATGGCATCCAGGACGCGCTGACCGGCTACGACGTTCTCGTGACGCCCACCCTTACCGTCCCACCGTACAGCAAGCATCTCACCGATGGCTATCCAACCGAAATCGGCGGCCAGTCGGTGATGGGCGTCCCGACAGACGTGATGTTGACGTGGGTGTTCAATATGACTGGCCACCCTGTGGCGTCAGTTCCTGCTGGGTTTACCGACGACGGTCTCCCTATCGGATTGCAGATCGTTGGTCAGCGATTCGCTGAGGCCGATATTTTGAGCGTCGCTGCAGCGCTCGAACGAGTCCGGCCGTGGACGGATCAGTATCCTGTCGGTGAACTGATCAGTCAGCGGTAGCCGACCCAGCGTCGGGATCTACTTGAGCAGTTTTCGAGATTAAATATAGTAACCACTCTGACTTTCATATCCAACAAAATGATATCGCTTTTCCTACAGGAGGCTGCTTATTATCCCCACGAGACAGGCTCGAACGGGCTCAAATGTGACTCGCATCGTAGCAGCCCCAAACCCAAACGCGATCAAACTCATGGTAACAACGAAATTAGCCTTCGTATCGTTGGGGCCAAGCAGGAACGTGAGCACCGCGAGCGTGCCCGACATCGCACAGATGAAGAGCCCTGTCAGAAATGACAGACTCGTAAAGAACGGGTCAGTAAACCCCATCACGGAGTACGCTGGTTCATACACCCCAACGAATGATAAACTGAAGCCGATAACGACGTATCCAAGAAAGCAGATAGTACTGAGGATGGCTCCAGGAGTAACAAGCTGATACAGTCGAAAAAACCCTCTCTCAAACGGGGTGGTTGGCTGTCGGATCCGTCTGAATGGTCGGTAGTCCATCTGCCTACGGCCAGAGCCCCCGCGCCTCGTGGGCTTCAGCGATCCGTGAGAGTGCCACGATGTAGGCCGCATCACGCCAGGTGACGTCTCGCTGCTCGAATTCCGTCCGAACAGCTTCCCAGGCAGCCTGCATCTCGGTTTCGAGCTCGTCATTCACCCGTTCGAGCGACCACGACCGGCGGTTGATATCCTGGAGCCACTCGAAGTAGCTGACCGTGACACCGCCAGCGTTGGCGAGAATGTCGGGAATGACTGCAATGTCTCGCTCTGCGAGAATCGCACTCGCCGTCGAGGTGGTGGGCCCGTTCGCGCCTTCGACGACGAGGTCAGCGGCAATCGCATCTGCATTCGCTTCGGTGATCACGTTGCCGAGAGCGGCAGGGATGAGTACGTCGACGTCGAGCGTGAGCAACTCGTCGTTTGAGATAACGTCGTCCGCGTATTTCGTGACGGCTTCCGGCTCCTCGTCGTGTGATGGAACTGCGGCCGTATCGATCCCCTCTGGGTCGTACATTGCGCCGTTCACGTCGCTGATTGCGACGATCGTTGCCCCCCACTCATCAAGGAGGCGAGCCGCATTCGCACCGACACTACCGTACCCCTGGATTGCGACCGTCGTTCCCGCGAGATCGCTCTCATAATATTCGCAGGCCTGCTTGGTGATAATCGCGACGCTCCGTCCGGGCGCTTCCTCGCGACCTTCACTCCCGCCAATTACTGGTGGCTTCCCGGTAACGACGCCCGGCGTCGTTTCGCCCTCCTGCATCGAGTAGGCGTCCATCAGCCACGCCATCGTCTGTGGATCCGTCCCCATATCGGGTGCGAGAATATCGCGATTCGGTCCGATGACGTCACGAATTTCTTGGGCAAACCGACGGGTGAGCCGCTCTTTTTCCCCCGAGCTCAACTCCTTTGGGTTGACCGCGATGCCGCCCTTGGCTCCCCCGAACGGGAGATCCATGACGGCACACTTCCACGTCATCCACATCCCGAGTCCGACACACTCGTCCCGCGTCACCTCGGGGTGATACCGGAGCCCGCCCTTGTATGGCCCTCTGACGCTGTCGTGCTGGGCACGGTACCCGGTGAAGACCTCAACGGTACCGTCATCGCGTTCGATGGGAACGGTGACTTCGTGGACCTTCTTTGGGTATTTCAGCCGTTCGACGATGTTCTGGTCGATATCGAGATGGCTAGCAGCATGATGGAGCTGCCGGCGCGCCGTTTCGAGCGCCGATTCCGGTTCGGTAGATTCGACTGTCGAATTTTCCATCTCGTCGGGGTTGGGAGTGGATTCGGACGCCATAGTCATTCAAGCGGCATACGCCGGTTCCGCATCGGTCCGCCACAGTTCGGACAACGATCTGGATTGTTTTCTGCGATAATGATGTTACCACACTCGAAGCACTCGTAGGGAGTTTCTTCATCCGGCTCTTGATCGACATCTCTCATAGTGAGGTCACGAGTGCCGGCAGGGCACTCGATAAAGGTATAATATGTGTATAAGGGAATATTCGGCAGTTAGTTAACTAACTCTAGTTCAGAGTAGGGGTATGTTATTTAACCCCTTCAACAGAAGGAGCGACAGCGAGATTGTTCTCGTCGAAGAGTGTCGCAAACAGTTTGCGCTGGACAGTCCGGGCGTGCTTATAGAACGCAGGCGGAGAGATACCAAGTGTTTCCGCAACATCCTCTCCTGTACTCTCTCGTGGCGATTCGAAGAATCCACTGTAGTACGCCGTCTGGATCACTTCGAGTTGGCGCTCTGTGAGCTTGTCAAGGAACTCCGAGTAGAGATCGTGTTCCATCGCTTGGTCGAGTGTCTGCTTCGATCGGAGTTCGACATCAGCGAACATCTCGCGGACGAGTCGTGTAATCGCTCTCACTTCGATGCTATCCGGGATATCGATGACGAGTGTGGTGCTATCTGGATCTGCAGTCGCCTCCCGGAAGACAGCGCCGTGATCGGCAAGTTCTAAGGCGAGAAACGGCTGTGTGAGTCGTAATCGTAGGACACCACCTTCGCCGTCTGTACTGATCTGTTGCACGTCATCGATTGCCACTATCTGTGATGCTGCTTCGGCGACCTCATTCAGCGATGCGTCTTCGACAGTGACGAACACGTGACTTCCCTCCGTGGATTGCTGGACGCCACCCTGGTACGAGAGTGTACATCCTGCATCCTGCGCCAATCGTGAGAGAACGAACGTCGGGTCGTCAATGGCAAATTCGACGCGGGTCACAGACGTCGTGAGCAGTGCATTCTTTCGCTCGATCGCACTGAGCGCGGACGCGATGGTTTCACCGAGTTCGGCCAGAACGGCTGTCGCCGTCTCGTCGAACGCATCCTGGGTTGTTGCATAGACCGTCAACACACCGTGTGTGAGGTCGTTGTATACGAGCGGAATACTCAACACTGAGAGGAAATCGCGAGTGAGGGCATCCTTTCGCCACGGCTCCTCTCGAAGCTCAGCAGCGACGTTCGTCACCATCGTCACCTCACCAGTCGCCGCGGTTTGTCCCGCTGGATCGACTCCTGACGCAGCGACCGCAAAGGTGTGGCTATCCAGATACCCTTGTTCGCGTCCCGCCCACGCTCGTGGAGTGACGGTGTCGGTCGCGGAGTCGACCGTCCCGATCCAGGCGAACTTGAACCGATCGTCGGCAGCCAACAATTCACAGACAGTATGATCGATCTCTTCTCGTGTTTCGGCCTGAACGAGTGCTTGGTCGATCTCTCGGATCGTCTCGTTGGTCCGATTCAGCGCAGTGAGTTGCTCGTTCTGTTGTTGAAGTGTGCGGTCCTGTTTGCGGAGTTGTGACTCTCGGGAGACACGGTCGAGAGCCGCCTCAGCTGTCGCAGCAAGGAGATCGGTCAGTTCTCGAGTGACATCGTCGAAGACACCGACTCGATCTGACCCCGCGACGAACACGCCATGCTTGCCGAGTGGAATGTAGGACATACTCCGGAGATCAGTCGCCCTGTTTCCGAGTCGGTCCGCCTCGTGGACGTCATCGAAAAACAGTGCCTCGTCTTCAACGAAACTGTAGCTCGGAAGGGTTTCACCGTCGGTGGGTACGGTCGGAAGCGGCCCGTTTAATTCCCGCATTGCCGCCGAGTATGCGGCGGGTTTCAGAACGTTGGCATCAGCATCAAAGAGATAGACGGCACTCGTATCGAGGTCGAGCACACCAGGTGTATCGTCGACGACGTGTTGGGCAATTTCTTGGTGTGTTTCAGCGTAGAGGAAATCACGGGCGGTCTCGTGGAGCGTTGCGAGCGCCTCCTCGCGTTGCTTCCGTTTCGTAATATCCCGGCAGCTAAAGAGGAGGGTTCCACCCTGAATCGAGACTTCGCGAACGTTGACCAAGAGCGTGTGCTCACGCCCGGCTTTGTCGGTTGCCGTCGTCTCGATATTCTTGAGGACGCCGTTTGCGGCGAGCTCCTCACGGTCGAAGAGATCCTCACCGAGGAGTTCGTCGATTGTCCCCAGGTTTCGGATCTCCTCAACCGTGTAGCCGAAAATAAAGTGGACGTTGGGGCAGACGTAGGTGTACTCACCATCTTCGTCCGTGATGAGAATAGTATCGGTCATGTTGTTGAGCGTGACGCGATGGAGTTTCTCGGATTGCCGGAGATCTCGTTCGAGCTCCACCCGTTCAGTTATATCAACGCCCTCGACGACGATCGAGATGAGATCGCCGCGTTCGCTCTCCACAGGGCGCACGGAGAGGTCGATGACGCGCGGGTCCTCGAGATGCGGCGGCTGTGGAACAACAGCATTCCCGAACGCCCCGTCGAGTGCATTCTCTACGATCTGCTGGACTTCCGTATTCGTCTCGTCTGTTTGTGCCCACCACGGCAGCGTCCAGAAGGGCTCGCCGATGACTGTATCAATATCGTCATCGATCATCTCTCGTGCAGTCTGATTCATACGGGTGAGCGAGCCATCCGGGTCGAGTACCCATGTCGCGGTGCGTGAATCGCTGAAGATCGCATCGAACTGTCTGGCGTGCTCTCGCTGTGTGGCCGCCCGTTGTGCGGAGCGAACTCCCCGTTCGGTTCGAGCCAACAAGTCCTCTACCATCTGGTCAGCCGAATCAGTTAGTGCGACGTAATCAGTCACACCGGCACCGATAGCCTCGCTGGCGATAGCTTCACTTCCGGACGCAGAACCCATTATAACCGGAAATGTAGTAGTGTCTGTGCGGATCTCCGTGAGCAGGTCGAGTCCGGTTGTCTCCGCAAGCGCGTACTCGGTAATGAGACAGTCCGTAGACCCCGTCCGGAAAACCTCAAGCGCCTCTGATGTGGTCTCAACCCGCTGTACAGTCGCATCAGTCCGTGTGTCGAGCGTTGTTTCGAATTGCGTGAGCCACTCGCTCGTCCCGACAAGCAAGACACAGGACGAATCAAGGACCGCCGGAGACGACACCATTATTCGCTACCCGAGAACCAGCGACAATACAGACCGACGCGGGGTTGCTCCGAACGCCGCTGTAGTACTAGGTTGAGAGTCATACACATTGCTAGTTACCTATCAAACCAGCCAAGGTCAAAGAGGTTTGTTATTGAACCTCTAAGCGCAATAGGAGCGAGGCATAATGTGGAGACGCGACCTCGGGAATCATCACGGGCAACCGTTTCTTCCCAACTTCCGCGTCCCATCTCCCGCCGACCCATCGAGTAATGCCTACCCGAACGACCGGTACCCAATCCGAAGACACCGATATCGATGAATCGCCCCAGAGGAGCCAGTCGACGTGGGGACTCGTCGCTGGCGCGAGTCTCATCTCAACTGGACTGGCCGCCTACGAAATCGTCCCAGCAAGTGTCACTCCACTCATTCGTGACTCACTGCAGATCGGTCCGACAGTCGCAGGGTTCCTTGTCGGAGTTATGTTCGGTACGGCAGTGATTACGAGCCTTCCGGCCGGCGCTGTCCTTGACCGGACGAACACTCGGAACGCGATGGCCTTCGCCGTCATCATACTGTTCCTCGCTGGGGTATGGGGATGGATGGCTGGCCGGAACGGTGACTATCGGGCAGTTATCGCCTCACGAGCCGTTGGTGGCGTCGCGTACGTCGTCGTCTGGAATGCGGGGATCGACATTGTGAGCCGATCAGTCGAACCATCTCGACGAGCGACTGCTGTCGGCGTGTTCACCGCCAGTGGTCCGGTCGGATTCGCTCTCGGACAGGGAATGGGTCCACTCGTCGCGGCGTGGTTTGGCTGGCCCGCAATCTTTCTGGCGTTCAATGGGATTGCTCTGGTCGGTTTAGTCCTGTTTTGGCCGACGAGCCGCGGTCTCGGACACAGTAGCGGTGACACGCCAACGCTGGCTGAGTTCCGCGATGTGCTTCGCAACAAGAACGTGTGGCTTGTCGGCGGACTCGGCTTTCTTGGGTACTCGTTGTATCTGTTCGTTAACAGCTGGGGCGCCTCGTATCTCACTCAAGAAGTCGGACTCTCGTTAGGACTTAGCGGGGTGCTCGTTGCGGTATTCCCCGCTATCGGCATCCTCGCACGGGTGAGCAGTGGCCCGCTCTCCGATAGACTGTTCAGTGGTCGACGGCAACCGATCGTGTTTGGCTCCTTCTTCATTGCAGCACCACTCGTTGCAGGGTTCACTTACCTTCAATCGGTCACCGTACTCATCACGATGTTGCTCGTCGCTGGTTTCGCGATTCAGCTCACGCTCGGACTCTCGTTCACCTACGTCCGGGAATTAGTCGATCCACGGGTGGCCGCAACAGCAGTGGCGTTCCAGACCAGCGTCGGGCTCGCTGGAGCGTTCATCGCTCCCATCGCTGGCGGTGCCGTCGTCGACATCGCTGGCTTCGACACCGCGTTCCTCGTGGCTGGCGGCCTCGCTGTCTTGGGTGTCACGCTAGCGTGGTGGGCTCCGGAACCAGCGAAACAGCAAGTTGGATAAGTGCCGTCACGGACGGTCTTGGACAAAGCACGACCCAGTAATCCTTCCAACGAGATATCGATAGAGTGTACTCACCGCCTCGAACTGGACTGAGGAGGGTAGCTCACCCTGTTAGCAGATTCAACGTATATGTGGTGAGACATTCCGAGGAATGAGGTTAACGTAGGCCGAACAGAGTTGTACTGTTCTTTGCCGATTAGCTTGGTATAGGCGCTAAGCCCCATCCTCAACGGAGCGACAGAAGGGAGCGGAGTAGAGGCGAGATACAGCGCCGTCATCATCTATCCTTACAGCGACACAGTTGCAGGCCCTCAGGTATACGTTGTCCCAATGTTTTGAATTAGGGTACTACACTACAGTACGAACCCAATGGTGTACGACCTCGACTCGGGAGCGCACTCGACGTTTTCCCTACAGTACTACCTGATACTCACCACGAAGTATCGGCGCGGAGTGTAACCGAGGAGCGAACCCAATTTATTCACAGGATCAATTTTTTCGCTGACCCAATTATGGTCACGGTGGACGGTTATTTCTGCTCATAGCGTGTTCGGAAGTTTCGGTTTGCGTAATTACCTCCAATGTCACCCGAACATCGATTCCCAATATCACCTTAGTTATTTGTAAACGGGGCGTGTCAATGCAAGTATGAGCTTCGCGTCGTTGGGGAATGGCTTGTTGGGAACTGCTCAAGATACTCCCCACAAGACGCCGCGTCTGGCGGGCCACTTCGACGGGAACCACGCCCTCGTTCCACTTCTTACTCCAGCGGTACCAGCGGTTACCGACCAAATCAAGGTCGCAACGACACTCGCAAGAGCGGCAAACACAGCGCTTTCCGTGATTACTCCAATCTCAGTCCCCGAGCAGACACCGAAGACAGTCGGCCATAACGTCATCGATGACGACGACAGCGCACTCCTTGATTGGGCCCTTGAGCAAACCGCCGACGCAACGGCACACCTAGATGGCGGTTTCCTCTACACCCGTGACATAGTTACAGGCGTGCTCCGAACGGTCAAAACACGTGAGATCGATACCCTCGTTCTTCCAAGCGAGCCCGGCGGTCGGCTCCGAAAGAGCATTACCGAACGAATTGCGGCCCAGGCAGACTGCGATGTCGTCGTCGTGAACGGGCAAGCCGGCTATGAACAGGTCGCGTCGATGCTCCTCCCGATTGCTGGCGGCCCGCATTCGGGATTGGCTGCCGACCTCGCTCAATCGATCGCCGCCGACTGCGATGCGTGGATTGATATCCTCCATATCATCGAGGAAGATGCGTCAGAACAGCGGCGAACCCAAGCTGCCACCCTCGTCGAGGAAGCCGCTCACCGTATTGCCTGCCCGGAAACCACATCCACGTGGGTGCTTGAAGCTGAGGATGTTGCCGAGGCAATCATCGACCAGTCACAGTATTACGGCCTCACGATCATGGGGGCACCGACCACAGGTCGGCTGCGACGGTTCATCCATGGGTCGACGAATCACTCCGTCCGAGCGAGTGCCCGGAGCGTCGTGCTATCGGCACGGAACAACAGTTCCCGCTCGTCCGACGCTGAATGAAATGGCCGTTGTATCCATCTCACCGATTCTGCTCGATGGCAATTCTGTGAGCGGGGTGAACGACCAGTTGAACGAAGTGAACAACGCTCAAGCTCTTTGAATGGTGAATCCGACCAGAGCGAACAACTATGCGTTCACTGTCATAGGTACGCCACAGCCTCGTCTGTAGGCTGCTGTACACGCGCGACGAACGCTACTCCGTGGCTTATACTGCTTCAAAGCTCAGCCATAGCGGGTCTCACCCCTTCCCGAGATTGCCGAACGACAAACGCTTTTGCGACGCGGTACCGTTCTTCGAAGTAACTGTCGAACCTCGTGAGTCGAGTTACCTCTCTTGGGCTTCTGAAAGATCGGGAGTTCGGCGCACTGGCTGGGACCGCCTTCGCCCGGAGCCAGGCCTACTCGACCATCCTGATCGCCCTTGCGTTGTACGCTGACCTCTTCGAAACCACCGGGGTCGTCGAGGGGCTGTTCGGGACGTCGTTTGCCCTGGCCCAGTTACTCATTATCCTGCCGCTCGGGCGCAAGGTGGATACCGGCAACGCCAAGCGCTGGTTGCTCGTCGGCTTCCTGATCAATGTCGCCGTCTTTGTCGGATTCTTGTTCGTGAGCAACGCCGTCCACGTCATCCTGATCCGAATGCTCCAGGGGCTCGGTGCGAGCCTCCTGTGGATCACCGGCGCAACAATTATCGGAGAGATCAGTCCCGACGCTGAGCAGGGCCGCTGGCTCGGGTCGTACAATCAGGTCGCAGCGATTTCATCGATGACGGGCGACTTGGTCGGTGGATACCTCTTCTACACGTACGGCTTTACCATCCCGTATCTCGTCCTCACGGCGATCACGTTAGGTTCGTTCGTACTCGTCTGGGTCGCACTCCGTGATAACCCCGGCGGCCGGACAGACCCCGACGAGGCAAGCGGTCCCGAAACGTTCCGTGCACTGGTCGGGCTCCCGATGTTGCGGGCGCTGGTCGGCTTCCGATTCGCCTTTAGCTTCGGCAAAATGGCGGTGATCATCTTTCTCCCGATCTACGCGCGGACGACGTTCGGGATCTCCGCGTTTGCGATCGGCTGGATCCTGGCCGGTGGCAAACTTGCAAAGGCGCTTATGCAAGGGGTCGTCGGCACGCTCACCGACCGCTGGGGGCGAGAACACTACTTCGTCGCTGTCGGGGCCTTACTGTACGGCGTTGGCACCGCTGCCATCCCGCTTGCGACGGTCATCGAAGGGCGTGTCGATCCCATCGAGATCACCCTCCTCGGGGACACGCAACTCCTCGGCGGCGCCTTCTTCACGCTGTTCGGTGCCTACTCAATCCTCGGCGTCGCCGATTCCATCCGACTGCCCGCCAGCATGTCGCTGTTCGTCAACGAGGGCGAAGCCTACGACTCGGTCGCGAGTGCGATGTCGCTGCGTTCGGTCTCCTGGAAGATCGGACAGGTCGTGGGACCTGTGATAGTCGGGTTCATGATGGACCTCTTCTCGACGGAGGCAGGCTTTCTCCTTGCTGCAGGGTTCATCGCTGTCGCAACGGTCGGCTTCAGTATCACGTCCCGCCGCGCTCACACGGCACAGTCGATCGCTGACGACCCAGGGTATACCGATTGAGTGAGCGCCAACGTGGAGTCAGTATGGTCACCGACTAAGATACGTCAACTCATCATTCGATCACCGATAGGGAATCTATCGTGGACAAATCTCTCAGCAGTCATCGAACTGAGAGCGGAAACTCGAGTACGAATATCGTCGGCAAACTCTCTGCCAAACATGCAATACTTCGCTATCAAGCGAATTATCCAGCATCGAGCAATCCACCCGCTCAGTACCGTATCGAACGGATTTGACTCCATGTTCCCCCAAAGGTTGGCTCATCCGTGATCGGACATGAGCGTCACATTTCGACACTGCTGGGGATGAGACTGGCGTGTCGTAACAGTGTCCCGTCCGCGTTGTACACGAGTAACAGCTCCTTCTCAAAACTCGCGACAACACCCGTGTCCGCTCGGATCTGCACCTCATACCGTGCGTCCCGTCCGGATCGATTCGCGTACTCACCCACCCCACGCACGAACGTCCGAATCGAATCAGCCTTCCCCTCGCATTCGAGGATGAAGTCGCCGGTCACGCGGTCGCTGAGACTGAATACGCCAGTGTCTGCCTCGCTAGTGGGGGATACGAATCGAAACGTGACATCAATTTCATCAGGACGAATGTCCTCTCGGAGCCGACTCGTCAGCAGTTCTTTCAGACGGGGGCGTGGGCCGTCGAAATAGAGATGCAGCACCGGCTGCTCCGGTTGGCCATCAGTCGCGAGCCACCCTGTCTTGTCGACATCCATGCGAAACGTATCACGCTGCATCGGTCGATAGTAAATGGTAGCGAGTGCCGTACCTTGAAGATTCGTGTCGGTCCGACCCTCGCCACTGGCACAGACATCGAAACAGAGTACGAATTACTATCGCACAGGTGACCAGTGCTGAGGATTCTAGAGAGCCGTGGGGGCCAGGATAATACAACCAGAACCAGTAGGTCGAACGCTCACTCGGTATCGACTAACGAGCCGAACAGCTCTTCAGCATCAGCCGGCACGTCGAAGTCGTGGTAGTGCTCCCCTTCTCTTTCGTGAGGATATTGAGCGCGGCAGCAGCACCGTCACCCGCAGAGATGACGGCTTGCCACTCTTCAGCCCGCATCATCGCACCCGTCGCGTAGGCATCCGCAACTGACGTTTCCATCGTCACGTCGACGGGTGTGTTCCTGGATGGTCGTGATGATTTCCTCGCCTTGGGCCCGATCACGCCCGTAAACAAGGACGCTCGCCCCGTTCACAGCCAGCCTGAACGCGGTTTCGCGGCCAAGTCTGTCTGTCGCGCCGGTTACGAGGATGCATTTCGCCACGAGACTCTCGGTTGAAGATCCCGCCATTCGGTGCTGCTCCGAAGCACAGATGCTTACTGTTGACTCCGTCGAGAGCGAGAATCCTATCGCAGGAATACCAACCCCCTGAACACCACGTATTTGTGACCGCCATGTCTTGGTGAAAGCGATGGCTTACGACAAGGTGAACTACGAAGTCACCGAAACGAACTCCGGGATGCACTTCCTCCGCGACCCCCCGGTTGTGAGGACATGGCGTCACCGTCGTCGACGCCGAACCCGGGTGGGAAGGGCCCGAACACGAGCACAGTGAGAACGATCACGAGGAAGTGTATCTCCTCGTCGATGGAGAAGCGACGATCACGATCAACGGCAAGGACGTCCCCGTTGAAACGGGGGATACAGTTCGGATTCCACCTGGCGTGACGCGGCAAATCACGAATGGCGAGACCCACAGCCAATTTGTGCTTACCGGCGCACCATAGTGAGGCGTTCGAACGCTGGGAACAAACTCGGCGTGCCGTTGAGAAGCGTTCGGCCGAATAGCTGACAGTGATGGGAGAAGAGTCTGGTTCTGTGTAGCGATTCGTCAGGATTCACCTCCTCTCCCTCCACCCTACTCCATCTTGTGGAACCTGTTGTCTGCCACCATCGAAGAGGAGGTATGTTGGAGCGGTTAGTCGGTGTATTGCTGGACGATGTTCTCTAGGGGGTCACGGATCTCACCCTCGCCGTCAATGTCGCCGGTTGGATGGATCCGATACTGTTCGCACATCTTCTCGGCAACAAGTACGCTCCCATCCATGTCAACTTGCCACTCGGCATCCGCCAGCCGTGCCCGTAATGCCGACATATCTACGGTGCCCGCTTCAAGACGTGCTACAACGGCCTCATCGTCTAGAACGGTAAGTCGCGATGCGGGGAACGTGTAGAGCGTGACATCGTTCGCCTGTGCACCCTCGTGAAGTTCGGCTGGATCTGTCTCCGTCCACTCCGGCCAGTGGCTGTTCAATCCCGATTCAACGAACGCCACCACGACAGCCGGATCGTCAGCTGGATAGGTCGGGTTGTCCGCGGCCACGGTTCGCTCCTCTCCCTCTACAGTCACTGTCCACTCGGCAATCGGCGCGTCGGGGCAGTGAACGACGATAGCGAGATCAGGATCATCGTCGTTGGTATCGAGAACGGGGTCGCCAACGTCCATGTATCTTTCAGGTTGGTCGCTCGGCCATATGGGTCTACTCCTCTCCTGGCGACCCGAGAGCAACCGATACACTCATCAAGGATCCGTTCGGGTTCGCTATGCTGAGGCGGCTTCCGCCGTTTCGAGGTATTGTTGCTCCCATTCGCGCCGGACTTCGATTTCGCGGTGGCCGCGCCGCGTCAGCGTGTAGACGTTGGTGCGCCGGTCCTTCTCGCCTTTCTCGACAATACCTTTCTCAACAAGGGTATCCAAATTGGGATAGAGCCGCCCGTGGTGGATTTCGCTCTCGTAGTAGTCCTCGAGTTCGTCCTTGATCGCGAGGCCGTGAGGGTCGTCGAATCCAGCGATCACGTACAGTAGATCACGCTGGAAGCCGGTCAAATCGTACATCGATCCAGATGCTGATATGTACCACTGAGACATACGTCTGTTGCCACCTGAACGCCAGCGAGACAGGGTCACACACCAGATTGGATACCTGTATATTTATACGAACGATACGAGAATGGACGACGCGTATGACAGACCTGATCGTCAAAGCGGCCGTGAAGGAACAGCTCGACGGGATGAACGTGGCGGCGGACTTCTACGACGCCCTCGACGAGGAAGCCGCAGAACTCCTTGAAGACGCGGCCCGACGTGCCGACGCGAACGACCGGAAGACAGTCCAGCCGCGCGACCTCTAACGAGAGGGAACGGACCAGCAGTCCAACAACAGGGAGTCCAATACGCTGTCGTCGAACAGCAACCCAAATGCAGACCCAGCAGACAGGCGGTTTCTCGATAGTGCGACCAGTTTTTAAGAAGGTTCTGTGAATGAGAGAATAGCATGAGTACGGTCACGAAATCGATACAGATCGAGAACGTCGTTGCGTCGATGGGAATCGGCCAGGAACTCGACCTCGAAACGCTCGCTGACGATCTGCGAGTAACCCAGTACGATCCCGAACACTTTCCCGGCCTCATCTATCGCATGCAGGACCCCAAGGCCGCGGCCCTCATTTTCCGCTCGGGCAAGATCGTCTGTACCGGCGCGAAAAGCATCGCCGACGTCGCGGCCGCCCTCGAACAAGTCTTCGATGAACTCCGCGAACTGGGAGTACAGATAGCTGACTCCCCGGATGTCGAGATTCAGAACATCGTCTCCAGCGCGGATCTCGGCCACCAGCTCAACCTGAATGCGATTGCGATCGGCCTCGGGCTCGAACATATCGAGTACGAACCCGAACAGTTCCCCGGCCTCGTCTACCGCCTTGACGACCCGTCTGTCGTTGCCCTCCTCTTCGGAAGTGGGAAACTCGTCATCACAGGTGGAGAGCAGACCGACGACGCCGAACAGGCGCTGAACGTGATTGAAGAGCGACTTACTGAACTCGAGCTCTTAGAGTAACAGTCGTAATCGGCAGCTGAACGATCCGAACAGTCCAGCCGGGTGGCGAGGACGAGTTACCGTTATTGGATATTCCACTCGCTGTCTTCGTCGAGGTCGACGATCGCGTCGAACAGCGGGCGAAGCGTGCTGATCGTCTGTTGGTCGTGTGCGTTCGGGTCCATATGATAGTGCGCGACTGCATCACTGGTTTCGAGCCGGCCAGTTAGCACGTGGAGAAAGCGGAACACGCGCTGGAGATCCGCGTACTGGAGGAGCGGTGTGAGTGAGTGGAAACAGGCGACCGTCTGATTGTCATCGTCGCCCCATTCCGAGAGGAACGTATTGAGCGTGATGCCAAGGTCCGTGAGGTCATCTGGGTCGGACACCGTCTCAATAGTGAGTGGGCCGACCGGCCGTTGTGTCGAAGTGGTATCCGCGGACGCTGACCGCGTTATCTCACCGACACTGATGATGCCCGCTCGCGCCGGTCGTTCGTCGACGTGTGCATCCCAGAGGTCAATTCGGTCGGTGGCCGACTGGGTGAACGTGACCGACAGCACGTTCTCTTCGGTTGGGTCAGTGACGGTCAGCAAGTCAAGACACGCTTCGTCGTCGTGGGAATCGAGCGAGGGCGAGAGTAAAAGGATGTTCGAGGCCGCATCCACCCCACTGGTGAGACTGGTGGCTTGACTGGACATACCTCTACTGGGAAATCAGTGTCCATAAAACTATTCAAATACTGCCAAATTTATACTCATATGAGTATATTGCCCGGTGAGATTCCTCACGCTCCTCCCCCTACCAGGTCGAATTATCTCTCCTGTCAGACCGTGGGTTACGCTTCTGTGGCAAGGTCGCAAACAGAGCAAGCGGCACCGCTCTCGGCGCGGTCAACTCAAGTGTTGTCGGGATCAAATGCCCGGAGGTCCATGGTCTCGGGATCCGTCAATTCTCCCTGTAGATATCGGCGTCCAAGTTCGGTGATTGCGTAGTAGCCTGCCGTGTCGTTCGTCCGTTCGACGAGCCCCGCAGCGGTGAGCGTTCGCATCCGCCGGCGGACGTGCCCCGCAGATTTCCCAATGTTCGTCGCGATAAGCGACGGCGACTGCTCGAACTCCGATTGCTCGTGGCCATCCAAATATTCGAGCGCAATCATATCAACACGCGTCAACCATGGAATTCGGGGGCGCATCCCGACATTGGGATGCAAGAACGTATGTTAGGAGCATCGGAACCGTACAATAGTAATACGGTATAAAAACTCTTAGATTACTATATAAGGATTCATTAGCCATTGGTCTGATAGTACTGGGTATGACGAGACCCTGTTTGGCCCGTGAAACCGGTGATCGCAGGTCTCGCCCGCGCTCGACGTACAGACCACCTGACACACAGCGGATCGTGGCTCGGTGGTCACCAGTTCTGAAGCCATCCGATAGTGAACTGCTACGTTCGATCGCCCGAACCCAACCACCAACAATGACAGAGCAACGCGTTCTGACCACCGCCGACAGCGACCTGTCCCACATGATAGCCAGTCGACGATGATACGTTACCCAGCGCTTGCGACCGATCCGACGGAAACGGTTGACCTTGGAGCACACCGATGCCCGCGATTTACTGTATCGGCGACCGTTCGTCTCCTCGGGCCGAAGACATCTGTGGCGTCACCCCGTGGCGGTACGTTGCCACCAAAACTGCTCAATGAGTATTTTTATTATGATACCTGAAAACAGCCCCACCGCGCACACGGTCTCGACGGTGGCAGTGAGCAGTGTGATCTCGACGAACGCACGTCAGGTGATCCGCCCGTGGCGAGCACATGGCCGACCTGCGCGATGCATTCCGGACGGCACGTATGCGAGGACGCGTATCCAGAGAACGCGCGCGTCCTCCTTGCAGTGGTCCGAAACTGGCATTTTCGACCAATCGACACAATGAGACCATGACCATTCCACTCTCGCTTGAACCCTCTGTGAAGTTTGTACGATGGGGCAGCGCTCCCATTGCTCTCTTTGGCGTCCTTCATCTCGTCGCTGGCGGGCTCGTTTTCACGTTCTCCCTTCGTAGTTCGACTATTCACGTGATCTTCTCGTTCCTGCCTGGAACGCTGATCATCGCCGGCTGGTACTGGGCGGCACAGAATGATCTTCCGTCCGACCGATATATACGCATTGTCGGCTGGATGGTCGGGACGGCCGCTGGCTTGGCTCTTGTCCCCGTGCTCTTGATAATCAGCCCGGCGATTACAATCGATGCACCTGTCTTTGGACTTCTCGCGGCGATTGGTGTCGGTGGATTCGGGGGCTTATTGGCTGGCGTCAACGAAGCCTCAGCAATCGAACGAGCACGCGAGGCCGAACGCGAACGTCTCGACAGAGAGTACGCTGAGCGCCAGCGCGAACAACTCGAGCACGTCAACCATCTACTTCGCCATGATATTCTCAACAACGTGAATGTCATTCAGGGACGAACCGAGCTGCTGTTAGCGGACGCCGACGGCGAGGAAGCCGCCCAACTTGACACAATCGACCGACAAGCCGGGGAGATAACTGAACTCATTCAAAACGTCCGGGCATACCTCCACGCGATCCAGAATGACGAAGAGACACTGAAGCCAATACATCTCTCAACCGTCCTAGAACAGGAGGTGACCACGATCAAGACAGCCTATCCCGATGTAGGGGTAGACACCGATATCCCTGCGACCGGCCGAGTGCGTGCTGATGACCTCCTGTCGTCCGTCTTCCGTAACCTGTTACGGAACGCCGTCGTTCACAATACCAGTTCGAGGCCACGAATTGCCGTATCGGCCACGGTTCACGATGACACGGTGGTGGTGCGCGTTACCGATAACGGACCGGGACTTCCTTCACCTGTTCGCGAGCAGCTGTTCGAAGCGAGTGACCAGGGCGATCACGGCTTCGGTCTTTACCTCGTGAAAACACTCACCGAGCAGTACGGTGGTTCAGTACACATTGAATCGACTGGTGAAGATGGGACGACGTTCGCCGTCGAACTCCAGCCGGTAGACACTGCTACCCAGGGCGTTCAATAGAGGTCTGTCGTGCTCCCCATGGTGAATTCGTACCCATCATTCGTTCTGACATTCATTGACCTCCTCCTCCGCCTGAAGGCGGAGGAATCTCAAGCGTTGGGATATTAGGGTTTACACGTCATTCGGCGGTTGCTCGCGGTTGGAATCCGTGAGTCCGGCTGAAATGAATGACGCGAGGCTGGGCCAAACAGCCGTTACCACTATCCCCTAACGGGGGAGTTACGGTTAGCGATTTTTGTCTGATGTTGTCGGCTCCGTTCACGTCACCGTGTGTAACAACGCCACATCGGTCGCACTTCCACAGTCCACGTTCGACACGGCTATCAGCGTCTTCATGCCCGCAGACGCTACACGACGAGGACGTACCACGTTCGTCTGGCATCTCGACTTCAATCCCGCGTTCACGGGCTTTGTAGTCGATGAGATGCAGTAGTCGCTTGTACGCCCAGTTATCAAGGCGCTTATTCCCGTGCCGCCCCCAGTCGTCGTCATCGACACCACTGGGGTCGCCCACGACGAGCGTACCAACATCACGTTCGATACACCGTTCAACGATGTCTTTCGAGAGGGCGTGCAGGAAGTGTGTTTTCCGCTTGGACAGTTTCGCACGCGCCCACTGTACTGTCTGACTGGGGCGGTGCGGTCCTTCCGTCTGGTACTCTTCGCGCTGGAAATAGTGTTTGTCCTCACGCAGTGTGTTCCCCGGATACAATAGCGCGTCATCAGGGAAGGCGACGGCGGCTGGGTTACAGATGCCGAGGTCCACACCAGCCACGTCGTCACCTGGGGGTTCGGCAGCTATCTCTTCTTTGCAGACGACGTGGAGTTCCCAACGGTGTTTTGATGAGTTCCAGACGGCACGGACTTGTTGCACGCGGTCGAGTTCGACTGCTGGTGGAGCGTCGTATTCGACAAGGATGTAGTCACGCCCGTCTTTGTGGTTCTTCCCTTTCGAGAGGCGGAAGCGTCCGTGCTTGGTGTCGTGACGGATGCCCTTGTCTTTCCACGTGACGGTCGAGCGTGGATGTTCTTCGTGGACACGGTTGTCCTCGTCGTCGTAGTAGTTGGTTTTGCGGTAACCCGGCGGGTTATCCCGGTCGTCGTTGGAGCCGAACCAGGAACTGAAGGCTTCAGAAAGCTCTTCGAGAACTTTCTGACTGGACTGGCTATGCAGTCCTCGGTATTTAGGATGGTCCTTCAGTTCTGATTTGAGTTGTTTTTCGTCCGGGATTTCGCCGGTTTCATCCCACACGTTGCGAGCATGGTAGTTGGCGACGTTCCAGAGTTTGGAGGCCGACCAGCCGTGCCTATCCAACGCCTCCTTGACTTGTGAGTGGTTTCGGATGCGGCAGATGTAGGTACGGCGTGTGGTCGGCATCCGTACACAGAATTATGAAACTCAGATTTTTATATCCTGTGGAATATCCCGCAGTGCCGTTTCCGGTGGAGTGTGAGTCATCGTGACGGCGCGTATCCACGGCCTGAAGGCCGTGGTATTGCGCCTGCACCGCGTATAACCGCCATCAACAGACGAATCCATTCGTGGTTCCGACCCGTTGTGGATTACGAGAGGTTCGGTTGTACGTCGACGCGGACGTTTACCGTGCCGATGCCCGGTGCCGTGACCGCACTGAAATCAGTGACCTCGAATCGATTGATCTTGGCCCCATCTGAATTCTCCATAGGGTAGTACGGCGTCAGCACGTAGGCACGGATCCATTCGTATTCTACGAGTATCCGACAGACGATTAGAAGCGGTCGTCGTCCACTTGGCGGAAGAGTTCTTTCAGGTCTTCGGGAAGTTCTTTCGGATGCACTTGCTCGTCAGCCCACATCGCTTCTGTATACTCCTCAATTGACTCGGGATCAGCAACCCACTCTCGGAACGTCGCTTTGCGTTCCTGGTATTCTCGTCTCGCATTAATGAATCGCTCGTGACTGTCCGTAACACCCAGATGTCGCATCCGCTGTCTCAGATAATGGCCGAGAGCGGTCAGAGTCCAGACGCGACGAACAGAATCGTCTCGATATGCTTGATCGGGGACGATCAGCCCCAGATGAACTGCTTCGTCCCGGCGATCATTTAGATATCCCCGGCTGACGTCCAAGAGTTTATCTATCTCATCAAACCGATATCCTTCACCATCAAGGAGAGCAATCAACTCAACAGCCCCTTTCTCATCAAAAAAGTCCGAGACTTCCTCGTAGTCAATCTCCGCTAGATCGGGTGCTGTATCGCGAACATCATCTGGCATTACGTCGTCTTCTGTGACGCACAGCTATTCATTGTATACATCAGTATATAAAATACTCAAGTTCAGAATATACCGAAATAGGGGCTGTATCACCGTTTGAGGCGAACAGCGGTTCACGAATTTTGCATAAATAGCTCTGTCTCGAAGGGTATTTCGGAAACTCCGGAAATGACACGCTAGCAATTAAGTTCAAATTGAACTCACTACTACATACTGATGAGACCTCTCGCACGTACAGTCGCCACAAAATCCCGGTCAATGGGGGAGCAGGAATAGAATGAGCGACGGGACTGACAGGTTTAATATTGGACTCTCCAAACAAGCTGCTAACCTTCTTACTGCGGATACTGACTGGGTTACCCTTGCCAGTGAACTTGATGTGAGTAGGTATGCCCCCCGAGATGCACACCCCGAATGGAGTGGGTCGCTTCCATTCCGTCCGATGTTTCTGTCTTATTTGTGGGCAACCGTTGAACAAGAATCACTGTCGGGAATTCCAGACCGGTTGTCTGAGCGCCCGGAGATTGCCCGTGCGTTTGGCTTCGAGATGGATACTCTTCCCTCGGAAAGTAGCTGCAAACCCGTCCGGCTCGAAAGTCGGTTCGAAGGGTTACAACGGACTGTCGAATCAGCCGCAGACGATATTCGCACGTTAGCTGCCGAACGAGGAGCGCCAATTGGGTGCGATCTGCTCACAAGAGACGATGCTGAGGAGGATACGCCGCCCTCAAATCGGACTGTCCAACGCTTACTACGAAAGAAGGGACGGCAAGTTCTCGATGAACTAAAGTCAGTTGCCATCCCCTCAGTTTCGATTCCACGTCCAGACGAGGCTGTCTACGAGCAAGAGGAACTCCTCGTCCTGGAAGCAATCGCGTCGATCAAGCAGAAGGCGGCACATGATTCCGGGGAGAAGATGGGAGATATGAAGAATCCGAACCCAGACCTTGATGACCCCTTCTACGAGGATGGACCATCTGGCGAGACGCTGTTGGAATCCCTCAAGCAGATGTCTGTCGACCAGATCGCAACTGTACTGAACTTCGCATTACGGAAGACCTACACACGCGCGAAACCCCGCCTTCGAGAACTCGAGCACGATAACGGCTCACGATTTGGCACGCGAGCAAAAGTCGCCTTAGACATCACGTACGTCGCGTACTATGGCGATCGTGACGAGATGAAATGGGTTCAAGGGACGCCAGACGACAAGGGATACAACTGGTGTCACAAATTCGCGACAGCCGTAATTGTCGGCGAGAACACCCATTTCGTGGTCGGAGTCTGCCCGCTGGGAAGTTCTGACTATGCGGAGACAGACGCATACGCTGGCGAGAACAAGTCCTACTACGTTGGTGATGTTGCACGGCGATTACTCTCAATCGCCGAAGAATACGTTACGATTCGAATGGTGTATGCCGACCGGGAGTTCCATGCTGCGGATGTCATCCAGACGCTCGCCGCCAAGGATCTTGACTACGTAATCCCGGCCCAACAGGACAAACACCGTATCGGGCCGATGTGTGACCAATTTGAACAACTGAAACGCGGCCATCACGAAGCGAATGATACCCCACTGTACGTGAAGGAGGAGTTCCCGATGCATGGGGCAGTGAAGGGCGGCGTTTCGAATAGTAAAGTGTACACGAATGTTGTCGTGTTACCGCCGGACGAAGATGATGAGACTCACGACGAGGGATCTCCACAACCATTTCTCACGAGTCTTGATGTGAGCGACGAGCTCGCACTGGATCGTCGACGGGCGCGAGAGCAGATAGAAACGTACAGTGATCGCGGAGCGATCGAGAACTCGTACGCTTCGATTAAGGAGGCAGCTGCTTGGACGACCTCGAAAGAGTTCGAAGTGCGGTGGTTCCATTTCGCCTTCGGCTGCGTGGTCTACAATATGTGGCTGCTGGTCGATTTCCTCACGCAAGACCGAATTGGGGTGATTGAAACCAGGAAGAAGCCACGGATTACACTCAGCCGGTTTCTTGATTGGTTGGACAAGGAGCTGATCACACTCATTTAGAGCTCGGTCTGGGTTTGCTCTTCGCGAGAGGCATCACTGGTAGCTGAAATATATTTCGCTGGATTAATTTAGATTTCATAATAATTCTGTTCGTTTGATGGTTATTAGAGGGTAATCCCGGCTGTTTCTATCGGATAATGCCCTGAATAGCGTCGATCCCGTGAACGTTTTGACCGGCATTCGCAACCCACGCCCCTGCGATACATATCGCGATATACGGTTTAAACCTCTTCTTCCCCACCTACTCCCGCGTCCTGTGAGATAGGGACCGAATCTATATCAGCAATCCCTTCTGTCGCCATATCTCCGAGTTTACCGGCCTCTATATGCGTATATCGCTCTCTAACCATTTCCTCGGAGTTGTCTAAGTATCGTGCTGCGACTGTATATCCGAACGACCGGACGAGAATTTCGCCCATTCCGCGGCGGCCACCGTGTGGAGCGAGGTAGCTATGGTTTGAGTCAGAGATGTCGATATCAGCTGCATCGGTGAGCCGCTCGAGGACGTTCCGAGCGCCTTTCGTTGTCATCGAATCCGGGCGGATGTCTTCATCGAGTGCCAACAGAAAGTCACGTGGGTGGTCGTCGCGACGATCCGCGATCTCCTCTTCGGTTAGCCCCCGTTCGGCGAGTTTGCTTCGTACCAATTCCCCCAGGGTTCGAGGGCTGAAGGTGGGGAAGACCGGCCATCGGTCAGAGGGTGGTTCGATCAATTTCCTGTATGTCTTGAGTGGCTGGATGACCGGCTTGGGGAGACTGGCCGTATCCCACTGCTGCTTCTTCCGGTAGACGGTGAGACTGCCGTCCTCGATGTTGACCTCCTCCCAGCGGAGGCCGCGTCGACGAGGGTCCGACGGGTCACGGAGAAGTTCGCCTACCCGGACTGCGGTATAGGCAATCACGTATACGAGCGCCCGGTCGCGTGCTGCTTTGATTGCGTAATACCGCTTCGATAGCCGCTCTAGACTGTTAGGCTCCGCTTCGGTATATTCGTCGTATGTTTCGTTGAATCGTTGAATCACGTACTCAGTGAGTTGGTGGCGGTCGTCGGGACTCCATGCTTGCTGGTCTCCAGGCCGACGTCCATCGTCGTCGGGGAGAGGGCCTCGTGCTGTTGATCGCTTTGCATAGTGGGCGTCGAGGTATCCTTCCGTGACACACCAACCAGTCCACGAGGAGAGGTAGGCGTAGTACGTCTGGGCGGTGTTCTGTTTCAGCCCGCGTTCGCCTGCGAGGTACCGCGCGTACTCACGATAAACAGACTCGGAGAGATCCTCGAACTGCGGGTTGCGGCTGGTGTCGTCGGGAAGGACGCCAGTCTGGTTGTCGGGACCGCGCTCGCCGGCGACCCACTCGAGGAAGTGGTTGAGCTCGCGTTCGACGTTTCGACGGTAGTGGCCGCCCTCGCCGTCGCGACCTTTACCGATATCCTTGAGGTAGGGTTCGAAACTGGTTTCGATCGGGGTATCGGCGGATTTGCTACGAGGCAAACGGACCACCACCGAGGGGAGACGCAGCCTGTAGTCCTGAGCGGTTTCGACGCTGATTGGCGGGTATAGGGTTGTTCTGAGCGAATTCCATGTTTCGTGCTTCACCGACGGCGTCGGGGTACTAAAAATTGGGTGTGATTATCCTTCTAATCACACTCATCTGGATGAGAGTGTATTTCGTGTGTTGAGCGGTGGTTCAGGAGTTCTACCCCTCGAATATGGTGATTCTGCGAGTGGATAAACTATATGTCGCTATACAAAACTCAGCAATGATGTGACCTTTGGAGAGCAACATAATCGTGTCGGCAGTAAGATGGAAACCACCAGATGACGCCGGGATTCTTGTACCACAATGGTATGATTCGGGTATCCGCTTGATGTATAGTGACAGCAATGGGGATGACTCGGAGTTCAACGGACAGCACATCCTGATGATGAAGCTGAGATGGCGATCGACTTCGGAGTTTGGAACAGAAAGGGATTGAGGTCTGTTATTAACGTCGCGGCTGATATTTAAGTGAATCAACTATGGATCTTTGTAGGATATTTTTGTATGTTGGAACTCGTCGTGCCTGTATGGAGAATATCCCTCAGCCTTCTGATTCACCGTACCAGGTGGGGCAACGAGTTCGGATTTATTTAGATGAGGACGACATAGACGCACAGTACCACGGTCTCGTCTGCGAAGTTATTCGAGACGATCCAGATGACTTGGGTTCCTTAACTGGTCGAGATGTTGATTGCCACCACTACCGTCTTCGTAGGGTTGATACTGGTGACGAGCTCCCGGTTTCATTTCGGCATGAAGATCTTGTGGCTGAGTCTGAATGGCCTGTTCGTGAGTGATTGGCCTATTCTGTATTTGGTTTAGACACAGTTCTGTCTTGTAGGTGTGTCTGTGGTGTGAAGGAACCATTCGCAATTACAGCGGCTAAATCACTATTATTGGACCGGGTTAGACTAAGTAAAGGTTATATGCCCTCAATTGCGTGATATAGATATCAAATGACTCAGAAAACAATTGGACGGAATACTGGTCGATCAGGTCGTGTAAATCTGTCCGGTCCTGAACTCGCCCAATTCGAAGCTGAGGTCGGCGATCCGATTAAGGTAGATGTCGCTGAGTCGAAGGGGATCGCTAAAGCCATCATCGAGAATAGTGATGAAAATGAATTCGTTATCGTTTCTAAACCCGTTAATACCCTATCATCCACGGAGGATACAGATGAGTAGTGACTACCCATCTCTGTTTGACAGCTGCCAACCTCGTGAAGATGTACTTGACGGTTCTCTTCAAGAGGAACAATTTGCTGCGAAACTTTCTACCGTTGTTCACAATCCCGACAATGCTGCCCCAGTCTACCGCGACCCTGACTCATTCTACGATATGACCTACCCCACAGAGGGGTTGCGGACACTTCTTTCTAACCTCACCGGACGATTCCTTGCGACGACAGAGCATGATCCAGGTTCATATACATCGAGTATTCTCTGTCTTGATACACGCTTTGGCGGTGGAAAAACGCACGACTTGATTGCCTCCTATCATCTCGCTGAAAATCCGAGTGCGATTAAAAACCTCTCTCAATATCTTCTGGATGGCGATGATGCGCTTGCATCTAATTACCAGAATGCGGTCGCTGATGGGCTCGACATCGCGACGGGCGTGTTTATTGGAACGAAGGCTGATAGCAAAGATGCCCGTCACGCTGACGATGATCCGAACGCTCCAAATACTCGCACGATGTGGGGTGAGCTCGCCTACCAACTTTACGGACTCGATGGCTACGAGTATCTCAAAGACTACGATCAAGATCAAGCCGCTCCTGGTGAGGGAACTCTTTCGAAGCTCTTCGATCAATATGATCAGCCGGCGCTGATTTTAATTGACGAGATTGCTGACTACATGAACAAAGCTGCGGGCACGCCGGTTGGCGAGAAGACGCTTGCCGATCAAACGCTTTCGTTCGTGATGGCGTTGCTCGAAGCGGCTGCCGAATCCGATAACGTCACCGTCGTCTACTCCATCGCAGATACGGCATTCGGTGAACAGGCCGACCGAGTTCGAGACAACGTTAGCGATCACATCGAGGAGGTCAACGAAATTGGCCGCCGGCAGCACAAGACCGTCACTCCAACGGGTGAAAATGAAATTGGTAAAGTGCTACAACACCGGCTATTTACTGAGGTTCCAGATGACATTGCTCGGGAAGCCGCTGATGCCTACTTCCAGTTTTACGACCAGGAGGACCGACAGTATCCACAGGAAGCGACTGACGCCGGATACGTGGATGTCCTCGCTCGTGAATACCCCTTCCATCCCTCCTTAATCGACGCTCTTACAGACAAGATTGATACGATTCCACGGTTCCAGCGAACTCGTGACGCTTTGCGCCTGCTTGCGCGGGCCGTTTATTACCTCTGGAATCACCAACCCGATAGTTACGACCGCCATTGGATACGGATATACGACCTAACAGTTGCCGATGATGACCCTGGAGGGGGAATTCAAACGATTCTCCGTGAGCGGCTATTCGACTTTGTCGATCTCGGACCCGCAGTTACTGCCGATATTTACGACGATGATGGTACCGCACATGCTCAACTCGAGGACCGAAAGTGGACTGAAAACGGCCTGCCACCACTCGGGAGTCATCTGACAACAACGGTCCTTTGGCACAGCCTCGCCTACGGTGAACAGGCAGCTGGCCTTACTCACGCCGACCTGAACCTCGCTATCGGTCATCCAGAACTGAGCTTCGACGACTACGATGCCGCACTCTCTGCGCTCCGAGGAGATGATATGGACGTCGCGTGTTATTTCCTCTACGAGGAAGAGCGGCTCCGATTCAAGCAAGAACCAAACCTAATCAGAATCATCGACCAACGAATTGAATCAACCCCGGAAGCGAGCGCACACTCCCGATTCGAAAACCGGCTTACTGAAAAAGAGATCGGAGGTGGGGGCTTCCAATCGGTCGAGTTCCCCGAGTCACCTGCGGACTTGCCAGATACGCCGGACACGCCGAAACTGGCGATTATGCATCCAGATACTGCAGCTGTTGAGGATGGCAGTGACACGCCGCCGGCCCGCGTGACTCAACTCTACGAGCAACAAGCCGCAAAACACGAAGGCGAGACTGAGACACGCATATACAAGAACTACGTTTTGTTCCTCGCCCCCGACGATGACCGAATGGACGCCGCAATCGAGGAGGCGCGGCGTCTTGAAGCAATTGAAGCACTGCTTGATAGTCCCGAACAAAAGGCCGACCTCTCCTCAGAGCAGATTGAGGAACTCCGGGAGCGAAGTGACGAGGCTCAATTGATGTTAGGAGAACTCGTCCGCAACGTCTACCGTCACCTGTATTACCCCGAACGGAACGGACTGACACACATCACAATCGGGGCGACTGAATCTAATGGGGGGACGACGTTGGTCGATGCTGTCCAAACTACGCTGGAAGATAAGATCGTGAAGCGCGATGCTGGCGCACGTGGGTCTGCTCACGTTCAACAGAAACTCTGGCAGCAGACGCAGGATGCTATGTCTACCGAGGCACTGGTAAACCAGTACGCTAAGAAGCCAGGATTAGATTATCTCTTCAGTACGAAACCAATTCGAGAGACAGTCTCTTCTCTCGTTAGTGATCACGGGTACGGATACTGGGATGGTGAGTCTGGGACAGCGTACTGGACTGGGACAACAGAGCCTGAGACGTGGCCGCATTCCGAACCGTTCGCGGAATCTCCTGATGTCGAGACCTCGATTCGGGATAGTGATGTCCAGATCGGGAGCGGGTTCATCGTCTATCGAGATATTGACGCGCTCGTCGACGACCACCTTGACGAGATCGACCGGCCAGAACAGACGGTTGCTACCTGTGCTGAGTGTGATACGGAGATTGAAAATCCAGAAGGTAGCGAGCCCTACTACTGTGAGGAACACCAGTCCGATACGACCTGTAGCTCTTGTGGCAAAGAGGTTGCTAGCGAGCAGCTGCTGGACGATCGCGGCCGATGCCAGGAGTGCCAGCCTGACGTGTCCTGGGAGGCGAGCAAGAAGATGATGTCCGCTTCGCGGGCGTTCTCAGAGGTTCGTCGGGATGCGGAATCGAAGGCCGGAACTGACCGGACACCGCTGCTTGAAGAAGTGACTATCCAGGTCGGTGGGGACGATCCGTTCCAAGCGGCTAAGTTCATCAGTCAACGGCCCGGATTCAAAGCTCGTGAGGACGCGGTAACGGTTCGAATGGAGTACGAGACTCGGACTGACGATGGGACGTACAGCGCGGAATTCACGGGGTCACCGAGCCGATTCCGGGACGTGATCGACCAGCCAGGCTCGTTCGGCGATGATCGAGAGACCATTCAGTTCCGCTTCCAGTTTGACGAGCCCGAACCGATTACTGACGAGGGTGACGACCTCCTCGCTGCCCTCGATAACGACCTTGATGCGGGCAACATCGACGTCCGGGTCGAAGGGCGTGGCCCGATTCAGGCGAGTTCGGAGGTGACGGTCTGATGGCGAGTCGCGATTCGGAATTTGAGATTTCACCCACTGAGGGAACAGAGGAGGATCGGCTGGTTCGTTACGGGACGAGTATGTTCGGTGGCCGCCCGACGTTCACGCTCGTCCGACGAGAGACAGACGGTGGCGGCGAGTGGACGCTCCACGAACTACTCCCTCGCGAACAGGCTGAAGCGCGCCGTGATCGCCTGGAGCGGGATGGTCGTTCGCTGAGTATCACACCAGTCGAGGATCTCGTCTCGGACATCGCTGGCGAGGACCTCCTGTCCAAACTCGATGGTTGGACGTGGGATGAGTGGGCCGGCGCAAAGGTCGCGCGGCTTGACCCGACCCGCGTCCGTGCGCTCCAGGACGTCGTCCGGGAAGCGATCGAAGGCACGCCAGGAGATTCCTCAGAAGTTCTCACTGGGGGGGCTGGATTCGTGTTCCTACCCGAGACAGCAGGCGTACGGCTTGCTGTTGCCTTCCGTGGCGTGAAGCCGATCCAGCGTATCGACCGGATGCGGTCGCTGGCTCGAGGCGTTGCACGGATGAGCGATGAGGAGTGTTACTACTGGTACGCAAAGTGCCGGTCTCCGTCGAGTCCGAACGGCGAAAAGGCCCTTCGAGTGTTGCTGACGGACCATATTGAGTGATCCAACTATGAGTCAAAACCCCAAAAATCAGGATAACGATTCGGAGCTGAAGCGTGTCGCAATTGAGGGGAATCTTCCCCTGAAAGCCGTTGGCATCGAGAATCTGAAAGAGGCAAATCCTTACTTTATGCCGCCTCATCGATACCTTCACCCGTGGTTTGCTCGCCGTCCGACCCCAGCTTCTAGACTTGCTATTCTTTCGTCTGTACTCCCTCCAGAGGTAGACGCGAACACGCTGCTGGATTGGATGCAGATCAAGCCTCGTGACGACATCGACGTCGATATTGAGGAATACGTGGCAGAAAAGAAGCGTACTGAAGATGATCGGGATGGAAACTTAGAGGACCATTACGGATATCCTCGCCCGTACACTCGGACACCGACTACAGATGAGAAAGCGGAGATGCACGAGTTGCTTCGGGACCATTGGGACGGAGAGCTACCTACTGTATTAGACCCGACTGCAGGCGGGGGAGTTATTCCGTTTGAATCTCTGCGCTATGGCCTACCGACAGCAGCCAACGAACTCAATCCCGTCCCGACTGTGATGCTTAAAGTTCTTCTTGAGTATGCGCCCAGCGTTGGTTCCCTTCAGAGCGAACTCAACCAATGGGCAGACCGAATCGATGACCTTGCTACCGAGAAGCTTGAACCATATTTCCCAAGTGATGGTGAACGACAGACGCCTTCCCACTATGCGTGTACTTACGCAGTCGATTGTCCGGAATGTGGCTGTGATATCCCGATAACGAAGAAGTGGTGGCTTCAGAAGCAATCCTCATCGAAGGGTGTCGCAGCACGTCCTTCTGTGTCTGATGACGGTACCGAAATTGAGTACGAGGTTGTTAGACTCCCCGATGATGTTAAAAAGTCAGAATACAACCCCCAAGATGGACCTCATACTCGGAGTGGAGCCGAATGTCTCAACTGTGGTATCGTAATGGAATCCGACTCTATTCAAGACCAGATTCGCAATTACGAATTCGAGTATGAAATCTACGGCGTGAAATATGAGAAATCGAGTGGGGGGACTGCCTGGCGAGCGCCTACTTCGGAAGATTATGAGGCCCAATCAAAAGCCGCAGATCGAATTGAATCTGATTTTGAGCTTAGTTCGCTTTTGGATGTACCGCGCTATATTGGTGACGAAGACCGTGCAGGACCATATGGCGTTACTAAGTGGCGGGACGCTTTCACACCAAGACAGCTTGTAACTCAATATGAGTATCTCCAAGCTTACAAGCAGTGTCAAGCTGAGATTTTTGATCAGTACAGTAGGCAAAAAGCAGAGGGAATATTGGCAGTATTAGCATTGGTAGCCGGTAAGACTGTAGACAGAAATGTTCGTTTTGCGCCGTTAGACATCAGTAATGGCCTCCTCGGAAATGCTCTCGGTGGTAAACACTTCACACTCCAGTGGTCGTTTGTCGAAAATAATCCTTCGGCGGGGAATCAGAGCTATCAGGATACTGTTGATCGTGTTAGAGACTCTTATGAAGAAATCGCCGATTATCTCCGTGATGAAGATGCGGAAGAAGTTCATGTCTCTCAAAGAGATGCCGCTGATCTATCGTTAGATTCAGATTCCGTCCAGGCCATCGTAATTGATCCTCCTTACTACGATAGTATTATTTATTCTGAAATGTCTGACATGAGCTATGTTTGGCTCAAGGAATATCTTCAAGATATCTATCCAGACGTTTTCTCTGATGATCTTACTGATAAAAGCGAAGAGGCGGTCGCTAATGTGGCCGAATACGAGGAAGTCGCTTCGGACTCCAAATCTAAGTCCGAATTAGCTTCCGAGGATTATGAGAACAAGATGGCGGAGATCTTCCAAGAACTCTACCGTGTTCTCGAGCCCGGCGGTGTGATGACTGTGATGTTTACTCACAAAGAGTCTAGCGCGTGGGATACCCTCACAAAGTCGCTTATTCGATCTGGGTTCACTATCACATCAACCCATCCAATTACCAGCGAAATGCCTCAGCGGACCGATACTCGTGGTGGAGGTTCAGCTGACAGTACTCTCCTGCTTACAGGGAGAAAACCGCACGATAGTAAGACGGAATCTGAAACGGTTCCAACCTTGTGGAGCGATGTTCGCGCTGAGACCCGTGAAGTAGCGAAAGAGGCAGCGAGAGACCTGCTTGATGCTGGACTGTCTCTGACGAAAACAGACGTTATCATTTCGGCGTTCGGGCCGACACTGCAAGTCTACGCAGATGCCTATCCTGTCGTCGACGACCAAGATAACGAGATTCCTCCACGGCGAGCTTTAGAAGAAGCACGTGAAGCCGTAACGCGAGTCCTCGTTGAGGAATATCTTGAAGGTGAGCGACTAGATGACTTGGACGACATTACAGAGTGGTATATCCTCTCCTGGCTGGTTCATGAATCCGACACTTTCCATTACGATGACGGTTATCAGCTAGGCCTCGGTGTTGGTGTCGATATTGACGATATCAAACGTTCTACGAAGATTTGGGGGAAGAAACGTGGCGACATTCAGCTGAAGACTCATGAGGATCGAGTTCAGGACATCACTCTGCCACCCGAAGAGAGATCTAACCGGACGCCCGTCGATCCTGAAGCACTGTCCTATACGATCGCCCTTGATGCTGTTCATGCTGCGATGCACGTATACGAGAAACAGGGTGAGGACGTCGCAATCGATTGGCTCAAAGAACGCAACTTCGACACAGATGCTGGGTTCAAGGCAACACTGAAAGCCCTCTTACAAGTTCTTCCCCAGAATAGTTCGGAATGGGAAGCTGCTCGCGATCTTGCTTTAGGCCGAACTCACGACGCGCTCGGTCTCGAATTCACCCCCACCGATTTCACCGATGCTTCAGCAGACACTCTCGAACAGAGTGAACTCGGTGACCACAGTTAATTTGAAAATCTTTCAGAATGACTAATCTACGTAATCGCGAGTGGCAGTCCATCTACGAGAGTAAACCCGAACAGAGGCGAGCCCACTTAGTCAAGGACTTCTATGAACCTGCACTGGAACGCAGCCAGCAATACGACCGGATTGCGGGCTACTTCTCCAGCACGGCACTTGCGGCTGCTGCCAACGGTATTCACGCCCTCGTCGAGAATGACGGTGAAATGCGTCTCATCGTCGGCACTGAACTCTACGAGTCAGATCGTCCGGTTCTAGAGACGCTCACCGACCGTCTCGAGGAAAACCTTGAGGACCTCGATGACGAACGCTTAGATGCTAATCTCCGCATTCTGGCTCGCCTCCTTCGCGAGGGCCGTATTCATATCAAGGTCGCTTATCCACGCTCCCCCTCCCACGACTGGGAGATCTTCCATCCGAAAGTCGGACTCTTTCACGATAGTGATGGAAACACCATTTCATTCGAGGGTAGCGTCAACGAGACTGTTGGCGGCTGGGCTCGCAACTACGAGCGGTTCAAAGTCCATCGTTCGTGGGTTCCTGAACAGGCGGACTACGTCGTTGGCGACGAGGAGACCTTCGAACGACTGTGGAGTGATGAACACCCCTTCGTCGAAGTGTATGATCTCCCCGAGGCGATCGAAGAGGACATTATCGATTGGAAAGCCCCCGACACCGATGGCGATCTTCAAGAAGCGATTCAAATCGCGAACGGAACTGCCCCGCCGACGGAGCGCGACAAAGCGAACATCATTCAGGATGGACCACTCTCACCCGGTGGACTCGCACTGGCCGAGGAAGCAAGTACAATCACGCCGTGGCCCCATCAACGAGTTGTCTCGGACACACTCGTCAATACGTATCCACAGAGCTTCTTGCTGTGTGACGAGGTGGGACTCGGGAAGACGATCGAGGCCGGTCTTACACTCTCCCGGCTCGGACTCACCGGCGAGCTGGAAACCGGGTTGTTGCTGGTTCCGGCGAGTCTGCAGCGGCAGTGGCAGGAAGAGCTCTGGGAGAAGTTCAACATTAACGCCGTCCGATTCGACCGGGATACAGCGGGCGATCACGTATTCCGGGACGTCCGCGGTCGCGACCACTATCCACCATCGGTAACGGACCTCGACCTCACTGGGGAGCGCGAATGGGCGGACAGCCCCATCTGGCGGTTCCTCTACGAACAGCAGTCGACTGATGCCGATGCATCGTCGCCGTTGGATGGGCCGACTGTCGTCATTATGTCCTGGCACACGGCTCGTCTCGATGACCGGTGGGATCAGGTCGCTCCCTTAGACCGGGTATCCGACCGGTCTCGAGACGTCATCCCGGCAAGCTGTCGCGGACGCGACCACAATACGGAAGACCGGATGGGCGTGTGGGACGCCGTCATCGTCGACGAGGCGCACAACGCCCGCCGTGGCAGTAATTTCTACGCTCTTCTCGAACAGCTTCGCGATTATACACACGCCTACTACCTCCTGACTGCTACCCCAATGCAATTGCACTCTGGCGAACTCTACGATCTGATGCAGTTGCTGGACCTTCCGGGACGTTGGGATAATCGGGATACCTTCATGGAGTTCTTCGAAACCCGAGATGGGCTGTCGCAGGCTCTCGAAGAAGTTCTGGACAACTCTAGTTCGGAGTCTGACGAGACGGAGTCTTCTTGGAACACACAAGCTACGCTTGATGGACTGGAACACCAAGATCGGCTCCCGACGGATCGGCCATTCTCCTCAAAAGTCTTTCAGCACCTTGCAGACGGACTCGAGATAAATGAGGATGGACAGGCCCGTGCTATCGCCAGAGAGCGTGTGCTGACCGCGTGCCGGCTTGCACGAGCCTATGGAGACGCCTACGACGCCTATCTTGACCATGTCGACGATGCGATGGAGGATTATGACATTGATCGCTTCGAGGCAAGCGAGGATACGAAACTCAAACGGCTCCTCTATCCTGAAGACGCCGACGAGTGGTTGATGGCGTCCCGCAGCGACCGACAGGACGCACTTGACGAACTCTCTCCTGGTGGTTGGCAAGTCATTCGCGATGTTCTCGCGGAGTCCACGCCTGTCGACGCGCTTATCCACCGAAATACACGAGATACCCTTCGGAAGTACGAGGCCGTCGGTCTCCTCGACACGACTGTTCCAGACCGTAATCCCGAACAACGGAAAATCGAACTCACCGAGGAGACACGGGCGGTCTACGACCAGATCGACGAGTACACACGTGAGTTCTACAAGCGAGCTCAACAGACTGACGAAGCCCAAACACGTGCTATCGGGTTCGTGATGACCACGTATCGGCAGCGACTCACGTCGAGTGTCTATGCGATCAGTCAGAGCTTGAAGCACCGGCTTGAGACACTTCGGGCGCAAAGAACCGTACTTGCTGGTCGAGAGCGTGCTCGTGATCGGGATTATGGTGATGCGGAACAGGTCGTACTCGAAACGCTACAAAACGCAGACTTCGATGACGGGGATGTTCTTGATGAGCTTGATGCTAGTAGCGACGACTTGGATCTCTCTGAACTCATCCCAAGTGTGACTGAAGAGGGGAAACAGCTTATCGAGGAAGAAATTGAGGCCTTGGAAGCGTTCGTTAATGACTTAGACCGGGTTGATACTGACCCAAAGATTCAGCAGTTATACGACGATCTCGATGAGTTGGACCGTGCTGGTCATAACCGGGTGATTGTCTTCACGCAGTACGCGGACACAATGGACTTTATTCGCAACAGTCTCACCGATCTTCTTGGAGCGACTATTGCGACGTACTCTGGGCGTGGTGGCGAGCTGTACGACCCTGATTCTGAAACTTGGGAACACGTCGGAAAAGAGCGTGTTAAGCGCGAATTTTCACGAGATGATGGGCAGGTCGATATTCTCGTGTGTACTGACTCCGCGAGCGAGGGGCTAAACCTCCAGGAGTGTGGGGCGCTCATCAACTACGACCTGCCGTGGAATCCAATGAGGGTTGAACAGCGCATCGGTCGGATTGACCGCATCGGCCAACGGTTCGACGAGATTCGTATTCTCAACTACAGCTACGAGGATACGGTTGAGACGGACATCTATGATCGTCTTGACGACCGAATTGGCCTCTTCGAAAACGTCGTCGGTGAGATGCAACCCATTCTCTCTGGTGTTAGCCAACAGATTCGGGATGCAACATTAAATGCGCCTGACGATAGCACCCAGTCAGCTGTCGAATCGGCTGACGATGAATTTTCTGAGCAGCTTGAAGACCGTGATCAGAGCGACCGAGTTGATGTTAGTGAGTCACTGGAGGATGTTGATGATCTTGTCGCAGATGATGTCGTTGATGAAGCTAAACTTGATGCATGGCAGTCTTATAATCATCCAGACATTGTGGACGTCGGCGAGGAGGAGTACAGGTACCAACCCCCATTTAGGACGGAGAGCCTCCAGTCAGTATTGGTCGGTAATACCACGCTTGCTGAGGCCGGTATCGTATTCACACCGGTCCACGAGATCGATTTTGAGTTTGATGATGGGAATTTCGAATTTGCGGACAGTACTTTCCGTCTTACTGTTGGCGAGGTCCCTATTGAGGTTTCAGCAGGTGATGAGAAGCAGACAATCGCACAAGCGATCGCACCTGCTTCTGGGGAAGTTGCAGTAACGTTCTCAGCTGTATGTGCTGACGAGTTCCCCTCTTTACAGTATCTTGCGCCAGGCCACCCGCTTCTACGGGAGGTTCTTTCACTGCTACAGGATAGGAGTGGAGAGTCACTGCGTCTTCATCAGCGAGTCGCTACACGCCCTGATCAAGAACGAGTGCCACTGGTTTGTGGGTGGGGAAGAAATGGTGTATTCACTTGTGTTGCTGATGATGGAACGGTAACTGAGAATGGGTCGATGGATGATTTACTCTCGTGGTCTGATTACTTCCTCGAAAACCGAAATAAATCAACTAATTCACCGTAAATTCAGCATTCTTCATACCGACGGCAGTTATTGAGGGGCCTCTATTCTTTTTCAACTATCTAAGCATGGCAGCCTCAAGTTGCTATTTTGATGTGGTGCTCCAAGCCAGTCATAGAGCGGCTCTTACCGGAGAAAACGTGGAATCTCACTCCAAACCAGGGGTCCTTCCCGCCAGTCCAGAATTCGGTTACTGTAGGATATCTTCAGGGGATGAAACGCTCTCCAGATTCTGCAGGCGTGGGTCTTCGGCGAGTGTAGCTGCAAGGACGATCGCTGGCCTGTGGTTAAGTTCGTGGTCTTTCTTGATACCACGACGGTCGCCACGACCCTTCCGTTCACTGATAGTCACGCCGAGGAACTCGAGTTCGTCAAGGAGGTCGGAGACACGCTGGTATCCGAGGACATTCGATTCGACGTCCTTCGCGACGGTCTGGTACCGGTCGTAGACCTGGGATGTAGAGACCGTCGACGTCCGGCCGTCGAGTTGCTTCGCGAGCGTGTAGAGAACGAGCTTCGCCTGATCCGGGAGCGTACTGATGCTCTTCGAGAGGAGGTCGGCCTCCACCAAGTCCCGCGCTTCGTTTACGTGATTCTCCGTGACGGTTTCGTCCATGTTTCGGCGGGCCATCATCCCCGCTTTGTTCAGGAGTTCGATCGCCTTCCGTGCGTCACCATGTTCGTCAGCAGCGAGTTCTGCTGCTGCCGAGATCGTGTTCTCGCCTAAGACGCCTTCCTCGAATGCATCGCGACGATTCTCCAGGATGTTCTCCAGCTGTTCGGCGTTGTAGGCGGAGAAGACAAACTCTGAACCACCCATCGAGCTCTTGACGCGCTGATTGACATCGCTCTTGAATTGGGTGGTTTTGTTCGAGATGAGGACGATAGAGATGTAGGTGTCGATTTCGTCATTCTCGCGAGCGCGAGACAGCGCGTGGAGCAGTTTGTTGAATTCCTCGAGGAGGTCGATTTCGTCGAGGATGATGACGAGGCCGTCGTAGTATTCGTCGACGATCTCCCAGAGGTCTTCGGTGTACGTTTTCCACCCAACCCCACGCTTCGGCGGATGAGAGATGTTGGACTGGTCTTCGAGACCGTACTTCTCGTTCAGCTCGTCGTAGATGGAGAAGTAGAGTGTACGCGAGGCTCGTGTGATGGTATTGTTGGCGTTGCAGTCGATGTAGATGTTCGTCGCGTGGACGCCGTTATCCTGGGCTCGCTCGGAGATTTTGGTCGATACGTGACGGGACACGAGACTCTTTCCAGTCCCCGTTTTGCCGTAGATCTGGATGTTGTCGGGGACGTCGTTGTAGATTAGGTCCTCAAGGCTGAGGGCGACGTTCGTGATCTCCTCTTGCCGGCCCACAATCCGTTCCTCGTCAGGAACGGTCCCGACTGAGACGAGAGACTTGTTCCTGAAGATACGAGGGGAATTCCCGATCACCTTGTCGACCGAGAATCCGCCGTCGTCTGTGTCGTCCATATACGGGAATCTAACGATGGCTCAATAAATCTACCGCCACCCGGTTTTGAGTGAGTGTAGGTTCGAAACCGCCTGAAGGTTGCGATATTAGGAGATATCGAGTGGTAGACCACACCCCTCGTTTGGAGTGAGGTCGTAGAGTCCCCTCCCCACCCCCAGTTTGGAGTGAGGTAATAAGAATACTGATAGGAGAACACCAGGGGATGACTTCAGATGGCTCCCGGCTTGAGCAAAAAGTCGGGGAAGGCGTAATGTTTCCCCCCACCCCTCGTTTGGAGTGAGCTTCTCAGCGAGTCGAGATAAGTTAGTGGACACCTTTAGACAGGTAAGCCGCAACTAACGATGCTGGGCGTCGAGATCGCGGCGCGAATCAAGAGGACCCCACACCCCCACCCCCAGTTTGGAGTGAGCGTCAGTACCAACTACACCACGTTCATCCTCAGATCCTCCAGTGGAACCAACGATGGATGGACGAGCTGAGGGAACGAAATACAGAGGACACGGCTGTCCGTAGACGTCGTTTCGTATCGAGAGTGCGTACTACTACTACTACTCTAGAAACGTAATTATATAATTAATGGAAACGGCAATAGGGGAAGAATAGAGAAAGGGAAGAGCAGAACGTCTTACGTGGGTAATCGTCCTAAGAGGTGTTTCACGTGAGGTTAGTGTAAGAACACTCTTTATTACAGTCGGCTCGTTCTTGTTGAGTGGCGGCTGGACTCGTCGATGATTGATCTCGTGGATTGCCTTGAGACACTCACTCCAAACCGGGGGTCCCCGTCTTGATGTTTCGAGAGCAGTACCGATCTCACACGATAAGCTGGACGAAGTTGCCTTACCAAGCTATCCGAACGGAGGCGTTGGGATGACTTGGTAAGGTCTTCTCGACCTATCCCGGTGCTTCCATCGCGTTCTTGAAATGTTCAGCACCCGCCCCCCTGTTGCGATGTGTAGACAGAACAGATGCAAGGGGTCAAGCCCAGTACGAACAACGACGAGAGGGGAGAAACTACAGAGGAGAACGTCTAAAACGAAAGAATCCACCAGAAGCGGTCTAGGAAGATCGTCTAGAACGGTTATCATCCTCGTCCTCTCGTCGATAACCGTTCTAGTTGCAGTGCGGTTATGGTTGCTGTTTAGCTGGCATAAGAGTTCCGACTAGTAAGAACTTCTTCGAGAACAGTCGTTAGATGTTCTCTCTTTTCCGTTCTTCGTGGTTTCGGTGGTTTTGGAAGCTCTCTCGATGGACCACCCCCCACACCTTCTTCCGCTCTACACATCGCAAAGGGGGGGTGGGTGGTGTTCACGCCCTATTCGGCTCCGTATCATGAACTCGATATATTCCAGCATCCCGGCACACATCTCATTGGGGTGGGTTCTGACCGGACTCCAGACACTCTACTCATTCACCTCTCCTTCCCAATCCCGGCTGTGAGCTTTGTACCGCCACGATTCAAGCAGTCCCTTCCTCAACCGCAACCGACTACACTTCTCAGGGGGGTGGATTTATGTGTATCGCGACTTAAGGCCGGTTATATGGTGAATACAGACGATGGAACACCACGCCTCTCCGAGATGGTTCGGGATGACGGCGTTGGCATCTTCAAAGATCGAGATCTTCTGAAGACTAGCCGCATCGTTGGGGAGGAACGTATCGTCGGTCGCGACGAGCAGATGTCTACTCTGGTGACGCTTCTCAAGCCTCTTATTCACGAAAGCAGTCCACCGGACATTCTCGTTTACGGTCCGTCAGGAACAGGGAAGTCTCTCATCACGAGCCGTGTCGTCAACGAGTACAAGTCTGCTCTCACGGAACAAGACCGCGATCTCGCCGTAGTCGAAATCAACTGTCAGTGGTTGACGTCTAACTTCCAGGCCTGCGAGAAGATAGCTGAGGGAGTTTCTGACCTCGACCGTGTTGGTGAGGAAATCAGTGTCAGCGGTCTATCTACCCACAAGGCACTCTCCGAGACATTCAACATCGTCGACGACCGCTATGACGCGGCTATCATCATCGTCGACGAAATCGACCTACTCGTCAACCCGGTTAAGTCCGAAGATGAGGAACCTGCATTCTCGGCCCTTCTGTACCAATTGAGCCGAATGGACGACTTGATCGGGTTCGATGATATGTCCGTGATCGCGCTGACGAACTCCCCCGATTTCATGCGCGAATTAGATGGCCGGGCAGAGAGTTCGTTTAACCCTCGCGACGTCCACTTCCCGGACTACGACGCCAACCAACTTCGAGAAATCCTCCGAAAACGGGAAGATGCCTTCTTCCCAGATGTCTTGGGAGGTGATGTTGTTCCTTTATCAGCCGCGTTCGCTGCACAAGATCACGGAGATGCTCGCAAGGCAGTAGACTTGCTTCGGACAGCAGGCGATGAAGCATCGGCCGAAGATGCCGATATGGTTCGGGAAGAGCATGTGCGACGAGCTCAGGAAGAGGTGGAGAAGGATCGAATCCTGGAGATAGCTCACGGGTACAGTTCAGGGAAGAAGACTGTCCTCCTGTCTGCAGCTGTTATTCGGGCGTGGTCGAGTCGTGATATAGAGGCAATTCCGTCGCCTGTCCTGAAGGATGTCTACGACTACATCTGCAAGGCAATCGACCACGACCCCAAATCGAAGGATACTCTCCTGCGGTACATGGGGGAATTCGAGACCAATGGCCTGCTGGACTCAAGCATCAAAAGTCGAGGTCTCGGATCGGGTATCTACAAGACGTTCAAACTGAATCGGCAGCCGGAGTATCTTGTCGAGACGCTCATGGAGAGAGATAGCCGGTTCGATGGTGCGATGGAGAAGAAGGACCTGGTCGCGACGAAGGTCGACAAGGCTCTCGAGGACTTCTACGATTAACCGCTGTCTGGTAGAACACCTGCTTGTTACACTTCGCAAAAGGGGGGTGTGGTGCTTTCGCTATCCTGCGATCGTGAAAGTTGGTTTTATAACACATTCTTTGCGGGGGCTGGTTCAGATAGCGGGACTGATTACACATCGCAAACGGGGGGTGGTGGATCAGACTATACACATCGCAAACGGGGGTGCTTGTCTATTGGTTACTACACATCGCAAAGGGGTGGCTCTACTGCTCACTACACATCGCAAAGGGGGTGTCCTTCGGTAACCGGAATCGGCTACTCGGTCAGTCGCTGGAGGACAACCGACTCACCTACGTCTGGCATCTCTTCAGCTGAGACAGTTCGTAGGACGACCGTCTCGCTATCAACGTGGACGGCTTTTGCTCGGATCTCTGAACGACTCTCTAATTTCCCCTCGATGCTGTCGAGACTCGATTCGATGTCGCGGAGGGTCTGTTCTATCCCACCCGGAGTGTTACCCGTATCAACGGGTTCTGTAGCTGGCTGCGCGGCAGCACCGTCCGTCCGAACTTCCTTCCCGGAAGGTGACTGACCGGTCTCGGGGCTGATGGGGGCGCTTTCCGGTCCGGGTTCGGGTGAAGCGGTAGTTGAGTACTTGTTGTTCTGGCTGTCGTGTTCTGACAGCTGCGTGAGCCTATTTGGATAGATTCCCTCCTCTTCGAGGTCGACGTCGGTCCTCTCGAATGAGACCGACGACGGTTGGACTGCTGAAAGTGAGACAGTTTGAGAGTCGTTGCTGAACTTCTTGATCACTCCGTCGCTCACCCAATGGGGAGGGCTCCATTTTCCGTCCTCGTACAGATTGAAGGTCTTGTTGCTCTTCGGAGCCCAGACGATCGTGGAGAATTGGTCGCGATACCGTTCTAGGCCATCCCCGGTTTGGTGCGTAACTACGACCTGTTTCGGGTCAAGCAACTCCACGGTATTCTCGATGGTCTCCATCGAAGGGTGGTTGACCAGGACATACTGGTTGGTAGTACACCGACTTTCTGCGATCTCGCTTCGGTTACTACTGATGAGCTGAATCAACCCAGCGTTTGGGTCGTCCCTGATTTCGTCGAAAAGGAGCTTCGACCCACCGCTATTCGGAATGTCTGGGCCACTCACAGTGATGCAGCCAGCCTCGACGACCTCTGCTGGGTCATACTGCTGAATTGCTCTGACGTTCGGCACGTCGTAGCTGAGAGCATCGTAGAGCTTCGCCGCTTGCCCAACGATGTTGACCTGGAGGGACTGCGACGATCGCTTGACCGCGTGGCCCAGGAGGTATGAGAAGTGGACACAGTTGAGCCCCGAGGCGGTAACGAGGGTTGGCGACCCGGAAACCCCTTGCTGGAGAGCGTTATCCACAGCAGACGTGATGGAATCCCTGAAGTCGTTCGACGTCGCTCCAGTGAGGATCAACGTGTCCGTATCGTGGAGTGATAGACCGGGATACCCAGCCACCTTGCGCCGGGTGAAATCACCGGTGATGAGAATCGTTTCGGTCCCATTTCCGGTGTCGAACTCGAGGTAGAATGCCGTCGCCCCAGGCGTGTGTCCTGCCGGAACTGGGGTGATGGTAAGGTTGTTCCCTATCGTCACGCTGTCGGCGATTGGGGTGACTGCTGAACGGATCGATTGTCTGTCGAAATTCTGTTCTGCGTTGGAATTCGCCTCTGAAAGGACCGTATCGAGTATCCTCTCGTTCTCTTCAGAGGTGTAGATCTTCGCGCCGTCGCGAAGGTTCTCACCAAGGGTACTGTAGTGGTCGAGGTGAAGATGGGTCAGGAGTACCCCGGTCAGGTATTCGTTTTTGTCCTCGTCGATGAGCGAGTCGATGTCGACACCTTCGCCGGCGTCGACGAGGAAACAGACTGTCTGGTTGTTTAGTACCCCGTCGATCTTCAGAAGGACGGACGTGTTACTCCGGTTTGCGTACTGAAAACTGATGTTCATGGTTTCGTTGTTCTGGGTTGTGGTTCGAAGTTGCTTGCCTGAGAGAGGTCATCTCTCTCAAACTCTATCCTTCAACTTCTCCGGGAGGCAAAAACTGTCTTACCCCCGAACCTTACCAAGACGTTCCAACACAGCCGTCTGAATCTCTTGGTAAGGTACCAAAGCAATAGCTGGCCGCTTGGTTCTGCTGTTCTCGGTGCGTTTCTCGCTCGCTGTCGCCTTGTGGTTACTGTTGCTGCTTGAATGGTAGTCCGTTCACACCATGACCCTTGCGCCGATGCCTCCGATGACGCCCACTGTGAGCATCAGGCCGGCGATGAGTGGGGAGAACCCGAGTGCGATGGCCCCAGCGACGAGCCACCCACCGAGGAGACATCCTGCGAGGACGCTCCCTTGGAGTCGGGCTGCTTCGCTGTCCTGGTCGATGAGTTCGCTGATCTGTACCATCCGGTCGTTGATGCTGTCGCTTGCGGTGCTGTTGGACATGGTTAGTCACCTTGCGTAGCGGCGGCTCGTTGCGGTGTCGGTCGGTAGTACTGCTTTTCCCACGCTGCTCGCTGATCGAGAACCTGCTCTCCTTCGTCAGTGATCTCGTAGATGTTGGTGCGGTCGTCGAACTTGTCTTTCTCGATTAGCCCGAACTCGTCTAACTTGTCGAGGTTCGGGTACAGCCGGCCATGATTTACTTCACCGTCATAGTAGTCCTCCAGCTCCTCTTTGATGGCCAGCCCATGTGGTTCATTTAGTCCAGCGAGGACATGCAGCAGATCCCGCTGGAAGGCACTGAGCTCTTGCATCGCATAAAACGATATTCGGGGGAGCGTTATAATAGTTCGGTGCGATGAAGGGTCACTGGACTGGAAATTTTGGTAGCTGAGACGCGCTTACACTGTCTCAACTATGTCAATCGTCTGCCCCGACGCCTGTAGTACCCGAGTCGGTGAATGAATCCAGCGTCGGACTACTTCCGAGGAGCAGCTCTTCACAGAGGGACTCTGCCGTGTTGACTGGGACAGCGTTGCCGATCTGCTTCACCGTCTCTGTCTTGTTGCCTGTGAATTCGTAGTTCTCGAAGCCCATCGCCGCAGCCAGTTCTTCGGGCTTGAGCATTCGGAAGTTGATGTCGATACCGAGCGGGAATAGCTCGGGAACACATAACGCGAACCGTTCCTTTGTGGTCACGGTTGGGAGAGGACCGGTGACAGGTTGGGCCGTCCCGTTTCCGTAATACTCGACCAGATACGGCTCGATGAGACCGCGCTTGATGGCCGATGCCGGGATCGTTGGGTGGGGTTCACTGATGTCGTGGGTGCGTGGACGCTGGCCTGACCGCTCACCGTAGAAGGGGACCAGATAGGGTGTAACGGTGTACCCCTGATCGATTCGGCCTGCGACGATGGTGTGCAGCGGCTTCTCCAGGTAGCTCTTGTTTGAGAAGAGGCCGCGCTGTTTTCCGTTTTTGGGGAGGACGAACGGCGAAGCGGTGAACTTGCTGATTGCTCCCCGGCTTGCGACGGTCGGGAGAGGGTTCTCTGTTACCGGTTTCGCCTGTGCCCCTCCGTGTTGGCCGAGGACCATCGTGTTTGGCCGTAGAAGAGAGATCTTTCCACTCGTACAGACGGTCGGCGTGGGCCGTTCATCGACGGCACGGGGGACCGAGTTGCTGTGCTGGCCCAAGATGTAGGGGGTACACAGCGCGAACTTCTCACCACCGGAGGTGATAGTGTCGAGCGGTTCTGTGATCGGCCGAGCTGTGGACGTCCCGTAGTACTTGACGAGGAAGGGCTGGGAAACCGACTTGGCGACCAGTTCGGCGTCAGCTGCAGGGACGATGTTATCACGCATTTCGTAGACATCATCGCGTCCGATGTTCTCCAACACATCCGCGAACGGTTTGAGAACATCGTCACCGTGACGCCGAACCCCCTCGGCGATACGCTGCATCGTCGTGTTCTTCAGGGGTTTCCGACGGCCGTCCTCGAGGTCACGTATCCAGACTGACTCGCCGGGGTCGCTCCAGTCGATGATATCTGCAGCAGTTCGCCACTCTTCGGTGTCCGACACATTTCCGTTCTCACTGTGCGTCTGCCTGGGCCACGAAACGCCGCTGTCCTTCCGGCCAGCAACGAACAGCCGCCGCCTCGATGTCGCATCGCCGTAGTCGGCAGCGTTGAGAATCTTCCAGTCGACAGCGAAGCCCTCGATATTCAGCGCGTTGATCCAGTTGTCGAAGTACTCTCCCTTTTTACTTTCAATTACTTCGTTATTGGAATCAAGAGGTCCCCAACTGCGGAACTCGGGTACGTTCTCGAACAGCAGATTGCGGACGTCCAGCCTCTCAACCCAGTCAAGGATTTCGCGCGGCGTTGCCCGCGAGTCTGGGTCTTTCGGGCCACCGCCACGGGCACTGGAGAAGTACGTACAGTCAGGACACCCGATAAGTAGATTGATCGTATCGCCCTTCTGCAGGTCTGTACGTTCGTCCTTCACGATGTCACGCGGACGGAGTTCCTGAATTTCCGAGTGGAAATGGGTCGCCCACGAGTAGTTCTTGCTGTGGGTTTCGATCGCGCAACTCCAATGGTTGACTGCGATGACTTCAGCGATCTCGTCGACGGGTTTGCCGACCTCTTCGGCGATCCGGCTGAGAACCCGGATAGCACCCGAACTCATTCCTCCAGCGCCGGCGAACAGGTCGACCACGACGATCTTCTCGCCTGCTTCGATGGTCTCGAAAAGGGTGGCTGCGGGTCCAGTTCTGTTGATCGTACTTTGCGAGTCCGCGTCTGCGTTTTTAACTTCCATAGATGTGTGTCTGAGTGATGGGGATAATGCTCACCAGCGAGCGGTGAACATCCGAAACCGTTCGTTACGCTTGCGCTGAACCAGTATCAGGATTTTCCTCTGGCTCCTCTTCGAAAACGTCGTCGATGGTGATTGGGCCGTCGCGGTACAGACTTCTGAGCTCGGACTCGGTCAGCGAATCGAAGTACTCCTCGGCTGCGTCTTCGAGTTCTTGATCGCTCAGTTCTTCCGGGGGCTTGTCGAACTCTTCGGTCACCGAATCAGCGAGTACCGCGACGAAATTGATTCGGTGGTTCATACCGCAGTCCCCCACTCTGGCGACTCACCTTCGTCTGGTTCTACGATGGCTGTCGGGGAAGCCTGTTCCCACTCCGTATCTTCTAGTGCCTTGACCATCGCTTCCTCGAGGCTTCCGTAGTTCTGGTTGTAGACGATGTAGTTCGTGTCTGGAGCTGCTTCATCGTCGAGTTCCCAGTCTGGGTCCGCCTGCGAGTTGACGAATACCTCGCGGTCGGCGTCCCACTCCAGCGTACAGGAGACCCATCGCGAGGTCTCAGCGTCGACGTCAGGATAGACCGGTTCGACTGCGGTGATTGGGGGCACGTCGCTGTCTCCGCTCGTGCCTTCCGGGACTGCAGGCCAGTCTCGCAGTCCTTCGTTTGCCTGCATTGCGAAGACAGTTGCCACGGCCTTCGGGATCTCGTTCTCGATTCCTTTCAGAGGTACTTCGCCGTGCTTTAGGTCGAGAATGGCGTCACTCCCCACGTCGAGGATTTCTTTCGTCGCGTTGTTGAGAGCGAACGCTTCTGCAGGATATTCGGCACACAGGCGATTGTACGCTGTTCGTGCGATTCGAACCGTCTCTTCTGAGTAGACGAATTCGATCCGTACGTACGCATATCCTTCTGCGACCAGACCCCAGTCGTCATCGTTGACTGGATTTTCGACGGGCAGGTTCAACCTGTCGGACGCTTCATCTATGCTCGGGACGTAAATGACAGTTCTTTCTCTGGGCATAATTTCAGGTATTCAGGGTTCTACTACCCTTTCTGACCCCTTCACTCCCTTTCGGGTGATACAAACCCTCTTTATGAGAGCCGGGTCGAGAACAGCCAGCATCACCGTTCCTCCCCTCTACCTGTTACCGGGATGGTAAGTCGGGCAGTTTGGGACGCAGTAAGTCTGTTCCAAATCTGGCGATCGGCAGAACTGTTCTGTACGATATTTCGGGAAAGCGCATTGAGCTGGGGGAGGCTGCCTGATACTACTGGTCTACTCGATGGTTGTTGAGTAACTGTTCTACTCCTGCGCGATGCTCTGGTCGCGTCGTTTGGAGTATGGAACGAACCGTTTCTTCGGGGAGATAGTTGATCGTGAACGGGACCTCGCGGAAGATGGACTGGAACATCATCCATCGGAGGTCTAACTGCGTCTCGCCTAGTGGTGGAAGCATGTATTGCGGCCCGGCAGCGCGGTCCTGGTCCTCGTATCGAATCAGGGCCTTCGTCGTGTCTCCGATCTTCCATGCCGTAGTTGCCTCGGTTTCTCGACTGTATCGGTAGAGCGGGGTTACCGGCAGTGACGTTAGCAGTTCCTCCGCAATTTGGTCCGGGACTTGGTACGAAAGTACGGGCCGCCCTCGCTGTTTTTCGGGTGGGAGGTCCGTGTACTCGTTGAGGATCTCTTCAGTTGTCGCGTGCTCCCCATCGAAATAGTCGACGTCCTCGTTCAATTCTTGCGTGAGTGGGGCTGTTCTGCTCTGACCAGCGGTTGATGATGCTTGACTCATAGTGACTCCTAACCAAACTCTACTCCACTCTACACCGAGGGGGAAAAACACACTCAAAAGAGCCGGTTCAGCTTGGGGCTACGGGTCGGTTACGGCGCTGCGGCTTCTTCGTTCGAGATGACTTCCCAGCTGTCGGGGGAGATGGTCTGCCCATCGAAGGTGCCCGCTTCGGGATAGGCCGTCGTGACGAGGATCTCTGCGGTGTTCTCGAGGTACTCGATCATGTGCCGGATGTGCTCGGCGGCAAGCTGACCGATACCGTCAAGGAGGATGCACGGGACTCGTTCGTCGACGTTGAACGTCCGGTACCCGGCGAGGGCCGTGACGATCCCGACGAGTTCGCGTTCACCTTCGCTGAGGTTCTCCACATCCGTCGTACGTCCTTCGCGGGCGAGGTTGATCTCGAACTCGACAGAGTCGTCGGGGTTCTTGATCTTGTTGAGGAACGCCCCATCGAAACCGGGTGCGAACGTGCTGATGATGTCATCCATCGCGTCGTCGAACTGGTCGACGAGTTCGTCGTACTTCTTCTCCCGGCGCTGCTTCAGTTCCTCCAGTTCCTCTTTCTTCTCTTCCAGTTCTTCCTCGACCTCGTCGCGGTCGCTCGCCTCATCTTCCAGCCGGTCGAGTTTGTCTTTCGCACGGCTGAGCTTGTTCTCCGTCGTCCCGATCTTCTGCTGGACCGTTTTCAGTTCCGAACTGTGCTCTTCTTCTTCCTGTTCGGCCTCCTCGTATTCCGCTTCCAGTTCTTCGACCTCCCCCTCCAGTTCCTCGATCTCATCTTCGAGATTTTCGACATCGCGTTCGTCTTCTTGGATGTCGACTTTCAGCTGTTTGACCTTGTTTTCAAGCTGCTCCTTCTTCTGGCGGTTCGACCGGATCTCCTGTTTTCGTTCTTGAATTTCGTTGATCTCCTCGTCCAGCGAAGCCTTCTCATCCTGAAGCGACTGCTGCTTCTCCTTGATGGCCTGGAGCCGTTCTTCGACGTCCTCCTCAGTTGTGTCCTGGCCGCAGACGAAGCAGTCGAAGGTATCCCCCGAGATACTTCGGTCGACGTCGGTGATAAGAGCCAGTTCGTTCTCATCGAGGACTGCCTTGTTGCTGCGGTAGAGGTCTCCGAGCAGGTCGATCTTGAGTTCCAGTTCCTCGACGCGGTCTTGCTTTTCGTCGATGTTGGTGTTGAGGTCCAGTTCTTCGGGGACCTCCAGGTCGTCGAGTTCCGCTTTCTTCTCTTCGAGCTGTTCCTCACGTCGGGCAATCTGCTTTTGAAGCCGCTCCAACTGGCTCTCTTTCCGATCCAGTTCCGATTGCTTGCTGGTGAGTTCGTTTCGAAGGTCGCGCTGCTCGGTGTCCTCGTCGACCTTCTCCTCCAGCTCGTCACGCCGGTCTTTGAGTTCTTCGAGCTCGTCTTCGAGTTGGGTGACTTCTTCCTGTGCTGGCGGGAGCTTCTCTGTTGCTTTCTCGGCCTGATCCAGTTCCTCTTCGATGTCGACGATGTCGCTTCGGAGATTGTCGATACGAAGGTCGATGTTCTCGGTTTCGAGCGGCTTTTTCAGCAGTTCGGTGAGCCGCTCCTGGTCTTTTTCACGGACGGCCGCGCGTACTGGGTTGTCCTCACCGAGGAAGGCGAACAGACGAGCAGCGACCTGATCCTGCTCATCTGTGAGATAAGTTTCTCCGCTTCGGGAGACTGTATTTCCGTCGACCCCCACTGACCGTTCCAGGGTCGTCTTGTAGGTGGCGTCTTCTGTTTCAAGGGTTACGTGACCCTCGTCCGCCCCCTCCATGAGTGGGTGTTCTTCCCCGAATTGTCCCGTTGTGCCCATCACCGTCTGAATTGCGGCAAGAAGGCTGGACTTCCCTTGGAAGTTGGAAGCCTGGATGATGTTGGGACCAGCACTGATTGAGGCTTCGCCGAGGCGAATGCCTCCGATGTTCTCTATTTCGAGGTTCCACATACACCGTCATTAGGTAAGACGGGTAATAAAGGGACCGGTGTAACCCCCTCTCTTATGCGGAATGAAGCCTCAGAAATGCCAATATCGGCTGATTTAGTGTTATGAAACTCATCGCTTATCGTTAGTCTACAATTTAGCAGATAGACGCGACGAGAAACGGTAGAAACTGAAGGTAGACGAGTTAGGACGGGTTCGCTGTTGTCTTGGTTTCTCTCCCGTCGTCACCGTCGATATCGTCAGCTTGAATATCGCCGTCAGTATCGGAATGGTCCGCGCAGATGTAACCGCGCTTTTTCGCCCGGCTGAACCGAGTTTGAGTAGAACATTCCGGGCAGGAAAGAATGATTGGTGTCTGAATCTCGGCTTCGGTTCCATTGGGAAGCTCCCCCTTGCGCTCGAGAGACCGAAGTACGTCGGCGACGTTTTTCTGCATCGTGTCGCGGGCGTACTCGATCTTATCTTCTTCCCAGTTGCTATCGGAGTCGCTTTCGGTGTTCTTCTCGGCCTCAAGGCACTGGGTGAGGTGCCGGTACATAGTCGACCGCTTGGCGAAGTCGTCCAGAAGCTCCTCGCCGTCGATCCCGTCATCGGCGAGATCGTCGATGATGGCCCCCCGAGTGACCTCATCGTCTGAGTTGAGGGCTTCAAGGTCAGACTCCAGCTGGGTCTCGATCGCCTTTCGGCCGTGTTCTGAGTAGACCTTCTTCAGAATTTTTTGGTTGAACCAGTGTGTGAGTGGACGAGTGGCTGTCTCTGGGAATTCGTTTTGCCCAAGCCATCGGGCCTTGAGACTGTCATTCAGATCACCCCCTATGACACTCTCTTGAAGATGATATTTATCGATAGTCTTCCCAATCTTGCAGCAGTGATTCGTCATGAGGCGTGTACCCAAAATTCGGCCTCTGTGTATTCAACCTTTGTGGTTATGGTCGATTCAGTTATGCGAGCGATTACACAGGACTGTGCAAATATGGTAAACTCGGTGTATTAATGTAATATTAATTGGGTGTCGCGGATGCCGCTGCTGGGGGGCGTCTAGTTTTGTATGAACGAGAGCTTCGGACCTCTAATCCAGCGACGATGCGGCGGGCTCGAGAGTAGAACCGGTGGCTACAGTCGGGGAAGTAACACTTTCTTCGTCCATTCCCTCCTTGAGGAGATTCAGCGATCCCTCACAGTTGCAGACTTGCTTCTCTAGCATTATGACACGTTCCATCAGTGTCATGTCACAGTCTTCGGTCAGATTCGTCCAGTGAACCCGCTCTGAGCAGTTCTCGCAGCGGAATTCCTGAGGAAGTTCGCGATTCTCGATGGCGATCTTGACCTTGTGGATGCAGTGGGCCTGCCTGATCCTTTCTTCGCAGGGGCGGTTCTTGAAGTAGAACGAGTGGTAACTCTGACCGTCTTCCTGTTGGACCGGCCAATCCACAGCGAAGAACTGAGAGATTTCCTCGTCCGGTTCGTCGGTTCGTTCTTGGAGGGTGTTGAACACACGGCCTGCGTCGAAGCTGTAGATGCTGATGACAGCACCGTCGATCTCGAGCTGGCCCACCCTGTAGGTCTCGACTCCTTCTTTGTAGAATCGTTCGTCAGTGGGGGTCGGGGAACAGTCTTTCAGGAGGTAGTCGATGTCTTTCGCGGCTCGCGCCAGGAATCTCGTCGTAGGCGCGTCGATGGCTCCGAAGCTCGTAGTCGTTTGTCCACTACTCATATGGACCCCCTCCACCTGCCAACTGGTTTCCAGCTCCTGGCATAGTAGTTTATTATCCTATAGGAGGGCATAAAGGTGGATGCTGTATTGATTGAATGGTTCGAGGGGCGGATTGGTATTGACTAAACCGGGACTTGTTAGATTACCTTACTAATTCTGAATGTTGTTTTTTAGGCCATCCTAGTAACCGGGTCATTATCGAAAATTATTCCAAGCTTAGGACGTGCCTGATTACGGTTCCGTATTGCGGTTTCACCATCTGATAGCGAATTTACCATCGTCAGACGGAACCCCCTAAATTCCTGCTGTATGAAGCGTGTAGGCACAGTCTGCTGACCGGTACTTTATTGATTAACGGGGGTATAACTTTCGGCAAGATGAGCAAAACCGTCGAGAATTATACAGAAATCCTCACGGAGGAAGGTGAAGACCTCTTCCTCACGAACGGGATGCCGGAGGTCCTAATTTTCGATGACTCCCCCATCGCTGGCGATCTTGCGGGCGAATTAGAACACATCTCGTGGAATCATAGAACCGTTGAATCAGAGGATGAAGCTCTCACACAACTACAGAACGACGGGGCTGACTGTCTCGTCTATGATCCAAACATGCTGGAGACTCCGATCGAGTTTCTCCTTGATCTGCGTCAGCAGTCAGATATCCCTGTTGTAGTCTGGGGTAACGACATTGGAGGGGAAGACGTGCGGCAGATAGCCAGCGTCCCGAATACCGACTACGTGCCGAAGGTTACTGGAGAAAGCGAGAAGGTCTTCTGTTTGTCCTCTCTCAATAAACATCCTCACAATACTCCTTTTGGGCCTGAATCGTCCGCATCTTCTACTGATTGTGACGAAGTTCTTGTCTCGATTGTCTACCACTCTGTCCGAGAGTACTGGATGAATGAACGGATTGAAACGCAGCTAGATGCCATCGAGAACTCCCTCAACGGGATAGCCATCCTCAACGACGACCGCGAGTTCGTCTATACGAACGAAACGATGGTCGACCTCTTCGGCTACGATTCTGCAGAAATCTTACTGGGAAACTCAGCCCAGATGTGTTTCCCCCATCACGAAATTGACCGATTCAGTGAGGATATTCTTCCTGAAGCTAAGTCGGAAGGCGATTGGCGTGGTGGAATAGACTGCCGCAAGATGGATGGGTCTGTTTTCCCTGCTCGTCTCTCCGTGAGCTGGCTTAGCGATGGACAGTACGTGCTCACCATCGAGGATATCTCTGAACAACGGGTCCTCCAGGAGGAACTCGACGAGATACACGAGCACATCGGGCAGGCTTTCATTGCCGTCGATGATGACCTCGGAATCGCCCATCTAAACCATACGGCACAGGCCTACTTTGATCTCCCCGACCAAGACACGATCGTTGGCGAGACCCTCTTCGATTCCCACTTCACCGAGATGGAGGAAGAGCTTCGTGATGGGTTTGCTGAAGTCGACACGAACGACGAAGAGACATCCTTCTCCATCTACTTAGATTCACGTGATAGCTGGCTGGAAACTCGAATTTATCCGTTTGATGGGGGATATGCGCTGTACTTCAGGGATATCACCGAACAGAAGGAACGGCAGAGGCAATTGGATTTGGCAAGGAACTTCATTGAGGAATCCGCCGACGGCTACTTTGTCATAGAAGCTGACTCGGCTGAGATCGTCGATGTCAATCCGACCGCACACAAGTGGCTCGGAATCGGGAAGCACGACCTAATTGGTATGTCGGCCGTCGACATGATCAACAACTATTCCGACGTCGACGGCTACACGATGGAGAACCATTACGAATTCTGCGAAGAGGCAAGGGACGGAGTTGCGGTTCATGAAGCGCAGTACGGCCCCCCAGCGGGTACCATGTACCCCGTTGAGGCCAGAGGTACTTGCGAGACCATTAACGGGACCGAGTATCTCATCGTCGCTGGTCGAAACTCTCAGGAACAACCGCACGAGGCGGGCAAGGATGCTAACTTAGGTGTTGCAGAGTCGTTCCTCGAAGGTTCACCCGATCCGGTTGTCCTCATAGACCCGGAACAGAATGAGGTCATCGAAGTCAACTACCGAACTCTTGAGGTTACTGGGTTCTCCCAAGAGGACCTGGTTGGGTGCCCCTATCGCAAGCTGTTCCCAGACGAAATCGTAGATGAACAATTGGAGAAACATGACGAGGTTCTTAACGATGGTGGGGGGCGATACCGTCGTCTTCCCGATGGCTCGTACGTCCGCCTCCGCACTGAAGATGGCACTATCCCTGTCGAGATCAGCACGACGACGGTCGAGACAGCCACTCAGACGGCGCATCTTAATGTCATTCGCATAATCGAAGAGGCGGTCGATTATGAAGAGTCGTTCCAGCTGGTAAATGAGATGACGCACCAGTTGGGGCGGCAAGAGAGCGCAAACGAGATCGCGAAAACAGCGGTTGATGCTATCGAGAATATACCGCTGTTCGTTGGCTCTGGTATCTATCTCTATGATGAATCCGTTGGCGTTCTTGATATGGTCGCATATAACGAACCGGAAGAGGGGGCCGCTGATGGAATTCAAAGTTTCGAGCCTGGAGATGGCGGGCTCTGGGATGTCTACAGCGAAAACGAGACTCGGGTCTTCAATGATAATGCAACAATAGCTCCCTGTACGAACTCAAGTGGGGAGGTTGCTGTTCCGATCGGTAGTCACGGTGTCTTGTTCGCTTGTTGTGCGGATGAAGTGACGACCGGTGGGATCGTGGAGAACTTCGCGACGGTCGTAGCTTCCAGCATCGAATCGGCGCTGGACCGTGCTGAAAGCATCACGGAGCTCAAGGAACGCGAACGGAAGGCTAATATCCAGAAACAGCAACTTGAGTACGTCTCTGAACTGAATGACAAAATCCGCTCTCTGAACAAGGCGCTCGTTCAGGCGGAATCTAAGGAGGCTATTCGAGAGGCTGTTTGCCATCGACTGGCTGAACTTGACGAATTCGATGGAATCCTATTCACTGAATTTGATGGGGGTAGTGACACTGTCGAACTGAATGAATCGACAGGCGTGCCTGAAGAGTTCCTTGATCGGCTCCCGCTTTCTGATGGGTCGGAAAGCCTACCACCAACCTCACGAACGGGGGCAGAACAAGAGGTCGTTGAAGTGTCGAATATCGCATCTAAAGCCCAGCAGGAACGGTGGGCGAATATCGCTCTCGAACACGAATTCAAGTCGGTGATTTCCATCCCGCTTGAATACGATGACATCTCGTACGGGTCCCTCACGATATACAGCGATCTCTCGGAGGCCTTCGATGGGAGAACCAAGGATGTCTTGGAGGAGCTCGGCTCTCTTGTCGCGTATGCGTTCCACGCCGTCACGTCTCGTGCGGCTCTTGGGTCGAATAGCGGTATCGATATGACGTTCAACATCGACGATTCTGGTGGACTACGGGAGTTCGCGGCTGATCTTGATACTGCACTCACGGTCCAGAACGTTATCCCCGCGAACGATGATGACTACTTCCTCTTGCATTGCCATATCGCAAATGTGGATTCTGAAGACGTGGTTTCCACTGTCGAGGGGACGCAAGGAGTCGATGATATTCGTATGATCGGCGAAGCAGAGTCGGGGATCTACGAGCTAAAGATAGAGGAACCGGGTAGCGTCATCAAAATTGTCGACTTAGGAGTTTCCTTCGAGTCAGCGGTAGTTTCTCCTGAGAATATTGAGGTGACTGTGACACTCCCGACAAACCGGGATCGGGGGGAGTTCATCAAAGAAGTGGAGAGCCAGCTGCCGACGACGGCTAAACTTCAGGCATCCCATGAGGATATCGAACCGGATACGATACCGTGGGCTCGGATGCTCCGTGGTTCACTCACCGAAAAGCAGGAGACGGCGCTTCGGACTGCATACCACGTTGGGTACTTCGACTCCCCAGCAAAAACGAACGGTCGCGAACTCGCGGAACGGATTGGTATCTCTCAGGGAACGATCTCGTACCGTCTCCGAGCGGCACAACGCAATCTGTTCGGGACTATGTGGGATAGCAGTCAGCAAGAGCCGATCGCTCAACCGACTTCTGAAAACTAAGCAGGCCGGTTCTGGCTACTGGGCGTCTTCTCTCGCTTTCTGCCGCGCTCTCTGTAACACTTCGTCAAGGTTCTCCTCGATGCTGATGTCGAGGACAGCTTGGAAGAAGTGCTTGTGCTTTTCGACGATGATGCCATCTTCGCGCTTCATCTCACGCTTTAGGGTGCGGAACTCATCGTCGAGTTTGTCGCTCTGGCTCGGTTCAATGTAGTAGGTACTGCCGTCCCAATCCTCCCGGATGTTGATTTCTTCCTCCTCTCCAGGTTCTTCGGTGGCAGGTTCGCTACCGTTGCGGTTCTGACTCCCAGTTTGAGACCCGCTATCTTGGGTGGGGCTTTTGCTGCTCTCAGTTGATTCAGGAGTCGACGTTTCTGATTCGGACTCGGAAGTATCTGCTTCGGCAGCCTCGCTATCGTCTTCTTCTTCTTCATCGAGCAGTTCGGTTCGGTCTCGAACCATTGTTATGCCTCCTTGGGTTGAAGCTGTCCGAAGGCTTCCTTGACGCCGTCGGCCATCTCTGCGAAGGTTTCACGTTCTGTGGACTGGTCGTTCGTGTCTTCCCACGTGTAGATGTCCTGCCCATTGTCCCACGCACGCTGGATCGCAACGGCCATGTTGAGCTTGAAGAACGGGACGCGGGCTTCCCACTCGTCCTCGAACTTCTCGAGGAACTTCGCAGATTGGCCGTCCTGCCGGTACATGTTGGCGAAGAGGCCGACGATCGCCATCTCGGTGTCGTCGAGTTCCTCGACTTCTTCGACCTGTTCGATGAGCTGGTCGAGTGCATTTCGAGAGGTTGCGTGGGTCTGTGCCGCGATCAGTACGTTCCGGGCTGCGATGAATGCCGCGTCAGTAAGGACTGATAGGTCCGGGGGGCAATCGATGACGATGTAGTCGTACTCGACTCCCCGCTCGGTCATGGCCTCCAGTTCCTTTTTGAGCGCATCACGGGAGTTGCTCTTTGCCATCCAGTCTCGTGCGAGGCTCATGTCTGCGTGGCTCGGCACGAGGTCGTAGCTCAGATGCTCGTAGTCGTCCTGGTGGATGATGAGGTCCTCGATGGGGACGTCTTCTGCTCGCCGGTGATCCGCCAGCAAGTCGAGCAAGTTTGCGTCGTCTGTTTCGGTGACGTTCGGGAGGTCGTGTTTCGGGTTCTCCGGTTCGTCATCAGGTGCCTCTCCGAGTCCGAGCCCGTTGGTGAGGTCTCCCTGGGGGTCCATGTCGATCGCGAGGACTGAGTTTCCTCCCTGGGCCAGTGACGCAGAGAGGTTGATCGTCGCAGTCGTTTTTCCGGTTCCACCTTTCTGATTACCGACCGCGATGGTCGGCACTCCAGCCGGCGACGGTACCGCCCAACCGTTTGTGGCTTGACCTGCCATACACGAGTACTTGACTCAATGATTCATAAACCTTCGTAAGACGTAAATACGCAAAATACACGAGCGGAAATAAGGGGTGAATACCCGCGCAGTCTTGCGATTAACGACTCAATGATTCGTTGATTTTAACCCGTCCAAAAGACGTGATTGAATCAATGAATCAACGACATAACCACCATTTTTCTCTCCTTCTTTGTGAGCAATACACCGTGACTGAATCAACGACTCGTTGAATCCACGAATTCCGTACTACACGCTTCATGGAGATGTGATTCAACGGTTCATCGAGTACTTGCTTCGGTCACTCCACGCTTCGGCCACTCCACGCTTCGGCTACTCCATCACTTGGTGAGTGGGTGATGTGGTGAGCCGTTGACTCGTTGAATCGTGGAGTTGTTGAAGAATGCACTCTGTGAGTGTGTTACTCGCTGAGGTGTTGACTAGCCGAGTTCCGTAATTGGTGATTCAGTCATTCCTGCACGTAACGACTCTCTGATTCGGCTACTCCAAGATTCCGACACTAGTTCACTCGGCGAGCAAGTGATTTGATGAGTTGGGAACTCGCTCACTTGAGTAGTCCTCGATTCACCAAGTTTGCTACTCTGTTACTCTCTTGTTCATTCAGTTAGTCTCTCAACGAAGTAACGACTCCACGATCTACGTTGGTGCCAGCTGTAATCATGATTTGGTTCACTCGTTTACTTGCCGAGTCATTGAATCAACGAGTAGTTGATGTTTCGTGTGTTGAGTCCTGCGTAATCTATTAGACCATCGAAGCAGAGTGTGGCGTGTGGGCGCATAGTTCAGTGGCAGAACACTCGAACACTGCTGGTCCGCTGAGGACGTGAGTTCGCGCGACACGTTCTCCTGGTAGCGGATTAGCTGTTTGAGAGGCCCTGGGTTCAAGTCCCAGTGTGTCCACTGTCGGTCACTCAAGTGTGCGGGGTTTGGAACGCACTTACTGTGTCCCAGACTCAGATGCTATTGGTTCTCTGTGAATCCCGTAGTAAATAGTAAGTACATCCATCGGGAAAGGTTGAGACAGACAATCCTATGAGCGACGACGGGACCGGTGTCGTCGATCCTCCAAGCGGCGGCTTCGAGATCGGCCAAGACATCATCAACTCTGCTGCTGCTGGCCTAGACGCATTTATCGATATTGTCGCATCGTTCTTCCACATCTACCTTCTCACCAGTACGATGTTCTTGCTGACGGTGTCCGTGTTCTTCGCGGTTATCTACTTCATCGGCCAGTGGCCCAGCCAGTATGGAACTCAGATGCAACTCCGCCGTACGAAACGGTCATTCACTGGTTTACTCCTCTTGTGTGGTCTTTTCCCACTCCTGTACGTAGCTGGCTGGATTGGCTCAGGCTCTACATCACACTCGGGACTGCCAGAGGACGGTATGTTCGGGACGGGGTTCGAGCAACGCATCATCGGCGTTAGCGTTGGCTCTGATGGGCTGGGGATGTTCGTAGATGTCGTTACGGCACTCTTCCGTATGTATCTCGCGACGGTGACCTCCGTTATGGTCATCCTCGTCGTCTTGTTCGCTTCTGTGCGCGTGATGGCGAAACTCCAAGCCTACGGAAACCAGATGGTTCAACAGCGAGCGTACCGGTCTGTCGCCGGCCTCCTCCTTTCGATAGCGATTCTGCCGATACTGTATGCCGCTGGCTGGATCGGGACGAGCTCGACGACTCACGATGGTCTTCCTGAGGATGGTATCTTCGGCACTACGATAGAGGAGCGGATAATCGGTCCTACGATCAACTCTGACGGCCTTCAGATGTTCGTTGATGTCGGCGTTTCTATCTTCAGGATGTATTTCGCGACCCTCACGACGTTCTTCATCTTCCTGTCGGTGATGTATCTCGCTGCCCAACTCGTCGGGTGGGCTCAGTCCTACGGTCGAGAGGAACGACAGGAACGCTCCTTCCGCTCGTTGCGGGGGCTGTTTATGGTGACTGTCCTTCTGCCGATCCTCTATACGCCAGTCTGGATTGCTGAGGGTACTCAGTCTCCGAGCGGATACAACCTCCCTTCAGATGGTGTGTTCGGAACCAACATCGAGGACCGTATTTTCGGCCCCAATATCGGCGAAGGTGGTTTCGGGGAGTTAGTTTCTATCCTAGCGAGCGTCGTTCATACCTACCAGGTCACGATCTCGTTCTTCCTCATCGTATGTCTGATCGTCCTCGCGATCGGTTACGCGCTCGTTCAGTGGCCGAATGAACTCAAAAACCGAAATTTCCGAGCTCGCCTACAGCGTGTCGGTCTCGGTCTCCTTGCTTCCCTTTCGTTCATCCCCGTGCTGTACGCGGTCGGTTGGGTAGCTACGGGGTTCTACACCCCAGACGAGTCGATGACATGGGTCGCACCGCGCATCTCACTTCCATACGAAGAACTGTTCCAGGGACCGGACTACCATCCGTTCATCCAGGATCTTTCTGCGTCGAGCGACCCGCTTGGTGTTGTCTTCCGCAACATCTTTGATTTCCAAACGCTCACGCTGGTCTATCTTGGCGTTGCTGCTATCGTGACTGGTTTGCTCGTCTATACGGTCTTCAATCACTCCAACTACATCCAGACCAGCTTCGGGAAGCAATCGATCCGGGGTGGAGTACTCGTCATCCTGGCGGCGTTCATCCTGCCGTTCGTCCTTACGGGTGCGGCGTGGGTTGCTACAGGAGTTCCCGGTGACGGATATATTGGTGATGGTCCACCTGGATTCTCCTCAGACTGTACTTCGTTTGAGGCGTCGATGGGCGGGTGGGAAACAGTTGAGGGTAGCCAATCGCCGGTAACTGAACCGTACGGGATTGAGCTTGATGGCACGATTTCACAGGAGTTTCAGGAGGTGGGGATGGGAGATCGGTCTGTAACGATACGACCCATCACCTCTGATAAGAACTTCCAAATACGAATGTACTCGGGCGGCGAGAAAGTCCTCGACGAGACGACTCAGCATTCTGCTTCGTACATCGTCGGTACGAATGACGACATTCGGGTTGAGGTCGAATCTGATGGTGGGCAGATCAACGAACTCTGTGTCGGGTTCGAGCCCGTCTCTGATCCCCAACTGGACATCGCGGTTGATGGTGTCGGCGAGGAAAAACCCCTCATCCTCCGGCGCGGCATCACGATGAAGTACACTGTCTACAACGTTGGCGAAGTCCACACCGGGTCAGAGTTCGACGTCCACCTTGTTCTGAACGGCACTGACCCGTGGGGAGATGCCTCCAGCGCCGACAGCGAAACCACTTTGCCGCCGATGGCTGGTGGTGAATTCACGGATGAAACCAATCGCTTCGACGATCTCCGGGGGACCCCGCCTGTTGATCGGGTGAAGATGATTGGGTACGTTGACCCCTACGACGAACTTGATGAACGGACGACCGTGCCCAACATCGATGAGACGTACATCAATGTGGTCTACGCCAATATGTACGGCCACATCGACGCGACGGCCGTGAACAATAATGCGACCGACATTCAGACACGAGTCGTCAACAACGGGACGATCTATAGTGACCCAACCACGGCGAACGTCACTATCTATGACGAGGACAATGGTGGCGAGCGGATTCGGAGCTGGACGGTCTCCGTTGCTAATCTCACTGCGGGTGAAGAGCAAACGAACTCGTTGAACCACACGTTCCGCTCGCCGGGGAACTACACTGCGGAAATAAACGTGGATGAGTTCTTGTTCCCTAGAGGGTCGATTGAACAGGATTCCTTGCAGTTCATCGCACCAGACCTACACGCCACCGTCGTCGGGGTTGAGGACAGGACTCGCGTCGACACCCCGACAGAGTTCACGGTTTCAGTCCAGAACAAAGGTAACGACCGTTTCGATGAACAGACGAATGCAACTGTCCAATTAACCAACCCGGACGGTACGGTCACCGAAGAACGAGTCCTAACTGTTCCGTCTCTTGATGAAGGCGAATACTACAACCAAACAATTCAGATGACGCCTCAATCCGGTGGGACGCATACTGTCGGAGTACATGTCGATGACAGCCTCTACCCATACGGAAATAACGACTCCGAAGAGATCCTCTCTGTCGGCCCGAGCTTCACCGGGTCGGTGAGTTCATCGGACCTCTTCCAGACGGAACAGACCGACGTCACGGCAAGTGTCACCAACAACGGAGACCGCGAATCTCGTGCATCTCAGATGCACATTTCGCTTATAGCACCGAATGGGACGGAGATCAGAAACAATACGTACGAAGTTCCTGAACTGGACTCTGGGGAAACCCGCACGGTCGACACCCCGTTCAGGGCTACGCTTGAAAGCCCCGGCAAATACGATGTCGAGATGGACGTTGACCCGACTCTCAGTACTACTGGTGCGTTTGATACGTCCTCGTTTGAGGTGTACTCGTTCAACCTCAGCGTGGCTGCTGATCCTGTTGAGGGGAGTAACGAAGTGAGGTTTGACGTTTCCCTTGAGAACTTAGCAGATAGCAATACGGGGACCTACAAGGATGTCGTTGTTACCGCTCGCAACAGCAGCGACGATACAGTATCAACCGGAACGATCACTTTTCCACCACTCAACGGCCACGAGGAACAGACGAGAACTACTGTCCTCGAATTGAATAATGGCGGAACCCATACTGCTACCGCCGAACTGCAGGTTGGAAGACATGATTCTGACTCGGTTCGGTTCAACCACTCTTGGCCTGATCTGAGCAGTCAAATCAACGCCACACAGACTTCGGTTAGTGGTGACCAGTCAACTGTCCAAACGCAAGTAACGAATGTCGGCTCTAACAGCAGCGAAGCTACCACAGCTGAGGTTCGCGTATATGATATTGAGTCGGGCCGGAACCGTGTTTACACTACTTCGGTCAATGTGCCGACTCTCGCTCCGGGCGAATCTCACGAGGAGAACGTGACCGTTGAGTTCCCCGACCAAGGTGTCTACGAGGCGGAGATCGACGTTACTGATGCTGATCTGCCTGCGAACAACGTTGATAGAACGAATGAGATAGAGGTGTTCCAGTCTGAGATCAACATCCAGGTTAACCGCGAGCGGGATAACGTGCCGTCTGGCGAAAACGGGACCGTCCAAGTGACCGTCTCCAATGCTGGGTCCGACGAGAGCGGAACCATCCCCGTCCAGACCGAGTTCACAGACCCGGACGGGCAAACGGTTGCGACGATCGATGACGAGGTCGGCCCACTGGCCCCCGGTGAAACGGTTAACCTCACGCATACGACGAAGCTATCCAGTATCGGCACGCACGATGTCGAATCGACGGCGACTTCCGATATCTCTGGAACGGTTCGCGACTCTAGTAGTATTGAGGTTGTCGAACCGTACATCATTGACGTGACCGCTAACCGGTCGCAGGTCCCGATCGGTGATGAGGCTCAGGTTGAAGTGTCGATTACGAACGCGGGGACCGAGCCGCGAGAACCCAACGAAGTCATCACCCAATACGTTGACCCGAACGGAAACACGCTTGTGGAGTACAACGAGTCGGTCGCGCAGCTGGACCCTGGTGAAGAGCACGTTTTCCAATTCAACGCGACACTCCAGAACCCCGGCGACCACGAGATTATCGCGGAAACGCAGGTGGAGGGTTCCACTATCGTCGACTCAGATCAGGTCGAAGCTATCGACACCTATCTCATCAACGTGGAACCGGTCGAATCGAATATCATCCTAGGCGACACTGGCGAGGTGAAGGTTACTGTCGAGAACATCGGTAACGAACAGACCGACCCTAATGAAGTCAATACCACGTTCGTTGCACCGGGTGGGTCTACCGTTGGAGAGTTCACTGAAAACATCTCCACGCTGGACCCCGGACAACAGGAGACGTTCCGCGTGGGTACGTCTCTCGACGACTACGGTATCCACGACATCACAAGTGAGATTACCGTTGGAGGCTTCCAGACCGAAGATTCGGCCGAGATTGAGGTCGGTGAGCCCTTAGTCGTCTCTGTTGATGAAAACCAGTCCAAAGTCGATGTGGGCGAAAATGGTGAAGTAACGGTCACCGTTCGAAACATCGGTGAATCGACGACCGAAGCAAATACTGTCGAGACTACGTTCTACAACCCAGTGGACGAATCGATCGGGCACTATACTCGCGATGTCCCGAGCCTCGCTTCTGGTGAAGAGGTGACGTTTGAGCTGAGCGAGACGCTTGAACAATCGGGCGTTCATGATATCGAAGCCGAGCTAACGTCTGACCAGTATACGGTGAGTGAGACAGGCCACATCGAGGCCGTTGAACCGCAGCTTACGATGGAGGTGAACGCTGAACAGGACCCGATCGGACAAAGCGAGGATGGTGTCCTGCTTGCTGACATCTCTAACATCGGAACTAAGGAGAGTCAACAGCGGATGGTTACTGTCGAATTCGAGTACGAAAACGGGACGGTCGTGGATCAGTGGGAAACGACTGTCGAACCGTTGGGAACTGGTGAGACTACTACACTCCGACTGTCGTCTTCCCAGCTCGATGAGGTCGGCGAGTATACCGGGACCGTTCAGGTTGAGAAGAAGGACTCGGGGTGGCTCACTGGTAGTGATACCGTCGAGGTGTCTCCTTCCTCGCTGTCGGTTGATGTCACGGCGAATAACGTTGAGGAAGGCAGCTCGCCCGATATCACGACGAGCATCGAGAATAATGGAGTGTCGACAAGCGATTCCACGACGGCCACTGTGAGAATCGAACAGTCCGGTTCGATGGTCGCCGAAGAGACGATAGATGTCCGGGGGCTGGAGAGTGGCGAATCTCAGACCAACAACCCGTTCCAGAACATCCAAATTGACCCCGGAAGTTACGATGTCTTCTTCAACGTGGACTCAGACGAATCCGGGACCCAAGATCAAGACCAGTTTGCCGTCGGATATTGGGACCTGAAGGGCAATCTGGCGGTCTCCGATGAAGAACGGTCGAACCAACACGAAATCACGGTTGAGGTGCCGAATGAAGGGACGGTATCGAGTGATCCCACCACTGCGACGGTGAACATCACTGGCCCGTCCGGGGATGTCGTCAAACAGCAGCAGATCGATGTGCCTGCTATCTCCGGTGGGGGTACGTACACCCACGATGTTAGCTTCCAGACTGACGAAAGTGGTGAACATACGGCCAACCTGGATGTGAGTGACCCAGAACGACCGGACGGAACCACCGACCAGCAAACTTTCGTGGTTTCGTGGGGGAACCTCACGTCTTCCATCTCCATCGCCGATGTCGTCGAAGACGAAGAGGGCAACTTCCAGGTGACAGTTGTGAATGAAGGACCTGGAGAGAGCTACGCGACGTCCGGTACTGTGAACATCCGTGATAGCTTTGGAAATATCCTTGAGCAATATACGGTGAGCGTTCCGGCGCTTCAATCTGGTGAGTCGTACGAAACGACCGTCACGCATCAGTTCGAGCGTCCCGGTACGTATGAGGGCGAGATAGATGTTGACTACAGCGAGTACCCGCAAGGAACTACTGATACCACCGGAGAGATTGATGTCGTTCACGGAAACCTGAATGGACGCCTCTACTTCACGTACGGCAGTAGCGACGTGGGTACTGAAACGCCGTTCGTGGTTCAGATCACGAATAACGGGAATGCCGTCTCTGAGAGCACCACGGCGGATGTTTGGATTGAGAACCGACATGGCGATACAGTCTACCAGACTCAGGTCAACGTCTCTGAGCTCGACCCCGGCGATTCCGACCGGAAGGAACTCAGCGCGGTTCTCAATACGTCTGGGACAAATACTGCTCACGTAGAGGTTAACGAACCTGAATTCCCCATCGGCAATGAGGGGCAGGGCCAAATCGATGTTGTTTCGCCTGATCTCCGCACGAGCTTGTCTGTTGAGGACACGAACATCGGCGAACAGACTAACGTGACCATCACCATCGTCAACGACGGGGAGATCACGTCGGACTCGACGACAGTGGAGGTCCGTATGTTCAACGATGATGACAAGCAGGTCGTTCGCGAAGAGTTCGGTGTCCAGAGTCTTGGTCCCGGTGAGAGCGTTACGATCGATTACGACCAGCTGATTGCGGCTGAGTGTTGGCGGACAGAGATGACGTGCGAACCGGGAGCGAAAATCGATAAAGGGACGTACACTGCGACAGCCAATGCGTCTGCGACATACGCCGAGGAAGGAACAGTTGGGGAGGACACGTTCGTAGTTGAGGAGAAAGAACAGTAGCTGCTGGGTCCGAGGCTCTCTGGACTGTTTCGGTTTGATGCACGACTGCTAATGTTTTAGTGGGTACAGGGACCAATCAATTGTATGCGGGAGAATGCATTCAAAGGGCTACTGAAAATCACTCGTAGTATCCGAGGAGTCGTCGCGAAGACTTCGGCAGCGTTCGTCGGGGGCGCTTACACACTTCTGATGCTCTCCGGGATGCCCGTGGCTTTCTACGCCTTCTCAGCTGGCAACTTCTTCGTCGGCTCGCGGGTGATCGGAATTCTTGGGTTAGTACTCGGCGCTTCGGCTACGCTGGTCCGAATAGATGCTTTGGACCGCCGTTCGCTGGACTCAGATGGGGCTAAAGCTGTCGCCGGCGATGGTGGTCAACTGGCGGATGCTTCGTTACGGGAGCGTATCTACCGAGAGTACGTTCTCGAACCACGCTTCCGATACGCTGAATACGCCTTCTACGGAGTAGGGGGTTTCTTCATGGCGCTTTCGTTCATCCCGGTCCTGACGTCGTCTGGGTTTTAACCCTGGTTGTCGGGTTACAACACACCGTAAATCCACGCGGCGGCGAGGTCGCCGACCGTGAGGGAGAGGATGATGCCGCCGAAAAGAGGGACGACCAACGGGAACGCTGGAAGCACTCGAACTGTACTGTTCTCCACGATATGGTCGAGGCCGCGTTGAAGGCCTTCTGGAGTGGTTCCGTATCCGTCGTGGTCGATAGACTCGAAAAATTTGTTGGCTCCCCACGGGTCGGTTTCGGTAGTCGAATCGATATCCGGTTCCGGCTCGGCGATTTCTGCTTTCTCGCCGGCGTCGAAATGGCTTGATGCCATGATGTGTCCCGCGTTCCACTTCGACCGAATCGCACCGTCGTCCACCTCGTAGGTTTCTGTGATCGAACGAGGGTTGCGAAGCTCGGATGCCTGTTCTTTCAATGTCTGGATATTGGTCCCCCGCCATCGGAGATACATACGGAGCGTATCCAGGTCAACGAAATATGGTCCCTCGTCTGAGTTGATCTTCAATTGGCCGGTAGTCGCTTCTAATTCGTGTGGTGAAAACGCCACTGTCGCTATCATGGAGAAGTCGAATTCTCCGCGCTTGAGGTTTCTATACCACATCGCGATCGGATAGAAGACTGCAATAACCATCCCGTTCATGATGATGCTGATGGCGGTAATCTGGTATGGGTTTGCGAACAATGGAAGCGTCAATTCTACGAACGGAAGTGGATACTCGACAGTCGCGGGGAAGAGTAGACTAAGCGCGAATACTGCCTTCACATCAGCTCCTCCGAGATGTCCGAGGCTGTAGATGGCTGCTGCCGCGATACCTATCGTTGGTGGCACCATCACGATCCGCGTAAGGACCTCCAATTCGTCGACGGTGTGTAGTGGTGCTAGTTGAGCGATCTGCCAGATAGACGCGACGATTCCGATTATGAGCAGTATCGGCCAGAGCCGAGGGTCCACTCGGCGTGTGTGGTGGTCACTCCAAGCTGCCCAACCGAACGCTGGAAGAGCCAGCAAACGAAGGAGGTGAGGTCCAGATTCAATCATTTGTTCTTTGTTTTCCGTACTAATCCTCCCCTCAAAGGGATTTTGGGTATAATTCTCGTAGACGATTCTGGCATCGGCTTCCGCCTTCACCCTTACCAAGTCGTTGCCACGGTGTCGTTGGAATCGCTTGGTAAGGTTTCGGACTCCGACTACGCCTCGTCCCTCTCCGAGTAGCCCCTCATGTAGGCAAGCGCGGGGGTGAGTACCCGGTCGATCCAGTCTCCTTCCGCCAACTGGTGTTCCTCCGCGCTATCGGTGACTCGAACGGTTCGGAAGGGGAGGTCTCCACCCTCCGGCTTCCGTTGTCTGAGGTGGACTGTTGCCCCAGTCGGATGCTCGATAACGACTTCGTTGCCGGTTGCCTTCTTGATCTTCCAGCCGAGGTTCTCGATGGGCTCCTCGCCGACGGTGTAATCGAATCCTGTGCGGTCTAACGAGTCTCGAAGGTCGTAGTCTGACATTGATGTTGCCTCTTAGTTCTCCCAGTCTGTGAGCGTCTTCTGCTGGTCTTCAACGATGTCCACCGGGCAGATCCAGACCCACTTGTACTCATCGTGGATGGTTTTGTGCTCCCGGTTGCCGGCTTCAGTCGGCTCAGAAATACTCCGTAACGTCCAGCCCCGGTCAGCGAGTGCTTTGATCATCGAAGCATCGAAATCGGCCCGCACGAGCGTCAGGAAGTACTCGGTGTCGGATGGGCAACTGGAGCTCTCAAGGAATCGGTCTTGGCTCTGCGCTAGCCCACACGACGCGAGATTCGGCATATCGACACCGATACAGATTCGATTGAGTTCGATGATTTCCGTTCCCCCGAAGACCTCGCTTTCCACGATCTCGTCTTCAGTCGGCGGGTCCATGAACTGTTTTGCCCGCCCACTCATTGGGGAGGGAAGGTCATCGAGCTTGAGTTCTCCTGCTGGACGCGGAACGAGGTCTCCTGCTTCATTCCAGTCCAGCCGGCGGCGGCCGAGCGGCGCACGATACGTCACAGCACCGACCAGATTTCCACGATAGAAGATTCCGTGATGCTCGATGTTGGAATTGTGCATCTCCTCCCCGGTCATGTACGAGTGGTGGGCGTCGTAGATGGACCGGGCTGTTGAGTCGGGAATTGGACGCGCTTCGACGTCGCCGGCAAAGCGATAGCCCAGTGGCGCGGTGAATGGCCGTGCTTTGGTTTGGTGGATCGGGCACGTGCATTCGCTGGCTGGCGCTGAACTGTACTGGAACGTCCCTTGCGACCCCCTACTCTGGGTCTGAGTCGTTTCTTGAACAGACATCGTGTAGGGCTTTACTCAGCTTGGTTACTGTCGCTGCCTACTGCGACCTGTAGCGGGTCGATCGTTCCAACGCCGCTTCCTACGATCGAAACTACCTCTCCCCCAGCTGCAGTCACGAACACGTTGTCTCTCCCGTGTTCTGTCGCGAGATCGCTGTGAGTCCTTTCGATTTCTTCTTCGAGCTCCTCGGAACACTCTTCCTGAATCTCGTAAGTCATCCTTCACCCCCATCGGGGCTCAAAAAACACTCTACTTGTCTCGCAGGACACCATCTATTAGCGCCGTGTCGACGTTCTCTGTCCCTTGGAAGACGAGGACGTATTCATCGGCGATCATCTCTCCAGATTGCCCAGGGACGTTTTCTGGCGCGTTCTTCATCGGGAGTGTCTTCGACGGGATAGAACGTGCAAAGGTATGTTGGTGTTTCAGTCCGGCCTCGAGTGCGATTTCCGTCGTGATCATGTGCATCGGAATCGGGGTTCGCGATACGGTCCTGTTCCCGACTACGATGGCGACAGGCTGCTCCGGTTTGATCACGCGAGACATCTGAAGGAGCGTCTCGGCGTAGTCCGTGAAGAAGGAGAGGACGTCGTCGTCGCGACCGTCGTTCGCCTGGAGCGTTTCCCGCGTCTTCTGTAGTGTCGATGACCAGCTGGTGACCGTCTCGAATGAGACAGATGCAACCGAGTCACGCCCGCCGAGCCCGGACGGGTCAACGTCTTTCATCTGGTCGACGTCCAGAGGGGTCGCTGTTGCGGCCGGGTCTTGGCTGAACTGGCCGTAGGCGACCGTTGTCGGGTGATCGCCATAGGGCGGCGAGCAAATGATGGCATCCATGCTGTTCGGCTCTAACAGGTCCGGGTTCCGACAGTCCGCGTGCTGGATATCTGCTTCGGCAGTTGGATTTACTTTCTCCGTGTAGGCTCGCGCCTTCTCGACGTTCTCAGTGAGAACCTCGATGAATGTCTCGGTAAACGGCGGATTGTGGTCTGCCCGTTCGTCTTCCGGTATCCGGTGGCGCTTGAACTCCGAATCGCGCTGATAACTGATTTCTCGGGCGGTCTGCGATAGCGCGATCCGCAGGAATCGAACCGTCTTGTAGTCGAACTCTGCACGGAGTTCAGTTAGGAGTCGCTGCATCGATTCGATCTTCGCCAGCTGGCGTTCCGGGAACCAGCCTTTCTTGACGGCGTAGGCGTCGTGGTTCTTGTTCGAGTCGAGGTCCTCGGGATAGACGTCTTCACCCCATCGTGTCCGCTGTTGTTGAACGGCCTCGTTGTGATTCTGGTCGATGAACCGCTCACGGTACGTCCAGTCTGGACCGAGGCAGCGACCGATCGCGGCTTCGATGGAATCGATATCGCCAGGGGTTGCTTTCCCTCGAGAAAGCAGGCAGGCAAATGGATTGATGTCGGTCGCGATGGCGTTCATCCCGTGGAGTCGAGCTTCAACGGCGGTTGTCCCGCTGCCGGCGAACGGATCGAAGACCGTATCGCCGGGGCTGAGAACGCCCTTGTCCGTCCAGGTGTTGAACAACGCTCTCGGAATCTGTGGAATCATTCGGGCCGGATACCGGTGGAGCCCGTGAGTGAGGTACTTCGTATCGACGCCGTTGAAACTCCAGTCGATTTCGCTCAGTTCGCTGGTGATACCGTTGTGGTCAAACAGAGATGTTTGCATGGGTGTTCGTTGAATCGTCTGTGGTGGTTATCGGACAGCGCCCGTAGTCACAGCACTCGATTGTGTTCTCTCCGGTGAGCCCCCAACTACTCTTCGCACCGAGATCGCCCGTCGGGAGCTCGCCGAATATCTCGAGCATTATGTCCTCAAACTGTGCGGTAGACGGGATGAGGTCCCGATACGGCATTATCAGCCACTTCTGTTCTGCTCCCGTTCCGAGCACGGGGGCGAGATACTCCGTATCGATTACGGGCGACCCCTGCTCCCAGATGCTTGCCTCGGTTCTGTTCTGTCGCAACCCATCGTCGTCGTGGTCCACGTTGTAGGCGAACTTCACCACCACGCCGTCGTGTACGGTGCTGCGTTCGTCTTCGGTCAACACCCGATGAGGGATACTCGGCAACCAGACGACGATCCGGCCCTTTCCGTGACCGGCGAATTCTGCGTCTGGAAACGTGTTCGTGATCGTCTCCATCAGCCCTCTGCGTGTTGCCGCCGATCGAGGCTCGCCGGGGAGATCTCTCGTGTAGATGGACTGCGCTACACCGGTTAGCCTGTCCGTCATTGTTCATCACCTCGCACGAGAGTCAGGGATGGCTCGCGAATTGCGTTCCAGTGTGCTCCTTTAACCCACATCCCGAGCGGGTCTACGTAGGTCGTGTTCTGTGGAATAGTATGGTAGAGCTGGTGCCGATATGCGGAACTTGGGTCTAAGAGCATTCGGCAGAACGCATCTTCGTCACTGAAAGCGTCATCAGTGAGAAGGTAGACATCAAGGTCGCTTTGGTGAGGTTCAAACTCCACTGTGAGGAATGAACCCACCATGACGATTCCGACGAACTCGACGGTGTTTTGCTCTCCATTGACAGCCTGCACAAATTCGTCGAGTGCGTCCCGAGCAGTCCGCAGTAGCTGTCCGAAATCGACGTCCGTCAATCTATCCCGAACAGCAGGAGCTAACTCGGAGTGCGGTGTGTCTCCGTTTCGCTCTACCCTGTTCAGGCAGGTACTCACGGGAGGAGAAGCATCGGGCATTGTCGGGACTCAGTAATCCGCAGGCGTCGGGGAACTGCTGGAATCAGACTGCCTTGGCGTTGCTTGACTGACGTTCAGGTGGAAGGTGTTGATCTGGAGGTACGAATCGTCTCCCTCGACCGGAACGAAATGTAGTGTCTCGTTCTCGCTGGCGTTGTCTGGAAGCTGTTCCTCGCGGACCACACTGATGGCTTTCTCCTCGACAAAGATCCGTAACTGGGAGCCGCAGTTCTCGCACTCCTGGGCGTTGGACTTGTACCGGGCATCGTTTTCCCAGATGGCGTCTCGGTCTTCTCGAAGAGCATCTCCTGCGTCTGGGTCGATTCCAGCCCCACACTCGGGACAGGACTCGAATTCTCGAACCAGAATTGCTGCGGTGGCCGGGTCGATTCCATCACGACCCACACCCAAAGCGATCGCCTGTGTGTTCCATCCAGTATCCGTGTGTATCATACTCAGAACCCTCTACCACTAATCGGGGGGCAAAAACAACCGCGACTATTCTACTCCAAGATGGTGGGCAAAGACGAGATTTTATAAGGGATTGCGTCCATCGAATATGTATGCCAACGGAAGAAAGCGTCCAGATAGAGAACGTAGTGGCATCCACGTCGCTCGAACAGGAGCTCAACCTGAGCCAGCTGTCGGAAGACCTGCCAGCGGCCCACTACGACCCCGAGAACTTCCCCGGACTCGTGTACCGTACTCAAGACCCGAAGGCAGCCACGCTCGTTTTCCGTAGCGGGCAGGTCGTCACGACCGGAGCGAAGGCGATCGACGAAGTCCACGAGGCGCTGAACCAGGTGGTCAGCGAACTCCGCGACCTCGGTGTCGACGTGACCCCTGACCCAGACATCGAGGTTCAGAACATCGTCTCGAGCGCCGATCTCGGAGAGCAACTGAACCTCAACGCTATCGCGATCGGCCTCGGCCTGGAGAACGTCGAGTACGAACCCGAACAGTTCCCCGGTCTCGTCTACCGGATGGACGACCCCGAAGTAGTCGCACTTCTGTTCGGGTCCGGGAAGGCGGTCATCACTGGCGGGAAGGAGACGCATCAGGCGTCCGCTGCTGTCGAGACCGTCCAGAACCGCCTCAACGATCTGGGGCTCGCCGCATAACTCCACCCCCCTCTTACTCGCGAGTCGATGGAAATCAACGCACCACAACTCGCTGCTCAAGGCGGAGGAGGAATGGTCGTCGGAGCTGTGATCGGTTTCGCCGTCAAGAAGGTCATCAAGCTGGTCGCCATACTTGCGGGCGTCCATGCGGCGGTCCTCGCATACTTCGAACAGCAGGGCGTCATCACCGTCAACTGGGAAGCGGTCCAGAACATGGCCGTCATCACAGCGGGAGACGGCGGAGGAATGCCACCGGTTGCCGTGAACCTCATCTCGTCGCTTCCGGTTGGTGGCGGTCTCGCGGTTGGCGCTGCTGTCGGCTTCCGTAAGGGATAGCGACAAGACTCGAGAACCGATACGCCTCGCGCATTCTCGTCAGTTGAAGTGCTGCTGGAGGAGCTCTTTCTCTCTCCCCTGCGGATTGTAGGCGCAGATACTCCACCCGGTTTCTTTCGTCCGTTGGAGATACTCTACTGGTGCCTCACCAGGAGGCATATCCAGGAACTCCCAGTGTTCCTCAGACAGACTGGATTCCAACCCCATTTCCTCGCCCCCCGCCTCTTCTTCAGCACGGTATGGTGGGTGTATCTCGACTACACTGGTTTCATGGATGACTGACTCGCCTTCACGAGAGACATCAGCAAGGCGTTGGGTGTTGTAGTCGTAGGCGATGTTGTGATGCCGAGCGTGTCTAAACTCCTGGCAGAGCACCTCTCGGAACGGATTCTGGCTGAAGTAGTAGTGTGCCCCGTCGAGCACGATGAGAACAGGACCAGAGATGGCCTGTCCTTCACGAATGGCGTTCAGTACCGCTACCGAGTTCACCACCTGCGCGTGGGTACTACCAGTGATATCTGATAGCTGTATGAGATTCATCTCGTTCTCCTTGATCCCGAGGCGGCCCGACTTGTTGAGTAGTCTGTATACGTCTCCAGCTTTGTGCTCATCAAGGGTTTTGACGAGGCTACTGGCAGCCTCTCGTACAGTATTAGACTCCTCCGGGTCATCCGTTAATCTATCGAGCGTTTCGTGGAGGTCCGCCAATGTTGGCTGTTCCTCCTGAGGGGATGCTTCTTCCTCCGTGTATCCGCCTAGTTCGTATAACTGAAAGACCGCCTTCTGAAGCGCGCCGATTTGGGCCTCCTCGTTTCCTGCTCCCTCTCCATTGATGAGGAAGGCGCGTAGGTGGGAGACCACTTGGGACACAGATGTCTGTATGTGCTCTTGGTTACTGGCCACTGGATTTGCCGGCTGCGTGATGGTGAGCGGGTTGATACCGCTGTTCGAGATGTTGTGTTCGGTGACTCGGTCAAACTCACTGAAGGTCTCGAAATGCCCGGTCGGGGAAATTGCTATCGTCGTTATATCAGGATACAGCCCCGTTAGGCGGTGGATGTCCATTTTCTGCTTTAGGTTCTTCTTGCTTCCTATGCCACCGAACCGACCGACGATCTGACCGAGTGTGTCGAACGGGTCCGTTGGATGGACGTCTGTTGAGCTTCGTGTCGTGGTTGGTTGAGTGTCTCGCCTGTGTTCGCCTGCTTCATAGGCGAGAGAGCGAATTGCAGAGTCAAAGCTTGTGTGGCCTTCTCGTTCGACTTTCTCGTCGAGGAGGCCTTTGAGCCATTCCGATATACTCACACTGGGCATTTGACTACGTTACTCTCATAGCACTGATATAGCATTAATGTCACGGCTCCTAAGGTGATCTGGGATGTGGTAAGCGTGTCCCATCTACGAATCTACGAACATAACTGACTCCAGCGCCCAACAGGGGGTAACGTATAAGACGCCGCGATGTGAACTAATCACAATGCCTGGGCAGCACCCCGCCCAAGCGGAGTCTACGAAAAGCAAAATCAGTGTCCTGCGAGAGAACGCTGCCCAGTGGGGGATGCCGACAATCCGTGTGTTCAGAGACGAGCGTGGCGTGTACTGCCTGAAGATAAAGACGTGCAGAGGTCCGGTTTACTGCATCACGAAAGCGTATCCGTACAAGGATCTGGCTTCGTTCCCCGCCCGCGTCGTCCGTCGCGCCGACGCGCATGATTGCCCTGTGGCTGTCTTCTTCGATACCCCACGCCTGGGGAACGCCTACGTGTATTCCGCCGGCCGGGTGCAAACGGACGGCACTCCGAACAAAGATACCGCCCCGGCCAAACGACGGCAGACGTGGTACGATATCCCACTTGATGACGGGATTCTATTCGGAGACTGGATCAGCGAACGCGCTGACCTCAACCCAGTATCCTAACCCTCTCTCCTGCCTCTCTGTGAATTATAGACCGGCCAGATATAACGAACTATACAGCCCTGTAGTCTACAGGAATTGCTCTCTGATGATCGTCGTCAGGAGTTTCTTGATTGCTTCATCGTGATGGTGATTTACTGGCGGTGAGTCTGACTCCAGGTAACTCCTCAGGTCCTCGGGGCTTGTGATACCGAGTAGGATGAACTGGCGGCTTTTCGCTGGTCCGATCCCTTTCACGGACTCTAGTGTATCCTGCTGAGGCACCATTTCGCTAACGGGCGCTGTGAGGGCGTTCAAGGAGTTTATCGCTATCTCGAAGGCGCTGGTGCGTGGAACTCCGTCGACGACGATCTCTGCGTCCGTGTCCGGCTCACGATACCGAATCTGGTGTGGGCGCTTTGTGTGGGAGTAGTGAGCGACCACGTCGGTCTGTTCGACGTCGAGTTCGGCAGTTCCGAATGGTCGTTCCCACGTGGTCACCTCTAACGGCTCTTCGTGGCTTTCAGAGACGAGTTCCCACTCTCCGATAGCGTCGGGTAATTTCGGGGGTTCGTCGAATGCTTCGTTGCCGGGGAACTCTTCCATACGTTCTTTCGCAGTTCGCCACAGGCGGTGTGTGTCGTCGGGCGACTTCTCGATGAGGTTTCGAGTATTCAGTAGATGACTGAATTGGTCGTAGGTGCGTTTTGTTACCCGAATCTCGCCATCTCTCAGTTGCTTGGCGACGATCTGTTCGTAAGCTCCGACGATGTGGGTTGAACCCTTCTTCCAATACTCGAAGAGCGTTTCGCCCGGTTTTCGACTGTGTTTCCTCCAACCGCTCACTTCGTCTGGAAGCTGGCCGAATAGTTCCTCTTTCTGGTTGTCTGCTCCTGCTGCTGAGGCAGCCTTCTCCGTACTCATAGTCTCACCCAACCGGGACGGTAAAAATAGTTCATCTTGCTTGCGCTGATGGTCCGGTGAACAGATTCAAATACTCCTCCAACCTTTCTTTCAGGCATGGAACACAATCTCGTCGATGGGCGTTCTGCTCCCAGCTCGGGAGATTCTGTGCGAATTCGCGTCTTGCAGGATGAGGATGGCAATCTTGGAGTTGACCGTCCGTATCGGGATTTGCCCCTTGAATTGAGTGCTGGTGGCGAAATATCCTTTCCTGAAGAACCGGGTACGTACGAAGTTCGGGGCACGGTCAGCCGAGTGATGTTGGCGGATCGTGACGGTGCGGACTACTTGTTTCTCGACGATCACCACGTCGAAAAGGTGGCCGACAGGCTGGTCGAGCTGCCCCGAGAGGAAGATGCTCCCGAGTGGAAAGAAACCGATGCCTCGGATGCAGATGTCGACGTAGATGTTGATTCGGTTCTACCGGAGGATACGATCGTCGAGGATGCTGACTCGCGTTCGACAGTTGGGGAAGCCGAGTCGCTATCGGAGAGTTTGAACGAACTGCTCTTGGGAAAGAAGTAGTCTACTCGCTCCTGTCAACGCCGTCGTTGTTTTCGGACTGTTCCCTGCCCAGTTCTAACGCTGAAGGTGTATCGTCTCTCTCAGATTGCTTTCCCAATTCAAGCAACGACGGACCATCTGGTTCTGGTTCTGCGTCGGTAAAATCGCTCAGTACTGTCTTTGCGAACTCCTGTTTCTTTGGTGCTTCTTTCGGGTCTTTGTCGCGGAAGTCCTCGATTGAAGTTCCCTTGATGTCGTGGCAGGGTTCGCAGAGGGTCTGGAGGTTTCGGGGGTCGAATGGGTGACCTCCCTTGCTTATCGGCTTGATGTGGTCGACTTCTAAGAATACGTTATCAGGAAGGTCCTCGCCTGACTTGCGTTCACATCGCTGGCAGGTTCGATCGTCGCGATGGTCTCGAACGAATGTTCGTACCGACTCCCAAGTTAGTAGAGAGTGGATAGCTTCGGCCAGATTCTTGCAGTACCGGCTGCAGTAGAGCTTGAAAGGGTCTGTAACTGGGTTTCCGCATACCCGGCATCCTTCGTCGGTTGTGTCGCTGAAAATGGTGCTGATTGGAACGTACGTCTGTCGGTCGTCGCCGTACCTGTGGCTTCGTCCGTCTTCAATCATCGCTTGCTATTTCGTCTACTCGCGGATAGGATGATCCGATCCCACAGTCGCACCATGCGAAGCCTTGGTCAGCGTCTTTGCTGACGTAGGTCTCTGCACGAACTGTTTCTCCGCATTTGTTGCACTCCCCCTCGACAGTGATGAACTCTCCTGGTAGGTTTCGGTGTACGATATCCTGCATGTCTGTTACGTCGGTGAGTGGGATTCCCCCTTCTGTGAACTGACTTGCGTTCGCTTGCTCAAGGACGTAGTAGAACTGCTCCATCACCCACTCACCGACTGTCTTCGTATCGCGCTCTTCTTCGGGATAGAACTTGATGACGTGGTCCTTCTCGCTGAACGTGATAGTTCCTAAAGCCCCCAATTCGGGGTTCTCCCAATCGATTTTTCGGTTGATGTCTTCACGAGCTGCTTTCGTTCGCTGGGTGGGGATGGTGTCTACTCCGAAGGGGATCTCGATGGTGATGCCAACAGAGAAGGGATGTCGACCTCCGTCATCGAACGATGCCCTCACACGGAATTCGGACGTGATCGGGTAGATTGAGTTTTCGTCTTGGTGCTTAGTGTCGGTTGTTGGTTCGTGCGGGTCATCTTCGGGCGGTAGTTCATCGCCTGATAAAGTCGTTCCAGTCGTTTCTTGTTCAGTCGCGTTCATGGCTACCTCCGTTGTTGTCGGGATCGTGGGCGTGAACATCTACCCACATCCGGCCAGTTGGTGTTAGTAGCGGGCGCATCTGATGGTCCCCCTCTCGCTTGAGGTATCCCTGCTTTTCGAGTTTCTTCACGTTGTACTGTACCTTGCTTCGGAATGCGGGCTCCAGTTCCTTGTTGCTGAGGCAGCGGGCCAATTCGGTGATTGATGTTGGCGACTCGCCGCTGTAGAGGTATCTGAGGATAGTTTTTCCGACGTCGGTTGGTTGCCCGGAAGGAGCACTTCCAACTGGCTCTGGTTTTCCATCGTTTGAGACCGTGTAGATGTTGATATTCGGCCGGTGTTCTGGATACTCAATTTGGAGCGCGGTCGCCGCTTGGCTGAATGCTACGCCACAGCCATCAGCTGCGCCTGCGACGTTTACCCAGACTCTGCAGTTCTCATCCCGTTCCAAGTAGTCCTTCAGTTTGACGTACGCTGTCGAGTAGGCGTCTTTGACTGTTGCCAGACAGTCTTCGACGGTTGTTTCGTGCCCGAGCATCCCTCTGAGGATTTTGGTCAGTTCGTCGAGGTCCTCGTCGACATCTTCCTCTAACGGAAAGATCGCGATCTCATCTGTCTCGAGGTGTTCTCGTGCGATCGGTAAGATGACCTGTTCCTTGGGTACATCTACTGGGATGATGTGATAGTGCTTGGGTACCCCGATACATTGGTCTGTGGAGTGGGTGTCTGACATGGTTCGCTCACGCCTGGCTGTGGTCGTCAATTACATCGGCAATTTGCTGATACGATTCACTGACTGGGGCGAGGCCGTGAAGCCGCTGACCGTTGACGACTATTGATGGTACTTCATTGATCCCGGCTGCGAGGGCGTCGTCTTTGTCGTTCACGGTCTGCTCTTCGTAGGTCTTCCAGCTCCCGTGACTGATGACCGTACACGGCTGTGCGCCTACTTCGTTTGCGATGTCACCGACGGTTTGCCACGACAGGTCCTCTTGGTGTTCGTAAATCCTGTTGAGGTACCGTCTGTAGGCATCCTGCCCGTGTTCTGCGAAGAGATAGCGACCCACACTCGCTAACTGGTGAGCCCATTCTTCTTCCCCTGGTACCGGCAGATCATGGAATTCGAACCTTGCGGTTCCAGTATCTACTTTCGACTTGAGTAGTTCGCCGAGAACCTCAGTCGCGAAAATACTGGAAACCCGCTCGCTGTAGTCGTGGTAAACCTGTACGGTGACGGGGGCTGTCTTATCGCCTATAGCGGGTTGTGATGGGTTTGGAACGGACGCTGGTTCGTTAACCTCGCAGTCGTAGCTTGTATCGGCTAACTCACCCTCGATGCAACCTGCTATCGAGACAGTGCCGACAGTCGCAGCTGCGAGGAAACGCCTGCGGGTGACGTCCATCGTATTCATTGATGCACCCTGCTGGTTTTATTCTTTGCTCTGCACACCTTCATGTCCCCAGCGAGGGATACAAACAGGTCACTCAGACACCCCTCTATCGATGTGTAGAGGGAGACTATCTCAAGGGAGACGCATAATCGATATTCTTGAGTTCGTAATCCGTGAAGCGGTACATCCCTTCCCCGCTGGATTGCGTGATACCTCCTGTGAGTTTTGTGGCTACCGTGTACCGGAGATCATCAAAGAGCCATCTGATCTCTACGTCGAAATGCTGTGTGACCGATTCCACCTGTTTAGGTTCCTCTCCAGAGTGGGTCAACAGCCCCTTGGCGGCGAAATACGCTGATTCACCGCCTGGGATGTAGTAGTCGTGCTCCTCGTGTGAATCGATTGGGTGTAGTCGTTCGTTTGTCGGCTCTCTCGCTAGTAGGGATCGGGCGAAGCCGGTCGTCTGGTTGGAATCGTCTAGGGGGACTTCTTTCTCGATGTTCAGAACCACCAGCTCACCGATTCTCGTAGGGCCGTTTCCAGTGTTCGAGATCTCGAAGACTGGAGTTGCTTTTTGTGCGTAGTTTTCTGGGTCGTAGTTGAACTCGTTGCTATGGATCACGTCAGTTAACTCTAATTCCGGCTTGAATACCCAGTCGGCCAAATCTGTCTGTGATCCATCTTGCTTGTAGAGGACTATTTGAATCTCAGACTGATGATGGAGTCGCTGTTTTTTCGTCCCCAGCGTTTCTGGGTCGCCCAAACTGTAGGTCGCGGTTGGACTATCCCCAGAGATCGGTTTCTTCGTGGTACCTTCGTTTTCTACGTTGAACTCAACTCTGTCTGCGTATTCTGCGTCTGCGACGGTGACAGCAAGCTCGGTACCTTCATCAGATACGTTCTCGATGGTTGGGTCTGGCGTCGATTCGCTTGAACAACCAGCGAGTGCCGCACTGACGGCGATACCGGTGCCTGATAGGAACGCTCTCCGGTTCATCCGTTATCCAGGCTATTACACCGGCCAGTAAAGAGGCTTTCTCAGAAGTCCGTGAGACTCGTGGGCTTGGACTGTTCAGCGTCGGCGTTCACTTCCGACGTCGGTGCATCGGCGTCTGTGTCCACTTCGAGGGCGTATTCCTCGTCTGTCGTTATCGCTTCCCCAGAGAGGTCGTTGTCTTGGATGAACTCGCTGATGTTCGATGCTGTCACCTTGCCGATCGACGTGACTTGTTCCTTGAGGATACCCTCGAATTGGGCTTTCGTGTCCGTGTGGTCCTTGAACTCGACCAGGAGTGTCCAGACAGTACGATTCGGATCGATGTCCAACGTCTGTTTCGCCATCTGCTGGAGATACCCACGCAGATTGCGAATCCGGTCACGGCCCATCCCGTCGATCTCAGCGACCAGTGGCCCCGAATCCTCTTGGACGCCCTTCTCGACACGGAACACGAGATTCTCGTGCCACTCTGGGAGACGGCCGTTCGGAGCTGCCTCGACGATGTGGCTTGAGGCATCGACAGTATCGCTCAACGTTCGCGCGGTACCGGGGATGTACGTCGGGTCGATTTTCGTTTCTTGCTCGATCCGTTCCGTCGAGTAGTTTCGCATCCAGTACCAGCGAATCAGGCCTGCTGTAACGCCCTCTTCGTTGACGTTGTACCCGTAGTCACGCAGGACCGGCTCGAGCCGACCGTTCGCGTCTTTCGCCCCGAGCGTGATGTCGAAGTTGTTGACTACCTGATGCAGGTAGTCCAACTGATTGATGTCGTTGATGTCGGCGTTCTCGATCCAGTTGTAGAACGCCTTGATGTTCAGGAGGTCCGTGTCGATCCAGCTGTTGTAGTGGAAGTTGACGGCTCCACGCCCGAGGTGGGTCGTCTGGAATGCCGACCGGGTATCGTTCCCGTTGATGAACCCGTTGTCGATGAGCCATTCAGCCGTCTCATCCAGTCGCTCCGTGAGACGCTCCTCTTTCGACTTCGGTTCGCGACGACCCCATCCCGAACCGGTCGACATCTGGTGATAGTAGAGCGTCTGCTTGATGAAGTCCTGAATCTGCTCGGTGCTCCGCCAGCCGTTCGCGATGAGTTCCAGCACGAGCCAGCGGAACTCCCCCTCATCGTCGATGTGGTTCTGGATGTCCTCGAGTTCACGATGTGGGTCGAAGAACCGCTCTTTGGTTTCCTCGGGGTCGTCGGTCAGGGTGTAACAGTAACCTGTCGGATAATCGAAACGGGGCCGTGCCGCCCGTCCTGCCCACTGCACGTATTCGTGTACGCCTACGTATTCGCCGCGTCGTTTGATGTCTGCGACGACGACGGTCTGAACCGGACTGTCGAACCCGTAGGCGAGTGATGTCGTGGTGGTCAGCGCCTGGATCTCGCCTTCTTCGTAGAGGTCGAGAATGTACTTCTTGATGTTGCCCGGCAGGTCAGCGTGGATGTAGCCGACGCCCGAACGTAGCATCGAAAGGATCTCCCGGTGGGTGTTGGTGAGAACGCCGTTGACCTTGTCTGATAATTCCGACCTGAGATCCCGGTCTCTCGAAGGCCCGTCGAACAAGTCGGCATCTGCGAGAGCGCGTGCCCGCGACTCTGTCCACGATTTCGCGAAACAGAATACGAGGAACGGTCCTTTGTCGATGTTGTCCTGGACCGTATCGACGACCGCCTGCTTCGTCGAGCTGCTACTTGCGTTGATCGCGTGTTCCTTGATGGGGGTCTGTCGCTCTTCGGGACTGATGAGCGCCTCACCGCCCATCCACTCGGCGATCTCGTCGGGGTTGCCGATGGTCGCGGAGATACCGTAGAGTTCGATGTCTTCGTACCGAGAAGCGGCGATAGAGAGGCTGATGGCGCTGCCTCTGAAATCCGAGTAGAGCTCGTGGAAATCGTCCAGCACTATCAGGTCGATGGATCGGACGCCGTCGACGCCTCGGAGCATCGCTTGATAGAACGACTCGAACGTGCCAACCGCGACGTCGGCACTCCGGTACTTGCCTTGTCCAGTGAACACACTGTAGTCGGGGTCTGCCCAGTCCTCGATGGTTTCTTTCTTGTCCCAGACGAGCTGGCGACTTGGGACAAGATACGCGACACGGTTCCCCTGCTTGAGGTGCTTCAGGGTCTTTGCTTCGGCGGTGAGCGTCTTCCCGTTCCCGGTCTCCGCGACGAGTAAGTCGCTTCCCTCGTCGAGAATTCCGTTGTTGAACGCGAAGGCTTGCGTCTTTTTGAGCCGGTCGAATCCGTGGACGCTCATCAGTTCGGCGATGAGCGCCTGGTCCTCTGTAGGAACATCTAGGTCAGGTGGTCGAATCATCGTTTGATCGTTGATGGAACTGCTTCTCTCGATGCTACTCGTCTGTGCGTCAGTTGTTTTCGTGTCTGCCATATCTATCTTTGGTAGCCGCGAACTCTCGGCTATACTCCTCTCACTCCAATTCGGGAAACAAAAACTGGCCGCCTAACCCCTTCTACCCTCTATAGGCCGGTATTCTAAGTCGCGTATAGTGGTTGAGGGCACCGGGCAGGAAGGGGCACCCGGAACTTAGGCTGTTGAGGGCACCGGATAATAGGGCCGGTACGGGCACCGAGCTAACTGGCACTGATTGGGTTCTACGGACGCTTCAGTTGGACTCAACTGCTTGGAGAAGTTCGTTGTCCGGGTAGACAACTTCGTACCCCTCGATGGTGTCCTCTTTGTAGGTGCTGTCTCGCAACTGTTCGCCCATCTCCTTTCCGAGCTCGAAGGGGAAATCGACTTCCGTCTCTTCGCGAACGATAACCCAGTCGTTGTCGGCCTTCGGATTGAGCCAAAGAATCCTCACGGTCGTCCCTACCACCATCACGATGGCAGGTACCGCCTTTTGGTAGTTCTCTTTCGTGTGGATTCGGAAGATCGGCATGATGCCGTCGATCTCGTTTCCTTGGACGAGTTCGCTACAGTCAGCTATCGAAAGTGGGCGGTTCGGAAGTGCTGGGAATTCCTCGTGGTTCGTTCCGCAACTCGGGCACGGGTTCTCACCGACATGTTCTGGAATACACGGTATCATATGTTGTCTATGGCGGGCAACTCGTACTTGAATCCCTACGGTGGGATGTCGAACGTGTAATTGATTCCATCCTCAAGGTAGTAATAGTTGCGGGGGACTGACCGGGCGATAAACGGGGAATACCGCAGAGGATGATCTGTGGGGAATTCGCCCGCTAAATCCAGTGTATATGTTCGATACTCGGTTTCCACCCAATAGTGGATGTTGCTCTCGTCTCGGCAGTCGGCGATTGTGGTTGGTAGTTCTGAGCGGCTAACGCCGTCTGGTCCTACTGACTGGTCGGCAAACCCGCCGCAGATGATGACCGGTGAAAATCCGTGGTCTTCGAGGGTCTTCGCTAAGGTGTAAGCGTTGCGCGTACACCGCCCACCTAGTTCTTCTTGCAGGCCGAAGTCGGTTTCTCCTGTAACGTCTTTGAGCCGTCGGCATCTTGCGTCTTGGAGTGCCGCAGCCAGCCCTTTGACATTTGGTGAGGATAGTTCGGGTGCCATCGTGTAGTCAGTACTCCGGGAACCGCTTCAGATTATCGCTGATGTATGAACCTGGAATCTCCCACTTACGGGCATAGGACTCTACGGCCGAGAAGTCGGGGTCTGAACGTTCTGGCTGACTCGATGGTAGGGCATTGAGGTCCGGGTTCAGGAACAGTGATCGCAGTTCTTCGAGACCGTTGATTTCTGCCTCTCGTTCACACAGGATGTCTTCGACCGTCATCCCGTTGCTGATCTTCTTGACGCCGCGCTTTGGGCCGATCCCAGAAACGCCATCGTTGAAGTCGGTACCACAGAGGATCGCGATGTCGATGAGCTCCTCACGATCTATCCCGTGCTGTTCAAGAGTCTGCTCGAGTCGCATCGCTTCTGCTGGACCATCTCCCGAATACTGCCGTAGCGTGAGCGGAGCGCCGAAGAGAAGGCTGTCGTAGTCGTCGGTCAGAACTGCGTCGGCGGAGCCTTCTGCGACGAGTCTTGCAGCGTACGCTTCACCGGAGCCGCCAGCTTCGATGAAGGGGACTCCGAGCCGCTCCAGCATACCTCGCGTTGATTCGTGGACAGCTGGTGTGAGCGATTGGGCCTGTGATCTGTATCTTCGCATCTCTTCGAGATCGCCGCGCTCGGCGGCTTCCTTCATCTTCTTCTCTGCCTTCTTCTTCGCGTCTTTCCGACTCTGTATCGTCTCTTCTTTCCGTTCGTGAGGGTCACCGTCGAATACGAAAATTGGAGTGATGCTGTGCCGAAGTAATGGCGGCAGTCCCCTGAATAGCGCGAGGAGGTTGACGAGTTCGGTACCGTCTTCCATCTCGTAGATGTCTGGGTCGGCGTATCTGGTGAGGCCCGCCATGTAGCGGTGCAACCAGTGGTGGGCGTCGACGGCAACGGTCTGCCCCGCGTTCTCGGTTAGTTTCTGTTCTTCGAGGGCCGCGAGCTGTCGAAGTGCGCTATTTCCCATAGGTGATCTACCTATCCTGTGCCCCTAAACTCCAGGGCTCTTTCGGTTCACCTCGGAGGTCAAAAACGGATTATTCCTCTATGAACCAGCGTTAGTCGAAATCGGTTAACGCCCGGTTCCCGCCTTCTCCGGTGAAGATGTCGACTTCGTCTGGGTGGTAATTGAGTGTGAGTTTTTCCGTCATCTCACGGGTGCCGTCGATGTGGTTGACTTGGTGGGCTAAGTCCGTCTCGATCGTCGGATAACAACCGACAGTCAGCGGGACGGATGCCGATGAGAGCATCCAGTACGCATCGAAGTCGCCTGAGAGCCGCCCCATCCACTCGGCAAACCGGAGTGGGATGAACTCTTTTGCGTCGTACCGTTCGGTCCCCTTCTTGTATGGTGGGTCGAGGTAGAGGAAGGTATTCGGGTCATCAGCGTACTTCTTGATGATCTCGGCGTAGTCGCAGTTGTGGAGGATAACTCCATCGAGCCGGTCCGAGAAGTCCTCGAGCCGGTCTAAGGAGTTGAAGAACTGCCGCGAGCTGTTCTTCCGACCGGACGCGACCGCACGGAACCCGGTCTGGTCTGCGCCGAAGGACGCACGCTGGAGGAAATAGAGGATCGCGGCGTGTTTTACGTCGTCATCGGGCCTCCACTGCTTGTCCCACTCTTTCTTCCACTCACGATACTGCTGTTCATGGTACGGGATGAGACGGAGGTACTCTTCCAACTCCTCCCGCTTGTCTCTGAGAACGCGGTAGAACGTGATGATGTCCTCGTTCACATCGTTCAAGACTTCGTTTCGGCTCGGCGATTTGTTGAACAGGATACCCCCTGCGCCTCCGAACGGTGCGACCCACGTCTCGTGGTCTCTCGTGTTCGCCAGAATCCATTCGGCGAGGCGAGTTTTATTTCCGGGGTAGGGAAAGGGGGTCGTGCTGATGTTCGATGCTGGCTCGTATGCGTGCTCTTGTGCAGGTGTCTCGATTTCAGTAGACATTTTGAATCCTCCAGGCCCGGTTAGAACTACTACTCTACCCAATCCGGGTTGTAAAAACCACCCCCCATTTCGAGTGTTATGACTGGTGAGTTGTCCGCTGAAGGTCTCGAACGTAGACATGGCCGGCGCACTCGCACTCTTCCCCACAGTCGGGGCAGAAGGTGCGGTTGTCGTTCTCAGCGTAGAAGGATTCATACTCGGCGATGCAGTCGAAGCCGTGGTGCTTGAACAGACCTGTTGAGTCGGGCTTCCCATCGCGTTGCCACGAGATGCCGGCGAGCGTCTTGATGTCGGAGGTGTTTGCCCATTCAATGAGCTCCTGGAGTAGTTGTGTCGCGATTCCGTTTCCCCACCACGCTTTGTCGACGGCGACTAACTGTATCCATCCAAGCCCCGTAGCAGCGCCGTTGAACCCTTCTACCGGGCAGTCCAAGCAACCTCGAACCTCGTAAGGGAGGAGTTCCGGCACGTCTAACAGCCGGTGCATCGCTCCGGGGATCTTCAGGTGAAGGGCGGCCATCCCAACTAGGATACCGTTCGCTTCTGCAACGACGGCGTGCCCGTGGGGTTGGTTCGCCTGTGTAGTGCTCCGGTAGATGTAGTGATGTGAATCATCACGATCGCCGCCGAAGTAGTGACGTCCAAGGAACCGTGCGGTGTGGAGGTCGTCGCTATCTGCAGGCCGGACTGACCACTGAGGGCCACTACCAGCTTCGCCGGGGTCTTTTGTCGAGTGTTCTTCAGATTTCGCCATCGGAATGCCTCCTCTGCTGTCTTACTCGCCGACCCCTGCGGCCCCCTGCTGGAACTCTTCGATGAAGAATTCTGTTTTTCCTCCGCCGGCACGACCTCGGATTTCGATGAGGGCGCTCACGGTAAACTCCTTTCCGTCTTTTCCGATTTCGGCTTCCAACATGAAGAACTGGCCTTTCTCCTCACGAAGTCGTTGAGTCTCTTTCTCTCTGCTCTTTTCGTTGAGGTCGTCGAGAGGCGTATCGAATTCGACTATCGTTTCCGTGTAGTTGGGTGCGACCCACTCGTCTGTGAGGTTTGAATCGATGATCTGAGAGGGGCTAACCTCCGTTCGGCGGGTTACGTTCACGTCATCGAAGCCGTCCGGGATGTTATTGAGGCGTTGTACGCACTTTTCGATCACTTCCTCTCCCTCGAAGCTGTCTGTATGGTAGTAAAATCCGGTCATGGATTACGCTCCTCCCGCCGCATCTTTCACTCGTTCAGTAACGGTGTCGATGTTCATCAACTGGTCTCTGAGATCGTACTGTTTGATACTGTAGTGGATCTCCTGTGCTATTCGGGGGTCGCTGAGAATGTCGATGTCGGTGTTTCGGATGATTCTGAGACACGCAATAGCGGCGTCTTTCTGGATGTGGTTGTTTTGATGCCGCAGACTGTGTTTCACGAGCGGGAGGAGTGTGTTGTCGTGGTATCGGTCTGGATCTGCACTTAACAGGTAGCCCATTGCCCGGACAGCAAACTGCTGGTGGATCACCTCATCCCGGCTGTGCATCGTCTTTAGGGCAGAGACGTAGTCTACCTCATCGATTACGCTGGGAGCGTTTGCAGCGACTAATGCGACGGTTCGCATGGCTTCTGCTTCTTGGTATGGTCGTGTTCCTTCGGTTTGTTCCAGTAGTTTGGGGACGTGGGGCTTGATTGGCTTGTAGTGTTGTTCGGCGACCGTCGCAAGAGTCTCTATTGCACTTGTGACGATAGCGTCCTCGTCACTGTCTAAGCCCGTAGCGATCGTATCTGTATGTTCGAGAAATGGATCGGGGTACTCTTTCACAGCGCGGCTCACGGCTGGTAGCACCCACTGAACCGTATATTGGTCATCTCGCTCCAGCAATCTCGCGAGTGTATGCGAACTGGCCAGCAATTGGCGTTTCCCGTCTCCACCGACGACCGGGGCCGCCCGTCTGAGTGCTCGCACAAGTGGTTGACGCACATCGGGATCATCGCTATTCACGTTCTGGAGGATGACTTGGAAGACATCCGGCGTCTCGCCAACGGAAGTGTTAGCCAGAACGCCGGTCGCGATAGCGTCTGCAGCAATCGCCTGTTCGTCCTCGTCTCCTTGGATGAGTGCCTGTTCAAGTGTGCCGATCTCTGAAATAACGATGTCTGGATTGTCCTCCGCTTGTTCTCGGATGGAGGCGGGGTCCGATTTCCAGATACCTTTGACTGTCTCGAAGAGGCTCATAGCAGTAGTCGATGGGTGGCACATTCTTATGTTTGAGGGTATTTGGGGTGGGGTCAGAGGAAAGTGAAGCCGAATGCCAGCGCGGTGTACCAGTTCGCGAAGATGGTAGCGTTGTAAGTACCGTGCATCACAGCAGGGATGAGGAGGTTCCCGCTGAGGGCATAGGCTCCGCCGAGAATAACTGAGAACACGAAAACCGACCCGAGACTAACGAGGATTGCGCCGAGAGAACCTGTTGCGTACGTCGGAAAGTGGACGATCGCGAAAATGATGCTGGCGATGAGGATTGCTGTTTTCTTTGTGAAATCGTCGTAGAGGCGTTTCTGAACGAGGTTGCGGAAAATGAACTCTTCTGATGGTCCAATCACGAGAAACGACATGGGGATCATCAGCAAGATGAACTGTGGGTCTATGTTCCCGTCTGAGACCGTCTGTTGCATCGAGTGTTCAGACGACTCAACCCCCTCGAAAAAAGATGTCCCAGCTCCGATGGCGAAGAACGCTATGAGGAGAGCGAGTGTCCCTCCGATAATGATTGCGAACTGCCGTTTGTTTGGGATGTGGATATCGATATAGTCGATGCCTTTGCCGGAGACTCGGAAGTAGACGAGTCCGATCGTGATTGCGCCGAGGACAAGTGCGATGTAGTTCATCATGAGTTGGCTACTGGCTGTGGGGGTCAGTCCTGGGAGTCGTGTGACCTCTCGGAATGGGATTGTCCAGAAGATCGATGCTGAGTATCCGGTTGTTCCGAGGGCGAACGCCACTCCAATGGTCTTGAGCTTCGACTTGATCGTTGACTCCGAAGCATCTTGCTCATCCTCGTGTGCTTCGTCAGGGGGGCTGACTGTCGGCGGTTCATCGGGTGGTTTCTCTGATTCTGTTTCGTCCGGTTGTTTATCATCGCTAGCTGTCATCAGTAGCTTGCCCATTTAGGTGAATGTCGAGACTGCTTACTGGCGCGTTCTATCTCTTCGCTCTAACCGTCCATTTGAAGCGATAAAGAGGTTATGTCTATCCCATCGTTGACTGGTTCAGTCGCAGAAACTGGATAGAGTCCCTTGGTCTTCGTCAGTCAGTTTGTTGGGGTCGTCGACGTCGACGCCGATACGGGACTGTGCGGTCGCGATGTAGTCATCGTTCAGTTCGATGCCGACCCAGCGCCGACGAAGGCGCTTCGCCGCGACTGCTGTGGTTCCTGAACCGAGGAATGGGTCCAGTACGATGCCGGGTTTTGCGTCGGATTCGTCAACTTCACAGTCACACGAGGGAGAGAAGCCGGTCGACCGCTTCTGCGGGCTCGTGAACTCCCGCGCGTAACTCCCCAGTACGTCTTCGGCTTCTGCGGCAAGCTTTTCGACCCCGTCTCGGTTTTTCCCGGTTCCATCCTGTGTACGTTTCGCCTGTCCAGTATGCCCTAAGCCGATAGAACGGATCGCTTCCAGGTGTTCGTCGGTCAGGTCGTGTCGCTCGGCCAGTTCGAGTGCCCGCTTCGCTTGGGGGCGGTCCTCGTCGAGGTCGCGGATGTCGAGGACCTCGAAGACTTCTTCATAGGGTGAACCACACTCGGGACAGACCTTCTCGGGAATCGTCGTCTGGATGAGCTGCTTCGGCAGTTCGACTGGGTAGACGGCGTCATGGTCGACGCCTGATCCTCCGACGGCGATCTCGAACACGTCCCCTGGGTCTTCGGCGGCCTGTCTGTTGAAGTAGTGTTTTCCGCCCTCGTGAGCGATAATGAGGATGTGTTCGTGGGTGTGGTTGTATCTGTTCTCTACAGCCTCCGGCTTCCCGTTCGGCTTCGCCCACGGGCTGTGGTGGACGATTTCGTAGCCTTGCTTGACGATCTCCCGATGGAGACGTTGTGGAATCCCTGAAAGCGATCCACCCTCGTAGACGTCGTCGACGACAACCACACCGAGCCCATCGTGGCGTGTCACTCGCATCAGTTGGTTCACAACCGCGAGGAGGGATTCGAGGTACTCTTCGATGCTGTCCTCCAATCCCAGTTGGTCGCTCTCGCTGTAGTCTCGGAGCTGGTAGTACGGCGGTGAGGTGATCCATCCGTGAACGGTGTTCGATGGGATCGTTGGCAGGATCTCGGTAGCGTCTCCTTCTGTGATGGAGTTCGTGAACTCGTTGATCGGTTGCGTGTCGCCGGCGACGGCACGGTCAGGGGTGAGGCCCTTCGACGGCGGATGTTCGTGCGGATAGTTCTTCTTCACCCCCTCGCTTGGCTCCTCGCCTTTTCCGTAATGTGGACGTGGAGGGTGAGTGACGTCGGCAGGAATATTCGGAGAGGCGCTGATGAGTGAAGCCGCGTTCTTGTGGAGGATGTATTCCCCGGTTGGGTGATCGAGTTTGTCCCCTGGCTTGTTGATGAACCCCCCTCCAGTAAAGAGTCGGTAGGACTCGGCGTTGCTGGAGTACGTCAAAATCCGGTCGGAATCTTCCAGTGAACGAAAGTCGCTGTACTGGGCAGGTTCTGGAAGAATCGCGATGACGATAAGGTACTCTTCGAATCTTCCACCACAGTACTCGAGGATGTCCCCCGGCTCGATGGTCTCGTCGCTGTATCCGACTCTTGCTTCCATATCTTCCCGATGACGCTCTAACACGGGGACCGGCCAGAGGTAGTTTTCTGCCGTTTCCCGGTTTCCCGTTGTGAGGTACTCTTCGGAAAAGAGGTGGCTGTCTTCTCGGAGTCGGTACTGGATGCTGTCGGATGTGGAGTTTGCAGAACTCATGATGTACTACTCGGGTACTGTTTGCTTTCCAATTCGCCGGGAGAGTTGGAAAACTCTAATTCAGGAGGATGATGGCGTACGCTGCCATCCCCACGTAGAGGGCGAGGCTGACCAACAGCGAACGGCCCGTCGAAAGCTCGTTGTTGATACCGATGAATAGGATTGAACACGATACCAGAAGCCCGACCAGGATTGCGATCTCCAGCAGGCCGATGCCTCCGATGAACGCTAGCGTGGTCGGAGCTGCTAGTCCAAGGGCTACCATGACTCTACTGGATATGTACGCCCCTGTCTCATAACGGTTAGGGTTAAACGGGGACCCGAACCCACGTTTGAAGTGTTGGTGTTCACTTGCTCGCCGTAGGCGAGTCTAATTACACATCGCAGACGGGGGGTGTCCCACCCTTACCAAGCCGTTGGGACGAGTCTGTCCGAACAACTTGGTAAGGTCTACGTCTGCGGCTCCGGCCCCTTGACGTGCAGCGTGAAACTGTCGATGGAGTCCACTTCCGAGGACCGCGTCGTTACCGTGAACGAGTGATCTTCGTCGGGGCCGGGCCGTTCGAGCGTCGTATCCGGCTGACCGACGACATCCTCACCCTGGCGGAACTCGGCCTGGATCTCGACGACCTGCCGAATCTGCTCGCTGACTATCAGCGTTCCACGGACTTCGAGGACGTCCCCTCGCACGAACGCTCCGAGATCCTGAACCTCTGCAGGCGGTTTCGACTCGTACGTGATCCGTTCGCCCTCGGGGAAGTTGTATTCGATCTCTTGGTCGAGGTCAGTCGTGCTCCATTCGTTGGACTCGGTTTCGCCGCCGTTGCCGTCGCCTCCGTCACCGCCGCTGTCACCGGAGCAGCCGGCGAGTGCAACTGTAGCTGTTCCACCGATAGCCGTGAGTAGGGTGCGTCGAGTTACCTTCATCGTTCGTATTGAATACTTCGAGTGGACCTCTTAACTTCTATCCACTCTTCACCACACAACGGAGTATAAAAATACCTTCTGCTGTGCCCTTTCATGCACCGAATTCACTCAACTGCTGGTGAATCCGCTGCGCCTCCTCCTGATCTGGAGTGAGCTTTTCGAGATCGTCGTCAGAGTCCTCAACGGCCGGTGGTCCCGGATTCTCCGGGTCGTACTCACTGAGGTTGAACGCGAAGCAGTCCTGACACTGCATGACCGGTCCATCGTTGTACGGCTCCCAGGAGTGGTCGTGCTCATCACAGTGGAACAGCGAGATGTTCTCGTAGTAGTACTGATGTTTCCGCCGACTTGCTGCCTCCTCGTCTCGTGTGATCTGGCTCGGGTCGATGTCCCACCCGTTCGGCTCGGTGATTATGATACCGCTCTCGTGGCTGGCGTCCAACTCGATCCGCCGCATATCCCATTCGCCGGCGAGCCCATCCTCAGCATCGAACGGATGCACTTCTTCGCGGTGCGAGAGTTGGTCTTCGACGACGAGATCACACACAGCACAGTAGAACGGCCATTGGTGGAGTTCCGATAGATCGTGTTCTTGCAGGTACTTTTCGGCGGGTGAGAGCGGATTCCCCGTTATCTGATAAGGTTCGCTTGGGCATTTGTCCTCGCAGTCTGAGCACATCAGAGACGCCTGATCGACGTCGGTTCGAGCTGCGTACTCCCCTTCGTCGACGGACCCGTGAGCCCAGAGTGCGTACTGCGTCTTGATCTCTCCCCGTGCTGCACGTTCGAGGACGTCCCATTCCAGCTTGAAAATCTTCTGTGCGAACCGGGGGAAGTACTCTTCGAGAAGTGGAAGGTTCTGCCGATCCTCAAATGCTCCACACATACACTCGCCGCTGGCGCATAGAAGCGCACTCACCGGGTTCTCCTCGATTTGATGGTGCTGCTGATACGCGCTCACGTCCTTGTCGGTGAAGTCGACGAGCGGTGAGGCCCACGTGATCCCGTTGACTGTCTGGATTCCCTCGCGACCGAGCTTTTCATATCGGCGCTCTGATTCGAACCGCCGGACGCCCGAGATGAGAGCAAGGTCACCGTCGAGGTGGTTTCTGAACCTGCCAAACGGCTTATCCTTCAGGTTATGTCGGATCTGCGAATGAGCGACGATCGTAGCGCCGGGGAAGCCGAACTGCTTCACCAACGTCTCATATCTCTCGTGGGAGAACCGGGCGTTGTGGTTCCCGATCGGGACGAAATCCAGTCCGAACTTCTCACACTGTTCCTTGACGTATTCCCGAGTCTTCGGGATTCCGAACCCGGTATTCACGTGCAGGACGCCGTCTAACTCGATCGCGGAGCTCTGGTGCGCGAAGTGGAGTGCCGTAATCGAGTCGTCGCCGCCAGAAACGGCAGCGTAGATGTTGTCTGGGTCCTTGGACGCGACTTCCCCTAGGACCTCCTCGCCCTTTTCGACAGGAACCGCATCGTAATCGTAGAACTCGCTGGTGGTGCTCATCGTTGGTGCTCCTACAGTCGCTTCCGTATCCAGTCTACCGCTTCGGTCCAGGTGTCGTGCGTCTCACGCTCGACGGGGTCGCTTCCGACACGACCGCGCCGGTAAGGTGCCTTCCGGTAATGACTTCGGATCTTGTCCCCGTTCTTCCGGTGTGAGATGCTGAGGCTGATGGATTGCCACCGCTCCTGGTCACGATTGTTCACGAGGAGGAGGTCGTCTCCCTCCGGGTCATCTTCGACGGCCCACTCCCCAGATAACGATAACTCGCTGAGGATAGCCTGCCGAGGAACACTTGTTGAATCTTCTGGGCTCTCTTCCAGTTGACCGCCCTGAACGCTCGTACTCATCTAAGACTCACTCACTCTCTCCCGTGAGCTATAAACCAAAATTTAGGGGTAGGAGGACGCTCACGGTTTACGTCGTCAGGCCCAGTTTCCGAGGTCTGTTTGCGTTTCTGTTTCGATACGGGGGTCGTCTAATGTCGAGTATCCGCCTTCCCGTCCTTGCGTCTGCCGTCGCGCAAGGATCTTGTGCTGTAGTTTCTCGAAACGGTCCAAGTAGTCTGAGACGTGTTCTTCGACTTCATCCTCGCCGATGTTGACGCCTTGTAGCAGTTCTTTAATCTCGGTTGTATAGTGCCATGTATCGAGGACAAATGAACTGTTTAGCCCGAGAGAGCCGTCTGCTGACAGGTGGAGCATACACGTTCTCACGGTATGGTCTGGAAAGACGGGCTCTGGTAGCGGTCTCACGTAATGGATGGTCTCCTCCCGGAGCCGGTTCCGAAAGTTGGCATTCGTCGAAAACAGGAAGTCCTCTGGCAGAATGAACACGAGCTCACCATCTGCAGTTAGGCGGTCGCACATCTGCTCGACGAAGGGGGCGTATAGATTGAATCGCCCTGTAGCAGTCTCAAACCTCTCTGCGTATCGCTCTCGCTTGTCCTTGTTGATGTTGTTGTACTGGACGAACGGTGGATTCGCGATGATGTACTCGAATTGCCCTCGCGGTGGGTCCGTGAGGAAGTCGTTTTGAAGGAAGGTAATGTCCATCTCGGTTGGCTCGTGACTGGGGGACCAGTCCGGCGGATAGACGTATTTTAACTGGTGGGCGCTTGCTTCGGATATCTCCGGCTGCTGTGGCGTACCAGCTTCCTCGAAGCGTGTTTGAAACTTGTCTGCCCGGTCGTCGTTCGGCTCGACAGCGTATATGTCGGGACAAGGGTGTCCACGGAACGAGCAACAGCGTTGGACTGCAGCAGCGAAATTCCCGGTGCCACATCCAGGAAGCAGTAGCTTGTCACCTTTACTTGGCGTTTCGGTGAACAGCACCGACACCATCCAGTCGGTGAATGGTGCTGGTGTAGGTACGAATCCTTCGTCGGTCATTGTAACCAGAAAACGTCCGCCGTGTACCGCGTACTATGCTGACTGTTCGACTGGGCCGGGCAGGATCTCGTCTGCCTGCTCCCACGTACTGTGGCAGTCACTGCAGAACAGGCATTCTCCCTGCTTGGCTGTCTCGTACAGTTCGAGGTCGGTTGATCGTTCGCTTTCCCCACAGTAGAAGCATCGTGAGGCATCTCTGAACACGTCTTGGGCGTCGGCATCTTCCCAGACGGTTTCATCCTTTGGCATCCAGAGGTAGGCTTCTGAACAGGGGATTATCTGGACCGGCTTCTCGACCATCCAACTTAGGACGGTCTCGGCGTCGAGGACGCTCCCCTTCACGTAGTCTTTCAACCGATGCTCGCCGCCGTACTTGACTCCTCGCCACTCGCCGTCGACGAACTGAATGAAGCGCCACCCGTGGACGTTTCCTTCGGCACACACACCGTTCGTTTCCCGAAGGTAGTCCATCAGGTCTTCAGCAATTGACCGTGAACTGGCTTCTGTTGGCTGTTCGTTCTCCATAAGTCGGTGTCTGGATAGACGCTACTCGTCTCCAAGTACGTTGTGGTGGCCGTAGTAGTAGACCGTCTCTGCGTAGTGTTCAGGGCACGCTCCGTCGCGGAGTAGCCCCTCGACCTCGCCGGTGACAGCGTTCGCGTACGACCACACGTTGTCGCGATGCTCGCCTAGCATCTCAACATCGACCAGGACGAAGAATTCCCCGTCCTTGTCGATGCTGAAGACGTCCCCGATGTCGAGGGAACATAGGTCCCGCTCTGCCGGGTCCACTTCTTCCAGCTCCGCGAGGACATCCTGACTGAGCCCATCCTCTGGCCCCGGATCGGTGACGACTTCGATGTTTTCGTAGATCATCCCCGGATTCGCGAGAGCGTTGTCCTGTACCATGTCCTTGACCTGCTCGTCGGTCAGCTCCCCGTCGAAGTTGTCCTCATCGTACTCGAACCGCATCTCAAGCGTTCCTCTAATCATTGGAATTCCTCTACCCTACTCGGGAGGAATAAACCACCTCTATCTGCTGAGGTTCCGGTTTCAGGTGTCACACTCCACTCCATCGAAGTGGAGTGAGTCGTTCCAGAACGTTTCTGAGCTCGGCGCACTCGGTTCGTCCACCCAATCGACGATCTCGCACGCTTCGGGGTCGTCCTCGTAGACATCTCGAACTGAGTTGATTTCGTGATGGATCAGGTCCCAGTCTGTCGGCTCTGAAGTTCGGACTGGCGAGAGGGTTTTCGCCTCTTCGATAGCTTGCCAGTCTTCCGGGCCAGCTAGCAGGTTCAGATCGAACTCAACTGTATACGCGAGGCGAAGATTGTATTCGCGGCCGACCAGTTGGGGATTCTCGATTTGCTCGTCCCCCCTTTCGGGGGTATCGTCTGTATCACTCATTGGAACCTCCAACGGTATGCTTTGTCATCGTGGACGATTCCCGGACCTCGACGCTCCCTTCGTACTCAGAATCGTGTTGAACCTCGTCGTCGTTGAGTGCCTGTCTTACTGCGTGCTTCCCGTTATTGGCTCGATATGGTCCTGCGAATTCGCCATCGGGGAAGTGGACGATATACCGTATTGAGCGTGTGATCTTATCTCTCTTGATGGGTGCGTTTTCTGAATCAGTCATCGTTTGACCCCCAGGAACTATCTAATCCCTGCTGAACTGGAACATCGGGTAGTTCTCCGTGCATCCTGGCGTGGATTCCACAGGAAGGGCATAGCGTCATATCGTGCCCTGGATACTCTTCCAGCGGTTCGTTGAACTCCTCCTCCAGCGGTTCCTCGCAGTTCTCACACCGCTCGGTGTCCTCATCGGGTGTTCTCCCTTCCTCTGTTGAACCGTCGTAGCGCCACTTCAGCGGTTCCGTATCTGCCGGTTGATAGAGAGGATGGACCGGGTGGTTGTCTTTCGTAGTGTTCAGGGCGTACAGATCCATGCTGAGCATCTCAGTGACTTCGCGTTCTCGGCCGTAGAGCGAGCCGTCCGCGCCCCATGCGACAACAACCATCTCTGCGTCTTGGCAGGCTTGGCGTAGGAACTCGTCGTTTTTGGGACCGATAGGGGCGTTGTGCTCTTGAAGTTTAGAGGGGTCGGTCGCTCGGAGTCCGAACAGGTTCACGACTTCAAGTGTGCCGTAGCCCCACTCTTGTGCGAAGTTGATACACCGTCGAATGGTCGGATCGTCGGCCGTTTCGCCCGCAGTGCTCGGATTAAGCATCACGAATGTGATGGTCGGCTTGGTGTGGTTCCACGTTCGCCAGAGGCGGTATCGGTACTCTTGATCGTCACTGAACTTTGCGCCTTGGTGGTCGTCCTGGAGTAGTGGTGAACGTTCAGTATCGTCTTCAGACACGCTGACCGCCTCGCAGTTGTGTGATTCGAGTATCGTGTGACGCAGTTGTAGCCCGCCGGAGGCGGGACCCACAGATTCCACAGTTTGCCACGGGGAAGTCCTTCTCAACGTTGTCTCGGACTACTGGGCCACAGTTGGGACACTCGCCGACGTCGTCACCTTCTGATACCTCGATCGGGAACACCCTGTCGTATTCGGTTTCCGTTGGCTCAGTCATCGGCATCCTCCTGGGACTTGTTGGTGTCTTTTGAACGAAGTTCTTGGAGCCTCTCGCGAACGTTTTCGACTTGATTTTTCCCCTTCTCAGCACGGGACCGGTCTTCCCATGTCTCGCCGTATTCGGCGCTGTTACGTAGAACTCGTCGTGGGTGGGAGAGCTGCTTGTAAAGTTCGAACAACACGTCTTTCTCAACTTCTACTGTATCTGCTGAATCGCTCACGCTTCGACCCTCCTGTTCTGTTGAGCATCCTGCTGTTCTCGGTCACTTTCGGGGATTAGCCGTTCGTCAAACCAGTCTGGAACGGTTGTCTGGGCTTCTATGACGAGCTTCGAGTCGGACCCGAAGAAACTGGGCATAGAGGTCACCCAGACTGATGTCCCGAGAAGCCGGGTTTTGTGCATCGTTGGGGTCTTTCGGGGATCTGCCCACCGATTGTTCCACCCGCTTGAAGACGTTTCATCAGGCATTGGTTTTCACCTCTACTCTGACTTCCCCTATGATTGTGCCTCCGACGTGTTCTTTATGGTCGTTCAGTTTGCCGCCAGTAGCTAGAATCACTCTGTAGTTTCCGTGGGAATGGGAACTGTCTATCGCCATTTGAACCTTTGATTCACCCGTTATAAGCTTTTCAGCACTTTGCTGTCTACCGTCGGGGCTGACGGCGATAACATATTCGGCGTCTGAGCTTCCGTTCCTGGTCAGGTTCACTCTGAGGTCGGCGTCTCCAAATACGCTCTCCTCGGTGAGGTTGACTGACTCGATGTATTCCGACTCTGTCTCTTGACTCGCTGTGAGTTCGTCGTTTTCTGGCGGAATACTGACGCATCCACTCAGTAGGATGATTGCGGCTATAGTGACGAACGCGAGTTTCTGTCTTTCCTTGAACATGGTGTTTTAGACCTCACCTTCGCCGAACTTCTCTCGGTCGTGCTTAAACCTGATCTCAGGTGCCCCTTTCATCATTAGAATCCTCTACCCCAATCGGGAGGAACAAACCAACCCACTTCTCACTGGTCTTCACTCTGCGGGACTGCCTGACTGCTGACGTATTTCGATGTGCGTTCAGTTGTGTGTACTGCTAAGATGGCTACTGGAGCGGAAAACGAGATCGCTAGAGGAGCGCCGAACTGCTGAAGGAGGATAGTCAAAGCCCCAACCCACGCTGAGAGGGCGACCACGGCGACGGTTGTGGGAAGGAATTTGAGAATAGGGGTTTCTTGGTTCATCGCTTACCCTATCCCTCGTACTGTTGGATGAAGGCCTCACCGTCTTCTATGAACCTGACGATCACGTCGCCGTGACACGCTTTCGGCTTACAGTAACAGCCCAGTGTTTTCCCCTGCAGGTCTTTGACCGCAGAACGGAATTCAGGGTCGTTCTGGAGTCGCTCGACGAAATCTTCGCGGAAGAGCTCGATGCACTTCTCTCGTCCGTGGTCGCTTTTCGGGTACGGATTCCCCAACCAACCAGACTCCCCGATCGGCGTGTTGTTCATATTGCTTTGGCCACGGTCGGCGCGACCGATGTCGATGTCGAAGTCGTCAGTGTGCTTCTGGTTGACGACCTCCGTTGTTGGTTCTCCTGAAAGCGTTTGTTGTGTCGTTTCCTCAGTTTCGGTGGATTCGGTGGTGTCGTTCTTGTTGGGCATCTATTCAGAACCTCCTTCGTTGTTATCTGAATCCTGTACTGGTTGATCAGTACTGGCCCTTTCATCTCGTTGTGAGGCTACTGCCCAGTCCCAATCTTTTCCAGGGGTGAATTCGGGGATTTCTTCGACGACCCTCCAGAATGGTTCTCCATCCTCAAGCTGTTCTAACTCGTCTTCGGAAACGTAGGCGAGGGCTCTAGCCTCCCCGGTTGCATGTATCTCGATTGGGCGGTCGGGTTCTGCTTCGCTGTTGCTGTCAGTCATCGTTTCTCTCCCGCCGTCGGATGCCAGTTCGTATCATGTTTTGAACGATAATGCGTTCTCCCCCATTAAGCGCCTTTGGGAATCTGTGTCCAGAAGCGATTACACGTCAAGCGTGGTCTGCCCACTCTTGTCCCCCGACATTGCGAGCTTGTCGAGTTCTCCCCGCTGGTCGAATAACTGCACACCCTCTAATGGGTCCCAGACTTCGATGCTGTCGTCGAGCGCCTCCATCAGCCGGTCAGCGTACGTTCGGCCCATCAGGATGAGGACTTTGTTCGCCCCTTTCGCAGCGACGTTCTCAGCGACATCTTCCGCGAGTTCTCGCTGTTCCTCTATGGGGAGATCGTCAAGTCGCTGGTTATACCACTCGACGGGGTCGTCCGGTTCGAGGAAGCCGTACTTCCCTGAGAAGATACACCATTCATCGGAATTCGCCTTTAACGCCTCCACGCGGCCGTCGAACAACCAGGAGTCGTAGAGGTTCTGTGCTTCGACTTCTCCGATGTCTTCATCGGGGCCACCGATCTTCGATTTGCTACAAGCGGTGATCCCGACAACAGTCTCGTCGGTGTCGGTCATGCTGTTTCGGCCTCCACGTTTTTGCTCTGGATTTCGTCGGTCGCTTCCTCGAAACAGTCTTCACAGACGACGTGGTGATCGTCTTGCGTTGGCTCGTCAAGGTCGAGCTGCCGTGCTGCTGGCGTTGACAGCCCGACAGCCACGTACTCTTCGGGGGTCTGTCCCACACCGCAATTCTCGCACTCGCACGCTTTTTCGGTCATACTGATGGAAATGAACGTCTCTCCTAATAATTCCACTCTACACCTACTACTCCCGCAGATCTTCTCCGTCTCACTGTCCACGGCGGGTACAAACTAACACCGGGGTTCGACTACAGATTGTAGCCCGCAGATGCTTCGGAAGGATCCTGGCTACTCGGAATGTCGTTTTCGTGCAGGACATATTCGATCAGCCCCAGTTTGTCTCCATCGCGATACAGAGAAGGGTGTCCGACGATGGAACCGTTGAACGTATTTGCTTTCGGAAGCCGACACTCTCCGTGTTTACTCTGGACGGTGAGTTCTGTTTCGCGGACGTCGGTAACAATCAGCTGTGCTTTCATCGTGTATCCCTGCCAAAGAACGATCTCGATGAGGTCGTCCTCGACGACGTTGTCCAGGCGTTCGTAGACTTCCTCTTCCGAGAGCTTCTCCCGGTACCCGCCCTTCACTGGGTACTCTCTGGCAGGTGTCGTCCGAGGATCGATATGCTCAGACATTCTGTGGCTCGTCGAGATGAGGCTATGTGAACTCCGAGAGGTCCGACTCTTCTCCTGGAAGGTTCTGCTCTACTTCGCTGTCTGGAACGAGGTTCTCGTACTCAGCGAGCTGCTTCTCGATGGGCGTCTCCAGCATCTCTCGGATCTCTTCGCCACGTTCGCCTGCGTGGTCGAAGATATCTCCGAGTTCACTATCTGGCGAAGGTGGGTCGCTCCCTCGGGGATCGTCGAATAAGATGACGTTCGCAAGCAGGCGAGGGTATAGCCGCTCCTTCATGTACCCCTTGTCTCCGAATTCCTCTGTTAGGTCCTCCTCGATCTCGAGTGCGGCTTCTAAGGGCTTGCCGGTGACATCGAGGACTTCCCACGCAAGGTAGCACTTGAGGCAGTACGTAACTACTGTCTGAACTGGGTCTATTCCCGTTGACTCGATCCGGCGTGGCGTGACGATATCGGCTTCTGCATCACACCGGGCATCGTAGCAACGGTACGTTCCTTCCTCGTCTTGGGGTCGTGGGTCCCGTTTTGGTCCTATGTTCATAGCTGACTTCCCGCTGATATGCTCGCTATGTGGTGGCGACCACTAAAAGAATAGGCCGTTGTCCCGTCGGTCCTTTACCTTCCTTGCGAGCGTTTCGACTGCGTTTACCGCTGTATCGACCGCTTCTTTGTTTCCACCGATGCCGATGTAACCAGCGTACCCCTGCTCGGAGGAGACAGTCCGACTTGCTGCGTCCCCGTTGAGTGGGTTACACGTCGTCGCGACCATCACGTTACTGTTGCACCAGACGTATAACCAGTACGTCGGATAGTCTGTGTTACATCCGCGACCGAGGTCCCGATACACTCTCACGAAGTCATCTACGGGGTCCAGACCGACCTTGGAAAGGAGTTTGAGAAACTGGTTTGCGCCACGGGTGCCGGTACCGAAGTGCGTCTGGTCGAACCCACGCTCGTAGGTGCGGTCGGGATAGTGAATTCCGGTTGCGCTGTTGTTCATCTCCATGACGAGGTTTTCACCACCGTATTGTGGATACTCCTCGCCGTAGCCGACCGTGCTCTCGTAGACACCACTTCCGGTTGCTCGTGCTTTGTTGAACGTCTTGATCACGCCATCAGCATCGACTTTCTGAGCTTCCATACAGAGTACCCTCTACCCGACTCTCGGGGGCTAAAAACGGCCGGTTTGAAACCTTTAACCCGGCTTTTCACGGCACTTTCACGTTCGAATTTGTTTTGATCGGGGTCTCGGCTCGATGGGCGGTTTATGAGACGAACTTACCTTGTCCCACGCTCCTTGTCTCAAGGGGACTTTGACCGAACCACGGGTTGCTGATCCCGATTACCGGGTCGGTTCTCTCTTCGTTAGTTGGTAAGGGGCGATTGTTCTGCGGCCTGTCGGCCGGTATCTGTTAGTACCAGCTTGCCATCGTCGCCAACAGACAGGAACCGCCTGTTGAGCCGTTCGTTGACCGACTCCTCGATTAGCGATCGGGGGCGGCTCGTTTCTTGGTCGATCTTCTCGACGGTAGGTTCATCGACTTGGTAGACCACCGAGACGATCTCCTCACTGACGGGGGACAAGTGAGGCATATTGGTAGTACTCCACAAGGGATAATAGAGATTGGGGACAGAATCAGTCAGCTTGCGTTTCTTCGATGATTTCGATGGAGTCGATCCGGTCGCCCTGCGAGGAATAGTCGTATTCGACTTCTCCTTCTTCGGTTTCTGTCTCTGTCCACTCTGAACGCTTCCGAAGAATAGGGTTCGACCCAGACCCGTGCTGCCAGACAAGGTGATAGACAGTCCCGTTCCCCTCCATCACGACGATGTCGTAGTAGCCTCGCTCACCGTGGCGTTTTCGGTAGACCTTCGTGATCTCCTTCTTCATCCGGTCGACAACTTTGAGCGGTCTCGACCGGTCGTTGAACAGTGCTTTTTGGCCCTTCTCTAGGGAATCGGCGACTTCGTTGACTTCCGATTCCGCTTCGGTGTCGTGTTGCGAGTTGGAATCCATTGGTGGGAATGGTTCGCGGACTCTGTTAATAGTTGGTGTCGAGCCGGTTCTGTACTTCGTACACCAGCACTTGTACGGTAGTTCCCGGACCGATCGACTCGTCGTAGTGTTTATTGAGACTCTTGATCACGTCTTCTGGGCAGGTTGACGAGTACTTCGCACCGAACACTTCGATCACGTCGTGGGCCTCGACAGCCAGCACTGTAGCCGTTCGAGTGATTTCGAGTTCTGCGAAGGGCGTTCCGTCAGTCGTGGTCCCGAGCAGTGTATCGCCAACCCCAACGCCTCTGAACCCATCGTATCGAACGGTTGCTTCCTTCTCTCCGTCCAGCAGCGGGGCGACCAGTTCATCGGCGAACTTGATCTCTCGGTGTTCGTTGTCGCTCATATGTTAGCCCTCTACGGTTCCTGCATCTTGAACCTCTTCAGTCTGAGCTGGCGGACTGACACCCCTCTGTTGCCCGACCGGTGCGACATCGGGGTAGATTTGTTTCTCGCCTGCCTCGAAATCACCGGCCTCGCGGTACTCATCGTACCAGTCAAGCCAGTCATCTAACGCCCGAACGCCGTAATTGTGGTTGTGGAGGTTGATGCCAACCAGTCGGTTAGCGTATGCCGAGAGGATGAGAAACCCGTAGTGTTCTAGCGCATCATCCCCGACTTCGATGACGAGAAGGTCTCCCGTCTGGACGTCGCATGTTGGATGGTCTGGGGCGATGGGTGTCCGTTCTTTGATTGGGGGGACGAATCCATCGAGTAGCGATTCTGGCGGCGTCTCTGGCAGCGGTCCGTTAGAGGGTGTCTCTTCATTCCCATCTTCAGACTCGAACGCTGTCAATTCTGTTTCCTCCATTTCACCCTCTTCGGTGGATAGAAACAGATCACCAGCCTATTCTTGTTCGGCTTCTCGGTTTTTCTTCGGCCAGATTCGCAAGAAGTAGACTAACACGATTAGGGCTACGACCTGCATCGCCTCTCCAGAGAACCCCATCAGCGATGGAAACGCGAGAATGACGACGACGAGTTGGATGTAGTTCTCGAAGATGTTGACCCTGTCAACCCGTTTGTTTACGGTGTAGACAAATGCGCTGATGAGTGGCCAAATCATCGTTCTGGAGTGTACTTTTTGAGCTGTTCGTAGACCTGTTCTTTCCGTGGAAGCGATTTCAAGACCGCCTTGATCTCACTCAGGGTCGCGTTGTGGATATCGCTATTTCCGAACATCGTGTATGCTAGCGATTCTGCACTCACTCGGTTATCGGTTGTCCGATGGAGTTTCATCGCTGTCTTTTCTCCGACACCGTCTAACTCGTCGACGGACGTTCTGAGCCTTGGTTCGGGTAACGGTGAATTGAGGATCTCTTTGTCTGGTGGGATGACTTCTGGGTCGGGCGGGTGCTCGATCGGGGTCACTTCCAACTCAGTACTACTGAACTTCGCATCTCGTGTGAACGCCGTATTCGGGGTGGGTGGTGACTGCGCTGAGGTGCTCAGGTAACAGGTCGGAATCTCGTTTGTCCCCATCGTGGATTTTCCTCGTTCGATTCCGAGCTGGTAGTATCCGCCGTTGGGGTTGTTCACAGTGACGGCAAGTACTTCGACAGTTCGATTTGAGAGGGTTCCTCGTGGGATAACCGCGTGCGTGTCGAAGGGTTCCGAAACTACTTCCAGGCGACTTGCGTATTCTGGCGTTTCGAGCTTGTCTGCTGGGGATAGTTTTTCGAAGGTCTTCAGCCGTTCGTCGACGATTTCGTGTTTCTGCCGTTCGACGGGGTTCAGATAGTCCACCTCATCACGCTCCCACGCGACGAGTGCGCGAAGCGCCTCCCGACAGTCAGCGGTCGATTCTGGTAGCGATACTTCGTACGCTCCTAACCGGAGAGTTCGCTTCTCTCGGCGTGATGTGCCCTGTTGCTGGTAGACTTCTTTCAGCTCTACTCGGACACCGTCCCCAGACCGGGTAACTCCAAGAAGGCATCCTAGGATAGCTCCGCTCCCCATCGGCGTACTCATCCCCCCGCCGGTGACCAGAACAGGTAGACCGATACAAGCTTCGAGCGTACCGACGACCGTGCCGGGTGCCTCGACCGACTTTCCAGCGCCCATCCCGCCGGACCCCGCGACAGTCAGGAATGTGGGGCTTACAGTTCCGTCTGGCGCACAGAGATTGATAGTAATCTCACTGGACGATAGGGAGTCTACGCTACTGTCTGGGTACGATTCGGGATTACTGAAGTCCGTGTCTTCGGTGTCCGTTTCTCTCAGGTTGTGCGACGGCTCTTCGTTTGAGGTCGATTCGCTGGGAGAGTTTGGTTGGTCGGTCTCTACATCGTCGAACGCAGTCAGCGGTTCTTGACTATGAGTCATGTGACTCACTAGGGGTGGTCTGGGCGCGATAGGAAGCAGTTCAGCCACACTGCTTCGACATCTTGGTCTTGATCTTCGATGAGGAGTTTGTCGTACCCGTTTGAGATGACGGATTCTTGCGCCCCTGCGATGATTGCCTGCTTGTCGTCGTTACCGGGATTGTAGTCGTGATCGCCACGGTGCCCATGTACCCATCCGTCGTCCGCTCGGGATTGCATCACGCGATACGATCGCCAGCCGTCTGCGAAGATGATGTCTTCGATGCTCGTCGGGCTCTCGTAGATTACTGCGTACCGGAAAGAGTAGGAACCAGCCAGAGAGAGCTTTTCGTCGGTCACGAAACTAACTGCACACTTCTTCGTGGGAAAATCTTCTCTGAAGGTCTCCGAAGAGGTGATTCCGGGTACATCTCCGACGGTAACCCACCGCCCGGTTTCTGTGTCTTCGTAGATCCCGATCGGGATATAGTCGAAACCGATGTACTCGGCGAATTGGTCTGGGGGTGTGAACCGCGCTTCGCTCGGAATCTGAACGTCGACGTCGCTTCCGTCAGAGATGGGGTCAATATCTGAACTCATGTTTGTGCTCTGTTCTACCTCGGCAGATACAAACTACTTCTTCGGCAGGATTCCCCCTCAGGTATCCTCCTCTGTACGCATCGCCCTGTGTTTTTGGACGCCTGGAAGTAAGTCGTCGTCTGGGACGCCGATCGTGTTGATGCCTCGCCAGACGTGGGTCTGGTAGAACTCCGGGAGGTCTTCTGGGGACTCTTCGACACGTTCCCCATCCTTCGTGAGCTGTTTGCGAGTCGCCTGCTTGTCGTGACCTACGGCCTCGATGACCCCCATGAAGATCTGATGGTTGATCTCAAGCCCTACGTTCTCCGGCTCCTTCGGGATCATCGAGACCATGCTGGTTCCGGTAGTTGTCTCTGGCGCGAAGGTCTCCGGTGGGAGTTCGAACCCTGCTCCATAGTACGCTACATCGAGGAGCCACTCACGTTCTGCTGACTCCGTTGGATTCGCCAACATCGATGTCGGGACGATGAGCGATACTGCGCCGTCAGAACGGGTGTAATCCAGTCCCAGTTCGGTGAATAGCCACTCGAACTTTTGCGAACTACGGAGCGCATTCTTGTCTCCACCGATCGACTTCTTGGCTGTATCGTAGTCGGTATGTGACCGATTTTCGGCCGAGGCTGTGTCCTCAAGATCACGCGAGGAGAATGGAGGGTTCGCGACGGTTTGGTCTATCCCTCGCTCCAGGGTCCGGTTGATTTCGTTGATGGTTTCTTTGACGCTTTTGTGGTGAGATTTCAGGGCGGTGAGGGGGTTGTAGTTTTGTGGTTCTTCAGGTCGCGATGAGATGATGGCTGGCACGTCTTCGGGCGAATAGCTTCGGAAACAATGGAGGGGTGTGTCGGCTTCTGGTGTAATTCGGTAAATCTCGCGAGTAGCCATCTGGATAGCATCACCGCCAACGACCCAGCCGGGGATCTCGTTGAGGGCAAGTGTTAGCGCGGCCATCCGAGTTGCGTCCCGTTCTAAGTCCCAACCGAGGACGACAGGGTTCTCCGATGACCGTCGCGCTGCGCCCAGAAGGAGTCGGCCGCTTCCACATGCTGGATCGAAGAAAACTGTACTCTGGTCGGTAGTGACGCTTCCACCGTCAGGCGCTACTGATGAGTCGGATTCGCCCTCACTTCCATCACTGAACATCGAGAGCGTCGTTTCGCCGGAGACGTTCTCAACATTCGGCGACGGCGGCTCGAAGTGTGTTCGAGTTGTTTCTCCGACGGCGGCAAGCGCCGCTGCAGCATTGGGCGGGGTGAAGTATTGGTCGAAGTGTTCTTCAGCTGCACGGCCCGTGTGCTGGTAGAGGATGCCCAGAACGTCTGTGTTCGTAGCTGTGGACGCTGCGGCGATCCCTTTTGCTACCTCTCTATCGGTCACGTCGCTTGCGTCATCTCGACACTTCTCGATGGTCGATAGATAGACGTCCTTCGCGTTCTCTCGCGGCACGCTTTCAGTTACGAGCAGGTCTTCGAGCTCGTCCATCGTACTTTGGAACCGCTTGTGGACGAGCCTATCGTGCCGAGCAGTGAGTGCGTCGACGAACGGCTTTACCATACCCCGAAGTTCGTGGCGGTACGGCGGCAGATAGACCATCTGTTCTACCTCCGATGTTCTTCGGGGATTAGGAGTCCGTCTCCACTGTCTCCGCAGATAACGATGTCGGAGGGGCCGAGCTTCGCCGGCGGTCCGTAGACGGAGAACACTGGTTCGCCCTGAAAGACCAGTTCTGTGAGGAGATTGTGGTCGTCGACGGTCTGCGCGAGCGCCCACTCAGATACTGGGCCGTTGATCGACATCGAAATCCCGGACCCGACCGCCGGCGTTCCGTCAACGGCGAGTTCTGGTTCACTGTCTCCCCGCTCTTTCAGGGAAATTCTGATCTCGCCCGAACTCTGGTCCGGGTCTCGGCTCTTGATGATGTACGTGACGCGCCCATCGTCACGGGAGATTTGGTCTCCGTACACTGGTTCGCCGAATACACTGAGGGCCTCGTCAGTGATCTCCAGTGCTAGAACTGGGGCGTCGTACTCTGGGGCCGGCTCTGTCCTGGTCCGTCCCGCTTGGTTTTCCTTATCGTCTACCATCTCACCCCCATCGGTGGGTAGAAACCACTCAGCTGGGCTCCGGGAGCGCCTTATGAATCGAGTCGATTGCCGTCCTTGTCGATTCGGTAGACGTTCCGCACCCTGAAGCCGATCTCGAAGTCTTCGTCGCGCTCTGGGATTTCGTGGAACACTACGGCCTTGTCATCGTAGAGCCGGAGTTCGGTGACGATATCATCGAGGTCGAGCGAGGGGTGTGATGGACCGTTTTCCTTGCCAAGGAAGAACTCCCAGCCGTCGTACTGGATGTAGAGGTCTGGGTCGTCGAGTTCGATACTACACTCGTCTCTCGAGAGGGATTCAAACGCTGGCGCTTCCTCAGAGATACTCATACTGGACTACCTCTCACCCCTCTCGGGTGCTACAAACCGTTCTTCTGACCGTTATGCTCGCTCGAAAGCGGTCAACTGGACGTTGTTGGCCTTTCGTCGACGGATCTTCCGATCCTTCCGGCACTGTCGGCAGAGGTACTTGGTGATTGGTCCCTCTTGACCGAGTTCTTCGTAGTCTTCCAGCTCCTCGATTCGTGTTCCGCAGTCTTCGCAGACCTCGTTGAGGAGGACCTTCTCGGCGAATGCAGGATTGAACAGCGCATCCTGGTCGCTGATCGCGAGGACATCATAAACGGTCAGATACCGAGCCTCCCTTTGAACCTCTACGACGCCTTCTTCGGGTTCCCGGCGTTCTTGCTCCACCGTCTGATAGGCGGTGTAACTCTGCTTGAGGATGTCAGGGTGGTGCTTGTTCCAGTGTTCGACTACTGCCTGTGCCGTCTCGGTGACATCGTATGACTTCCTCTCGAAGTCGGTGTTGCACGCAGTACACTGGCAGGCTCTGACGTACGGTTCCTCGCCTGTACCGATATCAGTAGCTTCTCCCATTAGTTAGACAGTCTAGTTGTAGTTACTTGGTAGTACTGGTCAATTCCCCCGAATAGCCCGGTCTACGGTGGGTAGAGATGGCCGACATCCGTGAAATAACTGATGAAGGACATGAACGCACCCCAACCAACGTAGATGATGAACATGAACGCTCCAGTGTAGATCATCCAGATACCGCGCTTGTTCTTGACGGTGGATTTCTTGGAGATACTCCACAGTACGGCTCCGAACGCGATCGTGGCTAACCCACCGTACCGGAGAGTGATGAGAGCGATCCTGAGACTCTCCAAGAGGAACTCTTCCATCTATCTAGTGCTTCTGCAGCCGACCAAATAAATCCTACTCAGAACCCATACCCTTAACGCACTGGCATATCTACGATGAGCTACGACCGATGTTCGATAGCGAACCTGATAGTGGTAGCCTTCAGTTCCTCAGCCAACCCCCGTGGAAGGATGTCGCAATATGGGCTGTTGGCGTTCTCGTGTTAGTCCTCGTCGCGTCTGTTGTCGTCGTGCTTCTGAACCCTTTCGGAGCCAGCCCGGATGTCGGCGAGACCGAAACCGTCGAACTGGTCTCTGGCGGTGAGGTCGTCTCGACCGTCACTGTTGAGACCGCTGTGACTAAAGACGAGATGGAAACGGGACTCAGTAACCACGAATCACTTCCGGCCGGTGAAGGAATGTTGTTCTTCCATTCCGAGAGCGGGGAACAGACCTACGTAATGCCGGATATGGACTTCGGGATCGATATCGTGTTTATCGGGGACGACTGTACGGTACAAGCGGTACGGTCTGCTGATCAGCCCGCGCCCGATGAGAGTGGATACGAACCCAAACACCAGCACACGGCGGACGCGAAGTACGTCTTAGAAGTCCCACAGAGTTACGCCAGTGAACGGATCTCTGAAGGCGATACCGTTCGATTTGCCGGTGGCTGCTAAGCTGATTCGGGCACTGGAGCGTAACGACTGCTCAGAAAGGGCTCGTCTGTTGCTCGACGGTCTGTTCCCAGGATTCGAGCTCTGATTGGAAAATGACGCCTCGAGGTGCAGAGTAGTTTTTCGGGTCGTACTCTTCGTCCCACCAAACGCCGTCGTATCCGTTCGCTTTTGCGTACCAGACTGGCGTGAGGCCAGCGATGAGGACGGGGTCGGCTTCTTCCGGTGTTTGACGGAAGGCGTCAAGCCAGTACTTCACACCAGCGGGTGCGAGAGTGAGGACGTCTGTTTCTTCGACCGTCCCATTGCGTGCCTCTGCTTCCATCTGGGCGGTCTCCTCCGCAACGAACTCCATGTACGCAGTCCCGCTCACCTCGTCCTCGTACGTAACTCTGAACCCAGATGTTTCTTTGACGAACTCGTGTTCGATACACCACTCATGTTCGACTGTTAGCGGTTCCGATGGGTCGATGTAGTAGATTTCCGCTTCGGGGTTCGTGAGCTTGTACGTCTTCAGGGTCTCGTGGGTGCTAGTTCCATCAGCACGAATGATCTGTTCCCATGCGGCGGGATGGACTGATATAGAAACACCCCTCCCCTCGTGCGATGTGTACGGCTTCGTTCGTTCATCATCGAGATCGCCGACGTGGTACACCGGCGAGATGCAAATCGTGTCTCGATGGGTCGCGCTCGGTACTTCTGTCCTAGTCGGGTGGCCTGATGTTGCTGTTTCAGTGTCCATAGATAGGTGTTCCATCTTCTGTGACTGGAGTCACGCCGTCAAGATCGTCGCTTGTTGGTTCGTAGTGCCTCATCTCGTCGAATTCGGCTGTCGCGACGGTCACTCCATCATCCAAACCGACGACTATCCACTGTCGGGGCCAGTCTCCCGGCAGCGGTCTCGGGCGGATCTTCACCACTTGGAATAGGTGAAACGCCTTCCCGCTGTACGTCGCTGTTGTTGTTACGCTCTCTGCCGGAGAGCTCTCTGGAGACGGGGGGTTAGAACCTGCTTCCATATTCTCCACTCAGTCTCTCACTCTCAACCGGGGGCAAAAAACCCACCTGACGATACAACTTCAGTCGGTATCCACCATCTCCCCAACGAGTGTGAGTTATGCGTCAACCTGATAGAAGTCCCCGAACCTTCTTACGTGGATACTCTCTAATGGCTGGTAATGGCGTCCGAGGAAGAGCCGTCAGAAGATACTGCTGATAGCGACCTTCCTGAGTCTGCTGACGGTGAGAGTTCGACTATCGGGTTAGCACTCACCCCGGTCAAATGGATCGGTAAACAGTGGTACCTGTGGACAAGAGACCTGTTTATTGGTGCGGCTATCGTTGTTGGCATCATCGTCTTGGCGACGTTGATTCTCGGCATCTGGCCCCCAATGGGTGCTGTCTCCAGTGGGAGTATGGCCCCAACTATTGGTGTCGGTGACGCGGTCGTCTTCAGCGATACTGATCGTTTCCAGCCGGCCGCAGCTGATCAGCACGGGATCGTCACCCGTGAGGTCGGGATGGAGGAGAACTACACCTCCTTCGGCGATTATGGAACGGTGATTATGTTCGAGAACCCGAACGCTGGTGGTGTAGAGATCATACACCGGCCAATGTTCTATGTCGAGGAGGGCGAGAACTGGGTGAAACGTGCTGACGAAGAGTACCTATTGGACGCGGAATCTTGTAGCCATATCGATAGTTGTCCTGCTCCCCACGCTGGGTACATCACGAAAGGGGACAACAACAACTACTATGACCAAGCTCAGATCGGTCAGGCACCTATTAAGCCAAAATGGGTTAACGGTGTTGTTGAGGCCAAAGTGCCTCACGTTGGTTGGCTCCGCGTTATCTTCGCGTGAACCTCTCTAGCTTTCGGAGTAGTCCAGATCGTCCCATTTGTGATGGTGATCAATAACCATCAACCAGTTTGTCGTCCAGCTGGTCAGAAGGCGTTCCCACCGATCGATGCTTATCTCGGTGCTACAGTTGCTTAGTTCCCAGAACCGCGTCTCATGATTAATATGTCCGTGTTTAAGATGTGTTTCCCATTGTGACGCAGTCTGGCTACCATCTTCTACTGACTCATCTGTGATCTCCTGTTGCGTACCGGTCACTGTCCTAACTCACGGGAGTAGGATCTTACTTGACGCCCTTCTGTTCGGCGTACCGTAGAAGGAGCGTCCTGAACGCTTCTGGGCTTGCCTCGAACAACCCGCCGTCTAAGTTTTCTCGGAGGCAGTCGGAGGTCTGTGCAAGGAGGTCCTCCGCATTCAGTGGATACCGTGCGATCCCGTGCATGATCTTCGACTCCATCACTGCTCTCGTCGGGAATTGCTCCGGGCGGTCTTCGAGATCGTTGATGAAGTCAGCGAGTTCGTTTACTGCTTGAATCCATTCGCCATAGCTGGTGTCGGCTCGCCCATTTTCGATCCAGTCGCTGTCGGTAAGCGCAGTTCGAATTTCGTTGAGAACACCGTCCAGACGTTCAGTTCTGGTGTGTTCCTCGGTGTTGAGTCTGCGAATAGGTTCTACTATCGTTTCCTCGCTGGGCTCCGAGCCAGCGGGATTGAATGCGACAGTATGCTCGTCGTCTCTGTCCCTCTGGAAACTGCGCTTGTGTAGAAGTGTTCCCGCGAACCCAGCCACGCCTTCTGCTTCAGGGCGGTGATACAGCCGATATCCTGAAGGGTTCCGTCCAGTGGATCGTCCAACCAGTAACGCTCGATCGCGGCCGTTGAGTTGAACTTGGCTCTTGAACCGCTTGATCTGGTTGAACGCCTCTACGACGTCTGCATCGGCAGTTTCTTCCACCTCGCTGATATCGGTTGGTTTCCCAGCGAGCTCGAACTGTTCGAGAGTCGTGTCCGTTTGGGCAGTGTCACTGGTCATCGTTTTCTGAATCTGTGGATTACCGCTTCTTCCGCTGTTTGATCGCGTTACTGACCAACGATGTTGTAGTATTGGGCATCCGTGTCCCCCTAATTGTGGATTTTGTGGGTCTCTTCGTCGTCTACCGCCTTTTTCACCGAACCGTCGATAAAGGTGGATCTCGACCCATCGCCAAACGTGGCGACCAGGTTGTTGTCATCGTCCCTGTCCAAATCGGTCACGTCCTCAAGCGGGTCAGTGACCTCTCCGTCGCTGTATTCAACTGTGACTATCATAACCTCTCTACTCCCGTTCGGAGTACAAAAACCTGAAACCGCGTACTGGTGTGAGTGAATCCAGTACTATTCGTCGTCGCTGACTGATTCGGCTGCTGTTTGGTCCAGGTCGTTGTCGAGTCGAACCTGGACGATCCGTAGGTGGCTTACCGAATCCTGTTCTTCGGCCAGCTCCTCGTAGAACTCCAGTAGGTTCTCTTCGTCGCTGAAGACATCGCTTTCGTCCCCGTTGTCAGCGCCTCCGAGGGGAGACACGAACTGATTGCGGTGGACGTTGAGGATGCCGTATCCGTAGTGCTCTTCGTCTTCGTCGAGGGGAAGTGTATCGCCGTCCATAGGTTGAATTCTGTTGAGTCGTTTGGTTACTGCTCGCAGTGCTTGACCTGTAGCTCGAAGGGGCCGCTCCATTCCTGAACCCACTCGGGGGCGTTCTCGTGAGTGTGTAGTGAATCACACACGAAGTGGCGGAACGGCGTCTCGTCGAGTGCCCACTCTCCGTTCTTCCGTAGGTCGGAGAGCGGGATGGCGTAGGTCGTTTCTTTTCCGTCGACGTCTCGTGCCCGTTCGTCGATCCAGGCTTGCCCGGTGAATTCGAGGACGGCCTCCCCGGATTCGATCTCGCTCTCTTCGCCGGGAAGTGCTTCGACCACTTCGTCTTTGCTTGCGGTCACGAGACTCTTCTGTTCCGTGGATTCTGTTGCTGACATGGTTTAGAGGGATGCAGGTGCGGTGACTTCGACTTCTTTGTCGATCTTCGAGATCGCGTTCAACTCCTCTTGGAGTCGCTCGGCGATGGTAGCTGGGTCTGTTGCTGTGATCGGTTCGCTGAATTCCACCCGCTGCTCGAAGTAGATGACCCGTGGCAGTTCTATCGACCCGTGTTCGAGAACGTACTCGACGGCCCCGTCGGTCTCGGCCACGTCCTCCGATTCGAGGTAGTCCCGATGCTCGTCAGGCGAATCAGCGTACGGGATGAACCCTTCGCCGAATTCTTCTGACGCTCGGAAGACGGCTTCTTCCTCCGTGATGAGCAGGTTCGAGGCCATCTTCCCGCTGGGGAGCTCGAACTGCAGGTTCTCAGTGTCGTGGTCTAGCCACGTGTGAAGGACACCACTCAAGTCGCTGACTCGGGTTTCGGCCTCAGACATTGTTGAAGATCCCTGGGTCGATGTCCCGACGCTGTTTGAACGCCATCTCCTCTGTGTCGTACTCGACATCCTCGCCGTGTCGTCCAGTGTAAGATCTCGTCACTTCGTTCACTTCGAGGATTGTCTCCACCGTGTAGTGCTTGTCGACGAAGATCATCGCTCTGACGAGGTGAAGCTCTACCGTCCTTTGCGCCGGGAACCGCCCCATCGTGAGGTTCAGAAGTGCCCCACCCAGCGCCTGTTGAAGGCTCATCGACGGATTCTCTTGCCAGTCGCCGTCGATGACCTCTTCAGCCTTGTAGCGATCTGCGAGCTGTTCAACCGTTGGGTCATCCAGTTCATCAAGTTCGCCCAGCGGGTTGTAGTTCCCCGGAGCGACTTTTTCGATTCCGTGTTCTTTGAGCGACCGCGATTCGTCGTCGCCCTGTTCACGGTCGGTGAGGAGAAGTGCTGCGATGACGTTCTGGTACGTGTGCCACTGGGCTTCGTCGTCGAAGATTTCAGTTCCAGTGAGCTTGAGAATCTCTAGAAGGTGATGTTGAACCTCCTCGAGTGCGGTATCGAAGTCCTCATCGGGACGGACTTGTCCGATTCTGTGCTGCCGTTGAAGCTGATGGGCCGGTTTCTCACCGGCGTCCTTGATGGTTTGAAGGATGTCGCTATCCATGCGTGCTTTGTCGTTTAGTAGCCGAAGATCGGTTCGCCAGTTTCCGCGTACCGGGGTTCGATACTATTGGGGATTTCACCCGGTGGGTACTGCAACTCACGGTTGAAGTCCGGGGGTTGCTAACTCCAGCCCGTTCTCCAATCCGACGACGATCCACTCGTTGTGGTTTCGGTTACCGACTGGGACCGACGCGACCACCTGATGTAGGTGAAAACGCTTCCCGTTGTACGTCGCCGTGCTCGTGATTCTTCGCTTGTCGGCGGGAACGGCTTCGCTGCCGGAACCCGATTGCGAGAGCATCCTTTCTATTCCTCTACCGACCACTCGATCTCGAGGTTGCTGTCTTCGTCCCACCCTAGGTCGTGGATCGAAGCGTGTTGTGGGATGCCGGCTGCCTCTAGTAACGTCTCGGTGTTGACGGTATCTGTGTTGGTTTCGCCGGTCATGCGTCTATTGGGGTGGATGTTGCGTTGCTCTCAGGGATCTGGTCGTTGATGGAATGGAGTGTGTCCTCCAACTGGTAGAGTTCCCCCGATGAGAGTTCTGCCAGCGCGTTGTCTACCAGTTCGGTGACGATCTTGTTGACCACGACCTCATGTTCGTCGGCGATGTCGAGGTCCATTTCGAGGATGGTCTCGAAGAAGCAGCTTCCGCAGGCTGCTGTGTCTTCGTCTTCGTCCTCGAAGCGGTACAACTTCCCTGCCTCTTGCCGGCACGCCGGGCACTTCCCTGGGCCGTCCGGCTCATTGGCAATGATCTCCTTCATGATTCTTTTTCTTAACTCCTTCACCCTTCTGGGAGTTAGAAAATACACTCAGGCCTCGGCGTTGTGCTTCTGGATTGTCCCTTACCAAGTAATTTCCATCAGTCCGTTCTAACGACTTGGTAAGGTCAGTCTCGAACCTGCTGAAGCCTCGTCGCTATCTTCGTCGAATTGAGATCCTCGATTTCCTCGAAGCCAAGATCGGTTCCAGGGTCGGCGTCGATAAGCAGCTTCGTTGTCTTGCGGATGGTCACGGCGCTGGTCTGACAGGCATCAGCGATTGCGGTCTGGGCGAGATCTTGGTCGAACTGGAGGCTGGCCGTGTAGATGGCGGCCGCTGCGACGTTGCTCGGGTCGTGTCCCGAAGCGTGCTGGCTTTCCATGAAGTGCTGGGAGAGCCGTTTGGCTTCGTTCCGTATCTCTCGGTCCACATCCAGCTTCGAGCTGTATCGCGGGATATACTCGCTCGGGTTCGCTGGTTCGATCTTGATACCGAGTTCTCGGCGGAGCCGCGTTTGTGCTCGGCGAGTCCGGTCAATTTCGATACGGGAGACCGATTCCACTTCCTCAAACGTTCGGGGGATACCTTCGAGTCGGGCACTGATGTAGAGTGCTGCGGATGCCATCGCTTCGATCGCGTACCCCTTGATGAGGTCCTCGTTGCTGGCTTGGCGATAGATGACTGCTGCAGTCTCACTCACAGAGTCAGGAAGGCCCAGCGCGGAGTTCATCCGTAGGATTTCGGTAGTAGCGTTCCGCAGGTCGCGTTCCTTGTGGTCTTTCGCCTTGAACCGGCTGTTCCACTTGCGGAGCCGGCGCATCTTTTGCTTTTGCTTTGACGAAAGTGGGTTCCCGTATCCGTCGCGGTCGTCCCATCCGATATCTGTTGAGAGGCCTCGGTCGTGTCGGGTTTCGGTGAGGGGCGCTCCTACTCGCGATCGGTCCGACTCGTCATCGAAGTTGCGCCATTCGGGGCCGTGGTCAATATTTGTGCCCTCTGCGACGACACCGCAGTCTTCGCAGTGTAGCTCCTGGGTTGACGTGTCCTGGATAAGCCGCCCCCCGCATTCAGAACACTGAGTTTCCGAAGACGTGGGTTCTGTCTCTGTGGTAGATTCGGTATTGTGCTGTACTGGGCGACTTCGCTGCGTAACGTTCGTACTTTCAGTTGGAGCCATAGGTATAGAAGACTCGAACGCGCATCTGTGGAACTCTTCTCTGAGAACCCCTCTAATTCGATGTCTCAACCACTATGACGGGTAAAAACAACCCCAGAGTCACGAGAACCACAAGAATCCGGTCTTGTCTGGTCGCTTGTTCTGATGTGTGGACTGGATGCTGACTGGCTTTTATATACTAATGACGGGTGTATGGCTGGAGTCATTTGCTGCTTGTGGGGCTGGTACCGTCCGATTTCAGGAAGTTTTATTACCGATGCTCTTTAAGAACCGAGTGCGATGTCAGACCTGATTGTGAAGGCAGCGGTCAAGGAAAAGCTCGACGACCAGAACGTGGCAAGCGACTTCTACGACGCCCTCGACAGCGAAGTTGAGGAACTTCTCGAAGACGCTGCCGAACGCGCCGAAGCGAACGATCGCAAGACAGTCCAGCCGCGCGACCTCTAAGCAGGTCACATCCGTACAGGCGCATCGGCCCTCCAGTTAACGACCTTCCTGACGAGATAGGGGCTCTGAGTGCTGTCTGTGTGAGGGACGGTTGAGTCACTCGTCTTTCTCGATGATCTCGAGGTCGCCGTCGAAGTCCTCGTCCTGTTCCAGCATCCGTACTGCCTTCTCGACCCACGGATACCGGTCAGTGATAGCGACCACTACAGTTGTCTCGTCCTGGATTGCGAGATCGCCGATGGTTTCGAATGCGCCTTCCTTGTTGTAGCCTGATTCGCTGATTCCGGTGACGACTGCTCCCTCTTCTGTGCGGAACATGCGGTCGGAGTCGAGTCCCACATCGGAGTGGAACGCGAGCCGGGTTTCATTGTCTCCGGCATCGAAGTCGCTGATGCCGAAGTAGGCTGTTCGAGTGCCGTCGTCGTGTTTAAGCTGTAGGTGCATGGTTACTCTGCGATCTGTTGCTGATAGTCCTCAACGAGCGAGTCGATGTCGGTCTTGAGTGACCACGTGACGCACTGGGAACAGGTGTCATATCCGATGTCCGACTTTCTCGGCCAACTGTAGCCGTGGACGAGCTGTTTCACCTCGTCACACATGTCCGGCGTGGATGTCTGAACGTGGATGATGCTGTTGTCGTTGATCTCGATGGACGCGCTTCCGATGTCCCGGTCGATTTTCGCAACTCGTTTGTCGAGTCGCCGGAGCGCCTCCTGGCGCACCGCCAGTTCCTCTCGCTGTTCTTCGAGTTGTGTCCACTCCTCGGTGCTATCCTCGAAGTACGTGTCTGGGCCACCACTGCCTGCTTCTGGCTGGCCCTCAGAACGGCTTCTTGATGGACTCTGTGACATCGCTAGTTGAGTTCGATGATGTCGTTGACGTCGTCTGTGTCCACGTAGTACTCGCCGGCATTGCTGTGGAGTTCGTACAGTGACGATTCACCATCAGGGGACCGCTCGTACCAGTCCCATACTGCGATCCGTGAGACGTTTTCCTTCTGGTTGTCGGCGTTTTCCACGCTGTTCTCCTCGGTGAGCTCAAAGACTGCTATCGGGTCTAACATGGACTCTCAGTTGAACTTCTTCCACCTCCAACCGGGATATAAAAAGGAGAACAACTACTCCTGGCGTATCGTAATTTCGTGTGGTAGTCTCTTCTTGATCCGGTCGAAGATCCGACCGGCGATAACGAAGATGCCGAGGAATGACGTTATCGCAACGATGACGGGGTGACCATATTCAATGGTCATGCCGACGGTGAGTACTAACACGTACCCGAAGAGTATCGCCCAGTGGTGTCCGTCATCGACCGCTGCGACGTAGTTCATCGTGTGGGCGATGATCCCCGCTAAAGTCGCTCCAATCAAGACCCCAACGACCAGAACGGAAATGGACGTGATATCGACCATATCTTGCTTTATGATGGATGCCGGTTAGTATTTCCCTCTTGCTACCCCGGTCCCTGACCGTTCAACTGTAACTCTCAAGATCTGCCTGCGTTGGCTGGGGCCGGTTCTTTTCTTGGGGCTCGTCCGTATTGGCCTGCTGGCCGAACTGCCGGAGCGTCTCTCGCGTTGATACCTCGAGTAGGTCCATGTAGCTCCGGTCGATACTCTCGTCGGATTGCTTCTCTCCGTCGACGTTGTCGCTTTTGGCCCCGCGATTCTGGCCCCCGTCGGGTGCTTGTACCATCGTCAGCTGCTGCTGTGATTGTTCGGCCGACGTCGACGTCGCGATGTCTCTGGTCTCCTGCTCTGGGGTCAACTCCCCTTCCCAGTAGTGCTCGGCCAAGAGTTCGTTCTTCCGCCGCCGGTGGTCGAGATACTGGTACGTGACCGTATCGAAGTTCACCCGGTTCTTCGTCTCCCAGCCCCACTCGGCACTCCGGTTTGCGTACGCATCTCGATTGAACCAGTTCCCTGAATCAGCAGACGCTAACGCATTGAGGACGCCCGGCCGTTCAAGCGTAGCGAGGTTTACACCGAGCCCGTGAATGCGGTGTCGCTCTGGAAGGAACTCACGCAGAGAGAGAATGAGTTCTTGCTGGCGCTCCGGCCCGTAGATCGCGATTCCGCCGATCGCGACGAGGTCGGTTAGCACGCCGTGTTCCCGAAGTTCGACCGCATGGTCCAGGTATTCCTTGATGGTCTGTCCTTGCAGGATCGATACCGGTTGTGCTTTGATCCCACGCACAGCTGCCTCATCGAGGAGTTCGCGGTGGGCGTCACGGGTCTTCGCTTGGAATTCTTCGACAGTTGCATCGAACTTCCCCAGTATCGCGTCAGCACACGGGTAGTCCCGGAGCGCCCACCGGTCATTTCGGCTTACTGTCTGGTCCTCGATGTAGTCGAGATACTCGCTGTGACTACTCGGGTACTCTGCTTCTTCGAACGTGCCGAACGCTTGGGGGTCGCCACCGCAGTCGACGAAATGACTGGATTCGGTTCCGATACGGCCATTTTCTTGGGTACGATAACTCACAAGGACGTTGTCTTCCTCGTGGGCCTCCAGAACTGATCGGGACGTGTACGATGCTGCCGAGTAGTAGAACGAGAAACTGATGTCGCTCCCAAGGACGATGTTGTCAGCCAGCTGTGTGTAGCAGCCGTGGCACAGTTCTCGCGGGTCGTACCCGTAGATGTCTGGCGGACCGTCATCGTACAGGTAATAGGGTTTCCCGGCAACCGGCGAGAGCTCTACCCAGTTTCCAGTCTCTCCACAGCGTGGACACTCGAACATATCTCACTCTAATCGCGAGTCAAAAACCACCGTCTCCGTTCACTTCAGCGGTCTCGACTATACGGACTCTGAAAGGGTTGCTTGGGTACGCTGTTCTTGGCCGGACTGCTTCACGCTCTCTACGTCTTTTGCGTAAATCCAGTTCCCCGTCACGATGATCGGTTTAGGGACCTGAAGCGTTAGGATCTCCTCGTTTACCTTGTTGCGGTGGGCACGCTCAAACACCTCCTGGTACCGATTTTCTGTGAACGCGACCAGCATTTGGCGAGTCTCCTCGTTGAGAGCTCTAACATCTGGTTGTGGGTCGAGGAAGATAGCGTTCGCACAATTTGCTTCCTGCCACGTTTCAGCGACCGGGATGTAATCCCAGATCTCGAAAACACCATCGTCGGTGAAGATTTTCGCGTACGACGGCGTCCAGAAGGTGATTGCTTCGTAGCAGGGCCGGCAGACGGAACAGTTCAGACCGGAAAGCGCCGCTACGTCGACGGGATGTCCGCAGAACGGACACGACGGGTGTGTATGTAACAGTTCGCGGAACTGATCTTCCATCGTTTTGTTCAGGATTCGATGTCTACGACCGTCGCGTCGATTCCGACATCTGGGATGCGTGCGTTCTTCGCTGCTCGCGTTGCGTCGAAGTCGTTACTGAATGTCTCGTCAAGTCTGCCCATCTCTTCGCCGTCTTTCTCGATAACGACCTCGAACTCGCCCCACTCGGCACTCTCCCGTGCGTGTGCAACCGCTTCAGGGTCTCTCATACTCATAGGCTCTCACCCACAACGAGCGGTACAAACACCCCCCCCCTCTTCTTGCTGTGAACAAGGTTTACCGTCCGAACACGAGGTTATGCTGAACCAAGTTCGTACTGAAACTGGACGGAAAGGGGGTGGTAGAGGGGGTTTCGGAGTCACACCCTCAGAGAAAAGCTGAGGGCGTGACGGGGTGCCTCGCGATGGATCGGGAGTGGGGTGCGGCCAACTTCGGTCGCAGGTTCACACTCGGGAGCAGGGGTGTGAACTGACCTTTGCGGCCTTGCCGTCCCCCTGGCTTAGGGGACGACTGATGCCGGTACCAGGCCTCGAACCTGAAGTGATGCCGAGCTTGGAACAGCCCAAGCGCACCGGTGACTGCGTCTTGTGGTGCTTGCCTAATTAATCCTGCTCTGCTTCGGGTAGCTGCAGGAGTCGGTAGGCCGGACTTCGTTCGTTCACGAGGAGGATGTAGTCGTCGGGGGCCTCGTCGAGGACTTGACTGATGACTCGCGATTCACTGATTTCCAGTTCGAACTCTTCTAGCGACTCGTCGAACACGTTCTCGAATTCGGACTCGAGATCGAGTTCTTCGATGAGCCTCCTGTAGTAGTCGAACTTGCCGATTTCTTCGTAGTCAATGAGCGTCATGTGAGTGTGTGCTGCAGTTCTGTCTTCTTCGCCCTTACCAAGTCGTTTGGATGGTGCTGTTGGAACGGCTTGGTAAGGTTCTGTTGCTACGCCGCTGCCGCTTCGGGGTCGATGTCGCCTTCTTCGGGTTCGGGCTCGGCTTCGCTTTCCTCATTGTCGGCCTCAGCGTCTTCGTTGTCCCCGGCGAGTTCGGCCACGACGTTCTCGATGTGAGCACGAAGCTCTGAGAGGTCGTAGTCGTAGTGGGCTCCTGCCTCTTCTTGATACGGGGCGTTGCCCGCCTCGAACGCTTCGATCCGGTCGAGCGTCTGGTCAGCGGTCTCTGCGGCCCACCGCTCTCGCGTCCCCTGGTCGGTGATGATGACCTCTTCAGGGTCGATCGAGACGTAGGTGTCACCCTCGTCCGTCGTGTAGGTACTCGGCTTCCCGATGATCATCAGGTGCTCCGGGGCGTCGAGTCGCTTCAGCTGGCCGTACTCGTCTTGGTTGTACTGCTGCCCGGCGTAGACGAAGAAGTTCTCACCCGTCTCGTCGACGAGTCGGGCGCGGATGATTTTCTCGGACACTTCCGTTGTCTCGGTCAGCGACCCGCACATCAGTACGCGGTTCGCACGGCCCCCGGTCGGAAGCAGCACGTAGTTCGCGGCACGCTCCTCGCCCTGCTCTTCGATCTCATCGGGGTCCTTGAACTCGATTTCGGCCTCGTTGAACTCCGGTGCGAAGACACGAACGGCTTCTTTACGCTGCGGTCGGGACTGATTGCTCTGGCTCATGGATTGATGTCTCTCTTGTAGTTGAGGTTGGTAGACTGGTTGAACGCGATGCTCACGCGGCGGCGTCGGCCTGCTGGCTGTCGTTGCCGGCGCTCGTTTCTGCCATCTCCGCCTGGAGGCGATCCTGCAGGCTCTGGATCTGGTCGTCGTCCACGCTGTTGGTCGCCGTCGCGTTCTCTACGAGGACGTTCTGCCCGAGCTCCGGTCCCTCGATCTTGAAGTACTGGCCGAGGACCTTGTTGGAGATCTCCTGAGCGACGACGCCCGTGTCGAGGGCGTCCATCGCCATCTGTTTCGCCTCTTCCAGTTCGATGTCGGCCACGTCTTCGGTAGCCTCCTGGTCGAACACGACGTTCTGTGCGACCGCGCCGTTGTCGACGACGGCCTTGATTCGGAGGTCGAATTCGCCTTCCACTTCGCCGTGTTCGGAACAGCGGCCGTTCTGGAGAACGCGCGTACAGTCTTCGTCGGGACATCGCTTGATGAGCCCCGAGCCACTCTTCACGGCGACGAGGACGCCGTCCACGACCACGTTGTCGCTGCGGCCGTCTGCCGCCTGCCCTTCGACCTGCGTGATGCTCGTACTGGAGTTGAGCTTCACCGAGTACCGACCGTTGTACTCGTCGCTGACGACGTTGTTGATCTCGTAGGTCTCGCCTTCTTCGAGGAGTTCGACCGGCACTTCGCCATCGTTCTCCCAGATCACGAACTTGATGATGTCCGTGTCGTCGCCGATGAGCCCGACTTGGGCCATGTCGGGGTGGGACGGGTCCCACAGTTCGATCACGTCGACGAGGAGGTCGTGCCACTCGTCTGCTTCGTTGATGTCCTCGACAGGCGTCGGACTGAACTCGTCGTCCGAGAGGTCCTCGCTGTCGGGGGCCGCACCGCTCTGCGTCACGGCACCCTGTTCGATGCCGTGTTCGTCCATCAGGTTGTTTCGAACGGTGCGCTCGGCCTCGTCCAGAGGCACCTTGAACTCGCCGACGAGCTCTTTGAGGTCTGATTCGACCTCGTCCTGATCGATGTCGGCGTGATCGCTGAACTGTTCCACGATACCGGATGCAGTACTTGCTACGTCAGTAGTCATATTTTGGAATCGACTGCTCTTTGGAGGACAGAACTGCTTCACCGCGACGGCTACTCTCCTTCTCCTCCACCCCAACCGGGGCCTAAAAACCACACTCAACTACCAGCCTCACCTACCCCCTGCGGTGTAGGTCACGCTACAGCAGTAGACCGAGTCGTCTGGCCGGTTTCGGCGTCAGGGATCGTATCGTGCTGATAGCGGATTTCGAGCCGCTTGAAGTGCCGAGCTTTGAACCAGTCTCTCCACGAGCGGCCAGCTCCATCCCAGCCGGACCCGTCCCCGACGAGCGTGTCACCGTCGTCGTCGAGGTCGTACTCACGGGTGAACTGGTGTACGCGCTCCCACTCGCCGGTTCGATAGTTGAACATCCACTCCTCATCGGTCTCGTGAACGCTGTCGCCGGCGTGTCGGTACGTACGTCGCGTCACGCTGTTCCCGATCTCGTTCCGGTAGGTCAGTTCGAGAATGTCTTCGCCTCCCTCCACACCAGCGACCTCGAACGGGAGGGTTTCGGTGGAAGGTTTGTCAGTCATCTTTCGGCTCCATCTTCTCTCGGAGGTCGTCCAGTTGACTGACCTGCTCGCTGTAGCCGTTGTCGTAGACGCCATCGAGGATACCGTCGAGGATACCCATGAACTCCTCGTAGTCCTCACGCCACATTAGGTAGTCTTCATTGTTCGCGACCGCTTCCTCGACAGTGTGGCGGATCTCGCTGACAGCGCCATCGGGAATCTCGTCGTGGCACTCCATCGCCATCTCGACCGATTCCAGGATGTGCTCGAAGTTGATTGGTTGATCGTCGTCGGACATGTTTATATCGCCTCCGCGAGTTCTGCTTGGGCCTCTTCTTCGGACGGGATCTCCACCTCGTCGTAGACCGGTTCACCGCCGATGTCGCCTTTTAGTTTGCCGAAGTTTGCGAACGTGAGGTCCGTCTCCAAGACGACGTCGAGGATGTTGTCGGCAGTGAGGATGTTCTCCTGCCGGATCGCGTTCATCTGCGTGAGTCCCGTTTCCGAGATGTTCAGTTCGTCGTCGGTCATCCCGGTGAATTCGGCCCAGGTCCACCACGTCTCATCACGGACGACGACCTCTCCGTCGTCGTACTGCTCGTACATCGTGAGCTTGACGCCTTCGTAGTCACGATCGAGGTTCGCCCAGACCTTCACCAGGTCGTGTTCCTTGGAGTCCTCTGAGGGCTCTTCTCCAGCTGCCGTGTCCGCTGTTGCTTCTCCTTGCATTTCCTCTCTCACTCCCTTCGGAGTATAGAAACGACCATCTACCCGCTCGCCATCAGGCTGGATAGTGAGACCGGCTCATCTCCCTCCCCACTGATCTCGATGTCGTCTTCGGCTGGGCTCAGGTCCTCGATGATGATGTAGTCGGCGTCTTCTGGGACGTGGTAGGTGTCGGGGCCGGCCCAGAACACTCCACCGTCTCGGCGCGCAGAGAACGGGAGGACGCGAATGGTTGCTGTGGAACTGGCTGCGCCTGAGCAGACTTCGACGTCGGTTGGTTCTGCGAACAGTACGATGCCTTCAGGGTCGTGGATGAAATCGCCGGTCATGGTTCGTGAGTCGATCAGTTGTCGTCTAAGCTGTGGCTCGGATTGTCGGTCTGTGCGGTGATCGTAATTGCAGTTGACCCGTCTGCCCCACTGATACGGATCGTGTCGTGGTCGAACTCTACGCTCGGAGATTCGACCTCAAAGGGAGCCCTCGAAAGGCTCTGGTCAGTCGTGTAGTACCCACTGGGTTGGTATCCGACCGAAGCGAACTTCCGACCGCGAGGTCCGTTTTCCTCTGCGAGGGCGACGTATGCCCCTTCCCCCCGGCGGCTACTCCCGTTGAAGATCGCAACCGGCCCGCTTGATTGCTTTCGAGTGCCGATTTTTTCGCTGAGGTAGTATTCCGCACCGGTGAGGTGCGCCCAGTCCTCCAGCGAAGCGACGTGCGAGAGCTCTTCACGTCGGATCGCGATCGGGTCGAGAGCGGTGTCGAACCGGTCAGGATCTGTTGGTGTCTCCGCGTCTTCCAGCCATTTGTGGACGCGCTCGTCGGCCTGCTCGGGTTCGTCATCACGGAAGAGGAGTGACCGGTTCGTTCCGAGACCCGTGGACTTCGAGACTTCGAGGTAGAAGTACACCCCGAACGCGGGGAGGTTCTCGTCTTCTCGGTGGAGAGGCTGCCGGATAACGACCTCTCCGGTTTCGGTGTTTATCCACCCACGAGCTTCGTCAGGCTGGTCGGCGATGTTTTCAGCTCGGATAGGAGCAGAATCCCAGTCTTTTGGATGCTCTGACATCGTCAGTACTCCGTGTCGAACTTGTTGCCGTACCGACTCTGGAGCCAGTCGACGGCATCGCTCTTCGAGTCGAAGGCCTTGAGGAGGTCCGTTCGAGTCCCTGTTCCGTTGTCTCCGGGGCCGATACGGTACGCGCACCACCGCGAAGTCTTGATGATCCCCTCGCAGATGTGGGACCACTCCAGGTGACCGTTTTCTTCGATGTTTTCGCCCTTGATGACCCCAAAGTCTCCGCATTTTCGGGGTCGTGGGCCATTGCGCTTCTGCTCGATCCGGCCGACTTTGTAGTGGCCGGGTTCAACTCGTTTTGGCATAGTTCGTGTTGTAGGATTGCGTCGTCAGGCTGTCTGTGCGGCTTCGATCTCCCAGTCTTCGCCGACGTAGAACTGAATCCGACGTCTCGCCTCTTCGATCTCCTGTTGGTGGTTTGGGTTTCCGCCGATCCCGAAGTCCTCCAAGAAGTTGCGAGCGTTCTCGTCAGGGTCGTACCCGTAGAGTTTGTACCCGCTACTGGTTGCACCAGCTGATCGCGTGAACAGGAAGCGCCGGTTTTCGTCGCCGTTCGTCGCGAGGAGTTTGAGTGTATCTCCGTAGTGCATCTGTACGTGTTACCGATATCGCGAACAGCTGTTGCCGCCGTCGATGTGGTGCCACGATCCATCATCAGCGTCGAACTCGAGTGTCCCGTGACAGTCGAGGCAGTCGCGCTGTTCGCCGTCGTCGTACTGTGTAGACATCAGTGCTGGTTAGTTATCGAGCGCGTCTTGGAGCCGCTGTTCTTCCATCCGCCGCTCAGCTTGTTCGATCTCCGCGTCTTTTTCTCGTTGGGAGTAGAGTTCACGTGGACCCATCCCTTCGTTCGAGCAGCCCGGTTTGTGGTCAACTGCTCGCGTGATCGTTTCCTCACAGTCCCGACACTCAGGCGCGGGCGGTTCGTTCCACGGCGCTCGTGGGTCACCAGCACTTGTCCCGTCTGGGTAACCTCCCATAGTAACTCTCCACCCCACCTCGGAGGACAAAAACAACCACCTCCCGATTACGCTCCCTGCTTCAACTACCGTACCGAGTCCAGGTCCACTGTTGATTTGACGCCACGGATCACATAAGGTGGTAGCGGCGTATTGCACATCGTATCCCATTCACGGCCGCAGTTGAGATCTCGCTGATTTCGTTTTCGTTGCCGGGAGAGGATTTCACGTTGGACTTCAGCCATCTCTTCCCGAAGTGCCTTTTTCGAGAAAAGCCGACCGTTCACTTTCTCCACCTGTTTGAGTAGGCTGTCGTACCGAGCAACTAATTCGTCGATGGTCTGTACTTGGGGTCGGCGCTGTCTGGCTCTGCTAACCATCTTAACCCTCCAGGTCGCTTGGGGTGTAAAAACGACAGAATCACCACCTGTCTGTGAGATTGGCAGAGAACTTGCGTACAGTGACCGTCTCGTGCAGGTTCACTCAGGGTTCGGCGGAAGGATAACGAGAGTGAGGGTATCGTTGAAGATCTCCGAGAGCCCATTCTCACGGAGATTGGTGATGACGGTCTCTGCAACGTCTCGTTCAAGGCCCTTGATTCTGATCAGGGGGCCGGTGGGGTCCGACTCTTCGACGTGCGTGAAAGCGAATCTGTCTTCTCGGATACCCGATTCCCTGACGATGTCTTCGATTTCGAGAACCGTCTCGCGGTTCATGCCGGTACAGCTGAGTTCGTAGTCGTATTGAACAGCGGGTCCGCTGTTGCCGTTGTTGGCAGATTCGGGGTTTGACTGACTCATGATTACGTGCTTTTGTTTGTGGGGGGTTGGCCGAGCTGGAGGATTTCTCCACACCGGAGACACTCCTCAACTCCGTCGACCATCTGGATGTCTTTGGAACCGCATTCAGGACATGCTTGGTCGAATAGAGTTCCGCACTCGGGGCACTTTAGTCGGAATGCGATACCTTCGGTTGTCGTTTCGGCTGTGTCTTCCACCTGAAGAGACCTACCACACCCTGTAGATGGGCACACTTCGGGAACGGTTCCCTCCCGTATGTACGGACTGCTCAACTGGGGCTGCTCACTTCCCATCTACAACTAATTCTATTTTTGAGAATAATAAAGGTATGGCTATTGGTAAGGGTGGTGTTGTGGTGGTTTGAGACAAAGTAAGAGCGTTCCAATCCAACTTTATAGACGGCTGTTTGAAATCAGAATTAGAGAGAAGACGCTCTGTGCTGGGCCTTTTGCTCGGGGGAAGGGGGAGAGTAGTGAGATGGGATGATATATAGTGGCCGTTTGCTTTCGTTGTTGTCCGTTTCTGAAATGTTCGGCCAATCAGGGAGTGCTTCTGTGTCGTTTGGGCCGATCGTTCGATGGGGGACTGTTGGGCCGATCTCTTCGATGAGGTCTTCGATTTCTTGGGCCTCTTTTTGAGTGACGTGTAGCTCGATGAATGCTACTGATCCAGACCTGATGGCACTGGGTGCGACCCCTCCCGGTTGAAACGTGGTTTCGTACCCGGCTTCTTCCAATCGTGATGCAAGTTCTTCGGTTCCTGACGCTGTGGATGTTGGTGAGGTCCCGCTCGTACTGGCATCTACAGCTGTATCGTTTGCTGAACCCATAATCTAACCCTTCACCTTCAATTCGGGCGTCAAAAACTACCGGATGGAAAGCAGTAGAGGGTTAGTCGCCAGCTGCAATTTGCTCGTATAGTTCTGTGAGTTTCGATTCAATTTCATCGATGGAGTTGAGAAGTTCTCTGTAAGTCTCGGTATCTGTCTTTCCCGCTTGGTTGAGAGAATTCCGTTTTGACCGTTTCTGAAAAAGAGTGTTCGAGAGGTTCTGAAACTCATTCTGTAATGCGATATCGTGGATAAGACTCTGTAAATCGTCTCTATATATAGGTTTCATTTTGTATTTGTCAACCGGGTAGTCCAAAATCTCAGGCGTTGGATCTCGTGTGGTGAGGATGATAATCCGAGGCTCAGTATGTTCAACCTCATCTTCTTCAATCGCTTCGATGACCTTTTTTCCGTTCATCCGAGGTAAGTTGAGGTCGAGTAAAATCAGGTCGATTCGGGGGTTGAGCTCTTCTAATGCTTGCTCGCCGCTTGTTGCGAGGGTGGTGGAATATTGATCCTCGAGATAGTTTTGGTAGAGGGTGGCTGTATCTCGTTCGTCCTCTATTATGAGTATATCAGAAGGAGCGTGTGGACCAGTATCGAACTGTTGTTTACTCATTGGTCGTTTTACCTCGCATTTGTTCTAGCCAATCGTTCTCTAGTGGGGAGCATAACTTTTGCTATGTTTCCCACTCGTGCAGTTATTTCATTGATAGTTGTACTGATACTAACGAATGTGGATAACCGATAATGGTTTTAAAAATTCAGTCAAAGAAGTTTATGTCTCTTTGTGATTTTGCGGGATTTCACCGTCGGTGAGGAAGAATACAGGAAGGACAATTAGGAGGATGCCTAGAATAATTGCTAAACTGGAAAGCGGTGTCGTCCTTAGGATAGTAGTTCCGATGACACCTACACCTAAGATGAGGCTCGCAACCAGTACCTTCTTCCCGGTTTTCGATACTCTCGAAGTATTAAACTGTAGAGGTGTGCTCTGGCGTTCTCGCTCTTGTTCTTGTTTTTGTTTTTCGCCGGTTTCGGTGCCTTCCTCTATGATTCCCTCTGGGGGGGTTACGGCTTGTTCGCCATCAGAAAACTGCGGATTCTGACTAATTCGGATTCTCCGACTTTGCCGTCTGAGTTTTTGCTCGAGTCGTTCGTTTTCTTGTTCGAGGGCGTCGATATCCTCCATCAAGGAATCGATCGTGTTAAGCTCTTCATCGTCAGTGTCCTCGCCATTCGGGAGCTCTGTAATAGAGTACCGCTCCAGCCCGTTGCACGCTTTACATAGGAGTAAACTGATGAAGCGGTGATCTGGGAGGACGTAGCTGATCGGTTTGACGATCGGCTTTTCGCACTCGCACTCAGTGAATTGCTTTACCCCTGGTGTCTTATCAGGTTCATTGTTGTCGAAGTCTTGGGATAGACTGAAGCCTAGCTCTCTCTCTCGCTGTCCCATACTACCCACTACAAACTTCGACTGTATTAGTTTAGGGGGGCAGAAGGCCTGCTACTCGTCGTTCATTGGCACAAGCGGCGTACATTCGATTAGAGAATCTGACTCTGGGCCGCGAGGATCAGTTTTCGATAACCCGGTACTGACCCCGCTATCACTGTTCTCGTACTCGAATTCGTAACCAAGTGTGTTGTCGGGAGTCACTTCGCGACTCTGACGGAGCGGAACGATATTTCGTAGATGGTAGTATTCCGATTCCGTTTTCTTCCAGCTGTCCGGGTCCGGTTCCTCACGCTGGAGATGGCGAGACCAGCCACTCACCTTGCGGCCCCCCTCTCCGACTGTTCGTTTGACTTCGTACGACCATGCTACTGGATCAGGGTCTGAAACCCCCGCATCGAACGCCGTGAGGTTCTCTTGCGCCATTGTTACGATGGAGAAAGCTCGATGATCTCCGTCCTGTTGTCGACAGTGCGGAAGATGGCGTCGAAGCACGATGGGATGAACCTCGGCTCATGAAGGCCTTCTTCTTGCTCGTGGTTCGAGTAGTATTCGATGCTCTCGATTTCTTCGTTGAACCCGAGAACGATCAGCTTCTCGTCTGTTCTCGTGTTCGCTAGGACGTCGCCCTCTCGAAGGACGGTCCCGTTGTCGTTGTTCAGTTCGACTACCGCATCTTTGTGGTCTCCGTCAGCGGCGGCTTCAAGGTCTGTCTGCTGGGTTTCGTTTGCTTGTGACATTGTGTTCACTGTGGCTATGTGTATGCGAGGAGCGTTCCGTTGTCTCGATCCATCGATTGGACCGGGTTAGTTGAAAGTTCGTGGTCGAATGACCCGACCTCGACATCATCGGGCGTCTGTTCGTTGAGTCTGCCCATCTCTGCTTCGTCGATGGCCTGTTTGCTGGTCTGGACGAGGAAACTAACTCCGTAGTACCAGTTATCGTCGAACATCTCTCGCCGTCGCCAAGCGTAGTCTTCTGTCTCGACGTTCTCTGGATGAGGGTCACCGCTCGGGAAGTATTTCTTGATGAGCCGGCGGTCGTGAATCTCGTCGTCGGGCACGTTCTTCACGACGACTCCACCGTGGCTGTCGATCTTCACGGTGAAGGCTTCCCAGGCCGACCCCTCGTTCACGTTCTTCCAGACTAACGAGTACTTGTCTCGCTCGGTCAGCTGCCAGTCCCCGATCTCCTCGGGGAATGAAACTGGGACGAACCCTGCCCGCATGTCACTCGGTTTGTCTGCAGAACTGGGGTCTCGAAGGTCGTATGGGTCCTGAAAGTCGTCGGGGTTCATCGTTTCCATCGCTTCTGTGGCTAGTTCGAGGATCGACTCGGTCGTGACGACCTGCTGGGGGACGTCGATTTCGTACATGTACTCATCGACGTTCTCCTCAGTGAGCATCCCCTCAACTGGCACTGAAAGCCGCCAGCACTGGTACGAACCCCGCCATTTGGCAGTGACGTACGTGTTCTCACCGTTCGACCACTGCATCGTTGTGACGAAGCCGCTGGGGAGAAGTGTGTCCTCGGGGTCATCTTCGCGAGTGTCCTTGTCGACGAGCTCCCATCCGTTCACCGATTCCGGGATTTCGATATCGGTTCCTTCGGTGAGCCGCTCGCGGTACGCCGAAAGGTCGCTGCGCTCCACGAGTTCGATGTCTGTGTCGCCTGGGGTTGCTGACGGTGAATCTCTCGGTACGTTGCTGTATGTCGGGTGCCGGGAGATGGAGATGTGGTTCTCGGAGAGATAGTCGATCTGGTTCTCGCGAGTGACCGTATCCGAAGATGTTGACGAACCCCAACCACGCCGCGATCGTGTCGTCTCGAATCGGACGACATCGCCAAGTTGGTAGACACATCCGTCAGGACCGAGTATTGCCAGCTCCGTGTTGTCTACCACTTCGAGAACCATCGAATGTTGCCTGATAGAGTCTTCGTTCTTCTGGGGGAACTCGTAGTCGTTCCAGTCCAGCACCTTCGCGAGCGTTGTTATTTGCGCCCCATCGAGAGCATCGTAGACAGCATTTCGGCCGCGCCAGATGGCGTCCTTCAGGTCGTCTTCAGTACGGATTCCATCTAGACGCTCGATGATCTCCGTAATGTGCCGGGACTCCATCTCATCGTGCGGTATGTCCGAAAAGTCAGCCAAACTATCCCGCCACGGGTGCTCAGCGAACAGATCAGGGTGGGCCTCCCGAAGCTTCTCGTAGCCCGTTTCCGTGTTGATGTTGTCAGGTGAGAGGGCCGGGGCGAACTCTAGGTATGACGGGTCTTCAGCCATCCGCTGGTATCGGATGGGTTCGTCCGTACTCACGTAGGCAGTGTTATGGTGACCGTCGATCCGAGCGCAGATATCGGCGACAATCGGTTCGTTGAACCTGTCGGGTTTCAGTTCGACCCAGAAATGCGTCCGGTTCGACATCCGATCCAACTTCGCGATGGAGAGGTTGTGGAGCCGTTTGTCTCGAATCGCAGTTGTCACCCCCCAGACGATGTACGGCTCGTACCCTTCCTCGTCGAGTGCCTCTGCGAGCCGGTAGGCGTTTTCGTGCCGATGCTCATCGAGCGGTCGAAGCGCACTATTCTCCACGGGAGCAGCAGACGAATTGGGGTCCGCTGGTAGCCCGTCGACGTCGAGGTCCAGGTGCTCTTGGATTTGGGAGAGACGGACATCCCGGACGACATCCATGATGTCATCTGGGATATCTTCTCCGTAGCGTGGCTCGGGGCTCATACTCAATAACTTCCACTCCAATCGGGTGTCAAAAATCACCCCGTCTCCAACTTTAAGGAGGTGCCCTCCGAAGACCTGAGCAGATGAGCCGAAGCCAGTCAGCCCAGGAGAATCCATACTTGGCCCCGCCGCTCCCCCAGTTCAAGGGTGTAGCGGAATTGAGTGCTAAGGAGGCGGCAACGCAAGCCGAACAGCTACAGGAAGCGGTTCGGTATCACGACCGTCGCTACTACGTAGACGGGGACCCGGTGATTGCCGATTCTGAGTACGATCGACTGTTCACACGGTTGCAGGAACTCGAATCGGAGTTCGATGTCGATGATGAAGGAAGTCCGACGCAGCGGGTCGGTGCCTCACCTATCGATGAGTTCGATACGGCGACTCACTCGACAGAACTGCTCTCCATCGAACAGTCGCGAGAGAAGTCCGCCGTCCGTGGGTTCGGCGACCGTGTGGTTCGCGAGACAGATGGGTCGGTGTCCTTCGTATGCGAGCCGAAACTGGACGGAATCTCCCTCGCTCTCTACTATGAGGATGGCCTTCTCCAGCAGGTCGTCACGCGGGGTGACGGTGAAGAAGGTGAGGTCGTAACACCGAATGCGAAGACTGTTCCGTCGATACCACTTCGGTTACCGGTTGAATCCCCAGAACGGCTCGTTGTACGTGGAGAGATGGTGATGCCGCGCAAAGCGTTCCAGCAGTACAACAAGGAACAGATTGAAGTCGGAGATGACCCGTTCGCTAACCCACGCAACGCGGTGGCCGGAACTATCCGCCAGAAAGACCCGTCCATCGTCGCAGAACGGCCGCTCCAGTTCCTCGTGTTCGACGTGCTGGAGTCCAGCCAGCCACTCGCAACACGATGGGAGGCCAATCAGTTCCTTGAGGACCTCGGCTTCGTGTCTCCACCCCGGTTAGAACAGGCGGAGACCATCGAGGATGCAGTCGCATACCGGAACGAGACTCTCGAAGTCCGAGACGAGATGGACGTCGCGATCGATGGGGTTGTCCTCAAGGTGAACGATCACGACCACCAGGACACACTCGGCAGAACGTCGAGCCACCCGCGATACTGCTTCGCGTACAAGTTTCCGCCACGAACTGAAGAAACGGCTCTCCGCGATGTTGTCCTACAGGTGGGGCGGACGGGTCGGGTGACGCCGGTCGCCTTGCTCGACCCTGTTGATGTCGGTGGCGTAACGGTCTCGCGGGCAAGCCTCCACAACCCCGCGCAGATCGCCGAACTGGGGGCAGGCATCGGCGACCGGGTTTGGGTGGAACGGGCAGGTGATGTCATCCCGCAGGTCGCTGAAGTCGTCGAGGACCGCGCTGACGGCCACTTCGGGTTCCCCGAGACCTGTCCGGTGTGTAGTAGCAACATCGAGCGTGACGGCCCGATGGCTGTCTGTACGGGCGGCCTCTCGTGCCCGTCGCAAGTCCGTCGGTCCATCGAACATTACGTCTCCCGGAAGGGACTGGACATCGACGGTGTCGGAGAACAGACCGTCGACCACTTCCTCGAAGCGGAACTCATCGAAGACGTTGCAGACCTCTACGCCCTCGCCAAGGACGATATTACGTCTCTCGAAGGCTACGGGGACCAATCGGCAGCGAACCTCGTTGAGGCAATCGACGGGAGTCGAGAACCGGCGCTGCACGACTTCCTCACGGCGTTGGGTATTCCAGAGGTCGGTGAAACAGCTGCTCGCGATCTCGCCCGAGAGTTCGGTTCTGTGGACGCTTTCCGCGAAGCCGAGTCGTCAGACCTAACGACAGTTGATGACGTTGGAGAGGTGACTGCTCGGCGGATTCGAGAGTATCTGCAGATGGAGGTGAATCGGCCTTGGTGAATCGCCAGACGTAGCTTGATTTCACTGGTTTAGCGATTGCTTGATGTTGTGAACCGCACACATCAGGATGAGTTCACGAAATTCACCGTACCAAGTTCGCGCACGCACGGTGTCGCCGAGCGTGCGCTTGATCGTCGAGAAGACGGTCTCACACATCGCTCTCTGGCGGTATCGCGGCCCATCGATCCGCGCGTTGTGCGCGTGATCGATGGGCCGGTACTCACGATGTTTGATTAGCGGTCTCACGCCTTCTTCGCGGAGTTTTTCGCGTAACTCCATCCAATCGTAGCCTTTGTCGGCAGCGAGGCTGGCGAGGTCGCCCGCGTTGCGGAGGGCGACCTGCCAGCCGAGCTGCGTGTCGTGGCGTTTCTCGGTCGTACAGTGAACGTCCAGAATGGCTTGGCTTTCTGTGTCGACGAGAGCAGTTGCTTTGAGCGTCTGAGCCCGGTAATTCGTCCGCCGACAGTAGTGTTTGCTAGCGTTTTCGCGGTCGAAGAACGTCGCATCGATGGCGGCGTGACCGCTCGGCTCGTGCAGCTGCGCCGAGAGGCGCAGCAGTACTCGCCAGAGTGCTGTCTTGATTCTGTCAAACCACTTGACTAGCGTAGAGTGGTCGGGGAGATCGGCCGCGTCGAGGCCGATCTCCCCGAGTATTTGTGGCATCTCGCTCAGCAAATCAAGTGCTTCTCGGTAGGATTTTTCTAGGTAAACCCGCAGACAGTGCAGCGACACCACCGCATACTCGGCGAAGCCGCCACCCCCTTCGGGGGCGGCGACTTCGCCTCGCTCACCAACAGCATTTTTAGCTAACTGAACGACTTTGCTCGTGAAGCGGGAAATTTTCGACATGGACATCGACGGTTTCCCGCTTCATCTTCCTAGTTCTGACGGTCGAAACCGACGCTGTCCAGCGATTCACCAGAGCCGGTGAATCGGGATGTCCTCGACCGTCTACTACAGGAAGTCTCTCCGACGAACGAACTCGCGGAAGGGGGGTCTGCTTTCGAGGACCAGACGGTCGTTTTCACCGGCAAACTCCCGGAACTGTCTCGGTCGGAGGCGACCGAGATCATCGAAGCAGAAGGTGGCCGCGTGACGAGTAGCGTGTCGGGAGTTACAGACCTTCTATAGTACCCGATAGAATTTTTTACTCAGAGTGCGTTACAGCTACTAGTGGATCATCTCGACGAGATCTCCGTCGAGGAACTGCAAGACGCCCTCGACAACGTGGACGGAAAGAAACCGACACAACGGCTCTTAGCGGCAATTGCGTACAAAAACGGTGTTTCGCAGACTGAACTAGCCGAGTGGTACGACGTTCAACGACGGACGATCTACAGCTGGCTCAAGCGACTCGACACCGACGAGTCGCTTGAGCAAGCCGTCTCTGATGCTTATCGATCCGGAAGAAAAAGAAAACTCTCAGAATCACAGCAAGAAGAGTTTGAACAGACCGTCAACGAGTCTCCTGAAGAGGTCGGGATCGACGCGCCGGCGTGGACGCCGGCGCTCGCCCAAGAATTTCTCGAAGAAACGTACAGCGTCGAATACTCGGTTGCGAGTTGTCGGCGGTTGCTCAAAGAAGCTGGACTCAGCTATCAAAAACCTCGACGTACAGCCGCCGAAGCCGAGGAATCCGACAAAGAGGAGTTCCACGACGAGATCAAAAAAAGCGAGCGGAGATGGACGCCAAAATAGTCTGTATCGATCAAACCAAGAAATCCGTGCAGGTCGAGCCGCGTGCCGCGTGGTTTCCGCGCGGCACGCGGCCGAGCGTCGAATTGTCCGGTCAACGCGACTGGACGTGTCTGCTCGGCGCGATCACCGAAGATGGTGACTGCTTTTTTTCACGGTTCACCGAGTACGTCACCGCCGATCACGCGAAACATTTCATTCTCGCATTATGCGAAGAATTCGAAGAAGACTTGATCGTCGTACTAGACGGAGCACCGTACTTCCAGGCGTCGGCCGTCACGGATCTGGCGGCCCGTGACGACCTTGCCTTCGTGACGTTGCCGGCGTATTCGCCGGAACTCAATCCTGTCGAAGAGTGTTGGCGACAACTCCAAAACGCTCTCAGCAACCGGTTCTTCGACTCGCTTGAGCAACTGACCACCGCGATCGATACCGCTCTCGACCAACTGTCGCTTCCAAATGTGAGCAATTACTTCTAACGTCCACTATAGTTGCTGGGGAGAATCCGGGTAGTCGGAAGCAGTCTGCTGCTGAAGAGAACGATGTCACTATCGTTGACGGAGTTGTCTTCGAGAAGCGGCTGATGGCAACTGAAGGATAACTGTAATGCTGGCGTTATACCCCTAATTGTGGACTCTTCTTTGTGATTGATGACACCTCTGTAAGCGATGTTCGGGTTTTCATTCGATTTTTGGTTTATTCTCGAGGGTCCAGTATACCCGAGCTAAGATATTCTTCGCTCGGGTGAGGTTCTTTGATACCGTACTTTGATCAATGTCTAGTACTTCAGCGATCTCAGTTTGTTTAAGACCCTTCTCACGTAGTGCGACGGTTTTGGCAGTTTCGCTTGCCCATTTAAACGCACCAAATTCCACGAGTAAGCCAGCGCGTAGTTCCCACTCAAAGACGGGTTCAAAGGCCAGTTCTACAGGGAAATGTGGTGACTCAAGATGTTTCGGTTGCTCTGAATCTACTAGTTTGCAGATAGTGTTCCAGAGTGCTTTTTTCGTTTCATTATCTGTGGGGTGTTTTTCTAGTTCATCTCCGTATATTCCTAACCTTTCTGCGTTGACGTAAATAGTCTGCCTGTTGAAGTATATCTGGTTTAGGCGAGACGGCATATTTGTGCAATAGATTTCAAGCATTGGCTCAAATGTTGTCACTTCATCCCAATCGATATTATCTGCCTTTTTAACGTCTTCAGAGTCGCTATAGAGTTCTTGGTATTTCTGTCTAATTTTGTCGATACCAGGCCACGGAACTGCAGCAGAGACCTTACCGATATTTATGATTTCTTCGTCCCGTTGTTGTTTTTCTGTTGGGATCTGGGAGTATGCGTAGATGTCTTTCCCAAGGTGGTATAGCCGGTGTTCAATGCCCTTTTCGGGATCTGTTGAACCCGCATTGGTGGGGGCTTGCTTTAGAATGCTTTGGGATAGGTCATCTGCTGTGACGTTTTTGAAGTTGTGTTCTACGTCCATATGCACTCATGAAGCCATGATTGTATAAAACATGGTGTCCAGAAGCCATATGGTCTTGGTTGATTTCGTGAAACTACAAGCTGGCAGCCGTGGCTTCCTTGTGTTCGACGACTTCTGCGAAGGCGACGTTCTCTCGGACGTTCTCGATCTCGATTTCGACGACGTCCTCCGGTTTTACATCGGGAACGATCACGACAAACCCACGCTCGACACGAGCGATACCGTCTCCCTGGTCACCGAGGTCGTCGATTGTGACCGTCCGGCGTTCACCTTCCTCAACTGGCGGGCCGTCGAACTGCTGCTCTTCCGCCGATCCACTCTGTTGCTTCTGGTTACTGGACTCGCCCTCCTGGGACGTTCCCGTTCTCGCTTCCCTGAGGATAGCGACTCGGTAGGGTTCAGACGGGTCGATTGCTCCGTTCTCGACTTCGCTTTCTGGGATTTCGAGAAGATAACGACCATCCTGCTCTTCAATTCGGCCAGTGAAAAGACTTCGAAGCGAATCAGGGATTTCAGCCATGCGGCTGATATATAGGGAAACACTGGCATAAAGGTTCGTTATCCGCAAAATCTCTACGCCCGTTTCGTGATCTTGAGCTTCGTGACGGTTTCTCCGTTCGGCCACCCAGTCTCCGTACTATGGTCTGTCCGTAGAAGGAGGTGTGGTGACTCATACTCCGCGCGTTCACGGCAGGAATCCGAACAGAAACAGTGAATCGCAGGGAACGTGGTATCCGATTCGAGCGCGTCAGGTCCGTCGGTTGCGACGGACTCGTAATCGTTCATATCTTCCTGACGCTGGTGTTCGTAGGACACCAGTTGGAGCGTAGTTGTCTCACTTTCGCCGGCTCTCGCTCCAGTACACTGGTCGGGTTCTGCGAGAATGTGAGCGCCGCAGCCGAAGCAGGTCGGTTCGGTGAAATGCGCTTGCGGAGTAGAGTACGATGCTCCGCCCGAAAGCGCCCCGTCTGGTTCCCAAGAGAGATTTGAGAATACTGATGCAACTGGTGACAGTGGTTCGATAACCTCTGTTTGCGTATCGTCCGTCCGGTAGATGGGCTGGGAACGTCGTTCCGAAGACGGTGGTGGCGACAACACTAACTCACGCTCGTCAGATGAGATCGTGATGTCAACCGGTCTGCTCCGGTTCGCTCCGAGTAGTTCGTCTCGTCTGGGGAGGTCTTCAGGTGTGGTATTTGGCCAGACGCCGACGCCTGTCCAGTAGTGCTTCGCGTTGAGCAGAGAGTACTGGATGAGGTCACGCTTGGGGATGTACTGTTCTCGGAGATTCCGGTGCCATCCACCTTCTGCATCGGCGTAGTCTCCGTGGTTCTCTGCGTATCGCTGGTAGCCGTTCCAATCAACGCCGGCGATGTCAGCGACCGGCGTGTCCGTGATATAGTTCCGAGTCAACTCGACGATATGCTCGTATGCAGAGAGCGGTGTCCCGCCGAGAATATGGAGCCTGTGGGGGAGAGAGCGCCACTCTTTGTGAGTCGCTATATCCAGCGCCTGGACATCCGACGTACCGTTTGGGTACCCGAGGACGAAGTCCGATGGAATCTCAGATAGCACCTCTTCGGTCTTGGGGACGAGGATGAGTTCCATATCCGGGTACGAGTCCCAGATTTCGGCGGCTGCGATGAGATGATCGTCGAGGTCGTCGGCGTCGTAGAGGTCGCCGAGGACAGCGATCTCAGGCTCGTATTCAAATACCCGCTGAATGAACCGGTCAAGGTCAGCGTTCCGGTAGTCGTTATCCAGGAAGTGAACCGGGAGGTCAACCTCGTCGGGCGTCCACTGGTAGGAGCTATCCTCTCGGTGTCCGATCCCGAACCCGAACCGTACCGCATCGAAGACGTACGGGTATCGTCCTGTGAAGACGGCCCAGTCAGCGTTTCGCGCTGCGGCGATCTCGTCTGCGACGGCGGGCTCGTCGGGCAGCGATTCAAACCCGAGTAGCGGGACATCGGGTGCTGTCTCTGTGTTACTCTCGTTGGTAGGTTCGGACGCTCCGCCAGACCGGTCGCTTACTCCATACTCACCGAGATCAACTTGGCTACTACTCATCCGAACCGAACTCCTTCAAGCTGCCTCGGGAGGAAAAAACCTACCAGAATAGCGGAGCCACTCAATAGCAGTATACTCCTCAAGAGAAGTGGCGTCTATGAAACCGTTCAGGAACGGATGTCTTTTGAGAGGCTCTTGTTTTCTGTCATGGCTCTGTTTGAGCAGCGTCTGCATCTACGTACTGGTCAGCGACCCATTCGTAGTAGGCCTCCTCGTCTACGTCCTTGCCGTTCAGTTGAGCGAGTTCCAGCCTTGTCGGAAGGGCTACTTTTGCGCGTAGCCATCCAACGACGCGCTCTCGGCCGTGGAGATTATACTGACGCTGGAGATGAAGTACATCTTCTGTGGCTAGTTCTGGAAGGTCTGACTCAACGAACTGATGGTCAGCACCTGCATCGAGTGCCTGTTCCGCCTTTTCCCGCGTACCCTCTGGTAACTCGAACCCATCAGGTAAACCGGCGTTCACACACTCTCTACACTCTGAGATCGCGGGGAGTGGTTCGTTCTCTTCACAGGTGTCACATCGGTCGGTGTCGGTATCGGTTTGATTACTCATCGGCAACCTTCCCAGAGCTGTTCGGACCGAGTGGATGCCCCTGCTCTTGGATCTTTTCCCACCGTTCAACGACGGCCTGTGCGTTGAAGTCGCTGGGCGTGTCGGCGTTGACGGGTATCGATGGATCGGCCGGCCGGTTACGCATCTTGCTCACCTCCTGAGAACTCCGCAAGACCGTGGTTCTCGCTCTCATGTTTTTCTGTCTTCGAGGACTTACCGCCGTCGGTCGCTGTCTCAAGTTCGTCTTCGTTAGGTGCGTGCTTCTCAACCAAGTCGGAGCCGTGCTGCTTCTCTACGTGGCGACGAGCCTTCTTGAGGGTCCTTATCGGGCCACGTCCCGAGCACTCGTCACAGAACCACTCGGTGCGGCGACTGATGACGCGATCGTAGAGTTCCTGATACTCGCTGGACGACCATGCTTCCGGCGGCTTCTGCGGCGGCTCGTAGGTGAACGATTCGTTGTGTTCTTCCCACTCGTCCTGTGGTGTCTGTTCGTGCTGGTCTTCGAGGTCGCCAGTCTTCTGGACGAGTTCGTACCGTCCAGGCATATTTGACCCGCCCCAGGTGACCGTCTCACCGTTCGGAAGTGTGACTGTCAGGTTCACGCGGACCTCGGTATCTTCGGGGACGTCGAGCGCCCAGACGGTTCGGTTCTCGTTCTTGTGACGGCCACCGTGCCCGACGATTCCGTGCTCACGCATCCAGTCTTCCCATGCTTCCATACCGGTGGGTGTCTCGCGATCAACACCGCTCGCTTGCTGCCCGCCGTCCGTCGCGGCTAACTCGAATTCGCAGTTCGGGCAGTTGTCTCCGGGCCGGAGCAACACGTCGATGCTGGTTTCGGGACAGTCGTGAACGGCTCCGCCGTCATCGAGAATACACTCACGGCAGGTCTCGACATCTTCGTCCGGCCAGTGGTGGTGCTGCTGCCGGAACTCGATGCACGAGGAACACACTACTCCTCGTTCGTACTCCCAGCCATCGTCGAGGCCGACCACGCGCTCGTCACAGGATTCGACGTCGCATTCAGTGCCGAGTTCGCGACTGTTGGCCTGCCGGCTTCCAGAGAGGCGAGACTGCTCAGGGCCGTTGTTCTGCTTACTGTTGACTGTTTCTTCTGCCATTGTTTCTACTCTGATGGTTGGCGGTGGTAGGTGACAAACGAGAGTTCGCTGCGCGAATCCCGGTCAACTTCTGACCATTCATCGGCACTCCACGAAGGGAACTCTACGTCGCCTGGATACGGATCACCGAGTTCCGTGAGAACCATCTTCTCGGCGTACGGGAGTGACGCTTCGTAGATCGCTCCACCTCCAGCTACGTACACCTCGTCGACGCCTCGATTCTGAGCATCAGCCGCCGCCTCCCGAAACGCTTCTTCCAGGCTTCCAGCATGAATCACTTCATCACTGGCGTTGATACTCGATTGCCGGGAGAGTACCACTGTCGTCCGGTTCGGAAGTGGGCCTCCCAAGTCGGACTGGATGTTCTCGAAGGTTTTCCGGCCCATGATGACAGGGTGGCCTGTCGTCACCTGCTTGAAGTGGGCCAGATCCTCGGGGTAGTACCACGGGATTTCGCCACTGTCACCGATGACGCCGTTCTTCGCCACTGCTGCGATCAGTACGATCGTTATCGAGTCTGGCGGCTCGAACCCGTTTGCTCCGTTTTCGTGATGAGTGCGTCCTGCCATTGGTGGTAGTATTCAATTCAGCGCAATATAGTCTCGGTTACTGTAGCGAGTCGGGCATCTTCGCTTCGAGGTCAGCCTCGACGCCGACGTTCTCAGGATTCCCTTCTCGCCCGTCTGTGTGTTGCTGCTCGGCGGGTTGAGATGCTGGCTCCGGCTTACGGGAACCCACAGAGAACTGGTACTCCTCGACGACCGTGAATTCTGAATCGACTCTCCACTCAGCGTTTGGGGATGGCCGCTCTGGGTCGGCACGACGTCGTTCTACTGCGACGGTCGCGTATCCCGTCTCGCTCCCGAGAACGTTCAACCGCACTTCGTGCGCGACCTTCTTATCGGGGTTTCCGTATGGCCGGGTCAACCACTCAGATAGTGTGATCGTGTCGCCTTCAGGGAACCGTTCGGTTTTCCCTCGCGGCGGAGTGTGCGGTGAAACTGTTAGTATGAACTCCGTTTCGAAGGACGGGTCAGCACTGCCTCCCTTGCCGTGCTTGATGAGCTGGTGGACCAGTTCCGTGTTCGGGTTATCCGCGTAGTCCAGGGCGATCACTCGTTGCTTCACCAGGCCTCGCTCGTCGTCGGATGGGGCTCCGCCTTCCCAAGTGAGAACCGTATCTCTCATTCTGTCTGTTCTTCTTTCGGCTCGTGCTCGACGAAGGCACTTCGGTCGAAAACTTTCGGACGGAAGATCTGACCACGTTCCTCGCCGTTCGACGTCCATTCGACCATGAAACTGCCGTCGTCGTATTTCTTTGTGACCTCTCCCTCAGTTCGGTATCCCGTACCGGAGAAGATGACGCTGTCTCCTTCGGATACGGTTCGTTCGTCGTCTGTTCCTGATGTCGTGTGATAGCCCATTGTAGCAACTCCGTTGTTGACGGCCGTCGTCTGCTGTTTCTTCCTGATACAGCTACTCTCTACTCCGATGTTCACTTCCCCTCGCACCAGTAAAAACCTTCACTCTGGCTCTCACTCGGGGATTACCGGGCCGTCTTCGAGCAGTTCGCGGACCGGCGTAAGCTCTTCGAGAAGTGCGGCTGTCAGCGACTGTCCGTATTCGGAGAGTCGCATCCAGCCGTGGCACTCGACTTCTGTCGTGATGATGTACTGCGCGATTCGGCGCTGCGCTAACCCGCGTTCTGGGGTCACGTATCCGTAGTAATTCGGGTCCCAGTGGACGATCTCATCTCCACGGAATGGGACGTATCGCCGAATGTACGGAATATCGACTTCGTAGACTTCGTAGTGGCCGATTCCCCGCGAATCGACGCCGAGTAGCCGTTCACCAGCACGGTCGTTTTCTCCCTGGTCGATGGGCGCTGGCAGTTCCTCGGGATACTGGTCCGGGTGCGTTTCACCGAAGAAGATATCGCTGTACTGCGTCGTCGCTAACCAGTCGCTCTCTCGAATCTGGTCAGCGAACTCCTTGAACTCAGGTGTTCCCATTGCTGTGTTCGACTGTTCCACCACCTTGAACTCGCCCGTCTCTGCGAAGACGTCGGCGTCGTACTTCCAGAGTTCGTGACTGGGTCGGTGGTACAGTACCGTCCGGTCAGTACTGACGCCGAGGAGCCGCTCGTGATCCGCTCTGACTGGTGGGATCTCGTCAAGATCCGGTAAGTCCGCAGGCGTCGAAGGTAGTCCGTCCTGTTCTCCGTCCGCTCCGAAATCGCCGAGTGTTCGTGTTCTCGCCATCTGTAGTTACCTCGCGTCTCTCGCAACGTGGAACTTCACGGTGCCCTCTAACCGAAAGCACGGTGCGTTGATGCCGGGCTTGTACGGACGCCCATCGAAGACCAGTCCTCGCTCGACAGCTCGCGTGTTCAGCGGTTCCGGCTCGTGGAACGAGTCGCTCGCGTGGACGAACAGCGTCACTTCGTCGATACTCTCCGGTAGATCGACGACATCGAACGCCAGCCAGCCCACGTCTCGAATACTGTCGTTCAACTGGATGGTGTCAGCGTTCCAGCGGTCTCCGTCGTGAAGTTCCACTTCGTGCGTCTCGTCAGGGTCGCCCTCCTGGTCGTTGTGCCGACCACGCCAGATTCGGACGGTGACTGTTTCAGCGTCGGTCATCTGCTTTCACTCACTTGTTCACGGGGGTTAGTCGAAGTGATAGCCGACTTCCAGCGACCCGCCTTCGACTTTTTCGACGTCCTCGATGCAGCTGGTCCCGAGCGTTTCGATGAGGTCAGCGAAACCGTGGAGGTGCTCGACCCCGAAACTGGCCCCGATCGGGATCGGCGCGTCCGTCCGGTTCGTCACGACGATCATCGGTTCGTTGAAGCTCTCCATGCACTCGATGAGGTTCTCGACCGTACACCCCATTGGCGTCCCCTTGATATCATGTGAGACTTGGAGGGTGCTGTCGTCGGCCTCTTCGACCGCTTGCTTGAATTCCTCTACGTCCGAGTACTGTGTGAGTTTGCTTCCGTTCATGGTCAGTTTGAACTGCATGATTCGACCTGTACTCGGTCGAATCGCTCCTGGATGGTGCTCGGCTCCTCGTAGGCCAAGACGATCGCGTTGATGATAGTGCGGATGACCGGTTCGTTGATACCGGTGCCCTCGTCCTCGAGGGCGTCCTTGCCGTTCTTGTTCCACGCATCGACATCGACACCGGGTTTCGGGGCGACCCACTCGTTGACCGACCACATCACCCATTCGCCGCCCTGCCGGTCACGAACATAGACGTACCCGCTGTCCTCGACTTCCGCGTGTAGGAACAACTCTTCTGGCTTGTCGACGTCGGACTCGTACCACTGAACGAGGCTCTGCAGGAACGCCAGCACCTCGTTCGGATCGGCGGACTCCGTGATGTCTTGTTCGTACTCGCCGTCTTCGACGCGGTGAACGGCGTGTGTCTTGGTGAGGTGGGTTCGCCGGGAACTGGACCGTCGGTGGGGGAGCTGTTCGTCAGGCATCGGAGACGACTTTCATCTTCGCTGGGACAGCCTTACCTTGTCTCCAATCCGCGTAGAGATCCAGGATCGAGGCTTCCCATGTTCCGGCTCGCGCGTCCTGCGGGTTGTTGCACGTCGGGTCGTGGACGACGAGGGTCCCCGAAAACGCATCTACGGTGTGGACTTGGTGAGCCTCACCGTCGACTTCGTACGTGTCGCCGGTCTGCAGTTCCATCTCGTTGATTAGCGCCTCGCGGTACTCCTCGGGCTGAATTGGTTGGTGGAGTTCTTCGTCATACCAGTGACTGAACTCCTCTTCCGGTGTTTCTACTGACTTCATCTCACCCTCAACGGTGAATACAAACCCTCGGCGGCTCCCTTCCCGTCAAAGTAGTGGTGCTGTTCCGGGTAGTGGTAGTCAGTGGAGAGCTTTTGGCATATCGATGAATGCGATGAACGAGATGACACCACCCCCTTCGTTGCTGTCAGCTAACGCCTGTGTTGATGTCCAACCTGACTCGGTACCGGAGAAAACCATACTCTGCTGCGGTTGTGGTGGGAATAATTCGTCGAGGATGTCGTGGATGTCGTCAACAAGTGCAGCACTGCTAGCAGAGAGGTCTGCAAGCGAGGTGAGTTCTTTCCCGGAAGATGCCCGCTCAACATTGGAGATGTTCCCGTCGTGTATTTCGTCTACGTAGACTGTCCGGTCGATTTCTGCTGTGTCTATATGGATGAAGGACTCGATTTGGTCACCCATGAAATTGAAATCCAGGGTGATGTTCTCGGTAGGGGATGCAGTTACGTTAGTTCTACTGTGTTTGTCGGTGAAGTAGATCTTACGGTGCAGTCCCTCTATCAGAGCGGTTTTCGTTTCATCATCGAGTGGCGATTCGAGCCGTGCTTCGAGGGATGGTAGTTCGGAGACTTGCTTGGGTTCTGGGCTACGCATCACGTCAAGTGTGGCGTGTGCTAACTTCAGTTTGTCAGCTGCCCGGCTTTGGTACTTTCGTACAGCCCCCGAGGATTGGTCGGAGTCGAGGATCTGAGTCATGATCGAGGCGGTTTGGTCGACGGAGTATGAGGTGCCGAGATGGAATGCGAGGAATTCCCGTTCAGTATAGCGGGACTCAACCACTCGTTTTCCGACGGTATATATCGTATCAGCGATAGCGGATTCGATGAGGTCCGTTTTGCGGTCCTCGCCATCAGCTATCTCCGCGAGGAGGTCTTCTGTGGCTTCTATCCTCGATAGTGCTTTCCAATGGACTCTGATAGTGGGCTCGTCACCAGTGTTCGGGTTGTACCGAACCCACCAGGATTCGCTTGTATGTTCGACGATATCGTTCACAAGTTCGACCGCTGGGGAGTTGCGTTGGCCCTTCCATTGCTGAAGTGCGCCTTGGGATTTCCATTCTTTGGTGAGTTCGTCGTCGGCGGCGTGGATGGCTATGAGGAGGGCTTCCGTGTCAAGGTTCAGGTCGCCGAGGGTCGCGAGTAGGTGGTTTGTCTCTTCGAGTTCGGCGAGACGGTATTTGTCTCGTTCCATACCGAGACAGTATTGGTCTCGATCCATAAGTGTTGGGGTGGTCGGTAGAGCCATACTCATCCAGTAACCAGCTACAAGCTACCCATCACCCACACAGATGGAGAGAATTCTGCAAGGCCGCAGAAGCGTGCCATCAAGCGTGTTGAACGGGCTCCTAGCCGTGATGATGTGAACATCACCACGGCCCTCGAAGTTGTCGGCTCCGAAAGGAGCGGCATCAGTGTTCGCTGTACCTCTGTATTACAGGGGGAAGACGAGCATGGAGGTAGCGTACGTAACGACAGCGAAGACTAGCCCGAGGAAGACGCGCTTGTTGAAGTACCCCGACCTATCGCTGTTGCTTCGCGCTGCCGCTTTATGTGAACGGCTCATTCTATTCTCTACTTTGCACCCCTCGCCTAAAGAAGTAAGTGTCTCTGTGGGGAATACGCGAGTAAGGATGGATTGTTGTCGATGTGGAACAGAGAACGCCTGCTATCGGGCAGTCGTTGGCGTTCGCGGTGAAGGTCTTCTTGGTGTCTTCTGTCTCTCGTGCGTCCAGGAGACGATCGCGGGACTGGATGATGCCTTTCGCGGACCGCATGAAGGTTGTTCAATCTGTGATGGTGAACGGGCTTACGATCTCTTCGCCGTTGAGTGTATCGTCGAATCAAACGACGAAGTGGATATTGAGTATGACTACTCAGAAGGAATAGTTCACTTCTGCCATACTTACATCGGACTGTTGGCTCCGCTTGACGAATTGGAGCCGGCCATACGGTCGGGGAGCCTGCTACGTCGTAGCCGGGTTTAGAGGAAGTCCGACAGTTCCTGTCGCGTCTTCTGGTCGACGCTCCCGATCACCGCACGGGCCTCGCCTACGGGGTCGAAGATGACCCTCTCCTGCCGCTCGTATCCCATCTGGTTCGGCATTGAGGTTCCGTGGTACGTTATTTCGATCACCTCGCCGCCCGGTTTGAGCAGGTGGTCGAACCCGCGCTTCGCGATTGCCGCGTGGCCAATCTGCGTCTTCTCACCGGGGCCGGGCGTATCGAATGGCAGTTCGGAGAGATCGATGTCGTGCGTTCCCTCTTTGCTGACTTGATGGACGTGCTCGCCCTGGTATCTCAGATTCGACTGATACAGCGACCAGGGAGGATCGAAGATGATCCGGTCGATGCTTTTGCTTTCGAGGTTATCCAGCCCTGCAAGCTCGGCGACGTCGACGTGGAAGTCGGCGTCTCGCTCTTCGTTGATGTCGTTTCGGAGAATCTCTCCGTCTGGGGGCGGTGTGAGTTCTGTCTCGCCAGCGCAGGCGTTCAAGATGGTTTCACCCTCTTCGAAGGAATTCTCTACCCAGTCGCGGATCGTATCGTCCTCGAATGTCCACTTCGAGAACGGACTAACCGGGATGAAGTGCGTCTCGACGTTTTGAGCGCCGGTAGGCAACCCTCGCGATACGGGTTCCGAATCCGGTTCCGATTCCTGTGGTTCGCCGACGGGCAGTGGGGCGTATAGAGTGGCGTCAACGCCGGCGTCGGAAAGTGCTGGACCGACCCTTGCGAGGTCCGCCGCGTCTGGACCTTCCGGGGTATCGATCCGCTTGAGCAGCGCGTCGGGGTCTGCGTCTATATCGTCGATTTCGATGGTGAGCTGGCCGACGGATAGATACGCGGAGTCGCCGACCTCGCGAAGCGCCCCTTTCTCCAGGTGAATGAGTTCTCCAAGTTCGATCGCACCGGCGAGAGCGCAGATGTTGTCGATCCGATGGGGCGCGTCCTTGCTGGGCTGGACGAACCCGTCTGCGAGATCCGTCGCGACCGCACATGGTTCCAGGTCGAATATATCGTGCCCGTGGCGGATGTTCGTAACCCGGTAGATCCGATTTTCGTCGGGGGCGTAGAACCGCTCGTCCGCTTCGGTGTAGTGGCTGTACCAGATTCGGTCCTCCTCGATTCGCGACGGCCAGTATGGGTCGAGTTCGGGAGGGCAATCCTCACGAGAAAACGATCGTTGGTCGTCTCTGTTGTCCGTTCCGCCTGACTGGTTGGATGCTGATTTTGACATTGTGTGGTCTCCTGTACTGAACAGTCCTCTGCCGGCCCCGGCTACTCCCCGCCGCCGCGCCAACACTCGGCCCCGGCCTGAACGCTCACGATGGCCCCGTCCTGAGATACACCCCGGCTCCGCCCCGAACGGCCCGCCTACGGCAACGGGGGGAGGGAAATATTTCGCCATCTCCTCCACCTAACCTACCAACCCCCATCGCTTAGATGGTCTTCGAGAGTGTGTCGAGGAGTGCGTCTTTTGCTGCGTTGCAGGATTTTGTGATGGTTTCGCCGTATCGTTCGCCTTCGAGGGTCAGCGATTGGCCGTCGGCGATGTAGATGTCGACATAGTGCGCTGGCGAGCCGTTCGTGAGCCGAACGTGGTCGTCGTAGACGTACGTCGACATGGCTGAGTTGTAGTTTTCGTCGAGCCAGTTCTGGATCGTTTCGAGTGTAAGAGTCGATGAACTACTGGACATAATCTATCCAAACTCCACCTGAAATCGGGGGGTAGAAACCATCTCTCTACCTGTCGATGTTGTAGACGTACTCGGCGTCGTCGAACAACCATGAGAGGAAGTACCACTTGTTTTCGTCAGTGATGAGTGCGAGTAAGGCCATCAGAGTGAATATCCCAACGGCACTTGCACCTTCCATTCCTCTCGAACCGACATACCAAGCGAATCCGAAGACAACGATGGTTAGAACAAACAGCAGGAACCCGCCGATGACTCGCCTGATGATTTTACTTCGGGCGTAGTCGGACGCTTCTCGCACTATCCCACGATGGACGAGGGTGTTGCTGGCCGCTCCGAAACACCGCGCTACTCCGGCGAGGGGACTACTCATAACACGTCCCTCTTTTCGGAGCAACCAGTGAAGTTTGTTTTGGCGATTTCACCACAGTCTGTAACTCCTCTATCCAAACTGGGAGGCAGAAATCCTCTCAGAGGCCAGCGACGAGTAGGGTGTCGGTGAAACTCAGCAAGATCTACTGAACCCAAGGGATTATGCCCCGTTCCCTGCTATGCACAGCCACCCCAGTCTGAGACGAAGCTGATGGTGTCCATATGACCGGCCAATCTCAACAGCACGGGTATTGGGCCGATATATTCCCATTTGACCCGTATCAGAAACAAGTCCGTGGAATCAACGAGGCGATAGACACGCTCCAAGATAACGGCCTGTACCTGCTTGAAGGGGCGTGCGGGACGGGTAAAACCCTCATGTCGCTGACCGCTGGCTTATCGATGGTCCGCGACCCCAACACGAAATTCCAGCGCCTTTTCGTAGTCACGTCAAAGAAACAGCAGCTCCGAGCCTTCGAGGATGATCTTGATTCGATCAACACGCATACCGACGAACACTTCCAAGGACTCTCGTTAGTCGGAAAACCCGACGTTTGTCCGTACGTCCAGACCGGCCACATCGACCAAGACGAGATCTACCACCGCTGTCTCGAACTCCGAGAGAACATGGATCGCCTGCTGTCCGAGGCGGTCGATGAAGGCCGAGCTGACCGTCGCGTCGACGCGGCATACGGACTTGCGGCCCGCGTCAGCGTTGATGATGATCCCTTTGAGGATCAGATGTCCGTCGCCGGCGTCGACACGCCCTATACCGAGGGCATCCCCGAAGCGATGGGCGAGGAATACTGCCCGTTCTACGCGGAATACTTTGTCAACGACTACAAGGACAAAAGCGCGGTGAAGATACATCACGGAACGACGGCGAGGGAGACTTTACGGAACGGCGCGAAACAGGGCACGTGCCCACACGCGGCGATGAAGCAGATGGTCGACGATGGGGATGTTCTCATCGGGAACTACAGCCACGTCTTCTCGCCGCAGACCGTCGAAAACTTCACCGGCGGGCTGATTGATGAATCGACAATTCTGATCGTCGACGAAGCACACGAGATGGTGAACAAGGTCCGAGATGAGCTATCGTATTCGGTGACGATGGAAACGCTTCGGTACGCGATCCGTGATGTCGATATGGTCCTGAAGTGGCTCGACGGAAAGGGCCACGGCGGGAAGGTTCGTATCGCGAAAAGCATCGTCGAGAACGCTGATTACGGACGGAGTGAACTGCAAGGGCTACGGCGGTTCCTCTCTGCGACCTACGATCTGTTCGCCGATCAGATCGACCAGCACCTCACCAAATCGTACGGGAGTCGGTGGGAAGACTCGATTATGCCCGACTCCGTATCCGAAGACTCGGTCAGCATCCAACGAGAGAACGGTGACGTACTGGACGACTGGGTCCAGAAGAACGGCGTCGAAAGTGACTGGACGCGAGCCCTCCACCTTGGGTACGCAGTCGCCTATATCCGCCAGCGGATCATGAAGAAAATCGACCAGACCACACCCGAGGGCGACCTCGCCATCGAGCGCGTCCGCGAGCTGATGAACAGGTGGCTCATCGGCAACTACACCGAATACTTCCGCGAACTCAAACTGAACCCACGACGGAACGCGAAGACAGACGAGGAGCTTACCGATCGGGAGTGGCAACGAGCGTTCCGAGCGGAAATCCGCGTTAACAACTGCATCCCGCAGGACGAAATCGCTGGAACGCTGGACTCTTTCGGCGGCGCGATCGTCATGTCGGCTACCCTCGCACCGCTGGATGTCTACAAGGAGGTCACGGGGATCAGGAAACTGAAGCACGGCGCTCAACCATCTGAGACGCTGGTGACGAAGGCAGTCGACCGCTACGAGAAACTGCGGAACGGCGGCCAAGAGACAGAGGAGAACGACGACGATGAGGATGAGGAACGAACACCCCCAGAGGAACGCGCTCGACACGTTTCAACCTCCATGTTCGGGATGGACTTCCCCAAGGAAAGGCGGGCAAGTATCGCCGTGAACGCCCCGAAGTTCACATGGAGTGAGCGATGGCCACCGGAGGAGAACCAAAGCCTGCGGACCGTCTATCGGAACGTCCTCACGGATGTAGCGAAGACGACGCCGGGGAACGTCTTGGTGTTCATGCCGAGCTACCAGGAGGCGGAGTGGGCAGCGGAGGTCCTTGAGAACACAACGGCGGTCAACAAGCCGGTACTGGCTGACGAGAGTAGTTCGGACGCGACGACCGAGCAGCTGAAGCGGAAGTTCTTCGATGGTGGTGGTAAAATCCTCGCGACGGGACTTCGAGGGACGCTAACTGAGGGTGTTGACTTCGATGGCGACAAACTCCGAGCGGTAGTGATCTGCGGCGTCCCGATCTCGAATACTGGAACGGAATTGGCGAACGCGATCCAGAAAGCCTACTCTTCTCGCTTCGGGGACTGGCTCGGATTCCAGTATGCGTTCACCGTCCCGGCGGTACGGAAGACGCGGCAAGCACTGGGGCGCGTAATTCGGGGTGATGATGACGTTGGTGTTCGAGTTCTTGTCGACGAGCGGTACACCGAAGCGGCTGGCAAGTCGAGTGTGCTTTCGCACTTCCCCGATTACTCACGCGAAGAATTTCAAGAGACCGAACCTAATGGGTTAGAACGCAACCTCCAGCAGTTCTGGTCGCAGTTCTAAAACTCAGTAAATTTCGTCTTCGATAGCATCGCCGATCTTCTCCATACTGTCTGGAAGTCGTCCTACGAGTCCGTCGTTGAATTGCTCTTGAGAGAATACTGTGTGTTGACCATCCCCTGTGGCTCCGGTCGGGAGATCTTCTTGGTCTACCGTTTCCGTCTCTGATGCTTTGCCCATAGCTTGTGCTCGAATCGTGGAGGTGACGTCGTCCAGCTTCCGAAGCGTCTCGTTGTGGAGGTTTGAGTCGTTTTTGAATATCTTGACTGCTACCTCAGCGATAGCTAGATAGACGCCTTCGATTGAGGCCTCGTCAAGAGTCGGCAGATTCCTGATTTCTCCGCCCCTTGCCCGGACTACTGCGGCACAGTATATTGCTGGTAGCCTGTCACCCGCGTTGGAGGTGATGTATTCGTTTTCCTGTACCTGCCTGAATTCTTCGTAGAACCCGAACGCCCCAGTGACTACACCGACCTGCAGAATTTCGTCTCCATCTCTTTCAACGACTTCTGTGTTCACCATGTACCGGTCATCTATCTGGTGATATGGGAGGTGGTAATAGGGGACAGTAGCCCGCCCAGTATCCCAGTAGTTGTGCCCGTCGGTCTCCGGCCCGAATTCAGGCAGGTAGTTGATGCAGGTGTTTGGAACGTCGTTAGAGACCGTGTTGCGGGTGAGGCTGGCCATCACCTGTTGTCCGGGGTCTCTTTCACCCTCTTCGGAACTCCCGAGTTTGATTATTTGGCTCTCTTGAACGTCCGGTTGTCCTTCCTGGTCATGACGTTCCCTGATGATCTGGTTGATGGCTTCAGTCGGGCCGGTCATGTCATCTGCTGCAATCCGGTGTTCGATTTCTTCCCGCAGGCTATCATGGCAGGCACCGTTCCTGAGTAACTTCGAGTAGTAGACTGCCATCAACGTGCGATAGGTGATGTCAGCGATCTTGTCTGGTTGGTAGCTCTCAGGCAAGAGCAGACTACTTCCGTAGAGTTCATCATCCTCAAACGGGCTGTTTGAGCTCTCCTCGAAGTCTTTTCTCTCAGCCAATTCTTTGCAGGCGGCCCCTAGGCTGGCGAGGTAGTCTGCGCCAGTTGCAGTGTAATTTTCACCCCAATCAGTACAGAACCATCCGGTTTTCAGTAATGCGGCTTTGATTTCTGGCGGGATTTCTCGCGTGTCAGTTTTCGCAGCCACTTTGTTCTGCTCTTCGTCGATAACCCGGTATGCGAACCGTTCCACCATTGAACCATCGTCGTCGGTGAGTTTGACGACGATATCCCCATACTTTGGCCCGATAACGACCACGTCTAACCCTTGGTATTCCGGGGGGAGGATTAGTTCAGGCGGTTCTTCTGGGAGTGCCTCTTCTGGGTTAGATCGCTCTGCTGTGCCTTCTTCTACGAGCGGACACTCGGACGATTTGGGGGTTGGTTTCAGGGACAAATCCTCTACTGGAAAGACAGTCTTACCCATTGAATGTATGTTTGGCACCATCCCCTTCAATTTTTGCCCGATCCGCCGGTATAGCTTCTGAGTAGTACTATTTCCTCAACTCTGTACTCACCCCAAGAAGCTGGCAACCCTGCCGGTTACGGTGAGGGAGTATCACGATGCGGCGTGCGCGATCAACCCGACTAAAACCACGGTAAATCCCGTTCCCAACAGAACCGGAACCGACGGAAGGAATCCGAGGAGCCCCCCTCCACCGCTTCCGCTGTTTCCAGTAGGTGCCGTCGTACTCGCGTTAGTGTCAGTGTCTGTTTCGCCCCCAGGGGTCGCCGTCGCGTTCGTATCAGTATCCGTTCCACTCTCAGCGGTAGCCGTCGCCGTATCGCTTGGAGTGGCCGTCGCTGAGGGCTGTGGCGCTATCGTCCCGTTCGTCTCATCGTGCTGTACCGCGATCTTGTACTTTACCGAAGCGTTCTGTGGAACCTCGACGTCTAACTTCGTAGAGGCTGTCTTCCCGGCCTCGACGCTGAGATTTATCGTCTTCTCGACCGACCCGTTCAGCTTGAATGTGGCTTTGGCTGTTCCGTTTGCGTGCCCGATGTTCTTGATTGTGGGTTTGAGAGTTCGCTTCTCGTCAGATGGAGCGATGATCGTCTCCTTCGGGACAGTCTCGAATTTATGCACAGCCGTTGCGTTCGTTTTTACCGTGACTGAGCGGTTGTGATCCGGTGTTGAAACCGTGAGTTTGTGTTGGGGGTGGTATTCGGGTTTCGTGTGGTACGCGAAAGTGACGTTCTTCTCACTCCGGTTCCCGAGCTTCACCCGCTTCTTATCAACGATCGTCGTCTCGTTCGTCCCGTTCTTCGAGACCGCCAGCTGGACGGTCTGGTTCTTCGTATCGGTTCCGTAGTTCTCTACCTTCGCTGTAACATCCACCTTCTCGTACTCGGAGACGTTTTTCGGAGGATAGACCTTATCCACAGCCAGAATCGGCAGCCGAACAGCTATCTTCTGAGCGTCCTCGGCCTCACCCGGCCCAGAGACCGTCGCAAGAACAGATGGCACATCACCACCGTTCGTCTTGTAGGTGAAGTTCACTTCCGTCTTTCCCCCACGCTCTAAGGAGACGAGTTCGGTATCGGTGACGGAACCGTCAGCGAGGAAATCGATTGCGTAGGTCTTCTCGTGTGAACCGCCGATCCGGTTGAGAACAGCGGAGACTGAAATCTCTTCTCCGAACGAGACAGCGCGATCGGCGCTTTGAATGTCGATTCGGAAGTCCGGTTTATCGATCGGCGCTGTGACCGTATCACTATCATCAGGTGTCTTTGCCGTTAACTCGACACCGGGCGCATCTTTGGATCGTGTGAAGTATTGGAGGTCGAGCTTCTGCGTCTCGCCGGGATCGAGTTCCACTATCCGCGGACTTTGTCCCCGGCCGTCGACTTCTATATCAATAATCTCCTCCCCACTCTCGTGACCAATGTTTCCGACCTTAACGGTGACCTCCATCACCTCACCTTCACCAACGTTGCTCGTGTTGAGGATGTCAATCACGAACTCGTGGTCGTTGAAGGTATTGCGGTTGATTTCGACGTTTTCGCCTTCTTCAGTCTTGACGTTTCGCCCACTTTCTGTCTCGATATTGCTCCCGTTTACGACGACTTTTTCGACTGTTCCGTTGTCGTATCGCGCCCGGATATCTGGAGTTTCGTCGAATACACCGACGCTACCGCCGCCCTCAACGATGACGTTTTGACCTGTCCGCGTAACGACGTTGTCATCACGTACAATGACAGATTCTGTCTTCTCTAAGCCGTTCAGCCAATAGACTCGGATAAGTTTTCCTACGGGTTCGCCGTAGCCGACCTGTTTTCCGCTTACAACGTTTCCGTCTCCGTTTACTACGACGGAACTGTTATCGACTGCTTCGGACTCGTCGACGAGTGGAGTGTCGTCTCCGTATTCTGGTGTTGGGGAGTCTGAGGATGAATACGTGGTTGCAGTGGCGGTTCCAACTGCTCCTGCGAGGAGGAGCGACGATACAAGCAAGGTGAGCAAGGTTGTGGAAATAACCTGCTCTCTGGACTGGCCGGTCGCGAATAATTGGTCAAATGGCATGATTGTATCTGGTGGGATAATATCCCTCTTCTTGGTGTTGGCTGTCTCGACTGAGCCTGTATGGATACGTGCAAGGCAAGATTACAAATATCTGGTGGGGTTCGACGGTTTGAAAATCGGAGGTTGGGGTTCCAGTACTGGTCTACGCTTAGCGACACCTGATAACCGGGTCACTCGTCAGTCTCGGTGTTTGTGTCGGTTCCAACTCCTGTGACTTCGGATTCGAGTTCGTTCAACTGTTCGCGGAGAATATCGGTCTCCTCGTTGACCCGCTCCTGGGCGCGTTCTAACTGACTTTCGAGGCTATCGATACGCCCTCTGATACTGCTGAAGTCATCTGCTGCTACCGCTTTGACGATTTGCTCGGCGGTTTCGAGCTGTGCGATTCGTTCGTCGTCGATAGGCGGGTAGAGGTGAAGGTCGGAGTCAGCGATCTTGTCGAAACTCTCGGCTTTCTCACGGAGCTTCCGCTTCTCACGGCCGATCTTGTGTTCGATCTCTTCGTTGACGCCTTCGTCGTACCCCCGCCGGCGTGCTTCCTTGATGTCACTGTAGCCGAAATTGGAGTCGCCTCCCAGAGCTTTCCGCAAGAACTTCGCGAAGAATCTCCGGTCAGGTTCAGCGTCTTGGAGGGCGTTGAGGTCTGATTCAACGAGTTTCCATAACTGGCCGCTCGGCTTGAGCTCGAATAGCCCCCACCCGTCAGGGAGTTCGGATTCTTCGACGATACCCCGTCGACCGGCGACAACGTACCATTCGTCACAGAGTTCGACGAAGGTGTCCGCCTTTTCGGAGTCGCGCTTTTCCGAGAGCCAATCGGAGCGACTGGCTTTAAACTCGAAGCCCACCAGTTTGAAGTTCCGGCTTGCGCTCGTATTGAGGGCTAAACAGTCGGCACGACGGCCATTCCGCTCGTACTGATACTCGAAGACCAGCGCCCACGTCGGCGGGTCGAATCGGCGCTTCACGGAGTACTTGATCTTCGATGTCACCTCCTGGTCTGTGAGTTCGTTTTCTGCTTTCTCGTTCAGTGATGTGAACTCGTCGTACTCAGCTTCGGTAAAGTGGATCGGCTGGTACTCTTCGTCTTCACCGCTCTCCTGTCCGGCGGCGGCATCTTCGCTCGGTGACTCGGGTTCGCTCGTGTCACTCATCGTCTAATCAGCTGCTGTTTCCTCGGTCTCGTCTTCGGTTTCCTTGACCTGCTCGAGTTCGTCGGGGTAGAACGCGGGAAAGTCCTCATCTCGACTGGGTAGGTCGAGTGTGACAGTCCGCCCGTTCGTTCCTTGGACCTCACCTTCTTCGCCCGTCTCAAGGACACGGACTCTGTCTCCACGGTCGAAGTGGCGATAGGCATCGATGGCTGGCTGGTCGATCTCGAAGTCCCAGACTTGGAACTTGATGTCGGGAATCGGCGAACCGTCGGTCGCAACGGTACGGAACAGGTCTTCTCGCCCTTCGACTGGATGCAGTTCGAGTCTGATACCGACCGATTCCTCTCCAGCCGGCTCGTACGTGAGCCCAGGAACGAGCCCCCGCTCCCCTTTCCCAAGTTCGGCGTAGACGTTCGCTCGCTCTACGATACCGTTGGAGGGTGCCGGTGTAACCGACCACTGATCACGGACGTTCGTCGCGACCCGTGCGGGCTCGCCATCGTACCAGATGACGAACGCCCGGTCCCACGGTTCGTGTTCCCTGATGTACTCCGACCACGGAGGTTCGAGTGTGTCCAAGAGTTCTTCCGTGGTGTTGGTTCCTTGAGCGAGGATACGAAAGCCCTCACCCGCTTCATTGATCGCACTGATGACCGTTTGAATGCCATCTTCTGCTGTCGAATCCATGTTTTGTGTGTCAGTTTGAGTCTGTGTCGGCAATTCGCGTACTGGCGTACTCGAGCGGTTCCTCACAGTCAGGACAGGACTTCTGAGCGGTAGTCGGCTTCTCCGACGCCCATGTTTCATAGCCACAGTACGTACAGACGAATCGGTGCTCCAGTAGCCCCTGTTCGGTTAGGAGACCCTTCAGCGAGTCTCGGATACTTGTGAGGTGACTTGGAACCTCGATGTACTGATTTTCGGCGAGCGTCCCGCACAGCCAGTCCGCCTTGTTGTACGTGTCCATCAGCGTCTGCCTGTGTTTCGGATGAAGGTCCGATTCGATGTTGCTCCCTGTCTCCTCGGGAGATTTGCTGCTCTCTGGTTCTGCTTCAGGCAATTCCGATCACCTCGATTGTCGTGACCGTGTTTTCCCGCCCGCCGTATCCGTTATCATCGACCTCCTCGATGATCGTTTCTCCGTCTGGCCCGTCGTGACGGATACGATAGAAGGTCTCTGGGTCAGCCTTCAGCGAAACCATCCCCGAGTCCTCGTCAACGCGGATTACCTCCATCTCGCCGTAGGGGGTTGCTGTCGGGTCTGACTCGTTAACGGTCAGCAGGAGTCCTGGTTGCATTGCCCGACACAGCTCTTCGTAGTGTTCTGGGTCTGTTTCTTCTGTACTCATTGTTGGTGTCGCTTGGAGTTCGTCTGGGAGATCGTACTCTGGATTCGTCTGAACGATCTCCATCCCCATCAGGATGTGATTGAGGGCGTTCGCTTTGTGTTCGATCATTCCCGCAGTATCGTCGGCTTCCTCTCTGCCACGTGCTAAGAACAGTTCGTCCACGGCCTTGAAGATATGCCCTCGTGGGTGGTCGAACAGCCAGTTCTTCCCCCGCCCATGCTCTGCGATTCGAGCATTGAATTCACGAACGGCCTGCGTCTCCAGCACTTCGAGCTGGCGACTCGGGTATTCGGGAAGCTCTTGTGGTGCCCCATCCTCGGTTGTAGCAGGCTGCTTGTCGTTGTTCATAACTGGTCAGGGGAGAGGATATCGTGGTCTCCAGGTGGGAGGCGTTCAAGCCGTAGCGCCGGGTTGTCGAGCCACTCGGCGGGTCTGTGTGAGCCTTTTCGTCCGGCGTACTCGTGGATGAACTCGATCGTATTCGTCTGCTCGTCGTAAAACGTATCGACGATAGACCCGTCGTATAAAGCGGCATCGGCACTCGCGAACGCTCGAACGTTCCGCGAAGCGGATACCACTCGGTACAACCGTACTGTCCCTTCTGGTACATCATATGCGACGAGCTTCTCACCGGCGACTTCCCACGAGTGCCACTCTCGGATGTGGGTCTGTACGAGATGGGGGTTCGGGTCGTCCGTAGACTCGTTGTTCGGTTCGTTGCTTTCCGCGCCTGTCTCGCGTGTTGTGTCGGTCATCGGTTGGCTCCTTTCCGTCTTCACCACGCCTTCAGCGATGATTGGCTCTCGTCCGTGTCGATGAATGCCTCGGGATGTTCATCTGGGTCGGGCTGTACTGCCGGAGCGTTGCACTCTGGACAGCGATTGTTCTCAAGGGAACGGTAGTCGTCCCGATCGCCTGTCCAGCCGCACATGCCGCACCGGACATCGTAATCGATGTCGTTATTCATTATCCTATTGGAGGTCGGACTCTTCGATGCCGAGTTCCAGAAGTTCTTCTGGAGCCGGTGCTGGAATCGTTGCTGTGTACTCGTTGGTGGAGGCCGCCATATCAGCAGTATGAACGAGCTTCCCGATCTCGCCTTCCGCTGCTGGCCCGTCGTAAAAAGGCCCCATGTGTTCCTCGACTGCGATGGCGACTTCTTCCGGGAGTCTTGACTCTTCTCGGACTACGTCGGCCATCGTGAGGTTGTGATCTGATGTCGAACTCTCTTCAGGCGCGTGGTGGGGACCCTGCTTTCGTTGGTCATGGAGTGTCGCGGCGGCTCTCGCGTAGTCCAGTTCGTCCTCGTCGATTCGTCCTTGGACGATCCACGAATCGGAAAAGTATTCGACGCCAGTAGATACCATCAGCGAGTGTGCCCAGAGGCCATGCTGATTCCGACAGAGTTCGTTGTGGTAGTCTCCATTCGCGGCCGGTTCGACCCAGAAGTACGCAGGTGCTCGCCGAGAGAGTTCGATGACTTCCAGGCGGATCTCGTCGTCTTCGATGTAGTCGATCGAGGGCAGTCGGCGGCGTGTTTCCTCGACCGAGAGTTTCGGCTGTGGGAGTTCTTGTGGTGAACTCACAAGACGAGAGAAGGCTTGGCTCTCGGTATCTGCCGGCGAGTCCGTGTATTGGTACCCGCACTCGGGACAGACAGGGTGCCTTTTGTCTTCCGAGACTGCGTAGACCATCTCCTGCAGCTCGTGGTCGTGGAAGCAGGCGGGACACGTCGATGTTGCTGAGGCTTGGTCGGGCATAGCGGGTCTACGATTGTCTTGTTGGACGTCTACCGTATAGCTTTGTACTCTGATGGGCTATGCTTCCTTCCCTTACCAAGCCGTTTGAACGCTGGCCTCCGAATCACTTGGTAAGGTTCGGCCGCCTGTTACGCTGTCGCCGGCGACGGCGTGCTTTCTGCGTCGAACGACGGCCCACTTGGGGCTTCAGGGCCGGGTGCCGGTCCGTCTACGGTGATCTCGTTGGCTGTGGGACCTTCATCTTCGCCACCCTCTGCTTCCGTCATCCCGCCTCCGTTGTCGTTCGAGGAACCACCGAAGACCGCCCCGTAGGGGGTGAAATCGATGGTGAGCTCGACGTAGAGGTCCTTCAGCGGGTTGATCCTCTCCCGGCTGGAGACGCTGGGGATGAGATTTCGTTCGCTATGGAAGTCGAACTCAGCGGCAGAATACCGTTTGACGAGCGCCGTGAGTGCTCCGTGAGTGACCGTGAGCGAGATCTCGAACTCGTTTCCGGGCATCAGGTCTCCACTGAACCCGCCCGTCTCTACTTTCATCGCCGGCCGGAGCGTCTCTTCGAAGAACGAGAGACAGTCATCGAACGCTTCACTTGCTGTTAGGACTCGCTGGCTCATCATTCAACCCTCTACCCCAATCGGGATTTAAAAACCGCCGGAACCGCCCGTCTAAGGCGTCCGGCTGTTACAGCCTCGTGTATTTCCATCCGGTGTAGCCGGCGAAGATACCGACCGCGTAGGGTGTCGCCTGAGCCCAATATGGAAGCGCAGATGGAACGACGAAACCGATGACGTTCAGCAGGAACAGGAGGAGCAAAGTAGTGACCATGAAGGCGATCAGCGCGACCGAAAGGGGTTCGCCGTAGGGAAGGGCGTGTTCGACGCTGCGTTTGAATTCGAGAACCCGAGAATGGTAGCTCTCGAGGAGTCCCGAGTCTTCGTGATCCATACTTCGCTGTTTGTGGATTACCGTCAAAAGGGTACTGCTAATCAGAAACTGTTTGGACCGGCCCGTCTGACGTGCTGGCCCCCTGTTGGTCGTCGACTGGGGTAGAGGACGGGTCAGTAGGGGACCTGACGAATAGAGCGTGTCCGACGAGACACGCTGCTGTAACCCCGCCAAGCAAGATTCCTGCTGTGACTGGGTAGCCGACCAGGTGAAAGACGGAAGGGATGCCTAACTGGACGATCGGGATACTGCCGAGGATGAGATCGTAGTACCTGGTCATTGCTCAGTTGAACTGTCGGCTATCTTCAGTATAAACATTTCGCGTACTGTTCCTTTAACAACGGCGCTGTCATTCTGAATCCAACTCATAACGTATGATTCTGGGGTGGAGTGGTAGACCGCTCTTCTTTCGGAACCAGTTCCTGCTCGTAGGGCCTGAACTGGCATTGTTCACACTCGTAGAGAGAACCTGCCTCCGCAGCTCCCCCTTCACGCTCGGGGAGCGGGCTCAGGCTCGAACATCCACACTGCGGACAACACTTCGACTCTTCCGTCGGGTCGACAACATCGAGGTCGTAGTTCTCGGGACTCACTCCCCACTGATGCCGTAACTCGAAGTCAACGTGCGCCCGAACTGCATCGTCGAACGTGGGGGGTTCGGGCTCGAATTCACGGGAAGGGAGTGTGCGTGAGAGATGTCGTGCCGTATGAATCGAGTCGTGAACCGTATAGATCCCGACCCAACTGACCTTTGGCGTTCCGACCGACCACCGCTCAGTGTCCTGTCGCGGAACGAGCTTGTCGAGGGTAGCGGGATGATCCCCGGTCGGAACCCAGAACGCATTGTGGAGAATGCGTCCGCCCGGTTCGGTGATTCGTACGAGTTCGCTAAAGAGGCGCTCTCGGTCAGCCTGCGAGACGCTCTTCCATGGCGGGTCCGCTAACGTCCAACTGAAGGTATCATCGTCGAACGGGAGTCGACTATCGAGAATATCTACTCGGACCGTGTCTTCGTCGGTTTCGATGTAGTCAGCCGCCGGATGCGATGTTGGGTCCGAGGCCGAATAGAGCGAACTGATGACGTCGATGGGCGGTGTCCCGCTGATATGGTCCTGAAGGTATGTCCGTGCCCGTTCGAGATTCGTCCCCGAGTCGGCCTGTAGAGAAGCAACCAGCTCGGTCGGCGTGTTCAGGTCGACACGGATGTCCCCCAGCGGCGAGAGGCCCGCACAGATATTCGCGACAGGCCCATCAGCATCAGCTACCAGAGACTCGACCCAGGCCTCGAATTGTTCTGGCCACCGCCACGTTCCCTTGAACTCGTGTTCTGCGCTCTGATGGTGGGTTGTCGCCATATTTCTCCCTCCGACGTTAGCTGTTGGCCTGCTGGCGCTGCTCTGATTCAGATTGCGCCGGCGGGTTCGCGGTTACCTCTCGGTTCACGAGCGTCATCGTCGGGGTTCGGCGCTCCGTATGGTCTTCCTCGCCGTGCTTGTTGATGTGGTCAGCTACGTCGGTGTACGCACCGTTGATGACCCCTTCGTGTCCACACGGACACGTGAACTGGTACGAATCGTGGAGAACTCCGAGCTCTTCCAGTACCGCATCGAGGGCCTCGTGATGCTGCCGTAGGTGGCTTTCAGTCCCGCCGTTCTGCCAGCCAGCGTGCGATCCGAGACTGTAACTGATACCGTCCTCCGGGTCGTGATGGAAGAACAGCATCGCGAACGCTCGCTCATTCCTGAAGGTGAGGACACTACCGAACTTTGACCTTCTCGCCTTCGATGGTGTCCCGAGCGCACGGCAGGACGCTATCGGTTCAGGAACATCTATATCCTCGTACTTCTCCGGGTACCGGCCGTAGATTGAATCCCCGAGATGGTGGAGGATTGCTGACCGAACCTTTCTCGTCTCCTCTATCGTTTGTACCGTCAACGGAAGCCTAATCATCTTTCACTCCCACCGGGATACACAAACTAACTGCTGGTCGCGAGAACGGCCGTTAGGGACAACCGGATTGTTCAGTTCGAGATGGTCTCTTCTTCGATCTCCCCGCCACAGACTGGACACTCGTTCGGCGGTTCGATTTCCTCGTACTCCCGTTCGCCGTCTGTGCCAGAAATGCCCGTGAACTGCTTGCCCATCTCGAAGTCATCACAGTTGGAACACGAGTACTTCACCCGTTCTTCTTTGTGAGTTCCGATGCTCATTGTCTCTACTGCTCTCGGGGTCCTGTTGGGGTTTTGGTCAGGCATATTTCTCGAGTGCGCGGTAGGCGGATTCGGCTCTATGTTCGAGTTCGGTTTCGACTTCCTTGGGGAGTTCGGAATTGTCGGTTCACGGGCGTTCTTCGCCCTCAGTGGACGTACAAGCGATCTCTCGTTTTGGCATCGGGACCCATCTCAGTTTCCGTCGTCTGTTGTTCGCTGGTCGTCGATCTCGTATATTCGCTCTTCTTCGTCGGGGGTTGACAGAGCGATCATCCCCTCGCCAAGACGGTCATCCCAGTCTCCATTGTCAGGATACGTCTGAAGGATTCCACTCACTTCGGGGAGGCCCGGTTCGGCTACACGCGGCTGGATTTTGAGCGTTGGCTTATGCAGTGTGAGCCGTCCGGTGTAGCCGACGAGCCAGTCCGGGACGTGGAGACCGTCGTCGTCAAGAATTAGTGTTCCGTCTGCTTCGATGGTCCCGCTGTGAACGTTCTTGTACCACGACCAGATGGCGCGGGCGGTTTTCGTTCCGATCCCATCTCGCTCTTCGATGTCTTCACCCGATTCGAGAGCATCGATGAGCTGGCTTTTCGTCACGAAGGCGTCGTGAATGGCGCTGGCTTGGTTGCCGTTCACGTCCATATTCTGTTTGACCCAACCGTTCTTCAGGAAGATCGGGGAGTCGTGTGATTCAGTCTCGCTCATTGGTGATTACGTGTTTTCAGTGATGTACTTGTTGACAAGCTGTGCCCGTGCGTTCCCGTGTGTCAGCAGTTCGTCGACCATTCGTTCCGTTGTTGGGGTGTCCCAACGTTCCCACATATGCGATGCCATAGGTATCTCTGAATGTTCTGTTGACAGCCTCTATTACGAACGCTCTCTATTATAAAACGAGGGGTAAAAACTCCGACTGTAGTGATTCTCGGCGTTTTGTTGGGTTTTCTCCCGGATGTATGACCTACTGGAGTTCGATTCCGGCGTCTTCAAGCCACTCTCCGGCGCTTGTATCTGAGACTATCGACGGCTTCTCGCCGCTCGGAGTCCGAATGGATGTTACCAGGACGTGCTTCCCCCCGTCACTCGTGAAAGATCCGGCCGAACCGTTAGGCGGCACGATTCCTTCGTAGTGCGTCCCGTAGCCTTTGAATCGATACCGCCAGTACCCGCTTTCGTGATCGTCCCAGTATCGCTCGACGAGTTCCCACGTTCGAGTACGGTCGTTGACGATGATCTCGTCGCCTTCCCGCAACGAGAGTAGATAGTTTCGAATCCACTCCTCGTCCATCACTTCTGATCCGGCCATAGATTGCTATTCGTCGGTATCGGTATTGTCGTTTTGGGTGTCCTCGTACACCTCTCGGCGAGCTATCTGTCGATAGTGGCGTCCGAGCTCTTCGACCACGGTCGCGATCTCCAGTGGGGGAACTTCGTTCGGCTGTTCGTCTCGCCACTGTTCGATCGTTTCTCGAATCTGTATCGACAGCGCAATCCGGTCGTACTCGTAGGGGTCGTATCGGGAGGCGTTCATCCGGTGACTGAACCCGTGGAAGACGACGCCAAGCTCGCTGGGGCTGTACCCTCGGTTATAGAGCGTCTCGACGATGGACTCGATACCATCGTGAATCGCTCGATGCTCATCGGTTGTCATCCGGTCGGGGTTGTCGACTCGGCCTTGGCGTTCTTCCGGGAACGTCGGCATCGCGTCTTCGATCACGTCCTGTAGCGGCTCTCCGACATCTGGACTGCTGTTCTCCTCGTCTTGGCGTTGGGGATCGTCTTCGCTCATCGTCACACGGATAGGTTACGGGCCGGCATTGACCGCTGCTTTACGTTGGGGAGCGCCCGATGCCGATTTTGGTTCTCCGCACTTTGCACAGACGGGCGTGTCGCCTCGCAACTTGAAGTACGTTGATCCACACTCTGAACATCGCTCGTCGTCGTTATCCTCGATAGACTCTCGAAAGTGGTCCGTGATCCAGATATCACCCTCAAGCCGGTGCCCCGGTGGGTAGAAGCGAACCCGGCAATCGTGCTTCGCGATTTCGTAGACGAGTTCAGGCGACAGCGACCGAACATCGGTCTGTTCGGTCCAGACAGTCTCGAGAACCACCACGTAGACTGGTCGCTCTGCTCCATCGCCGTTCCCTACTGTCCCGCTCTGCTCGATGTAGGCGGGCCGGAATCGGGAGCCAGCTGCTTCCACGCGGTCGCCGGTGAACGTCTCCCCCCGGTGAGTTGTCATCGGGTCGCCGTCACGTTCACGGAGGTTCTCCTCGTTGACGACGTCGGGGCATCCGTTCACGGCGTCTCGGACAGCTGCCGCTTTATCGGAGTTCATCGTTGTAGTCAGGCGTACTCTTCACTGAAGTCCTCAGGCTCGACTCCGCCAACAGATGGCGCAATCGATTTTGCCAGCTCGATGATCGAGTCTGGGCCGTCTACCGTTTCTCCGACCTCGACGTGGTGGCCCGTCTCATCCGCGTGTTTTTCGGCGATCGTGTGATGGGCGTCAGCAACAGCACGAGTCTGCCCAGCGTCCCGAGGATGTTCTGAAATCGTCAGTAGGTCCTCCTCATCGCAACCGTCGCAGATGACGTGGATGAGGGTATGCTCCTCTTCCTGGTCGACCGATTCACTTTCGGACATCGTCGAACAAGTAGCGGTTACGAAATCCAGCACCTACTAACTTCGGCTTCGGTGGCTGTCAGGCGAGAGACGCGGCCTTCTCTGCTGATAGGGACCCGAAGTTCTCGGTGAACGGCTCGTCGACGTGGTTGTTGATCGTGATTTCAGTATCTGTTGCTCCCGAGAGCGTGGCTTCGGGGTACATCGAAACCCGGTACGTGTACTCCGGGTCGTTCTCCCTGTGGTCGTCGTTGTTCACGGTCGCGGCCTCGTTGACGAGGCTCATTAGGCCGTAGAGCCCACCGACCCGTTCACAGTCACCGAAGAGTTCGTTGAGGCGCTCGAGCATCTCCTCGGGCCGAATCACCTCTGAGAACGTGAGCACTACCGTCTCCGGGACTCGTCCGTGTTCGTTGTGCAGCACCACCTTCACGTAGCCGTTGTCTGAGTCAGTCATTGTAAGCGGAATCCTGCGGTAGACTGCTCATCTACCGCACTCCTTCACCGGGGAATGGGAGGTAAAAAATACTACAAGACTGACTGCGAGTTATCGAGAACCAGCCCCGTCGTCGGGGATCTCGGGCTCGGAAAACGCCGATCCGAGCTGTTCTTCGAGATTGTACGCACTTCCTTTCTCGTGCTCACTGAGGTTGTGCCATCGCTCCTTGTCAGTACTGTAGTACAGTCCGTTCAGGGCCATGTCCGTCGCAACCCAGTTTCCGCCAGTGTCCATCACGAAGTCCAGCGACCACGAAGCGTTGTCGAACTCATGGGCAGCCCGATACGCCCACTCGTACAGCTGTTCGGCGTCCCTGTTGATAGCGTTGATGACTCGCTGGTAGTGTTCAACACCTTCAGGGGTCCTCGCGAAGGTCTCTTTATCTACTCGTGGGAAATGATACAGTACCTCGCCGCCGCTGATGAAGAACCGGACCTCTGGATGAAGCGTTGCTCGCCCGTCTGGATGGAAGTCCAAGTCCAACCGTTCACGAATAGCGAGTGCGGAGAACAGCGGCATCTTCGCCATGATCCGGTCCTGAAGTTGGTGCATCACCGTGTGGGCGAGTGAAGTGTCCGATGGCTCCTCGATGTAGTTACCTGTGTTTCCGAGATTTGTCGCTGATTTGTAGTCGCCTCGCAGGAACGCTTGACCGTTCTCAGTATGTTCGACGAACTCCCGCATCACGTCGAAATCGGGCTTGCCGAAGAACGCCAGTACGACTCCAGGCTCTTCGACCATCAGAATTTCCATCAGCCCGATATCCTTCTCTTCCAGTAGTGCCTTTCCTTCGCCACCCTCCAGTTCGAGAATCTCCGTGTCGATCGTGGGAACATCGACAGACTCGAGGCGAGGGAACCAATGAGAAAGCTGATTCCGCTCATCGAAAAAGTCGACAACCTCAGGTTCGAACCCCTCGGGAAGCCCGTTAGCGAACTGGTCCTGGTACTCTGCCAGATTCGATGGCGATTCACAGGACATTTCCGAGATTTCTGCGAGGGCGTCTTCGACATCGATCCCTTCTCCCTCTTCTCCCGGACGATCCTCTGTAACCTCGATTCCGTTGGGGTCCTCTTCACTCATATCTCTCACTCCCCATCGGAGCACAAAAACTCCACTGGGGGCTATGCTGGTGGGTTAGAGGAAAGCAGAGATTGTCGTATCAGTTGTTGAGGTATCCGACGGTTCGGAAGTCGCCGCTGTTCCGTCCTGTGGAGTCTGTTCTGTGACGGTCATGAGAGCGGCGAGAGACGGGTCGCTGTTGTCTTCCCAGTCTAACGAGTAGATTGTGTCCAGTTCCACCTTCTTGCTGTGTGCGAGCCGCTGCGGTGCCCTGTAGATGATTGTACCGCCTTTCCGTGTGACCTCCGTGGCTTGGTACAGGGGTTGGTGGTACTTGTACGGATTCCGCTTGGGATTCAGATGTACCGTCACGTCGATACTGTTCGGGTCATACGGGAGCTCTTCTTGGTCTCCAGTGTAGGTTAGATACTCTCGGAGGGCCGTGTGGAGATTCTGCTTGATCGATGTTTCCAGCCGAGTAGCCTCAGCGTCGGAGTTCGCGATGATGAGTAGAATCTCGTCGTCAGGGTCGATATTTCGCGCGACCAATTCCGCGAACGTCCGTTTCCACAGGTGTGTCTCGTCGTGCTCGTGAAGTGGTTGGTCTGAAGACATCGGTACTCTCCTCTATTGGGAATCGCTTGGCAGGCAGTCCTCACAGAGGTCCTTGCCACGGAGTGAGTCGACAGCTGGTTTCTCTCCGCACTCATCGCACGGCGGAGCCACGCCAGCCAACTCTCCTACGTCCGCGTCGTCCGGGTCACCTACGTTCGGTGCTTCTTCCCGGTGAATATCCCCGAATACCATCTATCTCTCACTCCATCTCGGAGTACAGAAACTATCGCCGGCGCACGAACCGTCCGGGGTTGTAAGAAACGGCTCGCTCACTCCGCAGCCTGCGGGATGTTCTTCTCGTCGCGCTCGATTGGGAGCTCGTTGAGGTCCACGATCTCGGCTGACCCGTAATCCCCGATGTTCTGCTCGAAGACCATCTCGTAACTCGACGAAAGAATCGTCGACGTATGTTCGAGTACCCCGTCCCGGTAGACGAATTTCTTGTACTCCGGCCACGGGTCGGTCAGAACGATGACCTCAGTGGTCTTGTTCACCTTCAACTGGTCGTCCTCTCGGTGTTCGCCTGCCTCGAACACGGCTGCACTGCACCAACCCAGCGCCCCTTCGAGGCTGTCTGCTGACTTTACCGTCTGTCCGTCGATGTCTGTGCCGTCTTGTGAGCTGATCATAGAAGCCACCTCGTGAGTGTGCTGATGATCGTACGCTTCGCGATGAACTGTTCTGGAATTTCGAGACTGTGCTTCTCGCAAACGGCCCGGTAGGGAGGTTTCACCCCTAAATCACGGAGGAAGTGACGGTCGAGGATACCTGCGTCCTCGCCGTCCAGCCACACGATCTCGACGTACTTAGACCCATGATCGGACGTCTTCGGGGCGGACACGACCGCAAACCAGTCGGAAAAGGTCACTTCACCGTCGTCGACCCAGCAACGCCGACAGATCGCGCCTGGAGTGATGTCTTCTTCGTGGAAGACATGACCATCGACGCAGTCCGGGGTATCCATCTCGACAGTCCGTTGTCCCGACTCTGAAGCTTGCGCCATGATGTATCGTTGTCCAGTTGGTCGCTACGCCGGCCACTCGACGATGACGACGTACGTGGTCTCAGGATCGTTCCCTCCGGTCGCGATTTTCCGCCCGACGAGGTCGCTTGGACTGCAGTTGCGCCCTTCGGCGTGATGTGCTTTCACGGCAGCGACGACGTCGGTATCCTCGGTCGGCCCGAGGTACTTGTAGACCACCGAGTCGATGTCGGCCGTCTCCACTTCACTGCCGTCAGCGGCCTCTACTTCTCCGGTCATCGCTCTGCTACCTCCGGCCCTCTACTGGTGCGGTCTCGTTCGGGATTCGCGTTCTCGGATACCATTCTGGATTCCTACCCTCTACATCATCTCGGGGTGATAAAAACTTTAGTCGATGCTCTAACCCGCAAGCGTTACTCGTCGGCCTGATGGAAACAGGACAGTCGCGTATGGTGTCAGCCGAGGTCGAGCGTCAGTAGGAGGCGGTCGTCCTGGAAGCCTTCCAGTTCGGCGGCGATGTCGTTCTTGATGCCGAGGAGAGTCCCTTGGTCGTCGAGGAGATCCTCGAGGAGAACCCGACCGGAGATCGGAACGAGAGCCTCGTACTCGTCGTCGCTGACCTGTGTGATTTCGATGTCGTCCGTGTCGTGGATCTCGATGTCCCACGTCGCACAGATTTCGGTCGTTGCTGCTCGAAGCGCGTCTCGAAGGTTGTCGGTGTTGTCTACCATAGTTGGAACTGGTTGTGGTCGTGTACCGTGAAGTCGGTCTACCGCGTTTATTCGAGAACAGCCGTTAGTTCGACGCTGAGGCGCTGTTCCAAGAACAGCACGTAGGCGACGAACGACTCGAAGGATACATCTTCGCTGCGAAGCGAGATGAGAATGCGGTCTTCAGTGATATGTGCTGAAAGCTTGTCGTCCGTTTCGAGGTCCTTGACCGTTGCAGACGCGAAATGCTCTCGTTGTCCGTCGTGGTTTCCTGAGAATGAGGCGACGAGGTCGAAGATTCGGTCGTGGTGGAGCCAGCTCGAAACGACGACGCCATCCTTCTCGATCGGCTCGCTGACCTCGAACGTTGCGGCGACACAGTGCTGGATGCGTTCACCGTACACTGCGTTGTCAAACGCAGTACGGAGGTCCGCTTTTCGATCCTCGCCGACGTCGTTGACGGGGATGTCGGCTCTCGTGTGGTATCGTTCTGCTTGGGACATAGTTAGTTTGTCTCGGGAGTGAACTGCTACCCTCTTAATATCTCGCTCTCCACTCCCGAACTCGGAGGGTAAAAATCAAGACATCTGATTGGTTAGGGGCAATGGCCGGTTTTGCTTATAAATCCCAGTATATAACTCCGTATCGTGCGAAGCGAGTGTATGGAGTTTCGCCGAGATCGGTTTAGAGTCGACCCTATGATCGTAATCGATACAGCGTTCCAAATCGCTGAAGCATACGGTCAACAGCACGCTGGGACTGGAAGAAATGCTAGTAGTACGACGTTGCCAGACCGTCAAGCGATAGGCTATGATGTCTTCCTAGATGGGGATAGTATCGACCGCTTCGAATTCCAAGACGAGGTCGAGCCAGGGTTTCCCAAATTGCGGAAACAGCACAAGCGGTATGAGAGAAGCTCCAACTGGGACGAACGTGATACTAAGCTATATGGTGAACCTCCGTTCCCCGATCAGCGGTTCTTCATCGAGTACGGTGATGGGCCGTACATCAAACTAACCGTTCACTTTAACCAATATATCACTCGTCATGGCGGATATTGCTATGAGCGTCGGTCACGGACGTTTGTTCCAAGATCATATCCTAATGATGAGCTTGCCCATTATCGGATTTCTCGAGAACAACTGAAGGAATGGGTACTTGAATTCCTCCCGAGTGATCCAAACCGTATCCGTTCGGAGGATGATGTGAACTTTGTAACTGGTGGTAATGGTGGTGAACGATTGAAACACCGGGTTGTTAGGTACTTAGAGCGATTACCGGATATTGAATCGAACTGGGAAAGGCATGAAGTTAGTCAACGGGCGATCTTTGAGACATCGTATGTTAGTGGATTACTGGATATTTCGGGTTGGTACGCGGAGAAACTCTGCTCTGAACTAGTTGAAGAAGCCGGGCCAGTTGTCAAAGTGGTGCCGCCGGAGGACAAGACTTCATTTGAGATATCTGAATTTGCAGTCGCTCACCAAAACCACTGGGAGAATGAGGGTGAATTCGACTATAATACAAGGAAATATCGTGGAGCGAGTCGAGTGACGTCTTCAAGAATAACTGTCACCTGATGCAGTTCTCCGTACAATGAATGGTGGAATCTTCTCTGATTGAATGTCACTAGGCGTATTGGATAGTTTGAGCTACCAGAATCGGGTTTGAGCACCTGAATTATAGGTGGTTAGGGGCACCGATTGATCGGGCTGTTGAGGGTACCGGGTAGTTACGGGCACCTGGTGGCAAGGTGGTTTGGGGCACCCAGAAAAGGGGTGGCTACGGGCACCGGATAGTCAGGCTGTTGAGGGCACCCAGAAAATGAGTGGTTACGGGCACCTGCTATTCGGAGATCTGATTCCGAGGAACGCCAGCAACTGCTTCGCCGTCGTGTATCGATTCGTTGTGCTGCTTCGCGACCGCCCACGCTTCGTTCTCGGTCGGCTTTTCCGACTCAGTTCCGCACTCTGGGCAGATCGCCGTGAACGAACCATCTGAGCCGTCGTGAGAGGGAAGTACCCTGACGCCGGTTATCTCGATGGTATTCCCCGCAGCTGCCGGAATCGCAGTCGCCGGGATATCCTCGACCGTAGTATCGCCACGGACGTGCGCGTTCGGCAGGTCGAACGGTCCGTCCACGTCCCAGATGCCGAAGAACGGGCACTTGGTGACTGAATAGTACCCGTCGTCAGTCTCGTACGTGAAGCAGATACTCCCATCGCTGTACGTGATCTTCTTGTGATTCCGTGTTCCGGTCGGGTCGATACTCGTTGGAACATCGGCCACTTCGCGAAGGTAACAGCCCTCGCAGAGACCGACTTCGGCAGCGAACGGACTGACTGCTATCTGGCCGACGTGGGTAGCCTCGTTCTCACACAAGTAACAGGTGTCGCTTTCACCTGTAAGCGGAACGATGAGCTCGTCACTGGTCGGGGGTGATGATGCACTTTCAGTCTTCATCGTTGTCCTCCGTGCTGGCTTCGTCGACGAGGAACGCATCCATCAGTTCTCTCAGTTGACTGATGACCTCTTTTGAACCGGAGACTTCCCTACACTCGCCGGCGACTGTCTTGATCTGCGCTCGTCCCATCTTTGCTGCGTCAGATGTCTCCCGGTCTGGGATGATCTGGATGGCGACGATCTCCTCGTCTTCGTTCTCAGCCCACTGTAGGGTATGCTCTTCGTACCCCGGTGGGTAGATGGAGTGAGCTTCGACGTCAACGTCGAGCATCTCGTCAGCGAGCAGTTCGACTCCTGTTGCCGTTATCCGGGCGACGGTTGAGTCGTCTCGGTCGATGCAATCGTGAAGCCCTGACGGGAGGAGGAACGACCCATCGTTTTCGATGGGTTCGACCTCTTCACCACAGGCAAGACAGGTGAACGTGAGTTCGTACTGAGTCATCTGTTACTCCTCGGTGTACGGAACGACGTCGGGGACGCGGAACGCCGTGATTGTATCACAGTAGTCGACAATCGGCTCCCACTCCGGCTGGACAGCTGGGACCCGATACATCCGAGCGATGATTCGGTAGAGCGCCCACTCCTCGTGGTCAGGAATCTTCCCCTCCGGGTAGTAGTCGTGAATTTCGTTCTCGATCTCCTGGTCGATCCGCTCTGTGTCGCCGGGGAGCGGTCGATAGCTCTGCAACCAGTGGAACGTGTAGCCGAGCCCCCGGAAGAACCACGTTGTCGGTTCGATTCCGTCACCGTCGCCGAAGTACTTCGAGGCCGACGCGAACGCATCCAACCCTCCGGTGTTGTAGAGAATTGGATACTCGCGATCGCCGGCGTCGTACCACAGACTGAAGCCGACAGTTTCGGCTTCCGGTGGGTTCGTGATGAAGAACGTGTAGGCGTCTTGCGCCTCACGGAGGTGCGAACAGGTGATGTGGACGGTACCATCAGCTGCCGGAACACGAACGTCTCCTGGTCGGATCTCGTAGTCGCACTCTGCACACGAGAGTACGGTATGAGCGTCGGTGTCGGAATCGGACATGGATTCTGTTGGAACGTTAGTCTGCGGTCAGCTCCGACTCGCCGAAGGTAAAAGTCTCAACCTCGTCTGGGTCGATCGGCGACTTGGGACTCTCGATCGCTTCGAGGACCACGTGGCGGATTCGCGTAGTGAAATCCGCTTCACGCGGTTCGTACCCCGTGAGTGCGGTCAGGAGGACGCTCACATCTTCGGCTGAGGTGAGCATGATCGTGGTGTCGTTGAGGTTGTCCAGCCCGCCCTTCCAGAGCCGGTTGAAGTTCTTGGCCTCCTGCATCATCGGATGGTCGACGTCTCCCTTGCTGAGGAAATCCGCGATGGCGTTTTCGATGTCGACAGCTTCCTTCGCTGTGACGTGGACCTGGATGTTCGAGAGGACATCCGGGTTGTCGATGCCGATGTACTCGATCTCACGGTTGGAGGGCACGCTTTTACCTTCGAACGATTGGTTGTCGTCCAGATGGACGTTGATGAGCTCTTCGAGCGAGCGGAGCGCGACCGCTTCGAGAATCGAGTCAGCGTAGTCCGCGTTCCGGCTGGCTCGGTAGGTCTCGAACTCGTCCGCGCAGATGGGATGGACGAACTGGATGTCCTTCAGTACATCTAGAGCGTCCCGACTCCCTTCGTCCATGCGAACCAGCGAGTCGTTCTGGTACGCGATCTCGTGGGCGGCTCCGACTTGTGAGACGTCTTCATTCTCATCGTGGTACTCGGCTGCCTCCTCTAACACTTCTCTCAGGTACGGTGGAATACTCTTCATCCTTCACTCCTCTCGGGCGGTAGAAACTACCCTCTGGTCGTTTCTCTTCTGCATTGTCGGTGTGAGATATGCGGCTACCGGCCTTAGTGTTAACGTACGGGTTCGGTTTACGGCCGTTTCGAGGCGACGTCCTCGTCGACGATGACGTAGGTGAATCCCGAACGGGACTTCGTGAGACAGCCGTACTCCGAAAGAAGTTCCTTGAAGGTCTTAGGAGGCGGGCTGACGCCCGGCACGTTTTCCTCCTCGCCAGTAAAGGGGTCTTGGCGCGTGCTTTCGTCCACGAGATACGGGTCTTCGTGTGGGATCTCGATTGCCGGTTCGCCGTCGACACGGCTGGCCCCACTCTCGTAGAGAAGGACTCCGTCGCCTTTGTCCATCTCGACGCTGACGAGGTTCCAGAGCGATTCGTCCATCAGTGCTTTCAGGATCTCGATTTTACGTTCGTCGTTCATAGGTATCGTGTACTGAGTTGTTACTGGTCGGCGGTCTGTCGGGGCGGTTCCGGCCACGGTCGGTTGCTCGCGAAGAATTTCGGCCAGTCGATGCGGTCGAGTTCGTCGCTTAGGTGGATCTTCGGTGCGTCGGTGTAGGTCGCGAGAAAGTCGCTTGTGTGAATCCAGAGTCCACGTCCTCCCCTCGGACTATCGACTATGTCCGAGACGATCGTCGACGGGTACTGCTGACGGTCGATGGTGACGGTCTCAACATGGTCGAAGCGGTGTCGGGGGTTGAGGCCGTCAATCAGTTCCTGCTCCTGAACGCGGAACCCGACGAAGAAGTGGAGCCCTTCGTCCGGCGTTCGTTGGATTGGAGTCGGCTGTCCAGCGATCATCGCACCGAGGAACTCGGCGGCCTTCTGCTGGCGGGAGTCGTACGAACAGACTTCGACACACTCGACGATCTGGCCCATCCCTTCGCCTTGCTCTACGAACTCTACGAACTGTTGCTCTCCGAGATGGACTTCGGAACAGACTTTCTCTAACAGGCTGAGGTCTGCTTCGGAACCGCTATCAGTGGTCTTTGACATGTGATAGACCCCGTTGGTGACGAAGACTGCGTCGGGGTGTTCCGTAGTGAATTCGAAGGATGGCCGAACGACGTAGTTCGCGTCTTCGGTCAGTGGAAGCGGCCCGACATCTATCTCACCAACCTGGGAGGGAAAGACACCATCGAGAACGCAGACGAACGTGACGGAGTATTCCCCGCTGATTTCGGTCACGCTGCGTTGGTTGAATCCAACGGAGAGACTGCCGTCGTGCTCATCGAGGAGGGTGTTAATTAACTCTTCAACCGTCTCTACTTCAAATTCTTGTTCCATACTACCGCTCTCACTCTTCTTTGAGCGGTAAAAATATTTACTTATCTGGTGTTGGTTTTGTTCCGAGAAGAACACTTATATTGATTTGTCGGCTATGAAACGGTCTGGTGGTGGTTCTATACTTGCTTCAGCAGGTCAAGAGTCGTCGCGCTGTTCAACTCTCTGATGAATGCTTCCGGCCAGTGGTTCTGGATATAAGTGAGCAGCTTTTCAGTGGCTTCCGAAGAGAGGTTCTCAGAAGCCCCGTACTGCTTTTTGTAGTTGAAGTAACGAGGACGTTGGGGACCGCTTCCATTGATAGCGTTGTCGAGGCCTAAGAGTGCTGGGCCGGAATCAATGAGGCTGTCTTGGTCGAACCTAATGAATAGGTCGACAGCCTTCTCGTTGTTGACTACAGTTCCAAGTTTGAGTGCCCCTGAGACGAATGTCGGTGGGTCTTGGTTGGTTGCGAATTCGTGGAGGCGGTCAATTACGTCTATCTCAGGGTGGTCGAAGTACCATGTGATACAGAAGGCGTCTTCCCACGGTGCGTCGATTGTGTGGATGCCGGTCTGGTAGAGATATTCGAACCCGGCTGGTGGTGCGTCTCCAAGCTCTCCGGTCATTCGTGTGTTGAGGATACCACTGCCGATCCCGTGGACAAGTTGGGTGTGTACGTGGTGATCGCCGTCAGCAGGATATGCATTAAGGAGATCGCAAAGAAACTCCCAGTCAGTGGTCCCGTTTTGGATAGTCGCGTTGATGATGAGTTGAGATGACTTTTCGGCGTATTCCCAGAAGAGATCTCGATAGAGACCCCCATTGTCATCTTTCTCGAGTGCATCTGAGAGGATGGCACTCTGGACTGCGAGAACAGTTTGTGCCTTCTCTTGTGGGGGTTGATTTGCATGTAGCGCGTTCTCAAGTTGTTGTGAACTCTTTATCATTTATGCTCTCACTTCTTCATCGGGCAATAAAAATGCTTTCTCCCCAGAATTCATGGATTATGAAGAGAATTCAGGGTCGTTCCCGATTCTCGATGCCTCTGGCCCAGACTGCCCTTGGTATTTCGACCCGCGTTCATCGCCATACGGACGTTCCGCTGGAGACGTCGTTTGGGTGAAGGTCATTTGAGCAACTCGCATTCCTGGGGAGAGTGCGACCGGCGCTACGCCCAGATTGCTGAGTTCGAGTGTGATTTGTCCTTCGTACCCTGGATCGGCAAGCCCCGCTGTGCTGTGGATGACGATCGCGAGCCGCCCGAGCGATGATCTGCCCTCGACGTGACCGACGAGATCGGCAGGGACGCTAACGGATTCGATGGTCGTTGCGAGTACGAAGTCGCCGGGGTGGAGGATGAACGAGTCTCCTTCGTCGACGACTGTCTCGGTGACGTAGTCGGAGACCTCGCGTTCGCTGTTCGGGTGGATACAGGGGATGTTCGTTCGCTGGAACTCCAGGAAGGATTCCCCGAGTCGAAGGTCGACCGATGCAGGTTGTACCTGTTGGTCGATATCCCGCAACGGTTTGATTTTCAAGTCGCCCTCTTCGAGTCGCTTCAAGATGTCTTGGTCGGAGAGGATCATGATGAATCGTACACTGATGGCTGGTCCAACCCTTACTCGGTTCGGGGGAAGGGTATGATGTGCCTCTGACGACGGTAATTCGTGGTGGGTAGGTATCTATTCTTCGTTTGGGGCAGACTCGATATCTTCGGTGGATGGTGGTGTTGAGGACATCGTTTTCTGGGCTGCTTCAGATAGGAGCATCACCAGCCCGTAGAACGCGACGAAAACGACGAGCAGTGACTCGAGACTCGCTGAAGCCTTAGCAAGCGTGACCTTTGCCGTGAAAATAGTGGCGAGGAGATAGATAACGGTGACGAGTCCGTAGACGATCCCGAGTGTCCTGATCGTAAGGAGGTTGATTTTCTGATTCGCGTCGAGCGTATCGTAGGCTAAGTTCTTCAGTTCGAGCTCGTGAAGGCCCAAGATGTGCGACAGCTGGCTCTCGGTAACGAAGTCGGATGATGAGTCTGAGTCGTCCGCACCGCCTCCCGATGTGCCGTTTGGTTCTTTCATGCGTATGGAATGTGGCAGATTCAATTTAGACGTGTTGGTGCTACTCGGAACCTTCGCTCACAGTTGAGGATGAGGAGGAGTTACTATCCGTTTCTTCTGCGGTCGGTTGCGCTCCGGTCGTCCATCCTGCCCAGATTCGGTCGCCGTCTTTTGCTTCGTGACAAACTTCGTCGATGGCTGCTTCGACCGCTGTGTCTCCGAGTTTGAACAGGCAGTGGACCCGCCTCTTCCAGTCGTCGTCTCTGTTATCGTAGTCCGACGGGTCGTGGGTTGCTGGCCAATCGTTAGCTGCGACGGCGATGTCGGCTTCGTATTCGCCGTTAGTGATGTCGTCTTCTAATTGATCTTCGTCGATAGGCACCCTCGCGATGAAGGGTTCTCCATCGACAGTCAACTTGACGTAGGCTTGTAGGAACTGGCCTGACGTAATGGATATCGTCGCTGCCTCATACGTTCCGGTGAGGTCGTCCCACGAAAGTTCGGGGGGTGTCGTATCGGTTGACGGTGGACTATGTTCTTCCATCAACTCGACTGCGACTTCGGCGCAGTCCAGGTCGGTTTGTTTTGAACAGAGTTCCCGGTCAAGTTCTTCACGACGGTCCCACAAGTCGCTGTCCTCGCTGTACTCGTACACGTCGATAACTACGCCATCGAATTCGTCTCCATAGACCGCTTCGTAGTACACCCCCGGTTTCGGGTCTGTGGTATCGCATTGGGCGTCGGTTTTTGTCGTCCAGATTCGGCAGTAGATCCCGCCACCCGTATGAACAACGCCACCGCCGCGCCAGCCGTCGGGGGTATCAACGGGCGATTCATCCAGCGGTTCTTCCCAGCCGCGTTCCTTCAGGTTCGAATCAGGTGCTAAGGGCATGAGTGTGTGATCAATATGGACTCCCGGCTTGCTCCGGGTTTCTGCCCTTCCTCCCCGGTGGGGGAGGTCCATATGCTTTCGCGCAGGCAAGTTGGACAGAAGCCCTCTGGAGGCCGGAAGCGGGTGCTGTTACGGCTTGTCGTCGTAGAGGGTCACGTCGTAGTCGGTGTCGTACCGGTCGAAATGGTAGACTTCTCCAACCGATGCAGTCTCGTGTGGGGCTTGGTCAACGAGAACGGCCTCGAACTTGCTGTCGTTGTAGCCGATGATGTCGAACTTGCTGCCGTCGTGCTCGTTGATGACGCCGAGCGGACGGTACAGCATGTAGCTGCCGTTCGCCATCTCAAGGAAGGCTTCGGCTTCGCCGAGTACTTCTTCGATGGTTTCTTCGATTCCCTCTTTGGGGTCGCCACTGATCGCGATGATATCCGGGGAAGATATGTCGTGGTCAGCAGGGTACGCTTCGACATCTCCTACACCTGGAAGCGATTCGAGTTCGTCTACGAGACCGGAGACTCCTGCTTGCATCGGTATGATACCTTTCACTCAAACCGGAGGCTAGAAACCTATCAGAGTGCCGCGACCGCAACTCCATCGGGCTCGATCTGTTTCCGCTCCCGGCACTGGTCGTAGATGATCTTCTCGGGCTCAACATCGAAAGCGACATCGAGCCGGTTGAGTGCTTCTTCCATCACCTCGTCGTCGGGGAGGTTGCCGAAGTCGTCGGCGGCGCTCCACCAGTTGAGGTGGTTCCAGCCATCGGAGTCTGCGTCCAGAACTTCGATTTGTCCGGGCCGGCCGTACTCCGCACACAGCGTTGAATGCTCGTCGTTCCATTTGCGAACTCGATACTTCCGTCCGTCATCACCGTGGATTATCGCGATAGTCTTGCGTCCCATCAATGAACACCTTCACCCCCGTCGGGTGACAGAAACCTACCCCTCGTAGTTCTCGTGGATGTGGAGGGCCTCTGCGAGCGGGTACAGGAAGATACTCGTGTAGATCTCGCCGCGCTTCTGGGCGGACTCGGAGGGCTGCATCTGGAGGTTGTACTTTCGGGTGAGGAATCTGTTGACGAAGGAGGCGAATTCGCTTGAGGTGATCTGGAGTGGGTTGGTCTCGTTCCGGGTGAAAACGTGCTTTCCGATCGGGAGGTGGTAGTCGTACGTGGCGAATTCTGGGTCATAGTGAAAGACTCGTTTCTGTTTCCCGAACCACGGAGCCCACACCAACGGTGTGGTGAACTCGGTGATGAGGTCGTCTGAGATGGCGGATTCGGGTAGTGAGTCGCCTTCTACGTCGGCGTCGGCTTCCTGCAGCGTCACGAGCTTGTCTTCTTCGAGGTTGAACGCGAAGACCGCGAACCAATCGTTAAGCCGGCTATTGTCGTGTTTGGGTGGCGTATGGACAGCCTTGATGTTGTCTTGGAACGTCTCCAGCCCGTTACTGAAGATGGTCGTCTGTTCGTGCTGTTTGATGTCGTCGGTAACCGCCGCTAGCTGTTTCGTGACTAGCGGGTCGGCGTGCCAATTCAGGTCAGCGTACTCCGAGGACATCCGCTTGATTTCGGAGACGACGTCGCCGTCAATCTCGACAGCACCGAGACTACCGCCTGTGCCGGAGGGTCTACCATCTGCTGTCGGCATCAAAACATGATACGCAGTGGGCTGTTAAATTAGTTTGGCCGAGCATCACACGGACGGTTGTGTGAGTGAACGCACCCAGCTGAGGTCGCAGCGATTCTTCGAGCCGTCGTACGTGATGCCGGACGTGCGTTGCATCACGCTACGGAAGTTCTGGAAATCGTGGTCTCCCAGATAGTCGGTCAGTTCGATCGTGACTGTGCCGAGGTCGTTCTCGGAGACCCGACAAGCGTTTAGCGGGACGCCGTTCTCCTGTAGGTAGTTTCTGACTGCTTGTTCCCGAGGCGTGAAGCCGTTGTCCGGTCCGTACTTGCCGTAGTACTCCTTGTAGTTCTCGACTCTTGTCTCGTAGTGGTCGCGAAGGTACTCGCCACGGTCCTCGATGTCGGCGATGACGGCGTGGTCGTCGTTCGGCCGAAGCGCCCGGCCAATCCGCTGTATCTTCTCGATCTTCGACTTCCCACCCTCCGCGAGCACGATCGCGGAAATCGAAGGAATGTCAGCCCCTTCCTTCAGCACAGTGCTGATCAGGATGTCGATATCTCCATCTCCGAACGCACTGAGGGCTTCCTGACGCTGTTTCGTCGTGTTCGGCCCTTGGATGAACTCCGCCGTATGATCGCCGACCTGCGACATCTTCTCGAGAGCCCGCGCTTTCATCTGCTGCTCGCCGGGCTCGTCGTCATCTTCGATGAGGTCGTCCAGAACAGCCTGGGCGTCGAGCGTCGGATCGAGCGCGTATTCCAGCAGATGCCCTTGCGCGATCCGGTTGACGGTCACGAGGACAGTGTAGCCGTCGCCGGCGAGGTTGTTGGCCTTTTCCGCCACCGCCTGATTTCGGTTCGGCCCCAGTTCGAGACACCGTTTGACGACTTCCTGGTACGATTCGTCACTGCGAGGAACGCGAGCATTAGTCGGTTCGATGAACTCAAACTTCGGTTCCGCGAGGTATCCCTCGTCGATGAGCTGCTCCGCGTCGACGGTGACGGCCTCCCCGCCGATGGCAGCCTCGATCTCCATCTCTTCGCCATCGACAGACCGCCACGGGGTCGCGGAAAGGCCAAATCGCCATTCGAGGTCGATGTCCAAGCCGACCTGTTGGAACTTCTCCGATGCTGACGTCACGTGAGCTTCGTCGAAAATACCGATACCGTAACTCTCGTTCAGGTTCCCGAGCCCGCGCTTGTTGAGCGTCTGCATCGTCGCGACCGTGACCTCACCCTCGTTCCACTGGCCGTCTCCGATGAGCCCGACCGCGACTCCGAGCGTGTCTTCGAGACGCTCCTGCCACTGGTACAGTAACTCTTGAGTGTGGACGAAGACGATAGTTCGCTGCTCGATAGCGTTGATGAGGTTCATCGCGACGACGGTCTTCCCAGCGCCAGTCGGTAGCGCGATCATTCCACCGCTGTTCTCCAGCGCGTTGGAAACCGCCTGAAGCTGGTAGTTGCGTAGCTCGTCTGAGAAGGTCCACTCTGTCGAAATCGAGTCCCCCGAACTGTCACCTTCAGACGTTACCGAGACGGTGTACCCGTTCGCTTCGAGAATCTCGATGGCCCGGTCGAGCAGGCCGATCGGGGCCATGTGGTTGTCCTTCTTATAGAGGTGGTGGAGACCGTCCCACGCACCCCGCTTGTAGGCGTCCTTGTACTGCGCGTCGGGGTCTTTCCACGAGAGTTCGTCGTAGAGGAGGTCATCGATCTGGTCGGTGGCGTTTTCGATGAAGAACCACGTGTACCCGGCGGGGATCGTGACCTCTACTTCGGCACTGGCGGTACTCTGCTGACCAGATGCCGCTTGGATACTCATGTATGAAATCCCTCACCCCAATCGGGAGGACAAAAACCCACTACTGGAACTCTTGTTCCCTTAGGGAGTGTCGGTACAGATGTAGATCCACTTCTGAATCGGTCGAAGTATCCACTCGGTGGGTGAAATTTACAACCAGGCCTTTTCAGATCAGGTCAGAATAATCACAAACCAAGATGTTCTGGTCATTATCCCACATTGCATCGAGCGGCACCGACTCACCATAGCCAATTTCTATGCCGAGGTCTTCCCGAACCCCACTGAACGATACTGTCTTGCCATGAATTTTGAACGAATTCCTAGTTACTGCTCCTGACCGGACAGATTTTATTCCAAACATCCTGTCGGGCTTTTTCAGATAGTAATCAACGTACGTATGCTCGCCCCAGTTCATGACTCTCCGTGCTTGTTTGTTCGGCTTGATCTCGTCTTGGCGGAGCACTATCTCCGGCCGCTCTTTACGGACAGTGTCAGCATATTTGGCATACCTCGTCAGTTCAACAGTTACCGTTTCGCGGCCCTCAAGAGGTAGTGAAAAGTCAGAATTGAGTTCTTCGTACGAAACAGTTAGCTCATTTCCAGCCCTACACTCAACAAGAGCTGTTTCAGCTCCAAGCATCTTGATCGTCCCAACCTGATCGGCTCGGATGAGAACCTCGTCACCGATGTTAAATCCGTGCTGACTCATACCCTCTATCCTACCTTCTTAGCGCAAGATATTAAATACGAGTACAGGTGAAATTATGCAAATCTGTTTATCAAATGAGGCTCTCAGACGTGGCCGAATCTGCTCTTCGAAAACCAACTCTCTCCAGTGTCGGAGAGGTCAGCTGTGGTACTTTCTGCGACGTCGACATCTATCGTTGCGGGACGCTGGTCTGACGACTCATGATGCGCTGATCTCATCGAGGGTTTGCTGACCGGCTGGCTCATCGTTGTCGCCGACCCACCACGCATCTTCTGTGAGTTCTGCTTCGCCTCGCATATAGGAATCCGCGAGTTCGTAGGCCTCTCGCTCAGCAAGACCGTGTTCTGCCCTCATCTTGTACTCAAAGAAGTGGAGACGCTCGTCAGCGTCATCACCCGCGTAGTCTGGGGGCTTCCGTTCGAGCGGCGGGGCTTCGACTGCCCACGAGTCCCCGTACTTCATCACACGGACTGCTTCGTCTTCGGAGAGCCAGATAGCACCGCCACATGGCTCCTCGGAGACAGACCGGTGAATCCGCTGAAGTCTATGCTCCTCGTATTCGGCCTCTGTCAGTGCTCGGAGGTTTTCTGGTGCGTCGTCAGGAAACTCCGCTTCCGCAGTTGGTGTTTTGGTCATGCTTGGTTCTGAAAAGTGTCGTCGACGAGGCTGTCGACTTTCGAGTTCGCTCTTCGGGGAACGTGGCTGATGTCAGCAGTTGAAAATGCACTGGATTCTATTCAGTTAAGTTTCTCTTGTGATGTCGTGCTGAACTATTTGCTCACGGTGTGTTGAGTAGATGTTCGTCGTAGTGGGCGCTATCCGGCGGTGGTCCGTACACGGAAAGAGCAGCTTCGAATTCTCCGGTGCTTGAGATCTTGGTCTCGAAGAGGGTAAGCAGGTTCCCGTCGTCGACTGTTTGCCGGAGCCTCCATTCTGATGCAGGTGCAGTGGTCGTGTGGGCGACTCCAGCGGAGGGGTCTCCGTAGGTCTTGATGCTGATCTTGGGTTCTTTACCGAGTCTATTCTCCTTCCACGTGATTTCGGCAGGGATGACATCCGAGTCTTCGCGGGCGTAGCCGGGTTCGACGCTGAACACCTCGTTATTTGATTTTCCATATACCTCGGTACGCTCTCCACCGACCGCATCAATGAATTCGGCTAGCTCGGACTTCGTCAGGATGGAAACTTCTGTTGTGCTTCTTCCGGTGATGCTTCGGATGAACTCTACTACTCTTGACTTCACGGTAGTGGTCACTCTTGTCATGGTTTTTTCGTTATTCCGACTGTTTGGTGTGGTTACAGTGCCGGCTTCCCGCCTGCTGGGGTCTGTTCTGTCGTTGTATCCAGGGGTTTCTCGAAGGGGAGTTTGTCAAACCCGATGGGGTCAACGAAATAGAACTCGTGAGCGCCGTCTGGATAGACGACTTCGATGATGTCTCCGGGGCACGCTGATCGAACCGCGTGAATTGCATTCTGCTGCTTGTTGACGACGAATCCTTGGGCTTGCTGATACGCCTGTTCCGGGTCTGTGATTCCTAGTATAGTTTCTGCAGGAGTGTAGATAGACTCCAGTAGCGATTCTGACGGTTTTGCATCACCGTATGCGAATTTTCGGCGAGCGTTCTGGCGCTCGAATGGGAGATGGTGGACGGTGCTGTAACCTTCAGTGTGCGAACCAGTGGACATTACTGAAAACCCTCTACCCCTCTCGGGGGCGAAAAACGACACCAAGACGGGGTGGGCGTCTATTCGCTACTGTTCTCGAGGAGTTCGACCTCAACTAGCGGTTTCCCGCAGACGCATCGAATTGGGGCCGCTGCTGCTTCCTGCATATGTGGCGGGACTGGTTCTTCGGGTTCGTCTTTGGTGATGAACTTGGCCCGTCCACACTCGTAGAACGCGATAGCGACAGGGTCGTCGTAGTGCTCCGAGTCCAGGCGCTTTTGAGCCTTCTTTTGTTGTTTCTCCTGCAGTGACGGTCGTTCCCCGTCGCAGTCATCACAGAGGGAGCGCCAGGGTTTGTCTGGTTGCTGGAGTCGTGAACAGGAAGGCATCACGGGTTCTCGTCGTTCGACGTTCTCGCTTTTCTCCCCACAGTTCTCGCACTCGAGCGTCTTGTTGACTTCACTTGGATGGGGCCTCGCGTCGGCATTCTGCTCTGCTCGGATTGAATCCGCGACAGGATCGCCTATGTCACCAGGGGTGAGATTGTCTTGACCACCGCGTGTCATTTATGAAAACCTCCACCCCAGCTGGGAGATACAAACTACCGAGGCTTCGTCACGTGGTCACAACGGCTATGTGTTTTATACCGAATTCGGCTGCGGTTGAACTCGGGAGATGTATTCGTCTGCTATCGGTCCCCACTCGTGTTCCCACTCAGTTAACGCTGATTCGAGAGCAGCTTCAGAGAGATTTGCTCGCGTTTCATCCCAGCTCTCAATGAACGCTGCTGCTTGTTCCTCTATAGTAGCTCCTTCAACATCGTAGTATTCTGGGTTCTCGTATACAGAAAGCGAATGATTCGGGTCTCGCCGGGCTGCGATCTCTCGCATAACATGTTCTTTTTCTCCCTGTCGGGCGATCTCGTTTATCAGTTTGTCTTCAGGGGTTTCAGATGGTGGTTTGATATAGAAAAAGTATTCAACTAGGTCGTCTGCCCACGAGACTTCCTGACTAATAGGTTCAAGTGCAGAATCAATGTCGTCGATAGTGAATCCGGCCTCTCGGATTTGTGAACTTGAATTCTCGGCGAAGCGGGCTAATAGGTCGGTTTCCCACTTGTCAGGTGGATACTTCAAAACAAACCGCGCCCGACAGAGAGACATTGCTAATCCATAAGACTCGACCCTCTCTGCTACGAATTCGAATGGTGCTTCAACTTGAGATTTGAGAGTGTCTAATCGGGGAAGTAATTGCTCGAGGCCAGTACCCGGTAGCTGACTTCCTATGCCGATCTCGTTTAGGTTTTGTCGGTAGGAAATTTCGAGGCGGACTGCTTGTTCTACGGTATGGATGTGTTGCGCCCTGAATTGGATGACTGTCGGCTTGGCGGCATTTGGACTCGGAGCTGGTCGGATTGGCATAGTGTCGTCTAGATGGGGATTCGTTAAAAATTTACTCCTCAGGTGTACTATCGGTGGTTCTGTAACCACCCGTATTTGGAGGCTATCGAGTTTTCCCTGTTGGCCGGTCACGACTGGCGAAGTGCGCTTTTGAGGTGCGCGATAGCGCCGTGGATAGAAATGATGACGCCGAGGCCGATCGAGAGCGCGGAGGCTTGTACGATCCGTGCTGAGGTCATGTATTCGCTTTGGGCAGTGGAACCGTGAATCGCCAGTTCGGTTTCGAGGATCTGCATTGAGGCCCAAGCGTCGATGCCGAAGATGATGCCTGTTGCGAGAAGGATGATTCCGAAGCCAGATAGTATGATAGCTTGCAGTCGTGGTTGAGAGACCATATCGATGGTGCGGCTACTGGGAAGGTAAAGCGTTACCCTCTGGTTTTCATTAGATAAACTCGGGTGTGAAAGTAATTGTTCTTCGGAGAACTGCTGACGTGAATGAGTTCAGTGTCAGGTTGTTCGGGTCACGGTTGCGAGCTGCTTGGCGATCTCGACTAGGGCATCGATAGCGTTATCGAGCGTGTTGAACCGACCGACCCAGAGCGTATCGTCATTCGCATCGTCGGGCTCGAGGCCTTCGGGCACGGAGACGTCACTGTAATCGAGCCACTGTTTGTGGGGGGCTTGGACTTTGACGATGAACGGGGGATGGTCGTCGTCTTTTGGTGAGGTGATGAGCGACGATACGCCCGTCGCAAGTGGATTGTCGTCCTCCGCGTTCGGTTCGTCAGTCCAGATTGTGATGTGTGGGGCTTCTGGGATCGGTTCTCCGCCACTCGTCATCTGAGAGAGCTGGACGGTGTGTTCTCCGGTAAGAGAACCTAACGCACAGAGGGCTTCTGCCGCTGAGATTCCAGTGCTGGATTCGTCGTGCTCACGGGAGGTGGTGGCTGTGGATGACTCAGTCATAGTCCCTTCTACTTCTTCTGGGGGCTAAAAACCGCCTGCTGTCTGGGACAGACTTACTGGATTTCAATCCGGCGCTGATATTTAAGTGGGTAGGTAGTCTGGGTAGAGATAGGGAATATGAAGCGCCGCACATTCGTCGTGAGTGCCGTAGGTGCAACTGTCGGCTTGGCGGGCTGCTCAGCGATTCCGGGTAGCGATCTGGTTCCAAGTTCGGACTCAGATGGCAGTGATGAGTCAACGGGGACGCCGCCGAATAGCGATGGGGGTTCGCAAGACGTCTCCCGAGAGACGAGTGCCTCAGACGAATCGGGAGACGGTTCGACGCAGACGTCGCCGGATGGTGAGGGTACCGAAGGAGAAAACACGACTGTCGAACTGGAGGAGAATGAACCGACGGAGGTGGTCAGAACATTCTACGACGGTCTATATGCGCCTGATGTAGAGACTGCAAACGACCTGATCCACCCGGAAAGCCCGGAAACGCTCTACTCTAAGGAGGCGGTTTCTCGGTTTGAGGGAGTCACCCACGAACTGGAGAACGTAGAAGTAGTTGAGAGAGACGGTGGCATCGCGATGGTCGAGTTCGTGCTGGTCCTGGTCGATTCGAAGGGCGAAGAACGTCGGACGGATATGCGAGTCGAGCTACGGATGGACGGTGAGGACTGGAAGATTTGGGAAGCGAAGTAGTTAACGGGCGACTTTCGGCGGTTCGCTGTTCGTTCTACTGATTATAGCTGTTACAGCGGCTGCCACCACGTCCTGGGCGATCTGTTTGTGTTTTTCGACGGCCACGAGTTCGCCGTCGTCCATTGGGGGTGCGATACCGGCCCCTATCGGTTGTCCGATCGGCGGTTCGATAGCGATGAGGCCTTGAACTCCTGCAGGTGTTTGCATGAGACTCGACGTGACTGTGTAGATGCTCGGGAGGTGTCGGCCAATAGCGGCTTCGACACTGTGGAGGTCTTGTTTGAACTTGTCCTTTTCTTCGTCGCTCAGCGAGATGGTGTCGTTAGGTGAACGCTGCCCAGCAGGTGTCGTGGTCGGGTTTCCACCGAACGGGGTATTTCCGTACATTTGTGTCTTCTTGGTGAATCCGGGTATCGGCCGGGGCTTGATAGTAGTGAGTAGCCGCTACCGCGCGTTAACAACTTCGATCGGGAGTTCATCCCATGCCCGCCGCGACCCGCCGACGCAGAATAGTTCTGTTGTCGTTCCGTAGACGCCAGTTTCTTCGTCCTCGTCGAAGCGAACAGTAACGAACCAGTCGGCCCAAATGTTGTGGGTTCCGATGCCTCGCGGTTCCAGACGGACGACTTCACCAGTGACCGGATAGTCAGCCATCCATTCAGGGACGCCGGATAGTTGGGAGACTTCGACGGTATCGCCGCGCTCGCAGGGTTGTCGGGTATCGACGCGGTCGGCGTACATCTCCCACCGTTCCTGGTATCGCTGATCTAACTCAGAGCACATATCTCTCTCACCCAGAATCGGGAGGCAAAAACGGGAACTCACCCGGCAGCGGACGCTGTCTGGCTGTTACTCGTTTCCTCGCTACGGACGGGTTTGAGCTGTGCTTCTCGCGGGTATCCGAGGTCACGCCGACCGGATTCAGTGAGCCACTGCTGGACGTGCTTCTGCTGTTTCGGGGTGAGTTCGTGGTAGGGGACGTTGGTCCGGTGCCGAGGATCGAAGATTGCTGCGAGTGCCCAAGAGAGGCAGCCGCTTGTTGAGCCGTTGAGTTCCAGACTACGGATATTCCCATCACACGCTGTCGGGTACTTTACCCACTTCCCCTGCCCGTTCGCGTGATTGATGAGGTGCTGATGCGTGTTTCTCCCGTCGCCTACGACGAGAACGTGATTTGCTGTCGGAACCTGCTCGAACCAATCGTTCAAGAGGTGTTCAAGCCGCTTGCTTTGGGCCTTCTGTCGGGCTCGGTGGTATCGCCGTGGTTCGAGCTTCCGAAGGATGTCGCTCGTCAGGCGGGCACGATCTGCTGCATCGCCGAGGTCGAACTCGGAGATAGAGTCCTCAGAGAGACGCCCTTCGTGAACAAGGAGACTACCCATCTGGGGACGGCTTTGCCGAACAGACGGTATTTCGTACCCGTCGCCGGTTTCTCCGGTGTCATCGAGATACTGCTCGACTGCCTTCTGGTGGCTGGTGACCCGGACGGTCGCTGTCGTGTATTCATCGACCGCAGAGGCGATACACGGAGGTCCGCCGACGACGATCTGTTTCAGGCGGTTCCCGGCACGTTTGAGTTCTTCGTAGAGTGGGCGAGCCGCCCGAACAATCTTCTTTCCGAGTTGGTTCAGGTCGGTGATGCACCGAGGATCGTCGACGATCCCGGTTGGGACGACTGCGAGAGTTTGTTCTGGGTCGATGCTGGGCGTAGATGTGTTTGAGTAGCCTCCCATGTTGAGTTAGATACCGGAGAGACTGGAGAAGACAGGGCTTCTACTACTATACTCAGCATCTATGTGTTGGCTCATATAAGGTCTCACTCCCATCGGACGGTAAAAACCGTCCGAGTCGCGGAGTGAGATCACAGTATTCCCCCGGTTCGGATGGGCGTTGAGGCGTCTACGGAGGTTACCGGCAGTAATGAGCTATAGGGCTGAAACGAATGTGGATGGAAGTGGCAGGTCGTGGTGGTTTGGTTGGGCTAACCGCCTGCCAGTGGTGTGGAGCCGGTACACCAGTGGACATCCTTGGAGGGTGTCCACCCTGACGTAGCGATGGTTTCAGGATAAGTGTTTTTGGAGATTTAGTAACTGGTGTCGAAATTGGAAGGAGTGGGACCGCCGGGATTCGAACCCGGACCTCTCACGCAGGTGTGGACTGAAACTCAAGTGTACGCATGAGCCACCGACTATGAGGTGAAGTACCGACACCTGTCTGAGCATTCTGCCGTTTAGTACTACGGTCCCGCAAGGTGGGGAGGAGATTGCTACTCACTCGAGTTCACGAGAGTGTGACGAAACACATCGACTGTCGATTAGTCTGCGGACGCCGGAGTGGGGGTTGTTCCGGTAGACGCCTTGTTCGGACTGATGCCGATGTCTTCGAGTTCATCTGAGGACAGCGCCTCACGCAGTTCGTCGATCTGGCTGTCGTGGAGGTCGCTGACGCCCATCCCCTCGTTGCTATCCAGCATGTGGCGACTGTAGAGGATCTGGTCCTGGACGTTCACGTCGATGACCTGTTTGACGTGCCCTGCTTGTCCTTCGACCCAGTCGTTGTTCCCGCGAGCGTCACGGATCTCGTTGAGGCCTCGGTGGGAGCCACAGTTGAGTGTGATGACGGCGTCGACGTCGGGGTAGTCGTCGTAGAACTCGTCGAAGAGGTAGTGGTTCATCTTCGCGCCGGCTTTTGCTTTCGCTCGCTTGACGCGCTCGTTCGTGACCTTGTCCCAATCGATACCGTCGCTCATGTCGTCCGCGTCAGCGTTGACGGCGGGCTCGTCTTCCTGGCGGACTGCCGGAACGATGACGTTCCCGTAGTCGTCTGTATCCGCAGTATCGTTGAGGAAACGCGGCCAGGGGAAGAAGGCTTCATCGACATCGACGGTGAGCTCGTCGGCCAGAGTGTCCTCTAGCTTTGCGGAGCCCCGAGTCAGAACGATGCTTGTCTCGGCGTCGAGCATCGCTTCCAGGCCGTCCAGTGCGTTGTCGACGCGCTTGGCGACCGACTCGTAGCTTTTGACGTATTTCTCAGCCTTCACCAGTCCGGTGGCGAGGACGAGAACGTTGAGTTCATCTGTGCTGTCGGGGGTCGTGGAATCGTTAGCGGTCGAATTCATGGATACAGGGTCGTGAATCGGCGTATCTTGGTTGAACTGACGATACGGCTCGTTGGTCGCGATCGGGATGTTTCTAGGATGGCTCAAGTGAGCTGGCTACGATGCCGACTCCTTCAGAACATCCCTCTACCCTCTCCGGGGGATACAAACGATTTCTCTCGCAATCTTATTCGGGCAACGGCTCGAATGCAGCTGCTTGGATCTCGGGACTCGGCCCTTCGCACCACGGACAACCATCTTCGTTCATATTCGCTGTTGGTTCGTATCGTTGTTCACAGCGAGGACATTCGATGAGATGGCCGTCCTCGAGTTCGATGCCCTCTGCGTAGAGCACTGTCGTGAGGTTGTCGTTGCGGGCTAGCAGGACGATCCCGCTGGGTTCGTGGAGGTGGGCGTCGTCGTAGTTATAGTTCGGTGCTTCGATCGGGACGCCTTCACGCCACGCGGTTTGGATGTCCACGTTTCGGTCAGCGTTACGCTTCCACCAGGCTAATTTCGCGTGACGTGTTGCTTTCGGTGCGTATGGGATGTTCATCTCCATCACCTCGTTCGGGAGTCAGAAACTAACCTTACCAAGTCGTTCTGATGGTCGCGTTGGAACACCTTGGTAAGGTTTCGGTGCTACGGCTTACTGCCGATTCCAGAACGCCCAGCCCCCTGCTCGGCTCTCAGAGAGTGGCGGGTGATTCTGTCGCCTTACGCGAGCTCGCTGTTCAATGATGAACAACGGCAGAATCATCACGATGGTCCCGACAGTGAGGTAGAGTGCGTAACTGAAGGTACCCTGGATTGGAACGACTTGGGCGAGATACGCGAACACTGGGGCTCCCGTAGCAGAGATGCCGTAGAGACCGATGAATGGAAGAAGGGGATGGCTCGACGTCGGCTCTGTCTTCGGGAGGTAGTGATCGAGTGCGGTGAGCGTGACGATACCACTGAACAGTACGACTATCCCGTATTCGAACATACTTGTGGGTTGATTGGCTGGGTTAGCGGGCTGTCTCCTGCAACTTTGTGGGACTGAAGTAAAAAGGTGTGTCCTGAGCTAACTCCTGGCTCAGACCGACGCTGGGGACCGATTCGGATTTGGTCCCTGGATTTCATCGGGGCTTGCACTGTTCCAGTCAGCTTCCGACGGCTTCTCCGTCCGGTCTTCGAGTTGCTTGATTTGCTGCACGACGGCCTTGCAGCCAGCTTTGAATCCAGCCGTCGTCGTCAGGTGTTCTTCCATCGAGTTTGCGTGTTCGACCGAAACACGAGTGTCTTCTAGCGGTTCGTAGGTCTCGACCGGCTCGAGGTGATACTCGACGAGCTGGGACGGGTGGTGGATGACTGCGATCTCGGTGAGGTTGTTGGAATCCCCGACGGTGAGGTCGTACTTCAGTTTCCAGTTGCCTGGAAGCGCGTTTGAGGCGACCTCGTGGTCGATAACGTCTGAAACGGTACGCTTCGTGGAGACGTTATCGAGGGGGGAATCCTCGCTGTCTGGTGCTTCTTCACTGGGGGTCTGCTCTTCGACGCTAGTGATGCTGGCGAGTAGTGACGTTAGGAACATCTCGAACCCTCTACCCCAGATGGGGGGCAAAAACAACTGGCGGTACGGTTGGTCTAGGGCAGAGGGTGGTTCTCGGCTTTGTGTCGCGGCGTGCTGAGGGCGTGTGTGGTAGTTGGGTTCGGCCAGGGTGTGAACACCATCTGTGACTGGTTCCGCTCAGGCGGCGCTTGTGGCGTTCTGAGGATAGACGTATCTGGTCGGGTTTTCGGTCAGGAAGTCACTCAGCTCCGAAGTTAGTGTACGCGGGGGAGGTGAACGGAGACGTACTGCTCTGCGTAGTTCTGGTACCGTTCTGACGGGTCTGCTTCCTCTCGGACATCCTCGACCGTCTGAAGGGCTGCCTCGAACCCGACACCTCTGTAGCGGGCAAGGCCTGCTGCGCTGACAGCGACACTCCGACTGGTTCCAGAGTGGCAGTGGATGAGTACTGTCTTGTCGTTTTCGAGTGCTTGGTAGAGCCTGTTGACGGCCTCAGTGAAGTCGTCGTACGTAGCTGGTTCACCCGTGAGGCCGCCAGAAGCTGAACAGAGGTCGTAGTGCTCGTAGTCACAGGAGACGAGATCTCCTATGTTATCTTCGCAGACTGTTAAGACGAGGTCGAAATGCCCGACATCCTCTGTCATGACCTTCTTGATCTCAGTCAGCCATAATTGCTGTGTGACCTTATCCATCTTACATTCCTCTATTCTATTGGAGTGGGAAAAAATAATTACGGTCAGAATATGGTGTTGAGGCGATAATACCTATGATCACGAAGAAAGCGATGATTCCGCCGATTGTCGTCGTTGAGAGTATAGCGATAACGACGCTGAATGCGGTCACACCGCCGAGAAACGCGAAGAACTTCACAATCCACAGCAGCGTCTCTTTCGCTGCCGCTACTGCGATCGGCACGATGCTATCATCTGGACGACTCAGTGTTGGTTCTGCTACGGGCTGGGGGTCGGTACTCATAGGAACACCTTCTACTCAAACCGAGGGCGAAAAACCAGCCCGAAGGATCACTCGCTGAAGTCCTTGTGGGTCAGCTCTTGACGGTCTGCTGGTGCTCGGGGTTTCCATCCGGGTGTTGCGTTCGGAGAGAGTCGATGCCACTAATTGTGAATTTAGCACCGCCAGTTTCCTCGAACTCGCTCGCTTTGATGTTCCATCCGTGCGCCTCCACGATCCGCTCGACGATGGCGAGTCCAAGACCGGTTCCGTCTGGTGAGGTCGTTGCTCCCTTCTGGAAGATGTCGATGCTATCGGGGAGTCCAGGCCCGTCATCTGCGATGTAGATTTCGCCCTCTTCAGGGACAACGCCGACAATGATGTGAGAATCTGGACCAGCATGTTCAGCAGCGTTACGGAACAGGTTCTCGAATAGCGTGTAGAGCCGATTTTTGTCGGCGTAGACGGTTGTGTCTGCAAGACCGTGTGATTCGAGAGTTGCGTTCTGCGTATCGCTGATCCGCCACGCATAGTTGATCGTGTCTGGGAGGTTGACCGTGTTGCGTTCCTCGATGGCTTGTCCTTCACGGGTGAGGGTGAGCAGGTTCTCGATCATCGTGTCCATCCGGTCGAGCGCGTCGTCGATATCGTTGATGTACCGGTGCTCTTTCTCGTCCTTGCCTTCGAGCATCCCAATGTACTGGCGGGAGGTGGCGATCGGGTTCCGTAGGTCGTGACTCACGAAACTGGTGAAGTCTTCGAGCTGGTCGGTCTGCTGTTCGAGGTCCTGAGCGTACATTTTCAGGTCAGTGATGTCGTTCAGGACGATGGTGGTCCCGTAGAGCCGGTCACCTTTCGCTATTCGTTGGGCAGAGAGTTGGTATACTCTGTATTCGCCCTCGGGAGTCGTGGTCGTGATCTCGTTAGCGTAGGTTCGAGCACGTGATTCGCGGTCGATCGACTTCACGAAACTTGGATTGATGTCTTCGATTTTCTCGCCGAAGCTATTTTCGACATCAGGGAAGAGATCCCGTGCGGCGGCATTGTAGTCGATGACGCTGCCGGTTGAGTCCATGATGATGATCGGTTGAGCCACCGAGGAGACGATATCTGTCCGGGAGATGGGGTCAAGCGTGAGTAAGTCCTTATAGAGGACGAGGTACCCGAAGCCGGCGATGATGAAGACGGCGCTGAATCCGAAGGGGCCAGCGGCAAAGGTCGGTTCGTAGAAGATGTATTCCGCGAAGTGGATGAACGACGTCCCCCCAGCGATGATGCTGAGGGCGAGGAGTTGGTTGCGGGTAACACGACTGGAGTTGACCATCGCGACGATGAAGGTGATGGCGATGGCGAAGTTCGTGGCGTAACCGATCGCAAGGAAGGCTGGGAGGCCGAAATTGGCGAGGGCATAGGCATAAGGGAAGGGGTCCGTCGAGACGCCATAGCCCACGATGATGAGGTGGTGGAACGGGTTGGTGATGGAGACGAGGATGAGAAAGAGGTAGATGCCGTAGACGAGTTTGATGACGCGATCGCCGACACGGTGGTAGTATCCAGTGAAGTGGAGAGTGAACAGCGCGAATGCAAGTCCAAGGAACCAGTGCGAGGGTGCTAAGAGGAAGAGCCCAGCTTGCATCAACTCTGGTGAGGAAGACGCGATGACGAGGAACGACGAACCGATGAAGGAGAATCCCGCTATCGTCAGGTAGAAGAGAGAGTTCATAGTCCCTGTATCCTGTCTCTGGTATGTGAGGTAGCCCATACCGACGAGGATGAACAGGGCAAAAAGGTAAATCAGACTGATAATTGCCTGTAGTATATCCATCCTAGAACTATAGATGGGTTCCATGATTAAAAAGTATATGTGTTAACTTTCCAGTGATTGAACAGTCTAATCGATTATGTGATATTAAAGGAGTTCCGCAAACTGGGGGCTTCAATAACTCGCGCTAGAAAGCCGATTCTACTAGTAGAAAGAGAAGTTACTGCGCTGAATTAATCGGCGGTGACAGTTCCAGCCGGTGTAGACCCGTCTATCCATCGGTGTGCTCGGCTGCGATCTGGAGTTCATCGCTGTTGAGGAACGTTGCTGGCGTCTGAATCTGGACTTTCCAGTGAGCGACCTGCTCGACGTGCCACGTCAGAGCGTCCCCGTCGTAGTCGTCCGGTGTTCGTGCAAACTCGTCGTCTTCTCGGAGCTTGCTGGAAACGATATGCTCCGGCGGATTCAGGTGATACTCCACCTTCTGCTCGACGCTCTTCTGCCAGTGTGGGGCGGACTCGGGGACATTCCCACGCCGGGGGACGAGGTTCGAGTAGACTGGTTTGTCTTGGTAGGTGTCGATGATCGCGCAGACCATCGGGTAATCCTTCCGTCGGGCAGTCTGGGAGTGTGTCCCGTTGGTCCGGCTGTATGTCTTCCGAATTGTATGCCCGGTCGCGTTCCGGTTTCCAGTCCCGCCGTAGGACCCGAAGATGTAGGCGTCGGCTTCTGTTCGCGTCTGGAACGCCTTCTTGCCCTGGTGGTGTCCGCCGGCAGTATGGTACGTGTGGATAACCGGCAGGTCGATTTTTTCGGTGAGGGTATCGAGCCGGGTGCCGAGGTCGAACGAGAGTTCGACATCGTGGTTGACTGCGTAGTCGCGAAGTTCGTAGTACCGACAGTCGTCGCGAGAACACGCCGCGATCGTGTAGGACGCGAGAACGGGGTGGTCGGTATGCTGTTCGCGTTCGAGCGCGGTCTCGTCTTCGTGCTGTCGATGTGTGAGCCTATCTGGGATCATGGCTATTCCGAAGCGATGTCCACGGCAGGGTGATGGAAGGCGTTACGCTCTTGCCCCTCGTAAGCGACCTGTTCGTGGGTGAGGCCAGGAGTCTGCGTCTTGATGAGCTGGGCGAGACGGCTATCGATTCGCCAGAACCCACCATCAACGTCGAAGTCATCGATCGACGACCCGCTGATGAGGACGTCGATTGGCGTGTAGCGACCCGCCGGCCCACTCTTGAAGACGACCGTGATTTCAACACCGTCGTCGTCGAGTTGTTCGCCGGTTTCTGGGTCGACGACGCGCATGTTTAGCACGCGGTCGATGACCGTAGCGAGGTCGAAGTTGAAGGGGTACACTGCGTCGATATCTTCGACGTCGGTGTAGGTACGGGAGGCGAACAGGAGATTTCGCATCTCGTGTGTCTCCTTGTAGCCTTCCGCGTCGATTTCGATGCTAAACTCGTACTGGTCCCACGGGTCAAACGGATGGAGGCCCGTGCTTGCGCTGGAGTATGGTTGACTTTCGATCATGGTCTTGGGTAATGGATCTACGTATCACGTATGTCGAACTGTGAGGGGTTACTCGGATGCCGATACGCCGCTGCGGACTGGACGGGACAGGAAGCGATCCTCACTCACGGTCTAAGTATGCTATCCTCCACCCGAAACGAGGAATAAAAACAGCGGCAGAACGGTCAGGAGCGCCAGCAACTACGCAGTTACCGGTCGTTGAAGACTTCTACGTCGAACTTGCTTTCCCAGCGGTAGCGGCGGCCGTGCCACGTAAACTCCTTGTGGGCAAGCCCGTACAGCGTCATCACGATCGACGCGAAGAAGCCGGGGAAGGCCAACAGGAACGTCCAGCGCCGATAGCCGAGGTACCAGTACGCGAGCCCCGAGATGGCGGTCGTTCCGACGATAGACACGAGGGGGTTCAGGACGGTGACCACAAGGAAGATGGCGTTTGTCACCAGGACAGCGATGATGTCCATCGGTGAGTAGTACCATATCCCCCGCATGAACCGGATACCTCGGTTGAGGTAGCTGTCTGGCGAACCATCGGTTGGGACGGCGGTTGTGAGGCTGGTATCGAAATACACGTCGTCGATGTAGTGTCCCATCAGAAGGTCGTCGGCGACAGTCTGGCGAAGATCGGCGTTCATCGTCTCGATATCGACGTCGCTCCGCTTGAATCCGAGTGCGCCGCCCCAGATGGGCGTTCCTGTCAGAAAGATGCTTAGCCCGAACAGGAGGACGGGAGCGTCGAGTAGGAAGCCGACGAAACTCTTGATCTGGAAAAATGGAATTGTCGACGCTGCACCGTGTTCCTCAACGTTGTCGACCATCCGATCACGCCAGTCAGCTTCCCGGTCGAAGTCGCCGTCGGTACAGATGATGATCTCGTCTTCCGACGCTTCGAGCCCAGCTGCCACGGCGTTGGCTTTCCCGGAACAGCTCTCGGGTTCACCAGCGGTCTCGATTCGAACGCTGTCGTCGGGAACTTCGTCGACGACGGGATCGGTCTCGTGATCGCAGACGATGATGAACTCGTCCTCGGGCTTGACCTGTTCAAGCAGGTCATCACAAGAAGATGTCCACTCCGTCGTTGGTAGTATGATGCTCGCCATTTGCCCCGTGCTTTGGGAGTATAGTATTTAGATTAGCCGCTTTCGACTAGATGAATCGATCTTCATCTGGGACGACCTCGCGGAACATTCGTGCTGAACAGAAGAACGCGCTGTTGCCTTTCGAGAGTCGGCGAACGAAGTTCTGGTATTCATCGCCCGGCGCGTGTTCTTTCACCTCCTGGACGAACTCGCGTAGTTCGGATTCATCGCGAACGTTGATCGTCGTCGCGATATCGTCGTCGTGCGAGCCGTTATGTGACTTGGCGATCGAACGCCCTCCGTCTCTGGATTCGACGGCTGAGAAGGACACACAGCCGGGGCACGCGACGTACAGTGCGACGTTCTTGGTATCTTGCTCTGGCATACTAACCTCTCCACTTCACCGGAGGGTAGAAACCGCCCCACTGTAGTTGTTCGTGTGGTCTTCCCCTGGCGCTGGTGGAGGTGCGTTTTAGTACCGGGGGGCGTGATTTTAGTGTATGGCTTGGCTTGAGGCGCTCTGGGGGATAGGCTTCGGTTTGGCGCTCGGGATCTGTGGCGTCTTCTGCCTCGTCGAAGCAGCGAGGATCTTCGGGCAGATCGCTATGATAGGGGACGCCCCAGAGATGGATGTGCGGTCGGTGCTTCAGGGCAACGCAAGTGGAATCGTCAAGCTTGCCGGGGTCGTAAAGAAGGGAAGATTCACGGCAACCGCGCCCTGCTCGGGAACAGAGTGCATTGCTCACAGGACGACGGTGAAGTACTTCTCCGAGTGGAATAGCCCACGGTGGCGAACGGTCACGAAACAGGTGGGGAAGTCGGACTTTATGCTAACGGACGGTACCGGCGAGATCGAAGTCTCGGCAGGTAAGTTAGGCGACAGCGGGGTTAGCCCAACTGCCGAAGAGACGTACGACACCCCAGCCGATCGGGAGGTGGTTTCCGAGCGAATGCGGACACTGCTAACCCGAGACGATGGGGAGCCGTATGAGACGGTCCAGATGACGAGCCGCGATCTGAGAGTGCAAGAGCGCCGTCTGGAACCCGGTGACAAGACGACGGTTCTGGGGAAAGTCCAGCAGCAGTATGACGGGGCGAGGTTTGACTGTATCCAGCTGGGGTCCGTGAGCCGGCGTGGTGCTTGGATGCTTGCTGCGAAAGGTGTGTTCTTGGGGCTTTTCGGCGCGTTCCTCGTTTCTGTCGTCTGGTTCGTGTCGGTTCCACGGTTCATCAGCCTCCTGCCCGTCTGAGATTGTGGACGAACTGAAGGCTAATCGCCGAAGTATGGTTTTGGTGTCAGATGTTCATCCGACCGGCGCAGCCGAACGCGCTCGCGGGTTGAGCGCGTGAGGAGGGGGAGGTGACCACCGGGAACCTCCGGCTCCGGTGGGAGGGGCGCGTGCAAAAACGACCGGGAGAGGAGGCTTCCAGCGTCACTCTAAGGCGGGAACGAATCAAGATGCTTGGAGAGTAGCTCCCACTGGTTTTCGTACTTTTCCCTGAGTGCGCTTGTCGAAATATCGAGAGTGGACGCGATATCGTTCTGTGTGTAATCAGAGCCGTAGTACTGGCTGGCATTGTAGACTGCTGCACCAGCGATAACACCGGGCTTGTAACCCGAAGCCTGTGGGTCGTACTCTGTATGGTGAACTGCAAGGCGCATCGCGAGCTCTTTCTCATCAGCAGTGAGGCCTAATGACTCACTAGCTTTCTCCACTTCTTTCGACGGGTCTGTGAGTGTGGTGACATCGATAGGAAGGAACTTCTGGAAATCCTTTGTTCGGTTCCTGACCATTTTGGGGTAGATGGAGATGCCTGTAATGTCTGTAAAGGAGTCGTGATATCGGAAATCAGAGTACGAGGATGCAATGCCGTTCAGTTGTTCGACGAGGTAAACTGCAGCTGCCGCTGAAGCAGTGTGGTCGTGGATGTCTTTGTCTCTATTCTTTTCGTACTGTTTGTGGAGAGAATTGGCCTGAGTCTGTAGTTCCTCGGGGAGATCTCGAACAAGAGAGAGGACGCCAATAATGTCTGAAGGGGGATGGTCCTGTATGAATTCTGGGCCGGTTTTCGATAGGTGTTTGTTGAAAAAGTCGATGAGTTCAACTGCACATTCGATGCGAGAACCACGGGATGAGAGCTCGATCTGGAGGCCTTTATGTAAAGCGCGCCAACCACTCCTATCGACTTTGGGACTGATGACCGCAGCAGAAGAGTCTCGAACCTCAATAACGATGTCGAACGGTTCACCGCTATAGCTGGGAATATCTTCGTCAACATCCGAGCGGTGAAGCGTTGGAGGGTCGCCTGATCCAAACTGCCATTCATCCGAGTGATCTGCAAGCTTGTTTTCGGTCATATTTACGGAATCGTGTTTTTTTACGCTTCGGAGGGGTATTTGTAGTCGGGGTTGAGGACGGCTGACGCCTCGAACGTCTGGTGCTCGTCTACCGTGTACGCTTCCGGCGTCCAGAGCGGTGTTCCGTCCAGCGCGGTGAGCACATCGTAGAACGCCTGAATCGCAGAATCGGTTTTGGCCACCCCGAGGTGTGTGTACGGGTCGTGCATATCCTGCCCATCGACGAACCCGACGAGGTGTGTGGCGGTACTGAACTTGACATCAGTGGGGGTCGCGCCTGTGTTGACGGCGGTCTCGTCCCACTCGTAGCCCCGCTCGATTGTTTGGATGTCCCCGCCAGCCCGCTCGCCAGTCACGTTCTCGTAGTATTCGACGCCGTTCGCGTCGGAGAGCGCGGTTTCGTCGTCGGTATCGGTCGTGAAGACGTGGACTGCTTCGGGCTGGTCATCAAGGACATCAGACAGCGCCCCATATGGACGCTGATAGAAGCTGGCCGTTGGCGCGACCTGGAATGGGTCGGTCGAGTCTACTGTATCCGGGAGAGGGACGCTGGATTCGTCGTCTGCCCCCCACGGTCGCGGAACGGTGCCGTCCGTCGCGATGGGTTCCGGCCCGTCGTACTTGTCGAGCGCCACGCCGTCTTCGGCGTCTACAAGCGGAAGCTTCCCGAGGAACAACGACACCTCTGACTCGAACTCAAGGATGCAGTAGTACGTATTCATACTCTCACTCCGATCGGAGACTATAAACCCCACTAACGGCCGATAACGGTGGCTCCGGGCACCGGGTGAGTGGGGGCACCGGGAAAGTGAGCAGCGAAGGGCACCGGGAAAGTGGGCAGCGAAGGGCACCGGGAAAGTGGGCAGCGAAGGGCACCCGGAACTAGGGCAGTTGAGGGCACCAGATACGAGGGTAGCAGCGGGCACCCAGTAATTGGGCAGTGAAGGGCACCTGATGTGGGGTGGTTAGGGGCACCGGAGAGTCGGGTGGTTAAGGGCACCGGGTTTGGAGGGCGTACACGGCACCTGTTCAGCCAGTCTTTGTAGAACTGAATGATCAGTTGGAGCGTAGGCCGGTATAGGGAACCGCCGCATCGAGCTCACTGAGGAGACATCTGAGCCGCTTCGACGGATGGGGGCCGCTGATGGCGTACTTGGGTGGCTACCGGCACCGGAGATACAGGCCGCTGAGGGCACCGAGAAAGTGGGTAGCGAGGGGCACCGAGATAGGCGGTGTCTGACGGCACCGAGGCATCTGACGATCAAGGGCACCGGGCAGAAAAGGGCACCCGGACTGTAGGCAGCTACTGGCACCCCGCTTGGGGGCTGTTGTCGGCACCTCGAAAGGGCACCCAGCATGAACCCCAGCCTCGAAGCGGCCTTCGCCACACGCAGGCCAGCGACACGCCTCGGCTACGTCGGAGGGTGCCTGTCTTCGCTGCGGCCCGATGAACGTAGCTAACTTCTGGTCAGGCCCTGAACCTGTCAACCGGCTACCGGCACCGGGCCATCGTGGGCACTGTTCCAAGAGTGGCGATCGAACGGTCTGTACCGGCACCGGGCTGTTGTCGGCACCCTGATCCCGTTGGCTGTTGTGGGCACCGGGCACCCGGCTGCTGTTTGCCAGGAGCGATTGCCAGACTTGGCCGTGAGTAGTCCGAACCGGCACCTGACGCTGGTCGCTGCGGCTTGACCTCACGCTCGCCGAGTGCATCGGAGCCGGGTCGGTGGCCGTTGAGGGCACCGGGTCCGCTTCGGCACCTTCTGCACTACGGTATTCGTCGAACGGCGTACAGGCCGGGTGGCCGCGTTGCACTCCCCTTCGCTGAGTCTGTCGTTGGCGACCCCCCAAGTTTTGAACGAACGGGCACCGGTTGAACCCCCTTCCGCTGGCTGGCCCAGCCGCTCTTGGACTCCCAGAGGGCTGTTGTCGGCACCTGCTTCTCATCAGGGTCTGAGGCTCTGGTCTTCTACCGTAGATAGTTGATGCACCCGCCAACTGTACGAAGAGGTCGATCGAGCCAGGAACACGTTGCCGGCTTCTGACTTGGCCTCGGTCGGAGGCATCCGGCACCCGGCACCGGACGGTAGCCGTCGGCACCGGGTTTTCGGCGCTGGCCGGTGCCACCGGGCCTCCATCTGCTGTTCTTGATGGCTTACTCGTTTTCTTCCGGTGCATGGTCTTCGTGACCCCGAACAGGGACTTCGCCGGCGACCGCTGGCCACCGAACGAGCCAGCGGTCGGGCTGGGCTTGGCGTTAAGCACTCGTACTCCGCTAAGGAGACTGGCGAACATCGTTATCGAATCGATGGTCCGGCAGGCCCTGCGTCGATCGACGGCCCTTGCCGTTGCAGGACATCGCCCTGAAGTAAGGCGTCGTCCGGCGCTTCCGGGTCGTAGAATAGCGTGACCGACCGGCCTTCTGTTTCGAGATCGGTGTGCCGGTCGACATCGTGGATACCGTGGACCGGAGGTTGTTCGCCCATTGTTGATACCTCGCATTTGGTGAGCTGGCTTCTGTGTTGCTCGCCGTTGGTGTGAACGCTGAATGGATGCCACGTATGGGAAGGAAACTACGTGAACCGAGTATGCTGTGTCGGGTATGAAAAACGAACCCACAGCGAGTGATGAGTGGAGTGTCGGGGGTTACGGAAGCCAGATTAGGCTACCGGATGCGTGGCTGCGTCGAACGCCTCAGTCGGCACTCGCAGGCTGGCCGGCGTCCGCGTTGGCCGCCGGGGGCTCGGGAGCTTCGGCTTCGCTGCTCTCGACGTCGAGGCCCATGAACTCCAGATCGTCGTCGGAGTGCATCTCGCGCAGCTCCTCTTCCTGCTCGTCGGTCAGTTCGCTGGCGTCGATCTCGTCCGTCTCGAGGAGGTACCGCGCCCAGTCGATGATCTGGTCTTCGTCCTGATTGCAGGAGACTTCGAGGACGGTGCCGTTGCAGGAGGACGGGTACTTGACCCAGGGGTTCTGGCCACGCGCGGCCTCGACTGCGGCCATCCCTCGGTCGGAGCCGTCGTGGAGGAAGACCGCCGCGTCCACGGTCGGGACGTTGTCGAACCAGTCGTTGTAGAGGCGCTCGTCCGTCTTCGCGCGGGAGCGGGCCTTCGCACGGTTGATTCGCGACTGGTCGACCTCGCCCATCGGGATGGCTTCTCGGTGCTCGCGGATACGGAGGTCGAAGTGCTCGGCGACCGAGAACTCGTCCTCGCTGGCATCGAAGTCGTCGTCCACCGTCTCCAGCGCATCCGTCATGTGCTCCCGAAGCGAGCGCGTCGTTTCGACCATCTCGCCCGCATCCTGGTCGTACACCTCGACTTCGACCTCCTCGTTGAGATCGACGTGTTCCATGACGAGCTTCGCGATCGGCTCGTCGTCCGTGTAGTCCGAAGCGTCTTCGTCCTCGCCGGCCTTCTGCTCAGCCGTGAGCATCACGCCTTGCGTCTCTCGGTTGCCGTCGTCGTAGGTCTCCGGGGCGTCGTCCAGAACACGGCGGAAGTCGATCCCGTAGTACTGGACGTCCGGGAGCGCGTCCTCGTCCAGGCGATCTTCGAGCTCCTGTTCGAGAGCGAAGTTCTCGCGAACGACGACGTTGTCCACGCGCCGGCCGTTCATGCCGGCGATGGACTGAATCGCGCCCTCGGCCTTGTCAGCCAGGGCTTCGGGGTTCTTGACGTACCGCTCGTTCCCGGCGAGGCCGAGAGCCGCGACGAGAACGTTGAGGTCGGAATCGGTGCTACTCTGAGTGTCGCTAGTGGCAGACATCGTTGATCACTGTGTTTACCGCGAACTGCGAACTGCCGAAGGGACGTCGACGTAGAACTCACGACACGCCACGTCATCTCCGAGATTCCCTTCACCCAACTCGAGGGATACAAACCCCCCGAGTCGCGCTTCTCAACCGGGATTTCGCAGGAGGCCAGTGCCTCCAGTCCGCTCTGGACTGAAGATGACTCGCTTGCCTGCTCTTCTCGGAACATCCCTTCACTCCTAACGAGGAACACAAACTGCCCTGCGGCAGCCTGCTTACCACCCTCGATCTGGGACGAATGGATGGGCTGCTGCTCGCCGTGTCGCTCCATCTCCACGCGCCCTCCACCCCGACCGGGGGACAGAAACATCCCTGCGGCGCTTGCGCTGGCACCACTGAGATGTCCAGCACCCACACCAGCTGGTGCGAGGGGCAGCGGACGAACGCGGGTTGGACGCTTCACGGGAGAATCCCTCCACTCCAATCGAGGTTTATAAACCACACTACGCAACTCTCCTCAACTCCAGCGTGAACTATGGACCGGCACTACGTTAGGAACGAACCGAGCATCGAACCGGTCAGGATGAACGCCAGGAGGAACAGGCACGCCGACAGGACGTACCCGGTCAATCGGTTCACCACTCACCACCCCATCGCTCGCTCATCGACTGTTGAACGTGGTTCGCTTCCGCCGACGGGTCGTGGGCGAAGGCGTCTGGGTCTTCCGCACGATCGTCGAGAACGTGGTAGGTGGGTTCGACGTTCGGCTCTGCTTGTGAGTCGGTGTGTTCGCTCATTGGTGACCTCCGTTGATCGTGAACTTCGGTTGATCGTCGTTCAGCGTCTGTGCGTTCGTGTATCCGCACGCCGGACAGTTACCCGACGCTTCGAGCGGCCCGCAGCCGTTCGGACAGTGCGGCCAGCTACCCATCGATCTCCACCTCCAGTTCGGCCTCGGTATCCTCGTTGAGCACATCGACGCGAACGTTCTGCAGAAGCGCCTTCTTCGACTCGTCCCACTCGGGCCGGTCGATGATCGCGTGCCCGAACTGGTGCTCGCTTTTGGTCGCCGGAACGCGCTTGACCAGTTCGACTTCGAGGTCGTCATCGAAACCAGTGTAGACAGCGCGGAACGTCGGATCTGAATCGTCTTCTGCAGCCTCGATTGGCTTGACTTCGGATTCCGGCTCGTGCGTGTTCGTCAGGTTTGGTGACCCGATTCGCGGTGCTTCTTGCGTGCTCGACGTCTGCTCTGTTGCTTCAGGTTCGCTCATGTGAAAACCCTCCACCCCAGATGGGGTATAAAAACGAACGTGGGACGCTGTCAGAGAGGGTGTTTGCGCTCGGCCTAACAGAACAGAGTTCCCTCCGGCGCAGCCGAGCGCGGTTGCGGTTTGACCGCGCGAGGAGGGGAGGAGGGGCGGGCGGCGGCTGTCCGCCCCTCCGGGCTTCGGGGGAGGGACGCTGAGCCGACTGCCGGGCGGTCGGTTGGCCCCCGCCCGTCGAGCAGCATCCAGCAGCAAAAAGGGGGCGTGTTCGGCGCTCAGTCGTCGGCGGGCGCTGCGGCTTCGCCGGCGACGGCCTGGGCTTCTGCTTGGACACGCCGCTCCTCGTCGCTGGAGTCGTCTGACTGAACCGGGACGCCGTGGTTCTCGAGCTGGTCCTCGTCCAGCGTCTCGTTCAGCCGCGCGACCTGACTGTCGGAGAGATCGTCGGCCTCGAGCTGGTCGCGAACGAGCATCGCGTGCGTCCAGTTCAGCACGCCGTCCTCGCCGCCGCTCATCCGAATCGAGCGAACCTGCCCGTCGCAGGCCGTCGCGTACTTGACCCAGTTGTTGTCGCCACGAACGTCCGTGGCAGCGTCTTCGTAGGTGTCCGTTCCGTCTTCGAGGATGACGACGTGGTCGGCCGTCGCCGCCCAGTCGAAGTAGTCGTTGAGGAGTTGTTCGGTCGCTTTCCCCTTGGATTTCGCCTTCGCCCGGCCGATTCGCGATTGGCCGTCTTCTTCCTCGTCTTCGATTCGGGAGAGGACATCGCCGTCCACGTACTCACGACGATCGTCGGACTCGTTGAGGTCGAACTCGGCGGCGACCTCACTGCCGTGGACTGCTTCGATGTGCTTGACGACCGGCTGCCCGTCGCCGATCACGCTGGGGATGTCGAACTCGTCCTCACCCTCGTCGTCGAGGAACGTGCGGAAGTCCATCGAGTGCGATTCGACATCGAGGTCGGTGTCGAGGTTCTCTTCGACGACTTTGGCCAGCTGGTAGCTCCCACGGATGACGATATCGCTGATGGGGCCAGTGGCCGCTGAGAGGTTTTCGAGTTCGGCTTCGACCATCGCGACGAACTGCGCCACGTCGCGGATGTAGTACGGATTACCGGTGATGCCGGTGGGGATGACGGCGACGGTCTGGTTGGAGTCGGTGCTAGCGTTGGTGTCGTTAGTTGCGGACATCGTTGTCTGGAAAGGGTCGTTATCGGTTGTTTCGAGTACGATTCATCGCGACCGACTGCTCTGTGTAAGCCTCCCTTCGCCCCAACCGAGGGCTAAAAATATCGTGCTGCGCTCCCGCCAGCGGAACATCGGGAACTGCTCCGACCCCCGACGAGGTCTGTGCTCTCGCGGGCTGGGAAGGCTCAGGATCGTTCATAGCAACTCTTCTTCCACTCAAACCGAGGAATAAAAACCACGTCTACGCTGTCGTGCTGACGACCGTAGCGGCTGGGTCGTGTTGGGGTGAGGTTCGATCCGCGCCATTCAGGAACTCGAGAATCGCTCGCTGTTCTTGCCGAGTCGGTTCCGAACCACGCAGAATCTTGAGGACTCGTTCGGCTTGAAGTGCGGTTGCTTTGATGATGTCGTCGGGCTGCTCGTCTATCCGATTCAGTTCTCGCTTCAGGAATTTGTTGAATTCCATTCTGCCCAAATCGAAGGGTAGAAACTTGCTATCGGGAAGGCGGGAAGAGATGGGTCGGATACTGACTGGGCAAAATAGAGGTTGCTTCGGCGCAGCCGAACGCGCTCGCGGGGTGAGCGCGTGAGGAGGGGGAGGCCGTCGCAACTACGTCCGTCGGACTCCGGCTTCGGCGGGAGGGATGATCCGCAGGGACTGAGGGCAAGCTCGCTCGCTTGCGGGTTGAGCGAGCGTGCAGGCCGCAAGTGGAGCGTCCCCCCGAACCCCGGAACTGTCAGGGGCGAGGCGTTCTCAGAACGCCGAGGGGTGAAGGTCGCCACTGCGTGGCGACCCAAACGGGTGTGCAGCCCCCGGCGTGGTTTGCCGGGGGTGAACCCTGTTGGGGACCGCTGCTGAACGCGAAACATCGAGCGGCGCTGTGGCCCACCCGCCCGTCTACAGCTCGTCGAGCGACTGGAGCGCGGCATCGACGGCTACGCCGATTTCCGTCTCGTCGAGGTCGTGCTCGTAGGCTTCACGGAGAATCGTGCGCTTGATGGTCTGCTGGGCGGCGTTCGTCGACGCTTCGGAGTCTTTCTGGAGTTGCTCACGAACGCGGGAGAGGACGATCGCCAGCAGCGGGATGATGACGCGCTTCTGGTCAGTCCAGTCATCGCCGCCGACGCTCGAAGTCTCCGGGTTGATCTGCTCACCGAAGTAGGCCTCTTTGAGGTCCGACGTCGAGAGGTGGTTGTCGGAGACTGGCTTCTCCAGGTCGGCGAGCGCCTCGTTGTCGCCGAACCACGCGGGGTACTTGCTCTGGAGTGCGTCGAGGACGATCTCGACGGCCTCGAACTCGTGGAAGGTGACAGGTGTGGACTCTTCGCCACGCATCACCGCCTCGTTCTCGATGGCCGCGCCGAGATGCGAGATCATCCGGTCGACCTCACAGCGGGACCCGCGATGCTGGAAATCGGTCAGCTGATCGTAGACGGAGTAGTCGAGATCTTCGAGGCGAGCCGGCACGAGCTCGCTGATGTCGGTGCGTTCGAGCGTGCGAATCTGCGTCGTCGGGGCGGAGCCTGCGCCTTTCATAAGTACCCTCTACCCAAATCGAGGGCTACAAACTCTCGCCGCTGTCGATCCGGCCAGAGTTCGTGAGTTTCGGTCCTCCATAGATATAGAGATCCTCCCGGCGCAGCCGAACGCGCTTGCGGGTTGAGCGCGTGAGGAGGGGGAGGCGACCATCGGGAGCCTCCGGCCTCGGCGGGAGGGGCTGACGCGCATATGGGGAAAAAGAGAGAGCCGCGACCGGCCCGACTACTCCTCGCGGAGCGATTCAGTGTAGTCCTCGATTTCGTCCTCGGTGATTTCCCCACGAATCCAGGCGTTGATGGCGTCCACCTTCTCGTCGCTGATGTCACCGTCCACGTCGCCTTTCGGAAGGTCCGACTGAGTCAGCCAGGCGTGAGTGTCCGAATCTGCGCGCCACGCGGGGGGCTTGTGCTCATCGCTCGACTTGCCCATCCGGGGACGGTCGCCATCTCCGTGTTCGATGTGATGAATCTCACATTCGGCGTCCACCGCGAGCGTCGTCTCCCACTCACCGTCGCGCTGATAGGCGTTGACCTTCGCCCGGTTTACCTCGACGACGTCCCCCTCTCGGAGCAGCGGTTTGTCGCCCGACTTCTGCCAGATGGTGATTTTGACGGGTTCGTTCGTATCGTCCGAAATCAGCCCAACCTGCCGCTGGCCACTGCCTTTCGGCTTCCAGAGGACGTCGATGGTGCCGCGAACCGTCGTCTGGTACTGGTCGAACGGGTCGATTTCCGCAATCGGCTGGATGACGTCGGGGAACTTCTGAACGTGCTCCTTCACGGCGAGCGTGGCATCGAGGACCGAACTCCCTTTCGCGACTCGACGAGCGAGGAGTTTGGCGAAGGAAGCGCGCCCGAGCGCCGTGCCGACCGTGAACTCGTCGTTCAGCCGGTCTGCTTGTTGATTGACCTGAGCCAACTGCTCCTGCGTCAGTTCCTCGAACGGGTTCTCAGGCCCGGTCTCGACGTCCGGCGCTTCTTCGCTCGTCGTCTCTTGGTAATGCGTTCCAGACGTGACTTCCTCCCTGCATCGCTCGGCCCGGCTCAGGATGTTTGCGTCTTCGTCCTCCTCTTCAGACGACTCACGAACGCTCTTGAACCGTTCAGCGAGCGCGTCCGAGCGACGGTCGGCCTCGGCTTCGCCCTCGATGCGTTCCTGAGTCGCGAGCGTGTACGCTTCTTCGTTTAGTTCCGGGTCATCGAATCCCCGAGGCGCACGTCGGGATTCACGCCGACTGACCTGCGCTTCGACGCCCACGTCGCCCACGACCATCCCGCCTTCCGCCTCGTGCGCGTCCTTGAACGCCGTCGTCGCAACCTCGGTCCCGACCGTCACACCGCCGCTCATCGGCGTCCGTCCAGTTTCCTGATTGCTCCAGACACCGTCCACGTTGACGTCATTATCTTGAATTCCGTACGAGCCAGTTTCCGTAACGTCGATGTTTCGCGTCATAGATACGAACACTCCACTCCCAATCGAGGCGTAAAAACCAACGTGCGGTGCGAAACGCACCAACGCGCGGTTCGATGCAACCGGTCAACCGCCCGCGACCGGCCTGCACGACCCGACTGGGGTCACCCCCCTCTATGATCTCAACCCCCCGCAAAAGTTGGAAGCAACTGTGCGTTTTGGCCTCTGAGCCGGCCGATTCGGGGCGATGGGACCCACAAAGCGAGCACGCTACGGCGCGCAGCGACTGGGTGAATCGCCCCGAATCGAGGACCGGGTCAGAGCCACAAGCTGGAAGGGAACGCGCTTCGAGCGGGGCTGACGCCGCCGATACCGGGAGAAGGGACCCGCCGAAGGCGGGTAGTGTCTGCCGGTATCGTGGTCGGCGTTCAGTCCCTGCGAGTGCGCGTTCCAACCGGCAAGTGGTCTCCCCAAAACGTGCAGTTGACATCCGACAAGTGTGGGGGGTGGTTTACACTTAAGCGGCCGTTTCGCCACGAGAGGCAGAGCTGAGCCAGCCGATTTCGCGGGATGGGACCCGCGACGAAGGAGCGGGTGAATCCCGCGAAATCGTGGACTGGGTCAGGTCGCGTCTCGTAGGCGAAACGACGGCCTCGCGCGTTTGAAATAGCGCGAGGCCGTCGGTTATCGAATCGGCCGAACTGACGGCGAGAGCCGGTCGATTTCGCGAGATGGGACCCGCTCGCTTGCGGGTTGAGCGAGCGGGTGAATCTCGTGAAATCGTGAACCGGGTCGCGGCGGCAAGGCGGCCGATTCGCAGGAACCGCAGCCGCTTAAGTGTAAAGAGATTACTGTGGGCTCTGCCGATTCTGGGGGCTCTGCCCCCACCCCCAGAACGACGCCCGGCGCGTGGCCTGGCCGCCGAGCGCCGTGAATTGCGAACCCGCCCGACTGCGGTCGATTCACAACGTGAGCCCGCCGCGCACTGCCGATTCCAGTGGAAGGGACCCGCGAGCTTGCGAGCGGGTAGGGTCCGCTGGAATCGGGAGCAGTGCGCGGTGGGACGAACGCAGATGAATCGTGACCCGCACAAAGGGCGGGATTTCGCGCGAGCCGTCGGCTGCGAGCCGGCGATTCGTCAAGCCAGCGCGGTCTCTGAGCCGGTCGATTCGCCGCGCGAATCGTGACCCGGCTCAGTGCCGCTGGCTTAGGCGAATCGACGATTTTCCGCAACCCAGCGAGGTCTCTGAACGCCTCGATTTCGCCCGCGTCAGGCCGCGCAGCGCAGCGAGCAGGTCTGACGCGGGTGAAATCGGGATGGTGTTCAGTGCCGCTGGGTCAGCGGAAAATTGCTTATGGTCGAGTACGACCGACGGCGAGAACAGCCGCTGAACCGGTCGATTTCGGGTGATGGGACCCGCGAGCGGGCGCTGCGGAGAGCGAGCGGGTGAATCGCCCGAAATCGTGACCCGGTCCGGTTCAGCGGCTGTTCCGAAGCGCGAAATGCGAGCGGGCAGCGAGCGAAGCAATTCGCGGCGCTCGGCTCGCCAGGGCACGTGGCAGGCATCGTCCCGACCCGGTGGGTTGGCCGCTGGCCCGCCCGATATCAGGAGAAGGGACCCGCGCCGGTGGGCGCGGGTAGTGTCTGCTGATATCGTGGTGTGGGCCAGCTCGCCAACGCGCCGGGTGCGCGGCGTGCGGTTTGCGCCGCGCAAGGGATCGGCAGAGTGAGGAAACCTGGTCGTAGCACGACCCGATGTGACGGCAGCCCGTCGAAACCGTAAACGAGCGGTGTTCCGAGCCGCCGGAGATCGTCGGAAGGGACCCGCGCGAGGGCTCGCAGCGCGGGTAGGGTCCGCCGATGTCCGGTGGGTCGGGACCGCGCAGTACTCGGTTTCGGCGGGCAATGTCACATCGGCTCCCGTGGGTTGGCTCCTGAGCCGGTCGATTCGCCGCGCGAATCGTGACCCGGCTCAGGAGTCAACGCGCGTGGAGCAGTGTCCCGGAAATCAGCCGACGTTGTTACGCGGTGTTAATTTTCCCACCGTGCGGGCTGAGCGATACAATGCAGCGAGCGGGGTGGACCGCGTCCGACCCCGCGAATCTTCGATTCGCTCACGTGTGGTTGGGGTTCCTGGTGGACTGAAAGGGCGAGACGCACTCGCGGTCGCTGAGCCGGCCCCTATCCGGTCGCGGTTTGACCGGATATGTCGCTCAGCGGGACCCGCGAGCGCGGCGAGGGCTTTCACCTGTTAGTGGACAGTGATGTGGCCGTCGGGACACTCGAACTCATGGAGCACATCGTCGTGGACGACATCCCGAGGGATGCCGATTCGGGAGTCGGGGATCAATGTCGCCTGTTCATCACAGTGAGGAAAACGACATGAGGTAGATCTCATGGTTCTCGCCCTAATCGGTGGGTAGAAACGACGGGGCTGGGTTACCCTCCGGCGCAGCCGAACGCGCTCGCGGGTTGAGCGCGTGAGGAGGGGAGGAGGGGCGGGCGGCGGCTGTCCGCCCCTCCGGGCCTCGGGGGAGGGTAACTGAGCAGAACGAGAAAAGCCGCGCCGGGCGCGTCAGTCCCGGCAGGTCGGGCACTCGCCGCCGTAGTACGACTGTCGCGCGAGGTCGAACGTACGCTCGCAGTCGTCGTTTGAACACTCAACGATGTCGGGATCGTGGCGATGTCGTCGCGCCATACGCGCCCCGCTACCCCGGAGCGCCATAGTGGTTACACGGGGTCGCGGTTTGACCCCGTTGGAGGCCATTATGGTGCTCTGGGAAGACCGGGCGCTGGCGCGACGACGACGATGTGACAGTTCCGCCGCGCCTGAGTGCGGGCGGTTGACCGAAGGCGCGGCGGCCCCAACAGATACAGATGCCCTCCGGCGCAGCCGAACGCGCTCGCGGGTTGAGCGCGTGAGGAGGGGAGGAGGGGTGGGCGGCGGCTGTCCGCCCCTCCGGGCGTCGGGGGAGGGCAACTCATCGATAGTGGTGCGGTTGCGGCCGTGTTTCTGCGGTCGGCGGGTGATAGCAAAAAGGGGGGCGGAATCGGCGGTTAGAACCGTTGGGGACGACCCGTGTCGATAGCCGAGCTGGTCGAACTGACCATGCTGTCGTGGACACGCTCGTCAACGTGAACGACGTTCCCGCAATCTGAACACTGGTAGCGTCCGTTGCCGATCGGCTGAGTGTTGCACTGGTCACAAGTCATTGATGGCGACCTCTACCCAAATCGGGGTGTAGAAATTGCTGCTGGCGATAGGTGTTCAACCGGGGAGTGTCTCGCTCGGGGACAGCCGGCTGTGGTGTCTTACCAAGTCGTTCCAACGGGTGTGTCCAAACGGCTTGGTAAGGTCACGGAACGCGGTGCTGGCAACCCGACCCGAGGCACTGTTCGGCCTGAGCGACGTACTTTGGCTCGTTCGGCTTCACGGCCTTCGACGCTGGGATGACGCGGAGGAAGAACTCGAGCGTATCACCACAGTTCGGACAACCATCCTCGAGTCGGAACCGCTTCCGGTCACCGTCGAACCCTTCGTCTTCAGTGCTGTGAGTTCCGAACCGGCCGAGGTCCACGCGATCCTCCGCTAGCGAGGGTTCGCCCGTTGGTCTGTCGGGGTCGTCGAGTTCGTACCAGCTACAGTCGTGACAGGCCCAGCCGCTCGTCGTCTCGTTCGGCCCACCGTGGACGCACATCGGCTCACGGTATACGTCGCCTCCACAGTCGGGGCACTCGTCGGGGCGGTCGGACTCGGTCTGACTACTGCAGGTAGGACTCTGACTCATGTTCTTCACCCGAAACGGAAGGTAGAAAATACCGGCGGTCAGGACGAGAACTCCCAGGTGACGGTTTCTACCCCGTGGGAGCGGCAACTGTCGATCATGTGGGCCGTCCCGTTTGAGTCGCCGTCCCAGATGGCGAATCCGTAGCCGTCGTGTTGTCCGACGAACTCCGCCATCATGCAGTTCCGCGTTAGGTACGCCCCCTTCCCCGACGTCGGATCGTCCTGCTCCCCATCGTAGCTCGTGACGGTGTCGACGACCCACGGGGCGTCGGCGAGATCGCGCCGGAAGGCTGTCCCGTCGCTGGGGCCGTTAACGGCGAGGACGACCATCGGAACACCGAGGTGGAGCGCGACTGCTTCGGCGACCGCGTCTGCGCCGTCCGCGCCGCCGGAGACGATCGCGTCCGGGTGCTCCAGGTCGCGGTCGTCGAACTCGTTAAGGACGCGCTTGGCCTGCTCGCGGGTGGAGCCGTCGGTCGCGGTGAACGACCGGCTCCCGAAGATCACCCAGATGTCGTCGTCGGAGGAGAACGGAAGCTGTTCAGCGGAGTACGAGACGTCGGGAACGTCGGCCCGCTCGCAGTAGCATACCATGTAGGACACTCCAGTTGACGCGGTGGGTAGAAACTTACCGTCTGCAGTGGTAGTTGTGACGTTCCTGACCAGTAGCTCCTCCCGGCGCAGCCCGAGCACACTACGTCGCACAGGGAGGGGGAGGCCCGAATCTTCGATTCGGGGCTCCGGCCTCGGCGGGAGGGCAACGTGAGACGGGGCGATGCCCCTCAGTCTCGCGTGACCGTCTCCTTGACGGTCACCGAGACTGGGTCGACCGGTTCGAAGCATTCTCCACAGGCTCGCCCTGTGGAGATGTCTTCGACCGGTCGACGGATGGTCGTTTCGTCCCAAGTCAGAAGCCCGTGCTCCGAGCACTCGTAGCGCGTTTCGGTGCGAGCCATGCGTGCCGGGATACGTCTCCCTTCCCCTCTTATTGGTTACGCCCGGCGGTCGGGCGTCACCAGTAAGGGGGAAGGAGACGAGACCAAACCATGGCTCGCACTCGCGCGAGACTGCTCGGAGCCCGGCGACAGACGCCGGGCGAAACGAGCAGACGGGGCATCGCCCCGTCGATGCTGTCGGCGCAGCCCGAGGAGCAACTGCACCGCAGGGAGGGGGAGGCCCGAATCTCTGATTCGGGGCTCCGGCCTCGGCGGGAGGAGCCGTAAGCGAGACCGCCTTTCCCTTCACTCTACCCGCTCAAGACCCGGCCACGGCTCGTTCGGCGGCCTTACGCTTATGCTGAGATGCCCATCTTCACACACACCCACTTCACCCGACTTCACAACATCATCTTCTTCTCTCTGAATTCCCATCCGCTTCTTCTTCTTCATCTCCTCCTCACATTCTTCTTCCAAACACTTTTCAACTACTTCGACTTCAGGGGCGCTTCGCGCCATACGCGCAGCTCTCACCCGAAACCCCATTATGGTTACACGGGGTCGCGGTTTGACCCCGTGGAGGCCTTAATGGGGTTTCGGGTAGACAAGCGTTGGCGCGAAGTCAACGCCCCCGCCGCGCCTGAGTGCGGTGCGGTGCGGTTGACCGAAGGCGCGGCGGCCCCACCAAACCACATGCGGTCCTGGTGGACTGAAAGGGCGAGCCGTGGTCGCGGTCGCTGAGCGACCTCTATCCGGTTGCGGGTTGACCGGATATGTCGCTCAGCGGGACCCGCGAGCGCGGCGAGGGCTTTCAACGCGGTGGCCTCTCTCGGCTCCGTCCTGGAAAGGCAGCGGGAGCGGCGGCTTCCAGATAGCCCTCCCGCTATACCACCCCCTCCCCTGGCCGCGATGTGGTGGTGGTTGCGAGCGCGACGAGGACTATCGACGCTGCGGTCTACCCGTTGACGGGCTGCTGGGTAACCCCGTCGTCGGTCAGGACGTAGTCAAGCTCTTGGCGGCCGTCGTCGGTAAAGCGGTAGCCCTGCGGGAGAGAGTCGTTCAGCCAGTCCTCACGGTCAGCGTCAGTGGTGATGTCCTCGTTCGGGATGTGGACGGTGAACTCGTTCATCTCGACCCAGCGGTGGACGGTCTGGGCCATCGTCGGCGAGTAGACGCGGACGCGCTCGTTTTCGGCGTCGACGTCGGTGACGGCGAACGCGATGGCGTACTTGCTGTCGTCGGATTTCAGGGTGTCGCCGATGTCAACTGCGGTAGGGTCGTAGGCGAGCTGGTCAGGCATCTCGATGTCCTCCGCCCCCAGCGGGAGACAGAAACAGAGTCCCGGCGCAGCCGAGCGCGGTCGCGGGGTGACCGCGCGAGGAGGGGGAGGCGACCACCGGGAGCCTCCGGCTTCGGCGGGAGGGATGATCCGCTGGGACTGAGGGCAAGCTCGCTCGCGGGTTGAGCGAGCAGGCCGCAAGTGGAGCGTCCCCCCGAGCCCCGGAACTGTCAGGGGTGAGGCGTTCTCAGAACGCCGAAGGGCAAAGGCCGGCGCTGCTGCGCCGGCCCAAACGGGCGTGCAGCCCCCGGCGCGGTTTGCCGGGGGTGAGCCCCGTTGGGGACCGCTGCTGAACGCGAAAGTGGAGTGTTCGTAGCCGGGGGAGCCGCCGGCGATTGCGGGTCGGAGAAGCGGCCGCGTTGGGCGGGCCGGCCAGCAAGTCCCCCGGACGCGAGAGTGGGAGGGCCGCAAGGTCAGCGGGTCAGCCGGGGACGAGTCAGGTCAGCACGCCCGAAGGCGCTGCTCGAGGATCTCGTCCTCGCTCGGCAGGTCCCAGTCGTGGTAGTCGCGAGCGATCTGCCGAGCGCGTTCGACGTTGGTGACGACGCTGTTCGGCCGGTGCCGCCGGATGCTGTCGGGGCTGTCGCGGGAGTACATCCCGATGCCGATGCCGCTGGGGAACGCGGCCGCCTCGGATAGCGCGACGTATCCGGTCAAGGTCGATTCGAGTGGATTCGGAGTGGAGCTCTCGGTGGACATCGTGCCTCGCACCCAAATCGAGGGGTACAAACCGCCGGTCACGGGCGCGGTCACTCGGCAGGAGAGGCGTCGGCGACGACATCCTCGCTGGGGCGGTCCTCTTCGATGAGCCACGCCGGGCTGTAGTACTGCCAGACACGGATCGAGAGGTACAGCGTGACGCCGTTCAGGACGACGCCGAACAGGAACACGCCGACTGCCGAGTACAGGAGCTCGTCGGGCAGGGCGTACTCGATTACCTCGATGATGCCCATCCATGCGAGCATCAGGACGCCGGAGCCCCAGCCGATCAGTTCTACGGCGAGCGGACCGTCGACGGGGCTGATTCGTCGTAGGTAGGTTCCTGCGACCCCGATCAGGAGGAAGACGATGCTGAACACTATCACTGCGAGGCCAAACTCGTTCATCATTGTAGTGGGTGTGTGCGGATCAGGTTAGTTTTACTGGAAGTCGTCGATGCTCAGGTCGTACTGCTGGTGGGCCGGGTCGTCGCTCTCGTTCCCGAAGTGCCCACGCAACTTCGCGAACGTCGCGTACGGCCCCATCCCACAGACGGGACAGTCGGCGTTGATGTGGACGGTCTTCTTGCGGCCGTCCTTGTTCTCGCGTACGGCCTGGGGAGACGGTACTTCTCCGAGGCCTGCGACGGACATCGTTTCGAGGTCGTCGGTGCTCATAGGCTGGTCTCGTTCATCGGTAGTCGGGTGACCGTTCAGAAGAGGTCGTCGACGCTGACCTCTTCGCGTTCGGTCTGAGTCGCGTTGGTTGGATGGCTACACCACTTGCCGATCGGCTCACCCGTTCCGTCGGGGAAGACGAACTCGTTGCCGGACCGCCGTCTGCAGTAGTTGCAGTTCTCGCCCATCCGTCACCCCGATCGCGGGATAGAAATTGGCAGCGGTTCGGTTCTGGTCAGCCGGTGTAGTCGAAGTGCTGTTCGAGGACGGGCCGCATCGCTTTACCTTCCGGGTGCTGCTGGAGGAACTCGTCCACGGACGCGAAGGTGGTCGGCTCGTCTGCTGATCGCAGGTGGGGGACGAACGGGGTGTTTGCGTAGATGGCGTCGACGGCGGCCTGCGGATTGTCTTCGACTGGTGGAAGCTCGACTGCGTAGCCGATACTGCTCGGGTGAGCGAGCAGGATGCCGTTGCGATTCGTGCTGTTTGGACCTTCCTGTGCAGGGCTGGTGGTGCTGTCCGTCTCGGCGCTCGGGGATGTGCAGGTAGTGCTCATGGTGGAACCCCTCGCTCGAATCGGGGGGTAGAAACCACTACCCGCTGACTCCGAACTTGTCCATCAGGTCCTCGGCTTCTGCCGCCGCTGCGTCGATGTCGTCGAACTCCTTGACCGCTTCTAGGACGTCGTCGACGGCGACGGTGACGTAGCCGGCGTCGTCGCTCGCGCGGTAGACGGTGATGGTCGTCGGGGTATCGTCGTCGTCGGTGCGCTCCAGGCACGTCCACGTCGTCGCGTCGTCTGGAACGTCATCGACCTCGCTGGCTGGCACGCCACGCCGCTCGTGCTCCCAGTCCGTCCCGCCCGTCGCAAGCGTCATCGCTTGGCCCCCGTTCGCTCGCGGTGCGTGCTTGCCGTCGCGGTCCCGACTGGAGCGCCCATCCGCTGGGCCTCCCGCCGAAGTCGCTCGCTGTCGGTGCTGTCCGCGCCGGTGCCGTCGCTGGCTGGCTGCTCGCTCATGCAGAACCTCTCCACTCCCACCCGGAGGGCAGAAACCAGCCAGCTGACCGCGCCGACGATCTCCGGCAGTCCGTCGCCGACTGGACCGGACGGCAGGTGACCGACGAGACGTGTTGGAGTCGCCGCTTCAGCGGTGCGGGGTGTCGGGGAACAACGCCAACCGAGTCTCCCGAGGGCAGGGAGGTGCTCCCGCCGGGCTCGTTACTCGGTATCGAGCTCCGCCTCGGTGTCGGTGTGCCACTCCAGGGCTTCGCCCCGGCTCCCGTCGTTCTTGACCAGCCGCACGATCGACCGTGGCTGGTCACCCGTCGCCTCAACGACCGCCTTCCCGAACGCCTCCGCCGCGTCCGCATCGGAGAACCGTTCCGAGGCCAGCCGGTCGAACGCTTCGACGATCGCTTCCGCTTCCTCGGAGTCGATGTCCTCAACTTCGAGTTCGATCGGCCGGGCACACGCTGGCCCTGCCGCCGGCGTGCCGACGCCGATCGCCAGCTCATCCGTATCGTCGACGCCGAACTCCAGTGCGTCGAGGAGCCGAAGGAGAACATGGGTGTCGTGCGTCTCGACGAACAGCGAGAGCTGCTGGGCGATGGTCGTCGCCGGCCGCCGTTCGACACCACCGATATGGAGTTCGATGACGTGGTCGCTCTCGAGGCTGTGCGTGTCGTAGTCGGTCGGCGTTTCCACGAAGGTCATGTCGTCCTGTTTCGCACTCATCGATGATCCCTTTCACTCTGGTCGAGGGGTACAAAGGAACAGTCTCGTTCGATTCGCGTGACTTCTGTTTCGCTCCGTAGCGTGCGACCCTGCGGTCCCCTGGTGGACTGAAAGGGCGAGGGCCGCTCGCGTTCACTTTACTCGCCTCAGCGGGCCACTATCATCCTACGGAAGGATATCCCGCTGAGCGAGCGCGAGCGGTCCGAGGGCTTTCAACACTACTCCGACCACTCTGCCGTCTTCACTCCACTCCCGTCACTGGTCAGTCGTCCGCGCCCTGCTCGACGCCGTCGCCTCCCTCGACCCCTTCGCGTTCCTTCAGGACGATTTCATGGACTTCCTGCTCCTCGTCCGCTCGATCCGGGATGTTGCCTGCTGCCTGAAAGTAGGGAGTCGGGCTGTCGGTCAAGTCCACACCAGTGACGCCGCCGGGCAGTCCCCGCTCCGCGACCCGCTCGAATCGCTCCTCGACAGCCTCCGCCGCGACCGGCTCCCCGCCGAGGCTCTCGATGAGCACGTCCACCTTCGCGTCCAGCTGTTCGTACCGGTATCGCATCTCCCGTGCCCGGACCCCCTCGCGGAGCAGCAACTCGATGGCCTTGCTGGTCGATATGTCATGGTGCTCTGCCACGGCCACGATCGTATCGACAAGGTCCTCTCCAACGTACGAGCTAATGCGTTCGCCCATACCCGCTGGCTTCTGGCTCCGCGTACTAAGTGATTGCCCTCTCCCCCACCCCTGCTCGCCCTGTCGGTCGCCCTCCTGGTCGAACCCCTGTCTTCTCGTGCCTCACTTGGCCGTGGGACTCGGGTCGACGACCCCGCTGGCTGAGGCGAGGCTTCCCCCACTCTGTTTGCCGACCCCGACCTCCACCATCCTCGTTTGCCGGCCCCGGCTACTCCCCGCCTCCGCGCCAGCACTCGGCCCCGCCCCGACCACCACTACGGCCCCGCCCTGAACGACACCTCGGCTCCGCCCTGAACAGCCCGCCTACGGCAACGGGGGGTGAGAGATATTTTGCCCCCTATCACTACCACCCAACCCACCCCACCATCTACGAGCCCATCCCCCCTTCTCCTGAGCCCTAGAAGGGGGGACCACCGTGTCGCCCGTCGACTGCTGTTGCCCGTCGAGTTGGTCGTCGAGTGTTGTCGCCCGTCGAGTGCTGTCTGCTGTCCCCCGGAGCCGCGTCGTGTTGTAGCCGATCGCCGTCCACGTCCTCGACCTTCCATCCATCGCTCCTGGCCCACCCCTGCTGTCCTCGCCTTCGCTCTCGTCGTCGTCGCCGTCGCTGTCCCCCTCGTCATCGCCCTTGCCCTCGTCGTCGTCTTCGCTGTCGCCCCCGCCCTTGGTGTCGTTGTCGTCGCAGTCCTCGCCCCCACCCCCATCGTCGTCCTCGCTGTCGCTCCCGCCCTCCCCGCACCCGCACTCTCGCACTCGCCATCACCCCCGTCGTTCCCCGCCGCCGCCATCACCCTCATCGTCGCTGTCGCTGTCGCCGCCGCCCCCTGCAGTCCCGCCGCCGCAGTCTCTCCCAGTTCCGCCGTGTCTCGCGACGTCGTCGTTCCCCGCTCGCTACACGATGCTGCCCCCACCCTCTCGCCGTTCACCGCGACGTTGATTCCCCCCACCTCGCTGCGCCCTGCCTCCCTCGTCTCTCGCCGCCGCCGCGTGACCGCAGTCGTTCCCCGTCCTCGCCGAGTCCAGTCTGCCCCTCCTCGTCGCTACGACTCCGCCAGTCATCCACCCCTGCTGTTCGCGTTGCTGTTCGGTTCTATCGCCGTTCGCTCACCAGTCGTTCGTCGCCGCCGGTCGGTCCCCAGCTCCTGTCGCCGTTCGCTCCTGGTCTGTCTTCGCCGCTTGTCGTTCCCCTGTTCGTCCTCGCTCCTCGTCGTTCTCCTGTTCGCCCTTGCCGCTCGTCGATCCTCGGTTCGTCCTCGTCCCTCGTCGTCTCCTGCCCCTTCGCCTCGAGTCGCTCTCCACCTCCACCACTTGTCGCGCCCGCCAGGGTTCCCTCCAGTGTCACCAATCTGGTAGTCCCTTCTCTATCCGCTCCCTTTCTGACCCCGCTTTCCTCGCCTGCCCCTCGGCTCCGCCTGAATCGTCCGCCACGCGACTACCCACTGGAACTTCATCTCCCTTGAACCCTATTTGTGTGAATTCGGCTGGTCATATTAGACAAGAGCAGATTACTGTATAGACCCTCTAATGGCCTCTGAGTGAGTGGCTGAACGTATGTGGCCCATTTCGCCCCCTCGAATCTAATTACGAACCCCCCTGAATCCTGCTACCGTCCCGTGATTAGGTGAAATGTAGCTTCAAACGCATAAGGTAATAGGGGTTCGGGCTATCCGAACGCCGTCTGGTAATTAGGGGTGTTCTGCGGTGGTGGTTCAAGAGTAATGACGCACCCCCACGAATCCCGCTGCCATCCCGTGATTAGAAATCTTATGAGAGATATGTGGAATCCCGCCGCCGTGTTGTAATTAGGTTTGAGACTGTCGCTGATGAGAGTCCCATATCGCCGTAATGACGCACCCCCACGAATCCCGCCGCCGTCCCGTGATTAGATGTTTAATGAGAGAGTGGCCGAATTCGGACGCCGTCTTGTGATTACGGTTTCGCTGGACTGACGATCGACCCCGTTAGCCGGTCTAATGAGAGACCGTCCAAACTGGGGGGCCGTCCGGTAGTTACCGTTCTAAATACCAAACGGCCGAATACGGTTCACGTCTGGTAATTAGCGTCTCGGTGACCCGTCGTTAGTATCTTGATTGTGATATGATGGAGGTCTATCCGGCTCGGATGGGGTCTGATTGAGGGGGAGTGATGGAACAGCCTCATACTCACAGTGAAGACTGCGCGGGCCTACTACTTAGCGTGAAGTTCCCGGTGTGTTAGTCTGCGTAGGGTGAAGCGGGAAGGTTCTGCGAAGGTTGCGAGAAGATACTGCGTAAGTTCTGCGAACGGCATGGGGGCGAGGCCCGTGATAGCCGGTGTGGGGCTCTGACCGGCGGCGTCTCTGGAGCGGTGGCTATCGGCACCGGCGAACTCCATTTGCTCGAAAAACGAGTGATCTGCGAGACGTCTGTGTGCGTGGCGCAAACGCCGTTCGGGACGGCTCAACGTGAACTGCGAGTCCTGCGGTCCGGTTGTGCTTAGGCGTTGATCTCGTCAGCGTCCTCGTCTGCTTCGTCGTGTGCTGCTGGCGCGACCTCGCCGTCTTGGTCGAGGTCGATCATGAGACCACCCGGAACCTGTTCGCTGCCGATGTCCTCGTTCCACTCTGGCGGGTACCGAATCGTCTGTTCGGTTTGGATGCCGTTGTCCTTGAGGAATCCGCTCGCGGAAATCGAGACCCGGTCGTCGCTCCACTGGAGGGAGTAGACGTTGGTTCGGTCGTAGTCCGTGTCGAGCGGAATGATGGCGATCTCGTTGGTGTCCTCGTTGTACGCGAGGATGACAGCCTTCTTCCCATCGAGGTACTGTTTCGAGACGGTAGAGTTCGGTGCGAGTTGCCCGTTTTCACGAATCGAGATGAACTCTCGCCCGTGGAAGACACCGAAGCCCTCGTCGGCGAGAGAGTCCGAGATCTCGTCGATGAGTTCGTCAGGACCATCAGGTTTTCCACCATCTTCGTTCTCAGATGGTTCCGACTCGCCGCTTTCTTCCGAGAACGAACCCGCATCTTCAGCCGATACTCCACCGTCTGGCTGAGCTTCATCTTGGTCGGTCGCACTATCCTCTTCTGGATCGCTATCTCCAGCGGTGTTTTCTGGCATACTGCAACTCTACGTTCATACGAGAGGAGTATATTCCTTTCCCCGGTGAGGAGAGAGACTGGAGAAAATATTTGGGTAAGGTCGTCTGTGGGCGTCCTGAGATCGGATGTGGTTGCGCTATTCGATATCTTGTCGGAGCGAGTTCAGTGTGTGAATCTCCGAGATGCCCGGATCATCAAGCTGTTCGCTCACTCTCCGAATGTTCTGGGCGCTGTGGCCCGTCGGTAGACTGTCGACTTCCTCGCTCAACTTTTCGAGGAGCGTAATTGCTTCGTCGTAGTTCTTCACGACCCAGACTGCATCTCCGTATCCCTCCTTCATCGCCTCATAGTCGTCGAGGACATGGCCCTTCTTCTCTGGGCTGGTCTCGATTTCGATGAGTTGGCGAGATTTCGTGGGGGACTCTTTCGTATCATCGGCGAACACGTCTACCTTGTTCTGCCCGCCGTTGATGTCGCCGTATGGTTCGACATCGTAGCCTTGCTGTTCGTAGTAGGTGGCTGCAAGCCGGACTCCAAGCCGGTGTTCGGGACTTTCATCACCCAATTCTCCACCGTCTTCTGGGGAGAGTGTCTTACCGTCGATGATGAGCTCTGCTTCCTTTGTCGGGAAGTAGTAGACCTTGTTCTGACCGATAGCGATCTTCTCAAGGAAGCCCCATTCTTCGAGTTCCTTGGCTGAGTCGCTGAATGGGAGTTGCGTCATCGGTTGGCTGAGGCTGTAGTTTTTGGCCCCATCGGTTAGCGCATCGAAGACGAGTTCGAGGAACGCCTTGTGGTCAGTCTCCAGCTGCCCATCCTCGATTTCGATCTCATCTTCGTCGACCTCATCGTCAGCGTCTGCCCCATCGCCTTCACTTCCGCCGAAGTCAGTTCCGGCTTCTGATTTGATGAAGTCGCTGTCTTTGTTGAGGCAGTGTAGTTCTCTGCTCCGTTGTCTGACCGCATCTGCTTTGGCGGAGACGTCGAATGGTCCCTCGCTGTGTCCCGGTGGGATCGGGAGCGGTTTGAGCGTGAGTATCTCTGGTTTCTGCTTGTGGAAGCCCGTCGACGGGAGTTGTACGACCCATTCCCCACGTCGAAGACCAGCGATTCTGTCCTTGATTTCTTCGGTGTCGAGGTCCTCGTGGAACAGTGAGTTCGCGAGGAGGTCGTCTGTCGCGATGTTTCCGATAATCTTCGTGTTGACGTTGTTCAGAATCTCTTGGTAGGCTCGTCGGTTACCACGCGGGTCTTCTCCGAGGACCTGCTCGGGATACTGCATGATGAGACCCAGCGAGAGGTTGAACTCGCGGCCTTTCGGCAGGAGTTCGTTGTAGACGATCTCGTTCCGTGCGACGTTCGCAGACTCTTCGATCACGACGTTCGCGATGTAGTTGTCGTTGTTCGGGGTCCAGAGTGACTGCACGGATGTCCAGAGGTGCGAGAGGAACAGCACCGTGAATATTTCGCTGCTTTCCCCGCGTAGGTTGCCCGTGTCCACCAGGAGAACTTTGTCGCTGTTGAGGATGTTCTTCAGGTCGAGCATCGGGACATCTGTCCGGTCGTACCATCCCTTCTCGTCGTTCCAGTACTCTTCGGGGATCTCGAAAGACAGCATATCCCAGATGAAGTCCCGTTCCTTGAGCTTCCGAATCCGGTTCAGGACTGCGTCCGTGGTGTTCATGAACTGCCGCTCTTCCTTCTCGAGGTGGGACTTCAGGAAACTTCGCACCTGTTCGTCTTCGACGTCGGGGAGCGCACTTTGGAGTTTTTTCGGGTCGGCGTTCTTGGCGTCCTCGATTTCTCGCCCGTAGTGCTGGAAGTCTTGTGCGGCTTGCAGGAGGTCGCCGATCGTGAAGTAGTCTGACCCGTTTTCCTCGTCGAACAGTGCTTTGATGAGGTTGGTGAGGATCTCGTTCGCGACGAATGCTTGGTCGACGGTATCCCGTCCAAGCACGAATCGTAGGAGCTGGAAGTAGTGGTCGATGATGTCTTGGATCGCTGTTTCACGTTCACGACCAGCCGCACGGGTGAGTGGGCGCAGGTCGAAGAACGGGATACCTGGGATGTTCCCATCCTCTTCTGGGACCTTGATGTATTCGACGTCGTCGAGGTCGCCGAAGAGCGTGCGGTGACACCGCAGGTAGTTCTTACACATCTCACCCCCTTTTGGGTCGATGAGGACGGTCGGACCTTCGAGGAACTCGTGGGTAGTGAGCATATCGTTCAGTGTCGCGACCGTCTTCCCGCTCCCGGTCGTTGCAGCGCGGATGTAGTGATGGGTTAGGTCGCCGGCGGATAGTGCGAGGGCGTCTCGCTTACTGAGTTCCTGCCACCACTCGTTGACGCTCTCGATCGCGCTGATTTCGCGAGAGTTTTCGGTGTCGTCGCGTAGTGCTGTGACTGCGTGCCCGATGGTCATCCCATCTGAGAACTCACGGAAGACTTCCTCGTTCGGGGAAGTCAGCGCCGACTGCGCTTTCGGTTTCCCACCAGTCCCGCCACGGCTGGCTTTCGGGAGTGCGTCGATCGACGGTACCGTGATGAAGCTGGCGAGCTCCTCGATGTTACAGACGAGCATCGGCTTCCGTCGGGTCATCATCTCCCAACCGTTCGGGTACGTGATCCCGTGGTTCAGCATCCGTCTGTACTCGTTGTCGTTCTCACCGAGGTACTTCCCGTCGACAGAATAGAACTGTCCACTCATCTGGTTGAGCGAGTCTACTAGATTCTCGGCGGCTCGTTGGGACTGGGCGGCTGCTCGGAGAGACACGTTGTAGGTGTGGCTTGGGTTCTTAAGGTCGATCTGTGACATCCGACTCTGCCCGGCGCGTTGGCCGTCGACCTGCGAATCCATGATCGACCCACCGACTTCCTCCGGCGTATCCCCTCGGTGGCGTTCCCGTTTCTCTTCATCAGAGACGCCGATTACTGCGTCAAGGACACTCCGCGCGATCATCCCAGCAGAGGTGTGGACGCCGCGTTTGAGTCGGCCTTTCTGCCGTTGGGCTTTCGGTGACCAGTCTGCACGCGGCTCGAACACTATCTGGAAGAGAACCGCTCCGTCTGCTTGGATGATGGTTTCGAGGAGGTTCGAGAGGGGTGAGCGGTCGGTGGTCTCGGTGTCGAAGCGGGTCAGCATCGTCATCCAGTCCTTCCGACGTTCTTCGACACCTTCGTACCGGACCATGTGGGGGATATCCTCGAAGACGTCTGTTATATCGAATTGTTTCCGGTCGAACTCGAAGTTCTCTGGGTACTGTGAGCGCGTTGTGCTTTCGAGGCGATCGCAGTTCGCATTACCGCGCTCCCCCGGCCCGAGGAAGAACTTGAATTGGGCTTCCCCTTCAGGCTTGTAGATGATGAATTCGAAGTTGGAGACACCTTCGATACTGTCGATGTGAAGCTCTATGTCGAGCGGGAGCTTTCGGCCCGTCCCGTAGCGGTGCAGGCCGTACAGTTCGCGGGTGACTGTTTCGGAGTTCACTTCTTCACGAACCGGCGTGATCTGGATGTACTCCTGACTGGCTTCGATTTTTTCGATGAAATCCTCGGGATCTTCTTCGTCCTCTCCCCCAGGCAAATCAGGGTTGATGTGGCCGACCTCGCCATCTTGGTAATCATCGGGGACTGCATCTTCGGGAGTCGCGTCGATGCTGGCTACGCTTCGATCACCCCGTGGTTCTTGAGCTCGGTCCCGTTCTCGCTCATCGGGGGCCGGCTGTGGCTCATCCGTTTGAACTGGATGTGCTTCGGCTCGTTGTTCTTGCGGTCGTTCAGTTCCTTGATGGCCTTCGTCCCCCTCGTCTCCAGTGTGAGTTCTACTACGGCCTTCTCTTTGTGGTTTCGAGGTATCTTGTCCCCCCTGTTCGTCAGTATGTTCACCGAAGATTGATTCCTCACCGAATGGTTCAATATCAGAGGAACTGTCGCTATCGTCTTCGGGAGGCTCTGGGTCTTCAAAAAATGGGTCTCCAGCCACCCGTGGTTGGTCCTCACGCTCCTCTTGGTCGTCTCGCTCCGGCTCTGACATATCTGTTGAGACGGTTCCCGCTGTGTTATTTCTTGTGCTAAAATGGGTATTGCAGTGGGTCACTGCAGGGATTAGAAAATGCGGTCGAGAAGAGCCTGCCAAGCCTACTTGTCGTTGCGGAACTTCGTCCACCAGACGAAGAACAGCCCGAGGACGATCCAGTGGATGACCACGTAGAGGTTTGAGATGAAGTTGCTCAGATATCCGAGTGGCGTTGAGATGACGTTTATGTTGAGGTTGCCGGTGAATGTCCGGGCATCTGCTTGCTCGTAGTGCGTAGGGACGTTGTCTCTGAGCTTGTCCCCTTTGAACTCTGCAACGAAACCCGTCGCGTTCTCGTGGACTTGCACTTGGAACTCTCCGTTGCTGTCTGTAACGACCGTGTTGGTCGTCCCCCCCTCGATGTGGATCTCGCGGTTGGGGATGCCAGTTCCGTTAGAGTCTACGAGCTGCCCATTGGCTACCTCGCCGTCACTGCCCATCTCCAATTCCATGTCCGTTGTCTCGTAGGTGACGAACTTTGTATCGATCTCGACCTTGTTTCCGAAGAGATCGGTGCCGTTGGCCTCGAAGTCCTCGAGACGGCCTCCTGTGCTTGTCGAGAGGACTCTGCCACCCCAAGTTCGATACAGCGGGATGTCGCCTTTGGTGTTTATGACGTTGTCACCGGTATTGATTCCCTCATACGTCTGTGCTTGGTCGATCCCTTCTTCGCTGACCAGAATTGTACTCCGTGCAGCGGTCTTGTAGCTGTTGGCGTCCATGTAGTCACGGTGGAGGTTGTGTGGACCATCTCCGACCTTGACGCTGGTGAAGTTCCATTGGTTAGCCCCTTTTCGTCTAGTTTCGACCCGATCATAGAGTGTCTGCGGGAAGACAACCCACGGTGTGTAGACTCTCCAGACCTCATCTCCGCCGTTTGCGGTAATCTGCATCGACCCGAGTGGATTCACTTCTGGCCGCTGGTTACCAACGACATCGAAGTAGAGCTCTTGGCCCTGCCGAGTGTCTTTGACGTAAGCAGTGATATTCAGGCTGTCTGCCTTAGCTGGCTCGATTGGATGTTCTGCGTTCCTATCGATCGTGCTGGTGACAGTAACTGTCTCGGTCGTTTCTTCGTCTTCTTGAGAACACTCGCTCGGATAATCGACACCGTAAGTGTGGTTGTATTCGATAGTGGTAGTCGAGTACGGTGTGATTTTCCCGGCTGCTGGGTCCTCAATTGGGAAGACGTGGGAATGCTCCCCCTCGTCGTACCAGCTACCGTTGTGGTAGAGTTCCATGAACTCACTCGTGACTGTGGGGTTTGAGTAGTACTCGTATCGTTCAGGAGTAGCGTATTTGGTTTGGTTCCCATCCTGGTAGGAGCACTGTGGCGCGTTTTCCGTGTACCGACTGCTTTCAGTGTAGGGGACGATCGCTCGATAATCAGTAAGGGCAGTAACGTTGATCCCCTCTGGATTCACGATCCAGTAGTCATCGTAGATTGCACCTTCACTGATACGGGCGATACCGACGTAGTGGTCTTTAACTGCGGGAGTTGGGCTGTGCCATTTGCCGCTGATGTTGGCTTTAGTGGTGTTGTATCGAGCGGTGTTGCTTCCGTATCCCGCAGCAGGAATAACACTCTCGTCGAGTCCGGTATCGAGGAACGAATTATTGACAGCCTGCCGGTTGATCTCCTCGTAATTCTTCATCTCCCCGTCGTAGACTTCTATGTCGTCTGAGTTGGAAATATAGAGGTCTCCGGGCTCCTCGTCGTCGTCTGTCTCTTCTTGAAGAACCTCTACGTTTCGCGCTGGAAGCTGTCCTGGTTCGCTTTCGATCTCGACGTAGACTACGCCATCTTCGCCACTGTGTTCAGGGGTGGATTGGTTCCCTTCGAACCCAATGAAGACAGTGTTTTCGATCGTTACATCGCTTCCACTTTGCCACGAGTCTTCTGTGGGGATTCGCGTATCAGTATCGAGTCGTTCTCGGTAGCCGTCTGTGAGTCGGGCGTATTGACGAGCTTGGTGGGTTGTGAACGTTGTATTATCTATTCGGATGACAGCCTGAGTAGAATTGTTTCCTGCCATCCGCATCTGGAGGTTCCGGGCACTGACGTTGTAGATGTCTGGGTGGATGCTGGTTTCGTTCTCGTCGACGTCGTTTGAGGCGAGCAGTCGGAAAACGCCGTTTTCGGTCACTTCGGGGTTATCGTCAGCCGTTTCGATCGGAGTGTATTGTCCACCCCCGGAATTCCCTATGACGACAGCGAAACCGCTGACTGCTGCCAGCGAGAGAATACCGATGATGAATGCTAATCTTAGTTTCATAGTCTCTCACTGCCCCATCATGTAGTAGATGAGACTGAGGAATGCACCGAAGTTAAAGCCTATGACGGTGAACATGATGCCGATTCCCGCTAGCCGTTTCCCCCACTGATGACGGTGGCTCGTCTTCTTGTTTGTCGCCCATGCGAGGAACCCGAAACCAGTGAGTGCCATCCCTGAAAGGAGAAAGATCTCGCCCAGCGAGTGGAAGTACACAAGCGAGTCGGCGATGTCGCTCTGGACGTTGAGTAGGATGGATAGGAGGACGGTTGATGAGAGATTCCGCTCAACTGTATGTCCTAGGAGTCCCATGTTCTCTCTTATTCTGGAGTATCGCGTTCGGTGCTTATAGTGAATGGGGTTCGATCCATCCGTCCGTTACTCTGATACGTACTCTTCATCGGTTTTCTTGGTCTTTGGTCACCCCCCGGAGATGAATTTCAGGAGTCCAAGGAATGCTTCATACCCGATGTAGAATATGATTGTGAGGACTCCGCTTACGGTGAGCCAAACTCCGGTCTGGGCGCGATTTGAATTTGCAGACGCCGTAAACCACAGAACGGAACCGAACGCGAGCGTGATGAACCCAGCGTACCGAAGAGAGAGGACTACGACATCGACGATATTGGCCAGGATGTCGGTGATTTCGTTTGTCTCGCTACACCCGTTTGATGGGTCCGTACAGTCTGCTGAAGCTGGCCCCACGAGGACGACGCTTCCCAGTAAGATGAGAAGTGTAACTGCGAAGATGGCCGTGAGGTAGCTGTTGGACCGTCTCATACTGACTCGTTATCTTAGGGTGGCACCTAAGACGTTAAAATAGTTGGCCTTGGGCCAGTTCGGTAGCGAGAGAAGGCTCTGGTGACGTTGCGTTCTGAAGAATGTCCGGGGTGGACGAAGGTTGGTTCTGCTTTACGAGCTGCCGCCTTCCGCGATCCACTTCAGCAGGCTGACGAAGGCCGTGAAGCCGAAGTAGAACACGATCATCGCGAGCCCACCGATCAGGAGCCAGACGCCGGTCTGGGCGCGGTCGGAACTCCGGCGAGCCGTGAACCAGAGAGTCGCGCCGGCGAACACGGTCACGAAGCCGGCATACTGTAGGGTAGTATGCGCGACCTCGAACACGTTGTCGAGCATGTCCGTGTAGCCATCCATCCCAGCCGAACAGTTGTCGACTTTGGTCGGGTCTTCACAGCTCTGTGCCATCACGTTGCCAGCGGCCACCATCCCGCTCGTGAGGACGAACGAGAAGAGCAGCATTGACATTGCAATACGCTTGATTGCGGAGCTCATGCGTACAGGTCAATCAATAAGACGATGCCTAATTAATGTACCGGTGGTTCTACCCCCAAAATTTCAAAATCGACAAACAACGAGGGTGTCATTTCAATCTGCTGGGACAAAGTAAGACCGTCCCAGCGGAGAGGGTTTATATACTACACGAGCTACCCCTTACCAGATTGGAACAAAGTAAGGCTGTCCCAGATAGCCTCCGCGCAGTAAGTTAGAAGAACTGCGATAGGAAGGAACCGTCTTCCTCCTCGTCAGCAGCGGTATCCTCGGGGGCGACTTCACGATCCCCGTCTGCACGAGTTCGTCGAGCCGTCGGGCGTCCTGAATCGGTGGTTGGATCGGACGGTTGTTCTCTGGAATTCTCTCGGTCACGAACCGAGTCATTGACCGGTTCGGGTTCAAGGTCTGAGCCCATAGCGGACGTATCTTCATCGTAGTGTTCGATGATATCCTCAACCGATTCGTCAAAGATGTTCTCGGGCGGAATTTCACCTGTGCTCAGGAGGATGTTCTCGATCCGGTCGAAGAGCGGCTCCGGCTGCACGTGGCAGATGAGTACTAATAGCTGGTACATCGTCTCCAGTTGGTTCTCCCGCTTGTCTACGATCTCCTCGTACTGTTGGAGTTCCCAGTAGACGCGCTCGAGTTTATCGTCCTCCAGCTCGAGGTCGTGACGGAGTTCAGCCTTCACCCTTCCTAATTCTTCGTCGAGTTTGGAGAGTTCAGCCTGAATGTCCTCCAATTCCGTCCCTGTTTCTTTCTCGAAGCGATCCAGACGTTGTTCTAGTTCATCTTCCCGCCCGCTAGTCCGTCTGGATGTACGCTTGTCTCGATCATCGTCGTCTTCATCATCACGTTCGCTGGTGGTTGAAGTGGTGCGAGAGCGACTGGTACTTTCGCTGCTATCGCTACCACTTGTCGATTCTGTGCTGTCTTCCGAACTGGTCGAAAAGTCGCCCTCCCCAAGAACGGAATCGTCTGATTCTCCTCCGGGCACCGAAGAAGATTCTTCATCAGTATCGTCAAAGATGGATGCTGCTTCGTCCTCTGCCGGGAATTCCTCCTCCTCGTCGTCCCCGGAATCCCCGTCGAACATACCGTCGCTGCCGAATCCATTATCGTCTCCGTCTCGGTCGCCATCAGAGTCAGTGTCGAAGTTTAGTTCGGTGTAGTATTCTTCTTCGTCTTCGTCGCTCCCGCTCGGTCTAGGGCTCGATGTCGATTCTTCGGTTCCACTATCTGACGAACCGGCGATGTCGTCAGGTATTCCATCACGCCGTTTTTGACTGCGTTTTCGACCTCCACTTCGACCACGCCCACGTTCTCGACTCTGTTCTCGCGCTTGCTGCTCGCGATCGTCTTCACCATCGTGATCCGATTGTCCCCTTTCTTCTGAAGAGCTGTTTCTATCAGATGAGGTGCTGGCTGTTGTGGATGTCCTGTTTTTTGATCCAGCTGTCTTGGGGCCTGAATTCCCGTCGCCGGCGTCATTATCGTCTTCGTCGTCGCCTGTGGAGAAGCCAGAAGCCTCGAACCCATTTTCGGAGCTCGTGTCGCCGTTACTGTTTGAGTGTGTGTGGGACCCTGTTTCGTTTTCTTCGTCGACGAGATCGTTGTAGTACTCTTCGTTGTAGTGGTCGTCTACTTCCGCTATTGCCTTCTCGATGGTTCGTTCCCCGTACGTGGACCCGTCGGAGTATCGAACGTCGTCCCACTTCGGCCGCATCAGCCCGGAGGCGCGGAAGACACGGTCCATCCGCTCGGGGTCGCCGCTGAACCAGAACGCGAGCATATCGCAGAAGCCCATATCACCCTCGGAGTGGGAAGGGTAGTATTCCTTCCAGTTACCACGCCACAACTGGGTGAAGCGGTAGCCGTTGTTTGCGGACTTCGCAGTTTCCACGATCTCGCGAACTTCTGCCGGCAGGTCGTTGAGATTCGGATCACCGGACTGGGGCGGTCGGGAGTCACCGTCGTGGTCCTCAAGGTCCAAGTGGCCCCACTTGTCTGGGTCGACGTCGATGTCGGTTTCGTTTGCCGATTCGTCATCTTCGGCGAGGAAGCGGTCGTAGACAGCGTCGAGGGCCTGTTGTGCTTCTTTGATCTCCGGGGTTTCGTCGTCTTCATCGAGACGCTCTCCGTCCACATCGACGAGTTGGCCGGTGACGGTGAAGAACCGACCATCTTCGTACATCTCGATGTCGCCTTTTCGGTTCCGATCGCCGGGGATTTCGCCTTTCAGGATGACGTGAGCTCCGGTGCCAGAGGGACTGATTTCGATCCAGCCGCCGATGTCTTGCATCACGTCTAGCGCCCACTGTTCCCACTCCTCCGTCTCGGGGTCACGGCAGTTGTCCAGGTCGACACCGACGTAGGTGTCGTCTTCGGTGAAAACGAACCCGATACCGTCCATCTGGCCGGCTTTGACCTTGCCGTTGGCGTTCAAGAATGAGCCCCAAGTCGCGGGGTCGTCGGTCTGGGCGAAGCCGCCTGTCTTCGGATCTTTGGGAAGCTTCGTCTCTTTGCCGTCTCGCATTGCTGCTTCCCAGCAGAGCCACTGCTCCCGATTCTTCATTTCGTCGCGAATGCGGTCGATATTGATGTCCATAGTTACTGGTGGGTGATGTGCTTGTAAGCCCGTTCAGCCTCCGTTCACATATATCCTTGAGGTCGTACTGAGAGGCAACCACGACTTATCTCTAAAACTCTCACTCCTACCTGAGTGGTAAAAACTCTCTCAGACACACCTACTACCTCATTCGGTCAGTCCATAAATGTTGACCAGTGGCTCGGGTGCGTGGCAATGGAGTTTCTTCGGCCTTACCAAGTCATTGTAACAGTATGGACCCTATCACTTGGTAAGGTTTCTGCCCCCTCTGCTGTGAGGGCTGCGCCAACTGGGGAGGGCTGTTACACGTCCTGGTTTTGCCAGAAGGATTCTAGCTCGTAGGGCAACTCATCAGGTCCTATCGAGACGAATTCACCCGCCTCGTAGTCGGGGAAGTATTGCTTTACACCACCCCTGTTGGAACGTACGTATCGTTCGTCTACTAACACACGGACGCCGACGTCGCCGTCGCCTCGAATCACGCGACCGAGTGCTTGCCGCGTTTTTCTGATTGCGGGGATGCTGAATGCGTACTCGAACCCCTTATTGTTGAACCGGTAGTCGTATGCGGTTTCGATAGCGTTCGCGAGGTTTGATGACGTGTTCGTGATCGGGACTCCACAGACAACCGCACCCAACAGCTTGTCGCCATCGAAGTCAACGCCTTCTGTGAGTGTCCCCCGAAGGCTTGTGGTGAGGACTTTTGGCGGACCATCGAAGAACGCCCGCTTTAGCTGTTCAGTGGCTGTATCTGAGCTACTGGTATCAGTGAGTATCTTTTTCTCGACCTCGGGATCGTTGGCGAGGGTTTCACTCGCCCACGACGCCTCCTGGTAACTCGGCATCGTAACGAGAACGTTGCCGGGCGTTGTTTTCACAACAGTCGCAATTACTGACCGGTACATTTTCCTGAGACCTTGATTATCCTCTGGTGGCCACCGATTCGACCACGTGAATCGAGGAACATCGACTGCCAGCGAGAGGCGGTTTTCTTCAGGAAAGCCCAGCTCGAAGGCTGATTCACCTACGTCTCTCTGTCGTTCTTTGGAAGGAATGGTGGGTTCATCGTCTGCCGGCCCGATCGCATCTAAGTCGGGTAGTTCGTCTTCGGGCTGTTTCTCCTCTGGATTTTCTTGGAGGTCTGATTCACCCTCGGGGAGTGCCATCGTAACGAGTGAACTGGTGGGTTGCGTGCCCTCGTCAAGCTTGCTGATCCCCGTTACTTCACGGTAGATGTTGAGTGGCGACAAGGTAGCTGACATCAACATCGCCCCGCCGAACACGTCTAGCGTTCCCGCGATTTCGTTTTGTGGGATACAGTTGTTTATTTTGAGCCTCGCTCTGTATCCAGCCTTCCACGGCTTATCCTGGGGTGGGTCTGACTTTGTGTTCGCTCTCGGCTCAAGAGTTACCTCACGGTAGTACTCTGTGTGGTCACCGACCCACCAACGCTCGAGGAGCTCGTGGGCGTTCCCTATCGGGAATGAACCGTCTGGACTCTTTCCTTCGATTTTGCGGGCGACTACGTTCTTCGTGACGCTGACGACCTTGGATGCTTTCAAGAATTTTTCCCAGATGTCTCCGTAGCCCTTCTGCGATGCCCAGACGGTAATCGAGTCGGGTTCCTGTGTCGACGGGTCTTGAAGTGGGATCGAGATTTCGTCCTTCCACTGATCACGAATCGCTTGCTGCCACCGTTCATCATATTCTGCTTTCAGATTCTCGACGATATCGTTGGCGACGATCTCCTGAATCTTCTTCAGGAACTTCGCCGCGACCCCCAGATCAGGTATATTCAGGTCTGTTGCGTTCAATATCCCTTCTGCTAACCGGCACTTTTTGGGGTTTCCTTTCCCGGATGCCCACCGCTGGACCTCGTTGATGTCCATGATCCCGCGCCGCAGGGTAGAGTATGAGATTTGGTACGAGAGCTGGTCACGGACCTCCTGCACCAGTCCGTGGGCCTCGTCTGCGATGAGGAGGGTTGAATCCCCGATGATATCGCCTGTGAGTCCTCCCACCGTTGTCGGGTCGAAGACGTGCTTGTAGTTTCCGAATAGGACACTGGCGCGATCGTGGAGTCGCCGCATCTCCAAATGTGGGCACGTTCCTGCCCGAGCGCCCTCCTTGAGCGTCTCCTGAGCAGTTGTTACTCTCCGCAAGTTCAACGGATATTTCTCTTTGACGGAATTGGTGATGTGAGAGGCATAGAATGGACAATACTCCGTCTCTCCTACAGTGGGGAGTTCAGGCTGAAAGGGCGCGTCGACGTCGTCGAACGATAGTGTCTCTTCGATCCCAGGTTCTCGCTTCGCACGCACTTTGAGCCCGAACGCGGCGTTCGCTTCACGCTGGGTCCGTTTCTGCTTCACCGCTTCGACCATCAGCTGGCGTGTGTTGTCCCGGAGCGATATACACTGGTGATAGATGTCGTTCTTGTCGATCTGGCCTGCCTGCACGTATGGACAGAGATCCGATTTCCCAACCAGCGAAAGTCCCTCGAAGTATATCTTGGACTGGCTGTTGACTTCCTTCAGATCGTCCTCGAAAGCAGATAGCTGCTGTTTCTTCGATGTGATTACCAGAACTCGTTCAAACTTGGTCGTCCGATCTCGAACCAGTGATAGCCCTGCAGTGAGCGCAATCAGTGTTTTTCCGGTTCCGCACGGCCCCTCCAGTAGGTGGATTCCACCGTCACGGAGCGTATTGATACTCTGATTGATCCCCTCGATTTGATTGGCGTAGGGGTCGAAAGGGAAGATGTCTTCCCAGTAGTCGGGAGTTTGGCTGTCAGGAGTGCTCATATCGATTCGTTCGGGTCGGTTACTGGTTCGTCTCCGACCACCTTAAAATTGGCAGTGGGGAGAAACCAAAACGGACAGCGCCGACGGGTTACTCGTTGGCAGTCTTCGCTTCTTCGTAGCCGACTTTGATGTCTTCCCACTTCAGGTACTCTGCGCCGCGCCCGGCGGCCTCTATCTTTGCCTGATTCACGAGGTTGTTCAGGTCCGCACCACTCCAGCCGTCGGTCTTCTCAGCGATGCTCTCGACGTGTTCCAGACTGAGCTTGTGCGGAATTTCAGCCAGTTTCACCTTGAGGATTTTCTCCCGTGCTTCCGCGTTGGGCATCCCGATCTCGAACTCCTCGTCGACGCGACCGGGCCGAAGCACTGCTTCGTCCATCTTGTCGCGGCGGTTGGTCGTCAGGAGCACGATGAAGTCCTGGTCCTCCTGAGTGAGCGCCGAGAGGAACGTGTTCGTGATCTTCTGGTCTTCGGAGTGCGTGTTCATTCCGCTACCCCGGCCACCGAGCAGCTGCTCGGCTTCGTCGATGAAGATGACCCCATTGAGTTCCTGTGCCTCCTTGAATAGCCGCGAGATGATCTGTGGCGACTTGTTGACGTACTCGTGGGTGAGGTCAGCCTGATTCAGTTCGACGAACGGGCGGTTCAGTTCGTTCGCAAGGGCACGCGCGAACAGCGTCTTCCCGGTTCCCGGCGGGCCGTGGAAGAGGATGCCCCGAGACGGCTCGACACCGAACCGGGCGTAACTTTCGGAGTCTTCCCGGAGGGGTGCGACGACCTGCCCCCGGAGAGATTCCTTCACGTCGCTGTACCCACCGATGTTCTCAAACCGGGTTTCGGGCGGTTCTTCCCACGGGAACTCGAACTCATCGATCGCCCGGCCGCCATCTTTCCCATCACCGTCGCTGTTTGAGTCTTCTGCCTTCTGTTCACGCTCGTTGGGTGAGGGGGCGTCGGCGGGCTCGTCCTCAGCGGTTTCCTGCGGTTCTGTCTCTCCCGCCGTGTTTTCAGGCTCCGGCTCGGTATCTGCAGCACTGGAAGGGTCATCAGAACCACCCGATTCCTTGAACGGGTGGTCTTCGGGGTCGGTACGGAGGGCTTCCGGGTCGATGTTGCTCCTGGCTTCGTCTATATCGTCGCGAGAGCGGTCCAGAGAGCCTTCGGGGACTTCGCGGGCAGCCTGCTCATCTATCCCGCCTCGTGCCTTGTAGAGCCCGGTCTGAACGGTTACGTACCGGATCGGATTCCCCGTCCGAATCGTAGCGAACGTCGCCGCTGCCATCACGCCTCCAGCGAGGGCAAATGTCGAGGCGGCGTGATCGATGGACTGCAACCACTGGACCGGGTTGCTTCCGAGGAGTGCGACGTTCCCGGCAATAAAGATGACAGTGGCAGAACCGGCAACGAATCCGCTGTGGAACGGATTCCACTGGTCCTTGTTGACGTGGAATGCGGCGCTAAGCGCAGTCAGCGCCAGCAGGATCGACGTGTGCTGGGAGGCTCCGATGCCGAACCAGACCAGGAACAGATATCCGCCCGCAGTCCGGTACTTCGGAACTTCGTAGAGCTGTTCGCTGTAGCTACTCCACCAGATGTAGGTGAGGTAGATGTAGATGATTGCGAACCCGACCACCATCATGCGCTGATCACCCGATTCTCCGAGTCAGTCAGAGATGGGAAGACGTTCCGCTGGTCGAAAGGGGCGGACGCCGACGTCGCCTTGCTGGTGGTCATCTTTCTTCTTACCGATAGTTATCCCTATCCCTTTATAAAACTCAGCAATATTCCAACCGGCCAACTGTTTCCGCGCTCACGCCCTAACGACCGGGAAACCAGCCTATCGAGCGTCAATAGCTCGATCAACCGTGAGGAGAGCCGCCTCGTGACTGACGCCGTAGACGTCGGCGAGGATGTTCGCAAGCTCCTCTCGAGAGGGCTGCTCTCCATCGTGCGTATCTAGGTAGTACTGGGTAGCTGGCCGGACGCACCCACGGAGATACTCAGCGATCTCGCTATCATCCAGTCCATCGGGGACGTAGATCTCCACGTCGTCCCGGTACTTCGTGAGGATGACCGGCGAGACATCATCCTCTACTATCTCGCCTTCTCCACTAAGTTTCGAGCGGAGCTCCCTGGGGTCGATGGCGACCCGAGTCGCCTTGCCTACAGTGTAGTTACCGATCGCGCTGAGGTCGTTCGGGCCGTCGCCACTCTTTGCGACTGTGTGGACGAGTATCTTCGAGACGGGCGGGACCCAACCTTCGGATGTCAGCACGCCTTTTCGGGTATAGGCCCGGTCACTATCCGCTTCGCTATCATCACGGGAGAACACGTAGACTCCAACCATATCATCGGGCGGCTCGATAGAGCTAGGGACGCCCCGGTCATCGAAAAACTGCGGTCGATGCCTACCAGCGGCATCATCTTGTTGGACCATATAGGCCATTAGTCGATGGCTGTATATATTATGTTGGGTTCACCCCACCCCCCTAACTCTCTTCTCCCGTCTGTGAGTTAGTCACCCTCTGAGAAAACAGGTCTACTCTACAAACCTAACCCACTTTCAGTCTCTGGAGTGGCTTATTCGCTTTCGGAGTTCTCTTCTTCTTCGGTTTCCTCTGTGGCTTCTTCGCCTTCATCACCTTCTCCCTCTTCGAGGTTACCGAACACTTCATCGAGCTCATCTTGGCTTGCGCCTGAGGTCGATTCAACCTCAACGCTGTCGTTTGACACCGACTCGATGTTGTGGCGAATGACCGGAGCAACCCCGTCTGAGTGTTCGCTATGTTCTTCGTCGATGTCTTCGACGGGCTCTAGCACTTCGTCTGTCCTACCTTCTTCTTCCAATTCGGTAGCGATTTCAGTCGCCTTGTTGGTGATTTCCCCTTCGTACTTTCGGCTGTCTTCGTGGAAGTCTTCGTTTGCTTCTCCGATCTCTTCGCCAACACGCCCGGCAGCACCAGCACTGATCTCCATTTCACGAGCATCGTCGAACTTGCCCATCTGAGCGCCGCTCCGGTCGAAGTCGATGACGTGCAGGCCACCTTCTTCGTCGACGTGGACGTTGTCCTCACTCACGTCGATGTTCCCACCGAGCATCTGCACAGCCATCGTTTCTTCGTATTCTTCGCGGTCTACCTTCTCAAGGGCCTCGTCAGGTGCTTCGTCAACTGCCCAGGTCTCTGTTTCAGCACCTCCTGCTTCTTGCTGGATGATCTCGTTGTTTTCCTCGTTGAATGCAGTATTCGGGGGCTCTTGCTCCATCTCTTCAGTCCATTGCTGGCCGGCGAGGGAGCGGTGGCGGAGTTCTTCTGCGTTCAGGGTGTTCATGATGTCGCCGTCGTCCATCGTTTCGTCCAGTTCGTCGTAGTCGGTGATGAACACCTGCTCTCCGTCTTCAAGGGTCTCGACTTCCATCGCTTCGGCTGTGAACCCTGCGTTTTCATCGACTGTTTCGCCATTGGATTCGGACTCATCCGTGTGTTCACGCCAGTTGCGGGCACGTTCTTCCCAGCCGCCTTCGGTTTCCTCGTCTCCTGCAGCTTCTGCTTTACCGCCGCTGGTAGCGGTCTCTGTCTCACTGCCACCGGTAGCGGCTTCTTCTCCGTCTTCATGACTACTCCCGCTCTCGGAGCTGGTCGTAGCCGACCGCTCAGCGGAGGTTGATGATTCACCTCCGGCGCTCTCATTTCCCGAACCACCGCCATCGTGATCGTCTCCACCGGATGCGGCCACACCTCCGCTTCCGCCGTCATCATCGCCATCTTCGTCATCACTGTTGCCTTCAGACTCATCACCATCTTCTTCGGCTTCCTCGGGTTCTTCCTGCTGTTCCTCGGATTCTTCGACAACTTCTGACTCAGCTCCGGTCTCGGGGTCGATGTTCTGTTCAGCGCCTGCGTCGTGGGATGGAGTCCCCCCACCGGCTTCCTCGTGGCTCTCGCGCTGCTCAACATCGCCGGTCTCGAAGTCTCCATCTTCCCGATCGCCGAGTTCTATGTCGCCACTCTCAAAGTCGCCACTCTCATATTCTCCACCTTCTTGGTGGACTTCTTGGTCGTGCTCAACACTACCACTGGACTCTGAGGTAGTGGCTTCCTCCCCGCCAGCGTCGGTAGAGATGTCTTCAAATGGATCTCCCTCGAACGAGGCATCCGACCCTTCGCTGGACTCGGGTTCACTACCGCTTTCGAGACCGCCTTCTTGTTCGGGTGTCGTTTCCGTGCTGGCTTCACCTTCATCCAAGTCCACCTCACCGATGGACTCGTCTATCTCCGACTGGGAAGCGCCTTCATTGCTACCACCTTCGGCAGACTCCCCTTCTGGCTCTGGCTCTGGCTCTTCGACTTTACCGCCGACGTCTTCGGGTTCCTTCTCGACCTCAGGCTCGTTGTCCTCGATTTCGGGTGACTGCTGAGAACCGCCTTCGCCTATGTCGAGAGAAGACCCTTCGGAACCGGACTCCTCTGGTTCGTTGGCGGTACTTCCGATGTCTTCTGTGGGTTCTTCGGTGGTCTGACTTTCCGAGGCCGACATTTCGGTGGATTCAGTCGGTCCACTCGGTCCAGTACCTTCGGTGCCAGATTCGCTGCTGGTGTCGATGAACGGATCGTCTTCCCAACCGTCCGATTCCTCGGCGAGGTCAGCGAAAGGATCATCGGACGAACTGCTTCCGCTCTCGCCAGATTCTGCTTCGGAACCAGTGTCACTACCACCCTCTGCGGACTCCGATACGGAGCTTTCCTCCGACTCGCCCTTCTCGACAGTCGCTTCTCCGCTTTCGTCTTCGGGGGTGCTGATCGACCCAGAAACGGTATCGTCGACAACCGTACTGGAATCATCTGTATGCCCGCCTTCAGCGGGGCTACTGCCGGTTGCTTCCGGCTCGGGGCTACTATCTTCTGGCGTACTGCCACTACCTGCTTCTGCTTCAGATTGTGATTCGGAACCGCTGAAGTCAACGCTGACACCGCCTTCGTGGTTCTCCTGCGTACTCACCTCGCTTTCTTCCGAGAGTGAGATGGTATCGTTCTCGCTTCCGGTTTCGATCTGGGCGTTACTGGCCGATATGCTATCGCCTTCGCTGACGTTTTCGAGTTGGCCAGAACCGAGTTCTGGCGCTCCAGTTTGGGTGGTATCCGTCAGCGGAGCCGAACCGTCTTCGCTTTCGATCGTGGGATCGCCGTATTCGTTCGTGCCCACGGTGCCCTCGATGTCGGCAGTCTCGCCATCGAGGTCTTCTCGCGACTCGACGCCTTCGAGGTTTTCGTGCTGAACACGGCCACCCTCTAACTCTGTACTGCCGGTGACTCCCTCGGTTTCAGATTCCTCGCTGCCGATCCCGACATCTTCGCTACCTCGAGCTAGGTCACCGCCAGGGGTCTCGGACGGGGCGCTTTCGGGGCTTGCAGTTTCACTACTGGGTCCGCCAGCCGACTCAGCAGTACCGGCCGACGAGAGTTGGCTATCTTCGTCGGGGACGACCTGGATGTACTGGTTGTCGGGATCTGCGCTGACTTCTTCGCCATCCTCGAATCTCGTTACGGCACCTTCCTCGCCACCGTGTTCGATTCCAGAGGATTCCTGCACGCGCGAGTCGGCGTAGTTGAATCCTTCTTCGGTTGCCCACTGCCGGGTCTTCACACCGGATTCTTCATCGAACTCTACGGTCTCGCCATCTTGAGGGTCACGTCGTTCTCCGTCGATTTCGGGTGCAGGCGATTCGTCGAGTCCGTGTTCACTACCGAAGCGAACATATCCGACGGATGCTCCATCCTCCTTGACGTTTCCGTTCTCATCAGCCTCGTGGAGGACGCCACGAGCAGCGATCATGTCATCAGCTGAGGCGTCTGACCCGTCGTACATGTCCTGCTCGATCTCATCTTCGTTCCACGTATCCTCGTAGACCCACTGGCCTTCTGGGGACGTCTTGTACGGGAGATCCTCTTGGCTATTGTCCGCTCGGGCCAGTTTCTCGCCGGAAACCGTATCTGGCCCACTACTGGAACCTGATTCGGAATCGCTGCTGCTAGACGGACTGCTTTCGTTGCTGGCACTTTCGAAGCCGTGCCCGCTACTGGACGTGGACGTCGTTGAACTCCGATTACTACCATCGGAGCTTCCGCTCGTTCCGCTGCCGTTGTCAGCGGTGGAGAACCCGTGGCTGGTGTTTATCTGCCCTCCATCACCTCCCTCGTGACCACTGTCTCCACCTTCACCGGAAACTGATTCACCGTCTTCAGTGCCGGTCCCACTATCACTTTCGCTACCGGTTTTTTCGGCTGTCGGGGTGGTAACTTCAGAGGCCTCGGTCGCTTCGATACTGTTTCCGTCTGCGCCGACCCTTACGTTTTCAACACGAGCCTGTTCTCCAGTCTCGATATCGCCGACGAACTCGCCTTCGTCGCTCGTGATATTGTTGTTCGGGTCGTCTATATCTCTCGCGTTCAACGTTTCACCCGTGCTCTCGTCTTTTAGGGCATGTCCCTGTTCAGGGTCCTGTATGACTTTTCCTTCGACACTCCGATCGTTGTTGATGGTGGGGTTCGCTTCACCACGATTGAGGCGAGTCGGGCTTAGCGTGTTGTTGACCGGTGATTCAGAGTCTGGCTCGCTTGCTCCACCTTCATCGTATAGACCAAATCCGCTGTTCGTCTGCGCGGATTCACTGGATTCACTACCACCGGAGCTACCAGAGCCGCCAACGCCGCCAGCGCCGTTACTGTCTGCGCCCTCTCCAGCACCTGCTTCGGATTCAGAAGACGAACTGACGTTCAGGGCGTTGTATTCATGTGCGCCCTGGTGGGACTCATGGGCGTCTTCGGACATTCCGTACTCACGACTGACATCTCCGGTGAGGGTTCCGGTCTCTCCTACGTTTTCCTGTAGGTGTTGGGCCGTTTCTTCGTCCTCTGCATTGACGGGGATCACTTCACCGTTTTCTGTTTCAGCGTAGAACTGATCCTCGTAGTTTTCTGCTTCACTCGGTGCTTCTCGGAGAGTAGCATTTTTGACTGTGGCTTCGTTCCCTGCGATCTCGTCGTTCCCGATGATTTCATCTCCACGGACTTCGCCTTCCTCGAACTGACGAGAGTTCCCATCGACGTGGAATTTCTGCGACCCATCTTCACCTTTTCTCATCCGTACGTTTCCAAGTCGGGCCGTTTCGTCTTGGGAGAGTGAGAAGTCAGCATCTTCGGCCACTTCGACATCTCCAATTTCTTGACCAGTTTCTGGTGCGACGAGCTTACCTTGCTGAGAGACGCCTTCGGGTGTCGAACCTGCAGAAGGTTCGTAGCCAACCTCTCGGTCGAGGTCAAATCGCTCGCCGGTATCGCTCAGCATATCGCTGTGCTTTTCGGCGAACTCAGGTTGGACACTGTGTTCGGGACGTTCAATTCCACCTCCGCTATCGTCTTCGGCGGGCTGGCTGTTTGCGTTAGGCACTCCACTGCTGCCACCACCGCCGGAGCTTCCTCCAGTTTCACCACCGACAGTGTTACCTCCGTATCCATCACCTGAACCTTGCATCAGGTACGGCGAGTGAGCGCCGATAGAGCCTCGCATACCTTCTCCGTAGAAGGCGTTTCCGGCGGCCTGCTGGCGCTTCCGCTGGTTTTGTGCGGTCTTCTTCATCCGGCTTTCCTGCTTTGAGAGTGTCTCGTCGATAGAGTCGGCACGCTGTTCGTGTTGTTCGGCTTTTTGTTGATGCTGTTCGATCGATTCGTCGAACTGTCCTCGCGTTGTGCCCACAGACGTACGGTGGGTTTCTCCATCTTCTCCCCGGTACGTGAATTGGCCATCCTCGGTGAGCTGAGCCGTATCTTGACTTTCGGCAGGGTTCGTATTCAGTGCGCCGGCTTCGTTTGCTTGTTGGAGATCGACTGTTCCATGTTCACCGTCGTTCCAGTTGATGGAATCATTGAACTGCTTTTTGTTCTCCTGAAGCCCTTCAGCGGCATCCATGTGCTTCTGAGCCTGCCGCCGCTGGATGTTTGTTGGGTTGAGTCGGTCTTTCGCGCCTTCGTACCCCTTATTTGCGGTGTCCTTGATCCGTTGAGCGTTTCGCGACTTCCAGTCTTGCATTCGTTCCGAGGCTCCCTCGACGTAGCCTTTCGGTTCACTGGGGGATTCGTCCACCCCAGTAGCTGAGTCGGATGGCCCGCCGCCAGGTTCGCCAGTTCCTCCACCAGGACCGCTGGAAACACCTCCAGCCGGCTCGGATTCACTGGCCGAAACTGTCTGTCCTTCGTCGACGACATCTGAGAGACTGCCACCGTTTGCGGTTGTGGCACTACCGGAAGCGCCGACACCTCCACTACTACTACTTCCGGTTCCGACGCTACCACCGCCTCCACCGGCGCTTTGAGCCATACTCGAGGCGGATGGGCCAGCTCCTGCGCCGCCACCCGCCCCAGCTGCGCCGCCAGCACCTGCACCGCCACCTGCTCCAGCAGCGCCGCCAGCACCCGCACTGCCACCCGCACCGCCACCCGCTCCGCCGGCCATACCAGCCAGTCCTCCCATGCCTGCAGTTATTGCGGCACCGGCGGCGACGAGCGCCCCGGTGATGGCGTTACCGACTCCGAGCGGTTCGCCCGCCCAAGAGATCAACTTCCAAACGGTTGCGATGAGGAGGAATGGCAGGAGTAGCGTGAGTACGAGCTGAGACCAAATTGCGGACACCCACTGTGCGCTACCGAAACCTGCGCTGAACCCAGAGAGTCCGATGACGAGAAGGGTTCGGTAAATTACTGCCACGATCGGACCGACCAACAGCGAGTAGATTCCCATTCGGGCGAATTTGTTAGCGAATTCGTGGATGGATTCCAGTAGACCCCAATCAGCGTACCAGAAGACAGCAAGTAGTGGGGACATGATATAGACGACGTAGATCATGAACGTCCTGAACTGCAGTAGAAGGAGCGTGATCAGCATCGCTATCGCTGCCAAGGCGAAGAATTTCGTCCCCAGAAGGACGTAGACGAGACCGAGTCCGATTGCGTTCCCCATCTGGTTGAGGGGGTTCATCAAGTTCAAGAGGTCTCCGCCACTCGGCATCAGGGCGTGTGTGAGAATGTTCGCGAGGTCTACACCGAAGCCGATGAGGGGCCGAGAGAGCGCAATCAGTACGATCACACCGACTGCACGAAGTCCCTGCCTCCACAGACTCGTTTTCTGTTCGTCTGCGAAGGGCATCGAGAGGAGACCGAGGATGATCATTATTGGGAAGATCGCTAACGCAATCTCGAATGAATCCATCCAGGCTTGGAAAGCTGCGGTGTCTCCGTAGGGATTCTCGACGGTGAAGAACACCTCAATACCGAAGCCGAGGAATGCGTCGACGGCGCTCTCGATGGCTTCGGCGATGGAACCGAATAGGAGGTCCCAGATTTTACTCGCGATGTCGTCTCCACTTGGAAGAATATCCATAGGCGGTATCCAAGTGGGCCTCGATGCGATACCTGAGAGTAAGTACAGTGGGCTTGTCATTTTTGGAGTCTGGTTCGGGGCCTAACCGCTGGTCGTGGTTGAATAGCAATTTGGCGCTGGGGTTCATTAGATTATCGGTGAGAATTGTTAACCCACTGGAATAAACGGTGCTACGCAACCGATATTTGAGCGAAAACTACTGGCTCGATCAGGTGAAGTAGAGGATTGCTGCAGTTCCGAGTAGCAACATCCCCACTACGATCGGGAGTGTCTTCAACAGCCATTGCACGGTTTCTCGGCCAAGCAGTTCGTCGACCATCGAGTCCTGATTCTCCGGGATGTCGTATTCCCGGTCGGGGCCGGGACTCTGTTCCTGGGGAGCTGGTTCATCGAGGGCATCTTCTTTGGGTTCGGGTTCGCCGTCGCCACTCCCACGGCCGGGGAGGAACGACAGAAGGCCGCCCTCTTCACCTTCATCGTCGACGTCGTCTTCGGTTGGCTCTTCCTCCAGTTCCCGTTTAACCTCAGGCGGGATATCGTCGGACTCTTTCGGGTCAGGCACGGGAGTTGCATCCTCGTCCTTACTGGAATCGCCTCCCCAAAGGGGGTCGTCTGTGCCGTTCTCTGTTTCTGGGGGGCGCTGTTGGCGGTCTTCGGAAGGCGAATCTCCGTTACGAGAATCGGGGTGGCTCGCCTCTCCCTTGTCACTCTCGCTGTTAGACGGCTCCGAAGTTTCTTGGACCCGGAAGGGGTCTCGAACTTTGTCTTCTTCGTCCCCGTCCATTTCTTCGGGCTCGTCCTGTGGATAGGTCTCGCCTTGCAGTTCGCCTGGATTATCGATATGTTCGTGCCCCGCCGAACTAGATTCACCACGCGATTCAATTGGTCCGGGTGCTGTAGCCGGCTGGTCTGTAGCCGAGATAACGTCCTCGTTGAAGTTGGACGAGTCCCCTGCGCCCGATTCTGTTTCAAGCCCTTGCTGCTGAAGGAACCCATGCGGGTCGAGGTCCTCTTCTAAGATATGCCGTTCATACGGCCCCGCGTAAATCTCCAGGCGTCGGCGTCCGTGCTCTGACGTTGATAGCAGACACTCGGAGAAATTAGAGTTCTGCCCACGGGCCGCCTGCCGGAGGAATCGAGCTTCCTCTTCGGAGAAGTCGAAGTATTCGATTACTTCGGGGGAGACGTTCTCTTGGTAGAACAACTGTTTGATGTCGCAGTTGTCGTAGATCTCCTTTTTCTCGTCGTTTCCGAGGAACTCGTCTGGCGTCTGGCTGATGAGTGTCAGTCCGGCGTCGAAGTGGCGGGCGTGCCGAATGAAGAGGTTCAGCAGTTTCCGCGCTCCCGACCGGTTTAGGAGGTAGTGTGCCTCCTCGAAGGTCACGTCTGTCCGCCGAGGGCTTCGGCGGGCCTCCTGGTATGCCCAGTCGAGCATCGTGTGCATGATGAGCGGCATCTCACCAGTGTCAGCGAAGGATTCCATGTCGAAGCAGACGATACGGTCGTCCAGTTCGATGTTCGTCCTCCCGTTGAGGTTGTTGTTGACGCTGCCCTCTTTGAAGGACTCGAACTTCGGAACGAGCTGCTGGGCGATCTTGACGTGCTCGTCGGACGGGTCTTTGATGATTTCTCGAGTCCGTCCGGGCAACTTCGTGAGGTCAGTTGCACCGTCAGCCATCGCATCCGAGACGGGCGCGCTTTCTTCGTCGATGCCACCCTGAGCGATGGTTCGGACGCCTTCGATCACGTCGTCGATGATGGGCGATTCGTTGCTGAACGTTTCGGGGTCAGCCGTAATTCCCTTTTTCGCGTAGGCGTAGTGGACGGCCTGCGTGATGACACCTTCTTCGCCGGCGTCCATCCCGCCGCGCTTCGACTGCTCGAAGTACGTTTTGAGGATCTCGATGACGCTCCGAACCTTCGTCGTGTAGAGGTCGTCGGTGTCTTCCTGGTCGCTCGGCTCCTCGATCTGGAGCGGGTTGATCCTGTCCCCACCACCGAACTTGATGACCTGACCACCGAGCTTGTCGGCGAAGTCCACGAAGTCGTCACCCAGCGGGTCGAAGATGATAGTCCGTATATCGGAGTCGTTGAGAAGTCGGCGGTAGATCGCCATTTTCGTCGAGTAGGTTTTCCCCCCGCCGATTTTCCCGGTGACCACCTTCGAGTGACCACTGAGGGCGAAACGGTCGACAATGACTGGACGTTTCGAGTCGTCGAACCCCATCAGGACACCGCCGGGCTGGTTGACTGGCGGCTCCACGAAATTGAAGAACGTGGCAAGGGCTTCGAGCTGGACAGTGTTGTTGTTCTTGATTGGGTCGGTTCCAACGGGTGTCATCGCCTGCTGACTCTCGATCTGGCGACCTTCGACAGGAACCAAGTCCATCCCCTGTTCGGAGACCTGCCGCTGGACGACGCGGCTGGCCTCTTCCATTTCTTCCAAGGTCTCCCCGTGGATTTCCATATAGAACGCGAAGTTGAACAGCTTCGTCGTCCCCTCGATCACGTTTCGCAGGAGGCGCTCCAGTTCTTGACGTTCGTGCTCCTCCTCGTAGACGTCGGTTCGGCCCCGGCGCTTCTTCCACTGGATGGCTGACTTCATTTGCGTTAGACGCTGCTGGAGTCGGCCCTTCACAGAGGAGGTATCTCGTGGCTGGATATGCATCGAGATACGTGCGTCGTGTTCGGAGAGGGTGATAGGGACCATCCAGCCGGGAGTGACCAGTCGCGGGAGACTCGTCGTAGTCAGAATCTGGTAGAAATCACCATCGCGAGTGTGCCACTTCGTCTCCTTCTCCATGTTGTTCGGGGCGACCAGCGACCGGTCGATCCGGCCGCGCTCTTCGCCAGTCTCGTAGGCGGAGAAGAGTTCTGCATCGTCGTCGACGTTGCGGAGATAGTATGCAGCCTCCTCGATGTCCTTGCGTGTAGTATCCCTCCCGATCGCGTTGAGATACTCCAGCGCATCCTGCATCTCTCCGCTGTTCAGTTCATCAATATCTATACGGCCAGCCTCGTCTTCCTCTTGACTTTCGCCAAGTGGACTGATGCCTTGGAGTTTTTCTGACAGACTCATGCGTTAAACCTCGCGGTGATTTCGTGTACCTCTCTGTGTCTGCTCACAGAACTGGCCACGTCTGGTGTTGGTTATCTCTGTGTCTTCCTTCCGCGCTCATTAGTTTATTGGTGGTCGTTTAAATGATGGCTTCAGTGTCGACCTCTCCGTACTCTTCTGAGGTTGGGGCCTTCGTGAGCCAACCGTGATCCATGTTCCCTGGTGCGCTCGAACCCTTATAGTAGTAGTACAAGACTTCAAGCACTTCCTCACGGCTGTCGACGATGTTGGTTTGCGTTCCCGTACGTGGGAGCGCACTCGTTACGTTCTCTGCCCGTGTCCACAGTTCATCGTATCGCTTCTTCTGGTCGACGTCACCGCCACTTGGCTTCAATTTGCTCAGGAAACCACCACCGCTGGCTTGTTCGTCAACTTCGTGCTTCTGGGCTGTGACGACCAAGAAGTGCCGTCGGTCGCGGATCTCACCCATCTCTACGACGTTTTCCAGCCAGTTTGCGTGTTGAACCCGACCGTGCTCGAGTAGTTCGCTCTCGTTGGGTGGCGTCTCGTGGTTCGTCTCCTTGAGGCTGTCCACGTATTCGCCGGCGTCGAAGGGGACAGGCAGAGTGAAGATCTGTATTGGGGCTTTGATCCCCATCAGGAACTGACTGAACGACTGGTAGACGGCCTGCCGTGATTGTCCGTCAAGGATGAGCCACGGACGAGCTTCGATTTCGATGATTAGACTATACGCCTCCTCGGTTTCGATGACTCCGCTATCGTGGATCGATTCGAAGTCGAGATTTTCGATGGTGTTCTCGTTACCGAACATAGCTTCTGATTCTTGGTTTTGTTCAGGTGGCGGGAGTAGGAAGTCTCCCTCTCCTTCCTGCAGTCGAACGTCGTTGTCTTCGTACTGAATCGGCTTCCATCGGAATCGGTCCGGTCCGAGGTAGTATTTGATCATCCCGAAGAGCCACGCAGCTGGGCTCTGGCCGGGTGGTGTACGAATATAGACGGCGGCCCCGATGATACCTCCCACGATAACAGTTGGACCGAAGATGAGGGCGGGGAAGTTGAGGACTGTGAGTGTGAGCCCTGGGGCCATTGGTACGGCGAACGACTGGATCAACCGCTGGAGAGAGAACCCGAACAACTTCGTCTTTAGGAGTTTCTCCGCTACTGGTACGGGCTCCATCTTCAGTCAAGTATCCATGCCCACGCTAAAATAATCTTGGGGTCACTCGCCTGATTTTGGCGGTGTTCCTACCGCTCACCGTCACGTTCCCCGCCAGCAAAACACCACTAACCGAGAGACAGAAAGAACCCCATCAAAACTTCATCTCCCTGTGAATTAAGCGGAGGATTCAGGACAGAGTAAGTCTGTCCCAAGCCCTTGCTCAGACGTCGCCGATGAAGGCAGCCATCTGGAGCAGGATGTCCATCGCGAGTGCGAGACCGAACAAGATGAAACCACCAATCATCCCGCTGTAGCCCGCCTGTGACCACGAGGAGTTCTTACTGCCGAGCGCCCACAGCGTTATCCCGTGGAGTAGGATGATCGGCCCGAGCAGGTACGCGATGTTACGTAGGAGCTCGTGGAGCCGACCGAGTAGGTTGATGATCTCGAGTTCGGTCACTGATGTCTGGAGGACGGTTCCTGGTGCCCCTGCAGCTGCCGCTTCTCCTACGAAGAGGGCAGCAAACACTGACAGGCTCATCAGCATCTTGAGTGCGGTTCGTCCGTACTTGGTATCGTGTTTGGTCATTGTTGTAATGTGGTCACCGCTATAGTGACAAGGTCACTTGTTGGTTGATTACTGGGTGGATATTCCGTTTTTCGTGGACTCTCTATTTTAGTCTTTCCCCGAGGAGTTAGTGTTCTGTACTCCCTCCTTCAGTGGTTGCGCCGACTCGGACGGAGTCGAGGGTGCCGATCGGATTCTCGTCGCCACGATTGCCTCGTACGATCAGCACCGTGTGGACGTACTCGCCGTCGAGCTCGAACGTGACCATCTTCTCGTTCGCCATCGTCTCGCCGTCGAACGACCGGGCGACTTCTTCGACTTTAGCGATATCCTCGCTGGTTTCGCTCTTCGAGACTTCGTAGGTGTCGCCCGGCTCCATCGTGCCCATATTCTCATTGCTGGCACCGTTGTTGTGGGTCTCGAAGGTGATGTCCGGGTTGTTTAGCGTCTCAGAGTAGGTGTCGTTGTTAGCCAACGTCTGGTTCCCGGTGTACCTGATGATCCCGGCGTCGTCGTCGACGATCTCGAAGTCGCTTGAGAGGTCCCAAGTTTCACCATCAACCGAAGCCCGAACTTCTGTGATACTGGTCACGGGGTTGCGTAGTTCCGTGGCACTCTGGCCGGACTCGACGTAGTTGGTGCTCGTATCGAGCATTTCTGAGGTGTCAAGGGTCCCGTCGTCGGTTACGTAGACCCGGACGTTGTACGTGACTTCGTGTGGGTTATCTTGGTACCCTGCTGCACCTTCCGCAGCACCATCGATACTGACGAACCCAGTATCCAGCGAGTTTCCGAGCGAGATGTGTTCTTGGTGTTGTATGATACCGGGGTCTTGCCCATTCCCGGTGAATTGGAGCTCGAAGGTCTCTCCGACAGAGACGGGTCGGACGCTCCCAGTTCCACGGGAGTTGTCGTACGACCAGCCGTGCATCGTCCCGTCCTGGAATTCGGTGCTATAGTACGTCGGTGGCTCGGCTTCCAACGCAGGGTCTGCAAGCGGCGCTCTGTCGACGTCTCCGGTGAAGATCCACGTAGCTAAGTTCATCGTCGGGACGACACCGACGATGACCACACCAGCGATGATCGCACCGAACAGCAGCGATTGGGCAAATTCTTGCCCACGAACGGACTTCGTGAAACTGAACACGACGAAACCGATCGTGATGGCGATCATCACGACGTACAGCATGGTGTCAGTCGTCAGATCCAGACCGGCAGTGAACAGGCCGATCGTCCGGTCATACCCTTTATCAGGGTTCAGCGTGATGCCGCCGGGGTTGCTGTTCTTCGCCAGCGGATCGCCCTGTGAAGTCTCTTCGAGGGCGGTGAACTGGACGTTGTGGATATCGTACTGGCCATTGGAACTGAACCTGACCGTCACTTCGTCGGTGTTGAGGTCCAGTTCAACGGTTTCTTCGGATGTCGAATACGGGTCGATAGTGCCGGATGCGACCTCCTGCCCGTACGCCTCGATGGTGTATTGGACAGGGTGCTGGGACTGAGAGGTCCCTTCCATCACGAAGTACGATTTCTGGGCGTCACTGATCCCGTCAAGCTGGAAGTCGCGGGTAATCGTACTGGCGTGTGAACGAATCGAAGTCTGCTCGCCTTCTGCAGTTGGTTCGTTGATGATTGTAAGCGGGTACGGGTCAGGACCGCCGAACGAATCGTCTTCGGGGACGGATTCGAACCCATTAACTTCGGCTTGGAAGGCGTCCTGGCTTGCGTCCACCCAGTAGACCTGTCGAAGCATCACGAGCCCTTCGTCGTTCCCGTTCGAGTACATTCGGTTAGCCTTGACCAGCGTGACGTTATCGGCTTCTCCGCTCACATCGAACATGTGGGTTCTCCACTGCTGCCGGTCCGTTTGGGACAGAGTGCCAACTTTGTCGAAGTCATTTCTGAAACCATTTCCTTCACCCATGCCCCGTGAGGCCATCCAGCCAGGGTTCGAGTCGTAGGACTGGGTGGTGTAGAGTTGGCCTTCGCTGCGATGGTAGTTCCAGATGGCGAGTTCGTGTCGGTCGTCGCTGGTGTGTTGATTGGTGTGGGCGTGTTCGACGACCAGAACAGGGTTCGTCATCCCATCTGGCACGTCGAGCCGCCTGTATATCCCGATAGTGCCACTATTATCGCCCTCAAAGTCGGCGTCTAGCCACGGTTTTGAGCTGTCGAATTCGCCCCACCCAACCCTCCGGTGGTCGCTTGCACTTCCGTAGTAAGGATTGTGGTCCCAGTCGTGACCAATGCTGTAGTGGTTGTGGTTCCAAGTGTCGTCGTTGATCAGATGCTGATTTTGTAGGTTGTCGTCAGCTGTCAGTTGGACTGCCGACTCGTTGTACTGCGTGAAATTTTCTTGGTAGTACGATTCCTCACTCAGGATTTGGCCGCTGACGGCCCCCAGACCGATACCGATGGCTGCGAGGACAGCCAACGATATAAGGAGACCTGAGAGGACCCGCTTCTTATCGGTCATCGCTGTAGTCTGTTTCTCAGATTTGGCAGAGTGCGATTTATATTTTTGGTTGAATGAGGGCCTAATGGTTACCAGAATGGGGGAAATCGGCCTCTCAAATTAGGACGGAGAACACGAGCGGGTCCGAATCAGTCGTTCCTGAGGAGTTAGTGTTCTGTACTACCTCCTTCAGTGGTCGCGCCGACTCGGACGGAGTCGAGGGTGCCGATCGGATTCTCGTCGCCACGATTGCCTCGCACGATCAGTACCGTGTGGACGTATTCGCCGTCGAGCTCGAACGTGACCATCTTCTCGTTCGCCATTGTCTCGCCGTCGAACGAGCGAGCGACTTCTTCGACTTTAGCGATATCCTCGCTGGTTTCGCTCTTCGACACCTCGTAGGTGTCGCCCGGCTCCATCGTACCCATGTTTTCGCTGCTGGCACCGTTGTTGTGGGTCTCGAAGGTGATGGTCGGGCTATTCAACGTCTCCGAATAGGTGTCGTTGTTAGCCAGCGTCTGGTTCCCGGTGTATTTTACAACACCGGCGTCGTCGTCGACGATCTTGAAGTCGTTCGAGAGGTCACGGGTCTCACCGTCGATAGTTGCTCTGACCTCGGTGATGCTGGTCACCGGGTTGCGTAGTTCCGTGGCACTCTGGCCGGACTCGACGTAGTTGGTGTTCGTATCGAGCATTTCTGAGCTATCAAGAGTTCCATCATCTGTCACATAGACCCGGACGTTGTACGTGACTTCGTGGGGATTGTCCTGATATCCTGCTGCGCCCTCTGCGGCACCGTCAATACTGACGAATCCGGTGTCCAGGGAATTCCCGAGTGAGATGTGCTCTTGGTGTTGGATGATACCGGGGTCTTTTCCGTTTCCAGTGAATTGTAGCTCGAAGGTCTCTCCGACGGAGACGGGTCGGACGCTCCCAGTTCCACGGGAGTTGTCGTACGACCAGCCGTGCATCGTCCCGTCCTGGAACTCAGTGCTATAGTACGTCGGTGGCTCGGCTTCGAGTGCGGGGTCAGCGAGCGGCGCTCGGTCGACGTCTCCTGTGAAGATCCATGTAGCTAAGTTCATTGTCGGGACGACACCGACGATGACCACACCAGCGATGATCGCACCGAACAGCAGCGACTGAGCGAACTCCTGGCCGCGAACGGACTTTGTGAAGCTGAAGACGACGAAACCGATCGTGATGGCGATCATCACGACGTACAGCATCGTGTCGGTCGTCAGATCCAGACCGGCAGTGAACAGGCCGATCGTCCGGTCGTACCCCTTATCAGGGTTCAGCGTGATGCCGCCAGGATTGCTGTTCTTCGCGAGAGGGTCTCCTTGTGAGGTTTCTTCGAGGGCGGTGAACTGGACGTTGTGGATGTCGTACTGGCCATTGGAACTGAACCTGACCGTCACTTCGTCGGTGTTGAGGTCCAGTTCAACGGTTTCTTCGGATGACGAGTAGGGGTCGATAGTGCCGGACGCGACCTCTTGCCCGTATGCTTCGATGGTGTATTGGACAGGGTGTTCTGACTGAGAGGTCCCTTCCATCACGAAGTACGATTTCTGGGCGTCACTGATCCCGTCAAGCTGGAAGTCACGGGTGACGGTGCTCGCGTCAGACCGGAGAGAGGTCTGTTCGCCTTCGGCGGTCGGTTCGTTAATGAGTTTGAGGTCGTACGGGTCAGGACCGCCGAATGAATCGTCTTCAGGGACGGATTCGTATCCCTCCACTTCGGTCTGGAAGGCGTCTTGGCCTGCGTCCACCCAGTAGACCTGCCGAAGCATCACGAACCCTTCGTCGTTCCCGTTCGAGTACATCCGCTGAGCTTTAATCAGCGTGACGTTGTCGGCCTCGCCGCTCACATCGAACATGTGGGTCTTCCACTGCTGCCGGTCTGAACGGGCTAGTTCAGCATCTTTGGATAGGTCATCCCGAATGTTATCTCCGTTCGCGTAAACGCGGGAAGCCATCCAACCAGGCCTACTGTCGTACGGCCGGGTAGTGTAAAGTTGACCCTCATTACGGTCTTCGTCCCAGATTGCTAGTTCGTGACGTGGGTCGCTCATATGCTGATCGGTGTGGGCGTGTTCAACGACCAAGACAGGATTCGTCATTCCATCTGGGACTTCTAATTCTTTATATATCCCGACAGAACCTTGATCGTCACCTTGCCATTCTCCTTGTAGCCACGGTTTCGAGGTGTCGAATGGAGACCACGATCTCCGTTGGTCGCTTGCACTTCCGTACTGGGGGTTGTGATCCCAGTCGTGACTAATGCCGTAATCGTTGTGGTTCCAACTATTGTCGTCGATCAGGTGTTGGTTTTGTAGGTTGTCGTCGGCTGTCAGTTGGACTGCCGACTCGTTGTACTGCGTGAAATTTTCCTGGTAGTACGATTCCTCACTTAGGATTTGGCCGCTGACGGCCCCCAGTCCGATACCGATGGCTGCGAGGATAGCCAACGATATAAGGAGACCTGAGAGGACCCGCTTCTTGTCGGTCATCGCTGTAGTCTGTTTCTCAGGTTTGGCAGAGTGCGATTTATATTTTTGGTTGAATGAGGGCCTAATGGTTACCAGAATGGGGGAAAGTGAGAGTCCTGAATCAGAGATAGGAAAGGAGAACAGAGTGGACTAAACCGCTGTATCTTAGTGGGTCAGTGTTCTGTACTCCCTCCTTCAGTGGTTGCGCCGACTCGGACGGAGTCGAGGGTGCCGATCGGGTTCTCGTCACCACGGTTGCCTCGCACGATCAGCACTGTGTGGACGTACTCGCCGTCGAGCTCGAACGTGACCATCTTCTCGTTCGCCATCGTCTCGCCGTCGAACGATCGGGCGACTTCTTCGACTTTAGCGATATCCTCGCTGGTTTCGCTCTTCGACACCTCGTAGGTGTCGCCGGGCTCCATCGTACCCATATTCTCATTGCTGGCACCGTTGTTGTGGGTCTCGAAGGTGATGTCCGGGTTGTTTAGCGTCTCAGAGTAGGTGTCGTTGTTAGCCAACGTTTGGTTCCCGGTGTACCTGATGATCCCGGCGTCGTCGTCGACGATCTCGAAGTCGCTTGAGAGGTCACGGGTCTCACCGTCGATAGTTGCTCTGACCTCGGTGATGCTGGTCACGGGATTGCGTAGCTCCGTGGCGCTCTGGCCGGACTCGACGTAGTTGGTGCTCGTATCGAGCATTTCTGAGCTGTCAAGGGTTCCGTCGTCGGTCACGTAGACCCGGACGTTGTACGTGACTTCGTGGGGATTGTCCTGATATCCTGCTGCGCCCTCTGCGGCACCGTCAATACTGACGAATCCGGTATCCAGGGAATTCCCGAGTGAGATGTGCTCCTGATGTTGTATGATGCCGGGGTCTTCCCCGTTCCCGGTGAATTGGAGCTCGAAGGTCTCTCCGACAGAGACGGGTCGGACGCTTCCAGTCCCACGGGAGTTGTCGTACGACCAGCCGTGCATCGTCCCGTCTTGGAACTCGGTGCTATAGTATGTCGGCGGCTCGGCTTCGAGTGCGGGGTCTGCAAGCGGTGCTCTGTCTACGTCTCCGGTGAAGATCCACGTAGCTAAGTTCATCGTCGGGACGACACCGACGATGACCACACCAGCGATGATCGCACCGAACAGCAGCGACTGAGCGAACTCCTGGCCGCGAACGGACTTCGTGAAGCTGAAGACGACGAAACCGATCGTGATGGCGATCATCACGACGTACAGCATCGTGTCGGTTGTGAGGTCCAGACCGGCAGTGAACAGGCCAATGGTTCTATCGTACCCTTTGTCGGGGTTCAGCGTAATGCCGCCGGGGTTGCTGTTTTTCGCCAGCGGATCGCCCTGTGAAGTCTCTTCGAGGGCGGTGAACTGGACGTTGTGGATGTCGTACTGGCCTTCTGAATCGAACCTGACCGTCACTTCGTCGGTGTTGAGGTCCAGTTCAACGGTTTCTTCGGATGATGAGTAGGGGTCGATAGTGCCGGACGCGACTTCTTGCCCGTACGCTTCGATGGTGTACTCAACGGGATGCTGGGACTGAGAGGTCCCTTCCATCACGAAGTACGATTTCTGGGCGTCACTGATCCCGTCGAGCTGGAAGTCGCGAGTGATGGCACTTGCATCAGACCGGAGGGAGGTCTGTTCGCCTTCGGCGGTTGGTTCGTTGATTAACTTGAGGTCGTATGGATCGGGTCCTCCGAACGAGTCGTCTTCAGGGACGGACTCGAATCCATTAACTTCGGTCTGGAAGGCGTCCTGGCCTGCGTTGACCCAGTAGACCTGCCGGAGCATCACGAAACTCTCTTCGTTGTTGTCGCCGGAACTCATCCGGTTTGCTTTGATCAGGGTGACGTTATCGGCTTCCCCACTTACGTCGAACATGTGGGTCTTCCAGGTCTGCCGATGGGTCCGGTCCATTTCACTGTCCTTGGATAGCTCGTCCCGGATAGCATCGTTGTGAGTATAAGCACGGGATGCTATCCAGCCGGGATTACTGTCGTACGGTCGGGTGGTGTAGAGCTGGCCAGTATTTCGGTCGGCGTCCCAGATGGCGAGTTCGTGCCGTGGGTCGTTGGTCTCTTGGTTTGAGTGTGCGTGCTCGACGACTAGAACAGGATTCGTCATCCCATCGGGCACTTCTAACTCCTTATACATTCCAACTTCACCGTAGCTGTCACCTTCCCATTCGGCTTGGAGCCACGGTTTTGACTGGTCGAAGTCAGCCCACGATCTGCGTTGGTTGTCTGAACTCCCGTATTGAGGGCTGTGATCCCAGTCGCGGTTAATGCTATTGTAGTTTTGGTTCCAGGTGTCTTGGTTGATTAGGTGCTGATTTTGTAGGTTGTCGTCGGCTGTCAGTTGGACTGCCGACTCGTTGTACTGCGTGAAGTTTTCTTCGTAGTACGATTCCTCACTCAGGATTTGACCGCTGACGGCCCCCAGTCCGATACCGATGGCCGCGAGGACAGCCAACGATATAAGGAGACCTGAGAGGACCCGCTTTTTGTCGGTCATCGCTATAATCTGTTTCTCAGGTTTGGTAGAGTGCGATTTATATTTTGGGTCAGATTGGGGGACGAACCGTTAGCGAGCTGGAATAAATTAGGCGTCTAAATCGAGCCGGGGTAAAACGAGTTAGGCTGAATCGGTGTTTGCACTGTAGTCGATGTCGTCTGGCGTTTTCTCTTCGCTCACGATGTAGGTATCGCTGTTCTCGGGCTTCGCTGTTGCCTGGATCTCGACGACGAGTTCTTTCGCGCCTTCGTGAGTGAATAGCTCGAAGCGGGTTTGGAGTTCTTGCCCGGCCTCGAGTGAGAACACTTGCTTGTCTTCTGTGTAGATCGCCGCCTCGCCTTTGGCTTTGATCGTGAGTTTCAGTTCTCCGAGGCCGCCGTTGTTCGCGAGTAGGATGTACGTGGTGCTGTGTTCTTGCGTCTGCCGGAAGTTCTGTACTTCGGCGGTGACTTCTTCGATCGTCGGGTCCGGCGGAGGACTTGAATCACTACCACTTGAGTCGTCGCCGAGGATGGTTGAACATCCAGAGAGACTTCCGACGAGGCCGGTTCCTGCTGCAGCCAAGACTGTACGGCGTCGAAGCTCGTTCTCTGCCATTGCTATATTCAGGTTTGAGTCGGTCCCTATATAAAATTCATGCGGTGAGGAGTACTTGATACCCTATTGAAGGGTTACAGAATTGGAACAAAGTAAGCTTGTCCCAGCTATGTCCCGATTGCGATGTAAGATATCAGGATATGTGCTCCGGCGGCTAATAGCCGCTCCCCTACCGACATTGCCATTAATGCAAGTCCACCGTAGATGATCCGCTGAGATTTACCATTGAACACGCTTCGCCGCTTCGTGACTCCCCAGAGGCCTACGCCGAATACGAATGCGGCCATTCCGATGATCGCGGCGACCTGTGAGAGAATCCCAGCAAGCGGTAAGACGTCCGCCACGTCTCCGTTGAACACTTGGAGGAACAGTTCTGGGTACATACTCGTGGCGTGGTCTACTTCCCCAGTCTGTCCAGTCATGACGTATGTGACGGACTCGTAGACTCCGCCAACGAAGAGAACAGCAACGAGCGCAGCTGCACCCCCGAATAGTAACCCTCGGAACCGCCGATGGCGAGCCGGGTCACTTTTGCTGAGAACGAATCCAACACTCCCGATTAACACTCCGGCCCAACCCATGATCTCAGCGGAAAGGGTAGCAGCATCGAAAATCCGCCAAGACAGTTCTACGTATTCTTTATAGCTCATCTCCTACCTCTTGTGAATTGAAAATCCAGACCGATATCGAGCGTTCTTACTGTCCCGAGTCTACCTGTGAAACGGCTTCTTCGATGTCTTCTGGGGCTGCCCCATCTGACAGATCTTCAGTGGTTGGTTGGGCCGACTGTTCAGTGTCGTCATCGGGCTGGTCGCTTTCTTTTTCGACCCCTTCTTCATGGAGCAGATCTTCGACGAACTCGAGCGCCTCGACTGCTGCATCGCGATACTCTTCCAGGTCGGTTCCGTAGATGTCAGCCGCCTGTTCTGCGGCTTCGTTGTGGGGACTGTCGAAGGTGTCCAGCCGTCTGAGCGTCTGGATAGCAGTATCAGCGACCCACCTGTCGTAGATCGCGTCCGGGACAGCGGTGACCTGTTCGACTCGGATGGTTGTGATCGTTCCAGCATCACCTTGGAACTGCCGAGCCTTCCCCGTGACAGCTACGTACTGTGGGGTTTCCAGCCGTTGGAGTTCTTTTTGGGCGTCCTGCTGGAACTGGCCTGCGTTGATGCTGAAGTGGCCAGTCGGGTCACGTAGTTCACCGCTGATGTAGTCGTCCGTGTCTGACTGGTCGTTGATATCGACGAGAGTTCCGACGACGAACACGCGATTCGCCCACTCACCAGTCGGGAAGAGCAGCATCTTCGGTGAACGTTCTTCATCACCCTGCCGCTCCTGGTAGGTGGCGTCCTTGAACTCCCATGCGAAGACTCGACGGGCCGGCTCTGGCCCCTGATATTGTGATTCACTCATTGTATTTCAGTTTCGTGTTGAATGGTCGGTTTCAGGGCAGTCCCTTGAGTTCGTCCTGTAGCTCCTGCAGTTCGTCGATTTTCGGGGATGGGGCCAACTCGAATTCCTCGACGTCGAACCGTCGACCACGATCGCGGCCCCACAGTTTCAGGTACTCTCCGTGGAGCTCTTCTTCGATCGCCCATCGGACGACCGAGCGGTCGTTGTGTTCTTCCACCATTCGCTTGGCTTCTTGGAGGTTGATGTGCGCTAGTGCCTCCGTGTTTTCTTCGTCGAGGAAGATCGTCCAGGTGTCGTTGCCAGTGTCGACGACGGCCTTTGTGCGGAGGTCGAGTTCTGAGTCGACTTCTCCACAGTCGGGGCAGTAGTTCACCTGTTGGAGGACGCGCCGACAGTCTTCGTTCGGGCAACGGTCGATGAGTCCCATTTGGTCTTGGAACTTGATGATGGCCCCGCTGACTGTTTCAGTGTATTCATCGGGGTCGATCCCGAGTGCGTCGTCGCCTTTCAGCTCCGCGATGTCGGTGACGTTTTCGAGCTTGATCTCGAACTCGCCCTGGAATTCGTTCACGACGACGGGCTCCAGGTTGTAGGATTTGCCTTCTTCTAGTCGAGTTTCGACATCTGAACTCTCCCAGATAGTGAACCGGATGGTTCCGGTATCATCTGCCAGCCGGCCTTGCTGGGCGATCGAGTCACTTGACGTGTCGAATGTTTCGATGACTGTACCCTCGAATTCGATCCAGCGGTTCGGTTCGACGATCTCCTCTGCCGTCAGCTGCTCGTTGTCGGTAGAACCACCTCTTCGACTCCCCGAAACACCTCGGGTGTACTCAGATGTATTTTCGACCCCAGCATCTTCGAGGATGTCCTCGACGACGTAACGAACCGCGTCTTCAGGGTCGATCCGTGCGTCGACGTACTCCTCAAGCCGTTCCGAGATTGCTTCATCGTCTACACCGATCTCCACATCCTCTTCCTGTTCAGCAGTCTCGAGGACGTCTTTGACGCCATCAACTGCGTCTGGATATTTGAGTTCGCTCATATTTCCTGTGTTTCTGGGTGCCGGAGAGGTGTCTACTGGACGGCCTGGACTGGGTGGGATGCCCCGTACGGAGGAGTCCAGCGCCTCCAGCGTCTATCTCCGGTTACTCCGTACTAACAAGACCGGGGTTATTAGTTTATGGGGTGGGCTGACAGAACAACTAGTGGATAGGACTCCACTAGTAGTATGGAAAGGGGGGTGTTCAGTGCCTCACCTTACCAAGTGGTTTGGATGGTGCTGTTGGAATGGCTTGGTAAGGTTCAGGCTGGTCGCGGATCGGGAGAGCCAGTAGCATAGTTTTTTGTGGATTCCGTTGGTTCGTTTCTGTATGTCCTCGGGGAAGCGAGAGGCAAAGCGCCGAAAGCGTAGGCAGCGGGAGCGGCGGTCTGACCGGCGGCCATCAGTATCGAACAGGGACTCAGACAAAGACCAATCTGCGAAGGGTTCACCTTCTGAGAACGATGACGAAAAGGAGAGTCAGTCGGATTCGGACGAGGAGGTCCAAATCTCTCGAGTCTTGATACGGAAGGGTGCTTCACTCGATGATTTCGCCAAACTGAATGACGCGATCTCGATCGAGTCCAAGATAGCTCGAAGTCGGGGGCGGGCTGAGTTTATTGGCGAAGACGGGTCGGAAGAAGACGATTCTGATGAGGGGCTGGTCCATCTCTGCTTCCAAGAGGGGAAGCTGGAGCTGGAGACGGACTACGTGATGCACTTCGTTCAAGAGTCCCACACCGAACTTCCGATCTACGACATTATAGGCATCCCCGATGCGCCCTGTTACCCGGTTTCTCAAACCACCTTAGAAAGTCTCCCAAGATGGGCACAGGCCAAACTCGAACGGCAGGGCCATCTCAAGTGTTCAGGCGTATACGACCGGCCTACCAAGAAATTCTTCAGTATCCATCTCGGTTGGGACGACTACCCCCAGAACACGGCGGATCTCCTCGCAGAGATCCTCCAAGAGTACGATGGGGAACGTCTTGCCCGCTCGGTTTACTACTTCCTTCACGAATACGCCTCGGATGACTACTCTGATCCTGAGACAATCGCCGAACTCAGAGATATACAGGAATCCAGCGTCAAGAGCGAAATCGAGAAGGCCAGAGAACAACTGGACTTGGAGTAACCTCCTCTCCTCACTGTGAGTTAAGCGAAAAAATTCACTCGTCTTTCGTGGTCGGGACTTTATCGGACTGGAAGTAGGTTTCCTCCTCGTAGATGTAGAGCGGCGGCAGAATGGTGATGATGTAGAAGGCGAATGCTCCGATAAGGAGCTTCGTCCAGCCTTGATAGAGCAGGAACAACATCCCGCCTACCATCGCAAACGAGTAAAACAAGAAGTACACTTGCACTCGTTCTTCTTCCCATTCGCGTTTTAGGTGGCGGAAGGCTTCACCAGAGTTCTCGAATATCGCACCCACTTTCTCTTCACGCGGGAGTTCATCGAATGGGATCTCGCCGTCTTCGGTTCTCACCTCTTCTACGGGGTCGGTGTTGGAATTGTCTGACTCATCGTCTGGTTCGTCTTCTGCCGTATCCGTAGTTGAGCTATCTGACATACTTTAGACCCGGTTCTCACCTTGATTCTGAAGCGTTGCCAAGTCTACCTTCAGACTCTAAACGCTCCATCATGGTCTCAAACTGGTTTTCTTCCGCCTTGTTAATGGGCTTTTCGTCGCTCGTTGTCGGCACGGTTTCTTTCGAGATGCTCTCATCTCCCGGTTTGGTGGGTGGTGCTCCAGCTTTCCGGCTGTTGCATTCTAGACAGACCCACACACCGATGCGTTCTTGGCCATCTACACCGGGATTCTCGATAGCTCTGTCGAAGGTGTGCTGACTGACGCCGCAATTTACACAGTCAAGGGAACGCTGCGGTTCTGGGCTCGACTCTTGAGAACTGCTATAGAGGACTGCAGGGATCGCCCAGTAGTTGTGGTCGCCGTTTTCGGGGCCATCTGAGAGGGCGTTTATCTGTTGTTCATCGGTGATGGCTTCGCCTCGTTCGTTGAATAGGTAGGTTCCCGAGTTGCTGGGTTGGCCGAGAACGCTTAGGTTGACGTCGATCCCGGCGATCTCACCATCCCTTTCGCTGTCGTTTGAGTCTATTTTCGAGAATGCACGCTCCAGTAGGTCTTCTCCAACAGGAGTGCTAAGTTTAGCAGCATCAGGTAACTCACCACCCCAGTTGGATGTGAGGGTTGTTGATGGCTCACCGAAGTCGTATATGAGATCGAAACTATCGTCGCTACCGTGACTTCCGTCACGGCGACGAAGCGCGACGGAGGCGTTTGCTAAGGCGTGGAACTTGCTTGACGCGGCGACGATGACAACCCCCACGTTCGAGATTGACCATGAATCTCCACTTGCCGTTGTTTCGTCCTTGCTGCTCTGTTGATGGTCTGAACAACGGTTATTCGTGGGCGGGATTGACGCTCCGCAGACTTCACAGTGAGCTGGTGAACCTTCTTGTTCGGCACGCTCGAAGTCAGCCGATCGCTGATGAAGAGTGCGCCCAGTAGAGTGCGGGGACCCGGCACTACCCAGATTCTCGTCCTCGGGGAGGGGATCGTTTGAATCGTTGTTTTTCATGGATATAGAGATGATCTATTCATCCTTAAACCTGTGTCTGCGGCCTATGAATGCCTTCTAACAGAGTAATCGACACAGGCGTAATGAACGAATAGGATGTCGAATTGGTTACTCCTCCTCGTCAACTGCGTCGAAGAGGCACTGATTTTGAGCCGATTCGCCGGTTAGCGTTTGCTGCTCTTCTTCAGCATCCGCGAACAAGTTTGCCTGTTCGCCACCGTCTCGAGTGTCCAGCTCGGGCCGATCGTCAGCCATCAGACCGGTCGCCTCTGGACGGTCGATCTGTGTCTCCTTTTCTCGCTGATCGATGTCGACGTCGAACTCGTCCAGAGTGACCTCGACAGCGTCGTTTTTCGGTTCAAGCTCTCCGCTCTCGCCGAATTGCATTTGCGTTTGTGCCGTGATGTCGAAGGCTTCAGTTCCCGTAACGGAGTCTGAGTCTTGGGAAGTGCCTTCGTCATCAGAGTTTGCGGTTTGTTCGTCGACGCTCTCAGTCGGCTGTTCGATGTTTGGTTGCGAGCCAGTACTATCGCTCTGGGATTGAGTTGATGAGTTCGTTGACATACCTCTGTTAAGAACTCCTTCACCCCAAAACGGGGGAGAAAAACCAGTTCGTTCTTCTTTCACCTATACACCAATCAGTTGAGGGAAGCTCAGATCAGGGCGACCGTTCCGGCGGTCGCGACTGCTCCAAGAACCAGGAGTCCCCAGTTCCAGACCTTCGAGTCGGCTTGGGTCCATCCGAGGGTGTAGGCTGTATTCGAGATGGGCCAGAATGGGTTTACCGTGTAGTCGTATGCTTCTGTGAGGATATCGCCAACGAGATGGCTAACGAATCCAGCGAAACACCCTACGAATCCAATGATGAAGACTTCCCAGTTACCCATCAGTAGAGAAGCCAGAGCATCGAGCCCGTCGAGCGAGCCTGTGTCCATAATAAACGGCGATAGGGCGACCGTAGCACCTATCGCGAAGAATAGACTCAGGAGGATTCCGAACCAGATGGTGTGGGTAAATCCACGATGGGAGATCAGCGGGAGGGATTGATCAATATCTGGTGCTCGCGACGTAATGAACGCGAAGCCGAATGTGAACAGCCCCCACTGTGGAGCGATACTGAAACTGAACAAGATTGCGAATGGCGTTGCTACAAGCAGACCTAACCCTATGTGGCCTTCTCGATACATTGATTACACCGCCGTTGGATTAAATGACGGATAGAACCGCCATAAGCGTTCGGCTGGCTAGCGATTCAGTCAGAATCCTCGGCGTAGAAATCCTCTAGCCTTGCGAGTTTGGACACGTTTGCCCGGACAGCTGGCGGTAGATGCTCTACCAGTTCTGGAGCTTTTTCACTCGCGTGAAGGAATGCGATTATTCTGCTCTGGATCTTCATTCCGCAGGTGTGGCACCGGTAGTGCTCCTGATCTATCCAGTTCGGAGTTAGGTCATCGGACTCGTGAATTCTTTTCGACCCGTCCTCGTAGGTGTGTGTTCTGATCTTGGCGGTTGCATGGCCTTCGTAAACCCGCCCTACATGGTGTTCCTCGTTGTCGATTCCTGCGGCGACTGTCGTGTTGAAGAGTTCTTTCTTTAGACGGTCTTCGAAAGCGTTCTCGTCGTTGAGGGGGTCGGGATTTTCCGTTGATTCACGGTCATCTCGTGGGAAGGATGCTGACCCGCCTTGTGTATCTGTGTCCGACATTAGGCAACACCACTTGACCGTGGCTGAACGTCGACGTTGACCACGTATCCGTAGTCGGTCTGTTCACCGCTGATGAGTTTCTCGAACTGACTGTCCAACCAGTCGTCGAAGTCGCCGCTTTCGGGTGGCTCTACGCCGTTCAGGGATGCTGTGAGAACATCGTGCCACTCGACGATTTTCAACTTCTCTGTCTCGGGCTCGAAATTGAGGTCGTCCCGTGACGCTAGCCACTCCCCGACGTGGTCTTTCCAGAACCCCTTCAGTTCGGCATCGTCCATCGACCGAAGCTTGTTGACGAACGCCTGGAACTTTTCAGGTGGGAAGTCTTGGTCGTTCTCCAGTTCACATTTCCAGTGCATGATGTCGGTGATGATCCTGTTCCGTTCTCTGTCTGAGAAACTGGGAGATGTACTGTGTTCTAGCATCGTTTATTCTCTGGAGCGACGATCGAGGAATGCTGCCGCCTTGATGTCCCGGAGCGTTTCCACTTCTTCGATACCGTTGTAGTCGTGGTTCACTCCCAGCCGCTGAATGTAGTTGCCGATCTCTTGCTCCGCGAAGGAGACGAGGATCTGTTCGGCGTGGTTGATCACGTCTTCGTCGACGACCGCGAGAATGAGGTCATGAAGTTCGTAGTCGACTTCTTCTGCGTTTCGCGTGAACGTTGAGTCCCCATCGCGGAAGGTGACTGTCCCGGTGGGGATTCCATCGTCGCTGAACTCTACGTCGATTTCTTCTACCTCGTAGACTTCGCCGGTTTCCTCGCTATGCACGTAGTCGCCTTCGTCCAGGTTGTCAAGCGTATCTGTTGCCATATGTGAATGGGGTTGTGTTTGGGTACTCTCAGGATTTCCTGAGCTATTCTACCTATGAACTCTCTCATTCGAGTCCGAGAGGTAAAAACAACTTCTCGACCTACTCAGCAACCGATTCTAATGCTGGCTTGATGACCTTCGTATGGTAGACCCAGTAGTCGAATTCTCGGAGTGTAGCGAGAATCTGGTCCCGCTTCCACTCCTGTACCGTGCGAATTTCCCGTTTGTGATAGTGGTAGTCCACCTTGATTATCGCTCTGCGTGGGTCGGACTGTTGTTCGATGTCTGGCGTAGGAACAGCGACGAGGAACGAGTGGTCTTCAGTCGCTTTTTCCCACCGCTGCTCTACCTCATCGATGAAGTCTATAGTCTTCCACCACTGGATTTCTGTTTCGACGTTCTCAGCACGCTCGAATTCCATCTCGGAGATTAGGAACAACCGCTTTGAGATGTCTCGTATCTCAGCCCGGTCGAAGAGTAGCTCTCCTTGGTACTGGAACCAACGGTCAGCTCCCTCGTTGATAGATCCATCCAAGCAGCTGGGCAGCCTACTGGGAATCTCCGCCTTCAGCGATTTTTCCTCCTCTGTTCGAGTTTCGTCAGGTTCGTGGGTTGATTCTTGACTTACTTGCCTGTCAACTCCACCATGTTCCGAAGACATTGGGTCACTCTATCCGCCAGATAAAAACATTCTCTACAGTGAGGGAGTTTGAGTTCGGATCTGCGACGGAGCAAAACCTTTTGTAACGGTACACTCTCATCTACGGGTATGCCCGATTGCGACTACTGTGAGTCACACATAGATGACTCAGATGAAGATGTTGAACAGGCTTACCTCACACACTTAGCAGAGGAGCATATCGACGAAGTATCCTCTGTAGATGAGCGGAAACTTGAGAAGAAATGGGATGGTGACCTTGACAAAATGCGGGAGGACAACTATCGGTTCAAGCCTATCACGATCGGTGCTTCTGCTGCGGCCCTCGTATTCATCATTGGTCTCGGTGCCGTTGCGGTAATGGGTGGTTCATCGGCTGGTGGTGACACTGGTGGTGACGGTGGTACTGAATGGGTCTATGAACATGGGCAGATGAGTGTCGAAGTCGGGGGAGAGCAGGTCCCTGCGTCTGAATTAGACGGGACGAAGTACTTCTATGTTGAAAATGAGACGGGGACGTGGCGGATGAACGTGCCGACTGATTACAGATATACGGTACGGGATGCTCTCTACGGCCTCAGCTTGGTCAATGATTCAGAGCCACCTGCTACGATCAGCGGGAAGTACACAAAGAACCTTACCAACCCCGAGATCGCAGTCACCGTCGATGGTGAACCCGTTGACCTAAACCAGACGGTCGAGAACGGTCAAAACATCACAGTTAGCGTCGAAGAAGCGGAGTAGAAGGGATAGCGGTTAGTTTCTCAGCATTCGCTCCATCCGCAGTCGTCGCACGTTTTGCAGCCTTCTGAGTAGTACAGCGCGTCCTCTCCGCAGCTGGGACACTTCGGAGACTCGCCGTGCTCAACGGGACTCACTCGCTCTTCGTTTTCCTGAGCGTTCCCGTCACTTTCGGGACTCTTCCCGTTCTCCGCGTTGTCGACGATAGTATCGAGCTGTTGCTGCTGTTGTGGTTCTTCGTCGAACAGTTCGCCACGCTGGAACCGCTTCAGTGCGGTCGCGACGGCGTCCGGTATCGATTCGATTTGTTCTCCCTCGTCCCACCCGCGCTTGGGGGCACGGATGTTCTCGAGGACGTCGATGATCTCTTCCGGTGGGACCCCACTTCGGAGCGCCACGGAGACTACCTTGCCGATCGCTTCGGAGTCAGACGCGAAGAGTCCGCCCGACTTGCCGGTGTTGATGAACGTCTCGAACGGGTCGCCGTTGTCGTCGTACGTGATGTTGATGAAGATCTCGCCGTACCCGGTAGAGATCTTCGTCGTGGCGCTGTGGAGCGTCTTCGGTCGTGCTCGGGTCAGCGCGTAGCCACCAGGGAGCTTCTCCTCGTCGATGAGGTTGATGATCTTCTTCACGTCGCCGTTGATTTCTTCTTGGACGGATTCGTCGCTGAGGAAGTCGAAGATGGACTCGTCGAAGGTCTCTCGGATCTGTTCCAAGATGACTTCGGCGGCGTTCTCTTCGTCGAGGTCGCTGAACTCCGTGTTCTGCTTTCGCGTGGTCTTCACCTGTTTCGACCTGGAACCGTCGCGATAGTACGTGACTCCCTTGCCGCCGTGGTCGTACACGTACATTAGGACCTCCTTCGTCTCTTCGAGGGTGGCGTCACTGGGCGCGTTGATCGTCTTGCTGATACTGCTGTCTACGCCTTTCTGCGCCGCACATTGGACCTGCGCGTGTTGCTTGGCCGTGAGGTCCTTTGTGGTGATGAACAGCTCGGAGAGGGCGTCCGGGACCGTTGAGAGTCCCTGGATGCCGTTGTACTCCTCGTTGTTCATCTGTTCAGTGGCTTCTTCTTTCACCTCCCCGCTGTCGATTCCGTTGGCTTCGAGAACTTCCTTGAAGTAGTCGTCCATCTCGACGTACAGTTCGCCGTCGTGGATGTCATCACTACTGCTACGGAAGTTCACGACGGAGAAGATCGGCTCGCAACCACCGCTTGTCCGTCCGATCTGGCTGGTAGTGCCAGTCGGGGCGATGGTGGTCACGTTGTAGTTCCGAATCGGATAGCCGTCTTCCCAGTCTTCGGCCTTCTCGCCGGTCTGGTGTTCGAACCACTCCTTGTACTCGACCGGGTTGGCGTACTTCGAGTCATCGTGGTTCTCGAAGGAGCCACGTTCCTGCTCCACGGCGAGTTCGTGGCTCTTGGTCTTCGCTCGGCGGTTGATGTAGATCATCAACTGCTTTGTGACCTCGTTGGCAGCCGGTTCTCCGTACTTGAGGCCGAGCTGGACGAACATTTGGGCGAGCCCCATGATTCCGAGGCCCACCTTGCGGTTCTTTCGGACCGTCTCCTCGATCTTCGGCACGGGGAAGTCCGACATCGTACAGACGTTCTCGAGGAACCGCAGTCCGAGGTCGATCCGTCTGTTGAGGTCTTCCCAGTTGAGTGCTTGATCTAGGAACTTCTTGATGTGTTCGGGGTCGTCGCGAGGCCCGTCGTAGCCTTGGGCACACTCTTGACTGTGCCACTCGCGGAAGTCGCGGGCTGTTGGCTTGCTGGTGATGCCCTCCAGTTCGTAGATGGAGTTCTTGTAGCCCGGTTCTTCTGCGACTGATGTTGAGAGGTTGATGTGGCCGAGGTTACAGGCTTCGTACTCTTCCAAAAACTGCTCACCGCAGGGGTTACTTGCGAGGATCTCGTGTTCGTCGTGTTCCGGGCCGGGTGACGACTCGACGGGGAAGGCGTGCTGCTCGTTCGCCCGGTCGAGCATCAGGATTCCCGGTTCGCCGTTCTCGTGAGCGCCGTCGGCGATTCTGTCCCAGACTTCACGCGCAGGCAGCGTGAGTTCTTCGCCAACCTCCACGTAGTCGCTGAGGTCGAACCGTTCGTAGAGTTCCTTGGTCTCCTCTGTTGCGATGTGTGGTTCGCCGGTGCGTGGGTTGATGAGTTCGTAGTCTTCGTCGTTTTTGACAGCCTGCATGAACTTGCTGGTGACCCCGACGCTGATGTTGAAGTTTGAGAGATGCCCTTCAGCGGCGTTCCGTAGGTGCCGTGGGACGTTCCCATCTTCGTCGATCAGGCCACGGGCTTCATCGAGCGCCTCGATGAAGCTACTGTGCGTGAAGTCGTCTGGGTCGTTCAGTCGGAGGGTGTGCGCGAGAGAGACGTCCTTGTTCTTGGAGTGGATGAACTGGATCACGTCTGGGTGTGTAACTCGCATCACGCCCATCTGAGCACCGCGACGGGTGCCGCCTTGAGCGATCGTCTCGCACATCCCATCGAAGGATCGCATGAAGGTAATCGGTCCAGACGCGATGCCGCCGGTAGAACCGACGACGTCGCCGTAGGGTCGGAGCCTCCAGAAGGCGTAGCCGACGCCACCTCCCGATTGGAACGTGTTGGCCGCTTTTCGCGACGTGTCGTAGATGTTGTCGATGTCGTCATCGGGAGACATCACGAAACACGCTGCGAGTTGCTGGAGTTCGTCGCCGGCGTTCATCAGCGCCGGGCTGTTCGGCATCCAGTCGAGGTGCTTGAGTAGGTCTTCGAACTCGTTTTTGATTCCGACGACGTGATCTTTGAGGTCCTCGTTTTCCAGCTCGGGTACGAGCGTGTCGTACGCGAACTTGCTGGCGTTCTTTTCGGTCAGTTCGACCGTTTCATCGAGGAGGTCCGGTTCCGCGTCTTCCAAGTCGTCGGGGACTTCTTCGAGACTCTCGAAGGTTCGACCGTCGAACCCGAACACTTCTGCTGCGAGTTCCCCACGGCGAGGATGGTTCGGCTTGATCTGGTCGGGCGTCACCCAGACTTCGATTCCGAGCTTGTTGGATTCGTGGACGACCTCGGCGACGGCGAGGTTTTTTGCGACCCGTTCGAACATTTCGGCTGGCTCTTCCACGACGTTCCCGTCTTCGTCCTTGTTCAGGTACCGTTCTGGGAGGGTGTGGTTAAGAACCGTTTCCGTGAGTCGGTCTTCGACCGTCTCTCCTGTGACCCGTTGAACAGGGATGCTGAGTTCTTTCGCTTCTAACTGGTCTTGCATAGTGGATTCGTGCTCTATGTCTTGGCTTTCGGCAATGCAGCTGCTTTATCGGGTGAACACTGGCGTGTTCGATCGGCGCTTTTCTCTTTGGCTTCACCGGAACTATGCGTCGAACCGTGTAGTAGTTTGGGTTGGTCAAGGTTTTCTTTCTATTCGCACTCTCACTTTTCACTTGGGGGATAAAAACGGATTTTCAAATATCCTATCCGGCTGTACGAATTGTCGTTGCCCCCCGATAGGTTTTTAGTAGGTCGTCGCAATCCTCCAATTACGTATACAATGTCAAATCGTAGGCATGGCCCTGGAAGTGACCCGGAATTACATAAGGATGTGGACACTTACAGTCGGCCCCCGGTCGTGACTGCACAATTCATCCCAGAATCTGAGGACATAACCCCGCCTATCCGCCTCTACCTCATCATTTCCCAAATCAAGGAATTCGTGTACGGGCAGGTTTTCAGTGAATTCCTGTTCAGGGAGTATGAGGACCTTCCGCACGTCGGGCCGGGGCCGTACCCCAGATCAAAACGACTTGAGTTTGAATCCGAGGAAGGAAACGATCCTCTTAGAGTGCTGTGGGATACACTCAACGGCCTCCAGCAGACAGTAAACGGGCTTCAGGAGATCAACCCGATTCTGAATTCTGTCACTATCCTATCCCCCGAGTATGTTGAACTCGGCATTGACCTGATGAAGGAGTATGGGACCCCGTTGGTTAGTCTCCAGGGGTACATCTCCCGCGAAGATATCGTCTCGATCGACGATCAGGATAAGGATGAACGCATCAACATCGACAACTCGCTGGCTCCCCTCTGAACTACTCGGTTTGGTTTTTGTATTCTTCTAACGGTAGGTAGTAAGAACAGCCGATGTCCATTTCCACGGTTATTGAGCCGTCCATCTCGCCATCGGGAATGATTAGAACAGTGTGGGTTTCCCCATCTGGCACCTGCCACATCTCTTGGTACGTTTCTTCCTTCGATAGGGTCTGCTCTTCGATGATATCAGAGTCGTCTGGGCGGTTGAACGTCGAACTATCGCTACCCAGTACCGAATTCACCGGATCGTCGATGCTCGTTCCGATGATTTCGATGTCGCTGTCGGCCGTGATGGTGAGGTTGTAATGCTGGTTCGTTCCGTGCATATCACCACGGCCTGAGAGGGTGTAGGCGAACGGTCGGTACCCGAGCTCTGTTGGCGTAGCCTCAACCTTTCCCGATGTGGGACCTGAAGATCGGATTTCGCAGTCCCGATTGCGATTTTCATCGTCGGGGTAGGCGTCTTGGTCCTTCCAAGATTGTTTGGCGGTTGTCTGGATACATCCGGCGAGGCTGAGAGACGCTGCTGTTGTGGCTAGGAGTTTGCGACGGCTAATCCGCTGGCACATACTTTGCGTATGGAAATCGCGGAGAGTTAACCGTTTTGGACGTTCCAGCGGCCGCCTCAGAAGAAGGGGATCTGGGGCACTGTAAGAGACTCCAGGGCGACGGGATCAAGAAGTAGCCCTACAGCGAGCCCGAGCAGCGCCCCTGGAACGGAAACGATGAGCGCGGCGATGGCTCGAGGGAGTTCGGCCCACATGAGTATCCCTAACGCGATAATCGCACCAAGAGCAGTCGTTACTTGGGGTAGTGAAACTGCAACCGGCCCGATGGCAAACTGCGTTCCGAGATTTCCTGCAGCGACCGCGAGTGCTCCTGGTAGGAACCCGTCTCCGACACCGAGCATCGAGATACCGTGGTCAGACTCGTGTAGTCCTTCCAGCCCTTCTTCGCTGACGATCTCGCGGAAGGCTTCAAACGAGAATGCCCGATTGTGGGGTACCATCACGAACAGCGGGACGCCGTACTGGATCATCTTGCCTGCGACGGACTGCATCTGTCCGCCCTTGACGCCGAGCGTATCGTAGACGATCATCCCAAGCAGGAAGAGCGCCAGCAACTCAAGTTGGAACGTCGTCCCGAAAGAGTAGGCGGCGTAGACAATGATGTACGCGCTAAATGTGTTGAAGACGACCCACGTGGGTATTCGAGCTGGTCGCCCACTCCGTACTAGGAGAACGCCGGTAATCGCTACGATCGGGAACAGCGTGACGACCGGCTCCAGATAGGGGGTGAGAAGGGACGGGATGATGATGGCAGTGCTAACGATCGCGATGAGAAGTGTTCGCCGTCCCTCGGGCGTATAGATTGAAGCCGGGACTGTAGATGTCTCGCTGACTTGGGCCATATATTCTGTTAGCGGGTGTCGGCCATATCAAAGTAGCCCTTAGATGTCTTCACACCCTTTCAGGGGGTTGTGTGAGGAAAGATGAAGCTCAGAGAGTAGTAGGAGCTCCACAGGAGCGCCGCAGTAAACACAAAGTGCGAACCAAATGGTTTGAATTTATCCAGTACAACGAGAATGCCCATTACCGGGAAGCTCAACATCACGCGGTAGTTCCAGAGCGAGAAGATTGCTCCACGGATCAGGAGAACCGGTATCCAAAGGGGCAACAGAATGAGTTGAAAGACGATATTGTGGTTTTTGAGCTTCGCAACGATCGGTTGGAGTATCGGTATTTTTGTTTCTTTCCAGATGGACTTCGCAGCGGCCCAGATGTTTCCGATGTCCTGCCGACTCGGGAACGCATGGAGGGCAGCGGAGATCCCTATCCAGATGTCCGCACCGACAAGTACCCATTCCCAGTGTTGGAGGGCGCTTGGGCCATGATAGAATACGTATCCACCACCGATCACGAATGCGGTGTAGGCCACAGCTGTATTCAGAATGAACGGTGCTATTGAAACGGCGACCATTCCGGTGTAGGTTCGGGGAGTATCGTGCTTGACGTAGCCTGCCTTCCCACCCTCCATTTGGAAGTATTTGACCTCCTGTACGTTCAGATTGAACTCTTCGGCCATCTCTTTGTGGGCGAGTTCGTGGATCATCACGCCGAGCGCCGTCGATAGGAGAATGGCACGCTGTACCCGGTGCCAGCCGGGAATTTTCCGCTGAATCATCTAATTCACCAGTAAGACTCTGTTTTACCCGGTCACATATAAATAATTCCGCCACACTACCAACCACCCAAACCGGGGAATCCCGTCGGTAGATTACGCTATTCTCCACAAAAGACGAACCTTCAAGAGGCGGTAGCGCCATCTTTGTTGTATAATACATGGCTGGTGACGAACACGATACTCAGGACCCGCCGCCTGTTCCGCCGGAGGTGCATGGCGGAGAGCCGATGGAACCAGACATCATCCTCGACAACTCAGATGGCGATAGTACACAGTCAGACGGAGTGGAAGAGATCGACCTCGGCGACGTCGACGAAGAATGGACACAGTACTTCCGCTACGATACCGCCTACGCCGATCAGGTCGATGCTGTCGATACCTTCCTCAATCTCCTTGCAGATAACGGTCTCTATCTCCTCGAGGGAGCTTGTGGTACGGGAAAAACGCTGGCTGCTGTAACTGGTGGCATCCACGCAATCCGAGATCGACGTCACCTCTCCTCCACGCGGTGTGACGCTGGTGAGACGTTCCCTGACTACAGCCGTCTCGTCGCTGTTACGCCTGTCAAACAGCAACTCAAGCAGTTCGTTGAGGAACTGCAGGGCGTCAACACCTCGCTCCCGGCGGGAACCAAACAAATCCCGACGGTCGTCCTGCGAGGGCGCGGCGATATGATGCCGTACAGCTACGTCGATATTGCTCCGTTCGACGACTACAGCGTCCGGGGCAAGATAGACGATCTCCGCGAGATGACCCGCGAGGTCATCAAATTCGGTAGCGATATCCCCCTCGACTGGCCTGACGGGATGAGCCCGCCTGAGTTCTCGTTGTACGACTACAACTGGAATGAGGGCTCCAAGACCGCTGAACAGTACCAAGAGCGGTATCGGTACGACCCGTTCCGGGCGGCGGCAGTCAAGGAAATAGTCTCTGAGATGGCGTCCTCATCAGGCAACGATTTCGACACGCTGACCGTTAACGGCGTGTCGACACCGTACCCAGACTACGTGCCCCACACGAACGATATCGTGGACATGGACGAACTCCTTGTGTCTGGTCAGGGGCAGCTGCCGATGGACCTCCAGGGGAAATTCGACCCGTTCTACGCGGGATTCTTCGCCGGCGAAGGTGGACTCCCGTTTGGGTTTGGGGACGCCGACTCTTTCGTATTCGATCAGGCCAGCCTCTTCGAGGCGGCCGCCAAACGGGGCATCTGCCCACATGAGGCGATGGCCCACTTCGCAGAAGAGGCAGAAGTCGTTCTTGGGAACTACAACCACCTGTTCGACCCGCAGACTCGTCTCCTGACTGAAGATAAGATCGGGCTTTTCGACGACGAAACCATCGTCGTCGTCGACGAGGCGCATCAGGTCGAACGAAAGGTTCGGGATATGCTCTCCACCGAGGTCGATATCTATACGCTTGACCGTGCTATCTCGGACATCGAAATCGCCCGGCAGTACGCAGTTGGCGATCACGAGAAAACGCCGACCCCAGAACTGAGTGGGAAAGAAGCGTCACGGGCACAGTCCCTTGTCAAGAATGCTCTCGATACCGCTGGGAACTACTCGGTGGACGCCGATGACCTGAATGAAGCTGCCCGTTTCCTCCGGTTCGCCAAGCAGAAACTTGGCGAATACGGGGCGGATAAACTGAACGACCGATACAAGGACGTGAGCTGGCGGCGGGCGGTCGAGAACTGGGAACTGGACACACTGGAGAAGGAACTCGCAGACCCTGAACAGGTCGGAGACACGGATCAACTCTACGATGATGTCCTCGCCAGCGACGACTTTGACCACACGAGTTTCACCAAGGTCTATCAAGTGATGCTCGGCATCAAGTTCGTCTACGACGCCCTCGAAGAAGAGGGGATCTACGACCGAACCCCACAGGGTGTCGGCGTGGGCGAGTTCTTCCGTCGTTGGGTGACCGAGGATCGCGTCGAATATCATCATCAGGTCGTCCTCGATGATAACAGGAAAGACAGCGTCCCGGACTCCTTCCCCGAATGGGTCCGTGGCTGGACGCCGAGTTACCAACTGTTCAACTGCGTCCCTCGGGATGAACTTCGTGGCGTCTTCGCAGAGATCGGTGGCGGCGTCCTGATGTCTGCAACTATCCAGCCAGCGGATGTCTTCAAGGAGGCTATCGGCATTGACGACGTGCCGTACCCCACGGAAGAAGACGACGGCGACGAGAACAGTACAGGTGCGAGTTCGGTTCGGAAGCCTGACTCGGACACCCTTGATGAGTCGGATATTCGACCCACGGAGTTCGAGCAGTACCCGCTCCGATTCCCCAGTGAGAACCGGCTGTCGATGACGGTTGACCTCCCCAAGTACATCAACGATAATCGGGGGGACCCGACTCAAGATCCTGCACGGATGACGGATACTCGTCGGAAGTACGCGAAGATGCTCCGGGAGATCGTCAGCACGCGGGGGAATGTGATGATAGCGATGCCCAACTACCGGGAAGCAAAATGGGTCTACGAGTTCATCAAGAACCAGGACCCGTCCAAACGTCTCCATCTCGACCAGTCGAGTTCCGACCAAGAGACGACGGAAACGCTTGAGGCGTTCTTTGCTGACGGAGAGGCAGTCATCTTCACCAGCTGTCGTGGGACGATCACCGAGGGCGTCGACTACGACGGCGGGAAGCTCCACTGCTGTGCGGCAGTCGGTATCCCGCTGCTCCCGTCGCACATGCCGCGAATCAAGGCTATCAGGACGGCTTACGACGAACGGATGGGGTCCCGGTCGGGCTACGAGACCGCGCTCACGATCCCGGCAGTGCGGAAGGTTCGGCAGGCCTTCGGGCGCGTGATCCGTGGGTCGGATGAAACTGGTGTCCGACTCCTCCTCGATAACCGCTACGCTTCGACTGCGTGGGATGGTGTCGAAGAGTATCTCTCGGACCAAGAACAGGAGGAATTCGGCCTTGCTCGACCTGACCGAGTTGGGCAGATGGTCTCGACCTTCTGGGAGGAAGCCGAGTCACGGGAACAGGAAACGAGTGATACTGATGATGAAGCGACCAGCGGGAGCGAACAGACGTCGTTGAGTTCGTCGGCACAGTCTACCCCGGATGAGAAAGTGGCTGATGAATCAAAAACCGGGAATGACGAGAGCGGTTCCGGTTCCGGCCGTGACTATAGCGTTGACCCAACGAAAACGGCGAAGGTGTACTTCGGGAAGGAAGCTACCCTGAACGGATGGGTAACGCTCCAAACCGACATCGTCGAGCAGGAGATCGTCCCACTAGTCCGAGAGTACGAGGTGGAAGATGCTGATGGTGTTGAGACTATCAGCCTCAACTTCTCGAAAGAGCTGTCGGTCAGCGGGTGGACCGACGTTCGTGCCGATGCTGTCCTTGAAGAAATCGAACCGATCGCAGAGGACGCCCGTCCCCATACAGCATAACGACACCTCCAACCTGTCTTGGGGGACTGACCGGCTACTGTCGCGGGGCTCGAGCTTCTCGAACTTCTGCGCCACTTCTGATCTTGTCCTCACACTGAGGGCAGGCTCTTGGGTCGTCTACGCCTTCCGGCTCGAATACTCTGAGATACTGCTCACTAACGTGACTGCCGCAGTTCTCACAATTGGGCATATCACGCAGTTATGGAGTTCTGGTATAAAAACCTCACCCGATCGAGGTTGATCTTCCGATTCTGGGACAGCCTTACTGTGTCCATACTATGTCCCGCCACGGGGCAAGAATTATTCATATTGAAGGGCAATCTGTGGCGTAGGACGAGTACCAATGGCTGGACCGAACAACCGGGATTCTGGTGAGGAACCCGACCCTTCCACCACTGACGAACCCTACCCCTGGAGGAATTCAGATTCAGAACCCGGAAACGAACAAGAACCGTCACCTGAACCGAACCCAGAACCAGATGAAACCCCCCATTCCTCGTCTTCACAGAGGGGAGAGGCGGGAAATCAGACCCCTTCACCACAACCTCAGCGTGAACAAGGGGCCGACAATCAGAAACGGTCAGGAGAACAGGGCCGGCCAAAACATCACCGTAACTCGGCGGCCCCCTCAAGTCCTGAACGGGAGAGCTCAGAACCACCGGGTGTGAAACCGGCTTCTGAGGGTAGAGCAGCCGAGGACGGTTCCAATACTACGGAGTCACCAAAGTCGTTCCAGGGTAAATTGGCCCTGTTCATCATCAGTGGTCTGGCCAAGTTCTGGCACGCGATTATCCTGGGGTTCCAGTGGCTCCTCCCGAGGGCGACGGGGACGACTGACCCGCAGAGCGGGCTTTCTGGCCGTTTCTACCCTAACTCGATGATTCGACAGGATGAGGAGGTGATTTACGCGGGGAATCCGAGTAGGTGGCTGTCGCCCGGCCCGTACGTATTTAGTGGGATTCTTCTCCTCCTCTCGTTCGTAATAACAGTTGCCGTGCCTCTCGGTTATGGTGAGCCCCTCCTTGATGCTGTGACACCGAACGTATTGGACCTCTCCGTCCCGAGTACGTGGTGGTACGCACCAGTACTGTTCACGGCAATCGCTATTCTACTGCTTGTATATGTCGTGTTGATTCGGGCGTCAACGTGGCATCTCGTGACTGACAAACGGCTCATACACCGAGAGAATGTCCTGGCCCCAAACCGAACCCGTCTCGACTTAGTAGATATCAACTCCATCGACTGCCGACAACCTCTCCCAGAACGGTGGTATAACGTCGGTTATATCGACATATATACTGCTTCAACTGGCGGGAAAGAGTTGGTCTTCGAGGGTGTGAAAAATGGGCCTACTGTCGCAAATGAAATCGACCAAGTAAGATACGAGTATCAACAGCGGATTCGAGGTGGTTACCCAGAAGGTGAGGAAGGTGAAGACGGTGACCGTCAGGCCCATCCACGTGACCAGGAACGGGGAGGTCATCCTCGTCAAGGCCATCAAGACCACGGTAGCCAACAGTCGAATGGAGCCCGTTCGCCGCGTTCTCGGGAACAACAGCAGCAGCCTGAGAGACCCGGTTCAGGTCGCTCTGCTGGTGACCGTCCACAGGGAGAGCGGCGAGATGATTCTCAATCTGGTGGAGGGGGAACCGGTGACCCGTTTGCCGAATCTACAGGAGATCCCTTCGCTCAGGAGGGCGATAGCATAGAAGAACAACGGCCTGACCACAGTCTTCAAGACGATCTCGATGATCCGTTCCGTGGTGAAGACTAAGAAGAACTGATCGGCAGACGGCTTCTTCTTTAGTCGGACTGGATACGGGGTGCGAGCATGTAGGTGGTGTGCATCTGCTCGTCCTCGTCGTCGAAGTGGACCTTGACCGGGAATTCCTGACCGAGTTCCAGGGTCACGACACCGTCCTTCGGGAGCGCCTTGTTCATGTCCTTCAGGTAGTCCAGCGAGAACAGCGAGTGAGCGGCCCCGTTGAACGTCCCGTCGATGATCTCTTCTTCGTCCTCGCCCTTCACGAGTTCGACGTCGTCGGTGTCGCCCTCGGCTTCGATGACGAGCTGGTTGATGCGCCCGTCCTGTTGGGTACCGAGCGCGATGTGGTCCGAGACCATGTCGGCGGCGGTGACGGCTTGGTCGACGACGCCGCTCTGGACGGACACTTCGACGGCGAGGTCCAGGTCCGGGATGTCCGGTTCCTGGCGGATGGAGTCCGGGTCGATCAGCGCCAGCGTGTACTCGATACCGCCGACGTTGATGTGGAGCTTCCGGGTCTGCGGGTCGAAGTTGAGATGCACGAGGTCGCCCTTGTCTGCGAGGCTCACCACGTCGGCGAACCTTTCGAGGTTCAGGCCCAGCAGACCGGGGGTAGTGTGGTAGGACTCGAAGGCCTCGGCCTCCAGTTCGACGTCGACCATCCCGACGTTCGCCGGATCGACCGCCCGAATGCCTACACGGTCGTCGCCCAGGCGGACCTTGCACTCGTCGACGAGGACGTCGACGCTGTCGATGAGGCCCTGGAGGGAATCGGCTTCGATCGTAGCCTCGAACTGCGTCGGCGCTCCGCTGACGTCGGCGAGATCGGTGCTGCCTGATTCGGTGTCTGTACTCTGAGTGGTCGCTTCGGCTTCGCTTTCGCTCATGGTGGTGTTGCTGTCTTCGTCGGTGTTCGTGGCGTCGGCGGCTTCCTCGGCATTCCCGTCGACTTCGGGTTCGGAGATGTCTTCACTCTCGTCTTCCTCACCTTCTGTTTCAGGTTCGACCTCGGTATCAGTTTCGGTCGTGCTACCGCCACTCTCACCGCCGTCAGCATCCTCGTTGATGTCGGGCTCATCGCCTCCGTTGGTTTCGGGTTCAGCCTCCGGCTCGGCTTCGTCGCTTGCCTCTTCGTCTTCCTCAGCCTCCGGCTCGGCCTCGTTCGCCGGTTCGCTCTCACTCCCGCCGTCGACCTCGGGAGTCACTTCGCTTTCGTTGTCGGTCGTCTCTTCGACGCCCGCATCTGCTTCTGCTTCCGCATCGGCGTCGATCTCGGGTTCGGACTCCGCTTCGGTCTCGGGTGCCGGTTTGTCCTCACCGACTCCATCGGGACCGTTCGTGATGACGATACCGCTGCTTGCTTCGCCGCTCTGGACATCTTCACTGTCGCTCTGAGATTCAGCCTGTGACATGGTAACTACATCTCCTCTCTTTCGAGAGACTCTCCACCACCCAACGGAGGATATAAATAACTCTCTATGACCCGATTTACTCTCTATCTTACCCGAGAGTCTGCTGAACGGGTGGTAGGGTCGGCATCGGATCGGATGGCGTTTCTCGGTTTGCGAACTCTTCCGGTGGTTGTCGATCGCGCCACTTCTGCAACCACTGTTGCCGTTTGTCACTTACCTGCTTTACCAGTGCCTTGTCAGGCCACAGATGTACTGGGAGTCCCATCTCGTCTCCAAGTTCTTGCACCCAGCGATAGTGATTACATGCGTATTCTGCCCACGCAGACGGGGATTGTATTTCGGTGAGGGCTTTTGCCAACTCTATTTCACCGGCCTTCTCTGCTGCGGCGACGGTGAGCTCGAAGTTGTCGCCCCGTGGATTGATGGGTTCGTGGAATATCACCGATGGATTGAGTTCGTCTAAACGCTTCATCAGCGCCCGGAGGTCACTCTTGTCCTGTGTTGGATAGGTAGGGCTCATGCTCACGTATGTCTGGACTCCGGCCTCGTTCAGGCGCTTCAGCCCTTGAATTCGAGCTTCTACTGGTGGTGCGTTCCGTTCGATTGCGGTGACTTCCCCGTTGTTGAGAGAGTTGATGGATGCCCCGACCGTCAGCTTGTTTCCTGCGTTCGCGAGTGCGTCTTCTCCTCGCAACGTTACTCGACCCGCTGGATCACGTCGAATCGGGTGAGTGGCAGCGTTCATCGGCGCTCGTGTGAGTACTCGAACATGGTGGCCGCGATCGGTGAGAATCCGAACTGCCTGAGTAGCAAGTTCAGCAGCGGTCGAATCCATGTAGGCATCTGTGTGGAAGCTGATTCCGACGGTACCGAGGCCCTTGTCGGTCTCTTTCCATTTTCGCTTTCGATCGACTGTGCCCGGTAGTTCAGCAGGGATTTGCGTCCGGTAGAGGACATAGTCACCCCACTCTTCTTGGCTGTCTTCTACACCGACCTCCTCTTTCAACATCTCTTGCCGGGCTCGAATGTTCGGCGTTCCCGGCACGTAACACCAGACGCAGCCGTGCCTACATCCAGTCCCGATATTGAGCACGTAGTCACAGAGGTACTTCTCGTGAAGATCGGACTTGGATAACAGCGTCTTGGTTGGGTCTTTCGTCTGTCTGAGCTCTCTTTCTTTATCCATATCAGTTCCTCTCCTGATCGGCGGGTAAAAACTGATTCACCGAGTTCCTATTCCACCTGGAGTGGTGGAGCGCCTACGTTCTCCTCAAGCCAGCTGATGATGGTTTCACAGATACTTGGCTCGTCTGGCGTTGTGTTCACCCATTTGCCCCCAGTGTACTTGACCCGGTAGTAGCGCACTGGTTCCCGGTGGTCGTTGGCGAATTCGATTGTCAACCGGAGACTCAGTTCGCAACGGCGTGCCGGTTGGAGAGTGATGTCCGTGACTGTTGCGCCGTTTTCGGTTTTCCCGATCGGCGTTGAGAGCCATTGGGGTCGGTGCGGCAGACTTGGAGCTACACTGGAGCGTGCCATGAGTTGTCGTGGCTACTTTCGTAGCTTTGTAGGCGATTCCCATAAGCTTTGGTCGTGGCCCGAACTACGACCCTTCTACCTGGACTGTGGTACTGATCGTTTCCTCGCCGAGGACCGCTCCTTCTGGAATCCCGATTCTGACTACATCGGATGTGGGGTCACTGACTGTCGTTATCCGGTAGGGGCCTTCTGCGCGGATCGAGGTGTTCGTATATCCATCTTCGGTTGTGTACTGGCTATATCCTGTCGTTGCGTAGGGGACTACCAGATCGAATGTTCCGTTTTCGTTCGCTGTCGCGTACTGGGTGTAGGTGAACGTTTTTCCGGTCGTGGTGATCCTAAGTTCGACACTGGCCTTTACAGTCGTGTTTTCAGGTGCTTCTCCTTGGATGGTTGCACCGGGAACCCGCTCGAAGGTCTTTACAGCAGATGTCTCGCCAGATTTAACCTCTGAGTGTTCTGCTGCGATCGATTCTGGATGCTCTGCTACTGTCCCCTCACTCGCGTGAACAAGACGGAAATGCTGGAGTGCATCGATTTGTTGTGGCGATTCACCATAGAGACCGCCGTGTAATGCGGAGTTTCCACTACTGGGGTTCGATGCAGCAATGGCGTTTTCATACTCCTCTATGTCGATATTGTCGGAGGTTACTGTATCTCTGGAAGAGAGGTCGCCTTTGCCGTGGATCACGAACGAAGACTGTGTGGTCGCACTTCCGTGGAATTGGTATAGTCGAGTCCTTAGACTCTCGTAACTCCGCTCTGTCTGAAGAGTACGGACGAAACTTCCGGTATTCGCGTCTTGCAGAGTTATCCCAAGCTGATCCGGTTGAATGTCGTATTCACCCTCGGATGCTGCGGGGGAAGTAAACGACCGGAGATCACCGCTTCCCCACGGTTGACCAAGGACGACATATCGGACACCGCTACCTTCGCCCAATTTCGAGTCGAGTATGTCTATTGCTGTATCTTCTGACGGAGCTAAAAGGACATCTGCAGCAACGGTGCTATGCTGTTGGTGAGGGTTTGAGACGGGCACTCGCCTTGTTTCAACGGTTAGTCGATGCCCGATCCCCCACCGACTTAGAATCCCATACTGACCTTCTTGATAGGTGTAGTCGTCAACTGCTGGGAACTCTCCGTTGTAGTCGAGCTGGTTGGATGACTCTACACCATAAGAACCGAATTCAGGAGTCTCAGATTCGATCCAGTCGAAGGATTGCGTCCATCCGTTGTGGCTGGATGGCGAGGTGTAGCTATCTGCGGCTACGATCGGTGCGCCTGAGAGAACCAGTGGGATCAGTACCAGAATAGCAACCCCTGTTGCTGCTATCTTCGACTTGAGTTCTGGAGTTGTGATGTCTCGTGAAACCAGCAACTTCTGGGAGTACTGGTGGAGGCTGTAGATGGAGTACGCAGTCAAGACGGCAACGGCGATTACGAGATAGTAGTCGAACCGAGGCTGGGTAATGGTCGCAGATGTCATAAACAGCGTGAAAATGACGAATAGGAGGCGTGCTGGGGTGCCTGATTCATTATAGAACACTTCACCAACCATCAGAACCCAACCGACGATAGCCGCGATAAGTGCGAAGCCGTAGGTGATGAACCCGAATCTGAACGGGTTGGAGAGGGTATCCGCTTCTGCGATTTGTGTTCCCCTCTCGTGACCTATGAACCAGAATACGCGACTGCTGTTCTGAATGAAGAAGTCGATAATGCTGGGTTTCACTAATGCGAGGATCGCCAATACGGAACATGAACCGGCCCCGAGAGCCAATAGGTAGCCCACCTTACGAATCGGACAGGTGCCGAATTTTTGTGCGGTATAGCCGAGGAAGAGACACCCGATACCGACTGAAATCGGCATCAGTACTTGGATGAAGCTCAACGTTGTCACCGAGAGCGAGGCGGTCGGAGCGAATGGTAAGGTTGCGATCCCGCTGGTTAACATCATCGCTGCACCGGCAACTGAAAGCGGAACTGGGTCATTCTCCTTTAGATACTCGGTGATGATAGCGGCTGCAAGGAATACACTCAAGATCGCGATGTATAGTAATCCTGGGGGCCAAATTACGAGGTAGACCGCATTTGCTATGCCTGCGAAGAGGCTCCAAGTTATCGGTGAGTTGAGCGCCGATGTTTTGAATTGGGTTAGCCCAAGCCCGATTTCAGTAGCTGCTTTAGTGAACCTCACACAGCAAAGGAGAGAGATGGAGACTAACACAGTCTCTGCGATGTGGTGGTCAATGAATCCGACCATCGAGTGCGAGAGGAAGAGGCCGGGTGTGAGGGCTAATAACCCGACAGCGGTTAAGCCACCCCAGCGGTTCGTGATCGCTTTACTGAGATAGTATACTGAAATGCCGGCAGCGACAGCAAGTATAGGGGGGGTGAATGCAAGAACGGAATTGATAGTTGATATCGACGGGTTCCCCCCACCGATGACGAGCGCCACTGTCGCCAGGATTTGATCAAAGAGGGTCCCGAACTGACCTACTTGATTTCCCGCATCGAAACCGGTGTACGGGTCAAAGTTGAGTGTCTCTGGGTAGTTCTCGACAGTATAGACGGTAGCTCGTTGATGATACCAGCCGTCTGCAGATTGAAATACAACTGTGCCGTCTGCTCGGATGACGTTCGTGTAGTTTCGAACACGGTTGGCGAAGATGAATCCCAGCAAACCGACCATCACGATCGCGTGGGCGACGGATTCCCAGCTGGCGTTCACGATAGTGTGGTAGGTATCATGTAGAGAGGGGACGTTGGATGTATTCAACTCCATAGATTGGTGGCTTGAACAGGTGGTCTTCGATGTTAGTTACTGGTATCGGTTGAACAGCTCGAAGAAAATCTCGGGTGGGTCGTTGTCGTCTGGGGCTTGCATCCCAACAACGTGGCCGATTCGTGTCCCGATCTGGAATGTGCCGAGATAGAAGATAAACAGCAGGATCGGGATGGCTCGAACGATATCGAGGTCGATCGCTGTCGCTAGGACCGTCGTGATAATGAAGAATCCGCCGATGAAAGCTCGGGGGATCGGTCCTAACTCGAATTCGCTTGCCGCCCACTGGACACCAAACCCGATCATAGAGGCTGTGAAGAGACTACCGACTACCAGTGCGATAAGGAAACTGATCGTTCCTATCATAAGCGTACTTCGGCATTCATCTTACGGAGATATAAGAATTGGGGGCTAAGCCGTCCTACTGCTCAAACGGCACGAGGAAGTCCGGTGCTTGACTAAGGTCTACCGCAGTGAGCAGGAGAGCTGATGACGCCACGAACAGAATGCCGATAGCCCCCGCGAGTACTAACGGGTGGAGGTTGGTATCTGCGTGCCGCTCGATCGCATCCTGGACTTTGGGAAAGACCAGTAGGCCGGCGAGAACCATGAAAACACCACTTCCGATAGAGTACGTGAATAGCCCTATTCCGTTGATCACGAGGAGGATACCGAGTAGGTATTGGAAGTACGGTTTCACGCTTTCGGCCCTACTGAGGAGTTCCTGTTTTACTGCCATTAGCAGTTCGTAACAGTTCGAGGATTATAATTCTGCGTGATAGAACCAGTAGAGACTAATTGGAGTGTTCTTCGGGCATGACTGGGTCTGTGTCTTTGATATGAGGTTCGACCCTTTGAATGATATCGTCAGAGTAGAAGGAAGAGACGTGCTGAATGTTCCAGAGTCCAGTTTTCGCGATCTCTGCGCGGGGAGAGTGATATCCAAGCCAGTCGTCTTTCTTCAGGTCTGGACTTGTCCGACGTGCGTGTGAAACCAGCGCGATCAGGTTCTTCTCGAGCATCGCACGTTCACAGTCTGGCCCTGGTTCACCGGGGATGTCGATGACCAGATACGGGAGTGTGCGAATGTACTCGGATACACGCTGTTCAAGCTCGTGTTCTTGAGTTCTGATTTCGGATGTTGAGATGCCGTCTGGTAAGTTCCGGTGGGGAACACCCCAGTGAGGATACTCGTCATGGAGGCCCTCTCGTTCGATGAAAGCACGACCGACATGTTTGCGGAAAATACTCCCACGGTGGTTACCCCCCATTTCACCATAGTCGCTGTTCACAGTACCTCGGTGAGCCCGTAGCCTGTCCCACATCGTACTTGTACTCCCGCTACTGTCACCGACCGTGCCGATCCTCGTAATTGTCCACTCCTCAACTGGGTCTACGAGTGGTTCGGTATCGTGGCTGAAGAACACGTAGATACCGCGCTCGGGCCAATCATCGGACCCGTCGGCATCTGAGAGGTAGAACGGACCTCCAGCTTCGTCGCGAAGGACACCGAGTTTCTGGTGAAACTCTTGAAGTTTCGTCGGTCGCGACGGATTCGAGATCGTAGACAGCAGTACGACCATTGTTCGTTATCCGACTATCGGAGATGGCCGCCGATGGTTACGCATATACTCACGCGCTTCTGCCTTGATGCTCGGCAGGTCTTCTGCACGCCCGACGACGGAATTACATCCGGCTACAATCCACTCGCCGTTGCCGCTTTCGTACTCAAGATGGAGTACTGTGTCTGTATGTATGTTCTTCCATCCGAACGGTCCGTCGTCGAGGGTCACGTGGTCAGGGTACTGTTCGGGTAGTTCGTCGACGCTGATGGTCGTCCAATGTTCAAGAGGGTTGTCTTGGTCTGTCATTCTGAGTCCTCCTTGTCGGCATCCGTGTCCGATGCTTTAGCCGCCTGAATGTGCTGTTCGCATACTTGCGCCCACCGTTGATAGTGGTTCCGTAGGTTCGATTGCGCGGTTTCTGCTCGTCTCGCAGCTGGCAGAGAAGTTGGGTCTTGAACCATCCTCTGGTTCTTGTTGATCGGGACGTCGAGAAGATTATCTCGTCTGCTGAGCCCGAGTTTTCGAAGTTCACTCTTCAACTGGGCCTCTGTCGTCCTGATCTTCTTCGCGAACGCTAGAAGAGTTCGTTTGTGTTCAGTTCTTTCGAGGTCGCGGAGTTCTTGCTTGTTGTAGGGACTGATCGGCGTTTCGTCTGGATGTGGCACTCCTCTGTTCGGAGCGGTATATTCGGAATCGTCCATGTTAGGGCCTCTATTGTTCTGGCGTGTGGCTTGTCGCGATCTTCGGGTCGATGAACCGCCGTGCCCGAGCGGGGACTTCTAGCCCTTCGTCGACAGGGAGGAAGATCCCATCCTGTTGAGCGAGCACGAACGCTGCAAGAGCCTCGTGCTTACACGAAACCCGATAGGGCTTGTTCTGCTTGAACGGCCCTTGGCAGACCAACCCCGACGACCACGGGATGAAGAGGTAGTTTGAGCCGTTCGGATACTTGCCCATCAGTAGGGGTGCGGGCAATTCGATACCATAGTCAGTCGGTATCTTCAGGTCCGCATTACCACGGGAAGCGAACTGTTGTTCTTTGTAGACGTAGGCGCTGTCCACGCCGTACTGGTTTGCGGCAGTCTTCTCGTCACGGTCATTCGGGATGACCAGGACCCCAACGAAGCTTGTCTTTTCTCGCCCCTGGCCGTGGAGTGCTTCAGCCTGTGACGGCCACCGATGGTTGGTTTCGATCAGCTCCCCGATGTTGTCCTTTTTGAATATCGGGTACAGGTTCTTCCACGGCATGAGGTTGTACCACTTTTCTCGGTTCTCGCGCTCGTTCTCAACCTTCGTATCGGGATTACTCGCTGCGCGAGCGTTACGGAGTTGCTGTTCCAAGTACGCAGGCGCATCCTCGATAACCGAATCAGATTCGTACTCCTCGAAGTATTCCTTTTCAGAGGCCCATTGCCGTTTGATTGTCCGCTCTGCGTACAGGATGGCGAGGGGCTTATCGTGAGATTTTGACCACCACGGGTCGTCGTCACCCGGCCCTGCTCGGTAGTGGCTGTATTCGTTCAGGAGCTGTCGGCTAGAATCGGGCATCCCTGCGGTCATCAGGTCTACCCGCAACTTGTGTTCGATCGGTTCGATGGCTGATGGTTCAGTAGCTGGGTCGTGTTCGTATTGCCTGTCTTCCGGGGAAAGTGCTCCCGGAGGCAACCGAAGCGCCGGTAGGTTGGAACTGGATTGGATTTCTCTTACTGACATAGGTGAATGTGTTTCTCTGGAGCGGTGTTGGCCTCTATCGGTCTACAAGGCTCGAACAGTCTGACAGTGAGAGGCTTCACTCACTACCACATCTTCCATCATCCACCGAGATGTAAAAACAGTCTCTCATCCACACGAACGGTGGATTAGTGGGCTTTCTTCCCCCAACCTTACCAACATCGTTATAACGCATCGGCCCCAATTACTTGGTAAGACATGGAGGGGAAACCTGCTCCGCCAGAGGTCCTGGCAGAATACGTTGTTGAGGCACTCGACCGGCAGACGCCCGAGAAACTCGAAGCGGTCGAGGAGTACGCTCGCGAACTACGCGCCTACAAGCGAGAGGTTCAAGAACGCGATATGGGCGAGGACGATGTCGTTGATGACCCTGACGTAGTTGACGTAGATGAGACAGAGGGTGAAGGGTACATCGTTAAGAAATGGCAGAAATGTGGTGCAGACTGCGAGTGTAATGACGGGAAGGGGCACGGCCCGTACAAGTGGCGGGTGACGCCTGACGGGAACGGCGGGCAGAATTGGAAGTGTCTCGGTCCGGTTTCTGATGGGGGTTGAAGACTACGCCATTCCAGCGACTTCGATGTAGAGGAGGCCGAACAGTACTGCGTTGTAGAGTCCGTGACTGAGACTCGGAATCACGATGTTCTCGGTGTGGGCGTAGATCTTCCCCAGCACCAGCGATAGCATGAACACGGTCGTGACGGTGATAGTCGCGTTCGCGGCCGTACTTGTGAGGTACGCCGGGAAGTGAACTAGGGCGAAGATGAGGCTCGTCAGTACGACCGCATGGCTCTTGGAGAACTTCGAGTATAGTGATTTCTGGATGACGCCCCGATAGATGAGCTCCTCTGTCGGCCCGATCACGAGAATGGCTATCGGAATCATCAACAGCAAGAACTCAGGGGAGATTCCACCACTCTCAGCTGTAGCCAACTCGTATATCTGATGTTCGGCGGCGGTGATGTCGAATAATCGGAAAACCTGTTCCAGCCCTGTTGCGGCGATTAACAGCACGACGGTCCCTAGTGCGCCGATGCCGACCGCTTTTGTCGATGGGATTTTGATGTCGAGGAAGTTGGGAGTCTTGTCGGAGTACCGGAAGTAGAGCCACATGATTGAGCCAGTTCCGGCGATGAGGCTTACGTTGCTAAGCATCATCTCGACTTGTGCTGGAACGTCGCCGGTGATCCCGTAGTAGATTCCACCGAAGATACCAGTCCAGAGTCCAACAAGGATTATCGTTCCGAACCCGATACCGAACGCTGCAAGCACCGTGTGGTACCTGCTTCGCTCACTGAACGGCGTCGTATCTTCTTCCGGCGTTCCGGTGTCTCCCCCTTCTCCTTCGTCTTCCAGTACATCCTGCGTCTGTTTCGGTGAGAAGTCCGTGCCGTTGCAGACAGGGCAGGTTGGGTCTACACGCCGCTTCTTCAGGGTGAAGCAGTATGCGATATAGACCACACCGGGGATGATGGCCGCGAGCAGTAGAATAGCCGCGATGAGCCAATCGACCCCGTGCCCTTCGGGGTTCACATTTTGCTTACAGTTATTGCAGTACTTCAGCCTCATCGGTCTGTCTGTGATTTGTTGCTTGGTGTCTGATTATTCTATCGGTGACGCGCTCAGTCGGGCTACAGGAAGTCGTCCAAGCTGGTCTCACTTGTCGAGCGCGTATCCGAGGTTGAGGCCGGGGCCGCTTTCTGGTGCGTGTTTTTGCCCGTCAACTCGTCGATGATTCGTTCGGGCAGGTCTATTGACCGAGGCTCCGACGTGAATCGGTCTTCGATGTCCGCCTTCAGTCGTTTGCGCTCAAGCAGTCCCCACTCCCGGTCGAACGCGCTCGAAGAGAGCTCGTCCAACAGTCCTGAGACTATCTCTGGATCGGCATCCAGATAGGACGGGGACTTACTGTTACAGTCTCCAGAGTGCTTCGCAGCAGCGATGTCCAACCGGTCCTGGTGAACATCGTCGGCCGTGATTCGATGGTCTCTACCGCTTGGCGGAATCGGCGTGCCGTCCTCGGTCACACAGCCGGTTCCTGCTGCCGCACCGCATTCAGGACAGGCGACGTACGCTGCTGGATGGTGGAAGAAGGAGTTGCCACAGTGAACGCAGAACTCGCTGTCTGCTGTCGGTTCAAACGCTGACCGTCGGTGTTTACTCGTGATTCCCGGCGCTCCGTGCGGGTGCTGGTGGAGCCGGTCGACCTCGCCGTCACCGAGCCCGACGATCTCCAGATTCTCGTGAGGTTTCTTGTCGACGGCGACGACCCGGTCGTGCGAGACGGCTGGATGCTCGAGAATACTCACACCGGCGCGATGATAGTCGTAGTCGTTGCCCGACATCAACGTCGCCGTCCGCCCGATCTGGACGACTCGACCACCGTCGCCACGCACGAGGTCGGTGAGACTCCGCTTCAGTGCCGTGTCGATATGTGTCACGTCCGACCCGCCACTCGCCTCTTCCTGTGGCGTGCGGATGTTCCGCTGGAACGCCGAATGCGGAATATCGAGTACGATCACATCGAAGACGCCGGTTCCGAACCGAGCGTCGATGTTCCACGGCGTCTCGACTACGTCAGCCGCCGCAGGATCGTCCGGCGAGTTGATGTCCACGCAGTCGTAGCGGCATGTCGTGTACCGACTACCAGATAGCGAGACGCGGGGCTCGTCCTCGAAGATATGTAGGACACGGTCGCCGGGACGCACCCACTCTCCGACAGCGCCGGCGAGCACGTCCTCGAAGCTGGTGTCGTTGGCAGCTTGTTTGTACCGCATCTCGATGCTGTTCCCGCCGTTCCCGCCAGTGGAGATGTCGCCAGCGTCGATCTCGTTTGCACCGGCGTTCTGCGTGACCGTTTCCGTGACCGCGACCGGCGACACCTGCTGGGTCGGGCTGGTCGGCTTGCGGGCCGCGACACCGAGGTAGTCATTCTGCGAACCGAGTTTGTTGAACAACCCGACGCTCATCGTCTGGTAGCCAAAGTTTCGGGGCATTGCGGCCGTCGAGTATCCGAACTGGATGAACACGCCGCCCGGCGCGAGGAGCTGGTCGAACAACGCCTTCACCTTCCGGCTGTAGAAGTAGAACTCCTCGTCAGAGATGTCCAGCCCGTACTTCGAGCGGGCTTGGTTCGGGGTGTAGGGCGGGTCGTAGACGATCGCGTCGAACGACTCGGTCTCCACGTGGTCAGGTAGGTCACGGAAATCGATGTGGAGGTCGGCGTCCGCCTCCTCGTCGACGTCCACCCGGAGGACTTCACCGTCGACGCTGAGTGATGCAACTCCGGCGCAGGGGTTGAGGATTCGCTCGGCGTCCTCCAGGTGCGACTCGGTCCAGTGCCTGAGCTTGTCCGATTGGAACGTTGATCCCTCCGTCGTATCGGTCCAGAAGGTGACCGATGGGACCGACCGGGATTGTCGCTGACGCTGGCCGTCCTCAAGTGCGTCTGATCGTGTCGACATGGTAGTTCAGAACCCTCCTAAGGTCGTCTGCTGCTCGACGTAGACGGCTACCACGAGGGTCGAATCGTCGAGTGGGATCTGCTCGTCGACGACGCAGAAGATTTCCGACGCGCTCTCGGCAGCATCCGCAAGTACAGTCTCGAGCGACTCTGTACTCGCAGGACTCCACTTCGTATGGTAGTGCCGACAGGGTTCGTCTCGCGCACTGAACTTGTCCTGTACCGTCGGCGTTCGTTTCCCACGCCGGTCGCCGATGTTCCAGTACTGGAAGGTACAGTCGGAATGCGGGCACGGAAGCCGAGCTCCCGACTTGATAGTCTGAACGGGTGTTCCCGAAACCTCATCGGGGATGTCCGCGACCACTTCTTTCATACTCATTCTCCTACCCAAATCGGGAGGTAGAAACCCACTTCTTCAGAGATAGTCTTGTTCGTCCTGCAAATAGCGAGGGTTCCTATCGTGGTGCTGAAGGAATGCCTAAGATATATTTGTCTAATCATCGGTAATGTAAATACATGGTTGACGAGGATCTCCGCAAAATGGCGGATTGGACGACTCGGGCCGACGATCGAATAATGGAGTGGCTTCGAGACAATGGATATCATCCGCCTTCAGCCATCACGGAACAGTTGAATGATATCGGTGAAGGAATCGACTTTTCACGGCAGTATATTACGAGACGGTGTAATGAACTCCATGATCGCGGATTGCTGGATAAGAACTACCAGAATTATTCTTTAAGCTCTGATGGGAGGAAGTACCTAGATGGTGAATTGGATCTCTCCCGATTATGTGACTGACTTCTATATCGTTTCAATCCGAGTTCTCCTCGACGAATCGGATTGCACTTTCCCATACTCGAGGCTCAGGATTCGTCTTTGGATGGAGTTCCTCGATCTCCTCTAAGGCGTTTTCGGCTGTCTTTCCCTCTGTCACAGCGTGGGCAGTACAGCAGATCGTCGGACTTCGAGAGACACCAGCTTGGCAGTGGACGAGAACCGATTCTCCGCGCTCCAGACTGTCGATTACGTGGTTGGCAGCTGCGGCAAAGTCCTCGTAGTCGTGTGGACCGTCTCGGAACTTGTGTCGGTTGCCAGTCGTTGAAGCATCAGGGACGGTATTCCCGAAGATATCCATGTAGCCGAGGGTGACGACCTCGTCGAACTGGTTGTCGGCTGGAAGGTCTTGAACAGTTTCTGCGTCAGTGACGTACAGGTTCGGTCTGAGTTCTGTGATTCCGTCCATAGTTTTCTTGGGTAGTGTGCCGGTTTTGGTCGCTCTGGTTGTTATTCGGTCGGGTGGCTATTCATCGGGAAGGATATCGTTGAGACGGGCGTCCTCCCACCATGCTAATCCGAGTGGTGCGAAGGAACAGTGGAAGCAGTACACGCTATTCCTGGGGATGATGGAATCAGGATGTAGGAATACGTTCGACCCGCATTGCGGACAGCCCCACCCTGAACGGATGACTTTCATATCGTTGACTTCGGCTGTGTGTTCCTCGGGAAAGAGCTTCTCTGGTACGTTGTCCCGGTCGAGACAACTGTTCGCGACTTGCCCGCTCGCTTCGATCGGGACTGGCGGGTCGGTGTCGTAGTCGTCCTCGAAGTCGGGTTTCGTTTGGCTCATAGCGATTTCGAGAGGTAGAGACCATCTTCTTCATGAGCGGTTTCAGTGAACCCCAACTCACGCGCGATATGCTCGAACGCCGGCGAGATTACAACCGAGGTTTCCACGCTGACGGCTCCGTTTGCCTTCGCCCGTTGGACGAAGGCTTCGGTTGCGGCCTTCCCGTATCCGCTCCCACGGTACTCTTCCATAATCTCGATGTGCCCGATGATGTGATTACGGTCTCCGAACGGTTCGATGTACCCGATCGGCGTGTCCCCGTGGAAGATAGTGAATTCAGAGCCCAACCGGATTGAGGAATTGGCATTGGGGGTATTGCTGTCCGTGCTCATTTTCGGTGATACCACACCTCTCGCTCCTCGGCGTCAGGCGGATAGATGCCGACCTCTGGGAGATCCTCACGACGGGCGAGCCCGACTTTCGTAGTCCCATTCCGCCAGTTTTCGAGAGTGAACTGGTCGATGGTCGGGTCCACGTAGACAGTCCCGTCATCGTGGTCGATATCGGAGATTTCGCTGGCGGGAACCATCACGACATAGTGCGTGATATGCTGTTCGCCCAGTGCCCGTTCGCGGGCTTCCGCGGGAATATCCGCCCGCCGGCAGAGTTCAGCGAGCGCCTTCGAGATTGGCTCGCAGTTGTGAATCGGAGTGTCTTCTCGCTCTCGAGCTCGGTATCCGAGGTCGCGCAGATGATCTGAAGTGGTCATCGGCTCTTGCTACAGGGGACGTCCACACTCTGAACACCGATTGACGTCGGCGACGATCGTGATGTCCTCAGGGTTGCCGTGTAGTTGCTTCCACTTGTTGTTCCCCCATCGATTCTTCCCGGTGCGAGCGTTCATCCAGTGCTTCCCCCATTCGGCCTTCGGGCGTGTCATCCCAATCTTGTTGGGAACGTTTCGAGAGACGACGATTTTGAATACGGGATCACTCATCGAGTGGACGTGATCGGACCCGAGAAAAATCTTGAAGTAACACTCCTCGCCGCTTTTCGAGGTCGCTACCACCGTCTTGGTGACCTCGTACACGTTGTCTTCCGAATGGAAGTCAGGAACCGGACAGTCCTCCAGGTGGACCCTGAGATGCTGGCCTCGCCGCAGTTCCAGCAGCTGCTTGATGAACCGACCGGCGGCCTTCTCCTTGGTATGCGGACTTTGGCTTGTAGGCGACTGAACACTCATATTCAGATTTCCCTCAACCAAAACGGGGCATACAAACTGGGGTCCACTGAACAGAAATCGGCTATCGTACTACTCTACTTGACCGGCCGTAATCGACTCGCCCGGCGAATCTGAAAGTAGGTCGTTCGCTGCGGTGATGGCCGCCGCCGGCGTCTCGAACTCGTGGATTTTCCCCTGCTCGACTACTAACGAATCCGAGATTGATTCGAGGGTCGGGAGGTTGTAGCATGACCTCATGTGTGCTGGCTGGTCCTCGTCGTTGCTCTTGATCGAGAGTTTGTCGTCGTGGAGTGAGAGCCGCAGCGTATCATCGTCAATCTGCGTCGGTCCATCTGCGGTCCAAGTCACGCTTCGGGGAGAGAGCTTGTGGAGCGACCAGTCAGTGGTCGGCTCGGTCTCCACATATCGGCCGAACGGTCCCGGATTGTGGTGGAGGTGGAGTAGGAGTTCGATGATAGCCTCTTCCGCTGTCTCAGCTCTTGTTTTCGTCCCGGAGCCGTACCCGTAGTCGCCGTCGTTCTCTCCAACGTTGTGTCCACGAACAGAGATTAGGTCGTCTTTCGAGTCAACGCTCTTGCGCTGGATCTGGTCTCCGTTCTCGAAGCCGACGACCGTCGAAACCCGGCGGTGGTACTTGCCGTCCTTGTTCGCGCCCCGATTGTTCAGGTAAACCTCCATCCCGCAGAGAGCGCCACCTTCGCCCCAGCGGTAGTCGTAGGCGTCCCCGGATGTCGCGTAGATGACGCGCTCGCTATTTGAGACCGCAAGTTCCCATTGCCCGATCTCGAACGGGAGTGCCGGGACTCCGTCTGGAAGGTCCTTCGTCGTGTGCCGTCGCGAATCCGGCTCTATTGTGTTCGAAATGGCGAGGTCCTGAGCCGCTGCCGGGAGTCGATCTTCTGAGGCTTTGGTGAGAACCTCGTAGAGTTCAGTAAGCGGACTCGTATTGCTGGAAGTGCTTTCTGTCTGGGTCGGGGTTGATTGGTTCTGTTGTTCGCCTGCCGTGTCACTACTCTCGGCCTGGAAAGCGTCGAGCGACTGTTGGTTCGGACTGTCTGTTTCGGTCATCGTAGGTTCATTACCGTCTTCTGGTGGTCTGGCAACTCGTCGTAGATGAGCTTCCCGTAGAGGGTTTGAAGCGCATAGTACACGTCGTGGTCGAATCGCTCGTGCAGCGTCATGTCTTCCAGTAGATCCCCGTCCCCACCGTGCGTGGGGATATCGAGTCCGTCCCGAAGTTGCGTCAGGTCGGAGAGATGCTCGAGGACCTCTGAAAGCGCCATTCCCATCCCTGTCCCCACGACTTCGTGAGTCGCGACGTGTCTCGCGAGGGCCTCCATATCGGGGGCGTCGTTCTGCTCTCCGATTTCCGTCGTCACCTCGGCTAACTCAACAACCCGTTCACGGGGGTCGTCGATCTCTACGACGGTTCGCAGCCGTTCTCTCTGTTTGTCGGTGATGTTGTACGTCATTGGACACCAGTAGCGGCAGAATCGCCCTCACACGACTTCGTGAGGGGATTCCTCTCCACTACTTATCCTCCTCACCTCAGCCGGAGGACAAAAACAGACCCCGGCAGAGGGTCTGTGACTCAGTACGCCCCGAGGAGCGAAGCCAGCTGGTCGATTCTGTCTTCGAGCTTCGAGGGGTCGTACACCGTCGTCGTTTGGTCGTAGGTCTTCTCCAGCCGCTCAGCCTTGGCGGGCGGATTCCCGAACTCACAGTCGGTGGCGATGGTGAGCGAACACACCGGCGCGTACGACGCCTTGATCTGGGTTTCGACATCTTCGACGTCGGCCGGCTTGTCGTCGGTGATGGTGATGATCAGTGACTCCTTGGCGTCGGCGTCGGCGACTGTCCGGGCCAGCGACAGCGCATCCGAGAGCGGCGTGCCGCCGGCGTTGTCCGTGTTCAGGATGGATTGCTGGGCGAACTCCGCCTCGACCGACGGTGGCTTGACGTATCGGGCCTCCTCGTCGTAGAAGTCGATGATCGCCACGTCAATGTCCAGGTCCTCACACGCGACCGCGAACCGGGCGACGGCACTCGTCGCGACGTCGATCTTTGCGGGACCAGTTGACCGATTCGCGTAGTAGCCCGGCCCCATCGAGGAGGACCGGTCCAGCACGAACACGACGAAATACTCCTTCTCCTCGCCGGGCAGCGTCTCCGAGAACGTCCGAGGGTCGTTGTGGTTCAGCCGGTAGGCCGTCTTGGTGTTGACCTGCGTCCCGGAGGAGAGCCCGTTTCGCGCGCTCGTCTGCTGGTCGAGTCGGAGTTCTTTCGCCAGCGTGTCCGCAACCGTACCTGCCGACCGTTCGATCGCCTGCCAGTCCTCGCTCAACTCGCCGTCCTCGGGATCGGGCAGGATGGTGAGCTCGTCGACCGACCCCGGTCCCGCGCCGTCGCCGCCGCCGTCGTCGCCGTCCGGTGCCGTCTCTGCTTCGTCCCCGAGCGCCGATTCGAGCGATTGGAGGTCTTCTTCGAGACCCTGTTCGTCGATGGTACTCTCCTCGGCCGTTCTGGTGGCCCGCTGGCGGTCCCCCGCGAAGTCCTCGGGCTCTAGGTCGGCCCCGGCGTGGGCCGGGCCGTCCGGGGTGTCCTCGTCGCGACCAGCCGTGGCGTTGTCGCTGTCGCCGTCGTTCTGGTCAGCTGCCTCGCTTCCGGTTGCCGATGCCGAGTCCGTTTCACCCCCAGCCTCGGTATTGCTGGAGGGTGTCGTCTCGGTGGCCGACTCGCTGCTGTCATCGGCGGTCGTGTCGGTGTCGTTGAGCGTACTGGCTGCATCCGGCTGTGAATCGCCGTCCGTGGCCGTCGGCGTGTCCGGCCCGCTCGACCCGCCGCTGGGATCGAAGTCCATCCCATCCTCGTCGTTGTCCTGCCCGTCGCCGCTCGGCGTGTCAGGATGGTCCGTGTCCGGTTGGTCGCTATCCGCGGTCGAGTCCCCCGGCTCGGTAGCGCCATCGCTGTCAGCGCCGTCTGCGGCCGGCTCGGTGTCGGGTGCGTTGTCGGCCGTGTCGTCACCAGCCACGTCGTCCTTCCCGGCCCCAGTCTCGTCGGTGTCGTCGCTGTCGTCGGTCGTGAAGTCCCCGAAGGTTGCCTGTTGGTTCTCGTCGTCTGCCCCACTCTGGTCGGTGTGGGACGCGAGGTCGGACGTGGCTGCACTCGATGCCGTGGATGTCGTTTCCGGGTCCGCCTGTTCGTCGCCACGCTCCGAGTCGGCCTCGGCCTGTCCCTTACTGGCACTGGTACTACCGTCGTCGCCGGTATCGCTTCCCGGCGTCTCGCTGGACTCGTCACCGATGGCTCCAGGGGCCGTCCCATCGGCGGTGGTATCGTCGCTGTTGGGCGGCTCGCCGGGACTACTGGAGGGCTCGGCTCCATCACTACCGGGGTCGGTGTCCGGCTCCCCGTCTGGACCCGCCTCGGGTGCGTCCGCAGGGGGAGTGTCCGAGCCTGTCTCGGCCTCGTCCCCGGTCGGCCCGTCGTCGGCGGTAGTCTCCTGGGTGTCGTCGGCGTCGGTGTCCGGGCTCCCCGAGACCGGGCGCAGATTGCTGTCGTCGACGTCCGCGGGGTCAGGCTCGTCATCGACGGATGGGTGCTCGCCGACGCTCTGGAGCGGGTTGTCGTAGTTTTCTGTCTCAAGCGAGAGGTCTTCTGGGTCGACCGTTCCGTCCGGTGACGGGCTGCTGTTGCTGTCGCCGGCGTCGGCCTGTGGGCTGTCCGTCCCGGCGTCTTCGAGCTGGTCGTCGAGGTCGTCCGTATCGCCATGCTGTTGCCCGTAGTGAACGCGCCGGCCGTGGTCGGAGTCGAACGACTCGTCACACTCGGGACAGTCAAACTCGTCGTCTTCGGCTGGGTCCGATCGGTCGGACTGGCTGGCCTCGCCGGTGTCCGGCGTCTCGTCGTCGGGGGCTTGCTGATCGCCCGGCGTCGACTCACCGCCTTGCTGGGGCTGTTCCTGTCCGGTGCCTTGCTGGGGCTCCTGTCGGTGGTCCGACCCCTGCTGTTGGCCCGACGCACCCTGTTGGGCCGGGGGGTGGCCGTTTTCGATGAGTGGCTTCAACACGTCCTGCCAGAACGCGACGATCCGCTTTGCCCGCTGGAGAGACGCCTCCCGGTCATCGTCGTACAGCCGGTCGCTCCGGTCGCTCCGCAGTGCGAGGAGGTCGTCCCGCAGCGACTCGATTTCGGGGTGAACCTCAACGAAGGCCTCTCGTCCGTCGGCGCTCTGGAACCCCACGCGACTATCCGAGTCATCCAACAGTGCCTCGGTCACGCCCGTCGGGAAGATAATCTCGTCGTGGAGCGCCTTCAGGAGCGCATCTCCGAACGAGAATGCACGCTTCTCGGAAGGCAGGTCTGCGACGGTCTGGGAGTGCATCTCCCGGACGAGCGTCAGCCGATTCCCGGCTTTCTCTGTGAAATCGTCGCCGGTCTGGGCTTCGTGTTCGATCGCGCCGTCCTCACCGATGTTGATGAGTTCGTGAACGAACTCCTGGTATTGGTCCTCGACCTCATCCTCGACGAGCGTCTGGACAGCGCCGAACGACGTTTTCAGGATGTGCAAGGTCTCGTGGAACGCGAGCCCAAATTGGTGGGCGGTGTCGGCGGTCAGTTGGTCCGAGAGACAGATCGCACTCGTATCGGCCTCGCGGCCCGTGACCAGCACGAGGTAGTCGCCGTTGACGCGCTCGACCAGCTGTTTGGCCTGCTGTCTGTCGAAGTCGGTCTCCTCGCCATCCAGCAGCGCCTCGGCTGTGGCCGGGAGAACCGCCGCCGTCGAGACCTGTTCGGTGATGACGACATCGACCTCGGCGGCCAGCTGGGACGGCAGCAGTCCTTCGATGTACTGCTTGAGGCTTGCTGCTCGTTGCCGAGAGGTCCGCACCTGTGCGGCTTCGGGTGGCGTGAGGTCGGCGGCTGTCGCCGCCGTGTCGTGTACTCGTTGACTCATTGATTTGGTGATGTGGTTACCGGGTGGTGTTGCCGTGGGACGGCCGTCGCGACCGCGTTCCCGGCGGGGCCTGTGCGTACTGGACGGCTCCAGGCTGGTCTTCACAGGCCGGGCAGAACTTCGACCCCGGCGGTCGTGCTTCACCACACTCCGCGCACGTGAGGTCCCCCGCTTCCGCTGGAGACACCTCCGCTGCACTCTCCTGAGACATCTTCTACTCAAACCGAGAGATACAAACCCACTCTGCGGACCTCCAGCCGAACACTACAGTCAGAAGTAGCTCCCGAGGTCCGCTTGCTCGTCCTCGGCTCTCGTGACCGACTGTGCCGCGCCGAAGACTGCGATCAGCGTCTGCTTGAGTGTGGCCATCGAGTACGAACGCCGGGCGTCTTCACCGCATTCGAGTACCGCCTTGTCCTCGGCGTGGACAGTCGCCTGCTCGTGGAACGCAATCTTGATCGGGGCATAAAACCACTCTACCGAGAGTGTCGGATGTGAAGGTGCCGACTCGCGCTGCCTACAGCACCTCTCCCAACGAGTCGAAGGCGTCACCGGGATGCTGGTTCGGCTCTGCGACCATCCGCAGGACGTTCTTCGTCGCGGCCTTTGGAGAGGCTCCATCCGCAATGTGCTCACACACGATGGTGAGATTCCGCGTTGAGAGCGTCGGCCAGTTGGTGAACTGGTCTTTGCGGGTTCGGTGGGCGAACTCGACGATCTTCTCTAACGTCTGTTCGTCGACGACGGTGCGGCCCGTGTTCACCTGCTGGGCCAGCGCCCGGACCTCGTCCTCAACGGTGTCGGGATACCCCTGCCAGAACGACCGGAACCGGCCGCGAGTCGCGGAGTTCATCGGCTCGCTGTCCCGGTACTCCCGCGTCGGCGGATTCATCGTGATGACGAGCCGCGCCTGTGGGTGGGGTTCGATCTCCTGGCCGTGGCTTTTGATGACGATCTTGTTCTCGTTGAGTAGCTGGTGGAGGCTCATCGCGGCCCCAGCCTGCATGACGGGGAACTCGTTGAGCACGATGACGTCACCGTTGAGGAGGCCCTGCTTGACCTCGGCGTTCTTCGGTTCGAGCTTCCCGTCTTCGTCGGGGGCGATCGGGCCGAACAAATCCTGGGGCATCGTCGCTTTGTCCACGTCCAAGGACCTGTAGCCCCGGTTTGTCTTGTAGCAGAGGTACTTCATCAAGTAGTTCTTCCCAGACCCACGCGGGCCGACGATCCGCACTGGGACGTTCCGACCGAGCTTCTTCGCGACCAGTTCGTCGATGGGCATCTGGAGGTCCCGTTCGAGGGGCACGGTCGGTGGGACGACCGCCCCATCCTCGTCGGTCGGCAGCGCCGAATGGCCGGCGTCGGGGTGTGTGTCCGGTTTCGGCACGAGGTCGTACCCGATGTCGTCCAGCACCGGGAAGCCGGTGTTCACGGGGTCGTCGGCGTTGAACCCGATATCTGAGACGTAGTTGGCTTCGGGGTCGCCGGGATCGAGACTCGAATCCACAACTGCCAGCGGCTCGCCGACGGTCTCGGTCTGTTCCTCGACCTCGCGAACGACGGCCCCGGCGTGCCCGAGTTCGCTTTTCCGGGCTTCGTGGCGCTGGATCTGTGTGGCAGCGATCTCGTTTCCAGCGGGGATGGACTGCTGGGCCTCGCTGATGAACTGCTGGACCTCCCGCTCGTCGTAGATGTGGACATCGCTTTCGACCTGCCGTTGGGCCTGTTTCACCTTCGCGGCAAGGAGTGTGGCCGACTGCGTGTTCGCCTCGACTGCCTGGGGGTCGGCCTGCACGAGGTCCCGCTTCGTGACGATGCCCTCATCTTGCAGGGCCGTGATCTCCGAATCCGTCAGCCCGGTGAGCTGGTCGAAGTCGGCGGGCTCGGCCTGGGTGTCCAGTTCGTCGTTGATCGCGTCGGCGACGGTGCTTGGGTCCGCTTCCGCGAGGGCCTCGAAGGATTCGTATCCACCATCGTGTAGCGCCGTTTCGATCGTCGCGTCGACGCCGTCCATCGTCACGAAGTCCGCGCCGGTGTGGTCCAGATCCCCGAAACGCTCTCCGATGACCGGTGGCTCCGGGCCGACCGGGTCGACGCTCTGGATCTGCTTCTCGTTGTGCTGGTCCCGAGAGATGGTGTAAATCCCGGCGGTCTCACCGGTGTCGATGAGGTCGCGGGCATCCTCTTGGGTCAGATCCGCGACGTCGCTGACCGAGTAGAGGATGGTCGACAGCGCGACTGCACCGCCGTTCTCCCGAATCTTCCGGTAGACGAAGTGACTGAGGACCTGCTGGTCGCTGGCGGGCGGGCTGTTCTGCTCGGCGCTGGACATCAGTTCTCACCCCCACTGTCGGGAAGCCGCTGTTGCACACGTTGTTCGATCTGCTGTGCCTCCGTCGCATCGATTCGGTTCTCCGTGACGCCAGTCAGGTCCATCACGTCTTCGAGGGATTCGGCGAGCGTCGTCTGCTCCGCATCGAGGGCCACGTCCTCGTCATCGTCCTGGTCGGCCTCGAGTCGGAACTGCTCTTTCGCCGTCGTGATCATCGTCGCCGGATGGCGAAGAATCTCGCCGGCGAGTTCCTGGTACTCGCGGTAGGTTTTTCCGGCTCGATTGCCGTCGAAATTGTCCAGAATCGCGAGCTTGAGGCTCAGTTGCAGGTTCCACAGCGTCGGTTGGTCCGATGGCTTGGCCAGCGCCGTCGCGCGGTCGGCGGCGGCTTCGACGTAGTCGTCGTTCCCGACACCGATGTAGCCGTAGAAGTCTTCGACGCTGAACGGCAGGTCCGAGAAGTCGATGGCGACCAGTCGGGCGCGTTTGATCTCCTGGTTGACCGTCTCACAGAGGTCATCGAGCGTCGAGAGAACGCGCTCGTGCCAGTCGATGGCGTCTTCCATCAGGTTGCCCGTGTGCTTCCGTGCGAGGTCTGCCTCGGGGTGGGGCAGGGGAATCATCGTATCGACCTCGGGAATGTAGATGACAGGCGTCACGGAGAGTTTCTGGTGGCCACGGAAGTCGTACTTCAGCTGGTCGCCGTAGTAGATGGTGGTCGGCTCCGAGTTGTCGATGTCGCCCTCATCGAAGTCCTCGCCGGCGGCGATGGTGAGTTCGCCGTTCTGCAGGTCGATGTCGGTATCGTCAGCGGGGTCGATCGCGTAGGCCTTCGAGGGATAGATGGTCGTGAGCGTGACCGAACCGCCCCAGTCGTAGTGCCGAATCCACCCGAAGGCGTTCTCTGCGCCGTGTTTCTGACAGGCGGCGATCTTCCGCTTGAAGAACTCCCGCATATCGCCCGGCGAGTAGCGACTGGAGGCGATCTGCCACCGGAACTTCACATCGAAGCCCAGCGTGCGAAGGGCGAGTCGCCGCCGGTCGATGATGTCCTTGTGGGTGCCGACGCCGATGAGCGGCTCGGGGTCGGCCTGCTGGACCATCGTTTTGAGGTCCATCCCCGTGCGCTGTTCGAGGGCGGCGACGTCCAGACCGTGGACGTTCCGAATCGCATCGAGGTTGACGTCGACGGTCCCGTCGTCACTGGGAGCGACGAATTCGTTATCGGCCCAGAGGTCGCCCTCACCGGCGTGTGGGAGCACCGACAGCGCGGTCTTGAACGATTGTTTGCCGTCCTGGACATATCGCCGGCCCCGAGCGTTGATGGTGTCCGGGTACTCGGCATCGGCGGCGTCGTTGACGCCGAGGAACGGGACTGTGCCGTTCTGTTCGACGAGGTCGGTCACACTCACGATACTGGCTGCCGTTTCGACTTGTTCGACTGGATTTGCGTTGGAACTTGCTTGAGACATGGTGAATCACATCCGAAACTGTGTTTTCTCTAACGGGGACTTCCTGCTGGAACCCCCACAGGTCTAATCCCCATCACCCCAAACGGGAGCTATAAAACAACTCTATCTGCTTGATTAGGGGCCCGTCAGCTGTTCTGTGACTGCTTTTACGTCCTCGGTGGTCAGGAGGTTGTTTCGGCCAGCCTCCTCGATGTCCACTTGCAGCTGGTCGATGTCCTCCTCTGTCCGGGCTTTCAGGATCGAATTATACATTCGAATCCATTCCCGAACCCACGCTTCTGCGACATCTTCCCAGCTGTCGTAGTGACGTTCAGCATCCGGCCCGATATTTTCGATCACGATGCCGGGGGAGGAACACTCGCTGACTCGAGGGTGGGTGTGGTCAACCACCTTTCGAATTGCGTTCTCTGCCTTCAGATGGAATACTTCGAACCCATCGTAGTCGTTCTCCCACGATCGGTCAGCGCCCTGTTCTTGGAGTTGTTGCTTGAATTCGGCGACAACCTCGTTGACCGGAAGGTCGAACACAAACGCTGGGTTCTCGATGGTTATCACGCCTTCACACTCGATAGGGTCGCTCTGACAGGCTGGCTCCAGATCAACCGGGAGCGCATCATTACCAACCATACTCTCACCCCTTCCGAGAGATAAAAACCAACTGTGTCAGCGAGCATACGACCGTTTTCAGCGGACGGAACACCAGTCCGACCCTTTAAATGATGTTAGGGAGAATCAATAGTATGGACCGTCGGAAGTTCCTCGCTCTAACGAGCGGTAGCATCGTTGGTCTGGCTGGGTGTAGTGGTTTCGAGAAGGGAGAGAATCCTGTCCGCGACCAGCAAGATACGCCCGGAAATAGTAGTGACGCTCAAGAGGAGGCGGATACCCCAACTCGCCTCGGGTTAAGAGATGTCGGATTCGATGGGAAAGAACTCGTCGTCGCAGTGAGTGACACGAGGGGCGTAACAGACCACGTAGAAATCCAGTCCGAGACGGGACAAGGAACGACCATCCAACTCTCAGGTAACGAGGGGCGGAAAGAGATCATCGACCCAAGGCGGGCTGGCAGGCCTGATGTCCGACCGATCGGACCTGGAGAGGTGACTGTTCTCCTCTATGATAAGGAGGGCGAAGTTGTCGGGGAAGGTACTTTCGAGTACGACCCAGATCTCGTTCTGAACGTCCGTGCGGCATCTGGCTCAGTCTACCAGCAAGCGGAAGACCCGAAGTCGTCGGCTCTCTTCACGTTCTCGAATAGTGGAGTCGGCCCGACGTATCTGAAGTCTTTCGAGGTGCAGAATGCTGAGAATACGCTTCCACTCACTGAACCAGATGACTATGGGGAAGAAGAAACCACGATGGTCAGGACTGGGAAAGTGACTGGCCGAGATAGCGACCTGTTCGACGCGGTCGGGATCGACGAGGACAACGAGGACCTATTCCTTCCACAAGGAGTGCCGCTCTCATTCGGTGGGGACGGCATCTTCAGCTATACCGGACCGGAACCAGAACCAACCGAAACGTTCACACAAGTCTTCGAGGTCGTCGCGAAGACTGAACTGAATCGCGAATTCATCTTCGAGGTTACTGTCGATTTCAGTGGGGGTATCACCGAAGCGTCGATGGAGACTGCGTCTGATGCTAAGGTGTACTGCTTCGAGGAGTTCGAGGCAAACGTAGAACAAATCGAGTCGCCGCAGAGCTCCCGTTCCGGTGTGAGTTATTCTTCGATAAAAAGAGGGGCTATCCCCACTCTTCGGGGACACGCTGAACGTCGATGATCCAGCCGTGCCACGCGGCGTCCTCCATTTCCAGCATATCGAGCTCTGGGTAGTACTGATAGCTGTAGATGAGCCAAGGGTCGGCTTTGGTTCCACCAGCACCCATCCTGTAGAGACGGCCCTTCGTGTCGTCGCCTTCAGGCCCGAGAACCTCGATGGTTTTCGTCCACCCAGCATCTGGCGGTCGGCTTGACTTCGGCCCTTTGATCCCCACGACTTTGCCGGAAATGGATGTCTTGAGCGAGGATGTCCCGAAGACGATTTTGACTCGGTCTCCGTGTTGAACTTTTTCGAGGACGGCGGTTATGTGGTCAACGTTCCGGCCCGGTTCCGTTGCTGCTTCTGCTGAGTCGACGATCATCCCATTGATGTCGGAGGCGTCAGTCACGCCGGTTTCGTCGAGAGGGATATCGTCGTCAGTCTGTTCACTCTCTGGTTGGCTCATGGGAACGTGTTACTGCGCGTCTGCAATAGGGTTTCCGCCTATCTGTCGGTCCGATTAGTCTAAGATTAGGAATCGGAATGTTCCAAGCCCGAACGCACAGAGGAGGGAGAGGACGGCGTATCCAACTGCTACTTGCCATAGCCAGAAGAACAAGCTGCAGTAGGCTACAGTCTGGAAGGTTACGACAACCTGAGTGGGCGTCGGTGTGTCCAACTCGATACTGGAGTTGCTGTATGCGGTCAACGGGCCTATCATGATACTACCTTCTGTCCGCTTTCGGGGGATAGAAATAGATCCTCTGCGGCGACCGAACTACGGACTGACCTTCTCGAACTGGTCGCTGCTGTCCAGGTCGAGTTCGGACTCGGCTTCCTCGCCATGCTGCCACCCACCGAAGGCCCAGATGATGCCGAGAATGACGATCCCGACGTAGGTCCAGCTGGGTACCGACCAGTTGAGGAGCCATGCTGTGGCGCTCAGTCCTCCGTAGATGAGCGTGGTGATGACGGCGAATCCGACGAGGCCGTAGAGGAGCGGGACGCCGTAGGGCAGCTCGTTTGCTGCCCATCGTTTGATGCCTTCGATCGACTGTTCGTACTCTCTACCGCTGATAGGGTCTTCGGCTGTCATTGTAGTGGGATTCCGAGGTCGTTGGCTGTTGTTCCCGTGATGATGGGCGTATCGGTCTTGATGCAACTGACTGGTTCACCGTGGGCATCCGTTGGAGAAACCAACCGCGAGGACAAGGTATCGTTCTCCGGGACTAAGAGGGAGAACTCTTTGTTTGTGGTGGGGTCGTGCAGTACAACGAACAGACCGTCGTACGGGAACGGGTTCTGGTGTACTTCGACCGCCTCCTCCTTGACTTGTAGTGTTCGTTCGCCCGATTCAGTCACGATCGTCGGAGTGTCTGCTTGTGTGAGCTGTCTTGTGATAGTCCAGAGTCTCCCCTGGCCATCCACATTCGCGTGGCCCATATTGGCACGCTTGGACTCAACCATCTATAATATTGACGGTTTTCGGGGTTGCTAACTCCCACCCACCGGATGCAACGGCTACACTCACCTCTAAGTGACTCGCAATCTCGGCGGAGTTCCGAATACTCACGCAGACGTCTTCTCCTTCGGACGTTTTCCCGATGGTATCGATAGTGATGGTCCCCGTATCTGGTTCAATTTCTCTTCCATTCGGGAGGACACGCAGTTCGACCTTTTTCGGAAGGTCACGATGTCTCGTCGCGAGGGAGGATGTGTCGAACGTCATCTCGATTAGGTCGTGAGGAGATACGAAATCTAACGACGTGTACGTAGCTGAGGGTGAGTGAGAGGCGGATTCGTTTTCGGCCGGACTCGTCGATTTCCCGACCGGGATTGCTGCCATACAGCCCCCGTCACTGATGAGGTCATCGAGACGCTGCTGCTCGAGCGCCGTCTCAACCTCAACCCGGCTGTAGAGTTCGCCGATGTCAGAGAGCGTCTCCAAGAGTTCCTCGTGGGGCTCTCCGAAAACGCCGATCGCGTTCGGGAATTTGGCACCTTGGTCACCGCCGTGGAACGATAGGCGAGTATCGAGGAAACAGATGACCCGCGCTTCGGTAAGGTGGTCGTGAAACCGCTGGTATCGGACTTCGTTAGGCTGATTCCCAACGAGGGGGCGTCCGGGTCGTCGGGGTCGATGATCTGCTTGAGCTTCCGAAGGAAGGGTTCTGGATCAGAGTACGGAGGGTTCAGGTAGATCGTATTGACCGCCGGGAGTGCCCAGGGTTGCTGTAGGCCATCGTCTTGTTTCGTATATCGCATTTCTGCAATCTGTAGCGGTTCTGCCCCACTAGTTGGGTCTAAGTCGAACAGAGTCCGCCCACTTCCAACAAGTGCCTCCTGTAATCGTCGAATCAGCCATCGAGGAGTCCCGTACTCATCACTACTATCGTCACCGTTTTCACCTTCTTCGGGCGGTGACGGCTCACTTTCAGGATCATCTTCGTCACCGTCCTGAGGTTGAGTCTGGGAAAACGATGTCAGATCCGCGCTCTCACTCAATTCACTTCACCACTTCCAATCGGGAGACAAAAACCCCACCCCTCTCTGAAGATACGCGATGCTCTGGTGAGATGAAATCAGGAGATGGGGGTGTGTTAGGTGCCGCCACCGACCCACTTCGCCATCTCGACGAGGCTCGAGAACCCGAAGAACAGGACGATCATACAGAGCCCACCGATGGTGAGCCACATACCGATCTGCGCCCTGTCGGAGTTCTTCCCAGTCGCGAACCATAGCGTCACGCCGGCGAAGACGGCGACGAACCCTGAGTACTGTAGGGCGGCCTCAGCGACGGCGAAGACGTTGTTGAGCATTCCCTCGAAGGGATTCAGGCTCGGGTCTTCGCAGTCACTCATTTGGTCTGGACTTTCCATGTTACAATCGCTCTGGGCGGCGACGGCCCCGACTGGTCCGCCGACACTGAAAGCCAGAACGGATAGGACAAGTGTGGCTATACTTATCCGTGCGATGGCGCTCCTGATCTGCATATCTGTGCAAACAGATTCCCGGATTATGAATTTAACGCCGCTGACTGCGCCAAATGGCTAGTCTCGTAACGTTTCTATATTGGAAGGTTGCGAGTCTTCGTAGGAGATGCCATCCAGCCGAATCGTCCGATATCGGTGGGTCCACTCCCTTTCACTGGAGTCTGAGTACGTCACTCCACCGACCATCGCGATGTCGACAGTCGTCGTGTAGGACTCGCCGTACGCAGTATGGATGACAACGTCGAAAGATTGGTTCAAGCTGTCGGGCACATTGCCTGTGGATTCGGGTCCAACGGGGGTGGTTGCCGTAAAGAGTCCATCGACCGCGATGTAGGAGTCTCGATCAACCGGGAGGAGTTTTGCTTTCTGGTTTGGCATCTCATGAAGTGAGATCCGTGAGCCGTCAACGTTGTACTTGCCTGTCTGCAACATCGGGGAGTCAACGGTTTCTTCTCCATCAGCTAGTGTGACCGTTTTCCGGGGGTTGGTGATCTCTATATCTGTGATGCACGTCGGCCCAGTACCGATATTACGAACGCGGAAGACAGGCGTTGTTTCAGAGAGGTGGTGGGTCGGGTCGTAGGTAGAGACGGTCGAGATCGTGAAGCCCTCGACCACGGGGAAGGGTTGGAACTGCCAGTCTTTCGTCCCCATCTCTTCGCCTTCTGAATCGATGAAGACCAGTTCGATAGTTCCGGGCTCGAACATTCGTCCGTCCGGGTTGCTGGCCTTCTCGCAGTTGATGATTTCCTGGTAGGCCGACCTGTTGACGCCGGGCATCTTGATTTCGGTTACCTTCTTACCGCCCTGATGGAGTTCAGTCTTGAACGGGAGGGCTTCTGTTGGTTTGATCAGGAGTGCCGGCCCACTCGTCGAGAGCTCTATATTCAGGTCCTCGTCCCCAGCCGGCTGAGCTTGATCCTCGACGACATCACCAACCGATGAGGACGCCCCAGTACAACCTGCGATCCCGCCAGCGAGAGTACTGGCCGTGATAGCTAAGAACCTCCGTCGTTCCATATCTACTATTCACACAGAGTGTCGGGTGCGACTTATACCTGTGGTCAGTCGGTGTAGAGGGTCTTAGTCTTCGGTTCCGGCCTTATCGCCGCTATTCGTGTCGGTATCAAAGTCTTCCGGCGGAGAGTCAAACGTGTCGTCCTTCCCGGTGAAGGGCTGCCGGAGTGCCGAGATGAGTGACGGGCCGTGAGTTTTTGAGGTGTAGATGGATGACCCGAGTAGCCACCCGAGAGGGTAGGAGATCGCGAACCACATGATGATGTAACCCTGTTTGGTCATCGTGTAGTTCTGCCGGAGGTAGCTGTTGATGTTGTAGTAGTGGAGGAGGTTATCGAGAATCCAGATGGCGGTGTAGCTACTGTAGTCCCACACAAACGTGAGGAATGGCTCGTAGTAGGCGATGATAAGCGGGGGGAGCAGAACCACGTTCAGGGAGAACGGGTAAGCGAGCCCGATTGTTTTCCGCTTTCCAGGGACGAGGAAGAACAGGGCTGCGATGGAGGCGGAAAGGACGGCGATAAGGCTCGCGCCGAGGAGGGAGATGAACCCAGAAACCCCGAACCGAGCTGCTCCATAGATGAGGGTGCTACCCCAGACGACAGCGGCTACGAGAGTCACCAGGAGCATACTCCGGGCGTGAACGTTGATGAGCATCTGCCACTTCTGGAGCCACCCGAGGAACGCACCAGTCCACACGCGCCAGATGGGTGGCGCTTCCTTCTTCCGAATATCCTCCTCGGTAGTTCCCTTATCGTCCTCGAACTCGTCGTTTTCTTGTGGGGTGGCAGCGGTGTCCACCGGGTACGGACGTGGCTCCTCGCCTTTCCGCACGGCATAGGAGTCGTCGGCGGCACTCTTCCTGAGCCGGTCGTTGATCGTAGAGAGCGCGTCTTCTTTGATCGCTGCGTCTGGATTTGACCCACAGTTCCAGCAGAGCCCGTTGGAGTCTCTGTTGACCGCTCCGCAATGGGAACACTGGGTCGCAGACCGCTTATTGACTGACTCGACTTTCTGACCGCGCCCGTGATCGTCCGAAACCGGCCCCCGACTGACTTTGATGTCCCCCGCACCGGGGTCAGCGGTGACTTCGGCAGTGACAGTCTCCTCGAGGCTCGAATGATGCCCGCCGCCACCGCCATGCCCTTCTCCCGTTGCGATCTCGACTTCCGTTTCATCTTCATCGTCGTCCCACGAGGGGTCGAAGTGAGTGGATGCCGCCCGGAGTAGAACAGCTATTGCCCCGAGGATTCCAGTGATGATGACAACAAGCGAGCCAGAGTCGCCACTTTGGAGAAATACCCTCGGAACAGTGGCGACATCAGGTAAAACGCCGCTCAGGGATTCAATCACTGTCTCACCTTGCTATCTGTATCGACCCAACTCGTAATAGATTAATCGGTGCCACCGACTCTGGAGTAGTCGTCGGGGTAGTTCTCCATGTTCGGGTTGTTAGAGTCCGTGCCGCCGATCGGATAGCCTTCGTTGACCCACGGGTCGAATCCGGGGTCCAGTGCGTACGGGCCTGAATACCCGTTATCCAAGAGGTTCGCGGTGCGAATCCCGGAGAGGTGGTGTGGGCAGGTGCAGTAGGCGACGATACGGTCCTGTTTGCTGACTCCGTCGAGCGGGTCGTCGTTGCCACCCTCCGGCGCGGGGCTGTGAGCAGCGCCCTTGATATGAACCGCGTCGTACTGTTCGCGAACTCTCGTATCGACGAACCGCGCTTTCCGCGTGTTGTACCAGTAGTAGGCGACATCCAGCGGAATCAGTTTGATTGTCGTCCCTTCCGTCTGGTAGTCCTTGAATCGACTTTCGTCGACGTCACGCTCCGGGACCTCGATTGGATCTGGTGCGAGCCCAACCTCACTCTCCGACCAGTCTGGATCTTGCGGGTCCATCTCTGTCGAGCTGGCGCTGCTGAGACAGCCAGCACTGAAGGCAATACTACCACCTGCTGCTGCGAGGAACGCTCTCCGCTTCATACGTATTCGATATGCCCACCCACATATAAACATTAGTCTGGACTATCGATTTTGGTACTCTACCGCCGTTTCTTACTGATGGGACAGCCTAACCATGTCCCACAGCACCCATCCCTCTACAACTCTGTGAGTTCTGAACCGAAACTCAACCTCAAAACAAGGTTCGAGCGTCTGAGAAGGGGATTACGAGGCCAAAAGGAAAGGTCGGGCCGGAACTCCTACGCGAAGGCGCTGGGACGCGAGATGTCGTCGACGTTGTTCTGTTCCGCACCTTCCTCCGCGTTGGCGTCTCGGATTTTCGCGTGTGCGTCCTTGAAGTCCTGCATCGTGACCGTGGTGCGGCTGTCGCGGATGGCGAACATCCCGGCTTCCGTGCAGATCGCTTCGATATCCGCACCGGACGCGCTTTCCGCCATCGCCGCCAGTTCGTTGTAGTCGAGGTCTTCCGTGTTCATGCCGGCGGCGTGGATCTGGAAGATGTTCTCCCGGCCACTAACATCCGGCTTCGGGACCTCGATGAGGCGGTCGAACCGGCCGGGCCGGAGGATGGCGTCGTCCAGCATGTCGAACCGATTCGTGGCCGCGATGATGCGGACGTCGCCACGGTCGTCGAAACCGTCCATCTCAGAGAGCAGCTGCATCATCGTCCGCTGCACTTCGGCGTCACCGGACGTCTTCGAGTCCGTCCGTTCGGCGGCGATGGCGTCGATTTCGTCGATGAACAGGACGGCGGGCTCTTCCTCACGCGCGACTTCGAAGATGTCCCGGACGAGCTTCGCGCCCTCGCCGATGAACTTGTGGACGAGTTCGCTGCCGGCCATCTTGATGAACGTCGCGTCGGTCTGATTCGCGACGGCCTTCGCGAGCATCGTCTTCCCAGTCCCCGGCGGGCCGTGAAGGAGCACGCCACTCGGCGGGTCGATGCCGACTGCGTTGAACTGTTCGGGGTCTTCGAGCGGCATCTCGATGGTTTCTCGAACTTCCTGCATCTGGTTCTCGATGCCGCCGATCTCGTCGTACGTGACATCCGGGGAGGCGTCGACGTGCATCGCCTGGGCTCGAGCGTCGGTCTCGGCGTCGATCTTGTCCACGACCGCCAGCTGGTTGTTGATGGTGACGCGGTCCCCGGCTTCGAGGTCTTCACGGAGTTCTTCCGTGATCTCGGTGAGAGCCTCCTGGTTGTTGCCGTGCTGCCGGACGATGACGCCGTCGTCGGTCACCTCCTCGACGGTCGCGATGAACAGCGGGTTCTGCTTGAGTTTCTCGTTTTCACGGGTGACACGGTCAAGCTTCTGCTCGACCCGATTCTTTTCGGCGTTCGCGTCGAGCAGTTTCTCTTCCATCTCCTGGTTCTGCTCACGCAGGAGTTCCACTTCTTCCTGGAGCTCCTCCATCTGTTCCGCGTCTGCGGTTCCGCCATTCGGGAGGTTAGGTTCTTCCGTGGTTTCCGTCATACTCCATTTTGCGACGGTATCATTTATGAAGGTTCGGGAAATCGGGGTTTCTCCGCCAAAATGCTGCTCTCAGAGCGTTCACGGCCGTCTCAGGGTGGTCTGAGGGAGGCTGTCAACGTCGCGGGAGTAGGGTCGCTCAAGACTTCGATATGCGCGTCTTAGCCGTGTTCAGCATGTCCACCAAGAAAAATCGGGGTCTGAGAGAAACCGTCGCCGGGGACACTAATTCATGTCCCCGATCGCCCATCGGGTAAGCATCGATCAACCTCTACAGAACCACCTCCCGTTGAGGAATAGATTCGCGCCCACGCAACTGCTTTTGTCTGGTCGCAGTCATCTGAGGGGCTTTCCGTTCTTCTGGCGTTCGTTGGTGGCTCATGGTTTCCTTTGACCGCCACGTGGTAGTCGATCCTCTAACCGTAGTGTTGGATCTGCCCTACACTGTGGTTGAGGAACGATTCGGCCGATCGCGACACCCGCCTACTATTTTCAGTGGACGCTTTCACCTGGTCTACTCGGGCGACCACATCTAAATCGACACAGGCTTTGGTAATAAATTACACGCCGGGGGGATGATCCACTGTATGAGCGTTATTTCTTTGTACTGTCCATACACAGGGTATGTATGGAGCAGGTAGTTGAGACTGTCATTAGAACAGCTGGCCCCATCTTCGTTGACCCACTTCAGGTGATGGGCATCATCGACATCATCACGCAGTCCTGGTTGCTTACCCTCGGCCTCGTCCTGTTCGTCGCATCGGTCGTCCTGTCTGCGGTAAGCGGACTGTTGGACGTGGCGGCCTACATCACTGTTGCCGGAGGAGTACTGTTCGTCGGCCTCGGTTTGGTAAACTGGCTTGCTCCCGGATTGCTTCCACTGGTGATCTTTCCGAGCTCTGCTGGACAGATGCTTTGGGAACAACCCAGTGGTCTGGGCGTGCCCTTCGAGATGTTGGTGCGAATCTCCGGCCCGATCTACCCGGCATGGCTCCTCTGAGTACTATGATTGCGGCTCCCCAGAGACCAGAAGCCCTTCGTCGATGAGGAATTGGTAGCCTTCTTCGTTCCGCAGCTGGTTCGTTGTGATTCCCCGACCGGGTTCATAGATAAATCGGCAGTCGTCAGGCCTCACGTAGCAGTAGGGGAGTGCGGAGTCGATGTAGGGTTCACCAAACTGAACGGGGAGCTCAGAACTGATGTCGACGACCAATGTACTTTCGTTCCAGTCGAGTTCTACCCAGAAGTGGACAGCACCTCTGGATTCAGCGTCTGAAACTGTTTGGGGCGGCTCGAAGTCGGAACCTCCTGATGGGTCTTCGAAATGGAGAGCGCCCCAGACCAGAACCGGAGCGAAATCTGCTTCGTACAATTCTTCACAGAGGGAGAGGGCGTTTAGGTGGCATTCCCCAATCAGAGGTGGGTCCTCATAGTACCGACCACCATCATCCTCTTCCAGCCCGTGATCACTGAGCCGGGACTGACGAGCAGCAACAACACACTCTCGGACCTTCTCCAGTTTGGACTCGTGGCTACTGCTGTTGGTTTCGATTGTCGAATTCATCGTAGGAGTTGATCGGTAAACGGTTACTCTGCGATACCGAAAGAGAGTCCGGCTGCACTCTCGTAGTCGCGTAGGGTGATGTCGTCGAACTCGAGGGCGTCGACTGGCTTCGCTGCGATGTCCAGAATCGGGCGAGACTTCGGTTCTCGTGATAGTTGAGTCAGGAGGTTCGGGATGTGGTCCTTCTCGTCTTCGTTGTCGGTCGGTGCTTCACCCTCCAACCAGTCTCGGACGTCGAGGAAGTCATTCGGCGCTTCCACATCTTGGAGGTGCTGTTGGAACTCTTCGAGGTGGTTCCCGTACCACTCCCCGCGTTCTCCTGTTCCACAGTACACGTGCGCGTCCACGATCGTGTGGGAGAACGTTCCGGGTGTGAAGTCAGTTTGTTGGGCGATGGCCTTGAGGAGGAGTGAATACGCAGCGATATTGAAGGGAATTCCGAGGGCGATATCACCTGATCGCTGAGTGAGATGCAGGTTCAGTCGGTCCCCCTGGACGTTGAAGACGAACGTGAAGTGGCACGGTGGAAGGGTCGAGATGGCCGCATTCGGAGGATGCCAAGCGTTGACCACGAGCCGGCGCGTACTGGGATTTTCCTGCAGGGAGTCGATGATGTACTGCAGCTGGTCGAACGTGAGTCGACGGCCGTCGTCTTCGTCGTTCACCCATCGATGATCTGCATCTGGCCACGATTCGCCTTCGAGCTGTTCGGTTTCGGTCGGGATTGGATACCGACGCCAAAATCTGCCGTAGGCGGTATCGAGTCGGCCATCTTCGTCAGCCCACTCATCCCAGATGCCGGTCTTCTCACGTAACTCGCGGATATGCTCCTGACCGCTCAGGTACCATAGTAGTTCGTGAATCATCGACCGCCATCGGAAGCCGTCCATCTTCTTCGTCGTGAGCAACGGATATCCGTTCTCGAGGTCGATCGAATAGTGCTCACTGAACGAACTGATGGTGTCGACGGCTGTTCGGTTCGGTTTGTACGTCCCGGTAGCTAAAGCTGCTTTGACGAGGTGCTGGTACTGTTTCATGGGTTGTTATTGTGGAATTGGTCTCTTGAAAGCTTGCCTGTCCGTCAGAAGATCTCCGATGCAGCGATGGAATCGTCGTCGTTCTGCGTTCCCCGAACCGTGATAGACTGCCCGAGCCTGACATCGAAATCACTGCCTCCCGTGATGGTGATTTCGCCGTTAGGCGTATCGAGAGTGATCTCCTCTCCGACTCCGAGGACCGTACCTGCGACTTGCACTTCTTCGCCGGCGTCGTCGCCATCCGACTCGTACTCATCGATGCTCTTTGTGGAGCCGCTGGAGCTACTGGAATCGTCTTTCTCGCCCTCATCGGCTTCTTCGTCTTCTTCGACATCGTAGGACCCACGACCGGTGATGAGTACCGTCGATTGGTACCCTGTCGACGCTTCGGGCTCGTCTTCCCAGCCCTGTTCGATCTCTGCGTTCGTAATCAGAATCTCGTCGCTGACGTTGATGTCCATCTCGGCTTTGTCACCCCAAAGAGACACTCGGATGTTACCGGAGTCATCTTCGAGGTTGAGATTTCGCACTTGACCGGAGGAACCGTCGTCCCGGTCGAAGGCCCGCTTCTCGTCCAGGTAGGTCACACCGCCGGCGAGGTTGACCGAGTCTCCGAGCTCTGCCTCACCGATCGGCGTCGTCTCGGGGATGTACTTGATCTGCTCTTTGATGTGCGTGATGTCGTCGGGACTGCTGATGTGGAGTTCCAGTCCGTTATCTCCATCACGCACGTCCGCGTTTGTGACTTCGACGCTCTGTTTCACCCGGTAGTCATCGACCGCTTCTGCTGCCTCGCCCCACATCGTGACCTGGATTTCTCCGGTCTTGTCGCCGATGACGATGTTGGCGACCTGCCCGTCGCTCCCGTCGTCACGCTCGAACGTGTTGATCGATGTCGTACCGAGCACCAGCCCCTTCATCGTCACGGCGGAGAGACCTGCTGAGAGGTCCGCGACATGGTACGATTCGAGCGCCTCGATGCCGATCTCAACGTCCTCCTGCACTACTACGTCGTGGGCGCTGACTTCCAAGCCGTTGTACCCGTCCTTGGGCGTTCCGCTGATTTCGAGGACCTCTCCGACTTCAAGTTCCTCGACAGCGTCTTCGGCCATCTCATCCCAGAGGGCGGCCCGAATCTGGCCGGTTTCGTCGCCGACCTCGATATTGCAGACGGTCCCGTCTGAGTCTTCACCGTCACGAGAGAACGTGTTGAGGTCGCCGATCGTCAGTATCTTCCCGAGGAACTCCACCTCGTCCATGCCGGCGTCGATCTCCTCGATGTTCTGTACTCGGCCAGTAGTGAGACCATCGGAGACGAGGACGGCAGCCGCATCCTTGTCGACGAGGCCATTCATCTCCTCGATTTTGTTTTCGACCTGTTCCTCAAACTCCTCGAAACTGGTGTCGCTGTCGAGGTCCTGGTAGACGTCTTTGATTGTAGTCATGGCTTTCTTGTGGATTATTCCGTGACGGGTGATGAAACCTTCTCTGGAAACCCTTTGGAATGATACACTTCTACCACATACCGAGTGATACAAACCCACCTTACAGAACCGTGATCTCACTCAACCTTCAGCTGGCGGTGAGGATAGGCCGCTTTCAACCGTCCGTGTTCGGATTAAGTAACTGTCATCAATTCCGGGATATATAGGACAATATATTTACGTTACCGGATTAGAACTTCAATTGGACGATGTACGACTTGACTGGCTTTCAGCGAGACCTCCTGTACGCTATCGCTGGCAAATCGGAGCCTCACGGCCTCGCGATCAAGGATGAACTCGAAGACTACTACGAGAAAGAGATACATCACGGACGCCTCTATCCGAATCTTGACACCCTCGTCAACAAAGGACTCGTCGAGAAAGGTGAACACGACCGGCGAACGAACTCGTACTCGATCACACGGCGTGGCGAACGGGAAATCGAAGCCCGTCGAGAATGGGAAGGTCAGTTCGTATCGACCGAAGCTGCTCAGTGAACCGGATTTCACGGAGAAGAGAGGTGTGGGCGACGGCTGGCAGGTAACCTTCAGTATTTTCTCTTGGACGGCGTACTCCTTGAGCACCGCACCCCCGGCACTACGGCAGAGTTTTCTTCAACGAACGACAATAGTGAGTATGAACATTCCAGTGGAAGACGAGCCAATCAGCATGAAGGTCATCCAGACTGTTGCTGATGAGAAGGGGGTCGACCCTACGGAGTTGCCGCCCTTGGGTGAGCAGATCAACCCGGATGCTTTGAACGAGCTGGTAGAACGGGCAAAGAAGGATTCAACCAGTGCGGTAGATGTGACCTTCACGTTCTCTGGAGTCACTGTAAGAGTTCACGATGGTGACGGAATCGAAGCAGTGCTGGCTAACAAATGCAGGAAGCCTCCCGAACACGACCAGAGTGACCACACCTAAGAAGATGCAGGTCGTTTTTTGCTCACCTTACCAAGTGAATGAGACGCCCCCGTTCAAACGACTTGGTAAGGTTCGGCTGATCACCCTCAACTCGTACAGAACTGAACGACAGAAGGTTAGTCGGTACTCTGGTCGAACAGTTCGCGTTCGAGATCGGTGTGTGCCTGGACGACCGCTTCGATATTCTCGTGGTCATCAGGGCGGTAGAGGCCGGTTGCGCCCATCGACTGGACGATCCAGACTACTTCTCCGGCGGCGGTGACGCAGAGGAAGACGTCCACGGCACCTCCAGGGATGCCGAACTGATCGACGTGGTGGAACGACCGAAGACCACCGGGCGAACCGGTCTCGAGGATCGCGTAGTGCTTCGCTTGGACGAATTCCTCGACACTGGGGAGCGGATTTGCCTTCGTCTCGTACTCACAGCCGGGTGTCGAACAGCTGACTCGGTAGTTGAACTGAGCGCCATCGATTCGTACTGGATCAACCTCAACATCTTCCACGCACGCAGGGCAAGTGAATTTCATACTCCTCATCACTCTACAGGCGGGTAAAAACCTATCCTAAGCCGTGGCATAGGTTACAGTAGTCGCTGGTCACCGTTTTCGTATTCAGTTTTCTCTTGATGGTCCAAACGGACTTTGGTTTTTCTCCCACCGATGATGGAGGAAGAGATTTATCGGAGTAAGGACCACGACCGTAGCGGCGAATACAAATCCTGCTATGACAGGCTTCGCTTTATCCGGTAGTTCTGTGTCTGGCGTATTTGTGGCCATCAATTCGACTACAAGACCAAATGAGTCTGTCGCCCCCACTATTATAACAGCGAGTATAGCGATGAGGACGTTGATTCCGTGGACTGTGTGCCGACGGTAGCGGTAACCCTGTTTTGATGGCATTCTCTCTGAATTTCCCGTATTTAAGTCATCGCCGCTTCTCGGCTGGTCAGCTGTCATAGATGCGTGCCGTGAGTGAAAGACCAGGGCGATGGGTATTGATCGTTTTGGTGCTGAGAATTCAGTTTCAGTGCCGGTAGATTTATATAATAGTTTCAGCCGATGTCGCCGGCCGGTGCCCCTGGTTAAGTTACGAACGACATGAAACGTTCACGACTTCATTTCGCCCAAGAATACCCGTCAATATAGTAGGAGTTACTGTCAGATTATCTAGAGAGAAGTAGCAACGCTAGTGTAGCTGGATCAATATCGATTCGATTACGACAATACGGAACGAACTTCGTAGTCTATCTACCATCGGATAGACTACGCATTATTATGAATGAGTGGCGTCATCATCGTAGTTGATACGATATGGAACCAATTACACTCCGGCTACCAACTGACCTCCTCGAAGAGTTAGATACCGAATCGGAAGAAGCTGGATTCAGTAGTCGATCAGAATACGTCCGCCATCTTCTCTTCAATCGCCCCGACCTCAGTCAACTGGCGACCACAGATGGATCGACAGCAACACCAGAGACTGAACGAGTCGAAGAACTCGATCAAACCGTCGACGAGCTGACGGAGCGGATCGAACTACTCACGCAACGGGTAACTGACCTTGAGGGGGAAACTGCTTCCAGTGACGGAGACTCATCTTCTTCCTCACCCTCATCTCCTGTGAGTTCAACACCGGAGACGCCGTCTACAGATGGAGAATCACCTACTGGAGAACGATCCGACGGTGACGCTCACTCAGCGGACAGCGATACGGATCTTGCTGAATTTGAGTCCTGGCTCGAGAGTGACGGCCCCCAGAGTGCTAACGCTCGTACTGTTCTGTTGGACGCTGCTCGGATTCTCGATGAGCAAGGACCGCTTGGAGCAAGCGAATTACGACAGCAACTGTTCGATCAGCATCCAGAGGCGTACGATTCTGCCGAGGCACTGTGGGCATCAACGGTTGAACGTCTCTACGACGAACTTCCCGGATTCGACCGGCCAGAATATGGGCAATACACGTTCAATCGGGGCGATTTGTAGAACCTGTCCAAGAAGTGGCACCCCCAGCGGTCTATCGGGAGTCTAACGAGCTGAGTTCGCGTTCCCAGTCCTCTCTCGCATACATATCGTCGTCCGGGGTAGTGTCATGCAGACGCTTAGCTGTATCAACTGATTCGAGACGGCGTTGAAGATACTGACCGCACTCTGAATCAACGAAATACGTGTCTTGTGACCTCTCTATTAGTTGATCCTCAGCGAGAATCTCTATCGTGCTCGTCGCTTCCGTTTCGCTACTATCAATCGCTGACGCAATTTCGGCTAAACTGAACCGATCCCCTCGATTTCGGACGAGGAAGCTGAGGACTTTGTACTCGTCGGTTCCTGGTAGTACTGGATATGGGTGACTGCTATCGTTCTCTGCCATTAGTTATGCGGTAGTTCTGTAGCGTGGTAGGATTTCTGGACGGTCTACCGAACTGAAGTGAATTTTCACACCCAGTCACCCGGCACGTACAGAACGGTCCCCATACAGTCGTCAGTGAACGTCTCGATCCGACGGATTGCCGCAGCGATTTCCCCTGGTGGGGCAGTTGTCTCACAGGCAAGAATCCCTGGTTGATCCTCGATATCTAATTCAGGATCGGCACCGCGAAAGTCAGTGTCTTCGCTCAGAATGAGACGGTTCGTGTCGCGTGCGTGTTCCAAAAGGTCTGTATCTTCAGACCCAAGATCGATATCATCCCCAACGACTGTAATATCGTGACCTTCACCACGGAGCGCAGAAACGATTGCTGGTGGGATGTGTTCGTCAGCCAGTAGCCTCATGCTTCGGGTTCTGACTGGGTCCTTGTGTCGAGATCGTCAGGACTGCGAATGACGGAGCGCTCGTCAGAGACGGTCTGTCGCTCAGCTTGGACCCGCCGCATCTCCTCAGCGTGATCGTAGTAGTACACGAGAGCACGGTAGACATCAGCGATATCGAGGTCGTAGTCGGCGGCAACCTGTTCGGGAGAGTCGCCAGCATCGATTACCCGTTTAGCGATATGATGGACGCCGATACGCCTGCCCTTGATCCGGGGCGCACCACCTAGCGTATCAGCCGTCGAGACGATTTCTGTCATAGAGGATACTACGCCCTAAGCACTAATAAATGCTGGCGGAGAGTGATATGCAGTCGTTTGACCAAATATTTCCGAGAATTTCGCTGATTAGTTGTCCTGTCGAGTGAATGGTCTCGGAGTCACGTTTCGAAGCACTCGGCCTCTTTTCCCTGACATGGTTGCCAGTAGACACGCGCGCTCGCACTGACTTTCTTCGTGTCTTGCAGTGTTGAACGCAAGATAGCCTCCGAATTGAAATGTTGACATGGAGATTTGCGACAGTATCTACGCTCTATCGACAGAATCTAAGACCAGACGATTCGATTTTGGCTCACTTGGTCGGTATTCAAACATCAGATTCAGGTCATACCGTACGTAGTAGCAAGTGGACAATGGCGATGCCTCTCCCGAATATGTCCGGAGAAAGGGTGCAGTCGGCGAGAACTCGCCGCCTGCGCGAGGTTATGCACGATGCACTTCCGAGTGAGCTCTCGGAACTGGCCATGCCAGCTCCGAGAGCGGATTTCGTCGCCGTCGTCTTTCAGCATCGCAAACACGGTCTCGCTCATTGAGCGCTGATTGTAGACATCATCGTCAATTCCGGCGTTAAGAGCCTTCTTCAGCGCGTTTTGCTCACAGTGTTTTTGATCACTGGGCGCGTGGATGCGTCACGACAGGCTTTCCAAAGATCGCTCCATGAGTACATCTTGTCAGCCAGCAGTGCCTACAGGTCTTCCGGCGGAACGCCGAAGACCTGCAGCCCGATATGCCCGTCATAGGCCTTTTTCGTCGTGAAATGGGCGTCCATGATAGCAAGCGACTCCGTATCAACGAGCAGCGTCGTCTTCATCGCGTTGAACGAGTAGCCAACACGGTTGCGGTAGTGTGAACTGGCCTTGTCTCGCTGGAAGCCGCTGGCGTCAATTGATGCAGTTCCAGAGAGCCCCGCCTGCTCCGCTGAGCGGCGGAGCAGGCGGCGCAACTCCTGTATTGGAAATTTGTCGTCCCAGACACTGAACGACGAGTGATCAGGGGATTCCTCAAGCCCGAACACATTGGGGATTCCCGGCATCTCGTTCAGGTAATCTTCGAGCTGGCGGAGTGGCTTGTTGATTTTCTCCTTGAGCAGAATGAGCGCGATTTTCGTGGACTTGGCGTACCCGTCCGCGCCATCGGACGCGGCGGGTACGTCCGGTTCTTCTACGTGGTTCGTGACAAAGTCCCGAAACGTTCGTGCGAGAGTGCTGAGACGCCCCCATATCGCCAGACGGCGTCCAATTCGACGTTAATGTCACGGAAAACCGATCTGAGAGCATCTCAGATACTCGTTTAGTGCCCGATCAACAGAGCGTCGTCAGTCATTCCTGGATTCCTCCGTTGACCATAATCTCCACCAAGTGGTCGAGATGCTCAACCTGATCATTCTCTGGATCATAATGTGCCAACGGCATTTTTTCAGAGAAGTACTTTGACACGGCGTTTCGTTCATGAATGCCTGGCTTCGGCAGAGGCCTCATCTCCCCGTTATCGATCTGTTCAAATTATTAGAATAATTATCCACTCAACTCCTATCAGCGCACTCGATCGCGTGCGTTAACCGCAACGACCGGCATCTCGGCGTGCCTGACGATCCGTTCGGCCGTACTCCCCAAGAGATAGCGATTGAGGCCCGTTCGCCCGGCCGTGCCCATCGCAATCAGGTCGATATCAGCGTCATCGGCGTACTCGAGGATGTCTCGTGCCGGCAATCCCTCGCGAACAGCAGTGACGGCGTCAAGGTCACGGTCCTGTGCTTGCGTCGCAATCCTCTCAGTCGCGGCTTCCCCCTCGGATTCGAGCTGCTCTATCACCGCCGTTGGTGGCGTATATTCAGGACTGGCGGCGATGTCGCCGATGTCGACGATGTTCACCGCGTGGACGCGAGCGCCGGTTTGGGCTGCGATCGCGAGCCCGTGTTCGACAGCTGCAGCTGCTGGCTCGCTCCCATCGGTCGGAATGAGGATCTCGTCGTAGTCCTCGGTGACGCGGCTCCGGTCGGTGGCCCGAACCGTCAGGACCGGGCAGTCGGCGAGGCGAACGACGCGTTCGGTGACGCTGCCTGCGATGTATCGATTGATTCCTGTTCGACCGTGGGTCCCCATCGCGAGCAGATCGGCGTCGTGGCCGTCTGCGTACTCGAGTATCGCCTCACCCGGCTTGCCTCTCACAGTTGTTGTCTGCAGCGAGTCCGTCTCGCCAATAGCGGCCTCGACGGCTTCGATCGTGTTCTCACCTTCCGTTTCGAGGCGGCCGATGAACTCCTCGCCCACACCGCCGGCACTGAACGCGCCGGCAGCGGCCTGTACATCGACGACGTTGATCACGTGCACTGTCGCGTCGAACCGTCGTGCGAGATAGTGTCCGTGTTCGGCGGCACGAATCGCATGGTCGCTACCACCGGTCGGAATGAGAATCGTCTCATACATACCGTATCTCTACGTGATATATGGGCGTCGGTTCAAATAAACTCACGCTGCACCCCGAAGCACTCGGAGATGCGATTCTTACCGACTGTCTCGGTACGTATTCATTGGCTCGATCGAACTGTGAGTACAGGAACGGGTGACGTTCGAACGAGCTTCTCGGTGACGCTCCCCAGCACGTACCGATCGAAGCCAGTCCGTCCGTGCGTCCCGACGACGACGAGATCGACATCGTGCTCCTCGATGTGTGAGAGAATCGCGCGGTGGATCGACGAACCAAATTCGACTGAGCCGGACACGGAGTCGACGCCTTCAGTCTCCGCGTGGTCGGTTGCTTCCTCGATAATGGTGTTCGCGCTCTCTTCGAGGGCCTCCATCTGCATCTGGATGAGGACGTCCGCGCCGAGACTCGTCATGTTGACGACGGACAAAAGCTGGAGTGTCGCTTTCTCAGCAGTGGCTACATCGATGCCCGTTGTGAGAGCGTCCGTCGCACAGTCGCTCCCATCAGTCGGTAGCAGTATATCTTGATACGGATACGTAACTGTGATGTCTTCGTCCGGACGGATCGTGAGTACGGGGGTGTCCGCCCGTCTAACGACACGTTCGGTGGTGCTTCCCAGCAGGAATCGCTCGAGTCCTCGCCGGCCGTGCGTCGGCATGACGATCAGACCGACGTCGCGGGCCTCGGCGTAGTCAACGATCGTACTGTAGGGTTCGCCCTGTAGCACATCCGTTTTCGTGGTAAGGCCGCGTTGTTGTGCGCGGTCAGCAGCGTCGAGAACAATCTCGTCACCTTCCGTTTCGAGCGTGTCGACGACATCGCCCCGTATCTGCGTGATACTGTCCCGAGTCGTGTCCGCCACGTTGAGGATGTGGATCGTCGCATCGTGTGTGGTGGCGATGTCGAGGGCGTGATTGAACGCGACTGTCGCTCCGTCACTCCCGTCCGTCGGAATGAGGATGTTGTCGTACATGGGCTCTGGTATGGGCTGTTCATTCTATGGACTGATTATGGTGGCTGTTTGCCAGCCCCAACAACGGGTGTCGGCAGTACTACCGAGGATAGCGCGACCGGTTCGTCCGGTTTCGCGGCGAGCCATTATTGGGGATCATATGCTCGTTGTCAGCGATCTCACGAGCGGAATGCCGTGACGAACTTCTGTCTTAGCTTGGCACTCCAGTCTGTTACCCGGTCGACATCCCATCAGGCTCGTATGAGATTGTTCTCCCACATATGATGGGATCGCAGCTTGAACGAGAGTATCTGGGAATCTTAAGTAAACGACTCTGAGTGCTTTACATTCCGAAGAGAAACTGCAAAAGTCGATGCCTGTGATGGGTTACGTATGCAGGCCACGGTCGTCGACGGCGTTCTCGAGTCATTACGAATCGGAGTCGGCTTCCTCTGGACGGCGGCGTGGGCGATCATCATGGGGCTCACAATCACGAGTCTCGTCCAGGTATACGTCTCCAAAGAGCGAATGGCACAGGTACTGGGGGACGGTGATCTGAGCGGCCTCACGAAAGCGACGGTATTCGGGGCCGCGAGTAGTGGCTGTAGTTTCGGCGCCGTCGCCATCGGCAAAGGCCTGTTCAAGAAAGGCGCACACACGGTGAACTTCCTCGCGTTCATGTTCGCCTCGACGAACCTCATCGTCGAACTCGGCCTGATGATCCTGATCTTGCTGGGCTGGGAGTTCCTCGTCGCCGAACTCCTCGGCGGTATCATCCTCATCGCGGTCATGGCCGTCATCGTCCACCTGACGCTCCCCGAGAACCTCTTCGAGAGCGTTCGCGAGGAACTCATTCAGCGCGATCACGAGCAGGGCGTCACGGAGGACCCGACCTGTGGGATGGAGGGCAAAGACGAGTACTCGATCGTGACCGGCGGCGGCGAGACGCTGAAGTTCTGCTCGGAGGGATGTCTGGAGACCTACCAGCAAGAGGCCGCAAGTAGCGGCAGCTGGCGCGACGAACTGCTGTCGTGGGGCGGCTGGTACAAGATCGGCAACCAGTACCGCAAGGAGTGGTCGATGATCTGGACGGATATCGTCGCTGGCTTTCTGATTTCGGGATTCGTCATCGTGTTCGTTCCGCAGTGGGTGTGGAACTCGCTGTTCCTCCAGGGCGAGGGGGTGCTCGTGAGTGCCGAGAACGCGGTCATGGGCGTGGCTGTCGCCGTGCTCAGTTTCGTCGGGAGCATGGGGAACGTCCCGTTCGCGGTCGCGCTGTGGGGCGGTGGCGTCAGCTTCGCGGGTGTCATCGCGTTCGTCTACGCCGACCTCATCACGGTGCCTGTGCTTAACGTGTATCGGAAGTACTACGGCTGGACGGTGATGGCCTACATCCTCGGCGTGTTCTTCGTCACGATGGCCTTCTCTGGCTTTCTCATGGAGGAGCTGTTCGACGCCCTCGGTATCGTTCCGAATCTCGCGGGTGGCCAGACCGCGAGCGAGCAGACGTACTTCAAACTCAACTACACGTTCTACCTCAACGTGATTGCATTCGGTCTCTCGGGGTTCCTGCTGTACGTCTACCGTCGGGGACTGGGTGCGCCCGGGGAGTACCGCGACCCGGTCTGTGGGATGCGGACCGACGACAGTGAGCCAGCAGCGACACACGACGACGAGACGTACTACTTCTGCTCACAGACCTGCAAGGAGAACTTTGAGGACAACCCAGTGGAGTACGCCACCGGACATCCGATGGTGATGGACGGCCACGACCACTAACAATCACATTGCGGCTTCGTACCCATACAGAGAGTCATCCTCGTTCGCCACTCTGTTGATTCAACGATGGGAACATATAGGTCGCTGGTGCGTGCCTCCCGAGCGACGAGAATCGGAAGCCCATTTTATTGTATCCGGCTTTGACGTTCGAGTGAATGTACGACCGGATTCTACTTTCGACGGACGGCACGGTTGCGTCTGAACAGGCCGAGTCGCACGCACTTGATCTCGCAGCCGCTCACGACGCAGACCTCTACGTGCTCTATGTCGTCGACGAGGATGTCGTGACTGCGTACAGCGGTGACGAGTACGTCGACGAAGCTGAAGGCCCTGAACACGGCCTCGAAGAACACGGGGAAGAGACGCTTTCGGACCTCCGTCACCGAGCATCGGAGGCTGGCGTCGATGTCGAAACGGCGATGCATCACGGTCGCCCCGCCGAAACCATCGTGGAGTACGCAGACGACCAGGACACGGACCTGCTCGTGCTCGGAACGAAACATCGACCGGAGGAATATCGCGCTTTGCTCGGGAGCGTCACAGATCGCGTCCTTCGATTGACCACCCGCCCAGCGACCGTCGTGAAAACTAAAGTCAGCGAATAGTACTCTCGGTGTCGGTCCAGTTCCGTACTGATAACATCGGTGCAGACAGATGCTCTCGTATGTCGTTTCGATCCCGTCGAACCGTCTACTACCTCCTGTTAGTCGCCGTGACGACGCTGGTGTTCACTGTGGCGTACAACACCGGCATGGCACTGTGGGAGGGGCATCAGCAGCCACTGTATCGCTCGCTCGAAATCGTCATCCAGAGTTTCACGACGACCGGGTACGGCGAGGATGCCCCGTGGCAAACGCCCCAGATGAACGCGCTCGTGATTGCGATGCAACTCGCTGGCATCGGTCTCATCCTGACAGCAGTCGACGTGTTTGCCGTTCCGTGGCTTCGGAGTGCCCTCACACCGACGGCTCCCGACGCGGTCACGGACGTCGAAGACCACGTCATCATCTGTGGTCACACCCCTCGCACTGACGCGTTTATCACCGAACTCGAGGCCCGCGACCAAGAATACGTCCTCGTCGAATCTAACCACGACGCGGCAGGTGACCTCCACGAATCGGGGTATCGAGTCGTTCACGGTGATCCCGAGGCCACTACAACACTCTCGAACGTCGGGATTGAGACAGCGCTCGCAGTGGTTACCGACGTCACTGACGAAATCAACGCGAGCATTACGCTTTCGGCGCGTGAGGCAGCGCCTGACATCCGCGTGATCACGCTCGTTGAAGACGCCGAACTCGCTCAGTACCATCGTGCAGCCGGTGCAGACGACGTTCTCTCCCCGCGTCAGTTACTGGGACGGAGCTTGGCTACCGAAATCCCGACTGCGGTCACGACGGAGATCGACGAGGGCGTCAGTATCGACGAGAACTTCGAACTCGTCGAAGTTGCCGTCGCCGAGTCAAGTGAACTGTGTCAGCAGACGTTCGTCGACGCCCGTCTGCGCCAGCGCTTCGGCGTGAACGTCATCGGCGCGTGGTTCAATGGCGATTTCGAATCGCCCGTTGATCCGACCGACAAACTGACGGCCGGAACGCGACTGCTCGTCATCGGCGAATCCGAGCAGGTAGCAGCCCTTCAGGAAGCGACGACCGCAACTGTCCAGGCGTTTTCCTCCCAGCGGGTCGTGCTCGCTGGCTACGGGGATTCCGGGCAGGCAGCGTACGATGCGCTACATGACTCGCATTCCAACCTCACTGTGCTCGATATCGAAGACGGAGACCAGGTCGATTGTGTGGGGGATGCGCGTGATCCCGCGGTGTTGGAGGAAGTCGGGATAACGGATATGGCCGCGATGGTTCTCATGGTTGGGGACGACACGACGGCCATTTTCACGACACTTATCGCCCGCGAATTGAATCCGGATCTGCATATCGTCGTGCGGGCAAACGAGGAGCCAGATGTTGAGAAACTGTATCAGGCTGGAGCTGATTACGTGCAATCGTTGGCCACGGTCAGCGGACGGATGCTTGCGTCGACAGTGTTCGAGGACGAAGAGGTACTCGTGTACGACCGACAGATCAGCGTCGTCCGTCTGCCTGCAGACGGGTTGGAGGGGAGGACACTAGCTGGTGCGGCCGTCCGATCGGAGACGGGGTGTACCGTCGTCGCAATCGACAGAGGCAGCGAAACCATCACCGATTTCGACCCGACAACAACCACCTTCGAAGCTGGAGACGAAGTCGTCGTCGCTGGTACGGACGAATCCATCACACGATTCGAACGGCGATTTAGTTGACCGGGAGACTGATGTCGACGGTGCTACCCCACTCGTATCGGTGGATACGGGACTGTCTCGATGAGCCAACTTGGACGATGTCGGTGTTTGAGAGTTAGCTAGGTGTCGGGAAAGACGGCTCGTTGCAATCGCTGTGTAGGATACTGGGTCGGTCATCAACAGCGTGGCCAACTATCTCGAGATATACACGAACTTCCTTTTCCCCTTGGATATCTTCTGGGATGCTCTGTTGAACCTCGGTTCCCTCTGCGGGTTTGATCGCTGATTTCAGGGGATTTGGACGCCTTCTGGCGATATGGGTAGATTACGGAACCTCGCAGAGAGCATTCACGAATTCACTACGGAGTACGTTGCGGATGAATACGACCCTGCCGTCGCCGACGATGACGGCGACGGCGGGTACGATATCTCGACCAAGATCGGCATGCTGCTGCTCAAGGAGGAGATCAACAAACCGCTGCGGAAGCTCGAAGATTATCTCAACGAAATGCCAGGAATTCTTGACGTGTTTGGTGTTGAGAGTTCGCCCGATCATTCATCATTCAGCCTCTGGGATGACGAATTTCCGATGAAAGAGTTGCGCTGCCTGCTCCGCAGATCCGCGGAGCAGGCAGATTTCTCGGGTACTGGTTCAATCGATGCCAGCGGATTCCAGCGAGATCAGTCCAGCTCGCACTACCGCCACCGTGCAGGGTACTCATTCAATGCGATGAAGACGACGCTGCTGATTGACCCGGAGTCACTGATCATCAAAGACGCACATTTCACGACGAAGAAGTCCTATGACGGGCATATTGGATTGCAGGTCTTTCGGCGGAACGCCAAAGACCTGCAGACGCTTCTGGCTGACAAGATGTATTCATGGGGCGAATTCCGAGCTGCGTGCCGAGAGAACGGCACACGACCAGTAATCAAACACTGTGAGCAGAACGCCCTGAAGAAAGCTCATAACGCTCGGATTGACGATGATGTCTACAACCAGCGATCAATGAGTGAAACGGTCTTTGGGATGCTGAAGGACGAAGGCGAGAAGTTGCGCTCGCGATCCTGGCACAGCCAGTTCCGTGAGCTGACACGCAAGTGCATCGTGCATAATCTCTCGCAGGCAGCGAGCCAATAACTCGCTGCCTGCTCTCCTTCTCTGAACGTACTGTCCAGAGACATCGCCATCGTCCGTCTCCAACTTCGCGTGATATTGAAAGAAGCTGATGATTAGAGCAGCCCAAACAGGCTGTGAGTAAATCGTCCGTTATTGAAAATTGTGCATATAGCTGTTCTACTTCCAGAATATTCAATATCAATTTACTAATACGGCAGCCCTCTTGCGTTCAACAGAGCATTCTGGGATGTACAGCGTGGCTCACCCGCGTTCGAGATAGAGCGAGTACAAGACGATTGCCAGGCCGATTGCCACGAGGATGCTATTGATCAAAACCCCTTTCTCTAAGGAGACTGAAAGGATTTGATGGGCGATTCCTGCGAGTAGTGCGCCGAATGTGATGACACCGAACCCGATGCCGAGAACGCGGAGTGAGGGCGTCCCTGTGCGACGATAGGCTCTGTACGCGATATACGTGATTCCGCTTCCCAGAAGCAAAATCGCGGTCTTCACGGCGACAATCGCTGTTCCCGTCCAGGTCATAGTTCGTCTCCCATCTTTGACCAGATGTCTTTGAGGCGTTCGTCGGCGTTCCGTGGCGGTCGTTCGACCGTGACCGAGAGGCTGCCGTCCTCCATAGAGATCAGTACGTCGTCGAAGTCGCGTTCGTATGTCGTGGTTCGGCCTCCTCCGGAGTTGATCGTGTCCCGTTCGCGAACGAGCGAGGCATTGCTGAGGCGTTCGAGTTTCCGGTACATCGTCGATTCGGGGATATCACAGGTGTCGATAAGTTCGGTTGCGGTCATAGGTTCATCTATCTCACGGAGGATGGCCCGGCAGTCGGTGTCGTCCAGCGCATTGAGGACAGCCTGTAGCGATGGGGGGTCCTCAGATGCTGCTGAATCACGCACCATTGTCTGAGATTGGTAGGTTCTCGGGATATGCTATCCGGTTACGACTCATCACACGGAGAGCGACTCTAGTCTGGAGCCACTATTACCTCCTTAGGAGTGAGATTCTGAACGTTTCTTGACCCAACGTTTCCCGTCCTCTGTGATGTCATAGAGCCCCCAACCGACGGGACAGATGTGCCCTTGCTCATAGAGTCGAGCACACGTTTGGTCAACCGTGATCGGATGGCGATTCGCAGTTTGGGAAATATCCATGACATGAAGTGGCGAATCCGCGACGAGTATTGTGAGGATCTCCCGGTCGGTGCTGCGACCGAGTTCACTCATTACATTCCTGTCTCGACCAGCAGTCGTCGAATCTTCGGGGCGTGATTCTATTGGTTTGGTCATCAAGCATACCCTCCGTTCTCGGCGTAGACCTCGAGCAGTTCTTGGTAGCGATTTCGAATCGTTACCTGGCTCACGTGGGCCGCGTTGCTCACCGTCTCTTGTGTCAGTTGTTCGTTCGTGAGGTGGGTCGCCGCGTAAAGTGCGGCCGCGGCGAGGCCGGCAGGACTCTTTCCGCTATGTGCGCCGATGTCCTTCGCTGTCGTGAGGAGGTCCCGAGCCTGACGCGTTGCCTCATCGCTCACGTCGAGTGCTGATGCGAACTGGGGGACGTATTCCAGCGGATCAGCTGGCTCGATTGCCAGTCCAAGTTCTTTCGAGACGTACCGATAGGCCCGCTGAATGCGGATTTCCTCGACACGACTGACTTCAGCGAACGCGACCAGTTGCCGTGGTGTTCCGTGTTGTCTGGCTGCCGCGTACAGGGCGGCTGTGGCCATGCCTTCGATGGACCGGCCTGGCAGGAGGTCTTCCTCGACTGCCCGTCGATAGATCGCCCCAGCGGTTTCCCGAACGGGATCCGAAACGTCGAGAGCGGATGCCATGCGACTGATTTCGCCGAGCGCCTGTTTGAGATTCCGCTCGTGGGCGTCTTTCGTCCGGAACCGTTCGTCCCACGTGCGAAGGCGCTGGAGGCGGGCTCGCTTTCGGTCGGACACCGATTGACCATACGCATCCTTATTCTGCCAGCTAATTGTCGTACTGAGCCCCTTGTCGTGCATGAGCTGGGTGGTCGGCGCTCCCACCCGACTTTTCTCGTCTTTTTCATCGCTGTAGAACGCCCGCCACTCCGGTCCCCGGTCGATGGAATTCTCGTCAAGAACCAACCCGCACTCTTCACAGGTCCTCTCGCCGTGTTCGTCGTCGTGAACGACCTGTCCGTCGCACTCCGGACACGATGAACGCGGTTGGGACTCGGTGACCGGTTTCCCGTCAGCAGTGCGGCCGTCTTCAATATCGAGTTGCGTTTTAGTCATGAATATTGGGTCTCGGTACCAACGTTCGACCCACTTCGAATGGGTGTCTCTAGCAAAGGTGGGGCGAAAGCACAAGAGTATCCGGCGGACTCCCAGTCTTTGAGAATCCGCTAATTTGATTTACAACTGCCAAACGAAAATGCGCAGTTCCGAAACGTAGATGCGTCCCTTCAAAAACGAACGGTCCGCGGATAGGATAACGTCGTCACCCCGAAAAGTCGTTATACGAAACTGCTCCTTGATCAACGATCGTTTGGCTCTCGGGCACGTCTCCATCCGGCGGCATACTCCCCTCTGCTGATCCACCAGGCTCTCCGACGACGATGCGGCCGACCATGCCGAGGCTCTTGTGTGGCGTACAGAAATAGTCGTACGTCCCTGTCGTCTCGAAGGTGTGTTCGAAGGTGACGCCCTGTTCGCTGAGGATACCGCTATCGAAAGCCCCAGCACCGTCAGGGACGCGGGTAACTGACGCCTGCCCGTTCCCCTGCTTGTATGCCGTCGCAGAGTGGTTTCCACTATCATTTTCGAACGTAACAGTTTCGCCGGCTTCGACGAAGAGCCCGATCGGTTCGAAGTAATAATCGCTTCCTTTCGTGACCATCAGCACCGTATTCGAGCCCCCGTTCGATGGTGTATCCGTCTCACCGCTTGGGTCGTCATTCGAACTGCTACAGCCAGCGAGCGCGGTGAGCCCTGCGGTTGCAGCGATTCCACTTGCCTTCAAGACTTGTCGACGCTCCATAGATGGTATCGGTACCCCAAGGAGAGACCACTTTGGCGGATTCCCATTTCCCGGGAGTCCGCCGTCGATTGACTGTCGCTGTTTCCATAACGCTATCCATGGCCCCGAGCGACCGTCTTGGAGCGCCCCGCACAGGCATCTCACGTCGAGAGGCCATCGTAGCGATGGCTAGTGCCGGCGTGCTGAGTCTGGCAGGGTGTTCAGCCACCACTGGTAGGACAGAACCCCCGTCCCAGTCACCCACACCTGACACACCGTCCCAGCCATCCTCACCTGACCATTCGTCGCCCGGGCTCGAAAAGTGGGTTGCGGAAGTCCCCCATCCAAGTGTCCTAGACCCAGTCGGGACGAAGAACGGGAACCCCTATTACGAGGTGGAAATGCGCGAGGTCGAGCAGCAGATTCACCCTGATCTTCCACCAACAACTGTCTGGGGGTACGACGGCCAGTATCCGGGGCCGACGATAGAGGCTCAGCAGGGTGAACCTGTCTCCGTACGCTGGGAGAACAAGCTGCCAGACGAGCATCTCCTACCGGTCGATGAGACGATACACAGTAGTAAGGTCGCCTACGACACTACTGGTGTCCGAGTCGTGACCCACCTCCACGGCGGGAATGTCGAGCACACGAGCGATGGCAAGCCGAAGGCGTGGTTCACGCGGGACTTCGAGCAAACCGGCCCGAAATTCGAGAAGAAAGACTACTATTACGTCAACGATCAGTCCCCGGCTACGCTCTGGTATCACGACCACTCCCTCGGCATTACTCGGCTGAACGTCTACGCCGGTCTCGCTGGACTCTATCTCCTCCGGAACGACCACGAGGAGTCACTCGGCCTGCCGTCGGGCGAGTACGAGATACCACTAGTGCTCCAGGACCGCAGCTTCAACGACGACGGTTCGTTATTCTACCCGACCGGCGACTCTGATACGGATAACGACTCGGAAAAGCCCGATCCGAGCATCGTTCCGCAGTTCTTCGGCGACACGTCCGTCGTCAACGGGAAAGCCTGGCCGCGGCTTTCGGTCGACCCTCGGAAGTACAGATTTCGGATTCTCAACGGTTCGAACTGTCGGTTCTACAACCTCAAACTGTTCGAATACGACGAATCGACCGGTACAACCAGAACTGGCGGGCCGCCGTTCACGCTCGTCGGAAACGACGGTGGTCTACTGGCCTCGCCAATCACGATCGAGGACCGGCTAGAGATCGGCACGGGCAAGCGTGCCGACGTGGTCGTTGACTTCTCGGACTATTCCGGACAGACACTCCTACTACACAACAACGCCGTGGCGCCCTACCGTGGACCGGACATTAATTCCGGGGATCAACAGCCGCTGCCGGAAGTGATGCTTGTTGACGTCGCCTCCGTTGACGTTGACGATCCGAACCAGGTTCCGAGCACGCTGACCGATGTGCCCGACATCCCCGTCAACTCGGTCGACGAGGAACGGTACCTCCCGATGACTATGAGTTCCGACGATTACGGACGACCCTTGCACCTCTTGGGCTCAGACGCGGAGTCATCGCCCCACAAACTGTACGATCCGGTTACCGAGACGCCAAACCTCAACGACACGGAAATATGGAGCTTCGCGAATCTGACGGGAGTGTCCCACCCGATGCATTTGCACCTCGTGCACTTCCAGGTGCTTGGGCGACAGCCGTACAGTGAGTACGACCCCGAGTCGGAGACGATCGATGTCGAGTCGCTTGAAGCCCCCGCACCGGAAGAAGCTGGCTGGAACGACATCGTCACGGCGAATCCGGGCGAAGTGACCCACGTGATCGTTCACTTCGGCGAGTTTGAGGGACTATTCAACGACCAAATCGGCTGGTATATGTGGCACTGTCATATGCTCGAACACGAGGACCACGATATGATGCGACCTTTCAGAGTACTGCCGGATTCTGGTGAAAATACACGTGAATGAAATTCTCATTCGACAGATCGTGTACGAATCGAATCCGGACAGCACCAGTTGCAGCACCTCAATGTTGATCATCGGGCCACTACGATTTCGGCTGAATCAGTCAGGTAGAAGTGGCACCTCGCTCAAGACTCGATAATGGCTCCAGAACAGTCTTCGCTTCGTGGCTTTTGTCGACCACTGTCCATTCTGTTCTGCCTGCTCGTCGGACTTACACAAATCCCCATCGTATCCGCACATGGTTCGACGGCGACTGGTGGCCTCTCCCAGGGACACGGGATTATTCTCGCTCTGATTGGCGTCAGTCTTCTCAGCGGTGCTAGCGTTCTCAAACGAACGAACCACATCTCGCCAACAGTCGCCCTTTATGGCGTATTCGTCGGCATCGCTGTGACTGCCCTTGGTGCTGTCCTCTTTGAGGGACTATCACCGGATCCAACCTATACGGCACATTCGATGCCGTTCCCGCGGTCGTGGTACCCCCTTCTGTCAGTCTCAGTCGGCTCCATGATCATGCTGGTGAGTTTGGTCGTCGGGTGGCTTCGCTGGCCGACCCGCCCCCGGTATACGTTCCTTGGACTTCTGATGGGGCTCTGGATCTCGTATCCGTACCTCATTCCCGGTCAGGCGAGTGACACTCATCCACTCGGGTATGCTATCGTCGTGGCTACCCCGCTTCTCGTCGGCTACGTCATCTGGACGGATGCCGGAAGCGTCCTGCGCGCGGTTCTGCGGGATCCAATTGTCCGGTGGTTCGGAGTCGGTGTGGGTGCCATCATGGCACTTTTCTTCGTCTCTGTCACCGGCTATCTCTCGTTTTTCGCGGAAGAAGGTCTCCCCCACGAGCGGGTAATCGTCGTCATCCCTACGATTTACCAACTCGTGACGTGGCCCGTTCTCGAGATCTATCTCCCGCATATTCCCCTCTTCATCGCGATATCACCCGCGCAACTCATCGTTGTCGGAATGCTGAGCACGCTAATTGGATTGAATGCAGCGCTTATCGCCCGCCACTGGCGGGTCGAAGAACGGGCAGGCTTGACAGAGGGCACTGCGGGAAGCGCTGCGATTGTCGGTTCATGTACCTGTGGTTGCTGTGGGCCACTCGTTGCCAAAATAGCGGTATTGGCCGCAGGGCCATCGATTGCCGCCCCGCTATACTGGATCTTCGTCGACTCCGCCTCCCCGGTCAGTACCCTGTTCATCATCGGGAGCGTCGTACTGTTTACAGGGAGCCTAATCTATTCCGTCGAATCCACACAACAAGCCGGACAACCTACGTCGATAGTTCCAGCGGATTAACCCCATCAACAACTGAATCCCCGCTCCAACGGACGACAACGAGTATCTGCGGACTGCCCCTGCCATCCGTCCCGGAACAGCGACGAGTCGTGAGGTGGAATGGCACGTGTGGCCGTCACGACTCCGAGTTGGGTTGCAAAATCAATTCTGTCCCGGTAGCCTTCGGGTTCTTGAATACGCGTTCGACCGAACAAAATGAATATGGAGATCGCGAGCATCGCAGTAGATGAGTCCGTCTCGGCTGTCTTTCCCCAAACAGTTGCGGGACGCCCTCACGGACGTCTTCGACGTGGGACTCATCGACACTGGCAAGGAACCTGTCAATCGGATCGTGTAGTCAGGCGGCTTGCGATTACGTAGGTTGAGGAGCTCGAACAGAGCGCCACACGACAGAGCCCGGCTACAGCTGTTCAGTGATCTGGTCTTTGAGAATTGTCCGGTGACAGCGTTTCTGGTTGGTGTTTTCGAAACAGGCAAAGACAAGCTGTTCCTTGGCACGGAGTCGATCGATAAGTTCAGCGACTGCGTCTTGGGCAGCCTCTGCTTCAGTGAGATGTGTTCAGTACCGATCCTCGAATCCGACCTCATCCCAAGCAGCATTATGCGCACCTTCGTCACACATCCCCCGTATCGTGAAATCCTCTTGTCGCTGTTTGAACTCATCGAAGAGGTCTGCCGGGGAACCGAGTACTGGTACTGGATAGTTCTCGTCGATCGTCGATCTGAACCAGCCGGTTGGCCGTCGAACCACTCCCACGAGCGTAGCCTCTGCAGGAACGTCCGCGAGATCATGCTGTAGTGCTGCAACATGCGTATCGTCGAGAATGTCAGAGGTGGTCATAGTCTCTGTCTTAGCTGTTGGCTGCTAAGCGTAGTCAATTTCCCGGTGGGTGTCTGTGTTTAACTGTCCGGTAGGTTTCTATGCCGGTGAGAGGCCGTATATGGCTAATCTGTGCCGTTGAGAGCTCCAGCAGAGAGAATCCACACATCAACCGTCCCGGCGGAATGCCGCGCTGTTGGTAGAAGCAATCGAAATGGTGCTTCCCCGTCCTGGAGATATCGAATCGACAGTTGTCTTTCGATATCGAAAGCTATAGTCCGATCTGTGAGCAAGGTTTAGCGGAATGTCTTGGCTCCTACTCTTCGTAGCTGGCCTATTCGAGATCGCTTGGGCAATTGGTTTGGAGTACTCTGATGGTCTCACGGAACCGATCCCAACGGCTGGAACGGTCATTGCGCTCATTATCAGTATGGTGTTGCTCGCAAAAGCAGTTCAGAATCTGCCGATCGGGACCGCGTATGCCGTCTGGACTGGAATTGGCGCTGTCGGAACTGCGTCGCTCGGTATCGTGCTCTTCGATGAACCAGCCACGAGTCTTCGCCTCCTCTTTATTTCCGTGATCGTCTTCGGAATCGTCGGCCTCCACTTTGTCTCTGGGGGACACTAACGACGGCTCGGTACTCGTCGTTTGAGGACCTTACCAGTCGTATTCTCGGTGGACGTGACGGCCTTCGTCGTTCAGGACAGGCCCAACAACGTCACTGATGCCATCGAGGATTTCTGCGGAGCGGACTGTCGGCTCGTTTCCGGTGAACGCTGCAATTTCATCACTTCCGACGCTGTAGACGACGCGACTGAACCCCGCAGTCCTCATTCCGCCAGCACACATCGGGCACGGCTCCGTACTCGTGTACATCACCATCTCCGCACGTTCGTCGGGATCGTATTCTTGGCACGCACGGTACGCGAGATGGAGCTCAGGATGTCGCCGGATGTCGTCTTCGGTGACGACACGATTCGAATCGGTCATGATGGCTGTATCGTCGCGGACGAGCACGGATCCGAACGGTCGATCGCCTCGGGCAGCGGCCTCCTGAGCGAGTTCAAACGCCGTTCTCATATGCGAGTCATGATCGAACTCGTCGAAGGTGGAACCAGACATACGTACTGTTGAGGGACTCGGAGCAGTTCACACAAATCTCTGCTGGATTCTGTTTACGAGCGTCATTGCAATAGTTGCGTGGCAATCGTCATCATCCAGTATCGGACGGTTTACGGCAAAGAGTTGTGAAGAGGTAGACAGAACGAATGGAATGGAGACGGACCCTCCGGGAATCACCGGCAGCAGCGGTGATTTTCGCAAGTACGCTCGTCGCGGTCATGGGCGTCTCACTCATCAGCCCGGCACTCCCTGCGGTGCAGGAAGCGTGGAATATCTCCGAGTCACAGACCAGTCTCTTACTATCAGCGTTCACGCTTCCCGGGATATTTCTCACACTTCCTATCGGACTGCTGTCCGACCGAATCGGTCGGAAACCGATTCTGATCCCAGCGCTCGTCGTATTCGGACTCAGTGGGGGCGGCATCATCTTCATCTCCGAGTTCACGCTGATTCTTGTCCTACGAGCAATCCAAGGTGCGGCGAGCAGTGCGATCGTGATGCTGACGGTCACACTCCTTGGCGACCTCTTTACCGGTGAACAACGACGCGTGTTGATCGGCACGAACGCGGCGATTCTCGCGGTTGGCGCTGCCGGCTATCCGCTGCTCGGTGGGGCACTTGCAACACTGGCCTGGTCGGCGCCGTTCGCATGTTTCCTCCTCGCTCTTCTCGTCGCAATCCCCGGGATAACGTTGCTTGAGGAACCCGACCGGGACAGAGCCAATTCGAGTTCAAGTATTCATGAGTTTCTTACTGGACCAACTCCGATGACTCCCTTCGCTGTGCTGTACCTCGCTATCTTTGGGATATTCGTCATCCTCTATGGCGCACAACTCACTGCTGTTCCGTTCCTGCTCGCCAACGATTATCAGCTCTCGTCAGCAGGGATCGGTCTTCTCGTGGGACTACCTGCGGTCACGATGGGAATGACCGCAATGCAGGGCGATCGAGTGCTTCAAGTACTCACGAGTTTCCAATCAATCGCGCTCGGGTTCGTGAGTTATGGGATTGGACTCGTCGTCGTCGCTCTCGCAGACTCCATCTACGTGGTTGCGGGCGCACTCCTTCTGTTCGGCCTTGGTCAGGGGCTCGCGGAGCCGATTACGGATACGGCACTCAACGAACGAGCACCGGACGAATTTCGGGGGAGTATTATGAGTATTCGAACGAGCGTGCTCAGACTCGGCACGACGGTCGGCCCACCGCTTAGCGTCGGGGCTGCAACGGTATTCGGTTACCGACAAACGTTGTTCGTGTCTGGTGTCGGTGCCTTCCTCATCGGAGTAACGTGGTTTACAACAAGACGTTTGTGAATACTCAGAACCACGTGACCGATCGGTTCTGTTGGATTCCTCAGAGAGTCACACACTCGCTCAACATATTGTCCTGCCAAGGTACTGAAGGCGCCTCATCTGGCTGCTACTCTCTGCTGGTTCGTTGGGTGACGTATTCGTGCGTTTCTCCTTGCAAGACGTACTCCGTCTGTTGAAGGTCCGGGATCGATTTCGAACCGGTGACAAACATTGCTGTCCGTAGCTCGGCAATCAAGTCCTCGACTCGTTCAACGACGGCATCAAATCCGTTAGTAGCCGGTTTCAGGAACGGTTTGGCCAACCCACCGGCGAGTGCACCTAACGCGACCGCCTTTGCTATGTCCAATCCCGTCCGTACACCGCCGCTCGCAATTACGCAGTTGTGTTCGGCGACACACTCGGTCGTGCTTGCAGCGGTCGGAATTCCCCATTCTCGGAACAGCGTACCAATTCGTTCCTGTCGCGGTGCGTTCGCCGCTGCTGCCCGGTAAGCTTCGATCCCGGACCATGTCGTACCGCCTTTTCCAGCGACATCAATCGCGTCAACGCCGGCCTTAGACAGTTTTCGGGCAGTCTCCCCTGAAATTCCATTACCCGTTTCCTTGACAATGATTGGTACAGAGAGATCCGCGGCCACTCGCTCAATGGCTGTCAGACAATCCCGGCCGTCAACGTCGCCTTCAGGTTGGACGGCTTCCTGGAGGAAGTTCAGGTGGACTGCGAGTGCATCCGCTTCAATCATCTCCACTGCGCGCTCAACCATTTCGAGGTCGTACTCTCGAAGTTGTGCTGCGCCGAGATTCCCGTAGATGAACGCATCGGGTGCGGCATCACGGACGACAGTATAGGATTCGAGAACACCGTCATCATTGAGTTCGAGGCCAGCTCGCTGGCTTCCAAGTCCCATAGCGATACCTGTCTCGCCAGCAGCGCGAGCCAGTGCACGATTGAGTTCTGTGGTGTTTTGATGTCCCCCTGTCATGCTCTCGATGAAAATCGGAGCGGATAACTCGTGGTCCAGGAATTCGATGGACGTATCGATAGCGTCGTAATGGAGTTCCGGAAGCGCTTCGTGGACGAGCTGAACGTCTTCGAAGCCCGTTCCCGTGGTTTCGACGTCCCGGTCCTGAACGATCCGGATGTGGTCGTCTTTTCGATCTTCAGTCTCCGACGAGCGGCCTTCCGTCATTAGTTTACCTTGAGGAAGGGGTTGCAAAACGGTACTGTTTATCAGCGGACAAGCGAATACCCCAAGGCTTGACCTCGGAGATGAAGCCGACAACTCGTAAAACGATCCATTAAGTGAACACATTACTAATCAATCCATTGTCACTCCTCGTAAGATTAGTTGAAGATTCTAGACTGGAAACAGTTGATTGAGGAGATGGCGTTCGCCACTTCGGAACATACGTGGTTTGCGTATGACGAGAGGGTACTGACCCACATCTTCAGACCGGTCAGCAGCAATCTCCCTCATCAACTCGACAATAATCACACGGAGTTGAAGGTTTTCGATCTCACAGTAATCAAGGAGATACTCGTAGTCTTTCTGCTTGTCAAGTTGATAGATGATTACCTCAGAATCCTCGTAACAGACATTACAGGTATGGTCAAATTGCTCAATTCTGCTTTCCAACTCACGCTGTAATTGTGCAAACTCCCCACGAATCGTGACTGCTGGGGACGCATCGTCTTGGTTGAATCTCCCGTACGATCGAATCCGATATGTGAGTATCTCATCTGGGATGATATCTGATGCATCTCCACCCTTCGATACCCGTAGCTGATCGACATCACTGACATTGTCCGTCTCTGTTGTCTCCACGTGTATCGATGTGGTACCTTGCGTCTCTGGTAGGTGTACGAAGTCCATTGTAGTTTGATAACAGTGTCCGTGTGGTAATAGTTGTGACTCTCGGCTACTGGTAGCTTAAATCAGAAACCGGACAATGAGCAGACCTGCGTATTTAATCAGTTCACTGTTTGACCTCCCGAATTCGACGTACTGCGACCTCAGCAAGCCGTCTAAAACCGACTGTGTCCGGCACGGCATCAACAGGAATCGCTCGCTTATCGACAGCACGCTCTGTCGGTGCTCCTATCGCACCAACAATTGTCTCCTCTAACCCGCGTTGTAGTGCAATGACAGCGTCGCGTTCAGTCGTAATCTGAAAGAAGTGCTCGACCGTCTTTGGCGACGTGAACAGTATCCCATCCAGCTCACCGTCTACCGCAAGTGAAACCGACTGTCCCGCAGTCTCCGGTCGTTCCAAGTGATACAGGTGGGTTTCACTGACGACTGCGCCCGCTGCTTCTACTCCTTCGACAAGCACGTCGCTGCCGTGCGCACTCCGAGCGATTTCGACAGTCTGGCCCTCAACCTCGGCGGATAACTCGTCGACGAGTCCTGCGGATGTGAACGTCGACGGAACGACATCAACTGAATAGCCTCGATTGTGTAATGCGGTCGCAGTCTGATCTCCGACGGCACAAATAGTGGTTTTCCGTTGTTCCCATCCTGCTCTCGCGGCCAGGTCAACGCCGGTCTTGCTCGTGAAGACACAGTAGTCCGCATGCTGTGGAACTAGACCAGTCGGATCGATTGTCAGCATCGGGTCTGGGATCGGAGATACATCGAGTGACTGGAGATACTCGACCGCATTGACGATGCGGTCGTCGTCAGGGCGGAGCACAGCCACCGTTGGCTTGGACATGCCAGACAATTAGCCGATGCTGGACTTGTGTGTATCGAGAATCAGCGACCGGTCTCGAACGATTCAAATCCCCATCTTACAAAGTACCGGTATGAACGACGATTCTCATAACCACGTTGTTCCCGGAAGTGACGAAGAGTTAGCCACGCCAGACGTGCAGGGTTACGACTTCCGCGGGGAATTCGACTTTCAGGAGATGCTGGAATCCTATGCGACGACGGGTTTTCAGGCGACACAACTCGCAGAGGCCATCGACATCGCCGAGCAGATGCAAGACGCTGATGCCACGATCTATCTCACGTGTACGTCGAATATCATCTCGTCGGGATTGCGTGAAGTCGTCGCCTACCTCGTTCGCGAAGGATACGTCGATGTGCTTATCACGACCTCGGGATCGCTGGCAGAGGACGTCATCAAGACGGCGAAACCATTCAAAATGGGGGAGTGGGATGCAGACGAAGCCGCGCTCCGGGAACAAGGAATCAACCGTCTTGGAAATCTCTTCGTTCCCTCTGATCGGTATGTCTGGCTGGAAGAGTACTTGTACGACTTCTTCGAGGATTTCTTCGCCGACGAAAAGATTCGGACGCCGACGGCATTTGCCCGCGAACTAGGGGACACACTCGACGATCCGGATTCGGTACTGAAACAAGCAGCGGATAACGACGTTCCCATGTACTGTCCGGCGCTGACAGACGCCGAAGTCGGGAACTTTCTCTATTACTACCGACAGGGGTACGATTCGGAGGTCGGCATCGAAATTCTCGACGATTACGACTCGCTCATCGAGGATGGGATGCTCGCCGACACGACGGGTCTGATCGCGGTCGGAGGTGGCGTGCCGAAACACCACGCGATCATGACGAATCTGTTCCGCGGCGGGGCGGATTACGTCGTCTACATCTCGACCGGTATGGAAGGAGATGGGTCACTCTCTGGAGCGCCCCCGAACGAGGCAGTGTCGTGGGGGAAGATCAAGGACGATGAGCGTACGAATTACACACAGGTCGAGGCAGAAGCGACACTCGTCTTCCCACTGCTCGTGGCGAGTGCTTTCAGCGAGTAAGCAACAGACCGTAGATCCAAAAGCGTAGTACGATGGTCACGGAGGATGCCTGCGTTCAAGCGCTTAGTCCGAATGTGCTGGCGGCCCGAGTCGGCTGCTACGCTCGCTAGAGTCGGTCTCAGCCGAATTTTCTCCGTTCGCCGGAAGGAGTCGGCGCTTCGAATTAAAGACGACGATGAGACTGCTGATCGCCATCATAACGGCGGCAATCAATGGCGTAATCATGCCAGTCATCGCCAATGGAAGCGCGATTGCGTTGTAGCCAGCCGCCCAGACGAGATTCTGTTTGATTCGTCCCCGAGTGTCACTCGCCAGCCCGAATAGCTCGGGAACAGCGTCGAGACGGTCGTCCAGCACCACCGCGTCGGCCGCCTCGATCGCCAGCTCGGTGCCGCTTGAGACCGCGATCCCGAGGTCTGCGCTCGCGAGTGCGGGCGCATCGTTCGTGCCGTCGCCGATCATCGTTGTCGTCCCACGCTCGCGAAGTCCCCGGACGATCGCTTCCTTCGACTCGGGGCGCACGCCCGCGAATACGTGATCGATCGCTGGATGGTTCGCGAACGTCTCGGTCATCCGCTCGTCGTCGCCGGTCAGCACGACGAGTTCTCGATCCGCGTCCGCGAGATTGGAAACCACGCACTCCCAGTTCTCACGGGGCGTGTCTCGCACCGTGACGATTCCTCGGACGACGCCGTCCCACGCGACCGCCGTGGGATGAGTGCCCGACTCGTAGGCGTCCGTGACGGCTGCCTCGATCGCCGCGGGAATCGTCCACTCGTCGGCGTCGAAGGAGTCGGGATGGCCGACCACGACGGGGGCGTCGTCGACGAGCGCCGAGACGGTCCGGTCGGCGCGCTCGAAGCTCGACACCGAGCGTGTGGTCGGTGGGGCGGAATCGTCGATCGCAGCGGCGATGGGGTGGCTCGACCGGCGCTCGACGGCGGCTGCCATCGAGAGCACTTCGTCGGGATTGTCGCCCACGACGTCCGCGAGTTCCATCTCTCCCGTGGTGAGCGTCCCTGTCTTGTCGAACACGACGACTGAGGAGTCGTCGATCCGTTCGAGCACCGTCTCGTTGAGAACGAGCATCCGATTGTCGGTTGCATCGCGAGTGGCTGCCGCGAGGGCAAGCGGGGTCGCGATCCCAAGCGAGCACGGACACGAGACCACTAACACGGACACACCGGCTAGTATGGCTGTGTTCGGGTCATTCCCAAGGAGGAACCAGCCAGCGGCAGTCAGCGCGGCGAGTCCGAGGACGAGCGGGACGAACAGCACCGCAAAGCGGTTGACAATACGCTGGACGCCCGTCGCCGAACTCTTGACGTTCCAGAGGAGTTCGACGAGGCGATCCATCGTGCTGGTGGCATCTGGCCCAACTTCGACAACAATCGCGCTATCAGTGAGGACCGACCCGCCGAGTACGCTGTCTCCGACAGATTTGCGTTGCGGGAGCGATTCACCCGTGACGAGCGCCTCGTCGATCGCGGCGGTTCCGTCGACGATCTGGCCGTCGACTGGGATCCGTTCGCCAGGTTTGACTAACAGACGATCTCCCGGCTCACACTCTGCAATTTCGATGGTTTCGGTAGCATCGCTGTCGTCGTCGAGCCGACGGGCTTCATCGACGCGCGAATCAGTGAGGTCAGCACGATTGCCGAGCGCAGCACGTTTGACCCGTGACTCCAGATGGTTGCCGATAGTGACGATTGCAAGCACCATCACCACGACGTCGAAGTACGGGTCGCGCCCGCCTGTGAGATAGGTTGCCAGCGAGTAGACGTACGCTGCGAGCACTGCGATGGCAATCAGCACGTCCATATTCGGGCGACCGACTCGCAGGCTCACATAGGCCCCGCGGAAAATGGGGTATCCAAGTCCGATGAGGATAAGCGTGCTCCAGACCGCTAACGGCCCGAAAACCATCGCTTCAACGGTACTCCCGTAGAGGAAGCTCTCGGGGTAGATACCGAGATACACCGGATAGATGAACAGGACGTAGAGAATCAACACCGGCATCATCAGTATCGCTGCGATCACCGCACGGTATTTGCCGAACTCGACGCGCGAGCGCAGCGAGTCGTTTTCCTCGTCGGGACCGCGGGCCTGATAGCCCAGTCGGCTTAGTGCCGCAGCGATCCCGTTGCGATCGAGGCGGTCGGGATCGTACACTACCTGGGCCATTTCAGTCGCATAGCTCGCACGCGCTTCGTGAACGCCGGCCGCTTCCTCAGCGAGGAGTTCAATGAATCCTTCACAGGTCTGACAGTGCATTCCGTCGATCGATAGATAAGCTGTTTCGGCATCCTCAGGGACATCGAGTTTGTCATCCTCGGCTGCGACACGGTCACGGACGGCTGCAATCGAAAGGTCGACGTCCTCACCGTCGTCAACCAGGCGTGCGACCTCTAGACAGCCCCGACAGCAGAACCTGCCGTCGATGTCTTCGTCGGTGATTGGATCGTCGACGGGGAGCTCACAGAGTGTGCAGGTAGACATCTCAGGTAACCACCTCCGACTCGACGATCGGTTGATAGTACGGGATATCGGGCATCGGGAGCATGACGCCAAACCGCATGAGTCCCATTGCCAACAGTATGTATCCGAGCCCAATGAACAACACACCAAGTCCATAGTGGACCACCTGTCGCTGGCGGGCGCTCACCGACTGGATCACCGTTCCGTAGAGGAACACGCTGGGGATCGTCCCAAGTCCGAGCGCGCCCAGTGAGAGGAGGCCATACACAGGCGAGCCCTGTGCGAACGCATACAGGAATGCGGGATAGAGCAACATACACGGTAACAGTCCGTGAAGCGCGCCGAGACCAATGATGCCGATGCCGTTGACCCAGCGGTCGATCCGCGTTGAGATGACTGTGTAAGTGCGTGCGAATACTGATCCGATGCCAGTACCGGCGATAATGCCTTCGACGGCGCCCTGTTGGTAGCCAGCCAACCGGGTGACTCCCATTACGAGGATCGCCACGCCGATGCATATGCCGACGGCACCCTGGACTGGCCCGAGAATCCCAGCGAGCCCAACCGTCCCGTAGAGTAACGCGCCAGCAGTCCCAAAGATAGCTCCGATGAGAGCGTAGCTTATCGTCCGGCCGAGGTTGAACAGCGTATGCTGACGCACTTCGTAGAGGGTGAGTGCGCCCGACCAGCGGTTGTTGGTTTCCATGCGCTCGGCGTAGGTTGCAACGAGCGGGCCGCACATTCCAATACAATGTGCACCGCCGAAGAGGCCAATCAGAAAAAACGCTACCAGTCCATAGCCGCTCGTGACGCTAATTTCACTCATTTGGACTGAAACTGCCGATATCATACTCAGAACTGGCAGAGCCAGCATAGGTTAGACAGTACGAATCATTCTGTGTAGTGAGTTTCGGTTCGGTTTGTGACTTCACCAATTACTTTTTCGCCTGTGCGAGGCCGGATCGCTGATGACCCATGACTGTTAGAGATTATCGTAGCCAGTCAGAGGGTTCACGTACTGTAAACTACCCCACCCTACTCGCTCACGGCTTCGCCGTTCGCTTCGTTGAGGGTGGGGCTTTCGCGTGGATTCCCGTTCTGGCCGCCGACGGCGGCAGGCTCATAATCGCCGTTCACGTTCAACGTCCCGCGATTCAAGCGCACGTTTACGGGTGCGCCTCCGCCCGAAGACTTTTGCGCCGAGCGGAGATGCTTCAGACCGATGTTCTTCGCCGCGTTGTAGTCCGCGTGCGGTGAGTACCCGCACTTCAGACACTTGAACGCGTCCTGTCCGTCCGAGATCGGGCGGTTGTTCTCGTGAGTGAACCCACACTTGGAACACCGCTGGCTCGTGTAAGCGGGACTCACCTGCTTGACCGAGATACCCTCTACTTCGCCTTTGTACGCCACGTAGTCGTACAGTCGACGGAACGCCCATGCATGGAACTTCTTGGCACGAGGCATCCGCTCACGAATCCCCGTCAGGTTCTCAAACGCGATTACGTCACAGTCATGTTCGACGGCTTCCGCGACGAGTTCCTTCGAGACGGTGTGTAAGAAGTGGTCGTAGCGACCCGTCTCGGTGCGTCCGACCGATTGCATAGTTTCGTGAGCGGCCCGCGTTCCACGCTGTTGGAGCGACCCACGCCGCTTCTCGAACTCACGATGCCAGTGATTCAACTCCGATCCGTTCCAGAACTCGCCGGTTGAGGTGACGGCGACGTTTTCGATGCCAAGGTCAACGCCGAGGACTGTGCTGTGCCCGTCGTTGCCGTCGTCGGCAGTCTCGAACTCCACGTCCGCCTTTGTTCGGACGTGAAGGTAGAACTCACCATCTCGGTAGTGGAGTTCTGCGCCCGTCACTTCGTAGTCGTCGTTGAATAGGTACTCCGAGTGGGGAGTCTCGCGGCTCTCGTCGGGAAGGACGTACTCGGCGGTGATGCGTCCTTCGACGGTTGAGAGCGTCGCGTCGTCGTCGTTGAACGTCGCACATCGCTTGTCGTAGACGAGCGTCGGGGCGGTGAAGTGCGGTTTCCCCGCGTAGTCACCTTGCTTCCACCGAGCGACGACGCTCTGTACGGCGTCGGCGGCCTTGTTGCGGGCGTTCTGGACGAGGTTCGCTTGAAGCCTCGTTTCGGCCCGCACGTCGTCGTAGGTTTCGCGTTGAAGTTCTGCTTTGCTCGTAGTCTCAGTACATCACAAAGCCGGTTAGTTAGAACGTCTGCTTGCTGAGGATGTGCACTCCAACAAGCAAGCAGACAGTGAAATTCACGAGGACCAGCTCCTTAACTTCCTCGTCAACCGGCTTGACGAGGAAGTTGTTCTCGACCTCGGCGACAATGCTAAAATCGATGCTGAGGACATCTTCGAGGTCCTCGTCGGCGCTACCGCCGACGGGACCTCGATTTCCTCGCTTTGCGAAAAGAGCAAGGACGCTCCCTCAGCTAACGATGTGCTCTATCATCTCCGGACCAAGTTCGATCTCCACGCCGTCCAATCTATCGAAGATACTCTCCTCCAACGAGATTTGCTTGAGACACTTCCTCAGCAGGTGGAGGTCGTCGCCGACCTCCACCTGCGGCCCTACTACGGAGATGAAGACGATACAGACGGTCTCTACTACAACGAAGCCAAAGCAGGAACCACCGCGTTCCACGCCTATGCGACACTCTACGCGCGCGTGAAGAACAAACGATACACGCTGGCGGTACGCCGTCTTACCGACGGCGATACCGCCAGCGACGTCCTCGCTGAGTTTCTTGGACTCCTCGAACACTTCGAGTTTGACGTCAAAGCGGTCTATCTTGACAGCGGCTTCTACGACGGGAAGTGTCTCACACTGCTGCAAGTACACAATTTCGCGTACATTGTCCCGGTCATTTCGTGGGGCAAGGAGATCAAGCGTGAACTGGCCACTGGCTGGAGTCGTGAGATCGCCCACGATCTCACGACGTCCTTTGGTGACCACGAATGGACAGTTGAATTCCCGGTTCTGATTGACTGTACCTACAAGAATGGACGATATGGAGAGAACGGAGTGGCGCGTCACAGCTACGCCGTCGACGCGCCGTTCATCACTGAGTCCTCACAAGCCCGATCCCATTACAGTAAACGGTTTGGGATCGAGGCTAGCTACCGCCTCTCCGAGGCAACGCTCATCTCGACAACAACGCAAGATCCGGCGAGACGGCTGTTATTCGTAGTTCTCAGCTTATTGATCCAAAACGTCTGGCGGTATTTGCACTGGGAGTACGTGGCGACGCCCCGCCGAGGCGGGCGTCGCCTCTGGTGGTGGCCTTTCGAGGAGTTCATCGATATGGTAACCCGAGCAGCGTGGACGGCCCTCGCGGTGCGTCGGGCCGTCCCCGCAAATCGGCCCCCTGACGATCGGTTCCACCGGTAACCACTGACCGGGTTAGCCCCTCTCGAAGTGGCAACGCTGTCGCGTCGGCGGCTGACCGCCGCCGACAGCGACACCTCTCCGTCGATTCCCCACGATCTCTTTGGTGGGGCTGTTAGTACAACTGCTCTGACGTCGATTTCAGAGTTCAGAAACAGTTAGCTGAGTACGCTTTGTGAGGTACTGAGTCTTGTACTCGCCTTGCCATGCGTGGTCTACGACGTAGTTGGCGGCCCACAGGAACTCGGAAATGGTTTCGTGGAGGATGTCGGTGTCGCTGTCGGCCACGTCGAGTTTGACGGGGACGGTGCGACGTACCTCCATCCGTGTTTCAGACGTAGCGCCATGCCTCTATACTTGTAATGATTAGGGGGAGTCGACCAGCCATCGAGCGTAGTTGGTGTAGTACCATGTCGGTTTCCTCTCCGACCTACTCGCTCGTTACACTCGCTCCTTGAGGTCGGAGGCTCCACCTCGAATTACGCTGAATTCCCGTGGATTCTCGGTTATATCAAGGCAGCTTTGTGAATTCCTATCATAATACCTTTCCACTCGTGGGGCTCAATACTCCTCTCGTTGCTGGCGTAGTCAAGTAATAGAAGCCGTAACACTGTTTTCTCCCCGAGCGGAACCGGTCTATCCTTCTTGAGAGTTCAACTAATACATAATAATCCACGATATACGAACTTATATAATCTCCCGTTAGAATCTCTATGTATGGGTAATCAGATTGCCAAAACCACGGTCCGCTCGCTATCAATAGTAGATACCATCCAACGATTGGACGGAGCGACGCTAGATGAATTAACCGCCGAACTGGGAATGGCAAGAAGTACAGTACATATTCACCTACGTACGCTTATTGATCAGGGTTATTTAACGAAGGAGGGTGAGGTGTACCACGTTGGTTTGCGATTCCTCAACCATGGCGAGTACGCACGGTCCCGGAAACAGGCATACGTCCTTGCCGAAGAGACTGTAGCCAACCTTTCTGATCAGATTGATGAAGAGGTAGAATTTGTCGTTGAAAACAACGGACGAGGGATTCTTGTCCACGAGTCGTTCCATCCCGACAGTCAGTTTGATTCGAAGGATTCTCATACATCCAAATCCATTACATCTGCCGGAATTTATTATTATCTTCACAGTGTCGCAACTGGAAAAGCGATCCTTGCTGAATACCCGAGGGAGCGTATTGATGAGATATTAGACCGGTGGGGGCTAAGAGAACAGACTGAGAAAACAATCACTGATCGGGATTCGCTCTTTGAGACGTTAGATACGATCGAGAAGCGAGGAATAGCGTTTGCTGATGAAGAATATGTGGATGGACTACGAGAAGTCGGTCGAAGAGTTAAAAATCCAGATGGCAGTGTTCTAGGCGCTATTGCAGTCATTGGGCCGACGTACCGCTTCCAGAATGAACGGTTCACTAAGGAAATACCAGATTTACTCGAAGAGTATGTTGCATCTCTCGAAAAAGAGATTGAAGAGGCGTATCGGGAGGAGCATTTTTAGACTACTGTCTTCGACTGCTAACTACAATCGCTACCTACGTACTCGTCGCACCAAGAAGCCACACTGTCTACTATTGGATTTGCGTTATCATGAGCATCCGCCGACTTTCCTTAGTACTACTTCGTCGGTTGTGCGTTGATGGCGTTATGAACTGATTCACGAGCGGAGCTGTACCTTCCCAAGATCGGCTCTCGGGCAGATTCAGTTGGTCGAAGCCAACGTGACCTCGATCATGATACCCCACTTTCGACTGAAACCCACCACTGCCCGTATCCCATACGTTCTAGTTTAATGCGAGGATCGACCGCTGTCTGTTGATTGGATATCGCCGGAACTACCGGTGATAGAAACCCGGTGGGAGTTATGCCCTACTCACCACCGGATTCGGTAGTCGTTGGTCGGATTCAAAGAGCGTTTCCCTCTGATGAGTTGCGCGAGCGCGCTCGCGCAACGTCGCTGGTCCAACGAGAACGGAAGTTCGACGTGGTAGCGTTGTTCTACACGCTTTCGTTCGGCTTCGCTGCTGGATCAGACCGCTCTCTCCAGGCGTTTCTCGAACGCTACGTCGAGATGGCTGACTGCGATGAACTCTCGTACGCCGCGTTTCACGAGTGGTTTGAGCCGACATTCGTTGCGCTCCTTCGAGAGATTCTCGATGACGCCATCGAGAATCTCGATACCGGACGAGAAGACTTGAACAGTCGTCTTGAACGCTTTTGGGACGTTCTCATCGCCGACGGCACCATCGTCAATCTGTACGAAGATGCCACGGATGTCTACACAGCGACGGCGAGGATCAGGCCGGACTGAAACTCCACCTCACGGAATCGTTTTCGACCGGTATCCCGACACGGTTCCAGACAACCGACGCGAAAACCCAAGAACGGAGCCAGCTACCCACCGGCGAGTGGGTAGCTGGCGCACTCATCTTGCTCGATCTCGGATTCTACGATTTCTGGCTGTTCGACCGTATTGACGCCAATGACGGCTGGTTTATCTCTCGCGTCAAAGACGACGCGAACTTCGAGATCGTCGAGGAACTGCGTACATGGCGAGGCAACAGCATTCCACTCGAAGGAGAGTCGGTGCAGGACGTTCTTGACGACCTGCACCGACAGGAGCTCAATGTCCGGATTACGCTCTCGTTTGAGCGCAAGCGAGGGTCGTGCGCCAGCACGACCCGGACGTTTCGACTGGTCGGCCTGCGCAACGACAAGACCGGGGAGTACCATCTCTATCTGACGAATCTTGACAGAGAAGCGTATCACGCGCCCGATATCGCACAGCTCTATCGGGCGCGCTGGGAGGTCGAATTGCTGTTCAAGGAACTGAAATCGCGGTTCGGCTTGGACGAGATCAACACGACCGACGCTTACATCATCGAGGCTCTGGTCATCATGGCGGGAATCTCGCTGATGATGAGCCGGGTGATCGTGGATGAGTTGCGGGCACTCGAAACGTGACAGCGCGAGGCAGAACCCGCCCCAGACGCCGACTCGCTGGAGTCGGCGTCGGGGCTCCCCCGCCGTCGCTGTTCTCTGGCCATCGAGCGGCACGCTCGTCTGATCCAATTGTACCTGATGCTGGAGTTGGGCTACGAACTGCCGGATTTGGACGACCTGTTGCTGTGGGCATCGCAGAATCCAAACCCACACAGGGAACGGTTACGCGGAGAGGTTGAATCAGGTGAGTTTGTCTTTGATCGCCACTAAACTAGAACGCATGGCCCGTATCCACAAAATCGAACGACTGAACTGACTTCGAAGTACACCATGCTACTCGTTTAGTGGCAACCGCCGACGTTGTATTAGAAATCGGTTTGTAAGTCCCTAAGCTCCAATTTTTGGAAGCATTGATCAGGCGTCCACTAACCGACTAGTATAATAGTCCAATTTATTTGGACTCTCCTATAGACAACATGATGTTTGTATTTCTATATGAAGGGGCCGAGGGAGCGACTAGAATTACAAGCATACGGCTGTAATGCAGTTTTGGCTAATAGGAAGAAGGCTCGTTGGAGCGGGAATAACAACAGTACGTCTGTGACAGCGACAGAGGGAGTGCATACTGAGTCAACCAGCACGTATCCAAATTATATGGATTATTATAAGCTCTGAGCGTGCTACTGCTCTGAAATCTACTTTCAACCTCTAAGCTATAATCAAGACTCTAAGGATAACACCGTAGATTCAGTTGTCAAGCGCTCACTCGGCTTCACCGTGCGAGCGCGTACTTGGTTTCGTTCCGCGAAGTTGTCCCGATGTGACGTCTACAAATGCAGGTCCCTGAACACCTTCCACTCCCTCTCCCATCCAACGAATGCCATCACCTTCAATACTAATTTTCCACAGATCCAATTCAGTCGATTATTTCCCCGAGTGCATCTACGACATGGTCGGCGTGGTTTTTATCGATAGTCAGTGGTGGCAGGAGTCGTACAACAGTCCTTCCGGCAGGCAGTGCGAGGACCCCATAGTTTATCGCCAACTCCTGTAGGATACGGTTTGCTCCGCGTTTAACCACAACACCGAGCATCAATCCTTCGCCACGGATATCTCGCACCCGGTTACCGACTTCAGTCTCTAGTTGCTTCTGTAGGTATGCTCCAACCTCGGCAGCGTGGGCTGGGAGTTCGTCGTCGATAATCGTCGAGATAGTCGCTTGGGCTGCTGCTGAGATAAGGGGGTTCCCGCTGAATGTCGATGCGTGGTCGCCATATTCCTCTGCAATCCAGTCGCGACAGAGTGTTGCCCCGATAGGTAATCCGTTCCCGAGGCCCTTTGCGCTCGTGAGTATGTCTGGGACAACGCTGGTACGCTCACAGGCCCAGAGCGTACCAGTCCTCCCTAACCCTGTTTGAACTTCGTCTAGAATGAGGGCTGCATTGGCTTCTGTGGTCACGTCACGGATCGTCCTCATGAAATCGGTGGAGGCAGGGTTGATGCCGCCCTCTCCTTGAATGGGTTCAACGATGACAGCCGCTGTTTGGTCATCGACTGCCTCTACTATTGCCTCCTCATCGCCATACGGAACGAACTCCACGTCGTCAAGGAGTGGCCCGTACGGTGTCTTGTACTTGTCCTTCCACGTGGCCGAAAGTGCTCCCATTGTACGGCCGTGGAATCCCTGGGTTGTCGCGACAATTTTCGTGTCGCCGGTGGCGGCACGAGCGAATTTCAGTGCAGCTTCGTTAGCCTCGGTTCCGGAATTACAGAGCCAAACCTTTTCGATATCGCCGGGCGCTACCTGTCCCAGTGTCTCGTAAAGCTGCGTTCGTACTGCAACTGGATATGAACCTTGCACATAGGTTAGTCGCGAGAGTTGAGTTTCGATGGTATCCGTAACCACATCGTGTCCATGGCCTAGCGGGACGCAGGCATAACTCGCACCCATATCGAGGTATTCGGTCCCTTGGTCATCGTAGAGGTACGGACCATCGCCTTCGACGATCTCGATGGGTTTCTCAGAATAGACGAATCCACTCATTCTTAGCTATCACTGGTTTGGACTCGGAAACGTACTGGGAAATATCTGTCTCACTCGCTACACCTGTACTGATGACTTGACAGCCGACATAGAATCCAAATCCCATCTACAATTGATCTACCGGATCGATTCACCACACAATCGTCAGACTTCTCTTGAAGACCATAGCCGAGTTGTCCAGCGGGTACTTATTTGATTCATTTATACTTTTTATACCGCCATGGCTCAACGACGGAATTACTGCCACCATCTGCGACCAGAAGGACGATGAAATAGCAGTGAGGGATTCTTTCAGTATCTGCTTCTTTTTACCACCCCTTTGTGGATCCGTACGTGAATGTCCGTACTCAGACGCGGACTCGGGTGTCTTATTTCGAGTTCTACTTGATGGTTGTCTGTTCGATTCGATCGTCGCGGGTTGGCTTTTCTGACGCACAAGTGGCGCTCAGTTGAGATACCTCAAATACGCTATTCAGGATGCTGAAAACCGTATATTTATACTGCACCGAAGATCGTATTATATAAACACCAGTCATGGTTAACCAAGAATTCTCCACTAACCAGAGCAGTTTTTTGTTATCAGAAAAGCAAAGAGAAAATCTAATCTACCAATCAAATCAAGGTGGACCGATAATAAAGAAGCGCAATAAGCTCCCAGAGCTAGTTACTCGCCTAGCTGAAGATGTAATATTATATGAAGATTCAATGTTGCTCCCGCCCGGCGCTGACGAAAATATATGGAACGACCTATCAAATCGATTACCAGATAATGAAGATTATTTAAATAATCATCAGGCTCAAAAAACGAGCTATGAACTCGGTTTCACTATGGGGGCAGCCCTTAGTATGTTGATCCCAGAGGGACAGAATCATAAACGGAATCTAATCTGTGGTTTGTTGGATGGTTCTTTGGGTAAATTGGCCTTGGTGAATCGCCAGACGTAGCTTGATTTCACTGGTTTAGCGATTGCTTGATGTTGTGAACCGCACACATCAGGATGAGTTCACGAAATTCACCGTACCAAGTTCGCGCACGCACGGTGTCGCCGAGCGTGCGCTTGATCGTCGAGAAGACGGTCTCACACATCGCTCTCTGGCGGTATCGCGGCCCATCGATCCGCGCGTTGTGCGCGTGATCGATGGGCCGGTACTCACGATGTTTGATTAGCGGTCTCACGCCTTCTTCGCGGAGTTTTTCGCGTAACTCCATCCAATCGTAGCCTTTGTCGGCAGCGAGGCTGGCGAGGTCGCCCGCGTTGCGGAGGGCGACCTGCCAGCCGAGCTGCGTGTCGTGGCGTTTCTCGGTCGTACAGTGAACGTCCAGAATGGCTTGGCTTTCTGTGTCGACGAGAGCAGTTGCTTTGAGCGTCTGAGCCCGGTAATTCGTCCGCCGACAGTAGTGTTTGCTAGCGTTTTCGCGGTCGAAGAACGTCGCATCGATGGCGGCGTGACCGCTCGGCTCGTGCAGCTGCGCCGAGAGGCGCAGCAGTACTCGCCAGAGTGCTGTCTTGATTCTGTCAAACCACTTGACTAGCGTAGAGTGGTCGGGGAGATCGGCCGCGTCGAGGCCGATCTCCCCGAGTATTTGTGGCATCTCGCTCAGCAAATCAAGTGCTTCTCGGTAGGATTTTTCTAGGTAAACCCGCAGACAGTGCAGCGACACCACCGCATACTCGGCGAAGCCGCCACCCCCTTCGGGGGCGGCGACTTCGCCTCGCTCACCAACAGCATTTTTAGCTAACTGAACGACTTTGCTCGTGAAGCGGGAAATTTTCGACATGGACATCGACGGTTTCCCGCTTCATCTTCCTAGTTCTGACGGTCGAAACCGACGCTGTCCAGCGATTCACCAGAGCCGGTAAATTTGAATTCACCGATGATTCTGGTGTTGAAAATTTGAACGATATACACACCTCTGTTGAGAAGGTATTCAACAGGTATCGAAGAGAGGTTACCACCGCGTCACTCATTTCCCATGAAATTTCAGAATCAATACCTGATAGAGTACTTCAGGAACTGGATGAACGAGGGATCGAACGGACCGGTGGTGTATCTGAGATGATTCTTAGAAGGTCCGGGACCGACTCTCTGAATACTAGTTCAGAATTTATTGACAGTATATTAGACGAAACTCTCTTGAATAGATTTGACAAATTAGCAGACTGGCTGTACCAGGACATCTCTGAACTAAAAGACTTAGAGTATAATAATACGCCTGCCGTAGACGTTCTGAAGATTATTCATGAGAAGGAAAATTCTCAAGGACAAAATCAAAGAGCAGTAGATATTTCGACAGATTTGAAAGGAGTTCATAAGAAAACCGTAGGTGCACTATTACTCAAGATTTCTAACACACCAAAAGCAAAGCCACCATGGACACAGAGGCCATTGATCCAAGTTAATCCAACAAACACATCCAGAACTTATAGTCTGACTCAATATGGCAAGTTGACATTGATTTCACTCTTTGAACCTGGTGAAGAGCATAGAGAGTGGCTCCACACTCTTGCATCGCACGAAGATCAAAAGAATTCAAATTATAGTTCGAAGATGGAACTCGTCAGGTCTGATTCCCATCCGATAAGCAACGAGCTTTCACTCGCCAAAGAGGCCCTCAAAGAAGTGAAATAATTTGTGAACTACCCCGACCTCTACAAGTGAGGGCCGGGTAGGCCCAAGCGTGGTAGGTCGGGGTAGTTCACTGTCCTTCAATGTAGTTCGTAAGTAGCTACCGCTCTTGGGAGAATCCAAACCTGTCTGAACGCCGGTCAAATCAACAAAGTAGTTGCCTCCAAGAAAATCGAAGTGCTCCGCGAGCAGCGATCCGAATCTAGCTGATTAGGCACTCGCGTCCCTATCCCGCTGCGGGGTTAATGGCCGGCAGTCGGATGGGAATCGTCCTCTCGATCACTCTCAATCGGTTCATAGTCGGCGTCGTTCCCAACCGGGGTGAACCCAGGGACGTAGCTGAAGCGTTTCCCTGGTTCGCCGCGGAACATCAACGGCAACGAGCCACGATCACCGCGAGCCCGGTACTGTGGCCGCCACTCTTGGAGTTCCATCGTTGGTTTAGCCACCTGCGGAGCCGGCAGCTCCGCACGCTCCAGATCCGTGAGCGTAAGTACACGTATTTCAAACTCATGCGCCAGTTTCTCCGTTCGAGGGGTTAGCTCAGTCGTGTGACAGAGCACTGGCATCGCTCGACAGGCAAACGCCACAGTACACAACCGGAAGAGGTCCGATAGTGTAACGTCTCGATCGATGAGATCCCGGTCGATATCGACAACACGCAATCACCGGAGGTCGATCCCGCTGACATCCCCGACGAAATCGAATCTATCACCCGTGGGCTCGCCAGTGAGCAGCCGCCGACGAATCTGCTAGTCGTGCTGAAAGCGGCTCGGTGGTGGTATCTACACGACAAGATCGGGACAAATCCCGCCTTCCAGTGGGCCATCGAGTAGACGCGTCATCTTGCGACCGACACGCCTAGCGACGTCAAGCGATTCGACGAATTTCTCGAGTACCTCGCCACGGTCGGCTTCGCTGACGAACGCCAGAACTCCGCTGACCGGCGGCTCGGTTTTTTGGACGACCCTGAGGGGTGCGGCGCAGTCTCAGTACCTCACAAAGCATCGCCAGTTAGCGCGACCTGAGCCATCTGTTCTGTTGTGGCGAGTCGTCGATCACGGTTAAGCAACGCTAATCGAAGGCGGAGCTGTCGCTGTCGGCGGCGGTCAGCCGCTGACGCGACAGCGTTGCCACTTGTGAAGACGCTTGCTCGGTCGGTGACTACCGGTAGAACCGGTCGTCAGGTGGCCGATTCGCGGGGACGGCCCGACGCACCGCGAGGGCCGTCCACGCAGCCCGCCGAACCATATTGACGAACTCCTTGTACGGCCACCACCAGAGGCGACGCCCGCCTCGGCGAGGCGTCGCCACGTATTCGTAGTGGAGATACCGCCAGGCGTTCTGCAACAGCAGGCTCACCACGACGTACAGCAGTCTCACCGCCGGATCTCGCGTCGTTGTGGTCGCTATCGCTTGCTCGGACAAGCGATAGCTCGACTCGATACCGAAGGTTTCGAGTAGTGGTATCGAGCCTGACGTGGTGTCTCGATGAACGGCGCGTCAGCGGTGTAACCGTGACGCGCCACGCCGTGGTCGTCATACCGTCCATTCAGGTACGTACAGTCGATGTAGACGGGAAACTCGACGGTCACAGTTGGACCGTCGAGTTTCCCTGTCAGGTCGTGTTAGATGACGCGACTCCATCCTTCCGCAAGTTCCCGCTGAATTGTCTCTCCCCACCGGATGATCGGCATCACGTAGGCGTAGTTGTGCGCCTGCAACAGCGTGAGACACTTGCTGTCGTAGAATCCGCGATCGAGGTAGACGGCCTTGACCTCGGCGTCAAGGCCGTCGAGTACACCAAGAAACTCAGCGAGGACGCTGCTGGCGGTGTCGCCGTCTTCGAGGCGGCGCACCGCCAGAGTGTGCCGTTTATTCTTCACACGCGCGTAGAGTGTGGCGCAGGCGTGGAACGCGGTGGTGCCGCGCTTGGCCTCGGAGTGGTAGAGGCCGTCTGTGTCGTCTTCGTCACCGTAGTAGGGCCGCAGGTGGAGGTCTGCGCAGACCTCCACCTGCTCGGGGAGGAGTTCGGCGATATCCCGTCGAAGGAGCGTATTGGCGACTCGTTCGAGCCGTTCTGGCTCGAACTTCGTCCGCAGATGGTAGAGAATCGTGTTTGCTGACGAAGAGTCTTTACTGGAGTTGCACAGCGTCGAGATCGAGGTCCCGTCGGCGGTCGCGCCGGCGAGACCTCGTAGATGTCCTCAGCGTCGATTTCAGCAGTAGCGCCGAGATCAAGAACGATCTCCTTGTTGAGCGTGTTGACGAGAAAGTTAAGGAGCTGGTCTTCGTGGAGTTCACTGTCTGCTTGCTTCTTGGAGTGCACATCCTCAGCAAGCAGACGTTCTAACTACCGGCTTTGTGAGGTACTGATCCTTCTGCGAAAACCGTAATGTCCTCAAGTGGCATATAGTGGTAAGGATGCCAGTCCCCGTCGACGAACTCACAAATGACGACCCGTTCCCAGTCAAGCCGGATACGAACGAGTACGAGGCCCTCAGCTTCCTTGTCGAACACCACAAGTACGGCTTCACTCCCAGTGAAATTGCAGCCCGAACAGACCTCCGCGAGGCAAGCACGTCAAAAGCAATGACTCGCCTCTTCGAGAACGGGCTCGTCGAACGAGCAGAAACTATCTATTATATCGATCCGCGTCGAGCCGATGAGCTAAAACAACGACTTGCGTCGCTCGATTCAGTCGACCGACTCTTCGAGGCGGTACCCAACGACGACGCCTACGCCAAGCAGGGCTGGGAACAGGAAATCCCCAGTATCGATCCAGACGAAGGAACAGAGACTACAAGCGAGTACTCCAAAACAGCAGAAGAACGAGCCGAAGCCCTTATCGAAGATATCGAAGACCGCCGCGCAGAGGAGTGAGCGCAACGGTGTGGTCCATTCGGCGCTGAAGCTCTGGTCTCCTTACGATTACTTCCTCCCGACGAGAATAAGAGTTGAATTAGCAGATACCGTTCGTAACGGATATCGGTGCCGACAGGCTTGGAATGGTCGTGCTCTGGATGTCGTACCGGGCGCCCCTCGGAGGGAAGTGACGATGCCACCCCGCTCTGAGAATGCCAGCGGTTGCGTCGTCGAATCAGCTACGCTCTTCAGATTCGCTTCGCAGTCGCTCGACGGCAGCCGCCTGGTCGCCGTCGCCGACGACGATTACTTCCCACGGTTCGGGCAAAGTAGTCCCGCTGAGGTCGATTTTCCCACCTTCGACCCAGTAGTCGGTATCATCCTCGAGGATGACTTCGGTCCCGTCCTCGAGGTCGGCGCCCATCTCCCGGTAGCGGTTCGCCCAGATCATACAGGGGAGTTCGGCATCGCCGTCGGTGAGCGTGAAGTAGAGCGCTGTGCTGTTCTGGTGGAGGTCGGTGACCTCGCCGATACAACGGACGCCGTTGAGGGCAGGCGTGTCCTGGACGACCAACGTAATCCGGTCATTCAGCTGGGACACGCTAAGGATCTCTCTCGCATCGGGTTCGACCGCCTGCCGTTCGGTATCCGGTGCGTCCGCCATCTCCATTTCCTGACTTCTGAACAGGAACTTCAAAAAGCTACGTTCGAGTGACGGGGTTGGCTGCGTTACGCAGGCCTACAGATCGCGGGGCTGGACCGTCTTCCGGTCGTTGGCCTCGGCACGCTCTGCAGCGTCGTTGAGCAGGTCGGCGACCTCTTCGTCGAGGGCGTCGTAGAAATCTGCCGAGACGTTCTGATCCGAGAGTGCGTCCTTCACGGCTGCTTTGACGATTAGCTGAATGCAGGCGCTAAGCCCCCGTCCTCAACAAGCAACGCAGGGCGAAGCCCGAGTAGCGCAGTAGGACGGGGATACAGCGTCCCCAGAAATCGGTGATTTCTGGTGTGCGAACGAGACGCTTCGCGTCTCGTCAACGCCGTCATCATCTGTGCGTACACTGTTCTATTGCAGACTCACAGGCCCACGTCTTCCGAAGGGGTTGCACGTGTAGTGTGCATATCGTGCATTACAGTGAAACGGAAGACGATCACCATTCGGGAAGACCAAGATGAGTGGATTGAGGACCAACACCTCAACCTCTCGTCGTTCATCCGTGAGCAGTTGGACGAACTTATCGAAGAACGCGAGTAGCGAATGTACTACGCCTACAAATATCGTCTCAGGCCGTCTGATACCCACCGTGAGGAGCTGGACCGCCACCGCGATATTTGTCGGCAACTCTACAACCACACTCTACCGCCTCAACGAGTACCAAGAAAATCACGGCGAACTTCCGTCCATGACCACGCTTCGGTCGGAACTACCCGACCTCAAGCAGTGGTGGGACGGCCTCTCAGACGTGTACTCAAAGGTTCTCCAAACCGTCGTGGAACGGCTGTTCGACAACCTCAAGGGGCTCTCTAAGCTTAAGGAGAAGGGGTACGGCGTCGGTCAACTCAAATGGAAGCCACCACGGGAGTTCCGCAGTTTCACGTACAGTCAGTCTGGCTTCAAGCTCGACAAGAAGGGCGGACAGGCTGTGCTGTCACTCTCGAAGCTCGCGGACGTACCAATACGGCTTCACCGACCCATCCCCGACGACGCGACACTCAAACAGGTCACGGTCAAGAAGGATCCAACGGGCGAGTGGTTTGCCACGTTCGGTGTCGAGATGGACTGCGAACCGCCCGAACCACCCGAAAATCCCGAGCAGTGCGTCGGCATCGACGTGGGCATCCTGAAGTACGCTCACGACACCGACGGTCACGCCGTTGGGTCGCTCGATCTGTCCGACGAGCGCGAACGCTTGGAGCGCGAGCAACGGAAGCTCTCGCGGAAGGAACATGGCTCGAACAACTACGAGACGCAACGGCGTCACGTCGCGGAGTGTCACGCCGACCTCCGTCGGAAGCGCCGTGACTTTCTGCACAAACTCTCGAACTACTACGCTCGGGAGTACGACCTTGTGGCGGTCGAAGACCTGAACGTGAAGGGGATGATGGAATCGCCGTCGAACAGCCGAAACACCGCGTCCGCTGCGTGGCGGACGTTCCTCTCGTTGCTCGAATACAAGTGCGAGCGAGAGGGAACGCACTTCGCCGCCGTGAACCCTCGTGGGACGACGAAAGAGTGCGCGTCCTGTGGAGTCTCGACGGACAAGCCATTGTGGGTCCGTGAACATTCCTGTCCCGCCTGCGGGTTCGAGGCGGACAGGGACGCGAACGCAGCATGGAACATCCTTTCTCGCGGTCTCGAAAAAGTAGGAGTGGGACACTCCAAACAAACGCCTGTGGAGACTGCGCTTCCTGTGGACACACCTGTGTCTGCAAAGCGCGTCGTGGAAGCAGGAAGCCCTACCCTCAAGGAGCCAACGGCGTCAGCCGTGAGCGAGTAGGGTAGGGTAGTTCACTACGTAGTGGTCTGTGAAATCCGTCATTTTCTGGACTCTACACCGGTCCGAGTCCAGCAAGCCACGTCAGAACTGGCTCGGCCGTAACTCGGACCGTGGCTGCGCCGAATCCAAAGGCGATGAGACTCAGCAAGAGAACGAACTCGGCGTTGGCATCCTTCACACTCGCCAGGAGTGTGAGAAACGTGAATGACCCGGAGAGCAGACAGATGAGTCCACCGATGAGAAAGCTCAGACTGATGAATACCGGATCTGAGAAACCCATCACCGGGAATGGGGGCGTATAGACACCGGTTATAGAGAGCAATGCCGATGCTCAGATACCCGACAAACCCGGCTACTGTCACTACGCTTCCGACTGATACCAGCCGGAACACGCGATACAGCCCTCGCTCAAGCGGCGTCGATGGGTGCCACGCTCGCAGAGCGGAGGGGTGAAGCATCTGACTACGGCCACAACCCACGTGCTTCGTGCGCCTCAGCGATGCGGGACAGCGCCACGATGTAGGCTGCATCACGCCACGTAACGTCGCGTTGCTCGAACTCCGATCGAACCGCATCCCAGGCGGCCTGCATCTCCGCCTCGAGTTCGTCGTTCACCCGTTCGAGCGACCACGCTCGCCGATTGATGTCCTGGAGCCACTCGAAGTAGCTCACGGTGACACCACCTGCGTTGGCGAGAATATCGGGAATTACCGCGACATCTCGCTCGGCGAGAATCGAATCGGCCGTCGAGGTCGTCGGGCCGTTCGCACCTTCGACGACGAGATCGGCGGCGATCGCTTCCGCGTTCTCCTTGGTGATGACGTTCCCCAGGGCAGCCGGAATAAGGACGTCGACGTCGAGGGTGAGCAACTCCTCGTTCGAAATCACGGTGTCGGCGTATGTGGTGACTGCTTCCGGCTCTTCGTCGTGAGACGGAACTGATGCCGTGTCGATTCCGTCTGGTTCGTACATCGCGCCATTCACGTCGCTAATCGCGACGATGGTCGCGCCCCACTCGTCGAGGAGTCGGGCCGCATTCGCCCCGACGCTCCCGTACCCCTGAATTGCCACGGTGGTATCCTCAAGCTGCTGGTCGTAGTACTCGCAGGCCAACTGCGTAATGATCGCGACGCTCCGTCCGGGGGCTTCCTCGCGGCCTTCGCTCCCGCCGACCACCGGCGGCTTCCCGGTGACGACGCCCGGCGTCGTCTCGCCTTCCTGCATCGAGTAGGCGTCCATCAACCACGCCATCGTCTGTGGGTCCGTGCCCATGTCGGGAGCGGGAATATCCTGTTTCGGGCCAATATTGTCGCGCAGCTCCTGTGCGAATCGCCGTGTGAGCCGCTCTTTCTCCTCCGCACTCAGTTCCTTCGGGTTAACAGCGACGCCGCCTTTGGCCCCGCCGAAGGGGAGATCCATGACTGCGCATTTCCAGGTCATCCACATGCCGAGGCCGACACACTCGTCTCTGGTCACGTCGGGGTGGTACCGGAGCCCGCCTTTGTATGGTCCTCTGACGCTGTCGTGCTGGGCGCGGTAGCCCGTGAACACCTCGACCGTTCCGTCGTCCCGCTCGATGGGGATCGTCACCTCGTGGACCTTCTTGGGATATTTGAGCCGCTCGACGATATGTGAGTCGATATCGAGATAGTTGGCAGCGTGGTACAGCTGGCGGCGAGCGGTTTCGAGCGCCGACTCGGGTTCAGTCGAATCTGCTGCCTCGTCGCCGGACTCGTCGCGAGTGCTATCAGATTTCGATGCCATGGTCATTCGAGCGGCATTCGACGGTTTCGCATCGGGCCGCTACAGTCGGGGCACTGCCCGGGGCTATCTACGGCGATGATGATATTGCCACACTCGAAGCACTCGTAGGGGGTTTCTTCGTCGGATTCGGGGTCGACATCTCTCATTGTGAGTTCACGAGTGCCGCCAGGTGGAGTGGCGCACTCTAGAAAGGTGTAATAAGTGTATAAGGGAGTACTCGGCTGTTGACTACCAAACAGCGCTTTAACCGGGGAGTTTGTTATTGAACTGTATCCGTGGAGGCCGCCACCGGGAGATTGTTCTCTTCGAAGAGTGCAGCAAACAGTTTCCGTTGGACGGTCCGGGCGTGTTGATAGAACGCGGGTGGGGAGATGCCGAGTGTCTCCGCTACGTCTTCGCCCGTGCTCTCACGGGGCGACTCGAAGAACCCACTGTAGTACGCCGTCTGGATCACCTCCAGTTGCCGCTCCGTTACTGAGTCGAGGAACTTCGAGTAGAGATTGTGTTCAGCGGTCTGATCGAGCGTCTGCTTGGAACGGAGTTCAGCGCCAGCGAACGTCTCACGGACGAGCTGCGTGATCGTTCGGATGTCGATGCTGTCCGGGATATCGATGACGAGTGTCGTCGTGGTGGGGTCAGCAGTCGCTTCGCGGAAGACGGCACCGTGATCGGCCAGCTCCAAGGCGAGGAACGGTTGTGTGAGCCGGAGCCGTAGAACGCCCCCCTCCCCGTCCGCGCTGATCTGCTGCACGTCGTCGATACCGACCAGCTGCGAGGCGGCGTCTGCCACGTCAGTTACCGCCCGGTCTTCGACGGTCACGAACACGTAGCTGCCTTCCATGGACTGCTGGACGCCACCCTGATACGAGAGGGTACACTCCGCGTCCTGTGCGAGCCGTGAGAGGACAAACTTCGGATCGTCGATAGTGAACTCGACACGTGTCATCGACGTCGTGAGCAACGCATTCTTCCGCTCGATCGCACTGAGAGCGGACGCGATAGTTTCACCGAGTTCGGCCAGGACCGCCTTCGCCGTCTCGTCGAATGCATCCTGGGTCGGCGCGTACACCGTCAACACACCGTGCGTGAGGTCGTTGTACACGAGCGGGATACTCAACACGGACAGGTAGTCCCGTGAGATGGCGTCTTTCCGCCACGCTTCGTCACGGAGACCGGCAGCGACGTTCGTCACCATCGTTACGTCGCCAGTGGCTGCGGTTTGTCCGGCAGGTTCTGTATCCGACGCTTGGACGGTGAACGACTGGCTATCCAAGTATCCCTGTTCGGTGCCGGCCCAGGCCCGAGGCTCCAGGGTGTCGGTCGTCGGATCGATCGTCCCGATCCAGGCGAATCGGAACCGATCGTCGACGGTCAGCAGTTCACAGACAGTGTGATAGATTTCATCGCGCGTTTCCGCCTGTACGAGGGCTTGATCGATCTCTCGAATCGTCTCGTTGATCCGGTTTAGGGCGGAAAGCTGCTCGTTTTGCTGCTGGAGTGTGCGGTCCTGTTCCCGGAGGCGTGATTCCCGTGTGACCCGATCGAAGGCAGCCTCGGCAGTGGCTGCGAGTAGATCGACCAACTCTCGCGTCACCTCGTCGAAGGCTCCGACCTGGTTCGAACCTGCGACGAACACGCCGTGGTTGCCGAGCGGAATGTAGGCCGCACTTCGGAGGTCAGTGGCCGAATTTTCGAGCCGGTCTGCGTCGTGGACGTCGTCGAAGAACAGCGCCTCGTCTTCGACGAAACTGTAGCTCGGAAGGGTTTCGCCGTCCGCGTGCACGGTTGGGAGTGGCCCGTTCAGTTCGGTCATCGTCGCCGAGTGGGCTGCGGGTCGAAGATTGTTGGCCTCACCGTCGAAGAGGTAGATCGCACTCGCATCGAGAGTGAGTACACCAGGTGTGTCGTCAACGACGTGTTGGGCGATTTCCTGGTGGGTTTCGGCGTAGAGGAAATCGCGGGCCGTCTCGTGGAGCGTGGCGAGTGCCTCCTCGCGTTGCTTGCGTTTCGTGATATCCCGACAGCTAAAGAGGAGGGTTCCGTCCTGGATCGAGACTTCGCGTACGTTGACGAGGAGCGTGTGCTCGCGCCCGGCTTTATCGGTCGCCGTCGTCTCGATGTTTTTGAGGACGCCGTCTTCCACGAGTTCCTCCCGGTCGAAAAGGTCGTCGCCAAGGAGGTCGTCGATCGTCCCGAGGTCACGGATCTCATCAACTGTGTAGCCAAAGATGAAGTGGACGTTGGGACAAACGTAGGTGTACTCGCCGTCCTCGTCCGTGATGAGGACGGTATCGGTCATGTTGTTGAGCGTGACGCGGTGCAGTTCTTCGGATTCTCTGAGATTGCGTTCGAGATCGACGCGCTCAGTGATATCGACGCCTTCGACGACGATCGAGACGAGGTCGCCGCGCTCGTTCTCGACCGGGCGCACGGAGAGGTCGAGAACGCGCGGCTCATCGACGTCTGGCGGCTGTGGGACGACCGCCTTGCCGAACGACCCGTCGAGTGCTTTCTCCACAATCTGTTGGACATCCGCGTTCATTGCATCCGGCTGTGACCACCACGGAAGCGCCCAGAAGGGTTCGCCGACGATCGTGCCGATGTCTTTATCGACCATCTCCCGTGCTGTCTCATTCACACGGGTAAGTGCGCCATCCGGGTCGAGCACCCACGTCGCAGTGCGCGAGTCGTTGAAGATCGCGTCGAACTGTCTGGCTCGGTCCCGTTGCGTGGCCGACCGCTGTGCGGCCCGGAGCGCACGCTCGGTCCGTTCGATGAGTTCGTCGGTCATCTGTGCTGGCGGGTCCGAGAGCGCGATGTAATCGGTGACACCGGCTTCGATGGCCTCGCTGGCGATGGCTTCGCTTCCGGCAGTAGTCCCGAGCAGGACTGGGAGCGTAGTCGTTTCCTCGCGGATTTCTCGGAGGAGGTCAAGCCCGGTCGTCTCGTCGAGTGCGTATTCGCTAATGAGACAGTCCGTGGGGCGCGTCCGGATAGTGTCGATTGCCCTCGTCTTGGTTCGATCGTGTTGTACACTGGCATCAGTCCGTCTCTCGAGCGTCGTGGCGAATTGCGTGAGCCAGTCATCCGTCCCGACGAGCAACACAGTCGACGAATCCAGAATGGGTGGGGGAGCGGCCATTATTCGACCACAGAGGGACAGCGAATGGTCCTCTCGGTGTCGATTCGAGCTCGCCTCCAGTTCCGGTACTGGCCTGGCTCGAAACGTGCGTCCATTGATAGTTCACTGTCTAACCGCCCGTCGCAAAAGACATTTGTTGTTTAACCACGTGAGATAGGGAGCGCGATACGGAATATGAAAACGCGATCGCTCTTGTGTAGAGCTACGGAAAGACCCTGTATTTACACTGAGCCAGCACTAATTTGGCGATATGGCTTCTGCTCAGCCGGCGTTCGGCACGATGTTTCGAGAGCTGATCGAGCTGGGCATCGTCGAGATCGACACGGAGTCGCTCGATGCCCGCATCGAGCGGCGACTCAAGGATTTCTGGGAGAACACGTCCTGTCCACGATGTGGGCACACTGCTATTCAACCCGGCAGAAACGTACATTTCGTCGATTTCGACCGGGGCCAGACAGCGTGATCGAAGGCGCGTCGAGCGCGCTGGCGAAGAGCTCGACGCGCCGTCTCACCGTCTTGTACGAGACATCGAGTTCCGCTTCGATCTGGCGAAGACTCGTGTTGAACCGTACAAACACGTAGATCGTGAAATACCATTCTTTCAGTGTGAGCTTCGAGTGAGCAAAGATCGTGCCAGTCTTATCGTTGAACGTTCGACCGCAATTCTTACACAAATACCGCTGATACACCTGATAGCTGCCGTTTCTGACCGTCAGGTCAGAACGGCAGCGGGGGCACTCGACACCATCACGCTAGCGAACCTGTTGCAGCAGGTCCGCTGCAGCCGATTCCGAGATGAATCGGCTCCATGGGATCATATCGGGCACCGCTGGCGCGGTGCCCTTGCCCTCTTCGACTTTCAGCCGCAGCTCTCGCCGTCAACAATCTACTTCGCAAGAGCGTACTCCGCAAGTGTCGGCGTCAACCGGTGATAGAAGCCGCCAGGTGAGATTGTCTCATCAGCGTCGAGTTGTAACTGCGTCTGAACCCAGCGAGTGTTCGGCTCTCGCCTGCGGCGAAGCCGAACACGAGCGCCCACACGAGGACTGGAACCTAAAGCTTGCCCTCTCGCTCGATCACGCCGAGGAACTCGGAGGGAAACAGTGTAGTAAGCCGACGCATGATTCTCGATGAGGAGGCTCTGTTGGACACAGCTCTTGCCTCCTCATTCCTCTCGAAAAGAAGCCTCGATGAGCCGTCGTCGTCACGTGGTTCTCCTCTTAGCTGACACGGATGGTAGAACAGCTTAGAAACCGAATTGCCATCTTATTCCGTCGGAAGAACGCGGAAATTGACTGCTAATGGAGGATTTGCAAACACGACGAACCGATACTTTCCAGGTATGAATGTAACTTCGGCTTCCTCTTCGCTGACACCATGGTCCTCAGCTAATGCTGTTGGTGACAGGGGGACAGTTATAGTGAGAGTGTCACCGGGAGATATCAACGTAGCACAGAGGAGGTGCCATCGTTGGTCCGTCCATACAGCGTGTTTCCATGTTCCGTCTTCGAATTTCTGGATGGCCCACGGAATGTGACATCCAACACTAATGTTCTCAGATTCTCCAGTATGTTGGAGTTCAAATGTGATAGATTCCCCGCGAGGAACTGCATCTGTAGGTGCTTGGAGTAGGAGCGGCTCTCGTTCGTATGTGATCGGTTCTAACTCGAAATAAGCCGGTTCTGAAGTGTCCTTTGACGCCAAAGGGCCGAGCCCAACGGCTGTCCCGGCAGCACCACCTCCTAAGAGCGCTAACGCACCAGTCCCGAGTAATTCCCTGCGTTTCATACTGTCTTCACCTTACATCTGACTCCTAATAATGGAATGGTAAGGACAAAGGGCCGATTTAGATTGCCGTGTTGAATAGCGGTCTCTGAGCCACGGTGAGACGATATCGATCCCAAGAGCAATGGCGTCACCGCCTAAAAGGCCGACTCAAATTCCGACCACCTCGGTTAGCACAGAGGAGCGACCTAACGAGGCAGGGATCGAACTACCGAGGTACTGTCAGGAACGTCGTGCGAGATACAGAGGTTGAGTTCATCCGAGCGAGATCCACAACCAACACAGTTACCGATGTATTGCCGCTTCAGCGAAGACTACGCTCTGGTGCGAATCTGTTGAGTTGTCACCCCGATGGCGTAGCCGACCGTACCAACGATCACGGCGACTCCAAGCACATTCGTCGTGAATACCCAGCTTGTTGAGACGGTCGAGTCCAACATTTCCCATTGGAATATGATCGACTGATCGGTGGCATTCAGTGTGATAGCCGCGCCTCCAACCGGTCCGGCAATGAGCATCCAACTGGCGAGCAAGCCGTCCTGCCGGTAACCCGGGAGCGCTGCCAGGCCGAACCACCCAAGCATCACCACCGTAGCGGGCACGGGGTGCTCACCGAACACCTCGAATGCCTCGAACGCTGTGTACGCCCAGTACGGTAGTAGGTCGAAGACTACACCCCCAGCAGCCATAACGAGCAAAATACTTCCGGCGACGCTCCATTGAAAGAGTCGTCGCGGTTCGGCTCCGGTGAGGATGCGTTGGAGTCCCCTCGGTTCTCGCCACGTTCCCGGAGAATGGGCAGAGATGAGCGCGATTCCGAACAGAACCAACCCGAGTATCGTTGCCCGATAGCTGTGCACTAATGGATATGCGGTCTGTGCTGGGGTGTGGATGGCGAGTAGGAGCAAATAGCCAATCGAGACGAATTCGCCGACGGCTGTCCCAATGAGCAGGAGGAGGCTCCGGTCAGTAATCCTGGTCCAGCCGGCGAACGCGAGTAATCCGGTCCCGGCCAGCAGTAGAATCGCCGTCTGCAATGGGGAGAGAGCAACAGATCCAGTATATCTTACCAGAGTGTTTGTTGCATTGACGTATGGGTCACCATTCACCGACACATGGTACACCATGGCCCCGCCAAGGAAGAGAGCGCCAAGCGAGGCCGACCACGGAGCGGACTCCGGTGCCCGCCGTTCGACGGTGGAGATGAATCGGGATAGTAAATCGCGTGTCCCGATTCGGGAAGTGGTCATAGGACAATATAGCCTCGTTTGGATCAAAAGGCTTCGGGCCATCGTCTCTACAATATGGGACCGTATCTAAGGTGACCACGCGGTTCCCTGCACTTCCGCTATCAGGTCCTGACCTGTGCATGATTGGCGCACTGTATCTCGCAGGCAACTCTGAACAGCAACCGTTTCTGACAGAATCACCAGCGGTCAGTACGCAGGCACAGTGAGCAGTTGATTCAGTCACTCTCCGTTGAAATTATCTTGCCGCAATCGGTCAGTACAGGGGAGTTATCGGTCGATCCGATTGATTGTGGCCAAAAATCTCCCCCTGAGGCAGTCGATATCGGAAGACATAGTTCGACTGTATGAGTAGATAAACAGTGAGATGTCATGGTTCCTTCTGATACTGGCTGGGTTGTTCGAAATCGGCTGGGCAATCGGGCTCGAATATTCGGATGGGCTCTCAAAACCGCTACCCACGCTCGGCACCGCTATTGCCCTCATCATTAGTATGGTTCTATTGGCACGGGCAATCCAAGAACTCCCCATCGGAACGGCGTACGCCGTCTGGACTGGTATCGGAGCTGTTGGGACCGCTTCGCTTGGCATTATCCTGTTTGATGAACCAGCAACCCTTGCTCGAATCGGGTTCATCAGTACAATTCTCGTCGGAATCGTCGGTCTCCATTTCGTTTCCGGCGGCCACTAACGAACGACGTTTGTTGATTATCGTATATGGGGTCTCGAAGTAGAATAGTTCGCCAAGAATTGGACTCAAATACCGCTTTTACTCTTCACCAACCACATACCACTGCAAGCGAATCAGACAACAATGTCCTCATTATTACCCCTGAAACCTACCCCGCAAACAGCTTCGGATCGTGGTTTGGAACCGAAGCTCGTTGACTTCGAAGATGAGTCAGCCGAACAGATTTTTTCAGCAGTTTCCTCAACAACCGCACGCCGCATCCTCAACAGATATACTCAGAACCAACGACGGCGTCGGAGATCGCAACTGAACTCGATTCCTCGGTACAAAATATCAGCTATCATCTCAACCGACTCCAGGACGCAGACTTAGTGGCGGTCGTCGAGACGTGGTATTCCGAGCAGGGGAGGGAAATGGACGTGTATGCGCCGACCAATAGCGCGCTCGTACTCTTCGCGGGGGCAGAACGAACAACCCCATCGCTCACGACGGCGTTGGGTCGCGTATTCGGCGCAGTGGGTATCGTCGGAGTCGTTAGTGTAATTGCCCATACACGCCGGTCAGTACCGACACCGGCCTCGTCGCCCCGGGCTGGTGCGCCCCCTGTTCAGCAACCCGACCCAACCATATGGGAGACGCTCGCAACGTTTGCGACCGGGCCTGGTGGAGTCGTGCTGGGAATCGGTATCTTCCTGATCCTGTCCCTCCTCGTTGCTTGGTACTGGGGGACGTATCGCCCAGCACGGAATCACGCCCACTCAGCGTGAGTGAGTATCCGGGACTCAAAGATGTACTTGAATCTGGGATAGGACGATACGTGGCCCCTCTAATGGGAGTATATGAAACGGCGAACGTTTCTGGCAAGCGCAGGAATTGGTCTCACAACCGCAGTCGCCGGCTGTACCTCTCAAGCTGGATCGAGCAGCTCACCGCCGACAGATTCCGAGACACCAACCTCTGAGGACACGCAAACCGACACTGAACAAGAGCCGGAGCGTACACACGTCGCCGCCGATGACACTGTCGAGCGAACCATCGGGACCGAATCGCTTGACGAACGCGGGCTCAGAACTCCCCACCACGTCGCGTTCGGGAATCCGACGGCGCAGTCCCATCAAGGGACGATGACGGTTTCGACGGCTGACGAGACCGTGTTCGAGGAATCCGTGGAACTCGAAGCGAACGCGAGTATTGTGGCGTCGATCACCGATCTCGACACGTACACCGCTCGTGTGACCGTTCCTGAGCTAGATGCGACGGAAGAGATTACCGTCGAACCCGGCCAGTTCACCTGTAACGTGACCAAGACGAGGATCAGCGTTCAGGACGACGAAACACTCGACTCGATGGGTATTTCGACGCAGATGGCGTGCCAGGGCGTCGTGAGCGAGCACGTTGCTGCTCGTGAATCTGCATCGGAAACACTCGGTGACGACCCGATTCCCGCAGACACGGGGAAAGGCAGCCACACGCTCATGCTCCGGAACCCATCGGAGGAGACGTGGACGACGCGGGTCCTCGTCGAAAAGGACTCGACAGCGCAATTCGACGGCGTCTACACGGTCGAACCCGAGGGTACTGTCCTGATCACGCTCAGCGAGCGCGATACGTACTCCCTGTCGATGGGTGTGCTCGAAACCGAGACGACCGTCACCGAACAGGTCACGCCCGATAACTTCGACTGTAACCGGTCTTCAACGCGCGCGGAGATCGACGATGCGGGAGAACTCACGGCGAGTGCCGTTTCGACACTCATGGCCTGTGACATCGAGACAAACTCGACGAGCGAGTCCCCCTAATAGCGGGACGGCCGTCGCTACTGTTCTCATCCCAACCAAGAGATACAGTCGCAGACCTACTGAGCAGGGAGTTCAAAGAATAGTCCACTGAGATTAACGCCCCGGTTCTCTCCCCAGACTCGGCTCTGCTCAGTACAGCAGACTAACTGAGCCGATGATTCACCTCCAGCAGTCATGAAACTAACACCTTTGTGAATTGTTCTATGTGACCCTGAGACTCACTGAACTCAATGGATGCTCTGTTACGTTAGGAATTCAACTGGGCAGAGAAGCCATCTTTTTCAGGTGGGTATGCGTCAAACTGCATTATGTCTTCTCAGCCGGATCCGTTCACTCAGTTTCTGAAACGACAGGCGGGCGATACCCTTCGGCTCGTCGTCGAATTCACTGACGAGGGGTATACTGCCGAGTACGTCCGCAAAGATGTCGCCCAAAAGTACTCGAATAGAGAGTTCGATTCTATTATCGATGACGCGCGCAAATATGCGTCACTCGCTCATTCGGAGGCTGCGATTGAATCAGCGGGAGGGCTCTACTGTCAGGTCGTCTGCTTTGAGAATGTTGTGGCACTCGTTTTCCCGCGAGACCGCGAAGACACGCTCGTTACGCTTGACCCTACGGCCGCGCAGAACCTGCACAGTTTCGCATCTGATTGTGAAAACTTTCTCCAAGAGTAAGCGCTCAGAAAGCAGGCACAGTGAGCAGTTGATTCAGTCACTCTCCGTTGAAATTATCTTGCCGCAATCGGTCAGTACAGACAATACACAGAACAGCAGGATGAATTAGCAGTTGCAGATCTCAATGTCACTGCTGGGTTACTCAGAGTGCTCCTGTTGGGAGACCGCATCAATGTCTTCGGCTGCTTTTTCAAGTTCCGCAATCTCATCGGTTCGGTCGTAATTGATGAGTCCCTCGCGGGAGAGGTCGGGGAGATGCGTTGTCGTTACTTGCTCATGGACTGCTGGGATCGAGAGGTCGCTTGGTTCGAGGTCTCGGCATTGGACTTCCTCTTCCCGAACAGCGATTGAGATGAGCGTCAGGTTCTCGACTGGCCCGTCGCGGTTGGCGAGAAACTGGAGGATTGTCTCAGTGGCATGTTCGAGGTCAATACTGTCGTCGGACTCGGCGGAATTATCGTGATGTGCTGGCACTGTGATGGCTGACGTGTTGCGGTTCGAATGACTGGATATTCGAACCGCGTGGAAACCACACCATGCGAGCACCCCAACAGCAGGGAGGCCACCATCGGGCAGGTGGACGAATATTGCGAATACGAAGCCGTGAAAAAGAAAAGGTTCTCGAAGTAGATAAAGATAGGGTACTATCGATGTGTTCGCAACGCACACTGAGCAACGGATTCATCTCCAACGACCCTGAAATCAACTGCCTCGTGATTCGTTCTAGAACACTCTAGGAGTGCCGTGTTTAGACGCTGGTATGAGCGGTTGAGAGCATGTTTTTCCGAGCCGTCGAGACGGAGTAGTCGACGAGTCTCGGCAATTTCCGAGTTGAGATCGACCTGAGCAGCTTGGATTGAGTACAGCAACCAGGCAATTTGGCCCGTCGAGACAATCCGACGAGCCGAGCTGACGACGTCTGTTCATCTCTGATTGGGACACAGGCTCTCAACAGCCCGCAATTCGGCGTCTAAACAAGGCCGACCCATTGCAGGACGAGAGCGAGATACGTGATGAGGAGGGGTGCTCAGAGTGTATCGGTGAGTTCCCGTGTTGGGAGTGTGTTCGAACTGGCCGTAAAGAACTACCCGAATAGATGGTGTGAAGCCATAGAGTGCAAGAGGTTAGGAGAGACACTCGTGGTCAGAGGTGTAGTATTATAATAGGATGGACTATCGAAGGTCTTCCAGTCGACTATTGCGGAGGACGAATTTTAATTCGAAAAGCTGTTCGGTCAAGGGCTTGGTCTTCGTATATCCACTCCGACATAGTCTGGTGACAGGTGAGGACTGCTTCAGCCGACCAGAATGCGTCGAATCATCCGAAACATGACCACTGGATGCTTCAATCGAGAGTCCCGAATCCCTCCTCCCGCATCAGATCAGCGACTCGTTCTGGATGGTGAAACGCAGCGATCAGGGCGAACTCTCGGGCATCGGTCTTCGAGATCTCGCTCGTGCCAAGCAGCTCCGCGAGCTCGTTTCGGAATTCTGCTTCTTGATCAGCGACTCGATCACGGACGTGGATCTCGAGACGTGTGCCTCGTTCGTCGCCAACGTTATTCCGCCGAACGAAGTACGGATATTCTTCCGAAGGAGTGGTCGATCCCGCTGATTCGGTCTCAGGTGGCTGTTCATCGGTGGACCGTTCCGCTGATGATGACTCTCGACCTGTCTGGTCAGCGTGAGCTTGGTCAGGTGATCTGGAACCGGTCTGTTCGTCGTGTGTATCTGTCTTCTCGTCCGGTGACTCCTCTTCGGCTGACTCGTCGCCGTCGCCGCCGAAGTCGAGGTTACCGGAACCGGATTTGAAGTTATTCATGCAGAAGTCGCCTCCACTGATTCGTCATTTCGCAGGTCGATTGTCTGCTTCTCGTGGTCTCGAATATCGAGTTCAAGTATCGGGTCAATCTCCGTGTCGAACGTCTCGGTCGCGATGAATCGAGCGAGTTCGTACAGTTTCCGTAACGTCTCGATTTCCCTGTCACGCACGCGTCGCTGTCCTGCTTCGCTCACCATTTCTCCGTCTTTCTCGAAGGTTTTCCACCGCTGTTCGACCACTTTGAACGCCGATCCTCTGGCTTCCCACATGGCATCCATGAGGCTCTCCCGGTTCCCGATCGTAACTGGAGTCGCGAACGCCTCCGTGTTCTGGAACTGCTGTTGGTACTGCTGGTGTGCGTTGGTCTGCCCGACGCCCGAGGGAACGACACAAGAGAGGCCGATCTCGATTTCCAATTCGGACTCCATGTTCCCGACCAACTCCTCGAGACCGTCCAGACTCAGGTTCCCCTTCCCGGCGGGTTTTACCGGCGCGACAAGTGTTCGGAGTGCGAATATAGCGTTGTAGAGGAGGTCTTCCGCTCGCGCATTCGGGTCAATGAGAACGGCATCGTATTCCTCGTGCATCTCCTCTTTATCCCAGAGCAGCTCATACAGGAGTTCGAATCGTGGATACTCCTCACGGCTCATGTTCTTCATCCCTGTCTCGTAGGAGATTTTTTGTTCCAGATTGGAAGTGAAGTCACCAAGCATATCGTGACTCGGAATGATGTCTATCCCCTCATCGGAAGTCTCGATCAGGTCCTCGAATTTTCCGTCCGGCATGTCGAGGATGTGCTTGACAAGATTGTCCGCGTCTGGATCGCTTCGATGCGCGCCAACGTCGAAGAGGCTCGTGAGGTTCCCCTCCTGTGGGTCAAGGTCGATCACGAGCGTCTTCTGTCCCATCCGCTCTAGCGCTACCGCGACGTTGGCTGTCATCGTCGTCTTAAACGTCCCGCCTGATTCCGAGTAGACTACGGCCGTTATCATACTCTCCCTATCTGTGCAGCTCAACATAAATCTGTGTCAGACGAGCGGGCAGAATATCTGTTACAGAAATCAGTTACAGATGTTTGTTACAGATGCAAGCGACGATCGTGTGTCGGGATCTATTTCGAGAATGGGCCGTCATTAGTGGTATGAGGGGCATATTCTAGCATCTGGACTTCGAGACGACCCTGTAGTGGCGTCAAATTTTCTTCGACATTCGTCTGTGGCGGCCTTCTATAACGACTATCTGTTATAGAGGTCTGTTACATACTTCTGCCACAGATATTCTCCGAGTTGCACACCCAGAGATCTGTAACTGGATGATGCACCCACCACCTGTAACACTGGCCTGTAAATATTCTCTGTAATAGATGTCTGTAACATATCGGGGCGGTCGGGTGTGATTTGAGGCCGATTCGGAGTTCGTATTCAGGACCTCATGAGACCGGCCGACCAGACATCTCCAAGCAAGATAAAACAGTATTTGAGAATTCTTGATTTCCCGGTCGACGTTCAGTCTATTCGTTGAGAGCCTGCTCTAGACGCTCACGCCGCTCGATTGCGTTCTGCTCTCGGTAGGATTCGTGGGTAGTTTCTATCGACTCATGTCGGAGGGTTTCCTGTGCAAGTTCGGCGTCTTGGGCGTAGAGGTCACTTCCGAGACCTCTCCGTCCTCCGTGAGGCTTCAGATACTCGCCGTCGATATCGACATCGGCACTCCCACATAGCCGTTTCATCAGCGATCGGGCCCCATTCTTTGAGAGGGGCGGCGGCGTGTTCTCGTGCTCTCGAAGGAGTTCCATCGCGGTCGCCTCGTTCAGCGCTGACTCAATAGCATCATCATCCCATCCTTGCTCTCTGAGCCCGTCCTTGGCGGATTGAGCAAGTGACGGGTGGTGTCGCGTCGGGAACACCGGCCAGTCCACTGTCCCGGGTTCGAGGACGGACCGGTATCGTTCGAGACTCTCGACAACCTGGTCAGTCAGGGGGATCAACTGTCGCTCGCGGGTCTTCCCGAATAACTCGGCGACGCCTTGGCCGAGGTCAACGTCGCTCCAGCGGAGTCCATTGCGGTATTCGTCACGTGGATCATTGAACAGCTCAGCGCCACGAGCGCCAGTGAGCGCGAGCGTGGTCACGATTGCTCTATCCCGGAAGGCTCGCTCTCGTGTGTCGTCTGATTCATCGAGTGCGTCGTGTGCACGTTTGTCGACGAATTCGAGCAACGCGTCACGAGCTTCGACAGACCAGAACTGGCGATCGTGATCGCCGTGATGCTCCGGGAGTTCCTGTTTCACCCGATTTGGCCGGGCGGGATTCGCGTCGAGGCGTTCGTCGTCGACGCACCAGCCGAGGAAGGCCCGGACGATGGTGAAGTATGGACCGTTCGCGTGCGCAGAAGCCGCCGAAAGGTCGTCCTCGTCATCACGGGCGCGCTCGCGAAGCCACTGAGCGTACCGCCGGCAGTCGAGCACGTCCAAGTCTTCGAGGGTCGTGACGCTACGGTGGTCCGTGAGGTACTCCGCGAACACGCTGAGGACGAGCTCGTTGTTCGCTCGGTAGTTCCCCGAGTCGAGGCTGGCGAGTCGCGCGTCGATCGCGGCCTCGATGGCGGTTTCGGCGTCTAAACCCCCGGTCTTGGCGTCTGTCATCGGTTCGGATCGGGGGACGGTGGCCTCTCACTAATAGTTACTGTGTCTTTTCGCGTTAAGACATAGTAAATCGCCATCACGTCTATTCGGCTAAAATCGGGTGTTGTAGCCCCTCTAAGCCGGGTATTCTGATCTATAAATCACATCTCGCTATATTATCTTTTCGCGGTGGCGCTGCACAGGTTCGGAGGATGGCAGAATACAAAGCACTAGGGTAGCGATACGACGACTAATCGGGACTCTCAGTCGAGAGCGGCGTCGGCATCCGCTATGCCGACGCCACAAACAGACGTCGCGGTGGATGGCCTCGTCGAGCAGGCAGAAGAGCTGTGCACGCTCCACGACCACATCACCAGGGAGATCGCCGATCTCGACGTTTCGGAGAGTCTGTTTTCCGACCAGTACGGACGGACCAGCACGACCGACTTCGCGTTCGAGTCGGTCGTGCGGATGTTCCTCTACCAGCACGCGCGCGGGTTCAACGACAGCGAACTCCACCGCCGGCTGAAAGGGACCGCCTACGTGTTCATCCGGTTCGAACTCGGACGAGCACCGACCCAGCAGGCGATCAACTACATGTGGCGGCGCCGGTTCTCGCTGACCGACCGCCAGGCGATCGAGGCCACCGCCAGCGAAATACGGGCGGTGGCCGCCGACCACGACATCGTCTCAGACGGCGAACCACGTCTCGATCCCGGCGAAGTCAGTGACGAGGCTGTCACTGACGAGCACATCATGCAGGCGATCCGGACCGCTCGTGACCGCGGACTCGATGCCTTCGAAACCGACCGCGCAGCCAACGCGCAGTATCCCGACGACCTGTTTTTCGAACGCCAGGCCTACCTCAACCTTGCCGACGTGGGGACGACGACCCCACGTCGGCGCTTCGACCGACTCAGCGACTGGAAAAAACACCCCACGGCGATACTCACCTCCGGACGATGAAACAGATCGGAGCACCTACCGAGCAGACGTCGCTCGCCGACTTTGCAGACGGCGAGCGATCCCCAGACTGGCAACGGATCCGTGATGCGGTCCTCGAGCCGTTCCACGCGGGACTGGAGTGTTTCCTCGACGAACTCGACGCGACTGACGGGCTCCGCGAGCCCGTCATCGCGGCAGTTGACATCACTCACTGGGAGTTCTACCCCTCGCCCTACAAAGACGATGACGACGTCGAACTCGACGACGTCGTCATCGTCAACGGCAAAGAGAAAGTTCCAAAGGAGGAGTTCCCCGAGATGGTGAGTGGCGACAAAGAGGGGCGCAGCTACAAATTCGCGACGCTGACGGTCATCGGCCAGGACACACCGCTCGTCCTTGGGATCGAACCGGTCCGGGAGGCGTCGGCCTGGGAAGGCGACGCCTCCCAGGTCGACAGTCACTCGAAAGCCGACATCGTCCGACGATTGCTCGACCAAGCGACCCAGCACGTCGAGATCCACAAGCTGTTCGCTGACCGTGAGTTCGACGCCATGGAAGTCCGCGACGTGACATCACCTACCTCATTCCGAGGCCGGTCTACGCCGACGAAATCGAGCAAATCGAACAGATCGAGGCTCACCCGCTCGCCGACGTAGCCGTCGAGCGAGCGGTGAGCCTCTCGGTGGACGGGCGCACACACGAACTCAGTTTTATATACGTCCCCTCGACCGAAGAAGACGGGAAATACGCCGTCTTCACCACCAATCGCGACGTTACACCGGACCAGGCAATGGGACTCACCACACAGTACAGCCAGCGCTGGCAGATCGAAAGCAAATACAAGACGATCAAACACCACTTCCTCCCGACCGCAGCCTCTACCGACTACCGCGTGCGTCTTCTCTACTTCACCCTCGGCGTCGTCATATACAACGTCTGGCGCCTCACGAACCTCCTGCTTCGTGAGGCGCTGTCCGAAAATCTTGGCGCGAAGCCGTGGTGGTGACGTTAGCCCATGCATTCGTGGTACGACGGCGGCTTGTGACAGGTGTAAATCACTCTGACTTCTCGCCATTCGAGGAAGTGATCGGCCAGATCGTTCGGGAATCAGCGATTCAACGGCTGATGGAAGACAAAGGATGTAATCGAGAGCGAGCAGAAGAGTTAGTGGAGAATATGCTGCAGAGCTACTCTCCGTGGTAACTCTCCCCAATCGACGAGAGCGCCTGCCGCTGGAGCGGCAGCGCTCTCTTGAGTTCTCCATTCCACCAGAACGCCAGGGTGTAACGGGCCGACACGTACGTCTACACGACCATATCTACTGACCCGTTCCCAGAGCTCCACCCCAGTTACCACCGATTCCGCAGTTCCGTCACTCTCAATCAATTCAACCGATAGAATCTGGTCGCTACCCGTGAACTGTGGCGTTAAACCTCGGAAGTACTGCTAGTGCCGCTTCAAGCGTGAATTGTTGGATATAGCTGACGGAGTTTGATCCGTGCATCCTCGGTAGTGAACTGCCAGTCGATGGCTGACTCATCCTCATTTCGGGTGCGCTCCCACGCAGCGACCTCCGCACGGAGGGTCGCTGCGTGGGGAATACGTCGGTTGAGACACTCGGTAGCTAGGGCGCTGAACTCGATTTCGGCCATATTGAGCCAGCTGCCGTGCTTGGGCGTGAAATGGAACTCTAGTTTGCCGAGGAGACGCCGTGCTTCCTCCGGTGGGAGAAACTCGTAAAAGGCGTAGGCTTTGTGCGTTTCGAGGTTGTCGAGCACCACCCGGATGCCGACTGCATCCGGGTAGTGCTCATCGACGAGTGCCTGCATCTGCTGGACGAACTCTTGCTTGCGGCGGCGTTTTGTCACCTCAACGTGTCGCCACCCGACGAGTGATTCACTCATCATGAAGAGGTTCCGCGTGCCGTTTTGTTCGTAGGTGTAGTCGTACCGAGCGACCGCTCCCGGTACGCCCGGGAGCAGGTCGCGGACGTGCTTGTGGAGCGCCTTGTTACTCTCGTCGAAGCAGATGACAGGACGGGCTGGATCGTATGGTTCGTGATAGAGGTTGAGGATGTCTTCCATCCGGCAAACGAAGGCGGCGTTTTCGCCGGGTTTGATCACCCACGATTCGGATCGGTGAGGGTGTAGCCGTGTTTTTTCAGCACCTGTCAGACGGTTTCGTGAGAGATCGATTCAACGTCGATCTCGTTGAGGACGACGAGGTGTTCGGCGAGAAAATGAAGCGACCAGCGAGACCGTCCTTCCGGTGGATCGCTACAGGCTAACGCGATGAGGTGAGCTTCCGCTCGTCCGTCGAGTTTGCGCTCGTAGACCCGGTCGGCCTCGCGGCGATTAATCGCCGCAAGGCCGTCCTCGGCGTACCGTTTCCGGACTCGGCCAACCGTTCCCGGATGGCAGCCAACGGTTTGACTGACGAGCAGGTCAGTCAAGCCGTCATCCGCGTGTAACAGACAGCGCGCCCGCGTGAGAACACGCGTTTTGTATGTTCCAGCCGCCAGCATCGCTTCGAGTTCAGCTCGTTCGTCAGCAGACAGATCGACAATGTACTTCTGGGGTCGTGGCATGATGGACTTCAGAACACGTCTGAATACTACTGAGAGGTGCTTTGAGCAGATTAATCTAGCAGTTCAGGGCTGAGCGGCACTATGGCGCTGACCTGCCTCACCGAGGCGCTGGCCGAACTTCTGAATCCACTTCCAGACCGCCACGTTCGACCGCTCGACGCCGATCCAGCCAAGCACGCGAGATACTTTCCGCAGGCTCACACCGTGATTGCACAGCAAAATCGCCAGCTCGTCGAGGTGGCGATCCCTCTGCTCGCGCTCGAAAAACTCAATCTCCTCAAGCACGTCACTCAACTCGGGAAGGTTCAGTTGCATCAACTCCGATAGGAGCCGAACCTTCCCATCTTTGTCGCTAAGTTAGCAGTGCCCAGTTCGATAACCGCGAGAGCGTTGCACGCCACTCGGCCGGTCCTGCGGGGTGCGACGATACGAAGTATTATCACGGACGGTCGGCACTGGCGAGTCGTGCCACGACCGAACCTCCTGCTCATCCACACAGACCAGCAGCGGTGGGACGCGCTCGGCGCGAACGGGAACGACGAGATCCACACACCGAACCTCGACCGTATGGCCGCGGGAGGCGTGAATCTCGACCGCTACTTCGTGAACGCCCCCGTCTGTATGCCGAGTCGCGCGAGCTACCTGACCGGGCTGTACCCTTCGGAACTGCGCATCTTCGGGAACGGAGTCACGCTCCCGGAGGACGTCCCGACGCTGCCGGAATTCCTCGGGGCCCGAGGCTACGAGACGGCCAACATCGGGAAGCTCCACTTCCACCCGCACGCCGACCGGGACCACACCCAGCCCCACCCCGACTACGGCTTCGACCATCTGGAGATCTCAGACGAGCCTGGGTGTTACAAGGACGACTATCGGGCCTGGGTCCGCGAACGGGCGCCCGACCAACTCGACGAGATCAGCATCGGTCTCCCACCAGCGGCCGAGACCTGGCAAGACATGATGGGCGTCGAGGACGGCATCGAACATCGCGATCCTCGGTTCGTCGCGGATGCAGTGCCGTTCGAGGCCGACGCGGATCTCACGCACTCGGCGTTCGTCGGGCGACGCACCAGCGAGTACGTCGCGGCCCACGCTGACGACAGCGACCCCTTCCTCTGTGTCGCGGGCTTTTACTCGCCCCACTCCCCGTGGGTGGTGCCACAGCGATACCTCGATCTGTACGACCGCGAGGAGATCACGGTGCCGGACCTGCCCGCTCACCTTCGGGCAGAACGGGCCGAGCGTGAGATCGATGAGGACGCGCCGCCGTCACAGCAGGTGACGTTCGACGAGGACGAACGCCGGGCGGTCCGGCACGGCTACTACGCGATGGTCTCGGAAGTCGACCGCTGGGTCGGGGAGATACTCGACGCGCTCGAAAATGCGGGGATCGCCGACGAGACAGTCGTCGTGTTCACCAGCGACCACGGCGAAGACCTCGGTGACCACCTGACATACGGCAAAGGCTGGCCTGGCTGGGACTCGATCAGTCGCGTGCCGATGCTCGTCCACTGGCCCGAGGGCATCGAGAGCCCCGGACGGACGGAGTCTGACCTCGTCGAGGCGGTCGACCTCGTGCCGACGCTGCTCGACGCCGCCGGTGTCGCGGTTCCCTCGGACCTTCAGGGTGAGTCGTTCCTGCCCCTGCTCACCGACGAGCGAGAGCGTTACGAGGGCCGGGACTCGGCGCTCACCGAGAGTCGAAACGGGAAGATCCTCCGTACGGACCGCTATCGCTACACCGTGACCGCCGACGGGACCGAGCAGCTGTTTGACCTGGAGACCGACCCCGGAGAGTTTCACGACCGGTCTGACGACGACGAGCACGCCGACGCCCTCGCCGGCCTCCGGCACCGGCTCATCCAGCGGACGACGACTGTCGACAGAGAGGGCGAGCGGCCGATCGACTACCAGTACTGAACCGGCACAGGGTGGACCTCAGACCGACTGCCGGGAGCAGGCGGCCTCGCGGGAACCGGTCAGCAACTTGTCTGACTCGTCCACCACGTCCGGCTGGTCCTCGGAACGGCCGATCGTCGCCCCGGGTCGCAGAGCTTTCCGGGCGGGTCGTCCGCGAACGGGTCGTCCGGTGAATAGACGCCGTGAATCCCCGGACTCGCAGTCGGTCAGGATGCAGTCGTTCTCGATGACAGTGAACGACGGGGCCTTCGCGGACTTGGAGACGCCGTAGAAGCAATCAAACCCGCGCTCAGTCGAGCAGTCTGTCGGGCCCTCGGTTCCGCTCCGGCAACACGAACTTATCTAAGCCAGAAGGATCGAGTGATGAACAGTTCACCCGTGGAACGCCCGAATATCCTCTTCGTCCTCACGGACCAGCAACGTCTGGACTGGGTCGGGAGCGGTTCAGACGTCCCGGTCCGCACACCGAACCTCGACAGGCTCGCCGACAGTGGTGTCCACTTCGAGAACGCGGTCTGTCCAGCACCGCTGTGTGGCCCTTCACGGTACTGTCTGGCCAGTGGGATGGAATATCACAACTGTAGCGTCGATAGTAACGAGGACTACCCGTTCGACCGGCCGACGTACTACGCCCGGCTGCGCGACGACGCCGACTACGAAACGATCGGGGTCGGAGATATCGACCTCCACATGGATTCACCGACGTGGGGGCTCGACGGGACGGCCAGCATGGCGAAAATGGGCTTTTCGGTGGGGGGTGGAGATCCCGGGCAAGCGGGCGATGGTTGCCACCTATCGCAATCACCTCATCGAGTCCGACTGCTTCGACGCCGACAGTCCGGGAGACGTGCCCGACGACATCGGTCCGGGCGAGGACCCACCGGCGAACCCATACATGGCCTATCTCGAGGAAGGGCCTACTCGATGACTACGTCGAGGACATGGAAGACCGGTTGTTCGGGGACAGGCCCGTCAGTACGTTTTCGACCACGCGGCCGGTGCCCCTGCCTTCGGAGGCCTACGTCGACAACTGGGTCGACCGTCAGGCGATAGAGCACCTTCGGGACGCACCGCGGGACCGACCGTGGCACTTCGTCGTCAACTCCGTCGGCCCCGAACGAACCGATGGACGTGACCGGGGCGATGCACGGGTGGTACCGAGACCCCGATATCGAATTCCCGGCACCGGTCGACCCTGATGGGGAACTTGATGCGGAGACCCACCAGGAGATCCGTCGCAACTACGCCGCGATGTGCGAAAACGTCGACCGCTGACTCGGTCGGTTCCTCGACGAACTACGTACGAGAGGCGAGTGCGACGAGTGGGAGTTACACATCGTCTCAGATCACGGTGAGTTGCTCGGCGACCACGGAGCGTGGACGAAAAAATCGCCGCGTCGACCCTCGACAGGCGTTCCTCTCGTCGTCAACGGACCCGGAGTCGATCCCCGAGGACCGATCACCGAGACACTTGTGAGTGTCTTCGTCACAACGCTACTTGCGCGAGTTTCAGGGCTACTACTCGCCAGTCTGTTCGTCGGGACTGTCTTCGAGACCATCTGGCCCCAGCGGGTGAATTGACCGGCTCTTTCGCTCCCGTGCACGACTCTCGGGAGTGTACTCTGCCGTCAAGAGTTGTCGCTCGCCCGAGAGACCAAAATCGGCGAGCTGGACGTCGATTCCGGCTACACAGCTGTGAGCGCGACTGCCTGTCGGGCTTCCAGCCTCGCCACATTAGACAGGAACCATCAACCGCGATGAATAATCGGTGTCGACCATCGCCAGAATCGCTGCACCCCGTGCGATATTCACATCTCATTTTCCGGCTGATGTCGTTTCGAGCTACCGAGGGATCGCCGCGTCCTAGGGACAAAACATATAATGTGTGATATCGTGGCACACCACAATGAGCGACACGGAGATGGCATAGATACCATACTATCCCACAAACATACACTATTCCAAAATAGGGCCGTGGTGAATCGCCAGACGTAGCTTGATTTCACGGTGTCACGGCTCGCTTGATGTTGTGAACGACACATTTCAGGACGATTTCGCGGAACTCTCGAAACCACGCTCGCGCACGCACGGCGTCGCCGAGCGTGCGCTTGATCGTCGAGAAGACGGTTTCACACGTCGATCGTTGGCGGTAGCGAGGGCCATCGATCCGCGCGTTGTGCGCGTGATCGATGGGCCGGAACTCGCGGTGTCTGATCAGTGGTCTCACGTCCTCCTCGCGGAGTTTCTCGCGTAATTCCATCCAGTCGTAGCCTTTGTCTGCAGCGAGGCTGGCCAGGTCGCCCGCGTTGCGGCGGGCGACCTGCCAGCCGAGCTGTGTGTCGTGGCGTTTCTCAGTCGTACAGTGAACATCCAGAATCGCGTGGCTTTCTGTGTCGACGAGCACAGTCGTTTTGAGCGTCTGGACGCGGTAATTCGTCCGGCGGCAGTAGTGTTTGCTGGCGGTTTCGCGGTCGAAGAACGTCGCGTCGATCGCAGCGTGACCGCTCGGGTCGTGCAGCTGCGCCGAGAGGCGCAGCAGCACTCGCCAGAGTGCTGTCTTGATCCTATCAAACCACTTGACTAGCGTCGAGTGATCGGGGAGATCGGTCGCGTCGAGGCCGATCTCCCCGAGTATTTGTGGCATCTCGCTCAGCAGATCGAGTGTTTCCCGGTACGACTTCTCCAGGTAAACCCGTAGACAGTGCAGCGACAGCACCGCGTACTCGGCGAAGCCGCCACCCCCTTCGGGGGCGGCGACTTCGCCTCGCCCACCAACAGCGTTTTTAGCTAACTGAACCGCTTTCTTCGTGAAGCGGGAGATCTTCGACATAGGCATCGGCGATTTCCCGCTTCACTTTCCTAGTTCTGACGGTCGAAGCCAACGCCGTACAGCGATTCACCAGAGCCGAGTAGAGTGATTAATCTTCCCCCGGTCGATCTGCAGACCTACCTAACTGCTGTTTACCTGAACACCAGCCAAACAAATCACCAGCGTCAACCGCTACTGAAGTTCTACGACGAGAGAGGCAACAGCCTCGTCGACGAGATCGCTGTCAAGGCGACCCTGCCAGAAGTCGATATCCTCGTGGTCGATCGATTGGACGCCCCACGGAACGATCCGACTCTCATCCGGAGTCCCACCACGAAGCCAGCTCGCCTCTGGAATCTCGACCAGTCCGTTCATCCAGGATTTCGTTGTGAGCGTCACTGCGATGTACTGGTCGCCGTGGAACGGACGCCCTTCGTGGTTCGAGAGAATGAGCCAGGGCCGAGCGCCTTCCTCGCCTTTGAACGGATCATCCCCGTAGACGACGTCGCCACGCTCGAAGATGAGGGTCTCTTCGTCGGTCACTGTTTGTCCTTGACGCTCGGATGAGATTCCTCGGGTGCGTGCTCGCGCCATGCTTCCTTGTCCTCCTCGCCGAATTGCTCGTTGAACAGCGCAGTCGCGCGCTCGTAGCCGTTGTAGCCTTCGAGACGTTCCGCGTCGTCGATTACTGCCCAGTACGTCGCCTTGTGCTCGACGAGGTCTCGGTCCTTCAACCGTGAGAGTGCCGTGCTGACCGCGCCTTCGTCGACGCCGATCTGGGACGCGATTTCGCGCGCCTTGAACGCCCGATCCTCGTTGGCGGCGAGAAACCCGAGGACTTGATCGGGGACGGAGAGTTCGTCGAGTTCGTCCTCGCTTGTGTTCTCGAAGGTGTCTCGATCGATGGACATCGTTGATCGGGTGTACGTCGCCAATCGTGAAGAGTGTTAGGTCTGAAAGCCGCGAAAATACTGAAAATTACGATATCGATGAGTCAACGAGTAGCAATCACGTTCGACCACAAAGAGATTCGAGGACCGTATGCATTAAGAGCGCTATAGTAGTCGTTAGAAGTAATTGCTCACTTTTGGAAGCGACAGTTGGTCGAGAGCGGTATCGATCGCGGTGGTCAGTTGCTCAAGCGAGTCAAAGAATCGGTTGCTGAGAGCGTCTTGGAGTTGTCGCCAACACTCTTCGACAGGATTGAGTTCCGGCGAATACGCAGGCAACGTGACGAAGGCGAGGTCGTCACGGGCCGCCAGGTCCGTGACGGCCGACGCCTGGAAGTATGGCGCACCATCCAGCACGACGATCAAGTCTTCTTCAAATTCTTTGCATAACGCGAGAATGAAATGTTTTGCGTGATCGGCGGTGACATATTCGGTAAATCGGGAGAAAAAGCAGTCACCATCTTCGGTGATCGCGCCGAGCAGACACGTCCAGTCGCGTTGGCCGGACAATTCGACGCTCGGCCGCGTGCCGCGCGGAAACCACGCGGCACGCGGCTCGACTTGCACCGATTTCTTCGTCTGATCGATACAGACTATTTTGGCGTCCATCTCCGCTCGCTTTTTTTGATCTCGTCGTGGAATTCTTCTTGGTCGGCTTCCTTGGCTTCGGCGGCTGTACGGCGTGGTTTTTGATAACTCAATCCAGCTTCTTTGAGCAACCGTCGGCAGCTCGGATAGGAGTACTCGACGCCGTAGGTGTCTTCGAGAAATTCCTGGACGAGCGCCGGTGTCCACGCCGGCGCGTCGATCCCGACTTCCTCAGGAGGTTCGTGAACGGCTTGTTCGAACTTTTCTTGCTGTGATTCTGAGAGCTTTCGTTTTCTCCCGGATCGATGAGCATCAGAGACGGCTTGCTCAAGCGGTTCGTCCGTATCAAGTCGCATCAGCCAGCTGTAGATCGTTCTTCGCCCGGTGTCGTGCCACTCTGCAAGTTCGGATTGCGTTACGCCGTTTTTGTACGCGATCGCAGCTAACAACCGTTGTGTCGGCTTGTTTCCTTCGACGTTGTCGAGGGCGTTTTGAAGTTCTTCGACGGAGATCTCGTCGAGATGGTCCATTGCATACAGCAACAATCTCTGAGCCGAAAGTTCTAACGACTACTATAGTCGCAACTTCTGCGACTCTTGGAAGTTGAGACTACACTGGTTTAGCGGGGCTGTGATGCGTGGTTTCTCCCGGGATCAGGGGCCGAGAACTGTTTCAAAACCTCTCCGAAGTGCTTCTTCTTGTAGAACTTGACCCCGAAATCCTTCGAGGTAGTCGTAGCCATGAACCACTTGATCGACCTGTACCCTCTCTCGATCTCCCAACGAAAGCCGTACTCCGTGAGCTGACCACTCCCGAAATTCGTCATGGACACCGAATACTGTCGATGGTCGTCGTGCTCTGAACCCTACTCTATCCGATATATAAGCGTTGTCTCGTGCCATTCGTTTTTACCAAGACGGAGTTTCCAGCCGGTCTCGTAGCGATCTTTCCCATGTTTGAGTAGCCGCTCGGCCCGCGCTTTTTCCACTCGTCTGCATCCGCTTCGGAATCACGTACGACAGCCCACGTCAGCTGATCATCTCCAGGATGTACTGGGTATCGAACCCCTGTCCATCAACACGTTATCGACATTAACGGGGTTCTCGGCAGAGTTAAACATGTCTTCGACGATTTTCAGTCGTGTCTCTTCCTTTCGCACCACCCGCGCGTTGAGCACGAATGGGACTGCGTTGCCGACCAGCTGGACCGTCAGCCACTAGTAAGCGTAATCGTTGGCCTGTTCTTTCGTCCCAATTCTCTCGTCCTCGTGACCCGTCCTATCGCCCGTGAAGGGATCGGCTTCGGTGACGTCGATCGCTACGATGCCTGCGCCGAAAAACTCCACTGTCCCTGCAGTCTCACCAATGGGTTATCAAATCGCCTGTCGATACATCTCGCGAAACCGCGGTATCGAGAGGTCGTGGAGAAGGTTGCGATTAGCGTGGCCAAGTGGTGTCCGTTCCCGTGTAGATACGTGAGTGAAGCTATGAGCGCCCCCGTTGGCGGCTACGTTCTCACAGAGACCGGAATCGGTCTGTAAGCCTCAACGGGGTTCGTGCCCAGAGAATATGCGTCAAGGCTGCAATTGTGACTGATCACGAAGGGCATCTATGGACTGGCGAGCGCGAGGAGACCGATGACCCAGGCAACCTGAAGAGGTGGAATCTCGACTACGCATACGACAACGACCATCACAAGAAGCAACTCAAAGGGAAGCTGGTTCCAGAGGGAGCGGGAGGAATTGCTGAGAGCGCAAGTGGGTCAAAATCGTGCCCAGAGAGGACGTCCGAGAGGTGCGCGAAAAAGAGATGCCGGTTCGCAAGTCCATCTACGTACCGCCCGTCAGCACAGACGACGATGGATCATGGGTGATCTGCCCTCATGAGACTCCGTTTGTATCAAACTCGGACCTACACCGAAAGAGGATGTACCCCGAAATGACAAATACGATACCAAATATAATCAGATCGAAATACAAGACGATGTATGCGTCAGAGGATCGGTCAATATTGAGGTACGAGAACGCAAGTAGGACGAGAAGGAAAATATCGAACACAAAGATGGCGAACACGTGTCTCAAATGCCCACAGAGCTGTTCCCAGAATCGCTCACGAAATCCAGCCATATACAAAGGACGTAATGGGGGCACATGAATATTCTGACCGGGTGCCAGTGTGGCTTTAAAAAAGAACGGTTGAATGCAAGGTACTGTCTATAGTAGAATCTGGAAGTCTTTGCAGAGTTAGGTGAAGAAGATAGACGCTCTCTATCGATTTTCCATGATACGCCGATGGAGTGAGCAGATACTCCTGGGAATCAGATACTTGGCAAGAAGTTTGAGACGGGTTGTTTTACGTCGCTACTGGATCTCCTCTTTTTCTTGCGCTTTGTGCTTAGCCCTAATACGCGGGTTGACTACACGGTCCAGCCCCTGTACAAGCATGATCATCGCCCACGAGAGGAGCACGACGGTGAGAACTGGGAACAAGAGCGCGTGAAGTTGCGAGGGGGTCTGAGCCGCTCCCGAACGGTAGGCGAGGTTCATAAGGACGCCCCAATTGACTCCTTCGAAGGGGAGGATCCCCAAGAAGTACAGCGCGACGGAACTGAAGATGACCTGCCTCGACGTGTCGACGAAGCCGATGAGGATCAGCGGCATCATCTGCGGGGTGATATCTTTCGCCAATATAGTCGGTGTCTTGACGCCCATGAACCGTGATGCCTCAACGTAGGAGTTCTCGCGTATCGTGAGCACCTGAGATCGGATTCCACGGGCGTGGCCAGCCCAGGAATTGATAGAGATAAGCACACCCACAACGATCGGGTTGCTTGGCTCGAAGATCGCTGAGATAACGATAATCAGCGGGAGGCCTGGGATAGTCATCGCCACGTCCGTGAACGTCATCAGGAGCTCGTCGACCCGGCCACGTTTGTAGCCAGAGACGATCCCTACGGTGGCACCGACTCCGGTAGCGAATATCCCGCCAGCCAGAATCATCTTGTACATATTCGGCGAGGCATGTACGATCGCAGCAAAGATGTCCTGTCCCTGACGGTTGGTCCCAAGCGGGAACTCCCAGGTCTGGAACGGTTGGATCCACGGATCTGGATACACAGTGGGCTCCGGAACCACCATGACACCAACGGTTCCCATAATGGCATACAGCGACAGCACAAAGAGGCTCGCCTTGGTCCGCCAGTCCGACCAAGCAACCTTAAATACGGCATACATCTCCAGCAGTGAGTCGCGTACGCGGCTACCGAGTCCCTCTACCTCAACAGATTGCTTCTGTTCGAATGAAGAGAGTGGGAAATCATCCGTCCCGCCGTCGGTGATGCGTGTTTCCCCGGTCTGATCTCTATTCGTCATACTCTCGTCCCCAGTATCAGTGGATTGGTCGTTGACGAGTTTGTCGACGGGGTGGTTGGCCGGTTTATCGTCTGAGTCGTGTGTGTTGTTCTCAGAACGCTTCATGTGAGTCACCTCCCGAGCTCGCGCGCGGGTCAATGAGTCCGTAGGTCAGATCTGCGATCATAACAGCAACGACCACAGCAATCGTGATGATCAGGAACCCACCCATCATCAGCGGATAGTCGCGAGAGCTGATGGAGCGGAAGAAGTAGTATCCAACCCCAGGATACTGGAAAATCTCCTCGAGAATGATTGAACCACCCATCATGAACCCGATCTGGATCATGATGCTGGTGTAGATAGGCAAGACGGCGTTTCGGGCAACGTATTGCAGCCGTATTCGGCCGGATCGGAGTCCACGAAGTCTCGCCACGCGAATGTAATCCTCACCGAGGACACGGATACTATTGCCTCGCATTCGAAGGGCGCGCCCACCGAACGCTGTGATCACAACCGAAGCGATCGGTAGCGTGGCGTGCCAGAGAATATCGAGGAAATAATTCAGTGTGAATCCAGCTTCGATCCCCAAACTCGTCCTATTACCCGAGGGGAATATTTCGAATGTGTACGCGAAGATAACTATCAGGAAGACACCCGCGATGTAGTATGGGATCGAGTTCATGACAACCGAGAAGGTACTCAGCGCGTAGTCAAGATCCGACCCCTCCTTGTATGCCAGGAAAGCACCCAATGCAATAGAGATCGCGAGGCTGATGATAAGTGCGACACCCATGATGAACAGCGTCCATGGAAGCGCTTCAGCGTAGATATTCAAAACGGGCCTATTGTAGAAAAATGAGGTCCCGAAATCGAACTGGAAGATCGAGACAAAGTAGTTAATATACTGTTGCCAAAGAGGACTGTCAGGCTGTACGGCGATGTACTGTTCGACCATCCGGTTTATCTGCGCTGGCCGCGCAGCTGGGTTATTACGCCTGATCTTTGCCTTTACGAAGTCTGCGGGACCACCAGGCATGAGCCGCGTAAGCGCGAACGTTAGCGTGATCACGACATACAGAGTTACTCCCGACCTGAGTACCCGTTTTAGGTAGTAGTTCATGTTTCAGTTGTTTTGGATTGTTTGACACAGCTAAGATTCCACATCCGGCTGAGGAAGCTGTCAGATTTGGAGTGTTTATTCGGTCGATACGCCTGGGAGCTAATGACCCACATACCGGAGAAATAGCCAGACACGCATTTATAATTTTCTTTTGGATAGCAGAGAGGTCCCGTGATTTGTGTATACTACCGTGAGGCAGCAGACGCTTCAACTCACAGTCCGTGGAGCCAGAAAGAGGGTGTCTGAAAACCGGCATAACAGGTCGAATCGGGGTCCGATCAGATGGATGGATTTCCTTCGAATAGCATCACAGCCGCCTTGAGCAATTCGTCGTTGCCACCATGGGCCGGTGGGTCTCTGGTCAGGACCACTGCAACGCGATCGGCCCCTTACGGAAAGGGTTCGACGAACAGTTGCGGAACAGGTCTGGAATTCGGCACCGCCGATCTCTCTAAAAACAACATGACCGATCTGGAGAAGCCGTACACGCCCGTCCATGTGTCGAACTGGGACGACGCCTGCGAGCGAATGGCTACGAGCTGGAGTGAGAGTAGGGAGACGAGCGATCTGAACGTAGATTCAGGCCTAAATTTACGCGTCTACTCTCCAATCCGCGCTTCAATTCCTTGAGGAATCGCCAGATACGCTCCGCACCTCGCTGGTTGGAATATCGCTCGAACAGGGACTGTTGGGCTCCGTTCGTCCGACTGTTAGTCCTGTTCCCGCAGATTCACCCCTGCGTTTTCGGACCAGCATAGTCCTTAGGTAAGTTGAGCGCTTTCGCCTTCATCAACCGAAAAGAATCAGATTGGTGGGAATCTGTAGACTCTTGGCGGCCTCGATATGACACACGAGAGAATCAGGACTCAAATCGCTGGCGTCAGCTCTACCTATCACTCAAATGCCGTCAACACAATGGGGTCGAACGGGTCGGTAGGCACTCGCGCAGGCAGTATCGTCGGCGTCCCACCGTGTAGAGGGGCGTCCCGACGAGGATCCGAGAACAATCGGTTCGGGACCCAGTTACGGGTCTATCCCCGATTACTTGACTTTCGGGAAGCCAGCACGGATGGGCCAGAACTGCGGGTTGCCGATCCGCATGTGCGGGTTCTGATCAACGCCGTACTCACTCTTTTCGAGTCCGCGGTCGCCAGCCGGCGACGGCCATTCCCAGTCATCCGTCGTGTACGGTACCGCCTGGTTCCGGACCACGTCGTAGGTCTTGTCCTGGTTCCAATTGTAGACCCAGGCGATCTTCTGTAGCAACGGCCGCTTCTCGTCCTCGCTAGTGGCTCTCCCGAGGTCGATGAGCAGCTGTTGAACATCGACCTCTTGCAGGTCGCCCTCGGGCTCTCCGATCGGCGGCACGTCGATCGTGTAGGAATTCTCCGAGGCGTCGTCGTCCCAATTCTTGGGCCACGCGGTGAGGTGAGCCTCGGAGACCATATTGGTGGTATACCCGACTTGCGGGATCGGGGGCACCTGCCCCTGCCACCAGTGCAAGGCGTCGTACGTGTGGTTGGGGACAGTCTGCCCCTCGTAGGTGGTCGACTCTTCGTTGTAGATTTTGACCTTGACGCCGAACGTCTCGAGAGTCTGTTTGAAGTGCTGGCTGCGACCCTGGAAGTACGGGGGAGACTTGAGATTGACCTGGAAGGTCTCTCCGTTCGGGCGCTGCCACCACTGATCGCCCTTAGTGAAGCCTTCCTCCTCGAGGATCTGGGTTGCCTTCTCGCGATTACCCGTTTTCCCGAACTTCATGTAGTCACTCTTCCGGTCACCGAGCCATTTGTCGGTCAGGAAGTTCGACATCCCACATGGGATATCGGCAGCCGCGAGCATGAATTCCCCATAGGACTCACCTTTGACCATCAGCTCGCGATTGATCGCATACGCCAGTGCCCAACGGACCTTCCGGTTGTCGAAAGGCTTGCGCCGGGTATTCCACGTGATCGCCCGTCCAGTATGGCGTTGCTGGACGATCCAGTTGATCCAGTCGATGTCGTTCTGGTCGAGTTGCGTTACCTGATTGTTCGTGATGGAGGCGTTTTGGGAAACGTCGGCCTCCTTGTTCCGGATCGCCTGCCAGCGCTGCTGTGGCGTGTCGATCGGCTTCATCACGATCTGGTCGTACTCGAAGTCGTCGCCTGTGGTACCCAGAGCGTTCGAGTAGTCGTCGTAGATATCGAGAACGAGCCTGGTCCCGTCCGCATCGGAGTACTTGGCGGGACCACAACCGAGCCCCATGTCAAGTGCTTGGTCCCCAGTAATTCTGCGCTGGGTGAGATCGCTCATCACCTGCTGCTGCTCCTCTTCGGTACTCGCCTCTTCTAAGGCCTGCAGGTCCTCTCCGAAGATATCGTCGCGGTACATCCACCGCTTCCCCCCAAACAGATTGTCTTCGAGAAGCAGTGGGTCCACCTTAGTTGACAGTGTCAACTCAGCGGTCTTGTCATCGGCTGCCTCCGCTCCAGAAATGAAGTCCCATACCGGGTCTCCAAAGTAGTCCAACAGTTTAAGATTGCCAACGAAATCCGTTGCCGTATAGTCTGCACCGTCGTGCCAAGTGAAGTCCTCATGAATGTTGATAGTCAGGGTATTACCCTGCGTGATCGTTGAGGGCCATTCCCAAGACTCGGTGAGAACGTTGTACCACTCGTCTGCCTGCTGGTGGTATCCTGCCCCATAATCGAACATCACGTTACGGTGCATATCGTCTGTCCCGCCGTTCCAGGGATTGAAGTTCACTTCGCTCGGCACTGCCTTGTCCATGAACATGATCAGCATGGACGGGCCCCCGTTTCCACCTCCGCCGTTCCCGTTGCCACCGCCGTTTCCGTCGCCGCCGTCGCCACCGTCGCCACCGTTTCCATTGCCCGTGCACCCTGCGAGACCGACGATGCTGCCGGCGCTTAGTGCTCCCGCTGATTTGACAAGAGTCCGACGGCTGAAGCCATCACTCTGTTCACGACTATCATCGCCATTGACTGGCATGGGGAGACGTTGGAATTCATCAGTCATTAATGTTACTGTTCATTGGGTGTTTGACTTATCAACTAAACCAAAATCAATCACGCATCAGACCGATGCTACGTCGCGATTCCGAGATCGTGACCGACTCGCGAAGGAGATAGAAAACGGCAGCGTCGCTATATTTTTTATGGTGCTTTTTCCGGCGTTGAACTCAGAGAGGCTAACTATGCCGACTCATCTGACGCGGCTACCGTTGCCTCTGAATCCTGATCTTCGTCCCCGCTTATCGGCTCACTCTCCCAGTATGGGTGGTCCTCACCGTATTCACGGAAGCAGGCCACGCCGTGCTCGGAATCGGAGCCATCGAGTCCGGGCTGTTCCTGCGTACACGCCTCTCTGGCCTCCGGACAACGCGTGTGGAACCGACAGCCCGATGGCGGGTCAACCGGGTCCGGAATATCGATTCCACGGATCGGGGGATCCTCGACAGTCTGATCAGCCTCCAGATCTGCGGTCGACCACTTGAGGACCTTCGTGTAGGGATGTTTCGGATTAGCAATGACCTCTTCAGCCGGCCCAATCTCGACGATCTCACCCAAGTACATCACGCCGATGCGCCCGCCCGCCTTACCAGCGATGTAGCGAGCGTTCGAGAGGTTGTGGGAGATGAACACGTAAGAGGTGTCGAACAGCTCCTGGAGCCTGAGCATTAGATCCATCATCTCCACGCGTAGCGAAACGTCGAGCGCACTGACAGCCTCGTCGGCCATTATAAGGTCCGGGTTCATCAGTAGAGACCGAACCAGTGCAACGCGCTGCTGCTCTCCACCACTGAGCTGGTGAGGGTACCGCTCAGCGTAGTCTTCCGGCGGTGACATGCCGACGTACTCAAGCAACGCAAGGATCCGGGATATCCGGTCCTCCCGGCCCAGATCGGGTTGGGTGACCTTCAGAGGGACTGCCAGGCTCTTCATAACTGTTCGGTTAGGGTTCAGCGAGCCCCCGGGGTCCTGGTGAATGATCTGAAGCGAACGACGGATGTCCGTGAAGGGGATATCGACATCCCCCTTTTCGTCGTGTGCGTCCCAGATATCTTGGTCGCGGTAAGTGACGCTCCCACTCGTTGGTCGCTGCCCACCGATAAGCGTCTTACCTAGCGTTGTCTTCCCACAGCCACTCTCACCGACGAGCACGACGACGTCATTTTCATAAATATCTAGATCGATGTCATCCACCGCATGTACGGTATCTGTATCCCCTCGAAGTTTGCTGAGTACACCTTCGCTTTGTTCGAAATGGACTGATAGGTCATTAGCTTCTACCAATGCGTCATCGGACTGCTGCCCCTCGTAGGTAGTTGTCTCAAAGCTATCGTCGATATCGAACTCCAGCGGGATCTCCTCTGCTGCGTCCTCCCAGTGGAAACAGGCTGTCTCATGGTCGTCCGTCACATCGGAATACCCCGGCTCCGTCCGTGTACACTCCTCGTCCGCGAGGGGGCAACGCGGATGATACGAACATCCTGTTGGAACATCGACCGGGTCCGGCGCGCTTCCCTCAATGGGACGCATCTTCGACAATGGCGCATTGAGGTTTGGTACTGCCTTCAGCAGCGCTCGCGTGTAGGGGTGAGTGGGGTTGGACAGCATCTCGTCAGTCGGGCCTACCTCGACCATGTCGAAGGCATACATCACACCCAACCGGTCACAGAGTCCCGCAACGAGCGGAAGGTCATGTGTGATGAAGACGATCGTCAGCGAGTATTTCTCTTGGAGATTCTGAAGAAGGCTGAGGATCGACCGCTGCATCAGCAAGTCAAGTGCCGCCGTGGGCTCGTCCATCACGAGCACGTTGGGTTCAAGGACAAGACTGAGTGCGAGGAGCGCCCGCTGTTTCATCCCCCCAGAGAGTTCGTGGGGATAGGAATCAAGGACCCGGTCGGGGTTCAAGTACAGGTCAGAGAGGAGCTCACGTGCATGTGACATACCCTCATCCATATCAGTACCGTGAGCATCGATGGTTTCCTCGAAATGAGTCCGGACATCGAGGGTCGGATTGAACGAACTCAATGCACCCTGGAAAACCATCGAGACTTCTTCCCAGCGTAGCTGTCTGAGTTCCTCATCACTCAAGCCAAGGATATCGACGCTATCTCCATTCTCGCGGTGATATGTGATATCCCCAGTGAGGTTGCCGGGTTCGACAACAGCATCCAAGAGCGCCGACGCGAACATGGACTTCCCGCTCCCGCTTTCGCCGACCACTCCGAGTATTTCCCCACGGTGGATATCCATATCGACATCATCCAGCACCTTAGAGGAACCTCGGTCCATATCGAAGCTCACGGAGGAATTTCGGAGAGTGAAGACAATATCGTCATCAGAATCCTCCTCCGTTTGGCTGTCGTCGTTAACTGTTGCGAGGTCTTGGTCTCGAACTGTCATTGTGACACCCCAGCTGCTTCGTCAGGTCTGGTTTTTTTCCGGTGTGAGCTGATCAACGGCCCCTGGGAAGCTCCTTCATCCCGAACCGGAAACGCTACTCGGAGAACTTCAGGAATCATGTACGTGTGACCATGTGTCCCACGGGCTATTTCAATATTTTGGTCGGCTGATAGAGCAGTTCGTTAGAGGGCTGGTACTACTTTAGATCAGTACACTAACCGAACCCCTCTAATTGGAGTCGATTCGGACCACTCACCGTCTCATGGTGATCTATCTTTACTGTAACAAGAGGGTGTCATAGAACTCTTCTCACACCGTGATGATCGTGCTCCCCGGATTGTCTCCGCGTTCGTAGTTGGTGATAGCGACGACAAGACGAAGGCACAGGGCGAGAAACACCTGCGCTCGTGCGTGGACGCGGCCTCGGGCGTGCGTTCGCCCGAGGCCGCAGTCCTTCACTGATTCGTTGGTTCGTTCGACTCCAGTACGGCGGTTGTACGTCTCATCCAACGTGGACTGCTTCAGCTGAACCTCCTTGCTGTGTTGTTCGATACGGTCTTCGACCCTGTACTCGATGTCTTTCGGGTCGTCGGTATTTCGCGCGTTGTACGGAGCGACTGGCACGACCCCTGCGGCCAGCAGGTGGTCGTGCCAGTCGAGTGTGTCGTAGGCGCTGTCACCGACCATCCAGATCGGTTTGGCGACGGCGAGCGCGTCACGCGTGACGCGCATCGCCGTCTCCTCTGGCGCTTGCTTACTCTCTGTGAACTCCGCCGCGATCGGGATCTTTTGCCCGGTCGAGACGATCGTGCAACCGTACCCGTAGTAGTACTCTTCGTCGGTTGGATCGTAGCATTTCGACGCATCTTGATCGGCAGGCATCGCTCTCACGTCGGTTGAATCGATGCAGTAGGTCAAGTCGAGCAAGCCGCGGCGGGCGGCCTGCTCGACGAGTCGGTCAAACACCTCGTCAACGACGTGTTCAAGATCGGTGAGAAAGCGATCGACCGCGTCTCTCGACGGCGGTCGATCGAACCCACAGCTCAGCCAGACAACCGTGTTCCGAAGCTCTCGTTCAACGGGGCGAATGCCGTAGATGTCGTGGTAGTAGCAATGGAGGAAGCCACGCATCAGCTCTGGTGGCTCGTGCTCTCGTGTTCGCCCCGTCTTCGCCGGGGCGAACACGTCGAACTCTTCGAGAAACTCGAAGGAGAGATGCTCAAACAACGCTAGGGTCTCGGTCTCCGCGACATTGAAGAACGTCTCTACCGAAGGGTCATCTTGCAGGGTCGCTGAACTCATTCCACCTCAGCGTTCACCCTGCTCTTTGGTGTGCTACTCGTTCTATGACACCCTCGTAACAAGGTAAAAAATGAGCAGTGGCAATTGGTTTGTGACATTGTGCCAACAAGCAAAGGTTTAGAGCCATGATTCGGCGGTTTCCAGTTCAGCATAGCTGAAGCAGTTCCAAGAAGATGACGTTCGACGCTTCAGCACTCGAAAGATCGTTCGACGCCGTTGCGATCTCCATGGCGACGCGCCCAAAATCAGAGCCCAGCTCGTTGCGGCGCAGTTCAGAGGTGGCAAACACCATCGACGAGAACGACGGCAATTTTGACATCGCATTTCTGCCGTAGTTTGCGGAAGAAGATATTGTGAGAGGTGCCGTTGTCATCGAAAACAGCTCAACGTGACGTAAGTCGTTGGTTTCGTGATCCGCGATGGCGTACAGCCAGAATTGCAGATCGTTGGTCTCAGTCACCGTTTCATCAAGCGTGGTTTGATTCAGTGATCGACCAAATTCGGATGGAACCTCTGTACCCAATCGTGGATCGCATTGTGACTCGGATCAACAGTCAGGACGTTGAGTAAATTGACAGTATCGACAGCGACAACTTACAACGTGCGGTTGAACACCGATCCCTATCGGCGGCTCGAGTGTTCGCTTGCACTCCACAAAATCAAGATCGATCAAGTCTCTATGATCAGCGGGGCAGCTAATCTCTATCATGAACACCAAGAAATCCGTTTCACCTCACCTTTCATGCTTCACTCAACACGGTTACACAGAGATGCCCCGTAGCTTTGAGTGATAATTCACGATAGTGAAAGTACATATATATGTTCAATAATTTGTCTTTCCGCCATGTGGGAAAATAGAGGGATAGAACTCCACCAGACTAAAACGCCTGATATCAAGCTCAATTGGCTGATTTGGTCATTCTTGGGTCGGCTTCCAATATACCACCCGAGAAGAGCCAAACACACCGAATCTAAGTTCTCGCTACAATTCCGTCATGTGGGACGTGCGTTCCACGATACTTAAGAGGTCAATCTCCGCTTGAAGAGAAAGGCTGCCGAGATCGTAGAATGTTCTAACAATCATCACAGAAGTGTTGATTGAAGTCTAACTGTGAGAGAAGTGTATTTAGTACAGGTCTGGCAGCTGCGGCAAATTACATCATTAGGAGTGTAATTCAATCAGCTCGGCGGACTCCATTGGGTCTAACATCTTATAGATACGGCTAGCGAGGGCTATAAAGTAGATCAGAGTGGGAGGAAAAAATTCAAGCATTTCATTGTGACTTTACGAGTTATAGCTATAGTGGACGTTAGAAGTAATTGCTCACTTTTGGAAGCGACAGTTGGTCGAGAGCGGTATCGATCGCGGTGGTCAGTTGCTCAAGTGAGTCGAAGAACCGGTTGCTGAGGGCGTCTTGGAGTTGTCGCCAGCACTCTTCGACAGGATTGAGTTCCGGCGAATACGCCGGCAACGTGACGAAGGCAAGGCCGTCACGGGCCGCCAGGTCCGTGACGGCCGACGCCTGGAAGTACGGCGCTCCGTCTAGCACGACGATCAAGTCTTCTTCGAATTCTTCGCATAACGCGAGAATGAAATGTTTCGCGTGATCGGCGGTAACGTACTCGGTGAACCGTGAGAAAAAGCAGTCACCGTCTTCGGTGATCGCGCCGAGCAGACACGTCCAGTCGCGCTGGCCGGAGAGTTCGACGCTCGGCCGCGTGCCGCGCGGAAACCACGCGGCACGCGGCTCGACTTGCACAGATTTCTTGGTCTGATCGATGCAGACTACTTTGGCGTCCATCTCCGCTCGCTTTTTTTGATCTCGTCGTGGAACTCCTCTTTGTCGGACTCTTCGGATTCGGCGGCTGTACGGCGAGGTTTTTGATAACTGAGTCCAGCTTCTTTCAACAGCCGCCGGCAGCTCGGATAGGAGTACTCGACACCGTAGGATTCTTCGAGAAACTCTTGGACGAGCGCCGGCGTCCACGCCGGCGCGTCGATCCCGACCTCTTTGGGCGGTTCGTGAACGGATTGCTCGAATTCTTCTTGCTGTGATTCTGAAAGCTTTCGTTTTCTCCCGGATCGATGAGCATCAGACACGGCTTGCTCAAGCGATTCGTCCGTATCAAATCGCATCAGCCAGCTGTAGATCGTTCTTCGCCCGGTGTCGTGCCACTCTGCAAGTTCGGATTGCGTTACGCCGTTTTTGTACGCGATCGCAGCTAACAACCGTTGTGTCGGCTTGTTTTCTTCGACGTTGTCGAGGGCGTCTTGAAGTTCTTCGATGGAGATCTCGTCGAGATGGTCCATTGCATACAGCAACAAACTCTGAGCCAAAAGTTCTAACGACTACTATAGACAGCCGGCTTGACTATATCGATTGAATATACACGATCATAACGATACGGCAATCAAGATGCCTTCTCTATAATTCGCAGGAGACATTGGGTCATGCATCTATTCTGATTTGACTGTGTATTTTCTGAACTCTAAATCCCACAGCAGCTGTAGATGGAAATATAGTGGTCGTGTGGGCTTGGATCTGCAGATTACCGTCGAATGAGGAATCTCAGTTTATACCTATTTCCTCAACCGAGTGTTCCTCTATGAGGGACCGGACATCATGCGATAAGCCACTATTACAGTAGTCGTTAGAAATGGTTTCTCGCTCAAGAAGAGATAAGCTGGTCGAGAGCGGTATCGATTCCCCTCTGGTAACGTCACGAAGAAGAGGCCGCCACGAGGTGCTAGGTCCGTGACGACCGATGCCAAAAAGTAGGGCGAGCCACCCGGTACGCCGATCAAGTCTTCTTCGAATATTTGTCACGGATTTAGAATGAATCTTTTTGTGTGAACGGCGGTGGCGGATTCGGTGATTCTGCTGATCAGACATGTCCGGTCACATTGGCTAGCAAGTTCTACGCTCGGCCGCATGCCGCTCGGAGACCAGGCGCCTCGACCGAGACGGGTTTGGTCGTTTGGCCGATGCAAACTATTTTGACGTCCATCTGTACTCGCTTATTTTGAGGTCATCGTGGAGCTTGTCTTGGTTGGATTGCTCGGCTTGGTTGGCTGTGAGGCGTGGTTTTTGATAACTCAGTCCAGCTTCTTTCAACAACCGCCGGCAACTCGGATAGGAGTATTCAACGCCGTAGGTGTCTTCGAGAAATTCCTGAACGAGCGCCGGTGTCCACGCTGGCGCGTCGATCCCGGCCTCTTCAGGAGGCTCATGAACGGTTTGTCTGAAGTGTTTTTGCTGTGATTCTGTAAGCTTTCGTTTTCTTCCGGATCGACGATCATCAGAGACGGCTTGCTCAAGTGGTTCGTCCGTGTCAAGTCGCATCAGCCAGCTGTAGATCGTCCGTCGACCGGTGTCGTGCCACTCTGCAAGTTCTGTCTGCGTCACCCCGTTCTTGTACGCGATCGCGGCTAACAAACGTTGTGTCGGCTTGTTTTCTTCGACGTTATCGAGGGCACCTTGGAGTTCTTCGACGGAGATCTCATCAAGATGGTCCATGGATCACAGCAACAAATACTGAGCGGAAAGTTCTAACGGCTACTACAGTTGTATTCAACGCTCAATAAGAACGTTCCATTCCTGGCCGGTGCCCTCCAATTGCAGGAACTGTGAACTACCCCGCCCTACTCACGCCCTTCGGACGCTGCTTGAGGGCGAGGCTTCCTGCTTCCATGACGCGCTTTGCAGGAACCGAATCGGTTCCCGTAGGGAGCGCAGTCTCCACAGGCGTTCGTTCGGAGTGTCCCACTCCTACATCTTGTAGACCGCGAGAAAGAACGTTCCATGCTGCGTTCGCGTCCCTGTCCGCCTCAAACCCGCAGGCGGGACAGGAATGTTCACGGACCCACAGCGGTTTCGCCGTCTCGACGCCGCATGACGCACACTCTTTGGTCGTCCCTCTCGGGTTCACCGCGACGAAGTGCGTCCCTTCGCGGTCGCATTTGTATTCGAGCAACGAGAGGAACGTTCGCCATGCCGACGACGCCGTGTTGCGGCTGTTCGACGGCGACTCCATCATCCCCTTCACGTTCAGGTCTTCAACCGCCACGAGGTCGTACTCCCGAGCGTAGTACGCCGAGAGCTTGGGGAGGAAGTCGCGGCGCTTCCGTCGAAGATCGGCGTGACACTTCGCGACTCGTCGGCGTTGCTTCTCCCAGTTGTTCGACCCGTGTTCCTTCCGTGAGAGGGACCGCTGTTCGCGTTCCAATCGCTCCCGTTCGACGGAGAGGTTGAGCGACCCCACGGCGGTCCCGTCGGTGTCGTGGGCGTACGTGAGAATCCCCACGTCGATACCGACGCACCGCTCGGGGTTCTCGGGCGGTTCGGGCGGTTCGCGGTCCATTTCGACGCCGAAGGTGGCGAACCACTCGCCCGTCGGTTCCTTCTTGACCGTGACCTGTTTGAGTGTCGCGTCTTCGGGGATGGCGCGGTGAAGCCGAATCGGTATGTCTCCGAGTTTCGAGAGTGACAGCACAGCCTGTCCGCCCTTCTTGTCGAGCTTGAAGCCAGACTGGTTGTACGTGAAACTGCGGAACTCCCGTGGTGGCTTCCACTTGAGTTGACCGACGCCGTAGCCGTTCTCCTTGAGTTTGGAGAGGGTTTTGAGGTTGTCGAACAGCCGTTCTACGACGGTTTGGAGCACCTTCGAGTACACGTCCGAGAGGTCGTCCCACCACTGTTTGAGATCGGGTAGCTCCGACCGAAGCGTGGTCATCGAGGGCAGTTCGCCATGGCGTCTTGGTACTCGTTGAGTCGGTAGAGCGTGTGGTTGTACAGTTGTCGACAAATATCGCGGTGGCGGTCCAACTCCTCACGGTGGGCGTCGGACGGCTTGAGTCGGTACTTGTAGGCGTGGTACATCAGCTCTCCCGCTGGTCTTCGACGTACTGTTTCAGCACATCCAGCGACACCTGCCCCGTCGAGATGAGGCAATACGAGTCGTTCCAGAACGAGTCGCCCCACAGTTCGGTCTTCAGTTCATCCTCGTACTCGTTACGGACACGGCGAGCAGTCGCACCTTTGACCGTGTTGATGAACTTCACGAGGTCCGTGGTGGGTTTCGCTCGGAATAGAATATGAACGTGGTCATCCTCTCCGTCGAGGTTCGTCAGTTCGACGCCGTAGTTGTCCGTGAACCCGCTGATGACCCCGCGATGAATTGGGTTCGCTCCTCGGTTAGCACTCCGCGCCGATACTTCGTGGTGAGTATCAGGTGGTAGTGCAGGGAGTACGTCGAGTGCGTTCCCGAGTCGAGGTCATACTTCATTGGGTTCATGCTGTAACAGTTATCCCAACCGAAATGTATTCCGACTGCGTGGGCCTGTGGGCCAGCAACAGGAAGTACAAGACCAGATGATGACAGCGCTGTATCCCACCCTACTGCGTTCCTTGTCCGCTGGTTCGGACTGCGGTACTCGTTGAGGGTGGGGACTTAGCTCCTGTATTCAGCTAAGATAATATCGATAATATAGAACTACTGAAAGACTGCAAGTCAATCAGTGTCGTCCTCGCTGACCGGTGGCTGTTCTTCGACCGAATCGCCGGTATCGAGATTGACGGTCACCCGAGCCTTCTGAATACGTGTGTCTTTTACCTGTTCGGCCCGCAGTACCACGTCTTCGTAGTCAAATTCCTCGCCCTCTTCGACAGGGCGGCCCGCGCGGTTGAAAATGAAGCCCGCGATCGTTTCAAACTCCTCGCCCTCAGGAAGGTGAATATCTAGAGTTTCGTTGACTTCGTCGATGTTGACCTCACCGCGCACCAGCACCTCTGTCTCGTCGAGGAACTCGATCGGATGGTCCTCGCCACCGCCGAGAATCTCGCCAACGATCTCTTCAGTCATGTCCTCCATCGTAACCAGCCCCTCGGTAGCGCCGAACTCGTCGATGACGATGGCCATGTAGATTCGGTCCTCGCGCATCTCCGAGAGGAGATCGTCGACGTTCTTGGACTCAGGGACGTGCAGCGGTGGGGTGACCACGTCCGATACCATCAAGTTGGCAAAATCGTCGTAGTCGGATTCCCGCAGCTCACGGATATCGAACACACCAGTCACGTTATCTAGCGATCCCCCGTAGGCTGGCAGGCGAGCGTGGCCTGCCCGGATACACTGCTTAATTGCTTCTTCGACAGTTGCGTCCTCCGGGACAGACTCCATGTCAAGCCGTGGAGTCATCACCTCCTTGGCGGTAGCGTCGGTGAATCGCAGCGTTCGCTGGAGCATCTGTCGTTCCGCCTCATCGAGGATCCCCTCGCGCTCGCCAGTCTTGATCATGTTCCGGATCTCGTCACGAGTGACGTACGTCGACTCGATAGACGGGCTACCACCGGTGACCTTGTTGACGATGCTCGTCAGGTAGTAGAACAGGGTGATGAGCGGCCAGAGCACTTTCTCGACAATATTCAGACCACGTGCGACACGCCGTGCGTGTAGTTCAGTGTTCTCGACGGCGTAGGACTTAGGCGCGCTCTCGCCGAAGACCAGGACCATCGATGTGATGCCGAGCGACGAGACGATGACTGCCGTGCCCGGGTCGAAGTAGAAACCAACGATAGTCGTTGAAACGGAGGACATGGTGATATTGACCATGTTATTCCCGACAAGAATCGTCACGAGCAGGCGATGAGGATCCTCTTTAAGGGACTCGACCGCTCGCGCACCGCGCAAGCCTTGATCCACCATCGCGTCTACCTGATGGGCCGGCAGGGAGAACAACGCGATCTCCGATGACGAAAAGAATCCAGATCCGACGAGGAGCATTAGGATTAGGCAGATACCAACCGCGGTGACTGATGGCTTCCCCAATTCGACGCCGACGATCGGAACAGAGTACTGTAAGTGACTGAACGTAGATGCTGCTGTAAGCAGGGATAGCCACATAATGCCGCCTATCGCGTGAAAAGAAAAGTAACCCCCGGTAACAAATTTTATACATCAATTATTATATGGAGTCCAAACTGCAGGCCAAAGAGTTCAAGATTGGATCTCCAATAGATGCAGCGGCCGTATCCGAATTGATCTTCGTCTCTTCGGGGCGTATGTCATTTCCTCGGGAACAGTCGCGTACACTGCCATCCTTCGTGTGACGGGGTATCTACATCACTCGAAAAATGCCTCCCCGACCGTTCACCAAGAAGTAATTTCTACGTCACGAAGTGGGCGTTCCAATGGAATGTCGATCTGCCCACCAGTATATTCGGAGAGGTAGAAGGCAACGATGATCTCTAAGGATCGAATAGCTTCTTCACCAGACGAACGATTCTCAACATTTTCATTCAACAGCCGTTCGACGTGGCAGGCCGCGTTCGCAAACGATCCTTCGTAATCCTGTTCCCAAGTCCATTTGCCCTCGATTCCTGGCAAGTCTGCTTCGACGTGGTCGCCATCTTCGAGACGCCAGTATCGCCATTCACCGTCATCGTTGTTCAGGTAGAGTTTCCCCTCTGAACCGATGAATTGGAAGGTCATCGAGGAATCGTTTCGGGGGATCGTGCAGTCGATAGTTGTGAAAGTACCGTCGTCCATGATCACGAACCCGCCGCCAGCTGCGTCGTCGACTCCTTGCGTTGCATCAAGTGAGTCGATCGCCTCATTTTCCCCAGTGATGTGACCGCTCACGGAGCTGGCTCGCGCGTCCAACAGATACACGAGCGTGTCAAGAAGGTGTGTCGAGTTCCGTAGTAGTTCCATCCGATACTGTGTGGCTACGGAATGGACCTCTCCGAGGAGGTCTTCTTCCTGAACGAGCTGTCGGAGTCGCTGGTACTTCGTCGTAAACCTGAACGAATGGTTGACGACAAGTTCCGTGTCGGTCTCATCACAGGCTTCAATCATTTCCTCCCCATCGCTCACACTAGAGGCAATCGGTTTTTCGCACCAAATGATATCCGGACTGGCTGCTGATTGCGCCGCGTCGACAACGTGTTGGTTGTGGAGAAACGACGGGGTGCAGACTGAGACGACATCCAGATCTTCGTTCTCAAGCATCGCCTCGTGACCAATGTAGAGCTGGTCTTCGGAAAGGTCCCAGGCGTTACCGAACCGCGCCATCTTCTCCTCGTCGACATCCGCCACAGCTACCAACTCAATCTCTTCGGTGGCGTGGTAGCCACCGGCGTGACTGGCTTCGAATTTCTTCTCGCCGATATCATCCGCATCATGCATTCCTAAAATTCCAAGACCAGCGATCCCCCCAGCGCCGATGATTCCTGCCCTATATGTCATTTGAAATTGCTTCCCCATCAACAGCATATTGGCCTCGGTACTGAAGGGTGGCTCTGCGAGTCACTCTGATCTCCATGCTATCGGGACATCCCTCCCTCGTAATAAATATGGCTCCATATTCGCCACACTGTTCGGTACGGTTGAAATGGACGAGTGAATCTCTCTGTACGGTTCAAAGAGCGCAAGCGTAGCTCCTGGTCGCGCTCACGCTGCCCGTCTACGCAAGGCTGAAGAGTGCGACGACGACAAACCGGCGGTTTGCACGCTCGCCGATCGCGGCACGGATGATCTGTACGTCGGCCAGCGAGGCCAGTCATTGAACTGACCGTCCGACTTCTAGCCGACCCAAAACAGGAGTCGATAACCGTCCATACGAACGGGTTTCGGGTCTACGATCGGCTAGAAGATGACGATGAAGTCAACCGCGAATAGGTCGTCCATGGCGACGGTAAATACGCTGACGGTGAGGGAAACGTCAACAGCTGCGAGAGCCACCGATGAGTGTCGGAAGACAAGCAATGGCCGGATCTGATAGAGTTTCAGCGCCGCCGCAAACTCTACAGAATACCAAATAGTGAAGCACTCAGCATGCTCTCGATGCCGCATTCTGAAAATCAGCAACGTGTTTCACTGGACAGAGTTGACTGGACCCTTCGAGGTTACCGTGTCGCCTTCGCGACACTGCCAGTAGTAGTAGTAGCTATTATCGTTGATCTCTTTGACCGCGACCGTCGCTTTGGCAGGGACATCGTCCAGGAGGCCGTCTGGTCGCTCCTCCACTTTTTCCTAGTCTGTCGATTCCTCGAGACAGGCCTCCACATTCCTTGTGCTCGGCAAACACTTCTGCACACATGCAAGCGTCGTGAAGGAGCTCCGGTTCAAGCTCATTGAGCGTGTTGACTACCTCCGTCGGAAGGTTTGCCGGTGGAGCCGGTGTGCAACGGACATCAATTGTCCTCGTGCTAACCAACACAAAGCGCCAGTCGATAGAATTGTTGGTTAAAACAGTACGCTCTTGTGTAGAGCTACGGAAAGACCCTGTAGTTACACTGAGCCAGCCATAATCTGTGAGTATGTCTTCTGCTCAGCCGGCGTTCGGAACGATGTTTCGAGAGCTGATCGAGCTGGGCGTCGTCGAAATTGACACGGAGCCGCTCGATGCCCGCATCGAGCGGCGACTCAAGGAATTCTGGGAGAATACCTCCTGTCCACGGTGCGGGCACACCTCCGTTCAAACGTGGCCCCATCTCGACCGCGTGTGGTGCCGAGACTGCAACTTCAAGCCGGTGTACACCTACGGAACGCCGTTCCACGAGAAGCACCTCACCTGCGGCGAGGTACTTCTCGCGTTCACGCTCTACGCCGATACGTTGCTCAGTATCAACCAGATCGCGCCGTTGCTCGGTCGAGCCTACAAAACCGTTCACACAGCGATTCGAGAGGTGGAAGCCGCGATCCATCGCGGCTTCCCCATCGTCTGGAAGCTGCTTGACCAGACCATCGATGGACCGACGCAAGTCGACGAGTCTGGGAGAGTCTGTTCGGGCTACAAAGGCCAAGAGCCGCCACGGAACAGCCGTTCTCGCGGCGGCTCGTCTCAGAGAGGACGCTCACGTTGGCGAGGACGGCATGGTGATCAGCTGACGCTCGTCGCGGCGTGCCGCGACTCGCTTCGCGTGATCCGTGGCCAGCTCGGCATCGACTACGAAGGCGATCTTGAGCCAGTAATTCAGGAGGCTGAAGACCTCTCCCAACCGCTGGGAGAGGTCTGGACCGACGGCCTCCAAGCCTACCGAGAGATGGATTTTGACCACCGAACGGTCGTCCACAAGGAAAGGTACGTATCGCCCGACGGTGTCCACATTAACCAGGCTGAGTGCCTGTTTTCGCTCGTTCAGCCGTGGTTGCGGAAGTTCCGCGGCCTGTCCAAGCAGGGCTTGGAGCAGGCCGCTCACACCTTCGGCATCGTTCGCTCACTCACCCTCTCTGGTGAATCCATCGAGACAACCATTGACTGTCTCGTTATCGGGGCTTTCCGCAATTCTACATAAGAGCGAAACAGTAGAGTCATTGGTCTCAAAGAGCGACCGAAGGAAGCGGGTGCGGCGGAGTGTTCCAACTCGCTACACCCATTGGGGGCGAAAATATCTCTACGACTTCGATGTGGACTGGAACGGATGAGTGGGATGGAATTAAAACCCGCGCGTACATCAAGGAAGTCAGGATGGGTCTCTTGAGAGCACTGCGTAATGCCTTCGACGGAGATTCATCGACGCTATGGGAGTGCCGAAACTGTGGGCAGACACTCTCAGAGGACGCTGACAAGTGTCCAAGCTGTGGGGCAGAGAATGTTGCCTGCTACGAGTTGTGATTGAATCGACTTCAGGCGGGTGGATTCGCGTATCCGTTCAGGTGTTGTGAACCATTTCGAATCCCTGGTAGTACACACGTCGCCATTCCTCGTGACTCCTGAACATTCAAAATGGTCGAGTCACTGAACCCCCTCCCCCCTTTGTCGAGTTGTAAATGGGAGAGGGTGGGAGCATGTATTTTTACGAATCAAGAACTCTAAGGAAGGAAACCATGATTCAGAGGGAGATGACTCCTGTAACACCTGATCTTGAATCTGTTCTAATAATTAGAAGCTTTTATATTAATAGAAATGCAATCATACCCGTAGCGGGAAAAAATATAAAATCAAAACTGTATATATGACTAGGTCAGATAATGTATTCTTGTGGAACAGCTATCAGAAATTTGGTTGGTATACGCTCTCTCTTTGTTGAATTAACTCGATTAGTCTCACTCGAGCCTGTCTATGCCCACTCCGACGTATCGACTTACAACTCGACAAAGGGGGGAGGGGGTCAGAATCTGACCCCTCCTGACTCGTTTAAATTTGGTGGCATTATAGGCCCTATCGATGAATGAAACGTCTCCAAGCAAGGATGCGGATTAGTCTCTCGTGAATCGTGTCTCTGTCACTCGCGATCGCGGAAGTTGCCTGTTCAGCTATTTCTACCCTACTCCGGTCGTGACTTACAACTCGACAAAGGGATGTGAATAGCCCCTTCTCGATTATATCGGTTTGTTCGGAATCGGGATATCGGATCATCTACTTCTGTTTTACAACTCGACAAAGGGGTGTCGGTGGGGCTCGGAAACTAACTGGGCTGGATATCGCCTTCTCTATTAGAAGACGATAACGGTATCTCGGCCATATTCGAATATCTGCGGTAGAATACCGGATGGTCAAAATATCGGTGTCTTACATTCTACTAGGGGTATAATTTTTATACAAGGCGGTACAGGGAGACTATCATGGAAAGAAACTCCCCGGGAAACAGAGAGGGAGAAAACTCGCCTGAACCGATGGCGACTGACGGAAGTTCTCAGGAACCTCATCAGGAAGTAGAGGTTCCCGACTTTGGCCGAAGCGGAGATGACGACCCCAGTCGCGATTCAGATCCGTCTCCTCCTGAAGAAGATCAATACAATCGCTCTGAACAGGAATCGGACGGTTCGGAGAATGCTTCTATCTCTATTCGGGAGCGGTTTCAGGAAACTTCCTCGACGTCCGTCTTCGTCGAGAAGGATCTGGTTCGCCCGTCCACGATAATTAACGAAGATAGAATTGTCGGCCGCGACAGGCAGCTCGAGCGAGTTATCGACAATCTTCGGCCCGCTTTGGAAGGAGGTGGACTTCCCAATATGCTTCTCAACGGTCCTTCTGGGACAGGGAAATCACTCATCATTAACGCCGTTTGCAAGCAAGTCGTCGACCTCTCTCAATCACAGGGAGTCACGTTCGGAGTTGTTTCGCTAAACTGTGAAGCACCCAAATCTCTTGATAGGGCTGTCTACCGGTTAGTGGGTGAAGTCGCTGAAGATGTCGGTACGGAGGTTGGGGTTCCAGAAAGCGGAGTGTCCACTGATAGAAAATTCGAGCGTCTCTTCGACCTCATCAACGACAATTACGACGCAGTCATCTTCATTCTGGACGAGATCGACCTCCTCAAAGGACCATACGAGGATCCCGCCTATTCGTCCCTCCTCTATCAGCTTTCTCGAGCCGAGAATCTCGGAAACATAGAGGGGAGCGTTTCGGTGACCGCTCTCACGAACTATACACATTTCATGCAGGATCTGAACAGCCGCGCAGAGAGTTCGTTCAATCCGGACGACATTTTCTTCGATGACTACGACGCGAACCAGCTTCGGGCGATCCTCAGAAATCGTGAGGACGCTTTCAAAGAAGGCACTCTCACCGACGATGTTATCCCACTAGTTGCTGCTTTTGGCTCGCAAACGCATGGGGACGCTCGCAAAGCAATCGATCTCTTTCGATGGGCTGGTGAGTTCGCAGAACGTCGCGAATCCGAAATCGTAGAGGAAGCCGATGTCCGATCGGCTCAGGAAAAATACGACGAGAATCGAACTCTTCGTCATATCAGTGGTCTTGCAGCCCAGAAAAAACTCGCTCTCTACGCTACTGCAGCCGTCGAAAACTTTGCTCAGCGTGATCTGAATCGAATTCCAGCAGGCGTCGGTTGGGAGATCTACCAATTCGTGGCAGACCGCATTGATGCCGATCAATACAGCCGTGAGACCTACGTGAACAACGTCACCGAACAGGAGACGTACGGCATTCTCTCTTCAGAACGACGAGGCCGTGGACGGGGTCGTGGCGTCCATATGTTTTTCACACTGGAAGAAAGTGCTGAAAGCATCGTTCAAACCATCGAGAGTGATACCCGCATCGGTGACATCGAGTCCGATCACGAAATGCTTAGAAGCGTGGTTCAGACAAAATTGAAGTCCTTTTACGACTAGGTAGACCAACTCCTGCTCTTACAACTCGACAACGGGGTGTTCTTGATGCTTACAACTCGACAACGGGGTGTTCTTGATGCTTACAACTCGACAACGGGGGGTCAAATCACATAACTAATTATATGTATGGATCTGTTATGAACTGTCCTCGATCCAAATCTCGAATTTGGAACTCTCTCTGACGAAATTTGAGTGGTTGAAAACTGACAACTATAGGATATGGCGGTTGCAGTACTCATTACGAGGACCGACGAAGAGTACTGCGCTCCAACGTCGGCCCAGTGGAGGACAATTTCCCGCTCAAAGTGGATATCGAATACAAAACTGCCATCCGAAAATTTCGTTGGGTAGTCCAATAAAAAATACTGAGTGTACTGCGTAGGAAGCTATATAACCGGAACATCTACTTAGATCCGCGCCGATCCTTAGATGAACGTATATGAGGCCCGTTTGTGACCCCGGTGAATTTTGGCCAGTAGCTATTGCATGTGCAGGTGGCTGCCTTGGCCTGATTCTACTCGGGGAATCTATCGTTGTCTTCGTCGGGCCGCACAATCTATTTGGGCCCTTCAGTATCGGTGTGTTCAGTTCTTTCGTCGCGGTTGCAAGCCTTATTTATGGGGGATATTGGATACTCACTAGTAACCTCTCCAGCGAGCGGTATCGCCGGATAGGGGTATGGTGTGCTGCTAGTGGGGTTGTGTTTCTCACGTTCAACTTTTTTCTCATGGTGACACTGCCACCATTCCTCTTTTATCTCGCGTTCGGATGGATGCGATGGGCTCTCAGTGTCGGGGCGAGCGTGGGCTTACTCATCGGCCTTTTCGAGGCCCGAGCAATTGAACGTGCTCGTGTTGCCGAACGGCTTCAGATCAAACAGCAGGCAACAGAACGACAGAACGAATTCTTAGAGGAATTCGCTAGTATCGTTAGTCACGACCTCCGAAACCCCCTCAACGTCGCGCAGGGACGCCTCCAAATTGCGCAAGATGAGGTTGAAAGTGAACATCTCGACACTGTCGAAACTTCCCTCGAGCGTATTGAAAAAATCATTACGAATACGCTTATTTTGGCTCGTGAGGGTCAAACAGTTGGAGAAGCCACGCTAATCGACCTTGATGTCCTCGTCGACGAATGTTGGGGGGCTGTAAACACAAAGAACGCAGAGTTAGTCACAGAAACACTCCCCACAATCGAAGCCGATCCGGACCGTCTTCGTCATATATTCGAGAATCTCTTTCGTAACGCGGTTGAACATGGAGGTGATGATGTGGTGGTTCGAGTCGGAACCCTCTCAGATAGAGATGGAATCTTTGTGGAAGATAATGGGCCAGGAATTCCGCCGGACAAAGCCGATGTTGTATTTGAGACAGGGTACACGACCACAACTCAGGGGAGTGGCTTCGGCTTAGGTATCGTAGCTCGGATCGTCCAAGCACACGGCTGGGAGATCCGAGTTACCACCGGCGATGAAGGTGGTGCCCGATTCGAAATAACGGGTGTCACTGTTGCAAACCAGTCAATCTCTCAAGTGGGAACTGGCTAGTTTAGCGCCTCTCCCAGGGTCTTGCCGTCAAGTGGTTCACTTGGCCGTTCCTAGTTGTAGTACCACCTGAATTGCTTCATCAATTCGGTGATGCCTTCCCGATTGCCCGCCCAGTTTGCATAGAAGCGGTCAGAATGCACTCTGAAGGGCCGTGTTTAGACGGTCGTACGAGCGGTTAAGAGCGCTGTTTCGGAGGTTTCGAGGAGAGTGAATCAACGAGTATCGGAGATTTTAGAGCTGAGAGCAGTCTGATCAGCCTGGATCGGTTGCAACAACCTGGCAAATAGGTCGGTCGAACTGATCGGACGAGCCGAACCGATAGTGTCGATTCACCCCTGATCGGGGTTTAGACCCTCAAAACCCCGAAATTTGGCGTCTAAACAAGGCCAAGGAGACTAATTTCAAGACTATCGGGGATAAATCACCTGTTCAGTGCGCATGCGTAGTTAACGGCCATCGAGCGTGTAGGAGACTTCCCCTTCAGCCCCGATATTGAGGATAAACGCTTTGAGATCCTCTCCGAGAGTGAATTTGTAGGTATTTTCCCAGTCTTTATCCATCTGTATGGTCGCCTCTTGCTCCGTGGGATAATCTGGGTACGCCAGAACGTTAGCAAAGGTCTCACTGGTATCAGGGTCAAGGGTGGCGGATTCCGTGAAGTCGCTTATCGTCACGGAGACTTTGTGCGATTCGGAATTCTGGTTCTGTATCGACACATCCAATCCATCTCCTCCAAGGACAGTACACCCAGCGATCCCGACACTCAAGCCTACTCCGATAGATTGGAGGATTGAACGACGGTTAGGTACCTCTGACATAGCAATACTTCCCCTCCGATTTCAATTAATCTTGTTCCTCCTCCGGAGAGATACGTCCATCACCTGTACTGAACGGATCAAGGAAGCGAAGAACAGGTGTAGGAACCGTTCTATGACACCCTCACAACACTCCAACTAAACACGATGACAGATCTGGAAGCAATTCTGGAAGCAATGTTTATTTGGCTGTACGAACCACAACGAGATAATGAGTACACCGCTCTCAACTACGGACAGCGTCCAACTTTCAGTCGAGAACATCGGCGGTATAGACGAGTCTTCAGTCTCGTTTTCGCCTGGTGTGACGATTCTAGCCGGTCGGAATGCAACGAACCGCACTTCACTGCTCCAATCGCTGATGGCTGGATTGGGGAGTGAAGGCGTCTCGATCAAAGGTGATGTAGATGAAGCCCACGTCGAGCTGACCATCGGCGACGAGACGTACTCGCGGATGTTGACCCGAACCAATGGCGATATCTACGCCGAAGGCGATGCGTATCTCGACAATCCCGAACTGGCGGACCTGTTTGTCTTCCTGTTGGAGGCCAACGAAGCACGTCGAGCCGTTGAACTCCAGCAAGATCTCCGCGAACTCATCATGCGGCCCGTCGACACGGCGGCCATTGAAGCCGAGATTGAGGACCTTCAAGCCCAGCGTGACGATGTCGAACGGCAACTCGAGAATCTCGACTCGCTCCAGCGGGAACTACCCACGCTCGAACAGCGCCGCCAAGACCTTAAACAGGAGATCGAAGAGAAAGAGGCCGAACTTGAAACGACCAAAGAAGCCATCGAAGACGCCGATCAGGAACTTAGCGCTACACGCAATCAGAAAGACGAACTCGATGATGCTCTCGAAGCGTTCCGCGATACACGGAGCGAACTCGAAGATACGCGACGCAACCTCGAAACCGAGCGCGAGAGTATTGCAGCCCTCGAATCAGAGCTTGACGAGTTGGAGAGTGAACTGGAAGATCTTCCGGAGACGCCGATGGCTGGTGTCGATGAGGTGAGCGACCGTCTCGATGAGTTGCGCTCACAGCGCGAAGATCTCGACGATGTGGCCAACTCTCTCCAGAAGATCATCCAGTTTAACGAGGAAATGCTCGAGGGGACCGATTCGGATGTCGTCGCCGCACTTCGCGGTGAAAACGAGGACCCCACGGACAGGCTCGTTGATGAGCAGGTCGTCTGCTGGACGTGCGGGAGTACTGTCGATAGCGACGCGATCGAGGAAACGCTCGACCGACTGCGCGACATTCGAAGCGAGAAACTCCAAGAGCGTCGTGAGATTCAGTCCAAGATGGACGATCTGAAAACAGAGAAAGCAACCTACGAAGAGCAACAGCGTCAGCGGACGCAGTTGGAAGACCGGCTCAAGCAAGTCCAAGCGGAAATCAAAACCCGGCGTGAACGAGTCGAAGACCTCGAGACTGACCGCGAGCACCTCGAAGATGAAATCGACGACCTCGAAGCAGAGGTCGAAACCTTGCAGGACGAAACCCAGAGCGACCTGCTTGACCTTCACCGGGAGGCCAACCAGATCGAGTTCGAACTTGGCCAACTTCAGGACGACCTCGATCAGGTCTCGTCGGAGATCGACCGTATCGATGACGAACTCGAAAAGCGAGACGATCTGAAAGCTCGCCGCGAGGAGATCAGCGACGAGATTGCCGATCTGCGGACGCGCATCGACCAAGTCGAGAGTGAAGCCGTCGAGCAGTTCAACGAGCATATGGAGACGGTTTTGGAAATCCTTGGCTACGAGAACTTAGAGCGGATCTGGATTGAGCGCCGTCAGGAGACCGTTTCCCAGGGTCGACGGACTGTCGAACAAGCGGTCTTCGAATTACATGTTGTCCGCAGCACAGCAGATGGAACTACCTACGAGGACACCGTTGACCACCTGTCGGAATCTGAGCGCGAGGTCACGGGGTTAGTTTTCGCGCTGGCGGGGTATCTCACTCACGATGTCTACGAGACCTGCCCGTTCCTCCTGCTGGACTCGATCGAGGCGATCGACTCAAACCGTATCGCCCGACTTATCGACTACGTCGCCGACTTCGCCGAGTACGTCGTCGTCGCGCTGCTGCCGGAGGACGCGCAAGCGCTTGATGACGAGTACCATCGACTCAGCGAAATCTAACTCGTTCGGGACGGAAAAGCAGCAAGTCACTTTTTCAAGAGTGTATTAATTTCTAAAGCGGTTTCGTGGTGCTATTGCCACAGTCCGAGTGGCGGCGAGGGTTCACTCACCGACGGTGACCCAGCTGTCCTGGTCGGCCGACTCGTAGGCGGCGTCGAGGACCCGCAGCAGCTGGACGGCGTCGTCGACGCTGGCGGGCACGTCGCCGGTCTCGTAGCCGTCGAAGAACGCCTCGAAGTAGTCGTAGACGAAGTCGCCCCAGGCGGGGAAGCGGTCGTAGGTACACTCGTACTGGACGGTCCGTTTGGGCGCGGCCGACCAGTCGGGATCTTCGGAGGTGATTTCGAGGGGAATCGTCGGTTCGTGCTGCAGCGAGTCGTGGTGCAGCGGGGTCTGGGCCTGCGCGTCGGTCCCGTAGAGGCCGAAGTGTGTGTCCTTGCCGCGGTCGCTCAGGTAGTAGCCGGTGTGGTAAGTCCCAAGCGTCCCGCTCTCGGTCTCGAACTGCAGGACGGCGCCGGCGTCCACGTCGGCCTCCTCGGCGTCGTGGAAGCTGGCGTTCACCCGGGCGATGGGGTCGTCGAGCATCCACGGCATCGCGTCGAGCCAGTGGGGGCCGATCCACTGCAGCGCCCCGCCGCGGCTCACGCTCTCGTCGTAGATGTAGTGGTCGGTGTTCCGGAAGGAGAGCTGGCTCGCGTTGAAGCGGCCCTGGACGGTCCAGACGTCGCCGAAGAAGCCGTCGGTGACTCGATCGCGGATATCCATCGCGACGGGGTTCGTCCGGTAGTACAGCGTCGGCGACACGGTGACGCCCGCCTCGTTCGCCTTCTCGGCGATCCCTTCGAGGTCGGCAGCGGTGCGAGCGATGGGTTTCTCGCTGACGGCGTGGACGCCGTTCTCGACCGCGGTCTCGATGATGGCGGGCGTCTCGTCGCTGCGGTAGGTGATCCAGACCACGTCGACGTCGGCCTCGGCGGCCAGGCGATGGGGGTCCTCGTACACCGTCGCGTCGGCGACGAGATCCGCAACGTCGCCGCCCTCGGTCGTGATCTCGTCGGGGCGGTCGTCCATCGCGGTGAGGCTATCGAGGTCGACCTCGCGGCCGGGCTCGCAGACGGCCGTCACGTCCAGATCGAGGCCGCTGGCGACCGTGAAGTAGGGGTCGCGGTGGTGGTGGTCGACACCCACGTATCCGATCTTCGTGGACATGATCGCGTGTGCTCTGAGGCGATATATCAAGGTAGCGGTAGCGGAGGATCGTGGCCCGGTCGCGGCGGGATCTTCGGACTGACCCCTCGCGCACTGTTCGTCGCGGCGAACACTTGGATTCTCTCAGAGTGATCGAAACGTTATTGCGATTTTGATAACCAATATGCAACAACGAAACAATGCAAGAGATCGGTATCATCATGAACGGCGTGACCGGTCGCATGGGGACGAACCAACACCTCATCCGGTCGATCTGTGCGATCCGGGAGGAAGGCGGCGTCGAACTCCCCGGCGGCGAGCGGGTGCTGCCCGACCCGATCCTGGTCGGTCGCAACGAGCGCAAACTGGAACGGCTGAGCGAAGAACACGACGTCGATCGCTACGCCGCCGACCCCGACCTGAAGACGGTTCTCGACGGCGACGACGAGATCTACTTCGACTCCCAGATCACCTCCCGACGGGCCGAGGCCGTCACGAAGGCCATCGAGGCCGGCAAGGACGTCTACTGCGAGAAGCCGCTCGCGGGTGACCTGGAGACGGCCCGAGAAGTCGCGGCAACGGCCGAAGCCAGCGATTCGAAACACGGGATCGTCCAGGACAAGCTCTGGCTGCCGGGCGTGATGAAACTCCAGCGGCTGATCGACCAGGGATTCTTCGGCGACATCCTCTCCGTGCGCGTCGAGTTCGGCTACTGGGTCTTTACGGGGCACGGCCAGCCCGCACAGCGGCCCTCCTGGAACTACCGCGCCGAGGACGGCGGCGGCATCGTCGACGACATGTACTCCCACTGGAGTTACGTGCTGGAGAACCTCTTCGGCGAGGTCCAGACCGTCCGCAGTCACGAGACGACACACGTCCACGAGCGCGTCGACGAGGACGGCGAGCCCTACGAGGCGACCGCCGACGACGCGGCCTACGCCATCATGGAACTCGAAGACGACATCGTCGCCCAGCTCAACTCCTCGTGGACGGTTCGGGTCAACCGCGACGACCTCCTGGAGATTCAGGTCGACGGCACCGAGGGCAGCGCGGTGGCGGGCCTGCGCGAGTGCAAGACCCAGGGTCACGCCAACACGCCCAAGCCCGAGTGGAATCCCGACACGCCCAAAGAACACGACTTCACCGAGGACTGGGCGGACGTGCCGAACAACCGCGAGTTCGAGAACGCGTTCAAGACCCAGTGGGAGGAGTTCGTCCGCCACGTCGTCGCCGACGAGCCGTTCCCGTGGGACTTTTCGGCGGGTGCGCGAGGCGTCCAGCTCACCGAGGCCGCCCATCTCTCCCACGAGGAAGGCCGCCGCGTCGAGATGGCCGAACTCGACGACTGAATCCGATAACAGCCGTTCTTTCGTTTCCGTTCACTCCCCGCCGACTGCCTCGTGCGCCGGCGGCGTCGCGAATTCGCCATCGTCGAACTCGATGGGCGACGGTTCCTCGACAACGCGGAGGTCGTCGCGCTCGCGCGCTTCCCCGACGAGCGCCGGCGAGGCGTAGAGTCGCTGGAGGTGCATCGTGTCGGGCGCGCGGACGAGTCGCACCGTCTCGGGATCGACGATGCCGATGGTCGACAGCGCCGCGATCATGCCCGCGCGGTCGGTCTCGACCGCGGGTGGCAGCCGGACACCGCGCGTCGTGCTCGCCGTCAGGGCGTTGATCAGCGTCGTCGGCATCTCGATCTCGGCGAGCAGGTCGGCGTGGACGAAGTCGGCCGACCCCATCCCCATCGCGTTGCCGTGGGTCGTCTCCGTCAGACCGCGGGTGTAGATCCGCTTGATATCGGGCAGGTCGGGTTCGGGCTCCTGGATGGCGAAGGGCCGGCGACCGATGACGTTCGTGTCCATTCCCTGGCCGCTGATGTCCTTGCCCTGGCGGTCGAGGACGAGCACGTCGATATCGTCGAACGGCAGCGTCGGCATCTCGTCGTAGGCCCGTTCGAGCAGTTCGGCCTCCCGATCGAGGAAGCCCGACGGGGGCACGCCCTCCAGCAGCGCGGTGTCGTCGCGCTGGTCTTCGAGGATGGCGACGCCGCCGACGACGGGGAGTTCGTCGAGCAGGCGCTCGGTGATCTCGGGGATCATGTTGCGCAGCGACCAGTCGACGGCCCAGTCGTGGGCGGTCTTGGCGCCGCGCTGTTTGCCCATCCCGATGACGAGCATCTTCGAGAGGCCGCTCTCGACCGTGCCGTCGAAGTCGGTGTGGGGCTTGACGCGGTTGATCGGCACGATCGCGTCGGCGGCGACCGCGTTGGCGTCGGCGACGACGGGCACGTCGCGGTCCTCGGTCCGGCCGACCTCGATGGTCTCCATGCTGGAGCGGATCTCGCAACCCACTGTTTCCTCGTCGACGCCCAGCTCGGCCAGCATCTCCCGCTGGCCCTCAGCGGTCGCGCCCCCGTGGCTGCCCATCGCCGGGAACACGAACGGCTCGTACCCTCGATCCTGGGCCTCGGCGACGACGCCGCCGACGATCTCGGCGAGGTTGGCGATGCCGCGGCTGCCGGCGCCGACGGCGATCTCCCCGCCGTCGGGCACCTCGTCGAGCGGCAGCGACGCGAACGCCTCGCCGGCGCTGTCGGCGATCTCGTCGGTCGGTATCGGGTCGGTCTCCCAGACCTGCTCGATCACGCCCAGCTCCGGCAGCGGTGTCTCGCCGCAGGCCTCGTCGATGGCGGCCTCCGGCACCGCGAGCGACTCCCGCGATAGATCCGAATCCATACTCTCACCGTCACCCGACCCACTCTTAAAAATGACCGTGACGGTTGGGGCGGCGCCCGTCTCACGGTTTTCCATTTCGACCGGCCAATTTAAGTGAGAGTGACTACCTCCCCCGATCGATGCAATTCGTTCGATATTCCGACGGGAGCGGTCCCGCCTGGGGCGTCCAGACCGAGGCGGGCATCCACGCCCTCGCCGCGGATCCGGCCGGCGAGCCGTCCTACGAGGACCTGACGAACCAGCGCTATCTCGACCGCCTGGAGCGCGCCGTCGACGACGGGGCGCTCCCTGTCGTCGACGCCGACGCGGTCGACCGACTCGCGCCGGTCGCGAGGCCCGGGAAGATCGTCTGTGCCGGCCTCAACTACCACGACCACGCCGAGGAGCAGGACGAGGAGGTCCCCGAGGTCCCCATGCTGTTCTCGAAGGCCTCGACGGCCGTCACCAACCCCGGCAGTCCCATCGTCCACCCCGGCGGCGACGAGCAGGTCGACTACGAGGTCGAACTCGCCGCCGTGATCGGCCGCCGAGCGACCGACGTGGACGAGGACGAGGTCGACGACTACGTGGCCGGCTACACGGTGCTCAACGACGTGAGCGGCCGCGACGCCCAGATGTCCGACGGGCAGTTCTTCCGCGGGAAGAGCTACGACACCTTCGCGCCGCTCGGCCCGACGCTCGTCGCCGGCGACGACTTCGACCCCAACGCGGTCGACGTGGAACTGCGCGTCAACGGCGAGACCAAGCAGTCCTCGAACACCGAGCAGTTCATCTTCGACATCCACGAGCTGATCGCCTACATCAGCGCCGATATGACGCTCGAACCCGGCGACGTGGTCACGACGGGGACGCCCGGCGGCGTCGGCATCTTCCGCGAGCCGCCGGAGCTGCTCGAACCCGGCGACTCCTGCGAGGCCGAGATCGAGGGCATCGGCACGCTCGAAAACCACGTCGTCGCGGAGTAGCAACGTGCCAACGATCTTCGAGGCTGCTGCGACCGACGCAAGAAACCAGACTGTTCCTTCGAGCGTAGCGTCACGACGACTGCTCGCCACTGACCATCACGATCGCGTCGATAACGTTCGTGCCGGTCAGTCCAGTCTCGATGGTCGCACTTGTCTAGAAGTGTGTCGATGTCGTTGGCGCTGAGCAATTTCTGGGCGCGCTCGTGGTTACCGTCGCGCAGCGTCGATTCGAGCGCGTGAGCGTCGCTGTCGAGGGACTTCACCGAGCAGACGACCATGTCATCGTGCCTGTCGAGGTTGTGTGTCGGCTCGCCGGCGGTAACGGTTCATTCGGACAGCGCTACCGCTGGGTGAGTGATGACTCGGATAATGCCGTTAATACGGTCTAACCTGTCTCGTGGTCAACACCGATCGCAAGCGGATCCCTGCTCAAGAACATGCTTTCCCAATCTCTCCACAGGCAAAGTAGACGAGTGAAGAAATAGTTTAAATGTTCATACACGCAGTAGTGGGTATGGTATCCACAGAGTCACAACGGGAAGAATCGGCGAAACAGTCTACAATTAGCGTCGGTTTCAGGACCGGTTCGATTACCGACTCGAGACTACAATTTATCCGCCGACTCGGCGTTACTGACGTGTTTCTAGATCATTCCTCAACGGACGAAGAGCCTGGTGAATTCCTTGACGAGGGCACAAATGAAGATCGACTCGTCATCGACGGTGGCGTGATCCCATCGGCGGAGGAACTGGTCGCTGCCCGAGATAGGGTCGAAGACGCTGACTTGCGATTTGCTGGAATTCACTCGCTACCCTATTCGCTCTATGGGCCGATCATGCCCGGTAGCGACGAGGCTGACAAGCGAATTGAGTTAGTCAAGCAACTCCTCCGAAATCTTGGCCAAGCAGACATCCCCATTTTAGGCTACCAATGGAATCCGCGCGGGTTAGTGCCGATGCGGACACGAATGGATCGACCAATCTGGGGTGGTGCAGAAGCGACAGAATTCGATATTGAGGCGCTTGACGCACCATTTGAAGTTGCGGACTCTGTCGAGCGTGAATACACTGAAGAGGAATTCTGGCAGAACTATGAACAGTTTGTCGAAGCGGTCGTTCCAGTTGCTGAGGAGGCTGGGGTACGCATGGCGTTGCATCCGGTGGACCCACCCGGATTCGAACAACTGGGTGGGTTCCCTCGACTCTTCAGAGATGTAGAAGCGTTTGAGCGTGCAATGGATATCGTTCCAAGCGACCACCACGGCCTCAAATTATGTCTCGGGTGTTTCTCACAGCTCGGTGAGGATATCCCCTCACTCATCCGCCGGTTCGGTGAGCGCGGCCAAATCGTATTCGTCCACTTCCGTGATGTCGTTGGGACCGTTCCGTCGTTCCACGAGACGTTCGTTGACCAGGGTAACTTCGACGAATATGATGCGATGCAAGCGCTCGCAGAGGTGGGATTCGATGGAGCGATCCTTCCTGACCATGTCCCGCAGATGGAAGGCGATTCCGAGTGGGGTCATCGTGGGAACGCCTTCACAGCAGGCTATCTTAGAGGCCTAATCAAGGCTCTCGAACACTGAACTATCGTCGCTGGAGAGTTTCACCAACGTCGCAGTTCGAGTAGTCATCATACCACGGCTCTCGCAGAGGCTATTTTACCTCCTGGGGTTGTACTCTAGTGGATTTATCTCGACTACGCTGTTTCCGCTCGCTAGAATCCGCGTGTGACCAGAAGTACGTAAATGAACATCCCATAGCCCCCGAGTAGTATGCCTCCCTCAAGTCGGGATAGCCGCTCTCTGAAGCCGAGGAGTGCTAACGCGACGACGGTAAAAGCAACCAACAGCGGCAGTTCGATCGTTTTCGTCGAGGCTGAGACGCGGATCGGAACGAGCACGGCCACGAGGCCAATAACGGCAAGGATATTGTAGATATTGCTCCCGATCACATTCCCAACGGAGAAGGCTGCTCCCTCACGATAGGCACTGACCAGCGATGTCGCCAACTCCGGCATCGACGTCCCGAACGCGATAATCGTAAGTCCAACAAACAGGTCACCGAATCCCAGGGCGTGGAGAACGCCTTGGCCGCCGACGATTAGTGCCCGTGACCCGGCCAGCAAGCAAATAATTGCCCCAAGCAGCTTTAATACGTCGAGACGTGACCCCGTCTGTTCGTCCTCGGGTGCCAACTCATCCGGGAGTACAGCGTTATCGCTTCTCCGCGCCCGGTAGATGATGTAACCCGTATATACGGCCAATAGCCCGAGCAACAGGATACCGTCAATCATCCCAAGGAGGCTGTCGGCACTGAGAGCGACGAGTCCGACCACTGCAAGCAACATGAACGGACCGTGCTTCCGGACGAGCGAGCGGTCAACGCGCATCGGATATGCCACTGTCGACATCCCGAGGACGAGGCCGATGTTAGCGACGTTCGACCCGATAATATTCCCAAGTGCGATTCCGTCTGATTCGGTGACTCCTCCGACCGTACTCACGATTAATTCCGGTGCTGTCGTCGCGAAGGCGATGACCGTCACACCGACTGTCGTTGCGTGCATGCCATATCCGAGGGCCAGCGATGCCGCTCCGTCGACCAGCAACTCCGCTCCGACGTACAAGAGGACGATCCCGACGAGGAGTACTGCTACATCTCCCGAGAGGAGGAGTGAAATCGGCTCTACCATTGTTTAGAACGTAACTCGATGTCCCTAATAATAACATCGACGTAACTTTCAACGATAATAATTAGCCGCTCGAACGCAGATGAATACGAACTATCTTCGCGAACAGTTGCAGTCGATAGGCAGTAACAAATCCTACTCGGTTTGGCTGAGCGATCGGACGCGCTCCTGCAACTCTTCGATGCCAGATTGCTGATTCTCAACGAGTACGACGATTTCATCGCTCGCGTCTTCGACGTGGTCTGCCTGCTCTCTGGCATCCTCGATAATGCCGAGGACGTCTTGGACTGCGGTGGCCTGGGCGTCGTTGGCGTCGGCTACTTCACGGATCCCGACGGCAGTCTCATCGACGGCTTTGGCGATCTCATCGAGTGAGGCAAGCGCCGAGTCGATTTGCTCGCTTGTTTGGGTGACTTGCGAGTGCGACTGCTCGACCGCGCTCGTCGCAGTCTCCGCCTGTGACTGGATCGTACCTACGCTCTCGTCGATCGCTTCGGTGTGTTCTCGGGTTTCCGCGGCGAGTTCTTTGATCTCGTCGGCGACGACGCCGAACCCGTCGCCGGCCGTGCCGGCCCGGGCAGATTCGATCGACGCGTTCAACGCGAGCAGATTCGTCTGCTCGGCAACGTCGTCAATCACCTCGAGCATCGTTTCCACGTCTGTGATACTGGCTTCGAGTTGTTGAACCGTGTCGACTAGCTCGTCGCTGGTCTCGGTGACGGAATCGGTAGCCTCGCGGGCACGTTCGCCTGCTTCTCTGCCCTCCTCGGCTGCTGTCTGAGCATCATCGGCTGCGGCCGCGATCTCATCCGCACTCGCTGCGACCTCCTCCATATTGGCTGAGAACTCCTCCATCTCGGCACCAGCGGAGCCGAGGAGATCGCGTTGTTCGGCGACGTGTGTGTCGATCCGGGCTGCAGCCTCGGCTGACTCTTCCCCCAATTCGGCGAGCGTCTCGGTCTGTGCTTCAACTCTCTCTGCGAGCGATTCTAGTTGGTCAGCCATCCTGTTGACCTCATCGATGACAGCGAACAGTTCTTGATCGACTGCGTCAGTACGTTGATTGAACTCCGCTCGTGCTTCGAGATCCCCTGCAGCGATCGCTTCGAACGTGGCGATCAATTCTTCGACCAGCGATGAGATAGTGTCGTGACGTCGGACTTCATCAGTCCGTTCTTGGACGGTCTGAAGTACACCTGCGAGTTGCCCATCCTGATAAAGTGGACGGGCAGAACACTCGTAATGACGGTCTGACCCGTCTGGCATCGACACCCGCCGTTCGGTTTCGTAGACGGAGAGGTCGCCGTCTGCTACCGTTACATCAGACGCGTCGTGAGCGTGGTCGGGTGCTTGGAGCACCCGTTCGGCGAGCGTCGGCTCTGCACTTACTGTGGAGTAGAGTGCTTCGGCAATGGACGTGTCCCGTTTCACCTCTGTTTGGGCCACTCCAGCCAACTGTTCTATACTTTCATTCCAGGCGATACACGACCCACTGGCGTCGAGCATAAACAAAGGTAGTCCGATTCCATTGAGTAACTTTTCATCATCAAAGTCAATGTTAGTGTCTGCTGACTGCCCAGTGGTTCCATTGGAACCCCTCTTAGACGAAAGTTCCGTGCCACCATCAGTTGAGACTGGATTTTGGGCGTTTGATTTTGCCTGAGATCGTTCGCTGTTTGTACTCTCTTCTGCTTTATTTTTGAGCAACGGGCTTATCAGCCGCTGTTCCCGGACCTTTGAATAAATCAACTCAATCATGGCAAAGAGAGGCACATTCATGGTAATAAAAGAATGGGTAAAAAAAATCATATATGATATTTAGCCGCTGCTTCGAGTCCGTCACACACTCGTATCTCAAATCCTTTTAAGTAATTTGCGGTATTTTTAATCGATGATTTGAGTGATTTAAAAAGAAAGATTTATTATTTTTGGGCCAGTCACACAAAATGTCTCCCCACCTCGGAGACACCCGAACCGCTCGCAAACCATGCCCCATGCACCCATACGGGGCCCACTGTCAAAATAGTGACATCTGGGTGGATACATCCGCCGTATACGTGTTCGAACCATGACTCTTGTCAGGGGCCGCCCCTGACTACGGCGTATCCACCTCTCTGGCATTCCAAAGGAACAGTGACTGTGAGAGCCCTCAGCTCTCACGCCTCAATGCGACTCTCAAACGAGCGGGAAGCAGTCGTTTGATGTCTCGGGTACTATTCCAGCGGTGACCACACTATCCATGCAGCAGAATCGATCTTGAGCAGTGCTGATAATCGAACTTTTTGTCGGAAATTCCAGCGATCGAATCCGAAACTGCTGTTTAGTCGTGGAAGGATATCAGACCCTCGGATAATCAGCCACCTCTTGGATGGACAACCCTTACTCGAGTTTGTTCGAAACTATATGATGCCGTGATCGAGGACTCTATGTTCGTCACACTATTCGTGGAACTTGTCTAATAGAGTACTGATAGTTTTCTGGAGATGCTGTTCTTGTTCGGCTATTGATCTTATACGTGAACCGTCGACGATGCGGTCCACGATTGCTTTTGGGTCCTCTGAAAAAGAAAACTCCATGTACACACCACCACCCCGACCACGGCTCTTTCGGGAGGATGATACCAGTCCATATGAGGACATCTTCTTCATATATTTCACATACGTCTCGCGAGTCATCTGGTCAACATCGAGCTGGCCGGCGACCCACTGATAGAGTTTGAACCCGATTGGACTCGGAGCTGTCGCTCGTGAACAGGGAGAGTGGCAGGCGATAGATGCAGTCGCATACAGGGACGCCTTTTTTTGAATCGATAGTTCTTCTATAATCTTCAAAGAGCCCTCTTTATCGAGTGTCTCCCAAGACTCGCGAACGTGGTTCTTTGTAACCGTCTTCTCGTTCCATTTATCGGCGAGATCGCCGCCACTCCGGAACAGGTTGATCGCAGTTCTGGCGCTACCAGAGCTTTGTGCTGCAAGCGCTGCAATAAGCGGAATTATGCCATCCTCAAGTGCATCTCGGCGAAACGCGTCACGGCGTTTCTCGAGGATCTCACGCAACTGAGCGTCGTCGTAGTCCGGAAAGGGGATGTCTCGGGGATCGAACGTACTTTCGGTGCGCCCGTCGAGATTTTCGATGAACGACGGGTCCCTAGTCAGTGCAGCAACCGATGCATGCCCCTCGATCTCACCAGTGCTACCTGCTCGTGATAGTTCACGGAGTATCTTCGAATACGCGGGCCCGTCGTTTGCTTGTTGGCCCACTAAGAGGTCGATCTCGTCAAGAACGAATATAACCGTGTCGTAGTAATTCTCGATGAGCTCGTACAACCGTCGGTATTTCTGTCTCGTTGAGACACCTATTTCCGGAACTCCGATCTCGGTGTCGCAATCTTCCGCAGCGGTTCGGACGAGCTCGTAGACTGCTTGATCCAGCGTGTTGATCGAACGGCAATTGGTGGATACTATCTCGAACCGTTCTCCCTTCAGCTGGCAGAGTTTGCCTATCTGCTGTGCGACAGCGCGAATAAGAAGAGACTTGCCCGTTCCAGCGGGGCCGTGTAACAGCATATTTGCGGGGTTCCTGCCCTGAAGAGCTGGCTTCAGACACGAAACTACAGACTCAAGTTGGTCATCACGCCCGACGATCCGGCCTTCGTCGACGCATGTCTCCGACTGCACGAGCTCCGGATCAGCGAAAACAGACGCTTTCCCCTCGTCACCGAGCAACTGCTGAATAGACCGGCGACCACGTTGGTTGGAATCCACGTCTCCCTGATTCGTCCCTCTGTTTTTGTTCGTGTCTTCTCGTGTCTGTTCGAATTTCTTTCCGGATTGAAAACAAGTGTCCTTATGTGTGGTAGATTGATCTATGGTATTCTGATCGCTACCGGCCATATCTTGGGTATATACTGCAACGTTAAAACATTGACCTCTATCGACCTCTATTCGCGTACTATGCCTGTTCTATCGCTTAAAATTCGCGTTCTTCTACCAGTTGGTTTTGTACGTTTCGCTCATCCGTAGGAGATTGTTGATACTCCTGAGCGGTCGCTGTGGAGTCGAAGAGGACAAGGGCACCGCGTCAGCGGTGCCCGACACGAATGATTCCGCTAGATGTGTTCGGGTCGGAATCGGTCGCAGCGGACCTGCTCCAACAGGTTCGCTGGCGTGACGGTGTTACCTGTCCTCGCTGCCGTTCTGACCGCACGGTCAGAAACGGCAGCTACAGAGAGTTTCAACGGTATCTCTGTAAGAATTGCGACCGCACGTTCAACGACAAGACGGGCACGATCTTCGCTCACTCGAAGATTGCGCTCCGCCGGTGGTTGTTCTCGATCTACGCGTTTCTCCGGTTTAACACGAGCCTCCGGCAACTACAGTGCGAAATCGACGTGACACACAAGACGATCCAGCGGCGCATCGAGCGCTTTGCCAGAGCGGTCGATGCGCCCTCTCTCGATCTGGTTGGACCGGTCGAAATCGACGAAGTGTACGTCAACGCGGGGAAGAAAGGCCGCGAGCGTGACCAAGAGTCGCGCTCGCGTGGCCTGTCCACGCGCGGGCGTGGTTCGTACGATGGCGACAAGCCACCCGTGTTCATAATCGCTGATCGTGGGACCGGACAGCGGTACGTGATTCCAGCGAAAGCCGCCGACGAATCGACGATTCGACTCCTGCTTGCTGACCGCAAAGAGGAGTCGATCACGGTCTATACCGACGGCTTTCGAGCGTACGAACCGCTCGAAGCGGACGACGCATTCGACCGCGAATACGTCGTCCACGGCGACGGCGAATACGCCGATGAGGAAGTTCACGTCAACACCTGCGAGAGCCACACGTCGCTGACGCGACGGTGGCTCTCGCCCCACCGCGGTATCTCGAAGGACAAGCTGACACAGTATCTCAGAGCGTTCCAACTCCGCCGAGAACTATACCGGAAACCAGGGCGAGATGCTCTCAAACACGCTGTCCAAGCGACGCTGTGAAATCAACAACGTGCTACGCATGAGCGTTGTACGTTTATCATCGCTATCTCGATGAAAACCTCCAGTCGAAGTGTCTGGTTCGGAACGCGCATTCATCCGCCTACTGGACCTGCCACTGGTTCGGAACAACCATCCAGAAACCTATCTGAACATTGGATACTGAACCCTCATTAATTCGTGCGACTTGGAAATTCTCGGGGTGTTGCTTTTTGTTGGTCCTGATTTAGTCTCACACAACTGTTGATGATCGCTGAACCTGTTTCATTGATCTAAGTCATCTTTGACTATCGCGTGGAATTCTTTCCCGCATAGAGGAACAGTATGGTGAAAGAGATATTTCGATCTAAGAGGTTATTGGCGAGATCTCCACGATATGATTTTGTTGGGTGGCGCCATAGCGCCTTTGCGCTTGGCCTGTCCAAATGAGACCCAACGGGCCTTTAGATCGTGATCTTGTGCAAGCGAAGCCGGAGCTGTCGTCACTCCTCAGTCTTGTGCGGCAGCGGGTGAGACACCCCAGAACTTGGAAAGACGGTTCCTCCCATTCAGTACTCAAACTCGATTCAATAGCGTCGCGTCCTCTATGGGGATACATTTGCGATCGGGCCCTCACATCAGCGTATGCTCTGGAAGTGTTGAGTACTGTAATTCTCGGTTGTGTACGTACTCTTGTCTGCGCTCCTGGGGCGGCCGTGTTGAAGACAGTGACCGGTATTAGGCATGGAGTTTGAAAAAGGATTACAGTACTAACAGTGTAATATTACCTTTCAACATGTGATCGGCTTCCCAGCTCAGTAGATTACAGTACTAATAGTGTAATATTACCTTTCAACATGTGATCGGCTTCCCCGCTCGGTAGATTACGATACTAATATTGTAATATTCGCGTTGGAGAAGCGTATCTATGATCGAGATCTGCGTTTATACTTTGATCAGACCTGGCGGCCAGTGTTCAATTTTCAATGGTTCTCTGGTCTCAGGTATGGACTGATTATCCTCTCTGGGCACCAATGTTGTCCCGCATAGCGGGATAGTAGAACTCCACGTGTTGAGGGCTGCTCGTTAGGACTCATTTCGATTTTGGCCACTTGCTACGTGCTTTGGTTAATTCTGAAAGTTTAGGTGATTCAGTGACTATCTCTCCAGCTGAGCAGAGTTATTCTCCCAGTTCAATCGTCCCGTATAGTGGAACATTGTATCCGCGTGGATTGTCTCCTCTTTCTAGTGGGTCGAAAGGTCGCCAGTAAATCCTGTCAACTACCAACCAATACTTATTTATGGATGCATAGTAACCACACAATTGTCCCGAACCCCACGCGGGACAGATGTGAGATCGCCAGCCAACCCTACACAAGCGCAGACCCACTCGCTGTGTACTACAGGCCTGCGGTGTGCCCGCCGAACCACTGTCAACGTTGCCACGTTCGATTCGGGGCTCTGTTCGGTTTTCACCGCGGCCTTGCTGGCTGTGAGGCCCGTTGAGGCCTCACGGCTAGTCTTCGGCTCCCCCCCTCTCTGGTATCTCTCGTCTATAACGGCTGCCAGTAACGGACGGGTCTGAATCATCGCTTGGAGTGGGTCCGGGACACTCCGTTGTCACTCAAACGTATACCTCTGGTCGGAAAGGACTCCGTCGCTCGCGATTCTCGCTTACCATTGTCTACTGCCGTTCTGTCTTGAAGTCCTGGCTAGCCGGAGAGCATCGCTCGTCTGGGGGGACTACTCCAATCTGGCTACGGTAGAATTTTATCACCAGTCGTCAATTTGGCGCGTATGCCTACCGAGATCGTCACCGAGGTGTACGATATCACCTGCCTCAAACGCGATGGTAACCGGTTCCGGGCGTTCTTCCGGAGTGATGAGACTCCAACGCTTTTCGACACTGGGTTCGAAGAGACGACGGACTCCGTCATCGACGCTATCACAGAGGTTGGTGTCGATCCGGAACGTATCGTCATCACGCACGGCGATGATGACCACATCGGGGGGTTCGACACCATCGCAAACAAGTACGACGCTGAGACGTGGGTCCCGGAGCAGACAGTGGAGGAACTCGATGTTGAACCCGACTATCGATATGGAGATGGGGACCAGATCGGACCGTACACTGCGGTCCACACGCCTGGTCACGAACCTGACCATCACTCACTGATCGACGACGATGCCGGAATTGCCGTTCTGGGTGACGCAGTCTCTGGTGCGGATCGGTACGGGCTCCCGGACGGCTACTTCCACCTTCCACCGGCCCATCACTCTCAGAACCTCATACAGGCCAAAGAGAGTCTAGAGACTCTCGTCGAGTTCTCCTTCGATGTTGGACTCGTGTATCACGGGGCCTCGGTGACTGAGAACGCCTCCTCAGTTCTCGAGTCGTATGTCAACTACGCAGGGAAACCGGAGTGATATCGCGCAAAACCCCTGGTTCGGCTTGGCCCTTCACTAACCAGTGACCCACTAAACGTGCTATACTGTCTTATTTTGGTTCGGGACTTCTAGCGCCGGGTTTAAGCACGCAGTTGCGTATGGGAAACTATGCCGCTCAAGAGAACGGACTGGACTGTCCTGCTCTACAACTTCGGTGTCGTGTACAGTGGTGCCGCCGTAGTAGGGAGACTCGAAGTCGGGAATCGCCTGTTCGTGGTCGGTGTCGTTGCCACGATCGCGGCCTTCTGGACGATCTACTTCCGCTACAGGATGATGCCGCGGATACGCGACCCCGGGGGATCCAACGAGGAGGAAATGCCAGTCGACCAAAAGAGCGCAAACGGCGATAAGTAACCCGGCAACGCGTAGCCACCAATCCTGGGTATCGAAGCGGTGAGTCGATCTCTCTCCGTGGTTCCTAGTAAGAGATATGCCCGAGCGTTCTAAGATCGTGCTGTGACTATCCAGACCATCGACGCGATACCGCTATCACACTCCCTCGACGGTCGAGCGCTGGGAAGCTCACGCGGCAAGACCGATACGCGATTCACGACGCTCGTCAGGGCCGAGACCGAGGACGGACTCGTCGGCTGGGGCGAGGCGTTCGCACCGCCGCGAACCGTCGCGACGGCGATCGACGAACTCCTGGCCGACGAGATCGTCGGCATGGATCCCTACCAGGTCGAATCGCTCGTGACGGACAGCTACACCGGGAGTCTGGTGGACTATCACTTCGCCGACGGCCCCTTCGTCCAGAGCGCCATCAGCGGGGTTGACATCGCCCTCTGGGACATCCTCGGAAAACTGACCGGCGAATCCGTCACGCGACTCCTCGGTAGCGGGGATGTCTCGTCGGTCGTCCCCTATGCTTCGACCGGGTATTTCACTTCCTGGGGCCAGGACATCGAAGAGCCGATGCGGGCGGCCGCCGACGAGGAGTTTACGGCGGTCAAACTCAAGATCGGACGGGGAGTCGAGGACGACATCGACCGCGTTTCGACCGCTCGCGAAATCCTGGGGGACGAGACACAGATCATGGTCGACTTCAACGGCAACTACACCCCCAAGCAGGCACGGCGATCCGTCGCGGCGCTGGAGAAATATGACCTCACGTGGGTCGAAGAGCCGGTCCCTGCCGAGAACCTCTCTGGATATCGACAGCTGACGCCCGAACTCGATATCCCGGTCGCCGCGGGGGAGGCCCACTACGGTCGCTTCGAGTACAAGCAACTGCTCGACGAGCGCCTCGTCGACATCGTCCAGCCGAACATCGGTCGTATCGGCGGGCTCTCGGAGGCCAGGTTCATCGCCAAGCTCGCTGCGACGGAGAACATCCCCGTTTGCCCGCACGTCTGGAACGGTGGCGTCGGCGTCGCTGCGGCGTTGCACTTCTATGCCAGCCTGACGACGTACCCTCATTCGGAGAACGTTCCCGTACTCTTGCCCTTCGAGTTCGACCGAAGCCCGAATCCGCTTCGCGACGAGTTACTCGAGGACCCCCTCGACCCGCGTGGCGGGGAGCTAGCGGTCCCCGATGGCCCGGGACTGGGGATCGATATCGACGAGGAAGCACTGGAGCGCTACCGGATCGAGTAACCGGAAGCCTGACCGCTCCGCTTGTGTCCAGCCGGCACCGCACGGCCTGTTGTGGACAGGGCGTCCCTCGTCGCTGTGGCCGGTCTCAATCCGGTGACCGGCCGCCGCAAGGGTTTTGCCTCCGCTCGGCGGAGTTGGGTCCGTGATATGCAACGACTGACAGACATCATCTCAGAGTTCACAGACGAGGGTGTCAGCGTCATTGGCATCGACACCGACAACGACTACGAGCGCATGCGGGAGCGCGCTCTCGTGTTCCAGCTCGGCATCGATGAGGAAGATGAAGCGTCTCTCTCCCTCGAAATTGACGAGCTGACCTGGATGGGGACGACGTGGGACATCGAGACCACCGTCGACGACCCGGAGACGGTCATCGATGAGACTGCCTGCGTTCTGTACACCGAAGACCACGGCTCCTTCCCACAGTCTGCCGAGATTGCCTACCAGACCATGCGGATGGACGAGATCCGGGAGCTCGATATTTCGGAACCGGAGGAAGACACCACGTGGCGTGCTTGTGCCCAAGAACTACGCGAAGTGACCCGGGGCGCCATCGATATCCGCACCGCTGAGGTTCTCGTCCTGTATCAGACCGATGTCCCGTCAGATACTATTTCCGACGTGCTCGACATCTCCGTTGACGATGTCCACGATCGAATCAGTCTCGCTCGGCGCTCGCTTCCCGAACAGGTACTCTCGGATCGGTCGTTCTGAGTTGGCTCCTCCCCTGTGCTACACTGATGACGTGCGAGGCGGCTGCGCAGTCTCCCGGGCAACCGGTGGCTCTCATCGAGAGCGCGGACGCAGCTGACGCCCACTTACTGGTCGATAACGGACCCATCCTCGTGGAGTCGAGTTTTGAACTCCCGTCCCTCGAACGGGCGGTCGGCGACCTCGTCGATGTCGAGTTCCACCCCGAGGCCCGGTTCGTCCGGTATCTCGATGAATCCATCGCGGTGTGTCGGGGGATCCACGACGAGGTCCTCACCGGGTGCGGCGTCGCGTTCGGGCCGGTACGGGAACTCCTGGATGGCGAAGTTAGGGATACAGGCCGCGAGCTGCAGGCACGCGGCGGTGCTGATGGGGCCCAGCGGGTTGTGGGGGACGACGCCGACGTAGTTCGCCTCCGCGATGCCGGCGATCTTCTTCGCCTGGCTGAGGCCGCCGACCATACAGATGTCCGGGCGTACGTAGTCGGCCGCGTCGCGGTCGAGCAGCATCTCAAACTCGTGGATCGTGTGGAGGCGTTCGCCGGTCGCGATGGGAAGTTCGGTCTTCCGGGCTACCTTCGCCATCGCGTCGATGTTGTCGGGGCGGACCGGGTCCTCGTAGAACATCGGATGATATTGCTCGATCTCCCGGGCGAGCGTGACGGCCTCGTGGGGGTCAAGGCGGCGGTGGATCTCGATGCACAGGTCGACGTCGTCGCCGACGGTCTCACGGAACTGCCGGACTCGATCCGAAGCGGTCCGTATCATCTCGACGTGCGATTCGAAGTACGGCTCGTCGCGGGACTCGTCGAGGAACGGCGAGAGGTGGCCGACGGCCGTGAACCCGGCGTCCGCCGCGGCCGTGCACCTGTCCAGTAGCTTCTCGGTCGTGTCGCCCTTGACTGTCGCGTAGACCCGCGCCTTGCCGCGACAGCTCCCGCCGAGCAGTTCGTAGGCGGGGACGCCGTGGTACTTCCCCTTGATGTCCCAGAGCGCGAGGTCGATCGCGCTCAGCGCGCCCATGAGCGCCGCGCCGCGGAAGTGGAACCGCCGGTACATGTACTGCCAGTGGTGTTCGATCCGCCGGGGGTCCTTCCCGACGAGGTACTCCGCGAACGTCTCGACGGCCGCGGCGGACGTCTCCAGATACGCCCACGTCCCAGACTCGCCGACACCGACGATCCCCTCGTCGGTGTGGACACGGACGAACAGCAGTTTGTCTGCCAGTAACGTCTCGATCTCGGTTATCTCCATCGTCCCTCGATTGTCCGAACGAGTGCATAAAAATAGCGGCGAGTGGCGCCCCATGTCAATGAAAGAGTACGTACTGTCCAAACAAGCTGTCTGGAAAATACACTTAAACGAGTCCCAACTGTCGTGTGATATGAGACGACGCGAGTTCGTCGCGACCAGCAGCTCGGCCCTGACTATGGTGTGGGCCGGGTGCGTCGGGACCGGCGCGAATCGCGCTGACACGGAGAGCGATGTCCGGGACCCTCCGGAATCCGGAAACTCCATTGGGACTGAAGGAAGCGATGCAGACCCGACTCCGACGGGGTGGATCGAGACCGAGAAGACAGGTGCGAGCGAGTTCCGCGGGCCGGCGGCGTGGACGCAGGTCGGCTACGACGCGCACAAGACGAACCGGGTTCCCGACGCCGACCGGGTTGGGAGCGCTCTCGGCCCGGACGAGGAGGCTACCGAGGCTGGCGGGGGCGTCGGGGTCCGCTGGACGTACGCTCGGCATCCGCCCGTGACCGCGGTGTTCGGCATCGACCACCTCTACTACCACGACAGCGACGGTGTCCCGACATCGATCACGGCCGGAGGAAACCACCGCTGGCGGCAGTCGACCGTGTCGGGGCGGGTCGTCGCGGCGGACCCGTCCGCCGTTGTCGTCGTCGACGCCGGAGACTGGATCCACGTGCTGGACCCCGCCGACGGTGCGGTTCGACACTCGATAGACGTGATGGTTGGGCGGGACGCGCACGCGGTGACGCTGGACGGGTCGAACCTGTATCTCCCGACGGACGCCGGGATCGCGAGCGTCGACTACTCGGAACCGTCCGTGAACTGGGAAACAGCGCTCACAGAACTGACAGCACTCTCGGGCGGTGCGTCGGAGGGGGTGCAAGCCGGCGTACCGGCCGTCACTGACGGTCGCGTCCTGACCGTCCAGACCGTGTCGTCAGGCGAGGGTCCGCGTCGCGTGCTGGCCCTCGACCGGACCGACGGCGCGCCCGACTGGAGCGTAGCGATGGACCTCGAAGACGACTGGTCGCTCCTCGGGTACCCTGTCGTCGGTCCGGACCATGTGTTCGTCCGGGCCGAGGATCCCAGCTTCGGCGCCGTCGACGGTGGGGACAGCGACGGGAACGGCGGCCGATTGTGGGACGGGCTCTCGCGGATCTACGCTATCGACCGTGACGCCGGCGAGGTCGCGTGGCACGTCGACCTCGCCGGCCGGGCGGCCGCACCCCCGGCGTACGCCGACGGGAAACTCCTCGTCGAACACGGCGGCGGTGGCGACCAGCCGGTTCTGATCGAGGCGATCGCCGTCGACGACCAGTCGTCGGTGTGGATCGTCAGCCTGGACACCCTCCTGCAGGTCTCGACCCCGGCTGTGGTGGCCGACACTGTCTACTCCGTCGTCGGCGACTACGTTCTGGCAGTCGATCTAGCGGACGGCCGCGAGCGGTGGCGCCTCTCGATGTCGACCTGGGCTGCCGAGCAGGGGTACGCGGACAGGGAGTACCGCGAGCTGTGGAACTATCCGCTGGGACCGACCTTGCTGGGCGATGTGATGTACGTCACGGGCAGACCCGAGGGGCGACTGTTCGCGTTCTCTCTGTCATAATCGCTCACTGGAGCGTGAGTTCCGACGAACGATCCCGGCATCTATAGCCTCACCGGGCTTCCGGTCGGTCAGGCCCTGTTCGGGTCGCGGGGACGGTATCGGTGTGCGTATGAGCGACGCTTGCAAACCAGACGCCATGGGACTCGTCGTGGAATTCGAGATCAGTCGCGAGGCCCTGCCGCTCGTTGGGATCTCGGTGGCCGTGCCCGAGGCACTGCTCGACGATGTCGCCGCCGCGTCCCATCGGGGCAATGAGCCAGTCTTCCCCGGTGGCCCCATCGGTGTTGCGGCGGACCAGCAGCCGATCGCACAGGAGGATGGCGGCCGGATAGCACGCATCTCTGGCGTGAGTGACGAGCGAGGACCCGCCGACAGTGAGGTCCGGTGAGTTCGGTGACCGGAGACGACGCCCGCCACACGCAGCTGGGTCTCCTGCGAAACCCGGAGTTCCTCGCTATCGCGAGCGCCCGGTTCGCCGGCGGACTCGCGTATGCGACGATCCTGCTGGCACTGGCTCTCTACGCCGACGCGTTCAGCGTCTCGGGGATCGTCGCCGGCCTGTTCGGGACCGCGTTCGCGTTGACGCGGTTCGTCCTCGTGTTGCCAGTCGGTCGCTATATCGACATCGGGAACTCGAAGCACTACCTGCTCTGGGGGCTGGCGATCAACGGGGTCGTCCTGATCGGGTTCACATTCGTCGAGAGCGCCGCTCACGTCCTCGTCCTCCGGGTCCTCCAGGGGATCGGATCGACGCTGTTGCTCATCACGGGGACGGCCGTCGTGGGGAACATCGCGCCCGACGACGAGCAGGGGCTGTGGATCGGCACGTACAACCAGTCGTACGCGCTGTCGGGCCTGCTGGGGGACCTCGTGGGCGGTGCGTTGCTATATCTCTACGGGTTCACCGTCGCGTACGCCATGCTGGTCGTCGTGACCGGCGGCTCGCTCGTGCTGGTGTTCGTCTTCCTCCGAGACGACCCCGGTGGACGGGCGGAGCCCGACGAGACCGGGGGGCTGGAGACGCTCCGGTTGCTCCTCGGTCGCAGCGCCATCCGCTCGCTGGTTGTCTTCCGGTTCACGTTCAGTTTCGGGAAGATGGCCGTGATTCTCTTTCTCCCGATCTTCGCGCGGATCCAGTTCGATATGAACCCGCTGATGATCGGCGCCATCCTGGTCGGTGGGAAACTGACTAAGTCGGTCATGCAGGGATACGTCGGGACGGTGAGCGACCGGATCGGCTACCGATCCTGGTTCGTGTTCGCTGGCACGATCCTGTATGCCGTGGGAACAGCAGCTATCCCCCTCGCGTCGGCCGCCTCTGGGGTATTTGAACCGCTGGTCGTTGCAGTGTTCAACCGCCAGTTCACGCTCACACCGCCGTTTCTCGTTTTATTTCTCTCGTATACGATACTGGGCGCCGCCGACAGTCTCCGTATCCCGACTAGCCTGTCGCTATTCGTCGAAGAGGGAAAACACTACGATGCAACTGCGGCGACACTCTCGCTTCGCTCGCTATCTTGGCAGTTCGGGAGCATGATCGGCCCGGTCGCGGTCGGTGGGCTCCTCGATTCAGTCTCATACGCCGCTGCGTTCGCCATGGCAGCGGGCGTGATGGTCGCTTCCGGCGTCTTATTCCTTATTCTGTATGAATCGGAGCCGGCTCCCGCGACCGAACCCGAAGTAGGGGGTTCAGTCTAACACTCGGGTATTCGAGCTCGCTCGGACTACTGGGAGATGCCGTAGGTGCCGCTTGTCCAGTCTTTCGTCGGTGTGTCGTAGACCGGCTCGTCGCGATCAAGGTCGTTCAGGCGCTTGCGGTCCTCGTCGTCGAGTTTGAAACCGAACAGCTCGATGTTCTGATCGATGTGTCCGGCCGAGGTCGACTTGGGCAGGACAACGACCTCGTTTTCGATAGCCCAGCGAAGGGCGATCTGCGCCGGTGTCTTGTCGTACTTCTCGGCCAGCTCCTGAACGGTGCTGTCGCCGAGGATCTCCGTTCGTGCGAGTGGCGCGGCGGCTTCGATGACGGTGTCGGTGTCGAAACAGTAATCGACGAGGTCCGGGCGCTGGAACCACGGGTGGTACTCGATCTGGTTGACGGCGATCGGCACGTCGCTGACGTGCTGAGCGCAGCTCAGTTGGTACGGACTGAAGTTCGAGACGCCAACGTTTCGGATCAGTCCCCGGTCGTGGAGCGTTTCCATCGCGTCGAGGGATTCGCGAACCGAGACGGCGGGGTTCGGCCAGTGGATCAGATAGAGGTCGAGATAGTCGGTACCCAATCGCTCTAGAGAGTCTTCACAGGCTTCGATGAGCGAGTCGTAGGTGAGGTGCTTCGGGAGGACCTTTGAGGTGAGGAAGATCTCGTCGCGGTCGTACTCGCCGAGCACTTCACCGATCGCGGCTTCATTACCGTATCCTTCGGCCGTATCGACGTGCGTGTATCCAGCGTCGAGCGCCGCTCGAACCGAGCTCTGGACCGTGTCGTCGTCGAGGTTCCAGGTGCCTTTACCGACGATTGGCATCTTGTCGCCACTTGGTAGCCTCACATCAGGGACTGACATGTGTACACCTCATAAACCAGCACACACGGTCTTAACTATTCGGAAATTTCGCGGGATCGACGCGGTCGCCGGTTACGGTCTCCAGTCGAATTACACCAGCCAACGGCCGGCATCCGCTGACACCGGTCGGATAGTTCGATTGGTTGGTGCCGTGTTCCAGTTGTCGCCGGTGCTAGAAAAAACACTTATTGAGTCACCTTCTTTATACCTTCCAGTCCACAAAATGAGAGGGTTTCGTGAGTTGGAACGCGGAGAATCGGGACGGAACAGATCCATGACGCGGCGGGCCGTGCTGGCCGCCGTCGGTGCCCTCGGTGCGAGTTCGCTCAGCGGGTGCTCCCAGGGCGGTAACGGCGAGGACCCGACGACGGCTCCTGGCGACGGCGAGCGCACGACGACCTCCGGGGGCACGGCGACCCCAGACGACGCGACGCCGTCTGATACCGAGGCGCCCGCGACGACCACCGAATACCAATACACGGTCGAAACGGAGACCGACCGGATTCCGTTCACGGACCCGATCGGCGCGGAATGGATGCCCGAAGAGAGTGACGACGAGCTTTTCCGGGTCACATTCGACGACATGGAACTCGGTTCCTATCGGCCGACCTCGGAGGACTGGGGCGGATACGCCCTCGATCTGCACTACAACTACCTATCGATAGAGGAACGGGAGAGTGAGGGAAAGTACATGGCGTCGCACTACGCCGAGGGCCTCGAAGGGACCGGCAGCGGTAACGGCGGCGGGCAGTTCGAGCTGGAGTTCGATGAGATTCATGACGAGTTGTACCTGGCCTACCAGGTCCGGTTCGGCGAGGGTTTCGAGTGGAATCACGACGGCGGCAAACTTCCCGGACTGATGGGGTACATCGGCGAGAACGCCATCGTGGGCGGGAGAGACTCGACCGGTGAGAACGGCTGGAGCGCCCGGATGATGTGGCGGCCGCCATACACCGACCGGGGCGGGCGACTGGTCCAGTACGTCTACCATCCGGATAAACGCGGGACGTACGGCGACGACTTCGCCTGGTTCCAGGGCTTTGGGATGGACAACAGGCGTCGGCTCCACGACGACGAGTGGTACTGGATCGAACACCGGGTCAAAATGAACGACCCGGGACCGGAGGGCGAGGAGGGCGTGGACGACGGCCTAATTGAGGGGTGGTTCAACGGGAAGTACGCACTGGAGAAAAATGGACTCCGCTTTCGCGATGTCCCGAAGCTCGGCATCAACTACTTTTACTTCTCGTCTTTCTTCGGCGGCGGGCAGGACCCGACCTACGCGCACAACCGCGAGGAACAGATCGACTATGACAACTTCATCGTCTCTACGAGCCCCATCACCCACAATCGCGGCGACGGGGAGTGACGAGCCGGACGGCCGATCGAGCGCACTTTTTCGCCGCCGGTGTCCCTGCTCGTCAGGGATCGAACGACGGGGGCGGGCACAGCAGTCCCAGCCGGTGTGATCGCGGATCGAAGTCGTCGAGCGGCTCGACGACGCGCTCGTACCGGGGGTCGCCGTAGGCCCGCCCGGCGCGGCGGTACAGGTCGAACACGCCGGTCGTGGACAGCGGGTCCACCTCGTCCGATCGGTCGACAGTCGGCCCCTCGATGAACTGGTCGGCGAGCCAGTCGAGCGCGACGCGGATCCCCCGTCCGTCCTCGGTCTCGTAGTGCCAGAGGTCCACCCCGACGCGCTCGCCGAGCAGGGCCAAGATGGCGAGTGCCCGCAGGTTGTACGTGGCGTAGTGAAGAGGACGCGTGCGTTCGAGTTCCAGCGGCTGACGCCCGTCCGATTCGATCCCGGCCGCGATCCGGCGGTCCAAGACCGCTCGAACCACTGTTTCGGTAACCTCGCGTTCACCCGCGAACAGCGCGTACGCGGCGATCTGAGCGTCGTACCACGTCCCGTGATTGTTCTCCGCGGCGGCCTCGTCACGCCCCATCTCGCTCTCGCGCAGCCACTTCAGGAACGACGCGAACCACGCTTCGAGTTCGGCCCGGTCCTCGTCCGTCCAGGAGTCGGCTTCGTCGAGCAGTGCGATCGCGTCGAGCACTGCGATGAACCCCGTGGTGTCGTTGATCCCCCCGTGGCGCCCCTCCGCGCGTCCCGGGACGTGCTGTGCGTACTGGAGATGCGGGTTCATGCCCGTATCCGGGTCGAGAAACCACGTCCGAAGCAGCGTCGTCGCGCGCTCGGCGTACCGTTCGTCGCCCAGGAAGGCGAACCCCAGGGAGAGGTCGACCACGGCGTCGCACATCTCTCCGAGCGGAAGGCGGTCGAACTGCTCGATCTCCGGATTCGTCTCGCCGTCGCGCTGGACGTACGGCAGGCCGTCGTCGGTGTCGGGGTTTGGCCACCAGTAGCGGCTCAGACTGACGTAGTCCCGTGGGTCGCCGCTCGACGGCGTATCGTCCTTGTCGACCACGGAGAACGGGCCGGCGTCGAGCGCCGCCTCCGCTCGCTCGCGGAGGGCGTCGACCGCCGGCGCGAAGCGGTCGTCGCCGTCGCGCACGGCTCGACGGACCGCGGCTACCTCGTCTGGATCGGCGAGTAAGAACTCGTCTGTCATCGGCAGCGGACGTACTCGCTCCCCCCAGTTAAAGTTTCGAGCCGCGACACGGCGCCGCGACGGCCGGCTCCATGCCGTCGGTCACGCCAGAGACTCGTGAGGCGATTCGACGCCGGCCGACAGTCCCCTCACAGCGGCGCGTCGTGCCGCTCGCGACCCGAAGCGTGTCGGTTCCGTGGCGCTCTCGGCCCACGGCAGGCGCGTGATCCTTGCCTGATCGATACGTTTAGGTGAGACAGGACCGACCGCTGGACCATGGAGAGCGAATCACTTTCCGAGCAGGAGACCAGAGAGCCTGAGGAAGGAGTACACGTGACTCAACTCGTCACGGGCGAGAATATGAACGCCCAGCACTTCCGGTTCGATGCCGGGGCGACTGCGATGGAGCACAGTCACCCCCACGAACAGATCGTCTATATCATGGAGGGCACGTTCACTATCATCCTCGACGGCGAACCGTTCGAGTTCGAGGCGGGCGATTCCTACGTCATCCCGGGTGGTGTGCCTCACGCCTCCGAGAACAACACCGACGAACCGGTGAGCGGCCTCGACATCTTTAGTCCCGCTCGCGACGGCACTCCCTGGGACTGAAGCGGCAGGGACTGATTTTCTGACTTTCAGTGCGAAACCGCGTGTATCCGTGAGCGACAGCTTTCAGCTGACTGCTCTGTCCTGCTACGGCCGATCTCAGTCTACGTAGCGCTCGACGGTTCGCACGGGCTTGTCCAGCGGCTACCGTCAGGGATCGACCGAAGGTTCGTCGACATCTACTCCGGCGGGGCATCCCATTCTTCACCGTTGTCCTGGGGATCGTAACCGATGGTTTCGCGGGCGTGTTCGATATCGTACCAACGCTGGTCGTTGTCGCTGACGCCGCTGAAGATTCCGTACTCAACGGAGTCATCCTGTAGGCAGCAGTCAACCTGATGGGCGAAGTCCCGACGGGACTGCCACATTGACTTCATTCGCGCGACCTCTTGCTTGTACTCCTCGCTGCCACGCTCTATCTGCTGGTCCTTGCCGCTGCCGCTCTCGAACTCGCCCTCCTGAACCATGCGCTCGGCGTCGCCGTAGGGATGGTCCCATTCGGGCATCCGAACACTACAGATGCGGATCGCGTAGAAGCGCTTGGGGTACTCGTGTTGCTCGACGTAGTAGCGACCGAGGTCCTCGCCGAACGACTTCGTTGCGCCGTAGATCGAGTCCGGACGCACTGGGTCCGTGTGGTCGATCATGACGTCCGCGTCCCCGTAGTAGATCTCTGGCGTGTTGTCGAGTTCGTACATCCCCATTACGTGGTTCGTCGAGCCGTAGACGAACGTCTCGACCTCGGCCTCCCGGGCCGCTTCGAGGGCGTTATACATCCCGTCGAGGTTGGGTTCGTTGACATCCTCCCACGACCCGTACGTGTAGGGGAATGCCGCGAGGTGGACGACGGCATCCTGTCCATCGAATGCTGGTCTCATCGCTTCGTAGTCCGTGACGTCCGCAACGTGCGTATCATATCCCCCCCATGGATGATCGTCGGGCCTGTCCGACCTATTCAGGTACGTGAAGTCGTACTCGTCGTGTAGATGTTCGATAATCGCGGTGCCACAGCGGCCATACACGCCGGTAGCAAGCACATTCATTGACAACCGTCATATCCTATTTCGAGCTTATATACCTACCGAATCCCGTTACCCCTCGACTACATCAGACGAATTCTAATTGCTGAGTCTGGTGTTGATCCGAGCAAGCCAGGAGTGGCCAAGCCCAGGGACCAAAATTGGAATTTATTTATCTTTCGGTTCCGGTGAAGGGTTTCGTCAAATACGGATTTATCACTCCAGGGGGCAGAGGCTGGAAGAAGCAAATGTCTAGTTCAGAAACAGAGGGTGGTTTCGAGAACATACGGGACGAGGTTGACGGCCATCCCATGCTGAACCTGTGGGAATACGCCCGCCCCTACTGGAAGCGACTCAGCGCTGGTATCGTGGCGGCAGTCATTATGCGTGTAGCTCGGTTACTCCCAGTATTCATCATTGCCGCAGCCATCGACCGTGTTATCACTCAAACTGGAGAGCCGGGCATCCTCGCCGACCTCGGGCTTTTGACGAGTGAATCGATCGCTGGTGCCCCCGCGAGCGTCCGCCTTGACCTGTTGTACAGGCTCTGTTTCCTCGCCGCTGGCGCGTACGTCTTGCAAGCGCTGGCGCAGTTTGCCACCCGCTATCTGTTCAAGACGACCGCCCAGATGATCCAACACGATCTGCGCCAGGACACCTACGACCACATGCAACGACAATCGCTGGGATTCTTCAACAATCACCAGACGGGGGCGATGATGTCGGTAATCAACTCCGACATCAACCGTCTGGAGAACTTCTTCAACGGGGAGATCCGGATGATCGTTCGCGCGATCGTGATGTTCACGGCTGTCGGCGCTTATATGTTCTACCTTGCTCCTGGTCTGGCACCGATCGCCCTGGCTCCAATGCCGGTGCTTGCACTCGTCACCGCGAAGTTCATTGTCTGGATCGAACCCAAGTACAAACACATTCGAGAGATGGTTGCGCGACTCAACACCCGGCTCTCGAATAACCTCGGTGGCGCGCCCGTCATCAAGTCGTTCGACCGATACGATATCGAGTCCGATCGCGTTAGTGACCAGAGCGAAGTCTACCGCGATGAGAAGATCGAGGCGATCACTGTCCGTCGCATGTTTTTCTCTTCGCTACGGGTGATCATTGGCGTCACGTTCGTTCTCATTCTCCTGTTCGGTGGGCAGAGTGCTATCGCAGGTGGCCTCTCTGCGGGAGCGTTCGCAGTCTTCTTCATGCTCATGCGTCGACTCGACGGACCGATGACCCGGATCGGCAAGACCGCGAACAGGTACCAGAAGGCACAGTCCAGTGCTGAACGTGTCTTTGGGATTCTCGGGCACGACCCGACGATCACTTCGCCCGACGGCGCTTACGATCCTGATAGTATCGACGGCGATGTCACCTTCGACAGTGTCGAGTTCCGCTACGAAAGCTACGATGAGCTAATCCTCGACGGTGTCGACCTTGACGTTCCAGCAGGTGCGACTATCGGACTCGCAGGAACCAGCGGTTCCGGCAAGTCCACGCTCCTGAAACTAATTTCGCGCTTCTACGACGTGGATGAGGGGTCGGTCAGTGTCGACGGAGTCGACGTTCGCGAGTACGAACTCCAGACGCTGCGTGACGAAATCAGCGTTGTCGAGCAGAATCCATACATGTTCTCCGGAACGATATACGAGAACATCGCATACGGTGACCGCGAAATCTTCCGGGCCCTGTATGATTCCGAAGACGATACCGTTCCGGAGCGGGCCGACCAGAAGATCCGGGAGGCCGCCGAAGCAGCGGGGGCCAAGACGTTTATTCAGGACCTGCCCGACGGATTCAGAACGCAGGTCGGCGAACGTGGGGTAAAACTCTCCGGGGGCCAGCGCCAGCGTATCTCGATCGCTCGCGCGCTACTCAACGACCCTGCGATCATTGTCCTCGACGAGGCGACCTCCGATGTCGACACTGAGACCGAAGAGATCATTCAAAAGAACCTCGACCGCCTCGTTGAGGACCGGACTGCGTTCATCATCGCTCACCGCCTCTCGACGATCCAAGATGCCGACCGTATCGTCGTCATGGAAGACGGGAAAATCATCGAGACGGGATGCCATACGTCGTTGCTCACCACCGGTGGGACCTACGCTACGCTCTGGAACTCGCAGGCGGATATGAACAGTAAACCAGTGAGCGGAGATGATTGACCCATATCCTCGATACTGTAGACGCTCCTGGGAAGAGATCGTTGAGGACGAGAGTTGCTGGTGAACTACCCCACGCTACTCGCTCACGAATCCCTCTCAGGTTCTCGAACGCGATCGCGTCGCAGTCGTAATCGAAGGAGTCCGCGACGAACTCTTCGAAACTGTGTCTGGTATCCAGAGGGTCCACATTAAACCAACCGTCGCTGTCGAAAAAAGGGGTACGGACTGTGACTGTGATCGCGGGTCGATGTCGCCGACTTACGGCTGGGAGCCGGTGTCTGAGGTCACGTAGAGCCGGTCGAGTTCGGCGCCGTCCTCGCGATAGGCGACCTCGATGGTGTGACTGCCCGAAGACAGCGATTGCGTGCTGCCGTCGAAGACATCGTCCCAGTTCCAGCTGCCGTCGCCATACGTGTCGACGTCCCAGTGCCAGGTGGTGAACGAACCACCGTCGATGGAAACGTACATCGAGTCCGAACTGTTGTCCGGCGCCCTGATGCGCGCCCAGATGGAGTAGTCCGTCGATTCGTCGACGGAGAAGGTGTACTCCGCGCGACCGTTCGATGGGACGCTCCCGGTCGAGCTGCCGTTGTTTTCGGGGACATAGATGTACTCGCCGCCGGAGGCGTCCGAGTCGCTCCCAGTCGTGAACGGCGAGAAGCCCGACTGCCCATCGGCTGACTCGGCCTCGATGAGGGTTTCCCCTCCGCTACCGCCGCCACCGTCGTCATCGCCACCGTCGGCGCCCCATTCGCTACTCGTCGGGAGGTCGCTCGCGCAGCTCGAACCCGGCGTGTCGTCGGTGCTCCCGTTCCAGTCGTTTCCACAGAGGTGGTCTTGTTCGCTGGCCCCGGCGTTCGACTTTGGGAGCTTGATCGCGGCGCCGTCGTTGTTCCGCAGCGTGTTGTAGTACACCGAATTCATTGTCCCCGCGTCGGGAGCGTCCTCGTCGGAAGTCGACCACCCCAGGCGGACGGCAGCACCGTCGCCATCCTGGAGGTCGCAGTACCGGACGACTGTCTCCTGGCCCTGGATGTTCATCTCGCCGCCTTCGGGGTAAACCGCGTTCCTGTCGGTGCAGTACTCAACTAGTATGTTGCGTGTCCCCTCTTTCGTGTTGACAAGCTCGGAGTGGGCGTGCCCGGCGCTGTTGTCGATGTGGTGGACGTAGATGTTGCGCGTCTCGTCGACGTTCCCGTTGTGGGGCGATTCGTCAATCTGCGACGGCGACGTGCCGAGATAGACGACTTCGCCGTTCGACCCGTCCACGCTGCCAGGTCCGTAGTGTTCCCGGCCGGTCGCACCGATCACCTCGAAATCGCCGACTTCGGAGTCTCTGGTCATCGAGAGACGGATACACTCACCGAAGGTGTTACCAGCTCCGTGCGGTGAGATAACCAAGTCTTCTAGGTACGTCGAACTGTTGGGCTCGGCGTAGATCATCTTGTCCCGGTAGGAACTCAGAGCGCCCGGGTTGTCCGGGTCATGGAGCCCGTCCAAGGTCAGCCCGGTCACGTGAATGTGACTGTGCATGATCTCGAAGCTCCGGGCGTCGCCGCCACCCACGTACACCGCGTCCGCCGGGCCAGTGATCTCGATGGGGGCACCAGGATCGCCGCTCCGGACGGTCTCGAGGTTCTCCTCGTAGGTGCCGGGCTCGACGTATATGGTATCGCCCGCCTGCGCCTGGTCGATTGCGCTCTGGATCGAGTCCGATGGGCTAACGGTATAGTCGGCCGCAGCAGCTCGTTCAGTCGCGCTTACCGCACCGACCGAAGCCAGCGCTCCGACTGTGCCTGCCATGCCAATACCTCGTAGTACTGATCGTCGGTTCATGTCTACCACAAATGCATAACTGGTATACACTATAATAAATGTATGTATCTATAATCATTATTACAAAATTGGTATAGTATACCACATTATCTGCCTGTCATGTGTCGACTTCGGCCGCTGAACGCGATCGCGGGCACTGACCTCATTCACAGACAGTGACTTGTGATCAAGCGATATTCCAGAGGTGAGCCCATTGGTGGGGTTACCGTTGAAAGCCCGAGTGAATCGACGAAGCAGTTGATGTCTAGGTTCTCGCCGGTGTTTTCGTCGTATTCACTTTCGTAAATCACCGTTTGACCGGTAACCCCCTTGCCAACCGATCGATGACTACCTCGGCCTGGTGAGATGCGGGCCGAACTGTCCACCTGAAACTATTCGAATCATTCTCAATGTTATTTATAATTAGGAGGGTAGTTGTTCATTCGGGTCATATGTCTCATCACGATGGTTCGGGTGCAGGCCGACCTCTGGGACCAGGGGACTGGCACGGGGATGAACGACCGCCGTTCCTCTCGGCAGCGGAACAACCGCGGTACGCGCTAGCGAGTCCGGAGGGATTCGAGCACACCGTGGACGGACGGACGATAACGAGCGAGCCGACGGGCGACCAGCTCGCCTACCTGCTGGCCACGGATCGCCGCATCCTAGTCTTTCTCGGCGACCAGCCCTCGGAACCGGATGTCGATATCGTCTACGAAATCGTCGTGGAGTGTCGCCTTGACGGCCGACTCCTCTCGAAGACGCTGACCGTCGAGGCCGGCAACGAGTCGGTCAGCTTCAGCCCCTCGGACGGCGATCCCGGGGCGGTCGTCGAGTTCGTCGAACGGATGGCCTCGCACTGGCAGACGCTCTCGATGTATCTCTCGAACGCGCGAGACGCGGTCGAAAAGATCGAATCAGCCGCGACCGTCAGTAGCTACGACGTGACCTGTGCGCGAAAGCAGATCTCTGAGGCCCGTTCAGTCGTCGACGACGTCGAGGACGAGTCGACTGGCGCGATGACGCCGTACATCGAGACGGTTGAGGACGAATTCGAGGCGGCACGGACGGACTCCATGGGACAGACCATCAGGGACGGCCTCGATCGGGCCGAGGAGGCGCTCTCGGTGGCGACAGAGGCCCTGGAAGCGGACGAGTACCGGACCGCCTGTGAATCATACGTTGAGACGGTAGACACGCTCGAACAGGTCTCGGAGACGCTCGACGGCCTGGACGACCGGGAGACGTTGGCTGACCGGTTCGCGGTTTGTGAGGACCGCGCACGCACTCTCGGCGACGAGTTCCTCGCTGAGGCGGCCGCCGAATGCGACCGCGCACAGGCTGCCACGAACCCGGAGACTGCTACTGAGGCCTGGCAGTCGGCATTCGACCGGTACCGTGGGGCCGTGGCAGCGGGATGGAACGGACAGCGAGGCGTCACCGAGGCAGCCCTCGAGTTCCAATTGGTCTGGGTAACGGCCGCACTCATCGAGCAGCTCGACGCGCTAGCAGCGGCCGAAGAAGATCGTGGTGACGACACTGCGGACGATGATGCTGCCGAGGCCCACTACGATAAGGCGGTCGATGTCCTTGAACGGATGTGTGACCTCGCCGAGTTGCATCCGTCGTACTCGGCTGACGCCTTCGCCGGCAGGCTCGAACGCGTCAGAGACAAACAGCTCGAAGCGACCGGGTGGCAGTGGGGCAGCACGGGCTCCGAACAGTAGATCGAACTCGTTCGGACAGGCCAGGAGACCGAATCAGCGTGATTCAGTAGCCAGTCTTGCGGACTCGGACTCACCGCCACTGTCTACGACCTTGAGGACCCGCTCACGAGTGGCCGCTGCGCCGCCGCTGATTCGATAGGGCACAACAATTAATTCACCTCCCAGAGATGCTCCCAACATGGAGTACACTACATTCGGTAGCACCGGGATGGAAGTCAGCAAGATCTGCCTCGGTTGCATGAGCTTCAGCGAGGACGGCGAGGGCTGGCGCATCGACCGCGACCAGAGCCGCGAGATTGTCGAGCGAGCCATCGACCTCGGCGTCACGTTCTTCGACACCGCAAACACCTACCAGAACGGCGAGAGTGAGACGGTTCTCGGTGATGCGCTCTCGGAGTACGACCCCGATCAGTTCGTCGTCGCTACCAAGGGCCGGTGGGGCTCGGGTCAGGACCACGGTAACGCGACCGGCCTCTCGCGGAAGGCGCTCGACGAGCAGTTGCGGAACAGTCTAGACCGTCTCGGCCTCGACACCATCGACCTTTACCAGATCCACCGCTGGGATGACTCGACGCCAGTCGATGTGACTCTGCGCACGCTGGACGATGCTGTTTCCCGCGGAGACGTTCGATATATCGGCGCCTCGTCGATGTGGGCCCACCAGTTCATCGAGACCCACCGGGTCAGTGAGCGGCTGGGGTTCGAGCCGTTCCGGACGATGCAGCCGTTCTATAACCTCGTCTACCGCGAGCGCGAGCGCGAACTCCTGCCCTACTGCGAGAAGGAGAACGTCGGCGTCATGCCGTGGAGTCCCCTCGAACACGGCTATCTCACCCGGCCCGACGAGGAGTGGACCAGCACCGATCGCGGTGCTGGCCTCCAGGACAACCCTCACCCCATCCGCGAGGGGAATAACCCCGAAATAAACAGGCGTGTGGAGGAACTGGCCGAGGAGAAAGGCGTTACGATGGCCCAGGTTGCGCTGGCATGGCTCTTCCAGAACGACTGGGTCGACGCGCCCATCCTCGGCGTGACCAGCGTCGAGCATCTCGAACAGGCCGTCGCGGCGCTAGACATCGACCTCTCTGAGGACGACGTGGCCTATCTGGAGGAGCCGTACACGCCCGTCCGCGTGTCGGGCTGGGACGGCGCCCGCGAACGGATGGGCTACGAACAGGAGTGAAAGCGAAGGGGCGAACACTCACACCGTGACCCGTCCCGGGGCACTCGGCCTTCCGTCCGGGGAATCGGGCCCGAACGTGTACGTCCACACATCTTTCGAGTGAGTGAACTCAGCGTCAGACAGCAACAGACTGCATGAGCTCATCTGATGAAAGACCGCTGTGCCTCGAAGCACACGGTGGCCGACAGCTAGTGCCACGAGGCCCGCAGGGACTCCGGAGACACGCTATCCGGCTGGCCCCGGCAGTGCGGGAGCGAACTGACCGCCAGTCCGCGCGTTTCAGTTCCCGGCGGAACTGCCAGCAACGCCCCACGTCTCGCTAGTCGGGATATCGTCCGAACAGTTCGTGCTGGGCGACCCGTTCGTCCGACCGTTGGTCTCGTTCCCGCAGATCGTCGCTTGCGTCTCCGGTCCCGCGTTGTCCTTGGGAAGGTTGATCGCTTTCGCCATGTTGTTCATGATCTCGTTATAGTAGACGGAGTTGTTCGTTCCCGCGTCAGGGGCGTCCTCGTGAGCGGTCGACCAACCTAGACGCACGCCCGAACTCTTGTTTTTGTTCAGCTTGCAGAACCGGACCGTCGTCTTCGTCCCCTGGATGTTCATCGGCGCCCCGTACAGGTACTCCGCACCCCTGTCAGTGCAGTACTCGATGAGGATATCGTGCGTCCCCTCTTTCGTGTTGACAAGCTCGGAGTGGACGTGGCCGTCGCTGTTGTCGATATGGTGAACGTGGATGTTGTTCGACCGGTCAACGTTCCCGTTGTGCGGTTCCTCGTCGATCTGGGTCGGTGACGTGCCGATGTATACGACCTCTCCGTTGGACCCGTCCGCGTCGCCGGGGCCGTAGTGTTCCCGGCCGGTCGGTGCGATCAGTTCGAACTCGCCGATCTCCGAGTCCTCCGTCATCGCGATCCGGATAGCTTCGCCGTACGTGTTGCCCACGCCGTGTGGTTTGATGACCAGCCCCGTCAGGTACTCCGGGCTAGTCGGCTGGGCGTAGATCATCTTGTCCCGGTAGGACCGCCAGTCGTCCGGGTTATCCTTGTCGTGGAACCCGTCGAACGTCATCCCCCGGATATGGATGTGACTGTGGTTAATCTCGAAGCTTCGAGAATTACCGCCGCCCGAGAATACCGCGTCGGGCGGACCAGTGATCGTGATCGGGTTACCTGCCCGGCCGTCCCGGACAGTTGTGAGATTTTCAAGATACGTTCCGGAGCGTACGTGGACCGTATCGCCTGCGATTGCTCTGTCGAGGCCCTCCTGGATCGTCGCTAACGGGTTGTTCTCGACACCAGTGGCTGAGTCCGACCCGTCGGGGTCCACATAGTAGGTCCGAGGACTCTCCGGCGTGGGCTCGGGTGTCGGTGAATCCGTCGGCGTTGCGGTCGGTGAATCGGTCGGTGAATCGGTCGGTGAATCGGTCGGTGTCTCGGTCGGCGTCGACTCGTCGGGTGTGGGAGACGGGTCGTCAGCCGGCGCGTCAGTGTTATTTCCGCTCGATCCCGGACAACCGGCCAGCGCGGACATTCCAGCTGCAATGCTAGCTAACACCTCTCGCTTTCTCATATACCCCGAAACAGGCGAGGTGGTTAATAAATATTGTTGTTTTTCACACCGCAAGCGCCGTGATTTGTCGTTGTACCTCAGGAGCAGAGACAGCGCTGGGCGGGAACTTCCTCCGGGTAGATCGCGGTGACTCGCGATCGGTTCACAGTCAGTGAACTCCTCGAAGCCGCTGTCATACTCAACGAGACTCCTAGCGATAACAGGTCGACTGCACCTGAGCCATTCCTTCGACGGCACTCCCGGACACACCCAGCTGGAGACCTTGTTCGCCCGTGGGGGGCGTGTCTCGTCGTGTTACTCGCCCGAAGCAGTACCAGTGCCGGTGCTGGTGCCAGTGCTGGTGCCGGTGCTGGTACTACTGTCACCGCCACCGCTGACTTCGACGTTCTCCTCGCCGCCGGTACCCTCGGGCTCGTAGTCCATGGCGTCAGTGATCAGCAGTTTATCGAGATTCGCCTGAGGTTCACGCCAGGCGATAGTGAAGGTGTGGGTGCCAGCTTCGGCTTCGAACTCGTTGTCGAGGGCGTTGTCCCATGCCCACCCCATCCCGAAGCTCGAAACGAATGAGTCCAGGTCGTAGTGCCACTGCTGCCACTCCCGGTCGTCGATCCGAATCCACAGTGAGTCGTTGCTCCCACTCAGGGCAGAGATACGGCCCATGATCTTGTGCTCGCCGCTGTTCTCGAGTTCGACCTCGAAGGAGACGCGCCCCTCTTCGGGCGGGGAATCAGTACGGCTGTCCATGCCCTCCGGCGTGGTGAGGTACTCTCCGTTCGATGCGGTGGAGTTCTCCACGACCGTGAACGGCTCCGCGTTGTTCTGACCGGCTAGCGACTCCGCTTCGACCCAGAGCATCTGACCAGTGATCGGGGTCGATGTCGGTGTGGATGTCGGCGTCGGCGTGGACGTGGGCGTCGGCGAGTCCGTCGGCGTGGACGTGGGCGTCGGCGAGTCCGTCGGTGTGGATGTTGGTGTGGACTCGTCGGGTGTGGGCGTCGAGTCGTCTGCTGGAGTTGCCGTGTCGCTGCCGCCTGAAGGACAGCCCGCCAGCGCCGTCATACCTGCTGCAATGCTAGCTAACAGTTCTCGCTTCCTCATGAGTAATGTGGCACTAAGGGATAGTATATAAGTTTATTGGAAATAAGTCAACAATAGTGTCCAGTTAGTAGTCTCCTGGCCGCAGAACAGGAGGCCGGGACCACGAAACAGCGGTTTCCGATCGCGTATGGCCCGGATATCTCAATACGTACGCTCATCGGTATGCGATTGTTGGTGGCGTCATAGCGCGGTTTCGAGGGTCGTTTTGAGTGCTTCCTCTCCGGGCTTACGGCAGACGCGTTGGTGAAGCTGAACCGCTCTGAAGTAGGGTTACGTGTTCGCACCACACCTGCCCGCTGTGACTTCTAGCTACTGCTGCGAACGGACTAACAATCCTCTATCCAAGAGCAGAGTAAATTCACATCTCAAACTACAGGATAAGACCGATGATGTCATTTCTGCCTTTCACGTCGAAAAGAAGGCCAATACGGACCCGTTTAATACTGCTGTTGGTAGTCGTAGGTGCGTGCTTCATCACTTTCACGCTATATTCACTCCATAGCTCACTATTCGGCCCGTATCCGATGTGGGGAACGTGTGTTCCGTGCCCGCTACAATACAAATTATTCATTCTCTCGCCACTTATCCTCGGCACTGTCCTCCTGGCGCTAGCGGGAATCATCTATCTTCGAGGATAATTTCCACCCTCATCTCATGTTTCCGAAACCCCTGCTTTACGCGAGCGAACGTTATTCGGTGAACACCATTGTAGGGCCGTTGGTGACAGCATAGACAATAGAACATCCTACCTGCCAGCATCAGATTCAACGGACTATCGGCCAACAGTGGAGCCATCAACGTGAAGCAGGGAAATCGAGTTTAACAGCGTCCGTCAGAATCGAACAGACACGAATTCCTCAATTGAAAGAATGCATCGGCCGAACGATCATCAACCCGCGATGGATGGGGGCTACCGAGCGTCGGTTCCCGTTACTCCGGCGAGACGGTCGTGGTGGGGTCGCGTTCGAGCTTCCACTGGTCGCCATCGGCGTCCCAGCGCCAGAGGCCCTCGGGGTTGTCGTTCGCGTCAACATCGTTCTGGACGATTTCGCCGTCCTGGACGCCGACGTAGCCGCCCTCGGCGACATCTTTCTTGGGGTAGACGAGCCCGTTGTTCCCGAGGCGAGCCGTGCCGTCACTGTGTGCCTCGATGACGTTCTCAGCCTCATTACGCACTGACAGCGACACGCTGTCGGTCCAGTCTTCATGTCCGAGCAGGTGCAGCGCGCGTTCGGGGGCGTCGACACCGAGGCCGAACATGCTGCTGTAGCCCGCGCCGGCAAACTCTAGAAGCTGGATCCAGCCGTCGTCGCCGGTGCCGTGGTTGAACTGGGTCGGGTCCTCGGAGAAACGGTGGCGCTGGGCGACCGTCTTAGGCTGGTCATTGATATACTGCAGCGCCGGGCTGATGTCAATGTCGCCGACGGCCCACACGCGGGCCATCGGGCGCTGGCGCGAGTCGTCCATCGGGATGTATTCTGCACCGAGCGCCGCGAACTCGTCGGGGCCGTTACGGACAACGGCGATGTTCTCGGCGCCTTCGCGGACGACGGAGACGCCCTCGTGGTAGTAGCGCTCGACCAGGCGGCGGGTGTCCCACTTGCCGTCGTCGTCCTTGACGAAGACGTCGTAGTTCCCGACGCTGTGGCGCCGACCGTTCTCGAGGTGCAAGACACCGTCGTCGTCGGTGATCAGGTGTGCCTCAACGTAGCCGTCGTCGGAGATCCGCGCGTCGCACTTCTTCCACTTGTAGTTGTGCGTCGCGTCTGGGATCTCTTCGAGGTCCCAGCCGTCGTTCCACGTGGCGAGGAAGTACTGGCCGTCGCCGCGATCGGGATGTTCGGCACCGAAGACGACGTGGGTCTGGTCCTCGCCGAGGGCGTGTTTAACCGGGGTGACGTACTCGCCATCATACACCCTGACGTGGCCCTCGTCGCGCTGACTCCACGCGACCGTGTCGCCGTAGCTGTTGCCGGCGAGGTCGTACATCTTGCCCGTCTCCGGGTCGTAGTAGGCGTGGTAGGCGTCGGAGTGGTAGTCGTCGTGGTTGTCGCCGTTGGCGACGAACCACGAGATGTGGAACTTCCCGTTGCGCTCGTCGAAGTCCGTGATGTACGCGTCCGAGTCGTCTTCGGGGTGTTCGGTCACGTCCAGCACCGGACCGATGTCCTCCCAGGTGTCACCGGCGTCGGTCGAGCGGACGATGGTCGCGAACTCGTGGACAGGGTAGGTGTCACCGTGAGAGCTGGTGCCGTCGGCGTAGCCGCCGGTCCGGTAGAGGACGTAGACATCGTTGTCGTAGACCAGCGGGATCGGGTACGTACCCTCTGGGATGTCGGTCATCTGCCCCCTGCGGTCCCAGGAACTGATATCGTAGGGATTCTCGCTGCGGGCGTAGTAGTGGTAGCTGTTGTGTGAGCTGTAGAAGACGTGGATGATCCCGTCATCGTCGATCGCCATCGCCGGAGTGGCGTGGCGGTCGTCCGCCATGTGATCTTCGTCGATCCGATAGTGGGGCGACCGCTCGCCGGCCTCGTGGTCGTAAGTCAACGCGTATTGCTGTCCGAGATCTCCTCGAAGGACAACGAAGGTCGTATCCTCATCTTCGACGTACTCGGCCTGTTTGCCGTGATTCCCGGTGACCGCGTGGCGTGCGCCACGGTTGGAGAACAGCACGGAATCACCGACCGCAGTGCCCGCTGTACTATCGCTGTTGGGACGACCGTCTCTGTCCGAAGGCATGTCTTCCCCTGTTCACTGCCGTTGCTTATATCTTCGGGAACCGGTTGCAGCTTCCTTCTGGCGGCTTCTTGTTTTATCAGCTCCCCCTCACGATTCGTCGGCGTGGATCCACGGCTTCGTCATCAGTTCGAACTGTTCATGAGGGATCTTGTGCTGAAGCGCGGTGTCGCGGCTGAACCGCTCGATCTCATCAATCATCGCAGCTGTAAACGGCTGTCTGATCGCTGACCCTGCCATGTGGGGCGTCAGGACCACGTTGTCCATGTCGCGAAGTTCACTGTCTGCATCAAGCGTCTTGTGCTCGTACACGTCCAGAACTGCCGAGATACGGTCCGTCCGGAGTTCGTCGATCAACGCCTCCGTGTCGACTATCGCCCCTCGCGCCGCGTTGATGAACAGACACCCGTCCGACAACTGCCCCAGTCGCTGCTCATCCATCAGGTGGATCGTCTCTTCGGTTTTCGAGGCGTGGATCGACACGACATTCGAGCGACTTAGCGTCTCGTCGAGATCGGCCAGTTCAGCGAACGTCCAATCCGAAAGTCGATCTTCGGTGATGTAGGGGTCGTAGACGAGGACGTCGACATCGAAGCTCCGGAGGTGCTCCAGAAAGTGTTCGCCGATGGACCCCAGACCCACGAACCCAACCGTTTTGTCGAACAGCGTGTCGACGCGTTCGTTGTCTCGATTCCACTTTCCAGCCTTCATATCTGCGTCGAAGCGCGGGAAATCTCGAAGTCTTGTTAGCGTTGCAGCGAGGAGGTACTCGCCGACGAACTTCGCCATCACGTCGTTCGCGCTGCAGACCGCGATGTCGCTGTCGTAGACGTAGTCGCTCACGACTGACGCGACGCTTCCACCGATGTGCGTCACCAACTCCAGCTGGAGGTCGTCGATCGACTCGAGGATCTCGCGGTCGATACGAGGCGACCCCCACCCTGTCACACAGACATCGACCCCTTCGAGGCGGGCCGCGAGCTCGTTCGGTTCGAAGTTCGATTCAGTTTCGTTCCAGTCTACGGATCCGAACCCCTCCAGTTGATTCATCTGTTCATCGGAGAAGAACGTCTGAATTCCACGGGTTCGGTCAGGTAGTGTGACGAGGATATCCATTGATTCCATCTGTGGCGTTCGTAAACGTCCTATTAAGTCCTGTGGCTAGCAGCATATTGTTCAAACACGTCGACCACCCCCACGGAACTGTTCTTCGTCTCTTTCGAGTCGCGTCTATCGTTACGACCGGACTGCATTCAGTTGAGATCTCCAACCGCCGACGCGGACGGTTCCATCTGCAGTGACTATCAACTGTTTTCCTGCGTACTCGAACGTCACCCGTAGCGGTGTCATGGCCGGATCGACTGAGTTGACAAGGGACTCGAGTGCCTCCGGATCGATCACGTCGTACAGCTGCGGAAGGGCGAGTTCCTCTTGGTCAGTTTCAGTAGCGACCTCCTCGACAACTTGATTCGATGAAAAACCTAGCTGGTTCTCATTCATCTCGTCGAAGGGTTGATCCGGATCGGTATAAAACGATATTCGATATCTCACTTCCAGACTGACAGAGCTTACCGATCGAATCATGATCTGATCGCCCAAACACGACCGTCTTAACGGCCAGTTGAGATCGAGGTAGCGACGAGCAAGACAAACCGGTAGATCAGTTGGCTAAGAACGACCGCCAGTTCGGGCCGTCTATCCGTTCTCACCTACATCTCACCGGTGAAGTCCACCTAATACGTCCGCGACTGGTTTGGCATTGGATCGGCGATCGCCGTCGAATTCGGATCTACCGTAGACATCGGCGATCAGTCGAAAGGGGGCCCGTCAGTGGGCGGTCGAGTATCAGTGGTATCAACGGCGCCGGAACAACCAGCCAGAGATGACTCCCCTGATACGGTATTTGCCAACACCTTTTGACCCCGAACATTCGATAATTCATCAACTAATATTGATCTCTGCAGAGATCAACGAAGAGAACTCATAAGGTCTGAAATTCAGTGAACAGATGGATAGTGGAGCAGCGCTACTGGTGTCGCTATGGGCCGGACGCGACGGGGTGGCCTCCGTGTACCACTACAGCGTCGTGTCCTGAACCTGCTGGTAGTACTCTTCAACGCGCTGTCGGTCTTCTTCAGACAGTTCAACCAGCGGCTTCCTGACCGGACCGCCGTAGAGCCCGGCGAGTTCCATCCCGTATTTCACGGCGGGCACGTTGTTCGCGTTGGCGAGCGAGTTGTTAGGTCCAGTCTCCTCGCGCAGGTCCTCGAGCGGCCGAAGGGCGTCGCGGATCTCTCGTACGCGCTCCCAGTTTTCGGCCTCGACCGCCTCCTGAAGGGCGAGCACTGCTTCGGGGATGAAGTTCCCGATGCCAGTCGTGTTCCCTTCAGCACCCTCAAGACAGAACGACGGGGTGTACCGTTCGGCGATACCATTTAGCCAGACGAGATCTCCTGGAGACTCGGAAACCGTCTGCGAGAAATCGTTGATGTCGTTCACCGCGTACTTCACACCGACAATGTTCTCAACGGTGGAGAGCTCCGAGATCACGCGACGCGGGATCGTCTCTCCGCGCTTGTAGATGACGAGACCCAGGTCGGTACTATCTGCGAGTTCGCGGAAGTATTCGATCAGTCCCTGCTCGTGGATGTATGTATGGCGAGGGTACATGACCATCGCCGCGTCGACACCGAGGTCCTCGTACTCCGAGATGAGGTACTTTGCTGTCTTCGTACTCCCGCCGGCACCCGCGACGATAGTGGCATCATCACCGGTCGCTTCGACGTGCGTACCCACGATATCTATTCGCTCGCTGGTCGAGAGGGAATAGTATTCTCCGGTGTTCCCGCAGGGAATAAAAATGCTCCCGCCTGCATCCTCGATCCTGTGGAGATTGTCGGAGAGCTCGTCGTGTAGCACGTCTTTTCCGTCTTCACTGAAAGGAGTGGCAGTCGTGAATGCAACTCCCTGAAGCCGCTGTTTGATATCTCTGTAATCCATCTTGTGGACTTTTCATACAGTAGTATATAAATTTTATGAATGGATGTATATAAGTTGATTTACTGTCTAATCGAGGCCATAAATATAATACTCAGGGAATAGATGGGACCACTATGCGAATTACCGATATGGAGGTCATCCCTGTCGCACATCGAGAGCCACCATTGCGGAACTCTTGGGGGGCGCATTCAGAGCTTGCCGCCCGGACGATTGTCCGGTTGGTGACTGAAGACGGGACGGTTGGCGTGGGCGAGACATACGGTGACGACCAGGTTATCGACGGACTCGAACGGGCCAAAGAAATGGTCGTTGGGATGAATCCGTACGAGCGACGGCCGCTTGCCTTCCGATTGCAGGATAACATGGTCTACGGGGCCATCGAGACAGCACTACTGGATATAGTCGGGAAAGCGACTGGGCAGCCAGTTCACTCACTTCTCGGTGGAAAAGTCCGGGACGAAGTCGAGTTCTCCGCCTATCTGTTTTACAAGTACGCGGACTCAGACCCAGAGACCGCGGCGATAGCTCCCCAGGAAGTGCTCTCTCCCGAGGCGCTCGTCGAAGAAGCTAGGGAGTTCGTCGACCGACACGGATTCGAGGTGCTGAAGCTGAAGGGGGGCGTCCTCGAACCTGACCGCGAACTGCGCACCCTAAAGCTACTGAGTGATGAATTCGGCCGGGAAACGCCGCTTCGAATTGACCCAAATGGCGCTTGGAGCGTCGAGACATCGATAGAAATCGCACGACGACTCCGAGAAATGGAGGCGACGGTGCAGTTCCTCGAGGACCCCGTTCCGTCGATGAACGCTCACGCCCGTCTCAAGCGACAGGTCGACTACCCCGTGGCGACCAATATGTTCGTGACCGAATTCGACGAGATTGCGCCGGCAGTCGACACTGACGCGGTGGACGTGATCCTGAGTGACCACCACTACTGGGGCGGCTTGACTGGCAACCTCCGACTCGACCACGTCGCTCGCACGTTCGATCTGGGCGTTGGTATGCACTCGAACTCACATCTAGGTGTGAGTATGGCCGCGATGGCGCAGTCCGCAGCAGCGATGCCGACCGTCCGGTACGCCTGTGACACCCACTACCCCTGGATGGCCGACGATGTCATCCAAGACGCGCCGATCGAGTTCGAAGACGGCGCGATCGAGGTTTCCGACGAGCCCGGACTCGGTGTTGACCTCGACATGGACAGTGTTGACCGCCTCCACGAACGGTATTCGGAATCGGAGACCCTCGGCTACTCAACTGTCGATTCCATGGCTGCCGAGTACGCGGACGGGATGGCCGATGTCGGCCGCAGCGACTGGCTCCCGAACAAACCTCGGTGGTAAGACGTTCGGGCGATCGGGACTATTCTCAGTACAACGGGAATTGCTCACCATCGATTGGGCTAGCTGAGGAAACGGGGACTGATTTCGAGAGCAATATGCGCGTATTACTTACACTAACTTTATAAACCGTTACATCGAACGAATGCTACGTCAGACCATACGGAGGGTCATGAATGTCAATAAGAAGTGATAACTCGCCGCGCTCCGACCGACCCGAGGAAGATGCTATCATCGAGGTCCGGGACGCAAGCGTGGAGTTCGACATGGATCGTGGTCGATCTCGAGTCATGAACGATGTCTCGTTAAACATCCAGCGAGAGGAGATCCTCGGGGTGGTTGGCGAGAGCGGCTGTGGGAAGTCGATGTTCGCGTCCGCCATGTTAGATGCCATCGTCGAGCCTGGCCTCTTAACGGGACAGGTGATCTACCGCCCTGAAAACGGTGAGGCGGTCGATCTGGTCGACCTCCCGGACGACGAACTAGACGAGCTCCGATGGGAGGAGATCTCGATGTGTTTCCAGGGTGCGATGAATTCGTTCAACCCCACGATGAAGATCGGCGCCCACTTCGCGGAGACAGCCAGGGCGCACAACAGAGACGTCGACGAACGGATGGAGCACGCCCGCGACCTGCTCAAGGAGCTGTACTTGGACCCGGAGCGGATCCTCGACTCCTACGCCCACGAGCTTTCCGGTGGGATGACCCAGCGGGCGCTCATCGCTCTTTCACTGCTCCTCGAACCCGAAGTGCTCGTGATGGACGAGCCGACAGCGGCGCTCGATCTGCTGATGCAGCGGTCGATCATCAGTCTTCTCTCGAAAATAAAGGAGGAACACGACCTGACTGTCATTTTCATCACCCACGACCTCCCGCTGGTCACGGGATTCGTCGACAGGCTGGCAGTCATGTACGCCTTCGAGATCGTCGAAGTCGGACCTTCGTCGCAAGTCGTCAAAGAAGCGTCCCACCCCTACACCCGGGCACTCCTCCGATCGGTCCCGAGCCTAGACGCTCCGCTCGAGGAGATGCACCCCATCGAAGGCGAGAGTCCCGACCCAGTGAATATCCCGACAGGGTGTTCGTATCACACTCGCTGTCCGATCGCTGACGAACGCTGTGAGATCGAGGAGCCCGAGCTTATCGAGACCAACGCGGACCAAGAAGCCGCGTGTTTCTACTGGGAACAAGCACAAGACGAGGTCACGTACACGCTTCACTCCGGCATCATGGGTGACGACGAATGAGCGAAAGCACTACTGAGTCCCGAAATGACGAATCGGATCGTGCAGCCGAAGGGGAGGAAGAGCCGCTCCTCTCGCTCAAGAATATCGAGGTCCACTTCAAGCAAGGAGGGCTTCTCCAGCGAGTCCTCGGCGAAGAGGCGGTCAGAGCTGTCGACGATGTCTCGCTCGACATTTACGAGAACGACGTGATCGCGCTCGTCGGCGAGAGCGGCTGTGGGAAGACTACACTCGGGAAGACGGCGATCGGTCTCCAACGTCCGACTGGCGGAACCGTCGAGTTCCGAGGCGAGGACTTCTGGGAAGTCCCGGAGGAGGAACGCTCTGAACTCCGGCGGGCACTACAGATCATCCACCAGGACCCCGCAGGTGCATTGAATCCCAACCGCACCGTCAGATCCACGCTCGCAGAGCCGCTAAAACGATGGAATCCGGATATGGGGCCCGGTGAGCGAGAGTCACAGATCAACGAACTCCTCGAGCGCGTCGGCATGACTCCCGCTCACGATTACGCGACCCGGTACCCCCACCAACTGAGTGGCGGCGAGCAACAGCGCGTTGCGCTTGGACGGGCCCTGCTGATGGAACCGGACATCATCCTGGCTGACGAGGCTGTCAGTGCGCTCGACGTCTCTCTGCGTATCGAGATGATGGATCTCCTGCTGGAACTGCAGGACTTCGTCGACACCTCCTACGTGTTCATCTCGCACGACCTAGCGAACGCGCGGTACCTTGCCGAGAAGTCCGACGGCCGCATCGGTGTCATGTATCTGGGTAACCTGGTTGAGATCGGTTCCGTCGATCAGATTCTGAAAAACCCTCAGCACCCCTATACCAAGGTGATGCTCTGGTCGACGCCGGTACTGAATCCCGATATCGCGGAAAAGACGGCGAACCAGGCCCCTCCGGTCCGACAGATCGACGTCCCTGACCCGGCAGACCCGCCGAGCGGGTGCCCGTTCCAGACACGGTGTCCCGAAGCTCGGGAGGTCTGTGCCCAACAGGACCCCGACCGAACTGAAACCGAAGACGGACACGAGGTGGCGTGTTTCCGCCAGGAACCCGACCACGACTACTGGCAGAGTCCCCCACTGGAAGAACCGCAACCCGGCGAGGCAGTAGAGGGCACCACTCAAAACTGAACCGGCTGTTCTCGATCATCTTCTCGACAGGCCAGTCTCACCATCTCACTGCTAGCTGGAACCGACGCGATGGTTCGGAGACATCGGTGTGGTCAGTGAATCGACAGAACCTCCAATCTTGGAGAGACACAACAAAGAAACGCTCTATGCGGCGGCCGTAGCCCCAATGGGCGACATCAGTACTGCGGTGCGTAGTAGAGCTCTTCCCACGTCGTCGGATTAGCTGTCTGCTTGACGGGAACGAGACGGTCGAGAACCGACGTGTCCGAAACGGGGAGAACGTCTCCGCCGTCACCGTCGATTTCTTTCAGTTGTTCCCCCACTTCGGGATTCGCGCTCGGCGGTGCATTCTGTAGATTGACCGCAGGGACTACGTTCTCGGGATTCAGGAACTCGTTGACGACCTGCCAGGCGAGTTCCTTATTCTCGGACGATGCTGGGACGACCATCGTGTCGATTGTGGTTGGCGCACCCTCTTTGGGGACTGCCCAGCTCATCCAGTCGTTGATATGCCCCCAGATGTTTTCACCCTCCGGTCGGAGCCACGCGTCGGTCATCTCCGCCCGAGTGACCTGATGGATCAGGAAGTCGTCGCCGAGATACGAGAGATTGTTGTTTGCGTAGTGAGAGACGAGACCTGACTTGTCCGTGAGGAGCGACGAGATCTCTTCTTTCTGGGAGTCGCTTATCGTCGCCTCTGCCCCTTCGAAGACGCTGTCTAAGCCGAGGTTGAGCGCGGCCGCGGTAACGACGGGGTACGGTGTATCCTCGAAGACAATTTGCTCGGTGAGGTCCACATCACCCACAGTGTCCGAGAACAGTGTCGACCAGCTCGACTCGTGCTCCGGGATCTTTCGGGAGTCGTACGCGTACCCGAGCCAGTCGAAGGCGATCGGGACGCCGTAGAACGCGTCGCCGTCGCCGAACTGACTCTCGGTGATCTCCTGGAGTCGCCCGAACGTGTTGGAGTAGTTCGGTACCGCTCCCTCGTTCACCGGAGCCAGTAGATCGTTCTCGATCAACCCCGGACCCTGGTAGTTGTGCGCCATGACGACGTCGTACTGCTTTTTCCCGGTATCGGTGGACGGGGCCCCAGCGTCGGTGGACGGAGTTCCAGTAGATTCGGACAGGAGGCCTGGGACAACGTCCGGAGTCGTCACCCGTTCGATGTTGATCTCGGCGTCAAACTTCGAGTTGATCGACTCTGTTACCTGCTGGCCGTCCCACCCGGGGCTCTGAACGATGACATCAATGGTACCCGTCGATCCACCGCCACCGCCGCCGTTACCGTTGCCACCGCCACCACACCCGGCGAAACCGGTGATACCGGCCACGCCCGCGGCGGCGAGGAATTGACGCCGAGTCGGTGTCTCCGCGCCGCTCCCGCTGGTCGCATCAGTGGTCGAGTAGTCTCTGCGTGTCATGGATTATCAAGTCCTAATTACCACAGGTGGTTCATATATTATAATGGTTGCCGTTCGATAGGGTACGGTACTGGCCACTAGTGCCGATAGAGAGTCACATCGAAAAGACGCTCACTTAGCGCGTTACGAGCGGATCGTCCACAGGAGGACGACCGCACCGACCAGCAGCAACACAAGTGCCGCAGCCGGATAGCCGCTGGAGCTCACCTGATAGGCGAGGTATCCGAAGCCACCAGCGAGTACTCCGACCAGAGCGCTCGCTGACGCGTGTACGACTTCGGTCCGCCTGGTACGCGTTTGACTACCGATCTGTTCCCCGAGGCTGATCGCATTCTCACCGACATCCCACGCGACAATGGTCCCGATGAGGCTCAGCAGTAGCAACTCCCCGGCAGTACCGTAACTGCCGCTTATCAGCACGCCGGCGAAGATGCCCGCCACGCCGATCGATAACCAGCGCCGCGTCTCGGTGACAAACAGGCCGTACCCGACCATCGCCAGGCCGCCGAACGAGAACGGCATCGCCATGAAGGAGAACGGCGCGCTCGTCGCGACAGCGACGAACGCCGCGATGATCGAAACTCCTCTGCTAACGCTGGTCGGAGACCGGTCGAGTTCGACTATTTTTCGCTTGGTACTCATGCCGTCCACCTCTTCTGTGCTCGTTCCATTTCGAGATGCAGTTGCGTATCCGGTTTCCAGTCAATTACTCTGATACCGCGTTCACGGAGCCGTGCGACGCGCATCGACCGCTCGACGCGGACGAGGCGCTGGCCCACCGTCTTGTTCGCCGTCGGGTCCGGACTGATGATTGTCACCAGATGACCCGACGAGTTCAGCCGCAGGGCGACCTCAGCAGCATAGTCATCACTGAGCGGCGTGAACAGGAGAATCTGCGCGCTCGACGGGAGCTGTCGGCGAACGTGCGTCATTGGGTCGACGTAACGGCTCTCGTGGTCGGTGTACTCCGGTGGGACCGACGACAGCGCGGGATGGTTCGCGAACAGCAAGCGTGCTCGTTCCAGATGATCACTGCCGGCACTCGGCGAAAGCCAGCACGGAACTGTGTCGAACGCGGCGACACCGACGAGGTTACCCGCGTCGTACAGCGTCGGGAACAGGTCAGTGGCCGCGTTGATCGCCTGATCGACAGCATGGGGTTCGGTTGGGCCTGACGAGACGAACGCGGACTGTCGGGAATCGAATAGGAGGACGACCGATGCCGCCTTCTCTTCGCGGAAGTTGATGGTCGTCAGCTCGCCGGTGCGGGCGTGGCGCTTCCAGTCGACGCGCTTCATCGGGTCGCCCTGCCGGTACTCTCGGACCGAGAAGAATTCCAGACCAGAGCCGCCCTGGTCAGTCGAGACGTTCCCGGAGTAGGTCGATGTCTGGGAGCGTAGCGATATCGAGGTCACCGACTGGAGCGTCGGCGTGCAGACGAGTTCCGCGTCCGCGTCCAGCGTTGCCTCGCGCTCGTACGTGCCGCTTACGTCGCGGGCGAGAGCGAGCACCGGCCAAGAGTGTTCTCCCCGCTCAGCGACGAGTCGGTACTTGAAACTGACCGAGTCGCCCGACTGGAGTGCGGTCGCGACTCGCGGTGACCCCTCGACGATGCGCATGGTCCCCGGTACCTCGTCGATGATCCGCACGTCCGGAAGCACGCTCCCACCCTGATTCTCGACAGTTACGATCACTTCGACCTCCTCACCCGGGTCGGGGTTCGCGACATCGAAGTGGCGCTCGACCGTCAGACCTGCTGCCGACGGCGGCGAAGCGACTCGGACGTAGATCGTGTACCCAATACCGACGACGCTCGCCAACAGGAGCCCCGGCTGGAAAGTGAACGCGCCGACAGCGAACGTGAGGAATGCGAACGCGCTCACGCCGCGCATTCGATTCGTCTCCAGGAGATTCCAGTGAGTGACGGATTTCGAAACGAGCTCTCCGTCCTGAATCCGGTCGTAAAGTTCGTGGGTCAGTCGCGAGCTCGACCGGTCGCCCCCGCTGCTGTCGTCACTGTCCCCGCTTAGGCGATGCTTGAGAGTCTCGACGAACGAGTCCGGTTCCGCCTCTTTCTCCTTTTCGTCAGTACCTTCGGTATCAGTGTCGAGGTTCGCCAGTCTGACGATCTCATCGACCGTGTTCCGAACCCACTGTTGATACGGTGAGTCACCCGTACTCCCGAACAGTCGCTCGCTCAGAGACTGTGTAGGGAGCGCCCGATTCTCCCCGAAGAAGGACGCCGCCTGCACGTTGTCCGTCCACTCTCCTTCCTCGAGCTTCCGCATCGCCTCGGCACGCGAGCAGTCGTCGCGATGCATGATGACCGCCAGCGCCACGTTCCCGAGGCGGTCCCGGATCTGCTCGCGTGCTTCCAGCGTCCCCTGCCTGTACTGGGTCATCTGGCGGAGCACCTCGTCGATGTCGTCGCCGGGCGTCGGCGTCATAAGCGGGTACTCAGGATCGGGCGTGTCAGCCTGGACAGGCCGGATATTCCGCCGATTCCGAACCTCCCAGGCGCCGAATGCGAACGCTAGCACTGCGACCATACCGACGGCGTACAGACCAATCTCGAACGCCGTCGACGGGGACGTGATGAAGTACAGTCCCGCACCAACTACCACGATACCGAGGACGGCTAGCAGCCGCCGCATCGCTGTGTTAAGATCCATCAGTTATCACCATCCGTGGGTTCGTCGTCATCGTCTCCATCGTCCTCATGCTCCTCGCTGTACTGCTCTTCGACGTTCCGGAAGATATCGACCGCGAACTGTTCGCGCTCCTCCGTCACGTCGAGCCCCCCGTATCGGACCTGCTCGAACAGACGAGTCAGGTCCGTTATGTCGTCTCGTTCCATTCCGGCGTCGATGGCTGCACGGGCGAACTCACCCGGAGTACTCGAGTCGGGGTTCGAGACGTTGAGGAGGTTCGTCATCTCACGCCAGGCGCGGTACACTTCGTTGTCGATGTCGACGTTGCCCTCCTCAATGCGGTCAGCCGCGCGGCCCGCCGCCGCGGCGACGTCGGACGGGTCGATGTCGGGCATCGCCTCTGCCTGGTCCTCCTCGGACGGCGGCTCGATCGTCTCGCTCCCTCGCGCCGTGAGCACGACCGCGACTGCTCCGATCACGACGAGACCGAAGACGATCCCGATCATCCACGGAGGGATCGACGATGGAGACGCGAGGCCACCCCCACCGTTCTGGAGCGGGTTACCTCCACCGGCTCCCCCACCGCCGCCCCGGCTGGACCCGCTGAAACAGTCGGACGTCATCGCGAAATACAGGAACAACACGGGCGGCGCGCCGGCCCACGCCGACAGGATGGTCGCGGAGAGATTTATTCGACGGTAGATGATGTAAAGGATGAGAGCAGCACCACCCGCCAGCGCGAGTTTCCCGACTGTCTTTTGCAGGAAGGGGACACACATCTGGAGGTCGAGCCTGCTCTGATCGATCTCCGTTCCGGGGTCACCCTGGCCCTGGTTAGTGGAACCGGACCCCTGGCTGACCATGTCCTCGTTCGTCGAGAATACTGCTTGGCCACCACCAGTTCCGACCACTGATGTAAGTGTGCTCGCAGCAATACCAACAGCGAGAACACACATGAGCCCCACCACGAGGTGGGTTGTCCTCTCACGAGTGAAGTTCATAGAGTGATGGGTGTCACTATGGGTCAATAACCTTTTGGATCTTTACAAGCAGTTGGAGTGACATTTCCGACATCCGAATCTGCCGTTTTACGGCCGTTCACCCCGTATTTAGTTCCGTTCTCTTCCGTCAGTTGGGGTCAACTGTCGATGTCTCGGAAGAAACGCCAGTCGGGAGTCAACTTCCGAGCCAGTTCATTCGAAGGAGGGCGCGACCGTCATGGTCGTCTCCGATCCACGTCTGGGTGAAACGCTGTCAGTCACGTCCGAGAGCAAAAACGGACGACCGCCCAGCGCGATGTCCTACGGATGGAGTCTGATTGGCGGAAGGTTTATTATACAGTCATTGAGTAAAAAACACCATGAGTTCTGCTACAGAGGAGAGCAGCGGTAGTTCGACAGGCGACGCGGTGAAATCGAACCTTCTCGGCGTGTTCCGATTCATCCGGAGTTCGTTTCTCGTCTCGTTGTTCGGATTCGGAATTCTCCAGATGGTGCTGGGAATGTTCGTCCTCCAAGGAGTCGTCGCCGGCATGTTCGGCATCTGGGGCGCGACGTTCTGCCTGATGGCTGTTTTGGGATACGTAATCATGTACATGCTTCGCCGCCTCTGATTCTGTCACCCTCCGAGAGAACCGCTCGCTATCCCGAGAATCGAGATAACATAAAGAGTTATGTAACGACGGCCGGGATATCTCGTTCATGGCGATGGAAGTCTTGAAGAGTCCGGGAACAGCAGTCGCTCGTCCGTTTAAGGCGCTCAAGTTACTGGTGCTTGCACCAGACGTGTTCTTCGAACGGAAGGCGGAGGAACACGGCTTAAAACAGGAGACGTTGCTGCTCCTCGTGGCAGGCCTCGTGGGAACTGTGCTCCTCGTCTTTGTCGTCGAATCTATCCTCGGTAACTTCCGCGGTGGGTCGTTCGCCTTCGCCCAGCAGGGCGACGATCCGATCATCGGCCAGCGTGTCACCCGACAGTTGTGGGGTCGGGCCGGCCACCCCGCCGTTGGCATCCTGATCCTGTGGGCGCTGTATACGATCGTCCTGTACCTCGTCTCATGGCTGTTCGACGGGGTCGGAACGATATCCAAGACGGCGAAGCTCACCGCTTGGGGACTCGCCCCGATGGTCCTTGCGAACCTCGTTCACTACGGGTCTTGGGCGCTCGCACTGACGCAGACCGAGATATCCACACAGATCCAAGGAGGACGACCGCCTCAGAAAGTGGCGTTCCTCCTGAACGAAGTCCGGGCTGAACCGATCGCCATCGCCGGCACGATCGTCGGTCTCCTCGCACTCATCTGGTGCGCGTACCTCCTCACGTTCGCCATGAAACATGCCCGAGACCTTTCCAGGTCCGACGCCATGAAGGTCGCCGCGATCCCTGTCGCGGTTCACGGCGGGTATCTGATCTGGCAGCTGCTGAACCACACTGTCCTCTCGCCGTTCTAACCGCCACTCACGCCGCTTCGTTTTCAAGCCGGAAGATTGCCACCCATAGGATCGGTTCGGTCCGCTGAGGCCAATCTCAGGCAACAGAATGATTTAAATAAGAGTATTGAAAATCCATGGGTGATGATCAACAACGGATCGGAGATTGTCTGCCGACGCTGCGAAGAGGACATCCCGCGCAACGCCGATCGGTGTCCGCACTGTGGTGCCTCAATCCGGGGTGTCTGGGGTGCGGTAATCGCCGTCGCGTTCGGCCTCCTCCTCCTCGTCGGCTCGCTGTTCGAGATCGGGAGCCTCTGGCCGTACGCGTTGTTCGGCGCGCTGGCCGCTAGTGGCGGTGGCTATCTGCTGTGGAACCGCCAACAACGGATTCAGGCGGCTGGCTCGAAGAAAGCCTGAAGAACTCCTGCAACCTCTGAGCTCGAAAGCTAACCCCTGACTTCTCGACGCGCAATCTCGAACGAACGCTACGTTTAATAGGAACCGTCGTTCTCTTTGTTCTATGGTTGCCCAATGCCCATACTGCAGTGAATCCAAGTCCGACAACGGCCTTCGAGGGCACATCCTGCTCGAGAACGACACCGAACACGGACCGCTCGGTCAGTTCCCCGCCGACTACGAATCAGCGAACGACGTCGACGAATGGAGCGCGATCCGCGACATTGGTTCGGACGACACCGAAAGTGAGGAGAAGAGCAGCGGCCTGCTCGGAGGTCTCCTGGGCTGAGGTGAGACCCCGCTGGTTTCGAATCAGACCCGGCGACAGTTCTCGCTGCCGTACTGTGCGAGCGCCACTCCTTCTCGTTGCTACCGTCCACCACTGCTCTACCGACCCCGACAGCAAGACGTGTCAACCTCAACGAGAGTGTTCCTAACTGGGTGCCAGAGGAAATCGGATATCGTGAGGGTGCCTCGGTTGTGAAGGTCTGTAGCGAGAAATACGATAACGACGATTGAAGATTCCGGCTTTTAATATAGTAACGGGGCGACCACTACGCACTCATGGACAGCTTCACGAATCGCAACGAGACAGGGAAACCCCTAGTCCATCGGCGAAAGGGTCTGCGCGTTGTCGTCGTCGTCAGATGAGACGGTCTCGGAGTGACGTGCCCGCAGTCGCGGATTCCAGACTCGGTCCATCGACTGAGAGAACAGCGTCAGCGCGAACCCGAGCAGTGAGAGTGCGAGAGCCGGCCAAAGGAGCCAGTGGCCCGCGCGGCCCGGATCGGCGACTGCGCCCATCTCGTTCGCCATGTTCATCATGACTCCCCAGTTGAACGTGGTGAACGGCAGGATGCCGAGGAAGTACAACGCGACTGACTCAGTGATGACGCTGCGTGCAGTGCCAGCGCTGTTGATCATGATGTACGGCATCATCTGCGGCAGCACGTCATGGGTAAGGATCCGAGACGTGGAGATGTCCATCGTACGCGCCGCCTCGATGAACTCCGATTCGCGGATTGAGAGCACCTGTGACCGTATCGACCGCGCTAGTCCCGGCCAGTTGTCGATGGCCAGGAGGATGCCGACGAGGAACGGGTCCCGGGGCGGATAGATCGCCGTCAGGAAGATGATGAGCGGGAGCCCAGGCATCGTCAGTACGATGTCGGTGAAGGTCATCAACAGCGTGTCGATGCTACCGCCCTTGAACCCGGATACCAGCCCGATGAGCACCGCCACAGCGCTCGCGAAGATAGCCCCGGCGAGGAGCATCTTGAACATAGCCGGCGTTGCGTGGACGAGCTGTGGGAAGATCGGCTGCCCGAACCCGTCCGTCCCAAGAGGATGCTGGAGGCTCTGGAACGGGCCGATGAACGTGTCGAACATGTGGCTCTCTGGCTGCGGGATAATCGCAACCCCGACCGTCCCCATGAGGAGGTAAAATAACAGGATCGGGATGCTCACCTTCGCACGCCAGTCTGCCCACAGTATCTGCATTGGCGCGTAGACACTTCTGTCTAGTATCCGTCCTATCTGGTCGGCATTGGTGAGTTCATTTTCTGTCTGTGCAGCGCTAAACAACCCCTGTTCTGATTCGTTGTCGACGTTTGGTTTCTCTTGTGCCATGGCTTTGTGATGTTAGAAGGATTCACGTTCTCCGCCCGAACGGACTCGGGGGTCAACCAGACCATACGTGAGGTCTGCGATAAGGATCCCAGTGACCGTGATGGTCGTGTAGAATATGAACGCGCCCATCAACAGTGGGTAGTCGTGCGATTGCAACGCGCCGAATGTAAACCATCCAACCCCAGGATAGCTGAAAATCTGTTCCAGGATGATCGAGCTGCTGAAAATCCCGGAGATGCCGATCATGATGCCCGTGTACAGGGGGAGGATCGCATTGCGACCGACGTAGAGCGTCGCGAGACGCCCAGTACCTACTCCCCGTAGTCGCGCAAAGCGAAGGTAGTCTGCACCCATCACGCTGATCGCGTTAGCACGCATGCTCAGATTGCCACCGAATCCGAGGATGAATCCGGACAGTATCGGTAATGCCCCGTGATGAAGCACTCCCAACATGAATGGGATATTGAATCCCGGTGTCGTCGCCGTGTCGTAACGACCACCTGTTGGGAAAATTCCGGTTTGGTACCCGAGGAAGGCCAGCAGCACGATGGCGCCGACGTAGTAGGGAATGGCACTCAGAGCCTGCCCAAAGATCGTCATCCCGTAGTCAAACTTCGAACCCTCCTTGTACGCCATCAGCATACCGAGGGAGAGGCTGACTCCTCTCCCCAGGATCAGGCTGTAGATGGAGATGAAGATCGACCACGGCATCGCTTGAAACAGGATATCGAACACAGGCCTATTGTACCACAACGACTCCCCGAAGTCCTGATTCAGGAGCGCCTCGCGCATGTACTCGAGATACGCGAGGTGTATCGGCTGGTCAGGATTGACGTTGAGATACAACTCGGCCCTCCGGTTGATCTCTTCTATGTCGACTTGGGTGCCGGTTTGTTCCGCCTGCTCCAGCAGTTGCGCCTTGTATGCCGAAACCGGGTTTCCGGGCATGAGGCGGTACAATATGAATGCGACGGTGACGACGACAAATAATGTCAGGACTGCTTGGCCAAAGCGCTTTAAAACATACCTCATGTTCTGATTTTGATTCTGCCCCAAGGTATCTTAACCTTTGTGGTTCAAATGAGACAGGAACTCGCGGATCGGTCGAATTCCCATGAGTCGTCCCCCACCTTCTGCACGGACACCACCGGTGTTTCGTATGCGATTCGGAGAAAAACAGCGATCATCGCGCCACACTCCAAAGGCCATCAACGAACAGTAAAATCGACCGTCACTCGACCGTTGACCTTACTCAACTGTCGGGACAGGAACCTCTTCGAGGACATCGTCGATGATGGCGTCCCTGTCGATGTCATTAACCTGTGCCTCGGGCGTGAGGACGAGGCGGTGAGCAAGAGAGGGGTACGCGGCAGCCTTGACATCGTCGGGAGTCACGTATTCGCGGTTCTCAATGATCGCCCTGGCGCGGACAGCCTCGAAGAAACGCTGGGTCCCACGCGGCGACACACCGACCGAGACGCGGTGGTCATCGCGCGTCGCCCGGGTGACTGCCGCGACATAGCTGAACATATCATCGTCTACACGGACCGTTTCCGCGATTTTCTGCAGGGCGAGCACGTCATCTGTGGAATCAATCACTGGATTGACCGACGGAGCCTGCTCGATACGGCCATGACGGCGCTTTAGAATCTCTATTTCACCGTCCACGTCCGGGTACCCGATCGAGGATTTCACGGCGAAGCGGTCGACCTGCGCTTCGGGGAGCGGGAAGGTCCCCTCCTGCTCGACGGGATTCTGCGTCGCGATGACGAAGAACGGATCAGGCAGTTCCCGTGTCTCGCCTTCGACCGTCACCTGCCCCTCCCCCATGGCCTCCAGCATAGCGGACTGGGTCTTCGGTGGTGCGCGATTGATCTCGTCGGCCAGAACGATGTTGGCGAAAATCGGTCCCGGCTGGAAATCGAATTCTCCCTTCTGTTCATTGTAAACGCTCGTACCCGAGACGTCCGTAGGCAGGAGGTCCGGTGTGAACTGGATACGCGAGAACGAGAGACCGAGCGCCGTAGCGAAACTATGTGCGGTCAGAGTTTTCCCCGTTCCCGGAACGTCCTCGAGAAGGACGTGTCCTCTCGCAAGCAAGCCCTGAAGGACGTCCTCCAAGAACGACCGGTCCACGATCACGGCCGACTCGATCTCTTCCAATACTGCCTGACAGTCGGCATTCGCCTCTCCAACGGAGAGTTCAGTCGTTGCCATGCCTATGGAAGCACAATAGAATGACTTAGCTCTGACGGTTCATTACATGAGACCTGAGACAGAGTCGAAGAACAAGTCAGGACCCAGACGGTGTTAGAGGCGCTGTCGCCCTCCGTGTAAACAGATGGCACTGCCACCACGTCAAGAAGGGAGTTTTCAGTTCAGACCTCTGAATTCTCGCTTCTGACTACCCCTTTCACTCGAAATTACCGCTTATTGACCGCTGTTTCTCCATTTTCTACACACGTACAAAGTCTTCCAGTCAGTAAATTACACCCATAAACAATAATCCACTATTCAATATCTTTAAATACTCGGATGACCGTGTCAAAATCAGCCATGTCAAATGGTCGTGACGGTAACAACGATAGCAGGGTGGTAAGCATGTCTCGCCGGAAATGGATCGCTCTCATGTCCGGCGCGGCGGTAACGTCAGTCGCGGGCTGCCAGGGTGACACCGGCACTCCAGCAGGGGCTGGAGAGAGCACGTCCACTGACGAGATGAGTGGTGGGGATGATGGAACGAGCTCCGGCGACGGTAGCTCTTCGGGCAGTACGGACACGTCAACGCCCCAGGGAGAGCCCGTTACGCAAACGATCACGGGTTCGACTCAGGCGCTGCCGATGAAGCTGAATTTCAACCCGTTCGCGCAGAAGAACTATCCCCCCAAGCTCGACGACTACATGTGGATGCACATGGGCTGGGACCGGATTGGTCATGGCCTGGAGACCCCCGAGTGGGTTGACTACGAGGTCAGCGGCGGTGGCAGTGTTCCGCCGGAACTGACGATCTCCATCGACGAGAGTCTTGGCCTCACGTGGTGGGACTCGGACGGCGACACAGGGAGGGCCGTCACCATGGAAGACCTCTACACTGCGCGTATTATCGATTTCCTCGCGGAGAACCCCGACCGATCGGGGAATGCTCCCGAGCTCGTTGACGACTATACGCTGAAGCTCAAGGCAAACCAGCCCCGGCGGGCGGACACGTATGCCGTAGGCGAGCTAGAAGGGATGATGTTCCGGACCCCGCGATGGCAGTGGCAGGAGGAGCGCGAGGGCCTCGAAGACGCGACGACTGCCAGCGAAGTGCAAAGCGTCACTGCAAGCATCGGGAAGCGGAACATCGGCGTGACGGACGCCTTGGGATACGCCCCCTTCAGAATCGATCAGGTTTCCGGGAGCAAGGTCCAGATGGTCCTCGTAGAGGACCACCCCTTCGCCGACCGTTTCAATTACGACAAACTCGAGTTCCTGATCGGCGGCGAATCCAAGGTTGCGCAAATGGCGATTAACGACAGACTGGACTTCGGCCCGGACACGCTCGAACGGCGGCTGGGCGGCTCCATCGGGGAGATTCCAGAACACATCCAGACCATCGGCGCCTACGCCAACGGCGAACAGTACAAACTTCACCTCAACTGGAACAACAAGCACCTCGGCCGGCTGAACGTCCGGCGCGCGATGCACGAGATAATCGACGTGGAGGAAGTGTACAACACCTCACCGATGTGGGGCCGGCCCGCGACTTACCAGACGGGGATGGGCAAGCCCATGTCAGAGAACATCCTCGGCCAAGAGTTCCTCGACAAGCTGTACGACTACAGCTTCACGGCCAACGAAGAGGGTGCCACGGAGTTCATGGAGGAGGCGGGCTACACGATGGAGAGCGGAACCTGGACAGGCCCCGACGGGGACCCCGCCCAGATCGAGTTCCACTGTTCGAACTGGTCCAGCTGGGCGGCCAACGGTAAGGTCATCGATGACCAGCTGAAACAGTTCGGCTTCGAGACGAACCTGCTCATCTACAACGACGACGAGTGGCGAACGGAGATGTACAACTACAACTTCGACATGACTCCGTGGTGGGGCGGCTTCGGTCCGTTGTCGGCCTACGACCTGGACGAGACATCCGAAACGGGTCACTACACCTCGGTCAACACAGAGCCAACGGCCCCTGCAGATATCGATAACCCCGAGGACTACACGAGCCAGCACGGCAAACCGCTCATCTACGAGATTCCGACAGAAGTCGGTGCGCTCGACCTCAGTGGCGAAACCGAGACGATCAACTGGCTCGAAGAGTGGAAGACGTTCACCTCCACCTCCGGCGAGGAAGCCACCCGCGAGTTCGCGGAGAAGATGGCTCGGATCCACAACTTCTACCTCCCGGACATCAACCTCACCGACGTGACCGCTGGCAACTGGGGCGACACGAAGAACTACGACTGGCCTGAGGAATCGTCCGAGCACTACAAGCGTGGCAACTACGGCACTGACTACATAATTCAGTACGGTCACGCTCCCGCGAAGACCGAGTAACGGCGTACGAACGGCCTCGAACCGCATTTTCGATTTTCGCCGCTTTCGATTCCTGACTTGCGGTCCCTGGTCAGCTATTGAGCCACGTCAGCGGAGCGACACGGTGATCCGACACTGTTCTCAAACGGACAGCAAACAGCCTTGGACATGAGCGGACAGCAGCTCTCTCAAGGATTACTTGTCCTGTTCAGCGAATCGCTGACACCCGATGATGACAACCAACGAAATCACTAGAAGGACTCCGAGCGAGACGATGTTCACGACCGTTATGACGTAGGACGGTGTCCCCGGTTCGACGACAGTCAGGGAGACGAAGTGGAATAACAAGAACGTGACCGCGCCGGCGAACAGGAATTTGAACGACGCGCGATGCTGACAGAGGTACTTGAGTGCGGCCTCGCGTCCACCACCACTCATCGTCGCTGACGCTCCCTTCCCGCGAGCATGCTGTGATCGATGAGGTGTGCATACCGCGTGAGGACATCGCGCTCCAGCAACGTTGAGCCGTGCATACCGCTATGAGCGGTGGGTCAAGCAAAAAATGTTTGGACGTTGTAGTCAGTGATGCTATAGACCGGAAGTTCGAGAGCGGAGACAACACACCGCCTGTCCAGTAGAGGCTGACAGTCTCACGAGAGGCCCGCGAACCACTCGACGAATTCGGGGTACGCCTGTTCCGGGTCCGGCAACTCCGGGTGCCAGCGCTTCTCGTGTTCGAACAGGATCCACCCGTCGAAGCCACGTTCCCGAAGCAGATCGACGGTCTCGGCGAGCGGTAGTTCGCCGGTACCAGGAGCAACGTATCGCCACCCGTCGTCCATCGCATATTCGTGATCGGGATCATAGAGCGCGTCTTTGATATGGACGTACTCAACGGTAGACCCGAGTGTGTCAAGGGTCTCCGCGGGGCTCTCACTGCTGACCCGCGCGGTGTGACCAACATCCCAGAGAACGTTCACACAGGGGGAGTCGATCCGATCGATAAGAACACGGCATTCATCGGATCGGGTCCAGTGGTCGTGCGTCTCAACGATCCACTGAATCTCGGTCGCGCCCTCCAGCGACAGTATCTCGTCCATCGTCTCCCGCCCCTCATCGGCCATTTCAGAGACCGATTGCGTGCTTGCGTTGCCCTTGCCGAATACGCGGATGTACTCGACATCTAGCTCCTGTGCGATGGAGATCAATCTTTGAGCCGTACTAACACTTTCCTCGCGTGAATCCGGGTCGCAGATCGAAATACTCGAGCTAAGAGCACTCACAGCGAGGCCCGTCTCATCGAGAAGGCCACGCGTCTGATCGATATCGCTCGTGAACTCGGGACGTCGCGTGATATCCAGGTTGTCCTGTAGTCCTCGGAAGTCAATACCGTCGAATCCGTACTCTGAAGCTCTGGTAAAGGCGGTCTCGACATCCCAGTCCGGACAGCCGAGGGTGGTCATCGCGAGTCGCATCAATATGTGGAATATCTGGGCTCGTACAATTATTTTACTTATCCGAACATCGCACCCTGGACAGAACTATTGTAATGATATTTGAGGAAAACATCCCGCATAGAAGAACAGTAGGGGGGCTGGAGCTTTAGGAGAATTTGGAGTTGAGTTCGATCACATTTGCCGTACGTGTCACGATATTCGGAAGTTCCTCGTCAAAGCGTTCACCCTCCATCCGCCTCGACGGGCCCGACACACTGGCAGCGCCCAGTATATCGTCATCTTGGAGAACGGGGGCCGCGACACAACGGAGACCATGGACATTCTCCTCGTCGTCAATAGCGTATCCACGCTCTCGAATTTCTTCAAGGTCTTGCATTAAGGATTCCCGATCGCTGACCGTTTTTTCAGTCTTTGCGGGGAGTCCGTGTCGATCGATTATCTCATCGATACGCTCTTCAGACATATATGCCATCATCACTTTCCCGAGAGCCGTACTGTGGAAGAACTCCCGAGTACCCACGTTCGAGGATGTCTGAACCCCCTGATTTCCGCGTGCTTTGTACAGATACACCACGCGCCCATGCTCTTCTGTAGCAAACTGAGCTGTTTCACCAGTCTCCTCGGCGAGGCTCTCGATCTCTTCGCTGATGACATCGTAGTTATTTATTTGATCGCGCACGCGCGTAGCCAGGTCAAGACACTTGTACCCAATCTGGTACTGGCTGCCATCCTTGACGAGGTATTCCTTATTGTAAAGCGTCGTGAGCTGCCTATGCGCCGTACTTTTCGAACAATTCAGCTCCTTAGCCAGCTCAGTCACCCCAGCACCACCGAGTTCGTGCAGGGTGTCGAGTACATCGCAGGCAAGCCCGACCGAACTGAGCGGCTTCGTTGATTCCTGTGTCATACGAGAATACATGGCATAGACTGCCTTAACTCTGTTCCTTCATGTGGGAACAGTGGCGGGTGAGAGTCACTAGCAAGCAGATAGAAATTGAGTCGCCAGCACGTCGAAAGTTAAGACAGCTTCTCAAATCCATCATTTTATAACATTCGTCCACGAAATTTCGTCTTCCCAAATCATTCGACTGGTTTATCTCGAGAACTATTGCATCCCGCATAGGGGAACGTAAGGATATCAAACATTACTGAGAGCGCTGCAAGTCGCGATGCTCCGCGGTCCTCTGTCCGGCATCCGCAGTCCAGCGCAGATTACAGTCCTACAATTGGAATTAGAATCACTCACGAACCATGAGTAATCATAGCTCGTTGGAATTACACTCCTGTGATTGGAATACCCTCTGCCCACCCGTAACAAACACTCAGGGATCGTTGTATTACATTATTAGGATTGGAATTTGTCTGTTCCGTTAATCGAGTCCGGTCTTAACTTCGGACGGAAAGTGTGATTTTGAACAGTTTGTGATTAGAGGGGCGCCTACTTAGTGAGCCTAAAATGAGCGATGGTAGGCGTCAGAAATAATTGCTCATAGTTGGAAGAATAGTTAGTCGAAAGCGGTATCGATCGCAATGGTAGACTACTCAAGCGAGTCGAAGAATCGGTTGCTGAAAGCGTCTTTGAGTTGTCGCTAGCTCTCTTCACGAGGATTGAATTCTGCCGAATACGCCGGTAACATGACGAAGACGAGGTCGCCACGGGCCGCAGGGTCTGTGACGGCCGACGCCTGGAAGTACGGCGCTCCGTCCAGCACGACGATCAAGTCTTCTTCGAATTCTTCGCATAACGTGAGGATGAAATGTTTCGCATGATCAGCGGTGACGTATTCAGTGAACCGTGAGAAAAAGCAGTCACCATCTTCGGTGATCGCGCCGAGCAGACACGTCCAGTCGCGTTGGCCGGAGAGTTCGACGGTCGGCCGCGTGCCGCGCGGAAACCACGCGGCACGTGGCTCGACCTGGACAGATTTCTGGTTTGGTCGATACAGACTACTGTAGCGTCCATTTCCCGCCGCTTTTTTGATCTCGTCGTGGAAGTTCTCTTGGTCGGATTCTTCGGCTTCGGCGGCTGTTCGACGTGGTTTTTGATAACTAAGTCCAGCTTCTTTGAGCAACCGCCGACAACTCAGATCGAGTACTCGACACCGTACGTTTCTTCGAGAAATTCTTGGGCGAGCGCCGGCGTCCACGCCGGCGCGTCGATCCCGACCGCTTCAGGTGACTTAGTGACGGTTTGTTCGAACTCTTCTTGATATGATTCTGAGAGGTTTCGTTTTCTTCTGGATCGATGAGCATCAGAGACGGCTGACTCAAGCGACCCGACACCGTCGGGTCGCTTGAGTCAGCTGTAGATCGTCCGTCGTTGAACGTCGTACCATTCGGCTAGTTCAGTCTGCGAAACACCGTTTTTGTACGCAATTGCCGCTAAGAGCCGTTGTGTCGGCTTGTTTCCGTCCACGTTGTCAAGAGCATCTTGCAGCTCTTCGACAGAGATTTCGTCGAGGTGCTCCACTAATTGCTGCAACAGGATACGAGTAGAAAGTTCTAACGAGTACTATAGAATACGAGCTCGACGAACCATTCTACGTCATCTATACATCCCGCATCAGCGGTGGACCGTGAAGAAGATTGACTTTAACCTGAAAGAGTCGCTTTCAGAGATGAGTGCCGACAACAGCACCATTGTCGTTCGTCTCCTCGAGATTTATCGCGCACTTCTCGATCAGAATGAAGAAGAGGGAGTACCTGTCGAGGCGTACAAGAATATCGACGTCGATACGCTGCCGGATGTCCTCGATCGGACGTCATGGGAGGGATCAGCGACAGACGTAGCTGGTCAACTCGCCTCGAATCTGATTCTAAAACACGCGCTTCCGAATGCCAACCATTGAACCGCTGTTGCGCTAATTCAGTTCTACCTCCGCCGCCTGAATCCGGACTTCGCCATGCCGGAGACTTCCGTAGAGACCGGATCAAATACCTACGACTGGCGAGAATGGGTGAATGAGTACATCAACGAATTGAAGCGGCTGTTGACCGTTCGACGGAAGAACGTCCTCTTCAAGCACCTGTATAGCTTCGGCGCGAGAACGCTTGAGCGAAAACACGCGGTCGAAATCGACTTGACTGAATACGAGTTGGATATGTACCCGAGTGAGACGAAATCCGTCTACGCGGAGAAGCACGAAGATCTCTGGGTAACGTTCGTTGAGGAGGCTGTCGAACGTGCCGGCTATCCGGAGCTGAAAGAGACGCCAGGACTGTACAAACGGGGAAAATGGAACGCCATGCGAATTATTCTATGACATCCTCGAACTCATAATGCTATGAATCCCAGTGTCGAAAGCTGCCAGCTGAATACGAGACCCAGTAGTGCCAAGACCGTCTGGTGAATGCGTGTAGTGGGTGACCAGTAGCGGTACCGCCACGCCAACAATGCACCGACAGTCGTCCCGAACGTGAGGACTCCGATGAGATACGGGAGCGAGAGTGCGATCTGCATCGGCAGCGGTCGCGTGAAGAGGGTGAGGTCGCCGCCGGTCTCCAAGACGAACATGAAGAGCATGACGAACCCAATCGAGACGCTACTCAGGCCGACGCTTGCCGCGCGGGCGAGCCACGACGCGCTCGTCAATCGGCGTTTAACGCCGTGCGTGAACCCGCTTTGGTCGTCGTACTCGTGCTGCTGTTCGGTTCGTTGTTGAGAGACGTGCTGATCTGTCATTCAGAGTCCTCCATGTTGGGGTCATCATCGGTGCGGTGCTGTTTCCACTGCCGCCAGGCGCTGTGTCCGCCCCATCCGACGAGCGAGAGACCGAAGCCCGATAGTGCCGTCCCAAGTACACCGCCGGTGACGAGTTGGCGTTCGTGGAACGGAACGGATTGGTAGACGCCAGTAGGTTCGCTACTCATATTCAGCACGTCCACCTCGCCATCTGTAACCTCGAAGGCCAGGACATCGTGCCCGCCCACCTCCTCGTACACGTACGGTTTCGACCCACTGTCGGCCGTCTCCTTCGAGGATTGTAGTGCGCAGGCGGCCATTATCTGCGGGTTCGACGGTCAGGTGTTCGAGCAGATCGACGACCTGGAGTGGCCCGCTCTGTGGGAGATGCGTGAGGCTGTACTCGCCGGCAACGGTTTCGGCGCGCTCCTGACCGCCCGATCTCCAAGTCGGTGTCGGCGTCGTCGGTGCTTGCTGGAGATCGAACTCCGCGACGATCTCATCAACGACCGCTTTCGGACCTTCACTCGGGTTGCCGTTGTAGGCGACGAAGATCCCGATATCGTGGTCCAGGGCGAGCAGCAGGTAGCTCGTGAATTTGACCGTCGCACCCGAGTGGCCGAGAAGGTTGGCGTCGGGGTTACCGTACTCGTGGAACCCGTACCGCCAATTGGTAACTGCCGGGTGACGGACGTGGTGGCGGCTGTGTATCGTCTCGGCGGTCTCCGCGTCGAGAATCCGCGTGTCGCCGACTGCGCCGCCGCCGAGGTGTGCACTCATGAACGCAGCCATGTCCGTTGCCGTCGCGCTTAGCGAGCCCGCAGGACGCATATTGATGTACACATCGTCGGCTACCAGGAACGACTCACCGTCGCGGACGTGTGGTGCAGCGAGGTTGCCAGGCTGGTCGTCGGGAACTGGCTGGGCGAATGTGCTCCGAGTCATCCCGAGCGGTTCGAAGATCTCCGACTGAACGTACTCCTCGAATGTCGTGTCATGAGCTTCGGCGATGACGTGGCCGGCGAGCCCTGCGCCGTAGTTTGAGTACCCGACAAGCTCACCAGGCGGGCGGATGCGCGAAGGCTGCTGGTTGGTGAGTAACGCCTCCAGCGAGTCGAGAGCAGCTGGATCTGCGACGATATCGGGATCGAGTGTGGATTCGAATCCGGCGGTATGAGTGCCGAGATGCCGGAGCGTCACAGGATCATCGTACGTATCCGGCACAGTGACAGTGGAGTCGCCGAGATACGAGTTGACATCGGTGTCGAGGTCAAGTACGCCCTGTTCGACGCCCTGCATGACGGCGGTGAAGGTGACGAGCTTGCCGACTGACCCGCCTCTAAACACCGTCTCGTCGGCTCGGACTGGAACATCGGCATCGACGTCAGCAGCGCCGTATCCTTTGGTCAGGCTGGGTGTGTCTCCCGAGACGATGGCGACAGTAGCTCCGGGCGTCGTCGTCCCGATTCGTTCGGCCATCACATCATCGACGAACGCTTCGGGTTCGTCTGAGTCTGTGAACGGACCCTTGCCTGGCTGTGGGTCAGTATTCTGAGAGTCTGTCGCGGCGCTCGTTCGACCGGCTGCAGTTCCGAAAGCGATGAATCCGAGGCTACCGAGACCGGCAAGGAACGACCGTTTCGTGGCTCTATCCGTGCAATCGTCCATCGTGGAGAGTCGTGGTCGTGTCATGAGTCGGAACGGCTGTGGGTGAGGTGGTTGCGTTGCTGGGCGGGACGGTCGCAGTTTTGCCAGTGTGTCCACAGTAGCACGAGGACGTATCCGGCGAGGATCGCTACGAAGAGCGGAATACCGCGAGATGCGCTCCACAGGCCTGTCGCAGTGTGCTCGACAGTCAGTAGACTCATTGGATAATCACCTCGGAGTGGCCTCGATGGTAGTGACGAGACCGAAGAACGCGGTCGAGGCGTTTCCGACCGGGATCCCGGCCTGCTCGACGGTCGCCAGTGGTTCGTGATTCAACCGGCAGCCGTTCTTCTCGTAGTGGGACTCGGCACGCCAGTCCTGAAGCCAGGCGAGTGGAGCGGCGTCGCTGCGGCTGTGTTCGAGCAGCAGGATCTCGCCGTCGGGGGTACAGACGCGCTCCATCTCGTGGAGCGCGGCAATTGGGTCGGGGAAGGTGCACGTGGAGAACGACGAGATGACGGTATCGAAGCTATCGTCAGGGAAGTCGAGTGCTTGGGCATCCATCCGATGGATAGTGCCGTCCAGTTCGAGTCTGTCGAGCTCACTGCGGGCGTGAGCGAGCATCTCGGTGCTGATGTCGATACCGACGACTTCGCTCGACGACGAGACGTAGCGGAAGTTCCGTCCAGTGCCGCAGGCGACATCAAGTACTCGACCGTTCGCGTGCTCAAACTGGCGGCGACGATACCGACCAGCGAACAGTCCGTCAAGCTGTCGCCACCGTGCGAGTTTGTCAGCGACGTCTGCGTATGCGTCGGCAATCTCGTCGGCCGATTTCGAGCTCCTTCGTGCTGATTGCTGTTGGTCGGTCATCTCGGTGTGTGTTCGATGCTGCTGGCCTGTCTGGTCGTGGGGATTACTCAATTGCACGTGTTGGGCCTCCGTTGGCCGCGATTACTGGTCGGGCCAGCAACACCAATAAAGGTATTGGAAGTTTGATAATTTATCGGATCTGCTTCAAAACTCGAATTGAGCGGAAAACCCCGATAACACGCCCTTATCGTCGATAATCAGAGAACACCCTGACCAGCCCCACCGTCTGCTCAACGCCGCTTTCGTAATAGTGTTGTCAAAACTATCAAAACTCACCGCTCGCGCCTCGCACGCGCTCCGTCTCCACCACCGTCGCAGCCGAATCGAGATAGAGTCGAACTGCATCGTCCCCATGACGCAATACGACTTCGTACTCCTCGGGATCAGACGCCGTCTGTTCGGACGTCCAGTGGCCTTCATAGACGTGTTCGTGAAACTCCCAGATACCGCGCGCCGTCACATCGATGCCACGATCCCAGTGGAACGCAATCGACGCCGGGTGGTAGACGACGCTGTAGGTCAACGGGCTGTTGTACTCCCGGAGACACTCCTCACAAGTACTCGTCACCACGAACGAATCAGCATCAGGCAACGGACTTTCGGGTACCGCAACCACGTCGGCAGACAGATGCGCCCCGCACTCTGGACACATCCCCTGCCGGATCTGCCTGGCATCCTCCGCAGTGCGTAACTTGACGCTCTGCACGAGCGAGTCGTCGTCCCGCGTCCTGACCTGTGCGGGCGTGATCGGCTGTCCCGTCACCTGTTGCTCACAGGCCGTACAGTCGATCCGGAAAAACTGGTGCGAGAGCTTCGCTTCTAGCGCTTCCTCACCACAGAAGACGCACACTCCATCAACCGGTTCAGGCCCAAACGACTCCGGTTGCTCGTAATTCCCCGATAGGATGAATCGAACGATGCGCTCACCAGCGTGTGAAAGCGAGTACCCATCGTCGCTTTTCCGGAGATAGGTCCCGGTGAGTTCGCCGAGGTGATACGACAGCTTGGACGTGTTCTCCACATCGACGTGCTCGTAGATCTCGGAAAACGCGAGTTCAGCAGCCCCTGATCCGACCTGTTCAAGCTCGTACTGCGACACAGCAACAGCACGAAGAATATCGACCCGTGTGTCGTCAGCGAGAAGGCGAAAGATATCCGTGACCGGACGATTTTTCGTCATTGTCCTCTGTATTCACCCTTGCTTCAGCGGCGATATTGAAACCCTAGTCGTCTTCATCGGAGCAACGCCGAGAATGAAGCAGGAAAAAGAACGGGATAGATCACTCGCTAGCCGACTCAGTATCGAGTGCCTGTTGTACGAGTGTCGCCTCAGCATTCCGAAGATGTTCAGCAACCGTACTGCCGGTGACGGCCACCGCGCTGGCTACCTTGTCCTGAGTGGTGGTACGAGGATAGTCGTAGTACCCAGCCTCGTACGCGGCGTGCAACACAGTGCGCTGGCGTTCTGTCAGCGAGTCCCTGGACTGATCAGACCAACCATCCCGCACTTTCAATACTGTCACGTCTGCGAGCTCTCGAACAGTACCGAGCGCTGCTTGTAGATCAGACCCTGACCCGAGCACAGTCAATTCGACACTGCCGTTCGTTCGAAACTGGATCGGGAGTGTCACCACGAGCGTGTCCGCTGTGAACGCATCGGCAATTGTCCGTTCCTGACCGACTTCCCGCACGTATACGTACGTCTCTCCGTCTTCCGCCGAGAGAAGATTGACCGAGCGGATCCCTGACTGGTCGCCGAGAGCCGCAAGAACAGTCTCCCGGCTTCCCCTAATCGAGAACAGTTCCGTGGGATCGTCCGAATCCTCGCCACCTGACAACAGGACTGCGTCCCCCAACTCGGAAGTCGCGGAGATAGCCCGATGGACGGGGAGTAACTCCTCGGTTGGCGGAGTAACACGGACATGGAGCCGTTTCATGTACTTCTGTTCTACACCCTCATATAAACACCCGTCCATACGTGGGAGAACACTCGGGAACGACGGTCCCGACTCTCCAGATATGAGCGAGTCGCCACAAACCACACCGCGGACAGACGGTGTCCGCCCACCAGAACCATCAGCGCCCCCAATACTCGGACACGCACTCTCCTACGCCCGCGACCCACTCGGCTTCGTTGACCAGGCCGTCGCCGACCACGGCCCCATCGTGTCGTTCACCATTCCACGCCAGGACGGTGTCCTGCTCGCCGACCCAGACGCGATACACCACGTGCTCACAGGCAACGCGGCCAATTATCGCAAGGGTGACTTCCAACGCCAGGAGTTAGAAGGCCTCCTCGGCGATGGCCTGCTCATCAACGAGGGCGACGACTGGAAATCCACCCGGTCGGCGATCCAACCCGCCTTCAACCCCGGACAGATCGCCGACTACGCCTCAACGATGGTTGACTGTACCGAACGACACATTACGGACTGGCAGGCCGGCGACACAGTCGATATCACCAGCGCCACCTCAGAAATCACGCTCACAGTTCTCGGAGAGATCCTCTTCGATACGGACTTTCGTGACGCGACCGCCGTCCGTAATGCAGCCCGTGCCGTCTCGGATCGGTTTACGCCAGACAGTCGAGTCCCGATACACGTACCCGACTGGGTGCCGCTCCCGCGCAACCGCCGGTATCGCCAAGCAATCGAACGACTCGACGAATTCGTTACCGACCTCCTTGCCGAGCGGCGTGACAATCCGACTGATGGGACTGATCTGCTCTCGGTGCTGCTCGCCGCCGATCTGGACAACCGTGAAATCCGAGACCACCTCGTGACGTTCCTGTTGGCTGGCCACGAGACGACCGCGCTCGCGATTACCTACACGCTGCACTGTCTCACAACCCACCCCGAGGAACAAGCGACCGTCGCCGACGAAGTCACCGCACTTGACGGCCAACCCAAGATGGGTGACTCCCTCCCTCGAACGGACCGGGCAATCCGGGAAGCGATGCGGCTGTATCCGCCCGTCCATCTGGTGATGCGAGAGGCTATCGACGACGATATCGTCGAAGGGTACCGCATTCCTGCGGGTACACTCGTGATTTGCTCGCAGTGGGCGACCCACCGCCGTCCGGACCTGTACGACGACCCGGAGGTATTTCGCCCATCCCGGTGGGAGACGGGTGATCGCCCGGAGTACGCGTACTTCCCGTTCGGGGGCGGCCCCCGAATCTGTATCGGGCGGCGACTCGCGCTGCTCGAAACCCGACTGGTTCTCGCACGACTGCTGCAGCAGTTCCGATTCGAGCCAGTCACCGACGAGTTGAACCTCGCAGCATCGATGACGTTAGCACCGACCAACCCAGTTACTATGACCCTCGCCACGCGAAGAGACAGGAAGGGAGAAACGTGAGACAAACAGAGGACATTCAAACGGCCGTGTTTAGACGCTAGTAAGAGCGGCTAAATGTCTAACTTACTAGGAAGTGAAGCGGCAAGACGAGTTTGTGTCCACCAAACTCAGCCGCTTCACTGAACGAGGGCCTTGTTTAGACGCGTAAATTCACGGTCGTGGGTGGCTGACGCTCAGTTCGATGTTTCTGACAGCGCATTTCAGGACGAGTTCACGGAACTGACCGAACCAGGTTCGAGCTCGAACGATCTCGCCGTATTTGCGGCGCAGCGCGAAAAATGTGGATTCGGCGTTCGAGCGTTGATGGTAGATCGTATCATCTTGCAATAAGTTGTTAGCGATGCCGTGCCAGCCGAATTCGCGGTACTTGATCACCGGTTTCACGCCTTCAGCACGCAATCTTTGACGAAGCAGCCACCAATCGTAGCCTTTGTCGGCGGTAAGAATGTTCAGTTTGTCGAGGTTCCGTTTGACCATTTGCCAGCCGATCTTCGAATCGTGCGGCTGTTTCATCGAGCAATGTATATCTAGGATCGCACCGGTCTTGCAATCACTGAGGAGCGTCGTTTTCACCGCCTCAAACGTGTAGTTCGTCCGTTTTGCGTAGTGTTGGCTGGCAGCTATCCGATCCATACCGGTTGCGTCGATCGCCTGAACATCGCCGAGATCGTGCACCTCCGCCGACAACCGCGACAAGATGCGCCAGATCCGCATTTCGAGATCCTGCTTGCGCGTACACACGGTCGTAAAATCAGGCAGCTCAGCCACCGCTAGATCGAGTTGAGCGACAATTCCATGCATCTCGTGAAGCACGTCCAGCAGCCGCCGATACGTGTGATCTAAGTACTCGCGGAGGCCGTGAATCACCACGATCACCCAATCTGCGTAACCGCCGTCACCGTCTTCGAACGCTGGATCTGGCTCGCCGACGACGGCTTTTTGAGCAAGCGAGACAACTCGTTCAGGGCCGTGTTTAGACGCTCGTAAGAGCAGTTGAGAGCGCTGTTTCTCGGATCTGAGCATCGGAATCGTGAACGAGTATCGCTAGTTTCCGAGTCGAGATTGGGCCGATCAGCCTGGATTGGTCACAGTAGCGGGCAATTCGGTCTGTCAAAGCAATCGGACGAGTCGAACTAATGGCGTCTGCCCATCTCCAATCGAAGCACAAGCTCTCAACGGCCCGCAATTAGGCGTCTAAACAAGGCCAAGAGTACTACGATCGATCCCTCGGTAGCAGGGAAGAGAGGTGGCGACCGAGGTTGAGCCAGATAATGCAGGATATTGTCCAGAGCTGGAGATAATCTTAAATCGGTTGGTCATCATTCAACCGGCATAGAAATGGTGGAGGATACGGAACTAGAGGACCACTCCGAAGTCGCCTACACAGTTCTCCAAATACTCGAGGATCTCGTAGAGAAGGTCGGTGAGAGGAACTGCACTGCTCACTTCGAAGCTGTGCTAAACGACGGTCACTACTTCAAAGGTGATCCGCTCGGGCAGAAACCGGAACGGTTCATCGAAGAACACCTGATTCACCCCATGATTCAGGGGTTGGGGCATACGATTCGTACACAGCCTGTGCAGTACGCTCCGAAATGGAAGCATGGCCGTGGTATTCCTGACTTCTGTCTGACAACGATCCCGGTTCAAGAGTCGAAAGACCTGGGTTTGCGTTTGTTTGGGGAGTCGAAGCCGCCGAACAAGATTGAGTGGGCCCGGAAGCAGGTCAAGGAATACCTAGAGAAGGATCTGGATTTTCACGCTGTCGCCGTGTTGACCGATGGCTTTGAGTGGGAGCTCTGGGTACGGCCGTTGGACGGAAGCCCTGAACTGTATAATTATACGGATCTGCGGCCTGTGCTCCGTGAAGTGAAGAAACTGAATTTGGAGGAGGAAGGGTATCAGCCGTATACGGTGCGGAACAGTATTGATGACGGTGTGTTCGAGGATTTCACTGCCTCAGCGTTGAATGGAATTGTACAACAGGAGTTTGACCTGGAAGTATCTGTCTAATAGCCTGTCTCTCTGTCCTTGAGAGCTGCTCTGGACAACCAGGTCGGTTAAGCCTGAACCGAATTATGCACTGCCCTGAATGAGAGACCTAATTCTAACACCTCATGGATCTGTGACCTGATTTTCGGCTTGACGTTGAGCCGGTGGCCACCCTCTTGTTTTATTGCCGCTGGGATGTCATCTGACAAGTATGTATCGTATCTGGAGAGCAATTCGGAATGGAATTCTTGGAGCCGGCGTATCGTTTTTATTATCGGCTTCTTGCTGTTTCTGGTCCTAATCTGACCTCATCATAGCTTCTTCTGGAAGCTGATGATATTATATAATGTGTTTCACACATTCAGTAGCTGACTTCGGCCTCAAGAAAGTCCTCGACGTAGGTCTCTACCGCGATCTGGTAGCAAAGAAGAGCGTAGTGAGCGTCAGCCTCTGTGCTCTCGTAGTCTGCGTTATGTGAGGCCTTGTTTCGTAGCCACCAGGCGGCGGACACCGTCTTTCCGATGTACGATGCAAGCCCGTCTTCTGTTTTATCGAGTTGGTTGAGCCGGGCAGTCATGTTGTCCGAGACCTCCCCTTCTTTGTAGACTTGGCGGCAGAAATGGTCTATCAGTTCTTCGCTTGCTACACCGAGATCACGGACTGTGTCACGGTAGTCGCGTTCTTTGAACTCGTTGACGGCCTTCTGGTAGTTCTGGTAGATTTCAGAGTCCGTCCCAGCTAACGTGCTTAACTGGGCCGTGACGCCGTACTGGTTGAATAGCTGCCGAACGTCCTGCCCTCTATCGGACTCTGATTCAGGAGTAAATTGCCGTGTTGAATAGCGATCTAATCGGCTTATATCACGGAGTAGAAGGACGAAGCCGAGGAAATCGATTCTGTCCATGGAAGTCGATCTCCTCAACTTCGTTGAGCAGTGTCGGCACCTAGTCAAACAAGCGTTGGGGAAGCACGCGGGCGAACCCGCCACTGGCGGGTTCGCCCGCTGGAAACACGTCGTCTTGCACTGTTTTCGGCTCGAAGAAGACCACAGCTACCGTGAAACGCCGAACCGGTTGGAGTACATGGCGGAGATCCGTGACGCCCTCGACCTTGATCGAGACGATCTGCCGGATTACACGACGATCTACAAATCGTTCGACCGACTGGAAATGTGGGTCTGGCGGGCGCTGCTGCGCGTTTCCGCGCAGCAGCACCCGCAGTCTGGCCACGCCGCACTCGACAGTACGTTCTTCGACCGCCGCTCGGCCTCGTCGTACTACCGCCAGCGGTCGGGAAGTACCGTTCAAACGCTGAAAGTGACGACACTTACCGATAGAGAGTCTCTTGCCGTCCTTGACGTACATATCTCAGCCCGGTGGAAACACGATACGAAGACCGGACCGCAGGTCGTCCGCCGGAACGCGGACGACCTGCTGTCGGTCGCCGCCGACAAAGCGTTTCACAACTGGATCACGAAATACGAGTTCTACGCCCTCGGTGTCGAGCCACTCATCTTACAGCGTGGATCCAGACTCTTGACGCTAGGACATAACGCGCTCATCCGGGCAAAAGGCTACTCTCAGCGCTGGATGGCCGAAACTTCGTATTCGACAACGAAGCGCTCGCTCGGCGATGCCGTGCGAGCGCTCGGCTGGTATCGGCAGTTCCGTGAGATTGTCCTGATGTTCGCTCTCTCGAACATAGAACCGCTCTGTGAACCACTCTAACCGTGACTCAGAATCTATTCAACACGGCAGAGTAAATGAGTCTGATGTGATTTCATTGAAGAAGTCCAGGAGTTTCTCTGCATTGTTTTCGTCCTGTGGTTCGTCGTCATCATGTTCTTCATAAGTGAAGATGTGTGGCTGCATGCTGTCCTGGCCGCCAAACTCCACCCTGGTTCCTTTGGCTCTGAGGGTGATTTCATCGAAGTCTTCTATTTCTCTTCCCTTCTTTTGTGTTGGTCGGATAGTAAATAGTCCGTCATCAATAGGTACAGTCAGAGTTCGCGTGATGTCTCTCACATCGGAGAAGTGGTATTTGAGAAAGTCGCGGATTTCGAATACGCTCATCTCGATAGATCGTAACATCAATTCTGCTGGCGAGTCAAGTGCCGTTCAACGATGGACAAGCAGTCAGCGCAGGTGTTTCTGCCACCACGTGAGCGATGCTTCGAGCGTCTCCGTCTCGCCCGCTTCGGCGAGACGGTGACGTGTGTCCATTGCGAGAGTGACGAGGTCGTCAAGCGAGGAACCACCGGCAAGGACGCTCAGCAGTACTGGTGCAAGAACTGCGAGACGTACTTCAACGACCTCACGGACACGATCTTCGGCCAGCATCGCTTCGCCCTCGAAGAGATGTTCGACATCGTCAAGGAGATGCGATCTGAGCCGACCGCTCAGATCGCTCGGGACCTTGGTCGGGACTACGAAGCCGTCCTCAACTTCGTCCACGAAGTCCAGGACGTGAGTGGTGATATCGACGAGTTTGATCTCTACGACGTGTGTGAAGCCGACGAGATCTACGTGACTGCTGGGGAGAAGGGACTCGAAGATGAGGAGTCGAGTCCGCGCCAGCGCGGACTCTCAAAAAGGGGCGAGGAGACTTCCAAGGAGATAAACCGCCCGTCCTGACACTCGTCCGTCGGGATGACGGACGAGTTCGGTTCCTTGTCTGCAAGGATCTTCAGGACGCTGACGAAGACATCGCAGAGTATGGCGACGGGAGTGTAATTCTCTGTACAGATGGATACGGAATCTATGACGATATCGAGGAACTGGAGGGGGTGGACGGCCATCTGGCCGTCACCCACTCCGACACCTACGTCATCGGTGACGCTCACACGAACACCTGCGAGAACCGTCACAGCTTCCTTCGCCAGTGGCTGGCGAAGTTCCGCGGTGTCTCGAAGCATCACCTCCAGAAGTACCTCGACTTCCTTGCTCTGAAACTCAACTCACCGGGAAACTGGTTCGAGAAACTTCTGTGTTACAATGTCTCGGGATGAGCGTTCGAATATTTTTGATCGATCGTCGAAAGTGGCTCGAAGATACGTTCTGCTGTAGTTGTTACCTATTGGGTCGCAATCGAAGGATAGCGTGTTTTTGTTCTGGTAACCGTTGTCTCCGAGCTGGGCTGTGATGGAGGTGGATACGGACGCGGTGCGTCGTTCGTATTCCCTTTGTGACTGCAGATGGATTTCCACTCTGTCCGGTTTCATATTTGTTGAGTGGTGAGTACGGTATTGTAGGAGTTCTGGTTGGTGTATGGAACCGAAGACGGTGCAAACGGTTTTGAGGATTGATTCCTCCCTGAAAGGGCCGTGTTTAGACGCTGGTATGAGTGGTTGAGAGCATGTTTTTCCGAGCCGTCGAGACGGAGTAGTTGACGAGTCTCGGCAATTTCCGAGTTGAGATCGACCTGAGCAGCTTGGATTGAGTACAGCAACCAGGCAATTTGGCCCGTCGAGACAATCCGACGAGCCGAGCTGACGGCGTCTGTTCATCTCTGATTGGGACACAGGCTCTCAACAGCCCGCAATTCGGCGTCTAAACAAGGCCCCCTGAAAGTACTGTAGAATGTACTGGCGTATCCGAGATGGACGGATTATAGGAGCTGGTCAAGCTGGCCCCAGAATCAGGAGAGGTAGCTTCGGTATCAAGATTAGACATTAATCGTCTCCACTATTCCGCGGGATGGACTGGTTCTCCTTCTCGCCAAATCCGGTCGTATTCTAAAAGATACGCAACCCGTTCCTGGACCTCAGCACCGTCAAGATTTAGTTCCGCGGCCAGTTCGTCGCCGGTCAGGGGCTCGTCGAGTGCCTGGAGGACCTCGATCCCCCGGTAGTACCTATTTGTGAGCTCCTGGACGCGGTCCTCGATCGGCGTGGTCACCCCGTACCGCTCCTCAAGTTCGACCAGTGCCTCGTTCGCGAACGTGGCGATCTGATTCGTCGTCGCGGCCTGCGATCGCATTGAACAGGAAGATATCCTCGTTGCTGACCAGCCGAACCGTCAGTCGATCCGTGTCGAGGAACGGCTCGCTACGCTCTTGCATCCCGTCGGTGAGCACGAGCTTGTTCGCGACCTGCTGGTTGAAGATGTCGAGGCGACACCCATCGTCGTTCTCGACGCAGCTCGTCGCCCCCAGCACCCGGTAATCTGGATCCAGCGATTGAACCTCCGCATACCCGAGGTCCATCAGGACGGCCCACAACTGCCCGTATGCGTCGCCATCTGGGACGACCAGGTCGATATCTTTCGTCGCCCCCTTGAGGTCGCGCAGCGACATCGTGCCACCACCGATCAGGTAGACTGTGAGCGGTTCAGATAGCCCGCCCCCGATTCGCTGGAATTCGTTCTCGATGTACTCACGTCCGAATGTAGGTCTCATGGTGGTAGTGGCACCTCGTAGTCAGCCGCCAGCTCCTGGAACTCGTCCCACTCCGGGAGTCGGTCGTTGTCGACCTCGCCGTGCGTCTCGAGGTAGTGCAGCAAGGCGTCGATCTCGTCTTCGAGGCCATACTTCGCGGCCTGCTCTCGGAGGTCCGCCTCGTCGAGGTCGACGTGGCTGAGCAGGAGGAGACAGTACGAGCGGTGGCGACTGCCGTCGTCGATCAGCAGCGTGTGACAGCAGAGCTCCGCCGGCGAGACTGCGTCGAGGTCTTCGGAGTAGACGTAGTAGCGGTGGCCGGTGAGCAGGAACTGGAGGTCGAAGGCCGCGAATCGAGCGAGGCCGGTTTCGTGGAACCCCTCTGCGTCGATCTCCGTCTCGGCCTGCGCGAGGAATTCGTCGTAGTCCTCCCAGAGAATCGTCCCCTTCGGGGCGACGGCTTCGAGGCGCTGGCGACGCAGCTGGTGTGCGAGTTCACGGGCGAACTCGTGGAGGCGGTCGAAGTCGGCGTTGAACTCGTAGTGGCCGTCGGCCGTCCCGACGAGACCACGGTCACGAAACCGCTTGAGGACGCGGTTAACCGTGTTGCGGTAGTTGTCGCTCCGGTCGGCGATCTCGGAGACGGTTCGCGGCTGGTTGAAGTAGTACAGCACTTCGAGTGCCTTGCCCGTCAGCAGTTCGGGGAAGTCGATATGGGAGTGCTGGCGGACGAGGTCCCGGTAGAGTTCGACGGCGCGAGCATCCGATGGAACGACTCGTTTTCGCCGCCCGTCGCGTTCCGTGTAGACGAGTCCCTTTTCGACGAGGTCGGCGACGGCACGAGAGAGGTAGCTCTCGCTGTGGTTGAGCTTCGTCGCGAGTTCGGAGATCGTGTCGCCGCGGTCGACCGTGGCGAGGACCTCGAGTTCGATACGCCGGAGCACGGTGTAACATAGTACGAAACTTGTATATAAAGAAGTTTCGAGTAGTGTTACAGTCAGCAGGCATGAGAGTCGTCTCCATCGTCTTAACCAACAAAACTATGGATTCGTGGGCCGTGTTGGTTAACACGAGAGTAGCCGATGTCCTACGAACCTCCAACCCCACCGGCGAACCTCCCGACGGAGATCGTCAACACGCTCAACGAGTCGGGGCCGGAGCAGCTTCGAGACGTTGCGACGTATTCTGAAGCGCTAGCCGAACACAAGGAACGTGAGGCCCGTCTTGAGGAGTCGGCAGACCAAGAAGGGGTCGAAGAGCGACCAGACGATCTCCCGGACGACATCCCTGCCAAAGCGACGATCACGATCAAGGAGATCAACGACAATCGCTACTACTACTGGCAGTGGCGGGAGGGCGATACGGTGACGTCAAAGTACAAAGGTCCAGTCAACCCGGACGAGTAAAACTCGAGAAGGGAGGACACCTACCCCACGTTTCCGACGTACCGAGAGATACACTCGTGATCAGGGGTGTGGTGAGCACTCGAGACGGGAGCTAGGCCAAGTCTTCCAACCGGCTGTCCCGGAGGACAGATTTCAGCACGATGCCCGTATCCTGAACCAGCCGATGCTCAAGATAACTGCCTTCACCCCGGCCACCCCCGGTCCGAGTTGATTCAACGACACCGAGGAACGCCTGTTCTTTCAACAGTTCATAGACGCGGTGCTCGCTGAGAGTCTTCGCATCAGCCTTCTCTGTCGTCGCTTGATACCGTTCGTAAATTCGGTTGGTCGAAAACCCGTCCTCGTTCGGATTCTCTTCGGTAAGCAACGTGAGCGAATAGAGGATGAATTTGACCTGAGTCGTCGACTCGCGTAGCAACTCCTCTATTGGATTTATAGAGAGGATGGCCCCGGAAACGACGATCCGCAGGTCATCGAGTCGCTGGACCACGAGCAATCGTGCCTCGGCGAGTTCAGTTCAGGATAGCTGACGGCGTAACGGTCACTGTATCGGCGACGCAGTTGCCGAATCGACGAGCGAGCCCTCTCGATTTCGGATGGTACCTTCTGCCTTAAGGCAGTCTTCGAGATGCTTACGCTCGGTCTTATCCAAGTGTGCCTTCCGCTGAGAGAGCATCACGTACTAGTGACGATGACCTGTTTGTTATCGAGCTAGCACCCATCCTGATCATCTGATGCCGTGTCCGATGGCCATGTTGGGCCCTCTGGGCGAGGAATCTCCTCTACCAATCCCTTCTCGAACTGCGAAGCTCTCCAGGCTATCACGTTCTCCTTCCGCTGGACGTACTTTTCGTCGGTATCCAGCCAGCGGGCAATCTCCTCGTAACTGTGACCAGCACAGAGCAGCACCATCACTGCGAAATCGAAGCGATCGAGATTGCTCTCGTTTGCATCGGCATCAATCCGGTCACGGAACGCCTGTGAGGCATCACCGACGAACTCCATCAGTATCTCATACAGCTCTTCGTCATCAAATCCATCAAACGTGAACCCCTCCGTGATGTTGTTCCTAGGGTCACTCTCTTCGGTATCCCAGCGAATCTCTTCGAGGGTTGCTCTTTCACAGTCGTGAAGTCTCGATAGGCGCTCTGGATTCTCCTGTTCCCAGGTCGTGATTGTGTCGGTCACAGCTTCGGATTGAGCGTGTTCGATATAGGGGTCACACCCTCGCTTAGCGATGGCTGACTCAATGTTCTTTCCCGAGATCGTCAGTAGCACGGACGCACATCGATCAGTCTGCTCGAGGATCTGTGCGACTTCACGACGCGATTCGAGTTCGTCAAGACCTGCACGTTTCTGCGCGTCGTGGACGAGGTTGTTTCTGCGTTCTTTGACCTCGACAAGCGATCCGTGGTCACCCCCGGTCAGTATTTGGATATCACAGAGTTTCTCTAATCGCTTCGCGTGCCCCATACTCCGAACGTGCTCTGTGATGCTGTCGAGACGAGCTTCCTCGCGGAAGAGTTCGTTGAGGACCGTTTCCGTCGTCAACTCTTCGATGAGTGCTGAGGCAAGGAGTAGATACGAAAAGAATGACCGCTCAATGTCGCTGTCTATCTCGTCGGTGGACCGGACTTTTTCAGCGATTTCAGCACGCTGTTCGAGATAATACTCGAGGACGTTGTCTGAGTGCCCGACGAGAGAGTTTTGGCGTTCTACGTAGGCAACTTGGAGGAGTAATTCCTTCTCGAAAGGGGTGCTCTCACTCAGCTTCTGGCACTTCTGGAGTGAATTTGTGGGGAGATGCCGAGTCAAATAATCGATGTCGTCGTAGACGAGCGGCGTATTTGTCGGGCAATTGTCTACGATCGACTGAAAGTCGTCGTTGTCAGCGAGCTCGCTGAGTGCAGCACGTATCTCGTCGACACTGAGTTCCCGGACATCTTCTGACGCGTCTGATTCTTCACCGACCGGAACAACGCGGTACGACGCATCTCCAACGATGACGACCGGCCCTTCCAGATCGAGAATCTGATATTCCCCGATAGGGCTTAGAGAGACTGTCTCTGCATCTATTGCGAACGATAAGTCGAGATCAGTATCGTCGCCCACGCGTCAAAAACAGCAAAGAGCTCTATTCGACTTGGGCTTCGTACTCGTCCCAAAGCGTGTCGATGTCCGTGCCGGTCTCCTCAGAGATATGGCGCAGCAGCTGCGCCCTGTTCTCGAACCGACGGAGCTGGCCCTTTGCGCTCATAGTAGGACATAATCGCTCCTGCAGTAATAAATCACGGGGGTGCATTCTTTCGGTCAACAAAACATGACCTACCAGTTCTTTAATCACCTCGTAGACGACGCGCTGGTGCGAAATGATTGAGTCGATGCTCTTCTGGCAATGGGCACTAATTTGCTATTGCTCTTCTGAGGCGGTGTCTGAGCCGTCTGAAAGTGACTGATTCTGTAATCGACCAGCAGGATAGTGCCGACCCTCGTCTTTGCTGTAGAGGTAGGTCTGGATCGGTCTAAGAGTGTTTGAGTTTCGCCCGAAGAGAAAGGCGAGCCCCCATTCGTCTTTAGCTAAGACTCACACCTCGGTTGTGTAGCGGTAGCGAGCGTCTCCTGTAAGATCGTTCGTTGCTGGTGGATCTTCTGTGCGTCTTCGATCAACAGCTCCAGCAACGGCGGTGGCGAGTAGCCGAGGTACTCACCGAGTTCGTGGAGGATGAGCTGGGCGTGCGACCGGAAGGTCGCCGCCCAGCGTTCCGGCGGAAACACGATCTCATCGTCGGCCTGTTCGGTCACCAGATCCAACAGCTCACGACTCACCAGCAGTGACAGTAACGCCGCATACAGCAGAATTTTCACGACATCACGGTTGCTTGAATCGAATTCGTCCAATTCGTACTGTGTCTTCAGCTCACGGAACAACGTCTCTACCTCCCAGCGACACCGATACAGCGTTGCTAGATCCGTTGGGAGGAACTCCTCTCTCGGCAGGTTCGTGATGTACAGATGGTAGTCGTCGGCGTCCGCAACGAGGACGCCGACGACGCAGAACCGCTTCCAGCGACCGAGTTCCCTCGTACGGCCCGCGTTTGAACTCCGCTTCCACTTCTACGTCGATGTACTTCCGCGAGAGATCATCGACCACATCGTGGAGCTGCTTGTCCTCCAAGGGAATGGCGCGGCCGCGCCATTCCCGTAACTCCTCCGTTATCGCCGGATTTGCGCTCTGCTTCAGCCGACTCACGAAGGTAGCCGTCGTTCTCGTCGATCAACGCGAAGCGGCGGTACTTGAAGTACGCCAGATCGAACAAAACCAGCCGTCCGTGCAACCACGGCCCCGTCTCGAACAACGTGCTGTCGTGCGCTTTCTCGTCCGTTACGTCGATCCGTTCGATCATCTGTTCTGTGGCGTTGTGGAGCAGGTGGAGCTTCGCTCCAGCCTGCTCCTCGTGACGGGCCTAGAACTCATCAGAGAGGAACTCGTTGAGCCGCAACACCGTTCCATCAGCGATCATCACGTCTCTGAATCGGTCGATATCAGCGTCAACAGCGTCGGGAACAGCGACCTCGTCGAGCGCGGACTCGACGAGGTCGCGGAGATACTCTGCCAGCGTCGGTGTCAACCGGTGATAGAAGACACCGGGAGAGATCGGTTCATCAGCCGTGGAGTTGTAGCTGCGTCTGAAGCCAGCGAGTGTTCGGCTCTCGTCTGCGGCGAAGCCGAACACGAGCGCCCACACGAGGACTGGAACCTGTAGTTTCCCCTCTCGCTCGACCACGCAGAGTTCCTCGGCGTGCTCTTCGAGGAACTCAGAGGGAAACAGTGTAGTAAGCCGACGCATGATCCTCGATGAGGTGCGAGAGTTGTGCACAGACTTCTCTTCCTCATTCCTCTCGAAAAGTAGCCTCGATAAGCCGTCGCTGTCACGCGGTTCTCGTCTTAGCTAAAGACGGATGATGTGAATTGCCTATAGTATCTGAAAAGCTGTATAACATTCTCCTATACCAGCAATCAGTAGGCGACGACGAGCGCGTCACGTGTGACACTGCCTTGTTGAATCCGGGGACGGCGTAGCGATCACTGCTTGATGGCTTGTTCGAGGTTGTAGACCGTGGCGGTCAGCACGAGTTCGCGGAACTGGCGATACCAGGCGCTCGGCCCGACAGCGGACCCGTATCGGCGTTTGATGGCCGAAAATGCACTCTCGGCCATCCAGCGTTGCCCGTAGAGCTCGCTGTCCAACCGTGCGTTGTGGGCGTGGTCGTAGTGGGCGAACAGCCGGTGTCTGATGACTGGCCGGACGCCGTTTGATCGGAGAGCTTCCCGCAGAGATTGGTCGTCGTAGCCTTTGTCGCCGACGAGACTCTCGATTTTGTCGGTGTTGCGTAGCGCCACCTGACGGCCCACCTGTGTGTCGTGGGGCCAGTGTGCCGAACAATGCACGTCGAGGACGGCACACGAGTCCGTATCGACCAGAGCCGTCGTTTTCAGCGTCCGTATGTGGCGATCCGACCGATCGACGTAGTGGCTGGATGCCGCTTGTCGGTCGAAAAACGTGGCATCCACGGCGCCGTGGTCGCCGGGATCGCAGGCGGCCGCTGAGCGGTCGAGCAGTTGACGCCAGATACGGGTGGGCACCCGCTCGAACGACCGCCACAGCGTCGAGGGTGCCGGGAATGCAGTGCGGGCCAACTGCAAGACGGCGCGCACTCGATCCATCTCGCTAGCCCAATCGACGATTTCGCGGTAGGTGGCACCCATGTGAACCCGAAGGAAATGTAGCGTCAGATGCTTCCAGTCGGCAAATCCGTGGCCAGCCGGATCGCTCACCACCGCCGTGGGGCTGGCAGCACAGCGCTTTTGAGCCAGCGATGCGGCTTGTTTAACGAAGCGGAAGAGGACTTCAGGCACATTCACCCTCTCCGCTTCGCTTCCACCTTCAGAGCGACGCTATCCTGCCGCTGTCAGCGGATTCAACAGAGCAGTGCAGACAGATACTCTTGGAGAGCGGTGACCGTTTCTTCTGAGACAGCTGAGGCCCCGAAGTCACTCCGATACCCGTGCTTGAGTTCATCACTCTCTATGATCTCCAGTCCACGCTCAAGCTGCTCCCGTAGCGCATCGTCGTCCCCTCGCCGAAGGTGAGGCGTGACAGCGTCGGGATCGATTTCTTCTGCTACTGCCAGGACGTCCCGGAGGTCTGTTTCACGGCCGCTATGGAGCTTTGCCGCGACGAGGACTGCTCCATCGATCACTCTGGCCGCCGTCGTCACTGTACCCCCGCTCACCTCTTGTTGGTGTCTGTGGTCGTACAGGTAGTCGAACGACCACTGTGCCTCCGTCTGGCGACACCCGAGTCCGTTTACCAAGAGATCGAAGCCGATCGGCTGCTGCGGCGTGAGCCGCTTCTCGTACTCGATTACCTCGGTATCGTAGAACCACTCCTTGGCGTGGCTGTCCGTTTCCTCGAATCCCTGCTGTTCGAGGAACTCGACGAAGTCAGCTTTGGAGTCAGGCGCGACGACGATATCGAGGTCCGTGGAGAAACGAACATTGAACGCTGAGACAGCGTAGCCGCAACAAGAACGTACTCGTGACCCTGTTGGGTGAGCTCCTCGAGCAGTTCGATGAGCGCGTCACTTCGGTTGTTGAAGCTCATGGCTGTGCCCGTTCGGTCTCTCGATACGTGACGCCGAGGTTGAGGTCGTCGTACATCCTGTCGAGCATCGCCAGCGCCGACTGGAACTGGGCGTAGTTCTCGCGCATATACTCGATGGTCTCGGTTCTCGGGATGACCGGGTATCCCACGACGTGCTCAATATCGAGTGAGGGGCGTGGCTCAAGGAGGATCTGCAGCGGTCCGTCCAGATCGTCTCCGGGCTGTCGCTCGAATGCAGTGGGGAGGCCGAACGACTCGAAAAACGCCTCCCAGGCATCGACGTCCTGCTCACGAACGGCCAGGAACAGTGGATAGTCGTCGGGCTCGCGACCGACCTGGTAGCCGCCCTGAGTCCACACGTAGACGGCGTCGATCCGTGTGAATGCGAACGGCCAGTCACCGAACTGCGGGATGACGTAGGCCTCCTCGATGGATGGTGGACTGACGCCGGCGCTGGCAGCGACGAGCTCTCGTGCTGCGTCCCTTACGCTCTCGTCGACGACTGAGAGGCTGTCGTCATAGCGGACGTAGCCTGCGTCTTCGAGTCGGTTGACGGCCTGTCTAACCGTCTCGTACGGCGTTTGGAGGTGTTGGGCGACACGACGGATGGAGTCACCACTCTCGATGGTGAGGATGACCTGCGCCGCGGTGTCGTCGAGCACCTCATGCATCTGGTAATTACCAATAATCCGGTAATAGTTAAAAGACTTACTAGAGGACGGGGTAGAACGGCTCTGTCTGAGTTCTATCACTCAGGACTCTTCTATTGAATGACTGAAGGATGTAGTTCTCATAGCCAATCTGAATAATGTAAATAATATAGATGAGGAATATTGGGCGTCTTCAATTGGTTCGTGTGGGTGGCGAAGATCGCGATGAATACGTATGAAATGCTGATAATCTAAATTATGTAGATTGCGTAGGGTCGACGGTGATTATCACAATTGGGATTGTACCAACAATCTACAAAATGTACAAAATCCGCTTCTTTCGGAGGTGCTGAGCTATGAGTGCTGACGAGTTTGAAGGACTCCCCGGAGCAGCTGTCTCGTTGCTCAAGGGAGGGGTAGGGAAATCCAAGATCGCGTTCAACATTGCTGATCGACTCGCTGACCGCGGCCATGAGACGGTACTACTGGATCTGGATAAGGACGGGCACATGACCACCCAGCTTGGGTACGACGATGCGTACGACCGCGATGCGAACCTCGGTGACGCCCTTATCGATGGTGAAGACCCCGAAGACCTGCTTATCGAGACGGACTTCGGCGTTTACCTCCTCCCGTCAAGCAACGAACTCGAAAACGTCGAGACGAGGCTGAAGGACGAACGGTTCGCAGACGTGAAGCTTCGGCGGAATGTCGTCGATCCACTCATCCAAAACGGATACGACTACGTGATAATTGATGCCGCCGGCGGCCGTGGGAAACTCTCCGATAACGCCCTCATCGCCGTCCAGCGCGTTATAATCCCGCTGATCCCGCGTGCTGGCTCGATCAACGGCCTCAATAAGATGATTGAACGCCAGATCTTCCCAATCCGGGAGAATATCGGGTTAGATATCCTTGCAGTCACTCCGAATATGATTCGCGAAACGATGGGGCAACACAACGAGCATCGGACTCTCGTTGAAAATCTCAACCGAGAGTTCGGTTCGTTCGTTCCTGAGTACGCCCGTGTGGATCCGGAGATCTTCGATGCTCTCAATGAATCGGGACGCACTATCGATAGTATCCCGAAGCCAGGGATTCGCGAACGGACTGCGATTTCTCGTGCTTTCAAACAAGGAATGCCCGTCTCGGAGTTCGACGAAGATTGCGACCAGACCCCGAATTTCGACCACTTAGCGGACCTCGTGGAGGAACACAGCCATGCCTAATGAGGACGACCGTTTCGGCGACGTCGCTGAACAGCTCAAACAAACGGAGGAAGGAGTAGACTCGGACGACGACGAGCGTGCTGACACCGAGGATGAACCGCAACCGGATGAGGAGATAACTACTGAGGACACAGAATCGAAGACTGAGTCCACTCCCGAGCAGGATGAGGGGGATGTGGACGAATCTACCGGTGGACCGGCCTTCTCCTTTGATGAGATCGATATGCACGGCTTCTATGTCCGGGAGGAGACGTGGAATAGCGTCACCCGGATGCGATCCTCGGTAACTGCGGCGTTCTCTATGTTTGATGTTCCCGAATTTGAGGGAAGAGAGTTTCAAGATGCGTGTCTCCGGGTGATTGCGGACCACGGTGATTAGGTCGCCCTTCAGATTCTCCGGGAGCGTGGTATCGAAGCCGATGAGGAACGTGTGCAGGAAGTTGTCGAGATGCTGAGGAGCAAGCTACGAACGACTAGCATCGGATTTGGTAGATTTCCTCCACCACTCAGATTTCGTGCATATTGTACATTATGTAGATTGTGTAGCAAGCTATCTGCTTGCAGTCTTGCGATTATTCTCGGAACGGGGTTCGAACGGAGGTCGCGCAGTAGTTGAAACTGGTCGTCTCAATGTATATGCTGTTGTGGAGGCTGTCTTGGGTGCGTATAGCGCGTAGAATGTAACGGTGACCTCTATCTCGACACCATTATATGAGTGTCTGTTCAATCAGCCATCTATGGGCTCACAAACGGAACGACTCGAACGCCTCATCACTGAGGAAAGTGGTGGCTGCTGTGAAGCCGATATCGAGGAACGGCTCGATTCGCTGCGCTCGTATCAATCGGAGACACCGACCAATCCTGACACCGATCTAACTGCGCTCAAGACGCTAGGGAACGATACTCGATACAACATCGTCCGTTTACTGACGGCCGCGGATCGGGAGCTGTGCGTCTGCGAAATCAATCCGATCGTCGACGTCAGTGACAGCGCGATCAGTCACGCCCTTTCGGATCTCTACGACGCCGGGCTCGTCACGCGACGAAAAGACGGGACGTGGCGGTACTACGAGACGACCGATCGGGCCGAGGCGCTTCTGACAGCGCTCAACGAGACGCGAGAGGTGGGTCAATGAGTGACACACCAGTCTCTGTGGCGTTCATGTGCGTCCAGAACGCCGGGCGATCACAGATGTCGACTGCCTTCGCCGAACACGAACGGGAGCGTCGAGATCTCGCCGACATTGTCGAGATTCTCACTGGCGGAACCCACCCTGCCGATCACGTTCACGACGTCGTCGTTGAGGTGATGCGCGAGGAGGGATTCGACCTCTCTGAACGGACACCGCGGAAGATTTCGACGGAGGAACTCGAATCGTGTGACTACGTCACCACGATGGGCTGTTCGACGCTCGAACTCGACGCTGACGACTCCGATGTAGACATCCGTGACTGGGCACTGGACGATCCCGATGGGAAAGACGTCGACCGAGTCCGAGAAGTCCGCGATGAGATCCGTGATCGTGTGAGTGCGCTTTTCGACGAAATCGAACAGGAGGTGACCACGAGTGCCTGAAACGAGCGACACCTCAACGGAGTCCGGTCTCGACGCAAAGACCCAACGGAAGGTCGTCCGAGAACGGTACGCCAGTATTGCTGCGGGGAAGAACGAAGCGGAGAGTGACTGCTGTTCGAGCGACGATTCCTGTTGCAGTTCCGCAGAAACGACGGCTCCCACCGACGAAACGGCCCGCCAACTCGGCTACTCTAAGACCGAGTTGGAGAGTGTCGACGGCAACGCAAACCTGGGACTCGGGTGTGGGAATCCCCAAGCAATCGCGTCGCTTGATGCAGGTGAATCGGTTCTTGACCTCGGATCAGGCGCGGGCTTCGACTGCTTCCTCGCGGCCCAAGAAGTCGGCAAGGCGGGTCGTGTGATCGGCGTGGATATGACACCCGAGATGGTCGAAAAAGCGCGTACGAACGCCAGTCAAAACGACGCCGAGAACGTCGAGTTCCGCCTCGGTGAGATCGAACATCTCCCGGCTTCAGACGAGAGTATTGACGTGATCATCTCGAACTGTGTCGTGAACCTCTCGCCTGATAAGCCCCAAGTCTCCGACGAAGCGTTTCGCGTTCTCCGTCCCGGCGGGCGACTCGCGATCTCTGACGTCGTACTGACTGCAGCGGTGCCGGATGATGTCCGTGCCGATCCGGACTCCGTAGCGTCCTGTGTCGCTGGTGCGTCGACCATCGACGGACTCGAGACGATACTCACCGACACAGGCTTCGAATCGGTGAACATCGCACCGAAAGACGACAGTGACGAGTTCATCCGTGACTGGGATGACGATTACGACGTGAGCGAGTTCCTCGTTTCTGCGACTATCACCGCTCGAAAGCCGGAGGTCGGCGATGAGTAACGTCGACGCCCACGACCATGGCCCGAACTGTGAGTGTGAGAGCTGTGGCGACCCGCGGTCGATGGACTTCCTCGATAAGTACCTCACCGTCTGGATCCTCGGTGCGATGGCCATCGGTGTGGGACTCGGATTCGTCGCCCCGTCGGTAACCCAGCCGATTCAGGACTTCCATCTCGTCGAAATCGGCCTCATCGCGATGATGTATCCGCCGCTGGCGAAGGCTGACTACTCCCAACTGCGGGCCGTGTTCAGCAACTGGCGTGTGCTCGGACTAAGCTTAATTCAAAACTGGTTGATCGGCCCGACGCTTATGTTCGGACTCGCTGTGATCTTCTTCAGTGGACTCGTTCCTGGCTTGCCTGCTCGCCCCGAGTTCTTCCTCGGCCTCGTGTTCATCGGAATGGCCCGCTGTATTGCGATGGTACTTGTCTGGAACGAACTTGCAGAGGGTTCGACCGAGTACGTCACCGGGCTGGTCGCGTTCAACAGCCTCTTCCAGATCATCACGTATGGTGTCTACGTCTGGTTCTTCGGGCTATTCCTTCCGCCGCTGCTCGGGATGGAAACGCTCGTCGCGGGCATCGAGACGTTCAACGTGACCCCGATGCAGGTGTTCCAGGCGATCGTTATCTTCCTCGGAATCCCCTTCGTGGGCGGGTTCCTTACCCGGTACGTCGGCACGCGAGCCAAGAGCGAGAAGTGGTACGACGAGACGTTGGTCCCGAAGATCGACCCAGTCACGCTCGTCGCGCTCCTCTTCACCGTCATCGTGATGTTCGCCACGCAAGGCGAGAACATCGTTGCCTCCCCCGGTGACGTACTCCTGATCGCCGTCCCGCTGACGATTTACTTCGTCGTGATGTTCCTCGTCAGCTTCGGGATGGGCAAGGGCATCGGCGCAGACTACTCGACGACGACGGCCATTGGGTTCACCGCCGCCTCGAACAACTTCGAACTCGCAATCGCGGTCGCGGTTGCTGTGTTCGGCGTCGGCTCCGGTGTCGCGTTCACGACCGTCGTCGGCCCGCTCATCGAGGTCCCTGTCCTGTTGGCGTTGGTCAACGTGGCGCTGTACTTTCAGCGCAAGTTCGACTGGAGTGGTGCCACGACCGGACAGCTCAGCACGTCTTCCTCCCCACCGCCCGCTGAAGACGACTGACGAAAGGACCCACCGATGGCACCACACACAGACACCCCTGATCCGCTTCGCCTCGGATTCGCTTGCGTCGAAAACGCAGGCCGGAGCCAAATCGCCGCCGCGCTCGCCGAAACCCAAGTTCAGGTTCAGAATCGAAGTGACGTTGAGATCGTTTCTGGTGGGACCGGTCCCGCTGCCGCGATACATCCGACCGTCATAGAGGTGATGTCTGAGAAAGGCTACGACTTATCCGACCAGTCACCGGAGAAGATCACCCGCGATGCGCTTGAGGCGTGCGATTTTGTCGTATTGATGGGCTGTGCACTATCGATCGAGGACATTCCACCCGGGGTCGTCGTTCGAGACTGGGGGTTCGTCGACCCAGTAGACGCCGATCGGGAGTCCGTCTGGGCGATCAGTACCGAAATCGAACAGCAGGTGATCGAACTCTTCGACGAGCTGCCGACACAGGCGGAGCGTCGCGCGAACCGCGTAATACATGACTGAGAACACAGAATCCGAACCGCTGAGAATTGCCTTCGTCTGCGTGCAGAATGCAGGTCGCTCGCAGATGGCCTACGCGCTCGCACAGCGAGAAGTTGAACAGCAAGGACTCGAGGACGCAATCGAACTCATAACTGGTGGAACGCGCCCTGCCGACCACGTCCACGACGAGGTGGTTCGGGCGATGCACGCAGTTGGCATCGATATCTCGAGACGGACTCCTCGAGAGATCACGTTCGAGGAAACCCAAGAGAGCGACTACGTCATCACGATGGGTGTTCAGCCGACGACGTCTGTCCCGCGGGATGGGCGGGTGAGAACCGCGATTGGAATCTCGACGACCCGGACGGGAAGTCGGCTGCTGAGGTCGGTCGCATCCGCGACGAGATCCAACGGCTCGTGACCGACCTCTTTGACGAAGTCGAACCCCAGCTCTGAGTACGTGTGCCGTCGCGCAATCGAAGGAGTTCATATCGTCACACACTCTCCTTTGTCGGTCGAGCCAGAACGCAGATAGCCGAACGACTATCTGCTGGAGTCATTGGAAAGCTCCTGATTTCTAGGAATACGATTAGACGAAGAGAACGTTCAGCCCGTATCCGAGAATTGTCCCGATGGTGACGACAGTCGCGGCGTAGACAACGAGGAGTTTCCGCTCGAAGAGTTTGTTGAGAAGAATCAGGTTCGGAATACTGACTCCTGCACCACCGACGACGAACGCGATGACGGTCCCAATCGGAACGCCTTGGTCGACGAGTGGGGCAGCGATGCCGAGCATTCCTACCATACTGACGTACAGCGGTGCGCCTGCGAGTGCGGCCAACGGAACAGCCAGCGGGTTCCCGGCGACTTGCTGGATCCACGACGCGGGGACTGCCCCGTGAATTAGTGCACCGAGCGTCATCCCAAGCAGGAGATACGGGAACGTATCCTTGAAGAACGACCACGCGCCCCCGGCAGCGGTTTCAACGCGTTCGCGGTGGGTCTTCGTCGTTTGGACACTACTTGAGCACGAACACGATGCGATGCCCCCGTCCGTCGCGACTGTGCGATCGTTCGTCGTGATCCGCACGTCCTTGACTAGACCGTGATTCGGAGTTTCTTCTTGAAGCGCTCCCCGTCTTCGCCGTGATCGTCCTCGTCGCATCACTGTTGGACTACTTTGGAGTCCTGGATGTGATGGGTGCGGCTCTCGGACCAGTGATAGGACTGTTCAACCTCCCCGGTGAGACAGCACTTGTCATCGTTATGGGATCGATCCGCAAGGACGGTCTGCTTCTGTTACAATCGGACGGACTCGGCGCGACGCTGTCCGCGATGACTCCGGTGCAGGTACTGACAGCCGTCTACTTGACTGGAGTGTTGCTTCCCTGCCTGGTGACGGCGATCACGGTCGCGAAAGAGCTCTCTCCGAGGTACGCCGGTCGGATGATGCTCCGGCAGGCGGCAGCTGCCGTCGGTTTCTCGCTGCTTCTCGGGTGGGGTGGTGCAGCCCTCGTCTAGTCGATGCCCAGCGAAGGATTATCGAGTACGGTTCTTCTACTTCGTGTTTGCGGTCTTGCTCTACAACGTCTGGCGGCTGACCGATTTCCTGCTGAAAGCGAGTGTTGACGGCGAGATGACCTACACGCCCGTGTTGACCGCCGGTGAGTGTGTCGAGATCGTGGTGTCGGCATTGATACCACCTGATTAAGCGATCGATCCCAACCGAGTTCACCGATTGGGAGCGGCAACGCTCTGAAGGTGCACCCAAATCCGCGCAATATCCCATCTCACTCGGTTGTTTCGTTCAGGATGGGCAGGAATCGAGCACTTCGCTAGAAAATAGACCACGAACTGTCGGCTATACGACTCGGAACTAGCCTATCCTCCGAAACTGTGTACAAGTAGAAGCGTATTCATCTAGATTCTAATTCTCGGACATCAAGCTCCCCAACAAGATAGTGTTCCCCGTCACGAGTAATGTCGTAGACCCCATTCCCAAGATGAACCAGTAAGCCGTACGAAACGAGCTTCTTGCACCGAGCGTTGATATGTTGGCGTGAAAATCGGACCCGATCACTGTCTGCCATCTCTTTGGGCGTATCTGGTCCACGTTCGGCCAGATGCTCTAAGATGCGATCATCAGCACGCGACATCCAGTCAGCGTCAAAGCGCATACTGCTCTCTGGACGAGTCTAGACTATCCAAAACGCGCTAAGTAAACCAGAGAATTTTTCAGCAACTGTAGTTGACCCCAAACTATTTTGGATACCAGTATCATAGCTTTCAGCCGATAGGATCCCAAAATGGTCCGCAACCAACATCGCCCAAATATTGTCTGGACGACTCGGCCCCATATCTCAAAATATGGACAGTAACAACCACTCAGACATCGGAGATGAAGATCTCGAAGAACTGCTTTCCACGCTGCTACACGCTTTGCGGGCATCACGACGGCGTCAGATAATACAGATTCTTGAACATGTGAAGAACGGGAACACAGTATCCACCCGCTGGTTAGCACGACAGATTGCAGCCATAGAAAATGGGATCGCAGTCGAACATGCGAGTGGAGAACCTTACAAAAACGTATACAATGCATTATCCCAGAGTCACTTGCCGACACTAACAAACGCGGAAGTAATCGTCTATGACCCCCAGCGGCAGACCGTCGAAAAGGGCTCGTTTTTCGACTTGGCTGCGCTCTTGTTGAACCTCAGCAAACCGGCGATTGAGGCCTTCTATCGGAAGTAAAATTCGCTTGTGCGTGTATCAGGAACCGCAAATGAGCCATTGACTATGGATGTCTACCTCGGAACGTTGACCAGAATGGTAACCGACGATTCCCGCAACTCAAAATCGGAAGATACCCCAGTTGATGGAGATAGTGTTAGTCAACTGCTGAAAGATATGACGACTGTGCGGTTCAAAGAGTGGTATCAGAACCGGGAGTTCCGGCAGAATATTCGTGATGGGAAACCGTATTTTAATGGACCGAGTTCAGTTCCACCCTCAGAGCGCCACAGTCCAAGTAAACTCCTTCAGTGTCACCGGAAAATCTACTACGGGCAGGAAAATGCACCCGAAGAACAGGATGATGCAGAAGGAATTCTCTGGACTGGACGGCGCATTGAGGAGGACGTTGTTCTTCCATTCTTGCAGGATGTTATCAGCACTGACCAAACCTTTGTACGGAACTCAATGTGGATCGATTTCGATGTCGAGATACAAGGCAACGAAGTTCGGATCAAGGGTGTAACAGATCCAGTGCTCGTCGACGAAGAGAGTGAACCATTGTTGCCGACGGAAATAAAAACCACATCATCGATAGAGTACAAAGACTCACCGGACAGACGTCATCGCGCTCAATTGCACGCGTATATGGCAGGACTCTCCGTAGAACAAGACCGAAACCCGACTGAAGGTGTTCTCATCTATATTTCGCGCGACACATTCGAGATGAAGGTCTTCCATGTCGAATTCGATACAAAATTCTGGAATGAGACAGTCTTGTCATGGGCTAACACGCATACAGAATATCGACTCAGCGATAACCTCCCACCAGCTCAGCCAGAAGCCGACTGGGAATGTGAGTACTGTTCGTATCGCGAACGTTGCGGAAAAGGCGATACACCTTATGCGGATATGAGCCCCAAAGCCTTTGTTCGGCTCTGTTGAATCACTAGATGGCGGCGGGATCGGTCGCTAAATCAAAGGAGTTGAAGCGGGAGGCTTCCGTTGTCCATGACGCAAATCTTCCGCTTCACCGAACGTTGTGTCTCGATCGCTCAAAGGGTTACGGGTGAACGAGGCGAATCCGCCGCCGCCGTCCGGGGCGGCGGATTCGCCGAGTACACCCTCGTTTCCATCCATTGTCTGCGGATTTACCTCGATGCGTCCTACCGCATGACGATCGACCTGCTGAAGGAGATGCCACAAATAACCGGGGAGATCGGCCTTGACGTGGCCGATCTCCCGCATCCGTCCACCGTGTGTAAAGCGTTCGACCGGATCGAGATGAGCGTCTGTCGAGTGCTGCTGCGCCAGTCGGCGCAGCTGCACGATCCCTCGAAACACGCCGCGATCGACGCCACATTCTACGACCGCTCAGCTGCGAGCCGCCACTACTGCCAGCGAACAAGCTACCGCGTCCAGAAGCTCAAAGTCACGAAACTCGTCGATACAGACTCCCAAGCCGTCCTCGACGTACACTGCTCGACGAACCGTGAAGGAAGCGACGCAGACCTCGCCGAGCAGATCGCCCGCCGGAACGCGGGCGATCTGCGGTCTCTCGCCGCCGATAAAGGCTACGACAAGCAGTCACTCCGTGAATCACTACGTGAGCTCGACATCAGACCGCTGATCAAGCATCGGATCTTCGCGCCCTACGACCACGCGCACAATGCCAGAATCGACGAAAATCGCTACAATCAGCGCTCTATGACCGAGACTGTCAACTCGGCAGTCAAGCGCTCGCTCGGCTTCGCCGTGCGAGCGCGCTCCTGGTTCCGTGAGTTCCGCGAGATTGCCCTGATGTGTGTGGTCTATAACATCAAGCGAGCCGTGAAACAGTGAAATCCACCGCCTTACAGCGATTCAACACAGCCCTTTGTTCCGAATGTCAATTTATATCCCCGAGACAAGGTCGTTGACTACCTTGAGGCCCATGAGGGAGCGACGTTGACACCAACACTTGCTGAAAAATACCCGGAATTAACCGAAGAATATAACGTCCAGTTGTGGGAGTGCCCAAACTGTTTAACAAAGTATGACAGGGAAAACATCCCCGTAGAACTTGGGCCAGACCAGCATCCTCTCTGTCCATACTGTGCGGAGTCGGAGACACTCGTTGAGTTGCGTCTGTCTGCAACTGCTGACGGAGGAATGTAGTATGGATAATGTTCCATCCTCTCGCCCAGGTGGCACAATAAATGGAGAAGACACAACAGAACCAGATGAAGACCTGCAGGCAGCGATCTACGCCCGAACCTCGTCGAATAGCCAGCGGTTTGGATATTCGATTGACGAACAAGTCAGACGATGTTGGGAATTCTGTGAGAACGCCACATGGGACGTTATATTCGTGTTTGCTGATGAAGCAGAGTCTCAGTACTTCACAAAGCCGGTTAGTTAGAACGTCTGCTTGCTGAAGATGTGTCCAAACACCAGCAGCAAGCAGACAGTGAAATCCACGAAGACCAGCTTCTTAACTTCCTCGTCAACCGACTTGACGAGGAAGTTTCTCTCAACCTCGCCAACAACGCTGAAATCGATGTAGCGGACATCTACGAGGTCCTCGTCGGCGCAACCGCCGACGGGACCTCGATCTCCACGCTATGCAACGCCAGTGAAGACTCGCCATCGGCGAACACGATCCTCTACCACCTCCGGACGAAGTTCGAGCCGGAACGGCTCGAACGAGTCGCTAACACCCTTCTTCGACGGGACATCGTCGAACTTCTCCCCGAGCAGGTGGAGGTCTGCGCAGACCTCCACCTGCGGCCCTACTACGGTGACGAAGACGACACAGACGCTCTCTACCGCTCGGAAGCCAAGCGTGGAACCACCGCGTTCCACGCCTATGCCACACTCTACGCACGCGTGAGGAACAAACGATACACGCTGGCGGTGCGCCGTCTCGAAGACGGCGACACCGCCAGCAGTGTCCTCGCTGAGTTCCTTGGTGTCCTCGACGGCCTTGACACCGAAGTCAAGGCCGTCTACCTTGATCGCGGATTCTACGACAGCAAGTGCCTCACGTTGCTTCAGGCGCACAACTACGCCTACGTGGTCCCGATCATCCGGTGGGGAGAAAAGATTCAGCAGGAACTCTCGGAAGGGTGGAGCCGCGTCATCCAACACGATCTGACAGGGAAACTCGACGGTCACAGCTGGACCGTCGAGTTTCCCGTCTACATCGACTGTACGTACCTGAACGGGAAGTACGACGACCACGGCGTGGCGCGTCACGGCTACGCCGCTGACGCGCCGTTCATCGAGACGCCACGCGACGCTCGATACCACTACTCGAAACGCTTCGGTATCGAGTCGAGCTATCGCTTGTCCGAGCAAGCGATAGCGACGACAACGACGCGAAATGCAACGGTGAGACTGCTGTACGTCGTGGTGAGTCTGCTATTGCAGAACGCGTGGCGGTATCTGCACTATGAATACGTGGCGACGCCCCGCCGAGGCGGGCGTCGCCTCTGGTGGTGGCCGTACAAGGAGTTCGTGAATATGGTTCGGCGGGCTGCGTGGACGGCCCTCGCGGTGCGTCGGGCCGTCCCCGCGAACCGCCCACCTGACGACCGGTTCTACCGGTAGTCACTGACCGAACAAGCGTCTTCGCAAGTGGCAACGCTGTCGCGTCGGCGGCTGAGCGCCGCCGACAGCGACAGCTCCGCCATCAATCAGTGTTGTTCAACCGCTATCGACGACTCATCACGACAGAACAGATGGCTCAGGTCAGGCTAACCTGCGATGCTTTGTGAGGTACTGAGTCTGGTCGCAATACCGAACGGCCTGAATTTCAATCGATGCTCAAGCGAGCACGGGACAGCCTCTTCGACGTCGTCGTATTCTGGAAACTAGATCGCTTCTGCCGTTCACTTGTGGACCTCGTCAAAACCGAGGAAGAGCTCGACAAGTTGGGAGTCGGTCTCCACAGCGTAACCGAATTTCTCGATACGACCAATCCGGTTGGTCGTTTCAACTTCCGGAATCTCGCATCGGCAGCTGAATTGGAGTCCGACCTGACCAGTCAGCGAGTCAAACTAGGTATGTACGGACTCGCTCGAGAACGGAAGTGGCCAAACGACCGTCCTCCACTTGGTTACGAAAAGAATGATGATGGAACCCTTTGCGTCGACGAGACAGAAAAAGAGCTGGTCCGTCTAATATTCGACTTGTACATCCAAGAACGATCGATGCCACAGGTTTCCTTCCTACTCAACCGCCGTGGTAAGACGACCAAACGCGGAGACTCGTGGTGTCGTCAGTCCGTAGGCAAAGTGCTACGGAATGAATTGTATATTGGACACTACCAAATTGCTGACTTCCAAGCCACCGTCGAAGAATACCAGATCCTACCTGACGCAGTCTTTGACGAAGCAACGGCCATCAGGTTTCGATTCAAGCATGCACAAACTGGGATGGATAGTTCGCGGAAACAATCAAAAGCAGAGCGGATTATCAACGAATATCGGGCCCACCAGAATGGAGATCTCTCATGACAGTCTCATCAGCAACATGCCCCCTTTGCGGATCCTCAGAAACCGAACCAATCAATGAAACTGAATTACTCTGTTCGGAGTGTAGCTTCATCGTTACTGGTCCAGATAAGGTAGCAAACGAATATAAACAAGAGAATGCCCGGTCTCGGACATCTTCCAACTCTGAGAGCACCACTGGAGAATGGGAGGACAAAGTAGCCGTCCGTGATTCCTCAGATGGCACCCTAGTTGAGATGATAGCAATCGCAGAAGAGTTCGTTCGGGCTCTCAGAGGTGACAGCGACAACTGTATCAAAACGGCCGAGATGCTCGCTGAAGCATGGCAAGACCAGTACTTTCAGGGTCGCAGTGTCTCTGTGGGAATAGCAGCAGTAATCTATGCGAGCTTTCGACAACAAAAGTCACCGCGACCTCTGAGAGTCGTCGCTCAAACGTGTGAAATATCAGATCAGCAGCTTCGAACAGGATATCGTGCACTTAGAACAGAATACGATGTTCACAGTGAAATCACTCCCCCTGCAATGTATCTCCCATTTCTAAGATGCCAGCTCAGCTTGGACCAAGCTGTTGAACGACGGGCCCGGGAGATACTCTCGTCCGAAATTGAATCTACTGGGAGTCCGACAAGCCTCGCCTCTGCCTGTATCTATCTCGCAGCCAAAGAGCAGGGCAGATCAGTTACGTTAGCTAAGGTGGGTGCTGCGTGTGGAGTGTCAAAGGAGACTGTCTGGAAGAAGACCCAAGAGATCTCGAACTAACCTATTGAGGGAGATCAATCAATTGTGCATATATCGGTGATAGGGATTCATCATTGTCACCTACATTTCACTATCAGAACAGGGATCACTACCACCATCGGACATTATTTCCCTGCCCCAAACAAATTCGGTATCCTCCGGATTAACCCCATCAACTTCCTCAGACGGCTGATCTCTGTTTGGATCCCAACGAAAAGCAACTTCGGGATGTTCAAACGCCCGTTGATACTTATTGGGCGGGACATCAACCGCGAACTCGTTTTGACAGTTGTTGCAGGTGTAGAGATACTCAAGCGCAGACGACGATACTTGTTCTCCTGAGACATCATCAACCGATACACAGAATGGGCAGGCAAGCGGAATGGTCGCATCCAGTTTATTGATCTCTTGTTGATCAAAGAGCGGGCCAGTGAAGTCACACTTCCCACACGTGTACTCGATGAGGACGCGATTCCGCACCGTTCTCGTTGAATTTGTTCCTTCCAATATTCCATTACAGTCAGGCTCAGGACAGACTGTGCTCAGCTTGTCGAAGAGGTTCCCGATGAACTCAGGACCGAACCTCTTTTCAGCTCGTCCGATCGACTCAGGCACCACTTCAGCTTCGGAGGAAGAGCCAGATCGACTTTCTAGAATTTCTTGAGTTCGATTGAATGTCTCTTTTGAAACGCACTGAAGGTCTGCCTTCGTATTGACAACTTGTCCTTTCAGACCCAACTGGCCTAAGCAGAGTGGGCTCTCAAGAATTGTTTTTATTTGAGTGTCTGTGAGCGGGTCATCTTTTAGCCCATGCTCATCATTCACTCGACGTCTGGTTTCCGCTCTATTTTCAGTTTCCACGTAGATATCAAATATTTCTGGAATAACATTCTCCCCACGTCCAGTAAGTCGGATATATTTCTCATCGTCGGTCGTGTATCCCCAGTGGGGACTCCCGAATGGATATTTCCCCTGTTTAAGATGTTTGAGTTGACCATCTTCAGCGTTTTCTTTGATTCGGGAGTACCATTCTCTTGAGAACAGTACCTCACGGACCATGATCTCGAAATCTCGCCGGTCCTCCCAGTCGAAGAAACCGTGATTATGGGAGTACAGAATGATATCGGATTCGCGCAGTTTCCGAAGATAACTGACGCTCTCCCATGGATCAGATCTAGTCAGCCGATCTAATTTCCAGATCCCCAGCACGTCAAACTCATCATTCTCCCCCATATCCAAGATTCTGTTCAACGACTCGCGATCCATTTGGGCACCCGATTCGGCACGTTCTATTTCATCAGTAATACTACCAGACAGGTCGTCAGTACGCTGACGAATATCGGACAGTTGTTTTTCTGTGCTGGTGTTGTCCAGTTGATCATCACTACTCACACGGGCGAAGAGGAACCACCGTTTGTCTTCCATCGAGGCTGGAGGAAGCAGACTGAATAATATACCCCCTGTCTCGATTCCAAGTCCAGTATAAACGGTAAGAATCAGGCAGGTTGCAGCCATCGCGAAGCCAGCTACATGTGCGGTATATGCACTTGATAAGTAGTCCCTGGACCACTCACCTATAACCGGCTCCCTTGTGAACTGTTACCATAAACCCACTATGCTTATTGGTTACCCGTTCCAAGATTCAGATTCATATGGCCATGGGTAACTTCGATGAACGCGAGTTCGAACGCCGCGAGAAGAAACTCTCCGAAATTGAATCTGACTCCGAAGAGCAACCAGAGGAATACAGCGGCAAGATGACGTTTGAAACGGATAATTCGACAGAAGACTTGCTCGATCGTCTGAAGGAAATGAAGTCAGAATGACCCGATGATACAATGTGGTTCAAACACAGTCACATCAGCTTGATTAGGTATGAATTGAGATGGGACTATATCCAACATGGAAGTAGGTGATCATATGGATACTCTACTGCTGGATTCTGAAGTAACACAATCAGTACCGATTGAGGGAATCATTTCGTCCGTAGAAGAAGCGTTCGAAGCCTACGAACGAGGGACTGTTGTAATGCCGACAAAATCGTATATCGATCTGCCTCAGTATAACGGCGATTTTCGGTCAATGCCTGCGTATGTAGAGGCGGATTCATGGGAGGGCGCTGCAATTAAATGGGTTAACGTCCATCCAGATAATCCATTGAACAACAACCTACCAACTGTGATGGGGATAATCATTTACTCCGATCCGGAGACTCTTAGTCCGTTAGCTATCATGGACGCGACCGTTCTCACTCGGAAGCGGACTGCGGCAGCTGCAGCCGTTGCCACAGATCGTCTCGCGATCGAAAATGCTCGCAGTTTAGGCCTCATCGGTGCCGGAACACAATCGTATGCACAATTTGAAGCTCTCACCCAAGTCCGCCCAATCGACAAGATCGTCGTAAACGATGTGGATGAGGAAGCTGTAGACACCTTCATTAACACGCATCCCGATTTTGAGATTCAATCTGGGACAATTCAAGAAGCAGCCTCATGTGATATTGTCTCGACTGTGACCCCTGCTGAAGAACCGATTGTTCCGCTTAGCGCTGTCAGTCCTCATACTCATATCAATGCCATCGGTGCCGATGCAGAAGGAAAACAGGAACTCGACAGTAGTATTCTCTCTACCGGATACGTCTGTATCGATAGCTTTGATCAAGCGATTCATGCAGGTGAGATTAATGTCCCATGGAACCAAGGAGAAATCGATGAAGATGATATCGATGCCGAACTTGGCGAATTAGTACGTCCGGAAGATGATTTAACAATCCCCCAGGATGAACTGACAATATTTGACAGCACCGGTCTCGCTATTCAAGATGTCGCTGCTGCGCATGTTGCATATGAACAGGCGGCTGGACGTGAGGACATCCCCTCTACAAGTTTGTTTGCATAATTGATGGATTAATAAATCCAGAATCTCATTCAGTTTCAACTGCACCGATTTCCTGAATACGCCCGACCATTGTCCAGGTGGACTCATCTGGCTCCTTCCGTCCAATGAGAATTGATTCGTTATCTTCACTCGATACGAATCGATAGCGAGGTTCGTCATTTTCTCGGGTCCCTTCGGCCTGAAATTCCTGCTGAAAGAACTCAGCTTTGGAGATCTGATATATTGCCTGCGATCCATCCTGAAGAGTTATCTCGACGGGACCCGGGCTGAGGTTGTGAATCTGTTTCGCAATGGAATTGAGATCTGCCATGAGTTGCATACGAGAGGGTACAGGTAAATCGTGTCGGTTCGCAATACGTGGCACCATAGAACCCGCACCCCATCCTAACAAACGAGTGATAGGGTTAACGATGGATTCTATTCTAGGGTATGAATCAGCCTCATCAGTTCTCTTCAATCGATGTCAGATATGCAATTCAAACTTTATGCCTCTGTACTTCTTCTGTTACAAACCAATGGTTTGGTCTGTTCGTCTCGAGGAGGAGAACGAAACGGAGCACTCTAGTGGAGAGACAGATACTGAGACGTGCGCAGCGGGAGGATCACATACTATCGTCCAGAGTTCAGGGCAGAGTGAACGTGTCTGTGACGATTGCGGCCTCGTGATTGAAGACGAGTTGGTCGATTCAGGACCGGAGTGGCGTGCGTTCACTCATCAAGAGCGCCAGGAGAAATCGCGCGTCGGTGCGCCCACTACCAAGACGATGCACGATAAGGGGCTGACCACCCAGATCGACTGGAAGGATAAAGACGCGTATGGCCGTTCGATTTCGTCGAAAAAGCGATCCCAGATGCATCGACTCCGCAAATGGCAAGAACGAATCAGAACGAAGGACGCTGGTGAGCGGAATCTTCAGTTTGCCCTCAGCGAGATCGATCGCATGGCGAGCGCACTCGGCGTTCCGCGCTCCGTCCGTGAAGTAACGAGCGTGATCTATCGGCGGGCATTGGACGAGGATTTGATTCGTGGCCGGTCAATTGAAGGCGTGGCCACGGCTGCACTGTATGCTGGTTGTCGACAGGAGGGCATTCCACGCTCGTTAGAGGAGATAGCCGAAATATCGCGTGTCGAACGTATCGAAATCAGCCGTACCTATCGCTACATTTCAAACGAACTGGGACTCGAACTCCTCCCCATAGATCCGAAACAGTACGTTCCCCGATTCAGTTCGAAACTCGATTTGCCACAGGAGGTCGAAACGAAGGCCAACGAGATCATCGAGGAAACCGCCGAGCCGTTACTATCGGGTCGAGGCCCGTCCGGATTCGCCGCTGCCGCGATTTACGCGGCTGCTATGCTCTGTAACGAGAAACGAACCCAAAAAGCGGTGGCCGACGTGGCGCAAGTGACCGAAGTGACGATTCGCAACCGCTATCAAGAGCAGATCGAGGTGATGGGGATACATCAGTAGAACCCCCGCTTTCCGGTCGGGCCGGTGATAGCCGACCGCCGGCGGGCCGACCCCGCCCCGCGCGACCACTGCCGGTCGCCGCGCCGGCGCGACTCAGTTGTTGCGGCCGTCGACCTCGGTGACGTGTTCGAGCCACTTCTCGACGGTCGGCTGGCCCCAGTAGCGGACCGTGTCCGAGCGGTCGTCGTAGTCGACGACGCCCGCCGCGTCGAGCCGCGGGAGATGCGTCTCCACGAGCTCGGTCGCGAACTCGTCGTGGCTGCGGCCGCGGGGCTCCCCGAGCCCCGCCGGCTCGCTGGCCGCGAGCAGCATCGCCAGTTCGTCCACCGTCGCCGTGCTCACGTCGCCCTCCCGGAAGAACTGGCAGACCTCGCGGCGCCGCCAGTCCGAGAGCGCTTCGAACACCGTGTCGATGAACGGCCGATCCCCCTCCAGGTCGTCGACCGCAGGCTTCGTGCGACCGCGTCCTCCGTCGTTTGACCCGCTCCGTTCACTCATACCCGTCTACCCTACCGTTGCTCGCTCTCCATAAAGAATATCGGCCCTAGAAGCCTAGGGTACCTGTTACTCCGTTCACCTGTTCGAGAGGGTGACGTTTCGCGGGGAGGGGGTGTCCGGGCGAGCGGACGTGGGCTCACTGCGAGTCGAACATGGCTTCGAGGACGCGGCGGTGGCCCTTGCGGAGGTGCTGGAGGAAGGTCGTCGAGGCGATGTCGAGCGAGTCGGCGAGCGTCTCGGAGTCCGCGTCGCGGGGCCACTCGTAGTAGCCGTTGTAGTAGGCCGTCTTGAGGACCGCGCGCTGGCGGTCGGTCAGCCGGGCGCCGATGTCGCCGTGGCCCGGCCACCAGGGGGCGTCGGTGCGGTGGCGCTCGCGCTTGGCGGCCAGGCTCACGTCGGGAAAGCGAGCGTCCATCGCCTCGGTGACCCGCCGCACGTCCAGGTCCGCCGGCGCCTCGACGAGCATGTGCCCGACGCCGTCCTCGACGATGCCGCGCTTGCCGCGCGCGCCGGCGTCGGCGAGGTACCGGAAGACCGAGTCGGTCAGCGTCATCTCGAAGTGCGGACCGTCCTCGCGGTCGAGTTCGCGGATCTCGACGAGGTTGGACAGCTCTTCGGCGGCCGCCGCGCCGACCTCGGGGTCGGCGCCCTCGACGGTGAGGTAGTTGACGACGCGGTCGTCGCCGGTCCGGACCGCGTGGTCGATCTCGAACCGGCAGTCGTGCTCGCGGCTGGCCGCGAACAGCGGCGTCCCGCTGTGGACCTCGAACTCCAGTTCGAGGACGGAGTCCGATTCGACGAGCCGTCGGTACTGGGCGGCCGCGAGCGCGAAGCCGACCGCCTCGCCGAGGGTCTCGAAGCCCGACAGCTCCCGCCTGCTGAAGGCGTTCGGGCGGTCGGCGTACACCGCGAGCAGACCGTGAGTCGTCGACCCGTGGGTCAGCGGCACCGCGACCATCGACCCGACCCCGCTCTCGACGGCGGCCTCGCGCCACGGCTCGAACACCGGGTCGCTCGTCACGTCGTGGACGACCTGCACCTCGCCGGTGCGGTAGGCCTCGCCGGCCGGGCCGCCGCCACGGTCGTCGGCCGCGACCGTGACCGTGATCTCCTCGAGGTAGTCGTCGGCGATCCCCGTCCAGTGGGTCGGGGTCACCTCCCGCCTGGAGGCCTCCCGCTGGCCGATCCAGGCGAACTCGTAGTACTCCGAGTCGGCCAGCCGCTCGCAGACGCTCTCCTTGATCGCCTCGCTGGTCGTCGCGCCCGTCAGCGCCCGGACGCTCTCCTGGACGAGCTCCTGGATCTCCGCCAGCGTCTCCAGTTCGCCGCGCTGGCGCTCCAGTTCGGTGATGTCCCTGGCGATGCTGACGGTCCCCTGCACCTCACCGTCCGGACCGTGATACGGCGCGAACGTCAACTGGACGGTCTCGTCGGTCGGCTCGCCGGCCATCGTCTCCTCGACGACCCGGGCCCGCTCGGTGTCCAGCACCGCCCGGCGGTGGGCCTCGACGCGCGTCGCGAACCGGTCGTCGAACACCGCCTCCGGCGTCGACCCGACGATCGAGTCCCGGTCGCCGTCGCTGGTCTCGACCATCGCCTCGTTGACGACCCGGTAGCGTCCGTCGACGTCCTGCATCGCGATCGGGTCCGCGCTGCTCTCGATGACCGCGCGCAGTTCCTGCTCGCGGGCCTGCCGTTCCGCTTCCCGCCGCGTGCGGTCGGTGATGTCGATGGCGACGGCGATGGCGCCCGCCGGCGCCGGCTCGTCCGCGCCGCTCTCCGCGGGCTCGGACCGGGTCAGCGGCTCGAAACACGCCTTGTAGGTCCGGTCGCCGATCGCCGCCGTCGCGTCGCCCGTCTCCCCGTCGAGCGCCCGGTGGAACCCATCGACCAGGTCCGGACACACCGGCTCGAACGCCTCGACGGGCTCGCCGAGGAACTCCGACCGGTCGCAGACGAGCGCGTCGAAGTCCAGCCCCTGACAGTGGTCGATCCGCCCATCGCCGTCGACCACAACCATCATGACCGGCAGGTCCTCCATGATGGTCGACAGGCGCTCGCGGTTGGCCGCCAGCGCCTCCCGGCGGCGCTCGCGCTCGGTCACGTCGCGAACGACGTTGACGACGCCGACGACCTCGCCGTCGCGCTCGATCGACGACAGCCGGTTCTCGACGTACCCCATCCCGTCGTCGAGCCGGACGTGTGAGGTGACGGTGTGGCTGTCGACCGCGCCCGCGAACAGCTCGCGCAGCGCCCGCATCCCCTCGTGGAAGATCTCCCCGTCGATGATCCCGAGCTCGCGCAGGCAGTCCACGTCCCGCCCCTCGACGCGCTCGGTCGGGATACCCGTGAAGCGCCGGAACCCGTCGCTGGCGGCCCGGATCGTGTGCGAGCGGTCGACGACGTAGACGGCGTCGGCCGCCGCGTCGACGCTGGCCTCGTAGAGCGCCCGCTCCGTCTCGAAGGGGTCCGTCGCGTCCGACAGCGTCACCACGGCGGCCGTGACCGCCCCCTCGCGCTCGACCGGCCGGACGGCGACGGTCACCGCCCGACCGCTCGACCGGACCGGCCCGCTCCCGATCGTCCGCTCGCCGGTCTCGACCGCCCGCCCCAGCGGGTCGCTCGGACAGTCGACGACCGCCGCGACCGACGACTCGTGCGGGTCCGCCTCGATCCGCTCGGCGAACGGCCCGTTCCAGGCGCGGACGGTCCCGTCCGGGTCGCAGACGACGGCCGGGTCTTCGACGGCGTCGAGCAGTTCGGCGACGACGGGGTCGGTCACCGCCCCCGGACCTTCCACTCGCTCGCTCACGCTGTCCCCACCCACGCGTGCTCGTTACCCATGGTTACTGGGAGAACGATACCACGTCGAGGCTCATAACTTGTGGGCCTGGTTCACGTGCGACGACCCGTCGGTTCGCCACCGTGTCGGGCCGCCACCGCGTCAGTCCGCCGCCGCGGCGGCCCCGCAGTCCTCGGCGACCGAGACGAGCGACAGCCAGGTGTTACAGCCGGCCCGCAGCGCCACCAGGTCGGCGGCGGCCACGGTGACGGTCAGGGTCGCGCCGTCGCGGTCGAGGGTCGCGGTCGTGCGGTCGCCCTCGATGTCGCCGACCTCGACGGCGATGGCGCGCTCGACGCGGCGCGCGCGCTCGGCGTCGGGATACTCGCACTCGAAAACGGCCTCGTGGTCCACGGCTCGCGCGCTACTGCACGTCGACTTCTTTGATGTCGCGGCTGCGCTCCTTGAGGAGCACGCGGTGGCCGCAGTACGGACAGCGGACGCCGCCGTACTCGTCCAGTTCGACGTCGCGCTTGCAGCGGGAGCACTTGTAGCTCATTCGTCGTCGTCGGCGAGTGCGGCGCGGATCGACCGGGTGACCGTCCGGCCGCCGGGGGTCGTCGGGCTGTACGCGCCACCGGTGAAGGTGTGCCCGCAGTAGCCGCACTCCCAGATGCCGGTGCCCTGGCGGTCGACGCGGTCCTCGCCGCAGTCGGGGCACGTGTGGTCCTCGTTCATCTCGCTCTCGATCTCGGCGACGCGGCGGCGAGCGACGCGGCCGTACCGCGCGCCGAACCGTCCCGCGCTCCCGGTTCGTCCCTGCTGTTCGGCCATAGTATCGTACCGTCCGGCGCTGCGCCGTATAAACCCTGCGAGTCGTGTCCGACCGGCCGGGGTGGTCAGTCCGCCGAGCCCCAAACGGGCGTAACTCGTTTGGTCGCGCCGCCCGACGGGCCGCCCATGGGATGGACGGTCGAGACCGACGCCGTCACGCACTGCCCGACCTGCGGCGCCGAACTCGGTGACCGGGAGACTTCCGACGGGGTCCGCCCGCACTGCGCGGCCTGCGACCTGACGATATACCGGAACCCGGTCCCGATGGCGCGGGCGACGGTCGTCGACGGCGACGACCTCCTGCTGGTCCGACTCGGCGTCGGCGAGGACGCCGGCAAGTGGGCGCTGCCCGGCGGCCGGATCGAAGGCGGCGAACCGCCCCGCGCCGGCGCCGCGCGCGAACTCGAAGAGGAGACCGGGCTGTCGGTGGCACCCGCCGACCTCGAACTCCTCGGCGACGGCTTCCTCGACTTCGGCGCGGCGACGATGGTCTCGTTCAACTACGCCGCGCCCGCCGACGCCGCGAGCGGGACCGCCGCGGCCGGCTCGGACGCAGCCGCGGCGCGCTTTTTCTCCCGCGCCGAACTCCGCGACCTCGACGCCCCGTTCCGCGCCTCCGGCCGCGACCAGCTGCTGGCCGCGCTGGACGCCGCGGGCGCCGACTGAGGGGATGCCCCCGGCGCACGCGGTCGGGCGGTCCAGCGGTCAGTCGGGGTCGCGGACGCTGTCGCCGACGAACGCCTCCTGGCCGTCGATCCGGGGGCCGGCCGACCGCTCGTCGGACCGGTCCCCGTCGGAGCGGTCCCCGTAGCTGGGGCGGTCCACCGCGCGGACTCGAAGGACCTGCCGGTGGGCCCGGGTCGCGTAGCAGGCCGCCGCGAGGACCCCCAGCGCCGCGAGGGGGACGGTCGGGTGCAGCGGGCCGAGCGTCGCGCGCAGGACGCCGAGCGCGAACGCCAGGATCCCGCCGAGGACACAGAGCAGCGTGACCGTGACCAGCAGGGCGCCCCGGCGGTTGACGACGGCGTTGAACCGGATCCAGTCGGCGTACTCCGCGACCAGCGCCCGTTCGAGCGAGCGCTCGGAGACCCCCTCGGTCGTCCGCCGGAGGCTGTCGCCGTCGATACCCACCACGCGGGCCGTCGCGGTGTAGGCCACGACGGCGACGACGGCCGCGACGACCAACAGCCCCGTACCGGCGACCAGATATCGGTTCGCCGCCGCCCGCGCGCCCGGACCGGCGAACGACAGGACCGAGAGGACGACGCCGAGCAACCCGGTCGAGAACTGCACCAACTTGAGCGCCTTGGCGTCCGTGGCGGTCAGCGCGTCGATCTGTTCGCCGAGCGTGTGACGGGCCTCCGCCCGCGCCACCGCGAGGGCGGCCGGGTCGGCCGCCCCGTCCCCGGTGCTCGCACCACGCTCACCGTCGCCGTCGTCTCCTCTCTCCTCGCGGTCGGTCGTCGTGTCACCTGTCATAGAATCCTCCGTCCCGTCGGCTCGCCCCCGTTTGGCCGACCGCGGGGAAAAGCGACCGCGACGCTCCCGGCGGCGTGACCGTCCCGGAGACGGGACCGTCGCGTCCGCTTACGTCCGCGGCCGCGCGAGTCGGGGTATGTGGGAGTTCGCGTCCGGGGCCCCACCGGCCCGCTGGACGGCCGTCGACTCGCCGGTCCCGGACACGTATCACGACGTGGCCGCCACCAGCCAGGGACCATGCGCCGTCGCGACGGGCGGGGCCGTCGTCGCCCGCGCGACGGGCGGCACCTGGGGCGTCGTCGTCGAGGACGGCCCGAGCGCGCGCGGCGAGACGCTCCGGGCGGTCGACGCGACGAGCGACGGGGAGCGCGTCTGGTTCGTCGGCGCCAACGGCGCGCTCGGGTGGTACGACCTGCCGACCGGCCGGCGGGTCGACCGCTCGGAGCCGCGGGGGATCACCGACGGCTTCGGCGCGCTGGCGGTCGAGGGCGAACGGGGCTCGGAGAAACTGCTCGTCGCCGACGGGAGCGGCCACGTCTTCCCCGCCGAAGTCTCGGGCCGAACGCTCGACTGGGGACCGACCACCGTCCCGTCCGGAGATACGGCCGTCACCGCGCTGGCCGCGGCCGACGGCGTCGGCTTCGCGGTCGACAGCAACGCCGCGGTCTACCGGACCACCGGCACCGACGGCTGGGAACGGATCGGCGTCGAGGGCGCGGGGAACAGCCTCTACGCCGTCGCCGCATCGCCCGACTGCCTGCTCGTCGGCGGCGGCAACGGGCGCGTCTACGGCGGTCCGCCCGACGGGTCGGCGTGGACGCCACACACGCTCGGTGATTTCACCGTCCGGACGCTCGCGGCTGGCGGCTCGGCGGCGGACGACTCGACGGCGGACCCGCCCTCACTGGCCGCCGGGACCGGCGGCTCGCTGTACGCGCGGGGCGGCGCCGGCTGGCGGCGCGAGCGCTGGGACGGGTCGAAGACGATCCGCGGCGTCGCGAGCGGCGACCCGACCGTCGCCGTCGGGTCGAACGGACTGATCCTCGAACGGACGGCCGCCTCGGAGTCGAATCGAGCGAGCGGTGCGTCCGAGTCGAACTAAAAAAACCGCGAGCCGCGGCGGTCGCGTCGGAACCAGGTCAGTCGCCGGTGGAGCCGCCGGTCGCGGCGCCCGAACTTCCGCCGGACGCGCCGCTGGTCGAACCCGAGTCACCGGACGACCCGCCGGACTCGCCGGGGCCCGTCTCGTCGGCGTCGAAGTACTCGCCGCGGTCGTCGTAGTTGTCGCCGTCGGGGCTGGTACCGGCGTCGCGGGGCTGGCCGCGCGGTCGTTCGAGGATCGTCCCCGAGTTGCCGACGATGATGTCGGGGTCGCCCAGCGCCACGTCGTACAGCTGGACGCCGACGGGCGAGGTGAGCTTCCGCCAGCGCGAGGAGCCGTCCCGTTCGTAGATGGTCCCGCCGTGGCCGATGACGACCATCTGGTCGCCGTGGATGTCGAACGCCCGCAGGGACTTCTCGGCGACACCGATCGGCGTCCAGGAGTGGTAGGAGTCGTCGTAGCGGTAGATACGCCCGTCGCCGGCGGCGACGTACACCCGTCCCTCGCGGCCGGCGTAGATGTCGTAGAACTTCACCTGGGCGTTGACGATACCGATGTCCTCCCAGCCGTCGGTGGCGGTCGTGCGGAAGGCGTTGCCGCTCGTGTCGACCGCGTAGCCGACCCCGTCGGGCGAGGCCGCGAGCGCCGCGATGTTCGACCCCTTCGAGGCCGGCTTGCTCACCGCCTCCCAGTCCTCGTCGAAGCCGTCGACGGAGAAGGGCAACACCTCGCCGGAGCCGTTGGCCACCAGCACCTTCTCGGAGCCGGCGGGGCCGGCGACGGCCAGCCCCTCCCAGGTGCTCGTCATCTCGTTGGGGTTCGAGTAGTCGTACTTCCGGCGAGTCTCCACGTCGTAACAGCCCAGCGCGCCGCTGGAGCCGGCGAACCACACCCGCTTGCCGTCGCTGGTCACGTCCATCCCGCGCAGTTGGTTGTCGCGAGTGCGGGGGCCGTCGTCGAGGACGACCTCCCAGCCGCCGCCACGGTCGGCCAGCAGCGTCCCCCCGTCGCCGATGGCGTAGGGGCCTTCGGCGGTCTCGACCACCGCGAAGATCGTCTTCTCGAAGGGACTCTCGACTGTGCGCCACTCCGGTTCGTCAGCGTCGGGACCGAGTTCCCACATTGCACCCCCGATAGCTCGGGGGCCTACAAGAGTCGCCGAGACGGTCCCAGTTCCGGATCGGTCGGCGGCTTCCGCCGCAGTCGCCGCGGTCGACCGACTCAGTCGTCGGTCCCGCCCGTCTCACCCTCGACCGCTTCGACGGGGCCTCCCTCCACAGAGACGATCTCGCTGGATTCGACGCGTCGAACCCGTTCGTCCCCCTCGTCGGTCTGCGCGTCCGGCCCGGTAGTGTCGAGCGGCGGGGCCTCCGATCGGTCGTCCGCACCGGCGTCCGTGCCGGCATCCGGCCCCCGTTCGACACCGCGGCCACGGTCGGACGCGAGTCCGCTGCCGCCCTCACCGGCGGACCCGCTGTCGGTCTCGACATCGAAGGCGGCCAGCGCGTCGTCGAGTTCGGCGGCGCGGTCGGCGAGGGTCCCGATGTCGCGACCGACCTCGTCGACGACGGCCGACTGCTCGGTGGCGTCGTCCGCGACCGCGTCGGACTGGGCGGCCGTCCGGTCGCCGATCTCGGAGACCGACTCGACCATCGCGACGACCTCCTGGGTGGACTCGGCCTGCTCGGCGGTCGCGCGGTCGATCTCGCGGACGCCGTCGGTCGTCGCCTCGATCCCGTCGGCGATGTCGTCGAACGCCGCCAGCGCGTCCGCGACGGTCTCGGTCCCCGCGGAGACCTTCCGGCTGGTCGCCGTGACCTCGTCGACCGCGGTCTCCATCTGTCCGCGCATCCGGTCGATGGCGGACTCGATCTCGGCGGTGGCTTCGACGGTCTCCTCGGACAGTTCCTCGACCTCCGCGGCGACGACGGCGAAGCCGTCGCCACCGCCGTCGGTCCCGGCGCGGGCCGCCTCGATGTTGGCGTTCAGCGCGAGCATGTTCGTCTGCTCGGCGATGTCGCCGATGAGGTCGGTCACGGCCTCGATCTCGGCCGTCAGGTCGTCGAGAGCCTCGACCTGCGCGAGCGTCTCGTCGGTCGAGTCCTCGATGTCGCCGAGGGCGTCGGCGGCGGCCGCGGCGGCCTCGCGGCCGGCCTCGCTGCGTTCGAGCGTCTCGTCGGCGGTCGTCCGGACGGAGTCGGCGACGGTCGACACCTCCTCGACGGTCGCCGAGAGGTCGTCGAGCTCCGCCCAGACCGCGTCGAGTTTCGCCGACTGTGCGGCCGCGTCGTCGGACATCGTCTCGGCGGCGTCGCGGACGCCCGCGCTCCGGTCGCGCACGTCGTCGACCGTCTCGGTCACGTCCGCGGCGGCGGTCCCGACCGCCTCGCCGAACGCACGGACCCGTCGGATCGTGGCCTCCCACTCGTCCATCATATCGTTGTAGGCCGTCGCGATCTCGGCCATCGCGTCGCTGTCGGCCTCGGCGTCGAGCCGCCGGGTCAGGTCGCCCGCCGCGCAGGCGGCCATCACGTCGCCGTACTCGCTCGCCCGCGCCTCCAGACGGTCGTTGAGCCGCTCGGCCTCTCGCTTGGCCTCGTCGGCCTCCGCCCGCGCGGCCTCCGCCCGTTCGCGCGCCTGCTCGGCCTCGTCCCTGGCCGACTCGGCGGCGGCGATCTGCTCGCGTAGCGAGTCGCGCATCTCGTCGAAGGCGCCGTAGAGCCGACCGAACTCGTCGACCCGGTCGGTCGAACAGTCCACGTCGAGGTCGCCGTCCTCGATGGCGCGGGCCCGCTCGGCCAGGTCGTCGAGCGTCTTGGCCGACCGGCGCCCGAAGGCGATCGTCGCGACGGCGAACACCGCGACGGTCGCGCCGACCCCCGCGAGCAGACTCGACCCGACGTAGTTGCGCATCGAGTAGGCGGCGCTCGCCGGGACGACCGTCGCCACCGTCCAGTCCGTGCCGTCGACCGGCGCGAATCCGACGACGTTCCCGTCGCCGCGGGTGAGCCCGGCCGACTCGGCCGACGTGAGTTCGCCCGGCAGGGTCGCGTTCCCCGAGAGTGTCCCCATCACGCGGGCCCCGTTGCGGCGTTGGACGGTCGTCGACGCCTCGTCGACCGTCTGATGGAACTGCTGGGCGCGCGCTCCGAGATCGGCCTCGACGACGACGAGGTTCTCGGTGTTCTTCGGCGCGGCGCTGACGAACGCGAGTACTCGCTCGCCCGAGGAGGGCGACTCGTAGGGCTCGCTCGCGACGAAGACGCGTTCGGCGATGTTGGTCACGCGACCGACCGTCGCCGCGCGGTCGCGCGCCCAGGGGACGCCCGCTCGCGAGAGGTTCGTCCCCTCGACGCTGTCGTTCGTGCTCACCAGCACCTCCCGGCTGTGGGAGTCGACGTAATGCACGTCCAGGATCGACTCGCTCATCCGCCCGCCCTGGCGCAGGAGGTGGTAGTCGATCGCCTCGCGGTCGTCGCGCTGGAACGGCGGCGCCTGCGAGATGAGCCGCGTCTGGTGGCGGACGCCGCCGACCCACCGTTCGAGCCCCTGGGCCTGGAGCTGGGCCGTCGACGTTACACGATCCGATAACTGGCTGTCGATCCGGTCGGTGGCGTTCGCGTAGAACATCAGCCCGATCGCCGACGAGACGACGACCGCGACCGCGACGACCGCCGCGAGCTTCAGCACGAATCGCCCGCGTATCACGTCCGGAACGTACGATCCGACCCCGCCGCTGTCCTCTCCGTCCATCGATCTGACGTTTTTCAGACCCCCGTATAAATCCCGGTTATATATAGGGTCGGTTCGACTACGGTCGCATACATATCTGGTATCAGATGTGAAAACGAAGGTCGGGCGGCGGAAGGGTCAGGTGGTCGTCGGAGACGCTCGTCGTCAGTCCTGCAGGTCGGCCTCGCGCAGCGCCTCGTTGAGGTCTTCCCGGACTACTTCGCCGAGGTCGCGCTCGCGGGCGGTGGTGACGACGCGGTTCTCCTGAACGGAGGAGCCGTCGCGGATGAGCAGGCGGACGTTGCCGTTCTCGCCGGCGCGAGTGGCCTTCGCGCGCACGCCCGACCGCGACCCCGAGCCGCCGGCGTCGATGGGGCCGGGGATGATCTTCTTGACGTGGGGGTGGCCGGCGACGGTCTGGATGGCGCGCTGGCCTGCGCGGCCGCCGACGAGCGTCGAGTGGGACCCCCCGATCTTCTCCCGGGGTGCGGTCTCGACGACCTCCAGCGGCGCGTCGCCCCGACGGGAGAGCACCGACTCGACGGGGTCCTCGTCGTCGCCGACCCGGTAGAAGTCGTGGTGTAACTGGCCCCGAACCGCCCGCAGCACCTCGCGCTCGCCGGTCGCGTACACCTCCTCGGGGCGCTTGCGCCGCACTTCATCGGCGACGAGGCCGGCGAAGTTCCGCAGTTCGACGACCTCGCTCTCGTCGCCGTCCTCGGGGGTGGTCGTCACCTCGCGGACGCCCACTACTTCCTCGTCGACGAGCGTCGTCACGCGGGCGCGGTCGCGGTCGAGTTCCAGCACGACGGCGTCGGCGTTCTCGGAGCGACAGACCAGGCAGTAGTCGCCCGGCCGCTCCAGCGACGAGCCACAGCGCCGACACTCCATGTCGGATCGGTCCCGTGCGAGCGTCAAAAGCGGCGCGGAAATCCCGCTCCGTGGGTGTCGGTCACAGCCGAACGCCCCCGACCCGGCAGCGCCCGGCGCGCTCAGAGGTCGTCGGGGTCGCGCTTGAGGTACTCGCGCAGGACGACCGTCGCGTAACTCCCCTTCGGCAGCGTGAACTCGAAGGCGAGCGCGCCGTCGGTGTCGTCGGCGTCGTCGGCGTCGTCGCCGTCCCGGTCGGGGGCGGCGCGGTCGACGGACAGCTCCGTCCGCAACAGGACCGCCCGCCGAGTCCCCGTCGACTCGAACTCGCCCGGCAGGTCGAAGTCCGCGGGGTCGAGGTCCAGGTCGTCCAGCACCGCGCGTTCGATCTCGCCCATCTCGCCGTCGGCGAGGTCGGTCTCGGTGCCGACCAGCGGTGCGGTGACGAACGCCCGCCCGCGCTCGCAGTGGCGGCGGACCGTCCGCAGCCGGTCCTCGGTCACGCGCTGGGTGCGGTCGGTGTCCGGCAGCGCGACACCCTCGGGCGCCTCCGAATCGGCGAAACAGACCACGTCGCCCGCCACGGGCTCGTGGAACGGGAGGCCCCGCTCCAGTCGCTCGGAGAGCATCCGGTTGAACGCGTAGGACTGGGCGGCGTTGACGAACAGCCGCTGGAGATTGGAGGGGACCGCTTCCAGTGCGGCGCGGTAGTCCTCGTCGGTGAGGCCGTCGTCGCCGCGCTCGCACTCGCCGTCTCCCTCTCCCTCGCCCCCTCGCTCCTCCTGTCGCTCGACCAGCCGGTGACACATCGACCGCTCGAAGCCGAGTCGCTTCGGCAGCCTATCGAGCGCGCCCGCCCAGTCTTCGGTCTCGTCGACGTACGCGCGGGCCTCCCGCGTCGACTCCGGTTCGCGCTCGGCCGGACTGCCGACGTAGGCCAGCACCGCGCCCTTCCAGTCGCCGCGGAGGATCTCCAGGCCGACCTCGTGGGTGACCGGCCGCTTGCTGCCGAACCGCTGCTGCCCGAAGTAGTTCGGGACTCCGACGGTCGCGGGTTCGTCGGCCGCGGCGTCCGGGTCCCCTGACTCCGCGGCGTCGTCCCCGCTCGCGAACGCCCGCAGGTCCGAGGTCGTCGCGTCGGCGTGTTCGGGTTCGTCGACGCCGCGGACGGTGATTTCGAAGGCGTTGCCCGCCAGATCGCCGAAGAGAACGGGCCGGCCAGTTCGGCCGAGGAGTTCGACCTCGGCGTCGCGGATCTCGACCGCTCGCACCTCGTCGGGGTCGGCCTTGGCGACCGAGAACAGCTGCGTCGTGACGGCGTGTTTGTCCTTCGTCCCCGCCCAGGAGACGCGTTCGCGGGAGATACCCAGGCGATCCGACAGTTCCGACGCGAAGTCGTTGGTGTCCCACCCTCGCAGCGTGACCCGTGCGAGCACGTTGGGGTAGGCGCCGGCGTCGGCGTCGAGCGGGTCGGGCTCGAACGCCTCGACCTCGGTGACGCGGAAGTCCTCGGGCGACTCGCGGAGGTGGCCGCCCACCCCGGGCGCGTCGCTGACGTAGTATGCCATCCCGACCGCCCGCTCGACGGGGTGTGCCTCGCGCATCTGTCGGTGAGTCGCCCGGCCGCGAGTAAATGCCTGTCGACCCCCGCGGGGCCGCGGGCCGCCGCGATCGCGAGCGGTCACCGCGTCGGGACCGTCACTCGATGGTGACCGTGCCCGTCGCGTTCTGCCGGTCGTTCACGCGCACGTCGACCTCGTAGTCGCCGGGTTCGGCGGGGTTGTCGACGGCGGGATAGCCGACGACGACCACGTCGCCCTCCGAGAGGGTGTAGTCGGTGTCCAGCGTCACGTCGAAGGAGTAGGCGTTGTTGTTGACGCCGCTAACGTGGCTCTCGTTGAACTCGCGGTCGAGTTCGCCGTCGTCGTCGGTGTCGACGCCGAGGGCGATCTCCCCGTGCTGGGCGGAGTCGACGGTGAAGTTCTCGCGCGGGTACGTCGCGCCGATCGCGGTCCACTCGCTCCCGTTCGTCGTCTCGTCGACCGCGAGGCGAAGTGTCTGGTTGACCCCGGTCGCGCCCGCGTCGTCGTTCTCGACGGCGACCCGGTCGTCCGAAACCGTCGCGCCGGGCCGGTCGGTGTCGGCGGCGTCGCCGCCGGTCAGCGCCGAACAGCCCGCCAGTGCGACCATCGCTACCAGTGCGACCGCTATCAGGGTGCGTCTCACGACTCCGACGAAGTGATTCCCACTGGTAAATGCGTCGCATCTATCGGGACAGAAAGCATATACGCGTCGAACGGTGCAGTCCCGAAACTGACAGGTGTCGCCCGACCGAACGGGATACCGATGGAATCCAGGCACGCCGACGTGGCGCGAGTCGACGCGGCGGTCGAGACCCGCGCGCCGACCGGCGAGACGGCCGCGTACGTGCTGGGCGCCGATCCCGCGCTGCTGGTCGACCCCGCCGCCCGGACCGGTCGGCTCGACGATCTGGCGGCCGAGCGCGACGTGGGCCACGTCGCGGTCACGCACCACCACCCCGACCACGTCGGTGCCGTGGCCCACTACGCCGAGGCGCACGACGCGACCGTCTGGGCGAGAACCGGCCGCGCGGACGCGTTCGAAGCCGCGACCGGCGTCGAACCCGACCGGACGTTCGCCGAGGGGACCGCCATCGAAACCGGGGAGGGAGCCGTTCACGTCGTGGACACGCCCGGACACGCCCCCGAACACGTCGGATTCCTCGCAGCCGACGGGGACGGAAGGGCCGACGACGGCGGAGGCTCCGCGCTCGTCTGCGGCGACCTGGCGGTCGCGGAGGGGAGCGTCGTCGTCGGCGCGCCGGAGGGCGACCTGCGCGCCTATTTGAGCTCTCTCCGGCGGGTCCACGCGATGGCGCCCGACCGCCTCCTGCCCGGCCACGGCCCCGCGGTCGAGGGGGTGGCCGTCCGGGAGACGACGGCGCGGCTGCTCGCCCACCGTCTCGACCGCGAGCGCCGAGTCCGCGAGGCGGTCGCGGAGGGGTGGGAGACGGTCCCCGACATCACGACCGCCGCCTACGACAAGGACCTGTCCGGGGTCCGGGACCTCGCGGAGGCGACCGTCCGCGCGCACCTCGAAAAGCTCGCCGTCGAGGGGTCGGTCCGGTGGGACGGCGACCGAGCGCGACCGGCGTAGGACGGGCGCCGCCGTCGCCGCCCCGTCTCCGCCTCGTCGCCCGACCGCTCGCGACGCGCTTTTGCCCGTCGACCCGGTAGCTCGCCCATGGAGAGTCTCGAAGCCGAGCGCGAGCGGGCCGAGGCCCTGGACGTGAGCGAGCTGGCCGACGCCATCGAGGCCATCGGCTTCGAGTGTACCCGCTGTGGCGCCTGCTGCAAGGCCGTCGAGGGCTGCGAGAGCGGGGCCGACGACGCGGACGGCGACGCCGCCGAACCCGGCGACGGCACGGCCGATGCCGAGGGCCACGACCACACCGCGACCGTCTTCCCCGACGAAGTACGCGAGCTGCAGGCGACCGACGACTACGACTGGCGCGACGTGGCGCGACCGATGCCCTACGGACTGGTCGAGGGCGAGGACGGGCCGCAGGGGGAGACCTTCGAGTGGGCGCTCCAGACGGACGACTGCGGCGACTGCACGTTCTACGCCGAGGACGACGACGGCGTCGGCGCCTGCACGGTCCACGGCGGCCGGCCGCTGGTCTGTCGGACCTACCCCTTCAGCGTGGCGCTCGGCGGGACGAGCCAGCCGATGGGCGAGGCCGTCGACGAGGAGGGGATGGTCCGCGCCCACGAGTGCGAGGGACTGGGCCGGGATATCTCGCGCGAGGAGGCCGAGGAACTGGCACGGGCGCTCAAGGAGCGAGCGGTCCGGGAACTCGAGGAAGCCATCGCCGTCCGGGACAACTACCAGTCGGTCGAGCGCGACCCGGGCGAAGTGGTTGTCTTCGACTCGGAGGGCGCGAAGCGACCGGACGGGTCGCGGATCGAGTGAGCGCGGGGATCCGTCCCAGTCGCGCTCCGCGGACCGATCTGGGGGGATCGGGCTGGCATACTTTCATAAAAGAGGGGGTCTATGACCCACTCGGAGGTCTACATCGTGGAAATCTCAGATAAGCTGCTGTGTCTGTTCAGTGCGGACGTGTCGGACGACGGCGACCGGTACGTCGTGGAGGTGCCGAAACGGGAGATCGAGACGGGGGCGGTCGAGCCGGGGGAGACCTACCGCGTCGCGCTCATCTCCTCGGAGGTGGAACGGGCGGAAGACACGGACGAGGACAACGTCCCCTCGGAGCCACAACCGCCGGTCGAGGCGGGCGAGATCCGCTACGTCGAGATCGAGGACATCGGCAAACAGGGCGACGGCATCGCGCGCGTCGAGCGCGGATACGTCATCATCGTCCCCGGCGCCGACGTGGGCGAGCGCGTCAAGGTCGAGGTCACCGAGGTCAAGTCCAACTTCGCGGTCGGCGAGATCATCGACGAAGACCTGTAGTTCTCGGGGGTCACCGCCCCCGTCGTCTCCCGCCGGGACAGCGGCGGCCATCGCGACCCCGCCGCTGGTACGGCCGGTTAACCAACGGCACCAACGCGCCCCTCGAAGCCCGCCGTAGGCTCCCGTTACGACCGCGGTCGGGTCGGACAACCGCAGGAAGGCGCCGGGTTTTACCGATCGTACCAAACCCGCTTTAGGGGAACGGTACCTCCCTGTGAGTATGAGCGCGACCACCGCGAGCGCGACGGGCGAGCAACTCACCCTCACCGAGAAGCAGCGCCGTATCCTGGGGTACCTCCGGGACAACGCCGACACCCAGACCTACTTCAAGTCGAGGCTCATCGGCGACGAACTCGACCTGTCGGCCAAGGAGGTCGGGTCGAACATGACCACCATCCAGAACAGCGACACCGACCTCGACGTGGAGAAGTGGGGCTACTCCTCGTCGACCACCTGGAAGGTCACGGCGTAAGCGGACCCATTCTCGCGCTTTTTCACGCCCGCCAGCGACGGCTGCGGCTGGGCGGTTCACGAGTCCGTCCCGGCTACCCGACCGGGCCTGTCTGGGCCGGAACGGTCAAGGGTCGTAGGTGACGATGTCGTCGGCGTCGGCGGCCAGCTCTGCGGCCTCCGGACCGAAGGAGTCGGCGTGCTGGACGAGCAACAGGAGCAGCGTCTCCGGGCGTTCGAGCGCGTAGCCGTCCTCGCGGGAGAGCAGGCCGGCCTCCTCCAGCTGGCTGGCGTACTTGCTGACGGTGGGCGCCGAGACGCCCAGCTGTTCGGCGACGGCGGTGCCCGAGGCGTCGGGGTCGCGCAGGAGCGCGACGACCATCCCGCGCGGGGTCTCGCGCCGGAGGTAACCCAGCGCTACCCGTTCGAACTCCGAGAACCGACCGGCGGGGAAGTACCGGCGGTACTCCCCGTCCTCCCGGCTCTCGACGGCGCCGTCGCGCTCCAGTCGGCGGAGGTGGTGCTGGGTCTCCCCCGTGCCCAGTTGCAGGTCGTCGCGGATCTTCGAGAAGTGCGCGCCGGGCGTCGCGGCGACGTACCCCAGCAGCGCGTCGGGCGCGTCGCTGTCGCTCTCTTTCGCGAATCCGACGAAGGGACTGGTCGCCCCCAGGGCAGCGAAGCGACGGAGCGTCGCCCGCTTGCTCTCGTCCACGTCCCCCTCTCGCGCCATTATGAGCCTTTTGGCGGTGGGGTGGTAAAACGGCTTCGGCTCCAGACCCAGTTCGGGTAAAACGGTTGAGAGCCAGTCTGGCGGCCGTTTTCGGGCAGGGATGCGGACCCGCCGCACGAACGACGCAACAGTCCCGCAAGTGTTCGGATCGTCGCCGGAGAAGACGGTCGGCGGGCGCGGGAGGACGGCCCGGCCGACGCGGTTACTCCGTCTCGGTCTCGGGTTCGCGCTCGCCGTCGGTGGCGTCGGCGCTCCCGCCGGCGCCGCTCCCGTCGCCGCCGGGGCCGCCGACCGGGCTCCCGGAGGGGTCCATGTCGGAGTCCATCTCCTCGATGACCTCGTCGGGGTCGCGGATGTTCGTCGCGTCCTTGCCTTCCTTGATGGCCTGGGCCTCCTGCTCCATCTCCTCGACGTCGACCTCGGCCTCCTCGTCGATCTGGCCGAGGATCTCCTCGATGTTGTCGAGGCCGATCAGTTCGCGCGTCTCGGCGTCGAAGTTCAGGCTGTCGAGTTCGCTCTCGCCGTTGGCCTTGGCCATGTCGCTCACGTCGCCGCCCGAGAGGTGCTTGCCGTAGCGACCCACCAGCGAGGTGAGCTCCTGGGGCATGACGAACGTCGTCGACTCGCCCTGGCCGATGTTTTCGAGGGTCTCCATCCCCTTGTCGATGATGGCGCGCTCGCCCATCGACTCGGCGGATTTCGCACGGAGGACCGTCGAGATCGCGTCACCCTGCGCCTCGAGGATCTGCGACTGCTTTTTCCCCTGGGCGCGGACGATGTCGGACTGCTTCTCACCCTGGGCCTGCTCGATGGCCGAGCGCCGTTCGCCCTGCGCTTCGAGGATCATGGCGCGGCGTTTGCGCTCGGCGGAGGTCTGTTGCTCCATCGCCTGCTGGACGTCCTTCGAGGGGTTGACCTCGCGGACCTCGACGCTCTCGACGCGGATCCCCCACTCGTCGGTGGGTTCGTCCAGTTCCTTGCGGATCTTCGCGTTGATCTCCTGGCGCTTGTTGAGCGTGTCGTCGAGTTCCATGTCGCCCAGCACCGCACGCAGCGTCGTCTGGGCGAGGTTCGAGACGGCCTTCTTGTAGTTGTCCACTTCGAGGAAGGCCTTCTTGGCGTCCATCACCTTGATGTAGACGACGGCGTCCGCCGTGACGGGGGAGTTGTCCCGGGTGATCGCCTCCTGGCGCGGTACGTCCAGCGTCTGGGTCCGCATGTCGAAGGCGTAGGTCTTCGAGACGAACGGCGGCACGAAGTTGATGCCGGGTTCGAGCAGTTTGCGGTACTCGCCGAAGACCGTCAGCGCCCGCTTCTCGTAGGCGTTGACGATCTCCACCATCTGGTACACCATCACGACCGCGAGCAACAGCAGGATGACCGCCACGATCGGAAGGGCGCCACCGAGACTCTGCAACACTGGTACGGGGATCATGCGATCGAACTTCGTCCCACCCCGTCAAAAGTGTTGGGTGAGCGACCACAGATGCCGGGCCGCGGTACGGCGGTCGCGAACGGCGAGACCGCCGGGTCGCCGGCTCGGTCCGGGAGGTCCGTCGACCGCGGGTCGGGCCGGAACGTCCGTCGGCTCAGGCCGGGTCGGTCTCGAACTCGCGTTCGTCGTCGTCGCGGTCCGCCTGCGTGTCGTCGCGGTCCTCGCCGTCGCCGTCCGGCGACGGGCTCGAACTGCGCTGGCGTTCGCGGGCGAGTTCGCGGTCGATCTCGTCGGTCCCGCCGGTGAGGGGTTCGACGGTGACGACGTTGCCGCCGCCGGGGTCGACGACCATCACCTCGGTGCCCTCCTCGATCTCGCCGTCGACGCTCTTGGCGCGGTAGTAGGGGTTGAACCCGCCCTCGTCGAGTTTCACCTCGCCCTCGGTCTCGGTGATCCGCTCGGTGACGCGGCCGATCTCGCCGCGCAGCGAGTCGGAGTCGCTGGTCTGGGGACCGCCCTTGCCGCCGTAGAAGTCGAACTGGCGGTAGACGTAGAAGGTGCCCGCCCCCGCCGCGACGACCAGCCCGGCGAGGATCAGCGGCGCGAGCACGCCCAGTCCCGGGGGGAGCAACAGCCCGACGAGTCCGGCGACCAGCAGGGCCACGCCGAGGACCATGAAGTGCGCGCCGGGGGCGAACGCCTCCGCGATGGTCAGCGCCGCGCCCGCGAGCAGGAGGAACAGCGGGAGGTTCGCCCCGATCCACGACAGGACCGAGGTCTGCCCGATCCACTCGATCATATCGGAGATTCGGTCGCCTGCCCGAAAACACTTCCCCTCGCACCGGTCTCGGCGTTCGACCGGCCGGGGGGCGGTCAGAACCGCACGAACACCGCGTAGAGGAGCGCCGTCACGGCGGTGACGCCCAGCGTGATCCCGCCGACCGTCGGCGGCGTCAGCGGCGTGACGACGCTGGCGAACACCAGCAGGACCAGCAGGGCGCCGGCGGCGACGAACACCGCGCTCTCCAGGCTGGGCGTGTCCGACTCGACCGGCAGCTCCGGTGTCACCGACCCGGCGACGTTGCCGCCGCCCTCGCCGTCCTCGCCGTCACCCGCCGCGTGGTCGTCGCCGTCGGTCCCGCCGAAGGCGACGGTCGGCCCGTCGTCGTCCTCGTCGCCGACGGTCACGTCCCAGCCGTCCTCGTCGTCGAGCGTGTCGGCCTCCTCGACGTCGCCGGTGTCGTCGCCCACCTCGTCGACGGAGAAGCGCCACTCCTCTTCGTCGTCCTCGGTCCCGGCGTCGTCTGCCATGGCCGCCCGTAACGGCCGGCGACCAATAGGGCTTGTCGTCGCCCGACGCCCGGGACGGCTGGTTCTGTCGGTATCCGAATAGAAACGTCGTTCGCCAAGATTTTTTGATTCAGGCGTTCACGCGTTCGAGTATGCAGACCTGCCCTCCAGACGAGCGGTGCAGACCGCCCGCCCGCCGACCGCGGCGGGGCGTCGAACCGGAGTCAGTCACGCGCGGCGCGAGTCGCGACCGGACCGACGGCCGCGGAGGTGGCGGACGGTGACCGACCCGGCCGTCGTCGCCGACGGACTCACGAAGCGCTACGGCGAGGAACTGGCCGTCTCGAACCTGTCGCTGTCGATCCCCGCGGGCGACGTGTACGGCTTCCTCGGACCGAACGGCGCCGGGAAGACGACGACGATGCGGATGCTGACCGGGCTCACGCGGCCGACCGACGGGACCGCGACGGTCGCGGGCGCCGCCGTCGACGACCGCCCGACGCTGACCGAGCGGATCGGCTACCTGCCCGCCGACCCGCCCGTCTTCGACGAGCTGACCGGCCGCGAACACCTGCGGTACGTCGCGCGGCTCCACGAACTCCCGTCCGACGAGGCCGGCGAGCGCATCGACGACATGCTCGCGCGGTTCGACCTGGCGGGCGACGCCGACCGCCGGATCGGGACCTACTCGACGGGGATGCAGAAGAAGGTCGGCGCCATCGCGGCGCTGCTGGGCGACCCCGAGGTTGTCTTCCTCGACGAGCCGACCAGCGGGCTCGATCCGCGCGCGGCGCGGACGATGCGCGACACGGTCGCGGCGGTCGCCGAGCGCGACGTGACCGTCTTCCTCTCGTCGCACGTCCTCTCGGTCGTCGACGAGCTCGCCGACACCGTCGGCGTCATCGACGACGGGGAGCTCGTCGCCGAGGGCCCCACGGAGGAGCTGAAACGGCGGGCCCGCGACGACGGCGAGGCGGACCTCGAAACCGCGTTCCTCGACATCACGGAGGACGAGGATGTCCCAGACGAACGAGTCGAGGCCTGAGCGAGGGCCGGCGGCGGGGCGCGCGTCGCCGAGCCGGCGCGGGCGGTTCCCGTCGCCGTCGGTCAGCGCGACCGTCGCGCGCGTCGAGCTGCGGCGGATGTTCCGGCGGGTCCGCGCCCAGGACGTGTGGCTGGCGCTGGTCGCGGTGGGTGCGCTCGCCGTCCTCGCGGTGCTTCCGATCGCCTTCGACGCGGCGAGCGCCTGGGGCGCGACGCTGGCGAGCGGCGACGCCGCCCCCGCCGCGACCGTCTCCCTGCTCGTCGCCAGCGGGTGGGTGTTCGTCCTCGCGATGGGCGTCGTCGCCGGCGTCGGCTCCTACGGCGAGATCGACGAGCCCGCCGGGATGTTGACGATCCGCCCGCCGAAGGATATCGCGGGGGGGCTGCTCCTGATGAACGCCGTCGGCTACGTCCCGTACGTGGTCGTCCCGTTCGGCGTCGGGTTCGCCGGCCTGGCCGCCGGGGCCGGCACGCCGTCCCCGCTGGTCGGCGGACTCCTCGCGACGGCCGCCCTGCTGGCCAGCGCGATGGCGATCGGCTACCCCGCCGGGCTGGCGCTGAAGGGCGCCGTCCGCCGGTCGAAGTGGCTCTCGCGCCTCAAACCCGTTCTCGGTGCGGTCGTCGGAGTCGCGTACTTCTGGGTGATGTTCGCCGGCCACCTCCCCGCGGTCATCGACGCGCTCTCGCCCGTGCTTCGGGGACCACCCCTGGCCTGGCTGGGCGACCTCGCGCTGGTCACCACGCCGGGCGCCGGCGCCTCGCCGGTCGGCGCCGCGGCCGCGGTCGGTCTCGCGGTCGCCGCCGTCCCGATCGGGACGCTCGCGACGGTCCGCGCGGCCGAGTTCGCGTGGTTCGCCGACGAGCAGCGCGACACGGGTGACGAGGCCGAACCCGGCGAGGCGTCGGCCGCCGCGTCCGGGGCGGTCACGCCGACCGGTTCGACCCGGCTCGGTGACGCGCTCGGACTCGTCTGTCGCCGGCAGGGCACCGCGGGTGTCGCGGCGACGACGCTCGTCAGAGCGTACCGCGCGCCGCTGCAGTTGCTGTTCGCCGCGGTCCCGCTGCTGTTCGCGCTCCCGATGGTCGAGGGGGCGCTCGCGAGCGGGACGGTCCCGTCGTACGCGCCGTGGTTCGCGATGCTGTACGGCGCGTGGGCGGCCGGCGTCGCCGCGCCGCTCAACCTCCTGGGCAACCAGGGCGCGACCCTGCCCGGACTCCTGACCTCGCGCGCGAGCGGCCGCGAGGTCGTCCACGGCCACGTCCTCGCCGTCGTCGCCCCGGTCGCGCCGGTCGCCGCGCTCCTCTCGGGGGCGGCGGCCCGAGCCAGCGGGCGCTCGACGGGCGAGGCCGTCGGCTTCGCGGCGCTCGCGCTCGTCGTCGTCGCCGGCGGCGCGGTCGTCGCGGCCGCGCTCGGCGCGCGGTTCCCCCGGTTCGACGGCATCGACGTGACCGCCGACCGGACGGCGACGCCGCCGAGCAAGGCCGCCTTCGCGCTGTACTCGATCCTCGCCACGCTCGGCGTCAGCGCCGCCGGCGTCCTCACCGACGAGCTCTACCGAGTCGTGATCCACTCGCTGCTCGCCCCCCGGCTCCCCTTCGGCCTCACGCTGTCTGTCACCGGGCTCGAACGGGTCGCCCTCGGCGTCGCCGTCGTCCTCGTCGCGGCCGTGCCGGCGGCGTACGTGCTCGCGGTGCGACGGGTCTCCGAGTACCGGCTCGCGTGAAAAATAGCGGTTCCGCGGGCGACCCGGCTACCGGATCTTCGTCCCGGGCTCGGCGTCGCCGTGGGTGGTCAGCAGGTCGGCCTCCTCACCCGCAGCGAGCACCATGCCGTTGGACTCGACGCCGAACAGTTCGGCTTTCTCCATGTTCGCCAGCAGGACGACCTTCGTCCCGGGCAACTCGTCGAGGTCGTGCAACTGTTTGATGCCGGCGACGACCTGGCGCGTCTCGATGCCGATGTCCACTTTGAGGCGGGCGAGCTTGTCGGAGTCCTCGATGGGCTCGGCCGACTCGATCCGCCCGACGCGGATGTCGATCTCCTCGAAGTCGTCGAAGCCGATCCGTTCCTCGGCGAGGGCTTCCACGTCCATGCTCCCCTCGTCGCCCTCCGCGGCCTCGTCGGTTTCGGTTCCGTCGTCACCCTCGTCGCTCCCGTCCGCGGCCTCGGCGACCTCCTCGACGCGCTCGTCGAGCTTCCGGTTCAGCTCCTCGACGCGTTCGTCCTCGATCTTCTCGAACAGCTCGGTGGGCTCGCCGAAGTCGGCCGGCGGCGCTTCGAGCGCGGCGTCGAGCGTGGCGTCCGCGACGGAGCCGTCCTCGTCGAGCTGGTCCCAGAGGCGCTGGGCGGTGTCGGGCGTGGCCGGGTAGACGAGGACGGCGACGGCCTTGGCGACCTGCACGCAGTCGCGGACGACCGGCGCGGCCTCGTCCTCGTCCAAGTTCCAGGGCTCGTGGCGCTGGATGTACTCGTTGCCGAACCCGGCCAGGTCGACGGCGGCCTGGGTGGCCTTGCGCACCGAGTAGTCGTTGATGGCCGCTTCGAACTCCTCGGTCGCTTCCTCGATGCGCTCGCGGACCTCCGCGGACACGTCGGTCTCGGGCGTGCCGCCGAAGTTGCGCTCCGCAAAGAGGAGCGAGCGGTAGGCGAAGTTGCCGACGTTGCCGACCAGTTCGCCGTTGACCCGCTCGGCGAATCGGTCCCAGGAGAAGTCGATCTCGTCCTGGAAGCCGCCGACGGTGGTGAGGTAGTACCGCAGCGTGTCGGGGTGGAACCCCTCGTCGAGGAACTCCCGGGCCCAGATGGCGCGGTTGCGACTCGTCGAGAACGCGTCGCCGTCGAGGTTCATGAAGCCGCTGGCGACCACGGCGCGCGGCTCGTTGTAGTCGGCGCCCCTGAGCATGGCCGGCCAGAAGACGGTGTGGTGCTGGATGATGTCCTGGCCGATGATGTGAACGATCTCGCCGCCGTCGGGGTGGTCGTCGGTGCCGTGGTTCTTCCAGACGGCCTCCCAGTCGTACTCGTCGCTGCCGACCCGTTCGGTGTACTGCCTGGTCGAGGAGACGTACTCGATGGGCGCGTCGACCCAGACGTACAGGACGAGGTCCTGTCCGCCGTCGTCGCCGGGGTAGTCGACGCCCCAGTCCAGATCGCGGGTGATGCACAGGTCCTCCAGTTCGCCCTCGATCCACTCGCGGGGCTGGTTGCGGGCGTTGTCGGTGCCTTCGAGGCGGTCGATGAACCCCTGCAGGTACTCCTGGAAGTCCGAGAGGCGCAGGAACTCGTGCTCGCGGGCGCGGTACTCGGCGGGGTTACCGGTGATGGCGCTGACGGGATCCTCGATCTCGCCGGGTTCGAGGTGCCGTTGACAACCGTCGTCGCACTCGTCGCCGCGGGCGTTCGCGCCGCAGTGGGGGCAGGTCCCCTCGACGAAGCGGTCGGGCAGCCACTGGTCGGCGTCGGGGTCGTAGGCGACCTTGATCTCCTTCTCGTGGACGTGGTCGCCGTCGATCCACGACTCGACGAACGACTGCGTCATCGCCTGGTTCGTCTCGTCGTGGGTGTGGCCGTAGTTGTCGAAGTCGATATCGAAGCGGGGGAACGTCTCCTCGTACTGCTCGTGGTAGCCCAGCGCCAGCTCCTCGGGGTCGACGCCCTGCTCGGCGGCCTGGACGGCGATGGGCGTGCCGTGCATGTCGGACCCGGAGACGAAGGCGGTCTCCTGGCCGAGCGTTCGCAGCGCCCGCGAGAGCACGTCGCCGCCGACGTACGTCCGCAGGTGGCCGATGTGCAGGTCGCCGTTAGCGTAGGGCAACCCGCAGGTCACGACCGCGGGATCCTCCGTGGGGAAGTCGTCGTGGCTCATACTACTCGATACCTCCAGTCGGCTCTTTAACGCGGTGATTCGCTGTCATCGTGGATCACTCCGCAGTCGTCTCTGTGGGCGGTGCGTTGCGGGCCGGCGTTTCGCCGGTCGCGCGTGGGGTATGAGCCCACGGACGGCGACTGGGTCCACCCGGCACTACGGAGAAGCCGGCATGCGCATACGGCCGGGCGGACCCGCGTGGAACACACCGGTACGTGGCCGCCCGCCGGCAAAAAGGTTGACCATCGCGTGGCAACGGGGAACGCGGGAGGAGATCACTCCCAGGTGATCTTCACGAGGAAGGCGAGCGCGAGCAGTTCGAGGACGTTCAGTGCCATCATGCCGCGCTGGGCGACGGGGGCGGCGCCGCTGACCCAGCCGTGGAAGGTCCCGTGGAAGAAAAGCAGGTAGACCGCGAGCAGGTTCTCCGCGAGGAGGAAGGCGCCGAAGACGAGCAGTCCGAGCGTGTGGCTGGCGCCGTAGGCGCGGTAGTTGCGGGCCCAGACCGCGGTCAGGCCGAGCAGGAGCGCGACGTTGCCGACCACGGCGAGGCGGGCGGCCTCGAACCACAGCGTCATCGTTGACTCGCCCCTATGCGATGGGCCCGCAAATAGGCTGTCCAAATTGTCTCCCGACTCCCGCGGCCGGCCGGCCGTCGAGTCGCTCGCGCTCCGCTGGCGGGCGGTCGGTCGGCCGGTCGGCCGTCGTTCGACGGTTCCTCGGTCGGCGGATCGCTCGGTCGGCTGTCTGTCGGTCGTTGGCTCATGAATCGTCCTCCAGAACGGTCTCCAGAACCTCCTCGGCGGTGTCCCAGTTAGCGCGACACTGCTCGGTGGGCAGGTAGACGGCACCGTAGTCGTCGCCGCTGGCCTCGACGACGTTGTTGTCCCCGAGCACGTCGAGGTGGTGTCGGACGGTGGTGTAGTCCAGGTCCAGGTCCTCGGCGAGCTGGTTGGCGTTGCGCGGTCGCTCGTCTATCGCACGGAGGATGCGCGCCCGGTTCTCACCCCCGCGGGTGCTGGCGAACACGTACCACAGCACCCCTTCCATTACCCCGAGGGTGACCCGGACACCTTGTAAGCGCACCGACGGCGGCGAGGGACGCGGACGGAGCCGTCCGCGACCCCGTCGTCGGATTCGGCACCGAGAACGGCTTCCCGGCCGCGGTCCGTTCAGATGTTCGCGACGCCGCCCCGGACGACGACGATCCAGACGAGGAATCGGCCGACGCTTCCGACGAACGTGGCCGCGGCGAACTTCAGGTAGTCGTCTTCGAGGACGGAGAAGGCGTACACCGAGAGGGTGTCGGGGAACGCGGGGACCGACAGCGCGAGCGCGAGGCCGGCGTAGCCGTACTTCTTCGAGAGCTGGACGACTTTCGTCTGGGACCACTCGATCACGTCGAACCGCGAGCGCCGCAGCCACCGGATGACGGGGCCGGACTCCTTGGCCTCCTGGCCGATGTGGAACGCGAAGACGCTCCCGCCCGCCTTCCCGACACTGGCGACGAGGACGACCACCGCCAGGTTCGCCCACAGCGGCAGCCCCAGCCGGAGCTGGTCGGCCAGCGGGAGGACGATCTCCGAGGGCAGCGGGAGGATGAACGTGATCAGGAACGAGTAGACGAGGACGATGAGCAGGCCCGGGGGTCCCGTCGCGGTGCAGACGGCCTCGACGAGGGTCCCGGAGGGGTCGCTACAGGTACTACCGAGCAGGAGCGCGGGGACCTCGACGGGGAACACGACCGGCGGTACCGTCCGGGGTATCGTAAACTTTCATATTTGCCCTACGTAGCTCGGTACCAGTCGCGGGTCGCCCTGCGTCGCTCAGTACCAGTCGAGGTCGGCGACGAACGAACGCAGCATCGAGCGGGTGACGTGTGGCATGCAGACGACGCGCATCTCGTCGGCGCCGGTCTTGGCGACCCGCCAGCCCCGCGAGCGCAGCTCCTCGGTCATCGGCACCGAGAGGTCGGCGGCCACCAGCGGCAGGTCCGGTTCGACCACGTCGTGCCCGCGCGCGGCGAGCTGGTCGGCCAGCCACTCCGCGTTGTCCATCGACCGGTCGTACTGCTCGCGGTAGCCCTCGGGCCACAGCGCCTCCATCGCGGCGACGGCGCTGGCGACGCCCGCGCCGCTGCGCGTCCCGGTCAGCGTCACCTGCGACGTGGACTCCAGGTAGGGGGTCCGGATGGCGAGCTCGTCGAGCAGCGACCGGTCGCGCACCACCAGCCCGCCGGCGGGGATGGCGGCCTGCCCCATCTTGTGCGGGTCGATCGTCAGCGTGTCCACGTCGGCGTCGTCGAAGCCCCACTCGTGGTCGGTGAACGGCAGGACGAACCCGCCCCAGGCGGCGTCGACGTGACAGAGCGCGTCGACCTCGCCCGCGATCGCGGCGAGTTCGGGGATCGGGTCGACGTAGCCGTACTCCGTCGAGCCGGCGACGCCGACGACGCAGACGGTGTCCTCGTCGACGAGTTCGGCCATCGCATCGGGGTCGGCGCGGTGGCCGGTGGTGGGCGCGGTGCGGTACTCCACGTCGAGCACGTCCGCGGCCTTGGTAAAGGAGAAGTGGGCGCTCGCGGGCGCGACGACGTTCGGGTCGTCGGTGTCGGCGCGGTTGCGGGCGATCCGGACGGCCTGGATGTTGGCCTCCGTGCCGCCGCTGGCGACGTAGCCCTCGGGGTCGGGGTGGCCGGTCACCTCGCCCAGCAGGTCGACCGCCCGGTCTTCGAGGGCGGCGACGCTCTCGTAGGTGCCGGGGTCGCCGGGGTTGGTCGCGAGAAAGCGCTCGGCCGCCTCCCGAGCCGCGGGGTGGGGTTCGGTACACATCGACGACAGGACGCGCTCGAAATCCTGCGGCTCGGCCAGCTGCATACCCGCAGACAGGGGAGCGACTCGTTTAGCTCCTGCGGTGTCGGAACCGGTCGTTCACGGGCTCTCGCCGGCCACGTCGTCGAGGTACGCCGTCAGGTCGTCGACGACCGCCGAGTCGTAGGTCACGACCCCGACGTAGGTCCCCGGCGACTTCTCCTCGGCGATCATCGCGCACTTCGCGCCGTCGTCGCCGGCGCCGTCGAAGGCGACGACCCAGAAGTCGCTGAGCTCCCCCGCCTCGTCGCGCCGGATCTCGACGCCGTCGATCGCCGGCGGCTCCCAGTCGGGGTCGCCGTAGACCGCGACCGCGAGCTCGGTGGTCCCCGCGAGGTGCTCGTACATCGAGACCTGCCCCTCGAAGGCCGACAGCGACTGGAAGGTCACGTAGAGAGTCCCGCGACCGGTTCGCCAGGCGCGGTCCTCGATCTCGCGGGCGGTCGCCACCAGCCGTCTCCTGTCGTCCATCTCGAAGGAGGCCCCCGAGAGCAACGCGACCAGGTCGCGGTACGCGGACGCCGCGGCGGACGCGTCCCAGGGCGCGCCCTCGGAGGGGTCGTGCAACTCTTCGAACCCGGCCGCCGAGACGGCGCCGAGGTACTCCCCGCCGCGCTTGACGACGAGGTAGCCCGACATCTCGGGGATCGGCAGCGGCTCGTGGACCAGTTCGGCGTCGAACCGGTCGAGGACGGCCGCCAGGTCGTCGGACGGTTCCGGGCCGAAAGTTGTGACCGTCTTCGGCGGGCCGCGCGCGCGGTCGCGTAGCTCGCGGAGCGGCGGCTCGCCGTCAGCCGCCATCGTCGGCTCCCGCGTCGCCGGCCGCGGCGAGCAGGCGTTCGAGGTCGACCGCCGCGTCGGTCGCGTCGGCCCGTAGCGACGCGTCGAGGATCGCCGCTTCGGCCGCCGAGAGCTCGGTGAGCGCGACCCGTCCCCCGTCCGGGTCGTACTCGACGACGCCCGCCGCGTCGAGCGCCGGCAGGTGGACGTGATGGAGCCCGATCCGCACGTCGTCGTGGGCGACCGACCGATCGGGCCCCGGCCCCGCCTCGGTCCAGCCAGTCACCAAGTCCGCGAGCGTCTCGAGCGACGCCGATCCGTGCTCCCGCAGGTAGTAGACGGCTATCCGCCTGTCCCGTTGGGCGAGCGCCCCGAACAGGTGAGATATCTCTCCCCCCTCGTCGAATGCCATGATTAAACGTACACTCCGGCAGTCAAGAATCTATTGGGAACCGCGACCTCAGCCCGCTCCGCCCCACAGTACGGCGGTTCGACCCATATCGGACCTCGCGGTCCGCCCGCGGTAGCGCGGTCGAGCGACGCCGGTCGCCCCGCCCGACTACCGACACTTATGACGGCGCCCGCCCTATCGAGCGCCATGTCGACCGAGCAGTCCCTGGACGGACAGGCAGCGATCGTGACCGGCGCGAGTTCCGGTATCGGCGAGGCGACGGCCCACGCGCTGGCCGAAGACGGCGCCGACGTGGCCCTGGCGGCCCGCCGCGAGGAGCGCCTCGAATCGATCGCCGCGGACCTCGAAGACGCCTACGGCGTCGAGACGCTGGTCGTGCCGACGAACGTCCGCAGCGAGGACGCCGTCGACGCGCTGGTCGAGAAGACGGTCACGGAGTTCGGCCGGCTGGACCTGCTGGTGAACAACGTCGGCGTCGTCGCCGGCGACGGCGTCGACGACCTCTCGACGGAGGATTACCGCACGATGATGGAGGTCAACGTCGACGGCTACTTCTTCGCGACGCGCGCGGCGCTGCCCCACCTCCGCGAGTCGTCGGGCACCGTCGTGTTCATCGGGAGTTTCGCCGGGCAGTACCCCCGACCCTTTAACCCCGTCTACGCGGCCTCGAAGTGGTGGGTCCGCGGCTTCGCCAAGAGCGTCTCCGCCGACGCCGGCGAGGACGACGTGGCCGTCACCACCATCAACCCCGCCGAGGTCCGCAGCGAGTTCGCCAGCGAGAGCGGCGAGTCCTTCGAGGAACGCTTCGAGGAGGGCGAGGCCTCCGAGCCGACCGAGATCGCCGACGCCGTCCGCTTCGCCGCCAAGCAGGACCCCTCGATGGTCTCCGAGATGGACCTGTACCGTCGGGACAAGCTCACCTTCTTCTGAGCGGTCGGTGTCTATTACCGAACTTTAAATACGAACGGGCAACACCTCGGACCGACTCTATGGGTCTGCGCGGGCTCCTCGGTTCCGACGAGTCGGAGGTACACTCCGAGTCCAGAAGCGGGTGGAACGAGAACAGTTTCCCGGCGTGGGATTCCGAGGAGGACGCGTTGAACGTTGCACGAACCGATGCACGGCAGTCGCTCGATCAGACGATTCACACGATCCGAGACATCGACGAAACCGCGATGTCGACGCTCAGAATCGATCTCATCATCATCGGATTGGTACTGACTGCGGTTACGTCCGTCCCGGCCACGCTTCGACTGGGCAACGTCGTTTCGATACTCGGGTTCGTGTCGATCCTCGGTTCGGCACTCCTCGCGCTCGTCACGAACATCGGTTCGAACTATCCGACCGGGGTCAGCGCGGACTATCTCAGGGAGTTCCAGGCGTCGTCCTGGAGCGAACGCGAGTGGAACGAGTGGATGATCAGAGAGTACGAGTCCTGGCTCGCCGATACGAGTCAGATGGCCGACGGTGACGCTCGGGCGCTGTTCTACACGCAGTTGACGCTCGCTCTGGGTATCGTGCTTCTGGTCGCCGGCATCGTCCTCGGTGTGACCGGGCGGCCACCGGTCGATCCGCTCGTCGAGATCGGAAACCGAAGCGCACGGGCGACCGGATCAACTTTTTATGTTGGACCACAGTACGTACGGATATGAGCGAGTCTCCGAAAACCGGCCGAGAGGTCGAAGAACAACGTGTCCGTCGGGGACCCAAGATCATCTCGGATTTCGTCCGTTCGCTGGCCAAATCCGACGATTCGGAACGTTCGTAACTCCCCTGTTCTCGCGGCGACCCGTCGCCTGCCAGTCCAGAAACGTCGGTTTCGATCGGTGCTGAAGAAGACGAACGGTGAGATATCTGAACGGTCGTGCGGACTCAGCGCACGTCGTCGAGCAACAACTTCTGCTCGACGCGCTTGACCTCGTGTTGCACGTCGCGGACGGCGTCGATGTTCGCGGAGATGGAGGTGACCCCCTCGTTGACGAGGTGGTCGACCATCTCGGGCTTCGAGGCGGCCTGGCCGCAGATGCTCGTGGCCACGCCCTGTTCGCGGCAGGTCTCGATGGTCTCGCTGATGAGCTTCAACACCGAGGGGTGGAGCTCGTCGAAGCGGTCGGCGACCCGCCCGTTGTTGCGGTCGACCGCGAGGGTGTACTGCGTGAGGTCGTTCGTACCGAAGGAGACGAAGTCGATGCCCGCGTCGGCCATCGCCTCGACGCCGAGCGCGGCGGCGGGCGTCTCGATCATCACGCCCCAGTCCTGCTTGTCGGGGTCGATGCCCTCCTGCTCCATGAGCCGGCGGGCCCGCAGCACGTCCTCCGCGTCGTTGACGAGCGGGAACATGATCTCGACGTTGTCGTAGCCCAGCTCGAACAGCCGGCGGAAGGCGGCGAGTTCGTGGGCGAACAGATCGGGGCGGTCGAGGCTGCGGCGGATGCCGCGATAACCGAGCATCGGGTTGTGCTCGGCGGGCTCGTCGGCGCCGCCCTCCAGCTGGCGGAACTCGTCGGTCGGCGCGTCGAGCGTGCGCACGCGGACGGGCCGGGGGTAGAACTCCTCGGCGACGCCGCGGACGCCGTCGACGATCTCGGAGACGTACTCGTCGGCGCTGTGGTCGGCGATGTAGCGCTCGGGCGTCTTGTTCGTCGAGAGGATCATGTGCTCCATCCGCAGGAGGCCGACGCCGTCGGCGCCGGTCGCGGCCGCGCGTTCGGCCGCGTCCGGGATGGAGACGTTGACCTTGACCTCCGTCGCGGTCATCGGCTTGACGGGGGCCTGCGGGCGGACCTCCTCGACGGGTTCGCGCTCGTCGCCGCCGGTGGCGTCGCCCTGCTCGACGGTGCCCTTCTCGCCGTCGATGGTGACGACCTGGCCGTCGCTGAGCGTCTCGGAACCCTGTTCGGTGCCGACGATGGCCGGCACGCCGAGTTCGCGGGAGACGATGGCGGCGTGGCTGGTCATGCCGCCCTCGTCGGTGACGATGCCGGTGGCGCGCTTCATCGCCGGCACCATGTCGGGGGTGGTCATCTCGGCGACGATGATGTCGCCCTCCTCGACCTTGTCGAGGTGGTCGAGCTTCCGGACGATGCGGGCCGGGCCGGAGACGCGGCCGGGGCTGGCGCCGATGCCGGAGAAGACGACGTTGCCGTCGCCGGCGCTCGCGCCACCGCCGGAGTCGGCCGCCGCGCCGCCGTCGGCGACGCCCGCCACGTCACCGACGCCGTTGGTGGCGCCTTCGACCTCCTCGGCGTCCTCGTCGATGGTGGTGATCGGTCGGGACTGGAGGACGTACAGTTCCCCGTCGGCGATGGCCCACTCCACGTCCTGGGGGTCGCCGTAGTAGGATTCGATCTCGTCGCCGAGGCCCACGAGGCGGTCGAGTTCGGCCTCCGAGAGGACCTGCTCGTCGCGCTTGTCCTCGGGGACCGGACGCTCGATCGTCTCGCCGGTCTCCTCGTCGCGGACGTGCATGACCTTTTTAGTGGCGACGGTGGCGTCGCGCAGCTCGCCGGTCTCGCGGTCGAGGACGTACTTGTCGGGGGAGACGGCGCCCGAAACCACGGCCTCGCCCAGGCCCCAGGCGGACTCGATGATGGCCTGCGGGGCGCCGGTGGTGGGGTGGCTCGTGAACATGACGCCGCTCTTCTCGGCGTCGACCATCAGCTGGACGACGACCGCGATGTTGACAACGTCGTGGGAGAATCCCTGCTCCTGTCGGTAGTAGATCGCGCGCTGCGTGAAGAGAGAGGCCCAGCAGTCCCGCACCTTGTCGAGCAGGTCCGAGCGGGTGACGTTGAGGAACGTCTCCTGCTGGCCGGCAAAGGACGCGTCGGGCAGGTCCTCGGCCGTCGCCGACGAGCGGACCGCCACGGAGGCGTCGCCGTCCTCGACGGAGTCGTAGGCCGCGAGGATCTCCTCGCGGATGGAGTCGGGCATCTCCGTCTCCTGGATGAGCTCCTGGGCGCGCTCGGCGGCCCGCGCCAGCGCCTGGGAGTCGTCGACGGAGACGTCGACGGCCTCGAACAGCTCCTCGTCGATACCCGTCTCCTCGATGAACGACCGGTACGTCTCGGCCGTCACGACGAACCCGGGGGGCACCGGCAGACCCGCCGATGTCAGCTCCCCCAGGGATGCGCCTTTACCTCCGACCGAGTCGAAGTCCTCGGCCGTAACGTCGTCCAGCCAGAGTAATGCCATGACCGTATCCACAGTGTCGCCGAGGATACCCAAGAACTTTCCGGCACTGATACCGATAAATATCTTGCGCTAGAGGCGGTAACGACGCCGTTCTATCGAAAATTGTTTCGCTTCCGAGTACTTGTGGCGCCCTCCCACGGTCACCGCTCGCACGTCAGCGGTCCGGCGGGGACGAACACCGCTCGCAGGCGTCCGGCCGCGTCGGCGGTCGCGGGCTACGCTTCGATGATGTCGTCCTCGTCCGACTCGGGGACCGTGAGGTCGCCGTCGAGCGTCGTGACCGCGCGGCCGCCGACGCGGGGCGCCGTCGCGCCCTCCTCGCCCTCGCGCGTGTCGACTAGCACCCGGCCCGGGCGGTCGAGGAAGTGACCCTGCTCGAACACCAGCGGGTCCTCGGCGTCTAGAGCGGCCTGATAGCGCAGATACGCGCCCACCGCGCCGCTGGCGGTCCCCGTGACGGGGTCCTCGGGGATGCCCGCAAGCGGCGCGAACGACCGCCCGTGCAGGGTCGCGTCGCCCTCCAGCGTGTCGAACGTGAAGGCGTACAGCCCCTCGGCGCCGTTCGCCTTGCAGAGCTTCTCGACGGCGTCGAGGTCGGGGTCGATCGCCGAGAGCTGTTCGAAGTAGCCCACCGGGACGACGAGGAACGGCAGGCCGGTCGAGGCGCGGGCGATGGGGAGGTCCTCGCCGACCTCCGACAGCGCCGGGGTGTCGAGGCCGAGCGCGTCGGCCGCGTCCTCCAGCGACACGTCGACCTCGCGGATCTCGGGCGGTGACTGGGTGAGCCAGACGGTGCCGTCGGGTTCGACTTCGACGTCGAGGACGCCGACCTCGGTCTCGACGGTGTACTCGCCGTCGTCGATCGCCCCGCGGTCGGACAGCGACGCGAACGCGGCGACGCTGGCGTGGCCGCAGAGGTCGACCTCGCGCTCGGGCGTGAAGTAGCGCAGCCGGTGGTCGGCCTCCTCGCTCGGGAGGACGAACGCCGTCTCGCTCGCGCCGAGTTCCGACGCGATGGCTCCCATCTGGTCGTCGGCGAGGTCGGCCGCCTCGGGGACGACCCCCGCCGGGTTGCCGGCCATCGGTTCCGTCGTGAACGCGTCGACGAGCTGGACGCGACGGGTCTCGGTCATGTGCTCTGTTGTCGGTCACGTCCGCAATAAAGAGCCGGGTGTGCGTGAGGGAATTTAGTCGCTGCTATCCCGACCGCGACCGCACCACACCCTGCGTCCGCTGGTGCCGCAAACAGCGTGAAAGCCCCGACGCGTTCGACTCCCGCGGTTCGCTGTGCTCCTCGGCCTTCGGCCTGCGGTGCTTGCGTCACCGGGGTTCGTCGAACGCGTCGCCCCTTTCATTCCCGCCCGTTTCTCCTGTTGAACGGTCTATGCGGGTGGGAATGAAAGGGGCCGCTCGCTCCGGGAAGACGGGCGACGTAAGCACTGGAGCGAACGCAGTGAGCGAAGCGCGCAGCAAGCCCCTCGACCGGAGCGAGCGGGGGCTTTCACGCTGTTCGCGGTCGCCCGATCGTCCCCGCGGTCTGCGGTCGCGGTGCTGGCGGTCACGCTCCCGTCGAATCTCGATCCGGAAGCGAATCGATAGACATCTTCAGATCGGGTCGAGTTCGCCGCCGTCGTCGGTGATGAGGTCGTTGATCTCGTCCTCGCGGGTGTCGGCCTGCTGCTGGATGTTGGACTTGGCGTCGACGGCCTGGTCCTGGAGGGCGTCGATGCGGTCGACCCGCGTGACGTTCGAGAGCAACACCGCGACCGACAGCCTGTCGGCGCCCTCGCGGGGGTCGTCGCCGGCCAGGATCTCGACGCTGTCGGTCTCGCGTTCGAGCCACTCGCGGGCGCGGCGCATGCCCTTCTGAGAGAACTCCGAGGGCGGGCCGGAGACGACGATCAGCGAGCGCTCGGCGGAGTCGATCTCGGCGGGGATCGTCAGCCGGGACTTGACGGCCTTGCGGACGAGGCCGTGGACCTTCATCGTGAGGTCGCCGTCGTCGCGGTCCTCGTCGTGGCCGTTCGTGAACCGACTGATGAGCCCCTTCTCCTCGCGAGTGCCCGATTCGAGGCCGGAGGAGGCGAAGGCGATGGAGCTGACGCCGCCGGTGGCGAGGGTGCGCTTCACGTCCGAGGAGTCCATGGCCGCTTCGGAGATCTGGGAGCCGTCGAGTTCCCCCGCGGCCAGCAGGGTGACGACGCGGCGGGCGATCTCTTCGTTGGTGCGGTCGTAGCCCATCTCGACGGAGTCGCCGTGCTGGCGCCAGGTGTCGTTGTCGAACAGGACGAGGTTCTCGGTGGCCTCAGTGAAGGAGGTCAGCGACCGGGCGGCGTTGAACGCGGGGCGGCCGCCCTCGTCGGCGCTGGGGAGCACGCCCAGGCCGTACACCGGTTCGGCGTAGCGGTCGCTCAGGGTCTCGGCGAGGACGGGCGCGCCGCCGGAGCCGGTGCCGCCGCCGAGACCGGCGACGACCAGGAAGCCGTCGATGTCGTGGATCGGCACGCCGTCCATGGCGCGCTCGATCTCGTGGTGGTCCTGGCGCGCGATGGTCGCGCCGACCTCGGGGTCGGCGCCGGCGCCGCGGCCCTTGACGCGCTGGTCGGTCTGGCCGATGAGGATGCGGTTGTCCCGCGGGACGTAGTCGAGCTTGGCGAGGTCGATCTCGGCGGAGTTGACCGCGAGCGCGAACCGACACAGCGACCGGCCCGTGTTCGACTCGAACGCGAGCAGTTTGTCCACGACCTTCCCACCGGCGTTACCGAAGCCGATCACGGCGAGGTTCATGTACGCTCGTCCGGCGTGTGTTTCGTTAACTATGAGCCGCTTTCTCGCGTCGACGCGAGCGCAACGACCGCTTACTCGCGCTCGCGGACCGCCCGATTGCGAGCGGATCCGCAGGGTATACGCAGGGAACCCGCGACCGCCCGGTAACCGCTCGATAGCCGCCGACCAGAGTCCGCAGGTGGCGACGCCGGGACCGGATTCGGACGGGCCGCGGCGCTGTTCCGATACCGTCACAACGTCGAAGCGTACACCGACGCGTCGCTCGGAGACGGCTCCCTCCCCCTCGATCCCGGGCCGATCAGCGACGGCGCTCGCGACGCCCTCGCCCGTCGTCGCGGACGTACCGGAGCGCCCCGTAGAAGGCCTCGATGTCGACTTCCCCGTCGGCCTCCTCCAGGCGCTCCCGGAATTTGGTCGGAGTCATGATCAACGTTAACATACGACGAAGGGGCGGATAAGTGTTTCGTCGAGGTAGTCGAGGACGGTCGGCGGCGTCGCTGTTCGGTCGGTATCGGTAGAAAGCGGGCGACGACGGCGTCAGTCCGCGACGGCTTCCTCGGAGCCGGTGGCCGCGTTGGGGTCCTGCACCCACAGGTCGCCGAACATCTCGTCCTGGGTGAGGCGGACGTGGCCGCGGTGGGCCAGGAAGAGCAGGCCGAGGAAGGTGAGCACGCGCGAGCCGCCGGTGTCGGAGATTTCGCGGTACAGCACCTCGTCGCGGCCCTTGTCGTACTGCTCGCGCAGCGCGTCGTGGACGTCGTCGATGATCTCGTCGACGTGTTCCTCGTGGGCGGTGTCGGTCACGTCGGCGGCGCTGGGCTCCTCGTCCATCCGGAAGTCGTCGCCGCTGCGGTAGTCCAGCTCCTGCGTGCCGCGGTCGAAGCCGCCCGGCGAGTCGCTAGTGTCGTACTCCCGGGACTCCTTCCACCAGTTGTCCCGCTCGGCCTCGCGCAGGTCCCGGACGAGTTCGTCGAGCGTCTGGGGCATCCCGCGGGCGCGCCGCCGCTCCAGCCGGCGGTCCATCTCCGACTCCAGCGCGGCGAAGGGGTCCGGCCCCTCGAAGCCGTCGTCGGCCATCTCGCCGCCCTGCTCCCAGGGCTCCTCCCACGGTTCCTCCTCCTCGTCGCTCCCGTCGTCGAGCATCGCGTCGCTCTTCATCCGCAGGAGGACGCTCGCGTAGAACAGCGCCCGACCCGAGGTCCGGAGGTCACCCTCGTCGAGGCGGTCAAGGAACTTGTCCGTCACCGCGACGATGTCGATGTCCCACGGGTCGATCTCGCCGTCCTCCGCGAGATTGACGAGCACCTCGACCGGCTCGACGTTCTCCTCGTCGTCGTTCTCGCCCCCGTCCCCGGCGGTCGAGGCGGCCGCGTCGGCCTCCTCGTCGACCGTCGGGTCCGGCTGGCCGTCCACCGACGGGTCGCCGGTGACAAGGTCGCCGGTCGCCGCCTCGCCGGCGTTCCCGTCCGACTCGTCGTCGCCGTCGGCTTCGCCGAACGGGTCGTCGGCGTCTTCGCCGGGCGGCGTCCGGTCTTCGTGACCGGCGATGTTCAGCGGGATGTCGTCGTCCACGCTGTCTCGCGGGTCGTCACTCCGTTCCTCCCCGCTCGACTTCTCCGAGGTCTCCCCCGACGCCTGCGGCGTCTCCGAGGTCTCGCTATCTCGCGGGTCGTCGCTCCGCTCCTCCCCGCTCGAATCCTTCGAGTCGCTGCGCGACTCGCTAGTCATCCGCCGGCACCCCCTCGGAACTGAGGTCGATACCCGTCACCGCGGAGATGTTGTCGCCCTGCATCGTCACGCCGATGGCCCGCTCGGAGCGTTCGAGCATCGCCGAGCGGTGGCTGACGACGACGAACTGCGCCTTCCCGGCAAGTTCGTCGACCATCTCGCCGACCAGGTCGGCGTTCTTCGCGTCGAGGAAGGCGTCGACCTCGTCGAGCGCGTAGAACGGCGCGGGGTTGTGCCGCTGGATGGCGAAGATGAACGCGAGCGCGGTCAGCGACTTCTCCCCGCCGGACATGGCGTTGAGCCGCTGGATCGGCTTGTCCGCGGGCTGTGCCTTCATCGTCAGGCCGCCCTCGAAGGGGTCCTCCTCGTTCTCCAAGTGGAGCTGGCCGCTGCCGTTCGACAGCCGCTCGAAGATGTCACGGAACTGCTCGTCGATGGCGTCGTAGGCCTCCATGAACGTCTCCTTCTTGTTCTGCTCGTAGCGGTCGATCCGGTCGCGGATGCCCTCGGCCTCCTCGACCAGGGTCCCCTTCTTGTCCTCCAGATCGTCGAGTTCGTCCTCGACGCGGTCGTACTCCTCGATGGCGAGCATGTTCACCGGCTCCAGCGCCTCCATCTCGCCTTCGAGGCGGGCGATCTCCGACTCGACCTCGTCGTGGTCGGGGATCTCCTCGGGGTCGTAGTCGCCGACCGCGGCCTCGAGCTCGTCGACCTCCCACTCTAACCGGTCGGCCTCGTCGCGCCGTTCGTCGAGGTCGCTCTCGACCGCACCGACCGCCTCCTTCTTCTCGTCGCGCTCGGCGCGGGCCTCCTTGAGGTCCGCCTTGAGGTCCTCGCGCTCGTCCTTGAGGTCGGCCAGCTCGGATTCGAGTTCGGCGACCGCCTCCTCCTTCTCCTCGAGGACCTCCTCCTTCTCGGCGATCTCGCTCTCGAAGCCCTCGATGCGCTCCTGGTGTTTCGCCTTGCGGTTCTGCGCCGACTCGATCTTCTCCTGCAGGTCGTCGATGGCGTCCTCGGCGTACTCCTTCTCCAGCTGCAGCTCGTTCAGCTCGCCGTCCAGGTCGTCGATCTGGGCCTCCAGCTCGTCGATGGCGGCGTTGATCTCGTCGGCGCGACTCGTCAGGTCCGGCAGCTCCGAGTCCTCGACTTCGCTCTCCAGTTCGTCGATCTCACCTTCCAGCTCGTCGACCTCGGCGGTCTTGGCCTCGATGTCGGCCTCGATGGCGTCCATGTCCTCGGACACCTCGTCGCGCTCGCCCTCGATCTCTTCCAGCCGGTCTTCGAGGTCCGAAATCTTCTCGCGGACTTCCTCGCGTTCGGTCTCGCGCCGTTCGATGTCCGTCTCGATGTCGCGGACCTGCTCGGCGGCGTCCGATTCCTTGTCGCGGGCGTCGTCGAGGCGGTCCTCCACGTCCCGCAGGTCCTCGCGGACGGACTGGCGCTCGTCTTCGAGGTCGTTGATGTTGGCGGCGATGCGTTCGAGCTGGCCCTGGCCCCCGGAGAAGGAGTAGCGGGTGCCCTTCGAGGAACCGCCGGTCATGGCACCGGACTTCTCGGCGAGGTCGCCCTCCAGCGTGACCATCCGGAAGTCGCCCATCAGGTCCCGGGCGGTCTCCATGTCGTCGACGACGAGGGTGTCGCCGAGAACGTACGAGAAGATGCCCGCGTACTCGCTGTCGTAGTCGACGAGGTTGGCGGCGAAGTCGACGACGCCGTCGTGGCTCGGCAGGCTCGGCAGCGAGCGGTTCTGCATCTGCGTGATCGGCAGGAACGTCGCCCGGCCCGCGCCGCGGGATTTCAGGTAGTCGATACACTGCTGGCCGATGCCGTCGTCGTCGACGACGACGTGCGCCAGACGGCCCCCGGCCGCGGTCTCGCAGGCCACCGCGTACTCCGGGTCGACGCCGCCGAGCTGGCCGACCGTCCCGTGGACGCCGTCGATCCCGCCGTTGAGGATGGTCGTCACCGCGCGCCCGTACGAGGAGTCGCCGTCCTGGCCGGCCTTCGCCTCCAGCTCGGCGTACTCCTGCTGTTTGGCCGTCAGCTCGTCCTCGATGTCGTCCAGGTCGTCCTGTAGCTCGCGCCGTTCGTCTTTCAGGTCCGAAACCACCTCGGCGATGGTCTCCTGATTCTTCCGGGCCTTCTCCAGTTCGCCCTCTAGGTCGTCGATCTCGGCCTCGATCTCGGGGATCCGCTCCTCCAGCTCCTCGATCTCGGACTCGGTCTCCCGCTGCTCGTTCGACCGCCGCCGGGCCTCGTCGAGCAGGCGGTCCTGCTCGCGCTGGAGGTCGTTGCGCTCGGATTTCAGGCCCTCCAGACGCTCGCGTTTCTCCTCCAGCTCGTCTTTGACCTCCTCGAACTCCTCGCCGACCTCGTCGATGCGAGCCTGCACCTCTTCGAGCTCGGACTCCTTCTCCTGTACGTCGGCCGTCAGCGAGGACTTGGAGACCTTCGTCTCGCGGATGTCCGATTCGAGGTCGTCGATGGTCTCCTGTTTGCGGTCGATCTCGACGAACGCCTGGCGGCGCTCGTTCTCGGCGTCCTCGATGGTCTCCTCGGCCGACTCGATCTTGTCCTCCAGCCGGGAGATATCGCCCTTGACCTCCTCCATCTCCCGTTTGATGGCGAGCTGTTCGTCCTCGCCCTTGCGCTCGATCTCGGCGTTGAGCTCGTCGAGCTCCTCGTCCAGCCGGACGACGCGGCCCTGCCGTTCGTCGAGTTCCAGCTGGAGGTCCTCGAGTTCCGATTCGAGTTCCTCGACGGCGTCGGTGGCCGCGGTGAGTTCCTCGCGCTTGTCCTCTAGCTCGGCGGCCTTGCGGTAGCTCTCGTACTCGCCTTTCTCCTCGCGCAGGTCCTGGTACTCCAGGGCGGTCTCGCGTTCCTCCGAGAGCTGGTCGAGGCGGGTCTCCTTCTCCTCGATTCGGAGCTCGGCCTCCTCGATGCGCTCCTCGACGACCTCCAGTTCCTCGAAGGCGGATTCTTTCTTCTGGTCGAACTCGGCGACGCCGGCGATCTCGTCGATGATCTCCCGGCGGGCGCCGGGGGTCATGTTGATGATCTCGGTCACGTCGCCCTGCATGACGACGTTGTAGCCCTCGGGCGTGACGCCCGCCTGCGCGAGGAGGTCGCGGATGTCAGAGAGGTTGACCGAGCGGCCGTTGATGTAGTAGTACGAATAGTAGTTGTCGTCGGTCTCCTTGACGCGACGGCGTATCGAAATTTCGTCCACGTCGCCGACGTTCTCGGTGCCGGCGGCGGTGACGACCTGCGACCGGGAGAGTGTGCCGTCGTCGTTGGCGAGGATGACCTCGACGCTGGCCTCGCGTTCGCCGCCGGTGCCGGCGTCGTCGTCGGCGTGGCCGGGGTTGTAGATCAGGTCTGTCAGTTTCTCGGCGCGGATGCCGGAGGTCCGCGCCAGCCCCAGCGCGAACAGCACTGCGTCGATTATGTTGGACTTACCGGAGCCGTTGGGGCCGCTGACGGTGGTGAAGTCCTCGTAGAAGGGGATGCGAGTCTTCCGGCCGAAACTCTTGAAGTTGTCAAGGACGAGCTCTTTGATGTGCATGGTCGCTCGCGGTAGAGAGCCGGTCTAGGCGATGATGATGTCGCCGGGACCGCTCTCCGTGCTATCGTCTTCCTCGGTAGCCTCGGTTTTAGTCCTATCGGCCTCGACTTCGTCTGGAGATTCCGACGGTTCGGCGGCCTCGTCGGGGGTGAACCCGATGTCCTCGTCGACCGCGTTCTCCAGCTCGCGGAGGCGGACCTTGCACTCGACGAGTTCGTCCGTCAGCCCCTCGACGGACGCCTCGAGTTCCTTAACGCGTGATTCGAGCTCCTCGACTCGGTTACCGCACATATCACTACGAGTGGCTTCCCCCGTCATAAACCTACGTCAGACATTCGCACCGATCCTGATAGGAGCCGCCTACTCGCGGCGCCCGCCCGAGTGGACCGAGTCGACCGGTCCGAGTCCGGTCCGTCGAGCCGAACTCCGGCCGCGACGCCGGTACCCGTCGCCGCCGCGCGTGGTCGTTAGCCTTTAGCCGGGCGCCACCGAATCGCGGGTAATGACCGCACAAGCCGTCGAGACGGGGGACCTCGCGACCGTCATCGGACTGGAGGTCCACGTCCAGCTGGAGACGGACACCAAGATATTCTGCGGCTGTTCGACCGACGTGGGCGACGACGAGCCCAACACCCACACCTGCCCGGTGTGTCTGGGCCTGCCCGGCGCGCTCCCGGTCGTCAACGAGGGCGCCGTCGAGGCCGCCGTCAAGGTCGGCAAGGCCATCGACGCCACCATCCCCGAGGAGACGAACTTCCACCGGAAGAACTACTACTACCCCGACCTCCCCAAGAACTTCCAGATCACCCAGTACGACGCCCCGGTCTGCCAGGACGGCGAACTGGAGTTCTCCGTCGAGGGCGAGCGCCGGTCGGTGTCCGTTCGCCGCGCCCATCTGGAGGAGGACCCGGGCAGCCTCCAGCACAAGGGCGGCTCCATCGACACCGCCGACTACACGCTGGTCGACTACAACCGCGCGGGCACGCCCCTGATGGAGATCGTCACCGAGCCGGACTTCCGCTCGCCCGACGAGGTGCGGTCGTTCCTCGCGAAACTCACCGAGGTGCTCGAATACCTCGGCATCTTCGACGCCACCCGCGACGGCTCTCTCAGGGTGGACGCCAACCTCTCGATCGTCGAGGGCGAGGAGGTCGCGGCGGACGGCTCCATCGGGGAGGAGGCGCTGGAGTCGGCCAACCGCACGGAGGTCAAGAACATCTCCAGCCACAAGGGCGCCGAGAAGGCGCTGGCCTACGAGGAGACCCGCCAGCGCAACGCCATCCAGCGCGGCCGCGTCGTCGAGCAGGAGACCCGCCACTGGGACGAGTCCAAGGGCGTCACCCTCTCGATGCGCTCGAAGGAGGAGGAGAAGGACTACCGGTACTTCCGCGAGGCCGACCTCCCGCCGCTGAAAGTGAGCGACTGGAAGGAGCGGCTGTCGATTCCGGAACTCCCGGACGCCCGCCGCGAGCGCTTCCGCGAGGAGTACGGCCTCGACGAGGAGTCCGCGGACAAACTCACGAGCACGAAGGAGGTCGCCGACTTCTTCGAGGACGTGGCCGAGCGCTTCGACCCGGGCCTGGCTGCGACGTGGGTCGCCGACGAGCTGCTGGGCGAGCTGAACTACCGCGACATGGCGATCACCGACGTCGACGACCGCTTCGACGAGATCGAGCGGCTGGTCGAGCTGGTGGCGGAAGACGAGATCACGACGAAGAACGCCCGCGAGACCGTGCTTCGGGAGATGCTCGACGACGGCGACGCGCCGACGGAGATCGTCGACCGGGAGGACCTGGGCAAGACCAGCGGCGACGAGGTCCGGCAGGCGGTCGAGGAAGCCATCGAGGAGAACCCCGACGCCGTCGCGGACTACCACGACGGCGACGACGGCGCCATCAACTTCCTCGTCGGGCAGGTGATGGGCAAGACCGGCGGGTCGGCGGACCCCGGTGACGTGAACCAGTCGCTCCGCGAGGAACTGGACGGGTAAGCGCGAACGGGCTCGCCGGAGACTGACTCCCCCGGTCCGGGTCCCGTCACGTCCGGGAGTACTCACATCGGTTTTGTCGTCTCGGGGATCGCTATCGCCGAAATGCGGCGGGCGTCGCTGTCGGCGCGATCGGCACGCTCACTTCGTGAACGTCACGTCGGTCAGCTCGCCCGTCGAGGGATCGACCACACAGTCGTAGCCGCGCCAGTTGCCACAGCGGAGCCGCCCGTCGTCGTCGACCAGCGATACGTACGGGTCACCTTCGGACACGGGTTCGACGTGCCAGCGGAGCGTCCCGCGCGAGTCGAACCCCAGTACGTTCCGGTCGGCGAGCGGGACGGGAGCGTCGCGTTCGCCGCGGTCGGCGGCCGCGAGCGGGGTGAGCGTGTCGAGCAACACGACGAGGAGGTCACCGTGTTCGACGACCGTCTCGACCTCGTGGGGTAGCGTGAGCGCCACGTCACCGATCTCGACGGTCCGTGAGTCACCGCTCATCGCGAACGTCTGGCGAGCGCGTCGACTTCAATCCTCCCCGGATTCCCGGCTCGGACCCGATGCGACCGGGCGCCATCGTCGTGCTTTCGACGCGCGTATCAGAACGTCCTTTGTCGTCCGGGCCCGAGCGTCGACAATGACACTCGGCCTCGGCCAGGCGCTCGCGGTGGCCGCGCGGGGCATCGGGGGCCTCGACGCGGTCGTCGCCCACGCGGGAACGACCCACGCCGGAACGCCTCACTGGCTCCTCGGCGCGGTCGCTATCCTCGGGATCGTCGCGGGGATCGGCGGCTTTCGGGCGCTGCGCGACGGGGCGCGAAGCGACCGGTTCGGCGCCGGGCTCCTCTCGGCGGGCGCGGTGCTCGTCATCGCGGGGACCATCGGGCTCGTCGAGATCCAGATCGCGCCCCAGGCGACGCCGGACTGGACGGAGTGGTTCCCGGTCGTCAACGCCGTCTCGGCCATCGTCGTCGCGCTGGGCAGCCTCGTCGTCGTCCGCTGGAAGTGGCCCGAGCGCCCGCGCTACGTCGGCCTGGGCCTCCTGCTGGCGACCTGGATCGCCTACCCGACGCTGCTGCCCCAGGAGGGGCTGACGAACCCGCTGGGCTACCTGCTCGCCGCGGCCGTCCCGCTGGCCGTGGTCTACGTCTTCTACCGCGACGCCGGCGCGGCGTTCCCGGGGGTGCTCACCGCGCGGGTCCCCGCGCTCACCGCCGTCGTCACCTTCGCCCTGTTCGGCGTCTTCTACCTGTTCTCGGCGGGGACGCTCTCGATGAACCCCGACCTGACGGCCGACATCGCGGGCCAGGGCTTCGTCACTCCGTACCAGGTCGCCTCGCCGCTGGTCTACTGGCCGGCCCTGGAGTTCTATTTCCCCGCGATCCCGCTGTCGGGGTACGTCTCGCTGGGGTCGCTCCTGCTGGTGGCCATCCTCGGCGGGCTCGTCGCGAGCAACGCGGCGCTGGCGGCGCGACAGCTCACGACTGGCGGCACGATCGACTCCCCGCGGGCGATCGTCGGCACCGTGACCACCGCCGGCGCGACCGCCTGCGGCTGCTGTGCGCCCGCGGTCTACGGCGCGGCCGGCGCCGTCTTCGGCGCGGCCGCGACGCCGGTCTACTGGGCCTTCATGGACCCGTCGTCGCCGGTCGGCGGGCTCTTCTTCGCCGCGAGCGTCCTCATCCTGACCGGCAGCGCGATCCGGGCGAGCCACGACCCCGCCTGTGCGATCCCCCGGGAATCGGAGTCTACCGGTGCGGCCGAACAGGCGGCGTAGACCCGCGCTCGGAGTAGCATCCGAGTCCCGGTAGCGCAAGTCCTCCGCACGTGCCCACGCGCGACGCACCCGCTCGCGGGCACCTACACGCGCTCTCGCTCGCGGGCGCTCGATCGCACGCACACGCCCGCTGTCCCGCGATTTCGCCCGAAACCTTTAGGACGAGGACCTCCCTATCGACTCCCATGACCGACTGCCGCGGAGCCGGAGGTGGCGTCCGGTGGAACTGATAATCACGGAGAAGAACAACGCCGCGCGGCGCATCGCGGAGATCCTGAGCGGCGGGAGCGCGACGACGACCCAGCGCAACGGCGTCAACGTCTACGAGTGGGGGCTGACCACCTGCGTCGGCCTGTCGGGCCACGTCGTCGGCGTCGACTTCCCCGAGGAGTACAGCGACTGGCGCGACGTGGAGCCGGTCGAGCTGATCGACGCCGACATCGTCAAGTCGCCGACCCAGGAGAACATCGTCCGCACCCTCCGGCAACTGGCCCGCAAGGCCGACGAGGCCGTCATCGCGACCGACTACGACCGCGAGGGGGAACTCATCGGCAAGGAGGCCTACGAGCTCATCCGCGAGGAGACCGACGCGCCCGTCAAGCGGGTCCGGTTCTCCTCGATCACCGAGCGCGAGGTGAAGAGCGCCTTCGACGAGCCCGACGACATCGACTTCGACCTGGCCGCCGCCGGCGAGGCCCGCCAGATCATCGACCTCGTGTGGGGCGCCGCGCTCACTCGTTTCCTCTCGCTGTCCGCGCGACAACTCGGCGAGGACTTCATCTCGGTCGGCCGGGTGCAGTCGCCCACTCTCAAACTAATCGTCGACCGCGAACGGGAGATACAGGCGTTCGAGCCCGACGACTACTGGGAACTGTTCGCGGATCTGGCCAAGGACGGCGAGTCTTTCGAGGCGCAGTACTTCTACGACGACGACGGCAGCGAGGCCGAGCGTATCTGGGACGAGGGCGACGCCGACGAGGCCCACGAACGGCTGCGCGAGGCCGCGAGCGCCGAGGTCACGTCGGTCCGCCGGCGTACCCGCACGGACAACCCGCCGGCGCCGTTCAACACGACCGCCTTCATCTCCGCCGCGGGGTCGCTGGGCTACTCCGCCCAGCGCGCCATGTCCATCGCCGAGGAGCTGTACACGACCGGTTACATCACCTATCCGCGGACGGACAACACGGTCTACCCGGAGGACCTGGACCCCGAGGAGCTGCTCGACGAGTTCACGATGACCCACGAGTTCGGCGACGACGCCGAGTCGCTGCTCGAACTCGACGAGGTCGAGCCCACGGAGGGCGACGACGAGACGACCGACCACCCGCCGATCCACCCGACCGGCGCGGTACCCGACCGCGACGAACTCGGCGAGGACGAGTGGGAGGTGTACGAACTCGTCGTCCGCCGCTTCTTCGCGACGGTCGCCGAGGCCGCGACGTGGGAGCACCTGCGCGTCGTCGCCGCCGCCAACGACTGCCAGCTGAAGGCCACCGGCAAGCGCCTGCTCGAAGCCGGCTACCACGACGTGTACCCCTACTCGTCGGCCAGCGAGTCGTTCCTCCCGCCCGTCGAGGAGGGCGACGCGCTCGACGTGACCGACGTGGAACTCGAAGCCAAGCAGACCCAGCCGCCCCGCCGGTACGGCCAGTCGCGGCTCATCCAGAAGATGGAGGAGATGGGCATCGGGACGAAGGCGACCCGCCACAACGTCATCGAGAAGCTCTACGACCGCGGGTACATCGAGTCGGACCCGCCGCGGCCGACGTCGCTGGCCGAGGCCGTCGTCGAGGCCGCCGAGGAGTTCGCCGACCTGGTCGTCAGCGAGGACATGACCGCCCAGCTGGAGGCGGACATGTCCGCCATCGCCAACGGCGAGGCGACGCTCGACGACGTGACCGAGGAGTCGAGGGAGATGCTCGACCGGGTGTTCGAGGAGCTGCGCGACTCTCGCGAGGACATCGGCGACCACCTCCAGGAGTCGCTGAAGGCTGACCGCCGGCTGGGCCCCTGCCCGGAGAGCGACCACGACCTGCTCGTCAGGCAGAGCCGCCAGGGTTCGTATTTCGTCGGCTGCGACGGCTTCCCCGAGTGTCGCTACACCCTCCCGCTGCCGAGCACGGGCGAGCCGCTCGTCCTCGAAGACACCTGCGAGGAACACGGGCTGAACCACGTGAAGATGCTCGCCGGCCGGGACACGTTCGTCCACGGCTGCCCGCAGTGCAAGGCCGACGAGGCCGACGACACCGAGGACGAGGTCATCGGCGTCTGCCCGGACTGCGGCGAGGAGCACGGCGGCGATCTCGCCATCAAGAAGCTCCGCTCGGGCTCGCGCCTCGTGGGGTGTACCCGCTACCCCGACTGCGACTACTCGCTGCCGCTCCCGCGTCGGGGCGACATCGAGATCACCGACGAGTACTGCGACGAGCACCACCTGCCCGAACTCGTCGTCCACAGCGGCGACGACCCGTGGGAACTGGGCTGTCCCATCTGCAACTACGAGGAGTACCGCGCCCGCCAGGCCGTCAACGACCTGGAGGATCTGGACGGCGTCGGCCCCGCCACGGCCGAGCGCCTGGAGACTGCGGGCGTCTCCGAGCCCGCGGATCTGCGCGACGTGGACCCCGACCGCCTCGCCACGGAGATCCAGGGGGTCAGCGCGGGCCAGATCCGCGACTGGATCTCCCAGTTGCCCGAGGTCGACCCCGGCGACGACGACGAGGGGCCCGACGGCGGCCCCTCGGAGGACGAGGACCTCGTCGAGAGCGCGAGTCCCGCCGACGAACCGGCCGAGAGCGACTAGCCGACTCAGTTTTCACAGCCAGTTCGACCCGGCGTAGACCACGCCGTCGATCTCCGACTGGGGATAGTGGGCCGCGATCGTCGTGACGATGCCGGCGACCGCGTCGCTCGCGAGCGTCTCGTCGGGGACGTACAGCGTCGGCGTTCCGTCGATAGCGGGGACGAAATCGTCGTCGTACGTCAGGAGCACGCGGTCGCGGTCCCGAGCGTGGGCCGCGACGTGCTCGTCGTCGCTTCCCGTCCCGAGTTCAGGGACGGCCGCGACCCGCTCGACGTCGTGACCGGCATCGCGCAGACGTTCGGCGACGGCTCGTTCGACGTTCTCGTCGAGCAGGAGCCGATAGCTCATTCGCCGTCGGGCGGGGAGATATCGGTGCGTCGTTTCGCGGCGGCGACGGCGTCCTCGTGGCGGCGTTCGACGGTCCGCATCTCTTCGAGGTTGTTGTGGTAGTACGCGAGCGCCTCGTAGACGCTCGCGATATCGAGGTCGAGCTGGTCGGCGACTCGTTCGGGGTCGTCGCCGCGCTCTTCGACGCGGGCCCGAACGACTCTGACCGTTACCCGACGACCCTCGACGTGAGGCTCGTCGTGGACAGACGATTCGTCGCCGGGCACGATCCCGTGGCGCTGGGTCGCCATCTCATGACGGAGTAGGCGCTCTATCCGTCTTAAACCTCCGGGCGCGAGTCGCGGCAACCGGACCGGCCGAGGAGTGTCCGGCGTCACCGTTCGGCCCGGTCACCACCGGCGTCAGCGTCACCACCGTCCGGGGTCGCATCGGCCGCGATATCGCCCGTCTGTTCGGCCGCGTAGCCGGTCGTGTCTCTCACCGCTCGCCACGTCGCCGCGAGCGTCCCGACCGTGTGGAAGCCGACGATGAGACAGCCGACGAACAGCACCGTCGTGGCATCGACGCCGTGGCGCAGCGCCCACAGCGGGACGACGACCTCGTGGCCGGCGACCGCGAACGCCCGGTAGCGCCGGAAGAAGCCGGCGAGGACGGGGAAGCCGTAGCCGAGCGCGTCCAGCGCCGTCGTCGTCGACACGCCGGCGGCGACGCCGGCCGAGCGGGCCGCCTTCTCGTGGGCGGTCAGCACGCTCCAGGCGATCACCAGGGTCCCGCCGAACGCCGAGATGGCGTCCCACACGCTGTCGGCGCCGTCGTCGACGACCAGCGCGAGGACGCGCCGCCCGACGACGCCGAGCGCGACTCGGAGACAGAAGATCCCGAGGCTCACCAGCCCGAAGCCCCACAGCGCGAACAGGGGCGTTCGCTTCCAGGCGAACGGGAACCGGGCGAGCGCGAGGACCGCGGCCCCGACGCCCAGCAGGTACAGCGCGCCCACGACCCCGTACCGGTGGGTGTCGGCCCGGAACGTCACCGCCGTCGCGACGAGGGCGCCCGCGAGGAGCGTCGCCGCGACCGGGACCGCGGGCGCCAGCGCGACGACGACGAGCAGACCCGACAGCGGGGCCGTAGCCACGTTCGCGAGTCGCATCCCTGGGGAGTGGTTGACCTGTCCCTGGGTTAAAATGTTCGGCTGCGGAGATGGTCGACCGCGCCTCAGAACCCGACGTGACTGGTCGAACTCGGTCCGTCCTCACCGTCGTCGATGCCGCCCTCGTGTTCGAACGTGTACTCGTCGTCGGCCAGGAACACCTCGCCGTCCGCGACGACCACCTCCACGTCGGGCAGCGCCGTCCCTGCGGCTTCGCCGTTGTTGCACTCGCCGGAGCAGGCGTCGAACATCGACCCGTGCTTGGGGCAGATGATCTCGCCGTCGCGCATGGGGACGCCGCGGCCGGTGTCGAAGCGCTGGGCCTCGTGCGTGCAGCGGTTGATCCACGCCGCGACGCCGCCCTCGCCGTCCACCGGCGCGCCGCCGTCGGCCGCTACCTCCTCGTCGCACGGGACGACGATGATCTCCTCGTCCATGTCGAAGGAGTTCGTCGCCGTGAACAGAAACGATCCGTCGTCGCGAACGTCCTCGACCGTCGTCAATCGTGCGCCCGCTGGCATTACCCGTGGATAGGACACCGGCGAGTTAGGTCTGACGGCGAAAATCGGCGACCTGTCGAAGCCGGCGCGCGCTGTCGCGCCCTCCGTGGCGCGACGAAACCGCGCGAGGGATGAGCGAGAGAAGCGAGCGAATCGGCTGGGGAGGTTCGTGGCCGTCTGCGGTTGCTGGTGCGGTGCTGACCCTGGCGGACTGAAAGGGCGAGGCGCGCTCGCGCTGGTAGTCGTCTGAGCGACCGCTATCCGCGCGGGCGGTGTCGAGAGCGCGGATATGTCGCTCGGCGACCGCGAGCGGGCCGAGGGCTTTCAGCGCTCACCGTCGAGTGCGGTAGTGTCTCCAGCTAGCGAGCGGGTTGCGGATTTTCAACGCTCACCGTCGAGTACGGTCACGCCAGATCCTACTCCCCGACCGAGACCCGCAGCTCCTCCCATCCGAAGCGGTTTTACCGTCCCGCGGGGAGTGTGGGAGTATGCAGAGGCCGTGGGACGACTGGGATCACGTGCTGAAGGTCGACCCGGACAAGGATCTGGTCGACGGGGAGACGTACGCCGACGTCGTCACCTGTGGCACGGACGCCATCGAGGTGGGCGGCACGACGGGCGTCACCGAGGAGAAGATGGCCGACGTGGTCGAGGCCTGCGCCGAGTACGACGTACCGCTGTACGTCGAGCCGTCGAACCCCGCCAACGTCGTCTACCGCGGCGGCGTCGACGGCTATCTCGTGCCCGCGGTCCTCAACGCCGGCGACATCGCCTGGCTCACCGGCGTCCAGAAGGAGTGGGTCCGCATCGACGACGACATCGACTGGGAGCGCACGTTCACCGAGGGCTACATCGTGCTCAACCCCGACTCCGCCGCGGCGAAACTCACCCAGTCCGACTGCGACCTCGATCCGGCGGACGTGGCCGCCTACGCCGAAGTGGGCGAACGGATGCTCGGCCAGGAGATCGTCTACGCCGAGTATTCGGGCACCTTCGGCGACCCCGAGACCGTCGCCGCCGCGGCCGACGCGCTCGCCGACGCGACGCTGTTCTACGGCGGCGGCATCCACGACTACGAGTCGGCCAACACGATGGCCGACCACGCCGACACCGTCGTCGTCGGCGACCTCGTCCACGACGAAGGTGTCGACGCCGTCGCCGAGACCGTCGAGGGCGCGAAAGACGCCACCGCCGCGACGATCTCCGAGTAGCTCTCCGGTCACCGCTCGTTCTTTCCCGACGGTCGACACCGGCCAGCGCCGCCACAAGGTTCAACTGAGTCCGGTCCCGCACTCCCGATGGTGTGATACCATGTGCCACGAATACACCTCCCGCGTCTGGGACCGTGAACCCGAAGACGAGAGGCGCGACTCCGAATCGGCCGACGAGTTGCCGGATTTCGCCAACGAGGAGGGAAGTGAGGACGTTGAAGTCCTCACCGACGGCGGCGACGAGTCGTAACCCATCGCGATTTTTCGAGCCGCTCGCACGCCGCCGACCGACGGGAATATCCGTCGGTGGCGTGGCAACCGGTGACGGCGAAGGACTGTCCTTAAGTCGAGCCCCCCAGAAGCCACTCCCATGGACGACCGCACCTACACCGCGGACGCCGAGCCGGGCGAGACCGTCACGGTCGCCGGCTGGGTCCACGAGATCCGCGACCTCGGTGGCATCGCCTTCCTCATCCTCCGGGACAGCACCGGGAAGATCCAGATCAAGTTCGAGAAAGACGAGATGGACGACGACCTCGTCGAGACCGGGCTCGGGGTTCACCGCGAGTCCGTCGTCGCTGTCACCGGCGACGTCGAGGAAGAGCCCCGCGCGCCCACCGGCGTCGAGATCACCCCCGACTCGCTCGACGTCGTCGCCGAGGCCGACCCCGAACTCCCGCTCGACCCCTCCGGCAAGGTCGACGCCGACCTCTCGACGCGGCTAGACAACCGGACGCTGGACCTCCGCAAGGACGAGACCAAGGCCATCTTCGAGATCCGCGCGGAGGTCCTCCGCTCGGTCCGCGAGGCGTTCCGGAACCTCGACGCCACGGAGATCAACACGCCGAAGATCGTCGCCACCGGCACCGAGGGCGGGACGGAGCTGTTCCCGATCACCTACTTCGGCCAGGAGGCGTTCATGAACCAGAGCCCGCAGCTGTTCAAGCAGCTGATGGTCGGCTCCGGCCTCGAACGCGTCTTCGAGATCGGCCCGATCTTCCGCGCCGAGGAGCACAACACGCCCCGCCACCTCAACGAGGCCACCTCCATCGACTTCGAGTCGGCGTTCTACGACCACACCGAAGCGATGGATGCCTGCGAGACCATCGTGAAGGCCGCCTACGAGGGCGTCGCCGAGAACTGTCAGGACGCGCTCGAAGCGCTCGACCTCCAGGACGAGTTCGAGGCGCCGGAGGGCGACTTCCCGCGGCTGACCTACGAGGAGGCCATCGAGCGGATCAACGCGACGGGCGAGCTCGACGAACAGCTCGTCTGGGGCGACGACCTCCCCACCGAGGGCGAGCACGCGCTCGGCCAGGACGTGGGCGAGCACTACTTCATCACCGACTGGCCCAGCGAGATCAAGCCGTTCTACATCAAGGACCACGACGACGACGAGCAGCTCTCGACGGGCTTCGACATGATGCACCCGACGATGGAACTGGTCTCCGGTGGGCAGCGCGAGCACCGCTACGACCACCTCGTCGAGGGGTTCGAACAGCAGGGGCTCGACCCCGAGCAGTTCGACTACTACACCAAGATGTTCAAGTACGGCATGCCGCCTCACGCCGGCTGGGGCCTCGGTGGCGAGCGACTCGTCATGACGATGCTCGGGCTGGGTAACATCCGCGAGGCCGTTCTCTTCCCGCGAGATCGCCAGCGGCTCTCTCCGTAGAGTCGCTCGATCTCGCCGCGGTCCGAACCGCCAGCGGCTCTCTCCGTAGCGCCGCTCGATCTCGCCGCGGTTCGCGACAGGCGGCGTCTGTCGCCGTAGCGCGTAGCCGCCAACGTTTTTCCGCGCCACTCCCGAAGGCAGTCCGTGGAGTGGACGGCGTACACGTTCGAGTGCGCGGACGAGGCGGCCCGCGAGTCGCTGGTGGCGTGGTTCGACGACCACCACCCGGTCGGCGTACACGACGGCGAGGACTGCGTCCACGGCGACCTCGTCGACGGCGACGGGACCGAGCGAGCGGCCGACCTGGCGTGGGTCGCCGAGTACTGCTACGTCCTCGTGAACGACCCCGTTCCCGGCCTGCTGGTCGAGAGCGCGGACCGCTGGGAGCGGGCGGCGGTCGGGACGTTCGACTCGGAGACGGAGACCTGCACGGAGGCGGTGCTCTACCGGTCGGACGGCGACGACCGCCCGGCCGAACTCGCGCGCTACGAGGGCGCGGACGGTCTCGCAGGCCAGGACGTGCTCTACCGGTTCGCGATGGACCACCAGTTCCGATTCCGCGCGTTCGCCCACGCGCCCCCGGCGCCGATGCTCACCGAGCTATTCGGGGCGTTCGACGCCGTCGCCGGGATGGGCTGGGGGAGCGACCTGCTGGCGGAGTTCGAGGCCGAGACCGGCGTCGAACCCACCGCTCGCGGCGTCGAGTTCCTGGAGGACGACCCCGTTCTCGACGAGGGCGAGTTCTACGAGGCGGCCGAAGAGGGGTGACAGCGCCCCTCGCAGACGAGCGGGTGGTCCCGCGGTTCAGTCGTCGGCCGGCGCGGCACGGTCGCCGCCGGCGACGCCCGACCGGGATACGGTCCGCTCGTTCGCGGCGACCCACCGGAGCAGCAGGAACGCGAAGAGATACTTCGCGCCGATGTCCAGCACCGAGTAGGCCCACGAGGTGAGCCCGACCGACTGGACCAGCGCCAGCCCCTCGACGCCGACGGCCCAGACGACCGGATAGCCCAGCCACAGCACGACCGTCAGCGCCCGCAGCGTCCCGAATATCTCGCCGGTGCCCGCGTTCGCCGCCGAACGGGGCCACTCGACGAGCACCCCGTAGAGGACGGCGACGAAGAACGCGCAGCTGATGCCATAGAACACCCAGCGGAGCGCGTACGACGAGGTGACCAGCGCGGCGGCGAGCCCGGTGATACACATCCCGATGTCGGCCGCGATGACGGTGAACAGGCTCCCGAGATCGGCATCGGCGAGGAGCCCGAGCGCGAGCAGGATCATCGGCGTCGAGAGCGCCCACGTCAGATACCGGCCCCACTGGCTCAACACCTCCTCGCCGGCCAGGGCGTGGCCCGCCGGCATCTCGATGAACCCGACCGTCAGCCCCGAGACCAGCGCCGTGTAGCTCGATATCGACACCAGGGGGATCATCAGCGTTGCACCCCAGATGAGCCGCGCCCGCGACCCCTCGACGTTCCTGCCCATGTACACGAACAGCAGTATCGACAGCCCCGCGAGCGCGATGTTCGCCCACAGCGACGACGACAGCAACACGTCGTTGTTGATCTCGCTGAACACCTCGGACTGTGTGGCCTGCAACAGGACCCCACCCGGTGTAACTGGTGACATACGACCGGAAATTCGGGCCCTGTGGTATTGTACCTCGTGCCAAACTATGCAGGGATCGCCCCGCTGACACGCCGAACCCATCCCGCCGATCCGCTTCGGCCGCGACGGCACCCGTGAACCGCTCGCTCCGCTCGCGGATGCCCTCTCCTCGGTTACTCCCCGACCGCACCGACCGCCTGCGACCGCATCTCGCCGGTCATCTGGATGCCGTTGGCGTCGATGCGGCGGACGATCCGCCGGGCTTGGGACCGCGAGAGGTACTTGTCCTCGGCGGCGGCCCGGGCGACGACGCCGAAACAACTGGTGACCGCGCCGCCGAGCCCCTCGGCCACGCGACGGACGCGGCGGTCCTCGGAGACGACGGCGACGGCGTGGCGGTCGTTCGGGTCCGCGTGGGCGATCACGCCCGCGAGCATCGCCGCCTCGTGGGTGCTCTCGTCGATCCCGACGACCTCGACGGCCCGCTCGTGGGCGGTGTCGGGCACCGCCGTCGACACCTCGGTCTCGTCGAGAAAGGACGCCAGCGCGCTCCGTGCGGGCTCGGTCGTCACCTGTTCCTCGACGATCTCGGGGACGACGAGCCGGCCGTCGAAGCTCTTCAGCAGGTCGAGTTCGCCGACCTGCCCGAGCGCGTAGAGGCTCGTCGGGCCGACGTAGATGCGGCTCATCCGCGGGCCTCCCGAGCCGAGTCCGACGACCGGGTGGGGTTCCCGCCGGTCATAGCTCCTGAGCGGTGTAGGCGTCGTCGCCCAGGTCCTCGGCGGCCAGCTGGGTGGTGAGGTTGCGCTCGTGGGCGATCTCCAGCCACTCGCCCAGGGAGACGCCGGCGATGCGGGCCGCCTCGGCGACGGAGGCGTCCCCCGACTGGTAGCGCTCGACCGCGCGGCGGACGCGCAGTTCGGCCAGTCCCTCCCGCAGGGCCTTCCGGATCGTCGTCGAGCGGTCCTCGTCGAGCAGTTCGGCGACCGCGTCCAGTTCCTCCTTCTCTTCCTCGGGGAGGCGCGCGCTGACTGACGGCATACTCGATACGGTGTCTGACAGCGGATACAATAATTCTGTGGGTCGCCGCCGCCGTTCGCGGTGCCCTCCCCGGTGTCGCCGTCCGGCCCGGCGAGATAGATACAAATGTGGGGCCGCCGACAGTCCGACCATGGCGACAGACGGAGGGGCGGACGCGGCCGACGAGGAGAACCCGCTCGTCGGCGTCCTGACTGGCGCCGTCACGTTCCTGACGCTCGGCGTCGCGTTCGCGCTCATGTTTCTCGGGGTCGACTACTTCTGGGTGGCCTTCCCGGTGGGGTTCGGCGGCGGGATGCCGCTGGCCGCGGCGCTGGCGAAGTACTACGGGTCCGAGCGGGCGGACGACCGCGAGCGCGGGCGCGGACGACGCGACCGGTCCGACGGGACCGACGACGCGCTGGCGGAGCTCCGTGACCGCTACGCGCGCGGCGAGATCGACGACGCGGAGTTCGAGACCCGCGTCGAACGCCTGCTCGAGACCGAATCCGTCGACGACGCGGAGACGTTCCTCGCGGAGTCGGACGGCGAGGACGACCGCTCGACGGAGCGCGACGCGGCCTGATCCGCCCCGTTCGCCCCGACGCCCCGAGGACGAAACTGATTACAGGCGCCGCGCCGACGGGGGAGTATGACAGCGGTGGCACGGGCGTTCGTCCCCGGGCACGCGACGGGCTTTTTCACCGTCGACCGGGCCGACGACCCGACGAAGGCGGGGTCGCGCGGCGCGGGACTGGCGCTCTCGGAGGGCGTGACCGTCACCGTCCGGCCCGCCGACGCGGTCGCGGTGACGCTGAACGGCGAGTCGGTCGACATCGAGGCCGTCGAGCGGGTGCTCGACGCGCTGGAGGCGACGGTCGCGGTCCGCGGCGTGACGGACCTGCCCGTCGGCTCGGGGTTCGGCGTCTCCGGCGCGATGGCGCTTGGGGCGGCGCTGGCGACGAACGAACTGCTCGACCGGCGGCTCTCGACGTACGAACTCGCGACGATCGCCCACGGCGCGGAGGTCCAGGCCGGCACCGGGCTGGGCGACGTGGTCGGCCAGCTCCACGGTGGCGTCCCGATCCGGCTCGAACCCGGGAGCCCCCAGCACAACAAGATGGACGCGGTGCCGACGCGCTCGCGCGTCGAGTTCCAGACGTTCGGGGAGCTGTCGACGAGCGAGGTGATCGGCGGCGAGACGGAGGCCATCTCGGCGGCCGGCGAGCGGGCGCTCTCGCGGCTCGTCCAGGAGCCGACGCTGGAGCGCCTCGTGGCGTCGTCCCGGCAGTTCTCCCGGGAGGCGGACCTGGTCACCGAACGGGTGTACGAGGTGGTGACCGACGTGGCCGAGGCCGGCGGCGAGGCGACGATGGGGATGCTCGGCCAGACGGTCCTCGCGCTCGACACCGGGCTCAGCGACGCCGGCTACGACCCGACGGTCTGTCAGATCGACCCGACCGGGGCGACCCTGCTCGCCCCGCCGAGCGACCGGACGCTTCCGGAGTAGGCGCCGCCTACCGGCCGTCAGCGGCGGACCGTACTATTCAGGTATTCGTTTTTCATCCCTGGCAGCCATCGGTCCTGACGGACCGACGACGCGCACGGCTTCGGTCCCACCTCTCCCACCACCCCACCCCGGCTTCGCCTTTCCACCCACCGGCCCCGCGGCGCGGGCCACCGACCACTTCACCCATGCGAAAACGCGAATCACTCTACCTGCACGCGCTGTTCGTCCTGGTCCGTCGGGAGTTCGAGGACGAGCGCGACCTGGCGGCCGGCCCGTTCGACGAGTACGACGGCACGGCGGTCGGTCCGACGGCGGTCCACCGCCCGAAGGCCGCACACGAGCGGGCGCTGTTCGCGCTCTCGACGGAGCTGAGCGCGACGGCCGCGTCGGCGACGGACGACACGGAGCGCCCTCGGCCGGACGCCGAGGGTTCGAACCAGTATGCGAGGTGACCGACGACGCCGGGTTTCGCCCCCGGTGTACTCGTTCGCTCCGAGCGTCACAAGGTACTTCCCGCCGTATTCCTTGGGTCTCTGATAGGATGGCGGCGCCCGCCGAGCAGCCGACGGAGCTCGAGTTCCGGGTGACCAGTTCCGACTACGCGTTCGTCAGCGGGTCCGAACGGGGCTCCTGCCGGTGGATCCTCCGGGAGCTACTGCCGCGGTCGGACGGCGAGTTCCTGGAGTTCTTCGAAGTACGCGACGCCTCTCCCGCGACCGTCGACCGGATCAGCGACGCCGAACCGGTCGAGGAGCGGCTGGTCGACCGCCACACCGAGAACGGCGTGCTGGTCTGTCGGATCGAGGAGCCCGCCGACTGCGTCGCGACGACGCTGGCCGACGAGGAGGCGTTCCTCCGCGATCTCTGGGCCGAAGCGGGCGACGGCCGCGTCGTCGCCGAGGTGTTGCCCTCCCGCGAGGCGGGCGCGGTCGTCGACTCGTTCACGGACCGGCACCCCTCGGTGGACCTGGTCGCCAAACGCGACCGCCCCCGCGAGGGGCCGCTGTTCCTCCGCCACCAGGTCCAGGACGTGCTCGCCCGCGAACTCACGGACCGCCAGCTGGAAGTGCTGGTGACCGCCTACCGCGCCGGCTACTTCCAGCGACCTCGCGAGACGACCGGCGCGGAGGTCGCCGCGGACCTCGACATCTCGCCGTCGACGCTCTCCCAGCACCTCCGGGCCGCCCAGCGCAAGCTCCTGGGCGCCCTCTTCGAGGAGTGCGGCCCGGCCGCCGGCCACCGGATCGACGTGGAGTAGCGGGTCCCGCGTCGATGCGACCGAAAACGTCGGCTTTTCGGCGCTCGCCCGCGAGGCTCCGGGCATGACCGACGCGGACATCGAGATCCCAGAGAGCCACCCCCGCTACGAGTCGCTGCTCACCCGCCACCGCATCGAGGCGGGGGTCGAGGCCGGCATCACCTCTCGCCAGGGGCTCATCGCCCAGGGCCGCGGCGAGGCCTTCGACTACCTGCTCGGCGAGCGGACCCTCCCGTCGGCCGACGGCGCCGCCCGCTCGGCGGCCGCCCACCTCCTCCTCGCGGACCACCCCGTCCTCTCCGTGAACGGCAACGTCGCCGCGCTCGTCCCCGGCGAGGTCGTCGACCTGGCCGAGGCGACGAGCGCCGATATCGAGGTGAACCTCTTCAACCGCACCGCCGAGCGGATGGAGCGGATCGCCGACCACCTCCGCGACCACGGCGCGAGCGAGGTGAAGGGCCTGACCGCCGACGGGACCATCCCGGGACTCGACCACGAGCGCGCGAAGGTCGACGCCGACGGCATCGGCGACGCCGACGTGGTCCTCGTCCCGCTGGAGGACGGCGACCGCGCCGAGGCGCTGGGTGACCTGGGCAAGGTCGAGGTCGTGATCGACCTCAACCCGATGTCCCGCTCGGCGCGGGCGGCCGACGTGCCCATCGTCGACAACGTGATCCGCGCGGTCCCGGCGATCACCGAGCACGCTCGCGACCTGGCCGACGCCGACCGCGAGACCCTGGAGGGGATCGTCGCCGAGTTCGACGCCGACGAGGCGCTGACGGCCGCCGAGCGTGCGATCCGCGAGGGCAGCGACGACGGGGAGAGCTGAGGCGGTCGTCCTGCCGTCGAGCGACCGCTGAACCGGCCGCGGTCGTTCGACCGCACTCCCGGCCGTCTCCGGTCGGAAAGATTCATGCCCCTGACCGTGTCACTCGGGCGTAATGAGTCACGCACGCGACGGGGGACGCTGACGTGCTGCCGAAACGGTTCGCCTTCGACCGTCGGCTGCCCGACGAGGGGGCGGTCCGGGCGACCCTGGACGAGCGGGCGATCACGCCGTTCGGTCCCGGCGAGGAACTCGACCGCCTCCACCGGGTCCTCTACCCGGCCTTCCGCCTGACCTTCGAGTACGAGGCGTCGGAGCTGCTCTCGCTCGGCGGGAACAGGGAGACGACGACCACGCTGGTCGACGGGCTGGTCGAGGGCAACGACCGGTTCGTCCACGAGTACGTCGACGGGACGGCCGACCCGGTGACGGTCGACCCCGACGAGTTCGACCTGGGGACCGAGCACCCGGGCCTGGGGACGACGGTGATGCTGGAGTTCCAGGCGACCAACGACCGCGCCGAGAGCGTGCTGGTCGAGCGGCTGATCGACTACCGCGAGCGCCGCGCGACCGCCGGCGAGGAGGCCGCCGCCGTCTTCCTCAACAAGTTCAAGGACACCTACGGGCTGCCCAACGACTTCGACCCCGACGGCGGCATCGACGTGACCGACGTGAGCCGCGTCTATCTGCCCTTCTGGCTCGCGGAGTTCCGCGCGGAGAGCGCCGACCACGCCTACATCGTCTCCTTCCGCGACGAGAGCGACGCCGACGTGGACCACCCCGACGGCTGGGTGGCCGAGTGGGTCTCCGGCGACCCCACGGTCGTCGGCGACTTCGGGTACGAGGTCGACCTCGACCGGATCCAGCGGGGCGGCGGGACGGACTCGGCGGGCGACACCGGGAGCGAGGACGGCGCGGACGGTCGGGATGTCGAGGGCGCCGAGACGAACCACGAGGGCGGGCCGGAGCCGCTCGATCCCTCGGGCGGCCGCGGTGGGCGGACCGTCGCCGATGGGGCGACCGAGGTCGTCCAGCCCGACGGCGTGGAGATGGACGCAGACTCGCTGGTCGACCCCGCGCCGGACCGCGGCTTCGGCGAGGTCGGCGGGATGGCCGAACTGAAGGAGACGCTGCGCCACAAGGTGATCCGGCCGGTCACCGACCCCGACCGGTTCGCCGAGTACGGGCTGAGCGTCGTCAACGGCGTCCTCCTGCACGGCCCGCCCGGCTGCGGGAAGACCTACGTCACCCGCGCGCTCGCCGGCGAACTTGGCCACGCCTTCGTCGAGGTGAGCCCCGCCGACGTGACGAGCAAGTACATGGGCGAGCCGGCCCGGAAGATCGCCGACGTGTTCGAGATCGCCCGCGCGAACGCGCCGTGTCTCCTCTTCGTCGACGAGATCGACGGGATCGCCGGCGACCGCGGCGGCGAGAGCGACATGAACTCCAGCGAGCAACAGCTCGTCAACCAGCTGTTGACGGAACTCGAATCGCTGGACGACCACGACGTGGTCGTCGTCGGCGCGACGAACCTGCTGGAGGACGTGGACCCGGCCATCCGCCGGTCGGGGCGGTTCGACGAGCGCGTCGAGGTGCCCCCGCCGGGCGCCGACGCGCGGCGGGCCATCCTCGACCTGCACCTCGCCGGCCGGCCGACCGCCGACGGGCTGGATCCGTCGCCCGTCGTCGAGCGGACGGTCGGCTACGCCGCGAGCGACCTCGAACTGATCGCCGAGAACGCGGCCCGCGAGGCGCTGCGCGACGAGGCACCGATCGGGCAGGGCCACCTCGAAGCGGCCCTCGAATCGACCGACTCCAGCATCGGCGACTGGGTCGGCGTCTCGCACAAGGCCGGCACCCACGTCGTCCAGCCCGACGGGGTCGACCTGTCGGCCCACTCGCTGGTCACCGTCGACGTGGACCGCTCGTTCGACGACGTGGGCGGGATGGGCGAGCTGAAAGACAGGTTGCGCGAGACGGTGCTGGACCCGCTCTCGAACCCGGAGACCTACGACCGCTACGATGTCGACGTGCTCTCGGGCCTGCTTCTGTACGGGCCGCCGGGCTGCGGGAAGACCCACGTCACGCGGGCGCTGGCGGGCGAACTCGACCACGCCTTCGTCGAGGTCTCCCCGGCGGACCTGACGAGCAAGTGGATGGGCGAGCCCGAGAGCAACGTCGCGGACCTGTTCGAGATCGCCCGGGCGAACGCCCCCTGCCTGCTGTTCATCGACGAGATCGACGCCGTCGCCGGCTCGCGCGGCGGGATGAACGCGGGCCGGCAGGGCATGGTCAACCAGTTGCTCACCGAGCTGGAGTCGCTCGACGAGGACGACGTGGTCGCCGTCGGCGCGACGAATCTGCTGGAGGACGTGGACCCGGCGATCCGCCGGTCGGGACGGTTCGACGAGCGCGTCGAGGTACCGCCGCCGGACGCCGACGCCCGCCGTGAGATCCTCGACCTCCACCTCCGGGACCGGCCGGTCGCCGACGCCGTCGACTGGGACCGAGTCGTCGAGGGGACGGCCGGCTACGCGGCCAGCGACATCGAACTCCTCGCCGAGAACGCCGCGCGCAACGCGCTGGGGGCAGGCGCGGCCATCGACGACGACCACCTCGACACGGCCCTGTTCGAGACCCAGTCCAGCCTCCGCGACTGGGACGAGGGCGACCGCTACGCCGCCAGCGACGACGGCTCGGACCTCCGGTTCTCGGGGTAGCTACGCCAGCGGCTCGTCGAGCGCCGCGTTCACCCGCGCTTCGAGGTCGCCCGAGGCGACCAGCTCGGCGACCGCGGCCATCTCGTCGGCGAGCGGGCGGTCGTCGTCCAGCGGCGGGACGCGCTCGCGGACGGCCTCGTAGGCGGCGCCGCTGCCGCGCCCGGGTGCGAGGTCGTCGTCGACGAACTCCGCGGCCTGGGCGGCGCAGCAGAGTTCGATCCCGACGACGCGGGCGACGCGGTCGGCGGTCTCGCGGGCGCCCCACGCGGCGGTGGCGCTCATGCTGACGTGGTCCTCCTGGTTGCCGCTGACGGGCGTGTTGTCCGTCGAGGGGCGGCCCGCGGCGCGGCACTCGTTGACCAGCGCGGCCGCGGTGTACTGGGCGATCATGTAGCCCGAGCGCAGGCCCGGTTCGGTCGTGAGAAAGGGCGGGAGGTGCGGTTCCTGGGTGTTGGGGTTGAGCAGGCGGTCGACGCGGCGCTCGGCGATCGCGGCGAGTTCGGTCAGCGCGCCCGTGAGGTAGTCCAGCCGGAGCGCGAGGGGCTCGCCGTGGAAGTTGCCGCCCGAGAGGACCGCGGCGCGGTCGGTGCCGCTGGCGCGGGCGGCGCCGGCCGCGGCCCCGTCGTCGGTCCGATCGGCGATCGAATCGCGTCGGAAGACGAGCGGGTTGTCGGTGGCGCTGTTGAGTTCGACTTCGACCGCGTCGCGGAGGTGGGCGACGGCGTCGCGGACGGCGCCGTGGACCTGCGGGAGACAGCGCGTCGAGTAGGCGTCCTGCACGCGGTCGCAGTTGCGGTGGGAGTCGACGATCTCCGAGTCGGCCGTCAGCCGCCGGAGGTTCGCGGCGCTGGCGGCCTGCCCCTCGTGCGGGCGGACGGCCTGGATCGCGGGGTGGCTCGGGACCGTCGAACTCAGGGTCACCTCGGTCGTGAGCGCGCCCGCCACGTCCGCGGCCCGGACCAGCCGCTCCGTATCGACGACGAGCAGCGCGCCGATCCCCGCGGTCAACTGCGTGCCGTTGATGAGCGCCAGCCCCTCCTTGGCCCCGAGCGTCAGCGGCTCCAGCCCCGCGCGGGCCAGCGCCGTCTCGCCGTCGAGGCGGTCGCCCTCGAATTCGGCTTCCCCCTCGCCGATCAGGACGATAGTCGCGTGGGCCAGCGGCGCGAGGTCGCCGCTGGCGCCGAGGCTCCCGGTCCGCGGGACGACCGGGTGGACGCGCTCGTTCAGCATCGTCACGAGGTGGTCGACGACGACCTCGCGGACGCCGGAGTAGCCCTTGACGAGCGCGTTGACCCGCGCGACGAGCATCGCGCGGACGGCCTCCGTGGGGAGCGGGTCGCCGCTACCGGCGCTGTGGCTCCGAAGGAGATTCGTCTGGAGCTGCGCGACCTTTTCGCGGGGGATTCGCTCGTCGACGAGTTCGCCGAAACCGGTGTTGACGCCGTAGACCGCCTCGTCGCTCTCGACCACGTCTTCCACGCGCTCGCGGGCGACGCGGACCGCCTCGCGGGCCTCGTCGGCGATAGCGACGTCGGCGCCCTCGCGGGCGACGGCGGCCACGTCCGCCGGGGTCAGCGACTCGCCGTCGAGGACGACCGTCGCTTCAGACATCGGGCTCACCCCCGCCACCCCGCTCGGCGCCGTCGCCGGGGTCGCCACTCGCCTCGCCGGTCCACTCGGGGCCGACGACCGGCCGCCCCTCTTTCAGCACCGTCGCGACGCGGTTGACCCCGTAGCTGTAGGGGACGTGGACGTGCGAGGGCGCGTCCAGCACCGCGAGGTCGGCGGGCGCGCCCTCGCGGACGACGCCCAGGTCGGGGCGGTCGAGGGCGCGGGCGCCGTTTCGGGTGCAGGCGACCAGCGCCTCGGCGGGCGTGAGCCCCATCTCGACGCAGGCCAGCGCGCTCGCGAATCCCATGCTCTGGGAGTGGCAGTTCGGGTTGAAGTCGGTCGCGACGGCGACCGGCGCGCCGGCGTCGACCATCCCCCGCCCGTCGGCGTAGTCGGCGCCGAGGCCGAAGGCGGTACCCGGGAGGAGCACGGGCGTCACGTCGGCGTCGACCAGCGCGGCCACGTCCTCGTCGGTGGCGTGCAGGAGGTGGTCGGCGCTGGCGGCGCCCACCTCGGCCGCGAGCTTCGCGCCGCCGCGGTGAGCCAGTTCCTCCGCGTGGACCTTCGGCGTGAGCCCGCGCTCGGCGCCCGCGCGGAGGACGCGCCGGGACTGCTCGACGGTGAACGCCCCCTCGTCGCAGAACACGTCGCAGAACTCGGCGACGCCCTGATCGACGACGGCGGGGATCTGCTCGTCGACGACCCGCTCGACGTAGTCGTCGGCGTTGACGGGGTCGCCCTCGCCGTAGCGCCCCTCGGGCTCGTCGGCCTCGCGCGGGACGGCGTGGGCGCCCATGAACGTCGGGACCACGTCGACGGGGTGGCGGTCGTCGGCGCGGTCGATAGCGTCGAGCATCCGTAGCTCCGTCTCGGTGTCGAGCCCGTAGCCCGATTTCACCTCGACGGTGGTCGTGCCGTGGGCGACCATCACGTCGAGGTGGTCGAGCAGGTTCCCCAGCAGTTCGTCGTCGCTCGCGGCCCGCGTCGCGCGGACGGTGCGGTGGATGCCGCCGCCGCCCGCGAGCAACTCGCCGTAGGTCGTCCCCCGGAGTTTCGCCTCGAACTCGTCCGAGCGGTCCCCCGCGAAACAGGCGTGGGTGTGCGAGTCGACGTAGCCGGGGATCACCGCCCGACCGCTCGCGTCGACGGCGTAGGCGGCGTTCTCCGGCGAGTACTCGCGAGTCACTTCCTCGGTGGGGCCGACCGCGGCGACCGCGCCGTCGACGATCGCGACCGCGGCGTCGGAGCGGAGACCCGCGGGATCGTCGCCTCCGAGTTCGCCGGTCGCGGTCGCCACCTCGGCGGCGCCGTGGACGACCGCCGTGAGCTCAGCCATCGAGGGCCCCCCTGCGTGAGTGGCGGCCCTTCGGCGCGGCGAGACTGGCGAGGAAGTGCGCGACCGCGCGGGCGGCGGCATCGACCGTTCGGCCGCTCTCGTCCAGCGGCGGCGCGCACTCGACAACCTCGAACCCCGCGACGCGGCCGTGGGTCGCGACGTGTTCGAGCAGGCGGTACAGTTCCCGGGTGGAGAGCCCGCCCGGCGTCGGCGCGCTGACGCCCGGCGCGGCCGCCGCGTCGAGCACGTCCACGTCCACGCTGACGTAGATGGCGTCCACGTCGCCCAGCGAGGCGATGGCGTCGTCCATCACGTCGATGGGGTCGTCGGCGACCTCGGCGGGCGCGAACACGCGCCCGCCCCGCTCGTGGAGGAAGTCGTGGTAGGCGGTCGAGGTCTCGAAGTTCCGGGCGCCGACGACGGCGAGTTCGTCGAGGCCGTCGGCGAACAGCTGTCGGTACGGTGTGCCGCTGGTGGGACCGACGCCCTCGCGGACCTCGCGGCAGTCGAGGTGGGCGTCGAAACTGAGGACGCCCAGCGACCCCCGCTCCAGCAGCGGCGCGGCGTTGGAGTAGGTCAGCGAGTTGTCGCCGCCGAGGAAGACGGGGACGACGCCCCGGCCGTAGAGGTCGGCGGTGACCGCTCGGACTTGTTCCTGGACGGCGGCGACCGCCGGCTCGTCACCGTTCGCGCCGCTATCGGTGCGAAGCGCGGCCACGTCCCCCAGGTCCCCGAGCCCGACGCCCGGGCCGGTCGGCCCGTGGACCCGCTCGTTCGGGACGTTCTCGCCGTCCTCGTCGGCGGGGTCGCCCGCGACGGAGATCGGTCCCTGGTCGACGTGGTGGGTCTTCGCCGCGGCGAGCGACTCGCGGATCGCCGCGGGGGCTTCCGCCGCGCCGCGGCGGCCGATGACCGCGCCGTCGTAGGGTTCGCCGACGATCACGGCGCCGAACTCGTCGAGGTCGTCGAGGGTTGCCGGTTCGACGGCGTCGCCGAACTGCTCGTCGTTCGGGTCCGCGGAGGGACCGGACCACTCCGGCGGCGGCGAGAACTCTCCCGCCGTGTCGGTACCGTCACTTGCCGCGACGCCGTCGCCGTCACGCATCCCGGTCCTCCATCGGGACGGCGATATCGGACGCGCGGGCCTGCTCCAGCGCGGACTCGTAGCCCGCGTCGGCGTGGCGGACGACGCCCATCCCGGGGTCGGTGGTGAACACGCGCCTGGCCTTCTCGGCGGCGAGGTCCGAGCCGTCGAGGACGACGTGGTTGTTGGTGTGGACGGCGTTGCCGATGCCGACGCCGCCGCCGTCGTGGACACTCACGATGTCCGCGCCCACGGCGCAGTTCAGCAGGGCGTTGAGGATCGGCCAGTCCGCGACGGCGTCCGAGCCGTCGCGCATGTCCTCGGTCTCCCGGTTGGGCGAGGCGACGCTGCCGGCGTCGAGGTGGTCGCGCGTGACGACCACGGGTGCCCGGATCTCGCCCGACGCGACGAGGTCGTTGATCCGCAGGGCGAAGCGAGCGCGTTCGGTGAGTCCCTCGTCGTCGGTGTCCGCGCCGAGCCAGCACACCCGCGCGGGGAGCCCCTGGAACGACACCTGCTCCTGCGCGAGGTCGATCCAGCGGTGCAGGGCGTCTTTCTCCGGGAACAGTTCCGTGACGGCCTCGTCCGTCCGGTGGATGTCGGCGGGGTCGCCCGACAGCGCGACCCAGCGGAACGGGCCCTTCCCCTCGCAGAACAGCGGCCGGACGTAGGCCGGGACGAACCCCGGGAAGTCGAAGGCGTCGCGCTCGCGGGCGGTGGCACCCGACAGCGGCCAGGGGGTCCCGTCGTTCCCGGCGCTCCCGCCGCGCTCGGCACTCCCAGCGCTCCTGCCGCCGTCCCGTTCGGCCCGGAAGTCCGCGACCTGGCCGCGGATGTTGTTGCCGTACTCAACGGCGACCGTGCCGCGCTCCTGCAGTTCGAGGAGCGCGTCGACGTGGCGCTCCATGGTTTCGAGGCTCTCCCGTTCGTAGCGCTCGGGGTCCGAGTCGCGCAGCTCGTCGGCCTCCGCCACGGTGTAGCCCGACGGGTAGTACCCCTCCAGCGCGTCGTGGGCGGCCGTCTGGTCGGTGACGATATCGGGGACGAACTCCCGTTCCAGCATCGCCTCCAGCATGTCGGCGGCGTTGACGTGGACGCCGACGGAGTAGGGCTCGCCCGCGTCGGCGGCCGCGGTCGCCCGCTCGATGGCTTCCGCCAGGTCGTCGGTCTTCTCCTGGCAGTAGCCCGTGTCGATGCGCCGGTCGATGCGGGCCTCGTCGACCTCGGCGGCGATGCACACCCCCTCGTTCATCGTCACCGCGAGCGGCTGTGCGCCGCCCATCCCGCCGAGGCCGCCCGTGACGACTATCCTTCCTTCGAGGGATCCGGAGAAGTGCTGGCGGCCGGCCTCGGCCAGCGTCTCGTAGGTCCCCTGGATGATCCCCTGCGTGCCGATGTAGGCCCACGAGCCGGCGGTCATCTGGCCGTACATGATCAGGCCCTTCGCTTCGAGTTCGTGGAAGTGCTCCCAGGTGTCCCACTTGCCGACGAGGTTGGAGTTGGCGATGAGGACCCGCGGGGCTCGCTCGTGGGTCTCGAACCGACCCACGGGTTTCCCGGACTGGACGAGCAGCGTCTCCGCGTCGCCCAGGTCGCGCAGTTCCGCGACGATGGCGTCGTAGGCGTCCCACGAGCGGGCGGCGCGGCCGGTGCCGCCGTAGACGACCAGGTCCTCGGGCCGCTCGGCGACCTCGGGGTCGAGGTTGTTGTCGAGCATGCGGAGCGCGGCCTCCTGGCGCCACCCCTCGCACTCGATGTCGGTCCCCCTCGACGCCCCCGGGTCGGCCCGCCACCGGTCGCTGGGGTCGCCGACCGCGGCGCTATCGGCCTCTTGCTGTGGCATACGGTAGCTTGGAGCGAGACGGACAAAAGCGCGATGCCGGCGGGCGTCGGGGCGAGTCGGCCGTGAAGCGGCCGAGCGACGGCCCGGTTACGGCGCGGCGACGGTGACGTTGCCGGCGGTCCCGCTCGCGGTCGCGTTCGCAACGAACGACTCCGGACCGGCGAAGGCGACGACCGTCTCGTCGCCGATCCGGATCGAGCGGAGGCTGGTCGCGTTGCGCTGTTCCAGGTTCGCTTCGAGGTCGGAGACTGCGTCCGCGAGTTCGTCGGCATCCTCGGCGGAGTCCATTCGGAGGACCCAGGCGACGCTCGGGTCGGTGTCGTCGCCGAATCGGACGAGTCGGTCGGCGCCCCAGCCGGTCGCGGCGGTGTCGACGCGGTCGGCGGGGAGGCCGGCGTGGAGCCACGCCCGGAGTTCGATCTCGCCGGCTCGACGGCGCTCGCCGACCGTCCAGCGGTCGTCGCCGTCGACGCTCACGTTCAGCGAGCGGACCGGGTCCGCGCCGGGTTCGAGGCGGTGGACGACCTCTTCCGTGGACTCGGGCGGCGACTCGAAGACCGCCGAGAGGTTCGTCGGCCCGTCGACTCGCCACTCGACGTAGCGCGCCCCGAAGTAGACCTCGCCGGCGGTCTGTCGGTAGGTTCCCGGGGCGTGGTCGTAGATACACTCCCGCAACTCGGCGGGCCGAGACCCGTTCCAGCGCTTGTCGTAGCGTTCGGCGTACTGGTCCGTGGTGTACACCGCGATACCGCCCGTAGGGAAGGCGGGCGACTCACGGAGTTCGATCGTCTCCACGGACCCCGACAGCTGTCTCTGGAACGTGTGACCGAGTTCGTGGACGAAGATCAGCTCGACGGCTTCCGCCGAGAGGGTCCCCTGGGTGATGGAGATGGTGTCACCGCCGGACGCCGAATAGAACGTCGCACAGTCGGAGATCGATCCCGCCTGCAGTCCCAGCGCCGCCTGATAGGGGCGAGGTTCGATCGTCGAGAAGTCGAACGCATCCCGGTCCTCGACGACGACCTCGGGAGCCGGTGCGTCGACGCCGAGCAGTCGCTCCACGCGGCGGTAGACGACCGTCGCGTTGAACGGGAGCTCCCCACCGCGAACGGCGACGCGCTCGCTCTCGCCGACGCCGTCGGGATCGCTCGTTTCGACTCCGCTCTCAGTCGGTGATCGCTCCACGCTGTCGGTCGGCGCGGTCGCCGTGGCTCTCGATTCCGTGGCTGTCGCGGTCGGTGTCGAATCCGGCGTCGTGCTCGCACCGAAGGGCGCTCCGCAGCCGGCGAGGACCAGGAGGCAGGCGATCGATAGCGCCGAGAGGGGTCGTCGGGTCACTGTATCGCTCGATGGAATTGTAACGTGAAAATACGTTCGGTCCGACAGTTCCGGCTACGGCACTGTGACCGTGATGTCACCGGCGGTCCCGGTGGCCTCCGCGTCCGCGGCGAACGAGTCGGGGCCGGCGAAGACGACGACCGCCTCGTCGCTCGCCCGCGCCGTCTCGACGCTCGTCGCGTCGCGCGATTCGAGGGTCGCCTCCAGATCGCCGACGGCGGCGGCGAGTTCGTCGGCGTCCTCGGCGGAGTCCATCCGGAGAACCCACGCGACGCTGGTGCGGTCGCCACGTTCGAACGTGAGGATCTCGTCGGCGCCCCAGCCGGTCGCGGCGGTGTCGGCGCGGTCGGCGGGGAGGCCGGTGTAGAGCCACGACCGGAGTCGGAGTTCGCCCGCTCGCTCGCGGGTATCACCGATCCAGCGACCGCGCTGTCGGACCGACACCGAGAGGTTCGCGACCGGCTCGGCGTCGGGCGCGAGCCCGTGGATCACCTGTTCGGTCGTCCGGGGCGGCGCCCGGTAGACCGTCGAGAGGTTCGTCGGCGAGTCGATCCGCTGCTCGAAGTGCAGCCCGCCGAAGTAGTAGCGGCCGGCGAGGTCGCGTCTGCCGTCGCCGATGCGGTCGTAGATACACTCGCGGATGCCGAGCGGCGTGGTGCCGTTCCAGCGCTTGTCGTAGCGGTCGGCGTACCGGTCGGCGACGTAGACGGCGCTGCCCTCGGTGAGCGCGTGGTCGACGTCGTACCGTTCGATCTCGCCGACTCGGTCGTACCCCTCGACCTCGTCCTGGACGATGTGGACGTACTCGTGGGCGAGGACCAGCTCGACGGACGCCGCCGACAAGTTCCCCGGCGCGATCGTGACGGTATCGCCGCCCGCGGAAGCCGGATAGAACTGCCCGCACTCCGATATCGACCCGTCGCCGCGACGATACCCCAGCGCCTCGGTCGACGCGGTGAGGTCCCCCGTGGAGAAGTCGATCCGGTCGGCGTCGGTCACCTCGACGGTCGGTTCGGGCGCGTCGGCGTCCATCAGCCGCTCGACTCGCTGGTACACCGCCGTGGCGTTGACCGGGAGTTCCCCGCCGCGGACGACGATGCGGTCGCTCTCGCCGACACCGTCGGAACCGTTGTTCGACGGCGGCGCGGGCGTCGCCGTCGGCGTCGGCGATGGGATCGCCGTCGGCGTCGGTGTCGGCGACGGCGTCAGCGTCGGCGTCATAGTCGAGGTCGGAGTCGGTGTGGTCGTCGGTGTCGGCGGCGCCGTAGTCGGTGTCGCCGCGGGCGACGGCGCCGGGGTCGGCGTCGCCGGGTCGTCCGCGTCCGTCGGAGCGGGGGTCGTTCCGTCGTCGGTCGGCGCGGGCGTCGCGCCGTCGCCGAGAATCGTCGAACACCCGGCGAGGACGAGGAGCGCTGCGAGGAGGACGGTCGCTGTCGGGCTGCGAGGACCCATCGTCACAACCTGGGGGTGTCACTCAATAAATACTACCGGTCGGTGTGACGGCGCCGTCGTCACTCGCCCCGGGTCGACTCGACGAGGTCGACGGCGAGGGCGGTCGCCTCGGTCGCCGTCTCGCCGAAGACGTACGTGACGGGTTCGATGCCGAACGCCCCCTCGTGGTAGGCCACGCGGGGGACGGCCCCGCGCTCGCGGAAGTGCTCGCGCAGGCGGTCGCCGCGCTCGTCGTAGTCGGCGTCGAACTCGACGGGGTCGATCCCGCGCTCGCGAGCGGCGTCGAGCAGCCGCTCGGAGGTGGCGAGGTTGAGCGCCCCCCGGACCTGGGGGTCGGCCGCCATCGCGGCGCGGATCGTCTCGGCGACCCGCTGGGAGGCGCCGAACTCCGGGTCGGCGGGGACCACGACCCGGCCGTTGACCGCCTGGAGTCGCCCCGGGACGGCGGCCACGTCCGTCGCGTCGGCGGCGTCGGGGACCGCGGTCCCGACGTTCGTGCCGACGTTGGGGACGTGGTCGGCCATCCCGGGCTCGTTGGCGATCCGGCGAGCGGCCCGGCGGACGGCGGCCAGCGCCTCGCGCTCGGCGAGGACGGCGTCGTCCGTCCCGCGGACGCACAGGTCACAGCCTAGCCCCTCCAGCGCGGGCATTTCTTCCTCGTGGACGGCGCAGATGGGGCCCCGGTCCTCGAACGCGCGAACGAGGTCGAGCAGTTCCGAAAGCGTCTCGTAGCCGTCCATCGAGCCGTCGGCGAACCCGTCGGCGATGGCGGCCATCGTCGCCTGCATCCGCTCGTCCTCGGCGAAGCGGTCCTCGACGGTCACGTCGCCGCGGAGGTACTTGCTCACCGCCGCCTGCGTCAGTCCGAGGCGGTCGGCGACCTCCTTCTGGGTGAACCCCCGGTCGTGTAACTCGGTCGCCAGCATCGCCCGCGCGGTCGGGAGGAACCGCTCGACCACGATCTCGCTGGGCAGCCGCAGTGACATGCACCCCGCTTGCCCCGGCCGACGTATAAGCGCGTTGTGCAACGACTTCGCCCCCGCCGCGGCTCGGCGTCCGCCGTCGCGTTCGCGTTCGGCCGATTGTACAATCGACTTATACCGAAAGTTGCTTTACCACTCGATGGTAACACTGGTTAATATGAGCCAGGAAGGCTTCGACAAGTTCAGCGACGTCGGCGAGGCGGAAGTCACCCGAGCGATCGGCCAGGAGTGGACCGAGGAGTTCATGGACTTCTCCGACAGCGACGTGATCATCGTCGGCGGCGGCCCCTCGGGGCTGATGGCGGCGAAAGAGCTCGCCGAGCGCGGCGTGCAGGTGATGGTCGTCGAGAAGAACAACTACCTCGGCGGCGGGTTCTGGCTCGGCGGGTTCCTGATGAACAAGGTCACCGTGCGCGACCCGGCCCAGCAGGTCCTCGACGAGCTGGAGGTCGACCACAAGCAGTCCAAGGACAGCGAGGGGCTGTACGTCGCCAACGGGCCCGAGGCCTGTTCCGGCCTGATCAAGGCCGCCTGCGACGCGGGCGCGAAGATGCAGAACATGACTGAGTTCACCGACATCGTCATCCGCGAGGACCACCGCGTCGGCGGCATCGTCATGAACTGGACGCCGGTCCACGCCCTGCCCCGCGAGATCACCTGCGTCGACCCCATCGCCGTCGAGGCCGATCTGGTCATCGACGCCACCGGCCACGAGGCGATGGCCGTCAAGAAGCTCGACGAACGCGGCGTCCTCAACGCGCCGGGCCTCGAAGAGGAAGCCAGCGGCATGGACTCCACCGGTGACGACACCTACGGCGCCCCCGGCCACGACTCGCCCGGCCACGACTCGATGTGGGTCGGCGAGAGCGAGGACGCCGTCGTCGAGCACACCGGCCTCGCCCACGACGGCCTCGTCGTCACCGGTATGGCCACCGCGACGACCTACGGCCTCCCGCGCATGGGTCCGACCTTCGGCGCCATGCTCGTCTCCGGCAAGCGCGCCGCGCAGGTCGCGCTCGACGAACTCGAAGTCGACGCCGACCCCGTCGACCTGACCTCTCGGGACGCCGCGACGCCCGCCGACGACTGAGACCACGAGCGAGCGGACAGCCGGTGGGACCGATTCCGGGTGGCTCCGTTTCGAGTGAGCCCGGGGCAACCCATCCGGTGAAGCCCTACTCGTCCCCGGAGCCGCACGGCGGGATCCTGAGAAAGACTTATTCTCGGACCGGAAGTGGTCGCGAAACGAACGGATGCTTCCCGCTGTCGCGATCGGTCTCGCAGCCTCGACGATCGCGGAGACTGACGACGTGGCCCGTGAGACGGCGGTCGCAGGCCTCGAACGCGCGTCGGCTCCCGCGGAGAGCGAGCCGCTGGGCGAAGCCTTCGACGCTGCGTTGCGAGCGCAGCTCCGTGACGCGGTCGCTTCGGCCGACGGCGTCGACCCCTCTGCGATCGACGAGTGCTGGCCGGAGATCGCTTCGGCACTCCGATCGCTCGAAACTTCGTTCGACACACCGATGGACGGGGTCATCGAGCTGACCGATGCGATCGACGCTACGATCGACGCCGAGTGTGGAGCCTCGGTCCCGGCGTCCAGCGTCCAGGTCGCGGTCTCGGCGGCGTACCGGGATCTACTCGACGGGGTCCCGTCGGTGGTTCGCGGCACCGAACTCGAAACCGCGATCGAGTCGCCGGTCGAGGATCGGCTGCGAGCCCGGTTGTTACACTCGCTCGGGACCCTCGCCCGCCGTCGCGGAGCGCTCGACGCGGCCTCGGGCTACTACGAGGAGACGGCGGCTATCGGACGGGACGTAGGGGATCTGCGCGCCGAGGCCGACGGTTGCGAGGGGTTGGGAATCGTCGCGGACCAGCGCGGCGATCTCGACGCCGCCGAGGAGCACTTCGAGGCTGCCCTCGAACTCCGGCGGGAGGCCGGCGATCGACACGGGGTGTCCGCCGGCCACAATGCGCTCGGCAACGTCGCCCTGAAGCGCGGAAACCTCGACGCCGCGGAGGGGTACTACGAGCGGAGTCTCGCGATCGAGCGCGAGGAGGTCGATCGGGAGGACCCCGACAGTGGGGCCGTCGACCGAGCGGGCGTCGCGAGGGCGCTCGATAACCTCGGGCGCGTCGCCGCGCGCCGTGGCGACCTGTCCCTCGCGAGGGAGCGCCACGAGGAGGCCCTCGAAATCTTCGAAGCTACCGGGGACCGCCACGGGGCCGCGAACACGAGGATCGATCTCGGGTCGCTCGCGGCCGATCGGGGCGATCTCGACGACGCGGCGGCGCGGTTCGAGCGAGCCCGCGAGGCCTTCGAGGCGACCGGGGATCGCGCCGGCGTGGCGAGTGCGCTGGGGAATCTCGGCACGGTCGCCGACGACCGGGGCGATCTCGCCGCCGCTGCCGACTACTACGAGGAGTCGCTGGTCCGCCACGAGGCGAGCGGCGATCGTCACGGCGTCGCGGTCGACCACGTGAACCTCGGGTCGATCGCCGAGCAGCGCGGCGCCCTCGCGGCCGCGGTCGACCACTTCGAGACCGCAAACCGGATCTTCGACGAGATCGGCGCAGTGCGCGGTGCGGCGACGTGTCTGGACAACCTGGGCGAGGTCGCGCGCCAGCGCGACGATTTCGATCTCGCCGTGGAGCACTACGACGAAGCCCGCCAGCTCCGGGCGGAGAACGGCGATCCGTGCGGAGCCGCCGAGACGCTGATCGAGCTCGGCGAGGTCGAACGGGAGCGCCGGGCCTTCGAGGACGCCGAGGCGTACTACCGCCGGAGTCGCGAGCGCTTCGCCGCGGCCGGGAGCGACCACGGGGTAGCCAGGAGCCTCGGCAGCCTCGCGGTGCTCGAGCGGGACCGCGGAAACCTCGACGCCGCGAAGGACCACTACGAACGCCAGATCCGGACCGCGCGGGACGCCGGCGAGCCGACGCACGCCGTGGCGGGACTCGTCGGTCTCGCCGGGGTCGCCGCCGAACGCGGCGACCACGACGCGGCCCTGGAGCGGGGCGAGCGGGCCTTCGAGGCGGCCGTCGACGAGGGCGCCATCGGGGCGGCGGCGAGGGCCGTCGACGTGCTCGTGGAAGTCTGTCTCCTTCGCGACGAGGTGGACGACGCGATCGGGTGGTGTGAACGCGGACTCGAAGCGGCCGAGGAGGCCGGCCACGAACCGGTCGTGGAGGCCCTCCGTCGCCGCCGATCGTCGCTCACCGGGGAGTAGCACGCGGGCTTTCCGTAGCAATCTCGACGCTGGCCGCCAACGCTACGGAGGGATCTGCGGATTCGGGAGCTGTCGGCAGCGACGCGGGAGTGCCAGGATAGCTGATAGACGGCGGATACGATAGTGCTTGCGGCCACCGACGCTTTCCCGGCGGAGCGCGAACACCGACCCAGTGACGGACGAGACGGAGTACTGTCGCCTGTGCGGGCAGGAACTCAAGAAAGACCTCGCGGCGACGAACAGCCGGCAGTGCTGTCTCAACGCGACGCCGATCGCGGGCACGTGTCCGGAACACGGGCCGGTCGGCCCTCATCACGCGACGGACGCCCCGGACGACGCGACGTGACCTGTTCGCCGGCGGTAACCAACAGCGTTATAGCATTACTGGTTGGGGGTTTCGGATATGGAACGGGAAGTCACACGGCGGCGGTTCCTGCGCACAGGGGGCGCGGCGAGCGCGCTGGCACTGGCCGGTTGTCTCGGGGGATCGAATCCGATATCGGGGGGCGGAGGCGGCGGTCCGAGCGGTTGGCCGAGACCGCAGCGAGACGCGGCCTTCACTGGACACACCGAGGCGTCGGGACCGACGGGATCGGTCGAGACCGAGTGGAGTCACGACCTGGGGGACGAGCACCTCGGCCAGGCGCCGGCGGTCGTCGGCGGGACCGTCTACGTCGCCGACCCCGACGGGGTGTCGGCGCTGGACGCCGAGAGCGGCTCGGAGCAGTGGCGCGAGGAGTTCGACGGGAGTATCGGACAGCTCACCGTCCTCGACGGGACGGTCTACTTCGAGTCGGCCGGCGTGCGAGCGCTCGACGCGGCCGACGGGTCGACCGAATGGACCTACGACGACGTGGCCGAACGTGGGAAAGTGACCGTCGCCGACGGGACCGCGTACCTGGCCGAGTGGACGGGTGGGCTCGTGGCGCTGGACGCCGGGAGCGGCGAGGAGCAGTGGACCGGTTCGACCGACGAGGGAGTGCCGCACCAGCCCGCGGTGGCCGACGGGACCGCGTACTTCGTGACCAGAGGGGGCGAGGAGACGCCGAGCTATCTGGTCGCCGTCGACACCGAGAGCGGCGAGGAGACCGCGCGGATCGAGCGGGAGGCCGCGATCGACCAGCGACCGACCGTGGTCGACGGGACGGTGTATCAGCAGAACGGCTGGGCCGTCGGGCCGACGACGGTGCCGGGCGGCGAGCAGGCCTGGGGATACGACGAACGGGTCCCGCGAGGGGCGCCGAGCGTGGCAGTCGACGGCTCGACGGTCTACTTCGCCAACCGGCGGCCGGGGACTACCCACTATCAGATCGTCGCGCTGGACCGGTCGTCGGGGGAGCCGGTGTGGCGACGGACGCTCGACGGCGGTGTGGTGGCCGCACCGATCGTCGCCGACGGAACCGTCTACCTGGGGACGACCGAGGGGACGGTGTACGGACTCGACGCCGAATCGGGCGAGACCGCGTGGCAACACGCTCTCGAAGGGAGGGTCGACGCGAGTCTCGCCGTCGCGAACGGCCGCCTGTACGTCGCGGCGAGCGAGGGCGGCGTGTACGCGCTCGCGGAAGCCTAGACCCGGCCAGCGCCGTTCAGGCCGGCGTCCCGAACGCGAACAGCGTCATCGGCGTCGCCCCGTCGGCGTGCGGGGAGAGGTACTCCCTGACCTCGGTGTCGGCGAAGGTGAACCCGCGGCCGCCCAGCGACCGGTGGGCGTAGGTCGCGAGGTAGAGGCGCCCGAGCGCGACGCCGGCCTCCAGCTGAGCGAGCCGGTAGCCGCGGTTCCCGAACTCCGAGACGACGGCGTCCACGTCGGCGACGAGGTAGACGTTCACGGCGGCGTCGCCGACCACGTCCTGTCCGAGCGCCAGCTCGCCCGCCCGGTCGCGGTCGGTGTCGCCCACTCGCTCCAGTTCGTCGGGGCCGGGGTGGTACTCGTAGCAGCCCGACTCGATCCCCTCGACGGCGTGGACGAGGCAGTAACAGTCCACGAGCCCGCGCAGGTCGCCGGCGAACGCGTCGGCGGGCACGCCCCGGAGCGCCCGGTCGAGGACGGTCGCGAACTTCCGGGCGGTGATGGGGTCGCGGCTGTACTCGCGACAGGAGCCCCGGCGTTCGATGGTGTTCCCGATCGGGCGGGCGGAGGCGGTCTCGGCGTCGACGGGGTCGAGGGCGACCCAGTCGGCGTCGTCGACCCGTTCGCCCAGCGACGCGTCGGCCGCCTCGACGGTGAAGTTCGCCCGCCAGGACGCCGCGGCCGCGCCGTCGTCCAGCCGGCTCTGTCGCCAGGCGTCGGGGATCAGCGGGTAGTCGACCGGGTTCTCCGAGAGCGGCCGCTCGTCGGGATCGATCGGGTCCACATCGGGGGTGGCGCCGTCGGCGTCCGCGTCGTCGGGGACCGGCGAACCCGACCCGACGGGGACGAGCGCCAGCGGCGCCTCCTCGTCGGGGTCCAGGCCAAGCAACTCGACGACGGGGTCGTCGGCGAAGCCGGCGACGACCTCGGCGCGGTGGCCCCCGCCGTGGGCGACGGCGAGCAGGTTCGCGAGGATCGTTCCCGAGTCCCAGAACGCGTGGCGGTAGGTCCGGTCGCGGTACTTCCAGGCGTTGCGCCACCACTCCGAGGCGGCGACGAACGTGACCGGCGCGTCGGCGACGCCCGCCGACTCGGTCCGCTCGGGGCCGTCGTCGCCGTCACCGTTCTCGCCCGGGCGCTCGCCGGCGGCCGCGGCGAGCGCTCCGCGATAGTCGCCCTCGCGGAGCACGTCGAACTCGCCGGAGTGGGGGTCGAAGTGGTAGACCCCCGGCGAGAACGCGCCGCAGTCGCCGGCCACGGCGTAGATATCGACGTGGTAGAGCTTCCCCGTGCAGGCGGCGGCGCGAAAGCGCATCGGCTGGCCCCGGATCTCCAGTTCCTTGGTCACCCCGGCGGCGTAGTGACAGAGCGTCCCGATGTCGGGGTCGCCGTCGGGTGCCGGCGCGGCGGCGGGCGGTGCCGGGCCGTCGGCGGCGACGGCGGCCAGCGCGGGCGTTTGCGGCGGATCGGGGTCGTCTCCCGGCGAAACTCGGGGGAGGTCCTCGTATATCTTGTAGGGGCGCGGCCGGTTCGACTCGTCGAGCTCGAAGTCCATCTCGCGGAGCCGCTCGGGGGAGTAGTCGGTGCGCTCGTGGTACTCGCGGGCGTCGACCATGTCGGCGGTTCGACCGGTCGGGCCTAACCGCTTTGGGTGGGTCGGGACGGTTCGACCACCAGCATCTCCGTCGCGCCGGGCTGGAACTCGTAGGGGACTTCACGGAACGCGACGGCGTGGCCGTCGGCCCGGAGCGACTCGGCGACGGGCTCGACGAACGCCGAGCGGGTGCGGTCCAGCGAGTGCAGCGGGAACACGCGCACCTCCTCGCGGGCGACCCGGGCGAGGTCGCGCAGCGCGGCCAGGTGAAAGTCGCGGTCGAGCCGGTCGTCGTAGACGAACAGCAGGTTCGCCACGAGCGCGAGGCCGACCGCGTCGTCCCCGAAGGGAAGGTCCGGCAGCGCGCCCGCCACGTACCGCTCGGGATGGGTCGCGTAGTCGGCGAGGAAGCGCTCGGCGGCCGCCCGGAGGTACCGCCCGCGCGTCTCCACGTCGCCGTAGAAGTCCCAGACGAATAGGCCCCGTTTCTCGCGGAGCTGGTCGACGTTGTACTCGATGGCGTCGTCGAGTTCCGGTTCGAGTTCCCCGGCGGGGCGACCGAAGAGGGGATCGACGGCGACCGCGCTGTCGGCGAGTTCCGCGGCGGTCGCCGTGAAGGCCCCCGCGCCGCCGCCGCAGTCGAGGACCGCCCGCCCCGCGATGTCATCGGCCACCAGGTCGAACATCCGCCGGTACTCCGCGAACGTCCGTCCGATCGTCAGGAAGTCCGCCTCAACTTCGAACTCTTCGTTGGACATATCTGTGTACTATTGTCCTAGGTTGTCCGTTGATGTATAGTATTTTCGAGTTAGGACCTCGGATCTATCCGGCAAACGGATGGACAGACGGAATATATCGTCCGGGTCCGTAGCTCCGTGTATGCCCGAGACAGCGGCCGGAGAGCGGGAGTACGTCGGGTGTCCGGCACCGGCGTGCAACCGCAAGGACAGGCGGAGCGTCATCAAGGAACACCTCGCCGAGATGGACGACCAGCGTCACGAGCGCTTCGACGGCAGCGAGATGTAGCGGGCCGCGGACGGACGGCCCCGCGGCGAGCGGAACCCGCAAACCGTTTCACTCGGTGGTACCACCGGTTCGTATGGTCGAGGAGGTCACGCTCTATCGCGCGCCCACCACCGAGGCCGCCGACGCCGACGCGGTCGCCGAGTGGCTCCGCGGGCGCGTCGACGCCGACGTACGAGTGCGCGACCGATTCCTCTCCGTCTACGGCGACGAGGACCTCGCGGAGTCGTTCGCCGAGGCGCGGGTGCTCTCGCCGTACGAGCGGGAGACCGGCAACACGATGGTCGGCATCGTCCGCTACGAGGAGCGCGCGCTGGAGAACCCCGAGCGGGGCGGCGGCGTCATCTACGACGGCCTGCAGGTTCAGTCGATCCTGAACGGGCTCGTCCCCGACGACGAGCGCGGCCTCGAACACCTGCACGTCCCGCTGCTGGACCGCGTGGTCGGCACCTGGGGCGACCACGACGGCCGCTGGCACAAGCGGGTGAACGTCCTCGGTCAGCCCGGCGTGGTGTCGGTGCCGGGCCTCTACGAGGCGCCCGCCAAGCCCGAGCAGTACTACAAGGCCCAGCAGAAACACGCCCTGCTCTCCGGCGGCGCGCCCCCGCGGGAGGTGCTGGAGAACGAGGTCGACGGCGAGTTCCTCGTCGAGTCCGACCCCCGGACGACCGAGGCGCTGCGGGGCTACGTCCTGCAGTGTTACCACTATCTGGAGACCGGTGAGAGCTTCTGCGACGACGAGGACTGTCGGTTGCACAACCCGCATCGCCAGCCCGGGGTCGTCCGGGCGCAACTGCGGGCCCCGGAATTCTGCCCCGAACACGCCGAGCGGTACCGGAAATAGAGCGAGTGCGGGCCGTCGGCGGCGTCCGTCTACGCCAGCGCGATCCCGGCACCGACGGCGACGCTCGTCAGCGCGAGGCCGGCGACCGCGACCGCCGTCGTCCGGTCGAGGTGTTCGTCGGTGTCGGCGGAGTCGAACCCGCCGCGCCCGGTCAGGACGCCGACGCCGACGGCGACCGCCGAGAGGCCGCCGACCAGCGCCAGCGTCGTCCACAGTTCGATTCCGTGCCGTACGATCTCGCGCGCGGCCGACCCGGCGAGGAGGACGCCGGTCGCTATCGGAGCCGCGCCGGTCGCTCTGTTGGAGGGCATCGTCCGGACTTGCGTCGCGATTCCGAAAAGCGTGGTGGGCGAAACCGTTCTCGGCCCGTTCGGTCGCCGGTGACCGCCCTCGGCGCGCTCGCGGTCGCCGTCTCGGGAAGTCGAATCCCCACCGGCGGTCGGCGACGCTCGATATCCGAACACCGAAACCGAACCGGTCAGCGGCGGTCGTAGACGGCGACCGCGCGCTCCGAGCGGGCCGAGCGGCCGTAGGGGTTGCGGCGCGACGACCGGTCGAGCAGGCGCGCCCAGACGCCGTCCTTCGAGCCGACCGCCAGTCCGGAGAGCACGTCGCGGCCGGTGGTCAACCAGTTCGAGGGCGTGCCGTCGCCCCTGGCCACGTCGCGCAGGGAGTCGAGGGCGTCGCGGCCGGCGTGAGCGACCATTCGCGCGGCCACGCGTGGGCGGACGCCGTAGTTCTTGACGAGCCGGTAGGCGAGCGAGCGGTACTTCCAGCCGGGGTCGCTCGTCGGCCCGCCGCCGTCGGCGCCGACCTGGCGGGCGACGCCCATCTCGGACTGCCAACTCACCGCGTAGTCGAGGTTCGCCAGGCGGTGAGCGCCGTCGCGGGCGCTGCCGATCTCCAGGTACTCGTCGAAGCCGTCCAGGGCGTCGAGCGCCGGCCGCGAGAACGCGACGTTGCCGCCGTTGAAGTAGGTGATCTCGCGACCGGCGAGCGCGTCGGACTCGACCTCCTCCGTGGTCATCCCGCCGCGGAGTCGCTCGTGGACCGGCCCGGAGACCACGTCGGCGTCGGCCAGCCCCGCGACCAGCGCGTCGTACCACTCGTCGGTCACGGCCAGGCCCTGGTCGACCAGCGCGACGGCGTCGCCGGTGGTCTGTTCGATGCCGGCGTTGCGCGCGGCCGTGACGGTCCGGTCGGCGACCTCGACGAGCACGTCCACGTCGTCGCGCTCGCGGACCATCCCGGTCGTTCCGTCGGTCGACGGGCCGTTGACCACCACCACCTCGACCGCGGGGACGTGCCCGGCCAGCGCGTCGAGCGTCCGTGCGAGTTGCTCCCGGCCGTCGAGCGTCGGAACCACCACCGAGAGCTGCATACAGTCCGTAGCAGGCTCGACGCGTATAAAAGTCGTGGGACGAACGGACCGCGCGATCCCGGGTCGGACGACGACGACGGCGGACGAGGGACGACGCGCGGCCGGACCGCTCGCCGCTCACTCGACGGTGGCCGACCAGTAGGAGATCGAGGCGAGGCTGTCGCCCAGCGGCGTGCGGTCGACAGCCTCCTCGACGCTGCGGAACGCCTTCGCGACGCCGCCCGGGAGCTTGCGGTAGAGGCCGAACGGGACGACGAACTCGTGGGTCTCGCCGGTCAGCCGCAGGTCGGCGGCGGCGAGCATCCCGTCGACCTCCCGCCGGGAGTACAGCCGCGACCCCATCGGGAGCGCCCAGTTGTACAGCGACCGCCCCGAGAAGCGGTTGTACGTCTCGAAGACGACCTGATCCTTCGAGACGCGGGCGAGTTCGCTGAGGTACCGCTCGGGCTCGTCGACGAGGTGGAAAAAGCGGATGGCGAACACGGAGTCGAAGTGGTCGTCGGGGAACGGCAGGCGGGCCGCGTCCCCGCGCAGGAACTCCAGGTGGTCGTCGACGCCGGCCTGGCGGGCCTTCCGGCGGCCCTCGCCGAGCATCGGCGCCGAGATGTCGAGCCCGACCACGTCCGCGCCCTGCTGGGCGAGCATCACCGAAAAGCGACCGGTGCCGCAGGCGATCTCGAGGATCTTCCTGTCCTCGACGGGCGCGAGCGCCTCGCCGACGGCCTCTTTCTCCAGTCGGTCGGTGAGCCGACCCCCACCGCGGGAGAAGCGTTTGTCCTCGTAGGACTCGACGACGGTTTCCTGCTGGTACCACTCCTGACCCTTCACGATACCGGAATTTGCCCCCTCGGGGGGCAAAAGAGTACTGAAAGCGCTCGGGGACGACCGGGTCGGCCGACCCCGGTCCCTCCGACGCCCGTCCGCCCGACGGCGGTCGTCTTCAGGCCGTGAACACCTCGTCCGGTCGGATCTCGACGATCACTCTCGGGCCGGGGTCCTCGTCGTAGCTCGGATACTCGTCGACGCCGAAGTACCGAGCGGCGAGTTCGTCGATGTGGTCCTCGGCGCCGGCCTCGGTCAGCGCCGTCACCTCGCCGACCACCGAGCAGTAGCGGTAGGCGTCGTCGGGGTCGACCATACTCACGCCGACCCGCGGGTCCGCGCGGACGTTGCGCTCCTTGCGCCGGCCCCGGGCCGTGTTGACCAGCACCCGGTCGGCCTCGGGGTCGTAGTCGATCCAGACGGGCGTGACGTGGGGGAACCCCTCCGGCGTCAGCGTCGCGAAGTGCGCGACCGTCTCCTTCTCGAACAGTTCGTGGTACGACTCCGGGATCGACGCCATACCGGATCCTCGGTCCACGACGCCGAAAAGGTGTGCCCGAGGGGCGACCGCACCCGCGTCCTTGACGGCGGATCCGGCGGAAACCGCTCCCTACCGGCGGCGTGTTCGACGAACGGGCAGGAATATTAGGATACCTTATATGGTTTGGACTATTTGGTCATCCATATAGCCAACTTTTACCAGTACCCTCGCGAGACGAGGTGGTATGAGCACGACGATAGACGAGCCCGCGGCGGAGGAGGCACTGGGTGAGGCGGAGTTCCGCGAGCGGCTCCGCGAGCTCCCCCCGAGCGCGAAGCTAGTCGCGAAAGTACTGGAGACGGACGCTCCCCTCTCGCAGGGCCAGCTGGCCGAGGAGTCGCTGCTGCCCGACCGGACCGTCCGCTACGCCCTCAATCGCCTCGAAGAGTCCGGCCTCGTGGGCTCGCGATACAGTTTCCACGACGCCCGGAAACAGGTCTACTTCCTCAACAGCTGAGTCGCCGCCCGCGTCCGGAACGGGTGGGTCGCGGGACGGACGCGTCCGCGTTCTCGGTTACCGCTCGGCCAGCGCCGCGTCGGTCTCGTCGAAGCCCTCGATGTCGACGCCGTCGCCGGTGACCTCGGCGACGTAGACGCCGTTGCCCGAGCCCGTGTCGCGCTCGCTGGCGGCGTCGACGGCTCGCACGGCCAGGTCGCGGGCGTCGGCCATGCTCATCCCATCGTCGTACTCGCCCTCGATGGTCCCGTAGGCGAGTTGCATCCCCGAGCCGGTGACCGTGTAGTCGTCGGCCATGACGCCGCCGGCGGGGTCGATGCTGTAGACGTGGCTGCCCTCCTCGTCGACGCCCGCGAGGATCGGGTTGATGGCGAACCACGGCCCGCCGCGGGCGAAGTTGCCCGCCAGGGTGGCGAGCGCGTGGATGCTGATCGACTCGCCCTTGCGCACCTCGTAGAGGTCCGCCTCCGAGCGGAGCGTCCGGATGAACGACTGGGCGCCGCCCACGCTCCCGACGAGCGTCAGCACGCCGGTCGGGTGGATCTGCTCGACCTTCTGGACGGACTTGTTCGAGACGAACCGGCCGCCCAGCGAGGCGCGCCGGTCCGTCGCGACGACGACGCCGTCCTCGGCGGTGATGCCGACCGTGGTCGTCCCGGTCTTGTTGACAGCGCCCTCGTCGCGGTCCTGCGCGTTCGCGCCGCCGGCTCCATCCGCATCGTCGAACCCGTCGGCGAGTTCGGGCGCGGTCGGGTCGCCGACGGCGTCGGCGCCGGTCAGCGGGTCGGTGAATCTACTCATCGGCCTCACCCCCCGCGTCCAGCTCGTCGAGGTGGCTCGCGATCTCCTCGGGGTCGAGCGAGCGCACCCGGTGGGTCTCGGTGTCGATCACGGTCACCTCGACCGCCTCGGGGTCGACCGCCCCGTCTTCGTCGCTCTGGGCGATGGTCTCCAGCGCGAGGGCGACCCCCGAATCGAGGTCCATCCCGTCGCGGTACTCGTCTTCGAGGAAGCCCATGAGCGACTCCCGGTCGCCGCCGATGGCGGTCGCCTGCCACTCGTAGGGCGTCCCCGAGGGGTCCGTCTCGAAGAGCTTCGGTGTGCCGTCGGGGTCGACGCCGCCGATGGCCAGCGCCACGCCGAACGGGCGGACGCCGCCGCTCTGGGTGTAGCGCTGGATGTAGTCGGTGACCTCCTTGGCCAGCGACTCGACGCCGATCGGCTCGTCGTAGCGTAGCTTGTTGACCTGCGCCTGCTCGCGCGCGAAGTCGACGAGCTGGCGCGCGTCGGCGACGTGACCCGCGCTCGCGACCGCGATGTGGTCGTCGACGCGGTGGAGCTTCTCGATGCTCCCCTCCTCGACGAGCGGCGAGCGGACCTGCCGGTCCGCCGCCAGCACCACGCCGTCGCCGGTGCGAACGCCGACGCTGGCGGTGCCGCGCTTGATCGCTTCCCGAGCGTACTCGACCTGATAGAGGCGTCCGTCCGGCGAGAAGATCGACGTCCCGCGGTCGTACGCCTGCTGGTTCTGATCCTGCATGGTGTGCGTCACTGAGTCGTCGTGACTAACCTCCAGTTAGTGGTCGCTATATATAGGCCTTTTCACCAGGCCGCGGGGCTACGCGGCGGCGGCGGGCCGAGATTTCGAGAGTGGCGGTCGGTCGATGGCTGCGGCGGAGGGCCCGGGTCCGTCAGTCGTCGCCGAGGGGGTCGTCGAGGTATCGCGCTTCGAGGCGGGCCGCGGTGGCCGGGCGCTCGACGTACCGCGCGTCGACGACCGCGAGGGTCACCGCGAGCAGGGCGGAGCCGACGGCGGCGACGCCGAGTTCGAGCGCGGTCACGTCCGGGCGGGCGGCGGCCGGCGGGAACCCGACCGCGAGCGCGGCGAGATACGCCACCGACAGGGTCGCGACGGCGACGACGAGCCCGAGGGCGTACTCGGCCCCGAGCGCCGAAGCCGGGCGCTCGCTGGCGTATCCGAGCGCGAGCGCCCCGACCGGGAACATGACGGCGAGGCCCAGCGCCCACGTCGACGCGGTCGTCTCGCCGCCCGCGAGCACGGACGCCAGCCCCCAGACCGCGAGCGCGACCAGCAGGGCGGCCGCGCCGGCGAGCCGGGCGGCCGCGTTCGTCTCGTACATCAGCGGCGCCCCCCGCGTTCGTCTCGCGGTAGGCGCCGCGAACCGGCGGTGGTCGGACGGGCGGTCGGGTCGGCGGTCGACGGGCGTTCGAAACCGGACCGGGTCGCGGCGGGTCGCGCGGTCATATCGATACCCCACCCTCCCGGCTACGGACGCTTAACTCGTGTCATCGGCCCCGACGGGCCGACGGCGAGCGATCGGCGCTCTCCGGCGGTTTCGCCCGACGAAGCGGTCCGTTACGTGTCGATTCGACCCGATACGCTCGGGTTACTCGGGACCGCACCGGGACCGAAGAACGGGGGAACGGTCGTCAGGCGGCGGGTCGGCCGGCGGCCTCGGGTTCCGGCGCGACGGCGCCGCCGATCGCGCCGCCGACCGCGCCGGGGATCCCGGTCGCGGCGACCCAGACGAGCGCGGCGATGCCCGCACCGAGCCCGAAGATGCCGGCGACGAGGGTCCCGGCGAACAGCAGGACCAGCGCGACGACGATCCCTCCGATCGTCGTCGCCAGGAACCCGTGGAGCGCGCCGCCGCCCAGCCCCTCCCGGGCGGCGTACCCGGCTATCGCGCCGGCCACGAGCCCGGTCAATCCCGCGCCGAGCGTCGGGAGCGTCGCGTCGGTGAACGGGAGGCCCAGTCCGCCGAGGAGTCCGATTACGAGCGATGCGACGATTCCGTACGCGACGGCCATCCACTTTACCATGCGCGAGTCCAGGCTCGCTGACGTGTTAAGCGAACTTGCCGACATCGGGAGGTAATTTCACTTTCACGTGCGGGATAGCGGCGGCGACGGAACGAATGGTCGCGAGTTGTCCGCGAGGTGCGAGTCGACCGGTCGAACTGGCTCAGTACAGCGAGAGGTCGCCGGTCACCTTGTCGACGAGGTCCTCGCGAGCGGGACCGACCGCCAGCGCGCTGGCGGTCCCCGGTTCGAGTTGCGTGTGGCCGGCGTCGCGGACGATAGCGTGGGGTAGCCCCTCCCGCTCCGCTTTGTCGGCGAGTTCGAACAGCTGCGACTCCCCGTCGGCTCGGAGGACGATCTTCTTCTGACCGCTGCCTTTCCACTCGCTGGCGGCCTGCCGGTCGGCGTCCTCGTAGGCCATGAGCGAGGCGTGGGCGACCTGCGCGGCGAGTTTCCCCTCGCCCATCCCCAGGTCGGCGCGGGCGACGATGGCCTGTTTCATACGAGTGGGGTGGGCAGGCCGGCGTAACTGCCTTTCCATCCCGCGCGGGACGTGCCGTCGACGGCGAAGACGCTAAGCCCCTGGTCGTCCGGGCTGTGGTATGGTCGCGGAGTGGGACGAGGAGCGGACGCTGGAGGCGGCGGTGGCGGCGTTCGAATCGCTGACCGACGAGACGCGCCAGGCGGCAGTCGAGGAGCTGTACGACCTCACGTGGGACGCCGACTCGGGCGCGACGTTCACGGAGCTGCGGGAGGCGGTCGGCGTTCGAGACCCCGGGCGATTCCACTACCACGTCGAGAAGTTGGCCGAGACGTTCGTTCGGAAGCGCGACGAGGAGTACTGGCCGCTGGAGGGGCGCCTGCGTGCCGCCGTGGCCTTCGCCGCCTGCCACCGGTCGCCGCCAGTCGAGGGGGACGTGCCGACCGAGTGGGTCCGCTGGTCCGCGGCGACGCGATACGAGTGTCCGTTCTGCGAGCGGTTCCTCGCCGCCGTCGGCACCGAACGGGAGTCGCTGGACCTGCTTTGCGCCGAGCACGGCACGGTCTTCAGGCAGGTGCTGGCACCGGGCCCCGACGCAGCGGACCCGCAGGTGTGGTTCGACGCCGCCGTCCGCGCGTACCACCAGGACGCGGAGACGCTTCGCGAGGGGCGCTGTCCGTGGTGTCACGATTCGGTCGAGACGACGCTGCGGTACGGCCGACTCTCCTACACCAGCGATGCCGTCGACGCCGTCCCCTGGCCGTCCCTGTGGGGGCGGTACGACTGCACCGCCTGCCCCCACGAGACCTGGCGGCCGCTGGCGGTCGCGCTGTCGACGAACGGCCGCGTCCGGCGGTTCTTCCACGCACGCGGCATCGACCTCCGGCGGGAGCCGACCCCGCGCCGATACGTGGCAGACGCCGAGGCGGTCGACGGCGACGCCGACGGCCCTGGCCCCGAACGAGCGACGCTCACCTACCGGGTCGGCGACGCGACGCTCTCGCTGACCGTCGACGAGGGGGTCGCCGTCGAGTCGGTGGAGCCGAACTCGCAAGCGGGAAGTCGGCCGGATCGGACCCCAACGCCCGAGTCGAGGGGAGTCGGCACCGACGAGGAACGGACGGTGTACGACCCCGATTCGGCGATTTACGCGGCCCCGATCGTCACCGACGAGACGGTCTGCGTGGTCACCGACCGGGGCGGGTGTCTGGCGTTCGACGCCGAGACCGGGGAGCGCCGGTGGCACGTGGATGTCGACGGCGCCAAGCGCTCGCCGGCGGCAGCGGACGGCGTCGTCTACGTGGGCGACCGCCGCGGGACCGTCACGGCGGTCGACGAGCGCACCGGTGGACAGCTGTGGTCGACGACGGCCGACGGGCACCCCCGTCTCGCACCGGCCGTCGCGGACGGGACGGTGTTCCTCGCGACCCCTGACGGGGCGGCCCTCGCGCTCGACGCCGAGACCGGGGAGCCCCGCTGGCGAATCGACGGCGACGGCGCCCGCGGCGGGCCGCGCGGCCCGGCCATCGGTGAGGAGTTCGTCTTCGTCGGCGGGCGCGAGTGCGTCCGAGCGATCGACGCGACGACGGGGACGCCGGCGTGGACGGCGGAGACTGACGCGCTCGTCACCGACCTCGCTACGACCGGAGAGACCGTCTACGTCGGCACGCGAGACGGCGTGGTCGCCGTCGACGCGACGGACGGCGAGCGTCGCTGGCGAACCGACGCGGACGCCGGCGGCGTCGGTCTCGCCCCGTTCGAGGACGACCTGATCTGTACGGCCGTCGAGTCGGGCCTGTCCCGCTACGACGGCGCCACCGGCCGGCGCCGCTGGCGCGCCGACGTGACGGGCGACCCGGCGCTTCGGCCGCCCACCGTCGCCGGCGACCGGGTCGTCTGTAGCGACCGGAGCGGGACCCTCGTCGCCGTCGACGCCGCGGCCGGCGAACGCCTGTGGAGCGCCGACCCGGTCGCTCCCCACCAGGTCAGTTGCCGCCCAGCAGCCCGGGGAGATGCCCTCTATCTCGCCGACCTCGCGGGACGAGTCGCCGCGGTCGACGCCGACACCGGCGAGACCGGCTGGCGGACTCCGCTCCGGGAGCGTTGACGCCGGACGAGATTCGTGTCATCCCACCAATTGAAACGCCGTTCTACGAACCGTTTTGTCGATACACGCGCTCGCCGGCGGTATGCCGACGAGACGAACGCTGCTTCGACGCGGAGGACTCGCCGTCGCGACCGCTGGGCTGGCCGGCTGTAGCGCCGGCGGCGGAACCGGGGACGGGAACGGGTCGAGCGCAGGGCCGGCGTGGACGGCCACGCGGTCGGTCGTCGAGCGGTTGCGTCACGCGGTCACGTCGACCCCGGTGGTGTCGAACGGGACGCTCTACGTCCCGACGTACGCGGACGGGCTCTACGCGCTGGACCCCGAATCCGGGGAGCTCCGGTGGCACGTCGGGCTATCGGTGACCGACGGCGTCTGCGTCCACGACGGCGCGGTGTACGTCGGCGACGCCGGGACCGGCGAGACGGTCGAGCAACTCATGGCGACCGACGGGCGAGCGTACGCGTTCGACGCCGAGACGGGCGAACCGCTGTGGGAGACGAGCGTGAGCGGGAACCCGATCAGCGAGCCGGTGGTCCGCGACGGCGCGGTCTACCTCGGCGCCCGGTCTCACGGGCTCCACGTCCTCGACGCCGCGAGCGGCGAGTCGAGTCGGTCGCTCCCGTTCGCACAGGGCGTCGGGAACGGGGGGTTCGCCGTCCGGGACGGCGTCGTCTACGTCGGGAGCCGCCGTCGCACCCTCGCGGTCGACCTCGACGGCGGGGAGACGCTGTGGGAAGTGTACACCGACGAGGAACCCGACCCCCTCCGGCTCGAGGGTGACCGTTTCTACGTCGAGACCGGGTCGGAGCTCGCGGCACTGGCGCCCGACTCGGGTGAGTCCGTCTGGTCGACGGCGGCCGAGGCGGCCGGGCTGGCCGTCGGCTCGGCCGTCTACGCCGCCCTCGTGGGCACGCCCGGACTCGCCGCGTTCGATCCGTCCTCCGGGGCGGAGCGCTGGCGACGCTCGCTCCCGGCGCGTCCGCAGGGTCCGGCCCTGGGTGACGGGACGCTGGTCGTCCCGACCCGGGCGGGGACGGTCCACTACGTCGACGCCCCGACCGGGCGCGAGCGGACCGTCCTGCGCGTTAGCGAGAGCGCCGGATCGACGACGGGAGACGGGGCCGGATCGACGCCGGTGGACGGGGCCGGCCCGCTGCTGTCCTGTTCGCCCGCGTGGGACGGGGACGCCCTCTACGTCGGCGACCGGAGCGGGACGGTCTACGCGCTCCGCGACGACGGGGAAGCGGTGCGCTGGCGGACCGACCTCTCGGCGGTCGAGTGAGCGCGGCGCCGACGGCGACGCGTCGACGGTCGAACACCCGCATTCGCAGGAGTTACGGCACGCCCCGTCGAGCGGTGGGACATGCCGACCAACCCCGTCCTGCCCGGCTTCCACCCCGATCCGTCGGTCTGCCGGGTCGACGACGCGTTCTACCTGACGACGAGTTCCTTCGAGTACGTCCCGGGCCTGCCGATCTACCGCAGCGAGAACCTGGTCGACTGGGAGCCGATCGGGCACGCGCTCACGCGCGAGTCGCAACTGGACACTCGCGACGCCCGGGCCTCGGGGGGGATCTTCGCGCCGACGCTCCGCGAACACGAGGGCACGTTCTACCTGACCTCGACGAACACCAACGGCGGCGGCCACTTCGTCGTCACCGCCGACGACCCCGCCGGCGAGTGGTCCGACCCCGTCTCCGTCGACGCGCCGGGTATCGACCCCGATCTGTTCTTCGAGGGGGACACCGCCTACTTCACCTACTTCACGACCGACACCGACCGCGGGATCGAACAGGCCGAGATCGACCTCGAAACGGGCGAACTCGGCGATCGATACACCGTCTGGACCGGCCACGAGGACCCCCACGCCGAGGCTCCCCACGTCTACGAGCGCGACGGGAGCTACTACCTCGTCGCCGCCGAGGGCGGCACCCACACCGGCCACTCCGTGATGGTCGGGCGGGGCGACGACCCGACGGGACCGTTCGAACCCCACCCCGAGAACCCGATCCTCACCCACCGCGACGACTTCTATCGCGACGTACACGCGGCGGGCCACGCCGACTTCGTCACCGACGCCGACGGGAACTGGTGGCTGGTCTGCCTGGGTATCCGCCCCCGGGGCGGCTTTCCGGGCTGGCACCACCTCGGTCGCGAGACCTTCCTCGCGCCGGTCTCCTGGGCGGACGGCTGGCCGGTCGTCGCGGGCGAGGAGATCCCGACCGAGATCGACGGAGCGGCGCTACCGGGAGACACTGCCCCAGCGAACGCCGACCCGAGCCCCGTCGAACACACGGACACCGACTTCTCCGGGGGGCGGAGCCACGAGTGGCTGTATCGCCGGACGCCCGACCGCGACCGCTACGCGTTCACCGACGACGGCCTCGTCCTCCGGGGCGGTCCCGAAACGCTGGACGAGCCCGGGACGACGCTCCTCTGCCGCCGGCAGACGAACTTCGACTGCCGGATCCGCGCCGACCTCGCCTTCGACCCCGACCCCGGCGAGGAGGCGGGCCTCGCGCTCGTCATGGACGAACAGCACCACTACGAGGTCGGCGTCGTCGGTGGGGGAACCGAGGGCGGGGCCAAGGGCGAACCGACGGCCGTCGTCCGCCTCACCATCGGCGACGCGACCGACGTGCTCGCGCGCGAGCCCGTCGACGAGCGAGTGACGCTCGGGGTCGACGCGGCCGCCGAGTCCTACGAGTTCCGCGTCGACGGCGAGGTCGTCGCCGACGCGCGACCGAAGTACCTCGCGACGGAGGTCGCCGGCGGGTTCACCGGCGTGGTGGTCGGCCCGTACGCGGTCGCCGACGGCGAGCCGGCTGAGGCGACTCCGGCCCGCGTCGAGCGGTTCGTCTACGAGCCCGTCGACCGATAACGCCGGCGCTGTCGGTGTCCGTCGCCGCCGTGACCGCAGCGTCCCGCCGCGACCGCCCGTTCACCCCGCCGGACGCTGCGATAGCATGAAGAACCTTTTCAAAGGAGGGAGGTGTCAGCCACGCTATCGATGGTCCTCCGCCGCTCCAGCGTCCGCGACGCCCTCTCGGCGCCCTTCCCCGACGACGCGGGTGCGCGCGACGCCGCCGTCATCTTCCTGATCGCACTCGCCCTCCGGGGCTGGGTGTGGGCCCGCACGGGCACCCACGTCGTCCGCGACGCGACCCGCTACGTGACGTGGTGCAACGAGTTCTCCGCCGGGACCCTGTTCGGGACGCGCGCGCTCGCCTACTCCGGCTACTGGCTGCCCTACTGCGGCTGGCTGAAAGCGACCGGCGAGTGGGTCCACGGCTGGGTCGGCGTTCAGGTCGTGCTCTCGGCGCTCGCCTGCGTCCTCGTCTACGCCACCGGTCGCCACCTGGCCGGTCGGTCGGCGGGCATCGTCGCCGGCGTCGCGCTCGCCCTCCAGTGGGAGGTGTACCGGTGGGTGGTCCGTCCGCAGTCGGAGTTCGTGCTCACGTTCGCGCTCGCGCTCGCGCTGTGGCGCCTGGCGCACTACCACACGACGCCGACGACCCGCAACCGCCTGCTCGCGCTCGGGTCGCTGGGCCTCGTCGCGCTGGTCCGCCCGAACGGGCTGCCGATCGTCGGCGCGTACCTGCTCTACGACCTGCTGCCGGCGACCAGCGACCACCGGCTCAATCTCGGCTTCCCGGCGAAGGTGAACCTCGGCATCGTCGGCGCGCTCGCCGCAGCGATCGCCTATCGCCTGCAGTTCGGCTGGGCGAAGGGGTCGATGCTGTACCACTGGCGCGAGGGGATCATCGTCACGCCCGAGCGCGTCGTCTACGGCTACGACCCGGCCGCCGCCAGCGGCGTGCTGGACTTCTTCGTCGCCAACGCTCACCACGCGGCCGCCATCGCGACGCTGCGCGGGCTGTGGTTCTTCTCGCCGGTGATGCCCGGCTGGTCGTCGAGCCACGCGCTGAAGGCCGCCCTGACGCTCACGCCCCTGACGATCCTCGCCGCGCTGGGGGTCCACGCGGTGATACGCCGGGAGGAGTGGGACCTGCTCGCGCTGTGGGGGACGCCGCTGGTCGCGGTCGTCGTCACCGCGATGGGCATCTGGGTGGCCGGCTGGCGCAACTTCCTCGGCCCCGCCGTCGTCGTCTACACCCTGTTCGCCGGCTACTACGTCTCGCTGACCGAGTGGCCCGAGCGAGTCGGTGCGCTCAACCCGGTGTAGCTCCGACCCCGGGTTGCCGTCGGACGCTCCGAGCGCCCACCGCCGACAATCGTGATGTTTTACCGCGAGCGGGGAGAGACGTCTGTATGATACTGTCGGACGCCGATATTCTGCGACGCCTGGAAGAGGGGGATCTGGTGGTCGAACCGCTCGACGACCCGGACATCCAGATCCAGCCGGCCAGCGTCGACCTGCGGCTGGGCCGGGAGTTCCTGGAGTTCCAGCACGCCAACATCCCCTGTATCCACCCGACGAGCGAGCGCGAGGTCGACGAGTACGTCGAGGAGACCGTCGTCGACGAAGACGGCGAGTTCATCCTCCACCCCGGCGACTTCGTCCTCGGCACGACTCACGAGCGCGTCGAGATCCCCGACGACCTCATCGCCCACGTCGAGGGGCGCTCCTCGCTGGGTCGGCTCGCTATCGTCGTCCACGCGACCGCGGGCCTGTGCGACCCCGGTTACAAGGGCCAGATCACGCTCGAACTCTCGAATCTCGGGACCGCTCCCGTGGCGCTCACCCCGGGGATGCGCATCTCCCAGCTGACGTTCACGGAGCTGAAGACGCCCGCAGACCGCCCATACGGCGAGGAACGCGGCTCCAAGTACCAAGACCAGTCCGGCCCGCAGGCCTCGAAGATCCAGGGCGACAGAGAATTCGGCGGGGACCAGTGAGATGAGCGTCCCGACGGGGAGACCCGCGGCGGTGACGACCGAGGTGACCGGCCGATGAAATTCGTCGAGGAGGTCGTCGTCGACGAGTTTCTGCCGACCTTTCGCTCGATGCTCGCCGAGGCGCTGCGCGAGCGCGGACTGACCCAGAGCGAGGTCGCGGAGCTGCTGGGTATCAGCCAGAGCGCCGTCTCGAAGTACGTCCACGGCGAGGTCGAGCGCAACGACCGACTCCTCTCGGACCGCCGGCTGCGCGAACTCGTCGAACGGCTCGCCGAGGGGCTCGCCAGCGGCGAGATGAGCCCGGTCCAGGCGCTCGTCGAGACGGAGGTGTTCGTCCGGCGACTGGAGCAGGGCGACCTGCTCGCCCAGCTCCACGAGGCGGAGATGCCCGGCCTCGCCGAGTACGGCGACGACCGCTTCGCCATCCACGACCCCGAGAGCACGGTGCGAGCGGCCGAGCAGGTGCTGGCCTCGCTGCGCCGGGGCGTGCGCATCCTGGAGAACACCGACGACTTCCCAGAGCTGGTGCCCGCCGTCGGGTCGAACCTCGTCGAGTGCCTCCCGGAGGCGGAGGACATCGAGGACGTGGCCGCGGTGCCGGGCCGCATCCTCGACCTGGAGGGGACGACCGCGGTCCCGGGCGACCCGGAGTTCGGCGTCAGCGAGCACGTCGCGAGCGTGTTGCTCGCGGCGCGAGCCGGCGGGAGCGACGCCCGTGCCGCCCTCAACGTCCGCTACGACCCCGCCATCGTCGAGACGCTGACCGACGCGGGCTACACCGCCGTCGAGTTCGACGCCGAGCGCGACCTGACCGAGGCCGTCGCCGACGCGCTCGCCGAGTCGCCCGACGCCGACGTGCTCTACCAGACCGGCGGGTTCGGCGTCGAACCGATCGTCTACGTGCTGGGGGCGGACGGTCCGACCGCCGCCCGCACGGTCAGGGAACTGTAATGGCCAACGACACCCGGGCGACGCAGGCGTTCTACGGCCGGTGGGCCAACGCCTACGACTGGCTGGCGACCGCGCCGGGTGTCGACTCCTGGCGCGACCGGGCGGCCGACCGGCTCGGGCTCGAAGCCGGCGACACCGTCGTCGAGATGGGGTGTGGCACCGGCGCGAACTTCGCCCAGTTGCGCGAGCGCGTCGGCCCCGAGGGGACGGTCGTCGGCGTCGACGTGACCCGCGGGATGCTCCGGCGGGCGAGCGAGCGCGTCGACCGCGCGGGCTGGGAGAACGTCCACCTCGTGCAGGCCGACGCGCGGCGGCCGCCGGTCGACGGCCCCGTCGACGCCGTGCTGGCGACGTTCGTCGTCGGGATGTTCGACGACCCGCGCCCGGCCGTCGAGCGGTGGATCGAGACGCTGGAGTCGGGCGGCCGGATCGCCCTGTTGAACGCCGGCCGCTCCGAGCGGCGGGCAGCCGTCCCGCTGAACCTGGCCTTCCGGGCGTTCGTGCGGCTGGCCGCGCCCGGCGACGGGCGCGTCTCCCCCGCCGAGAGCCTGGAGCGACGGGTGGCGACCGCCCGCGACGCCGTCTACTCGAACTGCGCTCCCCACGGATTCGACGAGTTCGGCCTGGGTTACCTGGGACTCGCGTGGGGCGAGCGGGCGTGAGCGACCGGGGCTACTCGGTGTCGAGGACCGCGCGGAGCGGCGCGGGGACCGACAGCGCGCCGGACTCGACGCGGTAGACGAGACAGCCGGCGAGGGTGAGCAGGCTCCCCCACAGCACCGGCGTCCCGAGGCGGAGCACCGGGAGCGCGGCGTCCAGTATCGCCTGCGCGGTCGCGGGGCCGAGCGGGAGCGCCCGGACGGTCTCCCGGAGGTTGCCGTACGACAGCGAGACGTTGGCCAGCAGGGCGCCGGCGACGAACAGCTGCCGGCCGCGACCCGCGGGGAGGTCGTACAGGAGGACCACGAGCGAGAACGCGGTGTAGGCGTAGTACAAAAGCAGCGACGGGAAGGCGAGGACCATCGCGACGAGCGTCCCGTGGACGGCGACGTGGCGGTCGGTGACGGTCCGCGGGCGGTAGTACAGCGCGGCGAGGACGGGCGCCAGCAGCGCCGCCGCGCCGACGGCGTACCAGACCGGGTCGACGTTCGGGAACAGCACCGATAGCGGCCGACGGAGCGTCACGAAGCTCTTGCCGGGCGCGAGTCCGCCCACGAAGTCGGCCGTCTCCCGCTGGGGAAGCAGGGCGGCGGTGACGTACGTTCGGGTGGTGTCGACCCCGAAGACGAGCAGTCCCAGGCCGAACAGGCTCGCGGCGGTCCCGACCGCGGCCGCGATGGCGCGCCACGCGCGCCGGCGGAGCAACCACAGGCCGACGACTGCGGGGAACACTTTCACGAACGCGGGGACCGCGAGCGCGACGCCCGCTCTGGCCTCCCGGCCGCGAGCGAGCCAGACGAACCCGGCGACCAGGGCGAGGGCGAGCGCGTGGTTCACCTGGCCGTAGCCCAGCGACGGGGCCGATGCGGCCGAGGCGAGCAGGAACGCGAACAGGAGCGCGCGTTCGAGGCGGCTCACGACGTAGCCCAGCGACTCGACGTACCCCGCGAGCAGTCGCGCGGCGACGGCGCTGGCGGCGACGGAGACGGCCGTCATGGCGAGGAAGCCCGGGACCCAGCTCTCGGCGAGGGCCGAGGGGAGGAAGGCGAGGACGGTGGCGGGCGGATAGACGTAGTGATAGCCGCTGTCGGCGGGCGTGACGGCGTAGAAGTCCCGACCCGCCAGCGCGGCCTCGGCGGCGACGTGGTAGACGCGGTAGTTGAGCCCGAACGTCCCGGGCCGGTTGACGGCGTAGTTGACCAGTATCGCGACCCCGAGGAGCGCACCGGTCGCGAACACCGCCGACGCCTCCCTGCTTCGGTCGGTCACGCTCACCGGTGCGCAGTCGGGGGGCTTGTGCGTGTCGGATCGGTGACAGCGGTCGCGGGGAGGGGACCGACCGCGGCGGTCACCCGTCGCCGGCGGGCGCGAGCGCGTCGAAGACGCGGCCGGGGTTGTTCGAGAAGACCTTGGTCATGGCGTCCTCGGGCACGTCGAGGGTGAGCACTTCCATGACCGCGACGTTGGGGTGGGCGGCCGGCGACCCGCTGCCGAAACAGACCCGGTCGGGATGTTCCATGATCGCTCGCTCCAGCGGGTCGCGGTAGCGGACGAAGCTCGTGTCCAGATACAGCGACGAGGAGTGATCGAGCAGGTCGATGCTGCGCTCCATCAGCTCACGGTCGAGCGGGTGGCCGCCGAAGTGGGCGAGGACGACCGGGAAGTCGTATTCGAGGAGGGTGGCCTCGACGGCCTCCGGCGGGAACTCGCGCCCGCCGTGGACGACGGTGGGCAGGCCCACGTCGGCCAGCCCCGCCAGCACCTCCTCGTCGGGGAGGCCGTCGCGCGCGGGGTGGAGTTTGAAGCCGACGAAGCGGTCGTCATAGGCGTACTGCTCGACATCCTCGGGAGAGGTGTGGTGGTCCCCGCGGCGGGCGGTGAGGTTCCGGAGTTTCGCCGCGGTCGTGTCGGCGGGGTCGCGGGCGCCGTTGATCCGGGCGACGGCGACGAACGGCCGGCCGACGCTCATCCGCGCGACGGCGTTGTTCGCCGGCAGGTAGTTGCCGTCGCGCGCGCTCGGGAACACCAGCGACCGGACGACGCCGGCCTGGTGCATCTCCCGCTCCAGCCGTTCGGGGTCGCCCAGCCCCTCGCGCTGGCAGCGGTCCTCGTCCGGCTCCAGCCGCGCGTGTACGTCGACCACCCGGAACCCGTGCTCCAGCTCCAGCATTCACCCTATCATGTGTGGAGGTGGTTGAAACGGTTGTCGGAGCGAACGGGCGAACGGTCGGGTCGGCGTTCGGACCCGCCGCGGTCGGGTCAGCCCGTGAGCCGTCTGGCGAGTCTTCCGAGACCGAACCCGACCGTTCCCGAGAGGCACGCGTAGACGCCGGCGAGAAGCAGGTAGACCCCGACGAGTACCCACATATGACCCGCGAATATCCCCGGACGGGAGTGCGGAACGACGTACGCCGCGACGAGGACGAAGTTGACCCCGATACAGCTCGCCAGCCCGAATCCGTAGTAGCCGACGACCAGACCGATCGCGAGGGCCGCAAGTCCCTCGACGGGGAACGACCCCGGGACCACGACGAGCGGAATTTGCGGTCCCAGCCGGAACATGGGTAAGACGGTCGCGCTCCGCACCAGCCAGATGGCGACCGCCGCGCAGATCGTGGCGTTCCAGAGCCGACGGCTGTGTCGCTCGTTGGTCTCGGACACCCAGGACGGGAGGCGCCGGCCGGACACGGATGGCGTGATTCGACCGTTCATTGTAGTTCTTCTGTGCGTTCACGACCGGGACCGCTCGCTCGGAGTGACTACGTCCGACGGAGACGGCAGCCGATGAAAGCTCTCGCCGCGCTCGTTAGTTGAAGTGATCACCGCTCCTGAGAACAGGCGTTGAAAGCCCTCGCCGCGCTCGCGGTCGCTGCGCGGGATATCCGCGCTCTCGGCACCGCCCGCTCACGGCAGAGCCGTTCGCTTCGAGGCGCTGCGCGCCTCGCACCGCGCGGATAGAGCCCGCGCAGGCGACGCCCGGCGCGAGCGCGTCTCGCCCTTTCAGTCCACCGGGAGAGCAAGCTCTCCCGAGCCCGCGCGAACGCTGTCGCGCGGACACCAGGGACCGCACAGCACCGCGACCGCAACAGCGACCGCCCCCGCACAGCACCGCAGACGACCACGAGCCTCCCCAGCCGATTCGCGACACAGGAGTCGCGAATCCCTCGCGCGACTGTTTCGAGCGGTCCGCCGAGTGGCGGACACGCTCGACAGCACGCGCCGACCGCACCGCCCTCACCGACTTCCCACGCCTCGATCCGACGACCAAACCCCGCGCCGACTCATCCTATTTAAACGCTTCCCGGACGAACGAATGGTGACCCCTCACACACCGCTGGCGGTGGTTGCGGGGGTGGCTTGGAAAGTTTTATATAGAACCGCTAACGATGAATAGATGAACCTCAACCATGTCATCTGGCCAGCGACGCATGGGTGGACAGCCGATGTTCATCCTCAACGAGGACAGTGAACGCACGCAAGGGAAGGACGCCCAGAGCTCCAACATCACGGCCGGGAAGGCCGTCAGCGAGTCCGTACGGACCACACTCGGTCCGCGCGGCATGGACAAGATGCTCGTCTCCGACAGCGGCGACGTCGTCATCACGAACGACGGCGCGACCATCCTGGACGAGATGGACATCGAGCACCCGGCCGCGCAGATGATCTCCGAGGTCGCCGAGACCCAGGAGACCGAGGTCGGCGACGGCACGACCACCGCCGCGGTGCTCGCCGGCGAGCTCCTCAGCCAGGCCGAGGACCTGCTCGACGACGACGTCCACCCGACGACCATCGTCGAGGGGTACTACGCCGCGCTCTCGATGGCCCACGAGGCCATCGACGAGATCAAGCTCGACGAGGAGCTCGACGACGACCTGCTGGAGACCGTCGCCCGCTCGTCGATGACGGGCAAGGGCACCGGCGACGTCTCCGCCGAGCGCCTCGCCGAGACCGTCGTCGACGCCGTCCGCCGTGTCGACGGCGACAGCGGCGTCGTCCGCGACAACATCACCGTCTACACGCAGACGGGCTCGTCCTCCTCGGCCACGCGCCTGGTCGACGGCGTCCTCGTCGACGAGGAGCCGGTCCACGACAACATGCCGACTAGCTTCGAGGACCCGCAGATCGCCTTCGTCAACGACGACATCGAGGTCCAGGAGGCCTCCATCGACGCCGAGTACAACGTCTCCAGCGTCGACGACCTCAACACCGCCATCGAGGCCGAGGAGAACGAGCTCCGCGGCTACGCCGAGCACGTGCTCGACCTCGGCGTCGACGTGCTGTTCGTCGACGGCGACGTGGCCGACCAGGTCGCCGCCATCCTCGCGAAGAACGGCGTCGCCGCCTTCGAAGTCGGCGACGACGAGGGCGAGGAGCTCGCCCACGCGACCGGCCTCTCGCGGGCCGCCGGCGTCAAGGAGCTCGAAGCCGACGACATCGGCTCCGCCGGCTCCATCAGCGTCGAGAAGTTCGGTGACGACTACGTCACCTTCGTTGAGGACGGCGCGGCCGGCCAGTCGGTCACCGTCTTCGCCCGCGGCGGCACCGAGCACGTCACCGACGAGCTCGAACGCGTCCTCGGCGACGCGCTCGACGTCGTGACGGCCGCCCTCGACAAGGGCGGCGTCGTCCCCGGCGCCGGCGCCACCGAGATCGCCGTCGCCGACCACATCCGCAGCGAGGCCGCCAGCGTCGAGGGCCGCAAGCAGCTCGCCGTCGAGGCCTTCGCCGACGCCGTCGACGTGCTCCCGCGCACGCTCGCCGAGAACACGGGTATGGACCCCATCGACGCGCTCGTCGACCTCCGCGCCGAGTACGAGAGCGAGGGCATCGCCGGCATCATCTCCGAGGGCCAGACCGGCGTCATCGACGACCCCGTCGAACTGGGCGTTCTCGACCCCGTCGCCGTCAAGGACGAGGCCGTCGAGTCCGCCGCCGAGGCCGCGACGATGATCGTCCGCATCGACGACGTCATCTCCGCGAGCTAACCACGCGACCCGACTCTCCGAGTTCACCCCTCGACAATTCTTTCGACGGACTCTGACACCGACCAGTCGTGACTCCGTCTCCATCGACCCCCGGGGGATCGAGGGTCGACGGAAACACTGAACTGTGAACGGACCAGAGACGCTCTCAGTGCTCGGTTTCGAGCATGGTTCCAGACGAACCCTCGTCAGGTCGAAGCTCTCTCAGAAAGGGATAGCCGGGACGGGCTTGGAGCATCCAGCGCGTGTTCGTCGTTTGCTGTACTGCGTTCACAGGACCGGATCTCTCGTGCCATCCGAGCGGGCGGCTATGAAAGCACAGTAACAACTCACCGACCGGCCCTGTAAGAAATGGGTTGGGGCGGATTTGAACCGCCGGCCTCCTCCATGTCAAGGAGGTGTCATAACCAACCTAGACCACCAACCCGCGCTTGCCTGCTACACTCTCGAGTTGAGGACAGGGATAATTGAAGGTTTCGAAGACGGCCCGCGAGCGAGGGGTCGATCCGCGGGAGGGCACCCGAGTCCCGCTGGTAGTCGAACCGGGCGCGGACGATCGGGCCCGGCCGGTGGGAGCGACCCCGGCACGGCCCTCAGAACGAGAAGTCGTCGTCCTCTTCGCGCATCCCAGGGTCCTCGGCGGTGTCCCACATGTCGTCGGCGAACTCGTCGGCCATGTCGGTCTCGGCGACCTCCTCGCCGGTGTCGCGGGTGTAGGCGTCCAGCCCCATCGAGAGCAGTTCCTCGACGGCGGCCTCGCGGCTGACGAACTCCTCCTCGGTCATGCGTTCGAGCTTCGTGAATACGTCCTCCGGAAGTGATACTTCGACGGTGGGCATGAGTTGTCGGTTTACACTCGGGAGTGAAGTGTTTTGAGTATTTGGGCTCTGGGCGCGGATCGAACCCGTCCGTACCCGGGTAGTGTCGGTCGCGTTACTGGCCGGCGGTGATCGACAGTTCGACTGTGGCAGTCGCGCCGCTCGCGCCGCCGGAGGAGTCGGTCGACTCCGACTCGCCGCTCATCGAGTCGGTCGACTCCGACTCCGTCGAGTCCCCGCCCGCCGAATCGGTCGGTTCAGGGGTCGCCGTCGGCGTCGGTTCGGGCGTCGGCGGCTGGGCACGCCCCATCTCGGAGTTGTCGAAGGTGAGGAAGTACGTCCCCTCGCTGATCCCGGCCGACGAGGACCCCTCCATGTTCTCCTGAACCGTGTGCGCGGAGTTGTAGTTGACCTGGTGTCCCTGCTCGAAGTAGCTGAACTCGCCGTCGCGGATCATCAGCACGTCGATCGCCGGGCCGCTCGTAACGGTGAAGTTGTACTTGAGGGCGCCGCCGTTCGGGAAGGAGAGTTCGTACGCCTTGTGTTCCCCCGCGGGGATCTCGATGGTCTCCTCGATCTCCTCGAAGATATCGGTAACGTCGGTGTTCTCCGGGAACGGACCCGAGTTACCGCCGCCGCCCCCGCCGCCACCGCCGCCCCCGCCACCGCCCCCACCGCCGCCGCCTCCACCGCCGCCGTTTCCACACCCTGCGAGCGCCGAGAGACTTGCTGCACCCATTGCCAGGACTGCACGACGTGTTCGAGCCATGGGGCCAGATACCGTCTTCCATTACAAATATGTGTCGACCACTACCACACGAGCGAGCGGCCGCGGTCGGCGAGTCGCCCGCGCGGATATGGTCGCGCTACCGCCACCCGACCGAGCAGGGGACTGCGCGCGTTCGGGACTGGCTACCGCGGCGGGCATGGCGCGGCCCGAACCGGATAGCACCCGTTTCCAGTTAGCCATCGAATACTTCGCGCGAGAATGGTCGCTAAATAGCTATGTCGGCAGTTTTAGCGGTTTTCGAGGCCGTTTTCAGAGTTCGTTACTGCCGTTCAACCCGGGCTTGAACGGCGAAACCTCCGGTTGAACGGGCGGTCTGGGGAAAACGCAACCCCGGGTTTATGTGGGTAAGCCGGGATTACTCGGGTAGCATCTCGCAGGGGTGTGCGTGTCAGCGCGCCAGAAGAGATGCGGTGAATACACATGGACATCAAGCAACTCTTCGACGACGACGACGCGGTGTCGCCGGTTATCGGCGTCATCCTGATGGTCGCGATCACGGTCATCCTCGCGGCCGTCATCGCGTCGTTCGTCCTCGGTCTCGGGAATCAGGCACAGCAGGGCGCACCGACTGCAACCATCGGCTTCGACTACGAGCAGATCGACGAGAACTCCGGAAGTGACAGCAGCAACTGGGGCGTTCTGAGCATCTCTCACGACGGTGGTGACTCCATCTCGGATCAGGAACTGTACGTGCGTGGGAGCGGATTCAATTCGAGTGGGGAGCACTATGCTCCAGGAGATCCGTTTGAAGGGTCGGCTGCTGTGGGTGCGGACTTGGAGGACTACATCGTCAGCAACGGCGGTAGCCAGATTGATCACGTCGACACCGGCCTCTGGAACGGCACCAAGAGCGGCGACGACAGTGCCATCGTCTCGGGCGACCGTGCGAACGCCTACGTCAGCTCGGACTACGAAGTCAGCGTCGTCTACCAGGCTCAGGAGGGCGACACCTCCTCGACCCTGAACGAGCAGGAAGGCCCCGACGCCTAATTCGGGTCACTCTCTTTCCGTTTTATCACACCGCGTAGCCACGGCTCTCACTATCGAGAACCGCCCGTCCCGTCGCTACGGAACTCCAAGCCCCGCTTGAACGCGATAAATGTCGCCTGAGCGGCCGGTACGCGCGAAAACGGCGTCGTGGACTTATGTACGTAACCGAGAAGTATCCCGATAGCACTGCGCAACGGCGCGGGTGCTGGTGGATACATGCACATCAACGGGCTTCTCTCGGACGACGACGCGGTGTCGCCGGTCATCGGCGTCATCCTGATGGTCGCGATCACGGTGATCCTGTCGGCCGTCATCGCGTCGCTCGTCCTCGGGTACGGGAACCAGACCGGGCCGCAGACACCGACGACGAGCTTCGAAGACGAGTACACGTCGGTCCCCGACCACGCCGGGTCGGGCTACGCGACGATCGCTCACCAGGGCGGCGACTCGATCGCCTTCGACGCGCTGTACGTCCGCGGGTCGGGCTTCAACGCCTCCGACACCGCTCACGGGAACCTGCAGTCGTCGGACTCGCTGGACGTACAGGACGAGTTCTACGAGGACGGCCGAACCGTGCGGCTCCACGTCAACGAGACCGGGTTCTGGCCCGCCGACCGAACCTCCGGCGCGGAGAGCCGACTCGTCACCGAAGATTCGATCAACGTCCCCGTCGACCGCGACTACGAGCTGACGCTGGTGTATCGCTCGCCGCACGACGAGTCGTCGTCGGTCGTCTACACCGCCGAGGGCCCCGGCGCCTGACCGCGACAGTCACTTTCTGCCGACGGTTCGCCGTCGATTCGGGCACTACACTGGAAGCCGACAGCTCTCTGTCGGCTACCGAGCGTGGAGAAACTGAGTGGGCCAACGCGGATTTGAACCGCGGACCTCCCGGTTATCAGCCGAGCGCTCAACCTAACTGAGCTATTGGCCCGTGCTGAACGCATCCATACGTTCCCGATGGGGGACTTTAACAGTTACCCTTCGGCCTCGATAGCCCCGCCGTGTGGCGGTTCTGTGGTACCGTCCCACAGGGTGGTCCGTCGAGGCGGCGGTCACTGCTCAGTCGAACCCGCGGCGGTCGTCGCGGTCGCCGTCCTCGAAGTCGATGTCGTAGGCGTCCTCGTCGAGGTCGTAGGCGTCGCCGTCGGAAGGACCAGCGGGGCCGGGGCCCTGACCCCCGACGTTCGGGCCCTGTCCGCCGAAGTCGGGACCGCCGTCGCCGCCGAACGGGAGGCCGCCGATGTAGACGTTCCCCGTGGCGAACCCGCCGCTTTTCTTGTCCATGTAGGGGACGAGTATCTTCTCGCGGACGAACCAGCGAACGGGTGCGCGGGTGAACGGGACGAGCAGCAGGATGCCGATGGCGTCCGTCACCAGGCCGGGCGTGAGCGTCAGCGCGCCGGCGACGAGCAGGAAGGCGCCGTCGAGCAGTTCGTTCGTCGGGAGTTCGCCGACGGCGAGCTTCTGCTGTATCTTGCGGATCGTGTGGCGGCTCTCGGCGCGGACGAGCAGCAGTCCCAGGAGGGCGGTCAGGACGACGAGCAGGATCGTCAGCGGGGCGCCGATCTGGGTCGCGACGAAGACGAGGAACAGCGAGTCCAGCAGCGGCACCAGCAACAGCAACCCCACGTACCGGAGCATACCCCGACTTGTCACCGACGCCTCAAACACTTTTCGAGGCGACGTATCCGGACTTCGAGGTCTCGGTCTCGCTATGTCGGTCTCTCCCGTCGTCTCCGTCGTGATTACCGCAGCCGGCAGTGAGCGGTGAGCGCCCTCTCCGTGTTCGCGGTCGCTGTCTCCGAAAATCTCCGGTTTTCAGGATCGGGCGAGAGCACAGCTCTCGCAGACCTCGCGCAACTGTTTCGAGCGGCCCGCCACGAGGCGGGCGCGCTCGACAGCACGCGCCACCGCAACTGCCACACCGCTACCGACACCACTCGTACCGACCGTCGTCGCTGGGCACGCTCCACTCGGATCGCTCAGCCGTCGTAGGCGTGCCCGTCGTTGACCGGCGGCGCGCCGATGCCGATCACGCGGGCTGCCCCGTCCGCCCCGTCCGCGACGTGGGCCCGATGGGGGCTCCCCGGTTCGGCGACGAAGAACTGGCCGGCCTCGACGCGATACGTCTCCTCGGGCGTCTCGACGCCGAGCGTTCCCGATAGCACGTAGAAGGCCTCCTCCTGTTCGTCGTGGTAGTGCATGCCCGAGAGGGGGATCTCCTCGCCCGGTTCGACGGTGTAGGTCCGCAGCCCCAGCCGCTCCATCCCCGCGGCCTCGCTGACGTACCGCATCTCGGACGGCCGGTCGGGCTCCGGTTCCAGTTCGTCGGGGTCAACGACGTGATAACCCATGTCCGACCCGTCGGACGGACGGAAGGTAAGTGTCCGCCGGGCGCCGACCGAGTCGCAGTGCGCTCCCGCCGGCCGCCGGCCCGGGGCCGTACGTCGATAGGGCTGACACGTCCCGCGGGGCGCGGGACAAAGTCGAGGTTGTCGGACGCGGTCGACGGCGGCTCGCCGGCGGTCGCCGGTTCCGAAACCGCCGGACGGCACCGACAAATATCGACTTTCCGGACACTGAATCGGCCTACCGTCGCGTCGGGCGATCGCGCCCGTCTCCTGCCGAGCAATGGTTCGGTTTCCGACGGCTGTCGACGCGAGCGCGGTCGTCGCGTCCGCCCGCGGCGGAGGTAACGCGGCGTTGTCCGGAGGCCGGGACGGGGTTACTCGCAGTGGCCGCTGAATAACAACGACCGCGGTGGCCGTGACTCCGGTGGAATGCTCGACTCAGTACTCGGTCCCGAATCGACACGGGGGAGAGCCCTCGTAGTCGCGATCGTCGTGGTGTTGCTCGCGAGCACCGTCGCCGTCGGCGCGGCGGCGCTCGTTCCCGGTCAGTCGGACGGTGACCCGGCCGCCGGAGCGGTCCAGGAATCGCCCGACGCCTATCCGGAGACGGTGAACCTCTCCGCCGCGAACGCGACCCTCCGCGGCGGGGCGGCCAACGACACGGCCGGCTGGTCGGTCGCGTCGGCCGGCGACGTGAACGGCGACGGCGTCGACGACCTGATCGTCGGGGCGCCGCGCAACGGGTCGGCCGGGCCGAACACGGGCGCGGCCTACATCGTCTACGGCCCGGCCAACGAGTCGTCGGTGAACCTCAGCCAGGCCGACGTGGTACTGCGCGGTGCCGACAACAACGACCTGGCGGGGTGGTCCGTGTCGACCGCCGGTGACGTGAACGACGACGGCTACGCCGACGTGGTCGTCGGCGCGCCGTACAACGACAGCACCGCGGTCAACGCGGGCGCCGCCTACGTCGTCTACGGCGACGAGTCGATGCCGGCGACGATGAACCTCTCCGAGGCCGACGCGGTGCTGACCGGCGCCGAGGCCAACGCCTTCGCCGGCTACGACGTGTCGGCGCTCGAACGAACGAACACGAGCGACGACGCCGACGACAACGCGAACGCCAACGCGAGTGCCGTGCTCGTCGGCGCGCCGGGGGTCGACACCGACGACGGCAACGACACCGGCGCCGCCTACGTCGTCGACGGCGAGTCCGTCGCCGACGGCGACGTGAACCTCTCGGACGCGACGGCGACGTTCGTCGGCGAACGCGCGGGGAGCAACGCCGGCTGGTCGGTCGCACCGGCCGGCGACGTGAACGACGACGGCGTCGCCGAGGTGCTCGTCGGCGCGCCGCTGTACAACGCCAGCGCCGCCGACGGTGACGACGACGAGGACGAGCGGCGCACCTTCGCCGGCGCGGCGTACGTCGCGAACGGCTCCAGCGAGGGGACGGTCTCGCTCGCCGACGCGACCGCCACCTTCGTCGGCGAGTCCGAGGGCGACCGCGCGGGGTACGCCGTCTCCGCCGCCGGTGACGTGAACGACGACGGCTACGCCGACGTGGTCGTCGGCGCGCCGTACAACGACTCGCAGAACCGGACGAACGCCGGCGCCGCCTACGTCGTCTACGGTGACGACGACCTCGACGGCGAGTCGTCGCTCGCCGACGCGGACGTGCGGCTGGCGGGCGCCGAGGCCTTCGACCGGGCCGGCTGGTCGGTGGCCGACACCGGCGACGACGGCGTGACCTGCGACGGCGTCGCCGACGTACTGGTCGGCGCGCCGCTGAACGACTCGACGGGGACGAACGCCGGCGCCGCGTATCTGGTCGCCGGTGACGAATCGCTCCCGAGCGAGGCGAACCTCTCGGCGGCGTCGACGACGTTCGTCGGCGCCGGCGCGGGGGACTACGCCGGGTACGCCGTCGGCTCGGGTGACTTCGACGGCGACGGCTTCGCCGACGTGGTCGTCGGCGCGCCGCTGAACGACTCGCTGAACCGCACCGACGCCGGCGCCGCCTACGTCGCCATCAGCGGTTGCGAAGCCGTCGAGCCGACCGACACGCCGACGGCGACGGACACGCCGACCGAAACTCCGACGGCGACCGAAACGGCGACGGCCACCGAGACGGTCACGCCGACCGAGACGGCTACGCCGACCGTGACGGCGACGGCCACGCCGACCGCCACCGGGACGGCCGACGAAACCGCGACTCCGACCGCCACTCCGACGGAAGCACCGCCCGGGGCGGAAACGCCGACGGACGCGCCGAACGACACCGAGACGCCACCGGGAACTGACACGCCGGACGAAACCGAGGCTCCGGACGACACCGAGACGCCCACGGAGGCGCCGCCGGGAACTGACACGCCGGACGACGGCGAGGCGCCCGACGACACCGAGACGCCGACGCCGACGGCGACTCCGACGCAGACGCCGGAGCCCGCCGAGGAGACGATCGGCTTCCTCGCGTTCTGTTTCGACTCGGACCAGACCGAGCGGCGGGTGATCATCTTCTCGGACATCGCCGAGAACGACGCCGGTGAGCCGGTCGCGGCCGAGTACGACGAGGGCGGGAGCGGCCCCGCTCCGGTCTCGGTCGTCCACCAGGCCGGCGGCGCCCTCTACGAGGTCTCCGGGAGCCCCGGGGAGATCGAGGCCGGCGAGGGGAGCGAAGTGACCGGCGCACGCTCGGCGAGCGAGCCCTGCGCCGCGGGCCAGACCGACCTGCGGTTCACCGCGGGTGAACTCGACGACGGCGCCGCCAAGGCGTTCCCCGACAACGCCGACGTCGACACGCCGACGCCGACCGCGACGCCCGACGACAGCGGCGCGGGCAACGCGCCCGCCGGCGACGCCACCGCGCTGGAGACGATGTCCCGGTCGCCGCTGTTCCCCGTCCCCTTCTTCGCGATGATGGGCCTCTCGATGGTCGTCCTCGCGAGCAACAAGCTCCGGACGGACGAGTGATCGAGCGGTAGCGGGAGCAGCACCTTCGACCGCACTTTTTTCGCACCCGTGGGCGACCAGCGAACGATGGCGACGAGTCACAACCGCGGGAACGCATGAGGCGCAACCGATTTGCCCCGTCGCCGCCGAGTGAGGGTAACGTGGACGAGACGATCCGCTGGCTGCAGGGCCGCCCCTACTACGAGGGCCAGATCACCGAGCGGCGGACGATGCCCGGTCGCGAAGCCACCTTCGCCGACGTGGATCTCGACTCGCGACTGGCGAGTGCGCTCGAATCAGAGGGGATCGAGCGGCTGTACGACCACCAGGCACGAGCCGTCTCGGCCGTCCGGGAGGGCGACAACGTCGTCCTCGCGACGCCGACGGCCAGCGGGAAGTCGGTCGGCTACACCGTCCCCGCCTTCGAACGGGCGCTCGACGAGCGGGCGACGACGCTCTACGTCGCGCCGCAGGTCGCGCTCATCAACGACCAGGAGGAGACGCTCTCCGACCTCGCGCACGGTCTGGGCTTCGCCTCTGGCGTCTCCGTCGCGCAGTACACCGGCCGCCAGGACCGCAAAGAGAAGGAGGCCATCCGCGACCGCCAGCCCACCGTGCTGCTGACGACGCCCGATATGCTCCACTACGGGATCATGCCCCACGGCCACCGGCTGTGGGACTGGTTCTTCGAGCGCCTGGAGACCGTGGTCATCGACGAGGTCCACGAGTACCGCGGCGTGTTCGGTAGCCACGTCTCGCTCGTCTTTCGCCGCCTGCAACGTCTCTGCGAGCGGTTCGACGCCGACCCCGACTGGGTCTGCTGCTCGGCGACGATCGGCAACCCCGTCGACCACGCGGCGACGGTGACCGGCCAGCCGGTCGACTCGTTCGACCTCGTGACCGAGGACACCAGCGCGACGGGGCCGACCCACTGGATCTGCTGGAACCCGCCGGAGTACGGCGACGGCGAGGGGTTCGGGAGCGGCCGACGGCGGTCGAACCACGTCGAGACCAAGCGGCTGTTCGTCGACCTCGTCTCGAAGGGCCACCAGACGGTCGTCTTCACGCAGTCCCGGCAGGTCGCCGAGCGCTACGCGACCGACAGCGCGAGCGACCTGCGCGACCGCGGCGAACACGACATCGCGCGGTCGATCGAAGCCTACCAGGCCGCGCTCACCGACGAGCGTCGCGGCGAGATCGAGGACGGTCTCGACTCCGGGGAGGTGCGGGGGGTCTGGTCGACGAACGCGCTCGAACTCGGTGTCGACATCGGCGGCCTCGACGCGGTCCTGCTCGACGGCTACCCCGGCACGCGGATGGCCGCGTTCCAGCAGGGCGGCCGGGCGGGGCGGGGGACCGACCCGTCGCTCGTGGCGATGGTCGCCGGCGAGGACCAGCTCGACCAGTACCTGATGTCCCACCCCCGGGACTTCTTCGACGAGGAACCGGAGGAAGCGATCTCCAACCCCGAGAACGAACACCTCGTGCCCGACCACGTCCTCGCGGGCGCCCGCGAGACGTGGCTGAAACCCGACGATGACGACCACTTCGGCGACCGGTTCCCCGATATCGTCGCCGACCTGACCGACGCGGGCGACCTCGACCGGCGGTCGACCGACGCGGGCCTGCGCTGGCTCTACTCGGGCGAGGGGAGCCCCCAGCACGAGATGAGCCTGCGGACCGTCGGCGACCGCGAGGTCCAGCTGCGCGACCGGCGCAACGGCAACCGGATCGCACAGCTCTCGTTCGCCGACGCGCTCCGGGACGCCCATCCGGGCGCCGTCTACCACCACCAGGGCCAGGACTACGAGGTGGTCGATCTGGACCTGCGTTCGGACGTGGCGGATCTGGCGCCCGTGCGTCCGGACTACTACACGCAGGTGCTCCACGACAAGACGATCACCGTGGAGGAGGACCGTCGCGAGCAGGTCCTGCCGACGCACGACGACGTGACGGTCCGCTTCGCCGACGTGAGCATGCGCAAGCAGATCACGGGTTTCGAGCGCTACGACCGACAGAGCGGCGAGCCGATCGGGCAGGAGTCGCTGGACCTGCCCGAGACCACCCTCGAAACGGAGGCGCTCTACTTCACGGTCCCCGAGGCGGTTGAGACCGATATCCGGGTCGCGGGCGACGGCCCCGACGCGTTCCCGGGGGCGATCCACGCCGCCGAGCACGGGATGATCTCGCTGTTCCCCCTGTCCTTCCTCTGTGACCGCCGGGACGTGGGCGGGCTGTCGACGCCGCTGCACCCCCACACCGACTGCGCGACGATCTTCGTCTACGACGGCTACCCCGGCGGCGTCGGGCTGACCGAGCGCGCCTACGAGACGGTCGTCGACCTGATGGAGCGCACCCTCGGGATGCTCCGTGACTGCCCCTGCGAGTCGGGCTGTCCGGCCTGCGTCCAGTCGCCCCACTGCGGCAACGCCAACGACCCCCTGGAGAAGGCGCTGGCCGCGGACCTGCTCGCCGCGCTCGTCGCGTAGCGGCCGTCGACCCCGTCAGCGCGCGCTGTTCTGCGAGCTTCCGACGCCATCTTCCGAGCCGATTGACACTACCTGCCGAGCCGCCGGACTCGCGCGGCGTGTGACCCCCGTCTCGAAACGGTCGGCAGTCGGACCGTTTCGGTCGTTGCGGACGTTCGATCGTCCGTTTCGATCGTTTCGTTCCATCCGGCGGCTCACGTGAATCGGGCCTGTGTGAGGGGATTTCGGGGGTTTCGAAGCGACGGGACGGGGACGAACCGCGGCAACTGACGGGACGTGTTTGCGGTTCTTTGGCACTGTCGAGTGTCCGACCTGACACGGGGCGCGGTGGGCGACCGGCGTCGGCGGCGCCGGCCCGGAGCCCCGTCACGAACCATGTCAAACACGCACTCATGCGCGGACGCACCACGGGACCGCAGACGGCTCGACTCGACGGGCATCCAGACCATGCACGACGTCTTCTCGGACTGGGAGCGGCGGGCGATCCTCTATCACTTGCAGGAGGCGGGCGGCCGGTCGTCGGTGGAGGCGGTTGCGGCGCACCTCGTCGGGTGGTGGCGCGGTCGCGAGCGACCGGCTGCGGCCGGCGACGACCTCGTCGACCGCGTTCGTCGGCGTCTCGGGTGCGCGCACCTGGCGAAGCTCGACGACTTCGGCGTCCTCGCGTACGACCCGCGCTCGGGGATCGTCCGCCTCTCCGAGGAGATGAAACTCTCCGTCAGCGAGCCGTGGACCGACCACGGCGGGGGCGAGTCCGCGGCGCGGGTCCTCGGAGGCCTCACCGACGGACCCGGAGCGGACGACCGGGAGATCGACGGGCCATCCGAGAGCGACGCGGACCCCGCGACGGGGACCGGGCGGCTCTCCTAACGGTAGCTTACCGCCGCGGTCGCCGGGCGGGCCGTCCGGAAGGCGGAGCTTGACCGCGGAAAGGTCACCATACCCTTCAGCCGGGGGCGTAAGGTTCCTAACGCCTGCAACCCAACAAGAGTGACACTCCCGCACCCGCGCGTGCGGTGGCACAGCCGGGAGCGTCCGGCCGCGGCGGCGGCGGCACGCAGCCTACGACCCCATGGTACGGAACGTCCACGTCTGGATCTTCGCGGTGCTCGTACTGGCCGGTACCGCCGCACCCGTCGTCCCGACGGCCGTCGACGGCGCGGCGCCCCCCTCACAGCAGGACGCCCGGATCACGGACGCGAGCTACCAGGGCGACGCCGCTATCGACGGCCTCGGCGACGACCTCGGGCTCTGGCAGTCCGGCGCCCACCGCTTCGGTATCACCGTCGCCAGCGACGCCGGCCTCGCCAACGGTTCGGCCTGCGTCGCTCTCGCCGGCGTCGACCGCGAACTGGGCTGTCAGCCCGTCTCGGTCCCGACCGGCGCCAATCGGACGGTCACCGTCGGGGCCGGCTCCTGGCCGGCCAACTTCACCGGCGAGCAGCGGCTCCGCGCCTCGGTGACGGCGGCCAACGCCTCGGAGCCGCTGGACACCGAGACCTACCCCGTTACGGTCCTCGCGCGGGGCGGCGACCTCGACGGCGACGGCCTCACCAACGAGCGCGAGGCGTCGCTCGGCACGTCGCTGCGGTCGAACGACACGGACGGCGACGGCCTCACCGACGGCGCCGAGGTCAACACCTACGAGACCTCGCCCCTGAACGCCGACACGGACGACGACGGCCTGGAAGACGGCGCCGAGGTCGACCGCTACGAGACGGACCCGACCATGGTCGACACGGACGGCGACGGCCTGTCCGACCCGCGCGAACTGGACCTCGGGACCAACCCCAACAAGGCCGACACGGACGGCGACGGCGTCCCCGACGGACAGGAGGTCAACACCTACGAGACGGACCCGACCGACCCCGACACGGACGGCGACGGCCTCGACGACGGCGCGGAGATCAACGAGTACGAGACGAACCCCCTGGAGGCCGACACGGACGGTGACGGCCTCGGCGACAACCTCGAAGTCAACACCTACGACACCGACCCCAACCAGGTCGACACGGACGAGGACGGCCTCGAAGACGGCGCCGAGGTCGACCGCTACGAGACCGACCCCACGAACCCCGACACGGACGACGACGGTCTCGACGACGGCGCCGAGGTCAACACCTACGACACCAACCCCACCAATCCCGACACCGACGGCGACGGTCTGGAAGACGGCGCCGAAGTCAACCGCTACGAGACGGACCCGAACGACCCCGACACGGACGGCGACGGCGTCCCCGACCCCAGGGAGGTCGACACCGTCGGCGACCGACTGTCGCTCGCGCTCGCCGGTCTGGCCGGCGTGTCCGTCGCCGCGGTCGCGGTGCTCGCGTTGCTCTCGTGGTCCGGCCGCGCGCCGCTCGCGCGGATCCGCGGGGTGTTCGGGACCGGCACCTCCGGGGACCCCGACGAGGGGGACGGTCCCGGCGCGCCCGGCGCGGCGAGCGCCGCGGGCGTCACCGGCGACGGGGGCGGGGCTCCCGACGAAGGAGCGGCCGCGACCGAGGAGGTGCCGACGGAGTTCCTCTCCGACGAGGAGGTCGTGTTCACGCTGCTCGACGACCACGACGGCCGCATGCGCCAGGCCGACCTCGTCGAGGAGACCGACTGGTCGAAGTCGAAGGTCAGCCGCGTCCTCTCGGCGATGGAGGACGACGACACCATCGTCAAGGTCGACGTGGGCCGGGGCAACGTCGTGATGCGCCCCGAGGACCTGCCGCCCGGCGCCGAGTCCGCCTTCGAGGAGTAGGCCCGCCGTTCGGCGGGCGCGCGGACCGAGCCGAGGACTCTTCCCGCGTCGACCCGACACGTCGACCCCGCCAGTCAAGCCCGTCGAGTCCTAACACCGACCGATGAGCCGGTTCCCGCGGTTCGAACCGCCGCCGCGCGTCGTCGACGCGTCACTGCTGGGCGCGGTGGTTCTCCTGCTCGCGACGGGTGCGGTGAGCCTCGTCTCCGGTCGCCCGGCGGCCGCCTGGGTGTTCGACGTACACGCGGTGGCGGGGCTGGCGACGGTGGTCCTGCTGGCCTGGAAGCTCCGGCGGGTGCGCCACCGGCTCCGGCCGGGCGACCTCGACGCGACGCGGCTGCTGTCGGTGCTACTGGGCGTCGTCGCGACCGCCGCGCTGGCGACCGGTATCTGGTGGGTGTTCGGCGGGAACCTCGACCTCGGTCCGTGGGGCCTGCTCAACCTCCACATCGGGCTCGGCCTGGTCGTTCCCGTCCTCCTGCTCCTCCACCTGCGCCAGCGGTTCGCGCTGCCGACCCGGGAGTCGGCGACCGACCGGCGCAACGCCTTGCGCTACGCGGCGCTCGTCGGGTCGGGCGCCGTCGCCTGGCAGGCCCAGGAGGTCGCCAATCGGGTCCTCGACACCGCCGGGGCCGAGCGCCGGTTCACCGGCTCGCGCGAGCGGGGCAGCGACTCGGGCAACGGCTTCCCGGTCACCTCCTGGGTCGCCGACGACCCCGACCCCGTCGACCGGGAGGCGTGGTCGCTGACGGTCGACGGTAGGGTTGGCGAACCGCTGGACCTGTCCTACGGCGACGTGACCACCGAGGACGACCCTACCTCGACGGTCGATCCGGCCGAGCGCCGGGCGCTGCTGGACTGCACGAGCGAGTGGTACTCCGAACACGACTGGCGGGGCGTCAGCGTCGGCGACCTGCTCGACGCCGCCGACCCCGAGGATGGGGCGGCCTGGGTGCAGTTCCGCTCGGTGACGGGCTACCGCTGGAGCCTCCCGGTCGAGGAGGCCGGCGACGCCCTGCTGGCGACCCACGTCGACGGCGAGCGACTCAGCCACGGCCACGGCGCCCCCATCAGGCTGGTCGCGCCCGGTCGCCGCGGCTTCCAGTGGGTCAAGTGGGTCGAGTCGGTGCGGGTGACCCGCCGGCGCGGACTCGGCGAGTGGATCGCCGTCTTCGTCAGCTGGTACGACGACTGATCGCCGTCAGCGAGGGCGGGAGAACGGACAGGTCAGAGCAGCGTCGCGAGCGTTCGGAAGTCCGGCGCCGAGAGGTCGGAGGCGGTCGCGTCGACGTGGACCGTCTCGAAGCCGTGCTCGCGCGCGCCGTCGACGTCGGGCTCGCGGTCGTCGCCGACCATCACGTACCGCTCGGCGTCGACCCGGGCCTTCGCCGCCTCGTAGATGTCGCTATCGGGCTTCGTGGCGCCGATCTCGGGGTCGTGGGAGGCCACGCGAGCGTCGAAGCGGTCGAGGAGGCCGATCTCGGCGACCTTCCCGAACTGCACGTCGGGCACGCCGTTGGTCAAAATCCCGAGCGTGTGCCGGTCGGCGAGGGCGTCGACCGCCGCCTCGACGCCGGGAACGGGTTCGACCGCGTCGAACTCCGCGGCGACGAGCGCCTCGGCGAGGGCCTCCGGGTCGCAGCCGACGGCGTGTTCGTCGCACACGTCCGCGAAGGCTCGGCGATAGGGGTCGTCGGCGAACGCCCCGAAGTGGTGGAAGAAGCGCTCGTCGTAGTGGTCGAGCCACTCGCCGCGATGGGTGCCCGCCGCTCGCTCGAAGGCGTCGGTCAGCACGTCGGCGTAGTCGCCGCGCCAGCGGACCAGCGTCCCGTCCACATCGAAGAAGATCGCCGCCATCGGGCGTTACTCGTCGGGGTCGATCGGCTTGCCTTCTTTCGTCGGCGGGGCGACGTGGTCGATGAACGACTCGGCGTCGGGGTCGTTCACTCGCACGCGGACGTGGATGTCGCCGAGTTCGCTCGGGTCGCCGACGGCGAAGTTGACGACGCCCTGGAAGGCGGCCTGCTTCTTCAGGTCGAACGAGAAGGTGTCGCCGCGCAGGTCCTCGAAGAAGGCGCCGCGGGCGGTGTCGAGGATCTCCTGGCGGTGTAGCGACTCGGAGAACTCCGACATGTCGTGGGCGGTGGCGACGATCTCCCCGTGCTGGTGGTCGACCTCGGCGCCGGGGAAGAGGTTCGTGACGGCGTCGGCGACCCTGTCGGTCACCTCGGTGTCGTTGACCGGTGCGGTGATCTGTACGTCGACGCTGTAGACGGTGCTCATGTCTGTGTCTCCCGTGTGGTCATTCGTCGGTGTCGCCGTCCGCTCGGTCGTCCGCGACCGCGTCGGGACCGTCGGCGAGCAGGCGCTCGATCTCGGCCCGGAAGGCGTCGAGACTGGCGTCGTTGACGATCGTCACGTCCGCTCGCTCCATCGCCGCGCCCATTCCGAAGCCGAGTTCGCGCTCGTCGCGCTCGGCGATCGATTCGCCGCCCTCCTCGGCGGAGGCGTCGCGGCCGCGCAGGTCGAGGCGCTCGGCGCGCAGCTCGTCGGGCGCGTGGATCTCGACGAGCGTGAACTCGTCGCCGAAGGCCTCGACGAACCGCTCGACCTCCACGTCCGAGCGGATGCCGTCGACGACGACGGTGTCGGCGTCGTCGAGTCGATCCTCGATGAGCGGGAGCGACTCCCGGGCGATGGCGTCGGGGCCGCCCTCCTCGCGGAGCGTCCGGGCCATCTCGCCGTGGTGGGTCGCGGGGTCGAACCCGCGGTCGCGGCAGGCCTGGCGGATCACGTCGCCCATCGTGACGACGGGCACGCCCGCCTCCCGCGCGACCGCGGCCGCCTCGCTCTTCCCGCTCCCGGGCAGTCCGACGATCCCGATGACTGTCATCGCCGGATGTACTGGAACGGCCCGCATAAGGACTGCGTTGTCGGTCGTGTGCGTCGGCCCCGACGACGGGGAGTTACAGGGTCGAGCGTACTCGGCCGAAGGACGATGCCGCTGGAGCCCGTAGAGCCACTCGATGGCAACACACGATGGCGCCGACGGGACCGGAGGGACGGACGCCGAAGCGCTCCGGGAGTCCACGGCCGGCGACCGGCCGCCCGGGCCCGACGGCGTTCCGGTGATCGGGAACACGCTTCAGTTCCTCCGGGACCCGCTCACCTTCTACGCGCGCTGCGCCGCCTACGAGGACGACGTGGTCACCTACCGCGTCGCCACCAGCGACGGCGTCATGCTCAAACACCCCGCCGACATCGAGCAGGTGCTCGTCACCGACGACGCCGACTACCGCCGCGCCTCCATCATCCGCAACGCGCTGGGCCAGATCGCCGACGGCGGCCTGTTCCTGATGGAGGGCGAGGCCTGGAGCGCCCACCGCACGGCGCTGCAGCCCTCCTTCTACCGCGACCGCGTCGAGACCTACGCCGACATGATGGCCCGCTTCGCCGACGAGCGCGCCGCCGAGTGGGCCGAGCGCGACTCCGAGGCCGGCCCGCTCCCCGTCAGCGAGGAGATGCGGACGCTCACCCTCGAGATCCTGGCGAAGACGCTGCTCGACGTGGACATCCGCGGCCGGGAGTCGGCCATCCGCGACGCCGCCGCGGTCATCTCCGACCGCTTCGACGCCGGCTCCGTCTCCGCGCTGGTCCCGCTGTGGGTCCCCACACCCGCCAATCGCCGCTGTCGCCGCGCCGTCGCCCAGTTCGACGACGCCATCGCCGACATCGTCGCCGAGCGCCGCGCCAGCGACGAGGAGTTCGACGACCTCCTCTCCATCCTGCTCTCCATCGACCCGGACGACGGGACCGGCGAATCCGGCGACGGCGGCCTCTCCGAGCGGCAGATCCGCGACCACCTCTTTACCTTCCTGTTCGCCGGTCACGAGACCACCGCGCTCACGCTCTCGTACGCGGTCATGCTCCTGGCGAACGACCAGCAGCGACAGGCCCGCCTGCACGAGGAACTCGATTCGGTCCTCGGCGACGGGGGCGATGGCAGCGCCGCCGACGCCGAGCGACCGGGCGCGACCGACCTGTTCGAACTGGACTATCTGGACAGGGTGGTCGACGAGGCGCTGCGGCTCTACCCGCCCGCCTACACCGTCTTCCGCGAGCCCACGCGCGACGTGGACCTCGGCGGCTACCGGATCCCCGAGGGGTCGACCATCTCGATGCCCCAGTGGGTCGTCCACCGCGACGACCGGTGGTACGACGACCCCGACGCCTTCCGCCCGGAGCGGTGGACCGACGAGTTCCGCGAGTCGCTCCCGGAGTACGCCTACTTCCCCTTCGGCGGCGGTCCGCGCCACTGCATCGGCATGCGATTCGCGCTCATGGAGGCCAAGCTCGTGCTCGCGACGCTCGCGAGCCGGTTCGCGTTCGACCCGGTCACCGAGCCGCCGCTCGACCTCTCGATGCAGATCACCCTCCAGCCCGACGAGCCGATCGAAGTCGATCTGCGAGAGCGGTAGCCCGGAGTCGGGAGTCGTGTCGAAGCACGACGGGACAGGGCAGGAGAGACGCGCCACGCACCATTCGTCTGCTGTGGCGCGCGCTCCAGCGCACGCCGACGCGGACGGATGGGCGAGCGGATCGAACGGTGGGAAAAGAGCCGCCACACCTCACAGCGACCGCGACGGTCGCTCCCGCTACTCGGCCAGTTCGTCGCTCGCGTCCCGGAGCAGCCCGTCGATGATCTCGGGCGTCGTCGGGTGATAAGCGCGGTCGGGTACCTCCCGCACGTCCAGACCCATCTCGACGACGATCTGCATGGTCTTGGCCATCACGTCGGCGTGGTAGTGCAGCCCCTGCCAGCCCAGCACCGTCGCCGTCTCGCGGTCGACGACGAGCTTGGCGACGCCCTCGGGGGCGTCCTTGGCCGCGAACACGCCGTCGTCGCTGGCTCGCCGTTTCGCGACGGCGACGTCGTAGCCGGCGTCGCGGGCCTCGCGTTCGGTCATGCCGACGCGGGCGTAGGGGTAGACGCCCAGCCCCGAGAAGATGACGTGGTGGGTGACGTTCTCGTAGGCTTTCAGCGGTTCGCCGCGCTCGCGCCGGAGGATGTTCTCGGCGGCGGTAAAGCCCTGCTCCTTGGCGACGTGGAGGATCGGCTCCTTGCCGTTTGCGTCGCCGACGACGAACACCCGGTCGTCGTCGCGGGCCTGCATCGTGTCGAGCACCCAGTCCGGCCCGGGCTCCAGCGCCGACTTTTTCAGCCCGAGCCGGCCCACGCACGGTCGCCGACCGGTGAACAGGTAGAGTTCGTCGGCCTCGACCACCTCGTCGTCGCCGTCGACGTGTTCGAGGTAGAGGCGGACACCCCCGTGGTCGGTCGGTTCGACGCGCTTCTCGTAGCACTCCGTGGGGATCGTCACGTCGAAGGCCTCGCGGTAGAGGTCGAGGACGGTGTCGCCGAACGCGGGGTCGGCCTCGTCGATGGGCCGCTCGTCGTGCTCGACGACCGTCACGTCGGTGCCGCCGACCTCGCTCAGGTAGGGGACCATCTCCAGCCCGACGTAGCCCAGCCCCATCACGACCGCCGAGTCCGGAAGCTCGGTGGCGTCGAGCAGATCCGCGCTCGTCTGGTGGGGAACGTCGTCGATACCGGGCAGGTCGGGGACGTTGACCGCCGAGCCCGTGGCGATCACCACGTAGTCGCCGGTGATCTCCCGGCCGCCCGCGACGACCGTGTGGTCGTCGACGAACCGCGCGGTGTCGTGGACGAACTCCACGTCCGACCGCTCGGCGATCTCGTGGATCGACTCGCGGCGGTGCTCGGCCCACCCGAGCGTGTGGTCGTCCTTGCGCTCGATGGTGCGGTCGAGGTCGACCTCGTGGGGGTCGCCGACCAGCCGGTCGTCGTGGCGGGCGCGAAAGCGGTGGGCGCCGGCCGACAGCACCTCTTTCGAGGGCATACAGCCCCGCAGGATACAGAGCCCGCCGCCGGGGTCACCGTCGTCGATCAGCGTCAACTCCACGTCCGGTTCCTCGGCGAGCGAGTTCGCGACCGCGGCGCCGGCGCTGCCGTAGGCGCCGACGATGACCACGTGAACCATAGCCTCGATTTCGCGGACCAGCCCTAAAGCGTTCAGGGGGTGTGCGCGGAAGACGGGAGCGCGACGGCGACCGCCGACGCGGTCACTCCTCGACTGCTGTCTCCGGAGTGGGGTTGCTGCCGTCCCCGTAGAGCAACTTGGCCGCCCGCGAGCGGTTGACGACCCGGTCCCACAGCATCAGCGTCGACGGGAGGACGACGATCGAAGCGATGTAGGCGTAGACGACCGACAGCGCGGTCAGCACGCCGAACGCGCCGATCGCGGGGTTGAGCGCGAAGACGAGCATGCCCATGCCGGCGACAGTGGTGAGCATGCTGCCGGTGAGCGCGCCGCCGGTCCCGCGGATGGCCATATCCAGCGCCGTCTCGATGTCGGCGTTCTCGAACTCGTCGGCGAACCGGTGGACGACGTGGACGGAGTAGTCGATGCCGAGCCCGATCGTCAGCGAGAGGATCACCCCGTTGATCGCGTTGAAGTCGATGCCGAGATAGCGCATCGACGCGACGACGAAGGTCACCGTCAGCGCAATGGGGACGACGTTGGCGATGCCGAGCGACGCGCGCCCCTCCAAGACGTGATAGACGACGATCAGGAACGCCGACGCGCCGACGAGCGTGATGATCAGGCTGGTGATCACCGTGCTGAGGATGAGCTCGGAGGCCTCCTCGAAGATGATAGCGTTGCCCGTCGGCGTCGCGTCGAGCGAGCTCTCCGCGGCGATGGTCTCGGCGTCGGCCGCGATCTCGCGGTTGGTGGCGTCGGCGTCGACGGAGTAGGTGACGAGCGTGCTCCGCCGGTCCTCGGAGAGGACGCCACTCACGCCGGAGGCCGGCGCGGATTCGAGCGAGTCGTACACCTCGCGGAGGTTCTGCTCGGGCACGCCGTCGTCGTCGGGGTCGTTACGCGCCACCAGGTCGGCGAACTCCGGGTTCCGGTCGGCGTACGACTGGACGACCGTGACGACCGACTGACTCTCGGCGTGGCGACCCTCGCGGAGGACGGTCGGTGGCGGGTCGTCGCCCATCCGATAGACCCGGTCGAGCGCCGCGTCGCGGTGCATCCGCGTCTCGACGAACAGCAGGACCGAACTGCTCTGTGGGAAGTTGTCCTCGATGTAGTTGCTCTTGGAGATGGCGCTGTACTCCGGCGGGCTGAACGGCCCCGGAAGCTCCTTCTGCCAGTCGGGGATCTCCTCGTACTCCGGCGGCAGGAAGTCGTCCTGGCTGAACCCGGTGCCGACGCCGGTCGCGTAGACGCCCGCGGCGCCGCTCGCGACAAGGATCACGAGCATGAACAGCGCCGGCGCGCGCTGGGCGATGACGACGCCGCCGCCGAGCGCGCGACCGAGCAGCGACCCCTCCGACCCGAGCGGGCGCTCGCTCATCGTCGGGATCGGGTACCTCGCGCGCAGGCGGTCGGTCTTGACCTTCGCGGCCGGGAGGAAGATCCCGAAGATCAGGAAGGTGAAACAGATACCGATGGCGGCGACGAGGCCGAAGTCGCGGATGGGCGCGAGCGCGCTCGGCAGGTTCGAGAGGAAGCCGATGACGGTCGTCCCCATCACGATGAAGAAGGCGACGAGCAGCTGCGCGGTCGTGACGTCCATCGCCGTCCCGACGGGCTGGCCGCGCTCGCGCTCCTCGCGGTAGCGGTTGACCGCGTGGATCCCGAAGTCGATGCCGACCGCGATCAGAAGCGGCGGGACCGCGACCAGCAACGGGTTGAACGCGATGTCGGCCAGTCCGAGGAAACCGAACGTCCACAGCAGCGTCATCAGGATGGCGACGACGCCCAGGACCAGATCCACGAGGTCGCGGTAGGCGACCACGAGGAAGAGGACGATGAGGATGAACGCCGCGGGGAGCACGAGCGCCAGCGACGACCCGATGGTGTCGGGCGCGGTCCCGACGATGTCGATGTCGCCGCCGACGCTCCCGACCACCCGCTCGACGCGCTCCTCGCGGGCGTCCACGTCGCGGTCGTGGGTGACCGACGCCTGCGCCGCGCGCGCGGCCGCGCTCTCGGTGTCGAAGTCCTCGCTGACCTGCGAGGTGAACCCGGGCGTCTCCGCCGCCCGGCGGACCGCGCGGTCGATCTCGGTCGCCGTCGCCCGCTCGACGGCGTCGATCTGCGCTTCGACCGTCGCCGCGTCCGGGTCGAGCTGCTGGGCGACCGTCCGCGCCGGACTGGAGACGCCGGTCACCCGCAACCCGTCCTGGTCCTGCAACCGCTCCTGGGCTCGCAGCATCCGCAGCATGCTCGTCCGCGAGAGGACGTTCCCCTCGCGCTGGAGCAGCTGCGTGCTCGTCGAACCCCCGCCGAAGCCCGTGCTGAACTCCCGCTGGATGTCCTCGAACGCCTCGAACGAGTCGAGGTCCTCGACGAACTGGTTGCTCCCGCCCTCGGTCTCGACGTTGCCGAGACCGGCGACGAAGACGGCGGTCAGCAGGAGGAAGGCGAGGCTGATCCGCCCCGGGTAGGAGGCGATGGCGTCGCCGACCTCGTCTGTGAACCACTCGAAGACCATCTTACCTGCCGTACCGCAGGTAGCCGACGACGAGGAGCGCGAGGACGACGAGCGCCCCGACAACGGCGGGCACCGGCAGGCCGCCGCCGCTGTCCTCGGGCTCGGTCACGTCGACGGCGAAGGTGTAGCCGCTGGAGAGGGTCGTGTCGCCGTCGGCCTCGTCGTACTGGAAGTCCATCTCGACGGGGTAGGACTTCGTCAGCGCGTCCGACCCGGTGGAGATATCGAAGGCGAGCGTCTCCGACTCGCCGGCCGGGATCTCGTCGGCGTAGGCCTCGCCGTCGTCGACGCTGATCGGACCGTCGGCGTACATCGCCGCCGACACGTCGCTGACGGGTTCCTCGCCGACGTTCGTGACCGTCACTTCGAGGACGCGGCCGGCGCCGCGCTCGACGGTCCCGTTGACGACCGACACGTCGAAGGCGTCGCGCTGCTGGCGGACGCGCAGGCGGGTGTCGAAGCTCTCGGCCTCGCTGCGCTCGTCGTCGGCGTTCCGGTAGGTCGGCCGCAGCGTGAACTGCTTCGGGCCGGCCTCGCCGGACTCGCTGACCTCCACGTCGAAGGCGAACTCCTTGGACTGGTTGACCCGGAGGTTGCCCACCGAGTACTCCCGTTCGAGCGGCGAGACGCTCTGGCTCTCGGACTCGAAGACGACCACGACGCTGTCGGCCCGCGCGTCGCCGACGTTGGTGATCGTGCCCGAGAGGGTCCCCTCCTCGCCGACCCGGAGCGTCGAACTGAGGTTGCTCGCGTCGAACTCGTACTCAACTTCGGGGTCGGGGCGGACGCCGAACTGGAGCGTCCCGGACTCGCCGGGGTCGCCCTCGCCGTCCTCGTAGCTCACCGAGGCCTGCAGGGAGTAGGTGCGGCTCTCGGCCTCGGGCGTCGCCGTCGCCTCGACGGCGATCTCGCGGGTCTCGTTGGCGGCCCAGGTGCCGACGTACTCGCTGGCGGTGGTCGACCCGCCGAAGGTGAGCGCGGGGCTCCCGGAGGTGACCGACACCGACGCGTCGCGCACGTCGATCGGGCCGTCGTTGCGGACGGTGATCGTCACGGGCCCGTCGTCGTCGACGGCCACGTCGCTCTCGCTGTCGACGATAGTGAACGTCTGTTCGCGCGCGGGCGTGACGCCCAGCGAGATGCTGTTGGACTCCATCGGCGTGCTGTCCTCGTCCTCGTAGTTGACAGTGGCGCCGAAGGCGTACTGCTGTCGGCTCGCCGACTCCGCGGCGTTGACGCGGTAGGAGACGGTCCGCGTCTCACCGGGCGCCCAGGCGCCGCCGACGTAGCGGGTCGACGAGGCCGACGTGCCGAACGTCATATCTGCGTTCTGAGAGGTGAGCGCGACCGAGGCGTTGCGCGCGACCGCGGTCCCGGTGTTGCGCATCGTCACGTCGACCGTGCCGGTGGCGCCGATCCGGGCCGTCGACTCGACGTCCGTCACGCGGAACTGCGCGGCCTCCTCGACCGTCACGTCGACCGTGAAGTTCCGCGTCGTGCTCGTGCGGTTGTACTCGCTCGTCTCGGGGTCGATCGACTGCGTGTAGTTGTACGAGACGTTGATCGGCAGCCGGTAGGTGCCCGGCTGGGCCGAGCGGTCGACCTCCATCCGGAACTCGACCGGGGCGGAGGAGCCGTCGGGCAGGCGCGCGACGGCGCGCTCGTTGGTGTTGACCGTCAGCGGCGCGTCGTGCTCGCCGACGCTGACCCGGAGCGCGCGGGCGGTGGTCACCTGCTGTTCGAGCTGCGGGTTCGACAGCGAGCCGTTGGTGACGTTGCCGTCGTTCAGCACGACGACCTGCAGCGCGGTCTGGGCGCCGGGGACGAAGTCGGTGTCCGGCACCGACACGTCGATCCCGGGGTTCCCGGTGACGTTGTCCTGTTGTTGTTGCTGCTGGGCCGCCGCGGCGGACGCCTCCGCCGGACCGGGTGCCCCCGACAGGGCGCCCGTCTCGGCGGGGTCGGAGACCCCCTGGTCGGTGACCGCGCCGGCGACCGGCGACGCGGCGAGCAGCAGTGCGACTGACGCGACTACGAAGAGCTGTGTCCGTTGCATACGTGGATTCTCGTTCTCCACCCACCGTGCCGCGGGGACCAACGACGGCCACGCAGGTGTCGTTCCCCGATTTGCCGCCCGAGCCCTGTCGATCATTGTAAACAGGTAGGAACTTTCCGAGAGTTTATTCCCGCCCACCCCGCGCCGTCACCGCCCTGGAGTCAGTACCCGAACCATTGGTAACATTTAACAAGGCATAGGACGTAGCTACCGATAGCGTCGAACCGACAGACAGCGACGGAACGTAGACCACAACAATGGCAACCAACGAAACTCGCTCCGAGACGAGCCGCTACGACGAACTCGAGATCGCGAACGGTGACATCGTCATCTACGACGTGGACAACCACCGCGCGTGGATCCAGTCGGACGAAACAGTGACCGGTGACGAGATAGCCTGACCGGCCTCGGAGCGACCTCGCCCCGCCGGAGCGCCCTCGCGTACGACTTCCCTTTCTTCGGCACCGACCGTTCAGCCGCGCCGTCACCCGTCCGACCGGCGGACGCGTCGCAGGAGCACCTTACCCGCCGTCGCGGTCGGGATCGCGGCCGCCGTCGGGCGAACGGTCGGCGGCGTCGTCGGTCGGAGAGTCGGGGGCGTCGTCGGTCGGAGAGTCGGGGGCGTCGTCGGTCGGACGGTCGGCGGCGCCGGGGTCGGTGAACTCGTCGGCGGTGGCGCCGTCGTCGTCGCCGACCTGCGCGTGGAGGCGGGCGATCTCCGTCTCCAGTTGCCGGATGCGCTCGTCGTGGTCGTCGTCCGCCCGCAGCCACAGCGCGCCGAGGACGGCGACGAGGACCAGCGGGAGGCCGAACATCAACAGACCCATCACGAGGACGACGAGCAGTTCGAGACCGCCGGGCATCCCCAGCTGGAGGAGCATACCGACGGCTACGAACGGTCGCGCGAAAACCCTTCCGCCGAGACACGTCCCGCGGCCGCGTCGGACGCCGCGCCGGCGGTGGCGCCCCGCCGATGGCGCCCCGGAGAACCGGGACTCAGAAGTCGGTGATCGAGGTCTGGAGGCCGGCGACGAGGTTGGACTTCCGGCGGAGCCGGCCCAGCGGGACCGGGACCTGCGGAAGTACCCCCCGGAGCGCGTCGCGGAAGCTCTCGGCGACGCCGTGTTCGCCGTCGAAGGCGTGGCGGACGCCCTCGCGGACCTGCCAGACGCCCACCGGCGCCCAGTAATCGTCCGTGACCTCCCGGAGCACGAGGGCCTTGGCCTGGCGGTCGCGCTCCTGGAGGTGTTCGAGCACCGCCAGCCGCGAGGCGTAGTAGGCGCCGGCGGTCTCCTCGACGTAGCCCGTCCGGCCCTCCCAGCCCTCGTGGGCGCTGGAGAGGTAGTAGTCGTCGGCCGCCGGGTTCCAGACGCTCTCGGGCGCCTTCATCTCGACGAGTTCGAACTCCCAGTTGCCCGGCGCGAGGATAACCCAGTAGCGGTTGCCCATGTACTCGTTCGTCCAGACGGACACCTCGTCGACGGTGTCGCTGTGCTGGAGCCCACCGCGCAGGAACTTCCCGACCGTGTCGTCGACCGCGGTGATCGACCACCGCGTCGGCACGAGCTTGCGGTTGTGGCCCTGGCCCAGCGCGCCCGCCGAGAGAATAGTGTTGATGTCGTACACGTCGAACCCGCGGCGGTAGAGGTAGGTCATCGCCCCCTCGGCGGCCCAGTCGTCGTCCTCCAGCGTCTTCTCGACCGGTCGCGGTACGTGAGGATTCTCCGCCAGGTCGGCGTTCGTGGCGCGGGCGCGTGGCCCCGTGGGCGTCGAGATGTCGTCGAGCGAGATGTCGATGTCGGGCGTGCCGTCGAGCCCGACCTCCACGTCGACGGGGTGGTCGGCGATGGCGACCTCGCGCTGTGTCCCGACGAAGCCGTCCCACACGTCCGATACGTCGACCTTCGCCGACCGCGTCGAGTTGAGCATCCCCGTCCGCCGCTGGAGCACGTCGTCGATCCCGTACCCCTGGCTGTACCAGTCGCCGCTGGTCGCGAAGTCGGCGGCGTCGGCGTCGCCGCCCATCGGCGACAGCACACCGGTCGAGACGTTCGGGTAGCCCGAGCGACCGACGAACACTTCCGGTGCCGTCGAGCCGAACATCGAGTCGCCCTGGACGGCCTGCTGGAACTCCCGCTCCACGTCGTCGAGGTACTCCGTGATCTCGTAGGACTTCTCCTCGGCCAGCCGGCGCTTCTCCGCGGCCTCGTCGCGCTGGAAGTCCTCGATGAAGTCGTCGAGGCGCATGCCCGCCATTCGCTTCACCGTACCGCCCCCACGGGCTTCAATGAGTCGGTGCGGGAACCCGACGGCGGCCGTCCGGAGAACGCGGCCCGGCGGTCGTTCGGGCGACGGCCGCGCGCTCAGTCGTCCGCCGGCCGCTCCACCCCCGCGCCCTCGGCCACCTCGTCGGGGCCGAGCCCGTACCGGGCCAGCCGCGACTCGATCGACGGGTGCTCGGCCGTCAGGCGTTCCAGGCGCGTCCGCCGCGAGCCGAAGGGGCTGCCGCCGGCGACGGCGTCGTCGGCGTCGTCACCGAGCGCGCCGACGGCGTAGAGCCCGGTGCAGAAGTCGGTCGCGCTCGTCGCGGCGACGGCCACGTCGTCGGCGTGACACTCCTCCAGCCGGCTCGCCCGCGCCGCGAGCGCCCGGACGAGGACCACGACGCCGCCGCTGGCGAGGACGTACAGCAGGAGGTTGAAGTCGTTCGAGCGGCCGACGCCGGCGACGAGGAAGGCGCCGCCCGCGACGGCGGCGACCCCCGGCGGGAGGTGCCGAAGCGCGAGGAGCCAGAACGCTGCGAGCCCGACCGCGTGGGCGACGCCCGCCCGGAGCGGAACTCGGTGGAGGTGGCCGAGCGAGCGGTGGGCGAGTTCGTGGGCGACGACCGCTCGAAGCGCCGCGTCGTCGAGGCGCTCGGCGAGCGCCGCGGAGGCGACGAGGACCGTGCGGTCGCCGTCGCCGAGGACGTTCACCCCGCCGGCGCTCTCGCGGTCGACGACCACCGACGGCGTCGCGACGCCCAGGTCGGCGGCCACCTCGGCCGCGGTCCGGCGGAGCCGCGGCGGCGCCTCGTCGGCCAGTTCGAGCCCGCGGAGGAGGCCGTCGGTGACGACGCGGCCGACCGCGAACTCCAGTCCGACGCTCGCCAGCGCGACCGCCGCGACCGCCGCCGGCGCCATCCCGGCCGCGTAGCAGGCGGCCAGCGCCGCGGCCAGGACGGCGAGCAGGAGCGCGTCGATCAGTCGGTAGGCCGCCGGCAGCCCCGCTGCGCGGTCGAGCCGTCGGGTCAGCGACACGGTACCGGCCGGACGTTCGGCCCGACGGGGCAAAAGCGGTCGGTGCGGGAGCGGGATCGGTCGCGGTCGGTCCGAGCGGATCCGAACCCATATGCCCGGGGACGGCCGACGTGTGAACGATGCCGACAGTCGAGTGCGACGTGGCGGCGGCCCGCGAGCGGCTCGAAGACGCGGGGGTCGAGGTCGAGTCGGGGAACACGGACCACGAGCGCTGGCGCGCCAGCCGCGGCGACGCGACCGCCGTCGCCTACGACGACAAGGTCGTGATCCAGGGCGCCAACCCGGCGGACCTGGAGGGGATCGTCCGCGAGGGCGGCGGCCGCGCGCACGTCTACTTCGACGGCGCCTGCCGGGGCAACCCCGGGGCCTCGGCGGTGGGCTGGGTGATCGTCGGCGGCGACGGGATCGTCGCCGAGGGCGGTCACACCATCGGCCGCGCCACGAACAACCAGGCCGAGTACGAGGCGCTCATCGAGGGCGTCAGCGTCGCCCGCGACTACGGCCTCGACGAGATCGACGTGCGCGGCGACTCCGAACTCATCGTCAAGCAGGTCCGCGGCGAGTGGGACACGAACGACCCGGAACTCCGGGAGTACCGCGTCACCGTCCGGGAGCTGTTGACCGGCTTCGACGAGTGGTCCCTGGAGCACGTTCCGCGGGAGATAAACGACCGCGCCGACGAACTCGCCAACGAGGCGCTCGACGAGGCCTGATCGGCCCCGCGAATCACGACGACATACACCATGCCCGACGAGACACCAGACCCCAGCGAAGCCCCGGACGTGCTGGCCGACGACGACGCCGAGCCCGACGACATCCCGCCAGAGCCGGTCGTCGACGAGGCCGAGCGGCTGACGCGGCTCGCCCGCGAGGCCGTCGACCGCGACGAGGCCGCCGCCTACCGCGTCGACCGCGACGAGCGGCTGGCCGACCACGACTACACCGCCCGCGTCCGCGAGGACGAGACCCGGGACGTGCTCGTGCTCCACCCCGAGGAGTGGGTCGAAGACGGCGAGATCAGGACCGAACGCGTCGAGGCGATCGACCGCGGGATCGAGATCCCCCTGTCGGGACCCGGCGAGGGCGACGACTGGCAGGATATCGACGACTACAACCGCGATATCGTCGCCGAGGTCCGCGAAGAGCACGGCGAGGACCACGCCGCGAACGTCGCGGCGCTCGCCGATTTCGTGGGCAACCACTACGCCAAACCCATCCACGACGCGACGGCCGACGAGCTCTCGGAGTTCCTGACCGACTACTACCCGCGCAACGCCTGGCCGACGGCTGAACAACGTGCGGTCGTCGAAAAATCGGTACGCGTCGCCTTCTCCGTCGCGGACGAGCGCTGTCCGCTGGGCGAGTGAGTTACTCCTGAACGGCGTCGACGAGCTCGCGCAGGTCGTCGGCGCGGTCGCCGCTCGTGACGAGCTTCGAGAACTCCCAGGAGAGCTGGTCGAGCACCGTCTCGTAGCCCTCGTCGGTCAGGGCGTACTGGTTGGTGCGCTTGTCGAGTTCGCTCTTCTCGACCAGGCCCATCTCGACGAGGTCGTCGAGGTTGGGGTAGAGCCGGCCGTGGTTGACCTCGTCGTCGTAGTAGTCTTCGAGTTCACGTTTGATAGCGAGCCCGTATCGGGGCTCTTCGCCGAGAATGACGAGGATGTTCTGCTGGAACGCGGTCAGCTCGCGTGCGATTCCGGGGGTGTCAGTCACCGATTGTGCCTCTGACATGGTTAGTGGAATGTCATCTGGCTATTTAACACTTGTTAACTTTCTTCCGTTATCCGTGAGGATACCCCCCCTCGCCGGCCGCTTATCCGAGTGATATCACAGAATGATAATCCTACCGCTACCCGGGAGTTCCGCCGGTTGTGCGGCGGCGCGTGCGGACGAAACGGAAAGGCCTTTGCCGGCGCCAGGCGGACTCGCGGGTGATGTCGAACCTCTGGGAAGACCTCGAGACTGGACCGAACCCGCCCGAGGAGATCTACGCAGTAGTCGAGTGCCTGAAAGGCGAACGCAACAAGTACGAGTACGACAAGGACATCCCCGGCGTCGTCCTCGACCGCGTGCTCCACTCGAACGTCCACTACCCCTCCGACTACGGGTTCATCCCGCAGTCGTACTACGACGACGAGGACCCCTTCGACGTGCTCGTCCTCGTCGAGGACCAGACGTTCCCCGGCTGCGTCATCGAGGCCCGTCCCGTCGCCCTGATGAAGATGGACGACGACGGCGAGCAGGACGACAAGGTCATCGCCGTCCCCAGCGAGGACCCCCGCTACGACCACATCGAGGACCTGGAGGACATCCCCCAGCAGCAACTCGACGAGATCGACGAGTTCTTCGCGACCTACAAGAACCTCGAAGAGGGCAAGGAAGTCGAGACGCTGGGCTGGGAGGACAAGCAGTCCGCCTACGACGCCATCGAACACGCCCAGGACCTCTACGACGAGGAGTTCCAGTAGGGCCGCTCGGCCGCGGCCGTCCGTTCTCTCGAACCGTCCTCACAGTCCCCCGACCGCCCTGACCGGCAGTCCCCCGACCTCGCCGACGGTGAACCGTTCACGCCAGTTTACGCGCCGTGTGAACGGTTAAATCGCCAGACAACGAGGGGATACAAACGGTTCTGAAACGAGGTGAAATCACGTACGAGGTCGGCCCCCTATATCATCCGTCGGCCCGAAGATGTACTCGTCCGAGGTGACCCCGATGCAGAACACCGACCCTCCCTCCGCCGAAGCACTGCGCGAACAAGTGTCCGCCGTCTCCGAACGGTACGTCGCCGTCGACTGCGACGACGAGACGGTCGTCTTCGACACCAGCGAACCCGACGGGTGGATCGTCTCCGACGGCGCCGTCGACCGCGAGTCGATGCGGTGATCGGTCCCGCTCGCGCCGTACCGTGACGCGGCGGGTCGACCACGACCGCGCGGTATACCTCCCGCGCATCCGCCCCGGTTCCGCCGATAAATTATGAGCATGGGTAATTACTTGGGGGACGCGTGCGTACGTCGAGGTGTATGGCCACCAGAACTCCGACGGCCGGGATGGCGCACCTGACGGTCGTGCCCGAGAACCTCGGGGACGCGGCCGACGAGGACGATCTCGGCGACGACGAGCCGGGTGAGGACGGGCTCGACGACGGGGTCGTCGAGCGGTCGGCCGGGATCGGTTCGCGGGACTGACGGCGACGAGCGGCGGCTGAGCGTCACCGACGCCCCCCGAGCCTGTCCGCGAAAAGAAGCTTCTTGTGCCCCACCGCGGTAATCCGGGGTATGGGACTGTTCGACCGTATCCGCGGCGGCGACGACGAGCCGCGGGTCGCTTTCTTCGGCATCGACGGCGTACCCTATAGCCTCATCGCCGACAACCGGGAGGAGTTCCCGAACCTCTCCCGGCTCGTCGACGAGGGGTCGGCCGGCGCCATCGACAGCATCGTGCCCCCCGAGTCCTCGGCCTGCTGGCCGGCGCTCACGTCGGGCAAGAACCCCGGCGAGACGGGCGTATACGGCTTTCAGGACCGAGAGGTCGGCTCCTACGAGACGTACGTCCCGATGCGTCGGGACGTCCAGACCAAGCGGGTCTGGGACCGCGTCCACGAGGCCGGTCGCGACGCCACGGTGATGAACGTCGTCACCACGTTCCCGCCCCAGCGCGACGTCCAGCGGATGGTCTCGGGCTTCCTCTCGCCGGGCGTCGAGAAGTCCGCCTACCCCGACGAGTTCCGCGACTACCTCCAGTCGATCGACTACCGCATCGACACCAACGCCAGCCTCGGCCACACCGACAAGGGCGAGTTCATGGAGGACGCCCACGCGACGCTGGACGCCCGCCAGGAGTCGTTCAGACACTACGTCGAGGAGGACGACTGGGATCTCTTTTTCGGCGTCTTCATGGCGACCGACCGGGTCAACCACTTCCTGTTCCGCGACTACGAGTACGACGGCGAGTACGCCGAGGAGCTCGTCGAGTTCTACAAGAAGGTCGACGAGTACCTCGGCGAGCTCCGCGAGATGCTGCCCGACGACGTGACGATGATGGTCGCCTCCGACCACGGGTTCACCTCGCTCGACTACGAGGTCAACTGCAACGCCTGGCTCCGCGAGAACGGCTGGCTCTCCTACGACCAGGACAGCGACTACACGTTCCAGGTCGGCGCCTGGCTGCGGGAGGGCGGCCACGTCGAGGTCGACCCCGACTACGCCGGCGACGTCGACGAACTCGTCGACATCTCGACACTGGACGTGGACTTCGACGGCGAGGCGCTGGTCGCCGACTCCGAGGACGCCCGGGAGGAGGCCGTCGCCGCCGTCGAAGCGGCCGCCCCCGCGGTCGTCGAGGAGAACGGTGACTCGGTCGCGGTCGTCGACGCCGCCGACGTCGAGACCAAGTCGACCGGCGAGACCTCGTTCCGCATCGAGGTCGACCTCGTCCGCGCCGAGGGCGAGGCCTACGTCGACGGCGACACCGTCGTCGCGCTCACCGAGGAGGTCCGCGACCGCCTCGTCGACGACCTGGCCGGGGCCACCCCCAAGTCGATGGGCGTCGACAAGGCCGACACCACCGAACTGGTTGACGGCGTCGACGTCGCGGACAGCGACGACGGCTTCGAGATCACCGTCACGCCGGCCGACGGGGTCGCCCTGGGGACGGACCTGGGCGAGGACACCGACGTGCTGGAGTACACCCACACCGAACTCCCGGACATCGCCGACGAAGCCGACGCCTACTCGCTCATCCCCGGCCGCTTCTACCTCAACCTCGAGGGCCGCGAACCGCGCGGGAGCGTCCCCGAGGACGACTACGAGGAGGTCCGCGCCGAGCTGAAGGCCGAACTGGAGGAGATGGAGGGGCCGAACGGCGAGCCCGTCGCCGACCGCGTCGTCACCAAGGAGGACGCCTTCCGCGGCGACCACGACGACATCGCGCCGGACCTGACCATCGTTCCGAACCACGGCTTCGACCTGAAGGCCGGCTTCAAGGGCCGCAAGAACCCCTTCGTGGAGTTCGCGGCCCGCAACGGCATGCACAGTTTCGACAACGCCACGCTGCTGATCGACGACGACGAGGCGCGGGTCTCCGACGTGGATCTGTTCGACATCGCGCCGACCATCCTCGACCTGATGGACATCGACTACGAGCGCGGCGAGTTCGACGGCACCTCGCTGGTGTAGGCGGCCGGACCCACTGAGAGGGTCGCGTTCGACCGGGTTTTTATCAGGTGGATCGGTTCGTTCGGTCCTCGTCCCGGGATTTTCAGACCTCGGGAATGCGCACCCCTATATATGCATACTCGCCCGCAAGTTGCACATGTGAGGTGACGACCATGGCAACCAACACGGCGAACCCACTGGCCGAGGAGTTCGCGTTCGACATCGGCGGCCCGGTCGCGAAGTACTGGGTCGCGCTGCTCCGCGTGATCACCGGGTGGTACTTCTTCCACGCCGGCGTGACGAAGCTCATCGAGAGCGGGCTCAACTACGGCGGCGCGACGGGCTACCTGCAGGGCATGACCGGGACGGCGCTGGGGCCGATCCCGGTGTGGATGGCCGAGAACCTGGCCTGGCTGGTCGAGCCCGGCGTCCCGCTGTTCGAGACGCTCATCGGCCTGGGGATCATGTTCGGCGCCCTGACCCGGCTGGCCGCGTTCGGCGGGGCCATCTTCATGACCCTGTTCTGGGTCGGCAACGGCGGCTTCGGGCACGGACTGGTGACGGGGGACTTCCAGACCCTGCTCATCTTCGTGACCCTCGCGGCGCTGGCCGCCGGCCGGTACTACGGCCTGGACGCGGTCATCGAGCGGACCGACCTGGTCGAACGACACCCGAAGCTCAAATACCTGCTCGGCTGAGGCGGTGACCACCAATGAAAGACACCATCATCACCACGATCGACAGAGCGGCGATGGCGCTGGGCGGCGGCCTCGTACTGCTGGGGGTCGTCGGCCTGGGTATCGTCGAAGTGCTCGCGGGCCCGCCCTACGGCGCGGCCCCGACGACCAACGATGCCGGCGAGGTGGTCGCGACCCCGATGGTCGACGCCAACCTCAGGGTCCTCCTGGTCGTCGCCGGCCTGGTCGTCCTGCTGGCGTGGCAGGTCTACCGCATGGCCGCGACGCCGGGCGGTGCGGACGCCACCCAGCGCGTCGAGATGACCGCCGACTGACCGCGCTCGCTCCCGTTCCCGGGTACCCGCTCGTTCTCCGTTTCCCGTTCGACCCGTACCGACCAGCGGCCGCGCCGCGGCGTCGGACGAGCGTCTGACGGGTCGTTATGGTCTCTCACGGAGAAGGTCGCGTATGGCAAGCCTGACCCAAGTGTACGAGGGGCACCTGCGGACGGTGACGACCTCTCGTCGGTTCTACGCGGGGGCGACGCTCTTCGGGGCGGGCGCGGCGATGGTCGTCGCGAGCATCGTCGTCTCGACGACGGACGTGGGGGCATCGCTCGGGCTCGACCGCATCGCGGCACGGACGCTCGCCGGCACGTTGGCCGGTCTCGGCCTCCCCGCCACGTTCCTCGGCGTGTTCGCCGTCCTCCCGGCCGGGCGGACGACCCGCGCCGCCTCGGTCATCGGCGCCAGCGTCGCCGTCCTCGGCGTCGCGCTGTTCCGGGTCGCCTACCCCGACCAGTGGTTCGGCACCGGCGACCCGCTCGGGGCCGCGGCCGTCGTCGTCTACTTCTTCGGCGCATTGGTCTCACTGACCTGTCTGTTCGCCGGCCTCGCGACGTTCAAGACCCGCAACGACCCCGGCGGCACCGCCCGCATGGAGATCACCGAGGAGGGGAACCTCCGCCTCGTCGAGGACGCCGAGCCCGCCGGCGGCTTCGGCTCCGTCGGCCTGTTCGGCAAGGAGCCCCAGGGCGAGGTCCGCACGCAGACCAACCGCGACGAGCCGCCGAGTTCCGAGCCGACGAACCACGGCCGGGACGCCGAGATCCTGGCCGACGCCGCCGGTGGCCGGTCGAGTCCCGCGGGGCAGTCCGGCGCCGCCGCCGACGGCGGGTCGGCCACCGTCGAGAACGGCGGCGGTGACGCCGGCCCTCGGGACGGCGAGTTCACCGACGCCGAGTTCGTCGAAGCAGCCAGCGAGCGCGGCCGTCCGGACGCCTACTGCGGCAACTGCGCCCACTTCGAGTACGTCAAGGTCGACGAGAAGATCACCCCCTACTGCGGTCTCCACGAGGAGCTCATGGAGGACATGGACGCCTGCGACCAGTGGTCCGAGGCGAAGTAGCGTCGGTCGCTCGGCCCCGCGCTCGGCCGCACTCGACACCGCGAAACCGGGGATTTTTCAACCGGTGGCCCGCTACGGCGGGTATGAACTTCTGCGACGAATGCGGTTCGATGATGAAAACCGAGGGGGACGCCTGGGTCTGTGGGAGTTGCGGCTACGAACAGCTGCGCGACGAGGCCGAGGAGGCCGAGACCGCCGTCACCACGCAGGGCCAGGAGGAGACCGAGGTCATCGACACCTCCGAGGTGAGCGCCGAGGACATGGGGCCGACGACCGAGGCCCGCTGCCCCGAGTGCGGCAACGACCAGGCGTTCTGGGAGATGAAGCAGATCCGCGCCGCCGACGAGAGCGAGACGCGCTTTTTCACCTGCACCGAGTGCGAGCACAAGTGGCGCGAGGACGACCACTGAAGTGTCGCCGGGCCTGAGTTGCCGACGTGCCACGCGCTCCCGACGATAGCGACGTGCCCGCGCCGGCCGTGCCCGTCGACCGACTCGACGGCACCTGGGAGCGCGTCGAAGACGCGACGGAGACGCTGTTCGGCGTCGAAGGCGCCGACGTGCGCGGCCACACGGTCGTCTACGAGGACACCGACCTCCGGGCGGCCGTCCGCGAGGCGACCGACCCGTCCCTCGATCAGTCCTGGCGCTTCTTCTTCGCCACCAGGCTCGCCTTCCGCCCGCCGCTGGCCCCGGGCATCGGCCCCGCGATGGTGCTCCCGTCGGTCAAGACCGAGGCCGTCCGGCGGTTCGCCGACGACCTGGCCGACCGGGGCGTCGTCGGCGTCGAGCGGGGCCGCCGCGAGCGGACCCGGACCGAGGACCGCTCGCGGGTCACGCTGCGGCAGGTGACCGGCGAGGTGCCGCTCCCCGACGGCGATCCCGTCCCCGTCGAGGGATGGGTCGGCGCCTGGGCCGACGGCGACATCCGTCTCGCCGGCGGCGCCTACCCCCGCTCGTCGCTCGCCGACCGGTTCCCGGGCGCCGAGGGACAGGTGCTCGACGGCTCGGCCGCGGACTACCGCGACGAACTGTTCGACCTCGTGCGAGCCACCGGCTGACCGGGAAAATAGAAGGGAGAACCGCGCGGCGGGCGACCGCTACACTCGCCGCGCGAAGGTGAGGTAGCCGGTGTGGCCGACGCCCGCGGTCGACGGCCGGGAGCCGCGGTCGTCGAAGTCCATCTCGCGCTGGATCGTCTCCAGCGTCTCGACCTCGGCGAGCCCGACCTCGTGGGCGGCCGAGACGGCCTCCCGGGTGCCCTCGACGAACGGCGAGTACACCGCGACGTAGCCGCCGTCGCGGAGGAGGTTGGGTGTCCGCTCGACCATCGTCGGCGCGTCCTCGGTGTCAAGCGTCACAACGTCGTAGCGGTCCAGATCGCCCAGCTGGTCGGTCACGTCGCCCGTCCGTACGTCCACGCGGTCGGCCACGCCCGCCAGTTCCATGTTCTCGCGGGCGACCTCGGCGAACTCGGGGTCGCGCTCGAAGGTCGTCACCGACGCGCCGCAGCGACCGAGATACGCCGCCAGCACGCCCGTCCCGGTCCCAGCGTCGAGGATATCGTCCTCGCCGGAGACCCCGGTGTGCCCGACGATGAGCCCGATATCGCGGGGCATCATCGGCGCGCCCGTCCGCTCGAAATGGTTGAAGAGATCCGGACCGCGGAGCTTCCGCGCGGTGAACGGCTCGCCGATGTGGGTCTCGACGACCTCGCCGGGCTCCACGTTCTCGGGTACCTCCAGCACGCCCAGGTCGCACTCCTGGGTCTCGCCCGGCGCCAGCAGGTACTCCCGATCCTCCGCCTCGTGGACGAACAGCAGGCTCACTCTAACCGCTCGATGGCCGCCGCCAGGTCGCCGTTCGTCTCCTCCAGCGCCTCGCGCGCGTCGCCCTCGCTCGCGCCCGCTCGCGTCGCGACCAGTTCCACGTCCTCGTCGGGGATCGCCGCCGCCCCGCCGTCGTCGTCGCTCTCCTCGATGACCGGCTGGTCGTCGCTCCCGCTCGCGCCTTCGCCGCGCTCGTTGGACTCGGGCTCGCCGACGATGGTGTAGGTCTGCTGACCCTGGGCGTCCATCCGCTGGACGTCCGCGTCGGTGAAGACGAGCTCCTCGTCGGGCGTCCGGATGATGACCTCCTCGGCGTCGAGGTCCGTCATGTCGATGCCCATCTGCTTCATCATCTGCTGCATCTTGCGGTCGTTCATGCCGCCGCCTCCTGGGAACATACCCCCACATCCGGCGCCCGGCGCAAAAAGCCTTAACAACCGCCCGTTTCCCGGAGTCGAGTGGGCGAACCGTCGCCACTCCCGTCCCGTCGGCCTGTGACGGCCAGCGAACGGCGGCACACCGCCACGCTACGACCGCTCGTCGACGAACGCCAGGAACGCCTCGGCGGGCACGTCACAGCGGACGGCCGGTTTGAACCCCCCGAGGTGGGTTCCGTGGTCGGTCGCCGACGCCGGCGCCAGCGCGCCAGCGGCCGCCTCGCTCATGTAGTAGTTCGGCCCGCGTCGGCGGTCGCTCAGCCGGATCGTTCGGTCGAGGACGCCGCCAGGCGCCTCGCCGGGGACGATCACGACCGGCCGCGGCCGGTCGGTGAACGCCGGGTCGTGGTAGTACAGGTCGCCGTGGCCGGCGAAGCGCTTGGCGTGGGCGTTGTCGGGGTGCTCGGCGAGGACCGCCTCCACGTCGGCGCGGTCCATCTTCGGGTCGAGTACCACCGGGGACTCGGCGACCGTGAAGTAGCCGAACAGGTAGCGATGTTTGTAGTCGCTGTCGGGCCCCGGGAAGCCGCCGTAGAACGCGACGATGTCACCCGGGTCTAGCTCCCGCAACTTCGCCACGTAGCCCGGCCGGTGCTCGCCGTAGGTGAGCGCGTCGAGGTTCGGGTCGTGATGGACCGGCCGCTCGCGGACGGTCTCCGGGTCGGTGACCCACTCGCCGTCGCTGCCCGGCCGGATCCCGTCGAGGAGGTCGGCGAGCGTCCCCTCGCCGTGGCGCCGGTCGAGCGAGCCGTACGTCGCCGTCTCGGCGGTCGCGCCCTTCTCCGGGATGGGGACGTACTCGAAGCGGCCCTCGGCGTCGACGCCCGGAACCGGGCGGACGTTGCCGGTGTCGGCGCCGACGCCGCAGAGAACGACTGTCACGGCGGGGAGTCGGCACCGAGTGCGAAAAAGTGACCGATACTCAGGTCGCGACGGGTGGTTATCGCTTCGATGAATCGTCCGGAAACATCGTCGGCGGACGGTGGTTCCCCCGGGCCCGCGTCTGACAGCGGGCCCGGAGGAGAGCGGCTGAGGTGGATGGGTGGGGTGGGAAGACGGCGGTGACACCGGCCGACGGGTGATTCGGAAGCGTGTGACGGGTGCCGTCGGGGGTGTCGAGTGCCGACAGACAGCTGTCGAACGACGGCCCGGGCGGGCCGGCGCCGCGGGAGAGGGCAGGAGGACGCGTCGACAGGGCGGCTGTCGGCACTCGTGAATACCGTGCGGACCGGAAAAGCGATACCGGATGGTTCAACGCCGTTTTGAGTCACTCGACGACAGAGCGACTCGCGTGAACCGCGCGCCGCAGGCGCACGGACATCTCGCTCACTCCCGCAGCGCGTCCTCGCGCTCGGTCGCCTCCAGGGTCTCCTCCTCGACGCTCGTGGCGACGACCGCGGGCTTGTAGGCGCCGCCGTCGATGAGGTCGTGGTCCGAGACCGACGACTCGACGAACCGAGTAAAGGCGCGCCGTTCCGGCGGCAGTTCGCCGTAGAGAACCTCCTCCTCGACGAGGTCGTAGACGGGGATGCGCGGGGTGAGCAGCGTGTTCTCGCCGACGACGGAGTTCTCGCCGACGACGAACCCGGAGGTGACCCGACAGCCCGCGCCCAGGGAGACGCCGTCCTCGACGATGACCGGCGCGTCCTCGACCGGTTCGAGGACGCCGCCGATGAGCGTGTTCGCGCCGAGTTTGACGTTGTCCCCGATCTGGGCGCACGATCCCACAGTATCGCAGGAGTCGACCAGCGTGCCGTCGCCGACGTGGGCGCCGATGTTGACGAACGCGGGCGACATCAGGATGGCGTCGCTGCCGACGTAGGCGCCCCGGCGGATGACCGTCCCGTCGGGCGTGTTGCGCGTGCCGCGCTCGGCCAGGTCCGCGGTCTCGCGCAGCGGGAGCACGTCGTGGTAGGCCACGTCGCCGTACTCGCGGGCCTCCGTCTCGCGCAGACCGAAGTTGAGGAGGATACCCTGTTTGACCCACTCGTTGGCCTCCCACTCGTCACCGGATTTCTCGGCGGCGCGCACGTCACCGGCTTCCAGCGCGGCGAGGAAGTCGTCGAGCGTCGCGAGGTGGTCGTCGGTCGCGTCGGCGGCGGTGAGACCCTCTTGCTTTCGCGTCCAGAGGTCCTCGATATCGGCTTGTAGACTCATTGTTCGGGCCTTTACGCGCCGGAATAATAGCGCTGTGGTCTCGCGTCCGCCCGCTCCCGGGGTGCCGGCGGTCGGCCGACCGCTCAGGACTCGTCGATGACGGCGTCGAACTCGTGCCAGCCGTCGCCCTTCTCGGCCAGCCAGACGGCCGCGTCGAGCGCGCCGGCGGCGAAGACCCCCCGGTCCTCGGCGCGGTGGGAGAGCGACACCACCTCGTCGTTGCCGGCGAGGACGAGTTCGTGTTCGCCGCGAACGTCGCCCGCGCGCCGGGCGAACACGCCGATCTCGTCGTCCTCGCGGGGTGCATGGCCTTCTCGGCCGTAGACGGGCTCCACGTCGCGTTCGTCCTGAACCGTCTCGAGGATCGTGTTCGCCGTCCCCGAGGGCGCGTCGACCTTGTCGTTGTGGTGGGTCTCCATCAGCTCCAGGTCGTAGCCGTCGAGTGCCCCGACGGCCTCGGTGACCGTCCGCAGCAGCACCTGGATGCCGCGCGAGAAGTTGGTGGCCTTCAGCACCGGGATCTCGTCGCTCGCCGCCTCCAGCGCGTCGAACCCCCCGTCGTCGAAGCCGGTGGTCCCGACGACGAGGCCCACGTTCGCCTCGACGCAGGCGTCGACGATGCCCAGCGTCGCGTCCGGCAGCGAGAAGTCGACGACCACGTCGGGGTCGTACTCGGCGAGCGCGTCCGGTACGTCGTCCGCGCCGACGACCGGGACGCCGTCGATCTCGCCGGCGTCGCTCGCGTGGAAGCCGACGACGACTTCCACGTCGGCGCGCTCGCTCGCCGTCTCGATGACCGTTCGCCCCATACGCCCGGCGGCGCCGTTGACCGCGACCCGCGTGCTCATCGTTCGATCTCGGCGTAGTCGTCCTCGTAATCGAAGGTTTCGGATTCGAGGTCGTCGAGCACCGCCTGCAGGCCGTCGCGGTACTCCTCGGAGAGGCGCGTCAGCGGCGAGCGCATCCGCGCCGAGCTGTACCCGCGGATCTGCATGGCCTCCTTGACGGGAATCGGGTTGGTCTCGACGAACAGCTGGCGGAACAGCGGGCCGAGCCGGTGGTGGATCTCGCGGGCGCGCTCGAAGTCGCCGGCCAGCGCGGCGCCGACCATGGCACAGGTCCGCTCCGGTTCGACGTTCGCGGCGACGCTGATGGCGCCGCTCGCACCGACCGAGAGCATCGGGAGCGTCATCCCGTCGTCGCCCGAGAGCACGTCCAGGTCGGTGTCGCGGGTCCGCTCGACGATCTCGCTGATCTGCCCCATGTCGCCGCTGGCGGCCTTGTATCCCTGGACGTTCGGGTGTTCCGCGAGCGTCGCGACCGTCTCGGGCTCGATGTTCTGGCCGGTGCGGGAGGGGACGTTGTAGACGATCTGCGGCAGGTCGATCTCGTCGGCGATCCGCTCGTAGTGGTCGACGAAGCCGCGCTGTTCGGGCTTGTTGTAGTACGGCGAGATGAGCAACAGCGCGTCGGCGCCGGCGTCGGCTGCGCGCCGGGAGAGCGACAGCGCCTCGCGGGTGTTGTTCGAGCCCGAACCGGCGATCACGGGCACGTCGTCGACGGCGTCGACGACCGCCTCGACGACCTCGATGTGTTCGTCGTGGGTGAGCGTCGCCGACTCGCCCGTCGATCCGCAGGGGACGAGCCCGTCGACGCCCGCGCGTTCGAGCCGCTGGGCGTCCGCTCGGAGTGTCTCAAAGTCGATGCTGCCGTCGTCGTCGAACGGCGTACACGTGGCGGGGTACACGCCGCGGAACTGGAACGATGTCATTGGTCGGTGTTCGCGTGGGTGGGTGATAGGCTGCGTGGGTCGCGGGCGATGCGGACGGTCGCGGCCCGTTCGACGACCGAACGTCGGGGAATCCGCGACCGGACGAGGGTGGCCCGCGACGAGTGCGCTACGCTCGCCGGGAGCCGCTCACGACCGTTTGCGTTTCGGAGAAGCGGCGGGGACACCCGGCTCGGCGGCGACGACCGCGAGCGCTGGGTGAGTCATACCCGAGACAGGCGCACGGAGCGACTTATCGGTTGCGGAGCCCGTCCACCGCCGACGAGCGCGACCGGGACGGCCCGGCTCAGCGCTCCATGAACGCCCGCAGCACGTCCAGTTCCTCGTCTTCGGTGATCCGGTCGGACTCCATGCAGGCGTGGACGACCTTGTGGGCCAGTTCCGGGGGGAGCGCCGCCCCGCCCGACTCCCCCGGTTCGGCCGCCCGCGACTCGGCTGTCCCCGGTTCGGCCGCCCGCGACTCGACCGCTTCGACGCGCGCTTCGAGGTCGGCGAGCGCCCCCTCGACGGCGTCGAGCGCCGCCGGATCGACCGCTCCCCGCCCCTCGGTGCCCGCCGAACTACGGCCCAATGACGGGTCCGCGTCTCCGCCGTTCGCCGAGTCAACACCCGCCGGCTCGGCGTCCGACGATTCGGCGCCCGTCGACTCGGCGACCGTCGCGTCGGCCCCCGCATCTTCCGCATCGATATCGCCGTCGTCGCCGCCATCGTCGCTCCCCTCGGTTCCGTCGGGGTCGGCCACCTCGGCCCCCTCGGAGTCGCTCGCGTCGGTCACGTCGGAATCGGTCGGTCCGGTCCGTTCCCCGACCGCGGGCTCGACATCGGGGTCGTCACCCGGTTCGGCGCCCGCGTCGGACTGCGCGGTCCCGTCGAAGACCGACTCGGCGAACGCGCGGCGGTCGCCCCACTCGAAGCCGGGGATGGCGTTGAGGCGGCGGCTGACCGTCGCTCGGGTCACGTCGAGCTGTTCGGCCAGGTCGCCCTGCGAGGCGCCGGGACGCTCGTACAGCGCCCGGAGCGTCCGACGCCGTTTCTCGGACAGATCCGCGGCCGCCGGCGTTCCGGCGGCCTCGTCGGTCGCCGATCCGTCCTGTTCGCTCGCGGAGTCCGTCTCGGATGTCCCGGGGTTCGTTGCGTTCATGTGTTGGTCGTCCTGAGCGTCCGGCTCGGGGTCGCTTCCGGGATCGCCGTACTCGTCGAGCACGCGCCCGACGAGGTCCGGGGAGGCGCCGCTGACTTCCTCGGCGATCGCCGCCAGCGTCGCGTCGGGGTTCGATTCGGCCACGTCGAGGATCCGCCGGTGGATCATCGCTCGTGGCTGGTCGGCTCCGCGGTCCGCTCGGCTCATTGGCAGATCCACAATCCGTGGACGGATATAGGCCTTCCGCTCCGCGCGATAACCGCGGGACGACACGGGTTTCCCTCCCAGTTTAGCCGCGACTCGCGCGGTGGCGAAGCCTCTCGGTCGCGGGGTGTCGGTGAGAACCGGCGGACGGTCGCGGTGACGGGGCAGTCGAAACGGGCCTGGGGCGGTCGTCAGTCGTCGGCCTGACCGTGACTGGCGGCGCCGGAGTCGGAGGCGGGCGCGGCGGGGTCGGGGAGTTCGGTGCGCACGTCGGCGCGCTCGCGCTCGGCGATGACCTCGGCGTAGGCGTCGGGCATCACCTTCGTGAAGTTGTCGAGCTCGTCGTCCCAGTCGGCGAGCAGCTCCGCCGCGCGGTCGGAGTCGGTGTACTCGGCGTGGTTCTCGACCAGCCGCGTGATCATCGCCCGGTCGAGCTCGTCCGGCGTCGGGTCGATCGAGACCATGCCGGTGTTGGCCTTCCGGGCGAACTTCCCGTCGGGGTCGTAGACGTAGGCGACGCCGCCGGACATGCCGGCCGCGAAGTTCTTGCCCGTCTCGCCGAGGACGACGATGGCGCCGCCGGTCATGTACTCGCAGCCGTGGTCGCCGACGCCCTCGACGACGCCCTTCACGCCGGAGTTGCGGACGGCGAAGCGCTCGCCGGCGACGCCGTTGACGTAGGCCTCGCCCTGGGTCGCGCCGTACAGCGCGACGTTGCCGATGACGACGTTCTCGCTGGCCGCGTAGTTGGCGTTGTCGGGCGTCCGGACGATGAGCTTCCCGCCCGAGAGACCCTTGCCGACGTAGTCGTTGCCGCTGCCGACGAGATCCATCGTGACCCCCTGCTGGAGGAACGCACCGAAGCTCTGGCCGGCGGTACCCTCCAGCCGGCACTCGATGGTGTCGTCGGGCAGCCCCTCGCCGCCGTACTCGCTGGATATCTCGTTCGAGAGCGTCGCGCCGACGGCGCGGTTGGTGTTGTCCACCTCGGTCGAGATGGCGACGGGCTCGCCCGACTCGATGGCGGGCTCGGCTTCCTCGATGAGGTCCCAGTCGAGCGACTCGCTCACTTCGTGGGTCTGCTCGCGGGTCTTGTAGCGGTCGTCGTCGCCCGCGGGCTCGGCGATGACGCCCTGGAGGTTCACCTTCTTCGCCTTCGGCTGGCTCACGTCCGTCCGCTGGGCGAGCACGCTCGGGCGCCCGACCATCTCGTCGACCGTGCGGAAGCCCAGTTCGGCCATGATCTCCCGGAACTCCTGGGCGACGAAGGTCATGTAGTTGATGACGTGCTGGGGCTCGCCCGGGAACCGATCCCGGAGCTTCTCGTTCTGCGTGGCGACGCCGACGGGGCAGGTGTTCTCGTGGCACTGCCGGGCCATCACGCAGCCCGAGGTGACCATCGAGGCGGTGCCGAAGGCGTACCCCTCTGCGCCGAGCAGGGTCGCGACGGCCACGTCGCGGCCGGTCTTCATCCCGCCGTCGGAGGTGACCTCGATGCGCGAGCGCAGGCCCGTCGCGCGGAGCATCTGGTTGGCCTCAGCGAGGCCGAGTTCCCACGGCAGGCCCGCGTTCTTGATGGAGGTCTTCGGCGAGGCGCCGGTGCCGCCGTCGTGGCCCGAGATGTGGACCTTGTCGGCGTTGGCCTTGGCGACGCCGGCCGCGATGGTGCCGATGCCGTCCTCGGCGACGAGCTTGACGTTCACGTCCGCGTCGGGGTTGGAGGCCTTGAGGTCGTGGATGAGCTGCTTGAGGTCCTCGATGGAGTAGATGTCGTGCAGCGGCGGCGGCGAGATGAGCCCGACGCCGGGGGTCGCGTAGCGGACGTGGGCGATCATCTCGTTGACCTTCTTGCCGGGGAGGTGACCGCCCTCGCCGGGCTTGGAGCCCTGGGCCATCTTGATCTGCAGCTCGTCGGCCGAGGCGAGGTAGTGGCTGGTGACGCCGAAGCGGCCGGAGGCGACCTGCTTGGTCTTGCAGTTCTTCTCGGTGCCGAACCGCTCGGGGGGCTCGCCGCCCTCGCCGGTGTTGGCGTGGGCGCCCAGCCGGTTCATCGCGATGGCGTTGTTCTCGTGCATCTCCGGCGACAGCGACCCGAGGCTCATCGCCGCCGTCTCGAAGCGCTCGACGATCTTTTCGACCGGTTCGACCTCCTCGATGGGAACGGGGTCGCGGTCCGAATCGAACTCCAGCAGCCCGCGCAGCGTCTGGAGCTGCTCGTTCTGGTCGTTGATCTCGCTGGCGAACTCCTTGTAGCGCTCGTAGTCGCCCGTGCGGACCGCCTGCTGGACCTTCCCCACGGTGGAGGGGTTCCACTGGTGGTGGATGCCGCCCGAGCGGTTCTCGAACTCGCCCTGGCGTTCGAGGTCGGGGTCCTCGCCCCAGGCGACCTCGTGGCGGTCGAGGAGGTCGTCCTCGATCTCCTCGATGCCGATGCCCTCCGTGCGGTTGGCCGTGCCCTCGAAGTATTCGGCGACGAAGTCCGAGGAGAGGCCGACGGCCTCGAAGATCTGGGCGCCCTGGTAGCTCTCGACGGTGGAGATGCCCATCTTGGCCATCGTCTTCAGGAGGCCGTCCTCCAGCGCGTTGACGTAGGCGTCGATGGCGGTGGACAGCTCCGCGCCGTCCGGCCCCGCGACGAGGTCCTCGATGGTCTGGTAGGCGAGATAGGGGTTGACGGCGCCGGCGCCGTAGCCCACGAGGGTGGCGATGTGGTGGACCGTTCGGGGGTCGCCCGATTCGAGGACGAGCCCGACGTGGTTGCGCAGGCCGTTGCGGACGAGGTGGTGGTGGACGCCGCCGACCGCCAGGAGGCTCGGGACGGCGACGCGGCCCTCGCCGGCCGCCCGGTCCGAGAGGACCAGCACGTCGTACTCGGTCGCGGCCTCGGTGGCCGCCTCGCGAGCGTCCTCGACGGCCTCGCGCAGGCCGGTCTCGTCGGGGTCGTAGGTGATGTCGACCACCTTCGAGGACATGCCGTTCTCGTCCAGATCGCGGATCGCCTCGGTCTGCTGGTCGGTCAGCACCGGCGAGTCGAGGACGAGCTGGCGGGCGTGCTCGGACGACTCGTCGAGCAGGTTGCGCTGGTGGCCCAGCCGGGATTCGAGGGACGTAACGAGTTCCTCGCGGATGTAGTCCAGCGGCGGGTTGGTGACCTGCGCGAACAGCTGCTTGAAGTAGGTGAACAGCGGGCGGTTGAACTGCGACAGCACGGAGAGGGGGGTGTCGTCGCCCATCGATCCGACGGGGTCCTTGCCCTTCTCGGCCATCGGTTCGAGGAGGTGGTCGACCTCGTCGTAGGTGTAGCCGTACTGGGCCTGGTAGGCCCGGAGCTGGTCGATCTCCCGCTGGGGGAGGTTGTCGGGCGCGTCGACCACGTCGTCGAGGTCGACCTGCTCGTCGGCGACCCACTCGCCGTACTTCTCGTCGGTGAGGTCGTCGAAGACCTCCTCGTCGGGGATGACCCGACCCTCCTCGGGGTCGGCGAGGAACAGCTGGCCGGGCTGGAGGCGCCCGCGCTCCTCGATGTCGGCGGGGTCGGTGTCCAGCGCGCCGGCCTCGCTGGCCATGACCAGCGTGTTGTCGGTCGTCACGTCGTAGCGGCAGGGCCGCAGGCCGTTGCGGTCGAGGACGGCGCCGACGCGGTCGCCGTCGGTGGCGGCCACCAGCGCGGGGCCGTCCCAGGGCTCGACCACGGAGGCGTGGTAGTCGTACCAGTCGCGGCGGGCGCCGCTCACGTCGTTGGCCTCGCCCCGCCACGCCTCGGGGATGAGCATCCGCAGGGCGTGGGGGAGGTCGCGACCTTCGAGCATCAGCAGTTCTAGCGCGTTGTCGACGCTGGCCGTGTCGGACTGCTCGGGGTCGTCGATGATCGGCTTCAGTTTGTCCACGTCGTCGAAGGCGTTCGAATCGAGGTCCGTCTCCCGCGCGCGCATCCAGTTGATGTTGCCCTGGATGGTGTTGAACTCGCCGTTGTGGATGATGCCGCGGTAGGGGTGGGCGAGGTGCCACGCGCCGAGCGTGTTCGTCGAGAAGCGGGCGTGGACCATCGCGAAGGTGGTGTCGACGCGCTCGTCGGTCAGGTCCGGGTAGTAGTCGGCGACCTGCTCGCCCTTCAGCAGGCCCTTGTAGACGACCCTGTCGGTCGCGAGCGAGACGATGTAGAACCGCTCGTGGCCGGCCGGCTCGGCCTCCTCGACGTGCGTTTCGAGCGCGCGGCGGGCGGTGTACAGCCGTCGGTCGAACTCGTCGCCGGTCAGGCCCTCGGCCGACTCGACGAACACCTGGACCATCTCGGGCTCGGAGTCCAGAGCCGTCTGCCCTAGGTCTGCGTTGTCCGTCGGGACGATCCGCCAGGCGACCACGTCGAGGCCCTCCGCGGCGAAGCGGTCCTCGACGACGCCCTTCAGACCCTCGCGGGCCTCGTCGTCGTCCTTCGGGAGAAAGAGCGAGCCGACCGCGTACTCGCCGGGCGTCAGGTCGGCGTCGACTTCCTCGGCGAAGAAGTCGTGAGGCGTCTGGATCATGACGCCGGCGCCGTCACCGGTCGACTCCTCGGCGCCCGTGGTGCCGCGGTGTTCGAGGTTTTCGAGCAGTTCCAATCCGTCCGCGAGGACCCAGTGCCCACCGTCGCCGTCGAGGTCCATCACGACCCCGACGCCGCAGTTGGACCGCGCGTCGGCCGGGTCTGCCAGCCGGTGGTCCTCGTCGTCGCGAGAGAACGCACTCATGTCTTCGGACCTACCCGGCACCCCGGTAAAACGCTTTGCCTGATAGACTATATGACTGTTATATCCATACTTAGGAGTATAAGGGACCTCCCACCCGTACTATGTCCGGATCGTTCGGCATGTTCCGAGACTTTGATCGAACGTGCTGTGGTATCCGCCCGCACCGGATAAAAACTTGTTGCGGGCCGCGGTTCGGTTAGTACTTTTTGAGATATCGGGCTCAGAAACGGAAGATGCCCACGGAGTGTGGCGGGTCGGACGCGGGGACGGCGTCCGCGTCGACCCGGTCGCGGTCGGGACTGCCGGTGGGGTCTTCAGGGCCAGGTGCCGGCCTGTTCGGCGGCGTCGAGGACGCGCCGGATCGCGACGACGTAGGCGGCGACGCGCATGCTCGGCAGGTCGCGTTCCTCGTAGGCGTCGACGAGCGTGTCGAACTGCTCGACGACGATCTCTTCGAGTTCCTCGTTGACGCGCTCCTCCGACCAGTAGAAGCGCTGGCGGTTCTGGACCCACTCGAAATAGGAGACCGTGACGCCGCCGGCGTTGGCGAGGATGTCCGGCACGATGATGACGTCCTTCTCTTCGAGCACGTCGTCGCCCTTCGGCGTGATCGGGCCGTTGGCGGCCTCGGAGATCACGTCGGCCTGGACGCCCTCGGCGATCTCCTCGTCGATGGCGTTCTCCAGCGCGGCCGGGATCAGGAGATCCACGTCGAGCTGGAGCAGTTCGTCGTTGGAGACGGCCTCGTCGGCGCCGTGGAAGCCGGCGACGCTGCCGGTCTCGCGCTTGTGGTCCTTGGCGGCGACGGGGTCGAGCCCGTCCTCGCTGTAGACGCCGCCGCTGGAGTCGGAGACGGCGACCACGTCGGCGCCCATCTCGTCGACGAGCTTCGCGGAGATCCAGCCGGCGTTGCCGTAGCCCTGGACCGCGACGGTCGCGTCGGCGACGTCCTCGCCGAGGTAGTCGAACGCCTCGCGGGCGGCGATGACCGTCGAGCGGCCGGTCGCCTCGACGCGGCCCTCGCTGCCGCCGCTGGAGATGTCCTTGCCGGTGATGACGCCCGGCTCGGTGGTGTTCTCCAGGGTCTCGTAGGTGTCCTTGATCCAGTTCATCTCGCGCTGGCCCGTGTTCACGTCGGGGGCGGGCACGTCGCGGTCCTCGCCGATGATCGGCGTGAGTTCCGTCGCGAAGGCGCGCGTGATGCGTTCGAGTTCGTCCTCGGAGTAGTCGTCGGGGTCGATGACGATCCCGCCTTTCCCGCCGCCGAGGGGGACGCCGACCGTCGCGGTCTTGTAGGCCATCCAGCCCGACAGCGCCTTGACCTCGGCGCGGGAGACCCCCGGGTGATAGCGGATGCCGCCCTTGTACGGGCCGCGGTCGCCGTTGAACTGCGAGCGGTAGGCGCGGAACACCTCGGTCGAGCCGTCGTCCATCTCGACGGCGAGGTTCGTCTCCAGGATCCGCTCGGGGTTTTTCAGTCGCTCCAGCGTCCCCTCGTCCACGTCGAGGTACTGCGCCGCCTCGTCGATCTGTTCCTGCAGGCTCTCGAAGGGGTTTACGTCGGAACCCATGTGTGGACGGTCGTCGACTTCTGGTAAAAATAAATCGGAACTGTCCAGTAAATCAAGTCACTTGATTTCGATTATTATCCAGGAAGGGTGTACAGATAATAATAGGTATATAACCACACAAAAGGCCGCCGGACGACCGGAAGCGAGCCCTCGGTCACGCCCGGTTGGACGGGGGTCGATCCCCCGGTCCGGAGGGGGCCGACGGCCGCCGCGTCGAGACGGCCCGATCGTTGCGCCTCACTGCGATTTCACCCCGGAATCGGGCGGTGTCTGCCGGTCGTCAGCCCGAAGTCTGACGGCCCTTTATGCCCCGCGGCGAGTCACCTGCAAATGCCGGGGGCGCGGCACGGTCACACGCTCCCGTTCCCCGCCTACGGCGACGATCCCATCCCATCCTATCCTTCCGCGCTCGTCGCCCGCTCAGACTCGCGAACCCCCAGTCGGTTCCATCGCCAGCGTCACCGCCGCACCGTCGACCGTCCACTCGCGAGTGTGGGCGTAGTCGTCGACGTCACCGTCGGCGAGGACCGTCAGGTCGTCGACCCGGACGGCGCTCCGCAGGTTCTCGGCGTGGTCGGTCACCGCCGCCGCCACCGCGTCGTCGTCGGTGACGACCGCGAGGTCGACCCGCTCGTCGACCGCCAGGTCGAGGTCCGCGCGCATCTCCTGGGCCCGCCGGGTCACGTCGCGGGCCAGCCCCTCCCTCCGGAGTCCGCCGGACAGCGACTCGTCGACGTAGACCGTCCCGCCGTCGAAGGGGACCCGCCGGACCCCGTCGGGGACGCGCTCGACGACCGAGACCATCCCCGCGGTCACCTCGTAGTCGTCCCCATCGACGGTGGCGGTCAGCGGTAACTCGTCGGCCGGCCGCCCCGCCACGGCGTCGGCGACCGCGGCGGCGTCGTCGCGGAACGCCGGCCCGAGCGCGTCCATCTCCGGGACGACCACGCGCTCGCGAGCGGGGTAGCGGTCGGTCAGCTCGACCGACTCGGCGTTCGCGCGCTCGGCGAGCAGGTCCCGGTGGGCGTCGACCGCCGCGGCGACCGTCTCGTCGTCCGTCTCGACGACCACTTCGGCGACCGGCCAGCGGTGCTTGCGGCCCATCTCCTGGCGGGCGGTCGCGACGCTCCCCTCGACCGCGCGGAGCACCTCGACCCGGCTGACCAGCCCCGGATCCTCGGGCAGACCGAGCCCGTCGGCGTCGGGCCAGTCGGTCGCGTGGACGGTCGGCTCGCCCGCGTCGGCGGGGCCGTCGAGCGCTTGGTAGAGCCGCTCGGCGAGGTGGGGTGCGAACGGCGCGAGCAGCCGGACGCAGACGCCCAACACGGTTCCGAGCGTGTCGTAGGCGGCCCGTTTGTCCGCGGTCGAGTCGGGTGTCCAGACCCGGTCGCGGACCGTCTGGACGTAGTAGCGGGACACGTCCGCGATCAGGAAGTCGAGGACCGCGTCGAGCGCGACGTTCGGTTCGCGCTCCTCGAAGCCCGCGGTCGCTCGCTCGGTCACCTCGCGCAGGCGGGCGAGGACCCACTCGTCCAGCACCCGACGGTCGTCGGCGTCCGCCGTCAGGTCGACCGCGGGCCGGTAGCCGTCCTCGCCCATGAACATCGCGGCGAAGCGGGCGACGTTCCACACCACGTCGAACCGCTCGCGGGTCGTCTCGACGCCCGCCATCTCGGCGGTCATCGTCACGTCCTGGCCCTGCTGTTCGTGACCGAGCAGGTGCGCCCGCAACGCGTCGCGGCCGTGGGCGTCGGCGACCTCGGGCGGCCGGAGGACGTGCCCCCTGGACTTCGACATCCCCTCGCCGTCCAGCAGCGCCCAGCCGTGCATCAGCACCTCCTCGTAGGGCGCCCGGTCGGCGAAGGCGACGCCCAGGTACAGTTGCATCAGGAACCAGCCGCGGGTCTGGTCGTTGCCCTCGACGACGAGGTCGGCGGGCCAGTCGTCGGGACGCGGGTTCTCGCTCGGGCGCTCGCGCAGGCTCGCCCACGAGGCAACGGCGGAGTCGAACCACACGTCGAGCACGTCCTCGACTCGGGTCGCCTCGCCGCCGCAGTCGGGACAGGGGACGGCCACCTCGTCGACGACCGGACGGTGGGGATCTTCGGGCACCTCGTCCAACCCCGCGCGGTCGGCCAGGTCCGCCCGCGAGGAGACGACGGTGTCGCGGCCGCAGTCGTCGCAGTGCCACACCGGAAGCGGACTCCCCCAGTAGCGCTGGCGGGAGACGTTCCAGTCGGGCGCCGCCTCGACGGTGTTGCGGAACCGACCGTCGCGAGCTTCCGCGGGGTACCAGGTCGTGTCGTCCACGGCGTCGAGCAGGTCGGCCTTCAGCTCGGTCACGCGGACGAGCCACTGCTCGGCCGCGCGCATCACCACGTCGGTGTCACACCGCGGACACTGCGGGTACTCGTGGGTGAACCGCTCGCTCCCGAGCAGGGCGCCCGCTTCGTCGAGCGCCTCGGCGACCGCCCGTCGCCCCTCACCGTGGACGGCCAGTCCGACGAACGGGCCCGCTTCGTCGGTGAACCGCCCGTCGAGACCCACGGGGGAGTAGGCGGGCAGGTCGAGGTCGTCCTCGCGGGCGCGCTCGGCGTCCTCGTGGCCGAACCCCGGCGCCGAGTGGACCAGCCCGGTGCCGTCCCCGTCGGTCTCGACGTAGCCGGCGTGGGCGACGGTCCCGCGCGGCGTCGGGTGGTCCTGCAGTCGGTCCGCGAGCGGGTGGCGATACGTCGCGCCGACGAGGTCGCTCCCCGGGAGCGTCTCGGCGACCGCGAAGTCGGCAGCGGCGACGCCCAGCGCGTCCATCACCGCGGAGACGCGCTCGGCGGCGACGTAGAGCGGGCCATCTGCGGCGCAGTCGGTAAGCACGTCGTCGGCGACTTCGACGGCGGCGTACTCCCCGCGCTCGTCGACGGCGACGAACTGGTTGCCGACCACGGTCCACGGCGTCGTCGTCCAGGCGACGAGGGTCCCGTCCCGGTCGGCGTCAACCAGCGGAAAGCCGACGTACACCGCGTCGACGATGCGGTCCTCGTACTCCAGTCGGGAGTCCGACACCGCCGTCTCGCAGCGCGGACAGGTGTTGACCACCTGGTCGCCCCGCTCGACGAGGCCGCGCTCGTACAGCGCGGCGAAGGCGTCCCAGACCGTGTCGACGTACTCCGGGTCCATCGTCTGGTAGGGGTCGTCCCAGTCCATCCAGACGGCCAGGTCGCGGAACTCCTCGTCCATCACCGCCCGCTGGTCCGCGACGAAGGTGCGACACTCGTCGACGAACCGGTCGACGCCGTACGCCTCGACGGCTCCCTTCGTCTCGAACTCGTGATCCTGCTCGACGTTCACCTCGACCGGGAGGCCGTGGGTGTCGTAGCCCGGCCGGGCCAGCACCGCGCGGCCCTGCATCCGGTGGTACCGCAGCAGCGCGTCCTTGAGGATCTTCCCCCAGGCGTTGCCGACGTGCATCCGCCCGCTCGTGAACGGCGGGCCGTCGAGGAAGTAGAACGGCTCCTCGTCGTTCTCGGCGCCCCGCTCTTCGGCCCGCAGTTTGGCGTACTCGTAGGCGCGGCTGGTCTCGGCCGGCGCGTCGACGCCGGGGAAGGCGTCGGCGTCCGTCCAGTGGTCTTTGACTCGCTGTTCGACCGCGTTCGGGTCGTAGTGGTCAGGTAGTCGTTCGGGCATCCGTAGACGTGTCTCGTCGTATCGATCGTCGTGCGATACGGGGCGACCGGGCGGAGCGAGTCCGCGGATCAGTCGCCGCTGTCGGAACGTGACTCGCGGCACGAGCGGGCTCGCGGGGGCGACACGCTGGCGCGCGACCGCCGCGCGGACGAGACTGGTGTCACCGAGTGCGGAACCGTCGTGCCCGAGAAAGTAGGTACTATGCCCCTGACGGGGCGATAATCGAGACCGCCGCGGCGGGCACGCGGTGCCGCGTCATTACACGTTGGTTTCGTATCGGTCGATAAATCGCTTTCGGGGGTGTGGGTCCGCGTCTCAGGGCCCGCGGCGATCAGATGACGCCGGTGACGTTCGCGGCCTCGCGCGCAGCGGCTTCGCTCATGCCGTCGCCCAGAATCGTGTAGCGGTCGCGGATCTCGTGGGCCGTGGTCAGCGCCTCGATGACGATCTCCTCGTCGATACCCAGCTCCGCGGCGGTCGTCGGTGCGTCGATGCTGGCGAGCGCGTCGCGGATGTCCTGCCACTGACCCTTGGGACCGGAATGCAGGTACTCGGTCATGATCGACGCGACGCCGACCTGGTGGCCGTGCAGGGCCGGTTCGGGCGCGATGCGGTCGAGTTGATGGGAGATCAGGTGCTCGGCGCCCGACGCGGGCCGGGAGGAGCCGGCGATGGACATGGCGACGCCGGAGGAGACGAGCGCCTTCGTCACGATCCAGGCCGACTCCTCCAGTTCCGGGCGGATGGAGTCGGCGTTCTCGACGAGCATCTCGGCGGTCATCCGCGAGAGCGCGCCGGCGTACTCGTGGTACTCGACGTTCTTCAGCCGGTGGGCGAGTTCCCAGTCGCGTACTGCAGTGAAATTCGAGATGATGTCGGCACAGCCCGCGGTGGTCAGTTCCCAGGGCGCGTCGGCGAGGATCTCGGTGTCGGCGACGACCGCGAGGGGGGGTTCGGCGGCGACGCTGTGGCGGGTGTCGCCCTCCGGGATCGAGGCGCGGCCGGAGACGATGCCGTCGTGGCTGGCGGCCGTGGGGACGGAGACAAAGCCCTTGCCCACGTCCTCGCCGGCCATCTTCGTCACGTCGATGACCTTCCCGCCGCCGACGCCGACGAGGTAGCCCACGTCGTCGCTGGCGGCGACCTCGATGACCTCCTCGACGGCGCCGAAGGTCGCCTCCTCGATGCGGACCACCCGCGGGTCGAACCCGGCGTCGGAAAAGCCCTCGACGACTCGGTCGCCGGCCACCTTCGCGGGCGTCGGGCTGGTGACGACCAGCGGGTCGCCGTGGAGGCGGAGCTCCTCGACGGCCGCCGCGGCGTCGTCGAGCACGCCGTGGCCCACCACGACGTTCCGCGGCAGCCGTATCCACGTCGACTTGTCGAACATGCCGAGGTATGCGCGGTCGGCCGGCAAAACGCTTGCCGTCGCACTCGGCGCCGGAGCCGACGCAGGGACCGACGGCGCCGGGCCGGCCGTTCGGTCCGTTCGGTCGACAGGTTTAGTAGCCGTCTACTGCATCGATCGTATCGAATGGTCCCGAAACGGTTGCGAGCGCCCTTCGACGAGCGGCCGGTCGCGCGCGAGACGGCGGTCGCGGTGGTCGCGGTCGGTGCGTTCGTCGTCTGGATCCAGGCGCTGTGGTCGCTCGCGTACCGCGTCACTTCGACCGTCGACCCGGACGCGCTCGCGACGACCGACCTGGGCGAACTGACGGCGACGGCCCTGTCGAACCGCGTCGTTCTACTGGCCGGGATCGCCGTGTTCGCGCTCGCGCACGCGAGGCTCCGCGGACTGCCGGTCGAGCTGTCGCTCCCGGACCGGACGGATATCCCGATGGTCGCGACCGCCGCGCTGGTCCCGGTCGCGGGGGTCGCCGCGGTCACCGTCCTCGCGAGCGCGACGGGGACGACCCTCGCCGTGCTGGAGGGGACGTACTACGCGCAGGACGCCGACCCGCTGCTCCCGGCGACGCTCACGCTGTTGACGCTGCTCGTCGGACTCCCGGCGTACGTGTTCGTCGCCCACGAGGCCGTCCAGCGGCCGCTCAGCGCCGCCGGACGCCCGTGGACCGCCGTCGCGGTCACGACGCTGTTCGTGGGGGCGATCGGACCGCGTGAGATCGTCGGGACCGGCCTCCCGGCGCGGGCCGCCGTCGTGTTCCTGGTGCTCGCCGCGTGCGTCGCGCTCCCGGCCGTCGCCGCGCACGCCTTCGACTACGAGTGGCTCCCTGCGCTCTGTGCGATCCCACTGGCGCTGTTCGTCGGCGGCGTCCTCGTCAGTCGGTTCGGAGGGGCCGACGGACTCGCGGAGGGCGCGCTCGTGTTCACCGGGCTCGCCGTCGTCGCGGTCGCCGCCCACGGCTACGAGCGGACCGGGTCGCTGGTCGTGCCCGCCGTGGCCTACGCGGCCTTCGTCGTCGGCATCGACGCGGTCGCGTTCGCCGTCGGCATCGGAGCGACACCGTGAGCGGCGGTCGGACGTTTCGGAACGGAACCGACGGCCGATCCGCGATCAGAGCGTCTCTAGCACGCCCAGTACCCGCTCCTCCGCTGCCCGGTCGGGACCCTGCTGGGCCTCGTCGGCGTCACGTTCCGGCGTCGCGTCGACGGTCTCGGCGACCGCCTCCGTCGGCGCCTGCGGGTCCCACCCGAGCGACCGCAGTTTGTTCGTGTCGAGGACGTGCGGCGGGTCCCGATACAGCGGGAAGTCCGAGGGGTCGAGCCCGCCCGCGGCGAGTTCGCGTTCCCCGGCGGTGACGACCTCGACGTCCGTATCGAGCGCGTCGGCGACGGTCTCGACGGTCTCTCGGAGCGTCTGGAGCGTCCAGTCGCCGACGTTGTAGGCCTCGCCGGGCGTCCCCTCCTCGGCGACGACGCGAAGCGCGCGGGCGACGTTCTCGACGCTGACCCGGTGCCAGAGGTTGGTGCCGTCGCCGGGGACAAGCACGCGGTCGCAGTTGGCGACGCGCTGGACCCAGTAGTCGAACCGGCGGGTGTAGTCGTGGGGGCCGTAGACGACGCAGGGGCGGACGCTCAGGGCGTTCACGCCCTGCTCGGCGGCGGCGAAGACCGCGCGGTCGCCCTCGGCCTTGCGCGCGCCGTAGGTCGCGCCCGAGTCGTCGGTCGCCTGCTCGTCGCTACAGGGTTCCAGCGCCGTCTCGTCCTCGCGTTTGGGCACGGCCTCCTCGCCGTAGGCGGCGCCGCTGGAGACGTAGACGTAGGCGTCGGCGTCGTCGAAGACGCCGGTTGCGGTGCGGACCTGTTCCGGGTGGTAAGCCACCAGATCGACGACCACGTCGGGATCGACGGCCGCCGCGTCGGCCAGATCGCCGTCGTCCGTCCGGTCCCCCTGGAGGTGGTCGACCGCCTCGTCGTCGGCGAACGGGCTCTCGTGCTCGCCGCGGTGGAAGACGGTCACGTCGTAGCCGGCGTCGCGGAACTCGCGGACGGCGCGGCGGCCGATGAATCGGGTGCCGCCGACGAACAGCGCGTGTCGGGTCATACCCGCGATTCGTCGCTGTCCCCGTTAAACCCGGTGACCCGCGGACGGTCGCCCGTGTCCGTCCGTCTCGATTCCACTCCCGCTCCCTCCGTCTCCGTTCCACCCCCGACTCCCTCCGTCTCGGTTCCACTCCCGTCGGCTACCGAGGCGACCGTATCCGTCCGTCGCGTTCGGGAGCGCTAGCTTCCGGGGGACGGATTCACGGATATCAGAGCTGTTAAACGGTGAATAACAACGGTGGTCCGGGTGCGACTACCTGCCATGAAGTGCGCGAACTGTCGGGCGGACGGGGAACCAGCGTACACGCTCCGGGCACACGTCGACGGCGACGGGGACGACGAGGACGACGAGGCGGCCCGGACCGACGGCGGCGCGAGCGCGACCGTGGACCTGCCCTTCTGCTCGCTGGAGTGTCTCACGGCCTGGACCTGACCGGGGGTCGAGCCAAAGAGCTATCCGGGCGGGCGCGCCAGCAACCGGCATGGAAAACGTCCATCCAGGACAGCGCGTCGCGGTGCTCGCGGACGCGCAGAACCTCTACCACAGCGCCCGGAGTCTCTACACGCGCAACATCGACTACGCCTCCCTGCTCGACGCCGCCGTCGCCGACCGCCAGCTGACACGCGCCGTCGCCTACGTCATCCGCGCCGACGCCCCCGAGGAGGAGTCCTTCTTCGAAGCCCTCGTCGACATCGGCTTCGAGACCCGCATCAAGGACATCAAGACCTTCGGCGACGGCTCGAAGAAGGCCGACTGGGACGTGGGCATGAGCTTAGACGCCGTCACGCTCGCCAACCACGTCGACACGGTCGTCCTCGCCACCGGCGACGGCGACTTCTCCCGGCTGTGTTCCCATCTCCGCCACGAGGGGGTCCGCACCGAGGTCGTGGCCTTCCAGGAGTCGACCGCGGAGGAACTCGTCGCCGCCGCCGACGACTTCACCGACATGAGCGAGGACGAAGACCGGTTCCTGCTCTGAGCGCGGACCCGGTCGCTCCACTGATCGCCGTTCGAAGCCCGAAAGAAGACCGCGAGCCGCGTTACTCTTCGTCGCCGTCCGAGTCCTCGCCGGCCTCGCCGGTCGCGTCCAGGTCCGTCAGGTCGGCGTTGGGCGCGTTGCGCTTGACGCTCCGGAGCCCCTCGATGGCCCCGGTCCGGGAGGCGTAGCCCTCGCCGCTGTCGCCGAGGATCTGCCCGTTCTCGTGGCGGAGCCGCCAGCGGTACTCCCCGGCGTTGTCCTCGAAGATTTCGAAGGCCGCATCGCGGTAGTCCAGGGCGCTGGCCTCGTCGGCGTACTCGCGGACCCGTTCGACCGAGTCGCGGGCGCCGCGCTCGGAGGCGAAGCCCTGGCCGCCGTCGGCGATGATCTCGTCGTTGCTCGCGACGAGCCGCCAGCGGTACTCCCCGGCCGAATCCTCGAAGATCTCGAAGGCGTCCTCGTCGGCGGCGGTCTCGCGGACGCGCTCGACGCCGTCCTGGGCGTTGGTCCGGGAGGCGTAGCCCTCGCCGCCGTCGGCGAGGATCTCGCCGTTGCGGTGGATGAGCCGCCAGCGCCACTCGTCGGCGGCGTCGCGGTACACCTCGAAGGCCGTCGGGTCGATCCGCAGGTAGTCGGCGTCGCCGACGTAGCCGCGGACGCGCTCGACGGCCTCCTCGACCGCGTCGCGGTCGGCGTAGCCCTCGCCGCCGTCGGCGACGATGTTGCCGTTGCGGTGGACGAGCCGCCAGCGGTACTCGTCGGCCGCGTCCTCGTACACCTCGAAGGTGCCCTGGCTCTCGCCCGACGGGTACGGAGCGTCGGCGGGCTCTTCCTCCGGTTCGACCTCCACTTCCTCTCGGATAGCGGGGGCGCCGGGGGCGTTCGTCCGGACGCTCTCCAGGCCCTGCTCGGCCTTCTGGCGGCTGCTGTACCCCTGGGCGCTGTCGGCGATGATGTTGCCGTTGCGGTGGCGCAGCCGCCAGCGCCACTTGCCGCCGCGGTCCGCGAAGACCTCGAAGCGCGCCTTGCTCTCGGGAGCCTCCGCGACCGGTTCGGCGTCCGGCTCGCCGTCCGACTCCGCGGCCGCCGCTGTGGCGCCGGTTCCCGCATCTTCCGCGCTGTCGGCGGCCGTCTCGAACCCGTCGGGCTCGGCGACGGCCGCCTCGGCGTCGGCCTCGGGCACTCGTCGCGTGCCGCCGACGACCGGGATCAGCGCCGCGCCGACGGCGACCAGGACGAGGCCGAGTGCGAACACCGAGATGACCGGGACGGCCAGCCCGGAGTCCCGCCAGCCCGGGTAGGCGACCAGGAAGCCCGCGACGCCGAGCAGCGCGACGAGCCCGCCGGCGTAGGAGACCAGGTTCGCCGTCCGCTGGAGCGGCAGGCGGATCACCGGCCCGATCATCAGTAGTACGAGCGAGATCGCGGCCAGCGCGATCCCGGCCTTGCCGGGGGTCGTCGCCGTCGTCACGTCGCTCGTCAGGAACAGCAGGATGCCCAGTATCCCCAGCAGGATACCGAACACGAACACCCAGTAGCCGTACACCTCGTCGCTCGTCGTCGGTTCCGCGATGCGGTCCCGGTACCACTGGACCATCGCGTCCGGACTTGATCGTTCGTTAGACATGTTCCAAATCTAATAGTCGGATCGTGGATAGATAAAGATGCAGTACGCTTCAACTGCGTATCGGTCGCTCACGGGCGACGAAAACGGCGGAGAGAAACGGCAAACCGGCCGGCGGCGTCGCGGGCGTCGATCAGACCGGGCGACCCGGGTCCGAGGTGCCGACGAGCAGCGCACCGGCGGCGAGGCCGAGCGTCCCGGCGGCGATGGCGGCGACGGGCACGCCGACGCTGAGCGCTCCCGGCCCGAAGATGAGAACCGTGCTGATCGCCAGCAGCACGACCCCGAACGCGACTTTCCGTGTATCGGTCTCTGTCATCGTGAGCGTAGTTTGGTAATCGATCCGTATAAATTCTCCTGAAACCGCGTCACACAGCCACGATCGATCGTGATCGATACGGGACGTGTCGGTGTATGATAACACGGGACATGCTTCGTCGAGGGGGTAGGGTGCGCGGGCTCGGGGGAGTGAGACAGATACAAGACGCGGTGGGGCGAACGGAGGGGCGATGGACGACGAGGATCGGTCGATGCTGACGCGGGTGGCCGACTACCAGTGGGGCCGCGGCGCCGGGACGGCGCTGTTCGGCGGCGGCGACCCCGAGGTGACCCACACCAGTTCCGGGCGGCCGCGGCAGGTGCTCGCCGACGAGGGGCGGTTGGTCACCTACGCGACCGACGGGCGGTTCACCCTCGGCGTGGCCGGCGGGCGACGGCTGAACGACGGCCTCGCCGACGGTGCCTACCGAGTCGTCGTCGGCGACGAGAGCGAACCGTTCGTCCGCGAGGAGCGCAACGTCTTCGCCAAGTTCGTCTCCGCCGCCGACCCCGAGATCCGGCCGGGAGACGAGATAGTGGTGACCCACGAGCGCGGCGAGGTGCTCGCCGTCGGCCGCGCCGAACTGAGCGGCGACGGCATGGCCGACTTCGAGACCGGGATGGCCGTGTTCGTCCGCGACGGCGCGGACGAAGGGGCGTGAGTTTCGGGTCGAGTCGGTGTTCCTCGTCGAACTGGTGTGAACCCGAGCGACAGCGACCGACTCGACGGAGCACGTTTAACGTTCTTTCATCGCACATTCTGAATCGGCTCGACCGCACTCGACAGCAGGCGGTGAAAGCCCTCGACGCGCTCGATCGGAGTTGGATCGACTGCACTCAGCGGGGACTGCAGGCGATGAAAGCCCTCGGCGCGCTCGCGGTCGCTGAGGCGGGATATCCGCGCTCTCGGCACAGCCCGCGCGGATAGTGCCCGCTCAGACGACTGAACTACACGCGAGCACGCCTCGCCCTTTCAGTCCGCCAGGACAGCAACCGCAGACGCCCTCACACCTCCCCAGCCTCTTGCGCTGTCTGCGGGCGACCCGAGCGTCGCCCGCATGGACCGAGGGACCGCCGGTCCCTCGCTGCTCGCAGGCTGCGCTTCTCATCCACTGTCAGAGGCAAGCTCTGACAAGCCTTCTCTCACGAGTTCGAGAAGACCTCGCGCGGCCTACGTCGCGCGCACGAGAGCGCGCGACAGCGCGCGCCACGGTGGTTCGATCGGTAGCGGTCCTGCGGTAGCTGTCTTGCAGTAGCGGTCCTGCGGTGGCGTCCGGCGCCGCAGGCGCCGGTTCTTCCGCTGGAGCGGGGCGAAGCCCCGCGGAAGCGGCCTTTTTCACCCATGTTTTTGGCGGAGGGGTGGGCGCGGTTTGCCCACCCCTCCGCGAAAAAGATGGTTCGCAACGCTTGTATCGCGGCGGCCGCTGTGTGTCGGCAATGAGCCATTCCTCGCCTCCCGTCCGCCGCGTCGCGGACTGGGACTTCGACCGGCTGTCGTCGCTGGCGGCCGAGCACGGGACGCCGCTGTACGTCGTCGACCTCGACCGCGTGGCCGAGAACTACGAGCGGTTCGCGTCGGCGTTCCCGGACGCACACGTCATGTACGCCGCGAAGGCCCACACCGGTCGGTCGGTGCTCTCGACGCTGCTGGACGCCGGCGCCGACATCGAGTGCGCGGCCCGCGGGGAACTCCAGCGGGCGATCGACGCGGGCGCCGACCCCGACACGCTGCAGTACACGGCCGTCAATCCGCCGGACGCCGACCTGGACTACGCCGCCGAGCTGGGCGCCGACCACCCGGGGCTGACGATCACCGGCGGTGCGCGAGACACGTTCGACCGGCTGGAGGACCGGGGGTACGACGGCCGCGTCGCCATCCGAGTCAACCCCGGGATCGGGACGGGCCACCACGAGAAGGTCGCGACAGGCAAGGACGCCAAGTTCGGCATCCCCTACGACGAGGTGGCCCAGCTGGCCGACGACCTGCGCGAGCGGTTCGACCTTGTGGGGCTGCACGCCCACGTGGGGTCGGGCGTCCTCCACGACGACCTGGACGACCACTGCCGGGCCATCGCGAAGGTGGCCGAGCTGGCCCGCGAGGTGGGCGATTCGGACCTGGAGTTCGTCGACTTCGGCGGCGGCTTCGGCGTCCCCTACCGGGAGGACGAGGAGCCGCTGGACATGCCGACGGTGGGCGAGAAAGTCCGGGAGGCCGTCGGCGACCTGGACGCGCGGATCAAGCTCGAACCCGGTCGGTACGTCGTCGCCGACGGCGAGGTGATCCTGACCGAGGTGAATACGGTCAAGGAGACGCCGGAGGCGACCGTCGTCGGCGTCGACGCGTCGCTGGCGACGCTGATCCGCCCGGCGATGTTCGACTCCTACCATCCGATCGCGAACGTCTCGGCGCCCGAGCGAGCGGCCGAACCCGTCGCGGTCGGCGGGCCGTGCTGTACGAGCGCGGACGTGTTCTGCACGGACCGGCCGCTGGCGCGCCCGGAGCGGGAGGACCTGCTCGCCATCGGCAACGCGGGCGCCTACGGCTACGAACTCGCGAACCAGTTCCACTCCCAGCCCCGGCCCGCCGAGGTCGCCATCGAGGGGGGCGAGGCCCGGGTCGTCCGTCGCCGGGAGACGATGGACGACGTGACCCGGGTCGAGCGCGAATCCGGCGAGCGGGTCGCGACCGACGGCGCCGCGGACGGGGAACGATGACCTTCGACGCGCTCGAGTTCCACGAGCGGGCGGTTCGGACCGAGTCCCACGAATCGGTCGACGAGATGCGCGGGCTGCTGGTCGAGACGCTCGAAGGCAACGGCGCCGATCCGGTCGTCGACGACGCGGGCAACACGCTCGCGACGCGGACGGGTGAGGGGTACCAGCCCGGCGACGAGGCGAAGAGCAGTTCCGACGAGGGGTGCCACCTCGTCCTGAACACCCACATCGACACGGTGCCGCCCCACGTTCCCTTCGCCGAGCGCGAGGACGGGGCCGTCGTCGAGGGGCGAGGGGCCTGCGACGCGAAGGGACCGCTCGCCGCGCTCGTCGACGCGTTCCTCAGCGCCGGCGTCGGCGAGGGCAACCGGTTGACGCTGGCGATCACGCCCGACGAGGAGACGGTCCAGACCGGCGCCGCACACCTCGCGGGCTCTCTCGACGCCGACGGCTTCGTCGTCGGCGAGCCGACCGGGCTCGACGTGTGCAACGCCGCCCGCGGCCAGTACGAGGGGGCGGTCACGGTCACCGGGACCGCGGCCCACGCCGCCACGCCGGGGAGCGGCGCGAACGCGATCCGCGCCGTCGCGCCGCTGTTGCAGGCGATGGAGACGTACGACGAGGAACGCGGGCCGGAGGCTCACGAGTCGCTCGGTCGTCCGACGCTCACGCCGACCGTGATCGACGGCGGCGAGGCCTCGAATCAGGTACCCGAGGAGTGCGCCCTCACCTTCGACCGGCGGCCGGTCCCGCCGGAGACCCCAGGGGAGTTCGAGGCGGGGCTGGAGACCCACCTCTCGGAGTGGGTTCCCTCGGGCATGGACCTCGACGTGGCGCTCTCGCCGCGAGAGACGCCGTTCCTGGCCGCCTTCGCGACCGACCCCGACGAGCCGCTCGTGGAGGCGCTGGCGTCGGCCAGCGGCGGCGGGGTGCGACCGTTCGGCGCGGCGACGGAGGCTTCCTACTTCGCCGAACACGCCCCGACGGTCGTGTTCGGTCCCGGCGACCTCGCGGACGACGAGGGCGCCGTCGCCCACAGCGAACGCGAGTACGTCCGCCGCGACGAGGTCGGGGCGGCCGCGCGAGCCGTCCGCGACGCCGTCGACGCGCTGCTGTAGCCGGGCGAGCGAGTCCGCTGGTCAGGCTCACTCGACCAGCGGCGCGACGACTCCGAAGAGGAGCGGCGAGAACAGTCCGAGCGCGATGCCCAGAACTTCCATGTCGAACAGCAGCGTCTGCTCCCAGCCGGGCAGTCCGCCGAAGACCACGGAGCCGACGATCTCGCCCAGCCCACCGACGGCGAACAGCGTGACGCCGATGAAGAAACCGGTCTTCGCGAGCTTCGGGTAGTCCCTGCTTGCGTAGTGCGACATGGGCCTCGATATCCCCGCTCGGGGCAAAAACTCACTGTGAGAGTCCGTCACGCTGTCTCACGGAAACCATTTGGTCGGGTGTCGCATACGCGGTCCCAATGCGAGAACTCCTGCTCGGACCGGTCGCCGAGGCGCTCGGCGTGGTCCTGTACGTCGCGATCGCGGGCACGCTGGCTATCGTCGGTACGCTCGCCGAACGGGCCGGACTGGCCGATCTCTCCGCCGGACAGACGACGCTGGGCCTCTGGGAGGCCGCCGTCGGCCTCGTCCTCATCTACGCGGCGCTGAACGTCGCCTACCACATCGTCCTGCCGCGGCTGCGCGGCGCCGAACCGACCGCCTGAACGGGTCCGGCCCGGGCGACCGTCCGCCGCGCTACGCCAGGTACGACATCGCTTCCTCGTCGCTCACCTGGTCGAAGTTCCGGTAGTGAGCGCCGACCGCCCGGAAGTCCCGGGGGCGCTCGACGGCGACCACCTCGTCGGCCAGCGGCGCCAGGTCGTCGAGCGTGTCCGGCGGCCCGACGGGGACGGCGACGACCAGCGATTCCGGGTCCTCGTCGCGGACCAGTCGGAGACAGGCTCGCATCGTCGCGCCGGTGGCGACGCCGTCGTCGACGACCACGACCCGTCTGTCGGTCAGGTCGGGGCGGTCCCCTTCGCGGTATGTGGCGGCCTTCTCGGCGGCGACTTCGCGCTCGCGCTTCCGTTCGCGGGCGAGGTAGTCGTCGCTCACGGCTAACCTGTCGAGCGCGTCCTCGTTGAGCCAGACCGCGCCGTCCTCGGCGACCGCCCCGATCGCGTACTCCTCGTTGAGCGGCGCACCGACCTTCGAGGCGACAACCACGTCTAGCGGCGCGTCGAGGCGGTCGGCGACCACCCGCCCCAGCGGGAGCCCGCCGCGCGGGATCGCGAGGACGATATCGGCCGTCACACCTCGCTCGTCCAGCGCGTCGGCGAGCCGCTCGCCCGCGGCCGTCCGGTCGCGGAACATGCCTGTGGGTACGTCTCACACGGCCAAAGGTCTGTGGTCGTTCGTCGCCGAGACCCTACGCTGTTAGGTATTGAAGCGATAGTCTGGGCCCCCGTCTCCCGTGGTATGGCACAAGCGAACGCGAACTGGCAGCTGTACGTGGAAGAGAACGTTCTCGTGGCTGACTTCCCGGCCGACATGGAGACGAACGAATCGGTGTTCGCGGCGGTCAACGAGGAGTTCGAACGGCTCGCCTCGCGCGAGGAGGTGGACACCCACGTCTCGGTGATGGGTATGGACGCGCCGCTCAACAGCGACGTGTTCGAGAAGGCCCAGGAGGCCGCCGCGGTCGGGACGGAGTTCGGGATCACGACGTGGATCCTCGTCTCCGAGGGCATCAAGAACCGCGCGCTCCAGAGCAAGGTCGGCACCATCGAGGGCGTCGACACCGAGGTCGCCTCGTCCGTCGACGAGGCGATGGAACTGGCCGGTCGGTAACCGACCGTACGACGGCCGCGGCGTCCGACCCCTACCGACCTGCTACTCCCGAGCGTCGTCGACGAGGTCGCTCGCGACGCCGGTGTAGCCGGCGGGCGTCAGCGCGTGCAGTTCCGCGCGCACGTCCTCGTCCACGTCCAGGTCGTCGATCATCGCCTCGAAGTCGGCCATCGTCACGTCGCGGCCGCGGGTCGCCTTCTTGACGTGCTCGTAGGCGTCGTCGAAGCCCTCGCGGCGCAGCACCGTCTGGACGGCCTCGCCGACGACCTCGGGGGTCGCTGCAAGGTCGTCGGCCATCACCTGCTCGTTCGGGACGACCTTCGCCAGGCCGTTTTCGAGCTTCGAGTAGCCGATGAGACAGTGAGCCAGCGCGGCGCCCATGTTGCGCTTGACCGTCGAATCGGAGAGGTCTCGCTGGAGCCGCGAGGTCGTGACGTAGTCGCCGAGGAAGACCAGATCGGAGTTGGCCTTCGAGAGGTTGCCCTCGCTGTTCTCGAAGTCGATCGGGTTGACCTTGTGGGGCATCGTCGACGACCCGGTCTCGCCCTCGGCGGCCTCCTGACCGAGGTAGCGGTCGGAGACGTAGAGCCACACGTCCAGGTCGAGGTCGAGCAGGACGTTGTTGGCCCCACGGAGCGCGTCGAAGAGGGCCGCCAGGTCGTCGCAGGGGTTGACCTGCGTCGTCAGCGGCTCGTGCTCCAGTCCCAGATCGTCGACGAACGATTCGGAGAACGCGCGCCAGTCCACGTCCGGGTAGGCGGCGTCGTGGGCGGCGTACGTGCCCGACGCGCCGGCGAGCTTGCCCGAGATCTCGTCGGTCGCTCGCTCGATGCGGCCGAGCGCGCGGCCTAGCCGCGAGGCGTAGACGGCCAGTTCCTTGCCGTAGGTCGTCGGTGTGGCGGGCTGACCGTGGGTGCGGGCGAGCATCGGCAGGTCGCGGTACTCGCGGGCCTCCTCGATCAGGGTGTCCCGAACGTCCCGGAGCTGTGGGACGAGCACGTCCTCCACGGCCGGCTTGACCAGCAGGCGGTGGGCGAGGTTGTTCACGTCCTCGCTGGTGAGCCCGAAGTGGATCCAGTGGGCGGCGTCGAGGTCCTCGGGAAGGAGTTCCCGGACGAAGTACTCGATCGCCTTCACGTCGTGGTTGGTCGCCGAGTACTCGCCGTAGCCCTCGGTCTCGATCCGTTTGATCAGCGCCGCGTCGTCGTCGTCGAACGCCTCGTAGACGGCCCGCAGGTGGTCGCGCTGGTCGCCGTCGATCTCCAGCGGCGTCTCGGGCAGGTCGGCGAGGGCGATCAGGTACTCGATCTCGACGCGAGTGCGCGCTCGCATGAGCGCCCCCTCGCTGGCGTAGTCGACCAGCGGTTCGGTGTACCGCGCGTAGCGTCCGTCCAGCGGCGAGACGGCCCGGAGCGGCGATCGGTCGGTCATGGTCGCCCGTGCGGTGAGTCGACCAAAGAGCGTGTCGGTCGGCGGGCGCCACCGTCCGCGGCGGACGAGTCCGTCGGCCCGCCGTCGGGGCGACCGTGTCGACCGTGTCGACTGTGTCCCCGCCGATTCGCAACTACTTTGCGCGGCCGCGGCGGCCCTTCGAACATGCAACTCGCAGGGATGGCGAGCAACCGCGGGCGGAACCTGTTGAACATCGCCGACCGCGCCCCCGGGGGCGCCGAACTCTCGGTCGTTCTGACGAACGACGCCGACGCGCCCGTCCTCGACGCGGCGGCCGAGCGCGGGATCCCGACCGAGGTCGTCGAGCGCGAGGAGGGCGAGGATCGGCGCGACCACGAGGAACGCGTCCTCGACGCCCTCTCGGACTACGACTTCGAGCTGGTGGCCCTGGACGGCTACATGCGGCTGCTCTCCGATACGTTCCTCGACGAGGCGCCGACGACGCTGAACGTCCACCCCTCCCTGCTGCCCGCCTTCCCCGGCATGGACGCCTGGGGCGACGCGCTCGACTACGGCGCGGACGTGGTCGGCTGCACCGTCCACGTCGTCACCGACGCCATCGACGACGACGGCGAGATCGTCGAGGCGGAGGTCGACGGCGGCCCCGTCGTCACGCAGGAACCCATCCCCGTCTACGAGGGCGACGACGAGGACGACCTCAAAGAGCGCGTCCTCTACGAGGGTGAGTTCAAGGCCTACCCGCGCGCCGTGAAGTACTTCGCCGAGGACCGCGTGTCCGTCGACTTCGACGCGAACCGCGTCTCCGTCGAGGGGGCGACCGGCGGCGACCTCCCTGCGCGCCTGTTCAGCTCCGAGGACCGCGCCGCCGACCTGCGCTACGGGGAGAACCCCCACCAGGACGCCGCAGTCTACGAGGACGCGACGGTCGACGAGGCCAGCGTCGTCGGCGCCGACCAACTGAACGAGGGCGCCAAGGCCCTGTCGTACAACAACTACAACGACGCCGACGGCGCGCTCAATCTCATCAAGGAGTTCGACGAGCCCGCCGCCGCCGTCATCAAACACACCAACCCCGCGGGCTGCGCCACGGCGGACACGCTGGCCGACGCCTACGCCGACGCGCTCGCGACCGACCCCAAGAGCGCCTTCGGCGGCATCGTCGCCCTAAATCGCGAGTGCGACGAGGAGACCGCCGCCCAGATCATCGACTCGTTCAAGGAGGTCGTCGTCGCGCCCGGCTACACCGACGCCGCGCTGGAGACGCTGTTCGAGAAGGACAACCTGCGCGTGCTGGACGTGAGCGACCGGTACGAGGTCACGGAGACGGTCACCGAGAAGAAACTCGTCGGCGGCCGACTCGTCCAGGAGCGCGACACCCAGAAACTGACCGCCGACGACCTGGAGGTCGTCACCGAGCGCGAGCCCACGGACGAACAGGTCGAGGCGATGCTCTTCGCCTGGCAGACCATCAAACACGTCAAGTCCAACGCCATCGTCTTCGCGAAGGGAACCGAAACCGTGGGCGTCGGCGCCGGCCAGGTCTCCCGCGTCGACGCCGTCGAGATCGCCGACATGAAAGCCGGGAAAGACGCCGAGGGCAAGGACGCCCAGGGGGCCGTCATGGCCTCGGACGCATTCTTCCCGTTCCCGGACGGCATCGAGAAGGCCGCCGAGGCGGGCATCGAGGCGGTCATCCAGCCCGGCGGCTCGAAGAACGACGACATCGTGACCGAGGCCGCCGACGAGCACGACATCGCGATGGTCATGACCGGCCAGCGCGCCTTCCGCCACGACTGAGGTCCGCGACCCGATCCCGTCGCGGTCGCTCCCCGGGACCGTCCCGAACCGGTTCGACGGCGTCTAGCGAGCGTGAAATCGCGCCGTTGCTTTGAACTGTCGGGCGTCCAGTGAGTGCGACGTGCGCAGTCGACGGGCACGCCGCGGGCTCTCGCCGGTGATCGGGACGGTGTTGCTGGTCGCGATAGCCGTCCTGCTGGCGTCGGCCGCCGCCTACGTCGCCTTCGGCGCGACCGAGGAGCGCGAGCCCGCCCCGGAGGTGACGATGGATCTCGAACCGGGCGAACGGCCGGCGGCCTACGAACTCGAACTCACCAACGGCGAGCGGCTGGACGGTGAGAAGGTCGCGCTCCGCGGCGCGGCCGACGAGAACGCGCTGCGCAATCGGGATCTCCTGGCGGGCGACAGCGTCGCCGTCTTTCCCGTCCGCGAGCGACTCCAGTTGGTCTGGTTCGGCGAACACGGTAGCAGCTACGTCCTCCGGGAGTTCGAAGTGGAGCCGGGCGTCCCCGAGGCCGACAGAACCTGTCCGTGGTTGGAAGGGGAGAAAGCGGACGGCGCATCGACGATCACGATCGACTTCGTGCTCGAATGCGACGTGGTCGCACAGGTCGACATCACGCTCGAAACCGGTGGCGTCGTGGTCGGCTCCATCGACAGCCGGAACGGGAACGTCGACATCGACAACGGCGACCTGACCGTCTACGGGCCGGTCGCGGCCGACCAGTCCGTCGACATCGACGACGCGAACGTCGTCGGGTCGGTCAGCGCGGACGACGATATCGCCGTCGACGGCGCGGAGATCTGGGGCGACGTGCGCGGCCCCGACGTGGACGTCGACACCGCGACCGTCCAGGGGTCGGTCAGGAGCGCCAATCAGGTCGACCTCGACGGCGTGACCGTCACGGGCCACGTCTACGCGCCGAGCGTCTCGTGTTCCGACAGCCCGACGATCGACGGCGAACCCTGTTCGAGCTACGCGCCGAAGGACCCGAGCGACTACTGAGCGGGCGGGGCGACCGCGGCCGTCGCGGTCGCGGCGGTCGACGGCCCAGCGCGACCGAACCGGCGGGACGCTCCCCGACCGGGCGATTTACGGTCCGAGGGGGCGGCCGATACGCCATGACCTACCGAGCCATACAGGTCGGGACCGGCGGCCAGGGCGGCCGCTGGTGCGACACGTTCCTGCCGCCCAATATCGAGAAGGACCTGATCGAGGTCGTCGCCGCCGTCGACGTGAACGAGGACGCCCACGAGAACGCCGTCGAACACCTCGGCGTCGACCCCGAGGACTGCTACACCGACGCCGAGACCGCCTTCGCCGAACACGACGCGGACTTCTGCACGGTCGTCACGCCGCCGTGGACCCACGAGGCGGTCGTCGACGCCGCGGTCGAACACGACCTGGACATCCTCTCGGAGAAACCGATCGCCGACACGCTCGAAGCGTCCGTGCGCATCGCCGAGAAGGTCGACCGCGCGGGCCTGAAGATGGGCGTGACCATGAGCCACCGCTTCGACCGGGACAAGACCACGTTCCGTCGGCGCCTGCGCTCGGGCGAGCCCGGCCCGCTGGACTACCTCGTCGGCCGGTTCACCTGCAACGCCCGCACCTACGGCGCCTGGGGCGCCTTCCGCCACGACATGGAGAATCCGCTGCTGGTCGAGGGCGCGGTCCACCAGCTCGACTTCCTCGCCGATATGGCCGGCGCGAAGTGCGAGCGCCTCTACGCCGACACGTGGCTCCCCGAGTGGGCCGAGTACGAGGACGACGTGCAGGCCACGGTGCAGATGCGCTTCGAGAACGGCGTGCGGGCGACCTGGGAGGGCGCGAAGGCCAACGCGACCACCCTGAACGGCTGGGGCAGCGACGCCCTCCGTGCGGAGTGTCGCGACGAGACGCTCGTGCTCGACGACCGCGAGATCGAACGCTACCCGTACGACCAGGCGGGCGAGACGGTCGTCGGGGTCGCCGACGCCGACCCCGAACCGGTCCCGCTCGACGAGCAGGACGCCTGGGGAAACACCTGGCTGGTCGAGCAGTTCGTCGAGTGGCTCGACACGGGCGAGCCGATGGCCACCGACGTGGAGTCGAACCTCCAGTCGGTCGCGCTCGTCGAGGCGGCCATCGAGAGCAGCGAGCGCGACGAGGCCGTCGACCCGCAGGCGCTGCTGGCCGAGACACGCGAGTCCGTCGAACTGTAGCCGGGTACGTTCCCCGTCGGCGACGACCGTCCCCGCTCCCGCCGTGAGCCTTAGGTGCGCCCGCGACCTGGACGGGGTATGGGACTGACACAGCTGGCGCGGAACCACGTCCCGGCCGCGGTCGTGCTGGCGCTGGCCTTCGCGGCGCTGTCGGCCGTCTCGGTCGCCGGGGCGACCGGATGGGTGGTCCTCGCCGCCCTGGAAGTCGGGACGGCGTCGACGCTCGGGACTCTCCTCCCCCTGTTCGCCCTCGGGACCGTCCTCGGACTCCCGCTGACCGTCGCCGCAGCGGTCGTCGCCGCCGTCGGCGTGGCCGCGCACGTCTCGTCCGTCGTGACGGCGAAGCGCCGCGCGGCGAGCACGCGCCTCGGGCAGGTCGCCTCCCGGATCGAGCGGCATCCGCTCGCGCGACTCCTGGGAGTCGCCGCCCTCGTCGAGGACATCGACACCCGCTCGCCCGAACGCCGCGCCGACGACCGGATCGAGCGCCTGAAAGACCGCTACGTCGACGGCGCCCTCTCGGAGTGGGAACTCGAAGAGCGGACGCGGATCGTCCTCGACGAGGAGGGCGTTCCGAGCCGGCGTCCCAGCGGGCTCGACGACCGGCTCCGGGACGCCGAGCGGAGTTGAGGGCCGCATCCGCCGGCGGTCGCGACCGCCAGGGTGCGGGCGGGACCCCTCTCGGCCGAACCGCGGGGCCGCGGTCGGGGAGCTTAGGTACTCGGAGCGACAGGGGCCGAACATGGGACTGACGGACTGGGCCAGCGACCACCTGCTGGCGACGGTCGCGATTTCGCTCGCCTCCCTCACGCTAGCCGTCGTCTCCGCCCTCGGCGTCGCCGGCTGGCTGCTCGCCGCGCTTTTGGGTCTCGGCGGCACCGGCACCCTCGGCTCGCTGTTGCCGCTGTTCGTCGTCGGCCTCGTCGTCGGCGTGCCGGCGACCGTCGTCGGGCTGGTCGCCGTCGCGGTCGGCATCGCGGCCCGCGCCTCCTCGGCCGTCAACGGCACGACGGAGATCGCCGGGATCCGTCTCGGCCGCGTCGCCTCCTACGTCGAGCGGGAGAACGAGTACGCCCGGATGGTCGGGCTCGCGGATCTCGTCGAGAACTTCGACACGCGCTCGGCCGAGCAGCGCGCCGACGACCGCACCGAGCGGCTGAAGGAGCGCTACGTCGAGGGCGAGATCTCCGAGTACGAGTTCGAACAGCGGATGCAGACCATCCTCGACGAGGAGGGCGTCCGGCGCGACCGCGTCTCGACCATCGACGACGAACTCCGCGCGACCGAACGGAACTGAGTCCAGCCCGACGACCCGCGTCGGCGCATCGAGTTCGACCGCCGCCGCGGGGTGAACGGGCCGGGAACCGAACGCGCCGCGGACTAGCTTCGAGCGTCCGCGGAGTCACCCGAGCCGACACGGATGTCCGCGGGGACCCGCGGTACCCGTGGGAGGTCGACCGGCCGCGGTTCGAACCCGTACGTGAACCCGTATCTCCGCTCGCTCCCGTCCGGTCGGGAGACGATACGCTCCGTGGCCGAGCGGATCACTCCGTCGGTCGTGATCCGGACCGTCGCGTTGTACGCCGCGACGTTCTCGGCGGCGTACAGCTGCCCGCCCGCGTACCGGTCGGCGCGAAGCGTCACGACCGTGGCGTCGTCCCGGTCGTCGACGCCGGCGACGGTGAAGTTGCCCCGGCGAAGCGCCCCCCGGAGCGGGTTCGTGGCCGTCGAGAGGCCGCGGAGCGACCGGTCGAACAGTCCGGTCCGGTTGCGCGTGTTGTCGAGCGTGACGTTCCCGCCGGCGACGGTGTACTGTTTGACGGCCGTTCCGTTCGCGGCGATGACCGTCGTCCTGTTGCCGGTCTCGTTCCCGACCGCGCGCCGCGCGTGGGACACGTACCGAACCCGCGTGAGGTTCGGTCCGGCCGCCGCTCGCACCGTCGCGACGATCGCGCCGTCGCGAACTGTCGAGTTCGTCGTGTGCGTCACGACGCCCGGCGTCTCGACCACGTTCGTCTGATGAGTCTCGACCACTCGCGTGACGTTACGAACGCCGCCGTCGGTCAGCCCCGCCGGAAGCCGGTCGGGCGAGGGCGACGCGGTCGGAGAGGGGGTCGCCGTCGGGGTCGGCGTTGCCGTCGGCGAGGGTGAAGGCGTTGCCGTCGGGGTCGGCGCTGCCGTCGGTGAGGGCGAGGCGGTCGCCGTCGGTGTCGCGGTCGGCATCGCGGTCGGTGTCTGTGTCACCGACTGCGTCGAGACCGACGGTTCGGTCGTCGATGGAGTCGGCGATCCGGTACCGGAGAGACTGCTACAGCCCGCCAGGGCGACGAGCAGGAGCAGTCCGGCCGCTACGGCCGTGCTTCGCGACGGTCCGATAGAGGGCATGCGCCAGGTGATATCGACGTTGCGAACAAAAGCGCCGCGATCCGGCGCACTCGGCGACGACGGCGACGGTGTTCCGCTCGCCCGGCACTGCGGGCACCGCTCGACCGACGCGCAGAGCGCGCCGAGCGGGGCTTCGCACGAGACGATGGCGCAGTTATTTCCGGGGGCTGGCCCAACGGTGAGACATGGGACGAACGCTGCTGGGGATCGACCTCGACGAGTCGCCCGTCGGTGGACTCGTCGAGGGACTGCTCTCCGACGAGGACCTGGAGAAGCTCACCGACGGCGGCCGCGACGTGGACGACGACCGCACCGCGGACGCGAACGACGAGGCGGCGGTCGGCGGGGACGCCGAGACCGACGTCGGCACGGACCTGGTCGACGACGCGGTCGAGTCCGGTGACGCCGACGACGCCGGCTCGTCGGACGCCGAGTCGATCCCCGTGGGGACCGGCGGGGACAGCGGGAGCGCCCCGTGGGACTCGCCGAGCCCGGAGGGCCCGGACCCGGTCCCCTCGCCGGGCGCCGAGGACGTCGACGACGAGGACGGCGGCTGGAAGGCGAAGCTCCGGCCGGTCCTGCTGAAGGCGGCCGCCGCGCTGGTCGTCCTCGCCGTCGTGGCCTTCGTCGCCTACCGGTACCTCGGGAAGGCCAAATCGGTCGCGAGCGACAAACTCGGGAGCGACGACGAGGTCGACTCGCCACCGACCACCGGCGCGGCCGACGCCGACGTGCCCGCGGCGCGCCGCCGGGCGAAGGCGCCGGAGCGCGACGACCGCGAGGAGTTCGCCGACCGCCCCGTCGACGAGACGGTCGCTCACGCCGAGCGCGCGGAGACGGCAGGTGAGTCCGGAGCGGCCGACGACGAGGGAGCGGACCGCGAGGCAGACGACGAGGGAGCGGACCGCGAGGCAGACGACGAGGAACCCGACCGCGAGGCAGACGGCGAGGAACCCGACCGCGAGGCAGACGGCGAGGAGCCCGACACCGTCGGGCGGCCGACCGCCGATTCGGACGTGGGCGCGCTGGTCGGGCTGGCCGCGCTCGCGCTGGTCGCCGCGGTCGTCCGGAAGTTCGGCGAGGACCGCGAGTACGACCCGCTCGTGGACGGGCCGGCCGGCGACGATGAGTGAGGGCGGCGCGAGCGGCCGCGGCTCGGGCGACGGCGGCGACCGGGATGACGGCGACCCCGACACCGACCCGCTCGCTCGCCTCGCGGACCGCGAGGGGTGGCGCGTCGAGGGGTCGGCCGCCCGCGTCCACTACGAGGGCGAAGGCGACCGTTACAGCGTCGAGTTCTACGCCCCGAGCGACTGCGTGGTCTACTGGAAGGTCCCCCCCGAGACGGGCGGCGAGACGGCGGTACCGGTGAGTCGCGAGACGGTGCCGACGCCGCTGCGCGAGCGGATCCGGATGGACCTGGACGCGGCGGGCGTCGACCCCGAGATCGAGCGGCGGTCGCTGTAGCGGGCCGGGCCCGCGGCGGTCGGCGTTTCGTGACGACCGTGTCGTGAGTCGTGACCGGGTGGTTGGGGACTCCGACAGGCCTAAGCGCGCCCATCCGGAATCGCACGTGCATGGAGTTTCACGAGGCGGCGGACTTTCTCTTCGATCTGCGACGGTTCGCGCCGCGGCCGGGGCTGGACCCGACGCGGGAGCTGCTCGACCACGTCGGCGACCCCCACGAGCGACTCGACTGCGTCCAGGTCGCGGGGTCGAACGGCAAGGGCAGCACCGCCCGGATGGTCGAGCGGGCGCTCCGCGAGGCCGGCCTCTCGGTCGGGCTGTACACCTCGCCGCACCTCGACGACGTGCGCGAGCGGGTCCGCGTCGACGGCCGGCCGATGACAGAGTCGGCGGTCACCGAGTTCGTCGAGTCGTTCCGCGAGTACGCGACCGAGCGGGCGACCGACGGCGACTCGCCCACCTTCTTCGAGACGCTCACCGCGATGGCGCTGTGGGAGTTCGACCGACAGGACGTGGACGTGGCCGTCCTCGAAGTCGGTATCGGCGGGAGCCTCGACGCCACCAGCGTCGTCGACCCGATCGCCAGCGCCGTCACCGCCGTGACGCTCGAACACACCGACCTGCTCGGCGACACCGTCGGCGAGATCGCCCGTGACAAATCGGGCGTCGAACCCGCCGACGCGCCGCTGGTGACCGCCGCCACCGGCGACGCGCTCGCCGCGATCCGCGAGGAAGTCGACGAGGTACTCACGGTCGCCGACGCCGAGTGGCGCGAGCCCGAGGACCCGGACGTGACCGTCGCGTACGGCGGTCGCGAGGGGCTGGAGGGGGCCGTCACGGTCGAGGGGAACGGCTCGCTCGACGGCGGGGACGAGGCGGGCGACGGGGGGTGGGCCGTCGACACGCGCCTCCCGCTGCTGGGCGCTCACCAGGCGCGCAACGCGGGCGTCGCGGCGGCGCTCGTCGGGCAGGTGGCCGACCGCCTGGGGGTCGACGCGGCGACGGCGGCCGTCGAGCGCGGCTTCCGCAACGCCCACTGGCCGGGGCGGTTCGAGGTGATGGACCGCGAGCCGCTGGTCGTCCTCGACGGCGCGCACAACCCCGGCGGCTGCGAGACGACCGCCGACGTACTCTCGACCTTCGACTACGACGAGGCCCACCTCGTCGTCGGCGCGATGACCGACAAGGACCACCGCGGGATCGCCGCGGCGTTCGCCGACGCGGATCTGGGCCGCGTCGTCGCCTGCCGCCCCGACCACGACCGCGCCGAGTCCGCCGAGGTGGTCGCGAGCGCGTTCGAAGCGGAGACCGGCGCCGACGTGCGAACCCACGAGCCGGTCGCGGGCGCGCTCGACCGCGCGCTCGACGCCGCCGGACCCGACGACGCCGTCGTCGTCTCGGGGTCGCTGTACGCCGTCGCCGAGGCGCGAACCCGCTGGTCCCGACCCGCCGTCCCGCTCGACGTGGACTCGGTGGCCGACGCCGAGGCGGCGCTGGCCCGGGCGCACGTCGGCGAGGCGGACGCGACGGCGGCAGCCGGCGACGCCGTCCACCGCGTCCTGCGGATGCGGCTCCGCCCGCGCCGCGCTCGCCGCCTGCAGTCCGAGCTGCGAGCGCTGGGCGGGGAGGTCGCCCTCTCGGCGCTGGCCGACCAGGACGAGGAACGCGTCGACGCGGTGGCGATGGCGACCCGCGCGCAGTTCGACCGCCTCGCCGACGCGCTCGCCGGGCGCGAGGACGACCTCGCGCCGCTGGCCGACGAGATCCGGGCCGGCCTCGGCGCGTCGCCGACCCCGAACGCGGCGACGCCGACGCCCGACGCCGAGCGGAGCGCGGCCGACCGCGACTACCCGTGGGCCGACGGCACCGCCGTGATGGGCATCCTCAACATCACGCCCGACAGTTTCCACGACGGCGGCGAGTACAACACCGTCGCCGACGCCCGCGAGCGCGCCGAGCGGATGGTCGACGCCGGCGTCGAGATCCTCGACATCGGCGGCGAGTCGACCCGCCCCGGCGGCGAGGTCGTCCCCGCCGAGGAGGAGATCGAGCGCGTCGTCCCGGTCGTCGAGGCGGTCTCGGACCTCGACGCGATGGTCTCCATCGACACGCGCAAGGCCGAGGTGGCCCGCGCCGCGCTCGACGCCGGCGCGGACCTGCTCAACGACGTGTCCGGGCTGGAGGACCCGGAGATGCGACTCGTCGCCGCCGAGTACGACGTGCCCGTGGTCGTCATGCACAGCATCGAGGCGCCGGTCGACCCGACGACGGAGGTCGAGTACGACGACGTGGTCGACGACGTGATCGACTACCTCGCCGAACGCGTCCTGCTGGCCGAGAAGGCCGGCCTCGACCGCTCGCAGATCCTCGTCGACCCCGGACTGGGCTTCGGGAAGTCCGCCGCCGAGAGCTTCGAGCTCCTGGGTCGGCTGGACGAACTCGCGGCGCTGGGCTGTCCGATACTGGTCGGCCACTCCCGGAAGTCGATGTTCGACCTCACCGAGGGCGGTCGCGAGGGCGCGCTCGACGAGACGGTCGCCGGGACGGCGCTGGCGGCCGAGCGCGGCGCCGACGTGATCCGCGTCCACGACGCCCACGAGAACGTCGCCGCCGTCCGCGTCGCCCAGGCGGCGGCCGACCCCGACCGGTTCGACGAGGAGTGAGCGGTCGCGCCACCGCACTGCGGTGTGGGACCGTCTGACTGCCCGCCGGTAGGCTTTTTCCGCTCTCCGCCGGGACCCGAGACATGGACGACGAGCCGACGCCGAACGACGGGACCGCGCCCGACGGCCGTTCCGAGGAGGACGGCCGCGATCTCGACGAGTGGGCGAGCGCCGTCATGTCGGGGTACGACGGCGTGGCCGAGGCGTACGACGACGACCGCGACCCGGCCCACGAGCGCCGACTCGTCGAGGCGCTGGCGGCCGACCTGCCCGCCGACGCCCGGGTCCTCGACGCGGGCTGCGGCGGCGGCCGCGCGGTGCTGGAGGCACTCGCCGACGAGTACGACGCCGTCGGCGTCGACCTCTCCGTCGAACAGCTGGCACTGGCCCGCGAGCGCGCGCCCGGGGCGGCGCTCGCCCGCGGCGACCTGACGCGACTGCCGGTCGCCGAGGGCGCCGTCGACGCGGTGACGGCGCTGCACTCGGTGATCCACGTCCCGCGCGAGCACCACGAGCGGGCGTTCGCGGAGTTCGCTCGCGTCCTCCGACCCGGCGGGCACCTGTTGCTGACGACGGGTGTCGGCAACTGGGAGGGGCGCAACGACGACTGGCTCGACAGCGGCGCGGCGATGCAGTGGAGCTTCCACGGCCGCGATCGGAGCCTCGAACTGCTCGATTCGGTGGGGTTCGACGTGACCGAGGAGACCGTCCGCGACGACGAACTCGGCGGCGGCGAGTGGCTGTTCGTCCGGGCTCGGCTGCGGGAGTGACGGGCGCGGTCCGGGCGGACCGACATCTCGGGAGCGGCCTCCGACCGATTCCGCTCAGTTCAGCGTCGGTCGATCGACGACGGGGAACCGGTGGCCGCAGCGCGGACACTCGACGAGACGCTCCCCGTCGGTCTGGACGGTCTCGAACGAGCGAGCGAGGCCGGTCTTCCCGCAGTCTGGACACCGGCGGAGGAACGGTGGGATCATCGGCGGTCACCGACCGGTAGGCGGTCGAACGACAAGGCTCCGTCGGGGGCCCGTCGCTACAGTAGCCCGCGGTCGGCCTGCAGGTCCCGGTAGGTCTGCAGATAGCGTTCGAGGACGGCGTCGTGGTCGAACTCGGCGTACTCCTCGTCGACGGTGAGCCGCTCGAACTCGCCGGCGTCGACGATGGCGTCGGCGATCTGCTGGGGGTCGGTCGCGCGGAAACTGCGTTCGGCCTCCTCGATGAGCTCGTGGGCGCTGGACTCGGCCTGGTACTCGACGATGCCGACGCAGCCGCAGGCCAGCGCCCACAGCAGTTCGCTCGCGAAGTACTCCCGGTGGGCCGTCTGGACGAACGCGTGGGCGCCCTTGTAGTAGGCCACCCGCTCGGCGCGGTCGCAGGCGCCGGCGAAGGTGACCCGATCGTCGATGCGCAGGTCCCGGACCTGCCGCTCGTAGCCCTCGCGCTCGGGGCCGTCGCCGACGATGGTCGCCGACCAGTCGCGGTCGCGCAGCTCGGCGAGGCCGAGCAGGAAGCTCTCCAGGTTGGCGCTCTCGTCGAGGGGGTGGGCGTAGACCACGTCGATCTCCTCGGCGGGGTCGGTCTCCCTGACGGTCTCCATGTCGACGCTCTCGGGGACGACCTGCGTGGTTTCGGCGGTCGCGCCGCGCTCGCGGACGCGCGTTCGGACCATCTCCGAGGGCGTGTCGACCATGTCGGGGAGCGTGGCGGCGCGGTCGGCGAACCGGGAGCCGTCGACCGACTCGTCGCCGAACCACTCGACGACGAGCGGTGCGCGGGCCACCGTGGCGCCGAGACTCGCGGCGAGGACGCCCGTCGGCGGGTCGGGCCGGGCGTGGACGATATCGGGGCCGAACAGGGCGAGCAGCGCGGGGAGGCGAACGGCGAAAGACGTGAGCGCGGGGGAGATGGTGACTCCGCGGTAGGTGACGCCGTCCCGCTCGACGGTCTCGTCGGACCCCTCCCAGAACTGGGTGCAGAAGACGGTCACGTCGTGGCCGCGGGCGGCGAGGTGGCGTGCGACGCGTTCGAACCGGCGGGCGCCTTCGGTGTCGCGATAGTGAGTCGTCTCCATCGAGACGAACGCGACGCGCATACGCCGGAGGACGAGGTGGGATGTCAAAAATCCCCGTCATCCCGGCGGCGACCGGTAAGGCGACCGTACCGGAGTAGCCGCGTCGAGCCGTCGCCGAAGTAAGTCGCACCTACCACGCAGGAACGTTTATCACCGGCTGCAGGGATCGGGGCGGTAGTGAATCGACGGGCGTTCCTCGGGGGCGCCGGTGTGGCGCTGTCGCTGGGAGTCGCCGGCCGCCGCGCCGCGAGCCCGCCGGACCCGGTCGTCGTCCGCGTCTGGTTCAGCGAGTCCGCGGCCACGCACGACGCGCTCCCCGCTAGGGTCGAAGGCTACCTCGGCGCGGCCCTCGGCGAGGCGGTCGACGCCGTCGAGATCGAGTTCGCGCCGTCGACGGTCGCGTTGCCCCACGAGGGCGGGAAGACGTCGCTCGGCGTCGACTGGCCGATGACGGTCGCCGAGGGGATGGTCGGGATGGCCGAGATCGACCCCGTCGGCGACGTGAACCTGCTCGTCACCGACGGCGACCCGCGGCGCCAGCCCGCCGGGTACGCTCGTCCGCGGATCGCCGCCACCACCGGCGGAGCCTACATCGCCCGGATGGCGCCCGCCGAGGAGACGCCGCCGGTCGTCCCCTACTCGATCCCGGCCGCGGCGACGCAACTGGTGCTCCACGAGTGCGGTCACGCGCTCGGGGTCACTCACCGCCACGGGACGGCGCGCCGCGAGGGCGACGCCCTCGTCGCGAGCCCGATGGTCGGGAGCTACCTCTGGGCGTCCGAGCGCGTCCGCGAGCGTCACCTCGACGACGAGAGCGCCTGCGGCGGCGCGTACCCGAGCGCCGACGACGCGACGGAGCGGCGGCTCGGACTACGATACACCGACTGCGCCGCCCGCGCGCTGCGGTGACGGCGAAAAATGTCCGAACGGTCGTCGACCGGAAGCGTTAGCTCGCGGCGTCCGTCTCGGTCTCCGTCTCGTCACCGAGGACGCCCGTGTCCGTGTCCGTCTCGGTTTCGTTCCCCATGACGCCGCCCTCGTCCGTCGCGGTGCCTTCGCCGCCGGCGAGGCCCTCGGCGGTCGAGGTCTCGTCGGGGAACCCGTCTTCGGTGTCGGTCTCGGTATCCATCGCGTCGTCACCTTGCGTCTCGGTGTCCATCGTATCGTCTCCCTCCGTCTCCGTCTCCATCACGTCGTCCCCCTCGGTCTCGGTCGCGGGTTCCATCACGTCGTCACCTTCCGTCTCGGTCTCGTCGCCGATGGCGGGCGAGGTATCCTCTCCGTCCTCCCCGTCTTCGCCGATGGCTGCTGTGTCGGTTCCGGCGCCTGGGCCGGGGCCGCCGCAGCCGGCGAGGGCGACCAGGGCAACGATACAGACTGTCGCGAGTGCGCGGTACATGCGTTTTCGCGTTGGAGCGTCCGCCGTTTCGTTATTCGCGGCCATTCGAGCAACGTTTCCCCAGTTGTGTCCGTCTCGGCAGGGCTGACGCCCCTTACTGTGTCGCCCTGACATACCACACCAGCGGGCCAGTCCCGTCTGGGGCTGTCTTTTTATCATCTGTCTGATGTGACGGAGCCGACCGGGAACTCGACTGCGGACGGCGCGGGACGACTCCGCTCGATCGAGGACGCCGTCCCGACGCCGAGCCGGACGGTGGACGACGGATCCGACTGCGCGACACGGACTGCACCGGCGCTACGACGGCGCGAGCACTGACCGAACGGCCGCCGGGGCGGTCAGTTCGCGGTGTCGGTCTCGGTCTCGTCCTCGACGATCCCGTCGTCAGTCTCCGTTTCGTCACCGGTGGCTCCGCCGTCCTCCGGTTCGGGCGTGTCAGTCGGAAGCGGCGTGTCAGTCGGAAGCGGGGTGTCCGTCGGGAGCGGCGTGTCCGTCGGCGCCGCCGTCAGCGTCGGCTCGGGCGTGTCCGTCGGAGTCGGCTCCGGGGTGTCGGTCGGCTCCGGAGTGTCGGTCGGTTCCGGTGTGTCGGTCGGTTCGGGCGTGTCCGTCTCCATCGCGTCGCCTTCGGTCTCGGTCTCGTCGCCGATGGCGTCGCCGTCGTCGTCGCCGATGTCGGCCGTGTCGGTTCCGGCGCCCGGGCCGGGGCCGCCGCAGCCGGCGAGGGCGACCAGGGCGACGATACAGACTGTCGCGAGTGTGCGGTACATTGCGTGTTGCCCAAAGGGAGTGCGCTGTTTGGTTATTGGCGGGCATTCGAGGAAGGGACGTAACGTTTCCTCCGTTGTGTCCGTCCCGTCGGCGTCAAACCCCCACTTACTGCCGGAGTCTCTCACGCCTACCGCCGCGGTCGTCCGCCGCGTTCGCCGCCGGTGGCGAATCGGCCTCGCTCGCACGCCCGGAAGGACTTTCTCCGTTCCGCCGCTTGCCCGGGGTATGTACGACCTCGACCGGTATCTCAACGTGCGGAGCGCCTACGGCGCCTCCTTCGGGCCCGACGGAACGCTGTCGTTCCTGCTCGACGCCACGGGCACCCCACAGCTCTGGACGCTCGACGAGCCCCGGGCGTGGCCCGTCCAGCGCACGTTCTTCGAAGACAGGGTCACCTTCGCCTCGTGGTCGCCCGAGCGCCGCGAACTCGCCTTCGGCATGGACGAGGGCGGCGACGAGCGCGCCCAGCTCTACCGCCTCGACGCCGACGACGGGACGATCACGAACCTCACCGCCCGCCCCGACGCCAAACACCGCTGGGGCGGGTGGTCTCACGACGGCGACCGCTTCGCGTTCGCCTCGAACCGCCGCGACGAGTCCGTCTTCGACGTGTACGTCCAGGGCCGGACCGGGACCGGCGACGACGCGACCCTCGTCCACGAGGGCGACGGCTGGCTCTCCGTCGGCGGCTGGGCGCCCGACGACGACCGCCTGCTCGTCTCGCGGGCCCACTGGAACTTCGACCAGGACCTCTACGTCCTCGACGCCGAGTCGGGCGAGCGACGACACCTCACGCCACACGACGGCGACGTGCGCTTCACGAGCGCCCAGTGGAGCCCCGACGGCGACGCGCTGTACCTGACCACCGACTACGAGTCGGACACGAAGTTCCTCGCACGGCTCGACCTGACGGCGCTCGGCGACGACCCCGACGAGTCCGATCTGGCGGCGGCGCTCGACACCGTCGCCGACGGGGGCGAGTGGTCGGTTGGCGGCGTGGCGCTGGACGACGAGACCGGCCGGCTCGTCTACTCCCGAAACGTCGACGGCTACACCGACCTGACCGTCGGCGAACTCGCCGGCCCCACGGAGATCGACGAGTTCCCCGCGCCGGACCTGCCGGGCGGGATCGCCGGCGGCGTCGCCTTCGACGAGGACGCCGAGCGGTTCGCCCTCTCCGCCACGGGTCGCACCGAGAACACGAACGTCTACGTCGTCGACACCGAGACGGGCGAGTTCGAGCGCTGGACCGACGCCTCGACCGCCGGCATCCCGAAGTCCTCGTTCGTCGAGCCCGAACTCGTCCGCTACCCCACGTTCGACGAGCGGTCGATCCCGGGCTACTTCTCGCTGCCCGACGACTGGTCGGCGGGCGAGACCCCCGTCATCGTGGACATCCACGGCGGGCCGGAGAGCCAGCGCCGGCCCTCCTTCGCGGGGCTGACCCAGTACTTCCTGTCGCGGGGCTACGCCGTCTTCGAGCCGAACGTCCGCGGGTCGACCGGCTACGGCCGCGAGTACACCCACCTCGACGACGTGGAGAAGCGGATGGACTCGGTGGCGGACATCGAGGCCGCGGTCGAGTGGCTGACCGACCACGAGGCGGTCGACCCCGACCGCGTGGTGGCGATGGGCGGCTCCTACGGCGGGTTCATGGTGCTGGCGGCGCTGACGGAGTACCCCGACCTGTGGGCCGCCGGCGTCGACGTCGTGGGGATAGCCAACTTCGTCACGTTCCTGGAGAACACCGGCTCGTGGCGGCGCGAACTGCGCGAGGCCGAGTACGGCTCGCTGGACGACGATCGGGAGTTCCTCGAATCCGTCTCGCCGATCAACAACGTCGAGTCGATCGCGGCGCCCCTGTTCGTCCTCCACGGCGCCAACGACCCGCGAGTCCCCCTCGGCGAGGCCGAGCAGATCGCCGAGGAGGCCGCCGCCCAGGGCGTCCCCGTCGAGAAGCTCGTCTTCGACGACGAGGGCCACGGGATCACCAAGCGCGAGAACCGGATCGAGGCCTACACCGCCGTCGTCGACTTCCTCGACGAACACGTCTGAGCGGAGTGAGATGACGATGACCGAAACCAAGCTCGCCGAACGCTCGCGCGAGCGGGTCGCCGACTGGCTGGCCGACCTGCGCGAGCGCTACGACGGCTTCGAGCGCGTCGAGAAGCGCTGGGAACTCGCTGCCGGGGCCTACGAACGGGACCGCGAGCGGATCGCCGCGGGCGCGAACGGCGGCGCGGGTATCTGGGTCACGAACGGCGACGGCGAGGTGCTGCTCGTCCGCAACGAGGGCGACGACGGCTGGGCCGACCCCGGCGGCAAGCGCGAGGCCGGCGAGTCCTTCGAGGCGGCCGCGCGCCGCGAGGTCCGCGAGGAGACGGCCGTCGAGGCGACGATCACGGGACTGCGCGAAGCGCACGTCCTCGAACTCGTCGACGGGACCGACCCCGACCGGCCGGCGCTGACCAGCCTCATCGCGATCTTCGACGGCGAGTACGCGGGCGGCGACCCGCGCCCGCGGGAGGGGGAGATCGCCGCGGTCGAGTGGGCCGCGTCGCCGCCCGAGGCGGTGCTGTATCCCGAGGTCGCCGACCGACCGTATCCGGCCAGCGAGTGACCGCGAGCGGTCGGCGACCCGCTCGCAAGTGCGAACGTCCGGGGTCCGACCGACACGCGATCGGCCCGTCCGTGGCCTGAACGAAGGGACGGGTTTATCCCGGTCCCGACGCAGATGCGGACGATGTCCGTGGCCGAGGTCTCCCGCGACAGGGTGGAGGAGCGGCTGGTCGCGCTGGAGGACGAGTACAGCGGGTTCCCGATCAACCAGACGACGCTCGCCGTGCCCAGCGACGCCTACGAGCGGGCCGGCGGGCGCTGCGAGCGCGGTATCGTCGACGCGTACGTCCAGCTGTACAACGACAGCGAGGACGTGCTGCTGGTCGAGCGCGACGGCGAGTGGGTCGTCCCCCACGGCGAACCGGCGACCGACGAGCGCGTCGTCCCCGGGACCGAGGCCGCGATCCGGCGGTCGACCGGCGTCGACTGCTCGCTGACCGATCTCACCCGCGTGACGATCCTCGGCGTCCGCGACGAGGACGACCCCGACCGCCCGCCCGTCTACCGGCTGATCGCCGTCTTCGTCGCCGAAACCGACGATTCGGGCGCGACCGTCACCGCGCCGGTGTCCGGTGGGAGCCGTACAGCCGGCACGAACGGCGACGCAGCGACCGACGGCGACGCGGCCGAAGCGACCGACGACGCGGTCGGCACGAACGGCGACGCGGCGGGAGACGACGCCGACGACTCGACGCCGGAGGGCGTGCGCTGGCACCCGACGCTCCCGGAGTCGGCGGTGCCGTCGCACTGACGCCGTCCCGCTCGCGGCGAGACCCCGGTCCACCGGAACACTTACCGCCGCGCTGTCCCCTACACCCGGCAGTGGCAGCCATCGAGACCGACGGGCTCACGAAGCGCTACGGGTCGGTCGCCGCCGTCGAGGGGCTGGACCTGACCGTCGAGAGCGGGACCGTCTACGGCTTTCTCGGCCCCAACGGCGCCGGCAAGACGACCACGATGGGACTGCTGACCGGACTCACCCGCCCCAGCGACGGGTCGGCGACCGTCGCCGGCATCGACGTGCGCGACCGCGACCGGCTGGGCGAGCGGATCGGCTACGTCCCCGACACGCCCCCGCTGTACGAGAAGCTCACCGCCCGCGAGCAGCTCTCCGCGGTGGCAGACGTGCGCGGGCTCGACCCCGAGCGCGCCCGCGACCGGGTCGATACACTGTTCGACCGGTTCGACCTCGCGGCCGCCGACGACCGCATCGAGAGCTACTCGAAGGGCATGAAACAGAAGACCAGCGTGATCCAGGCCATCGTCCACGAGCCCGCGGTGCTGTTCCTCGACGAGCCGACGAGCGGACTCGACCCCAACGCCGCGCGGACGCTCAAGGAAGTCCTCACCGAACTGCGCGACGCGGGCACCGCCGTCTTCCTCTCGACGCACGTCCTCTCGGTGGTCGACGAGCTCGCCGACACCGTCGGGCTGCTCTCGGACGGGCGACTGCTCGCCGAGGACGACCCCGAGCGGCTGGTCGCCGACCGCGACGGCGACACGCTGGAGGACGCCTTCCTCGAGCTGACGAGCGACACCGATCTCTCGGCGCGGCTGCGCGAGTCGCCATGACCGGCCCGGCCGTCGTCGTCACGCGGACCGCCCTCCGCCAGACCTACCGGCGAGTCCGCGAGTCGAAGCGGATGACCGCCTTCTTCCTGCTGATCCCCGGCTTCTTCGCGCTGCAGGTCTCCGGGCTGGTCGGCCCGGGCGCCTACGACCTGGGCCAGCGGTTCGCCGCCGGCGAGGTCGCGCCGGTCGTCACCCGTCTCCGCGGGACGGTGCTGTCGGGCGTCGTCCTGCTCGTCCTGATGGGGGTCCTCGGCGCCGCGGGGGGCAACAGCGAGTTCAAGGACCGCTACGTAGCCTTCCTGACGGCGACGAGCACCCGCGCGGTCGCCGTCGGGAGCGTCGCCCGCCAGACGGCCGTCTGGACGGCGCTGTTCTGGCCGGTCGCGCTCGCCGGCGCGGTCGCGTTCGCCGTCGGCGCCGAGGCGCCGGTCGCGGCCGTCTCGCTGGTCGCGGGCAGCCTCTGGCTGTTCGTCGTCGCCGGCGTCGCGACGGCGCCGATCGGCTTCGGCGCCCGCTGGCTGCTCGACGGCTACGGCCTCTCGAAGAACGCCCGCTTCGGCCTCGGCGTCGGGATGCTCGGACTCTTCTATCTCGTCCTGTTCACCCGCGAGACCGTCGGCGCCGCGCTGGGCGCGACCCCGCTGTCGTGGGCCGGCGACCTGCTGCTGTTGACCGTCCGGGACGCCGGCGCGTCGCCCGCCCGCGCCGGTGGCTTCCTCCTCGCCACGGTCGGGCTCGTGTTCGGCTCGCTGGCCGCCTCCGTCCGCCTCGCCGAGGCCGTCTGGTACGACGACCGCGCGCTCGGCGACGACGAGGACGGGGCCGACGACGACCCGGCGACGGCGACGCCCGTCAGGGACGTGCTCGCGTCGGTCGTCCCGCGGCCGACCGCCGCGCTCGTCGAGACGACCTGGCGCCGCACCAAGCGCACGCCGAAGACGCTGTGGTACGTCTACCCCGCGATCTTCGTCGGTCTCGTCATGGCCGAACAGCTCGTCTACAGCGGCCCCTTCTCCGCGGCGATGTACGCGCCGGTCGTCGCCTTCACCGGCGCGCTCGCCGCCGGCAGCGGCTTCACGCTCAACCCGCTCGGAACCGAGGGCGACGCCCTCCCCGGCCTGCTCACCGCCGGCGTCTCCAGCGAGACGTTCGTCCGCGCGAAGGCCTACGCCGTCGTCCTCCCGGCGATGCCGCTGCTCGTCGGCGCCGCCCTGGGCACCGCCATCGGCGTCGGCGTCGGCTCCGCGCTGGTCGTCGCCGCCGTCGGCGTCTTCGCGGTCGCGATGGCGGCCGTCGCGCCGCTGTGCTCGCTGGCGCTCGGCGTCCACTACCCGCCCGGCGACGAGGGGCTGCTCGGCGAGGACGTGCAGATCCCGAACAAGTCCGCCTCCGCGGCCTACACCCTCGGGATGGTCGTCGTCGGCGCGCCGGGGTTCGGCGCGCTCGGCGCCTACGCACAGGGCGCCGTCGACCCCGTGACGGTCGTCGGTGGCGTCGGCGCGACGGGCGTCCTCGCCCTCGTCGTCGCCTGGGGGGGCTACCGCCACGCGGTCGCGAAACTGGACGCGTACTCCGTCGAGTGACGGGGACGGAACCCGGGGGCGGGCCGTCGGCGCGGCCCTCTCTCAGTCCAGCGTGACCCAGGTGAGGAAGGCGATCGCCAGCGTTTCGAGGAGGTGAAAGAGCAGCAGCGCCTCCCAGGCGACGGCGGGGACCTGCGTGCTGAACCAGGCCCGCCGCAGCTCGTCGAAGAGGTAGAAGTACAGCGCGAAGGCGTTCTCGGCGAACAGCAGGGCGGCGAAGACGAGCATCCCGAGGGTGTGCTTCGAGCGGAGCCGCCAGTAGTTGCGCGCCCAGACCGCGCCGAGGACGGCGAGCATGGCGAGGTTGAGCGCGACGGCGACGCGCGCGATCGTGAACAGGGTACTCATCTATGGGGCTCCGTGGTGGGGTCGTCGGGTGGTCGGTGCTGTCGGGTCATGAATCGTCCGGTCGGTCGAGCTGATCGACGATCGTCTCGACGGTGTCCCAGTGGGCCTCGACGGTGTCCGAGGGGAGATACACCGCGCCGTAGTCGTCGCCGCTCGATTCGAGCACGTCGTTGTCGGTGAGCACGTCGAGGTGGTGGCGCACCGTGTCGTAGTTGAGGTCCATGTCCTCGGCGAGCTGGTTGGCGTTGCGCGGTCGGGTGTCGAGCGCGCGGAGGATGCGCACCCGATTGAGCCCGCCGCGCGTGCCCGCCAACACGTACCAGAGGACCGCCTCCATTGGCGATTACCCACTCGGAGGGCCTACGTAAACGCATCGACCGCCAGCGGGGACGGGAACCGGTGCGTGGACGACGACGGCATCGTTCGACCGCCGCTCACTCCTCGACGATGAACTGGCCGGCCACTTCGGTGACCTCGCTCATCGTCATCGGCTCGTCGACGCCCGCCGGGAACGGCGAACTCACGTTGACCTCGTTCAACAGCGCGGCGTGCCGGGCCTCGACGCTGTGGATGCCGATCGCCGCCGAGAAGACGGCGTCGTTCGACACGGTCGGCGCCGCGCCCTTGTAGGCCGCCACGCCCGTGTTCTCCAGCGCCTTCGCGACGCCGAGGAACTCCGTCGGCGTCGAGTAGCCGAAGTCGTAGGTGGCCTCCTCGACGGGCGTCCCGCCGAGCTGCTCGACGGTGTCGGAGAGCGCCGTGACGTGGGCCGCCTCGTGGGCGCCCGCGGTTTTCAGGTGTTCGGGGACGGCCATCCGGAGTTCTTCGCCGAACTCGGAGAGCGCATCTGCGTTCATCAGCTCGCTGTCGCTGAACTCGTTCAGCCCTTCGCGGTAGAAGGCGTTCTCCAGGTGCTCCAGCGTCAGCGCGTAGTTGAGCACGTTCACGTCGGAGGTGTCGTCCTCGACTTTGCGGTCGTGGGTCGGGCGGTCGTCGCCGGTCTCGTAGACGCTCGGGTCGACCTCGCTCGTGACGAACTGGCCGGCGATCTCCAGCACCTCGTCGATGGAACGGGCCTCGTCGACGCCGTTGGGATAGGGACTGTCGCCGTTGATCAGGTTGAGGAAGCTCGCGTGGCGGGCCTCGACGCTGTGGATGCCCGCCGCCGCCGCGAGCACGTCGTTGTTCACGACCTGCGGCGCCGCGCCGGCGTAGGCGGAGACGCCGGTGTTCTCCAGGGCCTGCGCGACCGCGAGGAACTCCGTCGGCGTCGAGTAGCCGAAGTCGTACTCGCCCTCGCCGACGGGCGTCCCGTTCAGGTTCTCGATCGTGCTCGACAGCGCGTCGACGTGGGCGGCCTCGTGGGCGCCGACCGTCCGCAGGTACTCCGGCACCTCCATCCGGACGGTCTGTCCGAAGCTCGACAGCGCGTCGGCGTTCATCAGCTCGCTGTCGCTGAACTCGTCGAGCCCCTCCCGGTAGAAGACGTTCTCCAGGTGCTCCAGCGTCAGCGCGTAGTTGAGCAGCGGCACGTCCGGCGCGGCCATCGCGTCGGTCGCGGTCGGCTCGTCGGTGGGCGTGTCGGTCGGTTCGGCGGTCGGCGTCGCCGTCGGGTCCATCGTGTCGGTCGCCCCGCCCATCATCTCCTCGGGCGTGGGCGTCGGCGTGTCGGTGGGGGCCATCGTGTCCGTCGAGCCGCCGTCGCCGCCGTCGTTCGAACAACCGGCCAGTCCCAGCGCCGCCAGCGAGACCGTCGCGCCCAGGAATTTGCGCCGCGTTCGGCCGTCGGCGTCGTCGTGTCGGGTCATGATTCCACTCGGTCGGAGGGTCCACCCACTAAAGGTAATTTTCCGACGTGTGACATAATTGCCCCGGGCGTTCGCCGAGCGTGGGCCGGAACTCTCTCCCAAATTCGGGGGAACTTCCCGCGTCGAGTCGCGGGTTCGACGGACAGTGCGCACCGGGGAAGGTCCATACCGGCCCGTGTCCCGTCGCGAACCGAAACCGACTCCCGTCGAGCGCGGGCTCTTGAAACCATGTCAGAATCCGATGGAATCAGCGTCGAGGGGCAGAACGTCGTCGTCATCGGCGGCACGAGCGGCATCGGGCTGGAGATCGCCCGGGCGTTCGCCCGCGACGGCGCCGACGTGGTCGCGACCAGCCGCTCGGAGGAGTCGGTGGCCGAGGCCGCCGCCGAACTGCGCGACCTGGGCGCCGACACTGTCGAAGTCACCTGCAACGTCCGCGACCCCGAGTCGATCGCGAACCTCCGGGAGACCACCGAGGACGCCCTCGGCACCGTCGACACGCTCGTCACCTCGCAGGGCTCGGTCGCGACGACGCCGGTCACCGAGATGAGCGAGGAGGAGTGGGGCCAGGACATCGACGTGCTCCTCACGGGGGCGTTCCGCGCGATCAAGGAGTTCGGCGCCGCCATGGACGAGGGGTCGATCGTCAACATCTCCTCGATGTCCGCCGAGCAGTCCCGCGAGGCCCGGCCGAGCTACGTCTCGGCGAAGGCCGGCCTCAACGGTCTCACCCGCGCGACCGCGGCGGACCTGGGGCCCGAGGTTCGAGTGAACGCCATCGCCCCCGGCTTCGTCAAGACGGAACTGGCAGGGCCGAAGCTCGAAGACGGCTCGGAGTTCCGCGAGGGCGTCGACGAGCGCACGCCGATGGAGCGGGTCGCCACCCCCGACGAGATCAGCGGCGCCGCCCTCTACCTGGCCAGCGACGCCGCCTCCTTCACCACCGGCGAGATCATCACCATCGACGGCGGCTACGACCGCAGTTCGGTCTGAAACCGAGGTTCTCGACAGCCAACGCGAGGCCCCCCTGCGGCCGGCATCGAGCTACGCCGCTCCGGGCCCTCGCTCCCCGACCGATCGCACAGAAGACACTTACCGACCGCGACGCCGGTCCCGGTATGGCCGACGCTTTCACCCGGCGGGAGTGCGTCGCGGTCGTCGCGACGGCGCTGTCGGCTGGGTGTCTCCCCGGAGACAGCAGCGGTGCCAGACGGGACGTATCGTCACCGGAGACGGGCCAGTCGACGACGACGGCGACAGAGACGACCGCGACCGCGATCGGCACCGAGGGCGGATCCGTACCCGAGACTGCCGTCCCGACGCCGAGTCCGAGCGCCTGTCCGGCGGAGCCGCGCGTTCCGGAGCCGTCGGCCGACCACGGTGACCTCCCGTCGATTCCGGATCCACCGGATACCCTCGGCGAAGCGTCAGTCCGCGCGTACGTCGAGACGTACGAGTACGCCTACAAGTACCGCGAGATGGCCGGGTACGGGGAGGGACTCGTAGAGTTCAACCTCGACTCGTCGACGGAGGCATCGAGAGTCGGTCCGAACGCCGTCCTGGTCACGTCGGGGTACGCGATGGACCACGGCCGGTGGGACGATGGGGAGGGGACCCCGTACGGATACTTCGACGGGCATCGCTACTCCTTTGCCTATCTGGTGACCCACGAGGCCGTCTGGCGTGCCACGCGTCGGGAGACGGAGAATCCGCCGGACCCGCGCGTGGACGGGACCGTTCTGGAGTGTTTCTGAGCGAAGTCGGCCGACCGGCACACTCTCCGTGCCGTTCGTGATTCTGCTCCGATACTGGCGGGCGGCGACGCGACCGCCGGCACGCGCACTGCCGTGCGAATGCCGGCACCGGCCTCAAACCCGTCCTGACCCACCATAGGGACGATGCCACAGCGATCGATAGCCAGCGCGCCCGCGACGACCCGACAGTCCTCGGAGGAGGCGCCGTGACCCCGCAGTTGAAACCGCTCGACGAGCAGGTGATGGTGATCACCGGCGCGCCCTCGGGCAACGGGCTCGCGACCGCGCGGATGGCCGCCGACAGGGGCGCCTCGCTCGTGGTCGCCGCCCGGAGCGAGGACGCCCTCGACGAGTTGACCGACGAGATAACCGAGGCCGGCGGCGACGCCGTCTACGTCGTCGCCGACGTGAGCGACCGGACCCAGGTCGAGGAGATCGCCGCGGTCGCGGAGGACACCTACGGCGGGTTCGACACCTGGGTCAACAACGCCGGGAAGTTCATCTACGGCCGTCTCGACGAGACGCCGGTCGAGGACATGCGCGAGCTGTTCGAGGTGAACGTCTGGGGACTGCTCTACGGGTCGCTCGTCGCCGCCGAACACCTGAAACACCGAGAGGGCGGCGCCATCGTCAACGTCGGGAGCGTCACGTCCGAGCGCGCGCTCATCCTGCAGGGGGCCTACACCGCCTCGAAACACGCCGTCAAGGGGTTCACCGACACCCTCAGGATGGAACTGGAAGAGGAGGGCGCGCCCGTCTCGGTGACGCTCGTCAAGCCCGCCGCCATCGACACGCCCTACCCCGAACACGCGAAGAACTACACCGACAGCGAGGTGACCCTGCCGCCGCCGGTGTACGCGCCCGAGACCGTCGCCCGCTCGGTCTGTCACGCCGCCGAACACCCCGAGCGCGACATCTACGTCGGCGGCGCCGCCAAGAACATGGCCCAGATGGAGCAGTACGCCCCCGGTCTGTTCGACACGATCATGGAGAAACTGTTCGTCGGCCTCCAGACGCGCGACCGTCCGCCCCGGCGCCAGTCCGACAACGCGTTCGACCAGCCCGGCGGCGAGCTCCGCGAGCGCGGCGACCACGGGGGCCACGTCGCCGAACGGAGTCTCTACACCCGCGCCGCGACCAGCGGGACCCGCGGAACGGCGCTCCTCGCACTCGGTGCCGCCGCCCTCGGCTACGGCGTCTATCGGGCGATACGCGGGAACGGGGTGGACGTGGCGGCCGTCTCCAGCGCGGAACTCGACGGCGACGACCGCTCGGCGCTCCGGCCGGTCCGACGGGAGCGGTGACCGAACGGCGCCGGCCGGTCGCGTTCCTCGCCGGACCCGTGCGTGGTGCGTATCAGGTACGTTCGACGCTATCTGTTTAGGCGTAGCCCCTATACTCGGACGTGGCCGAGGGGGAGGTATGAGTCCCATGGACGGGAAGACGCGGTACGGCAACAGATCGCTCGTGTACGACGCGCTGGCCGACGAACGGCGACGGCGCGTCGTCCGCCTGCTGGACGACGCCGACGCGGCGCTGACCATCGAGGAACTCGCCGAACGGATGGTCGAGCGCGACGACGGGGGACCGGACAGCGCCGCGGACGAGGCGGCGATCACCCGCCTCCGCACGTCGCTGTATCACGTCCACGTTCCGAAGCTCTCCGACGCCGGCGTCGTCCGGTTCTCACCCGAGCAACGGCGCGTCCGACTCACCGACTCCGTCTCGCTCGACGCCCTCGACGCCATCGGGTCGTAGACGGAGCCGTTCGATACGACGTGCTTGTTGAGTAGTGGTTTCGGGTTGATTCTTCGTGGAAGAAACGGGGGTGACTGTGACTGCAGGGGGCAGCAGGCGATGAAAGCCCTCGACGCGCTCGCGGTCGCTGAGGCGGGATATCCGCGCTCTCCGCACCGCCCGCGCGGATAGTGGCCCGCTCAGGCGACCAAGTGAACGCGAGCGTGCCTCGCCCTTTCAGTCCGCCAGGGCCAGCACCGCACCCGCGCCGCACAGCAACCGCAGACGGCCACGAGCCTCCCCAGCCTCTTGCGCTTCTCGCAGGCTGCGATGCTCATCCCTCGCGCGGCTGTTTCGAGCGGCCCGCCACGAGGCGGGCACGCTCGACAGCACGCGCCAACCGCACAGCACCGCAACTGCAACAGCCACTCCCTGCACCGAGCATCCGGCGCCGCAGGCGCCGGTTCGCCGTCAGAGCGAGCGCTGACGAGCCTGCGGTCGGTCGTCGTGCTCACTCCCGCAGACACCGGCTGCGCGGGAGCGAAGCGACCAGCGCAGCCGGCCTTTTTTCACCCATGTTTTTTGACGGGGGTCGAGGCGCGAGCCCACCGGCTCGCGCCGACGCCCCCGTTAAAAAAGATGGTTGCGCACGGTCCTTTTTGATGGTCGCGCTCCAACGCGGTAACATGGCAACACACGAGGCCACGGTCGAGGGCGTCGGCGTGGGCGTCGGCGACGACGGCCCGGGCCACCCGGTCGTCCTGCTGCGCGTCCGCGAGGAACTGGTCCCCATCTTCGTCAGCGCCGACCAGGCCCAGTCGATGCAACACGCGCTGGACGGGACGCCCTTCGAGCGGCCGCTCACACACGATCTCTTCGTCGACATGGTCGCGGAGTTCGGCGCCGCCATCGACCGCATCCGCATCGACGACCTCGCCGACGGCACCTTCTACGCGAAGGTCGACACCGAGCAGTACGGCGACGAAGAGCGCTCGGAGATGGTGTTCGACGCCCGCCCCAGTGACGGCATCGCGCTCGCGCTGCGCGTCGACTGTCCCATCCTCATCTCCGACGAGGTGATCGACGAGGCCGGTCGCGACCCCGACGAACTCGGCTTCGTCGACGAGGAGGAGGCCCGCCGCGAGCACGACATCGGCGAGGAGGGGTTCGAGTTCGACGACGAGGACGACGATCCCGGCTTCGGCGACGACGACCCGTTCTGATACGGAGTATTGCAAGACAGTCCGGGATCGACCGCACGAAGTCGTGCGGTCGACCCGGGAAACGCTTGCAATAATCCGTATGAGGGGGTTTTCCGTCTCGAACTCCGAACTGGGGTATGGGATCGGACGGCCTCGTCGACCTCGACCAGGAGACCTGGGTGGTGCTGGCGAAGTACAACCTACTGCTGGCGACCCTGTTCGGCGTCCTCGCGCTCGTCTCACGGACCGCCTTCGACGGGAATCAGCTGCTACTCATCGAGAACGGTGCGCTCGCGCTGTTTTTCGGCGCCGTCCAGACCTACGCCTGGCTGTCGGCGTGAGTGTGAGGGAAACGTCACCCCGCCGCGGTCAATCGTCGGCGATGACCCTGTCGTCGCTGGTGGCGACGAGGCGGTCGATGGCGTCGACCATGGCCTCGACGGAGGCGCGGGTGATGTCCGAGTCGCTGGCAGTCACCGTCACGAAATCGTCGCCGCGGGACATCTCCACCTCGACGGTGACGATGGCGTCCGTCCCGCCGGTGATGGCGTCGACGTGGTAGGATTCCAGATGGGTGTCGAACGAGTGGCCCAGCGCCGACTGGACGGCGTTGATCGCGGCGTCCACCGGTCCGGAGCCGATCTCGGCCTCGGTGCGCTCCTCGCCGTCGACGACGAGGGTGACTGTGGCCGTCGGCGTGTTGCCGCCGGCGACGGTGGTGAGTTCGGTGATCTCGACGCGGCGGTCGTGTTCGCTGTCGGTCACGTCCTCGGCGATGGTGAGCAGGTCGGCGTCGGTGACGCGCTTGCCGCGGTCGCCGATCTCCTTGACGCGGGCGACGATCGCCGAGAGTTCCTCGTCGGTCACCTCGAAGTCCTTCTCGTCGAGGGCGGCCTTCACGCCGGCGCGGCCGGCGTGTTTGCCCAGCGCGAGGCGGCGCTCGCGGCCCACCTTCTCGGGCGGGTAGGGCTCGTACATCGCGTCGTCCTTGAGCGTGCCGTCGGTGTGGATGCCCGACTCGTGGGTGAAGGTGTTCTGGCCGACGACCGCCTTGTTCGGCGGCAGCGGGATGCCCGTCGCGTTGGCGACGAGTTCGGCCAGATCGTACACCTCGGTGAGTTCGAGCGTCTCGACGCCGTAGCCGTGCGAGAGGGCGATCGCGACCTCTTCGATGGCGACGTTGCCCGCCCGCTCGCCGATGCCGTTGACGGTCCCGTGGACCACGTCGGCGCCGGCGGCGATGGCAGTCAGGGCGTTCATCACGGCCAGCCCGAGGTCGTCGTGGGTGTGGGCGCTCACCGGCCCCAGCTCCGAGAGCCGGGAGACGGCTTCGAGCGCGCCGTCGGGGGTGGCGTGGCCCACCGTATCGGCCCAGCAGATGCGGTCGGCACCGGCGTCGAGGGAGGCCCCAAGGAGCTCTTCGAGGTAGTCGAGATCCGCGCGCGAGCCGTCCTCGCCGATGACCTCGACCCAGAGGCCCTGCTCTTTGGCGTACTCGACGAGTTCGACGGTGTCGCGGACGTTGTCCTCGCGGGTCGTCCCCACCTTGTCGGTGACGTGGCGGTCGCTCGCCGGGACGACGAGGTTGATGCCGTCCACGCCACAGTCGATGGCGAGGTCGATGTCGCGCTGGATGCCGCGACAGAAGCTCGTGACCGTGGCGTCGAGGTCCAGCTCGGCGACGCGGGAGATGGTCTCCCGTTCGCCGGGGCCGGTGCAGGCGCTGCCGGCCTCGATGAACCCGACGTTCGCGCGGTCGAGCGCGCGGGCGATCCGGGCCTTCTCGTCGGGCGTCAGCGAGACACCCGGCGCTTGCTCGCCGTCGCGCAGCGTCGTGTCGAGAAACTGTACGTCGCCTACGTCAGAGAGGTGAGTCGTCTCGGGATGGTCGCCGAACAGCGTTGTCCCTTCGCGCTCACCGGAGCCGTCACACATGACGGAGAATTTCGCGGCCAGCCGCCGTGAGGCGACTTCCTCTATCCTCCGTGTCGGTATAGTCCGACATCGTACTCCGAGGTGAAGCGAGCCGCCCTAATTAAACCGTCGGGTTCGCCGCCGTCGACCCCGTTCTCGGTCTTCGACGACGCTCGATCAGCCGTCGCCGTCGAGGTAGACCCGGTCTCCCGGTTCGACGCCGTCGGCGGCGCCGCCGGGCAGTTCGACGAAGCGGTCGGCCTTGGCGACGCCCGTGCCGCGCCACGGCTGTAGCGTCTTCACCTGGACCACCTCGTCGTCGAGCAGCCAGATCACGTCCAGCGGCGTGCGGACGAACAGCATGTGTACGTCCCGGTAGCTCGTCCGCCCGAAGTCGAACACGAGCGCGTAGCCCTCCGGCAGCGACGACTTACCCATCAGCCCCTTGACCTTCTGTAACAGCGAGTCGGCCCGCTCCACGTCCGTCGCGAGGGTTCGCGTGTCGCCGTCGGCCGACTCGTGGACGAGGCGCATGGCTGCACCCTGGAGAGAACGGGACAAAACCGTTCCGGCGCGGGACCCGCCGGACCGGGCGACCCGGCGCCGGCGGTCGCCGGCCATCAGTCGTCGGTCGTCAGTCGTCGGTCGCCGGCCATCAGTCGTCAGTCGTCAGTCGTCGGTCGCCGCCGGAGACGGTCCGGTTTCGCCGCCGGTCGCCGCGGGCGCCGCGCTCCCCTCGTCGGCCGCGTCGGGCAGCCGGAAGCGGTCGAGGGCAGCCCGGAGGTCGTCGGCGCGGTCGGCGACCGACTGCACGTCCGCGGTCACCGTCGAGACCGAGGCGGTCTGTTGCTCGGCGGCCGCGGCGACCGACTCGGCCTCGCCGCGGGTCCGCTCGCTGATGTCCGCCACCTCGTCGACCCGCGCGACCGCGTCCTGGGTCGTCTCGGCCTGCTCGTCGGTCGCCGCGCTGATCTCGCGGACGCTCTCGTCGAGTTCGCCCACGTCGGCGACGATGTCCTCGAAGTCGCCCAGCGCGCCCTCGATCGTGGCGACGCTGTCGCCGACCTGGTCGTGCATCTCCCGGACCGTCGCCGCTGTCTCGGCCGACTCGCGCTGGAGTTCGTCGACGAGGTCGCCAACCTCCTCGGCGGCGTCGCGCGTCTCCTCGGCCAGCCCCTTCACCTCGTCGGCGACGACCGCGAAGCCGTCGCCGCTCCCCTCGCCACCGCCCCCTCCGCCCGCCCGAGCGGCCTCGATCGAGGCGTTCAGCGCCAGCATGTTCGTCTCCTCGGCGATCCCGTCGATGAACGAGACGATCTCGTCGACCTCGTCCATGCGGTCGGCCAGCCCCTCGACGGCGTCGGCGGTCCGCTCGATCCGCCCCTCCAGATCGGCGAGCGCGTCGATGGCCTCGGTCGCGGCGTCGCGACCGGAGCGGCCGCGCTCGGCGGCGGTCCCCGCGGTGTCGGCCACCTCGTCGGCCGAGGCGGCGATCTGCTGGACCGTCGCCGAGAGGTCGTTCATCCGATCGGCGACCGACCGGACCTGCTCGCTCTGGCGGGTCGCACCCTCGGAGATCTCCTGGGTCGAGGACGCCACCTCGTCGCTGGTCCGGTCGAGTTCGTCCATGCTCGCGGCCACGTCGTCGCTGGCCGCCGACACGTCGTCGGCGAACGCCCGCACGTCGCCGACCGTCGCCCCCAGCGTCCCGACGAGGCGGTTGTAGTTCTCGCAGATCTCCCGGAACTGGTCGTCGTCGCCGGCGATCTCGTCCGCGTCGAGCCGCGCGGTCAGGTCCCCGTCCGCGGCGCGGTCGGTCGCGTCGCCGAACGCCGCGACGAGCGACTCCAGTCGCTCCGAGCGCCGCTCCAGATCCGCGGTCATCGCCTCCAACTCGTCGGTGTACTCGCGGAGGTTGTCGGCCATCCGGGCCAGCGACTCGCCGAAGGCCCCCGGTACCTGCTCGTCGAGGACGGGCGCGTCGAACTCCTGGTCGGCCAGCGCGTCCGCCTGCGCCGCCACGAGTTCGATGTGCGAGCTCATCTCGGCGAACGACCGGGTCAGGCTCCCGACCTCCGACGGGTCGTCGCTGGCCGGCACGGCCACGTCCACCTCGCCGTCGGCGATCCGGTCGGCCGCCGCCTCCAGCCGCCGGACGGGGACGACCACGTCTTCACGCGTGATCCAGACCGTGTTCACGAGCGCCAGCGCCGCCCCGACGAACAGGACCGCAGCGAGCGCGACCCGCGCGGCGTCCGTCGTCACGAACGGGACGACCGCCTGGGCGACAGATATCAGAAACTGAATCCCGGCCGCCGCGACGACCGTCCGCTCGACCGACCGGTCGATCCCCATCGTCGTCATCCAGCGTCGTATGAATCGCTTGTACCACTGAGCGGGGAGAGCGTACATGTGCAGTCAGTCGGCAACGCGTCGTATAAAAACCGGAATCGAATTTCAGAAGGTGAGAACAGCGGCGCCCGCGGCCGGCCGGCGGGACGGGGTGGGCGGGACCGACTCCCGTGGGTCAGGCCGTCCGACCGGCGACGGTCGCCTCGATCTCGACGATCTCGGGGTCGACGATGTCGAGAGTGACGAGGCCGTCGGGCCCGGTTCGGTACCGGGGTTCGGCCGCCCCGACCGTCGTCAGCGTCACGTTCGCCGGCGCGGCGTCGCGGGTCACACGGACCGCGAGTTCGCCGTCGGCGACGCTCCCGCCGGTCGAGAGGCGGTATCGGACCGGCGCCTCGCCGGCGGCGGGGTCGAACTCGCTCGACCCGGTCTCGTACGAGCTGTCCGGATGCGCCCGGGAGTTCGGGCGGGGCGTCGCGTCCGCGGCCCGCCGGTCGATGTCGATCTCGACGCCGACCGCCCGGCTGCGGGCGTCGCGAGCCGTGTGCGCCCTGAACGCCTCGGCGTAGACATCGTCGACGACGGTCCCGTTCTCCAGGGTCACGGTCACGTCGCGGACGACCAGGGAGTACTCCGCGACGGCGGAGGCCGGGACGGCGTAGGACCCGAGCGACCGCGACCCGTTCAGGTCGGCGAGGTCGAGCGACAGCCCGCCGTACCGGAGACAGTCCAGATCCCGGTCCAGGTCGGGCGTCTGCGTCGGCGTCGAGAACGACCCCGACGCGTCCGACGGCGAGACGCCGTCGCAGTTGTAGATGCTCGTGTCGGCGAACGCGACGCCGAGCGTGACGTTCGCCGCAGCGACTTCCGCCGGGAGGTCGCCCGCGCGGACGACGTACTCGACGGTCGTGTTCTCCCCGGACGCAGCCGGTGTCGGCGTCCCCTCCTCGGCCGTCGGAGTGGGTGTCCCGTCGGGCGTCTCCGGTGCGGTCGGTGCCGTCGTCGTCCGCTCCGGCGTGAGCGTGTCGGTCGGCCCCGGCGTCTCCGAGCCCGTTCCGGGAGCCCCGGCACAGCCGCCGAGGACGACGAGGAGGGCGATTCCGAGCGCTGCGGTGCGCGCGGTCATGGCAGTCGATCGAGGGGTCGACGGTACAAGTCTTCCGGTGGGGGCGAGCGTGCGCGCCTCGAAAATCTCTAACGGATCGCGACCGTGGGCCGACCATGGAGAAGACGCCCTCCGGCACGTCGGTGGGGGTGGAGGACCCGTACGCCCACGTCGACCGCTGCAACCACTGCACCGACGAGGGTCGCTGCCGGTTCGCCGTCGAGCAGGGCGAGCGCGACCCCGAGTTCGCCGACGCGCGCAGTCGCGAGGAGTTCCGCTGTCCCGTCGTGGGTGCGCTCGACGAGGAGGGGCTGACCGGTCCGTGGGAGTGGGCCGACTGCCCGCACTTCCGGTGTCGCAACCGCGACCGGGCGTGCGAGCGCTGCGGGCTCGAAGAACGCCGGATGGCCCACGACGACGAGCGGCCGCTGCTGGAGGAGCACCACCTGTCGTACGCCGACCGGTCGGCCGCCGACGGGGACGGCGACGACCCGAGCCACGAGATAACGGTCTTCCTCTGTCGGTGGTGTCACGCGAAGGTCCACGACTCGTGGGCGAGCGTCGACGACGACGCCAACCCCGACCCCGAGGCCATCGCCGAGCGCGAGGGTCGGCGCTCCCGTGAGCAGTCCGAACTCGGCTTCCAGTCGGCCGCCGAGCGGTTCGATACCGGCGGCGAGGAGGACGGGGCGAGCTGAGACGCGAGGCCGGACGAGCGAGCCGACGGATCCGGCGCCGACTGCGAACCGACAGTCCCGATCGCTGACACGCGGAGCCCTTATCTTCGTCCCGCCGTCAGGATCGCTAATGGCCCTCCGGGAGTACACCGACGGCGAGTACGAACGGCTCCAGCGGAGCGAACGCGAGCTCACGGGGAACCGGGAGCGGGCGGAGATCACGGACGTGGCCGTCGTCGACGACACGGCGCGGCTGACGTTCGGCTTCGAGTGGACGCCCGAGCCCGACTCGGTCAGCTACGACCTCGACGACGCCCGGGACGTGATGGAGCTGAAGGCGGTCGCGGCGGCCGCGGGCTACGAATACGACCAGCTCCCCTACTTGGAAGGCGAGACGATCCCCGTCGTCTACCTCGACGACGGCTGGGAGCCGGCCGCGGCGCTCCCCGACGGCGGACCGGGGAGTGCCGACGACGCCGCCCGGACGGGGCCCTCGCTGGTCGATAGCGCCTCCCGCCGGCTCGACGACATCACCGCCCAGTCGGTCGTCCTCGGGGTCATCGTCGTCAAGAAGCTCCTCATCGCCTCCGCGCTCGTCTACCTCCTCGTCGTCTGACCGCCGGTCGCGGCTCAGATCCCCTCGTCGTCCTCGACGGGGACCACCGGCGGCGGGTCGCTCACCCGGACCGACAGCGACGCGGCCGCCAGCCCGCCCAGCAGGACGATAAACCAGTAGTTCGACAGCCGGAACAGGAAGACGGCGGCGGTCGCCGTCGGCAGGCCGACGGGGGCGAGCGCGGCGGTCACGCCCGCCAGCGCCACCTCGAACCCGCCGAGCCCGCCGGGCAGCGGCACGACGTTCAGCAGGGTGACGACCGGGACGACGAAGACAACCAGCGCGTAGGGGATCGGCTCGCCGATCGCGAGGAAGCTCGTGTACAGCGGCAACAGGAAGCAGAGCCAGCCGACGACGGCGAGCGCGACGGTCGTCGCCACCCCCCGCCGGTCGCCGGCGAGGTCGCCCACCGCGCCGCCGAACTGCGCGACCGCGTCGCTGACCCGTTCGGGCGCGAGCGCGGCGTCCGCGCGCGCAGAGACGCGGCCGACGGTCCGTCGGAGCCCGGCGGCCACGCGGAGCGCGACGGCTTCGAGTGTCTCGCGCCGGTACACCGCGAGATACGTGAGGACGAGGACCACGGCGGTCACGGCGACCATCGCGACGAGGACGGTGCGCAGCAGCGGCCCGGTCGGCCCCCGGCGGGTCGCGACCAGCAGCGCCAGCCCGGCGACGGCGAGCACGAGCGACGCGACGACGTTCAGGAACGCGAACACCGACGCCGCGGCGAGCGTCGACTCGTAGGGGGCCGCGGTCTCGCGGCTGACGGTGTAGGACATGAGGACGGGCCCGCCGCTCTGGCCCATCGGCAGCACCTGCTTGAGGAACTCGCCGCTCAGGTACGCCGAGCGGTAGCGCCGGCCGCCGACCACGTGACCAGTACTCGCGAGCAGTCGTCGGACCGCCTCGCTCCAGACGGCGAGCGCGGCGACGACGCCGAGGAAACCCACGGCCAGCACCCCGATATCCGCCGTCGCCAGCTCGGCCAGCACGGCCTCCGGGCCGACCGCCCAGAGGAACCCGCCGACCGCGAGGAGAGCGACCGCGAACCCGGCGACCAGGCGGACGCGACGTGACATGAGAGCAACGGACGCGGCCGGCCCGTAAAAATCGTCCGGCGCCCCCCTCGGCGACGATCAGTATAGACGACGGCCGTTGCAGTTGCGGTAAGCGGTGCGGTCGGCGCGTGCTGTCGAGCGTGCCCGCCTCCTGGCGGGCCGCTCGAAACAGTCGCGCGAGGGATGAGCACCGCACGCCGCAGGCGCGCGGAGCGCAAGCGGCTGGGGAGGTGTGAGGCCGTCTGCGGCGCTGTGCGGTCGCGGTGTAGTCGCTGTCACGGAACGGTCGCGGTCCTGGCGGACTGAAAGGGCGAGGCGCGCTCGCGCCGTGCGTCGCCTGAGCGGGCAACTATCCGCGCGGGCGGTGCCGAGAGCGCGGATATCCCGCCTTGGTTCGAGAGAGCGAAGCTCTCTCGTCATCCTGAAAATCTCCGATTTTCAGAGACAGCGACCGCGAGCGCGCCGAGGGCTTTCAGCGCTTGTTGTTCTCCGCGGGAGAGGCAACTGCTAGAGAGCGCCGAGGGCTTTCATCGCCTGCAGTCGAGCACGGTGCTGATTACTGCTAGCGAGCGGGTCAAGGGTGTTCATCGCCTGCTGTCTCCGTCGAGTGCAGTCACTCTCGCATGACTCTCTTTCGGCCCAACTCGAACAGAACCGACCACTCGACTCACAAGGGAACCTGAACGACAGCCTCACTCACCGTCCGTCGCAGACTCCGTGGACGATCCGTCGGGTTCTGGGGTCGGCGCGAGCGGGCTCGGCGGGTCGGCGAGTCGCGTCGAAACCCACGCCGCGGCGAGCCCGCCGAGCAGGACGACGAACCAGTAGTTCGACAGCCGGTAGAGGAAGACGCCGGCCGTCGCGGCCGGGAGCTCCAGCCCCACCAGTGCGACGACGACCGCCGCCAGCGCCACCTCGAACCCGCCGAGGCCGCCGGGCAGCGGCACGACGTTGACCAGACTCAGCACGGGGACGACGAAGACGACCAGCGCGTAGGGCACCGGCTCGCCGATGGCGCGGAAACTCGTGTACATCGGGGCGAGAAAGAGCGCCCAGCCGGCCAGCGAGAAGGCGGCGGCCCGCCGGACCTCCGCCCGGTCGGCCAGCGCGCGGTCGAACGCCGCGTAGTAGGTGCCGAACGTCCCCGCGACGCGGTCGGCCGCCAGCGCGGCGCGCGCACGCCCGGAGAGCCGCCCGACGGTCGCCCGGCCGATCCCGGCGGCCCGGAGGACGAGTCGCTCGACGAGCGCCCGGCGGGAGTTGACCAGCAGCGCGGCCCCGCCGAGGGCGACGACGGCGACCGCGAAGCCGACGAGCAGCGCCACGAACAGCGGGGTGATCGGCCCGTCGCTCGTGAGCAGGACGACCCCGATCCCGACGCCGGCGAGCGCGACCGACGACGCGATGTTGACGAACTCGACGACCGTCGCCGCCGCGAGCGCCTCCTCGTAGGGCGCGTCGGTCTCCTTGCTGACCGCGTAGGAGACGAACACCGGGCCGCCGGAGTGGCCCATCGGGACCACCTGCTTGAGGAACTCGCCGCTCATGAACGCCGCGCGGTAGCGGGGGCCGCCGACCTCGCGGGCCGCGTCGCCGCCGACGCTGGCGAGCAGGCGCCGCAACGCCTCGCTCCAGCAGTAGAACGCGGCGACGACCGCGAGAAAGCCCGCGGCGTACGTGGCGGGGTCGACGCCGGTCAGTTCGTCGAGGACCTGTCGCGGGCCGACGATCCACAGGAAGCCGCCGACCGCGAGGAGAGCCAGCGCGAAGCCGAGGACGACCCGGAGGATGCGTCGCATCTACCCGCGAGACGAGGGGTGTCGGCATAAGCGCGGTGGCCCGAGGACGAAGGCGTCCGCGGTCCCCCGTCCGGCTCCGGCGGTCGCGGTCCGACGCCGTCGGTCGCCGTCCGCGACCCCTTCCCCTGGCCAGTCCTGCGCGTTCCGGACGCCTTTTACCGTCCGGTGGGCTACGGGCCCCTAATGACCCGCATCGACGTGATCGACAACCACGGCCAGTTCACACACCTGGAGCAGCGCGCGCTCCGGGACATGGGCGTGGACGTGGAGATCGTGGACAACGAGACGCCCCCCGAGGAGATCGACGCCGACGGGCTCGTCCTCTCGGGCGGCCCCTCGATCGACCGCATCGGCAACTGCCCCGACTACCTCGACCTCGATATCCCGGTGCTGGGCATCTGCCTGGGTCACCAGGTCATCGCGACGGAGCTCGGCGGCGAGGTCGGCGAGGGCGACTACGGCGGCTACGCCGACGTGACCGTCGACATCGTCGAGGACGCCGACCCGCTCGTGGGTTCGCTCGCACCCAACACCCGAGTCTGGGCGAGCCACGCCGACGAGGTCGTCCGCGTCCCCGACGGGTTCGCGCGCACCGCCGAGAGCGACGTCTGCGGCGTCGAGGCGATGAGCGACGCCGACCGCGACCTCTACGGCGTCCAGTGGCACCCCGAGGTCGCCCACACCGAGCGCGGCGAGGAGGTCTTCGAGAACTTCCTCGACATCTGCGAGTAATCGACCGCCGACGACCGCCGTCAGGCGACCGCGGACGATCCCCGCCTCGTTGTGTGTTATCTACCCGCACGACTGCGCGATTTCGACCGACGATCTCGGAGTGTCGGCGCTCGAACCGACCGCTGACGGGCGTCTGACGGAACTCCCACGTTTGAAGTGATCGTACGGTCATTGGTGGATCAGGTTAGTCATGACGACCACTCAGGGCAATCTCGCGAGCCTCTCGCGGTTCGTCTTCCGCGCGCCCAGCTGGTACTCCAGCGTCGGCTTCGCCCTGCTCATCGCGGCGATCGCCGGCGTCGCGGCCTTCGACTCCCGGTTCGTCTTCGAGGACGCCTGGGAGGGGCTGTTCTACATCGGCATCCCGACCGTCGTGGCGAGCGTGTTCACGCCGTACGTCGACCGCAAGCTCGGCGGCCAGCTCTCGCGCAACCAGGCGTCGCTTTTGGCGCTGGCCTGCGAGCTCGTCACCATCGGCGTGTTGACCGTCGCGGGGTTCGTCGCGTTCGTGACGCCGCTGGGCCAGGAGTTCGTCGTCGACGCCCTGCTGGTCGCGCTGGCGTCGATCTTCGCCCTGCGACTGTTCGTCATCATGGCCGTCTCGCGCCAGCGACTGGTCGTCGCGTCGGCGGCCGCCAGCATCCAGACCGCCTCGGCGGCGCTGCTGCTGTTCGTCTACAGCGGGGCGATGCGCTACATGGAGTTCGGCGGCGGACCGATAGCCCGCGCGTTCCTCTTCCGCCCCGACGAGGCGCCCCGGCGCATCGCCGAGATGCAGTACGCCGACCCCGGGAAGTTCGGCCTGCTCGCGCTCATCTGCGTCGTCTACGCCGGCTGCGTCTGGCTGTTCCTCACCGTCATCGACCAGCCATGGAAGCGCAGCCTCGGCGTGAGCGTCCTCGACTTCGTCCGCGGGTTCATCGGCCACGTCGCCGAGGGCAGCCGGGAGCTGGAGACGTTCTTCGAGGATATCGGCGAGGACGCCATCGTCCCCGTGACCGTGCTCTCGGTACGCCGACCGGAGGGCGGCGAGAAGGCGCGGTTCGTCCTCCCGATGCTCCACCCCGGTCCGATGGGCGACATCGGCGGCGGCAACCTCCCCCGGCGGATCGCCGAGCAGGCCGACGGGCTGGCCTTCCCGCCCCACGCCACCGCCGGCCACGACTTCAATCTCGTCACCGAGCGGGAGGTCGAGACCGTCATCGACACCGCCGAGACCGCCTACCAGCGCATCGAGTACGGCGCGACGGCGACCGAGTCCGTCCGCCTCACGGAGGGCGACGCCACCCTGACCGGCCAGGCGTTCGGCGACGGCGCCTTCCTCGCGTCGACGTTCTCGCCGGAGTTCGCCGACGACGTGGAGTACGCTGTCGGCCTCTCCGCCGTCGCCGAGGCCCGCACCGGCGACCTCGACGAGGTGATGCTCGCCGACGCCCACAACTGCAACAACGGCCTGGCAGGCGAGGATCTGGGCCACGTTGTCCCCGGCAGCCAGCGCTCGTTCGACATGATCGACGGCGCCCGCGACGCCGGCGCCCGGCTCGCCGCCGCGACCCGCAAACCCTTCGAGTGCGGCGTCGCCTGGGACGAGACCGACTGGGAGCCCGAGGATGGCATCGGCCCGCTGGGCATCCGCGTGGCGGTGTTCGACGTGGACGGCCAGCAGACCGCCTACGTGTTCGTCGACGGCAACAACATGGTCCCCGGCCTGCGCGAGCGGATCGTCGACGCCGTCGACACCGTCGACCGCGTCGAGGTGCTGACGACCGACACCCACGTCGTCAACACGATGGAGGCCGAGAACCAGGTCGGCGACGTCATCCCCGAAGCCGAGATCGTCGCGGCCATCGAGGACCTCGTCGAACGGGCCAAGGCCGACCTCGAACCCGTCGAGGCGGGCATGGAGACCGAGAGCGCCGAGGTGACCGTCTTCGGCAACGACCGCACGGAGATGCTCGCCTCGACCGCCAACGCCGCCGTCTCGATGGGCGCGCCGCTGGCCGGCGCCATCATCACCGCCGCCCTCTCGGTGTCGGCGCTCATCTTCCTCGTCGCGCGGCTGTGAGCGGCCGCGAGTCGCCCCGCCTGGGCGCTCGCCTCGCTCGACGCCGACCGAAACGCCGAACACGGAGTCCGCCGTACCTCCCGCCGTGAGCCGCTCGCTGACAGATGTCGCTCCCGCCGTCCTCGTCCCCGCCGCCTGGACCCTGACGCTGGGCGCCCACGTCTCGCCGCTCGTGTCGCGACACGTCCTGCTGGTCGGGCTCTCGGTGATGACCGTCCTGCTCGGCGCGTTCGCCGTCCTCGCCCGCGGGGAGATGACCGGGCCCGTGCTGGCCGTCTGGCAGGGGGTCGTCGTCGTCGGGTTCGCGATCACGCTCGTCGGCGCCGTCGACCTGGCGGTCACGCCCGACGCCGACCCCACGCTCCCGGTGACGCTGTACGGCTGGATGGTCGTCCCGGCGCTGGCCTACGTCGCGACCGCAGCCGAGATGGAGCCGCCGTTCAACCGGATCTACCTCTCCGGTGCCATCCTCGCGCTTGCCGGCGCGGCCACCTACGGACTGGCCGGCTCCGAGGTCGACGCCGCCGTCGGCATCGCCGCCGTCGGCCTCGGCCAGACCGCCGGCATCGTCACCGCGGTCTATCAGAACCCCGGGACCGGCGGCTGAGCGCGGGTTGCGGCGCGGGCTTCCGGCGTCCGAACGCTTTTGCGGCCCGCTCGCGCCCCGCCCGTATGCGGATCCTGTACGTCGACTGCGACTCGCTCAGACCGGATCACCTCGGCTGTTACGGCTACCACCGCGACACGTCGCCGACGATCGACGGGATCGCCGCCGAGGGCCGTCGGTTCACGAACTACTACGTCTCCGACGCGCCGTGCCTCCCCTCGCGGACGGCGTTTTTCACCGGCCGCTTCGGCCGCCACACCGGCGTGGTCAACCACTCGGGAACGAACGCCGACGTCCGCCACCGGGGGGCGTCGCGCGGCACCTCGACCGGCGGCCGCTACCGCACGCTCCCGCGCGAACTCCTGAACCGAGGGCACACCACGGCCCTGGTCAGCCCGTTCCCCCAGCGCCACGGCGCCTGGCACGTCCTCGACGGCTTCGAGGAGTACCGCGACACCGGCGGCGGCGGCGCCGAGCGCGCCGAGGTCGTCGCGCCCCACGCCGAGTCGTGGCTCGACGACCACGCGACCGAGGCGGACTGGTACCTCCACGTCAACTTCTGGGACCCACACACACCTTACGACACGCCACAGGAGTACGGCAACCCCTTCGAGGACGACCCCGCGCCCGAGTGGCTCACCGACGAACGCATCGCCGAGCAGTACGAGAGCTACGGGCCCCACAGCGCCCGCGACCTCCACCACGGCTACCTCTACGGCCGCGGGCCCGACGACCTCGATCGGACGCCCGACGAGATCGCCGACCGCGAGGACTTCCGTCGCTGGGTCGACGGCTACGACGTCGGTATTCGGTACATGGACGACTACATCGGCCGACTGGTCGAGCGACTGAAGGACGCGGGCGTCTACGAGGAGACCCTGGTCGTGATCTCCGCGGACCACGGCGAGAACCTCGGCGAACTCAACGTCTACGGTGACCACCAGACCGCCGACGACAAGACCTGTCGCGTCCCGCTGATCGTTTCCGGCCCCGACGTGGAACCGGGCGTCGACGACGACATCCACTACCACGTCGACTTCGCGGCGACGCTCGTCGACCTCGCGGGCGGGAGCGTGCCCGAGGGATGGGACGGCGAGTCGTTCCTGCCCGCGCTGGTCGACGGCGAGTCCGACGGCCGGGAGTTCCTCGTCACCGGGCAGGGCGCGTGGGCCTGCCAGCGGGGGGTTCGCTTCGACGACTGGCTGCTGCTGCGCACGTACCACGACGGCTGGAAGGAGTTCGCGCCGGTCGAACTCTACGACCTCGACGCCGACCCCCACGAGACCGAGAACCTCGCGCGCGAGCGTCCCGAGGTCGCCCGGCGCGGACTGGCCCTGCTGGAACAGTGGCTCACCGAACGCGATACCGACGCCGCCACCGGCCGGAACGGTGGGAACCCCGACGCGCCGCGGGCGCTCGTCGACCCGCTCGTCGAGGAGATCCGCGAAGGCGGCCCGACCTACCTGCGCGACGCGACGGACACCTACGCCGAGCGCCTGCGCGAGACCGGCCGCGAGGAACACGCCGCGGAGATCGAGCGCCGCGACGGCGTCGTCGAGGAGACGCCCGCCGAGTACCTGCGGTAGCGACCGCTCCTCGCACGGACCGGCACCGTGTCGGCTCGCGGTCGGTCCGCCGACGCGTCGGCCCAACCAGTTGGTGAGGCCCGTTTTGTCGGTCCGGTCGTTACGCTCGCCATGACGGTCGGAACGCTGACGATCGACTGGCTGCCCGTCGGCCTGCTGGCCGGCGCGGCGGTCGGGCTGGTGGCGACGCTGGGCATGGATCTGCCGATGAACCGCCTCCCGGAGGGGCCGACCGCGCCGCGGGTGGCCGCCGGGACGCTCTCGGACGCGACCCTCGAATCGGCGCCCGACGGCGTCGCGACGGCCGCCCACTACGGCGCCGGCGTCGGGACCGGCGTCCTCTTCCTCGCCGGTGTCGCCGCGACACGGTGGCTCCTCGACGGGACCGCCCTCGCGCTCGCTGTCGCTGGCGCCGCGCTGTTCGTCCTCATGAACTGGTTCTTCTCGTTCGTCGTCGTACCGACCTACGGTCGGGTGCCCGACGAGCGAGTCGGCCGCGTGCGCCGGGACTGGGCGTTGTCCGCCCTCGCGTACCTCCTCGTCGCGAGCGCGCTGGTCGGGGGCGCGCTCGCGGTGGCGTGACCGCTGGCGGTTCGCGACGACGGAGCGACGGTCGTGCCCGTCGCTGGGCGGCGTGGGTCGCGAGAAACGCCGAGGAGGAGATTTGAACTCCTGAGTCCTTGCGGAGACCTGCTCTCGAAGCAGGCGCCTTGGCCAGGCTAGGCTACCTCGGCTCACTCACCGCTACACGCAGGCCGACTTTATCCGTTACGGTTCGTCCCGCTCGCGTCGGGGAGTCGGCGGAGGCGCGTCGACGGTCGACAGCCGCGGAGTCGAGGGCGGACGGTCGGTAGGGTGTGGCCGGCGGGCGGCCCGGGACGGCGACCGGACCGCGGCGCCAGACCCAACGCCTAACTTGTCGGCGCGCTCACGGGACGCCATGGACGTAAGCGAAGCGAACGCGGAGTGCGACCGGGTCCTCGACGAGATCGGTTCGGCCGTCATCGCCGACCGGGAGTTCCTCGAGACCGTGCTGCTGGGATTCGTCGGCCGCGGCCACGTCCTCATGGAGGACGTGCCGGGGACCGGGAAGACGCTCACCGCCCGCAGTATGGCCACCGCCCTCGGCCTCGACTTCTCCCGCGTGCAGTTCACCCCCGACCTGTTGCCCGCCGACATCACCGGCACCCACGTCTTCAACGAGCGCGAGCGGGAGTTCGAGTTCAACGAAGGCCCGCTGTTCGCCAACGTCGTGCTGGCCGACGAGATCAACCGCGCGCCGCCCAAGACCCAGTCCGCCCTCCTCGAAGCCATGGAGGAGGAGCAGGTCACCGTCGACGGCGACACCTACGAGCTGCCCTCCCCCTTCTTCGTCCTCGCGACGCAGAACCCCGTCGAGATGGAGGGGACGTTCGAACTCCCCGAGGCGCAGGTCGACCGCTTCCTCGTCAAGTCCTCGATCGGCTACCCCGACGAGGCCGGCGAGGAGGAGCTGCTCCACCGCCGCCTGGGCCGCAGCGAGCAGAGCCCCTCGGTCTCGCCGGTGCTGAACCAGGACCTCGTGACCGACCTCCGGGAAGCCCCAGAGCAGGTCCGCGTCGACGACGACCTGGTGACCTACGTCTCGGCCATCGCCCGCGCGACTCGACAGGACCGCCGCGTCGAGGTGGGCGTCTCCCCGCGCGGGACCCAGCGCCTGCTGGAGGCGACCCGCGCCCGCGCCGCCATGGTCGGCCGCGAGTACGTCACCCCCGACGACGTGAAACGCGTCGCCCAGCCGGTGCTCGCCCACCGCGTCGTCCTCACGCCCGACGCCCGCGTCGACGAGGTCCGGAAGTCCACCGTCGTCGACGCCGTGCTCGACGAGGTGCCGGTCCCGACGGTCTGAGGCCGGTCACTCGCCGCGGTCCTCGACCTGCCGTTCGTTGTCGTCAGCCATCTCTCCCTGGTCGATATCGTCCTGGTCGGAGCCGCCGCGGTCGGAGTAGCGCTGGCGACCCACCGACTCGGCGGGCATCATGTTGAGCATCCCCTGGCGCAGTTCCTCGTCGGACTCGAAGGACTGCTCGCCCGCGCCGGCGAACAGATCCCGGATGGCGATCGGGTCGGCGCTCGTACGCCCGATCTCCCGGTCGCCGTACTCGTCGACGAGTTCGCCGGCGGTCACCGGGTAGGACACCTCCTCGAAGACCGACTCGATCGACCCGAACTCGACGCCCTGCTCGTGGTCGGTGTCGTTCTCGGCCATACCCGCCTTCGGGTCGGGCCGCGCAACTACCTTCACCTTGCACACGAGCGGGTGCGAGTCGTTCGACCGGGGACCGTCAGAACGACGCGTCGGCGAACGCGGTCTCGAAGGCGACGTAGGCCGCGCCGGCGACGACCAGGGCGCCGGCCCACAGCGGACCGTACCAGTGGACCAGCCCGCCGAGGGCCGCCAGGAGACCGGCTCCCGCGAGCGCCGCGACGGCCTCCGGTCGCGTAGCCAGGTCCATGCTGTCAGTCGAGTGGTTTGACCGGCGGCCTGGAAACCCTTGTGGTGGACCGGGTCGGTCCGAGCGCGTGCCGGGCGCCCCGTCAGGGTTCGAGCGCGTACAGCAACAGCCCGCTGCCGACGAGCAGGAAGACGAGGACGCCGGGCGTGAGCGTGGCGGTCGAGGTCAGGAAGACGCCGAGGCCGATGCCGCCGGCCAGCAGCGTCGTCAGCGTCGCGCCGCCGAGGTGGACGAGGATCGACCGCTGGACCGGGGCCTCGCGGCCCAGGTGTTCGGCGAGGCCGACGACGTGCTCGGCGGTCGTCCAGGTGACGATCGTGGCGGCGGTCACGAGCAGCAGGACGGCCGGCGGGGCGCCGCGGGCGCCGGCGTTGAGGACGCCGGCGAAGATCAGGCCGCTGCCGACGGTCACGAGCGAGCGAGAGGCCCGGCTGGTCCCGAAGCCGACGACGGCGAGGCCGGCCGCGGCGACGACGAACGAGCCGAGGTTGACCGAGAGGCCGAGGACGGCGACGACGGCCGGTGCGAGGGCGATCCACACCGACCCGCGGGCGGGGCGGCGGACGACGCTCACGCCGACCACCGCCGTTGGGCGGCGTCGATGGCCGTCTCCAGCGGCTCGTCGGGATCCCAGTCGACGATGCGGACGCCCGCGCGGCGCAGCCGGGAGATCCGCATCGCCCGCTCGACGGTGGCCAACCGCTGCCCCGTCGAGGCACCGGCGGTCACGTCGGGGCTGAGCACCGTGACCGGGAACCCGCGGGCGTGTAGCTGGCGGACGATGCCGACGGCGTCGTCGTCGGCCAGCGGCGAGCAGAGGACCAGCTGGGCGTCGCTGGGGAGCTCCCGGCGGAGCCGGCGCTCGGCGAACTCGCCGTAGAAGGCGCCCTCGGGCCGGTTCCCGTCGAAGGCGGGGTGGCGTTCGAGCAGGCTGCGGGCGCGGGCGGCCTGCGTGGCGCCGCCGCGGGGTTCGAGCCAGCACCGCTCAGGCGAGAGGGCGGCCAGCCCCACGGAGTCGCCGGCGCCGATGAGCGAGGCGACGACCACGTCCGCGGCGGCGATGCTGTGGTCGACGGCCGAGGGGGCGTCGACCCGCGGGGAGACGTACGCCTCCGCGCGGGCGTCGACGAGGACGACCACCGTCGCGGCGTGTTCCTCGCGGAAGAGTAGTGTGGCGAACTCCCCGCTGCGGGCGACGCGGTTCCAGTCGATCCGGGAGAGGGGGTCGCCGCGCTGGTACTCCCGGACGGAGTGGAGCTCGACGCCGCTGCCGCCGGTGTCGGTGACGACGCGGCCGACCCGCCGGGCGGTCTGGGGGTGAACGGGGATCTCCTCGTCGGCGCTCAGGTCGAGCGCGGCGGAGAGGACCGTCTCGCCCCCGCTCGGGACGTGGCGCTCGCGCTCCAGGGCGCCGCTGAAGTCGCGGGCGATGACGTGGACCGGGTCGAACGGGTGCTCGCCCCGGACCGCCTCGACGGTGTAGGAGAAGGAGACGGTCTCGCCGGCCCGTAGCGCGGTGGCGAACCGCGGGGAGCCGTCGACGACCCGGACGGCCGGCGGGACGCCGTCGACCAGTCGCAGGTCGGGGAGGAGGTCGTCGCTCTCGTTGGTGACGCGGACGGTCACGGTGACCGCCTCGCCAGGCGCGGGGTCGGTCGCGGAAAGGTCGCGCTCGACGGCCAGTTCGACGGGCGGCGGCGAGGAGAGGTAGACGTAGCCGGCGGCGCCGACGACGGTCGCGGCGGCGACCATCAGCGACGGCGGCACCGCCGAGTGACCGGCCCAGATGCCGACGCCGACGGCGAGCAGGCCCAGCCCCGTCAGGCCGGTCCACCGGTTCGTCCGCCGGTCGACCTGTCGGCGCCGCCGGTCGGTCGTCCGGACCGTCGCGGGCCGGTCGGCGTCGGTCGACGCGTCCGCCCAGTCCGCGGGGTCGAGACCGGGCGCGAGGGCGGCCAGTTCGGCCAGCACGCGGTCGATGTCGGTCGCGAGCTTCGGTCGGCGACCGACGAGCGACCGAACCTGGTCGCCGGTGGACGAGACCGACGACTCGTCGGAGAGCAGGGCCGCGGCGACGGGGTCGTCGGTCCACGTCCCCAGGGCGACGGCCTCGCGGGCCTCCGCCTCGGGGATGCGCTCGGCCTGCGCGTAGATGGAGACGGCCGCGCGCCGGAGTCGTTCGGTCACGTCGCGGCGAGCGTCCACGCGCGTCCGGCTCAGCCCGTGGATCGCGCCGGCGAGCGCGTCGTCGAAGTCCGAACCGGGGACGGTGACGGACTCGCGGTACTCCACGTCGGCCGTCTCGGCCGTCTCGTAGTCGGTGAACGCCCGTCTGGCCAGCGCGAGCGACCCGGTGAGGACCGCCGAGATCGAGATCGCGGCCACGACGCCGTTCCCGAACGGGAGCGCGGGCACCGCGTCGAGACCGACGACCGCGGCCAGCCCCGCCACGACGACGACCAGCCCGATGGCCGTCCTGACCGGGTTGTCGCGCACGGACGGCGCTTCGAAGTCGATATCGCCGGTCACGCCCGCGTCGACGCCCTCCATCGTCCGCCGCATGGCCTGGCCCTGCTGGAGGCGCTGGTCGGTGACGCTCCCGGGGTCCCGGTCCACGTCGTCCGGGCTCACGTCCGATCACCCGACTCGTCGGGCGCGTCGCCGCCGGTCTCGGTCGCGCCCGCCTCGTCTCCCGGGCCGTCGCCCACCGGCGACCCGCCGTCGGACTCGGCGTCGGCGGCCGCGACGACCGAATCGGCGTCGACCCCCTCGTGGGCCGCCTGGATCGCCCGCAGGGTCTCGACCGCCTGCCGTTCGTGGTCGGCGGTGACCGGCTCCGAGCCGTAGCGGACCCGCTCGAAGAGGTCGGTCAGCTCGGCGACGCGGGCCTCGTCCATCCCGGCGGCGGTCGCGGCGTCGGCGAACTCGCCGGGCGTGCTCGTCGCGGGGTCGGGCACCGCGAGCGCGGTCGTCATCTCGACCCAGGCCTCGTAGACGGCGTTCTCGGCGTCGCCCTCGTGGTCGTCGATCCGCTCGGCCGCGCGGGCCGCGGCGGCGCCCACCGCTTCCCGGTCGGGCGAGTCGGGCTCGGGCGGCGGCGACGGGTCGACCGACGCGTCGACGCTGGCGCTGGCGTAGTAGATCAGCCCCAGCGCGGCCAGCAGCGCGAACCCGACGACGCCGAACGTCACCAGCGAGGGCAGGTCCCGGGCGTTGTCCGCCGCGCTCTCGTCGGCGCTGCCCATGTCGCCGCCGCCACCGAACGGACTGCCGGACGCGTTCGGGATGTCACCGCCGGGCAACGGGGCGTCGATCGTCCCGGAGAGGAGAAAGTACAGCCCCAGCAGTCCGGCGAACAGCACGACTGCGGCGGCGATACCGAGCGCCCGGTCGTACCCCATCAACAGCGCCCCCGGAATCGCCAGTACGACCGCGACCGCGACCAGGATCGCCACCAGGTCGCCCGGCAGCCCGGGCGCGTCGGGCGCGCTCTGGTTGGTCGGCGTCTGCTGGCCCAGCGGGTCGTCGTCGGCCCCGACCCGTTCGCCCTCGCCCGCGCCCCGCTGGTTGCTCGACGTGGGCGAGAGCGTCGACGCCGTCAGCGCCAGCGCGACGACACACAACACCACCACCACGGCCGCAGCCGCTCGGTCTGCCATGACCTGACCAAACAGTCAGGAGGGACTTAAGGCTCCCGTCGCGTCCGCCGGCCGCGGCTGGCCGGTCACGCCGCGTCGGCCGACGGTTCGTCGGTGTCGTCGTCCGGTCCGGACTCGTCCGCCGAATCGGCCGCCGACCGCCCGTGACCGCCGCCGCCGGGCGTCTCGACGGTGACGGTCGTCCCAGCCGACACCTCGCGGGTGACCTTCGCCGGGACGCGCTCGCCGTCGATGCGGTTGATCCCCGGCTGGCCGTCGCCGCCGCCCGCGATCCCCCGGGGAGCGTGCCGACGCCGCTCGGTCAGCAGCGAGACGGTCGCGTCGGTCTCGACCCGGACGCTCCGAACGAGCCCGTCGCCCCCGCGATGTCGACCGTCGCCGCCGCTGCCCTCGCGGAGCGCGTAGCGCTCGACCCGGAGCGGGTAGGCCGCTTCCAGCGCCTCGACGGGCGTGTTCAGCGTGTTCGTCATCCCGACCTGCACGCCGGAGAGGCCGTCGCTCCCCGGGTTCGCGCCCGCGCCGCCGCCGACGGTCTCGTAGTAGGCGAACTCGGCGTCGCCGACGACGAGGTTGTTCATCGTCCCCTGGCCGCCCGCGGGGACCCGGTCGGGCGCCGCCTCGGCCAGCGCCGCGAAGACGGCGTCGGTCACCCGCTGGCTCGTCTCCACGTTCCCGCCGACGACCGCCGCCGGCGGCTCGGGGTTCAACAGCGACCCCTCGGGCGCACCGACCGTGACCGGGTCGTAACAGCCCTGGTTCGGCGGTATCTCGGGATCGGTAATACATCTGATCACGAAGTATACGGCGCTCTTGGCGACGGTCAGGGGGGCGTTGACGTTGCCGGCGACCTGGTCGGCGGTGCCGGCGAAGTCAACGTCGACGGTCGCGCCGTCGACGGTGACCGCCACCTCGATCGGAACGTCCTCGTCGGTGACGCCGTCGCCCTCCAGCGCGTCGGCCGCGCGGTAGGTCCCGTCCGGGAGCTCGCGGAGTTCGCTCTCGACGCGCTCGCGGGAGTAGTCGATCACGGCGTCGAACGCCGCGAGCAGGCGGTCGCCGTGGGCGGCGAGGAGGTCGGCGATCCGCTCCTCGGCGCGGTCGTTGGCGGCGATCTGCGCCCGCAGGTCCGCCCGGCGCTCGTCGGGGTCGCGGACGTTCGCGAGGACGAGCGACTCGATCTCCTCGTCGATCTCCCCGCCCGCGACGAGCCTGACGGGCGGGATGCGAAGCCCCTCCTGGTGGATGTCGCGGGCGCCCGCTGGCATGCTCCCCGGCGCCATCCCGCCCACGTCGGCGTGATGTGCCCGCGAGACCGCGTAGCCGAGGATCTCGGACTCCTCTCCGGATTCCGGGTCCCGCTCGGGCGCGATCGGCGAGACCAGCGTCACGTCCGGGAGGTGGGTCCCCCCTTCGAAGGGGTCGTTCAGCGCGAACACGTCGCCCGGCTCGGGGTCGCGGTCGAGCACCGCGTCGACCGCCTCGGGCATCGCGCCCAGGTGGACCGGGATGTGTTCGGCCTGGGCGACCAGCCGCCCGTCGGCGTCGAAGACCGCCGTCGAGCAGTCCCGTCGCTCCGTGATGTTCGGCGAGTAGGCGCCCCGGATCAGGACCTGGCCCATCTCCTCGGCGACGCTCTCCAGTTGGTTCCGCAGTATCTCCAGTTCGACCGGGTCGAGGTCCGGTTCGGGATCGGAACCGTCGCGACTCATTCCTCACCCGCCTCCAGCACGAGTGTCCCCTGTTCGTCGGCCCTGGCGGTCCACCGCGGCGGGAGGACGACCGTGCTCTCCCCGCCGGCGAAGATCGTCGGACCGTCCACGGACACGCCGACGGGGACGCGAGCGCGGTCGTACACCGGCGCGCGGTAGAACCCCGACTCGAAGAAGAGGTCCCGTTTGCCCAGCAGCGGGTCGCCCTCGGGGTCGTGGGACAGCTCCGGCGGGTCGCCCGGCACCGTCGCCGTGACACGGCAGGTGACCAGGTCGACCGGTTCGTCCATGCGGTAGCCGCGAGCGCGCTCGTGCTCGTCGTGGAACCGCTCGCGCACGGTATCGGGGTCGAACGGGTCGGGCGCGCCGACCGCGAGTTCGAAGCTCTGGCCCGCGTAGCGACACTCGGCCTCGCGCTCGACCGTCGCGGCCGCGGGATCGCTCGTCTCGGCGAGTGCCTCGTCGGCCAGGTCGTCGAACACCGACTCGACGGCGTCGGGGTCCGCGCCGGCCAGGCCCGTGCGGTGCGTCCGGGTCGCGTCGTGGCGCTCGTCGGCGGCCAGCAGGCCCAGCGCCGAGAGGACGCCGTTACCGGGCGGGACGAGGACGGTCTCGATCCCCAGCCGGTCGGCGAGCGTGGCGGCGTGCATCGGCCCGGCGCCGCCGAACGCCGCGAGGGCGAACTCCCGGGGGTCGTGGCCCCGCTCGACGGTCACCCCGCGGATCGCCCGCGCCATCGTCGCGTTCGCGACCCGGTAGACGCCCTGGGCGGCGTCGACGACCGTGTCGAGGCCGGCCGCGTCCGCGAGGTCCTCCATCACCCCCTCGGCGCGGTCGGCGTCGAGTTCCAGTCCCTCGCCGAGCGTCGTGTCCGCCCCGAGATACCCCAGCACGACCGCCGCGTCGGTGACCGTGGGTTCGTCGCCGCCCTTGCCGTAGCAGGCCGGGCCGGGCTCGGCGCCCGCGGATTCGGGCCCCACCCGGAGCGCACCCCCCTCGTCGACCCGCGCGATCGAGCCGCCGCCCGCGCCGACGGTGTGTACGTCGACCATCGGGACCCCGACGGGGTGGCCCCCGATCTCGGCGTCGGTCGTCCGCTCGGCGCTCCCCTCGCGAACGAGGCTCACGTCCGAGGAGGTGCCGCCCATATCGAAGGTCACGAGCCCGGCGTGGTCGGACCGCTCGAACCGCGCGGCGCCGACGACGCCAGCCGCCGGCCCCGACAGCAGCGTCGTGACCGCGCGCTCCCTGACGGTCTCGGCGTCGGCGATCCCGCCGTTGGACTGCATCACTCGCACCGGCGGGAGCCCCAGATCCGCGACCCGCTCGGTCAAGCGCCCGAGATAGTCGTCGATCACGGGCGTCACGTACGCGTCGGCGACCGTCGTCGCCGTCCGCTCGTACTCGCGGAACGCCGCGTGTACCTCGTGGCTGGCCGACACCGGCACGTCCAACTCTTCTCGGAGAATCTCGGCCGCCCGCCGCTCGCTGTCCGGGTGAGCGTACGCGTGCAGGAACGAGACGGCCACGCTCTCGCAGTTTCCTTCGAGGGAATCTGCGACCGTCCGGAGTTCCTCGGGGTCGACGGGCGTCTCGATCCCCTCGGTGGTGGCGCGCTCGGCCACCTCGAACCGTCGCTCGCGCGGGACGAGCGGTTCTGGTTTCTCCGCCGAGAGGTCGTACAGGTCCGGGCGGTCCTGGCGACCGATCTCGACGGCGTCGGCGAACCCCTCGGTCGTGACGAGCGCCGTCTCGGCGCCCGCCCCTTCGAGGACGGCGTTGACCGCGGCGGTGGTGGCGTGGCGGAATCCGACGACCGCGCTCGGGTCGACGTCGGCGGCGTCGCAGGCCGCCTCGACCCCGGCGAGGACCCCGCGGGACTGGTCGTCGGTCGTCGGGACCTTCGCGGTCGTCAGGTCGCCGTCGACCACCAGCGCCACGTCGGTGAAGGTGCCGCCCACGTCGACGCCCAGACGGGCGTCGCGGCCGTCGGCTGCGTCGCGGGCGCCGTCGGCATCGGCTGCGTCCATACCGAATCCAGCGGCGGCACGCCGATAAGCCTGCCCCGTCGGTGCGGGCCGTGGACGCGCGTCCACCGCCGGGGGTGTCGAGCCGGTAACCCCCCGGAATAGCCGTGCGTAGGTTTTTGCGGGTCGACTCCTCAGTGGGGAGCGTGCATCGACGTACCGTCGTCGTCGCGCTGCTGGTCGTCCTCGCCGGCTGCAACGCCTTCGCCGGCGGGGACGGCACCGACCGTCCCGGGACGGCGACGCTGACGCCCGTCGAGGTCCCGACCGCCGAGTCGCTGCGGACGGCCACCCCGACATCGACGGAGTGTCTCGCCCCGCGAGTCGCGGCCGACGACCGGACGCCCGCCCCGACGCCGGCGACGCCCGTGCCGCTGGCGGCCGCGAACGGGACGGTCGACGGCGACGCCATCGTCGCCGGCCACGGCGCGGCGCTGGACGACCACAGTTTCTCGCTCCGGATGGACGGCACTCGCGTGCGAGCCATGCCCGGCGCCGCCGCGTTCACCTACGAGGGGGTCACGCTCGGTTTCCAGTCGGTCCAGGTGTTCGCCGTCGCCGGGACGATCTACCGGCTCCGGCAGGTCGAGGGCGGCGTCTCCGTCGCCCAGCGCCCCTACGACCCCGACTCGCCCGGGTCGACCTGGTACCGCGACGCCCTGACCGGCGAGAACTGGCTCGACGAGCGGATCGGCGGCTACAACTACACCCATATCGGCACGCGCACCTGGAACGGCACCGAGGTGCGCATCTTCGAGGAGGCCCGCGACATCGAGGTCCTCGTCGGCTCCGGCGAGGCGCTGAGCGTCGAGTCGACGGTGTTCGTCGACCGCCGCGGCGTCGTCCGCCGCGTCCGCCAGGTCCGGACGCTCCAGCGCGACACCATCGACGGCATCGTCAACACCACCGAGGTCGAGACGTTCTCCGTCGGCGAAGTCGGCGGCGTCACCGTCAGCCGACCCGACGCGTTCTGCGTCCCCGGCTCCGAGGCCGTCACCGTCACGACCCCGGGACCGAACGCGACCGCAGCCGGCTCCGACCGATCGCCGGACGCCACCGTCACGACCAGCACCGACCGGGCGCCGACCGCCACCGCCGACGGCACCGCGTCCGCGCCGTCGACGACCGGCTCCGCCACCGCCGGGCCGCCGACCGGCTAGTGGCCCCACGGCCGCTCACTCCTCGGCGGGCTCGGACACCCGTTCCTCGGGCGAGACGGGCGGGTCGACGACGGTCGTCTCCGGGATCGGTTCCTCGGGGTCCGGCGGGCGGGTGAGCAGTCGCTGGAGGAGCGTCTCGTCGTCGGGGTCGGGCTTGTCGATCACCTCGTAGTCGACGCGGACGCCCCCGTCGTCGGCCGCGGTGAGCCGGAAGTAGTTGAGGCGGAACGACGCGTAGTACACCGGCGGGAGGAGGCCGACGACCGGGTCGACGCGGTGGAGGCGTTTGAGCCACGTCCCGGTGTTTATCACGAGCCGGTCGCCTACTTCGGTCGTCGACGGGCGGTGGGTGTGGCCGTAGACGTAGACGGCGACGGCGGGGTCGGCCCGGAAGACCGCCCGCGCCCGGTCGAGGTACTTCTCGACGGGGTCCTCGCCGTCGCTCTCGCGGACGAGCCCGAACCGCCGGAGCGTCTTCCGCACGTCCCTGAAGAAGACGTACAGCGGGACGGCGATCACGGCCAGCAGGGCGACGAGCACCAGGTTGGCCGTGAGGATCATGTCGACCAGATACCCGACCGGACCGAAGTCCCGGAGGACGCCCTGCACGACGGCCATCGGGAGCGACCAGACCCCGGTGGCGTCGAGGGCGACGACCCCGACGTACCACAGCGCCGCGTTGAACAGGGCCAGGAAGGGGACGACCGCAAACCGCAGCCAGGCGCTCATCTCCCGGTAGAAGTAGTTGGAGACGAGCCAGTCGGGGATCTGGGTCATCGGCGTCACCGCCTGGATGTCCCTGAGCCAGTTGTACTTCCCGCGACCGGAGAGCCGCCCCGCTCGGCTCGTGATCTGGCGGTTCACGAAGTAGCCCGGCGGGTTCGCGTAGGGGTTCCCGAAGTCGGGGATCCGGTTGTTCGGGTCCTCCTGCATCCCGTGTTCGACGTGGACGACCGCGTCACCCAGGTCGCGCGTGATCGACACCGACTGGTCGAGCGTGACGTTGTACTCGGCGAGGCGGTCGACGTACTCGTCGTGAGCCGCGAGTTCGTAGTCGTGGTTGCCCGGGATGAGCGTGATCGGGACTCGCTCGCCGGTCGCGCGCAACTGCGCGAACAGCTCCGGGTAGTCGGCGACCAGCGCGTCGAACTTCGCCGACCCCTCCACCTCGGTGAACTCCCACAGCCCGAACGCGTCGCCGTTGATCAGCAGCTCGGCGTCCTCGTCGCTGTCCGCCAGGTCGCGGAGAAAGTCGATCAGCTCCTCGCGGAAGTCGACGTGTCGCAGCTGCTCGTCGCCGCCGATGTGGAGGTCGCTGATCAGGTAGTACGCGTCGGTCATCCGGCCGTCCTCCCCCGGTCGGCCGCCGACTCGACCCCGGCTGCGACGGCGGCGCGCGACCGGCCGCGGGTCGCGACGACCGTCTTCGACCACTGCCGGACGACCGCGGCGCTCGCGAGCGGCGACGAAACCCGTCCCATCTCGTTTCGAAGCGATGGGCGAGGCCGTCAAGTCGGTTGTTTCCACTTGGAATCGAGTCCGTGGCCAGCACCGTGAGGGGGCGCCGGGAACCGACCGTCGCCGGTTCGGGTTCGCTCCGCCGCGCCGCGTGCCGCGCTCGCCACCGACCGAACCCCGACTGCGGCCGAGTAAGCTCCCCGTTCCCCGGTAACCGTATTCAACCGTCCCCAACGGTACGAGTGGGAGTAACAATGTCGATACAGTATCACGAATACGGTTATCTCGGGGGGCGGCGTACTCCCACCGGGAGAACACACCATGAGCACAGACACCTCCTCGGTCGAATCGGCGGACGCACAGCGGAGCTGGCGGTACCTGATGGGCGCCGGCCTCCTGATCACCCTCCTCGGCCTGATCGCGATCGCGGCGCCGTTCGTGACCGGCGTCGCCGTCTCGGTCCTGCTCGGCGCGCTGCTGGTCGTCGGCGCGCTCGGGCACGCCGTCAACGCCGTCTCCGTCGGCGGGGTCGCCGGGACGGCCTGGCAGGTCGCGCTCGCGGTCGTCTACGCGGTCGCCGGGATCTCGCTGCTGGCCAACCCGGTGCTCGGCCTGACGACGGTGACGATCCTGCTCATCGCCTACTTCGCGGTCGAAGGAGTCATCCAAATCGCGATGGGGGCCCGGGCGCGCTCGGAGCCCAACTGGCTCTGGTACGTCGCGAGCGGTGCCGTCTCGCTGGCGCTGGCCGTCCTGCTGTGGGCGGGCTTTCCGAGCACGGCCGCGTGGGCGGTCGGACTCCTCACCGGGGTCCACCTGCTGTCCACCGGTCTCCTGCTGGTGTACGTCGGCTACGTCGGCCGACGGAGCGGCGTCGCGAGCGGCGGCGAGGCGATGGGCGGCGAGCCCCGGAGCGGGTGAGCGACCGACCCGCGATTTTTCGAGCGGCGTGTCGAGATTTCGAACGGAGTACCGGAGCGCCGAGCACCGACGACCGATGCACCGAAAGATGACCCTAGATCGGTTCTACGGGAGATTACTCGAATTCCGGGGAGCTTTCTCGCCATTGTCACGTCCATTACTATGCGTGAACCACCCCCACGGTCGAACGCATGAGTTCGCTCGTAGTACTCGCGTTCGACACCATGGATGGCGCGGAACAGATGCGTGAGAAGATGAACGACTTCCAGCGTCGCGAGCTGATCACACTCGAGGACGCCGCGGTGGTCGTCCGCAAGGAGAACGGTCGCGCGAAGGTCAAGCAGGCCCACAGCCTCGTCGGCGCGGGCGCGCTCGGCGGCGCCTTCTGGGGAATGTTGATCGGGCTGCTCTTTTTCGCCCCGTGGGCGGGGCTGCTCGCCGGCGCCGCCGCCGGCGCGGTCTCCGGGAAGCTCGGCGATATCGGCGTCGACGACTCGTTCATCGAGGAGGTCGGCGACACGATCGAGCCGGGCCACTCGGCGCTGTTCCTCCTCGCCCGCGACGCCCAGATCGAGCGCATCAAAGAGGAGACCGAAGACATGGAGTTCCAGCTCATCGAGAGCAACCTCTCGCCCGACGAGGAGACCCAACTGCGCGAGACCTTCGCCGCCGAGGAAGTCGCCGGGTAACCGGCTCGCGGAGCGGCTCGCGCTCCGGATCCGTCGCCCCTCGCCGGACGGCCGACGACGCGGAGCCCATCCCCGATCGAACTGTGTGGGTACCGTCTCTATTGTGCAAGTCGCGCTAGAGACGGTATCGGCCCCGTCTCCGCCATGACACAGCCACGCCCGGTCGTCGGCACCCCCGACGAGTACGACCTGGACGACCCGAACCGCGTCCCCTGGGTCCTCGGGACCCACCTCCACCCCGAGGTCGGGCCGCTCGGCCGCGCGCCATCGGGGTCGCGCGTCTGTATGATCGAAGCCCACGGGTTCGCCCGGCGCAAACCCTACCACCACCACAAGCTCACGCTCGTCTTCGCCGCGATGCGCCACTTCAGGGACGAACTCCGCGACGCCGGTTACGAGGTCGAGTACGTGCGAGCCGAGACGTTCCGCGAGGGGCTGGCGACGTACTTCGACCGGTACCCCGAGGACACGCTCGTCGCGATGCGCTCGCCGAGCCACCGCAGCGGCGACCGCTTCCGTGACCTCGTCGAAACCGTCGGCGGCGACCTCGAACTCGTCGGCAACGAGCTGTTCTGCTCGACTCCCGAGGCCTTCGACGAGTGGGCGGACGGTGGGGGCGAGGGCGACCAGTTCCGCCACGAGGATTTCTACCGGTGGATGCGCCGCGAGAGCGGCGTCCTGATGGCGGACGGCGAGCCCGTCGGCGGCGAGTGGAACCTCGACGAGGCGAATCGGGAGGTCCCGCCCGACGACTGGGAGGCGCCGCCGGTCTACGAACCCGCGGTCGACGACCTGACCCGGGAGGTCGCCGAGTGGGTCGCCGAGGAGTTCGACACCTGGGGGTCAACCGAGGGCTTCGCCTGGCCGGTCACCCGCGACGAGGCGCTGGCCGCGCTCGACCACTTCGTCGCCGAGCGACTCCCCGAATTCGGCCCCTACCAGGACGCGATGCGCGCCGACGACCCCGCGATGGCCCACGCCCTGCTCTCCCCGGCGGTCAACCTCGGACTGGTCCACCCCTGGGAGGCCGTCACCGCCATCGAAGACACCTACGAGGAACGGTCGGACGTGCCGCTCAACTCCGCCGAGGGGGCCGTCCGGCAGTTCCTCGGCTGGCGGGAGTTCGTGCGCCACGTCTACCGCCACGCGATGCCCGACCTGGCCGAGGCGAGCCAGCTGGGCGCCGACCGACCGCTCCCCGATCTGTTCTGGAGCGGCGAGACGGACATGGCCTGCGTCGGCGCCAGTGTCGCCGACGTGTACGAGCGGGGCTACTCGCATCACATCCAGCGGCTGATGGTCCTCTCGAACGTCGCGACGCTGTGGGGGGTCGACCCCGCCGAGCTCAACGAGTGGTTCCACACCACCTACGTCGACGCCTACCACTGGGTGACCACGCCCAACGTCGTCGAGATGGGGAGCTACGGTAGCGGCGTCTTCGCCACCAAACCGTACGTCGCATCGGCCAACTACGTCGACGACATGAGCGACTACTGCGGCGACTGCGCCTACGACCCCGACCGGACCACCGGCAAGGGCGCCTGCCCGCTCAACGCGCTGTACTGGGACTTCCTCGCGCGCAACGAGGACCGGCTGCGCAGTAACCACCGCATGGGCCCGCTGTACGGCCACGTCGACGACAAACGCGACGACTGCGAGATGGACGAGATCTACCAGCGCGTCAGCGAGCTCCGGACGATGGAACGGCGAGGGGACCTGTAACGCCGGTCGCCACTCCCGGGATTTGGCCGGCGTTACCGCCGGATATGGAGTCACTTCGAGAGGCCGACCACCGCGACGGCGGTGCGCGGCGGACTCGGGCCGGTGCGGACGAGTCCCTTGGCACGTTATTACAAAACGACCCACGCCCGAACGGGTCGGGTGGTGACGCCCCGGTGACCGACGGCGACGACGCATCGCGGACCGCCCTCCGAGCGCTCGCCCTCGCCGTCGGCGCCCTCTCGGTCCTGATAGTGGTCCCCCTGTTCCAGGCGGTCGTCCTGGGCGGTCTGCTCGCCTACCTCGCCGCGCCGGTGAACGAGCGGCTCGCGCGCCGGGTCGGGGCGACCGCGGCCGCGCTGGCCACGACGGTCGCGACGCTCGCCGTCGTCGTCGCGCCGCTGGCGCTGCTGGTCGGGGTCGCGGTCGACCAGGCGGTCTCGGTGGTCCGCGGCGTCGAGATCCCGGACACTGACAGCCTCGCGGTCGGCCTCCGGGAGTGGCTCGGAGCGGCCGGCGTGCCCGCGATCTCCGCCGGTTCGCTGGGAGACCTCGGCGGGATAGTGCTCGGCGGTATCACCGGTCAGATCACTGGTGCCGTGGGTCTGCTCCCGACGGTCGCCGTCGGTGCGGTGGTGACCCTGTTCGCCTTTTTCTACCTCCTGCGCGACGGGGACGCGCTGCTCGCGTGGGTCCGCGCGAACGGCCCCCTGGACGCGTCGACGACGGACGAGCTGCTCCGGCGCACGGACGACCTGCTGTGGGCCGCCGTCGTCGGGAACGTCGTCGTCGCCGCCCTGCAGGCGGTGCTGACGGTCCTCGGTCTGGTCGTCGTCGGCTTCGACGACATCGTCTTCTGGGGCGTGCTCACGTTCGTCCTGTCGCTGCTCCCGCTCATCGGCGCGTCGTTCGTCTGGATCCCCGCGGCCGGCTACCTCGCCGTCACGGGCGGGACGGTCGCGGCCGCGGGGCTGGCGGTCTACGGGGCCGTCGTCGTGAGCGGGTCGGACAACGTGGTCAGGCCGCTGGCGATGCGCCGCGGCGCGCGACTCAACCCCGCCCTGCTCGTCGTCGGCATCTTCGGCGGGATCGCCGTGTTCGGCTTTCTCGGCCTGTTCGTCGGTCCCGTCGTCCTCGGTCTGGGCAAGACCCTCGTCGAGCTGCTGGCGGCGGACCGCGACGGCGCGCGCGGGTCCTGATGCCGCGGCCCGCTGCCATCCGCCGTCGGACCAGTCCCGGTCACCGCTCGGCCGAGGCGTCGTCACCGCCGGCGAGGCGGTCCCTGAGGAACGCGGCGAACCCGCCGACGTAGTCGGTCCCCCACAGCGCGACGAGGACGCCGGCGACCCCGTTGAACACCATGTCGGTCGCGATATCGTCGATCCCGTAGACGACCAGCGGCGCCTCGGCGGCGAGCGCGCCCGCCAGCAGCTCCGACGCGAACTCCAGCAGCTCCCAGACGACTCCCGCCGCGAGGACGAAGACGACGACGAACGCCGCCCGGACGGATGGGGGCGCCGCGACCGCCTCGGAGTGGTCCTCGACGGCGCGGAACGACGCGTACCCGACCCCGGCGACGAGCGTCCCCGAGACGGTGTGGGTGATCTCGTCGTACCACTGGAAGCGCTGGTAGAGACCCAGAAAGCCCAGCGCGTTCAGGAACACCGCCACCGCGATCCACAGCACGATCCCGGGGTCCATCACGTAGCCGTACTCCCGGCGCAACAGCGCCGGCAGGAACGTCACCGCCAGCGCCGAGGCGCCGTTGACGGCGGCCCCCCAGTCGCCGGTCGCGGCCCCGTAGGCCGACAGCGCCGCCAGCGCCGCCTGCAGGCCACGTGTGAGCAGCCGCTCCCGGTCGTCCGAGAGCCCGAGCGCGTCGCCCAGCGTCATGTCGACCCCGACCGCGCCGACCGGTCGGTCGAACGCGGGTCCTCGAAGCGCTCGGCGTACCACCGGAACGCGACGCCGGCGGCGACCGCGACGGCCGTTGCGGCGACCAGGTCCCACTGGAGCTCCGTCTTCGAGCCGAGGTAGCCGGTCCCGAGCCACGCGTCCGAGTAGAACTGCGCGACGGTCCAGACCGCCTGGGCGGCCATCGTCGTCAGCGCGACCGAGACGGCCGCGAACCCCCGGCTCAGCTCGACGCTCGTGAACGCGACGAGGTCGACGACCGCGGCGGTCGCGAACGCCGCGACCGCGAGATAACCGGCGATCTCGGCCGGGACGCCGACCCACGGGCCGGCGGCCGCTGCGGCCGAGACCACCGCTATGGCCCAGGGGACCGTCGCGGTCGGCTCGCGGGCGGCCACCGCGGGGGCCGCGACCGGGACCGCCAGCGCCAGCGCGAGGAGCGACCACGGGAGGTCCCCGGCGAGCGCGCTGGCGGCCGCGACGGCGACCAGCGCGCCGACCGACGCCCACGCGACCGCGGCGTTCGCTCGGCCGCCTCGGCGGAGCGATCCGAACCGTTCCATGCCGAGGGTTGCGGACCGAGCGGGAAAAGCCGGCGGCCGGCGACTGCCGCCCGGGGCGTAGGGACCGCCCCGCGACCCCGGATCGAAGCCGCGGGCCGAGCGGGGCCGCGCCGATCGGTCGCCTCAGCCCTTGACCTGCAGTCTCGGGACGGCGGGCAGCTCGGCGAGCAGCGTCGAGCAGTCCTGGAGGAACGGGCCGGGGTCGTCGAGCGAGAGGTAGTCGAAGCGCGGCTGCCGGTAGGTGGAGACGGCGATGTCCCGCAGCGTCTCGGCGTAGCCCGGCCGCTCGACGTGCGGGGAGTCGAACCGGAAGAGACTCAGCGCGTGGAGGAACTCGCCTTTCAGCCAGTGACAGCCGACGCCCAGGTCGTAGGAGGGATCGATCTCGTCGGCCCGGCCGGTCGCCTGCTGCCAGTAGTACCGGGGGAAGTCGGCCCCCATCGCGACGGTGGACGCGAGCGACTGCCACATGCGCGGGTTGATCTCCGCGAGGACGAACTCGCCGGTGTCCTCGTCTCTCAGGTACTCCAGGCAGGCCAGGCCGTTCCACTCGAGGTGGTCGAGCAGGTCGGTCGCCACCGCTTCGAGTTCGGGGATCGAGACCGACTCGCGGTAGGCGCCGCCCGACCCGGTGTAGCGGGTGCCCCGGACCTGGCGGTGCTGGAACACGGCCAGCGGGTCGCCCGAGTCGTACAGCGCGGCGACCATGTACTCCTCGGCGCCCGGGACGAACTCCTGGACGATCGGCTCGACCCGGTGGCGCTCGCGCAGCGAGTCGAGGTCCGGTCGGACGCCGGTCTCGAAGTGCTCGATCAGGTCCGAGGTCGCGCTCTCGCCGGGCGCCAGCGAGTCGTCGTACGTCTCGGTGAGCAGGTTGTACCGGGACTTGGCGAGCAGGTCCCGCGACCAGTCATCGACATCGGCCGGCCGCCGGGTGTCCGGCACGGGGACCCCGGCGGCTTCGGCGGTCTCGGCCAGCAACAGCCTGTCGTGGACGCGTTCGAGCGCCGCCATGTCGGGCACCGGCAGCGATACGTGTCGCTCGAACGACGACCGGTATCGGGAGAGGACGTACGCGTCGACCTCCCGGACGGGGACGATGGTCCGAACGTCGTCGCGGGCCGCCACGTCGAGCAGGTCGTCCCTGTAGGCGAGCAGGTCCGCGTGCGGGTCGGCCGTCCGGACGACTTCGCCGCAGTACTTCGACGCGAAGGCCTGCGCGGTGGCCATCTCCGACACGACGACCGTGTGGATGCCCTCCGGAGCGAGCGAGCGGAGCGTGGCGACCGTGCTCGGAACGTCCGTGACCGGCACCGCGACGGCTGGCCCGTCGGACGTGCTGCCTTCGACCATACCCGGATCCCACGCGGTGACGCGCCGTAGTAATCGACTCTGAAACGCCCGGTATCGGTACGCTTCGCTCTCACAGCCTCGGAGTACCGCTGAACCACCGGGCGCGATCGAAGCGGACCGTGCCGACGCGCTCGCCGGCTGCGGCCGGCCCCGACCGCCGGGTTCGGCGTCCGGAGCGCACGACCGCGACGGGTAACCCGATCGTATCGCTCGGTTGAATACGGCTAGGTCCCGCCGTCGGGTCGGGGGATCACCGGTTCAGCGCGACGACGAGCAGCGTCGCGGCGATCAGGAGGACGAAGAGCGTGGTGACGGGCTGGCGGGTGGGGCCGACCTCGAAGAGGACGAGCCCGAAGACGGCGGTGACGAGGCCGACGACGGCGCCGGCCATCGCGTGGAGGTTCTCGGCGCGGATGGTGTCGGCTTCGGCGCCCAGTTGCCGGCCCAGCGAGACGGCGTTGGTCCCGGCGTCCCAGGCGACGACCGCCGCGACCGTCCCGAGCAGGACCGCGACCGGCGGCGCCTCCGACAGCGCCGCGGCGGCGACCCCGAGGAACGCGACCAGCCCGCCCGCGTCGACGACGCGGTGGTTCGCCCGACGGACGCCCGCGAGCAACGCGACCGTCCCCAGCGCCGCCGCGACCGCGCCGGCGCCGCCGCCGGTCAGCGCCATCGCCGCCGCCGTCGCGCCCGCGACCCCCGAGACGACCAGCGAGTGCCGTCCCGGTCGGCGCGTGATCTCGGTGCCGCTCACGGCGACCGCCTCCCGAGTCGCGGCCGGTGCGGTCGCGCCGGCGTCGCGTCGCTCGTCCCGCTCATCCCGACCACCGCCTGCCCGCGCGTTCGAGCGCCTCGGCCAGCCGCTCGTCGCCGTCCCAGTCGACGACGCGCACGTCGTTGCCCCGCAGGTCGTTCAGCCGGTTCGACCGCTCGACGGCCGCCAGCCGCCGCCCCGGCGTGTCCCGCATCGTCGGGTCCGGACTGAGGACGGTGACGGCGTGGCCCCGCACCTGCAGCGAGCGGGCGATCACCGCGCTGGTGTCGTCGGGCATCGGCGAGACGAACACCACCTGCGCGTCGTCGTCGAGCCGCTGGGCCAGCCGGCGCAGCTGGAGCCGGACGTACACCCGTCCGTCCGGCGGCGTCGGCGACAGCGCCGGGTGAGTCGACAGCAGCTCCCGGGCGCGGGCGCGGTGGGTCGGCCCCGCACCTGGCGACAGCCAGACCGTCTCGGCCGCGAACGCGGCGATCCCGACGCGGTCGCCGGTGCCGAGCAGCGAGTTGAACACGCGGCGGGCCGCGTCGATGCCGCGGTCGACCGCGTGAGGGCCGTCGTCGCCGGCCTGGAGGTACGCCGCCTCGCGCAGGTCGAGGACGACCACCACCGTCGCCATGCGCTCCTCGCGGAACTCCATGGTCGTCAGCGTCCCGTCGCGGGCGAACGTGTTCCAGTCGATCCGCGAGAGGGCGTCGCCGTGCTGGTACTCCCGGAGCGACGCGAACTCCGTCCCCTCGCCCGACGAATCGGTCGAGACCCGACCCGTGTACGGCGAGGTGAGCCCGCGCAGCGGGACCGCCTCCGTCGCGTCGACCGGTGCCAGGCAGGTGATCGCCGCCGGTTCGGTCTCGGCGTCGAGTTCGCGCTCGCGGCTGCCGCTGGCGTTGCGCGCGATCACGGTCAGCCCCTCGAAGCGGTAGGCGCCCCGCCGCGCGAGGACGGTGTAGGAGAAGGTCATGCGGGCGCCCGGCCGGAGCGCGGTCGCCGCCCGCGCCGGCCCCGCGGTGACCGCCAGCGCCTCGGGCACCTGCTCGACGACCCGCAGGTCCGGCAGCGCCGCCTCGCCGACGTTCTCGACGACGACCGTCACCTCGACGGTGTCGCCCGGCTCCGGGTCGTCCGCCGAGAGCCGCCGCTCGACGGCGAGGTCGGGCTCGGGCGCCTCGGTCGTGTTCGCGTACGCGAGGTAGCCGACGCCGACGACGGCCGCGAGCATGAGCGCCCGCGAGCGGACGAGCGCCCCCAGCCCCGCCGAGCCGAAGACCAGCGTCGCGAACCCCACCCAGTGGTTGGTCGAGCGGAGCCGCGACGAGCGGACCGTCACCGCCGCCGACCCCCCGGCGTCGGCCCCGCCCGCCGACCCGTCCGCTGTGTCCCCGTCGTCGACCTTCCCCGCCTCGGCCGTCTCGCCGTCCCGCTCGGTCGCACCGGCCGACGCCGGTTCGGTCCTGTCCCCGTCACCGGGGTCGACCGACGGCTCGTCCGCCGCGTCGGTCCCGTCGGCCTCGTCGATCACCGTTCGGCCGCCGTCCGGTCGCTCGGGCTCCGGGTCCCGGGTATCCGACCGCTCGGACTCCGACCGCTCGGACTCCGACCGCTCGGGCCCCGACCGTCCGGGATCGTCCTCACTCATCGTCGCCCTCCCGACGCTCGTCGGTCGCTCGCCGGCCGTCGCCCTTCCCGCGCTCGTCGCTCTCCAGCAGCCGCTCGACGGCGTCGATCGCCCGGACGGCGCGGCGCTTGAACGGCGACTCGCGGTCGAACAGCTCGCGCAGGCGGTCGGTCGTCGGCGCCTCGGGCACCCGGCCCGTGAAAAAGGCCGCCGCGAACGGGTCGTCGGTCCAGCTCCCCTCGTCGAGCGCTCGCTCGGCCGCCTCGGTCGACCCCCGGTCGCGGCGCCGGATCGTCGCCGCGGCCACGTCGCGGATCTCGTCGTTGATGCGGTGGCGCTCGGCCTCGTTGAACCGCGTCAGTCGCAGCCGACCGAGCCGCCGGTCGAGGTCGTCGCCCGGCGTCGGCAGGTCGACCGCCAGCTCCGCGTCGGGCGTCTCCGCGTAGTCGAGTTCGGTGCGACGCCGGCGCTGGACCTGCGCCACCGCCCCCAGGAGGAGGACCAGCCCGACGATCAGGACGAACGTGTCGCCGGTCGGCAGCGGCGTCGTGATCTGTGGAACGGCGAGCGCGGCGATCCCGACGACGCCCAGGAGCACCCCCAGCGTCGCCGTGACGCTCCGGCTCATCGGTCGCCCACCTCGCCGTCGTCGCCGGCGCCCGGGCCGTCGTCGGCGCCACTGGGCCCGCCGATATCCTCGCTCGCATCGGCGTCCGCGTCGGCGTAGGTCGCCTCGATCCGCCGCAGCGTCTCGACGGCCGCCCGCTCGCGCTCGGCGGTCGGCTCCTCGCCGCCGTAGCGCACCTCCTCGAAGACCTCGGTGAGCCGGGCCACGTCCGCCGGGTCCATCCCCGCGGCCGTTGCCGCGGTCGCGAACTCCGCCGGCGTGCTCGACTCGGGCCGGTCGACCGCGAGGTGGTCGGTCATCGCCGCCCACGCGCGATAGACCTCGTTTTCGAACTCGTCGCTCTCCTCGATCCGGTCGGCCGCCCGCCCCGCGGCCGCGCCGACCGCCCGCACGTCCGCCGACGGCTCGGGTTCGGAGTCGTCCTCGTCGTCGCCGGACTCGTACTCCTCACGCTGGTCGTGGTTGCCGGTCAACACCAGCGCGGCGACGGCGACCAACGTCGCGACGACGAGCACGAGCAGCGCGGCCGTCGAGAACGACGGCGGCGCGACGGTCGCCTCGCCGCCGAACAGCCCGCCGCCCTCCTGGGCCGGCCGCCCGCCGTCGGCGAGCGACAGCAGTCCCGGGTCCGTTCGGCAGTTCGTCAGGAGGAGATAGAGGAAGAAGCCGGGGTAGCCGACGACGAAGACGGCGGCCAGCCCCGTCGCCGCGTCGTCGAGCCGACGACCGAGCGCGAACACGCCGACGACGCCGGACAGCAACAGCAGCTGGACGAGCGGCTGTTTGAGCCACGACTGGCAGAACTGGAACAGCGACCCCTCCTCGAAGTCGAAGTCGAGGTCGAGCGGCGAGTCCCGGGGGCTCCTGCTGTCGCCGGTCGACTCCTCGGCCGGCGTGCGCTCGCCGCCCAGCTGGTCGTCCGGGCCGGCGTAGCCCGCGCCGGCCGACGGGTCCGGGTTCGTCGTCGTGTCCAGCGTCGCCGCCGCGAACGCGATCACCGCGACACACAGGACCGCGAGGGCGACCGTCCGCGGGCTCAGGCGTGACGGATCCACACCCCTCCTAGCGGGTAGCCGCCCTTAGGGGTACCGCAGGGGGAACTCGACTGGGAGACCTCTCCCAGGGGACGGGAGTTCGGTGCGCCCCGCTCTCACCGGTTCGTCGACGGTTTCGGCGGCATGTGTCGCTTGTGTCGCGTCGCCGCGCACCACTCTTTCAGCCGGCCCACGACCGAGCGGTCGATCCCCAGGCGGTCGGCCACCGCCCGCGGCTCTCGGCCCTCGTCGACGTGCAGGCGCAGCACCCGGTCGACCGTCTCGGCGTCGACGTCGAGCCTGTCCGCGTCGGTCGCGTCGCCCGGCGGCGCGCGGTCGTCGCCGTCGAGCATGTCGACGGGGAGGTCCATCGCCGCGGCGAGCGCGCGGACCTCCGTCCCGTAGAGGTCGCCGAACAGGAAGCAGTCGACGCCCGTCTCGCCGTACTTCGTCGCCGACCCGAGCAGCCGGTCCGTCCGGTCGACCGGGCCGACCACCAGCGCCTCGCGGCGGTTGGCGAAGTAGTAGGTCGTCGCCGTCCGGAACCGCTCGACGGCGTTGTCCGTCGCCACGAGGTCGTCGGCCGGGCCGCCGGCGTCGCCGACCGTCTCCTGAAAGGCCGCGACGACCGGCTGCAGCTGCAGCCGCCGGTGGTCGATCCCCAGCATCTCCGCGACCGTCTCGGCGGTCCGCGCGGTCGCCTCGTCGGTCAGCCCCGCCGGCATGGCGAGCCCGATCACGTCCTCGGCGCCCACCGCGTCGACGGCCAGCGCCGCCGCCGTCGCGGTGGCGACCCCGCCGTCCAGCGGGACGACCAACCCCTCGGCGCCGGCGTCGCTCACCAGATCGACGAGGAACTCCGGCAACAGCTCCTGCAGCCGCCTGAGCGCGACGGTCGTCGTCGCCAGTCCGGTCTCGTCCCGAGGCAGGTCCAGCACCCGCGGGTGCCGGGCCGCGTCACTCACGGCGTACCACCGCCCCGGTCCGTCGGTTCGCGTCGTCCGCGTGGCGTCGTTCGGTCACACTCGATCCGGGCGACCGGCCGCCCTTAGCGGTTGTCTATATACCTATTAGGGATCTGCCCTAGTCCTGACACACCTAATACGCCGGGTCGGTGGTCGGTCCGCCTGGACCGCGTTCAACCCGCCCGGACGGTGGTCAGTCCGCCCGAAGGACGACTTCGGTCGTGAAGTCGACCGACCGTAGTTCGTCGAGGCTGTCGACATCGAGTTCGGGGTAGCGGTCGCCTTCGTTGTCCCGGAGGTAGTCCTCGAACCGGTCGGTACCGCCGAGCAGGTCGGCGACGTACAGCGACGCCAGGCGGTACCGCGAGAGCGCGGCCAGCCCGCGAGCCACCCGCAGCCGCGACCTGACGTACGGGAGGGCCGCACCCGGATTCGATAGCGCCGTTCGGAACTTCGAGACCACCCGCTGCATCTGTGGTCGCGACGACCGGGTAGATATGTACGAGTATATAGCACTTACGTCCAGCATGTAGCGCTTCTCCCCGGCGGGAACGGGGAGCGGCGGTGGGTAGCGCCGAATTTACTACCTCGTCGCCTATAGATCGGGACGAACATGCACGCCAACCAGTGGGTGAGACGACGCCGTCGCGCGAGCGGCGAGCCGGGTGGACGGGACCGTCGATGACCGTCGTCGTCGGTGAACCGACCGTCGACGGGTCGACCGTCGAGTGCGAGGTCACGCCGTCGCGCGACCTCAGGCGGTTTTTCGCCGGAGACACGGTCCGCGTCGACTACGACGCCGATATCTCGGACGTGCCGCCCGCGGTCGCGTCGATCCCGGCGCTGGCCCACGTCGCGCCGGTCGCCTGGGCCAACGGCGCCGACGTGGCGGCGCCGGCGGTCGACCGGGCCTTTCTGGACGCGCTCGAGGAGGTCGGCGCGGCGCTCGCGCGGATGTACCCCGAGTTCATCGACCCCGGGGAGATCCGACCCGAGGCGGTCGTCGATACGGCGGAGGAGTACCCGGCCGACGCGTTCGACGAGAGCGGCCTGCTGTTCACCGGCGGGATCGACTCCGTCGCCAGCTACGTCCGCCACCGCGACGAAGACCCGACGCTGATCGGCGTTCAGGGGTGGGTCGTCGGCCCGGAGGAGGACGACCGCTGGCGCGGGTTCCGGAACCACGTCGAACCGTTCGCCGACCGGCGGGGCCTCGACTGCCGCTACGTCAGGTCCAACGCCCTGTCGGTGCTGGACACCCCGATGCTGCAGGCCCACTACAAGCGCTACGTGGACGGCGCCTGGTACAGCTCCGTCGGCCACGGGCTGGGGCTGCTCGGGCTGTGTGCGCCGCTTTCGCACGCGCTCGGCCTCGGGACGGTCCACATCGCGGCCAGCCACACAGCGGGGTTCGACGAGCCGTGGGGCTCGCACCCGGAGATCGACGACCGGGTCCGCTGGGGCCACAGCCGCGGGAACCACGACGGGTTCGAGCTCACCCGCCAGGAGAAGATCGAGCGCATCGCCGCGTACGTCGCGGAGACGGGCGAGCGGTTCCCGCTGCGGACGTGCATCCACGACGCCGCCGGCGGCAACTGCAACGACTGCGAGAAGTGCTACCGGACGATCGTCGGGCTCGTCCTCGCGGGGCTCGACCCGCGGGAGTTCGGCTACGAGGCCGACCGGCAGACGTTCGGCGAGATCCGCGTGGCCTTCGAGGAGCCGGCGTTCGTGATGGACGAGCACACTCGCTTCCACTGGGAGGACATCCAGTCCCACATCGACCTCGACCGGTCGTTCCCCGTCGACGGCGCGACCGACTTTTTCCGGTGGCTCGACGGCGTCGACATGCGCGCGGTCGCCAGCGAGGCCACCCCGGCGCGCCGCGAGCGGCTTGCTCGGGCCGTCGCGCGGAACCTCCCCTATCCCGTCTACGCGTCGCTGTACCCGGTCTACGACGCCCTGTCGAAGATCGCGACCGACGGCTCGTGAGCGCGCCCGGAACGATGGCGTGTGCCGGCCGGAGCGTTTTGTCGACCGGGCGCCTAGACGGCTCGTCCGAGCCACACGATGAGTCAGTCATCGCCGACCGCACGTCCGGCCCGAGAGCTTCGCGACCTCCTGCGGGAGGGCGAAGCCGTCACTATCGTCTGTCACAACAACCCCGACCCCGACTGCCTGGCGAGCGCGCTCGCGCTCGGCCGGATCGCGGCGGCGGCCGGCGTCGAGGAGTGGCGGATCGCCTACAGCGGGGAGATCTCCCACCAGCAGAACCGCGCGTTCGTCACCCTGCTCGACATCGATCTGCAGCCGTTCGACCCCGCGATGGCCCGCGACCGGCCCGCGGGGTCGCTGCTCGCGTTCGTCGACCACTCCGTCCCCGGCCGGAACAACCGCGTCCCCGCGGACGCGCCCGTCGACATCGTCGTCGACCACCACCCCGCCGAGGATATCGACGCCCGCTTCGTCGACCACCGCGAGGGGATCGGCGCGACCGCCACCATCTTCACCGAGTACGTCCGCGACCTCGACGCGGACCTCGACGAGGAGCTCGCGACGGCGCTGCTGTTCGCCATCCGCCGGGAGACCCTGGAGTTCCTCCGCGGGACCACCCGCGCCGAGTACGAGGCCGCCGGCTACCTCCACGAGCGGGCCGACACCGCCCTGCTCCGCCAGCTCGCCAGCCCGTCGGTCACCGGCGCCACCCTCGACGCCATCGCCACCGCCATCGAACACCGGCGGACCCGCGGCTCCGTGCTCATCTCCAACGTCGGCCGGACGACCGAGCGCGACGCCCTCCCGCAGGCCGCCGACTACCTCCGGACCCTGGAGGGCGTCGAGACCGCCATCGTCTTCGGCATCGCCGGCCGGTCGATCCACCTCAGCGGCCGGACGACCGACCCCCGCATCCACCTCGGCGACGCCCTCGACGACGCCTTCGGCGACGTCGGCGCCGCCGGCGGCCACCAGGACATGGCCGGCGGCGAGGTTCCCCTCGGCGTGTTCGCCGACTACACCGACGACGACGAGGCGCTGGTCGACATCGTCGAACAGGTGATCAGCGCCCGCCTCGTCGCCGAGCTCCGGCTCTCGGAGGAGTCGTCGGGATGAGGGGCTAAGCCGGCGCTTCGTGAGCCGTCGGGGAGCCAGCCTTCGAAGAGACCCACGCCGACTCGTAGTTCGGCGCCCGTCGGAGGTTCCTGCTTTGTAGTAGTAGAGGGTCTGAACATTGGACCGAGACCAGAACTCGGGTGAGTCGGCGGTCACGTATCTCGTCGCGGTTTCGACCCCGATCGAGACGTTTACTCCGCTATTGAGTTCTTCTACCCCTCACCCCTCCAGCACCTCACCGTTATCGGAGTAGAAGTAGACCGAGATATTGTCGATCCCCGGCACCGAGTACGGGATCGGAATGATCTCCCACGCACCTGGAATGGGGTCTCCTCCAGTTCGAACTGGCCGTCGAGTCAGTCTGGTATTTCTGGTGTTTCCGAAAACGACGCTCGAAACATGTCAGAGATTCGTCTGTATGGTTCGATCGGCCAGCCCCAACGGCGGCCGTCGCCTATGGCTCACACGCATGGTCTCGCTGTTCCCAGATCGGCGTTCCGTCGTCGCGGCCGACGGAAACGTACACGTCCATCGACGTGTCCGGGTCGCAAGGTGACTCGGCGGCCTCGATTACGATCCGGTCAGGGTGGTGCTCACAAGTGAGCGTGAACTCGATGTCCCCAGTCGTTCCGTCGATGGCCCCCAGTGCCGTCGCGTTGATCCGCTCACCCTCGTCGTCGTACGCGACGGCGGATACGTCGTGGAAAGTTCGCCACCCGTCCGGCCCCTGTGACCTGACGGCGACGGCGCCAGTGACTCTGTCCGTTCCGTTCGTCGTCTCGATGCGGAGTCGCTGAAACGAGATGCTCCGCATGCGACTCCAGCGTTCGCACCCGGCCGTCACCGACGCCGCGGCTACGACCGCCGTCTCGATCACCCACCGTCTCGATCTCTGTCGGTCAGCCATGGGAAGGGATGTCGTCCGTGTCTATTGTCGAAATTTCTTCGACGCTGAAGGCATAGAACCCATCGATGCTTCTTGGACTCGTCGCCATGACACTCCACTCGTCGCTGGCCGTCTTACCGAAACGGATCTGCTCTGGTGTCTGGTCAGTCCCTCCACCGATCCCTATCCCGTAGCAGTCTCCGCCGCTGTAACACTCCGCGATTTTCCCGACTTTGTCGTCTGCGTATCCCGCTCCGAGTGTGTGACCGATCTCCTCCATGAGAACAGCGTATGTGTCGGATGTTCCTCCCGTGGAATCCGTAAAGATAACTGCCCCGTACGGCACCCCAAACGCCGGATTCGTTTCGAGTGCAGTGATCATCGCTGGTGATCCAGTGTGCCCCGCAACACCGGGGACACCTTCCTCAACGAACAAGTCGTGTGGGTAGAATTTAGGTAATTCGGTCGGAGGGTCGTTGTACTGATTCACGAACAGTAAGTGTAGTTTCGACTCGTTATCGTGGAACTCCCCTTCAACCCGGGACAGCTCGTTTGCGTTGAACGTATCTGGGGTGATATTGCCAACTGTCGGATCAAATTTACAATTGTTCTCGTTACTTGCTCTACAGACATCCCTGAGGTCGGGTTTCGCAAGCTCGTCACTGATAGAGAAATTCAGATCGATACCGTAGAGACGATAGTTTTCCTTCGCCAATTCCAGTACCGACTCATTTTGATTGTTCGTAATTTGCTGTGGATCGTGGCCTCGAAGATAGTCTACTTCAATACCGAGCGACGTATCTGGGTCATCAGACCGTGAAGTCGGAACAGTGTTCCAGTGGCGCTCTCCGACGTGAACGGCGGAGTGGAACTTCGTCCCGTTGTCGAAGATATCCGCGCCGGGCGTGTTCGTTCCCGTCACGTTGTGGATATCTGCCTGCTCCGAAACCATTTGGTCACCGCTGATTCCGCCCGGGAGATGCTCCTGGTACAGCACCACGTTGTCGCTCCAGTCGACACCGTACACCCCGATCCAGCCGTCCCAGTACCCATCGCCGTCCGTGTCCGGGTCCGTCGGATCAGTGTCGTAACTCACCGACTCGTCCATCTCGACGAGATCGGCACTCACAGCCTCCGTCACACCGTGGACTTCCTGCCCGTCGGTCAGCCCGTCGTCGTCCGAGTCCGGATCCCACGGGTTGACGCTCCCGTTGAACACGAGCGACTTGTCGACTTCTTCCTCGTTCGACAGCCACGTGTCCGTCCGCACGGCCGAATCCAGCGCGTGGAAGTCCACTCTGGCGAGGTCCTGGCCGAACGTCGCCGGACGAAATCGAAGTCGTCGGTCCCGTCGGTCAACTCCAGCGACGACAGTTGCCCACGACGCTCGACGATGTGCGCGCCGACCGCCACACCGCCCCGGTCGTCGGTCGCGAGACGCTCGACGAGATCCTGGTGCTGCTCGGTCAGTTCGTACGTTACCTCGGCTCTGGGGTCGGTGAACGTAGTCGCCTTCTCGACGCCGTCGACGAGACCGTCGCCATCAGTGTCGCGGTCCAGCGGCTCCGAAGAGACGTGTATGGTCCCGATCGTCCGGCCGCTCTCCGGCGGGTCGCTCTTCGAACGGTTGTAGTACCGGAACGGGTCGCCGCTCGTCGTCTCGACGACGGTGATGTTCCAGCCCCGGAACTCGTCGTCCAGTGCCCCGTCACCGTCAGTGTCCGGATCCGTCGGATGCGTCGTCGAATTAGCGATCAGCCGTGCCGTCTCACGAGTGTCGTTCGCGGGCAGCCGTCGCACCGAGTACTCCTGCCCGTCGGAGACGCCGTCGTCGTCGGTATCCGGGTCCTTCCAGGACGTGTTGAACGTCTGGGTCGGCCGCACTCGTCCGGTCGCACGACCCGAACCCGTCGCGGCCATGTGCTCGTACGCGTAGGTCTTGTTCTCCCAGGCGTTCCACAGGCCGTCGCCGTCCGTGTCCGTCCGCGTCGTCACCTGCAACCGCGTCGAGACGTTCGCCGAGACCGCCCGGACCGTCACGTCGGTGCCCGGCTGGAACGCGTCGAGCGGGACGTATTGGCGCACAGTCCCGACCGTTCCGATGATTGGGTTGAGCTGCCTAGTGAGCCGCAAGCAAGGCATGGGCCTAAAACTTGGTTCTATTTCTCTTCGACCATCGCTGTCAGTATTTCGAGTCGTAGTCAGAATAGGTGAGGTACCGATACTCTGATGGTTGGTCTCCAGTCAAACGGAGACCAACGACAGAACCCGAAGCGCCTGCGGGTTGCTCTACCGAGCTATATTTAATATTTATATAGTATGGGCGCTTGGAAGTAACGACGCTAAATCTCCGAGACCGACTGCTATTCGACTGTGTCATACCACCGATCATCTTCTTTGTGAGGACGGTCGAATTCTCCGAGAGAAAGACCGCTTTCACTTCTGAGAGATGAACACCATCACCGTCGCTCTGAAGAGAAACATCTACGGTAACGTTGTATCCAGATTCGACCTGAGAGACTTCTTCGATGTTTCCCTCGAGCGTCCACGGACCGTGACCCGTATCACAACCGCTCAGCGGAACGAACAGCACGACAGCCAAGAGCAGGAATTTCCGATCAATCATGATTCTGAGAGCGTCGGACAGACATTAGATGGGGAGTCGGTTCGTACCGCTCAGTACCATCTTTGCAATCAGTACTCCGGATCGTAGTCTGAATACGTTCTGTATCGGTGGATCCCGTCGTACCGTCGTCACCACCGCCGACGCCAAACTGACCGACACAGAAACTCCCGCTGTAACACTCGGCGATGTGGCCGGGTCCTTTGTCGTCGAGCCAGCCGATTCCCAGGCCGTGGCCGAGTTCGTGCATCGTCCTTCCTTGGCTGTATGAGCATAACCTGGAAACTCTGTCAAGAGGAGTGCCCATTTATTCGCACTCGATCGGTTCCTCTACCCAGAGATCTCGTTCTTCGTCGTATGCCATTTTGTTAACTGTTACACCCCGAGAGCAGGGGTCGCGCTCGATTTCATATGTGAGCGCGTGGGGGAACTCGTCACAGGTGAGCGTTACAGGGTTGTCGCCACCAACGTAGTCTGCATCGATCTCGCCGATGTGTTGACGACAGATCACAGTGCCGTTTTTATCGAGGCCGACAGCGGAAACGTTCTTGAACGACTCCCAGTCCCCGCCGACGCTGAGGCGCACTTCGAATTCAATTTCGTACGTCGAATCGTTGTCACTTACTTCGATTGATCCGAACAGGAGACTTGCATGAGTGTCGGAGTGACAACCGCTGAGTAGACTCGACAGTGCGACTCCGCTCAAGAGTAATCGGCGTCTCGAAAGAAGCTCACTCATTTGTTGAGGGGACATCCTCGAAGTCTATTGTTAATAGTTCTTCAATGCTATATCTATACATTTTTAAACTGGAAGCTCTCGGCCCCCCGGTTCGTGCCATGATGCTCCATACCTGTGTAGTGGAGCCTGACAATACAACGGTCTCATTAGTGTTATCATTACCATCACCGACGCCAAATTGACCGGCACAGTCTTGACCGCTGTAACACTCGGCGATGTGGCCGGACCCTTTGTTGTCGAGCCAGCCAGCGCCCAGGCCCCGGCTGAGTTCACTCACATTCGATCGGTTCTTCAACCCAGAGGTCTCGCTCTTCGTCGTATACCATTTTGTTCACTATTACGCCCTGGGAACAGGGGTCGCGCTCAATCTCGTATGTGAGCGCGTGTGGAAACTGTTCACACGTAAGCGTTACAGAGTTACCGCCGCCCACGTATTCTGCATCGATCTCGCCGATGACTTGACGACAGATCACGGCACCGTTTTCGTCAAGACCGACAGCGGAGACGTTCTTGAACGACTCCCAGTCGCCAGTGACGCCAAGTCCGATCTCACCTTCGATGGTATATGTCGAACCGGTCTGGTTGACACTTACGGAATCAAATCCAAGTTCCGCATGAGACCTCGAATGACAACCGCTAATTAGAATCATCGCAGATGCCACGAATGTTAAGAATTCTCGTTTCGAAATTTGTTCAATCATCTGTGGACGGGACATCATTAAAATCGATTGTCAACAATTCCTCAATGCTATATCGATATGTTTCGAAAGGGGATCCGATGGGATCGCCAGTTTCTCCCATTATACTCCATTCTGCCGTTTGAATCCCTCTGCCCGGAATTTCGATCCTCTCTGGCGTTTCGTCGTCACCACCACCGACGCCAAACTGACCGACACAGAAATCTCCGCTATAGCACTCGGCGATGTGGCCGGGTCCTTTGTCGTCAAGCCAGCCGATTCCCAGGCCGTGGCCGAGTTCGTGCATCGTCGTGCTCTTCAACGTCTCGGCGTCGCTTAATTCTGGTTGGTCGGCCAGTATGACTGATCCATACGGTGCGGTCGGGATCAGATTGCGTTGGCCTGGCGACCCCGTGTGACCTTCGAGTCCGTCAACGTCGGAATCCATGAAGGGGTCGTGAGTCGACAATATCGGTGTGTCAGCCGCGTAGTTCGTCGCGAACAGGATGTGATGTCTACTGGTATCGTCGTGATACCGATCTTCTACCTTGTCGAGTTCGTGCGCGTTCAACCCAGGAAGGGTGACTGTGCCACCGCAGGTGGGCCCGGGCCCAACCCCAGGCTGTTTGCAGACACTAGTTACGTTGGCGGTCGTGAGACGGTCATCCCGGTGGAAGACGATATTGAGTCCATAGAGGGCATAGTTCTCCTCGATCGAGTCGAGTAGACTCTGCCCGCCGATGGTCTCGTTGTACGGGTTTTGTCCTTCGATCCAGTCCACCTCGACGTGCAGAGTTGTTCGCTGGTCCAGACTGGGTGTCGGCGTTTCCGGGGCGGTCCCCCAGTGGAGTTCACCGATGTGGATATTCGAGTGTTCGAGGTTGTTGTCGCCGTCGATGTCTGCACCTGTAATCGGAATCGAAACATTATGAATTCCGGCCTGTTCGGAGACTACTTCGTCGCCTTCGATCCCATCTCCAGTTGAAAGATGCTCCTGATACAGAACGACGTTATCAGACCACTCTACCCCGTAGACTCCTATCCAGCCGTCCCAGTACCCGTCGCCGTCCGTGTCGGCATCCGTCGGGTCGGTGCCATAACTCACACTCTCGTCGGTCTTAACGACACTCCGGCCGTTGACCTTCGTCAGCCCGTTCACCTCCTGGCCGTCGGTCAGTCCGTCGTCGTCCGTGTCGGGGTCCCAGACGCCGAGCTCGCCGGCGTTGAACACCGACCATCGAAGTTCCTCTTCGTTCGACAACCACGTATCCGTCCGCGTCGTTCCGTCCAGCGCCGTGAAATCGAGCCGGTCGACGACAGTCTTCCCGCCGTCGGGCCGCACGAAGTCGAAGTCGTCGGTCCGATCGGTCAACACGAGGTCGTCGACGCGGCCGCGGCGCTCGACGATGTCCATATCCACCGCGGCATCGCGGCGCCCGTTCGAGACGAGCTTTTCGAGCATCTGCTGGTGGACACCGGTCAGGACGTAGGTCACGCGCGACCGCGGGTCCGTATGCGTCCGATTCCGCTCTACGCCGTCAGTTAGCCCGTCGTCGTCAGTGTCGGTACTCAACGGGTCCGACGAGAACCGGACGGTCTCGACGGTCCGCCCGCCCGTCGGCTCGTCGCTTTTCGTCCGATTGTAGTAGCGGTACGGTGCGCCGCTGGTCGACTCGACGACGGTAATGTTCCAGCCACGGGACTCGTCGTCCAACAAACCGTCGCCATCGGTATCGGGCATCGTCGGATGCGTCGTCGAATTGGCGACTAATCTAGCTGTCTCGCGCGTGTCGTTCGCGGGCAATCGTCGCACCGAGTACTCCTGCCCGTCGGAGACACCGTCGTCGTCGGTGTCGGGGTCCTGCCAGGACGTGTTGAAGTGTTGCTCCGGTGCCGGAAGCGTCGGATTCCGCTCCGAATCCGTCGCCGGCAGGTGCTCGTACGCGTAGGTCTTGTTCTCCCAGGCGTTCCACAGGCCGTCGCCGTCCGTGTCCGTCCGCGTCGTCACCTGCAACCGCGTCGAGACGTTCGCCGAGACCGCCCGCACCGTCACGTCAGTCCCCGGCTGGAACGCGTCGAGCGGGACGTATTGGCGCACGGTCCTGACCGTTCCCAGCGTGAGGTTACACCCAGAAGAGCAACGGCTACAACGATCACCGGTAGTTAGTTCGGACCCCCCAACACCATCTTTGCTGTCAGTACTCTGGTTCGTAGTCTGAATACGTTCTGTATCGATGGATCCCCTCGTACTTATCAGTTAAACGCAAACCGACAGCGTCTCCGGCCGCGTTAGACGGTTGACTCAGTGAGTCATACTTGAAATCGATATAGTGGGGGCGCTCTGGCAGCACGACGCTGAAATTGTGGTATCCCGTTTCAAGTTCGTTGGCCATCGTTCCAAGGCTGTGGGTCTCGACGATACGCTTATCAGCGGAGAGGAAGACGGCTTTTACGCCTTTGAGTTGTACACCATCCCCTTGTCCCTGAATAGAGACAGTTACTGTCATGTTGATCCCGGAGTCGGCCTGAGAGATCCGTTCCACATCACCTTCCAACGTCCACGACTGGGGACTGGCGTGACAACCAGCTAGAGAGACCAGTAAGCAGGCCATTGCTGCGAGGATTATATCCTTACGAGCCATCGTTTTCAATTGTTGCAATGTTGCGTAGTTCGACCGATAGTAGCTCCTCGATACTATATGCCATGTACGAGCCGTTCATCGGGTGAGCGGCCGCTTCATCTACCCAGCCAGAAGACATGACGCTCCACCTCGGATCGTCGAATACGGGCCTTCCAACGGCCTCGAGGGTCTGATCTACAGGAGGTTTCTCACTGCCGCTGTATACTTCACCGAACGGATTGAGTCCCACACCATCATCTTTCCGTCCAGCACCAATGATATGGCCTACTTCGTGTACTACTGTCTTTTGTAGATGATGTGCGCGCTTATGATTTGGATTCTGAGACTGGTCGTGGTCCGCAGTGAATATGAGTACTCCCCATCCAAATCCACCACTGTTCCCGTTTGTAGAAGCGATTCCTCCGTCAAAACTTTGAACAATAAATTCAGAGTTATTCCCACCTTCCGTTGTCACGAACATGTATAGTTTAGACGAGTCGTCGTGGTACATCTGCTCCAGAGCAACGCTCTCTTTGTAATCTATCGGTAGTCCCACCTTCCCGTAGGGGAGTAGTTTGGTTCGAAGGCGGGAGCGGGAAAACGTATCAGACATAGTGAACGTGACATTGAATCCGTACAGTGCGTAGTTGTTGCTAACGTTCTCGAACAATTGTTCGAACCCGATCGGATGGGCGGAAGCGTTCTCGTACCGGTCGACTTCGACAGCGAGGTTGAGGTCGGGTTCGGATCCTGCGCCCATCGGATCTGCCGAATGTCCCGCTTTGCCGTCCCAGTACGTCTCGCCCAGGTGGATGTTCGAGTGTTCGCGTTTGCCGTCGCTGTCGACATCTGCGCCCGGTACCGGACCTGAAACGTGATGCGTGCCGACCTGTTGTGGGACCACCTCGTCGCCTTCGACCCCGTCACCGGTGTAGAGATGTTCCTGATACAGGATCACGTTGTCGCTCCAGTCGACACCGTACACCCCGATCCAGCCGTCCCAGTACCCATCGCCGTCCGTATCCGGGTCCGTCGGATCCGTCTCGTAACTCACCGACTCGTCCATCTCGACGAGATCGGCACTCACAGCCTCCGTCACACCGTGGACTTCCTGCCCGTCGGTCAGCCCGTCGTCGTCCGAGTCCGGATCCCACGGATTCACGCTCCCGTTGAACACGAGCGATTTGTCGACCTCCTCTTCGTTCGACAGCCACGTGTCCGTCCGAACGACCGAATCCAGCGCGTGGAAGTCCACTCTGGCGAGGTCCTGGCCGAACGTCGGCCGGACGAAATCGAAGTCGTCGGTCCGGTCGGTCAACTCCAGCGACGACAGTTGCCCACGACGCTCGACGATGTGCGCGCCGACCGCCACACCGGCACGACCATCGGCCGCGAGACGCTCGACGAGATCCTGGTGCTGCTCGGTCAGTTCGTACGTTACCTCGGCTCTGGGGTCGGTGAACGTGATTCCTTTCTCGACGCCGTCGACGAGACCGTCGCCATCAGTGTCGCGGTCCAGCGGCTCCGAAGAGACGTGTATGGTCCCGATCGTCCGGCCGCTCTCCGGCGGGTCGCTCTTCGAACGGTTGTAGTACCGGAACGGGTCGCCGCTGGCCGTTTCAACGACGGTGATGTTCCATCCCCGGAACTCGTCGTCCAGTGCCCCGTCACCGTCAGTGTCCGGGTCCGTCGGATGCGTCGTCGAATTAGCGATCAGCCGTGCCGTCTCACGAGTGTCGTTCGCGGGCAGCCGTCGCACCGAGTACTCCTGCCCGTCGGAGACGCCGTCGTCGTCGGTATCCGGGTCCTTCCAGGACGTGTTGAACGTCTGGGTCGGCCGCACTCGTCCGGTCGCACGACCCGAACCCATCGCGGCCATGTGCTCGTACGCGTAGGTCTTGTTCTCCCAGGCGTTCCACAGGCCGTCGCCGTCCGTGTCCGTCCGCGTCGTCACCTGCAGCCGCGTCGAGACGTTCGCCGAGACCGCCCGGACCGTCACGTCGGTGCCCGGCTGGAACGCGTCCAGCGGGACGTATTGGCGCACGGTCCCGACCGTCCCCAGCGTCAGATTGTACCGTTCGGTGATCTGGCGCCGGTTGCGCGGGTCGGCCGCCTGCCGGTAGCCACTCACCACCACCGTCGCGTTGGGGTCCATCCCGGTCTGTTCGGTCTGGTAGGTCAGATCCAGCCCGCGGTCGCCGACCGACGACGGCACGTCGTAGCTCCATTCGAGCGAGCCCGTGCTCGCGTCGTCGGTCGCCGACCCGTTCGCCAGCGCCTCGGGCACCTCGACCGTGATCGGTTCGTCGAGGTCCAGGCTGACGTTGCGCGGGTCGGTCGCCTGCCCGGTCAGGAACTCCCAGCGGCGGATCCGACCGGGGTCGTAGATCTCCTTGCCCGCCGCCTCGTTGAACGCCGGCGTTATCGTGATCGTCTCGCCGGTCAGCCCGCCGCGGTAGGCGCCGCCGTCCGTGTTGTGCCGACTCCACTTCCAGTCGGGGTCCGTCCCGCCGTCGGAGTAGTCGTCGTTGCCGGTGTCGTCGTCTCTGACCACCCACTCACCGACGCTCGTCGGCAGCCCCGCCAGATCCAGCGACGCCGCGCCGCCCGAGCCGTCGTCGGCCTTGTCGTGGATCGTCACCAGACTCAGTCCCTTCGGCCCGGCCCAGAAGAACAGCCGGCTGGTGTCGCTCTTGGCGACGGGCAGCGGCGAGTTGATCTCGAAGTCGCCGAAGTCGTAGAACCGCTCGATGGTTAGCCCGTTGCTCAGCGGCGTCACCGCGAACGACCGGTTGCCCTGGGCCACCGTGATCTCCAGCGAATCCGGCTCTCCACCGAGCGTCGCCGTCGCGTTCGTGACGGTGCAGTCACCCGAACACGAGAGCCGCCCCGCCGCCTGCTCCGCTTCCAGGTCGACCGGCGCGACGCCGTCGACGCGCCGGGCCGACCGCCAGCTGTCCACGTCGATCACCGTGTAGTAGGAGAACGAATCGGTCGTCACCGTCGCCGTTCCGTTCACTCGGTCGAAGGTGGCGTCGACGCTGTGCCAGTCGCCGCCGCGGGTTCCGTCCCACTTGTACACAGCCAGATCGTCGTACTCGGACGGATCGCGCGACGCCTCGACCGAAAGGGTGAGCGTCGCGCTCTCGAAACTCGTCCGGTTCCTGATGTGGATCGTCGGGCCGGCGCTGACGCTCTCGTTTCCGAGCGGACTCGGCGTTGCCTCCAGCGTGACACCGTCAGCGACGTTGCCCTCGCCCGTCATCGCTAGCGAGACGCCGATGGTCTCGTTTTCGACCCGTGTCGTGTACGTCTCGTTGCCGTCATCGACGCCGTCGCCGTCGGTGTCGGCGTCGATCGGGTCTGTCTCGAAGGGCGCGGTCGGCTCCTCGCCGTCGGTTAAGCCGTCGCCGTCCGAGTCGGGGTCGAGCGGGTCCGTGCCGTTTGCGAGTTCGTTCGGGTCGCTGACGCCGTCACCGTCGCCGTCGGCGAACAGCGGCGCGGTCCCCTCGGCAACCTCCTCGGCGTGGGTCAGCCCGTCGCCGTCAGGGTCCTCCTCGCCGTCGACGGTCCCGTCACCGTCGGTGTCCGCCACGAGCGGGTCCGTCTCCGTCAGGAACTCCTCGCGGTCGGTCAGTCCGTCGCCGTCGGTGTCGGCCGCGAGCGGGTCCGTCCCGATGTCGTGTTCGGTCATCGTCCCGAGCGAGTCGTTGTCGAAGTCCGTCCGCCCGTCGATCGTCCCGTCGTCGGCCTCGTCGGCGTCGGTCATCGACGAGTCGCTGTCGGGGTCGAGCGGGTCCGTGCCGAGGACTTCGGTCTCGTAGGTCGCGTTCAGCCCGTCACCGTCGAGCCTGAGCGTCGCGTTCGCCGTCGTCGTTCCGTTGTTCCCGACGACTGTTACGTTCACGCGATTCCCGCCCGCATCGAGCGGGACAGACACGCCGACCGGGAGGCTCCGATTCGCGGTGACGACCAGTCCCGTGAGGTTCCGCCCGACGACGCGGCCCCCGTTGACCGAAGCCACGAGCGTGTCGAGAGCGACTGGCCCGTCCGCCGAGACGTTCACGCCGACGGTGTAGTTACCGGGATCGCCCCCGTCGCGTATCGGATCGTCCCGGGACAAGACCGTCGCCGAGACGTTCCCGTCGAGCGCACCATCCGTCTCGTTGCCGTCACCGGGAGCAGCCTCGTTGTCTCCGTCGACCGTCCCGACGGGCAGCGTCGCGTTCGTCCGCTCGACCGCGCGCTCGACGACGAAGTGCGCCTGCCGCCAGACCCCTCGTAACTGGCGGAGCGCACTCGCCCGCAACCGGATGGCTCGCCGCCCATCGGCGTCGCGCGCCCGGGACATCGTCCCTTCGGCGCGGTCGTACGTCCGCTCGGCGTTGTCGAGGTGTGCCTCCATGCTACGGACGACCCCTTCGTTATCGATATCGCCGCGCGACTCGTTCAACAGTCGCCGCGCGTCGGCCACCTCCTGATAGGCGGTCTGGTTGTCAATCCGCAGGACAGCGTCTGCGACCGCCGTCGCGTTGTCCGCTGCGTCGGTCCCGGCGAACGCGGTCAACGCCTGCACCCCAACAGCGTCGTGGTTGAACAGCTTCGCCGACGACGCCCGGACAGGTCCGCGGTAGTGCTGACGCGAATCGTTGAACCGGTCGGCCGCTCGGTCCCGTGCTGACTCGAACCGCCGCGTCGTTGCGGTCAGTTCTCTCGTATCCTCGACTGCCTGTGTCTTTAACGACTGAGGCGCGTTCCCCGCCGCGATCGATTCGTTCCCCGCCGCTTCGACCGTCCCGATCGAGACCAGCGGCGTGAACGTCGCCGTCACCAGCAGGTAGGCAGCCACCACTGCCCCCAGCCGACCCATAGATCCCATAACACGAATGGGTTATCTCCCGCTATTAAATTGTTTTGAAAACACACGTATCTAGAACAAGTAATCCATCCGTCCAGTGTCCGGTGAAGCAGTATCCCGAAGCCGGAACCGGACTCCTCAGCCGTCTCGCAACCGCAGAACGCTCCGGTCGAGTCCCGTGACGGACGCGACCGAGAGCCAGGTCGAAATCGGCGACGGAGGTTTCGCAGACGCCCCACACCCCGTCGCATCGGCGAGGGCGAGCCGGTAGACGTGCGGGCGACGCATCGGTACCGGGCGCTCCGACGGCGCTGCTCGGCTCGATAACCGGACGAACCTGTACGAAGCGGAATGACTGGCCCGCCGTCGACGGGTCGCGACCCCGACCACTCACATCGTCGTATATCGGTCCTCGGCCCACGGGTTCGCCGTGTTGGAGTAGCCGCGTTTCTCCCAGTAGCCCCGCTGGGGCTCGGTGAGGAAGGTGACGCCGTCGACCCACTTGGCGCCCTTGTAGGCGTACTTGTGCGGGGTGACCACCCGCAGGGGACCGCCGTGGTCGGAGGGAAGCGGGTCGCCGTCGAACTCGCGGACGAACAGCACCTCCTGACGCATGCACTCCTCCAAGGGCAGGTTCGTCGAGTAGCCGTCCATCGCGCCGAACATGACGTGGACGGCGTCGTCGGCCACCCCGGCGCGCTCGGCGATCTCCGGGAAGGGGACGCCGACGAATTCGTTGTCGAAGCGGCTCCACCCCGTCACGCAGTGGAAGTCCTGGCGCTGGGTGTCGGTGGGCAACTCGCGGAACTCCGCCCAGGAGTAGGTCAGCTCCTCCTCGACGGCGCCGCGGACGGTGAACTCCCAGTCGTCGGGGTCGAACTCCGGGGTGTGGTCGAGCGAGAGGACGGGGAACCGCTCGGTCTCGCGCTGGCCCGGCGGGAGCCGCTCGCCGTCGAACTCCTCGTGGATGTCGGTCACGTCTCTGACGCCCATGGGCGCCCTTCGGCGCGGCGAGTGGTAAGCGACCGGACTGAGAGCGCCGGGTGGCCGTCGCCCCGCTCCGCCCGCCGGCCACCTGCGCCGGCCGGCCGACGGTTTATCGGCTCGCCGACGCTACACTCGGGCGACCAGCGATGCCCGTCATCAGACTCGAAGCCGACTCGCCCGAGCGCACGCAGATCGGCGAGGGGCTCGTGAAGTTCGCCGTCCAGGCCGGCCGCCTGGAGACCGGCCGCGAGGAGGGGCGGTACTTCCTCCGTCACGACGACGGCTGCGCCGTCGACGGCCGGCGGATCGCTCCCGGCGACCCGTTCGCCTTCGACACCGAATCCGGTGAGATCCGCTGTCTCGACCACGTCGACGAGGGCGCCGCGGCCGCCCGCGCCGAACGCGAGTGAGGCGAGCGCGACGCCGACCCGTCGGTCAAGGGACGACGCCGGCCGGTCAGTCGGGGGGAGTCCCGACCGGTCAGTCGAGGGTCGCGACGACGGCGTCGAACACGTCCAGCGCTCGCTCGACCTCGTCGGTGGACTCGACGAACGCGAGCGTCCGCGGCGGCCTCGTCGCTTTCGGCCGGACGCGCAGCCCCGCGTCCGTCGCCGCCGCGGCCGCCTCGTCGGGCGCCGCGCGGAACTCGACGCGCAGCCGGTCCGGGTGGAGGGAAACCGCCGCGAGCGTCCGCGATCCGGCGGCCACCGCGTAGGCGACCGTCCCGTCGACCGTCGGCTCCGGGTCCGCCCGCTCGTCGACGACCGACAGCTCGCCGCCGGCCGTCGGGCCCGCGGTCGCGACCGCGTCCGCGAATCGCCGCGCGAGTTCCTCCCCGTCCGCCCTCTCCGGCTCGTCCGGTCCCCGCGACTCGTCGGCCCCGTCCGCAACCATACCTCGACTCCGCGCGGCCGCCGGAAAACGCTCCCGCTCGGTCGGCCGCCCGAGCGCCCGTCGACCCGCCGACTGGTTGCGCGGTGCGGGCGCGATAGGTGCGTGATAGCGCCGTCTACGACCGATTGCGATCGTTTGCAGTCGGGCGGTTCTTTCCGGGCGTCGTCCGAACAGTCGGTGCCATGATCGATAGCCTGCAGACGGTCGGGACCGACGACGAACCACGGGGTCGGGTCCCGGTCGGGAGACGGCGATGAGCGAGCGGTTCGTCGTCGTCGGCGGCGACCTGGAGTGACGGCCGCAGGGGTCGTGCCAGCCAGGCTCCGGCCCGGTCAGCTCTCGACCGAGCCGGCGGGCGTCTCGGTGTCCTCGTATTTCGTCTCGAACTCCCGGATGAGCTGGCCCATCTTCGCGTACCAGTCGTTGAGCATGCGCTGCATGTCGTCGGCGATGGCCTCCGGGTCGGTCGGTTCGTAGACGTGGTAGTAGCCGCCCTGGTCGTAGTTGACCTGCTCCTTCCGGATGAACCCGGACTGGAGCAGTCGCTGGACGGCACGGTAGGCGGTCGAGCGCTCGCGGTCGACGGCCGCCGCGATCTCGTCGACGGTCAGCGGCTCGTCGGCCCCGACCAGCGCCTCGAACACGTCCCTGTCGAGTTGCTTGAGCCCGTGGAAACACTCCAGCAGCCCCTCGCACTCCATGTCCCGCTGTAGCTGTTCGGACATCGAATCCGGCATCGGTATCACTCGGGTCTACGGCGGAGGTGGTTATAATACTTGTGTGAAGATCGTACAATTTCGATCGCCAGTATCGCGATCTATGCCGATTTGTCGGCCCCCAATCGTTTTTGGCCGAAAAGAGTTTGTCTTAACGACCCAATACTCCACAGGAATGATGCTCCCGATCGACCCGACCGAGATCGACCCCGACGACTTCGGGGAAGCACAGGCGACGCTGGAGATGGACCACGAGGCGGCCGTCGACCACGTCCGCGAGGTGTTCACCGACGCCGGGTTCGGCGTCCCCGTGGAGTTCTCGCCATCGGAGATGCTCAACGAGAAGGTCGACGCCGACAGAGACCCCTACTACGTGCTGGGGGCCTGCAACCCGGCGATCGCCGACAGGGCCCTCGACGCGACCGACGACAGACTGGGCGCGCTGATGCCCTGTAACGTCGTCGTCTGGGAGGAGGACCCCGGCCTCCAGCGCGTCTACCACGTCTCGATCATGCGCATCGCCCGCCTGCTCGGATTGGCTTCCGACGAGGAGGCGATGGACGAGATCGTCGCCGAGACCGGCGAACTCGTCGACGAGGCGTTCGAGAACCTCGGATAACCGCTCCGACACGGCCGAACGGGAACCCCGGCTCCCCGTCTCCGCCACCGGTTTCGCCGAGTTGCCGATTGTGAAGTCGTACATACATTTATATAGGAGCGGCGTGCGACGGTCGATATACGATGCGTCCCCGAAACGCCCTCCCCTCCATTAGCCCCGGCCCTAGCCGCCTCCGCCGGACGCTCCGCCGCGGCGCCGCCGCGGCCCGAGCGCTCCGCCCGGACTCCGTCCGGGAGGCGGCCGACGCGACCGCGTACGTCGGCCTCGTCGCCGCCGTCGTCGTCGCCGGCTACCTCCAGGGCGGCATGACCGTCGTCGTCGCGGTCCCGACCGTCCTCGGGGTCGGCCTCGGCAGTATCGCCATCCTCCAGGCCGTGATGGCCTGTCTGTCCGTCTCCGGCATGTTCGGCTGCTCGGCGCTCGCCCTGTTCGGCCAGCGCGCCGTCGAGGAGACCGACCGCCGCCCGGCGACCGGCCCGACCGTCACCGCCGTCGTCCCCGTCCACCGGGACGCCGCCGTCCTCCACCGCAGCGTCGAGAGCCTGCTCGACGGCCGCTACGAGGACCTGCGGGTGGTCGTCGTCGCCGAACCCGACGACGCGGACTCCATCGCACGCGCACGCGAGTACGCCGCCCGCGAGGACCGCGTCGAGGCGCTGGTCAACACCCGCTACCCCGGCAGCAAGGCCGGCGCCGTCAACTACGCCGCCGAGGCGACCGACTCCGAGTACCTCGCCGTCTTCGACGCCGACGAGCGGGTCGACCCGCGGTTCGTCTCCAGCGCCGTCGCCCGCCTCGACGACTGCGACGTGGTGCAGGGCCGGACCGTCCCCGAGCCCGACGGCCTCGTCGAGACGGTCGCCTACTACGAATCGGTCGTGCTGGGCGACCTGAGCCAGCGGCTGCTCACGCTGGTGACCGACTTCACGATGGCCGCCAGCCGCACGATCGTCATGCGCCGGTCGGCCTTCGACGCGGTCGACGGCTACGACCCCGCGATGCTCACCGAGGACTACGCCTTCGCCTTCGACTGCTACGAGGCCGACCTGGACGTGGTCGAGCTGCTCTCGCAGGCCTCGACCATCGAGGGCGCCCACTCGGTCGCCGACTGGTGGGGCCAGCGCAAGCGCTGGATGACCGGCTACGCCCAGACGCTCCACGACCTCCTGGTCGGGTGTCGCTCCCCGCGCAACTACCGGACGCTGCTCGCCCCGCTACTCTGTGCCGGGTCGGTGTTCGGCAACGTGTTCATGCTCTCGCTGGTCTCGAAGGCCGCCGTCCTCGTCGTCAGCGGCGCGGTGACCTGGCTCGCGCTCCCCGTCGCGACGCTGGCCGGCGCCGCGCTGGCGCTGCGCGTCGGCGACGCCCGCCGCGACCGAGTCGACGGCGTCGGCCTCGCGTGGCTCGCGACGCCGCTGGTCCTCCCGCTGTACAGCCTCGTCGGCATCCGCGCCGCCGTCGCCTACCTGTTCACCTGGGACGGCGAGTGGTACAGCGTCGCCAAGGGCGTCTGAGCGTCCCCAGGGCGTCTGAGCGTCGCGACCGTCGTCCGACCCCCGGACTGCTCTCCCCTAGATGTCCACCCAGTCGGCGTCGGGCGCGTTCTCCTTGATGAACTGTTTGCGCGGTTCGACAGCGTCGCCCATGAGCACGGAGAACATCTTGTCCGCCGCAGCGGCGTCCTCGATGGTGATCTGCTTCAAAATCCGCTGTTCGGGGTCCATCGTCGTGTCCCAGAGCTGCTGGGGGTTCATTTCGCCCAGGCCCTTGAACCGCTGGACCTGCGAGGGGTTGCCGTCGCACTTCTCGGCGACGATCCGGTCGCGTTCCTCGTCGCTCATCGCGTCGTAGGTCTCCCCGCGATACCGGACGCGATACAGCGGCGGCTGGGCGGCGTAGACGTGACCGCGTTCGAGCAGCGGGCGCATGTGCCGGTAGAAGAAGGTGAGCAGGAGCGTCCGGATGTGCGCGCCGTCCACGTCGGCGTCGGTCATCAGGACGATCTTCTCGTACCGCAGGTCGTCGATGTCGAACTCGTCGCCGATGCCGGTGCCGATGGCGGTGATCATTGCCCGTATCTCGTTGTTCTCCAGAACCCGGTCGAGGCGGTGTTTCTCGACGTTCAGAATTTTGCCGCGGATGGGGAGGATCGCCTGGAACTCGGGGTTGCGCCCCTGTTTCGCGCTCCCGCCCGCCGAGTCGCCCTCGGTGATGAACAGCTCGGCGTCAGCGGGGTCGCGGGCCTGGCAGTCCGAGAGCTTCCCGGGCAACGCCGTCGACTCCAGCGCGGAGGTCTGCCGGGTGACTTCCTTCGCTTTCTGCGCGGCCTGGCGGGCCTGTGCCGCCTCGACGGCCTTCCGGACGACGGCCTCGGCGGTGTCGGGGTGCTCCTCGAAGTGGGTCCCGAGGCCCTCGTGGACGGCCGACTCGACGACCCCGCGGACCTCGCCGTTGGCGAGTTTCGTCTTGGTCTGGCCCTCGAACTGCGGGTCGGGGTGCTCCACGGAGACGACGGCGGTCAGCCCCTCGCGGATGTCGTCGCCCTCGAGGGTGCCGTCGATCTCGCCCAGGAGATCGTTGGCCTCGGCGTAGTCGTTGACGACGCGGGTCAGCGCGGTCTTGAAGCCGGTGAGGTGGGTGCCCCCCTCGCGGGTGTTGATGTTGTTCGCGAAGGCGTGGACCGACCCCTGCAGTTCGCTGGTCGCCTGCATCGCCACCTCCACCCGGACGTCGTCGGCCTCGTCCTCGAAGTAGACGACGCCCTCGTGCAGCGGTTCCCTGGTCTCGTTGAGGTACGCGACGAACTCGCGGATGCCGCCCTCGTAGCGGAACCGGTCCTCCGTCCCGTCGCGCTCGTCGGTCAGCGTGATCGCGACGCCGGAGTTGAGGAAGGCCAGCTCGCGCAGCCGCGAGGCGAGCGTGTCGTAGTCGTACTCGCCGGCGTCGAAGATCTCCCGGTCGGGCCACAGCCGGACCGTCGTCCCGGTTCCCTCCCCGGGTTCGAGGTCACGCACGCGCTCGAACGCCTGGGCGGGCTCGCCCCGCTCGAAGGCGTGTTCCCAGACGGCGCCGTCGCGCTTGACCTCGACTTCGAGGCGCTCGGAGAGAGCGTTGACGACGGAGACGCCGACGCCGTGCAGTCCCCCCGAGACCTGGTAGGACTTGTTGTCGAACTTCCCGCCGGCGTGCAGGACGGTCATCACCACCTCGACCGCCGGCAGGTCGTACTTCTCGTGGGTGTCGACCGGGATCCCCCGGCCGTCGTCGGCGACGGAGACCGAGCCGTCGTCGTGGACGGTGACGGCGATGCGCTCGCAGTGGCCGGCCAGTGCCTCGTCGATCGCGTTGTCGACGACCTCGTACACGAGGTGGTGTAGTCCGCGCTCGTTGGTCGGCCCGACGTACATCGACGGGCGCTTGCGCACGGCCTCCAGCCCCTCCAGGGCCTGGATGGCGGTCGCGCCGTACTCCTCGGGATCGTCTTCCATACGCGTGTCGTCGACCGCGAGGGGGGTAAAACGGCGTTTCGACGCAATATATGTAAGTTATTTTATAACTATGGCGTGGCGACTGTCGGGTGCGAAGCGATGTCCACCGCGGATCGGCTCCGCCGGGTCGGGCAGACACTCACGGAGGGCGGCGGAGCCGGGTCCCCGGTGGTCGCCGGGGTCGGCGCGTTCGCGCGCTCGTCAGGCCTCCACGAAGATCGGCGAGCTCCACGCCATGTCGCCGTCTTCCTGGACGATGCGGGCGTAGTAGGCGTGCTCGTCGCCGTCGTCGGCGTCGACATCGAAGGAGACGTCGACGTCCTTGTCGGTGGCCTCGCCGACGTAGCGGAAGGCGAGCTGCTGTTCGAGCTCGCCGGCCTCGACGACCATGCCGTCCTCGATCTCGCCCAGTTCCCACGAGTCGGTGAGGAACGGGGTGCGGAAGGACAGCTCGGCGTCGGCGGGCGCGTCGAGGTCGAGCTTCACGCCGAGGTAGTTCCCGGAGATGGTGGAGTCCCACTCCATGGTGGTGTCGTTCATCGACGTGATGCCCTGCTCGGGGTTGTCGAAGCCGAACTCGGTGGCGCTCTCGATCTCGCCCTTGTCGAGGGTGAGCCCGCCGTCGGCGTTCTGGATCTTGTGGCGGACCTTCGAGCGGGCGCCGCTCCAGGTGAGTTCGAGCAGGTCCTCGCCCTCGGTGAGGTCGACGCTGTCGACCTGCTCGGAGCCGTCGAACAGGTCGATCCGCTTGATCGGGGAGGTGCCGTTGGCGGTCACGTCGAAGCTCACGTCGCCGTCGACGCCGATCTTCTCGCCCATGTTGGCGCCGTCCAGATCCACGTCGAGGAGGATGCGCTCGCCGGTGGTGCCGTAGCAGCGGCGGCTCTGCATGGCGTCCCAGAGGCCGTCGCGGGTGAGTTCGTCGACGCTGGCGGCCATGACCCCGCCGGTGATGTTGAAGTCGGCGGCCTGGAGGTTCGCCACCTCGGTCGGCTCGTAGTGGTTGGTCGGGCGCGAGGCGCCGAGGCGACCGGTGTGGTCGTCGCTGCCGGCGATGAAGCCGCACTCGTAGCCCCGCTCCAGCGCCTCCTGGCCGAACCACTCGAAGACGCCCCAGAAGGAGTTGATCTCGACGAACGGCGTCAGGTCGTACTCGACCTCGTCCTCGTCGCGCAGGCGGGCGGGCCGACCGCCCTGGTGGGGGATGATCATCACGTCGTCGCGGCCCTCGTAGGCCTCGTACATGTCCTCGACCTTGTAGGTCCCCTCGTGTTTGTCGAAGCCGTCCTCGGACTGCCAGCCGCAGCTGCGCAGCAGCGGCTCGTCGTCGTTCTTGAAGTAGACGTTGTGGTCGCCGCCGTTGACGGTGGAGGTGGACCACTCGTTACAGAGTAGCGTGACGAACTCGCCGTCCTCGTGGTACTTCTTGGTGCCCTCTCGGACCTGCTCCCAGTACTCCTCGGTGACCTGGAAGTCGTTGGCCGCGTGGGCGGCGAAGTCGATCAGCGCCTCGTCACGGGCGAACGAGAAGTACTCGTCGATGGTGCCGGTGCCGACGGTGTCGCCGGACTGGCCGTGGATGTCGCCCCAGTGGACGTCGTACTCCTTGTCGCCGCCGACGACGATCGGGTTCGAGGTGGCCTCCCACTCGCGGTCGGTGTCCTCGATCGTCACGCGGTGGACGCCCTCGTCGTTGAACGTGACGGGGATGTGCTCGACGGGGTCGTCGGCCTCGAAGGTGAGCGTCTCCTCGCCGCCGTTGGCGATGGCGAGCTCCGCCTCGTAGTCGCGGGCGGTGTTGTACCAGTAGTCGAGCGCGCGGACGACCACCTCGGTCTCCTCGCCGGGGTCGACCGTCGACGGCGCGATCACCTGCAGGCGGGCGGCCTCGCCCGCGACGATCTCGTAGTCCACCTCGTCGAGCTGGACGTAGTCGCCGGTGCCGAACATGTCGACGAAGAAGTGGAACTCGAAGGCCGTCTCCGGGAACGACTGGACCTGATGGCCCATGCTGCCCTCGCTGGTGTCCCCGAGCGTGACCGTGATCGTCTCGCCGGGCTCGGTGTACCCGTCGTGGACGTCGATCACGATGTTGTCGCCCCAGGGCTTCTTGGTCCGGTAGCGGCGGTCGAAGTGGCCCTCGACCGTCGCGTCGCCGGAGGTCGAGACCGAGGCGTAGTTGTCCGCCGTCGGGTCCTCGAACTGGGGTTTCGCCCAGTCGCTCGTCTGGTTGGTCGCGATCTTGATGCGGGACCCGTCGTCGAGTCCCAGCTCGCCGACCGTGTACTCGATCTCCCACGTGTCGTACGCGCCGGCTGTTACCTCGTCCTCGGAGATCGACACCGTACCGTAGTGGTGGTCGATCTCTTCCTGGGACGTCGCTTCGCTTGCGATCTCTTTCTGGATATTTCCGCTCATTGGTCGTTTTCGACTGACGGGCCCTTCGCCCTGTCAGCAAACGTTCGGTCATTACTACAATACAAAAGTCTGGTGCTATAATCCGATATTCTAAACTAAATAAGTGTTATATCCTGCGAATATGGGTAATATAGGTATGAAACGAGATAAACAGCCACTTGTAGTGGTAGTATTAGGACATCCATATTGTTTTAAAAACAACTGTTTTAGCTGAGAGTAATCCCATATAGCTAATCTATTCCGAGTAATAACTGTTCATTCGTAAATCTTTTCATCAGGTATCGCAACCCCTGACACGTTGACATGCCAACTCGTGACGAAGGCACGGACGACCCGGACGACGCATCGATCGACGGACGCAACGGATCGACCACGCGGGACCGCAGCGCCGACGGCCCCCGGCGCGGGCGGAGCCGACGGCGGTTCATCGGGACGGCGCTCGCCGGCGCGGGCGCGGCCCTCTCGGGCTGTTCCGGCGTGCTCGGCGGCGGCAGCTCGACCTCGCTCACGATCGGCTACCAGCCGTTCGGGACCCCCTACTGGTCCGAGCTGGTGGTCAAGCACGGCGAGCTCATCGAGAAGTACACCGACGAACTGAGCGGGAGCTACGAGGTGTCGTGGCAGTCGGCGCTCCAGGGGTCTATCATCGGCAACCGGATGATCTCCGGCGAGAACCAGGCCGGCTACAACGGCGACATGCCAACGATCCTCGCGCTCGCGAACGACGACCGGCCGATCAACATGGTCGGGCTGTCGGGCTGGTCGATGGGCCAGCAGTGTAACGTCGTCATCACGCCCAAAGACTCCGACATCGAGGGGCCCGCCGACCTCGACGGCGCGGACGTGGGCGCGACGACCGGCGCCTGTTCACATCGGTTCCTGCTCTCGCTGCAGGAGTACGAGGACATCTCGGTGAACCTCGTCGACCAGGACGTCAACACGATCCTCGCCAACGTCGGGACGGGCGACCTCGACGCCGGCGTGATGTGGGAGCCGAACCCGACCATGGGGGTCGTCCAGCAGGACGTCGCCCGCTGGGTCGTCACCGGCGCCCCCTACGACGACCCCGACATCGGCGCGCTCACCATGAACCAGTCGCTCATCGACGAGGACTACGAGGCGGCCAAGGCCATCATGAAGGCCGAACTGGAGGCCAAACACGTCATGAAGACCGACGAGGAGCAGACTCTCGACCTCATCAAAGAGGAGGAGGACCTGGCCGACTACGAGCGGGCGACCGTCGAGGCGGCCCTGTTCGAGAACATCTCGGTCAACCCGGACACGCCGAAGATGCACTTCGCGACCGACCTGCGACAGATCGAGCCGGCCAGGACGCTCCTCGAAGAGACCGCCCCGCAGTTCCTGCTCGACCAGGGGTCCATCGAACAGCTCCCCGGCGAGGAGCGGTTCCACTTCGACCTCCTCGACGAGGCGGCGAGCGAACTGGCGGAGTCGGTCGACTGGGACCCCCGCGACGAAGAGGTGTCCGCACCGTGAGTTCCAGCTACTCGGTACAGCGGTATTTCGCCCGCATCGGGCGGCGCCTGGACGGCGTCCCGCGTCCGCCGCGCTACGTGTTGAAGGCCATGTCGGTCGTCGGATTCCTCGCGGTGTGGTGGCTGTTCGTCCGCGTGCATTTCCTGGGGTTCGACCTGCTCCCCACGCCCCCGGAGGCGTTCTCGGAGCTGTTCGCCTACGTCACCGGCAGACCGATGACCAACGGCGGCGTGTCGCTGTACGTCCACTCCTACTACACCCTCTACCGGGTCTCGCTGGGGATCGGACTGGCCGTCGCGCTGGCGATCCCGTTCGGCCTCCTCATCGGGTGGAGCTCGGCGGCCAGACGGTACGTCCAGCCGGCGTTCGAACTCCTCCGGCCGATCCCGCCGGTCGCCTGGGTGCCTATCGCGCTGATCGCCTTCTCCAGCGACCTGGCGAGCATCGTCTGGGTCGTGTTCGTCGGCGCCTTCTTCCCGGTGCTCGTCAACACGATCGAGGGCGTCAGGAGCATCGAGCCCGAGTACGTCAGAGCCGTCAGGAGCCTCGGCGGGTCCGACTGGGACCTGCTCCGTCACGTCGTCGTCCCCGCGGCGCTCCCGTCGATCACGACCGGGACCATGATCAGCGTCGGGATCGGCTGGATCGCCGTCGTCGCCGCCGAGATGCTCTCGGGCAACTACGGGGTCGGGTACATCACCTACCAGGCCTACCGCCTGATGCAGACCGAGACGGTGATCGTCGGGATCATCACGCTCGGCACCTACGGCGCCGTCTCGAGCTACGCCGTCTCGAAAGTCGGCGACAGGCTCACCGCCTGGGACGCCAGCGGGGGGAGCCGATGAGCGACGGCGCGGGACCGTCCGAAGACGCCGCCGCGACCGCGGAGGACGGGCCGACCGAGGCGCCGCCGTCGCCCTCTGACGGCGCGACCGCGTCCGGGACCGACTCGGAGCGCCGCGGCGGCTCGGTCCACATCGAGTCGCTGTCGAAGGTGTACGACCCCGACGGCGAACACGTCGTCGCCGTCGACGACGTGACGCTCAACATCGACGCCGGGGAGTTCATCACCGTCCTCGGGCCGTCGGGCTGCGGCAAGAGCACGCTGATGAACTGCATCGCCGGCTTCATCGAACCCACCGGGGGGAACATCTACGCCGACGGCGAGGTCGTCAACGGGCCGGGGGCCGACCGCGGCCTCGTCTTCCAGGACAACCGGCTGCTCCCGTGGAAGACGATCGAGGAGAACGTCGAACTCGGCCCGAAGATGCGCGGCGCGGTCACGGACGGGCGCGCCCGCCGGTTGCTCGAAGAGATGGGGCTGGACGGCTTCGAGGACGCCTACCCGGCCGAGCTCTCGGGCGGGATGCAACAGCGCGCCGAGATCGCGCGGCTGCTGGCCAACGACCCCGAGATCATGCTCATGGACGAACCGTTCAGCGCGCTGGACGCGCTCACCAAGGAGATCCTCCAGGAGATGCTGCTGGAGGTCTGGGACGAGGACAACCGGACGGTCGTGTTCATCACCCACGACGTCGAGGAGGCCATCTTCCTCGCCGACCGCATCCTCGTGATGACCGCCGCGCCCGGACGGGTCAAAGAGCTGATCGACGTGGACCTCGACCGCCCCCGCGACCGGTCGGTGACCACGACCGACCGCTTCACCGAACTCAAAGAGCACGTCCTCGAACTCATCCACGAAGAGGCCAAGGAGGCGATGGAATGAGCACCGCGACCGGCGGCGGGCGGCTCGAACCACTGGTCGAGCGGCTCAACGTCGTCGTCTCGGCCGCGGGGCTGGTCGCGGTCTGGCTCGTCCTCTCCCGGGCGAGCCTGATCGGACAGGTCCCGAGCCCGGTCACGGTCGCCGTCGCGATGGCCGGCCTCGTCACGAACCCGATCATCCACGACTCCGTGGTGACGAGCCTGCTCCACATCCTCGGGTCGTTTCTGGTCGCGGCCGCCGTCGCCATCCCGCTCGGGCTGGCGATCGGCTGGTCGACGGTCGTCTACGACCTGCTGTTCCCGTCGCTTGAGATCCTCCGGCCGGTCCCGCCGATCGCCTGGATCCCGCTGACGATCCTGGTGTTGCCGTCGATGCGCACGAGCATCATGTTCATCACGTTCGTCGGCGCGTTCTTCCCGATCCTGCTCAACACGATCCGGGGCGTGCAGGCGGTCGAGGAGGACTACGTCCGCGCGGTCCGGTCGCTCGGCGGCTCGCGGGCCCAGGTCTTCCGCCACGTCGTCTACCCCGCCGCGCTCCCGTCGATCCACACGGGACTGATCGTCGGGATGGGGCTCGCCTGGGTCAACCTCGTCGCCGCCGAGATGGTGGCCGACGAGGGGATCGGCCGGTTCGTCTGGGTCGCCTACACCAGCGGCTCCTACGACGACATCGTCGGCAGCGTCATCATCATCGGGGCGTTCGGCTACGCCAGCTCGGAGCTCGTCCGACGGCTCGGGAACACGCAGCTCCGATGGGCGACCACCGATGGCGAGTGACCGAACCCGCCACCGCCGGGTGCGCGAGGCGGTCCGCCGTCGGCTCCGAGCGTGGGCACCCGGTGACCGCTCGCGGACGCCGGTGCCCCGTCGGCTGGCGGCCCGGATCCGAGCGTCGGCCCGCCGCATCCACGGACTCGGCCGCCTCGGCGGACTCGGCCGCCCCCACGGGCTCGGAGTCGTCGCCTGGCTGCTCGGCGCGGCCGCGCTCCTGGCGCTCTCGACGGTGAGCGGGAGCGTCCACGGCGTCGTCCTGACGACCGACAACGCGCCGCTGGCGGTCGCCGGCGGGCCCACCCCGGCCGTCCTCGGATACGTCGGTATCGGGGTCACCCACGTGTACGTCCCCTGGACCGTCGTCCCGACGCTCTTGGCCGGCGAACTCGCCGCCGCGGTCGCCGCCCGGGGCCGGATCGCCTGGGCGCTCCTCGCCGGCGTCACCGCCGCCGGCCAGCTCCTCGTCGTCTCCGGCTGCGGCTGCGGGACCGGCTCCGTCGCGTCGCTGGCCGTACGGGCGGCGGCCGGCCTCGGCTGAGCGCCGCCGGCGTTCGACCGGCTCCCCCTCGCGCGGGACCTGCGCGCGGTCGGCCGCCGCTCCCGTCGAAATTCTCCCGGACTGTCGCTCGGCGCGCGAGCCACGATACTGCCGCCCCGACGAGCGAGGACCTACCCGTCGACGACCGACGGGTCGCGGAAGGTCAGGTCCGTCGCGACGGAGATGCTGTTCTCCGCGGCGCGGGCGCTCCGTTCGAGCAGGACCACCGACCGCTGGAGGGCCAACAGCGGTTCGGGCCGCTCGGCCGCGAGGTACTCGTTCATCGACGCGACCTCGTCGTCGACCCGGTCGAAGGCGTCGTTCGCCCGCTCGATCCCCTCGTAATCGCGGTCCTTGACGCTCTTGATGGCGATATCGGCCGCCTCGTCGATCGTCTCCCGGAGCGTCTCGATGCGCTCGGTCGTCGCCGCGTCCGGCGTCCCCTCCTGCTCCTGAGCGATCGTCGCGATCTCACAGGCCGCGTCGGCCATCGAGAGGATGTCCGCGGCGATCGACCGGAACCCGATGATCGGGAGGTCCGCCTCCAGCCCGACGTCCTGGCTGAGCCGCGGGTTCTGGTAGGTCGTGAACAGGAGTCGCAGAAAGAGGAAGTAGAGCTTCTCGACCTGCGGGTATCGCTTGGAGACGACGCGAGCGGTCGAGGTGTCGCCGTCGATCAGCGCCGTCACCGCGTCGTCGCGCATCGACGCCTCCGTCCGGTGGAGCCGGTCGAGCAGTGTCGGGATATCGAAGTCGTCGGGCGCGACGGAACACCGGACCGTCACCACCTGGTCGCGCTGTTCGATCGCGCCCAGCCCCATCAACCGCCGTTCGGCCGCCAGGACGCCGTCGTGATGGGAGAGCTTCAGCGGCTCGGACCCCTCGATCCGGACGATCTGGCGACCCAGCACGTACTGACTGATGAGCGCCCGCTCCAGCGCCTCGTTCTCCAGCAGGTCAGCGTTGATCAGCGTCTCCTCCTCGTCGTTCGGTGACCGCTCCGGGATCAACAGCAGCGACTCCCCGTTTTTCGACTCCTGCAGGATCACCTGGTCGCTCTTGTCGATGTCGTGGGCGCGCGCCCACTCGACCGGTATCGAGACGCCGAACGTCGACGACCCCAGCTTCTGTACCTTCCGTTTCATCCGCGATGGATCGTCGTTCATACCTGGCGTTCGGCTGTAATGATACCCAGACCGAATCAACACATAACGCTTCTCTGGGTATCCACTATTACCGTATTGAGAGGTTTTCAGTGATCCATGTATTCAGTACACCTGCGGGCGTACCCGTACAGGTACCTACACCGGCCGCGAGCCCGGCGAGAGGGCGGCCGCCGTCACGCCCGAACGGGTCGGCCGACGGGGTACAGCGAGCGGACCAGCAGCGCGAACCCGGGCGCGACGAGCAGGCCCTGGACGAGCAGGGTCGATTCGGCGTCGAGTCCGAGCGCGACCGCGCCCAGTGCCCCGACCAGCGGGGCGAGCGCGACCGCGCCGAGTCCGCAACACAGCAGCCACAGCGAGTGCGAAGCGGTTCGATTCGCCGCGCGGTAGGCGAGCGAGGCGACGACGCCGCCGAAGGCGACCGCGACCGCCGTCACGACGAGCGTCGCGACCGTCAGCGTGGTGTTCGTTGGCATGGGTTATCACCGTCGGGGAGCGGTTCGCCGTCCGACCCGTCGCCCCGCGGGCGGCGACGGCGCCCGGACCGCGACCGGTCGGTCCCCGGCCGTGTGCGAACGTACCACGGAGGCGACCTTCAAGCCCCGACGGGCTTCTCGCCGGCCGGGAACGGGCGGTCACGCGGTCGCTCGCGTCGCCGCGGCGAACCGACCGAGATCCGCGTGCTGGGGGGCGAGTTCGCCGGTATCGTCGTTCCGACCCGGCGCGTCCGGTCCCAGCGGCTGGGAATCACGACACGGCTTATCCGCTCGCTGGGGCAACGTCGGTGTATGGCGACGCGAGAACTCGAATCCAAGGTGTTCGGCTGGGACGTTGAGTTCACGTACTCGGAGACGTGGATCGGCTACGCGCTGTTCGCACTGCGGGTCATCATGGGCTGGACGTTCTTCTACGCGGGGATCACGAAGGTGGTCGACCCCGAGTGGAGCGTCCGCGGGTTCCTGTTGTACGGGATCCCCGACGGCAACCCGTTGACCGGCCTGTGGACGACGATGGGCAACGACTGGGCCTGGCTGCTGACGCCGCTGAACCAGCTCGGCCTGACGCTGGTCGGACTCGCGCTGATCCTCGGGCTGTTCGTCCGCTTCAGCGCGTTCTGGGGCGCCACCATGATGCTGTTCTACTGGCTTGCTTCCTACCCCTTCGACAACGCCCTGCTCATCGACTACCACATGGTGTACGTGTTCCTCCTGTTCGGCCTCGGCGCGTTCGGTGCCGGTCGCATCCTCGGCCTCGACGCCCGCATCGAGGAGCTCGACATCGTCGAACAGTACCCGCAGCTCCGACTGTTCCTCGGGTAGATCCCGCCCGCGAGTCGCCGCCCGTTCTCGTGCCGGGTCGCGGGTGCGACCCGGTGCGAACCTCCGTCCCACCGACCGCGACCGCGGCCGCCGCTCGCCTCTTAACTCTTGCCGTGTCCACCGCCAGCGTGGAAGTTGACACAGACGTATTCGAGGGAGTCGCGAACGGACACACATGGACGACGAATCCGGAGTGTCCAGCGACCTGAAAGAGACGCTCCAGCGCCACCGCCGCGGCAGCGGCTCGGACGGGACGCTGGTGTTGAGCGCCCAGGAGGGGTACGTCGGCGACGACATCACCCTGAAGGGCCGCAACTTCCCGGCCGACGAGGAGTACGAGCTGCTGTGGAACTCGACGGAGGGCCGGTGGGGCGTCCTGGAGGGCAACGAGGTCGTCGGCCCGCAGTACCAGCCCCGGACCGACCGCATCGCGACCGTCAGGACCGACGGCGACGGCGCCTTCGACGAGGACTGGACCGTCCCGAGGGACTACGGCGGTGCCCACCGGGTCCAGGTCCAGAACGGCGACGGCAACGTCGTCGCGCGCGACGAGTTCTCGGTCACCCCCCACTTCGAGATCGACCGCACCGAGGCGCCGCTGGGCGAGGCGTTCACGATCACCGGCTACGGCATCGGCCCGAACGTCGTCACGAACAACTACCAGGTCTCGTGGGACAACGGCAACGTCGGCTTTATGACCGGCGTGATGAACCGCGGGACCGCCACCGCGGAGATCCGCGCGGTCGGCCCGCCCGGCGAGCACGTCATCCAGGTGTGGCGCAACTACAAGGGGGTCCCGTACCTCCAGAACAACACCCAGTCGCCGTACGGCCCGGTCGCGGGCGGCCGCCAGTCGGTCTGGACCGTCGAGGTGACCGAGCCCGAGGCCGACCCCCGGACCGCCTGGGTCGACCCGCTGCTCGACGAGCAGCCGATGAGCGTCCACTACCCCGAGATCGACGCCGAATCCGAGGCCGAACTGGAGATCTCCCCGCCCTCCGGCCAGGCCGGGACGACCGCCGTGCTCACCGGCCGGAACTTCCCGGCCGAGACGGAGGTCGACCTGATCTGGTACCGCCACGAGGGCCACCGCGTCAAGGGGATCCCCATCACCCCCGAGCCCAAACCGGACGTGCTCCCGACCGTCGAGACCGATTCGGAGGGCGGGTTCCAGACGGAGATCGCGATCCCGCGCGCGGAGGGGTCGACGCGGCCGATCACCGCCGCCGTCGACGGCCGCGAGGTCGCGGTGACCGGGTTCATGATGCAGCCCTCGATCGAGACGTTCGCGCCCGTCCGCGGCCCCGTCGGCACGGAGATCGACATCGAGCTGTCGGGGATCGGCTGGACCATCTACGAGAACGCCCCCTTCTTCGTCTACGACAACACGCCGCTGGGCTACGTCTGTGGCACCGCCGGCGACGACAAGGAGGGCATCGTCCACGCGCGGCTCCGCGCGGCCGGCGAGCCCGGCTGGCACTTCATCGATATCTACCCCAGCCTCTTCGACATGCAGGAGGAGAAACCGGTGTTCGAGGTGCGGCCGCACCTCTCGTATCTCGACAACCACCCCGTCCGGCCGCTGCCCGCCCTGCACATGGCCTTCGAGGTCACCGAGTGATGGCGCTGGACCTGTCGCTCGCCGTCCACCCCTACGCCTGGACGCAACCGCTCCGGGACGGCCGCGTCGAACCGGAGGGCGTGAATCTCTCGACGGTCAACTACCCCAACCCCGTCCGCTTCTCCCGGATGGTCAGGGACCTGGAGTTCGACGCCTGCGAGCTGTCGATGGGGACCTACCTCGCCACCCGCCGCAACGCCGATCGGTTCCCCTTCACCGCCCTCCCGATATTCCCCTTCCGGAAGTTCCGCCACGCGTACATGTACGTCCGGGAGGGCGCGGGGATCGACTCGGTCGCGGATCTCGCGGGCGCCCGCGTCGGCATCGTCAACTGGCAGACGACGACGGGGATCTGGCAGCGGGGCATCCTCGCCGACCGCCACGGCCTCGACCTCGAATCCGTCGAGTGGGTCGCCGGCGGGTCGGAGATCGTCGATATCGACGTGCCCGAGCGGTTCGACGTGGAGTACGTCGGCCACCAGGGGTCGACGATCGGCCTCCTCGAAGACACGATCGAGCACGGCGAGATCGACGCGATCTTCCACCCGGTCGACGCCGGGATCGCCAACGCCCGCCGGCTGTTCGACGACGCGAAGGCCGTCGAGCAGACCTACTACCGAGAGACAGGTATCTTCCCGGTCATGCACGCGGTCGTCGTCCGCGACGAGATCCTCGACGAGCACCCCTGGGTCGTCCAGCCGCTGTACGACGCCTTCGAGCGCTCCAAGGAGATCGGCCTGTCGGCGCTGGAGCGTCCGCGCGAACTCCCGCTCGTGTGGGCGGACGTGTACGCCGATGAACAGCGGACGGTGCTGGGCGAGGACCCCTGGGAGTACGGACTCACCGAGGCCAACGTCACCGCCGTTGAGACGCTCGCCGGCTACGCTCACGACCAGGGCGTCGCCGCCGAGCGCTACGACGTCGGCGACCTGTTCGCGACCGACCACCTCGACACCGACTACTACGCCTAACTCGTCCGACGCGGCCGGGCGCTGGAACCGGCGCGTCGGGCGCGACTCCGCGCCGCGCTCCCACTCGGCGGGATTCGCCGCCGGGAGTTTATGCCGGTCGTACCGACGCTTCGAGTATGGAGTTCGAGGGAACGGAGACGGTCCCGGTCGACAGGGCGGCGACCTGGGACCTGATCACCGACCCGGCCGTGTTGGCCGCCTGCGTCATGGGCGCCGAGGAGATCGCGCGGGTCTCCGAGGACCGCTACGAGGGGGAGATCCGCCAGCGGATCACCGGGATCGACGTGGCGCTCGAAGGTGAAGTTCGGATCGAGGAGCGCGACCGACCCGAGTGGCTCCGCTTCACCGGCACCGGAACGGATTCGCGGACCGGGAGCCGCATGGACGCCGACGTGACGGTGACGCTGACCGACGAGGGCGGGTCGACCGAGTTGGCCTACGACGTGGCGGTGACGTTCACCGGGCGACTCGCGACGATGGGGTCGCGAGTCCTCCGCCGGCAGGTCCGGGCCAACGTCGAGACGTACTTCGAGAACCTCGTCGACCGCGTGGAGGCCCGCGCGTGACGCCCGGACGGTCCGAGCAGGGAGCGGCGTCCGCGGTCGGCGAATCCGCCCCGCGCAAGGACGCCCGGGCGAAGGTCCGCGGGCGGGCCCGCTACGCGACCGACGTGGCATACCCCGACGCCCTCGCGGCGGGCGTCGTCCGGTCGCAGGTCCCCCACGCCGAGATCGCGCGACTCGATACCGGGGCGGCCGCCGCGATGGACGACGTGGCCGCCGTCGTCCCCCGCTGGGACCTCCCGAGGGGGTTCGACGACCGCGTCCGCCACTACGGCGACGCCGTCGCCGCCGTCGCCGCCGAGACGCCCGCGGCCGTCGACGCCGCGAGAGAGGCCATCGAGTACGATCTGGACCCCTTGGAGTCGGTCCACGACCCCCGCGAGAGCGTCCGCGCCGACGCGCCCCTCGTACAGGACGACCCCGCGTTCGGCCAGCCTGACCGCCACCCCGTCCGCGTCGACAACCCCGACTACGACCGGAACGTCGACGACTACCACGCGCTCGAACTGGGCGAACCCGACGCCGCGTTCGCGGCCGCCGACCACGTCCACGAGGCGTCCTACCGGACGCCGCGGGTCACCCACTGCAACCTCGACCGCCACTGCGCGGTCGCGGAGTGGGACGGCGACGACCTCCGCGTGACCGCGACGATCGGTAACCGCGGCCACGCCGAGAAGACGCTCGAACGGCTGTTCGACGGCAGCGAGGTCGCGATCGAACGGCCCCCGACCGCGGGGTCGAGCTTCGGCGGCCGGTCGCTGGCCAAGCTCACCCTCGAACCGGTCGCCGCCGCGCTCGCACGGGAGGCGGGCCGGCCCGTCCGCCTCGAGTTCGACCGCGAGACGGAGTTCTCGGCCGCCGAGTCGCGCCACGCGACCCACCTCGACCTGAAGGCGGGGGCGACCGACGACGGCCGGCTCACCGCGCTCGCCGTCGACGCCGTCGCCGACACCGGCCCGTACCCCAACGGCGTCGGCCACGTCGTCCTGAGCGCCTGCCGCGGCCGGCCGCTGGACGCCTACGCCGTCGACAACTACCGCTTCGAGGGCGTCTCGGCGTTCACGAACAACCCGCCCGCCGGCGAGTACCGCGGCATCGGCGTCACGCAGGTCACGTGGGCGCTGGAGTCCCATCTCGACGAACTGGCTCGGCAAGCGGGGTTCGACCCGGTCGCCTTCCGTCGAGAGAATTGGGTCGCCGAGGGCGACGACCGACCCCACGCCGACGCCCCGGTGAGCAGTTGCGGCCTCCGCGAGTGTCTCGACCGCGGGCGGGCGCGGTTCGAGGAGCTACGGGAGGGCGACGACGGAGGAAGTGACGGGAACGTCGTCTACGGGTGGGGCGTCGCCGCGGGCGGGCAGATCACGACGCCTGCCGCCGGGAACAACGACGACTACGCCGAGGCGCGGCTGACCCTCGCGCCCGACGGGTCGCTGTTCGTCCGCACGGGCGCCATCGACGTGGGACAGGGCGCCGCGACCGCGCTCGCCCAGATCGCCGCCGAGGCGACCGGACTCCCCCTCGACCGCGTGACCGTCGAGGGGTACGACCCCGACGACCCCGTCGACGACAAGTACGGCTCGGTCGCCAACCGGACGACCTACCTCGTCGGCGCGGCCATCCGCGACGGCGCCGACGCGCTCGGCGAACGACTGCAGGCGCGTGGGGTGGACGGGGTCGACGAACTCCTCGAACCGGTCGCCGTCACCGGCCGCGCGGAGACCGACACCGCACCACTCGCGTACGGCGTCCACTTCGCCGAGGTCGCCGTCGACACCGGTACCGGCGCGGTCGACGTGACCGCCTACGTCGCCGCCCAGGACGTGGGCTACGCGATCAATCCGACGCTCGTCGAGGGCCAGATCGAGGGCGCCGTCGGGCACGGGGTCGAGTTCGCGCTCACCTCCGAGCTGCGGCTCGAAGGGGGCGTTCCGACCGACGCGACGCTCGCCGGCTACCCGGTGAGCTCGCCCGCCGAGATGCCCGACCGGCTGGCCTGCGAGATCGTCGAGTCCGAGGAGGCGTCGGGCCCGTACGGCGCGAAGGGCGTCGGCACGCCGTCGATCACGCCCGTCGCGCCCGCGATCACCAACGCGATACGGGACGCCGTCGGCGAGCGGTTCACCGCGGCGCCGGTCCGCGACGGGGACGTGCTCTTGGCGCTCGGCGGAGGTACGGGCGGTGACGGAGGCGATGACGGTGACTGAACGGGCCGGCGACGTGGCCGGCGAGACCGAAGCGGAGTACTACCGGCCGGAGTCAGTCGCGGCGGCGTGTCGACGCCTGCGGGACGCCGACGGCCGCGCCCGCGTGGTCGCCGGCGGGCAGACGCTGATGCCGCTGGTCCGCCAGGGACTCGTCGACGCCGACGCGTTCGTCGACGTGAGCGCGGTCCCAGCGCTGTCGGGCGTCTCGGTCGACGGCGACCGCGCGACCGTCGGCGCGACGACAACCTACGCCGGTCTGGGCCGTCACGACCTGAGCGACCGCGTCGCCGCGCTGGACGAGGCCTGCTCGGTGGTCGCCGACCGACAGGTACGGAGCCTCGGGACCGTCGGCGGCGCCGTCGCCCACGGCGACCCGACGTTCGACCTGCTCGCGCCGCTGCGCGCGCTCGACGCCGAAGTGCGACTGGCGGGCCCGGACGACCGCCGGTGCGTCCCGCTCGGGGAGTTCCTCGTCGGCCACCTCCGCACGGACCGCCGCGAGCACGAACTCGTGACTGGGGTGACCTTCGACCGGCTCGACCCGGACCGCACGGGCTCGGCCTACGAGCGCCACGCCGCCGCCGGATCGGGCCGGGCGACCGCCGGCGTCGCCGCGGTCGTGACCCTCGCCGACGACACGGTCGAACGTGTCCGCGTCGCCTGTTCGGCGGTCGCGGACACGCCCGTTCGCGCGCACGCGGTCGAGAACGACCTCGTGGGTGGCCCGGCGACCGCCGAGGCCGTCACGGCCGCGAGCGAGCGCGTCCCCGAGGACATCGATCCGATCGACGACGAGGCGGGCTCGGCCGCGTACAAGCGACGGCTGGCCGCGACGCTCGTCGAGCGGAGCCTGCTGAGCGCGCTCGGCCGCGCGGGGGGATCGCCGTGAGAGTCACCTTCGACCTCGACGGTGAGGAGCGGACCGTCGAGACGCCGCCCGACCGGTCGCTGCGCGAACTGCTCCGCGAGGACTGCGACGCCCTGAGCGTCAAGGCCGGCTGCGACGGCGGCCGCTGCGGCGCCTGCACCGTCCTGCTCGGCGGCGACGCGGTGAAGGCCTGTCTGGTCATGGCCGCGAAGGTCGACGGCCGCTCGGTCACGACCGTCGAGGGGGTCGCCGACGGGAGCTTCGGCCGCGAGGTCCAGGACGCCTTCGAGGCCCACAGCGCCCTGCAGTGTGGCTACTGCACGCCGGGGTTCGTGCTGTCGGCGCTGGCCTACCTCGACGACGACCCCGACGCCGACCGCGAGGCGATCCGGTCGGCTCTCGCCGGCAACGTCTGTCGCTGTACCGGCTACGAGAAGATCCTCGACGCCGTCGAAGCGGTCGCGGAGCGTCGAGTCGGCGAGGCGGAGTGACCGCGGTCCGGATTCACCCGGTTAAGCGTTGCGTCGCGTCCCGTCAGCTGGGCCGTTCGACCGGGCTTACGGCCGCGACGCGCGACGGTCCAGGTATGGCACTGGACCTGTCGGTCGCCTGCTGGACGCGCGACCTGACGCGGTCGCTGCTGACGGGCGCGGTCGAACCGGACGGCGTCGACGCCACCGTCATCGCCGAGTACCCCCCGCGGCGTCACCGGCGGTTCTTCGAACGGGGCGACTTCGACGTGTGCGAGGTGTCGCTGGCGTCGTACCTCTCATCGCGCGAACGGCCGGAGGAGTACCCCTTCACCGCTATCCCCGTCTTCCCCTGCAAGAAGTTCCCCCAGTCGTTCTGCTACCGCCGGACCGACGCCGGCATCGAGGACCCGTCGGACCTGGCGGGCGAGCGGGTGGGCGTCCAGTCCTGGCAGACCACCCGCGACGTGTGGATGCGCGGCATCGCCCGCGAGCGCTACGGGCTCGACCTCTCCGAGGTGACCTGGTATCGTCGCAAGGAGGACGACGTGCCGGTCGATATCCCCGACCGCTACGACATCCGGACGGTGCCGGGCGAGCAGGGCGGCGAGGCGATGGTCGACCCCGATGACCTGCGGGCGATGTTCTTCGACGGCGACCTCGTCGCCGCGATGGAGCCGGCCAACGCCATGTTCCACAGCGTCGTCGAGTCCGACGACGCCGCGCTCATGTTCGACGACCCCGTCGAGACCGAGCGCGAGTACTACCGCGACACCGGGATCCACCCGATCATGCATACCGTCGCCGTCCGCGACGAACTGCTCGACGAACACCCGTGGCTCGCCGTCTCGCTGTTCGACGCCTTCCGCGAGGCCCGCGACGACGCGCTGGAGGCGAACCTGAGCCCCAGCACGCACACGACCAACACCTGGGCGCACCTCCACCTCGTCGAACAGGACCGGGTCCTCGGCGACGACGCCTGGGAGTACGGCCTGACCGACCGCACCGTCCCCGAGCTGGAGAAGTTCCAGGAGTACGCCGAACACCAGGGGCTGATCCCCGGGCGGTACGACCTCGACGACCTGTTCGCCGACTGCTCGGTCGCGCGGACCTGACGCGGTCGAGTCACTCGGTTCGGCCGGCGCGCTCCAGCCGCCGGTCAGGCCTCGACCTCGTAGACCTGCAGGGCCTTGGGCTGGAACTGGAGGTTGATCCCGTCGCCGCGGTCGAACTGCCGGTAGTTCTCGGTGTGGACGACCAGCGTCGCGTCGGTGTCGTCGACCCGGACCGTCAGCTCGTAGCGGTCGCCGATGATCCCCTCGGCGACGACGGTTCCGGACAGCTCGATACGCCCGTCGACCTCGCCGGCGAACTGGCCGATCTGGACGTCGTCGGGGCGGAGGAAACACTCGACGTCGTCCGTCTCGCCGCCGTTGCCCACGTAGTCGACGTTACCCAGCGGGAAGTCGACGAACCCCGTCCGGACGACCCGTTCGCCGTCGCCGTCGGACTCGGTCGTCCCAGTGAACCGGTTCCGGACGCCGACGAACTGCCGGGTAAAGGGCGAGTCGGGCCGCCGATACAGCGCCTCGGGCTCGCCGCGCTCGACGACCGCCCCGTCGTTCATCACGAGCACCCGGTCGGCCAGGTAGAAGGCCTCCTGCTGGTCGTGAGTCACGTACAGCACGCTGAGCCCGAGTTCGTGTTGCAGCCGCTGGAGCTCGTAGCGCATGTGCTTGCGCAGCTCCTTGTCGAGGTTGCTCAGCGGCTCGTCCAGCAGCAGGAGTCCGGGGTCGTGGACGATCGCGCGCGCGAGCGCGGTCCGCTGTTGCTGGCCGCCGCTGAGGTCGGTCGCCGGCGACTCCGCGAGGTCCGCGATCTCCATCAACTCGAGCACCTCCACGACGCGCTCGTCGTACTCGTCGCTCGGCACGTCGGTCGCGTGTTCGAGCGGGAAGACGACGTTCTCGGAGACGGTCTTGTGGGGCCAGATCGCGTAGTTCTGGTAGACCATTCCCAGGTCGCGCCGCTCGGGCGGCAGCGACGTGGTCCCGTCGAAGACCGGCTCGCCGTCGACGGCGATCTCGCCGCCGTCGGGGGTCTCGACGCCGGCGACACACCGGAGGACCGTCGTCTTGCCGCAGCCGCTCGGGCCGAGCAGAGCCACGATCTCGTCGGGCTGGACCGTCACGTCGACCCCCGAGAGGCGGAACTCGCTGCCGAACCCCTTCTCCAAGTCCCGTACCGTCAGCCGCGTTTCGGTGTCCATAGCTGTGGTGGTGTCCCTGGCGGGCCGGCGAACCGGTCGTCTCCGACCGGCCACGGCTCGCCGCGCTCACGTGTCGGTACCGCGCCCACGCATTAACCCCCTCCGCGGATTTCTACGGCGTGGGAACTACCCGACGGGAGGGGGGCGATTCGAGGGAGTCGGATCGGGGAGAGCGCGCCGAGGGGACCGCGAGCGACGCCTCAGTGTTGCCCCAGTTCGTAGAAGGTGATCCCGCAGAGCCGCATCGCGAGCACGAAGACGACGGTCAGCCCGATGAACACCGTCGAGATGGCGGCGACCAGCGACAGCGCCGGCTCGTACATGTACAGCTGGAACAGCTCGACGGGGATCACCACCGTGTCCGAGGAGTAGGTCATCCAGGGGATCGACAGCAGCTGGAACACGTGGACCGCGAGGAAGAACCAGAGGACGACCGCCGTGTTGCGGAACAGGGGGAGGAAGACCTCCCGTAGCTGGCGGAGCCAGGAGGCGCCGGCGACCCGCGCGGCCTCCTCTAGGACCGAGTGGATCTGGACGACGTTCCCGACGGCGATGCGCGAAGAGACCGGGAGGAAGACGATCACCGAGCCGAGGGCGATGATGGCGAGGGTCCCGTAGAGCGTCACGCCCGGGAGCTTGCCGACCCAGAGGCTCAGGAGGATGAGGCCGGCGCCGGTGATGATCCCCGGTACCGCCAGCGGCGTGAGCGTCAGGAAGTCCACCGCGCCGCGGAATCGCCCGTCGGTCCGCTCGGTGTAGTAGGCCGCCCCGACGACGAGGACCGTCCCCAGCGTCGCCGCGCCGACCGCGACCAGGACGCTGTTGCCGAACGCCTCGCGCAGCCCCGGGCTCGTGACCGCCGTGACGTAGTGTTCGAGCGAGAGCGCCGAGAGACGGACGGTCCCCGTCCACGTCGAGTGCAGCGACGTGAGCGCCATCGCGAGGATCGGCAGGAGCCACACGAGGGTCACGACGGCCCACAGCCCGCCCGCGAGCGGCCACCGCCACCGCCCGAGGTCCCAGGTCCGTCGCCGGCCGGTCCGGCCGGTCAGCGTCATGAAGTCCCGCTTGCGACTCGTCACCCGGCGGTAGTAGTAGACGAGGACGCCCGTCGCGAGCAGCAGGCTACACGACAGCGCCGCGGCCTCGCCGTAGGCCGGCGGGAACCGCGAGCCGATCGCCGAGCCGATCACCGTCGAGTACACGTCGAACCCCCGGCGCGAGCCGAGCACCGAGACGATGGCGAACTCCCCCATGCCGTAGAGGAAGACCGTGATCACCGCCGAGAGCAGCGCCGGCTTGACCAGCGGGAGCGTCACCGACCGCAACGTCTCGGTGACGCTCGCCCCGTGGATCCGGCTCACCTCCTCGAACGACGCGTCCATGTCCTGCAGCGCGGGCACCGTCAGGAGATACGCCGTCGAGACGACGTTCACGCCCGCGACGAACGCGACTCCCCACGGAGTGAACAGGCCCACCGAGAGCGACTCCAGACCGACCGCCTCGGCGACGGCGACCGAGACCAGCCCGTTCTGTGGGCCGTACGCGGTGATATACATGATCCCGAAGACGTACCCGGGGATCGCCTGCCCGGACAGCAGGACCAGCTCCAGCCCACCCTTCGTCGGGAGGTTCGTCCGCACGAACAGCCAGGCCAGCGTCAGCCCGAGCGCGACCCCGGTGGCCGTCATCCCCACCGCGACGATAAGGGTGTTGGCCAGCAGCGTCGGCACGTCGAAAAAGCCCTCGCGGTACACCGCGACGAAATGTTCGAGCGTGAACGCGCCGCCGATCTCGCCGGGGTAGCCCGACCAGACGCTCGTCCACAGGAGGAAGACGAGCGGCACCAGCGTCAGGACGGCGACGCCCGCGACGACGGTCCCGAGGACGAGTCGTTTGGCCGAGAGCCGGCGGTCGGCGAGCCCGCCGACGCCGCTCCTGAACGCGGCGAGTACCCCGTCGCGGACGCTCATCGCTCGCCTCCGCACGCGTTCGGGGGGTCGGTGTCGTCCATGATAGTGAAGCGGGGGAACCGCCGTCGAAGTGCGCCGTTCGTCGCTCGACGCTCCGTCGCCGGGTTCGGTCGGAGAAGCCGGCAGGGTCGGCCGTCGGTTACGGCTCGAACATCCCGGTGTCGACCGCCTTCTGTCCGAGGGTGGAGTACTCCGCGGACTCCCAGAACCCGATCGGGAACAGGTTCGCGTTCAGGCGCCGCTTCGTGTAGGGGTCGACGTCGATCCCCGAGAGGTCCAGGTCCGTCCGGACGGGCACCTGGTCGGTCACGTCGGTCAGGATCCGCCGCTGGACCGACTTCTCGAGCATCGCGCTGACGAAGTAGCGGGCGACCCACGGGTGCGGGGCGTTCCGGTTGATGCTCAGGCCGCCCTCCGTGGCGTTGCGCTTGGCGGGGTCGGTGAAGATGCCCTCCACCGCCAGATCCTCGTTTTTCACGAACGGCGCGGCCGCCCACGGCCAGTTGTACAGCATCATCGCGGCGTTGCCCTTCCCGACCTCGCGCATCCCCGCCGAGTGGGAGTTGACCCCGACCACCTCGAACCGATCCATCAGGCTCCGGATCCACTCCATCTCGCCTATCTCCGTCTGGCCGGCGTGATAGCGGGTGATCCAGCCGATCATCCCGGAGCTGACGTAGCCGGAGAAGGCCACTTCGAGCCCCTCGTACTGGTCGTCGAACAGGTCGTTGTACGTCTCGGGGTAGTCCAGCCCCTGTTCCTCGAATATCTCCGTGCTCACCGGGAGGACGACGCCGGCGCCGCCGTTGAACCCCGACACCAGGAACGGGAGCACGCGCTTGTCGGGCAGGGCGTCGGCGAACCAGAAGTTCTCGTCGATGCCCCACTCGAACCACTCCTTCGCGTAGGCGGTCCCCTCCTCGCGGCCCTTCTGTTTGATCCGGTCGCGGAGGTTCGACGCGACGCTGACCACGTCGGCCTTGTCCTCGCCGGCCTGGCGCTCCTGTAGGAGCCGCTGGGAGACCGCGGCGCCGTCGCTGGCGAACACCGTCGCCTCGACGGTCGTCCCGAACTCGTCGTTGATCACGTCGACGAGGTCGTACCACTGCTGGGAGTCGCCCGTCCCCGCGTAGATGGTGACCTCGGCCCCGTCGTCGACGTAGCCGGCGAGTTGCTCCGTCGTCCACGGCGGCTCGGGCTCCCCGGCCGCCGTCGCGCTCGCGCCGGCCGTCGACCCGCCCCCGGCGCTCGTCGTCTCGTCCCCGCCGCTCGTCGCCGCGCCGCCCGCGTCGGGCGTCGAGGTCGCCGTCGAGCCCGACCCGAGACAGCCCACGAGCGACGCCGCTGAGACCGCCGCGCCCGTCGCGAGAAACGCCCGCCGCGAGGGCCAACCGGTCCGACGCCGCCGGTCGCCGCGCTCGTCGCATCCCCGCTCGGGGTCGGTCGATCGGTGTTCCGTCATACACGCAGCTACCCCGCGTTCGGATAAACGGGTAGTGGAGATTGCTATTCGATGGGAAGAAGTCGATCGGGATTCGACCGGCGGGCATCGGTCGCTGACCGGACCGGTCGGACGGGCGACCGCGGCGACCTCGCGGGCGCGGCGCCGCTCAGTCGTCGCCCTCGATGGCCGCCGTGAGGTTCGCGAAGTAGGTGTCGATGTCCCGTTCGACGATGGGAGCCAGTACCGACGGGTTGAGCGTGGCGGCCCCGCCGCTGTAGGTCACCTCGGCGGTGTAGGCCAGTTTCGAGGCGTGGCGGTCGCCGTCCTGGATCTCCATGGCCGCGAGCACGTCGAACTCGCTGCCGGTCGTCGAGTCGAAGGCGCTCGCGCTCGTGACGACGTGGTCCGGCGGGTCCATCTCGACGAACTCGGCCTCGCCCGACAGCGAGACGGTGAGGCGGCTCACCCCCCGCGTGATCTCGACCGAGTAGCGCCGCTCGGAGAGGCGCTCGACGGCGTCGGCGCCGGGCACGCACTCCGTGAGCGTCGCCGGGTCCGAGAGGTGGTCCCACAGCTCGCCGGGCTCGGCGTCGACGTAGACGGCGTCGGCGAACTCCAGACGCTCGACGCCGTCGTCCTCGGCCGCGGGCGCTCCGCCGTCGTCGGCCCGCTCGTCCGGGCGCTCCGCGGGGCGCTGCTCGGCGTCGTCGCCGGTCGGTTCCTCGGATCGCGAGTTATCGGGCTGGTTCATTGGTGGGAAACCGCGGGGCTGCGCCGCCGCTACACTTCGATGATCGTGAACTGGTTCGAGGCGATCCCCACGTCGTAGAAGTTCGCCTCGCCGTCGGTGACCACCACCTCGTAGCCGTAGCTGCCGGGGTCGAGCGCCTCGGTCTCCAGCGTGCCGGTCCACTGCGCGGTCGTCTCCTCGCCGCTCTCCTGCCAGGACAGCTCGACGGGGTCGAAGGCGCCGTCGGTCGACTCCACCGTGACGGAGTCGAGGGCGTCGCCGCCGACGAGGTCGCCGCTGGACCCGTCGTAGATGCCGATCGAGAAGGTCACGTCCATCTCCGGGCTGAACTGCCGCTCGGGGACGCAGCCGCCGACGAAGCCGCCCGCCGACTCCACCGGCGCGCCGTTCCAGAACGTCTCGGTCGTGACGACGTAGTTCGTCGGGTTGGAGTACTCGATGACCTCGATGGCGTCCTCGAGGATGCCGACCGCCCGGAAGTTCGCGTCGCCGTCGGTGACCTCCACCGTGTACGCGTAGGTCCCCGTCGAGATGTCGTCGGGGAGCTGCCAGGAGCCGGCCCACTCCTCGGCGGGGTTCTCCTCGTCGTCGCCCGCCCAGGCCAGCTCGACCGTGTCGCCGCCGTCGACGTTCACGGCGACGCTGTCGAGGTCTTCGTCGGTGAGCTGCTCGCCCGTCTCGGGGTCGTAGATGCCCACGTAGAACACCGCGAGCATCCCGGGGACGAACCGCCGCGTCGCCGAGCACGCGGAGGCAAAGGCCGCGCCCTCGGGGACTTCACCCGTCCCGGTCTCGGCGGTCACGACGTAGTTCTCCGGCTCGGGCTCGGGCGTCGCCGTCGGCGTCGGCGTGTCCGTCGGCGTTGCCGTGTCGGTGGCCGCCGGCTCGGCGGTGTCCGTCTCGGCGTCGCCGCCGGGACAGCCGGCGAGCGCGACGGTGGCCCAGCTGGCGGCGCCGCCCGCGAGCACGCGCCTGCGGGTCGCCCCGTCCTCGGGTTCGTCCGGGCCGGTGGGCGATTCCTCCTCGGTCGAGTAGCTGCTGTCGCGGCTCATTACACACGCAACTCCACGAGGTGTCGACAAAACCCTCCCCGTAGTTCTAACTCGCTGGGAGAGACGCCCGCCGTTTTCCCCGAACTCCCCGAAGACCCTAGCGAGATGGCTGAAGACACCTCCGGCGCCGACCGCGGCGGTCGCGCGGGCGAACAGGACGAACCGCCAGCCGAGAGCGACCGGTCCGACTCGGCGGGCGACGGGCGAGTGACGAGACGGCGACTCATGGCGGCGGGCGCGGCGACCTGGGCCACGGCGAGTGTCTCCGGCTGTCAGTACATCACCGACCCCGGCACCGGCGACGACGACACCGACACGCCGACGGTCACCACCGAGACCACCACCACCGACGACCCCGTCGGCCCGGCGACCCCGACGCCCGACTCCGGCGACGGCACCGACGACCCCGCGGCGACGCCGGACGGGGACGGGGACGGGGAGACCGAGACGCCCACCCCCACGCCGACCCCGACGCCGACGCCCCCGCCGACGACCACCTCCTGTGCCAGCCTCGGCCGGTTCGCCGCCGGGATGGAGGTCGGCCTCCACGTCGCCCTCTACGACCCCGAGACGGGCGACCCGCTCGGCGACGACGCCGTCGACGCCGTGCGCGTCGAGTTCCCCGACGCCGAGTACGGCCCGCTCGAACTGAACTGGCAGGGCGACCACGAGGCCTACTCGTCGGACACCTGGGGGTCGAAGATCGCCACCGACGCCGACACCGAACGGGGGACCTACCGCTACGAGGTCAGCGTCGAGGCCGACGACGAGACCGTCGAGACGAAGGTCGCCGACCAGTTCACCGTCGTCTAGCCCGGCGGTCGCCGCTCGTTCTCGGAGTCCGACTCGCGGTCGCGGTCCGCCCGCCGGACCGCCGCCCGAACCACCCGACCGCTCCCTACTCTTCGATCTCGATCCGTCGACCGGGCGGGTCCGCCCCGCGGTCGACCGGGAGTTCGACGTCGAGGACGCCCTCCCGGTAGGTCGCGGTGATGCCGTCGTCGTCCACCGCCCGCGGGACGTTCACCTGGTGGTCGAAGACGCGCGAACTCCCGGGGCCGCCGGTCCGCCGCGCCGAGACCGTCAGCCGGTGGTGGACCCACGTCACCTCGATGTCCTCGGGGTCGAACCCCGGCAGGTCGACGAAGACCCGGTAGGTCCCGTCGTCGCGGTACAGTTCGACGTCGTGGTCGGGGTGGTGTGTCATCGGAGTCGCCCCGTTCGGTCGTACCCCCCACCGGCGTACGTTGGTTTCGGTAGTTACAGCTCGCTGAGAACACTGGTCTCGCCCGTCCCGACGCCGTCGAGCCCGTGGAGTACGCTTTTGCGCGCTCGCGACGTAGTTCCCGCCAACGTGACGGGCAACGGGTCGCAGTCGGAGACGGGCGAAACGAACCGGGGCGGGGACGCGGTCGACGGCGCGGACGCGCGGGCGACACTCGACGCCGTCGCGAGCGCGACCGCGGCCGGCGTCCTCGTCGTCGAGGACGAGCGGGTCTCGTTCGCCAGCGCGAGCGTCGAGCGACACCTCGGGCGCGAACCGGCCGATCTGACGGGTGAATCCGTCGAGACGGTCCTCCCCGACCGCGCGGTCGACGCGGTCGCGGCGGTCGCCGACGGCGGCGCCGAGCGGACGGTCGCGTGGCCCGCGCCGGACGCGGACGGGAACGGCAGCGCCGACGAGACCATCGGTGCGGACGAGACCACCGGGACCACCGACGGCGGCGTCGCCGCGACGGTCAGCCCCGCCGACGGCGGGCGGGTCGTGGTGACGCTCACGCGGGGCGAGCGCGAGCGGGAGTCGCCGCCCGACGACGGCGTCGCCCGCGTCGCGCTCGACGCCGACGGCCGGATCGCGGGCTGGAGCGCGGGCGCGGCGGCGCTGACGGAGTGGTCGGCCGCCGAGGCGGTCGGTTCGGACCTGTCGCTTCTGTACCCCGACGACGCCGCGGCCGACCCCGCCGAGACGCTCGCCACCGCGCGGACCGACGGGGCGACCGAGACGGAGGGGTGGCGGCTGCGCCGGGACGGGAGCGACTTCTGGGCGACCGTCTCGGTCGCGCCTCGCCGGGACGCCGACGGGGGCGTCGCGGGGTTCGACCTGCGGCTGCGCGACCGGACCGACCGCAAGCGGCTGGCCGACGAGCGCGAGCTGCTGGCGACGGTCAACCACGCCATCGCCGACGCCGACGGCTTCCGCGAGGGCGTCGAGACCACCCTCGAAGCGGTCTGCGCGCGCACGCGATGGGCCTACGGGGAGGCGTGGGTGCCCGCCGCCGACGGGGCCGCCCTCGAACACCTCGTGGGCCACGCCGAGTCCGAGCGGCTGGAGCCGTTCCTGCGGGCCAGCCGCGACGTGACCTTCGACGCCGGGGAGGGGCTGCCCGGGCGGGTGTGGGCGAGCGCGTCCGCCGAGTGGATCCCGGACGCCGCCGCCGAGCCGGCGTCGGTGTTCCACCGGACGGCGCTGGCCGACGAGGTGGGACTCCAGGCGGCGCTGGGCGTCCCCATCGAGACCGACGACGGCGTCGTGGCCGTGCTGATCTTCTTCCTGCGGGAACGGCGGGCCGCCGACGAGGAACTGGTCGAGGCCGTCACCGACGTGGCGGCCGACCTCGGCGCGCTGGTGGCCCGCAAGCGCGCCGAGGAGGACCTGCGCACCTTCCGGAAGGCCGTCGAGCAGGCCGGCCACTCGGTGTACGTCACCGACACCGACGGCACCATCGAGTACGTCAACCCGACCTTCGAGCGGGTCACCGGCTACGGCGCCGACGAGGCGGTCGGGGCCGACCCCTCGATCCTCAACTCCGGCGAGCACGACGACGCCTTCTTCGCCGACCTCTGGGAGACGATCTTCGACGGCGAGGTGTGGACCGGCGAGGTGCGCAACCGGCGCAAGTCCGGCAAGCCCTACGTCGTCAACCAGACGATCGCGCCGATCGTCGACGGCTCGGGGGACATCGAGCGGTTCGTCGCCGTCAACGACGAGATCACCGACCAGAAGCGCCGCGAGCGGGAACTGCGCAGCCAGCGCAACTCCCTGCGGCGGATCAAACAGATCATCGAGAGCCTGCGACCGATCAACCGCGAACTCGCGCGCGCGGACACCCGCGAGGCCGTCGACCGCGGCGTCTGCGAGGGGCTGGCCGCCTCCGAGGCGTACCTCGCGGCGTGGATCGGCGACCACAACGCCGCCGCCGACGAGATCGCGCCCCGCGAGTGGGCCGGCGTCGACGACGAGTTCGTCGAAGGGCTGGACCCGGCGCTCGCGACCGACGGACCCGGAGACGCTGCGGGCGGGGGCGACGGAGTCGGGAACGCCGGCGAGGACGACCTCTACCGCCGCGCGGTCGCCGACGGCGAGGTCCAGGCCGTCCGGGACCTCACGACGGCGCCCAGCGGCGGACCGCGCCGCGAGCGCGCGCTGGCCCACGGGTTCCAGTCCCAGGCGGTGGTCCCCGCGGTCTACGGGGACTCCGTGCTCGGCGTCGTCACCGTCTACTCGGCGCGACCCGACGCCTTCGACGAGTACGAGCGGGGACTGCTCGCCGAGCTCGGCGAGCGGGTCGGTCACGCCATCAACGCCGCCGAGAACCGGCAGCTGCTCCACACCGACACGGTCGTCGAACTGGAGTTCGAGGTCGGCGCCCGCGACTCGCCGACCGCGAGCGTCGCGGGCGAGCTGGGCTGTCGGCTCTCGCTGGACGGCGTCGCGCCGGCCGCGGCGGGGTACGTCGCCTACGTCGCCGTCGACGGCGCTCGACCCGAAGCGGTGGCCGAGGCGCTCGCCGAGCGCGACGACGTGGCCGGAGCCCGGGTGGTCGAGGCCCACGGCGAGACGGGCGTCGTCGAGGTGACCGGCGGGGCCGACCCCGTCGCCGCGCTGGTCGAGCACGGCGCGACCGTCCGCGCCTTCGAGACGACCGGCGAGGTCGCGACGGTCCGCTGCGAGACCGCGCCCCGCTCGGACGTGGAGACGCTCATCACCGCGGTCGAGGCCGCCGGCGAGGACACCGTCTTCGCCGCCAAGCGGACCCGCGACCGCGACGTGCGGACCGTCGAGCTGACCCGGACCGCCGTCGAGGAGCGCCTGACCGACCGCCAGCGCGAGGCGCTCGCGCTCGCCTACCACGCCGGCTTCTTCGCCTCGCCCCGCCACTCCACCGGCGAGGAACTCGCCGACGTGCTCGACGTCGCCTCGCCCACGTTCTACCGCCACGTCCGCGAGGGCACCAGGAAGGTCCTCGAACTCCTCGTCGACGCCGAGGACGCGACCACGCCGGACGTGACACGACTCGAACGCTAGTTGACTAGCGTTTACCGACAGCCGTCGAATTCTCGTCACTAGTCGACTAGGTCCACCGGCTATGGCTCCCGGCGGAGAAACGCTAGATACAGATGTCAGAGGGTAGAGACCGGGCGTTTCTGGACGCGGTGGGTGACGAGGACTGCAAGACGATCCTCGACGCCGTCCGCACGGAGGCCAAGACCATCCCGGAGCTGTCCGAGGAGTGTGACATCCCGCTGTCGACGGCCTACCGGAAGGTCAACCGGCTCCAGGAGGCCGACCTCGTCGCGGAGAAAAACCGGCTACCGGAGGACTGCCGGCCCAAGAACGTCTACGAGCTGCGCTTCGACGGCGCCGTCGTGACGATGGGCGAGGAGGGGTTCGCCGTCGAGTTCGCCGGCGAATCGTCCGAACCGACCGCCCCCGGTCGGATCGCCGACCTGTCGCGGTCGGCGGTCGGGAGCGACTGACCGGAGCGATGGCGCGGTTCAGCGTCGACTGCGAGACGTGCTCGTTCACCGCCGAGGCGCCCACGGTCGCCGCGGCGCTGTCGGCGGAACGCGCCCACAGACGCGAACAGGGCGTCGAACACCGGGTAACCATCGAGCGGCGTCCGCGCGACCGGGAGCGACCGCTCGTGACTGGTAGCGCCGACGGACGACCGCCGAGCGACCGCAGATGACGGCGAGCGACCGATCGCACCGGACCCGACCAGAACCCGACCACCGATCGCCATGACCGACCGCTGGTACTGTCTCGACTGCGACCGGCGCATCGACCCGGACGACCGCTCACGGCACGCCGCCGCGGACCACCGACTGCGGGGTATCCCCGCGCCGAGCCGGCCGTCCGCGACGGCCATCCGGCGGGTCGACGACAGCGAGACCGCGATCCGCCGGGCCGACCCCGGCGAGACCGCTATCCGACCGGTCCGGGAAGTCGAGACGCGTCTCGCCCGGCACCCCGACGACTGACTCGCCGCGCTCGCGAAACCGACGACGGCGCCCACGGAACCGACGACGGTGCGGCCGACCGCACCCGTGAGTACGAGCGCCCCGCTCAGTCCTCGTCGTCGGCCGGCGTCGCCAGCAAGTCTGCCTCGTAGGCCGCGATCGCCTGGACCACCTCGTCGGCGTCCTCGTCGTGTACGTCGAACGACGCGAGCGTCGCTTCCAGCACGTCGATCGCTCGCTGGATGTGCGCCTCGGTGAACGGGACGTGGAGGTGGGCCTCCCGAACCGGCGCCGCGTCGTACGTCTCCGGCCCGCCCGCGGCCTCGCAGAGGAAGTCCGCCTGGGTCCGCCGCAGCATCTCGATGTCCGCGTCTTCGAAGAACGGCCCGAGTTCGTCGTCGTCGAGCAGTCGATCGTAGAACTCGTCGACGACCGCCTCGATCCCCTCGCGCCCGCCGAGTCGGTCGTAGAGTGTCTCTCCGGTCATGGGCGTACGACCGCTGTCGAGGGATTTGGGTGTACCGCTCGTTCCCACCAGCTGGCACACCGACCCGTCTCGGTCGTCTCGGGCCGCGGTCTTCGGAGACCGGAGACCAGCGCCGGCCACCGGGGAAAGACAGTTCCGCCTGGCCCGCGACACGCCGGCCGTGAACCGTCGCCAGGTCCTCGCCGGTCTCGGGTCGGCCCTCTCGGTCACCGCTGCCGGCTGTCCCTCGGGACCGCTCGGGTCGCGTTCCGACGGGCCCGCCGGCGAACCGGCCACCGACCTGCCGGAGACGCCCGGCGAGTACCCGATGGGTACCGGCGATCTGGACGCGTTCGACCCGACGGAGACGTACCGGACGGTCGAAGTCGGGAGTCGCGAGGGCGTCCCCGAGGCGTTCCGCCCCCACGACGTGGCCGTCTGGAACGCCGCCAGCCACGACGAGACGGTCGTCGACATCCACGACTACGCGACGGAGACGCGACCGCTCGATCGGTCGTTCGCGATCCCCGACGACGCCGCGGTGCGGGTGTCGCTGCTGGAGCCGTCGCCGTATCTCGTCACCGTCGGCGTCCCCGACGCGGGCGCCGAGCAGACGCTGAAAGTGCCGTGCCGGTTCTTCGACTGCAACTCCTCGGCCACTCAGGTCGGGCTGTTCGACGGCGAGATCCGGTCGACCGTCTGGTCGACGCTCGCCGGCTGTCGGTCGCCGACGTGTCTCCCCGAGGTCGAGCTATCGATACGGGGCTGAGACCGAAGCAGGTCGAGGTCCGGGCCGCAGCTGCCCGATGAGACCTCGCTGGCAGTCGTTCCCACGTATGGCTCGCGTGGGGCCCACCGTCGACCAGTCGCAGGGGGACTGGCGTCGGGAGGCAGCGATGCACGCCCTCGGCCGGATGGCTTCATCGGGCATCGCTGCCCGGGCCGATGCACAGGTCCCCCGACGAGGTGGGCTCGTGACGGCCGTCGCTTCTCGCCCCCGTCGTTTAGTGGTTTGGCTATCTGTCGAACTCCTGAATATACCGTCGCCGCTCCCGGACCGGTCGGCGGACCCGAGAGGACGCGGTGGGGTCATCGGAGCGGCCCCTCTCCCGGCCTGTCGAGCGAAACGTATTTGTTCCGACCCGGTGTATCGCTCTCGTACTGACGGCCTCGTCCCGTCTTTCTCCGTTCGCCCATCGGTTCGCCGCCCCACGGGAGGCGTCCTTCGATGGCACTGCTCTGAGATGCGCCGTGCCGGATGTCGACCTGTGGTGGTGACGCTGGGTCTCCGCGACGGGACCGAGTACGCATCCACCATGAGAGAGATAGATATCCCCTGTTCCGAGTGTGGCACAGAACTCGCCGAACGCGTCGTGTTCACGGCGGATCTCCCCGTCGAGACCGGGTGGCGCGGGAGCGTCCGCGTCGCCGAGTGCCCGTCGTGTGGCGCCCGGTACTACCCGCGACAGACCGTCGCGCAACTGGCGGGCCGATCGAGCGGGACTCGCCCGCGGGGAGAGGGCTAACCGGTGACCGACCGCTCAGACCCGGAGCGCGACCCCGCGGCGCCCGAAGTCGACGCGGTCCCGGAGGGGGTCGCTCCCGGCTCGACGGTCCTCGTGGCCACCGTAGGCGATCCCGCGCCGTCTGTGCCGTCCCTTCAGGTCCTCTCGGCGTTCGCCGACGGCGACGATACGGCGCTGGTCGTCACGACGACCGAGAGCGCCGAGACGACCGTCGAGCGCGCTCGGGCGGTCTTCGAGGAGGGAGCCCGGCCGTCGCTCGGCGTCGTCGACACGGTGTCGAAACAGCAGTCGGTCGCGTCGCGCTACGGGGACGTTCCGACGGTGTTCACGCCCTCGTCCAGCGACCTGGAACGGCTGGTGGTGGCGCTGACCGAACTGTCCGGGGAGGGGCGGCCGGCGGACGGCGACCGCCATCTCGTCGTGCGGTCGCTCACGCCGATACTCGAAGCGGTCGCGACCGATCAGGTCTGTACGGTACTACAGCAGGTCTCGGGGATCCGGACCGAAACCGGACTCACCCTCCTCGGGGTCGACGAGACCGCGCACGACGACGCGACGATGCGGGCGCTCGCCGAACAGGTTGACGGCGTCCTCTGGGTCACGAGGGGATCCGACGACGCGCTGGAACTGATGTACCGTCCGGCGACCAGATCGACTGTCTGACAGCTATCGACGGTCTCGCCCCGCGTAGTACCGGTCGGTTTTAGTTCGTGGACGCGGATCCGATCGATATGGGTTTTGGGAGCTACGACGAATCCGAGCAGCAGAACCAGAACGTGGACGCCGACGAGGACGACAGCGAGGGCGTGACGGTCCACGAAAACGACCACGAAGGGGAGGTCACGTTCGAAACCGACGCCTCGACCGACGACCTGGTCGACCGACTGGAAGACATCAAAGACACCTCCGAGGAAGCGTAACGGGACGCCCGCGTTGCGTCCGCAGCGTTTCGAGGTTCCACGTCACCGCGGCTCCGTCCGCGGGCCTCTCGAACGGTATCGGACGCGAAGACGCGACCGGGCCGTAGCGTTCGCCGCGCTCGGATCCCGACTGCAGCGCCCGTCGACGCTCGACTGCGCTTCTCGTTCCGGGAACTATTTACGCCGTGGTCGCGGATGCTGACGTAACCGAGACGCGTTGTCCCCGGGAAGGCCGGACCGGTCCCGTCGCGATCATTCTGTGTCGCTGTCGACGGCGTCCGGACGGCCTGCTCTCCTTCGCGGGCGGACTCTGAGATGGGTTCTGGGATCGCTCCGATCGGACCCCACTATGGAAATCGAAATCGCAACTATCGGCGGCTACGAGGAAGTCGGCCGTCAGATGACGGCCGTCCGTGCCGGAGACGACATCGTCGTCTTCGACATGGGCCTCAATCTCTCGAAGGTACTGATCCACGACGACGTCCAGACCGAGCGGATGCACAGCCTGGACCTAATCGACATGGACGCCATCCCCGACGACCGCGTCATGTCCGACATCGACGGCACCGTCCGGGCCATCGTCCCGACCCACGGCCACCTCGACCACATCGGCGCGATCGCCAAGCTCGCACACCGCTACGACGCGCCCATCGTCGCGACGCCGTTCACGCTCGAACTCGTCCGCGAGGAGATCGACGACGAGGGCAAGTTCCACGTGCAGAACGACCTCGTCGAGATGGAGGCCGGCGAGACGATGTCCATCGGCGACGAGGTCGAGATGGAGTTCGTCAACGTCACCCACTCCACCATCGACGCGATCAACCCGGTCCTGCACACCCCCGAGGGCGCCGTCGTCTACGGGCTCGACAAGCGCATGGACCACACCCCCGTGATCGGCGACCCGATCGACATGGATCGGTTCCGCGAGATCGGCCGCGAGGGCGTCCTCTGTTACATCGAGGACTGCACCAACGCCAACAAGAAGGGCCGCACGCCCAGCGAGGCCGTCGCCCGCAGCGAACTGCGCGACCTCATGCTGAGCCTGGAGGACTACGAGGGCGGCATCGTCGCGACGACGTTCGCCAGCCACATCGCCCGCGTCGTGAGCCTCGTCGAGTTCGCCGAGGAGATCGGCCGCCAGCCCGTCCTGCTGGGCCGCTCGATGGAGAAGTACTCCGGCACGGCCGAGCGCATCGGCGCCGTGGAGTTCCCCGACGACCTGGGGATGTACGGCCACCGCCAGTCCGTCGACCGCACGTTCGAGCGGATCATGAACGAGGGCAAGGAGAACTTCCTCCCCGTCGTGACCGGCCACCAGGGCGAGCCCCGCGCCATGCTCACCCGCATGGGCCGCGGCGAGACCCCCTACGAACTGGACAGGGGCGACAAGGTCATCTTCTCGGCGGGGATCATCCCCGAGCCCACCAACGAGGGCCAGCGCTACCAGTCCGAGCAGCTGCTCGGGATGCAGGGCGCCCGCATCTACGACGACGTCCACGTCTCGGGCCACCTCTCGCGGGAGGGCCACTACGAGATGCTCGACGCGCTCCAGCCCGAGCACCTCATCCCCGCCCACCAGGACATGGCGGGGTACTCCGGCTACGTCGATCTGGCGACGAGCCAGGGGTACGAGCTGGACGAGGACCTGCACGTCACCTCGAACGGGAACACGATCCAGCTGGTCTAGATCGGAACGCTTCCCCCGACCGCTTCCGGTCGGGCGCCTACGACTCGGACTCGTCCGCGTCCCGTCCGGATCGCTCGAACAGGTCACTCAGCACCGACTGTTCCGCTTTCCGGAGATGGGAGTGGAGCGTCGGCGACGAGATCCCGAGCGCGTCGGCCACCTCTTCGGCGTTCGAGTCCCGCGGCCACTCGAAGTAGCCCGACTGGTAGGCCGCCCGCAGGACCTCCTCCTGGCGGTCCGTGATGTCCTCGAACGGCTCCTGGGGCAGGACCTCGTTCACTTCGACCGAGGCCGACTTCTCCCGTTTACTGAGGACCTGGATGTCCTCGAAGCGGTTCCGGAGGTGGTCGACGAGGACCCTGGCGTCCGTGCCGGACGCGATATCGAACTCGTAGTGGACCGCGTCGTCGACGAACCCGACGCTGTGGACGTGTGCGCCGTGGTCGACCAGCGCCCCCAGCGGCGCGTCGCCAGTCAGCTGCCACTCGAGGAGGCCGCCGGAGTCGCCGTCGGCCGTTTCGCTAACGATCCGCACGCTATCGTCCGTCACGTCCGCGAACGCGTCGCTGACGACCCCGACCTCGCTGTCGCTGACGCGGAGGTACGCCACTGGCCCCTCCTCACTGGAGGGGATCACCCCCTCCAGTTCGACCCGACACGGAACGGTCGTCGTGACCGCCACGAGCGGGTCGCTCCCGTCGCGACACGCCAACTCGATCTCGACCAGCGACTCCGCCGAGAGGAGCTGCTGGGTCTCGACGGCGTTGATGGCGTGGCCGATCGTCTCGCCGAGTTCGCCGAGGATCGACCGCTCGCGGTCGCTCACCGTCGACCGCTCGGTGTACAGCCCCAGCGCGCCGTAGACGGTCCGCCCGTAGACCAGCGGGACGACGGTCCACGTCCCCTCCCCGTCGTCGACGCCGGGGACGAGCGGCCGGATCGCCTCACCGTCGGTCGCCTGGGCCGTCTCGCCGTCGGTCGTCTGGGTCGCCTCGCCGTCGGTCGCCTGGGCCGCCCCATTGCCTCGCTGGCCGCCGTCGGTGCGCCGAAAGCCCGTGTCGTCGATAGCCGGCGGGCTCGGGCTGGTCTCCTCGTCACCGGCGACGGTCCACCGGTCGGCCTCGCCCCGCCAGGTCGCGAGGTCCGCGACCACGACCCGCTCGTAGAGGTCGGCGTCGGCGACTCGCTCGCAGACGGTCCGCTCGATCTCCTCGCGGCCGACCGCCGAGACCAGCGCCTGGTTGACGCCGCGGATCACCGCGTTGAGGTCGTTCAGCGTCGACAGCTCGTCGCGGTGGTCGGCGAGCTGGCGCACCCGACGCTTGCGGGCGGTCACGTCGTGGACGACGAGCGTGTTGCCGATGCGGCGGCCGTTGCGGTCGGTGATCGGCGAGGTGCGGATCTCGTAGACGTTGCCGTAGCGTTCGACCTCCGCCAGCGCGTCCTCGGTGTCGAAGTCCAGCCGCGACTCGTCGACGAGCAGTTCCACGTCCCGGCCGACGGCGTCGGCGGCGTCGCAGTCGAGCACCTCCTCGGCGGCCTCGTTGCAGTAGACGATCCGGTTGGCGTTGTCGACGATGACGACGCCGGCGTCGAGCTGTCTGATAGCGGCGTCGCGGCCCAGCTGGCGGGTCGCGGGGACGAGGTCGAACAGCTGGCGCCGAAAGAGCGCGTAGGCGAACGCGAAGCCGGTGATCGTGAAGGCGTACGGCGTCGGGTCGATGGCGGGGGCGTTGGTCAGCGCGAACACGTCGACGACGCTCGTGACGAACGGGACGGCGATACCCACGAGCAGGAGCGCGGACTGGTCGGTGTAGAGGTAGTCCGACTGGTAGATGAGCCGGAGCAACAGGGCGGCCGCGACGGCGACGAGGAGGTACGTGTGGACGACCTCCGCCCAGAACAGCGGGCCCCAGCCGGGGTGCTCGATCACCATGCCGTTCCGGACGACGAAGTTGTGGTCGGTCCAGAAGAGGTGGTGCCAGTGGTTGGTCCAGGTGGCGGCGATCACGACGGCGGGGAAGACGAGCAGGCCGGCGACCGTCCGGCGGGTGACGAACTCGTCGTGGCCGGTGTACGCCAGCGCGAACAGCAACAGCCACACCTCGATCGTCCCGGTGGAGATCCACACCATCCGCATCCAGAACACGCGCCACGACTCGCCGGTGGTCAACAGCCCGATCCCGTAGCTGACCGACCAGTTGGCCAGCACCGCCATGAGGACGACGAACGCCGTCGCACCCGGTTCCGCGCGGTTGCGGAACGCGTAGAGACCGAGCGCCGTCGTCAGGACGGCCGAGACCGCGAGCAGCGTGAGGTGGAGCGGCGCCGGCCCTATCACGAGGTCGCTGCCCCACTGACCGACGGTTCGCCCAGCCCCCAACCCGACGCTGGAACCCATCAATCTACGTGCCCGTTTATCGACCAGTCATAGCCAAAAAATTTCCGGCTGGTTGTCTGGATCCGTCCGGAGAGGGTCGTCTGGATCCGTCCGGAGAGCGGTCTCCGCGCGCACCCGGACGGTCTGTTACCGGACGACGTTGTTCGAGGTCGTGATCGTCGACGTCTGGTCGCCCGCGGACGGGCGGTTCCCCGAGGCTTTGAACGCGACGCCGTCGAACTCGGCGATCAGGCAGTTGCGGACCGTCGCTTCCGCCGCGACCGCGGCCGCCACGGCCGCCTTCGACGGCGATTCGATGTTCGCCCAGTCCGAGGCGCCGGTGTGACGGATCTCCGCGCCGTCGACGACGTTGTCCTGGCTCCGCGTGTCGAAGTAGCGGATCCCCTTCCAGAAGCCCGGGGTCGCCTCCTCACCGCGCAACACCGTCGACCGGCCGCCGTCGCCCGTTTCGCTGCCCTCGATCGCGAGCGACCCGCCGTCGATCACGTCGATGCCGGCGCCCTGTCCGAAGTGGATCTCGGTGCCGTCGGCGACCGCGACATCGGCCGCGATCTGGACCAGTGATCCCACCTCGCTCAGCGAGAACCGGTAGGGGGCGTCGATCGCGGGGACCGTCAGCGACGTTTCGATCGCGTTGGTCGGGTTGATCACCTCGATCCGGTCAGTGTCGTTACCGGTGTAGCTCGAGGTGGTCCCCAGCGCGGGAACGGTCGTGAAAAACACCTGTGCCGGGTCGACGTTGTTCCGGATGCGCGTTCGTTCGACCCCCTGGAGCTCGTTTTCCTTGTTGACGAACAGGCCGTAGCCGTCGTTGTCCTCGATGAGCGCCCCGTCGACGGTGAGCCGGGAGCCGGTCAGCACGCTCACGCCCGCCGGTTCCTGGTAGATCCCGCGGCCGCCGGGTTCGCCCCCGGCGTGGCGCACGACGACTCCCCGGAGGACGTTGTTCGCGTCCTTCGTCTCGGAGTACATCAGGCCCTCCCAGTAGCCCGGGGTGGCCTGGGCGCCGCGGATCGTGACCGCGTTCGCGGGCGGGCTCTCGACGGCCCCCTCGGCGGGGAGGTCGCCCTCGGGGATCGCCGCGTTCAGCGACCCGGTGACGAAGATGCCGTTGCCCTGGGCCACCCGCAGTTCGATCCCCGGTTCGAGCGTCAGGTCGCCCTCGACTCCGAAGGTGTGTCGGTTCTGCTTCAGGTACAGCGGAACGCCCGGATCCGCCCAGGTGTGTTGTTCACCCTCCGGGATCACGTAGTCGATCGAGGCCCACACGAACACCCGGTCGGTGTCGTTGCCGGTCAGCGCGTTGTCGCCGGCGATCGCGTCGACGTTGCTCGCCGTGACCTCGATCGGCTCGGCGTTGCCCGTGATCCCGTTGCCGCCGAACGTCTCGAGGCGGGCGTCCTGCTCGACCGACACCCCGAAGTTCCGGCTCCCCCGGATCTCGGAGTTCGTGACGGCGACGGGCCCGGTGCTCCGTATCTCGACGCCGGCACCGTCCTCGGAGCCGGCGTTCTCGACGAGGACGTGATCGAGCGTCCCGCTCCCCTCGCCGGTGAACGTGATCCCGCCCCAGACCCCTCTCGCGTCCGAGCGCCCGGTGAAGAAGATCGGCGCCGAACAGGTCCCCGAGGCCGAGAGCGTCCCCCCGACCGTCAGCGACCCCCCCTGCGCGAACGAGAGCGTGGTCCCCGACTCGACGGTGAGCGTGGCGCCGGCCCTGACGCCGAGCAGAGTGTCGATCTCGACCACGTCCGCGTCGGTCCCGATCGTCGTGTCCTCGGTGATCTGGGGCGGCCCCTCGTAGGCGGTGGTACTTCCGGTGGGCGGCTGCTGGCACGGGCCCGACGGGACCGCCGGCAGTGCCGTCGCACTGGCCGTTCCGGTAGCGTCGGTCGCCGTCGCGGCGGCGTCAGTCGCGGTGGGGTCGTCGCCACCGGCCGTAGCGGGCCCAGTGCCACCACCGCCACGACAGCCGGCGAGGAGGGCCGCGGTCCCCGCCCCGACCGTCGCGAGGTACTGCCGGCGCGTTCCGCTCGTCGATCCCGTCGCGTCGTCACCGTATCCCGTCCCGTCGTTGTCCTGTGTCATCGCTCCCACGTTCCCCGCCGCTGCCGTTGAGTTGCGAGGCTAGCTCTCTAGACGGCGGCCGACGACCGCGAACGCCGGCGTTCGAACGACCGACGACCACGACCGGCCCCGACCGCCATCCCGCCGTGACCTGCGACGGGACGCCCGACGTGCGCGTCCGTACCGTGGTCGTCTCCCGCGACCGGAGTTCCCGGCCCGTCCCGCACTCACCGCGGTCGGCCTAGCTCTCTAGACTCCCGATATACGGCCGCCGATCGTCGATCCGAACTCGGGAAACCGATGCTGTTCAGACCATCTGCGATCGACGGACGCGCACTCGGTGTCGCGAGCGTAGTACTGCTCGTCGCCCTCGCCGGCTGCGGTGGGGGCGGCGGAACCGACGGAGCCACCGCGTCTCCGGAGCCGTCCGGCCCCGCGGCGGACGCCGATACCCCGACCCCCGGCGAACCTGCCACCGGGACGACGGCCGACGGCGAATCAGGTACCGAGACCCCGGCCGACAGCGACGGCACGCCGACCGACAGCGACCCGACGGCGACCGACAGTGACGTGACGGCGACCGAGGGTTCACAGGGGCCGGGCGAGACCCTCTCGGATTCGTTCGTGTCCGGCTGGTCCCAGCGCCTCCAGTCGGCGGGGTCGTTCACCGCCGAGATGCGCGGGATCTCGGTCACCACCTCGGGACAGATGTCGGGCGAGAGTGAGGGACAGCCCCCTGTCGTCAACTGGACGATGAAGATGGACCTGTCGACCGGTGCGAGATACGCGAACGGGACGATCTCCGGGTCGGGCGAGTCGATCCCGATCGAGCTGTACCACCCGCCGTCCTCGGACACCACCTACTCCCGGACGACGTTCCAGGGACAGAGCCGGATCTCACAGTCAACGAACACGGCCGACCGCGACAACCCGGTTTCGGAGGGGCTCCTCCACGCCGTCCGGCTCACCCGCGCGGGCACCGAAACGGTTGACGGCGAGACCCTCCAGCGGTACACCGCTGCGGACGCCGACGCCGTCGTCAACCGGTCGTACTTCGGCGGGTCGGTATCGGACCTACGGATGGACGTGCTCGTCGACGCCGACGCCGGCGTCGTCCGGGTGATCGACTACGAGTACGAGGTCGAGAGCGACGACGACACGACCACGCAGTTCCTCCGTATCCGGTACACGGACATCGGCACCACGACCGTCGAACGCCCCGACTGGATGAGTCAGACCGGCGGCTGATCGCATCGCGTCGCTGCGACCGGTCCGAGCCGGGGAGCGGCCCGGTTCGTCCGGCGGGATCGCTCCGGTGAGCCGCTGCCCACGTCTCCCGACCGTCCGAGATACGTCGCTCGTGTGCAAGAGTTTAAGACACATCGGGCGGCCAAGCGGTGATAGATGTCGAACGAGCGACTCGAACTCGCCGACCGGGGGGACGGCGGCGGTGGAGCGGTCGCGCCGCCGCTGCCCCCCGACGATCCCGAGGCGTGGTATACGCCGGACGTGCGCTCGCAGACCGAAGTCGCGCCGGGCGTCGTCGTCACGATCCGCGAGACCGCGACGGACTTCGACTACGAAGTCCGCGAGCCGGGGCTCACCGACGCGGACCGCGAGCGACTCGACCGGGTGCTGGAGTACTTCGGCGACGCGAGTCTCGAACGGCCGCGCACGCGTGAAGGCGCGGTCGAACGGATGGCCGACGGGTTCGACCCGAAACACCGGCGGGTTCTCGACCGTCTGATCGATGTCGCGCCCGGTGCTCGTCGGCGGATCGAGTACCACGCGCTGGCCGAGCTGGGGTGTCTCGGGCGACTGACGCCGTACGCGCTCGACGACCGGATCGACGTGGCCGACGTGGCCGGCGACGGCGTCGTCGTCCACACCGACGACTTCGCGCCCGCCGAGACCGAGCTCCCGGCGGATCCGGACTACCTCGACCGCTTCGCCAGCGAGCGGCTCGACCGCCACACCGTCGACTTTCACGGCTTCGAGATCCCAGTCGTCGTCTACCGCGAGAACCTCCTCGGGACGGACTCGTGGATGACGAAGTACGCGGTCCGCGAGCCGGATCTGCTGCCCGGCGACGCCGATCTGGTCGCCGAGTGCAAGGAGCGCATCTGGGAGACCGACGTGGACGGCGTCGTCGACGACGAGGCGGCGTTCGTCCGCGAGCGCGCCCGCGAGTTGCTCTCGCGGCGGCTCACCGCACGGAACACGCGGGCCTGGCTCGACGCCGCCCGCTACCGGGTTCGGAGCGCCCTCGCGGAGTGGGACCTGGCCATCCCGCCGGTCGACGACCGCTACGCCACCGACCGGCTGGACGATCTCGTCTACTACGTCCTCCGCGATTACGTCGGTTACGGCAAGCTTACCGTCCCGATCCGCGACGACCACCTCGAAGACGTGGAGGCCAACCGCGTCGGCGAGCGCGTCAAGGTCGTCCCCCGCGACGATGTGGGCCACACCGAACGGATCCCGACGAACCTCGCCTTCGAGGACGAACACGAGTTCGTCAACGTCGTCAAGCAACTCGCCGCGGAGGACGGCACCGAACTCAACGCCGCCAACCCCAGCGCGAAGGTCAACCTCAGCCCGCCCGGCGTCTCAGAGACGATCCGCTGTGCGGTGGCGCTGCCGACCGTCAGCGAGGACGGCCCGCACATCTCCATCCGCAAGCAGGCGCCGGACGTGATGACGCCCGTCGACCTGCTCGAACGGGACAGCCTCCCGACCGAACTGGTCGCGATGCTCTGGCAGCTGTACGAACACCACGGCGTCGTACTCTTCTGCGGACCGACCGGCGTCGGGAAGACGACGCTGATGAACGCCCACATGCCGTTCGTCAGTTTCCGCGACCGACCGGTCAGCATCGACGAGGGCTCGCGAGAGGTGTGGCTTCCCCACGAGACCGGGGTCTCGCTCACCACGCGCGAGCATCAGGACGAGTACAAGCGGGTGACGATGGCCGACCTGATGACCGAGACGAACTACCTGAACCCGGACGTGGAACTCATCGCGGAGATCAACACACCCGAGAGCTTCGAGACGTTCGCCGAAGTGCTCAACACCGGTCACGGGGTCATCGGGACCACCCACGCCGGCGACGTGGAGACGCTCGTCAACCGGGTCGTCGAGCAGGACCTGCCGACGTACCTGCTCTCGGAGATCGACCTGCTCGTCTTCCCCCGAGAGGTCGACGGCGAACGCTACGTCGGCGAGGTGGTCGAGTTCGTCGGCGAGGAAACGTTCAGGGAGTACGACGGCGAGCGCGACGACGACGCCTGCGGCGTCGTCCGGAAGGGGGAGACGACGGTCTACTGGAACACCGTCGCTCGCCGGACACACGACGGCGAGTACGACCTCGCCTACGAACACCCGGATCTGGGCGACGACGAACGCAGTGTCCAGACGGAGCTGTTCGAGCGGATCGCCCGGCTCACCGACCGACCGGTCGACGCCGTCGAGGACGCCTTCCACCGCAAGCACCGCTACGTCGAGTATCTACGGCGCGAGGGTGTCTCCGACGGCGACGACCTGTTCGCGTTCCTCGCCGACCTGCAGACCGACGAGGCCGCGACCGTCGAACGCATCAGACAGCACACCGCCGGACGGTCGGGGACCGTAACCGCGACGGACGAGCAGACGGGTCGGCCGACCCCCGCGACGAGCCAGGAGACGATCACGCTCGACGACCCCGACACGGAGGGCGACCACGGCCGCGGGAACCGACACACCGACGGCGACGAGGATACGCCGGCGGAGGGGGCCGATGGCGACTGAAGACTCGACGGTGACGGGCGCCGACGGGACGGTCGCGTTCGTCGACCGCGCGCTGTACGCGCTGTTCTCCCGGCGCGCCGACAGCGCGCGGCACGAACGCGACCGCCACAGATACCGCGCCGCGGACCTCGGAACCAGTTTCGACATCTACATCTCACGAGTATACGGCATCTCGTGGGGAGCTTCGACGGTCACGTTCGGGCTCGTCGCGCTCGTCGTCGGACTGCTCCCGCGGTCGGCGCTGGCCGCTGTCGTTGAGTTCGCTCACGGCGCGGTTCCGGTCCTCGACCGGGTGGCGCTCCCGGTCGTTCCGCCGGTCGTACTGGCGCTGGTCGCGGGTGTAGTGGCAGGGGCAGTCGCCCGCTGGGGAGTCCTCCACTCGGGCGGTCTGTACCTCCGCTGGCAGGCCGACGCACGGCGGGCCGATATCGAGGCCACGCTCCCCGGTGCGGTCCGGTATCTCCGCGTGCTCGCCTCCGGGAGCAGCGACCAGCGGGCGATGCTGCGGCGCGTCGCCGACCAGCACGCCTACGGCGAAACCGCGACGGCATTCCGCCGCGCGCTCAACGAGGCCGCGCTCACCGGCAGTCTCGACGCCGGTCTCGAACTGGTCGCTCGCGACACGCCCTCTCGGGACCTGCTCGCACCGTTCCTCCTGAAGTACCGCGAACACGCGAACCAGGGAACGGACGCGCTCGCCGAGTACCTGCGGATGGAGAGCCGGCTGCTCTCACACCAGCAGTCGCGGACACACGACCGCGTCGCGGGCTACCTGGAGTTGCTCGCCGAGCTGTTCGTCGTCATGCTGGTGTTTCCCGCGCTCGCGGTGCTGATCGTCACGGTGATGAGCGTCCTCGCCCCGGGCCTCTCGGCGACGGTCACCACGCCGCTTGGCACCGTGACGATCCGTGAGGTGCTGATCTACAGCAGTATCGCGTTCGTCCTCGGGGTCGGACTCGCGGCGGCGGCCGTCGTCGCCAGCCTCCGGCCGGCCCAGCACGCGATGCCCGACTACGAAGTGCCTCGTGAGCTCTCGGACCTGATCCGGTCGGCGCCGACGAACCCGGCCAGCGCCGCGGTCGTCTGCGGACCGTTCGCGGCGGCCGCCGCCGTCGCTCTCTGGACGCTGGGGTACGCGCCCGCCAACGTCCTGCTGTTGAGCTACGTCGGGTTCGGCCTCCCCGTCGGGTTCGTCGCGGTGCGACGGGCGCGGATCGACGACGCGAAGGACCGCGAGATCCGCGATTTCGTCCACGCCATCGCCGGGCACGTCGCTCTCGGCCAGCCGTTCTCGACGGCCGTCGACGAGGTCGCGGCGGAAGTCGACCACGGCGCCTTACAGCCCGACGTGGAGTCGCTCGCGTTCTCGCTGTCGCTGACGACCGACGCCGGGTCGGGCGACGGCGACGTACGGGCCGCCGCGCTCGACAAGTTCGTCGACGACGTGGGGACGCCGATGGCCGAGCAGACCATCGGCCTCGTCGTCGGCGCGCTCGAATCCGGGAGCGACACGGAACAGGTTTTCGAGGCCTTGCAGACTGAAATCGGCACACTCTATCATCGCCGAAAGCAGCTCCGGTCCGAACTCCTGGTGTACGTCGCCGTGGGGTGGACGACGGGGTTGCTCGTCCTCGGGATCATGGTCGCGGTCAACGTGTCCGTGCTCGACGGCTTCTCGCAACTGGCGTCGGTCTCGAACATCGAGGGGTCCGCGAGCGGGTTCGCGCTCGACCCCGACGCGGTCCAGCCGGCGCGGGAACGGTGGCGGTTCTACCTGGTCACCCAGGCGACTATGCTGTCGTGTGGGTGGTTCGCCGGCATGGCGAGCCGCGGACGCTACGAGGCGCTGCTGCACTCGGCCGGCCTCGTCGGGATCGCCTACGCCGTCTTCGCGGGGGCGGGGATGCTATGACCTCCCGGAGCGGACAGCACGCCGGTCGTAGCCGGAAGCGCGGCCAGTCCAGCGTCGTCGGTGTCGCGCTCCTCCTCGGCGCGACGGTGGTCGCGCTCGGCGTCCTGACCGCCAGCGTCGGCGTGCTCGTCGAGAGCCACACCGCTCGCGCGAACGCCGACCGCGTCGCCGCCGACCTGCAGTCCGGAGTTCGACCGGTCGACTCGACCGGCCACCGGACGGCGACCGTTCGGTTCGGCGGGGGACGACTCTACACCGCCGAGCGACAGCTGCGCGTCTCCGACGCCACCGGGACCGTCGCGAACGTCGACATCGGTGCGCTGGTCTACGAGAACGGGGACCGCCGCGTCGCCGCCGTCGCGGGTGCGGTCGTCCGCGGCCGAGGGGAGAATGCGTGGTTCGTCGAGTCACCGCCGGTCGTGGGGTCGGAGTCGAACGGGGTTCTGGTCGTCGGCGCAGCGAACCTCTCGGCGAACCCGTCGTCGGTCGGTGGTGGGCGAGTGACCGCCGAGATCGCGACGAACGTCACCCACGATCGGCGGTCGCTCGGTCCCGGACGCTACGAGGTCGCCGTCGAGACCGAAGCGCCCGCGGCGTTCGAGCGGTACTTCGCCGACCGGGGCGCGACGGTCAGTCGAACCGACCGCGACGGGGACGGGGTCGTCAGCGTCGTGGCCGAGTTCCCCGGCCGGCGGCGGGCGTACCTCGTCGAACACCGGATGCGACTGGAGGTGACGAATGGCTGACCGAACGCGGGCCGACACGCCGCGGTCGTCGCCCGGGGTCGGTGTCGACGCGCGCGGCGTCACCCCCGCGGTCGGCAAGACCCTCGAGATCGGGATCGTGGTCCTGTTCGTCGGACTGGTAACGACTGCGCTGCTGGGCGGCGTCGTCCCGGACTATCGGACGGCAGCGGGCGGGGAAGTCGCCGACCGCGTCCTCGTCACGGTAGCACAGGAGGTCGAGCGAACCGTGCCGCCGAGCGCTCGGGAGGTGTCGGTACGCCGTACGATCGACCTCCCGAGTACCATCGCCGGGAGCGGCTACGCGGTCCGAGTCGACGGGCGGACGCTCGTCCTCGACCACCCCGACCCGGCCATCGGTGGCCGAGTCGGGCTTTCGCTCCCCCCTCGCGTCGACCGCGTGGCGGGCCGAACCGAAGGGGGAGCCGAGACGGTCGTCACGGTCCGGAAGGGCGGCGGCGGGCTGGTCGTCGAGCTCCACAACGGGGGCGAGCCGTGACTCACTCGCCGTCCAGCGCCCGGAGGATCCCCGCGGCGACGGCTCCCATCGCGAGGAATGTGAGTCCGAGGCCGCCGAAACCGTACGCGAGCGCGACCGCCGGCGAGCCGGGAAGGGCGACCACGTACACGAGCGCGGCGACCGCTCCGCAGATCGCCGCGAGCATCAGGCCGAGAAAGAGCGGGAAGTCGGGCGTCAGTTCCGCGGGCACGGCCGATAGGTCGGCACCGACTCCCGTAAGTCCCGGCGTTCCGCGGCGAGGAGTCGAGTATCCGAGGTGGTGGACGTGAACGGAAGCGGTCGTCGGTCGAACGGTTCCCGGAGGGTGTCCCGGTCGAGCCGCGCCCAGGCGAACCTCGCCGCGCTGGCGGCGGCGCTGTTCGCCTTGACGACGGTGACCGTCCTCGGCGTCGCGGCCGCAAACGGCGCCCTCGCCGGCGAGTTCCGGGACGCCGGCGAACGTCACGCGGCGACGGCGGTCGCCGACCGGATCGTCGCCGACGCGTCGCCGGTGACGAACCGCTCGAACGTCCTCGACCGGGGAGCGGTCGCGTCGCTCGACGCCGCGGCGCTCCGGAGCCGCTACCCGATACTCGACGGACGCTCCGTCCGAGTCACGGTCGACGGGCGAGTCGTCGCGGCCGCGGGTACGCCGAGCGGTGGAATCACGCGACGCCGGATCGTCCTCGTCGAACGCCGGCGGAACGAGACGGTCACGCCGTCGTTCTCGGGACCGAACCGCGTCACGCTCCCCCGTCGGACACCGTGGGTCGACCTCGAAATCGGACCGCCCGACAACGTCTCCGTCAGCGCGGTGCGAGCGAACGATCGGATCGTGCTCCGGGACCCAGGCGGGCTCGACGGACGGTACACGGTCTCGCTGTCCCGCCGGGAGACGGTCCAGTTCACGTTCCTCGCCAACAGCAGCCTCGACCGCGGCGACGTGACGCTCACGTTCGCACCGAGCAACACGACCAAGGCGCGACTCGGGGTGACCGTCGATGACTGACGCCGCCGAAGGGCCGCGTGCTCACTCGGCTGCGGACCGCGACGACCGCGCGCAGCTCCCGATGCCGGCGGTGGAAGGGGCGCTGGCGGTGTTGCTGGTACTCGGAGTCGTTGCCGGGTTCGCACTCAGCGTGCCACAACCTGACGAAACACAGCAACTGGACGCCTACGCCGAGGACGCGGCGACGATCCTGTCGCAGGAACCGCCGCGCCACCGCGGCGGAACGCGCCTGGCGGAGGTGACGCGGTCGGCCGAGACGTTCGAGCGCGAGCGAGACGCCCTCGACCGCCGCGTCGAGCGCATCCTGCCCGACAACGTCATGTTCAGGGTGGAGACGCCGTACGGTCGCGTCGGCCACCGCAAACCGTCCCGCGTCGCGACCGGTGCGGCCACGGTGACGACCCGCCACGGCGACCTGACGATCAGGGTGTGGTACGCGTGAGACGACGGCCACTCGAACCGGACGCCGACCGCCGCGGACAGATGGTGCTGCTCGCCGGCGTCGTCGTCGCGCTTGCGCTGGTGGCGATGCTCGTCGCGTACCTGCAACTCGGCTACCACGCCGACGTGCGGACCGCGAGCGTCGACGGCGAAGCCGCGGCCGACGGGCGGTCGTATCTCCAGCGGACCACACACGAGACCTCCCGGGCGCTCCGCGGCGAGTTCACCTGGAGCGACCGCGGGCGAGCGGTCACGGAGGCCCGAAATCGCCTCCAGCCGCGGATACGAACGCTGCAGCGGTCCCGCGTCGAAGCGGGCATCGCGTACACGGTCGAGTTTAACCGGACCGCCGCACAGCGGTGGGCGACCGCGAACTGTCCGAGCGGCTCGGGGCGGGAGTTCGGTCCCTGCGCGGCCGACCGCGGCGTCGTCGTTCAGGAACGAGGGGGACGATCCCTCCTCCTCGCGGTCGGCTACGACCTAACCGTGACGACCGACCGCGAGACGGTCCAGCTCACCGTCGTCGCGCCGGCGGTCAAGTAACGACCGGCATCCCTTTCGCAGTCGGTGGTGATAGGAGTCCAATAATGCCCCTCCAGTACCTCCTCCCCGCCATGGTCGCGTTCGTGTTCGTCATGTTCGCGGCCTACGCCGGCGCGCTTCGGGCGCTGGACGTGTATTTCGACCCGGAGCAGGACAGTGTCTTCCTCTCGGACGACTCCGAGCCCCCGAACGACCGGGAGGTGTGACAGCTACCGCAGCGCCGGGGCGACGGCGACGGTCCCGACCAGCAGGGCCAGCAGCGCGACGGCGGATACCAGTCCGATGACGACTCTCCGGGACAGACGGGCTCGTCGCCGGGACTCTCACAGCATCCTTCGGGGTAGGCGGATCACTCTCGCTCGTCCGTCTGGTCCCTGACCTGATACGGGTCGGTGTACGGTTGGTAAGCGAGACCCGCCCCGATCTCTGCCCAGTCGTCGTGGTCGTCGTCTCCGTTCGTCCCGTCGGAGTATCCGAGGAACGTGGCGGGCGCGTTGTAGTTCATGACGCTGGGATACTCGTCGTGGTCGAACTCGTGCGAGTCGACACCGGCGGCGTAGATACCGAGGACGTGCCCCAGTTCGTGCATGACGACGGGCGTCGTCACGTCCGAGCGAGACTGGTCCGCGGCGTAGAACGAGTCGCTCGTCGCGAAACCGGCTTCCTCCATGCCGTTGTCGGGAATGTTCACCTCCTCGACGATCCGCCCGTAGTAGTAGCCGACGTTGTCGTGCCCACCACCGGAGCAGGCGCGGTCGATCGTTCCGGGGACTTCCTGGGGCGGTTCGGTCGTCCCGTCACACTCCAGTTCGTCGTCGAAGTAGACGTGGAGGTCGATACCGTCGCGGACTTTCGACTCGTCAACTGTTCCGTTTTCGAAGATCTCTTCGACGCCCGTCGTCGTGTTCACGGGCGCATCCCTGAACCGCTCTTTCATCGCCTCGACATCGTGGTCGTCGAGTTTCGTCCTGTAGTCGAGTTCGAGGAAAATATCTTTCTCCAGCGGGTCGGCGTCGGGGAACCGGTCGGTCATGTTCACTTCGACCCCGTCGGGGAGCCCGTCACCGTCGGTGTCCTGATGGGTCGGTGCGGTGCCGTAGATCTCGATCTCGGCGGAGTCGTTCAGCGTATCGCCGTCGGAGTGTGCGTCGCCAGGGTCAGTGTCGTACCGTCGTAACTCGACGGTGTCGTTGATCGTGTCTCCGTCGGTATCGACCGCCGTCGGATCGAGCCCCATGCCGAGTTCCCTGCTATCGTTCAACCCGTCGCCGTCGGTATCGGCCGCCAGCGGGTCAGTCTCGTGGATGTTGACCTCCCGATAATCGTCCAGTCCGTCCCCGTCGGTGTCGGCGGCGGTCGGATCCGTCCCGCGGTCGAGCTCCGCGCTATCGTTGAGACGGTCATCGTCCGTGTCCGCGACCGCAGGGTCGGTCTCGTGGACCCTGATCTCCGCGGTGTCGTTCAACCCGTCGCCGTCCGAGTGGACGGCCAGCGGGTCGGAGCCGTGGTCCTCGACCTCCGCTCTGTCGGTCAGGCCGTCGCCGTCGGTATCGACGACGGTCGCGTTCGTCCCGTACTCCAGGACTTCCGCGCCGTCGGCCAGTCCGTCGCCGTCGGTATCGGCCCTCGCCGGATCGGTTCCCACCGCCAGTTCCCTGCTGTCGTTCAACCCGTCGTCGTCCGTGTCGGCGCGCTCAGGGTCCGTCCCCAGTTCGCGCTCGCGAGCGTCGCCGAGCCCGTCGCCGTCGGAGTCCGGGACCGCCGTGGGACTGGGCGTCGCGGTCGGACGCTGCGTCGTAGTCGTCGACTGGCGGCCGTCTCCGGAAGTCGGCTGATGCGTCGGCGTCGTCGAGGGGGTCGCGGCGGCCGTCACTTCGGGGGACGGCTGGTCCGGCGTCCCGGACTGGCCCCCCGCACCGAGGAAGCTACAGCCGCTGACCAGAAGTAACGACACGACCAGTAAGACCCGATACATGTCCTCACAACCACGAACGAATCGAGTTAAACGTTGGGAACCGCCCGGGATGGTGGTCGGACGACACCGACGTGTCGTCGGTGCCCAGATCGGGGGGATCAACTACCGCAGCGCCGGCACGACGGCGGCGATCCCGACCAGCAGGGCGAGTAGCGCGAGCGTCGAGTCGCCGCCCGCGGCGAACAGAGAGGCGCCGTAGCCGAGGGCGACGCCGCCGAACGCGACGACCAGGAAAGCGCCGGTCAGGAGGGAACGACGGCCGTTACGCTGCATCGGCAACTGTCGTCTCGACGGAGGGGTCACGGGGTCGAGGCGGCGATACGGTCCGAGTGTGCATCGGTCGTGGTGTCGTTCGTAGACACTGTACGACGAGCGAATACATTACGGTTTGTGGTTCACAGCCGGTCGAGGTGCGACGGCGCGGCGAATCTCGGAACGCGGTACTACCCTCGTGGGAACCCCTAAGAGCCGAGCGCCCCAACGGGGGGTATGGTCGACCCCGGCCGCGAGACCCAGTACACCGAGTCGGACGTGATCGAGGTGTTCCGCGACCGCAGCGACTACGCGGAGCCGCTCACCGCGAGCGAAGTGGCCGAGGCGCTGGGCTGTTCGCGCCGCACTGCACTCAACCGACTCCACGACCTCCAGGAGGAGACCGACGTGACCAGCAAGAAGGTCGGCGGCCGCAGCCGCGTCTGGTGGATCCCCGTCCGCATGGACGAGTAAGCTACGCGGTCGCGTGCGACGCTATTGCTTGACGGCGAGACCGACATTTACCCGCTCGAAAGCGATTACGACAAGGGCTCGAAAACCAGAACGGTCGTCCGTCGTGTGAATATCACCGAACACGCCGGCGAGACGGTGACCGTCTCGCTGCGAGCGGACGCGCGCCACACGGGTGGCGACAACTCCTGGCTGCGCGCCCACTACATCGACTTCGAGAAGGCGACCGAGGGCGTCGCCACACGCGACTCTGACGGTGACGGCATCCCCGACTTCCGCGAAGTGAGGGGCATCCCGCTCGCGAACGGGCCCACTATCACGCTCGATCCGTTCGATGCGGACACCGACGGCGACGGCCTCGAAGACGGTGAGGAAATCAACCTCGACGCCCGGGTCACCCAGGAACCGCCCAACAGCCAGGCGCTGGAGACCGGGTATCAGTGGTTCAGCAACCCTGCTTCGGGAACAAAGATACTGACGGTGACGGGCTCGAAGACGGTGAGGAGATCTCCGGCTGGAACATCTCGGTCATGAATCAAACCGCCCACCTCAATCAGCCCCTTCGATGGGCGGCCGCGGCGAAGAACAGAGACGGGAACCTCTCCGTGGAGTCAGACCCCCTCCGCAGAGACACCGACGGGGACGGGCTGAACGACACCCAGGAGAAACTGTACACCCACACCGATCCACAAGCGCTCCAGACCTACGAGATCACCAGCCGGCACGAACGGCAGTTCGAGCGGGCATTCCAGGGGAAGTCCTGGGAAGAGTGGCGGCTGAAGGCCGAACTGGGACTGCGGAGTGACTCCTTGCCGGGCGTCGAAAGCATCGAGCACCCGAACCTCACCGACGGGACGGACGACTTCGACTTCGTGACCGAACAGAGCAACGGGCTCGACCGGTTCAACTTCACCGCACTCGACGGAGAGATACGGACGGACTACTGGCTCCCGAATAAAGTGGAGGTCACCAGCTACGACTCGCCGCCACGTAACGCCGGGCCTATCGACGACGGATATACGTATCAGCTCGACCCGTGGGATCCCGACACCGACGACGACGACGGGCTGACCGACGGCCAGGAAATCAACGGTGTGACGGTCAGTGTCGATGGGGCCAGCGAGACGTACACCACCGATCCGACCGACCCGGACACTGACGGTGACGGCTACTGGGACGGCTGGATCGGCGTCTACAACGTCAGTTACGACCACGACCGCGGGATCGAATACGCGGACAATCTTGTGCTGTACAGGGAAGCGTTGCAATCGAGCGGCGTTCCGGTCAAGGATTCGGTGCAGGAACAGGCCGGCTTCCACGCCGTCACGGCCGTGCCGACTCCCGACCAGCAAGGGCACGACGGTGCGGATGTCGCTGGAAATTCCGGGCTGGAACACTCCAATATCCACATCGGTGAACTCCACTGGGCGACTGCGGGAGCGAATACCAACGGGGATCCCACTGACGTCGAGACGACGCCGGACCCCACGCTCGTCTTTGAGGTGGACTACGACGAGCGCATCGCGTGGAACGAACAACGACTCCAGACAGAACTCGGAAACGTCTCGGACAACTTTGCGTTCTACGGTATCGACGTACGGTTCGTCATCGATGATGAGTTGTCGGCTAACGCAGTGCGTCAAGCCGCGGGCAACCCACCACTGTCCAACAGAGACATCAACCGGCTCTGGCAGGTCTACGCCGATGCGGGCGCACAGCGTGCGTACCTCTTTGTTGGCACGGAACACGCGGGCGGGAGCGCCGGTCGGACCTCTCGTCGTGGCGGCACGTACCGGACTGGTTTCGACTTCGGCAACGCACTGTTTATCGATGAACTCCGGAGTGGGAACCCGGGGGAACACTTCCTGGTCACCGGCGTCCATGAAGCCGGCCACCTGCTCGACACCTGCTTCACCGACGAGACGGGTCCGAGTGGTGAAGTGTACTCTGGGTCTTCGAGCGATACCACCCCGGAGTACCTCTCGTTCCCGAACTACCCCTCGATCGATCTCTGGAGCACCATGGCGTCCGGGTGGCAGGGATCCTACGAGGAACCCCCGATGAATGCGAGGTACTCCGCCTTCAGCATCGAAGAACTGTTCACCGTCGATCTGGACAACGTAGACAGCAGGGAGCGAGATGACTGACCGATTGGCGTTCGTCCTCCTCGCGCTCGTCGTGTTCGCAGGCTGCCAAGCCCCCTCACCGGGGCCGACGGAGCAACCGCGCTCAACTGCCAACGCCGAGACCCAAACGGCAATCACGGAGACCTATGAGGAGATCTGGTCGCTCCAGCTGGGTGGTGCCGACATCTCGCTGGGGGAACACCGAACGATCGACGGGTTCGTCGCGGCCAATGGACAGTTTCGAGGGACCGCGTCAGGCGTGTGCGTCGAGTTCTGGGACGCGGACGGGGCCGTTCTGAAGCGGGAGCACCTCGGAAGTATCTCGGCAGCGAACGAATCGTGGCGGATCCCGTTCGACACGTCGCTGCCCGCCGACACCGCGTACGTGGTCCCGACGGTCACCGACTGGCAGACACCGAACACGACTCTCGACCAGACGGTGGGCGTCAGAGTGCTCGACTCCGGTGCGCTACGCTCGTACAGCGTTACCGACTCGGAGCAGTTCGACTGCTAATTTGCTCCGATAACAGCCTTAATTAGACGTAGCAGGGGTATCGTAGACCACACCCAACCGGTCACGCGCGACGACTCCTAGATCGCCGACGGGCTCTCGGACAGCGAAGAGGTCGGCTCAATCGTCCAGCGATCCGTGGCGTTCACCATCGTCACCGACGACGACGACCCCATCACGCAGCGCCTCTCGGGTGGCAACTGGCAGATCCACAACAACCCGACGAAAGTCGGCACCGATGGCGATGGCCTGACCGACGACACCGAAATCGAGGGCTGGACGGTGCCGACGATCAACCGCAGCGGGCAGGCCTACCGCTACGCGACCCACGAGGCCAACGGCTCGGTCCACGTCGATTCGAACCCGCGCAAGAAAGACTCCGACGGCGACGTGATCCCCGACGACGCCGAGAAGTTCCGGGCGCATACCGACCCGAGTGGTGACGTACGCTACGCGATCGCGAACACGCTGGCGACAGGACCGGTCCAGATGGACGACACCCGCGACTCCGACCAGGACGGCTTCCCCGACCGCCAGGAGTTCCGGGGCATCCCCACACAGGTCGACGGGGAGTTCACGCAGTTCGAGACCGACCCGCTGAATCCCGACACCGACGGCGACCAACTGCACGAATCCGTGGAGTTCGAGTCGCTGACCACGGTCGGCCGCGACGTCGGTGCTACGACTGTTCAGCGCGATATCTTCCCTATCATCAGTGATCCCACTGCAGTAGATCCCGACGGAGATCACCTGTCAGACCGGGAAGAAAGAGCGTTCGGGACCGATCCGCTCGACGCAAATCCCGATGATGACCAATTTACCGACTTCGAGGACCAGAACCGTATACTGAGAATATCCCGCCCAAGATCAACCTTTCGTTCGGAGAGGCCGGATTCCCTGGCCTTCGAAACTACTTCGCGACTCCAGCAGTCAGCGACCAGAGCGGTATCCAGAAAGTGGTCGTCAACTTTACTGCTGGGACGACTCGTACGCTCCGAGACCCGACCGGGAACAATGTCAGTTTCAACGTTGCAGGGCCGTTAACGTCACCAGCAGTCACGATCAATGCAACAGACACCAATGGGAATTCCCATATAGTTACTGTCAACCTTACAGATGGAAACAGATCTGTTAGTACGAATCAAGTAATCGCCGGCCTCACAGCTTCAGCGACTAGAACCTCGACGCAGGCTGCTAAGATACCGATATCAAGGATCAATACTGTCGGAATTCTAGTCCTTGCAGGGGAATATGCGATCAGAGAAGAGACAGGGGATGATTGGGTTGAACGGTACAGTACGCCGCTTCACCCGACTGCTTCACTCGATAGATTCCCAGCCGAGGGTGGCGACCTTACGACTGGATACGTAGATGTCTCTGGGAAGTTCGTCCGAGGATACGGTTGGACGTATCTAAAGCGAACCTCCTCTATCACGAAAGAAGAGGTTCGAAGACTTCTAACGGCTGAAAGGACCGAAACGGTCACAGTCGAAGTGGAAACGACGACAGCCGCGAAACGGAAGGTGACAGCCAAGGTAGTGGGTGGAAGCGGTGATCCACGGAAAGTCCTCTTGGCCGTGTCTGCCGCCGGTGCGGTCTCTCGGCAAGTCGCACAAGAACTGAGAGGTTGTAGATGCCAGTGAGGCCCAACAGAACGTCAAAGAGTTCCTCGAACAGAACGGAGAAGAGGCGGTTGACTGTGCGAGTAAACTCGATGGGCCTGTTTCGAGCGAAGCCCTCTCCCAGCTGGACCAGTCAGCGTGTGAACAGCTGCAAAAACTAGACGTAACTAACGAGCAGCGTGCGGGACTCGTATCTGCCTACGCGACTCTCGGTGAACCAGGACAAGCGGAACTCACTGAGTTAGTCGGGCGCGTCGACAGCGAGAGTGTCGAGTTCCTCGCTCAAGCAGAGTCTGAAACGATCGGCGCGCTCTTTGATGGGGGACAGTCAGAAGAGCTCTACCGTCGAACCGTCGTACAACTCGCGGACGAGGAGTCGATTGAGTCCACTGAACAACTTGAGCGTGCTGTTCAGCAGATCGGTTCTCAGAGCGGAACAGTGAGAATCGAAGCAGAGCAGTTTGTAATCAATGCCCGTGGAGACGGGGTAAAGCTCGTCGACGCCCTCTCCGAGTCGGAACCAGATACGCTCAAAGCATTCCTCACAGCCGACCTCAACGATGCGGATATGAGAACGTGGCGTAGCGTTCTCGCAGAGCGTGCAGCCGACTCGAGTTCTGCAATCGAATATCAGGACGTTGGGGAGTATGCCCGAAGCGTGCGGGAGATTCAGAGTCTCGTGGAAGCAGACGGAACACAGATCACGGATCCGAATCGGGTAGTCCAGGAGACGATATACAATAGTGAGGACGACGGCCAGATATTAGGACAGATGCTAGAGGCTAGGCGGACAGTCCACTATGCGAGAGAATATGGAGATGCTGAGGTCGATCCGGATATTGGAGGCACCGCCGAACCCGATATTCGGGTGGGCCGAGGCGGGAACACACTCTATCTCGAAGAAAAGATGGTAGAAGAAGATCTCGATAACGGGCTCAAAATAAAGGACAAAGTGATCGAAGCCGACGGCTCGTTTAACGGAATTGCCGAGAGTCACAATGAGGTCGTTGAGATCAGTGCTCAAGGCGACATCGCTAGTGACTTCAACCCCACGACTTCTGAAGCGGAGACACCAAGGGAATCGTTCAAAACATTAATCCAAGTGGATAATGACCCAAATAAACCTGAAATAACAGGATTGCCACAGAGCCCGGCAGGGTTCGAAAATCCGGAGATGACCATTCGGGTGATCACTAAAGACGGAGAGCTCGTCGATGGTGGCGAATTTACTATCAGAGAGGTGTACGAAGAGGTGAACAATGGAAACTGAAGACTACGAATATATCAGCTACGATGAAAGGCTATTTCGAATCCGACTAGAATCCCCATTAGACGGTCTGAAACCACAGGAACGCTTTGAGAGAGGTATTCTTTCGACGAAAAATATCCTCCGTGGTATGGAACAGATCGTTCGCCCCATCGAGGTAGAGTACTCGATTATTGACCAGAATGAAGAATCCAATCACGAACGACGCTTGATCGATGAGGATGGTCTCTCTACCTCGAAGATCACGGATGCTCTGAAGGAAACTGCCGAGGACATTGGCACTCCTCGCCTCGGAAGCGTAATTATAACTAAAGGGATCCGTGTAACTCTCTCAGACGGAATATTCTATTGCGATGAGTCGACGAACACCGATATCGTTCGGAGAGAGGGTTTCTCTTCGGCGAAGTTTCCTTTTACTCCACTCGAGATCTCTCTGAGGCAGATGGAAGTCATGAAGCCGTGTATGACAGAAGTAATAGACATAACCGGCCATTCGGACCACTGGCTCGACGGGGACGAGGAAAAGTACTACCTCCCGCCAGCGACGCCGTTGGCGAAGCTCGATCAGTCACGACTTGCCACGTCACTTTCCCGACTATACGATAGTATCGACCCTGTCGAACTCACGATCGACACGTTCGAGAATGCGGAGGGGTGGCATACGCCACAAGAGACGGTACCAGGGGCGCATACACTGGAGACTCGCCACATCGTCGAATGGGTTCTAGAGAACTTCAAGCAAAACCGAGACGAGGACTCACTGGAGCTCGAATTTACTGGGGAAGAAGTTCACCCGCTTGTAAACTCACCTGACGAGAAGATCGAGACGTTCCTCCGAAACGCATTTCCGCAGGACCGCTACAGTGAGGGTGCGACCGTGACTGTCAACTACCCTGACGACGAAGCTCTCCTAATAAAAGATGAAGGGGGAAGATGGGATATCAAAAACCAGTCTGACCTGTAGCATCCGGAATATTGAGCCTGACCGGTGATACCGGTGATGCATAGCGAAATTATAATCTACTTCGCATATCGTGACGGCGAGAATGACGAATTGGAGCAGCAACACCGGGAGGCGTTCGAACAACATGCAGACTTCGAAACGTCTCCTGCGTTCGTAGAAACTAAATTTGGTTCAGTCAGAGTGCTCTCGAATGACGTTCCGGACGTGACCGGAATGTCTCATCTGGAAAACTATGAATACGGAGACGAGTGGGACCTACTGTATTCGCCGCTGATCAAGTACTGGATCGGCGAAGACCGGTATCTGGAGGGCGGCGACGATAACCCCTTCGGCGCCGAAGAAGGCGAACCGCTCCAGCAGTTCGTCAAGATGGTCGCGACTGGGTACGAGGCCACCGACGAGCGTCCGGTCGCCGTCTACGCAGAGACGCCACGACACGCGTTCGATATTCACCAGACCGGCAATCCACCGTTCACTGCGGAATCGCTCGCCAACGACGAGTACGACCACCTGAGTTGGCTCGCTGTCTTCACGCCGCCGATGGTCGAAACCTACGGTCGTGAGACGTTGCTGTCGGCCCCTGCCTGGGAGGTCCGAGAACTCGACGACGGCGCCATCATCGTCCTCTGTCACGACGACGTGGAGTGGGAAACGGACTGCCGACACGTTGCCGAGTACATCGGATTACCGGCCCACGAGGATATTCACTGAGTCGAACGCGAAATTCTGGACGTCATTTGAGCTCTCCTACGAGCAACTTTCGATTGATCGATCCTCCTCCGTGGTAACTACTCCGAGTCGAACGGGATCGAGACCGGCCGCGGGTGGGAGTTCATCGACGCGACCGACGACGATGTCACGCTGGAGAACATCGGTCGGGCGCTCGAACCGGACAACGCCATCGGCGTGACGCTGCCCGAATCTGACGATAGCGGGACGACGCTCAACGTCGGCGTCGGCATCACCGGGCCCGTCGACGACCCCGAACTCGTATTCGTCGTCACTGTCGGCGACACGATCCTGCGAGCGACCGCACAGGACCTAAAGGGCATCGACAGCCAAGGCGAGTTAGACGCGGCGCGGGAGTTCCTCCAGGACGACGCCTCGGAGACGACCAAGCGAGTGATGACCGATGGCGGGCTGGAGGACGAGGAGCATCCCAGTGCGCTCGTCGAAGCGCTCGACGACCCCGACGTTCGCTCGTGAGCGCGGCTTGGTCGTCGCCTACGTCAAGGGCACGGGCGACACGGGCTTCGACGTGGTCGCCTGTGAGGACGAGAACGACGACGGTGATTGTGACGCCGACACCTTCCACATTATCGAGGCAAAGTTCAAGTGCGAAAACGGAGGTATTGGGAAGGGGTGGCTGGATAAGACAAAAAGGCCGTGGTGAATCGCCAGACGTAGCTTGATTTCACGGTGTCACGGCTCGCTTGATGTTGTGAACGACACATTTCAGGACGATTTCGCGGAACTCCCGAAACCACGCTCGCGCACGCACGGCGTCGCCGAGCGTGCGCTTGATCGTCGAGAAGACGGTTTCACACGTCGATCGTTGGCGGTAGCGAGGCCCATCGATCCGCGCGTTGTGCGCGTGATCGATGGGCCGAAACTCGCGGTGTTTGATCAGTGGTCTCACGCCCTCCTCTCGGAGTTTCTCGCGTAATTCCATCCAGTCGTAGCCTTTGTCTGCAGCGAGGCTGGCCAAGTCGCCCGCGTTGCGGCGGGCGACCTGCCAGCCGAGCTGTGTGTCGTGGCGTTTCTCGGTCGTACAGTGAACGTCCAGAATCGCGTGGCTTTCTGTGTCGACGAGCGCAGTGGTTTTGAGCGTCTGGACGCGGTAATTCGTCCGGCGGCAGTAGTGTTTGCTGGCGGTTTCGCGGTCGAAGAACGTCGCGTCGATCGCGGCGTGACCGCTCGGGTCGTGCAGCTGCGCCGAGAGGCGCAGCAGCACTCGCCAGAGTGCTGTCTTGATCCTATCAAACCACTTGACCAGCGTCGAGTGATCGGGGAGATCGGTCGCGTCGAGGCCGATCTCTCCGAGTATTTGTGGCATTTCGCTCAGCAGATCGAGTGTTTCCCGGTACGACTTCTCTAGGTAAACCCGCAGACAGTGCAGCGACAGCACCGCGTACTCGGCGAAGCCGCCACCCCCTTCGGGGGCGGCGACTTCGCCTCGCCCACCAACAGCGTTTTTAGCTAACTGAACCGCTTTGTTCGTGAAGCGGGAGATCTTCGACATAGGCATCGGCGATTTCCCGCTTCACTTTCCTCGTTCTGACGGTCGAAGCCAACGCCGTACAGCGATTCACCAGAGCCGACAAAAACCAAAGGTCGACAAATGTCTGATGAATGGATTGAAATTACGATCCAGAATATGGCCCAAAGCGATAATCCGTCGGCCAGAGAGGTTGGACGGGAACTCAATAAAAAAATATCGATGAATTTCAGAAGGAGATTGTAGCGGTTCAAAATAAACGACAGAACACAAAAACGATCGTGGATTCCCTGAATATTGACGAGCTCGAAATTGAACGGGCCCACATCGTCAAACTGGAGAGAGTGATCACGTCATGACTGATATGGAAGAGCGGATTCGTGAAAATCTGGAGTGGAGCATATCCAGTGTGGATCAAAAACTCGAAGCGATCAAAAACTCTGAGGAGAATCTACGACAAAAATACAATAGTCTCGCAATGAGGGAGCAATCTATCGCTGTATTCTATCTCGTCTTAGGCGATCGCTCTCAGTCGAAGAAGTGGTTTGGTTCGTCTGCAGCACACAAAATCAAGTCTGTCGAACAGTATCGTCAGTACACCCACGAGGGTGGGTCTGAGACGTGGGAAAACGAACCTCTGAAAGTCCAGAAGGCGATGTTCTCGTCGATACTCTCGCAGGACGAGGAAACGATACAGAACGCCACGAACGCCGCCCTCGAAATTCCGGAGGCGTATCCAGAAGAGTATCACGGGACACGCTCGTGGTATGACCTCGTTCTCACGCTCTCCAAGTGTATTCGAACGGATATGGAGTATCAGCGTCACCTCAAAGACCTCGTGGAGTATGCAGACGTATTTGGCGAGACGGCTGCACTGCAAGATCGAGGAACCGCCTCTGCAATCGAAGGGATCGTGAACGAAGATAACGAACAAATCGCGGATGGCATCGCAGACATGATCCCCCTGCACGAGAAAGAGAACGACATCGGGTCGCCGAAAGCCAGCGCACTCGTCTGCCGGCCGGCCGCTGCGATATACACGTTCGCGCTGATGCACGGACTCGACCCGGAGATCGACCGCGAGTACGTGCCCGAAGCGCTCGACGACTCCTATATCGAGATCCGGTACTGATCCGCCCGCTACTCGGTCGACACGGACGGCGACGGTGTCGAACGGGACCGTCTAGAACGGCGGGCTGTAGTCCTCGTACTCGTCCATCTCGTCCATCTCGTCGGTCTTCGAGGGCATCACAGCCGCGCGCGGGCCACCGGCGCGGACGACCTCAACGTCCTCCAGGCCGTCGACGCTCGCGGGGAGCCGTTCCTCGATGGCCTTCATCGTCATCGGCGCGATGCCACAGCCCGAGCAGGCGCCGCCGATGGCGACCGTCGCCGACCCCGACGCCTCGTCGACGTCGCGCACTTCGAAGTTCCCGCCGTGTTGCTGGATCTGCGGGACGTTGTTGCTGAGGTAGTTCCGCGTCTGCCGTTCGAGTCCTTCGGCGCTCATACACGTCCACCTTCGAACCCACATATCATAAATCTGTGCGTTTAGGAGTGCCTAAAATCGACGGATTCGAGGTCTATGACGCGCATATTTTTGGGCTCGCCGAAACTCTGTATTCCAGTCTGGTATTTTTCGCCCGGCCTAAAACCCGGTGAGCGACGAGTGGGAGCCCAGGAGTCGAAGGGGTGTGCGGCGAGCGCAAGCGGTTTGTGGGGCTCCCGCGATACGGGACGTGAAGGATGAACGAGGACTCGTCGGCGGCCGACCGCGTCGTGGCGGCGACCGAGGACGGTGCGACCGAAGACGCGCGGGCGGCGCTGGACGCGCTCGGGGCGGCACCGACCGAGCGGCGGACGGACGCGCTCCGGGAGCTGCGGGCGCTGGCCGACGAACGGCCCGGCCGGTTCGGCGGGCTCGCCGCGGCGCTGGTACCGTTCCTGACCGACGACGAGCGGCCGGTCCGGCTGACGACCGCGAAGTTGTTCGTCGCGGTCGCCGGCGCCGAGCCGGCGGCCGTCGTCCCGGTCGTCGAGGCGCTGGCCGAGCGGCTGGCCGACGACGAGGAGTTCTACTACGTCCGGGCGCGGTCGGCGGAAGCGCTCGGCTACGTCGCCCTGGAGCACCCCGACGCGGTCGCCTCGCCGGACGTGCTGGCGGACCTGCGGATCGGGCTGGCGTTCGACGAACCGGAGGTCACCGAGAAACTCGCCAAGGCGCTGGCGTTCGTGGCGCTGGGCGACCCCGACCGGCTCCGCCACCTCGTCGGACGCCTCGCCGAACACCTCGACGACGATAGCGAGTTCGTCAGGTATCACCTCTGTACGGCGCTGGCCGCCGTCGGGTCGACGCACCCGGCGCGGCTGGGCGACGCGAGCGGCCCCCTGGCCGCGCGGCTGGACGACTCCGACCCGCACGTTCGCGGGCGCGCGGCGGAGGCGCTGGCGTCGCTCGTCGCGGCCGACCCCGACGCGTCGCCCCCGGCCGTCCCGGAGCCGACCGATCCCGACGCGGACGACGGCGACGAATTCGCCGCTCGGCGGATGCGCGCGCTCGCGGCCCGCGTCGACGGCGAGGGCGCCGCCGACGAGGCGTCGACGGTCGAGGCGGTCGGCACGCTCGAGTCGATCCGCGAGACGACCGAGCCGGCCGTCGAAGCGATGCGGTCGCCGGACGCCGACGGCGAGTGCCCCCACTGCGGCCTCGAACTGCCCGACCAGGGGCCGCCGATGTGTCCGCGCTGTGGCGCACCGCGCTGATCCGTTTTTGGCTCGCCTAAAATCCGGAACTGATATATACGTTTTTGGCGAGCCTAAAACCATGGCAAAGGATGTCGACGAGCCAGCGGAACCGACGCGGCGTGACTACCTGACGTACGGCGGCACCATCGTCGGCGGCGGCCTGATCGCGGGCTGTTCGGGTGACAGCGGGTCGGACGGCGGCGACGGGTCGACGGACGCCGGTGCGACGGACGCCGGGACGCCGACTCCCACGCCGGAGCCGAACACGCCCACGGCGACGCCGACCGAGACCGCGACGCCCGAGTCCGAGTCGTACTCGGTGACGATGGCGCCGGCCGGTGCGGTCGAGTTCGATTCCGTCCCCGAGACGTGGATGGCATATTACAGCACCTACGGGGACATGGGGCTCGCCCTCGGCCAGCTCGACGGGCTGCAGGCGCTCGTGTATCGGGACAGCTGGACGACCCAGTTCTACGACGCGCTCCCGGGCGTCGACGTGTCCCTCGACGGCGTCCAGCAGCTCTTCAAGAGCGGGTTCGGCAAGGAAGCCCTCTACGAGATCGACGCCGACGCGTACCTGGTCGATTCGGAGTTCGCCAGCCTCAAACACGACAGCATCACGACCGAGGATTTCGACGAAGTCGCGGGGAACGTCGGACCGGTGATCGGGAACTACATCCGCCGCAGCGGGGGGGACTGGCGTGAATACCCGACGTACTCGCTGTACGAGGCGTTCGAGAAGATCGCCGAGGTGTTTCAGGAACGGGAACGGTACGAGGCGATCGAGGCGGTTCACGACGAATTCGTCGCCGACCTCGAAGAGGACCTGCCCCCGGCGGGGGAGCGACCGCAGATCGGTCTCGTCTCGGCGTACTCGGACTTCCCGAACGGGTCGCTGGACGCGTACCCGATCGGCGACGGGAACGGGAAGAAGCAGTACCAGGACCTCGGGGTAGGCGACGGGTTCGGCGAGTACATCGACGGGAGTTACGCCAGCTGGGATTACGAGCAGTTGCTCGAAGCCGACCCGGAGATCCTGGTCTTCCCGTACGCCTACGAACTCTCCGCGTCCGAGTTCGAAGAGCGAATCGACGGGCTTCGGTCCCACCCGGTCGGTGAGCGGCTCACCGCGGTCGAGAACGGACGACTGTATCGGGGCGGGACGTCGTATCAGGGACCGATCCTCAACCTCCTCCAGACGGAGGTCGCGGCCAAGCAGTTCTACCCCGAGCAGTTCGGCGAGTGGAACGGACTCGAGACGCTACAGGACGAGGACGCACAGCTGTTCGACCATCAGCGGGTCGCCGACGTGATCAACGGGGAGTTCTGAGATGCCCGACGACAGCAGTGACACGAGGGGAAACGAGGCACCGACGCGGCGAGAGTACGTGAAATACGGCGGCGCGCTCGTCGGCGGCGGCCTGCTCGCGGGTTGTGCGGGTGACAGCGGGCCGGACGGCGACGACGGGTCGACGGGCGCGGGAACGCCGACGACGACGCCGGAATCGGACGAAACGCCGACGCCGGAGGCGGCCGAGACGGGGACAGAAGCTGACACCGAAGACACCAGTTACTCGGTAACGATGGAACCGATGGGAACCGTCGAGTTCGACGAGTCGCCCGAGAACTGGGTGAGCTACCTCAGCACGTACGGTGATATGGGCATCGCCCTGGGCAAGGCCGATAGCCTCCAGGGTCTGTGGGATCCCGAAGGCATGCCGAACGTGTTCTACGACGCGCTGCCAGACGTCGACGTTTCCTTCGAAGACGTCGCGCCGATCTCCGGTGGGGGCCAGTTCGACAAGGAGATATTCTACGAACTGGACGCTGATGTCCACCTGTTCGACCCCAACTGGCTCGGCGTCCTGGCCGACGACTGGGGCGAGGACGAGATCGAGGAGATAGCTACCGGGGTCAGTCCGTTCCTCGGCAACTACATCCGGCGACGCGGCGACGACTGGCACGACTATCAGTACTACTCGCTGTACGACGCCTTCGAGAAGGTCGCAGACGCCTTCGACGAGCGAGAGCGGTACGAGGCACTCGCGTCCATCCACGACGAGATTCAGGCGACCATCGAGGAGACGTTGCCGCCGTCGGCGGAGCGGCCGACCGTCGGCCTCGTCTCCGTCAACTCGAAATTCGAGGAGGCCACGTTCTACACCTATCCCGTCCAGGACGGCAACAATCACAAGCAGTACCGCGACCTCGGGATGCGCGGCGCGTTCGACGACCACATCGAGGGGAGCTACGGCCAGTTCGACTACGAGCAGATGCTCGAGGTCGACCCCGACGCCATCGTGTTCCAGTATGGCTTCTCGCACGTCTCGACCGAGGAGTTCGAGTCCAAGATGCAGACGATGCGTGAGGATTCGGTCGGCAGTCAGCTTTCGGCCGTCCAGAACGACCGGCTCTACCGTGGTGGCACCTCCTACCAGGGGCCGGTGATCAACCTCTTCCAGACGGAGGCGGCCGCGAGGCAGTTCTATCCCGAGGCCTTCGGCGAGTGGAACGGGATGGAGACGCTTCGGGAAGAAGAACTCACGCTGTTCGACCGCCAGCGCGTCGCGGACATCGTCAACGGGGAGATCTGACCGTGAGCGATACGGACTCCGAAACGACGCGCGAGTACGACCGCGACGTGGTCGTCGTCGGCGGCGGGCCGGCGGGCGCGTCGGCGGCCGTGTTCACCGCCCGGTACGGCCTCGACACGCTCGTCTTCGACCGCGGGCGCTCGTCGATCCAGCGGTGTGCCCACCTGGAGAACTACCTCGGCTTCCCGGCGGGCGTCGACATCGAGACGTTCTACGAGCTGATCCACGACCACGTCGCGGAGGCGGGTGCGACGATCCGCGACGACCTCGTCGAGTCCGTCGAGCGGGTCGACGGCTCCGAGGCGGGCGGCGGTGGGTCGGAGACCTCCGGCGGCTTCGTCGTCGAGCCACAGGAGGGCGAGCCGGTGACGGCCGAACGGGTGATAGCGGCCACGCGCTACGACGGCGAGTACCTCCGCCCGCTCGGCGGCGACGCGATGTTCGAGACCCACGAGCACGACGGCGAGGAGCACGAACACTTCGACAAGGGCTACCCCGACGCGGACGGTTCGACGCCGATCGACGGACTGTACGTCGCCACGCCCTCCGACGCGGACGCGCAGGCGGTCGTCGCGGCCGGCCGCGGCGCCCAGGCGGCGCGGACGCTTCTCCGAGACGCGCGACGGGACCTCGGCATCCCCGACGAGTTCGCCGACCGCTACGACTGGGTCCGCCAGCGGGCCGAACTCGACGAGGAGTGGCGCGACCGCGAGCGCTGGGCGGAGTGGTTCGACGACCGGGTGCCCGACGACCACGACGTCGACTCCGAGGAACTCGCGGCGCTCAGGGAGACCGAGATCGACCGGCGCCTCGACTCCTACATCGACGAGGCGGCCATCGAGCGGCGCCGCGAGCGCGGCCAGGACCGCCTGCTCGAACACCTCGACGACGAGCGCGTCCTCGAACGGGCCCGCGCGATCGAGGCCGAACGGGCGGCCGACGGCGAGTCCGCCGAGAGCGACGCGGAGTCGGCGGAAGCCGGTGAGTGACGATGGCGAGCGAACCGGCCAGCACGGCCGAACCGCTGTCGGGGTCCCAGCGCGTGCTCGACCGGCTGTCGGGCTCGCTGTGGTCGGTCGCGCTCGGGAGCCTCGCGGTCGTCGTCGCCGGCGGGCTGGTCCAGGTGAGCTTCGGCGCCTACTCGATGACGCTCGTCGAGGCGTGGGGGGCCGTGTTCGACCCGAACGTGCTGTTCAACACCGAGGCCTGGCGGGCGTTCCTGCTGGGGACGGAGCTGCCGGAGATGAACCAGCGCAGCCTCATCGTCTGGAACATCCGCCTCCCGCGGGTGCTGGTCGCCGCCCTCGTCGGCGCGAACCTCGCCGTCTCGGGCGCCATCTTCCAGGCCGTCACCCGGAACGAACTCGCGAGCCCGTTCATCCTCGGCGTCTCCTCGGGCGCGGGACTGATGATCCTGCTCGTGCTCGTGGTCTTCTCGGGCGTGACGCTCGTGATCCCGTACGTCTTCGGGACGCTCGTGCTGGGGATCTCGTCGCTGCTGCCGGTGATCGCCGCGCTGGGCGGGATCGGCGCCTTCCTGATCGTCTACGTCATCGCCTGGAAGAACGGCACCTCACCGGTGCGGCTGGTGCTGGCGGGGGTCATCGTCGGCACCGTGTTCAGCAGCCTCCAGACGGGCCTCTTTTTCTTCGCCGACGACATCGGCGTCGTCCAGTCGGCCATCGCCTGGACCACCGGGTCGCTGACGGGGACCGACTGGGAGCAGGTGCGGATGGCCCTGCCGTGGACCGTCGTGGCGCTCGGGCTCTCGCTGGCGAGCGCCCGCCAGCTGAACGTCCTCCTGCTGGGCGAGAACACCGCCTCCTCGCTGGGCATGAACGTCGAGAAAGTCCGCTTCGCGCTCTCGGGGGTCGCGGTGCTGGCCGCGGCGGCGAGCATCGCGGTGGCCGGCATCGTCGGTTTCGTCGGCCTCATCGTCCCGCACATGGTCCGCAACGTCGTCGGCAGCGACTACCGGCGGCTCGTCGTCGGCTGCGTCTTCGCCGGCCCCGCGCTGATGGTCGCCGCCGACGTGGGCGCGCGCCTCGGCCTGTCGATACTGCTGGGCAGCGACGGCCAGATGCCCGTCGGCATCGTCACCGGCCTGCTCGGCGGGCCGTACTTCCTCTACCTGATGCGCAAACAGGAGCGGATGGGCGAGATCTGACCGGCCGCCGCGACCCTCACTCTTTTTTGGCCGACCTAAAATCCGAAAGCTATTTACGTTTTTTAGGCACGCCTAAAACCATGGTAGACGATACTGACGGCGCGGACGCACCGACGCGACGTGACTACCTGCGATACGGGGCGGTCGTCGGCGGCAGTCTGGTCGCCGGCTGTTCGAGCGACGATGGAACCGGCGACGGGCCCGGCTCGACGGACGCCGGGACACCGACGCGGACGACGGACCCGACCGAGACGGCGAGTCCGACGGCGACGGAGACGCCGACGGAGTCGGCCGCCGAACCGAGGTCCTACACCGCGACCATGCCGCCGGTCGGGGAGCTCACGCTCGACGAACCGCCGTCGTCGTGGGTGGGCAGTCTCGGGTTCGCCGCGGACGTGCTGACCGCGCTCGGGCAGGCCGACGGCGCCGTCGGGATGGCCGACCCGGGGTTCTGGTACACCGGGTTCTACGACTTCCTGGACGGTGTCTCGGCGCCCGCGACCGACGAGCTCACCCGGTTCACGACCGAGGAGCGCGACACCGACCTCGAGGTGCTGTACGAGCTCGACCCGGACCTGCTGGCGGTCGATCCGAACCCCCTCATCGCGATCTACGGGCTCGACCGGTCGGAGGCCCGGGAGCTCCGGGAGAACGTCGCCCCCTGGTTCGGCAACGAGAGCCGGCGCAAGCGCTTCGAGGGGTGGACCCACTGGCCCGTCGGCGAGCCGTACCCCTACCTCTCCCTCCCGGAGTACGTCCCGAAGTACGCCGCCCTCTTCGGCGAGGAGGAGCGTGGCGAGGCGTTGCTGGACCTCTACGAGCCGTTCGTCGACGACGTTCGCTCGCGCGTGCCCCCCGAGAGCGAGCGCCGGTCGCTGGCGCTGGTGAACGGCCGGTACAACCCTGAGAACCGCGACGGGTGGGTCGTGTACAACCCGAAGTCGGCGGTCGAGAAGACCTGGGGGAAGAAACAGTATCGCGACCTGGGCGTCGTCGACGCGTTCGAGGGCGCCTACGACGGCCAGTCGTCCGTGATCGTGGATTACGAGGGGCTTCTGGAGTACGACCCGGACGTCATCATCTTCAACTTCGGCGTCACGTACCGCGATTTCCAGGGGGAGAACTACATTCGACAGCAGCGGGAGGTGCTGGCGGACCACCCCGTCGGGAGCCAGGTGACCGCCGTCGAGAACGGCGACCTGTACGTCGGGGGCACCCCGTATCAGGGCCCGATCATCAACATGTTCCAGACGGAGATGGCCGCCAAGCAGCTCTACCCCGATGAGTTCGGGCCGTATCCCGGCTACGGGCAGCTCTCGGAGAGCGAACAGCTGTTCGACCGCGAGCGGCTCGCGGACATCGTCAACGGAGACATCTGAATATGAACGGCGACACTACCGAGACGAGCGAGACCGACGCACCGACGCGGCGCGACTACCTGAAGTACGGCGCGGTCGTCGGCGGCGGGCTGCTCGCCGGCTGTGCCGGCGGGAACGCCACCCCGACCGACGACGGCGGTTCGGAGTCGGCAGCGACGGCCACCCCGACGGCGACCCCGAGCGAGGAGTCGACCGAGAGCGACCCGTCGACGGCCACGCCGGCCCAGTCGTACTCGGTGACGATGGAGCCCGTGGGAACGGTCGAATTCGACGAGGTGCCCGAGTCGATCGCTCCGTTCACCGCGGACTACGTCGACATGCTGGTCGCGCTGGGTCACGGCGACGCGGTCGAGTCGATCTGGTACCGCGGCCGCTACAAGACGATCCACTACGACGAGCTCGACGGCGTGTCCGTCGATCTGGACGGACTCACCCAGCTCTGGAACGACGGGATCCCGAAAGAACCGTTCTACGAGATGGACGCCGATCTGCACCTGATGGACCCCCACGCGCCGACCGACTGGTTCCAGGCGTGGGACGACTCGGACCTCTCGGAGATCCGTGACAACGTCGCGCCCTTCCTCGGCAACGTCATCTTCCGACGGACGGACGACTGGCACGACTACCGCTACTACTCGCTGTATGACGCCTTCGAGAGGGTCGCCGAGGTAGTTCAGGAACGCGAGCGATACGAGGCGATCCGGTCGATGCACGACGAACTGGTCGCGACGGTCCAGTCGCGGCTCCCCGCGCCCGACGACCGGCCGAACGCGGCGCTCGTGTTCGCCGGCGAGCAGCCCGAGGAGTTCACCCCCTATCGGCTGTCGGGCAACGGCGCCAACAAGGAGCACTTCCGGACGCTGGGGCTGGCCGACGCCTTCGCGGGGACCGGCGTCGACGGCCTCTCGACCAGCGACACCGGTACCATCGACTACGAGACGCTGCTGGAGGTCGACCCCGACTCGCTGTTGTTGCGCTACCATCGCCGCGGCAAGAGCCGCGCGGAGTTCGAGGACTCGGTGCTGTCGTACATGCGCGACCACCCCGTCGGCAGCAATCTCACCGCCGTGCAGGAGGGGCGGGTGTTCCGCGGCGGCCCCATCTACAGCGGCCCGCTGCACAACCTCTTCATGATCGAACGCTACGCGACGGGGTACTTCCCCGAGGCGTTCGACGGGGACGAGCTGTTTGACCGCGACCGGCTGGCGCGGATCGTCACCGAGGGGGTCGACGGATGAGCGACGGGAGCGACGGCCCGAGCGACGCACCGACCCGGCGCGACTACCTGAAGTACGGCGCCGTCGTCGGCGGCGGGCTGCTCGCCGGCTGTGCCGGCGGCGAGTCGACCCCGACCGACGCCGCGAACGACGGCGATACGTCGACTGCGACGGACGCACCGTCGGACACGCCGACCGGGCGCGAGTCGACCGCGAACGGGACGGCGACCGCGATGGGCGGCGAGTCGTACTCGGTGACGATGGCGCCGGTCGGCGAGGTGACCTTCGACGCGGTGCCCGAGCGGTGGATCGCCTACTGCGGCGAGTACGCCGACATGGGCGTCGCGCTCGGGCGAGCGGACGGGATGGCCGGCATCGGCGGCGCCGACCGCTACTACACGCACGTCTACGACGAGTTACCCGGCGTGAGCGTCGACGCGACGCCGATCGAGCAGTACCCCGAAGTTCGGACCAAAGAGGCGTTCTACGAACTCGACAGCGACGTCCACCTCTACGACCCGGGGATGCTGAAGAACTGGTTCGACTGGGACCAGGGAGATATCGAGGAGGTCGCAGACAACGTCGGGCCGTTCGTCGGCAACCTGATCTTCCGCCGGTCGGACGCCTGGCACGACTACCGCTACTACTCGCTGTACGAGGCCTTCGAGACGGTCGCGACGGTGTTCGACGAGCGCGAGCGCTACGAGGCGATGAAATCCCTGCACGACGACTTCCTGACCCGGGTCCAGACCCGGCTCCCGCCGGCCGGCGAGCGCCCGAGCGTGATGCTTACCTTCGAGGGCACGACGGAGCCCGAGACGTTCTCGCCGTACCGGCTGACCGACAAGGGGACGAGCAAGAAGCAGTGGCGCGACCTGGGCGTCGGCGACGCGCTCGCCGGCACCGGCATCGAGAACCTCAGCACGGAGAACCGGGGCGAACTCGACTACGAGAACCTGCTCACCGTGGACCCGGACGTGCTCCTGATCCGCGGCCACGAGCGCAAGTCCGCCGCCGAGTTCCGCGACACCGTCCTCGCGTACATGGCGGACCACCCCGTCGGGAGCGAGCTGACGGCGGTGCAGAACGGCCGCGTCTACCGCGGCGGCTACCTCCACCAGGGACCGATCCACAACCTGTTCCTCACCGAGCGGGCGGCGAAACAGCTGTTCCCCGAGGAGTTCGGCGACGTGACGAGTGACGAACAGCTGTTCGACCGCCAGCGCGTCGCCGACATCGTCAACGGAGACATCTGAGTATGAACGACGACACCGATTCGACGGACGTACGGACACCGACGACGCGCAGAGGATATCTCGGCCGCGTGGGAGCGCTGGCAGCGAGCGGAGTGGTCGCCGGGTGTACGACCGGCGGCGGGACCGAAGGGGCGACCGATGGGCCCGACGGCCGAGTGACCGACACGCCGACAGCGTCGCCGACCCCCGAACCCACGCCGACGGAGACGGCCACCGAGACGGCGACGCCGACCAGCTACGCCGCGTCGATCGAGCCGGTCGGCGAAATCGCCTTGGACGACCCGCCCGAGACGGTCGTGAGCGGGTGGGGCTTCGTCGGCGACGTGCTGACGGCGCTGGGCCACGCCGACAGCGTCGTCGGGATGTCCCGGCCGGGATTCTGGTACCAGGGGTTCTACGAGCTGCTCCCGGAGGTGTCGATGCGCGACACGACCGAGATCCCGGCCACGGTCTCGAAGGGATACAGCGTCGACGAGGAGTTGCTCTACGAACTCGACCCCGACCTGCTGGCAACCGACCCGAACCGGTACATCGGCTGGTACGGGCTCGACGCCGGGACGGTCCGGACGCTCGGCGAGGAGGTCGCACCTTTCTTCGGGAACGAGAGCCGGTCGAAGCGCTCCTCGGGGTGGCCTAACTGGCCGGACGGGGAGGCCTACGACTACTACTCGATCCCCGAGTTCGTCGAGCGGTACGGCCGCCTGTTCGGGGAGGCGGAGCGCGCGGCGGCGATGGTCGACCTCTACGAGACGACGATCGAGGACGTCACCTCGCGGGTGCCGCCCGAGGGGGACCGGCCCACGGTCGGGCTGTTGAACGCGTTCGCGAACCCGGAGAGCCGCGGCTTCTTCGCCGTCACCGACCCGAACCCGGCGCTGGACGTGACCCACGAGCTCAAGCAGTACGGCGACCTCGGCGTCGTCGACGCCTTCGACGGGATGTATCCCGACGAAGGGGGTCACTACGACCTGAAGACCGGCTTCGAAGGGCTGCTCGAGGCCGACCCCGACGTGCTCGTCTTCCAGGAGGCGGTCAACGCGCTGGGCGGCCAGAACGTCTACGGCAACACCGAGGCCTACGAGGGGACGCTCGACCTGCTCCGGAACGACGATATCGGCCGGCAGCTCTCGGCGGTCGAAGACGGCCGGCTCTACCCCGGCGGGACGGGGTCGCAGGGCCCGATCGTCAATCTCTTTCAGACGGAGATGCTCGCCAAACAGCTCTACCCGGAGGAGTTCGGCGAGTGGCACGGCTTCGGCGAGACGCCGACCGACGAGCAGCTGTTCGACCGCCAGCGCGTTGCGGACATCGTCAACGGAGACATCTGAGTATGAACGACGACACCGATCCGACCGACGCATCGACGCGACGAACGTGTCTGCAGTACGGCGGGGCGCTCCTCGCGAGCGGTCTGCTCGCGGGGTGTTCGGGCGGTGATGCGACGCCGACCGACGGCACGGAGAGCGCCTCCGCCACGCCGACGCCGGATTCGGAATCCGACACGGTGGCGGCGTCGCCGGAGACCGAGCGCCCGTCGACCGCGACCGGCAGTTACGAGGCCTGCATCGAGCCCGTCGGCTGTCTGTCGTTCGAGAAGGTCCCGGAAACGTACATCGTCAACAACGGCGAGTGGGCGGACATGGCGTTCGCGCTCGGCCAGCGCGACGGGTTCCTGACGGCGACGAACATGATCCCCGGGTTCCTGTTCGAGCCGTTCGGGCTCGACGTGCCGCCCGAGTCCGAGACGACGGGCCTCTCGGCGACCGACTGGGACAAGGAGGTGTTCTACGACCGGGACCCGGACGTGGTCCTCATGGACCCCAACTACATGCACAAGACGGGGTGGGACGACGCCTGGGACCGCGATGACACCGCGGAGATCCGCGAGAACGTCGCGCCCTTTTTCGGCAACAACATCCTCCGGCGTCGGGAGTTCCACGACTACAGGCTCTACTCGCTGTACGAGGCTCTGGAGCGACTCGCCGATCTCTTTCGGGAGCGCGAGCGCTACGAGGCGCTCGCCGCGACCCACGACGCTCTGCAGGCGGAGATCGACTCGCGGCTGCCGCCCGCCGAGGACCGCCCCGAGGTCGGGCTCGTCAACAGCGCGTCGAACCCGAACGAAGGGACGTTCTACCCGATGCACACGCGGGTCGAGGGCGTCGAGATGAAGCCGTATCGGGACCTCGGAGTCGACAGCGCGTTCCCCGCGGACCTTGTCGAGGCCGGCACCATCGACTACGAGCAACTCTTGGAGGTCGACCCCGAGATCCTCGTCTTCCACTGGGGCATCGGGACGACCGGCGACGGCGAGGGGTTCTCCCCCGAGGCGTTCCGCGAGCAGTACGTCGAACCCCTCGAATCGGACTCGGTCGCGAGTCGACTCACCGCCGTCGAGGAGGGCAACGTCTACCCCGGCGCGTTCGGATCGCAGGGGCCGCTGGTGAACCTCCTCCAGACCGAGATGGTAGCCCAGCAGCTCTACCCCGAGGAGTTCGGCGCGTTCGACGCCGAGCAGTTCCCCGACGTGCCCGCCGAGCACCGGCTGTTCGACCGCCAGCGCGTCCGCGATATCGTCGACGGTGAGATCTGACTCGCGCGACGACCCCGAGTCGTCCGACAGCGCCGACTCGCCTGACGACCCCGACTCGCCGGGGTGGCGACCGATCGAGCCGGTCGACCCGGACCGAGTCACGACGGGTGACACCCACCTCCATCGCGCCCGCGAGCGCGTCCGGGCGGAACGGGACGCCTTCGTCGCGAAGGCCGACGCCTACGAGGCGTTCGCCGACCGCGTCGCCGAGATCGGGACGGAGAGGCCGACGGCCGCTCCGGGGGTCGCGGTCTCCGGCGGGGTCGGGCGGGCCGGGGCGCCCTCGACGCCCGACCGCTGTCGCCGGGTCCGGACCGCCTTCGCGGAGACGGTCCGCCCCCACAGCGTCGCGGACGTCGACGAGCCGGAGCCGCTGACGGCGACGCTCCGCGCCGAGCTGCCCGAGACGGTCGCGGCGGCGCTCGCGCCGGCGTCGGAGGCGACGTTCTCGCCGGCGGTGAAACGGGGCGTCCTCGGCGCGGTCGAGGCGCGGACGGGCGAGACCGAAACCGTGCTCGCGGCGCTCGACCGGGAGGCCGACGGGCTCTCGTCGGCGGTCGCGCTCGTCGAGGCGGCGACCGCGTGGATCGCCGCGGCCGACGAGACGCCGCTGAGCGAGGTCGGGTTCGACCCGCTGGCCCGGCGCCACCGGCGGCTGGCGGGGTTCGAGGACCGGTGCGACGAACTCGCGAGCGAGCGCCAGTCGACGCTGGCGGCGACCACGAACCAGACGCCAGACGCCGGCGTACGCCACCGCGACCTCGTCGCGTTCTGTTACGACGGGCTGCCGGTCGACTACCCGGTGCTGTCGACGGTCGCCCGGCTCGTCGAGACCTGCCGGTCCTGCCGGCGAGCGGTCCGGGACCACCTCGTCCGGCGGGCGTGACCGGCCAGCCGCGGCCGCCGCTCGCCCGACCACCGGCCGGGCGGAACCGCACCCTTTTTGCTTTAGGCTTGCCTAAACGGCTTCGATGAGTACCGGTACGGAGACACACGCGGTCGAAGTCACCAATCATGTCTGACACGGACGAATCCGACGCGGAACGGACGACGATCAGGAACGGGCGCGAGTTCGAACAGACCTACCGCCTCGACGCGAGCGAGGCCGGCGCGTTTCTGGTCGACCTCGGCGAACAGTTGCAGGACGGCGACGAACTGACGATCGCGACCGACGAGTGGGAGCTGCCGTTCGCGTTCGGCGAGCCCGTCGAGCTGGAGGTCGACTTCGACGGCGTCGACGACCCCGAACTGGAGATCGAACTGGAGCTCCCCGGCCGGCCCGACGAGGAAGCGCCCGCCGTCGAGTGATCAGGCCACGTCGTCGAAGCCCCACTCGTCGGCCCGCTCGGCGGCTTCCGCGCGGGCCTGCTCGCGGATCGCCTCGATCTTCTCGGCGTCGTCGAGGAACGCCTCGACCGCCCCCGGCTGGCGCTCGTCGCTGTCGACATCGTCGTCGCCGGCCGCGGCGTCGGTGGGGTCGCCCGGCGACCCCGCCGTCTCGGACCGGCGGTCGGGCGGCGCGGCCGCGCGAGTCCGGTCGGCCAGGGCCGGGTCACCGGCGAGCCGTTCGGCGGCCATGCCGGGCGGGATCCGGAACGTCGGCCGGTCGTGGACGGCTTCGAGGTCGGCGGGCGCGAGCGCGAACAGCCGCAGGCGATACGGTCCCTCCGCGGCCAGGTCCGCGAGCGCCGGCGGCCCCGCGCGGTCGGTGTCCGTGTGGTAGGCGACGACCGGCACGCCCGCGCGGAAGGTGACGACGCCGCGGCCGCTCGCTTCGAGCAGGAGCGCGTCCTGCGGTTCGAAGACCGCGTAGCCCGTGAGCTCGCGGTCGAGCGCGTCGACGAGGACCGTCCGCGGGTCTTCGACGACGCGCGACCGGAGAAGTCGGCCCTCGGGCAACTTCATGGTGACTCGGGGAGGACCGCGCTGCGGAACCGGTCCGCGACCGCCCCCGAGTCGCCGTCGCGGACCGACAGCGTCGCCGCGGCCTCGCGGTACGCGCCGGCGGGCTCGCTGTCGGGGGCGTGGGCGAGCAGCGGCCGGCCGTTCCGGCGGGCCGCCCGCACCCGCTCGCTGGCCGGCACCGTCGCCAGCGTCGGCCCCTCGAAGTAGCGCTCGGCCTTCGGCGCGATGCGCTCGATGGCGTCCGCGTCCCTGACCTTGTTGAACAGGATCCCCGCCGTCTCGGTCCCGTAGGAGGTGGCGTACTCCTGGACCTTCAGCCCGTCTGACAGCGCAGGGATCGTGGGTTCGAGGACGACGACGACCCGGTCGGCGAGCACGACCGGGAGGACCGCGGCGCGAGAGGAGAGGGTGGCCGCCGAGTCGAGCAGGAGCACGTCGGTGTCGGCGGCCAGCGTCGCGACGACCTCGCGCAGGCGCGCGGGGTCGGCCGCCTCGAAGTCCGCGAGGTTCGTCCCGCAGGGGACCACGCGCATGCCGTGGCGCTCGTAGACGGCGGCGTCGACCGGGGCGCCCCCGTCGACGAGCACGTCGTGCAGCGTCGTCTCCACTTCGGCGAGGCCGGCGTGAAAGAGCAGGTTCGCCATCCCCATGTCGGCGTCGACGACCGTCACGTCGTGCTCCTCGGCCAGCGCCATCCCCAGCGCGAGCGTGCTCGTGGTCTTGCCGGTCCCCCCTTTCCCGCTGGCGACCGCGAACGCCTCGACCATCACGTCGGGGTGGTTCCCCCTGGCTTAAAAACGTTCGTGTGAGCGACAGGTCCGGGCGGCGGCCGGGACCGCCTCGGAGACTTCGATTCCGCCACGGTCGTGGTGTGAGGATGCGGGTCAACGGCATCGTCTTCCGTCGCGAACCCCGAATCTTACATCCAGGTTCGTCTTCGTCAGCAGTTACAGCGAATGTGGAGGAACAGCAAATGCAAACCGACAGTGTAGCCACCACGACCGAGGAATTACTCACGGCCGCCGCCGATCCGCAGCGGCGCGAACTGCTCCGACATCTGCGGGAGACCGACGGCGAAGTGATATCCGTCCCGGAGTTGACGGCCGCGGTCGCGAACGGCGACGACGCCGACGAGCGCGAACAGCTCCGTGTCGCTCTCCAGCACGTTCACCTGCCGAAACTGGCGGATGCGGGCGTCCTGACGTTCGACGCGCGGTCCTCGACCGTTCGCGACACCGGCGACGAGCGGGTCGCGGCGCTGCTGGAGTTCGTCGAAACGGAACTGGAGTAGTCCCGGTCACCACGCTCGGCTCCCCGGCCGAGACGCTACTCGTCCGCCGGGAGGCGGACGCGTATCTCGCCGTCGGACGTGACGCGAACGTCGACGCCCTCGTATCGGAACGACACGGTGACGGAACCCTCGCCGCGACTGTCGGTCAGCAGGGCGTCCAGCGCGTCGGTGTCGACGGAGTAGGCGAGCGGTTCCATGTCGGTCACCTCGCTGCCGGTCGCGGCCGCGACGGCGGTGGCGACGGCGGCGCCTACGTTTCTCCAGCCCGTCCAGTCGCCACGGACGACCGCCTCGTCCCCGGCCGTGTCGTTCGCCGGCCGGTCCCCTGGCCCCTCGTCGGTCGCCGGCCGGTCCCCCGGCCACTCGTCGGTCGCCACTCTCACACACCCCGCCTTTGGTCTGGCTGCGGTTCCGACCTCGGAAACCGACAGCACCGATATGCTCGGAACACACTGTACTGTTCAGTATCAACAGCCAAGAGTCTGTTGTGAGGATGTGGGTAACACGACCGGTTATGCGCGGTCGCCGTCGAGCTGCCAGGTGAACATCGCCCGCAGGATGACGACGAGACTGTTGGTCTCGCCGGACCCCCAGATCGCCGTCTCGTCGCGGCTCGGGGGGTCCGACGCCTCGCCCTCCCGGACGAGGACGCTCACGAGCGTCTTCCGGCCGTCGACCATGACCAGTCGACCCGTGGGCGTGTCCGACCAGACCCAGATGGAGTCGAACGTCTCGACGTCGGGAACGTGTTCGCTGAGTACGTCCCCGACGTCGTCGGAGAGTCCGGCCACCCTGATCGAGACGCCGCGGTCGCTCGCGGCCGCGAGGCTGGCGACGATCTCGTCGGTGAGGAGGTCCTCGACGGTCATGAAGACGATCTCGTCGTCGGCGTCGTCGACGAACTCGACGATGCGGTCGGTGACGGTCGCCCGCCCGGTGACCGTCCAGACGCCCCGCTGCTCGTCGACGCGGTCGGCGTGTTCGAGGTTACCGAGCGCGTCCGTCAGGCGGTCGACGCGGTCGCGGTACTGGCGCTCGAAGTGGCGTCCGGTCGTCTCGGCCGACACCGGCCAGAAGCGCTTGGGCGTCGACTGGCGCACGTCGACCAGGCCGTGGTCCTCCAGTTCCCCGACCGCGTCGTAGACGCGCGTCCGCGGAACGTCGGCCACCTCGCTCACGTCCTGGGCGGTGCCGTCGCCGAGGCTCGCCAGCGCCACGTACGTCCGCGCGGCGTAGGTACTCAGGCCGAGTTCCGCGAGCTGTTCGACCGCCACCGACCTGGCCGATTCGGGTAGTTCCTCGGACATCGAATCACGTTCGACGGCGGGGCCGCTCGTCGAGACGACCCGCGGCCGACAGCGCGGTTGGGACCCTACTGGTGGCCGCGGGCCATCGATCGCTTGGTTGCAGAGCCCTAAAGTAGTATTGTGATTATCTGGGTGAACGTCTGGTCGGCCAGCGGGAACGACCGCCGAGAGTAGCCGAGGGCGGCGCGGACTCGCGAGGTGGGGGGGGGGGCGATAGACCGGACATAGAGGGATTTACTCCGCCGATCTCGGCTCGACGACGGCGGTCCCGACGGGGAGGGGAGCGTCCGCGGAGGGGAAGTGTCTTTCACGTGGAGCGGTTACACGGCCGTAGTGACCGGGCGACCGGTGGCTAGGTTGGGACCCTATGAACGACATCACGAACACAGACCAGGCGATCGAACTCCTGCAGGGGCTCGGACTCAAGGAGTACGAGGCCAAGGCCTTCGTGGCGCTGACGCGGCTCCCGAAGGCGACGGCCAAGGAGATAAGCGACATCTCGGAGGTGCCCCGGACCCGCGTCTACGACGCGGTGCGGGTGCTGGAGTCGAAGGGGCTGGTGGAGATCCAGCACGCCAACCCCCAGCAGTTCCGCGCCGTCGGCATCGACGAGGCGACGGCGACCCTGCGGGCCGAGTACGAGGCCAAGACCGACACGCTCAGGGAGACCCTCGAGGGGCTCGAACCCGCGAGCGAGCCGACCGATCCCGACGCGACCCACGAGGTCTGGGCGCTGTCCGGCCACGCGGCGACCCACAGTCGGACGAAGCAACTGATCGAGGAAGGGGACGGGGAGATCGTCATGATCTTCGGCACCGAGTCGGTGGTCACCGATTCGGTGCTGGCGGCGCTCGACGAGGCCGCCGAACGGGGAGTATCGGTCGTCGTCGGCACCGTGACGGAGTCGCTCCGCTCGGAGGTCGAGACCGCGCTCCCGGGAGCGGAGGTCTTCGTCTCCGGCCTGGAGTGGCTCCAGGGGGCGACCCCCGACGACGACACGGAGATCACGCGCATCCTGCTGGTCGACCGGTCGACGATCCTCGTGAGCACGGCCCACGAGACGGCCCCAGGGTCCGAGGAACAGGCCGTCTTCGGCCGCGGGTTCGACAACGGGCTCGTCACGATCGTCCGCCGCCTGATGGCCACCGGCCTGCTCCCGGTCGAAGACCCCGGAGTCGAGTGACCGGCGCCGCTCGGCACACTCGTTCCACACTGTGAAAGATCGCCGCTGTCGGCTCCGAGACGTTTCACTCACCTGTGGAATTACATCGTGTCGTCGCGATGACCGTCCCGCATGACACCGGATGCCAATCGGAACGGATCAGGCGAGCGGCGAACGGGTACACGGGAACGGACGGCGACGCGGCGGGGCGTCCTCCGGGCGACCGGCGCGGGCGTGGCCGGCGTCGCCCTCGGCGGGGTCGCGGGGACCGCGGCGGCCGACGAGGGGGTACCGTCTCGACTGCACACCGACGGCAAGTGGGTCAGGGACGCCGACGGCGAGGCCGTCAGGCTGCGCGGCCTCGCGACGGCGTCGATGGGCTTCTACGAGGTCGAGGGGAACCACCCGAAGACGCCGACGGAGGTCGTCGACTGGGCGAGCGACCCCGCCCGGGGCTGGTACCCCAACGTCGTCCGGCTGCCGGTCACGAAGTGGGACGTGGACCAGCTGGGCGTCGACGCGCTGGTCTCGGACGTGCTCCGCCCGGTCGTCGACCTGCTCGGCGAGCGGGGGACCTACGCGATGATCGACTTCCACCTCATCCACCCCTACACCGAGGCGGCCGCCGACGACGCCGACTACGGCACCAGCCCGGACGAACTCGTCCGGAACTTCTGGGGCGGCGTCGCGCCGGCGTTCGCCGACGACGAGCACGTCATCTACGAGCTGTTCAACGAACCGACGTACCCGATCTTCTGGAGCGACAACGGCGAGAGCGTCGAGAGCCCCGAGGACGAGTGGCTGCTGTGGCGCGACACGGCCCAGCCGTGGGTGGACATGGTCCGCGAGGAGGCCCCGGAGACCCCCATCGTCCTCGGGTCGCCGAGCTGGACCTCCCGGACGAACTTCGCCCCGGAGTACCCCTTCGAGGGGGAGAACCTGGTCTACGCCGCCCACATCTACCCGGACAACGGCCAGCCCGACGAGTTCGACGACACCTACGGCGCGCCCGCCGAGGACGTGCCCGTGTTCGTCACCGAGTTCGGCTGGGACCCCTACAGCGAAGACCTCGACTACGGCACCAACACCGACTGGGGCCAGCCCTTCCGCGAGTGGGTCGAGAGCTACGACAACATGGGGTGGGCGGCCTGGTGTTTCGACGACTCGTGGGCCCCGACGATGTTCGACTCCCCCGGCGAGGGCGGCGCCGACGACTGGACGCTGCGCTCGGCCCCCGAGGAACACGGCGGGTTCATCCGCCAGTGGCTCGCCGAGAGTTCGGCGGAACCGATCGCGCGGCTGGTCCCGGACCGGACCCAGGCCACCGCGGGCGACTGGGTCCACTTCGAGGCCAGCGACGCCTCGGGCGCGGACCGCCACGTCTCGACCCTGGAGTGGGACCTGGGGAACGGCACCACCGGCGACGGCTGGTGGGCCGACGCCCAGTACGACGACCCCGGCCAGTACGAGGTCGAACTCACCGCGACGAACGACGCCGGCGAGTCGACGACTCACGGGCTGGCGATCACCGTCACCGAGCAGACCGAGGCCGTCGCGACGGCCGAACCGAGCACGACCGAGCCGGCCGTCGGCGACACCGTCAAGTTCGAGGCCCGCGACACGTCCGGCGACGACCGCTGGATCGACGCGCTGGCCTGGGACTTCGGCGACGGGACGACCGCCGAGGGCTGGTGGGCGTCCCACAGCTACGACTCGGCGGGCACCTACACCGTCGAGCTGACCGCGACCGACAACGCCGGGCAGACGACGACCGATACGGTCGAAATCGTCGTCGAGTGACTCGAACGGGTGACCGACGGGTGACGCCGGCTCGGTGACCGACGAACGGCGCCGACTCGGTGGCCGGCGGCGACGCAGGACGGGTCGTCGACGCCCGGCGGTCACTCCCCCGCCGCCGCGGCGTCGACGCCGACGCTCGCGCGGGTGCGGTAGAGCCGCTCGGAGAGCGCGACCGAGACCAGCGCGAGCGCGACGAAGACGACGAACCCGCTGGCGTAGCCCGACTCGCCGAAGCTATCGACGAACAGCCCCAGCACCGGCGGGACGACGAACCCGCCGAACGCGCCGAGCCCGCCGACCAGACCCGAGGCGCCGCCGACGGCCTCCGGGACGTACTTCGGCACCAGCTGGAAGACGGCGGCGTTGGCGACGCCGATCCCGACCGCCAGACAGACCGTCGCCCCCAGCGCGGTCCCGTAGGTGCGCGTGACGACGAGCCCCAGCGCCGCGATGCCGACGACGACGAAGCTCCCGACCGCGGTCACCTCGCCGCCGATGCGGTCGCTGAGATACCCACCCGGCACCCGCAGGACCGCCGCGGGCAGGGTGAAGGCGATCGCCGTCAGCGCCCCGGCCGCCTGGACGCCCATCCCGTGGATCGCCGTCCAGTAGGAGGGCAGCCACACCGTCAGCGCCAGGAACCCGCCGAAGGAGGTGAAAAACAGCGCCACCAGCCCCCAGGTCCGCGGGATCGCCGCGGCCTCGCGGACCGAGGCGAAGGCGTCACCCCCCGGGAACAGCTCCTGACCGTACGCCTCGGCTCGCTGGCGGGCCTCGTCGGTATCGAGGCCCTGCTCGCGCAGCTGAAACGAGGGCGGGTCGACCGCCAGCGCGGCGTAGGCGACCGTCCCGAGAACGAGGAACGCGAACCAGACGAGATACGAGGTCGTTAGCCCCAGCGCCGACAGCGCGATCGGCAACAGGAGCGTGAACAGCCCCGGCGAGCTGTTGCCCAGTCCCGCGTACACCGCCAGCACCGTCCCCTGGCGGTCCTTCGGGTACCAGTAGGAGGTCTGGGTGGTGCCCACGGAGAAGGTGGCGATCCCGCAGCCGCTCAGGGCACCGCAGAAGAACACCAGCGGGTACAGCTCCATCGACAGGCCCTCGGGGTAGGCCGTCACCAGCAACACCGACAGCCCCGCCATCCCGACGATCGACAGGCTCAGGAGGACCAGAAACGGCTTGCGCGGGCCGACCTCGTCGACCCACGCGCCGAAGGGGATCCGCAGCAGCGACCCCGTCAGCTGGGGCGCCCCGACGAGCAGCCCGAGCGCCAGCCCGGACAGCCCCATCGCCGACTCGAACTCCGTCGCGACCGGCCCGTACAACACCACGCCGGCGAAGCCCACGAAGAAGCCGAGCGTCGCCGACGCCAGCCCCCGGCGCGAACTCCCGCGTATCCGATGCACACTCATACTGGGTCGAAAATAGTACGCCCGTAATGTTGTTCCGATCTCTCTCGCAAATACTGCACCACTCTAGACTGTTTCGAGACGTTCGGTTGATTTTCTAACCGACTATCGATCGAACGTCGTTCGATCTGTCCGCGTCTGTCCACGCGACGGCGGTGGCCCGAGCGTCATCCCTACTGTGGAGGCCACCGCGCGCTCGCGCCCGCTCGGTCGCGCGACGAGGCGCCGCCCGCGCAGTGGTCGAACTCGCCGCAGAGCCAGTCGGCGACGACCGCCGCGAGTCGACGGTGGGCCGCCTCGGTCCCGATCCGCGCGGGACTGTCGCCGCGCTGGCCGCCGTAGGACCCCGCCTGGGAGTGGTTCATCCCCTCGATGCGCTCGACGGTGGCGGCGGCGGGCAGGTTCGCCCGGCTGTCGGCGAACTGCTCCCGGTCGAGTACCGAATCGCGCGTCCCGAGGACCGCCAGCGCGGGCATCTCACGGATCGGCCGGTCGCAGTAGGCGCCGACGAGCAGCAGGCCGTCGACGGCGTCGGGGTGGTCCCCGGCGTACCGACACGCCATCGCCCCGCCGAGCGAGTGCCCGCCGACGACCCACCGCGAGACGTTCCGCTCGCCCGCGATGACCGCGTCGGCCCGACCCGCCGAGAACACGGCGAGGTTCGCCCGCATCTTCGGGACGACGACGGTGACGTTCGCGCGCTCGGCCAGTCGGGCCGCCGTCGGGAGGTACGCGTCGGGCGCCACCCGACCGCCGGGGTAGAACACCACGCCGAGGCGCTCGACGCCGGGGTCGGCGTCCGAGACGACGAACCCGCCGTAGGCCTCGGTCACGGTCACGTTCCCGTCGGCGAGGACCGACTCGCGGACCTCCGCGGGAGCGTGGTGTGCGAAGACGCCGAAGTACGCGTAAAAGACCAGCCCGCCCGCGAGCGCGAGGACGGCGACCGCCGCGGCGATCCGGACCGCGATCCCCCGCGCCGACCGGGCGTCGATCCACGCGCGGGCGTCGTCGACGGTGGGGAGCGACATGGTCGACCCACGGCCGCCGGCCGCGTCAGTCTACCGGCCGGCCTCGTCGGCGAGCGCATCCGGACCGAGGCCATCGTTGAGTACGCCCAGGCCGAGCCCGTCGACGAGCGCCTCCCGTCCGAGTCCCGCGACCAGGTCGGCGGCCCGGTCGTACGGCGACCCCGCGGCCGAACAACCGTCGGGGCGGTCGGTACCTACGTGGGCAAAGACACTATCGACGAACGCCTCGCGGGCACGCTCGTTCTCGAACAGCCCGTGCAGATATGTCCCCAGCACCCGGTCGGTCGCCGCGCCGGCTCCGGCGTCGGGGAACGGCCGGTCGACGGCGGCGGCGCCTCCCCGGTCGAGCACGCGCGTCTCGCCCATGTGGATCTCGTAGCCGGAGACCGGCCCCGCGGCGCCCGCGAGCGGGCCGACCCCGTCGAGCCGGCGGGTGGCTCGCTCGACCCGTTTGTCCGTCGAGAAGCGCGTCTCGACCGGCAGGAGTCCGATACCGTCGACGGTGTCGAGGTCGTCGGTGCTCTCGATATCGGCCGCAGTGATGCGCTCGCCGAGTATCTGGTAGCCGCCACAGAGGCCGACGACCGGCCCGTCGAACGCCCGGAGTCGCTCGGGGAATCCCGCCGCCCGCAGCGCCCGCAGGTCGTCGACCGTGTTCTTCGTGCCCGGGATCACAACGGCGTCGGCGCCGCGGCCGGTCCCCGTCCCGACCGCCTCGGGGTCGGCGAACTCGGCGTCCAGCGGCAGGTAGGCCACGCGGACCCCCGGCTCGCGGGCCAGCGGCGCCAGGTCGGTGAAGTTCGAGATCCGGGGCAGGCGCGGGACGGCGGCGGTGACCGCCCGGTCGTCGGGGACGCCGTCGTCGCGTCCGCGCACCGCCCGCTCGCCCTCGGCGGGGAGGTCGACGCTGTCCTCGGCGGGCAGACCCGGGTCGTCGTGGGGGATCACGCCCAAAATTGGGACGCCCGTGCGCTCCTCGACCTCGTCGATGGCGGGGTCGAGCAGCGACTCGTCGCCGCGGAACTTCGTGAGGACCGCGCCCGCGACCCGCTCGCGCACGTCGTCGGGGAGCAACTCGACGGTGCCGACGAGGCTGGCGAACGCGCCCCCGCGCTCGATGTCCGCCACGAGGAGCACGTCGGCGTCGCCGAAGCGCGCGGTCTCGATATTGGCCAGATCCCGGTCGCGCAGGTTCGGCTCGGCGATCGACCCCGCGCCCTCGGCGACGACCACCTCGTGGTCGGCGGCGAGCCGTTCGTGGGCGCGGCGGGCGGTTTCGCGGGCGCGCTCCCAGTGGTCCTCGTAGTACTCCCCGGCCTCGTAGTGGGCCACGGCCTCGCCGTCGAGGACGAGCTGGGACTCGCCCTCGCCGCGGGGTTTGAGTAGGACCGGGTTGTGGTCCGTGGTGGGCTCGACTCGGGCGGCGCGGGCCTGGACGTACTGGGAGACGCCGATCTCGCCGAACGCCGCGGTGTCCGCCTCGGTGTTCCCTTCGGTGTCGTCCCCGGTGACGGCCTCGGCTCTCGGCACCGCGCGGGCGTTGTTGCTCATATTTTGCGCCTTGAACGGCGCCACGTCGACGCCCCGGTCGGCGAGCAGCCGACAGAGCCCGGCGGCGACGGTGCTCTTGCCGACGTGGCTGGCCGTTCCGGCGATCAAGATCGTGCGTGCCATCCAGCGGTCGCTCGTCGATTCGACGCCGAGCGGTAAATACGGGGCGGAGACCCCCGGCCGTCCCCGCCGTACGGGTCGGCCGGCGACCGTCGAGCCGGCGAGCTACGGCCAGTCGGCGGGGAGTTCGGCCTCGTTGTCGTCCAGCAGATCCAGTACGGGTTCGATCTCGTCGAAGGCCGGACCTTTGGTCACTTCGTGACTCGTTCGGTTCCAGTCGACGGGGCCGTACTCGGCCAGTTTCGGCAGGTGGACGTGTCGCAGTAAGTGCGCGACAGCCGTTCGATCTGCGGACGGATGGGACTGTTCGGTTCTGAGAGGGGGGAGAGACCGTGACTCACGAGCTGTCGCTCGCGGTGGAGTTGTCAGCGGCCTCCGTGTGGTGGTGTTCCGGTAGCCGTGAATAACCCCGTGTTTAGGAAACGCCTCAAACGTGCGGCAGCTGATAGGTCGGTCGCTTCGTCCGCACGCGTCCGGAGCGGTCGAACGACTGAAGTGACGACGCCGCCCATCCGAGCGCGGACACCGACTCCATGCCCGACGACCACTACGACGCCCTCGCCGACGACTGGCGCGACTACGCCGCGGTGCCGTGGCGCGCGCAGGTGCTCTGGCCGACCCTCGACGAACTGCTCCCCGACCTCGACGGGAAACGCGTCCTCGACGCGGGCTGTGGCGACGGCACCCACGCCGCCGCACTCGCCGACCGCGGCGCCGACGTGGTCGGCGTCGACGCCAGCGAGGGGATGGTCGCCACCGCACGCGAGCACTACGGCGACCGCGACCGCGTCGCGTTCCGCCACGCCGACCTCACCGAGGGCCTCGACTCCCTCGCCGACGACAGGTTCGACCTCGTCCTCTGCCAGCACGTCTGCTCGCACGTCGCCGACCTCGGACCGGTCGCCGCGGCGTTCGCCCGCCTGGTCCGCCCGGGCGGCTCGGTCGTCCTGTCGACCCACCACCCGTTCCACGAGTTCCTCGTCGTCCGCGACGGATCGTATCCCGACACCCGGGCCATCGACGGGCTCGACGCGCGGCCCGCCGTCGACGCCGACTCCCCCACGTACGCCGACGCCGAGCGCTACGACCTCTACTGGAGCGGTGAGGCGCCCGAGGAGGGGTCGGACGGCGGCGACGAGGCCGACCCTACGACCTTCCATCGCCGGCCGCTGGACGCGCTCACCGACCCGCTGTTCGACGCCGGCTTCGCCCTCACCGGCCTGCGCGAGCCCGACCTCTCGGAGCGGCTGGACGACGAGTTGGCCGAGGACGTGTCCACACTGCTCGACCGACCGCCCCGGTCGATCTGCCTGCGCGCCGAACTGACCGAGTGACGGTGCGAGAGTCCTCGACCCGCTCGCTAGCTGTCGATTCCACCGCACTCGCCGGTAGGCGGTGAAAGCCCTCGACCCGCTCGCTAGCTGCTGTTGCTTCCGCAGGAAACCGCAGGCGGTGAAAGCCCTCGACCCGCTCGCGGTCGCTGAGCGACATATCCGCGCTCTCGGCACCGCCCGCGCGGATAGGGGTCGCTCAGGCGACTACCGGCGCGAGCGCGCTTCGCCCTTTCAGTCCACCAGGACCGCACAGCACCGCGACTGCCCCGCACAGCACCGTAGACGGCCTCACACCACCCCAGCCGATTCGCTCGCCTTCGGCTCTCTCATCCCTCGCGCGGCTATTTCGAGCGGCCCGCCACGAGGCGGGCACGCTCACGGCAGAGCCGTTCGCATCGAGGCGCTGCGCGCCTCGCACCGCTCGACAGCGCACGCCAACCGCACCGTTTTCCGAATCCACAACAGCGTACACCGACCGTACCGCTCACCGCACGGCCCATCGGTCGGTCGCGGCCCGCTCCAGCCGGTTCGACGGTCCCCGACGCCCGTTCCGGCGACCGATCACATAAGAGTCAGACGCGTGAAAGGGCCGGTATGGCCTCCGAACGCCCTCCAGACGGCCTCGCGATCGAGACGAACGAGTTGACGAAGCGGTTCGGTGACGTGCTGGCGGTCGACGGCCTCGACCTGTCGATCGAGCAGGGCGAGGTGTACGGCTTCCTCGGGCCGAACGGCTCCGGGAAGACGACGACGATGCGGATGCTGACGACGCTCACCCGACCGACCAGCGGGTCGGCCCGCGTGATGGGCGTCGACGTGACCGACCGTCGGGAACTGATCTCCGTGGTGGGGTATCTCCCCGAGGAGCCGCCGCTGTTCGACGAGCTGACCGCGCGCGAGCAACTGCGCCACGTCGCCGCCCTCCACGACATCCCACGCGAGACGGCCCACGACCGCATCGACCGCTACCTCGACCGCTTCTCGCTGGCCGACGAGGCCGACCGCCGGCTCGAAGGCTTCTCGACGGGGATGCGCAAGAAGGTGGGGCTGATCGCGACGGTGCTGCACGAGCCGCCCGTCCTGTTCCTCGACGAGCCGACCAGCGGGCTGGACCCGCGGGCCGCCCGGACGGTCAAGGACCTCGTCGCCGAGCTCTCCGGCGGTGAGACGACCGTGTTCCTGTCGACGCACATCCTGCCGGTCGTCGACGAGCTGGCCGACCGCGTCGGCGTGCTCCACCGCGGCGACCTCGTCGCCGAGGGGCCGCCCGACCGGCTCAAACAGCGCGCCGAACACGGCGAGGCGGGGTCGCTGGAGGACGTGTTCCTCGAAGTGACCACCGACCACGCCGAGGAGGCGACCGCCGCCGAGGCGAGCGCGACGGCGCCGGACGGCCAGTCATGAACGTCGGCCACAGCCTCCGGCTGACCCGCATCGACGTGCGGCGGATGGTCCGCAAGCGGACCGACCCCGACAGCTGGGCGACCTCGGTCGTCTCGGTGGGCCTGTTCGCGCTGCTGACGCTCGGGCTCACCGCCGGTGGCGTCTACGGCGGCCGCGCGCTGGGCCGCGCGCTCGCGTCGGGGTCGCTCGATTTCGTCCCGGCGGCGACGGCCGAAGCCGCCCGCGGGTTCGTCGGCGTCATGTGGATCATCGGCGTCGTGGTCTTCGCCGTCCGCGCCGTCGGCCAGCGCGGCACGCTCACCAACGCCGAGGGGGTCCTGACGGTCGTCCCCACCGTCGAGGCCTACCTCGGTCTCGTCGCGAGCGAGTTCGTCTACCTGCTGATCTGGACGCTGCTGCCCGCCGCCGGCGCCGGCGTCGGCCTCGCGCTCGGCACCGGGACGCTCTGGCCGGCCGCGGGCGTCCCGCTGGCGCTCGCCCTCGGTGGCGCGACCGTCGTCGCCGCCGCGTTCGCGCTCGGGCTCGGCGTCCGCCACGTCGTCACCCGCTTTCCGTTCGTCGCCCGCCACAAGACCGGCCTGATCGCCCTCGTGTTCGTCCTCTACATGGCCGCCATCGTCAGCGGGTCGCTCAACCAGGCCGCCGGTGTTCTCTTCGAGCCGATGGCCGCCTCGCCCGTCGGCTGGTACGCCGACCTCGGACTCCTCGGCCTGCCGAACGTCGCCGCCGACGCGACGCGAGCGGGCGCGGTCGTCGCCGGCTCGGTCGGCTTCGCCGCCGTCGCGGCGGCCGCGGGCACCTGGGTCGCCAGGCGCCACTGGTTCGCCGACCCCGCCCTCGCCGGCGAGGACGAGGACGACCCCGTCGAATCCGACACCGCCGGAGCGACGAGCGCGACCGCCGCGGCGACCACCGACGACGACTGGCTCGCCCGCAGACTCGAAGCCGTCGTCGACCGGCCGACCGCGGCGCTGGCCGTCCTCGCCTGGCGCCGGGCCGCCCGCGCGCCGCTCAAGTTGATGTACGCCGCCTACCCCCTCTTCTTCGGGACCGGCGCGTTCGTCGAGATCCTCCAGACCGGCGAGATCCCGGTGTACCTGCCCTACGCCCTGCTCGTGTTCGTCGCCTGGGCGGGCGGCGTCGTCTTCACGCTCAACCCGCTGGGCGACCAGGGGTCGGTGCTCGCGCCCACCATCCTGAGCGAGGTGACCGGCCGGAAGTTCGTCCTCGCGCACGTGCTGGCGGGCCTGGTCGTCGCCGTCCCCGTCGGGACGGTCCTCGTCGGCGTCGTCGCCGCGCTGAGCCCGGTCGGTGCCGGAAAGACGGCGATCCTCGTCGGCCTCTCGCCCGTGGCGATGGTCGTCGCCGCCGGCCTCTCGGTCGGCATCGGCACCGCCTTCCCCCGCTTCGAGGCGACGAACGTTACCCGCTCGATGGAGGCCGTCGTCCCCAGCCCGTGGGCGTTCGTCCTCTTCAGCGCCCACGTCGTCCTGACGGCCGTCGCCGCCGTCTTCACCGGCCTCGAAGGCGCGCGCGAACTCGGCGCGACGCTGATCGGCGGGATCGCCTCGATCGTCCTCTCGACGCAGGTGTCGCTGGCGCCGAGCACGCTCTACACCGTCAGCGCCGTCGCGCTGGTCGTCCTCCTGTTGCTGCCCGCCCTCTCCTACCGCTACGCCGTCCGCACCTTCGACCGCTACGAACTCGCCTGAACGACGGCCGACCGACGGGTAACAGGCCCCGACCCGGTCGCCCGCGCCGCCCCCTCAGTACTCGGTGCCTTTGCGGGCGCTGTGGCCCGACTCGATCGGGTGAGACTCCTTGCGGACGTTCGTCACCAGATCGGCGGTCTCGGTCACGAACTCCGGGCGCTCGTGGCCCCCAGTCAGGACGAGTTCCAGGTTCTCCGGCTTCGACTCGACCAGTTCCCGCACGTCGTCGGGGTCGACGAGCCCGCGGTTGCCCGCGTAGCAGATCTCGTCGAGGATCAGCATGTGGACGCCGTCGTCGGCGGGGCCGTCGAGCGGCAGGGGCGAGGACAGGTCCGCCTCCCCGGCGGCCGCGACGATCTCCGTCGCTCGCTCGAAGCCGCCCTTCGCGCGGGCGGCGTGCTCGTCGTCGTCGGTGCCGTCGTGGAAGCGGTGCCAGCCGTAGTGGCCGCTGTTCTCGTAGGAGTACCCCGGCAGGGCGTGGATGGCGTTGTACTCGCCGCGCACGTCCTCGACCGTGCTGGTCCCGCCCTTCATGAACTGGAGCATGTGGACGCGGTAGCCGTGGCCGGCCGCGCGCATCCCCATCCCCATCGCCGCGGTCGTCTTGCCCTTGCCGTCGCCCCACCAGACCTGGACGAGTCCGAACTCCTCGGGCGCCGCCGGCTCGATCGGTCGCGGTTCCAGCGGGTCGGCGCCTCGGAGATCGTCGTCTGTGGTCGCGTCGTCGCTCATGTCGGTGGCGTCGCCCCCCAGCCCCGTAGCCGCTTCGACCGGCCCGCGCTACTCGCCGATCCCCGAGACGGTCGCGCGACCGCCCGAGCGGACGCCGTACTCGGCCGCCGCGACCGAGTCGGGGATCGCGTCGCCACCCTCGCCGCCGTACCGCGCGGCGAGACTCGCCCGGACGGCGTCACGGACGCAGACTCGCGCGGCCCGTCCCACGGGCGTCGCGCTGCCGGCGAACGCCGCGGGCTCGCCCGACGGGTCCGACCCCACGACCACGGCGTCCGACGTGGTTCCCGTGAAGCCCGTCTCGGCCAGCAGCGTCGCGGTCTTGGCCTCGACGGCCGTCGCCAGCAGCGTCGCGAGCACGCCCTCCTCTAGCGCCCGCGTCGTCCCGACGACGAGGTTCACCGTCCCCGGCCGCGGCGGCTCGTCACCGTCGGCGTCCTCGGCCGGAGCGCCCGCCGAATCCGAACCGGCAGTCGCCCGCCGGTCGTCCATCGAGAGGCGTGCCGGGTTCGAGACGCCCGCGGTCGCCACGACCTCGACGCCGTCCAGCCGGGCGCGTCGCGCGTGTCGCAGGTCGACGCCGGTCAGCATCGCCGGCCCCGCCTCGGAGAACCCGGCTCGCTCCCGGCGCTCGGCGACGTAGGCGGACAGATCCGTCCGGTCGAACCCCTCGGGGACCGTGCAGTTGTACGCGGCGTCCGCCCGCTGGTACCCGCCCGAAAATCCCGTCGAGAGCCAGCGCGTGTCCGGACTGCGCACGCACAGCACGCCCGCCGAGACCCTACTCTCGAACATCCAGCGCTCCCAGCAGCCGGTCGTGCTCGGCGGGCGTCCGAACCGCGACGCGGACGTGCGTATCGAGCCCCGCGAACGACCGGGCGTCCCGGAGTTCGATGCCGGCCGCCCGCGCCCGCGAGAGCAACTCCTCGACCCCCTCGTCGCTCCCGCAGTCGAGCAGGAGGAAGGGAGCGGTCGCGTCCTCCGTGGGCGAGTCGGGCCGATGCACCGAGAACCGCGGGTCGGCGTCGAAGGCCGCCCGCAGGCGCTCGCGCTCGCTCGCCACGCGGTCGCGCGTCTCCGCGACGAACGCTGGGCTGTCCATGCAGTGAGCCCCGACCGCGGCGGCCGGCCACCCGAGCCCCCAGGTGATCGCGGCCGTCCGGACCCGCTCACCGAGGTCGCCCGTCGCGACGGCGAAGCCCGCCCGCAGCCCCGGCAGCCCGAACAGTTTCGTCAGCGACCGCGCGACGACCACGCCCGGCTCGCCGGCCAGCGACGGCCGATCCGTGAATCCCAGGAACGCCTCGTCGACGAGCAGCACCGTCCCTGCCGCGCGACAGCGGTCGGCGAAGTCGGCCAGCGCCGACGGTTCGTAGGCGTCGCCGGTCGGGTTGTTCGGGTTGCAGACGATAGCGAGCGCGAACTCGCTCGGGTCCGCGGACAGCACCGCATCGTGGGCGACCGCCACGGGCTCGCCCCCCTGCAGTTCGACCTCGCGAGCGTACTCGCCGAAGCTCGGTTCGGGCACGAGGACCCGGTCGCCCGGGTCGACGGTGACCGCGACGGCCAGACGGATCGCGGCCAGCCCGCCCGCCGTCGGGATCACCGCGTCGGCGTCGCAGTCGACGTAGCCGGCGGCGGCCCGCCGGTAGTCGAGGTAGTCCTCGGGCGGGTAGGTTCGCGAGCCGTCGAGCGCGCCCGCGTACACCTGGGCGACGCCGTCGGGCACCTCGGGGTTGACGTTCGCGCTGAAGTCGAGGGCGTCGGGGTCGTCGCTGCTGCCGTGGGCCACTGCCGACCCCGCGAGCCGCGCGACCGCCTCGTTGTCCATACCGAGGGGTCGGCCAGCGGCGACATGAAGCTCCCGCTCCGAACACGTCCGTCCCGACGGATCGCCCAGACAGCCGCTCGCGACGCCCGCGAGCGGCGGTTCGACTCCCACCGCCGTCTCGGCTACTCCCAGGTGTAGCCGAACTCCTCGGAACTCCGGTCGATATAGCGATTTTCGAGCACCTCGCTGACGGTCCGGCCGAGTTCGTCGATGGCCTCGTCGATGTCCGCGCGGTCGGCCCGGTCGAGCCGGTCGTCCCAGGGGTCGGGCAGCTCGTCGGCGAGTTCGGGCGCGAGATAGCCCACGTCGCCGGCCGTCTCGTTCCAGTAGAAATCGAGCGCGGCGATCATCCCCAGCTCACGTGCGGCCTCGAACTGCTCGTCGTCGAGGTAGCTGTTGTCGACCCACTCGAGGAAGGCGTCCTCCCAGGCGCCCTCCGCGAGGAACTCCGCGAGCGCCTCGCGGCGTCCCTCCTCGCCGGTCCTGGTCTCCGGTTCCTCGACCGCGTCGTAGTCGCCCGGGTCCTCGGCGGCGTCGAGTCTCGGCGGGTTCGGCACATCGGGGTCGAATGACATACTCCCCCTTCGGCGGTCGGTGCATTGAGGGTTTCCCACGGAGGACCGACCGCGAGACGGGACGAGTCCGCGCGGCGCCGCCTCAGAGCAGCAGTCGCTCGGCCACTTCGGCGTCCTCGCGGCGGTTGACGTTGACCGCCAGTCGGGCGTCGTCGCGGACGAGCGTCCGGTCGGGGCCGTCGCCGACGACGTTGACGCCCGCCGGCGCGAGTTCCTCGCCGTCGTGGACGAACGTCGTGTCGACGCTCACGCCCAACGCGCTCTTGAGGAAGGTCGGCGCCGCGACGGTCAGCGATCCCGAGTCGTGAGCGGCGAGCACGCTATCGACCGCCTCGGCGTCCAGCAGCGGCAGGTCCGCGGCGACCGTCAGCACCGGCCCGTCGACCCACTCGTCGGCCAGCGCGTGCTGGAGGTCCGCGACGTACCCCTCGCCGGGCGTCTCGATGGTCGGACAGTCGACGTGGGCGGCGGTCTCCGGGGCGTGGGGCGAGACGACGGCGTACACGCGGTCGACGCGGCTGTCCGCCAGCGCCGCCAGCACCCGGTCGACCATCGGCTCGCCGTCGACGGGAAACAGGGGCTTCTCGCCGTCGGAGTCGAGCCGCGTGCCCTTCCCGCCGCAGATCACCAGGGCGTCCACGCGACCACCTCCCCGAGACCCACCGACTCCCAGGGACCGACCGGCACGGCGACATCCGCGCGCCAGGCGACGAGGCCGGCGTGGAGCGCGGCCACCCGCGCGAGCTCGTTCGCCCCGCCCACCACGTCGCCGGTCACGCCGTCAAGCCGTCCGCGGGCCCACCACAGCAACGCGAGCGCGACCGTCACACCGCTCGCGAGCGCCGCGAGGGCCGCCAGTGACGGGAGGGTCAGCGCAACGGCCGGCGCGGTGAGGACGAGCGGAGTGACGAGCCCGCGCGGCGGCGTCTCGTCGGCGACCGCCGCGCCGAAGCCGTCGTGGGCCGCCGAGCCGAGCGCGACCAGCGTCGCCATCGCCGCCTTCGCCGCGACCTCCGCGGCGACGACCAGCCCGACGGCCGCCGCGACCGGCAGCGCCGCGAGCCCCGCCCCGGCCAGCGCCAGCCCGACGACCACCGCGGCGAGCGCCAGCGTCCCGCCGACGCCCAGCGTGGTGTCGCCCATCACCTCCCGGCGGCGCTCGGCGTCGCCGTGGACGACGGCCGCGTCGCCCAGGTCCGCGACGCCGTCGAAGTGGTTGATCCCCGTCAGCGCGACCACGGCGACGAGATACGCGAGCCCGACCGTCACCGCGGGAACGGGTGCGAGGACGCCCACCGCGACCGGCACGGCGGCGAGCCCGCCCAGCAGATAGCCCGCGACGGGCAGCGTCCACGGCGCCCGTCGGAACGCCTCCCAGGCCCGCTCGTCGCGTCCCACCGGGAGCCGCGAGAGAAATCCCAGCGCGCCGCGGATCGCCGTCGGAGCCTCCTTCAGGCCCACGTGAACACCCCCGCACCCACGTCCGTCACCGCTCCAGCGCCCGCGTACGTCACCGCGGCCGCACCCAGATACACCAGCCCGCCGGCCAGCCCCACTCGGCGGACCGCCCGCTGGGCGTCCTCGACCGTCGGCAGCCGCGCGTCGGCGTTGATGTCGTACGCGCCGGGTTTGACGAGTCGGACGCCCAGCGCGGCGGCGACCGTCCCCATCGGCCACCCGGAGTTCGGCGAGGGGACGCGGTCGAGCCAGCGCCGCGCGACGAGCGCCGAACCGGGCGACAGCGACGCCGCGGCGATCAGGACGGCGCTCGCCCGCGCGGGCGCCCACATGACCGCGTCGTCCAGCCGCGCCGGCGCCCACCCGACGGGCTTGCTCCGGTAACCGAGCATCGAGTCCATCGTGTTCACCGCCTTGACCCACGCCGCACCGGCCGCGCCCAGCGCGACCGCCGCGACGGCCGGGTCGAGGGCGGCCGGGCCGACACCGACCGGGAGGGGTCCCGGAGGCAGGACCACGCCGGCTGCGACCGCGACCGCGGCGAACGCGCCCAGCGGCGCGACCAGCCCGTCGGCGAGGTTCTCGGCGACGCTCTCGACGACCGCGCTCCGCACCTCGCCGGGCGACAGCGCCGCCGCGTCCCGGCCGGCGAGCGCGCGCAGCTCGGCGCGGGCACCGTCGATGTCCGTCTCGGTCAGCGTCGCGACCTCCAGTCCGACCGACAGCAACCGCCGGAGACTCGTCGTCAGGAACAGGGCGACACCGCCGGCGACGGCGCCCGCGAGCGGCCGCCAGGCGCCGGCCGCGGCGACGACTCCGCCGACGGCCAGCGCCGCGGCCAGCGGGAGCGCGACGGTCGCGAGCGCGCCGACGACTCGCGACCGGGTCCACGACCGGTCCAGCGGCGCGACCAGCCGGCCGAACCAGGCGACGGGGTGGGCGCGCGTCGGCGGCTCGCCGACGGCCGCGTCGAGCGCGAGCGCCAGCCCGACCGCGACGGTGCTCAGCGACACTCCCTCCCCTCCAGTCGCGCCGGCAGATCCGCCAGGTGGGTGTCGTCCAGGAGGACGCTCCGCGCCCCGGCCGCCTCGGCGCCGCCGTCGGTCTCGGGGTCGTCGCCGACGTGGATCAGGTCCGCGAGCGGGACGCCGAATGCCTCGGCGACCGCCTCGAACGCGCGGCGGTCGGGCTTGCGCCACCCGCAGTCGACGCTCGCGACGACCGCGTCGAAGCGGTCGGCGTCGAGTGCCGACCGGTCGAGCGTCCGCTCGACGAGCCCGTTGACGCTGCAGTTCGAGAGGACCCCGACGGGACCGCGCTCGGCGGCGGCCGCGACGGCCGCCCCGGCGCCCTCGCGGGTGTCGACCGGTCCGTCGAACGCCGCGCGGACGGCCGCCGCGACCGTCCCCGCGTCGGCGTCGACGCCGCGGCTCGCGAGCGCGTGTCCGACGTGGTCCGACAGCGCGAGTTCCGCGCCCGACTCGACGGTGACCTGCGGCTCGCGGTAGGCCGTCGCCCAGCCGTCGGGGACCGCGACCCCGCGTTCGCGGAGCTGCCGGGCGACCGCCTCGGCGGGCTCGGCGGGCCGGGAGACGGCGACGAGCGTGCCGAACAGGTCGAACGAGACTGCCACGCACCCCCCGTCGAACCGCCGCACCTTGAACGATACGGACTGTTCAGCACCGGGACCGCCCCGAGACGGGGAACTGTGAGAGCGACCGACCGTCGGCGGCGCCGCTCGGCGAGGCGTCGCGATAAATAAAGGGGTGTGCGGGCCGGTTCGGCCCCGGGTCACATGGGTCGTGGGCCGCGCGCTCGGCTTCGGGCAGGCCTGAGCTGTCGGCGAGGCGTCCGGACGGCCGTCGTCAGCGAGACTCGCCGTCCGCGTTCACCCACTTGGCCCGTCGGATATCGTACTTCCCACAGACCGGGCAGGTGTGATACTGGATGTCGAACTGCGTCTCGCACCCGAGACACAGATACGGTAACGCCTCGGGCTCCGACAGCCCTGAAGCGCGTTTGGCCCGTTCCAAGACGCCCATCGTGACCACATCCGTACCAGAACCGCTCCTACTAAAAAGAGCGAGGATAGTTTACACCCGGCGAAAACGCTCCCGTCCGGGCCTACGCCCGCGTTAAGCCGTGTTCTCGTCTCCAGGGCACCGGCGTCCGCTCAACCCCCTGACGCGCACCGAACGAGCGGGGCGCGGCGGCGACTCGCCGCTCACTCCCCGCCGGAGTCGTCGCGGTCGTCCGCCTCGGTGACGGGGACGCGCGTCGGCCCGCCGTCGCTCCCGCGGCCGTCGCCGGGGCGGCGCTCGCCGTCGCCGCCGACCGGGAGTTTCTCGCGCATCTCGCTGGCAAACGATTCGACGCGGTTGCGGACCGTCGAAGCCTCGTCCTCGAAGCGCTCGACGTTGCGCTCGACGGCGTGGACCCGGTCCCGCGGGATCTGTTTCATCAGGTCGTTGCCGTCGTCGTCGGTCCCCGACTTGAGCATCCAGTGGTCGCGCGCGTAGACGACCTCCTCGTTGTCGACGGTGACCTCGGTCGTCCCCTCCTCGGGGTCGTCGTAGACGATCGTCGCCTGGCCGAGTTCGATTTCGTCCATACCCCGACTTGTGGCCCCAGGGGTTTACACTCGGCGGCGACGAACGCCGACTACATTCGATGGCCGGCCAGCGGCTTTTGTCGCCGGCGATCCAACCGGTCACGTGACCCAGCAGTTGACACCCGGCGAGATATTCGACCGGGCCGTCGAGGAGGGCGAGCGCCGACTCGACCAGTCGCTCCTCGAACTCGCCTCGACGAGCTTCATCGCCGGCTTCACCGTCCTGTTCGGCGTCGTCGCGCTGGGCATCGTCGAGGGGCTCGTCCGACCGACCGCCGGCCACGCCGCCCGGGTCGCCGGCGCGCTGGCCTTCGCGCCCGGGGTCGTCTTCCTCGTCGCCGGGCAGACGGAACTGTTCAACGAGAACTTCTCCGACCCCGCCGCCGCCGCGGTCGAGCGCGGCGTCTCCGCCGTCCCGTCGCTGCTGCGCCTGTGGACGCTCACGTTCGTCTTCAACCTCCTCGGCGGCGGCCTGCTGGCCCTCGTGTTCGCCGTCGACGGCGCGATCCCACCAGCCGGGGCCGACGCGCTCCAGCGCTTCGCCGAGGAGACCGCACACCGGCCCGCGCGCACGTGGTTCACCCGCGGCATCGCCGGCGGCGCGCTCGTGAGTCTGCTCTCCTTCCTCGTGGTCTCCGTCCGGAGCGACGGGAGCCGGCTCTGGCTCGCCTACGCCGTCGGCTTCATGCTCGCGCTCGGCCCGTTCGACCACGTCGTCGTTTCCATCCTTCACGTCGTCCTCGGGACGCTGCTGGGCGCGACGGTCGGCCCGGAACGGCTCGCCGCGATGACCGCCGTCGTCACCGCCGGCAACCTCGTGGGCGGGCTCGGCCTCGTCACCGTCACCCACGTCACGCAGGCGATGGGAACCGACGAGTCCGAGGAGTAAGACGGTGTGTCCCGGTCCGTGAACGACCGGCGTCCGCCGGCGCGCGTGTGGGAGGGGTTGGGGTCGGACGTGCGCCGACGCCGGGACACCACCGTGGACTGGCAGCCACCAGCCCCACGGCGCTCAGGACTCGTCCGTGTTAGTCCTTCGCACCACGTCGTCGACCCGTCGGACACGCTCCCGGAGGGGTGATGGCGCTCGGCGGTCGACTACGGTTCGGCCGAAAACCAAGTCCGCCCTCCCCGATTTGAACGGGGGGCAAGTCGATCTACAGTCGACTGCTCTACCAGTCTGAGCTAAGGGCGGGCGCACTTGCAGGTAGCCGCCGTGTCGGACTTAACCGTTTTGACTCGCGGCGGGAGTGGGAGAGTGACCCAGCCATACCGACGGCGACAGACACGCGTCAGACACTGCGGGAAGATTGAAATACCCGGGCGACGACGGATCTCACGAGTCGGATGAGCAAGATTACCTTCCGCGCGGACGACGATCTCATCGAGCGACTCGAGGGGTTCGACGCCTCGAAGAGCGAGATCATGCGGGAGGCCCTGCGGGAGTATCTCGGCGAGGGGACGGACACGCGACCGAGCGCGACGGCGACGGGGTCGACGCCGACCGCCGAGGCGTCGGACGCGAGCGAGTCCATCGACGACCTCATCGCCGAGCGCGTCGACGCCATCGTCGCCGACCGCCTGGACGGTGCGTTTACGCCGAGCCAACCCCAGGACATCAACGTAAACATCGCTCTCGACGGCGAAAACGCCCCGTCCAGCCGCTCGGAGGCCGACGCGTCACCGGCCCCGGCGGCCGAAGCGTCGGGCGTCGATCCCGGTCGTAAGACAGGCGCGGACGCGGGCGAAAACGCGCCCGACGACGCGGAACGGTCGTGCGGAAAATGTGGCGAAAACGTCTCCTCTGGGCACGTTTACTGCCCGAACTGTGGGGAGAAGGCGTCCCACCGCGTCTTCTGTGACTGCGGGGACGAACTCCGGTCGGACTGGGCCTTCTGCCCCAGCTGCGGCCGCCGCACCCCGGCGGCCGACGTGCTCGACCAATCCTGAAACGCCGCAAACGCTACACAGAGCGGATTAAACGCCGTAAACGACCGAGTGTATGACGCTCGCCGTTACCTTTATAACCCTACACCCAGATGTAATTCCTGCGTAAGACGGTCGTCTTACACGGGCCGCGGCGCGGACGTGTGACCCGCGCCTTCGTGCGATTACGTCGGATGGGAGTTCGAAGTCGCCGTGTAAGACGAACGGGCGACCGCGTCCACGGCTGCCGTCTTACCCAAAGGGGAACATCAAACATGGAGCGTGTGACACTACGGATTCCGAAGCAGCAGATCGAAGAGGTCGAGCGAATGGTCGAAACGGGGGAGTACCCCAACCGGAGCGAAGCCATCCGGGCGGCCGTCCGCGAGAAACTAAACGAGCAGGACGGGAGCAAGGAGCGCCCCTCCGAAAAGCGCAAGCGGCGCAGCTTCCAGAGGGCCTGAACGATGCAGGATATCGTCAAGGAGGCCCTCGAACGGGACGAGGCCGAGCAGAAGCAGATGGACGAGCAGGAGGGCGACGGCTTCGGCGACCCCCGGATCGTCATCGTCGGCTGCGGTGGCGCCGGGAACAACACCGTCAACCGCCTGTACAACATCGGCGTCGACGGTGCCGACACCGTCGCCATCAACACCGACAAGCAGCACCTGCAGATGATCGAGGCGGACACGAAGATCCTGGTCGGCAAGTCGCTGACCAACGGACTCGGCGCCGGTGGCGACCCCGAGATGGGCAAGCGCGCCACCGAGATGGCCCAGGGTACCATCGAGGAAGTCCTGGGTGACGCCGACCTCGTCTTCGTCACCGCCGGCATGGGCGGCGGGACGGGGACCGGCGCCGCGCCGGTCGTCTCGAACATCGCCAAAGACCAGGGCGCCATCGTCGTCGGGATGGTCTCGACGCCGTTCAACGTCGAGCGCGCCCGCACGGTCAAGGCCGAGAAGGGTCTCGAGACCCTCCGCAGCGAGGCCGACTCCATCATCGTGCTGGACAACAACCGCCTGCTGGACTACGTCCCGAACCTGCCCATCGGCAAGGCCTTCTCCGTGATGGACCAGATCATCGCGGAGACGGTCAAGGGCATCTCGGAGACGATCACCCAGCCCTCGCTCATCAACCTGGACTACGCCGACATGACCGCCATCATGAATCAGGGTGGCGTCGCAGTCATGCTCGTCGGCGAGACCCAGGACAAGAACAAGACCGAGGAAGTGGTGAAAGACGCGATGAACCACCCGCTGCTGGACGTGGACTACCGCGGGGCGACCGGCGGCCTCGTCCACATCACCGGCGGCCCCGACCTCGCGCTGAAGGAGGCCGAGGGCATCGCGCAGAACATCACCGAGCGCCTCGACGCGAGCGCCAACGTCATCTGGGGCGCGCGCATCGAAGAGGAGTACAAGGGCAAGGTGCGGGTCATGGCCATCATGACCGGCGTCAAGTCCGCGCAGGTCCTCGGTCCGACGACCCAGAAGCAGGCCGACAAGTCCCGTCAGGCGCTCGACGACGTGGACGACTCGACCTTCGACGCCAGCGAGAACGTCGACACCGAGTTCGGCGACTCCGGCGGCATGGGCGGCGGCCACGGCGCAGGCGGGAACTCGGGCGGCGAGCCCGACTACGGCCACACCGACGGCGGCCGCGACAACTTAGAGAAGAACAACGGGCTGGACGTCATCCGCCCGGATTAAGGCTCCCGGGTCGGTCCCACTGGAGACCCCTCCACCGGTTCCAGGGACCGCTCGACCCACTCTCTCTTTCCGTTTTCGACCGGCCAGTGACGACGCCGAGTGACTCGCGGGTACCCGTCCGACACCGGAGCGCCGCGGCTCGTCACACAGTGTCCGACACCGGAGACAGTGACGACGCGCTCGGAGCGAGCCAGCGGCGAACCCGACCGTTCAGACCGCTTCCAGCGCGTCGAGCAGGTCGCACTTCCGGCAGACTTCGCGGCCGGTCGGCGCGCCACACTCGTCGCACTCGCCGTAGTCGGGCGCTTCCGTCCCGCCGAACGCCGACGCGGCGAGCGCCGCGAACTGCTCGTAGCCGGCCATGATCGAGTGGCGCGTCCCCGGGTGGTTCTCCTCCATGTCGAGCAGCAACTGCTGGACCTCGCCCCGATACGCCTCCTCGGCGTGGGGACACTCCGTGATGTGCGCGGGCAGGTCCCGGAGGTGGGCGTACAGCGCCACCTCCTTCTCGGGCACGTCCCGCAGCGGCTTGGCCCGCGGGACGTGGTGGTCCTGAGCGTGGCGCGGCCGCTCGGTCGGGTCGCTCGGCGGGTCGACCGGGTCGCCGTGGCGGTCCTCCTCGGGGAAGGGACCGAGCGACGCGTCGTAGTGGCTGGCCATCTGTCCCACGTCGCCCTCGAAGACGTTCATCAGCGCGGTCTGGGCCTCGTCGTCTAAGTTGTGGCCCGTCAGCAGTTTGTCCGCGTCGAGCTTCTCGGCGTACCGCTCCAGCACGTCCCGGCGGAAGACGCCGCAGTAGGCGCAGGCGGCCATCCCCTCGGGGTCGTCCTCGACCACGTCGTCCATCTGCACGCCGAACTCCTCGGCGTAGGAGACGACCTCGTGGCGCAGCTCCAGGTCGGCGGTGAGTTCCTCGCAGGCGTCGATCGACTCGTCGCGGTAGCCCTCGATCCCCTCGTGGATCGACAGCGCGACGAGTTCGATCCGCGGGTCCTCGCGGAAGGTGTCGTGGAGGATCTCGGTGAGGACGACCGAGTCCTTCCCGCCGGAGAGCCCGATCACCCACGTCTCGGGGTCCTCGGGCGTCGCCGATCGCGGGACCAGGTTGTCCTCGCGGACGCGCCGGCGGACGCGGGTCTCGACGGTCCGACAGAAGTGCTCCTCGCAGAGGTGCAGCCCGGAGTAGGCGGCGCCCATTACCGCCGACTCGCCGCACTTGTCGCAGTCCATCGCCCCGACCTACCGGGGCGACGGCCCTCAGGGTTTCGTTCCCTGCTCGCCCGGCGCCAGTCGGCCCCGGCCCTCGGCGCCGACGACGCGACCCGCTCGCCGGCCGGGCGGTCGACTGGCCGTCACTCCCCGGCCGACTTGTCGTCCGTCCCCTCGGCGGGCTCGGCCGGTTCGGCCGGTTCGCAGGGGACCGCGACGGTGACGGTCGTGCCGTCGTCGACCGCGACCGCGATCTCGCCGTCGGCCCAGTGGACCAGCCAGGTGACCAGCCAGAGGCCCAGCCCCGCTCCGTGCTGGGTTGGGGTCTCGACGAAACTGTCGGTAAGGACGCGGCGCTCGACCGCCGGCATCCCGGGGCCGTCGTCCGCGACGGTGAACGTCACCGTCCCGTCCTTGACCGCCGCGCCGATCGCGACCGTCGGCGTCGGCGCGTCGTTGTGCGCGATCGCGTTGCGCGCGAGCTCGTCCAGCGCCACGAGCAACAGGTCGCCGTCGGGGACCGCGACCGGTTGTTCGGGCCCCGCCGCCCGCACGTCCGCGTCGGGGAACTCCTCGCGGAGCGTCGTCGCCACGTCTTCGAGGATGGCGTCGGCCGGCCGAGCGGCCGTCTCCGTCGGGCGGGCGCCCAGCGATGACTCGATGGCCCGCGCGTGGTCGGCCAGATCGAGCAGCGACTCGCCGCGCCGTCGGATGCGGTCGGCCTCGGTCCGGGTCGTCTCGTCGTCGCTGCGCTCGGCGATGCGGTCGGCGTTGCCGACGACGACCGTCATCGCGTTGCGGAGGTTGTGTCGCAGCACCCGGTTGAGGACGATCACCTCCGAGCGGCGCTGGGCGAGCACCTCGCTCAGGTCGTTGAATCCCGCTTCGAGTTCGGCCCACTCGGTCGCGCCCGTCAGCGAGACGGTCGACCCGTAGTCGCCGTCGACCAGGGCGCCGAACCCGCCGTGGAGCCGCTCGATGTTGCCGACGAACTCCCGGTAGAGCCAGGCGCCCAGCGCGGCGATCGACAGCAACACCAGCCCGAACGCGCCGGCCTGAGCGGCCGTGGCGGCCCACAGCTGGGACTCGAAGGCCGCCCGCGTCGTCGTCGCCGAGACCGTCCAGCCCGTCCCGGCGACCGTCTCGTCGGCGCCGATCAGGTCGGCGTCCGCGCCCTCTTCGGTGACCGGTCCGGCCGCGTACAGCGTCGTCCCGTTCGCGCCGATCCGGATCCCCTGGGTCGGTCCGGAGTTGGCCCGGACGATCGCCGACAGGTCGCCCCGGTCGAGGTGGAACGCGCCGTTGAACGTCCCGACCGTCTCGCCCGAGCGGCGCAGCGGCGTGCTCACCGTCACGATGAGGTTCCCCGTCTCGGCCCTGACGGGGTCGCTGACGTAGGTCTCGCCCGCCATCGCCCGCTCGAAGTACGTCCGGTCGCCGAACTGCTGGCCGACGACCCGGTCGCGGGCGGCCGGCGTGAGCCCCTCCGAGTACAGCCCCGTCATCGTCCCGTTGGCCGCGATCACGGAGGCGCCGCTGAACTCCGTGGTCCGCACGAACGACCGCAGCCGCGCCGCCTGCGGTTGCGAGCCGTGGTCGACCAGCGACGGCGCCGACCCCCACAGCTCGACCTGTCGCTCCCGCTCGGTGAGCACGGCGTCGAGCTGGGTCGCCACGGACTCCGCCGAGTGGGCCAGCTCGGTCCGCTCCTGGGCGACGACCGCGTCCCGGTAGAGGACGAACCCGACCAGCGACGTGGCCGACAGCACCAGCGCCACCAGCGCCAGCGCCAGGACGAACCGCGTCCGGAGTCGCATCGCTTACCCTTTTCCGACGAGCCGCATAAAACCGCGCGCCTCCGAGATCGGTCGCTGATAGCTGCGGTCGTCCGTCCGACACGAGACGGTGGCGGCGCCGAACCGACGGCGCCGCGCCGGCGTCGAGAAACCGTTTTCCCCCTCGGGCGGCTACCTCGCGTCGATGACCGACCTCTCGCGCGAGGAGGCCGTCGCCCGCGTCGAGGACCTCGTCGCCCGCGTCGACGAGGAGCCCATGCCCGTCCCCGTCAGGGAGATCTGGGTGTTCGGCGACGCCGCCCTCGGCCTCGACCCCGTCGAGCGCCTCGACATCTATCTCACGAAAGACATCCTCGTCGGCGGCGACGACAGCGACACCGAACCCGACGAGCTGACGCTGGGCGTCGACGGCATCGGCGAGACGGTCCGGGCCGACTGGGCCGCCGAGCACACCGAACACGTCCGCACCAACGCCAACGGCTACGCCGCCCCCGAAAAGTGTCTGGCCGCCCACCTCGTCGACGACGACGAGCCCGTCCACCTCGAAGTGTGCAACGCGTCGTTCGACGACAACGTCACCCAGCGCCTGGAAGGGGCCCTGGCCACCGGCGACTACGAGAACATCCTCGACCCCCGCGGCGCCTGCCTGTGGGTCGACGGGCAGCGCAGCGAGGAGGCCTTCCGGAAACTGCGCGACGGCGACTTCGTCCTCCCGACGCTGTCGGGCGCCCTGGAGATGCTCGGCGCCGAGCCCGACGTGGCCGAGGAGGCCGCCGACGCGCTGCGCGCCTACCGCGAGCGCCAGGAGGGCGCGACCGTCCGCGGCGACGTGGTCTAGAGCCCGCCCCCCTCGACTGGCCCGCCGGTCACCCCGAAATGACTGCCTGACTCGTTCAAGCGGCGCATAACTATCGGCCGCGGCCGCGTCCGTCGCGGTATGCTCCTGTGGGCGATCCTCCTCGGCGTCTTCGCCTGGGCGCTCGTCACGCTGTTTTTCCTGGCGCTGGTGTACGCGTACGGCGACGGCCGCGACCGTCGGACGGGCGCGTGACCGGCGGCGGTCCGATACGACTTTGCCGGTCGACTCCCTGCGGTCGGCCATGACCCGTGTCGGCGCACACACATCGATCGCTGGCGGCGTCCCCAACGCCGTCGACGAACAGCTGGAGATCGGCGGCAACTGCGGCCAGATCTTCTCCCACTCGCCGCAGGTCTGGCAGGACCCGTCGGTCGGCGACGACGAAGCCGCCGAGTTCCGCGAGCTGAACGAGGAGCACGACCTCGGCCCGTGGGTCATCCACTCCTCGTATCTCGTCAACCTCTGCACCCCGAAAGACGACCTGCGCGAGAAGTCCGTCGACTCCATGCAGAAGGAGGTCGACGCCGCCGACAAGCTCGACATCCCGTACGTCAACGTCCACCTGGGCGCCCACACCGGCGCGGGCGTCGACGGCGGTCTCGACAACGCCGCCAGCGCGCTGGACGAGCTGTCGATCCCCGACGGCGTCACCGTCCTCGTCGAGTCCGACGCCGGCTCGGGCACGAAACTCGGCGGCGACTTCGAACACCTCGCGGAAGTGCTCGACCGCTCGGCCCAGGATCTGGACGTGTGTCTCGACACCGCCCACGCCTTCGCCGCGGGCTACGACCTCTCGACGCCCGAAGGGGTCGCCGACACCGTCGCCGAGTTCGACGACGTGGTCGGCCTGGAACACCTGGAGTGCATCCACCTCAACGACTCGAAACACGCCTGCGGGACGAACAAGGACGAACACGCCCACGTCGGCGAGGGCGAGATCGGCGAAGACGGCATGCGCGCGTTCCTGAACCACGAGGATCTTTTGGACGTGCCGCTCGTCCTGGAGACGCCGACCGAGGACGGCAAGAGCTTCGCGTGGAACGTCGAGCGGGTCCGCGAACTGCGCGAGGACTGAGAGCGGGAGAGCGATCGAGAGACCGCGGGCCGACTGAGTACGGCGAGCCTACTTCTCGACCGCGTCGGGCCGATTCTGCACGCGCGGGTACCGCACGCCCAGCGCCTTCCAGTCCAGCCAGCGCGCGCCGGGGCGGTCGTCGGCCAGTTGCCCGTAGGGCGGGTCGCCGCCGGTCGGAATCTCTTCGACCGGACCGCTGGGGTCGACGGCGTCGGCGACGAACTCGGCGGCGTCGTCGGTCGCCCGCCAGACGCCCGCGGCGCAGGACGGCAGCGCGACGCCGACGTTTTCGACCCCCGCCAGCGGTTCGGCGTGGGGGACGGCCTCGCCCTCGACGCGCTGCTGGAGCGTCGCGTAGGCGTAGAACTCCAGGTCGGCCTCGCCGGCGGCGCGGTTCTTGACCGCGGGGACGAGTTCGAACAGTTTGTTGTAGCCGACCTCGACCTTCTCGGGGTCGAGCGTGCCCATCGCCTCGTCGGTGGTGTCCCCGGGGTCGACGTCCTCGGCGGCGGAGTCGTTGGTGACGTACCAGGTGACGTAGTTCTCCTCGCGGTAGCGGTGGCGGCGCGGGACGACCGACATCCCCTTGTGCGGGAGGTACGCGCCGACCGCCGGGAGGACCTCGGCCGGCCCGCGCACCGCGAGGACGAGCTGGTTGCGGTAGGTCACCGGGTCGAGCGACGCCCGGACCGCGTCGGCGTCGCCACCGGCCTCGCGGAACGACTCGCCCCCGACCAGCGAGTCGACGAACCGATGGGTGCCGGTGCCGGTCGCGGCGACGACGCAGTCGGGTTCGACCTGCAGGGTCAGGTCCTGGTGGGTCTCGACGGTGAGCCGGTCGAGCGCCGGAAGGGACGAGCCGCCCGGCGCGAACGACTCATCAGTGATATCGCCGACGACGATGCGTTCCTCGTGGTCCGCCGCGAGCGCGCGGACGAGCGCCTCGCGGTCGATCACGTACTCGTCGATCGCGGCGACGTGTTCGCCGCTGCCCTTCGCGAAGACGGTCCCCTCGCGATAGATCTCGTGGAGGTCCGCGGCCTCCCGTTCGTCGTACTCGTAGCCGGCCTCGTCCCACTGGTCGAGTAGGTGCCGGTACGGGTAGTCCGTCGAGGCGACGTGCCACTCGCCGCCCTCGACGGGGACGCGGGCGTCCTCGGCGAACGGCAGCCACCGCTCGTCGACGGCCTCGCGGCGGGCGCGGTCCGGGTTCAGGTACCCCTTCGACAGCACCCCTGGCCAGTCGAAGGTCTGGCCGGCGCCCAGCGGCGTGTTCGAGACGAGCGCGGCGGCGTACCCCCGGTCGACGAGTTCGTCTAGAACGAGGAGGCCCTGGACGCCGCCGCCGACGACCAGCGCGTCCACGTCGGCGGTCGGGTACCACCCGAAGTACTCCCGAGCCTGCTCCCACAGCGTCACCCCGCGGTCGAACTCCGGCTCGTCCGCTCCCATTCGTTGTCCGCCCTTTTCGCCCGGCCACCATATGTCTGACTCCCCGTCCCGCTCGGCGACCGGCCCGTCGACGAACCGTGACCCTCAATTGAGCGACCGTCGACACTCGGCTATGCGAGTCCCCTCCCTCGACCGGCCGGGGCCGCTCGCGGTGGTCGCCTCGAACGCGGTGGCCCCCGTGGGCGTCCTGGCCCTGGGGTGGTCGGCCACCGTCCTCCTCGGCGTGTTCGTCTTCGAACTCGCGGCCGTGCTGTTCTGGGCGGCGGTGAAGGTCCCCTTCGCCGCAAAGCGGCCGAACAACGCGATCGACGACCACCGGCTGCTGGGCGCGCTCCAGGCCAAACGCGGCGGGATCGACCTCCCCGGACCGCTCCCGCCCGTCTACCTCCGGAACCTGCCGACGCTCGTCACGCTCGTCGTCCTCCTCGCGCCGATAGAGCTCGGCGCGGCGTTCCTCCTGTTCGCCCTCGCCGACCCGACGATCACCGCCGAGACCACCGGGCAGATGCTGCTCGGCGGCGTCGGCGTCTTCGCCGCTCGCGGCGTCGAGACCGCGGCGGACTACTTCCGCGACGGCGGCTACCGCGACCACTCCCCCCGGTCGGTGGTGCTGGCCCCGTTCAAGTACGTCTTCGGTGTCGGGACGCTCCTGTTCGTCGTCGGTCCGTTCGGCCTCGACAGCGGCGCGGTGCTCGGGCTGGTCGTCGCCGGCAAACTCGTCTACGACCTCCGGGCGATTCAGGTCGAACGCGACCCCGACAGGCGGGGCGTCTTCTACCGACTCTACGGCAGCAAGGAGACCGAGATCGAACCCGAACCGGTCGTCGAGCCCGACGGCGAGCCGGTCGTCCGCGCTCGCCCCTCCCGGGCGGTCGCCGTCGCCGACGCGCTCTACCGCGGGGTCGTCTACACCCTGACCAGCACCGTCGTCGTCTTCTACCTCGTCGCCGCGTTCCTCGCCGCCTTCGCCCTTCGACTCGCGCTGGTTCCCCTCGCCCTCGTCTTCGCGTTCGGGGCGCTTCGGGCCGCGACTCGCTACCTCCGGTACGGCCCGCTGGAGTACCGCTCTTACGACGGCGTCCTCGTCGCCTACGACACGCTGTTCGACGAGCCCCAGCAGCGGATCGAGCGCGACGAGGTGCGGCGCCTCGTCGTCGAGACCGACCGCGTCGACCGGCTGTTCGATACCGCCAGCGTCGAGTTCGACCGCGGCGACCAGACCCCGGAGCTGCAGTTCACCGTCCCCGACCCCGACGAGGTCGAACACGACGACACGCCCGGGTCGCTGCTGGCCCCTCACGTCGACGACCCGAAGGCCATCGCCGACGCGCTCGGCGTCGGCTGGCTCTACGAGCGCGACGTCGAACAGGCGACCGCTGCGGACTGAGCCGTCTTCGGTCCGATTCGTCTCGAAGAACCGCCCGTTCGCTTCTTTTGGAACGTTTCGACTCCTGTTGATGAGCGCTGTTGCGGTTGCGGTGGGCGGTGTGGTCGCGGTGAGCGGTGCAGTTGGCGTGCGCTGTCGAGCGTGCCCGCCTCGTGGCGGGCCGCTCGAAATAGCCGCGCGAGGGATGAGCACCGCACGCCGCAGGCGCGCGGAGCGCAAGAGGTTGGGGAGGTGTGAGGCCGTCTGCGGTGCTGTGCGGGGTGGTCGCGGTCGCGGTGCTGTGCAGTTGCGGTCCTGGTGGACTGAACGGGCGAGGCGCGCTCGCGCTCGTTCAGTCGTCTGCGCGGGCACTATCCGCGCGGGCCGTGCGGAGAGCGCGGATATCCAGCGCAACGACCGCGAGCGGGTCGAGGGCGTCCATCGCGTGCCGTCGAGTGCGGTGCTGATTACTGCTGGCGAGCGCGGCGAGGGCGTTCACCGCGTGCCGCCGAGTGCGGTCGGTACACGAACGCCGTCGACCGACGCGCCTATGCGGCCGCGGTGTCGAACGAACGCTCAGTGCGAGAGTTCAGCGCCGACTACCTAGAGACGACCCGCGAGGGGATGTGGGCCGACTCCCGCGAGGCGCTCGCAGATCTCGACCTCGCGACCCGCGAGCGGGTCCTCGACGTGGGCTGTGGGACGGGCGAACTCACCCGCGTCCTCGCCGAGGAGAGCGGCGCCGAGGTGGTCGGCGCCGACGCCGACCCGCGGCTGCTCGCCGCCGCGAGCGAGGTCGGACCCGTCGTCCGCGCCGACGCGACTCGGCTCCCCTTCGTCGCCGGCGCCGTCGACCTGGTGGTCTGCCAGGCGCTGCTCATCAACCTGCCCGACCCCGTCGGGGCGGTCGAGGAGTTCGCCCGCGTCTCCTCGGATCTGGTGGCCGCGGTCGAGCCGGACAACGGCGCGGTCACGGTCGATTCGACCGTCGATTCGGAGTCGCGGCTGGCCCGCCGGGCCCGGGAGCGATTCCTCGACGGCGTCGAGACGGACGTGACCCTCGGCGCCGGCGCCCGCGAGGTGTTCGAGGCGGCCGGGCTCGACGTCGTCTCGACCCGGCGGTACGACCACGAGCGCGTGGTGGCGCCGCCCTACTCCGAGGCCGCCGTCGAGGCCGCCCGCCGGAAGGTGACCGGGGAGGGACTGGCCGACGACCGCGAGACTATCCTCTCCGGTGAGACCTCCCAGCGGGAGTACGACAACCTGCGCTCGGCCTGGCGCGCGATGGGCCGCGACGTGGTCGACCAGATGGGCGCGGAGGAATACGTCCGCACCGAGACGGTCCCCTTCTTCGTGACCGTCGGCCGCGTATGAGCGGTGTTCACGCGAGTTCGCTGTCCCGCAGTTGCCGGCCCGGATCGAGTGGCTTCGGGCGCGGGTGACGACACGCGATGGACGCCCTCGCCGCGCTCGCTAGCAGTGACTGCGGCCGCTTGAGACAACAGTCGATGAACGCCCTCGGCCCGCTCGCGGTCGCTGGGCGACATATCCTCGCGGCCTGCGGCCGCTTCGGATAGGGGTCGCTCAGGCGACTTACGGCGCGAGCGCGCCTCGCCCGTGCAGTCCACCGGGACCGTAACCGTCACCGCACGGCACCGCAGACGGCCACGAGCCTCCCCAGCCGATTCGCTCGTTCGTTGCACTCACTCTCTCATCCCTCGCGCGGCTACGGTCGCGCGCACGAGAGCGCGCTCCAGCGCGCGCCGAGAAGAAAGTCGGGGCGTCTAGTCGTCGGCGGGGGCGGGTTCGCCGGACTCGCCGGCTTCCCAGTGAGTGACGGTCGCCGGTTCGAACAGATCCGTCGAGAGGTAGCGCTCGCCGGTGTCGGGGAGGACGACGACCACCAGGTCGTCGGGGCGTTCGCGGGCGACCTCGCTCGCAGCGGCCAGGGCGGCGCCGGCGGAGACGCCGGTCAGGATCCCCTCCTCGCGGGCGAGCTTGCGGGTCGTCTCGACCGACCGCTCGTGGTCGACGGTTCGGACCTCGTCGACGAGCTCGGTGCGGAGGATCTCGGGGACGAACCCGGCGCCGATGCCCTGGATGGAGTGCGAGCCGGCGTCGCCGCCCGAGAGAACCGGCGAGTCGGCCGGTTCGACGGCGACGCTCTCCACGTCGGCGCCCTGCTCCTCCTTGAGGTACTCCGAGACGCCGGTGATCGTGCCACCCGTCCCGACGCCGGCGACGAACACGTCCACTTCGCCGTCCGTGTCCTCCCAGATCTCGGGGCCGGTCGACCCGCGGTGGGCCTCCGGGTTGGCGATGTTCTCGAACTGGCTGGCGACGACGCCCCCGCGTTCCTCGGCGATGGCCTCGGCGGCCTCGATGGCGCCGTCCATGCCGCCGTCGGCGGGGGTGAGCACCACCTCGGCGCCCAGCGCCGACAGGAGCGCCCGGCGCTCCTCGCTCATCGACTCGGGCATCGTCAACACGAGGTCGTAGCCGCGGGCGGCGCAGGCCATCGCCAGTCCGATACCGGTGTTGCCGGAGGTCGCTTCGACCACGACCGGGTCGTCGTCGAGGTGTCCCATGCGCTCGGCGCGGTCGAGCATGGCGGCGCCGATGCGGTCTTTCACCGAACTCGCGGGGTTGAACGACTCGACCTTGCCCGCGAGGTTGTCGGCGAACGAGTCCAGTCTGACGAGCGGCGTGTCGCCGATCTCGTCGGCGATGTCGGCTGCGATATCCATCGTCTCGCCGTAGGCCCTCGCGACGGTTGGGTCGCCGCCCTCAACATCGGGGACAACGACCCGGTGGCGTCCCGTCCCCGCCTCGGCCAGACGCTCCGCCCACTCACGGAGCGTTCGGTCGGGGAACCGTTAACGGGCTGCCGGACGACCCCCCGGTATGGACCCGCGAGTCGAAGACCACGCGGACGTTATCGTCGACCACTCGGTCGGGATCGAAGCCGGCGACGAGGTGCTGATCACGGCGTCGCCCGAGGCCGAGGACCTGGTCGTCGCCCTCCAGGAACGGATCGGCGAGCGCGGCGCCAACAGCGTCACGCGCATCCAGAGCAGCCGCGTCCAGCGGGCGTTCATGCGCGCGATGGACCCCGAAGACTACGACGAACCGCCGGCCGCGCTCCAGGCGATGATCGAGGAGATCGACGTGGCCGTCTCGATCCGCGCGTCGAGCAACACCCACGAGACGGGCGACGTACCGCCGGAGAAAAACGCCGCCTACGGGAAGATCATGAAACCGATCCAGGACGAGGTGATGGGCAAACGCTGGGTCGGCACGCAGTACCCCGCGACCGGGAACGCCCAGGCCGCCGAGATGAGTACAGAGGCGTACGCCGACTTCGTCTACGACGCCGTCACGAAAGACTGGGACGAACAGCGCGAGTTCCAGGCCAACATGGTCGAGATCCTGGACGGCGCCGAGGAGGTCCGGATCGTCTCGGGCGACACCACCGACGTGACCATGTCGGTCGCGGGGATGAACCCCGTCAACGACTACGCCGAGAAGAACCTCCCCGGCGGCGAGGTGTTCACCGCGCCCGTCCCCGACAGCGTCGAGGGCGAGGTGCTGTTCGACATGCCGCTGATGGCCCAGGGACGCGAGGTCGAGGACGTGCGCCTCATCTTCGAGGGCGGCGAGGTCGTCGACTCCTCGGCCGGGAAAAACGAGGACGTGCTCGCCGCCGTCCTCGACACCGACCCCGGCGCCCGGCGCCTGGGCGAACTCGGGATCGGCATGAACCGCGACATCGACCGGTTCACCTACAACATGCTGTTCGACGAGAAGATGGGCGACACCGTCCACATGGCGCTGGGCCGAACCATCGACGAGAACGTCCCCGACGACGGCGACGTGGAGGGCAACGACTCGGCGATGCACATGGACATGATCGTCGACATGAGCGAAGACTCGTTCATCGAGGTCGACGGCGAGGTCGTCCAGCGCGACGGCACCTTCCGGTTCGAAGACGGCTTCGACGCCTGAGCGGGAGAACGCGACGCCGGCCCCTTCCTCACAGCGGGTCGTCGCCCTCGCGCGTCCACTCCCGACTCTCGTACTTCTCTCGCGCCCGCTCACGCGCCCGTGACAGTTCCGATTCAGACCAATTTCCCTCGTGAGCATCTCCCCACGACCGGAGCGCGGCTTCGAGTTCCGCGACGGCCCCGCTCCGATCGATCCCGGACTGCTCGTGGACGCTCGTCACGCGGTCGTCGAACGCCTCGGCGGTCGCGTCGGGGTCGGCGAAGCAGTCGAGATGGCGCTCGGTCCTCGGCGCGAAGGTGATCGAGCCGTGCTGGACGACGGCGTCCTTCTGGCGGTACTGGGCGTTGCCGGAGATCTTCCGGCCGTCGCCGGCGACCACGTCGTGCGCGGGGTGGAGCGCCCGCAGGTAACACGCCGGCTCGTACACCGCCGGCCGCTCCTCGTCGGCGAACTGGGCGTCGACCCCCATTCCGTCGAAGGCGTCGAGCAGTGGCTCGCAGAGCAGCTCGTACGACTCCATGAGATCGCCGGGGAGTTCCTCGGCCGGCGCGACGACGGAGTAGGAGATGTCGCCGTAGTCGTCGTGGTAGATGGCGCCGCCGCCGGTGGGGCGGCGGGTGACCGTGACCCCCTCGCGCTCGCAGTAGTCCCAGTCGATAGTTTCGGGGTCCTGGTGGTACCCCAGCGAGAGCGTACTGGGCTCCCAGCGGTAGACGCGCAGCGTTCGGACCCCCTCCGCGGCGGCCGACTCGGCGGCCGTCTCGTCCAGCGCCATGTTCAGCGGCCCCGGTCGGGACTCCTCGGCGATCAGCCGCCACTCCCGGTCGGCCAGGCTCATACGTCGAATTGGCAGGGTGCGCGCAAATCGGTTGCGTTCGTCAGGCTCGGCGGTTGCGGACGACCAGTGCCAGCGTGAGGGCCCCGGCGACGACGAACGGGCCGGATATCAGCGGACTCGTCAGCCGCGAGACGAGGAAGTCGACGAACTGGAAGGCGTACGGCTGGACCACGTCGAAGCCGAACAGGCGCGCCCACTCCGCTCGGAACCCCGGTTCCAGCGGTGCCACCGGCCGGACGGCCGGCAACAACCGCGTGCTGAAGGGCAGGTACAACAGGAACGTCGCCACCAGCGCCGCGAACAGCCCGCCGAGCGCGCGCCCGTACGCGCGGACCACCCAGTTGCGCCGACCACGGGCCTCGATCGGTGTCGCTCGGTTCATCGGTGGCCGGGAGTTGACAGTCGAAGTTGATAAATGTCAGTCACCGAGACGGGAGTGGTCAGTACAGCCATCTGTTTTCCCGGGAGCGTCGGCGCGAGCCGGTGGGCTCGCGCCTCGACCCCCGGGAAAAACATGGGTGAAAACACCGTCAGAGACGAGTTCTGACGAGGTGTCGTTCGCTACTCTCACGACACAGACCGGACGACTCGGTCGCTGCGCTCCCTCGCGTCCGGTGAACCGGCGCCGCAGGCGCCGGATGCTATCTGCAGGTGATGTAGGTAGCGGTGGTGTTGTGCTGTCGGCGTGCGCTGTCGAGCGTGCCCGCCGCTTGGCGGGCCGCTCGAAACAGTCGCGCGAGGGATGAGCACCGCACGCCGTAGGCGCGCGGAGCGCAAGAGGCTGGGGAGGTTCGAGGCCGTCTCGGTTGCTGTTGCGGTCGCGGTGCAGTTGCTGTCCCTGGCGGACTGAACGGGCGAGGCGCGCTCGCGCTTGTGTAGTCGCCTGAGCGGGCCCTATCCGCGCGGGCCGTGCGGAGAGCGCGGATATCCCGCCTCAGCGACCGCGAGCGCGGCGAGGGCGTTCATCGCTCACCGTCGACTGCGGTCGCTGTCGTTCGACTTGCTTTCACAACCTATCCAACAGAAACAACCGATAAACAAACACATCGGATCGAACGACAGACCACGACTCAGAACGGCCCCGTCGAGGCGACGTTTCGCATGACCGACCGCTCCGCACGCCGGAGCAGTTCGGCGGCGGTGCCGGGCGCGCAGTCCAGCCGGTCGCCCACGTCCTCGACGCTGCCCTCGCTGGGGGTCTCGTAGTAGCCGCAGTCGACCGCCGCGAGGACGGCCTCGAACTGCCGGTCGGTCAGGTCGCTGCCGGCGTCCAGCCGCCGGGCGTCGTACTCCCCGACCTCCAGCACCTCGGCGTCCATCCCGTCGGGCATCTCGTCGACGGCGGTCTGGAGCATCTCGGCCGGTCCCACCGCAGTCAGCCGGACGGTCCCGTCGGCGCGGTACTCGACCGGCATCAGCCTGACCAGCCCGGGCTGGGTGAGCGCCCCGACGAAGTCCCGGCTGTGTTCCGGAATCGTCTCGCGGACGTAGAGGTAGAACGTGTCGTCGGGACACCGGGAGATCTCGTAGGTCGACACGCTGTCGGTCTCCCGCAACGCCGGCTCGTAGGGGGCGGGGTCGCCGTCGACGTGGAACAGGAAGGCCGGTTCCTCCGCCAGCGACGTGTTGTACTGGAGCAACCGCGAGACGCTGTACCCCTCCTGCTCGACGACGAACTGGTGCATCGGGTGTCGCACGGCCGGTTCCTGGTGGACCGCGACGCGCAGGTACCGCATCGCGCGATCGAATTCGGCGGGCCGACTTAAACCCCGCCCACTCGTGAGGGCCAACGGCGATTGTCCGACCGCACCAACGGCGCGTATGGACCAACGGCAGCGACAGGTGGGCGAGACCGGGGGAACCGCCTCCGCGGCGGTCGCACCGGCCGACGCCGACTCGCCGATCGACACGGCGCTGGCGGTCGTCCCCGACGACGCCGTCACTGACACCGAACAGCATCTGAACGCTCCGGCGCTGGTCGTCCGTGCCGACCGCGTACAGGCGGCGCTGTCGGCGCTGCGCGAGCGGGCGGGGTTCGACCACTGCGCCTGCGTCACCGGCCAGGCCTACGGCGACCGCTACGAGTCGATCTATCACCTCCGCAGCTACGACGACCCGACCCGCGAACTCTCCGTGGTCGTCCCGACCCCCACCGCCGACCCTCAACAGGAGAGCGCGGCGTCGGTGTACCCGACCGCCGACTGGCACGAGCGCGAGGCCTACGACCTCGTCGGCATCGAGTACGACGACCACCCCGACCTGCGCCGGATCCTCCTGCCCGATACGTGGCAGGGCCACCCCCTCGACCCGGATTTCAGCGGCGAGGAACCGCAGATCGTGCCCTTCCGCGAGCACGAGAACCCGCTGGCCGACGACCACCGCGACGGCGACACGATGTACCTCAACCTCGGGCCCCACCACCCCGCGACTCACGGCGTGCTCCGCGTCGGCGCCACGCTCGACGGCGAAAACGTCGCGGAGGTGACCCCCGACATCGGCTACATCCACCGCTGCGAGGAACAGATGTGCCAGCAGGGCACCTACCGCCACCAGATCATGCCCTACCCCGACCGCTGGGACTGGTCGGGCGCCGGCCTCTGCAACGAGTGGGCCTACGCCCGCGTCGGCGAGGATCTCGCCGACATCGACGTGCCCGAGTACGCGCAGGTGATACGGACGATGAGCGCCGAGCTGTCGCGGCTGCTCGGGCACTTCCTCGCCGTCGGCACCTACGCGCTGGACGTGATCGGCGAGTTCACCGCCTCGTTCATGTACGCCATCAAGGAGCGCGAACGGATCCAGTCGATCCTCGAAGACCTGACCGGCCAGCGGCTGATGTTCAACTACTTCCGCCTGGGCGGCGTCGCGTGGGACCTTCCCGACCCCCGCGCCGACTTTTTCGCCGAGATCCGCGAGTTCGTCGACGACCTGCCCGACCGGCTCGCCGAGTGCCACGATCTGTTGACCAGCAACGAGATCTTCCAGATCCGCACGGTCGAGACCGGCGAGCTGTCCGCCGAGACGGTCAGGGAGTACGGCTGTACCGGCCCGGTGGCCCGCGGGTCGGGCGTCGACTACGACCTGCGCCGGGACGACCCCTACGGCTACTACCCCGAACTCGACTGGGACGTGGTCACCGAGGACGGGGGCGACAACTACGCGCGCGTGCTCGTGCGCCTGCGCGAGATAGAGCAGTCAGCCCGCATCGTCGAACAGTGCGTCGACGTGCTGGAGGAGTGGCCCGAGAGCGACCGCACCGTCCAGGCGAACGTCCCCCGGACGCTGCGGCCCGACCCAGACACGGAGATCTACCGCGCCGTCGAGTCCGCCAAGGGCGAACTCGGCATCTACATCCGGAGCGACGGCACGGACAAACCCGCTCGCTTCAAGATCCGCGGCCCCTCCTTCTCGAATCTCTCCGCACTGGAGGCGGCCGCTCGCGGCGAGTTCGTCGCCGACCTCATCGCCACCATCGGCAGCCTCGACCCGATCATGGGCGACGTGGACCGGTGACCGCGGAGGGACAGATCTGAGCTATTCGGTACCAAACACCACGATCGACGAACCGAACCACGAGATCTGTCGACAGAGCGGTTTTGAACGGTGAAACGCGTCTTTTATCCACCGGCCGACCTATTACCTGACGTGAACGATCGTGGTGCATGCGTCAGGCACTACTCGCGGTGGCGGTGGTCGCGCTGGTGGTCCTCGCCGGCTGTGGAGGCGCGTCGAACAGCTCGGGCGGTCCCGTGGGCGGCGGCGACGGGGGCAGCGGCGCGATGGCCGGCGACGGGTCCAGCGGCGGGAGCAACAACATCGGCGTCAGCGCCGGCGGCGCCGCCGACGCCAACGCCTTCCGGAGCAACGTCGAGGAGGGGTACGTCCCCCAGCCGACCGATCTGACCTACGAGGGACTGTTCCACGACTACTACTTCGACACCGGCCAGTCTCGGCCGTGCGAGGCGCTCTTCTGTCCCTCCTACAGCGCCGCGGTGACCCGCGACCCGCTCGCCAACGACACCGAGCGGTTCGTCACCGTCGGGCTCAACTCCGGGGTCTCGAAGGCCGACTTCGAGCGCAAGCCGCTGAACCTCGTGGTCGTCATCGACACCTCGGGGTCGATGAGCGACCAGTTCAGCGAGTACTACCACGACGGCGGCGAGGAGCGTCAGGTCGAGGAGAACCAGCCGAAGATCGACGCCGCGGGCGACGCCGTCGTCTCGATGCTGGGCCGGCTGAACGCGAGCGACCGGGTCGGCGTCGTCGCCTACGACAACACCGCCCGCACCGTCCAGGGGCTCCAGCAGGTCGGCGAGACCGACAGGGGCGACCTCCGGAGCGAGATGCGGTCGCTGCGGGCCGACGGCGGCACGAACTTAGACGCCGGCATGGGCCGCGCCGAGGAGATGCTCTCGGCGCACGCCGGGAACAGCGAGCGGGAGACCCGCGTGGTCTACGTCACCGACACGATGCCGAACCTCGGCGAGACCGACGGCGCGGCCCTGGAGTCGCGGATGCGCTCGTACGCGAACCGGGGCATCCACACCACGTTCGTCGGCGTCGGCGTCGACTTCAACTCCCGGCTGACCGAGACCGTCTCGACGGTGCGGGGGGCGAACTACTACACCGTCGACTCGCCGGCGGGATTCGACGAGCGCATGGACGAGGGCTTCGCCTACATGGTGACGCCGCTGGTGTACAACCTCTCGCTGGAAGTCGCCGGCGACGGCTACCGGATCGAGAACGTCTACGGGTCGCCCCAGGCCGACGCCGCCAGCGCCGAACTCATGGAGGTCACGACGCTGTTCCCCTCCAGACGCGAGGGCAACAAGACGGAGGGCGGCGTCGTCCTGCTGGAAGTGGCGAAGACCGGTAGCGACCCGACGCTCGACCTCGTCGCGAGCTACGAGGACCCCGGCGGCGGCGCCCGGACGGTGACGAGAAACGTGGGCTTCGAGTCGCGAACGGCGCCGTACTACGAGTCCAGCGGGGTCCGAAAGGCCGTCGCGCTCGCCGAGTACGGGAGCCTGGTGCGCAACTGGATGGCTCACGAGCGCGCCGGCGGCGACGCCGGTGCCGACTCCGCCGACGCGGCCATCGAGTACCGGGACCACGACGACCAGTGGGAGCAGTCGTCGGTCGACCTCGCCGTCAGCGCGCCGTACGACCGCCGGTTCGACCGCTTCGTCGAGCACTTCCGCGCCGAGAAGGCGGCGCTGGGCGCCGACCGCATGGAGCGGGACCTGGCGATACTCGAACGGCTGGCGGCCGCCGACGGCGGAGCGGAGCGCGGTGAGGAGGACGAAGCGTCGGCCCCCGACGACCGCGCCACCCCGTCGCCGATGCCGACGGTCGCGGAGTCACAGTCCGACGACTCCCGTACGACCGCGGCCCTCGCGGACGAGGGCGGCCCCCGCGACGACGGCGAGTCCGCCTCGAACGCTGGCCTCTTCGGACGCTTCGAGGGCGACCTGCCACTGCTCGGAGCGGTCAACCTCCTCGTGACGCTCGCGGTCGCTGCCTACGGGATCTCCCAGAAGCGGCGGTCCAGGGCGAGCGCGAGCGAACGGGTCGAGTGAGCCGCTAGAAGAGCCCGACGCCGACCGCGTAGGGCCACGCCTGCCCGCCGAGCGCGAGGAAGCCGAGCGCGCCGCCCGCCAGCGCGACGTTCTTCAGGAAGCCGGTCATCTCGTCCTGGGTCTGGTCCTCGGGCACCGCCCAGAAGTCGTGCATCGTCACGGCCGAGACCAACAGGAAGGTCGCCAGGGCGCCGGCCGCGAGAACGGGCGCGACGCCGAGGGCGACGCCGACCCCGCCGAGGACGAGCGTCACGCCCGAGGCGATCACCGAGAACCGCGGCGCCGGGATCCCCTTCATCTCGGCGTAGCCGGCCATCCCCTCGACGCCCGAGAAGTGGTTGATCCCCATGAACGCGAGGACGCCGCCGAACAGCAGGCGAGCGACCAGGAAGACCGCCTCGCCCGCCGCCGACTCGACGACCATCAGGCAGTCACCCCGGTTCGGGCCGCGGCGTGGTCGTCGTCTGTGCTGTCGTCCGTGCCGTCGTCGTGAACGCGTGCCTCTGACATCGACAGCACGTAGATCCCCCACACAAATATATGTTATCTGACATTGGTGTCACCGGGAGACGCCGGTGTTACCGGGCGATAGCGAGGTCGGCGCGAGCGGCCCGCGGCGGCAGCCGGAAATCAGGTGTCTCGGTGATACCGGGTTCGTGAACGAACTACCTAAGTAGGTGGGCGGAGTACGAGGGAACATATGGCGACCGACGCGAACTCCGAAGCGGCGAACCCCGAGGCCTGTCCGGTAGTCGACTCCCTCGAACAGATCGGCTCGCAGTGGCGGCTGGTCGTGCTGTACGACCTCCAGGAGGGCGAGAAGCGGTTCAACGAGCTCAAACGCTCGACCGGCGCGAGCTCGCGCACGCTCTCGCGCGTGCTCGACGACCTGCAGGAACTCGACCTGGTCGACCGCCGGCTCGAAGAGGACGCCCCCGTGGCGACGTTCTACTCGCTGACCGCGAAGGGCGAATCGCTCTGTCCGGTCTTCGACGCCATCGAGGGGTGGGCCGACGAGTGGCTCGGCGAGGACGCCGACGAGGCTGAGGCGATGGCGGCCGTCGAGGCCGTCGCCGGCGAGTGACGCCGCGACCGCGAACCGCGTCGTCCCGCGTTCAGTCCTCGACCGGCCGGAGCCGGACGGACGTGCCGCGGTAGTCCTCGAGGTAGCCCCCCGAGGCGCCGACGCTAACGGTTCCCTCGTCGGTGTCGAGGACGAACCCGTTCTCCAGCGTGAACTGGTTGGTCGCGGGGTCGACCAGCGCCTGGCGCACGTCGTTGACGCGCCCGACGACGCGCTCGCCGGATTCGGTCTCGACCGCTGCGCGCAGGTCGGTCCCCATCCGTCGGTGACGGACTGCGGTGAAGGTCGCCGTGCGGAACCACTCGAAGGTCGCCGGTAGCTCGACCGGGTCGGCGACGTGGACCTCCCAGGGGAACGGCCAGTAGGCGCCGAGGAACGTGGCGATGACCGCGCCGGTCAGTCCCCACTCGGACACCCAGACGACGCCCTCTTCGAAGTACGCGCCGTCGAACACCTCGGGGCTGCCGATCATCGCCCGCTCGTCGTCGACGGCGTAGGCGAACGCCATCTCGTCGCCCCAGCAGCGCACGACCGTCGCGAGCCCCGCGTAGCGCTCGGCCGCCGCGTCGATGTTCTCGACCTCGCCGACCAGCAGGAGCACGAGCGCCCCCCGCTCGCGGGCCGCGCGCAGTTCGTCCTCGATCTCCGGGACCACGTCCGCCGGCACCGAGACCAGCACCTCCGACTCGGCGCTCTCGATGTCCTCGCGCAGGTTCTTGAGCGCCTTCCGCCGGGATTTCGCCATCTCGATCTCCGAGGTCCGGGGCCGGGTCTCGGTGAACCGCTCCTCCAGGGCGGGGGTCATCGCGTCGATGCGCTCGGAGATGTCGGCCATCGCCTCCCGCGGCGGGAGCGCGCGGATCGTCGTCGGCGAGACGTGGTCGTTGACCCGGACGAGCCCCCGCCCTTCGAGGCGCTCGACGATGTTGTACACCGACCGCTGGGTGACGCCCGCCTCGTCGGCGACGGCGCTGGTCGTCGCCTCGCCCAGTTCCAGCAGCGCGAAGTACGTGTTGATCTCGTTGTCCGAGAGCCCGAACACCCGCAACTGTTCGCGCAGTGCCGCGTCGTCGGAGTCCATTTGTATCGACCTCTCACTCGCGAGTAATCCGTGTGTTGTTCGGCGGAAGCCGCCCCGGCGACCGCGAGGGTGGGAGCGACGCCGCGTCGCGGCCGCCGGAAACCTCGTGACAAGGAGTTTCGGACCGGTCGCCCGACCGGACGCCGGGCCCGGCGACGACGGGACCGTTACATGTCTATCCCTCCTCCGGCCGTTCGAACTCGGTGTCGTAGCTGGCCTGTGCGATCCCGCCGAGCACGAGCACGTTCTCGATGCCGAAGGAATGCTCGTAGTCGAACGCCCGCGCCGAGGGGCCCGGCCAGTCGAAGTCGCGGACGTTGCCGAACGACCCCTGCATGTACTGGTGGAACGGGAAATGGGGGACGTAGAAGTTGTAGTACTTCGCGCAGGTGCGGTAGAGCTGCTGGCGCTCGGCCTCGCTGTTGCCCGGCTGGCGGATCGCGTTGACGGTCTCGACGAGGTTGACCTCGCTCGCGTTGTCCAGATCGGGGGCCTTCCCGGCCTCGTCGGGCGCCTCGAAGGCGCCCGGCTCGTCGGGCACCTGCTGGACGATCGGTTTGCCCTGGGTGTCGACGGTGTCCTCGGGCTTGGCCTCGATCGGGTCGGGCGAGGTGGGGCTGCCGGCGACGAGCGTCTCGTCCCACCAGGCGCCCACGTCGTGGTAGTACTGGAAGACGTACGGGTCGCCGTGCCAGTACAGCGACGACTCGTAGTTCAGCCCGCCGTTGGGGTCGAGGTTGTTCGACCACGTCGACCACCCCTGCGTCGAGAGGTTGACGCCGAAGCCCCAGTTGGCGAGGTTCGCCCGGATCGTCTGGGCGGCCTGGATGTGTTCGGGGATCGTCGACGTGGCGAACAGGTCGATCGCGGCGGAGTTACCCGTCGGGTCGACCCACTGGCCGCCCTGCTTGCTGTACCCCGCGCGCTTCATGTACTCGGTGGCCCTCTCCGTGTTCGAGTCCCGCGAGTAGGTGTGCAGGCCGTCGAGGAACTCCTCGGAGAAGACCGCTTCCGACTGGGCGTCCAGCAGGAACGTGTCGTTCGCGAGCGGCTGGGCGCCGCCCTGGCCCCAGCCGTTGGCGGAGACGGCGTTCCAGTCGACCGCTTCGACCAGCGCGCGCCGCACCCAGAGGTTCTGGAGGTGCGGGTTGTTCCAGTTGAACTTCCACATGTCCCCGCCGGTCGCGCGCAGCCACCGCGTGAACTCCTGCATGTAGTCGGGCAGCACCTCGCGGTTCAGCGACGCGCCGGGCGAGACGTCCCCGACGTTCACGTCCAGTACGCCCTCGGTCTTCAGCGTCTGGGCGCGGTCGCCCTCCGCCCAGTAGATGGCGAGCTTGTCGACGTTGGTGTGGCCGGCGTTGGGATGGTCGGGGTCGAGCCGGAGGATCATCCGCTCGGAGCCCACGTCGTCCATCGACTTCAGCCGGTAGGGGCCGGACCCGGCGAGGTACTCGTCTGTCCCGCCCGACAGGGCGATGCGGTCGAGCGAGACGCGGTCGCTCTTCAGCTCGTCGGTCACCGACGTCGCCCGGTCGCGCGAGCCCGCGTCGCGGTACTGCTCCAGATACGGCTCCGTGAACGACGGATGCAGCGGCGGGTCGCCGTCGACCGGCCCCGCGTTCGTCTCCAGGATGTTCCGCGCCGTCGGGTCCGGCTCCTGCTCGGGGACCGACCCCTTGTCGGTCCACTGGTGGAGCGTCCACTGGTCCTCGGCGCGCTGGTTGAACGTCGCGTCCTCGGTGAACTTGTTCCCGGCCTGGAAGAACTCGACGTGGTTGTGTTTCTCGCGGGCGACCGCGTCGTGGGCGTCACCCGACCAGTACGCCGAGCGGTCGTCGTGGTGGTCGTACCAGTCGTAGGGCGGCTCGACCTCCCACCCCTCGATCCACGTCATGACCTCGATCTCCTCGTGATCGGGCTTGTGCGGCGTGGGGATCGTCGTCCCGCTGTAGGAGAGGTTCGTCGTGTGGACGTTCCGGAGCCCGTGGAGGTCCGACATCCACAGGTCGCCGGCGGTGTTGTCCTGGGGCGTCCACGGGTTCCAGTCGAACACGTCCGGCGAGTTCGCGTGGGCGTAGGCGATCGTGTCGACGACCGGCTCGCGGTCGGTCGCCGTCGCCGCCGCCGTGTTCTCCGCCCCGTCGGCCACCGTGTTCTCGGACTCGATCGGTTCCACCGTGTCGTCGCTCGACCCGAGCGGTGTCGCCGTCGACCCGCTCTCGCTCGGACAGCCGGCCAGCCCCGCCGCACCCAGCCCCGCGATCACCTGCGCGTACCGACGACGCGAGACCCCGCTCGTCGACTCGCCGTCCGCCTCGTTACCCTCGTGATTAACTACCATGATCCGTGCCCTACTGTGGCCCACCCCTTGAAATAATTTCTGGTGGAAAAACTTCTTCACTATATTTTCAGCCAGCTCGTTCGGCCGTTCGGGCCTGTAAAACGGTGATTCCGCTCACCGAGTCTCGGCTACGGCGATCGCGAACGAGCGATCGGCGGCCCGTGAGACCGTTCGTTCGGGGCGACCAGTTCGACAGTCCGGGAGCGATTCGATATCGCGGTATGTGCTTTATTGGCCGGTCGCGGCCGACGCGTCGGGCTTTTCCCTATCGACGGAGTACGGGCGAGTAATGGTCCAGAACGTGGCATCCGTGATAGCCGACCTCGAACCCGAGGACTTCTATCTGCTCTCGGGGGTCGAACAGGGGATGCGCTTCTCGGAGTACGTCGACCGCGAGAAACTCCCGGAGTACACCCGCCTCTCCGCGGAGAACGTGGACTACCGGCTGGACCGCTGTGAGGACCGCGGGCTGGTCGAGCGCAAGACCATCCAGTACGAGGGGTTCAAGCTCACCTTCGAGGGGTACGACGCGCTCGCGTTGCACACCTTCGCCGAGCGGGAGACCTTCGACGGCGTCGGCGCGCCCCTGGGCGTCGGCAAGGAGAGCGACGTGTACGAGGTGCGCTCCTATCGCCCGCTCGCGCTGAAGTACCACCGCGAGGGCTACACCAACTTCCGCGAAGTGATGAAAGAGCGCGACTACACCTCCGACCGGGACCACGTCTCCTGGCAGTACACCGCGCGCAAGGCCGCCGAGCGCGAGTACGACGCCCTCGAATCGCTGTACCCCGACGTGTCCGTCCCCCAGCCGGTCGATCACAACCGTCACGCCCTCGTCATGGAGAAGGTCGACGGCGTCGAGCTCTCCCGGACGAAGCTCACCGACGCGCAGGTGATCCCCGTCATGGAACTGATCCTCGCGGAGATGGCGACCGCCTACGCCGAGGGGTACGTCCACGCCGACATGAGCGAGTACAACGTCTTCGTCACCGAGGAAGGCGTCGTCGTCTTCGACTGGCCCCAGGCCGTCCCCACCGACCACGAGAACGCCCGCGAACTCCTCGAACGCGACGTAGAGAATCTGGTGGGGTACTTCGCCCGCAAGTACCCCAGCCACGTCGACGAGATCGACGTGTCCGCCCTCGCCGGAGCGCTCGCCGACGATTCGTTCGAGTCGGTCGCCGAGTTCGCCGAGTAGGTCCCGTTTTCGGCCGATCTGTAGTTTTCTGTCCGACAGATCCCGACAGAACCCCGTTAGCACCTCGAACGCATAAATCACATATCGCGATATCAAATTCTCACTCGGTGGCCTCCGGTAACCCACAGAATTCGACGATACGGAGCCTCTCGGACGGTATCTCGGTTTGCGAGCGAAAACAGATGGGCGCGAACGCTCGGACCGACTCGGTCCCGGCCTCAGCCGAGGACGTATTCCAGGCGGGGGTAGCGCTCGACCAGCGCCTCGCCGCCGACCTCGTAGCGTTCGATCAGCGCGTCCAGCCCGAGGATGCGGCCGGCGCCGAAGGCGGCGACGGCGAGGAACACGAGCATGTAGGCGAAGTCGCCGTTGATGAGCCCGTGTTCGACGCTCCAGTTCCCGAAGTAGAACATGAGCATCATGAGCGCGCCGAACAGGGCCGCGAGGCGGACCAGCGCACCGACGAGCAGGCCCAGCCCGATGAGGACCTCGCCCCACGGGACGGCGACGTTCGCGAACGCGACGAACCAGTCGGTCGTCCCCATCCAGACGAACATCGCTTCCAGCGGGTTGCCGTTCGTCCCCGCCGCGTGGACCAGGTAGCCCTGGGCGGAGAACCCGCCTTCGAGCACCTTCGTCGCGCCCGAGTACAGGAACGCGTAGCCCATCATCAGCCGCAGCGCCAGCACGAACCACGCCGACAGGCTGTGGGCCTTGCCGTGGACCGTGATGCCGCCGATTCTGCTCTCGAACTCGTTGACGCCGGGGGTGGTCGTTGCCATAGTGGTGACCTCTATCTGTAGAGACGCCGGTTCGGAGTATATACCCGACAGGCTGTTCTCTCCGACCGAGAACCGTTCCCGGCGAGTGAGAAACTTGCGCCCGCGAAACGGACGGTTCGTCCGCCCCGGGCACGAGAGACGGGGCGACGGCGGCGCTACTCCAGTCGGAGGCCGCCGATCCGCAGCGTGCTACTCCCGCCCTGCCAGAAGTTGAGCCGCAGCGACAGCGACGAGGAAGTCCGGTCGACGCCCGCCGACTCCATGTCGACCCGCACCTCGGAGAACGAAGTGTCGATCGCGTCGTCGGTCACGTCGGCGAGCATCCCGCTCGCGCCGCCCATACTGAAGCCGATCTCCGACGCCTCGCCCCCGTTCGCGCCGGCGACCGAGAGGACGAGCGTCGCGTAGCTCGACACGTCCCGGTTGATCTGCTCCTGGTACCAGCCGCCGTCGTCGTACTCCAGCACGAGCGCGCCGTCGGAGACCTCGCCGGACCCGTTGGCGAAGGAGCCGGCGCCACACCACTGGCCGAGGTCGTTGCGGTTGGCCGACCATGCGGGGTCGCCGTCGTAGTCGTTGACCACGAGGGCATCGCTCGCCGGCGTGTCGATGGGCGTACTCGGCGCGTCTGTCGGTGTCGGCGTCGACGTGGGACCGCTGGGCGTCGGCGTGTCGGTGGGTGTGGCCGTCGGCGTCGCGGTCGGCGTGGCCGTCGGCGTCGCGGTCGGCGTCGCCGTGTCCGTCGGCGTGTCGTCGTCGGTGCCGGTATCCACCTCGCCGGCGGGCACGTCGTCGTCGCGGTGTACGGCGAGTTCGTCCTTCCAGAACTCGCCGTACGCCTTGACCGACCAGTCGTGGTCGAGCATCGCTGGCCGCCACTTGCTGTCGAAACACCAGACCTGCCAGTGGACGTCGTAGTTCGCGAAGAACTCGACGAACTCCTGACCCTCGTCGTCGGCGGTCCCGGTGATGTAGTCGGCGCCGTGCTCCCCCCACCCGAACTCGGTCACGAACACGGGCACCTCCTCGGCCGGTTCGCCGAAGTACTTCGAGAGCGGCCGGAGGTTCTGGTGACCGTAGACGTGCCCGGTGTAGGCGAGGTTGTCGCCGTCGAACTCGTTGCGCGGCGCCTGGTAGGTCCACTGGCTCCACCGGGGCGACCCGATCAGGATCAGGTTCTGCGGGGCGTGCTCGCGGATGGTGTCGACCCACGGCTGGGCCGCCTCCTTCCAGGTGTTCCACGTCTGGATGGCCTCGTCGTCGTCCGGCGCTACGTCGACGTTGGGCTCGTAGTGGCCCTGATAGGGGTGGATCGGCTCGTTGTACACCTCGAAGAGGACGTTCGAGTCCTCGGCGAACTCCGGGGCCACCGTCTCCCAGAACATCGTGAGCTCCTCGTCGATGCCCTCGCTGTCGTAGGCGTGTTCGTCGTCCTGCCCGCGGTGGCGGTGGTAGTCGACGATGCAGTAGACGTTCCGCTCGGCGCAGGTGTCGACGGCCGGGCGGAGGTGGTTCTCGACGTAGCTCTCCAGCTGAGATTGGGAGAATCCAGGGACCGGCGGGATGCCGCCGGTGTCGTGACCGCCCACGTCGGTGGGCTGGATCGGGAGGCGCACGATCCGCGAGTACCACCCCTCGTCGGCGTTCGTGGCGCGCGCGATGGTCTCGTCGGCGTCCGGGCGGAACTCCTTGGCGTTCATCCGCTTGGCGTCGGGGACGTTCACCCCCCGCAGGATCACCTCGTTGTCGCTGGGGTCGCGGATCAGGTTGCCGTCGCGGTGGAGCCAGGGCGTCGGGATGCCGTCGGCGGCGGCGCTGCCGGTGATGCCCAGCCCGAGCGCCGTCGCGGCGCCCGCGCCCCCGGCCGCCCGCAGGAAGTTCCGCCGGGAGACGGCGTCGACCCGGCGGACGATCCCGTCGGCGTGGCCGCCCGAGGAGTCGCCAGCGCGGTCACCGGCGGTGTCGCCCGTTCGGCCCTCGGCGGTCTGGTCGCCGGTCGCTGCGTCGGTTCGGTCGGCTGTCGATGCGTCGGTCCGTTCGCTGGTGTGGTCGTGTGTCATCTGAGGACGGAGCGGGATCCGCGGCGCGGCGCCGCCGTCAGGGGCGACGACGCCGCGGTCGCGGGCGGGGTCGTGGAACGGTCGCGGTCGACTCGGGAACGGTCCCGATCGGTTCCGGAGCGTTCGCGGTCAGTTCGGGACGCGGTACGTCAGGTCGATGGCGTCGATGATCGGGTCGTTGCGGTTCAGGTTCGTCTCCAGTTCGACGTGCAGCGAGTCGAGCATCGTGTCGACGAGGTCCTGGCGATCGCTACTGCTCGACCACGCGCTGCCGTCGCGGGGCGTCCCGATCTCCATGGCGACGCTCTGGCCCGGGTAGATCGTCCGCATGTGGTACGGTTCGTCGTGGTTGGCCAGCCGGACGGCGTAGACGGCCAGCTCGTCGTAGTCGGGGTGGTTCACCTCGATCACGTCGCGCTGGGGGTGGCCCAGCGACGCGCTCGGGCGGTGCGGGTTGTTCCAGTGGCCGTCCGAGAGGTTCGAGGCGTCGCCCGACGGGCCGAGCCACCAGATGACGGCGGCGTCCTGGAAGTACGGCACCTCGCTGGTGTTCGTGAGCTTGATGTACTGGTTCATGTAGCCCCCGCCGGTCTCGTGGATGCGGATCTCCGCCTCCATCGGCGCGTTGGCGGTGAAGCCGTCGCCGCCGAGGGACTCGCCCGTCACCGGGTGGACCTTCTCGGCGGCGGCGTCTAACACCGGGTTCGTCTCGTCGTTGTAGAAGGAGTCGGAGATGCTCCCGGAACTCGCCCACTCGCGGCTGTCGTCGTACTCGGGCTGGTCGTGAGCGCGGTCGCGCACGCGGACCTCCATCGGCTGGTAGGTCCGGGCGTCGGTCGGCCAGCGGTCCTGGACGAACTGGTCGGGGTCGTTCGTCGCGGCCGTCGGCCCCGCGGTCTCGTCCCAGACGGCCGACGGCTCGTCGTGGACGCCGGGGTCCTCCTCCTCGTCGGGCAGCAGCGCCAGCCGCGGCAGCAGTTTCACCGTCGCGTGCGCGGGGAAGTCGTTCTCGGCGAGCTGTTTGACGTACGGCAGCGCCTGCGTGCCGAGCTGGCCGAGCGTCAGCGAGCCGTCGCCGACGTTGTTCTCGACGGCGCTCACGTCGTAGCCGAACTCCTCGGCCTTCTCGGTGTCCGTCCACTCCTGGAGCTTCGAGCCCGTCTCGCCGGGCAGGTAGTCGGTGAAGCTACGCGGCACGTAGTAGGGGTCGTCGAAGCCCTCGTACAGCTCCGCGACCGTCGTGTCCTCGGTGATCTCCGAGGCCGCCGGCAGCGAGTCGGGCTCGGGCGGCCGGTCGGGGAACGGCACGTCCCAGGTACTCCCGCCGTCGTCGGGGGCGTCCGTCGGCGTGTCGTCGTCGGGTTCGTCGGTAGGCGTGTCGTCGTCCGGCGTATCGGTCGGCGTGGGCGTCTCGTCGTCCGGCGTGTCCGTCGGCGTCGGGTCCATCGGCGTCGGCGTCGCCGTCGCGGTCGAGGGCGGCGCCTCGCCGTCGCTCGTGAACGCGATCCGGTCGATCTCGACGGCGCCCGAGGCGCCCTGCCAGAAGTTCATCCGCACGGCCTTCGGGTTCTCCGGGTCCCCGCCCGCCGCCGAGAGGTCGACCGACACCGTCGACCACTCCGTCCCGATGGCGTCGTCGGTGAGGTTCGAGAGCAGGTCCCTGGCGCCCCCCACGTCGACCAGGAAGTCGCTCTCCTCGCCGCCGGAGTCCCCCCGGACTCGCATCGTCAGCCGGTCGCGGTCGGCGACCGACTGGCGGACGTTGCTCGCGAACCAGCCGGCGTTGTCGTACTCCAGCCGGAGCGCGCCGTCGGCGACCTCCCCGCTCCCGTCGCCGTTGGCGAAACTCCCCGCGCCGGCCCAGTTGCCCAGGTCGTTCGACCCGGGATAGGTCCCCCCGTCGAAGTCGTGGACGACCAGCGCGGACTCCTGGCCCACCACTGTCGAGGCCAGGCCCAGGCTTCCGAATGCGATACCCCCCTTCAGTACGGTTCGTCTGTCGACCATTGCAAACTACATATCGGAACGATAGTTGTTAAAGTTAACGAATAGAGAAATAATTTTTGCAAAACGCTAACGGTGCCGGGTCGAACGGACCCGACGGCGGGCGGGCCGCGCCGCGCGGCGCGACCCGGAACGCGTGGATTTGGGGCGTGGAAACCCCGGGGAACGGGAGCGGGGGACAGCGCGCCTACTCCAGTCGCACCTCCTCGATCTCGAGGGTGCTACTGCCGCCCTGCCAGAAGTTCAGTCGCACCGAGGGCGACGACCGGTCGATCCCGGCCGCTTCCATGTCGACGCGTACGTCCGTCGCGCTCGTGCCGATCGAGTCGTCGGTCACGTCGGCGAGCATCGTCCGCACGCCGCCCATGTCGAACAGCACCTCCGATTCCTCGCCGCCCGAGGCGCCGCTCACGCGGATCACGAGGTCGTCGTAGTCGCTCACGTCGCGGTTGATCTGGCTCTGGAACCAGCCGCCGTCGTCGTACTCCAGCACCAGCGCGCCGCCCGTCTCCTCGCCGCCGCCGTTCTCGAAGGAGCCGGCGCCGCACCACTGCCCGAGGTCGTTGCGGTGGCTGGCCCAGCCCGGATCGCCGTCGTAGTCGTCGACGACCAGCGCGTCCGCCGCCGGCGTGTCCGTCGGCGTATCGGGCTCGTCCGTCGGGGTCGGCGTGTCCGGCTCGTCCGTCGGAGTGGGCGTCTCCGGCTCGTCTGTGGGCGTGCTCGGTTCGTCCGTCGGGGTCGGCGTGTTCGGCTCGTCTGTGGGCGAGTCCGTCGCGGTCCCGCCGTCGCCGAGCTTCTCGTAGACGACCGGGAAGTAGTCGCTCGTCGCGTAGCTGTCGGCCGAGCAGTCGTCGCCCCAGTAGGGGTCGGCCATGTTCATCGGGTCGTTCGAGCCGTCGCCGTTCCAGGCCCAGCCGATCACCGGCCAGCCCAGCTCGCTCGCGTAGTCGACGATGGCCGACCAGTCGGCGCCCGTCGAGTTGGCGTAGTTGCCGAACTCCCCGATCATGCAGGGGTAGCTCGTCTCGTCGAGCACGTCCAGATCCTCGGGGACGAGGTTCTGGCCGGTCGTCGCGTTCCAGGCGCTGGGGTAGACGTGCGCCGAGAGGATCAGGTCGTCGTCGTCGATCATCTCGACGGCGTCGGCCAGCCGATAGGTGCCCTGTCCCCAGCCGGGCGCGTCGCAGACGATCGGCCCCGAGTAGCTCGTCTCCGAGCGGACGGTGCCGATCGCCTCGTCGTACGCCGACGCGTACTCGTCGGCGGTCACCTGGTGGTTGCCCCACTCGTTCATCATGTTGACCGTGATGTCGGTGTCGGCCGAGAGCGTCTCGTAGTGCTCGGCCCAGAACTCGGCGGCGTTCTGGAGCGCCGCGGCGTCGGCCGACCCGTTGTCGGGGTAGTGGTGGTACGTGGCGATCACGTTCAGGCCGTGGGCGGCGGCCTCGTCGATCCAGCGCTTGGCGTCCTCGACGGTCGTCGCGACCTCGCCGAAGGAGAACGGTTCGATCTCGATCCGGACCGTCTCGATGTCCGGGTACTCGCTCATCAGGTCGTAGCCCAGGTCCTGGTCGCCGTCGCAGAAATAGGACGGCTGGAGGTTGACGCCGTCGCCGAAGGAGGCGCCGGCGGCCGTCGTCACCGCCGCGCCGAGCGTGCCGACCGCGCCCAGCGCGACCCCGCCACCGAGGCCGCGCAGGACCGTCCGCCGCCGCGTGCCGCCGGCCCCGCCGCTCGGGGCGTCGCCGCTACCGCCGGACCGACCGCGGTCGTCCGCGGAGTCGCGTCGCTGTTCGCCGTCCTGTGCCTGTCGTGGTGGGTCGTCGGAGTGCATGTGTCGTGTCTCGTCTGGAGTCGCGTCCCGCGTGGAGCGTCACCGGACGGCCCGTGTCGAGGTCGGCCGGCCAGACGCCGAGCCGGCCCCGCCGGTCGCGGCCGTCAGGAGACGGTGATCTCGACCGCGTCGGTGGTCGTCGCGCCCTCGTTGTTCGTCGCGGTCAGTTCGACCGTGTAGGTGCCCGCCGAGTCGTACGTCGTCTCGGCGTACCAGCCGCCGGCGGACTCGCCGTTGCCCAGACTCCAGGACAGCGAGTCGATCCAGTGCCCGGAGTCGGTGGTGTCCGTGACGCGGAAGGTGACCCGCTCGCCGACCGACGCCGCGGTCGCGCTCGGGTCGATCTCCGCGATCAGGTCGCCGCCGCTACCCGAGTCGCCGTCGGAGCCGTCAGAGCCATCGGAGCCGTCAGAACCGTCAGAACCGTCCGACCCGTCCGAATCGTCGTCGGACCCGTCACCCGAGTCGTCGCCGCTGCCGGGGCCGCCGAAGGCGATGCGGTCGATCTCGACGGCGCCCGAGGCGCCCTGCCAGAAGTTCAGCCGGACGGACTGGGGGTTCTCCAGGTCGGCGCCCATCGCGTCGAGGTCGACCGAGACGGTCGAGTAGCTCGTGCCGATGGCGTCGTCGGTGACGTTCGCGAGCACGTCGCTCGCGCCGCCGACCTGGACGGTGAAGTCGCTCTCCTCGCCGCCCGAGTCGCCGCGGACGCGGAGGTGCAGCGTCGGTCGGTCGGCGACCGACCGGGCGACGTTCGAGCCCATCCAGCCGGCGTTGTCGTACGCCAGCCGGAGCGCGCCGTCGGCGACCTCGCCGCTCCCGCCCCCGTTGGCGAAACTGCCGCCGTCGGCCCAGTTGCCCAGGTCGTTCGAGCCGGGATACGCCCCGCCGTCGAACTCGTGGACGACCAGCGCGTCGCCGGCCGGTTCGTCGGTCCCGTCGTCGCCGTCGTCGCCGGCGGCGGTCGTCGCCGACACCGTCGCGGCGTCGGACTCGTTGCCCGCGCCGTCGACCGCCGTGACGCCGATCTCGTAGGAGGTCTCCGCCGACAGCCCCTCGACCGTCGCCGTCGTCATCCCCGCACCGACCGTCTGGTCTTCGCTGCCGTCGACCCAGACGACGTACTCCGAGAGCCCCGAGGAGCCGTTGTCGGAGACGCCGTCCCAGGTGACGGTGACCGTCGAGTCGGTCGTCGACGACACCGAGAGGTTCTCCGGGACCGACGGCGGCTGAGTGTCCCCCGTCTCGCCGCCGTCGCCCTCGACGGTGACCGTGACCGTCGTCGTGCCCGAGGCGTTCGACACCGAGACCGTCTCGGTCGTCTCCGCGCTGTCGGTACTGACGGTGACCTCGTGGTCGCCGAGGTAGGCGGTCGTCGCGTAGGCGCCCGAGCCGTCGGTCGTCCCGCTGTCGTCGGTCCACCACTCGTCGTAGACCAGCCCGGTCCACACGTCGTAGGCCGGCTTCCGCGACCAGTCGTCGTAGAACAGCGGCGCTTCGCTCTCCCAGTGGCGGCCGTCCCAGAAGCCCCACATGATGAAGTCGTCGCAGCCGGGGTGGGAGAAGGCGCCCCGGAGATAGTTCTCCAGCATCTGAGCGCGCTCCTCGTCGTCCGCCCAGTCGTCGCCGTTGTAGGTGTCGAACTCGGTGATCTTCAGCCGCGCGCCGTGGTCGGCCCACTTGTTCATCTCGTCGGCGACGGTGGCGGCGTCGATGCGCCCGTCCGGGTCGTCGTTGCTGTTGAACTCGCCCTGCCGGGCGGCGACGTGGGCCTGCAGCCCGACCGTGTCGAGCTGGACGGCGTTGGAGTTGATGTGGTCGATCTCCGACTCGTAGCGGCTGTCGGTGTAGGCGTAGGGGAACTGGTTGAAGTCGTTGACCGCGATGCCCAGGTCGTAGCCGTTCTCGTCGATGACCGATTCGGCCTCGTCGTACCAGTCCGCCAGGAGTTGCGAGGTCCACGGGACGACCTCGCCGGTCCAGGGCTCCTCGGTGTCGATCTGGTCGCCGTAGACGCCGATCTGCATCTGGTAGGCGTGCATCGCCTCGTTGACGACCTCCCACTCGGTGAAGTCGTCGCCGTAGTGGGTGATGATCTCCTCGATGTGGGCCATCGACCGGTCGCGGATCGTCTCGGCGTCGTTGTTGTCGATGGCCGTGTTGATGTCCGACGGGATGGCGGCCACGTCCTCGCGACCCCACAGGCAGACGTGCCCGCGCATGTCCAGCCCCTGGTCGAGGATCCAGTCGGTGGCCTCGTCGGCCAGCCCCTGCTCGTTCTCGAAGAAGTCCCACTTGTGGCGGTTCTCCATCACCGCCTTGTTGAACAGCTCCGGGATGTACGTCCGGTAGTTGTCCCCCTCGCCGGACTGGTTGATCAGCGTGTCGGCGTTGACCGCCGTCCCGAAGCCGAAGTCGTGCTCCCGCTGGGAGACCGAGACCTCCGCGCCCGAGACCGCCGAGCCGTCGGGGTTCTCGACGACCACTTCGAGGTCGCCGGCCCGGTGTTCCTGGATGCGCTCGTCGACGGTCTTCGAGGTGTCGGCCGTCTCGGCGGCCGCCGTCCCGCTCGCCGCGCTACCGAGACCCGCCATCGCCGCCGCGGCCAGCGACGCCTTCAGGTAGTCCCGCCGGTCCATCGACGCCAGGGCCTCGGCGGCCTCGTCGTCGCGGACCTCGGGAGCGTCGCCCCCGTCCGAGGCCAGGCGTTCCGCGCCGGTCGTCTCGGCGTCCGCGACCTCGATGTCGTCGCCGTCGGCCGACGCGTCGGCGGCCGCGGTGTCTGTTCGTTCCGTCTCTCCCCTCTCGTGTGTGTCGTTCGTCATAGGTTCCGTGTGTGCCGTGGTGTGGTTCGCGCGCTATTCGAGCCGTATCTCCTCGATCGCGAGGACGCTGCTACCGCCCTGCCAGAAGTTGAGCCGCACCGAGAGATCCCCCACAGAGCGGTCGATGCCCGCCGATTCCAGGTCGACGCGCACCGCCCCCGTACTCGTGCCGACGGAGTCGTCGGTGACGTTGCCGAGCATGGTTCGGACGCCGCCCATGTCGAACAGGACCTCGGACTCCTCGCCGCCGTTCGCGCCGCTGACCTCGAACACCAGCGTCGAGTACTCCTCGACCGACCGGTTGATCTGCTCCTGGAACCAGCCGCCGTTGTCGTAGTCGAGTTCGAGCGCGCCGTCGACGACCTCGCCGCCGCCGTTCTCGAAGCTCCCGGCGCCGCACCACTGTCCGAGGTCGTTGCGGTGGCTCGACCACGACGGATCGCCGTCGTAGTCGTTGACCACCAGCGCGTCGACGGGCGTCTCGCCGTCGTCGTCCTCGCCGTCGTCGCTGGCGGCGGTCGTCGCGGTCACGGTCGCCGCCGCGGACTCGTTGCCGGCGCCGTCGACGGCGGCGACGCCGATCTCGTAGGCGGTGTCCGCCGACAGGTCCTCGACGGTGGCGGCCGTGGTGCCCGCCGGGACCGTCTGGTCCTCGCTGCCGTCGAGGGAAACGACGTAGTGGTCCAGCCCGCTCCCCCCATCGTCGGCGACGGCGTCCCACGACACCGAGACCGACGAACTCGACGTTCCCGTCACCGAGAGGTTCGCGGGCGCCGACGGCGCCTCCGTGTCGCCCCCGGCGGCGGTCGTCGCGGAGACGCTCGTCATCGCCGACTCGTTGCCCGCGCCGTCGACCGCCGACACGGCGACCTGATAGGCGGTCTCCGCCGACAGCTCCTCGACCGTCGCCGAGGTGGTCCCCGCGGCGACCGTCTGCTCCTGACTGCCGTCGACGTACAGGACGTAGTGATCCAGCCCGCTCCCGCCGGTGTCGGTGACGGCGTCCCACTCGACCGAGATCGAGGAGCTGGTCGTGCCGGTCACCGAGAGGTTCGCGGGCGCCGGCGGGGCGGTCGTGTCGCCGCTCCCGCTCGACTCGCCGAACTCGATCCAGTCGAAGTTCCAGGCGCCCGACTCGGCGGTGACCCGGACGACGTGCTCGCCCTCGGGCAGGTCCAGGTCGCCGACGCGGATCGTCTGCCAGTTCGACCAGCCGCCGGTCTGCCACACGTCCTGGGTCGCCAGCGTCTCGCCGTCGACGGAGACCCGGAGCGCCCCGCCGCCGCCCGACCCGGCCGAGACGTTGACCCGCGTCGTGCGCGCCCCCGCGGACTCGACCTGGACGGTGTACTCCAGCCACTCGCCGGTCGAGATGTAGCCGACGTTGTAGCCGGACTCCGCCGACGTGCCGATGTCGACGGCCGTGTCGCGGTAGGAGGCCCCGCCCTGGTTGGCGGCGGTGGTGTCGTAGTAGCTGATCCCCTGGCCGCCCTCGTCGAAGTCCTCGGCCTCGACGCGACCGGGCAGGGTGTGCGGGCCGTTGTACGGCGACTGCTGGGCGTCCCGGGCGATGGTCTCGGCGACCACGGTCGCCGGGTCGGACTCGTTGCCGGCGTCGTCCTCGGCGGTGACGACGAACTCGTAGGTCGTCCCCGGCGAGAGCCCGCCGACCGTCGTCGTGGTGGCGCCGGGCAGCGCCTCCTGGACCCGCTCGCCGTCCAGATAGACGGTGTAGTGCGACAGGCCGGCCTCGCCCTCGTCGGTCACGGCGTCCCACGAGAGGTCGACGCCGATCTCCGTCGCGTTCGAGACCGTCGGATTTCCGGGCGCCGGCGGCGCCGTCGAGTCGTCGACCGTGCTCGCCGGGACGCTGTCTCCCTTGGTCTCCGACAGCCAGGTCTTGATGTACCCGCCCATCTGGTCGTCGCCGGTCTTGAGCGTCCAGGACTCGGCCGCGCCCTCGCCCTGGGAATCGAAGAACGTCGGCGCCCACGAGTCGTCGAAACACCAGGAGATCCAGCCCATGTTGGCGTAGCCCTCCGCCCACTGGCGGAACGGCTCCCCCCAGCCGGAGGTGGTCCCCTGGTCGACGCTCCCTCCGTTGGGGTCCCAGCCGAACTCCGTGACGACGACCGGCACGTCGTTGGCCGGCTCGCCGTAGTACTGGTCGAACTCCGAGGGCGCGCCGTTGTCGGGGTAGATGTGCGCCGCGTAGATCAGGTTCTCCCCCTCGAAGGGGTACTCCGGCGCCATGTGGGTCACCGAGGTCCACCGCGGCGACCCGATGATGATGGGCGTCTCCGGCGCGTGCTCGCGCACGAGGTCGACCCACGGCTGGGCGGCGTCGCGCCAGGTCTGCCAGGCGCCCTCGTCGTCGCCGTACATCGTCGGCTGGGTCGGCTCGTTGAACAGCTCGTAGACGACGTGCTCGTCGTCGGCGAACTCCGGGGCGACCGCGCTCCAGAAGTTCGTCATCACGTCGTCGATGGGGTCGAGCGTGTCCTCGTTCTCGCTGTTGTACGTCTCCGTCGCTTCCTGGGTGTACGGCCGGATGAGGTGGAAGTCGACCAGCGCGTACACGTCGCGGGAGGCCAGGATCTCCACCGCCGGCCGGATGAACTCCGAGATCAGGGTGTCGATGCCGTAGTGGGCGACGTTGTCCTGGGTAAAGGGCAGGCGGACGACGTTGGGGTGCCAGCCCCGCTCGGTGTCGGTGGCCCACCGGAGCACCTCCTCGAAGGACTTGGGGTGGGTGCGCCGGTAGAACGCGGGGTCGGCTGTGGCCATCCCGCGTAGCTGCACCGCGTTGCCCTGCGGGTCGCGGATCCACTTGCCGTCGGTGTGCAGCCGCGGCGTCGGGACGCCCGCACTGGCGCGCCCGGACAGGACGGTCCCGCCGGCCGCCGCCGCGCCGATCGTTTTCAACGCTGTCCGCCTGGTCGCCGTCGCGGTGCCGTCGTCCGAGCGACCGTCGTCGGGTCGGTCGCCGCGGGCGTCGCACCGGTTCGCATCGGTCGTGGTGTGGTCGTCGTTCATCGTGATCACTCCAGTCGGATCGCCTCGATCTCCAGGGTGCTACTGCCGCCCTGCCAGAAGTTCAGCCGCAGCGACGGCGACGAGCGGTCGACGCCCGCCGACGCCAGGTCGACGCGCACCTCGCTCGTGGCCGTCCCGACCGAGTCGTCGGTGACGTCGGCGAGCATCGTACGGACGCCGCCCATGTCGAACAGCACGTCGGACTCCTCGCCGCCCGAGGCGCCGGCGACTTCCAGAACGAGGTCGTCGTAGTCGCTCACGTCGCGGTTGATCTGGCTCTGGAACCAGCCGCCGTCGTCGTACTCCAGCACGAGCGCGCCGCCCTCGACCTCGCCGCTGCCGTTCTCGAACGACCCGGCGCCGCACCACTCGCCGAGGTCGTTCCGGCTGGACGCCCACGCGGGGTCGCCGTCGTAGTCGTTCACGACGAGGGCGTCCGCGGGCGCCTCGCCGTCGCCGTTCCCGGGGTCGTCGGTCGGGGTGTCGGTGGGCGTGTCCGGTTCGTCCGTCGGCGTATCGGTCGGCGTGTCGGTGGGCGTGTCCGTCGGCGGCTGGGTAGGGGTAGGTGTGTCGGTGTCGCCGCCGTTGTCGGCCGACTCGCCGGAACCGCTGCTGTACGTCGTGCCGTTGACGGTCACGTCGAACGTCTCGTAGGTCGTCTCCCCGACCGATCCGGCCCAGTACTCGTTGCCGAGTTCGACGCCGGAGAGCCACAGGTCCTCGCTGACGCCGTGTTCGTCGGTCAGGTAGTCGACGATCGGCTGCAGGTCGATCTTCCCGCCGTCGTGGCCGCCCTGGACCCGGAAGATGTAGAACTCGGCGCTGGTGCCGCCGCCGGCGTAGGTGGTCCAGTGGTCGACCGTGTTGCCGTAGCGGTCGGTCCACAGGTCCGCGGCCTCGACTGCGCCGTGGTCGTGCTGGTCGTTCCAGTCCAGCAACAGCATGATCTCGTACCGGTGGGTCTCGGTCTCCTCGCTGACGGGTTCCTCCAGCAGCCACCACTCCTCGGCCCAGTCCCACTCGCCGCCGGACTCGGTGTAGTCGGCCTCGACGTCGATGACGAGCTCGTCGACGTTCCGCCGGCGCACCGGGAAGTCGGCGACGCCGGTGTCCGACCCCCAGGGCTTGGTGCCGACGAGTATCTGCGGGTAGTTGATCCCGCCGCCGGTGCCCGAGGCGTCGAAGTCGTAGCCGTAGCTGCCGTCCTCGTTGAGCCAGATGCACTGCTCGGCCGCCGAGTTGCCCCACTGGTTGTCGATCAGCGAGAACCCGTCGGCGACCTCGATGGCGCCGTAGTCGCTGGAGTCGCAGACCTCCTCGACTTTCGCCGCCGACGCCCGGTCGCCCAGGCCGACGGCGAGGCCGCCGGCGCCGAGGGCGGCGCCCGCCTTGAGGACGGTGCGCCTGCTCGCGGCGCGCGAGGGGGCGTCCGCCGCGGGGCGGTCGCTCGGTTCGGTCGTCTCGTCGCCGTCCGCCCCCGCGTCGGCGGCGCGGTCGTCGCTCGGTTCGGTCGTGTGGTCGTCTCGTGTCATGTGTCCGTGTGTGCCGCGGGGCCGTGCCCCGCCGTCGGTCGGTCCGTCAGCTGTGCTCCTCGGCCGTGGGGTCGACCGGGTCGGTCGTCACCCGTGCCGTCGCGGGGCGGGACTCGGTGCCCGCGCCGTCGACGGCGGTGACGCCGACCGAGTGGGTCGTCGCGGGCGCCAGGTTGGCGAGCGCGACGCGGGTTCGCCCCCGGTCGGCTTCGGCCCGCTTGGCCCCGTCGACGTAGACGTTGTAGTGGTCGGTCCTCGCCGGCGCCCCGGACCACGAGAGCGCGGCCGTGACGGCGGTGGTGCCGTCGACGGTCAGTCCGATGGGTGCGGCCCGCGCGACCGGCGCAGTACCCCCGGTACCGCGGTCGCGCGCTCCCCCGTCGTCCCCGTCGGCGTGCTCGTGTCGTTCCATAGCTGGTCCGCGTCGGCGTCCGGCGGTCGCCCCCCGGCGTCCGGACCGGCCCGGGCGCCGACGACCGCCGTGGTCGTCGGGTTACTCCAGGTGGATGCCGCTGATCCTGAGCGTGCTACTGCCGCCCTGCCAGAAGTTCAGTCGCACCGACGGCGACGAGCGGTCGACGCCCGCCGCCTCCATGTCGACGCGGACCTCGGTGACGCCCGTCCCGATGGAGTCGTCGGTGACGTTCGACAGCATCGTGCGGACGCCGCCCATGTCGAACAGGACCTCGGACTCCTCGCCGCCGTCGGCGCCGCGAATGGTGAACACGAGCGTCGAGTAGTCGCTCACGTCCTGGTTGATCTGCTCCTGGAACCAGCCGCCGTTGTCGTACTCCAGGGTCAGCTCGCCGGCGGACTCCTCGCCGCCGCCGTTCTCGAAGGAGCCGGCGCCACACCACTGGCCCAGGTCGTTGCGATGGGACGCCCAGCCGGGGTCGCCGTCGTAGTTGTCGACGGTCATCCCTTCCGTGGGCGTCTCGGGCGCGTCCGTCGGCGTCGGGGTGTCCGTCGGCGTCGGGGTGTTGGGCTCGTCCGTCGGCGTCGGCGTGCTCGGTTCGTCCGTCGGCGTCGGCGTGCTCGGCTCGTCGGTCGGCGTCGAAGTCGGCGTCGCCGTCGCCGTGTCGGTGTCGCTGTCGTCCGGATTCGGCAGGTCGTCGTTGCGGTGCTGTTCGAGGTAGTCCTGCCACCACTGGCCGGGGCGGGACTGGTAGTCGTGGATCTCCCAGGTCCCGTCCTGGCTGGAGTCGTGCTGGAAGAAGGCGGGCTCCCAGGTGTGGTCGAAGTTCCAGCAGATCGGGTGGACCGGGTACTCGTCGATGAACGACTCGAAGTCGTCGGCGTACTCGTCGGCCGTGCCCTCGAGGAAGCTGAAGTTGTCCTTGCCGCCGCCCTCGGCCCAGCCGAACTCGCTGAAGAAGACGGGGACCTCCTGGGCGGGCGTCCCGTAGTAGTCCGACAGCGGCCGGAGGCTGTCGTGGGTGTAGACGTGGCCGCTGTAACAGATGTCGTCGCCCTGGAACTCGTTCTGGGGCGCCCAGTAGGTGTACTGGCTCCAGCGGGGCGACCCGATGGTCAGGAGGTTGTCGGCGTGCTCGCGGACCGTGTCGATCCACGGCTGGGCGCGGTCGACCCACATGTCCCAGAACCGCTTGGACTCCTGGGCCATCACGTCGGTGTCCTGGCCGGCGTCCTCCCCGGCGTTGGGCTGGCGGGTGGGCGTCCCCCAGTCGCCGGCGTAGGGGCCGGTCGGCTCGTTGTACACGTCGTAGATGACGTGCGACCGGTTGCTGTAGCGGGGCGCGACGAAGTTCCAGTACATGTGCAGTTCGTCGTTCAGCTCGGACGCGTACTCCTCGGTGTACCCGTCGAGCTCGGAGGCCTGGTCCTCGGAGTTCCAGAGGACGCCGCGCTCGCCGCAGAACCCGAGGTCGTTGGGGAACGACTCGTTGCCGCACTGGTAGTCGCCGATGTCGGCCTCGTTCTGGGGCTGGTGGAAGATGGGGAAGTGGCGGTGATAGTCGATCATCACGTACAGCCCCTGCTCCTCGGCGGCGTCGACGATCGGGTCGACGTACGTCGAGAAGTACGTCTCCATGTCGGTCTCGTCGAACTGGCCGGGTAGCTGCGGCCCCCAGTCGTCGCCGTGGACCATCTCGAGGTCGTTCGTCGAACTGGCGATGTCCTGGGGCTGGGTCGGGAGTCGGATGATCCGGCTGTACCAGCCGCCCTCGTTGGAGTCATCGGTGTTGGTCGCCTTCTCGAAGACGCCCATGGAGTCCTTGCCGCGCCAGCTGCGGGCCAGCCGCGCGGGGTCGGCGATGTTGACCCCGCGGAGGATGACCTCGTTTCCGCTGGGGTCTTTGATCTTGTTACCGTCGCGGTGGAGCTGCGGGGTGTCGATCCCGACCGCGGCGACCGAGCCCGTCAGGGCCTGGGCGAAACCGGCCGTGACCGCGGCCGCCCCCGTCGCCTTCAGGACGTTCCGGCGGGAGAACCCGCCCGTCGAGTCGGAGGTCGATACGTCGTCGTTCGATGCCTGTGCGCCGTCGTGTGTGCCGTCGTCGCTCATTGGTGTGGTAGGGTGTGGGTTCGTTCGTCGGTCTATTCGAGTCGGATCTCGGAGAGTTCGAGCGTGCTGGCTCCCCCTTGCCAGAAGTTCAGTCGCACCGACGGCGACGACCGGTCGACGCCCGCCGATTCCAGATCGACGCGCACCGTCCCCGTGCTCGTGCCGATCGAGTCGTCGGTGACGTTCGAGAGCATCGTGCGGACGCCGCCCATGTCGAACAGGACTTCGGACTCCTCGCCCCCGTTCGCGCCGCTGACCTCGAAGACCAGCGTCGAGTAGCCCGAGACGTCCTGGTTGACCTGCTCCTGGAACCAGCCGCCGTTGTCGTACTTCAGCACGAGCGCGCCGTCAGAGACCTCACCGGCGCCGTTCTCGAAGGAGCCGGCGCCGCACCACTGCCCGAGGTCGTTGCGGTGGCTGGCCCAGCCGGGGTCCCCGTCGTAGTTGTTCACCACGAGGGCGTCCGCCGCGGGCGTGTCCGTCGGCGTGTCCGGCTCGTCGGTCGGTGTCTCCGGTTCGTCCGTCGGGGTGTCCGGTTCGTCCGTGGGAGTCTCCGGCTCGTCGGTCGGCGTATCGGGCTCGTCGGTAGGGGTGTTCGGTTCGTCCGTCGGGGTGGGCGTGTCCGTCGGCGGGGTCACGGTGCCCTCGCCGGGGATACCGTCGTTGCGGTACTGTTCGAGCCAGCTCTTGATGTCGTCGCCCATGGCGCCGCTGCCGGTGGTCAGCGACCACTCACACGGCAGGTCCGAGCAGGCCTCGGGGACCGTGCCGTTGTACGGGTCGCCGACGGAGTCGTCGGCGTTGTCGGCGAACGGCCGACTGAACATGACCGGGCGCCAGACGGGGTCGGCGCACCACGCCGTCCAGTGGATGGCGGGGCTCTTCTCGAGGAAGTCGTGGAAGGCGTCGCCGAACTCGTCGGTCCCCCCGATGTACTGGCCGGCGTTCTCCTCCCAGCCGAACTCCGTGACGAACAGCGGCGCCTGCTCGTAGACGCCGGCGACGCCCTCGCCGTTGCGGGAGGCGTCCTCCCAGTCCTGGGCGCGGCTGGAGTTGTGGCCGGGGTAGATGTGGTAGGTGTAGGCGATGTCCTCGCCGTCGAACTCCTCGACGAGCGCGCCCTCGGGGCTCTGAGTCCAGGAAGGCGACCCCATCAGGATCAGGTTGTCGGCGTGGCTCCGGATCGTGTCGACCCACGGCTGGGCCATCTCCAGCCAGAGCTGCCAGACGTCGGCGACCCACTGCGTGTCGGTCGGGTCCTCCCACATCCCGGGCTCGGTGGGTTCGTTGTACACCTCGTAGAGGACGTGCGAGTCGTCGCTGTACCGGGGCGCCACGATATCCCAGAACATGTCGACCTCGTCCTGCAGCTCGGCGTTGACCGGTCCGTCCTGGCCCTCCGCCCACTGCACGTCGCGGTGGCGGTGATAGTCGACGATGCAGTAGACGCCCCGCTCGGCGCAGCGCTGGACCACTTCGTCGAGGTGGTTGGTCAGGTAGCTCTCCAGCTGGCTCTCGGTGAACGCCGGAACGGGCGGGCCCGAGCCGGGCTCGTACTCGCCGATGTCGACGGGCTGGACCGGGACGCGGATCGTTCGCGGGTACCAGCCGTTGCTCGCGTCGGTGAGGCTGTCGATCACCTGGACGGCGTCTTTCCCCCGGGCCTGGGACGTGACGTTGATCCGCTTGGGGTCGGCGATGTTGACCCCGCGCAGCGTCACGACGTTGCCGTCCGGGTCCTTGATCAGGTTGCCGTCGCGATGCAACTGCGGGGTCGGGATGCCCGCCGACGCCGAGCCGACGGCGCCCGCGCCGACACCGAGCGCGACCGCTCCGGCCGCGGCCGTCCCTTTCAGGAAGGTGCGACGGGACGGTCCCCCTTCGTCCGCGCTCGGTCCGTTGGATTGCGATGCCTCTCGTCCCCCGTTCGAGGGTTGCTCATTGTTTGTCATCTCGACCTCCGATACACACCACTCGGTGTGTGAACCGTACATCGAACGACCGGTATAAAACGTTTTTCTAGCCCGAGAGATAATGAATTACTCGAATTCGAAATAACGTTCTAGGAGACCCAATTAAACCGAATTCAGGCAATAAGACGATACGAACGACTATGTAAGGATATAGGTATATCATGGTAAAATTCCGAACAGGTGCCGGATCTGACTCGAACGGTCGAACATGAGTTCGGTGTCGAGACGGGGTGGTTCCGGGCGTACTTTCCACTCCGCTATCGTTTATACAGCAGTTAATACAAGTATTTTACACCCGAATTCTATATTACTAAATTACACTATTCGATGATGTTTTACGGATCGGACAGACGCGAGACGGGAGCGGCCGGTCAGGTGAGCCACTCGACGCCGTCGACGGTGACGCGTTTGACCTCGAGGTCCTCGTGGAGCGCGCCCCAGCCGCCCACCGTGCAGCGGCCCTCGGGGGTCCAGAGGACGATCGTCGCCTGCCCGGAGAGGTCCGTCAGCGTCGGCCGCCGTCCGGTGCGCGCGGAGGCCGCGGAGTACCGGATGTCGGTGAGGACGCCCGAGACCGTCCGGTCGCGTCCGGAGTCGGGCTCCATCCCGCTGACCGTCACAGAGACGACGGCGTCGTCCCACCACAGCGGGTACGCGTCCCGGATGAACTCCTCCAGGCAGACGTACACCGCCGAACGCTCGCGACAGCGCGAGACCGTCTCCCAGTTCGCCCAGAGGCAGGTCTGGAAGTACCACCGGAAGATAAAGGGGATGATGTCGTCGTCGATGACGACGCCGTAGGGCTCGGGCATGCGCGTCGTCGGGGCGAGACACGCCTTCGTCCGGTCGACGAGCGCGCAGAACGGTCCCGGGATCGGTCGCTCGCGGATCTCGGTCACGGCGTCGCTGACCGGGTGGTCCGCGATCCCCACCTCCCCCGCCGGGACGACCGACGCGCGCACCACCACGTCCGACTCGAACGCCTCCGTCAGCGCGCTCTCGTAGGCGACCAGTTGCTCGTCGGTCAGCGCCAGGTCGACCGTCCAGTCGGCCTCGCGGATCAGCCCCTCGGCGTGGTCGACGACCGTGTCGACCCGCTTGGTCACGTTCATCTTGTTGTCCCCCAGCGGCGACGCCTCCCAGCGGTCCTCGATCTCCTCGGCGACCGCCGAGAGCCGGTCGCTCTTCTCGTGGAGGTCCTGGACGAACGCCGCGGGCTCCCTGGCCCGCGCGTGCAGCGTCTCCCGGTCGAGCGTCTCGGCGTACCCCATCTGCTCCAGCTCCGTCAGCACGTCGTAGATGCGCGGTACCGGGACCGAGCAGTTCCGGGCCACGTCCACGGCCGGCGATACCCCCATGTCCAGCAGCGTCAGATACGCGTCGGCCTGGTAGGAGGTCAACCCCGCGTCCTCGAGTCCACCCAGGATCTCGTCCCGTTCCATCGTGTTTAACGGGATATAATACACCAATATAATAATATTCGCATGACACCCATCGGCGAAGTGACACGCGGAGCGGTCGCGCCGTCACGAGTTCGGATCCCTTAAGGGTGCGAACGGGGAACTGGCGGGTAACTCGCTGGGCGGTCGGGCACCAGCGGGCGCCTGCCTGTGCAGGTCGGGATGTGATCTCCGGCGACGGGGATTGAACCACGCAACGCCCGGCGGTGAACACCCATGGCAAAGAGCTTCTACACCTACATCCGGGACGCCTGGAAGGACCCGGACGACGGCAAACTGGCGGAGTTGCAGTGGCAGCGAAAACAGGACTGGCGCGAGGAGGGCGCGCTCGAACGCATCGAGCGCCCGACCCGCCTCGACCGCGCGCGCTCGCTGGGCTACAAGGCCAAGCAGGGCGTCGTGGTCGTCCGCGCCTCGATCCGCAAGGGCGGCGCCCGCAAGCAGCGCTTCACGGCCGGTCGCCGCTCGAAGCGCCAGGGCGTCACGCGGATCACCCGCCGCAAGAACCTCCAGCGCGTCGCCGAGGAGCGAACCACCCGCGTCTACCCGAACCTCCGCGTGCTCAACTCCTATTCGGTCGGGCAGGACGGCAGCCAGAAGTGGTTCGAAGTGATCCTCGTCGACCCCGAACACCCCGCCATCGAGAACGACGACGACCTCTCGTGGATCTGTGAGGACCAGCACACCGACCGCGCGCTGCGCGGGCTGACCAGCGCCGGCCGCCGCAACCGCGGGCTGAACAACCGCGGCAAGGGCGCCGAGCGCACGCGCCCCAGCATCTCCAGCAACGAGAACCGCGGCCGGTAAACTCGGCGGTCGCAGCGACGTTTTTTCGCGTCCCCGACCGGACAGCGGTCGCTGTCGGGAACAGGAGCGCGGGGCCCCGAGAGCGAGAACCGAGAACAGCGAGTGACGGGAGCGACCGCTACGCCACGTGGCCGGTGACGCCGTCGGTCTCGACGCCGTCGCCCTCGCCGCCGGGCGAGACGGCGCTGACCGCGTAGAAGGTGGCCTCGGGGTCGCGGTGGCGCCGCCAGTGGATCCACGTGCGGACGAGCAGGTACCCCCGTCGGAGCCGGCCCAGTTCGGGCGTCTCGGTCAGCACGTCGTAGTCGCGAGCGCGGATGAGCCGGTGGTGTTCCGCGTAGAAGACGGCCGCGAGCAGGACGCCGAACTGGCAGTCCTCGGGGAGCATGCGGATGCCGGCGACCCCCTCGCGGTAGCGCCGTTCGGTCCGCTGGAGCTCGTGGCGCATCGCGGCGACGAACCCGTCGGTGACGTTCGCCTCGGCGAGGTCGGCCTCGTCGACGCCGAACCGCTCCAGCGTCTCCTGAGGGATGTAGACGCGGCCGTAGTCGCGGACGTCCTCGCGCACGTCCCGCAGGAAGTTCGTCAGCTGGAACGCCTCGGCCAGGGCCTCGGCGTGCGGTCGGGCCTGCTCGCGGTCCTCGGCGGACATCTCCATGGCCGCCATCATCATGTTCGCGACCGCGACCGACGAGCCGCGCATGTACCCCTCCAGGTCCTCGTAGGCGGGGTAGCGGGCCGTCTCGATGTCCTGGAGCATCGCGTCGACGAACACCTCGACCTCGCGGTCGTCGATGCCCGTCCGGTCGGCCAGCGACCGGAACGCGTCGAGGACCGCTCGCTCCTCGTCGTCGAGCGCGGTCCCCGCGTCCGGGTCGATCTCGCCCAGCGCGACCGCTCGCATCGCTTCGAGCCGACGCCGCTGGGCCTCGGGGTCGGGGCCGTCCGTTCGGTCCACTACCTCGTCGGCGATCCGGAAGAAGGCGTAGAGGACGTACGTCGTCTCCCGGACCCGCTCGGGCAGGAGCTTCGTGGCGGCGTAGAACGTCCGCCCCGTCCGCCTGTGGATCTGCTTGCTCGTATCGACTTGGTCGCTCGCTGGCATTGTTTGGTGAGGGGTCGCCGGTCGTAGAGAGCCCGCTCGGAGTCGCGGGGACCGCCACGGGTCAGAGCGCCGGCCGACCGTTCGTACCCATATGTTCGAGAGAGAGTAAATAAGCAACCACCCCAACTGGTTGGGGAGTCACCGCCGCGTCCGGCGAACCGCCCCGCAGCCGGCGTCTCCGGGACGGTCACTGGCGGCGGTTCGAACGCGGTCGCCCGCGGCGGTCAGCGACCGCGCCCGGGCGGATTGACGAACAGCCCGTCCGCGACGGCGAGCGCGCCGACCACGGACGCCCCCGCCACGAACGCCCTCGTGGGGAGCGGCGACACGGTCGACCCCACGAGCGCCAGCAGGAACGCCGCGGGTATCACCAGTAGCAGGAGGTCGTAGCGGGAGAACCGGCCACCTGCTGCGCTGTGCTCCCGTGTGCGTCGAGTCCTGTCGCTGGTCGACATCGGTTCGTCACCTCTCAGTTACACGTACGGGCGATCCCCACTAAAATGTTATGCCAGATCATGTCTCCGAACGCACTTCGAACAGTCTTCGAACCGACCTCGAATATTCGGATATTATTTCCGTAGCTATTGAAGATCTGTCGACGGGCGCTGCTACCCGATGCGCGTCGCTCGACGGTTCTCGGCGGTTCTAAGAGTTCGGGGATCAGTCGGAGCGGACTCGACCGGGCCGGCGGCCGGTTCGATCGGGAGCTAATCGGACCGGCGGCCGGCCCGACTGGAGGGTCAGGAGAGCCGACGGAACCGCGGTCACAGCGGCGGGACGAGCAGGTTCCAGTACCACAGCAGCCAGCAGGCGACGGCCAGCGACGCGGCGACCAGCGCGTAGTGGACCCGGCCGATCGGTCCCCAGTAGCCGTCGGTCCACGAGCGGACGGCGAAGCCGACGGCCGCCAGGGTTCCGGCCAGTCCCAGTATCGGCAGGGCGAACAGGGCCGCGAACGTCAGCGGGGGCGCCGACAGGACGGCGAACGGCGCCGCGGCGAGGTGGACGAGCGCCGCGACCGGGAAGGCGAGGACGGCGACGGCGGCCCCGGCGGCGACCGCACGCGCGAGCGCCGGCCGGTCGGTCCACCGCCGCGAATCCGACGCGGCGTCGTCCCCGGACCGGTACCAGCCGACGACGGTGGCCGCCGGCCACCCGAACACCGCCGAGAGCAGGCCGAGCAGTGAGACGACCGTCAGCACGGCGTGCAGCGAGAGCCGGTCGACCCCCTCGACGCGCCCGTACGCCGTCGTCGGGTTCGCGCCGCGGTGGAGGTACTCGATAGTCTCGCCGTCTGCGCCCGTGTCGAAGGCCAACCGTTCGCTCCCGTCGACGCGCTCGAAGACGAGGGGTTCGATCTCGACCCACCGGTTCGACACGCTCCCGCCCGTCGTGACCAGCGCGCCGTCGTCGGCGACGCTCACCTCGACGGTGCCGGCCTGCAGCGTCGTCGTGACCCGGTCGTGCCAGGTCCACGACCGGCGCAGCGACCGGTAGGTCCCCCCGAGGTCCTCGGCCCGCGCGGGCCGGCCGTCAGGCGAGCGCGTCCCCTCGTCGCCCGACCCGTCGGCGGCGCCCGACTCCGAGTCGGGGTCGGGGAGCAGTTCCGAACGAAACCCCTCCAGCACGTCGGCCGCCGCCGCACCGCCGTCGGCGCCGTTGTACGCGACGAAGAGGCCGAGGCCGCGCTCGGGGACCAGCAGGAGGTCGCTGTAGAACGCCGGCGTCCCGCCGTCGTGCCGGAGCGTCCGCACGTCGCCGTAGTCGCTCTCGACGAACCCGAAGGCCATCCCCGGCAGCCGCTCGTGAGCGGTCGCCCACTGGCGCTGGCAGGCCTCGACGGTCTCCGGGGCGAGGACCCGCTCGCCGTCGACGACGCCGTCGTTGAGATGCAGTTGCATGAACCGGGACATATCGTCGGCCGTCGTCGACAGCGCGCCCGCGGGCGGGATGCCGACGTACGGGAACTCGCCGGCGGCGTAGACGCTACCGGGGCCGTACCCCGTCGCGTGGCGCTCGGCCAGCGACTCGGGGAGCAGCTGGCGGAAGCTACTGGCGGCCATCCCCGCCGGGTCGAGCAGGTCGGCGGCGACGGCCTCGTGGAACGGCCCCTCGGCGACCGCCCCGAGGACGCCCCCGGCGACGGCGTACCCGTAGTTGGAGTAGGCGGGCGCCTCACCGGGCGGCCGAACGCGGGCGTGACGCCACCGACGCAACGCCTCCGGCAGCGGCCGCAGGTCGTCGGGGTCGGTGATCCACAGCCCTTCGTTGGACATCTCGTACCCCGCGCGGTGGGTCACGAGGTCGGCGAGCGTAGCCGAGCCGACCGCGTCGTCGAGACCGGCGCCGAGATACTCGGAGACGGGTGTTTCGGGGTCGATATCCCCCCGCTGGACCCGGGCCATCAGCGCCGTCGCGACGACGGGTTTCGAGACCGAGCCGACGCGGAAGGGGGTCGTCGCGTCGACGGGCCGCTCGCTCTCGCGGTCGGCGACGCCGTAGCCCTTCGTGAGCGCCACCTCGCCGTCGGCGACGACGGCGACGGTCGCGCCCGTGGCCGTCCGGCCCTCCAGGCTCGACTCGACGAGGTCGTCGAGCAGCGATTCGATGTCGGTGTCCCCGCCGTCGTCCTGCAGGGCGGCCGGACGGCCGGAACCGGGCGGACTGGCGGCGGGCGGCCCGTCGTCGGAGGGGACCGCCGCCGCCGACCCGGTGGCCGCTGCGGTCGCGGCGACCCCGGCGAGGAAATTGCGTCGCGTGGGCGACTGTGCCATCCGGACGACGGTTCAGTCGGTCGGGGGAAATAGGTTTGGCGCAGGAAATTTCTATTCGATATCCGATAGGTACGGCCGTCGGGGTCGCCGCGGAGGGAGTTACTCCTCGTCGGCTTCGTCGTCCTCGTCGTCCTCGTCGTCGACGACTTCCAGCCCGCGGTTGTTGACGGCGTGAGCGTCGAGGCCGACCTCTTCGAGGAACTGCTTGTACTCGCGCTCGCACTGTTCGCCGTCCTTCTGCTGGTCGGAGGCGTGCTTGCAGAGGGCGGGCAGGTCCTCGGGCACGTCGTTGGTGTGGACGATCCAGTGGTTGATGAGGTCCGACAGGCGACGGATGGGCGAGGTGAAGTGGCCGTAGATCTCGAAGTTCAGCGCGTGGTGGCCGCCGAAGGGGTCGCTCATGTACTTGGCGCGGGGCATCACGAACATCACGGCCCGCTGGATCTTGTTCAGTTGGCGCCCGGGCGCGTCTTCGAGCGTCGCGTTGACGGCCTTGCGGGGGTCGTCCCACGCTTCGCCGGGGATCGAGACCCCGTCCAGATCCTGGATCTCCTGCAGTGCCTCGTCCCACTCCTCGGGGGAGGGCTGGGGGTGGACGCGGTACATCGCCTCGACGCCGCGGTCCCACATGAGTTCGTGCGTGACGGCCTTGTTGGCCTTGAGCATGCACTCCTCGATGATGGTGTGGGCGCGGTCGCGGGCGGGGTTGAGGACGAGCGAGCCGTCCTCCTTGCGCTGCTCGTGCATCCGGTCGGCGAGTTCCCAGACGAGTTCGGTCTTCTCGGCCAGGTCCACGTCGGTATCTTCGAGCATGTCGTCGGCGCTCGCCGGGTCGTCGAGGATCTCCTCGGCCTCGGAGTAGGTCAGGCGGGCGTCGGACTCGATGACGGACTTGTAGATGTCGATGTCCTCGTAGGACAGCGTCTCGGGGTCGAGGTGCATCTCGACGGTGTGAGCCAGCCGGTCCTCGTTGGGGACGAGCGAGCACACGGTTTCGGCGAGGATCGGCGGCAGCATGTGGATGGTGTAGTCGGGGAGATAGACGGTGTTGCCCCGCTCGACGGCCTCCTCCCACATCGCGGTGTCCGGGTTGACGTAGTGAGTCACGTCGGCGATGTGGACCCAGAGGACGTACTCGTCGTCGCGCTTCTCGACGGAGATGGCGTCGTCGAAGTCCTGGGCGTCGATCGGGTCGGTCGTCCAGGTCGTCATCTCCCGGAGGTCCCGCCGTTCGTCGATCTCGTCGGCGATCTCCTCCTGGACGCTCTCGGTGCGCTCCTCGGCCTCGGCCATCACCTCGGCGGGGAACTCGTCGCGGATCTCGAACTTCTCGAACAGCTCCTCGCGCTTGTTCTCGAGATGGCGGGCCATCTCCTCGTCGATCTCGACGGGGCCCTGGCCCTCGACCGTCCCGGCCTGGGCCTGCTCGTCCTCGGTAGTCATGTAGCGGGCTATGACCAGGGTACAGATAGGCTTTCTGTGGTAGCCCCGCGGCCGAAGGCGGAGCCAGCGGGGCTGAACCGTCCGGACCCCGAACGACTACCGCTCCTCGACGGAGTCGGCTCGCTCGGCGAGTTCGAGGTAGGTCGCGAGGAAGGTCTCGCGGTCGCGGCCGTCGGCGGCCGCCTCCACGTCTTCGAGGAGCGCTTCGAGTTCACCGCGGGGCTGGTGACAGCGCTCGCGGTCGCAGGGCTTGCAGAGGTGTTCGAACTCCTTGCCCGACCGCTCCCAGCGGTCGCCGAACTTGTCGTACTCCCGGGCTTCCGAACGGGCGACCGAGTCGCCGCAGGCGATGCAGGTCACCTCGTCGCGGCCCCGTCGGGAGGAACGCCACATACAGCCGGCTTCGGGCGACGCCCACTTAGCGCTTACCGCTGATCACTGAGGCCGGATTAAGTCGGCCCGGCGCTCGCGAACGCCCGCGGCCGAGCACGAGCGACGCGCGGTGGCGACCCGCTCACTCGGCCGCCGCGCCGTCGCTGCCGACCAGTTCGAACAGGTCGTCCCACCCCTCGTCGGCGGGCAACTGGTCGCGGACCTGTTCGAGCTGTCCCGCCGGGATCGCCTCGGCGACGACGGCCACGACCGTCCGGGCGTGGTGGGCCACGTCGGCCCGGTCGTCGGGCGCGGTCTGGCCCTCCCGCTCGGCGACGCGGTCGAGAAAGTCGTCCCAGCCGAAGTGCTGGCCGTGCTCGGCGACGGCGCCGGTCAGGTAGAAGTCGACCTCCATCGGGAGCGGGCCGGCGAGGTCCGTCGCCTCGCCCGCCTGGATGCGCTCGCCGAGCGTCGTCAGCGTCGCGCGGGTCGCGCGGACGGCCTCCCCCGTCCCGGGCAGTTCGAGTCGGTGCTGGACCGTGCCGGTGAACTCGTCGAAATTCATCGCGTTCGAGCTACGCCGAGCAGGCCCAAAAGCGCGGGACCGGCAAGTGTCGGGTCCGGTCTCCCGCCCGGTCGCGCCCGCGAGGCGACGGGAGCCGGCTCACTCCTCGGTGGCCGTCCCCCGGGGCTCGTAGGGGTCGACATCGATGGCGCCGTGGGCGAAGCTCCGCGTGCCCGACTCGACGAGGTACGTCTCGTTGTCGTACCGGACGGTGCCGGGCAACTCGACGCCCTCCTGGTCCGGTCCCGGACAACACCCGGAGCCCGTGCGGACGCGGTCGAACAGCCGGCGCTGCTCGGTCGAGAGGTTCCCGTAGTCGACGACGCGCTCGTCGGCCGATACGTTCCCGGTGTCGACCAGGTACGCGGGCGTCCCGTACACGTACCCGACCACCCAGAGTCGCCCGTCGGCGTACACGTATCCGAGGTCCCCGAACGTCTCGACGGCGCCGCTGGACTCCAGTTCGACCCACTCGTCGGCCCCGCGTGCGGCCTCGAACGTCTCCCGGTCGCCGGACGACAGCGACGACGCCAGGGTCACCTCGTCGCGGTCGACGCCGTCCGGGAGGTCGAGCGGGGTCGCCGTCTCCGTCCCAGTGGCCGTCGGCTCCGCGGTCGGACCGGCCGTGGGAGTCGCGGACTCGACGGGCGGCGTCGCGGTGCCGGCGTCGGTGGCCGGCCCTCCGAACGACGCGCAGCCGGCGAGCGTGACGACGACACAGAGGGCGAGGGCGTGGGAGGGGCGCATACTCGTTTGCGGGTGAGCGGCGGCCGAAGTAAGTGCTTTGTCCGTCTCGACGGGCGGGAGAGCGGGCGGTCGCGCGGCGCGGCGGACTGTCACTCCCCGTCGCGCTCCGACGCGACCGTCACGTCGAAGGCGGCCGGGTCGGCGTCGGCGACCGGGGGGAGCCGCCGGAGCCGGGGGCGAACGGCGAGGTACAGCGCCGTGAACCCGAACCCGAACGCCGCCAGTCCGACCGTCGTCGCGGTTCCCAGCAGTTCGGCGACGACGCCGCCGACCAGCGACCCGAGGGGAAGGGTCGCGCCGGAGGCGGTCCCCTTGATCGTGGAGACGCGGCCGAGCAGGTCCGTCGGGAAGACGGTCTGGTTGAGCGTCGCCGTGAGCACGCCGCTGGCGCCGGCGGGCACCCACGCGAGCCCGAACAGGACGACGGTGAGCGCGGGCGACGGCGCGACGACCGCGCCGAGCCAGCACGCGGCGCCGGCCGCGTTGCCGACGAACAGCAGCCGCCCGTAGGGGACCCTCTCCAGATACGGCGCGACGAGCGACCCGACCAGCCGACCGACCCCGAGCGCGCCGAGCAGGGCGCCGTAGACCGCGGGACCGCCGAGCGCGTCGCCGTAGGCCGGCAGGACCGCGAGCGTCACGCCCGTCGCGAGGTTCGCCACCGACGTCGTCACCACGAGTTCGACGAAGACAGTGCCGCGCAACACCTCGATCCCGTCGCGCAGGTCCGCGACGTACGAGCCGAGTATCGACTCGTCGTCGGGGTCGTTCCCGTCTGTTTCCGCCGCGGAGTCGGCGTCCGCCGACCGCGTCACCGCGACCCCGGCGAACAGCAGCGCCGCGAGGGCGAACGTCCCGGCGTCGAACAGGAACAGCGCCGTCGCGCCGAAGACGGCGATGAAGGCGCCGCCGAGCGCGTCGAAGATCATGTCCAGCCCGAGCGTGACCGTGGCGAGCGCGGAGTTGGCCCCCGACAGCTGCTCGTCGGGGACGATCCGCGGGACGACCGTCGCCTGCATCGGCGCCATCAGCAGCGTCGCCAGCGTCAGCAGCGGGACGACCGCGAAGATGACGCCGACGCTCAGGTTGCCGGTCGCCGCCGCCAGCGGCAGCGCGAGAACGACGACGCCCTGCAAGAGTTGAGACCCGACGAGGACGGGACGCAGCGGGAGCCGGTCGACGACCGGACCGGCGAGGATCTGCAGGAGCCACGGGAGCAGCAGGACTGCGTTGGCGACCCCGGTGAGGACCGTCGAGCCGCTGAGTTCGAAGACGAGCCAGAGGACCGCGACCGTGTAGAGGCTGTCCCCGGCGTTGGTCACGAACTGCCCCGCGAAGAAGCGCCGGAAGTCGCGGTTGCGCCACAGCGACCGCTCCGCGGCGGTCTCGGCGGTGCCGGCCTCGGCGTCCGTCCCGTCGGCCGTCTCGGCCGCGGCGGTCATCGACGACCACCTCCCGGGGGCGGCGAGAGCGGTTCGAGCGACGGGAGCGATTCGAGCGGTCGGCGCGGCGGTTCGAGCGGTCGCGGCGACCGCGAGCGATGCGACTGTCGTCGATGCGATGCGTGCGTGGACGAGCCCCGGCCGGTGGCCGTGGGCTCGGCGGATGTCGGCATGTGCGTGTGTGTTCGACCGAGAGAGTGCGGCTACGGAACGTAGCGGAGCGAAGCGAACCCGAGTGCTGCGGCTATCGGGCCGCCCGCGCGGCGTGGAGCGGGGCGGGGTCGAACACCGGACGACCGACGATCCGGCGGGTCATAGAACGCTTCGTCCGGATCGATCCGGAGGTCGCACTTAGAACTGACGGCGGTGTGGGACGGTGTCGCGGACTCGCACCGTGACGGTCGGGGCGGGAGGTCCGACGCGCGCTCACTCGCGAACAGGGGCAACGTCGTGGCGGAGCGCCCACCGGTCTTCCAGGGGGTCGAGTCGGTGAGGTTCGCTGCCGCGCTCGGTGACGATCCCGGCGTGGAACAGCATCGCCTTCAGCTGGAAGACGGTCGGCGAGTGGTAGGCGTTCCCGTCGGCCAGCGCCTCGCTTCGGAGGTCGCCGTCGTCGGTCAGCGCCCGGGAACGGACGCCGTCGTCGCCGCGGAGGAACAGCTCGACGGTGAAGGTCGGGTGCAGTCCGTGCAGATACTCGACGAACTGCCGGAGCGTCGGGTCGCGCTCGCCGTCGTCGTGCAGCGACTGGAGTTCGGTCACCAGTAGCTCGGTCGCGGGGTAGGCGTAGACGACGCGGCGGGCGAGCTGTCCCCACTTCGGCGCGACCTCGCAGAAGCGCTTGCGCGAGCGCTTCCAGTCTTCGAAGGCGTCGAGCGCGGCGTCGACGCTGCCGCACTCGGCGAGCGCGAAGCGGACGACTTCCTTGCCGAGCGCCGTCAGCGTCGTCCGGTCGGGCTCGACGGCGACGAGGTTCAGGAACGCCGCGCCGGCGCGGGCGGCGTCGGTTGCGCCGACGACCCGCTCGGCGAGCACCGTCTCCGTGTCGCGGTCGTGGGCCACGGCGAGCGGGTAGGCGAGGTAGTTCTTCGGATGGTTCAGCCCGAAGCTCTTGCCGGCGACGCCCTGGGCGCTGGCCTGGAAGCGGATCGAGGTGGCCGCGTCGGCGGTGCGGTTGCCGACGACGCGCGGCCGTTCGACCGCGCGAACGTCGCCGTCCGTCTCGACCGCGAGGACGCCGACGTTGCACTCTCTGGCCAGCGAGCGGTCGGTCTGGGAGATCGCCGCGGCGGGCGCGGCGAGGAAGGCGACGTTGGCCTCGCCGAGGCGGTCGCGGGCCTGGACGATGCCGCGCTCGGTGTCGACGCCGCCGCCGGCGTAGCCCTTCGCCTCGACGGCGATCAGCGGCGGTTCGCCGCCGAGACGGTCGACCGCCAGCCATTCGTCGTCGAGCGGCCGCACGCCGACCAGGTCGGGGTAGCCCGAGCCGACCCGGACGTGGTTGAACGGCGCCAGCGCCTCGCGGACCGTCTCGTCGATCGTCGCCCGGTCGACCCACCGCTCCCGGGCGAACTGCGTGTCGACGACGGCGTAGGCCTCGGCGCCGTCCTCGGGGAACAGCCGCCGCTTGGCCCGGGCGAGCACGTGCGGTTCCGTCAGGTCCGCTCCGGCCGCAGCCATGCTACCTCGACTGACGAGCTCGCACAAAAAGGGTGGTGTCGCGTCTCGCGGCGGCGGCCTCCGCGAGTGGCTCCTCGCGCCGTACCCAGCCGTATTCGGTCGGAACGCCGCCGTGACGGCGTTTCGGTCGAAGCGGCGAGTCCGCCCGAGTGACCCCTGTAAACCATATTCCGCGATACGAAAACCAGGCCGACACCACGACCGGACGGCGGAGAGAAACACAGAATTTCGGACGTTTCAGCCGTTCTTCGGCCCGATTCGACGGCTCAGATCGGTTCGGCCACGCCGGCCGCGGGCTTATTAGCGCGACGTGCGTATCGGCTCACATGAGCGACGCCGAAGAGATCGAGATGGGGGGAGACGAGGTCGACCAGTTCCTGGGGAGCGGGGGGACCGGAGTGCTCTCTCTCTCGACGATGGGGGACGAGCCGCCGGACGCCGTGCCGGTGTCCTACGGCTACGACGCCGAGGACCGGGTGTTCTACTTCCGGATCTCCGTCGGCCACGGGGACGACCCCGGCGACCTGGCCGGGCGCGCGGTGACGTTCGTCGCGTACGGCGACGACGAGGGGGGCGAGGACGGGCGATGGCGCAGCGTCGTCGCGCGCGGGCGACTCCACGACACCGAGGAGGCGGGGATCGCGACGGAGACGCTCGCGGAGATGGAGCGGGTCGACATCCCGCTGGTCGACGTGTTCGAGGAGCCGCTGCGGATGGTGTCGTTCGACTTCTTCCGGCTCGACCCCGACGAGTTCACCGGTCGACGGGAGTCGCTCGTCAACGATTGAGACGCGACTGCGGGGACGGACTGACGACGGGGACCGGTGTGGGGGCGGCTACCCCGGCAGGAAGACGTTGATGGCGGCGACGACCAGTCCCGCCAGTCCCATCCGGGCGGCGGCGACGTACCAGCGCTGGCCGGAGATCGACCCCATGTAGGCGCCGAAGGCGCCGAGGACGCCGACGCCCAGTGCGACCGAGGCCAGCGCGGCCTCGACCATCGAGAAGACCGTTCCCTCGAAGGCAAAGGGGAGGAGGGTGATCAGGATGCCGATGAGCGGGCCGAGGCCGCTGGCGGCCGCGTGGACGACGCGGGCGCCGCTCTGCTCGCGCTGGATGCGCGTGTCGTCCAGATCGGTGAGCATCGCCCGCTCGACGCGGCGGATCTCGGCGCGGGTCTCGGCGCGCTCGATCTCCCAGACGCTCCAGAGCGCCGAGGTGCCGAGCCCGACGGCCGCGCCGGCGCCGATCTTGATGACCGTCGCGCCGTCGGGGACGCCCGAGAGGACCGCACCGACGACGACGCCGATGGCCGTGAGCGTCCCGTCGAAGCCGTTCGAGACGAAGTAGCGGCGGGCGATCGAGAGGACGTCCTCCTTGTCCAGCAGGCGGCGGGCGCGGTCGAGGACAGACACGGTCAGCGGTCCTGGTGCGTGGGCCGGTCCTCGACGACGTAGTCGCCGCAGGCCACCTCGTCGACGGAGTGGATCGAGCCGCTGAGGTCCTCGACGGCCGCCTCGACCGCGTCGAAGTCCAGGTCCTCGCCCTCCAGCGAGAGCTTGACGTTCTGGACCTCCTGGTCGAGTTCGACGAGCGACGTGCTCACGCCCTCCACGGAGTCGAGGTCGCTCAGGTGCTCGGTGAACGCGAGCAGCGGCGGGTCGTGCGGTTTCAACACGTCGACGACGAGTCGGCGGACGGGTGCCATGGGAGATCCTCCGACCGCGACCCACAAAAAAGCGCGTCGACAGCGGGGTACCGGCGCCCCGCCGGGCCCCGTCGCAACGACCTCGCAAGCACGTCTTTCCGTCGGCCGCCCGTAGCGGGGGTCCCGATGCCCATCACAGTCACCGTCGCCGACGTACACCGGATGACGCCGGACGTGAAGCAGTTCCGACTGGTCGCCGAGGACCACCGCTTTCGCTACGAGCCGGGGCAACACACCGCGGTCCACTTCGAACTCGACGGCGACGAGGAGACCCGTCCGTACACCGCCGCGAACCTCCCCGGGACGAACCAGCTCGTCCTCGCGATCAAGCGCTACGACGACGGCAACGGCTCCGTGTTCATGCACGAGCGCTCGCCCGGCGACGAGATCGAGGTCGAACCCGTCGACGGCAACCTCTCCGTCCGTAGCTTCGCCCGCGACGCCGTCTTCGTCGCCACCGGCACCGGGATCACCCCCATCTACCCGATGGTCAAGCAGTACGCCCGCGTCGGCGTCGGCGACGCCCACCTCGTCTTCGGCGAGCGCGACCCCGAGCACCTGATCTTCCGCGAGAGCCTCGACCAGCTGCGCGCCGAACACGACGGCCTCTCCGTCGACTACGTGCTCTCCGCCGCCGACGAGGACGCGGCGTGGAACGGTCGGACGGGTCACGTCCAGGACCACCTCCCCGACGCGCTGGACGTGAGCCTCGACGGGACCGACTTCTACCTCTGCGGCGTGCCCGAGATGGTCGTCGAGACGCGGGAACTCCTCGAATCCGAGGGCGTCGACGAGGAGCGGATCGTCACGGAGGGATGGGAGGCCGACGCGACCGGGGAGTGAGCGGCGGTGGCCGTCGGTCAGTCCTCGCGAGCGGCGGCGCCGTGGTCGGCGCCGCGGAGCCACCCGAGCGACGCCATCACGGCGACCGCGCCCCCTCCGGCGACGAGGGCCGGTCCGGACGTGGCGACGCGGTAGACCAGCACGGCCGCCCCGGCGACCGGGGCGACGGCGCTCGTGCCGGCCACGAGCAGGCCGACCAGCGCGGCGTCGACGCCACTGCCGCCGGGCGCCGGGACGACCGCCGCGGCGACCGCCGCCGGGATCACGGCCAGCAGGACGCCGACCGAGACCGACTCGCCGACCGCCCGGAAGGAGAGCCACAGCGCGACGACCGTCAGCGCGTGGGCGACGGCGAGCAGGCCGACCAGCGTCGCGAGTTGCCGGGGCGACCCGCCGCGCAGGCGCGCCAGCGCGGCCCGAAACCGGCCGACCCGTTCGGCGATGGCCGCCCGGTCCGGCGGGGTGAAGCGGGGGAGGACCCGGAGCGCGGCGGCGAGCCGGGCGGCCAGCGAGACGCCCCGCTCGGTCGCGCGGTCGCGGACCCGCCAGAGGCCGACCGCGCCCGCCGCGGCCAGGGCCACGAGCGCGACGCCGACGGCCGCGAGCGGGGCCACGTCGGCGCTCGCCGTCCCCGCGGTCGCGAGCAGGTAGCCGACGCCGACGACGCCGAACGCGCCGACGAGGAGGTTGGTGAGGGCGCTGACGGCGACGACCGCGGCGACGCCGTCCTCGTAGTCGGCCGCCGAGGAGCGCGCGACGAGCAGGCCGTTGACCGGCGCGCCCCCGGCCTGACCGCCGGGGACGACCGTGCTGACGACCGTCGTCGCGACGTACGCGCCGAGGACGCGAGTCACCGGGGCGTCGTGGCCGAGAATATCCAACAGGACGCGGAGCGCGAGGCCCCTGGCGACCAGCACCGCGACCGCGACGCCGGCGACCAGCGCGACCGTTCCGGCGTCCGCGCCGGCCAGCGCCGCCCGTATCGCCCCGGGACCGACGACCGCGACCGCGCCGACGACGGCCGCCAGCGTCGCGATCACCGCGACGGCCCTGCGCGCGGCGCGCCCGAGCGAGCGCTCCGAACGGCCGAGCGCGGAACTCACGCGACCACCCACCGCCGCGTCGACTCGCGACCGCCGCCGTCGGTCGGTCGCCGCCGTCCGTCCGCACGCCGCTGATAGTGCCCGTACATGTGCGATCGCCCGTCCCGCGTACCCGTCGAGATGGTACCCGCGTTTGGGGATACACGGTGATAACTGTGACGCGGGCAGCGGCCGGCCCTCGCCACGCCGGACCGACGGACAGGGGGGCAGAGCCGCGACGACGGACCGGCCGTGTTCGAGAGACTTACGACGGTGGCTCGGTCAGTCGACCCGTGAGCGACTTCGTCACGCCGACCGTCGGTCCGGACCAGTGGTTCGTCGCGGCGCTGGTCCTCCTGTTCGCGGTCTATTTCGCGAAGCAGCTGTTCGAACGGGCGAGAGCGACCCGTGAAGAGACTGAATGAGAACTCAGTCGTCGGCTTCGGCGCGCCCGTCGCTCATCTCGACGAACCGCTCGCGAATCTCGGGCGAGGGGATCATGCACTGGGCCTTCTTGCCGAAGACGGCGTAGCGGTGGCTCGCGACCGTATCGTAGACGGCGTCCCGGAGCGGCCGCGGCACGACGCGCCCGACCCCGGCGAGCGACCACGGAAACTCCAGTTCGCTCGCCACCCGCAGTGCGGCCTCCGATTTCGTGTAGTAGTCGTCGCCGTCGACGAGGACGAACGTGTCGAAGTCGTAGTCCTCGAAACCCACGTCGTCCAGCAACCGCTCGCCGGCAGCCGACTGCAGCGGCGCGAACCGGAAGACGCCCTCGGGGTCGTGCTCGATGACGAACTGGATCGACCCGTTGCAGAGGTTGCAGACGCCGTCGAACAACAAGATCGGCTTGTCCCGCGGGATGTCCTCGGCCATCACCCACGCTACGGGGGCGACGCACTTGAAACACCCCGCACCGTCGGGGCGACCTGGGCCCGACTCCGGGGCGACGGGGACCGGTTCCGGGACGCCGCCGCGGTCACTCCGAGGGGCACTGCTCGCCGAAGGGGCCCTCGTCGTTCTCGCGGAGTTGGGCGCTGGCGGAGTACGCTTCCGTCGCGCCGCCGGGCTCTCGCTGGCGGTTGGGGCTGCCGAAGTCGACCTCCGCCCAGGCGCACCGCCCGCGGGCCCAGGTGCCGTCCGGTAGCTCCGCGTCCACGTCGAGGTCCGCGTCGACGGGGTCGACCTGCAGCCGGTAGGCCGCGGGTTCGCCCGACCAGTCGCGGGTGATTCTGGTGCTGGAGTCGTTCGCGACGGTCTCGGTCGTCGCAAACAGCTCCGACCCGTCGGCCGAGAGTGTGATCTCGACGGTGATCGAGGCGCCGGTCCAGTTGTACAGCTCCATCCCGGTCAGGACGACCGTCTCGCGGCCGCCGCCGAGACAGCCCGCGAGCCCCGTCGCCGCCCCGGCGCCGACCGCCGCCAGGGCCGCCCTGCGGGTGAGGCCGTCCGAATCGTCACGCCCGCCAGCGGGGTCGGTCACGGCCGTCCCCGTCTCGTCGGTCGGTCGCCGCTCGACGCGCCGTCGCGCACTCGGGCCCCACACATGTCTCCGACCGAACGGACGCCCCGCTGGTAAGGATTTCCCCGCGAGACCGACGGACCGACGGACGTGACGGCGCGTCCGCCCGGTACGGGGGGCCGGGCCAGCGCTTAAGCCCCGCGGCCCCGACGAACGGGTCGATGCGAGAAGTCACGGTCGAGCGGTTCGTCGGCGCGACGCCGGCCGAGGTGCGGCGAGCGCTCGAACCGGGCGTCGTCGTCGAGTACGAGGGCAGTTTCGAGGTACACGACATCGAGGAGCGCGACGAGACGACCTTCGTGACAGCGGGGGCCCGCGGCGTCGGTGTCGCCCTCCGGTTCGAGGCCCGGGAGGGCGGCCTGCGCTACGAGCAGGTCGGCGACGCCGGCCCGTTCGACGAGATGTGGACCGACCTCACCTGGGCGGCCGACGACGAGGGGACGCTCGTCACCGCCCGGTCGGGCGTCGGCCTGGGGCTCCCGCTGGCGGCCGTCACCGACCGCGTCGCGGTCTGGAAGCGCCGGGGCGAACTCGACCGCGCGCTCGACCGGCTCGCCGACGACCTCGAATAGACGGAGTGGCGTCGCCGCGCCCGTGCGTCGCGCTCGCACGACCGGCGGACGATTATGTCACTGGAGCTGAAACATCCGGACGCCCATGGGTGTGTTCACCACCGTCACGGAACTGCTCCGCGCCTCGACGCGGAATCCCACACGGGGCGAGGAGCCGGCCCGGCAGTCCGAGGGCGCCTACTGGTGTCACGACTGCGACGAGCGCGTCCTCGACCTCGACGCCGCGGGCGAGGGCTCGCCCCAGTGCCCCGTCTGCGGCGACGAGATGTCGTTCGAGCGCTCGGCCGCGTCGACCGGCTGCGCCTGCTGAGTGGAGCCGCCGGGTCGAGACCGTCCGCCCGGGTCCGCCCGGATCCGTCCGAACCCATGGGATCGGGGGAGCCACGACGGGTCCCGTTCGCGTCGCCCGGGCGACGCCCGCCGCCCCGCTGTTATCTTTAAGTGCGACGGTCTGCTACAAACGTTCATGATAGACGGCGACCGGCCGCTCGCCCGGCGCATCGCGTCGTTCCGCGAGTGGGTCGAGGAGTGGCTCCACGGGCTCTATCACGGGATGGTCGAGCATCCCTCCTTCGAGAAGATCGAGAAGGAGGCCGAGGACGTGGAGGACACGTTCCTGTTCGCCTGTTTCGCCGACGCCTTCGGCATCCCGAGCCCGGCGTCGTACTACACGGTCGAACTCCTTCCGTACCTCGCCGAGGAGTTCGAGGACTGGGAGCGGCGCATGTGGGACCGCGGGTCGCTGCTCGAACGCAAGGGCCAGCAGTACCACTTCCACTGATGGCGGGGACCAGCACCCGATGCGACCGCACACCGGAGGCGGTCTGACCGTGGAGAAGTTCGTCTTCTTCGGCGGGAAGGGCGGCGTCGGCAAGACGACCGTCTCCTGCGCCTACGCGCTCAAATGCGCCGAGGCGGGGCTGGACACGCTCGTCGTCTCGACGGACCCGGCCCACAGCACCGCCGACGTGTTCGACCAGGCCTTCGGCGACGACCCGAGCGCGGTCGACGGCCACGAGGGGCTGTGGGCGATGGAGGTAGACCCCGACGAGGAGGTCGAGCGGCACATGCGGGAGATCCGGCGGCGCATGAACGAACAGGTCAGCGCCGCCATCGTCAACGAGATCGACCGCCAGATCGAACTCGCCCACCGGACGCCGGGCGCATACGAGGCCGCGCTGTTCGACCGATTCGTCCAGGTCATGCGCGAGGCCGACGACTACGACCGCGTCGTCTTCGACACGTCGCCGACCGGGGGGACGCTGCGACTGCTCGCGCTGCCGGACTTCCTCGGGGAGTGGATCGAACGGCTCGTCGCCAAGCGGACCAAGTCGGTCGACCTGTTCGAGAAGGCGGCCGTCGGCGGCCGGGAGGCCCGACGGAAGCTCGACGAGGACCCGCTGATCGCCCACCTGCAGGGCCGCAAGGAGAAGTTCGAGTTCGCCGGCCGGACGCTGCGCGAGGACGCAGCGTTTTTCGTCGTGCTCAACCCCGACGAGCTGTCGATCCGCGAGACCGAGCGGGCGGTCGCGGAGGTGGCCGAGCAGGACCTGGGAGTCGAGGGGTTCGTCGTCAACAGGGTGACGCCCGCGCCCGACGACGACGAGCGGGGCCGGGGCGCCACGTGGCTCCGCGAGCGCGTCGCGACCGAGCGCGAGCGGATCGACGAGATCGACCGCGAGTTCGACGAACCGGTCGTCGCCGAGGTCGAGTCGCGCGTCCGCGAGGTGAAAGGCGACCTGCTCGCGGCGGTGGCCGACGAACTCGCCGTCGACGTCGACGTGGCCTCCGCCGAGGCGTGAGGCGGGAACCGGCCGCGCTCGCCGCCGGATCTATAACGCAGGTAACACCGCACCCACCCGAGAGAGGTACCGGACCGCGCACTGACCTGGCACGGTCGCTCGTACCGCCGTTTTACTCCCAGTAAGTGTCTGATATAGTATATCATAATCTTCAAGTTTTATGGTGTTCTTTCGTGATGTACGGTGTGTGGTGACAACACATGGTACAGGTGATGTGGCTCGCGATAGCGGCACTGGCAACGTTCTCGGCGGGGTATCTCGGGTATTCGAGGTACCTGGCCCGGTTCGTCGAACTCGACGACGACCGTGAGACACCGGCGCACAAATACGACGACGGACAGGAGTACGTCCCATCGAAAAAGCCGGTCTTACTCGGCCACCACTACTCGAGTATCGCCGGCGGCGCGCCGATCGCGGGGCCGATCACGGCCGCGGCTGCGTTCGGGTGGATCCCGGCGGTGATCTGGGTCGCGGTCGGCAACCCCCTGTTCGGCGCCGTCCACGACTTCATGTCGCTGTCCTCCAGCGTCCGTCACGACGGCAAGTCGATCGGGTACATCATCGGCCAGTACGTCGGCGAGCGCGGCAAGGACATGCTGCTGTGGTTCGCGTACCTGACGATCATCCTCGTCATCGCCGCGTTCGCCTACCTGATCGGGCTGGTGTTCGACGCCTTCCCGTGGACGGCGACGGCGTCGTTCGTCTACATCGCGCTGGCGATCCTCTTCGGGGTGTACCTCTACCAGCTGAACGGCCCCTTCCTGCCGGGCGCCGTCGCCTTCGTGGCGCTGGTGTTCGGCGGCGTCTGGGTCGGCCTGGAGTACCCCGTGGCGCTGTTCGCCCGCGAGGGGCTGCCGGCCGAGACGATCGTCCTGCTGGGGAGCAGCGGCGAGTTCCTCCCGATGGCGAACGCGACCAACCCCAACATGGCCGGCTGGGTGCTCGTGACCGTGCTCTACGCCTTCGCCGCGAGCGTCCTGCCCGTCTGGGTGCTGCTCCAGCCGCGTGACTTCCTCACCTCCAGCCTGCTGTACACGGGCGTCGGCGGGATGATCCTCGGCGCCATCGTCGGGACCGTGGTCGGCTTCACCGACATCACGATCAACGTCGCCTCCGCCGGTATCGAGGGCGTGCAAGTCACGTCGCTGACGACGCAGATCCCCGGCTGGACCGGCTTCATCCATCCGGAACTCGGTGCGCTGTTCCCGTTCCTGTTCGTCACCATCGCCTGCGGGACCATCAGCGGGTTCCACTCGCTGGTCTCCTCGGGGACGACCGCCAAGCAGCTGAACAAGGAGAGCGACGCCCGGCTCATCGGCTACGGCGGGATGCTCGGCGAGGGCCTGCTCGCGATCACCGCGATCCTCGCCGTCTCGCTGGTCGTCGGCGCGGGCGACTCGCTCAGTTCCGCGCTCGTCACGTTCCCCGCCGGTGGGGGCGCCCTGCTGACGGTCTTCGGCGTCGGGGTCACCGCCGCAGCGACGTTCATCGGCCTCGTGTTCGTCAGCTTCCTGCTGACCAGCACCGACACCGCGATGCGACTCGGCCGCTACATGCTCGAAGAGATCGTCGGCACCCCCGAGACCGACCTCGAACGCACGGTCACCAACCGCTACGTCAACGCCGGCGTCCTCTCGCTGGCGGGCTACTTCCTCGTCGCCTCCGGCCAGTGGTCGAACATCTGGCCCCTGTTCGGCGGCGCCAACCAGGCGCTCGCGGCGCTCGCGCTGCTGGTCGCGACCGTCTGGCTCGCCAACTGGGACGACAACAAACAGCTCGTCAGCACCGGCGTACCGCTGGTCTTCATGCTCGCGGTGACCGTCATCGCGCTCGCGACCATCGGTCTCTATCGCAACCCGACCGCGCTCCTGGCCGGCGAGTACAGCGGACTCGTCGGGGCCGCGTCGCTCGCCCTCCAGAGCGTCATCGCGCTGGTACTCGTCGGGCTCATCTTCGGGCTCGTCTGGTTCAGCTACAACAACATCCGGGAGGCCCGCGGTGGCCTCGACCGCGAGGCCATCGTCGGCTCCGGCGGCGGAGGCGGCGGCGTCGAGCCCGGCGACGACTAGAACAGGCGACTCAACAGCCCCGACGACTCCGCTTCCGGCTCGGCCCACAGCGCGAACGCCCGGTCGAGGTCGGTCGCCCGGCTCGTCGCGATTTCTTCCCGGTCCGGTGCCACGACGACCAGATTCACCTCGTAGTGGCCGTAGTAGCCGTACTTGATCAGCGTCCGGTCCTTGAACCCCTCGACGAACTCCCGGACCGCCTCGGGAATCCGCGGCACGACCAGCGCCACCGTGAAGTCCGTACTGAAGTGTTCCTCGTCGGCGTCGATCCACTCGTCGGCCAGGTCGTGGGCCCACTCGACGAGCGCTTCGAGATCCGCGACGCCGACGCCGTCCCGGCGCGCGACGAACAGGTGCTCGGTCGAGTCGTGGTTCGCGTAGTTCAGCGCCGCGTGGAACAGCTGTTTGCGGCTCTCGATGTCCATCCGCCCGTACAGCGTGAACGACTCCCCCGCGACCGTCCGCTCCTTCTCCAGGTCGAAGTTGTGCAGCAGCCGCCCGCTCACCCGCTCGACGTACTCGTCGTCCCAGACCGGCACGTCCTCGGGCGTCGCCTCCCCGGTCGCGGTCGCCTCGTCCAGCTCCGCGGCTGCGGCCTCGTCGGCCCCGTCGGGGCCGCGCTCCTCGCGGTCGCTCACGGTTCGGCTCCCCCGGCGGTGGGGCCGTCGGCGACGGCCGGGGCCCCCGCTACCCCGTGATGGTACTCCATACCATGCCTGTCGGCCCCGGGCGGTAAAAACGTCTCCCACGCCCGGGGCGGAGGGGTGAAGTTTAACCACGCCGAGCGCGAACCACCGTTGAATCGATGGCTCCGAAAGACACCGAGGCGTGCGGTCGCTGCAGCATGACCAGCGTCGTCAGTGCCGCGAGCGAAGGCGACGACGGGAGCGACCGCGACCCGTTCGGCGACGCCCGCATCGAGGTCCCCGAAGACCGACTGCGCCGCGCCGCCGCGCCCCAGGTCCTGCTCGGCCGGGCGAAGCGTCGGATCGACCAACTCGCGACGAAGATCACCTACGGGCGATAATGGAGGAGAGCGTCTCCGGCTTCAAGACCCGCGGCGGGTGGGTCGACGCCGTCGAACACGGCGAGCGCATCGTCCGCGCGCTGAAGGACCTGCGCGACGACGGCGAGGACGGCGTGTCGTTGGCCGCCCTCGACGAGTTCGACGAGTGGCGACCGAAGAGCCACGAGCGACTCGACGAGGACGTCAACGAGAAGACCGCCGACCAGGCCAGCGTCGCCGAGGGCGAGGGCGAGAAGGCCGGCAAGGACCCCGACGAGGACCTGCAGAAGGCTGGCGAGAAGCTCACCGAGTCCTACGAGAACCTCGAAGACGAGGAGACCGACGAGGCCGTCGACAAGTGGGGCGAGTCGCTGGACTACGTCGCTCGCGCCGCCGACTCCGCCGGTCGGAAGGCCGTCCGGAAGGTCGAGGACGCCGTCTACCGCAACGTGATGACCCAGATCGCGCCCTACTACTTCGACAACGAGCTCGTCAGCGCGAACCTCCAGCGGGTCAACGGCGACGACCGCCCGGAGTACGTCTTCGAGATCAACGTCAACGACGACGACCTGAAGATCAAGGTGTCGAACAAGTTGGCCGACTACGAGTCGACGGTCGACCGCTGGCACGTCGACACCGAGAAGGTCACCGAGGCCGCCGAGGCCGCCGAGGGCGTCGAGGCGCCCGACCCCGACTCCGAGGCCGACGCCGAGACGACCTGACAGTTCGCGCGCCTCCGTTCTGCCGGTCCGCGCTACGCCGACGAGTCGGTGATCCGGATGCGGTCGGCGTACACCGTCGCTGGATCGGAGGCGTTGGCCGCGATCGCCACTCCGCCGCCGTCGTAGGTCTCGTCCGCCGCCGACAGCGACACCAGTCGTTCGCCCTCGCTGTCGAAAGCCCGGACCTCGATCGTCGGGTCGCCCCACTGGACCTCCCACCGCAGGCGTTCGCCGGCGTGGGCGGCGGGTTCGTAGTCGGCCGTGTCGAGGACCGTCTTCTCCCGTTCGGTTCCGTCGAGTCGGGCGAGCTTCGCCGTCTCCGCGTGGTTCGCCCAGTTGTGGTTGCGGACCCTGAGTCTGTACCCCGCCTCGTATGCCACCGACTGGACGCCGAAGCCGAACCAGCCGGTCGCGTCGGCGCTGTCCTTGTAGAAGCGGAACTCGACAGTGTCGCCGCGCGACGGATACGTGTCCAGCCCCGAGACCGACGCGAGCACCTGTTGCCTGTCCCCGCGATACACCGCCGCGTACTCGCCGCTGACGGGGTGGTCGCTCGTGACCGACCACGTGGCCGACCCGCTCGCACCGCGCTCGGCCACCCTCCACGCCGAGAGGTCGTCGCCCTCGAAGCCGGTGACCAACCCGGGATGGGGCGTCGGCGTCGGTGTCTCCGTGGGCGTCGGCGCATCCGTGGGCGTCGGCATCGGGGTGGCAGTCGGCGTGGGCGTCGGCGGGTCGAACCGGTCCAGTTCCGTCACCGACTGCTCGCCCGGGACGTACAGCACCTTCACGGATTCGGTCGGCGGGACCGCGCTCGGCCAGTTCACCACGTCGGGGCCGACGCGCGCGGTCGCCCCGGTCGTCACGTCTTCGTCCGCTCGCTCGCTGGTCGACCCCAGCTCGCTCCACAGCGCGCTGTCGCCGTCGCTCGTCCGTATCCGCACCTCGCCCGCCGGGAGTCCGTCCCCGCTCGCGTGTTCGATCCGGACCGCCGGCCCGCCGTCGGCCGTCGGTCGGTAGGCGAACGAGAACGCCACGCTCGACACGTCCGGCCCGTCCGACGACCCGAACGGACTCGTACATCCCGCAGTCCCGACCCCGAGCCCCGCGACCCCGGCCGCGAGGAACTCGCGCCGCCCCCACTGTCGTTGCATGGTAGGTCCGTATACATGTCAGATTATAACCGTTACGAACAGCTGACCGCAGCCGCGTCGGTCGCGGCCGGTCGCGAGCACCCGAAACGACCTGGTCGCGGACGCAACGCTGCCGCAGTCGGCAGGCTATTATACCGACCCCCGTTAGCCGTGGCCAGATGGCATCGCTGGGGATACTGCTGATCGCGGCGGCGGCGAGTCTGTTCATGGCGTGGGCGATCGGGGCCGGGTCCTCGGGGTCGACCCCGTTCGCGCCGGCCGTCGGCGCCAACGCGATCTCGGTGATGCGTGCCGGATTTATTGTCGGCATCCTCGGACTGGCCGGCGCGGTCTTCCAGGGTGCCAACGTCACCGAAGCGGTCGGTCAGGAACTGATCCGCGGCGTCACGCTCTCGCCGACGGCCGCCGTGGTCGGTCTGCTGACCGCCGCGACGCTGGTCGCGATCGGCGTCTTCGCGGGCTACCCGATCGCCACGGCGTTCACCGTCACCGGCGCGGTCGTCGGGGTCGGCCTCGCGCTGGGGGGCGACCCCGCGTGGGCCAAGTACCGCCAGATCGCCGCGCTGTGGCTCGCCGTCCCGTTCGTGGGCGGCGGCATCGCCTACGCCACCGCACGCCTGCTCAGGAGCGAGGGCGTCCCCGAACGGCTGGCGGTCCCCGCGCTGGCCGGCCTCGTCGGCGTCATCCTCGCCAACGTCGAGTTCGTCTTCCTCGGCCCGCCCGGCGAGCAGGCCTCGCTCGTCTCCTCGGCCGTCGGCGCCATCGGCGCGCCCCCGCTGGCCGTCCGGGCGGCCGTCTCGCTGCTGGTCGCCGTCTGCACCGCCTTCGCGCTCTGGTGGGACGTGCGCGAGGACAGCGCCCGCGGCCAGCGACACTTCCTGCTCGTGCTGGGCGGCCTCGTCGCCTTCTCCGCCGGCGGCAGCCAGGTCGGCCTCGCGATCGGTCCGCTGGTCCCGCTGCTCGACCCGTTCGACCTCCCCATCGTCGCCGTCCTCGTCGGCGGCGGCCTCGGCCTCCTGGTCGGTTCCTGGACCGGCGCGCCGCGGATGATCAAGGCCATCTCGCAGGACTACTCCTCGCTCGGGCCGCGGCGGTCGATCGCCGCGCTCATCCCTTCCTTCGCCATCGCCCAGACCGCCGTCTTCTTCGGCATCCCCGTCTCGTTCAACGAGATCATCGTCTCGGCCATCATCGGCAGCGGCTACGCCGCCGGCAACAGCGCCGTCAGCAAGGAGAAGATGCTCAAGACCGTCGCCGCCTGGGTCGGCTCGCTGGTGCTGGCGCTCGGCGTCAGCTACGGCGTGTTCGCCGCCGTCGACGCCGTGCTGTGACTCGGCTCTCGCCGAACGGGGCGATCCGCGGACTACTGCCGCTCTTCGACGTGAGTCAACACGCACCACACCGAGAGAAAGGGAACACAGCGTCGCCTCGACCGGAGGCCGGTCGCGAGCTTACTCGTCGTCGCCGAGGAGGTCGGCGGGGTCCTCGCCGCCGCGCTCGGCGATCCGGGCGTTGATCTGGCGGGTGGCCTCGCCGACCTCGCGGCCGCGGACGGTGACGCGCTTGCGCTCGCCGTCGCGGTTGGGCTCGTAGCCCGTGCCGCCTTCGAGCATGATCTGCTTGAGGTCCGTGCCGCGCACGTCGTCGCGCATCGGGCGGCCGGTCTCGTCGGAGCCGCCGGTGATCTCGACGGTGTAACCCGAGAGGCCGACGCTCCCGCCGTCGACTTCCTCACCGATCTCGCGACCGATGAACCGGTTGGCGTCCTGTCCGTCGATCTCGACCTGGTAGGTGCGGCCGTCCTCCGGGTCGGAGACGGCGACCGTGAAATCTGCCATACCCGGTCGAACTCGGCGCGCGTTCAAAAGCCCGTCGGAACGCCCCGTCCGTCGCTGTCCCCGCCGAGCCAACCGTTCGCACGGTCCGTCCCCTCGCTCCCGGCGCTACCGCAGATCGAGCGTGAACCCGGTCTTGGCCTCGCCGTCGAACCCGCAGGACTCGTAAAAGTCGTGTTTCCACTCCCGGTCGGAGCCGGTCAGCAGCATCACCTTGTAGCAGTCCCGTTCGCGCGCCCGCTCGACCGCTCCCTCGACGCACTGCGTCCCGAATCCCTCGCCGCGATAGCCCTCGCGGGTCACTACGTTCTCGATCAGGGCGAACGGCCGCGCGCCCCGCGTCAGGTTCCTCGTCACCGACAGCAGACAGGTGGCGACGAGCCGGCCGTCGTGCTCGACGACCACGACGTCGAGCGTCTCGTCGGCGACCATCTCCTCCCACAGGTCCGCCACCGCCTCGGGCGCGAGTTCCGGGTCGTCGGGGTTGAGCTGCCGGTACAGTTCGAGCAGGTCCTCCAGTTCGTCCCGTCGAGCGGATCTGACCGTGGCCATCGGCGTTCGGTTCGATCTGCGGGGGCACCGGACATGAAACGGGCGGTCCGCACCGACGCGACGGTGGGCCGGACGAAACTATTTGACAGGTCGTTCCGAACGACCGTCCATGTCCGGCTGGTCCCCGCCGTCGCTCCCGCGCGAACTGCTCGCGGCGTTCGGCGCCGCCTACTTGCTCGTCATCGCCTACGCCCTGCTCGTCCAGGGTGCGATCCTGCTGGGGGTGTTACCCGGCGTCCTCCTGATCGGCGCGTACCTGCTGTGGCGGATCATGGCCGCCGTCGAGGCGATCGCCGACGGCGTCCAGCGGATCGCCGAACAGATGGAACGGGAGTGACCGACTCGGCACGGTCCTGTCGGTCGAAAAGAATTTTATCGGTCCCGAGCGTCGGCCCGGTATGGCCGAACCGTTCACGCGACTGATCCCCGGGCCGTGGCTCGTCGTCGGCGCGCTCGCCTACGCCGCCCTGTGCTGGTACGCGGTCGTGATCCAGGGGTCGCTGCTGTTCGCCGTCGCCCCGCTGGTCGTCGTTGCCGTTGCCTACGGGCTGTCCCGGCGGGCCGTCCCCGCGTAGCGCCGTCGATTCGACGGGGTCAGTCCCGCTCGACAGCCACCACGGTCGAGACCCGCGCGTTCTCTTTCAGCCCGAGCCCCGCGCCGCCGACCGACAGCGGCACGCGACCGAGTTCCGACAGTTCCAGCGTCGGGTGGAACGCCCCCCGGGCGACCACGGCGTCGCGCGTCTGTACCCGTGCGATCGTATCCTCGGGCAGCGCCAGCGACTCGTTGTACTCGATCAGGTACTGGCCCGCGTCGAGGTGCCACCACTCGTAGTCGTCGTCCTCGTTCCGGAACTGGCTGTCGTGGGGTTGCAGGTCCGCGGCCTCCAGTTCGCCGCCGCCGAAGTCGATGCGGCCGGGTTCGGCGACCTCGTAGACCTCCGTCGCCGTCAGGTCGAGCCCGCGCCCCTCGGTCTGAGTCGGCTCGTGGACGATGCCGTCGACGAACGCCGTCAGGTCCGTCATGTCCGAGTCTCCGACCGCTCCGGGCAAAAGCGTGGGGCCGGTCGATGTTCGGTTCGATGTGCTCGTGTATCGGTTGTTTCTGTTGGATAGGTTGTGAAAGCAAGTCGACCGACAACGACCGCACTTGACGGTGAGCGATGAAAGCCCTCGCCGCGCTCGCTAGCTTGCTCGACCGCAGTCGACAGCAGGTGATGAAAGCCCTCGACGCGCTCGCGGTCGCTGAGCGGGATATCCGCGCTCTCCGCACCGCCCGCGCGGATAGTGCCCGCTCAGGCGACTGAACTGCACGCGAGCGCGCCTCGCCCTTTCAGTCCACCAGGCACCGCAACCGCAAACCGCCCCGCACAGCACCGTAGACGGCCACGAACCTCCCCAACCGATTCGCTCGCCTTCGGCTCACTCATCCCTCGCGCGGCTACGTCGCGCGCACGAGAGCGCGCGACAGCACGCGCCGACCGCACCACTACCTACATCAACTGTAGGTAGCATCCGGCGCCGGAGGCGCCGGTTCACCGCTCGCGCCGTCGGCGCGAGCGGCCTTTTTCACCCATGTTTTTGGTAGCGAGGGACCGGAGGTCCCTCGGACCATGCGAACGGGCGGCTTCGCCGCCCGTGAGCAGACGGAGGGGTGGGCGCGGTTTGCCCACCCCTCCGCGAAAAAGATGGTTTAGCAAACCGGCTTCGGGTCGACGCCCATCGCTTCGAGCGCGGTCGCGTACTCCTCGTAGGCCGCTTCGACCACGCGTTCGGCCCCTCTCTGGGCGCGCTCCCAGTCGGCGTCCGTCTCGCAGACCGAATCGAGCAGGGCGACGCCCTCGTCGAGCCGCCCCTGTGCGTCACTGCGCAGCTCCCGCGCCAGATCCGCCCGCTCCTCGTCGGCCTCGTTGACGAAGAAGTTGACGGCCTGCAGCAGCGTCCGGTCGGCGACCAGCGGGCGGCCGACGAACCCCGCCGCCAGCCGCTCGACGGTCCCGTCGGTGTCGGCCAGCGCGGCGTGTAACGGCGCGTCGGTCCCGTCGATAGTCGCCGCGGCGTCGGCGTCGTCGTTCGGTAACTCGGCCAGCGAGGCGACGACGCGGTCGAACTGCGCGGTCTCGGTGTCGGCTGCGGTCTGGAAGGCCGACGCCGCGTCGCCGGTCGCCTCGTCGGCCCACCGCGAGAAGGTGTCGCGGCCGCTGGCGGCCGATTCGGCGACCGACCGCAGAACCGGCGCCCGTTCGAGGTCGGCGCCGGTCGCGGCGATGAGGTACTTGTCCGACCCCAGCCGATCGAGTTCCGTCGCCTGCGCCTCGCGGACCGCCTCGACGAGTTGCTGGCCGTTCATATCTCGCCCGTTGGGGCGGCGCGCAGGTATATGTACGGCCGACCTTTATGTGAGCGGCCCGCGTCGCCCGATTCAGCAATGCCCGGACCGGTCGAGATGCTCGTCGAGGCGCTCGGTAACCAGCGGCTCGTGGTGCAGGCGCTGGTCGGCGGGCTGGTCATCGCCGGGCTCAACCTCCTCGGCGCGTCGCTGGTGTTCGTCTGGCGCGACCCCTCCGAGCGGGCGCTGGACGGCGCGCTGGGCTTCGCCGCCGGCGTCATGCTCTCGGCGAGTTTCACCAGTCTGATCCTCCCGGGGATCGAGGCGACGCCCGGGGGGAGCCCGCTGCCGGTGCTCGGCGGCGTCCTCCTGGGCGCGCTCGCGCTCGACCGGGCGGACGTGCTGGTCCCGCACGCCCACTACCTGCTGACCGGGAAGCGCCGCGAGGACGCGGCCGACCCCGGCGACGACCTGCCCATCGACGACGACCGCCTCGCCTCCGTCGTCCTGTTCATCCTCGCCATCACTCTACACAACATGCCCGAGGGGCTGGCCGTGGGGGTCGGGTTCGGTTCGGCGGCGGCCGGCGACGCGTCGATCGGGAGCGCGGTCGCGCTCATGCTCGCCATCGGTATCCAGAACGTCCCGGAGGGGCTCGCGGTGTCGGTCGCCGCCGTCAACGCCGGGCTCGACCGCCGGTTCTACGCGGCGGTCACGGGCATCCGCTCGGGGCTCGTCGAGATCCCGCTCGTGCTGTTCGGGGCGCTGGCGGTCACGCTCGCTGCGCCGATCCTGCCCTACGCGATGGGCTTCGCCGCCGGCGCGATGCTGTTCGTCATCAGCGACGAGATCGTCCCCGAGACCCATCTCCGGGGCAACGAGCGGGTCGCGACGGTCGGGACGATGGTCGGCGTCGTCGTCATGCTGTATCTGGACGTGTCGCTGGGGTAGCCCGTCCGGCGGGGTCAGCCGCCGTATTCCAGCGCCACCACGCGGCCGTCACCGTAGCGGACCAGCAGCTCATCGCCGGGCGCGGCGGTGAGGTTCGCGGGCGTCACGCCGGTCCAGACCGGCACGTCCCGTTCATAGGCGGCCCGTTCAGCGCCCGTCGCCGGGTCGAGGACGGCGATCGTCCCGCCGTTGGTGACCGCGACGAGTTCCGACGAGCCGTCGCCGTTCGGGTCCGCCAGCACCGCCGGCGGCGTGACCGACCCCTCGCTCGTCGCGAGGCGCGTCCGCCACTGTTCGCTCCCGTCGGCGGCGTCGAGCGCCCGGAGAACGTTCCCCGCCTCGCTCACGTAGGCCTCCGGCGCCCCGTCGCCGTCGCCGTCGGCGAGCGCGCCCATCGCGGGCGACCCCTCGGCCGAGCGGTTCCAGCGACGCTCGCCCGTCGCCCCGTCGAGCGCGACGACGCCGTCGTTGCCGACGACGACCACGCTTGCCTCGCCGTCGACGGTCGCCGCCGCGGCGTCGTTGGCCCCCACGTCCCGGCGCCAGCGCACCGTCCCGTCCCCCTCGAAGGCGACCGTCTCCTCGCGACCCGCGACGATGACCTCTCGGTCCCCGTCCCCGTCGAGATCGGCGACGACCGGCGAGGCGTAGACGAGCCCGGAGACGTTCCCCCGCCAGCGGACCGACCCGTCGGCGGCCGCGACGAAGGTGTCGCCGGAGATGTCGCTGGCGACGACCTCGGGCGCCGAGTCGCCGGTCACGTCCGCGACGACCGGCTGCGCGTAGCCGTACGCCCGCGTCGGGACCCGGAACAGCTCCCGGCCGTCGCTCGCCGCGAACGCGACGGTCGCGTTCTCGGTCGTTCCGGCGACGACTTCGAGCGCGCCGTCGCCGTTCAGGTCGGCGACGGTCGGCTTCGTCAGGGCGTGGCTGAAACACCGCTCGGGCGGGACGCCGACCCACCAGCGGACGCTCCCGTTCGCGGCGTCGAGGCGGTTCAGCGAACACGAGCGACGCGTGAGCCCGTCCTGGCCCTGGAGACCGGTGACCGGCGCGACGACGACGCCGTCGGCGGCGCCGACGCCGTGGTGGTTGAACTCGTTGTCCCGCGCGGTGTCGCTGATCCACAGCTCCGTCAGCGCGCCGCCGCCCCCGCCGGGGAGCGCCCAGAGCGCGGCGGCGCCGGCGCCCGACAGGGCGAGGACCAGAAGCGCTAACGCGGCGGCCGTGCGAGTCCGCATCGTCCCCGTCTCGGGATCGGACGGGCAAAGCCCTTCCGACGCGCCGCCGGGATTCGAGCGGCGTACCACAGGCCATTTGCCCGCGCTCGGCCGAGTCCCGTGTATGGCACTCCGCGGCGACGACCGGACGAGGCGTCCCCGAGCGATCCGGCGGGCGCTCGCCGCGGCCCTCGCGACGGTGGCGCTCGCGGCCTCTGCGGGCGTCGCGAGCGCTCACGAGATCGTCGCGCGTGAGTTCACCGCGCCGGTCCCGCTGGAACTGCTGTTCGTCGGCGCCGGCGCGACGGTCGGCCTGACGGCGCTGTGGCTCGGCGTCGCCGACCGTCGCGCCGGCGGCTCCGAGCGGGCCGCTCGCCAGCCGGCGCCCGAGCCGTCCGACCGCCCGCTGGCCCGCGTCCCGGCGGCAGTCGCGCGCCCGATCGTCACGGTCGCCCGGGTCGGCTTCCTCGCGCTGTTCGTCGGGGCGCTCGCACACGGCATCCTCGGCCGGCAAGTCGCCGCCGAGAACCTCGCGACGCTGGTCCTCTGGCCGCTCGTGCTCAAGGGCGTCGGCCTGCTCGCCGTCCTCGTCGGGTCGCCGTGGCGCGTCCTCTCCCCGTGGGAGACGCTGTACGACGGCCTCGTGGCGCTGGAGGGGCGGGAGATCGCGCTCGCCGGCTCGTACCCCGAGCGCCTCGGCGCCTGGCCCGCGGTCGCCGGGTTCGTCCTCGGCGTCGGCGTGCTGGAGAACCTGACCGTCGCGACGCGCTCGCCGTCGATTACGGTCGCCGTCGCCGCGGCCTACGCGGTCGCGATGCTCGTCGGGAGCGTCGCCTTCGGCCGCGAGTGGTTCGCCCGCGCCGACGCCCTCACCGTGCTGTTCGACCTGCTGGGCCGGATCGCGCCGCTCGCCGTCCGCCGCCGCGACGACGGGAGCGTCGCCCTCGCCGTCCGCCCGCCGTGGCGCGGGGTGACCCGACCGCTCGGCAACACCTCGCTGGTCGCGTTCGTCGTCGCCGCGGTCTACACCGTCAGCTTCGACGGGTTCACCGCGACCCGAGCCTACCGTTCGCTACTCGACCCCGCCCGCGAGGCGCTCGGCGTCGGCGTCGCGAGCGTCGCGCTCTACGCGTCGGGGCTGGCCGTCTTCCTGGTGTCGTTCGCGCTCGCGGCCGCCCTCGCCGAGCGCCTCGGCACCGGAGCCATCCCGTCGTCGGCAGATCCGACGGCGGCCGCGACCGCGTTCGGTGCGACGGTGATCCCCATCGCGGCCGCCTACGAGGTGGCGCACAACTACCCGTTCGTGGCGACGAACCTCGGCGCGACCGTCGCCGTCGTCCGCGACCTGGCGCTCGGCACTGCGGGCGACCCGATCAGGCCGCTCGCCGGTCTGTCGGTCGAGCTGTTCTGGCTGTCGCAGGTGGCGCTCGTCGTCGCCGGCCACCTCGTCGCCGTCGTCGCGGCCCATCGGGTCGCGACCCGCCGGTACGGCGGCCGCGGGGCGGCCCGGCGCGGCCACGCGCCGTTCGTCCTCGTCATGGTCGGGTACACGATGCTGTCGCTGTGGATCGTCTCGCGACCGCTGGCGGCCTGATCCGCCGAGCGGCGCGGCTGCCGGACCACGCGCGACCCGGAAGCGACCGACTTAGGTGCGCGCGGCGACTACTGGAGGTGTGACACCGTTGCGCCCGGTCGCCCACGCCGCGCCCTCGCCGGACCCTGGCCTGCTCGGCGTCCACCTGCTGGCGGGCGTCGGCTCCGGACTCCTGCTCGCGCTGGCGGTCGCGGCGCTCGGCCAGCGCGGCTCGCGGTCGTACCTGCTCGTCGTGCTCGCGCTGGCCGCCCTGCTCGCCCGCACGCTCGTCTCCGCGCTCGCGATGTTCGGCCCGCTCGACGCCGGCCTGCACCACTTCGCCGAGCACGCCCTCGACGCCATGCTCGCGACCTTCCTGCTCGGCGCCATCTACTACGCGCGCTCGGCAGCTCCGAGCGCCCCCGAGGAGCCGCTGTAACGATGCCCGACAACGACACTCGCGCCCGCGTGGCGGAGCACGTCGCCGACAACCCGGGCGTCTACTTCAGCGAACTCGTCCGCCGGCTCGACCTCGCCCCGGGGCAGGTCCAGTACCACCTGCGGAAGCTCGACGACCGCGTCGTCGCCGCCGACCTCTACGGCCGCACCCACTACTACCCGCCCGACTGCGACGCCTTCGAGCGGCGCGCGCTCGCGGTCCTCCACCGCGAGACCGCCGCCGACATCGTGGTCTTCCTCCTCCGGAACGGGCCGACACCCGCCGCCGAGACCGCCGAGGGCGTCGGCGTCGCCCGGAGCACGCTGGAGTGGCACCTCGACCGACTCGTCGACCTCGACCTCGTCGCCAAGCGCCGCGACGAGCGCGGCCGCGTGACGCTCGCCCTCGAAGCGCCCGAGGAGACCGCCCGACTGCTCCGGACGGTCGAGCCGTCGCTGCCCGAGAAGCTCGTCGACCGGTTCACCCGCCTGGTCGACCGCCTCCTCGCCGAGTAGGGCTTTCGACTGGCCGACCAGAACCCCCTTGTCGGACCAGTCGCTAGTGTCGCCGATGCCACCCAGTCGCCAGCGCGGGGTCTCGCGCCGGGAGTTCGTCAAGGCCGCCGTCGCCATCGGCGGGTCCGCGGCGCTGTCGGCCTGCCTGGGACGGGAGGACCCCGACCTCCCGACGGGCCCCGACGACCTCTCGGCGCTCCCCGACCGCCAGCACGCCTGGAACGACGCCCTCCGCACGGACGACCACGGCAACGACGTGCCCCCGAAACACCACCTCCTGATCTATCTCGACTACGCCGGGGAGGGGACGCCCGCCGACTCGGACCGCGAGACCGTCGAGACCGCGCTCCGGTCGCTCGAACGCGCCTACCCCCGCAGCACCGACGAGGGGGACGTGGGCCTCCTCTTTACTATCGGCTACGCCCCCGCCTACTTCGAGCGCTTCGAGGGGAGTCTCCCGGAGACCGTCGACCTGCCCGAGCCCGAACCGCTCGCGCCCTTCGAGAACCCCGTGCCGGACGAACCCGACGCCGTGGTCCACCTCGCCAGCGACTACGGCTCGGCCCTGCTGGCCGCCGAGGAGGGGCTGCTCGGCGAGCGCGACGCGGTGAACGGTCGCGAGCTGGACGCCACGTTCGACGGCGTCTTCGAGCGAGCCGCCCTCGCTGAGGACGGCCGCGCGCGCCGGACCGGCTTCATCGGCGAGGGGCTCCCCGCCGAGAACCAGGACGTGGCGGGGATCCCCGACTCCGAGCCCGTCCCAGAGGAGTCGCCGCTGTACATGGGTTTCAAGTCGGGATTCGAGAAGACCCAGGCGACCGAGGACCGCGTGACCATCGCCGAGGGCCCCTTCGCCGGTGGCACCACCCAGCACGTCTCGTCGATGGACCTCAACCTCACCCAGTGGTACGAGCAGGACAGCCGCGAGCACCGCGAGGCGTCGATGTTCTGTCCGGCCCACGCCGACAATGACGTGATCGAGGGCACCGGCGAGAACCTCGGAAACTCCAGCGGCGTCGGCGGCTGCGCCGAGACGGTCGAAGAAGACGCCCGCAAGGGCGTCGTCGGCCACGCACAGAAGAACGCCCGCGCCCGCGAAGACGGCCGCCCGGTCATGCTCCGCCGGGACTTCGACTCGACGGACGGCGACCGCGCCGGCCTGCACTTCCTCGCCCTGCAGGAGTCGATCGCCGACTTCGTGAACACCCGCGAGGCGATGAACGGGACCGACGCCGCCGCCGAGGGCGCGGTCGGACAGCGCGCCAACAACGGCATCCTCCAGTACATCAACGTCCGCCGGCGCGGCAACTACCTCCTCCCGCCCCGCGAGTCGCGCGCGCTCCCGACGCCCCGCCCCGGCGAGTGACCGACGTCGCCCGACGGCCGCCGCCCGCTTTCGAGAACCCAACCAGAAGCCGCTTTTGCGTATAGCGATTAGGGCCGGACATGCACAGACGACGCTTCCTCGCCGCGGGCGCTGCCGCGGCGTCGGTGGGTCTCGCAGGGTGTCGGTCGCTCTTTCAGACGCGCTCGGCGCGGTCGCCGCCGCTGGTCGAGGACCGCCCCGACGCCGTCTACGTCCCCAGCCACGTCGAGGGGATGGAGATGGTCGGGATGGCCTCGGCCGGTGACTTTCGGGTCGCGCTGACCTACAGCTACCCCCACCGCTTCTGGCTCGTCAGCGGGGACAGCACCGAGAAGGTCACCATCGAGGGCTCGGACTCGCTGCACCTCATGACGACCGTCTGGGACCCCGAGACGGAGACCGTCCTCCCGCACGGCTCGGTCACGGCGACGATCACGCTCGACGGCGAGACGCTCACCAGCGGCAAGTCGCTGTGGCCGATGATCTCCCAGAACATGGGCGTCCACGCCGGCGACAACCTCGAACTCGACGGCGCGGGCACCTACGACATCGAGGTCACCGTCCCGCCGCTGCCGACCCGTCGGGCCGGCGCCCTCCGCGACCGCTTCGGCGACCTGGGGAGCGCCTCGTTCTCCCTGGAGTTCTCACAGTCCGCCCTCGAAGAGATCTCCTACGAGCGACTGCCCGACCGCCAGGGCGAGCGCGACGCGCTCGACCCCATGTCGATGGACATGATGCCCGTCTCCGCGACGCCCGCCCCCGGGGAAATGCCGGGGACCGTCGTCGGCGAGGGCACCAGTGGCGACGCCCGCTTCGTCGTCGCGCGACTGGAGTCGCCGCCCGCCGGTATCTCCGCCGAGGGCGACCGCTCGTATCTCGCCGTCTCGATGCGGACGCCGTACAACGGCTACCCGATCCCGCAGGCGTCGCTGTCGGCGACGGTCAGCGGCGACGGGACGAACCGCTACGACGGCTCGCTCACCCCGACCGTCCACCCCGATCTGGGATACCACTACGGTGCCGTCGCGGACGTGCAGTCGGGCGACGACCTGACGCTCTCGGTCGACGCGATCCCGCAGATCGCCCGCCACGAGGGGTACGAGACCGCGTTCGTGTCCTTCGACGAGCTGTCGATGACCGTGGAGGAGTAGGACTTCTGCCCGGTGGCGGCTCCGTTCGTTACTCCCGTCCGGGCAGCGAGACGTTCCGCGCCGCAAGCAGGTGGTCGACGCCGCCGACGAGGACGAACAGGAGTCCGAGCGCCGTCGCGGCGAGGTGGAGTTCGCCGAACCAGATGGGGACCCAGGCGAAGGTTCCCTGGAGGCCCGCGACCGCCTCCGAAAGGAGGGGGATCTCGTCGTCGGGGGCAGTGAGGGCGGCGGAGCCGTTCGCGGCGGTCATCCGCGGCAGGGGCGTCTTCGTCGACGTCGCGGCGCCGCCCTCGGTGGCGGTGCCGTCCGCGTCGGTCGGCGTCGAGCCGCCGTCGTAGCTGCCCGCGTACTCGCCGTAGGGGAGCCGGTCGGCCTCGTAGACGATGCCGGGGCCGTACTTGGCGGCGGCACCGACCGAGACGTTCCAGACCATCTCGCCCTGGGGGTCAACCTCGATCACGCGCCGGTTGCGCGAGTCGGCGATCAGCGTGTTGCCGTTGGGGAGCCGATCGGCGTCGCGGGGCCACGTCAGCTGGATGCCGCCGGCCCTGTCGACCGCCCAGACGGGCTCCCAGTCGCCGTCGTCGGTGCGGTGGAGCTCGACCACGCGGTCGTTCTCGCTGTCGGCCACCAGCACCGCGCCGTCGCCGAGCCACTGCGGGTTGTGCTGCTCCTTGATGACGCTCGGGTCGCCACAGCGCACGTCGCCGTCCCCGTCGGCGTCGTAGAGCCGCTCGTCCGAGAGGCAGTTGGCGTCGCTCGTCCCGTCGTCCTCGTTGATGACTTCGACGACGCCCTCGCCGCGCTCGACGATCAGGAGCTGGTTGGCGTTGCGAACCGAGACGAGGAAGCGGCCGTCGCCGATGGCGTCCACGTCGTTGATGTGCAGCCAGTCGCGGCTCGCCGGGTCCGGGGGCGCCTCGTAGAGCTCGCTGGCGCGCCACTCCCAGACCTCGGTGCCGTTCTCGACCACGACGACCCGCTCGGCGTCCATGTCGACGTAGGCGATGCCGCCGTCGCCGGTGGCGTCGGCGGCGTGGACCTCGCTGTTGGTGATCGAGCCGACGGGGAAACTGTACTCCGAGAGGATCTCTCCGCTCCCGGGCTCGATGATCCGATAGCCCGTCCGGGCGCAGGGCGCCGAGAGATCGCCGCAGTCCTCGGAGCTCTCGTTGGCGAACGCGGCCAGGACGGTGCCGTTGTCGAGCCGGCTCACCTCGAAGTAGCCGTCGGCCTGGGTGTTGCGCCAGGCGACCGACCGGCCGTCGAAGGCGATGACGCTGCCGTGGGTCACCCAGCCGCCCTGGTTGCCGACGAGCGTCTGGGGCTCGTCGGACGAGGGCGTGCCGGTCGGAGCGGCCGTGGCGTCGGGGTCCGACGGGGCCGCGGTGTCGTCCGGTGAGGGCGCGGGCGTCGCCGGGGCGTCGACGCCGCCGGCGGACCCGGAGGGGGCGGTCGCGGCGCCGACGACCATCGTCGCGACGAAGAGGCCGACGCCGAGCAAGACCAGGGCGCTGCCGCGCGATACGTCCATCGTGGCACGTTGCTCCGCCTCGTTCGCGAATAAGCCTTCGGGTCCGTGACGGGTCGGTACCGGCGGTCGCCGCGGGCCGGCGACCCCCAGACGACGCGGCGGCTCACGGGAGAGAGCGGACTCGGAACGACGGTGGAGCGGTCAGTTGTCGTCGTCGTCAAGGCCGCCGCCCCAGTTCAGGGCGTCGGCCTGCTTGCCGCCGGTGCCGCCGGTGCCGCCGTTGCCGCCACCGCCGAAGCGCTTGACCGCGGCGCCGAGCGCGGCGACCGCGGCGACGGCTCCCGCGCCCGCGTACGGGAGCCAGTCGGGTTCGATATCGAGGCCGTCCAGCGGGCCGCCGCCGGCGCCCCCACCGCTGGCGCCCCCGCCGCTACCGGTCGTCGTCGCGGGCGGTGTCGGCGCCTCGGTCGGCGTCGACGTCGGCCCGGTCGCACCGCCGGCCGTCGTCGTGGGCGTCGGCGCCCCCGTCGGGGTCACGGTGTTCCCGCCCGACGCGTCGGTCGGGGTCTCCGTCCGTGTCGCCGTCGGGGTGGCGGTCGGCGTCGTCCCCGCGGGCGTGTCGGTCGGCGTGGTGCCCGGTGTGTCCGTCGGTGTCGCCGTCGGGGTATCGGTCGGCGTCGCCGTGGGGGTCGCGGTGTCGCTCGGGGTCGCCGAGGGCGTCGGCGTCTGGACGGTGTTGGGCGGGTCGAGCGCGGCGATCTCGGCGCTGGCGAGGTAGACGGTGTCGTTGCCGAAGGCGGCGGTCGTCCGCAGCGGCGCGGCGGTGTCGTAGGCCCACCGCTCGCTCCCGTCGGCCGCGTCGAAGGCGTAGACGCTCTCGTTCTCGCTGCCGACCGTCACGAGGTCGCCGGCGACGCCGGGTTTGGCGCGGATCGCCCCGCGGGCCTCGGCCCGCCATCGGCGGTTCCCTTTCAGGTCGAAGGCGTAGAGCGTCCCGGCGACCGTCCCGACGTAGACGGTGTCGCCGGCGACGGTCGGCGCCGCCCTGACCGCTCCGTCGAGATCCTTCGACCAGCGTTCCGTCGCCTCGTCGTCGCTCTGGACGTTCACCGCGTAGAAACGGCCGTTGCTGTTGCCGACGTAGACGGTGTCGGCGGTGGCCGCCGGGGCGGCGGCGGCCCCTCCCGTTCGGAAGCCCCACAGTTCCTCGCCGCTGGCGGCGTCGAACGCCGATACGACGCCGCTGGGCGAACTCGCGTAGATGCGGTCGCCGCCCACCGCCGGACTGGTCCCGCCCTTGTCGACGCGGCCGGCCCACCGCTCGGTCCCCTCCGCGCGGTCGATCCCGTAGAGTCGCCCCCGGGCGTCCAGAGCGACGATCAGGCCCCCCCAGCGAATGGGGGCGGCCGGAACCGGACCGATTTCGCCCTCGTCGGGCGGGAAGGTCCACCGTTCGGTGCCGTCGCCGGTTTCCAGGGCGCGGACGGTGCCGTCGGCGGCCCCGAGGTAGACGCCGTCGGCGTCGGCGATCGGGCCCGTCAGGTCGGTGTCGGCCTCGTAGCGCCACTGCTCGCCGCCCTCGGTCGGGTCGAGCGCGTAACAGACCTGCGCGTCGTCGGCGGTGTAGAGCGCGTCGTCGGTGAGCGCCGGCGACCCGGTCGCGGTGCCGTCGGTCGCGTACGTCCACCGGGTCGTCACCGCGTCGAACGACGCGCGGTCGATGGCGGTCTGCGAGCCGCTCTCGACGGCCACGTAGAGGCCGCCGACGACCGCGACCATGTCGTCGACCACCGACAGTGACGGGTCGTCGACCGGCAGGTCGGCCCGCCAGGCCTCGGCGCCCTCGTTGCGGCCGCCCCACAGGTACGCGTAGACGGTGTCCTCGGCGGTCGCGACGTAGATGGCCTCGTCCGTGACGACCGGCTTGCGACTCGCCGGCGAGCCCAGGTCGACCGACCAGCGCTCGTCCCCGCCGACCGCGTTCAGGGCGTGGAGCGTCCCGTCGGTCGTCGCCACGAACACGGTGTCGCGCGCGACGGTCGCGCCGCCGACGACCGCGCTCTCTAGATCGGCTCGCCACCGGGCCTCGCCGTCGACCCTGTCGATGGCGTACACCGTCCCGCCGGTGTCACCGATGTACACCTGGTCGCCGCTGACGACGGGCGGCACGTCTTCCGTCGGATCGTCGGTCTCGAACTCCCAGCGGGGGCTGCCCGCCTGGGACTCGCGGGCGACGACGGTGCCCGTCTCCGTCGCGAAGAACGCTCGCTTCGGGCCGCGCGCGGGCGCCGCCGCGATCGGGTCGCCCGCGTCGAACGTCCACCTGCGGGCGCCGCCGTCGCGGCTGAGCGAGTAGCAGGTGCCCGCCTCGGTCCCCGCGAGGACGCGCGAGTCGGTGACGGTGACCGGCGCCGAGACGGTGCCGTCGACCTCGGTGCGCCAGTATCGCTCCTGGGAACCGGTCCGGACCGCCAGGACGGCGGCGCCGTCGTCCATGAAGGCGGTGCCGCCGGCGACGGCGGCCGCCGCCGGGGAATCACCGTCGCCGTCGGTCCCGTAGCGCCACTGCGTCTCCCCGGAGGCGCGGTCGAGCGCGTAGAGACTGCCGTCGGCGCTCCGGACGTACGCGTTGACGTCGTCGAACGTCGGTTCGCCGGTCGCGTCGATGGCCCGGTCCCAGCGGACGGCGATGCCGTCGCTCGGTCCGTTCGCGCCGCTGTATCCGGTGTTGCCGTCGTCGAAGGCGAACATCGGCCACCTGCGGGAAGCGGCCGCGTCCGCCGCGCGGTCGACGGGAGCGCGGTCGGCCGGCACCTGTTCGCCGGCGACGGCGGAGAGGGTCGAACCAGCGACGCCGGCCGCGGTCAGGCCGGCGAGGAAGCGCCGCCGCGTCGGTGCGGGGCGTGTCGTGTCTGAGTGCGGGGTCGTATCGTCCATCCAGCGGACCTCTGAAGGGGAGTCGTCCGGGCCCGTCAAATATCTTGTCGCACGCCGCTTGCGAGCGCAGGCGACCGGACGACCCCGGTCGGGCGTCCGCGCCTCAGCCCCGCGGCCGTCGGCGACGGCCGGACCCTCGCCGATCAGCCGTCGACGGCCGTCACCACTCCAGTTGGCCGCCGCTCTGGTACTCCGTGACCTGCGTCTCGAAGAAGTTCTTCTCCTTGTTGAGGTCGGCGGCCTCGGACATCCAGTCGAAGGGGTTGTCCGTCCCGTACTGCTCCGGCAGATCGAGCTGCGAACACCGCCGGTCCGCGACGTACTCGACGTACTCCGCGAACTGTTCGGGCCCCATCCCGAGGATCTCTTCGGGGCAGGCCTCGCGGGCGTAGCGGGCCTCCAGCTCGACGGCCTCGCGGATCAGGTCGAGCACCTCGGCCTCGAAGTCGTCGGTCCAGGCGTCGGTCTCGGTCCGGATCTGGTCGATCAGGTCGACGCCGAAGCCCAGATGCAGCGACTCGTCGCGCATGATGTACTCGAACTGCTGGCCGATCCCCGTCAGTTTGTTCTGGCGTTTGAGCCCGAGCATCATCGCGAAGCCGGCGTAGAAGAAGATACCCTCCATGATGACGTAGAAGCCGATCAGGTCCCGGAGGAAGGCTCGCACGTCCGCCTCGTCGTCGATGGTGAAGTCGGGGTCGTCGACGACGCGGGTCAGATCGACGACGAAGTCGTCTTTCGCCTCGATGGTCGGGATGCGGTCGTACATGCCGTAGAGGTACTCCGGGTCGAACCCGAGCGAGTCACAGCAGTAGATGAACGTGTCCGTGTGGACGGCCTCCTCGTAGGCCTGCCGGAGCAGATACTGGCGACACTCCGGGGCGGTGACGTAGTCGTACACCGCGAGGACGATGTTGTTGGCCGTCAGCGATTCCGCCGTCGAGAAGAAGCCGAGGTTCCACTCGACCAGGTCCTTCTCGGCGTCGGTGAGCGTGCCGTCCTCGTACTGTCTGGCGTCCTCGCCCATGGGGATCTCCTCGGGGGTCCAGTTGTTGGCGACGCCCGACTGGTAGTACTCGCGGGCCCACTCGTAGTCCATCGGCAGGATCTTGTTCGGGTCGTGCGTGTCGTTGTCCGTCGTGTAGGTTATCGGCATGGCTGAGTCCTCCTATTGACAGGCGTCGCAGGTCGGGTCCTCGACGCTCGGCAGGTCGCCGTCGTCGCGGTCCCCGTCGGCGTCCGCTGACTCGTCGCTCGCGCTCCCGTCGCCGTCGGCCACGTCCCCGCCGCGCTCTTTGGTCTGGGTGCGGCCGTACTCGCTCATATCGAGCGTGGACTTCTCGAACTGGCTGGCGCCCAGCGTCCGCAGGTAGTAGGTCGTCTTCAGGCCGAGATCCCAGGCGGTCTCGTACACGTCTGCGAGGAGACTCCCGTCGGTCTCGGGGAAGAAGACGTTGTGGCTCTGGCTCTGGTCGATCCAGACGCCGCGGGCAGCGCTCAACCGGAGCTGGTGGCGCGGGTCGACCTCGAAGGCCGTCCGATAGAGCTCCCGCAGCTCCTCGGGGATCTCGCCGATCTCCTGAACCGAGCCGTCGTGGAACTTGATCCGGTCGCGGACCTCGTCGGTCCACAGGTCCCGCTCGGCCAGGTCGGCGACGAGGTCGTCGTTGACCACGGTGAAGTCGCCGCTCATGTTCGACTTGACGTAGAGGTTGGAGTAGAGCGGCTCGATCGAGGCGGAGGTGCCGGCGATGGTCGAGATCGTGGCCGTGGGCGCGACGGCCATCGTGTTCGAGTTGCGCATGCCGTGCTCGGCGACGTGCTCGCGGACGCGCTCCCAGTCGAGTCGCTCGGAGACCTCCACGTCGACCTCGCGGCCGCGCTCGTCTTCGAGGAGTTCGACGGTGTCCTGCGGGAGCAGGCCGCGGTCCCACTTCGAGCCCTCGTAGCTGTCGTAGGTGCCGCGCTCGGCGGCGAGCTTCGAGGAGGTGAGAATCGCGTTGTAGGCGACGAGCTCGGAGACTTCGTCGGCGAACGCGACGGCCTCCTCGCCGTTCATCGGGGTTCGCTGTTCGATCAGCGCCTCGTGGAAGCCCATCATCCCGAGGCCGATGGGGCGGTGCTCCATGTTCGACCGCTCGGAGCGGTCGGTCGGGTAGAAGTTCAGGTCGACGACGTTGTCGAGCATCCGCATCGCCGTCTCGACGGTCGATTCGAGTTTCTCGCGCTCGATCCCGTCCTCGTCGACGTGCTCGGAGAGGTTCACGGAGCCGAGGTTACAGACCGCGGTCTCGTCGGTCGAGGTGTTGAGCGTGATCTCCGTGCAGAGATTGGACGAGCGGATCGTGCCGGCGTGGTCCTGGGGCGAGCGGACGTTGCAGGCGTCCTTGAACGTGATCCAGGGGTGGCCCGTCTCGAACAGCCGGGTGAGGGTGTCGCGCCAGAGGTCGGCGGCGTCGACGCGCTCGTACTGGCGGAGTTCGCCCGCGTCGGCTTTGGCCTCGTACTCGCGATACAGCTCCTCGAACTCCTCGCCGTGGGCCTCGTGGAGGCCGGGCACCTCGTCGGGCGAGAAGAGGGTCCACTGCTCGTCCGCCTGCACGCGCTTCATGAACAGGTCGGGGACCCAGGCGGCGGTGTTCATGTCGTGGGTGCGCCGCCGTTCGTCGCCGGTGTTGCGCTTCAGGTCGAGGAAGTCGGGGAAATCGAGGTGCCACGGCTCCATGTAGGCGCAGGCGGCGCCGCGGCGCTTGCCCGAGCGGTTGATCGCGGCGGTCACGTCGTTGGAGATCTTGAGGAACGGGACGGTCCCCGTCGATTCGACGCCGGTCGACTCGATGAGCGAGCCCGAGGCGCGGACGGGCGTCCAATCGGTGCCCAGGCCGCCGGACCACTTCGAGAGCTTGGCGTGGGACTTGTAGGCGTCGAAGATGCCCTCCAGGTCGTCGGGGACCGTCGTCACGTAACAGGAGGCCAGCTGCGGGTGCGTGGTGCCCGCGTGGAACAGGGTCGGCGAGGAGTGGACGAACCGCAGCGTCGAGAGAAGTTCGTAGAACTCGCGGGCGCGCTCGGGGCGGTCGTCGACGGGCTCGCGCAGGGCGATCCCCATCGCGACGCGCATCCAGAACGCCTGAGGGAGTTCGAGGGGGTCGCCGTCGTCGTCGAGGAAGTACCGCTGGGCGAGCGTGTCGACGGCGATGTGGTCGAAGCGTTCGTCCCGTTCGGGTCGGATCGCCGCGGCCATCTCGTCCAGGTCGTAGGTCAGGAGCCGCTCGTCGATAACGTCGGCGCGGACGCCCTCCTCGATCCCCTCGACGAACGACTCGCGGTAGGCGTCGGCGTAGTCGTCGTCGAGGTCGGCGGTGTCGTCGACTCGGCCGTCCTCGTCGGCGGGGAGCGCCCAGCCGTCGCCGGGCGGGTCCTCGCCGGTGACCGCGCGGAAGTGCTTGCGGCGGGCGACGCGGGCGGCCGCGTCGTCGTAGGCGGGGTGGCGCTCGATGCGTGCGGTCAGCTCCCCGACGATGCCCTCGTCGCGCTCGTCGGCGTCGACGCCGTCGTACAGCGACCGCTCGACCGACGCGACCAGGTCGTCGAGGGTCTCGTCGTCGATGATGTCTTCGTGGCCTGTGCGTGCGCGCTCCAGAACGGAGCGGATCGTCGACTGCGCTGTCAGCGTACTCATGGTAGTGTCGCCACTGTTCGGTGGCAAAGCGGCACACGCGGCCGCTCGGCTATTCGGGCGATACCGCCCGAGAACCCCGAATACGGCCGCTCGCGGTGCGTTCAATCCTGACCGGCCCCGCCCGAATAAAGCTTTCCAACAGCACTTTCATTACAACAATCTCGTTTGTATTACGTGCAACAGTGGTGGTCCCGCGTTCGGCGGGTGACGCCGGCGGTGTCACTCGGCGCTCGGCGGCTCGTCCGGGGCAGCGTCCGGACGCGGGTCGGCGGCGTCGGCGGGCTCGCCGACCGATCCGGGCCGGGCGCGCGGGAGTTCGACCCTGAACCGCGTCCCGTCCGGGCCGGTTTCGACAAGTTCGAGGGTTCCGCGGTGCTGTTCGACCAGTTTCTCGGTGAGATACAGTCCGAACCCGTGGTCGGTGTCGAACGAGTCGGGCCGGTCGAACAGCGTCGCGGTGACATCGTCGGGGATCCCCGGTCCGTCGTCCGCGACGGTGACCGTCACCGTCTCCGGGGAGACGGTCATCCGCACTCGCACCGTCGCGGTGTCGCCGTCGTTGTGCTCGACGGCGTTCGTCAGCAGGTTCCCGAACACGCGCTCGAGGAGCGGGTTGGCCCGGACGAACGCCGTCTCGGTTATCGACGCGTCGATCCGGATATCCTCGTGGCGGCTCTCGAGGGTCTCGATCCGGCCGACCAGGAGCGCCGCGGCGTTCACCGGTTCGAGGGGCGCGTCCTCCCGCGTCGCGTTCAGCAGCCGCCGGACGTTCTGGATCACGTCGGTCACGTCCTCGCTCTGGCGGCGGATCGTCTCCCCGCGGTCGTGGGCGAGGCTCCCGGGTTCGTGCTCGTCGACCAGTAACTCCGCGTTCCCGGAGATGACCTGCGTCGCGTTGAGGATCTCGTGTCGGAGGAGGCCGTTGAGGTAATCGAGGAGGTCGCGCTGGCTCGCGGCGTGTCGGGCCCGGGACTCCGCCCGCGCCGTCTCGACGGAGCTCTGGACCGCTCTCGCCTCGGAGACGCCGACGGCGATCCCCAGACCCCCGCCGACGGCGACGCTCCAGCGCATCCACGCGACGAACATGCCGACGGACGTGGCGCCGATCACGGCGACCAACATGGCGTTGAACAGCAGCGACGCGACGGCGGTCCCGAGCACCCACCGCAGGATGCGCGGGTAGCGCGCGGCTTCGAGCCGGCTTCGAGGGAGCCAGTAGCCGGCGTACCCGATGCCCGCCACGAACGGGAGCGTGGTCGCCGCGCCGATGAGGAACTCCCCCGTGAACACGAGCGGGTCGCCGCTCGACCAGTCGATCCAGCCGACCGCGCGGACGACCGACTCCCCGACCAGCGTCGCAGCCAGGAGCGCGGCGAACCCGACGAGGTATTTCGGGACCCGACTTCCCCCGGCGGAAACGCCGAGTTTCATCTCCCACCCTGTTTCAATCGGCGATATATAAGCGTCGGTGGTTCCGGAAGAACGACCGAAATCGCGACAGAAAATCGCTCGAAAGACGAGATCCGAGACGGCGAGCAGGTATCGACTGTGATTCCCGGACGACACACGGTCGCGACCCGTCCGGCTTCAGAACTCGTCGACGGGTTCGGGGACGACGCCTTCCTCGTCGTCGCCGCCGGCCAGGTCGTACTCCTCGCGGAGTTCGTGGATGCGGTCGCGGATGTCGGCGGCGAGTTCGAACTCCAGGTTGTCCGCGGCGTCCTCCATCCGTTCCTGCAGCCGTTCGATGGCGCGAGCGGCCTCCTCGTCGTCGTCGGGGGCGAGCGAGGAGGCGTCGCCGGTGTCGGTCTTCGAGCCGGGCAGCGAGGACTCGCCGATCTCCTTGTCGATCGTCGTCGGGGTGAATCCGTGTTCCTCGTTGTACTCCTCCTGGATCCGCCGGCGGCGGTTGGTCTCGGCGATGGCCGACTCCATGGCGTCGCTTGGGTCGTCGGCGTAGAGGACGACCTCGCCGTTGACGTTGCGGGCGGCCCGTCCCATCGTCTGGACCAGGGTCGTCTCCGAGCGCAGGAACCCCTCCTGGTCGGCGTCGAGGATCGCGACCAGCGACACCTCGGGGATGTCCAGCCCCTCCCGGAGGAGGTTGATCCCGACGAGCACGTCGATGTCGCCCAGCCGGAGCGACCGGATGAGTTCGTGCCGTTCGAGCGTGTCGGTCTCGTCGTGCATGTACTCGACGGCGACGCCGGCCTCTTCGAGGTACTCGGTCAGATCCTCGGCCATCCGCTTGGTGAGGGTGGTGACCAGCACGCGCTCGTCGCGCTCGACGCGGCCGTCGATGCGGTCCATGAGGTCGTCGATCTGCCCCTCTGCGGGCGAGACCTCGACCGCGGGGTCGACGAGGTGGGTGGGGCGGACGATCTGTTCGACGACCTGCTCGCTGTGCTCGCGCTCGTAGTCGGCCGGCGTCGCGGAGACGTAGAGGGTCTTGCTCGTCTTCTCCTCGAACTCCTCGAAGGTGAGCGGGCGGTTGTCGTAGGCCGTCGGCAGGCGGAACCCGTTGTCGATCAGCGACTCCTTCCGGGAGCGGTCGCCGGCGAACTGGCCCTTGATCTGGGGGATGGTCTGGTGGGACTCGTCGATGACGGTGAGGAAGTCGTCGGGGAAGTAGTCCAGCAAGGTGTACGGCGCGTCGCCGCTCTCGCGCTCGGAGAGGTGGACGGAGTAGTTCTCGATGCCCGAGCAGTAGCCCGTCTCGCGCATCATCTCCAGGTCGAAGGTGGTCCGCTCGTCGATGCGCTGGGCGGCGACGGCGTCGCCCTGGCGCTCGAAGTAGCGCACTCGCTCCTCTTTGAGCTCCTCGATCTCCGCGATGGCGCGCTGGAGGCGCTGCTCGGGGATGGAGTAGTGTTCGGCCGGGTGGATCAGCACGGCGGGTTCGCTCGATTGCACCTCGCCCTCCAGCGGGTCAACCTTGAGCATGCGGTCGATTTCGTCCCCCCAGAACTCGACGCGGACGGCGTAGCGGCCGTACATCGGGTAGATCTCCAGCGTGTCGCCCCGCACCCGGAAGGTGCCCTGGGTGAAGTCCACGTCGTTGCGCTCGTAGTTCAGGTCGACGAGTCGCGAGAGCACCTCGTCGCGGTCGATCTCCTGGCCGACCTCGAGTTCGAGGCTCATGTCGACGTAGTTCTGCGGGTCGCCCAGCCCGTAGATGGCCGAGACCGAGGCGACGACGATCACGTCGTCGCGGGTCAGTAGCGAGCGCGTGGCGGAGTGGCGCAGCCGGTCGATCTCGTCGTTGATCGAGGCGTCTTTCTCGATGTACTTGTCGGTCTGTTCGACGTAGGCCTCGGGCTGGTAGTAGTCGTAGTAGGAGACGAAGTACTCGACGGCGTTGTCGGGGAACAGCTCGCGGAACTCCTCGTAGAGCTGCGCGGCCAGCGTCTTGTTGTGGGCGATGACCAGCGTCGGCAGCTGGGTCTCCTCGACGACCCAGGAGACGGTGTTGGTCTTGCCCGACCCCGTCACGCCGAGCAAGGTCTGTGCGTCCATGCCCCGGCGGAAGCCGTCGGCGAGTTGCTCGATGGCCTCGGGCTGGTCGCCCGCCGGGTCGAACGGCGCGTCGACGCGGAAGTCGCTCTCGGCGTCCGGCCTGTCCGGCGACAGGGGCCCCTCGGTGTCGCTCATTACACGGGGATAGGGTCGGACGAACTTGAGAAGCGCGGTCCGACCGGCGAGGTGTCCCCCTTCTCGTCCCGCGTTCGCCGGGGGCGAGACCGACGACGGCTCGCGCGGTGGATATTTGGTGGGGCCGGACCCACTCGCGGGTATGGCGATCGAAGACCGCGGCGACGCGAGCCTGATCACCCACGCGCTCGCGACGGACGTGTTGACGCGGCTGCGCGACGTGGAGACCGAACAGGTGGAGTTCCGGAAGGGGCTGGTCAAGCTCGGCCGGATCTGCGGCTACGAGATCATCGACGGGGCGATGGAGACCGAGTACGTCTCGGTCCAGACCCCTCTCACGGAGACGATGGGCCAGCGCGTCAAGGGCCTCGAAGACGTAGTCATCGTCAACGTGCTCCGCGCGGCGACGCCGTTCGTCGAGGGGTTACTGAAGGCGTTCCCCCGCGCCCGCCAGGGCGTCATCTCCGCCAGCCGCGACGAGGCGGCCGGCATGGACGAGTCGGGGCAGTTCCCCATCTCCGTCGACTACGTCAAGCTCCCCGATATCGAGCCCGAGGACACCGTCATCGTCGCCGACCCGATGCTGGCGACCGGGTCGACGATGTGCGCGGTCCTCGAACGCGTCCTGGAGGGCCAGCCCGAGCCCGAGAACCTGTTCGTCCTCTCGGCGGTGAGCGCGCCCGAGGGCCTCCTGCAGGTGGACGAGGCCGTCCCGGAGGCCGACCTGCTCACCGTGGCGATCGACGACGAACTCGACGAGGACGGCTACATCGTGCCCGGCCTGGGCGACGCCGGCGACCGCGCGTTCCGGACCACCGAGTGAGCGGCGGCGCTCGGCGCGTCGCCCCGGCGGGACAGCACTCACGTGGCTCCCGCCGGTAGGGGTCGCCGTGACGAGCCAGCAGCTGGTCGGCGCCGCGTTCGCGGTGCTCGCGGCGGCGGCCTTCGCCGCCCAGAGTCTCGCCGTCCGCGTCGGCACGCGGACCCACACGGTGTCGGCGGTGATCGCGGTCGTGTTCGGGGTCAACCTGCTCGTGCTGGTGCCGGTGGCCGGCGTCGCCGCGTACCCGGACTACGGGCTGACGCCGCGGGCCGCGGGCGCGTTCGCCGTCGCCGGGCTTCTCGGGTCGCTGCTGGCCCGCGTCTTCTACTTCGTCGGCATCGAGCGGCTGGGGGCGAGCCGGGCCGAGCCGCTGCGAGCGCTCGTGCCGCTGTTCGCGCTCGGGCTGGCCGTGGCTTTCCTCGGCGAGGCGGTGACGCCCGTCCTGCTGGCCGGCGTCGCCCTCCTCGTCGCGGGCGGGGCGGTCGTGGCGGTCGACAGCCGGGCGGCGCCGGTGACCGACACCGGACGGGCGCTGTGGGTCGCGCTCGCCTTCCCGGTGACCGCGGCGCTGTGTCTCGGGATCGACCCGGTGTTCACGAAGGTCGGCTTCGCCGAGGGCACGCCGGCGCTGGTCGCCGTCACCGTCCGCGTCTTCGCGGCGACGGCCGGGTTCGGCCTCTATCTGGCGTGGCGAGCGCTCCGCGAGGGCCGGGCCGTCTCGGTCGGCGTCGACCGGTGGCTGGTCGGCGCGGGCGTCGCCAACACGGTCTACCTGCTGGCCTACTACCAGGCGCTCGCGCGGACGCCGGTCACCGTGGTGACGCCGCTTTTGAGCGCGAGCACGCTGTTCGTCGTCGCCGGCGCCGCCCTCTTCCTGCGGGGCGACGAGCACGTGACCCGGCGGACGGCCGCCGCGGCGCTGCTGGTCGTGGTCGGCGTGGTTCTCGTCGTCGGCGGGTGAGCGACCGGGAGCGAGGAAGGACTGCTAGTCCATCGCGACGTACGTCTGGGTGTCCTCGATGCCGTCGAGGCTCTGGATGTGGGTGGCCGCGACGGCCTTCACGTCGGCGGTCTCGTCGACGGTGACGGTGGCGATGAAGTCCACGTCGCCGGCGACGATGTAGGCGTCATCGACCCCCTCCACGTCGAGGATCTCCGATTTGAGCCGCTCGGCGTCGCCCGAGTGGGCCTTGACCATGACGTAGGCGCGGACCATCTCAGGCACCCCCCTTCGCGGCGACGGCCTCGCCGACGACGATCTGGCGCACGTCGTCCAGTTTCTCGAAGTCCGCGAGGATGGCGAGCGTGTCGCCCGCCTCCAGGGACACGTCCTCGTCGGGGATCGAGAGGGGGTCGCCCTGCTTGCCGAAGGCGAGCAACTCGGTGTCCGCCGGAAGCTCCAACTCGCTCAGGGTGTAGCCGCGCATCGGCGACTCCGGCGAGACGGTGAGCTCGACCAGCTGGAGATTTTGAGCGATGTCGGCGACGGCGCGGATGTTGCCACCGAGGAGGGCGTTCTTGGCGACGATGGCGCCCAGCCGCTCGGGGTAGATGACCTCGTCGACGTCGGAGGCGTACTTGCGGTAGATCTCCTCGCGGTACTCCTCGTCGATCCGGAGCACCGTGCGACAGCCGTGGTGTTTCGCGACCATGCAGACGACGAAGTTGGTCGAGAGGTCGCCCGTCAGCGCGCCGACGGCGTCCGCTTCGGCCAGGTCGGCGGCGAGCAACACCTGCTCGTCGCTGGCGTCCCCCTCGATGACCTCGTAGCCCTCCGCCTTCGCGCGGTCGACCTTCGTCGAGTCGCGCTCGATGAGGACCACCTCGTGTCCGCTGTCTTCGAGTGCGCGTGCCGTTCGCAGCCCGACGCGGCCGGCACCCACGATAACGAATCGCATGGTAACGCGTACGACCAGGCAGGGAATAAAGCTACCTCCGATCACCCCCCGATCGGTCGCTCCGAACCCCCGATCGAGCCCCCAGCCACTCGTATGCGTGTCAGTCTCACGCTACCGGATTACTGCCGGCTTCGAGGGACGGGGGAAGGTTTTTGGAGTCACCGGGAGAAGTTCGTCCTACGATGGTGCGGGCCTTTATCATGGTGAAGACGGCGGCCGGGAAGTCCGAACAGCTGCTCGACTCGATCCGCGGGATCGACGGGGTCGAGGAGGCGCACATCGTCGCCGGCCAGTACGATATCATCGTCGAGGCGACCGGCGACGAGGTGTACGACCTCATGCACGGCGTCGCGACCAGGCTCCGCGATCTGGACGGCATCGCCGACACGAAGACCTACATCTGTCTGGACTGACCGCCCTCCTGGCCGTCGTCGACCGCGGCCCGCCGCGCCGTAGACCGTCGGCGCGCCCGATCACTCCGGCGATCCGTCTCGCTCGCGAGCGGCGTCTCCCGAGCCGGTCCGCTCGGCGACCGCCCGGCGCTGATCGCGGACCCGAGGCGGGAGCGCCGCGTATGCGTGGTCGAACACGTCACCGGGGTCGGGCTCGCTCCCCTCGGCGGCCGCCACGGCCTCGTCGAACTCGGTTTCGGCCGCTTCACGAGCCGCCTCGACGAACCCCTCGTCGACGACGCCTTCCCCGCGCAGGTAGTCGGCGTACCGCTCCAGCGGGTCCGCGGTCCGCCACTCGGGCAGGTCCTCGCTCGCGGCGTCGCGGTAGCGGTCCGGTTCATCCGCGGTCGTGTGCGCTCCCTGCCGGTAGGTCAGGCTCTCGACGAGCACCGGCTCGCCCGACAGCGCCGACTCCCGGGCCTCGGCGACGGTCTCGTAGACCGCGATCGGGTCGTTGCCGTCGACCCGCACCCCGTCGAAGCCGTAGGCGCTGGCCTTCCCGGCGATGGTCTCGCTCGCAGTCTGGCGCTCGCGCGGCACGCTGATCGCCCAGCCGTTGTTCTCGCAGAAGAAGACGGTCGGCGCCGAGAACACGCCCGCAAAGTTCATCGCCTCGTGGAAGTCCCCCTCGCTCGTGGCGCCGTCGCCGAGACAGGCGCACGCGACGCGCTCGTCGTCGCGGTGGGCCGCGGCCATCGCCGCGCCGACCGCGTGGGGGAGCTGGGTCGCGATCGGCGTCGCCTGCGTGAACGTGACCGGCTCTCTCCCGGTCTCCGCGTCCGCCTCGTCGACGGGTTCGTACTCGGAGAACCCGCGGCGAAAGCGGAGAATGTCGGCGGGCGAGCGGCCGCGGGCGAGCTGCATGGCGTTCGAGCGGTAGGTCGGGAAGAGCCAGTCCTCGTCCGCGAGCGCGTGGGCGGCGCCGACCTGCGACCCCTCCTGCCCCACGAAGGGCGGGTAGCCGCTCATCCACCCTCTGCGCTGGAGCGCGACCGCCCGCTCGTCGAAGACGCGAGCGCGGACGATATCGCGGAGGAGTCGCCGCGCCAGCTCCGGGTCGACGCTCGTCTCGCCCAGCGACCGCTCGCCGATGACGCGGTGCATGGCGTCTCCCTTGGAGCGGCGGGCGGAAAGCGATTGCGTCGGGGCCGGCGACGACACCGACGAGCGACGCCCGCTCGCAGTCGACACCTCAAAGAGCGCGCGGCGCCAACGGCCGGTATGGTCACCGCCGTCGACGCGGTCGAGCTGGTCTTCCTGATCGTCGTCCACAGCGCGGTCGCCGCCCTGATGACGCGGTTTTTCCGCGTCCGCCTGTCGACCCGGTGGGGCGGGTTCCTCTACGCCGGTATCCTCGTGCCCCTCGCGTTGCTGCTGTCGACGCTGTTTTTCAGCGGCATCCTGCCGCTGGGGCCGAACCTGGGGTCGGCCGGCGCCGTCGTGACGCTGATCATCCTCCTGCCGACGGTGGCGGGCATCACCTTCGACTACTTCTGGATGCCCTCGCCGGACGAGGTGGACCTGCCCGAGCGCTGGGACCGCAACGAACGGCCCAGCCGCTACGAGGACCGCTGACCCGCCGGCGCTACGACCCGGTCCACTGGTGCGGACCGCACCGCGACCTCACCCGTCCAGCAGGTCGAGCACGGCCGACTCCACGTCGGAAAGTACCGCTTCCTGGGGACGGGTCGCGTCGATCCGGACGAACCGTTCGGGGTCGCCGTCGATCAGCCGCTCGTAGTTCGCCCGGACCGATTCGAGGAACTCGACCTGTTCCATCTTGTTGGTCGACCCCGCGCGGCGGGCGCCGGTCTCGGGGTCGACATCGAGGTAGACCGTCGCGTCCGGGCGGCGGGTGAACGGGCGGTGTACGTCGCGGACGTAGTCGAGAGGGTCGTCGACGTCGAGGTGGGGGTGGGCGTCGAGCGTCGCGCCTTGGTAGGCGTACCGGGAGTCCGAATAGCGGTCGGAGACGACGAGCCGCCCCTCCGCGAGCGCCGGGCGGACCACCCGGTCGAGGTGGTCGGCGTGGTCGGCGGTGTAGAGGAACAACTCGGCCAGCGAGTCGGCGTCGGCGTCGCCGATCGAGCGGGCGACGGCCTCGCCGTACCACGACTCGGTGGGCTCGCGGGTGAACGCCGCGTCGTCGGGCAGGGCGTCGCTCTCGGCGAGGTGGGCGGCCGCCGAGGACTTGCCGCTGCCGTCGAGCCCCTCCAGCGTCACGAGCATACCTGCCCGTCTCGGTCGGCCCACCTAAACGACTCGGTGGCGACCTGTGGCGGGCGACCGGACCGACCCCCCACGCGGGGCCGGACGACCCGAGACGATAGCCTCATCCCGGCCGACACCGACGGAACGGATATGACCGACCACTTCGAGGTCCACGAGCGCGACGGGGCGGCCCGTCTCGCCGAGGTGCGCCTCGACTCGCCGGTGACGACGCCCGCCTTAGTCACCGACGCCGACCGCGCCGACGACGCGCCCGAAGCGGGGGTCGCGGCGCCGGTGCTGTCCGACGCCGGGACCGGCTGGGCGACCGAACCCGACGCCCCCGAGGGCGACGACTCGCGGCTCACCGTCCTCCCCGCCCGCGGGTTCCCCTCGGGAACGCCCGACGAGGTGCAGGAGGCGTTCGCGCCCGAGGTCCCCGAGACCGACTACCCGAGCGCCGCCGTGATCTCCGCCGACACGGCCGCGGATCTCGGCACCGACGCCTACGTCCTCTCGGGGGCGCCCGGCATCGCCGGCCACGCCGAGAAGTTCGTCGACTCGATGGTTCGGGTCCGCGAGGCGATCCCCTACGACGCCGCGCTGTACCTGCCGGGCGTGGCGACGCCCGCCAACGTCGCGACGCTGGTCTACGCGGGCGTCGACCTGGTCGACGCCGACCGCGCCGTCGTCCGCGGCACCCAGGGCCGCTATCTCACCGTCGACGGCCACCAGTTCCTCGAAGACCTCGACGAACTCCCCTGCGTCTGCCCCGCCTGCCAGCAGCCCCGCGAGGAGTTCGGTCCCGAGGACTGTGCGCGGCACAACGTCAACGCCCTGGAAGCCGCGCTCAAGACCGTCCGCCGGCGGATCCGCGACGGTCGACTCAGGGACTACATCGAGGGCCAGGCCCGCCACGAGCAGTGGCTCACCGCCGTCTTCCGCCGGCTCGACCAGCAGTACGGCTACGTCGAGGAGCGCACGCCCATCCTCCGGCAGGCCGAGATCACCGCCTCGACGGAGGACACCGTCCGGCGGGTCGAGATCCAGCGCTTCGCCGAGCGGGTCACCTCGCGCTATCGCAACCGCTTCGACAACCCGCTCGTGCTGGTACCCTGCTCGGCGCGGAAACCCTACAGCGACTCCCAGAGCCACGGTCAGTACCACGACGCCGTCCAGTGGCGCGCCCACAAGGTGTCGATGACCTCCCCCATCGGCGTCGTCCCGCAGGAGCTCGAACTCACCTACCCCGCCCAGCACTACGACTCCGTCGTCACGGGCCGCTGGAGCGCCAACGAGATCGAGTTCGTCGCGAGCGTGCTGGAACGCTACCTGGAGAACACGGACTACCCGCGGGTCATCGCCCACGTCCCCGATGACTACCGCCCCATCTGCGAGCGCGTCGAGGCCTCGCTCGGCACGGAGTTCACCTACACCGTCGAGGACCACCCGACCACGACCGACTCGCTCGGCAACCTCGCCAGCGAGCTCTCCGGTGAGCTGAAATACGGCAAGCGCGAGCGCCAGCACAACACGATCCGGGCTATCGCCGACTACCAGTTCGGGGCGGGCGCGGGCGACGAGCTGTTCGACGACCTGCAGATCCGGGGGAGCCACCCCGGGCTGCAGGCCCACGACGGCGACGGCGAGCAACTCGCGGTGGTCGTCCGACCCTACGGCACGCTGGCGTTCACGCTCGCCGGCGCCCGCCACTGGGTCGAGAGCGACGCCCCCACCAAGCGCGTCGAGATCGACGACTTCGTCCCCCACGGGAGCGTCCTCGCGCCGGGCATCGTCGACGCCGACGAGTCCATTCGCGTCGGCGACGAGGTCGTCTTCGAGGGGCCCAGCGCCTTCGCCGTCGGTCGCGCGGAGATGTCCGGGCCGGAGATGGCCCGCTCGACACGCGGGATCGCCGCGCAGGTCCGCCACGTCGAGGAACTGTAGTCGGCGGTGCGGTCGGCGCGTGCTGTCGAGCGTGCCCGCCTCCTGGCGGGCCGCTCGAAACAGTCGCGCGAGGGATGAGAAGCGCAGCCTGCGAGCATCACAATCGGTTGGGGAGGTGTGAGGCCGTCTGTGGTGCTGTGCGGGGCGGTCGTGGTTGCGGTCCTGGTGGACTGAAAGGGCGAGGCGCGCTCGCGCTTGCGTGGTCGCCTGAGCGGGCGCTATCCGCGCGGGCTGTGCGGAGAGCGCGGATATCCCGCTTGGTTCGAGAGAGCGAAGCTCTCTCGTCATCTCGGAAATCTTCGATTTCCGGTGACAGCGACCGCGAGCGCGGCGAGGGCTTTCATCGCTTACTGTCCCCTGTGGTTGATGCAGTTGCTAGCGAGCGGGTCGAGGGCTTTCATCGCTTGCTGTCCCCGTCGAGTGCGGTCGATCCAACTCCTAGCGAGCGGGTCGAGGGCTTTCATCCCCTGCCGTCGAGTGCGGTAGCTGTCGCTCGGTTTCGTCCCGCACACACTCGAACGGAAACAGTCGAGACGCGAACCGAACGCGCCAGCCGCCCGAGGACGCTTATCGCGTGCGATAATCGCCCCCAAATAGTTATCTCGGGGAGCGGGGAACGTGGAGCCAACGTGACGGGACGGACCGACCGACGGGGCGCGGGCCGCGAGCGCGCGAGTGGAGGGCACCGATGAGCGGCGACTCGGTGCGGTACGCGTGGCTCCCGGAAGCGGTCCGGAGCGAGCGAGTCGCCCGCGTCGCCGCGACGCTGACGCGCGTGGTGTTCGGCGGCCGTCCCGGGCTGGCGCTGTTCTGCGGGGCGCTCGCCCTGTACGTGTTGACCTGGCGGATCGGCGTCTTCTTCAACGACATCGGGCTGTACCCGTGGATGCTCGAACGGCTGGCCGACGGCCACCTGTCGCTGGGCGTGCCGGGCGAACTCGGCCAGGGGTACCCCGGGATGCACTATCGGGACGGCCGGGTGTGGGGTCGCGGCTACGGGCTCGTCGGGCTCGCTCTGCCGGTCTACTGGGCGGTCGAGGTCCTCGACCCGCTGGTCGACCTGCGCTGGCTGGTCGTAGTCGGGTTCAGCGGGTTGACGCTCGCGACGTCGCTGCTCGTCGGCGACCTGGTCGGCCACCGTCGGCGCGGCCTCGCGGCCGGCGTCGGGCTGGGGACGGTCGCGCTGGCCGGCAACGCATGGTTCTACAAGCCCTACATCGGGGACCTGTCGACGTTCGCGCTTCAGATCACGACGATGATCGCGGGCGCGGTCCTCGTCGTGGCCGTCTACCGGCTGCTGGCGTCGCGCCACGGGACGACCGTCGGGCTGCTCGCGGGCGCGACCGTCCTGCTGGGGACGCCCGTCGCCTTCTGGGCGAGCACGCCCAAGCGCCACACGTTCTCGGCGATGTTCGTCCTGCTGGCGGTCTACGCGTTCGCGGCGAGTCGCGAGCGCGACCGCGCGCCGCTGGAGAGCGCGGCGCTCCGGGGCGGCGCCTACGCCTGCGGCGGCCTGCTCGCGTGGGTCCACGCCCCCGAGGGGATCACGCTGCTGGGCGCGCTCGCCGTCGTCGACCTGCCGACCGCCCCGAGAAACGACCGGCGGACGCTGGCCGTCGTCGCCGGGCTGGCGGGCCTCTCGCTCGTCCCGTACCTCGCGACGAACGCCGTCGTCTCGGGCAACCCGCTGCTCCCGCCGCACTTCCTCGACTCCTACCACGGCGGGTCGCTGGCCGAACTCACCGACGGCGGGGCGGCAGGCGGCGGGAACGGTGGGAGCGGCGGAACCGCGTCGGCCGGCGGGAGCGGCGCCGCCGGAGACGCGACCGGCGGGAGCGCGGGGTCGGCGTCCGGCGGCGCCCTCGCCGCGGTCGTCGGGACCGTCGCCGCGGTCGCGGGGGCGGTCGTCGCCGGGTTCGAGGCGGTCCGCCCGCTGGCGCGGCGAGCGCTGGACATGTACGTCGGCGGGTTCGTCGCGCTGTTCACCGAGCCGGAGGGGGTCTTCCGGACGTTCGTCCGCTGGGGCGAGGCCGACAAGAACGTCTCGAACCTCTTCTTCGACGGGGAGACGAACCTCTCGGTACTCGAATCGGCGCCCGTCCTCGCGGCGCTGGTCGCGCTGGCGCCGGTCCTCGGTCGATGGGGCGGCCGCGTCCGCGCCGGCGAGCGGCGCCTCCGCGAGGCCGTCGACCCGGTGGACTGCCTCGTCCTCGTGTTCGCGGCGCTGTTCCTCTCGCTGTACCTCGGCAACCTCCCGGTACAGGTCCAGGGGACCGTCCGCTATCTCCACCCGATCTATCCGCTCGCGGTCTACGGGATCTTCCGGATCCCGGAGGTCCGGTCGCTGCTCACCGAACGAACCCGGGCGGCCGCCCTCGGCTACGAGGCGGGCGTCCTGCTGGGGGGGCCCGTCGCCTTCGGCGCGCTCCTGTTCTTCGACGCGTCGAAGGGCGGGGTCGTCCAGCCGTTCGGGCTGGCGTCGCTGGCCGCGGCCGGGGTCCTGGCGGTCGCACTGGTGGCCGGGCGCTACGACGACCGCGCCAGGGGGGTCGCCGCGGGCGCCTTCGGCGTCGCGGCCGCGATGGCGACCGTCTACCTCCTGCTCACGTCGTTCGTCCTCTTCCACTACGGCCCCTCGGCGCTGCCGGCCGTCGACGCGCTCAGCGGCGAGTTCCGCTGGCTCGCGCTGACGAACGGCTGACCGACGCAGCGGCGAGTCGTTCCCGTCCCTCGGACCGCGGAGGTTTTATCGCCCGACCGGATAGACGGACCCAATGAGTCAGCCGAGCCCCGACGTCTACGAGCAGGGCAAGGGGATGGACGCCCACAACAAGGTGATGCGCGAGGTGCGCTCGCGCAACGACGCCAGCTACGACCCGCGCGAGCCCACGCGGGTCTGGCTCGACGAGGACAACACCCCCGACGGCTTCGTCGACTCCCTGACGATCATCCTCAACACCGGCGGCTGCCGCTGGGCCCGCGCCGGCGGCTGCACCATGTGCGGCTACGTCGCCGAGTCCGTCGACGGCGGGAGCGTCGCCCACGAGGACCTGATGGCCCAGATCGACCACTGCCTGGACCACGAGGACGAGCACGCGGAGGACATGCGCGGCGAGCAGGCGGACCTGATCAAGATCTACACCTCCGGATCCTTCCTCGACGAGCGGGAGGTGTCCGCCGAGACGCGGCAGGCCATCGCCGACACCTTCGGCGACCGCGACCGCATCGTCGTCGAGTCGCTGCCGGACTTCGTCGACCGGGAGAAGGTGCGGGAGTTCACCGAGCAGGGCATGGAGTGCGACGTGGCTATCGGCCTGGAGACCGCCACCGACCGCGTCCGCCGGGACTGCGTCAACAAGTACTTCGACTTCTCCGACTTCGAGGACGCCTGCGCGGAAGCGGGCGCCGTCGACGGCGGCGGCGTCAAGGCCTACCTCCTGATGAAGCCGCCCTTCCTCTCGGAGGGCGAGGCCGTCGAAGACATGAAGCGGTCGGTGCGGCGCTGTCTCGACGTGGCGGGGTGTCACACCGTCTCGATGAACCCCTGTAACGTCCAGAACTACACGATGGTCGAGGACCTGTACCACGAGGGCGGCTACCGCCCGCCGTGGCTCTGGTCGGTCGCCGAGGTGCTGGAAGCGACCGCCGACGTGGACGGCATCGTCGTCTCGGACCCCGTCGGCCACGGCTCCGAGCGGGGCCCGCACAACTGCGGCGACTGCGACGACCGCCTCCAGCGCGCGATCAAGGACTTCGACGAACGGCAGGATCCGTCCGTCTTCGACCAGGTCTCCTGCGACTGCCGGCGCACCTGGGACGCCGTCGTCGAACGCGAACGCAGCTACTCCCTCCCGCTGGCTCGATAGCCGTCGACCCGTCCCCGATCCGTCGGTTCGGAGCCCGCTCGACCCGAAACGCTCCCCTCTGATCGCGCCCGTGTGTCTGCCGTTGACACGGATCGGTCGGCCGCAATCCCGCGGTTACACTTTCACTCCGGTTGCCGTGGGTTTTTATGCGTCTACGATCAACGCCATCGTAGGGGCCCTGGAGACCCCGACTGTCACACGCTCCAGCCCCTACGTTCCCCCATCCTATCCCTATCGTCCGCAGTGACGACGCCGTGTTCGGTTCTGTGGGCTTCGACGCGGGCGAGCGTGTTTCCCCGAGTCGGAACGGACTTTTGCCAGGAGCGCATCCCCGGAGACACCGATGAACGCGGACGCGGTCGTGCTCGACGTCGACGGCGTGCTCGTCGACGTGGCCGACTCCTACCGCCGGGCGATCGTCGAGTCGGTGTCCCGGGTCTACGGCGACACCATCGAGAAAGCCGATATCCAGCAGTTCAAGGACGCTGGCGGCTTCAACAACGACTGGGAGCTCACGTACGCCGCCGCGCTGTACGTGCTCGCGCGCGACGAGGGGCTCGCGCTCTCGCTCTCCTCGTTCACCGACCGGGTAGCCGCCACGGGCGGCGGCGTCTCCGCGGCCGAGACGGTCGTCCTCGACGCGCTCGGCCCCGCCGAACGCGAGCGCGTCATGAACGAGTGGAACCCCGACCGCCTCCGGCAGGTGTTCCAACAGCTCTACCTCGGGAGCGACCTCTATCGCGAGCTCGAAGGCGCCGAGCCCGACGCGGACACGCGGGGGTACATCCACGACGAACCCGTCATCCTCGACGGCGAGACGACCGAGGCCCTCGACGCTCGCTACGACGTGGGCGTCCTGACGGGTCGACCCGCGCCCGAGGCGGATATCGCGCTGGACCGGGTCGGGCTGGACGTGCCCGACGACCGCCGCTTCACGATGGACGACTGGGAGGAGGGCAAACCGCACCCCCGCGCCCTCGTCACGCTCGCCGAGCGTTTCGACGCCGACTCCGTGGTCTTCGTCGGCGACACACTCGACGACATCAGGACGGCGGTCAACGCCGCCGGCGACGACCCCGACCGGACGTATCGGGGCGTCGGCGTCCTCACCGGCGGGCTGACCGGCGAGGAGGGCCGCCGGAAGTACGAACGGGCCGGCGCGACCGCGGTGATCGACTCCGTCAACGACCTGCCCGAACTGCTCGACGGCGGCGAGGACTGAGGGTCGCCGGTCCGCCGACAGGTAGTCCGCCGGTCCGGCGACCCGCAGTCAACCCGTTCGCCGAATCGCTAACCCTTATCCTGATCTCGGCCTACGCCCCGGTATGGACATCGCACTGCTGGGCGGGACCGGCGACATCGGCGAGGGACTGGCGCTGCGGTGGGCGTACCACACCACCCACACCGTGATCGTCGGCTCCCGCGACGCCGAGCGCGCCGAGAACAAGGCCGAGGAGTACGCGACCGAACTCGACAGCCGCGGCGTCGAGAGCGACATCGCGGGCGCCGAGAACGCCGAGGCCGCCGCCCGCGCAGACGTGGTCGTCGCCGCGGTCCCCGCCTACCACCTCACCGACACGGTCGAAGCCGTCGCCGACGAACTCGACGACGGCGACGTACTCGTCTCCCCCGCCGTGGGCATGAAACGCGACGAGGACGGCATGCACTACAACAAGCCCGGTGCGGGCAGCGTCACCGCGCTGGCCGCGGGCGCGGCACCGGACGAGGTGGCCGTCGTCGGCGCGTTCCACAACCTCGCCGCCGACCGCCTCGCGAACCTCGACGCCGACCTGGACGTGGACACGCTCGTCGTCGGCGACGACGAGGACGCCGTCGACACCGTCTCGGCGCTGGCCGAGGGTGTCGAGGGGCTGCGCGCGGTCTCCGCGGGCGGCATCGCCAACGCCGCCGAAGTCGAGGGCCTGACTCCCCTGCTCATCAACATCGCGATGAACAACGAGGGGATGCACGACGTGGGCGTGAAGTTTCACTGACGGCGGAGCGGTTTCTCAGCCGGTCGTCGCCGGAAGCGATTCGACCAGATCGACGGCCGCGTCGACCGCTCGGGCGCCCTTCTCGATGCGTTCCCGTGCCTCCGCCGCGCTCATGTTCGGCCCCTGCACGCCGAACGTGACCGGCGTGTCGCGGTCGACGCTCACGGCGCTCAACTGCCGGGCGGCCGCGTGCGTGACCACTCGGTCGTGGTCGGTGTCGCCGGTTATCACGACGCCCAGGGCGACGACGGCGTCGATATCGTCTCGGCGGGCGAGGCGGTCGGCCGCCAGCGGCGCGTCGTAGACGCCGGGAACGGCCACCCGTTCGGCGACCGTGGCGTCGCGACGATCGGCGTTCGTCCGTGCCTGTTCCGCCATCTCCGCCGCGAGTTCCTCGTAGAACTCCGCGACGACGAGTCCGAGCGTGACCATGACCACCGTCCGTCATAGAGTCAGAAATCCGTTATCGTTTCCAAAATCGAGACGGCGACCGACGACGGCCGCGTCGCTATCGCTGTCGCTCGGAGCGTTCGAGAAGCGGAGATCGGGAACGGCGAGTTTACGCGGAGGCCTGGTTGAGCGCGTCTTCGATGTCGTCGGCCTGGGTGACGCCGACGAACCGCTCGACGATACCGTCGTCGTTCTCGACGATGAGGGTCGGCAGCGAGCGGACGTGGTACTCGTTGGCCACGTCCTGCTGCTCGTCGACGTTGATCTTCTCGAACTGCACCTCGCCGTACTCGTCTTCGAGGTCGTCCAGGATCGGGTCCTGGGTCTTGCAGGGGCCACACCAGTCGGCGTAAAAGTCCTTGAGCGTGACTGTCATGGATTCATCGAAAGTTGCGAATCCGGAGAGATAAGGGTTTCCACTACCGCCGATCGGCGGCCTCGACGGTCGCGCGAGTGACAGCTTCGGTGGCCCCGCCGCCGGCCCGCGCACTTTCGGTGCGGGCGGCCGGGGCGTCGGGGTCAGGACGAAAGGCTTACGCGGACGGGAGCGGGAGAGTGAGATATGAGCAGCAACGACGGCGGCGGACTGATGTCCAGCGCGGGCCTGGTCCGGTACTTCGACGCCGAGGACCGCAACGCCATCCGCATCGACCCGAAGACGGTCATCGCCTTCGGGGCCATGTTCGGCTTCCTCGTGCTCGTCCTCCGCGCGACGATCTGAGCGGCGACGCGCCGAACAGACCCACGGCCGACACCGACGACGGCTGCGAACCGCCGTCGCGAGCCGTGACCGCGACGTTTTCAAGTCCCGCCCGCGAACCCGCGGGTATGCACTTCGACCAGCGGACGCAGGCGGCGCTCCGCGAGGCCGGTCTCTCGACCGAGGAGATCCGGGCCGCCTCCGAGCGCGTCGTCGCGGCGACCACCGAGGCCGCCGCCGACCTCGAATCGTTCTTCGCCGATATCGAGACGGTGTACTCCGACATGGACCAGGCCCACTCCGCCGAACAGTTCCCCGAACACGCCGTCGACTACCTCGATCTCTTCACTCACGCCGACGACATCCGCGGGTACCTGCGGTTCGACTCGTGGGGCGTGCCCGTCGAAGGCGGTCGGGTCCTCTCCGACGACGTAGTCGAGTTGTCGCTCGGGCCGACGGTGAACGACCGGGTCCGCTTCGCCGCCGACCGCGACGCGCTATGAGCGGCGAGGACGAGGGGCCGGACGCCGACGGTGACGGAGACGCCGGCACCGCGCCGACCGTCCGGGTCCGCGGCATCTACACGACGGCGCTGACGCGGCTGTTCGAGGACCGCGGGCTGTCGGTCGTCCAGGCGTCGCCGCCGATCCGCGACCGCTTCGACGACGAGTTCGCGGTCGCCCCCGCCGGCGCCGCGGTCTCGACGACCGACGACCGGCAAGGGGTCGGGATCGTCGGCGAGAGGGATGCCGTCGCGGCGGCGCTCGACGCGGCTCGCGGGGTCGGAACGGACGCGCTGGCCTGGCGCGACCCGACGCCGCGGGGCGCCGTCTACGCCGGCGAGGTGACCGAGACGCTCGGCAGCGGCGCGGTCGTGAAACTCGGCGACGGGGCCGCCGAGGCCCCCGGTCCCGGGAACGGCGAGGGTGACGACACCGACGAGACGCTCCCGCCGGTCGCCGGGACCGACCCGGAGGGCTTTCTCCCCTATTCGAAGACGGCGGCCCACGTCGAGGAGGGGGATCGCTTGCGCGTCCAGGTGAAAGAACCGGCCGCGCCGTGGGGGTCGGGCCGACCGGTCCTCGACGCGACCGTCCGCGTCCAGGCCGGGCTGGCGACGCTCGTCCGCGGCTCGTCGCCGGGCGGCAACGGGCCGGAACTCGCCGACCTGCTCCCCGTCGACCCGCCCGAAGGCTGGGGGATCGACTGGGACCGCGCGGCCGACGACGCCGACCTCGACGCGCTCGGCGACGCGCTCGAAGCGGTCACCGAGCGGGCGGCGGCGCTCGATTCGGCGTTCGACGACGCGGCCGCCCCCGACGAGGCCGCGCCGGGCTGCTACTGGGCCGGCGAGGCGACGGTCTGGCTCTGGTTCGGCCGCGAGTCGCGGTTCGGCCTCGACGACCGCCGCCGCGACGTGACGGCGACGATGCCCGGTCACCACCGCACGAAGGCGGCGACCAACGGCGCGAGCGCCGCCGTCGACTTCGTCGAGGCGGTCTGCCCCGACGCCGGGACCGGCGGCGAGACGGACTTCCCGTTCGACGCCGTGACGCGGCAGTTCGGCCCGATGGAGGGCGATAGCGTCCGCATCGACCACGGCAAGCCCGACGGCCGCATGTTCTCGCTGGGCAGCGGCGAGGTGACCCGCCGGGACGCGGACGGCACCGTCGTCGTCGAGCGGGAGATGTCCGGCCGCGGCACCTACGACGCGCTGGGCGTCGACCAGCAGGCCGGCGACGTGGCCGTCACGAAACTCACCGAGGGCAAGTGGTGGTACCCCACCGTCTACCGCGGCGACGACGGCGAGAAGCGCGGGACGTACGTCAATATCTGCACGCCGGTCGAGGTGTTCCCGTCGGCCGTCCGCTACGTCGACCTCCACGTCGACGTGGTCAAACACGCCGACGGTCGCGTCGAACGGGTCGACGACGACGAACTCGACGCCGCCGTCGCGGCCGGCCACGTCCCCGAAGCCCTCGCGGAGAAGGCCCGGAGCGTCGCCGGTGCGGTCGAGAACGCGCTCTGACCGGCTACTCCTCGCTCTCCTCCGCGCTCCCGTCTAGCAGTCGCCACGCGCCGATGCCCAGCCCCGCCAGTGCCGCGGCGGGACCGAACCCCGGGCCGTCCCCCGCGGTCGCGCCCGCCGGTTCGGTCGCGTCGGTGTCGCTGCCGGACCCGTCACCGCCGTCGGTCCCGCCAGTGTTGCCGCTCCCGCCACCGTCGCCGTCCGCCGTCGGTGACTGCCCGCCCGACCCGGTCGGGACGGTGGTCGCGTCGGTCGGCCCGGGAGTCGGGGTCGGCGTCGCCCGATCCACGTCGGGGAACGTGTAGACCCTCGCGGGCGCGTCCCGGTCCGAGGGATCCGCGTAGCTGGTGGCGACGACCGCCCCGCCGGGCGCCGCGAGCTGGGCCGTCCAGAAACTCGTCGTCGACGACCGCCGGAAGTACCGCACCCGTTCGGGGTCGGCCGGGTCCGACAGGTCGTGGACGGCGACGCCACCGCGGTACCACGACGAGTAGCAGTGGCCGGCGGCCAGTTCGAAGTTGTGCGCGGTCGTCCGGACGCCGTTGATGTTGGAGTCGGCCGTCGGCGGCGGGTCGATGGTCGACAGGTGCTCCGGCGATCGAGGGTCGGGGATGTCGTAGATGGCGATCCCGCTCGGACCGCCGGGGTCGTCGGGGCCCGGCGTGGTGCCCTCCTTCCCGAAGTTGGAGTTCCAGCTCTCCTTGCCGACCGCGAGCAGCGAACTGTCCGGGTCGGTCGCGGCGTAGTGGTCGTTGCCCGGCGGTTCGGAGCGCTCGCGGGCGACCGCCAGCCCGTCGAGTTCGGCCAGCGTCTCGGGGTCGCGCTCGCGCACGTCCGTGACATACTCTGGGTCGGCGGGGTCGGACACGTCGAGGACCCACGTCCCGGCGTCCCAGTAGGCGAGGTAGGCGAAGCCGTCGCGGACGAACACGTCGTGGAGCGTCCGCAACTGCACGGGGACCGATCCCCAGACCGGATCGCGGTCCAGCACCGACCAGCGGGCGACCTCGCGGGGCTCCGCGCGGCCCACGTCCACGACGAGCAGCGGGTTGGCCTCGCGGTCGCTCCGGGTGAGGTAGGCGTGCTCGCCGGCGAGGTCGCAGTTGTGGACCGGGTAGGCCGTCTCGTAGGCCCGCAAGAATGCGGGGTCGGCCGGGTCGCTCACGTCGAACAGCGCGATACCGTAGAAACTATCGGGGTCGTAGCCCGCGGGACCGGCGACGAGCAGGCGGCCGTCGTCGTACTTCACGTCCCGGACGCCGCCCACGGTCTGGGTCGTCCCCGGCGGCGAGATCCGCCGCTCGCTCGCGACGACGGACGGGTTCGAAGGGTCGCGCAGGTCGAGGACGGCGAAGCCGTCGCCCACCGCGACGAACGCCGTCTCGCCGTCGGGGGTCAGCACCGTCTCGCTCGCGCCCTCGACCGCGACGCTGCCGAGCGGTTCGTAACCGGAGGTAGGCGTCGCGACCGCTTCCGTGGGAGTGGGCGTCGGCGTCCCGGACGGCGTCGCGGTCGGGTCGGCGCTCGCGGTGGTCGCGTCCCCGGCGGCGCTCGCTCGCGACGCCGAAGGGCGAGCGTCGCCTTCGCGGGCCGTCAGGGCGGCGACGGTCGAGAGGCCGGCGGTCCCCGCGACCGCCCGGAGGAACTGGCGTCGATGCACGTCCCCGGTCTAGCGGTCGACGGGTATCAGTTTCCCGGTGGGTAGCGGGACCGACGCGCTCACGCGTCGTCGTCGCGGTCGCCGAGCCGCCAGGCGCCGATGCCCAGGGCCGCCAGCCCGGACAACACGCCCAGGCCCGGGCCGTCGCCGCTGGTGGTGTCGGTGGCCCCGCCGGTCGGCCCGTCCGTCGCCGTGTCGGTGGCGTCCGCGGCCCCGCCAGCCGTCGCCGTGGCCGTCTCGCCGGCCATCCCGCTCGTCGCGGTCGTCGAGTCGGTGGCTGTGTCGGTCGGCGTCGGTGAGTCCGTCGGCGTCGCGGTCGCCGTCGGCGAGCCCGCGGGCGTATCGGTCGGCGTCGCGGTCCCGGTCGAGGCCGTCGTCTCGGGGGGTTCGGCCGTCGCCGTCGGCAGGTCGACTTCGGCGCCGGAGGGCGTCACCGTCGCCGCGTTGTCGGAGGGGTCCGGGAACGTGTAGAACGCGCCCGGGCCGCCCTGCTCGGTCGGGTGGACGTAGCTCGTCGCGATGAAAAAGTCGCCGGGCACGCCGACCTGCGCGGTCCAGAAGCTCGCCCGGTCGCCGTCCTCGTAGTGGGCCAGCTGTTCGGGACTGGCCGGGTCGGAGATGTCGTGGACCTTCACGCCGCCGCGGTACCACGACGAGTAGAGGTAGTCGCCGACGATCTCGAAGTTGTGCGAGGTGGTGTAGTAGCCGCCGTTGCGGCGGGCGGTCTCGCCCTCGGGCGGCTGGGGCGGCTCGATCTCCGTCAGCCGCTCGGGGCTGGCGGCGTCGGAGATGTCGTAGAGGATGATCCCGCTCGGGCCGCCCAGGTCCTCCTCGTCGGACTCGTCGTCGTCGACGCCCCCTTCGAGGTTCCAGCTCTCGCCGCCGACCGCGAGCAGGTCGCCGTCGTCGTCGGGCTGGACGTAGTGGGCGTTGCCCTCCGGTTCGAGCGCGTACTCGATCATCTCTTCCCCGCTCACCTCCTGTAGCTCCGACAGGGTGTACTCGGCGCCGTGACCGACGTACGACGGGTTCGCGGGGTCGCTCACGTCGAGGATCCACGCCCCCGCGTCCCAGTACGCCAGGTACGCGCGCCCGTCCTGAACGTACAGGTCGTGGAGGTTCACCAGATTGCCGGACAGGTCCCCGTAGCCCGCGTCGTACTCGGCGGGGGACCACCGCGCGACCGACTCGGGCTCGTCGGGAGCCACGTGGACGACGTCGAGCTCCCGCCCGGTGGTCAGGTAGGCGTACTCCCCGTGGAGGTCGGAGTTGTGGATCGTGTAGGTCGTCTCGTAGGTCTTCATCGGCCGCGGGTCCGTCGGGTCGCTCACGTCGTAGATGGCGATGCCGCGGAACGAGCCGGCCGCCCGCGAAGTCGCCAGCATCAGCCGGCCCTGGTTGTACTTGATGTCGTAAAAGCCCGTGATGGCGCGGCCGCCCGACGCGGTGATCCCGGTGTACGTCCCGATGACTTCCGGATTCTCGGGGTCGGCGCAGTCGACGACGTAGAAGCCGTCGATCCGCGAGGCGAAGGCGTACCGTCCGGACGGTTCCATCACCGCCTCGGTGGTCTGGAACCCGGCCTGGTCGTTGGACACGTCGAAACTGGCCAGCGGCCCGTAGCCGTCGCCGGCGTCGGTGCCGCTCGCCGTCGGGGTCCCGGCGGTGGCGGTCGGCGTCGCGGTCGTCTGAGAGGAGGGCGATGCGTCGTCGTCGCTACCGGCAGCGGTCAGGGCGCTCCCTGCGATCCCTGCGAGACCGGCAGCGCCGACTGCGGAACGGAGGTATTCACGGCGGCGCATACACCACACCCTCCGGACGGCTGTCGTTTAGTTTTGCTGATCGGTACGGCGCTCTCGGGCCGCCGCGACGGCGCCCGGCCGCAAGCGCGCTCCTTTTCCACCCGCCCGGTGTAGGGCCCCCATGTTCGAGTCACGCCCGGACCGCGACGCCGAGGTCGTCCTCGTCGGCCGGTCCAACGTCGGCAAGTCGACGCTCATGCGCGAGCTCACCGGCCACACCTTCGACACCGGCCAGCGCCCGGGCGTCACCCGCTCGCCCAACCACTTCGACTGGGCCGGCCCGGACTTCGTACTCACCGACCTCCCCGGCTTCGGCTTCATGGAAGGCGTCCCCGAGGACGTGCGCGAGCAGACCAAGACCGACATCGTCCGCTACATCGAGGGCAACGCCGAGAAGATCCTGGCCGCCGTCCTCGTCGTCGACGGCAAGGCCGCCGTCGACATCATCGACCGCCACTCGGGCCCCGACGAGGTCCCCTACGACGTGGAGATGTTCCACTTCCTCCGCGACGTGGACGTGCCCGTCGTCGTCGCCGTCAACAAGATGGACAAGGTCGACGACCGCGACGAGCGGCTGGACGAACTCTGCGACCGCCTCGGCCTCTACCCCCCCTGGAAGCAGTGGCAGAACACCATCGCCCCCATCTCCGCGAAACGGGGCTCCATCGAACCCATGACCGACGCCGTCCGCCACCACCTCCACGAGGCCGAGCGCGACGATCTGTTCCAGTTCTTCTAGAAACCATCTTTTTCTCGGAGGGGTGGGCAAACCGCGCCCACCCCTCCGCCAAAAACATGGGTGAAAAAAGGCCGGCTGCGTTGGTCGCTCCGCTCCCGCGCAGCCGGTGTCTGCGGGAGTGAGCACCGCGACCGACCGCAGGCTCGTCAGCGCTCGCTCTGACGGCGAACCGGCGCCTCCGGCGCCGGATGCTATCTGCAGGTGACGGCTGTTGCAGTTGCGGGTGGCAGTGCGGTCGGCGGTTGCAGTGGCGCGTGCTGTCGAGCGTGCCCGCCTCGTGGCGGGCCGCTCGAAATAGTCGCGCGAGGGATGACGGAGTGAGTGAAACGAACGAGCGAATCGGCTGGGGAGGCTCGTGGCCGTCTGCGGTTGCTGTGCGGGGCGGTTGCGGTGCCTGGTGGACTGAAAGGGCGAGGCGCGCTCGCGCCGATAGTCGCCTGAGCGGGCACTATCCGCGTGGGCGGTGCCGAGAGCGCGGATATCCCGCTCAGCGACCGCGAGCGCGGCGAGGGCTTTCATCACCTGCTGTCGACTGCGGTCGAGTCACCAGCTAGCGAGCGCGGCGAGGGCTTTCATCACCTGCTGTCGACTGCGGTCGAGCAAGCTAGCGAGCGCGGCGAGGGCTTTCATCACCTGCTGTCGACTGCGGTCGAGTCACCAGCTAGCGAGCGCGGCGAGGGCTTTCATCACCTGCTGTCGACTGCGGTCGAGCAAGCTAGCGAGCGCGGCGAGGGCTTTCAATGCTTGCCGTCGAGTGCGGTCACTCTCGCACGACTTCGTTTCACGATACGATAACCAGAAACAACCCCTAAACGAGCAACTCGAATCGAACGCGGTCTCGGGACCGACAGCAGGTTCAACCGGCTCGCGGCCCAATCGGCGACGGGGAGACAATGCAAGTGTACTGTACCGACGGGACGGTCGTCGACTGTGCCAGATACGAGGTCAACGAGTACGGACTGGTCCTCTACGGGACGAAAAACCAGCAGGAGCGCGAGCGCTACGACACGAACGACCCGCAGCAGGTGGGGTTCGTCCCGCACGACCGGCTCTGGTACGTGCTGCCGGAGGGGGTGACGCCGCAAGCGGGGCTGTCGGCGCCGGGGCAGGGCCAACAGGGCGCGGGGACGCGGCCGCAACCGCAGCCGCGGCAGTAGCGATCGGTCGACGGAACTGTCGCCGAGGTCAGGGCTGGAAGCCCTGGTGTTCGATCTCGTCGGCGAGCGGGCCGGGGAGGTACTCGCCCTCTCCGGGGGTGATCGTGGGGGTGAGCCAGCCGCCCTCGCAGTAGTGGTGGGCGTCGTTCCGGCAGGCGCCCGGCGAGTCGATGCGGCCGACGACGTTGTGGAGCAGTTCGTGGACGACGACGTGGCGCTGGGTCCGGTCGGCGGCCCCGGCATCGACCAGTGCGAACTGACCGCCGACCGAGCCGTAGCCGACCTCGTCGGAGGCGAACTCGGTCACGACGACCTGGTGGTAGGTGCCGGCGCGCGGCCCGAGTCGGTCGCGGTAGAGGTCGGTCCTGAGTTCGGCGAAGTTCTCGCCGGTGAAGACGGCGGTCTCGTTGACGCGGCCGCCCCCACGGACGTGTACGTCGATGCCGGCGTCCGTTCGCCCCCGGACCGGCATCTCCGCGAACTCGGATTCGACGTAGTCGTAGAACGCGGGCGAGTCGGGCTCGACCCCGCGGGCGTAGTCGACCTGGACGTACAGGTCCATCGACAGCGGATCGCTGTCGGGGAGGACGGCGCCCGACGGCGTCTCTCCGCGGTACTCCCAGCCGTCGAGGAGCCTGTCGCCGTCCGTATCGGCGACCGTGGGGTCGGTGCCGAGTTCGAGTTCGCGCCGGTCGTCGAGGCCGTCGTCGTCGGTGTCGGGGTCGAACGGGTCGGTGCCGAGTTCGAGCTCGCGCTCGTCGGTGAGGCCGTCGGCGTCGGCGTCGACCGAACGCGGGCTCGTCCCCCGCTGGAGCTCCCTGGCGTCCGAGACGCCGTCGCCGTCGGTGTCGGGGTTCAGCGGGTCGGTGTTGAGCTCGATCTCGCGGCCGTCGACGAGGCCGTCGCCGTCGGTGTCGGGGTCGAACACCTCGGTCCCGAGCTCGCGTTCGCGCTCGTCGGTGAGACCGTCGCCGTCGGAGTCCAGCACGCGGGCGGTGTCGTTTCTGACGGCGGGCGGGCCCGTCTCGGGGTCGGCATCGCTATCCTCGGTCGCGTTCGACCCGCTCGTCCCGTCGCTCCCGTTGGCGGTATCGCCGGTCGACGGGACCCCGAGCTGTTCGAGCTTCTCGACGAGCACGTCGCTCGCGTCCCCGTTCCCCAGGGGGGACGGCTCGTTCGGTTCGTCCGCCGGCGTCGCCGCAGGTCCGTCGCGAGCGTCCACGGTCTTGGCCCCCAGCGCCCCGACGCCCGCGACGAGTATCATGCCCAGCAACGCCATCGCCAGGACCCGTCGCACACGACCCCTGTGAACCCCCATCGTGAAAATAGTTGTTCATACGACGTGAACGCGCGGTCCGGTCGTTCACCGGCGAGCGAACGGTGGTCTGGGGTACCGGGAACTAGCAGACGGGCTTCGGGTTGACGCCCAGCTCCTCCAGCGTCTCGAAGTAGTCCTCGTAGTCGGCCTCGATAGCGCCGGCGGCGGCGGCGACCGCGTCGTCGGGGTCGTCGGCTTCGGCGGCGAGCAGTTCGCTCGCGCGCTCGACGTACTCGTCGTAGTCGCCGCCGAACGCGCGGAACGTGCTCGCGGTGCGGGGGCTGGCCTGGCCGACGAAGTAGCCGACGACCTGGTCGGCGTTGTTGCCCGCCGCGAGCGCCCAGCCGACGAACGCGCCGAGTCGCTCGGCGGTCCCGGAGACGCCGTCGAGGTGGGCGACGACCGCCGGGGCGTCGCCGGGTTCGTACTCGCCGCGCTCGTCGGCGGCCGCCTCGGCGTGGTCGCGCTCGGTCGCCGCGGCGTCGGCGAACAGCTCGCTCACGTCACCGGACTCCTCCTCGCCCCAGGCGTCGAAGCGCTCGGCGGCGAAGTGCGCGCGGTCGGCCGCGGCCCCCAGCACCGCGTCGTCGTCCATCTCGCCCTCCGTGTCGGCGTACAGCGCCTTCGACGAGCCGAGCCGCGACAGCGGCGTCGCCGACTCCTCGCGGACCGTCTCGACGAACTCCTGTGGATCCATGTCGGACGCGTCGGCGGGCGGCGGCTTGTAACCATCGTCTCCCGTCGCGACGACCCCGATCCGGCCGGGATCGGACCCGAAGACACTTGTCCCGGACTCGTCGATATCCGACGATGCCCTCCCCTTCGCGTCGCGAGTTCCTCGCAGCCGCGGGCCTGGCCGCCGGGACCGCCCTGTCGGGCTGTGCCGCCGTCGAGGGGCTCTCCGGCGAACAGCAGCTGACCTACACGCTCGACGCCGACCGGATCGGCACGTCGCTCGCGCCGCTGGCGCTGTGGGACCCGCCCGAGGAGCCCCGTCCCTGGACCGCCGACTACGCGGCAAACGTCGACGCCGCGGTCGCGGGCGAGCGCCCGACCACCCACGGCTACCGGCCGGTCCCCGACGGCGAGTACGTCGAGCGCGACGGCACCTACTACCGCCTCGGGGTCGTCACCACGGGCCTCGAACGGATCGAGCGACCGGTCCTGCGGCTGGGGTGGGTCGGTCGACTCGACGAGCTGTCGGACCCGCCCGGTCGGGTCCGCTTTCCGGCCCTGACCCGGCTGGACCAGCACGCGGTCAAGATCGCGTACGTCGCCGCCCGCCACCGCGAGATGGGCGGGACCGCCCCCGGCGACGTGATCGAGGCGGGCGGCTACGTCTACCGCAGGGGGTACGAGGGGCCGTCGAGCGCGCTGGCCCCCGACCCGCTGCACGACCACGTCGAGTACAACGGGACCGTCCTCGAAGTCTCCGTCGAGCGCCGCGAGTTCGCCGAACCGGCCCGGACCGGCGTCGCGATCCCGGTCGCCGACTCCGAGGCGGCGTTCGAGCGCGCGCTCGACGGCGACATGGTCGACGCCCGCCTCGACCCCGAGGCCCTCACGGAGGACCAGCGCCTGATGCTGTACCGCGACGGCTACGAGGAGACGACGCCGCTCTCGGCGGGGTATCGCGAGTTGCTCGCGGACCTGGGGCTGACCGACCTGCTGAACATCGGCTCCGGGACCGGTTCCCGTGCCGAGAACGGACTGCACCTCGCCCTCGGCGAGGAGTACTACCGCTACGGGCTCTACGTCAACACGGCGGACTGAGTGCCGGAGCGGGCCCGGACGGCCGCGCCGCCGCTCAGTTCGCGTCGGCCCAGTCGACGGCGTTGCGCAGCAGCGTCACGAACGAGTCGTGCGCGAGCGCCTCGTCGGTGTGACCGAGCGAGATGTAGGCGACCCGGCCCTCCTCGTCGTTGGTCCAGACGACGGGGTACTCGTCGAGGTCGGGGTGGTCCATCGTCGCGAGCACCTGCAGGTCGTCGTCGACCGCCACCTGGTAGGGCTCGTCGAAGACGGTGAAGTCGTCGACGCCCTCGGTGATGGGATGGGATTCGACGATGTCGACGCCGAACTCCGAGTCCTCGGGGTGGGTGAGGAAGTGCCCGCCGATCAGCTCGCGCAGTTCCGGGAACGGCTCGTCCATGTGATCGAGCACCTCGTCGGGGTCGTCGGCCGCGACGGACGTGAGGTCCGAGGCGCAGTGGACGCCGACGTAGCCGCCGCCCGATTCGACGTGGTCCAGCAGCGCGTCGAGCTGCTCGTCGGACAGCGTCGAGTCGGTGAGGTAGTCGACGAGCACGTCGTACTCGCCGGTCAGGGCGTCGCGGTCGGTCGTGATCGTCACGTCGTACCCCTCCAGCGCGGCCGCGAAGGCGTCGCGCTTCTCGTCGATGGCGTGGAACGGGAAGGTGTTCTCCCCGAGCACCAGGACGCGTGTCATGTCCGGGCCGTCGGCACTCGCCGGGTTAGCTCCACCGATCCCGGAAGCCCCGTTCGGTATCCGTCGCCCGCCGCCCGGTCGACGCGTCCCGCCCGTTTGGGGTTCGTTCGCACCCGTCGTATGCCCTGCCAACACATACCGGGTAAACAATTATTAAGGTAGGGCGCCAACAGTCTGGTATGGCAACACGCCAGTCCACGTCGGACGCCACTCCGACATATCACACGTGCAGCTGTGGGAAACAGTTCGAAACCACAGACGAGCTTCTCGAGCACGCACGAGAGTCGCACGGACTGAGCGTATTCTAGACCCCGCGCCGGCTTCGGGCTGGACCGGCGCCGCGGGTCAGTACACCCGTACCTGAAACCGTTCGTAGCCGCCGTGAGAGAGTTCTAGCGACCCGATCCACCAGTTCCACCGCTCGACGAGCGAGTGGTCCGCCGGCGCGTCGGCGAGGTTCTCCAGCACCGTCTCGACGGTGAGTTCGAACTCCAGATCCTCGGCGACCCGCCCCGAGTCCGCCAGGTCCCGCGCCTGCCGGGCGACCACCCGCCGCGCGTCCGCGTCGCCCTCGAAGCGTTCGAGTTCCGACTCCAGTCGCTCCCGGTTCACACGGGCCCGATCGGCGGCAAGACCCTTGAATGACCGCCATCGCGGCAGTTCTCCCTCCACCACCTTTTTCCCGCCCGGGTTTCCTCGCGCGCCGCTGGCGCGCTGCGGGGAACCCGGGCGGCAAAAACGTGGGCGAAAAAACCGGACGACTCGCTCACTCCGTTCGCTCGCGTCCGGCGAATCGGCGCCTGCGGCGCCGAACACTCACGCCAGCCGCGCGTCTTCGATCTTGAGCGTCCCTCTCGTCCCGTCCCACTCGGTCTCGTACTCCAGTTCGATCGCTCGCTCCATGTGCGGGCCGTCGGTGACCAGGGTTTCGAATTCGCCGCCCTCGCCGAGGATGTGGACGCCGTACTTCTCGTTGAGGGCTTCCAGTTCGTCGAGCGCGGCGGCGTCGAGGGTCCGTCCGAGCCAGGACTCGTCGAGGCCGCCGGCGGCGACGCGGATGATCCGGATCTCGAAGCCCGCCGCCAGCATCGCGTCGGCGAGTTCCCGGGGGTCCCGTTGCCACAGCGGCGCGAACACCTCGGCGTCGAGCCGCTCGGCCATCGCCTCGATCCGGAAGGTCTGATACTCGCTCTCGACGGCCCCGGCGGTGACGCCCGCCAGCCCGCCCGGGAGGTCGTCGGCGAGGTCGTCGAGCGCGGCCTCCAGGGGTTCGAGTTCGGCGTCGCCCTGCGCCCCGGAGTCGGTGGTCTCGCCCGCGGCGAAGTCGTCGGGTTCGACCTCGACCAGCGGGATACCGATGCTCTCGGCGGCCAGCCCCGCCAGGCGCGTCGCCGGCACGTGGTACATGTAGGAGTCGCCCTCGGGGTGGACGGTCACGAGCCGCTCGACCGGGAGCCCGCGTTCGAGCGCCCGATACAGCGCCCACGATGAGTCCTTCCCGCCCGAGAAGAGCGACGCCCAGCCGCCCCCGTCCGCGTCGTCTGTCATACCCTCCGCTGGGACCCGTGCGCACTTACAGACTCCGGAACCGACACCCCGTCGCTGCCCGGGCGAGCGACTGCCCGACCGAACGCGGTACCGCGGGAGTACCCGAGCGCGCTCACCGCACGCCGTCGACGAACCCGGCCGCCGTCTCCCGATGTTCGCCCGACCCGGCTCGACCGGAACCGGCCGGTCGACGCGTGGAGTAGCCGGAATTCCGCCGCGTACGTCGGCGGTGGGTTTTTATATAACCCATGGTTATCACGGATATGGATTTACCGACGCCGGCGGACCTGCGGGAGCGGCGGAACGAGCTGGGGTTGACCCAGAGCGATCTGGCGGACCGGGCGGACGTATCGCAGCCGCTGATCGCGCGCATCGAGGGCGGCGACGTGGACCCGCGGCTGTCGACGCTGCGGCGGATCGTCAACGCGCTGCAGGAGGCGGAGGGGGCCATCCTGCGGGCGGAGGACCTGATGAACTCGCCGATCGTGAGCGTCCAGCCCGACGACTCCGTCCACGAGACGGAGAAGTTGATGGACCAGGGCGGCTTCTCGCAGGTGCCCGTCATCCGCGACGGGACGCCGCTCGGGCTGATCGGCCACTCCGACATCCGCCAGCGGTCCGGGGAGTCCGAGACCGACAACCTCGGCGACTACCCGGTCGACGAGCTCAAACGCGAGTCCATCGCGACGGTCGAACCCGAGGCGACAATCGACGAGATCAACGACTATCTCAACCACAACGACGCCGTCCTCGTCGTCGAGGACGGCGAGACCGTCGGGATCATCACCGAAGCCGACATCGCCGCACACATCAGCTGAGCCCGCACTGCCCCGCGGGCCGCCCTCGCCACAGTCGCCCGTCCTCGCGTTCTGCGTGCCGGTCCGTCGTCCCCTTCGCCCCGTCTCCGGTGGGGGTTCCTACGTCTCGTCGTCGTCGCCGTCGTCGCCGTCCGCGGCGACATCGACGGGGATGGAGGTCTGTTCGGCCTCGCCGAACCCGGCGCTGAGCACGCGCGTCAGCGCCTCCTCGACGCGTTCGTCGGTCTCCTCGTAGGTGTCGGGGTCGACTTCGACGACGAAGCCGGTGGTGATGTTCGGCGCGGTCGGGAGAAAGAGCACGTCGCGGCCGTCCTCGGTCGTCTGTCCGGTCTTGAACGCGGTCATCCGCATCCCCTGCCAGGTCTCGATCTTGACCGGCTCCTGCAGTTCGTCGGCGCCGGAGACGACCGTCTCGACGGCCATCTTCGAGGCGTTGTAGACGACACGGAGCCCGGGGAGCTGGTTCATGACGCGGTCGATGCCGTCCTCGATGACGTCGCCGAACGTGGTCCGCATCAGATAGCCCAGCGAGAAGACGACGAGGACGAAGATGACCAGCGTCAGGAAGACCCGGAGCGGACTGCCGACGGGCACGTCGCCGTTGGCGACCGTGACGTTGTAGCTCTGAACCGGCAACGGAAGGCCCGCCAGCGCCGTGTAGATCCAGACGATGATGTATGCCGTCACCAGCAACGGCACGAGGATCACCAGGCCGCTGGCGAAGTCGCGCTTCCAGGATGCCGAACTCATCTGCGGGTATCTGCCCGCCGGAACGTAGTAAGCGTGTTCCTTCAGGACGCGGACACGAACACCGACGCGAACGGTGCCCGGCGACCGGCGCCCCGCAAACGGCACCCGGCGGGAGAAGCGCTCGCCAGCGCCGGCGGTCACCCGCCCGCGACCGCCCGCAGCGCGAAGGAGAGGTTCTCCTTTCGTTCGAGCACCCGCCGGTAGAAGTACGACAGCCACTTCGACCCGTAGGGCGCGTACTGCCACACCTCGCGGTCGGCGGCCAGTTCCCGCTGGGCGTCCTCGCGGACGCCCATCAGCATCTGCACCTCGTAGGGGGTCCCGTGCTCGTCGTGCAACCGCTCGGCCAGCGCGACCATCGCCGGGTCGTGACTCCCGACCGCCACCCCGTCGTCGAACGCCGCGAACATGTATTCGAGACAGTCCCGATACGACTCGTTCACCCGCGACCGCTCGCGGTAGGCAACCTCGGCGGGCGGGTCGTAGGCGCCTTTCACCAGCCGGACCTTCCCCGGGAGGCCGGCCAGCCGTTCGAGGTCCTCGCGCGTGCGCCTGAGGTTCGCCTGGACGCAGACGCCGACCCGTCCGCCGGTCTCCCGCGCGTGGCGCTCGAAGGCGTCGAGCGTCGCATCGGTCGTCGTGTGGTCCTCCATGTCGATCCAGACGAACGCCCCGCGTTCGTCCGCCCGCTCGACCACCCGGGCGAGGTTCTCCCGGAACACCGTCTCGCCCACGTCGAGGCCGAGCTGCGAGGGTTTGACCGAGACGCACGCCCGCAGGTCCGTCCGCGCGATGTCGTCGATCAGTCGGCAGTAGGTCTCGGCGTCCGCGTCGGCGGGCTCGCGCTCGTCGTAGTGCTCGCCGAGCAGATTCAAGATTACCCCGACCCCGCTGTCGTTGGTCTCCCGGGCGTGTTCCAGCGCGACCGGGGCCGTCTCACCGGCGACGAAGCGACTCGCTATCGGCGGGAGCATGCTGGTAAGTATTGCCGCCAGTGTGAAAGGGATACCGGCGTCGCGTCCGGCGACGAGGGCGAGACGTGCCCGGACGCGGGCGAGGACCACCGACGCGAACCACGACGACTTAAGAAGCGCGGGGGTGTCGGCGTCGGTATGGACCTGGTCACGGTGGTCGCGACGGCGCTGTGGGCGATGTTGCCCGCGTACGTGCCGAACAACGCGGCGGTGCTGGCCGGCGGCGGCCGCCCCATCGACGGCGGTCGCACCTGGGGCGGTCGGCGCGTCCTCGGCGACGGGAAGACCTGGCGCGGGACCGCCGCCGGCACCGCCGCCGGCGTCGCGCTCGCGCTCGTCCTGAACGCCGCGTCGGGACCGATCGCGGACCTGCTGGGCGTCCCCGCGGTGGAGTTCCCGCTCGCGGCCGCCGTCGGGCTGGCGCTGGGTGCGATGGTCGGCGACATCGGCGCCTCGTTCGTCAAGCGGCGCAGCGGCCGCGAGCGCGGCGCACCCTTCCCCGGGCTCGACCAGCTGGACTTCGTCGTCGGCGCGCTCGCGCTGGCGGCCGTCCTCGACTTCGAGTGGGTGACCGCGACGTTCACGGCTCCGGTGCTGGCGACGGTCCTGGTCGTCACCCCGCTGCTCCACGTCGTCACGAACGGCATCGCCTACCTCATCGGCGCGAAGGACGAGCCCTGGTGAGAGCGGCCGAACTCGCGCGAGTCGCTCGCCCGGCGTCGCTCGGCCCGGAACGCGACGCTTAACCGGCCGAGGCCAGTACCACGGGGCAATGAGTCGCTCCGGCGAGTTCTGCCCCCGCTGCGGGGACGAGATCGAGGCGAACCTCGACGCCCGGCCGGCGGCGCCGGGCGGGGCGGGGTCGCGCGACGGCGACAGCGTGCTCTGCGACGACTGTTACTTCGAGGAGTTCGACCTCGTGGACGCGCCCGACCGCATCGACGTGCGGGTCTGCTCGCAGTGCGGCGCCGTCCACCGGGGCAACCGCTGGGTCGACGTGGGCGCCCAGGACTACACCGATATCGCCGTCGAGGAAGTCTCGGAGGCGCTCGGCGTCCACCTGGACGCCGCGGACGTGAGCTGGGAGGTCGCCCCCGAACAGGTCGACGAGAACAACATCAGGATGCACTGCCAGTTCTCCGGCGTAGTGCGTGGGACGCTCGTCTCCGAGGAGGTCGTCGTCCCCGTCAAGATCGCCCGCCAGACCTGCGAGCGCTGCGGTCGGATCGCCGGCGGCTCCTACGCCGCGATCGTGCAGGTCCGCGCCGACGAGCGCACGCCGACCGCCGAGGAGATGGAGCGGGCACAGGAGACCGCGGAGTCGTTCGTCGAGGCCCGCGAGGCCACGGGCGACCGCAACGCCTTCGTGACGGAGGTCTCGGAGGTCGACGAGGGGCTGAACATGAAGATCTCGACGAACCAGCTCGGCCAGGGGATCGCGAAGCGGATCGTCGAGCAGCAGGGCGGGAGCTTCGAGGACTACGAGACGCTGGTCACCGAGGACGGCGACGGCAACGAGGTGTATCGAGTGACCTTCGCCGTCCGCCTCCCCCGCTACAGGGCCGGGGAGGTCATCGACCCCGAGGACGGCGACGGCCCCGTCCTCGTCCGCAGCGTCCGGGGCAACCTCAAGGGCACCCGACTCGCCACCGGCGAGGACTACGAGGCGAGCTTCGAGGAGGGCGACGCCCCCGACGCGCGCCGCCTGGGCACTCGCGAGGACGCCGCCGAGACCACCGTCGTCGCCGTCGAGGACGAGAACGCCGTGCAGGTGCTCGACCCCGAGACCTACGCGGCCGAAACGATCCCCCGTCCGGACTACTTCGACACCGACGCCGACGAGGTGCCCGTGATCAAGCACCGCGAGGGGCTACACGTCCTCCCCGAGGACGCCGTCGACGCCGGCGGGGACTGAGAGACGGCGCGGCCACCGGGGACTGACCGGGCATCGCGCCCGCCGGAACCGAACTCCTGACCCGACAGCGGCAACTTTTTTCGTGGTTCGGCCGGTTGGCCGACATATGCTCGAAGCCCTCCGTTCGCTGCGGACCGTGACTCGCCGGTTCGTCGCGCTCCTGCCGGTGCTGATCGCCGTCGCGACGCTGCCGATCGTCCTCCTGGTACTGTTCAACGCCGGCATCGTGACCGCGATCGAAGTCGCGGTGGCGGGCTGGCTGCTGGCGACGCCGGTGACGGCGCTGCTCGTGTGGGTCGTCCTGAACCTCTCACCCGTGGATCTGCCGGGCTCGCTCGGCGAGCGCACCGTGGACCTGCCGTCGATGCTCGACGGCTCGGGGGCGAGCGGCGACCGGTCGGACGGCGACGACCCCGTCGAGACGCTCCGCGAGCGGTTCGCCCGCGGCGAGATCGACCAGACCGAGTTCGAGCGCCGTCTGGACGCGCTGCTGGCGGCCGAGGGCGCGGGCGACGGCCGACCGGTCGAGGATCGGGGCGGCTCCCCCGCCGGCTCGGCGGCCCCGCGGCGGGAGTCGCGGGCTGACGACCGCTCGGTGCCCGGTCGCGACCGCGAGACCGAATCGACCTGAGCGGCGCCGCGCCCGCGCCCCATCGCGGCGACGGGTCGCCCGTCCGGCGGCGCTCGGACTCGAAACCGTTTCGGCCGTCGACCGTCTGGTGGCGAGTAGATGGACGAGCGCGACGAGCGACTGGCCGTGGTCGTCGACAAGCCCCGCGCCGAGGCGGTCATCGACGACCTGGAGCGGGCGGGGGTCTACGACGCCGACCGGTCGGTCCGCGAGTACGACGAGGGGAGCGTCTCGCTCCCGGTGACGGCGGTGCCCGACGCCGTCGACTACCGCGAGGTCGTCCGGCAGGTGGGCGAGCCGCGGCTCCGGGACCTGGCCGACCACCTCCGCGAGCGCGGCTGGACCGACGACGAGATCGACCGGGCGCCCGCCTCCTGGGCCGTGCTGGGGACGGTCGTCCTCGTCGACGCCGGCGACGCGCCACGGCCCGCGGAACTCGGCGAGGCGCTGCTGGACCTGCACGGCGCCGCCGACACGGTGCTGGCCCGCGGCCCGATCACCGGCGCCCACCGCGAGCCCGACGTGACGGTGCTGGCCGGCGAGGGCGACACCGAGACCGTCCACCGCGAGCACGGCACCACCTACGCGATGGACCTGGCCGAGGTGATGTTCTCGCCGGGGAACAAGGCCGAGCGGGCGCGGATGGGGGAGCAAGTGAGCGAAGGCGAGCGCGTCGTCGACATGTTCGCCGGTATCGGTTACTTCGCGGTCCCGATGGCCCGCGCGGGCGCGGCGGTGACCGCCGTCGAGCGCAACCCCGCCTCCTTCGAGTTCCTGCTGGAGAACGTCCGCCGCAACGGCGTCGCCGACCGCGTCCAGCCGTATCGGGCGGACTGTCGCGACGTTCTCGAACAGACGGATCCCGCGACCGACGTGCGTGCCGACCGGATCGTGATGGGCTACTACGAGGCCCACGAGTACCTCGACAGCGCGCTCGGGGCGTTAGAGCCCGGCGGCGTCGTCCACATGCACGAGGCGACGCCGGAGGCGCTGGTGCCCGACCGCCCCGTCGAGCGACTCCGGGACGCGGCCGCCGACCGCGACCGGTCGGTCGAAATCCTCGAGACGCGCCGCGTCAAGGGCTACAGCGAGGGCGTGGCCCACGTCGTCGTCGACGCGCGCGTCGAGTGACCGATCGAGTTGGGAGACTGACTTGTCCCGCTGGCGTGGGGCGATTGTCGGTCGCCGCCACCACAGTAGTTTTTATCCCGTGGGGAGGAACAGTCCGTACATGGCGCCGGGGCCGTACGAACGGGTGCTGGAGACACTAGCGGACTTAGACGCCCGTCTCGCCGGCCTGGAGGTCGGATACAACGAGACCAACGCCTCGGCGGCCCAGGAGCACGTCGACCAACTCGGGGAGTTTTTCGAGAGCGAACCCGACCACTTCGTCGCGCTGCGCGAGTCGATCGACCGCCTCGTCGAGACGGAGGACTCGACCCACGCCGCGGCGGCCAAGGAACACGCCGACGCCCTCAGAGACCGCGTCGAGGCCCAGATCGACGACGAGTGAGCGGCCGTCGGCTGCGCGTGTCCCTCTCGCCACCGCCGAGCCCGTGTTACGTTTAAGTAACATGACGAGGCCAATGGGGGTATGCTGTCTCGGTTGTCTGCGCTCGGGGGAAGCAGCCGAGTTCGGGGCTCCGGGTTCGTCAGGGGGCGTCGCCCGTGACGGGACGACGGCAGGGCAGAGCGATCAGTACGGTCGTCGACGTGACGTTCGCGCTGTTGCTGGTCAGCGCGTCGATCGCGATCCTGGCGGTCGAGCTGACCGACGACGAGCCCGCCCACGACCCGATCCAGGCCGACCGGACGGCCGAGACGCTCGCGGCGGCGACCCGGACGGTCGAGTACACCCTCGACCCCGTCCGCGGCGAGTCGCACTTCAGCGACGACGGGTACGACTACGAGCGGTCGACCCACGGGACGCTGACGGGGTTGCTGGCCGACGCGGCGGTCACGAACGCGCAGTTCCCCGACGGGAGCGACAGCGACCCGTACGACCCCGACGGTCTGGCGCACCTGACGAGAGCGGGTGAGGACTTCGCGACGGCCGTCGACGGCGCGGTCAGGGAGGCGCTGACGAGCGCCGGCGGCGACGCGCACGTCGTCGCGGTCTGGACGCCGTACGACGATTCGGCCATCCGGGGGCGGATGGAGGCGGGCGCCGACCTGCCCCCCGGTGGCGACACGAGCACGGCGACGCTGACGGTCCCGAGCAAGATGCCCGCGCCGGACGAGGCGGACGTCGAACGGGCGTTCCGCGTCGACGGGTACAGCGGCGTCTCGGAGCTGATCGCCGGGGCCATCGTCGAGGGGTACTTCCCCACCGGGGAGACCCAGCTCGCGCTCGAGCGCGACGGGCTCGGTCGGGCGCTGGCGGTCTACCGCTACCAGCGGATGGCCGAGGTCGTCGACCACCCGGAGTTCGAGACCGACCCCGCGTTCGGCGCGGTCGGGTCCCACCCGGTCAGTCGGACGCAGGCCGACGCCGCGACGGCCAACGCGGAGCTGCAGGCCGACCTGGCGACGATGATCGAGGTGGAACTTTCGAACGAGTACCCGAGCGCGGACGCCGAACGCATCGCGTCGGCCGTCTCGGTCGGTGAAGTGACCGTTACCGTGACTACCTGGAACGAATGAGTCCGAGACGACCACAGACACTGTCGATCGCAACGAGCGACAGAGCACGAATCCCCTTCGCCGTCGTCGGCGTGTTGCTGTTGATCACGAGCGCCACCGTCGTCGGGGTGATACAGTCGCGCGACGGCGCCGACACCCAGACGGATATCGCACTCGCGATGGACCAGTCCCAGGCGTCCGCCCAGTCGGTCGTCCGGGAGGCGGTCTCGGACGCCGCGAGCGCCGCCGCACAGAAGCCGGTCACCGTCCCCGCGGACACGCCGGCCGGCCGAGCGCTGGCGGCCGGCGCCAGCGACCCCGACCCCGACGCAGTCTACCGGCGGTACCTGAAACTGCGGGCCTACCTCGAGGTTCAGGAGCAACTGGACAGCTCCCGCCAGCGACTGAGCGACGGGTCGGTCACCCGCACGTCGCTCCCGCCGGTCAGTTACACGGAGTCGTCGATCCAGTCGGCGATCGGTCGCGTCGACCTCGAGGCGGGGATGGACGACGTCTCCGACGACCTGAGCAACGGGACGATCACCGCGACGATAGACGGACTCACGACCGAAGTCGTCGAGGAGGGGGAGATCCGCGCCAGCGAGACCGAGTCGATCACCGTCTCCGTCGCGTCGACGAGCCTGTTGCTCCAGCACAAGACCCAGAAGTATCAGGACCAGCTCGCGAAGGGCTTTTTCGACTCCGGGACCAGCGGCTTCGGCAAGCAGTTCGCCGCGCGCCTCTATCCGCTGATGTACGCCAAGGCCTACTACGAGCGGATGGCGCCGCCCGGGAAGGCCGACGCGTTCGACAAACTGGTGATGAAAAAGGACATCGAGGTGCTGGCCAACAGCGCCAACTTCGCCGTTCAGGGCGAGGTCTTCGGGACGAGGGACCCGGGCTACACGCGCGTGATGGGGTCGGCGTACGCCTGTATGGCCCTCCGAAACGTCGAGAAACTGTACGACGCGGGCGCGTTCAGTCGCTCGGGACCCGGCAGTAGTAGCTCCAGCGACGACTACACCGAGGGCGCCGGGGGGAGCAGTCTCGGCGACGAGAAGTCGACCGACGGTTGGAAGGACAAGTACGGCCTCAAGAACGCCGTCTCGGGCCTGAACGCGAAGGACTTCTGTGCGGCGGCGTCGATGCTCGTCGGGCAGACGGACAGCCCGCCCAGCTCCGTCCAGGAGGTCGTCAACCAGTTCATCGGCGGGCAGGCCCAGCGCGCGTTCAACAAGAAGAGCAGCGTCGAGATCGACAAGTTCGCCGAGCCGGCGCTCGACGAGGTCCTCGCCCAGCCGGTCGACTACGACCCCGAGTACAGCGACGACACCGAGAAAGAGGACCCCAACGGAACGGACCAGGCGCCCGAACTCGACGAGGACCTCCCGTCGGACTTCTCCGGGCGCAACACCTTCGAGCGGCTGATCGACCGGATCTACTCCTACTCCGTCTCCACGACCACTAGCGGCGCCGCGAAGGTCTCCGGGGAGATGCCCGAGGCGTCCGCACCGTCCGGGAGCGGCTGGTCGCTCTCCGACGACGGGAGCGTCAAAGTCGACCGCACCGCCGACGTCACCGTCGACCACACCGAGGTCTGGGACGAGTCGACGGCGCGGACCCGCGACCTCCACGAGTTCAACGTCGAGGTGACGAACGTCCTGAAAGAGACGGACGAGTACAAGCGCGAGGAGCCGTGTTCGTCGGGGTCGGGGTCGAGCACCGCCACGCCGACCGGTCCGTGTTACGAGTTCGAGGACCAGACCGACTACGAGCGCGTCACCTGGGAGGTGGACGTGACCGTCAGCGGGACCTACAGCGACGACCCCGATATCAACGTCTCGCACAACGGGACCGACGGCGCCTACACCGGGTCGAGCCCGAACTTCGAGGAGGCCATCGCCGAGTCGATCCGCGGGGGACTGAACGTCGACCCGAGCGATCCGGACGGCAACTTCGGGGACGCCATCTCGACGGGGTCGATCGAGAGCGCCGGCGACCTCGAATCGGCCGTCTCCGACCAGATGTCCGGTATTACGACGCTGAACTCCGACACGTTCCTCTCGGTGAGCGAGCGCTCGGACCTCCAGACCACGCTCGAAGACGAGGTGGTCAGCCTCCACGACCACGTGGTCGGCGACGAGTCGGCGCCGCCCCAGCCCGTCTCGGACCTGAACGTCTCGCCGACGGAGATGGCGACCGGGAAGGACGTGTTCGGCCCGCTGCGCGAGCGCACCAACACGTCCCACCACGTCTACTACGACACGTCGGGGACCTACGACAGCGCCCGCGAGAAGGCCATCGCGGAGGCGCGCATGGAGTACGTCGACGCGGTCCATCGGTGGGTCGACCGCGTCGAGAGCGCCCGCTCGGAGTCCTCCGGCGACGTGAACGAGGAGATTTCGAGCAAGGTCGACGGCGTGACGAACGTGATGAACGAGGGGCTCGAGTTCGCGTCGAACCAGATCGACGGGTCGGGACCGCTGTACAGTCCGGGGACGATGTCCGACACGGACCTGCTGGGCGACATCCGCTACACGGTCGACGCCTCGCCGACGTACCTGACGACCGGCCCCGTCTCGCGGGCGACCGTGCCGGCGGTGCGGCCGAGTTACGCGACCGTGACCGAGGCGGGCGACACCCAGCACGTCCCGATGGCCGTCAGGAAGCACAACACGTTCGGCTACCCCGGCGTACCGATCGTGCCCTGGCCGACCTACTGGTACCTCTCCGTGGATCACTGGAACGTCCAGGTGAAAGGCGAGTACGGGCGCTTCGAGGTGACGGCAGACAACAGCGCGCCGGCCTCGCCCAAGACGACGACCTACGTTCGCCAGGCGATGCCGGTCGATCTGGAGATCGCCGGGCAGGAGCGGCGTGTCGGGCAGGTCGACCCGATCAACTTCTCGGCGTCGACGGCGGTCGTCATTCCGGTCCCCGGCGGGACGGTGTATCCGAAACCCCGGTACGGTGTGGGTGACGACTGGACGATCAAGGGCAGTTCCACCAGCAAACCGTGGCAGGACATGTGCTCGGCGACGTGGAGCCACGTCGGGCCGGGGTTCAACCCCGGTGCGATCAACGCGGGCGAGTGTAGCAATATCGACGGCGGCGGAACGGTCAAGGCGTCGCTAGCGGACTACGTGCCGGGGAGTGACACGGTCAGCGACGTGCCCCTGGAGTGGGACGACGACGACGGCGAGTTCGAGTTCGACGCGCCCGGGCCGGACAACTGCGAGGAGGAGGACCTGGTCGAGAAACTGGAGGAGGACAGCGATGCAGAGAATTGGTACGACGGGCTGTCGGACTCGCTTCAGAACCGCCTCTGGGAAGAGCAGTTCTGTCAGTTGCCCAACGACCGGTACAAGGATCGCTACGCCGACTTCATCAAGGGCGACGAACCGGGCCACGGGGAGGACGACGACGTCGCCGACACCTGGCGGGACACGATCGTCCTGACCCGCTACGACCACGAGAACATCGAGAACGCGCTCGATTACCTCCTGCGCGACGAGAACGGCAACGGCATGAGTCTCGCCGAGGAGCACGACATCCAGCGGTTCATGACCGCGCAGTACACGAACGACGCGGAGCACACGACCTACGGTGGGGTCGACTCGCACAGAGAGCCGGGGATCGTCACCGAACTCACGACGGATCACGCCGACCAATTCGTGAGTGTGTACGATCCCGACGAGTACGTCACGGGCCGCTGGGTCGCACGCAGGGACGCAGTCCGCGGGTACGACATGGAATCGATCATCGATCGATTCGCGCTCTGGAACAACAGCCTGGTAAACGAGGATGTCGCGAGCGGTTGGGGTGATTACGATTGCGTCGCGAAGGTGTACGTCCGGGGAAGTTACGACCTCCCGATCAGAGTGAGCTATGCGGGCGGATTCCAGGCCGACGACTACCCCGGCCTCGACGACGATGCGGTTACCGCTCAGTACGATGGCAGGCTCGACGGCGGCGTTACCCAGTACGAGATTCTGGAGCGCCCCTCCTCGTCCGACTGGCCGTTCGATAACGACGCCGAATGGGTCCCGCTCGGGAAGGTCGACGAACTGAACGACGACACCGGAGATACGCTCGACGATCGGTGGGACGCGGCAGACCCCGACTCGACCGCCTCTCCGGCAACGGGTGAATGCGCTCGTTGACCGGCAGGCGTCGTCGACAGCGCACTCGCCCGAAGTAGAACGTCCGGTCTCCGCTCCGAATCGGACGCCTGTCAACCCGAACCAAAAACTGTTACGGGCACACGTCGATGGTGCCGATAATGGGAACCGATAGCGACCACTGCATAGATGTCCTCGGCTCCGCTACCGTCGGAACGGGACAGTCCACACTGGTCGTTCCGGGCGTGATTACCGAGACCGCCCGACTACCGGACGGTCTGGTCCTCGCGCTGAAGTCCACCGGCACGGGCGCATCCGAGCCGAGCCCGTGCCTGGACGACCGCTCCCCGCTTTTGCTCGAAGTGACGGACGACTGTACGCCGGGCTGGGAGATCGAATCGTTCCCCGACGATGCGAGCGTTGCGGACATTTCGCACCGTGGCGGCCGACTCATCGTCGAAACCGACAGCGATCGGTTCGTGGAGCTGGACCCCGAAACGGGGGACCGTCGTCGGTCCTGGCGACGAGACGAGTTCGTCTTCGACGGCCGAGTCGTCGAGTTCGACCGCCCCGTCGAGTCGTTCGAACGGTCGGATGGGCGCTGGGTCGTTCAGACCGCCCGGCGTCTCTACTGGTTCGACGAGAACGGCTCGCAGTCGGCAGAGTGGTCGATCGACGACCTCGACGAGCCCGAACGGTGGAGTGGTCTCTTTCCGAAGTCCTACCGGACGAGTGACGGACGGACACTTCTCGTAGTGCAAGCGGATAGCCGAAGCACTCTCTCGAGCACGATGCTGTTCGGGTTCGACGAGACCGGCGAGCAGACGTGGAGAAAACGAGCGAACAGAAGTTGGGGATTTCATCCCGAAGAAGACGGGGGATTTTCCGTCACTACGCCGCTACGCCGCAACACGTACGGGACCGTCGAGGTCGACATCGACACCGGTGAGTTCGTCCGCGTCGTGAACGGTCCGGACGACGAAGTCGCACAGTTTCTCGACCGGTGACTGCCGATATTTTCGCTCCGTAACGACGCGACTAGCGCGGTCGGTGTAGCCGCTCTCGTCGCCGACGGCGGTCGTCGTTCCGGTGCCCGGCGGGCCGCCACCGCTCACAGCCAGTCGACGAAGGTGCCCTCCAGCAGCGTCTCCTCCTGGTGGTCGACGTAGGCCGACTGCATCCCCCAGATGGCCTCGGCGAGGGGCACGTTCTGGTCGACGGCGGCGGCGACGTGGTCGTGTTTCCAGCGGGCGGGAGTCACGCGTCGGTCGGCCCGCTCGCGCAGCGGCCGGACGTAGCGGCGGGCGGCGTCGGTCGGGAGCCCCTGGGTCTCCAGGCCCTGCCGGGCGGCCTCGAACAGTTCGCCGTAGATGCGGTCGAGGGCGGTCGTCTCCTCGCCGTCGGCGGTGATCCAGGTGAGGTCGGCCTCGAGCCCCTCGCGGCTGGCGGCGTAGAAGTTCTCGCGAGCGGTCTCCCACTCCATCGCGCGGACGGGGTGTTCGATGCTGGTGAGCGTGGTGAGCAGGCCGGCGAAGACGGCCTGGAAACTGACGGCGTCGCGGACGGTCGGCTGGGCGGGCAGCGGGCGAAACTCGATGCGGGCGTTGGCCTGGGGCTCGGTGGGGCCGTCGAAGACGGGGCGGATCCACCGCCAGTAGCTGCCGTGTTTGTGCCGGAAGTGGACGAACGCGTCGTCGAATCGCTGGCCCGCCTCCACGTCCATCGGGACGATCGTCTCGTCGGCGACGACGTCGTCGATGGCTTCCTCGACGCTGTCGAAGTCCGGTGGGAACCGGACTTTGTCGGGCGCGTCCGCCTCGTCGGGGTTGAGCACGTCCTCGAAGACGGTGATGCGGTTCTCCAGCCAGGCGTCGGCGACGATCTCCTCGCCGTCGGCGTCGTCGTACAGATCGGGCGGGAAGAAGGGGGCGTTGACGCCCAGGGCAAGCAGCGGCCCCGCCACCCGCAGGGCGTAGCGGAAGTACTCGGGCAGGTCGGGCGCGTGGGGGATCTGGTAGTGCGGCTGGATGGAGGTGATGAGGCTCTCGGGCATGACGGTGTCGGCCGACAGCGAGACGTGGGGCGCCTCGACGCGCATCCCCGTCGGATAGTCCGTGTTGGCCATCGTGTGGTAGCGAGCGGCGTCGGACATGTTAGTCGCGATGCGGACGCCGTCCTGCTCGACCGAGTCACAGAGGTAGTCGGTGGCGGTCTCGCCGGTGGGCGGGACGGTCCACATGCCGTCGCTGACCAGGCGGATGTCGTCGCGACCGGTCCGATTCAGGGCGGGCGCGAGGTTGGCCTTGAGCTCCTGTTCCTGGGCGACGAGGCCGTGTTCGTTGAGCGGCTGCGGGCTGGTCTGCATCTCGGCGTTGTGCAGCCCGAGTTCCTTCTCGAAGCCGATCAGGTCGAGCAGGCCGCGAGGGACCCGCCGGAGCGACCCCGAGCGGGCGTCGACGGCGTACAGTTCGAGTTCGAGGCCGACGATGGCCTCCGTGTTGTCGAAGGTGCCGTCGCGCACCTCGGCTTTGAGCCGCTCGGCCTCCTCGGCGGCCCGCCGGTCGAACGCCTCGCGGTCGACCGCCTGTGCCTCCCGGACGCGAGCCGCGAGTTCGGAGCCGGACATACCACCTCGTTCGGCCGCCCCGGTACTTGAACGTGCGGCACTCGGGAAATGCGAGCCACGAGATACTTACCGCCGAGCGCCGATACTGGGACCGATGCCCCGACTCACCCGCCGCCGCGCCCTCCAGGCAGCGGTCGGACTGGCCGCCGGGCTGGCCGGCTGTCCCGACGGCGACACCGACGCCGGCCGCGGCGACGCCGGCACGCCCGTCGGCTCGCCGACGCCGCCGGTCCCCACCGCCGGCGACGACCGCGTCGTCGACCCCGAGTCCGTCACCCTCCGCGCGGCCGACATCGACTACGACGACCCGCTCGCCTGGTTCGTCCCCGAGCCAGACGACAGACCGACCGACGGCGGCACCGTCGACCCGTCGGACCGCACGCGGGAAGGCCTGATCGCCGACGAGGCGACCGCGGAGACGTTCGTCGTCGCCGACCGCGCGACCGAGACCGAGATCTCGGTCGGCGCCGAGACTGCCCGGCGGTTCGTCGCCGAGACCGACTTCGACAGCGAGACGCTGCTGGTCCAGTCCCGTCCGGTCGAGGAGTGTTACCGGCTGGTCCTCTGTCACGTCACCTGGGCGGACGGCGAGGTCGAGCCCCGATACGGCCGATTTCTCCGCGACGCCGACGTGGCCTGCGAGAGCGGCGAGCGCGACGCCCACGTCACGCTCGCCCGCCTCCCGGTCGCGTTCGACCCGGCCGAGTTCGAGATGGGGTCGACCGGCGTCGCCAACGGGGCCTGCTTCCCGATGCGAGAGGGCGCTCGGCCGACGCCTCGGCCCCGATCGGCGACCGCATCGGGAACCGGTCCCCGACCAACACGGACGCGCCGGTCGACACCGACGGAGGGTCTCGATGACTGACGACCGGTCGGGGTCCGACGACGGGCGCCTCACCCGTCGCGGCGCGCTCGCGCTCGGCGGCGCGACGCTGCTGGCCGGCTGTGGCGCCCTGTCTAACCCGCTGAAGCCGGGGCCCGTGAAACTCGACGGGGCGGCGGTCGCCCGGATCGCCGAGGGGGACGCCCCGGCGGTCGCTCACCCGCTGCCCGTCGACGTGGCCGACGCGCACGTCGCCGACTCCCGGGAGCGCGCCCACGCGATGCTCGCGGCGGCGCCGCTGCCGCTGACCGCCGAGGACCTCCCCAACGGCGCGATGCGACGGGAGATAACCGACCACGCCGAGCACGCCCGCGAACACCTCGCCGAAGCGGTCCGGGCGAGTAGCACCCGCGAGCGGCTGAGCCTGCTCGCCCACGCTCGCGGGCCCGCCCGCGCGGTCGAGGCCGCCTGGGCGGCCATCGGGGACGAACTGACCGCCGCCGACGTGCGCTCGGAGCGGGGGTCGGTCCGGGAAGACATCCGCCGGTTCCGCGACGGCTGGGAGTACGTGGGCGAGGATCCCGTTCGCGCGGTCGTCGTCCACGCGCTCGTCGAGCAGTGGGTCCGGGAGGCCGACCGCCTGCTGAACCGGAGTCGACCCGGCGAGGACTCCTCGCCCGTCACCCCGATCACCGTCGGCGAGCGCGCGAGCGAAGTCGAGCAGGCTCGCGCCGCGCTCGCCGACGCCCGCCACGTCGGCGAGCGGTTCACCGCGTCGCTGTCCGACGCCCGGTCGCTGGAGGCGACGTTCAGCGACGCCGGCGACTCGCTGGCCGGGACGATCGACTCGCGGATGGAGGGCAAGCCCACCGAACACGCGGAGCTCCCGGATCTCGTCGATGGCGGCGGCGATCTGGAGGGGACGGTCGCGGGCACGGCGCTGCGCGAACTGCACGGCGAACTGCCTTACGAGGGGGAGTTCGTCCCCGAGACCGAACTCCCCGGGACGGTCCTGTGGCAGGTCGAGACGCTGGCCCAGATCGGCGCCTTCGAGACGCTCCGGGACCGGATCGCCGCCGACGAGCACCGGACGGTCGAGAGCGCCGAGGCCGTCGAGGAGTTGCGGCGGGCGGCCGTGACGGCCGTCGAGGACGCGCTGGCCGAGAGCGCCGACGAGTGGCTGGCGCGGACGGAGCTGGCCACGCTCGCGGGCTTGTTCGACTACGCGGCCCGCAATCTCGACCGACAGACCGACGACGATCCGGTCGAACTCGAGTGGGTCGTCGAGGACATCGGTCTCTACCTCCAGATCGAGGTGATCGCCGGCGCCGTGCCCGAGGCCGTCGACGAGACGCTGGCCGCGCTCGACGCCGAGTGATCCGCCGTCGCCGGCGCGGTCGCCACCGCCGTCGCTCCGTCCGCGACCACGAGACATTTACCGCGCCACGACCTCGGCATTCGTGTCAATGGACGGACTAACGCGGCGGCGACTGCTAGCGGTCGCGGGAGTGACGGCGCTGGGGTGCTGTGGCGGCTTCGGCGCCGGCGGGGAGGCGGAGCCGACGCCGCTGGACGCGACGGCGGTCGCGACGGCCGTCTCGGGGTCGCTCCCGACGGTGACCGAGCCGTTCCCCGTCCTCGTTGCCGCGTCGCACTTCGCCGACTCCCAGCGGGCGGTCCGGTCGACGCTCGGCGAACTGCCCGACCCGGTTCCGTCGACGGGGCCGCCCGACGAGACGACGCGGGCGACGGTCCGGCGGAGCGTCGAGCGCGCCCGCGAGAACCTGTCGGCTGCGGACGACGCCGAGACGGCCCGGGAGCGACTCGGCGAACTCGGCGACGCGCGCTCGTCGGCCGAGCGCGCCGCGAGCACGTGGGCCTTTGCGACCGACGAGCTGACGCGCGGGGCGGTGCGCTCGCGGGCGCTGACGCTCGAACGCCGGGTCGACGCGTTCCGCGAGGACCGCCCGCTCGTCGGCGACCCCGCCGACCCCGTTCGGGCGCTGCTCGTCCACTCGATCGTCGGATCGCTGGCCGAGCGGGCGGGCGACGACGCCACGCCCGAGTGGGACGACTACGAGCCGGCGTCGTCGGACGCGCCGACCGCCGCCGACGCCGAGGCGGAGCAGTTGCCAGACGCGCGGGCCGTCGGCAAGCGCGCCGGGGCGATAGCGGAGGGACGGGCGCGGCTGGCCGACGCCCGGCAGGTCGACGAGCGGTTCACCGGGTCGCTGACCGACCCCTCGTCGCTGGAGGCGACGTTCGTCGACGCTCGCGACGGTCTGACGGAGACACTCCGGTCGGGGGTCGCGGAGTTCCCGGGACCGGACGCCGACGCGGCCGAACTGGTCGGGACCGACACCGAGGGCGCCGGCCGGGCGGTCGAGTCCGCGCTCCGACAGCTCCACGCCGACGCCCACTACTTCGCCGACCGCGAGGCGACGGCGGACCCGGCCTCGGACGTGCTCGCGCGCTACCACGGGCTCGCGACGGCCGACGCCTTCGAGACGCTGCGCGACCGGGTAAGTCAAGGCGACGAACTCGGCGTCGACAGCGCCGCGGACCTGCGCGAGCGCCGCGACGAGGCCGTCGACGCCGTCGAGACGGCGCTGGCCGAGAGCGAGGAGCGCCGGCTGGCGCGGGACCTGCTCGCCTATCCGGTCGCGCGGATGGCCACCACCGACGCGTCCCTGCGCGAGTGGGACCAGGTGACCCTCCAGCAGGCCGCCGTGGGCGACCGGGCCAGGTACTACATCGAGTTCGCCGCGCTCGCTCGCGCGACGCCCGAGGCCGTCGACGAGACGCTGGTCGAACTCGGCGCCTTCTGACCGGCGGTCGCGGCCGTCCACCGCCATCTCACTATCGTCCCCTAGACCCGCCGCTCGACCGACTCGACCGCTTCCGCCGGGGTCTCGACGTGGTCGATCCCGCCGACCCCCTCGATCCGATGGGTGCCGATACCGGCGACCGGCTTGCCGAAATCGAGCGCGTGACCGAGTTCCGAGAGCGTCCCGGTGCCGCCGTCGACGGCGACCACGGCGTCGCCGTTCATCGCGACGAGGACGTTCCGGGCGTTGCCCATCCCGGTCGCGATAGCCGTGTCGACGTATTCGTTGGCGTCCGCGCGGCGCTCCGTGGGGAGGATACCGATCGTCGACCCGCCGGCCTCGCTCGCGCCGCGACAGACCGCCTCCATCACGCCGCCGAGGCCGCCGCAGACCACCTCGTGACCCCGCTCGGCGAGTTCCCGGCCGAGCGTTTCGGCGGTGGCTGCTTCCTCGTCGGTGACCCGTCCGCCGCCGATGACGCTGACTCGCATAGACGATGCTGGCGCGTGGAACCGTCAAAACTGCTCCCGTCTGCGAGCGGACGCGTCCGGCGTAACTACCTTGTATACGGGACTGTATACGAACGGACATGAGCAAGAGCATCCGCGTCGACGAGGAGACGCACGCGGCGCTCGCCGCGCTGAAAGGCGACGACGAGACGTTCGACGACGTGCTCTCGCGACTCATCGCGGACCGACGGGAGCGGGTCCGGGAGGGCGCCGGGCTCTGGGAGGGTACCGACGCCGCCGAGAAGGCGCGCGAGGCGAGACGAGAGATGAAACGCGGCGTCGGCGAGCGATGACCGTCTACGACAGCAGCGTCGTCATCGACTACCTCGACGGTGAGTCCGCGGCGGTCGACTACGTCGAGCACCAGCAGAACCGGCGTGCGGTCGCACCGCAACTGGTGCTGTTCGAGGTGTATCAGGGCGAACTGTTCAAGTCCGGTCCGCCGGACTTCGACGCCATCGATGACGCGCTCGACTGGCTCGCCGTCGTCGAGGACCCGTCCGGGATCGCACGTGCGGCCGCGGAACTACAGAACCAACTCCACGAAAGCGGCGACCTGCTCGCCGCTCGCGACGCGTTCGTCGCCGGAACGGCGAGACGCCTCGGAGAGCCCCTCGCAGTCGCCGACTCCGACTTCGACGTCGACGGGATCGACGAGCTACTCGACATCGACTTCGTCTGAACGGGACTGCCCGAACTGGACACGGAAAACGGAACCGAGAGCGACGACCTACTCGACCTGCTCGAACCAGTCTTCGACGCGCGAGACCGACGCACCGGTGATGTCGGCGACTTCCTCGGGCTCGCTGGCGAGCATGTCGGCGACGGTTGCGATGCCGGCGTCGCGCAGGCGGTCGGCGTAGGTCGGGCCGACGCCGTCGACGGTGTCCACGTCGGGACTGTCCGGCTCGTCCTCGGCGGTCGTATCGGCGATGGCCTCCTCCTCGGCTGCGGGGCCGTCCTCGGCGGCGTCCTCCTCCGCGGCCTCCTCGGCGGCGGTCACGTCGTCGGGTTCGGCCGCGTCGTCGGCGGCCTCGGCTTCCTCCTCGTCGGTCGCCGGGGCGCGGTCGGCGTACCACTCGCAGACCTCGGGCCAGACCTCCTCGTGCGAGGACGACGATACGGAGAGGCCGATGTGGCCGGTGGCGTACTCGATGGTGGTCACGTCGTCCGATCCGACGACCTCGTTGAACGGCTTGGAGGCGTCGGCGGGGATGAGGTGGTCGTACTCGCCCATGATCTGCAGGACGGGCATGTCGATCTCCTCGACGTCGACGTGGACCCCGTCGAGCTCCATCTCGTTGTGGTAGAGCTTGTTCTCCTGGTAGAGGTCGGTGAGGAACTGGTCGTAGGCCTCGCCGGCCACGTCGATGCCCTCGGAGAGCCACCGCTCCATGCGGCCGAAGTTCTCGACGAAGTCCTCGTTGTCGAGGTTCTCGTAGAAGCGGACGTACTTCGAGACGTAGTTGTCGACCGGGTCCATCAGCGCGAAGCCCACGTCGAGGAACTCCGCCGGGACGTTCCCGAACGTCTCCGTCACGTCCTCGGGGTCGTAGTACTCGTCGGAGCCCCACTGTTCGAGGACGCCGCCGGTCCCCTGGAAACAGAGGCCCGCGGCCATCAGGCCCAGGGCGTTGACCTTCTCGGGGTGCAGCGCCGCGTACATGGCCGACATCGTGCCGCCCATGCAGTAGCCGAGGATGTTGATCTTGTCCTGACCGGACCGCTCGCGCACTTCGTCGACGCAGTTCTCGATGTAGCGGTTGACGTAGTCGTCCAGCGTGAGGTGCTGGTCCATCCGCGAGGGCTCGTTCCAGTCGATGAGGTACACGTCGTGACCCGCCTCCAGGAGGCGACGCACGACGGAGCGTTCCTCCTGGAGGTCGAGGATGTACGGCTTGTTGATCAGCGCGTAGACGATGAGGATCGGCACGTCGTGGGTCTCGTCGGGTTCGATGCCGGCCTCCTCCGGTTTGTAGTGGAGCAGTTCGAGCTTGTTCTCCCGGTAGACGACCTCGCTGGGGGTCTGGCCCACGTCGACGGTCTCGACGGTCGCCAGCGCCTCGGGGAGTTCGGCGTTCTGCTCGGTCGCGTCGGTCATCGTCTCCAGCGCGGTGCGCTGGGCGTCGAGCGCGAGCGAGATGGGGTTGAAGGGGTCGGCGCGTTCGCTGGCCATGTTACTCCTCCAGGTGGTCGAGGATGCGGTCGAGCTTCTCCTCGACCTCGTGCTGGCGCCGCTCCAGTTCGACGAGTCGCTCGCCGACCTCGTCCATGTCGTCGCGGGTCGGGAAGCCGAGCTGTGAGATGGTCTCCTGGCTCACGTCGTCGGCCTCGCGGCGCATCTCCATCATGCGCTCGACGAGCTGGCCGTTGGCGGCGGCGAAGGCGCTGGTCGACATGACCTCCTTGAACGCCTCGTTGGCCGACTGCAGCCAGATGTCCCGGTACTCGGAGGGGGCCACGTCCTCGCCCTGGGCGGCGTCGGTGGTCCGCTCGAACATCTGCTCGGCGGCGTCCATCCACACCTCGTAGGCGCGGTTGTACCCCTGGATCCCCTCGGCCATCGCGTCCTCCTCGGGCACGGAGTCCTCGACGGCCTCGGCCCACGACTCGACGAAGGCGGCCTGGGCCTTCATGTTCTGTTCGAGGGAGTCGGCGACCGCGTCGTTCATCTCCTCGACCATCTCGGTCCACTGCTCCTGCATCTCGTTTGTGTTGCTCATGGGTGTATGTCCTGTGTACTGAAAGAAAAAACCGTGTTCCTACGCGTCGACGGCGGCGGCGGCCCGCTCCTGCACGTCGCTGACCTGGTCCTGCAGGTCCTCGACCTGGTCCTGGAGCGTCTCCAGCTGGTCGCCCCACTCCTCGGCCACGTCGACCGACTGCGCTTCGAGCTCCTCGTGGGCCTCGACCAGCATCTCGACCTGCTCGTCGACGGCCTCGACGTAGTCGCCCGTCAGCTCGTCGTAGGCGTCGATGCCCTCCTCGTACTCGCCGGCGACGGTCTCGAAGACCTCGGCGTGGTTCTCCAGCAGGAAGTCGTACTGCTCGTCGACGGCCGCGCGCATCTCGTCGACGGTGCCGGCGGCGCCGGGCAGCGAGGACTCGATCACGTCGAGGTAGCTGTGGACCAGCGTCTGGGTCAGCTCGACGCCGCGACGCTGGGCCGACTCCTGACTGTCGAAACTGTCGACGACGGCCTCGTTCATCGTCTGCTGGAACTGTAGCGTCTGCTCGAAGGCCTTCTGGCTCTGCTCGATCGTCGCGCGCTGCATCTCGAACGCCGTGGTGATGGGGGTCGTGTATGCCATGTGTATCACTCTCTGTTCCGCTTGACCGGGATGACGACGGTCTGAACGATGTCGCCCTCTTCGATGTCCAGCGCCTCGCGCTCGGCGTCGGGAATAGAGATCCGTCCGCCCGACTGGACGCGCGTCTTGAACGTCGCCGTCTGACTCATCGCGCCGAGCTGGTTCATGTCCAGCCCGCCCGCGCCGGCCTGCATCATCTGACTCAGCATCTCCTGCTGGGTCTCCATCGCCTGCTCGCTCATCTCCTGCATCCCGCTGAACATCGGCGGCCACGTCGGACCGTCGCTCTCGTCGGTCATCGGTCAACGATACGTACACCCCTCAGTTACATAAGGATTGCGCTCAATACCATTTGATACCATTCGATACCACACGATGGATCAATCCCTCGAACCGGACGGGTCCGGAGGCGTCGGAGCGGCCGGAGCGGGCGTCGGCCGAGCCGCGACCGGACCGGGTGGGGTGGACGACGGCGGCGTGTGGGAGCGGTAGCCCGGAGCTACCGGCCGGGTGGCACCGGGGTAGTCGGGCCGGCAGGCCCCGGTTTCGGTCACCGCGAAATCCGCCGCGAGTAAGCGCCGCGTATCCCGCGTAGCGGGCCGAGAAGCCGTTTCTGTCGCGATATCGCCCGTACCGTACCACTACGTTTTAATAGCATCAAACCCAAACGCGGGTATCGATGAGTTCTCAACCGCACCGAAACGCGCTGCTGGACACGTGGGCGGAGACGTCGTCGCACATGTTCAACAGCGTGGTCGCGGCCAACCGGGCGGCGTTCGCGGCCTTCGGCGTCACGCCGTCGGACGACGACGAGGGGCCGGCGGCCGTCGACCGCATCGAGGCCGACGAGGACCTCCCCGAGTGGCACGTCGAGCTGACAGAACACGACCGCGGGCAGCTGGGCGTCGGCGACCGCGTCGAGTTCACCAAGACCATCTCCGACCGCGACGTGCAGTCCTTTGCGGCCGCGAGCGGTGACACCAACCCGCTGCACCTCGACGACGAGTTCGCGAGCAAGACTCGCTTCCGGGGCCGCATCGCCCACGGGACGCTCGTCGGCGGCCTCATCTCCGCCGGGCTCGCGCGCCTGCCCGGCCTCACGATCTACCTCTCCCAGGATCTCGAGTTCCACAACCCCGTCCGCCTCGGGGATCGGCTCACCGCGGTCTGCGAGATCGTCGAGGACCTGGGCGACGACCAGTACCGCCTGACCACCCGCGTCGTCGACGACGGCGAGACCATCATCGACGGCGAGGCCGTCGTCCTCGTCGACGAACTCCCCGACGACGAATAAGTCGTAGCCGCGTTCTCCCGCTTTCCCGTTCTCCCGCCGCCCGACACCGCCAGCCGACGCTCACTCCCCGCGCTCGTAGACGCCCTCCGTTTCGAGTCGAGCGCGCTCGCGCACCACCGACGGAGTCCGACAGAGACCGGGCGCGCCGGTCACCTGCGGGACGGTGCAGTTGTTGCAGCTCTCGCAGAGCGCACGCGCGCCGTCGCCCGACACCGACTCGCCGAGCAGCCGCGCCCCCAGCCGCGGCTCGGCGTAGAACGGCCGGCCCATCCCCACCAGATCGCAGGCGGGTTCGCCGTCGGCCCCGCCGCCGAGCAAGCCCTCGCACGTCTCGCGCTCGCGGATCCCGCCCTCGCAGAGGACGGGCACGTCCACCCGGCGGCGCACGCGCCGACAAAGGGCGGCGTTCCAGCCGGGCTCCTGGGGGAAGCGTCGGCTCTGCAGGCGATTCAGCGCGGCGACCACCCTCGCCTTCAGCGGGCTCCCCAGCGCCGCGGCGTAACCCGACTGGAGGTCGGCGTGCTCCCAGGCCCGCTCGGGGTAAGCACCGCGCACGACGCTCATGTCCCAGAACGTCGAGACCTCCACGGGAACGACGGCGTCGTAGCCTGTCTCGGCTACCCGTTCGCAAATACCGATCGCGTCCGTCCGCGAGAGCCGGCGGCGGACGAACCGGGGCGCGGCGGTCTCGGCGGGCACCTTCGTCACCAGCGGGATATCGCCGGCGTGCTCGCGGACGGCGTCGTGGACCGCTTCGAGGAAGGCCACGCCGCCGCTGCCCGGCGGTTCTCCCGAGCGCGTCCCGAACTCGTCGTCGCGGCGGTTGTAGAACGGCGACAGGAACTGCTGGACGACCCCCATGTTCGCCCCGGAGATGTGGATCCCGTCGTAGCCCGCGTCGGCGGCGTAGCCCGCTGCCTCCCCGAACCGCTCGGCCAGGTCGTACACCTCCGCGGTCGACATGACCCGGGGATGGAAGTCCACGAGTCCAAGCCGGTCGAGCGCGCGCAACTGCGGTGGCGGCCGCGAGACGGCCAGTTCCTCGTGGTCGGGGTTCCGGGCGCGGTGTTCGGCGTGCCAGACGGCGAGGCTGCGCAGGCCGCCGTGGCCCAGCTGGACGAAGATCCGGCCGCCGCGGTCGTGGACGGCCTCGGTGAGTCGGGCACAGCGGTCGACGAACGCGGGGTCGTGAAAGCGGGTCATGTTCGGCGCGGCACAGCCGCTCTCGGCGGTGACGACGCTGGCGCCCTGGAATATCAGGCCCACGCCCGACGCGGCCGTGGGTTCGAGCTCGTCGACGAGGGTGTCGACGGCGCCGGGGCCGTTACCGGCGCACTCCAGCAGCGGCGCGCGGTAGAGGCGGTTCGGCAGGTCGACCCCGCCGATAGAGACGGGGTCGTCGAGCGTCGCCATACCGCGGCTAGCCGAGCGGACAAGTAAAGCCTACCCCTGTCGTATGGTGACGACTACCGATCCATCGGCGTACGAACCGTCTCGCAGTTATTTACCGCCGATCCGACTCCCTCCGATCGATGACCGAGCGCATCCTGCTCTCGCTCGACGGGAGCGCGACCGAGGGGGACGGGGCGGAGACGACCGACCGGGCCGAGGCGACCGACCGGGCGATCAACCACGCGCTGGCGTCGGCCGAGCGGACGGGCGCCACGGTTCACGCGCTGTACGTCGTCGACACGGGGCGCTACGGCGAGCCGGCGCTGTCGAGCGCCGAGATCTTCGTCGACGACGCCGAGGACGCGGGCCACGAGCTGCTCGCCGCCGTCGACCGGCGGGGCCGCGAGCGCGATATCGTCGTCCGGACCCGGTGCTGTCACGGCCGTCCCAACGAGGAGCTGCCCGCCTACGCCGCCGAGATCGACGCCGACGCGGTCGTGCTCGCCGGTCGACGCCGCCCGGGCCGGGTCCGGCGCGAACTCGAACGGGTCGCCGACACCGTCGTCGCGCCCGGTGCGCTCGTCGGGGGGTAGCCGTCCGCCCGGCGGCCCGCGGCGCCGCCCGACCTCGGGTCGCGGCAGTCGGGTTGCGTATCCACCCGTGAGACACTTCTCCCGTCCGCCCCAGGTGCGGGTATGCGCGTCGCAGTCGCCGGCACGTTCGGACCGATCCACGACGGACACCGCGCGCTCTTCCGGAAAGCGCTCGAACGCGGCGACGAAGGCGTCCTCGTCGCGCTGACGAGCGACGAGTTCGCCCGGGGCAAGCGCGAGCGCCCGGTCCCCGACTTCGCCGACCGCCGCGAACGGCTCCGCGTCGAACTCGACCGGGTAGACGAGTGGGGCCGCGACGTGGAGATCCGGGAGTTACACGACGAACACGGCATCGCATCGACGGAACCGACCCTCGACGCGCTGGTCGTCTCCCCGGAGACGGCCCACGAGATCGCCGACATCAACGCCGAGCGGGTCCGGCGGAACCTCGCCCCGATGGAGGGGTTCGTCGTCCCGTTCGTCCGCGCGGCCGACGGCGAACGCATCTCCTCGACGCGACTGGTCGGCGGCGAGATCGACGAACACGGCGAGCTGTCGGCGGGCGAGGAATCGCCTCCCGACGGGGCGTCCGGCGACGACTCCGGGGACGACGCGGCGGACGCCTGAGCTCAGCGGACAACGGTCACCGGCAGCGACGACCGCTCGACGATCCCCTTCGCGACGCTACCGAGGACACGCTCCTGAGCCTCCGAGAGGCCGCGGTGGCCGACGAAGACGCCGTCGTACCCCTCGGTCGTCGCGAAGTCGGGGATCGTCCGCACGGGGTCGCCGTACAGCAGCTCGGCGTCGATATCCAGTCCCGCGTCGGCCGCGCGCTCGACCGCGTCGTCCAGCAGGCGCTCGCCCCGCCGCTCGGCGTCGTCGACGCTCTCGACGACGGGCCGGTCGTCGTACTCGGCGCGGTCGGTCGGCGGCTCGGTCCCGCCGGTGTCGTACACGTCGGGGTCGACGGAGTGGACGGCGGTCAGCGCGGCGCCCGCGGCGGTCGCCATCTCGACGGCGTGGTCGAGCGCCCGGTCGCTCTCGCTCGAACCGTCGATCGCCACTGCGAATCGCATGTGCTACCGTAGGGCACGAACGGCCCTGAGCCTTTCTCCCGGACGCGCCCGCTCGCCGCTCACACTCCCCGGTCGCTACTCGTCGTCCTCGGTCCCGTCTTCGTCCGCTCGAACGGTCAGCACCGGCACGTCGGCGGTGCGGACGATCTTCTCGGTGACGCTGCCGAGGAGGTACCGCTCCAGCCCGGTGCGGCCGTGGGTGCCCATGACCACCAGGTCGACCCCGTGGTCGTCGACGTAGTCGAGGATCTCGCGGTGGGGGCTGCCGGTCGCGACCGACCCCTCGGCCGCGACGCCGGCGTCGCGGGCCCGAGTCGCCGCGGCCTCGGTCGCCTCTTCGCCCATCTGCTCGAAGGACTCGACCATGTCGACGGCGCCGGCCTCGGTGCCGAGCGACGCCAGGTCGACGACGTACAGCGAGTGGATCGTCGCGTCGAACTGGTCGGCCAGCTCGATGGCTTCCTCGAGCGCCGCGCTCGCGCCCGCGCTCCCGTCCGTCGGAACGAGGATGTCCTCGTACATGTGTGACGGTTCGACTCGGGGGGTTAAACTGGTGACGGCCGGGCGCGCCGGGAACTCACTTCGCCACGTCGAGCAGCGCGACCCGCTCGCGAACCACGTCGGCCAGCGACCCCTCGACCGCGTCCAGCTCGGCGTCGCTCACCTCGAAGTACTCGCGGACCCGGTCGGCGTCGAACGCCCCGAGCGTCTCCGCGGATTCGATCCGACCCGGTCCGTCCATCCCGCGGACGGCCGCTGCGGCCCGTCGTTCGGCCTCCGCGGCGCTCCCGTCCGCCGCTTCGGCCCCGCTGTCCACTTCGTCCTCTCCGTCCCCTTCGGTGCCGTCCCGGGCGTCGACGAGGACGACGGCCGGGCACTCGCCGTCGCTGACGCCGAGTTCGAGCGCGCGGTCGATCTGGCGAGTGCCGGCGGCGTACAGCAGGATCTCGACCGCGCGATCGCGGGCGACGTTCTCGCCGCGGGCGAGCGCCCGGTCGGCCAGCTCGACCGCCCGGACGAGATGAGCACGGTCGACGACGTAGCGCGCGTCGAACGCCTGGACCGTCACGCCGTGTTCGCCGCCGATCTCGCCCAGGCGAGCGACGAACGCGTCCAGGTCCTCGACGGTCGCGACGCCCTCGATCAGCTCCATCAGAAGTCACCCAGGCTCGACTGGTCCTCCTCGTCGTCCAGCTCGGTGCCCGCGGCTCCGCTCCCGTCGGCGCTCGCGCCCCCCTCGCTCTCGTCGGGGCGGGCGCTGTCGTCGGGGTCGACGCCGTCCATCGAGGGGTCGCGGTGGCCGGCGTTCTCCAGCACCGTCTCGGCGGTGCGCTCGCGCCCGCGGAGCGCGCCGAGCACCACGGCCTTATCGGCCTCCCGGAGGTCGGCCCGATCCTCGATGCCCGCGTCGAACAGCCGGCGGGCGCGCTTGCGGCCGACGCTCCGAACGCCCGCGAGGTCGGTCAGCTCCTCGCGGACGCCGTGTTCGGCCCGGACCCGCGCCTCGCGGATCGCCGGCGCGAGCCCAAGGCCGAGTTCGCCGGCCAGCGATTCGGCCGCGCCGAGCAGCCACTGGGCGGTCTCGACCTTGCCGCGCACGTCGCCGGGGCCGACGCCGTAGCGGTCGGTGACTACCTCCTCGTCGACCTCGCTGGCCCAGTCTTCGAGCATGCGCGCGGTCTTCAGCGCCGAGAGCCAGTCCTCGAAGGCGGGGTCGAACTCGCTGGGCATCGACCCGAGGAACTCCGCCTCGCGCTCGAAGGCGAGCATCTGATACTCTTCCTCGTCGCCCGAGCGCAGGTAGAGCTCGTACATGTCCGGCGTGCGCGCGACGAGGTGGTACAGCCCCATCGCGGTGGGGTCCGGTCGTTCGGCCTCCTCGTCGCCGTCGCCGTCGTCGGCGAGATCGCTCGCGGTCGTGAACCCCGGCGGCTCCTCGCCCTCGGCGGCCGCGTCGGCGGCCGGTCGATCGGCCGCGCTCGCCCCGTCGTCCGCGCGGGCGCGGCCGTCGCCGCGTTTCCAGGCGCGCAGACCGTCGATGATCTCCGCGGCACTCATCGGATCGAGGTAGAGCCGCGAGACGGTGTGGCCCAGCGAGGTCGCGGCCAGGTCCCCGCCGTCGCGCTCCATGAACTCGTTCAGCTCCAGGTACTCGATCATGTCGTCCATCACGCGCTCCAACCGACCGCGCTCGGTCGTCTGGGAGGCGTACAGCGTCCCTTCGAGGAATTCGAGGAGTCCCTCGCGGGAGTTGGCGAACCCGGAGGCGACGGTGGCGAGGATGTGCGTCCGCAGCGCGGGCTCGGCGGCGAGTTTCGACTCGACGGGCTCGGGGTCGGCCCAGACGTACCGTTCGAACAGCTCGTCGAGTTCGTCGTGGCTGTTGGCGATCAGCAGCGCCTCGCCGTATGGGTCCAGTCCGGGTCGGCCGGCCCGTCCCATCATCTGGTGGACCTCCAGCACCGACAGGGGCTGCATCCCGCCGGCGGTGCCGTCGTAGCGGCGCCAGTCGCGGACGACCACGCGCCGCGAGGGCGTGTTGACCCCCGCCGCCAGCGTCGGGGTCGCGGAGACGACCTTCACGAGCCGGTCGCGGAAGGCGTCCTCGACGAGCGAGCGGTGCCCCGACGCGAGGCCGGCGTGGTGGAAGGCGGCGCCGCCCTCGACGGCCTCGGCCAGGTCGTCGCTCGTGTCCGTGTCGCTCACGTCCCGGATCTCGTCGGCGATGTCCGCGAGTTGCTCGTGCTCGTCGGGCGTGAGGTGCGGCTCGACCGTCGACGCGAGTCGACCGGCGGCCGCCTCGGCGTTGCGGCGGGAGTTGACGAACACCAGCGTCGACCCCTCGTCCTCCAGCGTGTCGCGGACGATCGCGGCGGTGGGTTTCTCGGAGTTGCGCACCGGGAGCTCGCTCTGGCTCCCGTCTTCGAGGTGGAGCGCCTGCCCGTAGTGGACCCCCTTCTTCAGCTCGATGGGGCGCCAGTCCGAGTCGACCAGCGCGGCGTCGAGCCACTCGGCGAGCGCCTCGGCGTTGCCGATGGTCGCCGACAGCGCGACGGTCTGCAGGTCCGGGTTGAGCTGGCGGAGCTTCGCCAGCGTCACTTCGAGGGTGGGACCGCGCTCGCCGTCGTCGACGAGGTGGACCTCGTCGCTCACGACGCAGGTCAACTCGTCGAGCCACGGCGCGTCGTTCCTGACGAGCGAGTCGACCTTCTCGCTGGTCGCGACGACGATGTCCTTCGTCGCGAGCCAGCCGCCCTCGGACTCGTAGTTGCCGGTCGAGACTCCCACTTCGAGGCCGTACTGTTCGAACTGCTCGAACTCCTCTCGCTTCTCGCTCGCCAGGGCGCGCAGGGGAACGATGTACAGCGCCTTCCCGCCGCGCTCGACGGAGGCGAGCATGGCGAGCGTGGCGACCAGCGTCTTCCCGCTGGCCGTGGGGACGCTGGCGACCAGGTTCTCGCCCTCGGTGACGCCGGCGTCGACGGCCTCGGCCTGTGGCGGGTACAGCGACTCGATGCCGTCCGCGCGCAGGTGGTCGGGCAACCACTCGGGCACGGCCGGGATGTCCGCGACGTCCATTACGAGCGTGGTAGTGCGCTCCGTGATTTAAACTGTCGGGACCGGCTCCCATCTTTTTCCCGCCGCGGTTTCCTCGTCGCCAGCGCCTCGAAGCGAACGGCCGTGCCGTGAGCGGGCGGTGCCGAGAGCGCGGATCTCCCGCTTGGTTCGAGAGAGCGAGGCTCTCGCCCGATCCCGAAAATCGGAATTTTCGGGGACAGCGACCGCGAGCGCGTCGAGGGCGTTCATCGCATGCCGCCGAGCGCGGTCGCCGTCGGTCGACTCCCTTCCAAGCTAGCTCGACCGGACACCACTGCTCGACTCATACCTCGAAACGAGCGAGCCGCTGGCGAGAAACGAACGACCGGACCCGAGAGACGGGCCAAAACGTGCTATCCGTCCGCGCTTACGGGACCACGAGGGTGGTCAGGCGACGTTGAATCCCTTGTCTCGAAGGAAGTCCTCGACGCGTCCAGTGTGGTTGCCCTGGAGCTCGATGGAGCCGTCCTCGACGGTGCCCCCACAGGCGAACTTCGACTTGAGGTCCGACGAGAGGCTGTCCATGTCGACGTCCTTCGGGTCGAATCCCTCGATGATCGTTACCTCTTTCCCGTATCTGCGCTCGTCGATGTGGACGCTGATCTCCTGGGAGTCCTTGGCCACGTCCTCGCAGACGCAGAGCTCCTGGGGCAGCCCACACGTGGAGCAGACCTCAGACATACTGACCCGCGCGTTCGGTCTCGGTGGTTGACGGGCTGTGACTGAGGTCGTGCGGCGTACTCGCCTTGTTCAGCGAGCAGACTTCCGACATTACGCATCCGCCTACGAAATCGACCTATTAAACACTGTCGGGACTTCCCACGGTCGCCGCCCGACGGCGATCCCGACGCCGGGGACCGCGCCGCCCGACGACTCGGCCGGCGCCCACTCCGCGGCTCAGGCGCCGCGCCAGCCGACCATGTCGTCGACCAGGTCGACCGCCTCGTCGGCCTCCTCGCGGGTGACCCGGCCGGCGTACTTCGCGCGTTCGCGGACGGCCGCGACCTGGGCGGCCCGCTCGTCGGCGCCGACGGAAGCGAGGTACTGCCGCGGCGTCTCCTCGGGGCGGCGCGGGCGATGGCGCTCGGCGAGGAGGTACTCCAGGCGGTCGAACGCCCGCTCGGCGTCGGTAGCGGGGTCTTTCGTCGGCTGGTAGCGCAGCCACACCGCCCGGTAGACCCGGCCGGTGACGCCCGTCCGCCGGAGCGCGACGACGGCGCCGACCAGGACGATGACCGACAGCGTCGCCTCCGCGCGGGTGGGCGGCTGGCCGCCGAACGGTCCGGCGGCGCCGTCGTCGCTCCCGTCGTCGCCGCCGCCGGGCGGGTCGGTCGGCGGGCGCGTGATGGTCGGGCCGGAGACGGTCACGTTACCTGTGGGGCCGCCGCCGGGACGGGTGATCCGGTCGGGGACGGTGACCCGGCCGGGGGCCTCCTGCACGGGTTGCTCGGCTCGCGGGGTGAGCGGCGCGGGGGTGGCCGTCGGGGTCGGCGTCCACTCGCCGGAGCCGGTGTCGTTCGTGTCCACGTCGGTGCGGTTGTCCTCGCGGGCCTCGGCGAGTTCGCCCTGCTCGGTGGCCTCCCGCGGGCCGGCGGGGGTCGGGTCGAAGCGCACCCAGCCCACCTCGGGGAAGAACACCTCGACCCAGGCGTGGGCGTCGTAGCCGCGGACGACCCACTCGTCCTCGGCGACGCGCTCGCCGGACGTGTAGCCGACGGCCATCCGCGCCGGGATGTCCTGGGACCGGAGCATCGTGGCCATCGTCGTCGCGAAGTAGGTGCAGTAGCCGGCGTCCATCTCAAAGAGGAACTCGTCGGCGACGTTCCCGCGGGGCCGGTCCACGTCGAGCGAGTAGTTCTTGTTGTTCTCCAGCCACCGCTCGACGACCCGCGCGGTCGCGTAGGGGCTGTCGGCGCGAGCGGTGATCCGCTCGGTCCGCTCGGCGACGCGGTCGGGCGTGCTGGAGGGCAGCCGCGTGAACCGCTCGGCGACGGCCGAGGGGTAGTCGGTGCCGGCCGACCGCAGGTCGCGCGCGCTCGCGACGGGGACGCGGCTGGTGACGCTGTAGCGCTCGCCGCTCGCCAGCGACCCGTCGAGTTCGAGCCCGTCGAGGTCGGTCACGCGCGCCCGGTCGGACACGCTCCCCCCGACCTCGACGGGTTTCCAGGCCGCCGGCAGGACGCCGATCTCGTCGATGGCGGTGTAGGTCTGGTCGACCGTCCGACTCTGGCCGGGTGGCCCCTGGATGCGACCGTTGTAGGAGTAGCTGCTGCCGGTGCGGATCCAGCCGTCGCCGGTGTAGCGGTCGTAGCTGCCGATCTGCCAGTACGACTCCGTGTCGCTCTCGACGCGGAACCGCACCTCCGGCGACAGCGAGAGGTTGCCCGCGATGCCCAGCTGGCTGTCGGCCTCGACGAGGTTCGCCTCGACCGTGCCGCCCGGGCCGCCGGTCTGGAAGCTCGACCAGGTGTCGGCGGTCCGCGAGGGGCCGGCGGGCACGACCGGCGCGACCGCCGAGAGGAGGATGAGCGCCGCCAGCAGGACCGCCAGCGGCTCGGCCGCCCGCAGGGAGTCGCCCCGCCGGTCCATGTCGCCGACGGCGACCGCGACGATGCCGCCGACGACGCCGACGAGCGTCGTCACGTTCGACGCGTCGCCGGTCAACACGAGGAAGCCCAGCGTCGCCCCGCCCGCGACGACGCCGCCGACGTAGCGCCGGCGCACGGCCAGATACCACGTCAGAAAGAGCGGGCCGGGCGCGACGCCGAGCACCCACAGGTCGACGTTGGTCACCTGCAGCAGCGACCGGCCGGTCATCAGCGCGACCGCGTCGGTCACGAGCGGGACCAGCGGCGGCTGGCGCGGCAGGCTGAAGATGTACAGCGTCAGTCCGGTCGCCAGCAGCCCGACCGCGACGAACGCCGCCCAGCGCAGCCGTAGCGACCGCGCGAGCAGCGTCGCCGCCCCCAGCGTCGCCGCCCCGAGGACCACGAACGCCAGCGGCTCGCCCGTCACGTCGATGAACCGATAGAAGACGGAGCCGTAGGCCGCGATCAGCAGGCCGATCCCGCCGAGCGCGACGGCCCTGACCGGGTCGAGCCCCTCCAGGTCGAGCGCGGCGTCGGCCGCGCGCGTCTCCGTGCTCACGACCCGACCCCCCGGGCGGACAGCGGGTTCTCACGGCTGGCCGTGACATCCTCGAAGTCGCGCTCGTCGGCGCCGAAGGCGAGGGTGACGCCGTCGGCGGTGCTCCGGACCACCACGTCGGCGTCGGCCAGCACGTCGTCGTCGAGGGCGTACGTCTGGAACGGCGAGGTGAAGTCGGTGTTCGTCTCGGCGAGCGTGGCGAGCAGCCGCTGGCGGTGGCCGTCGCCCCGGCCCAGCCGGACGTGGGCGTCGGGGAGCAGGAGTTCGACGGCCAGGCCCGCGTCCAGCGCCATCACGGCGACGCTGGCGGCCGCCGCCGCCATCTCGTCGATCGATCCCGCGTCGCCGACCGCCGCGATGGTGACGTCGTCGTCCTCGACGCGGTTGTCGGCGAACTCGGTGACGTAGATATCGTCGGGGGATTTCGCCGTCGACTTCCAGTGGACGTCCCGCAGCGGGTCGCCCGGCGCGTACTCGCGGATGGAGTCGAACTCCTGGCGCTCGACCTCCGAGCGTTCGAGGACGTGCCGGAGGATCGCGTCCCGGCCCGCGACCTGGTACACCGGCGGGTAGACGAGCACGCGCGTCGTCGACCCGGCGCGGCTGGTCCGCTCGACCAGCCCGAGCATGTCCCGGACCCGGACCTCCAGCGGCCCCAGTTTGTGACGGCCCCGCTCGACGCAGGTCAGCGAGTACGTGAACGCCGTCGGCAGCGACGCCTCGGCGCTGGCGCCGTCGGCGTCGAGCCCCTCGGGGACGGTCTCGTCGATCTCGGCGACGCCGCCGCCGTCGACGTCGACGGTCACCTCGCGGGTGTCGCCGGGGAAGCCGGCCGGGACGCGGTCGCGCTCGGCCGTCGGCGCCGGCGTGCGCCACAGCTGGACCGCCGAGGCCAGCAGGACCACGACGGCGGGCGCGGCGACGGCGTTGAGCGCGCGGGCGCCGTAGGTGATCGCCAGCGCCTCCGCGAGGACGACCACGCCCAGGACGCCGTAGCCTCTGCGTGTCAGCCGCATCACTCGACGCGGACGGATTCGAGCGCGTTCTCGACGACGGCCCGCGGCGTCGTCTCGTCCGTACTCGTCCGGATGCGATGCGGGAAGACGACCTCGGCCTCGGTCTGCACGTCGTCGGGGATGACGTAGGCCCGACCCTCCAGGATCGCCCGACCCTGGGCCGCGCGCAGCACTGCGAGGCCGCCCCGCGGACTCACGCCGAGTTCGGCGTGACGGCGGGTGAACTGCGACAGGCGCGTCACGTACGCGCGGACGCTCTCCTCGACGGTGACGTTCGCCGCCGTCTCCCGGGCGCGGCGGAGGTCGTCCAGCGTCGCCACAGATTTGAGCTCGTCGATGGGGTGGTGGCCGACCATCCGGTCCAGCATCTCCGTCTCCTCGTCGCGACCGGGGTAGCCCAGGTGGAGCTTCTTCATGAAGCGGTCGAGTTCGGCCATCGGCAGCTCGTACGTGCGGTCGCGTTCGACGGTGTTCTGGGTCGCGATGACGGTGAACGGATGGGGCAGCGAGTGGGTCTCCCCGTCGACGGTCACCTGGTCTTCCTCCATCGCTTCGAGCAGCGCCGACTGCGTTTTCGGCGGTGCGCGGTTGATCTCGTCGCCGAGGACGACGTTGGCGAAGACGGGGCCGGGGCGGAACTCGAAGGTCTCGGTCTGCTGGTTGTAGACGTTGACGCCGGTCACGTCCGAAGGGAGCAGGTCGGGCGTGAACTGGACGCGCTTGAACGAGCCGTCGAACGACCGGGAGACGGCCCTGGCGAGCATCGTCTTGCCGACGCCGGGCACGTCCTCCAGCAGGATGTGCCCGCGCCCGAGCAGGGCGGTGAGGATGTGCTCGATCTCGCCGTGGTGGCCGACGATCACCTGTTCGACGTTGTCGACGACCCGCGAGACCACCGCCTGGGCGTCGTCTACGTCTTCGACCGTGCTCTCCTGGCGACCGGAGACTGGGGTGTCTGTATCTGTCATTGGTGGCTACGGCTCCGACGCGCCGCCGAGCGCGGAGGCGACGGCGGCGACCGGGGAGTGGGACGGCGTCCCACGGGACGTTCGGTATCATGGCTTACGGCCGGAGATAAGTAACGTTTGTTCCCCATCTTTTTCCCGGAGGGGTGGGCAACCGGGCCCACCCCTCCGGCAAAAACATGGGTGAAAAAGGCCGCTCGCGCCGTCGGCGCGAGCGGTGAACCGGCGCCTGCGGCGCCGGATGCTATCTGCAGGTGACGGCTATTGCGGTTGCGGGTAGTGGTGCGGTAGCGGTTGGCGCGTGCTGTCGAGCGTGCCCGCCTCCTGGCGGGCCGCTCGAAACAGTCGCGCGAGGGATGAGCGAGGGGAACGGAGTGACGGAGCGAATCGGCTGGGGAGGCTCGTGGCCGTCTGCGGTCGCTGTGCGGGGCGGTTTGTGGTTGCGGTCCTGGCGGACTGAAAGGGCGAGGCGCGCTCGCGCTTGCGTGGTCGTCTGAGCGGGCCACTATCCGCGCGGGCGGTGCCGAGAGCGCGGATATCCCGCTCAGCGACCGCGAGCGCGGCGATGGCTTTCATCGTTCACCGTTCCCTGCGGTCGCGACTCCGGCTAGCGAGCGCGGCGAGGGCTTTCATCGCCTGCAGTACCCGTCGAGTGCGGTCGCTGTCGTTCGACTTCCTTCCACGACTCGTCCAACAGAGACAACCCATAAACGAGCACATCGAATCGAACGCGGTCCCGTACCGATCCGAATCCTGAAGACCTGGGGTGGCCAACCCATCGGTCAATGCACGTCAGCATCGTGGGCAGCGGCTACGTCGGGACGACGGTCGCCGCCTGTCTGGCCGACCTGGGGCACGACGTGACGAACGTCGACGTCGACGAGGACATCGTCGCCGCGATCAACGACGGGGAGTCGCCGATCCACGAGCCCGGCCTCGCCGACCTCGTGGCCGAACACGCCGGCGACACCCTCCGGGCGACCACCGACTACGACGCCGTCCGCGAGACGGACGTGACCTTCCTCGCGCTGCCGACCCCCTCCGAGGCCGACGGCGCCATCGACCTGGCCTACATGGAGGCCGGCGCCGCCTCGCTCGGCGAGGCGCTCGCGGAGAAAGACGACGACCACCTCGTCGTCGTCAAGAGCACCGTCGTCCCCGGTTCGACCGAGGAGGTCGTCGCGCCCGCCATCGAGGAGGCGTCGGGGAAGACCGCCGGCGAGGGCTTCCACGTCGCGATGAACCCCGAGTTCCTCCGCATGGGCACCGCCGTCGAGGACTTCCTCGACCCCCAGAAGGTCGTCTTCGGCGCCCGCGAGCCCGCGGCCTACGACACGCTCGGCGACGTGTTCGCGCCGCTCGTCGCCGAGAGCGACGCCGCCGTCGTCGAGACCGGTCTCCGCGAGGCCGAGATGATCAAGTACGCCAACAACGGCTTCCTCGCAGCGAAGGTTTCCCTCATCAACGACATCGGAAACATCTGCAAGGAGTTCGACGTCGACGCCTACGAGGTCGCCGACGCCATCGCTCTGGACGACCGTATCGGCGGGAAGTTCCTGCGGTCCGGTCTCGGGTGGGGCGGTTCATGTTTCCCAAAAGACACGAACGCCATCATCGCGGCCGCGCGCGACGCGGGCTACGAGCCGCCCGTCCTCGAAGCCGCGGTCGAGGTGAACGATCTGCAGCCCGAGCGCCTGCTCGGGCTGCTCGACGAGCGGGCGGACGTGGCCGGCGAGCGGGTCGCGGTGCTGGGCCTCTCGTTCAAGCCCGGGACGGACGACGTTCGGAAGACGCGGGCGGTGCCGGTCATCGAGGGGCTCCAGGAGCGCGGTGCGGAGGTGGTCGCCTACGACCCGGTGGCGACCGAGAGCTTCGACGAGCACTACCCCGATATCGAGGTCGAGTACGCCGACAGCGCCGCGGAGGCGCTCGAGGGCGCCCGCGCGGCGGTCGCGGTCACCGACTGGGACGAGTTCGCCGCACTCGACTCGGAGTTCGACGCGATGGCGACCCCGCTGGTCCTCGACGGTCGCCACATTATCGAGCGTCGCGACGGCATCGAGTACGTCGGGCTGACGTGGTGAACGGCGGGTCGACGCGGTGAGCGGCGGGCCACGTGGGGAGTCCGCCGATCGTCCGGTCGGTCCGGGTCGCCGGTCCGGACCCTATTCCGTCGTTCGCTCCCGACTGAAGCGACGGTTCGCGGCGAACACCGCGGCCGCGGCGACGACCGCCACGACGAGCACGCGCGGGTCCGACGTGACGTAGAGGCTCGGCGTCGGCGGCCGCCACCAGGTGACCGGGTAGAGCCACGGGCCCGCGCGGCCGTCGGCGTACACCCGGAGCCCGTCCAGGACCAGCGATAGCGCCCCGCCGGCGACGAGATACGCGTACGCCCGTCGCCGGTACCGGGGCCCGAACGCTAGCGCGATGGCACCTGCGACCAGGGCGACGCCGCCCAGCGTACTCACCGCGCTCCAAGTGAACGGCGCTCCGAGCGCGCCCTCGACGGCCATCGAGTCCACGACGAGGTCGACCTTCACGAGGTCCGGGATCGCGCCGCCGCACATCCCCACGGCGACCCACTGCGGCGTGATCCGGTCGACCCGCCAGCTCGCGACAGTCAGGACGACGTAGGCCGCGAGGACGTGCGTCAGCAGGTCAGCCATCGGCGCGCACCTCGCGGTCGTCCGCCCGCACCTCGAACGTCAGCGATCGCCAGTCCACGCGCCAGCGGCGGAGGAACAGCCCGACGACGAGCAGGGCGCCGACCGCAGACGCGGCGTACTTGTACCCCTTCGACCCGCCCGCGGGGTTGACGACCGCGACGGTGGACGCGTCGACGATTCGCCCCTCACCGAGGGTGCCGTACACCTGGACGACCCCGCCGGGCCGGACGCGCTCGGTGAAGCCGTGGACGGTCATCTCGAAGGTCCCCTCGTCCGAGTCGACCCGTATGGTCGCCCGGTCGGCGGCCGCGTCGACCCGCCGGACCGTCCCGAACAGCAGCGTGTCCTCGCCGACGTGGCTCCCGTAGTCCGTGGCGAGGGCCTCGGTCTCGGGGTACGGGCTGTGGGTCGGCGCGGTAGCGTCGTAGTGGACGCAGAGCCCACCGAGGACGCCCAGCAGCGCGACCACGCCGACGAGTCGAACCAGCGGATGCACGCTCCCGTCTCGCGAGGCCGACGCCAAAACGGTTTCGCGGCGGGACCGGCCGCCCGCGACGGCGAACCCCCCACTCGCCCCAGTTCGACGGAGGTATATCGCGACCGCGTCTCACCTCCCCCATGCGCCAGTTCGTCGTCCTCGGCCACGACGCGCCGACGACCCCCGACTTCTCGCTCGACGACATCGCCGGCGGCGCCGGCCGCCTCGACGTGCTCTGTCGCTGCGTCACCTCCGCGTTCTTCCTCTCGCACGACATCCGCGAGGCCGTCCGGGTCCACCTCGTGCTGGCCGACGAGTTCACCGTCACCTTCGACGGCCGCGAGCTGCGCCGGCTCAACCCCGACGAGCGCTCGACCGCCGCCCTCGTCCGCGGCGCTCTGGAGGAACGCGAGGAAGCCATCGGCCACCAGCCCGTCGAGACCTCCCCCGGCGTCTCGCTCACCCGCAGGGGCTTCGAGCCGACTCTCGACGCCGCCGCCCGCGACGGTACCGTCGTCCAGCTCCACGAGGACGGCGACCCCGTCGTCGACGCCGAGCCGCCGTCCGACCCCGTGTTCGTCCTCTCGGACCACCGCGATTTCACCGACCGCGAGGCCGACCTGCTGGCCGAGGCGGCCGACCGACGCGTGCGGCTCGGTCCCCAGGCGCTCCACGCCGACCACGCGATCACGGTGGCGCACAACTACCTCGACACCGACGGCTTCACCGAGTACTGAACCGTTCGTCGGCGTCGACGGGTTCCGAGCCGCCCGCCGTCGGGCGATGGCCGCGGTTCGGAACTGTTAAAAACGGCCAGTGTCTCTCTACAGGTGCTACCAGCACGGGCCGGTGGGGTAGCTTGGTATCCTTCGGCCTTCGGGTGGCCGTAACCGCGATTCGAATTCGCGCCGGCCCACTTTTCCACCCTCTCACTCCCGGAGCGGACGCGCTACGGAGCCGTTCCCGCAGTGCTGCCTGACGTGCTTCGAACCGAGTACACGGCGCTCGAAAGTCTGCCAGGACTCGGCATATCACGCGGCACACGTCTCGCCGGCGAACTACCACACCCCGAGAGAGACACGACCGTTAGAAATTTCTGCCCAGAAGTCGACGCAGACGTAATGGATCATCTCGAAGAGATCTCCGTGGGGGAGCTCCAGGACGCGCTCGACAGCGTCGAGGGGAGCAAGCCGACACAGCGGCTGTTAGCGGCAATCGCCTACAAGAACGGCGTGACGCAGACCGAGCTCGCGGAGTGGCACGGCACCGGTCGACGAACGATCTACAACTGGCTCGTGCGTCTCGACACGGACGAACCGCTCGATCAGGCAGTGACCGATGATACTCGATCTGGTAGGAATCGAAAGCTATCCGATTCAGAACAGGACGAGTTCGAGCGAACCGTTCGCGACCCACCGGGCGAAGTCGGGATCGACGCGCCGGCGTGGTCTCCCGCGCTCGTCCAGCGATACCTCGAAGAGACCTACGGCGTGGAGTACTCGCTCCCGAGCTGCCGGCGGCTGTTGAGAGAGGCCGGATTGCGCTATCGAAAACCCCGGATATCTGACGCCGAGGCCGACGAGCCCGAGCGATCGGAGTCACGCGACGGAGCCGGGCGAAGCGACCGACAGTGGCGGCCGCAGTGATTCGCATCCACCGGACCGAGATTTCGATTTTTATATTGATAGTTTCTACTATCAATACATAGGTGTCTCCAGAAAAGTTCGACAGCGGGCCCGGTGGCTATCGCAAATCGAGCAACTATTTATAACGAAAACTCGCGGGGACCGTGGTCGGCACTGCCCGCAACCCTTCGTCTCGTGAAACTGTTTCCGGCAATGTCGAATAGATTTATAATGTCCGAACGTGCAATCTCCGATAGAGGACGCGTTATGGAACTCGAAACCGACCCCCCGGTCAAATCGACGCGGGTGAGCTTTCACATCGTCGAGACGCTCCGCGAACTCGGCGGGACCGGTGTGACGACGGTGGCCGACCACCTGGACATCCCGCGAAGCACGGCCCACGACCACCTCCGGACTCTGGAACAGCTGGAACTGGTGATCAACGACGACGGCACGTACAGGCTCGGGACGCGGTTCCTCGAGTTCGGGCGGAGTTCGCGAAACGATATGAAGATTTTCGAGGTGGCCAAGCCCGAGCTTCGGGAGCTGGCGGAGCAGACGGGCGAGCACTCGAATCTCATGATCGAGGAGCACGGCTGGGGGGTGTTTCTCTACAAGACCGAAGGGGAGGACGCGGTGAAGCTCGACACGTACAACGGCTACCGCGTTCACCTCCAGACGACGGCGCTGGGCAAGGCGATGATGGCACACATGGACGAGGGGCGCGTCCGGGCCCTCGTCGAACGCCACGGGATGCCCGCCATCACCGACCGGACGGTGACCGACGAGGCGGCGCTGTTCGAGCAGCTCTCCGACGTCCGTGAGCGGGGGTACGCTATCGACATGGAGGAGCGCGTCACCGGCGTGCGCTGTATCGCCGCGCCGCTGCTCGTCGACGACGAGGTCGTCGGGGCGATCTCCGTCTCGGGCCCGAAAAACCGGATGCAGGGCGACCGGTTCGACGAGGAGATCCCCACCAGGTGCTCCGGGCCGCGAACGTCATCGAAGTCAACATGACTCACGCGTAGCGCTCTCTGCAACGCCGCCGCGAGCGGGCGGTGCGCCTTACATCGCGACGGGTCCGCCAGCGAGACCCACTCGTCGGCGATCGGCCCCTGCCGGTTCCCGCTGTTGACTCCCGCCAACGACTGCCCGCTCTCCCGGTATCGCGACCGGCTCGAACCCATATCTCCGGTATTACCGGACGTATCGGTGGCGTCCGTTCCGCGGGACCCCGATGTCGCCGACCCGCTCTCGTTGCCGCGGATGCGGTCTCGGGGCCGAGAGCGGGGCGCGAGGCGTCGCCGCGAGTCGCACGTCGGATTACGATCGTAGTCGTGTAATCGACAGCGCGGGTCGGCCGCCGAACCCCTCCGCTATCGCGCCCGTCGACGAGTTCCGACCGGTGGTCCGTCCGGGCGGTCGCTTCCGGTGGGTCGCGATCCAGTTCGGTATTACCGGACGATTATGTGTGGATATCGGGCACGTATTCGGACACGACCCCGTCAGCAGACTCGTATCCGGGTGATAGTGGGACTGGCGAGGAGGAGACGGAGCGATAGCTGTCGGTAATGCCGGACGGGTGGCGTCCAGACGCCGCTTCCGGGAGAGTCCCACGCGGGGTCTCCGGACCGGTTCGTCGACGCAACGGCTGGCGAGCCGTCTCGAAAAGAAGTCGTGACCGATGGGTCGGTCGGCGCCGTCCGAGGGAGCGGTCGTCTACCGCTCCCTCGCCAGCGACGGCGCGCCGTTCGTCACCGGCCGCCCGCTGTACGTCGACGGCGGGTGCGCGGTGCCGTGAGTCGCGTCGGTCGGTCCGTCACACCGGGGTGAACGTCCACAGCTGGTGGCTGCCGCCGTTGTCGCTCCACTGCTGGACGTTGTCGCCGTCCGCGGTGCCCGCACCGGCGACTTCCGCCAGGAGACCGCTGTTGGCGTTGACGAGGCGGTACTGACCGCCGCCCGCGTCCTCGATGGTCCAGGCCTGACACGGGTGATTACTGTTGCTGTACTGTTGGACGTTGTCGCCCTCCGCCGTCCCGGCGCCCGCGACCTCCAGCCAGAGGCCGCTGTTGACGTTCGTGATCGCGTAGGTGCCGTCGCCGTTGGCCGTGACGGTCCAGTCCTGACAGGCGTGGCCCGTGTCGGCGTACTGGCGGACGTTGTCCCCGTCCGCGGTCCCGGCGCTGGCGACTTCCAGCAGTTTCCCGCTGTTGGCGTTCGCGATGTGGTAGGTGCCGTCGGCGATGGGGCCGCTGCCGCCGCCGCTCCCGCTGTCGTCGCAACCGGACGGTTCGCCGGGGGCGGGGGCCTGGGAACTCGGCTCGCCGTCGCAGGCGATGACCGGCCAGTCGTTGTCGTCCCACTCGATCCGGTCCTGCATCATGTAGCGCGTCTCGTCGTCGGCGGTCGCCTCGACGTGGTAGAAACACCACCAGTCGCCGTCGGGCCCCTGGAAGACGTCGTTGTGTCCCGGGCCCGTGAACTGGTCGTTGCCCTCCAGGATGGGGACGCCGTCGTGTGACCCCGAGAGGTCCCGCAGGTCCGTCCCGTTCTGATTGTAGTACGGCCCCGTGAACGACGTCGCGCGGCCGCATTCGAGGCGGTAGGTGCTGTCGTACCCCTCACAGCACTGCCCCGAGGAGTAGATCAGGTACCAGTAGCCGTTGTCCTGGAGCATCACCGGCCCTTCGATCGAGTCACCGGCCATCTGGAACTCCGTGCCGGGGACGATGTCGTCCATCGGGTCGTTCATCTGGACGGCGTAGAGACCCTCGTAGCTCCCCCAGACCAGCCACGGTTGCCCGCCGACCATCACCGTGTCCGCGTCGATGCAGTTCGTCAGGTCGAGGTCGCCGCTCTGGATCACCGGTCCCTGGTCGGTGAAGGGACCGTCGGGCGTGTCCGAGGTGGCCAGCCCGATGCCGGCGTCGTCGCTGCCCCAGACCGACAGCGAGTAGTAGAGGTGGTACTGGCCGTCGTGGTACCGGATATCGGGCGCCCAGCAGCCCGGGTCCGACTCCGTGGGATGCCAGCCCGGCGTCTCCGTGAGCGCCGGCGCGACGTACTCCCAGTTGTACATGTCCGTCGACTCCGCGATCGGGATGATGTCCTCCGGCGTCTCCGTCCCGTAGGCGTAGTAGGTCCCGCCGTCCTCGATGATCGACACGTCGCCGAAGCCGATCGGCCCGACCGGGTTGTGGTAGTGTGTGTCACTCTCGTCCGCACTGGCGGCCCCGCTCGTTCCGAGACCACCGACGGCGACCGCCGTCCCCGCCCCGATCGATTTGAGTACGCTGCGCCTATCTAACGACCTATTGTCATGACTGTCGGTCATGCAACCGCTAGCATATAACGTGTATATATAATGTTTTTGCATTGTGGCGTGGTGGCACTGATCGAAAGCCGTCGCGGCGCCCGGAGTTCGGCGGGCCGAGCACGTGGCCCGTCAGACGGCGGTGAACGTCCACCGCTGGTTGTCGCCGCCGGTCCAGGGCCACTGGATGACGTTGGTGCCGTCGCTCGTTCCGCCGCCCTCGACGTCGGCGACCTGTCCGCTGTTGGCGTTCTCCAGGCGGTACGTGCCGTCGCCGTTGTCGACGATGTTCCAGCTCTGGCAGGGGTGCCCCGTGTCCGAGTACTGGCGGACGTTCGCGCCGTCGCTGGTCGAGGCGTCGGCGACCTCCAGAAGGAGACCGCTGTTGGCGTTGGTGATCGTGTACGTCCCGTCGCCGTTCGACGCCACGTCCCAGTCCTGGCAGGGGTGGCCCGTATCGGCGTACTGGCGCACGTTGTCGCCGTCGGCCGTCCCCGCCTCGGCGACTTCCAGCAGTTTCCCGCTGTTGACGTTCTCGATGTGATAGGTCCCGTCGCTGATGGGGCCGCTCCCGCCGCTGTCGCTGCAGTTCGTGTTCCCGCTGACGGTCGTGTCGGCGGCGTACGTCTGGATGTCTCCGGAGCCGTTGTCGCAGAGGTCGTTGTTCAGGACGGCGTTGCTCCCCGTGTCCGGGCCGGTCTCGTAGACGCCGTACCCCGAACTGTCCTCGATAGTGAGGTTCTCGACGGTGACGTTGCGCGTGTAGGGGTGGGTGTCGCTGTCCCGCGAGTCGAGTCTGATTCCACTGCTCCCGGTGTTGGTGATGGTTCCCCCGCTGATCGTCGTGTCGCGGGTGTCCTGGATCAGGTTGCCGCCGTTGCCGTCGAGGTACACGTCGGAGACGTCGATGCCGCTGGAGCCCGAGACCGTGAAGATGCCCCGACCGCAGTCGACGGCGTCGACGCGGCCGACCGTGATGTTCGGACCGGCGTCGTTCGCACAGCGGAAGCCGGCGTAGCCGCCGCCCTGGTCACAGCGCGTCGCGTCGACGAAATCGACCGTCGCGTTCGCGGTGTCGTTGAGCAGGAGGCCACAGCCGCCGGTGTCCGTCGCGGTGACCGTCCCGACGTCGATGCCGTCGACGCCGTAGGTCTCGACGGCGTGGGTGCTCGACCCGCTGACGGTCGCGGCGTTGAGGGTCACGTTCGTCGTGTCGGGACCGCCGCGGCCGTCGATGCGGATCCCCAGCCCCGCCGAGAGGCTCATGTCGATATCGTCGAGGACCACGCCGTCACAGTGGGAGACCCGGACACCGTAGCGGGGGTTGCCCGAGACGTTGAACCGCCGGATCTCCACGTCGCTGACACCCCGGGCGCGCGCCGGGACGATCCACGGCTCGCCGCTGTCGGTGACGTTGATGTTCCCCGGGACGTCGAGGACCGTGTTGCTCGGGAGGTCGACCGCCTTCAGGCTCGAGGCCGTCCCGGTGTCGCCGGTCGCGTCGACGCGCACCGTCTCCTTGGCGGAGCGGCCCTCCGTCAGGCTGTCGACCGCCGACTGGATGGCGACGATGAAGTCGCCGCCGTCGTAGACGACGCTCCCGCTGTCGACGTTCTCGGCCGTGAAGCCGCCGCCGCTGTTGTACACGACCGCGTTGTGGCCGCTGGCCGAGGCCGTCCCGACCGCAGTTCCGAGCGCCCCCGCGAGGAGGGCCGAACCCGCGACCGAGAGCGCGCGTCGGCGCGTGATACCCGCACCCCCCGCCGATTCGCCGGCGCGCCCGCCCGCCGAGTCTGCGGGAGCGGCGTCCGCCGTCTCCGCTCGCTGGTGCGCTTCGCTGTCGATGCCGCTGCTATCACCACTTCGTGGCAAGCTACCGTCTGTCATGGTTTCGAACGATCCATTTACATAGCCAGTTGATAAGTATTTATGACTAGTTCAGATTTGATAACTAACTAATTTTTCCGACGTCGAGAACTCGGGGCGCCTGGACGCGGAGCGAACGTCGAGATCCGGCCGGCGAGAACCGGGTGCCCACGGCCGACCGGCCGAGCGTTCTCGTGGTGATGCCGGATCAGCGATGTTCGACACGATCGCCGCGCTCGGTCACCGCACGCCGGCGCAGCTCCACGAACAGATCCGTTAGAATAATTTTCTCGTATCGGAGATAGATATATCGATACTGACGACCAGTTCGGGCAGACCGATTTAATGATAATATCGGTATAATACTTCGGAAATATCGGAATATTGTCTCGCGGCGGCGAACTGGGACAGCTCTCCCGGAGACGTTCCATCGGCCCACCGGCGCCCACGCCGGTGCTCGTCCGAGATGTAAGGCGAGAGGCGAGAAGCGAAAGGCGATCACCGCCCCGACTCGCCGCCGAATCCGCGGTATCGACCGAGATAGGGCGGCGAGGAGACGGGCGAAGCGACGAACGCCGCGGTATCGGTCCGCGTGACTCGACGCCCTGCTCGACACGGGCGTCGGCGACGGCGTGCGGTTCCACGTCGGACCACTCGATTCGCCACCGTCGACAGCTCGATATTACAGATTTTGTTGTATAACTAGATTCAATAATTAGTTAGTTGCCTCGATCGCCGAGATATCGCTCGACCGATCGTCGACCAACGGGCACCTGACGGTCTGCGACGATCTCGGTGCCGTCGCACCTCCCGCGATCGGTCGGATATCGGCCCCATTGGACCTTCTAGCGGTAAGACGAGATCGGCCCTCCGACCGTTCCGAGCGTCCCGACGACCAACGGCAGCGACCGATACCGATTTTCGGTTTCCTCTCTCAATAGTGTGCAGTTATTTTTAATCGATCGTGGATTGATCGCGTCGCCAGCGGACGAGGGTTCGCGCGCCGACTCCCGGATTCGAACGGGTTCCGACCGAACTGCGACGGAGCGAGCCACGGGCTTTCGCTCGGCCGGGTCGGGGCCCAGGAACGGCCCTCGCAGGTGTCCCGAACCGTCGTCCGGAGCAAGTGCGTTCTTACCAGCAGGTCGTCGGTCGGTCGAAGCGTCTTCCCGGTCAGTCCGACGCCGAGGCCGCTGTGGCGGCGACTACACGACCAGTTGGGCGGGAACGTTTTGGGGATCGGCCCCGAATCGTTCTGACATGAACGTGCTCGTCGTCGGTGGGAGCGGATTCGTCGGGACGCATCTGAGCGAAGAGCTGGTCGAGCGGGGCCACGACGTGACGGTCCTCTCGCGGAGTCCCGACGGCGAGGGGCTGCCCGCGGCGGTGGAGACGTACGCGGGCGACGTTACCGAGTACGACTCCATCGAGGGGGCCTTCGAGGGGAAAGACGCGGTCGTCTACCTCGTGGCGCTGTCGCCGCTGTTCAAGCCCGACGGCGGCGACGAGATGCACGACCGCGTCCACCGCGGCGGAGCGGAGAACTGCCTGCGCGCCGCCGAGGAACACGGCGTCGAGCGGTTCGTCCACCAGAGCGCGCTCAGCGCCGATTCCGACGGGCCGACCCACTACCTGCGGGCGAAGGGCCGCGCGGAGGAACTCGTCCGCGACTCCGACCGCGAGTGGGTGATCTTCCGGCCGTCGATCATCTTCGGCGAGGGCGGCGAGTTCGTCGATTTCACGAAGAAACTCAAGTCCTGGTTCGCGCCGGGACTGCCGGTGTACCCGCTGCCCGGCGGCGGGAAGCAGACGCGCTTCCAGCCGATCTGGGTCGGGGAGTTCGTCCCGATGATGGCCGATGCGGTCGAGGACGACGACCACGTCGGCGAGACCTACGAGATCGGCGGCCCCGACGTGCTAACGCTGCGGGCGGTGACCGAACTCGTCTACGACTCGGAGGGCAAGTCGATCTCGATCGTCCCGCTGCCGATGGCGATGGCGAACGTCGGGCTCTCCGTGCTGGGTAGCGTCGGGTTCCCGATGGGCAGAGACCAGGTCCGGTCACTACGGTTGGACAACACGACCGACCGCAACGACGTGGGCGCGTTCGGCGCCGACGAGTCCGGGCTGACGACGTTCCGGTCGTACCTCGGCCTGACAACGAACTGATCTGGCGGGCCTTCCCGCCGTTTCAACCCGTGCTTGAACGCCGTGAGACATTCTCGCACGACCCGCCTACCGGCGAGTAGCTCGCCGTTTATCGCTCCGCGGTCTGGCGGTTTCACCGATTTCCGTTGTCGGATTGACGATTTCAGGTTCGATAGACGGACAAAAAGCTTATATCCGCGATGGGATTGTTTATTTCTCAACGGTAACGGCAGCTATGAAACTGGCGATGATCGGCTTCGGGCAGGCCGGCGGCAAGATCGTTGACAAGTTCCTCGAATACGACGAGGCAACGCAGAGCGGGATCGTCCGCTCTGCAGTCGCAGTCAACACAGCGAAAGCGGACCTGCTCGGGCTAGAACGGATCCCGGAGGAGAACAGAGTACTGATCGGTCAGGCGCGCGTGAAAGGTCACGGCGTCGGGGCCGACAACGAGCTCGGCGCGGAGATCGCCGAGGAAGACATCGACGAGATCCAGGGGGCCATCGACAACATCCCCGTCCACGAGATCGACGCGTTCATGATCGTGGCCGGGCTCGGTGGCGGGACCGGTTCCGGCGGTTCGCCGGTCCTCGCGAAGCACCTCAAGCGGATCTACACCGAACCGGTGTACGGTCTGGGCGTGCTGCCCGGCGGCGACGAAGGGGGCATCTACACGCTCAACGCCGCGCGGTCGTTCCAGACGTTCGTCCGCGAAGTCGACAACCTGCTGGTGTTCGACAACGACGCCTGGCGCAAGTCCGGCGAGTCGATGGAGGGCGGTTACGAGCAGATCAACGACGAGATCGTCCGGCGGTTCGGCGTGCTGTTCGGCGCCGGCGAGGTCGGCTCCGGCGACGAGGTCGCCGAATCGGTCGTCGACTCCTCGGAGATCATCAACACGCTCTCGGGCGGCGGCGTCTCCACCGTGGGGTACGCCGCCGAGACCGTCGAGGAGCAGGACTCCGGCGGGTTGCTCTCGCGGTTCAAGGGCGACGACGACGGCCTCGACGACAGCGGCATGGACACCGCCAACACCACCAACCGGATCACGTCGCTGGTCCGGAAGGCGGCGCTGGGGCGGCTGACCCTGCCCTGCGAGATCGACGGCGCCGAGCGGGCGCTGCTCGTGATGAGCGGCCCCTCGAACCACCTCAACCGGAAAGGCATCGAGCGCGGCCGCAAGTGGCTCGAGGAGCAGACCGGTTCGATGGAGGTCCGCGGCGGGGACTACCCCGTCCGCGAGAACAACGTGGCGGCGTCGATCCTGCTGTCGGGCGTCCACAACGTCCCGCGGATCAAGGAGCTCCAGCAGGTCGCCATCGAGGCCCAGGACAACATCGACGACATCCGGCAGCAAAGCGAAGAGAACTTAGAGGAGTTGGTGGAAGATGACGAGGATGAGTTGGATCCGCTCTTCTAAGAGCGCCGCGCTGGTCGCATTGCTCGCCCTCTCGCTCGTCGCGGTCGGGACAGCCGGGGCTATCTCGGTCTCCCCCGGCGAGGTCCCCGAAGAGACGCAGGTCGGTGAGACGGTGACGACGACGGTGACCGTCGAGGACCCGTTCGTCGACATGCCCGACGAGTGGACGCTCCAGGGGAGCACCGAACTCACCAACGTCAGCTGGACGGTGACGGTCCGCCAGCAGGGCGAACAGGTGAGCCAGGAGACGTTCGGCGACCAGTCGTTCGACCACCCGCTCAACGCGAGCAACAACGGCGACACGGTGGTCGTCGAGCTCACCGGTGACACTCCCGCGATCGAGAACTACACCTACGAACCGGTCGAGACCTACACGCTCTACGACTTCGACTCGGTTCAGGGTAGCTCGACGAGCAGCCTGAACGCGACGGAAGTCCACCACTACACGAACGCCAGCAAGGACGCGCGCCAGGCCATCGACGAGGCCGCAGAGGCCATCAACGCCTCCGGGGCGAACTCCGGCCAGGACGACCTGGACCAGGCGATCTCGTCCTACGAGAACGGCAACTTCGAGAACGCCCAATCCAACGCCGCGGACGCTCAAGAGCAGGCCGAACAGGCCGAGCAGTCCGCCCAGCGCAACCAGACCATCCTGATGGGCGTCGGCGCGCTCGTGGTCCTCGCCATCATCGGCGGCGGGATCTACTACTGGCGCTCCAACCAGGACGAACCGACGAAACTGCAGTAGATGCGCGTCGTCGTCCCGTTCGCCCCCGGGCGGCCCAAGACCCGCCTCGCACCGGTCCTCGACGAGGCCGAACGGACCGCGTTCGCGCGGACGATGCTGGACGACGTGCTCTCCGTTTTATCGACGCTCGACCGCGAGCGCGGCGTCTCGGTCGACCCGCTGGTCCTCTCGACAGCGCCGATCGACTGCGGCGTCTCGGTCGCCGTCGACGACCGGCCGCTCACCGACGCCGTGAACGACCGGCTGCCGGCGAGCGACGGCGACGACCCGGTCGCGGTCGTCATGGCCGACCTCGCGCTCGCCACCCCCGACGCGCTCGCGCGGCTGTTCGAGCCCGACGCGGACGTGGTGGTCGCGCCCGGCCGCGGCGGCGGGACGAACGCCCTGGTCGTCCGGGACCCGGCGTTCCGCGTCGACTACCACGGCGCGTCGGTCCGCGACCACCGCGAGATCGCCCGCGAGGCCGACCTGTCGCTCGCACACGTCGACTCCTTCCGACTCGCGACCGACGTGGACGAGCCGGCCGACCTCGTCGAGGTGCTGCTCCACGGCGAGGGCGAGGCGCCCGCGTGGCTGGCCGAGACGGGGGTTTCCGTCGCCGCGGCCGACGGCCGGGCCGATGTCGAACGGAATTCGGGCTGAACCCGAACGAAATTCGGACAACGGTTTTCATGCGGTGAGACAACGATCCACATGCGCGGGTCGGTCCCGTGCAGACGGGTCGCGCCTCGCGCCCGCGCCAGGACTGCGTCGTCGGTTCCGCTCCCAGACGCCCCGACCCGGGGGCACGGCTGGCCGTTCCGCGGTCGGCGGTCCACGGGTCCGCCGCCGGCCGTTCCATTGTTCGCGGCAGTTCGGCGGACCCGACCCACCGCTCGGCGGACCTCCACCCCGCTGGCTACTTCGACACCGCGCTCGCGCGTCTCCGGGAGCGTCAACGCTTTGCCGGTCGAACGTGGACGGGGGAGTGTGATCCCCGGCGCCGACGAGTACGACGTGGCCGTCGACCCCGACCCCGCCGCCGTCGAGCGCCTGCTCGCGGTCGCCCCCGACGACGTTGCGGCCGCCGACGAACTCACCTTCGCCCGCAACGTGTTCGTCCCGCTGACGACCGCCTGCCGGTACACCTGCACCTACTGCACCTACTACGACCCGCCCGGCCAGGCCGAACTCATGTCCCCCGAGGACGTGCGCGCGGTCGTCCGCCGCGGCGCCGACGTCGGCTGTACGGAGGCCCTGTTCACCTTCGGCGACGACCCCGACGACCGCTACACCGCCGTCCACGACCAGCTCGCCGAGTGGGGCCACGACTCGATCCACACCTACCTCCGGGAGGTCTGTGAGATCGCTCTGGAGGAGGGCCTGCTCCCCCACGCCAACCCCGGCGACCAGACGCGCGAGCAGCTGGCCACCGTCGCCGACGTGAACGCCAGCATGGGCGTGATGCTCGAAACGACCGCCGACGTGCGGGCTCACGGCGGCCCCCGCGCGAAGAACCCCGGCCAGCGCCTGCACACCATCCGAACCGCCGGCGAACTCGGCGTCCCGTTCACGACGGGCATCCTCCTCGGCATCGGCGAGGACTGGGCCGACCGCGCCGAGAGCCTGCTGGCCATCCGCGAGTTGCACGAGCGCTACGACCATATCCAGGAGGTGATCGTCCAGCCCGTCCGGGAGAACGAGCGCTGGACGGACGGCTCGCCGGGCGTCGAGACGCTGCGCCGCGCGGTCGCGATGGCTCGCTTCGCCCTGCCGGAGGAGGTCTCCGTACAGGTGCCGCCCAACCTCGCGCCCGTCCGCGACGTGCTCGACTGCGGCGTCGACGACCTGGGCGGCGTCTCCCCGGTCACCGACGACCACATCAACCCCGACTACGCCTGGCCCGCCCTGCGCGAACTCGAAGACATCGCCGACTACGCGGGCGTCCCGCTCTCGGAGCGACTCCCCGTCTACGAGCGATTCCTCCCGGCCGGGCTCCGGTCGGCCGGGGTCGAGCCGGCCGACCCGCCCGCCGAGGCCGACCGCTGGGTCTCCGCGCGGATCGCCGACGCCATCGACGCTGACGACGACGCCGGGCGGCGCTACCGGACGGTGCTGTCGGGCGAGGCCGCGGACTGACGACGCGTCGCGCTCCCGGCGGGCCCGCCTCCGCCGCCGGGAGCGACGACCGGGACCGTTTTGCCGATACTGCCCCGAAGTCGGGGTATGCGCGTCTACCGCGGGCGGGAGGACTCCATCGAGGCCGACCGCGCGGTCTCCGACCGAGTCGTCGAGCGCGTCGCCGCCGACCGCGAGCCCGCGGTGCGGGTCTGGCGGCCCCACCGGCAGGTCGCGTTCGGCCGCCGCGACGCTCGCGCCGAGAGGTACGACCGCGCTCGCGAACTCGCCGACGAGCGCGGGAGCCCGCCGTCGAGGACGCCCAGGGGGTCGCCGTCGCCGTCCGTCGCGGCGAGGCCGGCGAAGCGCTCGCCCGGCGCCGGATGGACGGGCCGATCGAGGACGGCGTAGGTGTCGCCCGCGGCGACTGTCAGAGAAGAAGACATATTACGGTTGCGCTTCTCGCCCGGAACGTGGACCGGCGCACCGCCGCCCTCGCGGCCGTTCTCGTCGGCGTGGGACTGATGGCCGCCCCGGCGCTCGCTCAGTTCCAGGCGCCCACCGGCGACCCGGTCAGCTTCCAGGTCTGGACCGACGAGCCGCCGCCGGAGAACGCGTCGTGGGGCAGTCCGACGACGGTGAACGCCTCGGCAGTCCCCGACGCCGTCGTCGCCGAGATCCGGGACGCCGGCGCCGGGGACGGAGGCGGGGTCGTTCGGACCCGCACGACGGTGATCGACGAGACGCTGTACCCGGCGCTGGAGTCCTCGCCCGAGGCGGTCTACGTGCGCGACGGCTCGACGTGGTACCGCCTCAGCCGGACCTGGGGCACCGGCGGCTTCGTCGCCGCTCCGCTGGTGCTGGGAGGTGTCAGTTTCTTCGCCGGACTCGTGGTCACCGCTCTCGGCGGGTGGTACGGCCTCTACGGCGGGGAGTGACGGGACCGGAGGCGTTTTTCCGCGGCCGCCCTCAGGCCCGGTATGCGCGTCTACCGCGGTCGGGCCGATACTATCGACGGCGACCGCGCGGTCTCGGAGCGGCTGGTCGAGCGCGTCGCCGCCGACCGCGAGCCCGCGGTGCGGGTCTGGCGACCCCACCGGCAGGTCGCGTTCGGCCGCCGCGACGCTCGCGCCGAGGGGTACGACCGCGCTCGCGAACTCGCCGACGAGCGCGGGTTCCCGCCGGTCGAGCGGGAGGTCGGCGGCCGCGCCGTCGCCTACACGGGGTCGACGGTCGCGTTCGCGCGCGTGACGCCGGTGACGGACTCGCGCTCGGGACTTCAGGATCGCTACGACGCGGCGGCGGCCGACCTGCTCGACGCCCTAGGTTCGCTGGGCGTCGACGCCCGCGAGGGCGAACCGCCCGACTCCTTTTGCCCGGGGACCCACTCAGTCCGGGCCGACTGCGGCGGGCGGCCGCGGAAGCTCGCCGGCCTGGCCCAGCGGGTGCGCGCCGACGCGGCCGTCGTCGCGGGCGTGCTGGTCGTCCGCGACCACGGGGCGATCGCGTCGGTTCTCGACCCTGTCTATCGGGCGCTCGACGTGTCCTTCGACCCCGAGACGGTCGGGAGCGTCGCGCGGGCGGACGGCCGGGCCGACCCGGACGCGGTCGTCGATGCGGTCGAGGGGGCGCTGGTCGACGAGGCAGCGGGGGACACGTCGGTCCAACGGGTCGGCTAAGCTCCGCTCACCGCCGAACACGTGCCATCGAGCCTGCAGGAAACCACGGAACTTAGGGTACCGGGCGTTCGAGGTGAGGTATGCTGTTCCGGAACGCGACGCTCGCGGACGGCCGGCGGCGGGACGTCCGCGTGTCGGGCGAGACGGTCGCCGCGGTCGGGGAGGACCTGGGTGTCCGGGAGGACGAGCGGACGGTCGACGCGACCGGGAAACGCCTGCTCCCGGGGATGATCGACGCCCACGTCCACTTCCGCGAGCCCGGCGACTCGCACAAGGAGGACTGGACGACGGGCTCGGCCAGCGCGGCCGCCGGCGGCGTGACGACCGTCGTCGACCAGCCCAACACCTCGCCGCCGACCGTCGACGGCGCCGCCTTCGACGAGAAGGCCGCGCTGGCGGCCGACTCGCTGGTCGACTTCGGCCTCAACGGCGGCGTCACCGCCGACTGGGACCCCGACTCGCTGCTCGACCGCGACATCTTCGCCCTGGGCGAGGTCTTCCTCGCCGACTCGACGGGCAACATGGGCATCGAGGAGCCCCTGTTCCTCGACGCGCTCGCCGAGGCCGACGCCCGCGACGTGACCGTCACCGTCCACGCCGAGGACGCCGGCCTGTTCAACGTCTCCGCCCAGGAGCGCGACGACGCCGACGCCTGGAGCGCCTACCGCACCGCCCGCGCCGAGGCCGCCGCCGTCGGGCGGGCCTGCGAGGTCGCCGCCGAGCGCGACACGACGATCCACGTCGCCCACACCTCCACGCCGCGGGGCATCGACATCGCCGCCGACGCCGGGATGACCTGCGAGGTCACGCCCCACCACATGTACCTCTCGCGCAACGACCTGCGCGAGCTGGGGACACACGGGCGGATGAACCCGCCGCTGCGCCGCGAGAAGCGCCGACAGCGCGTCTACGACCGCGTCGTCGACGGCACCGTCGACATGGTCGCGACGGACCACGCGCCCCACACCGCCGACGAGAAAGACGCCGAGATCTGGGACGCCCCGTCGGGGGTCCCCGGCGTCGAGACCGCGCTCCCGCTCCTCCTGGCCGACGCCCGCACCGGCGACCTGACCTACGAGCGCGTCCGGGACCTGACCGCCGCCAACCCCGCCGACGTGTTCGATCTGCCGAACAAGGGCCGCGTCGCGGAGGGGATGGACGCCGACCTCGTGCTGGTTGACCCCGGGAAGACCCACCCGATCCGCGCCGACCGCCTGCACACCAAGTGCGACTGGACCCCCTTCGAGGGCCGCGAGGCCGTCTTCCCCGAACTCACGCTCGTCCGGGGTTCGGTCGTCTACGAGCGGGACGCCGGCGACCGTCCCGGCGGCGAAAGCGAGACCTTCGGCGACGCCGTCGGCCGGAACGTCCGCACCGCGGCCGGCGGCCGCGACGAGCGCGGATCGGAGGGGGGACGGCTCTCCCGCGGCGACGAGACCGAGTCCATCGCCGACCTGGCCGCCGAAGTCGTCGAGGAGCCGCCCGACGAGGAGCGCTGAGCCGGCAGCCGTCGTCAGAAGCGGTTCACCGCCCGGGCGAGGCGCCGCTGGGGAACAGGCCGAACGACGCCGAAGGCGAACCGGTAGACCACCTGTCCTGCCCCACTGCCGACGAACACGCCACGGAGCACCGTGTCGATGGCCTGCCCGCTTGCGAGGACTGCCGCGACGAAGACGGTCGCCTCGACAGCCAGGAGGACAAACCAGCCGTGAGTGACCCGTTCGAGCGGCCCGTGTTCGAGCCCATAGTACGTCCCACCCAAGGCCAAGAGAGCGAGCACTCCGGTCCACCAAACTGAGGCGAGCGGGTCGAGGTCCGGTCCCCGTAGCCCGATAGCCAGCGTCACGAATCCACCGAGTAGGTCGGTAGTCACGATCCGCCGCTCGTCGACCATACCGGGATTGCCCCCTCCTTCGTGTATAAACGTGCGCACGGGCTCAGACCGATCGCTTCCCGGCGCCGAGTCGCGACTCCGGTACCGGCCGGACGACGCCGTAGACGAACCGGTAGCCGAGCAGGCCGGCGCCCATCCCCGCGAGCCCGCCGCTGACGACCGTCAGAACGACCAGATCCGTCGCGATGGCGACGACGCCGACGGCGACTGCGATGGCGACGACGGCGACGATCGCCGCGGCGTAGCGCCGCCAGTCGCTCCAGCCGAGCAGGTCGTGCTCGTCGGTGTACGTGACGGCGACCGTCGTGACCGCCGCCGCGAGCGCGACCCACCACGCCTCGCGCAGCCCCGCGACGCCGACGTTCAGGACGCCGAGCGCGATCCAGATGGCTCCCATACCGACTTCGAGGAGGACGACGCGTCGGGCGGTGTCCATACGCGGCGATCCGTCCGGAGCGGTGAAAAGCGTTCAGTCGACGGGGGATCGGCGGAGCGGGTGGCGTCGCCGTGGGCCGTCGCCGAGACCGTGCGCGACGGATGGGGAACTGAACCCTTTATTGACAGCGAACCGAACGTCGAGGCATGACGGACGGGACCTGGCGCTCGCGGCGTGCGGTCCTCGCCGGCGTCGGCACGGCCGCGGTCGGCGGGGTAGCTCTCGCGCTCGGTACCGACCGCTCGCCGGATCCCCCGTCGACGCGGCGGGCGGACGTCGAGTCCGGCCGGACGTATCGGGCTCGCAACTCCCGGTCGGTCCGGGGCGGCGACGCGGTCGTCGAACAGCTCCTCCTGGCGACGCCGACGCTCGCCGAGGGAGAGCTGACCGTCGACGTACTCGGCGTCACCGCGGCGACCGGGTCCGACGGGGAGTCCCTCGCGGCGGCGCTCGACGGCCACCGGCTCGGCGCCCGGACACCGGGTGCTGGCGCCACGCTGCTGTACGACGGAATCCCGAGCGGCGGCCCCGGGGAAGTTCCCCAGCTCCACGGCGCGCCCCCGACGGCGGCGGTCGAGCGGTCGGCGGTCGCGTCGGCGCTGGACTCGTCGTCGGTCGACGCGTCCGTCGATGCCGTCTCGCTGGTACCGCACTGGGACCGCGCGTCGGCGTTCGACGCGTTCGTGGCTCGTAATCTGGTGTCGCTGCGCGACGCGCTTGTCGTCGCCGTCGACGGACACCGGAACGGGTCGACCCGCAGTGCCGACGACGTGGAGGGGGCGGTGCTGGTGGTCCCGCCCGACCCCGATCAGAAGAGCGAGAGTGAGCAGTTCCGGGACGACGGCCAGCGATACAGCTGGCGAGCCGCCGGCGAGCCGTGGCGCGCTCACGTCGTCCGATACCGCGGTCTGGCGGTCAGCGGCGAGTCGGTCGACCTGCTCGTTCGCCAGGGGACGCGCCTCGACAGCGGCCGGACGGTCAGACAGGACCTGCGGCTGTCGCGGTGACGGCGTCAGCGGCAGGAACGTGGGAGGGACCGACCGCCTCAGTCGTCGTCGACGGCGTCGGCGGCGGTGGCCTCGAAGTGGTGGCCGCAGTCGGGGCACTCAACCTCGTCGTGGCGCAGCGCCGCGGAGTGCTCGCGCACCTCGCGCATCACCTCGGAGATCTCGTCCTCGGCCGCCAGTTCCTCCTCGACGGAGAGCTCGACGCCCTCGACCTCCAGCAGGAACTTCGCGACCTCCGTGGCCTCGTACATCACGTCGTCCAGCTCCTCGGCGGTGAAGAAGTCGCACATCGCCCCGTAGAGGAAGGTCGCGCCGGCCTTGCGGACCTTCTCCTCGAACGAGGCCCGGGCCTGATTGACGGCTTGGGGCGTGTACGTGTCGGTCATGAACGGGACCAGCTCGGGGAGGTTCTCGCCGATCTTCGTCATCTCGACGCCGGTCTCGGTGCGGAAATCGGCACAGAGCCGGGCGATGGCCCACTCGCGGGCGGTGATGTAGGTGCGCTCGCGCAGGAAGTCGTTGGCGCGGTCGTAGGTGCCGCCGTCGATCTTCTTGAAGCGGTCGTATTTGGCCACGTCCGGCGGCAGATCCGGGTCGGGCGCGTCGACGGGGCTCGCCGCGTCGGTGTCGGCCGGGGACGCCGCCGACCCGGTGCCGTCGGCTTCGGTTTCGTCGGCTTCGGTCTCGTCGGCTTCGGCTTCGTCGACTTCGACGCCGTCGTCGGTCGACTGTGCGTCGGTGGCCTGGTCCGGCGGCTCGGTGTTCCCCTCGGTCGACTCCGCGTCGGCGTCGCCCCCGTCGCCCTCGCCCGCTTCGGGTCGGTCGGTCATGGTCCCTTCTGTGTCGGCGCCCCGAAAAAGCGTGTCGGCGTCGGCGCCGCATGGCGGGGCCGGCGTTCCCCTCGGTTTGGTTAAAAGAATAGTTATAAACTACGGCTGAAAAGTGATGTGTAGACACGTACCATGGTCAACACGACCTACCTCGCGAGCACGGTGTTGATGGGGCTGCTCGGGGTCGGGGTCGTCCTGTTCGTCCTCCGGTCGCGCCAGTGGCGTCACTACGTCCCCCGGGTCGCCGCCGAGGTCGCAGCGGGCGAGCGGCCGGCCTCGGGACTGTCCGAGTTCGCCGGGCGGACGAGCACGTGGACGGCCGGCTACGTCGTGCTCGTGCTCGGGTTCATGTTCGGCGCGATGGCCTACGCCGGCGGCGCGATCACCGGCCCGGCGGTCATCGGCGCGGTCGTCGCCCTCGTCGCCGCCTTCCTCGTCGCCGGCGTCTACTTCGCGATGCGCGACAACGGCCGCCCGAGCGCGCAGGCGGCCGCGGGCAGCGCCGTCGCGACCGGCCTGCTCGCCGTCGTCGCCATCACCGTCGTGCTCGTCACGACCGGGTGACCGGATGGCCCACTCGACCCGCCGCACCGCACGCCCCTGGCCGACCGGCGCGGGACTGCTGGCCGCGGTCGTCGCGCTGGAGGGCGTCCTCGTCGCCGGCTACTTCCTCGCGACGCCGGGGACCGTCACCGTCCCGCGGTACGTCCTCTACCCGTTCGTCTGGATCGACGCCGTCCTCGTCGCCGCCTACCGCACCCCGACCCCGTCGGCGCCGCCCCGGCGGCACCTCCTCGCCGGCGGGCTCGCGGCCGGCTACTTCCTGTTGCTGGCCAACTGGGCCGGCCTGATCGGGCTGACCGTCGGCGGCCACCACCCGATCCCCGAGGGCGTCCTCGGACTCAGCGTCGGCGCCGGATCGCCGGGCTGGGCCCGCGTCCGGCTGATCACCGAGGCGTTCTACGTCTCCGTCGTCCCCTACCGCGTGATCGGCTACCTCGGGCTCACCTACCTCGTCTACGCGGCCATCGTCGACGCGACCGGCGTCGTCACCTCGGGCGCGCTCGGCTTCGTCTCCTGTCTCAGCTGTTCCGCTCCCATCTTCGCCTCCGCGGTCACGGGCGTCCTCGGCGGCTGGGTCACGCTCATGTCGACCGCCATCGCCTACTCCGTGGACATCTCGACGGTCGCCTTCCTCGCCTCCGTGGCGCTGCTGTACTGGCGCCCCGGGTTCCCGTCGCTGGGGAGTGACGGCGACGGAGCCGGGTGAGCGGTCGAACGGACCCGATCCCGCACGCCGGCGGGTCCGTCCGCGCCGCAGGTCGCCCCGGCGGTCCGGTTGTCGACGAGCAGCGCGGTGCGGACCGAACACGCCCGGGTGGCCGGGCCGTCGGCGGGGAGGCGGAGCGTCGCGTTCGTCAGCGGGTGGTCGACCAGCAGGCGGACCCGCGCGGTGACCGTCGAGCGCTCGCCGTTGCGGACGTGGCGGGTGAACCACTCGTCGACGTTATCGTTGTCCATCGTCGCGGCGACGGTCAGCGTCCGTTCCTCGCCCGGCCGGAGCACTTCGTCGGCGCCGAGTTCCCGGACCGAGAGGGCCTCCGCGTCGGTCTCGAACAGCCGGACGCCGTTGGCGTCGACCGACGCGCGGACGGCCGCGGGCGCGGCCGGGACCGGCACGTCGCCGGGGTTGCGGACGCGCAGGTGAACCAGCATCGTCGTCCGGTTCTCCGTCACGGTCCCCCAGCTCGCCCAGCCCCGCTCGACTTCGTACCCGACGGTCAGCGACTCGCCGTCCAGTCCGAGCCCGCCGGCCAGCCGCGGCGCGCGCTCGCCGAAGTCGACCGTCCGCGTGTACCGCCCGCGGGTTCGATCGACCGCCCCCGAGACGGCGTCGACGACCGGCCGCGACTCGCGCAGCATCGTCCGGTCGCGCTCGAACGTCCGCGAGACGGCCGGCGACGGTCCGACGTCCGCGCGCACGGTCGCGTCGGCGGCGACCCGCAGCGTCTCGTTCGCGCGGACGTACGCCACCCACCACTCGGGGATCCGCTTGTTCCGGAGCGCCGTCCGGAACCGCATCGTCGTGTTGCCCGGCGGGACCGCGAGCCCCGATTCGTCGCCGACCGCGACCGTGACGCCGTTGAACGCGATGTCGTACTCGGCGGTCAGCCCGGGCCCGAACGCCGTCCCGATCGGGTTCGGGTTGCGGACCCAGACGGTCGTGACTACCTCGGTCCGCTCCTCGGTGACCGTCCCCCACTCGCCCGCGTCGGCGACCCCGACCGAGGGCGCTCCGAAGACGCCCAGCAGGTACAGCGCGACGAGCGCGACGAGCGCCACGACCATCGCGAGCGGGATCGCGGCGAGCCAGCGTCGTCCGCCCCCGTCGCCGTCGTCCGATCCGTCCGTCGAATCGCCGTCGAACATCTCGTGGGGTCTTGTCGACCGACGTGAAAAAGGAGCGAGCGGGAAACAGCAAGCGTGCGAATCCGCGTCGAGCGCCTCGGCGCCGGCGTCTGAGGCGCGACGGTCGCGCGGTCAGCCCCCCGCCGGGACGCTCGGCGGTTCGCAGTCCGAGGTAGTGTTCTGCCCGTCGACGAGGATCGCCGTCCGGAACGAGCAGTCGTAGACGGTGGCCGAGTCACGGGGGATCCGCAGCGAGTCGCCGGTCACGGGGTTCGCGAGGACGAGCTGGACCCGCGACTCGACGGTCGTCCGTTCGCCGTTGCGGACGTGGCTGGTGAACCACTCGTCGACCCGGTCGTTGTCCATCGTGACCGCGAAGGCGACCTCCCGCGTTTCGCCGGGCTGTATCAACAGCGGCGACTCGGTGTTGCGCGCCGACAGTTCGCCGCTGTCGGCCTCGAACGTCGGGATGTCGTTCAGGTCGATACCGACGCCGATCCCCTCCGGCGAGCCCGGAACGGGCACGTCGCCGGGGTTGTGGACCCGCATGTGGAAGACGACGGTCGTCCGGTTCGCCGTCACGTCTCCCCACGTGGCCCACCCGCGCTCGATCTCGTAGCCGACGGTGAGGCTCCCGGTTTCCCCCAGGTCGACGCCCTCGAGCACCGAGTCGGACGCCTCGCTCGCGCCGACCGAGCGCGTGTAGGTGCCGCTGGTCCGGTTGGCCGAGGCCGACAGCGAGTCGATGACCGGCGTCGACTCGGTCAGCATCGTCCTGTTCCGGCGGACCTCGTGGGTCACCGGGATCGGCGTGTCCACCCGGAGCGTCGCGTTCACGTCGACGGCGACGGTCTCGTTGCTCCGGACGTACCTGACCCACCAGTCCGCCAGCCGGTCGTTCAGCACGTCCGTCCGCAACTGCTCGGTGCTGTTGCCCCTCGGGACGGAGATGTTCGACTTCTCCCCCTCCGCGAGCAACACGTCGTTCAGACGGATGTCGTAGTCGGCGGTGACGGTGTCGCCCAGCGAGACCCCGATAGGGTTGGGGTTGTCGACCCACACCGTCGTGACGATCTCGGTGCGGTCGTCGGTGACCTTGCCCCAGTCGCCGCGGTCGACCAGCCCCGCTGCCGGCGCGCCGATTATCCCCAGGAGATACAGCAGGACGAACAGCCCGACCAGCGCGCCCAGCCCGGCGCCGATCCGGCGGGGCCAGGTCGCGACGAGCGTCTCCGCTCGGTCGCGCCACCCCTTCTCGTCCGAACCGCGGGCGTCCGGGTCCGCCGAATCAGCCTCTGACATGATTGGACGGACAGAGACCGTCGAGCGGATAAATCCTGCCGATCGGTCCCGAACGGTTCGGGCGTCGATTCGACGGGTCCGCCGGGGAATCCCGCGAGTGCCTCCGGCCTACAGGATCGAGTACGCCGCGGCGGTCGTCAGCGCGAGCGCGACGAACAGCCCCCCGAGGAACAGGTAGGTGACCGACCGGGGTTCCCACCGGAGGTGCATGTAGTAGGTCGCGACGAACGTCGCCTTGACGAACGACAAGGCGAGGATGATCCCGAACGCCGTCCAGTAGGTCCCCGGCGCGTCGAAGTCGACCATCCCCGTCTGCTCGACGACCGCCTGCGTGGTCGACAGGGCCATCAGTACCACGAATATCGCGGTGTAGAGTTTGAATCGTGCCATGGTTACAGGATGTAGAACAGCGGGAACAGGAACAGCCAGACGATGTCGACGAAGTGCCAGTACAGCCCGAAGTACTCCAGGCTGGAGTCGTCGTCGAGGTACGCCCCCTTCCAGGCTCGCGGGATCATGTACAGGAGCATGACCAGGCCGACGACGACGTGGGCGCCGTGGAGCCCCGTCGTGAGATAGAACGTCGAGGAAGCGACGTTCGTCCCCACGTTCCAGCCGTTCGGGAACGCCTCCGTCGAGATGTGGAACAGGTGCTGCCACTCCATGCCCTTGTTGATCAGGAAGCCGACGCCGAGCAGCCACGTCACGGTGAGGCTGGCGACGACGCCCCGGCTGGAGTTCCTGTGGGCGGCGACTAAGGAGAGCACGACCGCGAAACTGCTCGCCAGCAGCAGGTACGTGTTGACCAGGCCGGGGAACGTGACGTGGGCCTCGGGGATGAACGCGTGGTGCCAGTGCATCCAGCCGTTGGCGACCCGCAGGAACAGGTACGAGCCGACGAACCCGCCGAACAGGACCACGTCGGAGGCCAGGAACGTCCACATCCCTAGCTTCATGTTCTCGACGCCGCCGAACGGCCACTGTTCCGCGACCGTGGGCTCGGGGACGTAGAAGGACTCGTTGGCGAGGCCGACGAACCCGACCGCGCTGAGGACGCCGCCGACCGCGGTCAGGCCGAGGTAGGCGCCGCCGCTCTGGACTCCCGAAACGCCGAGGAAGGTGAGGAAGCCGGCGAAACAGACCACGAACGGCCAGAAGCTCGCGTGGTCGGCGTGGCGTTCGTCGCCGTGGGCGGCGCCGGTGCCGGCCGCCGCCGGCGTCGCGCTCGCCGGTCCGCTCACGAGCCCCGTTCCGCGGCTGGCCGTGGCCCCTTCCGCGCGGACGCCGCCGTCCGGTGTCGTGGTCCCGCCGTCGGTCGACGCGGCGGCGTCCGCCGAGGGATCGCCCGCGGGTTCGTCGTCGCCGCTGCCGTCGGCGGTCAGTTCGGGCTCGTCGCGGAAGGTGAGTTTCCCGCCGGCGTAGCTGGGTTTCCCGGGGAAGTTCTCCAGCGGCGGCGGCGAGGAGACCGCCCACTCCGCGGTGGTGGAGTACTCCCAGGGGTTGTCGCCGACCTCCTCGCCCGTCGCCATGCTCTTGAACAGGTTGTAGAACATGACGAGGAAGGAGGCCCCGAGGATGAACCCACCGACCGAGGCGACCTGATGCCAGCTGGTGAGGCCGGGCGCGTAGTCGAACACCCGCCGCGGGGTCTCCCAGGCGACGAACAGCGGGAAGTAGAGGAGGTTGAACCCGACGAAATAGAGCGCGAAGTGGACCTTGCCCAGGAACTCGTCGTACATCCGGCCGGTCATCTTCGGGAACCAGTAGTAGACGCCGGCGAACAGGCCCGTCGCGCCGCCGACCATCACGTAGTGGAAGTGCGCGACGACCCAGTAGGTGCCCCGGAACTCGTAGTCGAGCACGACCGCGCCGAGGAACACGCCGGTGATCCCGCCGATGATGAACAGTATCAGCGCGCCGAGCGAGAAGAGGAAGGGGGTGGTGAACCTGATTCGGCCCTTGATCATCGTGTAGATCAGCGAGAAGACCATCAGGTCGAAGGGGAGGGAGATGCCGATGGTCGTGACCATGAACAGCGTCTTGATCTCCAGGTTGATCCCGGTGAGGAACATGTGGTGCATCCAGACGACGAAGCTCTGGAGCGCGACGAGCACCATCGCGAGGACGAACCACTTGCGGCCGACGATGCGCTGGCCGGTGAACGTCTGGAAGCACTCGGCCATGATGCCAAGCGCCGGGAAGAAGACGATGTACACCTCGGGGTGGCCGAAGAACCAGAACAGGTGGGTCCACAGCAGCGTCCCGCCCTCGGCGGCGAAGTAGGTGACCCCGAAGAGGCGCTCGGCGGCGAGGATCATCAGCGCCGCCAGCAGGGCGGCGAAGGCAAAGAGCATCATCCACACCGTCAGCAGGATCGACATCGAGAACATCGGCAGGTCGCGCATCCGCAGCCCCTCGGCGCGCATGCGGTACATCGTCGTCAGGAAGTTGACCGACCCCATCGTCACCGCGGCGACGAACATGATCAGCGCCAGCACGACGGTCGTCCCGCCGATGTTGGGCATGTACGTCGGGAGGTTCAGGGGCGCGTACATCGTCCAGCCGCCGTCGAACGTGCCGCCCTGGAAGAAGGAGGCGATAAAGAGCAGCCCCGAGAACAGATACGCCCAGTAGCTCATCGCGTTGAGCCGCGGGAACGCCAGATCGTCGGCGCCGATCTGCAGGGGGACGAGGTAGTTGGCGAACCCGAAGGCGAACGGGGAGATGAACCAGAAGACCATCAGCAGGCCGTGCGCGGAGACGGCCTGGTTGTACGCGCCGGCGCTGAGGATGCCCCCGCCGGGCGACCACAGCTGGACGCGCATCAGCATCGCGAGCACGCCGCCGAGGACGAGGAAAAAGAGGGCGGTGATCGTGTAGAGGATGCCGATGTCCTTGTGGTTGGTCGTGACGAACCACCGCTTGACCGAGCTCATCGGCGGGAACTCGTGACCGCCGGCCTCGCCGTGACTCATGGCGCACCTCCCGCGTGTGCGGGAGCGAGCGCGCTCGCCGTCGCGTTACTCGCGGTCCCGTCGCTCGCCGTCGCGGTCCCGTTCGACGCGCTCGCGTTCGCCGGCTCCGTGGTCGCGTACCACTCGTCGAAGGCCGACTCGTTCATCACCTCGACCTGCGCGGTCATGCCGGAGTGGCCCTCGCCGCAGATCTCGTAGCAGTTGGCCTGGTACGTCCCGGGATCGTCGGCGACGAACCACGCGTTCGTCGTCTGGCCGGGGATCGCGTCGGCCTTCGCGCGTAGGTCGGGTATGCCGAAGTTGTGGAACACGTCCTGGGACGTCACCGAGAGGTTGATCACCGTGTCCGTCGGGACCCGGAGGGTGCTGGCCTGGGCACCGTTGGGGTAGGTGAACTGCCAGCCGAAGCGGAACCCGTCGACCTCCACCGTCATCACGTCACCCCCGTTCTGCTGGACTTCCGTCGGCTTGCCCTCGACGTACAGCAGCGACGCGTACGTCCAGATCACGAGCGAGAGGACGATGAACGCGCTGATTCCGAACGAGAGGAAGAGCTTCTTGCCCTTGCCGCCGCCCTCCGGGAGTTCGCCGACCTCCGGCCGGTCCACGTCGGGCGCGGGGTCCTCGTCCTCGCGATAGCGGTACCTGTAGGCGTTGTACAGCGTGTACGAGATGACGACGACCCCGACCAGCGTTCCCAGTCCGAGGAAGGCGACGAAGATGCTGTTGAACACCTCCGCCGGCGCCCGGATCCCGCTGGCCCCCGCCAGGACGGTGTCGCCGGCCACCGCGCCACCAACATCTACCATATTCGATCACCAACGACCCACCCGGTCTTATCGTTTGGGGCGTGTTGACACGCATTTTTTAGTACGCCGAACCGGTTCGGCCCCTGCTATATCCGCCGGGGGTTTTTTGCCCGGTCGAGTGGTACGTGATGGCATGGTAGACACACGGGAGCTGGAGGAGGGGACAGTCGAGGGGGAGGAGTTCGACGACCCGACGGTGGTCGACGACGAGTTCGACCGGCTGTTCGGCATCGTCGCGGACGGCGTCGTCGGCGCGGCCGGGGGGCTGGTCGGGACGGCGCTGATGACGGTCGTCCTGCTCATCGGCGAGAGCTTCGGCGTGTTCACGCGGGCGTCGTTCGCGACGGTCACCGAGATGGTCGGTCTGGAGGGGCTGTTCCCGCCGGTGACCGCCGGCTACGTGCTGTTCGTCCTCGCCGGGATGTTCCCCTGGCCGCTGCTGTTCGCCTCGCTCAAGGACTACCTGCCCGGCGGGCGCGACCCCGTCCACGGCGTCTACTTCGGGACGGCGCTGTGGACCGGGTTCGTCTTCGCGTTCTACGACGGCTACGCCGGCGTCGCGCTGGTCGGCTACCTCGCCGTCACGCTCGTCGCCCACTGGGTCTACGGGGTCGGCCTCGGCGCCGTCTTCGAGTACCTCTCGACGCGCCCCGACACGCTGGTCTGAGCGCGCGAACGGCGCCGCGGGACCGACGGACGCGTCGGCCGCGAGACCGCCGCTTTTGTCCCCCGGGTCCGTAGCTCCACCATGGACAGGGATCAGATCCTCGAACTCGTCGCGCACTACCTCGTCATCGTCGTCATCGTCACGGTCGTCCTCGGCGTCGTCCGCGCCGCCGTCGGCGAGCTCGGGTTCTGGCTGGAACTCGCCGTCGTCGTCGTCATCGTCGCGCTGTACCGCCCCGTCGTCAAGGCCATCGGCATGGAGCCGAGCGCCTGGAACCGCGGCGAGTGAACGGCGGCGTTCGAGAGATCTCTCGACGCGCTCGCTCCGAGAAGTCGGGCCGCTACACCCACTCGATGGCGGCGTCGAGGTCGAGCGGCACGTCGCCGTGGCGATACCCCTCGCAGCGGCCGTCGGGGCGGTAGCGGAAGACGACGGTGGGCTGGTAGCCGACGGAGGGGCGCTCGGCGCGGATGGGGTTCCACTCGTCGTCGCGGAAGGAGGTGCAGTCGACGAGGAGGACGGCGTCGTCGTGGATGGCGAGCTGGTCGCGGGTCTTGGAGTCGACAGTGCGCCGTAGCGCGGCGATGGCGGTGCCGGCGGGGCGATTGCGGGGCGCCATCGGGCGGGTGACTTCGACGAGGCGCTCGCCCCCCGGTGTCTCGACGGCGAAATCGAGCGCGTGGCCCGAGTCCTGTTCGGACTCGGGGACGAACGGAATCGCTGCGTCGGCCAGCAGTTTGGCGGCGTCGAACTCGCCCATGGTGGCGCGCATGCGGGCGAACTCGTCGCGCTCGCTGGTGCCGAGCTTGGCTGCCATCGTGTAGCGGTGGTCGTCGAGGACGCCGGTCGCGAGCAGGCGCTCGTAGAACTCCAGGCTCTCCTCGCGGGTGGCGTCGGGGAAGCCCGCGGCGTCGCGGTCGAAGAAGGCGCGGGTGGTCTCCCGGCCGTCCTTCGAGAAGAGGACAGGGAGGAAGAACCACGAGACGTACTCGTAGGCGGCGAGCCAGGGGGCCTGGCGCTGCAGGTCGTAGGTGAGTTCACGCTGGGCCCAGCGGGCCACCTCGAAGGGCGCCTCGTCGAAGGTCTCCTTGTCGGTGCGCCACAGCGTCTCGGGCGTCTCGGTGTTGCCAAGCCAGTAAGCACCGTCGTCGTTCCAGGCGAACAGCGCGAGGTCGCCGTTGTCCATCTCCAGCCGGCGGGCGCGGTACCCGCGCGGGCCGTCGATCTTCGGCGTCGTCAGTCGGGCGCCGAAGCGGTCGTCGAGCGGGGCGAGCAGGTCCCGCCTGACCCTGTCCTCGTCCCAGCGCCCGGTCGACCGCCGAAAGCGAACCGGTCCGGCCATATCGAAAGGGAGACCGCCAGTGGTATACACTGTTCGGACTCGCCGCCCGTTCGACCGCCGGAGCCGCCGACCGAAATCGTCCGTCTCGGCCGGATCGACGCCGCTCGACGTATAATCGCACCGACCGTTACATTGATACGCGTTAGCTCACAAGTGTGGGTGTGATACACAATGTCGATGGGTGCATACGACGAAGTGGAGCATGAACGCCGGGAGCGCAAGAACAGCGAAGTCGAGGTGAGCGACGACGACCGACGGACGGAGTACCGCGGCGAGGTGGAGTACGACAGCGAGGAGTCGACGGAGGAGCTACTCGACCAGTTCAGGGAGATGAAGTGATCGCGTCGGCCCCTTCTGTGCGGCTGTAGAGGACGACCAGCGACAGCGTCGTGACGGTCGCGACCGCGAGGACGTGGCCGACGACGGCGACCAGCAGGACCGTGTGGTCGACCAGGAAGGGGACGAGCAGCAGCTGGAGGACGCCGAAGCCCATCGTCTCCAGGTCGGCGCGGGCCAGCGCGCGGGTCTGCTCGGGGGAGAACCGGAAGCGGACCGACCGCCACAGCGCGGCGACGCTGGCCCACCAGCCGGTGCCGATGCGGTAGCACACGTCCCAGAGGACCAGGAGGGTGAGATACGTCGCGGCCAGCGGCGGCTCGGGCCCGAGCAGGTCGGTCACGAGCGGGCGGGCCGAGCGCGGGTCGACGACGAACAGGTAGGTCAGCAGGGCGACGAACGCCAGCACGCCGAGGACGACCTCGATGCTGGAGCCGAAGAGGAGCCGGCGGTAGGGCTCGGGCGGGTCGGCCCGGCGGACGTGTTTGCTGATCCGGAGCATCTCGACGCTGCCGGCGGTGGCGACGACCACCGCGGCGGTCCCGGCGACGGCGCCGTCCGCGAGGCCGTAGTACCACGCCAGTATCAGGACCCCGGCCTCGAACAGCGAGAACTGGATCGCCAGCGCCAGGCGCTCGGAGATGTCGATCCCCGGGAGCGCGCCGAAGATGCTCTCGTACACCCACGTCTCGCCGTACTCCGGGACGAGGCGGTCGGTCGCGGCGTCGTCGGGAGCCGAGTCGCCGGACGGGCGGTCGCCGGCCGCGTCGTCGGGCGCCGGATCGGCGCCCATCAGCGCCGCCCTCCGCGCTCGCCGGCCGTCGGGCTCCCGCCGGGGGCGGGCCTGGGCGCCCCCGCGTCGGGCGCGAGCGCCTTCCGAACGGCGTCGTCGAACGTCGTCAGCTCGACGGGGACGTGGTCGCGGATGGCGTCGTCGGTGACGACCACCGGGTTCTTCAGCCCGAGGACGAGCGGGCGCGCCACGGCGGTCGGCACGTCGGTCACGAGCCCGATCCAGTACGAGGAGAGTTTCGGCGTGAGGACGGGCACCGAGAGGATCAGCGGCCGCGGCCGACCCATCGCCTCGGCGGTCCGGGCGAGCATCTCGCGGTAGGTCAACACGTCGGGCCCGCCGATACCGTACGTCTCGCCGGCCGTCGCCGGCGCGTCGAGGACGCCGACGAGGTACGCGACCACGTCGTCGACGGCGATTGGCTGGCACTCGTTCGTCACCCAGCGGGGCGTGACCATCAGCGGCAGGCGGCGGACGAGCTGGCGGACCATCCGGAAGCTCGCGCTGCCGTCGCCGACGATGACCGCCGCCCGCAGCGTCGTCAGCGCGTAGTCGGCGTCGGCGAGGATCATCTCGACCTCCCGTCGGGAGCGGAGGTGCGGCGAGAGGTCGTCGCCGTCCTCGCCGAGCCCGCCGAGGTAGACGACCCGCTCGACGCCCGCGTCGCTCGCGACCGCGGCGAAGTTACTGGCCGCGCTGCGGTCGCGCTCCTCGAAGTCGTCGCCCGCCCGCATCGAGTGGACGAGGTAGTAGGCGGCATCGATCCCTTCGAAGGCGGGCGCGAGCGTGCCGGGTTCGAGCAGGTCGCCCTGAACCACCTCGACGCCCGGCGGCGGGTCGTAGGCCGACGGGTCCCGGACCAGCGCCCGCACCTCGTGGCCGGCGCCGGTCAGGGCGGGGACCAGTCGCCCGCCGACGAACCCCGTCGCCCCCGTGACGAGCACGTGCATACCCGTCCCAGGGACCGTATCCCCTTAACGACCCGAGCCGATGGCGCCCGTCCGTCCGACCCCTGTCCGCCCGTCCACCCGATCGACGGCTCAGTCGTCCCACCCGGGCGTCTCTGGCGCGCCTCGGTCGCCCTCGACGGTCGCGGCGGCCGCGGGCTCGGGCGGCTCGTCGTCGGCGCGGTCGGTCCACTCCGCGACGGCGCTGTCGACCCACGACGCCGAGTCGAGCGCTCGCTCGCGCGCTCGCTCGTAGCGCTCGTCGCTGACGGCGAGCGTCCCCGGGCTGGAGGCGGCGGCGACGGCGACGAACTCGGCGTGGTCGGCCCGCGTCGCCTCGCCCGCCGCGAGCCGTTCGACCGCGCCCTCGACCCGCTCGGCGTCGGGGTGGGCGAACACACGCGCGCCCACTGCCCCCGGTCCCAGAACCGGGTCGGCGCCGGCGGGCGGGTCGCCGTCGACCAGCCGCTCGCCGCCGTGGGCGCGCTCGACGCGTTCGCACTCCGTCTCGGCGTCGAGCGCGAGGTTGTCACCGGGATAGGTCGAGCAAGTCCCGGGGTAGACGTCGCTGTCGTGGACGCGACACTGGAGCGTCGCCGGGTCGAGGAAGGCACAGGTCGGGAGCCAGCGGGGCTCGGCGCCGAAGGGCGCGACGGGTTTGGGGACCTTCCGCAGGCCGACGAGGAAGGCGGGGCGACCGCCGAGGGCGGCGACCTCGACGCCGCCGACGGCGACGCTCGGGCCGTCGTCGATGCGGAACAGGCGGGCGACGAGCGCGCCCGCGAGACCCTCGTCGAGGAACGTCCGAACCTCGTCGCTCGACACCGGCGCGAGGTTGTCGATATCGTCGAGCGGCCGGTAGCGCCCGCGGCGCTCGTGGCCGTGGTCGGCGTCGTCGGGCGCCAGCGCGCGCCAGTCGAGACAGCAACCGGCACACCCCTCGCAGTTCACCTCCATGGTCGCGCTTGGGCGCCGACGGTCAAAAGGCCGCGTCCGAACCGGCCGCGGTGTCCGAGCCGTGGGGGCCGTCAACCGCGTAGACCGCTGTACCGAGCGTCGGATACCGGGCCACCGAAGGCTGAAGGCGCGAGCGGGCCGACGGGCGAACATGGGCAAGCGACTGTTCGTCGGCGTCGACCTCGACGGGCTCGCCGACGAGGTGGTGGCCGTCCAGGAGCGGTTCGCGGGGGCGTCGGGCCTGAACTTCACCGACCCCGAGGGGGCCCACGTCACACTCAAATTCCTCGGCGACACCGACCCCGACCGGCTCGACGAACTCACGGACGAACTCGCGGCGGCGGTCGACGACGCCGGCGTCGATCCCTTCGAGTGCGAGTTCGACGGCCTGGGCGTCTTCCCGGCTCTCGACTACATCAGCGTGGTCTGGGTCGGGACGCGCTCGGGGGGCGAGGAGCTGACGCGCCTGCACGAAGCCGTCGAGGAGCGGACGACGGCGATGGGGTTCGACGCCGAGGACCACGAGTTCACGCCCCACGTCACGATAGCCCGGATGGACCACGCCGGCGGGAAGGAACTGGTCCAGGAGACGGTCCGCGAGAGCGACCCCGACGCGGGGCGGCTCGCGGTCGAGGAGATCCGGCTGAAAGAGAGCGTGCTGGGGCCCGACGGGCCGACGTACGACACCGTCGAGCGGTTCCCGCTGTAGCGGGCGGGCGCGGTTCGAGTCCGAGGGCGACCGTTACAGCGCGGGGAGGCCGCCGGGGAGGACGCGCGCGGCGACGTACCCCTCGCCGTCGGCGGCGGGCGAGAGTTCCATCCGGACGGTCGAGCCGGGCGCCGTCCCGTCGAGTCGCCCCGCGACGAGCCCGTCCAGACAACCGACGACCGTCCGCTCGTCCCCCTCCGGCGTCTCGACGGTCATCCGGCCGGTCGCACCCATCGGGTCGACGACCCTGTGGGGCCGTGCTCCCGTCTTCCCCGCTTTCCCCGCTTCCCCCGCGTCCCCCGCTTCCGCGTCCGCCTTCACGTCGGTCGTTCGCGTCTCGGTCGTTGACATACTGTTTTATTCAGCGAACCAGTATTTATATTTCACCGCATAGGAGTTCGAATGTTCATAGTGCGTATAAGGTACATTAACCACGGCGTGGCACACCGGGATCGACGGCGTCGCGGCGCCGATCCGGTCGGTGGTCCGCGGGAGCCGTCCGCTTTAGGTCTCCCAAAAATAGTCAGATTCGTGATAACTATTAAGGACGGGCTCGGCGTAGGTTCGGGTACGGATGGCCGACCTCGGAAATTTCGCGCTGGTGTTCGTCGCGGGGCTGCTGACGGCGCTGGCGACGGGACTGGGCGCGCTCCCCTTCTTCCTGGTCGAGGACATCTCCGACCGGTGGAACGTGGTGCTGTGGGGGCTCGCCTCGGGCATCATGGTGGCGGCGTCGCTGTTCGGGCTGATACGGGAGGGGATCGCGGTCGTCGACGGCGGTCCCGTCGACGCCGCGGTCGCCGTCGGCCCGGGCGTGCTCGTCGGCGTCCTGCTGGTGGTCGTCGCTCACGAACTGCTGGAAGACGCCGAATTCCACCCGAAGGAGTACGAGGAGGCCGACTTCAGGAAGCTCGTGCTCATCCTCGGGATCCTGACGGTCCATAGCTTTCCGGAGGGCGTCGCGGTCGGCGTCTCCTTCGCCGAGCTGGGGATCGACGACCCGAGCCTGTCGACGGTCGCGCTCGGTGGACTGACGCTGCCGGTCCTGGCGGTGTTCATGACCGTCGCCATCTCGATCCACAACGTCCCCGAGGGCGTGGCGGTCTCCATCCCGCTGCGGTCGATGGGCGTCGGCGAGTGGCGGATGGTGTGGTGGGCGGTGTTCTCCAGCCTGCCCCAGCCGCTGGGCGCCGTGGTCGCCTACTACTTCGTGACACTGGCCGAGCGCTTGCTCCCGTTCGGCTTCGGGTTCGCCGCGGGCGCGATGGTCTACCTCGTCGCGACGGAGTTCGTCCCCGAGGCGCTGGAGCGGGGGTCGGACCTGCCCGGCGGCGGCCGTCGGGAACTCCTCGGCGGGATCACCGCGGGCGTTCTCCTCATGGTCCCGCTCGCGTTCGCGTGAGCGTGGCCGCCCGGCCGCCCCGACGGGACCGACTGCTCGTCAGATAAGCTTTCGGCGGGTGACCGTCAGATCCACGAACACGTCGAGCGGCGACGGCTGCTCCGATCTCGGCGGGTTCTCCTCGCGATACCCCGAGTGGTCGACGACGAAGTAGTACGGGCCGGCGTCGTCGATCGGCTGTCGCGCCCCGCCGTCGCGGCTCTCGGCGACGTAGGCGTCCTCGGCGACTTCCTCGGCGTTCGCGCCGACATCGCCGTCGCCCTTCGGCGTCAGCGCCGGCTCGTTCCCGTCCGTGTACGTGTCGTAGAACATGAGCGACTCCTCGCTCGCGAAGAAGTACACGTCGAACGGCCGGTCGGCCTTCGCCCGATAGCGGATCGCGCCGCCCGGGTCCGACACGTCCGGGAGCTCTTCGATCCACCCCTGACCGGGGCGGACCGAGACCGACCGCTGGACGGTCGCCACCACCTCGCCGCCGCCGACACAGCCCGCCGCACCGCCCGCGACCGCCACCGCGGCCGTAGACAGCAGCGCTCGCCGATGCATACCTACGGGAGACGAATACTGCTATAAAGAGACTCGGCCCGGAGAATCACACCTGATAGCCGACGGTTCGGGCGCTCCGCGGCGCGACTCCGGCGTCCGACGACCGGGGAGAACACCCGGGGAGAACGAGCAGGAGGCGAAGGCCGGAACGAACGGATAGGGGGGTGAGCGACCGGGGACGGCGCCGTCGTCGGGCGGTGAACGGTCGCGGCCGAAAGGAACAGGAATTTAAGCGCCGGGGCGGAAGGGGGTGACACTATGGGTAAGAAGTCGAAATCCAAGAAGAAGCGCCTGGGGAAACTCGAGCGCCAGAACACGCGCGTTCCGCCGTGGGTCATGCTCAAGACGGACCGCAACGTCGAACGCAACCCGAAGCGGCGCCACTGGCGCCGTAGCGACACGGACGAATGAGCGCCGGTGACTTCGAGGAGCGGGTCGTGACCGTCCCGCTCCGCGACGTGAAGGCCGCGCCCAACGAGGAGCAGGCCGACAAGGCCATGGCCATCGTCCGCGAGCACCTCGCCAAGCACTTCGCCGTCGACGGCGACGCCATCCGTCTGGACCCCTCGATCAACGAGGCGGTCTGGGCGAACGGTCGCTCGAACCCGCCGCGAAAGCTCCGCGTCCGTGCGGCCCGCTTCGAGGAAGAGGGCGAGCACGTCGTCGAAGCCGAGACCGCAGAGTAGACTTGCTCCGCGCGGCCTTCTCCGGTTCGGCGTACGTCGGTGTCTTCGCACGCGCGACCGACGACTGTCTGCTCGTCCGCCCCGACGTGGACGAGGACCTCCGCGAGGACCTGGCCGACGAACTCGGGGTCTCGGCGGTCCCGACGACCGTCGGCGGCTCGGGTACCGTCGGCGCGCTGGCGACCGGCAACGGCAACGGGCTGCTCGTCAGCAGCCGCGTCCGCGAGCGCGAGCGCGACGCGATCGCCGAGGCGACCGGGCTCCGCGTCAGCGAACTGCCCGGCCGGATCAACGCCGCCGGCAACGTCGTCCTCGCCAACGACAGCGGCGCCTACGTCCACCCCGACCTCTCCGAGTCGGCCGTCGACGCCGTTGCGGACGCCCTGGAGGTCCCCGTCGAGCAGGGCGTCCTCGCCGGGTCGCGCACCGTCGGGACCGCCGCCGTCGCGACCAATGACGGCGTGCTCTGTCACCCCGACGCGACCGACGCGGAACTGGACTTCCTCGAGGAGTTGCTGGACGTGCCCGCCGACATCGGCACCGTCAACTACGGCGCCCCGCTGGTCGGGTCGGGTCTGGTCGCCAACGACCACGGCTACGTCGTCGGCCAGGACACCACCGGTCCGGAGCTGGGTCGCATCGAGTCGGCGCTGGGCTACATCGACTAGCCCGCGCCGGTCAGAGGATCTCCTGCGGGACCTGCGCGGCGTTGTCGCCGAGCACGTCCAGCATCGGCTCGACCTCCTCGAACCGCGACCCGCGACTGACGGTTTCGGCGTCCCGGTCCCACTCGATCAGGTCCGCGGCCGCCAGTTTCGGCAGGTCGGCGTGGTACAGCCGAACCGTCGCCCGACGCCGCGACCCCGACCGGTCGCGGTCGCCGCCCGTCGATGGCCGCGCCGTGTCCCCCCGCGTCCGGACGGCGTCGGGCAGACTCACTGACTCCTTCTCGCACAGCACCAGCAAGAGCCGCCGTCGCCGGTCGTCGGCCAGCAACCCGAACACCTTCGAAGCCCCCATCATGCGCGACGGTTCGTGACAGTCATATATAAATATTGTCTCGGATCTATTATCGTGGATCGCGAGCGAGCGCGACCGGCGGGGCCGTCGGAGTCGGTGTTCGACGGACGCGGTGGCGGCGGCGAGAGTTCGTTGCGGAAGGTACTTCCCGCTCGCTCTCCCAGCGGGACACATGAGTGAGTTCACAGTCACCGGGCAGTGGAATGCCCGAGACGGCTGGCAGTCCTTCGAGAAGTCGATCGAGGCGGTAAACGAGAACGTCGCGCGCGAGCACGTCCTCGCGGAGTTCGGCTCGAAGCACGGACTCAAGCGCACGCAGGTCGAGATCGAGGGGGTCGACGCATGAGCCTCGGTGGTGGCGGCGGCGGCGGCCAGCAGCAACTCCAGCAGATCGCCCAGGAGATCGAGCAGATCGAGGAGCAGATCGAGGCCATGGAGGAGGAGATCACCGGGCTTCAGGACGAGAAACAGGAGATGAACGAGGCCATGGAGGCCATCGGGGCCATCGAGTCCGGCGACACCGTGCAGGTGCCGCTGGGCGGCGACGCGTTCCTCCGCGCGGAGATCCAGGACATCGACGAGGTCATCGTCGAGTTCGGCGCCGGCTACGCCGCCGAGCAGGAGCAGGACGACGCCGTCGATATCCTCGAGAACAAGCAGGACACCCTCGACGAGCGCATCGAGGAGATCCGCTCGGACATCGCCGAGCTGGAGACCGAGAGCGAGGAGCTCGAACAGCAGGCCCAGCAGATGCAGCAACAGCAGATGCAGCAGATGCAGCAGATGCAGCAGCAGGACGACGAGTAAGGCCCGATGTTCGACGGACTGAAAGAGAAGCTCGGCCGCTTCAGCGACGACGTCGAGGAAGACGTCGACGACGAGGCGGTCGACGAGGAAGCGGTCGACGGTGACGCCGACGGGGCCGAACCCGACGAGGCCGAGTCCAGCGACGCGTCCGCGGACGGAGCGTCGGAGACGACCGACGACCCCGACGCCGCGGAGGCGGTGGACGCCGAGTCCGAGGTCGATGCCGAGGACGCGGGCGACGCCGACGGGGCCGAGCCCGACGCGCTCGAAACCGAGGCCGACGCGGACGAGGAAGCGGCCGACGCCGGCGACGAGCCGGAGGACGCCGAAACCGAGGACGCCGAGAGCGAGGCGGAAGGCGACGACGGTCGGAGCCTCGGCGAGCGGGCGAAACTGTTCGCGACCGGCAAGACGGTCATCGACGAGGACGACCTGCAGGACCACCTCGACGACCTCGAACTCGCCTTGCTCCAGAGCGACGTGGAGATGGGCGTCGCCCAGGAGATCCTCGACGGCGTCGAGGAGAACCTCGTCGGCGACACGCGCCGGCGGCTGTCCTCGACCGGCAACCTCGTCCGCGACGCGCTTCGCGAGGCGCTGTACGACGTGATCAGCGTCGGCCAGTTCGACTTCGACGAGCGGGTCGCCGAGGCCGACGCGCCGGTCGTCATCATCTTCACCGGCGTCAACGGCGTCGGGAAGACGACGACCATCGCCAAGCTCTCCCGCTACTTCGAACAGCGGGGGCTGTCGGCGGTGCTGGCCAACGGCGACACCTACCGCGCCGGCGCCAACGAGCAGCTCCAGCAACACGCCGAGGCGCTGGACAAGCGGGTCATCTCCCACGAGCAGGGGTCGGACCCCGCCGCGGTCATCTACGACGCCGTCGAGTACGCGAAGGCCAACGACGTGGACGTGGTGCTGGGCGACACCGCCGGTCGCCTGCACACCTCCGACGGCCTGATGGACCAGCTCTCGAAGATCGACCGGGTCATCGACCCGGACATGACGCTGTTCGTCGACGAGGCCGTCGCCGGCCAGGACGCCGTCAACCGCGCCCGCGAGTTCGACGACGCCGCGGAGATCGACGGCGCCGTCCTGACGAAGGCCGACGCCGACCCGCAGGGCGGCGCGGCCATCTCCATCGCCCACGTCACGGGCAAGCCGATCCTCTTTCTCGGCACCGGGCAGGACTACGGCGACCTCGAACCGTTCGACCCCGAGGACATCGTCGACCGACTCATCGGCGAGGAGTAGGTCGGCGCTCGGGGGTCGCCCCGGCCGTCGAGCGCGTCGGGCCAGTCCGACTCGGCCAGCCGGCCCGCGCGCTCGACCGGTCAGTCCGCGACGCCGACGCGCCCCTCGCCGTCGACGACCATCCGCTCGACGGTGACCGTCCCCCCGACGGACCCGAGCGCGTCGTCCAGTAGAAACACCGCCGCCGGCACCCGGAACTCCCCGATGACACTCATGGATCCAGTTCGAACCGCCGGCGAATAAACGTCCGGCCTACTCGTCGCGCTCGTCGGAGAGGTGTTCCCACACCTCGGCGCAGCCGCATCCGTCTTCGACGTCGTCGAGGTGTGAGGTGTCGACCTCGCGTTCGTCTTCCGATTCGACCTGCTCTTCTTCGACCGCCTGCACGTTCTGTGAGTCGCTCATTCGGTTGCTCGATCACAAGGCCCCCTTCCATATAAAAACGCACCTCCACGCACCCTTCGCCGTCGCTGCCGGGAATAGGCAACATCGTCCGGTTCTATCGATCGGCGCTCCCCGAACAAGCCCGGGCGTACGCCGTGATACCGGACCGAACCGGGCGGATCGGACACATGACACGACTGCGGTCCGACCGATCGGGCACCGGCCCCGGCCGGACGGCCGCTGGGCGCGAAACGGTGGTGTCTCCGCCGCCCCAGACCGTCACCGGTAGCGGCAATCGAAGCGGGGTTTCACGCAGCCGTGGCAGCGCTGACCGAGAGAGTGGGATACAGGAACGTGGGTAGTGAGAACTAATAGCACGCACGCGACCGTCGCGTGAGAGAGACCATGCACACAAGTGACACACGCACTCGTGAAACTTCGGGGGAGACGGCGTCGAACGGCAGCACGACGGGTATCGACGAGCACACGCGAGCCACCAGGGGGTGGTCGACGTGAACACCGTCGAGGAGTGGAAACAGGAGAAACACCCGCTGGACGTGGTCGAGGACGTCAAAGAGTACGCCGCGGAGGGCCTCTCGTTCGAGGAGATCGAGGAGCGGGCCGGCGACGGCGAGTGGGAGCGGCTGAAGTGGGCCGGGATGTACAGCCACGGGGTCCAGGACGGCTACTTCATGATGCGGACCAAGGTTCCGGGCGGCTATCTCACCCCCGAACAGGCCGAGGTGGTCGGCGAAGTGGCCGAGACGTACGCCACCGCGCCGGCCGAGTACGGCGGCGAGGACCAGAACTCGGTCTGGGGCGACGCCTTCCTCGACATCACCACCCGTCAGGATATCCAGATGCACTGGATCGAGGTCGAGGACGTGCCCGAGGTCTGGGCGAGATACGACGAGGTCGGCCTGACGACGATCCAGGGCTGTGGCGACTCCGCCCGGAACGTCCTCGGCTGTCCGGCCGCCGGCCTCGACGACCACGAGTGTTTCGACGCCCAGCCCGTCATCGACGCCGTCTCCGACTACTTCACGGAGAACCGGGAGTACGCCAACCTCCCGCGGAAGTTCAAGATGACAATCACCGGCTGCACGCACGACTGCGGCCAGTCGCAGATCAACGACGTGGGGCTGACGCCGGCGCGGAAGGAAGTCAGTGGCGAGGAGATCTACGGCTTCCACTGCAAGGTCGGCGGCGGCCTCTCGGACGGGCCGCGCATGGCGACGGCGATGGACGTGTTCGTCCCGCCGGGCGACGCGGTGGAGTTCTGCCGAGCGATCGCCCAGACGTTCAAAGAGCTGGGCGACCGGTCGAATCGCGGCGTCTGCCGGATGCGCTACCTCGTCGAGCAGCTCGGCACCGACGAGTTCGAGCGGGCGGTCCGCCGGCGCTGCTCGGTCGAGTTGCCCGAGCGCGGGGTCGACCTCACCGAGGGGTACACCGGCGACCACGTCGGCGTCCACGACCAGAAGGCCGAGGGGCTCAAATACGTCGGGTTCAACGTCGTCGCGGGCCGGATGGGCGGCGACGAGTTCGCCGACGCGGCCCGCGCCGCGCGGGAGTACGGCACCGACGAGGCCTCCGTCCGCCTCGCCACTGACCAGAACTTCCTGATCACCCACGTTCCCGCCGAGAACGTCGGCGACCTGCTGAACGAGCCGTTCGCCCGGAAGTACGAGCCCGACCCCGGCCCGTTCACGCGGGGCGCCGTCGGCTGCACGGGCTCGGAGTTCTGCAACTACGGGATCATCGAGACGAAGAATCGGGTGTACCGGTGGGCCAAGGCCCTCGACCGGCGGATCGACACGCCCGACGACCTGGACGTGGTGCGGATGCACATGTCCGGCTGTTCGGCCTCCTGCGCCCAGCCGCAGATCGCCGACATCGGCTTCCGCGGCGAGACCGTCCAGCTCGACGACCCCGAAGGAACGACGAACGAGGAGGGCGACAACATCGTCGAGGGGATGGACTTCGGCCTCGGCGGGTCGCTCGGGTCGGACAACGAGTTCCTCGACTGGGTGGAGACCGCGGTGCCGGCGAACGCGGTCATCCCGGCCATCGAGGAGCTGTTCGCGGCCTACGTCGACGAGCGCAACGAGGGCGAGCGGTTCTACGAGTGGACCCGCCGCGTCGGGAACCAGCGGTTGCGGAAGGTCATGCGACGCGCGGACGCGAACGTTTCGGGGGGTGTCGCGCATGGGGACTGACCGACCGGGCGAGCGCGTGGCGGTCGACCCGGAGTCCGAACAGGTCGCACCCGCCGACGCGGCGCCGGAATTCGTCGAGCGGACCGAACGCGAGTGCGACGACCGGGAGGCGCGCGATCTGGACGACTCGCGACTGCTGACCGACGGCGGCGAACCGACCGGGTCGGGACGCGACGAGCCCATGCCGGGTGTCCCCGACACCGGCCGCGCGAGCAACGAGAGCGACGACTGCGGTTGCGGGAGTTCCTGCGGCTGCGGCGGCCACTCCCACGGTCACGGCGCCGGATCGAACGGTGCCGTCCCCGACGGCGGCGCGACACCCGCGAACGTCGACGAGAACGGCAATCTCCGCGACGTGGAGTTCACCGAGCCCGCGGAGGGCGAGAGTCAGGACGTGTACGACACGCCCGCCGACCGGCGCGTCCAGCGGCCCGGCGAGGAGGACCTGGCGCTGGACACGCCCTCCTACGAGATCCGCTCGCGGATGAACGACGTCGAGACGCCCGACGACAAGACGTGGTTCATGGAGCTCGACGAGGCCGTCGTCGACGACGGCCGCTGTATCCAGTGTGGCACCTGCGTCGCCGCCTGCCCCTCCGATTCCATCGGTATCGGCGACGACGGCCTGCCCGAACTCGTCAAGATGTGTACGGGCTGTTCGCTGTGCTGGGACTTCTGCCCGCGGGGCGGCCTGCGGTACGAACGCCAGTGGAAGATAACCGGCGGCGACGACAACGTCGGCGGCGCCGGCGACCCCATCACGGAGTTCTCCGCGAAGGTCGAGGAGGAGTGGCGCGAGGGTGCCCAGGACGGCGGGCTCGTCACGTCGGTCCTGATCCACCTGCTGGAGGCGGGCGAGATCGACGGCGCGCTCGTCGCCACCGAGAGCGACGAGGATCCCTGGAAGGCCGAGGCGTTCCTCGCGACCACCCCGGAGGAGTGCATCGACAACGCCGGCAGCGTCTACAATCAGACGATGGCGCTGGGCAACCTGAACCTCGGCCAGTGGGACCACAAGCTCGACGTGCCGATCGAGGAGGCGTCGCTGGCGCTCGTCGGCACCCCCTGCGAGATCGAGGGGATCCGCGCCCTGGAGGACTTCGAGTGGGAGTACGGCGCCCAGGAAGCGGGGGTGCGGGCGATCGACTACCGCATCGCCCTGATGTGTACGAAGAACTTCAACTACGAGCGCCTGATGGGCGAGCAGCTCGTCGAGCAGCGCGGCATCGATCTGGACGACGTGGGCAAGATGGACGTGCTCGACGGGAAGATGATGGTCTACGACCGCGACGGCGACCTGATCGTCGACGAGGACGTGGAGGAGTTCCACGACGCCGCGCTGAAAGGGTGCGACGAGTGCGCCGACTTCACCGGCTACTGCGCCGACCTCACCGTCGGCTCGGTGGGGTCGAGCGACGAGTACTCCTCGGTGATCGTCCGCACCGAGCAGGGCCTCGACGCGTGGAACCTGACCAAAGACGACCTGGACTACCACGACCTCGAAGACCGGTCGGCGGTCGGCGGCCTGCAGTCGTGGGACAAGAAGAAGGCCTTCGAGTCGCTCGAACGGCCGTTCGACCCCGACGCGCCCCGATTCATCGACTACACCGACCACGCGGAGAACTACGGGACGGAACTGAACCCGCACGAGAGCGAACACTGAGGGGGGTGCCCTGCGCTCCGTATTCCGGTCAGTACGTTCGCACGTCGAGGCCGTCGATTCGCTCGAAGTGGTCGACGTTCCGAGTTAAGACCGGTTCGTCCTCGTGGAGCGCGGTCGCGGCGATGACACAGTCCTCCCTGTCGATCGGTTCACCGGTCGCGTACAGTTCACCCGAGACGCGGCCCGCACGACGCATCACGTCGTGGTCGGCCGGGACGATAGTCTTCGAGTCCAGCACGTCGAGGACGGCCGCCTTCTCGTCGTCCGGCCGGTCGGACCGACCGACGCCTTCGTAGAGTTCGAGGACCGTGACCGACGAAATCTTCTCGGGTTTGCGGTCGCTTTCGAGGTTCGCCAGCGCGGCGAGGGCGTTCTCGTTGCCGCCGAGCACGTCGAGGACGAACGACGTGTCCTGTATCATCCGTCGATGTCGTCACTCAGACGTTTTCGACGGGTCCGCGAGCGGTCGCGACCCTCCTCGATCGCCGCTTCGATATCGCCGGTTCCGTCGCTCCAGATACCGGCGACTTCGCTCCACGAGCGCTCGCCCGCGAGGCGCTTCACCACGTCGCTGAAGCTCTCTCCGTCGCGTTTCTCCGCCGCGAGGCGCTCGTAGGCTTCCTCGTCCAGTGAGATCGTCTTGGTGGCCATCAATACACAGTTGTGTGTGTACTCATGTAAATCGTCGGGCGGCTCCAGAGCGACGGGACTACAGGGAGTTCGTCGCTGAACTGCTGTGACGGGGGCGGTCGAGCCGATACGGGTCGAACCGAACGCGGTCGCCGAAACGACTACCCGCGAGCGAGCCGACGGGCCGATCCGATGACCGAGCGGCTCTACACCGACCACCCCGACCTGTACGATGCGATCCAGCGCGGGTGGGACTACGACCGCGACGCCGCGTTCGTCGACGAACGGGTGGCCGCGAGCGATCCGTCCGTCCTCGACGTAGGCTGCGGAACGGGCGAACACGCCCGCCGGTTCGCCGAGGCGGGGTTCGAGGTGACCGGCGTCGACCCCCACGAGGGGATGCTCGACCGCGCCCGAGAGAAGTGCGGCGACGGGGTCACGTTCCGGCGGGGCGCGCTTCCCGACCTCGACCTCGACGGGCGCTTCGACGCCGTCGTCGCCATCAGGGGCGTGATCAACCACCTCGCGCCCGACGCGCTCGGGCCGGCCGTGGCGGCGCTCGCCGACCGCCTCGCGCCGGAGGGCGTCCTCGTGTTCGACAACTCGCCGCTGCCGCCCGAGGGTAACGACCCCGCGTACCACGTCGGCGAGTACGACGGCGGCCGCTACGTCAGGGTGGCCCAGATGCAGTCGCGGACGGACGACCGGCTGGAGTGGGTGTCGGTCGCCTTCACCGAGGACGGGGCGGTGTTCACGAACAGTCGACCGATGACGCCGTTCGCCGACGAGGAGGTCAGGGGTGCGCTCGACGCCGAGGGCCTCGCCGTCGAGACCCGCGAGGGGTACGGTCCCGACGACCGCCGGACGGTGTTCGTCGCCCGGCGATAGTCGTCACATCTCCGAGCGCTTGACGAGCGCGTAGACGAGAAGCGCCGAGAGGACGACGCTGAGATACGCTTCGCTGGCGGCCAGTACCTCCGCGAGCCGGCCCTCGGGGCCGAGGAAGCCGTAGCCGATGGTGGTGTAGGAGATGTAGCTGAAGCGAGCTACGTCGAACAGCGTCGACAGCCCCTGGGCCGTGACCAGTTCGGCGGGCGCGACCTGGCCGGCGGCGGTCATGAACGGGTCGCCGCCGAGCACGTCGAGGAAGTCGCCCAGGGCGTAGAAGGGCACGTACAGAAGCGGCGCGAGGACGAACGCGAAGCCGATCCGGATGGGGCGCATCCCGTGGCCGCAGGTGACGCCGAGGAACCAGTTCTCGGCGGCGCGGCCGGAGTTTTTGATCCGGGTCCACAGCGGCGCCGAGCCGTCGCGGGCGACTTCGAGGTTCTTCGCGCGGCTGTACTGCTGGCGCTTGACGCGGAACTCGCCGGCGACCTTCATGTCGCCGACGGCGGCGGCGCTCTGTTTCGCCTTGAGGTAGGTGGTCTCGGTCACCTCCGGGGTCATCTCGAGTTCGTAGTCGGGGTCGGCGTCGGGCGGTTCGTGGAACTCGTGGATGGCCCAGGCGTTGCGGTCGAGGTACTCGCGGTGGCCGCTGAAGTCGAACTCGTGGCCGTCGAACTCGGTGAACTCCGTGCGGCAGAAGCGGAAGAAGTCCAGCAGGCGACGGTGGTCCCCCTCGGCGGCGGCGACCAGTTCCACGTCGCCGAGGGAAGCGAGCGTCAGGTCGTAGCGCACCCAGTTCTCGGCGGGCTGGGCGATGCGGCCGCTCACGATCTTCGCGCGGGTGAAGTCCACCCAGGCGTCGCCCTCGACCTGGCTGGCCTCGAAGTCGATGCGGTCGGAGAAGACCGCGCCGCTGAAGTCGATCTCCCCGCCGAAGGTGGTGTCGACGAAGTTCGCCGAGGTGATCTCGGCGTCGTGGAAGTCGGCGTCGGCGCCGAAGTGGGCGCCCTCGAAGGTCAGGTCGTCCTCGAGGAAGTTCGCGCCGCCGGTGAACTCCGCGCCGCGGAACACCGCCCGGGCGGCGAACTCGACGCCCGAGAAGTCGGCGTCCTCGCGGAACCGCCCCTCGTCGAAGTCGGCCTCGGCCGCGAACGTCGCCCCGGCGAACGTCGCGTCGGCGTCGAACTCCGCCTCCTCGAAGTGGGCGACGTCCTCAAAGGCCACGTCGGCGAAGGTGACGAACCGGAAGCGGGCGTGGCGGAAGTCGACGTCGCCGGCGAACGTCGACCGCTCGAAGGTCACGTCCTCGTCGAGCGCGCGCTCGCGCCCCGAGAAGGCGGCGCCGCGGAAGTCGGCGTCGCCGGCGAAGGTCACGTCGGCGAACCCGGTGTCGCCGTCGAAGCGGGCCTCGTCGAAGTCGGCGAACCCCTCGAAGACCGCCTCGTCGAACTCGGCGTCGCCGTCGAAGCGGGCCTCCTGGAAGTCCGCCTCGCCGGCGAAGGTCGCCCGCTCGAAGTGGGTGAAGCCGAACCCGGTCTGCCGGAAGTCCGCGTCGGACTCGAAGGCGGCGCCGGTGAAGCTCGTGTTGTCGTCGAGCAGGTTCGAGTCGCCGTAGAACTCGGCGGCACGGGCCTCGGCGGCCCCCTCGAAGGTCGCGCCGTCGAAGGTCACGTCGTTGGCGAAGGTCGACTCGTCGACGTCGAACCGCCCCTCGAAGGTGGCGCCCTCGAACTCCACGTCGCCGGCGAACTCCGCCTCGAAGGCGTCGAAGTCGCCGGTGACCGTCGCGCCGTCGGCCAGGATCGCCTCCTCGACGTGGGCCTCGTCGAGGGCCACGTCGCCGACCGTCGCGTCGTCCAGCCGGACCGGCAGACGGATCGTGGCGAACCGCGCCGACAGCGACTCGATCGTCGCCTCCCGGAGGTCGACCGGGTGGCGGTCCGCCCCCTCGACGGTCAGCCGGTCCAGTTCGATCGCGGGCAGTTCGACGCCCCGCAGGTCCTTCGCCTCGGCGTCGCCCTCGCGGACGACCGTCAGGAACGCCGCCCGCACGTCGTCGTCGGAGACCCCCCGTTCGGCCCGCTCGTCGGGCGAGCAGCGCAGCACCTCGACGGCCGCCTCCACGTCGCTCCCGGCCTCGACCGCCCCGTCCGCGGCCGCTCCGAAGGCCTCGACCGCGCCGCGCTCCGAGCTCCCGTCCCCTCTACCTGTCATACTTTCTCACACGAGAAGCGTGGACCATAAATATTGCTGACGGCCCCGCCCGGGCGGCTCAGTCGGTCGGCTGGCCGGTCCGGTCCGTGCGGCGTCGGGCGTCGCCGTCGGTCGCGTCCGCGAGCGTCCCGTCGGGCACCGACGCGAAGGTCGTCCGCGTGTACAGCGCGAGGTCGAACTCGGGGTAGGTGTGGTAGGTCTCGTAGCCGTCGGGAGCGAGGTCGATCGTGGTGTAGGCGTCCTCGTCGAACCGGTAGGACACGTCGAAGCCCTCGTCGGCCGGGAACGCCGCGAGCGGACGCCGCTCGACGGTCGTGACGCAGGCCAGCCCGTCGGCCGCGTAGTCGAGGCGGAGGCGGGCGTCGGGGTCGACGCCGTCGGCGGTCCTGCGGTCGCCGATCGGCGGTCGGTCGTCGGTCGCGTCGGCGACCGTTGGCCCGTCGAGGCGCAGGGTCGTCGCGCCGTCGGCGTCGACGGGGTCGCAGGTCGACAGCTCGTGGAAGTCGTAGGCGGGGGCGCTGACGTAGTGGGAGCTGCCGACGACGCGGAAGGTGAACTCGGCGCCGAGCAACTCGCGGGTCAGCGAGTCGAACACGCGCACGTCGTCGGCGGGCGGAGCCGGTCCGTGGACGAACTGGAGGGTCTCGGAGGTCATGGGTCGACGATCACGTCGTAGTTGGGGTCGAAGACGCTGTTCGGTTCGACGCCGCGGTAGGCCGGGACCGGCCGCCAGTCCAGCCGCTCGTAGCGGTCGGCGACGGCGTCGAGGTAGTCGCTGCGGGCGCGGGAGACGTTCGGGGTCGGCGCCGGACCGTCCGACAGCAGGTAGAAGCGCTCGCCGCGCTCCAGCTCGTCGTCGCCGTCGGGGTCCTCGTACACCGAGTAGGGGAGATAGCGGTCGAAGCCGGCCTCGCGGACGGTCTCGACGTACGCCTTGTGGTGCTGGGGGAACCAGTACTTCGAGTACGCCCAGGTGGCGACGACCCCGCGGTCGGTCAGGTGTCCCCGGAGGAGCCGGTAGAACTCCGTCGAGTACAGCGACAGGGCGTCGTCGCTGCGGGCGCCCGGCACGTCCAGCAGGATCAGGTCGTAGCGCTTCTCCGAGCCCCGGAGGTAGTTGTACGCGTCGCCGACGGTCGTGTTCAGTCGGTCGTACTCGAAGGCGTCGTCGTTGTAGCGAGCGAACGCCGACTCCTCTCGGGAGTAGTCGAGGAACTCCCCGTCGATGTCCACCTGGTCGACGCCCACGCCGTAGTCGCGCAGGCGGTCGACGGCGATGTAGTCGCCGCCGCCGACGAGCAACACGTCGAACGACGCGTTTCCGGCCGCGTCGGAGCCGCTCCGGGCAGCGTCGGGCGCGTCGCCGTCGGTGCGGGCGGCCTCGGCCCCCGCGTCGCTCGTCCGCGGGTCCGCACGGGCGGTCCCCGAGCCGTCGAGGTAGGCCGACATCGGCACGTCGACGAGGCCGGCGTGATAGGAGTCGACCCAGCTCTCGCAGAGCTGGATCGCGCCGTCGAGGCGGAGACAGGTCTCGGTGCCGGGGTCGCCGGCCACGTCGCGGCGGTAGGTGGTGATCCGCTGGTAGCGGGTGCGCTCGAAGCCGGTGACGGTCACCTCGGCCTTCCCGGGCTGGTACTCGCTCTCGATGCGGTCGCCCATGTACGCGCCGGTGACCGCCCGGTCGACGGCGCCGGCGTTGGCGACCAGCCCGCCGTAGGCGCCCGTCAGCAGCAGGCCCGCGAGGACGACCCCGCGCCACCGCGCCAGCGAGAACGAGCGGTCGGCGCCGCGTTCGGCCGGCGCCCGCGCCGACCACACCGCGAACGCCAGCGCGGCGAGGCCGTTCAGCAGGCCCAGCACCAGCACGGACACGACGAGGCCGTAGTTGGGGTACAGCACCAGCGCGTAGACGACCGTCCCGGCGAGCCCGCCGAGGTAGTCGACGCCCAGCACCTCCGAGAACGACCGGCCCTCGGCCTCGGAGACGCTGAAGAACACGCCGAGGACGCCGCGGACGATCCTCCGGGGGTAGAGGCCGCCGAGCGCGGCGAACAGCGTCTCCTCGCGGTGCTCGACGAGGTCGTTCAACAGCGGGATCTCGAAGCCCGAGAGCACGCCGACGACCAGGATCGGCACGTGGGCGAGCCCGAGCGTGAGCGGCTCCTTCAGCGCGAGCCGACCGACGGTCAGGGTCACGTCCGGGAAGGCGTTCAGCGCGATCATGAACCCCGCGCCGGCGGGGCCGGCGAGCGCGAGGTACACCTCCGTCCGGAGGAAGTTCCCGGCGGGGTCGTCGAGGTGGGCCGAGAGGAAGGAACCGACGCCCATCGAGAACAGGTACAGGCCGATCGTGATCGAGTACCGCAGGACGGTCCCGCCGTAGAACACCGTCAAAAGCTCCGAGTAGACGAGCTCGTAGGCGATCGAGCAGAAGGCGACGACGAAGGTGAGCGCGAGCAACAGTCGCCGGTCGGTGAGGCGCGGGTTCGAGGACGACAGCGGCGGCTCCTCGTCGGCTGAACGTTCGGGCGGCGCGCCCGCCCGGCCGGCGGCGTCGTCGCTGTCGCGGGCCATCGGCGGTCAGTGGCTCACACTCTGGGCTTGACGTACCAGGCCTTGTCCATCTGGGGCTCGCCGAGCCCGTTGTCGACCTCCATGTCGACGGACTGCCAGCCGAAGTTCGTCGAGCCGTCCTCGGAGACCAGTTCCGTCCCGACGCGGTACCAGCCCTCGCGGACGCCGTCGCCCGGGGAGAGCGAGGCCACGTCGGCCGTCAGGTCGGCGCCGGGCTCGGGGTCGTCCCACGTCTCGTCCCAGGAGACCGACCCGGGACCGGGGCCCGGCGCGTCGTTCTCGTACTCGTCGTCGGAACCCAGGTAGGCGACGCCCAGCGTCGCGACCGAGGCGTCGGCCATCCGCAACTCGTCGTCGTGGTCGTCGCGCCAGTCGTCGCCGTAGGCCCCGCCGTGCCAGATGGCCCAGCCGTGGTGGGGGTGTTTCGGCGCCGAGGAGTAGCCCCCGGTACCGCGACCGGCGGCGCCCTTGGCCGCGCGGGCGCGACCGACCGGGAGGAGCCCGGCGACCGCGCCGCCGCCGAGGTTGCTCTGGTTCTCCCGGCGCGTTTCGACCTCGACATCGGACAGCAGCTGGATCTGCAGCGTCGTTCCCTGGAGGGCGACGTCGTCGAACACGTCGGACTTTCTGGGCGGCGGGGAGTTGCTCCCCCCGATCCCCAGGCAGCCGGTCAGTGCCACACCGACCGTCAGCCCGGCACCGCCGCGCACGAAGCTTCTGCGCTTCATACCAACTATCGCGTCGGCCATCGACCAAGTATCTTTATATTATCGTTTCATCCGAACGGAACGTTTCGCGACCCGTCGAACCGGCGGACGGTGTGCAGGGATTCAAGTGGGGACCTGCGGTAGGGTGACCGTAACGGAGTTCACAATGAGCGACACCTCCGACGCGAGAACCGAACGCTACTCCGGCGACGTGCGACTCGCCGGCAGTCACGAGGCGCCGGTCGACCTCCGCGGCGCCGCGGACGTGTTCGTCGGTCCCGACGGCGTCGCCGGCACCCTCCGGCTGGCCGACGCCGAGTACGTCTACACGGACGTGGTCCCGCCCGGCGACGGCGGGACCGACCCCGCCGAGAGCCCCCCGGCCGTGGCGACCGAGGTCACGGGCGACATCGAAGACGGCTACGTCGAGAACGCCGACGGCGACGTGGTGATCCGGGACGTCGAGGACGTGTTCGTCGCGAGCGGCGCCGCCGAGGCGGTCGACCCGGCGGGCGCCGAGCAGGTCTTCCACGACGGCGCCGCGACGCCGACCGAGGACCCGGCGGGCTACGACGTGACCGTCACCGGCTGGGACCACACCCGCGACGCCCGGGACCCGCGCGACGGCGTGAGCGTCCGCGGCGCGAAAAACACCGTCGAGGTCACCGAGGGCAAACACGACCTGACCGTCTACGTCGTCGGCTGGGACAACGAGGTCCGCATCGAGGGCCGCGGCGTCGACGCCACCGTCTTCTTCGTCGGCCGCGACAACCGCGTCAGCGTCGGTCCGTACGTCTCCGCGACGACCGCCGCCGAGAGCGGCTTCGACAACGTCGTCGACTCGGACCCGGTCCCGCCCGAAGCGGTCGTCCAGACCTCGAAGGAGGAGGCCCACGCCGACGCGACGGTCGGCCGCCACCGCATCACCTGGCAGGAGCCGGCGCCCGACAAGGACTGGTGTCCCAACTGCGGCGAGGACGCCGACGCCGTCATCGCCCGCCGCCAGAAGGACGCCTTCTTCCTGTTCGGGACCGCCGTCCGGACCTACGACGACGGCGGCGTCTCCTACGAGTGCGAGCGCTGCAGCCGCCACGTGGCCGGCGACGTGGCCCTCGACGCCGACGAGCGGCGAGACGCGCTGCGGTGAGCCCGTAACACCGCCGCAGACGTGACTTCCCGGCGAGATCGGCGGCGATCCGAACCCTGAAAGGCGCCGCTCGGTTCCACCCGGGTATGGAGGTGTACGCGCGGCTGGGCTACCTGCTCGCGCTGTTGCTCGCGGGCCTCGCCGCCCGCCGGGTCGGCCTGCTGACCGAGCGGCGGACGGGCTGGCTCAACGATATCGCCTTCTACGTCGCCTTGCCCGCGCTCGTCTTCTCCTCGACGTACGACCGGCCGCTGGGCGAACTCGTCTCGCCGGCGCTGGTCGGCGGCGTCCTGCTGGTGTTCGCGACCGTCATCGCCGTCGCCTGGCTGGTCCACGGCCGCCGGGCCTCCCGGGGCCGCCGGAGCGTCGCCGTCGTCCAGTCCTATCACTCGAATCTGGGCTTCCTCGGGCTGCCGCTGGTCGAGGCGACGCTGGGCGGGGCCGCCAGCGGGACCGCGGCGGTCGTCCTCGGCATCGGCGTGCTCGTCCAGACGCCGCTGACCGTGCTCTCGCTGATCGCCATCAACGACGCCGAGGCCGCCGTCGCCGACGAGCTCCGCGGCGTCGCCACCAACCCGGTCCTGCTCGCGCTCGTCGCCGGACTCGCCGTCTCGACCGCCGGCGTCGGCGTCCCCGGAGCGGCCGCGACCGGCCTCGGCGCCGTCTCGGAACTCGCCCTGCCGGTCGCCCTGCTCTGCGTCGGCGCGTCGCTCGAACTGGTCGACGCCGACGTGGACTTCGGGCTGACGGGCTCGGTCGTCGCGACGAAGATCGGCCTGATGCCCGCGCTCGCGTGGGTCGTCTTCACCCTGCTGGCCGTCGACGCGACCGCCGCGACCGCCGTCGTCGTCATGCTCGGGATGCCCTCGGCCGTCTCGACGTACGTCTACGCGACGGAACTGGGCGGCGACGCGCAACTCGCCTCGCTCAACGTCTTCGCCACCACGCTCGCCTCGCTCGGGACCGTCGGCGTGATCCTGCAGGTGATGGGGTAGGCGCCCGGCGGGCCGCTCGTTCGACCAGCCGCTCCGCTCGCGTCCGGAAAACGTATGGCCGTACCACGTATCGTTTCGAATACATATGGCCCCTCGACGCGTTCTCCTCGGCTTCCTGGCGCTCGCCGCGGCGCTCGCGGGGTGTTCGGCGCTCGGTTCCGGCGACGACGGCGTCCCGGACACGGACTGCGCGACCGACGCGCTCGCCGCGTACGACGCGGACCTTCGGGTCGACAACCACACCGCGAGACCGTACCCCGACGCGCCGTCCGCGGTGAACGAATCGACGGTTGCGGCCTTCGCGGCGAGGGTCGAAACCGTCCACACGAGAAACGAAATCCTGCGTCTGCACGAGGGTTCCGAGGTAGGGTTGGCCGGCATCGAGGTCGACACGACGGTCGCCGACGTGGACCGTCGGGCGGGCGGCTATCGCGTCGCGCTCCGGACGACCAGCGGCTACGCGACCGCGTCCGGGATCGCCGACGGCGAGCGGACGGCGCGGTACTTCGTGAACGAGACGGTCGTCCGGCGGACCTACGAGGACGGCGTCGACCCGCGTGAGGGGACCGTCCTCGTTCAGTGCTGAGGGCGTCGGGCCGCCCGACTTTATCAGCGCCGACGACCCATCGACGGCCATGGGCTACCAACAGATCGACCCCGACGACCTCGATCCGACGCCGGACTACCCCTGCGACCGCCGCGGGATCTCCGACGCGGCCGAACTCGCGGCGCTCCACCTCGCCACCTACGAGATGGAACCGGGCGAGCAACTGCCCCGGACCTACCACTACCACGACAGCCGCGAGGAGGGGTTCTACGTGATCTCGGGTACCCTGCACGTCGAAACGCCCGAGGAGGAGTTCGTCGTCGCGGAGGGGGAGGTGTTCGTCGCCGAACCGGAGAGCCCCCACCGCGCGTACAACCCCGAGGACGCCGACGAGCCGGTCCGGGTCCTCGGGACCGGCGCGCCGAAGTCGGACATCGCCCACCCCTACGAGCCCGACGCCGAGGAGTGAGCGGAGTCGGCTGGTCGGTCACCCGGTGAGGACGGCGAACAGCACGAACAGCACGAGGAGGAGGCCGACCAGCAGGGCGCCGGGCATCCGCGGGAAGCTATCGCCGGCCATCGTCGTCCGCGGGTCGGGGGCGTCTGTCATACCCGGGGTAGGCGCCGTCGGCGAATAAGCACGTCGGCGATCGGACCGACCGGAGCGGACCGGAGCGGCGCCGGCCGACGCCGCCGCCCGACCGGGTACCCTTTTGGCCCCGCCGGTCGCAGGAGCGCGTATGACGAACAAACACGAGATCCAGCGGCGGATCGTCGACAGCGGCGTGACGGCGGTCCTGCGGGGCATCGACGAGGACGACATCGTGCCGGTCGCCGAGGCGATCCACGCGGGCGGCGTCACCGCGCTGGAGGTGACCGCCGACGCCACGCGCTGTAGCGAGATGATCGCCGACGTGGACCGCGCGATGGCGGACACCGACGCCATCGTCGGCGCCGGGACCGTGATGGACGCTGCCGCCGCGCGCAACGTCATCGAGGCCGGCGCGGAGTTCGTGCTCGCCCCCAACTTCAACGAGGACGTGATCGACGTCTGCAATCGCGAGGGCGTCGTCTGCATCCCCGGCGTGATGACACCCACTGAGGCCGCCGAGGCGATGGAGGCCGGCGCGGACGTGCTGAAGATGTTCCCCGCCTCGACGGTCGGGCCGGGCCACATCGGCGCGCTGCAGGGCCCGCTGGGCGACGTGCCGATCATGCCGACCGGCGGCGTCTCGACGGACAACGTCGCCAACTACTTCGACGCCGGTGCGGTCGCGGTGGGGGCGGGGTCGGCGCTGGTCGACTACGACGCCATCGAGCGCGAGGACTGGGACGGCGTCCGCGAGTCGGCGGCGGCGTTCGTCGAGGCCGTCGAGAACGCGCGGTCGTAGTCGAACCGACGGGCCCGCGGTGGCCCGGCGGCCGGGGTCGAGTCGGGTCGCCAGCGCTAAGAGGGGCGAGCGACCACCACGACCCATGGGAGACCGGTCGCTCGACGACTTTCTGGACGGCGACAGCGGGGACGGAGACGGAGACGGTCCCGATGAGTCGCCGGACCGGTCCGAGAGTGCGGCGGACGACTCAGTCGACACGGACGACGACGATCTGGAGGAAGCCGAGACGAGCGTCGACGACGAGACCGAGGTGGATACCGGGGGGGACGACGGCGAAACCGGGGACGAGGACGACGGCGTCCGCGTCGACCCGACGACCGTCGAGCCGGCGGAAGCGACCTACGCCTGGAGCGGCGACGGCGGGACCTGCGCGGCCTGCGGCGAGACGGTCGACCGGCGCTGGCGGAGCGACGACGGGCTGGTCTGTCCGGACTGCAAGGAGTGGTGACGGCATCCCGTGAGAGTTGCGCGTGCTCGTTTATCGGCTGTTTTGGGTGACCGAGTCTCGGAATGAAGTCGGGAGACAGCGACCGCACTCGACGGAGACAGCAAGCGATGAAAGCCCTCAGCGCGCTCGCTAGCTGATGAAACGACCGCTCCTGACCGCAGGTGTTGAAAGCCCTCGCCGCGCTCGCGGTCGCTGAGCGACATATCCGCGCTCTCCGCACAGCCCGCGCGGATAGGGGTCGCTCAGGCGACTACCGGGCGCGAGCGCGCCTCGCCCTTTCAGTCCACCAGGGACCGCAACCGCAAACCGCCCAGCACAGCACCGCAGACGGCCACGAGCCTCCCCAGCCGATTCGCGACACACGAGTCGCGAATCCCTCGCGCGACTGTTTCGAGCGGCCCGCCAGAAGGCGGGCACGCTCGACAGCACGCGCCAACCGCACTGCTACCTACATTCACTGTACTGAGCATCCGGCGCCGCAGGCGCCGGTTCACCGGATGCGAGAGAGCGAGGCGACCGAGTCGTCCGGCCTGTGTCGTGAGAGTAGCGAACGACACCTCGTCAGAGCTCGTCTCTGACGGTGTTTTTCACCCATGTTTTTTGCTGGGGGTCGAGGCGCGATCCCACAGGCTCGCGCCGACGGTCCCGTCAAAAAACATGGGTGAACACACACGAACCGGTCGGCGGAATCTCGGTCAGTCGTCGCCCGCGCCGGCCCGCTCGTCCGTCGTTCCCTCGTCCGCGCGGGAGTCGGCGAGGCCGTCGCCGCTCACGTCGCCGAACTCGAAGCGCGCCCCGCCGGACTCGCTGTCGGTCACCTCGCTCTCCCAGCCGTGGGCCTCCGCGATCGTTCGGACGATACTCAGGCCCAGACCCGTGCCCTCGTCGTCGGTCGAGTAGCCGGGGTCGAAGACGGTCTCGCGGTCGGCCTCGGGGACTCCGGGGCCGTCGTCGGCGACGAAAAAGCCCTGGCGCTCGCCCAGGTCGCCGACCGTGACCGTCACGCCGTCGCCGCCGTGGGCCACCGCGTTGCTGACGACGTTCTCCAGCAGCTGCTGGAGGCGGCTCTCGTCGGCCAGCAGCGTCGCGTCGGTCTCGACGCTGAGCGTCGCGTCCCCGGTCTCGACGACGCGCCAGGCCGCGCGGGCCACGTCCGCGAGCGCGACCGGTCGGGGGTCGCTCACCGTTTCGCCCTCGCGGGCGAGCGTCAGCACGTCCTCGATGAGGTCGTCGATCCGGTGGAGCGACCGCTCGATGGCGTCGAAGTGCTCGTCGTCGCCCTCGGCGCGGGCGAACTCCAGCCGGCCGAGCGCGACCTCCAGCGGGTTGCGCAGGTCGTGGGAGACGACGCTCGCGAAGCGTTCGAGGCGCTCGTTCTGGCGTTCGAGCTGGTTCTCGTAGCGCTTGCGGTCGGTGATGTCCCGGGTCACCCCGACGACCCCGAGCACCGCCCCGTGCTCGTCGCGCCAGGGCGCCTTCGAGGTGGTGACGTAGCTCTCCTCCAGGTCGTCGCCGTAGGCGTGCTCCAGCCGGTCGTCGACCGACTCGCCCGTCTCGATGACGCGACGGTCGTCGGCGACCGCGCCCTCCGAGAGCTCCGACGGATACAGGTCGAAGTCCGTCTTCCCGACGACGTCCTCGGGCGCGTGGTGGCGCTTCCCGTCGGGGCTCTCCAGGTACGAGGGGCCGCTGAGCCGCGGCATCTCGTCGCTGACGCGGACGTGACGGCTCTGCCGGTCCTTGAAGTAGACCGACAGCGGGACGTTCTCCAGCAGCGAGGCGAGCATCGTCGACTCGCGGCGGGCCTCGCGGCGGCGCTCGATCAGCGGGCGCAGGTCCGCCAGCCGCTCGACGCGGTCGGTGTCGGCGTCGACCTGCAGGTAGCTCTCGACGCCCAGGTCGGTCGCGGCCGCCAGCGACAGGGCGTCGCCGACCGAGAGGACGACGACGGGGAGCGACGCCGAGTGGTCGCGGACCGCCTCGATCGTCGCCCGGCCGTCGAACGACCCGTCGCAGTCGCAGACGACCGCGTCGACCCCGCCCTCGGCGAGTCGCTCCGCTACGTCGGTCTCGGGCGCCGCCCCGCGGACGACGAGGCCGTCGCCGGACTCGCCCCAGGCGTCGGCGACCGCCGCCGCGTCGGGCCCGACGTACAGCACGACCGGTGGACCGTACATGTGAGATCGGAGTTCGGTGTACGTGTTACCCCTACCCGGTCATAAGTGGACGGGGTCGTGTCACGTGGGAACGAGCACCCGTGAACGCCGGTGACGACCCCGCGACGGCGGTCGCGGCCGACCGGCTCCGGTTCGCCCGCTCGGCGTCGGCGGTTCGGCTGCGACCGGCCCGCGTCGCTTTTGCCGGTCCCCGCCGTACGGCGGGTATGACGACCCGGCCATGCGACGGCTGCGGCGAGGACGTGAGCATCGCCGGCGGCATCGCGAACATCTGGACGCGGGAGAAGCGGACGACCGACGGGCTGGCGCTCGAACTCGCCGACGGCTCCGATCACTTCCTCTGTTACGACTGCATCGAACGGCTCCCCGACGAGCGCGAGCCGACGGCCGACGACGTGGCCGACCTGTAGGGACGCCGCGAGCACGCGGTCGCCCCGCGGGCCGGGGTCGGCCGGTCGGCCCCGGATCAGGCGTCCGGTCCCTCGTCCGTCGCGAGCGTCGCCGACCGGTCGCCCTCGGGCGGTTGCCAGACGACGGCTATCTCGTAGTCGCTGGCGACCCCGACCTCGACGGCGTTGCCGGCGGTGAGCGACTCCCCCTCGCTGTCGGTCGACCCCTGCCAGACCCCGGACCCCGTCTGGTCGACGCCGTCGACCTCTGCGAAGCCGCTCCCGCGGATCTGGACCGCCTCGCGAGGGACCGTGTCGCCGCCGTCGTGGATGATCGTGAGCGCGCCGACGCCGTCGCCGGTCGACTCGTAGTCGAAACCGAAGGCGACGGTCGGCGGGCCGCCGGACCCGGCGTCGCGTTCGATCGACGGCCCGGGGAACCCGCCCGGGAACTCGGTCACGTCGCCGGTCGGGACCGTCGCCGTCGCGGTGACCGCCCGGCCGTCGGTCCGGAGCGTCGGCTCGCCGCCGAGGAACGCGTCCGTGTCGCCGGCCCAGTCGGCCATCGCCGAGCGGTTCGTCGACCCCTCGGTGAACAGCGCGGCGGCGCGGACCCGCGTCTCGTCTTCGGCCACGTGATACCCCGTCCCCTCGCCGAGCCCCTGCTCGAAGGTCTCCCCGGTCCCGTGGGTACGGCTTTCGAGGAGGTGCGCGCTCCCGATCGATTCGAGGAGCCGCCGGCAGTCGGGGACGGCGTCGACGTAGCGGTCGGCGTTGCCCGTCCGCGCGTCGACGACCGCCTCGACGACCGGGCGCTTGTCGGTCGTGTCCTCGCTGGAGACGGCGCCGGCGGTGACCAGCATGCCGTCCCGGACCGCCGCCGCGCGCGGGTCGCCAGGGCTGAAGAAGCGGAACCCGCGGTAGGTCTCCCCCGCCTCGAAGCCGTACTGGCGGAGGCCGTCCTCGACGGCCGTCCGGTCGAAGTCGCCAAGCAGCACCGACACCGACCGGGCGAACCGGAACAGCGCCCGCTGCTCGCCGAAGGTCCCGACGCCCGGGATGGGGTACCGCCCCTGGAACTGCCCGAGCGCCCCCGAGCCGAGCGCGCCCTCGAACTCGCCCAGCGACTTGGGCGCCACCCCGAGGAAGGCGTAGCCCGACTCCCCGGTCTGGTCGAGCAGTGCGGGATCGGGCATCCACCGCGTCAGCCCGGCGACCGGCGTCTCCGACCGGGTCGGCGCCGGCGTCGCCGTCGGCGTCCCGGTAGGCGTGGACTCGCTCGCGCCGTCGTCTCCGTCGCCGCCTCCGCTCTCGCTCTCGGACCCGTCGTCGGGCGCATCGGTCGGCGTCCCGCCGCCCGTGATACCCCCGAGACAGCCCGACAGCGCCGACAGCGCCGCGATCGTTGCTCCCCCGCGCTTCAGCACACTCCGTCGCGTCTCCTGCATCGCCCCCGTGTTTCCCGACTGCGTGTAAAATGATTGCGGATTTGATAACGGAAGCGTCACGAGAGCGGGTGACGGCCCCGCGTTCGGCGTGTCGGCCTCAGGCGTCGGGACCGGACCCCTCGTCGAGCGTCGCCGACGCGTCGCCGTCGGCGGACTCCCAGACGACGGCTATCTCGTAGTCGCTCGCGACGCCGACTTCCGCGAAGTCTCCTGCGACCACCGCCTCGTCGTCGCCGCTGGCGGTCCCTTGCCACTGTCCGGCCGCGGTCTGGTCGACGCCGTCGACTTCGGCGAAGCCCGCACCGCGGAGATACAACTGGGACCCCGGGATCGTATCGCCGCCCTCGTGGGTGACCTCCAGGATACCGACGCCGTCTCCGGTCGATTCGTACTCGTAGCCGAAGACGGCCTGCGGCGTGCGAGGGGCGGTCCGCCCCGACCCGGGGAGCGACCCGCTCCCGAAGTTCTCCACGTCGGCAGTGGGCACCGTCGCCCTCGCGGTCGCGACCCGCCCGTCGACGACCGTCTCGACCTCTCCGCCGTAGAACGCGTCGGCGTCGGCCGCCCACTCGGTCAGCGTCGCCTCATCGACCCGGCCCTCGGGGAAGACGGCGGGCGCCCTGACCCGGGTCTCGCTCGCGCCGACCTCGACACCGAGTCCGGCCGCGACGGCGCCGTCGAGCCCCTCCTCGGCCGGGTGGGTCCGGCCGCTGAGGAGATGGGCGGAACCGATCGCGTCCGTCAGTCGCTCGCAGTCGTCCGACTCGTCGACGTACCGGGGACCGGCGCCGGCCTCCGCGTCGACGACCGCTTCGACCACCGACCGACCCGCGTCGCCGCCCCCGACACCGAATGCGAGGACGAGCGCCGACTCGCGCAGCGCCGCCGCGCCGCGCTCGCCGGTGAACACCGCGAAGCCTCGCCTGGTCTCGGCCTCGGTGAGACCGACCTCCCGGAGGTCACCGGCGGCCGTCTCGCGGTCGAGATCGGCCTCGAAGACGAGGACGCCGGGCTGGAGCCGGTGGAACGCCGCGGTCTCGGCGTAGGAGTCGACGGCCGGTGCGCCCGTGTCGCCACGCAGGCCCTCCGTCGCGCCGTCGCCGAGGTCCGACTCCCGGTCGAGGATGTCCCCGGTCGCGATGGACGTGAACTCGTAGCCGTCGCGGTCGAACGCCGCGGGTGCCGGCAGCCACTCGGCGTAGTCGGCGTTTCCGAGCGCGTCGTCGGCCGGCGTTGCGGTCGCGGTCTCGGTCGGCGTCGGGGAGTCGGTGGGCGTCGACTCGGGCGTCCCGGTCGCGGTCGGCGTCGCGGCGTCCGTCGCCGCGTCGGTGTCGGTCCCGGCTCCGCCGGGGCCGTCGGTCGATGTGGTCGTGTCGTCGCTCAGACAGCCGGCCGTCGCGCCGGCCAGGAGGGCGGCCGCGCTCCGTCGGAGGAACTTTCGTCGCGGGGATGTCATGTCTCGGCGTTTCCGGCCCGCCGATAAATACTTGCTGGCCGACAGCCGCGGCCGGTCGCGAGGTCCGGGCCTTCCGGCAGTTTTACGCTCCCGGCACCGGTGGTCTCTGTCGTGCAACCCGGTCGGATATTCGACGAGTTCCCGGCGCCGTCCTACCGCGGCGCCCAGGAGCAGGCGCTCGCGGACATCCGCGACGCCTTCGCGGCCGACAACGACGTCGTCCTCGTGCGCGCCCCGACCGGCAGCGGCAAGTCCCTGCTCGCCCGCGCCATCGCCGGCTGCGCCAGGACCGCCGGCGAGAGCGAGGCCGGGGAGGTCATCGACGCCTACTACACCACCCCGCAGGTCTCCCAGCTCGACGACGTGGCCGGCGACGACCTGCTGACCGACCTCAAAGTGATCCGCGGGAAGAACAACTACGACTGCATCCTCCCCGGCGAGACCGACACCCCCGTCGACCAGGCGCCCTGCGCCCGCGAGCGGATGTTCGACTGCCAGGTCCAGCATCGCTGCCCGTACTTCTCCGACCGCGCCATCGCCGCGAACAACCGCATCGCCGCGATGACCCTGGCCTACTTCATGCAGACCGCCGGCTCCGACGTGTTCGGCCAGCGCGACGTGCTCGTGGTCGACGAGGCCCACGGCCTGGGCAACTGGGCCGAGATGTACGCCACCATCGACCTCGGGCCCGACACCGTCCCGATCTGGGACGCCTGCGAGCCGCCCGCCATCGACGGCCTCGACGACGCCGTCAGCTACGCCGACACCCTCCACACGATGGCCGGCCGGCGACTGACGGAGGTGCGCCAGCAGGCCGAACTCGACCCCGAGGAGGCCGCCGAGCGCGACAAGCTCGTCCAGTTGCAGTCGGACCTGTCGTGGTTCGCCGAGGACTACCGCGACGAGGACAGCGGGACCACCTGGGTCGTCGACCAGAACGGCGGGGAGGGGAGTCGCGTGACGATCAAGCCGATGGCGCCCGAGAAGTACCTCAAACACACCGTCTGGGACCGGGCCCAGAACTTCGCGCTGCTGTCGGCGACGATCCTCAACAAGGACGCATTCTGCGCCAACGTCGGGCTCGCGCCCGACCGCGTCGAACTCGTCGAAGTCCCCCACACCTTCCCCGTCGAGAACCGGCCGCTGTACGACGTGACCCAGGGGAAGATGACCTACGAGGCCCGCGACGAGACGATCCCCCGGGTCGCCGAGACGCTCGTCCGCATCATGCAGGCCCACCCCGACGAGAAGGGGCTCGTCCACTGCCACTCCTACGCCATCCAGGACCAGCTACTGGAGCATCTCCGGGAGTTCGGCGTCGACTCGCGGGTGCGCGCCCACGACTCCGAGGACCGCGACGCCCAGCTGTCCACGTGGAAGCGCGTCGACGACCCCGACGTGTTCCTCTCGGTGAAGATGGAGGAGGCGCTCGACCTGGAAGGGGACCTCTGTCGCTGGCAACTGCTCTGCAAGGCGCCGTATCCGAACACCCGCGACTCGCGCGTGGCGGCGCGACTGGAGGACGACCAGTGGGGCTGGTACTACCGGACCGCTCTCAGGACCGTGATCCAGGCCTGCGGCCGCCCGGTGCGGGCGCCCGACGACTACGGCGCGACGTACCTCGCCGACTCCTCGCTGCTGGACCTGTTCGAGCGCGCCCGCGTCGACATGCCCGACTGGTTCGCCGAGCAGATCGACCGGATGAGCGAGCCCGACCTCCCCGCCGCGGACGCGACGGCCGCGACCGGGTCGGGCTCGGGGAGCGCGTCGAGTCGCTCCCGCTCGACGGGGTCCAGCGCGGGCGATTCCGGCGGATCCTCGTCGGGATCGTCCGGCGCGTCGGCGTCGGGCTCCGGATCGGGGTCGAGCGGCGACGACGGCGGTGGTGGCAACTCGCGGAGCGGCCGCCGCTCCCGGCGCTCGAACTCGAAGTCCAACCCCATCGCGGACGTGTGGGACACGGAGTGACTGCGGCACCGACGTGTCGGTCGGAGAGACGGTTCGAAAGTAACAGGTAGGTGGGCTCGGAGTCGTCGCCAATGACCGACTGGGGCGTGTATCTCGTCACGCAGGGGAGTCTCTCGGGGGACCGAACGACGCGAGCGGTCGTCGAGGCGGCCGTCGCCGGCGGGGTCGACGTGGTGCAACTGCGGGAGAAAGACCGGAGCGCCCGCGAGCGCTACCACCTCGGGCGCAAGCTCCGGACGCTCACTCGCGAGGCCGGCGTCACGTTCGTCGTCAACGACCGGGTCGACCTCGCCGCGGCGGTCGACGCCGACGGGGTCCACCTCGGCGACGACGACCTGCCCGTCCCGGTCGCCCGCGAGCGGCTGGGCCCCGACGCCCTGATCGGCCGGTCCGTGTCGTTCGTCGACGACGCCCGCCGCGCCGAGCGGGCCGGCGCCGACTACCTCGGCGTCGGCGCCGTCTACGCCACGGGCTCGAAGGACGACATCGACGACGACGAGCACGAGATCGGCCCCGAGCGCGTCGGCGAGATCGCGGCCGCCGTCGACATCCCCGTCGTGGGGATCGGCGGCGTCACCGCCGACAACGCCGCCCCGATCGTCGAAGCGGGCGCCGACGGCGTCGCGGTCATCACCGCGATCACCGGCGCCGACGACCCCGAGGCGGCGGCCCGGGATCTGGCCGGGACCGTCGCCGACGCTCGCGAGGATTGAGGGCGGGCGGCGGACCGGGGACCGCCCCTAGCTATTCCCCGACACGCGCCGAACGAGCGAGCGTGCTGGACCCTCGCGCCGTGGGGGCGTCGCTCGCCGGGCGGCGACGGGCGCTCGTCGCCGTCCTCGCGGTCGTGTTCATCGACCTCGTGGGGTTCGGGATCGTCATCCCGATCCTCCCGTTCTACGTCCGCGACCTGGGCGGGACCGACGTGGTCTACGGCCTGCTGGCGGCGTCGTACTCGCTGATGCAGTTCGTCTTCGCGCCGCTGCTCGGCCAGCTGTCGGACGCCCGCGGCCGGCGGCCGGTCCTCATGCTCTCGCTGGCGGCGAACACCGTCGCCTGGACCGTCTTCGGCCTCGGCGGCGAGGTCGAGACGGTCGCGGGCACGACCGCGGCGCTGGCGACGCTGTTTCTCGCCCGGATGCTCGCGGGTGCGATGGGCGGCAACATCGCCACCGCCCAGGCGTACATCGCCGACGTGACGCCCGCCGACCGCCGCGCCGGGGCGCTGGGGCTGGTCGGCGCCGCCTTCGGGCTGGGGTTCGTCTTCGGCCCTGCGCTCGGCTCCGTGCTGGCCAGCGACGGCGTCGTCGCCGGTGCGGCGAGCGTCTTCCCCGATTTCGTCCCGGCGACGCGTTTCTCGCTGCCGAGCTTCGGCGCCGCGGTCCTGAGCTTCGTCGCCTTCCTCGGGACGTGGGCGTTCCTGCCCGAGCCGGACCGCCACGCGGGGACGGGCGGCCGCCCGCGGATCGTCGGCCAGTTCGTCGACGCCGCCCGCGACGCCACGCTGCGGCCGCTGGTCGGCGCCTTCCTCGTCGCGTCGGTCGCCTTCTCCGGGATCCAGGTGGCGTTCATCCCGTTCGTCGCGGACGTGTACGGCTACGACGCCTCCCAGGCCGGCCTGCTGCTCACCTACGTCGGCGCGCTCGCGGTGGTCAACCAGGGCGTCCTCGTCGGCCGGCTCGCCCGGGTCGTCCCCGCCCGGCGGCTCGCCGCCGCCGGCGCCGCGCTGCTGGTCGTCGCGCTCGCGGCGTTCCCCTTCTCCCCCGAGATCGGCCGGGCGCTGCTGGGCGAGCGGGCGATACTCGGGTTCGGCCCGCGAGTGATCGCGCTGCTGGGCGCGCTGACGCTGCTGTCGCTGGGCAACAGCCTGCTGAACGTCTCGCTGACGACGCTGGTCTCGCTGGCGACCAGCGCCGACCGGCAGGGCAGCGCCTTCGGCGTCACGCAGGGGGCGGGCAGCCTCGGGCGGACCGTCGGCCCGCCGGTCATGACGGCGCTGTACGCCGTCGTCGTCTACTGGTCGCCGTTCGTCCTCGGCGCGGTCCTCACGGCCGGGATCGTCGCCGTGTTGACGACCGTCCGGGTCGTCGACGACCCGGCGGAGGCGCCGGCCGAGCGCACCGACTGACGGATCGACTGCGGGGCGGCGGGCGGCGCCGTCGCCGCCGGCCGTCCGTTCGCATCGGCCCGCCCGTCTGGCGCCGCCCTTGAGTAGGTGGCGCCCGAACGGAACGTATGAGCAACTGGACCGCCGCCGACGTGCCGGACCTGTCGGGGCAGACGATCGCCGTCACCGGGGCCAACAGCGGCCTCGGGTTCGAGGCGACCCGCGTGTTCGCCCGGAAGGGCGCGACCGTCGTGATGGCCTGCCGAAGCACCGACCGCGGCGAGCGGGCCGCCGCCGACATCCGCCGGCGCGAGGGGTTCCCCGCCGACGAGGCCGCCCTCGACGTGCGCGAGTGCGACCTGGGCGACCTGTCCTCGGTCGAGTCGTTCGCCGACGGTCTCCTGGCCGACTACGACGAGTTGCACACGCTCTGCAACAACGCCGGCGTGATGGCGATCCCGCGCTCGGAGACGGCCGACGGCTTCGAGACGCAGTTCGGCGTCAACCACCTCGGCCACTTCGCGCTGACGGGCCACCTCCTGGAACGGATCGTCGAGACGCCGGGCGAGACCCGCGTCGTCACCCACTCCAGCGGCGCCCACCAGGGCGGGGAGATCGACTTCGACGACCTCCACCACGAGGAGTCGTACGGCAAGTGGGAGGCCTACAGCCAGTCGAAACTGGCGAACCTCCTCTTCGCCTACGAACTCCAGCGCCGGCTCTCGGCCGCGGGCGTCGAGGACACGATCTCGGCGGCGTGCCACCCCGGCTACGCCGACACCTCGCTGCAGGCCCGCGGGCCGAAGGAGGAGGGGTCGACGGTGAAACTGTACGCGATGCGGGCGATGAACGCCGTCCTCGGCCAGTCAGCCGAGATGGGGGCGCTCCCGCTGGTGTACGCCGCGACCGCCCCCGGCGTCGACGGCGGGGCCTACGTCGGTCCGGGCGGCCTGTTCGACATGCGCGGTCACCCCGAGCCCCAGCGTTCGAACGACCGCTCCTACGACACCGAGCGCGCCGAGCGGCTGTGGGCCGTCTCCGAGGAACTGACCGGCGTCAGCTACGACTTCGAGGCGCTGGCGGGCGCGACCGCGGACGACGCGAGCGACGAGGCCGCGAGCGCCGCGGACTGACGCGTCGAGTCCCCTCAATCGTCGAGCGACCCGTGCAGCACCTTCGCCGCGGTCAGCACGGGGTCCCAGACGGGCGAGAACGGCGGCGCGTAGGCCAGGTCGAGATTTTCGACCTCGGCGACGGTCATGTCGCCTTCCAGCGCCGTCGCGACGGTGTCGATCCGGACTGCCGCGCGGTCGGTGCCGACGACGGTCCCGCCGAGCAGCCGTCCCGTCTCGCGGTCGGCGGTCAGCGTCACGACCGTCTCGGCGGCGCCGGGGTAGTAACTCGACCGCGAGGAGTCGGTGACCGTCTCGCTGACGGGGTCGAAGCCGGCCGCCTCGCACCGCTCGCGGTCGACGAGCCCGGTTCGGCCCGCCTCCTGGTCGAAGGCCTTGACGACCGCCGTGCCCGCGATGTCGCCGGTCGGTTTCGGGTCGCCGGCGACGGTCTGGCCGATCGCGCGGCCGGCGCGGTTGGCCGTCAGGCCGAGGGGCACCCAGTCGAACGCGCCGGTGACGGCGTGGCGCGCCTCCGCGCAGTCGCCGGCCGCGTAGACGCCGTCGACCGACGTGCGCCCGTAGTCGTCGACCGCGACCGCGCCGGAGTCGCCGAGCTCGACCGGCGTGTCGGCCACGAGTCCGACGTTCGGCCGGACGCCCACGCCGACCAGCGCCAGGTCCACGTCCAGGGCGGTCCCGCCGGCGCACTCCAGCCGTTCGACCCGCTCGTCGCCGACCAGTCGCTCGACCGTCTCCCCGAGGTGCAGCGTGACGCCCCGGTCGCGGAGTTCGGCGTCGACGCGTTCGCCGACGGCCTCGCCGAAGGGGCCGAGGACGTGCTCGCCCCGCTGGAAGAGGTGTACGTCGAGGCCGTGGGCGGTGAACGCCTCGGCCATCTCGACGCCGACGTAGCCGCCGCCGACGATTGCGACCGTCTCGGGGGGCGCCCAGTCGGCGTAGGGTTCGAGCACTCCGGGGTCGAGAAAGTCGCCACCGCCCAGCGACTCGACGGTCGCCTCGCCGGCGGGTTCGAGCGCCGCGCGGATCGCCGCCGCGTCGTCCATGCCGTGTAACGAGAACACGCCGGGCAGACCGGTCCCGTCGACCGGCGCGGTCAGCGCGTGCCCGCCGGTCGCGACGAGCAGGTCGCCGTAGGGCTGGTCGCGCCGGTCGCCGTCGGCGTCGCGGACCGCGACGGTCCGCTCGCTCGTGTCGATCCCCGTCACCTCGTGTTCCCGTCGGAGGTCGATCCCCCGCTCGTCCACCTCGTCGGGCGAGAGCGACAGGAGGTCGGTCAGCGCGTCGATCTCGCCTTTCACGAAGTAGGGCGTCCCGCAGTGGGCGTAGGAGACCCACGGCCCCTTCTCGAAGACGACCACCTCGCGGTCGGGGGCCTCCCGTTTGCACTTGCTCGCGGCGCTCAACCCGGCGGCGTCGCCGCCGACCACGACGAACGGCTCGGCTGTCATGGTCGGAGATCGGCCCGCGCCGACGTAGTGGTTCGGGCCGGCGGTCCGGGTCGCGCACGACCGGCGGACGGCGCTCGCGGACGAACCTACCAGTTCCAGGGGCCGTGGTCGGCGTCGATCTCCCGGTGGCGCTCGTCGATGGAGTCGATCAGGGCGATATCCTCGTCGTCGAGGTCGAGCTCGCGGGCGGCAAGGTTCTGCTCCATGTGTTCGCGGCTGCTGGCCTTCGGGATGGCGGCGACGTTGTCGTGGGCGGTCACCCACGCGAGACTGACCTGCGCGGGTGTCGCGTCGTGTTTCTCCGCGACCTCGCGGACCTCGGGCACGTCCAGGGCCGCGCCCTTCCCCAGCGGCGAGTACGCGACGAGCCAGTAGTCGTGCTCCTGGGCGTGCTCGACGAGTTCCGTCTGGGGGAGCAGCGGATGCATCTCGACCTGGTGGGCAAAGAGTGGCGCGTCCAGCACCTCGCGGGCCTCGTCGAGCAGCTCCGGCGTGAAGTTCGAGAGGCCGACGTGGCGGGTCTTGCCCGCCTCGTAGGCGTCGTCGAACGCCGGAAGGACTTCCTCGTGGTCGTAGACGCCCGAGGGCCAGTGGACGTACAGCAGGTCGACGGCGTCGACGCCAAGGCGGTCGAGACAGCCGTCGATGGCCGCGGGTACCTGCTCGGGTTCGGGCGGCACGTCGTGGTGGACCGTCTTCGTCGAGAGCCACACGTCGTCGCGGTCCACGTCGCTGTCCCGGAGCCCCTGCCCGACGTACTGCTCGTTCTCGTAGACCTGGGCGGTGTCGACGTGGCGAAAGCCCACGTCGAGGGCGGTCCGGACGTTCTCGCGCCACTGCTCGCGGTCGTCGTCGGAGTAGGTCCCCAGCCCGAGTCGCGGGAGGTCGTCGACTGGCATGGTCCGGCCTTGCGGCCGTCACGGTTTGACCCTGCCGGTCGCGGAAGTCCGGGCGAGCGGTCGACAGCCGCCGGTCGTCCGCGGAGTCGCCGGCGCCGCCGGCTCAGTAGATCGGCGGCACGTAGACGTTCAGCGTCTCCAGGGGCTCGTCCCCGTCGTTCTCGATCTCGTGGGTCTCGCCGGCCTCGATCACGAGCAGATCTCCGGTCTCGAATCGCACGTCCTCGCCGTCGACGGTGGCGCGGCCCGACCCCGAGACGACGTAGCACCACTGGTCGCTGTCGGCGTGTGAGTTGTCGGGCCCGCCGGTCGACTGCCCGGGCGAGAGCGTCATCTGGGCGGCCTGGGCGTCGTCGGTCGTCTGGCGCACGTCGAAGAAGTCCTCGAAGTCGAGTTCGGCGCGTCTCATGGCCGGCCGTTCGGCGCCGCGAGCGTTAGTTCCGGCGGTCGTCGTTGCGGGGGTGGACCCGGAGCCGGGACCGGCGGTACCGGCGTCAGTCCTCGTCGTCCTTGCCGAAACCGGCGTCCTCGACGTCGAACTCGGCGACCGTGCGGCCGTCGACGAGCAGGTCGTTGACGACGAACTCGGCGATCCGGTCGCGCATCCGGCGGCTGGCGTGCTGTGCGCCGAGCGTCACCTGGTACATCCGGGCGCCCACGAGCGCGGTGTAGATGGTCTCGCCGACCTCCTCGGGGTCGACCGCGCGGAAGGCGCCGGCGTCGACGCCGTCGGCGATGATCTCCGCGACGGTGTCGACGTTCGTCCGGTAGTGGGTCGCGAGCTTCTCGCGGAACTGCTCGTTGTGGACGGCCTGGACGCGCAGTTCGAGCAGAGCCAGGGCGAACGTCTCGCGGTCCTCCTCGCCGGGCTCGATGACGAAGCCGTCGACGTACTCCTCCAGCCGCCCCAGGGGGTCCTCCGTGTCGGACTCGGCGAGGCGCGCGCCGACCCAGCCGACGGTGTTGTCGACGAACGCGAGCATCAGCTCCTCTTTCGTGTCGTAGTGGTAGTGCAACAGCGAGCGGCTCTTGTCGAACTCGTCGGCGATGTCCTGCATCGTGAGGTGAGCGTAGCCGTGCTTGCACAGCGCGTGATAGGTCGCACCCATGATCGCCCGGTGCGTGTCCCCCTGCACGTCCACCTCGGAAGCCATACCCACGTGTTGCCGGCCGCGGCCAAAAACCTTCCGCGCTGTTGGGAGGTCCGAACCGCGAACCCGGAGGCGGCGCGGGACTAACACGAGAGTTAGTTATTTAAGCGGGCAGTCGTTATGCGGTGCTATGTCATGGGGTTTCTCCGGCGGGAACGACGACGCCGACGCCTTCGAGGATCTCCGGGATTCCGCCGAGCGGCCGATGTGGCAGATATTCACGGAGTACGGGCGCGGGTACAAGGGCGAGTTCGCGCTCGGTGCGGTCGCGAGCGTCATCGCTCGCTTCCTGGAGCTGATCCCGGCGCTCGTCCTCGGGGTCGCCATCGACTCGCTGTTCGCGGGCGACCAGGCGTTTCGGCTCCCGCTCGTTCCGGCGTCGGTGATCCCCGCCACCACGGAGGGGCAGTTCTGGTTCGCCGTCGGGCTCGTGGCGGGCATCTACGTCCTGACGGCGACGCTGAACTGGGTGAACTCCTGGGCGTGGAACCGCTTCGCCCAGCACCTCCAGCACGAGGTGCGCGTCGACACCTACGACACCGTCCAGCGCCTGGACATGAGCTTCTTCGACTCGAAACAGACCGGGGAGATCATGTCCATCCTCAACAACGACGTGAACCAGCTCGAAAGTTTCCTCACCAACGACCTCAACGCCGGCATCCGCATCGGCGTCCTCGTCGTCGGCACGGGCGCGCTGATGATCTGGCTCAACGCCCAGTTGGCGCTCGTCGCGCTGCTGTCGATCCCCGTTCTGGCCGTCGCGAGTTACGTGTTCGTCCAGCAGATCGGGCCGAAGTACGGCCGCGTCCGGGGGTCGGTGGGCGCGCTGAACTCCCGGCTGGAGAACAACATCGGCGGCATCGAGGTCGTCAAGTCCTACGGCCGCGAGGGCTTCGAGCGCGACCGCGTCGAGGCCGCCTCCGAGGACTACCTCGACGCCAACTGGGACGCCATCTCGACGCGGATCAAGTTCTTCCCCTCGCTGCGGATCATCACCGGCTTCGGCTACGTGATCACCTTCCTCGTCGGCGGCTACTGGCTGCTGTTCGGCGCGCCCGGCCCGTTCTCGGGCGAACTGCAGCTCGGGACGCTCACGACGATGCTTTTGTGGTCGCGGCGGTTCCTCTGGCCGATGCGCCAGTTCGGCAACGTCGTCAACAACTACCGCTACGCCTTCGCCGCCGCCGAGCGCGTCGTCGGCCTGATGAACGACCCGGCGACGATCCACGAGGACGACGACGCCGTCGACCTGGACGGCGTGGAGGGCCTCGTTGAGTACGAGGACGTGCGCTTTCGCTACCCCGAGGCCGACGAGAACTCCGTCGAGGACGTGAGCTTCACCGCCGAGCCCGGCGACTTCGTCGGCCTCGTCGGCCCCACGGGGGCGGGCAAGACCACGCTGCTCAAACTGGTGATGCGGCTGTACGACCCCCACGAGGGGACTATCAGCATCGACGGCCACGACATCCGGGACCTGTCGCTGTCGAGCTTGCGGAGCCACATCGGCTACGTCAGCCAGGAGCCCTATCTCTTCCACGGCACCATCGAGGAGAACGTCGCCTACGGGCTGGACGCGACCGACGACGAGATCGTCGAGGCGCTGGGGATGGCCGGCGCGATGGAGTTCGTCGGGGACCTGCCCGACGGCATCGAGACGACCGTCGGCGAGCGCGGCGTCAAGCTCTCGGGCGGCCAGCGCCAGCGCATCGCCATCGCGCGAGCCATCCTCGAAGACCCGGAGATCCTCGTCTTGGACGAGGCGACCAGCCACGTCGACAACGAGACGGAGGTCCTGATCCAGCAGTCCCTGGAGAATCTGACGGCCGAGCGGACGACCTTCGCCATCGCCCACCGGCTCTCGACGATCCGTGACGCCGACACGATCCTCGTCATGGACGACGGGGAGGTCGTCGAACAGGGGTCCCACGAGGATCTGCTGGAGGCGGACGGGCTGTACGCCAACCTCTGGAGCGTCCAGGTCGGCGAGGTCGACGCGCTCCCCGAGGAGTTCGTCGAGCGCACCGCCGAGCGCGAGCGCGCCAGCCTCGACGACGACTGAGCGGCCCCGCCGGCGCCCGTCTCGTCGACGCTCCGGCCCCCGTTCAGTCGTCGGTGGGGCCGACCGCGATCTCCCGTCCGCCGTCGCCGACGATGGGCGTATCGACCGTCTCGACGCCGGAGAAGACGACTTTCGCGCCGCCGCCCTCGCTCTCGGCCATCTCGACCGACCAGCCGTGGGCGCGGGCGATGGCCTCGACGATGGCGAGCCCGAGTCCGGTCCCGTCGTCGTCGGTGGAGTAGGCGTACTCGAACACCTGCTCGCGCTCGTCGGGCGGGACGCCGGGGCCGTCGTCGGCGACGGCGAACCCGTCGTCGCGGCGCTCGACGGTGACCGTCACGGACGCGCCGCCGTGTTCGACGCAGTTGCGGTAGCAGTTCTCGAAGACCGACTGCAGCCGCGTCGCGTCGGCGTAGATCCGGACGCCGGCGTCCGGCTCCACGACCAGCTCGGCCTCGCCGGTGTCGACGGTCCCCCAGGCGTCGCGGGCGACGGTCGCCAGGTCGACCCGCTCTAACTCGTCGATGGTCTGGCCCTCGCGGGCGAGCGTGAGGGTATCGTCGACGATCCCCTCGATCCGTTTGAGGGCGTCGCTCGCCGTGGCGAGGTGCTCGTCGTCGCGCCGTTCGCGCGCGAGTTCGACCCGTCCGTAGGCGACGTTCAGCGGGTTCCGCAGGTCGTGACTGAGCGTGCTCGCGAACTGTTCGAGCTGGGTGGTCTGCTGTTCGAGGTCGCGGACGTGCTGGCGGCGCTCGGTCACGTCCCGCAACACCAGCGTGTACCCCGCGACCGACCCCCGCACCTCCAGCGGCGAGACGGTCACGTCGTACTCCCGGACCTCGCCGTCCTCGAACCGCGTGAACGTCGAGACGAACGGCGAGTCGTCGGTCCCGTTCGACGGGGCCACCTCGGTCGGCTCGCCGCGCGGGTCGGGCTCGCCCACGGCGGCCGCGGTCTCGTCCCCGCGGTCGACGACCGGGGAGTCACCGGTCACCGCGTCCCCGCCGTCGCGGTCGCCGTCGGGCTCGTCGACCGGGCGGAGTTCGGGGACGGCCCGCTCGACGGGCTCGCCCTCGTGGTCGCGGAGGGCGGCGAACGTCTCGACGGCCGCGGCGTTGTAGTCGAGCAGGCGGCGGTCGCGGTCGACGACCACGACGGCGTCGTCGAGGACTTCGAGGACCGATTCCCGCGCCAGCGGCGCCAGGTCGAACAGCTGGTGGCGGAAGACGGCCCAGGCGACGACGCCGAGGATCAGCGGCGACCCGATCACGAGCGCACCGGTCAGCGGCCCCGGGATGGCGCCGCCGAACCACAGCGTGAAGACGGCGAACGTCGGGAGGTAGCCGACCAGCAGCGCGGCCGTCTGTTTGCGAGCGACGCTCGGCCCGACCAGGAGGTGCGCGCCCAGCAGCGCGACCGCCCCGTAGTACAGTATCGATCCCGGGAGCAGTACCAGAGACGCCAGCACCGTCCCTTCGGCCTGGACGTACGGGAACGGCGACGCGGCGACCGAGTATCCGCTCCATATCAGGTCGTGGGTCGGGTTGGTTATCTCCAGTACCCCGACCACGACGTTCCACCCGACCAGCGCGTAGACGGCCGGTCGAGGGATCCGGCGGAGGTAGCCGGTGTACTCCAGGATGAGCAGAAACCACAGCAACGGGAGAAAGCCCGTGACTGCGGCCTCGAAGTTGTACGCCGCTATCATCCACGTCCGCGACGGCGCCAGCAGTTCGGCGATCACCAACAGTCCCGACACGGCGTAGACGGCGACGATCCCGACGAACAGCCGCCCCTGCAGGTTCATCTCCTCGTCCCACAGCCAGACCGCGACAGCCACGGCGAGCGCCGTCGAGACCGCGACCAGCGCGACGTAGACAGTCTCCGAAACCACGATACCCTACCTGATACACGACCCGACTAAAGGATACGCTCCCCGTATTCAAAAGTGAGACTCGAATAGAGAGATCGTAAACCGACTATTTAAAGCGATTTATGGCACAGGAGAGGGCTTTTCGATCGGACTGCCCTCCCCAAGTATCAATTCTAGTTTCTAGAGGGGCGCCGGGGGGAGTCGCGGCGAACCGACGAACCCAAGCGGTCGGGGGCGGTAGCGACGGCCGATGAACGTCCGGTTCCTGGGCGGTGCCCGCGAGGTCGGTCGCAGCGCGCTCCTCGTCGACGACCGGCTCCTGCTGGACTACGGGCTGTTGACCGGCAACCCGCCCCGGTTCCCGGTCGACTCGGTCGACCCCGAGGCGGTCGTCGTCTCCCACGGTCACCTCGACCACGTCGGCGCGGTCCCGTCGCTGTGCTCGGGGGACCGTCGGCCGCCGATCCACTGGACGCCGCCGACGCGGGAACTCGCGCTGACGCTCGCCCGCGACACCCTGAAACTCCACGGCGGCACGTACGACTGCCCGTTCACCGAGACCGAGGTCCGCAGGGTCACCCAGGTCTCCGAGACCCACGGCTACCGGGAGTCGTTCGAGGCCGCCGGCTACGAGGTCACCTTCTACGAGGCCGGGCACATCCCCGGCAGCGCCCACGTCCTCGTCGACGACGGTGAGACGCGACTGCTGTACACCTCCGACTTCCACACGGGCGACCAGCGGCTGGTCGCTGGCACCACCGCACGCCCGGACGCCGACGCCGTGATCTGCGAGTCGACGTACTCCGACGTGACCCACGAGGACCGGGGAGCCATCGAGGACCGCTTCGCCGAGAGTCTCCGCACCACGATATGGCAGGGCGGCACGGTCGTCGTCCCCGCCTTCGCCATCGGTCGCACCCAGGAGGTGCTCCTGATCTGCGAGGCCCACGACATCGACTGCTACGTCGACGGGATGGGCAAGCGGGTGACGGAGATGCTCCGGCGCCACCCCGAGTTCGTCCGCGACGCCGACGCGCTCGGGCGGGCCAAGTCCAACGCCAGATTCGTCGACGGCCGCGACGGCCAGCGCCGGCGGATCGCCGAGGACAACACCGTCATCGTCACCACGAGCGGGATGCTCTCGGGCGGGCCGGCGATGACCTACATCCCCGCGATCCGCGGGTTGCCGACGAACAAGGTCGCGATGACGGGCTACCAGGTCGAGGGGACGCCCGGTCGGGACCTGCTCGACACCGGCAGCGCCGAGATCGACGGCCGGCGGATGCCCGTCGCCGCGCAGGTCGAGTCCTACGACTTCTCCGCTCACGCCGACCGCGACGGCCTACTCGATTTCCTCGACGACTACCGCGACGCCGCAGTCCTCGTCAACCACGGCGACCGCTGCGAGGCCTTCGCCGCGGAACTCCGCGAGGACGGCTTCGACGCGACGGCGCCAGCGGTCGGCGACGCCGTCGACGTGTAGCCGGTCGGCGGCGTCGAGCGCTTCCCCTCGCCGCTCAACCAAGCACACCCAGCTCCGCAAGCAGCACCAGCCCGGTGACCACCGGGAGACTCCCGAGTATCGTGAGGAAGACGACGGTCCCGACGTAGTCGGCGGTCGACACGCTGTCACTTTCGCTGGCCGGTCCGGCCTCGTCGTCCCCGAACTCGATGGAGAGGACGAGCGGGATGACCGCCGAGGGGCCGGCCGCGAGGACGACGAACGCGGCGGTCACGGTCGGGTCGCCGATGTCGACGAGCGCCGCGACCGCGACGGCGACGACCGGCGCGACGAGCAGTTTCAGCCCGACGGTCGGCAGCGTCTCGCGGACGGTCACACCGAGGTCCATCGACTCGACCTGCAGGCCGAGCACGACGAGGAAGACGGGGATCGAGGCGTCGCCGACCAGTCGGAGGGTGTCCATCGCCGTGCCGTCCTCGGGCGGGACGACGCCGAGCGCGACCGCCGCGCCCGCCGCGAGGAGCGCCCAGACGACCGGTTGGCGGGCGACGCGGCCGAGCGCGGCCCGGTCGGTCCCCGACCCGCCGCGGCTGAGGAGGTAGACGCCGACGGTGTACAACAGCAGGTTCTGGACGAGGACGAACAGGACCGCGGTCGACCGGCCGGCGGCGCCGAACGCGAACGTGGCGACCGGGATGCCGAAGTTCCCGGTGTTGGGGAAGGCGGCGGCCATCGCGGCGCCGGTGACGACCGTGCCCTCCTGGCCGCGCGCTCGGCTCACCGCCCACGAGAGCGCGCCGACGACGGTGGTGAACCCGACCATCGCGGCGACGGCCGCGGCGGCGGTCCCGAGCCCGGTCTCGAGCGTGACGAGCGTCTCGAACACCAGCGCCGGCAGGAGGACGTAGACGGTGACCGTGCTCAGCGGCTCGGTGTCGACCTCGCGGACGCGACCGAGCAGGTAGCCGGCCAGGGCGATCGACAGCGGCGGCGCCACCGACGAGAGGAACACCGAGGGGATCGACCCGAGGGCGTCGAGTATCTGCACGGCGGTATCGGTCCGGGGATCGATATCGCCGCCGATAACGCTGTCGACTCGTCGCCCGAGGGCGTCGGTCTCGGCGGGTCGCTCCCGTTTCTTAACCGTTTTCACGGTAGAGCGCAGACGGGTCCCCGTGTCCTGGTCCCGGTACAACCCCGTCCGCGCGCTCCTCCTGTGGGTCGGGTCGATCGTCGCTCGCGCCGGCGTCATCGACCGCGAGCGGGTCGAACGGGCGACCGACCTGGCGTGGCCGCGCATCGTGACCGGCCTCGCGCGGATGTCCCGCTCGACGGCCGACGTGGCGATGGTCGGCATCGCGCTGGGCCCGACCGCCATCGCCGGCGTCGGCTACGCCAGCCCCTTCTGGGGACTGGCCTTCGCCCTCGGTGGCGGGGTCGCCGGCGGGACCATCGGCCTCGTGTCCCAGCGCTTCGGCGCCGACGCCCACGAGGAACTCGCGCTGTCGGTGAAGGCCAGCGCGCTGCTGACCGTCGCGATCACCGTCCCGCTGATCGCCGTCTACTGGTTCCTCGCCGAGCCGCTGATCGCCCTGATCGGCTCGGGCGACGCCGCGGTCGCCTTCGGCGCCGACTACCTCGCGGTCGTCGCCTTCGGCGTCCCGTTCGCGGCGCTGAACCTCATCGGGAGCCGCACACTCGTCGGCGCCGACGACGCCTGGACCCCGATGATCCTCCGCGGCGGCGGCGCCGCCTTGAACATCCTCGTCAACGCCGTGCTCATCTTCGGCCTCGGCTGGGGCGTCGTCGGCGCCGCCGTCGGCACCGCCCTCTCGAACGCCGTCGTCACCGTCGCCTTCGCGGTCGGCCTCGCCCGCGGCGGCCTCCCCGGGGTCGGCGAGTTCCCCGTCCAGATACCGCTCTCGGGCCCGCACCTCGACCGCTCGTTGCTGGGCGACCTCGTGGAGATGGCGACACCGCTGATCGGGACCAACCTCGCCCGCAGCGGCGGCCAGTTCCCCAAACTGTACATCGTCGGGCTGTTCGGGCCGAACGTCGTCGCCGCCTACGTCGTCGCGATGCGGGTCCGCGCGCTGATGGACACCCCCAACTGGGGGTTCAGCATGGCGTCGTCCTCCCTCGTCGGCCAGTCGCTCGGCCAGGACGACGAGGACGACGCCGGCGCGTGGGCCCACGACATCATCCGCTTCTCGCTGGCCTGCTACGCCGTCATCGCCGTCGGCGTGTTCGTCCTCGCCCGCCCCATCGGCCGCGTGTTCGTCGACGACCCCTCGATCCTCCCGACCGTCGTCACCTTCATCCGCGTCGCCTGCTTCGGCGTCCTCTTTAGCGGCGTCTACGGCGGCTCGACCGGCCCCCTCAGGGCGAGCGGCGACACGCGCTGGCCGTTCTACGCCCAGCTCACCGGGCTCTACCTGTTCGCGCTCCCGATCGCCTACCTCGGCGTCGCCGTCCCGGAGATCGGTCAGACCGCGCTGTACGCCGCCATCTTCGCCGAGATGGCGGTCCCCGCGGTCATCACCTACTACCGCTACCGCTCGGGCACGTGGAAGGTGGTCAGTCGCGACTACCGCCCCGACGCCGCGGCGGGCGACTGAGCGGCGCCCTCGCCGCCGGCGACTGAGCCGCTCCTCGCCGGGGCTTGCGGCGTCGAAGTTCCGGAACGCCGGGCCGCGAGGGCCAGGCTTTTGCGTAGTTACTCCCGAGGGCCACCCATGGAGTACACCACACTCGGCTCGACCGGGATGGAGGTCTCGCAGGTCTGTCTCGGCTGCATGAGCTTCGGCAGCGAGGAGCCGTGGATGTTAGACGAGGACGACGGCCGGGAGGTCATCGAGCGCGCTATCGACCTGGGCGTCAACTTCTTCGACACCGCCAACGCCTACTCCGACGGCGAGAGCGAGGAGATCCTCGGCGACGCCCTCTCGGGCTACGACCGCGACGACCACGTCGTCGCCACCAAGGTCCGGTTCCCCGTCGGCGAGGACACGCCCAACGCTTCGGGCCTGTCCCGCAAGACCATCGAGCAGGAACTCGACGCCTCGCTCGACCGCCTCGGCCTCGACACGATCGACCTGTACCAGACCCACCGCGTCGACCCCGAGACCCCGCCCGAGACCACGCTCGAAGCGCTCGACGACGCCCGCCGCCGCGGGAAGATCCGCCACGCCGGCACCTCCTCGATGTGGACCCACGACCTCGTCGAGCAACTGCAGACGAGCGAGCGCGAGGACCTGATCGGCTACGAGACGATGCAGAACCACTACCACGTCGCCTATCGGGAGGAGGAGCGGGACATGCTGCCGCTCTGCGACAAGGAGGACATCGGCGTCGTCCCGTGGGGCCCGCTCGGCCAGGGCTTCCTCGCCCGCCCGTTCGACGAACTGGAGCGGACGAACCGCGGCGACCCCGAGAACTTCCACAACCCCACGCCGGAGTACGAGCGCGGGGGCGGGAAGGAGATCAACGAGCGGGTCCAGGAACTCGCCGCCGACCACGGCGTGACGATGGCCCAGATCGCCCTGGCCTGGCAGTTCCAGAACGACTACGTCGACGCGCCTATCGTCGGCACCACGAGCGTCGAACACCTCGAACAGGCCGTCGAGGCGCTGGACATCTCGCTGTCCGCGTCGGACGTGGCCTACCTCGAAGAACCGTACGAACCGCAGCCGATCATCGGCCACGAGTAACCGCCACCCGCGGCCGCGACGGACGCTTCCCACTGGGAGGGTCGGCGTATCACGCGCCACACAACGGTTATGTGTTTAGTCACCATACATGTTCGAATGGGAACTACTTCGACCTCTCGCTCGGACCGGACGTTCGGCTACACCGCAGTCGCGGCCGTCCTCGTGGGACTGCTCGTGGCCGGCTTCGGCCTGTTGTTGGTGCCCCAGTCGGTGCTGGGTGGACTCTGGATCGCCGCCATCGGTCTCTCCGTCCTGCTCGCGGGCGTCTTCAGTACGACGTGGGCCGGCCAGCAGTTGGGCGTCTCCGACGGCAACCGGCGGACGCTCACGATATCGTTCGTCGCCGTCGCCGTGCTACTGGCCGTCGCGTTCGCCGTCATCAACGGGTTGGGCAGCATCGAGAGCGCGGAACTGACGGCGTCGGTTCCGGCGCTGTGACGGCGCCGGCACTGGACAGTGGAACCGTCCGACAGAAAGCCCGGTCCGCAACCGCTCAGAGTGCCGACCGGTAGTCCGCGACGGCCGGACCGACCTTCTTCGCGACGCGCTTGCTCGTCGGCCCCGAGACGACCGAGCAAGCGATGTACCAGACCGTCTCGGCCCGGATCGGACCTATTTGCCGAATTATCCCGCGCTACCGCTTCTACCTGATGAATCAGCCGGACGTTGGTGTCGACGGCGTTCGAACCAGCCGTCGAGGACCCGGAGTGGTGTGGTCAGCCGGCGGTGCGGGCCGTCAGTCGTCGTCGGCGGTGTACGCGCCGTCGCGACGTTTGATCCGGGCGACGACCAGACGCTGCTCGTCACGTCGAAAGGTCACCGAGAGGCGGAATCCGCCGACGCGGATCTTCTTGTACGGGCTGTTCTGCAGCGGTTCACCGTACTCGGGCGGGTCGCGCCACGGGGACTCGACGACCTCGTCGAGTTTGTCGAGGATACGGTCCTGTTCGTCGGGAGAAAACCCATCGAGGTCCTCCTGCGCCGTCGCGGAGAGTTCCCACGCCCACCCGTCACTCATCGTCCGTGCCGAACCGCTCACGCGCCTCGTCGGCGTTCATCGTCCGTCCCTCCTGGACGTCTTCCTCCGCTCGGAGGAGCGCGACGAGTTCGTCCCGCTCGAACGTCGGGTTCTCGACCGCGTCCCGTAGCGTGTAGCGGATGAACTCGCTCCGGCTGTTGAACCCGCGGCCCTGCCACGTGCCGTCGATCTCGTCGAGGAACGACTCGGTGATCTTGAAGTTCACCGTGACGATCTCGTCCTCCCCGTCGTTTCCCGTGGTCGCTTCGGACATATGCGCGTGATACGTCTGTCTTACCGTTAGTCGTTTCGCCGACGCGGCCGCTACCGAAAATTCTCGACAGGGATCGGTGAGAGCCGAACGAAATGCGAGAGAGGAAGCGTTCGAGGCCGTAATTTCCCGCCTTGGTACCGCGATACCGCGCTCGCCGCTCAGAGCGCCGACCGGTAGTCCGCGACCGCCGGGCCGACCTTCTTCGCGACGCGCTTGCTCGCGATCCCCGAGACGATCGAGCAGGCGATGTACCACACCGTCCAGACCTGCAGCGGACCGACCAGTTTGGCCGTCCAGACGACGCGACCGGCGATCGGCAACACCTGCGCGGCCGGGGTGATCGCCGCGGCGGGGTTGACGGTCAGCCACGTGATCCACAGGAAGACGGGAATCGTGACCAGCATCGCGTAGACCATCGGCCGGACCATCCGCTTCATCGCTCCCAGTTGTTCCATCATCAGTTCCTGCTGGCGCGACTGCAGTCGTTCGACAGCCTCGTCGTCGCCCCGCTCGCGCGCCGCGTCCAGTCGCTCCTTGACGGTCTGCAGGCGCTCCTGTGCGGCTTTTTGGGGATTGCCGTCCATCAGCCGGCGGCGCAGCGTCGTCGAGACGAGCGTCGTCGCGACCGCCAGCAGCGCGATCGTCGCGCCGAAGGGGAGGGCGGCCTCGACCGGGCCGAGGAAGATGTCGGCAGTGCTCCCGATCGTGTCGCGGGCCACCGGCACCTGGTAGCTGGCCATCAGTCCGAGCGCGGCGACGCCGGCGAGTTTGTCGGCCGTCGACCAGCCGCCGGAGTCGGCGTCGTCCGCGTCGGTGGGGCTGTCCCCGGAGTCACCGGCGTCGTCGCGCTCGCCCACGGCCGCGCGGACGGCGTCGGGGTCGTCGACGACGAACCCGGCGTCCGTGGCGACGAGCAGTTCGGATTCGAGCAGTCGACCCCACTGTTCGGCGGGGACGGCGTCGCTCACGTCGGCCCAGGCGACGGTACCGTCGCCCGATTCGGCGCGGTCGAGGACGACGGCGGCGGCGTCGGCGAGCGCGTCGTCGCCGCCGAGTCGCTCGCGGAGGGTCTCGTCCATACGGAGACCTGTCAGCGCGTCATTGTCAATCTTGCTCTCGCGGTGTCACGAGGCGTCGGGAACCGACCGCTCGCGCTCGTCCGAGACGGAGAGAGCCCGCACGGCGACGGCGTGGGCGGCGACGAGCACGCAGACGGCGACGGCGATCAGCAGGCCCTCCCGGAGCGTCGGCAACAGGCCGAGCGAGACGATGAGCGTCGTCGCGCAGGCCGGCGGGTGGATGGCGCCCGTGGCGACCATTCCGGCGCTGGTCAGCGCGAGCGCGAGCACGCCGCTGGCGACGACGGCCGCGAGCGCCGGCGACCGGGGCGCGAGGTCGGCGGTGACGACGACGCCGTCGGCCAGCAGCCGGTAGGAGAACAGGCCGGCGGCGACGCCGACGACGTGAGCCGCGACGACGCGCGCGAGTTCCGAGCGGTCCGCGGTCCGCCGGGTCGCCAGCACGTACGCGGTGGGGCCGAGACTCGGGAAGACGAACGGCGTCCCCGTGAGCCAGGCGACCGCGCCCGTCACCGCGAGCAGCGCGCCGGCGTGGACCGCCGTCCGGACGGCGAAACGGGACACGTCCGCCCGTCCTCGTCGGCGTAAAAGAGGGTGACGTTTCGTGGACGTTCGATCAGTTCTCGGAGGCGACTCGGCAACCGAACGCGGACGGCGGCGACCGTCGCTCGCGGCGCCTCACTCCTCGCCGTCGCCGCGCAGTTCCCGTATCGCGACGAGCGCGAGCGCGCCGACGACGAACGCGAGCGTCCCCATCGCCAGCGTGGAGACGGCCGTCAGGAGGAGCGACGACCCCTCGGCGAGCGTGATGGCGCCGGGGCCGAGCAGCACGGCGACGACGACCGCGGCCGCGAGCAGTCCGGCGGTCTCCTCGCGCGACAGCGGCTCGCGGAAGGCGGACAGTTCCATACGCGAGCGTTGACCGGGCGGGCTGAAAACCGTTGGGACCGGGACGACCCGCGGCGCGCGGACCCGTGGCTGTCGAGGGTGGCGTCGAAAAAATCGGGTTTCGGTGAGCGACTTACTCGCCCTTCTCGATGGGGGCGCCGACGAGGTTGCCCCACTCCGTCCAGGAGCCGTCGTAGTTGATGGCGTCGTCGTAGCCGGCCAGTTCGTGCAGGGCGAACCAGGCGACCGACGAGCGCTCGCCGATGCGGCAGTAGGCGACGACCGTGCCGTCGCCCTCGATGCCTTCCTCGGCGTAGAGCTCCTCGATCTCCTCGGCGGTCTTGAAGGTGCCGTCGTCGTTGGTGACGGCCGCCCAGGAGACGTTGCTGGCGCCGGGGATGTGGCCGCCGCGCTGGGCGGTCTCCTGGAGTCCGGGGGGCGCGAGGACCTCGCCGGAGAACTCCTCGGGCGAGCGAACGTCGACGAGCGGCAGGCCCTTCTCGACGGCGTTCTCGACGTCGTCGCGGTAGGCGCGGATGGACTCGCGCGGGCCGGAGGCCTCGTAGTCGACCGCGGAGAAGTCCGGTTCCTCGTCCGTGAGGGGGTAGTCGTTCTCGACCCAGTAGTCGCGGCCGCCGTCGAGGAGTTTCACGTCGTCGTGGCCGTAGTACTTGAACTGCCAGTAGGTGTAGGCCGCGAACCAGTTGGCGTTGTCACCGTACAGCACCACTGTGGTGTCCTCGCTGATGCCCGCCGAACCCAGCAGCGCCTCGAAGTCCTCCTTGTCGAGGATGTCGCGCTCGACCTGGTCCTGGAGGTCCGTCTCCCAGTTCCAGCCGACCGCGCCCGGCGCGTGGCTCTCGTCGTACAGCTCCGTGTCGACGTCGACCTCGACCAGTCGATAGTCGTCGTCGTCGCTCTCGAAGTCGTCGAGGTGCTCGTCGACCCAGTCGGCCGAAACGAGCACGTCTTTAGCGTAATCGCTCATGGTTCATCGAACCATTGGTCCACCGACTATATAATCCTCGGACTTTCGGCATGTACCGCCCCTTGACAACTCTATCGGAAAGCGTTGCCCCATCTGGTCGTGACTATTGTTCTCACGGCCTCTCTATCCGGTGCTCGTCGCCGCGGTCCGACCGGGGGACGGGTAGAGCCAGGTACTCCGGTCGACGATCGCCCCCGCGTTTATATCCCGTCGACCCGGCCACCGACCCGGAGATACTTGCCACTACCTCCGACCGGCCGGGAAGGACATCTTCAAGCGTGCGCTCGCCCGAACCCGGGACATGAGCGAGATCGTCGTCCCGGCCGACTGGGTGGCCGACCGCCGCGACGAGGTCAGGATCGTCGACACCCGCGACGCCTGGGAGTTCGACGGCATCGGCCACGTCCCCGGCGCGGTCAACGTCCCGTTCGACTCGTTTCGCGCCGACGAACACGCCGCCGAGGACGACTCCCCTGGAGACGGCTCGGGCGGCGACGCCGAGGAGTCGGGCGACGGCCAGGGGATGCTCCCCGGCGCCGACGCCTTCGCCGAGATCATGTCCGAAGCGGGGATCACCGCCGACGACCGGATCGTCGCCTACGACGACACCCACGGCGTCTTCGCCGCGCGCTTCCTCGTGACCGCCGAGCTGTACGGCCACGACCCCGACCGGCTGCACCTGCTCGACGGCGACTTCTCCGCGTGGCGACTGGACCGCGAGACGACGAGCGAGGTCGCCGAGTTCGAGCGCTCGGAGTACGTCGTCGACCCGCCCGCGGAGACGCCGCTGGTCGGTATCGACGCGGTCGCGGCGGCCACCGACGACCCCGACACCGTCGTCGTCGACACCCGCGAGGCCTGGGAGTTCGAGGAGGGCCACATCCCCGGCGCGGTCCGCCTGGACTGGCGCGAACTCGTCGACGACGAGACCCGCGGGCTGAAACCGCGCGCCGAGATCGAGTCGCTCCTCGACGAACGGGGGATCGACCCCGACAAGCGAATCCTGCTGTACTGCAACACCGCCCGCCGGATCAGCCACACCTACACCGTTCTCCGCCACCTGGGCTACCCCGATCTCGCCTTCTACGAGGGGAGCCTCACCGAGTGGAAAGCGGCCGGGCGCGACCTGGAGACCGGGGCGTAGGCTCGCGCTTCGGCCGCCGGCCGCCGGACTCAGTCGTCGTCGGCCGGGTCGCCCGTCGAGTCGCCGGTCGGATCGTCGGCGGGGTCCGGACCGCCGTCGACGGCGTTCGGGCTGCCGTCGGCCCCGCCGACGGTGGTGTCGTCAACGGCGTCGGTCGTCGGGCTCCCGTCGAACACCGTCGAGGGCCCGTCGACCTGCTCCCCGGGCGGGTCGTCGGGGTCGAGGGCGGTCCCGTCGAAGGTCTGCTGGACGGTCGTGCGCTCGTCCGTGATGAGTTCGACCACCTCGACGAGCAGCGCGACGACCAGCGGGCCGGCGATGACGCCGACGACGCCGAGACTGAGGGTGCCGCCGGTGAACCCGACGAAGTAGAGGCTCGCGGACATCCCGGTCGTCAGCGAGGCCAGCCGCGGGCGGATGAGCGCGTCCGGCAGGAAGCCGATCAGGACCAGCCCCGTGCTCGCGACGAGCAGGGCGGCCGTGACCTCGCCGGCCAGCGCCTGCCCGACCGCCACGGCGGCGATGAGCAGGCTCGGCCCGAGGACGGGGATGAACTGTAGCAGGCCGGAGAAGACCGACAGCGTGAACGCGCTGTCGTAGCCCAGCACCGAGAAGACGACGAAGGCGACCGCGAAGGTCCCCAGCGCCGTCGCGGCCTGCAGGACGTACAGCGCGTACAGCGTGTCGCGCACGCAGCGGTGCAGCGCGAGCACCACGTCGTGATACTCCCCGGGGACCAGCCGCAGCGTCGCCCGGCGGACGTTCCCCGGTCGGAGCAGGAGCCCGTAGACGAGGAAGACGAACAGGAACGCCTTCAGCGCGAGGACGGGTGCCGCCCCCGCGATGTCGAACCCGATGTCGACGACCGCAGCCCGCGCCCGCACGATCAGCGCGCTCACGTCGATCACGAACGACATCCCGAAGACCGTGATCGGTTGCTCCGCCGGGATCGACCGCAGGAACTCCAGCAGGAGCGCCTGGCGGCCGTACAGCGCGTAGACGATCGGCCCGACGATGAGCGCGACGAACAGGAACCCGACCGCCGTGGCCGTCGCCGCGGCGACCCGCCGGTGGACGCCTCGGCCGACGAACCACCGACGGACGGGATAGAGCACGTACGCCACTGTGATGGCGAAAAACACCGTGCTGACGACCCGCGAGAGGATCACCAGCGTCAGGGCCGCCATGCCGACGAACAGGCCGCCGAGGACCTGCTGTCGCCGCGTCAGCGCCATACTCCCCTCTGAACGCGAGGCCTACAAAACGTTTGGCACGAGCGACGGCGACGGCCGCGGTCGGCACCGACCTCGCCGAGCGGTGCTCGCGGACGGCGCCGCTCGCTCACGGGACGACGCCGACGGTCAGCAGCGTCCCGTGCTCGCGGTAGCGCTCGACCATCGCCTCGCGCGTCTCGAAGTCCTCGGTCGGGAACTCCCCCGCCGGCGGGATCGTCGTCTCCGTGTTCGGGATCCGGTCCTGCCCGGCGACGTGCAGGCCCGCCGCCCGGAACCGTTCGCGGTACTCGGCCTCCGTCCAGCGGATCATCGGCACCTCCACCAGCTCGTCCCACTTGTGCGTATGCACGCTTTCCTCCCAGTAGTTCACCGCGCAGTAGAACGTGCCGCCCGGCCGGAGGACCCGGCGCAGTTCGTCCAGCACGGCGTCGGGGTCCCGTGCGTAGAAGAACGCCTCCATCGACCAGCAGTGGTCGACGCTGTCCTCGGCGAACGGCAGGTGTTCGAAGTCCCCGTTCAGAAAGCCCGAGCGCGGGTCGTCGGTGTACTCGCGGGCGTTGCGGGCCATCCGCGGCGCGGCGTCGACGCCGTAGGTGCGCGCGGCGTCTTTGGTCTCCCGGAGCGCGCGGCCGGCGTAGCCGCTGCCCGACCCCAGGTCGAGGACGGTGTCGCCTTCCTCGACGGGCATCCGCGCCAGCGCGTGTTTGGCGGTGTGCCAGTGGCGCTCCTCCATACCCTCGTCGCGGCCGTCGCGGGCCCACTCGTCGAACTCCTCGCTGACGCTCATGGGCGAGGGGTGGGCCGCGGCGATGAAAACCGTTCTGTGTCCGGTGCGGAGACCCGGTTATCGAGTCGCCGGCCGCCACGGACAAAGCCTATGGCCGCCGCGGCGGAAGGGCCCGGCCGTGCAGTTTCCGCCCTTTCTGACCGATCGGCCGCTGGTCGCGGTCGCCGTCGGTGCGGCCGCGCTCGTCGTCCTCGCCCAGCCGTTCGTGCTCGCCTACTGGGCGCGCAGCGAGGCGCGAGCGAAGGGGTCGTCGACGTTCGACGTGTTTCTCTACATGTCGGTGGTCGTCGGAATCGTCCACTACTGGTACGTGCGCTTCCTCCGCGGTGATTCGGGGCCGCGCGACGCCCCGCCGACCCGGCGCGAGCGACTGGCCGGCACGTACGCGATGGCAGTTGTCACCGCCTTCGTAGTCGGTGCGAGCGTCTCGCCGCCGGACCCGCTCACGCAGGTGTTGTACTTCCTCCCGCTGTTCGTCGGGTCGTTCGCGGTCGCGTGGCTGGTGAGTTCGATCGGCGGCGACTCGCACCCGGCGGTGACGTAGTGACCGTCGGACGGGGTCGGCCGCCGCGTCCGCCAGCGTTTTCCCGGTCCCCGGGGTACCGGAGGGCATGGCTCGGGCTCCCAAGTACAGGCTCGCCGACACCGCACAGCAGGTGGTCGGCGGGTTCCTGCTCGCGGGCCCGTTCGTCGTCACCGAAGAGGTGTGGACGCTCGCGGAGCGGATGACCTGGTTCCACGCCGCCGTTACGGTCGCCATCGTCTTCGCCATCGGCTACGGCGCCCTCTACGAGGCCGACGACGACCGCGACCCCGACCGGGAGGCCGAGGTCGCCGGCGTCCCACTCCGATTCGTCTCCCTGATGGCCGTCTCCTTCGGCTCCGTCGCCGTCCTCGCGCTCACGCTGACCGCGCCGAGCACCTTCGTCGACGGGTCGACCGCCGAGCGGGCCGCGGTCACCGCCCGCGCCGTCAGCGTCGGCGCCATCTTCAGCGTCGTCGGGGCCGCGACGGCGGACTCCGTCTTCTGAGCCGGGACCGCCTCAGTCGCTCGCTTCGGCGGCGACGCCGAGTTCGTCCAGCAGCGCCTGCGCGGCGGCCGCCGACGACTCGGGGCCGCGGGCGGTCACGAGGTCGCCGTCGACGGTGACGCTCGTCTCGGCGTCGAGTTCGGCGTCCCAGTTCCCGCCGGCGGCTCGCACCTCGTCCTCGACCCAGTAGGGGAGCTTCCGGCCGTCGGGCATCCGGTCGGCGTCATCGACGATGCCTTCCTCCCAGTCGTTCGGGAAGCCGGTCACGTCGCGGCCGTCGACGAGGAACGCGCCGTCCGCCGTCCGGGTGAACGCCAGGATGCCGACGGCGTGGCAGACCACGAGCGCCGTCCCCTCCTCGCCCGCGACGGCCTCCCGGAGCAGCGCGCGGGCGTGACGGTCCTGATTCACGTCCCACTCGGTGCCGTGACCGCCCGGGAAGACGACGGCGTCGTAGCCGTCGGCCGAGACGCGGGCGACCGGCTCGGGGTCGGTGAGTTCGGCGTGGTTCTCGTGGACCTCGCGCACGCGCTCGGCGGTCTCCTCGCCGACCTCCTCGGGGTCGACCGAGCGCTCGTCGACCACGGGCGGGTCGCCCGACGGCGTGGCGACCGTCACGTCGACGCCCGCCGATTCCAGCGTCGTGAGCGGTTCGATACACTCCTCTCCCCAGTAGCCCTCCTCGCTGACGACGAACAGTGCCGATGTCATAGCACGCGCGCTACGGTCGCGAGACTGGTAACCGATCCGGCGGCCGAACGCCTTGCCGGCTCCGCGGCGCGGCCGTCCCCCTCCGTCGGTTCCGCCGGCGCTCACTCCCGGAGGACCGCGACGTACGTCACGACCGCGAGAAAGAGCGTCGCCAGCGCGACGTTCCGCCAGGTGTACTCGCCGATCCCGGCCAGGTCCAGGGCGTAGACGGCGCCGACGCTGAACACCAGCGAGAGGACCAGGTCGAGGACGAGCAACACGCGGATGTCGCCCGAGGGCGCCTCGTCGTCGGTCGCCATGTCCGCGAGCGCGGCCGCCGAGGCCTTAGCTGTGAGGGTGGGGCCGGGCGGCGAGCGAGTGGGCGAGTGAAACGGGTGGAGCGGGCGGGGCAGTCGCCGACTCGTCGGTACCCCGTAACAGTGAAACGACCCGGCGACGACTACCGGCTACATGTACGAGCGGCACTCACGACGGGCGTTCCTCGGCGCGGTCGGCGCCGCCGCCGGAGGCGTCGCGACCGGCCTCGCGGGCTGCGTGGCGGCGCCCGGCGGCTCGGAAGTGGTTCGCAGGATCGAGACGGACGGCGAACCGCTCAGCGAGGCCGCGAGGGCGCAGTTCCGCGGCGGTCTCCAGCGACGCGGCGTCTCCCCCGACGCGACGGTCCCCACGGATCCCGAGGTCGACTGGACGATCCGGGAGGTCAACACCGGCGACCACTCGGCGGCGAAGGCCAGTCCCGTCGAAGCTCCGGGCGGCGATATCGTCGTCCCCGGCGACAACGGCGAGATCCGGCGGGTGACGCCCGCGGGCGAGGAGGTCTGGCGGTCGTCGGTCGAGCCGACCGGGCGGGGGATCCACGGGACGCCGGCGGTGGCCAACGGCGCCGTCTACATCGGCGCCTACGACGGCGCGCTGTACGCCTTCGACCTCGAATCGGGCGAGCGCTACTGGCGGGCGAAGCTCGGCGACGCCATCGGGTCGAGCCCGGGGTACCACGACGGCACTGTCTACATCGCCGTCGAGTACCACGACCCCAGCGGCGCGATGTTCGCCGTCGACGCCGTCACCGGCGACGTGGTCTGGGAAGACCAGCGGGTCACCGACCATCCCCACTCGACGGCCGCGATCGACCGCCGGGCCGGCCGCCTCGTCGTCGGCTCGAACGACGGCTACCTCTACGCCTGGAGCTATCCCGACCTGGAGTACCTGTGGAAGTTCCCGACCGGCGAACCGATCAAGGGGCCGATCGCCACCGCGGGCGGGAGCGCCGTCTTCGGGTCGTGGGACGGCTCCGTCTACCGGGTTGCGCTGGACGAGGGCACCGAGGAGTGGTCGTTCCGGACGGGCGGGCTGGTGATGTCCGGCCCCTCGATCGAGGCCGAGACGGGGACGGTGTACGTCGGCAGCCACGACTCGAACCTCTACGCGCTGGCGTTCGAGGACGGGGGCAAGCGGTGGTCGTTCGACACCGGCGGTCGGATCGTCGGCTGTCCGACCGTCACGAGCGAACACGTCCTCGTCGGCGCCTACGACGACTACTGCTACGCCGTCGAGAAGGACACCGGCGACGAGGTCTGGGGCGTCGAGGGCGTCGGCAACGTCACGTGCGCGCCGCTGGTGACCGACGACGCCGTCTACTTCACCGAGCGCGCCGCCGATCCGTACATCGACGCGAAGAAGGCCGACGACGGGGATCCCGACCCCGAGTCGTCGGGCGGGCTCTATCGGGTCGTCGACGCCGGCGAGTGAAACCCCGGGCCGACCGGCGCGAGCGGTCGTGGCCGGCGGTCAGGGGCGCGGGCGGAACAGCGCGAGGTGGCGGAGTATCGTCCGGTCTTCGAGCCCGCCGGCGAGCGCCCCCGTGAGGACGCCGATGGTGGCGATGAACCCGGCGATGCGGACGATGTCGACGGTCGTCACCACCGGGTCCTCCAGGCTCGGCCAGTTGGTCATCAGGTTCGGCGGGAAGACGAAGAACTCGACGACGAGCATGATCCCCCCGACGAGCGCGAACAGCCCGGCCATGCCGGCCAGGAGGATGCCCAGGATGGCGACGTTCAGGAGCGCGACGTGCTCGGTGACGACCGCCCGCCGCTCGCGCGGGACGTTGAGGTTCAGCGAGAAGACCAGGTAGACCGCCGCCGCGAGGACGCTCGCGACCGCGAACAGCCCCGCCGTCGCGTTGTCGAGGTTCAGGCCCACGTCCCAGGTCTCGGCGCTGAACACGAGGATGAGCGTCGGCGCCACCGCCGCCGTCGACAGCTTCGGCAGGAACAGCGGCAACAGCGGCGCCCGACTCGTCGCCAGCGCGCCAAGCAGTTGCCGCGGGTTCCGCGCCGCGCTCGTCAGGTGAAAGCCGACGAGTTCGGCGACGCTCCGGGACTCGACCGACTCCTCGGGGACCCGGCTCGCGGTCCGCTCCAGGTGGCGGCGCACGTCCGCGTCGAACGACGGGACCGAGCGCCGCTCGGGGTCGAACTCCCAGGGCGCCATCACGCCGCCGTCCGCGTCGTGGCCGGCCCCTAGAAGGTGGCCGACCTGGTGGAGCAGGACCGCCGCGCCGTTGTACCGGACGGCGGGCGCGTCGAGCGACCGCCGCGCCCGCCCGCGCGCCGACACGCGCAGGCGGTGGGTCGAGACGACGGCGATGCGCCCGAGCGGCGAGGCCAGGCCGGCGACCCGACGCCTGTTCCGCGCCAGCAGCGGCGCGTCCGTGACGACCACGACCAGGTCGTAGGGGCCCTCGACCATCCGCAGCGCCGCCTCGTCGAGGAACTCGGAGGGGCGGCGCGGGTCGCCGTCCGAGAGCGGTTCGGGCTCCTCGCCGAAGAAGCGCCAGGTCGCGTCGGTCGCCGCCGCGAGTTCGTCGGCCGCGTCGGCGGCCAACCGCTCGGCGAACGTGACCAGTCGGTCGGGCTCGGTCCGCCCGGCCGTCGCGGGGAGCACCCCCACGTCGACGGCCACGTCGGTTCCCCCGGCGCCCTCCGCGACCGCCATCCGCTGTTCCGCCTCGGGCGCGGTCGTCCGCCCCGTCTGCGGCGAGCGTTCCCCCATACTCGCCGTTGGGCCGCCGCCCGGAAAAACTCGGGCTCGGCGACTGCGGCCGTCCGTCCGCGGCCGCGGGAGCGCCCCGGTCAGCCGTCTCCCTCCCGCAGCCCCATGTCGACCAGGTACTCCCGGACGTACTCGTGGAGCCCCTCCTCCTCGCCGGCCACGAACCGGTAGTCGTCGTGTTGCTCGTCGAGTTCGATCGCGGCGTCGGGGTCGACCCGCGAGACGCGGAAGACGACGTTGACGGTGTGCCGGGAGTCGACGCCGTCGATCCGGGAGGTATCCCAGAAGTGGCCGTAGACGCCCACTCGCCCCTCGACCGTCACCTCGACGCCCAGCTCCTCGCGGGCGACGCGGCGGGCGGCGTCGTCGAGCTCCTCACCCTTGTAGAGGCGACCGCCCGGCCAGAACCACTCGCCGCTCGCGGGTTCGTTCGTCCGGTGGGCGAGCAGGACGCGGTCCGCGTCCTCCCCTTCGCCCGCCAGCACGACCTCGACGCAGACCTGCGGCACGCGGTTCAACACGGTGGCGAACTCCTCGGCGGGGATGAACTCGTCGCGAACGTCCATGGGCGTCACTCGACCGGCCGGCCCTTCGGCGTTTCGAGGCGCCGGCCGTGGACCGGTCCGTCGCCCGCCGCCCGTCGCGGAGCCTGCCCGAACCCCGCCGTCGACCGACACCGCTAATTCGCTCGCGCCGCCCCTGCCACCATGACCGACGAGCTGACCTGGGAGACGCTGGACAGCCGCACGTCCTACACCTGCGAGGGGTTCGACATCGTCACCGACACCGTCCGCTTCCCGTCGGGCGAGGAGGCCGAGTTCGACTACCTCTCGGAGGGCGAGAGCGTCGTCGTCCTCCCGTTTACCTCCGCTGGCGACGTGGTCGCCATCGAGCAGTGGCGCCAGCCGGTCGGCCGCGTGAACCGCGCGCTCCCCGCCGGGAGCATGGAGGACGAGGACGCCGACCCCGAGGCCTGCGTCGCCCGGGAACTCGAAGAGGAGACGGGCTATCTGCCGGGGAGCGTCGAACACCTGACGACCGTCGAGCCGACCAACGGCTTCGCCGACGCCGTCTTCCACTACTTCGTCGCCCGCGACTGCGAGCCCACCGGCGAGCGGGACCTCGATTACAACGAGGATATCCGCGTCGAGACGACGACCTTCGACGCGCTCGTCGACGCCGCCCGCGAGGACGACCTGCGCGACGGGCGGTCGATGCTGGGTGTGCTGTACTTCGCGCTGTTCGGGGAGGAGCAGTAGCTAGGAAATATTGACAGTTCTACGGCGACTACTGGGACGTACGATGCCAACGCTGGAGATCAACGACGTGCTCGCCTCGCGGCTGGCGGACCTCCGGGACGCGGCCGAAGAGGAGATGGGTATATCCGTCACAGAAGAAGCCATCCTGTACGAACTCGTCGCGTCGGCACAGGAGTCGCCGGACGAACTCATCGAATCGCTCGAAGAGGGGACGGTCCCGCTTTCCGAAGAAGAGCGCGAGCGGATGAACGAAGGGACGTTCTCCTCGGGAGTCGAGACCGACGAAGAAGACATCGACGAGATCCTCTACGGCGAGGAACACAACCCTTAGGCCCGCCCGCCCGATATCGCGGGCAATGACCGACGTCTTCGAGGTCGACCGCTACGACGCCGCCGGGCGGCTGGGCGAACTGGAGGTCCCGCGCGCCGGCGTCACGGTCGAGACGCCCGCGCTCCTCCCCGTGATCAACCCCCACCTCCAGACGGTCACGCCCGCCCAGCTCGAATCGGAGTTCGGCGCGGAGATCCTCATCACCAACTCCTACGTCCTCTACGGCAGCGAGGACCTGCGCGACCCCGTCGAGGAGCAGGGCCTCCACGACCTGCTCGACTTCTCGGGCGCCGTCGTCACCGACTCGGGCTCGTTCCAGCTGGCCGAGTACGGCGAGATCGACGTGACCACCGAGGAGATCCTCGACTTCCAGCGCCGGATCGGCTCCGATATCGGGACGCCCGTCGACATCCCCACGCCGCCGGACGTGAGCCGCGAGCAGGCCGAAGAGGAACTCGCGACCACGCAGGACCGTCTGGCCACCGCCGCCGACGTGGAGACGGGCGACATGCTCGTCAACGCGCCGGTCCAGGGGTCGACCTACCCTGACCTGCGGGAGGAGGCCGGCGCCCACGCCGCCGAGTCGGGCCTGGACGTGTTCCCGATCGGCGCGGTCGTGCCCATGATGAACGAGTACCGCTACGCCGACCTCGCGGACGTGGTCGCCGCCGCCAAGCGCGGTCTCCCCGAGAGCGCGCCCGTCCACCTGTTCGGCGCCGGCCACCCCATGATGTTCGCGCTCGCCGTCGCGCTGGGCTGCGATCTCTTCGACTCGGCCGCCTACGCCATCTACGCCCGCGACGACCGCTACATGACCGTCCGCACCACCGAACACCTCGAAGACCTGGACTACTTCCCCTGTTCCTGCCCGGTCTGTACGAGCCACACGCCCGCGGAGGTCAGGAGCATGGACGCCGACGACCGCGAGCGCCTGCTCGCCGAGCACAACCTCCACGTCTCCTACGGCGAGCTCCGGACGATCAAGCAGGCCATCCGCCGGGGCGACCTGCTGGAACTCGTCGAGGCCCGCGCCCGGGGCCACCCGGCGATGCTCGACGGCTACCGCGCGCTGCTCGACCACGCCGCCCAGCTCGAACGCACCGACCCCGTCTCCAAGGACACCTTCTTCCACCTCTCCGGCGAGAGCGCCCGCAGGCCCGAAGTCCTGCGCCACCGCCAGCGCCTCGACCGACTCGACCCGCGCGGCGACTCGGTCCTGTTGACCGAGGGCAACGGCCACGACGACTTCGACGAGTGCTGGAACGTCCGCCCGCCCTTCGGCCCGTTCCCGCGCGAACTCGCCGACGGCTATCCCCTGACCGCCGAGGTGCCCGAGCGCCTCGACGCACCCGCCTACGAGGCCGCCGCCGCCGGCGTCGCCCGCCTCGTCGGTTCCAACCCCGACACCGCGTTCACCCTCGCTCACGACGACTGGCCCGCGAGCGCGCTCGCGGACGTTCCCGAGCGCGTCGAGCTGTGGAATCTCGACGGCGACGAGTAGCTACTCGACCCCCGTTCCGGCCCGCGCCGTCGGCTCCGGTCGCTGTCGCTCGCCCCCAGTTCGAATCGCGGTGGAGTGCTGCATCGACCGCGGAGCGGATCGTGACCGCGGTGGAGGTCGTGTTCGGGCCTGCGGTCGTAGTCTCGTCGTCTGTCGATTCCGGTCCGGCACTGCTCGCTCTCACCCCTCTTTCTCGACGCGGAACCACTCGCCCCGCCAGGAGATGGGGTACTCGACGACCCCCTTGATGGCGGCGAGGCTGTAGAACGGGAGGACGAACGGGACGAGCAGCCACCCCAGGCCGACAGAATCGACGACGCCGACGCGGCGGTCGAACAGTCGGGCGCCCAGACAGATCCCCCAGAGCGCACCCACGGTGACGCCGAGGACGGCCGCCGCGCCGGTCGCGCCGACAACGATGGCCTGGGGGACCAGCGAGAGGACGACGAAGTTGCCGAGGATGGCGCCGCCGCAGAAGACCAGCGAGGCGACGCTGCGCGGGCGACCCAGCGGGTCGAGCCGGCCGAGCCGGCGGTGGAACACCTGGGCGTAGCCGGTCATCCAGCGCTTGCGCTGGCCCCACCAGTCCCGGAGCGTGTGGGCGCCCTCGATCTCCGAGGGGTAGGCGAACGACGACTGGACGGAGACGCCGTCCTCGTAGCAGCGGAAGGCGAAGTCGAAGTCCTCGGTGAGCATCCGCGGGTCGTAGCCGCCGACGCGCTCGTAGGTCGCCCGGCGCACCAGGAGGGCGTTGCTCGCCACCATGTCGAAGTCGGTCAGCAGAGCGACCAGCCGGTGGCTCAGATAGCCCAGCACGATCGACTCGTAGTAGGTGACCGTCTCCAGGAGGCCGTCGGGGCGGGGGAAGGTCCGACCCTGAACGCCCTCGTGGTCGGCGAGGCCGGCGGCGGCCGCGGGGAGGAACGTCGGGTGGACGCGCTCGTCAGCGTCGAACACGCCGACGTACGGCGCGTCGGTGTGGTCGACGGCGTAGTTGACGGCGGCCGCCTTCGAGCCGGGGTCGCGGTCGTTGACGAGGCAGGTCACCCGTCGGCGCTCGGCCAGCGAGCGGGCGACCGACAGCGTCGACTCGTCGCCCGGCTCGCAGACCACGTAGACGCGCACGTCCCCGTAGTCGGCCGCCAGCAGGCTCTCGACGCTCCGGTGGAGCGCGCCCGAGTCGCCGTAGGAAGGCACGATGGCCGCGATCTCCGTGCCGCTCGCCGGGTAGGGGCCGCGGCGGCGCTCGCGGAGTATCTCGGTGAAGAAGACGGCGCCGGAACTCAGTAGCGTCGCGGCGAAGCTCAGGCAGGCGACGGTCGCGTTCAGGACGGTGACGCCGCCGAGGCCGACGAACAGCAGCGGGAGCGTGACCGTGATCCGGCCCTGGACGAACCCCAGGGTGACGACGGTCAGCGTCGCGAGGGCGAAACAGGTCCTGTCGAGCCACCGGCGGGACGTGTGTGAGACCATCGAGAGGGGGACAGCGTCGGACGAGGACCGGTCGGCGGCGGGCGGATTCCCGGCGACGGGCGACCGGATGCCGTTACTGTTCCGACAGGTACGCCTCCCCGTCCGGTAAGTGTTGCGCCGGGTCTGCGATACTGTGGACCGGGGTGGGAGTCGAGCGGTGGGTCCGTTCGAAGCGAACCGGACTCCGGGCGCGAACACCGGCACCTCGCGCTCGTCGCAACGGATATCCGGACGCCGCCCGTCACGACCGACAGATGACCGACGCTCGAATCGACGCCCTCCTGTCGGAGTTGACGCTCGACGAGAAGTTGCGACTGGTCCGCGGCCGCGCCGACCCCGAAGGGCGCGCGACGGGCTACCTCCCGGGTATCGAGCGGCTCGATATCCCGCCGCTACGGCTCGTGGACGGGCCGCTCGGGGTGCGCGACCGCGAGGCGACGGCGTTCCCGGCGACCGTCGCGCTCGGGGCGGCCTGGGACCCCGACCTCGCTCGCCGCCTGGGACAGGCGCTCGCCGCCGAGACCCGCGCTCGGGGCCACGACGTGCTGCTTGCGCCCGGTCTCAATATCGTGCGAGTCCCCACCGGCGGCCGCAACTTCGAGTACCTGAGCGAGGACCCCGCACTCACGAGCGCCCTCGGCGCGGCGTACGTCGACGGCGTCGAAACGGGGGGCGTCGGCGCGACGGCCAAACACTTCGTCGCGAACAACCAGGAACACCGGCGCGACACGGTCGACGCCGTCGTCTCCGAACGGGCGCTGCGGGAGATCTACCTGCCGGGGTTCCGCGCGGCGGTCGACGCGGACGCGTCCGCGGTGATGGCCGCCTACAACCGCGTCAACGGCCACTACATGAGCGAACACCGCGAGCTCCTCGACGGCGTCCTCCGCGAGGAGTGGGGGTTCGACGGCGTAGTGACGAGCGACTGGTGGGGGACCCACGACGCCGTCGCGGCCGCCGAGGGCGGACTGGACCTGGAGATGCCCGGCGCCTCCGTCGCCGAACTGTTCGCGCCACACAGCCGCGGGCTGCGCGCGATGCTCCGGCTTCGACTCTCCGAGAGGCTCGATCTGGACCCGCCGTTGTTGTGGCGACTCGTCGACCGAGTGGCCGACGACGGCCAGCCCGACCCCTACCCCTTCGACTTCTTCGGCGACCCGTTGCGGCGGGCCATCGACGAGGGGCTCGTGGCCGAGGCGACGCTCGACCGGAAAGTCCGGCGCGTCCTCGGGCTGTACGACCGATTCGGGAAGCTCGACGGGGGGCGGTCGAGCGGGTCGGCCCGGTCGGGGGGGTCGGGCGACACCGCGCCGAGCGTCGACTGGGACGCCCACCACGACCTCGCCCGGGAGGTCGCCCGCCGCGGGACCGTCCTGCTGGCCGACGACGGCGTCCTCCCGCTGGAAGAGGGCGACTCGCTGGCCGTGGTCGGGCCCAACGCCGACGAGGCGAAGGTCGGCGGCGGCGGCAGTTCCGAGGTCACGCCCACCCGGACCGCGAGTCCCGTCGAGGGCCTCCGTGAGCGGGCGAGCGGGTCCCGCGTCACCTTCGAGCGCGGGGTCAAGCGGGTGGCGAACCCGTCGATGTTCGACGTGCCGGGGTCGGGGCTCCGGCGGCGACTGCGAACGGGACCGGAGTTCGACGCCGCGGTCGAGGCGGCCGCCGCCGCCGACGTCGCGGTCGTCGTCGTCCAGGACGGCGCGACGGAGGGCGAGGACCGCGACTCGATGGCCCTCCCCGGGAGCCAGGACCGACTCGTCCGGGCCGTCGCGGCGGCGAACCCCGACACCGTCGTCGTCTGCCGGTCCAGCGGCCCCGTCGAGATGCCGTGGGCCGAGGACGTGGCCGCCGTCGTCCAGACGTGGTACCCCGGCCAGGCCGACGGCGCGGCGCTGGCGGACGTGCTCTACGGCGCCGACCCCGGCGGGCGGCTCCCGGTGACGGTCGGCCGCCGGTTCGACGACTACCCGGTCGCCGGCGACGAGCGCCGGTACCCCGGCGTCGACGAGCACGTCCACTACGACGAGGGCGTCTTCGTCGGCTACCGCGGGTTCGACCGCGACGGGGTCGCCCCCCGGTTCCCGTTCGGGCACGGTCTGAGCTACGCCGACTTCGAGTACGACGACCTCGCGGTCGAGCGTGCCGACGGCGGCGAGACCGGTGCCCTCGACGCGACCAGCCTCGGCGCGCCCACCCTCGACGCGACCGTCACCGTCGCGAACCGCGCGGACCGACCCGGTCGGGAGGTCGTCCAGGCGTACGTCGAACCCCCGGCGGCGCCGGAGGGAGTCGCCCGCCCCGAGCGCGAACTCGCGGCCTTCGAATCGGTCGCGATCGACGGCGGCGAGCGGCGGACCGTCTCACTGACGGTCCCGCGGCGGGCGCTCGCCCGCTACGATTCGCGGGCGGGCTGGACGGTCGACCCCGGCGAGTACGGCGTGGTCGTCGGTCGCTCCTCGCGGGACGAGCGGGCGCGGGGGACGGTCGTCGTCGACTGACGGGCGACGGGCGGATGCGACGGATGCGGCGGACGGGCGGACGCGGCGGATGCGGCGGACGGGCGGCCTCAGTGCTGGCCGAGCGCGCCGTGGTAGAACTCGCGGTGGTCGTAGTGGTCGGCCACGTCGTCGCGGATCGACCCGTAGTTGCGGTCGACCGCGCGGCGCGTCTCGTCGCCGATCTCGAAGTCGTGGGTCTCGTAGAACTCGGAGGTGGCGCCCATGTTGTGTATCAGCGCGTAGAAGTCGAGCGGCTGGAAGAAGAGCGGCTCGTCGACGTCGCTGTGACCCATCGTCGGGTCGACGTGCGCGTCGAAGCCGTTGCGGTCGAAGTCCGCGAGGAGCAACTCGACGCGCGGGCTGAGATCGATGTCCCGCACCGACTCCCAGAACTCGGTGTCGCCGTCGGCGAAGGCGTAGTGGACGCTGACGAAGTCGTAAATCGACTCCCAGGTCCGCCCGACCCAGGCGTTGTACCGCTCGCGGACGGCGTCGGTCGCCACGCACCCGTGGCCCGACAGCAGCGTCGCGAGCGTCACCGACGCCTTCGCGTTGGCGGTCAGCCCCGTCGACTGCAGCGGCTCGACGAACCCCTCGGCGTTGCCGACCGCGACGCAGTTCTCGATCCACGGCCGCTCGTGATAGCCCGAAGTGAACTCGTAGTTCACCACGTCGTCGGCGTCGATCCCCTCGCAGTGGTCGACGAACTCCGCGCGGGCCTCGGCCTCTGACACGTACTCGGAGGCGTAGACGTACCCGCGGTCGCGGCTGTCGTAGGTGTCGATCTGCCAGAACCAGCCGGCGTCGCCCGTGTCGATGACCGTCGCCGGCACCACCTCGGCCAGGTCGATCTCCGAGCGGGCGTTCAGCGCCGCGTCCAGCGGCAGGTCGAACTCGCGGAACGCCGCGTCCTGTTCGCTCCTGAGGACGCGGGAGAAGCCCGACGCGTCGACGTACAGGTCGGCTTCGTAGGCCCGGTCGCGACCGCGCAGTCGCCGGATCCGGTCGCCGTCGGTGTCGACGGTGACGATCTCGTCGTCGACCAGCGCGATGCCGCGGTCGAGACACAGATCGCGCAGGAAGCCGTTGAACCGCTCGGTGTCGAGGTGGTAGGCGACGTTCTCGTACTTGCAGGCGCCGCCCTCGCTGGGCTCGAAGTACCACGGCGATTTCCCCTGGGCGACCAGCTGCTCACACTTCGACAGGTGGTCGTCGCTGTCGGCGAGCTCCGCGTAGTAGAAGTAGTACGCCTCGCCGGTGTCGCGCTCTTCGGGGTTCGGGAACTTCCGGCTCTGGTCGAAGGGGTAGTGGAACGGCTCGCAGCCGCACCAGTCGCGGAAGTACACCGACGCCTTCCAGACCGGCTTGACCGCCGCGACGAACTGCTGTTCGTCGATACCCAGCGAGTCGTGGAGGATCTGCTGGATGGCCAGGAAGGTGCTCTTGCCGACCTGCGGGATCGGCCGGTCGAAGTCGTCGACGACCGACACGTCCAGCCCGGGGTTCGTCCGCGCCAGCGCCAGCGCTGCGAGCAGCCCCGAGTCCCCGCCGCCGACCACGGTCACGTCCTCGATACGCTCGCTCATCGTTCCGAGAAGCTGGGAGAGTCGCGCTTATGAATCTATTTCAGCCCGAGAAACACGTCCGTCGAACGCCTCCGGCCGGACCGGACACGCCGATGGACGCCCGAGTGCGGGCGGTGGCACGGCCCGATACCGGAGTTATACGGCGCCTAGACGGGGGGAATACGACTGATAACTAATTTCCCCACAGGGGATCGCCCCGGTGGGTGAACACCTTGCAACTATCACGACGCGACTTGGTCAGGGTGGCTATCGGGGCTCCCCTGGGAGCGGTGGTATCACGCGCCGACGGACGGCGACCGAACGGACGCGAGCGACGACCGGCGAAGGCCGGCTACGGCGCCGTTCCGGCCGGCGGGCCGGACGGCGTGCGCGGGCCCGGAACGCGAGCGGACGCCGACTCGTCCGGCGCCGCCGGGAGCGAGCGGACGGACGGTCGGCCCGGCTACGGCGCCGCGACCTACGGGAGCCCCGGGGAGTGATCCGATGGTCGAACGCACACCCAACCACGACCTCCACCAGTACGAGCCGGGCGAGACGGACTGGACGCACTCGCCGGACATGGGGACGATCGAGGAGCGCCTGGTCGTCAGGGACGAGGAGGCGAACCTCGGGACGTACACGCCCCACGAGGCCGCGACCTTCGTCGCGACGGACACCGGTGCGGTGTACGACGGCGACGGCGACTCCTGGACCGCGGCGACGCGGGAAGCCGACCGGATCAACGCCAGCCAGGTCCGCTCCACCCAGGGGTACGTCCACGGCTGCTCGCTCGACGAGCGCGCGGCCGGTCGCATCTCGAGTCCGGCGCCGCCGAGCAGGCCGATGGCGATGCCCGAACACATCGCCACGTACCCGACCCGCGAGACGCCGGTCGTCATGATACACAGCGAGGGGAGCCACAGCGCCGAGTACGAGGAGCTGTACCCGCGGATGAAGGAACGAGGCCTCCCCTGGATGATGGGCGCGACGCCGGCGCGGCTCGAGAAGGACGGCGCCGAGCAGCTCATCGATACCGAGCAGCTCGAGGAGATGCTGTTGCACGGCTGCGAGGTCGGCCTCTACACCGGCAGCGGGACCGTCGACGACGGCGGCCGGCTGACCGAGCCGGGCAACGAGAGCGACGGCGTCGAGACCATGGCGGACCTGCTGCGGATCGTCCACGAACAGAAGCGCGACCTCGAAGCGAAGGGGTTCCCGGTGACGCATCTCCAGCCGAGGCAGGGGCGCGGCCTGAACATGGGCGAACTCGACGAGGCGCAGTTCTACGCCGTCCGGTCGCTGTTCGCCGCCTCCGGCCACGGCTGGGCGACCAACGGCGCGGACTACACCGCGACCGCGACGACGGCCAAGCACGGCCAGAGCTCGGCCATGATCGAGCGGCCCGACCAGAACACCGCCGACGAGGCCAAGGAGATGATCGACCGCCTGATCGAGCGGCCGAAGGGTCGCCTGCGGCTGTTCTTCCACAGCCACAAGGTCGAGGACTGGCCGCGCGTCGAGGAGATATTCGACTACCTGGTCGCCAAACGGGACGCGGGCGACCTGCACGTCGCCTCGTCGACCGGCGGGCTGCTCATCCCGTGGTCGCTCCCGGAGGGCGACATCGTCCAGGAGTCCTCGCCGAAGTTCGACGAGTTCGAGGACAGCTTCTGGCTTCCGATGGGGAACGCGCCCGTCGTCGACAACGCCCGGGCCAGGCCCTACTGGACGATCGGTTCCTCGACCGGCGAGGAGGTGTTCGGCGGGCTGCGGACCCGGGACATCCAGCTGAACCCCCAGTTCACGACGATGATGGTCCAGTTCGACGCGCGCGTTCGGGACAACGTCAGGGACGTGACCGTCCGCGTTGACTCCTTCGACGACTTCCCGCGCGCCGAGACGAGTTTTGCCGTCGGTCCGAACTGGGAGACGGTGTACTGCCCGGTGGGCGTCCCGCGCTGTGACACGGGGCGAGCGGACGTCAAGACCAAGTGGGAGCTCGACATCTGGACGACGGCCGACGAGATGAACCTCAAGAACGTCCGTATCTACCCCTGCTGAGCCCGCTCGCGCCCGGCGTCGCGCGTTCGAATCCCCGCCGGTCGTCGGTTCGACGGTGGCGCGGAGACGGGTCGTCCGCGGTGTGAGCGGTGGGAAGCGACCCTCCCGGTAGGCGCCGGATGCCCCGCGGCTGTCGGCGGGTTTTATCATTCGAGCGTCCCACGGTGGGGTATCCCGACGGATGTCCGACGACCCACACAGCGACGCGGGCGAGACCGACGCCGGGGCCGACCGAGCGGCGGCCGCCGACGGCCTCGCCGGGAGCGCGAGCGACGCCGCGCCGACGACCGGGAACGCCCGCGAGGCGGTCGAGACGGCGGTGCTCGACGACGTGCGGGCCTGGTTCGACGCCCACGAGGGCGAGACGGTCGCCGGCCGTCCCACCGACGAGTACATCGACACCTCCTTTTTCGACTTCGACTACCTCGACGACTACGCCGAGTGCGAGCGCCACTGGGTGGCCCAGCCGTTCGCCTACGTGACCGTCCTCTACGACGACTCGACCAACAGCTACCGCTATCACGTCGTCGAACCGGCCTTAGACGAGTTCGAGGAGTACGTCCGCGAGGACCTGATCCGGGTGCTCCGGAGCGACCTGATGTACCGCGACATCGACGAGGAGGCCGACCGGGCGACCGTGCTCGACGAGGAGCTCCCGCGGGTGATGGCCGACCACGCCGCGACCGTCGCCGACGGGACGCTCGAACAGGTGGCCTACTACCTCCGCCGGGACGTGGTCGGCTACGGCAAGGTCGACCCCGTGATGCGCGACGGTCGCATCGAGGACATCTCCTGTGACGGTGCGGACACGCCGCTGTTCGTCTACCACCACGAGTACCGCGACCTGCGGACGAACCTGGCCTTCGAAGACGAGCGGCTCAACGCCTACGTCGTCCGCCTCGCCCAGCGGGCGGGCAAGCACCTCTCGGTCGCCGACCCGCTGGTCGACGCGCGACTGCCCGACGGCTCGCGCGTCCAGCTGACGCTGGGCGGCGAGGTAACCACCCGCGGGTCGAACTTCACCATCCGCAAGTTCGCCGAGGTCCCGTTCACCCCAATCGACCTGATCGAGTGGAACACCTTCTCGCTGGCCCAGATGGCGTATCTCTGGCTGGCCGTCGAGAACCGCCAGTCGCTGCTGGTCGCCGGCGGCACCGGCTCCGGGAAGACGACGACGCTCAACGCCCTCTCGCTGTTCATCCCGCCCGACAGCAAGGTCGTCTCCATCGAGGACACCCCGGAGATCACGCTGCCCCACGACAACTGGATCCAGAGCGTCACCAGGGAGGCGGTCAACGCCGCCGAGCGCGGGGCCGTCGACATGTTCGACCTGTTGCAGTCGGCGCTGCGCCAGCGGCCGGAGTTCCTCGTCGTCGGCGAGATCCGCACGGAGAGCGACGTGGCACACACGTTCTTCCAGTCGATCGCGACCGGCCACACCGCCTACACCACGTTCCACGCCGACACGATCGGCGGCATGCTCAGCCGCCTGGAGAACGAGCCGCTGAACGTCCCGCCGGGGATGATCGCGAACCTCGACCTCGTCGCGATCCAGCAGCAGGTCCAGCAAGGGGAGAAACGCGTCAGGCGTAACCGTCGGCTGGCCGAACTCGACCGCGACGGCTCCGAGACCGGCCTGTCGACCAGCACCGTCTTCGAACACGACGCCGCGACCGACGCCATCGAGCGGGTCGGCGAGTCGACGCTGCTCGACGACATCGCCCGCGAGCGCGGGTGGAGTGACGAACGCCTCGACCGCGCGCTCGGTCGGCGCCGCGAGGTGCTCGAACACCTCGTCGAGACCGACACGACGGACTACGAGGCCGTCACCCGGACGATCCGCGGGTTCATGCGCGACCCCGAGCCGGTCGTCGAGGCGATCCGCGACGACCGCTTCGACCCGACCGACCTGCCCGCGACCGGGACCCAGCCATGAGCGACCCGACCGAGAGCGAGACCGCGGCCGAGAGCGAGAGCACGGCCGACGACGCGCCCTTCCGCGGGGCCGGCGTCGACCCCGAGACGGCCGAGGCGGTGATCGCCGACGCGCTCGAGGAGCCGGTCGGGGAGTCGCTCGACCCCGAGTCGGGGGACGCCGAGGCCGCGCGCGAGCGCCGCGGCGACCCGGGACCGCCCGAGGAGGACGAGCGGCGGCCGGAACCCGAGACCGCGCTGGGGAGCGGGCTCGAATCGGGCCACGGCGCCCGCGAGAGCGAGCGCGAGGAGCTGCGCGAGGCCTACGGCTACGTCCGCGCGTTCTTCAAGCGCCGCCCCGGCCGCTACCAGGGGCTTGCGCGCCGACTCAAACAGGCCCGGATCGGCGTCACGTACGACGAGTACCTGGTGACGAGCACGTACGTCGCGGCGCTGTGCGGAGCGGTCGGGCTCCTGGTCGGCCTGTGCGGGGCGGTGGCCTGGACCGCCTTCGGAACGGACGCCGCGGCGGCCGCCGCCGGGTCGGGCCTCGCGGCCGTCCTCGGGAGCGCGCTCGCGGCGACGGGGTGGCCGACGCTGGTCGGTGCGGCCGTCGCCGGCGCGGTCCTCGGCGCCGCCGGCGGGTGGGTCGGTCGCACCTACTACTACCCGAGACGGGTCGTCGCGGCGCGCCGCCGGGAGATCGCGCTGACGCTCCCCTACGCCATCACGTACACCTACGCGCTGACCAGCGGCGGGATGACGTTTCTGGCGGTCTGTCGGCAGCTGGCCGCCGCCGACGAGGTGTACGGCGAAGTGGCCAACGAGTTCGACGTGGTCGTCCGCGAGGTCGACCTGTTCGGCAACGACCTGCCGACCGCGCTGGGCAACGCGCGGACGCTGACGCCGAGCGACCCGCTGCAGCGCTTCTTCGACGACCTGCTGTCGGTGCTGGAGTCGGGCGGCGACCTGGAGGCGTTCCTCGACGGGGAGTCCCGCGAGTACCTCGACGAGGCGATGGACGAACAGACGGCGTTCATCGAGACGCTCGGGACGCTCAGCGAGGTGTTCGTCGTCGCGTTCGTCGCCGCGCCGCTCTTTCTGATCGTCGTCATGCTCGTCGTGAGCTCGCTCGGCGCCGACACCGTCGGCCAGGTTGCGCTGCTGGTGTACCTCGTCTTCCCGCTCGCGATGGTCGGGTTCCTGTTGCTGATCGACATGCTGTCGGCGCCGTACGAACAGCCGGCGGTCGTCCGGTCGGCCGACCAGACCCGGCCGACGCCCGAGAGCGCCGACGACGACCGCTACGCGGACTACGAGCGGTCGGCCCGCCGCCAGCGGCTCCGCGAACTGCTCACCCGGCCGGCGGCGACGGTCCGCCGCCGCCCCGGCGCCTCGCTCGCGCTCACGGTCCCGCTCGGCGTCGCCGTGGCCGGCGTCGCCGTCGCGCTGGGAGTCGTGACGCCGACGGTCGAGGCGTTCCTCGCGGCGCCCGTGTGGACGACGGTGGGGCTGGCGGTCGCGCCGCTGCTGGTGGCGACGGTGCCACTGGCCGCGCTGCACGAGCGCGAGCGGCGGCGCTCGCTGGTCGTCACCGAGCGGTTCCCCGACGTGCTTGGCATCCTCGCGAGCGCGAACCGCATGGGGATCGGCGTGGTCGACGGGTTCGACCTCGTGGTCAAGTGGACCAGCGGGACGCTGGCGACGGAGCTGCGGACGGTCCGCAACGACGTGGCCTGGAACCACGACCTCCCGTCGGCGCTGCTGGCCTTCGCCGACCGGGTGCGCGTGCCCGAGCTGACCCGGACCGTCCGCCTGATCGCCGACGGCAGCCGGACGACCGGCGACCTGCACAACCTCCTCGAAGTCGCGGCGACCGACACCCGCGCTCGCGCGAAGGTCCGCCGGGCCCGGCGCCGCGCCGTCGGGACGTACGTCGCCATCGTCGTCCTCGGGTTCCTCGTCTACCTGCTCGTGGTCGTCCTCCTGAGCGGGAGCTACCTCGCCCCGCTGGCCGAGACGCCGGAGCTCCCCGAGTCGACGGTCACCAGCGGGCTCCCGCTCGGCGGCGCCGTCCCCGTCGACGCCTTCGAAGTCCTGTTCTTCCACTCCGCGCTCGTCCAGGGGTTCGGCAGCGGCCTCCTCGCCGGCAAGCTCGCCGAGAACGACGTTCGCAGCGGGCTCAAGTACGGCATCGGCCTCGTCGTCCTCACGGTCGCGACCTTCGCCCTCCTCGTCTGACCATGACCGACACCACCCACTCCGACCGGTCGCCCCGCGGGCCCGGACTGTCGAGCGCCGACCGCGCCGTCTCGCCGGTCGTCGGCGCCGTGCTCGTGTTCGGCCTGCTGGTCCTGCTGCTGTCGGTGTTGCAGGCGACGGCGGTCCCGGCGCTCAACCAGCAGACGGAGTTCCGCCACAGCGAACGCGTCCAGTCGGACGTGGTCGACCTCGCCGCCGCCGTCGACCGGACGGCCGCGACCGGCGTCGAACAGACCGTCCGGATCGAGGCCGGCCTGCGCTACCCGGTCCGCCCGCTGTTCGTCAACCCCGGCCCGGCCTCGGGGACCGTCCGCACCGCCGAGCGCCGATCCGTCGTCGTCGCCAACGCCGTCGCGTCGGGCGAGACCGGCGACGTCTGGAACGGCAGCGAGCGGCGCTTCCCGACGACGGCCGTCGTCTACGACCCGAACTACAACGAGTACGACGGCGCGCCGGTCACGCGGCTCGAACCCTGGGCGCTGGTCAACCGCTTCGACGAGCGGACGCTCGCGGTGAGCCGCGACACGTTCGTCGACGGCCGGCGGGTCTCGCTGGTCGCCTTCGACGGCAACCGCTCGACCGGCCGGGTCGGCGCGCTCCCGGTGACGGTCGAGCCGACCAGCGCGCCGACCCAGGCCGTCAGCGTCACCGCCGGCGACGACCCGATCACCGTCTCCGTCCCGACGGCGATCCCCGAGGACACCTGGGCGGAGCTGCTCGCCCCGGAACTCGACGGGAGCGGCGACCCGACGAACGACCGCTACGTCGCCGGCTACGACTGCGCCGACCCCGCGCCCGAACCCTGCGGCCGGCTCACGGTCAGGCTCGAAGCGAACGCCACCTACGACCTCCGGCTCGGCGAGGTCGGCCTCGCCGCCGACGCGACCGACGAGCGCGCCGCGTATCTCACCGCGGTCGACGGCGACGACGCGACCGTCCGGGAGGGCGGCCGCCAGCGGCTCGTCGTCGAGGCCCGGGACCGCTTCGACAACCCCGTCTCCGGCGTCGCCGTCGAGGGAGCGGTAGTCGGCGAGGGCGGCGACGCGGAGAGCGCGGGCCGGCTCCGCCGGGCGAACGCGACCACCGACGCCGACGGTCGAGCGGCGTTCGTCTACGAGGCCCCCGCGAGCGTCGAAGGGACCGCCAACGCGACCGTCACGCTCCGGTTCGGCCCCGGCGACGGACCCCGGCGCGCGGTGAACGTATCGCTCCAGGCGGTCGGCCCGGTCGTGCCAGAGAACGCGACCGACGGCGGGACCGGCGACGGCCAGGGCGGAAGCGATCAGGGCGGCGGCCAGAACGGAGGCGGGGAGGCGAGCGGGACGGCCCCGACGGTCCAGTTCGACGGCGTGGATCGGGGCGCCCGGGGGGACGGTCGCGTCGACGAGTACGACGTGACGGCCGCGGTCTCGGACGCGGACGGCGACCTCGCGCGGGTCGAGTTCGAACTCCAGTCGCCCGACGGCGAGGTCCTCGACAGCGCCAGCGCGGCGGTCGGTGGCGACGCGGACTCCGCCAGCGGGTCGCTCCGGGTGCAGGGCAACGGCGTCCGCGCGGAGTACCGCGTCGTCGTCACCGTCGTCGACGGCGCCGGCAACACCGACACGGTCGAGCGGACGGTCGACGGGTCGGGCTGAGCGGCGCTGGGACTCGCCGTCGGGACCGACGCTCGACGCGAAACGGGGGTGTCGAGCGGAGACGGGGCTCCGCGCGGTTCGAGTTTCGAGAAGCGAGCCCGCGGGGATTTGAACCACGCCCAGACGTGCTCGCCCCGCCGGTCGCTGCGCGCGACTGGTCTACTTCAAATCCCCGTCAGTCGCACACCGATTTCGGAATCGACGCGGAGATGAAACTCCGTGTCGGTCGAAATCGAAGAGGCGAGCCCGCGGGGATTTGAACCCCGGGCAACTTGGTCCGGAACCAAGCACTCTGTCCACTGAGCTACGGGCCCTCGTATCGGGGTAGCGCGGTCGCGCTCTTAACCGTTGTGAGACGGCGACGAAAAGGCGGGAATCCGGGCGGCGGTCAGGGCTGTTCGCCCGTCTCGATGGTGAAGTCGTCGGTCGGGTAGGCGACGCAGGTCAGGCAGTAACCGTCGTCGAGGTCGTCGTCGAACAGCGCCTCGTTGTGCTCGTGCTGGACGTAATCGAGCGCGGGGCCGTCCTGGATCTGGCCGGCGCAGGAGACGCACTGGCCCTGCCGGCAGGCGTAGGGGAGGTCCCAGCCCTCCTCTTCGCCCACGTCGAGGATGTTCTCGTTGTTGGCGATCTCGATGGTCTCGCCCTCCTTGGCGAACTCGATCTCGTAGTACTCGACCTCGTCGTCGGCGATGGCCTCGGGGTCGAAGCCCTCGTCCTCGTCGTCACCCTCCTCGCCCTCGGCGAGTTCCGCGCCGCCCTCGCCCGACGGGATGGCGCCCGCGGCGCCGCCGCCGATCGAGCGGTTCATGGGCTCGGGGAAGTCCGTGTCCGGCACCGCCGCGGCACGCTGTTCGAGGACCTCCTGGGAGATGTCCGCCGGGGGCTCCCAGCCGGTCCCCCTCGCGTAGTGGACCGCGACGACGACGAGTGTCAACGCCGCCCCGATCGCGACACTCACTGTAGTGTCCATATTCGGGCTTCGGAGTGCCCGTATAACTAACTGACGCTTCAACGGTGGACGACTGCCCGACGCCGGCCCCGAACGTGTTCTCCGGGCGACGGGACCGCGCCGACGAGACTGTGCCTACTCCTCCCGCCGCGGCACTTCGTGACGCCCGAATCCGTAGCGCAGGCGGTTGGCGAGTCGCCGGGAGAACCGCCCCGGACCCTCACCGCCCGAGGACCGCGAGTCGAAGCGCTCGGCGAGCGCCTGGTAGATCAGGGGGACGGGCACCTCCTGTTCGAGGGCCTCCTGGACGGTCCAGGTGCCCGTCGACCCGCCCTCGACGCGGTCGGCGACGGTGCCCAGGTCGGTGCCCTCCTCGGCGAACGCCTCCTCGCAGAGCTCCAGCAGCCACGAGCGGATGACCGCGCCGTTGTTCCACGTGCGCGCGACCGATTCGAGGTCCAGATCGTAGCGGCCGTTGGCCAGCAGTTCGAACCCCTCGCCGTAGGTCTGCATGAGCGCGTACTCGACGCCGTTGTGGACCATCTTCACGTAGTGGCCCGACCCCGCCGGACCCATGCGGTCGTGGCCCTCCGGCCCGGTCGCGACGGCGTCGAAGACGGGGACGAGTTCCTCGTAGGCCCACTCGGGACCGCCGACCATCAGCGAGAAGCCCAGTTCCGCGCCGGCGGGGCCGCCAGAGGTGCCGCAGTCGAGGTAGGCGGCGTCCGTGGTGTCGGCGCGCCGGACGGAGTCCTCGAAGTAGGAGTTGCCGCCGTCGACCACGATATCGTCACCGTCGAGGTGCGGTTCCAGATCGTCGAGCGCGGCGTCGACGGCGTCGCCCGCGGGGACCATCAGCCAGATCCGCTTGTCCGCGCCGAGTCGCTCGGCGAGGTCGACGACGGAGTCGGCGGGCGTCGCGCCCGCGTCGGCGGCCGTCGCGACGGCTTCCTCGTCGAGGTCGAAGGCTACCACGTCGTGGCCCGCCTCTATCACGCGGTCGACGACGATCTGTCCCATCCGGCCGAGTCCGACGACGCCCAGTTGCATACGCCGAGTCTCACCGGGCGCGCAAGTAGGGGTTGTGGTTCGGGGCGACCCGCGAACGGTCGCCCGCGGCCGCCGCCGTTTCGCAGGCCGGTCGGACCCGCCCGCGGGTGTTCGATATATCGGCATGTCGTTGACAGCGTCAGACGCGCCCTGTATCAGGAGCACACGGGAGTGCGCGAGAAACGGCGAACGAGTGGCCAGGAGCGGAAAATCGGAGTCAGTGGTGCAGGTCGGAGCCGCCGTCGCCGTGGAGCGGCCGGAGCGGCGTGACCTGGGGACCCATCTCGGACTGCGTGACTCGCGCCTCGATGCCGAACACGTCGGCGAGCATCTCCTCGGTGACGACCGCCTCGGGGCTGCCTCGACTCTGGACGGCGCCGTCTTTCAGCGCGACGACCCGGTCCGCGAGGCGAGCGGCCTGCTGGAGGTCGTGGAGGACGACGACGACGGTCTTGTCGCTGTCCTCGCGGAGCGTCTCGACGATCTCCATCACTTCGAGCTGGTGGTGCATGTCGAGGAAGGTAGTGGGCTCGTCGAGCAGGAGCACGTCGGTCTCCTGGGCGAGCACCATGGCGATCCAGACGAGCTGCTTCTGGCCGCCGGAGAGACTGCCCACGTCCCGACCGCGGAGGTGGTCGACGCCGGCCAGGTCGATGGCGCGGTCGACGGCGGCGCGGTCCTCGTCGGTGAGGCCGTCGAAGAAGCCCCGATGGGGGTAGCGGCCGTGTTCGACGAGCTTCTCGACGGTGATGCTGTCGGGCGCGACGTTCTCCTGGGAGAGCAGGCCCAGCCGTCGGGCCAGATCCTTGGCGTCCATGTCGGCGACCTCGCTGCCGTCGATGCGGACGGCGCCGCCCTCGGGGGCGAGCTGGTCGGCCATCGCCTTCAGGAGGGTGGACTTGCCGCTGCCGTTCGGGCCGACGAGGGCGGTGATCTCGCCGGGCGCGGCGACGAGGGTCTCGCCGTCGACGACGGGCTCCTCGCTGGTGGGGTAGCCGACGACCAGGTCCTCGGCTTCGAAGGGGGTGCCGCCGTCGCCGCCGGCGGCGATGGCGGGCGCCGCGAGGGCGGACTGGGCGTCGGGGCTCTCGTCGCAGTCGGTGTGTTCGTCGCGGCGGTTCGGTCCGGTCGGGGTGGTGTCGCTCTGGCTCATATTTCTCCGAGTTGCTCCTGTTTGCGCATCAGATAGAGGAAGTACGGGCCGCCCACGAGGCCGGTGACGATGCCGACGGGGAGCTGGCCGGTCCCGCCCGCGAGGACGGGGATGGCCAGCCGCGCGCCCACGTCGGCGGCGACGAGCAGCGCGGGGCCGGCGAAGACGCAGCCGACGACGAGCCGGCGGTAGTCGCTGCCGACGATGTTGCGGACCACGTGGGGGACGATCAGGCCGACGAAGCCGACGATGCCGGCGACGGCGATGGACGCCGCCGCGGCGAGCACGCCCACCGTCGAGAGGGCGAACCGCATCCGCTCGACGTTCATGCCCAGCGAGGAGGCGGTGCGCTCGCCGAGCAGCAGGACGTTGAGCTGGCGGGCGCCGACGAGCGAGAGGCCGATCGCGAGTATCGACCAGGGCAGCGCGGTGCGGACCTGCTCCCAGTCGGTCCCCGTCAGCGAGCCGGTGGTCCAGGCGATGGCCGACTGGACGACGCCGATGTCGTCGGCGAAGAAAAAGAGGCCCGTCTGGAGGCTCTGGAAGACGGTGCCGACGATGACGCCCGCCAGCACCAGCCGCACCGGCGAGGTGCCGCCCTTCCAGGCGATGACGTAGACGAGCAGGAACGCGGCCATCCCGCCGGCGGCGGCGATGATAGGCAGCGCCGCAGCCAGCACCGGGAAGACGACCAGCGTCAGGAGGATCAGCAGGCCCGCGCCCGAGGAGACGCCGAGCACGAACGGGCTGGCGAGCTCGTTGCGCGTCACGGCCTGGAAGATGGCGCCCGAGACGGCGAGGTTCGCGCCGACGAGCCCGGCGACGAACACCCGCGGCAGGCGGATCGTCCAGACGATGAGCGTCGACGTCGCGAGGTCGGGGAGCTCGCCGCCGAAGCCCGTGACCGTCCGCATCAGCCCCTCGCCGAGCAGGAAGTTGAGGACCCAGCGGTGGTCGAGCAGGACCGCCGTGTCGAAGACGGCGCTCCAGGCCTCGACGACCGACATCGAGTACGACCCGAAGCTCACCTGCACGAGCCCCGCGGCCACCGTGACCGCGAGACTGCCCAGACACAGCCCCAGCAGCGAGCGGTCGATCCACCCGAGGCGGGCGCTGTCGGCCGCTCCCGACTCGGCGTCCGGCTGGACGTTCTCCGGCATTCGATCGGTTTAGGTATACCTAAACAGCGGCTTAGTGGTTGCGGTTCGGTGCGCGGGTGAGCGCGGCGGGTCGCTGCGAGCGACCGCCCGGGTCGAGCCGTCCGTCACGGTCAGACGTTCCCGGCGACGATGTCGCCGACGCGCTGGCGGTCGAACAGCTCGTCGTCGGTGTCGTACAGCGCCGTCGCGAGCCGTTCGGTGACGACGAGGTTCGAGATCGGTCCCTGGTAGAGGGCGCCGGCGCGGTAGACGTCGCCGTTCCGGACGGCCGTGAGCGCGCTCGCGGTATCGTGGTTCTCGAAGAACGTGAGCACGGTGTCCTCGAACTCTGACCGGGACTTGGCTTCCTGCCCGCGGAGCAGGATAACTTCGGGGTCGACCTCCAGAAGGGTCTCGAAGTCGATGGCCCCCCGGCTGCTGTAGAAGTCCTTGACGTCGGAGTCGGCGAGCGCGTCTCGCACCTTGAGGTCGTTGAGGTGTTTGAAGCTCGTCCCCTCGTCGAAGACGTACGGGTAGAACGACTCCGGCTGCTCGCCACCGCCCCAGATAACTGCGGCCGAGGGGCGTTCGCTTCGGGTCGGCACGACCGGCGCGAGCGCGGCCTGGAAGTCGTCGTGAACGGCCTCGAAGGCCTCGTAGCGGTCGGTCCGCTTGAACACCTGCGCGAGCTTCTCGAAGCCCTCCATCAGGGTGTAGTACCGATAGTCCGAGTGCCAGGCGTAGTTCCGCGAGAAGATGCTGTTGCCGAAGAAGGGCGCCACCTCCTCCGTGATCTCGTCGACGTCGGACTGCTCCCACTTCCCGCGGTTCACGAGGAAGTTCGGGTCGGCGACGTGTACGTCGGCGTCGATCTCGTAGAACTGCTCTTTGCCGACGCCGCTGTCGCCCCACAGCTGCTTGATATCGCTCTTGTCGACGCTGACACCCGGGATCTCGTCGTAGTACTGCGTGTGGTACCGGCCCGTGAGCCAGACGCCCTCTGGCGCGTCGAGCCCCAGCGCGATGCCCATGTCCGCCCAGGAGCCGTTGTTCGCGATCCACGTCTCGGGGACCGACTCGAAGGTCACCTCGCCGACCGGTTCGATCGACACCGAGTACGGCGTCTCGACGCCCGACTGCGTACCGACCGGCGTCTCGGTCGCCGTCCCCGGATCGGTCGGCGTGTCGGTCGGTGTGGCTGTGGGTTCGTCGGTCCCGCCGGCGTCACCTGGCGTGTCGGTCGAGCCGCCGTCGCTGGCACAGCCCGACAGGGCGCTCCCGCCGAGGACGGCGGCCGCAGTAGTCAGATAGGCCCTGCGCGTCGCGTCGGAGTCGGAGTCGAAGTCGGTCACACGTTTAGGTCGACCTAATCGAATAAAGTCGTTTCGGACTTTAGGCCCGCCTAAATCCGATGACAGGAGCGCTATCGCGGAGAGCGGGACGGTTTAGTCCGCGGCGTCCGACCGAGCGGTATGGACGAACGCGTACGCGAACACGCGGAGACGCTGGTCGACTGGAGCGCGCGGATCGAGGCGGGCGACGACGTGGTCGTGTCGGTCGACGAGGGCGCCCACGACCTGGCGGTGGCCGTCGCGCGGGCGCTGGGCGAGCGCGGTGCGAACGTGACGACCGTCTACGCCTCCGAGGAGGTCCAGCGGGCCTACCTCCGCGCCCACGACGGCGAGTTCGACGAGGACCCGATACACGAGTTATCGCTATACGAAAACGCCGACAGCGTGCTCTCGCTGGGCGGCGGACGCAACACGGCGGGGATGGCCGACGTGCCCGGCGAGCGCACCCAGCGCTACGGCCGCGCGCGCCAGGGGATCAGGGAGGCTCGTCTCGATACCGACTGGGTCTCGACCGTCCATCCCACCCGTTCGCTCGCCCAGCAGGCCGGCATGGCCTACGCGGAGTACGAGGAGTTCGTCTACGACGCCACCCTCCGGGACTGGGAGTCGCTGGCCGAGGAGATGGACCAGCTGAAGGAGATACTGGACGACGGCGAGGAGGTCCGCATCGTCAACGAGGGCACCGACCTGACCCTCTTCGTCGACGGCCGCACCGCCGTCAACTCCGCCGCCAGCGTCGCCTACGACTCGCACAACCTCCCCTCCGGCGAGGTGTTCACCGCCCCCTACGACACCGCCGGGGTCGTCACCTTCGACGTGCCGATGACGATCCGCGGTCGCGACGTGCGCGACGTGAAGCTCACGTTCAAGGACGGCGTCGTCGTCGACTGGGAGGCCGCCCAGGGCGAGGACGTGATCGACGAGATCATCCAGACCGACGGCGGCTCGCGCCAGCTGGGCGAACTCGGGATCGGGATGAACCGCGGCATCGACCGCCCGACCGGGCGGATCCTCTTCGACGAGAAGATGGCCGGCACCGTGCATCTGGCGCTCGGGCGCGCCTACGACGCCAACCTCCCGGAGGGCGAGTCGGGCAACGACTCGGCGGTCCACGTCGACCTCATCACCGACATGACCGGCGACTCCCGGCTGGAGGTCGACGGCGAGGTGGTCCAGCGGAACGGCGTGTTCCGGTGGGAGGAAGGGTTCGAAGGGTAGGCCGACCAGCGCGGTGGAAACGGAGCCGTCTCAGTTCCCGTGCAGCGTCGAGAGCCGCTCGGACACCCAGTCGAGCACGTCGAACAGCGCGCCGAGCTGGTGAGAGTCGTCCAGGTCCGACGGTTCGACGGCGCTCGACGCGTCCGGCGGCGGGTGGAAGTGCGCCGACGGCGCCTCGGGTTTCGGATGACGGTCCCAGCGACACTGCCACCGGTCGGCGCTCCGGGACTCGACGTAGTGAAACGTGTAGTCGCCGCCCTCGTACCAGCGCACGTCGAGACGCGCGGCGTCGACGGCCACGGGGTACTGGTCGTCGTCCAGACGCAGTTCGAGCCGCCGCGGCGAGACGCCGTCCGGCCGGAGCGACCAGCCAGTGACGAGGTCGTGCGACCGCGCGCGACGGCCCATCACTCCCAACGTCGGAACGTCGAGCGGTCCGCCCGGCGAGTCGTCCCCCGGGGCGCCCGCGCGGTCGTCCGGAGTCACGCGGGAACGCCGTCGTCCGACCGCGATTCGGCCCGCTCGACCGCTTCCCGCAGGACCCGGATGTCCCGGCGGAGGGTCCGCCACTCGCGGAGGTCCTCCCAGCGCTCGTGGAGCGCCTCGTGGTCGTCCACGGGGAGGTCGTCGGTCCCGACGGTTTCGGGGTCCGGAACGTCGTACCGGTCCTGGAACGCCGCGTCCCGGTCGATCAACTCGTCGACGCGCCGACGGAGTTCGGTCGGGCTGTGCTCGCTGGCCAGCGACTCGATCCGCTTCCACCGGAAGTACGAGTCGTTGCGCCGGTACGCCGCGGGGCGACCCTCCCGTCGCCGAGCGATCCCCATCTCGGTCAGCTGTTCGAGGGCGTTCCGCGCCGCGGTCTCCGAGCAGTCCGCTCGCTCGGCGAACGTCCCGGCGCGCTCGAACTCCCGAGTCCCGACGATCAGGTCGTAGACCCGCTGGAACGTCGTCCGCTCCTCTCCCCAGCGGTCCGCCGCCGACTGGTCGTTCATACCCACTCTTCGACGCCAGACCATATATCTGTTTTCGTGACCGGATATCCGGTCTTCCGGGCTCGCGTCACCGAGCCGGTACACGCGCTTCCGGGGCCACAAGGACTAACGGAGCGCCCGCGAGAGAGAGATTCGTGACTACCCACGACATCGCCTTCGTCGGAACGGGCGACCAGGCGGACCTGAGGAACCCCAACCCCGAGGGGTTCGCGATGAACTACTACCACGGGGAGGGGTACGAACGACTCGAGGACTGCGACCTCGTCGCCTGCGCGGACCTGGTCCCCGAGCGCGCCGCGGCGTTCGCCGGCCGGTTCGACATCGACGAGGACGGCGTCTTCGAGGACTACGAGGCGATGCTCGCCGAGGCCGAACCGGACATCGTCTCGGTCTCGATATGGCCCGCGGACCACGCCGACGTGGTCCTCGACTGCGCGCGCGCCGAGAGCGTCGAGGCGATCCACTGCGAGAAGCCGATGGACCTCACCTGGGGGAACTCCCGGCGCATGGCCGAGGGCTGTCGCGAGGCGGGCGTCCAGCTCACCTTCAACCACATGCGCCGGTTCAAGCCGACGTGGGTCGAAGCCCGCGAGCGCATCGAGGACGGCGCCATCGGCGACCTGGAGCGGATCGAACTCGCGCCGGGCAACGTCTACGACGGCGGCACGCACATGATCGACTTCGCGACCGGCGTCGCCGGCGACCGCCCCGCCGAGTGGGTGATCGCCCAGATCGACTACCGCGAGGAGAACAAGTGGTTCGGCGCCCACAACGAGAACCAGGCCCACGCCCACTGGCGCTACGAGAACGGCGTGGACGCCGTCGTCTCGACCGGCGGCGAGCGGTCGTTCGTCCCCGCGGACATGCGCTTCGTCGGGAGCGACGGCCTCCTCGAAGTCGGCCCCGAGGCGTCCGACGCGGACCTGCGCTGGCGGGCCGACGGCGGGGAGTGGACGGGCGAAACCGTCGCGGAGGGCGCCTGGACCGACCCGATCCACGACGCCGTCGCCCACGTCGTCGACTGTCTGGAATCCGGCGACCAGCCGGTGATCGGCGCCGAGAACGCGCTCAACAGCACCGAGATCATCTTCGGGATCTGGGAGTCCGCACGGCGGCGCGGCCGCGTCGACCTCCCGCTCGAGATCGACGACAACCCGCTGGAGGCGATGGTCGAGTCCGGCGCTCTGAACCCGCAGTAGCCGGGACGGAGCCGGTTCGGACCGTCGTACTGAATCGGGAACATCACTCGGGACAGAGTATCCACCTAACACTAATACAATAGAGATGGAAAATCTTCACTGTGGAAATAAAACGGAAAGAGAATCAAATGTGGCATTTCTCGGAGAAGACTCGTTGTGGTTGGGCAGACCACTATGAGACTCATAACGAATTTACTTCGCAAAAACAGATTAGCTCCGAATCAGATTTGCCTTCGAACTTCTGTGGGGAATGTAAGAAGCGTCGGAGTATAAACACCGATAGCTAAGCAGACCGCAGTGAACAGTTCCACTGTACTCGATAGATGCGAAAGACGCACGGATCGCCGGTCGGGACTGGGCATCTCGACCGGTCCGAATCGCCCGCCGACGCGGTCGCTCAGAGGTCGAACCGCAACACGTCGCCGGTCTCGACGCCGCGCTCGGTGGTCCACCCCCGGTTCACCTCCAGCACGTACTGGCCCCGCCCCGGATACTCCTGGTCTGCGCCGTCTTCGTTCGGGCCGGGCTCGGGGGCGTGGTGGATCTCGGTGATAGCACCCTCGCCGTCGGCGAAGACGATGTCAAGGCCGAAGTCCATGTCCGGCATGATGAAGGTGTGGTTGCCCACCTCGTCGTAGACGAACAGCATCCCCATGTCCGTCGGTAGCGATTCGGTGTCGCTCAGGCCGGTCACTCGCAACCGTTGTGTGTCGGCGATCGCGGCGGTCACCGACCCCAGCCGTTCCCCGTCCGGCGTCGTCACTCGAACCTCGGTCGTCTCGTAGTCGGGGAAGACGGCCTGTCGGGTCCCGTCGCTCGCCGCGGTCGGCGAGGCCGTCGGGGTCTGCGTCGCGGTCCCGGTCGGCGTCGCGGTCCCGGTCGGCGACGAGCGCTCGGTGGTAGTCGGGGTGGGCGTCTCCGTCGGCGTCGCCCCGTCCCCGTCGGTCGGCGTGTCCGGTCCGGCCCCTCCGTCGTCGGTCCCGCCGTCGGTCGACGTGTCGTCACCCCGGCAACCGGCCACCCCGGCGGCGACACACGCGGCGATGAACGCTCGGCGTCGCATACCCGCCGTTAGAGCTGTCGGCTGATAAGTACGAGGTCATCCGGTCCAGGACTCGGCCAGCCCGCGGTAGATCCGGTAACAGCGGTCGAGGACGGGGAGCGAGACGCTCTCGGTGGCGGTGTGGGCCTCGCCGGGCTCGGATGGGCCACAGACCACGCAGGTCGTCCCGGCGTCGGCGAGCCACCCGGCGTCGGTGGCGTGGGGTTTGACCACCTGCTCGGGGTCGCCCTCGCCGGGCGCTGCCGCGTCCTCGCTCGGCGCGGCCGCCCCGTCGCCCGACGCCGCTTCGGCCTCCCGTTCGTGTGCGTCGCGGGCCGCGGCCAGGACCGCCTCGGCGAAGTCGGCGTCCTCGCAGGCCATCGGCGGGAGGTCCTGGTCGACGACCCACTCGACGCCGTCGACCGATTCCGCGCGCGAGAGGGGGGCGCGCTCGCCGGGCACCGTCCGCTCGTCGACGGTCACCTCGCAGCGCTCGGGGATCACGTTCCAGGCCGACCCGCCGTCGATCTCCGTGACCGCCACGCTCCCCGCGAGTTCGTGGCCCAGCACTTCGGTGGTCGGGAAGGGGAGGTCGCGGACCACGTCGACGGCGTCGGTCGCGCGGTAGATGGCGTTGACGCCCGACTCGACCTCGCTGGCGTGGGCGGCCCGGCCCTCGGCGACGAGCGTCGACCCGCGTCGACCCTTGTGGGCGACGGCCACGTCGGTGACCCCCGGCGCCGAGTAGCCGGTCGACCCCTCGCCGACGACGGCGTAGTCGGGCGCGAACCCGTCGTCGATGGCCGCCTGCGCGCCGATCCCCCCGAGTTCCTCGCCGACGAACGAGGCGACGACGAGTTCGACCCCCGCGGGCGGTTCGGCGTCGCGGAACGCGCACAGTGCGGCCGCGACGGCGCCTTTCATGTCCGCGCTCCCCCGGCCGTAGAGGCGGCGGTCCGCCCGTTCGCCACTGACCGCCGGTTCGCCGCCGACCGCCCGGTCGCCGTCGGCCCGCTCTTCCCGGACCACGTACTCGCCGTCGTCGACCTGGGGGTCGTCCGGCGGGACCACGTCGTGATGGCCGACCAGCGCCAGCGAGGTCCCGCCCGAACCCTTTCGAGCGATCACGTTCCCGCCGCGCTCGGCCCCGCCGGCGTCGTCGCGAGCGACCGCGGCGTCGGTGTGCTCGCGCAGCCAGGACTCGATGCGGTCGCCCGCCGCGGCCTCCGAGTCGTGACTGGGGATCGAGACGAGCTCACGGGCGAGGTCGCGCACGCCTCCCTGCGGTTTCATGGTCGTCCCGTCGGGCGCCGCCGTCTTCAAGCCCGGCGACCCCGGTTCCCGGGTGGAGTGCGGTGGCAGTGATGCGGTCAGCGGTGCGGTAGCGTGGGTCGTCTTCGGCATCCGGCGCGAAGCGCCGGTTCACCGCCAGAGCGAGCGCTGACGAGCCTGCGGTCGGTCGCGGTGCTCACTCCCGCAGACACCGGCTGCGCGGGAGCGGAGCGACCAGCGCAGCCGGCCTTTTTCACCCATGTTTTTGCCGCCCGGGTTCCCCGCAGGTCGCCGGAGGCGACCGAGGAAACCCGGGCGGGAAAAAGATGGTTCGCAAAACTCATCCCGAACCGCCGTCCAGGCGGGGTATGCACGTCCTCGCGGCGACGAACAACCTCTATCCGGACCCGTCGGCGACGGGGTCGGGCCGGTACAACTACGAGGTCGGTCGCCGGCTCGTCGAGCGGGGACACCGCGTCTCGGTGATCACCAGACAGCGCGGGGACGCTCCCGCGCGGGAGACGGTCGCCGGGATGGACGTGTACCGCTACGGCGCGTCGGTCCCGCGACTGCCGGCGACGATGCGGACGATCGAGGGGCTCGTCGAGTCGGTCCGGGCGCGGGAGCCGGTCGACCTGGTGAGTTTCCACGGGGCGTTGAGCTCGTTCGGCGTCGACCGGGCGACGCCCGACGCGGTCCCGCGGACGTACACGATCCACGGGCTGTGGGGCGTCGAGTACCGCGACCGGCTGGTCGACCCGAGCCCGTGGGCGGCGCCGTACCACTGGCTCAACCGGACGCTGCGCCACCGGGTCGAGGGGCGCGTGCTCGGCCACAGCGACGCGGCGGTCGTGCTGAGCGAGTTTCAGCGCGGGCGGGTCCGCGACCATCACCCGGACGCGCCGCCCGTGCGCGTCGTTCCGGGCGGGGTCGATGTCGAGCGGTTCGCGCCGCTGGACGGCCCCGCTCCCGAGGCCTTCGGCGGCGAAGATATCTCGCTTCTCACGGTGCGGCGGCTCACGCCGCGCATGGGGCTGGAGACGCTGCTCGACGCCTTCGCGCGGGTGGTCGACGACGGGCTCGACGCCCACCTGTACGTCGGTGGCGACGGGCCGCTCCGGGGGGACCTGGCGGCGCGGGCCGAGCGGCTCGGCGTCGCGTCGGACGTGACCTTCCTCGGCTACGTCCCGGAGGACGACCTGCCGGGGCTGTACGCCGGCGCGGACGCGTTCGTCCTGCCGACGCTGGAACTCGAGGGGTTCGGGCTCGCGACGCTGGAGGCGCTGGCGTCGGGGACGCCCGTGGTCGGCACGACCGCGGGTGCGACGCCGGAGATCCTCGGGCCGCTGGAGTCGCGCCCAGAGGTCCCGGAACCGCTGCTGGTGCCGCCGGGCGAGCGCGACGCGCTCGCCGACCGGCTGGCCGCGTGGGCGCGACTGTCCGCGAGCGAGCGGGCGGCCGCGGGCGAGGCCTGTCGGGCGTACGTGCTGGACGCCGGGTACACCTGGGCGGCCGTGACCGACCGGCTGGAGGCGCTGTTCGGGGACGTTCGCGCGGGGTCGGCGTCCGGCGGGACGGATTCCCAGTAACTGGGACAGCGCCGTTCACTCATCTTCGACACCCCCGATGTTGGTGGTAACAGGGATCACGGCCGCCCGAACGTGCCCCCCGAGCCACCACAATGACTCAGACACGGTACGATTCCGACGACGGACAGGTACGGCAGTCCGACACGACGACCGAAGCGGTCGCCGCGCGGTCGTGCCCGGAGTGCGACGGGCGAGTCGTCGAACACGAGGACCGCGGCGAAGCGACCTGTGCGGAGTGCGGGCTCGTGCTCGACGAGGACGCCATCGACCGCGGGCCCGAGTGGCGCTCGTTCGAGGACGGCGACCGCGACGGGAAGAGCCGGGTCGGCGCGCCGACGACCGAGCTCATGCACGACAGGGGCCTGTCGACGAACATCGGCTGGCGGGACGCCGACGCCTACGGGGAGACGCTGTCGGCGCGCAAGCGCGCCCGGATGCAGCGGTTGCGCACCTGGGACGAGCGCTTCCGGGCGAAGGACGCCCAGGAGCGCAACCTCAAGCAGGCGTTCGGCGAGATCGACCGGATGGCCTCGGCGTTGGACCTCTCGGAACCGGTCCGCGAGACCGCGGGCGCCCTCTACCGGCGCGCGGTCGAGGCGGAGTTGCTCCCCGGGCGGTCCATCGAGGGGATGGCCACGGCGTCGCTGTACGCCGCCACGCGCCAGCACGGGGCGCCCCGGCGGGTGACCGAGTTCGCCGACGTGAGTCGCGTCCGGAAGAAGCGCGTCCAGCGCGCCTACCGCTACCTCAAGCAGGAACTCGGACTCGCCATCGAGCCCGAGGACCCGACGCGGTACGTCCCCCAGTTCGCGTCGTCGCTCGACGTCAGCGACGAGGCCGAGCGGCTGGCCAGGGAGCTGCTCGACGTGGCGAAACGGGAGGGCGCCCACAGCGGCAAGAGCCCCGCGGGGCTGGCGGCGGCGGCCATCTACGCCGCGGCGAACCTGACCAACGAGAAGCTCACGCAGGCGGCCGTCAGTTCCGTCGCGGACGTGAGCCGGGTGACGATCCGGGACCGCTACCAGGAACTGCTCGACGTGTACGCCGCCCGCGAGGAGTGACCGGTGTCGGACCGCCGCGCGACGAGACGGTCGCCGGGACGGTCGCGGTTCGGCGGTCGGACCCCGGCGCTCGCTCCCCCGAACGTCGCCGGGCGCCGATCGGATAGCCTATTCGGGAGTCCGTGCAACACCGGATGATGGCGGACGAGTCAGCGCCGTCGCCCGACGACACGTCCCTGACGGCCGTGCTCGAGGCGCTGGACGACCCCGACTGCAGGGCGATCCTCCGGGAAACGGCCGAACCCACGACCGCAACCGAACTCGCCGAGGCCTGCGAGATCCCGAAGTCGACGCTGTACCGCAAGCTCGAACTCCTCGGCTCGGCGGCGCTGCTCCGGGAGCGCGACGTCATCAACCCGGAGGGCGGACGGACGACGAGATACGAACGGGACTTCGACAACGTGCTCATCTCGATGAACGAAGACGACACCTTTTCGGTGACGGTCGACCGACCGCAGCGTACCGCCGACCAGCGGCTCGCGGACATCTGGTCGACGATGGGGGACGAACTGTGAACGAAACCTCGGTCGCGATCGCCGTCGTCAAGTCCGTCGTCCTGCTGCTGGGCGGCGCGATCACCGTCATCGCCTACCGGGCCTACCGCCGCGCGGGCGAGCCGTCGCTCGGCGTCCTCGGCGCCGGGTTCGCCATCATCACCCTCGGCGCGCTCGTCTCGGGCGCCGCCAACCAGTTCTTCGCCGTCCCGCTCGCGACCGGCGTGCTCGTCAACAGCGTCTTCCTGGCCGTCGGCCTGGCCGTCATCACCTACTCGCTGTACATGCAGGGCTGACCGCCGAACCACGAACAGTTATGTGCGTCTCGCTCCGATCCGCGACCGACGATGGGCCGGCCCGACATCGAACCGTTCTCCGAATCTGCGACCTACCGGGTGGTGCGGACGCTGCGTCGGTGGGCCGAGGGGAGCGTCCTGCTGTCGCGGCTGGACGGCGAGCGCGTCCTCTCGGGGGCGCTCGCCGCGCTCGTGCTCCTCAGCGTCGTGTCGGTGTTCCGCTCGAACCTAGGCTCGGGCGTCAAGTTCCTCAGTTTCGCGCTGGTGTTCGTCGCGGTCGCGGCCCTGACGGAGCGGTTTCTCTACCCGGACGCGGAGTGAGCGCCACCACGATTCGAGGGCCGGCGCGGCGAAGACGGCCAGCAGGAAGACGAAGAACGACCGGTGTCTGATCGTCGTGCCGAAGTTCGAGTCGATCAGCCCGTAGCCGACGATCCCGCCGAGGTAGACGACCAGCAGGGGGAGCGTCACGACGGGGTCGTGCTCGACGCGGCGGAGCGTCAGGTACGCGGCCGTCGCGAGGACGACCAGCAGCGGCAGCGAGAGCACCGCGAGGAGGTCGAACGCCGAGTCGACGTGCAGGGGAAACGGCGCGAACTGGAAGTAGATCGCCCGGACCGGCGCGGCCAGGAGCACGTCCAGCCAGGAGCCGTAGCGCTCGAAGCCGAGGTAGGCGGCGCCGCCCATGATCCGGTACTGCAGCCGCGAGTTGAGCGCGTCGACGGGGAACAGTCGGGTGAACAGCGCGAACCCGGCGACGGCGACCGGCAGGCCGGCGAGCGCCAGCGACGCGAGCGTGATCTGCCGGTCGGTGACGCGCCGGAGCGCCGCGACGAGCAGCGACCCGGCCGCGCCCAGCAGGACCAGGAAGGCCAGTTCCTCGCGCAGGAGGAAGACCATCCCCCACAGCGGCGGCGCGGCGAGCGCCCACCGGTGGCGTCGGTCGGCGACCGCGCGCACGCAGACCGCGAGCAGGGTCAGCGCGAGCAGCGTCGAGAGGGCGTCGCGCATCGGGAGGCTGGCGAACAGGAAGGGAAAGGGGAGAAAGAGCAGCGCGAGCAGCAGGCCGTCGGTCGATTCGAGGGGGTCGTACAGGCGGCGAGCGAGATAACACGCCGGCAGCGGCGTCAGGACGGCGACCAGGCCGTTGACGACCGCCATGGTCGTCGGGTCGGCGCCGAAGCTCGCGTAGACGAGCGCCTGGACGGTCCCGAACGCGTCGAGCGACGAGAGGGGGCCGGCCTCGGCGCCCTCGAGGAGCCCTGTCGCGATCTCGTGGAACGTGCCGATGTCCCAGGTGTAGGGAAGCAGCGGTAGGACGACCAGCGCGAAGACGAGGTGGGCCGCGAGCGCGAGGCCGGCGGCCAGCCGGTAGGTCCGCGAGCGGCGCCGCGCGACGAGCGCGAACGCCAGGGCGACCGCGACGACGGCGAGGGCGACCATCGGCCCCGGGTTTTCGCGGGCGAAGTATATACCTGCGGATCGGCGCGAGCGCACCGGCAACGAGCGGGTCCGGAAGCTCGCCGCCGCTCGACGGTTCGGCTGCTCGGCTGCTCGGCGACTCGACAGCGATCTACTCGCCGTCGAGGGCGTCGCGGTAGACGGCCCGGGTGTCTTCGAGCATCCGCGCCCGGGTGAACTGCTCGCGGACGCGCCGCTGGGCGTTCGCCGAGTAGCGCCGGTATCGCTCGGGGTCCCCCAGCAGCGTTCGGGCGGCCTCGGCGATTGCGGCGGGATCTTTCGGTTCGACGGTCAGCCCCGTCTCGCCGTCGACGCTGACGAAGGGGACACCGGTGGGCAGCGACGTGTTGATCACCGGCAGCCCGCGCTGCATCGCCTCGAGCTGAACGATCCCGAACGACTCGTTCTCGCCGGCCGACGGGAGGACGAACAGGTCCGCCTCGCGGTAGAGCCGGTCGAGCCGGTCCTCGGAGACGAACCCCTCGAAGCTCACCCTGTCGGCGACCCCTTCCTCGCGGGCGTGGCGTTCGAGCGAGTCGCGAGCCGGTCCCTTCCCGACGACCGACAGCGTCGCGTCGAGGTCGGCCATCGCCGAGAGGAGATACTCGACGCCCTTGAACTCGACGAGCCGGCCGACGAACAGGAGGTGCCGGCCGTCGAGCGACTTCGGCTCGACGGGGCCGTCCTCGGCCTCGATCCCGATGGGGACGACCTCGGCCTTCTCGCGGAATCTCGCGATCTGGTCGCACTCGTCGCGCATGTTCGGCGAGGTGACGATGACCCGGGACACGTCGCCGAGGAACCGGTCGAGGACCGGCCTGTAGGGGTAGACGACCGGTCCCTTGCCGACGATGTCGTCGTGGAAGGTCGCGACGGCCGGGGTGTCGACGCGGTTGCACAGGTGGCTCACCGGCCCGAGCGGGAAGGGGAGGTGATAATGCACGAGGTCGGCCCAGGCGAGTTGCTTCCGCAACCGGTAGGGGAACGCCGGGCTCACCGGCGTCGACTTGACGGCCCCGAGCGAGCCGGCGCGGACGACCCGCGTCCCGTGTCGCTCGTCGACACCGCCGCGTCCGCGGGTCGCGCACGTGAGTATCCGGAAGTTCGCGTCGTCGATCCCGGTGACCAGCGTCCGCACCAGTTTCTGGATCCCGCCGGTGAACGGGTAGTAGTAGGTACAGACCTGCAGGACGTTCGGCGCGTCGGTCGCCGGTGAGTCGGTTGACATAGATCGGACGAGAGTCGGCTCGGGCCGGTGGCGCGGCCGCACACCGCCGGGTCGCCGCCCCCGCAGCGCTCGCGACGGGCGGCCGGTCCCGGCCGCCGAACGCCGTCCCGACGGGCCCGAGCCCTGTAGGTCCACTCCGAACCGAAATCGGAATAAGCGCTTCGATTCTTAGGCTCACCAAAACCGAGCGTCGCGCCGGCGACGACCGCCGCTCTCGTGGGTGCGGGCCGTCCGCCGACGGGGACGAAACCTGTACTCTTTTATTTTAGGTTTGCCTAAATCGGATCGATGGCAGCGGACACCGGACCGGAGACGGAGTCGCGCTCTCGCCTGTCGCTGGGCAGCGGCGACTCGGTCCGGCATCCGAAGAACGTGTATCGGGTCGTCTCGGGCGCGGGGCTCGTGGGGCTCACGGCGCTGACGCTCGCCGCCGTCTGGGTCGCGGAGTCCCGGGGGGTGTTCGACCGCCACGCCCTGTTCTGGCACGCCAGCGACATCGGCGGGCACAGCGGCGACCTCCCGACGATGCTCGGGGTCACGGGCGTCGTGACGGTGCTCGCGACGCTGTCGCTGTGTAAACCCCAGCCGCGGCGGATCCTCGACACCGTGACGGAGACGGTCCGCTCGCTGCTGGTGGTGACGGCGGCGCTCGCCACGGTCGGCTACTTCGACTACACGCTCCGGCTCCCGCGGGCGGCGCTACTCGCGACCGTCGGGATCCTGTCGGTCGCCCTGCCCGTCTGGTTCGTCGCCCTCCAACACTGGCAGCTCAAGCGCAGCGGGGGGACGCTGGTCGTCGGCAACAACCCCAAGCGCATCGAGGCCGCGGTCCAGGCGGCGGCCGAACCGATCGTCGGCTACGCGTTCTCGCCGACCGACGCGCGCGACCCCGCCCCCGACGACCGAGTCGGCACCGACGGCGGCCACGCCGGGATCCCGGAGAAGCTCACCCAGTACGAGTGTCTGGGCGGCCTCTCCCGACTGGACGACATCCTGCAGCGGTCGAACGTCGAGACGGTGATCCCCGCGCTACCCCAGACCGACCGCGCGGAGTTCTTCGGCGTCCTGGAGACCTGTCACGAACACGACGTGAACGTGGAGATCCTCACCGAACACAACGAGAGCGTCCTCGTGAAAGAGGAGGGCGCCATCTCCGCCGAGCGGACCAAGCGACTCATCGGGATCAACATGGAGCCGCTGGACCTGCAGAACCGCCTGACCAAGCGGCTGTTCGACCTGGCGTTCGCGAGCGTCGGGCTGGCCGTCACGCTCGCCGTGACGATTCCCATCGCGGTCGCCATCAAGGTCGACAGCCGCGGTCCCGTCTTCTACCGACAGGAGCGCACCACGCAGTTCGGCGACACGTTCCCCGTCTACAAGTTCCGGAGCATGCGCCCCGAGGGCGAGTCGGCGACCCCCGGCGAGGAGGCCGAGCGGGTCACCCGCGTCGGGCGGTTCCTCCGGCGGACTCACCTCGACGAACTCCCCCAGCTGTGGGCCATCTTCACCGGGCAGATGAGCGTCGTCGGCCCGCGGGCCGCGTGGACGGCCGAGGAGGCGTTCCTCCAGCACGAGATGGAGACGTGGAAGAAACGCTGGTTCGTCAAACCCGGGCTGACCGGCCTGGCCCAGATCAACGAGGTCTCCAGCGAGAACTCCCGGGCGAAGCTCCAGTACGACCTCACGTACATCCGCAACCAGTCGTTCTGGTTCGACGTGAAGATCGTCGTCCGGCAGGTCTGGATGGTGTTCACCGACTGTCTCGGCCTGGCCCGCCGCCGACTCGCGGAGCGGTTCGGTGACGCTCCGAAGTGAGGCGAAGCCCCGCGCCCGAACCGCATCCTTTATCTTTTAGGTATGCCTAAACGCTCGTAATGGCCGCCGGCACACAGTCGCACGTCGCCGCCACGCCCGACGTGGAACCGCGCGATCGACCCGAGATCTCCGTCTGCGAGGGCGCTCCCGGGACCTCCGTCTTTCTCGAATCGGGGAACACCGACGGGTGGATCGCCAGCGACGCGACGGTCGACGTGACGCGGTAGCGGGAGCGCCCCCGAGTCCGGGCGAGCGAGAGGGATCCGGAACTCGGGAGCGACCCGGAACGCGGGTGTGAGTCGGAACTCGGGAGCGACCTGCAGCTACTCGGACGGATCGACGGAAAATCGGTTCGTCTCGGGCGGGTGATTCTGCGCGGGCCGATCAGTTCATCGCGGCGTCGGTGACGAGGGTGTCGTCTTCGAGGTAGTGGTCGATGACGTGGGCGTGTTCCTCGAGGTCTTCGAGCTGTTCGCGGAGCATCTGCGCGGTGGCGTGGTCGCCGAGGCCCTCGGCGAGTTCGATGTGCTCGCGGTAGCTCTCGATGATGTCGCCGTACATCTCCAGGTCGTTCTCGAAGGAGGTCCGGATGTCGTAGACGTCCTCGTCCTCCGGTTCGACGGTGGCGTTCTCGGAGAGCGCGGGCATGCTCGCGTGCGGGACGCCCCCGATCGCCTGCAGTCGCTCGGCGAGTTCGTCGGCGGCCGCCTCGACGTCCTCGTAGGCCTCCTGCAGCCACACGTGGACGTCACGGAACTCCGCGCCCTCGACGTTCCAGTGGTGCTTGTGGAGCTGGTGGTACAGCACGTACGCGTCGGCCAGGTCCGCGTTCAGCGCCTCGATGACCTGCGCCGCCTTCTCCTCGTCGAGTCGAACCGGGTTCTCTCCGACTGTCCCAGCCTCCTGTCGGACGGTCTTCTGGGTGCTCATTGCAAGCGGTAGTTCGCGCCTGAGTCACTTATAACTTTTCAAGATCCAGACATTTTTCGGACGGCCTAAACCGGGGTTCGGGGGGCGGCCCGGTGACGGGCAGGTCGAGAAGCGGCGGGGAATCATGGGGATACGGGGTAGTGGTCGACTGTAGCGGACGAGAACTGAATCGCTGCGGCTACCGTCGGGCGAGTTGGCGGGAAAAACGAGACGGCGCTCGGGACGAGATGGCGCTCAGGCCGCGTCAGCCGCCGGTTCGAGGTCGCGCTCGGCGGCCTCGGTTCGGATCTCCTCGGCGCGCCGGCGGACGGCGCCGACGTAGCGTTCGATCTCCGTCGGTTTCTTGCCGTAGAAGGAGGCGACCCAGTTGGTGTCGGTGCCGGCCATCGTCAGGAAGTACGCCGCCATCGTGTCGCGGCCGGCCTGGACGACCTCCGGCGGGACGCCGCGGTGGCCGGTGCCCTCCTCCTGAAACCCGTTCGTGTCGAAGTACACGTCGGCGTACAGCGTCGCCTTCTCCGGGTCCGCGAAGCTGATGTCGGTGTGTTCGGGCGCCTCGAAGCGGTACTGCGGACGCTCGGCGCCGTCGGGGACGAACTCGACGACGCGCACGTCGAGGGGGTAGTCTTCGTGGACGGTCTCTGCTGGGGTCGACGGGTCGGCGTCGTTGTCTACCATGGTGAGGCCCGGAGTCCGTCGACGCCGGCGAGCGCCGCGGACCCCCTATAGGAGACGGATACCGGCCGATTCGGTTGAACGTTACTAGGAGGGGGCCGTCCCCGAACGTAGCGCTCGGTAGCGCTATCGAGAGCGGTCCGATCGTCCCCGTTCGGGTCACCGCTGGAAGGCATAGACGGACCACCGCTCCCTCACACCGGAGCGGTTCCGGACATTCGTGCAGAACAGTCAGAAATACTGGCCCGTTTGCGGCCATATAGTCATCCATCCGATCGTTTAATAGTGCGGATGCGTATCGAATAGTACCTTGGTGGGGTAGATGGGTTCGAGGGCATTCGCAGCGTTTGCCACGCTTCTGATCGTGTTGAGTCCGGTCGCGACGACCGCGCAAGCGTCCGCTCTGTCGCCGTCGGCGGACATCGAATCGGGCGGTGCGGACCGCGAGGGACAGCCAGGTGCCGTCCAGTCGGTCGTCGAACCGCTGAGCCACACGCTGACGGGTCTGGCCGCCGGACTCGTCGACGACACCGAGTCGTCGAGAGACATCGACCTCACGGTCGAGTCGGTGAGTCTCAATCCGTCGAATCCGGACGCGGGCGAAGTGACTGATATCTGCACCACGATCCACAACGACGGGTCCGAGACCGCGGAGTCCGTGGAGGTGCTTGGTTACGTCGACGGCGAGCACGTCGCGACGTTCGTGACCCAGACCGTCGGCCCCGGGGAGTCGGAGCCCGCGGCGTGTACGGGCCACCACGAGTTCGAACCGGGGACGCACACGGTGACGGTGGAGGTCGACCCCGACGACCACAAAACGGAGACCGACGAGCGGAACAACGAGCGGTCGATGTCGGTGTCCGTCGAGGGGAGCTACGGGACCGTTCGCGGGCAGGTCCTCGGCGAGGACGGCCAGCCCGTCACGGGCGCACGGGTGTACTTCTCCCACCCCGAGATCAGCGGCACCCGAACGGACGAGAACGGTGAGTACACGTTCTCCGAAGTGCCGACCGGCGAGTACGACGTGGAGATCCAGGCGGGCTGTGAGTACGACGGCGAGAGCAGACGCGTCAGCGTCACTGAGGGCGACACGGCGTTCGCCGACTTCACGCTGAACAGGGTCACGTACGACGTGCGACTCGACTCGGAGCCGGTCGACGCGTACCTCTCCGGCGGCGGCACGTTCGGCTGTCTCGAGGAGACGACCATCGAGGCCCCCGAGACCGTCGACGGCTACGAGTTCCAGGAGTGGCAGGCCGAGGGCGAGACGTTCAGTACGGACGCCGTCGAGACGATCACCGTCAACACCGACCGCGACCTCACCGCGGTCTACGCGGAACCCGGCGAGCCGGACCTCGAACTCGAGGACCTCGAGGTCTCGCCGTCGAACCCCGACGAAGGCGAGTCGGCGACCATTACGGCGGAGGTGGCCAACACCGGCCAATCGCGCGCCAACGGGGCCGACCTCGAGGTCACTGCCGGTGGCACCATGTTCCGCCACGACGACATCTATCTCGATCCCGGTGACGCCGTCGACGTCGAGTTCGACTGGCGCGCCGAGGAGGGCGTCGACGAGATCGAAGCCGAGATCGACTACAACGACCGGATCGACGAAGAGGACGAGACGAACAACCGCGCGGTCGAATCGATCTCCGTCGTCGACCGGAAGCCGAACCTCGTCGTCACGAGCGTCCGTCCCGATCCATCGACGCCCGAGGACGGCGACCGCGTAGACTTCGACGTGCGGATCGAGAACGTCGGCGAGGCCGACGCCGGGGACTTCGGCGTCCGCCTCGACGTGGCCGGGGAGACGTTCAGCGAGACGAACCTCGACCTCGCTGCCGGCAACGCGCGGACGGTCTCGCTCGGCGCGTGGACGGCGACGCCCGGCGTCGATAGCGCGAGCGCCGAGGTCGACTTCCACGACAGCGTCGACGAGCGCGACGAGTCCGACAACACGGAGACCGTCGACTTCTCGGTATCCGACTCGCAGCCGAACCTGCGAGTGACCGACGTCGAGTGGCGCCCCTCGGATCCCGGCGCCGACGAACCGGTCGAGTTCCGGGCCACCGTCCGGAACACGGGTGACGCGTCGGTCGACGACGCGCAGGTCCGGATCACCGCCGACGGGAGCGCCGTCGACTTCCCCGCTACGGTGAGCGTCGGCGCCGGCGACACCGTCCGGACCGGCTGGATGGGTGACGAGTCGTTCGACTCCGGGTCCCACGACATCGCCGCCGTCGTCGACCCCGACGACCGGATCGACGAGACCAGCGAGACCGACAACCGACACGCCGAGACGCTCTCGATCGACGCGACCGCGGGGAGCGTCTCCGGTCGCGTGACCGACGACGACGGCGAGCCCATCGCCGGCGCGCGGGTGTATCTAGACGCCCGAACCGAGACCCGAACGGACTCACAGGGCGACTACTCGTTCACCGGCGTCGACGCCGGCGAGTACGAGCTGGAGGTCGTCGCGGGCGCCTGCTACAACGACCCCACGAGGACGGTCACCGTCGGCGGCAGCGACTCGCTGACCGAGGACTTCCGGCTGGACCCGCAGTCATACACCGTCCGGCTGGACGCCGAACCGGTCGACGTCGACACCCGCGGAGAGGGTGTCCACGACTGCGGCAGCGCGGTCGACGTCAGCGTCCCCCGAACGAGCGGCGACTACGAGTTCAGCCACTGGGAGACCCGGGACGGCGAGCGCGTGCGCGAGACGGCCAGTTTCACCCTGGACTACCTGACCACCGACCACGACCTAGTCGCCCAGTACGAGCGCGACGGGGAGCCGGACCTGACGATCACCGACATCGCGTGGCGACCCACCGAGCCGACCGACGGCGACTCGGTCACCTACGCGGTCGAGATCGAGAACCGCGGTGACGCCCGAGCGACTGGGTTCGACCTCGAACTGTTCGTCGACGACGACCTGCTTAGACAGCCGGACATCGACCTCGGTCCGGGCGAGACCGCGACCGTCGAGTTCCGCGGTTGGGAGGCCGTCTCGGGGACGCACGAGGCCGACGCGACCGTCGACGCCAGCGACGTCGTTGACGAATCGAACGAGAACAACAACGAACGCACGGAGACGGTCCGCGTCGACCGTCCCGCCGAGTACACGGTTGACCTCGATTCGGAGCCGGTCGCCGTCCCGCTCGACGGGGGCGGCACCTACACCGAAGGCGAGGAAGCGTCCGTCTCCGCGCCGGAACGGCGGGACGGCCACGAGTTCAGCCACTGGGAGGACGCCGACGGTCTGCAGGTCAGCGACGAGTCGACCTACGAACTGGGCAGCGTCGACCGCGACTATCGCCTCACCGCCGTGTACGAGCGGGCCGGACGGCCCGACCTGACCGTCGAGGACATCGAGATCCGACCCGCCGACCCGACCGGCGAGGAACGGGTCGACGTCCGCTACACCGTCGTCAACGACGGGACCGCCCCGGCCGCCGAGAGCCGCACCGTCCTCAGCGTCGACGGCGACGGCACCGACGCCACGACCGTCCGGGAGCTGGAACCGGGCGAGACGGCGACTACCGACTGGATCGATGTCGGAACGCTCGACGCGGGCGCCCACGAACTCGCCGTCGAGGTCGACGTGACCGACGAGGTCGACGAGGCCGACGAGTCCGACAACCGACGGACCGACCGAGTCGTCGTCTCGGAGGCGGTCGGGCGGATCGAGGGGACGGTCACCGACGCCGAGGGCGACCCCGTCGAGGGCGCCAAGGTGACGTTGGGCGACGAGACGACGGTCCGCACGAACTGGGACGGCGAGTACGCGTTCACCGAAGTCGCCGTCGGCGATCGGCGGCTAGAGGTCACGGCCGACGGGTACGACTCGGCGGAGCGACGAGTCACGGTTACCGCCGACGAGACGGCGACCGAGGACGTGACCCTCGGGGCGGTCACCTACGCCGTTCGTCTGGACTCCGAGCCGGTCTCGGTCGGGCTCGACGGCGCCGGCGAGTACGACGCGGGCGAAGACGTAACGGTCTCCGCGCCCGCGGCCCCCGACGGCTACCGATTCGAGGGCTGGTACACCGCCGACGGCGAGTTCTACGAAGACGAGCGCGAACTCGCCATCGAGGACATCGACCGCGACTACGACCTGGTCGCACGCTACGGCGAGCGCGAGCGGCCGAACCTGGTCGTCACGGGGCTCGACGCGCCCAGCGAGATCCGCGAGGGCGACAGCGTCGAGCTAGCCGTCGACGTTCGAAACACCGGCGAACGCGACGCCGACCGAGCGGAACTCGAACTCGCGGTCGGCGACGAGACCTTCCGCGAGACGGGCGAACTCTCGGGCGGCGATTCGGAGACCTACACGTTCGAGTGGACGGCGACGGCCGACGCCGAGACCGCGAGCGCGACCGTCGACCCCACCGACGAGATCGATGAGTCCGACGAGACGGACAACCGCGCCACGCGCCCGCTCGAGGTGGCGTCGCCGACCGCGACGCCCGTCGACGGAGGAACCGTCGTCGTCACCGTCGACGAGGAGGACCTGTCGCGGGCGGACGGCTACACGGCGCGAGTGTGGGTCGACAACGAGGCCCGCGAGAAGCGGGTCGGCCCCGACGGACGAGCGACCTTCGAAGGGGTCCCCGCCGGTGAGCACTTCCTTGGCGTCGAGTCCGCGGACGGCGCGTTCGACCAGCGCTTCCGGCGCGAAGTCGACAGCGGAGCGGAGACCACCGTCGCCGTCGACGTGCCCGAACTGCTACAGGTGGAGGGGCAGGTCCAGGCGGACGGCGGCGAGCCGGTCGAGGACGTCGTCGTCGAGATCGACGGGCGGACCGCGACCACCGGCGACGACGGGATGTACTCGTTCGACCGGATCCAGCCCGATCACTACGTGGCGACCGTCTACGAGAGCGACGCGCGGGAGACGATGCTCTGGCAGCACGAGATCACCTTCGAGCTAGACGACACTGACCGACACATCGTGCTCCCCCAGACCAAGTCGGAGCTGGAGGACCAGGACTACGTCACGGCCGGCGTCAACTCGATCCCCGAAGAGCTGGTCACCGGACTCCTCCTCGGGAACACTGGCGTCGAGTACAACTTCCCGGGCGCGCACACCGAGGGCTACGCGTTCACGAGCGGCTTCAAGTACGGCGTCGCCGAGAAACTGGTCGAAGAGGGCGAGTCGCTGGCCGATCTCCTCGAAGTCGATCCGATGCAGACGGTCGACGCGCTGGTGCGGCTGGGCAACGCGTTCCTCGACGAACCGATCGGGACCGGAGCCGAGCTCGGCGAGGCGACCGTCGAGGGCATCAAGGAGGACGCCTGGGGCGTTCCTGCCGGGGACCGCCGCTCGATGAACCCCTACAACGAGCCGGAGCTGGAGCGGTGGTTCCAGAACGGCTACGACTCGGGCTACCGCAGCATGGCGATCTCTCTGTACGTCATCCCCATCTCGAAGCTCGCCAAGGGCTCGAAGGTCTCGAAGGGGCTGACGAAGCTCAATCTGAACAAGTTCACCGGCGCTCTGAGCAAGGTCAGTCCGGACGTTCGCGGGAAGATCAAGGGGAAGGTCCGAACGTACACCAGTAAGTCCGATGTCGATGTGGGTACGTATCTCTCCGAAACCGGTGACTCCGGCGGGAAATTGCTCGATCAGGTCGACGAGCAGACCGGTACGGAGATCCTCCGAAAGTACGAAGACGGCGATTTAGACTCGGATATCATCCGGCAGTACGGGAACGGCGATGTCGATTCAGAGACGATGGTCGCGGCCATCCGAGAGATCGACGGTCTGGATGACCCGTACAAACAGGATGCGACGGAGCTAATCGAGGAGACCGACGGCGCCGGGCTGAAACTCGTCGGTGAGCTCGGCGAGTCCAACGATGATGCACTCCGGAACCTCCTCGAACTCGACGCCGATGTCAGTACGTATCTCTCAGATACCGGTGATAGTGGTGCGAGATTGCTGAACCGTGTCGACCGGCAGACCGGTGAGCACGTTGTACGGAAATACGAGAGCGGTGAATTCAATTCGGACCACATCCAGCGGATCAGCACTCGCTTCGAGAAGGGAGATCTCAATCAGGACGACCTGACTCGCACGATCAGGTTTTTGAACAACGACGAGATGAAACAGTCGGATTTCGAGCGAATGCTCGAGATGTTAGAGAGGAAAGAGGCAGATCCGTATACTGACGACGCGATCGAGGGAGAGGACCTGCTTGATATCGTCGAGAACAACGGGGACCTCAGTGAAACGAAGTGGGTGCTTCAAAAGGAGGGGGACGTGCCGGGTCTGGATAACGATGTTGTATGGCTGCAAAAGGGAGTTCCCGGAGACGACGGCACCGGGTGGAAGCACATCGCAGATAAACACAGTAGCGATCTAAAGAACAAATACGACTCCGTCGAAACGGATGAAGACGTTCAGAACATCATCCGAGACACGATCAAGAACCCGGACGAAGTGCTGACGACCGACAATGGGAAAGCGGTCTTCAAAACTAAAATCGAGAGCGACAAGAAACCGGTCACTGTCTACGTAGGTTCGAACGGATTTATCCAGACCATATATCCACAGGAGATGTGAAAGCACGACAATGAGCTTCGAGCCGCTGAAACTGCACGTCAAAACCGTCGGTCCGAAGAACGGCAACCGGCGGGTTGTGTTCTCGACAAGAGGCACGCACTTCGGAGCGTTCGATGGGTACAAGAAATCGGAGACGGGCTCATTGAAGCTAGCTACGCCGGACTGGATGGAAGGCGATGAAGCAGCGGCCATGCTGAGAGCGACGATGGAGATCGAGATCGAATCAGACAAGCGATCCTCGGCTGGGATCGAACCGTCTACTGAGAATCCGACAGGCTGGGAAAATCACTGGATTTCTGGCCGTGTTGATCGTGTCGTCAACGATCTCTCGGAGGTAGTAGCAGACGTGTCCCTTCTAGATGGTCACGACGAAGGCGAAGTAGGGAGTAAGATAGATCCCTCATCGTACTCGAATTCAAGTGCGGCCGTGATCTCTATCGAAGATGGCAATATGTTGGTAGATATGTCCGATATCGATCAGACGATCGCTGTAAACTCGGTAATTAGGGTCCGATCGAGCCGATTAGATATCGTCGGCTATCTCGAACCTTAGCAACCACGTAGTCGATCCTACCCTCAGGCCAGAAATCGTCAGACTGAGTCTTCAACCGGTATCATACTGAATTACTTGCCCACATCTAGCGCCATCTCGGCGAATAGTTCCTGCGAGAAGCCCGGATGGCGCCGACTCGTGCCGGCGGTCACGGTGTAGTAGACCAGATTTGCGTCGCGTCCGAAGACGGCGACGTTCCGGAGCTCGTCGTCGGTCGTGAACCGCGTCTGCCACCCCTCGAAGCCCGCGACGTTGACGCGGGAGGTGTTGGCCCCGTCGAACGACCCGAGGTGGTCCTGCAGCGCGGTCTCGGCGGCAGACGACGACTCGTAGATGATGGCGACCGACACGAGCGCGACCGGCTGCTCGCCGACCCGACTCCGGTTCTCGAGGACGAACGTCCGCCTGTTCTGCTTGCGGATCTGCTGGGTCCGGAGCGCCGCGTCGTCGGCCGACGCGAGCCGGCTGGAGCCGCCGGTGAAGTTGTACTCCATGCCGAGATCGGAGAGTCTGATCACGATCTCCTCGGTGTCCGTCCCGTCGACCGTGTACGGCCCCGACCCGGAACCGGCGTCCGACCCGTCGGCGTTCGGCCCGCCACCGGCTTCCGTCTCCCCGCCGGCGACGGTCGCGGACGGCGGCGCTTCTGTGGCAGTGCCCTGATCCGACTCGAATATGCCCTGAATGCCGCTACACCCCGCCGTCGCAATCAGTGCCACGACGAGAACACACGCGACCACCCGTTTCATACCCGTTTTCCTGTCGGGTCAGCATACCCAATAAATCTGTGCAACCGTAGAGCCGAACGCTGGCCGGTATCTCGACCGATCGATGGCTCTCGACAGAACTCGAACCCTGTGGTCGTCACTCCAGCGCCTTCAGGTTGTGAACGGGCTCCAGCCAGTCGACGACCTCGGCGGTCGGCTCGACGGCTTCCGCGATCGCTTCGGCCGACTTGTAGGCCATCGGCGCCTCGTCGAGGGTGTCGTCGACGACGGATTCGGAGTAGACGCCGTCCATCGCCGTCTCGAAGGCATCGAGCGAGAGTTCCTCGTGGGCCTCGCGTCGACCCATCGCGCGACCGGCGCCGTGGGGTGCCGTGCGGTAGTAGGCCTCGTTGCCCTTCCCGCGGGCGAGCAGCGACCCCTCCGCCATGTTGAACGGGATCACGAGCCGCTGGCCCTCGCGAGCGGGCGTCGCGCCCTTCCGGATCGTCAGGTCGCGGAAGTCCACGTAGTTGTGGATCGCCTGGAAGCGCTCGACCGGGTCGACGCCGAGCGCCTCGCAGATAGCGTCGCTCATCAGCTCGCGGTTCCAGCGGGCGTACTGCTGGGCGAACAGCATGTCGACGTAGTAGCCGTCGGCCTCGCGACCCTCCAGCCAGTCGAGCGCCTCGTTGCGGTCGCCGTCGCCGGGCTTGGCGAGCGCTTCGAACACCTCGTCGATGCGGTCCTCAGCGAACTCCGCGCGGATGCGGTCCTTGCGGAGGTGGGACTCGCCCATGCCGCCCGTCACCCACGCCTGGAGGTCGTCGTCGGAGACCGAGTCGGGGTCGAACTTCACGTACTCGGCGTACTCCTCGGGGATCGACGAGCGGATGGCCTCGGCATCGCGCTGTTCGGTGGCGCGGGCCTGCCAGAACTCGGCGACGGCCTTGCCGAGGTAGCGCGACCCGCTGTGTATGACCAGCCAGTACTCGCCCGACTCGCGAGCGCGGGCAAATTCGACGAAGTGGTTACCCCCTCCAAGACTGCCCGCGCTCCGGATGACGTGGCCCATCCCCGCGCGACCGGTCAGCACGCGGTCGCACAGCGATTTGAAGTACTCGCCGTCGTAGCCGTCGAAGTCGAACTCGACGGGGTCGACCGGCCGGTCGAAGCGCTCGCGGACGGCTGCGTCGAACGACTCGAATACCTCGTTTGCCCGCTCGAAGGGAAACTCGTCGACGAGGTGAACCGAGTCGTCGTAGTCGTGGACCGACCGCCCCATCGGGACTGCCTCGCGGACCCGCTGCTCGCGTTCGGCGTCGGACAGCGGGAGTTCCTCGCCGAGGTTCGTCAATGCCATGCCACAGCCCACGTCGACGCCGACGATGTTCGGGACGACCCGGTCGGGGAGCGGCATCGTGAACCCGATGGGCGCGCCGGCGCCCCAGTGGGTGTCGGGCATCACGCGGACGGGCTCGGTGAACGCCGGGTGGTCGACCAGTTCCTGGATCTGCGCCAGGCAGTTGTCCTCGACGAGCGATTCGTCTTCGACCAGCACGCGAGCGGTCGTGTGCTCGCCATCCAGCTCTATCGTCATCGAACTGGCTAAGATTCCACCCGTACGACGAGTAAGCCTTCCGGCGCCGTGTGAGAGAGTGTAAACAATATGAAGGGATCGACAGTCACTCATCCTAGATCGAGGATAACGGCCGTTGAGATGACACGATCCCAAGGTGAGAAGCGAATCGTCATATCGGTCGCCGAGGTGAGTAGACCAAGAACCACATGGACACGGATGCGCCGACGGCGGATATCTTGCCGGAGGAACTGACGGAACGCGAGCAGTGGGTCTGCTGGCGAGTTCAGGAGCGCGGCGGCAAAGAGACGAAGGTCCCGATCAATCCACACACCGGGTCGTTCGGGTCGGCGACGAACCCCGACTCGTGGGCGCCGTTCGAGACCGCACGCGAGTACGCCACCGACGGAGCCGCCGAAGGGCTCGGATTCGTCTTCACCGAGGACGACCCGCTGGTCGGAGTCGACCTCGACACGTGTCGCGTCCCGGAAACCGGGACGTTGACCGACGAAGCGATGGGGATCGTCGAGCGCCTCGCCTCCTACACGGAAGTGAGCCCCTCGGGGACCGGCGTTCACGTGCTTGCACTTGGCAATCTACCCGGTGATCGCAACCGGAAAGACTGGGTGGAGATGTACGACGACGCCCGCTTCTTCACAGTCACCGGCGACCACCTCGACGGCACGCCGGCGACGGTCGAGAGCCGCACCCCCGCCCTCGGATCCGTTCATTCGGAGTTCGTTGCCGGTGAACAGGATTCAGCTAACGGCGAGGACGACGCCGAGACGGATACGAGGAAAGGCGGGAAGCCAACGGACGCGGTCGACGCCGCTGAGACGGGCGGGAGGGGGGAAGACGACGATGCAGAAGGGCTGTCCGACGAGGAGATCGTTGACAGAGCCCACGCCGCGGCGAACGGGGAGAAGTTCGAACGGCTCTGGCGCGGGCGGACGACGGGCTACGACAGTCACTCGGAGGCGGACATGGGCCTGTGTGCGCTGCTGGCGTTCTGGACCGGAGGTGACCGGGTGCAGATCGACCGACTCTTTCGCGACTCCGGGCTGATGCGCGAGAAGTGGGACGAGCGCCACTTCGCCGACGGGAGCACCTACGGTGAGAAGACGATCGAGCGTGTCCTCGCAGGGACGACCGAGTTCTACGAACCGACCCAGGCCGAGACGACAAACACAGCGACGGACGACGAGCGGTCGACCGCGGACGAATCGGACCAGGTCACGGCCGAGACAGTCACCCTTCGACAGCAGCGGGACGAACTGGGCACCCGACAGGAGCGACACCTCGGCCTTATCGCCGACCTGCAGGCGCAGGTCGAACGCCTCGAAGCGCGGAACCAACGACTCACCGCCGAGCTCGAGACCGTCAGGTCCGAGGCGGAATCCGGTCGAGAAGAACCGGCCGTCGAGTCCGGCTCACTTCTCACGAGACTCCGACAGTTCGTCTCGCGGAAGGGGGCGTGACCGGAGCCGTCGTGGTGGCAGCGAGGAACGATTCGGTCCCGTTCCACCCGAAACAGAGGTGCGTTATCGCCGGGGTTTTCGAGACCGTCGTAGCGTAGCCGAGTTCCGAGACACGGCGTGCGATCAGCCGATTCGGTGAGAGTGCATCGGGTACACGGCGGAGAGAATCGTTCTTCCCAGTGAATCCGGCACTCCCGAGTAGTGGGACTCCACTAATCGGCAGGACGGGCAGCACAATTCCCGCAATATACTGTGTTTCGAGGGGTGTACTGGGGGTCGCTGGAATCGGGGCAAGCGGCGTCGAGATGGCGACGGGGAGAGCGAGCGAATTCACTCTCCTATGGCGATTGCTGCGGAGAATCCGGGTGGGGTGCGGTTCAAGCGAGATCTCACGAGCAGGAGAAAGAGCTGAATTCACCGGTACAGAGGCGTCTGTGTCGTCAGATAGAGCGATTCGATACATCGTGAGTGCGCTCGGAGCGAACGGGAACTCCGCTGGAATCGACGGCAGAGAGCGTCACCCGGTGGAGCGACCACGGTAGGTGAGGAGGACAACCAGCACGTTCGACACCGATGGTTGCCTTTCGTCGAGGAATGGATGTAGAAATCCCCGGGTACTCGGTCGATTTCACTGTCGAAAAGCGTTCTTCGACTGAATCATCGGCTCCTCAAGAAGGACGCTTGATCGGGTAACCACCTCGATATCACGGGTGATCGGGCGTCGTTCAGTCGAGTCGTCCGCCCGAGGGAGCGCCAGCGCATCCCGACACCGGTACATTCCCACAGAGAACACACCTTGCGGCCGAAATCGGGCTTGTACCCTTCTCCGAACGACCGGTTCGGCCGGAACGGAAGTGGAGAAGCGTTCTGAGACGGATATCCATCTCCGAGTCGACGATGTGTAACAGACGATAGAGTGCGTCCCGAATCTCCGGCCAGTTCTCCGCTGGAATCGCCGTCTGTTCCGAGACGATTCCCCGATCCCCAACCCCAATTTCTACTGCATTCAACATCTCACCCCGGCGCATCGACGATTGTTCGTCAAGTAGGGAGGGTCGCGCCCACGAGCGAGACGATTCCTGCTTCGAATGGCGTCGGATCAGTAGACTCGCATCGGAGTATTCGCGTGAGGAACTCCAATCGGAGGTTCGGACCCTGACCGAGCGAATACAGACATACGAACAGCGGTACGATGCTGCAGCCCCCGCCGATATCGACGCCATTATCGCTGCGGAGGAGGATGAGCAGCGGAACATCGACGACGTGTACAGCGACCTCGGCGACTGGGCGACCGCACTGCGGGAGCGGCGCTATCACGAGTGTGCTCGCCAGCAACTCGCGAGTACGAACGAGACGGAACAGGTATCCGGTCAATATCTTCCTCTACGTGAACGCGGAGAAACCCCGACCGCAGTTGGGTACAGACGTTCCCGAAGAGTCCGTCGTGGCGCTCACTGGCGACGAGCATGAAGTCACAGAGAGACGAGGAGGAAGCCCGCACAGTTTGAACCGTGGGAGAAACCCGACGGCTACCGTTGGGAACGGCGCACTCCACAACCACTTAGGTACTACAACACGTAGTACTTTCTATGAGTACTGAGAACGACAGCGAGGGTGAGACAACCCGCATCACTCGGAAGGGGCAGGTCACGATCCCGAAGGAACTCCGCGACGAGTTTGGCCTCGAAGAGGGAGACGAACTGCTCTGGCAAAAGGCCGAGGATGGCATTCGAGTCAGGAAAGCAACGCACTCGGCCGGCCGTGGAATGCTCGTCGACGACGACATTTCCGAAGAAAAGCGTGAGGAGATGGCCGAAGAGATGGAAGCCACGATTCGAGAGAAACGTCGGACAGCGTGGACACCGGAATGACCCGATACACTGTCGATGGTGTGGCAATGGCGCGATACCTAGTCGATCGGCTCCCGGCGACTGCAGACGAGATTTTCGAACGGGCCGAGCAGGGCGTTGACGTGATCGAGGCGCCGACGGTGGCAGTCAGCGAGGCCATCTGGACGGCGGTCAACAAAGGAAAGATTGCGGGTATTGAAGCCGAGACAACGCCGAACGCGGTGTTACGCGGATTGGTGAACGACGGGCCGGTACAGGTCGCCCCGACCGACGAACAGGACCTTGCGGTGTACGGAAGCCTCATTGACCATCACACGCTACACGATGCACTGCTGATCGCCAATCATCGTGTCCGGGGTACTGAGGCAATTGTCACGAAAGACGGGGAGTTCGCGAGCGAAAGTACGGTCTGGCGCTGAAACTGCCCCAGTTACCTCTGACCCCATGAAACCAGTCGACGGTCCAATACTCGACTGTCTTCGGTTCTATCAACTCAAGGTCGGGATTTCCAAACAGACTACGACAAGGTCGAAGAAGGTCGCGAGTTCGGGCTCCACCCGAACGATGATCTGTATCCTCGCGTCGTCGAAGACATGTGGGCCGAGAACTGGCTGGAGTTGATGGCCTTGACGTTTCGTTAATCCCGGCCGACGTGTACCCACTGGTTGCCAAGCGCTGTATCACCGAAGTTCGAAAGATGCGAACGAGCGCAGAACTGAACGAGACCGACCCGACGACGGTCTGGGAGCATCTTTCCTAGACATCGACGGCAGCGAGGCTACGTGGCCGTCGACTCGTCGGCTCACCACTCCAGGCCGTCGAGGAACCGATTCCGGAACGATCCGATCGTCAGGATGTTCGAGAAGCCGGGTTCGTCGAAGGCGATGCGAGTCAGCGCGTAGGACTCGCTGTAGGTTCGTCCGACGCGCGGGTTTCCATTGCCGGGGTTGTGGAGCGCTCGGATAACCTCGTGGCCCTCCGAGCGGCCTTCGACGACCCAGTAGGCCCGGTCGGGCTCGCAGGCGGCCATCTTGTCGTAATCGGCGGGCACCGCTCGAAGCGTATCGTGATTCGAGCGTTCGGCTTCGCCCGTGATCACGACATCGCCGTCGGCGTCAAGGACCGCAACGTCGAGGCGGCCGTCCTCGACGGGGTAGTACGTCTCGACGCTCGCCGCGGGGTGGTCGGTGTCGTCGACGAATCGGGCTTCGAACCCACGGCGCATCGTCTCGACCATCATGACGTGCAGGCTGGACTCGCTGAGGTCGCCGACGCCGTCGCCGTGGGCGTGACCCTCTCGGTGGGCAGCCCCGATGAGTTCGCGACCCTCCGGCGTCACCGTGTACAGGGTATGGGGATGGCGGCCGTCGATTGCGACGATCCCGTCGACGACGAGTTCGTCGAACTGCTCGTCGGAGAGGCCAGCGTACGCTCGGAGTCGCTCCATGCCGTCGTAGACGATGTCGTACTCCCAGCGGGTGTCGTACGCTCGCTGGTGGGCGTTGTAGACGAGCTGGACGAACAGAAACTGGGCGTCGGCGTAGTCGTGTTTCGAGCGCTCGGCCGGCGAGCGCGTCACGCCGGCATCCACCGTTGGAACGTTTGCCCGGTCGACATCGGCGAGGTCACCGTGACACTCGATCGCATCGACGAGGGCGGACAGACGGCGCCCGTAGCGCGTTCCGCAGGCCGCGCAGGTGAGAGACTGCGATGGCTGATGAAACTCGACAGCCGCCGGCAGGCGGCGCGTGAACGGGAGCGTGGTATCGAGCGTCGTGTGCTCGGTGGCGATCGGGTCGGTCGAATCCGGATCGAAGTCGGACTCGCGCTTGTCGGAGGGTGAAAACGCGGTCACCGACGCCGACTGCGTGACGGAGACCGCGTGTCGACGCGAGCGCTCGGCGCGTTGGGTTCGGGCCGCCTCGAACGTGGCCCGCTGTGCGGGCGAGAGCGGGCTGTCCCCTTCGGGGTGGCCGGGTGGCAGCGGGAGCGACTCGAGCAAGAGCGGGCGTGGCGGCTCGCTCCCGAACGGCGTCGGGAGCGTGGCCAGCCACTCACCCGGTGCCAGCCCGCGGAGGCGATTCGACGCGTTGGCGGGCGGCGTGGCGTCGGTCGAGAGGAGATGGGCGAGCGCCGTATCGTCGGCGACCCGTCCCGAGATGACCGTGCCGATGTTGTTGATGGCCTCGTCGTAGGCCGCCTCGTCGGCTCGACGGAGTTGCTTGGGGTACTGTAGCGAGAGCGTGACGCCGACGCCGAAACTACGCCCCTCGCGCAGGAGGTCGGCGACGATACCCGAGGCGGCGACGGTCGCCGCCTCCTCGACGTGGACGTTCACGAGCGGTGGGTCGCCGGTAGTCGCGTAGTCGGTGCGGCGTTCGCGCTCGCGATGCTTGAGCGCCGTCCAGATCTGCGAGAGGATCACCAGGGTGAGCGCGCGCTGTGGCTCGGCCCGGAGCTTGCTCGTATCGACGATGATGACGCAGTCCTCGTCGAGTTTCGCCCGCCAGTCGAAGGGTTCGACGGTCGGAGTAGATCCGGCGTCCGGTGCGTAGTTGAACAGCGGGGCGACCCGGCTGTCGATGGCGGCGTTTGCGATCCGGCGGGCGGCGCCGTCGATGATGTTCGCCAGCGTGTCACCGTTCGTGTCGGCGATGCGCTGGAGTTCCTGTCGAAGACCGTCGTCGATGACGGGCGGCGTGTGGCCGGTCTCGGCGAAGCGGCCGATGCGTCGCTGGAGGTCCTCCAGCGTGAACTGGTCGCTGCCGTGGACGGCGTCGAACATCGCCTTGACGATCGCTTCGATGACCAGCGGCGAGGCGACGGCGCGGTTGAACTGCTCTTCGCCCATGATCGCTTCGAGCAACTCCTCGGTGTGGTCGGCAACGTCCTCGACGGCCTGCGAGCGGGCGACGCCCGACTCCTGCTGGCGAGTCACGTCGAAAAACGGTTCGGCGGGGACCGCCTCCGCGGCGTCGAAGCGATAGACGTTCTCGAGGGTGCCGTAGGTGGCGTAGTGAGCGCGCTCGTAGTCGTCGGCCATCTGGCCGTCCTTGGGGTCGAAGACGATCGTCGCGCCCTCGGTCGCCGCGTGGTTCGGGAGCAAGCCGGTGACGCCGAAGATACTCTTGCCCGAGCCCGTGCCCCCGGCGACGAGCATGTGAAGACGCTGCAGCGACGGCGGGATCGCGAGCGGTTCGTCCGAGCGAGTGCGGTCGCCCGTCAGTGGGACCCCGATCGCCAGGCCCTCCGTTCGGTAGGTATCGAGGGCGCGCTCAGGAGGAAGGTCGAGCCCCGTTCGTTCGCCGGCGCGCGTTTCGAGCGCCCGGGTAGCCTCCTCGGGAAGGTCGGCCCCGCCGACGAAACAGAAGCTACCTGCGGTCGTCGGGTCGGCGACGAACTGCGGATGCGTGTTCGTCGAGAACGGGATCGAGAGACCGAGAGCCAACTCCATTCGTCGGCTGAGTCGGAATCCCCGGAGCGTTCGCGTGGCCAGCGCGTCCCGCAGGCTCGTAGCGCCGTCGCTCGCCAGAGCGTATCGCTTCGTCGAGATTCGATAGAACTCCGTACCGATGTCAGAAAACGCCGACTTGAGAGTCTTCAGTGTGTCCTCCGGATCGCCGGTTGTATCGGATTCGGTCTTTCGATCACGCTCGGGCAGGTGATCGTACGATTCCGAGTCGGAGGCGGATTTCGACGTCAGGTCGAGCCTGTCCGTCTCCTCGATTGGGTCGTTCTCGTTCACTGCCCCGTGAGACGCTCGCGATCCGCCATCTGCGACAGGCTCCCGACGAAGGGATGGCTCGAACGCGACAGCGCGGGCGTTGACGCGAAAGGATGTGCTCGCGTCGACCGCTTCGATCGACTCCACCCGGTCGCGCCGATCTGATGGCAGGTCGCGCGTGGACTGGCGCTCCCACTCGGCCTCCTCGGGGAAGATTTCGGCGACGAATCGGTCGATTAGCGACGATTGGGGACGGTGATAGTCGTAGATCGTCTCGTCGGCCAGCGGCGTCCAGTCGGGTTTCGGTTCGAGCAGGGTCTGAAAGACGGTCGGCGTCTCGGCGCTCGCGAGGGCATCGATGACCGTCGAGAGCGGCCAGTTCGTACGGTCGTCACTCGCAAAGGAATCGAACGGGCGGAGTTTGGTCTGCCAGTCGCTCGACCACGCGTCGGTCGCCTGGAACTCGATCCCGGCGACGGGACAGTCCGCGAGTGACTCGACAGTGAGATCGTTCGGAGACCCTTCGGTCACTAAATCGGCGACCGTCGTCGTAACCGTGTTCAGTTCGTATTCCTGTGGAAACGCGCGTCTGAGATGGCGCTTCAACTGCTCCGTCGGGATATTGGTGGCGCCGAAACAGTACGTGACGCCGTCGTCGGCACCTGCGGTCGCGAGTAGCATTTCGAGCGTCGGCGTGTCCCCGTCGTCGGTCGCGTGAAGCGCGCGGAGCGCAGTCCCGACGTGGTCGGGAACGAGCGCGCTCGTCGTCGGGCGGACGAGGAGATACTCGCGCTCGGTCGTCAGTGACTCGTCGTCGGTCGCCATTTCGGCGAGAGACCCGTGAATCCGGTATGGGTCTATCGGTTGTGGGATCCGCAGTCTCGGTGTCCGATCGACAGATCTTCCGGGAAGAAATCGCAATTTCGGAAATCGCGATTTCCGAAATCGAAACTTTGGTGTCTAGCTCGTGCAGGCGACTCTGCCGCAGCTGCTCACCGTACTGTTCGAATCGGGAGCAGAAACCAGTCGGATGTCGATACTCGGAAACGATTCAGTTGAAGGGACTGGTTGCCGTCTCGAGACGCGTGACATCGTCAATCTCGTCGAAGTCATCATCAAACGAGTAGAGATACTCGATATTCTCGCGCTGCATGTAGGCGACGAGCGTCGCGTCAACAAACGAAAGTCCAGAATACCGCCGATAGAGTGCCTGCGCGGCGTTGAAGTCAGACTGCGGAGCATGTACCACTTCGAAGTGGGCACCCTCGATGAGGCGGTCCAGCATCTCGTTGCCCGTCTCCGGCCCGAGCCTCTCGCCAGTGAGGTTCAACACCTCGGCGACAATGTAGTTTGTTACGATAGTCTCGGGGAGGTCTCCGTGGTCAACCGCCCGGACGATTTCCCGACCACGGTCGTGGTACTCGTCGCGGGCACTGGCGCTGGCGAACAGGACATTCGTGTCGAGGAGAGCGACCGCCATCACTCAGCACCGAACTCGTCTTCGACCTCGACGGCGTTCGTCTCGCCAGCGTCCACGGGTTCGAAATCGTCAAAGACCCCCTCTCGCTGGTGGAGTACCTCGACTGCCAGATCCCCACTTTCGTCGACGGTCCAGCGGAGTTTGTCACCCGCACCGATGTCGAGGTCCCGACGGATGTTCGCGGGGATTGTGACCATTCCCCTGTCGCTGACCTTCGTTTCCTCGGTCTCTTCGGTCGCCATACCTGGCCGTAGACGACCGCTATTTAAACATGTTACTCTACATGTGGTGATGGGAGGGAGAGCGGAAGCCCATACCGCTCCATCGGGTATGTGCAGTGGCACGGCTTCACGATCCACTCACTGGTCTTCTCAGACCCGTTCGATACGTCGATCGAGGGCCTCGAACACAACCGAGTAGATTTCCAGTGGATGTGCCGGCAGTGAGAGGTCTTCGACCGTATTCTCGTCGGGTGGTCGGTGGAAGTGTATTCGCGAGTTGTGTGTATTGGGGTGTCGATCCCATCGGCACTTCCACCGGGTCTCGTCGGTATGCGTCTCGATATATTGAATCGAAAAATCGCCGCTCGTGAACCACCTGATATCGAGCCGAGCGTGCTCGACGAACGGGGGATATTGGTTTGACTCCAGTTCGGCCCGGAGTATGCGAAGGTCATGTGGGCCGGGTTCGAAACTCGTCAGGGAGACAAACGGGTCATCGGCAAGATGGCCCTCAAGGAGACGGAGCGTTTGTCGGTCAGGCGGACCCGTCGATCCCGACGGACCGGTCGGTGGCGTCATGCCGGGATGAGGTGCCCGTCGTTGCGTGCGATCTGGTGGGCAAGCGCGTACAGGCGAATATCGCGGACGACACGCTGCCAGTCAGAGAGCGCGTCCATCCGCTCGTGGACCGCTTCGTGGTCCGCTCCTTCGAACGCCGAGACGGTCGCCGGATCGTCCGCGTCGAATCGTTCCTCGTACGCCTGCTGTTCGGCTTCGAGTTCGTCCACTCGTTCGAGAATCGCTTCGATAGGGAGTTCTCGGGCGATACGACTCGCCTCCTGCCACTCGAAGTACGCCTCGTTGCGTGCGTACCGTGCGGGCTGGGTGTCGGTGTCTGCACGGGCGATCCCCATCCCGGCGAGCCGGTCGAGATGCTTCTTCGCTGCATTCGGCGAACAGTCCGCGATGTCAGCGATTTCGGCTGACGACGTGAGTGTCGTCGTCCCGACCAACACGTCGTAGACCCGTCCAAACGTGTCCGTCTCGTCGCCCCATCGCCGATCCTCGGGTGTCGGCGCCGGGTCGAATCTGTCCATAGGATTACTAAGAGAGTGTGAGCAATATAATTTTCGAGCGCGCAGATATTTTTGAATTTGAGTTCGGGAACGTGCGATGACAGCCCCAACATCCTTGCTCTAAATCAGGCCCACCGCACTCGACAGCACGCGGTGAAAGCCCTCGCCGCGCTCGCGGTCGCTGACCGGGATATCCGCGCTCAGACACCCGGACCGCACTCGCGCGGATAGTGGCCCACTCAGGCGACTGCACAAGCGCGAGCACGTCTCGCCCTTTCAGTCCACCAGGAAGGTGGCTGGGTTCTCGGTCGTGGCTGTCGGTTGGTCAGGTGATTCGTCTCGGCCCGTCCCGCTCGCCGCTACGCCCGGAGCGTCGCTCGTGCCCCGAGCCTCACCTCGCTGGCGCTCGGTGAGACGGCGAGCGGTGCTGGTCGTTCGGTCCTCGATAGCGCGCTCTCGCTCGCGTCAGGTACGCTCGCCAAGGAACTGGCTAAATTCAGCCAGCAGACCCACACGAAGAGTAATTCTTTTGTCTGTTGCATAGAATTGTGTAACCATAGGATGTACGAAGTGTGCGGTGAGAAGGAACTCAAAGTTTTCCTCGCGGTCGATTCAGGAGATTCTATCTCCGGCGTCGCGCGGAAGATCGATGAGAACCGGGAGACGATTCGGCGCGTCGTGAATCGCCTCGAAGAGGCGGGATACGTCGTGTACGATGACGGCCTCCAGCTCGTCGACCAGACAATCCGAGACGCCGGTCTGGAGGTCCTGACGGCGGCAGCAGACATCTCGCTGCCGTCGATCTCGGAAGCGTACGTCCTCCCCCAGTTCGCGGGTATGGAGTATGCATTCACTGGCATCGATGCGGTCTACGTCTGGACCCGCGGTGGCTATCAGGTCGCTCGCGACCCAGAGGACTATCCGCTGTTCATCGCCGTCCACGAATCCGAGCTCGACGCCTGGACGGAGTTCTTCGATCGGTTCGGAATCCCGACTTCGGAAGAGCGCCAGCTCACTGAAGATCTCGATAGCGCCATTCAGATCGTTCTGGAACCACGATCGCAGATCACTGCCGAGATGGTCGACGGGCGGCCCGTCATCCCACTTCAAGAAACTGTAGCGTTCGCAAACGAGTACTACGCAACCTTCGAGTCGGCACTCGACATACTCGGACGGATGTACGACGATGTCGACACTGACGCGAGCTACCGCATGGAGCCAGCGTGAATATGAGTCAAGAAGACCGAAGCGAGGCGCTCATCGAAGTGCTCGAAGAACTGGAACAGTCAGATATTGGGTTCGTTCTGGTTGGTGGGTACGCGATCAGCCAGTTCGAGACGCGGTTCTCGACCGATCTTGACCTCGTCATCGCTCCAGACGACTACGACGAAGTCGTTGCGTTTCTTGAAGCGCACGGCTTCGAACGACAGACCGATCTCGAAGTTCCCCCAGAAGAGACCATCTATAATCGTGAAATCGAACTCTTCGAGCGTACTGAAGGGGTTCCGCATCCGGTCGGTGTAGACATCCTCGTGAACGGCCTCGGCTGCCGCCAGACCGAAGCAGAGTGGTCGTTCGACTATCTGCGTAGACACAGTTCTGCGACGACGATTTCAGGCGGGACTCGGTCGACGACCGCACGAGCAGCTGAGGGGGAAGTGCTCGTTGCGGCCAAGCTCCATAGTGGTCGAAAAACGGATCTCGCTGATGTCCTCGCTGCGATTCCGTCGGTCGACCTCGGAATGGTCGAGACGCATCTGCATCGTGGCGATGTTAACGCCCTCCGTCAACAGCTCAGTGAGGCACAAGCGTTCATCGAAGAGGGTGGACTCGATCACCGATTCAAGAGTATGTTCGGCCAATCATCAGCCTCGGCCGAGGATATCGAGGTGCTTCTCGAGTTTCTCAAGCGGCAACAGGAGAAATAGCGCTCACTGCGACAGCAACAGCGACGGGATCTGTGAGTAGCCGTCGTCAAAGTTGAGCTAGAGGAGCAAATAGACAGGGGGCTTCGATATGGCCCGCCCCGCTCGCCGCTACCGCCCGGAGCGTCGCTCGCGCTCGTATCGCAAGCCAGCACTTCACCCGCTTCGGTCCCGGACTTCCGGAGGCTTCCGGGACGCGCCGCCCCGCGACGGACGCCGTTGCGTCGCGGGCGAACCGGGGAATGTGCTGGCCGCTCGCTCCGGGCGGGTCGGCGCGCGGTGCTGGTTGGTTTTCTTCGATAGCGCGCGCTCGTCGCGCCCGGAGGGCGCGAGCGAAGGCGCGAACGAGCGCGCGCAGATGAGTCTCGTCGGACGTGTCGTCGGAAAACCGCGATGTAGCAGCATCGCGGTGGCGGCGCGTGAGCGCCTTCAGTGGTACCCGGATAGATACCAATGTCTAGTAGAACTCGATTCGATAATGAAGTTTCGGGCGATGAACGCGCAGTCGAACGAGAGGTCGAGACGGCGGATGGAGAGCGGCCGGAGCTGCGGGCGTCGGTCGAACAGGAGATACAGGGGAAGGTCGACACGAACCATCCGGATGGACGACTGGCCGGGATGACGCTGGAGGCCGAGGAGCGATTCCACGCGAGGGAGGACGAGATTCGCCGGACGCGACAGCGGTGGGACAGGCGGGGGTCCTCGGATCGTGAAGAGCGAACGCGAGAGGTGGTGAGCGGACGGACGCGCTATGCGACGGAGGAGCCACCTGAAGATCCCCGTGAACAGTTGAGCCGGGAGCAACTGGCAGACGTGAACAGACACGCGGGGCGGATCGTCGAGGCGCTCGAGGGGCGCTCCAGGGCGGCGACGGCGTGGCGGCTGGCCAAAGAGGTACTGTCGGGCGTGGACATGCTCGAAGCGGTGCTGGCGGTGCGTGAGGAGCTACAGGCGACGCCGGGGATCGTCGTGCCGATCGCGGCGGTCGGTGAGGTGCCGCGGTCGGCGGTGGACATCGAGGGTGAAGTGGTGCAGTTGTGGGAGCCGAGCAACACGAAGATTCAGTCGGTGGGACTCATCGAGGACGAGTCGGGGCGGACGAAGTTCACCATCTGGAAGCGTAGCGGCCAGCCGTGGGTGAGCGAGGGCGAGTGCGTGCGGCTACGGAACGTCGAAAAGAGCTGGTATCAGGGGCGCGTCTCGGTGGCTGTGACGGGCTGGTCGGAAATCGAGTTCCCCGAGAAAGACCGGTGGTGGACCGAGTAGGGCGCGAGCTCTCTCGTTTTATTTTGCCGGACCGACCCGACCCCGCCTCCCCACCCACCGCTCCGTGCTCGCTCTCCGCCGGTCGCTGCGCGCGCAGCCACGACCTCCAGCAACGGTTACTCACTTTCCTTGTCGGACAGCCGCGCCGTTCACGGCATGGAGGATGCTATCCTAAGCGGTGGTTCGCCTATTCGCGCTACTCTAAACTTGGATTGGGACAGTTCTAGCTTGCAAGCTCACTCCGAGAACAGCCTCACGAGAGGGGCTCAGCACACTCGATGAGGTCGTCTTCAATCGTCCACTGGCAGAGGCGTCCAGCATCGTCAAGCATCTCGAAGATCGCGGTTTGCATTCCGCTGTAAGGGGTATCGATATCGACGCTCGTGTCGATTTCGTCCGTGTCTAACGAAGCATACTCGCGCTTGAACACATGCGTCTTCGCGAAATACTTCTCAAGGGCTGTGAAGTAGCCTTGTTCAATAAGGAAGCCACCTTGAGAGTGTTCAGCGACACCTACGATGACATCGGCGTAGTCAGCGAGTAGCCGGAATTTGAAGTAGGTGTTTGTCCATTCACTTCGGATATCGACCATCAGAAACGCGTACGTGCCGTGTTGGCGGTTGAGGCGGTCTTTTACGAGCTGGAGACGGCGTATTTCGGGCACTCCATAGCTACCGAGAACGAAGTACGACTTCTCTGCCGAGAATATCGGTGTGAGCTCTGCAACACTCTGCTTGAGCGCTTCGTACTCTTCCGGCGTGAGCGAGGCCCCGTGGAGATATTCGTCAGCCTTCTCGGCGAGTTCATCGACCGTAACCGGACTCTCACTCATCTGAGCGGACGTTCTCCGGCGTAATGCTTTAATGCGTCGACTGTATCGCCTGCCACATCACATTAGACCGATTCGTATTTGCACGAAACGCTTTTGAACGCACCACTCGAACAACGAGGTGATGAGTACACCTGACCATCCACCAAACGACCTGGAGTCCGTGCGCGACCGGCTCAACGTCGTCACCCAGGAGACGCGGTTCTCGCTCCTTCAAGACATCTTGGGTCATCCGTCGGAGCTGCCGACGTTGAAGGAACTCGACTACGTCAACCCCAGCAAGAGTCAGACAACGATTCGCCAGCATCTCCAGCAGCTCGTCGACACCGGTATCGTCGAAGAAGTTCGCTTACCGGAGGACCGCCGGCAAAACGATCTGCCGTACAAGTTCTATGGGATCAGTGCGAGCGGTCGGCAGTTCCTCGAAGAACACAAGCTCCTCCGGGCACAGGACACGCTTCGAGAGATCTACGCCCAAGTGGAGAAGACCGACGACATCAATAGATACGAGACTGCACCGCGTCCGGAACGGTAACCTCTCTCCGGAAGCACTGTGCTGTCACATGCTCGTGATCGACTTTTGTAGCGAAAGTATCGGGTCGGGCAGTCTCTCTGGAAAAAGATACCGCTCGTGTGTTTTTTCGCCCCTGACGGGTGCGGGGCGAACTCAGTCCCGCAGATCAAATGGGACACAGAGCACTCATTGCCTACGAACGACCCGATAGCACCTACAACTGCCACTACTCGCACTGGGGCGCGATGCATCTCCGCCTGAAGAACGACATCGCGAAGGAAACACCGTTCGGCCGCGAGAGGCCGGACGAACGGTTGCAGTCGCTGTTCGAGGAATTGTGCGAGGCCGAAACGGATAGTGATCTCGACGCGCTCCTCAACGGCGTTGAATATCCCAACCAGCCTGTGGATGTCGACCCATGGGATATCGGCTGCACGCTCGAATCGATCATCGCCGACCGACTCGATTTCTTGCATCACGAAGCGTTCTACGTCGTCGATAGTGATTTCCAAGTGACCGCCTATCGGACGCACTGGTTCGGCCTCCAGTACGATTCTGCGCTGGTCGACGAATCACCGACGATCGGCAACGGTGCGCTACGGACGGTTCGATGGTACGACGGCGAGCCCGTGGGCGATGGGTTCGCCCAGGGCGAGTTTCGAGCGCTGAAGGACATCACGGGTGAGTTGATCGATCAGGGAGTGTTGACTCGCATGGAGGCTCCCGTCTACCTCGAACGGAAGCTTGACGAGTGGGTCGGTGAAGATCAGGAACTCATCGTTCGTACCGTTGCCTTCGTCGACAGGTAGGCACAAACCGTCTTCCCCTCTGGCGGGCTTGCGCGACGTGATTTTATCGCCCCCTGAGGGGTGCGGGGGGTACAGACGTGCCTCGCGCTGAGCATCGATGGCAACGAGAGACATCTACGCGGACGGCTTCGACGAATCGAGCGGCAAGACGATCACTGCGACGGAGTGCCCCGAGTGCGACGGCGACCTTCGAACGGAGGGCGGCGAGATCAGCTGCACGGACTGTGGCCTGATCGTCAACGAGTATCACCTCGACCACGCGGCGACGCCGCTCGATTTTCCGGACAGACCGGATCGTGAACGGACCGGTGCGCCGTTGACGGCAGCCAGACACGACCGGGGGCTGTCGACCGAGATCGGGTTTCGCGTCGACGGGAAGGGCAATCAGCTCTCCAGTGAGAAACGGAAACACCTGGGCCGACTGCGGCGCGAGCACACGCGGGCGAAGTGGCAATCGAAAGCAGAACGGAATCTCGGTCACGGCTGTACGGAGATCGCCCGCCTCGTCTCCGCGCTCGATCTCGACCGGAGTGTTCGCGAGCAAGCGAGTGCGCTGTTCCGAACGGCTCAAAACGAGGACCTGCTACGCGGTCGGTCGATCGAAGGATTCGCGGCGGCGTGTGTGTATGCGGTCTGTCGCTGTACGGAGGTGGTGCGAACGTTGGGTGAGGTGGTAGAGACGGCGCGGTGTTCGAAGTCAGCGGTGACGAACGCCTATCGAGTGCTGAACGCGGAACTCGATCTGCCGGCACCGCCCCAGCGACCGCGTGAGTTCGTCGCCGGGCAGGTGTCGGCGGTCGGCGTTCCACCCGAAATCGAACGGTCGGCCGTCGAGATCGCTGAGGCGGCGTGGGAAGACGGGGTGAGTGTCGGCGTCCACCCCGCGGGGTTCGCAGCGGCCTGCGTGGAAGTCGCCTGTCACAACGGGGGAGTCGAATTCGTGCAAGGAGACCTCGCCGAGGCGGCGGGCGTGAGCGCGGTGACCGTTCGGACGCACCGCGACACGATCGAGGGTCGGCGGGAGGCCGAGCGATGATCCGCTCGTGGCTTAGTGGACACTCAGGGGGCAGAGCGGACGATGCATACGCGAATGTCGCCACTGTGGCGAGACAGCTCGTCAAGACAAGACACCCTGCCGAACGTGTGGTCGAACAGGGGTCGCTACCTACGAGATCGAGTAGTTCCTGACGGTAGTTTTCCAGCGGATTCGGGGTGGATCTCGCGCCTCGGGGAAGATGATTATCCAGAGAATCGCGATCTGAAGTATCGTACTTCGAAGTTTGATACTCCAAAGTATCTTTTTTAGCGTTTGCTCGATGCGCTCAGAAGCGTAGATCCGGTCTAATTCTTATGTAACAACCGGCGATTCGAGGGGAGTCAGTTGTTACATAAGGTACAGTGGAACAATATCTCGCGCGAGATTCTATCGATGCCACCAAGGATGGAGCACTCGCGACAGAGTGATCTGGAAGACAGCATGCATCCACTCAGCCAACTCGATTTTCCGGGTGGGCCAGTCCGCTCAGACGTTTGAGCGGACGGTGACCCGGTCCCGCCTCAAAGTGGGGTGCTGACGAGGTCCACTAGTCTCGAGACGGCGGTCGTGAGAGCCACCCTCGGCTCTCTCGAAACATCTGACGTTTCGGCCGGCGATGATGTCGCCGCCTCAGTCTGGGAGACAGTGGGTGTTTCCGTCGAGATGTCAGTCGGTGCCTCCGTCGGGGTATCAGTCGCTGCTTCTGTGGGCGTGTCGGCGGGAGCTTCCGTCGGCGTCCCGGTCGGTGTCGCCGTGGCGGTCTCGGTTGGGGTCGTCGGCGTCGAAGTTGCGGTCGCCGTCTCCGTCAGCGTTGCTGTTCCCGCAGGCGTCTCCGTCGTGGTCGACGTTTCCGTCACAGTCGGCGCTTCTGTCGTGGTAGGCGTCTCCGTTGGGGTCGGGGTCGAAGTCTCCGTCGGTGTCGGAATGGGTGTCGCAGTCGGCGTGTCCGCAGGCTCCTCAATGCTTTCGAACGCGAAAGTCAGGTTCCACTGGCCGTCGACGGGAACGCTTCGGCCGTTGTCGGTCTCCGCACTCGCCGTGTAGTTGCCCGTCTCGAGTTCGGTCCCCGGAATCGTCGCCGTCGACTCCGGTTCGATGGTCAGTATCGTCACGATACCGGACTCGTTCGCGACGGTCATCGTCACCGACTCGTCGTTGGGGTTCTCCGCGGTGACGTTGTCGTCGACCGTCAGCGCGAGCGAGTCGAGATCGGGCGGGAGCGAGAACTGCCACTCCGTCTCGTCGTTGACCGGGACGACTCCACCGTCGGCAGTCGCCGCAGTCAGCGTGTACGTTCCGGATTCGAGGCCGGTGATCGATTCGTTCGCACCCGCCGCGAGCTGGAGCGACTGGACGACCCCGGATTCGTTCGTGACGTTCACCGTGAGCGGGCTATCGGTCGGATTCTCGGCCCAGACGATCCGATTTCCGACGGTGGCAGTGACGACGGGCTCCGCCTCGGTCGAGACGTTGACCGGTGCGTAGATCCCGTCTTCCATGATCGTCGTCTCGATCACGCCCGGCGTCGGGCCGGTCTGGTTCGTGACCGTCGTCCACTCGGTCCCGTCGTAGCGCCACAGTTCGACAGTGTCGGTGTCGGGAGCGTCGTATCCGAGTCGCAGTTGGAGGTCACCGTCGAGACTACGCACGTCCAGTCCCGAACCGAGCGCGCTGGCGCTCTCCGGGAGCCCCGGGAGATCCGCTTGCGGGACCCGGTCGAGCGCGACCGATTCGTCCTCGAACGTCGTGTTGGCGGACGGGACCACCCGGAGCGCGGTCGCGGTAGCACTCCCGTTGGTCGCGTCGACCGCGAGGCCGCCGTTGTCGCTGACGGTGACATTCCGGACGGTCGCGGTCGCGTTCACCAGGATCCCGACCCCGCCGTTGTCCGAGACGGTCACGTCTTCGAGCGTCGCACCGAGATCACCGTCGATCTGGACGCCCGGCCCACCGTTGTCGGTCACGCTGGTGCTGGCTATCCGAACGGCGCCGGCCGTACCGGAGCGGACGCCGGCGTCATCGTTCCCGGAGACAGTGCTGTTCGCGACGGTTGCGCTACCACCGAAGCTCGTGACGACACCGTCCTGGCTGTTGTCTCGAACGACGGACCGTTCGAGAGTGAGATTCGTGTCTTCTCTCAACCGCACGCCCCAGTCGTTCGCTTCGATGGTCGCGTTTTCGACCGTGACGAGTCTCGCCTCGTCTCCCCGGAGGCCGTCTCCGTTCTCGACCAGTGTGACGTTTCGCACCGTCGCAGTCCGGCCCAGGAGCGTGACGCCCACGTTGTTGTTCCGGAAGGCCGAGTTCTCGATCGTCACGTTCGCGTCTCGGTCGAACGCTTCGAGGCCTGACAGGAGGCCAGTGTTCCAGCCGTTCGCTCGCACGTTGCGGATCGTGACGTTGTCGAGTGGCGATTCGGCGGCGTCGGAGCCCGCGCCGGAGACGAGGATGGCGGCGTTCGCCACACCGGCTATGGGTTCTGTCTCTGACGGCGGGCCCTCCCCTTCGATCGCGTAGCCGTTACCGTCGATCGTTACGTCCTCGGACTGGACCCAGAGACAGGAGCCTTCGTCCGTTCCCTGGAGGTCCGCAGTCAGTTCGTACTGACCGGGCCGAGTGACGTTCCGACAGGTGTCGATCTCCAAATCGGGGCCTGTCGCCTCGACTGTCACGGTGAGGGTCGCAGTACCGTTCAGGAGCACATCCCGCGTGTCGCTCTCGGCGGTCAGCGTGTAGGTACCCGGGGTGAGCGGCTCGGTCACCGTCTCATTACCCGCGACCTCGATCGTCCGGTTGTCGACGTCTTCGGCCGTGGCGGTAACTGTGGCGGCGGTCTCACTCGGGTTCTCGAGCGTGAGGACCTGGTCGTCGACGGAGACGTTCAGATCGATCGGTTCCTCCTCGTCGGGTTCGTCGATGGTGACCTCGTATGCGGATTCACCCTCGACGAGCACCTCGCGGCCGTCGCTCTCGCCGGTCAGGGTGTAGTTGCCCGGTTCGAACTCCTCGGTGACGCTCTCGTTGGCTGCGACCTCGATCGTCCGGTTGTCGATAGCCTCGGCGGACGCCACGACGGTGGCATTCGTCTCGCTCGGGTTCTCGATCGAGACGTTCTGGCCCTCGACAGTGACGTTCAGACCGATGGGAGCGAGTTCCGCGACGGTGAACTCGTAGGTGGGCTGGCCATCAAGGAGTACGTCGCGGTCGTCGCTCTCGCCGGTCAGGGTGTAATTCCCGGGTTCGAACTCCTCGGTGACGCTTTCGTTGGCCGCGACCTCGATCGTCCGGTTTTCGATATCCGCGCCGGAGGCAGTGACCGTGACGCTCGTCTCACTCGGATTTTCGACGGTGACGTTCCGGTCGTCGACGGTGACGTTCAGGTCAACCGGTTCGGCTTGGGCGATCGTGAACTCGTAGGTGGACTGACCGTCGAAGAGTACGTCGCGGTCGTCGCTCTCGCCGGTCAGGGTGTAGTTGCCCGGATCGAGTGTCAGCGTCTCGGTCGCGTTCGCGGCGAGTTCGATCACCTGTTCGTCGCCGTCGGTCGCCGTGACCGTAACCGAGACGTTAGCCGGGTTCTCGAGCGTGAGGGTCTGCCCGTCGACGCTCACGTCGAGGTCGGCCGCGTCGGGTTCCGGCTCGGGCTCGGGTTCGGGGGGTTCGACTGTGATCTCGACCTCGGACTCACCGTTGACCGGGACCGACCGCCCGTCGGTCGTCTCAGCGGTGAGCGTGTAGGTTCCGGGGTCGAGTCGCTGTGCGACTGACCAGTCGCGAGGCACCTCGAACGTGACACGCTGGCCGTCGTCACCGGTCGCCGTCACGACCACGCGCTGGTCGTTCGGGTTCTCGACGGCCACGGTCCGGTCGTCGACGGTCGCCGTGAGACTCCGCAGTTCGTCGCCGACCGCGAGCGTGAGTTCGGACCGTCCGGCGAGTTCCACGGTTCGTCCGTCGTCGGTCTCGGCCGTGAGCGTGTACGTCCCGGGGTCGAGTTCGACCGTCGTCGACTCGCCCGGCGAGAGTGTGAGCGTCTGGAGGTCGTCCGCCTCGCTGGTCACCGTGACGGTGACCGCGACATCGTTGGGGTTGGCGAGGAAGAGCGTCTCGTCGTCGGCCGAAGCGAACAGGCTCCGGAGCCGGTCCGGCTCGTCTTCGTCGGCCTGGGGCTCGGGGTCTTCGGCGACGCCCTTCGCGTAGACGTAGATCGTCACCTCCTGCGTGATATCGATCTCCGTCACCGTCTGGACCGTCTCTGCGGCCGCCCGTTCGGTCGAGGTCTGTAGCTGTTCGATACTGACGGTCTGGGTCTGCGTGAGCGCCAGCGCCCCCTCACTGGCACCGCGGGCCGCTGCCTGTATCTGGACGACCGTCGCGTTCTGTGACTGAGAGAGCGCGCCGCTGGCCGCGCTGTCGGCGATGACCTGAATCTGGACGATGTTGATCTGCTGGATCTGGATGACCGTCCCGGACGCTGCACCCGCGGCGGCGGCCTGAATCTGCTGGACGCTCGTCACCTGATACTGGACGGCGCTCCTGACTGCACCTGCGGCCGAACCGAACGCCGCCTGTTGGACCTGGACAACCGACACTGACTGGACCTGCGTGACCGTCCCGCTGGCGGCCCCGAGCGCCGCGGCCTGGATCTGGACGACGGTCGCACTCTGACTCACCGAGAGCGCGCCCTCGGCCGCGCCCAGCGACGCCTGCTGTATCTGGATCACCGTCGCGTTCTGGCTCTGTGCCAGCGCGCCCTTGCAGGCACCGCGGGCGGCCGCCTGGATCTGCGCGATCGCGACACCCTGAGCCTGGGCGAGCGCTCCCTGTGCCGCGCCCATGGCCGATTCCTGGACCTTCTTGGGATTCGCGCCGCTCGTACTGTCGGCGCCACCGCCGGCCGCACCGAACGCGGCCGCCTGTACCTGCGTGACGTTCACCGACTGGCGTTGCTCGAGCGACCCGTACGCGCCGCCCTGGGCCGCCTCCTGGATCTGCGTGACGTTCACCCGCTGGGTTTGCGTAGTGTTCTGCGGTCCGTCTTCAGTCTCGGCGGGGGCGTCGGCGTACGCCGCTCCCGCCGCGGCACCGACCGCGGCGAACTGGATCTGCGTGACGTTCGCGCGTTGAGACTGTGCGACTACCCCGTGGGCCGCCCCGTAGGCGGCCGCCTGGCGTTGGACGACAGTCGCCGACTGCGACAGCGCGCCGGCGGCACTCCCGTAGACACCGGCCTGGAGTTGCGTGACGTTCGCTCGCTGGGTCTGGATCAGCGCGCCGTGGGCCGCGCCTTCTGTCGCCGCCTGGATCTGCTCGGCAGACGCGTTCTGGAACTGCGCGGCCGCACGGAGCGAGCTGTTGACGGTCGCGTTGAGCGTCGTCTGTGTGACGTTGACGCCCTGTTGCTGGGCGAGTCGCGCGCCGGCGCGCGCACCCTCCCTCGCGGCCTCACGCTGGCTCTCGTTCAGCGACTCGTTTACCGCGACGTCTGTCTCCGGTGTCACGCTCGCGAGCGCTTCTAACTCGTCACTGAGTTCGTCGTACGGGACTTCGTTTACCTCCTGTATCGACGCTGGGCTTGCGGAGAGTCCCGTTTCCTGTGACGAGTGTGTCGAGAGTTCGTCCGGTGTCGTTTCGGCTGGCGGCTGATCCGGCACGGATTCGGACTGTGTGACGGCTCCCGCAGCGACCGACGGCGCGAACACGCTACAGACCATCAGGACGACGAGCCCGAGCGGTACCGTCTTGTTCATCGGATCCTCCGTCGGCAGCAGTCGAGTCGGTCGCTCTGTCTCGAATCCGGGGACGTAGTGGCGTGTACAGTCATTGGTTGCGGCTCCAGCAGCGAGAGGTGTCGCTGTGTCTGATAGACGACGGTATACGAACTCCGTGAATAAACCCCTAAGACCGTCAATGGTGGGTGTATGCCCGTAAGTTCAAGTTACGCTCGTGACGAGGGACTCGGCCGCGACAGGCGTGCCTTACCCGTTAGGCAGCTGTTAGATCTAATTCTATCTACTCCCCCCTGGGCACGGACGACAACAGCGTCGAGAGTCGGCACCGCTCTGACGGTTCGGTCAGCGAGAGGTACTACTCGGGCCACCGCACGAGATTCTATCGGCGCCACCAGGGGTGGAGCGCTCTCGATAGGGTGCTCTGGAAACCAGAATGCATCCGCTCAGCCAACTCGAGTTTACGAGTCCCGTCGCCAAGCGAGCCCAGTACGAAGCCTTCGAATTCACGCTCGTCTCCGGGGCCGTCCAGATCCGGAACGGTAGTCACGAACACCCGAGCGAGCACGAGTATCTCGTCCGCATCGACGACGGTGTCCCGGCTTCGTGTACCTGTCTAGCCGACGAGCACTACGAGGGCGCGTGCAAGCACCGCGTCGCAGTTGCTATTCGAAGACCGCTCGTCGATGCGATCGCGACCAAAACAGACCCCAAAGTAGTCGCTCCAGACGGTGGCCGGATCGATACCCAAGCCGATTCGGGCGAGAGTGGGTCAGTTCCCGACAGGGAATGCAGCGAATGTCTCGATGACTTCCCCTGCTGGGAGTGCGTTCGAACCGGCAAGAAACCCATTCCTGAGTAGATGGTAACTATCCACCTCTATCTGTAGTTATTTGGCATATATCTCCAGTTACCCTGTATTAATTGGTTAATCGACTAATTTCAACCACACCTAGGAAGATATTTATCCCGATGGTATGCGGGTAGAACTACTGTCGTTCGCCCATCGTCGCTCTCCTGAGAGCATCGATGTATCGAGTGACAACTTTGAGCTACCCACCCGTGAACGGGTGGGATTCAGCGTGGACTCCCGCTCTGGCCTCAGTTAAGGCAGGAGGTTCATACTCTCCGTTCACGTTCAACGTCCCGCTGTTCAAGCGCACGCCCAAGGGTGCGCCTCCATCGCCACCAGTTTGGTTCCGACGGAGATACCGCAGACCAATGTTCTTCGCGGCATTGTAATCAGCGTGGTTCTGATAGCCGCATTTCAGACACTCAAACGATTCACTCTCACGGTTGTCTGGATGGGTGAATCCACAGTGTGAACACCGACGCGACGTGTTCTCCGGGGCAACCTGTTCTACGTCGATGCCGTACTCTGCGGCTTTGTACTCAACGTAGTCATACAGTCGGTTGAACGCCCACTTGTGTCCCCACGACGCACCAGTGCGTTCACGAATGTCAGCCAAGTCCTCGAATGCGATCACCGGACACTCGTGATCACGAGCTTCTGCCACGAGTTCGTTGCTGATGCGGTGGAGTGTCATCTTGAACCGACCGTCTTCTTTGCGACCGACAGACTGGACGTTCTCGTGCGCCCACCGTGTCCCGTGTTCCTGCAAGTCACCACGGCGTTGCTCGTATTCACGACGCCAGTGATCGAACTCATCACCTGTCCAGAACGTGCCAGTTGAGGCAACTGCGAGATTGTTCACGCCGAGGTCAACCCCGAGAACCGTTCCGTTCTCGGTGGTCGCCTGTTCCAGCGTGTCGGATTGCACGTCCATTTTGCAGTGGATGTGAAGCATCCAGTTACCGTTCGTGTAGTGCAGTTCTGCACCTGTTGTCTCGTACTCGTCGGAAAAGAGGTATTCCGCGTGGGGCGTGTCACTGTCCTCGTCTGGCAGTACGTAGTCGGCTTCGATCCGACCGCCCGTGGTCGCAAGACTCACGTAGTCATCATGAAACGTCGCCGTGCGGTGGTCGTAGACGACATGTGGACTGGTGAAGTAGGGTTTCGATGCCTTCTTGCCTTGTTTCCACTTGGCGACGACGCTTTTGCAGGCTTCGGCAGCCTTGTTTCGAGCGGCTTGTACCAGTCCACCGTTGAAGCCGTCCGTGGCTTCTCGCACGTCGTCGTAGGTTTCGTCGTCCAGCGTGGTTTTGCTGGTAGTGACGTATTCGCCCTCGAAAGCGTGGTCTACGACGTACTGCGCCGACCAGAGAAATGTGTCTACGGTGTCTTCGAGGAGTGTGGCGTCGTCACTGTCCACATCGAGTGTAACCGAGACAGTACGCCGCACTTCCATATGTTATATGTAGGGGTATTGGTTCAAATACGTTGGGGGGGTGGTCGAGTGTTTGTCGGAGGAGGAGCACTAGCTTACGGATTCATTCAACCCCTGAAGGGGTTGGTTTTCTCCTGCTATTCTATAAAACAACCTATGAAAGTGGAAAGGTGACACTCACAGGGACTCAGTCAATTGCATTCTGAACCCGTTTCGAAAGTCCATCTGGATTAAATGCAACGTATAATGTGAAACCGGTGGTTGTTATGGTTGCTCCCAGTAATCCTGAGATCGCGACTGAAATATCCCACGAGAACCACCAAGCAGCAGCCATTCCGATTGTGGATATAGCGAAGCCAATCGCAAGCCCACCTATCAATGCCCAGAGTGCAAGTGTCAGTTTCTCGATCTCGGACCGGTTGGACGAATCGCGCCAGCTCCCTGCCATCAAACTATCCCATAGAAGTACGTTTCTAACATTAGCTGGTCTCTGCCTTCATGCTACCACACGGTGGAACTTTGGTATCGGTGATGGTGGCTTAATCACGGTTTCTACTCAGTATTACCGATTGTGCAAACCAGTTTGGTATGAATGCGATACAGTTCCTTCAATGCAGTAGCCGCTTATTCACAGTTGAAACCAATAAACATTGACGGTAGCTCGGTTAACATTCGTAAGAAATAGTTATGAACTAAAACACATTCAAGGAGAAGCCAACAGCTGTAGTCATCGAAGAAGTCACAGGTGATTCGTGTTCCCAACAATCGACCGTAGGGTTGCAGGTGAGATATTCCGTCCAGAGATAGGGAACACAACCGTTTGACCGCGCAGTTCTTCTTGGCGCTGTCGCATCGCTGCGAGGCTTGCTGCACACGCCCCCTCTGCGGGAATCCGCTCTTCTGTAAATAGGTCTCGAACACCCTCCTTGATCGCGTGCTCGCTCACGAGATCAAATTCGGGGAGTTGGTTTCGGAGCACATTCATCGTCAATGCGAACGGGACTCGTGTCGCAATTCCTTCTGCAGAGGTTTCCATCTGCTCGTGAGAGGCGAGATGTCCTTCAGTCCAGGCGCGGTGCATCGCTGGCGCAGCCTCCGATTGTGCGCCGATCACGGTTGCTTCTGTGAGGGTTCCGACTGTAAGACAGTAGCCAGCTGCACTCGATCCGCCGCCGACCGGGCAAAACAGATAGTCGATATCAGGGAGGTCCTCGACGATCTCAAGTCCAGCGGTGCCAACACCGGAAACGAGTGCCGGCTCATTCGCCGAGTGGACGTACCGGTAGCCCTCATCTGCAGCTAGCTCCTCGGCGTGCTCACGGGCGTCATCGAATGCATCCCCGTGGAACCGAACTGCTGCACCGAGCCGCTCCATTTCTGTTACTTTCGAGGGATTCGCATCTTCAGGGACAACGATTGTTACTGGGATATCGAACATGCGACCGGCGTACGCGATGGATTGACCGTGATTTCCAGTGCTGGCAGAGATCAGTCCAGGGTCGTGGAATCCATCATCCAGTTGAGAGACTAGGTTAATGCCGCCACGAACTTTGAATGCGCCCGTTGGAAGGATATCTTCCCGCTTGAGATACACATCAGCACCGAATTCAGCGGACAGGAATTCGCTTCGAACAAGCGGTGTCTGGGAGAGGTACCGACTGACAACTTGGTGTGCGTGGTAGACATCCGCTGTAGTCGGCGGTGTGAGATCGTGATACGGGAAGATGGTGGTTTCGTCTGGGGATTCGACCGGGTGATACGGGGCGGTCATACGCGTAAACTGCTATTCAGCTACCGACCGCAAAAGCGGTGGGTTTCGTCTCGCACAGTCTACAGACCCAACTTTTGCCAAGGTAGTTTTCTGAGAACGTCGCAATGGCCGGAGTCGCTTCCGGGCCGCGGACCGCTGGGTGGGCCTTACTCTGTAGCAGCAATGGCCCTCGTGTTTACTCCGCCGATCTGGAAGAGAGTGTCTTATGAAACATCTCTCCTTAACTGGATCCCAATTGCCACATAAGATCGGTTAAAACGATGAAGACGATGTCTCCTACTTTCAGGGATACTGGAACGCAAACCCCCGAAACTCCAAGCCTGCTGTCGCTATTACAAGACGCTCTTTGATAACGTCCCCTGCAGTGACTGACTCATCAATGCTCTTGGTAAACCGCGTCTCACCACTGTCAGGCAATAGTAGACCAACTGTCCCGGTTTCGGTGCCGGTCCAGAGACCATCGTCGCCACGAACCAACACATTAATCTCGCCGTCAAGCTGTGTCCGCCAAGTCTGTGACCCGTCGGTGGTATCGATGGCGTAAACCGCGTTGTCCGCGGCACCGACGTAGAGCATGCCCGATTCGTATTGGTATCGACGTGGTCTATCGAACGGTTCGAAGCGCCACTGCTTGGTCCCATCGGGGGCGAACGCAGCCACCCCATCTTTTGTCGGGACGTAGACTCCGTTTTCGTCTGCGAACATGCGCTTCCCGCGGTACGGGGTGAGTGATACGTTATCCCACTGGAGGTCATTGACGCCGAGCCGCCACGCTCGGGTCCCATCCGTGAGCGAATACGCCTCGATCCGGTTCACCGTCCGCAGGTAGAGGCGGTCATCGTGAACGGCAGTCGCCGTCACTGGATTACCGCCAGCAGTCTCGACCGACCAAACACACGATCCGTCGGTGTTGAGGACATACAGATACGTTGGGTCGAACTCCGAATCGCCGACAGAACCGACTTGCCGACCGTTCGACTGACCGGCACCGACTACGACCCGGTCGCGGTCCGGGAAAACAAGAGGTGCTGTCGTCAGTCCCGTCTCCCCCTCAAACGTCCATTGGGTGGACCCGTCCGAGCGCGCCAAGGCATGCAACGTCCCATTCCGTCCGGCCGCGTAGACAGTCGTCGCTGATATCGCAGGGAGCCTCCCGATCCAGGCGGTATATGTGGTCCAGACACGCTCGCCGGTAGATGGCGACACCGCCCCGATACCGTTTTCACCACCGACGACGACCATCTCGTCGTCCGGGGCAGTCTGGACGACAAACACTTGCCCGATGAACTCTGCGGTCCAGTCCTGACGGAGCCCCGTAGGTCGTGGCCAAGATGGGGTCCCTGTCTGTGTCTCATCGGTGTTCGTCCCCTGTGGGGTCATCGTTCTCAGCCTCTCTGTGTCTGATTTCTCTGTGACTGATTGCTCCGTAACCGGTCGTTCCGTGGCCGTTCCCTCCGTAGTCCGTTCTTCGCTATCCGTATTCGCAGGACTGTCAGCCCCCATTCGAAGACAACCGGTAGTCGCCGATCCCACCACGATACCGACGAATCCCCGTCGTGTCCAGCGTTGCCGCGACACTGACTTGTCGTCGATGTCGGCGTTTGACCCTGTCATGGCTGTTCAAGTGCACGGATATGAGCGTCGCTCGTCGTCACGAACACAGTCTCCCCAGCGACTGCGAGACCGTCTTCGACGCCGGTCCCGTCAACCGAAGTTCCACCAAGCGAGAGATCACCGACTGTCGTTGCATCACCGGTAGAAATATCGGTCTTGTAGAGCGTTTGGTTCGAGAGGTACCAGAACGTTCCGTCGTCGAAGCACGTTGCGTTGTACCGCCCTGACCCGACAGTCGTTGCCCAAATGACATTTTCCGTTGAATTGCTGATGCCTTGGAGTTCCGATCCACGGGTCACCACAATAGTCCCGTTGGCAGTACCGTAGAGGCGACCGATCTGAGAGTCCGTGACCTCCGTGTGGATATCGCCCGTCCGGGCGTTAATGCGCATGTGGTGGTTACTGCTGTTATACGCCAAACACGTTCCATCAGCAACGGCGATCTGGGGATTGACTGAACTCGCATCCGAGTCGCGCTCGACGTACCACAGTCGGTCACCTGTGGCGGCGTCGAATCCCGCGAACGCCCACGGCGGGGAGCCGTGTTTGCCAGTCGGATGAAGACCGACACAGATGGTATCACCGTCGTGATCGATAGCCACGCGCGGTTTGTCGCTGGGTGCTGTCCACTGGTACTCCCCTGTGTCCGGGTCGAGCGCTCTCACACCACCCTGAACCCCACACTGATACACCGCATCGTCGGCAATGACCTGCGCACGGATACCGCTCTCGACGCCCGCCTGCTTCCGATACGTGACAGTACCGTCGTCAACGGCGACGCCGAGTTGCTCCTCAAACCCGGTTGCGACGGCGACGCCGTCAAGTACCGACAGTCCCTTGTTGAGTTTCGTCTCGCTGCTGACGGACCACTGTTCCGCGCCAGTCTCGATATCAAACGCGTAGACGTGTCGATCGAGGCTGGTCGCGATCACAGTCTCGTCGACGACGACCGGCCCTGCAATGAATGGTGCCTGTGCATTCGCTATCCATCTGGTTCCGGGCGGTAGTGCTGGTGTCTCTGTCGGCTGTGACTGAGTGGTGGAATCTTCGGTAGTCCGATCCCTACTGGACGTCTTGGTTTCATTGGGCGTCTCGGGATCATCGGTCGCCTCAAACTGGTCCGGTGTCGGTCCGGATTCAGTGGTCGTTTCAGGCCGATCCGATGTCGGTCTAGGTTTATTTGCTGTCGTGTCGGCCTCCGAGAACTGCAGACAACCACCGAGACTGACGCTCGCCGCGATGGCAGCTAAGTACTGGCGTTTGCTCGCTGTGGCAGTACTGTTATCCGTCTGGTCGACCCCCCTCATTCCGATTCCGTTCGGTCAATGCACGTTCGAATGGTCTCGTAGACAGTCTGGGGTTCATCCACGTTTTCGAGTCGGAGCGGTCCGAGCCCACGGTTCATCGAGATCGTCCCGTATCCGAGCAACGACTGAACGCGGTTCTGGTTCAGCTCGTGACTCCGGACTTTGTCGAATCTGACGCCCTTCGAGTGAGTCCGGTAGAGTAGCTCATAGCGTTGCTCGACACGATTCCCCGTGACGACGTACCGTGTCCTCGTCAAGACGAGCGTCCGAACCAAAAACCGAATTGTCAGTACCAACCCAAGCAGGAGGACGATAAGGGCTGCTGTGTTGGTGATATCCGGAGATCCGAGCGCTTGCGGATCGAACTGGAGGTACCCAAACAGTCCGAGACTGAGCAACAGGACGAGCCCCAATCGGATCAACGTGGGTTTCGTCGTTGGGTTCGTCTCAAGGACGACGCTCTCCTGTTCGCTCTCCTCCTGTGCGTCCGACTGCTCCGTCGTGTCCGTGGTTTGTGTATCGAGTTGTGACATCTTATGTGAATCCGAGTGTGTATGCGAGGACCGAACCAGTGACGTAGACGGCTGGGGAGAGCGCAACGGCGGCGACCGCGATGAGCGCGTTACTCCGCGTTGCTCGATGGTTGATTCGTGCACCGAGGTACAGGGAAAACAGGTAATACAACAACGCGACCGAAAGCAACGCCAGTATCCACTGCCCTTCCGTTGAGAGGGCGTTCGCAGCTATCTCCTCGGGCCTGCCGCCCGGGAGTTCTAGGTCCGCACCTAGCAGATCGATAATGGCGTAGACGAACGACGCCTGAAGGTTCCGAACGAGTACCCGGGCACCGCTCACGCCGGCCTGGTTAGTCAGATACCACACGCCGGAGAATACCGCAACCAGATACGCGCTCGTCGTGTACACGACGGTATGCACGCTCTGGACGATATCTCGCGAATCTCGCACGATGAGCACGCCGACGTGGAACGTCACCAACGTGATGGCAGTGGCCATCGTGATGTACAGCGAGTTCTGGACGAACGCGACCAGTAACTGCCAACCGGCCGTCGGATCGATGCCGGATGCGCTGACGAGATTCCGAAACCAGCCTGGCGACTGTTGTGTCGGCTGGACGCCGATGCCCGCAAGTGTCAGCGGTATCGCGTATGCAACGAGATTGATGATATAGACACCGAGGAGCGAGCCCATTTGGCGGACCATGCCAAGTCTCGATGTTGCGTACGAGTCCGTCTGAAATTCGACGAACCGATGTGGGCGAATAACTGCATCAAACGCCCCGCGTACGACCGCTCCGATACCCCTGACTGCCATATGATACCCAACTGTACACAGATTGTATAATTTATGGTCCTAACCTAATTTCCGAGCGGGCCTTTTTTGGGAACGGTCGACAGATAGGCATGGCATGGCTGATCGCGCTAGCAGAGCACATTTCGTCGTCGCTGTCACCGTGCCGCTCTGGATTGACGGCCTCGTGCTTGGCTATCTATTCGAACTCGCGACGTTAGTTGAATTACTGTGGGCTTGTTGGGCCGCGTCGCTACTCCTTCTCCCGGCTGTTATCATTGACAGCCCGCAGAGCGGCGGTGACTCGTGGCCGACCCTCGGAGGACTCTGCCTCCCGGTTCTCAATCTCGTTACGGGAGCGATCTACGCATTCGACCAGTTTCGCACTCGACACGGCGAGGCCGGACAAGACAACCACGGCTTGATCTCATTTATCGCCGTCTCTGCGAGCGTTCTGTCAGTAGTCATCGCGCCGTACGTGTTCGGATTTCTAGCACTCGGCGCGGGCTTCTGGGTCCGACAACAGTATAGCAGCCGAGAAGGTGCGCTGTTGCTGACGACTGCCGGGACCACTATGTTGTTCGGGCTGACACTGAACGTGGTCGTATTTCTATTCCTGCGTCCGGGACCGGTTCTGTAGTTCCGGTGTTCAGGTCGGGCGTTCGACTCGGTCAGGTGACGCCCCGTAGACGGGTTCAGATCATGAAAGGATGGCGACTGTCGACGGACGCGAATACTCAGAACTAGAGATGGCCTCAACCCCACTAGACCAACCTTGATCCCTCCGAATCCGAACTGATCGAAAATGACACAAGACACCAGAAGAACGAGCTAGCGTGTCGGCCATGCCGGATAGCTCATACAGACGGCGGACCTTGCTCGCTACGGTCGGTAGTGGGTTACTCACGGGGTGTCTCAGGACAGCCACAACCACGACTGAGACAGCAACCCAAATAGAGCGTCCACAAGCCCAGACTGAATCTGAAACGCCCGCATCACCAACGCTAACACCAACGTCGACGCCAACGGCGACCAAGACTGAGACGCCTGCTTCCCCTGTCTCGTTCTCCCGAGAGTGGAGCGTGTTCTTCGAACCGACCGGCGAGGCGTTCGTCGACGGCGAGACAATCTATGTAGGCTCTCGAGATGGCGTTCGTGCGGTCGCAACGACCGACGGAACCCAACGCTGGCAGACCGACCAAGACCGTATCTCGTTAATCGGCGCAACCGATACGACGGCTCTGTACTACGCTTCGTTCCTCGAAAGCGGCGTGTACCGAGCGAATCTGCAGACCGGCGCGGTTGAATCGTCGTCCGATTTCGGCCCAGTGGGTGGCCCCCCCGCGGTCACCGACGAGGTCATCGTAGTCGGGACAGACTACAACGCCGCCGGTGAGCAAGAGAACGAACTCGTCGGGTTATCGAAATCAGGTCTTAATGAGAACTGGTCAGTGACCGAGGTCGGACGATCCTATACAGGTGGTATCGGGTACGGTGACCAGGCGATCGTCGGCTTCGGAATGGGTGATCAACCGCGTATCGAGTCACGCGATCCAGTCACGGGGGAACTCAACTGGGCCGTCAACGGTTACGTAACGGCACCGATCCGGGCCCATGAAGACACGCTGTACGTTCCGATTGCTGGGGACGGCGTCGAGCTCCTAAAGATAGCACCGGATGGAACCGTGGCATGGCGGCATCTCCTCGAAGAGCGCCGGGCCACTCAGTATGTATATACTGCGGCGCCTGCGTTTCATGATGGTCGCGCGTATCTCGCATCCTATCACCAACTTCACGCACTCGATATCCAGACTGGGGAGGTCGTCTGGACAGCGCAAACGGACAATCCCCTCGAATCGACACCGGCGATTGTCGGTGACTACGTCTGGGTAGCTCCCACTGCATCAAGCGATGAAGAGCGCAACCGTACACTGCTGGGGTTCGAGATCGAGACCGGCGAACAGCAAGTCCAGACGCAGTTCGCTGCTTCGACACAAGGCACCTTTGAGTTGGGTTCGCGCTTAGGAGTCCGCATGGAAAATCAGCTGGTCGCCTTTTCGGTCGAGGCCTAAGGAATGAACCGACGCCACCTTCTCTCCATCTTTGCTGGGCTCAGTACGTCTGGGTGTCTCACATTCCAAGAATCAACGGGTCCATCAAGTCCGTCAGGTTCAGAACAGCCGAGTGGGACGTCTGAGTCATTGAACCCCAAACAACAGGGGACGGCTACGTCAACCTCACCCACTTCGGAGGGATCGACTGGAACTCCTGAATCATCGCGTCCTATACAACAGGGAACGTCCACGCCGGCTTACGCGACGACTGAAGCGGAGATGACCACGGTACAGTCGTTCACGAACAACCTCACTGCGCTTACGTCACACGGCCCGTCCTACGCATTCGCGACTGGCGACCAGATACAGGTCCGGGACTTTGGGTCGTCGAAACCGACCACAACGATCGCGAGTCCGGGGAGTAGTGCGGTCCTCGAATTAACCGACTCCACGCTCACCCTCGGCGTCACGCCGAGAGAGACAGAGCGATCGACGATTTACCGGTTCGACCCGGAGACCGGGGAGCAGCGTACACAAGCGCAACTCACCGGAGATATTGAGCTCATCACGGAAGTCGGAGATGCGCTCGTCTGTGGAACTGTGGAGTCCAGTGACGACGACGGGAGATCCGTCAACCGGATCTCTCTTTTAGAGACGGCGGACCTCTCGCAACGATGGACAAACACAGTCAGGAACAAAGCCTTCCCAGGAGAAACAGCCCAGATCGATGAAACGCTCCACATCGGATTCGAAAACTTCCTCGTCGGATTCGACATGGCTGATGGGACGATCCAGTATCGGTCACCGCTTAACGTCGGATACCCGACAGCGTACGAGGGCGATCTCATCGCAGATGCGGACCGCAAACTCCGTCGGATCAACCTCCAGACATTGGGCTACGAGTGGAGCACTGGAACAGAGGTAAGCGGCCGACCAGTGATCGTCGGCGACCTCGTCGCTGTCCCGACGACGAACGGGATTCTCGCGGCCGATCGCGAAAGTGGCGAGAAGTATTGGTCACGCACTTTAGAGGACGTGAGTGGTTTCACACCCGAGTTACTGGCCTATCATGGCGGCCTCTTCTGGTATGGGACTGCCGATGAGCAACTGTATGGCTTGGTACCGACAACTGGCGAAACTGCTTTTTCAATGGCCGGAGATATCGACTTCCTTGTAGCGACCATCAACGGGGTGGTCCTCCATTCTGACTTCGAGATCATGGAGCTGACCGTTTCGGCAGCCGAGTGACCGGCTTGGTGACCCATACAGTTTGTCGCTCGGCACTCTCTCGAGATTTCGTACGCCGTTGTTTTCGGCCCTGATCAATCTCAGATTGTACAAATATTTACTATTCAAATGAGACAGACGAAAACGCATGCCCTCTCGGAAATCCGTATGCCTTGAGGAGATGGTCTGGCCAGAGGTCGAATCCGCCCTGGAAAATGGAACACAGACAGCGATCGTGGCAGTCGGGTCGATTGAGCAACATGGTCCGCACCTGCCCCTGAATATGGATACGTTGGACGGAGACGAGCTTTCACGCCGAATTGCGACCGAACTGGGCGATGCGCTCGCTGCCCCAACAATCCGTCCCGGCTGTTCGGGCCACCACATGGAGTTCTCCGGGACGATCACCGTCCCACCCGAAACGCTGATGGATGTGATCCGGTCATATTGCCGTTCTCTCGATACCCACGGCTTCAATTACATTGTCCTCATCCCGACCCACGGTGGGAATTTCGGCCCAGTCAATACCGTGGCCCCCGACATCGCTCGGGAACTCGGTGCCACGGTGATTCCACTTGCCGATCTTGACGAACACATGCAACTACTGAACGAGGGGCTTAGCGAAGCCGGCATTGACTACGATCAGGACGTGATCCATGCCGGGGCCGCCGAGACAGCGATGGTTCTAGCTATTGACGAAGGCCTCGTCAAGGCGGAGAACATCGAACCTGGGTACGAAGACGATATCTCGCCAGCCCGCCTGTTGAGTGAGGGTTTCAAATCGGTTTCTGAAAGCGGCGTTCTTGGTGACCCGACAAAAGCAACCACCGAAGCAGGCGAAGTAATCATCCAGAATGTCGTGGAAACGTACGTCAAGCATATCAAAACCGAGCGCGATGGGTTCTAATTAAGCATCAATAGTGACATCCTCGCCCGCGGTAAACGGCAGGGCTTCTACCACGGGGGAATAGTGGGATACCTGCTTTGCAATTCGCTCAGTAGAGGTGAACGACTTAGCGCAGGATATAGTAATCCATCATATAGGTATCGGATTGGCCGTGAATAATATAGAGAATCGATTCATCACAGTACCCGGGTCAGTTCGTGTATACTGTCTGCAACCGTAGTCATGGTTGAGTCGTCGGCCTGCGCCACACGCTTGGTGATCTCTTGGTGGGGAAAGACGTGCAGCGACCACGGACTCACGTAACTCGGATACGTCTTCAGTTCGCCTTCGGTGAGCGAATCGACCGTCAGTTCAACTGCCATCTCCCGCTCGGTCGACGTGATGACCGCAACCGTATACCGATCGCCGAAGAACGGCCGGTTCTGGTTCGAGACGACGAGATACGGTCGGACTCCGCTTTTGAACGTTGCTGGCGCGAGGACGATACTGCCCTGTGCGTAGGCCACCCTACGCGTTCTCTCCTAGATCCGGTGCATCGTCGGTCCACTCGTCGTCGCCGTATGCGTCGTCACCATACTCGGCCTCGATCTGCTGGAGGCTCACTGCGTTCGCGATCTCCGAGGCTGCGACGTCCTCGGCAACCGCCCAGTAGGAATCGACCTTCCGAACGAGGCCCTTCTCTTGAAGTCGGGAGAGGGTCTTGTGGACGCTGGAATGTGGAACGTCAGTCAGTTCCGTTAGTTCCTTCGGGCTGAACCCCATGTCGGGATGGTCGAGCAACACCGTGAGCAGTTCGTGGGCGTTTGTGCCCGGTTTCACGGGCGGCGTGTCCCCTCCACTGGAATCGATTCTGATTGGCATTAGTGTCTGCCTATGTCAGCATCCGTCTGAGAACGTCATAAAATTGTTGCCGTCGAAATATGCTCGTGATCAAGATCTTTATCGACCGATCGATATTCTCTGTTCTCGCCGAACAACCAGTGGTCAACCGCCTCGGGGTCAAGCCCCGAGGCTTGTCAGTGAACTCCCGCTCTACCCGCGCAAGGCGGTCGGTCGGAATTGGCCGTTCGCGTTCACGGTTCCTGACTTGAGGGCCAATTGACTGGTGGCCCGTCCAGCACCAGACTTGAGCCAGTGCTGGACAAGACGCCACCCGATATTCCGAGCGACGTTATTTTATTTCATAGAACTGGGATGGAAAGACCAACAGCTCTGATTGTAGGGTCTCAGTCCATTGTCGTCCACCATCGGACCAGATACACCAGAGAAGATATCCAGAACGCCGCAATGAAGACATACATGGCGTCGCCCGTCGGGTAGACTGAATCAGTGACCGTCGCCAAAAGTACGAACCCGAAGATAGCGATCACGGCTGGAACGCCGAGATAGGCGACGAGGGGCGGCTGCCAGTCAGTATCCGGCGAGCGATGGTGCTCGCCGTGAAGGTACATCCCGACGCCGGTCAGCGGAATCAGAACGGTGATAAGAGCGAGCAACCCGACGGCTGAGAACCAGAACGCGGCATCGTTCGTCGTTCCGAAAAAGACAGCCCAGATGATGAGCGGTGTGGAGATAACGTTCACCAGGATGAGAGCAGGCCACTTTTCGGGCCAGTCAACTCGGGACCCGAATCGATCGACGAACGCCGGCGACAGCGGATATCGCCATGTGGACCCAAATATCGCTTTCCCCATGGCGATGAACCCGACGACGAACGTCCAGAACATCACGACCATCCATAGCATGAACAGGACCGAAATGCCAAGGCTGGCAGCCGCGGTGACCGGTGTGGGAAGAACGACGATATCGGTGAGGCCCTGACCGGTGACCTCCGCGTATGTGACCAGAGATCCGAACGTGACGACCGTCGTCGCTAACACCGTGAGGTGCCAATCAAGTGCGTTGCGAGCGTTTTGTTTGGTGAATTCGTTGGTCGCGAGGAGGTACATGATGGCGGCCCCGACGACACCGGTCGGAATTGCCAGGAAATGGACGAGAATCCCGCCGATAGGTCGTTCCGTAAGGAGGGCTGGTCCGTCAGTACCCGGCGTCGTCTCGTGAGTCTGGTCAGAAGGCATGGGAATTCGTTACTGGAGTCGCTCAATGACGGCGACTGAGCCAGGATATTCCCAGACCGATCCGAAGATCGCCTTCACCGTCGCGACGATCGCATACACAAACGTGAGAAGCATGGCGATCGCCGTGAGGATCAACAGTACTGCACCGACGATTCCGAACACCGTATCGAGCGGTGCCGGAAGCAAGGACAATTCTCTCGGTTCACCGGCGACAGTAATGGTGTCTGCCCCCAGGAAGAATGTGGGAACGGCAACAATCGAGAGTACGAAGACGGTGATATGCCAGTTTAGTGCCTGTCGAGCGTTCGCTCGTGTGAACTCGTGATCCGAGACGGCATAGACAACAGCTGGACCGAGGAATCCGGTAAGTAGTCCTAAGAAGTGGACGAAGACGCCACCAAAGGAGCGTTCATCGAGCAGTTCGGGGCCGGGTGTGCTGGAGGGTGATGACATGGGAATGTGTGGATTGGTTCTGTGACTGATTGATGGGCAGTCTTTGCTACGTCGACGGTAGGAGGGGTATTGGACCGAATCTCGCTCGTATCCACCGGGCGGTCCGCTCGGCGATAAGCAACAGCAGACTCACGATCACCAAATCGAATGCGGTGCCCCAGAGGGTGATATCACTCCGTGTCCCACTGATGTCGGCACCGACAATGGTGAGAGCACCGCCGAGTGCGAACAGAAAGAGGCTCAATTGGAATCCAGCGAGTACGAGGGTGCGGATTCCGGCCGTGTCCGACAGTGTGAGGAATCCGCGGGTGGAGAGCCGATCTAGCGGGGTATCTGCGTTTAGCGCACGCTTCCCTTCGGGCGACAGCGGCCACATCGACTCCGGGTGGTTGATGTAGTACAGGGTGATCGAGTCGGGATACGTCTCGGTCGCGATGACATCGATCTCCTGTAGCTCCCGGAGTCGGTTTCGGACCGTGGCTCGGCTGACATCGGGCTTGATGCGCGCGTGTAGCTGGCGGATCGAAAAGAACGGTCGATCGGATTCGAGCATCGTCTCGACGACGTGCTCCTGCGTGAGCGTGTTGTCGAGGTTCCGATCGATCCGTTCGTCGATCCAGGCCGGAATCTCGGACACGGTGTCATCGCATACTTGGCGGGGGTGATTAAAACGAGGCGGGGATTTCGCCCCCACGAACCGCCGTTTGACGCGCGTGAAACGGTATTCGGCCGTATTCATACACTGAGAAATGGCCGTGTTATCGCCTCTACTCCCACATTCTCCAAAAACGGTGAAGTGTCGGGGTCCGTGACCGCAAAAACGGATTTGACGGGTGCATTAGTGTGTGCTCCGACACCAAGTTATAACCGAGTACAGGTGCAAAACCCACGACTTTAGTCGTGGGATACGCGCCGTAAGCTTGATTGAACAACTGACCGTAGTGTGTTTCGTGCGTGGAAAACTGGCAGTTGACTCGGTGTCTGCCACGGCGAGAGCCGATACCAAACAAGTAAGCCGACCACGCCGACCGACACAAAACAAGATACCTCGAAGCCCCACGCGGGGTACGAGTACCGGCTCCGTGGCGGAGCCAGTGCCGTCGGTCACAAAGCTTAGATTCCCAACCTTCAGGATTGACCTGCCCGGCCGACACCGGGTGGGAAGCCCTCGACTTTAGTCGTGGAAGCACGTCACATCTGAGATAGACTTCTGGCTATTGTAGCAAGACAATATTCCCGACGCCGCGGCGTTTCCGCTCAACAAGGTTCTTTGCTTCGAGGTTGTCGAGGGCTCTGCTGACAGTCGCCTTTGAACAGTCCGTCCGTTCGACGATCTCACTTTGCGGGAGGACCCCATCAGCATCCAAGACTGCCCTGTAGATTGCTTCTTCGCGGTCACTGAGTTTTTGGGCGGTTTCTTTCCATTCCTGTCGTCTAGTTTCAATTATGTTATCTTTCTCCAGCGAATCTCTCTCACGAGGATTCGGCTGGTCTGTATCTGTCGAGGCATGATCAGCATTCGAATCATCTGGTGTGTTAAGGAAGAGATACATGCCGCTACTGCCGAACACACACGATACGGCGGCAATTGAAAGGGTTTCCCAGAACTGCGGAGATGCCAGTTCGAGCGTTGCGCTCCTCTCGCTACCGATGACAACGATAGATGATGGCGACAGTACTACCACAACGAGCACGACCGTAGCGGTGATAAACACGCCTGTACTGATTGCGTACCTGCGTTGAATGGAGGGCAAGTTCATGGTCATCTCGATAAGGGTTATTTCCAGATAGTAGCTCGACTCCTCAACTGATCCGGAGTCCGATACATTTGGGCAGAACTGGCCTGCCCGTCTAAATCCAAGCTTCGGTACATTGTGATTTTACGGCTCACCGACCTGTTGGATCGAACTGAACCACTGTTTCGACTGTCTCTCGATCGAGGTTGACGACCACACTGTACCGGGTATCTGACTCGGTCTGGTCGATGACGACGACTACACGATCTTCGCTAACCGGTCGGTCAGCTCGCTTAAAAACAACTGAATTCTCGGTTGCGTTCTCTTGAACACTGAAGTCGGCATTCGTAGCTATCGTCAAGTACTCGTGTCGCGTTCTCGTATCGGCGCCGATGACTGCTGCCTGTCTGTTTGACATTGTCTCGAACACGGGATAGATCGTATAGAGAGCCGATGTAGCGCTCCCTTCGCGATCGACGATCGACCCGTCGCTCGCGACAATTTGTTTGGCCAGTTCACGCTGTGACGTATCGAGTGTCGGCAGATCTCGAGGTTTGGCGCTCACAAAGACTTGGCCGTCGACAGTCGTGATTTCGATCCGTTCCATCCGACTTACGTCTTCAAGCACTGGCTTGGAGTTCGTGCCATCGTCAAGGATAAGGGCGCTATCCCGAAGTTCGATTTCGTGGGTCGGATCGGCCGTAAGCGCGGATGTGACGCCCGTGACGCTCAGGAAGACTGCAATACTGACTCCGAGCGCGACGAACGCGGAGAGCAGTACGATCCGGGAGGGCTTGCTTGACCGCATATCCCGAGTACCAGACCCACCAGGATATGAAGGTGTTGCATTCTATGGCCTGAAACGGCTGAAACAGCCGCTGAAACGCGTTTCACGGCCGTTTCACGGCCGTTTCCAACTGGAATTTACAAACTCTTTCATATAACACCCTTGTGTCGCAATCGGAAGCCGCCATGGGGATTCGACAAGAAAGATAGCGACCATCACACGCGTCAATCGATCCCCACTGGACCTTGTCGGTCCAGTCCGTCGGCTCCACCGATTGCCGTCCACACCAATGACACGACACAGCCCCCGAAACCGGAGTGATCGAAATGAATCGTGAGTACAAACTAGCAGGATATGCGCTCGCAGCAGCATTCATCCTGTTCACCGCAAGCGGCGTTATCGTTGTTTCGGGACTCTCCTCAACCGAGACTGGCCCAGCTACCGACGAGCCACTAGAATCTGACGTGCCCACTGACAACGGTACCACGAATCTCAGTGTGACGAATACGACACAGTTCGACATCTCCGTGACCGGTACCTCGAACGGTACCGTGACGTTCACGAACCAAGCGCCAGCGTGCAGTGGTACATCACCTGCCGGTATGCCGAATCTGACGCGAACCGATATGCAGGTCGATCAAACGACTGTCACACTAGTTTCAGACGATGAGACGCCGTTACAGACGATCGAGCGCCAGCGATTCGCAAAAGTAGTCTGGACCCACGCATCGGATCGTGTCGCATTGAGCAAGTACGATCACGTCGATGTCCGAGTCAACCAGTATTACGAATCGACCGCTCGAGAGCAGCCGCTCGGTGTCGCCGGGGTTACCGTCCGACCTGCGAGCGGTTGTCTTCCTACAGTGACTGGTGAGATCAATCTCACCAGCGAAACCATGGATATCCACGGTACACTCCCCGCGCTTGACGATCTTGAGTTGGCAGTCACCGACGATATCGGTGTCGTAGACAATGGTGAGTCCGGCCTCCTAGAGCAGCTCTTAGTCGCTGACGAGCAAGTGAGTTACATGATCCAAAACCAGTTCGACGACCCTGCCACGCTAAATGCGACCGTCGTGGAAGCGTCGAACGATGGTGAGGTTGACCTGGAGCTAACGGCATCTGGGACTGACAGTCGGGCCGTCCTCGTGACAGTGGATCTCGAAGCGGAAACCGTCGTTCGAGCGACAGTGGTGATTGATATCGAGATGTCAGACATCGAGATGAACGAGACCAACGGAACGGCGACAACGATCGCCGTCGAAAACGCCACGACCGCCAATCCCTAAACCCACGCGTGGTGGATCCCGTTTTTCGCGTATAGAGTCCTGTTTCTATGCTGCCCGATATAGGGATGGTCGATACAGAGTCAAGACTAACCGTGGAACTCGATCGGCGATAGATTTCTTGACTTAATGATATTTAACCGTGACAGCAGCCCTGATCCATCAGTTGCCAAGCGAATCAACAAGCCCGACGGCCACACCACTGACGAACAACCCAGCAAACAGTAATGTCAAAACGACGTTGGTCTGCTGGATCGCAATGATTCCACCACTGATCCCGGCCAGTACGAGGAAGACCGCTGCTGCCCAAGCTTTGATCAACGCCTGTGGAGACTGCGCTCCCTGTGGATACGTCCGTGTCTGCAAAGCGCGTCGTAGAAACAGGAAGCCCCACCCTCAAGCGCGAGCCGGCAGGCGAGCGGTAGGGTGGGGTAGTTCACGTCTCTCAAGCGTTACCCGTGCATGCCCCACTTCCCCAGTGGGGCGCTTTTCGTGTAGTTGCACCCCGCGAATGCCTGCAGCGGCAAGCTTTCGACGGACTAATGTTCGGGGTCAGAGGACCCCCCACTTTGACTGGTAGTCTTCAATCGGATGACTCGGGATCGAGATACGAGTCATAGGCGACTCGAACGGCTTCTGGGGAACGATACTGGCGCCATTCGGCGATCGCTGTGCTGACAATCAAGAATGCAACGAGTACGGCAGCGACTGTCTTCGAATCGGTTGGGTCAATGCGGTCCCACACCCGGTGGAACCAGAAGACATCGGTCACGGGCGATGTTTGGTGAATTCGATGGAGTTGTTGTTTGGCGATGGGGCTCACCCAGTGAAAGTCAGGCACCATTGCCCACCCGCCGCCGACCAAAATAGCCGTTCGCGGATACCATACTGTTGGAAGCAGGAACGTGACAAGGAGAGTCGTCATCCCTGCTCCAAAAGCGAAATGCGCGAGCGCTATCGACATTTCGTAGTGATAGACTGGATTGTCACTTAGTTCCTAGTTAGGCACTGGATCGTTCCCAACAGCCGCTTCCCCCTTCTTATCGACTATATTATAGTACTCTAACACCCCGGGAAATCGTTCCTGCAAAGGCACGGATCAGTCGTACTCTCGGTAAACTCTTCAGCTGTATCCTCGCGTGCCGTCTCGACTGCTTCGGATAGGGCCTCGTCATCAACGCGTTCTCGGAGGGCGTCAAGCCGATGCTGTAGGAATCGGGCGGAACGGAGCGGATTCCGAACCGTCTTTCGGCGGCGGCCTGTCCGCCCACCTAACGAGGTCGTTCGAAAATCGCAGATTTTCGTGATCACGAGAGACGGAGTCTCTCGGACGACAGTATCCGAAAGGACAGTCGGTGAACATCACATCCTCGAAGGGTATGCCAACATGCCGACTGCTCGAAGCGAACACCACGATACCCCCGACTCTGTTGACGCCTGCTGGCGCCCCCGTGGCAAAACCAACATCGGGACGCCATACATGGTCGAGGATAGGGGTACCGGCCATTTGGCAGGCCAGCAGTCCACAGTCCGACGCTGTGGGACTACCCGCGCCCGAACGGTCTGGGAGTCCGCCAATTGGACTGCAAACCTAAAACACCTACCGCTCGGGATTCCTCCGCGTGAACGCGGAGGAGGATGATCTTCGAGACAGGCGGTATCTTCGCCAATCGATAGCTTCTACGCGTCAGCCATGTTCCCGATCTGGAATGTGTCGTCGACCAGAAACTCGAAGAGCAGCTCCAAGATCTGGGCTACATGGACGCCTCGTGACCCCACCTACGGCCGACCTCGGTGGCAGCTGACTTCGCTGGGGCCGACCGACACGCTACGACCGCCAGCCCTTCTCGTTTCCGGGTGGCGAACCGTCACCGGATCCAGGTGACGACGATGGTCCGGGCGAGGCCGACGGCGTAGCCCAGCCCCGGTTTCTTCGTCTCGCCGGCTTCCCGCTCGCGAATGGTGACGGGTACCTCCCGGATGCGGAGACCGTTCTTGCGGGCCTCGATGATGAGCTCCGGCGCGGAGAACCGTTCCTCGGTAAGCGTTAGCTCCCCGAGGCGGTCGCCGCGGATCGCACGGTAGCCGTTCGTGCAGTCGGTGATGTCGGCCCTGGTGAGACGGTTGATGAGCCACGTGAACGCTCGGATGCCGCCGCGGCGAGTTATCGAGTTACCCGAGCGGTCGCGGCCGCGGTAGCGCGATCCCATGACGTAGTCGGCATCGCCGTCGACGACCGGCGAGACGAGCGCGTCAAGCTGGTCGACCGGGTGTTGCCCGTCGGCGTCCATCGTCACGACCACGTCGGCGCCGTGTTTTCGGGCGATCTCGAAGCCGGTCTTCAGCGCGCCGCCCTGGCCCTGGTTGAGCGGGTGTTCGACGACGATAGCGTTGCGGGCCTCGGCGGCCCGCCGCGTCCGGTCGTCGGAACCGTCCGAGACGACGACCGCCCGCACGACGTGGTCGCGGACGGTCTCGGGAAACGAGTCCAGTACGTCGCCGACGGTGTCGGCCTCGTTGTACGCGGGGATCACGACGTACACCGTTCGCCGGTCGGGGTCGTCGTCGAGTGGGGCCTGTTCGACGGCCAACTCACGCGTGAGATCGTTGACGACCGCCCGGGTCGCGCCGATCCGGCTCACGAGATAAAGGATCAGGAAGAGGAAGGTGGCGTTGGCGAAGATCTGGATGAGAAGGAACCGGCTCTCGAGGTTAAACGCAGTCGCTAGCGCGCCGTACAGGCCGGGCGCAAGTCCGACGGTCAGCAGCCCAATCGCGAGCGCGAGCGCGAGGCCGAACTCCGTCTTCGAGAAGGTCGTCCGGTACCTGTCGAAGCCCCACAGGAGGGCGACGATGGCCAGGCCGACGAACAGCAGCGTCAGCGCCTCGTTGTCGAGCCCGGGGAGGACTCCGGGGACGACCCCGGCGGGAACGACTGCCATACCTGTTAGTACCCCCGAGTGTCTGCCGCTTATATCCCGCGATCCGTGGGTATAACTCCGGTGGTAGATCCGGTTCATGACCGTCGGGTTCGGCGGTCGACCGTCGACCGCGGTCGTGTTAAGTTACGCATGATTCCACCAGACAGCGTGAGCTTGGAGCTACGTTTCGGCGGCTGACTCGCCGACTTCGCTGGGGTGCTGCCCTCGTTCACCGCCGATTCGGCCAGCGTCTTCCGCTGACTCTCCGGCCGTCCCGCGGTCGTCAGGGTCTACGTTCTGGGGTAGCTGGGAACCCTGATGGTCTTCCTCGGGCTGCGGGTCTTGCTACTGCTCACGGGCCTCGGAGAGAGGAGGTCGCACCCGCTGCCCTCCTGCCGGTCGTGCTCGTCACGGCCTACAGCGTGACCGTCCTGCCGCTGACCCCCGGCGGGGTCGGCGTCACGGTGGTCTCGGCGACGGCTGTCCTCCTCGCGCTCGGCGTCGCACCGGAACTCGCGCCGGTTGTCGTCCTCGTCGACCGGACGTTCGGCGTCTACCTCCCCGCGGTGATCGGCTGGCTCCCCGCTGCGAACGTCGACCTCGGTGACCTGCTCGCGCGCGGCGGCGACGGGTGAGGACGACCGCTCGCGGCGTCGTCGGTCTCGAACCGAAGTTCGGAGGTGCGAAACGTATTTCCGCCGGCCTCACGGGATTCCGACAATGACGCGGACCTTCGTTGTCGGGCTCGACGGCGCCAGCTGGCTGCTGACCGAGCCCTGGATCGAAGAGGGGCTCCTCCCCAACCTCGCCGCGCTCCGCGAGTCGGGCACCTACGCGACCAGCCGCAGTTGCCTCCCGCCGGTCACCTATCCGAACTGGAAGTGCTACGCCTCCGGGAAGAATCCCGGCAAGCATAGCGTCTACTGGTGGGAACGCATCGACCTCGCCGACGAGCGAATCGACATCATGAGCAGCAGCGACTACAAGACCGCCGAGCTGTGGGATTACCTCAACGCCGACGGCCAGCGCGCGGCCGTCGTCAACATGCCGTCGATGTATCCACCCCGGGAGATCGACGGGTACGTGGTCTCGGGGGGACCGGACGCCGTCGAAGGCGAGTACCGCTCGCTCGATACCGGCTACACCCACCCGCCCGAGTTCGAGGCGGAACTCTCCGACCGCTACGACTATCAGGTTCACCCCGACCCCCTCCTCTCGTCGAACGACGAGCGCGGCGCCGAGGTCGAGGAGATCCTGCGCCTGTTCGAGCTCCGATTACAGGTCGCGAAGGACCTCTTTCTGGAGGAGGACCTGGAGTTCACGCACGTCACGCTGTTCTACCTGAACGTGTTGCATCACTTCTTCTGGGACGAGGAACCGACCAGGCGGGCGTGGCAACTGGTCGATGAGTGGCTCGGCGAACTCGCGGAGCTGGACGACACCAACCTCGTGGTCATGTCCGACCACGGCGCGGCGGCGACGACGACGGAGTTCTACGTCAACGAGTGGCTCGCCGAGAACGGCTATCTCACCCGTGCGAGCGGCGTCGAGGACTACTTCCAACAGGTGGGGCTCACCCGCGAGAACGCGCTGGACGTGGCCAAGCGCTTCGGGATCGTCGACGTCCTCGCGAAGACGGTCCCCGAGAGCGTTCAGGAACTCGTCCCCCAGAGCGCGGGGGCCAAACGCGAGCGCAAGATGGAACTGATCGTGCCCGAGCAGACGAAGGCGCTGGCCAGCGGCCAGGGGCCGATCTACGTCAACCCCCGGTTCGACGTGGCGTCGGTCCGCGAGGACCTCATCGCCGACCTGAAGGAGGTCACCGACGAGAACGGCGAGCCGCTGTTCACCGGCGTCTACCGCGCCGAATCGGTGTACGACGGGCCCTACGTCGACATCGGGCCGGACGTGGTCGTCGACCAGCGCCCGGGCGTCCACGTCAACGACGGGATGGGCGGTGACGCCGTCCAGACCGAACCCGACCGCTGGGCCGCCGAGAACACGCCGACAGGTATCTTCGTCGCCGACGGGCCGGACTTCCGGTCCCGCGGCGAGATCCCCGAGATCGACATCCGCGACATCGCGCCGACGATCCTCGCCGCCCACGGCGTCGACATCCCGACCGACGTGGACGGCGAAGTGCTCGACATCTTCGTCGACGACCCCGACGTGGGCACGCAGGCCCCAATCGACCACGAGGACGCCCGTGCGGGCGGCCCCTCCGAGGAGGTGGCCGACCGCCTGACCGAACTCGGCTACATGGAGTAGCGGCCGGAGTCAGCCACGTACGCCGCGGGCGGGACGAGCCGGGAGCGTCCCCGGATTGACTTTCTTCCCGCCGTGAACGGCGAAGATCCTCCATGGGTAATCCCATCAGTCGATTACCCCGGCTGTGAACTTGCGAGTTCGCTGAAACTAGGTTGGTCACGTGAACGCGATTGTTCCCCATAATTCGCTAGTGTCCAGTCGTGGTCGTTCCACTGCCAGTACGTTCTAGGGACCGCGCTTGGTTTCGACGTGGGTCAGCCAGTCGGTCAGTGTCGACAGACGAGGCCGTTCGTGCGCGAATCTGATTCGGACAGTTCCGCGACCTCATTCTGAAATGCGCTGTCAGAAACATCAAACTCAGTTTCGCCACTCAACACCCAGAAATTACGCGTTTAAACAAGGCCCAGACCAGGGATGAACAAGCGTATCGCTGAGTTCATCTCGCTTGTTTCGCCGGTTCGGAGAAACAGATCGGTACCACACATGGCACTCTGAGATAGATCTTCGAGAGGGAGTCGTACGTATTGCCCTTGATTTGCGAACCGGTAAGAATTACAAATTAAGCTACCCACCGCTAGATAGTCGTTGGTAGTGTACAAACCGATCGTCGTGACTCCTGACCTTGATTAGGCTTTGATGTACTCGTTTCGCGGATACTCTGCCGGTAGACGTAGACTTATGGACATGAAAATGAATGGTAATTCTAACTTCGAAATAATGTGCATAATCGCCGATCGGGCCGAAATGAGTGTCCACCCAGGCGACAGCGTACTCGTCTGCTGCCCGTCGCTTCGGGAGGAACAGACGCAGGTCTGTCTAGACTTACTGACGCCGACGGCGCCGGAGGAAATCAACGCGCTCTCAGTCTTGTTCACCCGGTCCCCGGACGAGTATCTCGCGGCGTGGCAGCAGCACGTAGGAACGTATCCGGCACGGAACCGTATCATTACTGTTGACGCCGACGCTCGCTCGAAACCGGCATCGACAGATGCACAGGAAAGCTCGTCAGATAGAGAAATCGAGCGCGTTACGTCACCACAGAACCTCACTCGGCTGGGCGTCCGGGTCTCGGATTGTCTCGACGAGTGGACCGAAACAGCGTCCGACCGGCAAGTCGTCATCTGTTTCGAGTCCGTGTCCGCACTCTTACAGTACGTCGATCTCGATCAGGCGTTCAAATTCCTCCGTGTCCTCACCGATCGATGCCAGGAGATCGGCGCCATCGGACACTACCATATGGACCGACGCGCACACGACGAACAGACGATTGCGACACTCGCCGAGTTGTTCGATACTGTGATCGAATATCAGGGAGGAGAGTGGACGACCCGATAGCCCGAGAGAGATCCTAACACTGACTTCTCGACACTCGACGTGGTTTGAGGACAGTTAGCGTCTGGGTCGACCCGCCGTGATAGACTCGGTGAGAGCCGTGATGTAACGACCGAAATCGATCCGATGCAACTGTGGCTGGAGGCTGAGGGAAGAACTGAGCGCCGACGGTCACCCACGAGTCCTTGGTTACGACGGGACAGCTCGGTGGTAGCGCATCGGGATTAGTGATCCAGTCGTACAGCGGCGTCTCGGTCCCAGAGACATTCGTCGAGTGGTAGTTGGTGATCCTGACGAGGTGGTTGTCACTCGTCCACGGGCCCTCGACGTGGTCGTGGGCGAACGTCGAGGCGGTAAACTCCCCGGTCGTCGTTACCCCCTTGTAGGGGTGCAACGAGAGCCCGGCGAATGCGACGGGGATACTGACCGCGACGGCGACGACAAGAGCGCAGACGGCGAGCGTTCGGACGCGCCGTCGGTCGGGAGCGACCGACCGGACGGCGACGGCACACCCGACCGCGGCGAGCGCCAACACGGGGAGGTGCAGGAACCAGTGGGTTCGAACCGCCGTGTCGAGATACGCCGGCGTCAGCGCGGCCGAGAGGGCAAACCCGATCAGTGCAAGCGGCCCCGCGGCAAGGGCGACCACGGCGACGTTCGATTCGGTCGTTCGATGGAGGAACGGGTACGCCCAGACGGCGACGAGTATCGGCACGAGCAAAGGGAGCGCCGGGAGAAGGGTCCCACGCGTCGTCGTGGGGGTTCCTGGGAAGACTGGGGAGACGGCGTTGACCGCCAACAGAGCGAACAGCGTCAGGAACGGGGCAGCGAGCAGGACCCGTTGCGTACGGGGGCGCGAGCGCGACACGAGCGCGACGACGGTGAAACAGAGGATCAGCCACGCGACCAGCAGCCCGGGTGCGGCCGTGAGGCGGCCGGTCTGGGTGAGCTGCGCCGTCGTAAGCCGGGCAAGGCCGATGTTATAGGCCGCGAAGTACCCCCAGAACCCGACTGCGAGCGCGAGTGCCGCGGACGCGGGGACTTGGCTTCGGGTCCGCGGGAGCGCCGCCAGCCCGGCGAGGACCAGCAGGGTGAGTCCGAGGACGAACCCTTCGAGGTTGTGCAGCGGCGGGACGACCAGTAGCGCGGGTAGTGCGACGAGGAACCAGCGCCGGTCGTCCGACCAGAGCGCGGCGACGACGGAGACGACGGCGATCGCGAGCAGGGAGAGCCCCGGCGTCTGCTCGTCGACAGGCATCGACCGATAGAGGTAGATCCCCTCAACAGCGAGCAGGAGGGTCGCGAGAAGTCCTGCGAACCGGGCACGGTCGGGAGCCAGGCCGAGGTGACGGCTCGTTCGCGTGGCGAGTGCGCCCGCAACCAGTGCGGGGACGGTTCCGACGACGGCGATCAACGGCTGGGCGAGCGCGACGCTGCGGACGCCGGTGACGGACTGGGCAACGGCGAGAAGGGCGCCGAATCCCAGGTCGTCGGTGGCCATGATCGACAGTGGAAAGTGGCCAGTCCGGACGGTCCGGTGGACGTTGCGCGCGTGGACGAGCCCGTCGGGGTTGAACGGGAGTGGCGACTGCCACAGCGGGAGCGCGCGGAGGGCGACCCCGACCGCGAAGACTGCCGTCAACGCTGCGAGCGTGCGGCGCGGCGTCCAGCGACCCCTCACGGGTCGCCTCCGTCCGGTCGGCGGCGGTCGTCACCGGGCTCCCCGTCGAGTCCGGCCGTCGGGGGGAGCGCGGTTTCGGAGCTGTCGGCGGCCTCGGCCCCACTGGCGGTGTCGCCACCGAACAGCGCCGCGGGCGGGCGACGGACGAACGCGATCGCCGGGACCAGGACGCCGACGAAGACGAGCGCGAGTGCGACGCCGGCGACGAGGGCCAGTCGGCCCGGCGTGAACGCGGGAACGACGGCGATCCCGAAGAAGACGAGCACCCCCTGTGACGCCAGGACGAGGAGCGCCGCGGCGCCGGCCGCCACACCGAGCGCGACGCCGACGACGCCGACGAGGAGGCCGTCACGACAGAGGAGTCCGATCACCCGGCGTGGTGAGGCGCCCGTCGCGCGGTAGATCCCCAGCGTGCGTTCTCGGGCGTGGATCGTCCGGGCGAGCGAGGCGACGAGCGTGCCGCTCACCATCAGCCCGGCGAGCGCGACCAGCGCGCCGACGATCACCTGTAGATTGCCGAACACCGTCGCGATCGCGACGCCCAGCCCACCCCCCTCCGCGACATCGGCGTTGCGGAGTGCAACCGTCGAGACGCCGTCGCCGCCGGCCACCCGGTAGGTCGTCCCGTCGACGCGGCTGCCGTTGAGCGCCAGCGCGACGGCGTACTCTCCGCGCGGTTGGCGCGAGAGTGGGAGCGACCACGCGGTCGAGTCACCCGGGCCGACCGCGACGGACCGCTCGTCGGCAGTCCCAGGTCCACGAAGGGTAACCGTCCGACGAGCGGTCCGGTTCCACGGGTTCGAGAGCCGGACCGTCGCTGTCGGTGCGGTGAGTTCGCTCACGTTCCGCGGGCGGACGCGGACCGTCGTTCCGAGCCGGCGCGTCGCGTTCGGGTCGACGGCGACCGTCCGCTCGGCCGTCCGCTCGCCCGCCGTCGCACGGACCGTGGCCTCGCCGGCTGCCGGGAACGGGACGCGGACCCGCCCATCCCGACCGACCGATTCCGTCCGGTTCCCGACCGCGACCGTCGCGTTCGCGGCGGGCGCGCCGGCGACCGTCCGCACCCGAACGACTGGGGAACTCCCCGGGGGGACCGCGTCGGGCAGTCCCTGGATGAGGAGCGCGCCGGGCGACCGGACCGTCACTGTCTGGCTGCGGTTTCCGACCGAGAGCCGGTAACTTCCCGCTGACGGGACGGGAAGCGTGAACCGAATCTCCCGTCGCTCGCTCGGGTCGAGCGCGACCGAGCGCGTGCGCCGCTCCTCGCCGAGCGTGACCGCGAGCGTTCGTGTCGCCGCCTCGTCGGCCACGTTGACGAGCGAAACGTTGACACCGACCGTCGGCGTCGTCACCGGCCGGTCGACGGTGACATCGAGGACCTGCACCCCTTCGGCCGGCGCATCGTCGCCGAGAGCGCGTTCGAGGCGGACGAAGTTGACCGACCCATCGTCTCTGGTCGAGAGATGTTGGCCGGCTGCGAGCGGCACGAGCAGTTGGTCGTCGTAGGCGCCGGGCGCGTCGTAGCGGCCGACGACCGTGACGCGTTCGAGCGTTGGGTGCAGCCCGCTCCCGACGACCACCGTATCGCCGACCGCGAGGCCGTGTGTGCGTGCGAGGTCGCTCCCCACCATCGCCTCGTCGCGCTCTCGGGAGGGGTGACCGCGACGCAGTTCGGCATCCGTGACCGCCGCAAAGTCGTCGTAACGGGCGCCTCTGACGATCGTCGGTCGGTCGTCAATGACGCCAAACAGCAAGATCTCCGGGCTCGCAGCGATCCCCGCGTCCCGGAAGGCATCGGCGTGTGACTGGGGCACGCTGCTGGCGATCGGGTGGATCGCGCCCGACTCCAGTACCGTCGCGCTCGATCCGCCCGCGAGCGGGCCGGCCACGGCACCGCCCGAGAGGACCAGCAGGACGAGCGTCGCGAAGACGGCAATCGTCGCCGCCGTGGGAACGGCGGCCCGCCAGTCGAGCACGCGGGGCTGGAGGGGGGCGGGCAGGCCGACGCCGAGTCGCCGCCCGAGCAAGGAGCGCCCATCACTGCCCGACGGGTAAGTGAGCGCCGCGGGCGGCCGTCGGACTGCCGGGAACGCCGCCGCGGCACCGGCGACGAATCCGACGGCGAGTACGGGGAGGTACGTGACCGCGAGCAACGCGGCCGCGTCGGCTGACACCCGGGGTGTCAAGGTCGTCGAGAGACCGGCCGAGACGGCGACCGAGGTGACAAGCGAACTGACGACCGTGCCGACCGCGAACCCAACGATGACAGCCGCCAGCGAGAGCAACAGGCCGCGAGTCGCGAACAGCCCGAGCACCCGAGCAGGGGTCGCGCCGGTCGCGCGGACGACCTGGATCGTCTCGATGCGGTCGGTGACGGTCATCCCGACGACGCTCGTGACCGTGACCGTGGCAAGGACGCCCGCGGCGGCGATCAGTAGTCCGAATCCGCGGAGGACCTGCTCGGTCCCGCGCTCGAAAAACAGGAGCGTTCCCCGGAGGACCGTCGTCGACTCGGCGGCGTGGACCGAGTCGTCGCTGTTCCCTGTCGAACTAGTCGGCGGCTCGACGACGAGCGCGCCCGACGGGCCGAGCGTCTCGACGACGCCCGGCCGAGCGACGTACCACCGGTCGGGGAAGAGCCCACCGTCGCCCACTCGCGAGACGGTGAACGCGGTCCGCTCCCCGTCGTGACGGACGGTCGTCGACGGCGCCCCGGGCGAGGGACTGGCGAGGCCGCTGTCGGGTGGGGTCGGGACGACGATACCAAGGTCTCCGGCCCGCCGTCGGTCCGCGGGCGTGACGCCGACGACGAGTCGGCCGGACTCGAGCGTCGCGAACGGGAGCACGAGCGCGTCGTCGCCGCTCGCTCGGCGGGCGCGGTCGACGGACGCGAACTCCCGGATGTCGCCGGCCGGCTGGTACTCGCTGGCCAGATCGGTCGGGCGGTCCTTTGCGGCGGTGTAGAACAGCGCGGCGCCGGTGAGGAAGGCGACGACCGCCGCGAGCGCGACGACCGCGAGCACGTCCCGGCGCGACCAGCGGACGAGCAATACCCGGGAGTAACTCATCGCAAGGTCTGTCGGGACCGTTTCGCCGGGGCTCAGGTGAGTGTTTCGGTGAGTCTACAGGGGGCCGGCGACACCGATGCCGCTCTGACTGGAGGAGCAGGCTTATTGTGATCAGCGGGCCTACGGCCGATAGTGGACGACAAACTGGCCGGCGCGGACGGGAGCCACAATCCACTCACGCGGGCAGCCCTCGGGTTGCACCGCGGAATCCGACAGCTCCCGGCTGACCTCGCGGCCGCGCTCGCTGTCGTCGCCGTGACGGACGTGGCCGCGCTCGCACCGGTGATTCGGGAGACGCCGGTACGTGTCGTCTTCGGCCTCGCGTTCGTCCTTTTCGTTCCCGGCTACGCGTTCGTGGCGGCGCTGTTCCCCGAGCGGAGCGTCACGCCCCTACTGTTCGACGACGAGGACCGGACCGCGAACGACGAGGTCGCCGACGACGAGATTGCGGGTGACCGCGGTATCGACGGCCTCGAACGCGTTGCCCTCTCGTTCGGGCTGAGCATCGCCATCGTCCCCCTGATCGGGCTCGTGCTCAACTTCACGCCCTGGGGCATCCGGCTGGTGCCGATCCTCCTCAGTCTGAGCGGCTTTACCATCGTCGCGGTCGCCGTCGCGGCCTATCGCCGGTGGGACCTCCCCATCGAGGAACGCTTCCGGGTTCCGTACCGCGAGTGGGTCGCCGCCGGCCGCGCGGAACTGTTCGCGCCGGCGACGCGGACCGACGCGGTGTTGAACGTCGCACTCGTCGCGAGCGTCCTCCTGGCCACGTCGAGCGTCGGCTACGCCGTGCTCGTCCCCCAGCAGGGCGAGCAGTTCTCCGAGTTCTATCTGCTCACCGAGGACGACGACGGCGAGCTGGTCGCCGACAACTACCCCACGGAGTTCACCGTCGACGAAGGACGCCCGCTGGTGGTCGGCATCGGCAACCAGGAACACGAGCGGACGAATTACACTGTCGTCTCTCAACTCCAGCGGGTGCGCATGGCGAACAGTTCGTCGGCAGTCATACGGTCGTCGAATTCCTCGACGGCAACGGCTCCGGTCTCTTCGACGGTAGAGCGTTCGGAACGACTCGCCACGTTCAGCACAACACTCGGCCACAACGAGTCGTGGCACAATCGCTACACTGTGGCGCCCACCTTCGAGGGACAGGACCTGCGCCTGCTGTTCTTGCTTTATCGAGGGTCGCCACCCGAGGAACCCAGCATCGACAACGCGTATCGAGAGGTTCACCTCTGGGTGAACGTGACCGCGTAACGGTTCGCTCCGATGGTGTCACACTACCGTAACGTAACACCAGTTGCACGTAACGGCGTTCGTTTCATTCCGTTACGAAAACACAGCCGCGTAACACCGCACTGTCACAGTTTGCTCCGCCATCAGGCCCACTTCGCGTCGATCGCCGCGAGGAGCGCGTCCGCGTCCGGGTCGGCGGGGCCGGGACGGAACTCGACTGCTTCGTAGGCCTCCACGAGGTCGCGGATCACATTGAGTTGGTCACTGTCCATCCCGTTCGCGCGACAGCGCTCGAAGAACTCCCAGTGCGTGTCGGACTCCGGAGCACCGACATCCTCGGCTACGTGACCGCGGAAGTGCTGGTACGCGTAGCGGACGGCCGCCGCCGTGTTGCCGGCCGCCAGGAACGACTCGGCAGGCCCGAAGTCGAGTCCGTCCGCCGCCGAGATTTCATCCGCGGGTTCGGCGGCCGATGCGTCGGCCGCGGCCGTCGGCCCTACCCCCGTCGCGTCGTCCGGATCGTCTCCCGATGCCGCGTCCGTCGACGATCCGCCGCCGTCCGCGTACCGGCGTCGGAGGACGAGCAGGACGACGAACAGGACGAGCAGTGCCGCGAGGCCGCCGAGCGCGACGGATGATATCGGGCCCTCACCAGGGAATACATTCGACGGGAGTGGGCTGGAGCCGTCGCCCGTCCCGGTGCCGAGGGCTGTCCGATTCCGGTAAGTGAAGCGCGTCGCTGCCGAGGCGTTGTCGAGGTTAGTGTCCGCTCCGTCGAACCGCGCGCGGACGGTGACGGTCGCGTTCCCAGTGACGCCGAGTTGGCTCCCGTCGACTGCGAGCGCGTACGACCCGTCCGCTCCTGTTCGGACGGTCTCCGTGACTGCCTCGCCGACCGCAACCTCGACGGGCTGCTCACCGACCGGTCGACTGTCGGTCGTGGTCAGCGTGCCCTCGACCGCGAGCGTGTCGCCGGGCGACTGCTCGGCGGCGACGGTGAGGTTCGTCCCGGTAGACCGGACCGAAATCGGCCGGGAAACCGGATCCGCCGTGACCGCCATGTTCGGCCCGCCAGCCGACACCGTCAAGGAACGATTCCCCGCGGGGACCGTCGCCGGGAGCGTACCGCTCGTCGACGCCGTCCCCGTCTCCGCGGTGACGGAGCTACCGAGCCGCGCGGATCCGATAGTCGCCCGGAGGGGAATGCCCCGAACCGGTTGCCCATCGAGCGCGAGCCGCGCGGTCGCCTCGACTTGGTCGCCGAAGGCCGCTTGTTCGCTCGCTTCCTCGACGGAGAGGGTCGCGGTCACTTGTTCGATGTCGACGGCGACGCTATCGTTCGACGCGAGATACGGAGACTCGTTGGCCGGGACATATCGGACGGTGAGCGACGAGCGGTCAATCCGGACTGTCCGCGGCCGGAAGGTGAGTTGGAATTGCCCGTCGCCGTCGGTTCGGACGGTTCGATCCCGGCCAGCGATCCGCACGCGGATCTCGCGGTCGGCCACCGGCTCGCCGGCGTCCGTAGTCAGTTGCCCGCTCGCGCGCAGTGGGTCGCTGTAGGAGATCGTCGCCGAGTCGGACGAGAGAGCGAGCGCGGTCCCGGTGAACAGCGCCTCGTCGACTTCCCGCTGGCGTTCGGTGACGTTCTCGGTGACGTTTTCGACGCTCGTGGTCGCTCGACCGAGGTCTGCGCCCGACTGGTTTTCGAGGCGCTGGTACCCGCCGATAACGGTCCGGTTGAGTCGGCGCACGTCCGTGGCGAGTCGCTGGAGTCGACGGGCGCGTTCTCGGGCCGCTGCTTCGTCGTCGGCTTCGACCGCGTCCTGATACGCCTCATAGGTCTCGTCGTAGGATTGAACGGTCTCAGTGAGGTTGCGCTGGGCGTCTCGGGTGCGTTCGAACGGGTCGGCGTTATCGTCGTCGGTTTCGGTGTCGGTCTCGCCGACCACGTCGACATACTGGTCGAGTCGGGCGCCGAACTCGTCGCCGAGCACCGACTGCGCTTGCTCGTACTGGCCCTGGTCGAGCTGGATAGCCCCCGTCGAGAGTCCTTGGAGCATGCGGTTCGACAACCAGTCGCGAACGCCGAGGAGGTCGCCCGCTTCGGAGATGTTCGCCGGGTTGTCGTGCTGGCGGGTCGTGTTGTTGGCCTGCACGGCAAGCCCGCCGCTATCGCCACCGAGATGCGTGAGTTGCGGGCCGTCACCGCGAGTGACTCGGTCGTCAGCCGTCGGAGCACCGGCCACGAGTGCCCCGGAGACGGGAAGCGAGCCAGCGACGAGGAGTGCGAGGCAGCCGAGAACGAGCGCTCGCGATCGACCGGCCATTGTCCGTTCCGAATGGTGTCGAGAGACGCCTAAAGCAGTTCCGTTTACATTTCAAGTCAGCTGTCTCGGGGTCACGCCCTGAGGCGCTCGGTGCTCCACCTGTTGAGGGTCGCCGCAGGCGGGCCACGGATCGAAACCGACCGGACCAGTACGCTCAACTGTACAGGCTCCGAGGGGAAATCTAATGCGGCCGACGAATCGGTTCTGGGTACTCGCAGCGCTCGCAGCCGCGGCCGGCGGGTGGGCCATCGTCGTCAGTCGACCGGCCCTCCTCGTCGGCGTCTGCAGCGTCTGCGCGTGGTTGATTGCCCAGCAGTACCGCTTTCTGCGAGTACTCCAAGCTGGTGCGGATGCGCTGGAGCTCACCCAGTCCGCGTCGGCAACGCGGACGGTGACCGGTGCGGGCACGTTTCTCACCGTCACTGCGCGGGTGGTGCCGACACACTCGCTGAACCTTCGCATCGAACCCAAGGTACCGGTGGGCGCCGACGGCAGCGTCGAACCCCTACAGCTGGACGGGCGGGCGACGGAGGCGTCGGGAACGTACGAGTTCGAGTGGCCTGTCGCTGGGACCTTTCGGTTCGATCCGCCGACGGTGACGGTCCGCGACCAGCTGGGATTGTTCGAGCAGACAGTGGTTCCCGATACCGCCACGCCAACGGTTACCGTCGAACCGCGGCGACCGCGAACCGTCCACGTGGGCGAGGGCGGTGACCCGGTCGCTGCAGGCTTTGGCGACCACGAAACCGGGCGATCGGGCCGCGGAATCGAGCCGACGGAGGTGCGAAAGTACGTCGCTGGCGACGCCTTCCGACGGATCGACTGGAAGGCGACGGCCCGGATGAACGAGACGCACGTCCGTGAGTTCACGAGCCGGACCGACCGCGAGACACAGCTGTTTGTCGACCACCGCGCGGCAATGTCGACGGGGCCGCTCAGTGAGGGGAAGCTCGACTACGCTCGTCACGTCGCCCTCGCGTTCGTTGAGCACGCCAGCGACTCCGCCGACCGGATCGGCTGTCACACCGTCGGTGACGACGGGGTGACGGGCGTGTTCGAACCGCGAGCCGACCTGGACCACATCCGGGAGATCCGGCGTCACTTGAACGCCCTCGACCCGACGGGATCGGCGAGCGGACGCAGTGAGCAGCGACGTGAGACGAATCCGTCACACAGTGACGGGATAGGGGCATCAGCGAGTGCGGCAGTGGGGAAGACCACGGCGGCAGCCGACCGGGCCGGGGCGATCCACGCCGGGACCGACACCGTGCCGACGCCGACGGCCCCGGATCGCGTGCGGACGACGCGTCAGCGGCTCTCCGACGAGGAGTCAGCGTTCGCGACGCAACTGCGACCATTCTTCGAGCGACCGGACGCGTACGTTCGGACGATTAGCGACCGGCCGCTCTTTCGCGCCGTCGAAACCACGACACAGCAGTCTGGCGGGGCGCTGTGGACTGTCGTGGTGACCGACGATACCAACCGGACCGAAGTGCGCGAAGCCGTCAAGGTCGCTCGACAACGCGGGCCTGTCCTCGTCTTCCTGACGCCGACGGCGCTGTTCGAACCAGGGGGGCTCGGCGACTTCGATGCGACCTACGACGCGTACGTGGACTTCGAGGAATTCCGCCGCGGCCTAGCCGCGCTGTCGGACGTGAACGCCTTCGAGGTGGGACCGGCAGACAGGCTCTCAACCGTACTCGCGAATGCGCCCGGTCGGGACCGACCGGCCCAAGGGAGGAGCCGATGAGTTCGACGGTGGGCGACACCCGGTCGGAGAGAACCGACAAGCGGTCCGCGACCCCGAGCTGGGCGGACGACCGCTGGCGCTCGGGGGCCGATCTCGTCGTCTTCGCAGCCGTCGGCGCCGCGTTCTGGTGGGTCGCGGGCGTCCCGGGCGTGGCCGTGACAGTCCTGCTCGCGCTCGCCTGGGTCGTCCTGCCGAACGTCGCGGTGTTTGTCATTGGCCAGTTTGCTGTAGTGGCGCTCGTTCCATCCGAGGCAGCACTCGCGTCGACGGCCCTGCCGATGGTCGCCCTGGGCGGCCTCCTAGTGACGACGACGATCACGGGGAGCCGACTGCGGGACGCACTCGCGGTGGTCGTCTCGCTGGCGCTCGTCGGCGCCGTCGCGGCCGTGACGTACGGTCTCACGGGTATCCTGTGGCTGGCCGTCCTCGGTGTCCTGCTCGCGAGCGCCGTCGGGTTCGTATCCCTGGATTTAATCGCCCTCTCCGAATTCGGTGAGACAGATGAGTCGTGAGGACCCCCTCGGCGACGGGACGGACGCGTCTCCAGGCGAGGGGACGGCGGGCCCGGACGACCGAACGGATGCACCCGAGCGCTCCCACGACGACCTCGTCGTCGAACTCGAGCGACTCCGCGAACGGAATCGGCAACTGCGTGCGACCTACGAACGGGCGCGGACGGCCCAGTACCGGCGGACGGCGATCGGGCTCGCCGCGCTGGGCGTCGTCGGCGTCGCCAGCGCCGCGCTCGTCCCGAGTCTGCGCGACGTGTTGCTGGTGTTGGGTGCGACGGGGCTGTTCGGCGGGTTGCTCACGTTCTACCTGACGCCGGAACAGTTCATCGCCGCGGACGTGAGTCAGAGCGTCTACGACACGATGGCCGGCGACCGGACCGAACTGGTCGCCGACCTCGGGTTGGCGGACGAGCGCGTCTACGTCCCGGTCGGCGAGAGTGGCGACCGAGTGCGACTGTTCGTCCCGCAGTACGAGGACTACGAACTCCCGGACGGGGATGCCCTCGCGGATTCACTGGTCGTGCCCGCCGAGAAGGGGGGCCGCGGCGCGACGTTCACGCCGACAGGGACTCCCCTCTACGAATCGTTGCTGGAGTCGCTCCCGGGCGACCCTGCCGAGCGGCCCGGGCCGCTGGCCGAGCAGGTGAGCGACGCGCTCGTCGAACAGTTCGAACTCCTCGACAACGCGCGTATCGACGACAGCGAGGCCGGCCGGCTGACCGTCGGTATCGGCGAGACGGTCTACGGTCCCGCCGACCGTTTCGACAATCCTGTCGCATCGCTGTATGCCGTCGCGCTGGCTCGCGTACTGGACGAGGCGGTGAGCGTCGATATCGACACCGTCACCGACGGCCGCGATAACTTCCTGCTCACCTACCGGTGGGGAGACGATCACGACTCGACGCAGTAGGTAACCGGACATGCCGGGCGCAGTAGCACTGGCGTCTTTCTCCAGATGCACTGCAGATACGCGTTCGTACCCGGGAAAACGGACAGGTTAGTAACATTAATATTGAGCGGTCGAGAACTATATACCGGCGCACATGATCGACGCCGAGGTGGAGTGTGACGACTGTGGGACAGAGACAACTACTGGACAACACAAGGGAGATCAGGTACTGAACTGCGCGGACTGCGGGAAGATTCTGTTCCGGAAGATCGGCGATTCGACGTGATCGGAACCGCAAAGCGGGCCTCATAGAGTACTCGTCACCGTTTTGCCCCGTTGCCGCGTGATGTTCAGTCCTGTTCGATTTCCTCGGCGTCACCGTCGAGATCAGGGTCAGACTCCTCGCCACCGGGCGGGACGACCGAGTCGAGAATGTCTTCGACGACTGCCGCCCGGTCGGCCTCACCGAGTTCCGCTTCGGTACTCAGGATGAGCCGGTGGATGAGGATCGGTTCGGCCATCGCCTTCACGTCGTCGGGGATGACGTAGTCGCGGCCGAAGATGGCCGCGCGAGCTTTGGCGGTATTGAGGAAAGCGAGCGTCGCCCGCGGCGAGGCGCCGTGGTCCACGTCCGCGTGTTCGCGGGTCCGATCGACGAGGTCGACGATATACTCCTCGATGCTGTCGTCGACATGGACATCCGCGACAGCCTCGCGCGCCGCGCGGAACTCCTCGTGCGTGATGACCTGCTCGATGTCCTCCGGCGCGAGTGTCGGGTCATCGTGAAACCGATCGACCAGCGCGAGTTCGTCCTCCTTCGAGGGAAGGTCGACCGAGACCTTCAGCTGGAAGCGGTCCCGTTGGGCCTCGGGGAGTTCGAAGATCCCCTCCATCTCGATGGGGTTCTGCGTCGCGATGACCATGAACGGGTCCGGAAGGTCGTAGGTGTCGCCCTCGATGGTCACCCGGTTTTCCTCCATCGCTTCCAGCAAAGCCGATTGGGTCTTCGGCGTCGCGCGGTTGATCTCGTCGGCGACGACGACGTTCGAGAAGACGGGACCGCGCTGGACCTCGAAGTGGCCGGTCTCTTCGCGGTACACTTTCGTCCCCGTGATGTCCGCGGGGAGAATGTCCGGCGTCATCTGGACGCGGTTGTACTCCAGCCCCGTCGCCTGCGCGAAGACGTTGGCCAGCGAGGTCTTCGCGACGCCCGGAACGCCTTCGAGGAGGACGTGTCCACGCGTCAGCGCCGCGATAGTCAGCAAACCAACCTGGTCCTCAAGGCCGATCAGGACAGTCCCGATCTCCTCCTCCAGGGCGGCGTAGAGGTCCGACGGGTCAGTCATCATGTTGTCCTTCCGAGGTGCGGGCCATAACCCTGTCCGTTACCCGCCGCACCCGACCGGCGTCCCAGTCGGGGTGGCGCTCGCGAACCCACGCCGCGACCGCCTCCCGATCTGTTTCGGGGTCGACGGGCGCGTCGAGTGCGGGGTTGCGTCCGTCCGGCGTGAGTCGCCGGCGGACGTTTCTGGTGAGCGCCGCGGCTTCGCTCAGGTACGTGACGAGGAGGACGAGCCCGAAGCCGACGGTGATCTGGAGCAGCGGCGCGCTCCTGAGCGCGAACTGCGCGCGGACGAGCGGCGGGAGCGCGTCGAGATGGGACACGTCCACCAGCGTGGTGTCGTGGGCCGCGACGAGCGCGCTCGCGAACGCCTGATTGCCTGGCCGCTGGAGCATCGCGTTGATGAAGATGCTCGGGTCGCCGATGGCGACGACATCGCCCGCGCCGAGCGACTCGACGGCGGCGACGGGGTACTTTTGCATGGTCTCGGCGTCGTCAAGCTGGCTGTTCAGGTTCGCATCGAGGTAGCTGTAGTTGCTCGTCGTCGCGACGACGGTGGCGTTTCCGGGTTCGACCGGCGTCCCGCGATTGAGCGTGAGTCGGTCAACGGTCGCGGTGTAGGGGTGGTCGGTCAGGTTCTCGGCGAGTGGGAGAGTGGGCGCCGTGTCGTGGTTGCGTTCGTCCCGGAGGAGGGCCCCGTCGAAGCGGGCCTCGGCACCGATGCTGTCGAGGAGCGCGTTCGACTGCGCGTCGAAGTCCTCGGCGACGACGAGCGTGCCGCCCCTCCGGACGAACCGCTCGACGCGGTCGGCTTCTCGCGGAGTGTACTCGGTGTCGGGCGAGAGGACGAACGCGACAGAGCCGTTGGGCGAGTGGTCGGCGTAGGTCGTCGTGTTCTGCAGGAGCGCCGTCTCGGCGTTCTGGCTGTTCGAGAGATCGCGGAGTTCGCTCGCGCCGTCCCACGCCGAGTTGTACGCGCCGAAGGCCGTGGTGGACGTGAGCCCGCCGTAGAGGAGCGCGATAGCGAGGACTGCGGCGAGGGTGACCAGGAGGGCGCGCGGGTAGGAGACGCGTTCCCAGGGCGCTCTCATGGCAGAACACCCGGCGGGAGAATTACGAGGATTCTGCGGACGACGATATAGCCGAAGACGAGCAGGCCGACCGCGACGATCCAGCGGAGGCGTCGGCGCCAACGCGGGGTGACCGAGACCGGAGTGGCGAGTTCGAGCGTGACGAGAAAGCCGATCAGCGCGACGACGAAAAACAGTTCCAGCGTGAGCGCGTCGAGGAGCACGAGCGCTAACGCTGTGGCGAGGAGCCAGACGAGATTGCCCTGGACGAAGCGTCGGCGACCGGTGAGGCTCATGCGATATCGACCTTCGAGAGACATCTCACGAAAGGGGGGGAGTTCCTAAATAAGAACCGAAGGATCGTCCCGACTCCGCGAGGACAGTCAGGAGTTCACGATTCGGGTATAACAGGACTCCGTCCGGTCGGCGACGTGGTCCCAGTCGTATTCTCTCGCCGCTTCGACCGGGTTCTGCGGTGGGCGCTCCCCGTCTATCGCCCGTTCGAGCGCATCCGTGATCCCCTCGACAGTCGGTTCGGTGACGAAACCGGCGTCGCCGACCACCTCGCTCCCCGCACTGAAGTGATGATCTACCGTGATCACGGTGCAGTCCGAGGCCATCGCTTCGAGCAGCGTGATCCCGAATCCCTCCCTGAACGACGGCGAGACGAACAGCGGCGCGGCCCGCATCTGTGCGAGCACGTCTTCGTACTCTTCGAGGAATCCGAGGAACGTGACCCGGTCGGAACAGTCGAGTGCGCTCGCGTGTGCCTCCAGCGAGTCGCGCATCGGTCCGTCGCCGATGACCCCCAGTGTAGCGTCGGGGTCAGCTCGGTCGAATGCGTCGAGGAGCATGTCGACGTTCTTGTCCTCGATGAGCCGCCCAGCGTAGAGCACGTCGTAGCCGTCCGTCGCCGTCGGAACGTCACGGATCGATGCCGTGTCGATCCCGTTCGGAATGACATCGATCTCGTCACGAGAGGGACCGATCCGAGTCAACCGCTCCGCGGTCATCTCCGACGGCGTAACCGGGTGACACGGGACTTTCGCCGTCACGCGTTCGACGAGGTCTCCCACCCGGCCGAGCTGTCCCATGTAATCGAGCCAGTAGTCGCTCCACACTTCGTGCCACGTCACGACGAGCGGTGTTCGCCCGAGAAGCGTCCCGAGTTTCGCCGTCGAGACGTGGAAGTACGGCGCGACCGGCGTCACGAGGAGGTCGTGATCGTTACGGAGCACAGCGGGCAGCGACCGAGCCGCGAGGCCGAGTGCGCTCGGGATCGAGCGCCGGTCGCCGTCGGCGTAGATCTCACCCGCGGGGCCGATCGCCCGGAGCGTCATGCCCTCGTGGGTCATCGTCTCCGGCCCGTCCCACCAGTGTCGCGAGTAGATAGTGATGTCGTGACCGCGGTCAGCAAGTCGTGTCCCCACCTCGTGGATCCGTTTCTCCACACCACCCTTCACGAACGGATAGACGACAGGCGTGAGATAGGCGACGTTCACACGCGATAATATGTCCGCCCTCGTATGAGGATTAGCATTTGCGCGAGAAGGAGTCTTTATACCACCGCGTGCGGATCGGTAACCTAAGCAGAATGTCCGACAGGCCAGATATATTCCTGTTCACGATCGACGCATTGCGGGCCGATCATCTCTCGTGTCACGGCCACCACCGGGAGACGCCGTTCTTCGACTCCCTGGCCGATCGTACCATCTCGTTTTCGAACGCGTTCTCCGTGAGCTCTCATACCCGGGAGGCCATGCCGCCGCTGCTGTCCGGGAAGCGGCCGTCCGAGTTCGCCGCGAACGGATTCACGCAAGTCCCCGAGGAGGAGACACTGGCAGGTCGCCTTCGGGCCGAAGGCTACACCACGGGGGGGTTTCACTCGAATCCGTATCTCTCCCGGGCGTACGGCTTCGGCGCAGGATTCGACGAGTTCTACGACGATCTCGTGCTCGGGCAGAACAAGATCATCGCACTCGCACAGCAGGCCCTCGATAGATTTGTGCTGAATCGCGGTGGGCAGTACTACGCTCGCGCTCCCGAGATCAACGAGCGGTCACTCGACTGGCTCGGCGATGCGGATGGCCCGGTCTTCCTCTGGAATCACTACATGGACCCGCACGGGCCGTACCACGCTCCCAAGCGCCACTACGCCGAACGCGAGCTGTCGGCCAGGGAGGCCGAATCGCTGTATCGTCGGTCCTGGAAGAAGCCCGACTCGATCACCGACGAGGAACAGCAACTGTTGCGCGATAGTTACGACGACGAGATCCGGTATCTGGACGGGAAGCTGGAGTCGTTCTTCGACGAACTCGAACAGCGCGATCGGCTGGAGGATGCGGTGGTCATCGTCACTGCAGACCACGGCGACGCGTTCGGCGAACACGGGTACTACACGCATCCGCGCTATCTCCACGATACATTACTTCACGTCCCACTGTTCGTCAGCCCGCCGGGTAGCTCCGTGATGGACGTAGACAACCCAGTGAGCACTCTCGATGTTGTCCCGACGATTCTTGATCAGGTGGATGGTAGCTTCGGTGGCGATACCGGGACGCCACTGGTGACTAGTCGAGAGTCAAGTGGGTTCGAGATCCCCGACCGGGAAGACCACGTCTTCGCGAGCGCGACCGGCGAAGACGAGGACAAGGGAATTCGTCGGTTCGCAGCTCGTGGAAAGCGGTGGAAGGTACTGCTCAAACGCGATATCGAAACTGAGGAGATCGTGGAGCAGACTGTCTACGACTGTGAAAACGATCCGGGGGAGCAAGATCCTCGCAGAGATTCCGGGAACGAACAGGCTGTTTTACTTCTGGAGCGGGTTGAGCAATTCAGTCGCGATCAGCCCTCACAAACTGCTGACGGAGAGGGCCGAGATGTAGAAACGTCGGACGAGATCGAGGACCGGTTAGAGGCTCTCGGATACAAATGAGTTTGTCGACTGAGGGCGGTCAACCCCACGTGTTGATGCTTTCCGAGGACTTCTACCCGAAAACCTCTGGTGGAGCATTTACCGATACTGCCGTCGCCTCAACGGTTGCAAAGGAAGGAAACAAGGTCACAGTACTGACGTTTAGAAATGGAAATACCAGTCGAGAGGAGCAACATCAGGGTGCTACAATTCGGCGTCCTGTCCGTCCACTCTTTTACGATCACGAGATCAATTCGATTCCAAATATAGTCGGCCGTATAATCGCCACGGTGGGCCTCCTTTTGGCTACACTATCTTATCTCTGGAACGAAGACGTGGACGTTATTTATTCAACTAACCACTTTTTCCACCCGGTAGCATCGATTTCCGCAGCATTATTTCGTATCCCAGTAGTGTCTTTTATCGCCTATACACCGTCTCTAAATCCGGAAAAGAAGAGTTTCAAAAACCCACTATATATCTTTGAACAGATAAATATGCGCTACTTTCTGGGAGATGTGATCCTTTGTCGAAACCCAGAAATCGCAAAAGTCGCGAAACGTTATAACTCAGGTTCTGACGTTCAGGTAGCCCATGGAGTGGTCAACTCGGATACAGTTCTCTCCGTTTCGGAGAACAGATCATCCGAGACTTATCGAGAGTGGTTGTCGGAAGAGGCCGCGATCAATGCGGATTCAAAGATTATCACCTTCGTTGGCCGGTTCGTAGATATCAAGCAACCAGAAATTGCAGCCGGTACTCTCTCGGAACTACCGCCTGATTACGAACTGATTTATATTGGTGATGGTGACAAGAAAGAGAGAGTCGAACAGTTCGTGCACGAAGAGGGACTGGACGATCGTGTCCACTTTTTCGGGGCGGTGCCTCATGAGGATGTAATCAAGGTACTGTTAGCAAGCGATTCCCTCATACTGACTTCGAGGATGGAATCATACCCTACGGTAGTTTTTGAAGCTTTGTCTTGCTCTTGTAGCGTAGTAGCACCGCCGATCGGTATCCTCCCACATCTCGAAATTTCCGAGACTCGGTTGCAGATTGCAGAGCACGAGAATCTCAATCAGGCGATAACGAAGGTAGAGGAAGGAAGCGACGAAGTAGATCAAAGGATGTTAAGCGAATATTCAGTGTCGTCTCTCGGAAAGCAGGTTCATGACTCCTTTACTAGGTTGGTCGGCTAAAGACATCCTGTAGTAAATTTAATACCACTCGTAATCGGTACAGAGGGCCCAGTGAACATCGGCGGCCACTCAATCGTGTCCGACAACGAAGCAGTGCGACCGAACGCGACCGCTCCCCTCTCAACCGCCGACGGACTTCTGGCAGCGGCTTCATTGAAGCGGAATGGATTTCGGGAAAGTCCCATCGTCCCGTTACATCGGATTCACCGCCGAGACAGACGCTTTTAATACCGTAACAGAGGTCCGATTGGGCCAATCGACTCCCCAGCGGACATGGTTCTAGTCCTTCGTTTCGACATTAATCTGCAATTCAGTTCGGAACTGCAGACGGGACCGCCTACACCAAGCCAGCCCACAGCCAAGTGAGACAAACAGACGGAGCAAAGAACTACATACGCAATCAGGCACGACAACTCGGCGGCCCGAATAGGGATGGATTTTCCATTAGCTAACAGGATTGGTCAATTAGCTCTCGTATTCGGCTCACTACACTACTCCACGATCGATTCTTCTCTATATATTCACGTCCCTCAATATTAGACGAATTGCCCGAAAGTAACTCGTTCAGGTGGGCAGCGAGTTCTTGATCAGACATATCGGATGAAAACCGATGCACACCGGGATAGTCTTCTACGTACTCCAGACCAGAATCATTAACCAAAATAACCGATTTCCCACAGGCGAGATATTCATAGATTTTCATTGGAGACGCCTGTCTGGAAGCATTAAACGGACCGAAACAAACATCAGCTTTGTTGATATATGACGGCACCATCGAGTGGCTTACTCGACCTACAAATTCGACTTGTCCCTCAATGCCCAAGCTTTTTGCATTTTCTTGTAATTCTTTTTGCCTCGATATTGTCCCCCCAACGACATAAAAGCGTAGCTCTCTATCAACCAGTGAGAGAACTTCCAGCATCTCCTCTACCCCCTGCCATGGCTGTAAACTGCCTACATAACAGACTGCCTGTTCTCCGTCGTTCGCTTTCTGCTCACTATCGGGCGAGAAGAGTTCCGTATCAACGCCGTTTTCGACAACAGCGATGTGTTTTTTGTTGTCTCGGGTCTGAAGTTCTTCCTTTATTCCTTCAGATACGCAGATTAGCAAGGCGGATCTATTCCTGCTTTTCTCCCGAATCCACTGGTAAAGTTTAGCCGACATTGTACTTTGACCTCCCTCCGTGTTCGCGAGACCGTTTACTTCAAGCACCAAACAAACACGCGGATGCAACCCGATCAGGAGCTTCGACAAGTACGGAGAATCACGGCTGTAAACAACAATTCTATCATCTGAAGTCAATACGATTTTAAGTAAGAGTGAGATCCCGATCAAATCACGGATCAGTTTCGAGATTATCGAATCGCCGAACCCGAGTTCTTGAACACTTTCATGGTCAAAATCATTTTCACGCCCGACAATGAAAAGCGAATTAGGATCGATGGCTGAATGATAATTCTGTATGAAGTTTTGAGTATGGATAACTCGACCGAACTGGGAGGGGTCTCCAAAGTCGACACCGGGATAATATCCAATAAACCTCATCAGTTTAACCGATGAAGGATTCTTTGTTGAAACTACCGGATTTACGGCTCACACTTGTGTAGCGTGTCGGGGGCCAGAGTATCGGTACTTGCGAGTGTGGAACAATGAGTAGAACGGCCCCTCATCCGAGGCCTGAATCACCAGCTTGGTCTCATCTACCTCTGATTCGGAGATGATCAAAGTAGGCAATATAGCCCTCAGATCGCCGTTCTGGGAGTTCATAAAGTCGTGGTTGAGCAAGTGGATCAGACGGACACAATGCCCACCGTCAATAACCAAGAGACAGACAACAAGTCTCGCATCAAGATGGATAGTTAGACGTCCGATACCGATGGGTCGACAAGTCCTCACTGGTTCGGGACGGTCGTTGGGAGTCCGCTCAGCATCATTGACCGCTCAACAGGCAACCGACAGTGTGGCCAGATTGAGCGGTGGGAGACTCCAGATAGTGGGAAAACGTGGAGAGATGTTCTCTGGTGTAAACGCCGACACGCAGAACTTTCCACCCACAGGTGGTCGCGAGGCGGTGTTTAGTTAGTGGCATTATGCCATCGAGCGAAGGCTAAAAGCCAAGATTCTGCTGTTTCCGGTTCAACGTGGCTGAAACAATTTGAGAACGACGACGTTCGGCGCTTGAGCTCCCGAAAAATTCGTTCGACATGTTGAGCGCCATCGACGAGAAAGACGGCGTTTTCGACATCGTGCTTTTGTCGCAGTTCACGGAGGAAGATCTCGGTGAGTGCTGTCGTGGTCGTGGAAAAGAGCTAGACGTGAAGCAAGTCGTTCGTTTCGGGGTCAGCGGCGGCGTACAGCCAGAATTGCTGGTCGTTGATCCGAATCACTGTTTCGTCGAGCGCGATCTGATTCGGGGATCGACCGGGTTCGGGCTGTAGATCGGCTTTCTGGACCCAATCGTGGATCGCTTTGCGACTTCGCTCGACACCCAGGTCCGCAAGTAATTCGGTGGTATTCGACAGCGACAGCCCCGCAACGTGCGATTGAATACCCTGGGCCATCGCCGGCTCGGGTGTCCGCTCGCGCTCCACAAAATCCAAATCAATCCAGTCTCTATGACCGCTGAGGCGGGCGATTTCTGCCATAGACCAGCAAGAAATTCGCCTGCCTCACTTTTCACGCTTAACTAAACACGATGAGAAACACCACCGAAAGGTACTTGTTGATTATTGAGTGATTGTGTTATCATGAATATTCTCCAACGAGGTGTTCGAATAATTCGCCAGAGAGGGATCGGAGAGTTACTCAGACGGATCATCTTTCAGGTTATTCGTGTTTTACTTCTACGGAACAGGATCATAACTCCCTATTTTAAATACGTGTTCGGGAATGAGTTCCATTTGAAGGCACTCTCGTATCTCGCTTTGGGGTACTGGCCTGATATCCAGAACCTTCGAACCTTCAACGAAAAGATACTATATCGGCAACTGTACTCGAAAAACGACCTCTTCTCAACTGTTGAATGCAAATACGAGTCGCGGGAATACATTGCTGATCGGGTTGGTGAATCCATTCTTCCAAATCTCTATCATGTCACGGAGGACCCAAACACGATCCCCTTCGATTCATTACCGGACGAATATGTTGTGAAACCGACTCACTTAGCGGGTGCGGTGGCAATTGTTGACGAGGATGAGTCGCCAGACAGGGATGCAATCAAGGACGACTGCCGCCGCTGGCTATCCGAAGAGTTTGGTGCTGTGAGCGAGCAGTATTGGTACCAAGAAATCGAACCACGGATCATGGTAGAAGAGCGGCTTCGTGATGCTGAATATGACCCGCCTCTCGATTACAAGTTCTACGTCTTCAATGGCCGAGTCGAGTACGTCCACGTTGATTTCGATCGAGGCTCTGATCCAACTCGGCGGTTTTTCGATCGAGACTGGACTCCACAAACGTTCACGAAAGGACGTGTGCCTCTAGGGCCAGCAATTGACGAACCGGAACGATTTGATGAGATGATGGAGGTTGCTGAAAAACTTGGAGAGGAGTTTGATTTCATCAGAGTAGATCTGTATCTGTTGAACGGGGATCGGATTGTATTCGGCGAGCTGACCGTTGGGCCAGCGAATGGAACAAGCCCATTTTCTCCTCGGCACTATGACTATGAATTCGGAGAGTTATGGGAGCAGCGTCAAAATCACAAATAGTCCGCGTAACACTCATGAAGAGTCTTCACCCCGCTCATGGTGGTTTTTAGTTGGCTATCCACCTTCAAGTGCGGTTCTCACTGAGTATCGATTATCTCACCGTCGGCTCCTGTAAGGGCAGTAACCCAGTGGTCAGGGAGTTTCTCCACAACCGGTCGGAGATCGTGACCGGTAACTACTCCAAGTTTGACAGCCAGCCCGATATAAACAATGCCGCCTACTGGTGGAATGACGACAAGAGCAATAAGATCGCTCTGGACGGTGGTGTCAACACCATACAGAAGGCCACCAGTCAACAGGGACACAACTGCGATTCGTCCGATCGGCAGACCGGTGAATGGGCGATAGCCGAAATATCGAGCAACGATAGTCTGGAATAAAGGCAGGGACCCATATCCCAGTGATGTGCCGATTGCGGCGCCGACCATTCCATACTCTGGAATTAGGAGACTATTCGCGATCAAATTTATCACTGCCGAACCAAGGGTGGCGATGATAATCGGCCGCATATCGCCTTTAGATTGGCTGATTGCAAGTATCGGGCGTGCGACTGCAAAGCCGATGACGCCAGGCAGAAGGTAGAGAAGCGGTGTCACCGCGGCTTCAAAATCAGCGCCTAGATACAGCGGGACGAACGAATCGGCCAGAACTGCAAGCCCAATCGCCATGAGAATCGTGAGGAGAGAAACCAGCCGAGTGATCTGTGAGGAAAGGTCCTCAATCACGTCAATTTTATTATGTTGCCAATACTCTGCAGTTGATTGAAGCATCGCCAACTGCACGGCAGATGGAACCAACCAAAGCATTTCGGCGATCTGGAGGGCACCTTTATAAACCCCCACTATAGAGCCATCTTTCCAATATGAAAGCATTAATATATCTACATGATAGAGAGACATGAGACAGGCAAAGAACACTGCCGTACCACCCACATACGAGAGTATGTCCCGTTTTGGGAGTGGCGTCTCAAACGAAACCAATGCCGATAAATGAAGATGATTTGATAGAATTGCGCCAGCGATCGTGGCGACAATAATATCTGCCCCGATGCTCGCGAGCAAGACACCCGGAACACCCCAACCAAGATATGCCAGCGCCACGGCTCCGCTACTGAACAGCAATCTTTGGAGGACTTGCAGTGGTTCGGAATATTTCTCCAATTTCAACCCCATCAATGATCGTAAGAGTGTATTCTGGTATTGACGGGTCAGAACGTACACAGACAGAATCAGTAGTAAGGGGCCGAACTCAGAACCGAGAAGTGAGTCAGCAAATCCTGTCGCTCCTATGACCGCGAATGTACTTGCAATTACTAGCGCAACGATACCGGCAACACGAACGTGAAAGCCAAAGATGGCACTTTTCCACTCAGTGCTCCGGTCTTCTGCGAGATACTTCCGAATACTATCATTTGTTCCAGAGTTCAGGAGCGCCGTTGTGAGACCAAAAATGGAGATTACGGTCGCATACCGCCCGTACGGCCCCGTTCCCAGAAGGCGGACTATAATCGGAGTAAACACGACACTGAGCAAAATCGCGATGAGTTTTCGGCTAAATATTGCGAAGATAGATGATGCAATAGACCGAGACATAGTTGATAGAAATCAAGCCGATTCTAAAAAGGTATCTTCTGTGAGCTTTCGCGGTTGGCGCCAACCGTCCCCTTCACGAAGTAATTGACGACGACCGGTTGTATTAAGTTAGGTATGATTCCACCAGACGGCGTGAGCTTGGAGCCATGTTTCGGCGGTCGGCGGTTCGACATGACTGAAACAGTTTGAAAACGAAGATGTTTATCGTTCTACCTCACAAAAGATACGTTCAACCGCATTTCGATGGCCGTGTCGTTGACGCGGTAGCTGAGACCTTCTTTGCGGAGTCCGCCGATCAGGTCGTCGGCGTCATTGACGGGAAACATGGCGCCTTCGGCGGCATGTTTCTCGGTAAGTTCGGTGAGAAACTCTCGAGCGATCGCGATCGTATACGTCGGAAATAGCCGTGTATGGAGGATTCAGTTCGTTTCCGGATCGACCGCGGCGTACAGCCAGTACTGCTCGTTGTTGATCCGGATCGCCTTCTGATCGACCGCAACGCGATCCGGGTTTTCACCAGCAGCTGGCTGCAGATCGACCTTCTGGATCCAATTGTGAACCGCTGTCCGACTGCGTTCGACACCCAAATTTTTGAGAAGAACAACTGTATCGAAAGTGATAATTCTGCAAGGTGGTGACGAATACCCTTTTCAACGACCGGGCGGGGTGTCCGTTCTCGCTCCACAAAATCCTAGTCAATCCATCCAGTAGACTCGCTGAGGCAGTTGGATTCGGGCATAGACCATTCGGATCTCTAACCGCCTCATACTTAACTTAACACCGCTCCCTCATCCTGCGCTGAATTTATCCCGTGAGCTGAGACAGATGCGACCAATGAAGAGACAGGTGATGTAAACATTGACCTACATAACGACGTTTCAGAAAACATCGATGATAGGCTTACAGCACTAGGATACAGTGACGAATTCAACCTATTTATCCACAGTTCGAATTCGAGAATGCAGAGTTGATTTCTAACCAGATATTTTTGGACACCGGAGTAAAAGTCCGCCACCTGAATCATAGATTACATTAACTGATGGCGGTTTTTCCACTCCTAAAAAGTGTTTGTGATTAGCTCTATAGAGCGTTAATCCGCCGCAGTCACTCAACCAAGACATATTTAGATTATCTTGATTTGCTGTTTCGGAGATAATCTTTCTATGTTCCGTTAATGAGGAAGAACTTATGTATCCAGCGGTATATCCAACTGCTCGAAGTTTGGATCCATCATCGATTGCGAACTTTAAGGCCGATAATTCGCTCGATGATAAGTGATTTGGATAATCGTCCACAGCGCGATTTGTTGGTGGGGTAAGCCGATTTCTATCGTTATTCTCGGCAGCGTAGACTGCCAATGCTGTTGGAGAAATAAGAAGTAAACATACTGCCCCCGCACCAATTCGCCGTCGCCCTAACTGGCTCAGTGTAATTCCTGCGATAGGAGCGAACACTAACATGATAGCGGCGGTCAGCCTTGTCGCTCTTCCAATTCCACCAACGGTGATACTAACCCCTAAAAAACCAACGAGAAGAACACTAGCAGGCGCCCACACTCCAGCAACGTCAGTTACCTCGTTATCCAGAAACTGATCGAGCACCCAGAGTCCAGCAAATCCTGCGATGGCTGCGATAAAGAATAATCCGAAGGCCAGCTGGACCACAGGATCTTGGAGGGAAAATAGGGCTCCTCCAAAGGAAGCTGATGCAGTTTCTTCTGACGCCCCCCGCATGCCAAAAAGAGTCCAAAGTGCGCGCATTACTTGGAACCGAAGGTATCCGATAAGATCCCAATAGACTACCATACTGATGACGGTAATTAGAAATGCGACAATTGGGGGCCCATGCGATGGTTCAATCGCCTTCCAATCATTTGGAATATGTTTTGAAAGGATGTGGAATAGAATCAATGAACCCAATATGAAAGCTAGAATAAGCAACGAGACGTTGTGAGTGAAAGTCAATACACCAAGAAGAACAAAGATAATAATAGTACCCCGCTTCCGTCTCGGAGATGCAATAATGAGGATAATAGGTGCGATCATAGCCAGCTCAAGAGTCTGAGCAATCGGATATGAGATACGCAAGACAAGATCTGGAAGAGTAGCAAGGAATAGCGCTGAAAATAAGCTAGCCCTCATCGAATGTTCAGTTACCAAGCGGTTAGTGGTAGCGGCCACAGCCACTATGCCAAGCGTTGCCGGAATCGATATCGCAACGAAAAATGCTTGACGGGGCGGTATATCCAGAAGAGAACCAAGAAGACCTCCGAGGACATGAGCAACGGGAAAATCCCGGTAATAGATCGATGGATCAGTAAAGATGCGGCCAGTGTTGGCGACAAACTCCGTTAAACCTACGTGTAACCGTGGATCCTTACCAACAACTGGCGCGCTATTCCAGAGGGCCTGCTGGAGAGTTACCGCAAAGAGAATGATCTGACCCAAAACCAATTTAGAAGGCGCAAAGAGGATTCGAAGAATAAAAATTAGATGGACGAAGGCAAAGAGCGTATAAAACTCGGTAGGAACACCAGGCGACGACTGAGAAATCCAAGCAAGAACGCTAATTAATAGAAGCATCAAAATGTCAGTCGCGCGTTTCTCCCGTTCACCTACAACAGGAAAGGTAACCACTGAATCCATCTTGTAGATGGTATAAAGTACCGCAGAGACGATGATTGAAACACCGCCATATGAGATATAGCTGATATCCAAAGAGAATCCAAATGCGACAGCTACACAACCGACTATAAACACCAGAATAGTAACTAAGATATGTAGCACTTGGAAGAGTTTCGGCACTACATATTATTCCGTTAGACAATCTATTGAGCGTTGTGGTTATCCATCCTCATAGGTCAAACATCGCTTCTTGAGATACTCCAACCATCTATTAGCAAAATGTGCCTCAAAGAGGCATGTCCAGTATTAGTCCGAAGTGAAAATCAAGCTGCTACCATCGCATCTAGAAAAATAGTCCACCAGAGATATTGTAGATTAATTCGATCTCCGAAAAGATATCCAAATATTTCATCCAAAATACTGATTAAGGGCATGTAAAATAATTCCGGTAAAGCATGAAAAAGTGCCGGCAAGTGCGAAGAACACAGAGATGAGCGCTAATCCGATAGGAAAAGTTCCACTGGTGATAAAGTTAGAGAACGTCCAATAGCCGAACCCAATCCCAACGATAGCACTCACAAATCCAGGAACCCCTAGTACAGTGATAGGCCGTTGCTGCTCCACTGTCTTCAGGATATTATTCACTAGATTCAACCCGTGAGAAACCGGATTGTGTGAGCTTGCGTCTTCCACTGCGTAATCAATTGTCGTTCCAACTTCCTCGATTCCAAAATCGTTCTCGTGAGCGTGGTACAGAATATCCGTACTCGCGCTCATTCGATTACCGATCTCATCGCTCTCCGCCAGCGACTCCAACATATCCGTGTCGTACGCACGAAACCCGCTCTGGGTATCCTGTACGCGCGACCGCGGTCGGACGACGCCCATACTCAGGTTCGTCAGGGTGTTCACGACCCAGAGACCGAACCGCCGATACACGGGCGCGTTCGTGTCTCCGTCACCGGCGAACCGACTGCCGATGACCAGATTCGCGTCGTCAGACTCCAGTTCATTAGCCAGCCGCGAAATATCGGAAGCGTCGTGCTGTCCGTCGGCGTCGATCACTACCAGCGCACCAACGTCTCGCTCAGCTGCCTCCGAGAACAGCGTCTTCAGCGCCTGCCCGTAGCCCTGATTCCGGTCGTGCTCGATAACCACACCACCGGCCGCACGAGCCTCCACGGCTGTCTCGTCGGCCGAGCCGTCGTCAACGACCAGCACCGAGTCGGCGTGCTCACGCGCCTCCCGCACAACGTCGCCGATCGACCCTTCCTCATTATAAGCCGGAATCCCGACCACGGTCTCACCGGAGAGCTCAACGTCCCGTTCGGTGACGGCGTCGATCCGGAGCGCATCCCCGTCGACGTATGGGAGTGTCTCGTCGTAGACGATCCGCTCACAGTCGGGCGGGGAGACGATGACGGCGTCGTAGTCTTTGACCGACGCAGCGATGGCCAGCTCTTCCTTGTATCGCTGTACGTCACCGCTGTCTTGGGCCTGGACGATCTCGACATCGAACTGTTTCGCCAGCCGAACCGTTTCGTACTCCGTTTCGCCGGGCTGTAATACGAACACGTCGTATCCCCGGTCAAGCGCGCGGTGTATCGTCCGTAACGCAGCGTCCGTGTTGCCCTCCGTCGCGATTACACCCACCGCGACAACGGTAGTCTGTTCCTGTTGCCGTTGATCTCTCGATTTGATTCTTTCACCAGACATCGGTATCACCTACCCCCGCGTCGCGAACGCTCAGAACTCGACGGCCACCCCGATCGAATCCGACACTGACCGAGGAATAGACGCTTGCTCCGACCGAACGCACCGCTCTGGAACACCGATGGTCATCGGTACGGCCGAGTTGTGAGCCTGTCTTCGATCGCATCGTCCACCTACCCCCGCTCGGTAACACCACCCACGGAATTACCGAGCGGCAATATATCCGCTATACCGCAGTACGTCCGTACAGGTCTAGAATGTAAACGAGCTAACTTAACTTTACTGGAAGCCGGAACAATTGTGGGCAACCGATGCAAGCGGAAGGGAAGTGATCACTAGCGAGCGACAGTGAGGCCCGAGATCTGGTTGTCCAGTCTATTTCGTTCGAACGCGAGTAGTGTACACAGGCCGTTTCGACGGACCGACGCGTCGCGCGCGGCGCCAAGTCTTGAGAGGAAGAGTGACGTAGAGTTATCCACGACGACCTCCAATACGCAGTCGTGACATCGCCGGTGCTAGAAGCGGAGGGCGTATCGATCGAGCGAGCGGAGCAGCCCGTGCTGGACGGCGTTTCCTTGACGATCAACGCGGGCGAAGGAGTGCTGGTACAGGGACCAAGCGGGTCGGGCAAGAGCACACTGTTCTCGGTGCTCGGACTCCTTGCCGCGCCCGACAGCGGGTCGGTGACAGTCGCCGGCGATGAAACGAGCGACCTCTCGGAGCGTGGGCGCGCGCGGCTTCGCCGCGAGGTGATCGGTTACGTGTATCAGGATTTCAAGCTCGTCCCCGATTTGACCGCGCGCGAGAACGCCGCGCTCCCTCAGGACCACACCGGCCAGCGGGACGAGGCGTGGCTCGACGAGCTGTTCGAACGGCTGGACATCGCGGACCTCGAGAATCGACACCCTCCAGCGCTTTCCGGGGGCGAGAAACAACGCGTCGCGACCGCACGCGCGCTGGCGAACAGGCCCGAAGTCGTACTCGCCGACGAGCCGGCCGGCCATCTCGATCCGGAAGCATCCGAATCGCTGCTGGGTCTGCTCCAGTCGCTCCGGTCGGACTTCGAGACGGCCCTAGTTGTCGTCAGCCACGACCGTTCACTCGTCGACCGCTTCCCCCAAGTCTACCACCTCGAGGACGGCACGCTCACGCCGCTCGAGTGAGTCGACCTCCCGCTCGGATCCCTCTCCCGTTCCTCCGCTATTCCAGTATCACTTCCCTGCAGCTCCGGTCATCCTCTCGACATTCTAGTATCACTACTAGATGTGAATATTGAGAACCCTTCCTAAACCACTCTAACATGAGAGGTAGTGTGAATTTCAACCTAATTCTCAGTATCGATAGTGTTGACGGTGGCGTTAAGTTGGATAACTGGATTCGATAGCGTATGGACGGCGAAGCGTGCCGATGGGCGACCTCGACGGGGCTCAGATCCGCGACCGACCAGGAGGGGTGGTGAGCATGCCGGAGATTCTTCCACAGCTGTTCAGCTCCTACGTGGAGATCCACACGCTACAGCTCGGGGCCCTCCTCGGTCTGTTCGTCGGGCTCGTCTATCGCGATTATCCGGTACTCGCATATGCGCTGCTGTTCCTCGGGGTGTTATCGGCGTTCGGAAACGCCTCCCACATCGGATACCTCCCGAACAGCGGGATCCCGACGGAGATTGAGCGGAAGCCATGGTACTTCTTGAGCGCGCTCTATGCCACGACCGTCGTCAACATCCTATGCATCAGGTACAAGCAGTGGATTGGCAGCCGACTGCCGGTACCAGGCGGCACCTCCGGGGACCGATCTACGTCCGAAGATGTTCGGGCGACCGAGGACCGAGCCTGACCGGTTTCCGACCCGGTAATTGGACCGTTCGATCCCGTCTCCATGACGCCGGCACGGTCGTTTTCTCGGCTTACTCTCCGTCGACGCCGCTTATCGATCGCTGTCGCGAACTTACTCAACCGACGAATTTGATACCTAGGTGATAACAATACCTCCCGAACCCCTACCCCCGAGCCATGCGACCGACACGACGAACGGTACTGAAAGGGGCAGGCGCGGCGCTCGTCAGTGGCGGAGTACTGTGGAACGGCCGGCAGGAGATTGTGCCGGCGTTCGGGGCGAGAGTCCTCCTCGCGAACGGGGGTCGTGCGGCGACCATCGGTGTCGGCGACGATAACGAGTTCCGAGGGTTTAGCGAGACCGTCCGTATCGAGGCGGTCGAAGACCCGCCCGGGTCGGACGACGCAGACGGGGAGGATAATGACGACAATAGCGACCAGAACGAGGGAACGGAAACCGAGGAGAATGACAGCGCGATCCGGATCACGTCCCTCCCGGAGCCGGGCGATAGCGACGGCCGTGACAGTACCGACGAAACCGACCAGACCGGCGACAATCAAGACGACAACGGGGACCAGAACGGGACAAACACCGGCGACGCCGTCACCTTCGACTACGGAATCTCCGTGGTGAACGTCCGGGACCGCGACCTCACGGTCCGGGACATCTACGAGTACGAATCTGACGATGACGACGGCGACGATGGGGCCGACGAGGACAGAGAGGAGGAATCGACCGAAAGCGAAACAGACGATAACGGTGAGGAGGGGCCCGAGCAGGTCGAAGATGGGTTCGTCTACGACTGGCTCGTGACGGACGAGGACGTGACCGGCGTCGGGACCGACCACGAGATGGAAAGTGTCGGACCGGACGAGGCGTGGCTTCTCCTGAAGACTGACCAGACGGAGGGGACGGCCACGGCAACCGAAGCCGAGAGCGACGATACGGAGACTTCGACGGGGACACCCGAGCCAGACCCGTCGGTCGTCGACGGGTTCACGCTCGTCTTCCGGACGATGTACGCCGAGCGCGAGCCCGGCACGTGGCACACCCGGACTGTGACCGACGAGTTCCGCGCTGTCGACGATCAGCCCTGGAAGCGATTCTCCCAGGACACCTACGAGTTCGTCCCGATCGGGTTCGACCTCTTGGAGGTTTACGGCGACGCAACGGTCCACGCCGTCGGGGTGGGTCGCGGCGACCCCTTCTACGGCCCCTCGAAACTCGACACCTACTACGCCGACCTGCGCCTCAACGGCGAGCGGTACGAACTGCCGGTGACATACGCCGGTGAGTCCGGTCGGACTGACGAAACGACCGAAACACCCCAGTGAGGGCCAACCGATCTGAACATCCCTGTTATAAAGAGCAAGGAGAATACCTGCGCCTTGAGACCGGGATGAATCCGACAACCCATTCCACATCCCACCGTCGATAGCACCGCTGGATATTCCACCGTCACCAAACACCACTCTTTGCAAGAGACGCGAGTATAAGCAGTTATACAGACGTTCAGAATGTTGGAAGTCCACCGCACCCATCAAGTGAAAATCCGCAACCACTCCCAAGTAGCTGAGATGCTCAACCGCCACGGGTGGAGCGCCAGCAAGCTCTGGAACGTCGCCAACTACCACTCCCGAGAAGTCTGGGAGGAGACGGGCGAGATTCCCAACCACGAGGCGTTGAAAGACGAGTTGAAGACCCATCCAAAGTACAAGGGGCTGCATTCGCAGTCCAGTCAGCGCGTTCTGGAGGAACTCGCTGAAGCCTTCAACTCGTGGTACGGTAAACGGAAGTCCGACGACAGGGCGAATCCGCCCGGTTACCGCAAACGCAACTACTACGACAACGACGGCAATCGCGTCCACGAAGAACACCCGCGAACCACGGTGACGTGGAAGCAGAACGGCATCCGCCACGACACCAAGAACAACCGTGTGCGACTCTCGAAGGGCGCGAACCACAAGGAACACCCCCGATCGTGGGAGTACATCCTCGTCAAGTACGAGACGCGCCCCGGCGTCACCGTCGAGAATCTGCAACAGGTGCGCGCCGTCTACGACAACGCGAAGGGACGATGGGAACTGCACCTCGTCTGCAAAGACGAAATCAAGACACCCACCGCTCCCGGCAACGAGACGGCGGGCATCGATCTCGGCATCAGCAACTTCGCCGCTGTCGCCTACAGTACCGAAGACGCCGACCTGTACCCCGGAAACCGTCTGAAACAGGACGGGTACTACTTCCCGAAGGAAATTGCCAAGTGCGACGACAGCGGTGGTGAACGAGCCACACGCCTCCATGCGAAGTGGTCGGAACGCCGTACCCACTTCTTCCACAGTCTCGCCAAAAACATCGTCCAACGATGTATCGAGAAGGGTGTTGGACGTGTCAATGTCGGAAACTTGGAAGGCGTCCATGAGGACGAGAACGGCGACTCGAAAAACTGGGGCAAGCATGGCAACCTCGACCTACACGGGTGGGCATTCGACCGCTTCACCAACATCCTCGAATACAAACGAAGGTCGAGGGGATCGAAGTCATGGAAGTGGACGAGAGTGCCACGAGCAAGACGTGTTGTATGTGCGGTAGAGAGGACGACAGCCAGCGCGTCGAGCGTGGCCTGTACGTCTGCGAGGAGTGCGATGGGGCATTCAACGCGGACGTGAACGGAGCGGAGAACATCCGACTCAGCATCAACAAGGAAAGTAATTCCGAGTCTTCCGGGCAGTTGTTCGGGGATAGGAGTACCGGCTGGTTGGCACAGCCCGCAGTCCACCTATATGACTTGTCCAGCGGATTCCAACCGCAGGACCAAGTGGTAGACTGCAAACCCTAATATCCCAAACGCGGTCGGGATTCCTCCGCGTTCACGCGGAGGAGGATATCAATCACAGCGGAACAGCACGGAAGCCCACCCCTATTAGGGGTGGGAGGAAGCGCGTGAACTCTCTGTCACAAACCACCGAGACCAGCAGGGCCGACTCCCGAAATAATTGTTGCTAATTTAAACTACCCATCTCAATGTGATTCTGTCATGGAGGTGCAACGTACCGTTCGGGTCAAACTCGACGTGCCCGACGAACGACGGGACCACCTCCACCAGACGATCGAGCAGTTCAACACCGCTGTCAACTACAGCATCGAGAATGGTCGCACCGACGACGGCTACCTCATTACCGCGAAGACCAACATCCACGATGAGGTCTACTACGACCTCCGTGAGGTGACTGACCTGCCCGCGAATCTCTGTGTTCGCGCCTACTCGAAGGCAGTCGAGATGATGAAATCTACGGTCGCCGACTGGAAGGACGGCACCAGTCGTCCCGTCCCGACGTTCGACCAGCCCACCGTCGTCTACGACAAACGCACCCTGACCATCAACGACAGGAGTGCAACCCTTTCGACCGTCGAATCTCGCGTCGAGGTCGACTTCGACATTGGCGAGTATCAGGCCGACTACCTCGATGACGACGACTACGAGAAACGGATGGGGACGCTCCACTACGACGAACAGGAAGACGACTTCTACCTCCACATCGTCGTTCAGAAGGAAGTTGAGGAGCGTGAGGGCGGCCGCGTTCTCGGTGTTGACTTGAATCTCAAGAACGTCGCCGTGACCAGCACGGGGTCGTTCTACGACGGTGGACAACTCCTGTGGGGGCAGAACCACTACTTCCGTGTGCGTCGGAGCCTCCAAGACAAAGGCACTCGTTCCGCAAAGCAGGCGTTAGCGCGACTGTCGGGGCGAGAAAACCGCTTCGTCTTGGACCGCCTGCACACCATTTCTCGACGCATCGTGGAGGAAGCCCACAACTACGACTGCTCGCACATCGCCGTCGAAGACGTGACCCATATCCGCGAACGGATGGACGCCTACGACGACCAACTGAAACGCCAGATGCACCAGTGGGCATTCCGCGAATTGCAGGAGATGATCCGGTGGAAAGCCACCGAGTACGGGATTCGCGTCGAGAGCGTGAATCCCGCGTTCTCCTCACAGACGTGCTCGAAATGCGGACACCAATCCAGCACAAACCGCGATTCGGATGGCTGGTTCGAGTGCAACGAATGCGGATACGAGGTGGACGGCGACTACAACGCTTCCAAGAACATTGGGAAGCGATTGGTATCTTTACCCGAGAGCAAACGTCCCTCGGGGTTGGGCGACGGTCATCTCGCCCTTAAGAGCGGGACGGTGACCCTGAACGGCGATTACACCGCCTACGACAATTTGTCGGCAGAAGGGGAGTCCCACGCTCAAGCCCACGGCTTTAGCCGTGGGTAGATGACAGAGCAGACTGGGCGAACTACTTTCGGAGAATCTCGGTCATTCAGATTCAGCTCGAAAATCGCACGACTGGAAGCGAATACTCTTGTCGATCCGTGACCTGTCCGGATGCACGACCGCGATGGACGAACCGAGATCTGTGACAGCGGACATGCTACCAGACGAACTGTTAACTTACGACCAGTGGGTCTGCTGGCGGACACAGGAGCGGAGCGGGACGGAAACAAAGGTTCCAATTAATCCCCACACGGGCGGATTCGGGTCGGTGACCGACGGCGAGACCTGGACATCGTTCGAGACTGCCCACGAAGCACTCGAGACACAGACGGTCGATGGGATGGGCTTCGTGTTTACCGAAGACGATCCGCTCGTGGGCGTCGACCTCGACGAGTGCCGAATCCCGGAAACAGCGACGCTGACCGACGACGCCGCTGACATCGTCGACCGCCTCGCCTCGTACACGGAGGTAAGCCCATCCGGAACGGGCGTTCACGTCATCTGTTCCGGCACGCTGCCGGGCGACCGGAGTCGAAAGGGGTGGGTCGAGCTGTACGAGGAGGCCCGCTTTTTCACCGTGACCGGCGACCACGTCGATGGAACGCCGACTACTGTCGAGTCCCGCTCGAACGAACTCGCGACGGTACAGGCCGAGTACGTCGCCAGCGAACCGTCCGAAGCCGATGCCACAGCAGACCAGCAAGCGCAACCGACAGAGTCAGCGCCAGACTCGGAGGCAGACTCGACTGCTGCCACCCAGTCAGCGGGAGCCGAACAAAATGGGTCCACACCGGACAACGAGTTGAGCGATACCGAGGTCGTCGAACGAGCGCGGGCCGCAGCGAACGGGGAGAAGTTCACGCGCCTGTGGAACGGGCAGACGAGCGGCTACGAAAGTCACTCGGAGGCCGACATGGCGCTCTGTGCGCTGCTGGCCTTCTGGACGGGCGGTGAGCGTGACCAGATCGACCGGCTGTTCAGAGACTCCGGACTCATGCGCGAGAAGTGGGACGAACAACACTACGCCGACGGGAGTACCTACGGCGAGAAGACGATCGAGCGCGTCCTCCAGGGGACCGACGAGTTCTACCAGCCGACCGGCGGGTCACCCGACGATGGCTCGGCGGCCAGTGATTCGATGACCGAGGAGTCCGAGCAGCCAACAGCGACGCAGACGAGCGGCAGTGACGAACCGTCCGAGGGCTACGCGTTGCGTGAGCAGCTGTCGGAACTCCAGGCTCGCGAGGACCACCACCTCTCGGTGATCGCCGATCTCCAGTCACAGGTCCAGCGACTCGAGGCGGAAAACGAACGACTCGCCGACGAGTTGGCTGCCCTTCGCGAGGAACGCGACGCCGATCCAGACGACCACAGCGACATCCGGACGGTCGGGGCACGCTTGCGAGGGTTGCTCCCGTTCGGCTCCACCTGACCCCGGGAGCCGACCCTCTGATCGACGAGCGATTTATTCGTTCCAGTGGAAATCAGGGTTGTGGATCTGCCGAAGATGGCGACACTGATCAGCAGTCCACCTAGGAGTGTCGCCGGTAGGATGGAAAGCTAATTCACCGCCACCCCCAGTACATCTCCATTTCACGGGCGCTTGCAGGCGAGATCGTGTCCAGTCCCTTGGCACTAGGCAGAGAGCGGTCAGTACATTGTCCCGCTGCCCCGCAATATTGTGTGTTTTATAGCGTGTACTGACTGAAGAGGCGAGCGAGCAGGACAGAACCGGACTGACCGATCGGTGGCATTCTGAGATATCCCAGTCAAGATAGTCTCTAACCCCCAGAATCTCGCAATCTTGGTCGCCGATTGTTTCGAGAGTGCTGGCTGAAAGCAAGATATCCGGCGTACAAGCATCGTTCGCGGGAAAAAGCCGGCCATCTCGACCATTGACGAGTCGCTTGGACGGCCAAAGCCAGAGAGCCGATTTCTTGCGAGCCAGCGCCAGACCCGACTGGACAGGCAGTGACGCAAGCCAGACGACAGCTGATCTGAATCGAGTATCGAGACCTCCCATTCGAGACCCGACGCGTTACCCGCGGTACACGGGGGATATGCCGCGAATTAGGCGCTCGAAGATGCGGGTCGGACCCCGATTGGTGACTCGAATGTCGCGTCGTATGGCCCGCGTACGCCTGATTCAATAGAAGACGGCAGTGTCCGGCTGCGGTGGCCGCCACTACAGACACCAGCACCACAGTACATTCCCACAGAGAACTCCGATTGCGGGAGATTGCGGCCGTGTACCTCGTTCTGCCGGTCGAATTCACCCGAAATTTGCCGATTGAGTGGGCAGATACCCATGATTCCGCCGAATTCGACCCCAATAGCCCACCAATGAGACGACCGATCGCATTTGCGCGCTGGTTGCTGCCCAGAGAGGACCGACGCTGGAGCGGACAGTCCCAACACACCACCGCTTCGAGTGGAACGAGATCGGCGGCTCCGGCTGTGTGTTTCGATGGTGAACTGAGACAGCAAGTCGGTTTACACCCACTCGACTGAGTCCTCACTCGCCGGCAGTGTCGAGGAACTGGTTGTGGAACGAGCCGATGGTGTAGATGTCGGTAAAGCCCGGTTCGTCGAATGCGATCCGCGTGAGCGCGTAGGACTCACTGTAAGTCCTATCGACGCGTGGGTCACCCGAGCCGGGGTTGTGGAGTGCCCGAATGATCTCGTGACCCTCGCTACGACCCTCGACGATCCAGAACGCCCGGTCGGGATCGCAGGCCGCCATCTTGTCGTAGTCGGCCGGCACCGCCCGGAGCGTGTCGTGATTCGACCGCTCGGCTTCGCCCGTGACGAGGACATCGCCGTCGCCGTCGAGGACCGCAACGTCGAGCCGCCCGTCGTCGACCGGGTAGTACGTCTCAACGGTCACGGCGGCGTGGTCGGAGTCGTCGACGAATCGCGACTCGAAGGCCCGGGCCATCGACTCGACCATCATGACGTGCAAGCTCGATTCGCTGAGGTCGCCGACGCCGTCGCCGTGGGCACGCCCCTCGCGATGGGCAGCACCGATGACCTCCCGACCATCGGCGGTGACCGTGTAGAGGGTATGGGGGTAGTCACCGTCGACGGTGAGCAGTCCGTCGAGGACGACCCGTTCGAACTCGTCGTCGGAGAGGCCGGCGTAGGCCCGCAACGGCTCCATCCCGTCGCGGACGATGTCGTACTCCCAGTCGCGGTCGTAGCGTTGCTGGTGGGCGTTGTAGACGAGCTGGAGGAAGACGAGCTGGCTGTCGGAATACTCTAGCGTCGAGCGCTCGCCGGGCGAGAGGGTCAGGCCAACATGGAGCGGCGGGACGTTCAGCCGGTCGATGTCGCTGCGGTCGCCGTGACAGTCGACGGCCGCGAGGAGTTCCGACAGCCGGCGTCCGTAGCGCGTCTCACAGGCATCACAGACGAGCGACGCCGACGGCTCGTGATACGAGACGCCCGCGGGCAGGCGACGCGTGAACGGCAGTGTCGTCTCGATAGGGCCGTGTTCGGTCCCTCTCGTCGGTTCGGTCCCCTCGTCGTCTGTGTCGTCGCTGTCGGCTCCACCACTCGCCACTGGAGCCGCCGGCGTGACCGAAACGCCGTGGCGACGGGTACGCTCGCTGCGCTGGGTCTGTGCGGCCTCGAAGGTCGCCTGCTGGGCAGCCGAAAGCGGATCGTCGCCTTCAGGGTGGCCCGGCGGGAGCGGCAACGACTCCAAGAGGAGCGGCCGCGGCGGCTCATTGCCGAACGGCGACGGGAGCGAGACCAGCCACTCGCCGGCCCCGAGCCGGCCCAGCCGCGTCGCGACCGCCTCGGGCGGCATGTCGTCGGTCGCCAGGCGCTTGGCCAGTGCCGGGTCGTCGGTGACCCGGCCCGTGACGACCGTGCCGATGTTGTTGATGGCCTCCTCGTAGGTCGCTTCGTCGACGCGCTTGAGCTGGCGCGGGTACTGCAACGAGAGGGTGACGCCGACGCCGAAACTGCGCCCCTCGCGGAGGAGATCCGCGAGGATGCCCGAGGCGGCGACGGTCGCAGCCTCTTCGATGTGGACGGACACCAGCGGCGGGTCACCGACCGCGTGACCCTGTCGGTGCTCGCGGTCGCGCCGTTGCAGTGCCGTCCACAGCTGTGAGAGGACGACCAGCGTCACGACGCGCTGGGGCTCCTCGTGGAGCTTGCTCGTGTCGATGATGATGACACAATCCTCGTCGAGTTTGGCTCGCCAGTCGATGGGCACGGCGGGACGCTCACCGTCGGCCTGTGGGGCGTAGTTGAACAGCGGGGCGATCCGGCTGTCCATGGCGGCCGTGCCGATCCGGCGGGCGGCGCCGGCGACGATCTCCTGAAACGTGTCCTCGCTGTTGTCGGCGATCCGCTGGAGTTCGCGGCGCAACCCCTCGTCGACGACCGGCGGCGCGTGACCGGTCTCGGCGAAGCGGCTGATCCGCTGTTGGAGCTCGTCCAGCGTGAACTGATCGTTGCCGTGAACGGGGTCGAACATCGCCTTGACGATCGCCTCGATGACCGTCGAGGAAGTGAACGCCTGGTCGAACTGCTCGGTGCCCATGATCGCCCGCAAGAGTTCCTCGAAGTGGTCGGCCACGTCCTCGACGGCTTGCGAGCGAGCGATGCCAGAGGCCTGCTGGCGAGTCACGTCGAAAAACGGCGTCGCGGGTACCTGCCTGGCCGCGTCGAAGCGATAGACCGATTCGAGGGAGCCGTACTCGGCGTAGTGAGCCCGCTCGTAGTCGTCGGCCATCTGGCCGTCCTTGGACTCGATGATGACGGTCGCGCCCTCCGTCGCCGCGTGATTGGCGAGCAACCCGTTCGTCCCGAGCACGCTCTTACCCGACCCCGTGCCACCGGCGATGAACTGGTGGCGGTGTTGGAGATCGGGCGGGACGGCAATCGGCTCCGAGGCATCCGCGCGATCGCTGGTCTGGGGGATGCCGAGCGTGTATCCGTCGGTTCGGTAAGTGTCGAGCGTGCTGTCGGGCGGTAGCGGAATGGCGGTTCGCTCGCCAGTTCGTGTCTCCATGGCTTGGGTTGCCCGTTCTGGGAGGTTCGCGCCGCCGACGAGACAGAACTGCCCGACCGTCGTCGGGTCGGCGACGATCCGCGGGTGGATGTTCGTGGACAACGGGATCGAGACGTTCAGGCGGCGTTCGAGGCGGCGACTCAGTGCGACGGACCGCATCGTCCGCGTGGCGAGGTCGTCGGCGAGCGACGCAGCACCGTCGCTGCCGTGGGCATAGCGTGTGGTCGTCAGTTGGTAGTGATTCTGGCCCACCTCGGCGAACGCGCCGTCGATATCAGCCAGCGGCGCCTCGGTGGACGCCGAGTCTGCCCCGAAGGCGACCACCCGCGTGTTGACTCGGAAGGACGCGCGGGCGTCGGCCGCCTCGATGCTCTCGATGCGCGAGCGGTATTCGGCAGCGACTTCGTCGCTCGACAGGCGCTCGAACTCTGACTCCATCCCGGGCACGAGCGCCTCGAGAATCACATCCCCGAGCCCGCGCTGGGGGTAGTGATACTCGTCGATGGTCGCGTGGGCCTCGGTCTGCCAGTCGGCCTTCGGTTCGAGCAACGCCTGGTAGACGGTCGGCACCTCGGCGTCGGCGAGGGCGTCGACAACGGTCGTCAGCGGCCAGTTCGTCCGGTCGTCTTCGGTGAGTTCCGCGACTGTTCTGAGGCGGGTCTGCCAGTCGCCCGCTCGTTGCTCGGCGGCCTGGATTTCGAGGCCAGCGACCGAGCGGTCGGCCAGTGGTATGGCTTGTTCGGCGTCGTGTTCGGTGGGGTCGGCGACAGGTGCGTCGGTGGGGTCGGTCGTTAGTGCTGTGGCCAAGGAGGTCGTCGTCGTGGTCAGTTCGTAGCCGGTCGGGAGCGCGCGGCGCAACTTGGCACGGAGGCGATCGGTCTCGATGCTGTCCGCACCGAAGTAATAGGAGACGCCGTCCTCATCACCGCTCGTGAGCAGCAGCATCTCGATAGTCGGTGGGTCGTCGGCTGTTCCGTGGAGCGCACGAACGGCGGTCGTGACGTGCGCCGGCGTGATCGCGGTCGTCGTCGGCCGAATCTCGACGTACGTTCGGTCGGCCGTCAGTCCCTCATCGCGAGTCGGCATTTTCGCCGGACAGCGGCCGGATCCATTTGTGCGTCACGGTCCGGTAGTTGGTTTGGTGAGCGGTACCACTAGACGCACGAATCGAACGGAGGCGGCAGTACCAACGTCGCGGTCAGAATCCCCAGCGCAGGCCGGACATGGTGGCGACGATGGCGATCATGAGCAGCAGTTCGACCATGCTTAGCATGCCGTACTTCTTGTTCAGGCTGGCGAGGCGCTCGTGGTCGGTGTCTTCGGCGGCGATCTCGTCGAACATCCCCGCCGTGAACGTGTGCAGCGGGCCGAACCCGAGGACGAGCAGCGCAACCGCGAGTGCGAGCGCCGCCCACAGCGACGGCGTCGGGGACGCCCACAGGCCCATCATATCAGCGAGGCCGATGCCGGAGCCGACGACGCCGACCGAGACCGGCTCCATCAGCAGGTTCATCCTTGGGACGAACCCCTCGGCGAACTCGGCGTTTGCCTCCTCGGAGAGACTGCCCATGACGGGCCCGAGGACGACCGCCCCGAGCACCGCGGTCCCGAACCAGAAGGCACCGAGGAACAGGTGGACGGTGAACATAGCTCGGTAATTGCCCGAGAGATAGCCCACCACGGGGAGGAGTAGAGGAACGAGAATCGCCCCGACTGCGAACGGCTTGCTCGCGGCCAGCGCCATGAAGCGGTACCGTTCGCGGCGATTCGTCGGTCGCCGGATCTCGGCTAGTGACATCGCATCCCACGTTCCATAGAGAGGTAATTCCAGTTCTCATACAAAATGGTACCGGCACTACCTGAGGGTGATGTGGTGCTGTGTTGGCCCGACAGCGAGTTGATCCGGGGTTCGTACGGATGGGATCTCGTGTCTTATGTAACAGATGACTCTCTCAGCAGTTGGTTTGTTACAGAAGGCACGGTAGCGCGGCGGGGTCCCACTCCCGGCGCAGTCCTCGGGTTCGGGGTCAGTACTCGCGGTCGAGTGGGCTATAGCCAACCGAAGGGCTACCGTGGTTGCCGTCGTTGTGTTGTCACAAGATGGACGGATCTGTTACGTCTCGGGTCGCGCTCCAGCGCCAGTACGACTGTACCGAGACGCCGCCAAGTCACGCGATCGTCGCCGCGCTCGCGACCATCAAGAATTGCAGCCCTGCGGCGCTCGTCGAGCCACGGCTTTCCGACCACATCGATCCTGATGCACTCAATCAGCTCGTTCGGGACAGCGAACACGCGAGTGTCTCGTTTTCGATCGAGCGATATCAGGTGCAGATCGACGAGTCCGAGCTGACGATCCGGCTGCACGATCGCTGAATGGGTGTGGGTACTTCCCGAAACGACATTTTTCGATCACGTCTCGAGGTCGGGCCTAGCGGTTCGTTTCTGCTGGGAGAGGATTAGCGGTCTACAGAGAACAGGTGGGCCACAATGGAAATCCCACGCGGTTCCCGGAACGAACCTCGCCTCAGTCAGCCAGGACAGCACTACACCCCAAACTCCATGCGTGGTCTCGCACTTGAACCTTCCCAGCCGAGTGTGCTCTGCGTATCCTCGGCCCTCATCTGCTGTCGACACCGAAACAAACTGAGGACGATGGTTGCGGAAGCGATTAACGGACAGCGTGAGAACCCCCGGCGTGTGACTGACGACATCGCGTATCCCTCTGCCGAACTCGTCCTGGATCTCCACGAACAGATCGTGGAAGAGGGCGACATTACGGAACCAGGCGTTCGGTCGGAGGACGCGATTCGATCCGCGCTGCAGTACATCTCAGCGGGATTCTTCGGAGAGGTACCCGAGACGATCCACGAAAAAGCGATCCATCTGATGCGATTGCTCGTTGCGGAGCATCCGTTCGTCGATGGAAACAAGCGGACAGCACTCCGTACGGTGGTCGTCTTCTACATGCTGAACGGATACACGTTCGACTACGGTGATGAAATTCGAGCCCTCTTGCATCGCTTCGCAACTGACGAAGCCGCTGTCGACATAGACACTGCAGTCATCTACTTCCGCGCATGTGCTCGTCGCAACTAATAAAGGGACACACCGAGTATCTCTGGTAGAACGATGGCGTCCAGCACCGATTCATCAACGGCCGTTGACGACGAGGTCCGCCAGCTGTACGAGCGGTATCAGGCCGCTGAGAGCGACGCCGAACGCCACGAAATTGCCCTCGAGATGGGAGCGCTTGACGGACGCCGCCACGGGGATATCTACGCAGCACTCGAGACTGAGTGACGGGTTGCGGGATATTTGCAGGTACTGAGTGAGCGGTGCTGGACTGGAATCAGAGACGGGTAGTAATCGGCGATCTGTGGACGGCGACAGGGGTCCAATGGAAGGCCTCGCCCTTTCAGTCCACGAAGGTGGTGGTCAGGGGCCTAGTCATTTCACGGTACAGAAGGCCGCTACTCAGACAGTAGGTGGGTAGAGCGCCGGCCGGCGTAGCAGAGATGCTCCTACCCATATAACGTATCCCCAATAACATAAATTTTCCGGTTCGTCTTATCGATGATAGAATATCGCCTAAAACGCCAGCTATTCGTGGCATCGAAACGCTCTTATCTGTTGCAGTTCTAACAACGGTAAGGAAGTATTGAATATGTCTGAATTCGAAGAGCCGCCATCCTCGGTGTCTGATCCGAACGAGTTCCAGAGCGAGGAGGCAAATATCGATGACCGCCTGGAGTACCGTGCTGCGTTTTCGGAAACGCTCACGCAGCACGGCTTCCCGGACACACTCGTCCTCGCCCGGGAACGCGCCGAGGATGTCTTCCACGATCGTCGCCTCGATCTGCTCGATTACCTGCAAGAGAATGAGCCCGACTCGGTTCGTGCTCTCGCTGACGATTTAGGCTACGACAAGGGGGTTGTCAGCCGCGATCTTCAGAAGCTCGCCCGTCTCGATATCATTGAGTACGTCGAGGAAGGTCGCGCGAAGGCTCCTCGCCTCAAGCACAACCATATCGCCATCGAACCGATCGTTTGACTCTGGTTCAGAACCCACTCTCGACTCTTGGCCATGTGCAACTGTGCTGAGATGGCCGATTCTCGATTACTCGATGAACTCTGGTTCCTGATCGCAGTCAAGCGGGACACCCTCCCAGATTCGTTTTAGGGCGTTACGACTGGTCCACCCCTCCCGTTCGGCGATCTCATTGATATTGACGCAAGCCTCATCTTCCGAGAGGATCCCTTGTTGGGCCAGAAGGCCGATCGGAACCCCGAGAGACGGCATGGCGACCCCGGCATCCTTGAGATCGAGTTGGCGACGAACGTAGGATCGGCCACCATCTGCCATTTCAGTGTCGCCGCGATCCATCATGAGGATGATCTCGATAGTATCCAAATTCTGCTTCACCATCTCAGCGACGCTCCACTCTCCTTCCTCCTGAATCGATCCACAGAATTCGTAGTCAAGCGGGCTCTCGTCGGCATCAAGTGTGTCTAAAACTCGCTGTGCGGCATCAGCTCTTTGTTGATTCCCCGCATCAAAGCTATCAGTTCCCTGTGAGTGCAGCTTCAACTCCCGATAGCAGGTTGTCGTCGTCGTGATACCCAGATTTTCCCGAATTGCTGGCCAGCAATCCAATCGTGCATATGCGATTAATGCGTCAGTATCTGCAATGATTCGATGGATAGCAGTCCCTCCTCGTCTTTACTTCGAAGTGAGCTCTGGATTAAACAGCTATTCGGTCATAAAACGGCTTGTATCGCCTGAGAGCATCGTATCGGCGCCACGTGCCATCTCGACAGCGTCTTCAAAATCTTCGTCTCCAAGGAGCTGGCGAGCGGTCTGCTCGGCGATGGCTCCTTCGTCGTAGAGATCCAGAATCCGTGCGCGATCGGAATCATCTAGGCTGGCGTGAATGGCCGAGACGACAGGACCCTCAATCGACTCTTCAGTCACCTCTTCAGCAGCCCGGACAACCTCACTCAGAGAGTCGATTGATTTAGACATCTGATTCCTCTTAGAAGGAAATTGGCGGTTGTGACGAATAAATCTTGCTGTCAGGACCCAGTGTCAATGATGTAACCTGGGCGATCCCGCTTGAATCGCACTGATCTCGAGATCGCTTGTTCGGTGGTCTCCAGCACGCGTGACAGTTTGGCTGTACTCTGTACTTCGTTCCGGCCCGCCCCGCTCGCCGCTTCGCGCCCGGAGCGTCGCTCGCGACTGACCATTCCGGGCGTGCGGGCGCTCTCCGCACCGCGAGCGCCCGTACCGGGCTAAAGTGCATGTGCCTTCGCGCCAGCGGGTCTCCCGTTTCGGTCCCGGACTTCCGGAGGCTTCCGGGACGCTCCGCCCCGCGACGGACGTCGTTGCGGTCGCGGGCGAAACGGGGACTCCGCTGGACGCGCGCTCCGGGCGGGTCGGCGCGCGGTGCTGGCTGGTGGGTCCTCGAAAGCGCGCGCTCGTCGCGCCCGAGGGGCGCGAACGAAGGCGCGAGCGAGCGCGCGCAGTTGTGTCTCGTCGGACGTGTCGTCGGAAAACCGCGATGTAGCAGCATCACGGTGGCGGCGCGTGAGCGCCTTCGGAACTTGGTGAAGCTCCAATGTCTAGTGAAACGCGATTCGGTAATGAAGTTTCGGTCGAAACGCATCCTGAATACAATACGGACGACGAGGCGGTGGTCGACGAGCAGCCGGAACTACGGCGGTCGGTCGACCAGGAGATACAGGGGAAGGTCGATACGAATCACCCGGAGGCCAGGCCGGAAGGCATGACGCTGGAAGGCGAAGAGAAGTTCAGAGCGCGGGAAGACGAAATTCGAAGCACACGCCAGCGGCTGGATAGACGGCAGTCCTCAGACCGAGAAGAGCGGACGCGTGAGGTAGTCGGGTCACAGACGCGCTATGCGACGGAAGAGCTCCCTGAAGATCCACGGACCAGGTTGAGCCAGGAGCAGTTGGCAGAAGTGAACGAGCGCGCAGCGCAGATCGCGGAGGAACTGGACGAGCGTTCCAGGGCGGGGGCGGCGTATCGGCTCGCACAGAAGGTCGCCGAAGGCGTGGATATGCTGAACGCGGCGTTGCTGGTCAAAGAGGAGTTGCACGCCTCACCCGGAGTGGCTGTCCCGATCGAGACGCTCGAGGAGGTGCCACGGTCGACGGTTGACATCGAAGGAACGGTCGTGCAGTTGTGGGATGCCCAGAGCCCGGCAGTGTGTCAAGTGGGGCTGATCGAAGACGACTCGGGGCGGACGAAGTTCACCATCTGGGAGAAGAGTGACCAACCGTGGGTCGAAGAAGGCCAGACGGTGCGACTGCGCGAGGTCGAGAAGAGCTGGTACGAGGGCCGCGTCTCGGTAGCCGTCACGGGCTGGTCCAAGGTTGAATTCCCGGATCGCGGACGGTGGTGGGACGAGTAAGGCAGAGGGACCACTCTCGTTTTTTATTCGGTGCCGGACCGGCCCGACCCCGCCTCCCCACCCTCCGCTCCGTGCTCGCTTCCAGTCGTCGCTGCGCGCGCAGCCACGACCTCAGTTTTGAGTAGAGCCCGCCAACACGAATCTCGCAGAAGGACATCCTGTTCATCAACACCGTCGCCGTCATCGGCTATCGCGACCTACGTCCGGATTGACCCGTACAGCACGACTTGTTTGTCCGCGCCAGAAGGCGTGCAGCGCGCGACAGCGCGCGCCGCGTGATTCACCATGGCAGGTCCAGATCCCTTCGACGACACAAGTGTCGACCACGAACAGCTCGAGACCGAATTGCTTGCCCAAGACCACGATGTCGAAAGCGTTGCGACGGCGGACATTGACGACGCGACGGCCCGTCGCCTAGTTGACGAGCTCGTCGACGCGGACATCGTCACACTCGTTCCCGAGAACTGCGTGTTCGTTCACGACCCGAGCGGCACTGCCTTCGACTCGCACTTGCAGCTCGCTGTCTTCCACCGCGGCTGGACAGCGGCCCGCGACACCGACGCGGAGGCCAAGTAAACTACCCCCCCTACTTCGCTCGGGGGCAATGGCCCCGCTCGCTCGTTGCGGGGAGGGCTTTCGCGTGGACTCCCGTTCTACGCCTCAGATGTGGCGGGAAGATTGTACGCTCCACTCACGGTCAGCGTCCCGCGATTCAAGCGCACGTCTACGGGTGCGCCTCCGTCGTCTGCGTTTTGCCGACGCCGGAGATACTGCAGGCCGATGTTCTTGGAAGCGTTGTAGTCGGCGTGGTTCTGGTAGCCACAGTCCTGACACTCGAAGTCCTCGCCGTTGCGGTTGTCGTCGTGGGTAAACCCACAGGTCGAACATCGCTTCGAGGTGTTCCGTGGATCTACTTGGACGGCTTCGACACCCTGCTCTCTGGCTTTGTAGGCGACATACTCGTAGAGCCGACGGAATGCCCAGAGATGGTGCCACGACGTCTGTGGGACGCTCTCACGGATGTCGGTCAAATCCTCGAACACGATATGCGAACAGTCGTGTTCGGCGGCTTCGGCGACGATCTCGTTGGCGACACGATGCAGGAACATCTCGAAGCGTCCGTCCTCTTTGCGCTCGACGCCTGCTATCGCCTCGTGTGCCGCTCGCGTTCCGCACTGTTGGAGGTCGCCACGCCGGTTCTCGTACTCGCGTTTCCAGTGGTTGAACTCGTCTGCCGACCAGAACTGTCCGGTCGAAGCGACTGCGAGCTGGTTCACACCGAGGTCCACACCGAGGACTGTTCTGTGCTCGGTCGTGGTGTCGGTGTCGTCGTCCTCTTTGAGCATCGACGCATGGAGATACCAGTCGCCGTCGCGTCGATGCAGTGTTGCCCGCCGAAACTCGTAGTCCTCGTTGGCGACGTACTTCGTCGGCGGTAGGTCGGCATCGTCGGGCAGAATATAGTCACACTCGATTCGGCCGTCCGGCGTTGACAGCGACACGCGGTCACGGTGGAACGTGGCACTTCGCTTGTCGTAGATAGCGGTATCTGCCGAGAACGTCGGACGGGACGTATCTTGGTCGTTTTTGAGCCGTTCGACACAGCTTTTGATGGCTTCGACAGCCTGATGAATCCCTTTCTGGACGAGATTCGCGGTCAACTCCGTGTCCTCACGGAGTTGGTCGTACAGCGCATCGTCGGCCTTCGCCTTGGATGTGACGTGGTAGCCGTCGTCGCCGTGCCAGCACCACTCGCTCGCGGTGTTGGCACAGTATTTGAATTGCTCGACAGTCTCCCGCAGGTGCGTATCCGCGCCTTCGGGCGTGTCGAGCTTGATAACGGCGGTTCGACGGTACTCCACGATGGTTCATATGTCTAGTCGTGGTTACTTAATGATTGGGAGTTAGCAGGCCACAGTCCGGCGGCTGATTAGTACCGGGTCGGTTTCCTCCCCACCCTACTCGCTTGTGCTTCCGCCGGGGCCGGAAGCCCGACGCTCCTTGAGGGCGGGGCCTCCACCTCGAATTAGGTGAGACGCAACCCAACGAACCAAACAGTCCAAATAGCTATGTTTCAACACCACCAACACCACTCTATGTCCGGCGGCACCATCGATATCGACGAGTTCGAGGACGCCGATCCCGACGAATTCGAGGAGCGAACTGACACCGAGCGGATCGTGCAGTTCCTTGACGACCACGACGACCGAGCGTGGAAGGCAGCAACGGTCGCCGACCGACTCGAACTGGAGACAGACGCTGTCAGTGCGATCCTCTCGCGATTAAAAGAACGCGGTCTCGTCCGACACAAGCGCCCGTACTGGGCGATCACAGACGACGAGGAACGGCTCCAATCGGCCTACCAACTCCACCGACACCACGAGACTGCGGACGACCAGTACGGCACAGAGCGTCTCGAGAAGCTTCGGACTGACGAGATGGAGCAGGTACAGTGACTGCGTTCGAGGAGTTAGCACGCGGCGACATCATCTGGGCGAGCGATCCACTCTCGGAGAAGGGTCGCCCGATGCTCGTGCTGGGAACCCCGCAGTTCCCGAACCACGGGGTGCAACTTATCACTGTCTTGATTTCCACGAAGACCTATCACGAGGAATCACTCACGCTCCAAGACGACGACTACGAGGGCGACCCACTTGGAGAACGAAGCCACGTCCTCCCGTGGTCGCTCGCGACGCTGACCAGTGCTGCGGATGTCGACCACTACCTGACCTCGCTCGTCGACGAGCGAACTGAGGATGTGGCGAGCCAGTTGGTCGAATACATCACCACCTGAACAGATTTGGCTGCGGTCAACCGCGATACGGAAAGCGCAGGAGCTCCATCTTCCGACAGTTACTGGGCAATCGGAGAAGCAGACGAGGTGGCCGCCTACACGAGCCTGGTTGAGAGCACACGCACCGCAAACGACCGCTTCGGTGAGGAAGATATGGACGAGTGGCTGGAACACGCCGTCGACGACGCGGATACCGGATGAGCTACCAACGAGGGATGTCGTCTGGGGCCGGATCCGTTCAAGTCAGATGAAAATCCGCGCCCGTGGCTGATCCTGAACAACGATAGCCACCCGTTCGGCGACGAGTAGCACATGACGGTCACGCTGACGACGACGCCGACTGGATCGAGGGTGGGATGCCCCAGCAGAGTTACGCCTCACCGTGGGCGGTGGCATCGCCGAAACACGCCGCGATCGTTCGACGGCAGGGCCGACTCGAAGAATCGTTCGTCCAGACCATCGTTAACGCGCTCGAACCCTATCTCGAAGCACCGAACTAAGAAGAACGAATTTGAAATCGAATTCTCGTGAATTGGGGATTTTTATCGACTATCTTGATACAGCGAGAGAATCCCGCCCTTCCCGCGAAGGACGAGTGTTCCGACGCTCTGTTGGAACCGAGGACTGAGCAGGGCGGGAGTGAATCGCGTACGCTCCGTGCCACAATCTCCGTGACTGTTGCCTGACTGAATACCCAACGTAAGTATTTAATAGGGCAGAAACGTACAAATTCTTGTGCGAACAGAGATAGATATGGAGCGCGGTGGCGACCTACACGAGCGAGTCAAAGAGTACGCTCGTGAGAATGGCATCCGCCATCCGCGTGCCTACCGCGAGCTAATTGAACAAGGGTTAGAGACGGATGGAAACGACGACTAAGACGCTCGAAGCGACCCTCGCGCCGCCGACAGCACACAAGGAGCGGAAACTGTGTGACCTGCTCGAAACCTACCGGGAGGGGCTACACGAGGCGTTCGACACTGGGTGTGACACGATGAGCGCAACCAGTGATGTGGTGACGCCCTACGACCTGCCGTATCAGGCGAAAGCGGCTCTGTGCAACTACGTTCCACAACTGTACGACACCTACGACGCACAGGAGTTGGACGACGAACACCCGGTTCGCCTCACCAATCAAGCCGCCGAGTTTGACCACTCGGCGGCGCGTGACTACGAGTTTACGTGGTGGGCACCACAACCCGGTCGCGGAACGAATTTCTGGATACCGCTTCGCATCAACCCCGAACAAGAGGGTCTGTGGCACGCCCTCGTGGACGGGGACGCTTCGGCAGGCCAACTCCGGCTGCAACGGAATCGTACATCGTGGACGCTACACGTCACTGTCGAGTTTCCGATCGAAGAACCTGATTACGCGACAGACGGCGACGACGTGACGCACATCGGTCTGGACATTGGTGAAACCGCCCTGATAACGGGCTGTGCCCTCAAGGACGGTTCACCAACTGGCCCGTTCGTGTGTGACGGGAGCCGTGCGAAGCACCTTCGCAAGGAGATGCACACCACCCTGAAACGACTCCAAGAGCGTGACGCCGCTAAGTGGCGGATGGACGAGCGATTCGACCACTACCAGAACGCGCTCACCGATATTGTCGAGAAGGCGTCTCGGCAGGCCGTGGAGTACGCCCGGCAATTCGAGAAACCGGTTCTGGTGATGGAGAATCTGACGTACATCCGCGAAGAATTGGACTACGGCGCGTACATGAACCGGCGACTCCATGCGTGGGCGTTCGCTCGGTTACAGAACCGCGTCGAGGACAAAGCGCGAGAGGCCGGTATCCCGATCAAGTACGTCCGACCGGAGTACACCAGCCAGACGTGCCACGAGTGCGGCCACATCGGAAACAGAGCCGCACAAGCCACGTTCCGGTGTACTAACGACGAGTGCCACATCACGGCGTTTCAGGGCGATATAAACGGCGCAATCAACGTTGCACAACGGGCTGACCCGTGGGGAGAGAGCGTGCCGCTGAAACCGGCAGGTAATGACTCACCTCGGGATGGGAGTGCCTGTGACAGCACCACGACCCACCGTGAGACGAGCGAAAAACACTCGCAAATGACTCTCTCGGCCTTCCACGGGTCGGAACCCTCTGCCAGCAACAGCGAAACGTAGCTGGTATTCCCATGCCGGGAAGCCGCGCCGTTTACGGCGCGGAGGATGTCACATCGAATGAATAGAGTCTTCAGTGAAACCCCTCTGGCCTTGCGTTTACTAAGCGGGGAATCTCGCGATCTAGCTAAACGATATGCGAAAAACCTTTACTTACATCCAGAGAACCACTGCTAATGAAAGATGGGTACCTCATCGATTCACCAGCACCGGGAAAGTACCTGTCCACTGATTCCAGCGCATCCCTTCCCGCATCGAAGTTCTACCTGCCGGATGATCTGCCTCCGTCGATAGATCTGTCCCCGGCAGTGATTGAGGCAAACGGCCGAGCGATGCACTCTCTCGGCCGGCTCGACGGGTTCTGGAGTGAGATCGACGATCCCGACACCGCATTTGGGCTGTTCGTCTACAAGGAAGCTGAACAGTCGTCTCAGGTCGAAGGAACGCAGGTGACTGTCTCGGATATGTTACGGTCAGGGTCCGATTCCAAGGATGTCAGGGAAGCCCGAAACTATGCGGAGGCATTGCGGAGCGCTACCAACACTTTAGCCCGGGAGGGACGAAGCCGAGAGAACCTCTCTCTCACCCTCGTCAAATCGCTCCACGAGTCGCTCATGGAATCTGGCCGTGCGGACGACAATCCCCGTCCGGGAGAATTCCGTACGGGGTACGTTTGGATCGAGGAGGACAACGAGAGTGGATTTGGGAAGAGCATCCGATTCGTCCCACCGAAGGCGAGCGCCGCTCGTTCGAAGATGGGAAATTTCGAGGAGTATATGCAGTCCGGCGGTGAGTATCCGGATCTCGTCGATATCGGAATGTTGCACTACCAACTCGAGACCGTCCACCCGTTCGCCGATGGCAACGGACGCGTCGGCCGTCTACTCATCGTCTTGATGCTAATCGCATCGGACATCCTCGTTCATCCGCTGTTTTACCTCAGTTCGTATATCAGGCGCAACCGAGACGAGTACACCGACCTCCTCCTGGCCGTCAACGAGGAGGGAGACTGGAATGCCTGGCTTGAGTTCTTCCTGAACGGGATCAGAGAGCAAGCAGACGAAGCGTTTAGCCGTGCGAAGCTCCTCCTCCGGCTGCGAACAGCGTACCGGGATCGATACAGCGACGCCCCGCCCTCGGTCCGTGCACTCGTCGACGCCATTTTCGTCGAGCCAATCTTCACCGTCTCACGGGCAGCGGAGTTGATCGAGATGTCCAATCCGGCCGCGAACAACGCAGTCAACCGACTCGAGGCCGATGGGCTGCTCGAGGAACAGACTGGCCAGGAGCGGTACCGTGAATTCCAGGCCACGGAAGTTCTCGAGGTGTTGAATCGAGATGTCGAGGAGATCCCCTCACCCGGGGAACTCATCGCTGAGTGAGTCGTCTCAAAGCAAAAGGTACCACACGATGTCTGGGTAGTGGGTCGAATCTCGATACCATACTGACCGCGATACTGGGTATTCTATCACCCCCTGAGGGGTGCGGGGGAACTAACGAGTCCCTCGCAAGTACCAATGGGACATTGCGCACTCATCGCCAACGAACGGCCGGATAGTACCTACAACTGCCATTACACCCACTGGGGTGGGATGCATCTCAGGCTTAAGCGAGAGATCAGTCACGAGACGCCCTTTGGGGGTGATCAGCCGAACGAAACGAGCCAATCTATCTGTGCGCAATTGCTCGAAGCGACGACCGAGACCGCAATTCAGGATGCACTCGCCGGCCGTGAATCACCATCGCTCCCGGTCGGTATCGACCCGTGGGCGACGCGTTGCACCCTCGAGGAGATCATCACCGAGCATCTGGAATTCCTGCACCACGAAGCGTTCTACGTCGTCGACAGTGACTTCGCGGTGACTGCCTATCGGACACATTGGTTCGGGCTCCAGTACGACTGTACTGCAGTCGAAACCGCACCCACAGTCGGCAATGGGGCGCTCAGAACCGTGCGATGGTACGACGGCGAGCCGGTCGGCGATGGCTTCGCGCAGGGTGAGTTCCACGCGCTGAAAGCCGTCGCCGGCGACCTTATACGTTGAACAGGCGCAATACCACGACGTTCACGCCGTGGATACGTGCCGTCACTTGGGAGAGAACCCACGTTCGACAGCACTCTGAGTTTCAGAATACTAGCGTTTAAGTGACAGGCACTCCTCTCAACAGGTAGGAATCGGTCGGAACGGGGCGGATTCCGAACCGTCCTTCGGAGGCGGCCTGTCCGCCCGCGTAACGAGACAGTATCCGAAAGAACAGTCGGTGAACGCCACATCCTCGAAAGGTGTGCCGACGTGCCGACTGCTCGAAGCACACCAGACGATACCCCCGAGTCCGTTAACGCCTGCTGGCGTCCCCGTGGCCAAAACAACACGTTGGGACGCCAAACACGGTTGAGGATAGGGGTAACGGCCACTTGGCATGGCCAGCAGTCCACCAGTCCGAAACCGTGGGACTACCCGCGCCCGAAAGGACTGGTAGTCCGATGATTGGACTGCAAACCTGAAACTCCCACCGCTCGGGATTCCTCCGCGTTTACGCGGAGGAGGGTGTCAATTAACAAGCTCTTTTCGATAAGTACGAACCCCTACTGAGCAGCTGATTCATCACCAAGAGTTCTGAAATCAATCCGTTGTGAATCGTGCTGTGATAGCCTCAGCAGATCAGAGGTAGATCTGAGGCCACGCCGTCAAAGGAAGGATTGGTCTCTCAGGGATCGTCCACCCGCTCAACGGTGATCGTCAGGTCACCCGACTCGTAGTCGGCCTCAAACTCGACGGCGAACGCATCCGATTCGGAGGCGGCGTGGTAGGCGCGGTGGCGTTCGAGCAAGCCGCTCGCCGTGAAGTGGAAGAACGCGACCGCGGTGTAGGGTTTGCTCTGGGTTTCGATCTGTGTCTCGACCGCTGCGGGCAGGACGACCTAGGGCGTCTCCGTGTCGTCAGTGAACAGGACGGGAATGACATGTCCAACGTTCACTCCAGTGTGGAGTGTGAACGGGAGTCCACCGACTGGCTCACCAGGGTGAAGAGCTGACTCATACGTTACCGAGGGGGACGTAGTGTCGGTCAGCACCAGAAAACGAACCAGTCGCAGGAACCGTGAACAGATACATCCGACCGCGCTCGACCCGGAAGGCGACGGTCCGAGTGATGGTCTCCCCGCCCTCAAGGCGTGGGCCGGAAGTGGTGGGTGACAGTTCCAGTCCGGGTGCACGGTAGGGGCCCCGCTCCGGGATCGCGTTCGTATCCTCGTGCATCTCGTAGCTCCGTTCGCCGTCTTCGCTCACGGCCGCGAACACCCCGTCCTGGAAGGTAACGTGGTGGTCCCCAGTATTCTCGATCCGGAGCGTGACCACGAGGTACGCCTCCTCGGGGGGTTTGGCCCACTCTCTCGTAGGCCGGTCCAGCGAGTACGTCTGATTGACGGCCTGGACGGTGAGTGCGAGGTCTGTCTCGTCCTCGTCGACGACGAACTGATCTCCGACATCGTGGATCTTCGTTTCCGAGCCGAGGGTCTCGTCGGTCGCCACCGCGACCGCGGCACTTGATACCGCTCCGACGGCCGCCAGAAGGACGATCGCCACCACGACGCCACGCCGGAGTTCGAGTCCACTACGACTGGTTATCTGTCGGCGGAGCGGTGGGAGTGCGAACAGGCCGCCGAATACCGCGATACCGCCCGCAAGCGGAATCCGCTCTAGAAGGACGAGGCCAAACAGAAGCAACAGCACCCCGCCCGTCCAAGCGGCCGCCCACCCTGGTGGGATGTCGATACTGATCCGACGGTTGACCGGTGGCAAAATGTACAGACCCACCAGAACGGTGATGATACCAATCGGCGGTGCGCCGATGAGAAGCAGGAGTCCGAGGAACGTGAGCAAGACTCCCAGAACCCAGGCCACGATCGCTCTGCCGTTCATACCAACGTCCCGACCACCGAATCGCAAAAGCGCTTCGGTCACCTGGAAACTTCCCTACACAGAGAGTTGCGCAAGCCACGCAGTTTCCATCAGCTTCGGATCCCCAGCAGTCCACTTCCCACCGCCGTTTTTCGGACCCACCCCCGTTCGCCACCCCGGCGACGTAGCCGCTCCCACCCTCCACTGTAAGGCCCCATCAGCACGTCCAGAAGTGAGTGTCCGCTGTCTCACCGAGGCCGGAACCCCACCGCACGGAGACGGGGGGCACTGTCTCACAGACAGGCACGTCATCGCGATCAGCGATACCGTTTCGAGGACGAGGCGGTGGAACTACGATCGACACCGCTGCAGCCCGGGTGGAGTGATCAATACGGTTCGTCTGCCCTCACTCCGAGTGTTGTGAGAGATCCTTCGACGCGAGGGGGAACTGGTCGGTAGCGCTGGCTTCACCCGGAACCGGGCGAGGCAGGTCGATGATGCCGTCGCCGTCCTCGTCTTCCTTGTCGAACGCCGAATAGTAGTTCCCGATCTTGCGCTCCTCGTCGTAGACGTGTGCCTTCTGCCGGAGTCCCTCGCCACTCGCGTCGATGCGGATGTCGGCCCCGATGAACGCATTCCGGTGGATGTAGTCCGCGCCCTTCCCGTCGATGAAGAACTCGGCGTCGATCTCGTCCGCTCTAAAGACGTTCCCTTCCAGAGTCCTGAGCGATTTCCAGACATCCCTCCGCTTTTTGTCCTCTATCTTCCCGTGGATGGTGGAATCGCGGATCGTCGGACCGTTGTATCGAAGTGGTTGGCTCGTAGAGTAACTGCCGGATGCCTCGGGGATCCTGAACGCGAATCCATCCGCATCCGGGTGGAGCTCCGAGTTGCTGATCGACAGCCCGGACCCGCTGTCGGCGAGGAGTGCGATCCCGTTTTCGAACGTCGAGTCCTGAACTGTGCCGCCTGAATCAGGGAGTTCCGGTTGTGCTTCGAACGTCGTTCCCTGTGCCTGGAGCCTGTCCACATGAATCGGGACTTTGACCGTGCAGTTTTCAACGTTGAGGCCGCCGGTCCAGATCGGAGCATCGGCCAAGAACTGACGGACGCCAGAGACCGTTTCCTTGTCGATCGTCGGCGGGTTGATGATCGTCTTGTACGCGTTGAGAGAACCGCCGTAGCTTCCTCCGCCTTTCCAGCCCTGTGTCGGGACCTCGTAGCGGGCGTAGTTGGCCGTGATTCCCCCGTCGGTGTAGAAATAGCTGTTCTCCTGAGACGTGACCGTGAGGTGCCAGAACTCGTACGATTCGGTGAACGACAGTTCGTTGGATTCCGGTGCGACAGTGACAGTAGTCGAATCCCGACTGTCACCGACTAATGTGAGTGGCTTCTTCACGTGTAGGCCCGAGTCGCCCTGCTTCGGTTTGAGTGTGTACGACCCCGGCTTCAAGCTCACGACGTCGTTTGGTTCTGAGACTCGCCGTGCGTCTTCGAGCGTTTTGTAATCGCCCGACCCGTCTTCTGCGACGACAAATCGAGGTTCGGGCGGCTGTGGTTCCGGGCTGGGGGTTGGTGTGTCCGTTTCCTGATTTTGAGCCTGTGTGTCCGTCTTCTGGGCTGGAGCCGACGTTTCGGCTGCTGTCGGCGTATCCGTCGGAACCAGGGGATCGACATCAGACGAATCGTCGACATCGGGGGGCGTCGCCGTCGTTTCCTCAACTAGGTTGCTACACCCCGCGAGACCAACTGCGCTTGCCAACCCACCTATCCGAAGAAATTGTCTGCGACTGAATGTATCGTCGTCCATCATGTCTCATCTGCGTAACAGTCACCTTGGTTGTTATGGTATCTAGTAAGGTTCTATTCGGGGTTCAAGATGCCTGCGACGAAACCGCTCACTCAGAATCCGGTACTGAAGGTGGTTCTGGTGGCGGAATTCCGTTGAAAAGATTGGGTTAGGCGAAGTCGAGGCCCCTAATATCGAACGTGGTCCGGTGACATCGGGACTTCAAACTCATCTGGCTTCAATGGACACGGAGTTCGTCTCTGATGTGCAAGTCGAGATGATCAAATTATCCGTAATATGCGTCGATGTCCCACTACGGGGAGGATGCCGTCGAACAGTCCAGCTGCAGAGAGATCTCGATGATGAGAGGTCACCGGTCGGCGATCCCGTACGACCATGTCGGGGGACCGTCTCGGATTGTCCCGGTCAGATCGGGGATATCCGCCTCGAAAACGAGTGCACGTCCCTCCTGTCGGATCTCCTGATACGCAACAGCTCTGGGGGCCAACAGAGCCGTCCCCTCCTCGGTCGTGAACTGGATGTTGCCGTCATCGGTGCTAAATCGCTCTCCAGTTCGGGCTGCCCTGTCTGGGTTTGGATACGTGAGTATTACCCGTTTTACTTGCGCCTCGAGATCGATGCCGACAGACTGCGAACGAGGAGCTGTCTCGGCGTCTTCAATAAAAGCTGGCCCGTACGTCGTTACGATATCCATATCAGTGACGCGTCTGACGGGGTGGTCCGCCAGGTCACGTTCTGTTCCGGCCCGCTCTAGCGTCTCCTGGAGGTGGAAGTCGCTCTCATCACCTGTTAACTCGCCACCTGATCCAACTTCAGTAAGCAACAGTCCATCCTCGAGCACGATTACTGAGTGAATCAGTTGCCCGTTATCACTGACGCCGCCTCCTCCGCCTTCCAACACAGTCATCCCGTTGACTTCGCGCGCGTTCGCAGCGGTCACGTCTAGCAGGCGTTGTTTCAACTCGGATTTTGAGCTCGACTCCGGCAGCTCGAAGACAGCTACGTGGCGCTGCTCTTCTGCTTCGCCGGTGTTGTCGATCGTGAGCGCAGCCATGGTGGGGATATCTCGACTGTAATGCCAACTGCTCCCCTCGTGCCCGACGACGAACGGCCGTCCACCTGCGACGACTTCTTCCGGGATCAGCGGTAACCGACCCTGCTCGTTCACTCGGGCTGCGGGCGCAGACAGCCACGACATGAACTCCGGCCACGTCACATTCGACATCGTCTCGACGTGTTCGTAGAGTTCGGTGGGCTCCGCATAGCCGGACGCGATCCCGGGGCCGTTTTCGGACGGTTTGATCCAGTTCGAGTTGTGGAGTGTCACGTCACGCTCCTCCTCGTCCAACACCCCTAGACACCCCGCCAACCCGGCACTCGCGGCCGCGCCGCCCAAGGTTCGAAGTGCTGCTCTCCGGTTCAGATGCGGGCTATCGGACATGGCCTCGATCACTCCTGAGTGGACACGAATCGGGCATCAAAATTGGTTCTCAACCCACGAGGGACGGGAAACAGCGGTAGTTCCCAGTTCCCTGACCTCGTATGTTTTGTCTTCCTCCACATCCGTTTCTCCCGACGATGAGGTATTCACCTGGAACTCGACGTGGCGAGCGATACTCTCCGGGTCAACTGAGAGTAATCCACTTGACTCCGCAACAGTGTCGTCAAACCCATCCTGGCTCACGCTCTCCACCTCGAACTCGATAACTGTCCGACCGCTATGGTCGGTAGTCTGGACGGGTGTGAATGCTGCGATTTCGAGGATATTTTGGAGGAAATTTCCACGGACCATCTTAATTAGATGCGCCCATGCGATCTCGCCCTCGCCAGGGACCTCTTGTCGATAATACCCATTTGATCCGTGAATACTGTCGAAGCCCCTGTCGAGAGCCGATTTGTAGTATTCAGGTCCACTGGCCTCGTGGAATTTCAGATACAGATCGGTATCGTCGACAAAAACTTCATTCGTGCCGTCTGGGACTTCCACTGTCCGGTGGTGGCGCTTGTCTTGAAGGCTACTGTGGTATCGTAGACTGGTTCCCTCACGCTCTAATTCGACATCGTACCCGTTGTTGGCTAACGCTTTCTGCGTCGGAGTGACGATAGCACGGGAGTCAGTGATTCCGTCCTCGGAGGTCCCAGAGGGGTACTCTTCTTCTGGGATATCCGGACCTTGTTGGCCGAGACACCCTGAGAGCGATGTACTAACAATGCCGCCAGTCATGAAGAGTAAATCCCGTCTGGAAGTATTGAATGCCATTTATTTACGGTCTCCAACTTTGATGTTCTGTTGTCGAGACTCACCAGTATAAAATATTATGGAATACCGACACAAACTGAAGAATCCAGCCAGCTCAGGAAGACGACGTTTCAACGGGACAAGCATACTCGTCGTCACACGCGATTCTATAAGGCGTTCCTACAATATTATGTATACATTATGTTGAATAGGACCAATAATCACCAGCAGTATCGGTATTTCTAAGTGACGGGATAGAAATGCATCTGTGTGGTAACTAACGAGCAATCAACCGAAAGCGACGCATCGGCGTCGCGGGTCGGGATCGACCCGTCGCGTCGACACCTGTTGACGGCGCTAGGCGCTGCGTGTCTCCCGGGGATCGCTGGCTGTTCCGGCGATTCCTCGCCCGCCGACGGGACGACCACCCAGCCGCCGACCGCATCGCCAACGACCACCCCAACCCAGTCACCGACTGAGACAAGCATGTCCACGAGTACGTCGACACAGACACCGTCAGAAGAGTCCAGCCAGCAGGTCGATCCGCGGTTCGGATATATCGGCCTTGACCAGGAGTCACCGCCCGTCGAACCCGACCATACGGTCGATCTCCTGATCAAACCGCGCGAAAACAACCCGATCCCCGAGTTCTACTTCGAACCGACCGGACTCGCCATCGACGTCGGCGATACGGTTCGGTTCAATATCGCCACGCCACACCACAATATCAACGCCTACCATCCCGCGTTCGGCTACACGCAGCGCGTTCCGGATGCCGTCCCACCCTTCTCGTCGCCGATTCTGGCGGCCGGTGACTACTGGCTGTACACCTTTGAGCAAGAGGGCGTCTACGACATCATGTGTGCGCCCCACGAGGTCTTCGGGATGGTCGGCCGGATCGTCGTCGGGTCAGCCACTGGTCCCGGCTCCAACGCCGTCGGCGAAGCGCCTGCCCCAAGCGAACAGTCCCGCCCGCCCGAGTTCACCGCGGCGCTCGTGCTCAGCGACCCTGCGATGAGCCCCGAGACCATCGCCAATCAGGGGACGGTCAGCTGGAGTGACCTCGCCGCCGAGAGCAAGCGCCCGATGCTTCGCCCCGTCGAAGGCGGCGAGTAACTCCCTGCCGTCGGGAATTGCGACGTATCCTGGAGTGACCTTGTTCCCGGTCGGGTGGCGAGGGCGTTGCTTGGGCACACGACGCAGACGAAGCAGACGTACTGAGCAGGAGAGTCAGTGGAGAGGCCACTGAGATCAGTGGCCGATTCTACTGTCAGCAACGGATCTGTTCAGTACAGGAGGGCACTGTTCACAGGCCATCAGCGTTTTTCAACAATCGCAGCAGCATTCCCAAAGTCAACACCATTGCGACGACGAACGTAATTGCGATAATAAGAGTACCTGCACCAACCATGCGTATTCTCAGGTGCATGAGTTCAATAAGATATCGGCCCGATGCCCTCTCTGCAGCACCATCCCGACCAATCAATTCGCAAGTCTACGTATCAGCGGATTCAGCTGGTTCTATACTGAAAACAACCACCTTGTGGCTGTTTCTCTGATGCCCCAACAGTGATTCCCACAGCCGATAGTACACGCTGAAAGCCCTCAACGTGCTCGCGGTCGCTGTCCCCGAAAATCTCCGATTTTCGGGATAACGAGAGAGCTTCGCTCTCTCGAACCACGCGGGATATCCGCGCTCTCGACACCACCCGCGCGGATAGTGGCCCGCGCAGGCGACTATCGGCGCGAGCGCGCCTCGCCCGTTCAGTCCGCCAGGGTCGTGGGTAACCGGAGAAGCAAATCGAGCGTTCACACCTCCTGATCGGAGACCCGTTTGGCCACATGTCGGCCGTGTTCAGACGCTCGTCAGAGGAGTTGAGAACCCGTCTCCCGAGCCTTCGAGATGGAATCGTCGACTGATATTGCTAATTCTCGAATCGAGATTGGTCTGATCAGCATGGGTGGACTGAAGCAACCAAACTTGGACCATCGTAGCAATCGGACGAACCGAACAAACGGCGTCTGTTCACTCTGGTCAGAATCAAGCCCCTCAAAGGCCCGCCATTCGGCGTCTAAACACGGCCCAGTAAAGAGTAGTACTGAGAGACAGTGGCTGGTGGAGAACAATTATCCATTCGGCAGATAAGACTTCAGGGTAGAGAGATACAATGCAGTGTACGAGATGCGGGAACCAGCAAAACTTCACTCACCGAGTTTGGCATAAAGACGCAGACGAGCCCGGGTCTGACCGTGAACAAGTCGATCTCTGTGATCGGTGTTACTCGAAAATGTTGCAGTTCTTTGCGGGAAATGACACTGTTCAAGCGATTTCCCTCGAGGATTATCGAGGAGATTCTGGTCTCGAAGATATCGACCGGATCGACTGATCCTTCTCTCGCTGGAAGATCGTAGCACTTCGACGCGTTTTGATCGGCGGGCATCGCCCTCACGTCAGTTGAATCGATAGAGAGCCCTCGGCACGCTCGCGTCGCTGCCCGGGATAGCCGCGCTCTCGGCACCGCCCGCGCGGATTGTAGCCCGTGCAGGCGACTGCCAGGTGCGAGCGCGCCTCGCCCGTTCAGTCCGTCAGGGTCGTGGTTGGCTTACCGGTCACCGTTGTCGGCTGGTCGGTGTGCTGTGACGGCCCGCCCCGCTCGCCGTTTACCGCCCGGAACGGCGCTCACGCTTCATATCGCAGGCCAGCGCTTCTCCGTTTCGGTTCCGGACTTCCGGAGGCTTCCGGAACTCGGGGACCCGCGACGGACGTGGTTGCGTCGCGGGCGAAACGGGGACTCCGCTGGACGCGCGCTCCGGGCGGGTCGGCGCGCGGTGCTGGATGGTGAGTCCTCGGCAGCGCGCGCTCGTCGCGCCCGAAGGGCGCGAACGAAGGCGCGAGCGAGCGCGCGCAGATGAGTCTGTGTCGGACGTGGTCGTCGGAAAACCCGCGATGTAGGAGCATCGCGGTGGCGGCGCCGTGAGCGCCTTCAGGAGTTGGAACTCCAATGAACAGTAGCACGCGATTCGGTAGTAAAGTTTCGGACGCACAGGCGGCTGAACAAGAGGTCGAAGCCCCGGTCGAGGAGCAGCCGGAGCTGCGGCGGTCGGTCGATCAGGAGATACAGGGGAAGGTGGATACGAATCATCCGGAGGCCAGGCCCGAGGGCATGACGCTGGAAGGCGAAGAGAAGTTCCGAGCGCGGGAGGCCGAGATTCGTAGCACCCGCCAGCGGTTGGACAGACGCCAAGACTCGGACCGAGAGGAGCGGACGCACGAGGTGGTGAGTGGCCAGACGCGCTATGCGCAGGAAGAACGGCCCGACGATCCACGAACCAAGTTGAGTCAGGAGCAACTTGCAGCAGTCAACGAGCGTGCAGCACAGATCGCGGACGAACTGGACGAGCGGTCCAGGGCGGGAGCGGCGTACCGACTCGCGAAGAAGGTCGCCGAAGGCGTGGATATGCTGAACGCGGCGTTACTGGTCAAAGAGGAGTTGCACGCCTCACCGGGAGTCCCAGTCCCGATCGGGACGCTCGAGGAGGTCCCACGGTCGACGGTCGACATCGAAGGTGAGGTGGTGCAGCTGTGGGATGCTCAGAGCCCGGCAGTGTGTCAAGTCGGATTAATTGAGGACGACACGGGACAAACCAAGTTCACCAGTTGGACGAAGTCGGACCCGAAGCTGGTCCAGGAGGGTGACCACGTCAGGCTGCGCGAAGTCGAGAAGAGCTGGTACGAGGGCCGCGTCTCGGTGGCCGTCACGGGCTGGTCGAAGGTCGAGTTCCCGGATCGCGGGCGGTGGTGGGACGAGTAGGGTAGCCCACTCTCGTTTTTTGTTCGGCGCCGGACCAGCCCAACCCCACCGCCCCACCCTCCGCTCCGTGCTCGCGTCCTGCCGTCGCTGCGCGCGCAGCCACGACCGTTGTGGCCTGTTCAACATTTGGCGTGTTCGATTCCGAAGCTGTTGCTGTGCAAGCTCTGTGCATGCGGCGAAACGGTCATCGGTCTATGTACAGAACTTGCACACAAGATGGGCGCGAGCGACGACCCACGCCGAGTCCATTTCCAGTCGCCGGAGTATCTCGTCGATCGTCTCGATGCGATTGCGGAGCTCTTCGATACGGATCGGACCGATCTCCTCGTCGAGGCCATCCGTGAGTACATCGAAGACACCGCCGATAGCGAGACGTTCCGGGAGCTGGTCGCGACGAAGTACTATGACGACCAGCTCGAGTTCGAGACGGTCAAGCAACTGGTCGGTGCCGAGACCGCCCAGCGGCTCCGCCTCCTCAAAGCGGACCTCGAAGACGAACCACTCGATCTCGCTGCCCCCGACGATGTCGATGTCTACGATGGCGACGCGACGACGGTCGACACTGCAGACGCCGATCGATGAGCAGGCCACGGCTGCGAACGGTCGTCGCCGACACCAGCGCGCTCGTCAGTCTCGCCGTGCCTCGTGCGGACTCAGCCGTCGCGACCGACGTTCCGGACCCACTCCAGTATCTCCTTACCTCCTGTGAAGTATTCGTGCCACCGGAAGTCGTTGCGGAGCTGCGCGACATCACGCAGTCTCAGGATATCCACGCTGGGGCTGCGAACAACGTCCTCGCGGCCCGCAACCATTACACCGTCGACGATCCATACGATCACGACGAGACGCCTGATTCCCGGCCGACGTTCGGCCTCGACGACGGCGAAACCGTCGGTATCGTTCTCGCGAACGCGCTCGATGTCGATGGATTTCTCACCGACGGGTTCGGCGGGACGAACTTCCCGCTCATTCACGCCGTGCTGCAGGGCCCGCGGATCGTCCCGACACCGCGGCTCATCTGTGAGTACGCCCGGAACGGGTATCTGACCGCGGAAGAGGCTCGAACACTGATCACGACGATCAGCCCGCATCGGAGCTGGGAGAACAGTCCGTACGTCACACGATTGCTCCAGCGCCTCGGAACGTAGCCAGCATGGGGAGTATTTCAACTGGAAAATAAGTCTGGTGTATGATGGGACAAGCCCAACCAGGTGTGTTACTAGTCGGTGTCCATCATCGGCTTTTGACCTGTTCGGGAACGCTCGGTCCCGATGGCAGGTCTCCGGATTCGAAGTCGTCGATGCTCAGCAGCATATCCTGAAATTAGCGTGCTGCTGTAATCAATATACTGTCGTACTTGTGTGCTCTGCAAGCATGCCGAGTGAACCACTACACATCTCCAGTGAGTGTCCTCCGTACTCTCGTATCGGGACTAGAACTGCTCTATTCCACTCGCGTTGGCTGCGGACTGGAAGATCCGCGTGGCGTTCTGACTCTTCGAATCACTCTGAATCAGTGAATCTGCACTCGACGAACTGATCGCTATCTTATGTAACGATTCGCTCCCCCTCCCTGAGTATTGTTACATAAGACAGATCGTAGGCCACCAGCACGACCCCCATAGACTGAATCTGTTCCGACATTATCGTCAATGGTGACTGGCAGCGTCGAGTGTGCCTACGTGATTTCCGGCGACCGAGAGGAGACACCCACCCCACTGGTTCCGCTGTTAGTCTCGATAAAATCGCAGCACTTCCGTGGGGAGGTGAGGAAGCGATTTTGCCAGTGGGATGTCTGACAGACACCCCTCTATCGATGTGTTCGGTCTAGCTGGTACAAGCAGAAAGCGCTAAGAGATAGACTCTGAGGACGGGGTTGGGTACGAACTTCTGGAATTCAGCGGATTTCGACAAATCCAATCGAAAAACCGTGAGCATGGGAAACAGAACTGACCGGCCGCAAAGGACAAAGCTGACGAATGGAAGAACACTTCGAACACATCGATAGAGGTGTGTGAGTTCGTTCTAGAAAGCTAGAAGAAGAAAGGAAACAGGAAGGTGTCATGAGACAGAATATATAATATAGTCTATCGCTGTATGCGTTCTATTCTCCGATAACAGACAGTACCGCGAGTTTCCATTCCTCTCTAGATCTCCCATCGTCAATCTATACAACCAACTACCGATAGCCTTGGAACACATCGATAGAGGGGTGTGTCTCTCAACCTTCCGCTTTTGTTCACCGCCTACGTCTGATAGCGCCACTGTTGTCTTATTTAACAGATCGCTTTCCTGCCACAGGCTTTGTTACATAAGATCAGCCACAGAGTACCGAGGCGATCCTCAGCTGAACCCGGGTCGGAAACACTCATTCTCCGGCCTTCCGGCGAACTGCGAGTACCGATGGAATTCGAGCGAGTGCTCCGTGTGTTTTGTCTTCGCCCCTGGGGGCGGGGGAGCGTCCCACCGGAAGGTATGTCGACAAACGAACACATCTCCTGTTACGATGGCGTTTCGGCGTTCAACGCGCTTTGCGACCGCTCTTGATATCGTCGTCAATCCGGCACCAAGGTGGAATTCATCGGGTTCTCGAAGTTCATGAAGTCGACAAAACGGATGGTCACGTCAAGCAGCGGTTCAACGAATAGCGGTTCTTGACGTACCACCTCAACCACGTCTCGCTCCCGGCCGAGAATGACTCGCTTAAGTGCAACTATGTAATTTCCGATGATCTAGAGTGACCTCCCACCCCACTGGTTCCGCTGTTAGCTTTGATGAACAACGGTACCGTGTGAGAAGGGAAAGTTCGTGTTCTGAAATGAACGGTCTGTGTGTGGGTCTTGTTGAAGTGTTGTCTGAAAGAACCTTAATACTGGTTCCGTAATAAGTGATTTAAAAATACGTTTGTACCATCGTAGCAGATTTTCTGCGGAGGGGAAGTGAACAGCACCATCTTTTTCAGCGGAAGTGGAGGGATCACTAATTTATGACCTCGGTGAGCGAAGCTGGCACGCCCCTACTATTGATCTTCTAACAGCGGAAGTAGTGGGGTGGGCCTCTTCCCAACAGCGGAAGTAGTGGGGTGGGCCTCTTCCCAACAGCGGAAGTAGTGGGGTGGGCCTCTTCCCAACAGCGGAAGTAGTGGGGTGGGCCTCTTCCCAACAGCGGAAGTAGTGGGGTGGGCCTCTTCCCAACAGCGGAAGTAGTGGGGTTCTGGGTTTATAAAAAACCCAGTACATCGGAAACAGCGGAAGCAAGGGTTAAGTGGTAGCGAGGTACGTATCGAGTATGAGCGATATCAAATTCGTCCCCTCAAATGACATTTTTGCCCGACGTGAGGCTTTACTCGAGGAGTGGACTCCTGACGAACTAGTCGGTCGTGACGAAGAACTCCAGCAGTACCATTCAGCACTTCAGCCAGTGATCAACAACGAGACCCCATCTAACATCTTTCTCTACGGAAAGTCTGGTGTTGGCAAGACAGCAGCCACACGGTACTTACTACGTGCTCTCGAACGGGATGCAGAGTCGATTCCCGAGATCGATCTTCACACAGTAGAGATCAACTGCGATGGCTTGAACTCCAGCTACCAAGCAGCCGTTTCGCTCGTGAACGAACTTCGAGATCCTTCTGATCAGATCTCGAACACTGGCTACCCTCAAGCATCTGTCTACGAATTTCTCTTCGATGAGCTCAACGACCTCGGCGGGACCGTTCTGATCGTCCTCGACGAAGTTGACCACCTCGAAGACGATTCCCTACTTTATCAACTTCCGAGAGCCCGCTCGAACAACGACGTGACGGACACGAAACTCGGAGTGATCGGGATCTCGAATGATCTTGACTTCCGCAGTGGACTCAGCTCCAAGGTTCGCTCCTCCCTCTGTGAGAAGGAAGTCTCGTTTTCGGCTTACGACGCCAATGAACTTCGACTCGTTCTCGAACAGCGGAGAGAAGTCGCCTTCCAAGACGGTGTATTGGAAGACGGCGTGATCGAGATGTGTGCTGCCTTTGGAGCGAAAGACAGCGGTGACGCTCGAAAGGCCCTGGATCTTCTGCTTGAGGCCGGCGATATTGCCCGTGAGGATGGATCAGAAACGATCACCGAATCGTGTGTCCAGCGAGCCCGCGATCGTCTCCAGCGCGATCAGGTAATTGAAGGAATCAGGAACTATTCCCAGCATGGGCAACTCGTTCTGTATGCTCTTACCCAACTCCAAAAGAACGGAGCAACACCCGCACGGACGAGAGAGGTCCAAGACGCATACGAGAAAATAGCGTCTAAGCGCCAGTTATCGCCGGTTTCGGAACGCTCTGTTCGAGATTATCTCGGCGAACTCGAACAACTGGGAATCATCGGTTCGAAGGTGCACAATCAGGGAAAAGACGGTGGAAAGTACAAAGAACACCAGCTCGTCCAGTCTATCGATAGTGTCGAAAATGGGCTTTCGGTCCTCCTCGACGCTGACGCCTGAGCCAGTGGATCAACTGTTCGAGGTCAGACAGTCGACCGGTTGCATGCATCGTGTTGCCCTCCAATTCGATGTACTCGTGGGTGGCGGTGAGCTGTGGCGGCAATGGATCCGGACTATGCGAAGACTCCATTCACCACCTCCAATTTGGCTGGGGGCTCTTCAACAAAGGAATCTGGACCTATTGTTATCTAATCTACTGGGACGAGGTAATTTAGATAACGGATCGTTGGAAATGTTATCCAAAATCTTCTGGAGAATGGATTAGAGAACGATATTGCACACTCCAGTATCCAACTATTCCCAGACGTTGTTAACTGTAATCAACAGCATCAGATTCTGGACTTATGTAACAACTTCTTCTCCAGCTCGGATATTGTTACATAAGACTAGCCGCAAACCATCGGGGCAACCCAGTGGGCTGAATCTGGTCCGGAATCACTCGTTCTCTAACCGTCCTTCGAACTACGAGCACCGGTAGGATGCAAGTGAGCGCTCGCGTGTGTTTTGTGTGCGCCCCCGAGGGGTGGGGCGCGTCCTGCCGGAGGCGCCTCCATCCAATGGAGTCGTTACTGATGGATTCGACCAATTCGTCGGTCTCGTTCGACGAGGCCGACACGCGAGACGCCGAGATGCACAGTGCAATCGACGAGTGGATCGACGATCTGGTTGCGGCCGTCGATGACGCACGGGCCAGCCAACGGTTCCAGGACTGGCTCGATGTCCAGCAGCGCTTCCACGACTACTCCTACCGAAACACGCTCCTCATCAAACAGCAGTGTCCCGAGGCGACGAAGGTCGCGGGGTATCGGACGTGGCAAGAGGAGTTCGACCGGTACGTCACGGAGGGCGAGTCGGCCATCTGGATCTGGGCGCCGATCATCACGACGCGGTGTCCCGAATGCGAGAATTCGCCGAGCTACCACGAGCAGATCGGGTGTGAGTACGACGAGACACCCCCCGAGGAGTGGTCGGAAGGCTTGGTCGGGTTCACGCCCGCATCAGTATTCGACGTCTCTCAGACGGAGGGCGAGCCACTTCCGGAACTGGCGACCGAGGCGGCCGGGGAGGCCGGTGATTTGGTCGGCCGGTTGTTCGACATCGCGGACGCGGTCGGGGTGTCGGTTCGCGTTGTGCCCGACGAAGTGTGGAGGCACGGGAACGCCGACGGCGTCTGTGAGTGGCCGGATGGAGGGGACGAGCAGCCGGTCGTCGAGGTTCGGGACCGACCGGAGCGGGCTGCGATAGCTGGGACGCTGATCCACGAGTATGTCCACGCGCTGTTGCATTCCGGTGCTCTGGACGAGCCCGAACGAGCGAAGCGTGAGGTCGAAGCGGAGGCAGTCACCTACATCGTCGGCCGACACTGTGGCCTCGATATGAGCGGGTCGGCGTTCTACCTCGCGGCGTGGGATTCGGAGTCGGCAGACGCGATCCGTGACCGACTCCAGCGGATCAGTCGAACAGCGGCCGACCTGCTCGGGTTTCTCGAGGAGTGAAGGCATCCCTGTTGGAACACACTCACTTCGGGATCGCAGACGGGTCTGATGCTCTGCTGTCCACTACAACTTGGCGTGTACTACTATAGGGTGTCATTGAACGGTTGGCACGCCCCTCTGCTGACCGCCTGAATTGCTCAATGCAGAGCAGTTAGTCATCGGCCAGTTTTGCGCCGGCTTCGATGAGCAGATACAGTGGAATAAGATACGTGAGGCCAATAGCGACGATGGCGATGACCGGCTCAAGCGGCCCACCGAAGTCCGCTGAGGCTGTTTGGAGGAAAATTAGGACGACAAACCAGAGCGTCAGTGCTTGAAAAAAGTCTGTTTTATTCATCCTGGATGGATGTACGAGCGAACGACATTATCAAATCAGTTCTGGTATATTCGAGGACATACTGAGCAGGTATTCACCTCTAACAGCCCCGAAACCAACTACCTTGTGAACTGTTCTATGACACCCTGGTGTACTACACTAATCGCCGAGTAGTCGAGAGAAGAGTCCACCAGTATCCTCTGTATCGGTTGCATCTTGCATCTCCGTCGACTGTCCCGTATCCGGGCCGGTTTCTGCTGGTCCGCTCAGCAGTTCGTCGACGGAGTACCCGATCCACTCGGCAAATTCCTCGGGTGCGGCGATGTAGACGCTATAGGACTATTGGCTCGGTGGCATCCAGCGGTGGCAACGGCTAACTAGCCAAAGCAAAATAGACTAATTCAGATTAGCCTATTCCAAATTAGACTATCCGGAAGTATTATTCTGCCTCGCGTTCACATTTGACAGCGGTAGCGAGGCGAAAGCCCACCCCTTCAGGGGTGGATGAAGCCGACAACTGAGAATCTGTCCACACTCATAGCCACGGCTGGAGTTAGATGCTTGCATAATATCTTTAGGTGGAGGATTTCTATATACTGACGATGCCTCGTGGGTTCGACAGAGAGCGTACCAACGTCCACAAACTCCAGTACCACTTCATCTGGTGTCCGAAGTACCGCAAGTCGGTACTCGAAGGTGAGGTACGTGACCGTCTTGAAGAACTCATAGAGGAGAAAGCCGACGAACTCGCCCTCGAAATGTTGGAGTTGGCGATTCGTCCCGACCACGTACACCTGTTCATCACGGGCGACCCGACGCTCGCCCCGAACAAGATCATGCAGCAAATCAAGGGCTACTCTTCGCGCCACCTCCGCGATGAGTTCGACTTCGGCCTGCCGTCACTGTGGACGCGCTCGTATTTCGTCTCAAGCGCAGGCGACGTGTCCAGCGAAGTCATCGAGGAGTACATCGACGCCCAAGCAGGTGAGTAGTCGTGCAAGGAACCGTCTCGACCACGGTGCGGGTCAAACTCCACTCGCTGACCAACAGGAAAGCCGACCTGCTCGCCCGTGAGTACGAGGCGTTCCAGACCGAGGTTCACGGCGGCGACGCCGATCTCTACTCCGCGACCGACCAGCAGGCGTCGAAAGTCCAGCGGCAGAAAGACCCGAACCCAGACACCGAACAGCCTGTCGTCCTTCGCAACGACGTGTTCGACGTGGCCTACGACGAGGACACCGTTCTCTCGTCGTGGTGGGTCAACGTCCCGGTCTACGACCCCGAGCGTGGGCAGGGAAACTCCATCTGGTGTCCCGCCCATGTCCCACACAAGGACGAACAACTCGTGCGCGAGGGCGACGTTCGGGACAGCGAGCTGGTGCGCCGTGACGGTGACTGGTACGTGCATCTCGTCGTCAAACGGTCTGTGACCGTCGCCGACGAGTACGACGACGTGCTGGCTATCGACATGGGCGCACGGTGGGTCGCAACCTGCGCGTTTCTCTCTGACCGCACAACCACCTTCTACGGTGAGGAGGTTCGCCATATCCGTGAACACTACAAGCAGTTGCGGAAGTCCATCGGGAAGGCGAAGCCTCGACAGGGACAGCAGGTAGTCGAGCGTATCGGTGACGCCGAAGCGCGGAAGGTGGACGACCGCCTCCACAAGATTGCTCGGCAAATTGTGAAGGACGCCGAGGAGCGGAACGCGGTCATCGTCGTGGGCGACCTCGGCGGGATTCGCAGGAATAACGATAAGGGGCGGTATGTCAACGACAAGACCCACAAGATGCCGTTCGCCCGCCTGCTCAACTACATCGAGTACAAAGGCCACGACGCGGGTATCGACGTGCAGTTGGTCGAGGAACACGACACGTCGCAGACGTGCAACCGCTGTGCCTGCGCGGGTGTCCGAGCAACGCAGGGGCGCTTCGAGTGTTCTGCGTGTGGGCTGGACGATAATGCGGACAAGAATGGTGCGCTGAACATCGGCAAACGAGCCTTGGGCAAGTTCTCGAAACCGCTGTCCGAGGCGGGGGCTGTACTGGCACAGCCCGAAACGCAGGTCATCGTCCACCGTGACGAGGAACCTGCGAACCTTTCCGTTTCCGTGGGTTCAACCCCCAGTGGGGGAACTCCACGGCTGTAGCCGTGGGATGATGTCAGACAGCTGCTACGAGTCAGACAACGCCGAGATGGTTGTCATTTTTGGCCGCCGACGCCTCGGAAAGACCCAACTCGTCCAACACTCTCTGAATAACCACGACGACGCCGTCGTTTATCAGGCGACCGAAACCACATCGTCGCTCCAGCTCAACGAGTTCGTTGATGTCGCCGCCGAGACTTTCCCCGGGATTACGGAGATCAAGCAGAACTGGGAAGCACTCCTCGGGTACCTCGGTGACCAGGGCGCTATCGTCGTCCTTGACGAGTTCCCGTACCTCATCGACGCTGACGCCAGCCTTCCGTCCACCATTCAGCGCCTCTGGGATCAACGACTCCAAGACACTGCTGGATCATTCGTGCTCGTCGGCTCCTCGATCAGTATGATGGAAGAAGCAACCCTCCTCGGCAATAGTCCGCTCTACGGCCGGTTCACCGAGAAACTCGATCTCCGCCCGCTCGACTTCGGCGCCGCCCAAGAGTTCGTCCCAGATGACTACACCCTCGAGGACCGAATCTTCACTTGGGGAATCCTCGGTGGCGTACCATACTACCTCGACGGGATCGACCTGAATCGAGACCTCGGCACCGTCCTTACTGAGGAGGTGCTCTCGCAGAAAGGATATCTCCACAACGAACCCGAGTACGTCCTCCGTACTGAACTTACAGACCCAAATCGGTACTTCGCAATCCTCACCGCAATAGCTGCAGGGAAGGTAACATCGAACGAGATTGCACAAGCCGTCGGTATTGAGGGAAAGCAAATCTCGACGTACACACAGAAGTTAGAGCGGCTGCGGCTCATCAAGCGCGAGGTTCCGATCACCGAAGAGAAAGCGAAATCCCGTCGTGGCCGGTACCGCCTCCTCGACCCGCTCTTTCGATTTTGGTTCAGATTCGTCTATGGGAACGAAGATCGCTACGAACGCCTCGGCGAGGACGCCTACGAGGCGGTTATCGAACCCGAACTCCCGGACTTTGTCAGTCAGGACTTCGAAGAACTATGCCAGAATGCTCTCCCGGGCCTGTATCCGGAGAAGACGTTCCTCGACATCGGCCGGTGGTGGTACCAAGAGCACGAAGTCGACGTTGTCGGAGTCACTACTGACGGAACGATGGTCGTCGGGGAGTGCAAGTTCACGAATTCGCCCCTAGACTACGGTGCGCTCGCATCGCTTGAAGAGCATGCTGCGGAGATCCGATGGACGCCCGACGAGGGCGGCGATGTCGACACTGAGTACGCGCTCTTCACGCGGAGCGGCACAACACAATCGGTTCACGAGGCTGTGTCTGACCGAGACGACCTACAATTGTTCGATCTCGAAACGCTACAGAGCACGCTCGAGGGCGGTCCTGTGAAGGCGAGACATGGCTGAACAGTTCGGAATGTGGTCTTCCTGTGGGAAGGCCCGTCGGAGGCGGCATTTCAGCGCTCGGATGGGAAGTCTGGTCGCACCGAAACAGTAGGAGACACCGGCGGCGTCACCGGTGGTCGTCAGCAAATCTCGACAGTCGGCGTGTCGTCGTCGGCGTGAAGTGTGCGGCAGTCGTCCCGACATGGTCGGGGCGAGCGCGGTCGTCGTCGGGCGAATGACAAGATTTTCGCGCTCGGCCGTCAACGGGTCGTCAGTCGACATCCTCGCGAAACCCCAGTGAATCCGATATGTATCCATCGATTCTTCACATTCTTAACAGCTAAAGCCGTGGGTTTTCGCCTCGCTACTGCTGTAATCCGCAGTTTTGGGCGGTCGAGCGAGCGACACCCACAAGTGGAATTTCGATTTCCGAAATCGTATTTTCTATATTCGAGCGGCACGCGAAGTTACTGTCAGCCGACGCGACGCTGGCAGTTTTATCGCCCCCCGTGAGGGCTGCGGGGGTTCCTGACTCCCGTGAGTACCAATGGGACATCGCGCACTTATTGCGTACGAACGACCGGACAGCACGTACAACCTGCATTACTCGCACTGGGGCGCCCAGCACCTTAGACTCAAACCTGCTATCACGGCCGAAACGCCGTTCGGTGGCGACGACCCGAACAAGTCACTCCAGACGATTCACCAGCGGCTCCGCGAAGCCTCAACCGACCGCGGCGTCGACCGTGTCCTCGACGCCCACGAGTTCTCATCCAGACAAGTCGATATCGAGCCGAGAGTGATCGGCCTCACCATCGACGAGATCATCGACGAACAGCTCGATTTCCTCCACCACGAAGCGTTCTACGTCGTCGATAGCGACCACACAGTCACCGCCTATCGCACGCACTGGTTTGGCCTGCAGTACGACTGCGGGACGATCGACGACGCTCTCACGGTCGGCAACGGCGCGCTCAGAACCGTCCGGTGGTACGAGGGCGAGCCAGTCGGTGACGGACACGCACAGGGGGAGTTCCGCGGGCTGAAAGACACGGTCGGCGATATGCTGGATCGGGGCGTCCTCTCCCACGACGAGGCGATCGAGTACCTGGCGCGGAAACTCGACGAGTGGGTCGCGAAGACGGAGGAGTTGATCGTCCGCAGACCGCAAACTGTCGAGTAGGCTGTCGTAGTTCACTCGAAGGCTGGCGTGTCGCCACGGTTGGTTTATTCCCCCCGAGAGGGGTGCGGGGGGCAGGACAGACTCGCCTCGCGCTGAGTACTGATGGCAACGAGAGATCCCTTCGAGGGCGACTTCGACGAACAGCACGACAATTCCATCTCGGCCGACGACTGTCCCGAGTGCGAGGGCCGACTCACCACGGACGCCGGGGAAACCCGGTGTACCGACTGCGGACTCGTCATCGAGGCCTGCAGGGTCGACCGACGCGGGCCACGGACCTTCGACGAGGACGAGACCAACCGAGAACGCACCGGGGCGCCGATCACCCAAGCCCGACACGACCGTGGACTCTCGACAGAGATCGGGCACAAGACGGACGGCAAGGGCAACCGACTCTCCAGCGAGAAGCGACGGCATCTGGGCCGCCTGCGCCGCGAGCACACCCGCGCGAAGTGGCAGTCGAAGGCCGAACGCAACCTCGCCTATGGCTGTACGGAGATCGCCCGCATCGTCGGGGCGATCGACCTGGATCGTGATCACCGCGAACAGGCGAGTGCGCTCTTCCGGTCGGCCCAATCGGCGGACCTCCTTCCCGGTCGCTCGATCGAGGCGTTCGCCGCGGCGACAGTGTATGCGGTCTGTCGCTGTTCCGACGCCACACGGACACTCGGCGAGGTGGTTTCGGTCGCACAGTGTCCCCGCAAGAAGATTACCAACGCCTACACCGTTTGCAACGACGAGCTCGGACTGCCGGCCCCACCACAGCGTCCACGGGAGTTCATCGCTGGACTTGCGTCGGCAATGGACGTTCCACCCGAAACAGAGCGCCACGCACGCTCGCTCGCCGAGCAAGCCTGGACCGCGAAGGTGAGTATCGGCGTCCATCCGGCAGGGTTCGCAGCGGCCTGTCTCGAAATCGCCTGTCGGGACCACGAAGTCGAGATCCTTCAACAGCGGGTAGCGAACGAGGCCGACGTGAGCCCGGTCACGGTCCGGACCCACCGTGACATCATCGAGGGCGAACGTGAGGCGTGGGAGGCATGACGGTGGCGTGGCTCCGTTCCGTCTTCCTAGATCGGTCTTCGAAGAGTGAGGTTCTCTACGAATGTCGCCACTGTGGGAAGGGCGTCAACGACAGGACGGACGCCTGTCCGTCCTGTGGCCATACGGGTATCGCGACGTACGAACTCGGCTGAACGGACCGCACAGTCAGTTCGTCGGTACGACATGGGTGTTCTCGTGTTCAGCCGCCTATTCGAATTCGAGTGTCGGCTCAAATCGGAACGCAAGCACCCTCTAACACCGTCGAGTTTGCGGTCAGATCAGTACGCTCTCTCAGACAGATTTCGATACCATCGAAGCAACAAAATCGGTCAGTGAACTAGCGACCGTGGCCAAACATATTTACAGATACAACACACATATATGAGTATGAGTGGATTCGGCCCGGATCCGTCGGACGACGCAATCGAAACAGAACGGGACGAATGGGCCCAGTCCCAGGATACGCGGGGGCGGATTCGGACTGTCGTGACAGGCTTACGGGAGCCAACAACTGCTGCCGCAGTCAGCGACCAGGCAGAGTGTTCGACGAACGCAGCCCGCAAACACCTAAACGACCTTTCTGATCTCGGCGTCGTCCGACGGATCAAACGAGGGGGGACAACACGCTACGTGCGCAACGAGTCGTATTTCCGGTGGCGCAAAGCGAACGAGCTCGCGAGTACGAACACCGTCGACGCTCTCCTCGACGAACTCGCCGACCTCGAAGCCCGTGAGGAAGCGTATCGAACGCAGTTCGACGCAGCGGTACCCGATGACGTCGAACTACCGGCAGACGGGCCGCACGACGAAATTGAGCGCCAACTAGAGATACTCTCAGAGTGGGAGACGGTCCGTGAAGCGATCGACCGGCACAAACAGGCGCTCCAGATTGCTCGGAACGAAGACGATCGGGCAGCAGTGTAGCGATGGACGAACCGGCTGCACCGATCGACGAACCGGCGCTGGAAGCGATCCGGGACCTCGCACAGACACATTCGTTGGTCAACCGGATTCAGACCGAACAAACCGGATCGACGCTGTCGTTGCTTATCGTCGACCTCGATCGCGACCGCTATCCAGACCAGGTTGCAGACGTCCGTCTCGAGATACAGTGGTACAGAAACGACGACTACAATTTCCACTACGTCGAACACCAGTCCTCGAATCGCGTCTGGCAGTGTCGGTGGGACCGACATCCAAATTCGCATACGACGAGAGCTCATTTCCACCCTCCGCCAGATGCCAGCGCTGCCGATGCGGTAGCTGATCAGCCCCCGGACCGACATCCATCTGCGCTGTTCACGCGGACGATGGCAAACGCCCGGGATCGGATTTCGGATCTCTGGGAGACCGTAGAATGATTCACGTGATAATCGTACTCTGAATAATCATACTTCAAAGTACGATTATCTGTGGATATCCCTTCGAATCGAGACAAGGGCACCGGAGGGGATCGTGTATGGACTCAACAACAAACAGGGTTGACGCGCCGCACGTTCTGTTTGTCGGCGCCACCATGGGTGGGGCGCTCAGAATTGGGCGCTCTCGTATCCATGCACCCACTCGAACAACTGGAGTTCCCGAGCCGAGTCGCAAAGCGTGCCCAGTACGAAGCCTTCGAGTTCACCCTTTCATCTAATGGGGTCGTCGTTCGGAATGGCAGTCACGCGAATCCAGCCGAGCACGAGTATCTCGTCACTGTCGAAGACAGCGTCCCCGCGATCTGCGAGTGCCCGGCCGACAAACAGTACGACAGCGCGTGCAAACACCGGGTTGCGGTAGCGATTCGTCGACCGTTGCTCGATGCCATTGCAGTGACAGACGAATCCCAGCCAGTCGCCGCGGACGGTGGGCAAGTCACGTCATCGGTCGGCGAGTCCGACACCGAAAACGACTCCGTGACCAACACTCGACCAGGGAGTTCCCAGTCGGCTCTGGCATCGCCCGATGACGAGGACTGTCCGGAGTGTCTCGACGACTTCCCGTGTTGGGAGTGTGTCCGGACAGGACGGCGCGATCTCCCGGAGTGATGACTACGATTCGTCCAAAAAGATGCAGAACCTGATCCGTGTAGCTGTCTCAACGCCCGGTTTATCTAACCACTTCGACAATATCGACATCGACCAACTCGTGAATGGCCTGTTTATCAAAGTCATTCTTGTTTGCCGTTGCGAGGGTCGCTCCGTACTCTCGGGCGGTCGCAGCGATCAGAAGGTCTGCAAGGTCCAGAGTAGTATCAGCTGTTGCGAGCCTTGCTCGGAGATTCGCTCCCTCCATCGTGATATCGGCACTTAGGTCAGCAACGGCATCGACCGACTGTTCTGCGTTCCGTCGCTGTCTTTCGATTGTGTTGTGGGAGTCGTACCGTTTGAGATACTCGAAGAGGACGATCGAGGGGAGGATCCAGGGCTCTTCAGCGTGATTGGTGAGAAATCGATCAACAGATGGATACGCTTGTTTAGAGGCGTATCGGCTGAAAATATCGTTGTCCAGGCAGATCATTCTTGGCGACTTGAGTGCCGTTCGAGTGATTCATTCATTTCCTCACGAGCGTGAGCCATGTCCTCGACGACACCGTCGTCAGCGAAACCACCTCTCTCCGCCACATCCTTCTCTGTCGTCGCGAGGCGAGCGAGCAACTCATCATATGTCTCGTCGTCTTGTTTCACCAGTTCGAGTTTTCGTTTTGTTTCATCGGAAATTCGGATGGACGAGCTCATAGTGTATTCGATGTATTCGATCGGAGTATATGTTTCGCTGCCGTAGTATCGATATCGTTCGAGACGGTAGGTATCTGGTAGGCAATTCTGAGTATCTCTCTTTACCTAGTATGTTCTCGCAGAGTATTCACAGTTACTGTGAGTTACTGTCTGTTTCGCCTATTTTTCAAAACCGATCGGGAAGATATTTACCAGACTGCGAGACGATGTGATGTACCGTCGCTCGTAGCGCCATCGTCTCAATATGAGGCGATATCTGGCACGATGAGCGACAGCTATAGACATGAACGACGATACGACGCAGGTAGATTCGTCACAATCGAACCGGTTGGTTGATCGAAGCACGTCGCTCCGGACGCTCGGGATAGCGCTGTCGGCACTCGCCATCGTCGCGGTCGAACCGGCGAGCGCCCAGTCGGTCGGTGAGTCCTTTTGCCAGACGGACATGGCGACGACGATCCGGAATCTCTTCACGCTCATTCAGTTTGGTGGTCCGCTCATCGGCGGGCTCGTCGCGCTGGGGGCGACCGTCGCGATCCCGTTGCTCCGGCGCGTGGATACGAAGAAGGAACTCAAATCGATGCGGGTGCAGGCGATCGTCTGGGGCATCATCGTCGCGCCGCTGGGGACGACCATCCTGCAGTTCCTGCTCACGTCCGTCGTGGCGGGTGGGGCCAGTTGCAGCTTCTGAGTCGCTCGCTCGGCGCCGGTGTCGCGGTTGCCGTCCTACTAGCGCTGAGCGCGCTCGTCGCAACCCAGTCGGTCGCCCGTCCGCTCGACGCCACGGCATTCAGTCCCGACGACGACCACGACCACGGCGACAACCGGAGTTTGTGGTCACGTGACCGGGACACGATCAATCGCTCCGCACTCCGGAACCAGACGGGCTCGGCAACGAACTCGCTGGCGGCCACGACGGATATTCCGTTCAACCGGCCACCCGAAGCGGTCGCAGCGTGGAATCGCGAGCAACTCGCCGAGTTCCCGACTACCGACGACAGTTCATCGGTCCATCCACCGGGCGCAACGCTCGTTGACGGACGATTCATCCGCGACGCCTACACCGCGATATTCACGGTCCAGCCGTCGACCAAGGCACGGCTGACGCCGAACGACCAGCCGCGATACGTTGCCCCGGAGGGCGAGCTCTTCGCGACGCTGGATTACCGGGTCGCTGTTCCGCGTGACTCGGAAACTGCGACGGACCGTATCACGTGGTCGCTGCAGTCGCACGATATCACAGACCTGCAGCTACTCGTCGACGGTCGTCGGGAAGCCGAACAGGAGGGAACACGGACCCCACGGTTCGACTACGACCTCACCGAGCATCCGGGGACGAATCATACGCTCACCGTCACGGCGAATCTCACGGTCGAACTCCAACGCCAGCACGACTACTGTACGAACCTCACGTCTGCGGGCACCTGCACCGCGTGGGCTACCCGGACGACGACCGTAACCGAGACCATCACCGTTCGTGACTCGCGGTCAGTGTCGGAATACCGACTCAGCGTTTTCGGCTTCTACGCCCGGTATCCCAACGGCGATCTCGGGCTGGCCATGTTCAAGACCGAGCCCTGGCTGGGCTATTCGCTGCCGGAGGGGCGAGTCAACGGCGTCTGGCGGTTCTACTCCGCACGCGATCCCAGCTGGGACCGGCTCGTGACTTCGACGGCGACCAACACGACGACAGAGCACTCGCCGATCCACCCCCTACGAGTGTCGGCGTATCCGATCAAGACGGGCCCGACCGCGTCGCCGGCCGAGACGGTGTCAATCCTGGAAGTCAACGGGCAACAGCGGGAGCCGCCCACGTTGTCGCCGACGGTCAACCTGGACGTGCTTGAACAGTCCTACCGGACGAGCTTCAGCCTGATGACCCGCTTCGAGACGCCCGACCGGACCGTCTCGGACGTGACCGCCCACGGGCTGGTCCGCGGTGTCCAGACCGATGCCGACCCGCGCATGTTCGAGGAAGTGCCGATCCACCGGAGTAACCTCACGCTCGCCGTCCTGAACACGACCGCACGGACCGCAACCGTCCGTGTCTCCTTGCGGGACATCGAGACCGGCGAGCCGATCGAGACGGCCGCAAGCGAGGGCTATGTCGTCCTCGGGGACGAGCGCGTCCAGACGGGCGCCGACGGGACGGTCACGACGACGATCGACCGGCCAGCCGGTGCGATCGACGCCCGCTTCGAGCCGACTGAGTGGTGGCTGCGACAGACCGGCTACGTCGGCGATTCGGATACGGTCTCCGTCCAGGGGACGGTACTGTCGGTCGTCACTTCGATCTATCGGGCTGGGGTTCCGGTCGGGCTATTCTTGGTGGCCGTGTTTCTCATCGATCGGATCACCGGACTGCCCGTGTGGCCTCCATGGAGGGGACTATGACGGGTGAGAAGGGCTCTCGGCGGCGGTTCCTGAAAGGCGGGCTTGCGCTCACGGCAGCGGGACTCGCCGGGTGTTCGGGTGACGGTTCGACCGGGACTGAAACTAAGACTCCGGAGTCCGTCTTTGAGGAAACCTCGATTTCGGGAGCCACGCTTGAGGTCACCCTTCGGGAGGACCATGAGATCTCGACGGTCAACCTGATCGATCCCTCCGGGTCGGTATTCCAGTCGGCACAGGTCGCGGCTGGTGCAACGACGGTCGGGTTGGGGCTGTTCGATTATAGGCGAGGGTGGCACTACACCCCCGGCGATCACACGCTCGTCGCGGTCAAAGAGGGAGAGGAGATCGCGTCGATGACGGTTCCGCTGGTTCCAGATTTGGAGATTACCGATGTCACGCCCTACACTGATGGGCGGCCTACTCCGTCGAACCGAGCGAATCTCCTCGTCACCGTGGAGAACACAGGAACCGGGCCAACGTGGATCTACTACGTTGGGTACGAGAACGCACCCCATTCGGCAGCGAACCGTATCCCCACGACTGACTACGCTAGATCAACGCCCCTGTTGAATTTCGAAAAACCGCAGTCAGAAGACGAAGTGATATTACAGCCCGGGAACTCGACGATACTTCGGGGAATCCGCTCGCCGCTACTCCTCTCGAAGGACGACCACTGCAACGGTTTAGAGGTCAATCTGACCGTGATTGTACCCACTGGAGTCGGTGAGAACGGTCAACGAGAACTCCGAGCAGTCCTTGATGGAGATCCCGTCCGCGCAAACTTCCGTGGAACTTGCAGTGACATCCAAATTGAACCTCGTGATGGGAGGAATCCCGATGAGTAATCGATCGTACTGGGCCCATCTACTGAGTATCTGTATTGCTCTCCAGTTTGGAATAGGGTCTGTTAGTGCTCAGAGTGACGGGAGCGGTGGCGGTGCACTCGGAGATACCATCATCTGGGCGATCAAGAACGCCCTCAGAGCTCTCTTTGATCCCCTCAAGACGATAGTCCAGAACAACGCGAATAATGCCCTGAGTGTGGCCATTGGGACACCCCATCCGAACGCCGTGTTCGTCGCTCCGACGAACAACCCATGGACCAGTATCTATGGCTATTTCTGGGATGTACTCACCCCCCTTGCACTGCTACTATGGGCCCTTTCTGTAGGCATCGTTATTTTCCTCGAATCGACGAGTTACCTCTTCAGTAGCTATCATCGTACGAAATTGAAGCGCCGTGCCTTCGCTGGGCTATTAGGTATTCTCGCATGGTGGTGGATGGATGCGTTTGCGCGTCAGTTCACGAATGAACTGGCCATCTTTCTTGCTCCAGACCTATCGAATATCACGCTCTTCGAGACGCTGTCTGTCTCTGGCGTTGGCGCGTTGGTGACGGCAATCACCCTTTCAGTGGATTTCTTCCTGATCGCGCTTGTCATCCTCATCTACTTCATTCGCGAAGTAGTTCTCTACCTCTTCACGCTCCTGATGCCGATCCTGATTGCGCTATGGATTCCCGGAGTCGGACCGTTTAGCCTCGTCTCGAAGTTCATGAAGCGAATGGCTGGATTCTACGTTCCATTCCTCTTCATGACGGTACCGGTCGCACTTCTCTTCCGCCTTGGACAAATTCTCGGGGAGAACTTCGGCTTCTCGGTAGAGGGACTTGGACTCTGGCTGACTGCCCTCATCATCCCCATCGTCGCGATCGTCTCGCCGTTCGTCCTGTTCTGGCAAGCCGGGTCGATCTTCTTCATGGCCCAAAGTGCTTCCCACCACGCTTCGACACGACGTGCCCGGACGCGGATGAGCGGGACGAAACGCCGTGCTGGGACCGTCGCCCACCGGGGACGCAACTTCTCCCGTGGGGCACAGGGCAAGTCCGCACTCAAGGCAAACGGGCAGGCGGTGTTGGGCTCCGGCGACTCCCGCGCCCACGCGACAGGCTCGCGGCTCAACGACGCGGGGTCGCGACTCCGTGGAGCGCTGGCATCCTCGTCCAGTGCGGCCGGCGACCGGGACGGTGGCGCGACGGACAACTCCACAGCACGGTCGGGCTCCACCCCGGACAGTACTGCTTCGGACGACGGCGCGGACGATGCCACGATCGAATCGAGTGACCGACGCAACCAGACCTTCGACGCCCTCCGCGACGACGCTCGCACGGGCGAGACGAACGATAGTCGAGATAGTGACGCGATCGACGACGAACCCCGCTACATCCGCTAAGATGGACGACCACAATCCCGCAAAACGCATTCCGAAATCGCTCGGTACCGACACGAAACTACTCGGCAGCTACACGATGACCGATCTGGCCGTCGCGCTGTTCCCCGGCGTGGTTGTCGTCCTCTGTGTCCAAGTGCTCCTCCCCGCGGGGATGACCATCCAGGGCCATCAGGTGCAGACGCTTGCACTCCCACTCGCGGGCGTGATGATCGGTCTCGGCGCACTCTTCGTCTACCTGACGCCGGCGTATACGACCAGCGCCGACTGGGTCACCTCAATGGTGTCCTTCCATAGCCGCGCCACAGACTCCGACCACGAGGCCGCCAAGGAGTACACCCGGATCGAGCGGGTGTATCCGCGGCGGAACGCGATCGAACGAACCGATGGCGCGGTCTTCGGGCTCGTGCAGGTCATCCCGCCGACGATGGCGCTGGCGACCGACGAAGAGTGGGCACAGAAAGCCGAGAGCTTTCAGGACTTCCTGAACACGACCGTCGAGTTCCCGATCCAGATCTACTCGACGACCCAACCGTTCCCCGTCGACGACCATCTCGCTCGCTATGAGGCGCGGCTGGACGATCCCGACGTTGAGGCGAATCCCCAGCTGGAAGCGCTCATCGAGAACTACGTCGCGTGGTACGAGGCCGAACTCGACGAGCGCCGGATGACGATTCGCGACCACTACGTCGTCGTTCCGGTCACCCCAGCGGAGGTTCGGTTCGACGACGCGAGTCTCGCCGAGCAACTCGCCGCCGTTCCCGTCCTCGGGCTGGTTGTTCGCGAGCTGTACGCGCCGCGCGAGGCCGCCGAACGCGAAGCGCTGATCGACGAACTCGACGACCGCCTCGACCGAGTCCGGGCAGGCATCCGTGGTATCAACGGCTGTACAGCACATCGCCTCGACGCGACGGAGGCGACGAAGGTGATCGGGGAGTACTGGAGCGACGAGTCGATGGAGTACGGTCAGCTGGAGCAGGTGCTTCGGACCCGTGGGATCGTCGGAGGGCCGGACCGATGATCGAGATGCTGCGCTCGGTCCTCCCCACTCGTGAGGACGCGGCCGACCCCTCTGAAGCGTCCGAGGGGCCGAAGCCAGACGACACTGAAGCGGCGGTCGGAGTGGCCGGCGACTCGACTGGTGACGCGACAGCGGACGTGAGCGTCGACTACGACCCGTCGAGTTCGAACGGGGACGTGGGCGTCCCGGATGTCTCGGATATCCACCAGACGGTCGTCACGCCCTCCAGCATCGAACGCGAGCCCAACGTCGTCCGGACGGGCGACCAGTGGGCACAGACGCTGTGGGTCGGCGAATACCCCGATACGCCGATGGACGGCCTCTTCGAGTCGTTGTATTCGACGGCAGACACGCGGCGGACGGATATCAGTCTCCACATCTCGCCACGGGACACGACGGCGACGCTCGACACGCTCGAAAACACGATCGAGGACCTGCAGGCCGACCGGGAGTATCTCGAGGAGAAACGACGGGCTGGTGCCCGCGGCATCGAGAAGGACATTCAGGACTTCCAGGCGTTGTACGACGCCCTCCGGAACACGTCGATGAGTGCGTTCGACGTGTCGATGTATCTCGCCGTCCAAGGCGACTCGAAGGACGACCTGAACGTCGACGGCGTCACGAGCACCGCGCGGCAGTCGCCGACGAATCTGACGCCTGTCACGCCGCGGTGGACGCAGTTAGACTCGTTCGTGTCGGCCAGCCCGGTCGGCGTGGACAAGTTGAACGAGTCGCTGGACACGACGACGCCGATGCTCGCCGGCGCCGTCGGCGCGATGTTCCCGTTCGTCGCGGGTGCCTTTGCCGAGCCCGGGATCGAATACGGGACCTACGCATTGAACGAGAGCCCGTTGATTCTCGACCGGTTCGAGCGGGAGACGGGGTACTGTGCGATGGTGATCGGGCAGTTGGGGGCTGGGAAGTCCTTCTCGACGAAACTCCAGTTGTTGCGACGGGCGATGTACGATCAGGACACGGTCATCATCATGCTCGACCCGCTGGAGGGGTTCGCCGGCGTGAACGAGACGCTCGGCGGTGAGCGCATCACCGTCGGTGGGACTCGCGGCATCAACCCACTCGAGTTGAAGGCGACCCCATCTGAGGTGCTCGCCGATGCGCCGGATGTCGATCCGTGGTCCGAGCAGATTTCGTGGGTGCTCACGTTCTTCGAGACGTTTTTCGAACACGTCGCGACCAATCCCCTCGCCGACCGCAAGCAGACCCTTCGCCGGGCCGTGCAGGAAGCCTACGACCGGAAGGGGATCACGCGGGCGCCATCGACCCATGATCGGGAGTCGCCGACGATTCGCGACGTGATGGCCGTCCTCGAAGATATGCTGGATGCCCCGGGTGAGTTCGGCTACGCGACCGCGGGTGAACAAGAGAGTGTGCAGGGAGATGCACAGTCGCTGTTGACTGACCTTCGGCCATCGTTCCGTCCCGGTGGTGATCTGGCGAATCTTGCGGCGCCGACGGAGTTCGATCTGGACTCATCGGTATTGTATCTCGACCTGCACCAGGAGGAAGGCGCGACCGGCCGGTCGGAGACGAGTCTCATGATGCAGGTGCTGTTCAACGCGGTGTACGAGCGAGCGAAGGGGACGGACAAGCGGGTCGTCTTTGCCATCGACGAGGCCCACTACCTGATGAACGACGCCACCTCGTTGGAGTTCCTCGAGACGGCTGTGCGTCACAGTCGCCACTACGATCTGTCGTTGCACTTCATCACGCAGACTGGCGGGGAGTTTGCGTTGACGCCCGAAGCACGAACGATCGCCAATCTCTGTTCGTTGACGCTGATCCATCGGGTCCAAGAGGAGACCGAGAAGTTAGCGGAGTGGTTCGGGTTGAGCGAGCGGGAAGTGAATTGGATCCGGACCGCGAAGGCCGGCAACGACGAAGACGGGTTCTCCGAGGCGTTGCTTGGGATCGAAGAAGAGGGGTGGTTCCCGCTTCGGGTTCGGGCGAGTGACTTCGAGGTCGAGAGTCTCGATCAGTAAATCGCCTCGGGGTCAAGCCCCGAGGCTTTCGCGTGGACTCCCGTTCTATGCCTCAACCGAGGCAGGGGGTACGTACTCCCCACTCACGTTCAGCGTCCCGCGATTCAAGCGCACATCTACGGGTGCGCCTCCGTCGCCTGCGTTTTGCCTGCGACGGAGATACTGCAAACCGATGTTCTTGGAAGCGTTGTAGTCGGCGTGGTTCTCATAACCACACTGCTGACACTCGAACGACTCCCCGTTACGGTTATCGTCGTGGGTAAACCCACACGTCGAGCAACGCTTCGACGTGTTGCGCGGGTCAACCTGTATGGCCTCGATTTTGTGTTCTTCGGCCTTGTATTCGACGTACTCGTAGAGGCGTCGGAACGCCCAGACGTGTTGCCACGTCGCCTCGGGAATGTTCTCCCGAATGTGGGTCAAATCCTCGAACACGATATGCGAACAGTCGTTCTCGACGGCCTCCTCGATAAGTTCGTTCGCCACCGTGTGCAGGTGTATCTCGAACCGCCCGGACTCTTTCTGCCCGACTGACTCGATGTTTTCGTGGGCGTGACGAGAGCCACACTGCTGGAGCGATGCACGGCGTTTCTCGTACTCTTGACGCCAGTGGTTGAACTCGTCTGCCGGCCAGAATCGCCCCGTCGAAGCAACGGCGAGGTTGTTCACGCCCAAATCCACACCAAGGACTGTTCTGTGCTTGGACTCGGATTCGGACGATTCCTCGTCTGCTTCGACTTTCCGCATCGAAGCGTGGAGATACCAGTCACCGTCGTGATACTGCAAGTGTGCCATCCGAAACTCGAAGTCCTCGTCAGAGACGTACTTGGTCGGCGGTGTCTCTGAGTCGTCGGGAAGGATGTAATCACACTCGACGCGCCCGTCTACGGTGGACAGCGATACGTGGTCGCGGTGGAACGTCGCGCTCCGCTTGTCGTACACCGCGCTGTCTGCTGAGAAGTGCGGTTGTGACGTATTCTCGCCACGTTCGAGACGCGAGACTCCGCTTTTGACGGCTTCGACCGCCCTGCGAATCCCTTTCTGGACGAGATTCGCAGTTAGGTCGGTTTCGTCGCGGAGCTGGTCGTAGAGGGCGCGTTCGGCTTTCGCTTTCGAGGTGACGTGGTAGCCGTCGTCGCCGTGCCAGCACCACTCACTCGCGGTGTTGGCACAGTGTTTGAACTGCTCGACAGTCTCTTGAAGGGATGCGTCGGCTCCTTCAGGAGTGTCGAGTTTGATGACGGCGGTACGACGGTATTCCACTGTATTTTCACATATACGGCCGATGTTACTTATGCATTTGGGTCCGGCTTGCCATCGTAGCATGGTTTGTGTCATCTGGTGTCGACTTCCTCCCTGACCTCAAGGGTCGGGGTATCCGCCTTGTACCGCCTGTGAACATTCGAACGGCGTTCATCAAGTAGCGAGTCAGCGAAGTCGCGGCTCGAGGGCGCTTCGATGAGACCAGTCATCCGCGTCAGCCGCGAGAAGAAGAAGAGGGTTTTCAGCTCGTCACGCTCTTCAGGACTAAAACTTGGGGTCCTATCGAACGCGTTGAGCGCTTCCTGAACCATGTATGCATTAATTGCAGACACTGTCTCTCCGCATTCTATTTCATTTAGAATACGTTCTGCCCGAGCGTTCGTCCTCAGCGTTCCGAATACCCAGAGATTCGTATCAAGAATCTTCACGTGTGGTCGACAAACTCTCCGGCTGTATCCTCGCATGCTGTCTCGACAGCCTCCGATAGGTTCTCCTCGTCAACGCGTTCTCGGAGGGCGTCAAGCCGATGCTGGAGCTCTTCATCAGGAAGCGGCTCCTGTTCGGCGCGAGCGAGGATGTCACGTACGCTATCTCTGTTTACTGTTTCAGAAGCGGCTCACAGATAGATCTTAGGTAACAATCCGGACCTACGAGGGCCTATTGTTACATAAGATTCGGTAAAGGGGAAACGCACCGCAAGCGATTTTATTAGCGCCACCAGGGGCGGAGCGCTCTCGGTAGGGTGCTCTGGAAACCAGCATGCATCCCCTCAACGAGCTCGAGTTCACGAGTCGTGTCGCCAAACGGGGCCAGTATGAACCTTCGAATTCACGCTCGCCTCCACGGGTGTCCAGGTTCGCAACGGCAGTCACGAACACCCGAGCGAGCACGAATACCTCGTCCGCATCAGCGACAGTGTGCCAGTTTCGTGTTCCTGACCGACCGACGAACACCACGAGGGCGCATGCAAGCATCGCGTTACGGTTGCGATCCGACGACCACTCGTCGATGCGATCGCGGATCAGAGAGATCCCAAGTCAGTCGCTCCAGACGGTGGCCAGATCAAGATTGCCACCGATTCGAATGGTGGAGAGGGGACCCCCGACGAAGCGTGTGGGGAGTGTCGCGATAACGTTCCCCGATGAGGCTGCGTTCGCACCAGGAAGGAACCACTTCCCAAGTAGGACTGGACATCGTACACCAACGATTCGCTCTTGTGACGCAGGTTGTTGATATCTCGTTCTGTGGTTCCGGGAAAGAGTTCAACCGGTGTGAATCAGTGATGCCGGTGTTCAGCAGTGGTCACTGTGGCAGTTACCGACCACCAAAATCGCAAGACAACGACCCATCAACAATGAGCTACGCAAGAGCGACGAATATATTTTCTCAAGCCGTAGCCCAGTAGTGGAATTTGTGATGACACGGATGGCGCGTCACAACATCTATTGCCGTAGGGAACGAACGAGTCGGTAAGATGGCGACGAACAACGACAAAATCCAGTTCCGAGGGGAAGCTGAGAAGGAAGCAACGCAAGTCGTCGACCAGATGCGTCTCGGGGGGATAAACATTAGTGAGCTTGCCCGACAGGGGCTCCGCGAGAAACTTCGAGAAGCCCTTTCGGACGAAGAGAAAATCACGCTTCACCAGCAGTACAAGCAGGGAGACATCTCTAAAGACGTTGCAGAGATTCTTCTCGATGATGGCCTAGAGGAGATCGAGCGCGAGCGGAACGCCTTTGAGGAAGCTTCAGAACTTGATACGACTGGGGTATTCCAAGAGTAGCGATGACGGATGATGAAGTGCGCTCTCCGATTATCGTCGATACTGACGCACTGATCGCTGTCGCAAACACAAATCTCTGGTCTCATCTCACGAAGACCCTGAATCTGACGACAACGAACGTCTGTTACCAAGAACTTGAACGACACGTTCGAAAGAACTCTGAGTATGCGCCCGAAGGGACGAGAGAGGAATGGGTCCATCACGGGAGCAAAAAGGCACTTGAGCCGTTCGCTAATGACGAGAACGAATCGTTTGCTGTAGTTCCATGTGTTCCTCGTCCGCACGGAGAAGATGCGGGAGAGAAGTCAATTCGCACAGAGATTGAACAGAACACCGACTTGTATCGATTTGCGATTTTGATGGATAAGCACGGCCGTCGGTCAATCAATCGTATCTTCGACGACGCAGAAGAAACGACCGGAAAGGCCGTTGCTCCCACGTTTTTACTGTATCTGTTACTCGATGCCGACAAGTGTACTGTCGAAGAGTTTTGTCAGGCCTGCGGTGAGATGCTTCACGGAGAAGGATGGACTGGGTACCAGGCGATTCAAGCGGCATGGGAAGCAATCCCGGTTGATTGCTCGGAGTATCTATCGGACAGACTACTCTCCTGAACCTTCTTCATCCTCTATCGCCCCATCCGAGCCTTTCGGGGCGTACTTAGAACCCCTCTGATGGAGCGCACAGAAACTATTTACAGCAACCCGCCATCTGCTATTACAGATGGTTGGTGTCCCGTCGATCGGGTTCTATAGTAATCTCCAGAGGTCTTTGCTCACTCATCTCTGCAGAACATCGAAAACTGACAGAGAATACCTTTCTACACCGTTTGGGCCAGAAATGACTTCCAGATTCTACTATAGCCGGGAACCCAATCACGTCCGTGACTGATGGTTCTCGGTTAGAGACCAATGACCGAGAATACCGACCCAAGCAAGTCCGACCAGACAGAGTGTAGCGACGCGTCTCCCCAGCGCCTTGACCCTAACGAAGGATCATTCTGCAGGGATACAAGCTCTTCCCCCACGTGCGAGGCGTGCGCTACTCCCCACTGTGCTGAACTCCACGACATCTGTCTCGGGGAGAAAGAGTACGATGTGTGCGGTGATTGCTTCCAATTGCTGGTTGACCAGATTGAGCGATATTACTGGTGGGAACGCCTGACTGAAGCGCACTACAATCGCGCCGCGAAGTTTCTTCGGTCGCTCGATGAGATCTGGTGTGTCAAGGCTCAAGCGTACGCTGGCGGTGAGTTATGGGTCCATACGCCCTACTGTGACGCGGCAGTCGTCAGAGATGTTTGTGACCACTTTGGGTTCCAAATCCGGTGGTTCAGCGTCGCATACCCATGTGACGATGGATTTGACTGCGTCTCCGAGCACGGACCTTGTATCGAAATCAATCTCACCTACACGAATCGAACCTCAGATCCGCTTCCGATAGAATACGATATCCAAGACGATGTGACGTACCACGAGGTCGAGTGGCTCGAAAATCAACACCGCCTGTTCGACTCAACGGCTGATTGGGACGGACCATCCAAAGATGAATTGCAGTAGCACTATGCACAAATAGATACAATCGGGAGCCGACATTGGATCCGCCGCAGTATAGTGAAGGGAGAAGTGAAGGAAGAATTAGCCATCCAATCGAGCAGGGAAAAGGGAATTATGGAAGTTTCAAGGCCAAAACCTCGCCCTTTAGGGCGGGGATACAGCCGACAACTCCTCCACTAACCACGTTCCATGGCACTGCTGGATATTCTACGCCCAGTCGTTGGATTTAATATACAATCTCTCATAACTGGTTATGAACACAGTCCGATGCTGGAAACAACTCGCACCTATCGAGCGAAAATAGTTAACCACCAACAGGTGAGTGACGACCTCAACCAGTGCGGGTTCTCCGCGTCGAAACTGTGGAATGTCGCCCGATACTACACGCAAGGCCGATGGGATGAAGACGGGGAAATACCCGACGACGGCGAACTCAAATCCGAACTCAAGGAACACGAACGATACAGTGACCTACATTCTCAGTCAAGTCAGCGAGTTCTTGAAGAGCTTGCTGAGTCGTTCACCGGTTGGTACAAAGCACGCCAACGCGGAGACGAGGACGCCAACCCACCGGGCTATCGCAAACACGGCGACGAACACCCGCGCTCCACCGTGACGTGGAAGCAGAAAGGCATCAAGCATGACACGAAGCACAACCAACTTCGTCTAAGCAAGGGATTCAACCTAAAGAACCACCGCTCAGACTTCATCCTCTGTGAGTACAAAACACGACCAGACGTGACTGTGGAGAACATCCAGCAGGTTCGCGCCGTCTGGAACGGCGACCGCTGGGAACTGCACCTCGTCTGTAAGGTCGAAATTCCCGTCGAGGACGCACCGGGAGACAACACGGCGGGGATCGACCTCGGCATCAAGAACTACCTCGCGATCGCTTACGACAACGGTGACGCCGAGTTGTATCCGGGGAACGTGCTGAAACAGGACAAGCACTACTTCACTCGTGACGAGTACGACACAGAGGGCGAGAACGGCCCGTCACACCGTGCGCTTCGCGCCCGACAGAAACTCTCGCGTCGGAAAGACCACTTCCTGCACTCGCTCGCCAAGCACGTTGTAGAGCGGTGCATCGGCCACGAAGTTGGTCGTATTGCCATCGGTGACTTGAGCGAGATTCGTGAAGACGAGAACGGAGAGTCACGGAACTGGGGTCGAAGCGGGAACAAGAAACTCCACGGGTGGGAGTTTGACCGCTTCACGACGCTCTTGGAGTACAAAGCAGAGGAACACGGAATCCTTGTTGACCGTGTTTCCGAGAGAGATACGTCGAAGACGTGTTCGTGCTGTGGACGGAAGCGTGACGCCAACCGTGTGGAACGTGGCCTGTATGTCTGTGAATCGTGCTGTGCAACGATGAACACGGACGTGAATGGTGCGGTGAATATTCGCAGAAAGATAACTCAGAATCCTCCAACGGAGGATATGAGTAACGGTCGTTTGGCACGGCCAGTAGCCTACCTGTTCAACCAAACCTCTGGGTCGTTCCGCCCGAGGGAACAGGTGGGTTGCGAACCGTAATACCCCAACGCTCGGGAATCCTCGCCCTTCAGGGCGGGGAGGATGTCAACGGCGAAGACATTGAATCAGGATACACAACGATACATGACGCTGACTACGTCGAACCCCCAGGAGATTTCGTCGAGACGACGTTAGGGAAGGCGCTTGAGGTCGCTGATGAGTTCTGTTGTGACTGCTTTACAGTTGCGATGATTGATTTCGTGGAAGAATAGAGTAGGCCGCGACGGGTGTAGCTGATCACAGAAGGGCCGATATCTGTAAGCCGAGCCGGACCTATCACTCGATATGCTCGATCGTTATTTCCGAGAGGTTCTGCTGGCTCGGACGGAATGAAGCGGATCCACCGACGTTTGTGAGGATCGTAGATGCTCGGTTCCGATGTCTGAAAGACGTTCGACCCGGGTATTCGTCCCGAGTGTCCCGAATACCCAGAGATTCGTATCAAGAATCTTCACGTGTGATCGGCGAACTCTTCGGCTGTATCCTCGCGTGCTGTCTCGACTGCCTCCGATAGATTCTCCTCGTCAACGCGCTTTCGGAAGGCGTCAAGCCGACGTTGGAGCTCGTCATCGGAAAGTGACTCCTGTTCGGCGCGAGCGAGCAATTGCTCGGTCCGGAGCGCTGCAATGGCTGGTTCGTTATTTAGCTCGACCAGATGTCGCCGAACAGATTCCTTGATAAACTCACTCTTGTTCGTGTAGATACCAGTTTCCTCGAGAAATCGCTCGAGTTCCCGATCGAGTTCTTTGGGGAATTTGACGCTGACATTGGCGTACTTCATGGTAATACGATAGTAGCACATAGCTATAAGTCTGTGGTCAAGATGGGAAACCAGCTACTGTACAATGGTCATCGAACAGTTGGGTACCGGGAAGTCGTTCTCGACGAAACTCGCCGGTGCTGTACCTTGACTTGCATCAGGAAGAGGGTGCGGCCGGCCGTTCGGAGACGAGCCTGATGATGCAGGTACTGTTCAATGCAGTCTACGAACGAGTGAAAGAGACTGACAAGCGCGTTGTGTTTGCCATCGACGAGGCTCACTACCTGATGAACGACGCCACCTCGCTAGAGTTCTTGGACACAGCGGTTCGCCACAGTCGCCACTACGACCTATCCTTGCACTTCATCACGCAGATGGGCGGCGAGTTTTCGCCGACACCGGAGGCACGCACGATCGCGAACCTCTGTTCGATGACGGTGATCCATCGAGTGCAGGAAGAAGCCGAGAAGTTGGCCGAGTGGTTCGGATTGAGTGAGCGTGAAGTGAACTGGATTCGGACCGCGAAGGCCGGAAACGACGAAGACGGATTCTCCGAGGCGCTGCTTGGAATCGACGAGGAAAGATGGTTCCCGCTTCGGGTTCGGGCGAGTGAGTTCGAGCTCAAGAGTCTCAAATGAAACAGTATGTGAACCACTCTACCTACTCGCTCACGGCTGACGCCGTTCGCTCCTTGAAGGTAGTTCACCGGCATTTGATGGTAAATCTCTGGGGATCCACCTTTGCGAAAGGTATAATCGAGAGAGGTAACTAATCGGAGTCAAGAAGATGGCGCTGAAGAACATCCCCACGGTCGAGGAACTGGCTGAGACAACTGGCCAGTCGATCGAACAACTTGAGAAGGGCCGTGAGGCTGCTGCGAAGATGGCGCGCGAGTCCGAGGACGAGTAGTTACGCGTCTTTCTATGGAAAATTCTGAGTCTACAAATACTGTCGACCAACTACTTGGCCATTCAAATGGTCCAGCAAATCCGGTCACTGGCCGAGATCTCACCCGGACTCGCTCCTCCGCGTATATTATCCACGGGAATTTTAACTGGAATTAGGCGCTAAGTCCCCGTCCTCAAGGAGCGAATCGCGTCAGCGGTGAGCGAGTAGGGTGGGGTAGTTCACCGAACTTGCGCGGATGTACGACGATATTTCCTTGACTGGTGTAATTCTCATTGAGAAGAATGCTGATAGAACAGACTTGGAGAACGAGGTCTATCGGCGTGTCCACAATTATTTCGGCGTCGAGAAGCCATCTCGACGAAACTGTGATTGCTCCAATAGGCGATAAACAACCTGAAGAAGGTCGTCACCGTGCTCGATTCTCTGGATGAGTTTGTCGGGGTGAACGAGGCACTCGAAGGTAACGTGACCAGCCACTGCGACGGAATTGTTTTGTGCTGATACACCGTTGTTCGTATATGGATATGAGTGACAGGTGATCGGGGGCGCTTGCCACTCTCGATGAGCCCATCTGTTCCGATCCGGCTGTTGCATTCGCGGTCGCATTCGGATCGCAAATTACGGGTACGGCGACATCATCGTCAGATCTAGATCTCGCCGTTAAATTCGCTGATGAGCATTCTACCACCGACCGCTTTCGAAAGCGATGTTTGCTGTCAGGGACCCTCCAAAGAGAAGACGCCCCGTTCGTCGACATCTCAGACCTCGAAGCCCTGCCAATAGATGTCGCACACGATGCCCTCAACGGCGAATTCGTCTGCGGTGACGAGCAACTGTTCCGGGAGTTCAAGACAGAAGTAGAGGCCGAGTTTCGCGATCGCCGCGAGGAGGTTCGCCACAGACAGTCCGAGATAATCGACCGGATCGCGGAGGACGGATTGCGTGGCTGACGAGCGAGTCGTCTCGGTCAAACTCGAACAGATCGAGCAGTACCACGGCGAACTTGTGGAGAAACGAGAGACGTTGTCCCGTCAAGAGTTCCTCGCGAACACGACCGAACAACGTGCCATCGAGCGGATGTTTGAGAACGTTATCTAGGCATGTGCCGATCTCGCCCAGCACGTCGCAACGCGTGACTTCGAATTCGATGGCAGTACATCCAAAGGCGCGATCCGCGTTCTCCGTCGAGAAGGCGTCATTGACGAGGGAACCGCGGAGACGCTCATCGCCGCGATTGGGTTTCGAAACGTGCTCGCCCACGAGTACGGCCATATCGATTACACCGAAGTACACGAGATGCTCAGACCGAGTTGGAGGTGTACGATACGTACAGCCAGCAGATTGCACGCTGGATACGTGGCTCTGATTAACGAAGACGGCAAGTCAGATCTCCGCCTCGGGAGATATTCTCGCACCGGCCTCTTGACCTCCTCCACGGCATTCACGCCGTGGAGGAGGTCAATCGGCTACAGATGGGACCCCATATTCGCTTTCACTCGTTGTGAAGTGTGTGAGTCATCTCGCTGGAAGAGTTTCCATTCGGGAATCCAATTGCTGAGATGATGAATATGGGGATGATCTCGGCCGATTCCAAGGAGGTAAGATTTCTAGGGGTGTGACGAAAGGTGTTTAGTAGTACTAACTATAACTGTAATACAGATATGTCCAGTAAGTCCGATGACGGGGAAGTAATCCGCGTGTCTAAGAAGGGACAGGCGACGATTCCCAAGGAACTCCGAGAGCGGTTCGGCATCGAGACGCCAGGTAAGGTCCTCATCCACGAGGAAGAAGGGAAGATCGTGGTCGAACCCCTCCCCTCGGTTGAAGAGATGCAGGGCATTCACGCCGGCCGTTACGAGAGAGGAAACGTCCTCGACCGCCTGCAGGAAATGAAAGAGGAAGACAAGCAGCTCGAACGTGAGCGCGACAAGCGTCTCGATCAGCATCAATGACGGACTACGTATTCGATACAGAGCCGCTCATCGCGTATTTGTACGATGAACCCGGCGCTGGGGATGTGAGAGAGCGGCTCGAAGCGGTTGAAGACGAAGACGCGAGAGGAGCGATCTCCCATGCGACTGCAACTGAGGTCGTATACAAGGTCGCACGCCTCGAAACAGGCGACCCGAACCAGACACCGCCTAGTGGGGAAGAGTACGAAGTCGGAGAACGGGATCTCCGAATCCTCCGTGGGTATGGAATTACGATCGAGGCCCCTTCATGGAGTTCTGTGGCGCGGATCAAAGGTGCCGGAGGCATCTCACTCGGCGACTCATACGCTGCTGCGTTGGCTCTCGAACAGGGATCAACCCTCATCGTTGGAGCTGACCCCGAATTCGGGGATCTAGCTGCGGATATTGATTTGTATCAAATCCGCGAAGAGCCAGCTTGATCCGGTGTTTTCTCGTCTCCCACACACCACTTCTGCAAGTGAAGCGGCATCTAGACGTGCTGACCCCTTCGGACACACCACCGTTTCAACATCAATCGAACAATTCGTCGAGCGTGCGATCGCCCTCAGCATCTTCGTTCAGTGCGCTCGGATCAGCCGGTGCAGCATCCGCGTAGAACGTCTGCTCCTGCAGCTCGGAGAGAGCAGACGGATCCGCGATATCTTCTAATTGGTTCGGTCCATCGTATTCGAGTGCTTCATTAACCGATGCCGGCAGACTCGGTCGCGGGGCGTCTTCGTGACGCTGGACCGTCTCCGTTTTGTGCGTTGCATCGTGGGCCGCGCGCATGATCGGGAGGCCGCGAAGATAGTTGTACTCCGTAAGCAGGCTGACGCCGAATTCCGTGAGCCCCCAGAAGTCAGCCGGAACGTCCCTGACTTCGGCATTCGGCTCGTAATGGTACTGCATGAGGATCTCGTGGGTGGCCAGGTCCTCAAGTTGCTCGCTGATGGTCGACCGGCTCTTCGGAATATAGTAGTCGAATTCGGTGACCGAGACGAGGTGGGCGGGGTGACCGAGGATCACCTGCAGGATGTTGTGTCGCGTCTCTTGGGAGAGATAGCGCTGCACGGTCCGCTGGGTCTCGTACGGAGTCGCATCATCCACGTCGAAGACCTGCTCGACGGCGAGGCCCTTCTCAGGAGCGGTCTGCTTCGACGGGGCGTGTGGATGACTCATCGTGAACGGAACTACTGGATCAAGTGCGGTAAGTATTCGGGTAGACAATGATGGTTATTTCTGAATTTGCCGTCATGGTCGAAACGCTCATCGCCCGACATGGTGTACTGGCCATTCACCGATGAGTACAGGAGACGATGACCATCGTCGTCAAGTACACGCGGCAGTACAACGGGCGCTGTCGGGAACAACACTGCCGAGCGAAGACTACACGGCTATTCGAACCTGGGTGAACGAAGAACTGCCACAACTTCAGGCGGCCGGGTATACTTCATACATCGTCTTCGGGAGCTACCGACGTGAGTACCACCGTTCTCTCAGGATCGCACAGTACGAACTCGCAAAGCCGACGACAACCACCGCAGTCGTGCTCGGGGACACGCCGTCGCTCGGTCTCACGATTGGTCAGGGACGGACCGATCCGCTGGAATTCGAACTCAAGTTTCACCTCCTGACGGAATTTGCCGACCGCAACGTCGCCATCTACGAGAAGGATTCTGGCGGCGAGGCCGTCGAATTCGGACTACTTCGGCACGACCATTGTTTCGCTCAGACTGTCGTTCTGCCACGAGACTATTACGGAGTCGAGCGAGATACGTTCGAGACGAAAGACGAAGTGTTGGAGGTGGCCCGCCACATCGCACTCGCAGCCGATCTCGATGACAGCCAGAAGAAAGCGGAACTCCGCGGCCTTGTTGTAACCGCCAGAGACAACGGGATCCAACTGACGGAACATGAACTCACAGCGTTTCTCGACGAGGAACTGGATACCAGAGACAGCGATGAACCAGCATACAGCTGGGTTCATCTCGCACTATTTCGTCGGTTCGAAGAGGCAAACCGATGTCACACATGGCACTCAGAGGCAGACCTTCGAGAGAGTATCGCACGAAAACCGCTGAATCGTCGAGTCGATGAGATACAGTTGGTCTTTTGATATTCTGGGGGACACACACCGGGTAACGAGTGAAAGCAGATGTTCTCTCGGTCAACTACCCCGGCGTAAACGCCGGGGCTTGTCGGTGAAATCCCGTTCAAGCCGAAACTTCGGCGGACGTAAACTCGTCGCTCACGTTCAACGTTCCCGACTTGAGGGGCAGTTGACGGTTGGCCCGTCCGCTCGGAGACTTCTGTCCCGCGCGGACGTGTTTGATTCAGCAATACTGGCTGTACGCCGCCGCAGACCCCGAAACAAACAACCTACTCCACGTCCGCCTCTTTTCAACAACCACGACTGCCCTCACCGAGATCTTCCTCCGCGAACTGCGAGACAAACACGATGTCGAAACCGCCATCTTCCTCGTAGACGGCGCTCAACACCTCCAAGCCGCACTGCAACGAGCTGGGCTCCGATTTCAGATGCGTCGCCACGGAAATCGTAACGCCATCGAACGGATCTTTCGAGAGCTCAAGCGCCGAACGACGGCATTCTCGAATTGCTTCAGCCACGTCGAACCGAAAACAGCCGAAAATTGGTTGCAGAGTTTCGCTCGATGGCACAATGCCACTAACTAAACACGATGCCGGAGACGAAGAGACACACCGGGCAACGAGTGAAGTTGACCACTCACGATGGTGGACCCCAGAAGCACGAGTTCCGTCTCAGAGAAAACTATTGATTAAGGCAGGATTCACTCGTTGTCTGGTGTCTCGGATAGAGATATAGCACATATAAACCTCTCTAAGTTTGTCGTGTTATCGAATTTCGTTCGATTTGGAGAGATTCACTCGTTGTGAAGTCGGTATCTTTATTGGGTTCGTCGGGTTCTGTCAACATACCCAATGGACGAGTCGGAACAGGCGACTAATATCTTCGAGACAGGTGGGATCTTCGCCAATCGAGAGCTTCTGCGCGTCGGTCACGTTCCCGAACTAGAGCGCGTTGTGGGCCGAGACGACGAAGTGAGTTCGATCGGACAGGCGCTCGGGCCAGCAACGATAGGCGGCCCACCGGAAACGACGATCGTGTATGGGAAGACAGGTGCTGGAAAGTCACTCGTTGCGAGGTGTGTGGCCCGCGAAGCCCATACCGAAGCCGAGGCGAACGAAGTCGAATTTCAACACGCATACGTCGACTGCTCAGATTACCAGACGGAAACGAAGGCTAGCCGCGAGATGGGTCGTCAGCTCGTGGCAAATTTACATGCCGATGTAGAGATCCCTCGCGTTGGAATCGCCGCCGCGGACTACCGGGATATCACGTGGGACTTGCTTGACGAGCACAGCGTCGACTCGTTCGTCGTCATTCTCGATGAGATCGATAAACTGGACGACGACGAACTCCTCCGAAGCCTCTCACGGGCACGAGAGAGCGGCAAGTCCGAGACACACATCGGGGCGATCTGTATCAGCAACAAGATCGAATACCGGGACCGCCTGAACGAGCGGCTCGACTCCAGTCTCCAAGACAATGAGCTGGTATTCGACCCCTACGATGCCGACCAACTCCGGGAGATCCTCGCAAATCGAACGGACGCCTTCGAGGATGGCGTACTCAACACGGATGTTATCCCGAAAGTTGCTGCGTTGTCCGCAAAAGAGCACGGCGACGCGCGAAAGGCGATCGACACCCTGTACGAAGCCGGACGACTCGCGGAGAAGGATGGGACGGACACTGTCACAATTGACCACGTCGACGACGCGGTGAAGCGAGCGGAGGCGAACCGGTTCGAGAAGCTCGTAAGCGGGACGACACCTCACGTGAAGTATATCCTCCGCGCACTTGCATTGCTGACCGCAGACAACCCCGAACGAGAGGCGTTCCGAACGCACCGGGTCTACACGCTCTACACGAAACTCGCCGAACGAGAGGGAGCCGAACCGCTTTCCGAAGACCGGGTCTACCGGCTTCTCAAAGAGCAGTCGTTTCTCGGCGTTACCGAATCAAACCATACTGGTGGTGGGCAAGGCGAAGGGAGCTACCTCGAACATCGTCTCTTGCGCGATCCAGAAATCATCGTCGAAGCCCTCGACAACTCCTGAGCGACTCGTGCGATATTCGTTTTCACTCGGTGCGAGGTGTGTGGGTCATCTCGCTGGAGAAGTTTCTGTTTGAAAATGACTCGCCTCAGGATGGGAGCGGTTGTGATACCGCCACGACTTACCGTGAGAGGAGCGTACCAGCCCAGATGGCGGTTACGGCGTTCCAAGAGTGTGAACCCTCTGCCAGCGACGATTGACTGGTATTCCCCATGCGTGGGAAGCCTCGCCGTTTACGGCGCGGAGGATGTCACCTTAGATCCCTCTCAGGTCCTCTTCGCCCTGTTATTCGGGTGGTAGTAGCCACCCCAACCCTTAGGTAATACGCCCCGTAGTACTATACATGAGCACAGACAACGAGAGCGAAACCGAGACGACGCGGATCACCCGCAAGGGCCAGGTCACGATCCCGAAAGAGTTCCGGGACGAGTTCGGTCTTGAGCCTGGTGATGAGGTTGTTTGGCAGAGCCGCGAAGAGGGCATCGTTGTTCGGAAGGCGAACCGTTCGAGTGCCCGCGGGATGTTAGTGCCCGATGACACATCGCCTGAAAAGCGAGAAGAGGTTGCAGAAGAACTTGAACGGCGCGTTGAACAACACCGTGAGGACATCGAGACCAACCTTCTTGGAGAGGAGAGCGATTCCTGATTATGGCGACGTACATGGTGGACGCGGTCGCCCTGCTTCGGTACCTCGTAGATGAGCTTCCTGACGCCGCTGACGAGGTCTTTTCCCGGGCAGAGCAGGGTATCGACGTGTTGCAGGCCCCGGACGTACAGGTCGCAGAGGCGCTCTACCAAGTCGATAACGGTGGCGTCGTCGCTGGCATCAAACTTCAGGGAGACCCGCGGGAGACGCTCCGCCGACTCGTCACGAACGGGCCGGTCAAGGTCACCTCGATTGGAGAGCACGAGCTGGCAGTCTTCGCCAGTGAGATTGATCTGTATACCATGCACGACGGACTCCTTGCATCGGCCCACCGAGTCCAGAACACCAAGGCGATCGTCACCAACGACGAAGCATTCTCAGGCGAGGAAACGGTCTGGAACTAACATCAATCGAACAGTTCGTCGAGTGTGCGATCGCCCTCTGCCTCCTCGTTCAGTGCGCTCGGATCAGCCGGTGCGGCGTCCGCGTAGAACGTCTGCTCCCGCATCTTGGAGAGTCAATAATTTGCTCAGCGAGCTTTTAGCACAGTGAGCTTAGTTGCTCGGTGAGCATGCTACCTCCGTCTGTTACGCGGGCGTATTGGAAGCGTGGGCACAATTCAGCCATGAGCGAGTAGGTAGGGTAGTCCACTCCGAGCCGAACGCCGTACGCAACCTGATCGTGGCGACGAATCAGTCACGATCCAGCCACGACATCGCCAGTCGACGTGTGTAGTATTTGAAAAATATTATCAATGGGAATTGAATATAGAGGGAGATATGCGAATTCGCGCGGTAGTCTGTCTGGGTATCCTGCTCTCTGCGGTTGCCGCGTTTGGGGTAGCCGCTGCAGCGGAGGACGTATCGGGTGTTGCGATCGAAATTCACGAGCGCAACCAACAACAGCTGCTCAATCAGCAACTGAACTGGACGGCTCGACTTGACGTGCAACCCCGGTCGAACGTCTTCGCCCTCGATGCCGGCGAGATGACGTATCTGGTTTTCACGGACAAGCGACCGGAGACTGCCAGGGCGAGCGTGAGCGGTCCGACGCTCCCGCTCAATGCACGGACACAGGCGCTGTTCGCCGAGTCAGCTTCGTTCAATTACGATGGGCAATCGGTGCCGATATCTTCGCTGGATCAGGGTGCCCACGACGGGCAACTGGTCGAGACACAGGGATCGTATCGTCACTTCCCGATGGCGTTGGATCTGAGCGGGACCACACAGCCTGGACTCTTCGGAACGGTGGGCGCCGATCAGGAACGGTTGGCCCAGCCCGGCCGAACGGTCCGAGCGGTCCTGTTCAACCAGCGCAATTCGTCGCTTCCCACCCCGGTCGTCCTGCAATCGGAGAACCAGTCCGCATCTGCGATTGCGTATGGAGACCGGGCCTGGTACACGGGCGGCGAGAGTCAGGTCACGCTCGCCAGTAGTGACTACTCGGGTTCGCAGACCTATTACACCAGTCAGGTGCGGCAGTCGGGTGAACGGATCGGGAGCGTCAGCGAGATCGGCGACGACGACGTTGGAGATGTAGTGACGGTCACCGCGAGCGCCACGGGTGCGCGGCTCTCTGCACAGGAGACGATGGCCGCGACGAGCTCGTGTGAGGGCGAAAATACAGTGGAGTTCCCGTTTTCCGGGTGTGAGCCGTTGCGGTCGGACACAGTGATCCACACGGGCGCCCTGTGGGATTCATCTTCCGGGGCGTCTGAAGACACAGTGCGGTACGTCGGGCTATCGAACACGGTTCAACAGACGCCGACGATGCCCGAAAGCGGGAGATATCGTCTCACCGGTCGAGTCGTCGAGGCCGAACAGATCGATCCGAATCTGGACCCGGGGCATACGCTCGTCGTTTACAATCGTTCACGCGTCGGTGACGTTGACGTGCCTTCGCAGGCCGACCAATCCGCGAGGACGATGGAGCTGATGATGCGGGGCCAGCTTACGATGAACATCTCACAGTGGCAGACGATGGCCGGGATGGGGCAGCTGACACCCCCGGACTTCTGGTTGCTTGTACAGAAGGGGCCGGATACGGTACCGGACGGGACGACACCCGGGGCCTCTGGAACGACGACGGCTCAGTCGGTGCCGACCGTTGCGACTCCCAGTTCGGGTTCGGATCTCGGAGACACGAACAACCCGACGCCCGACAACAGCGAGACCGTCGGGAGAGAAACCCCGCCTTCTATTGAGAGCGACGGGAGTGGAGACCTCCAAGGCAGAGCTATCTACGGCGAGAACGGATACCTCGGCTTCGGAATCCTCCAGACCCGCGTGGACCTCCTTGTCGGATTCGGGGGCGGCATCGTCTCCGGTCTGAGCGTGTTGGTCGCGGTGATGCTGTCGTCAGTCGGGCTGATGAGCCGAATCCGAGGCGGTGCGCCGCCGTTCACCGGGATGTTGAAAAACTCCGTCTGGCTGGCCGGAACGGTGCTTTCAGCTGGGACTATCGGTTATTTCGACGTGGGTACAGGCCTACTGGTGTTTGCTGGCGGGATTCTGTTTATCGGGGTGAGTATCGGACTCAAGCGGTTGTTGCTGTAGAAACGGTAGGACAACCCGAATCGAGGGGTTCGTCGAGACGGCTCAGTGTTTCAGTCAGTGGATCGTTTGTTGGAACGAACGAACTACTAGGGGGCGTCAGCCGTTGTCAGATCCGGTTCATCGAATTCGAGCGCCTCTCGAACAGCGTCGGGGAGCGCCGGCCGTGGTGCGGCCTCGTGGCGCCGCACCCGCTCGGACTTTTCGGTCTCCTCGTAGACCGCGCGTGCAATCGGGACGCCCCGCAGGAAATTATGCTCGTAGAGAATCTCGACGCCGCGCTCGGTCGGCCCCCAGAATTTCGACGGCAGATCTCGCGTCGATGCGTTGGGTTCGTGCACGTAAACGTCGAGAATTCCTGCCTCCTGCAGCCTCTCAAGCTGATCAAGGATGGCGGCCTCGTTTTTCGGGATCATATAGTCGAGCTCGGCCAGCGACGTGAGATGTGCCGGGTGGCCGAGGATCAGCTGCAGGACGAGGTGACGCGTCTCCTGAGAGAGCAGCTCACGCATTCGCTGCTGCTCTGCGAAGGAATCTTCGAACTCCCCCGGGGCCGTGTCGCTCATACAGTATGGTACCGGGCTCGACTGCATAACGGTTTGGGTTGAATGAGTCAACAAATTAGTCGATTAACTGAGTCAGTTAGAAACGGCTATTACTCAGCCAGTACTGCCCCCCCTATGAGTGTTCCATCAGTTCCGCCGAACTCGGCGAAAATTATGGAGGCCGTACAACAGGCCCTACGCGGGCTCGATGTCGGCTCGACTGAAGCAGTCCGAATCCTCTCGTGGGCAAACAGCGAGACGCCGGCGATCTACGACCGGGATCAAACCGCGTATCTCGTCCTCGGGAGCTACCGTGACCCGTATCTCCGCCGAGTCCGAGCAGTCAGCGACCGCCTCAACCGCCGATACGGAACGTACGCCTTTCTCATCGGGGACCTCTCCGACATCGATCTCCCTCGACTCCCGGAGTTTCGCGTGAAGTTCCATATCACGGCGACGCTCAGTGATTACGTCGCTGCCGTGTTCGAACAGGATGCTGGCGGGGAAATCAACGAACTCGGCAAACTCGGCGAAACCGAGTACTTCGAGAAAGCGTACGCCCTCCCACGCGCCTACCAGTGGGAAACTGAAGATCACCTCAGCGATGAGCGCGATGTACTCGCTGCTGGGGCGCAACTCATGGCTGCCACCGATATCGACGACGAGAGCAAGGCTGCGGAACTCGAGGTGCTTGTCGACCGTGCGAACCAGACGGGGATCGACATCTCGGTCGATGAGGTGACGACCACACTCGAGGAAGATGCGTTCGAGGTCCCGTCGTACAGCTGGGTACACCTGAATGACTTCCGGCTGTTCGAACTCCACGGACGATGCTATCCGTGGACGACTGAGGACGAGTTGCTCGAGGCCACCGACGATCTTCCAGGATCACCGAGACCGGAATGGGAGCAGTAGTTGAGCCGAGTTGACCCATCGGCTGGTGGCTGAGGACCTCGATATCTCGGCTTCGGGATACTCCAGACCCGCGTGGGTCTCGTCAACAAGCTGGAGGACATCGGCGACTTCCCGGACCACTTTCTCGACCGGCTGAAGAACCACCCCGGCTACAAGCTTCGCGTCGGCGACTTTCGCGTGCTGACCGATTGGGACAAGACAACGAGACGCTGTACGCCATCGACCCTTCGAGCGGAAGGAGTACCGCGAACTCCGTAAGTACCGAGAAGTGTGGGGGAGCTGGAGAGACGAGGCGTAGAGAGTGATCTGCCGTGGCAAAGGAGAAAGACGGGGATGCTGACCGCGATCCCGAGTCGAAGGGAGAAGATCCGCGAGCGGCGGCAAGAGACGGCGGAGATTTCAAGCCGGTACAGAGAAGCCGAGAGAAAGTTGCCCGACAACCCACGGAATCAGTCGACACGCTTTACACCAGTTCGACGACCGCTGATAGGGCTATCCGTCAGTCAATGCCGACTCTCTCTCCAAATCACTCACCCGCTCGCGACCGGTCTCACGCCAGTGACAGCCAGCATAGACCTCGGTCACTCGCCAGAGTTTGGTTTCTGACGACGCCTGGACGAACCGAGTGCGTTGGCGTGGGCCACTCGCCGGCGTGTACTCGACAACGAGTTCGTCGTCCATCTCAGACACACTCCGTCGTGCTGTGGCCAGCGATGATCGTGGCTATGCCGCCGGTACTTACGCGGTGGTCGTCCCAAGGACCGCGCTTGGTTTCGACGTGGGTCAGCCAGTCAGTCAGCGTCGACAGGGGCGTCTCTGCGAACGCCCACGAGTCGACCTCGTTGTCTTCGACGACGTAGACCGTCCGCTCGTAACAACTCCAGTAATGGGTGGCGCCGTCACCGTCAGTGCCCAGGTAGTGGGCGTCGTGGGCGAGTTGATCAGCAATACCTTCTTGAAGGGTTGGATCGTTGTTCGGCATGGGTTAGTCGGAACCCGGCTCGCCTGTCCTAAGCAGGCGGGCGCTTTCTGCGCGATATCGCCCCGTAGAGCCGGTGTTCCTAGCTAATTGTATCGAAGGCGCCCACCATAATACTTTTGCTTTTGGTAAATTAATCTGTGCGCGTATGGCACAAGGGAAGCGAACCGTCTCGGACGGTGATATTGTGACCGCAATTCGCGACCAAGAGGATCCGTTTGTGACAGCTGCAGAAGTCGCTGAAATATTCAGTATGACGCGTCAGTGGGCACACAACCGACTTCAGGCGCTTCACGATAGCGGTCGAATCAATCGGAAGAAATCCGGACCACGAAACGTAATCTGGTGGGTGCCAGAGGACTAACTATCGCGAGTTTCGGCGAGAAACTGTTCCCCGTCCGTCGAGATCCAGAAGAATCGAGCACGCCCACCAGGGTTCTTGCTTTTCAGATACCCCTCGCTCTCAAGTGATTTGAGTCGGTTATCCGCCCACTGTCGGCTCTTATCGAATTCATCACCAACTTCAGTTGCGGTGAAACCGGGGTCTGGTGACTCGACGAAAAACCGCAGAATCTCACGTGTCGTGACGGACGGATCGGGGCCGCGACTCACACCACCAATTGCACAACCTCCGAATTATTGATTCCGACTCTATCCATTTACCATTAGCAACGATTAAGTCGATAGCGAATACAGTAGAGAGCAGACTCTACGCGATGGGAATTTCACCGGAAAATCGGTGACCGTGGTCCAGCACGGCCACCGCGTGGAGTCGGAACGACCGACATGTCCGCAATCGTACTGCGGGGACTTGAACTTCCCGCACGACGAGTCGCATCGCCATGCAATTCGACTGTGGTCCGTGGAGCTGTGACTGCCCCTGACTCGACTCTCCACGATTCTGGAGAGGATCGTCGATGACCGACCGGGAGTCCCTCGAAGCGCGTGTCGCCGCGCTCGAAGCGACTGTCGAACAACAGGCAGCCCGCATCGATGACCTCGAAGCCGATCTCGAAGCAGAGCGCCAGGCTCGCGAGGCAGCTGAGACACGCGTCGACGATCTCGAAGCGACCGTCGAGCGTCAGGATGCCCTTCTTGACGCACTCCGCAAGCGTATGAAGACCAGCCGCGGGATGATCGGCGAACTCCAGTCTCGTGAACTCGAGAAGGGCGCACATCTCCGCTGGGCGCACGTCAAACCCACACTAGACGATGACTTGCTTGACCTCCACGAGGATACCGTCGAGCGGATCAGCAAAGACGACGGGGAGTATATCCGGCTACCCGCGGAAGCCGACCCGCTTGATCACGACGACGGTGTAGCGCTCGCCCACGGTGACTTGCTTCCCATCCAGCAACTCGCTCAGCTGGACGAGAAGACGCTCCAGTCGGTCGCGGATGCTCGGCCGGACCGACTGGCCGCACAGATTTGGCAAGCCCGTCAGGAGAATACTGGGGACCTCTGGAACGATGGCTGCAATGGTGTCCGAGAGTTCCTGGATGCCGGCGAGCTGGCGACGTGGATCCGGATCCAGGAGGGAGACGTGAGTCGCGACTACGCGACGAAGCTCGCCAGACGGACGATTGACGCGCTGCTGGACCTGTCGAACCACCGGCTGTACGACGAGTTGCGCTCCCGGCGTGCTGACGGGCTCCAGTACAAGGAGCGCCGAGTCGTGTTACCAGCGGACGCGGAGATACCTGGGGAGTCACGTTCGAAAAGTGAGCCCGTAGAATCCGAGGAGTCGGCGCCGGCGACAGCTGGTGTCACCGGTGACTAGCGTCCGCGGAGTGAGATAGTCGCCCAACCAGGCACGAACTGGGTGACGGACACGAACGAATCGAGCGAGCGCGTGTGCTTTCCCGGCGTCGGTAGCACGTCGTATCGGGTCTCGATCGGTAGTCGTCGGCTAGTATCCGAGGGTACTATTGCTGTGTCCACCGATGACACCAGTTGTCTGTGGAGGTCGATATGGTCGGCTACTGCTCGATCTGCAACCCCCTTAGATCGACATCTATCCAGTATTGCATCCTGAATGTCGCGTATCCGGGATATCGTAGTTGGGAAATCCCCGCCAGTATAGCGAGAAGCTCTAGAGATCGGAGCTAGACGACCAGATATTCACCGAAGCGAGCGACTGGACACCAAATCTGTAGTCAAGAGAATAGAGAAGAGTTATCCACAAAGTACCGATATACTATCAATAGTATGCAAGCCGTCGTGCTGGCCGCCGGTGAGGGGACGCGGCTGCGTCCGCTGACCGAGGACAAGCCCAAGGGCATGGTCGAAGTCGCAGGCAAGCCGATCCTCACGCACTGTTTCGAGCAGCTGGTCGAACTCGGGGCCGACGAGCTACTGGTTGTCGTCGGCTACAAGAAACAGGCCATCATCGACCACTACGAGGACGAGTTCGCGGGCGTGCCGATCACCTACGCCCACCAGCGCGAGCAGAAGGGCCTGGCCCACGCGCTGCTCACCGTCGAGGACCACATCGACGACGACTTCATGCTGATGCTGGGCGACAACATCTTCCAGGCCAACCTCGAAGACGTCGTCAATCGCCAGGCCGAATCGCGCGCCGACGCCGCCTTCCTCGTCGAGGAGGTCCCCTGGGAGGAGGCCTCCCGGTACGGCGTCTGCGACACCAACAAGTACGGCGAGATCACCGACGTCATCGAGAAACCCGAAGAGCCCCCGTCCAATCTCGTGATGACGGGCTTCTACACGTTCACCCCCGAAATCCTCCACGCCTGCCACCTCGTCCAGCCCTCCAACCGCGGCGAGTACGAGATCTCGGATGCGATCGACTTGCTGATCCACTCCGGGCGGACCATCGACGCCATCCGCATGGACGGCTGGCGCACCGACGTGGGCTACCCCGAAGACCGCGAATCAGCCGAGCAGCGACTGCGGGAGTCCGGCGCCGTCGACACCGACGACGATGCCGGCCAAGTCAACGCCACCGCCGAGTGAGCCCGGGTCGCCGACGCGTGCCGATGACTTTTTCTCCCGTCGGGCGAGCGATACGATAATGCGTATCCTCGTCACCGGTGGCGCCGGCTTCATCGGCGGCCACCTCGCCGAAGCGTTCGCCGCCGACGGCCACGACGTGGTCGTCCTCGACAACTTCGATCCCTACTACGACACGCGGATCAAAGACCACAACGTCGAGGTCGGCCGGGAAGCGGCCGAAGCGGGCGACGGCAGCTACGACCTGGTCGAGGGCGACGTGCGCGACGCCGACCTGGTCGCCGACCTGGTCGCCGACGCCGACTACGTCTACCACCAGGCCGCCCAGGCCGGCGTCCGCACCGACTACAGCCCCCGCAAGTACGACGAGGTCAACGTCGACGGCACGCTCAACGTGCTGGACGCCGCCCGCGAGCACGATATCGAACGGCTGGTGTTCGCCAGCAGTTCGTCCGTGTACGGCAAGCCGCGCTATCTCCCCTACGACGAGGCCCACCTCACGACGCCGATCAGCCCCTACGGCGCCTCGAAGTTGGCCGGCGAGCGCTACGCGATGGTGTACGCCGAGCGCTACGGCGTCCCCGCGGTCGCGCTGCGGTATTTCACGGTGTACGGCCCGCGGATGCGGCCGAACATGGCTATCTCGAACTTCGTCTCGCGCTGTCTCAACGGCGAGCCGCCGGTCGTCTACGGCGACGGCACCCAGACCCGCGACATGACCTACGTCGCGGACGTTCTCGCGGCCAACCGCGCGCTGCTCGACACGGACGCCGCCGACGGGGAGGTGATGAACGTCGGCAGCACCGACAACATCGACATCGAGACGCTCGCGACGGAGATCCGCGACCAGCTGGCGCCCGAGCTGGACGTCGAGCACACCGACGCCTACGACGTCGACGCCGACCACAGCCACGCCGACGTGTCCAAGGCCAACGACTTGATCGGCTACGAGCCGACCTACACCATCCGCGAGGGCGTCGAGGCGTTCGTCGAGTGGTACCGCGAGAACCGCGAGTGGTACGAACCCCTCGTCCGGAATTCGTGATCTTGATCGGGCCCCAAAGTAGCCGTTTGACGGATGCTCTGCAGTCGTGTTTAGTTAAGCGTGAAAAGCGAGGCGGACGGATTTCTTGGTGCCTATGTCAGAGATCAGCCGCCTCAGCGGACACCCGAGCCGGCAATAGGATTTGGTATTCAATCGCACGTTTCGGGCTTGTCGCTGTCGAATACCACTGATTTACTCGCGGGTCTGGGTGTCGAACGGAGTCGAAACCACCTTTCTGAATTGTTTGCTCTGTTAAATCCGATGACGGTGGCAGGATAGCGTCGCTCTGAAGGTGGAAGCGAAGCGGAGAGGGTGAATGTGCCTGAAGTCCTTTTCCGCTTCGTTAAGCAAGCCGCATCGCTCGCTCAAAAGCGCTGTGCTGCCAGCCCCAAGGCGGTAGTGAGCGACCCGGCTGGCAACAGGTTTGCCGACTGGAAGCATCTGACGCTACATTTCTTGTGGATTCACATGGGTACTACCTACCGCGAAATCGTCGATTGGGCTAGCGAGATGGGTCGGGTTCGTGCCGTCTTGCAGTTGGCCCGCGCCGCGTTCCCGGCACCTCGACGCTGTGGCGGTCGTTCGAGCGGGTGCCCACTCGTGTCTGGCGTCAACTGCTTGACCGCTCGGCGGCCGCCTGCGATCCCGGCAACCACGGCGCCGTGGATGCCACATTCTTCGACCGCCAAGCGGCATCCAGCCACTACGTCGATCGGTCGGTTCGCCACATACGGACGCTGAAAACGACGGCCCTGATCGATACGGACTCGTGTGCCGTGCTTGACCTCCATTGTTCGGCACACGGGCCTCACGACACACAGGTGGGCCGTCAGGTAGCGCTGCGTAACACCAAGAAAATCAAGAGTCTCGCCGGTGACAAGGGCTACGACGACCAATCGCTACGGGACGCCCTGCATTCAGAAGGCGTCCGACCACTCATCAAACACCGGCTGTTCGCTCACTACGACCACGCCCACAACGCACGGTTGGACAGCGGGCTCTACGGGCAACGCTGGATGGCCGAGACGGCGTTTTCGGCCATCAAGCGCCGATACGGGTCCGCTGTCGGGCCGAACGCCTGGTACCGCCAGTTCCGTGAACTCGTTCTGACCGCCACCGTATACAACCTTGAACAAGCCATCAAGGAGTGATCACTACGCCTTCTGCGGATTCAACAAGGCACCAGAAACAATTATGAGGCCACTGGTTGAGAATCATAGATCTCCCTTGAGAAGATGTCCGCCGCGCCCACAACCAGCGAGTGTGTGCTGTTGAATTCGCAGACAGCCCGGGGATTGAGGTTGGAGACACGCCTTCAGGCACCAGTGGTGTGGATTCTCACACGTAGACTGTGATCGAGAGAGCGAGTTTGGACAGCGGGAATCAGATCAGACCAGCCACTTGTCGCCAATTCCGCTCAAACACTGGATGCTAACCCGCTGATCCGGGCGCTGTCATCGAATTCAACAGAGCAGTTACTGGTCAGTGATACCCCGCATAGACCTCCGTCACTCGCCATCAGTCCAGTCCAAGTGATATTTACTACATGGTAGTAGCTATTTTCACCTTGGGATTGGCTGAATGAGTTGATCAATCCGTGCAAACCTTCCAAAAATATCATAGCAACCAAGAGAAGGGATGATAATAATCCTCCCTCCCCCTCCACAATCATGGGATATATACAATATGATGTTGAATGGCTAGTATGACCTCCGTTATTCGGGATACGCAAAAACTAATCAAGCGGTATAAAAATGGGAAAGAGAATTTTCATTCTATCACGCTCCGGGCGGCCTTCCTTCCAAATAGATACCGTTTAGACCCGGTTTCAGTTGTTGATGAATCTTGGGATGTATTAATAGTCCTAGATGCTTGTAATTTTGACCATTTTAAGGAGATAAGCCACATTGACGGCAAACTTAGTAAAATCCCCTCCAAGGGAACCCACACGGTCGAATGGATGAGGGAAAATTTCGATCGTGACTGTTCTGACATCGTCTATGTAGCGGGGAACCCCCAAGTATCCAGAACTAAACTTAAAAACTGGGTTGGGGTAGAGAATCCATTCTATCATCTCGAACCAGTTTGGAAAGATGAGTGGAATGAGAAGAGAAACACCCAACCACCAGGACCAGTTAGTGATGCTGCTCGGGAGTTACACAGTGAGTTCCCAGATAAACGACTCATAGTTCATTATTTACAGCCCCATCACCCGTTCATAGGTGAAGAAACGCCTTCTACAACACACCGGCAGAACCAAATCCTGAACTCGATGAATTGGCGACCAATTTTCGACGAGTTGTCGTTAGATACAATCGAACAAGCATTTCATGAAAATTTGCGTATCGTTCTTGACGACATCAATGATCTACTATCTGACCTCTCCGGCGATATCGTCATCACTGCAGACCATGGCGAGGCATTTGGAGAATATGGGTTGTATGGCCATGTACCGGGCCTGTACGCTCCCTCAATGGTTTTCGTGCCTTGGCTTGAGGTTGAATCTTAATTGAGGGTGTCATAGAACGAGTAGCACACCAAAGAGCAGGGTGAACGCTGAGGTGGATGAGTTCAGCGACCCTGCAAGATGATCCTTCGGTAGAGTCGTTCTTCAATGTCGCGGAAACCGAGACGCTAGCGTTGTTTGAGCATCTCTCCTTCGAGTTTCTCGAAGAGTTCGACGTGTTCGCCCCGGCGGAGACGGGGCGAACACGAGAGCATGAACCACCAGAGTTGATGCGTGGCTTCCTCCATTGCTACTACCACGACATCTACGGCATTCGTCCCGTTGAGCGGGAGCTTCAGAACACGGTCGTTTGGCTGAGCTGTGGGTTCGATCGACCGCCGTCGAGAGACGCGGTCGATCGCTTTCTCACCGACCTCGAACACGTCGTTGACGAGGTCTTTGACCGACTCGTCGAGCAGGCCGCCCGACGCGGCCTGCTCGACTTGACCTACTGTATCGATTCAACCGACGTGAGGGCGGAGCCCGCCGATCAAGACGCGTCAAAGTGCTACGATCCAACCGACGACGAGTACTACTACGGCTACGGTTGCACAATCGTCTCGACCGGGCAAAAGATCCCGATTGCCGCCGAGTTCACCGAGAGTAAGCAAGCGCCAGAGGAGACGGCGATGCGCGTCACACGTGACGCGCTCGCCGTCGCCAAGCCGATCTGGATGGTCGGTGACAGCGCCTACGACACGCTCGACTGGCACGACCACCTGCTGGCCGCAGGGGTCGTGCCAGTCGCTCCGTACAACGCGCGAAACACTGACGACCCGAAAGACATCGAGTACAGGGTCGAAGACCGCATCGAACAACACAGCGAGGATGTTCAGCTGAAGCAGTCCACGTTGGATGAGACGTACAACCGCCGTACTGGAGTCGAACGAACCAACGAATCAGTGAAGGACTGCGGCCTCGGGCGAACGCACGCCCGAGGCCGCGTCCACGCACGAGCGCAGGTGTTTCTTGCCCTGTGCCTTCGCCTTGTCGTCGCTATCACCAACTACGAACGTGGAGACAATCCGGGAAGTACGATCATCACGGTGTGAGAAGAGTTCTATGACACCCTCTCTTAATTATCAAGATACCGCTATTGATGATTTGAACGACATTATCGCATTCGTTTGAAATGGTCACTTATTTTAGGAAAGAGAGCTGTTGAGGGCAGTATCGATCGTCGTCGATTCGGCTAGTGAGTCGAAGAACCGTTGCTCAAATAGTCATGGAATTGTCAATAGCACTCTTCGACAGGGTTGAGTTCCGGCGAATACGCTGGTAATGTGATGAAGGCGAGATCGTCACGGGCCGCCAGATCCGTGACGGCCGATGCCTAGAAGTACGGTGCCCCATCCAGTACGACGATCAAGTCTTCTTCGAATTCTCCGCACAACAACAGAATGAAATGTTTTACGTGATCGGTGGTGACGTACTCGGTGAACCGTGAGAAAAAGTAGTCAGCATCTTCGGTGATCGCACCAAGCAGGCACGTTCAGTTGCGTTGGCCGGAAAGTTCGACGGTCGGCCGCGGGCCGTGCGGAGACCACACGGTACACGGCTCGACCTGCACAGATTTCTTGGTTTGATTGATGCAGACTATTGTGGCGTCCATCTCCGCTCGCTTTTTCATCTCGTCGTAGAACTCCTCTGGCCGCATTCTTTGGATTCAACAGCTGTACGGCGTAGTTTTTGATAACTTAATCAGCTTCTTTCAGCAGCTGCCGGCAACTCGGATAGGAGTACTCGACGCCGTAGGAGTCTTCGAGGAACTCCTGGAGGAGCGCCGGTGTCCACGCCGGCGCGTCAATCCCGACTTCCCCGGGCAGTTCGTAAACGGCTTGTTCGAACTCTTTTTGCTGTGATTCTGAGATTTTTGTTATCTCAAGGATTGATGAACATCAGACACGGCTTGCTCAAGCGGTTCGTCCGTATCAAGTCGCATGAGCCAACTGTAGATCGTTCTTCGACCGGTGTCGTGCCACTCTGCAAGTTCGGATTCGTTACACCGTTCCTGTACGCGATCGCGGCTAACAACCGTTGTGTCGGCTTGTTTCCCTCGATGTTATCCAAGGCATCTTAGAGTTCTTCGATGGAGATCTCGTTGAGGTGGTCCATTGATCACAGCAACAATCTCCGAGTAGAACGTTCTAACGGTTACTATAGCTGCAGTCTACTCTGTTGAACCACGGAAGGCATGGGGGGTGAAGATGCAAATAACCTCTGCTGGGAGTTTACGTACCTTACTTCTCGAACTGGGTCTCCTCTCGGCTCAGTGTGTCACTGTGAACTAGGAGGTTCCTTCCATCAAACCACCAGGTATGGCAAGATTGATCCCGTGAATGTCTTTTAATCAATAAATACAGAGGATTACTTTTCCTATTCGGAATCATTTGATTACTGTCCATAACTATACCGACATATTCATGCGTTTCACAATCAGAATAGCTTATCGATACCTTTTGGTGGACTCAATAAAACTAATTCTGCATGCTGAACAGTCAATTCCTTGGACGTGCGGCTCGTTGGGTAGGTAGGAACCTCTATCAGCCTGTAATGCTCTCTATTCTTTCTCACTATCCGGTTGGCATGAATGTATACGACCGCGAGTGGGATCTTCTTATTTTATTAGATACCTGCCGAACAGATGCACTCCAAGAGGTCGCCAGTGATTATGATTTCATTGAGAACGTTAATTCAATCTTCTCTGTCGGGAGTAGCTCTCTTGGTTGGATGTGCGCTACATTCGACCAAGATAATGGGGAAGATATTGAAAAAACCGCATACATCTCCGCTAATGGGTGGGCAGGACGAATCCTTCAAGACAGAAAGACGCCGGTTGATCACGAAAATCCCCCCTTTGCTTGGACAGACTATACGCCAGCTAAACATGATAAATTCGGCCTCCTCGATCATGCATGGCAGTACGAACCCGAAGGAGTATACGAGCACGAGGAAGGATATACTCCGGCTAGATACGTTACTGAACGAGCAATCTCGGTTTCCCGCGACGATAGTTTGGAATTTGAGCGCACAATTCTTCACTATAACCAACCGCACAGCCCATATACCGCGAAGGCATTCGAAGAGGACCGGGAACTGAAACCTCACGAATCAGACCCCTTCGAATACCTTCGATCAGGAGGAGATAAGGAGGTTGTTTGGGAGAGTTACATCTACGAGTTGCGCGCTGTCTTGGACGAAGTTGAACTCCTTTTAGAAAACGTGGATGCTGAATCAGTAGTGATTTCTGCAGATCATGGAGAAGCTTTCGGTGAGATGGGGATATACGGACATCCCACTACGGTTCTTCATCCGGTAATCCGGAACGTACCCTGGGTTCAGACAACCGCCTCTGATAAATGTACGCACACCCCTGAGATAACTCCAGTCGACGGTAACGGACAATCAGCCATGGACAATTTGAAGGCACTTGGGTATGTCGATTCGTAAACCGCTCTTGCATAGGAGATTGTTGACGGTGCGAGCTGCGGCTGAAAGTCGAAGAGGGCAAGGGCACCGCGTCAGCGGTGCCCGATATGTTCCCAACAAGCCGATTCGTGTCGGAATCGGCTGCAGCGGACCTGTTGCAGCAGGTTCGCTGGCGTGATGGTGTCAAGTGCCCCCGCTGCCGTTCTGACCTAACGGTTAGAAACGGCAGCTATTGGGTGTATCAGCGGTACCTGTGTAAGAATTGGGGTCGCACGTTCACGACAAGACCGGGACAATCTTCGCCCATTCGAAGCTCACACTGAAAGAATGGTACTTCACGATCTACGTGTTCGTACGGTTCAACACGAGCCTTCGCCAGATCGAGGCTGAACTTGATCTTACAAGACGGTAAGATGGCGCGTCGAGCGCTTCGTCAGAGCGCTCAACGCGCCTCCGATCACGCTGTCCGGGCCGGTCGAAATCGATGAAGTGTATGTCTCTGCTGGCCTCAAAGGCCGCGAGCGGACAGGGGAGTCACGCTCGCGTGGCCTGTCCACGCGTGGCCGAGGATCGTACGCTGGCGACAAACCGCCGGTGTTCACGCTGGTCGATCGCGGCGCTGATGAGAGGTATGTTGTACCAGCGAAATCCGCCACCGAATCGACCGTTCGACTCCTGCTTGCCGACCACGAACAGGAGTCGTTGACCATCTATACCGATGGATTTCGAGGACTACGATCCGCTAGGGACGACGATGAGTTCGACCTCGAGTACGTCGTCCACGGCGATAGTAAATACGCTGACGGCGAGTCGCCGTCAGCGTAGGTACACATCAACGGCTGCGAGAGCCACACATCGCTGACGCGACGGTGGCTCTCGCCTTACCGAGGCGTCTAGAATGACAAGCTAACACCGCATCTCAGAGCCTTCCAACTCCGCCGTGAAATCTACAGAAAACCAGGTGACGAAGCGCTCAAATATGCTCTTGACGCCGCGCTCTGAAAATCAACAACGTACTTCCCAAGAGCGTTCGTAAACTGCTATCTTGAGGAATCTAACAGATCTTGAACTTCGGATATTTTGATTGTCCCAGTTGCCAACGATAAAACGAGTGTTAGCGTTGCAAGAGCGATACCGATACCGATGAGTTCGATTAGACCGTATGTCCCGGTAAAACGCCATTGCATTAGGACCGTTATCCCCGCGAGAACCAATAGCAGTTTGACAAGATCGAGCGAGAACGGCTGGATTCGGTGTAGCGAGTAAAGTACTATAACTTCCGTGCCATTATAGATAAGATATCCTAGAGCAGTTGCGGTGGCAGCCCCTACCATTTGATATTGTGGTATCAATACAATATTCAAACAGATATTAGTGATTACACCAACAGAAGACGACAATAAATTCACTCTTGTCTTATTGATTGCTTTAATAGTAGCGCCGTTTGGTCCCACCACTACACGTGCGAACATTCCTAATAAAAGAACTGCGAATGGTAATGCGGCCGGGCTGTATGCATTTGAGAGGAACACCCGAATTACGTCGTTGGGAAACACTCCAAAGACGATAAGTAAAGGTAGAGTTGATACGACAACCCACTTCGTAGTCCGCGTATAGAGGTATTGTATATCCTCTAACCGATCATCCTCAAAATACTCTGTCGCTAATGGTAGGTAGAGAAATACAAATGAATTCAAAATGAAGAGTGTTGCTACCGCTAACGGTTGGACAGAACGATAATAACCGACTTCCGTCTCAGATAGGAAATATCCGATAGCGAGAAGGTCAAACCGCGTCATGAGTAGCATGAATCCTCCCTCAATGGCAAGAGGCCATGAATGACTAACAAGCCGAGCTAGATTGTTTCTATCCGGAATACGCGAAAATAACGTTGGCAAACCAACTAAGGAATTAACAAAATATGTTCCAGTCAAGATCATAGTGATAGCTCCCACGAGCCAATACGCGATAGCTCCCTGATAGGGGGTTGCTATAGCCGAAACAAGGAGCAAAGATACTATCGCTGCCACCTTCGGAGTGATGTCTCGCATCACCGCTGCTTTTCCGGACTCGCCGTAAGTTCGCACGATTGACAAAGTAGTTTGCCCAATCGGTTTGAGAACGAGAAGCGGTGCGAACCACACGAGGAGAGGAGCTGCCTGCGTGGCGTTGACTACTTCTGCAGCGAAGCCCCTGAAATAAATTAGACAGATCGAAACAAGGCACCCCGTTATAACCATGATCACTCCCCCACCAATTGCCATATCGCTTTTTGTTCGTTGAGTATCGCTAGCAGCGATCATTCGAGTGATTCCATTGGGGATTCCGAGCATCACAAATGGAGAGAATATGAGTATCACCGTATGGGCGAGAGACAATCGACCAAATAAATGAGGGTCAAGCAGTCGTACAAGTAAAACGTGCCCACCAAGCGCGAGGATCTTCCCGACGATTTGGCCGGATAAGAGGACACCAGAACCCAGTACTAGTTCTGTAAACTCATCCTTCGTCTCACTCATATGTATTTTTATATATATCCGAGTTCCTCAAGCTGTGAGCGAGCCGAATCGTTTAGATCTATTTTATTGTCATTTCGGTCAATGCTCGATATCTCATCAACTGCGGAATTTAGTATTTGCTCCGCTTCCTCCGTCACTTTGTCGATGTCAGGAAACCCGTGAACTCCATGAACATCCCGGTAGATGTACTCCCCATCTTTCGATACTAAACCGTAAACAGGTGCATCATACTGTTCAATTGTTCTTGAATCGAACCCTCGGTCTCGCAGGGTATCTACTTTGTGTTGATGCGTAATTCCGTGGTAGCTAGTGAGAACTTCTTTGCCATGCACGTCTCCGATGAGGCTATTCATCTCTTGCATTTGATCCGCTAATCCTGTAATATCGAGAATAGTGTCGTAGACATCAGTTATGCTTACAACTTCGGAAACTGTCTCCTTATTCCCACTGGTATCGGAGATAACAAGAGGCACGTGAGTCAGTTCGGGATATACTCCGTAACCATGTCGCCATGCACCGTTTTCTCCAAAAAGTTCCCCGTGATCTGACAACGTGACAATCCAATCAAAATCTTTTGATAATTCAGAAAAAATCTCTGAATATTTGTCAGAAAGGTAGCCTGCACATTCTTCGTACCCTTGTTTAGTTTCTTTGCCGTCAACACTCGAGTTATTGATCGTTTCTTCTATACCAAGAAAGGTGGGAGTAGTCGTGGATTGATATTCTGAAGGGACCTCATATGGCGCATGTACCTCCATGAGATTAAGAAAGAGAAACTCATCCTCTGTGAAATTGGTCCCTGAAATGTACTGCAGCGCTTCGGCGGCCCCTTGATCTTTATATTTATCAAATAATCCAAAGTGGCCTAGCTTCATTTCAACCCCGTTATATAGAGAGGGGAAGGTAGCACTATCGCTTTGAATGCATTCTTTTACTCCTTGTGCGTATCTCCAGAAAACGCCTTCCCCCTCACCTGCGACTGTGTCCCAGTCAAATAGGTCGTCACGATTAAAGTGGCGGAGCCGCCAGTTCCCGCGAAACTCATCAAACCCTCGGTGGAATCGAAACCGCTTCGAAATATTTGGGTTTGTAGAGAAGGCTCTAGTAGTATACTCCTTTGAAGACAGAATCTCGGCAATCGTAGGTAAATCGCAATCGAGATTGAGAGATCGAGCGTAGGTTCCGACCTCTACGGGTCTCTGCCCCGTGAATAGTGCAGCGTGGACCGGAACTGTCCAATGGCTTGGGGACCAACAGTTTTCGAACCGCTTCCCAGGAAGCCACTTGAAATATTCGTCAAATGTCTCTTTTCGCAGCGTATCGAGAACAACCACTGCTATATTTGCCATCTTAACTAACGAGATTAGCTCAAGTGATTTAATTGAGTCGAATTTCCACGCTGGTCCTCCGAGTATGTTTTATTTATACTGTGTGTAAATTTTTCTATATGATTCTAAATGCTCTCGTATGATTTCACCGATCTCAAATTGATCAATTCGACTGGCGGCCTTACGACTATATTGCTGGCGCGTGCTTTCATCTAGAAGTGTTTCTATGCAATTTGCTACTTCGGCCGGATTTCCGGGTTCATTCACAGTTATACCACCTTCGCCGACTGCTTCGGGAACTCCCCCCGTCTGAGAACCTATCACGGGAGTGCCTGCTGCTTGGGCCTCGATATAAACAATACCGAACCCTTCAACATCAAATCCGATTTGTTTGGGAACCATAACGAATAATGCGGACTCTGCCAGTAGCTGTCGCTTCTTCCTCTCCTCAATCCATCCAGTGAATTTAATGTCTTCTACGTCTGATGCGCTCTGTTTCAACTCCTTCTTTTTGGGCCCTTCACCGACAAGGACTAACTTCCGCCCCTGTTTTAGTCGGTTATCCACCTTCTTCCACGCCTCTATCACTGTCTCGATGTTTTTCCGTTCGACAAACCGAGCGACTGTCACTATTGGTCTTTCTTCGTGATCATGGGAAAGCGAGTCTTTCGCCTTTTCGTAGTCTTCAACCTTGATAGAAGGATGGATAACCTCTACATTAGCCTCGTTCCGAATCTTGCGGACGAGTGAGCCAGTAAACTCACTGACTGCATGGACAGCGTCAGCAGCGGAAATTGCCTTTTGTGCAAGCGGTGTCTCTTCCAGTTCCAGAGCATGAGCCGATAGAATAGTCGGCACTTCTGCTTCGTTCGCTGCAACTAGAGCCGACCAATTTCTGACGTGCAATGCGTGAACGATATCCGGCTCGAAATCAGCGATCTCTTGTGTCACTTGATCGTAGGCAGTCTTTTGGTACATGTACTTCCCCGTGACCGTAGCTCTGGCCGAATAACACCAGCGAGGGCGTGGTAGCAAGTCAGAGATACTGGGCGTGAAGTCACTAGGATCAATATACACAACCTGAACCGGAATATTTCGTGCTCGTAATCCGCGCTCAATATTCCTGACAACAGTTTGAATCCCACCCGGCGGCGGCGGATATCCAGGCGTAATGAGAAGCACTCTGGGAGATTTTTTATCCATTATCGCTTAGTTTCTTCTCTCTGTATTAGAATCTACGGTTTCTACTGTCTGGCGCCTGTGCATCAGATAATCCAAAGGATTTATGTATTTAAAAGTTCAATTTAAAACATGGGCCGCAGTCAGAGTCGTAGTAAAATGGTTTTCCAGGTGATTGGCGTTTTATGGCTTCTTACGGGATTCAGTTCTGTATTACAAGATTGGAGCGGTGCCCCGCTCCTCCTTCTCTCTGGGATATACCTCCTTTTTCACCCACTTATTGAATCTCTATTGCATAAAATCAACCACCGATTCATTACAGATTCGGGCTCATATAACTAGTTCTGGGCGGTGTTTAGACGCTAGTAAGAGTAGCTAAATGTCTAACTTACTAGGAAGCGAAACGGGAAAGTTCGGGGCACTGTCTAGTTGAGGGAGTTTGAGAAGTGAGCAGGTCGTAGTGAGTGATGTCTATGACACTCAGAGACCTGCTCAGAGAGAATTTGGAGGGGACGATGAAGACGTTTGGGAGAACGAGCGCACGCCGACACCCGTGCGCTGTTTCGCGGTTCGACTTCACTCGATGGAGTTGTCGGTACGTGAAGTCGAGGGCGTCTTAGCCTGGTTGGGTGTCGATCGCTGCTATCAACCGGTCTGGAACTGGAAAGAGAAACTCGCTGAAGAACAGAGCGACCCGCCGACGGCGACGCCGTCGCGGGTCGCGGTTGACGAGAAACAAATCGAAGTAGACGGCGAAAAGAAGTGGCTCTACGCCGCGATCGATACGGACTCAAAATTCCTGCTAGAGGTAGACGTGTACAGCCGCCGCGGGACCGATCCCGCGGCGGCGTTCCTGCATCGACTCACCGAGAAACACAACGTCTCCGAAACGGAGTTTCTCGTCGATGCTGGTGGCTACCTGACTGCCCTCGCTCGCCACGAATTGAGCGGTCAACTCAACTATACCGACCGAAACCACATCGAAAAGTGGTTTCAAACTGTGACCATGCGGATCGCCCGCTTTCACTCGTTTTGGCAGGGCAGTCAATCAAGCGCGAAACGATGGCTGCGGCGGTTCAGACACTACTACAACCGAAATCGACCGAACCAAGCGTTAGATGGCGGCACTCCTGTCGAGGAGGTGCTGAACTAGACAGTGCCAAGTTTGGTTGTGTCATCGAAACTGTCCCGCTTCACTGAGGTTGTCTCGCTTGCTCAAAAAGCCGTCGTCGTCGATCTGGATCCAGCGTTCAAAGAGGGTGAAACCGGCTACGCAGACTGGGTGATCGTGGCGATCCACAGTCTCCGCGAATACCTGGGTCACACGTATCGACAGCTGCTGGACGTGCTTCACGAAATGCATGGAATTGTCGCCAACCAGACCTAGCGGTGGCTGAACTGCCTGATCTCACGACCATCAGTACGTGCAAGCACGATCTAGAAATGCGGATCTGGCGCGTCTTGTTACGGTTATCGGCGGAGTTGCACGATCTCGGCGATGTTCAGACCATCGACGCAACTGGCATGGGTCGGGTACCGCCAGCCAACACTACGCAAAACGCACGAATTACACGTTCGAGGGGGTGAAAACGACGCTTCTGAGCGACTGTGAAACTTGTACGATCCTCGACATACATTGCTCGATAAAACAACCGTATGATTCCAAGATCGGCTGGCAGATGGTCAACCGCAATCTCGACCAACCGAACATTCTTACTGCCGACAAAGGCTACGACTAGTGGTTACTTCGCCAAATATTATGCGCTAAAGGCTTTAAACCGGTGATCAAGCACCGCGAATTCGGCTGCCACGGCCTCGCTGACAACTTATTTCAAGATGACACGATCTGTCATTAACGCTCGAACACCGAATCCACATTTTTCGCGCTGCGCCGCAAATACGGTGAAATCGTTCGAGCTCGAACGTGGTTCGGTCAGTTCCGTGAACTCGTCCTGAAATGCGCTGTCGAAAACATCGAACTGAGCGTCAGCCACTCATGACCGCGAATTCACACGTCTTAGTTCTGCGCTCTCAAACTACAAATATCGTTTGAATCGGTATTTTCTGCTCTTGTCTGGAGAGTCTTTACAATTCCACCGAGACCACTTTTTGAGGAAGATTCGATTTTCACATAGACTGTACCATTATTGAACTTTTCTGGGTGATATGACCACTCTTCACACTCCCAGCCAGAACGAGGACGTAAAATCTCTCTCCACTGACTTCGATTATCGGAAACGGAAATGTTCAATTTTCGATCGTCCGTTCCGTACATAAGAGCTTCCAGTACCCGCTCTCGTTCGGTATCCTGTGAGATGCGAAGGACAATGCTACCAGAGCGCTCTCCAGTGTTCTCACCCCAGTCGAACCGTGTTTTTTCCGACCTCCCTAAGGCGAGCGCATTGTTCCGTGGACCGTACACGTTCCCCTCTTTCTGGATCACATTCTCAGGCGGGTTTTGCTGCATAGGGGAAAGGTGCATCGCAGCTTCACCGAACCGATAAAGCTGGACATCGTTCCAATCACTACTATTTACCTTTATGCTTTCTGACTTAATCTGATTTTGTATTGAACTATTCACATACCATCGTAGCCGATGGTCTGCGATAATCCAACCCGAGTGTTCGGTGAGAACTTCTTCTGTCTTCTGCCGTGAGTCTAGAATAGGGACATTGTTTCGAGTGTCAAATGTTTCCCCAGACCTGTTTTCGGTATCTGTGTACGGGAAGAGACTAAAGTCTACTTCGTCCAAATACCACAGAGTGAGCGCCGGAGTTGAGGAAATAATTACATCGTCTGGATTTGAATTCCTTTGAATATACTCCGAAGGGCCTTGATGGTCTGGTCGATTGTCTATTACTCCGTGAGGGTTTTGTTCAAGGAAGGCGATCGTGCCCCCAATCGGGACCAGGATCTGTGAAAACATAATAACTAGTATAATTATGACGAATTTGGATACATTCCATGATTCATCGATGTAGGACTGAATATTGTTCAGTTTCTCGCCCCCATAAGTTTTGGACCCCTGTTTGTTGCTGAAATAATCACTTACCAGGTCTTCTATTTTGGTTAAGAACCATCCAAATGGTGCAAGGCAAATGAATAGATAGACAGGATACAGATAGAATATGTACCTATCCGCTCGCCATGCAGTCAAGTATCGCTGTATAAGGAATGGCACGAAAAATCCCGTGATTACGAAAATGCCTTTCTGCTTTTTCGAGAGTAAATATGCTACACCAATCCAGAAGAATGGGATAGCAAGTAGCGGATATCGGCCTGATAATGTATCCCAATAATATCCTGGAGTGGTTCCTCCATACCACTGTGGGGGAGACCCAGTTAGAATATTTGGAATTCCATAGAAGGATAAGAAGGCTATTCCAGAAAGAATCCCGCCTGCTAACGTCATCAATTTCCTCCCATTAATAGGGTCCCTCAGGGACTGCGACTGCGTTCCAATGTAGTTGAGGTACGTTTCCCAAGCAACAGTCATTGTCAGGAAAACGACCAAAATGACACCAATTAGTAAGAACCCACGATGGGTGATATAACCAAGTGGGATGATTGCGATCAGGCATTTTAGGTACCAGCTCTGCCATTTATAACCGGTCTGGTGCCAGCGGACGAACAGCAGGAGTCCTAGGAGGAACAGAAGCTGAAAGAGTGCATACATACGAGCCTCTCGTGACCAAGTAAGGGTCCAAGTATCAACTGCCAAGATCGCGGCTAATAGCAGCCCCGTTGGCCGATCTGTGACTTCTTTTCCGAAAACGTACGCTAAACCTACTGTAATCGTTCCCGCCAATACTGACGGTAAGCGAGCTGCGAACTCAGAGACCCCCAAAATTTCGAATAGAAATGCAATCGGGAGGCTAATCGTGAGCCACGACCGGTCATACGGCGTGCCGCTAGGATTCGAAAATCCGCTCCCTTCAATGAAATTCCGGGCTGCCCATGATTGCCACGCCTCATCTAACCAGAAGGGCGCAGCACCCAATTCATACAGTCGAATTATTAGAGATATTATCACAAATACGAGGAGTGCAAACGAATATGGGGAAGAGAAGTACTGGCAGATATTTCTTTTGAATGTACCTTGTTGGCTGTTATTTGAACTATTTTCTATCTCCTCCTCTTCCCTCAGAAACGATTTAACGGCTTCTGTGTCGCCTAGGGTATACCCCGAGTCCGTTTTTTCTACGATACCTCTTTCTACTACCTCCCCGAAAGTTCCAGAATCTAAATTAAGATCTTGAAATTCCCATCTATCGTTTTGAGTGTCTACCTTCACTAACTCGTGGAGAGTATTTTCACTTTTATCGAATTCGTCATCGAATTTCAATAGCTTGTTTCTATATTTCATTTATATTTTCCCAAGTAGCTTATTACAATAAAAGTGGGCATATTTAAATTATGCCACGACCTCATTTATAAATGTGATTGTTTCTTCTGCTACGTGTTCCCAAGTATGGGACTCCGCCACTTCCCTGCAGGCTTTAGGATTCACTGACCATGATCCCATATTCTCAATAACGGCCTTTAGGCTCTTGCTATTCGGGAGTGTTTTCTTCGACACATCTTCATTTAGTATCTCAGCTGCCCCACAATGATTTTCGTTCGAAACAATAACTGGTGTTCCGCACGATAACGATTCTAAGATCACATTCCCAAAAGGCTCATACGGTGCTGGATGTATCAAAGCTTGGGCATTTTGATATAACTCTATTAACTCTTCTTGATCGACTCGACCTTCTAAATCAACTTTTTCGCACTCTGTTAAGGATTGAATCTTCTTCTCGTTTTTGAAAGAGCCAGCCATTTTCACCTTTGGGATATTCTGATCTACTTCTTGTAATGACTTAGCCAGTATTTGAATGCCCTTTCTATGGGAATCCCCTCCCACATACAGAAGATATCTTTCATTCTTTCCCGTTGAGGAGAATCTATCTACATCAACCCCGTTATGTATAACAGTACTGCTTCCATCACGAAATCCGTAATTGGTGACCATCTTATTCCTGCAGAGGGAACTGTTATAAATTCTAGCGTCTGTTGTTTTCAGGGCCCTCTGCTCTAGACCCTCTTCTACCGGTGATAGGAGTTTTTTCCCAGCAAGCCTGACCAGTGGCCTTGCGAGTTGGGGGAACTCTTTCCCTGTTATGTAGTCCGATTTTTCTGAAATATTAATGTGGACTTTCAGTACGGTCCCTCCAGAAAATTCTATTTCACTAAAATCTATAAGCTCGTGACTATGAATAACATCAATTCCATCAAGGTCTACAATGTCTGGAAGTCTCTTTGCGATCGCCCTATTGAACCAGAATCTACCGCTAACTAGATCATTGTGTGAAATTCTCTCAATCTTGATGTCCTCAAGCTCGAATTCTGACTCATCTATTACAGTGTCACTTGAATCAGAGGCAACTACAGAAACATTGTGACCTAGATCTGAGAGACACCTTGCTAGGTGGTATGAATGATACGCTACCCCTCCGATTACCTCCGGAGGGAACTCCCGTGTGATTAATAGTATATTCATATTAGGTCTTTGTAGCAAGTAAGAATTGATTTCGCAGTCTGTTTCCATGAGAATTCTGCCGCTCTATCTATGCCTTTGGTCATCAATTTATTTTTTAACTCTTCATTCTTCAATACACGATTAATTGATTCAGATAATTCGATTGTATCCTTTGGATTTACATTAATGCCAGCATCGCCTACAACTTCTGGAAGACTTGATGTGTTAGAAGCGATCACAGGTGTTCCACAGGCCATTGCCTCTAACGGCGGAAACCCAAATCCTTCAAATAGAGAGGGAAAAACGAATAGGTCTGCTAAGTTATAGAGATTCACTAAGTCATCCTCTGGAACATATCCTACCAGAGAGATATTAGATGGGCCCTTTATTTCCTCTTTTATTTCTTCTCCTCGATCTCCAGTCCCTCCAGCGATTACAAGCGAGTACTCTTCTGAAACTTCAGAATTCTCCCATGCAGTGGCTAACCTTCTGGTATTCTTCCGTGGTGATATTGCCCCAACATTTAAAACAAACTTGTCTTGAAGACCATATTTTTCTTTAGTACCTTCTAGTTTCTCTGCCTCTTTCCGTTTAAATTTCTTAGAAATCCCATTTGGAATCGTCATTACTTTTGACCTTTTAATGTCATAGTGGTATAGGATATCTTCTTTTGTATTATCAGATACAGTTACAATACGATCTGAGTTAGACAATGCTCTACCTTCGGCAACCTCTTTATACAGACGAGTTTTTACACCTTTCCTTTCTGTTCCTGAATATTTCCGGCCAAGATCGTGTACAGTCCGTATCACTTTCTTCCCCGGGAAGGAATATAGTGGTCCAGTTGACCTTGTTGTATGAAAAACATCAAAATCCATGCCACTTAATCGATAGAGAAAGCTGATATTATCTCGGATTGGAATAAAATTCTCGTTTGCAGGACCAATAACGCCCTCATTGAGGTTCTCTAGCCCCATCAAATCATGCTTTGAACCGTATATCACGGTAATCCTAATATTTGGATTTATCTCATCAATTGCTCTTAGCAGCTCTTTATTATATCGTTCAATGCCATGTCCTGTTCTGATGCTAAATGCATCAATTATCACATTCATAGGCATATTTAAATCATGCTTCTAATTGGGGGTGACAGACACATACTCCTTAACAATCCTATCCCAATTATACCTTTGTTGCACTCTGCTCCGCCCAATATTTTGTAGATTGGTTCTCATCTCACCATCAGATATCATCTTATCTATCGACTTGGCGAGGGCCTGTTCATCAGTTACGTCCACAGTTATTCCAGATTCTCCTATAATATCTCTCATTGGTTCCTCATCATTCGTAATCACACTTGTTCCTGCACTCATTGCCTCTAATAAAACCATCCCGAAGCTTTCACGCGTTGAGGGAAAAATAAAAATTTCAGCCCGGTTATAGTAATCAATCAATTCGTCTTCTGAGATCCAGCCTGTGAATGTGATTTCTTGGGAGACTCCGTCTGCCTTTTCTTCTAATTGGGGACGAAACGGCCCATCTCCTGCGATAATTACTTCCCAATTGTTCTCACAATGCGGAAGCGCATCAAGAACATATTGTATACCTTTTCGCTTAAAGAGCCTGCTTGTGAGAAAGATAAATTGCTCGCCTTCTTTATTAGGCGAATATTCTTCATATTGAATACCGTGGGGAATAATTTCGGGTGAGATTGACGGCTTGGTTTCTTTAATCAAGGTTGAAAGATATCTTGAGGGTACAGTGATAGAGTATGCTGAACTCAGTATTTTTCCCCAGACTGGTTTTATAAACCGATGTAGGTGATCTAGCCGGTCTGGATTATATCCTGGAACGTCTGAACCATGAGCAGTAATTATATATGGTATAGAATACATTTTTTGAAGGATAAATGATATTATGCCAGTTGGGATAATAAAATGACTATGGATGAACTGGTATTCATGTTTTCTGATCAACTCGCAAGATTTAATTAAACCAGCGGGAAGAAAAGTCGCCATCTCAAACGGAGTGCAAGAAGATTCTGATGTTCTCCGACAGGGAACCCGAAAGATAGAAACACCATTTTTCCGTTCATGTTTTGGAAGATCACCAAAGGCCATTGTAACTACATCAACATCAAATCCAATATCTACATACTTTTCTGCTATTTCTGCAGTTACTGGGGATGCTCCCCCACCTAATGGAGGGTATTCGTAATTCAAGACAAGCACTCGTGTCATTCTAGCATTTTTTGGATGCGGTAGGGTTCGTCGTTCTTTGCTTGGTGATATCCCTTGATACCGATATCTGCTAGAATTCCGGAGATGAAGAACTGAACACCGATCATCACCATAAATACGGCAAAGAGTGGTAATGCTGTCGAGGATAAGTTCGCCCCTGTAGCAATCTTTAACCAAACGGTATACAACCCTGCCAGCGACCCTATTCCCATAGATATGATTCCGAGTCCTCCAAAGATGTGCAAAGGTCGTCCGGAGAACTTCTGCCAGAACCAAACATTCACCAAATCCAAGAATCCCTTGGGCAGTCGCTGCCAGGAGTACTTCGTCTCGCCGTTGCGGCGAGGGCGGTGGTTCACTTCGACCTCTGCGATCCGGTACCCGTGCCAGCTCAACAGCGCCGGGATATAGCGGTGCATCTCGCCGTCAAGGTCGATGTCCTTCGCGGCAGGTCGCCGGAACGCCTTCAGCGTACAGCCGTAGTCGTGCAGGTCCGTCCCGAGAAACGCCTGACGCATCCCAGACGCGAGCCGCGAAAAGAACCGCTTGGTGAACGGATCATCACGGTCGCGGCGCCAGCCGGAGACGCAGTCGTAACCCTCTTCGAGTTTGCTGATGAGCTTTGGGATGTCCGCCGGATCGTTCTGCCCGTCGGCGTCCATCGTCACGATGACCTCACCAGCGGCGAAATCGAGGCCCGCGTCGATCGCGGGACTTTGACCGAAGTTCTTCCGGAACTTCAGGGCCTTGAACCGCGGGTCGGCACCGTGGATCGATTCGAGCGTCTCGAAACTGCCGTCCTGAGAGCCGTCATCGACGAAGATGACCTCCCAGTGTTCGTAGTAATCATCGATGACCTCGCGGATCTCCTCGGCAAGCGGCCGAAGGTTGCCCGCTTCGTTGTACACCGGGAGGACGACCGAAAGTTCCACCTCCTCTTGCATACCGACACGCTCCGGTTTCGCCGTCGAGATTGTCGCCACGTTAATGCAGTATTGATTAAACGCCGAACTTATAGCTATTGGTGTCGCCGAACAAAACACGTGCAGAGAAAACGTGTCGCGTATCGCGCCGTCGCACTCGCGGTGCTGATCGGTTGTCTCGGAGCCGCAATGATAGGTTTCGGCTCCCTGGATACCCATCCCGACAAGGGCGTCCCACCGGGCAACGACGAAGTTGCAGCGGCGTACGGTGACTATCTCGGACAGCGGGTACACGTATACGGGACCGTAGTCTCCGTCGATCCGCTGCGGATCCGCGGGGAGACAGTCCTAAATGGCCCCGTCGAACTCACAGTCGACGGGTACGAAGAGTCCGCTCAAAAGGGCGACGTACTCTCTGTATACGGCGTACTCCGCCCAGAGAATACAGTCGAGGCCACCGAAGTGGTCCGAAAACCGGGCGGGTCCTACTGGCGAACAAGACTGCTCTCGGCCATCGCAGGGCTATGGGTGCTGATACGGTTACTCCGTCACTGGCGGATCGACCTCCTGAAGCTGCGGGCACGACCCCGTTCGTTCCCCATCGCGTTTGGGACGATGTTCGACTCAGAGGAGGCGGAACGCGATGCCTGACCTATTAACACACGTCCTGTTGGCCTATGCCGTCTGCACAGGGCTCTCGACGCGCTACGAGTGGGGACCAGCCGCGGTCACGGCTGGAATGGTTGGCGCACTCCTGCCGGATCTAAACCATTTCTCGGTTCTCGCTCCCCCGGGTGCGATTTACCACCAGTTCGGTGTCCTCATCAGTTGGACAGCGCTCCAGACAGGCGGCGGGGTCCTCCTGCTGATACTCGGGGGTGTCGTGGTTGCTGTCCCCAACGAGCGCCGGCGTGTATTCGCACTGCTGTCAGTCGGCGCGGTTTCCCATCTGTTCACCGACGCGCTCATTCGCGTTCCCGACGGCCGTTCGCAGTCGATCTTCTGGCCGCTCACGCCGTATCAGCCGCCCACGCCCGGGCTGTACACCAGCACGGATCTGTGGCCGCTTGTCGTCGCTGCCTCACTCGCCGTGGCCGCGTGGTACTGGCGTCAGAATCAATCGCACACGGGACAATCCGAACAGACAAATTGAGAGCAATCACATCGAACGAGAGACCCTCATTAGGAATATGGACCTCCACCGATACCCCAGCAAGTGAACACTAACGCATGAGTCGGAACGTCATCCGTGGCTTTCTCTCGATACTCTCTGCAGAAGTCGGATCCCTACTGATCGGTCTCCTCATCACGCCTGTCCTTGTCCGACTCCTCGGCAGTAGTGCGTATGGAGACTACGTTTTCGTTCTCTCTGCGCTCAGCATAGCGGTGATCGTAGTGAATGCCGGTGTCAATGACGGCATCCGTAAATTCATCGCCGAAGAACGGACCCAGCCAGCGTGGGAATCTCACGTGTTCGCGTTTTATATGTCAACCGCGACGCTGTTGGCGATCGGCGGCGCAGTCGTCTTCATCGCCGTTTCGGCTTCCGGACTAATCGCGCAGACGCTAGGCCAGCGCTTTGAACTGTACGCGTATCTCGCTGCGGCCTTACTCGTCGGACGGCAGTTGTTCCAGACTGGACGGAACGCACTCATGGGGCTTGGCCTCGAACAGTATAGCGAACCGTTGGCGATCGTGCAGAAGCTCCTGTTCGGGATCACCGGAATCTCACTAACCTACATAGGGTGGGATGTCGCAGGTGCATTAGCCGGTCACATTCTCGCCACAGGGATCGTTTGTATCGTGGCCTTCGGAATCGTTGCTCAACAGGTCGATATGTCTCACCTGGGTAGTCGGCTCCCTCCGGACTTCCCGGTTCGGGAGTTACTCACCTTCAATCTGGGTAGTGTCGTGCTTGTCCTTTTGATGACCTCGCTCTATCACGTCGATATCCTGCTCCTGCGAGTACTCACCAGCGGGGAACAGACTGGCTACTACCGTGCGGCGCTCCTAGTCGCGGAGTTCCTCTGGTTCGCTCCCTTCGCCTTGCAAATGGTCCTGTTGCACTCGATGTCGGAGACGTGGTCACAGGGACGCCACGACGAGGTTTCCGAGGTCGCCTCCCGAGCAACCCGGTACACGCTCTCATTGACAGTGTTGCTCGCCCTCGGAATCGCAGCGCTCGCTGACGCGTTTGTCCCCCTGTACTACGGGGCCCCATTCGCGCCTGCCAGTACCGTCGTGGTGTATCTGCTCCCAGGTGCCCTAGGGTTCGCGATCGCACGTCCCATCTTCGCAATCAGCCAGGCAAAAGGGGAATTAACGCCGCTGATAGCAGCTACTGGAGCGGCCGCGCTCCTCAATCTCCTGTTGAACCTGGTTCTCATCCCGCGACACGGGATGTACGGAGCGGCCATCGCGACCAGCGTCGGATACGGATCGATGCTTCTCCTGCATATCTGGGCCGCCAGACGTGTCGGCTTCGACCCGATCAGCGACATTCGGGTCAGGCGCGTCGTCACGACCGCAGCGGTCGCCGCAGTTGCAATCTTTGGCATCGACTGTTTGCTGGACTCTCCCCTTCTGTCGCTTCTGATCGTCCCCGCTGTCGGCGGCTGCTCGTACGCTCTTGTCGCGATACAAGCGGGTGTCGTGGATACTGTCGAAATTGACGCTGCGCTCGCACGCCTCCCACCCTCGATTAGAGACTATCTCTCGCCAGTCCTTCGGACGATCCAATAGGCACGCGCCACCGATCGCGCGGTGGAAGCGCCCGATAGTGAGCTTTTTACTCCGGAGGGTACTTCGACCCAACACTCCGTATCACGGGTCTCCATGGGTATTTCATCCGAAACGCCGGGCTCAATCGACTTCCGCTCGGTCCGGGAACGGCTCGCTAGAATCGATGTCCTCCCGGTAGTGGTACTCGGAGCGATCCTCGTCCTGGGGTGCTATTTCAGGCTACGACGACTGGGTGTCGCGCCCCTGTGGATCGACGAGGCGTACACGAGCTGGGCCGCTCGCAATTACATTAATGGCAACGGATTTTCGGACCCGATCGGGCCGTCGTCGCCGTACCAACGGGCATGGCTGACGACATCACTGCCGATCGCAGGATCGTTCGCGCTCCTCGACATCTCCGAGTTCGCCGCCCGACTACCGGTGGTTATCTACGGGCTCCTCTCCATTCTCGTCGGTTATCTGTTCGGACGTCGGTACAACCGACTGCTCGGCTATTTCCTGGCCGCATATCTCGCCTTCGACCCGTTCATGCTCGTCTGGTCCCGGGAGGCGCGAATGTACGGCCCGCTGCTCTTCTTCTATCTCACGTCGGTGTACGTACTCGTCGTATGGTTTGAAAAGAAGAACTTCTCGTTCACAAGTGCCTACCCGTATCTGCTCGGCATTCTCGTCTTCCTGGGAATGAAGACGCAACGAAGTTATCTCGCTCTCGGTGCCGGAGTGCTAGCATTCCTTGGTATCGAGCTGGTTACTCGGCTCCGGAATCTCGACGAGGTCTCCATGAGCGCGGTAGACCGGGAAACCACGCGAATAGCAATCTTGACTGTCGGCGCTACCGGAGCCGCTGTCGCGTATCTTGCCGTCGAAGGTGTTCCGTCGATACTGTTCCTCTCTCCGCCCGAAACGTGGCCTGACCGCGGACCGATCTATTACGGGAAGGTCCTCGCCGTGAACGCCACAGTGTTGACACCGCTGGCTGGTCTTGGGATGGTATACACCTGGTGGCGCCACAAGGAACTCCGGATTGCAATGCTGGCGCTCGTAGTACCGCTGATCGTCGCATCAATAACCCCGCGCAAGGCGCCGCGGTATATCTATCATTTGATGCCGCTGCTGGCCTTGTTCGGCCTCTATATCGTTTCGATGGGGTTACGGGCAGCGTGGCGGGCTGTGACCGACGATGGAGCGGACGAACTCTCCGTCTTCGAATCGGGACTCTGCTACACAGTTCCGATACTCGTTCTGTTAGTCGTCGCGTCGCCTGTCGCCGCCTACGGCGTCACGACATCGCTCTACGACCCGCCGACTCACCCCGAGCGCTCCGACTGGGAGAAGGCGAGTCAGTGGCTCACCGAAAATGCGGCCGACGACGACCTCGTCGCCTCGACACGACCGGAGCTGTCGATGTGGTACTACGGAGAGACGGATTACTTCTTCAGGCAGAACGGGGTTTCCAGAGGTGCTTGGCGTGAGGGTCAGTACGTTCATACACGAACTGGGGCCGTCTATCTGAACTCGACGGCCGCGATCGAGGCGGCGCTGCAGCAGGATCGCGACATCTGGTTGCTCGCCGGCAAGAAGTTCCACCAGGACTTCACCGCGCCCGAGGCCCGGCAACTCGTTCATCAGGAGTTCGAACGCCGCGGCGACCCCTCGTGGACGAACATGGCGGTCTACCACTACGACACGAACGCCACCGCATCCGACCGAGAGGGGTGAGCGCGCCCACCGCAACCGGGAGCGGGCCGATTAGGTACGGTCGAGCACGTCGCGTGCCAGCTCCACGGTCGCCGTCGCGACATCGTTCCAGCCGAACCGTTCCGCGAGGGCGTGACAGGCGGCCGGGTCGAATGCGGCCGGGTCGAACGACTCCACGGCTGCCCTGAGTTCGCGCGTCGAGTCCGGGTCGATCTCGACGGCGACCTTGTCGGAGAGCACTTCGGCCGCACCGCAGTGGTCGGGGTCGGAGACGATCACGGGCGTCCCGCAGGCGAGCGATTCGAGGACGACGTTCCCGAACGGCTCGTAGAACGCGGGGTGAACGAGCGCTTTCGCATTCCGGTAGAGCGCCGGGAGCTCGGTCTGTTCGACGTGGCCTAAGAACTCGACGGCGCGTGAGTCGGTCCGTTCGCTCGGGTGGCCTGCGCCCGCGACCTTGAACCGAGCGTCGGTGGCCGTCGCGACTCGTTCGATCAGCTCGTAGCCCTTCCGCGACTGGGTGCCGCCGACGAACAAGAAGTAGTCATCGTCCGACTTACCGAGAGCCGTGTCGAACCGGTCGGTGTCGACGCCGTTGTAGACCACCCGCTCCGACCCTCCGGCCCCGGCGGACCCGCGGTCCGCCCGATACCGCTTCGCCAGCTCGCTGATGAAGATGCGGCCGTCGGAGGCCGACAGCGCGTCGCGGGCGAGCGACCGTTCGAGCGGGTCGACGCCGTACCGAAGCGCACCCCCAACCGCGGGGCGGACGACGGGATGGTACCGGCCAAGGGGGAAGAACTCCGGCTTCCGGCGAATGTTATAGTGGACTTTCGTGATCGCCGGGACGCTCGTTTCTACCCGGCCGAACCGAATGTACTCGTGGCTGTGGACGATGTCGACATCGGCCAGAATCTCCGACTCGGCGAGATGTCGTCTGACCGCGCGGTCGAACCAGTAACGGGGGCTCGCGACGGACCGACAGTCGATTCGGTCGACGGTGATCCGCTCCGGGCGATCCGGTTCGTCGACGATGCGGTCGCCGGAGTCCGACGTGAGGACTGTCACTTCGTGGCCGTTGCCGACGAGACCCTCCGCCAGGTTGAGCGCATGATACGCGACGCCACCGATGACGGCGGGCGGGAACTCCCTGGTGATCAGCAAGAGGTGCATCGGTTCGTGATTTCGGCGCGCGGTCGACTCCTCGCGACGCAACAGCGCTGGCCCACGTCGTTGTCGAGTCGGACGGACGCCACTACGTCTCCGAGACGATTTGACGACCAATATTGGTTGCGGGTCGTCGGCGGACCGACCATACAGCGCGATGCCGGCGGAGGGCCCGCGGTCGCCGTATCGGCCGACGAACAGAACGGTTATACACGTAACTGGATTTGTATCCGTACGACCGTGCAGACGAGTCAGACAGCAGCAACATCATCAGCGAATCTGCTGGACGCGGCCAGCGACGAGACGCCGACGATGAGTGTCGTGCTCCCGACGCTGAACGAAGAGACCGGTGTCGCTGCCTGTCTGGACGCAATTATTGACGCCATCGACGAGATCGGCTGTACCGCGGAGATCATCGTCAGCGATAGCTCGACCGACCGAACGCCGGAGATCGCCCGCGAATACGGGGCTATCGTCGTGAGTCCGGACCGCCGGGGCTACGGCTACGCCTACCGATACGCGTTCGAGCGGGCTCGGGGAGAATACATCGTCATGGGGGACGCGGACACGACCTACGACTTCGGGGAGCTGCCGAAGCTGTTCGGGGCTATCCGAGAGACTGAAGCGGACCTCGTCCTTGGAAGCCGCTTCGCCGGCGAGATCAGAGACGGCGCGATGCCGTGGCTTCACAAGCACGTCGGAAACCCGGCCCTGACCGCGTTCCTGAACCGATTCTACGACGCGGACATCAGCGACGCTCACACGGGCTTTCGCGTCCTCCGGCGGGAGGCGCTCGACGCGCTGACGCTGCGGACCGATGGAATGGAGTTCGCGAGCGAGATGATTATGGAGGCGAGCGCCCGCGGCCTCCATATCGAGGAGGTACCGATTACCTACCACCCCCGGGAGGGGGATGCGACGCTCGACACGTGGCACGACGGGTGGAAACACCTGCGGTTCATGCTGCTCAATGCACCTGGCTACCTCTTTACGATCCCCGGCGCGGTCTCGCTCGTGGCCGGAGCGGTGTTGATGCTGCTGGCGTTTTTCGACGTGACTGTGAATTTAAACGGTATGGGGCCGATCTGGTTCGGGATCCGGACGATGGTCGCCGGAAGCCTCCTGACAATCGTCGGCTTCCAGATCGCCAGCCTCGGCGTCTTCGCGACGATCGCAAGCGAACCAATACGTCGCCCCACGGACCGCGTGACGACGTGGCTCGTGGAACACCTGCGCCTCGAAACGGGTATCGCAGTCGGTGGGCTCATGATGGCGGTGGGCGGCAGCTTCGCCGCGTCGATCGTCCTCGCGTGGCTCCGCGACGGCTACGCGTCGCTCCCGCCGATGACCCGGGACATCCTGGCGTTCACCTGCATCGTCCTCGGGATACAGACTGTCTTCGCCGCGTTCTTCGTCACTGCGGTCCGGCGGAATCGTCGCTAACCCAGAATCCTTTCGAGGAAGGCCCTCAGCCTTCGAGACTACACGCCGCTTCATAGACCTGTTCGGCGTCGTCGGTCACGCGGTCCCAGTCGAACGCGGCAGCGCGCTCTCGCGGGTTCAGAGAAGGGCGCTCACCGGAACAGGCAGTTTCGAGACCGGCCGCGAGCGCTGATGCCGACGGCGCCACCAAAAATCCCGCGTCGCCGACCACTTCGGCGGCGGCCGAGCGTGGGTGGTCGGTCGCGACGACGGTACAATCGGCGGCGAGTGCTTCGAGCGTGGTGATACCGAACCCTTCGCGAGTCGACGCGGTCGCAAAGATATCGGCCGACCGGAATTGCGCCAGGACATCGTCGGACTCTGGGAGGAAGCCGAGAAAGTCGACATCACCGGCAACCCCGCTGTCGACGGCCAGCTGTTCCAGTCGGTCTCGTTCCGGCCCGTCGCCGATGATACCGAGTGTCGCTTCAACGTCGGCGGTTGCGAACGCCCGGATCAGACGATCGACTCGCTTCTCCGGGACGAGTCGACCGGCGAAGACGATATCGTACCCATCCGTCGCCGGTGGGATCGACCGGATTCGGTCGATGTCCACACCGTTGGGGACGACGGTAATTCGGTCACGATCCACGCCGAGTCCGGCCAAGCGGTCGGCGGTCACATCCGAGACGGCGACAGGTCGCTGGGGAATGTTGGCTACCGTCCGCTCGACGGCCATGCCGGCTAGACCAGGGGAGCCGAGATACTCGCGCCAGTACTCTCGCCAGACTTCGTGCCAGGTAGTCACGAGCGGGGTCGAACCGAGTGACGCCGCGAGTCGCGCGGACAGCACGGGGAAGAACGGAAACACCGAGGCCACGAGAACGTCGTGGTCGCCGGCCCGCCGGACAAGCGTGGGTGTCGCTCTGGCGGCGAAGTCAACCGCCTCCGTGATGGAGCGGCGATCCGCAGTGTAGAGGTCGCGATCCGGTGCAACTGCACGGAGCGTCATCCCCTCGTACTCCATCTCCGCGGGGCCGTCCCAGTAATGGCGGCCGTAGACAGTCACATCGTGGCCGCGGGCGGAGAGTCGCCGCCCGATTTCGTAGATCCGCTTCTCCGCACCGCCGGTGACGAACGGATAGACAACATTTGAGACGAATGCCACCCTCATCCGGCAATCTCCTGATAGAGTTCGACGTGTCGCTCGGCGACAGTCGCCAGGTCATTCGCATCCAGATATGCCGCACAGGCGTCGCGCAGTTCGGCGCGGCGGCCCTCGTCGGCGACGAGATCGCGGACACGTGTCGCCGCGGCATCGACATCGGTGGGGTCGAACAGCGCAGGTGTGCCCCATCGGTCGGCCACCGCGCGAAACCGCTCACAGTCACTCGCCAGAACAGGCGCCCCATGTGCCATCGCCCAGTTGAACACGCCGCTCTGGTTGACGGTATTGACGATACCGGTCTGCGTCGTCTCGCGGTACGGGAGGACGATCAGGGCCGCGCCAGCGAAGGCGGCGTGGAATCGCTCGTCCGAGAGATGGCCCGTAATCGTGAGGTTCGCCGGGGCCCGCGCCCGCAGATCCTCAACGAACTGGTCGTGGCGGTCACGTGGTGGCCCGCCCGCGAGCAGGAACTCGAAGTCCGGACAGCGCTCGGCGAGCGCGAGCATCGTCTCGCTCCCCTTTCGCGGGCTGACGTAGCCCGGTTCGACGACGACCACGTCGTCGGGACCGTATCCGAACTCAGCCCGCGCCGCGGCCGGATCAGGAGCGACCGGCACGTCCCGGGTGACGCCGTGGGGGAGAACGGTCGCCGTAGAGCGACGCACGTCGTCACTGAATCGATTGCGCGCCTGGTCGGACAGGAAGACGAGTCGGTCGCTACAGCCGTCAAGAATTCGGTTCAGGCCGCTCACGTACGCGCCCTTTACTCGGGCGGCGGGAGGCGCCACCAGATCGGGCGTGAGCACCTCGTGGACCGTCACGACGATCGAACTTCCGTCGCGGTTCGCAAGCGCCCGGATCAGTCCGAAAAACAGCGGCGTATAAAGCCCGCGTGGACCAAACAACACGTAATCGAACTGGACGTGGATCACGTCCGCCCCGGTAGCGCTCGCAGCGATCGCCTGTCTCACAAAATGAATCGGGTCGACACTGTCGGTCCGGAGGTACACACGATCGAGCTCAACGCTAGTCTCGAGTGCATCTGCGAGCTGGTCGGCGTACTTCCCCGTTCCGGAGGTAACGTCCGGCGGTGTCGAGACGAGCGTGACCTTCATAGCAGGCGAACCGGCGTACCACCGACCAGACTGGGATAGATAAAAAGGGACGCGATCCCACAAGCAAGCACCAGTATCGTGCATCCGGCGACGAGGGAACCGCGACCAATCTTCCCAACCTGAAGTGAGACGGGTATAAACCCTAGTGGACCGAGAGGGCAGGTATCGGATGGCAGATATCGGTGTGTTTCATGCGGGGCTCATGGCGGGGGGCGGTGCGGAGGCCGTCGCCGCCAATACGTTACAGGCCCTCCACGATGCTGGTCACGAACTGACTGTGTATACCGCAGACGATCCCAACTTCGTGGCCCTGGACGAGACGTTCGGGACGGATCTCTCAACGGCCGTCACCACGGGAAGTGAGTCGCCGATCGATGTGAAACAGCCGGCATCGACCGCGCGGCTCACTGTCGACCGGTTGACTGACGCAGCACGTACCGTTACGGGCGTCACGGACCTCCCACTCTTACGACGGGCGGTGATGGAACGACGGGTCGTTCGCCAGCAGGACAGCCATGACCTTCTCGTGAGTACAGATGGCCAGTTGGCTGCCTGCGGGCCGGCTCTGGAGTACGTCCACTTCCCGTACTTCGAACCAGCGGCCATGCGTCGGTACGGGACACGCTTCGAGGAGTCGCTGTATCCACAGTATCACTGGCTCTGTCGCATGCTCCGCCCGGATGAAACCGGAGCACCGACAGGCAGTGACAGCACAATCACCGTAACGAACTCCCGGTGGACTGCGGCGGTGCTCGCCGAGACGACCCGAAAATCGGCGAACGTAGTGGCCCCGCCCGTCGGTGTCGCGGATTTCGACCCACCGGAATGGGGCAGTCAGGCGGACGGGATTGTCTGTCTCGGACGGATACATCCGCTGAAGCGCCAACACGTCGCGATCGAGGTCGTCGACGGCCTTCGCGAGGCCGGGATCGACACGCACCTCCACCTCATCGGCCCATCGGGAAGCGACGAGTACGTCGACCGTATCGAACGACTCGCAGCAGAGCGATCGTACGTCCATCTCGAGGGGCGAGTGTCGCGCGACCGCCTCGTCGAGCTGATCGAAACTCACCGCTATGGTGTCCACGCGAGGCGCTTCGAACACTTTGGGATCGCCGTCGCCGAACTCGTCGCTGGCGGGACAATACCCTTCGTTCACGACAGTGGCGGCCAGATAGAGATCGTCGAGGATCGCGACGAACTGACCTATACATCTCCCAGCGAAGCCATCCGGAAGATGAAACGTATCCGCTCTTCGAACGAACATCAGCAGTCACTCCAATCGGAACTGGTCGCGTCAGCATCTCACTACAGTCGCGAACGATTCCGGTCAGAGATCACATCGCTAGTCGAAGCCGCGATCACGAACGCCCGCGACGGTACGATTTAGTCGTGGGAGCACGTCACTAACATCAGGGAGGAGAACTCACGGAGACGTTCTCTCCTTCTCGGACAGCCGTTGCAGAGACGGAGACGGAATGATTCCCGATCTCGTATGAACCCGGGTAGGGGACTGTGACAGCGTACTGACCGTCGGGTCCGGCTGTGACCAGGTGGCGGTAGGTGAATTCCGCACCCGGAACGTCAACCGCTGTCTCGACTACGAACGACTCGTTGGCAGCTGCCTGGCCAGTGAGTGTCGCCCCTGGGACGAGCGTAAAGACCGTCAGTTGGCTGCCGTCATCAACATACACCGCTCGATAGTGTGAGACAGCGGCGGTATCTTCGGTCTGGCTTCCGTACTGGGCAGTCAGCCGACTGTAGACGGTTTGCGGATTCGGGTCACCGCCTCTGTCACGGACAGTCACGAATCCAACCCGGTCATGGAGTCGATCATACCACTGCTTTGGCGCATCAGAAGCGAGGAACGATGTGTAGTGCTCTTTTGCATATCCGTAGTCACGAGACTCACTATTAACGAAGTAGTTTAGCATCATATTGTTGCTCCACGGGCTGAAGACGTAGTTGTCGGGATATGTCCAACCGCGCTCAGCCGCGTATCCATTCATCCAGGTTGCCGTCTCGTACTCGCCGTCAGCAGTGGTGAGCTGACTCTGTTTGACCGGGATCTGTACGAACGAAAAGCTCGCAATAAGGATGAAGAGGACGAGCAGCGTCCCGACTGTCCGACCATCGGGAAGCGAGAGTGACGATCCCTCTCGGTCGGACTCACTCCAAGAGAACCTGTCAGTATGGTCTGAATCTCCCCAGAGGTCAACCTGTTGGGTGATATCAAGCCGCGCGGCCAGGTCAACGAACCCGATCCCGGCAACAGGAGCGATCACAACCGAAAATTCCCCAGCAAATCTGAGCTGGATCAGCGATAGGAGCAAGAAATACCACCCATATATCGAGAGAAGTAGCCAGTGAGGTGTATCCGTTCGAACGCCACGGACGGTTAGCAGGGCAAGATACGGCAGCGAGAGAAAAAGGATGAATCCGAAAAGCAGGAGCGGACCCAAGAACAAGCCGCCTTCGCCACCGATGAGCGACTGTGTTTCAGCGATACCGCTTCCAGTATACGTCTGCATATACGTCACAAATGCACTCAGTCCACTGGATACGGCTGGGACAGTAACCCAAAGGGCCGCGAATCCAACCCCTCCGAGTGAGAATATTTCGACAGCTGTCGCTTTAGCGCTGTATTCTATGCGGTGATTCGCCTCACCGATCGCAATCACGAAAGCGGAACCGACAACCAACAAGAGCGGTGCCGCTGCTCGATACGTCGGCAACCACCCCCACCCAAGATGAGAGACAACAGAGAGTACAGCAGCTCCACCGAGTCCAGCGAGCAACGGGCCACTGGTTTGAACAGGGGATCGCCCTTCACGAACGTCAAGTAGTGTTCGACTGAGGACGTAGAGCCCGACCGGGAGGATGAGGAGCGGGCCACCTCGCCAGGCGAGTGTCTGGGCGGCTACGCCAATAGAGAGCCCAAGGACACCCGCCAGTATGTCGCCGCGATACATTCGGTCAGTCCCGCGTGCTGTTGCGAGAATCCCGAGTGAAAGAAGCGTGAGAGCCAACCACACGTAATCGAACGCGTGATGATCTGCAAAGCCGATCATGGTCCGATAAGCGTTCACGGGGATGACCGCGTAGAGAGCTAGCGTCGCCAACCCGATCCGGCGGTCACCCGTCACTTGGACGGCCAGCAAGTAGACTGCAAGCCCAGCGACGACCGCAGCAACAACCGGATACCACGCGAGGACAAGCCCGGCGATATGTGCGGATCCGCCAAACAGTGCTGACCACCACCAAGCTGTGACGATCATCAGCGTGTCATGATTTGTGACGTACTCCGGAAGCGCACCGAGACCGGTTGGAGAAAATGCCGGAATCTGACTGTCGAGGAGGAACTCTACCCAGTACCGATAGCGATATGGATCGTTTCCTGTCAGGACGACAGTGCCGTTTCGGAATACTGCATTGGCCGCAAAGACAGTGCGGACCAGAATGATCAAAACAAGTCCTAACAACACGAACCCGATTGAGAGCGGGTCGCTGACAGCTGCAGAGAGTCGGTCGCGTACCGACAGTTCGGAAAGAGAGTCTGGTGTGGGCACTTCGGATACTGTCTTAGACGATTCAGGATCGATTTCCCCGTCGAGAGCAGCAGCGGTTGCTTCCCGGTCAACAAGTCGATAGGCTTCACCCTGCTGGGTGACGATATCCTGTGCGACGATCTCGCCGAACTCACCAGAATCAAGCGAGGTATCGTGAAAATCCCATTTCCCATCAGCGTCGATGTCAACGAGGTGTTCCAGTGCAGACGCAAGATCTGGGCGATCAGCAAGTAATTGCTGTGTTTCCTCACGAACGTCAGTCATGATTGCTAGGTTGGGGCGTCATTATGATACGAACCAGAACCGCACTGGCTACCAGTTCGTCTGTTTCTGGGGAGACATATTATCGGCACCCGTACAGCCTTTTCGGAAGAGACTGACCAAAAATCCCTCCGCTCTTGTGAGGCAGGTTATCCATCAGAATCGCAAGGTAGGATGCCAGCAACAATGTGCTGCCCAATAGGAAACCTCTATGATCAAGAGTGCGGCCATGCGAGAGACAGTCAACGCTCCGAAATTATTTTCAGGAGTCAACACAAAAACTAGACTGCTTCGTGGCATCGTTGGTTCCTGTCTCGAAGCATGGTCGGGCGGATCCAACACATCCCGGCCGACTTCTGCTTGGTACCCTGTGATTCCTAGTTGCAGTCAGAAACATCTCCTCCAAGGTCCCGTATTTGAACCGTGGAACCAGACGCTGGAGGAATCGAAACGAGATCCACAACGGTTCCGAGACCCGCTGCACCTTCGCGACGGCTATTGGCGCTCACCGGGACAGTCAAACGCAAAGGAGTGTGCCCCCGTGTGCGGGACAGTGGGCACACATACCTCGCAACTGTGAGAGTCGCGACGATAGCTTGGGAGTCCTGATCGCTCCCGTCCCCGCCATCACTGGCGGGTAGCTAGACTGTTACCGTGGACGGACTTATCAGTTTTCCTCAGCTATACTCACTCTGGCACCCGGTGCAGTTGTATACGGCTTTGACTGCTGGGGCTCACCTGAGACGACCACACGGGAATAGTGTGCCCCAAGGCTCGAACAGTGGGGCACACCCTGACAGCTGCCGTGTCGCAAACGCTTGGTGGTAACGGCCCATCTGATGGCGGGCCTGTTGCTATTGGGCCCGACCAGCAAAGAATGTTATGGACCCACACACCTCACGCCCGTAGTAGTAGAAGTTCTCAGACTGAGATCGTGGATGCATACGCCTCAGACAGAGAGTGGGAAAGCAGGGCAACGGCTCAAAAGCGGGTACGGTGCCCAGCCACGTTCATCGACGCTTGAACGGCGATCACACGACAGGAAAACGCCAGCTGAGGGACCCAGAACTAGATAGTATCCCGACTAAGTATGCGTCATGTGAACAGAAGCCAAACACTCTTGTGCGAAGGTCACGAAAGATAATCTAGGAGAGAATGTATGCACAACCCGTCCTCGGCCACTCGGGAGGCAGGAACAGATAGCAGCTACTCAAACAACTCGTCGCGGGTCCAACACGCTGTCTGTGCAGTCGCGGGATTAGGTGCCGTCGCTGTCCTTATTGTCTATTTTACGACACTACTACTGGAATTCATCCAGCAGTTCGCCGAGTTCTCAACGACAGTTCTTGTGTTTGGCCTTTTTGCGCTTTGGTTGCTAGTCTGGATTTCACTCGAGTCACTGTGGGAGCTGGGCAGAGAACGGTTCTCTTCTAGGCTCTAGCAGTTAATTTGCGGCCTTCGAAGCTAAGGCGGTCGATTCCGTCTCTCGGAGCGGTTGCACAATCGCTGTTGCTGTATCCTGCTGACTCCAAGCGAATTCCGCCAACAGTTCTTTAGTACCACTGCAGTCAGTTTTCAAACGCTGCCTCGAGAGCTGCTGACCACGAACCGAACTGCCGCTGATATGTTGCCGACCCAAATTTCCCGTCGGCATCCATCTCTCGAGCGGACGGTTGCTTCTCCAGTTCGTCTGCTAATCGCTGTAGTTCAAAGAGCAGTTCAGATTCGCTGAGTGACGACCCGCGCTGTGTCGGCTCGAACCCAGCCGCCTCGATCGCCGCATTCCAGGAGCCAAAGTGGCTCACGTACACTCTCGCTGCATATTCTCCCTGTTCGTCCATCTCTTGGAACGTCGGCGGGTCACCAAGGTCATCCGCGAGTCGGTTGATTTCCGCAAGTAAGTCCGAATCGGGGATTTGAGACGGCTCGTCGGTTGGCTCTAGTCCTGCTGCTTCGATAGCCTCATTCCATGACCCAAACCGGTCTCGATAGGTAGACGCCCAATATTCGCCATCAGCATCCATCTGGGCTGCACTCGGTGGCTCGCCGAACTCTTCGGCGAGCTCGCGGAGTTCAGCTAGAAGCTCCGATTCTGGAATTTCTGTCGTCGGTGCTTGCGGGTCGTACCCAGCCGCTTCCACTGCGTCTTGCCACGACCCGAAGCGATCATAATACGTTGTGACGCTGTATTGTCCGTGTTCACGAACCTCGGTAAGCGACGGTGGGTGGCCTAATTCATCAGCCAACCGCTCGATCTCCGACAAGAGATCAGTATCTGAGTAGGGCATCTAGTGGGTTCTATTTCAGACCGATACCTTGGAATTATCTAGTCAACTACCCCACCCTACTTCGCTCACCCTGACGGGTTCGCTCGTGGAGGGTGGGGCTTGTCCGTGTCCTCGACCTCGAACCCGTTCGGGTGGGCGGTAAATCCGCCACTCGGTGTCACCGTTCCAGACTGCAGGGCAAGCTGACTGTTGCCCGTCCGCCGAGACGACTGTTGGCCTCGGCGGATGTACCGCATACCGATGTTCTTCGCCGCGTTGTAGTCTGCGTTCGCTTCCGACTCACACTTCACGCACCGAAAGTCGTTACGGGTCGGGCGATTCTCGTCGGCTGTGAAGCCACACTCGGCGCACCGTTTCGACGTGTACGCTGAACCCACCTGCTTCACCGAGATGCCCTCTGCCTCGGCTTTGTACTCCACTTGCTCGTAGAGTGTTCGAAACGCCCACTTGTGACCCCACGACGCACCCGTTCGGTCACGGATGTGGGTCAACTCCTCGAACGCTATTAGGTCACAGTCGTACCGGAGTGCTTCGTCTACGATGGCGTTCGACGCTCGGTGGAGTACGTCGCGGACGTGGCGAAGTTCACGGCCACTCGACTGTTCAAGCGTCCGGTGGGCACTTCGGGTGCCGGTCTGTTGGAGTCCGGCACGTACTTTCTCGAACTCGCGGAGGTCGTGGGTTAACTCTCGCCCGCTAAAGAAGGAGGCGGTGCTGGTGACGGCGAGGTTTTCGATACCGAGGTCAACCCCGAGGACCGTTCCGTCCTCGGCGGTTTCCTGTTCGGTGTCGGTCTTCGGTCGGCGGAAGCCGATGTGCAAGAAGTAGTTGCCATCGCGGGCGGTGAGCGTACTTTCCGTAACGCTCCATTCGTCAGAGTTGAGGTACTGCCGTTGGTAGCCATCCTCGGCATCGGGAAGGGCGAGCGAACACCGGACGCGACTCTCCGTGGTGGAAAGAGAAACTGTGTCGTCATCGAACAGCGTCATGGTCCGGGTGTCGTACTTCACCGTGGGTGCGGTGAACGTCGGCTTGCTGACCTTCTTTCCGTTGGACCGACGTTCGATACAGCCGGTGATGGCTTGTGCGGCTTGGTGGGTGGCGAGAATCGCGTGCTGACTCCCGAGGTCGGTTTGCTCACGCACGTCGTCGTAGGCGAGAGGCTGTACGTCGCTCTTGGCGTTGCAGTTGCCCCACGCCATATCGGTGGCGAGCTGGCAACCACGCGTCCACTCAGAAATGGTTTCCTCAAGCAACTCGCGTTGCTTACCATCTACCGAGAGTCGGGTGATTGCGGTCCGACGCACGTAGTCGTCTCCCACAGTTTCAATGTAGTATTGTGGCTACTTATAAATTGGTTTCAGTGACCGATACGAACGCGCTCCTCCCCTCCCTACTCACTCCCTTCGGCCGCTCCTTGAGGAAGGGGTCTCCGCGCTACCGCTTCAGTTGAGCACACAAACGGTACGTATTTCGGTCCTGTACAAAAAGACGACAGCAAGGAGCGATGAAATCGAAGACTTCGATGAGGACTACAAGACCCCCTCGTCCGGCATCCATCGCCAACACGGCAAACACGACACCCGGACGGTGAATGCTGTTCGATGATGGTCGCGTCTCCCTCTCAACGGTTGACGAGCGTATTCGGTACGACCTCGCGTTGCCTCATGACGAAGACGGCTACCGACACCGGTCCCTCAACAACGAGACTGGGAACTCACCGAATCCACGCTCTCGATATGAGAGGAAACGTGCTCCCTGGGGCGAGGGAGCACGATCGGTCCGAAAGGGTGATTCACTGGAACGAGAACCATCCCTTCACACAGGCGATTGATGGCTATCGCCGACCCGTGTCACTGACACGGGTGGCCTTATTTAATCACCACCGTAGTAAATGTCTTCTGGAAAACATTCATCGCCCCGGCCTCAAATGACTGCTACACCAGATTCGATTATAAAGAGCAAGGAGAATACCCGCGCCTAAAGGCGCGGGATGAATCCGACAATTCCTCCACAACCCACCGTTCGATAGAAGGCTCGGATATTCCACCGGTCTCAAACCAAACATTTACAATAGATACAAATATAAATGGTTATACAGGCGTTCAGAATGCTGGAAGTCCACCGAACCCACCAAGCGAAAATACACAACCACTCACAGGTAGAGGACTCGCTCGACCGGCACGGGTGGAGCGCCAGCAAACTCTGGAACGTCGCCAACTACCATTCCCGCCAACGATGGGATGAAATCGGGGAGATTCCTGACCACGGAGACCTCAAAGACGAGTTGAAGACCCACAACAAGTACAACGGATTGCATTCGCAGTCCAGTCAGCGGGTTCTGGAGGAACTCGCTGAAGCCTTCAACTCGTGGTACGGCTCCGACGACGAACGGGACAATCCCCCCGGCTACCGCAAAGAAAACTACTACGATTCAGAAGGTCGTCGCGTCCACGAGGAACACCCACGTAGCACGGTGACGTGGAAACAGAACGGCATCAAACACGACGCCAAGAACAACCGTGTTCGACTGTCCAAGGGCGCAAATCACAAGGAACACCCAAAAGCATGGGAATACATCCTTGTCGAATACGAGACACGCCCCGGCGTCACGGTTGAGAACCTACAGCAGGTCAGAGCTGTCTACGATCGAGCGAAAGGTCAGTGGGAACTGCACCTCGTCTGTAAAGATGAAATCGAGACCCCCGCCGCGCCCGGTGAGGAGACGGTAGGTATCGACCTTGGCATCTGCAACTTCGCGGCGGTCGCGTACAGCACCGAAGACGCCGACCTGTACCCCGGTAACCGACTGAAACAAGACGGGTACTACTTCCCGAAAGAGATTGCCAAGTGTGACGACTCGGGTAGCGAACGAGCCACTCGGTTACACGCGAAGTGGTCGGAGCGCCGCACCCACTTCTTCCACAGCCTCGCTAAGCACATCGTTGAGAAGTGTATCGAGCGGGACGTGGGGCGGATTAACGTTGGGACGCTCGCTGGTGTTCGAGAGGACGACAACGGCGAGTCGAAGAATTGGGGCAAGCACGGCAACCTTGACCTTCACGGATGGGCGTTCGACCGCTTCACTAACATCCTCGGATACAAAGCGAAGGTTGAGGGCATCGAAGTCGTAGAAGTGTCCGAGCGCGACACGAGCAAGACGTGTTGCGTCTGCGGGAGAGAAGACGAGAGTCAGCGTGTCGAACGCGGTCTGTACGTCTGTGAGGAACACGATGATGCGTTCAACGCTGACGTGAATGGGGCGGAGAACATCCGTCTCAACATCAACAACACAAGTAACTCCGAGTCTTCGGTCAGTTTGGGCGAGGATAGGAGTACCGGCTGGTTGGCACAGCCCGGAGTCTACCTGTATGACTTGTCCAGCGGATTCCAACCGCAGGAACAAGTGGTAGACTCCAAACCCTAATATCCCAAATGCGGTCGGGATTCCTCCGCCTGAAGGCGGAGGAGGATGTCAACGGCACTGTTCAGCATCGATTTTGCCGTATAGAGGAAGCGGCTGGTATCTGCCCGCCAAGAACCTTCAATAAGGGATGTTCTGGCAGTTTTACCAGTAGCCAGTGGCGGGCTAACTCGGGCGTTTCGACCAGAGTCATCCACCGACTGAATCGCTATCCGTACGGGATTTGGCCGAGGAACTGCCGGAACAGGACGGTCGGGAGGACTTGGTCACTCTCGACTGTCCGGTCTGCGGTCAGCAAGAGGTTCACCAGCGCCCACAGATTGTACAGCGACACGGCTAACAGAAACTAAACACGGCCACTCTCGCATCCACAAGGAATTTATATGAGCAGACAAACATACCGGTACCTGCTCCTCGGAGCAGGGTCATTCGCGGGGGTGCCGTTTCCGTGCCAGGAACTTTGCCCCCGTCCATCCAGCGGTTTGTCGGTAGTATTCTGCTATGGATAGTCAGCCGTTGAGGTAGTCCAGCAACGAAAGTTGAGACGGCGGAACATTCATTGTGAGAGGTGTCTGAAATAATAATGCCCACTCTACGGTGGGTTCCTTCGCGAGGCAAAGATGCTGTCTTGTGTGCCCCACTCCCGAACCCGGGCACACTACTTCCCGTATGTCCAGCTCCGGATAGCAGTATTATACCCAATTAATATACTCCCCTCGCAGTCTCGCTTAAGGGCCACATATGCTTGACTCACAAGACTTATGAATGTATTTTCATAACGGGTTACTTGCCTGCACCCGCCGCAGGTATCCGCGTTACCCGTCGTTGGGTGCACATTTTCCCCCGTGCGCCCTTTTGCCGCCTACGTTCGCTATCCACGGGTTGGAACCCTCTGCCAGCAACAGCGAAACGTAGCTGGTATTCCCATGCCGGGAAGCCGCGCCGTTCACGGCGCGGAGGATGTCACGCTGAAGTTGTCGGTTTGTCGATCATCGGTATCCATACCAACCTCATGCTCAACCGCGTCTACATGTGGGAGTAGATGGGCCACAACGCACCCCTCCTGCTCACGGCCGGGCCGAACTGCCGACGGGTCGCCCGCCACATCCGACCGGCTGAGCCGCGGAAGGACTGACCACGGTCGTCGGCACTCACTCGTCGGTCCGTACCTCAAAACGCGCACCACCCGCGTCACATTCAGTGACTGAAAGCCGCCAACCATGTGCTTCGACCGTCGTCCGGACGATCGCCAGTCCGTACCCTCCCTCGCCGTCCTCCGTGCCGTACGCGAGCGCGCGCTCCCGGCGCTCCGGCGGGATACCCGGACCGTCGTCCTCCACGTAGAACCCCGCCTCGTCCCCGAGAGTCCCGACGCGGACCGTCGTCGCCGCCTCGTCGGGCCCCCGATCGGTCTCCGGGCCGCTCCCTGGCACGGAATCGCCGTCGGAACCGGCTACCGACTCGGGGACGGGATCGCGGTCAAAGTCGGGGTCGCCGGATCCGCCGCGGAGCAGCGGCTCCGACCGCGCCGGTCCGTCGGCTCCCGATTCCGAGGAGTCTCTCGTAGCGTCGGAGTCGGAGGAGCCGATGGGGTCGGACCGGGTCGCCGGCTGGTCCGCCGCGCCGAACGGTTCGACGCCGTGGACGACCGCGTTCTCGAAGAGGTTCTCCAGCGCCTGCTGGACACGCGAGGGCTGGCCGCGGAGCGTCGTGGTCCCCTCGATGACGAGCGACAGCCGCCCGGTGTCGACGACGGTCCAGGCGTCCCTGGCTGTCGCCTCCAGATCGAACGGCGTCTCGGTCTCGACGGCCAGGCTCTCGCGGGCGAGATCGGGGATCCGGGCGGCGAACTCGCGGAGCCGCGCGTGGACCGTCTCCAGGTCCGACAGCGACTGCCGAACCGACGGGTCGGCGTCCTCGATATCCGTCCGGAGCAGCTCGACCAGCGCGTCCGCGGTCGCCAGTGGCGTCCGGAGATCGTGGGCAGCAATGTCCGCGACCCGTTCGAGCTGGTCGTTCTTGCGGCGGAGCTGTGCGGTCGTCCGCTCGAGTTCCCGGTTCTTCGCCGCGAGCTCGCACTCGCGACGCCTGTGTTCGGTCACGTCGCGAGCGACGACGACCCAGCCGGTCCGGGCGGGGCCCAGCGGCAGCGGCGAGACGTTCAGGCTGTAGTTTCGGGTATCGGCGCTCTCACCCTCGCGAGCGACGAGTTCGACTGTCCGGGCCGCTTCCGGATCCTCGGGGAGCGCCCGCTCGACGGCCGGCCAGTACTCGGAGACCGGGTCCCCGAGGACCGGGTCGGTTCCGAGCAGCGCGTCTGCCCGACCGTTGGCGTCGATGATCCGCGCCTCGTCGTCGAGGGCGACGAACGGGTCGCGCATTCGGTCGACGGCTGTCCGACGCGCGACCGGCACCAGTTCCAGAAACCGATAGCGGAACAGCGCCCACGTCGCGACCAGTCCGCCGAAGACGAAGCTCAACGGCGTCAGGTCCACGCGCGGGCCGAGGACCGACAGGGTGACGTGGCCGATGTCGGCGAGCAGCGGCCCGACGCCGGCGAGCGCCATCGCGCCCGCCTGCTTCCGGAAGACTCCCCGTCGGCGCAACGCGTGGCGGAGGAACAGCGCGGTCGCCGCGGCGACCAGCACGTAGCTGTACGCTGCGTGCGGGTAGAACAGCGGGCCGTAGACCCTGTCGAGCCCGCCGCCCAGCAGGGGCGTCGTCCCCGGCGCCCAGAACAGCTCGTGCATCCGATTCGTCCACGCGAAGACCTGCGTCACGGCCGGAACTGCGAACAGCGCGACCAGCCCCCGGCGCGACGGGAACCGCTGGCGGGTGTACTCCAGCGCCATGAGGAACCAGCCGACCGTGCCGACGCCGGCCGCGAGGATGACGAAGTTGTAGGCGACGACCGGCGGGACGACCGTCTCGAAGGCGAGCGCGGTCCCGTAGGCCGCGAGCCACACCGTCATCCCGCCCATCGAGAGCGCGAGCCCGCGGGCGCCGACCTCCGACCGGTGAGCCAGCGCGACCCTGACCAGCGCCGCCGAAACGACGGCGCTCGCGACGGCTAGCCCTGCGACGGCGTCCACGAACTCAACCATCTGACCGTGTATTCTTCGGGCGTAGTGAAGTATAAAACTGGTTACCACTTCACCGGTCGACGGGGCGACCCGCAACGGGCGGAGAGCAGCAGGAAACGGACGCGTACGGTCGAACACGGACCCGAACGAACGGCGGCGCGGGCGGGGTCGTCAGTCGGGGTCGAACAGTCGCGCGAAGACCTTCCGTTCGGCGGTCCGGAGGTGCTGAGTGAACGTGACCCGATTGATCCCGAGCGTGTCGGCGACCTCGGTCGCGTTGTGTTCGCGGGGCCGTTCGAAGTACCCCTGATGGTACGCGATCTCCAGCGCCTGCCGCTGCTTGTCGGTGAGGTCCGCTGCGAGCCCCTCGTCGACGACCGGCTCCGCCCTGGATTCGTCGGCCCTGATGCGACCGACGGACACCTCGGGGAACTCGTCGCGGAGCGCCCGCGAGAGCGCCTGGATGTCCCCCTCCCTGGGGTACGACACCGAGACCGTCACTGCGTCGTCCTCGACGGTGGTTCCGGTGACTTTCGCCCCGCGATTCGCCAGCAGGCGCTCCGGGGTCGGTCCGTCGGCGACGAGTTCGACCCGGAGAGGCGCCACGTCGTCGTCGACGCGCACCGACTCGACGCCCGGCATCGACGCCGCGTCCGGGAGCGCCGACCCGGGAACGCCCGTCACCCGGAGGAGATACAGCAGTGATCGGTCGCTCTTGACCGCCGTCGAGACCACCGACACCGACGCCCCGTCGGGGAGCGTGCGGCTGAACGCGACAAGCGGCACTTCGTCGCCGGAGAACCGGAACCCGACGGACACCGGGACCGAGGACACCAGCGAGCGCTTCCAGTTCGCCGTCCGCAGCGCGTAGGCGACGGTGGCCGCGTAGTCCGACAGCAACCGGCACTCCCGGTCGTCGAACGTCCCCGGATCGGCCGCGAAAACCGTCAGGACCCCAACGCGACCGCCGTCCTCGCCCAGCGGAACGGCCGCGACGCTCCGGAAGCCTGCCGCCAGCGCCGCCGACTGCCAGTCGCGGTTGTCGGTCCCGCTGGCACCGTCGCCCTCCGACGGAGCGGTCGCGTCGGGGTCACCCGACCCGATCCGGTCGACGACGTAGACCTCGCCCCGGTTCCGCGCGACCAGGGCCGGGGTCTCCCCGTCACCGGCCCGCTGGGCGGAGCCGACGCGGTCGAGGTAGCCGCCGCAGTCGACCGCCGCCCACGGGTCGAGGCCGTCGACCCCCTCCTCGATCCCGATCCACGCGCCGGTGTAGCCGTGTTCGTCGACGAGCAGGTCGCAAAAGGCCTGACAGAGCGTCTCCCGGGACGCGGTCGTGGTCACGATGTCGAGCATCGCCTCCTTGCTCCGGCGCTCGCGGGTCAGCGCCCGCCGTGTCCGATAGGCCCCGACCGCGGAGGTCACTCGCTCGGCCAGCAATCCCGGATCGTCGCTGTGACGACCCTTGCGGACGTAATCCGTCGCGCCGCGTCTGATGGCCTCGCTGGCGACCCCCTCGTCGCCCTCGCCGGTCACGAGGACGAACGGCCGGTCCGAGTCGACCCGACGCACGGCCGAGAGGAGGTCGAATCCGGTCGCGTCGTCGAGCCGGTAGTCGCAGACGACGCAGTCGGGATCGAGGCGTTCGAAGGCCGCCTCCGCCTCCGAGAGCGTCGTCGCCGTCGTGACGGAGAGCCGTTCGCGCTGACGTTCGAGGAGTCGAGCCGCGGTCCGGCCCCACATTTCGTCGTCGTCGACGACTAGCACCGTCGCCCGCGACGAGAGTCCGTCGTCGGCGTCGGCCCCGTCGGTATCGGTCCCGTCGGCACCCGTTTCGTCGGGGCTCTCACCGGTCATCGACACCTTTCGGCGCGTTCGAGCCGTGAAGGCGGTCCGTTCCCGGCAGTGTCGACTCGTGGTCAGACCGGGGAGCTCCCTCCGGGAGCCCGTGGACCCGCTGGCGGTGGCCGGACCCGGCGTCGTGGACGCCAGTTCGCGGCCGAGTCAGTCGGTCGAACACTAGTTGGCACATATACAAGTTCTCCACTTATATTACCGTTCGCGTCGCGGCGAAGGTCCCCGTCAACAGGAGGTCAGTCGCGACCTTCAGTCCCGAGAGCGCGATGGCCAGCAGGAACAGGTAAACCAGAAGGACGATGACGTTCCGTTTCGGCGTGTCCGTCCGGACGCCCGGCACGACCGTCGCGATCGACCGTCGCGGCCGTCGCTCCGTCACTTCGAGCCACCCCTGGCGCCGCTCGACCCGCCGCGAGCGCGGCGTCGCTCGGTGGGGTTCGGGCGCACCACCGGCGCCTCGGCCGGGGACGCGCCCGCGACGAGCGACGGTCCCGCGCTCCCCGGAGCGTTGCCGGCGCCGGCGGGGCCGTTCCCGTGGCCGACCGGAGCGTTGCCGGCACCGTTCGGTCCGTCCCCCGAACCGCCGGGTCCGTCTCCGTGGCCGTTCGCCCCGTTCTCGACGCTTGCGGGGGAGTTTCCGGTCCCCAGGGGCCCGGAGACCGGAGCGTTCCCGGCGCCGACGTTACCGGCCAGCGTCGCGCTCACCGACTCCCGGTCGATCAGGACGCCGTGAGTGAGTCCGCCGGTCGCCGCGGCGAACAGCAGCGCCGTCGACAGCGCGAGCGCCGCGAGTTTCGCCCCGGAGCGGGGGCAGTCACTCCGGGCCATCGTCGCACTCCCGACCGTCGCGGTCCCGCGACCGCGGGGTGGGCCTATCCGCGTCGACCCCGCCGTCGGTCCGCCCCGCGGCCGTCTCGTCCGTAGCCGCGCTGTTCGCGACCGTCTCGTCCACGGCTGTTTCGTCCGTAGACGCGTCCTCCGCGGCCGCGTCTCCCGACCCGGCGAGCGGATCGCCCGCTCGGGCGTCCGATGGGGAGTCGTCTCGCTCGCCCGACTCCGCCGGGTCCGCCGGCTCAGTCGCGACGAACGTCACGCCGTCTTCGAGCAGCGCGTACTCGCCGGCGACCTCGTCGTGGACGACCCACGCGCCCGAGTCCGCCGCGAGTTCGCGAAACGCGGCGATATCGCGGACTTCGACCCGTCTGGCGCGCGAACGGTCCGAGACGACGGTCCCGGCGACAACCCGCTCGCCGCCGTCCGACGCCGCGTCCGAACCGCCGTCGGGTACCGTGTCCGGGTCCGCACCGCCGCCGGCCCCGGACTCCCCGTCGGCCGCCTCCTCGGGCCTGGCGCCGGCGAGGAACGCCACCAGCAGGAGCGCGCCGACGCCCGACCCGACGGCGACCACGGCCGCGAGCGGGCGGCGCGCCTGGAGGGCGTAGCGTCCGGCGACGACCGCCAGCGCCGCCAGCACGACGGCGAGCAGTCCCCCGGCCCGCGGCGAGAGGGTCACGACCGGATCTGACGCCCCGCCGGTGGACCCGTCCGTCGGCGCGTCGGCGTCCGTCGCGTCCGCGCCGTCGTCCTCGGGGTCGTCGCTCCCGGAGTCGTCCGCGGCGTCGCGCCGGCGGACGAGCGCGCCCCACGCCTCCGAGAGAGCGAGCAGCGACAGCGGCGCGACCACCAGAGTGGCGAAGCCGTGGGTGGTGTTGGCGAAGCGGACGACGAACCCGAGGTAGGGGACCGCGAACAGCGTCGGCCCGAGCCCCGGCAACGACGGCTCCATCACTCGCCCGGCGATCTCGCCGGTCGACACCCGCTCGGGGTCCGGCGCCTGGTTGTTGTCGCCTTTCGTCTCGAAGACGAGCTCACCGGCCTCCCGCTCGACGCCGATCACCCTGTGGGTCGTCGGCGGCTCGGTCGGGCCGCCGCCGAACGTGATCACGTCCCCCACCGAGACGGTCGCCGGCGACACGTCGTCGACGATCACCACGTCCCCGGGGCTGATCGCCGGCTCCATGCTCCCGCTCAGGACGACGTAGCTGGCCTCCGCGCCCACGACCTGCGGGACCGCGAAGACCACGAACGGGACGACCGCCGCGACGAGCAACGCCACCAGCGCCGCCCTGAGGAGACTCCACCTGTCGTACGATGCAACCCGCGCCTGCACTCTGGTTCTGAAATTCTCAGTCATTGTCACACCCGTTTAATTCGAACTCGTCGCCGTCGACGTCGTACTTCAGCCCGCAGCCGCCGGGACACGGCGTCGGGTTCGAGCGGCCCGACCCGGGGAAGCCGGGGCCGCGCTGGTCGTACGTTTCGCCGGCCCCGGCGACGAACCGTCCCGGCGAGGCTCGCTCGAAGACGTCCAGGCTCGTCCCGTACTTGAGCAGGACCGTCCCGAGAGCGGGCGGCGCGTCGGTCAGTTCGAGGACCGACCCGTCGACCGCGAAGCGCAGATCCGCCGGGCGGAGCCGCTCGTCCGAGGCCGCGCAGAACCCGACCCAGCTGATGTCGGCCGTCTCCGGCGGGCGGTCGCCGCACCCGGCCGAGCAGGTCCATCCCGGGCCGAAGGCCTCAGGGTCCGCGACGTTGCGCGTCTGGACTGCGTAGAACTCGAAGTCGACGGAGACCGTCGCGTCGGCCGTCAGCGGCTCGCGGAGCTCCCACTCGACGGTCAGCCGCCAGTCGTCGCCGGGCGCGATCGACCCGTCGAGCCGAACGCCGTCGCCCAGGTTCGACCGGGCGTCGCCGAGTCGTCCGCGGAACAGCCGCGTCTCGGTCCCGTCGGCGACCAGCGAGAGCGTGACCCGGAGTTTGCGCTCGATCTCGGTACACCGCCGACACCGCGTCCGGGCCCAGACGTACGCCGGATTGCTTCCGGGCGCCAGCGACAGGGCGACCGCGTCGCTCCCGCCGTCGCCGACCGCGCCAACCGTCCCGAACGAGGCGTCGACTCCGCCGCTCGCCCACGACGCCCGGAGGTCGAGGACGCCGCTACCGGCCGACCCCTCGACCCGCTCGTCGTCGCGGAACACCGCCCTCGTCCCGACGCCGGCGCCGGCCGCCGCGACCGCGCCGGCCGAGGTGAGCCCCGCGAGGACGGCCCGCCGCGACAGCGATCCGTCGTCTTCGGTCACGGTCGACCACCCCGTCGCCCGGCGCGTCCCGGTCCGGGAGTCGTGGCCTGCGGAGACACGGCGGTCACCTCGCGACCTCGAAACAGTCCGAGCCAGCGTCGCCGGCGTGGCCGAACGTCACGGTTCGGGAGTCGGTCACGGGCCACCCGAGCCCGTCGTACAGCGGTCGGGACCGTTCGGCGTCGCCGCCCAGGTCAGCCCACAGTGTCGCGGTGACCTCGATGCGCCGACGGCCCCCGGGTTCGGGCGTGAGCCCGGTGTCGGTCCACTCCGTTCGGGGACGCTCACCGACCGCGCTCGGCGCGGAGATAGGGAAGGGGTTCGCCTCCCAGACCGGCACCGGTACCCCGCGGTACTCCCCGGGCGCCAGGACGCGGACGCCGACGAGCGACGCGGGCGAGGTCGGGTCCCCGTCGCCGACCGACGCGGCGTGGACGCCGAGGACGAAGGAGTCGCGCTCGCCGGCGTCGGCCGCCATCCCGGGACGCTGGTCGGCCAGTTCCGGCTCCTCGCCGGTCTCCGAGGGGTCCGTGGTCCCCAGCGCCTTCGATGCATCCAGAGCTCCCGGCGCGTCCGAGACCGTCTCGGTGTCGGGGTCGAGCGACACCGACGGCTCCGCGGGAGTCGAGCCGTCGGGGTCGGCCGTCGCCCGCGGCAGCAGGTCGCTCCCCAGCACGTCATCCGCGAGTCGTCCGAGCGCCGTCTCCCCGGCGACCAGCGCGGCCAGCGGGAGCTCCGTCGGGCCCGGCCCCTGGTGACAGACGACTCGCGGGACGACGAGCACGTATCCCGTTCCGGACTGGACGCAAGCCACGGTCGTCACCTCCGCCCGCCGCTCGCGCGGCGTAGAGGGTCGAACCGCCCCGCACGGCGGTCTCGACGGCCGAACGCGGCCGACGGCTTTCCGTCTTCCGAACGGTGCGAGTGATCCCGGATCATGATTGTGCGTACCGGTCTCCCGGTGCAGACCCACCGGCGGAGTCGAACCGCCGTGCTCCGAGTGGGCGAGTCGCCGCGTCGCGCCGCTATATCGTCACCTGGTCCGTCGAGTCGACCGCGCTGTCGTCGTCCTCGAAGACGAAGTCCACGTCGTAGGTCCCCGACGGCGCCGCGATACCGCTCACCGTCAGCTCCAGGAAGGTGTCCGACGTGTACGTGTTCGAGTTGTCGGGGTAGTCGAGCTCGACGGTGTCCCCGTCGATCGCGACGACCTCCGAGCCCGAGGGGCCGACGCTCCACGACGTGTCGTCGACCGACGCTCCTGAGAGGGCGAAAGGGAACTCCACGTCGACCGTCTCGATGGTCGCGCCGTCGTCGTCACTGGGGAACCCCTGCGCCGTCACGGTCGCGGTCGCCTCGTCTCCGTCCCCCTCGTCGTCACCGCCGTCGTCGACGGTGCTCGTGCCGCCGCCGTCGTTGCCGCGGCACTGTTCGGTGTAGAAGCCGAAGTCGAAGCTCACGGAGTCGCTCTGGACCTCGTTGCCGGCGTCGGCCGGGAGCCACCAGCCGAACCCGACGAAGTGGTTGACGCCGGGCTGGAAGCACTCGCGGTCTGGGCTGTCGTCGGGGTCCGACAGCTCGTCGAAGGAGGTTTGCAGCCCCGCGTCCAGCGGGATCCCCGCGCCGTCGGACAGCGCCGCCAGGTCGTCGGCGAGGGTCCCACGGTGGAACACCTCCTCGTCCATGGCGATCGCGTCGGTGATCGCGCTCAGGACGCCCGACACGGTGCCAGGGTCGTCGCTGCTGAAGTAGTCACCCGGGCTCCCCGCGATGTCGTCGCGGAGGTACGTCGAGAGTAGCGGGACGCCGGACTCGGCCTCGCGGCCGGTCGGTCGCTTGTCGTCGTCGATCCCGACCGCGAGGATGCGGTGAGCCCCGCGGATCGCGTCCGCGACGGCCGCGGTCTCGTCGAGCTCGCTGTCGTCGACGGTCGAGTTTCCGGGGTTCCCGCCAGTGTAGCCGCCCCCGACGGTGTACCCTCCCGTCGAGTACTCCCGGTTCTCGTAGTTCGGGCCGCCGTCGGTGAACAGCACGACGAACGTCTCGGCGCCCGAGCGCGCGTTCGCGTCCAGTTCGGCCGCGGCGACGTCGAGCGCGGCGGGCATCGCGGTGCTCCCGTCGGCGTCGAGGCCGGAGAAGGAGACCGGTCCGTCGGCGAGCGCGGTGAAGTCGTTCACGTCGTTCCCGAAGGAGACGCCGCCCACGCGGGCGTCGGCATTCGCGTCGAGGTCGGCGGCGAGGTCGTTGGCCGCGGTTTCGAGCGCGCCCACGTCGTCATCGCTGAGCGAGGCCGACGTGTCCACCGCGATCATCACGTCGACCGCGCCGACCGATTCGTCGACGACGTTGTTGCCGTCGGTGTCGTACCACCAGACGGTCCGGATCTGCTCGGCCAGCTCCGGGTCGGCGGGGCTGTCGTCGACGGTCGCCTCCGGCCCGGTGAGACCGTTCTCGGACTCGGAGACGCCGCGGGCCCGCAACCAGACGTAGCCGGGGTTGTCACAGAGATGGAAGCTCAGCGTGAGCTCCCCGAAGTCTCCGGGTTTGACGTCGTCGAGGCTGACCAGCGGTTCGACCTCGCCGTCGACCAGCGTGTCCGCGTTGGTCGTCCGCAGCCCGCCGACCGGGTCGAAGTGCTCGTCGAGGTCGGCGCCGTCCCGGCAGGGGGAGTAGGCGAATTCCCCGTCTTGCATCTCCTGGACCCCGTCGTCGTTCGGGTCGGGGAACGACTCGATCGACGTGTTGTCCATGTACGCCGGGAGATCGTCTTCGGCGACCCAGACCGCGGGGCTCTCGGGGTCCGGGAGGCCGACGTAGCCGTCGTCCTCCGGTTCGATCCGGGTCACGTCCAGGTCCGCCGCGGGGTCGTCGAACCCGTAGCGTTGCGGGTAGGAGTAGTGTTCCTCCCAGTCGACCTTGAGGTCGAGCTCGCCCGCCGCGAACGTATTGCTCTCGAACGATTCCTCGTCGCTGAACAGCGCGGACGTACCCAGTCCGGCGCCGGCGCTCGCGAGTCCGATCGCGCCGAGCCCGCCCAGCAGTTTCCGCCGTGAGAGTTCCATCGGTTCGTCGGTCATCGTACCACCCCGTCAGGGGCAGGCCCACCGGCGGAGTCGAACCGCCGCCGCGATCCGCGGGCGCTCGCGTGAGTACCGTCGGTCATCCCGCTGTCACGCCCCGTCGAACGGCGTCTCGTTGTTTCGGGTCTGTTCTGCGTCGAACCGCAAGGTGAACGACACCTCGTCGCCCTGCACGTCGTTGCCGACGCGGATCGGCAGTTCGAGCAGCTGGTAGAACCAGGCGGCCTCGGAGTTGCTCCCGACCGTCAGCGGCTCGCCGTTTCCGTCGCGGAGCACCACGCCAGACCGGTAGACCTCGTGGGCCTCGTTCATCGTCGTGTAGTGAGCGCCGCTGGCGGTCACGCCGTCCAGATCCGGCAGCTCCCAGTCGGCGAGGCCGGTGTCCTCGTTGTCAGTCGTCGTATCGAGCCCGGTGAGGTCCCCCCGGCTGATCCCGCCGCTGAGGTCCTCGTACGACGCCCATATGGTCGAGAGGAGCACGTCGCCGAGGTCGCCCGGCGAGTCGGTGTCCGTCTCGGACTCGGGGGTTCGGCCCTCGGTGTTCGAGTAGTCCTCGTCGACGGAAGTGACCCGCACGTATCCCGGGCTGGCGATCACCTCCGGGTTCCACTCCAGGAGGAGCCAGTCGCCCGGTTTCAGGTCGGACACCGCGATCGTGACCGCCTCGCCGTCGGCCGTGTCCTTCGGCGTGATCTCGGTGTTGTCCCGGACGGTGGGGGTACTGTGGGCGATGTTGTCCACCGTGACGCGCAGGTTCAGCGCGCCCGCGCTCAGCTGGTTGTCCGCGAACGATTCCCCGTCGCCGAACAGCGCCGTCGTCCCGAGGCCCGCGCCGGCGCCGGCGACACCGATGGTGCCGAGTCCGGCGAGCAGCGAGCGCCGCGTGAAGCGGACGCCGTCGGTCGAGTCGTTGTCTCCGGTCATGGTTACTACACCCGAGTGTCGGGCGAAGCCCGCCGGCGGAGTCGAACCGCCGTCGTCGCGGTGACGAGCGCCGACGCGGGTCCCGGCGGCTGTGGCCGCCGGAGCGGTCGCGCTGTCCGCGGGCGCGACCGGAGTCGCAGGGGTATGTGGGGTCGGGGGAACGGTTACCCGAGGGTCACTCGGGCGTGGCGGTCCCTTCGGGGGTCGAAGTCGGGTCCGGCGTCGCCGTGGGCTCGGGCGTCGCCGTCTCGCTGACCGCGCTGTCGCCGTCGAACGGCACGTCGTTGTTGCGGACCTGCTCGGCCTCGAACACGAGGTCGAACGACAGCGTGTCGCTCTGGATGATGTTGCCCACGTCCTCGGGGACGTACAGCAGGAGACACCACTCCGCCGAGCCGGGGCCGTCGGGAGTGCCCTCCTCGGGGTCCGACCCGACCTCGAGCGGCTCGCCGTCGCCGTCGCGCATGATCACGCCACCGGAGAACGTGTCGTAGGTCTCCTGTAGCGTCGATCCCTCGGGAGTGACGGGATCGAGGTTCTCCACGTAGTCTCGGGGGTCGTCACTGTTGGCGTCGACAGAGTTCTGGTAGACCTCGGCGAGCATGAAGTCCTGCAGCTCGCCCGCGCCGTCGTCGTCATCGGGGTCGTTCTCGGCCTCGCCGTCGGTCGGTTCGGGTTCCGTGTAGCCGTTCTCGCCGGTTTCGCGTCCCTCCGCGCGCGTGCGGATGTAGCCGGGGTTGTCGCCGACCTCGAACTCGAAGCAGATGATACCCCAGTCGCCGGGCTTGACGTCCGAGACCTGGATGCCGGTGACCGCATCGCCGTCGGCGGTCGCCTCCAGCTCGGCCAGGTCGACCTGCTCGGCCCAGTACTCGTTTGCGGCCTCGACCGACGCGGTGACGCTCATGTCGAGCGTCCCTGCGGTGACCGAGTTGCCCTCGAACGATTCCTCGTCGCTGAACAACGCCGTCGTCCCGAGACCGGCGCCCGCGGACGCGACACCGATGGTGCCGAGCCCGGCGAGCATCTGCCGGCGGGACAGTCCGAATTCCTTGTCTGACATGAGTTTTCTCCACCCGTTCCGCGGGACGGGACGGGCTTGCTACGACCCACATCGGGACACCCCATAGGTAATTACCGGATTTTTTATCAATCGTCTCGTTCGACGGGTTCGAACGTGCCGTTGGTCGGAAACAATCGGCGATTGTCTCCCCAATGGTGTCGTTTGGCGGCTTAACCACGGGTTCAGGTGACGCGACCGTGGCGCCGACGGACGGATCGACCCCGCGGACGGCAGGACGGAGTCGGTTTCCCGGGAGTTCGACACGTCTGCGAACGGTTTCGGGCGGGGTACGGTCGCGGTAAAGCGAGTTACTGACGGGGTTTAACCGACTGTTGAGCCGTCCGAAACGACGGGTTCGGTCGTAAACCACTCGATAAGCCGCTCCGATATATCGGGGCTACAGAGGGCTGTAGGGCGTGAATTCGGCAAAGCGGGTCGATAATTAAGCAGGAGGAGGGAGTGGTCCCCCTCGGGAAGGGTATGGGTACGTTACGAAACACGCAGTCGTTAGCCGAGGAACAGATCCACGACGTTCTCAGGAACGAGCGGCGGCGAGCGGTACTCACGCATCTCCAGCGGACCATCGGGTCGGTCTCGCTACGCGAGCTGTCGGTCTCCATCGCGGAGGGGGAGTCGGGCGAGTCGCCGCCACCGACCGACCTCCGCGAAAGCGTGTACAACTCCCTCCATCAGACGCACCTGCCGAAACTGGACCGTGAGGGCATCGTCGTCTACGACAAAGACCGGAAGACGGTCACGCTCGACGAGTCCGCTCGCGAAGTCGACATCTACATGGAGGTCGTCTCGCCGTACGGGATCACCTGGGCGTCGTTCTACCGCGCGCTGGCGACGATCGGGCTGGTCGTCCTGCTGAGCGCCGAACTGGAGTTCCCGGTGTTCGTGCGGCTCGACCCCGTCTTTCTGATCACGGTCATGCTGCTCGCCGTCGCCGTCTCGACGAGCTATCAGCTCTGGAACCGACGCTGGTTCGTCCTGTGGGCACTCACCGACTGACCGTGACCCGTCGAGCCGCCCAGCCACACCTCCGGCGGTTTCCGGACCGTTCGCGTGGTCAGCCGTGTCGTCCCTTCTGATAGACCAGTACGAGCAACACCGCGAACAGCGACAGCTCCGCGTAGACACCGTCGAGCACCGCGGGCGTCGGCGTCCAGGCCGACGGGTCGACCACGGCCAGCACGAGCCCCACCGCGGCGACGGCGATACTCCATTCCAGGCGAACCGGATCCGGCGACTCCATTCCGTCCGACCCCTCCGTCTCCCCTGCGTCCGTCCTCTCGCGTTCCGAGCCGACGATGGAGAGGCCCCGCGGCTCCACCGTGACGGTCTTGCGCTCGGAGTCGTAGTCGACGACGCCGTGGTCGGCGAGCTTCGGCAGGTGCGTCTGGTGGAGCGTCACGTAAACACTCTGGCGTTTGTTCCTCGGGGGCGGCCGCTCGCCGGTTTCGGCCGCCGCAACTTCCTCGGCGAGGTCCGAGAGGTCCCACGTCTGTTCCCCTCCCAGCAGTTCCAGTACTCGCATCCGCCGCTCGTTGCTCAGTAGTTCGTGAACCGTCGTGCGGTCCAGTTCGTTGCACCCATCGTCCCCACCCGGCGGCCCGTGCACCGGAGACGACGCCTGTGGCGTGATCGGTCGTGACATATGTATCGGTCCCTGCCAGTTGCCACTGATCGAGGCGCTGGCGGTGTTCTCTCGCCGTTCCGGCCGCGCTCTCCACACCCGTAGAACCCGGCGGAACGTCGCCTATTCGTTTACCGTCTACTGACTAATCATTGATGACTACATGCGTAGTATGATCAGTTACTATTCTGATTGTTACTCGGGAAGCCGCGAACCCAGCGCCGATGTTGAATCTCCCATGGACGTGTGGTTAAGGCCATATAGGCAGGGGTAGTTCACAGGGAAAGAGCATACACAGATTCAAAAGAACTATATTAGATTAACCAACCGATTAATTAACGCATGAGACGACTCAGGTCGAAGGTGCCACCAGTAGCAGAGCTTCTCATGGTATTTTTGCTCGTTAGTTCCGTTGCTCTCACTGCCATCCCCGTTGCAGGGCAAGTTGAACAGGTAATTGGAAGCCCGGATATCTCCGCGAATATTCAAGGGAATCAGCTCGAACCGAGTGAGGAGCGTGACGTGACTATCTCGCTCTCGAACGCTGGCGAGGTGTCTCGCTCGGGCCCCCAGCAGTTCGTTCAGCGGGTCGAAACCGCTCGCAACGTCCGCGTCTCTATCGATGAAAGCGAAATCGATGCACCGATCAATATCAAATCAGGCACCGTCACGTTGGGGACGCTCCAAAGTGGCGGCATTAGCGAGGCAGTGTTTACCGTCGAAACTGGCGAAGATCTCGAGCCAGGCTCGTATAAACTGCCCGTCCGAATCAGATACGCCTACACTGGCATCGTCAACTACGAAGTGACACAATCGGGCTACTCGAACATCGAGAACGTCGACTACACGGAAGCCGAGACGAAAACGCCGAGAGTCGTCGTCGGCGAGCGGCCCGCATTCTCGCTCTCGGACGACGGCGCAAGCCAAATCCATTCCGGTGGTTCGGATTACCTCAATTTCTCGATTACCAACACGGGGACCGAACGTGCCGAAGAAGTTACCGTTGGACTCACCTCGCAAAATCCCGCCGTCCAATTCTCCGGCGGCTCGCAATCCCAGGCCAGTGGTGGGTCCTCGCAGAGTCAAACGAACATCTATATCCCCGAATTAGCGCCCGACGAATCGTATAACGCCTCCGTTCGCATCCTCTCGTCCTCCGCACCCTCTGTCGACCAGTATTCGATCCAGGCTTCGATCGAGTATAAAACGCCGAATGGGCTCTCAGGCTCTGCCGACCCGATCACGCTCGGTGGAGATATTCAATCGGGCGAACGCTTTAGCATCGCCGGTGTCTCCGGGTCGCTGTACGTCGGGGAAGACGGCAATGTCACCGCGACAGTCACCAACACTGGCCCACGGACAGCTATCGACCCCGTCGTGAATCTCCAGGCCGCTGACCAGGAACTGCAACTCCAGCGGACATCCTTCCCCATTGACGACCTCCCATCCGGCGAGTCCGCCACGGTCCGCTTCCCAGTCACCGTGCCGAATGACACTGACTCGGGGCCGTATCAGTTCGGCTTTACTGTCGATTACGAAGACCGGACGGGGTCACAGTTCAGCAGTGACTCTCTCACCTCAGAAGTTGTTATTGGCGAAGAGCGCGACTTGTTCCGCCTCGAAAACGCTTCGAGTACGCTCCGTGCGGGCGAAGAGGGGAACGTCACCGCAACGGTCACGAAGCTCAGAACGGGGGTTGTCGATGACGCGGTCATCGAGTTCCAGGCGCCGGCGACCGGGCTGGAACCGCAGCGAACCACGTATCCAGTCGGCGATCTTAGCAACGGTGAATCGGCGACCGTCCGCTTCCCCGTGACGGCGACCGAAAGTATCGATGCAGGGCCCTACCAGTTCGGCTTCACGGTCAACTATGAGGACGCGGATGGCGCACAGGTCTCCAGTAAGACGCTCAACAACCAGCTTGATGTCGGCCAACAGCAGGATGTCTTCGCCGTCACTGGGACCAACGCGACGCTGACAGCCGGGGCGAGCGGACCCGTCGAGATCAGACTCACGAACAGCTACGATAAAACGCTGCGGAACATCAACGCTAAAGCGTACGTCGACGCCCCGGTCTCGGCCAGCTCCGACGAGTCGTACATTCCTGTCCTCGAACCTGGTGAGTCGGCGACCATCGCCTTCGACATGAGTGTCGCCAGCGGTGCGGCCGCTCGCCCGCGACCCGTCGAAATGGACTTCCAGTACGAAGAACCCGACGGAGACACGGTGCTTTCCGACACCTACCAGGTCCCCCTCGACATCACCGAACCGGTTGACAACAGCGGTGGTGGTCCATCTGCGATACTAATCTTGGTGCTGGGTGTAATTGGCGTCGGGGGTGCAGTAGTTGCCTACCGGAGGTTTAACTGAATGTCATTCTCGGACGGAGTTGAAACGGCAATAGACCGTCTCAACACTGTTATCGTGGAGCGGCCACGGACAGTTATCCTCGTATTCTTGCTTCTCACGGGGGGCTTCATCGGCGGATTAGGAGCTATTCAGGTGAACGCCGGAGGGCTTGATGCGTTTACGGAGGGACTTCCAGAACAAGAAGCGCTAGATAACATCAATCGGAATTTCGAAGAACCGTTTCAGACAGATACGCAAACCACGACACAACTCATCCGAACCGACGAGAACGTCTTGGCGAAAGAGTCACTGATCCGGGAAGCTCGCGTCCTTGAACGCGTTGCCTCACGGCCTGATCTTCGGATGGAGGCGGCAAGTGGGCCTGTTCCCCTTCTCGCACAGACCCTGAATCCGTCGGCAACGACGCCGGAAGAATACCGGGAGACGCTCGAGCGTGAACCCCCCTCTGCAATCGAGCAGGCTATTCGAGAACTCGAAGAGAATTCCCGATTTACTGGCTCGTTAGCGGACGATTTCAATCCGACCAGTGCTTCGGCATCTGGGTCAATCACCACGATATCGCATGACTTTCCCGAGAATTTCGGTGATAATGGCCTGACTGCTGTCCAAACCGAGATCCAAGCGATCGCTGAGGATGCGCCGAGCGATATTCGCGCTTTCGGGTCTGGAACGACTCAATCTGAGATCACCCAATCGATGTCGGATTCTCTCCTCGTTGTAATGCCAGTAGTAATTCTATTGCTACTATTCTTCTTAGTAGTTGCATATCGTGATCCGATTGACGTCGTGTTAGGGTTGATTGCGCTCGTGATGACGATCATCTGGACATTCGGCTTCCTCGGGTATGCCAAAATTCCGTTCAGTCAACAGATGATTTCAGTTCCAGTGTTACTGCTTGCTGTTGGGGTTGACTTTGGCATCCACATCATTAACCGCTATCGAGAAGAGACAGAACGCGGGTTTGAAGCGGTTGAAGCGATGCGAGAAGCGAACAGCCAGCTCATGGTCGCTTTCATCATCGTTACTGTGACCGCAGTATTCGGGTTCGGTGCAAACGTTGTGTCTGACCTGGCACCGATCCGGAACCTGGGGATCGCCTCAGCAATTGGAATTGTCTTCACATTCCTTATCTTCGGATTATTTTTACCTGCAGCCAAGTTGGTGAGCGACGATATACGGAAACGTCTCGGGATTCCTGACTTCAACTCTTCCCCGATAGCGTCAGATGAATCAATCCTCGGACGAGTGTTGGCATTTCCTGCACAGGTCAGCCGATACGCTCCGACGCTGATTGTTTTAGTCTTGCTCCTAGGAGGTGCCTTCATGGGTGCGTATGGATCTGGTGTCGGAACATCATTCGAGAACGAGGACTTCTTGCCACCTGAGGAGGTCCCAGCGTATCTCACGGAATTACCAGAGCCATTCAGCCCAGGAGAGTATACGATTACAGAGACGATCAACCTCTTGGATGAGAAGTTCACCAGTAATCAGGGTGATACTGTAAAATTGTATATCGAGGGGAACTTCAAGCAAGATCACGCACTTGAGGCTCTTGCAGCCCCAAACGATAACCCGCCGGAATCACTTGCAGTTGGACCTGGTGGACAGGCACAGTCACAAAGCATTGTGACCGTCATTAAGTCTCATGCGAACGAAAACGATGACTTCGCCGCACTTGTAAATCGGAACGACAAGAATGACAATGGGATCCCTGATCAAAACCTCGGCCTCATTTACGATGAGTTGTTCGCATCCTCAGCCGGTTCTCAGGCTGAACGGTACCTCACTGAAGACTATCGAGCCGTGCAGGTCGAATATACGGTTGACACCGATGCATCACAATCGGAGGCCGCCGCTGCTGGAGCCGAATTCGCAGAGAAGTTCCGGACCGAAGCGACGGCCACTGGGGGCGTTATTGTTCGCTCAACGGTAATGGATCGCATCTTCCAGTCAGCTATTCAAGGACTCGGTTTAGCAATCGGATTGACTGCCGCGTTCCTCGTGATTGTATACGGTGCCTTAGAACGGAAACCGTTACTCGGTGTGGTGAATGTCTTCCCGATATTGGTTGCAATTGCATTCTTGCTTGGAACGATGCGGTATATGGGCATCACACTAAATGCTCTCACAGCAACGATCCTGTCGATCTCGATTGGGGTTGGGATCGCCTATTCAGTGCATACGACCCATCGATTCATTGACGAATACGATGCAACAACAGATGCACATGAGGCAATGATGACGACACTGACAGGGACTGGCGGAGCGCTATTTGGAAGTATGTTGACTACTGCTCTGGGGACTGGCGCACTTGCCCTAGCGATCACCCCAATCCTCGGCAACTTCGGAGTTCTGATCGCTTTGAGTGTCATCTATTCGTTCCTAATGGCAGTAATTGCGCTCCCACCAGCAATATTGCTCTGGGAACGAGTATACGAATTTGACTCCGATCTATTGGGGCGTCTCCGTCCAGCACTGCAATAGGACAGGATTCAGTTTCTATCCGAAACCACGGTAACATCCTCCTCCGCGTAACCGCGGAGGGCTCCCGAGCGGTGGGAGTGTCAGGTTTGGAGTCCAGTCACCGACTACCAGCCCGTTCGGGCACGATAATCCCTCGGTATCGAGCCGGTGGACTGCTGGCCCTGCCAAGTGACCAGACCCCTATTCTTGACCGTGTATGGCGTCCCGATGTTGTTTTTGCCGGGGGTCAGGGTGTCATAGAACCGCCCCCAAGGAGACTAATTTCACGACTGTCGGGGATGAATTACCTACTCAGTGCGCGTGCGCGTTGACCAATGTCCTATCTCTCTACACAAATCTTAAATTCGTTCCTTGATCGAATCCTTGTCCCGTTTCCGAGATACTTAAGTTGTGAACTAGTTACGAAACAACTATGTTTGAATTGGTCCACCAATATGCCCCCCAAAGTCCCGCCGGTCGAACTGCGACTGCCATCGTCGCCTGTTTGATTGGTGTCCCAGCACTCGTACTCGGACTCGTTGGACTATCTGGAAACGTCGCGGCAGGACTCTTGTTCCTCTTGCTCAGTACTGTAACGCTTGGTGTCGCCGGACAATTGGTACGAGGGGTTGTTCGTCAGGCGAATGCGGCCCCTGTGGACAGTCTACAGGACGGTCAGCGGACAGACGAAGCGAACGAAACGCCAATTGAAACGCTTCGGCGACGGTATGCGGAAGGTGAACTTGATGACGAAGCGTTTGAGCAGCGTCTCGACCAGCTCATCAAAACGGAAGAACTGGAGCAGCAGACGACCGAGCGCGAGCGCGTGATAGAGTGACTCCTGTGCTGGGCGATACGTCTTTCTTCTGTACTGAACGGATCGAGGGAGCGACGAACAGGGTATACGAACCGTTCTATGACACTCTCACGGGGACGCCAGCAGGCGTTGGCAGAGTTGGAGGTATCGTCTGGTCCGCTTCGAGCAGTCAGCATGTCGGCACACTCTTCGACGATATACGTTCATCGCCTGCCCTTTCAGATACTGCCGTCCGAGAGACTCCGTCTCTCGTGATCACGAAAATCTGCGATTTTCGAACGACCTCGTTACGTGGGCGGACAGGCCGCTGTCAAAGAACGGTTCGGAATCCGCTCCGTTCCGGCCGATTCCTACCCTTTGTACGGTGGTCTGTCACGTGAACTACCCCACCCTACTCGCTCACCGCTGACGCGGTTCGCTCAGTGAGGGTGGGGCTTCCTGTTTCCACGACGGGCTTTGCAGACACAACGGTGTCTACAGGGAGCGCAGTCTCCACAAGCGTTGATTCGAAGTGAACCACTCCTACTTTTTCAAGACCGCGAGAACGGATGTTCCACGCTGCGTTCGCGTCCCTGTCCGCCTCGAACCCGCAGGAGACACGAATGCTCGTACACCCACAACGGCTTGTCCGTCTCGACACCACAAGACGTGCACTCCTTGGTTGTCCCTCTCGAGTCCACGGTAACGAAATGCGTTTCTTCGCGCTCGCGCTGTATTCGAGCATTCGCAGGAACATCCCCCACGAGGCCCCGGCTCGGTTACGAGAGTTGCCTGGTAGTTTAACCAAGCCCATCGCGTCCAAGTCATCCACGGCCACGAGATCGTACTCGCGGGCATAGTAGTTTGACAACTTGTTGAGGAAGTCTCGACGCTTGCGCTTCAGGTCGGCGTGCCGTTCAGCCACAACTTCCGCTGTTCCTCCCAATTGTTCGACCCGTGTTCCTTCCGTGAGAGGTCGCATTGAGCGCGTTCGAGTCGGTCACGTTCTTCGCTGAAGTCAGGACTCCCAATGGCAGTTCCATCGGTGTCATGGGCGTACGTGAGAATCCACACGTCGATACCGACGACCTTCTCGGGGTTCTCCGGTTTTTCGGGTGTTTCTTTGTCCACGTCGATGCCGAACGTAGCGTGCCACTCGCCTGTAGGTTCCTGCTTGACGTGACCTGCTTGATGGTCGCGCTCTCAAGAAGATCTCGGTGGAGGTGAATCGGAACCTCTCCGATTTTGCTCAACCACAGGACAGGCCGACCACTCGTATTCTTGAGTTTGAAGCCGGACTGGTTGTAGGTGAGCGACCGATACTCCCGAGGCGGTTTCCACTTGAGCATTCTCACGGCGCGTCCGTTCTCCTTCTGTACTATAATGCAGACAAGAATGGTGCGCTGAACATCGGCAAACGAGCCTTGGACAAGTTCTCAAAGCCTTCTGTCCGAGGCGGGGGCGGACTGGCACAGCCCGAAACGCAGGTCATCGTCTACCGTGACGACGAATCTGCGAACCTCACCGTATCCGTGGGTGCAACCCTTAGTGGGGAACCCCACGGCTTTAGCTGTGGAAGGATGTCAGGAGAGCGGAAACCTCTTGTGAATGAGTACCCGATTTGGTTTATAATGGGTAACGCATCGGAGACGGAACACCGAATTAGAGAAGCCGCATTTCGGGCGCTCGTCAAACACGGATATGCGGATCTCTCACTGACGGATATCGGCAACGAATTAGGACAGAACCCTTCCATCATATACCACTATTATGATAGTAAAGATGACCTTTTATTCTCGATGTTGGAGACATTTGTCGATATTTTCGTAGATGGACGAGGTGACCGACCGATTACAGATCCTGAACAGGAGCTACGCGAAATGGTTGATCATGTACTTCAGACCGAAGACAAAAATGACATACTGCCAGACTCTTCAACCGATATGAGAACTGCAATTTCCCGAATGTTCGTAGAATTATGGACACACGCGATCTGGGATGACGACTTCCGTAGGGAAACGACAGAGATCGAGTTGAGACTCAAAGAGATATTCACCAAAACAATTCGCGCTGGAATTGAACGCGATCAGTTCCGACCGGTCAATCCAGAGCGAACCGCTGATCACATCCTCTTCCTTCTCAAACAGGGAATATACACACGTGTGACGACGAATCGTGATGATGCTACCGAGCGCGTTCACTCGATCATTGATGAGCTTATCGACGATTTATAGAGAGCAAGGAGAATACCCGCGCCTTCGGCGCGGGATGAATCCGAAAACCCAGTCCACAGTCCACCACCAATAGCAAGGCCGGGTATTCCATCGCCCCAAACACCAATATTTACAAAAGAAGAGAGTATAAGCAATTATACAGGCGTTCTGAATGCTGGAAGTCCACCGCACCCATCGAGCGAAAATCCACAACCACTCGCAGGTCGCGGAGTCGCTTGACCGGCACGGGTGGAGTGCCAGCAAGCTCTGGAACGTCGCCAACTACCACTCCCGAGAAGTCTGGGAGGAGACGGGCGAGATTCCCGACCACGAGGCGTTGAAAGACGAGTTGAAGACCCATCCAAAGTACAAGGGACGGCCTTGTTTAGACGCCGAATTACAGGCCGTTGAAAGCCTGTGTCTCGATCAGGGATGAACAGACGCCAGTGGTTCGGTTCGTCTATTTGCTTCCTCGTACCGAATTGCCCGGCTACTGCAACCAATCCAGGCTGATCAGACTGACCTCGGCTCGAAAACTGCCGATACTCATCGACAACTCCGACTTGTGGACTCGGGAATCAGTGTTCTCAACCGCTCTTACTAGCGTCTAAACACGGCCCAAGGGACTGCATTCGCAGTCCAGTCAGCGGGTTCTGGAGGAACTCGCTGAAGCCTTCAACTCGTGGTACGGTAAGCGGAAGTCCGACGACCGAGCGAATCCGCCCGGCTACCGCAAGAAAAATTACTACGACCAACAGGGCAACCGCGTCCACGAAGAACACCCACATTCAACGGTAACGTGGAAACAGAATGGTATCCGCCACGACACCAAGAACAACCGTGTTCGCCTCTCGAAGGGCGCGAATCACAAGGAACACCCGAAAGCGTGGGAATACATCCTTGTCGAGTACGAAACACGTCCCGGCGTCACGGTCGAGAACCTGCAACAAGTTAGGGCCGTCTACGACCAGCAGAAGGAGCGGTGGGAACTCCACCTCGTTTGTCAAGACGAACTTGAGACGCCCAACGCTCCCGGCAACGAGACAGCAGGTATCGACCTCGGCATCAGCAACTTCGCCGCCGTCGCATACAGCACCGATGACGCCGACCTGTACCCCGGCAACCGCCTGAAACAGGACGGATACTACTTCCCGAAGGAGATCGCCAAGTGCGACGACTCGAGTGGCGACAGAGCCACGCGACTACATCACAAGTGGTCGGAACGTCGTACACACTTCTTCCACTCCTTGGCGAAACACATCGTTAAACGGTGTGTTGAGAAAGGAGTTGGGCGCATCAACGTCGGGGACTTGGAGGGCGTCCGCGATGACGAGAACGGCGAGTCGAAGAACTGGGGTCGGCACGGGAACCTCGACTTGCACGGGTGGGCGTTCGACCGCTTCAGCTCGATTCTCGAATACAAGGCAAAGGTCGAGGGAATCGAGGTCGTAGAAGTATCCGAACGCAACACGAGCAAGACGTGTTGCGTGTGCGGTAGGGAAGACGACAGCCAGCGTGTTGAACACGGTCTGTACGTGTGTGTGGCGTGTGACTCGGCGTTCAACGCCGACGTGAACGGGGCGGAGAACATCCGTCTCGACTTGAACCAACGTAACTCCGAGTCTGCACCCGATTTAGGTGGAGATAGGAGTACCGGCTGGTTGGCACAGCCCGGAGTCTACCTGTATGACTTGTCCAGCGGATTCCAACCGCAGGCACAAGTGGTAGACTGCAAACCCTAATATCCCAACTGCGGTCGGGATTCCTCCGCCTTCAGGCGGAGGAGGATGTCAACAGTGGAAGATTAGTCGATTGGGGGGTCAATAATGTAACCAAAGTATAGAAAACAAGAGCACGGCTAATTATATATCAGCCGGTATATCTTGCTAATTCGTTCTTCCCGGTGTTTTACGATGATGCTGATTGTACCTTCGCGGATTTGGTTGAAGAGGTCAAATTGTGTGGTGAAGGTCCGATTTTTCCCGACAGTTGTATACCGGGTTAAGAGTTCGCGAGAGTCCCCCTCAGTTCGAAGTTCAACTGTAATTTCGGTTCCCGGAGCGAGTGTAGTTTCTCCCGACACAGGCGCCTTGGACTCGCTAACATTCCAAGTCGACTTGTTTGTCACATCCACAGTAGCGGTTCGATTAACTATTCGAAAGCTAGTAGAGATACTGCGGGATCGCTCGGCCTCAGTTCCTTTCGTTGTTTGTTTCCAAAGCGTAACATCAATAGTAGCGTTCCGCGGTTGGGTAAACTGAGAGGTATTGAATAAGAGGTAGACCTTGTCATTGCTATCGCTAAGATACTGATATGCCATCGGCTCAACAATCGGTGTCGACATTGTGCTTTCTACGTCGACGCCGACACCATTACCGAACTCACCGAGCCCAGCCATCCCGTACGAGATGCTTCCAGACTGAACGGCTGAACCGACTTGTACGGTCACCGGGTACTGACCCGACGTATCAGGATCCGTTATGTTTCCATACTGAATTAGTACGTCACCGTCTGCAGGGAGCTCAATTGTTTCCGATAGCTCGAGAGAAATCGTATTCTCAGAGATCGTAGCTGCACTGATAGCCGATTGTAGATCGCGGTCGATTTGACCGTTATCATCGACATCGATACCAAAGTGCGTAATATTGGCATTAGACAGTTCTGGGATGCTCCTCTGTCGATCCTCGTATGTAACCGAAAGAGACGAAAATTGCATCTCAGAACTCGGATTTGAGAACGTGGCTGTATGAGTGGACGAGTTTCCAGTTGGATCTCGCTGCGTGTAGATCTGCTGTCTTCCAGGAGGATTGGTGAAGTTCGCGATACCGTTGATTCCTTCGGCGGTAAATTCAACAACCGCAGTATCGCCGTATGCAACTGTATTATCCACTGGATGCGAATTCTTGACTATTGCAGTCGTATTTGACGGGACATCCTGTGGTGTTGCACGGAGCACACCATCCCTGAACCTACCAGTCTGCAACTCAAGGGCCGATGTGTCCTGCCGGGTGCTACCCGCCGACAAAACGAGTGTATACCTGCCCTGTGCTAACGGTGCGTATGATGATTTATTCACAGACTTGAGTGAATCGCCCGTTGCAACCGAGAACCCTCCTCCGGACCCCTCATTGAATGTATGAGTGTTAAGATAGACAGTTATGTTTCCATCCGAATCCGTATCGTGGACGGTGACGTTGTATTCAATACCTGCCCCGTAGATGGCTAGCGATGCATCACTCCCCTCTGTGAGCGAAATCGGTATTGTTGCAACATCTCCAATTTCTTCCTGAATTATATTTTGATCGATCTTCGCATCCACCTCCTGAGCTGAAATTGAAGACCCTAGAGCGGTAGGCGAAAGAGCGGAAAGACAGAGTAAAACGGCAAAAATGACTGCACCGGACTGATCTTTCGTTATCATACATAGAGCGATCCGATTATGTGGGTATATGTTTTGTGCTCCCGCCGGCTACCAACGGCTGAGGCCGTGGACTTCCACGCTGGTACCGCTGTGAGCCTCCTTCTCAAGTCTCTAGGGCATCCGGTCGGTTCCGCCTGCAAAATGCAAAAGGCATATGAGCGAATGCACTAATCGATTAGTTAATCACATGCCCTCATTCAGGTCGAAAGTGCCACCAGTAGCAGAGCTCCTGATGATATGTTTGCTCGTTAGCTCCGTTGCTCTCACTGCGATCCCCGTTGCAGGGCAAGTTGAACAGGTGATTGGAAGCCCGGATATCTCCGCGAACATCCAAGGGAATCAGCTCGAACCGAGTGAGGAGCGTGACGTGACTATCTCGCTCTCGAACGCTGGCGAGGTGTCTCGCTCGGGCCCACAACAGTTCGTTCAGCGGGTCGAAACCGCCCGCAACGTCCGCGTCTCTATCGATGAAAGCGAGATCGATGCACCGATCAACATCAAATCAGGCACCGTCACGTTAGGGACGCTACAAAGTGGCGGCGTCAGCGAGGCAGTGTTTACCGTCGAAACCGGCGAGGATCTCGAGCCAGGCTCGTATAAACTGCCTGTCGACATCAAATACGCCTACACTGGCATCGTCAACTACGAGGTGACACAATCGGGCTACTCGAACATCGAGAACGTCGACTACACGGAAGCCGAGACCAAAACCCCCAGGATCGTTGTCGGCGAGCGGCCAGCGTTCTCACTCTCAGACGACGGCGCAAGCCAAATCCACTCGGGTGGTTCGGATTACATCAACTTCTCGATTACCAACACGGGGACGCAACGTGCCGAGGAAGTTACCGTTGGGCTCACCTCGCAAAATCCCGCCGTTCAATTCTCTGGCGGCTCACAATCCCAAGCCCAGGCCAGTGGTGGCTCCTCACAGAGTCAAACGAACATCTATATCCCCGAATTAGCGCCCGACGAATCGTATAATGCATCCGTTCGCATCCTCTCGTCCTCCGCACCCTCTGTTGATCAATATTCGATTCAGGCTTCGATCGAGTATAAAACGCCGAATGGCCTCGCAGGCTCGGCCGACCCGATCACGCTCGGTGGGGATATCCAGTCGGGCGAACGCTTTAGCATCGCCGGTGTCTCCGGGTCGCTGTACGTCGGGGAAGACGGCAATGTCACCGCGACAGTCACCAACACTGGCCCACGGACAGCTATCGACCCTGTCGTGAATATCCAGGCCGCTGACCAAGGACTGCAACTCCAGCGGACTTCCTTCCCCATTGACGACCTCCCATCCGGCGAGTCCGCCACGGTTCGCTTCCCAGTCACCGTGCCGAATGACACTGACTCGGGACCGTATCAGTTCGGCTTTACTGTCGATTACGAAGACCGGACGGGGTCACAGTTCAGCAGTGACTCTCTCACGTCAGAAGTCGTTATTGGCGAAGAGCGCGACTTGTTCCGCCTCGAAAACGCTTCGAGTACGCTCCGCGCGGGCGAAGAGGGGAACGTCACTGCAACGATCACGAAGCTCAGAACGGGGGTTGTCGATGACGCGGTCATCGAATTCCAGGCGCCGGCGACCGGGCTGGAACCACAGCGAACCACGTATCCGGTCGGCGATCTCACCAACGGTGAGTCGGCGACCGTCCGCTTCCCCGTGACGGCGACCGAAAGTATCGATGCAGGGCCCTACCAGTTCGGCTTCACGGTCAACTATGAGGACGCGGATGGCGCACAGGTCTCCAGTAAGACGCTCAACAACCAGCTTGATGTCGGCCAACAGCAGGATGTCTTCGCCGTCACTGGGACGAACGCGACGCTGACAGCCGGGGCGAGCGGACCCGTCGAGATCAGACTCACGAACAGCTATGATAAAACGCTGCGGAACATCAACGCTAAAGCGTACGTCGACGCCCCGGTCTCGGCCAGCTCCGACGAGTCGTACATTCCTGTCCTCGAACCTGGTGAGTCGGCGACCATCGCCTTCGACATGAGTGTCGCCAGCGGTGCGGCCGCTCGCCCGCGACCCGTCGAGATGGACTTCCAGTACGAAGAACCCGACGGCGACACGGTGCTTTCCGACACCTACCAGGTCCCCCTCGACATCACCGAACCGGTTGACAACAACGGTGGTGGCGGGCCCCCACTCCTCATCATTGGCGTTTTGATTATCGGAGTGGTTGCAGCGGTAGGCTTCTATGTCCGCCGAAAGCAGGGGTAAACAACCATGGCCTTTTGGCCGTGACATTCCTCCAATGATGGATTTCCAGCAACTGACCTACGCCAGACCGCAGCGGGAGCAACAGTGCCGATTCCGCCGGAACGAACAGCACAGGTCGCCCCAGCGGACACTCACTGGACCGGATCTAGTGCAGGCCGCTGGCGTCTCACTTCGTGGTACTCCAGCGTGGAGTCGGGCGCTTCATGGCCCCAGAATGGCGGCCGGAGCGCCGTCGCCACAATCCCGTTGTGCAGGGCCGACCTACGGCGGCACCTCTGTGTCGACTAATCTGGTCGATGTAGCATACGTCACTGCCCCCATCCCCATGAAGGACAGTGCTTGCGGTGGGGCTATCCCCGCCACCAACCGGAAAACAGTTCACAACTGTCGGCTTCCGCACGCGCCTACTGACAGAGGTCTCTCCCCCAATTCATGATCTCGGTCGATACCCTGCTTGAGACGGCAGATAGTTGGATAGTCGACAGACCGAAGACAGTCGTTGCTATCTTTCTGGTGCTCTCAGTCGGATTCGCTGGGGGACTTGGAAATGTGAGCACCGATTCAGGGACGAGTCAGTTCGCGGAGGGCATTCCTGCTCAGGAGGCGTTCGAGGAGGTAAACGAGCAATTCGTTGCTGACCCATTTGCTGGCGACACTGGGAACACACAGGTCATCTATAAGAGTCAAAACGTCCTCTCGAAGCCTTCACTCCTACAACTGCTCACCCTACAAGAGCGAATCGAGGCTCGAGAGGACTTGCGTGTCTCTGGCCAATCGAGCGTTGCGACGATCATCGCACAGCGCCTTGACCCGGAAGCAACAACGATTGCTGCCCAACAGCGAGCCATCGAGTCGGCCACACCAGCAACGCTCGATCGGACGATCCAGCAGGCAGCTCAGACGCCCGGCTTCACAGGGTTAGTCAGTAACGACTTCAATAGCCAAGCGGCATCTGCATCGGCGACGATCGCAAGTGTCCAACACAATATCCCGGGCGGACTCTCCTCGTCTGCTGGTGCGACGGGTGACAGTCCGCTCACATCGATTCAGCTGACTGTCGAGGACGTCGCACAGAACACCAAAGGAGACTTCACTGTCTTTGGGAGTGGCATCATCTCAGCGGAGTTAGCGAATGTGATTGGGGATTCGATGGCCATCGTCGTCCCTGCAGCGGCACTCCTCATTCTAATTTTCCTCACGTTCTCGTATCGAGACCCAGTCGATCTGTTGCTCGGCATAATCTCCCTCGCAATGGCGCTGCTGTGGACGTTTGGCTTCATGGGCCTGGCTGGAATCGCATTCAGCCAGATGCTCATTGCTGTCCCAGTATTGTTGCTGGCTGTCGGGATCGACTTTGGGATTCACACGGTTAATCGGTACCGAGAGGAACGAGTCCAAGACGTCGCCATTCGGCCAGCGATGCGGACTGCAACCGACCAGTTGCTCATCGCATTCTTCATCGTCACTGGGACGACTGTCATCGGGTTTAGCGCGAATCTGATCAGCGACCTCGGCCCCATTCGTGACTTCGGGATGGTGGCAGGCATTGGAATGATCTTCACATTCCTGATCTTCGGTGTCTTCCTGCCGTCGCTGAAGATCTTGCTCGATAATCTACGCCAGCGGCTCAACATTCCGTCGTTCGGTGGCGCACCGATCGGGAGTGGCGACTCGTACCTAATTCGGTTTCTCATGATTGGGAACTGGTTTGCAAAGCGGACGCCAAAAGCGTTCCTTGCGCTGGTGCTTGTTTCGAGTGTCGCCGTTGGGGCCTACGGCACCGGGGTCGATACCTCATTCTCAAATGAGGATTTCCTGCCGCCGGAAGAGAACCCCGACTACGTTGAGGCGCTTCCGGAACCGTTTGCGCCTGGGGAGTATACGGTGACCCGGACGCTCAATTATCTCGAAGACAATTTCGAGGCGAGTCAAGGGAGCAGCCTCACGATCTATATTGAGGGGCCACTTCGACAAGCGGACACGTTACAACAGATCCATCGGGCAAGCGCGGATCCACCACCAGCAGTCGTCTCAAATAACCGGCGGGCACAGCCCGATAGCATCGTCTCAGTTATCACAAGCCGTGTCGAACAGGACCCGGAGTTCGCTCGGATCGTCAATCAGAATGATCTCAACAGCGACGGAATCCCGGACCAGAATTTGGAGCGGGTGTACAATTACTTGCTCAGTTCCTCGAGCCGATCGCAAGCGCTCAATTATATCACCGAAGATTATCGATCCACGCGCGTGGTCTATTCCACGGAAGCTGACGCCACGCAAGGTGAGATCACGGCTGACGGGAAAGAATTGGCTTCGAAGTTCCGATTAGATGCGACCGCAACTGGGCAGACGCTAGTGTTTGCCGCTGTGTCCGATGTTATCCTTTCCTCGGCTGTCCAAAGCCTCGCCGCTGCCTTAGCGGTCACTGCAGTCTTTCTGATCGCTATCTACTGGGTGCTTGAGCGACGCCCATCGCTGGGACTCGTCAATCTGGTCCCGATTCTCGTGACTGTTGTCTACATTGCTGGCTCGATGCGGTTCTTCGGAATCCCATTTAACGCGCTCACGGGCACGGTACTCTCGATCGCAGTCGGCCTCGGGATTGACTACTCGGCCCACATCGTCCATCGATTCGCCGAAGAGTACGAGTCCGCAGACGATATCCATCAAGCATTAGAGCGAACTGTTCGCGGAACCGGTGGTGCGCTTGCGGGCAGTATGTTGACAACGACGACTGGAACGGGGATCTTGGCACTGGCGATAACGCCTGTGCTCGGCCAGTTTGGCTTGATTATTGCCCTCGCAGTGTTCTTCTCGTTCCTCGCGTCAGTACTCATTACGCCGTCTGTGGCCGTTCTCTGGGAGCAAGCAACTCATCGGCTGTCCTGAGTGGTTTCGGACACCTTCTTTCCAAAGTGAAGTAGGTGGACTCCGCAAGGCGTTCCACGTACCCGCGCAAGTAGTTTGATTCACTGTCTCCCCAACTGCGCTACTCAGTCGTTCCGCTCTCTTCGATGCTTCTGATGGCACCAAATTATCGTCGTAAATTCAGAAAGGAGGAGCTACTACGGAGATTCGTAAACCGCTACCATACAGTGGAGAGTACACAAAGCTTATTACAAAATGGGGAGGACAAATACCCGTACCCCTACCCGACTGTGTAAGAGAGTAGTTCCAAACCACCGTCTCAAAAGGCGGTGGCAATTGAGGCGAAATCTCACACGGGACAAGACGAAATCAAAAGAAACTATGACAACACAAGATAAACTACGCGGCCTCATCCTGGCTGCGCTGATGGTTACCTCGGTATTCGCCGGGACCATCGCGCTGTCCGGAACTGTGGCTGCAGATCGTGGTGCAGGTAACGTAGAGACCCTGCCAGAAACGGTGTTTGTCGGGGAAGGCGACCTCGACTTCACACCGGTTGGTGATATCTCCGATAACCAAGGCATCGTCTTCTACGGCACGTCCGGAGATGCTGATGGTGATATCATCACTGTATCGGATCCGTCCACTGTCGATACTGGTGAGTTCAGTACCGGTGCATACGACATCCAAACCGCAGGTGCAAGCGGGGATGATGCATCTGGCACGGTAGGTGGCAGTACTGACATTTCCGTCCAAGAAGGTGAAATGAGCGGTGTCACCATCTATCAGGGACTCAATACCGATGGGGCCGAAGTGCAGAACGGTCGCATCGGCGACACGGATTACCTTACCATCGAACCCGACTACAACTTCGAGGTCGCTGATAAAGTCTCGGTGACTGTCGAAGACGAGGAAGGGTTCAACATCACTGACCGCGCCCTCACCGAGAATTCCGAGGAGGTTGACGCAGCCGACCAGACTAACAACATCCTCCTCCCGGACAACACCGATGATGAGTTCGTGAAAATCGATGTTGAGGACCTTCCGCCGGGCACCTATGACGTTACCGCTGAAGGTGATGACATCGGTGCAAGCCAGACGGTGACGTTCACGATTGGCGAGGACGACGCAAACCTCGAGTTCGATAGTTCTTCCATCATCAAGGGCGAAAACGCTGTCTTGAACGTATCCGGGAACCCCGGCGCAACGCCGTGGATCCGGATCGACAGTGATGATCTGGACACTGAAGTTATCCAGGAAGGCGAAGACTCGAACGAGAACGCCATCCTCGATAGTGTCTTCGAGAACGGCTTCAGCGACGCCGACTACGATTCACAGTCCGAATACATCTACGCTCAGGTCGACCTCGGAGATGACGGTGAGGACCGTGTCCGCCTCGGATCGGCGGACTTCGAAGCCGATTCGACTCTCACGGTTGAAGCAGTTACCCCTGACGCTACTAACCCTACCGAGGAGGAGCAGATGGCAGCTATCCGCGGTGAGGATACGCTAGCTGAGGCAGACCTTGAGGTGGCCGAGCAGACGATCACCCTCGATAACGTTGACTCACCGATTGCAGTCAACGAAGACTTCATGATGAATGGGTCGGCTCCGGAGATCGACAGTGTCACCCCGTACGCCAAAGTTGGCACCGAGTGGCACCAGATCACCGTCGATGACGACACGGTGGATATCGATGAAGACGGTGAGTTCAACCTCGAAGCGACCGCTGACGGTGAACTCGCAATCGCCGGCAGCTACCGTATCGGGGTTGCTCCTGGTTCCCCTGAGGAGAATGCTGAAATCATTGATAGCGACGCCTGGGGAGACACGGTCACTCCGACGGCCTCGACCTCCATCCAGACCGTCGCTGGCAACCTGAGTGCAAGCCTCTCGCGGACGGACATCGCAGCCGTCAGTGACGACAGTGTGACGCTCTCCGGCGGTGCTTTCGGCCAGAGTAAGGCCGTTGTCTACACCGTTGGACCGCGTGGCGATGTCGAGCAAGAGTCTCTCGACATCGAGGGCAACGAGTTCAGTCAAGAGCTCGATGGCTTCAACCGTCGGGGTACCCACAACCTCATCGTTGTCGGAACCGGTGGCGACAGTCGGTACGTCCCGGTCCAGCAGGGAGATGGTGGCTGGGACCCGAGCACCATCGTTACGACGATTAACGAGGATAGTATGACCCAGGAAGATGCAGTTGCCATCATCCTGGACAAGCACGATGCCACGGGATACAATGACGATATCGCACGTGCGAACCTGACTGCACGTAGCCCGAGCATCACCGTTGAGGATGTGAGCGAGGTCACCCCGTCGCCGACTGTCTTCAACGGGACCTCCAACCGCGAACCGGGTACGGTCCTCTTCGCGGAGATGACTGACGACGACGGCAACTCCGTTGTCAGTGGTCAGATCGAGGTCTCTGACGAGGGTACCTGGTCGTTCAACGCGAACCTCCAGGATGTCGAGACTGGCAACTACACGTTCGCGATAGAGGGCGACGAAACGTCGGCCTCTACTCAAGTGAGCGTCGTCGAAGAGATCAGCACGCCGACGCCGACGCCCGAGCCGACGCCGACGGCCACTCCGTCGCCGACGCCTGAGCCGACGCCGACGCCGACGCCGACGCCTGAGCCGACGCCGACGCCGACGCCCGAGCCGACGCCGACGGCGACCGCGACGCCGACCGACGCACCGTCCGACGGTGACGACGGTGGCGACACGACGCCGTCCCCGACCACGACCGGTGACGGTCCTGGCTTCGGTGTCGTCGTCTCGCTGATCGCCCTGCTCGCGGCTGCGCTCATCGCGACGCGCCGCCGAGACTGATAGCAACTAACCGGACTTCGTCCGGTCCTTAGCCGTCCATTTTTATTGAACGATCCAAACCGAAATACGTAGCAACAGCCATCTTTAGCCACTAAGAGACCGCACTGTGATCGACTATGGCAGGGGAGTGGACTTGTCAGTAGAAGCCCTTTCTACCGCTGAACTACTGGTAATGGCAGCGGTGGCCTCATCGTTCAGAGCCAGAAGTTAGAATCCGTGTAGCTAGAGGATCACTATTTAATACCTCCGTTCCCTTACCAGAATATACCCTCCAAGGCAGAAGATGTACAGCCAGCTGTTGTACATCCAATACCAAGTAGTCACACAGGATCAGCACGACGTTCAAAAAGAAACAAAAAGATCAAAAGATGAAACGGTCCCTCCCAGTTTGGATACTTGTCGTAGTAACCCTTGCCAGTAGTATCACAATTATACCCCTCCCAGCAACAGCCGCCCAACCAGACGCCGCGATCTCGAATGTTTCGCTTACACCAAGCGATCCAGCACCGGGTGAGGAAGTCACGATTTCGACAACAATCACAAACAGAAACGGAAATGAAGGCGCTATCAAGGTCATTGGGCTTTCAGTTCAGAAAACGGTGACATCGTCAGTCGAAGCGGAGACGGACGATTTCAGTGAGATCCAACCAAACGGATCGGTTTCAATTCCACTGTCACTCACATTTGATGAGCCCGGGGAAAAGCGTCTGACAGTTCGTGCGGTCGTCCGAGATGGCAACGGACAGACGCATATCTATAGACACCCCGTATACGTTACTGTCGAAGAACCTGATGATGTCCAATTAGAGTTCGATACGGCTGAAGCTGTTACCGGCGGTACATCAGTGAACGTGACCACAGTTAATAGCCGATCGGACGCAATCAGCAACGTCCAACTCGAACTGGGCGGGTCCCCTGCGGTTGACAAAGCAGAACGGGTTACGGCCTCTATCGAGGGCGCCTCGGAAAAATCATTCCAGTATGATGTGGCCTTCGACGAACCTGGAAGACACATCATCAGGGGAAACCTCACGTATACTATTGCAGGCGATGTGAGCCGGACCATCACAGAATCTGTCTCGGTCAGCGTGGTGAACCCGGATGAGGTTTCAGTGTCCTTTTCGACAACCGATGCGGCGGCAGGTGATGAGACACCGGTCAATGTCACGGTTTCGAACGGCCGTTCAGGGCCGATCTCGAGTGTGCAAGTTGTTCTCGGTGGGAATGGATCCGTCGAGAATACGGAGCGAACGCAGGCATCGATCGGTTCGGGATCACAACGCTCGTTTACGTATAACGCGGAGTTCGCAAAGGTTGGACAGCAACCGCTCACCGCTGAAGTAACCTACCGAACTGCCGCGGGCTATACCCGAACCGTCCAGAACACCATCGCAGTTGACGTTGAGGAGCCACATGTCGAAGCGGGGCTCTCTGTCACCACGAACAACAGTGAGACGGCTGTCGAGCTGACGAATTTCGGAAACACGGTGTTCTCAGATATTCAAGTGACGGCAACTGCAGACGGCGATGTCATCGCGAAGAGACTGCTCGCGGATATTGGACCGGAAGGAAGTGGGTCGACACACTTCGAGATTGCTAATGAAGTTAGAGGAACCGCCAACTTCACGGCGACCTATGAATCTGTCGGAGAGATCCACGAAACATCGACCACAGCAGATCTGACGGAAGAAGTCCTGGGTGAGATACGACTGACTAGCGTCGAAACGATGCAGGTAGGCCCGCGAGTCACGATCGAGGGCGACGCCTCAAACGTCGGGAGCACTGATGCCGAGTCCGTCCTGATAAGCATTCAGGGGGACAACGAAGGAAGTGAATACTTCGTCGGGACTGTCGAGGCGAGCGAGTTTGCCACCTTTGAACTAACGGCACAACCACAGGGAGATGCCTCTGCGGTGCCAATTGAACTCTCCTATATCGTCGATGGCGAACGAATGACGACAACCCAACAAGTAGAAGTTGAATCCGGCAATTCGTCCATGGCTATGCCTGGACCTGGACCGGGTGCTGAGGCTGGGGCTGGCCAGGGACCCCCAGGTAGTGGCAGCGGACAAGGCCCCCCTGGTGGGTCCGGTGGGGGGCTGCTGTCGATGCTTCCGGTCGCACTCGGTGTAGTCGTAATCGGCGTCGTTGCCTTTGGCATCCGTCGATGGCGTCAACACTCATGAGCGTCATCGAACTCGAAGACGTGGTCAAGCGATATCAGAACGGCGCGGAGACGATCGAAGCGCTCAAAGGCGTCGACTTCGGCGCCAAACGCGGCGAGATGGTCACTGTTATCGGACCATCAGGTTCGGGCAAGAGTACGATGCTAAATCTCATCGGGTTACTTGATACGCCCACGGAGGGGATTGTCCGCCTTGACGATCGGGAGGTGACTGATTTCTCTGAAGACGAGCTTACCGAAGAGCGTCGGACTGGGATCGGGTTTGTCTTTCAGGATTTTCACCTGTTGCCGATGCTCACAGCAACAGAAAACGTCGAACTGCCGTCGATGTGGGACACCTCAGTTGACCGCCATGAGCGTGCGAATGAACTTCTTCGCCGAGTTGGCCTTGATGATCGGGTCAACCACACACCAGATCAGCTATCTGGGGGACAGAAACAACGCGTCGCCATTGCGCGCTCGCTGATCAACGAACCCGATATTCTACTTGCAGACGAGCCTACAGGGAATCTCGACCAGGATACCGGAGAGACGATCCTTGAGGAATTAACGCGACTGAAAGAGCAGGAAAATGTCGCGATCGTCGCTGTTACCCACGACGAACAGATGCTTGATTACACTGACAGCACCGTCCGACTCGTCGACGGGGTTATTCAAGAGGTAACCCGTACATGAGTATCGCAGATCTCCTCTGGCGATTCCCCAGCGCACAGATGGCATGGCGTAATCTCGGGCGTAACAGGCTCAGGACCGCCCTTGCGGCGCTTGGGATCATCATCGGTGTGGTTGCGATCTGCTCGCTGGGGATGGCAACCGTCGCACTCCAACAGCAGGCGATGTCCCAACTCGGCAGCATCGGGGATGAGGTGACGATCAGGTCAGGGCAGGATAGTGATACCGATGGGGTAACCGAGGATCAGGTTGAGACAATTCGAAATCTCGTGAGCAACGGAGAAGTGGTTCCCCAGAAGTCGAATTCGACAACAATCACATCAAGAGGCGGCCAAGAAGCGTGGTTACAAGTTACAGGAGTGACGAACGCAGCCGCATTGTATAACCTTTCGTCCGGTGATGCGCCCGAACGTTTCCGAAGTGGTGCGCTAATTAGCAGCACGACGGCCACCAGGCTCGGTCTTGAGGCCGGTGATCCGGTCGAGTACGATGAGAGTCTCTACCGAATACAGGGATTTATCGCACCCGACGGCCCGACGTTCGGCCCTGGTGGTGGCGAACTCGTCCTGCCGCTTTCAGCACTTTCCGAGCAGAACTACTACGATTCCGTTACAATCCTCACCGCCGATAGTAGTACTGCTACCGAGATCGGAAACAGGCTTGACGAGTACTTCAATACAGAAGAGGAAGAAGAATTGAGCATCAATACGTTCGGAGGAGCAGGGCAGATCGGCGGGTTCTTCAATACGCTGTCGCTCGCACTGTTGGCGATCGGTGGAATCTCGCTCGTAGTTGCAAGTGTCGCGATCCTCAATGTGATGCTAATGAGCACAGTTGAGCGGCGGGGCGAAATCGGCGTTCTCCGAGCTGTAGGGATCCGTCGTGGCGAGGTTCTGCGAATGATCCTGACTGAAGCGGCCCTGATGGGTGCGGTTGGCGGTTTAGTTGGTGCTGCTATGTCACTTATAACGGGAGCGGTAATATTCCACTACATCATGGGTAACGCACTTGGTGTGCTTGACTGGAGTAGTTCCAAGTACCTCTTGTACGGGTTTGGGTTTGCAGTCACAGCAAGTGTACTGAGTGGATTATATCCCGCATGGAAGGCTGCGAACGACCCGCCTGTTGAGGCGCTTCGAGGGTGACCTCATAGAGTAGCAAGGCGGAAACCCACGACTTCAGTCGTGGGAGGAAGCCGACGACACCGACACACTCCACGACCGATGACAGGCAGACTCCCCCACAATTCAGAAAATAATATAAATCTACAGCTCGTTATATGAAGTATGGTGGAGGTGCGGCGAACTGTCGTCGTCAAACTCGCGGTCGACGACAGCGACGCAGCTCTCCTCCAGGAGACCATCGAAGAGTACCTCTGGGCGGCCAACTACGTCGTCGGGGACGCCTGGCAGGACGAGTACAAGCCCACGTCCAAACAACAACTCCACGAGCGGACCTATTCGGACGTGCGCGAGCAGACGAGACTACAGGCCAATCTCGTCCAGTCCGCGCGCAACAAGGCTGCCGAGGCTATCAAGGGCGTCGTCGCGCGCTGGCAAGCGGGCAAGGACGCCTCGCGACCGCAGTTTACCACGCGGTCGGTCCGCTACGACAAGCGCAGCGCCACCTTCCACGACGACCACGTCTCGCTTTCGACGGTCGACGGCCGCATCGAGGCCGACTATATCCTCCCGCCCGAGGGGGACAATCCCCAGACGGAGTACCTCCGCGACGACGACTATGAAATTACGGGCGCGACGCTCCAGTACCGCGAGGCGACGGACACGTTCTTCCTCCACATCGGCACAAGGGCCGAGGTGGAGTCCGAGATGCCGGACACTGGCGATGCCGAGCACAGCACAGTCCTCGGTGTCGACCTCGGTATCGAACAGCTCGCCGTCACCTCGACCGGACAGTTCTGGAGCGGTGGCTTCCTGAACCACCGTCGCCGGGAGTACGAACGCATCCGTGGGAACCTCCAGCAGACCGGGACAGAATCAGCCCATCGAACGCTCGAAGGGCTTGGCGATCGCGAGACGCGATGGGTCGAGGACTATCTGCACCGGATTTCGAAGGCCATCGTTCAGGAAGCGCTCGCCCACGACTGCGAGACGATCGTCTTCGAGGAGTTGACCGACATCCGCGAGCGGATGCCCAACGCGAAGCAATTCCACGCGTGGGCGTTCCGGCGGTTGTATGATTACGTGGCCTACAAGGCCGAAGCGGAGGGCATCGAGACGACGCAAGTCGACCCAGCGTACACGTCTCAGCGGTGTTCGAAGTGCGGGACGACGCTGGCGGAGAATCGGTCGTCACAGTCGCGGTTTTGCTGTCAGAAGTGCGGTTACGAGGTCAACGCCGATTACAACGCGGCGAAGAACGTCGGCGTTCGACAGCTCCGTGCGGGGCAGAAGTCTCCGCACGGAGGGGCGACCCGTCACCTCGCCCTGAAGTCGGGGACGCTGAGCGTGAACGGCGAGTATTCGCCTGCCGCCCAGTAGCGGCCAGAACGGGAGTCCACCGACAAGCCCACGGCGCTAGCCCTGGGTTGGTGACTTCACCCCCAAAGCACGAGGATTGCTCACGTCGGGATTCAGCTATCGGCCCATGAAGGCAGTATGGAGGCGTACACTTATCTGGGGCTTTCGTCATCTACCAACAGCTGAAGCCTTGGCTTGTTGTACGAAAAGAATCTCAATACCGCCGGTAGCAGATCGGGCCCCACTATGCTGAAGTTCTCGCCATCTACTCCGAAGCGGATGTCACGCTCGAATTCAGTGTCTCGACGGTCTGTTTCGCGAGCGCGAGTTTATTATCGGCACGGCGGTTGTACTCGTCGACAGTTGATTTTGCTAATCCAAACTGCTTCGCGATAGTGCTGTGTGGGAGATCGCCAAGTTCTTTCAGTGCGACGACAAGCGCCTCGGATTCGGAGAGAATCGTCTCTTCAGATAATTCATCACGTCGGCACAGATGACAGACTGGTTCTTGACCGATCTCACCAACAACGAGTGGTTCCGCTGTTGGGTTGGTTGATTCAATACTATCGCAGCGGTCGCATCTATCGGGACCCGTTGTATGGGAGGTCATTGAATATCCTCCATGAATCGAATTCACCTTGACAACCCAAGTTGAAACCGGATTCGATAGTGACATCAGTTACTTATCGGTATCTTTCCGCTCTACAGGCGGAGCAGGTCGAGTGCCTCGGGGCTTGACCCCGAGGCGGTTCACTTCAAGGTTCCGAATATATTACATGTGCCTGATCGCAAACATGTGTGGCCCTCAAAGACAATAATTAGGGCGTAGTACTTATATGGGATAGTTTGACAATACGAGATGATGAATTCGCGGTGGCAGTATCGGGTCGCGAGCGTGGGGGCGACCGTAGCCCTGACGCTCCTCGCACTCGTCGTCGCGAACCACTCGCTCGTCCAGAACCTGTTCGCGCTGGTCCCCTACTTCGGGGGGCCGGCGCCGTCGGTCCTCACGGGCGGGCAGTTCGCGGTCGCCATTGCGACGACGATCGGCGTCGTAAGCGCGGCGATGTGGCCCGTCTTCAAACCGCGTCCGCGACGGATCCTCGACACCATCCTCCTGACCCAGAAGCGGGTCCTGCTGGCGATGGTCGGTCTCGCCGCGCTGGGTTACTACAACTACACCTACAAGCTCCCGCGGTCGACGCTGATGATCGTGACCGGGCTGCTCTTCCTCGTCCTGCCGGTGGCGATGGCGGCGATCCGGCGGCGGCCGCCGGGCACCGAGCGGGCCGTCATCGTCGGCGACGACCCGGCGGTGATGGCGGACGTGCTCGCGACGGCCGAGCCCGACGTGGTCGGCTACGTCTCGCCGTTCGCGGGCCGGGAGAGCGGGGCCGGCCTGGACGGGCAGAGTTTCACGGACGGAGGCGTCGTCGTTGAGGAAGACCCCCTCGCCGAGCTGGAGTGTCTCGGTGGCCTCTCCCGACTGGAGGAGATTCTCGTTGCCTACGACGTCGACACGGCGGTGCTGGCCTTTGGCGACGCCGACCGCATGGAGTTCTTCGGGACGCTCGACACCTGCTACGAACACGGGGTCGTCGCGAAGGTCCACCGCGACCACGCCGACAGCGTGCTGACCAGCGGCATCTCCGAGAGAGAACTCCTTGACATCGACCTGGAACCGTGGGACACCCAGGACTACGTCGTCAAGCGCGCGTTCGACATCGCCTTCGCCGCGACGGGACTCGTCGTCCTCGCGCCGGTGATCGCCGCCGTCGCCCTCGCCGTCAGGCTCAACAGCCCCGGCCCCGTCCTGTACCGCCAGGAGCGCACCGCCGAGTTCGGCGACCGCTTTCCGGTCTACAAGTTCCGGAGCATGGTCGTCGACGCCGAATCCGCCACGGGTCCGAAACTGAGCGAGGAGGACGCGGGGGAGGTCGACCCCAGGGTCACTCGCGTGGGCCGATTCCTCCGGCAGACCCACCTCGACGAGATCCCTCAGCTGTGGTCGATCCTCGTCGGCGACATGAGCGTCGTCGGCCCGCGACCGGAGCGGCCGGAACTCGATACGGAGATGGAGACGACCGCCGACACGTGGCGCCGACGCTGGTTCGTCCGGCCGGGACTGACCGGGCTCGCCCAGATCAACGACGCGACCGGCCACGACCCCGAGGAGAAGCTCCGCTACGACGTGGAGTACATCCGCCGGCAGTCCTTTTGGTTCGACCTGAAGATCGTGATCCGACAGCTGTGGGACGTCGGCGCCGACGCGGTCCGAACCGTCCGACCTAACACCGAGCGATGAGTCACCACGCCCGATGACGCGCGACCGTCGAGGGAGTGCGGACACAGGGTCGGGGATATCCGAGGAGACAGCGCGCACGCTCCGGATCCTGCGGGTCGCACAGAAGGTCTACCCCGACGTGGCGGGCGGCGGAGCGTATCACGCCCACGCACTGAGTCGCGACCAGGCCGCGATGGGCCACGACGTGACGGTGCTGGCGGTCGCGCCCGACGCCGACGGGGACTGGCCCCACGTCGAACAGCGCGACGGCTACACAGTCGTCCGGTTTCCGCCCACCGCGGAGCCGCTCGGGAACGCCCTCTCCGCGGGCGTCGCGCAGTTCCTCCGGCGGGCGGGCGAGTACGACGTGGTCCACGCCCACTCGCATCTCTATTTCTCGACGAACCTCGCGGCGCTCGCCCGTCGGCTGTCGGGGACGCCGCTGGCGGTCACGAACCACGGCCTGTACTCCCAGACGGCGCCCAAGTGGGTCTTCGACTGGTACCTCCGGACGGTCGGGCGCTGGACCTTCGACAGCGCGGACGTGGCCTTCTGTTACACCGACGAGGACCGCGACCGGCTCCGCGATCTCGGGGTCTCGGTCCCGGTCGAAGTCGTCGCGAACGGGATCGACACGGCGCGGTTCACGCCGGACGGGCCGGGACACGACGACATGGTTGGTGACCCCGTGGTTCTGTTCGTCGGCCGTCTCGTCGACGGGAAACGACCGGGCGACGCGCTCGCGGCGTTCGAGCGACTCCGCGAACGGGCACCCGACGCCGGCCTCACCATCTGCGGTGACGGGCCGTTGCGCGAGGACCTCAAACGGGAGGTTCGCGACCGCAGCCTCGGCGACGCAGTCCAGTTTCTGGGCCACCTCCCCTACGAGGCGATGCCCGCGGTCTACCGAGCGGCCGACGCGCTCGTGTTGCCGAGTGAGGCCGAGGGGCTACCGCGCACGGTGTTAGAGGCGATGGCGAGCGACGTGCCCGTGGTTACGAGCGCGCTCGACCAGCTCACGAGCATCGTCGACGGCGGCGGGGAAACTGTCCCCGTGGGCGACGTGGACGGGTTCACGAACGCGCTGGTGGCCGTGACGGAGCAACGAGAGGCGTACTCGCCGCGTGCGGTCGTCGAAGACGGCTACGACTGGGAGACAACTGTCGAGCGGACGACCGAGCACCTCCAGCGGATCGCGCAGGAGTGAAAGCCCGACAGCTACGCGAACTCGTCGGCACGAGAGTCCTGTTGCCGGGCTGCGAATCTGAGGAGTCCACGACTCGGGAGTTCAGACCGCGTGCGATGCAGGGAATGGTCAATCCAGTCGCTCGAGTTCCCCACGCCGCTCGCGGTGCATAATCCCGCCGGCGAACCGTCGGAGTTTGGCGATGAGTTCGTCCTCGGTTTCGTAAGTCTCGACGCGCAGATCCCACCGAACTGGCGCCGATCGGATCATCGCACTCGTTACGTCGTCCTCGTGGACGAATATCAGCCGTTCGCCGTGTTCATCCCCGAGGTTTTCGAGGATGCTGCCGGCCTCTTCGCCGACACCGAAATTGTGGCCGAGAAACGGCAACACGAACGCCGTCGCGTTGCTACATCGTGCATATTCGATGCTCTGTGTCACAGCGTCCACGTCGTCTGTGTCCACATCGACATCGAGTGCGAGGAAGGCGTTCACGCCCGGGTCGCTGCGAAGCGCTCCCTGTATTCGGCGCAAGAGGGTCTGCGCCGCGTTGATGTCGTCCTTGTTCCGGAAGAGTCGGCGGAGGGGCCCCGGGAGATCGTCGATATCAATCTCACGACGCTCCTCCTCACTGAGGACGTAGTTGAGGTTGAACGACTTGTACGGCCCCATCAGGTAGAAGAGAAAGCGGTCATATGTCACACGACCGAGCCGATCGGCGATCAGCTCGCGCGTGATCTCGACGGTCATAGGTGGGTATGGCAAGCGTTACTATATAAAAGTCCGTGTTTTCGAGAGATTTTGGCTTGAAAACGACTAAACGAATCAAGATCGTAGTGTGACGTACGATGGCGACGGATCAAACGCGGACGGTCGACGGTTCCCCCCCGGACGATCCGGAGGATCTATTACCCGAAGAGAGCATTCTCACGCTCGACGAGTATCTCGCGATGCACGCCGCCGTCGGCCATCGCACCCGCTACGAGATCCTGTATCGACTCGTTCACAGCGGCGAGATGAGTCCGACGGAGCTCGAAGACGCACTCGAGATCGACGATAGTACCCTTCACTATCACCTCAACGAACTCGTCGATGTCAGTCTCATCGAGAAACGCCAACGCACCGAGCGCGGGCAGGACGGGCTGTACACGTATTATCAGGCGACCGTATTCGGCGAGGTAACGCTTACCGACGGTGTGGACGAGTTGATCCGCGGCGAGCAGGCCTTCGAAGGGATGTACGACAGTTCGACGAGGTGACAACCCCGCGCTAACTGCAGGAGTTTCACACAAGAACGGACTCGAATTCAAGCTCAGCGACGAATCAACTCGCGGATACTATCTTCGACCGAGTACTCGACCGACCACCCAAGCTCTTCGCGAGCCCGGGTCGTGTCCACCTCGAACTCGCTGACGAGCGTCTCGTCACGCGGGTTCTCCAGCAGTTCGATCTCGGGCTCGAAGTCGATCTCCTCGGCCGCGATGTCCCGAACGATCTCCGCGACGGTCGTGATGCCAGGGTCCTCCTGGCTGGCGATCTCGTACTTCTCGACGCCGGTCTCGCCCGCGTCGAGCTGGTCGACCAGCCGTTCGGCGCTGCGGACGTACGCGCGAGCCACGTCCTTGACGTGGACGTAGTTGCGCGCCTGGTCGCCGGGCTCGTAGACGGTCAGGTTCTCGCCGTCCTTCGCGCGGCCGACGAAGAAGTTGATGACCGTGCCCTTCGAGACGGTCTGGCCGTCGATCTCGTGCTCGCCGTACAGATTCGACTTGAGGAACAGGTGCGCGGGGAACTCGCCCTCGGCGAAGGTCTCGATGGCGCGCTCGTTGAGGAGTTTCGACCGACCGTACCAGTTCATCGGGTCACGGCGGTGGTCGACGGTGATGGGGAAGTCGACGGGATCGCCCAGCACCGCCATCGAGTAGGGGAAGACGAGCGCCGCGCCGGTCTTCCGGCAGAACCACGCGACGTTGTTCGTCCCCTGGACGTTGACCTCGTAGGCCTGGTCCTGGTTCTCCTCGCAGTCGTCGACGCCGGAGATGGCGGCGAGATGCATCACGATGTCCGCACCCGAGAGCGCCTCCTCCAGGCGGCCGCGGTTACGTACGTCGACGTGTTCGACGGTCACGTCGCCGATCTCCCGCACGTCGCCGAGGTAGAAGTTGTCGAGCGCGGTGATCTCCCAGTCGGGGTGGGCCTGCTGTAGTTCGGAAACGACGCGACTGCCGATGAATCCCGCTGCGCCTGTGACGGCGACTGTACGTTGGTCTGTCATGTGTAGTATTATGTCCAGCTATCGAGCCAGATGAGTTCATTTCGAGCAGATTCCGGCGAGAGTTGCCTGTCAACCCGGCGGATCGCCGTAACGAACTCACCTGGGGTAAGCGACTGATTCGAGTACACTGCGATTCCCGCGTGATCGTATTCCGTGTGCAGTTCCGCAAAATCCCGGTCATTCGTAACCAGAACCCGGTCGTCCGAAGTCACCCACTGAAGAAGCGACTCGTCAATAGTGTCTTCGCCGCGTTCCTCTGCTGCATGAATAACTCCGAATCCGTTCGATTCCAATGCGCTCACGAAGGCTCTCGGAACGTTCTCGTCAGTGCAGAACTGCAACCGGGTCATCACTGTTCCACGTGGTCGGGCGTTATCGCCTGTTCGCGTAGTCGATTTTCAAGCTGCTCATTCCGATCCCGGATCTCGTCCATCTCGTCTGGGTTGTCGTAGTAGTACGCAAGCGCCGTGTGAACGTCGGACAGCGAGATACCGAGCTGATCCGCGACGTACTCCGGAGAGTGACCCGCATCTAGAACCATGTCGGCGATTTGGAGGACCGAGATACGGTGGCCTTTCAGGCGCGGTTTTCCACCGAGTACTCCGTCAGTGTGGACGATATCGGTCATACGTTCTGATTCGTCGGTTTCACGGATAAACTTGCCTTCGCGCCTGGAGCATAACTCCGCATGCTGTTCATTCCTTGGACGGTCCGATCGCAATTCACCTTGTGGTCGTTAGCGTCCGAAGTTACCGCAAGGATCGGCCTATTACGTTGCCACCGATGCGACGTAATAGCCATTACGCGGTCGCTGTTCAGGACTCGATCTGCCGATCTATCTGAACAGGCTAGGGTTGTCATCGGCTTTCGTCTGGAGTCCCGATCACGGTATCAGCCACCGCCTCGGATTCGCGGAATCGGTCCGCGAGGTCACGGACGCCCTCGCGGAGGGAGTGTTCGGTCTCGAAGCCCGTCTCGTCCAGTCGGTCGAAGTTGACGTGGTAGGAGGGGCCAGGGTGTTCGTCTTCGAGGTAGGTGATGTCGACGGGGCCAACTTCGTCGCGGACGACCTCGGCGATCTCCTCGATGCGGTAGTTGCCGTCGTTCGACCCGACGTTGTAGACGAGGTCGTCCCAGGCGTTGGGCTCGCGGACGGCTCGCTCGTAGGCGCGGGCGGCGTCGTCGACGTGGACGAACGGACGCCAGTTCGACCCGTCGCCGTAGACGGTCAGCGGCCGGCCCGTGACCGCGCGGAAGACGAAGTGGTTGACGACCAGATTGAACCGGACCGCCGGCGAGTAGCCGAAGTTCGTGGCCATCCGCAGGGCGGTACCGGTCATGTCGTACTCCTCGCAGTGCTCCGCGAGCAGGTCCTCGGACTGGTACTTCGTCTCGGCGTAGGGGTTGATCGGGTCCGGGTCGACGGACTCGTCGATGTCCGTGCTCGTCGCGCGGCCGTAGATGTTGCACGAGGAGGCGAAGACGACGTGGTCAACGCCGAGCTTGCCCGCCGCGGTGAGAACGTTCTCGGTGCCGTCGTAGTTGACGGCAAAGGTCTCATCCCGACAGTCATGCGTGCTCGCCGCGCCCGTGATGGCGGCGAGGTGGATCACGCGATCCACGTCGCGCATCGCGCTCTCGACATCGCCGTACTCACGCACGTCGCCCCGGCGGAAATCCAGACCGTCGTCGAAGCAGCCAAAGAGCGCCCGGGGCGATCCGGAGACGAGGCTGTCGAGGACGACCACGCGGTCGACGTCGTCGTCGGCCTGCAGTTTCGGGACGAGGTGGCTCCCGATGTAGCCACACCCGCCGGTGACGAGTACGTCCACGGCGTTACTCCTCGGCGTCCCAGTCTTCGAGGACGCCCGGGAGGAAGCGGTCCTCGTGGGCCTCGATGGTGTCGGCCTGGGCCGTCAGCGACTCGAACACGTCGCGGATGCCGCTCTCGAAGTCCTGAGCCTGGTCGCCGATGAGGTCGGCATAGTTGTCGTCCTCGATCTCCATCTTGTGGGTCTCGTCCTCGTCGCGCGGGTTCTCGAAGTGCTCGACGGCCACGTCGAGGTCGAACTCCGAACCGACGCCCGCGATGGTCTCGGCGATCTCGACGATGGAGATGGCGCGAGTGACCTGGTTGTAGACGGTCAGGTCGTCGGGTCGCTCCTCGTGGTCCTGGAGGGCGAGGTTGGCGAGGCCCTCGACGGCGTCCTCCAGGGAGATGAACGGCTTGCGCTGTTCGCCCTTGCCGTAGACGGTGACGGGGTAGCCCGCGACGGCCTGGGCGGCGAAGCGGTGGGCGACCGTCCCGAAGTAGTAGTCGAAGTCGAAGCGGGTCTTCAGGCGGTCGTCCTCGCGAGTCTCCTCGGTCTCGGTGCCGTACGTGATGGCGGTGCGCACGTCCGAGATGGGGATGTCGAACTGCTGATGGGCCAGGCGCATGTTCGCGGCGTCGTGGCTCTTGGTGAGGTGGTACCACGAGCCCGCCATCGCCGGGAACGGCACCTCGTCGCGCTCGCCGTCGTTCTCCATGACCGCGCCGCCCTCGGGGATGGGGAACTCGGGTGCGCCGTAGACGCCCGTGGTCGTCGTCTCGATGAAGTGGGTGTCCGTCAGGTCGTGTTCCTCAAGCCCCCACAGCAGGTTCCGCGTGGCCTGCATGTTGTTGTGCTGGGTGTAGTTGGCCCGCTCGCCGTTGATCTGCGAGTAGGGTGCGGACGGCTGGGCCGCCGCGTGGACCACCACGTCGGGCTCGTGGACGGCCAGCAGTTCGTCGACGAACGACTTCTCGACGAGGTCGCCCTCGACGAAGGACATGTTGCCGATACCGAACACGTCCTCGGCCGCGTCGAGGCGCTGGTCGATACCCGCGATGGGCGTCGCGCTCTTCGATCCGACCTCTTCGACCCACTCGCGGCGGGCGAAGTTGTCGACGAGCAGTACGCGGTCGTCCGTTCGGTTCGCGATCCGCAGGGCGGTCGGCCAGCCGATGTAGCCATCGGCGCCGGTGACGAGGATCGTCATTGAGTTACTCAGATTGTGAGTAACTGCGCTCAGTTATATGTTTTTTCATCGGGCCGATACCGAGCACGGAATTCGGTCACCGAGCGGTAACGGGGAGAGAGATCGTCCGAGAAGCGATCATCGGCCTCGAACGGGTTATCCGCCGAAGCGAGAGGGCGCTCTCACTCGACGAGGGAGCGGTAGACCGCTTCCCAGCGGTCGGCGATGGCTTCGATACTGAACTCGCGGGTAACGCGTTCGCGTCCCGCAGCGCTCATCGCTGCGCGCTCCTCCGGATTCATCGTCGAGACAGCATCCAGCCGATCGGCGAGTGCGCCCGGGTCGTCGGACGGGACGAGAAATCCGGTCTCCCCGTCGGAGACGAGCTCGGGGACACCGCCGACGGCGGTCGCGACGACCGGGAGGCCGCTGGCCTGCGCTTCGAGCAGGACGATCGGAAATCCCTCCCACCGCGAGGGGAGCACGTAGCCGTCGGCCGCCCGCATGTACTCCGAGACATCGTCGACGACACCGAGGAACTCTATGCGGTCCCCGAGCCCGCGGCGGCGTACCAGTTCCCTGATCCGCTCGCGGCGCTCGCCGTGTCCGACCACCCAGACGGCGACGTTACTGTCGAGACGGTCGACCGCTTCGACGAGGTTCGGGTAGTCCTTCTGCTCAAAGAAGCGGCCGACGGCCAGCCAGACGAACTCGTCATCCACGCCGTGTCGGTCCCGGAGCGTACGGTCGCCATCAGATGGGGGGAAGAATTCGTCCGCATCGACCCCATTATACACGACTTCCGTGCGCTCGGGGGAGACGATCCCCAGATCCGTGTACCGGTCGTAGGCCGCCCGACACACACAGGTCGTCAGGTCGCTCTGTCGGGACGTGAGACGGTAGAGGCGTTCCCGTGACGTGGGTGCCTCCGGGCGGTGGTACGCGTCGCTCGACTCGTAGACGTTGTGAATCGTCGAGACGAGCGACCCTGTCGGCAGGACCGGTCGCAGCACGCGGCCGAGCAAGTTCGCGTGGAACATGTGCGAGTGGAGCACGTCGGGTCCCCCGATCGCCTCGCGGAGTCTGTGTACACGGAACGGCGCCGTGACTTTTCGTTCGATCCCGAGTGATGTGGTCGGGATCCCCGCGTCGCGGGCGTCGTCGGCCATCGGTCCACCCGGAACGATCGAGACGATCCCGACGGCGTGGCCGCGGTCGCGTAGTTCCTTCGAGAGTGAGAGGATCTGTTTGTCTGCGCCGCCCAGACCCATCGACGTCGAGAGGTGCGTGATAGTGAGCTGTCGCGTCATCGTGACTGTTCGGAGACGCCACCGACGGTTCGACGAACGATGCGCTTGACCGCGGTCGGGAGGTACGGGTACACGAGCCGTCCCAGCGGATAGAGGTACATCCATCGCGGGAGACCGAGCTCACGGACTGCCCGGAGGTGGACGCGCGCGAGACGACGCTGGCGATGGGCGTAGTCGAAGCGGCGGTGCCACGTGCTCTCCTCGTAGACGAAGTGTGTCCCGAGGTTCTCGGGGACTGTCCCGAGTCGCCACCCGGCGGCGGCCATCTGGATCCACAGCCCGATGTCCTCCAGGTCGTCCTCCAGCGGGTAGCCCCCTGCTTCGCGCCACGCCGCCTTCCTGAAAGTGACGAGCGTGTGGGCGAAGGGGATGTACTTGGCCATCGCTCGGACGAGGTCGGCGTGCTCGGTCGGCGGCTGTCGCACGTACGATTCGCCGCGCACGTCGTCGACTCGCTCGTAGTACGCGCCGACGACGCCGACATCGGGATTGGCGTCGAGGTAGTCGGCCTGTTTCCGGAGACGGTCGGGCGTGCTCAGGTCGTCGAAGTCCTGCTGTGCGACGTACGCCCCTCTCGCCGCTTCGACGACTCGATTGAGCGACCGCGCCCGACCGAGGTGCTCGTCGGGCGTCAGGACCCGGACGCGGTCGGACTCCTCCGCCAGGCCGGACAACAGCGCGGGCGTCTCGTCGGTCGAGCGGTCGTCGAGGATCACCCACTCGTAGTCGCCGTAGTCCTGCCCGAGGATGGAGTCCCGGATCTGTTCGAAGTGGTCCGCTCCGTTGTACACCGTCGACACGACGCTAACCTTCGGCATCAATCTCAGTGGAAAGCCACTCGTCCGCGAGGAGACTTGTAGTTACTGCCAGGAGCAGGAGCGTCGTCGGTAATCGCCATCGGACTGCTGCACCCGCGTTTTTTGTCACCGCTCCAAAACCTATTGTGGTGAGAAACAGGGAACCAAACACAGCGGTAAGCCTCCAATCATCGAGAATTTGGCCGTGTCTGTGCCACAGTGTTGCGCTGAGCAGACCGACCACGAGCCAAGCTGAGATTCCTGCGATGACTGCCATCGGCATCGCGAGATCCATCACGAGCCACGGCGAAGGGGCAAGGAGGAAATGTATCCCTTGGAGCGGGAGATACCAGACGAGGTCAAACACCGTTTCAGGGAAGACATCGGTCAGGTAAGCAGAGTCACCTCTAGCAGTACCACGGGCCAGAGAGCGAATCGACGACAGAGAGAACGAGGATACGTCCGGGATTACCCTATCGAAGATGGCAAACACGATCGCAAACAGACCGACAGCACTGGCGGTAATTCCGATTCGGGTATGCCTGTCGTCGGCTGTAAGTACGCGATGCACTGCGATAGTTCCAGCAGCCATCACACCATAGAAGACGTAATGGACCCGAAGCAGTCCCGTCGCAAGTATCGCCAAAGCAAGCGAGATCACTGTCCGTCGATTCGGCGTCTCGAATAGCGTCAATACTGTAGCGATGAGCCAAGTCGAAAAGAGAACGGTTGGGACAGTTCGCCCGACTTCGATAGAGAAACGGATATACGAAGGCCAGAACAGAACAGCAACAAGTTGCCACCGACGCAGGTCGCGTCCCCAGATACGTCGGCTGATCTCATTCAGCGGTATCACGATAAGAAGACTGAGGACAGCATTAGCGAGGCGGATGGACCACATGCCTCCCGACCCCAGTAAAGCGTACAACCATCCCGGATACAGTATCGTATATGCACCAACCTGTTTCTGAATGAATGCGACAAATGTCCCGTTCTGCAGAATTTCAAGGAATTCAATAAAATACGGTTGGTAGTCCACTATATCCTCGCGACCGAACAATGTGAACGACTCCTGGACACCAATCAACATGAGCCGTGCCGCAAATGCAGATCCGAATACAACCCAATAACGGCCATCACGGTATCTGACACAGAAAAATGCACCCGCAACAGTAAGGAGTATCCCGACGATAACCCCCTCAAACGCTACCATGTACTCCCCTTCTCGATTCATGTAGGGTAATGTTTTCTAATGTGTTACTCATTCGTCTCAGAAAGGGTTGAAAGAATGGGTCAGAAGATAAGTGGAGGAGGGAATATTTTTCAACTCATCCATAGTTACAGATACTCATAAACCTAAAACGGTATAAACTCGTACAGTTAACATTCAACCGTGTACTCGCTAGACCAACTAAAACGCGGTTTTGCGAGCCCTAACTTGTTCTTTCGGGAGGCAAACCGACTGTATCACCGCCGCCTTAATACTCGCACACATAACATTTCCGGGATTGACGTATTTAGTGAGGACTGGGACAACCTGCTTCTACTTGATGCCTGCCGATACGATATGTTCGCTGAGCAGTCCGATCTCCGAGGTCAATTAGAAAGCCGTATTTCGAGGGGATCGAGCACCGCAGAATTTCTGAAGGGGAATATCCGCGATAGAGAACTGCACGACACAGTGTACATCACTGCCAACCCACAATTTTATCGGCTTCAAGATCAGTTAGGAGCATCGTTTCACGCTGTTGAGAACGTCTGGATGCGAGAGGGATGGGACGAGGACTACAACACGGTGCTCCCCGAAACGATGACCGCAGCAGCGTTTGATGCCGCCGAGCAGTACCCAGACAAGCGTCTGTTCATCCACTATATCCAGCCCCATTATCCATTTATCGTCGATAATTCGGAGCTCTTCGACAACGAGCAGGCATTTCTCAAACCTGACGAAGCCGGTAGCTGGCATCAGTTGATGACTGGAGAACTGACGGCATCGCGTAACGATGTCTGGCGAGCGTACCGTGATAATCTCAGTCGCACGCTACCTCATGTCAATGAATTGCTGGATGGTTTGGAGGGGAAGTCGGTCGTCAGTTCCGACCATGGAAACATGGTCGGCGAACGAGCCTATCCATTTCCGATCCGTGAGTGGGGACACCCACGCGGGATCTACACAGAACAGCTCGTGAAGATTCCGTGGCTGGTCATCCAGGGTGAGCGTCGAGAGATTGTCAGTCAACCTCCACTAGATGAGCACGAGGAGACGGACGACGACATAGTAGCTGACCGCCTCGAACAGCTGGGATACGTCTAATTCACTACTGTACTTCTCGTCAATAGATGTTACTTCGCTGTGGGTCCAGGATCGATCCCGCAAGGGTGTTCGAGGTAACGATACCAGCCAACTTCCGCAGCAGCAATCATATAATTAGTCCAAAAGGAGCCCGCGGAAGAGTGATCGGTACCGATCGGCGACCACATCAAGCGTGAGGTTCTCTTGGAAATACTCGTAGGTTATACTGCTCAGTTGTGCGCGATGTTTCGGCGCATTAGAAAGTGTCGTGACCAACTCAACCAGCGCATCAAAGTCACCGCCAGCATAGCCTGCATCGGCCGAATCCGTGGCGAAGCGGCTCGGCGGTACATCAAGGCTTACTACCGGCGTATCGTACCGCCAGGCTTCGAGAAATGTACTTGGGAACCCCTCGTGAGCGGAAGTGTTGATGAGAGCTTTAGCATCTTGGTAATAGGAGTGGATCTCCGATGGTTGGATGCGGCCACAGTACTCAACGTTATCCAGATCACGGACCCGAGATCGGATCCGATCGTTGTAAGTCTCATCCTGGCCTGGCGGCCCAACGAGACGAAAGGATGCTTCCGGAACTGCTTCGGCAAGATCGAGCAGCAGGTGTGGTCTCTTCTGGGCCTCGTCAAGACGACCAACCCAGAGAATTGAATCTCGGCTGCCGTGTGATCTAGTAGACTCGGTTGGTGGGTAACCGCTAGGGATTGTCGTCGAGGACCGCCCGTAGAGTTCGGAGAGTCGCCCAGCTTGATAGTCCGTCTGGGTGACAACGGCGTCCGCATCGCGGACCGCTCGGTCGAACAGCCATCGAATTGGTGCGGCCAATGCTACTGGCTGTTCGTCAAGATTCGGGTCGTTAGCGAGGTTGTATACCCACTGTGATCGAAGCGCTTTCGCGATAATATATGTCACTGTTGCGAGAAACGGCCGGCCCCGGTAGAGATAAAGATCTGCATCTGCACGGTACATTGCAGCGGATAGGCGAGTAAGCTGTAGTGGCTTGCGCCACACAGGCGTCGTAGCTGACTGGCGATAAGCACGGTGGAGTACCACGCCGTCGTACTCTTCTACGGGCGGCTGCCCATAGTCGCCGACAACGAAATGAACCTCGAACTCATCGGTAAGATATCGACTGACAAACGAAAGCTGTCGGGCACCACCACCGACTGCTGGAACATTGTCATTAAAGTATCCGTAGGCAGATGGAAGAATGAAACAGACGCTACCTCGTCCCATCGTGTGATAGCGCGAAGGACCGCTCGTATAAGTGCTCTGTGGGAGAAGTAATGAATTGAGGATACTAGTGATTCATAGTGTTTTCACAATCCGTAGTCGCGGTTCAATCAACATAGGCAACAGCCGATACTATGACGGGGCAGATAGACAGTCGGCCCGCAGTGCCTTTGGTTTGGATGCCGGTAGAAGGGACTTTTCTCCGCATCTGATTTATTCTATAGATAATGTAAAATCTGATAGTTAATGACGGCGAACCCCAATCGGTTAGCGCTGACTCCGTAGTTTCCGGGTCAAACATCTCATAGTTTACCGTGATTCCGCAACTGGTAAAGTGGGCTGGGCCAGTGTCAAGGATTCTTACATTGCCGTATGAGACGGTAAGTTGTCCACTGTCAGCGAGGACGCATTCTGTTCAATAATCATTATCACGACTTGCTCAAACTTGATAGGACTAGCACGGCGAAACAGACAGCCGGCGGTAGTGCTCCGTCAACGTATCAAAGTCTATCAGCGGCCACCTGAGCAAACACGAGATCACTTGTTAGATGGTTCGTACCCATCGGTGATGAACCGACACCTTTCGATCTATTCAGAGATTGCCAATAATCTTTTCAGCGACTCCACTGCAGATGCTAGTATGTCTACAACGGAATCGTTCGCCTTCTACTACCCGCGGCTGGATATTGGTGGAGTCCAACACTCTCTAGTACTCATCGCGAACGAACTACATCGGCGTGGTTATCCTGTTTCATTTATTTTGTGGGAAAAAGGCGGTCGTGAATTCGAGAGGCTGAACACCGATATCAATGTCATTATCCCGGATCACGCATCTACACTTCGAGCAATCCCCTCTCTCACACGGTACCTGCTCATAGAACAGCCCGATTACTTACTCACTCGACTTGAGGATCCGAACGTTTCAGCTACCCTGGCCTGCTTCATGCCGGGGGTCTCTACCGATCCTGTCCCGGGAGAAGGATCAGTGTCATCACCAATTGGAGCAGAGGCGCGTCTCCCGGATCGGATCACGCGAAAGGTTGCAGATATTATCTATCCAAATCTAGACTATTTCCTTGTGGACTCGACCGGTATGAAAAGACATGTGGTTGATCTGTTCGACATTCAACAGGATGCTGTTGACGTTTGTCCACCAGCGGTTCTTGAGCGTGGATTTCAACTCAAAACCCCTCCATCCCCCCATCCGTTTTTCGAGATGGATGACCCCGTTGTGACATCTGTCGGCCGGCTAGCACCAGTGAAACGCTACGAACTACTCATTCGTGCTGTTGCTCAGTTACAAGACGACCTCTCTCCACGACTTGTTATCGCCGGAGATGGCGAAGAGAAATCTTTTCTTGCTGATGTTGCAACAGAATTAGATATCGATGGTCGGGTAGCACTGCCAGGGTCAACGGATCAACCGCTACAGTACATGTATCACGCAGACATCTTTGCACTCACTTCTCGGTCAGAGGCATTCGGGATCGCTCTTGTCGAAGCACTTGCCTGTGGGACACCTGTCGTTGCAACCGACGTTCCGTATGGCCCCCGTGAGATCCTTTCTGGGGGGACTTACGGAAAGTTGACTGGCGAAACGCCAGTTGCAGTTGCCAATGGGATTCGTGAGGCTTACGCAAATAATTGGGATCAAACCATGCTCCGCAACCGTGCTTCCGATTTCGATGTGGTTTCGGTGACTGATACTCTACTAGAGACATTACGGAATGGATCATCTACTATCCGAAACCAGTTCTAGCGCACACGTCTGAGAAACGCTTTCGCCAATCCAGGTATCCCTTCTTTCCTGAACTTTCGCCGTGCTCGCGCAATCATGCCGTGTGGAGGAAATCCACTGAACTCCGGATCGTAGGTATCCATCCAAGAGTGGTTTATTTGACCAATTCTATCGTAGCCCCATTTATTGAGAAAGTATTCATCCGCATCAGCGTGCTTCTGCTCATCACGTCGGTGTTTGGTATATTCGCTCGATCCACCAGGATCATGTGGGAATAGAACGCTCGGACAAAGGCCGAATTTCCAATCAGTTAGACGTTTGTGACCTACATAGAAGTCGATATGTTCACGTTCAATGACGTACTCCGGATCCCAGCTATAATCGGCGAGGCATTCACGCCGAAATAGTGCTGCGTTTGCTATCATATCAAATTCAATGAATGGATATCCCGCGAGCAATTCAGTCTCCTTCCGGTCACGTATTTCGGGTTTACAGGTGCTGTTCTCTTCATAGATGTCTAGACAACCAGACGTATAGATACGGTTTTTCTCCGCAAAGAGTCCACAAACGCCACCGAGTTCTGGATCCGCCTTGAGTTGGTGAAGGAGCACATCCGCATTCTCTGGCATTTGCATATCACTGTCCATCAATAGAAGGTATTCCGCGTCGGCTTCCTCCACAATTTTATTTCGGCCTGCACCGAGACCAGCGTCAAACTCCAAGTTGAATACCTCCAACTCGAAGGGGAATGACTGTGAATAGATCTCTTCTCGCTCCTCTGTCCACTCGCCATCGTCTGCTACGTAGACTGTGGAAATGAATTCCGGATCGACCGAATGCAGAAGCGTATCAAGCTTGTCTATCCGCTTAAACACTGTAACACAGACGGCTATATCCGGCATCGTAGGTACACACTACCTCTTGGAATAAAATATTACAGATAACCAAGCCCTTCGAGTTGATCGACAACCGATGGGATCGTCTGTGACATATCAATATCTTTTTCTTTCGCGTGATCTGAGGTTAACGATTCTAATTGTCCTCGCATTTCTCGAAGCATATCTGATCGCCCATCCGACATATCATCCATTTCTGCAGGATCGGATGCCACGTGATATAGCTCTTTATTTCCGTTGAGATTGTTTATTATCAATTTCCATTCACTCGACCGAAGACTCGTGAAGTCTGTTTTCGGATTTTTGAGAGCTTGAGGAGAACTCTCACACCGCGTTTCTCCATAGGCGGCAAGGTTGTCATCGTCATCAGTAACGTACTCGATTAAATTCTCGCCAGTGGACTGCGTTTCTTCTATCCCCGCTATCGACGTAACTGTTGGGAAGATATCTATCAATCTAGTCAGTGTACCATGAGTCCCTGTTTCAGTAGCTTCACCATTAGGTGGTTTGATTATAAGTGGGACGTTCAATGTCGTATCGTAGAGATACTCACGATGTCCAAACTCACCGTGCTCTCCAAAAGCGTCGCCATGATCTGCAAAGAGAATAATTAGCGTATCCTCGTACTGATTTAGTGAAGCAAGCGTTCGTTTGATTCGATTGATCTGCTTGTCGATCCGCTGGACCTGTTTCAAATGATACCGTCTTCCCGAAGGGGCATCGTCGCGTAGATCATCCCAGGAGAGGAATATCTGTCGACCGAGGCCCCCAGTGAGGGAATCAATCTGCCGAAGATACTGATTATACAGTTGGACATAAATGGGGGTGTGATCGTCCTCATGATCAACATTCGATGATACCGTCTCTGAGCTAGTTTCGGCATTCTGTTGGCCCCCGTCATGTGCGTCGAAATAGTGGACGAACAGAAAGAAATCGTCATCAACGTTATTTAGCCATTTTATCGCTTCGTCTGTTACCTCACCAGCAGGGCGTCTATTTCCAACGATCCAGTTCTTTCGTGAATCCTCGAATTCTTCATCGTACGTTTCAAAGCCCCGATCAACCCCGTATTTTGAGCTTAGTGCATGCGCTCCAATGAAGCCGCCTGTCTCATATCCGGCATTTTGGAAGTGTTCCGCCAATGTCGAGACCTCTTCGTTGAGTTCACAGCCGAACATACTCCGGATGCCATGATTATACGGATTCGTACCAGTGAAGACAGACGCGTGGGAGGCAGGTGTAAATGGTGCCTGCGTAAATGCATTCGTAAATACGAGTCCTTCCCTAGCGATGGAATCGATAGTAGGCGTTTTCGCTCGATACGGTATTGTAGATAGATAGTCGAAATTTTCAGAGTAACAGGAAAGGGCCTCATGACGGACGCAGTCCAAAGAAATTAGTAGTACATTCATCAGTACCAGTTGTTGGACGGACTCAGTGATTGGTTTTGCGGTCAGGAGGTTATGTGTTTGAGTGGCTAACACAGGGAGTGTCAGAATTAAATCATTAATTTAATATATTTAGACAACAATTGGATATATAGTTATTAAGCTGTCCAAGATATAGTTTGTATAAGCCATAGACATAAATATATGGCCCGGAAGAAACGAAAGAGGTGAAGTATACCTTGGCGCCAGCCACAGATATAAGATTATAGAGTCCAAACGTAAGTCTAATCAAGACGAATCACATGGGAATTTGCAACCCATTGATCGATAAGATTCAGATTTCCACAAGATTATGAGACTAATACAGGTTATATGACTGAGTGTACCATCATCGAAGCAATTCAGTTTGGATGACGGCTAGCTTTCTCAAAGTGTGCGGCCAAAACTGTGGAATTATCACACTATTTGTCTGTTGTATAGACATTCATAACATTACTCTTGAGTGTAGACAACATACAGACAACAGTTCAGAGGTATTATCGTGAAGCACAATCTACTTCAACTTGCCGCAAGGGCTGGATATGGACAAGATCTTATAGGGATCTATGATCTAGTAACTAATCGAATAGAGTCGGGCTTCGCCTATGATAATTCTAATTTGGAGATAGGGATCGATGATGAAAAAGACGGCACCATATTATTTCCACATGTTCCCAAGTCGACCCATACACAGGTCTATGCCCTTATTGGAGAGGCCTTTTCAAGAGTGGGATACAAGCCGGTCTTCGTAATCTGTGACGGATGCCAGCCCATGTGCACCTTGAAAGACATTAACAAACCGTCCGACCCAATCAAGTGTGAAACATGCCAATATGGCGCTACTGCTACTATTAAACAAGCTGGGCATGAGACCATAATTCTCTCTGACCTTCTTCCAGAAGATAAAGTATACAAGTCAGATGATTTTGAAAAAGAATATAGAGGAGTAGATATAAATAGATATGCTCTGGCATCAACTCGGAAGGCAACGAAAAAGTACCATTTAGCATCAAAGGATGACTGGCGGATCTACGACTACTTTATAGAATCGAGTGTTAAAATCATTGACGTTATGGAAAAACTATTTCAAACCCGTGATATTGTAGCAACGATAGCGAATGATGATAAGTACACCCAGGGAGGCATACCACTAGAGATTGCTGAACGGCACGGAGTTCCTGCATATTCAGATGCATATGGCTGGTTGGACGGAACCCTTCTTATAAGTCGAATATCTGACCGAGATTCTCTACCATACTTTGAGCGCACTGAACTAGTAAATGAGTTTTTATCTCAAGAACTCACTGAGAACCAACGGCGGTCAATTAAAGAGACAATGCGTGATCGGATGAGGGGAAATAAAAATATGCGAGTCCATTATTCAGCGACCACAAATAATTCAATAAATCCAAAGAAGGATGAGTTTGTTGTCGGAATGTTTACCAACCTCATTTGGGATGCAAGTCTTGAAGTTGCTGATTGCCCATTTCCAGATCCGTTCGAATGGATTTCTGCAACTATTGATGCATTAGCTGAACAGGAATCCATTACGCTGATAATTAAGACGCATCCAGCAGAGAATATTAGAGGAACAAACGAGTCAGTAGAAAACTGGATCCGAGATCATTGGGATCCATTACCAGAGAATATTGAGGTTCTTAGCCCAGAGACAGAGATAAATACGTATGAGATGATTCAAGATCTCGATGCGGGGATTGTTTATAATTCAACAGTAGGTTTAGAAATGGCATATCTTGGTAAACCAGTCATTGTCGGTGGGAAAACTCACTATAAACATCTCAATATAACGCATGATCCAGAGACAAGTTCTGAATATCAGGATCTAGTTCGCAATATAAGTGAATTAGAAGATGACGAAAAAGTAAAAATGCGAGCAACACGTTATCTCTATTTCTTATTTAATGTAAAGCACCTTGATTTCCCGTATATCCAGATGACTAAAGAGGGTAATGTTCAAGCTATCTCGAGCGATGATCCGGCGGGGTTAGAGACATTAGAAGCGATTGTACGACAGTGCCCAAAAGGCGAACCGGTCTTTTCCAGTCAGTTCAAGTCAGATCTTGCTGATTCACTTTAATGACCCGGCAGGAATATATGGGTTCGTCCTCAAGAGCGGTTAATATTAATATGCAAACGTCGGACGATACATTCGCTATTATTGGATTGGGTGAGGTCGGTCTCCGCCTCGCGATCGCTCTAGTTGATTCAGATTACTCAGTCACCGGTGTTGACATCGATGACACCCGTGTTGAAGAATTGCGTGCTGGTAATTCGTACATTCAGGATATTCCCTCAGAAGAGATAGAGCGGATTCACGGGCGAGATTTTAGTGTGACAACATCGTATGAAGATCTAAGAAGTGCGTCATACTTCGCTGTCTGCGTTCCAACGCCGCTGCAAAAGGCAGGCCAGCCAGACATTTCCTATGTCGTCGCGGCCGTAGAGAGTCTGGTACCAATCCTTACTTCCGGGGATACTGTTATTATTGAAAGTACTGTCTACCCTGGTGCGACGGAAGATCTCATCGCACCGATCATTGAAGACGAAGGTTTTGAGATAGGAAGCGACATTCACCTCGCGTTCTCCCCCGAGCGAATTGATCCCAATAATGAGGAATACACTCTCGCCGAGATACCGAAGGTAATCGGTGGGGCCACACCGGAATGTGCTACCCGGGTTGAGGCCGTCTACAGTGAGATCTTTGAGGATATCGTCCATGTGAACTCTACAACTGAGGCCGAGATGACGAAGATTCTCGAGAACACGTTCCGGAACGTGAACATCGCATTAGTGAACGAACTAGTCAAAGTAGCCGACAATCTCAATATCGACTTTTGGACGGTCATCGAGGCGGCGAAGACCAAACCGTACGGGTTCATGCCGTTTTACCCCGGCCCGGGCCTCGGCGGCCATTGCATCCCAGTCGATCCATTGTACCTCTCATGGACGGCGCGTCAGAACGGCCTGAAAACGCCGCTGATCGATCTCGCGGACAAGACGAACCGCGAAATGTCCGAATACGTCGTGACACGGACGATGCGACACCTCAACGAATTCGGCACGCCACTGTCAGGTGCGAGCGTCCTTGTTCTTGGCGTAACATACAAACCCGATGTCCCCGATGTCCGGAACTCGCCCGGGGTAGACATCATCGACCATCTGGAGGACCATAACGCAGATGTCTCTTACCACGATCCCTACATCAAAACTGTTGAAGTACCGGGTCAAGGCGAGTACGAGTCGGAGACTCTCGATGCGGAGATACTCTCGCGGACCGACTGTGTCGTTATCGTCGCCGATCACTCGGCGTACGATTTCGAATGGATCGCTTCGCAAGCACCACTTGTGTTCGACACACGGAACGCGACGGCACAGCTGGAGGACAATTCTATCCGGCGGTTGTGAATCATCAACCAGTCTGAGCTGACATAGGCCATAGGAATTCGGTGCCAAGCATTTTCTTTACTGGGAGTAGAAAGCCTGATATCGAAATGAATGTATTCGGAATCATTCCTGCTAGAGGAGGATCAAAACGAATTCCTAGAAAGAATATCGTAGATTTCGGTGGGAAGCCGCTCATCGCACATACCATCGAACAGGCCAATCAGTCGTCCGTCCTTAATCGCTGTATCGTCTCGACTGACGACGACGAGATCGCCAAGGTCGCGCGGGAGTACGGTGGTAATGTCCCGTTCCGTCGACCCGACAAACTCGCGACTGACACAGCCTCTAGCGCGGCCGTTGTTTCACATGCCCTCAAATGGGTTCAGTCGGAAGGGTACGAACCCTCAATCGTCGTCATCCTCCAAGTGACATCGCCCTTTCGAGAAGTGGATGACATCGATGCCGCTATCAGGCGCCTTCAGAACCACAAAGACGCCGCGTCGATTGTCTCTGTCACGGAGTACAGTGACCCGCCCGAATGGGCACTGAAGATTGGGGAAAACGGACTGTTACAGGCCCGGTTTTCTGAGCACGAATTATGGGACAATAACCCGCCGAGAAGCCAGGATACCGACGAATTATACTGTCCTAATGGGGCTATCTTCGGAGTTCGAGTCAAGGACTTCCGTTCTGACGGTCAACTCTATAGCGCACCCGCTCTTGGATACGAGATGCCAGTAGAACGGTCGCCTGACATCGACGAACCGTACGATCTTGAAGTAGCCCGAGCTCTCTATGAGTATCGAAGTGAGTGAAACCTCGCGCAATACCTGTCGGAGTAGAGTTCGTCTGGGAAAATCAGGAGACGAAGGAGTCGATTAGTAAGTCGTCTTCTTCCGCAGTAATCGATCATCGATCGAGAGCGATGCAAGGCGTTCCGTTATCTGCTCACCAGCACCACCGCGATAGTAGGGATTTGAACAGTCTTTCACACGTTCCCTGAAATCATCGTCGTAAAGACAAGTATCAATCGCTCCTTTGATCTCCTCAACATCGTATCCAACCGAAATTGTGTTGTCTGCCCGCACACGTCCCACCTGCCGTGGACCGATGTCAACAACGGGAAGATCGAATGACGGGGCCTCAACTACGCCACTACTGGAATTGCCTATCATGACATTGGCTCCCTGCATAACGCCTAGATACTCCTCCCTCGGGAGAGATTTGAATATCTTCACCGTTGAGTCGTCAGTTCGGAATTCTTTCCACACGTCGATCACCTCGATCATCCGCTTGCCACCGGAATCAGCATTTGAGTAAATAACCACGATATTCCCGTTGAAATCCTCCAGTGCAGATAACGTCGTCTCCATCTGGGATGGCGCATTTTCGGGTTCGGTCGTCAATGGGTGCTGAACGACTAGCGCAAGTGGTTCCGAAGGATCGAGGTCGTATTTTTCCAAGATGTCTTCGTATGGTGTATACTCTCCTGCGAGGATTGCGTCCAAACCAGGAGATCCAACGACGGTAATACGCCAGGGTTCCTCGCCTAGTTTTTCGATATTATCAGCGTACTGCTCGATCGCCGGGAAGTGGACGTGTGCAAACTTCGTGATGGCGTGTCTGATACTGTCATCGATTATTGACCCACTCATCACGTCGCCCCCGTGGATATGGGCAACTGGGATATTCATGTGTGCGCTAGCCAGAGCCCCGGCAAGTCCCTCGTCTCGATCCCCGATAACGACGGTGAGATCGGTATCTAAGCTCTCGAACGCCTCCGCGAGGCTAGATATTCCGATACCAAGCGACTTTGCCATCGCCTTACTTGAATCGCCTTCGAGTAGCATATGGATCTCGCGATCGACTGTGAATCCTTGCTCACGCAGCTCTTCGACAGTCATCCCGTGTTGTGGAGAAAGGTGCATCCCTGTAGCGACGATTGAGAGTGAAAGTCCGTCCGTCGCTTCTATCGCACGCATCGTAGACCGAAGCGGCTCAGCCCGTGTCCCCGTCACGACTGCAATATTCGTTGTCATATTGTACAGAACACGTCCATTTAAATAGAAATGGATTAGAAGCTCATAATAAGATTGTGATAAACGAGGATATAATGTTGCTCAGGCGTCCGCCTTGCTGCAGAAAGCGAACAACTCTGTGCCAGCGTTTTTGAAAAATCGAGGAAGGACTTTGTAGCTCAAGAACCGACCGAGTCGTGGAAACCGCCTATACAGGGGAAAGTCGACGTAACGAATCTCGATGTCGTCAACAATCCACCCGTTTGATTCGAGGAATTTAACGAGAAGATGATAATCCCAACCTTGCTTGTGCCCCTCGAACTCGTTTACACTCTTGTCGAGCATCGCGGCGATAAGTCTGTTCGGCCGTCCGATGTTCGGTGTGAGAAAGACGGCTTGCCCACTCGAGACCCGATGGACCTCCCTGACAAACTGGGTCGGATTTTCCACATGCTCGATAATACCGAGAGCAGTTACAAGATCAAACGACTCAGACTTGAACGGTAGACGTTTGGCGTCCGCCTGCACCGAGTGAACGTCCGCGAACCGTTTCGTCGTCCTGAGTAACTCTGACTCTCTATCCAAACTGTATTTGACGACGCCGTCGAACTCCTGGTCGATAACTTCCAGAAATTCCCCGTATCCAGAGCCAATATCCAAGACATTCTCGATACGATAGTTGGTCTTGATATAGTCGAGGACAATAGAGTGCCGTTCCGCCCTGGGACCGTATCCTCGTTGCTCTACAATGTGTTCGACGTTTTCTCTGTGAGACATGATTTGGCTAAATCGGTCTATCTCAGATCCGTGCCACTTATTCAATATTAAGATTCTTGCGCTTGATCGGATCGCCAGCAGAGAGTGATACTGTCGCCTCCTTTCCTACGACAGAATCGAGCATCTCCGGTGGTAACCCATCTGCAGGCCTTAAAAGCGATATATCCTCTTTCGATATCGGCGAGTTCGCAGCAATCTCTGTCGTTGCGTGGACTGATTTGCGGAACTCGCGCTGGTTATCGAGTTCAGCATCGATTGGACGCTTATCTGAATCACCTTTTGCTCTTGCAGCATTTCGTGCGATTTCGACTGCACGCGAGAGTTCATCAGGTTCCAGTGATACCTCGGCATCGGGCACAGATAAACGGCGGCTTAGAGTGAAATGCTTCTCGACTATTGTAGCCCCCATCGCAATAGCAAGCCCCGTTGTCTCGGTTGCTAACGAATGGTCGGAAAATCCCACCGCCCCCTCTACGTGAGCGTCGATATCAGCGATCATCCGTAAGTTCAGGTCCTCGATATCCGTCGGATAGGCTGAGACACAGTGTAAGAATGCCAGATCGATCTCTGGATTAACAGCACGGATTCGTTTTTCGGCAGTTTCGATCTCCTCGATCGTCGCCATACCCGTACTGACAATCATCGGGCGGTCGAACGCTGCGACGTGTTCGAGGAGAGGATAGTTGTTGAGATCACCAGACCCGATCTTGATCGCTGGCAACCCCAACTCGTCTAGCAACGTCGCACTGGTCTGATCAAAAGGAGTCGATAACAAGGAGATATCCAGCGACTGCACGTGTTTCTGCAGTGTTTCCATCTCCTCTCTAGACAGTGCAAGTTCACGCAAGTTCTCGATTTCTTCCGTACTCCCCGAGAGCAGTTCTTCGGGGACAAAATTCTGGAACTTGACCGCATCGGCGCCTGCTTCTGCGGCCGCCGAGACGAGCCCCTTTGCGTATTCAAGGTCGCCATTGTGGTTGCTCCCAGCCTCGGCGATAAAAAAGACAGAATCCGAATGAATCTCTGTAGAATCGATTCTCATTCTCTCTTTCTCGTTCGAGACGGTTCCACTTATAATGGTCGGTAGATCAAGCCAGACTATCGAGAGCCCATCCATCGATCATCTCGTGGCTTCGTTTCTGAGAGCTCTCTACAAAAGAGGTATTAGATGTCCAATCTGAAGAGTGTATATGTCAGTTGTTGTCCTTGCGCCTCATGCGGACGACGAGGTCTTAGGTTGTGGAGGAACGATACGGCAACTCGCAGATGACGGTGTTGAGGTTCATCTAGTAATTTTTACAAAAGGATACGAGCCAGCGTGGCCGAGAGAACACCTGGAGAAACGTCCTGACGAGATCAAAGCGGCCACAGAGGTACTCGGTATCGAAGACTGGACTTGTTTGGGATTTCCTTCGGTGAAACTCGACACTGTACCGCAGAAAGAGATCAATGATGAGGTGATCACGATCGTGGAGTCGATCCAGCCCGAGACAGTGTTCGTACCACATCCAGGCGATCTCAACCACGACCATGCGATCGTGTTCGACGCAGGATTGGTCGCAGCACGACCGCACAGCGGTGTCGACCGAATTCTGGCGTACGAGACACTATCGGAATCAGAGTGGGGTGGTCGTGCCGAACAGTTCGATCCGACAGTATACAGAGATGTCTCTGAGACTCTTGACATCAAAGTCAAGGCTATGCACCAGTACGATAGCGAAGTTCGAGAGTTTCCGCATCCACGCTCAGAAAAGGCAATCAGAGCGCTCGCGAGGAAACGTGGCTCAGAAGCACACTTCCATGCCGCTGAAGCGTTCGAACTAATACGAGAGCGGATATAATCAGCTAGTCCTGTCACGTACTCGTTCGAATACGTCAGATATCTCGAACTGATACTCTCTCACCAGTGACGCTGCTGGCATTTCTGGCCCGTCTGGAAGTTGGACAGTTTCTATCTCGATCACTTCCTCCCACGCGGCGACGGCGAGTTCATCACCCCGGACATCGATAATTTCGCCCGGTGTTGCGAACACCGTCTCACCGCTCGGCGGCTTGGATTTCCACACCGTGATCTTCGTATTACGGAGGTAGGAGAACGCACCAGGATACGGGTGTGTTTGACCGCGGATCCAGTTGTGAACAGTCTCCGCAGAGCGTGTCCAGTCGATCAAACCGTGGTTTGGATCCCGTTTTGGCCACCATGTCGCTTCTGAATCCTGTTGTGGTGTCGGAGCGAGATTCCCATCGGCAATGTCTCGATAGTGGTCTCGTATTAGCGTTTCGCCTGCATCGAATATCTTCTCGTTCAGGCTAGAGGCATCGTCGCGCCGTGTAATTGGGATTTCATGCGTGGCATAGACGGGCCCCGCGTCGGCTTTCTCGACGAGTCTGAACATCGAAAGCGATGTCTCGTCATACCCCTTGATCAGGTTCCACGCCACGGGCGCTCGCCCCCTACCACGCGGGAGAGGCGTCGGGTGCATACCGATGACTGCGATCTCGGGGATATCGATCACCGACTGTTCGACGAGTCGTGACCATCCGACGACGAAGAGAAAATCAGGCTCGTCGGCCACAATTTGTTCGACAACACCAGGGTCGTTCACCGATGAAACCTTGCGCAGATCAGCGTTTGTTTCCTCAGCTACGTCCTCAAATTTCACTTGGTCTGATATGTATGATACATCTGGGAGTGTATAAATCGTCGTAATTGACGCACCGATGTCGTGCAACGTACGGATACATCTCAGGCCCAATTTGTTCTGCGTCACGAATACGATGTCCATAGATATCCCCTCAGCCCAGACAGACAGAAAGGTTACGTCCGAGATAGTCACTCACTGTGACCACTGAATCACATTCTCGAAACCATCATCGTCGAAATACTGTTCCGACCAGTATCTGGAAATCTGTGAGCCGAAATGGACGGCTGGTTCCGGTACTGACTCGTCACATAGCTGTAGAATGCCAAGATACTGCAGACTCGGGGTGACGAACTCCCCACACATGGTCCCGGCGGTACGAGCCCCGATCTCGATCACTCGCGGTACGCCGTCGCTTCCGATTTTCGCCTGGATAAAGAAGGGGCCGACGAACGACAATTCTTCAGCAACCACCTGCGCGAGCGTGATCAATGCGGAGTCGTGAACAACCTCTACCTTCGTTGAGATGCCGCTCGTGATTTCTTTTCGCAGGCGAGGTACACAAGCGACGAGCGATCCCTCGGAGTCAGTAAGACAATCGATAGTATACTCTTTCCCTGGGAGATGTGTTTGTACGATCGGATCAGAGACGCGCTCGAAATGGAATTTGAGTTCATCCCTCGAACTCGCGTAGTAAGCATCTTCCGACCCAGATCCTTCCCGTGGTTTGATGAAATACTCTCCACCTTCCGGGACATTTTCCAGTTGTATCCATGACTCCGGAACCGAGACAGAATCCGCGAGATGCTGGTACGTGTTCCACTTATCTTGCGTGATCTTGAGCGTCTCTATCTCCGAGATAAGCACTTGAGAACCTCGGTCGTGGAACTCGTCACGTCGTCTCGCGAACCGTTTCAATATCGGATCCAATGCGGGAATCACGACATCGATCGATTCTTCATGCACGATGTCGAAGATCGCGTTCATGTAGTCCGGGTCGTCAAATCGTGGAACGAGATATCCTGTGTCCGCCAGGTGGAGACCTGGCGAGAGTTCGTTGATGTCAGTCGCGACAGTTTGAACGTCTTCCTGTTTCCGGAGCGCTTTGATAGCGGTCACGGCCATGCCAGATCCGCCCGGTGTCAGGAGTACTGACTTCATAGCTCGTTCTCCCATTTTTCCAGTAACTCAGGAACGTCACGTAGGTCTTCAATGCGATGTGTCGGCGTCTGTCGCTCAGTCGTCGGCTCTTCGTTCATGTATTCACCCCACGATCGGTTGACCCAAACAGAGCGCATTCCAATCTCGTTCGGTGCGATGAAGTCTTTCGCGGGATTGTCAGCGATATAGGTGGCCGCTTCTGGACTCGTCTCGGTCTCAGAGAGAAACGCGTCGAACATACGGGTCGAAGGCTTGCCCCCTTCTGGACCGAATTCATCCGAGATATATATCTTGTCGACTACATCCCCAAGATCGAGCGCCCGAATCTTGTTCCGTTGTTTCACAGCATCACCATCTGTGACGATTGCCACCTGACGGTCGGTCAATTTCTTGAGACACTCTCTTGCGTCCACTACCAACTCGATGTCCGGTTCATGTGTGCTGTAAATCTCTACGAGGGTTTCTACGTCAGCTTCGAGATTTACGTATTCCAGTATTCGGTCGAAATTATTTCCCCGAACACCTTGATGGAAATCCGATTCCAGTTTGTTAAAAATCTCGTCTCGCCCGTGATCACATCGTTCTGAAAGATGATCCGCAACAGCCCGAAAACCACTTAAAACGAACTCCGATTCGGGATACAGAGTATCGTCAAGATCGAAGGCGACAGAGAACGTCATAGATACCATACTAAGTAAGGGCTCTCTGTTTTGAAAAATCTTCCTTTGGACGCTAAAACCGTCTTGTCTTATCTTCACGAGTCCTGTTTCTACCGCAAGAACTGAATTGAGATTCAATCAATAATAGAGAAACACATTACTTTGGTGTCTTAGTCTCTAACGTCTGTTCCAACCCTTCTCGAAGCTGTGTCGACACTTCCCAGTCGAGGCGATCCTTCGCCCGCGAAACGTCCGGAATTCGACGATCTGGCTCCTGGTGGTCGTCTCCCGGGTCGACAAACGCAGGTTCGCGATCCTCCATACCGGCGACATCAAGCACAAGTTCGGCTAACTCCCTGATCTCGGTCTCGTCGGTGCTCCCGAGATTGTACGTTTCGGTACCGTCGTGGTCACGTTTGGAAGCCCGGACGATCCCCTCCACGAAGTCGTCGATGAAAGTGAAACACCGTTTCTGAGTTCCGTTGCCGTAGACCGTCGGGACATCACCGCGAGAGACCTGTTCGAGGAACTTCGGAATGACGAACTGCGGGCGCTGGCCGGGACCGTACAGGTTGAACGGCCGGACGATCGTCGTCGAGACACCGGGATCGGTCTGCCCGATGTTCGAGACCATGTGTTCACAGATCGCCTTCGTCGAGCTGTAACTCCACCGGCTCTCCGAGGGAGGACCAAGTACGCGGTCATCGTCTTCAGCCCACGGTAGGTATTGGTTCTTGCCGAAGATTTCGCTCGTACTGGTATAGACAAACCGGGTATTCGATCCTCGAACCCGTTCGAGGAGCTTCTTCGTACCGTTGATGTTGACATCGACGATGTACAGGAGATCCTCCGGATCAGCGTATCGATCAACGCCGACGATGGCAGCGAGGTGGTAGATCCTGTCGTAACTATTTGGCGATGGAAACACCATCGTGTCGACGAATTCCTCGTGGAGAATACTCCCGGAAATATACGTGACGTTGTCGTCGCCGGCGAACGCAGCCGGTGGCTCCGGCTTGATATCGAGTGCCGTGATATCGTGGTCGTTAGCCGAGAGTCGCTGAATGAGGTGTTTGCCGAGGAATCCCCCTGCGCCAGTCACCAGTATCTCGCTCATGGTAGAATCGTCTGCAGACCTTTGTACGATTCCGATAATAAAGCTCGTGGAATCGAGAGGTAGTCGTACAGTCGTCGATAACCATGGGAGGCCCGTCGTTAGTCATAAGCGGTGACCGCCTAACCGTGTACTATGCCGGAACAGATCCCGCTGTTCGAGATTCCCTGGGATGTGCAGGATCTTCAGAACGTAATTGAGTCAATCGGTCGTGGTGGTTGGTGGGCGAACGGGCCGTTTATCGAAGAGTTCGAACAAAAGGTCGCGTCGTATCTCGGTGTCGAGCACGCCGTCGCAGTCAACTCTGGGACAAGCGCGATCATGGCCGCGTTGGACGCCGCTGGCATCGGCGACGGGGACGAAGTTATCGTTCCATCGTTCACACAGCAGGCGACCGTCAATGCCGTGAAAATGGTCGGTGGAAACCCGGTGTTCGCCGACATCGAAAGAGAAACGTACGGTCTCGATCCGACAGCGGTCTCCGAACAAGTCACCTCTGAGACTGAAGCTGTACTGCCGGTCCATGTTTACGGGAGCGTCTGTGACATTGAGGCGATCTACGAACTTGCGACGGACCACAACCTTATGATGATCGAAGACGCCGCAGAGGCACAAGGGGCAGAGCGAGACGGGATGCGGGCAGGAACTGTCGGTGACGCCGGGGCACTGAGCTTCTGCCAGAACAAGATCGTTCCAACCGGCGAGGGCGGAATGGTCGTTACCGACGACGACGAGATTGCCCGTGGAGTGTCTCTGTATCGTTCTCATGGACGCGCATCCGAGGATTATTTCGAGTCGTCAGACAGCGGACGGCACGTTACTGTTGGAGGGAACTTCCGAATGCCGGATATGGTGGCCGCGCTGGGCTGTTCCCAGATGGAGCGGATCGATACCCTTATCGAGGGACGACGGAGGGCGGCACTGACGATGAACGACGCCTTCGAGTCAACCGAGGGTGTGTCGCCGCACACGATGAACGACGGCCGGCACGTCTATCAGTTCTACACGGTAACGTTCGATCTCGAGATCGACCGTGATGCGGTCATCGAACACTTAGCCGAACGGAACATCTCCTCGAAGGTCTACTGGAACCCGCCGGTCCACGAGTCCGAGTTCTATAGCGGCAGCGACTGGGATCTGCCGGTGACTGAGGAGCTGTCACAGCGTGTCCTCGCGTTGCCGATGCATCCGGAGCTATCGCCTCGAGAGGTCGAACGTATCATCGACGGCGTCCAGACGGCCTGCAAGAAACACCGATAACACCGGTTATCCGCTCTGGGCCTGCGTCGCGTACAGATCCGCGTACGTCCCGTCTTGCTTGACCAGTTCAGCATGACTACCGGTCTCTGAGATCCCGCCGTCCTCAACGGCGTAGATCCGGTCGGCGTTGACCACCGTCGACAGTCGGTGTGCGATCACCAACATCGCGTAATCGCGGTCCATCGCTTCGATGGCGTCGTGGACGGTCTCCTCAATATTCGAATCCAGGTCGCTGGTCGCTTCGTCCAAGACGAGGAAATCCGCGTCTTTCAGCAGCGCTCGGGCGAGCGCAACCCGCTGTTTCTGTCCCCCCGAGAGCCGGACTCCGTTGTCGCCCAGTTCCGTCTCGTACCCGTTCGGGAGGTCGTCCAGAAATTCGGTGACCTGGGCGATTTCACAGACTCGTTTCACGTCGCTATGGGTCGCCTGCCTGTCGGCGATCGTCACGTTCGCTCGAAGGGTATCGTTGAAAATGTACGGATGCTGGCGGACGACAGAGACCCGCTCGCGCCAGGCGGCGAGATCCATCTCCGTGATCGGTGACCCGTCAGCCAGAATCCGACCACCGTCGGGTTCGTACATCCGGGTGAGCAGTGAGACGATCGTCGACTTCCCGGCCCCGGACGGCCCGACGAACGCCACGAACTCCCCGCGGTCGACGGAGAACGATAGCCCGTCGAAGACTCGTTTGCCCGAGTTGTAATCAAAGGACACATCGTCGAAGGCGATCGTTTCGACTGGATCTGGAACCCTGATCTCGGAAACAGTCGGCTCCCGGCGGTCGTCAAGTTCGTCAATGAATTCCTGCGTCCGAACGAGATGTGGGAGATCGCTTTCGAGCTGGTACAAATAGTTGTTCAGCGTGCTCGCACGCGGTGCGAGCCGAAACATCGCGAACAGGAACACGCTGAGGCTCGCGAGCGAAAGGTTCGCTATCCGGAGTGCGACGTAGATCAGAACGAAGACGATGATCGCCGTCGCGAGCTGATAGAAGTTGTCGAGCATCGCCTCGTTCCGTCGGAGTTTCACCTTGGCGGTCACGCGCTGGCCCGTCGCGCCCTGGAAGCGGTCGAACAACTCGGCCTTCATGCCGAACAGCTTGACATCTCGGATCCCCTGCGTGCCGGCCTGGGCTGCCATTTGGACGGCTTCGTTGGCCTCCGCGACGCGGTCACCAACGGAGTATCCGGACTCCAGAACTGTTCGCGAGATGACCACGAACACCCCAAGGATAACAACCGTTGCGGCAGTTAGTCGCGGTGCCATCACCAGCGCGACGAGGCCGTACATCGCGGTCAGAAATCCCTGTTCGATGATCTTGACTACGCGATCAATCGTCCGACCCGCGTAGCTCGCCTGGGTTACGATCGCGTTCAGAATATCGTCCGAACCCTCCTCGTCGAAGTAGGCCACCTCAGCGTCCAGCGCATGGTCGAACGACTCGACTTGCAAGTGGCGCACGTAATTCGTGCGCAGTGCGGCCTTGAGCCAGTCGACGAGGAAGCTCGACGTGTACCGGACGGTCATCACGATAGCTACCCCGACGACCACGGACTCCAGCGTGAACGGAACACCGGCTATCTCGAACACGCGGACGAACAGCTCTAGGTACTGTCCCCCTCCGTCGACGCCGCCGCGCGCCAGTTGGATGATCGGGTAGAGGAAACTAAGTCCGATCCCCTCCAACAGCGCAGCGAAGGTACTCAACCCGATGATCCCAGCGGTAAACAGCGGTCGAAACCGTGCAACCCGGGCGAGCGCCCGGAGCTTTTTATCGAGGGATATCTCGTCGCTCATCGCTGGATCGACCCACACGCGGGTGCTGATCTGTAGTCGCGAACGCCGATATAAAACAGACGCGGTCGAATTATCGCAACCGAAAGGCGGAGCTACTCTACGGTCACGCTCTTCGCCAGATTCCGCGGCTTGTCGATCGAACGTCCGAGCTCGTCTGCCACGTAGTACGACACCAGCTGCAACTGCACGTTCGCTAGCACGGCAGCGGCCTGCGGATGCGTCTCGGGCACTTCCAACACCGCGTCCACGTACCGCCCCACGTCCGACTGCCCGTCAGTAACGGCAACCACCGGGGCGTTCCGCGCCTCAACCTCTTTGACGTTCCCGATGGTCTTGCGGGCCATCTCGCCGTCACCCGTAACCACCGCAAACACGGGCGTATCCTCCGTAACCAGCGCCAGCGGCCCGTGCTTCAGCTCACCTGCGGCGAACCCTTCGGCGTGCTTGTAGGTAATCTCCTTCATCTTCAGCGCCCCCTCCAGCGCGACGGGGTACTGCAGGCCGCGGCCGATGAAGAAGTAGGCGTCGCTGTCGACGTAGGTCTCCGCGACCGCCTTCGCTTGCGACTCGTCGAGGATCGCCTGGATGTTACTGGGCAGGTCTCGCAACGCGCTGATGATGTCCCGCTTGCCGTCCACACGGGTCGTCCCGAGCGTAAAGAGGTTCAGTGCGGCCAGCTGCGACGCGAAGGTCTTCGACGCGGCCACACCGATCTCCGGGCCAGCCCTGATATACAGCTCGTGGTCGCACTCCCGCGCCACGGTCGACCCCACGGTGTTCGTCACGGCAAGCGTCCGCGCACCGCGCTTGCGCGCCTCCCGGAGCGCCGAGAGCGTGTCGGCGGTCTCGCCGCTCTGGGTGACGCCGACCACGAGCGCGTCGCCGATGGGCGGTGGCGACGTGGCGTACTCGCTGGCGAGGAACGCCTGTGCCGGAATACCCGCGTTGCGTAGCAGGTTTGCCCCGTAGAGCGCGGCGTGATACGAGGTCCCGCAGGCGACGAACTGGACGCCGGTCGGCGACAGGTCCCCGAGGTCGCCGATGTCGACCGTCGCGGCCATCTCGTCGACGCGCCCGCGGAGACACTGCCGGATCGCACGGGGTTGCTCGTGGATCTCCTTGAGCATGAAGTGGTCGTAGCCGCTCTTGCCGGTCTCCTCGGGGTCCCAGTCGACGGTGTCGACGTCCTTGTCGACCGCGTTCCCGTCGACGTCGGAGACGCGCCAGCCATCGGCCGAGAGCGTCGCGAACTCGCCGTCGGCGAGGTAGACGACGCGGTCGGTGAAGTCGCGGAACGCGGGCACGTCGCTGGCGAGGTAGTAGGCGGGGCGGCCCTCGTCCTCGTCGTCGATCCCGAGCACCAGCGGCGAGTCGTTGCGCGCGGCGTAGATGGTGTCGTCGCCGGAGACGACGACGGCGACGGCGTAGCTGCCGTCCAGCCGGTCGATCGCCTCGCGGACGGCGGCCTCGTTGTCTGCTCCGTCGGCCAGCGCGTCCTCGACGAGGTGGGGGACGACCTCGGTGTCGGTGTCGCTCTTGAAGGTATGGCCGACTGCGACGAGTTCGTCCCGGAGCGACTGGTAGTTCTCGATGATGCCGTTGTGGACGACGGCCACGTCGCCGGTACAGTCGAGGTGCGGGTGGGCGTTGGCGTCCGTCGGCGGCCCGTGGGTCGACCAGCGGGTGTGACCGATACCGGCCGCGCCGCCGATCGAGCGCGGTTCGAGGGCCCCTTTGAGGTCCTCGATCTTCCCGGATTTCTTGCACACGTCGACGCGGTCGCCCGAGAGGGCGACGCCCGCCGAGTCGTAGCCGCGGTACTCCAGTTTCGAGAGACCGTGGACGAGTACGTCGAGCGTATCGTCTTCACGGCCCACGCAGCCGATGATACCACACATTAGCGAGTCACCTCGTTCGGTCCGTACGTCTCGGAACCGCTCATCGAACCACCTCGGCGCCGCCGGCGATGCGCCCGCTCGCGCGGACGCTGGTCCCGATGTGGGCGCCGGGGCCGACGAGCGTGCCCGGCGAGAAGCTCGCGTCGCCCTCGGCGGTCACGCGGTCGGCGACGACGGCGCCGAGGCGCTGGTCCCGGAACACCTCGCGGCCGACGCGCACGTCGGCCAACCCGCCGGGAACGACCGTCCCGGCGCCGAGGGTCACGTCCTGGCCGGTGACGGCGTCGATGAGCGTCGACCCCGACTCGACGCGGGTGTCGGTGTCGAGGACGGAACTGCGCACCGTCGCGTTCGCGCCCACGGTGACGTTCTGGCCCAGCGCCGCGTTGGGGCCGACCACCGCGCCGGGGCCGACCTCGCAGTCGGGGCCGACGACGACCGGCCCCTGCAGGACGGCGGCGTCGTGGACGTTCGCGGCGGGGTCGACCCACACGTCGGCGCTCCGGCCGGTACCGTTGCGAGCGGGTTCGTCGACGTGGCCGCGCGCGAGCACCTCGTCGGCGACGGTCAGCAGGTCCCATGGGTAGGTCGCGTCGACCCACATCCCCTCGGTCCGAACGCCGCGGACCCGGCCGTCGTCCATCAGCCGGCCGATCGTGTCGGTCAGCGCGAGTTCGCCGTCCGAGCGGTCGGTCGCGTCGATGGCGTCGAACACCGAGGACTCGAAGGCGTAGACGCCGGCGTTGATCAGCCGGTACTCGTCGGTCTCGGGCTTCTCGACGAGTTCGGCCACGTCGCCCTCGTGGAGGACAACTGCGCCGTACTGGCTGGTCTCGGGCCGTTCGAGGACGGCCATCGACGGCTCGCCGCTGGCCTCGAACTCCCGGACCACGTCGCCGACGATGTTGGCGTCGATGACGCGGTCGCCGTTGACGACCAGCGCCGGTCCGTCGACGGCCTCGCGGGCCTGCAGGAGGGCGTGCCCGCTGCCGAGCTGCTTGTGCTGGGTGACGTACTCCAAGTCGACCCCGTCGTAGGTCGGCCCGAAGTGGTCCTGCACCCGCCCGCGCTTGTACCCCACCACGACCACGATCCGCCGCACGTCCGCCGCGACCAGCGCGTCGAAGACGTACTCCAGGATCGGCCGGTTGGCCGCCGGCAACATCGGCTTGGGCCGGTTGCGGGTCAGCGGCCGCAGCCGCGTCCCCTCACCCGCCGCGAGGACCACCGCCGTATCGATGCTCATACGTAGTGGTCGTGGTCGCCCACTTTCAACTTTCTGGGCGGCGGATCTGACGCGCGTGGTTTGGCGCGGCCGTTTCGTTCAGAATCGACCGATCGGCGAGTCGGGGTTACCGTAACCGACCCCTTCAGTCGTCATCGCCGTTGTATGCGCCCTCGCGCTTCCGAACGCTCTCGACGCGGAGAGTCTTCGTCTGGTGGTGCAGTCGACAGCCGACTCGATATCCACCGACACGAAGTTTCTGATAGGGCGACCCCGTTAGCGGTTCGAGAAAATCGCTCGGGTCGCGCCACTCGGACGAAACCACCTCGTCGAGCTTGTCCATAATCCTGTCCTGCGTGGACGGGTCTATCTGTGCAAACTGGGACTCTCCGCGCGGAGAAAACTCCCAGTTCCACTCGTCGTCACTCCGCGTCTGTCCCATACTTTTCTCGCATCTCGTCGCTCGAAATCCCCTCGTCCTCGTCGAACTGCGCTTCGCTAATCGCCAGATCCTTCCAGACGCCCGCGCCTTCGGGATGATTCACGGAGTCACGGAGTGCGTATCGGATAAACTCGCTTCGGCTGTTAAAGCCACGCTCGCGCCATGTCTCGTCGACCACATCGAGGAACGACCGGGCAATCCGGAGGTTGATCCGGTCGATTTCGGGATCGTTTCCGTCCGAATCAGTTTTCGACATACGCCTGTACGTCGGGCGCGCACACACAAAACAGTACTGTCCCTCGGTGTAGTCCCTACTGCTCGCCCATCGTCTCGCCGGCGACCGACCGGCCGCGAGCGGTCATCTCCACCTCGGTCCGCTCGCGGACTACCTCGATCGCTACGGCCTCTGCGTCGGTAGACACGTTGATGCAGGAACCACGCGAGAGATACTTGCGGTCCCGGATATTGTTAACCTATGGCGACGAAGCCATAGGCAGGGATGGCACCCTACCACCCGGTCGACGACTGGTCGTACACAGAGGACGACAAGGTAGTAGACGTGACGATCGGTACTACCGACGACGACGCGTATCCCAGTGGATGGCGCTACGCGCTCCACTACGGGACCGTCGACGGAGAGACGATCCTCCGATACGACAACGCTCACGGGGATACGAAGGGCCACGAAAAACACACTGGAGGTGATGTCGAGTCGGTCGACTTCCCGGGGATGACGCCGCTGTATGAGGAGTTCCCCGAAAGAGTCCGGGCGGACCTCGAGGGACTTCCCCGGTGAGGGGTGCCATCGAACGGAGCAATCTATGACGAAACTCAAGATCACGGTCGGGAACGTGGACGAACTGGCCGATCGAACGCGCGGTCGCCTCGAAGCCATCGAGTCGGGGGCCGATCCCGAAGGTCTCGACGAGGTGCAGCCCGAACTGCGCTTCGAGTCGTACAGCGAGCTGTTCGACCTACTGAGCGCACAGCGTATCGAATTACTCGAAGCCATCGCGACCCACGATCCGGCGAGTATCCGAGCCGCCGCCGAGCTGGTCGGACGGGATTACAAGACGGTACACCAGCAGTTGAGTGAACTGGCCGAACTCGGCGTCATCGAGTGGACGGACACCGAACCCGGGGGCGCCAAGAAGCCGCAGTTTCCGTACGACGGCCTCGAGATCGATCTCGACCTCGTCGACGACGAACGACCGGACCCCGCGACTGCGTGAACGAGACATGCGATTCGCCCGTCGACCCCGGTGACTCTACTGCTCGCCCGTCGTCTCGCCGGCGACCGAGCGGCCGCGGGCGGTCATCCCCACTTCGGTCCGCTCGCGGATCACCTCGATCACGTCGAAGTCGATGGGTCGGTCGTAGATCGCCTCGATGTCCTCGACCTCGCTGTCGACGAACTCGGGGATCTCGAAAGGGAACCCCCGACCAGGCTAAGAGAGCGGTACAGGCACTCCATAGCATGGGCTGGAACGGTCCGAAGGTCCCGCTATGGGGTCCATAATTAACCGACACATGGTCCACAGGTAGATCCGAACGAGCCCACCCGGATGGAGTTTCACATGAACGACCGCGACCACGAGTTCAGTCTGTGTCTCACGCACGACGTCGACCGCCCCTACAAGACCTGGGCGCACTCGCTGTTCTACACCGCGCTGGAGCGGGACGCGAGCCACCTCACCGCGCTTCGACCGGAGGCCAACCCTTACTGGCAGTTCGACCGGATCGCCCGGATCGAGGACGACCTGGGCGTGCGGTCGGCGTTTTACTTCCTCTCGGAGCCGTCACTGCGCTCGAAATCCGCGTCACAGCTCCGCGACTGGAACGAGTGGGTCCAGTTGCTCTTCCGGTACGACCTCACCGAGCCGGAGATCGCGGAGACGATGTGGAAACTCGCCGACGGCGGCTGGGAGGTCGGCCTCCACGGCTCCTACGACTCGTACGCGGACCGCGACCGGCTGGCCGAGGAGAAAGAGCGCATCGAGCGAACGCTCGGCGAGGCGGTCACGGGCGGCCGACAGCACTACCTCAACCTCGACCCGCCCGAGTCGTGGCGCCACCACCGGGCGATCGGACTCGACTACGACGCGAGCCTCGGGGCCGACACCTACGGGTTCCAGCACGGCTACGACGTGCAGCGACCGTTCGACGACGAGTTCGCTGTCTTCCCGCTGACGCTCATGGAGACCGACCTGCCCGACCCCGGGGAATCGTTCGACGAGGCGTGGGCCGTCTGCGCGGACCTGCTCGACGAGGCGGCGAGCAACGACGCCGTGATGACGGTGCTCTGGCACCCCCGGTACTTCGCCTCGGAGGAGTTCCCCGGCCACACGCGGTTGTATCGCCGCCTGATCGAGACGGCACAGGAGATGGACGCCTGGGTCGGGTCCCCCGGCGCGTACTACGAGCGGCAGCTCGTCGGAGAGGGCGAACGGGAGCGAGTCGAGCCGACTGATGACTGAAGGAGGTCCCGAGCGGCGGTCGTCACCGTCGGCTGGGACACCGCCCGAAGGGACCGGCTGTGGGTTCGAATACGGCAATTAATTTTGCTGTGTCGGATACTACGCCGCGCCATGCCGTTGCATCGCACGGCGAAGTCGGCTTACCTGTCTTCTCTAGACGTGCTTTCGAGCAGCCGGCTGTTCGACTACAAGTGGCTGGTCGAGCAGGAGCTGGACTCATGGAAGACGCGGGTCGAACTCCCCCTCTCGGAGCGCGCGGCGCTGTGGCGACGCGGGTTCACGAGCCCGAACGGCGTGCTGTACGACTTCGAGACGTACGACCCCAGGGCGTACCTGAGCGAACTCCAGCGGTACCGACTCTATCGGGCCCTCAACGGGGACCACCGCTATCTCGTCGACGACAAGCTCAGCCAGCACTGGATGCTCTCGGAGCACGAGCGACACCGTCCGACCGCGTTCGGCGTCGTCGACCGCGGGTACATCCACGAGGTCGCCGGGACGGAGTTCGACGACGGGTCGAAGCCGGTGTCGGAGTGGGTGTTCCCGGCGCTCCGGCGGGAGTCGAAGCTCGTCCTGAAGCAACTGCGCGGGCTGGGCGGGAAGGAGGTGATCGTGCTCGAAGGCGACGACGGCTACTCGATCGACGGGCGTCCGGCGGACCGCGGGACGGTCCGGAAGCGGGTTGCCGGACTCTCGGACTACCTGGTGACGGAGTACGTCGCCCAGCACGACTACGCCGACGCGCTCTACTCGGAGGCGGCGAACACGATCCGGGTGCTCACGCTCTGGGACGACCGGCGACGGGAACTGCTCGTGCCGATGGCGGTCCAGCGGGTCGGCACGGACCGGTCCAGACCGGTCGACAACTGGTCGGCGGGGGGCCTCTCCGCACGGGTCGAGCGGACGACCGGGCGGCTCACGGCGGCCGCCTGTCTCTCGCCCGCCGGGGAACTGGAGTGGCACGACGAACACCCGGACACCGGCGCGCCGATCGAGGGGGTCACGGTTCCCCGCTGGGACGACGTGCTGGCGACGGTCGAACGGATCGCCCGGGAAAACACGAACATCCCGATGATCGGGTGGGACGTGTTGGTCTCGGAGGACGGGACACCGGTCGTGCTCGAAGCGAACACGGGGACGGACCTGGACCTGATGCAGGTTCACCGCCCGCTCCTCGACGACCCGGCGGTCGCGGCCGTCGTCTCGCGATACCTCCCGTAGCCGCCGGAGGGCGAGCGGAGGTCAGTCCGACTGTTCCGGCTCGCCCGGCGACCCGCGGATGTGCATGCCACCGGTGTTGTACTCCCGGCTGCTGGTCACGCCCGAGGAGAGCGTCTCGCGGAGCGCGCTCAGGAAGAGCCCGGGGTCGTCCAGCCGAATGTAGTCGAACCGCGGGTCGGTCACGCAGGACTTCGCGATCTCCCAGAGCGTTCCCCCGTACGACGGACGGTCCAGAAACGGTGAGTCGTCGTCGAGGACGCTCCTGAGGTGGGCGAGTTCGCCGTACGCGATGTGAGACGAGACGCCCGTCTCGTAGTCGTGGTCGACCGCCTCCGGGCGACCGCGCGCACAGAGCCAGTAGTAGTACGGGAAGTCGGCCCCGGCTCGAACCGCCTCGGGCATCGACTGCCAGACCCGCGGGTTGATCTCGAGGAACTTCCACTCGCCGGTCCGCTCGTCGCGAACGTACTCGACGCAGGCGAACCCGTGCCAGTCGAGGTGGCTCAGGAGGTCGTGCGCGGCGTCTTCGACCGCCTGCGAGTGCGTCGACTCCCGGTAGACCCCGCCGCCGCCGACCCAGGAGTTCTGCCGTATCTGGCGGTGCTGATACGTCGCCACGGGTTCGCCCTCGTTCCACAGCGCGCAGTAGAGGAACTTCTCCGCCTGCGGGACGAACGTCTGAACGATGGGGTCGTGACCCATCTCCGCGCGGATCTCGGCGGTGTCGGGCTCCTCGCCCGGGGTGAGAAACCGGACGTTCTTCACTTCCCGCGCCGTCTCGGGCGGAACGTCGTCGAGGTACGCGTCGGTAAGGATGTTGTATCGCGGTTTGATCACGACGTTCGCGTCCCACTCCTCGACGTCGGAGAGCAGTCGGGTCTCGGGGACGGGGACGCCGGCGTCCGCCGCCGCCTCGGCGAGGCGCAGTCGGTCGTGGGCACTCGCGAGCGTCTCCAGCGGGGGCGCAACGAGCGAGACCTCCCGCTCGAACGCCTCGCGGTACCGCGCGAAGAGGTATACGTCGCACTCGCGGACGGGGACGATCGTCCGCACGTCGGGCCGCTTCGCGAGGTCGAGCAGCGCGTCCCGGTACGCGAGCAAGTCGTCCGGCGACGCCGGGATCCGGACCCGTTCGTCGCAGAACCGCGAGGCGAAGTGGGGGATCCGGTCGTGCTCGGAGGCGACGACCGTCCGGATCCCCTGCCGGCCGAGCGACCGCATGCAGGCGTAGCTCTTCATTTTCCGTCCGCTCGGGATGAGGACCGACCCAGGCGTCGTCCAGTCGGTCTCGCACGCGCTCCCTGTAGCCATGCCGTAGGCTCCCGCGGTCGCGCTCATAAGTAATCGTACGATACCGATCGAGCTGTCGGCCAGCAGAGACCCGCTAAATACGGGTTCGAACGAGGTATACGGCCTATACTCAAACGTGTCTGCCGGGATACTCCGATCCGACAGGACCGTCGCCGGCCGGGTGGTCGGCGGGAGCGGTCACACCCTCGGACGACGGGGATCTCCTCACAATGTCACACCTACTGGACGCACGCGGCGAAGTCACGCCCGACGACCGACTCGTGTTCGAACGGTTCGAGCAGACCATGGCTTACGCCCGCACCCGGGAGTACACCGGGTGGGACTACGGCGACGGGATGGACAGCCGATTGCTGGAGGCGTTACCGGTCTCCCACAAGTGGCTCAACATCGCCTTTCAGGAGGCTGCCAAGCGGTCGCCGGTCAACGTGCGCCCGCTACTCGGGGTGCGACAGCGGCGCAACTACCAGGGGGCGGCGCTGTTCGCGATGGCGAACCAGACGGCCGCTCGGCTCCTCGCCGACAGCAACGCGACGAGCGAGCGGCCCGCCGTCGACTACGACGCCGAGGCGCAGTCGCTCGCCGACTGGCTCGTCGCCAACCGCCTGAAAGGGTACGGTGGGTTCTGCGCCGGCTACCCGCATCCGATCCAGCACCTCGACGGTCTAGGACGGCCCGGCCAGCCGGACGTGATCAACACCGCCTTCGGCGTCGTGGCGCTGCTCCGCGCGGCCGACTACGACGCCGACTACGCCGAAACCGTCCGCAGCGCGGCGGCGTTCGTGACCGAGAACCTGAACTACCGCCCCGTCGGCGACGACCGCGGCGCGGTGATCGACTACCACACCAAACACGAGGAGGACTACTACACGATCAACGCCGGCGCGGTCTGCGCGCGGATGTTCGCCGAGCTCTACGCGCACTTCGACGAAGACCGGTTTCGCGACCGCGCGCGCGAGCTGCTTGACCACGTCGCGGATCTGCAGACGGACCGCGGCGGTTGGATGTACCGTGACCCGCCGGAGGCGTCGCATCTCTCGATGGACAACCACCACAACGGGTTCATCATCGAGAGCTTCCAGCGGTACCGGGCGGTGACCGGCGACGACCGATACGACCGGTGTCTCGAAACGGCCCTGGAGTTCTACCGGACCGAGCTGTTCGAGTCGACGGGCGCACCGAACTTCGACGAGGAGACCCGGTACCCACGCGACGTTCACGCGAGTTCGCAGGGGATCCTCGTGTTCACGTACGCGGGCGATCTCGCGTTCGCGCGGCGGATCCTCCAGTGGACCTTGGAGAACCTCTACGCGGGCGACGGGGCCTTCTACTTCCGCGGGGAGCGGTGGTTCACCAAGCGGGTCGTGCTGATGCGGTGGTGCCAGGCGTGGATGGCCTACGCGATGAGCGAATATCTCGACGCGCGCCTCGCGGGGACCGACCCATCGGGGATCGGCCGCTGACTCGCGCTGCGACCGGTCGCCCCTCGCGGGTGACCGACCGACCCCGCATCGCGGAGACCCTCTCCGCCGGACGAGCGGCGAAGCGGAACCTCCGGATAGACCGCGTCCGAGCCGGTCGTGGGGTGGGCGAGCGGGCGGTTATCCGGCAAATAATTATTGAACGGCTATCGGTTGCTGGAGATACCCGACGGAGCCGTTTCGATCAATGACAGAACAGATGTCGTCTCTGCTCGGAAAGTTCGGGGAGTACTCTCAGCGGTACCCCATCGCCGTCGCGCTGGAACTCGTCTATCTCGCCGCGACGGTCGGCGTGTTGCTGTTCGCGACTCCCCCAGAACCGCTCGTCGCCGTTCTCGGACTCCCGCTGTTGCTGTTGCTCCCCGGGTACGCCGTCGTCACCGCGCTGTTCCCGCGAGCGTGCGATGCCGCGACCGAAACCGCGCGCTCGTCGAGCGTGCTCGACTGGCAGGGAGCGGCGGCGCGGGTCACGCTCGTCGAGCGCGCGGCCCTGTCGTTCGCCGTCTCGATCGCGGTCCTCCCACTGATCGGGGTGGCGCTCGGGGTGGCCGGGATCGGCTTGGGGTTCGACGCCGTCGTGGGCGCGCTGGGAGGAGTTACGGCGGTCGCGCTCCTCGTCGGTGCGGTGCGCCGCCAGCGGCTGCCGCCCGAGGACCGGTTTCGCGTCCCGGTGAAAGGGTGGGTCGAGACCGCGAGCGAGAGCGTGTTCGGCGCCGATTCCGCGAGCGTCGCGCTGGTCAACGTCGCGCTCGCGATCGCAGTGGTCCTCGCCGTCGGGGCGTTCAGCTACGGGCTGGTGGTCCCGCGTTCAGCGGACACGAGCACGACGCTGCTGGTGGTGACCGGGAACCAGACCGGGTCGTACGCAGCGAGCGACTACCCCGAGAACCTCACGCGGGGTGAACCGGCGGAGCTGACCGTCGGAGTCGAGAACAGCGAGGGCCGCACGGTCGCCTACACGGTGGTCGCTCGGTTGCAGCAACTCGACGAGTCCGGCGACGGATTCGCGGTCACCGACCAGCAGCAGGTGGCTCGGTTCGACCGGTCGATACCGGCAGGTGAGAGCTGGTTCCGCTCTCACACGGTCACCCCCGAACTGACCGGCGAGCGGCTCCGCCTCACCTACCTCCTCTATAAGGGAGCGCCGCCGTCCGAACCCACCGTCGAGTCCGCCGCCGAACACGCGTACCTCTGGGTCGGTGTCGAGCCAGAGACAGCCGCGACGGGGCCCAACGCCACCGTCAGTTCGACGAGGGAAGGCGACGCATAACAAACACCGCCACGGCCCGAGCCGAGCCTGCAATGGTGGAGACCCGAGCGATCCGACGGACCGAACGCACAGACGGCCGATCCCGGCCCCACGCGGCCGACCGCGACCATACCGCACGCGACCCGGGGCCGGGTGCGACGGCCGGTATCCGAACGGCGACGGACCAGACGCTTCGGAGCCGAGGCGCGACGGCCGCAGCGTCCCGGACCGGACGGCCGGGACGATGAGCGCGTCCGCAGACGCGGGGAGCGAGTCGCCGACCGCGACGGGGGCGGGGAGCGACGCCGAGTCCCGCGAAACCGGTCCCGACCGAGATGTCGACAACGACGTGGTCGCGGGGCTCAGCGTGCTCGTCGTCGGGACGTTCGGGGGCGGCGGCGTCCACCAGTACATCGACGGCCAGGTAGCGCGGCTCCCCGACGAGCTCTCGGTGACGACCCACGACATGGGGATGCCGCCCACGGACAGCGGCTTCACGCGTCCGCTCGAAGGGGTCCTGCTCGGCGCGCTCGCGGCGCTCCGGTTCCCGTTTCGGTCGCGGCCGGACGTCACCCACGTCCACACCTCCCACCGCTTCTCGTTCTACCGGGCTGCCGTCTACGTGCTGTTCGCGAAGTACATCTGGCGGAGCGCGGTCGTCGTTCACGTCCACGGGTCGTCGTTCGACGAGTTCGTCACGACGGACTCGCGGGCCGTCGCGGCCCTCCAGGACCGCGTGTTCGCCGCCGCCGACGAGGTGATAGTCCTCTCCGAGTACTGGCGCGACGTCGTCGCTCGGCGGACCGACCGCGGGAAAGTCCGGGTGCTCCCCAACGCCGTCGACCCGGAAGAATACCCCGACGACGCGGCCGGTGACGACGGGACGCCCCACGTCGTGTTCGTCTCGAACCTCGTCGAGCGGAAGGGGGTCAGCGAGCTCGTCGGCGCGGTCGAAGCAGTCCTCGAACGCCGGGACGGGATCCGCGTCTCGATCGCCGGTGACGGTCCGCTGGCCGACGAGGTCGAGCGCCTGTCCGCCGAGCACGACGAGGTGTCCTACCTGGGCTACGTGTCAGAGCAGCGCAAGCGGGAGCTGCTCGGCGAGGGCTCGATCTTCGTGTTACCGACCTACGCCGAGGGGCTCCCGATCGCGATGCTCGAAGGGATGGCCGGCGGGAACGCGGTCGTCTCGACCGCGGTCGGCTCGATCCCGGAGGTCATTGACCGGGACACCGGCCTGCTGGTCGACCCCGGCGACGTGGCCGGCCTCGCGGACGCGCTTGAGACGCTCGCGACCGACGCGGAACGACGCCGAGCGATGGGCGCCAACTGCCGGACCGCCGTTGAAGACCGCTACTCCTGGGATCGCGTGATCGACGAACTCGTCTCTGCGTACCACTCCTACGCGCGCTAGCTCCCCTGCCGGGGAACGGGGTCATCGGACGGCGACACCGGGACCGGACGGTCGCGGACGACCCGAGCGGCCGGCGACTGGGCCGAGCGAACGGCGACCAGTCGGTCGTCAGGACTCCGGGACGTAGCGGGCGATGATGGAGGTCTCGATACCGAGTTTCGACTCGACGAGCCGGATCGGGATCCGGTCTTCCGGCTGGAGGCAACCGGTAACGACCAGCGCGGCGACCGAGACGAGTCCGACGCCGACCGCGAACAGCGGAAGCGTCGCGAGCGTCAGCGAGACGTGCCGCGAGAGGGCGAGCACGCCGGGGAGGACGCCACCGAGAAGGACCGCGTAGGTCCGGATCGTCCAGCGCGAGAACGGCGAGATCCCGAACCGCAACCGGAGGACTCCGTAGAGCACGCCGTTCAGGACGACCGAGGCGATCGCGGAGGTGACGGCGGCACCGACGAACCCGAACCGCGGGATCAACACGAGGTTCAGCCCGAAGTTGACGACGTAGGCGGTGACGTTCGCGACGAACACGTACCTGGGGTGACCGAGCGCGGAGATGGTGTCGCCGTTGCGGCCGAACGCGCCCCGGGCGAAAAAGCCCGTCGCGAGGATCGACAGGGCGGTCTTCGCTCCCGAGTACTCCGACCCGAAGACGATACGGATCACGTCGCCCGGGAACGCGAAGAAGGTGAGAAAGAGCGGGAACATCGCGAGGAACCCCCACTTGGTCGTCAGTTTGTAGACCGCGTCGATCTCCTCGTGCTCGTCCTCGGTGTCGAGCCGCGAGGCCAACGGGAAGTACAGGTAGCCGAACGCACCCATGACGACGGGAATCCCGCGCGCGAGCGGGAACGCCGCGCCGTACAGCGCGACCGACTCGGGGCTGCGGAAGTACCCCAGCATCAGGGTGTCCGTCTCCATCAGGAGGATCGAGATGATCGTCGAGACGACCAGCGGCGTCGAGAAGACGACGAGCTTCCGCGTGTGCAGCTGGAAGTCGCCCGACAGCGGGAGCAGCCGGTTCAACAGGACGTGGACGGCCACGAACGACACCGCCGCCGCCGCGAGGTAGGCGTACCCGGCGGCGATAACGCCCCATCCGGCCGCGAGCAGCGCGACCATGACGGCCAGTCGGAGGCCGTTGTACAGCAGGTCGCGGGCGTAGGTGCGATAGACGGTGTTCTCGAAGCCGCGGATCGCTCCGACCCCGACCCGCAACCCGACGATCAGCGGGATACAGACCGCGAAGACGGCGAGCAACCGCTTCGACCCCGCGCTCTCGAACAGGCGGTCGGTCACGAAGCCGAGGTTGAAATACAGGAGGAGCGCCGCGATGGTCGCCATGACGCCGCCCGCGAGCAACCCGGACAGCCAGACGCCACGCAGGTCCCGCTCGTCGTCGAACCGCGAGACGTATCGGGGGATCCCCTGGTTGAACCCGAGGAGGGTCAGCGCGACGGAGATGTTCACGATCGCGAGCGCGACCGACACCTCCCCGTACGCGTCCACGGTCACCCAGTTGGCGATGACGACGCGTTCCAGGAGCTTCGAGAACGAACCGAACAGCATTCCGACGAACACGAGCACCGCGCTCGAAAGGAGCCGAGAGAGGTCCTCGTCGGCGCTCATCGCGTCCAGACAGGTCGCGACGCGTCGGTCTGTCTCGGCGGTCGCTCCCCCTCGCCAGACGCCGTCGGCGGCGCGGACCGCCGGGGCGGTTGGGCAGTCGGTATCACGGAGTCATCCCACGTTTCCGCAGTATCCGCTTTGTTATTGAGCGTATACCCCCGGAGCGTCGCTCCGCGGGTGTTCCGGCGAGCGCGCCGTCCGCTCGGACCGGGCGCGGCGCCGCCTCACCGTTCTCGCCAGCAGTCCGGCTCACTCCACGAGGTACCCCATGTCTGCGAGTTGGTCGCGCGCGGCTTCAGAGAGGGCGTCGTCCTCGTGGCCCTCGTCAAGCGGTGCGCCGTCGCCGTCGAGGAACGTAATGACCGCCGTCTGGAGGTCCTCCGCGACCGCCGGGAACTCGTCGCTGACATCGGTTTCTTCGTCCGGAGGGGCGAACAGCTCCGTGCGGTCGTCGCTGTGCAAGTACTTGAACGACTGGGTCCTGAGAGCGGTGAGCGTCGACTGATGGTAGCGGTCGGCGTCGAAGCCGGGGTCGTGGTCGAGACACTGGTCGAGCACGCGACGGCAGCGCTCGCCCCCGCGCTGGATGACCGCGTGGGACCGCTCGCCGCTTCGGAGGTCGACGCCCTGAAACTGGCTCGTATCCGCACCGGCGGCGTCGAGGAGCGTCCCCATCACGTCGACGTGCTGAACGATCTCGCCGCGGTAGTCGAGGGCCGCGTCGAGCCCGTCGACGACCATCGGAACGTGCGAGACCGCGTCGTGAACGCCGACCTTGTGTCCGAGCAGCCCCTTCTCGCCGAGCAGTTCCCCGTGGTCCGCGGTGACGACCAGAACGGTGTCGGTCAGTCCCTGCCGTTCGAGATACGACGCGAGATGGCCGACCAGTCGGTCGGCGTACTCGATGCTCGCGTCGTACAGGCCAGTGAGGAGCTCCCACTCCTCGCCGGAGTACGGCAGCCCGCTGGCCACGTGCTCGTCGAGGTCCGCGTGGTGGCTGAGCGCCAGTTCGCCGGCCGTCTCCGGGTCCACGTCGTGTCGTGCGGCCTCTTCGAGTAAATCGGGGCGCGGCGGGTAGTACGGGTGGTGGGGGACGCCGCAGTGGAGGTACATGAAAAACGGGTCGTCGTCGCCGCCGTTGTGGCGCAGCCACCGCTTCGCCACGTCGGTCTCCATGTACCCCGTATTGTGTTTTCGCGTGTCCAGCGTCAGGCCGCCGCCGTGGCGTCTAAGGTTCAGTGCGTACTTCGCGAGCGTTCGGACGCCGACGTTCTCGACGAGGCGGGACTTGTCTATCCAGACGAAGTCATCGAACCCGCGGTCGAGACCGGTCGCCTCGCTCAGGTTCGCGTTCGGGGAGATCCCGACTGTCTGATACCCGACCGCCCCGAGGAGTTCGGGGACGGTCGCGAGCGAGTCGGGGATCGACTTGTTGGTCATCCCCGCACCGTGGTGGGTCGGGTACGTCCCCGTGAGGATCGAAGCGCTGACCGACCGGGTCCAGATCCCGTGGGAGAAACAGCGGTCGAACGACCGAGCTGTCGGGCGCTCGGCGATGCGGCGGAGGTTCGGCGTCGTGTCCCGGTCGTATCCGTTCACGGAGGTGTGGTCCGCACGAGTGCTTTCCAGCGTTATCCAGAGAACGTTTTTCCGTCCCATTGAGCCGGATTTTCCCCGTCTCGTATTTTGTTACAGGCCACATTCCGCGGCGCGACGGTCGCGAACGCGCGGCGGTAACGGTCCGTCGCGCCGAGCCCACAGCATCCCGGCGGACCGCGGCGATCTGCCGACCGCCTGCGAAGGCAGCGCCTCGGGTGCTGGCCCGAGTTCCCGACCGCCCGGCGGCGGCTGACAATCACGCGCCCGGCCGCCCCGCCGGTCCGGGCCAGTTCGGTAGTAACGAGCGATTACCGTCGATAACGTCTCCATATGGCCCGTCATCGAACGGCGTCGGTGACGCTCGCAGCGAGTATCGATCGCGGAGTAACCGTATCGATCCTCGAACAACCTCGCCCGTATCCGTGGGTACGAGGTATCGAACTAGCCAGCAGTCGCACTGAACTGGTACGCAGTGTCCGCCATGCGGCAAGAATCCTTTTGCGCGTAGGTAGGTCTTACCGGGAGTGATGACAGAGAAGGAGGCGCATAACAGCGACAGGGAGGATACGAATCGCGAGCGAACCGAGCAAACGCTCCTGAACAGACGGAGCTATCTGAAGACGGGTGCGGCCGCGGTCGCTGCGCTGGGCGCAGGCATCGCGGGGCAGGCGAGCGCCGCGGTGACCCGTCACGAGATCTCGTTCGACCGCGTGGTGAACGCCGTCGACGATCTCGGGGCCGATCCGAGCGGCGGTGAACCAGTGAACGACGCGTTCGACGTTGCGGCGGGCACACTGGTCGAGGTCCCGGAGGGAACCTACCAGTTCGACGGGCGGCTGCAGGTGTCCGACCGGGTCGGGTTCGTCGGAACGGGCGAGGCGGCCTTTCGCCCGCCGGAGGGGTTCAACGGTTTCCTGCTGGAGTCGACGGCGAACCGCTTCCTGTTGGAGTCGATCGATTTCGACATCCGCGCGGCGGACACGACGACCGCCGTCCGGGTGAAAGTCGACCGTCGGTTCCACCTCGAAGACATCGAGTTCGTCGGGCGCGGGAGTCACCCCGACCAGGAGGAGGTCAACGCGCTCACGCTCTCGATCGGGGCCGACGACGGGACGGGGATCGTGAACAACGTCCGGATACCGAAGATCGGTGTCCCGGGCAAGTACAAGGGCGGTGAGGGACGCGCCGGTTCGTGGGTCGGGAGCAGTCACGCGGGGACGATCCGCTTCGTCGACTGCGACATGCGCGAGGCGGGCAACAACGCCCTGTACTGCAGCCGCAACAGCGGAAACGTACAGGTCGTCGGCGGCTACTGGGAGAACAACAGTCCGGCCAGCGTCCGCCTGAGCGGCGACGGGAGCTACGTCGAGGACGCGACGCTCGTCACCGACATCGAGCGCTACGACGGCCCCGAGCTCGGCGACCAGCTGAACCCGCGCCCGGTCGTCGTGGAGCAGGGCTGGGCCGACAAACCTGCGGGCTGTCGGGTGAGCAACTGCGATATCGCCATCCGAAGCGGCAGCCCGCAGGGGGGGATCGTCGTCTGGCCGACCGGTCGCTCCGTCGAGGTCGTCGACACTCGGATTCGGGTCGACTCCGACGGCGTCCCGGCGGTCAGACGCTACAACCTCGACGGGTTCCAGAGTCACGACCCGAAGGCCCCGCCGCACTGGGTCCGCATGGTCGGGTGCAGCATCACCGGAAGCGCAGCCGGCGGTTGCGCGATCGACATCACCGACGGCGACGCGTCGGTCGTCGAGAACTCCTGCATCCAGCAGACCGGAGGCGACCGCGACGGCATCCGCCTGCGGAACTGCACCGACAACGTCGTCCGCGACAGCACCGTCGACGTGACCGGCGAAGCCGTCGTGGCCGACAGCGCGTCCGTCTCGACCTCCGGGATCACCAACTCCGGGAGCTGTCCCGTCCCCAACCTCTCGGGCGATTCCTCGGACAGTTCGTCGGGAAACGGATCATCCGGTGACGGGTCGACCGACGGGTCGTCCGGTGACGGGTCGACGCGGACGCTCACCATCGACGGGTCCGACGCCGACCGCACGGACTACCGCTTCAGCGTCGACGGCACTATCTCTCCGACCGACTCGATCGGCGACGGTGACACCATCGACGGCACGACCGCCACCGGATTCGTCAACGGCGGCACCGACCGCTACGAGTTCACTGGGCCGGTCACCGACTTCACCCGCGACGGCGACGCCATCGTCCTCGTCGACGGCCAGCAGGTCGATCCCACCGAACTGGGGGGCTACGACCACGTCATCGAGGTGCTCACGACGGAGGACCCCTCGGAGCTCGACTACACCTTCACGACTACCGGCGAGATCGAACGGAACGCGAGCGAAGACGACGATTCGACCGAGGAGAACGACTCGGTGACCGAGAACGGCGACGGCACCTGGACCGTCGACGGTTACACTGGAAACGGCTACGGCGACTCGTTCCGGTTCAACGGGGAAGTCGCGTCGTTCTCACCGATCGAACCGTTCCTCGAGGTCCGAATCGACGGCGAAGTCGTCGACCCGACCACGCTCGGATCCGGCGACGATTCCTCCAGCGATGGGTCGTCCGGTGACGGGTCGACCGACGATTCCTCCAGCGATGGGTCGTCCGGTGACGGGTCGACCGACGATTCCTCCAGCGATGGGTCGTCCGGTGACGGGTCGACCGACGATTCCTCCAGCGATGGGTCGTCCGGTGACGGGTCGACCGACGATTCCTCCAGCGATGGGTCGTCCGGTGACGGGTCGACCGACGATTCCTCCAGCGATGGGTCGTCCGGTGACGGGTCGACGCGGACGCTCACCATCGACGGGTCCGACGCCGACCGCACGGACTACCGCTTCAACGTCGACGGCAGTATCTCTCCGACCGACTCGATCGGCGACGGTGACACCATCGACGGCACGACCGCCACCGGATTCGTCAACGGCGGCACCGACCGCTACGAGTTCACCGGGTCGGTCACTGACTTCACCCGCGACGGCGACGCCACCGTCCTCGTCGACGGCCAGCAGGTCGACCCCGCCGAACTGGGGGTCACTGCGCCGGACCTCCCGAACTCGTTCGTGGTCGACGGGACCGGTGACACGACCGAGTACGAGATCTCGGTGAGCGGGGAGCTGGCCAAGGACCCGACGGTCGGGACCGTCGACGAAGGCGACACCGTCGACGGGAGCCAGGCCCGCGGGTCGGTCGACGACGAGACCGATGGCTACCGGTTCTCCGGGGACGTGGACGCGCTCGCCATCACGGGCGCGGCCGCCGTCACCTTCCGCGACAACGACGGATAGCCGGGTCCCGGACGGTCGAACGCACGCGCCCGCCCGAGACCCGAAGGCGTCCGGTCCCTCGACTCGGCGGTGCGACTCGCCGCGGCTCAGGGGGTCGTGATCTCCCGCGCGCCGCTCGGCGGATCCGTCGCGTCGCGGCGACGCGACGACGAATCGATGGCCGCGAAGTACCGGGGCGAGAATCGGAAGAGACGACCGTCGCCGGTCGCCGTGTTGTACGGGTTGATCAGCAGTCCGGACCGGTCGTCCGCCGAGAGAAAGACGTACGCGCTGGCCGACGGGACGGTGTCCCGGATCGGTCGCCGGTCCGCGGGGACCGCGCGCTTCTCGTAGGCGGCCAGTTCGTGCCACTCCGTGTAGTCAGTCGCCGACGAGGCGGCGACGACGGCCGCCGTTCCCCGGCGGTCGAACTGCTGACCGGAGGGACCGGTCCTGTCCGTCCCGGGCTCGACGGCGGTCGAGAACGCGACCCAGTGGTCCCCGTCGACGGTGACCGACGCGCCGTAGTACACCGAGCCGTCCGCCTCGGCGACCCGACGGGGGGTCGGGTCGGGTCGGTCGAACTCGGTCCGGGGAAGCACGAAGAGGGCGTTCGACTCCGCGAAGACGCTGTCGACGCCCCAGAGCAGCCCGTCGGGAGTGAAGACGGGCTGGACGGCGCGCCAGCGCTGTGACCCCGACCCGACGGGATCGAACTCCCCATCGCGGACGCGTCCGATCCGACACTCGGCTCCCCTGTCGCCGGTCGTCACCCACAGGTCACCCGTGTAGGGGTCGACCTCGACTGCGTGGACGTGCCGGACCCCCGGGAGCGAGAGATGTGGTTCCCAGGAGACCCCGCCGTCTATCGAGCGCAACACGCGCGGTGTCGCGTCGTCCGCCAGCGGGTACTCCCCCGCGTACAGTGTCCCGTTGCGTTCGCAGAACGCTGACGGGAGGACGCCCATCGGACCGGACGATTCCGGAAGCCGGTGGGTGACCGTCCACGACGCGCCGCCGTCGGTCGAGACGTACAGCCACCTGACCGCCGACGCCACCAACGTGTCCTGGCCCGTTCGCCGGACGTTGACCGTCGGGAAGCGGCCGACGACCCGTTCGGCAAGCGGTTTCCAGGGCCGGGCGGCTTTCACCCGGAACGCGACGCCGGCGGCCCCGCCGACCGGCCGCGGAAGCGTCCCGCGTTCGCGGAACCGCTCGCGGTCGGTCCGCGCGTACAGCGTTCGGTAGTCGGTCGCGTAGAGTTCGCCCTCGTGTGTTCCTTGCAGTTTCATCGGTCACTCGCGACTCGCCCCGAACTCGGCGGCGAACGTATCGCCACGAAGGCCCACCGAGGGTATTGTTATAGGCCGCCTGCGTGCCGCTACTGGACGGGCGACGCGCAAGCGTCGGGCGCGCGCGAGCGACCGCCGCGCAGAGAAGACACTCCCTTGTCGATGACAACGGGCTGATTAACAAAGAGGGGGCCGCCGAAAGGGGACGCCACGACCGCAGCCGACGGCTCGCGTAGCGGGCCGACACGCGGTGCGAACCGATCGAATCGCGTCGAGCGCGGAGACCGAACCAGAATCCATGGATGAGACCACTAACAGAGACCGCGAGGGGCCGAACGCGTCAGAGACGAACGGGGACAGCGGGGTGAAACGCCGACACGTCATCGCTTCGTTGGCCGGCGCCGCGATATCGATCCCCAGCGGCACCGGCCCGTACACCACCGAGCGAGCCGCCGGGTCGGAGTCCGAACCGGTCGGTCGCGCGAACGGGGGCGCGGATGGGTCGGCCTGCAACCCGTCCGGGCGGCGCGAGTCCTCGTTCGGGAACGTGGTCGACGTGCGCAGGGATCTAGACTGCGACGCGACCGGGGAGGAGGACTGCGCCCCAGCGATACAGGATGCTCTCGACGAGGATTCGCTGCTGGTGTTCCCGGAGGGGAACTACCTGTTCGAGAGCGGGGTGACGGTCGGCGACGGGACGCGGGTGGGGTTCCACGGCTGTGGCGACGTGTCGCTCGTCCCGACACGAGGGTTCAACGACACGCTGCTCAACCTCACTGCCGACCGAGTATCCCTCCGGAACGTCGATATCGACGTGACCGAACCGGAGACGACCGCCGGGCTGCGCTGCATCAGTGACGAGAGTCTGTTGGTCGACTCGGTGACCTACCACGGTCGCGGGACTCACCCGGACGACGCCGTCGAGTTCGCCCTGTACCTCGCGCTCCGGAACAGCGACGCGCGCGGCACGGTCAGAAACGTCGTCGCCGAGAAGGGGTCCGCGATAGGCCATTACAAGAACGGGGACGGCCGCGGAGGGATATGGGTCGGCGAGGCACACAGCGGAGCGCTCCGCGTCAGGGACTGCCTGTTCGCGGAGTTCGGGAACAACGGGATCTACGGCAGCCGCTGCTCCGGGACTGTCGAGGTCACCGACTGCGAGTTCCGGAACAACAGCCCGAGCAACGTCCGTATCAGCGGCGACGGCAGCTACGTCGAGGACACGTCGGTCACGGTCGACCTGGACGCCTACGACGGGCCGATGACCGGCCGATCGAACATCAACCCTCGCGGCGTCGTGGTCGAGGCCGGAAGCGTCGAGAAGCCGCCGGGCGCTCTCGTTCGGCGGGTGCGCATCGATATACGGAACGTCCCGCAGCCGGTCCCGGCGGTTCTGGTGTGGCCGACCGGGCAGACGGTCCGGGTGGTCGACTCGGAGATACGCACCCGCGAGAGCGGCCCCGCCGTCTACCGTACCCCGCAGGTCAAGCAGGGGTCCCACGACCCGTCCGACCACCCTCGGCGGGTGGTCCTCGACGGCGTCACGATCGACGCCAAGTCCGCGAACGCGCCCGTGGTCGACTTGTACGACGCGCCCGGATCGGTGATCCGCGACTGTACGATCCAGCAGCAGGGGACGGTTCCACACGCGATCAGGACGACCCGGTCGCCGCGGACGGTGATCGCCGGGGGGACGGTCGTTGGGAACCGGACTCCCTGTCGCATCGGGTTGTCGAGCGACCGCCCGTCGGGAACCGACTACCTGTATCTCGCGGACGGGGCGACGCTACGCGCCCGGTCGGGCGGGAGCGGCGAACTCCGGACGGTCCGCTATCGGCCGTTCGACGGGGTCCCCAAGGCGCTCTCGTTCGCGGGCGAGGATGGCGAGGTCGTCGACGTGGTCGGGGTCGACCGCACGGACGGCTGGGTGACCGTCCGGTATCGGCGTGGGACGGCGTCACAGGGGTGAGGCCGCTCAATCAGTGTGGTAAAGCGTCACGTCGCTGTTCGCGACGACCCTGTCGACGCCGGGTTGTCGACCGAGGGTCGAGAAGTCGGCCCGGTCGTATCTGAGTTCCTCGTAGGCAGCGACCTCGCGCTGGCGTTCGTACTCGGTGAGGATGAAGTAGCCGCCCCGGTCGTAGTAGGACGCGAGCGCGGTCATGTTCTCGGCAGTGATGTCGTCGTCCCGTTCTCCGGTCCGGACGCTCCCGTAGAGCGCGTCCCGGTAGCGGTCGACTTTCCCCCGGATACCCCCGATCGCCTTCGACTCGTCGACGTGTTCGAGCGCGGTCCCATACCCGGTCAGTTCGGCCGACGGCACGTGGCGATTGGCCTTGTGGATGTACGGGGACGGGAACGCCGTCAACACCGCCAAGGGGATCATGACCGCGAACAGGACCGGCACGCCGTACTCGTACGCGAACGTTCGGAGCCGCCGGGAGCTATCGAGCCGGCGCGGTTCGAGCTCGCGCAGCGCGACGACCGCGAGAAGCGCTACCAGCACCATCATGAACCCGAAGTGTCTGAAGTAGTGTTCGGCCACACTCCCGAGGAAGTACGCGACTGGTAGCGGCGTCAGGGCGACCCCGGCGAAGACGACGTACCCGACGATCGTGTCCGGGACGTCATCGCTCGTCCAGTTCAGTACCACGGCGAGCGTCGCGAGCGCGGCGAGCGCGAGGAACACCGTAGTGACCGAGAACAGTTTGAGATAGATCTCCACGAACCCTGACCCGATCGCCGAGAGCGACTGACCCTGGGAGGCGACGTTACTGCCAGCGTTTGACGCCGACCCGGTCAGGTAGCCGCCGAGCCCGGAGACGAGGTTTCCGACCGGGCGACGGAGGAACGACGCGTTCGAGAGCGTCCAGACGGCGAACGTGAGCGCGAAGAAGGCGGTGTGAGCGTAGACGGTCCGGTAGGTGGCCGGCCGGCCCCGCCACCGACCGACGAACTGCAAGACGGAGATCGCACCGAAGACGACGAGGAGATTCGCGGCCTGCTGGGGGTGATAGAGGACCACCGCGGCGATCGCGATCACGAGGAGCGACCCGTTCCCACGGTTCGAGCGACCTCCCTTCGCCGGAGGAGACTGTAGATACCGGAGCAGCGCGAGGAGCAGAAACGACGAGAACAGCACGGTCTGGGTGAACGGGTGCGCGTGGAGGTGCGTGCTGATCAGGTTGATCGGCAACAACAGCACCGCAGTGAAGGTCCCGAGCACGACCGCTCGGTCGCGGTCGAGGAGTCGACCGACGACCAGCGGGAACAGCAGCAGGTACACGAGTCCGAAGACCGCGACGACGAACAGCAGTGACCGCGCCAGGGGCATCCCGGTCAGCCGTCCGACGAACACCGAGACCGTGTGGACCCCGGGGTAGAACAGCTCCGACGGGGAGAGCGCTCCCGTCGCGAAGTCCTTGACCCAGCCCAGGTGCGTCATCGGGTCGGCGTGACCGAAAAAGCGGTAGGCCCGAAACAGCGGGAGCGCGACGACCGAGCCGGTTCCGAGAACCGCGAGGACGCACGCCAGCGACCGCCCGTACCGGTGTGGGTCGAACCACGCCACCGTGATCGAGACGGCGAGGGCGCCGCCGATACCGACCCAGAACGCGGTCGGGGTCGCGGCGTAGATCGACAGCTCGTAGCGGGTCGCTGGGTTCGCTATCGCCGCGTAGATCCCGCCGGTGAGCGAGAGAAACCCGGCGACGAGCGAGAGCTTGCTCCGGACGCGCCATGGAGCGTTCGCCGTGCGCATGTTGGCTCGAACGAGCGCGTCCCCGACCATTGTTATATCACGTATACCACCGCAGCCCCGACACCGTCAGGAGCCCGGGCGAGCGGTGCCCGAACCGTCCCAGTGCCCGGGAGCCCGCGACGCGGCCGAGACGGGGCGACGCGCGGTTCTCTTGGAGCGCGATCCGGTCAGTATCGGCTCTGTAACGGGCGTGAGTGCGGGCATAACAAAGAGGGACATGACCGTCGATACGGCCATGTCGGAGAGTCCGAACGTGCTCTTTCTCGTACTGGACTCCGCGCGCCGGGACAGGGTCTCGGCGTACGGACACGACCGGGAGACGACGCCGACGCTCGATCGGCTGGCCGAGGAAGCCGTGGTGTACGACAACGCGTTCGCACCGGCACCCTGGACGCTCCCCTCCCACTGGTCGATGTTCACCGGGCGGTTCCCGTCAGAACACGGCGTCACCAACGGGTTCGTCGACGAGGGGCTGCAGAACCCGGACGGTCTCGATACGATCGCCGAGCAGTTCTCTCGGGAGGGATACCGGACCGCGGGGTTCTCCAACAACCCGTGGGTCGGGAAGCTCTCCGGACTCGACCGCGGCTTCGACGAGTTCGTCGAGTGGGACCTCGAGATCTCACGGGACGGTGACCAGGAGACGCGCACGCGCGACGCCGTCTACTCGCGGCTCCACAGCCTGCTCGGGCGGGCGGCGGGACAACCGCAGGTCCTCCTGAAGCGGCGGTTTTTCACCTCGAACCTCGTCACCCGAGCCGAGCGCTTGCTCTCCGACGGGGACGACCGGCCCAAGTTCCTCTTCATGAACCTGATGGAGGCGCACAGTCCGTACTACCCGCCGCGGGACGCGTTCCAGCAGCTCGGGCTGGAGACGCCGAACCCCGTCGAATCACGACTCCTCAACGTCCGGTTGCTGGCGTACGTGCTCGGCAAGGCCGGCCTCTCGGCGGCCAACCGAGAGCGGGTGATGGAGTTCTACGACGCCAGCCTCCGCTTCCAGGACCAGCAGCTCGCCCGGATCGTCGAGACGCTGAAACGCGAAGGGGTGTTCGACGAGACGCTGCTCGTGGTCTGTGCGGACCACGGGAAGACGCTCGGCGAGTACGACCGCGACGCCGTTCCGCCCCACTACCTCCGGGACATCAACACGAACGTCCCGCTCCTGGTGAAACCGCCCGGCGAAACGGAGCTCGACCGTGTCGAAGCGCCGTTCGAACTCACGGCGATCCCGGAGCTGCTGACTGGTGGCGACCTACGGGCCGGCGTGCCCGACGAGGGAGTCGCGCTCGTCGAAGACCACATCCCGCACACGGCAGCGGAGTCGAAGACCGTCACCCGCTGGCGGACCGTGGCCGACGAGTCCCACACCTTCGTCCAGAGCGAGGAGGGCGAGGAGTACCTCCTCCGGCGCGACGAGGACCGGTTCTCCGACGACGACGAACTGAAGCGGACCTACCGGGATCGGTTCGACGAACGGCTGTCCGAGCTGAGCTTCGAGTCGCGGGCCACCGACGCGACGGACGGCCCGATCGAGGGGTCGGTACAGGGACAGCTCAAGGACCTCGGATATATCGGGTGACCGGGCGTCTGAGGGCGAGCGATCGGATCCGGCCCCGGTGGAGCCGGTTCGACCGACTCGCCCAGCGACGAGCGCTCCGGACCGGCGGACTGCCGGCCGGTAGAATGGGGAGCGACGAAACGACCTGCTGCGAGTGACTCTGTGGGAGACCGCGTGAGCGGTCGCCGGGCCGATCGACGGGTGACGTGCCGCCGATCAGCGGGACAACATCGACGGGTCGAGGACGGCTTCGCCCGTCGACTGACGGGTGAGCGCCGCGCTCGCGGCGACCGACCCGTTCGTCGCGACGTCGAGGATGATGTCGGTGAGGTCGGCCTTCGTCGAGAGATACTCCTCGCGGCGTCGACGCCACCGGGACTCGACAGCCGGGTCGGCGACGAGGCGCTCGGCCGTCGGGAGCACGTCCTCGAAGTCGGCGAGGTTGCGGACGAGGTCGGCCCGCTCGAGTTCCAGGAAGTTGCCCATGTCGTCCTCGCCGACGAAGGAGTTCGACCGGACGACGGGCGTCCCGAGCAGGGCCGCCTCCGTGACGATCGTCTGCGTGTCGGCGACCACCAGCGACGCCTCCCGGAGCGCGTCGTGCATGAGCGCCGGGTGTACGTCGAACTCCCGGGCGGGCGTCGCCGAGAGGTCCGCGTCCCCGCCCTCGTCGGAGACGAAGACGGTCACCTCCCGGTCGAGTCGCTCCACCAGTTCCGCCCGCTGTTCGGGCGTGAACCCGCCCTTCCCGACGTCGTGGTGGGACCCGAAGGCGTTGAACCGCAGGACTGCGTAGCGTTCCTCGGGGCCGAGGCCGAGCCGCTCGCGGATATCCGCCTGCGGAGAGTACCGGTCGGGGTGGAGGTAGGCGCACTCCTTGAACCCCGCGAAGGTGAAGTGATCCTCGCCGAGGTCTTTCCGGAACGCGTCGGGCGTGATGATCGCGTCGGCGAACGGCTGGGAGATCAGGTGGTCGACCGACGTGGGCTCCGAGTCGAGGATGAGGATCGTCGGCGTTCGCGTGACGAGCCCGGTGTGGGCCGAGTACGAACCCATCCCGAAGACGAGGTCGGGGTCGTAGCGCCTGGCCAGCCGGAGCATCCGGGCGTAGTGGCGCGGGAGCTGCCGGACCAGCGACCCCTTCGTGGTGTCGCAGCGGCCGTACACCTCGTAGGGGAGGTCGTACCACTCCAGGAGATCGACCGTACAGCCGTAGTCCCGCGCGAGGACGAGCACGGAGTGGCCGCGCGCTTCGAGCGCCTCGACGGCGTTGCGATACAGGTGGACGTGGGCGGGCGTGTTCGTGAAAACGAGATATCTCATTGGATGATCTGGTCCCTGCGGCGTCCTGCCGAGCGTTCACTCCCCTGATCTCACCGGCGCTCGTATAGTTATGGATCGCCTGATAGGTTCGAAACGGACGTATAATCGCAGTCGACGCGAGGTCAGTTGGCGGTCGAAACGGCGCCTGTCGGCCGATAACACGGGTTTCAGAGCGACCCACAGCCGGCGAGACAGCGACTGTGACCGGTCGTCTCGACCGACCGATCGCGCGGTCGGACCGGTGACACCCGACCTTCGAGCGGGAGCCCCCGCGGAGATGAGCGACGGTTTAGGGAATGTATATTGATGGGACTCCCGGGTGGTCGTTCGCCCGATATGAAGGTGCTCTCCGTCGTCGGGGCGCGACCGCAGTTCGTCAAGGAGTTCGCGGTCACCCGGGCGTTGCGGGACGACCACGAGGAGGTACTGCTCCACACCGGCCAACACTACGACGCGGAGATGTCGGCGGTGTTTTTCGACGAACTCGGGATCCCGGAGCCCGACTACCAGCTGGGGGTCGGCTCCGACACCCACGGCCGGCAGACGGCGGACTGCGTCGTCGGTATCGAGGAAGTGATCGAGGCCGAAGAGCCCGACGCCGTGCTGGTGTACGGCGACACGAACTCGACGCTGGGGGCCGCGATCGCCGCGTCGAAGTCGTCGGCGGACCTGGTCCACGTCGAGTCCGGCCTCCGGAGTTACAACCGCGAGATGCCCGAGGAGGTGAACAGGGTCCTCACGGACCACGCCGCGGACGTGCTGTTCGCCCCGTCGGAGCGGGCCGCCGAGACCCTGCAGGGAGAGGGGCTCCCGGACGAACGGATCCACGTCGTCGGAGACGTGCAGTACGACGCGATACTGGCGGCGCGAGAGCACGCGCGGGACGCGTCGACGATCCTCGACGACCTGGCGCTCCCGCCCGGCGAGTTCGTCCTCGCGACGGTGCATCGACCGCGCAACACCGACGACCCGGACCGGCTGACGGCGATCCTGGACGCCCTCGCGGACGCCGAACGTGAGGTCGTCGTCCCGGTGCATCCGCGGACCGAACAGCGCCTTCAGGACCTCGGACTCCGGAGCGAGTACGCGGCGGAACTCCGGCTGGTCGACCCCGTCGGCTACCTCGATTTCGTCCGGTTGCTGGACGCCGCGGCCCGCGTGGCGACCGACTCCGGGGGCGTCCAGAAGGAGGCCTTCTTCCTCGACACGTTCTGCCTGACCCTCCGCGAGGAGACCGAGTGGGTCGAGACGGTCGAGTGCGGGTGGAACGCCCTCGTCGACGCCGACCCCGACCGGATCGCGACCGGGTTGACCGCCCCGAAGCCCGACGGCTCGAAACCGTCGCTGTACGGCGACGGGACGGCGGCGACGCGGATCGTGGACGTGCTCGAAGACGGGCCGACGCCCGAACGGGTCGAGCCGAGCCCGATTCGCGACCAGTGACCGCCTATCCCCCCGCTCGAACGGCCGTCTCATCGCGATTTCTACGGGACAGAACCTGCTCGCTACATCGGTGGTAGCGGGCCTTTTACCCGTCGTATCGGTCGCCTATGTTCTCTATTACCAAGTGTATCTCAGCGCGATAGTTCGGTGGGATGTACGAAGGGAAGACGATCGGTGTGGTGGTTCCAGCCCACAACGAGGAGGGGCTCATCGGTGAGGTGATCACTACGATCCCCGAATTCGTCGACCGAGTCTTCGTGATAGACGACTGCTCTTCCGACGCGACGTGGGAGCAGATACAGCGTGCGGTCGAACGGGTGAACGCGTCGCCGAACGTCGCGAAGGCCGACGGCGGACAGATACAGTCACGCGTGATCCCTCACCGACACGAGACCAACAAGGGCGTGGGTGGTGCGATAAAGACGGGTTACGAACTCGCGGTGCAGGAGGGGATGGACGTGGTCGCCGTGATGAACGGCGACGGACAGATGGACCCCGACATCCTCGACGAGATCATCGAGCCGGTCGTGGACGGGCGCGCGGACTACTCGAAGGGGAACCGGCTCTACTCCGCCGAACACTACCGCGGGATGTCCCGGTGGCGGTTCACCGGGAACGCGCTGTTGACGTTCATGACGAAGATCGCCAGCGGGTACTGGGGGATGAACGACCCGCAGAACGGCTACACGGCGATCTCGCGGCAGGCGCTCGAAACGCTGGAGATCGACGACCTCTACGACGACTACGGCTTCCTCAACGACCTGGTCGTGAAGCTCAACGTCCACGGGTTCCGGATCACCGACGTCGAGATGCGCGCGGTGTACGGCGAGGAGGAGAGCGGGATCCGGTACCGTTCGTTCGTCCCGAAGCTATCGAAGCTCCTGCTGGTCCGGTTCCTCTGGCGGCTGAAGACCAGGTACCTCGTCGCGGACTTCCACCCCCTCGTCCTCCTCTACGGACTCGGACCGCTCGGCATGCTCGTCGGGCTCGGGTCGATCGGCTGGGCCACCCTCGAGGGCGGGCTGACCGTCGTCTCCGCGCAACTCGGGATACTGGTCTTCCTGTTCAGCTGTTTCATCACCGTGCTGGCGATGACGATGGACATGGAGTACAACAACTCACTGGAGAGACACGCGCGCCTTTGACCGCTTCCCGCTCGCGAACCCCGGGTCCCGACGGGAGGAACTACTGCTCGCCCATCGTCTCGCCGGCGACCGACCGGCCGCGGGCGGTCATCTCCACTTCGGTCCGCTCGCGGACCACCTCGATCACGTCGAGGTCGATGAGCCGGTCGTAGATCGCCTCGATGTCCTCGACCTCGCTGTCGACGAACTCGGGGATCTCGAACGGCGAGACGCCCGAGTGCAGGGCCATGACGACCTGCTCCTCGACGGGGCCCAGGTCCAGGTCGGCGCGGTTGCGCTCGACGCCCTCTTCGAGCACCTGCCAGAGGACGGACAGATCGTACTCGCCGCCGGTGACGTGGGTCTCGACGCTGATCTCGCCCTGGCTGTGTTCGACCTCGATGACGCGGCGCTTCTCCCCGGCGGCCTGGCGTTCGTCCTCCTCGACCTCGCCGATGTCGTCGCGCTCGATGACGACCTGCTCCCCGTCGGCCAGCGCCAGTCGGATCTCCTCGTCGGTGATGCGGATCCGGGCTTTCGTCCAGTCGGTGCCCTGGACGACGCCGCCCTCGACGGCGGGGTGGTCGACGAAGATGACCTCGCCGTTGAGACAGGCGTGGTAGAAGTCGGTCTCGAACTCGTCGTGGTCGGCGCCGGAGACGAGGACCACGTCGTCGCCGACGTGGAGGCCGAGGTAGCTCGCCACGCCGGCGGCGCGCTGGTTCACGTCGTAGCGCTCGCCGATCTCGTCGATCTCGGCGAGCGGGACGGTCAGTTTCTCCTCGGCGACGAGCACCAGCCGCTCGGTGGTCAGGACGATCCGACAGGACTGCCAGCCGGCGTCGTCGCGCTGGCGCCCCTCGGCGACGGGCTGCATGTACCGCCCCTGCATGTCCGTCACTTTCTTCTCCGAGTTGCTCATGCTGAGAGATCGACCGCGATTGTCGGGGCTTTTCGGTCGTCCCCATTAGGCGTTGCGGGCCGATTATCGAGTGTGGAACTGAGCGGCGGCGGCGCCGGACGGTCGTCGGTCGCCCGTCACCGGCCCCGCCTCCAGCGTCCCGTCGATCTCGTCGACGCTGGTACCGGCGAAGCCGTCCCGCTCGAACGGAGAAAGAGGGGGATAACAATACGAGCGACGGCGAAAGGTAGCCGCGTGAAGACGTTCGCGACGGAACATCTCGGAGGGGATACGGAGCGGTCGGTCGACGGGGCCACCGGCGAGCGCTCGTGGTGGGCGGTGAGACGGTTCGTGCGGAAGGGACTGCCGACCGACGCCCTCCCGACGCCGTCGACCCGGCGGCCGACCGGGAGCGCCGACCGACCGTCGACGGGGTACTGAGATGTGGCCCTGGGAACACCTCTCGATCGGCTATCTGTTGCACTCGGCGACGATGCGGACGGTGTACCGTCGGCCGCCCAACGGCCTCGGGGCGCTCGCGGTCGCCGTCGGTACGCAGTTCCCGGACCTGATAGACAAGCCGGGCGGCTGGGTGTTGGGCGTCCTCCCCAGCGGGACCTCGGTCGCGCACTCGGCGTTCGTGGCCCTCCCGCTGAGTCTCGCCGCCGTGGCCGTCGCTCGGCGGCGCGGCGCCCCGGAGGTCGGCGTCGCGTTCGCCATCGGCTACCTGTCGCACCTGGCGGGGGACGTGTTCTTCTACGTCCTACTGGGGGACGGGCCGGCCTTCGGTGTCGTTCTCTGGCCGCTGGGGAGCGAACCGAACGGCGGGACCTCACCGGTTCTCGCGCTCGTCTCGCGGCTGTTCTCCCGCTGGGTCGAACACCTCGCCAGCCCGGCCGGGGTCGGCTACGTCCTCTTCGAGGTCGCGCTGCTGGCGGTGACGGTCGCGGTCTGGGTCCGGGACGGGGCACCGGGTTCCGACGCGGTCTTCCGCATCCGGACGCTGTGGGACGAGCGGAGCGACCGCAACTGAACGGGCGGGGCGGAACGCCGACCGGAGCATTACTGCTCGCTCATCGCCTCGCTCGCCAGGTTCCGCCCGTGAGCGTTGAGCGACACCTCGGTGCGTACGCGGACCTCGTCGACGGCGTCCATCTCCAGCAGTTTCTGGTAGATCTCCTCGACTTCCTCGACGCTGATGCCGACGAAGTCGCTCATCTCGAAGGGGGAGACGCCCGAGTACAGCGCCATCAACACCTGGTTCTCCGTCTCGGTGAGTTCGTGGTCCCCGCCCCCGCGGTCGGAGACGACGGCCTCGAACAGATGGGCGAGCGCGTGGCAGTGGGCGTCGGTGCCCGAGAAGTGCGTCTCGACGCTGCGGCCCTCCTCGTCGGTGTGTTCGAGCTGGACGACCTGCCGCCGGGTGCCCATGACGCCCTGCGTGGTCGTCTCGACGGTGCCTACGTCCGAGACGGGGAAGGCGGTGCTCCGGCCGCCGGGGAGCGCGAGCTTGACGGTGTCGTCGGCGAAACGAAAGCGGGCTTTCGACCACTCGGTGTCCTGAACGACGCCGCCGACGACCGCGGGGTGTTTGACGAGGATGACCTCGGCGTCCAGCGCCGCGCGGCAGTACTCCCGGTCGAAGGCCTCGATGTCGGGCGCGTCGACGAGGACGGTGTGGTTGCCGGCGCGCAGGGCGGTGGCGCCGTCGGCGGGGAATCCCTCGGGGACGACGCTCTCGGGGTCGTCGACGAGTTCGACGGTGCCGTGGGGGAACGACTGGTTGCCGTCGGCGTCGGCGAACACCAGCCGCTCGCTGGTGAGGACGACCCGCGAGGAGCGCCAGCGCGGCTCCGCGACCGGCTCGCCGTCCCTGACGACGAACGCGTAATCGCCCGAGGTGTCCACGAGTTTGGCTTCGTCCCCGCTCATGGCGCGACTACCGAAAGATGACGGCGCGACATATATAAAATCGTCTGGGTGGACCCACGGAGACCAGCCCGTTTCGACACCCATCTTGACAGTCATATTACTGGAATCCGTTTCGGTATCCCGGCTTACAGAAATGTATTTCAGATTATGCTTATGGTGGGTCCGACCCTTCGATCGGATATGAGCCAACCCATCCACGGTTCGGCCCCGGTATCGGCATCCCTCGCGTCCCACTCCGTCGCCCGGGTCGTCGCGGTCAGCGCGGTCGTGATGGTGGCGGCGGTCGCCATGGTCGCGGTCGTCGCTCAGCCCGCGCTCGCCGTCGCCGTCGCGGTCGCCGCGGCGGTCGTTCGCTTCCGGCGCGTCGTCACCGTTCCGGTGGCGCGGCGCGCCCACGAGCGGCTGACGGCCGAGCGCGGCCGCCCGGCGGCGAAGTGACGCGAGCGAACTGACGCTTCCCCTGAACAAGCGCTTCGGCCCTCCTTCGGGTCCGTGACTCGACTCGCGTCGGTCACGAACCTGCGAACATCGAGCCTCACTTCGAACGGGATTCGTCCGCACGGTACTCGTCTTCGGTCGTGACTTCGAGGAAGACATCTTCGAGCGTGCGCCCCTCGTCGATCTCTCTGTGGTTTGCGAGTTCGCCGGGCTCCCCGTCCGCGACGAGGTCGCCGTCGTAGAGGATGCCGACGGTGGTCGCGATCTCCTCGACGAGGGGGAGGATGTGCGTCGAGAGGAACACGGTAGTGCCCGCCGCAGCCAGGTCCGTGATCGTCTCCCGGACCGTTCGGGCGGCGCGCGGATCGAGCCCGGACGTCGGCTCGTCCAGAAAGACCACGCTGGGCTCGTGCATGATCGCCTGGATCAGTCCGGTCTTCTGTCGCATCCCCTTCGAGTACGTGGCGATCCGCTGGTCGGCGGCGTCGGCCAACTCGAACCGGGCGAGCAGCGTCTCGATCCGGTCGTCGATCTTCGTCGGAGGCATGTTGCGTAGCCCGCCGTGGTATTCGAGCTGTTCGCGGGCGGTGAACTCCTCGTGGATCGGCGGTGACTCGGGCAGGTATCCGATGTGTTCGATGAGCGCCTCGCGGTCGGTGATCGGCGTCCCCGCGACGCGTCCGGTGCCACCGGTCGGTGGCAGTAACGCCGTCAGCATCCGGATCGTCGTCGTCTTTCCGGCGCCGTTCGGACCGAGAAAGCCGTACACTGCACCCCGCTCGACGGTGAGATCGAGGCCGTCGACGGCCGTCGTCTCGCCGTACGTCTTCGTCAGGTCGGTCGTGCTGATCGCTGGGTGCGTCTCCGCTTCGGTCGTGGATTCTCGGTCGTTCGATACCGGCGTGTCGTTCGGTTTGTCTGTCATCGTCCGGAAATCACCTGATCTGATACTCTCGGAATCGCTGGACTGCACGCTCGAATGCGATCCTCGCGATGGCAGCGGCGAGCACCACTGCGAGGAGAAGCGAGCCGATCTCGACGACACCGGTCGGCACGCCAAGAGCCGCGACGCGCTCGACAACGGGCGGAGCGGTCCCCGCGAAGGCCGGCGCGCTGGCGAGCGCTCCGACGGCGAGAACCAGTCCGTGACGGAGGAACGCTGTCGCGCCCAGTTCCCCGTAAATCGGGACGTCCGTGAAGAAAAACGGGACCGGCGCGTATTCCACCCGTTCGACGCCCAGTCCGACCGCGGCCGCGACCGACGCGGTACACGTACAGACGGCACTGCCAAGGAGCGCGATCAGGACCGTCCGTGCGACCCCGACGGAGCCGACGATCCCGAGCGGGACGGTACCGAGGGCGACGAGCGGGACACCGACCACTGTCGCGGCGAGGCGCAATCCGCCGACGAACTGTCGCCCGGTGACCGAGGTGAGCAGCATCGGCAACGCGCGGTATTCGGTCCCGATCGGATCCGAACCGAAGGCGACACCGGTAACGAGGCCGAGCGTGACCGCGAAATACACCAGCAGCCCGGTCGTCCCGCCGGCGAGCGCGACCAGCGGAAACCCGACCACGCCCATGAACAGGAGCGCGTACCCCGTGGACAGGAGCCCCCGCGGAACGCGCCGCTCCATCAACCATCGTTCCCGGGCGACGGTGTAGGTGGCTCGCGGGATGCGTTCACCGACGACTCGCTCGACCGCTCCTGTTTCGAGCAGCGAATGCGAACCGCGAGCGCCCGTCGAACCGGCGGGCCCGCGTTCCCAGACGCGGCGAGCGAGGACTGTCGTCGCGGCCGCGCAGACGGGTACCGCGGTGGCGAGGAGCGCGAACGCGCCCAGCGTGTGACGGGTCGAGCCGACCGTCCCGTCGACCGCGCCGACGAGCGCCAGGTCCACGAACCACGCCAGCGGTACCGCGCCGAAGATCCCGACCACGGGAGCGATCGAGAGCGACAGTTCCTGCAGGAGCATCGCACCGGCCACGAGCGGGATCCAGCCGAACACGACGAGGAGGTCCCGGTAGTGCCGTGCGCGCGCGAACCGGAGGGCGACGAGCCGGGCCGCGAGTCTACTGACAGTCCCGAGTGCAGCGGCGAGCGCAGCGAGACACGCGAATGCGAGGGCGACTGTCAGTACGACCGTCGGCGACCGGAGCCCGACCGCGATGCCGACTGCGATCCCGAGTGCCGGCACGGCGAGTGTGGTGAGCAGTCGGGCGTAGACGAACCCCAACAGGCCGAGGGCAGCCGTTCTGGTGGGGACAGTCGTCAACAGCAGATCCGGGTTCAGCCGCTCGAACCGAACGTGCGTGTACTTCGAGCTCCGCCAGACCATCCAGACGAACGCGACACTCACGGAGAGACCCAGCGGGTCGGCGGGAAGCGGCTGTCCCGCGGTGACATCACGGCCCAGGGAATGACCGAGCCACCCGAGGGCACCGGCGATTCCGAGGAGGGCGACGAGCAAGAGCGGGCGACCGGTCAGCGGGTTTCCGAATTCACGGCGGTGGCGTGTCCACTCCGCCCGTGTGATTTTCGTCCCCTGCTGGATGTCCGTGGGGATGTGAGTTTGCCAGGTCATCGTATCTCTGAAGACGCAGTTTCGTGGAGTTTCGTTAGATTCGGCTGCCTCCAGAGCCGCCGATCAGCGGGAACACCAACGGTTTCGGATGGGCTCTGCGCACGCGGCCGCTCCGGCGTGCCATGCCGAATCCGATTTTGAGGCGACTGAATACACCCATGCGACTGGGATCACGTGTCCCTCGACAGTTAAAAACGCGCTCGTGTTCCGAACTAGCGACTGGCCCGAAGGTTTTTCAGTTATCGAATAGTCCCAGAATTGGAACCTGAGCGGACAGTTCGACGGTGAACATCGGTTCCAGGCGGTCACGATACGGTCGAGGGGTGTCGTAATCGAGCGACGGCTTACAGCACCGCGAGCCACCCGTTCTCCGCGGCCACGAGCAGCCCACCGCCGAGGATCGCCAGCGCGCCGAAGCCGACGCAGACGCCCCAGAAGGCGACCCGGCGGACCAGCGCCACCAGCGCGCCGACGGTGACGTAGCCGACGACGGCGCTCACGCCCAGCGCCAGCACCGCCTGGGGGACCGGGATCGTCGGCACGCCCTCGTCGAGGACGACGAGCAGGCCCGCGCCGAGCGAAGCCGGGATCGACAGCAGGAACGACAGTTGCAGCGCGCGCTCGCCCTCGTGGCCGCGCAGGAGCAGGGCACTCACCGTGGTGCCCGAGCGCGAGACGCCGGGGAGCAGGGCGAGCCCCTGGCAGACCCCCACGACGACGGCGTCGACGGCGTCGGGCGTCTCGCGCTCGCCCAGGCCCCAGCGGTCGGCGGCCCGCTGGACGAGCCCCGTGCCCACGAGCAGGACGCCGACGGCGGCGACGAACGCGCCGCCCGCCAGCTCCGTGGCGGCCTCCGAGAGCGCGGCGTAGATGGAGAGGCCGACGACGCCCGAGACCAGCGTCGCGACCCCGTAGAACGTCAGGTCCGCGCGGTCGGCGCCGAAGGCGTCGCGGGGGCGCCACGCCGGCGTGGATTCGAGGAGCGCGGTCGTCTCGTCGCGGTAGAAGGCGAGCGCGGCGGCGGCCGTCCCCGCGTGCAGGAACAGCGCGAACTGCGTCGCGTCGAACGCCGACTCGCCCGTCAGCAGCGCGACGACGAGCGCGACGCCGCCCTCGCTGGAGACGGGGAGCCACTCCAGGACGCCCTGCACGAGGCCCACCAGCAACGCGAGCAGCGTCGCCTGCACATCCATGCCGGCAGGGGCGTGCTTCGCGAGTAAAGACGTTCGGGTTTCCGGGAACGAACCCCCCGAGGCCGCGCGCCCGGGTCGCCTTCGACCCTCGCTCGTCCACCCCGTGCCACGGATGGTGACAGCATAGTTATGAATGCTGACCGCGTAGGAGCCGCATGCAAACGCAACTGGCGACCGACCTGTGGGCGGACCTGCAGGCGCTGCCGCGCTGGGGGAGCGTCGTCCTCGTCGTCGGCGCCTCGCTGTTGGCCGCGCGACTGATCCAGGTCGGCGGCGACGCGGCCATCCGGCGGCTCACGCGGACGATCCCGGGTGACGTGGACCGCGTCGTCCTCCGGAGCGTCCACCCGGCGCTGTACGTCAGCGTCCTGGCCGCGGGCGGGTATCTGGGGACGAGGCTGCTGACGACCGACCCGGCGTGGCTCGACCCCGCGACCGCGACGCTCCAGACGCTCGTCACCGTCGTCTGGGCGGTCCAGCTCGCCCGTCTGGGTCGCGGCGTCTCCCAGGAGCTGACCAGCGACGACCGGCTGGGCAACCGCATGGCGCCGATCTTCCAGAACGTCTGGTCGGCGCTGCTGCTCGGGGCTTCGGCCTTCCTCGTGCTCACCTACTGGGCGGTCGACGTGACACCGCTGTTGGCGTCGGCCGGCGTCGTCGGCATCGTCGTCGGCCTCGCGGCGCGGGATACCATCGCGAACCTCTTCGGGTCGATCGCGCTGTACACCGACGGCACCTACGCGGTCGGCGATTTCGTCGTCCTCGAATCCGGCGAGCGGGGCCGCGTCGAGGACATCTCCATCCGTTCGACCGTCCTGCGAACCCGCGACGACCTGCTCGTCACGGTCCCGAACTCCGTGCTGAACACCGCGACGATAATCAACGAGTCCTCGCCCGAGCGCGAGCGGCGCGTCCGCGTGGCCGTCGGCGTCGCCTACGGCTCGGACATCGACCACGTCGAGGACACCCTCCTCGCCGTGGCCGCCGCCGAGGACGTGGTCCTCGACGAGCCCGAACCGCGCGTCCGGGTGCGGGGGTTCGGCGACTCGGCGCTCGACGTGGAGTTGCTCTGCTGGATCCCCGCGCCGGTCCTGCGCGGCCAAGCGACCCACCGCCTGAACAAGGCCGTCTACCGGGCGTTCCTCGACGAGGGGATCGAGATCCCCTTCCCGCAGCGCGTGGTGACGATGGAGCGTCCGAACGCCGGGGACAGTCGCGCGGAGACGCCTCCCACGCGTGTCCAGTCGGACGAATCCGCCGAATTCGCGGACTGACGGGACGGCCCCTGGGACGGCCGTAAGACGAGCTTTCAGCCCGACGGGTCGAACGGGCGGCCGGGCGGGCGATAGGGGGGGGGGTCGCCGCAGCGGAAAGGTGCTGTTAGCGCCGCGGCGCTGCGCGCGGGCGCGAGTACCGTAACCCGACTCGCCGACAGGTCCGTCCTAGCGACTCGGGCGACCGAGTACGGTCGCGTTTGCCGCGAAAACGGCGCTGACCCTTTATCGGCGCTCGACTGGCAGGTACAGCCGGAATGAGACGGAAAGCAACAGCCGTACTGATAGCGACCGCTATCGCCGTATCGGCCCCGATGACCGCCTTCGTCGTCGCCGGCGACACCGGCAGTGCGAGCCAAGCGACACAGCAGGGGACACAGCCGGTGACGGTCGCGAACGCGCAGGTGGACGAGCTCGAACTCGACAACGCGACGGTCGACAACGTCACCATCCAGGAGCTCAGGATCGACCGGCTCGCGGTGGCGAACCAGACCGGTCTCGACGACGTCAACCAGACGCTGGGTGTCGAGAACGACGTCGTCGTGCTACGGAACGTGTCCTTCGAGGAGCTGTCGCTGGAGAACGCCTCTTCCGAGGGCCTCGGGATCAGTGCCGCCGGGGTCGCGAGCACCGACGCGAACGACTCCGAAGTCGGAGCGGTGTCCAACGCGACGATCGAGCGGATGAACGTCGACAACGTGACGATCGAGCAGCTCGACGTCGACGAGCGCGCGGGCGGCGGCGTGATCGGCGGCATCGTCGACTTCATCCGCGGGCTGTTCGGCGGCGACGGCGACGACGAGGCCAACGAGACCGCGACGCCCACGGACGCGGGCGAGGAGACGGCGACGCCGACCGACGGCGACGAGGCGACCGAGACGCCGACGGCGGACGACGAGACGGACGAGGCCGGCACGTACCTCGTGGTGCAGAACGTCTCCGTCGACGACCTCGACATCGAACAGATGGAGGTGGGGACGCTCGCCACCAGCGAAGCGCCGGCCACGGAGACGCCGACGGAGACGCCGGCCGGGACCGAGACGGAGACCGCGACCGCGACGGACACGCCCACCGAAACCGAGCCCGAGACGCCCGCCGACACGGGGAACCTCACTGTCGAAGTCGTCGAGAACGTCACGGTCGAGAGCGCGACCATCGAATCGATCGAGACGGAGCGGCTGTCGATCGAGACGGCCACCCCCGCCTCGACGCCCGAACTCACGCCGACCGACACCCCCGAGGAGACGCCGGCGTAGCGTCGGCCGACGGGACGACAGCGACGGGCGAAGCGAGCGCACCGATCGACGGACGGATCGGGACGGCGCCCGTCGGCGCTCCCGGCCCGTCTCGAATATCGCAACTGGCGAAACGCCCAAATATACGAATACGATATGATCGCGCATGTCGAGTGGAGAGGAGCGAACGGTCGGGGAACGCGGGCAGGTGACACTCCCGAAGGGGATCCGTGAGCGGCTGGGTATCGAGGGCGGCGACGAGGTCGTCGTCCGGGAGGCCGACGGGAAAGTCGTCATCGAGAAGCCGGTCACGCGCGAGGAACTCGCGGCGGGGTACCGAGCGACCGCCGAGCGCACTCGCGAGGTCGCCGAGGAGATGGAACACACGTCCAGTGAAGCCGACGACTACCTCGGGGACGCGCCCGAGTGGTGAACGGTGGGGACGCACGTCCGTCGTGGGGATATCGCGATCGTCGAACTCGACCCGACACGCGGGTCCGAACAGCGCGGGACGCGTCCGTGTCTGGTCGTCCAGAACGACGTAGGGAACGAGAACGCCCCGACGACGATCGTGGTTCCGCTCACGACCTCCTTCGGCGACCAGCTGTACCCCTTCGAAGTGCTCGTGCCCGCCGAGGAGTGCGCGCTCGGCGAGGATTCGGTCGCGCTGTGTAGTCAGATCCGAACGGTATCGATCGAACAACGGGTCACCGACGTGATCGGGTCGATACCCGACGAACGTCTCGACGAGGTCGACAGTGCGCTGGAGTACAGCCTGGGGCTCCGGGAAGTCTGATAGGTTGTCGGTGCGATCCGTGGGAGGTGATGTTGGTTCAAAAACCATCAAACATTAGTCGATGGCCCGGCAACCAACAGTCGAGGATGGCGCTCGCGGGCGACGATCTGGACGGTCACTCGCTCCAGCGGCGATACGAGGACGAGACGTACGTTCGAATCATGATCAGGCGAACGGACTCCACGGCGTACCCGTCGGGATGGCACTATGCGCTCCACTACGGGGCAGTAGACCCGAGCGCCGTGGCTGTCCCAACGCTCGACGACGGGACGATCCGTCGCTACGACAACGCTCACGAAGACACGAAAGGGCACGAACTGCACGTCGCCCCTGATCCGGAGCCCCGTCCCATCGACTTTCCGGGAATAGTCGAACTGTACGTCCGGTTCTGGGACGAGATACCGAAACCACGCGAAGATCCATAATCACGAGGTGACAAGATGACAGTATCCGATGCATTCGACGAGTTTCCGACCGCGAACACGCTGCTCGTAACCGTCCAGAGCGACGGCGAATTCTACGAGGAAGGACGAGAAGCGATCGAGCGGCTCCAACGCGGAGAAGAACTGGAGGACCCGGACACCTTCTCGTTCCCCAGCGTCGACGCGCTGTTCGAGACGTTCAACCCGCGGACGATGGCACTCCTCGAAGCGATCTCGGAGGGAAACCCCGATAGCATCCGTGAAACCGCACGGATCGTCGACCGTGACAGCAAGAACGTACACGAGGAACTCACCGAACTCGAACGCCTGGGAGTCATCCGATTCGAATCCGAGGGGCGAAGCAAGCGACCCGTCTTCCCCTACGAGGAGGTCGTGATCAGCCTCCCGTTCACCGGAGACGATCGATCCGATCGCGCCGCCGCGAAGTCGTAGAACGAGCGGTACGTCGGTTCGTCGCCCCGTGTCGAAAGGGAATTACGCGCCCGTCGCCCACTCACTGCCATGACCGACGACGTTCTCGATCTGGCCCGGCGGGCCGTCGAGACGGGGCCGCTCTGTGACCCCTGTCTCGGCCGGCTCGTCGCCGAGCGGAGCTTCGGCCTCACCAACCGCGAGCGGGGCCGGAGCCTCCGCGTCGCCGTCGCGCTCGCCGACGACCGCCCCGTCGCCGACCTCGAACCGGACGAGCCCTGCTGGGTCTGCGAGGGCGAATCCACCGAGGAGCGCGCCCAGGAGTGGGCCGAACGCGCCGCCTACGCCGTCGAAGAGTACGACTTCGAGACCTTCCAGGTCGGGACGCGCGTCCCCCCGCTGTTCGAGGAGAACGACGCGCTGCTCCGGGAGGATCTGGGGCTCGACGACGACGCCGGCGAGGCGCTCAAGACCGAACTCAACAGGGAAGTCGGCAAGCGCTTCGGCCGCGAGACCGACAGCGAGGTCGAGTTCCAGCGCCCGGACGTGCAGGTCACCCTGAATCTCGGCGACGACACCGTCGACACGCAGGTCAACTCCGCGTTCGTCTACGGCCGCTACCGCAAGCTCGAACGGGACATCCCCCAGACGAAGTGGCCCTGCAGCGACTGCAACGGCACCGGCCTCAACCGGGGAGAGATCTGCGAGGGCTGCGACGGCTCGGGGTATCGCTACGACGAGAGCGTCGAGCAACTCACCGCGCCCGTCGTCGAGGAGGCGATGGACGGCGAGTCGGCCACCTTCCACGGCGCCGGCCGCGAGGACGTGGACGCGCTGATGCTGGAGGGCGGCCGACCGTTCGTCATCGAGATCGACGAGCCCCGCCAGCGGACCGTCGACGCCGCGGCGCTCGAACCGGAGATCAACGAGTTCGCCGACGGCAAGGTCGAGGTGCTCGACCTCCGGCAGGCCACCTACGAGATGGTCGAGCGCGTCAAGGAGCTCGACGCCAGCAAGACCTACCGAATGGAAGTCGAGTTCGAGGAGCCCGTCGACGCCGCGGACTTCGAGGCGGCGCTGGACGAACTGGCGGGCGCGACGGTCGAGCAGCGCACGCCCCAGCGGGTCGACCACCGACGCGCGGACATCGAACGGACCCGCGAAGTCTACGACATCGAGGGCGAACTCGACGACGAGCGGACGGCGACCGTCGAACTCCACGGCGAGGGCGGCCTCTACGTCAAGGAACTCGTCTCCAGCGACGAGGGGCGCACGGAGCCGAGTCTCGCGGGCCTGCTCGATGTCGACGCCGTGGTGACCGCGCTGGACGTCTTGAACGTCGAGGGCGAGGACGAACCGTTCGCGGACGAGGAGTTCTTCCGCGACGAACCGGCGGAGGCAGTCGACGGCGAAGCGGGCGGGGACGGCGGGGAGAACGACGGGAGCGAAGCGAGCGACGGCGGCGGTGGCGACGACCCGGACGCGGAGTCGGCGAGCGCGAACGGCGGCGACTGACCGGGCAAGCGGCCGAAGCCGCCGACACCGACGCACCCAAGGGGGAGGGTGCGAGTAGTGAGTGCGAATGCCGACGATCGACGAGTACCCCTCGGTGTCGCTGCACAACGTCTCCGAGACTGTGCCCGCCGAGTGGGACGAGGACGGCGACCGCCTGCACCGACTTCCCGCCGACGTGGCCTCGCGACTGAACGAGATGGCCGACGGCCGCGTCCGCGAGCCGTCCGGGAGCGAACTCCGCTTCGTGCCCGAGACCGACGACGCCGAGGTCGAGGTCACGCTCTCGGCCGAGGAGTCGGGCCGGTTTCGCGTGTTCTGGGGCCCGTTCCAGCCCTGGAAGCCGACCGATATCGGCCCCGAACCCGAGACGCACACGCTCGCGGTCCCCGAGCGGGTGCGGAAACTCGACACCGAGGTCGACGGCCGGTTCGACCCGCGCGTCTGCCGGATCCTGTTCGAGCGCACCCCGGCGGTCGCCGTCCACGACGTGACCGGCGACTGCCGGCCGCCCGAACCCGACGAGTTGCCCGACACGCGCTATCTCGCCTACGGCACCTCGATCACGGAGGGCGCCGCCTCGTCGGCGACCCATCTGAACTACGTCTCGCGGACCGCCCGCGCGCTGGAGTGGGACGTGCTGAACTTCGGCTGCTCGGGGTCGGCCTACGCCGACGCCCCGATGGGCGAGTACATCGCCGAGCGCGACGACTGGGACGTGGCCACGCTCGCGCTGTCGATCAACATGGCCAACCAGGAGTTCCCCGTCGATGAGTTCGAGGAGAAGGCCAGGGGGTTCGTCGAGACCATCGCCGAAGCCCACCCGGACGAGCCGATCGCCTGTATCACGCTGTTCCCGTACTACCCCGACGTGATCGAGGACGGTGACGCCGAGCGCGCCGAGGCCTACCGCGCGACGCTCCGGGAGATCGTCGCCGACACCGACCATCCCGATATCTCCGTGATCGAAGGCCGCGACCTGACCGACGTGTCCGGCTACAGCGCCGACCTCCTCCACCCCGGCGACGCCGGCATGGAGGAGATCGGCCGGAATCTGGCCCGGGAACTCGACGAGCGCGTCGAGTGATTCATTCGTCGCGGCCGTAGGCGTCCCGGAAGACCTGCTCACGGCGCATCAGCGCTTCGACCCCGTGTTCGAGGAGTCCCTCACCGATGGCCGTCGCCCGGTAGTAGGAGTAGAGCCCGTCCCTGTCCGGTGTGTTCTCCTTCCTGTTCTCGACGACACCGACATCGACCAGTTCGTTCAGGTGGTAGTGGAGACTGTTGCCGTCGATCCCCAGGCTCTCGGTGAGTTCCTTGGCGCTCATCGGCCCGTCGCGTTTCAGCCGGTAGAGGATCTTGAACCTGGTACCGTTCCCGATCGCACGCTGCATCGCCATGTACTCCTCGAACGAGAGGATACTGTGGTCGGGGAGCAGATCCTCGGGATCGTCCGGCCCACCATCGATCGTGTCGTCGATTCTCCGTGGCATCGATCGCCTCTGTCCTTTCGTTCGGTTGTACACGGTTTATCGGTTTGCGAGTCTGCCTATTTTGAGTATTCCACCTTTTTATAAACAGCCGCGCCCGAACGCGTCCACCCGCCTTTTGAGGCCGAAGACTCCGTTTGAACCCGCTGGTTTCCCGACTCGAACGGGTAGAACGACCGCAAGCGACCCCGAGACGGCAGACGCGCGTCAGACGAGCGGCGTCTGGACCGCGACGGTTTAAATACCAGCAGGCACAAACCGCCGCCATGCACGAGTTCGGCGTCGACGAGGCCGGCAAGGGGCCGGTGTTGGGCTCGATGTTCGCGGCGGCGGTCGCCGTGGACCCCGCCGATCTGCCCGACGACGTCGGCGACTCGAAGGGAATCGCGCCCGAGCGCCGCGCGGAACTCGCCGCGACGATCCGCGAGGTCGGAGCGGTCGGCGTCGCCGAGATCACCGTCGAGCGCATCGACGACGAGGAGACGGACATGAACTCGCTGACCGTCGCCGCCCACGCCGAGGCCGTCGACGCGCTGGCCGACGCGGTCGGGGCGACGCCGACCGACGAGGACCCTCTGGAGGGGTACGTCGACGCCGGCGACACCAACGCCGTCCGCTTCGAGCGGCGCGTCGAGGACGCCGCCGAGGCCCCCGTCGACGCCCGCGCCGAGCACGGCGCCGACGAGACCTACGCGGTGGTCGGCGCCGCCAGCATCGTCGCCAAGGTGGCCCGCGACGCCCACGTCGAGGCGCTCGCCGAGGAGTACGGCGACGTGGGCAGCGGCTACCCCGGCGACGACACGACCCGCGACTTCCTCGAAGCCTACGTCGCCGACCACGAGGAACTGCCGGCCTGCGCCCGCGAGTCCTGGCAGACCAGCGCGGACGTGCTCGCCGCCGCCTCCCAGTCCTCGCTGGGGGAGTTCGAGCCCGACGGCGGCCGCGCCGTCGAGGAGTCGGCGGAGGAGACGGAAGTCCGCTCCGACGGCAGCGGCCTCCGGCGGACGACGCTCGACGACTTCTAGATCGGTTTACCGCCCGTGTTTCCCCGGTCGCGTCGCTCCCCGCCGGAGCGACCGTTTTCCGGGCCAACTCGCCCAGAAACGATCACCCACGTGCGACGAACAGCGTCTCGGCGGGCAGCGTCTCGCGTTCGGTCGGGACGAGCGGCTGGTCGGTGCCGAGGGTCGTGAACATGAACGCGGCGTCGGCCTCGCGGGCGGCGGCCAGCGTCTGGCGGTGGAGCTCCGGCGGGAGGTTCAGCGCGTAGACCAGGTCGGCGTCGGCGTACACCGACGGGTCGGGGTCGGTCACGTCGTCGACGACGAACCGGACGGCGTCGGGGACCGACCGGACCCGGCGGTCGGTGGCGACCACGTCGGTACCGGTCTCGGCGAGCGCGTCGGCGACGACGGGCCGGCGACCGATACCGACCTCGACGGCGGCGTCGAACTCGGCGAAGCGGGCGACGAGTGCGTCCAGCGTCTCGGGGATCACGTCGGGGAGTTTATCATGCCCGCCCGCATAAACACCCCGTATGCACGTCGACATCGTGCCGGTGGGCGACGTCCGCGCCGAGGTGAAACGCGAAGCCTCGGCGAGCCTCCGGGCCGTCTACGAGAGCGACGTGACGATGCACGACACGCAGTCGATCCCCTCCGGCGCGTACGACCGCAGTCGCGACCAGTACAGCGCGGAATCGTTCATCAAGCTCGCTACCCGCGTGGGCGACGGCGACAAGAACATCGCCATCACCCCCAAGGACCTGTTCTACCACCGGCGCAACTACGTCTTCGGGCTCGCCTACCTCGACGGCAAGGGGTCGGTCATCTCCACGTACCGGCTCAACACCTCCTCCGACGGCGGCATCTCGCGTCGCTCCGACGAGGACGTGTTCTCCGACCGCGTCCGCAAGGAGGTCATCCACGAGATCGGCCACACCATGGGCCTGGAACACTGCGACAACAAACGCTGCGTCATGAGCTTCTCGCCCACCGTCCGCGAAGTCGACATCAAAGACGAGGCGCTCTGCGGCACCTGTCAGCGCCAGGTTATGTGACTGCCACACGCCGCACCCGCTCTTGACGGCTTCTACCGACCATTGTTCGGCCGCTCGGCGAGATACCAACGTGGTTAGGCACCAGCGCTATTCGGCGCCCCCGCGAAGCAGAGGTGATGAGCGAATCCCAGAATCACGAGCGCACGCGTGAACTCGGCGAACTGTTCGTCTCGGTCACCGGCGACGATACCGTGACGGAGTCCCAGGAGGAAGACGGCGAGAAGGTCTCGGACTCGGAAGACGACGAGTACGCGATGGGCGACGACGGCCTCGACGGCGCCATCGACGCGGACCTCGACGGCGCGGCGAACTGACGGGTGAGCGCAGTCGCATCGACTCCCGACGGCCCCCTCTTCTCGGGGCGGCGCGGTCCGCCCCGGTGACATCCGAAGACGCGGGACGTTTCGGACGGGCGTTTCGGAACGGGCGTATCTCCCCGTAGCGGTGCGGTCCTCGGCCTGTAAGGCACCTGATTGAAAAAGGAGTAGACGTAATCGATGAATATGGACACGGACCGCCAGTGGGGTGTGGGCCCGCTGGCGATCGGGGTCGTAGGGTTCGTACTCGCGGCGACGGCGCTCGTCTATCACGGGAGGGAAGCGGCGGCGCTCGGCTCGGTTCGAGGGCCGCTGTTGGCGTTGCTGATCGACGGGGTCCCGGCGGTCGGGCTGGTGTACGCGGGGTACCGTCTGTCCGACGCCGACCTCAGCCCAGAGTACCGGTGGGTGGTCGCCGTCTGGTGTCTCGGCGGCGTCGTGGTCTTCACAAGCGCGGTCGGACTGACCGTCGCCGTGCGGCTCCTGGAGGACAGAGTCGTCACGGAGCCGACGTTCACGCTGCTGGTCGCGTCATCGTTCGGCGGGCTGGCGGGGACGCTCGCGGGCTACTACCGGGCGCGGGCCGTCGCCGACGCCACCCGGGCCGAGCGGGCGAGCGACGCGCTGGCGTTCGTCAACGGCCTCATCAGACACGACCTGCGCAACGACATGCAGGTGATCCGCGCCTACGCGGCGGAGATCGAGGACGCTGACGCGCCGGCCGACGCCGCGGTGGCCGACCACGCGACGGTCGTCCGGGAGAAGACCGACGAGGCCTTCGAGCGCATCGACACCGCGGGCTCGCTGGCCAAGACCGTCGCCGGCGAGGCCGACTACGAGCCCGTCGATCTGGCCGCGGTCGCCGACGACGCGGCCGCGAGCGTCGACGCGACCACGGCCGCGACCGTCACGACCGACCTCCCCGAGCGGGCGCCGGTCGTCGCCAACGCCGGGCTCCGGTCGGTCGTCGACAACCTCGTCGAGAACGCCGTCGAGCACAACGACGCCGACGACCCCCGCGTCGCGCTCGAAGCCGAGCGCGTCGACGACGCGGTCCGGCTGACCGTCAGCGACGACGGACCCGGGATCCCGCCCGAGGAGCGCCCCAGCGCCTACCGCCGCGGTGACGGCGCCGACGGCGGCGGGCTCCGGATCGCCGCGACGCTCGTCGAGCGCTACGGCGGCGACCTCCGGATCGCCGACGACGGCGGCGTCGGCCCGGGCGACGGCGCGACCGTCGTCGTCGAGTTGCCCGCCGTTGACGGCACGGAGAGCGGCTCGCGCCGGACCGAGCGACGGGCGGTCGATGGCTGACGGTCAGGCCAGTCGGGCCAGCGGCGTGTACCGCCCCGTCAGATCGCCGGGCACCGGTAGGTCGCCGATCCGCACCCACTCGCCCTCGCGGCGGACGAGGACGGACCCGCGGTGGGTCGCGACGACGAGATCGCCGTCGACGGCGGTCGTCCCGGTGACCGTCTCGTCGGCCGCCGGGGGCTCGACCCGCTCGGCCGACCCGTCGCGGACGGCCAGCAGGACCGAGTCGGCGTCGGGGTCGTCCCACGTCGAGGAGTTCGCGAGCGCGCCGCCGGCGTAGCCGACGCCGTCCAGCGAGAACGCCGTCCGGAAGTAGCGCTGGTCGACTCCCTCGTCCAGCCGCGTCCACGACTCGCCGGCGTCGGTCGTCCGGAACAGGCCGAACCCCGTCGCTGCGACGTACTCTCCGGGTCCGACGACGTGCAACTCGTGGATGTCGTCGTCCACACCCTCGCTGTCGGCTCCCCGCCGCTCGACCCACGTCTCACCCCCGTCGTCGCTGACGTGGACGCCCCCGACTTCGACGCCCGCGACCAGCCGGTCGGGGTCGGCCGGGTCGTGATGGACGTCGCGCACCTGCGCGAGGTCGTCGTGGCGGGGGAGTCGCCACTCCTCGCGTGAGGGGAGTTCCCGGAACCCCTCGCACTCGCGCCACTCGACGGCCGGGCCGACATCGTCGGTTTCGCCCGCGCCGGCGCCGTACTCGAACTCGCCGACGTAGACGTGAGCCGGGCGGGTGCCGGCGTAGAGCCGGCCGTCCGGGAGCGCACCGACACTGTAGACCGCTTCGGTCGGGACGCCCAGATCGACCCAGGTCTCGCCGTCGGGCGAGTGGAAGAGACCGGTCGTCGTCGCCGCGAACGCGCCAGCGAGGGCGTCGAACGTCCGCAGGCGCATCACGCGACCGCTGGCGAGGGTCCGTTCGGCCGTCCGTTCGGCCGGGCCGTCGAGGTCGGGGAGCCGGTACACGCCGTCGTCGCTGCCGGCGAGGAGCATGGGTGATCGGACGACTGGACGACACTAAAGCGCTCGCTGAACGTCGTTTTTGTACCAGATTCGATAGTTTGACGACCGAACGTCGGCGGTCCGGGGCTCGGGCGTTGCGGAGCCGCGCGATCGAGCCCCACGACCGGGACCGACGGGGGCGGCAGGGGTCGTCGCCGGCGACCGCCGGTGACGTGATGGCCCCGCCCGGCGAACGATCCGATGTGACCCTCCCATCGAACGCGAGGACGGCCCTCGAACCGACCGACGACAGCCGGGGTGTTCCGCTCCCGTGACGCTCGCGGTCGGCGTCCCGTCGCCCGAGCGGGCGGCTCGCCTGTCGAGCGCACTCGCCGTCGCCCTGCTCGCCCCGGACCCGTTCGCCGACGCCCTCTTCGCCGGGTGGGTGCTGTTCCTCGTCGGCCTCGCCGCCGTCGGCGCGCTCGCGGTGACTCACTGGGACGCCGTCGACCTCACCGTCCTCGGCCTGCTCTCGGTGTGTCTCGGCGGCTGGCTGGTCTGGCGGCAGAGCTACGTGGTGCGCGTGCTCGGCTCGGCAGGAACGTGACTCGACCGGAGAGCGAAGTCGCTCCGCTCGGCCCGGACCGAGTCGCCGCGCCGTATCAGTCCGAGTAGTAGTACTCGCCGGCCGACTTCTGCTCGCGGTCGAGCTGTGAACCGGGCTTGTTGATCCGCGGGCGACCGGTACGCTCGTCGCGGCGGAAGGTGATGTCGAGGTTCGCGAGGAACTCGTTCATGCCGTCGCGCATGCCCACGGGCGGCGAGGCGTAACCGTGTGCGGCCGGTTCGCCGTCGAAGACGAGCAGGCGGTCGGCCAGCAGGTCGATCATGTAGATGTCGTGGTCGATCACGAGGGCTGTGGCGTCGTGGTTCTCGGCGTAGCGGCGGATGGCCGAGGTGGCCCGGACCCGCTGTTCCACGTCGAGGTGGGCCGAGGGCTCGTCGAGCAGGTACAGGTCGGCGTCCTCCGAGAGGCAGGCCGCGATGGCGACCCGCTGGCGTTCGCCCCCGGACAGATCGGTGAGGTCCTGCTCCATGATGCGGTCCAGTTGCAGGGGGTCGGCGATCTCCGTGTTCCAGTAGGAGGTGCCGAAGTCGTCGGTGATAGAGGAGAGGAACGCGTCGACGCGCATCGGCTGGTCGATCTCGACGTACTGGGGCTTGTAGGCGATGTCCAGCTGCGCGTCGACCTCGCCCTCGTCGGGTTCCAGCCGGCCGGCGAGCATCTGGGCGAACGTCGACTTCCCGATGCCGTTCGGGCCGACGACGCCCAGCACCTCATTCTCCTGGATCTCGCCGCCCTCGACTTCCAGCGAGAACTCGCCGTCGCCGTAGGACTTGGTGAGGTCGGGGTACTCGACGACGACCTCGCCCTCGGCGGTGGTGCGCGGGGCGTGTTCCTCGAACTGGATGGACTCCTGGCGGACCCGCATGTTCTCGTTCTCTAGGTAGCCGCCGAGGTACTCGTTGATGCCGTTCTTGGTCGATTTGGGGCTCGTGATGACGCCGAACGCGCCCGAGGACCCGTAGGCGACGTGGATGGTGTCGGCGAGCAGGTCCAGAATCGCCAGGTCGTGTTCGACGACGAGCATCGAGCGGCCGCCCTCGTCGGCGAGTTCGCGCACCAGTCGCGCGGCGGTCATCCGCTGGCCGATGTCGAGATACGGGGTGAGCTCGTCGAGGAAGTAGAAGTCGGCGTCGCGGGCGAGACACGCCACGAGCGCGACTCGCTGGAGTTCGCCGCCCGAGAGCGTGTCGATGTCCTGGTCGACGACCGGACGGATGCCGACCCGGTCGATCAGCTCGTCGAGCGCGCCCCGTTCGTCGGTCCGTTCGAGGAGCTCGCGCGTGGTCCCGTCGAACTGGTCGGGGATCTGGTCGACGTACTGCGGTTTGCGCGCGACGGTCACGTCGCCCTGACGGAGTTCTTCGAGGTAGGTCTGCAGTTCCGTCCCGCGGTACTCGTCCATGATCGACTCCCAGGCCGGCGGGTCGCCGGACACCTGGCCGAGATTCGGGGCCATCTCGTCGGCGAGGATGCGGACGGCGGTGGTCTTCCCGATGCCGTTCGGGCCGAGGATGCCGGTGACCTGCCCCTCCTGCGGGGCGGGCAGGCCGTAGAGGGCGAAGGCGTTCTCGCCGTAGCGGTGGACGGGCTCGTCGTCGAGTTCCTGCGGGAGGTTGATGATCTCGATGGCGTCGAAGGGGCACTTGTTGACGCAGATGCCACAGGATTCGCCGAGGCAGATCTCCTCGGAGATGTGGATCTGGTCGGGGTCGCCCTCGAAGGGGTCGCCCTCCTCGAAGCGCTCCTCGCGCGTGACGATGCACTCCTTGCCCGAGCGGTTCGGCGGGCAGAAGTTCGCGCACTCGTAGTTACAGCGGTCGGGCTGACATCTGTCGAGGTCCACGACCGCGATCGAATCGTCCGCCATCGCTACAGGGAGGTCCCCGCGGTCATGAGGATGCCCCAGGAGACGAACCACAGCGAGAAGGTGATGAAGGCGATGTAGAGGTACTCCTTGGGGCCGAAGTCGTCCACGTCGATGCCGATCGCCATGTAGACGGGGATCTGGACGAGCACCGCCGCACCGAGCAGGTACAGGCCCAGCCGGTCGTTCGGGCCGGTAGCCAGCGCCTGGGCGGCCACGCCGGCGCCGATCCCCAGCACGGAGGCGAGCGTCGTCACCGTCAGCCCCCGCAGGTGGTCGTCCCACCCCTCGGCGGTTTCGGTAGCCATACGTTCGTCTCGGCCACGCGGCCCCAAAAGCCGTTCGTTCCTGCCCCCGGCGGCCGACCCGCGGTCGGCGCGCACTCCCGCTCCCACGCCGCGCGCTCTCGCGACCACCCCGCGACCGAGCCCCCGCCGTATTCGACCGCATTCCGGCGGTACTGTGGCGTCTTGGCTGTCGCCAGTGTCAATCTTTATTGTAGACGCGCCCTACCCATCTATCGATGCCCGAGACAGACGGGGACGACCTCAGCGACCTGCCGCCGAGCGCGAAACTCGTCTTCAAAGTACTGGAGTACGACGGTCCGCTCACCCAGAAGGGGATCGTCGAGGAGTCGATGCTTTCGGCGCGGACCGTCCGCTACGCCCTCGAACGCCTCGAAGACATCGGCGTCGTCGAGGAGGACGTCTACTTCGCCGACGCCCGTCAGAATCTCTACGAGATCGACAAGCCCGACTGCGACGGCGACTGCGAGGCCGCCGCCTCCGCCGACTGAGCCCCTTTTCGCTCTCTCGACCCCGCTCTCGACACCCCTCTCGCTACGACGCTCCGCGCGGGCCGACCCGCGACCGACGGGACCAGTCGCGACCCTCGCGGCGAACCCGGCGAGAAACGCGCGGAAGCCCGCGAAGCTCCCGACCACCACGGCTTCCCGGTCGGGCGTCGCCGCGGCGAGCTGCGCTCGCAGTCGCGCCTCGCGGTCGACCAGTGACACAGCGAACGGTCACCGAGGTGACCGGTGAGTCTTTTGCCACCACCGGCGTCCCCACGAGACCGGTCGATCGAACGGTCAGTACAGCCATCTTTTTTGCCGGGGGCGTCGGCGCGAGCCGGTGGGCTCGCACCTCGACCCCCGGCAAAAAACATGGGTGAAAAAGGCCGGCTGCGCTGGTCGCTCCGCTCCCGCGCAGCCGGTGAACCGGCGCCTCCGGCGCCGGATGCTACCTACAGGGTGTTGTGGTTGCAGTGCGGTCGGCGCGTGCTGTCGAGCGTGCCCGCCTCCTGGCGGGCCGCTCGAAACAGTCGCGCGAGGGATGAGCGGGGGAACGGAGTGACGGAGCGAATCGGCTGGGGTGGCTCGTGGCCGTCTGCGGTCGCTGTGCGGTGCCGTGCGGTCCTGGTGGACTGAAAGGGCGAGGCCCGCTCGCGCCCGTAGTCGTCTGAGCGGGCAACTATCCGCGCGGGCGGTGCGGAGAGCGCGGATATCCCGCTCAGCGACCGCGCCGAGGGCTTTCATCATTCACCGTCGAGTGCGGTCGCGACTCCGGCTAGCGAGCGCGGCGAGGGCTTTCATCGCCTGCTGACGAGTGCGGTCAGGTTCATCAGACTTCCTTCCAAACGAGAACAGCCAGAAACAACTACTCAACTCGCACACTCCCGTGACCACCGAAACACAACTCGGTTACGACGGGCTGACGGTGATCGTCTTCCCGCGGTCGATGGCCTGCTCTAGCTCCTCGGCGATGGCCGAGCCCCGCGAGACCTGCACCTCGCCGCCACGGGAGACGGTGGCGGTGAAGAGGTACTCGCCGTCGGCCTGGACCTCGACGGTGTCGCCCTCGTAGCCGTCCATCGGGATGAGGACGTGTCGCGAGGTGATCTCAGGGGTGACGATCTCGCCGCCCGAGCCGCCCCCGCCGCCACTGCCGGACCCGCCGCCACCGCCGCCGCTTCCACCGGGACCGCCGGAGGAGGCGCCCTCGGGGCGCTCGCTGAAGGTCCGCACGTCGATGTCGATACCTAAGCGGTTCTCCACGTCGGTGATGCGGCCGCCGCCCTTGCCGATGACCGCGGAGATGTCGTCGTCGTCGACGTACACCACGGCGGTGTTGGGGTTCTTGATCTCCACCTCGACGTGGCCGTGGGCGATCGACCGGATCTCCCGTTCGACCTCCTGCTTGGCGATGCGCTCGGTGCCGCTCTCGGCGGCGGCGCCGCCCTCGTTGGCGTTCTCGCCGAGGGGAACGGTGACGACCTGGCGGTTGAACGTGTAGATCTCGTAGGCCGGCTGGCCCGTCTCGAAGTCGCGGATCATGATGACCGGGCGCGCCAGGTCCTCCTCCATCAGCCCCTCGGGGACCTTGACCTCGGTGGTCACGTCGTAGACGGTGTCGACCTCGCCGGCGTCGATGTAGACGACGGTGTCGACGACCTGCGGGATCATCCCGAGTTCGACGCGGCCGACGAGGCGCTGGAGCGCGTCGATGGCCCGTGTCGCGTGGACGACGCCGACCATGCCGACGCCCGCGAGTCGCATGTCCGCGAACACCTCGAAGTCGTCGGTCTTGCGCACCTCGTCGTAGATGGTGTAGTCCGGCCGGACCATCAGCAGCGAGTCGGCGGTCTTAGCCATCGACCCGCCGAGCTCGGTGTACTGGGTGATGTTGTCGCCGACCTGCAGGTCGCGCGGTTTCTCCATCGTCTTGACGGCGAAGTCCGAATCGGCGAGGAACTCCGCGACGGCCTGGGCGAAGGTGGACTTCCCGGCGCCGGGCGCGCCGGAGATGAGGACGCCGCGCTGGTGTTCGAGCAGGCGCTCGCGCAGTTCGTCGGCGTGCTCGTAGTCGTCGAGGTCGGTCTTGACGATGGGGCGGACGGCCGTGATCTCCAGTTTGTCCGCGAAGGGCGGTCGCGCGATGGCGATGCGGTACTGGCCGAACTGGACGATGGTCATGCCCGGTTCGTCGAGTTCGACGAACCCCTCGGCGCTGGCGCGGGCGGAGTTCTCGATGTCCTGGGCCCACTCCTTGAGGTCGGTCTCCGTCGAGACCTCCTCGCGGATCTGCTCGTAGTGCATGTCGCCGATCTCGCCGCGCTTGGCCATCGGCGCGACGCCCACCTTGAGGTGGAGACTCATCGTCGTCTCGTCGAAGAACTGCTCGATGTCGAGCGATTCCGTGTCGCGTCCCCGCGGTTCGAGGTAGACCACGTCGAGGCCCTTGGCCTTCGCGACCTCGCTCTGGACCACGTCGCTGGTGACCAGCGTCGCGTCGTGTTCTTCCGCGAGGTCGCGGATGATCGCGTCGATCTTCCCCTCGCCGGCCTCGCGCTGTTCGACCTCGGCGGGGCGGCGGCCGACGTACTCGACGGTGACGGTGCCGTCGTCGTGGAGTTCGGCCAGCCGCTGGAGCTCCCCGAGTCCGTCCCAGCCGCTCTCGCGGCCGTCGTTGGCCTGGGCTTCGAGTTCGCCCACGACCGCCTCGGGGACGTAGACGGTCGACCCGGCGAATCCCTCGCCGACCGCCTCCGAGTCGGGGTCGGCGTCGGCCTCGATCTGCTCGGACACGCGGCCGTCGATGACCACGCTCGTGTCCGGAACGATGTTCATACCGTGGCTACGGCCGCCCGTCGTGATAAGGCCCGTGATGCCGGGGTGGCCGGCCGGCAGTCGCCGACCGGCCGTCGGCGGGGAGAGAACCCTCGCGGCCGGTCAGACGACCTGCGGGAGTTCCGACCGGCCGCGGGTCGCGACCGTCCGCTCGCAGTCGGGACACCGGAGCACGGCGCCGGCGCTCGTCAGGTCCGAATCCGTCTCGGCCCGACGGACGGTCCAATCGCCGGTCGGCGGGCTCTCGTGGCCGCAGTCGGGGCAGAACAACGTCGCTTTCGGGGGCGGGTCTCGGTCGGGCGTGGCGGCTGCGTGTACGCTCATCGTACCCGGCGGTAGGAACCGAATACGGAAAACCCCTTTTGCCCATTATCATTCGGTAGAGTCCGCGAACGCGTGGAAATGCGTCGCACACTCGCGGTCGAACGCGGCCGCGGGCGCCGGTTCGCCGACGGGGAGTCAGACCGCGAGGTAACTCGCGATCGTGTCCTCGTCGGACAGCGCCTCCGCGCCGAGTTCGTCGACGATCTCGCCGCGCTCCATGGCGTAACAGCGGTCGGCCATCGAGCGGATGACGCCGAGGTTCTGCTCGACGAAGAGGATCGTCGTGCCGAGTTCCTCGTTGATGGCGCGCATGTCCTCGCTGATCTGGTCGACGATGGAGGGCTGGACGCCCTCGCTGGGCTCGTCGAGCAGGAGGAGGTCGGGGTCGGCGACCAGCGCCCGCGCGATGGCGAGCATCTGCTGCTGGCCGCCCGAGAGCGTCTCGCCGTCCTGGTCGGCCCGCTCCTCGAGGACGGGGAACAGGTCGTACACCTCGTCGTACAGCGTCTCCGAGCTGCCGGCGTTGACGTGCTCGCCCATCTTGAGGTTCTGCTCGACGGTGAGCCCGGGGAAGATGTCCCGGCCCTGCGGGATGTAGCCCATCCCGGCGCGGGCGCGCTCGTCCGCAGACAGGCCGGTCACGTAGCTCCCGTCGTAGGTGACGGTCCCCGAATCGGGTTCGAGGAGGCCGACGACGGTCTTCATCAGCGTGGTCTTGCCGACGCCGTTCTTGCCGACGACGCCGACGATCTCGCCCTCTTCGACCGACAGATCCACGTCCCGGAGGACCGGCGCGTCGTAGCCGACGGTCACGTCCGAGAGTTCGAGGAGCGTCACTGTTCGCCCCCCAGGTAGATGCGGCGGACCTCCGGGTCGTCCTCGATCTCCTCGATCGAGCCCTCGCGGAACACGTCGCCGCGGTGCAACACCGTCACCGAGTCGGCGATCTCGCCGACGAAGTCCGTGTCGTGTTCGATGACGATGAAGGCGATGCCCTCCTCGCGGTTGAGCCGGCGGATCCGCTCGGCGATCTCCGTCCGCTCGTCGACCGAGAGGCCGGCGACCGGCTCGTCCAGCAGGAGGAGATCCGGTTCGAGCGAGGCGGCCATGCCGATCTCCAGCTGCTGTTGCTGACCGTGCGACAGCGTGCTGGCCTGTACGTCCTCGTAGCCGGCGAGGCCGGCGTTCTCGATGGCCTCGTCGACGCGACGGCGGCGCTCGGCCCCGTCGGCGAACTGCTGGACGGGCAGGCGCGCGTTCTCGCGGACCGAGAGCTCGCCGTACACCGACGGGACCTGGAACTTCATGCTGATCCCGCTGCGGACGCGCTCGTTGGGTTCCATGTCCGTGATCTCCTGGCCGTCGTAGTAGACGTGCCCCGCGGTGGGGTCGAGCGTCCCGACGATCAGTTTCAGCAGGGTGGACTTGCCGGCGCCGTTGGGACCGATGAGACACCGGAGTTCGCCCTCGTCGACGGAGAAGTCGACGGAGTCGGTCGCGGTGAACCCGCCGAAGCGCTTGACGAGGTCGTCGGTCTGCAGGAGCGTGTCAGTGCGGTCGCCCGTGGCCTTGCCGGCGGGCGTCTCGCGGACGTTCGGGTCGGAGGCGGGGTCGTTGGCCGGCGTCTCGCTGCTCACGACTCGCTCACCTCCCCGGGCGCGTCGGCGTCGTCAAGCTCCGAGACGGGGACGGCGCTCTCCGAGAGCTTGCCGGCGACCCACGGGACGATCCCGCCGGGCAGCGCGAGGATGAAGACGAGCAGCATGGCGCCGAGGACGACCAGGGCCATCTCGCCCTGCACCGAGAGGCGGAAGTACTCGATGGCGATCGTGGCGATGACGGCGCCGAGCAGGCTCTTGCGGCCGCCGACGCTCACCCAGATGACGGGCAGCGTCGCGAACCACAGCGCGAACACCGGCGGGCTGATGTAGACGTTGCGCGCGGCGTAGAGCACGCCCGACAGCGCCGCGAGCGCGCCGCCGAGAGTGAACGTCAGCAGTTTGATCCGCTTGACGTCGTAGCCGAACATCTGCGTCCGGTCCTGGTCCTCGCGGACGGCGACCATCACGCGGCCGAAGTCGGAGTTGACCAGCACACGCAGGCCGAGGTACGTCGCGAGCAACAGCGCGAGCGCGAGGTAGTAGAACGGGTCGAACGCGAACAGCCCGAGGAACGACATCTCGTTGTAGACGAACTGGAACGAGCCGACGCCCGTGATCCCGAGTTCGAGCAGCGGGATGCCGGGCATGCCGTTGAACCCGCCCAGCGGCGCCTCACCGATGGTCCACGCCGACCCGGCGGTCTGGGCCATGAACGTGTGCATCGCCATCGTCGTGACGAGCGTGATGATGGTGACGTAGACGTCCCTGACGCCGCCGTAGAACATGAAGTAGCCCAGCAGCGCGGCCGTGACGCCGCCGCCGACGACGCCGGCGACGGCGGCCGCGGTGATCCCCGTCGGGTCGGGGAAGTTGATCGAGACGACGCCGAAGGTGTAGCCGCCGACGCCGAAGAAGACGACCTGCCCGAAGCTAAGCACGCCCGAGTAGCCCCAGACGAGCGACAGCGACAGGCCCAGCAGCGCGAGCACGAGGAACAGCGAGAACGACTCGCCGCTGCCGACGACCGGGAACGCAGCCAGCGCGAGGACGGCGACGGCGAAGCCGAGCCAGAAGCCCCGCGAGTTACCGATCGTGTTCGGCCCCTCCAGCCGGCCGCGGATCCGCGCGAGCGCGCCGCGGTCGGTTCCGACGGGTCCGGACGATTCAGTCGCCATCGGTCGCCTCCTGTCGGCGGGCGCGAACCCGCTCGATGAGCCCGGTGATCCCGCCGGGGAGGAACCGAAGCGCCAGTATCGCCGCGATCAGCAGGGCGATCCGGCCGAACGTCGTCGAGTCGGTCAGGTTCGTCACCGTCGCGCTGACGGCGCCGAGGACGCCGCCGGACAGCGCCGTCCCGAGCACGACGCTGGGGCCGCCGACGACGACCGCGACGAACGCCTCGATGAGGAACTGGTCGCCCAGCGTCGGCTGCATCGACAGGACCGGCGCGAACAGCGCGCCCGTCAGACCGGCCAGCCCGGAGCCGATCCCGAAGGTGAGCATGTACGTTCGCCCGGTGTCGATACCCAGCGCCTTCGCGGTCTGTTCGTCCTGCATGGTCGCCCGGACGCGCGTGCCGAACGTCGTGCGCGTGAACAGGTAGTACGCCGCGACGAGGACGCCGATGGCGACGCCCGCCAGCACGAGCCGGTAGGTCGAGTATGAGAACTCGCCGTAGGCGACGTTGCCGAACGGCGTCCCCACCGTGTCGATGGAGTTCCCGAACAGGATCCGGGCGCTCTGGACCATGACGAGGCTCAGGCCGAAGGTGGCGACCATCGAATCGGCCAGCCGGTCGTACAGCGGTTCGATCAGGTCACGGCCGACCGTCCGCTGGCCGATCCAGTTGGGGACGAACCCGGAGATGATCGTCCGCTCGACGATCACGCCGAAGCCGGCCGTCAGCAGCGATCCGACGACCATCGCGGCCGGCAGGGGCAATCCCAGGTCGGTGACCGACTTGGTCGTCGCGTACGCGCCGAAGAGGATGAACTCCCCGTGCGCGAGGTTGATGACGCCCATGATCCCGAAGATGACGGCCAACCCCGCCGCCGCGAGCACGACGAACGCGAAGCTATCGAGGAACTGGAACGCGAGGTTCAGGCCGTTGACCATCCCTACTTGGCCTCCTCGAAGTAGTCGACCGGCGTGTACTGAGTCTGTTCGGACTCCTCGCGCAGGTCGCAGCCGACCGTCTCCGAGAGGAACTGCTCGGGGATCTTGCGGTCGGTGATCGCCTCGACGTTGTGCTCGTCGTCCGCGCGCATGACCCACATGTGGTGGTCGACGTGGTGGGTCGCGCCGTCGAGTTCGATCGTCTCACCTTCGGGCGCCTCCGGCGCGCGCTCGGTGCCGAGGCTGATGCCGGACTCCAGCGCCTCGATGACCTCCGGCTGTTCGACCGTGCCGGCCTGCTCGACGGCCTCTTTGTACATGTACGTCGAGAAGTAGTTCGTCTCGGCCTCCTCGTTGACGTACTCGCCCTCGTCGGGGTACTTCTCGTAGTAGCGGTCAACGAGGCCGCCGTCGCCGGCGTTGCTCTCGGTCGGGACCTCCTCCATGTAGTTGACGCCGGCGTAGACGTTGGCCAGCGCCGGCGCATCCAGGCGCTTGTGCTCGTAGCCCTGGGCCATCGCCGTCGAGGTGCCGATGGGCACGTCCAGCCCCGCCGAGGCCTTCTGCTCGTAGAAGGAGGCGTGGTTCGCGCCGACGAGCATCGACATCACGAAGTCGGGGTCGGCCGCCTGGATGTTGTTGATGACCGAGCCGAAACTGGACTCCGAGAGCGGGATGAACTCCTCGCCGACGATGTTGGCGTCGTTCTCGTCGGCCAGCACGCGCACCCAGTCGGCCGACAGCTGCCCGAAGTTGTAGTCGGCCGCGATGATGTAGATGTCCTCCCCGAACTCCTCGCGCAGGTACGGGAGCACGCTGCCGAGTTGCTGTCGCGCGGTCGGCCCCATCGCGAAGGTCGTCTTGTCGCAGACGCCGCCCTCGTACTGGGTCGTGTAGAAGTACAGCTGTTCGTTGCGGTTGATGATCGGTCGGATGGCCTCCCGGGTCGCCGAGGAGTAGCCCGCCCAGAGCGCGTCGACGTTCTCCTCGTTGATGAACTCCCGCGTCAGCTCCTGGTAGCGCTGGTTGTCCGACTGGGGGTCCCGCGTGACCGGCTCGATCTCCCGTCCGCCGATGCCGCCGTCGTTGTTGATCTCCTCGATGGCGAGCATCGACGCCCGGTACTTCGGCGTGCCGTTCAGCGCGAAGTTCCCGGACTGGTCCTCCAGCACGCCGATCTTCACCGTGTCCGCGCTGCTCATCGTGTCGGTCGTCGCGCCGCCGTCGTCGGTGCTCGAACACCCGGCCAGCCCGGCGACCATCGCCGCACCCCCCGCCGTCACGAACTGACGGCGGCTGATCCCGTCACCGCTCATGCCGCGACCCCCGATACAGAAACGTCACTAAATACGGCCGAAATTTCATTGTTTCCACCACTGTACCCGTTCGACACCGCATGAACGTCCATCATATGCGTACGTACCTTCGATTTCGCAGACGGCAAATAAGGGTTTGCACTCGCGTATTATAGATGTCCAAGACACCTCGCTTGAATATTAGGGTATGTTAGGACGGCACGCAAATGGTGTACGTTCGAACGATGACGACGATAAAACCACAGTTCCGCAATTATACCAAGAGTGACGACCGAACGCGATCTCCGCGTCGGTCCGGGCCGGATCCGCGAAACGTGACAGTGACCGGACGATCAGAACGAGCGGGCAGGTTCCACGTGAGTGAAACGACGGGGTGCGGTCGCTACTCGTCGACGACGACGACCTTGACCTGCTGGACGCCGCCGAGCGCCCGGAGTCGGTTGGCGAGTTCGGTGATGTCGCCGGCCGACCCCTCGACGACGAGCGTCTCCATGCAGGTGTCGTGCGAGAGGTGGATGTGCTGGACGGAGGTGATCGCCTCGGCCATCTCGTGCTGGATCGTCTGGAGGTCGTCGGCGATGCCGTCGACGTGGTGGTCGTGGACGATCACGATGGTGCCGTGGTGGTGGCCGCCACCGCCGGTCTCCCACTCGTAGTCCGCGAAGAAGTCCCGCAGCGAGTCCCGGACCGCCTCCGACCGGCTGTCGTACTCCCAGTCGTCGACGATGCCGTCCAGCCGCTCGACCATCGACGACGGCAGCGTCAGGCTGATGCGGTCGATGTCGTCGCTCATGTACCCGGCTACGACGGTCGCCGTAATATGGCTGGTCACCCGCGGCCGACGCTGTCGCCGCCCCACCCCTCGACTCCCGGCGCCGGCCCAGTAATACTGCGCGATGAGAAAGTATTATCCGGTGCGACGGTGACCGGCGAGTATGCACATCCCGGACGGTTTCGTCGACCTGCCGCTGGCCGTGCTGTTCGCGGCGCTGTCGGTGGCGACCCTGAGCTACGCCGCCCGGCGCGTCGGCGGCGAGATATCGGACACCCGCGCGCCGCTCGTGGGCGTCGTCGCCGCGGGCGTGTTCGCCGCACAGATGCTCAACTGGCCGATCCCCGGCGGGACGAGCGCCCACTTCGTCGGCGGCGCCTTCGCCGCGATCTTGCTCGGCCCCCACCTCGGGGCGCTCTGCGTCGCGACGGTGGTCGCGGTCCAGGCGCTCGTGTTCGGCGACGGCGGGCTCGTCGTCCTCGGCGCGAACGTGTTCAACATGGCCATCGTCGAGGTGTACGTCGGCTACGCGATATACCGTATGGTCGCGCCGTACGGCGAGTTCCGCGCGGCCTTCGCCGCCGGCTGGCTCGGCATCACCGCCGGGGCGCTGACCGCCGGGCTCCAGCTCGGCCTCTCCTCGGCGTTCCAGTACGAACTGCTGACGACGCTGGCGATCATGGGCGTCGGCCACCTCGTCCTCGGGCTGATCGAGGGCGCCATCACGGCCGTCGTCTACCGCTACCTCGCGCAGGCGCGACCGGACCTGCGGCCGACGACCGCGCCGGAGCCGGAGGTGAGCGCCTGATGGCGCCCGACTGGTTCCCGAAGGCGGTCGCAGTCCTCGTCGCGCTGGCGCTGCTGGCGCCCGTCTTCGGCTGGGCCGCCGGCCAGGTCGGCTACGCCGAGCCCCTAGAGAACGCCGCCGAGGCGACCGGCGCCGTCGAGGAAGCCGAACCCGTCGAGTCGGCGCCGTTCCCCGACTACGGCGTCCCCGGGCTCGGTTCCGCGCCCGGCACGCTCGTCTCGGCGCTCGTCGGGACCGGGCTGACCCTGCTCGTCGCGTTCGGGATCGGCCGCGTTCTCGGGAGCGACGCCGACACGGACACCGACACCGACGCGGTGCGGTGAGCGGCGACCGCCGATGAGCCGGACGGACCTGCTCGACCGCACGCTCGCCGGGCTCTCCGAGCGCGCCCGGTGGTTCCTCCTCGCCGAGGACGCGCCCGATCGCGCGGGCTTCCTGCAGGCCGTCGCGCCGAGCGTCAAGCTCGTCGGACTGGTCGCGCTGGTCGCGCTGACGGTCACGCGTCGGGACCTCCAGGGGGTCGCGGCGCTGGCGACGCTGGCCGGCGCCCTCGCAGTCGCCTCGCGCGTCCCCGCGCGGACCTTCCTCGGTCGCGTCGCCGGCCCACCCGCGTTCGCGCTCGTCGCCGTCGCCCCCCAGGCGTTGCTGATGGGCGGACCGACGCTCGGCGGGACGCCGCTCTCGGCGGCCGGCGTCGCCTACGTCGCGGTCTTCACCGCCCGCGTCGGCGTCTGCGTGGCCTTCCTCTCGCTGCTGCTGCTGACGACGCGCTTCTCGGACCTGCTCGGCGGGCTCGCGCGCCTGCGGGCGCCGGCCATCGCCGTCTCGCTGCTGGCGATCACCTACCGCTACCTCCTCCTCTTTTTCGCGGAACTCGAACGGATGGCCCGCGCGCGCCGGAGCCGGACGATCGCCGAGCCGGACCTGCGTCGGACCTGGCGCGATTCGGGGAACTTCCTCGGGACCTTCCTCCTGCGGAGCGTCGAACGCGGCGAGCGCGTCGAACGCGCCGCTCGCGCCCGCGGGGGCGGTGGCGGCCCGCGGCCGACCGCCGACCGGACGCCGCTCGGCCGGGCCGACGCCGCCTTTGGACTGGTCGTCGCCGTCGCCATCGTCGGGGTGGGACTGGCGTGAGCGACGAGGACGCCGGCGATCCAAACACACCGGCCATCGACGCGACCGGCCTCCGCTACGCCTACCCGGACGGCACGCCCGCGGTCGACGGCGTCGACGTGACCGTCGAACGCGGCGAGCGGGTCGCCCTGCTCGGCCCGAACGGCGCCGGCAAGTCGACGCTGCTCCAGCTGCTCGGCGGCCTGATCGACCCCGACGAGGGCCGGGTTCGCTACTTCGGGGAGACGACCGACGCCGACGCCGTCCGCGACCGGTTGAGCGTCCTCACGCAGAACCCCGCCGACTACCTGTTCAACCCCACCGTCCGCGAGGACCTGGCCTACGGCCCCGCCCAGCAGGATCTGCCCGACGGCGAGGCCGAGGCCCGCGTCGAGCGCGTCGCCGAGCGGCTCGACCTGACCGAGTTGCTGTCGAAACCGCCCTTCCGGCTCAGCGGCGGCCAGCAGCGCCGGGCGGCGCTGGCGAGCGCGCTCACCGTCGAGCCCGACGCGCTCCTGCTGGACGAGCCCGTGAGCGATATCGACGCCGCCAACCGCGAGACCGTCCTCGCCCTGCTCGACGAACTGGTCGCCGAGGGCGTCACGCTCGTCGTCTCGACGCCCGATACGGAGCTGGTCCCCCGGGTCGCCGACCGCGTGGTCCTGCTCGACACCGCCGGCCGCGTCGCCGCGACCGGCTCCACCCGCGAGATCCTGACCGACACCGCCCTGCTGACCGACTGCGACCTGCGGCCCCCGCAGGTCGTCCGGCTGTTCGACGGGCTGACCGACGACCCGCCGCTGACCGTCGAGGCGGCTCGCGACCGCCTCGGCGACGATATCTGATCGATTTTTCGATTCCCACCCATCGATTCGAACGATCGGGAGACTATCCGAGATCGGACGGTGCTATTTGCGCCGAAGCGAACCGCCTTGGGACGGCTATCCAAATAATCGCGCAGATGATCGACTATCGACCGAAACTGTCGACGGACGTGGTGGTATGACCGAGGAACTCGTCCCCGGCGAGGTGCGGGCGGCGGAGGGGACAGTGACGATAAACGAGGGTCGGGAGACGGCGGAAGTGACGGTCGGCAACGCGGGCGACCGGCCGGTGCAGGTGGGGTCGCACTTCCACTTCTTCGAGGCCAACGCCGCCCTCGAGTTCGACCGCGAGGCCGCCTTCGGGATGCGGCTGAACATCCCCGCGGGCACCGCGGTCCGGTTCGAACCCGGCGACGAGCAGACGGTCGAACTCGTCGCTATCGGCGGCAAGCGCGTCGCCCACGGGATGAACGGCCTCGTCAACGGGAGCGTCGACGGCGACGCCGCGGCGGCGGTCGAGCGCGCCCACCGGCAGGGCTTCGGCGGGATCCCCGACCAGGCCGGGAAGCTCGACAGCGCGGACGAGTCCGCCGATGACACGACAGACGCGACCGACGACACGGAGGACGAGCCATGACACGCGAGGTCGACCGCGAGGCCTACGCGGAGCTGTACGGCCCGACGACCGGCGACCGCGTGCGGCTGGGCGACACCGAGCTGTTCGTCGAGGTCGAGGAGGACCTCCGAACGCCGGGCGACGAGGCGGTCTTCGGCGGCGGGAAGACCCTGCGGGACGGCCTCGGGCAGTCCCCGAGCACGACCCAAGAGGAAGGCGCACTGGACTGGGTGCTGACGAACGCCCTGGTGATGGACCCGATTTTGGGGATCGTCGCGGCGGACATCGGCATCCGCGACGGCGAGATCGCCGGCGTCGGCAAGGCCGGCAACCCCGACACGATGGACGGCGTCGACATGGTCGTCGGCCCGTCGACCGACGTGTACCCCGCCGAGGGGAAGATCGCCACCCCCGGCGGGCTGGACATCCACATCCACTTCAACTCCGCGCAACTGCACGACCACGCGCTCGCGTCGGGCATCACGACGATGCTCGGCGGCGGCTACGGCGGCGGCGCGACCACGACGACGACCGGCCCGGAGAACATCAAGCGATTCCTGCAGGCCGCCGAGGAGTGGCCGGTCAACGTCGGCTTCTACGGCAAGGGCAACGCCTCCAAGCCCGGCCCCCTCCGCGAGCAGGTCGAAGCGGGCGCCTGCGGGCTGAAGCTCCACGAGGACTGGGGGTCGATGCCCGCCGCTATCGACACCTGTCTCGACGTGGCCGAGGAGGAGGACGTGCAGGTGTGCATGCACACGGACACGCTCAACGAGGCCGGGTTCGTGGAGAACACGTTCGCCGCCGTCGACGGGCGGACGATGCACCTGTTCCACATCGAGGGCGCCGGCGGCGGCCACGCCCCGGACATCATGGAGATGGTCGGCCAGCCGAACATGCTCCCCTCCTCGACCAACCCCTCGATGCCCTACACGGTGAACACCTTCGACGAGCACCTGGACATGGTGATGGTGTGTCACCACCTCAACCCCGACGTGCCGGAGGACGTGGCCTTCGCGGAGTCCCGCGTGCGCGCGGAGACCATCGGCGCCGAGGACGTGCTCCACGACGTGGGCGCCATCTCGATGATGACCTCCGACTCCCAGGCGATGGGCCGGATGGCCGAGGTGATCTGCCGGACGTGGCAGACCGCCTCGAAGATGAAGGCCCAGCGCGGCGCCCTCCCGGAGGACGAGGCGGCCGACACCCACGACGACGCGGACAACTTCCGCGCGAAGCGCTACCTCGCGAAGTACACGATCAACCCCGCCATCTCGGCGGGCATCGACGACTACGTCGGCACGCTCGAACCCGGGAAACTGGCCGACGTGGTGCTGTGGGACCCCGCCTTCTTCGGGATCAAGCCCGCGATGACGTTCAAGGGCGGGTTCCCGGTGTACTCGGAGATGGGCGAGGCCAACGGCTCGCTGATGACCTGCGAGCCGATCATGCAGCGCCCGCGCGCCGGCGCGGCCGGCAAGGCCAAACACGGCCTCTCGCTGTCGTTCGTCAGCCCGGCCGCCGCCGAGGCCGGCGTCGGCGAGGAGTACGGTCTCGACTGCCCCGTCGTCCCCGTCTCGGGCGCTCGCACGCCCGGGAAAGGCGACATGCACTACAACGACTACTGCCCCGACGACATCGAGATCGACCCCGAGACCTTCGAGGTGGAGGTCGACGGCGAGGTCGTCTCGGCGGAACCGAGCGAGGAGCTACCACTCGCCCAGCGGTACATGCTGTAACACTCAGGATGAATCTAACACCCAAAGAGCAGGAGCGGTTGACGGTCTTCATGGCCGCGGAGCTCGCCCGGCGCCGCCGCGACCGCGGCGTCAGGCTGAACCACCCCGAGGCGGTCGCGTTCATCTCCGACTGGTGCGTCGAGCGCGCCCGCGACGGCTGGGACGTGGCCGAAATACGGGCGGAGGCCTCCCAGCTGCTCGACCCCGACGACGTGATGCCCGGCGTCCCCGAGATGGTCGACATGATCCAGGTCGAGCCGGTCTTCCCCGACGGGACGAAGCTCGTCACCGTCCACGATCCGATCCGGTCGTCCGGCGCGATGGACCCCGGGAGCGACGACGCGGACGACGAGGCCACCGCCGAGGAGGGTGACGCGTGAGCCTCACCCACCGCGACGTGGCGACGGTCGGCATCGGCGGCCCGGTGGGATCGGGCAAGACCGCCCTGGTCACCGAACTCGTCCCGCGACTCCGCGACGCGGGCCTGGACGTGGGCGTCATCGCCAACGACGTACTCACCCAGGAAGACGCCGACGCCCTACGCGAGCGATTCGCCGGCGTCGTCCCCGAAGATCTGGTCGCGGGCGTCGAGACCGGCGCCTGCCCCCACACCGGCATCCGCGAAGACCCCTCGATGAACCTCGCGCAGATCGACGCCTTCCTCGCCGAGCACCCCGACCTCGATCTGGTGATCGTCGAGAGCGGCGGCGACAACCTCGCCGCGACGTTCAACCCCGAACTCGCCGACTACTCGCTGTACGTCATCAGCGTGGCGGAGGGCGAGGACATCCCGCGCAAGCGCGGCCCGGGCGTCGTCGACTGCGACCTGCTCGTGATCAACAAGACCGACCTCGCGCCCCACGTCGACGTGGATCTGGACGTGCTGGAGGCCGACGCCGACGACGTTCGAGAAGGTCCGTTCGTCTTCACGAACTGCAAGGCCGGCGACGGGATCGAGGCGGTACGGGAGCACGTCAGCGAGGGCGTGCTGTTCGCGTAAGATGGCGGCCGACACGCCCGAGCGGCCCCAGGGAGTCACGCACGAGGAACCGCCCCACCCCGCCTTCGCCGACTACGCCGAGGAGTCGCTCCCCGCGGCGGCGGTCGGCTCGCCCGGCAAGGACGGCCGGCTCGAACTCCGCTTCGCCGCCGACGAGGCTGGCGAGACGAACCTCGTGCGGGATCTGGCCCGGGCGCCGTTCCACGTCAGCGGCACGCTCGGCCACGACCCGCTGCCCGAAGCCGAGACGGTGTACGTCCAGTCGCCGACCGGCGGCGTCGCCCAGGGCGACCGCCACGACGTGACCGTCGAGGTCGGCGCCGACGCGGTGGCGCACGTCTCCACGCAGAGCTCCCAGAAGGTGCTCTCGATGGCGCGCAACTACGCCGCCGCGGACGTGTCGCTGTCGGTGGGCGCGGGCGGCCACCTCGACTACGTGCCCGAGCCGACTATCCTCCACGAGGACTCGCGCTTTTTCCAGCGACTCGGCCTCGACCTGGCGCCCGACGCGAGCGCCGTCGTCGGCGACGTGGTCGTCCCCGGTCGACTCGCCCGCGGGGAACGCTTCGACTTCGAGCGCTACCTCTCCCGGCTGCGCGTCCGCCGCGACGACGACCTGCTGGTCGACGACGCGACCCATCTCCGACCCGCCGACGCCGACCCGTCGGCGGCCGGCGTCATGGGCGAGTTCGCGGTCGTCGGGACGCTGTACGTGCTCGTCCCGCTCGGGGATTCGGACGCGCTCGACGACCTGAGCGACCGGCTCCACGCCGCCGCGACGGGCGCCGCGGAGGCTGACGGCGATGCGGCCGACGACGGCCGCGACGACACCGTGCGCGCGGGCGCGACGCGCCTGCCGAACGACGCGGGGTGCGTCGTCCGGGCGCTGGGCCACCGCGCCGAGACCGTGACCGCCTCGCTGCGAGCGGCGTGGGACGAGGCGAGAACCGACCTGCTGGGCGCCGGCGCGCCCGACTCGCGGAGGCCCTGATGCTCGTCGCCGAGACCTTCGTCGGGTCGCTCGACGACGAGTCCGTCGCCGAACGCGTCGACGGGGGCGACCCGCTCCACGTTGCGGTCGACGAGACCGAACGGCGGCGCTCGCGCTTCCGCACGACGACCGCCGACGGCACCGACCTCGGCGTCGTCGTCGCCCGCGAATTGCGCGACGGCGACGTGCTCTCGACTGGCGACCGGCTCGTCGTCGTCTCGCTCGAAGCGGTCGCGGCGATGGTCGTCGACTTCGGCGGCGTCGCGGACCCCGACCGCGCGGCGGTGACGACCGCGCTCGAACTCGGCCACGCCGTCGGCAACCGCCACTGGGATCTGGCCGTCGAGGACGGCCGCGCGTACCTACCCCTCGCGGACACCCGCGAGCGGATGGAGTCGACCGTCGAGCCGCACCTGCCCGACGGCGCGACTATCGGGTACGACGAAGTGGCGCCGGCGCTGTTCGACGAGGGCGGCGGAGCCGACCACGGTCACGGAGCAGCCGGCCACAGCCACGGCGACCACTCCCACAGCCACGACGGCGAGGGCGCCCACTCACACGGTCACGGCGAGGGCGGTCACGACCACGGCGTGCGCACGCTCGACCCGAAATCGGGGGGCGACGGCGCCGGAGGTGAGGAATCGTGAGCGACGAGGCGACGCTGGAGTCACTGCGGCTGGCCGACTCGTTCCTCCCGGTGGGGACCGACAGCGTCTCCTACGCCCTGGAGCAGTTCGTCGCCGACGACGCCGTGACCGACGCCGACGAGTTGCGCGAGCTCGTCGCGACGGTCCTCCGTCGCCAGCACGGCCGCGCCGACCTGGTGGCGTTGCGGGCGGCCCACGCCGCGGCCGCCGACGGCGACCTGTCGAAGGTCGAGCGCGCCGACCGGCGGCTGACCGCGGCGACGCTCGCGGCGGAGTTCCGCGAGAGCTCCGAGCGGACGGGCGACCGGCTGTTGACGCTCCAGCGGGACCTCCGCGACGAGGACCTCCTCGATGAGTACGGCGCGGCGGTCGACGCGGGCGACGCGCCGGGCAACTACGCCGTCGTCCTCGGGACCGTCGCGGCGCTGGCGGACGTGTCCGAGCGCGAGGCGTGCCTGCTGGCCTGCCACGAGTTCGCGACCGCGCAGCTCGGGGCAGCCCAGCGACTCATGCGGCTGGGTTCGACCGAGGTGCAGCGCGCCCTCGACGAGTTGCGACCCGCGATGGTCGAGGCCGTCGAGGCGAGCACGGAGCGGGGGATCGACGACATGGCGCCCTTTGCCCCGCTGATCGACGTGCGCTCCGCGGAACACGAGCGGGCCCAGCGGCGGCTGTTCCTGAGCTGAACGGCGGGCAGTGTTCGCGGAACGCGCGACCGCCTCAGACGCTGTCGAGGTCGATGTCGACGGCGAACCAGTCGAGGACGAGGACGACGACGGCGCCGACGACGGCCGCGACCGCGAACGCCTGAACGGTCGGCGTGTTCCAGACGACGGCGTACTCGTCGCCGTTCAGCGTCGTGATCGGCGCCCGGAGCGCCCCGAGCACGAGCGCGACGAGGAAGGCGAACGTCACCTCGCGGTTGGCGGCCAGCGCCTTCCGGATGAGGCGGGCGACGGTGAACAGCCCGACGAGCCCGCCGCAGACGAACGTGACCACGTCGACCGAGGCGCCGGCCAGCCCGTCGGTCGCGCCCCCGGTCGCGAGCCCGACCAGGCCATCGAGGAACGCGCCGAGGCGGTCGTACATGAAGGTGTACTGCCCGAGGATCACCAGCAGCAGCGACCCCGACAGACCGGGGAGGATCATCGCGCTGACGGCGACGGCGCCGGCGACGAAGACGACGAGGAGGCCCCCGCCGCCGAGCAGCGCTTCCGAGTAGCCCGAGGCGAAGAAGGCGACGGCCGCGCCGGCGACGGCGGCGACGACCTCGGGGACGGTCCGGATTCCGACCTCGCGCAGGAGGATGAGCGCGGAGGCGCCGATCAACCCGAAGAACAGGCCGAACATCAGGACGGGGGCCTCCTCGTCGGCCACTTCGACCGCCTGACCGACGGCGATCACTGCCGTTGCGATACCTCCCAGCAGGGCGATCAGGAACCAGCCGTCGACCTCTTCGAGGACGGCCGCGGCGCGGTCGAGCGAGACGCCGCCGTCCAGCGGCGTGAGCGCGCGGATACCGTCGAGGAAGCGGTCGAGCGAGACGGCGTTGATCGCGGCGATGAGCCGTTCGTAGATGCCGGCGATGAGCGCGACGGTGCCGCCGGAGACGCCGGGGACGCCGTCGGCGGTCCCCATGAACAGGCCGACGACGAACGTCCGCAGCCACTCGCGGACCGGCGGGACCGACTCGCGGAGCGTCACCTCGTCGCGGGCGCTGTCCGGGGCTGTCGTCATTCGACTACACGTTCGCCTATCGGCGGGAAGTCTCTTGTGGAACGGACGACCGCGGCCGAGTGTCGGCCGCGATCACGGGCGTGAAAATCCGGACGCGATGTCCGGACGGCGTGGGTTCGGGTGGGTGGGTGTGGGTGGTTCGGGTGCGGATTCCGAACGGGGTGAACGTTCGGACCGCGGTGGAATGGTGTGTGCCGAGCGGCCGTCCCGACCGCTCGGCCGGGAGGCTGCCCCGGCACGGTCGACCGCGGGCTCGCGAGCCTGACGGCTCCGTGTTCCGCTGCTTACCCGGCGACCGCGCCGGGGGCCGTAACCGCTCCTGACGCCATTCCATTTCCCACATCGAACCGGGGTTATGTAAATCTTATTGGTAGACGAAATAACTATACGGTCTGTCAGTTGTCGCAGTCGCCCGTCGGCCCCGCCGACGCGGGCGGCGCCGGATCGCCCCGGTCCGCGACTCTGTCACCCAAAGAACAATATCGGTCGAGCCGTTTCCTGTCGACAGATGCGAACTATCGGACACGCCACCGGGCCGGAACGCGGTCGACCGTCGGCCGGTCACGGACGCGTCGCCGCGTCGTCGGTGCGGTCACAGCCGAGCGACGCGCGGCCGCGCCCGGTCGCCGGGGGGCGACGATGATCCGGCGGTCGCTCGGGACCGCACTCCTGATCGCGGCGGCGGTCGTCGGGCTGGGCGCGGTCGCGGCCGTCGACCCCGGGAACCCCGCCGAGGGCGTCGACCGGGAGCGGAACGCGTCGTTCGTCGAGCGCCAGCCGTTCGTCGGGGCCGGCGACGGGGCCGGATTCTCCATCGGCTTCCCGTTCCCGATCCTCGGGGGCGTCTCGGTCCCGTTCCCCGGTCCCGCGCTGGTGCTCACCGCGCTCGCCGTCGGAGCGGCGGTCCTCTGGTACCGGTCCGACGCGGACGTGTCGCTGGAGAGAGTCGGCGACGACGACGAGAGCGGGGTGGACGGTGGCGACGTGGATCTGTCGGCGGTCGGACGAGCGGCCGGCGCGGCCGCCGACCGGATCGACGCCGACGCCGCCGTGGACAACGAGGTGTACCGCGCCTGGGACGAGATGCGCGCCCTGGTCGACGCGCCCGACCCCGAGACCACTGCGCCGGCGGAGTTCGCCGACGCCGCCGTCGCCGCCGGCATGGACCCCGACGACGTGGCCGAACTCACCGAGCTGTTCGCGGAGGTGCGCTACGGGGGGCGCGACCCCGCCGACCGCGCCGACCGCGCCGTCGCCGCGCTGCGCCGAATCGAGGCGGCCTACGCCGACGGCGATGGAAGCGACGACGGTGCGGCCGACGACGGAACCGCCGACTCCTCGACGGACGCGGCCGAGGACGGAGACGGGGACGGAACGGAGGGGGACCGACGATGAAGCGCCGGGGCTGGGTCGGCGTCGCCGTCGTCGCCGTCGGACTGGGGCTGGCCGCGTGGAGCGGCGGCCCCAGACCCTCCCGGGTCACGGCCGCGCTCGCGGCGCTCGCGGCGGTCGCCCTCGCCGTCGCGGGGCTGGCCGGCGCGGCGGGCCGCCGCTTCGTCGACCCCGACCGCTGGCGCCCGCGGGACCCCGAACGGGGCTATCTGGTCCCGGTTCCGGGCGACGAGGAGCCCACGTTCGCCGGGGCGCGGGACCGAAGCCGAGCGGGCGACGACGCGGCCGTCGGTCCCGGCGGAAACGGTGGGGAAGACGAGGACGGCGAGCGGAACGAAGCGGCGGCGGTCCTCGCCCACGAGACGGGCCACTGGACGGGCGTGGTGGCGGTCGCGCTCGTGCTGGGCGGGCTCGGTGTCGTCTCGCGGGCGCCCGGGCTGGTGCTCTCCGGGGTCGTCGGCGCCGCCGTCGCGGGCTACGCGGGCGCGGTCGAACCACCGGTCCGGGACGCCGAGACGGGCGACCCCGCGGTGAGCGTCCGCCGGCGGCTCGCCGAGGAGTCGCCCGAACCCGGCGACCCGGTGACCGTCGGCGTCGAACTGCGAAACGAGAGCGACGAGTACCTGACGGACGTGCGCGTCGTCGACGGCGTCCCCGACGAGATAGCCGTCGTCGACGGCTCGGCACGCCACGGCGCGCCGCTGGCCCCCGGCGGCCGGACGACGTTCACCTACACCGTCCGGGCGACGCGGGGCGAACACGACTGGACGCCGGCCGAGGTGACGGTCGCGGACCCCAGCGGCGCCGTCGAGTACGAGACGACCGTCGCCGCATCGACGACGCTGCGCTGTACGCTCCCGGTGCTGGACGGCGAGCGGGTGCCCGTCGGCGGGACGACAGCCGGCTTCGCCGGCCGCGTCGAGACCGACGAGGGCGGCCCCGGAATCGAGTTCCACGCCACCCGGGAGTACCGCCGCTCGGACCCCCTCTCGCGGATCGACTGGGGACAGCTGGCCAAGACCGGCGAGCTGGCGACCGTCGAGTTCCGCGAGGAGCGGTCGGCGGTCGTCCAGCTCGTCGTCGACACGCGGCGGGCCGCCTACCGCGCGTCGGCGCCCGACGGCTACCACGCGGTCGAGCGCGGCGTCGACGCCGCCCACCGCGTGTTCGACGCGCTCCTCGACGCCGGCGACCGCGTCGGCTTCGAGACGTTCGGCCGCGAGCGGGAGGGGTGTCGGCTCGCCCCCGGCGCCGGCGGCGACCACCGCGCCCTCGGTCGCGAGTTGCTGAACGTCCACCCCGCGCTGTCGCCGGTCCCGCCCGCCCGGAAGCTCCACGAGCGCTACCCGCCCGACCGGCGCGAGACCCTCCGAACACAGCGTATCCGCCGGATCCACCGCCGGCTCGACCCCGACACGCAGATCATGCTGGTCTCGCCGTGTTGCGACGACTACCCGCGGCGGGTCGCCCGCCGTCTCGCCGCCTACGGCCGCGACGTGACCGTCGTGAGCCCCGACCCGACCGTCCGCGACACCGAGCCCCACGAGCGCGCCGCGGACGAGCGCGACGAGCGGCTGTCGTCGCCCCGGTCGGCCGGCGTCCGCGTCGTCGACTGGGAGGAAGGCGAGCGGTTCGACGCCGCGCTGGCGCGGGCCCGACGGCGGTGGTCGACGTGAGCGACGCGACCGACCGGGCGCCCGCCGCGGACGGTCCCGCCGCCCCTGGCGACGAGTCGGGGATGGACCCGAAATCGGGCGGAGCGGACGACGGCGGACCGGCCGGTCGTGAGTCCGCGGCGGGCGCGCCGGCCGCATCCTCGGCCGGGGCGACGGCCGGAACGCGCGCGACGGCCGCGTCGGTCGACCGTTCGCCCGCGCGGACGAGCGCTCGGCTCGCGGTCGCGCTGGCGGCGGTCGCCGCGCTGTGGCTCCCGACGACCGGCGGGCGCGCGCTCGGGCTCGTCGGGACGGCCCTCGTCGCGGTCGGTGCCCTGCGGGGCCGTCGACGGCGGGTCACCGCCGGCGCCGTCGCGCTCGTGGCCGGCGTCGCGTCGGCGGGGCTGGCCGGCGCGCCGGTGCTCCCGCTGGTCGGCGCGACGCTGTGCTCACTGCTCGCGTGGGACGCCGGCCGCTACGGGATCACCGTCGGCGAACAGCTCGGCCGCGGGGCGTCGACCACCCGCCTCGAACTCGCGCACGTGGCCGCGACCGCCGCGGTCGGGACCGCCGCGGCGCTGCTCGGAACCGCCGCCTACCTCGTCGTCGACACCGGCACCGACGGCGTCGCCGTCGTCGTCCTCCTCGTCGGCGTCGGCCTCGTGCTCTCGGCGCTCCGGTGACCGAGCTATCGGCCGCTGGCAGGCCCAGGGTTCCGAGCGGAACGGACGGAGAGATGGCGTAACACCTATCCCGAGGGTCGCGCGAAGTGGAGGCATATGGACACGCGGTCGCGACTGGTCCGCGCGCTCGACACGCCGGTGCTGTTCTGTCGGCACGCGAACCGGCTGTATCACCGTCGGCTCGGGCTCCGGCGGTGCAACGAGGCGGGGACGGACCCGTTCGAGGCCGACTGGGACACGCTGGTCGTGCTCGACGCCTGTCGGTACGACATGTTCGAGCGGCGGTCGACGCTGCCGGGCGACCTCGAACGCAGACAGTCGCGCGCGTCGACGACCGTGGAGTTCCTGCGAGCGAACGTCGACGGCCGCAACCTGCGCGACACGGTGTACGTGACCGCGAACCCGCAGCTGCACCAGCACCGCGAGTCGATCCGGGCGGAGTTCGCCGACATCGTGGAGGTCTGGTCGGGCGACGGCTGGAGCGACGAACACGGGACCGTCCTCCCGGAGACGGTGACGGCGGCGGCGCTGCGAGCGAACGAGGAGTACCCGAACAAGCGGCTCGTCGTCCACTACATGCAACCCCATTACCCGTTCGTCGGGGCGGACGCCGACTTCGACGGCGGTGACTTCACCGACCCCGAGGCGACCGAGGAGAACGTCTGGGTCCAGCTGTTGCAGGGGCGGGTCGACGTCGACCGCGAGGCGGTCTGGGAGCTGTACGACGCCAACCTCGACCGGGCGTTACCCCACGTCGAGCGGTTGCTGCGCGACCTCGACGGGAAGACGGTCGTCACGGCCGACCACGGGAACATGGTCGGGGAGCGGTCGTTCCCGATCCCGTTCCGGGAGTGGGGCCACCCGCGCGGGATCTACACGCCCGAACTCGTCGACGTGCCGTGGCTCGTCTACGAGGACGGCCCGCGCCGGACCGTCGACGCGTCGGCGCCCGCCGCCGCGGACGGATCGCTCGACGACGACGTGGTCGCCGACAGGCTGCGGGACCTGGGGTACGCGGAGTAACCGTGCGGGTCGGCTTCGTCCACCCGACGTATCCGCAGGGCGAGGGGACGGGCGCGACCCACAGCGCCTCGCGGATCGTCTTCGAGCTGGCCGACCGCGGCCACGACGTGACGGCGTACTGCTGGGCGGACCCGCCGGACGACGCCTCGTTCGCGGCGGACATCTCGGTGCGCCCGCTGGACACGGACGGCTACCCGTACCACTCGGCGCTGCAACTGGACGCCGCGCTGCGCGGGCGCCTCGACGAGTTCGACGCCTACGACGTGGTCCACAGCTACGTGATGAACAGCCTCCCGGCGCTGGGCGAGGTCGCGGCGGAGACGACGGCGGCGACGGTCCTGACGCTGAACGCCTACGGCGCGGTCTGTCCGAAGAACGACCTCCGGTACATGGATCGGGAGCCCTGTTCGAGCAACGGGCTCGCGAAGTGCGCGGCCTGTTCGGTGGCCACGAGCGGCGGCCACGACGAGGACGGCCCCCTGTACCGGTCGGCCAGCCGGCTGGGCTACCTGAAACTGGTCCGCGACGGCGAGCGCGTGGCCGACCGGATCGACGGCTACCACGCGCTCTCGCCGCACATCCGCGAGACCTACGCCGACTTCGGCTTCCCGCGCGACCGACTCTCCGTGATCCCGAACGTCCTCGACGAGCGCTTCGACGGGCCACACGAGAGCGACTTCGAGGCGCCCTACGACCTGCTGTACGTCGGCTCGCTCGACGAACACAAGGGCGTCGACCGGCTGGTGCCGGTCCTCGACCGGCTGAACCGGTCGGGCGACGGGCCGTTCCGTCTGACCGTCGTCGGCGACGGCGGACTGCGGACCGACCTGGAGGCGGCGGCCGAAAAGCGGGGGCTCGACGAGGCCGTCACGTTCACCGGCTGGCTCGACAACGACGACCTCCCGGCGCTGTACGCCGCCCACGACTGTTTCCTCTACCCCGGCCGGTGGGACGAGCCGTTCGGCCGGGTGTTCCTCGAAGCGCTCGCGGCGGGGACGCCCGTCGTCGCCAGCGACGTGGGGAGCGTCGCCGAGATCGTCGGCGACGGCGGACGGGTCACCGACGGCTCCGTCGAGGGGTTCGCCACCGCGATACGCGAGCTGTTCGACGGGGACGCCGCGGCCACGTCCGCGGCGGCGAAACGGACCGTCGAGCGTTACCGGGCCGACGCCGTCGTCCCGCAGTTCGAGGAGCTGTACGAGCGAGCCGTCGAGCGGTCCGACGCCGACGAGCCGTAGCGACCCCGGCTCGGTCGGCGGTCGGCGTCCGGCGGTCGGTGGTCGGCGTCCGACGACGGGTGTGATTCGGGACGGATCCGTTCCGTGGGCGGCACGGACCCCGACAGATCTGCACGCAAAGCGTTCGAACGCACGTTTTTAGGCCAGCCAAACAATATGTGAAAGCCTTTTACCGTCGACCGACGAGGTGCGGGCAGGCTGAATCGAACGATGGGAACGACGCCACCGCAGCCGGGTCCCGGGAGCGCTCCGTCGTGACGGTCATCGACGACTCCGGGCGCCTGTTCGGTCGGGTCAACGTCTACGACGCGCTGGTCGTGGTCGTCCTCGTCGGCGCCGTCGGCGCGGGCGTCCTGTTCGTCGACCCGTTCCCCGAGGGCGGCGACCCGGCCGCGCGCTACGCGACGGTCGACCTGGGCCAGCAGCCGCTGTCGACGGCCGCCCGCATCGCCGAGGGGAACGGCTCCGGCGGCGCGCTGGCGGTCACCGACGCCTACGTCGGGCCCGGCGACGGCGAGGCGGCGTCGGTCGTGGTCCGCGTGCGGGTCAACGGGACGCTCGTCGACGACCCGGCGGCGGAGGCCCCCGTCTTCGAGTTCGGGGGCGAGCCCCTGCGCCGGGGCGACGAGCTGGCGCTGGAGACGGCCGCCTACGACGCCGAGGGCGAGGTCGTCGAGCTCGGAGGGTCGAACGCGACGCTGGAGACGGGCCGGCTCCCCGTCCTCGTCGAGGCGAGCGTCCCGCCGGCGACGGCCGACCTGGTCGACCGCGGCGACGGCTACCGGATCGACGACCGGACGGTCGCGACGGTCACCGACACCACGATCGCCTCCGTCGGGGCGGGCAACCGGACCGCCCTGCTCGGGCTCTCGCTGCGGACGGTCCGCTACGGCGGGGCCACCTACTTCGGCGACAGGCGGGTCCTCGTGGGCCAGACCGTCCCGTTCCGCACCGAACGCTACGCGCTGTCGGGGTCGGTGACGCGGTGGGGCAACGCCTCGCTGCCGGGCGAGCCGGCGACCGCGACCGCGGTCGTCCGGGTGGACGATGTCAGGCCGGACATCGCCGACGGCCTCGAAGCAGGGATGGTCGAACGGCGCGACGGGACGACCCTCGCGGCGATCACCGACGTGCGGACGGAACCGGCGCCGGTCGTCCTCACCAGCGAGGACGGCAACATCTACGAGCGCGAGCACCCGCGGAACGAGGACGTGTACCTCACCGTCGACCTGCGCGTGCGGCGGACCGACGACGGCCTCCGCTTTCGCACCCGACCGGTCCGGGAGGGCTCGAACCTGCTGCTGGACTTCCGGACCGTCGCCGCCGACGGGACCGTGATCGACGTGGACGCGTGACGCCGGCGGCCGCCCGACGCGCGATCACCGACGCGATGGCCGCTCCGGCCCGCGACCGCGGCCGGACACCCTCTTTTCGGCCACCCTAAAAATCGGAAGCGTTTTGAGGGTCGCCTAAAATTATTCCATCCAACGAGGGCAACGCGAATGAGACTGCTAATCGAACGTGCGGCTCCGGCGGGTCCGAGAAGCGTCGGAACGGGGCTGGTCCGGGTATGACCGGACCGCGAGAGGTCGTCGGTTCGGGCTACAGCTACGTCACGAACGACGACGCCGTCGGGAAGACGATCGGCTTCCGCGAGGTGGACATCGAGCGGGACCTCGGTCGGCTCCACACCTGGCTCAACAGCGAGCACGTCCTGCCGTACTGGACCCAGGACGACCCGCTCCCGCAGGTTCGGGAGACGATCGAACAGCGGGCGAGCGACGACGCCCAGACGCTGTATATCGGCTATCTCGACCACGTGCCGATGAGCTACTGGGAGTCCTACTGGGCCGCCGAGGACCGTATCGGCGACTACTACGACGCGGACCCGGCCGACCAGGGGATCCACCTGCTCGTCGGGCCCGAGGAGTACCTCGGCGAGGGGTACGGCGCGCCGCTGGTCCGGGCGATGGTCGCCTTCCAGTTCCGCCACCCCGAGACCGACCGGATCGTCACCGAGCCGGACGCCCGGAACGAGCGGGCGATCCGCGTCTTCGAGAAGAGCGGCTTCGAGCGCGTCCGCGAAGTCGACCTCCCCGACAAGACGGGCCAGCTCATGGTCTGCGACCGCGAGACCTTCGAGGAGGGGTCCGCGTGACCGACCGCGTCCACGACGTTATCGGGATCGGCGTCGGGCCGTTCAACCTCGGCCTGGCGGCGCTGCTCGACGGGGCCGACGCGGACCTGGACGTCCGCTTTCTCGAACAGGAGCCGGAGTTCAACTGGCACGAGGGGATGCTCGTCGAGGAGACCACGATGGAGGTGCCGTTCCTCGCGGATCTCGTCACGATGGCGGACCCGTCGAACCCCCACAGCTACCTCAACTACCTGCAGGCCGAGGACCGCCTGTACGAGTTCTACTTCTACGAGGAGTTTTTCATCCCGCGCCGCGAGTACAACGAGTACTGCCGGTGGGTGGCCGACCGGCTCCCGTCGCTCGAATTCGACAGCCGCGTCACCGACGTCAGGGTCGAGGACGACCTGTTCGTCGTCGAGGCCGTCGACCCGACGACCGGCGAGCGCGAGCGCTACGCCGCCGAGGACGTGGTGATGGGGATCGGTACCCAGCGCCACGTCCCCGAGCAGTTCGAGGACTCGCTCGGCCGGGACGTGTTCCACTCGGCGTCGTACCTCCACAACCGCGAGCGCTGTCTCGACGCCGACTCCGTCACGATCGTCGGCTCCGGCCAGAGCGCCGCGGAGGTGTTCCGCGACCTCCTCGAGCGCCAGCGAGAGAACGAGTTCAGTCTCGACTGGATCACCCGCTCGCGCGGCTTCTTCCAGATGGCCGACGCCAAGCTCGGCCACATGGTATACACGCCCGACTACACGGAGTACTTCTACGACCTCGACCAGGAGCGGAAAGACGAGCTGCTCGACGGCCAGGACCTGCTGTACAAGGGGATCGACGAGACGACCAGCGCGAGGATCTACGACGCGCTGTACGAGCGGTCGGTCGGCGACGGCGACCCGGACGTGGGCATGCTCGCCGCGACCGAAGTGACGGACATCGGCACCGTCGACGTCGGAACCGACCGGTCGGGGACGGACTACTACCAGCTGATCTGCGACCACTGGCAGGAGGAGGAGCGGTTCCTCCACGAGAGCGAGGTGGTCGTCCTGGCGACCGGCTACGCCCGGACCGAACCCCCCTTCCTCGCGCCGCTGGAGGACCGCATCCGCCGCGACGGCCAGGGCCGCCTGGCGATCACGAAGGACTTCCGGCTGGAGACGGACCTGCCCGGCGAGATATTCGTCCAGAACGCGGAGCTGCACACCCACGGGATCAACGCTCCCGACCTGGGACTCGGGCCGTACCGCAACGCGACGATCGTCAACCAGCTCGCCGGCGAGGACGTGTACGACGCCTCGCGGGCCGACACCTTCCAGACGTTCGCAGTCGACGACTTCGTCGCCGAGCGCGGGGCGCGGCGCATCCCGGAGTCGCGACCGCGGCTCCGCGGAGACGACTGAGATGGTCGGCCTCTCCGGGGCGTTCGGCGCCGGCGCCGGTAGCTGCGAGGTGGCGACGGTGCCGCCGACGGTCGACGACGAGGTCACCGACCGCTATCGCGAGCGCGACGTAGCGGTCCGGTCGGCGTTCCACGCGGGGACGGCGACCGACCAGCCGGCCGAGACGGCCGACGGCGCGCTCGTGTGGGTGTGGGGCGAGGTGTACAGCGTCACCGACGACGGCGGCGACCGGACGACTGTCGATCCGAACGAGTCCGCCCGCACGTGCGCGCGCGAGTACGCGAAACACGGACTCGGCTTCGTCGAGCGGCTCGACGGGGAGTTCGCGGGCCTGGTGTACGAGCCGGCCGCGGGGACGGTGTCGCTGTTCCTCGACCGACTCGGCGCGCGGCCGCTGTACTACGCGGTCGCCGGCGACAGCATCGCCGTCTCGACGAACGTCCAGACCGTCCCGGTCGTCCCCGGGTTCGAGCCGCGCTTCGACGAGCGGGCCCTCGCCGAGTACGTCTACAGCCGGCGGACGCTCGGCACGGAGACGCCCATCGAGGGGGTCGAGCAGCTACCGCCGGCGACGACGCTGACCTACGACATCGACACCGGCGACACGGAGCGGCGGACCTACTGGGAGCCGCGCCACCGACCGGTCGACGAGCCGCTGTCGTACTTCGTCCGGGAACTCGCCGAGCGCTTCGAGCGGGCGGTCGCCGACCGGACGAGCGACGACCGCGAGCACGGCCTCCTGCTGAGCGGCGGCAGCGACTCCCGGGCGGTGCTGGCCGCCGCCGACGAGCCGCTCGCGGCCTTCCACCTGGGCGACGGCGACACCCGGGAGTCGCGGGTCGCAGAGCGGTCGGCCGACGCCGCCGGCGCCGACTTCCACCGGCTGGACCGCGGGCCGACGTATCACGCCGAACTGCTCGACCGGGCCGGCCCGATCCAGGAGTTCGTCGGCCCGTTCCACACGGGCCACGCGCTCGGGTTCGCCGACGAGATCCGCGGCGAGGCCGACACGCTGCTGACGGGGCTGTACAGCGACGACCTCTTCGGCTCCTGGAGCGTCGCCCAGGCCACGCTGGACCTCCCGGCAGGCGTCCGGTTCTGGCTCCCCTTCGAGCGACTGCCGTCGACGACCGACGCGTTCGTCGACGGCCAGGCGGACGCCGGCCCGACGCGCCGGCCGGCCTTCATCGATTCGACGCCGCTGGGGGAGATCCTCGCCGACAACATCGCGTCGCGGGACGGCCGGGTCGACTACCACGGCGTCACCTACGAGTCGGTCGAACAGCTCAGCCTCAGCTCGACGCTGTACCCCATCACGAACGGGATCGGGTTCGACCTGTACAGCGCCCTGCAGATCGCGCCGACGCGCAACCCGTTCCTCGACCGCCGGCTGGTCGAGTTGCACTGCTCGATGCCGCTGCGGTACCGACTGCGATCGGACCCGCTCCACCGAGCGATCGACCGCCTCGACGGCTCGCTGGCCGCGATCCCCCACGCCGGGACGCGGGTGCCGCTGACGTATCCCAAGGCCGTCCACGCGGTCGGCAACCGCGTGGTGAACCAGCTCGACAAACTCGGCGGGGCCGACTACCGGACCGACGGCCCCTGGCAGGACAAGAACGAGGTCGTCAGGACCGACGACTTCGTCGGCCGCTCGCTCGACCGCAACGCGGACCTGCTCCGCGAACTACCCGGGGTCGACGCCGAGGCCGCTCGCGAGACGTACCGCCGACACCGCGCCGGCGAGACCGACGTGGCCGAGCAGCTCTACCGGCTCGTCAGCGTCCTCGAGATGCCGCTGACGCGGCGGGTGCTCGGCGATGATAGCGAGGGAACGGATAACGACGAAACGGATAACGAGGAAACGGAAGACGAGCCGACGGTCCGCGCCTGAGCGAAGCGCGAGTCCTCGCCCGAGAATTTTTCTGCGTGTGCGGCCCGTCAGTCCCGCGGGAACCACTGCAGCGGGTGGTCGGCGACGAGGTCGACGGCAACCGGTTGTCCCACGTCGAACACCTCGGTGTGGTTCTGGAGGCAGTGGACCGTGTCGCCGCCGGCCGTCTCGACGCGGTAGACGAACGAGGGGCCCTGATACTGCCGGCTCGTGATCCGGCCGTGGGCCTCCGCTTCGGTCGTCGGCGTCGCCCGCAGGTCGTCGGGGCGGACGAGGATATCGACCGTCTCCCCCTGGACGGCGTCGAGGTCGGCGATCCGGTCGGCGTCGATCCGGCCCAGGTCGGTCGCGACCGTATCGGCCTGGCGCTCGCCCGAGAGGAAGCCCGTGCGGCCGAGGAAGGAGGCGACGAACCGCGAGGCGGGGCGCTCGAAGATCCGCTCGGGGCGGCCGACCTGCCGGAGGCGGCCGTCGTTCATGATGCCGACGCGGTCGGCGACCGACAGCGCCTCCTCCTGGTCGTGGGTGACCCAGATGGCGGTGACGCCCGTCTCGTCGATGATCCGGCGGATCTCCTCGCGCATCGAGACGCGGAGGCTCACGTCGAGGTTGCTGAGCGGCTCGTCCAGCAGCAACACGTCCGGTTCGGGCGCGAGCGAGCGCGCGAGCGCGACGCGCTGTTTCTGCCCACCCGAGAGCTCGCCGGGGTAGTCCTCGCCGTGGTCGGCCAGGTCGACCAGTTCGAGCAGTTCGGCGACGCGCTCGCGGCGGTCGGCCTCGTTCCAGTCCTCGATGCCGAAGCCGACGTTCTCGGCGGCGGTCATGTGCGGAAACAGCGCGAAGTCCTGGAAGACGAGCCCGATACCGCGGTGTTCCGGCGGGACGAACGTCCCGTCGTCGGCGTCGGCGATGGGCCTGTCGCGCAGTGCGATGGCCCCGGCGTCGGGGTGTTCGAGGCCGCCGACCAGCCGCAGCGTCGTCGTCTTGCCGCAGCCCGAGGGGCCCAGCAGCGTGAGTACTTCGCCGTCGCCGACGGTCAGCGACAGGTCCTCGACCGCGGTCTCGGAGGCGTACGACCGGACGACCCCGTCGAGTTCGAGCACGGGCTCGCCGACCGGACCGTCGGTCGCGTCGGGGGCGGTCGACGTCGCGGGCGTGGCGGACCGGTTCCGGTGGATATCACGTGACATGAGTTCACTCCTCCTGTGAGAGGATGACGACCATCGAGAGGCCGGAGACGACGATCAGCGCGAGGGCGGGGACGGCGACCGCTCCGTAGTTGCCACTTTCGCGGAGCCCCCAGATATACGTGACGAGTGTCTCGAAGCCCGTCGGGTGGAGCAACAGCGTCGCCGGCAGCTCCTTCATCGTCGTGAGGAAGACGAGCGCGGCGCCGCCGATCACGCCGGGCGCGATGAGCGGGAGCGTGATCCGGCGGAAGGCGGCCGACCGGGTGCGCCCGAGCGTGCGGGCGGCCTCGGTGAGGCTCCGGTCGACGCGGCGCACCGACGACCGGGTCGCGCCGACCGCCTGGGGGAGAAAGCGGACGACGTAGGCGAAGATCAACAGCGGCAGCGCCTGGTAGAGCTGGGGGGCGTACTCGGCCCCGAACAGGTCCATCGAGAGCCCGTCGGCGGCCGACTGGTACCAGACGCCGAAGAACACGAGCGCCAGCCCGAGGACGATCCCCGGGGTCGCGTAGCCGACGTAGGTCGCCCGGTCGAACAGTTCGGCCAGCCGCGAGCGGTAGCGCGCCGCGTAGTAGGCGACCGGGACCGCCGCGACGGCGCAGACCAGCGCCGTCGCCAGCGACACCTTCGTCGAGTTGAGGGCGAAACCCCACTGGAACTCGGTGCCGATCCGCGCGGCCGTCTCGGGACTGCGGACCAGCCACAGCAGCAAGACGCCGATCGGGACGACGAGACAGAGGGCGACGACGACGGAACAGAACAGAAGCGCCGGGAGCTTCCAGGCGCCCAGCGAGACCGTCGTGTCGCTCCCCTGGTTCGGGCTCGCCCCGACGTAGGCGCCCTGCGTCGAGTCGCCGACCCGCGACTCGATGGCGAGGATGACCGCCGTGATCGCGAGCAGCTGCAGCGACAGCAGGGCGGCGGTCTCGCGGCCGAACGTGTTGAACTCGACCATGATGACCCGGGTGAACACGTCCAGCCGCAGCAGCGCCGGCGTCCCGAAATCGGAGAGGGCGTACAGCGCGACCAGCAGCGCACCGGAGGTGATCCCCGGCAGGAGCTGGGGGAGCGTCACCCGCTTGAACGCCGCCCACCGGGAGGTCCCGAGGGTGCGTGCGGCCTCGACGAGCTGCTGGTCGAACGATAGCAGCGACGCCCGGGTCGTGATGAACACGTAGGGGTAGGTGTACAGCGTGAGCACGAGCGTCGTCCCGGGGAACCCGTAGATCGAGGGGATCGAGTCGATCCCGAGCGGCGCGAGCGCGTCGGCGAGTTCGCCGCCGGGGCCGAACGCCATGATGAACGTGAACGCGCCGAGGTAGCTCGGGACGACCAGCGGGAGCGCGACGGCGACCGTCCAGAACCGGCGGAACGGGAGGTCGGTCCGCACCGTCAGGAAGGCCAGTGGGACGCCCAGGAGTATCGACGCGCCGGTGACGGCGGCGACGAGCCCGAGGCTCGTCAGGAGGATCTCGACCGTCGTCGGCCGGGCGAGGATCGACAGCGCGTAGTCGGTGTCGACCTGGAGGACGCGCAGCGCGATCCACGCCAGCGGCGAGAGCACCGCCGCGGCGACCGCGCCGCTCAGCAGCGCCAGCCCGACCGGGCGCCCCTCGGTCTCCTCGCGGTCGAACGGCTCGGCCAGGCGGTCGACGACGGACATCTACAGCACGCCGGTCTCCCGGAGCAGCCGCAGCGTCGGTTCCAGGTCCGACAGCTCCGCCAGGTTCAGGTCCGGCGGGTTCAGCTCGTCGATGCGCGGGAGGTCGCCGACCGGCGGGACGCTCGGCAACAGCGGGTACTCGTAGCCCCGCGTCCCCAGGAACTCCTGGGCCTCGATGCTGAGCAGGTGGTGGATGAAGTCCGCGGCCAGCTCCTCGTTGTCCGTGCCCTTGATGATCTCCGTGCCCGAGCAGTTGATGAGCGCGCCGGCGTCGCCCTGCGTGAAGGCGAGTTCCAGCGGCGCGTCGGGCCGCTCCTCGCGGACGAGCCGCGAGTAGTAGTGGTTCCCGAACCCGGCGCCGAGCTCGCCGCTGGCGACCTGGTTTGCGACGACCAGCTCGTTGTCGTACGTGCCGATGCCCTGCTGTTGCATCCCGTCGAGCCACTGGCGCGTCGTGTCCTCGCCCTCGAGCAGCCGCATCGCGGTGACGAACGACTGGAAGGCGCCGTAGGTCGGTGCCCACCCCATCGCGTCGAAGCGGTCGTCGTCGGGAAACGCCATGATGTCGTTCGGGATGTCGTCGGCCGAGAACTCGTCGGTGTTGTAGGGGACGCTCCGGGCGCGGCCCATGGTCCCGACCCACTGGTCGGTCGGATGGAACGTGTCCGGGATGCTCCGGACGACGCGGTCGGGCAGCTCCACGGTCGCGTCGTTCTCCGCGACGATGCCGATCGAGCCGGCGTCGATCGCCCAGAAGACGTCCGCCGGGCTCGAGCCGGCGGTCGCCTCCTCGATGATGGTGTTGGCGAGCTGCGAGGAGGACGCCTTGCGGGTGTCGACGGTGAAGTCGCGGTAGGTCTGCTGGATCCGCCACATGAGGTTCTCGTAGAGGCCGCCCTCGCCGCCGCCGAGATACACCGTCAGCTCGCCCCGCAGGTCGGGCAGGTCGAGCATCGAGATGCCCGTGTACTCGTCGGGCCGGTCCTCGATCAGTGGCCCGGTGCCGCGCCACTCGTCGATGTTGTAGAGTTCGTCGGCCGCGTACGTCCGCGGCTCCGGGACCGTCCCGGCCGGCGTGTCCGTCCCACCGTCGGTCGAGCCCGGCGCGGGCGTGGCGGTGCCGTCCCCGCCGCTCCCGTCGTTCCCACATCCCGCGAGCGCGAGCAGGCCCGCCGTCGAACCGACCGTCTTCAGAAATCTCCGTCGACCCGACGCCGACCGGCGGCCGCTCGCCGGTCTCCGGTGGCCACCCTCGCCCTCGCCGCTCCGGTCCTCGTACATGGATCGAGATGGTTTTTGGCCGACCTAAAACCTTGTTATGTTCGACGACGGAACGGGGGGCGGCGACGGGGATCGACCGCCCGGAGCGTGCGCCGCCCCGTCGAGTCGCGTTCAGCGGCGCTGCATGGCGTAGAGGTCGGCGTACTCCCCTTCCTGCGCCAGCAGCTCGTCGTGGCCGCCGACCTCGGAGATCCGGCCGTCGTCCAGGGTGTAGATGCGGTCGGCGTTCTCGACGGTCGAGAGCCGGTGGGCGACGGTGACGGTGATGTACTCCCGGTCCATCGCCTCGATGCCGCGCTGGACCTCCCGTTCGAGGTTCGCGTCGAGGTCGCTGGTCGCCTCGTCGAGACAGAGCACGTCGGCGTCGTCCAGCAGCGCGCGGGCGATGGCGAGGCGCTGTTTCTGCCCGCCCGAGAGCCGGACGCCGTCGTCGCCGACGCGGGTGTCCAGCCCGTTCGGGAGGTCGTCGAGGAACTCGTCGACGCGGGCGATCGCACAGACCCGGTCGATCGCCTCGCGGGAGGCGTCCCGGTCGGCGATCGTGAGGTTGTACCGGAGGGTGTCGTCGAAGACGTAGGGGTCCTGGCCGACGACCGCGACGCGGTCGCGCCACTCGGCGATGTCCATCTCACTGATGGGGACGCCGTCGGCGCGGATCTCGCCGCTGGTCGGTTCGTGCATGCGCGCGAGCAGCGAGACGACGGTCGACTTGCCGGCGCCCGACTGGCCGACGAAGGCCACGAACTCCCCGCGCTCGATCGAGAGGTCGATCCCGTCGAGGACGGTCGTCTCCCCGTCGTAGGAGAAGGTCACGTCGTCGAACGCGACCGACTCGACCCGGTCGGGGACCTCGCGGCGGGCGCGCTCGGGCTCGGCGTTCTCGGCCAGTCGCCGCGTGAAGTTCCGGGTCCGAACCAGGTGGGGAAGGTCCTGGCCGATCCGGTAGTACAGCTCGTTGGCCCGGCTGGCCTTGGGGCCGAGCCGGAACATCGCGAACAGGAACAGGCCGAGCGAGCTCAGCGTCAGCTCCACGTAGGTCAGCGAGACGTAGATGAGCACGAACACCGACACCGCCACCGTCAGCTGGTAGACGTTGTTGATCGCGGCCTGGTTGCGCCGCAGCTCGACGCGGGCGCTCGTGTACTGGTCGACGGCGTCGACGAAGTCGCCGTACAGCTCGTCGGTGAGGCCGAAGATCCGGCTCTCGCGCATCCCCTGGGTGCCGGCCTGGGCGGCGGCCTGGCGTCGCTCGTTGGCGTCGGCGACGCGGTCGCCGAGGTTGTCGTCCGGCTCGACGAATCCGCGCAACAGCAGCGTCACGCCGCCGAGGACGGCGGCGGTCAGCAGGGTGAGCCGCGGCGAGATGAACAGGGCGATGAGCCCGTAGACGACTCCCAGGAACGACTGCTCGATGAACAGGACGAGCCGCCGGATGACCTGCCCCGCGTGGTAGGTCTGGGTGATGATCGCGTTGAGCACGTCGTCCGAGCCCTCCTCGTCGAGGTACGTGATCTCCGCCCGGAAGGCGTTCGCGAACGCCTCGGTCTGGAGGTGCTCGATGTAGGCCATCCGGAGCCGCTCGCGGAGCCACGCCACGAGGAAACTCGCCGCGAAGCGGACGGTCATCACGACCGCGACGCCGACCACCGCCGTCGCGAGCGTCAGCGGCACGTTCAGCGTCCGGTAGGCGGTCGCGAACAGCCCGGCGGTGCCGCCCTCCAGCGACCCTCCGCCCGACTGGACCAGCTCGATGATCGGGAGGATGAAACTCAGCCCCACCCCCTCCAGCACGGCCGCGACCATGCCGACGCCGACGATCAGCCCCGTGAGCCGCGGGTCGTACCTGAGGACGGCCCGCAGGGCGTCGAGCTTCTCGCTTCGAGTGGCGGTCGGTGTGTCGGGATCTGTCATCGTGGATATCGAGGGATCGTTCGTACGACGATGCTTTTCGGTCGGGCGTATAAATCCATTCATCTCTGGATTTCCGGGCGAAAATAGCCAGAACGTTGTTGTTTAGGCCGACCGAAGCGAGCGGCCGGGATCGAGACGTTGATGGGCGCCCGCCCGCGAAGTCGCGACCATGCAGTCGAGACCGTCTCGGTCGCGTCACGGGGGCGGGGAGGCGACGCGGGCGTGAGCCCCGCGACGAGCGTCGTCGTCCCGGTGTACAACGACCCGGAGGGCCTGGAACAGACGCTCGCGTCGCTCACCGACCAGACGGCCGCCGACTACGAGGTCGTCGTCGTGGACAACGGGTCGACCGATCGGACGCCGGCGGTCGCCCGCGAGTTCGCCGACGGCGAGCGGGTCCGCCACGTCGTCGAGGACGAGATCCAGAGCTCCTACGCCGCGCGCAACGCCGGCATCGAGGCCGCCAACGGCGACGTCATCGGCTTCCTCGACGCCGACATGTGGGTCGACCCGGACTACGTCGAGTCGATAACCCGGCTGATGACGGACCGCGACCGCGATTACGTGGGCTGTCGCGTCGAACTCGTCGCCGGCGACGGGGCGGTCGCCCGCTACCGGCGCGCGACGGGCTTCGACGTGGAGACCTACCTCCGCGAGAAGCGGTTCGCACCGACCTGCTGTCTCGTGACCCGCCGGCGGGTGTTCGACGCCGTCGGCCGCTTCGACAGTCGACTGCGGTCGAACGGCGACCTGGAATTCGGCCGCCGCGTCCACGCGGCGGGGTTCGACCTCGACTACGCCCCCGACGTGACGGTGTACCACCCCGCCCGGTCGACGCTCCGGGACGTGCTCTCCCAGAGCGCGCGGATCGGCCGCGGCCGCGCCGAGCTCCGGGCGTACCACGGCGACCGCTTCGACGTGCGTCACCCGCTTTCCCCCCGGCAGTTCCTCCCGGTGAACCCCCTCGCGCTACGGGCGCGGCTGGCCGACGCGGCGGCCGACCCCACCGAGGCCGCTGGCTGGTACCTGATCGCCTGTCTCCAGAAGTGGTCGATGGCGGCCGGTCACCTGCGCGAGCGCGCGACCGCGTCGGCCGACGAGCCGGACCCGCGGTGACCGTCGGGGCGACCAGCCGTCACGCCGAGACGGAGAGCCACAGCCACACGGCCCGGTGGGCGTTCGCCGTCGAGGGGTCGGCGGGCGCCTCGCCCGCGTACAGCAGGTAGACGAGCCGCACGCGCTCGCCGGCCAGCGTCGGCGTCACGGCGTGCTGTCGCCGCCACGTCTCGCCCGCCTCGACCCGCGGGGTGAACCGCCGGAGTTCCGCCCGCTCCAGGACCGTCACGCCGCTCGCCGCGTCCGGCGTGGCCGTGGCGTTCGCGACGGACCGGGCGCCGGCGTCGGCCGTCTCGACGCGCTGCAGTTCGACGACGACCGTGTAGTCGACCGGCTCCCCCTCGCGGTTCCCGACCCCGAGAGTCAACCGCTCGGCGTCGCCCACGGTGGCGTTCCGCGGGTAGTCGTCCGCGACGAGGTCGCCCGACTCGGTCTCGGTCAGGAGGGACAGTTCCGTGTAGTCGCCTCCGGTCGGCCCGAGGACCGCGTAGCCCCCACCCGCCACCGCCAGGACGAGCGCGCCGACGAGCACCACGTCGAGCACCGCGACCGACCGCGCGCCCGGGTCGGCCGACCCGGCGGACCTGCCGCCGGAGTCGCCCGCCCCGCCCGACCGGCCGCTCCGACCGGGGAGACGAGCCCGTGCCGCCCGGACGCAGTCGGCGACCGATCCGACCGGTCGCTCGTCGACCGGGACCGCCGAGCGCCGTCGCGCCGCCGCCGCGGTCGCCCCGAGCGCGACCGCGCTCAGCGAGAGGACGACCGGGACGGTGCGGAGTCCGACCGCGGCGACGCTCAGCGCGAGCCCGACCAGCGGAACGAGGGCGACGCTGGCGCCGACGGCGAACGCGAGCCGCTCCGGGCCGTCGAGGCCGCGATCCCACCTGTCGCTCGTCGTTCCCGCTTCGGCGTCGCTCGCCCGCTCGCGCCGACCGCCGGGGAACGCCGCCGCGACGAGCGCGTACCCCGGGGCCAGGAGGACGAACGGGAAGCCGAGGAGCACCCGCAACGGCGTCCCGTCCGACCCCGGGACCAGCGCGACGAGGGCCGTCGCCAGCGTCAGCGCGACGACGGCCACCAGATCCGCGGGCGACCGCCGGACCGCCGGGAGCACCGAGCGCCGGGTCATCAGGTGTCCGGCTGTCGGCGCGGGGTCAAATGGGTTGCGTTCCCCCGGAACGCCCGAACGGTCGATCCGAACACCGCCCCACGGCCGGACCGCCAGTGGCCCGACGAATCCGCCGACGGTGCGGCGACGGGAGCGCGGATCCGCACGCTTTACTACGGGTCGTGCCGGCGCTTCCGTATGAAGTCCCTCCACCGGCCCGACGTGGTTCACGAGTGCTGGGAGCTGCTCACGATCCTCGTGGTCGGCGCCCTCGGCTATCTCCCCGGCCTGGGCTCGTTCTCGACGACGCTCGACGAGCGCATCTACTTCGATGTCGCTCGACAGATGGCGACCGCCGGCCACTGGCTCGTCCCGCGCTACACCGGCAGCGCCGATATCGTCGCGGGCACGGTGTTCCTGGAGAAGCCGCCGCTGGTCTTCTGGCTGCAGGCGATCAGCGTCGAGGCGCTGGGCGCGACGGCGTTCGCGGTCCGGCTCCCGTCGGTCGCCGCGTCGCTGGCCTGCGCCGTCGTCGTCCACCGGATCGCGACCCGCTGGTACGGGCGGCGGGCCGGCTTCGCGGCGGCGCTGGCCTTCCTGGCGACGCCGGCGATCTACTGGTACGGCAACGGCGGCCGGACCGCGACGACGGACGTGTTCCTCACGCTGTTCGGGACGCTGTTCGTCTGGTGGCTCTGGCGCGCCCGCACCGACTCCCGATACCTCGTCTACGCCGGCGTCGCCGGCGGCCTCGCCGCCATGTCGAAACAGGCCGCCGCCGGCGTGTTCCTCGTCGTCGCGCTCCCCCTGCTCGCCGGGTTCGCCCGCGACCGCGTCGCCGACCTCGCGAAGGGCGCCGCGGCCGGGCTCGCGGTCGTCCTCCCCTGGAACCTGTTCGCCTCCCTGTCGCACCCGGAGACGTACGTCCGCCAGATGGTCGCCGAACAGGCGGTCGGCCGCCTCGGGACCGACCACGCGCCGCTCCACGGGGAACTGGTCACGATGGTCGGCCCGTTCAACCCCTTCTACGCCCTGCAGTTCCCGTCGTATCTCGGCCCCCTCGTCTACCTGACGGCGGTCGGCGCCGTCCTCGCGGTCCGGGCCGACCTCGCGGACGCGGACGCCGACTCCGCGTCGGGCGGAGACGCGTTCGGACGCCGCCCCGGACTCGTCCTCTGCTGGTGGCTGGCGGCTCCGGTCGCGCTGTTCACGGTCGCGACGTCGTCGACGTGGATCCACTACGTGCAGGGGAGCGTCGTCCCCGCGGCCGTCCTGGCGGGCTACGCCGTCGCTCGGTCGACGGAGTTCGCGGAGGACCTGCTCCGGTCGAGAACGTCGCTCGGTGGAGTCCCGTACCCGCTGTACGCCGGCTGCGTCGTGCTGGTCGCGGCCGCGGCGTTCGTCCGCTACTCGCCCCACCAGAACGCGTTCGTCTGAGCGACGGCCCGCCGTCGCCGGGTTCAGTCCGGCCGGAGCCCGCCGTCTTCGAGCGCGTAGCGGTCGGGGAACCGCTCGCCGAGCCGGGGGTCGTGACTCACGACGACGAGCGCGGTGTCGAACGTCTCGTGGACCGAGAACAGCGTCTCCAGGACGGCGTCGGTCGTCTCGGGGTCGAGCTGGCCCGTGGGCTCGTCGGCGAGGACGACGCTCGGCCGGTTGGCCAGCGCGCGGGCGATGGCGACCCGCTGGCGCTCGCCGCCCGACAGCGTCGGCGGTCGCCGGTCGGCCAGGTCGGCGATGTCGAGGCGGTCGAACAGCGTGTCGAGCCACGCCTCGTCGACGTCGCCGGCGTGTTCCTGGGGCGCCCGCGCGTTCTCGTAGGCCGTGAGGTCGTCGACGAGCCGGAACGACTGGAAGACGAACCCGAGGTGGTCCCGGCGCAGCGCCGCCCGCTCGCGCTCGGAGACGGCCGCGGCGTCGCGCCCGCGGACGGCGACCGACCCCGAATCGGGCGTCGTGAGCAGCCCGAGCACCTCGAACAGCGTCGACTTCCCGGCGCCGCTCTCGCCGCGGACGAGCACCCGGGCGTCGTCGGGGATCTCGACCGAGAGCCCGTCGAGCACCCGCCTGTCGCCGCGGACGACCGACACGTCGCGCGCGGCGAGGACGGGGTCGGCGCTCACGGCGCCACCCCCGAGCCGATCGGGCGACACTCGCCGGGGCCCCACCGGAGGACGATCGGCGAGTCGGCGCCGCCGGCGTAGACGACGTCTCCGTTCACGGTCCACTCGTCGTAACGGCGTTCGGATAGCTGGACCGGTCCGGCGTGGGTCGGCGCGCCGACGGTCGTCCACGAGGCCCGGGCGAGCGTCGGACAGTCGGGGGGCGGTGCCGCGCCGCGGAGCCACGCGGCGGTCGGCGCGTCGGTGACCGCGGCGCCGCGGTAGTTGTACGCGACGTACGCGAGGTGGTCGTCCGCGGCCCACCCGCCGTCGACGCGCTCCGTCGCGAACGTCGCGGCGTCGAACTCGTCGGGCTCGGTCACGGGTTCGAACGGGAACGCCGCGAGCCCGGCGAACGGGAACGGCGCGGAGACGAGCACGGCCGCCACGACGGCGACCGCGACGACCCGCCCGCGGGCCGGCCGACGGGCGCCGTACCACGCCAGGGCCACCGCAGTCGCGACGGCGAGACCGAGGTGGGCGTACGTCGTCGACCGGACGAACAGATCCAGGTACGCTGGCGTCCGACCGCCGGTGAGCGCGAAACCCATCGCGGCGAGCGGGCCGACGAGCGCCGCGAACATCCCCAGTCCGCGCTCGCTCGCCAGCCGCGGGAACCCGCCGGCGGCGACGACGACCACCAGCAACAGCGGCAGCGTGAGCGCGACCAGCAGCGGCGGGGTGGTGGCCTCGCCCGGGAATATCGAGACGACCGCGTTGACCGCGAGGACGACGACACCGCCGGCGCAGACGGCCAGCGGGAACCCGCGCTGGACGCGCCGGGGAGCGATATCGAGCCACCGCGCCAGCGCGACCGCGAGGATCGCCCAGGCGAGAAAGAGCCCGAGCGAGCCCGAGACGGCGCTGGCCCGCGGCAGGTCGACGGCCTCGTAGTAGCCCAGCGAGAGGAGCCAGAACCCGGCGACGCCGACGGCTCCGCCGACCGCTCGCCGGAGCGTGAACCGGCGGGCGACGCCGAGCGCGACCAGCGTCGTGGCGACGAGCCCGGCCACGACGGTCGAGAGGTTGTGCGCGAACGGGAACAGCAGCCCGAGCGCGACGCTTGCGCCGAGCCAGCGACGCCGGCCGGTCGCGAGCGCCCGGTGGAGGGCGAGGACGAAGCAGGCCAGCAGCGCCAGGCCGTACACCTCGGCGTTGACCGACATGGTCCGGAACAGGTAGGGGCCGTTTACCGCGAGGACGAGGCCGGCGAACGCCGCGGCCCCGCGCCGGTAGGCCCGCGGGAGGTCGGCGGTGAGCGACCGGGCGTAGGCCATCGCGACCAGCGACGGGACGACCCCGAGGCAGGCGACCAGCGGCTGGACGACCGCCATCGGTTCGAGCCCGACGACCGCGCCGGCCGCCGCGATCAGCGTCACGAACAGGTACGCGTCGGGCTCCGGGGCGGCCGGTCCGGTCAGCGCCACGCCGTCGGCCGCGAGGGCCTGCTCGGCGGAGCTGACGAACACGAACGCGTCCGTGTTGTACGGCAGCGGCGAGAGGTGGAGCGACGACAGCCGGGTCGCGATCCCCACCGCGACGACGGCCGCGACGAGCAGGGCGTCGAAGCCGCGGTCGGTCACGATCCCCCTCCGAACAGCCGCGACGGGTCGACCGAGCTGTACCACCAGGCGACGGCGCCGGCGCTCGCGAGCGCGAGCGCCAGCGACCCCAGCGCGAGCGGGCCGACGACGGCCACCGGGAGCGCGGCCGCCACGCGGACGCCGAACACGGTGAACGCCCCCGCCCGGGAGAGGGCCCACAGCGCCGCTCCCGCGAGCGCGACGCTCGCGAGGGTGGCCGGGACGCCGATGCGGACGGCGTCGCCGAGCACCAGCCGGGCGATCCGGCGAGGGGTCGCGCCGACGGCCCGGTGGACGCCGATGTCGCTCCGGCGGGCCTGGACGGCGTCCGCGAACGCAGCGACCGTGCTCCCGGTCGTCATCACCGCGCCGAGGCCGACCAGCGTCGCCAGCACCAGCCAGAGGTTGCCGAAGACGCGCGACAGGAGCCCGCTCGTCCCGGTCGCGCCCGAGACGCGGCCGCTCGACGCGAGCGCGCTCGCCAACCGGTCATCGCCGGCCACCCGATACGACCGCTCGACGACGGCCTCGCCCGCGGTCGCCCGGACGGTGTAGCTCCCGGGCGGCCTGGGGTCGAGCGTCGCCGTCCGCGTCACCCCGCTCCCGGCCGGGATCCGAACGGATTCGGCCACGTCCGTGCCCGGACCGGCGATCGTCGCGGTCCGGTCGAGCGCGGTCGCCCAGGGGTTCGTCAGCCGGAGTCGGACTGTCGGCTCGGTGAGCGCGCCGGTTCCGTTCGGCACGACGAGTCGGGCCCCCGGAGTGCGGGGCGCGCCGGCAGCCGTCCGGATCCGGCCCGTCGCGGTCCGGTCGCCGGCGCTCGCCCGTATCGCGTACGCCCCGGGCGTCGCCGGCAGCCGGAGCCGCGCCACCCCGTCTCCGTCGGTGCGGGCCGTCCGGTCCCCGACCGTCACCGTCGCGTTCGTGACCGCCTCGCCGGCCAGCGTCCGGACCGGGAGCCGGAGGGTCGCGTTCGGCGGCCCCTCGTCGGGCAGCGGCGGGAGCGTGAGCGTCTCCGGCGCGAGGACGCGAACCCGCCGCGTCGTCGACTCGACGGTCACCTCCCGGACGCCCTCGCCCGTCGCGTCGAACTCGGCGACGACCGTCCGTCGCTCGTCCGGGCCGAGCGACGCCTCGACCCGGCGAGTCCGGTCGCCGAACCGCACGCGGACCGCCCGCGTCGCCCGCTCGGCGCCGACGTTCCGGAGGTGGACCCCGACCTCGACCGTCTCGCCCCGGGCGACCCGGTCCGGCGTCGTCGCGCCGAGGACGACGACCCCGTCGGTCGACTCGTTCGCGGCGGGCTCGCCGAGCCGGATCAGGTTCGCGTACCCCGGATACACGTCCGAGAGGTGGCGGGCGAGCGAGGGGGCGACGAGCAGGTGGTCGTCGGCCGCACCGCTCGCGTCGAACGCGCCGACGACCTCGACGGTGGCGACGGCGCGCCTCGTGCTCCCGCCGAGCGCGAGCGTCTCGCCCGGTTCGACGCCGAGCGTCCCAGCGAGGTCCGCGCCGACGACCGCTTCGTCGGTCCCGTTCGGCGGGCGCCCCGAGACGATGCGGGCGTCCGAGACGGAGCGATACGCCTCGAACGACGCCCCGCGGGCGGGGAACGGTCGGCCGTCGTGGACCAGAAACAGGAGGATCTCGGCGCTGGCGGGCGTCCCCGACCGCCGGAGCACGTCGGCGTAGCCGGCCGGGACGCGGCTGTCGACCGGGTGGAGCGCGTCCGGCGCGACGATGGTCGAGCCCCCCTGGCTCCCGGTGGCGCCGACGCCGCCGACGACGCCGCCGAGCGCGACGACGACGAGGACGAACGTGACGAACACGGCGAGGGTGGCCGTCGTCGGCACGGCCGCCCCCGCCGGCAGCAGCGACGGGCCGCGGAGCCACTCCGGCAGGCCGCCGAGCCGCTCCGACAGCCACTCGGGGGCGAGTATCCCGTCGGAGAGCGACGGCAACCATCTGCCGGCGTCGGGCGGCGGGTCGAGCGGCGCGCCGCGCGTGACCGAGCGCGAGGCGAGCGCGCCGGCGGCGACGCCGACGGCGACGAACACCGCGCAGACGCCGGCGACGAGCGGCGCGCTCCGCGGAGTGATCCCGAGCGGGAGGCCCACGGGAAGCCCCAGCGTCACCGCGCCGGCGGTCACCGCGTTCGGGACGACGACGCCGACCGCGTAGCCGAGCGCGACGCCCGCGAGCGTGAGCAGTCCCGCCCGGGCGGCGACGACGAGCCCGATCCGTCGCGGGGTGGCCCCGGTCGCCCGGAGGACGACGAGCGCCTCGCGGCGGTCGCGGACCGTCATTCGCGTGACGCTGAATACGACGACGCCGACGAGGACCGCGGCGCTCAGACAGACCACCGCGAGGACGCCGAGCATCTGCCGGGTGCCCGCGAGGAAGAACGCGAGCGCCCCGGTCAGCGGCGCCCCCTCCCCGGGAACCGACGACGCCGCCGGGCGCACGCGGAGCGCCCGGTCGGCGCCCACCTCCCGCACCGTCGCCGCGTCGGTGACCAGCCACGAGTCGGGGAACACGTCCGCCCCCGCGCGGCGGTCGACCCGCCGGTCGACCGCGCCCCGGTCACCGACGAGCGTGACCCGCTCGCCGGACACCGGCCCGGCGACGCCGTCGGGGGCCGAAACGCCGTCGATTCCGTCGGGGGGTGTCGAACCGTCGTCGGTCTCATCGGGAGGTGTCGATGCGTCGTCGCTCCCACCGGCGGGCACTCCGACGACCGTCCGCCGCTCGCCGTCGACCGTGACCGTCGCCAGCGGCAAGGCCGTTCCGGCGTCCGTGGCGGTGCCGGGGTCGCTCGTCAGCGTGACCGCCGTCTCGGCCCCGTGTTCGCCCGCGATCGCGGTCGTCTGCCCGGCGACCCCGAGCAACACGAGTACCGCCCCGACCAGGAACGCCGTCGCGACGGCGACCACCAGCACCGCGAGCTGGTCGCGGGCCGACCACCGGGTGACGAGCGCCCGTGCGTAGTTCATCGGGTACGGACCGTCGTTGTCCGACCCACCGCGGTTCCGGCAATATATCTTGCTGTCGAACACCACGGGACCGCGGTCGCGGGCGCCGAACGAGGGGCCGGATGCGACTCGGTGGCTCCGTCACCCGTCGCTCGTCTCTTACCTACCGAGGCGCCCCTCACTCCTCGTCGCCGGCGTCGGCCGTCCACTCGCCGTCGTCGAAGACCAGGACCGTCTCGAACAGCTCGCTCAGCCGGTCGATGGTCTCGTCGTCGTGGGCCTGCGGGTCGAGGTGGTAGTGGGCGATGGCGTCGGTCGCCGCGCACCGCTCGGTCACCACGTCGAGGAACTCGACCGCGCTCTCGACGTCGACGTACTGCAACAGCGTCGTGAGCGACTGGAAACAGACGACGACCGTCTCGCCGGACCCGTCCCACTCGTCGAGACAGTCGGCGACCCGGATCCCGAGGCGCGTCAGGTTGTGGGGGGAGCCGACCCGTTCGACCGACCGGTCGGCGTCGGGGCCGGCCGTCTCGTCCGTCCGGTTCGAGCGGGCGTCGGCGTCGACCGCGACGATCCGCATCCGGGTCGGGTAGGCGCCGGCGATCCGCTGCCAGGCGTCGACGTGGTCACCGGGAGACTGGGTGAAAAGCACCGAGAGCGCGTGTACGTCGGTCGACCCGTCGGGCGTCAGCAGGTCCAGACAGGCTCGCGGCTCCGCGCCCGTGAACGACGGGCAGCAGACGAGCACGTTGTCCCCGGGTCGTATCGACGTCTGCGACTGTTCGGTGACGGAACACATGCAGGTGTGTTCGTGCTACCCGGCTATCCGTCATAAATCTACGTGTCGGCGTTCGAGTATCGGCCTGGTCGACCATGTCCCGGCCGCGTGACCGCCGTTCGGCCTGGCCGATATCGTTCGCTCAGGAGTTTCGGACGAGGGGTTCGTACCACTCGCGATTCTCGCGGTACCACTCGACGAACGCCTCGACGCCCTCGCGGATGGTGTAGGTCGGCTCGTAGCCGATCAAGTCGTTGGCCTTGGACACGTCGGCGTGGCTGTGGTCGGCGTCGACGTCGTAGGCGTCGGTGTGCTCGACGTCCAGCTCGGGCGCCAGCTGGTCGCGGATCTCCGTCGCGAGCGTCTCGATGTCGATGTTGTCGGTGCTGCCGACGTTCATCACCTCCCCGTCGGCGGCGTCCGTGTCGAGCAGCGCGCGGTTGGCCGCGAGAACGTCCGCGACGTAGGTCATGTCGCGGGTCTGGGTGCCGTCGCCGTAGACGACCGGCGGCTCGCCGTTGAGACAGCGCGAGACGAAGTTCGAGATAGCCATGTTCGGCCGCATCCGCGGGCCGTACACCGTGAAATACCGCAGCGCGACCGCGGGGACGCCGTAGCGCTCGGCGTACACCATCGCGTAGCGCTCGCCGGCCAACTTCGAGGCGCCGTAGGGGCTGATCGGCGTCGTGAGGTGGGCCTCGTCGTAGGGGAGATAGCGCGGCTTGCCGTACACGGACGAACTGCTGGCGAACACCAGCCGTTCGATATCGTGCTCGCGGGCGGCGTCCAGCACGTTGAGCGTGCCGTCGACGTTGACCTCGTCGTACTTGCGGGGGCTGTAGTCGGTGCGGACGCCGGCCTGGGCGGCCTGGTGGTAGACGTAGTCGGCGTCGTTCACCAGGTCGGCGACCAACTCGGCGTCGCGAACGTCGCCCTCGACCAGGTCGTAGCTGCCGTCGCCCGCCTCGGCCGCTTCCCGGCCGACCTCGACGTTGTGGTCTTTGATCCGCGTGTCGTAATAGGGGTCGAAGTTGTCGAGGACGACCACGTCGTGGCCGTCGGCGGCGAACGCTTCGGCGAGGTGGCCGCCGATGAAGCCGGCGCCACCGGTGACGAGGACTCGCATTATCGTATCGCTCACTCGACGGGAGAAAAACCCATCGGCATGATCCGGCCCTTTCCCGACAGTCCGCCCGACCCGAATCGCGGCCACCGCCGGCGTCCCGGTCGTTAAATAGAATCGACTCGTCAGACACACCCATGGAACGCACCGGAGACGCCGATCCCGAGTTCCCCGTCCCGGTCCAGCGGCTTCGGGCGCGGCTCGACGAGGCACCGGTACGAGTCGCGATCCTGTTCGGCTCCCACGCGACCGGCCGAGCCCACGCCCGGAGCGATCTCGATATCGCCGTCGAATTCGAGGGGGTCGAACCGGGAGACCCCGAGTACAACGAGACGTTCCTGGGTCTGAGTGCGGACCTGAGTAGGTTGCTGGAAACCGACGATATCGATCTCGTCGATATCCGGTCGCTGTCGCCGTCGCTCGCTCGCTCCGTCTTCGATACCGGTGTGCTCCTAGTGGGGACCGAGAAGCGCGTCGAGACACTGCGTGGGACACTCCTGAGCGACGATCCGGACGAACGCTCACCGCACGAACGGTTCGACGACGCGCTCCGCCGGATCGACGAACACCTGACATGAGCGACGACCTCCCTGCAGACCGCCTCCAACGGATCCTCGATGCCGCGGACACTATCGAGGATTCGCTCGGTGTCCTGGCCCGGAAACGCCGAACGGTCGACCGCGAGACGTACAGAAACGATTCCGACACCAGAGATGTCGTCGAGCGGCGATTCGTGAAGACGACCGAAGCCGCACTCGACATCGGAACTGTGCTTGTCGTTCACGAACTCGGTCACCCGCCAGAGAGCAATCCGGAGACGATGCAAGCACTCAGTGACATCGACGTGCTCTCGGACGAGTTAGCCGACGAGATGGCTGCCGCGGCGAGATTCCGGAACGTACTCGCACACACGTACGGCGATGCTATCGAGGACGAGATGGTGTACGACGCACTCGAAGACCTGGAGCGGTACCAGTCGTTCCTGGTCGCCGTTCGGGAGTATCTCGACGCGATGGGCGCCCTCGGCGAGTGAACGGCGTGCCGGACGGGGAGCGCTCACTCGGCGGTGGCGTCGGCCTGGTCGGCGTCGTCGTCCGCCTCGACGGCACCCGCTTCCTGCAGCCGTTCTTCGGCGGACTCGCGGTCCTCGGGGTAGCCCACGTCGGTGCGCCAGCCGTCCATGCGGATGGCGTCGATCGTCCGCCCGGAGTGGATAAGCAGGTCGATCGCGTCGGAGATCTCGTACTCGCCCCGATCCGAGGGCTGGACGAGGTGGCAGGCGTGGAGGATCTCGGGGGTGAACGTGTAGAAGCCGGTCATCACGAGGTTCGAGGGCGGGTCGTCGGGCTTCTCGATCACGTCGGTGATCTCGCCGTACTTGTTGGTGTCGCAGACGCCGTACCGGGAGGCCTCCTCCCAGGGGACCTCCTCGACGAGGAAGGCGGCGTCGGCGCGCGATTCGGCCTGGCGGTTGACGACGTCTTCGAGGTTGGCCTGGAAGATGTTGTCGCCGAGCATCAGCATGAAGTCGTCGTCGATGTGGTCCTCGACGGTGAGCAGCGCGTGGGCCAGGCCCTTCTGCTCGCGCTGGTGGGCGTAGGTGATCGGCACGCCCGCGAACTCGTCCTCGTAGTGGTCGATGATGGCCTGTTTCTTGTAGCCGACGACGACCAGCAGTTCGTCGGCCCCGAGTTCGACCAGCTGCTCGAAACAGTGCGTGAGGATCGGCTTGCCTGCGACTTCGACCATGCCCTTGGGCTTGTCCTCGGTCAACGGACGCAGCCGCGTCCCCTCACCGGCGGCCAGCACGACGGCTTGCATACCCACCACTGGTTTGTCACCGCGTAAAACTCTTGTCCGACGCTGTCGGAACGATACCCCGAGATCCGTCGGGGGAGACCGCGCCACGCCGGGGGAGCCTCGCGACGGCTCCGCGGCGGCGGCACGCGTCTCCCGGCAGCAGGCCCTTCGGCGTCGAGGCCCAAACGGGCCCGATGGCTCACTCCGACGACCGGACGGGCTTGGAGCGCTCGCGGATCGGCTGGTGGCTGTTCGTCGCGCTGCTCGCCGCCGTCGCGGCGTACCTGGCCTGGCAGTTCGTCGGGCTGCTCGTGCTGGGCGTGTTCGGCTACTACGCCACGCGTCCGATCAGCGACCGGGTCGGCGAGGTCGTCGATACCGACTGGCTCGCCGCCGGGATCACCGTCCTCCTCGTGCTCGTCCCGGTGATCGCGCTCTCGCTGTACGCGGGCTACCAGCTCCTCCTCGCGCTCCAGGGGTTCCTGGCCGGGAGCGTCGACCCGCTCGCGCTCCTGGGGCAGTACTTCGGTCTCGGCGACGTCTCGCTCGCCGAGCGCCAGTCGCTGGCGCGCGCCCTCGAAAACCCCGACGAGTTCCTCACGAACCCTCGCCAGAAGGTCGTGACGGTGGTCCAGACCGGCCGAACCGTCGTCTCCGCGGTCGCGGGCACGTTGCTGTTGCTCGCGCTCTCGGTCACCCTCTCGTATTTCCTGCTCAAGTACGACGACGACATGGCCGACGCGCTCCGGCAGCTGTTCGGCGGCCGCAACACCGTGGCCTACGCGTACGCGACGGCCGTCGACACGGACCTGAAGTCGGTCTTCTTCGGCAACCTCCTGTTCGTCGCCGTCATGTCCGTTATCGCGGGTCTGGCCTACCTCGGGACGAACCTCCTCGCCCCGGCGGGGCTGGAGGTTCCGATGGTCGCCGTGCTGGCGTTCCTGACTGGCGCGGCGAGCCTGATCCCGCTCGTCGTCGGGAAGATCGTCTACGTCCCCGTGCTCGCGCTGCTGGCCGTCCAGGCCGTCAGGTCGAGCGGGTCCGCCCTCGCGTTCGTCGGCGCCACCGCCGTCGTCTACTTCCTCTCGCTCGACTTCCTCCCGCAGACGTTCCTCCAGCCGTACATCTCCGGTCGGCACCTCGACGGGATCATGCTCATGTTCGCCTACCTGCTCGGGCCCGTCCTGTTCGGCTGGTACGGCTTCTTCCTCCTCCCCATCGTCTTCGTCGCCATCCTGGAGGCCGTCCGGATCGTCCTCCCGGAACTGCTCCACGGCGAGCGGCTCACCCTGGACGCCTCGATGGGGGGGTCGGTCGGTTCCGACCCCCAGTCCGAGGGCGACGTCCCCTCCGACGAGTACGCCGAGAACCGCTTCGAGGAACGTGACCCCCAGTCGTCGGCCGACGACGACACCGGACCCTCCGACTCCTCGCCGAGCAACTGAACGCGCCGCTCGATACGGCCGCCGTGCGACCGCCGGACCGACCGTCAAACTTAGCCTCCGAGAGCGAGTCATCGCCACGCATGGACGACTCCGCCGCCCTGCGCCTGACCCTCCGCCGCTGCACCGCGGTCGTCGTCGTCGGCCTCGGGCTGATCGCCGCGAACACGCACCCCTACGACCCGAGCAACAGTTTCGGCTACCTCCTCGCCTACCTCGCCGTCGGCTATCTCGCCCTGAGTCTCCTCGTCGGCTTCGTCCGGCGAGGCGTCGAACCGGCCGACTCGGCTCGTGGCTCGTCCTCCGGCGGCGACGGCGGAGGAAGCGACGACGATTCCGCCGACGGCGGCGACCCCGAGCCCGACGAGGGCGGCGACTCCGACGACCCGGACCGCCCGCCGGCCACGACCGTCGGCGGCGAACACTGGTAGTCGGGCAGGTGCCGTTCGAGCCGGTCGACCGACAGGTTTAGCCCCAAGCCGGTCGCGCCGGTTCGCATGGACGACGCGGCAAGCGCGGACGACATCGCCGCCCTCGGTCGGACGATCCGCCGCTGTACGGCCGTGCTCGTGGTCGCGGTCGGCATCCATCTAATGGCCGTCACGCCCAGAGAGGGGGGTTGGGGCCTCCTGCTGGCGACCGTTGCCGGGTTCTACCTCTTCGCGAGCGTCACCTACGTCGACGGGGACGACTCCGTGGCCGACGACGACGGGCGCGGCGACGGGACCGACGACGCCGAACGCGACGAACGGACAGAGGCGCGGTCGGACACCGGTGGCTGACGGCGAACGCGCGGACCGCCAGTTTTTCTCCGTCGCCGTCACAGGGGTCCCCATGGACGACACCGCCGCCCTCCGCACCACGATCCGCCGGTGTACGGCGTTGCTCATCGCCCTGCTCGCCTCGGCGTTCCGTCCGCTGAGCGACTACCAGTACGACGGCACGGTCTTCCTGGCGGGGGCGGTGATCTACCTCGTCGTGAGCGCGCTCGGGCGATTCCCCGGGGAGGACCCGATCCTGGAGGTTTCGCCCGCGGACCCCGAGCGGGAGGGGCCGACCGATCCCGCGGAGACCGACCGCGAATCCGCGGAGACCGACCGCGACTCGTGACGTAGCCCTTAACCGCTCGGCTCGCGTACCCCGGGGTATGACCGACGACCGGGACGACCACGAGTTCTCTTCGGGGCAGGGCTTCGGCGACCCCTACGAGGGGTTCGACATCGACCCGCCGGAGTTCCACGTCGACACCGACAGAGTCGACCCCGTCGACTCGCGGGCCGTCACCGACCTCCTCGACGAGCGCAACCTCGCGTCCGACGAGGTCGACGCCGACCAGCTGCTCGACGTGGGGCTGAGCTACATCGGGATCAACCGCTACGAGCAGGCCACCGAGGCGCTCGAACGGGCCGCCCAGTTCGCCGACGACGAGAAGATCGAACAGGAGGCTCGGACGAACAAGGGCGCCGCCCACGCCGAGCTGGAGGAGTGGGACGCCGCCATCGGCGCCTACCGCGAGGCGCTGAACATCGACGACGACTCCGAACACGCCGCCACGGCCGAGACCAACCTCGCGTTCGCCCTCTGGGAGTCCGGCCGCACCGAACAGGCGCTCGAACACGCCGAGCGCGCCGTCGAGGTCGACCCCCGCTTCGCCCAGGGCTGGTACAACCGCGGCTTCTTCCTGCTGGAGCGCGGCCTCGCCGAGGACGCCCGCAACGCCTTCGACAACGCGATCCGGCTGGGCTTCCGCAACGCCGAGATTCTGGAGGAGAAGGCCCGCGCGCTGGAGGAGCTCGGCGAGGACGACCGCGCCGAGGAGCTGGCCGAGGAGGCCGACGAGCTCCGCCAGGAGGCCGAGGCGGAGATGATGGAGTAGGCGATGCTGCTCAACGAGCGCGACACCGACGAGGGGCTGCTCGTCTCGGTCTGCGACCCCGAGGACCTGGGCGAGACCTACGAGAACGGCAGCGTCTCCCTGACCGTCGAACCCGACTTCTACGACGGCGAGGAAGCGTCGGAAGACGAAGTCGTCGACAGTCTCAAGCGCTGTACGACGGCCAACCTCGTCGGCGAGGAGACCGTCGACCTGGCCGTCGAACACGGCTTCGTCGACGAGGAGAACGTCCTCGAACTCGACGGGACGCGCCACGCGCAACTGCTCTGGATGTGAGCGCGGGCCAGCGGGTGCGACCGGAAGGTTTCTGACCCTACATCGAGTTGACAGCTGTATGACCGACCGCGATAGCGGCAGCGACGAACCGGCGGATCTCTCGGAAGAGGGCGACACGCCGGCCTCCGACGGCGGTGTCCCGGCCGGTATCGACGAGGACGAACTGTACGAGATCGTCCACGACGCCGTCGAGGACGCGATCCTCGGCGTCGTCGGTACGCTCCTGTTGCTCGGGATCGGGTTCGTCTTCCTGACCGCCGGCGTGTCGGCCGCCCTCGGTGCGATGTCGACCGCGGCGTTCGGCATCGGCCTCACCGTCTTCGTCGTCGGGCTCGTGATCTTCGTGACGACGCTCAGGGGCGTCCTGCCGATGAGCGAGTGGGTCTGAGCGGTCGAAACCCCTTTTACTGTCACTCCGGTAGTGGGAACAGAGGTGATACAGATGGGAACGCGGACGGGCGAGGGGGACGAAGACGGGGAGCGGGTGACGCTCCGCGTCGACGACCGGGGGCGAATCACGATCCCGAAAGCCGTCAGGGAGCGACTGGGGATCGAGCCCAACGAGGAGGTTCCGGCGGAGTTGCGCGGGTCGGTGCTCGAGATCGATCCGTCGCCGAGCGGGCGACTGGAGACCGCGACTGCGGGCCGCGACGACTGGGCCGACAGCACGCCGACCGACGCGGGCGAGGCGCTGTTCGGTCCGATGGAGACGGACGGCGAGGAATGAGCGAGCGCGAGGAGATCCCGGCCGAAGTCTCGATCCTCACCGACGTCAACGTCGTCGCGATAGGACTGACCGACGACCATCCCGCACACGACGGCGTGTTTCCGTGGCTCCGTGACGCGCTCGACGGACCGAACACCCTGCTCGTGCCCGATTACTACCCGCTTCGGGCGCAGTACATCATGACCCGGAACTTCGACGTCGAGACCGTCGCAGCGCGAAACGCCGTCCGCTCGCTGCTTTCGAGCCCGGCGCGGATCGTCGGTGCGACCGATGCTGTCCTCTCCGACGCCTACGACATCAGCGCCGAGAAGGACCACGACGTGTACGACTCGTTCGTCCTCGCGATGGCACGCGCTCACGAGGCCGACTACCTCGTCACGACCGACGACGACTTCGAGGAGCTCTGTGCGGACGAGTCCGTGGCGTACCGAAATCCGATTCCGCCCGGCGAGCGCGACCGGCTCTCGCTCGCCGACGGGTAGCTTTCCGAACCGCCAACGCAAGTTCGCGCGAACCGAAGGAATGTTGCCCGTCGAGCACCTCCCTTCGAGCAATGGGAGTGTCAGAATCGGAGTCGCTCGACGTCGAGCGCATCCGCGAGGACTTTCCGATCCTCGAACGGGAGTTCGCGGGGGAGCAGCTGGCGTATCTCGACAACGCGGCGACCAGCCAGACGCCCGACCAGGTCGTCGACGCCATCGCCCACTACTACCGCCACACCAACGCCAACGTCCACCGCGGGCTCCACCAGCTGAGCCAGGAGGCCTCGATCGCCTACGAGGACGCCCACGACCGCGTCGCCGACTTCATCGGCGCCGACGGCCGGAAGGAGGTCGTCTTCGGGAAGAACACCACCGAGGCGATGAACACCGTCGCCTACGCGTGGGGACTGGCGGAACTGGAACCGGGCGACGAGGTGGTCATGACCGAGATGGAACACCACGCCGCCCTCGTGACGTGGCAGCAGATCGCCAAGAAGACCGGCGCCGAGGTGAAGTACGCCCGCGTCGACGACGACGGGTACCTGGACATGGACCACCTCCGCGAACTCGTCACCGACGACACGGAGATGGTCAGCGCCGTCCACGTCTCGAACACGCTAGGCACGATCAATCCCGTCTCCGACATCGCCGATATCGCACACGAGCACGACGCGCTCTGCTTTATCGACGGCGCCCAGTCGGTCCCGCACATGCCCGTCGACGTGAAGGCGATGGACGCCGACTTCTTCGCCTTCTCCGGCCACAAGATGTGCGGTCCCACGGGCATCGGCGTCCTCTACGGGAAAGAGCACCTGCTGGAGGAGATGCAGCCGTATCTCTACGGCGGGATGATGATCGAGAAGGTCACCTTCGAGGAGTCGACGTGGCACGAACTCCCCTGGAAGTTCGAGGCCGGGACGCCGCCGATCTCCCAGGGTATCGCGCTGGCCGAGGCCTGCGACTACCTCGACGACATCGGCATGGAGAACGTGCAACGGCACGGCGAGGCCCTGGCCGAGTACGCCTACGATCGGCTCTCGGAGTTCGACGACATCGACATCCTCGGTCCGCCGGGCGACGACCGGGCGGCGCTGGTGTCGTTCAACCTCGGGAACGTCCACGCCCACGACGCCTCCGAAATTCTGAACGACTTCGCCGTCGCGGTGCGGGCCGGCGACCACTGCACCCAGCCGCTCCACGACAAGCTCGGCATCCCCTCCTCGACGCGCGCGAGCTTCTACATCTACAACACCGAGGAAGAGGTCGACAAACTGGTCGAGGCGCTGGACGCGGCGCGGGAGCTATTCGCGTAGGGCGGTCACTGTCCGGCGCCTCCGGCGCCGGCTGTTCGCGGCGAGCGACGCGAGCCGCGCTTTTTCGCCCACGTTTTTGCCGACGGGGTTCCCCGCAGGGAGCGAAGCGACCGAGGAAACCCCGTCTGGAAAAAGGTGGTCGCACGAACTGGTCGAGGCGCTGGACGCGGCGCGGGAACTGTTCGCGTAGCTCGGTCGCGGTCACTGTCCGGCGCCGTCGGCGCCGGTTCCTCGCGGCGAGCGAGCCGCTTCGATCGGTGTTTCGCGCCTCGCGAACTGCGAGGGGGGCTTATTAGAACGGGCGGGAAACGGTTGGGCGTGAGCGATGCGCCGCCACCGGAGGAGACCCTCGCGCTGCTGGGCGACGAGTACGCCCGCGCGATCCTCATCGCCACACGGAGCGAACCAATGACAGCCGACGCCCTCGCGGAGGCGCTCGACGCCGCGCCCTCCACCGTCTACGACCGTATCGACGACCTGACCGGTGCGGGCTTTCTCTCCGAGGTGACCCGCACCGACGACCGGGGCAACCACTACGCCGAGTACCGCGCTCGGCTCGACCGGCTCGGGCTCGAACTGACCGACGAGGGGTTCGAACTCGCGGTGAGCCACCGCGACCGCGACGAGACCGCCGCCCGCCTGCACGCCCTCTGGAGTGATCTGCGATGACCGCGGCCGGCACGCTCTCGCTGCTCACGTCGCTGGTTCAGGGCCTGGTCGTCGTCGGGACGCTCGTGGTCGTCGGCAAGGCCGCGGTCGCCTACCGCCAGCACGACAGCCGCCCGATGGCCCTGCTGGCCGCCGGACTGTTTCTGGTGTTGATCGCGCCGCCGGCGTTCGAGGCGCTGGTCGGCGCGCTGCTGGACGGCACGCCGCTGACCGGCCCCGTCGGGGGCGATCGGTCGCCGACCGCGGCGACGCTGTGGGGATTCTTCCTCGTCGAGGAACTCATCCGACTCGCCGGCGTCGCCGCGCTCCTCGGATCGTTGTACGTCCGGGAGTGATACCGAACGGATGCGATAGCGGTCTGCGGTCGCGGGTGCGGTAGCGGTCTGCGGTCGGCGTCAGCATCCGGCGCCGGAGGCGCCGGTTCACCGCTCGCGCCGACGGCGCGAGCGGCCTTTTTCACCCATGTTTTTGGTAGCGAGGGACCGGGGCTCCCTCGGACCATGCGAACGGGCGGCGGAGCCGCCCGTGAGCAGACGGAGGGGTGGCGCGGGTTGCCCACCCCTCCGCGAAAAAGATGGGGTTTATGCGCCTCTTGCCGCTAGGGGCGCGCGTGGAGTCGCCGTTCGACGTTCTCTCGGTCGAACCGGATGCCGACGAGGAGGCGATCAAGGAGGCCTACCGGGAGCGGATCAAGGACGCCCATCCCGACCACGGGGGGTCGGCCCGCGAGTTCCAGCTCGTCAAGGCCGCCTACGAGGAACTCAAAGACGGCGGGAGCGAAGCGGTCGGCGAGGACGGGGACGAGGGCGACGACCGCTCGCCGTCCGAGCGGGCCGAAGCCGCGGCGGCGCCGGGCGAGAACGGGGCGGAACCGCGCCGCGAGCAGCGCTGTCGGGTCGAGTACCTCAACTACGAGGTGCTCGACGACCGCGGGTGGGACCTCGACGACGAGGACCTGATGGAGACCGCCGCCGACGGCGGGCTCGACCGCGAGGACTACGGCCAGTTCTGGGTCCGGCCGCGCGAGTCGCTGCTGGAGGCCGCCGAGCGCCACGGGTTCGCGTGGCCCTTCGCCTGCCGCGGCGGCGCTTGCGCCAACTGCGCGATCATCGTGCTGGAGGGCGATATGCGGACCCGCGTCGACCACGTCCTCCCCCAGGAGATGCTCGACCAGGGGTTCCAGCTCTCCTGCAACGGGATGCCCGTCACCGACGAACTGCAGGTCGTCTACAACGTCAAGTCGATGCCCGAACTGGAGGATCTGCTGCTCCCGCCGCGACCGTTCGAGCAGGCCCACGACGACTGACGGCGCGAGCGTACTGCCGGCGAGTCAGCCGCCGAACTCCCAGCCGGCGCTCTCCAGGCGCTTCTCCTCGACGCGGTCGCGCTCGGTCTCGTAGTCGTCGGCGTCGTGGTGGGGGCGCTCGCCGGCCAGGTCGCGGGCGCGCTCGAACCACGCCTCGGCGTCCTCGTAGTAGTCGCCGGCCTCGTCGGTGTCGTCGGTCTCGTCGCCCTCGCGTTCGAGCGCGGCGGCGTGGGCGCTCATCGCCTCCAGCAGCCCGGCGGTGACCCAGGTGAGCTGGTACTCCAGCGCGTCCTCGGAGACGGGCGCGTGGCCGTTCCAGCCGGCGTCGGCGGCGGCGCGGTAGCGGTCGAACGCCTCCTCCCAGGCGTCGACGGCGACGGTCGCCTCTTCGGCGTCGAGCGCCGTCTCGCAGCGCCCAACGGCGTCGTCGAGGAACCGCTCGCCAGACCCCCTGAGGTCGGCTTCGAGGGCGTCCAGCCGGCTCCGGGCGCCCTCGGGCACGTCGTCGACATCGTCGATCACGTCGCGGGCCTCCTCGACGGCCTCGGCGGCGTCGACGTACGCCTCGCATGCGTCGCCGTAGCGGCCCTCGTCGAGCGCGGCCTCGACGGTCTCGTATCGGGACTCGGCGCGGTCGAGCCACGAGTTCACGCGGGTGTGAGCCAGCTCCGTGACGACCTCCTGGATCTCGGCGCGGATCTTCTGTTCGGGCGCGCGGTCCTCGCGAGTGGCGCAGCGGCGCGCCTGGGAGAACTGCGAGCGGGCGGCCAGCGCGTGCTGGTTGGGGTCGGCGCCGCGCTCGCAGGCGTCCTCGTAGGCGGCGATGGCGTCGCGGGCCTGCGCGAGCGCGCTGGACATGTCCGCCCACGACGAGCCGACGTTGCTGATGTAGTCCTCGGCCTCCTCGGCGTCGCCCTCGTCGGGGTCGAAGACGACGCTCTCGTCGTACGTCTGGATCTCCAGTTTGCTGTTGATCAGCCCCTTGCGGACGTGGCTGGTCTGCAGCCGGTTCATCTCGAAGGCGATCTCGGCCGTCTCGGGCTGGTCGCCCAGCACCCAGAGCACCCGCTCGTCGGTCACGAGCATGTAGGCGCCGTGGCCGCCGCCCGATTCGATCGTCGTCGTTCGACCGTCCTCCGTGTGCTCGATCGTGCCGTCGTTGGCGAGCGCGTGCTGCAGCTCCTCGCCGTCGCGCAGCAACCCGTCGAGGTGCTCCGCGTCGACTTCCCCCGACCCACCACCGGATATCGCGTCGTTTACTCGGTCGAACATTGCCCTGTGGTTGTGCTGTATTTCCGGGACGGTAGGTAATAAACTTCGGTGTAGATTCACGGCGCGAAACCGCCAGGCGATCGGGTGGTATAGAACGCAGACGCCGAAATCGCTCGGCCGCGTGACAACGGGTCCCTCGGAATCCTTTTCCGCGGGTAGGGCATATCCTCGGCCGACAATGGGTATCGGCGGCTCGGACATGTACCGACAGCAGATCCTCGACCACTACAAGAACCCGCGCAACTACGGGGAACTCGAGGAGGCCACGTTCACCCACGTCGGCGAGAACCCGATGTGCGGCGACACCATCGAGATGGACGTCGTCCTCGACGACGACGAGGAGGTCATCGAGCGCGTCGCCTTCCGCGGCGACGGCTGCGCCATCTCCCAGGCCTCCGCCTCGATGCTCTCGGAACAGCTCGCGGGCATGGCCGTCGAGGACCTGGAGGAGATGGACAGAGACGACGTGATCGACATGCTCGGCGTCGATATCTCGCCGATGCGCGTCAAGTGCGCCGTGCTCGCCGAGAAGGTCGCACAGGACGGCGCGGAGATCTACTTCGACGAGTTGGACGTCGACAAGACGACCACCGAGGACGACGAGGACTGACTTCGCGGGCCGGCCGATCCGGACCGCCGATCCGCTATTTTCCGCGCCGCCGTCGCTTACTGCGCGTCCTCGGGTTCGACGACGGTCGTCTCCTCGTCGATACCGTGTTCGATGGCCACCGAGTGACGGGTGTGGCGGGCGTGAATCTTGGCCCAGCGCTCGGCCGCGTGGCGCACGAGGTGCTCCGAGCCCTCCGGACAGCGGCGGCATTCGGCGAACCACGTGGTCACGTCGTCGGGGAAGTGGCCGGTGTGGCGCTTGTGGTCGAGGGCGAACTGCTCGATGGCCTGGTTGCCGACGCCCAGGTCGTCGAGTTCGTAGGACAGGTCCCACTCGCGGTCGCAGCGCGAACAGCTCACTCTCGGCGCGTCGTCCATCTCCGTCGGCGTCGGGCCGCCGTTCGATCGTTCGTCCCCCTCGTTGCTATCGTCTGGCACGACAGCGAGTTCGGCCGCGAGTACCTTGGCTCTGACGGGGTCGGCCTCGCCGGAACCGGGACGCATTTCCCCGTGAGTCCGCCTTCTCCGATATCGTGCGATCGCAGCGGTGTCGAACCCCAGTGCCCGCTCCGCGGCGACGACCGGCGGCGTCCGCGTCGCGAGCGCGACCAGCGGTGCCGCCGGCGCGGCCGCGCTCGCGTTCGTGGGTCCGCCCCGGTCCGGGAGGGTCCGGCCGGTGATCCCGCGCCGGCTCGCGCGCTTCGACGCGCTCGTCGCGACCGCGCTCGTGTGGTTCCTCGGGAAGTTCCTCCGGTACGCCTTCCCGCCGCTGTTCGAGACGATCGGGTCGACCTACGGCGTCTCGCGGACGGTCCTCGGCTCGGCGTTCACGGCGCTGATGCTCGTCTACGCGCTGATGCAGTTCCCGTCGGGGCTGCTCGCCGACCGGGTCGGCTCCGTCCGGGTGATCACCGCGGGCGGGCTCGTCACCGCCGCCGGCGCCGTCGCGCTCGCGGTCGACGCTCCCCTCTGGGTGCTCGTCGGCGCGATGGCCCTGATCGGTGCCGGCACCGGCACGTACAAGACCGTCGGCGTCAGCCTGCTCGCGCGCGCCTACCCCCGCGGGACCGGCCGCGCGCTGGGTGTGTTCGACACGTTCGGGACCTTCGGCGGCGCCGCCGCACCGGCCGCGGTCGTCCTCGCGTCGGCGGCCCCGGGCGTCCTCGGCGCCCCCTGGCGGTCGCTCTTCCTGGTCGCCGGCATCGTCGGGGTCGGCCTCGCCGCGGCGTTCGCCTGGGTGACCCCGCGACGACTCCCGGACGAACCGGCCGCCGCGGCCGCGGCCGACGACGACGACGGAACGGTGCCGCTGAGCGCGTACGTCTCGCTGTTCCGCGACCGTCGGTTCACCCTCTTCGTCGCCGTCACGGTCTGTTTCTCGTTCACCTACAACGGGGCCGTGGCCTTCCTCCCGCTGTATCTCACCGAGGAGACGGCCGTCTCCGCCGCGACCGCGAACCTCCTCTTTAGCGCCCTGTTCCTCGTCAGCCTCGTCCAGCTGGTCACCGGCGAGGCCAGCGACCGGTTCGGGGTCGAGCCCATCCTCGCGCTGACGCTCGCGGTCGCCACCGCCGGGATGGTCGCGGTGCTGGCGTTCTCGGCGACCGGGGGCGCCCTCGTCCTCGGCGGCGCGGTCGTCCTCCTCGGCCTGGGCGCCCACGGCTACCGCCCCGTCCGGGGCGCCTACATGATGGAGGTCACGCCCGAGTCGGTCGCCGGCGGCAGCCTCGGCGTCGTCAGGACGCTGCTGATGGTCGCCGGCGCCGTCTCGCCCGCCGTCGTCGGCTTCCTCTCCGAGACCGCCGGCTTCACCGTCGCGTTCCAGCTGCTCGCGGCCGCGCTCGTCGCCGCGACGGCGCTGACGCTCGTGCTGTGGGCGACTGACTCCGAGTGAGCCCTTCCCCTACGCGGGGTCCCAGTCGAAGCCGGTCCCGACGGCCGACACGCCGCCGTCGACCCGCAGGTTCGTCCCGGTGACGAACGATGCTTCGTCGGACGCCAGAAAGAGCACCGCGTCCGCGATCTCCCGTGGGTCGGCCGCCCGTTTGAGGACCCCCGGGCCGTCCGCGCTCGGCGTCGTCTGCTCCTCGCGGTACTCGCGGGCCTCCTCGGGGTCGTCGGGCAGGTGGTACTCGGTGACGACGTAGCCCGGCGAGACGGCGTTGACCCGCACGCCGTCGGGTGCGTGGTCGCAGGCCATGTCCTTCGTCATCGCGACGACGGCACCCTTCGTCGAGTCGTACTGCGCCCAATCGGGTCGGGCGACCTCAGCACCCATCGACGCGACGTTGACGACCGAGCCGTTGCCCTCGGTCGCGCCGCTCTCGGTTCCGCCCTCCTCGTCCCCGCCCCCGGTCATCAGCGGGATCAGATGTTTCGTGCAGAAGGCGACGCCCTTCTGATTCACGGCGATGATCCGGTCCCAGCTCTCCTCGTCGGCCTCGGTGACCGGCTTCGGATCGACGCGTATCCCGGCGTTGTTGACCAGGATGTCGACCTCGCCGAACCGCTCGGCGACCGTCTCGGCCATCGCTTCGACCGCGCTCTCGTCGCCCACGTCGCACTCGACGGCCAGCGTCTCCCGGCCGGTGTCCGCGGCGATCGCCTCGGCGGTCGTTTCGGCCTGCTCGCCCAGCACGTCGGCGACGACCACGTCCGCGCCTTCCTCGGCCAGCCGCCGGGCCGTCGCCTCGCCGATGCCGCGGGCGCCGCCAGTGACGACGGCGACGCTGTCGGCCACGCGTCCTGTCATGGCTCGGCGTTCGACCATCGCGGGCTTGTAGCTGTCGGCGGCCGCTACGAATACTCGCTCACGCAGAACCCGTTACCCTCGGGGTCTTCCAGCACCGCCCAGGTCGCCGTGAACGTCTCGTGAGCCTCGGTCTTCGTCTCGCGGACGGACGCCCCCAGATCCACAAGTCGGTCGACGGCCCCCTCCCGGTCGTCCGCCGAGAGGTCGAGGTGGATCGGGAGGTCGCGCTCGGTCCCCTTCGGCGCTTCCCTGAACAGGAGGTCCGGAGCGTCCCCGGTCGGGTCGACGATCGCCGTGTCGTCGACCGACGGTGGGAGGTCGCGGCGCTCGCCGTCCAGCGCCGCCTCCCAGAACGCCGCGAGTTCGTCCGGCTCCTCACAAGCGAAGGTAATAGATTCGACTTCTAACATACACGCCGCGCATCACGCGGGGCCGGGAAAGAGCCCGCAGATAGCGGAAAGTGTTGGCGAGGGTGAACGGAGTCGGCAGTCGAAACGCGCGGCCGACGCTCAGGCGAGGAAGACGTGGCGCGGCCGGTCGGCGAGCACCTCGCGACCCCACTGGACGGTGTCGCGGAACTCCTCGGAGCGGAAGAAAGCCATCGCGTCCTCCTTCGCGTCCCAGCGGCTGGCGATGAACATGTCGGCATCGTCCTCGCGGTTGGCCAGCAGTGCCGTCTCGCGGTGGCCGTCCATCTCGGCGAGCAGTTCGCCGACGGTCCCGAACGTGTCGACGAACTCCTCGCGGTAGTCGGGCTTGACCGTGTAGAACATCCCCATCGTGCCGAAGCCCTCGCGGTCCTGCGGGCGGCCGACGACCCCCGGCAGGTCCGTGAGGAAGTCGGCCGCGGTGTCGGCCGCGCTCTCGGTGTCCCAGAGACTAACGACGGCGGTCGTGTCCGAGTCCTCGGCCACGTCGCCGTAGACGGCCGTCTTGACGTGGGTGTCGTAACGGTCGAAGCCGTCGCGCAGGTCCGACACCTCCGCGTCGAGCGTCTCGGGATCGGCCTCGGAGTAGAGGACCAGTGCGTACACGTCCTCGCCGTGGGGCTGGCCGGCGTAGACGCCCTCGTCGGCCAGTTCCGCGCGGATGTCCGCCGCCGTCGTGTCGTCGCTCGCCCGCGTCTCCGCGTCGTCGGCCTCGTCGCCGCCGGTCGGCTGGTCGGCGCTCTCACCGCTGTCGGCCTCGCCGGCGTCGCCGAGCGGGCCGCGGGCGCTCCGGGTCACCCCGTCGATGTCGGTCAGGAAGCCGATGGCGGTGTCGGCGGCGCCCTCGTTGTCCCAGACGCTGACGATAGCCGTCTGGCCCTGGTTGGCGCGGACGCTCGTCAGGACGTGGGTGTCGTAGTGGTCGAAGTTGCTCCGCAGCCCGTCGACCTCGTCGACGATCGCCTCGGCGTCGGCGTCGGCGTAACAGACCAGCGCGTAGTCGCCCGCGCCGTACTCCTCGGGGTAGACGCCGAAGTTCGCGAGCGTCTGTGCGGCCTCGTCGGCGTCGAGTTCCGCGGCGTCCACGTCCTTCTGGACCGCCGCGGGACGCCCACCGCCCGCGTCGCTCTCGCTCGACTCGCTGACCGCCTCCGTCTCGCCGTCGTCGGCACCCCCGGCGTGACTCTCTGCGGGCGGGTCGGCCGATTCGCCGTCGCTGCGGGCACCGTGGTCGCCGTTGGCGTGGGCACCGCCCCCGGCGTTGCCGTCGTGGCCGGCACCCGACGCGCTGGCGTGGGCCGCCCGTTCGCCCGCCGACGCCTCGCTCGCGCCGCCGTCGTCGGTCGGTACCGACTCGCCGGCGAGGTAGGCGTCGAGATCCGCCGGCGGGAACTTCCGGCCGACGTAGAAGGGGCCGAAGTCGGCGAACTTCGAGGAGGAGGGGTCGAAGCGCATCTCGTAGAGCAGCTCCTTCACGTCGGTCACGTCGTCGGCCCACAGGGTGACGCCCCACTCCCAGTCGTCCATGCCGACCGACCCGGTGATCATCTGGGAGACCCGACCCGCGTAGTCGCGGCCGATGTCGCCGTGGCTCTCCATGTGCTCGGCGCGCTCCTCGAAGGGCAGGTCGTACCAGTTCTGCTGGGGCTGCCGGCGCTTGGACATCGGGTAGAAGGAGACGTGCTCGCTGTCGGGGATCTCGGGGTGGAGCCGCGACTGGATGTACTGCGCGAGCCCGGAGTCGTCGTCGACCTCGCCCTCGAAGTACTCGCGGGCGCGCTCGGAGTAGCCCGACGCCTCGGTGACCGAGACGTACGAGGAGGACTGTTCGGTGAACTGCGCGAACTCGGTGCGCTCGAAGCGCCGTTCGAGCCGTTCGACCTCCGCCAGGGTCGGCCGGAGGTGGACGACCATGAGGTCGGCCTTGTGCCCGACGACCGCGTAGAGGGCGGAGTCGCCCGCCTCGGCGTCGGCGACGCTCTCGGCCGACCCGAGAAAGTCGACGGCCTCGTCCAGCGCCCGTTCGCGGACGCGCTCGGGGGCGTCGCGCCAGGCCTCCCAGTCGACCGTCCTGAGGTCGTGGAAGGCGTACCAGCCTTCCTCCGTCTGCGGCGGCTCGCGTCTGACCATACCGGAAGTTAGCGATCGCAGTTTAGGAAACTTGTTGTTCCCGCCCGCGACGAGCGGTTCGGGGGCGCGGTCCGTGTCCCGTTACGGGAGTCGGCCCGGTCCCGCTCAGTTGAGCAGCTGCGGCCCGAACAGCATGAGGAACAGGCCGGCGATCATCAGCAGACTGATCGAGGCGGTGACGGCAGTGGTCGCGCGGCGGCCGTCCTCGACGGGGAGGCGGGCGACCAGCGACTCGGCCGACGCCCGGAGGATGTGCCCGCCGTCGAGCGGGAAGGTCGGCACGCAGTTGAACACGCCGAGGTTGAGGTTCACCCACGCCGTCCAGAACAGGACGTTCGCGACCATGAACACGCTGCCGCCGAGCGGTTCGAGCGGCCCGGTCACCGTGTAGAAGGTCGTCACGTCGGGGACGAACCCGGCGAAGTTGTAGCCGAAGCCCAGCCCGAGCGTGCTCAGGAACGGCAGCAGGAGCACGACGAACATCTGCTGGAGGAACTGCCCGGAGAACAGCCCGCCCCAGTCACCGCTGAACCCGCCGAGGTAGGCGAGGAACTGCGCCGCGGGGTAGACGTCGATGCCGGCGTCGGTCACCGCGATGCCGCTGAAGCCCTGCTGGGTGCGGAGCCCGAGCGCGTCGCCCGGACCGTCCCAGCCCGCGGTGACGCTGTAGGTGTCGGTCTCGCCGCCCACGGAGGCGCGCACTTCGACGGTCTGGCCCGCTTCGAGGCCGCCGACCGCGGCGCCGTACGCGGAGGCGTTGGGCGTGCGCTCGCCCGCAACGGAACGGACGATCACGTCGGTCCCGTCGGCCGGGACCGAGGCGTTAGCCAGCGGACCGTTCTCGACGGCCAGCCCGTAGGCGCCGACGGGGAAAGTCGCGGTCCCGCGGTTGGTCTCGATCGTGGCCGTCTCGCGGCCGGCCATCGCCTCGGCGAAGCCGCCCTCGGTGTAGACGGCCGTGCCGTTGACCGCCTCGACGATCGTCGCGTTGTCCTGGTTCGGGCCGATGCCGTCGGTGACCGACGGCACCGACCGGACGAGGGCGAGCTTCCGTTCGAGCGTGGTCGTCTCACCGCCCTTCAGCGTGAGCTCGACCGAGCGCTCCTCGATCCCCGCGAGCCGGTCCTCGAACTCCGAGACGTTCGCGATCGACTGGTTCTCGACCTCGGTGACCAGGTCACCGTACTCCAGGCCGGCCTCGTCGGCGGCCGACCCGGCGGCGGCGTTGCCGACCGGGACGCCCGCCGCCACCGAGATAGCGCCCGAAATCGGGCCGAAGAGGAGCAGGAAGCCGACGAAGGCGATGAGGAAGTTGTTGGTCACGCCGGCGGCGAACATCCGGGTCTGGGCTCCCCGGTTCGCGCGGAGGCGGCTCTCCTCGTCGGGTTCGACGAACGCGCCGACCGGGATAAACGAGAAGAAGGCCAGCCCCATCGAGTCGATGTCGATGTCCTCGACGCGACAGAGCAGGCCGTGGCCGCCCTCGTGGACGACCAGTCCGATGAGCAGGCCGAGGACGATCTCGGGGGCGGCGGCGGGCGGGAGGAAGTCGTTGACCCCCGGGATGACCAGCACGTTCTGGGGGTTCTGGACGGGCTGGGCCTCGGGCTGTTGCATGGCCTGCCAGCCGGCGTTGAAGACGGCGACGAACATGCCGACCATCGTCACCAGCGCCATCCCGACGCCGAAGTTCCCCCAGGCGCGCCAGATCCGCTTGGGCTTGGCGAGCCACGTGAGGAACTGCCGACCCCGGAGCGTGTGCAGCGTCAGGATCGGGCCGGAGACGCGGACCGAGTCGGGGAGCTTGCCCCTCGCCTGCAGCGCCATCGTCCCCGCGGTGAAGACGACGATCGCGGCGAGCACCCAGTACAGCGGGCTTACCATTACCCGATTGCAGGGGCCTCCCCGTCAAGAGGGTTTGGTTACCATCTTTTTCCCGGAGGGGTGGGCGCGGTTTGCCCACCCCTCCGGGAAAAAGATGGGTGAAAAAGGCCGCCTCCGCGGGGCTTCGCCCCGCTCCGGCGGTCGAACCGCGCGCCGCGGGCGCGCGGATGCTCAGTACAGACGGTGGCTGTTGCATTTGGGTGTCGCGGTGCGGTCGGCGCGTGCTGTCGAGCGTGCCCGCCTTTTGGCGGGCCGCTCGAAATAGTCGCGCGAGGGATTCGCGACGCTCGTGTCGCGAATCGGCTGGGGAGGCTCGTGGCTGTCTGCGGTTGCTGTGCGGGGGCGGTGCTGTCCTGGTGGACTGAAAGGGCGAGGCGCGCTCGCGTCCACTTTAGTCGCCTGAGCGGGCACTATCCGCGCGGCCGGTGCCGAGAGCGCGGATATCCCGCCTCAGCGACCGCGAGCGGGGCGAGGGCTTTCATCGCTTGCTGTCGAGTGCGGTCACTGTGGTCCGCGTTTCTTTCACGAGACAATTTCTTGGGACTCGCGCTCAACAAGCATAAGCACGGAACACCGCCGGGCCTCGGGAAACTGACGCCCAGGCTACCGCTCCCGTCGCAACCGCCCCACCACGAACTCCCGGTCCAGATCGCCGAGGAAATAGCCCAGCTGGGGGCCCTCGTCCTCGTCGAAGAAGAGGCGGTAGCCGACGCCGAAGAAGTCGCCGATTTCGATGTCGTGGCGCTTGGCCGCCTCGTAGATCTCGCCCTGGATGGCCTCGCCATCGGCACCCTCGGCGACGAAGTCGGCCAGGTCGTCCAGCGCGGCGGCGGTCGCCTCGTCGACGGACACCTCGGGCAGTTCCGAGCGGGAGACGGTGTAGTTGTACTCGTTGTCGGTGCGGTCGGCCCACTCGCTGGCGAGCGCGACGCGGCCGAACGCGTCCTCGACCGCCCACTCGGGGTCGCCGTCGGCGACGTGGCCCTCCTTGCGCGCGGTCGCCGCGCGGGCGTCCTCGTCGTCGAACATCCCCAGCACCGCCGCGAAGGTGTAGGGGAGGCGAACCCGCTCGGCGAACTCGCCGTCGACGAACTCGCGGCGGCGGCGGCGGTCCTCGGGGTCGTTGTGGTCGAAGTCGGCGGCCACCGACGCCGCCTCGCTCTCGTCGCTCACGTCGAACACGTCGCTCGCGGCCAGCGCCGCGGGCGGCACGTCCGAAAGCGAGCTCAGGAACGGATACACGCGTTCGGCGCGCCGTTCCTCCCGCTCGGTCCCGCTCTCCTCGCCGTAGTAGAGCCGCTCGACGCGGTCGAACTCGTCGACGAGCTGGTCGAGCCGCTCGACGCTGAAGTCCCGTGCCTTGTTCGGATCCTTGGCGAAGAAGTACCGCAGGACCTCCGGTTCGAGCGTCTCCAGCACATCGTGGACGAGGACGATGTTGCCCTCCGAGGAGGAGAAGGGCTCGCCGTCGAGGGTGAACCACTCGTAGACCATCGGTTCCGGCGGTTCGATGTCGAGGACGTTCTCGGCGATATCGACGCCGGAGGGCCACGACCCCTCGGCGTGGTCCTTGCCGAACGGCTCGAAGTCGACGCCCAGCACCTGCCACTGGGCTGGCCACTCGAAGCGCCAGGGGAGTTTCCCCTCGCGGAACGTGGCGGTTCCCTCGTGGCCGCAGCCCTCGATGGTCCGGTTGCCCGCCTCGATGTCGGTACAGCGGTACTCGACCTCGCGGGCGTCGACATCGACCGCGGTGACCGTCTCGGTCACCTTCCCGCACTCCGAACAGAAGGGGTTGAACGGGACGTAGTCCTCGTCGACCTTGTCCTGGTACTCCGAGAGCACCTCCCGGGCCCGCTCGCGATTTTCGAGGACGTGCTCGACCACGTCGTCCATGCGGCCCGACTCGTACAGGTCGGTGGTCGAGACCACATCGATGGGGGCGTCGAGCAGCTCGGCGGACTCGGCGATCAGCGTCGAGAAGTGCTCGCCGTAGGAGTCACAGCAGCCGAAGGGGTCGGGGATCTCCGTGTACGCGTGCCCGAGGTTCTTGCCGAGGGCGCCGGCGTTCACGTCGCCCAGGTCGACGATCTTCCCGTCGAGGTCGGCGAGCTTGCGGGGGAGCTTGCGGAGTGGGTCGCGGTCGTCCGTGGTGAACACCTGGCGGACCTCCCAGCCCCGTTCGCGCAGCACCTCGGCGACGAAGTAGCCGCGCATGATCTCGTTGACGTTGCCCAGATGGGGCACGCCGGAGGGTGAGATGCCGCCCTTGACCACGATCGGCTCCTCGGGGTCGCGGGCCTCGACGGCGTCGGCGACCTCGTCGGCCCAGAAGGCGTAGCGGCTCTCGCCGTCGGTCTCGTCGCTTCGGGTGTCGTCGGCCGTCTCGGTCGCGCCGGGCGCGTCGGTCTCGTCGGCTCCGGTGGTGGCGCTCGGGCCGTCGGTACCGGCGTCGTCGCCGGTCTCGCTCATCGGTCGCTCCACTCGGCGGGCGCCGCGCCGACGCCCTCGGGGACTACGTCGGTGCCGTCGTGGTCGCCGGTGCGGATCGCCCGCTCGACGGCCGCGGGGTCGGTCCCGTCGAGGACGACGGTCCGGATACCCGACCGCTGGACGATCTTCGCCGCGAGGAGGTCGACGGGGGCGTTGCTCCCGGCGTCCATCTCCAGGTCGGCGATCAGCCCGACGAGTTCGTCGGCGGTGATCTCCGAGAACTTCGCGGCGTCGGGGTCCTCGCTCGGGTCGGCGTCGTAGACGCCGTCGACGCTGGTAGCGTAGACGAGCAGGTCGGCGTTGACGTACTCGGCGAAGGCGGCGCTGACGGCGTCGGTGGTCTGGCCGGCGACGGTCCCCCCCATCACCGGGATGTCACCGCGGCGGATGGCCTCGCGCCCGGTCTCGTAGCTCTCGGGCGGCGTCGGGGCGGCCCGCTCGTCGAGGGCGGCGATGAGCAGGCGGCCGTTGAGCCGCGTCACCTCGATCCCCAGTTGATCCAGTTCGATCTCGTTGGCGCCCAGCTCGCGCGCGGCCCCGATGTACTCCCGGGCCGTCGGGCCGCCGCCGACGACGGTCCCGAGCGTGTACCCGTCGGCGTCGAGCGATTCGACCGCGTCGGCGTAGGCCCGCACCCGCTCCGGACCCACCGACGGAACGAGGACGCTCCCGCCGATAGAGACGACTGTTTTCATTGGGACGGCGTAGCCACGATGCCGTCTTAAGGGTTGTCAAGCCGCGACGCCCGCGCTGTGGTGCCGACGCCCCTGTGACCCCATCGACCGGCGCTGGCCGCCCCAGACGCCCGCGAGGTCGCTCGTACCCCCGGACGACCCCAAACCCGGCAACTATTTCCTCAATATCGGGTTGAATCGGCGTTTCACGTCCGTTCACGCGGCGGCCGTGCGACCCGGTCGCAAAATCGTTTCGAAGCCTTAGATCCAATTATAAAACGTCCCGAGCTCTAAGAAAACGTTGTAAAAAATCGCGAATCATTCGTTTCACCCCGTTCGTCTGTGAAACGACACGAAGCCACCCGAAGCTTCCTCCGTTTATATGGGCTTACCGGCCACAGAGAGAAACGAGGTGTCAACATGAGCTCGATACTCCAGCCCTCCAACGACGACGCGCCGTCGAAAGAACAGCGACTCAAGGCGTATCTGCGCCAGAAGGCCGAGGACGGCGAAATGTACTTCAAGAGCAAGTTCATCGCCGACGAGGTCGGCCTGTCGCCCAAAGAGATCGGCGCGCTCATGGTGAAGATCCGCGACTCGGCCACCGAACTCGAGGTCGAGAAGTGGTCCTACACGAGCGCGACCACGTGGCGCGTCGAAGTCGCCTGACGACCGAGCTTCACCGCACACCCACGCTCCGACCCCGGAGACCCCACCCACACCCCCGGACGGCGACCCCGTCCGCACCCCACCACACGCACCGACTTCCGAACACCGAACACCACACCATCCGTTCACCGCAGCCCTGTCCCTGACGGGGCGCCCGAGCGCGGGCGTTCCGACCCGCTTCCTCTCGCGCGCTACCGACGTAGCGACGCGGCCGGCGTCGGCTAGTCCGTGACCCAGCCGCCGACTCCGACGGACCGGTCGGTCGCCGGCGGTGTCCCGGGATTTATACTCGGGAGGATCCAACCGACGGTCGATGGACGAGCGTCGCACGCCGGCGGAGGGGCCGCCGGTCGAAGACGTCGAGTCGGTCTTCCAGGTCGCCGACGCGCGCGTCGACGACGGGACGGTCTACTACCTGGGCACGCCGCTGGCGTCCGCCGAGGTCCTGGAGCGCGAGCTGTGGGGCCTGTTCCGCGAGGCGGGCTACGACGTGTCGCTGACGACCCGCGCCCAGTCCTCGGGCCCGTTCGACGAGCGGCCGGCCGTCGAGGACCGCTTCGGGCCGACCCGGCCGCAGTACGTCCTCGTCGCCGAACCCCGCTCGCCCCACATCGACGGGATCCCGTGGACGAACCTCGTCTTCTTCGTCCTGACGGTGCTGTCGACGCTGTACGTCGGGTCGATCTGGTACTACGTCGAGCTCGATAGCCCGCTGGCCCTGCTGGAGGCGTGGCCGTTCACCGCGGCGATCCTCGGCGTGCTGGCGGTCCACGAGTTCGGCCACTACGTCATGATCCGCTATCACGACGTGGACGCGAGTCTCCCCTACTTCATCCCGTTCCCCTCGCTCATCGGGACGATGGGCGCGGTCATCCGCATGCGCGGGCGCATCCCCGACCGGAAGGCGCTGTTCGACATCGGCGTCTCCGGCCCGCTGGCGGGCCTGGTCGCGACCGTCGTCGTGACCGTGATCGGGCTGTTCCTGGACCCGATCACCGTCCCCGAGCGCGTCGCGACCGGTGGCGGTGGCGCGATCCGCTTCAACGACCCGCTCTTACTGGTGATCCTCGCGGAGCTGACCGGCCAACCCCTGTCGTATCCGGACCCGCGGCTGGCGGCCAACCCCGTCATCTTCGGCGGCTGGGTCGGCATGTTCGTCACCTTCCTGAACCTCCTGCCGGTGGGCCAGTTCGACGGCGGCCACATCGTCCGCGCGATCCTCGGCCCCCGCCAGGAGACCGTCGCCGCCGCGGTCCCGGCGGCGCTGTTCGGCCTCGCGGGCTACCTCTATCTCGCACAGGAGGCGACGAACGCGGTCGTCCTCTGGGTCGTCTGGGGCGTCATCGCCGCCGGACTGGCCTACGCCGGCCCCGCGACGCCGATCCGCGACGACCCGATCGGACCCCGCCGCCGGGCGCTGGGCGCGCTGACGCTCGTGCTCGGCCTGCTCTGTTTCACGCCCGTCCCATTCGAGATCCTGGCGGCCTGAGCCGTTCGGTCTCCGGTCGTCACGGGAACTGTCGAAAGTAGCAGTTTCAGTGCGTGTATCCGCGGTCCGGCAGCGACTCGCCGTCCAGCGTGACGCGGTTCTCCGAGGCGCTCCGCCCCTCGCGCTCGACGGCCGTGCCGATTCTGGTGAACTCGACCGACAGGTCCGCGCGGACGGCCGATAGAGCCTCCTCGGGGACCGTACAGACGAGCTCGAAGTCCTCGCCGAAGAAGGCGCCCAGCTCCAGCCGGTCGTCGGCGTCGTCGGCCACCTCGTCGACGACGGGGTCGACCGGCAGCGGCGACTCGACGGCGAACCCGCAGCCGCTCGCCTCGGCGAGCTGGTGGAGCGAGCGGGCCAGCCCGTCGCTGGAGTCCATCATCGCGGTCGCCCGGCCGGCGAGCGCGCGCCCGGCGGCCACCCGGGGTTCGAAGCGAAAGAGGGCGTTCGCCCGTTCAACGTCGGCGGGATCACCGCGTTCGAACAGCCGAAGGGCGGCCCCGCTGCGCCCGAGCGTGCCGGTGACGCAGACCGCGTCGCCGACTTGGGCACCGGACCGCGGGACGGGGTCGTCGGTGTCGCCCAGCGCGGTGGTGGCGACGGTGAACTCGTCGTGGTGGTCGAGGTCGCCGCCGACGTACTCGGCGCCGACGGCCGCACAGACCTCGCTCGCGCCGTCGACGAAGTCGGCGAGTTCGCTCTCGTCGAAGGCGGGAGCCGCGTAGACGGCGACGGCGGCGGTGGCGTCGGCGCCCATCGCGGCCACGTCGGAGAGGGAGGCGCCGACGGCGCGCCAGCCGGCGGTGTAGCGGGTCGTCCCGTCGGGGAAGTCCGTCCGGTCGTGGAGCATGTCGGTGGTGACGACCTGCCCGTCCACGACGGCGGCGTCGTCGCCGGCCGCCGACAGACGGTCGCCGAGCAACCCCAGCGCGGTCCGTTCGTCCATACCCCGGGTTCGCTCGCTCCCGGGAAACCCCCTGCGGTTCGGCCGGGTGTCCGCCGTCGGCGGACCGCTGGGGTCCGCGCGGGTCCGGCGGGTCGGCGGTCGCGTCCGCCGTTGCGCCCACTCCGGAGGGTTCAAGCCGCGGACGCCCTTCGGCCCCGACATGAACGGGGACAGGTGGGCGACGGTCGTCGGTTTCGTCGGCGCTGCGCTGGTCCTCGCGGCGCTCGTGTGGGTCGTCGGTATCGGCGACATCCTCTCGGAGCTCCGCGGGGTCGAGTTGCAGTACCTGCTCGTGATCCTCGGCGTCGCGGTCGTGTGGCTGTTCTTCTGGGGGCTGGCGCTGCGGACGGTGCTGGGCGCGCTCGACGCGCCCCTCTCGGTCGCGATGAGCGGGTTCGTCTTCGCCGGCGCGGTCTTCTCGAACAACGTCACCCCCTTCGGCCAGGCGGGCGGCGAGCCCGTCAGCGGCTACCTCATCTCGCGGGCGACCGACAGCGAGTACGAGACCGGCCTGGCCGCCATCGCCTCCGTCGACGCGCTCCACTTCGTCCCCTCGATCGGCTACGCCATGGTGGGGCTCACCTTCGTCGTCGCCGGCGCCGCGGAGTTCGGCCGCAACCTCGTCTTCGCCACGACCGCCCTGGTCGCCCTCGCGGTCGGTATCCCAGCCGCGGCGTACTTCGGCTGGCAGTACCGCTACGAACTCGAAGCGGCTGTCGTCCGCGCAGTGACGCCGATAATCCGCTTTCTGGGCCGGGTCGTCCCGCGCAAGTCGGCGCCCACCGCCGAGGCGATCGAGCGCCGCATCGAGGGCTTTTTCGGCGCCATCGAACGCGTCGCCACCAGCCGCACGACGATGCTGAAAGCCGTCGGCTTCTCGGCGCTCGGCTGGCTGGCGATGTGTACCTCGCTGTGGCTGTCGGTGTACGCGCTGGGTCACACGATCCCCTTTTCGGCCGTCCTGCTCGTCGTCCCGATGGGCGCGGTCGCCGGGATGACGCCGCTGCCCGGCGGCCTCGGCGGCGTCGACGCCGTGCTGATCGCCCTGCTCGTCTCGACGACCGGAGTCTCCGGCGGCGTCGCCGGCGCGGCCGTCCTCGTCCACCGCGGCGCAACCTACGTCTTCCCGACCGTCGTCGGCGGCGGCGTCGCGTTCGCCCTCGGCGTCGGCGACTGAGACGCTCGATCGCCCCCCGCCACCGGTCGCGTCCCCGACGACCGCCCCTCGCGCTCCCTGTGTCTCCGTCCCGTACCCGTCCGGCGAACGATGCCCTTAAATGAACCGCTCCGGAAGACATCTGCAATGACGACACTCTACGACGTGCCCGCGGAAGACCTCAACGAGGCGGTCGCCGAGCGCCTCGACGAGGAAGACGAGGTACAGGAACCCGACTGGCTCAAGTTCACGAAGACCGGCGTCGGCCGCGAGCTCCCGCCCGAACAGGAGGACTTCTGGCAGATCCGCGCCGCCAGCCTCCTCCGGAAGGTCGCCGTCGACGGCCCCACCGGTGTCGGCGCGCTCCAGACGGCCTACGGCAGCACCAAGCAGGGTTCCAATCGCTACGTGGTCCGCCCGAACCAGACCACCGACGGCAGCGGCAAGATCGTCCGCGTGGCGCTCCAGCAGCTCGAGGAAGCCGGCTACGTCCAGACCGCCGAGGGCGAGGGCCGCCGCATCACCCCCGAGGGCCAGAGCCTCCTCGACGACACCGCCGGCGAGGTCCTCGAAGACCTGGACCGCCCGGAACTCGAACGCTACGCCTGACGGTTCTGCGGGCCGTTCTCCCGATCTCGTCGTTCCGGGTAGTCCGACCGCCGGTTCGACGGCTCCGAAATCGTTTTCCCCGCGACTCGACAAGGGACGCCCATGAGCGGCGAACCGAACGACGAGGAGTTAGAGAAGCTCCGCGAGGAGAAGATGGAGCAACTGCAGGAACAGGGCGGACAGGGCCAGGGCGTCGACGAGGAGGCCATGGAGGCCCAGCGCGAGCAGCGCGAGGCCCACAAGAAGGCCATGCTGCGCAAGCACCTCACCGACGAGGCGCGCAAACGCCTCAACACGGTCAAGATGTCCAAACAGGAGTTCGGCGAGCAGGTCGAACAGCAGGTGCTCGCGCTGGCCCAGAGCGGCCGCATCCAAGGGAAGATCGACGACGAGAAGATGAAGCAACTGCTCAAGGAGCTGCAGCCCGACAAGAAGAGCTTCGACATCCAGCGCCGGTAGATGCCGACGGTCGCCACGCTGTTTTCCGCCGGCAAGGACTCCGCGCTCGCGGCCGCGCTCCTCGACCCGTTCTACGACGTGACGCTGTGTAGCTGCACGTTCGACCTGGGCGGGGTGCCGTCGGTCGCCGAGACCGCCCGCGAGGCCGGCGAGCAGGTGGGGTTTCCGGTAGCGTCCGTCGAGTTGGACGAGTCGGTGGCCCGGGAGGCCGTCGACCGGATGGTCGCCGACGGCTACCCGCGCGAGGGGATCCAGCTGGTCCACGAGCACGCGCTGGAGACGGTGGCGGCCCGCGAGGCGATCGGCGGGACGGCGTTCGCGGCGGTCACCGACGGCACGCGGCGCGACGACCGCGCGCCGGTCATCGAGCGGCCGTTCGCTCAGAGCCTGGAAGACCGCCACGGGATCGACTACCTGCGGCCGCTCGCGGGGTACGGCTGCGGGGCCATCGACGATCTGGCCGAGCGGTTGCTGGACGTGGAGACCGGCCCGAGCGAGGCGATCCCGACCGGCGACTACGAGACGGAACTCAGGGCGCTGATGGCGGCGGAATACGGCGAGGGGACGGTTTCGGAGGTGTTCCCCGAGCACGTCCAGTCGCGGGTGCGGGGCCGTCGGGAGTGAGCGGCGTCCCTCGTGTGCGGACTGGTTCGGCCGGATCGATGCCGCGGGTCTCCCCCGGGTCGACGGGCTCAGTCGTCCCAGCTGACGATGTCGAGCCCGGCGACCGGATCGAAGTCGTCGATATCCTCAGTCACCACCGGCTCGTTGAAGACGAGTCCGATGGCCGCCACCGTCGCGTCCCCGAGGCCGAGCACGGGATCGCTGTCGCTCGTCAGGGACTCTCCCCGGAGCGCTCCCGCGCGCCGGGCGATGTTCTCGTCGATATCGACGATCGGCAGGTTACCGATCAGCTCCTCGTACTTCCGGACGTTCTCGTTCGCGTCGGCGCTGGCACCGACCGAGACGTACAGCTCCGACAGGACCGTGCTCGGGATCCGCTGTGGAACGCCGTTCGACTCGTGGTCGCGGGCCAGCCGGACCGCGCCCGGAACGCCCTGCTGGAGCGCGACGAGGTAGCTCGTATCGAGGATCATTCGAGGTCGAGATCCTCGACCAGCGCCTCCGTCTCCCGGCGGTCGGCGGCTTCGAGTTCGGAGAGTCGCTCGCGGTGGCGCTCGGCCTCGGCGTCGCTCATCCAGCCCGCCCACTCCGCGAGCGACCAGTCGGACGTGAGCCTGTCGATAGCGTCGCTGAACGACTCCTCGGGCCGCTTCTTGTCCGCGATCTTCGCGTAGACGTCCTCGGAGAGCCGGACCTGCTTCGTCCCCATGTGTCAACGTCGTTGACGCCCGAGTATGAATGTGGTGGTCGCTGTGACTCGTCGGCCGACAGAGCGCCCGTCAGGTCGTCCCGGACGGCTCGGTTCCGAGACTGCGCAGCGGCGCTCGCCCCACACGGACAGGTTCAAGCGACCCCTCGCCGAACCAGGGGGTATGTACGAGGGACTGAAGGGGTTCACAGATTTCTACCCCGACGAGATGGCCCCCCTCCGGGAGGTCGTCGACACGATCGAGGACACCGCCCGGGCCTACGGCTTCCGCGAGACGTCGACGCCGGCGCTGGAGCCGGCGGAGATGTGGACCGACAAGAGCGGCGAGGACATCGTCGACGAACTGTACGACTTCAAGGACAAGGGCGGCCGGCACGTCACGCTCACTCCGGAGCTCACGCCGACGGTCGCGCGGATGGTCGTCGCCAAGCAGCAGGCGCTGTCGAAGCCGATCAAGTGGTTCTCGACGCGGCCGTTCTGGCGCTACGAGCAGGTCCAGCAGGGCCGGTTTCGCGAGCTGTACCAGACCAACGCCGACATCTTCGGCTCCTCGGAGCCCGAGGCCGACGCCGAGGTGCTCGCGTTCGCCGCCGACTCGCTGACGAACCTCGGCCTCGACGGCTCGGAGTTCGAGTTCCGCGTCTCCCACCGCGACATCCTCGGGGAGCTGCTGCGGTCGTTCGACGCCGACGTGGACACGACCGAGGCAATTCGGGCGGTCGACAAGCGCGCGAAGGTCGACGAGGGGGAGTATCTGGGCCTCCTCTCCGATGCGGGCCTCTCCTACGACCAGGCGCGGGAGTTCGACGACCTCCTGATGGCCGGCGACGACGATCTGTCGGCACTCACTGAGTTCTCCGACAGCGACGACCTCGCGGCGGCGGTCGAGAACCTCCAGGAGGTGCTCGCGGCCGCGGAGGACTTCGGCGTCCGCGAGTACTGCGACGTGAGCCTGACGACGGCGCGCGGGCTGGATTACTACACCGGCGTCGTCTTCGAGTGTTTCGACGCCTCCGGCGAGGTCTCCCGATCGATCTTCGGCGGCGGCCGCTACGACCACCTCATCGAGGAGTTCGGCGGCCAATCGACCCCGGCGGTCGGCGTCGGCATCGGCGTCATGAACTCGACGCTCCCCCTGCTCCTCCAGACCCACGACGCCTGGCCGGGCGAGGGCATCGCGACCGACTACTACGTCCTGCAGGTCGGTGACGTGCGCGGCGTCGCCTCGCGCATCGCCCGCGAGTTGCGCGAGCGCGGCCACGTCGTCGAGACGGACGTGAGCGACCGGTCGTTCGGCGCGCAGATGAACTACGCCGACTCCATCGACGCCGAGACCGTCGTCATCGTCGGCGAGCGCGACCTGGAGAACGACGAAGTGACCGTCAAGGACATGGAGAGCGGCGACCAGACGAACGTCCCCGTCGACGACTTCCCGGGCGACAGCGAGCGGCCGACCTACGACGACCTGGTCTGATCAGTAGGGAACGGCACGGATCCCGTCGACACGCCTGAACTCGGAGACGTTCCGTGTCACGACTCGCCCGTCGTGTTCGAGCGCCGTCGCGGCGACCATCGCGTCGAGCGCCCCGATCGGCTCACCGCGGTCGTCGAGCGAGCGAAGCAAGTCCGCGCCACGCCGGGCTATCGTCCGGTCGTACGGACGGATATCCACGTCCTGAAGAAGTGTGTCGAACCGCTCTCGTTCGTCGGCACCCAGTCCGCGTTCGACTTCGGTGACACTCACTGTGGAGACGGAGAGTGCACCACCGTCGGCGACGATCTCGTCGAGCTTCGCGACAGCTGCTTCATCACGGTCCATGAGATCGATGAAGAAGCAGGAGTCGAGTATCACGAGTATCGATCCATCTGTTCGTCGGCACTCTCGCGGAACGCTGAGGACTTCTCCCGTACTTCCGCCACTTCGTCCTCGTCCAGCATCCCGACTATCCCGTACAACGAGTGCTCCTCGTCTCCCTTCAGTAGGCGCTCGATGACATCCGAGAAGCTTTCATCCTCCCCTTTGGCCTCTTCCAGCGCTCGATAGATGTCGTCTCGGACACTTATGTTCTTACTGCTCATATCTGTGGATTTGGATCTGTGTATACATAGACTTTCGGCTGAACCACACGATGGCGCTACCTCGTGCGGGAGTCGAAACAGTGATCTGGCTGACGATCGGATCGGTCACCGATGGGCGACGACGAGGGCGGGATCGACTGGCAGCGCGTCGGTCGCGTCGCCACGGAACCCGACGGGTCACTCCACTGGGGTCGCGTCCGGAGCGCCGTCCGCGGCCGTGGGTCGCGTGAGGACGCGGACCTGACCCCACTTTTCGTCCTCGCCGTCGCCTGGACGCTGCTGTCGCCGTTCGCCGCGGCGGCGCTCGGGCCCCGATCGATCGGGGCGGTCCAGCTGGCCAGTTTCGGCGTCCTCGCGCTGCTCGCGCTGACTGCCTGGGCCGCCGACCGCCTCGACGCCTACGATGTGACCGACGACGACGTGGTCATCGGGGAGCTGCGCGCCCGCTACGCCGCCGGCGCGCTCTCGCTCGACGAGTTCGAGCGCCGCGTCGAGCGGGTCGTCGAGGAGGGCCCCGAGGCCGTCGACCCGAGTATCGGCGGCGACGGTGCGGGAGACACCGCGGATCGCGACCCGGTCGCGATCCTCCGGGAGCGCTACGCCCGCGGGGAGATCGACGACGACGAGTACCGCCGCCGGCTGGACGTGCTCGGCGAGGACGTTCCCGACCGCGCCGCGGAGCCCTCCTGACCGCATCGGCCCGAAACCGACAAGGGCCGCTCTCGCGAAGCGTGAGCGATGGCCGAGACGCCGGCGACGCGCGCCTATCGCCTCGCCTACGACGGCCGCCCCTTCCACGGCTTCCAGCGCCAGCCCGACGTGCTCACCGTCGAGGGGTGCGTCTTCGGCGCGCTCCGGGATCTGGACGTGCTGGAGGAGGGAGCGGACAAACCGGAGGGGTACGCCGCCGCCGGCCGCACCGACGCCGGCGTGTCCGCGCGGGCGCAGACGCTCGCGTTCGAGGCGCCCGAGTGGCTCTCGCCGCGGGCGCTCAACAGCGAGTTGCCCGCGTCCGTTCGCGCGTGGGCCAGCGCGGACGTGGATTCGTCGTTTCACGCCACCCACGACGCCGACTCGCGGACGTATCGCTACCACCTGTACGCGCCTCGTGACGAAGGCGCGAGAGCGGTCGACGAAGGACTGATTCGGGACGCGTTCGACCGACTCGCCGGCGAGCACGACTTCCACAACCTCACGCCCGACGACGAGGGGACGGTTCGTGACCTCTCCGCGGCGGTCGAGCGCGACGGCGACTTCCTCGTCGTCGAACTCGAAGCGGGCGGGTTCGCGCGGCAACTGGTCCGGCGCGTCGTCGGACTCGCCGTCGAGATCGGCCGCGGCGAGTCCGAGGTCGAGAAGGTCGACCGCGTGCTCGGTGAGGGGGTCGTGGAGGGACCGGAAGGCGTCGCGCCCGCGGCTCCGTACCCGCTGGTGCTCTGGGACGTGGCCTATCCCGGCGTCGAGTTTTCGGTGGACGAGGACGCTGTCGCGAGCGTCCGCGAGGTCTTCAGCGATCGGTGTGTGGAGTTTTCGACTCGGGGATGGGTTGCCGGTGCGATCCGCGATTCTATCGAGTGAGTAGTGTTCGCCGTCGTTCGCCCGACCCATTCGGTCCTGCGTGTCGAGCGCCCTCGCTCGCAGTCGATTCGACCGCACTCGACGGAGACCGCACTCGACGGAGACCGCACGCGATGAAAGCCCTCGGCGCGCTCGCGGTCGCTGAGGCGGGATATCCGCGCTCTCGGCACCGCCCGCGCGGATAGGGCCCGCTCAGGCGACTACACGAGCGCGAGCGCGCCTCGCCCTTTCAGTCCACCAGGCCCGCACAGCAACCGCCCCGTACAGCACCGCAGACAGCCACGAACCTCCCCAGCCGATTCGCTCGTTCGTTGCACTCACTCCCTCATCCCTCGCGCGGTGTCGTCGCGCGCACGAGAGCGCGCTCCAGCGCGCGCCGGGTGTCCGACTTCCGGGCTCTAAGCATCACGCGACCGGCCCACACGGCGACACAAGACCTTTCGTGGGCGGCCGAAATCGTGGGGTATGACCGAGGAAGTCGAGGAGTGGTGGGAGCTGACGGCCCGCTGGTTCCAGGACGACATCGACCTCGACGTGGGCGTCAACTGGACCGGGATGGGCGTCGACGACGACCTGCGACTCCTGCTGGACGTGGCGGGGAAGGACGTGCTGGAACTCGGTTGCGGGGGCGGACAGTGCTCGGTCGCGCTGGCCGAGCGCGGCGCGAACGTGACCGGCATCGACCTCTCGACGGAGCAACTCGACTTCGCTCGGGATCTGGCCGACGAACGCGACGCCGATGTGGCGTTCCGTCAGGGTGACGTGACCGACCTGGGGGCGTTCGCCGACGATAGCTTCGACGTGGCGTTCAACGCCTACGTCTTCCAGTGGGTCGAGGACCTGACGGCCTGTTTCCGCGAGACCCACCGCGTCCTCCGCCCGGGCGGTCGGTTCGTCTTCTCGATGCCCCACCCCGTCTACGGGCTGGCCGACCCCGAGAGTCACGAGATCGAGGGGAGCTACTTCGAGACGGGCCGGCAGGTCACGCCCCAAGAGGACCTCGATGTCGACATGGTGACCTACCGCCATCGGGTCAGCGACGTACACAACGCGCTCGTGGGGGCAGGGTTTCGAGTCGAGCGGATGCTCGAACCCGGTTCTTCGGATCCCGACGACTACGAGGAGGGGCCCTGGGGCGAGCACAGACCGGAGTTGCTGGCGAAACTGCCGTCGACGCTGGTGTTCGAGGCGCGGGCGGCGTAAGTTACGGACCGGGGACGAAACAAGTTGGTTCCCACCGGGGTTCGAAACGCTCCGGGTGCCAGCTACTTTCCCGTGTAACGGGCGACAGACTGAATTGCACGCAGTATCGGCTGGGAGTTCGGACTTCCACGACTCTGGACACCCTCGAACAGGACTGTTCGAGGGTCGTTACTGTGACCAATCGACCGGCTCAGCAGCTACTTTCTTCCGTTCGAACAGATCTGTCGCCCACTCCCTGATTTCGCTCGCATCGGTCTCCAGCATCACCCTGTATTTGTTTTCAGTCGGCCGTCGTGCCCAGATGATAACAGACTGATCAAGAATGCTCAAATTGAACGGAAACTGTTCGTCGACGATGTGATGATCTACGCTCATTTCGGCGTGTTCCTGTGCGAGTTCCAATCGATCGGCGTTGTTCGTGATCTCTTCGAAAACCTTCGAAGGGTAGATGTACTCCGCTTGGAGTTCCCCTTCGGTCACTTGGTCGTGGAACCCGTGTGGACGAAGGATTCCGATTACGATTTCCCGCAGCGTCTGCGATTCGCCGACCGCCTCCCGGTAGCTAGTCAGGACTGCAAACTCGTTGACCATGTTCTCCGCCACTACGCGAACCTCTCCTCGTCTGACTGCCTGATACAGGTCCTCGATCGGTGGGGTGTTATCGCTGTCCGATGGAATGGCGTGAAGGATCGGACGGAGTTCCTCGACAATCTGCGCCTGTCTGCACAGTTCGATGAACGGTTCGTACACCTTCTCTCCGAGCGGAGTCAGGCGGTGTGTGTCACCGTCCTTCCTGTAGAATCCAAACGAGTTTAGATTCTCACGCTGGTTAGACAGGAAGCTATCGTTGTACTTCCGTTTCATTTCCTCCTGTGAAATCCCGTCGTAGAGGTCTGCGAACAGCTGAATCCGTTGTTCGCTCCCGCCGAACCAACTGAAGATTTCGTTGGCCTTCCTGGCCTTCGACTGGGTCATTTCAAACTCGGTGTCTTCAGCACCCGAGTTTCGGTCATAGTTGGGCATTGCTTCGATTGTCACCCCGGGTCCTATTTTACTCCTAATAGTTCAAGATATAATTATGTACCATCTTCTGACTACGGGAATCCTCGGACCTCTGAACAGACCGCAAAAAAGCGATAGAGCTACGCACGAATTTGCGGACCGTAAATCTTCGAGGGTCGTGAAGGGAGTCCCAGTTGGCTTCAATTCGGGGCGACGTGACTTCCCGTCCGTGTTCATTTCCCAAAGCGTGAACGAACCGTAATAGGCCCAGTCGATCTATCTCGATCGTGAGCGGAAGTTCGATGAACTGGGATGACCTTTCCGCTTCGACAACGGAGATCGTCGGAGTCGAGTCGACCGAACGCAGGCGAGGGACGCTCCCAAACGTGGTGACGAGTGCGGACGTGAAGCTCACGTACAACACAGAGAGAGATTCGTTCGTCCCGTACCTACTCGGAGACATCAACGCGAATCCAGAGGGGCTCCGAATCCACGAGGAGAAGTCGGACCGACCCGTCTTAGAGCTTGTTGCCCGTGCCTTCCTGTCGAACGTCTCGGGGACGGAACGATCCGTCGTGGTCAACCTTCCGGAGTCAGTTTTCGACACGAGCGACAATGAGTGGGTCGACAAGGACCGGTGGATCGTGAGCGACAAGCAGGCCGTCGTCGACACCATCTCCGAACTCCAGTCTGTTTGTACTGTGTTTCTCACCGCAGGCGCCCGTGGCATCTCACAGCGTGACTCGACTATCACATACGATCGCGCCCAGGGTCAAGTTCAGGTTGACGGCTACGTGAATCTCACCGACTGGGGGGTCCCCCTGCAGACCGCACTCGACAGCGACGTGAACGCCATGAGCAAAGGCGCCAATGCACCCACAGGTGTCTGGAACCCACAATTTGAGACGAGCGGCAAACTCGGACTCTTACGGGAAGCAAAGCAGCTCGTCCATCAGCGACAAGGGGTCGAACTCCCTCGATTCACCAGGATCGAGACGGTCTCTGATGTCAGGAACTTCTACGAGGAACTCGGTCGTCGTGTCGTCGTGAAAGGTCCGTACGGTACGTGGGGCGATGAGGTCGTGGTCGTGGACGACCCGCAGTCGATCAGGCGAAAGGCGCTCGAGAAGGAACAGATCGTCCGAGACAAGCGGTCTTTCTCGGACTTTTCGATCCTCTGTGAAAACAAAGAAGAGTTCTGTTTCAACTCTCGGGCAAACACATCGCACTACGGCGTCGTGGAGGAGGCGATCGCGGGGACATTCGAGCGGGACAACGTGCAGTACGAGACGTTCGAGATCCCGCCTCGCTGTCACCCCGATTCGGAAAATAGTCCCATCGATTTCGTGCCGTTAGTGGTCCGGGATACCAGCGCTCCCGGTTCAACCGACTCAACGGTCGTTTCGACGGTCGTGCGGGTGTCAAGCAAACCCGATCTCAACGCGAATGCGGGGACCGAGTACGTGAACTACTACACGCTCGAAGAGATCCGAGACGGTTCCGTCGCAATTCCGAATCCACGCGACGAAGCGACCTTCGATGTCGATCTGTGGGAACTGCTGGAACGTACCGCTGGAAGGACAGTTACGAGCGGCGAATTGCAGGACGCGATAAGAGCGGCAGGGCACGTCGCATTTGCCGTCCGAAATCGTTGTGGGACCATCGCCGAGAACCAGCTTTGACTCGTCAAGTGGAGCTTTAGACATCCATTTGCTGCCCGGACGAGTTGTCACCACGATCGCGTTCACGGTACGATGGGAGTCTCTGCACACGTAGAGACGCGGTGTGCCGTCTTTGTCTCACTCTGAACCGTGCGGCACCGAACGTCGTCGTGCACAAGCAAGCAGGAACGGCACACGTATCGGCCTGCGTGGACGCGAGTCCCGAACGGCAGTACCGCCGGATCGTATCTGGCTTCTGAAACCGAACGCAGGCGGCTTCGTCAGTTCCGTGTTGCTGCTCAGTTTCCCCTCGTTCTCCACTACCGTCCGCCCCAAATTCTAGATTCGTGTCCGTTCTCACCTCGTTATCAGAATTGTATCACCTGTCCGCCACCGAGTGACTGGTACCCGCGGATGATTGACCGACTGGCGACGGGACGTCTCGCAGCCGCCTTCGCGGAGATAGACGTCGTCCTAGTCAGTCTGGTTATTCTGGTGGTTTTCTTTTCGGCAGAAGCGCTGGCGGTCTGGATTGCCAAGGTCGTCGTATCCGGAGTGGTCTGGGATCTGATCAAGAAACTGATCCGTGGTGAACGAGCGATACGGGGGTCAGGTAAACGGTAAAGGCTTACGGCGCGACGGCGCCAACTCCGGGCCATGAGTTCCGTGCCCGAGCGCGGCGACATCGACGAGGAGTACAAGTGGGAGCTGGAATCGCTCTACGCCGACGACGAGGAGTGGGAGGCGGCGTTCGACTCCGTACAGGACCGGCTCGACGACCTCCGGGCGTTCGAGGGGCGGGCGACCGAGGACCCCGAGACGCTGCAGGACTGCCTGGAGACCTACGAGTCGATCATGCGCGAGGTGGCGAACGTCTCCGCCTACGCGCGGATGCGCAGCGACGAAGACACCGCCGACAGCCACTACCAGGCGCTGTCCTCGCGCGGCCAGTCGCTCGCCTCCGATGCCTCCAGCGCCGCGAGCTTCCTCGAACCGGAGATCCAGAGCCTCGATCGGGAGACCGTCGACGAGTACATCGACGAGAACCCCGACCTGGAGGTCTACGGCCACTACTTCGACGACGTGCTGCGGATGAAACCCCACACCCGCTCGGCGGAGGTCGAGAACCTGCTGGCCGACCTGGGCGAGGTGCTGGGTTCGACCGGTGAGGTGTACAACATGCTCGTCAACGCCGACGTGGAGTTCCCCAGCGTCGAGGACCCCGACGGCGAACCCCGGCGGATCACCCTCAACAACTTCACGACGCTGCAGGAGAACCCCGACCGGGAGTTCCGCCGCGACGTGTACGAGACGTTCTACGACGAGTGGGAGGAGTATCGGAACTCGATCGCCGCCGCGTACAAGAACAGCGTCAAGACCGACGTGAAACTCGCCCGCGCCCGCGACTACGACACCGCGCGCGAGGCCGCCCTGGACGGCCCGAACGTCCCCGTCGAGGTGTACGACACCCTCGTCGACACCGTCGACGACAACCTCGACGTGCTGCAGCGACACGCCGATCTCAAGCGGCGGTCCATCGGCGCCGACGAGCTGCGGATGTGGGACCTCTACGTCCCGATGGTCGAGGGCGAGAGCCCCGACGTGGAGTACGACCAGGCCCGCGAGTGGGTCACGGGTGCGGTCGAACCACTGGGCGAGGAGTACCAGGAGTGGCTGGCGGAGGGCCTCGACTCGCGGTGGGTCGACGTGTACGAGACCGACAACAAGCAGTCCGGAGCGTACTCGGGTGGGACCTACGACTCCCAGCCGTTCATCCTGATGAACTACCAGGACGACGTGGCGTCGATGTACACGCTGGCCCACGAGCTGGGCCACTCGCTGCACTCGGAGTACACCAGCGAACACCAGCCCTACGTGTACAGCTCCTACGAGATCTTCGTCGCCGAGGTGGCCAGCACCGTCAACGAGACGCTGCTGACCCACCACCTGCTCGACGTGGTCGACGACGAACGGCTGCGCCGCCACGTGCTGAACCAGTACCTCGAACGGTTCCGCTCGACGCTGTTCCGCCAGACCATGTTCGCGGAGTTCGAGCACGAGACCCACCGGCTGGAGGAACAGGGCGAGGTCCTGACCGCCGACCGACTGGACGACGTGTACGGCGGGCTCAAGGAGGAGTACTACGCCGACGCGGCGGTCGACGACCGCGTCGCTCGCGAGTGGATGCGCATCCCGCACTTCTACCGCGCGTTCTACGTCTACCAGTACGCCACCGGGATCTCGGCCGCGGTCGCGCTCGCCCAGGGCATCCTCGAGGAGGGCGAGCCGGCCGCCGAGCGCTACCGGGAGTTCCTCGCCAGCGGCTCGCGGGAGTACCCGCTCGAACTGCTGGACTCGGCGGGCGTCGACATGACGAGTTCGGACCCGATCCAGTCGGCCATCGACACCTACGACGAGTTCCTCGACGAGTTCGAGGAGCTGATCTGAGCCGACTCCCCCGGTTCATCCCCCGCCGACACCCTTCGTTTCGACTCGAACCCGCCGACCGGCAGAACTCCTTTCGGCGTCACGCTCCAACAGAGACCGATGAGTCCACAGAACGGGCGACCGGCGGAGGATACCGCGGCGAGTACGGACACCGCGAGGCGAGTCGTGCTCTCCTACCCCTCGGACCTCAGCACGTGGGGTCGTGACAAGCTCGACGGGTCGCCGTTCCGCGCGTACCTGCGGAAGACGCTCGGGCGCGTCGAAGTGGGGGAAGTCACCGAGCAGTTCACCGGCGTCGGCTGCTGCGGCGACACGCTGGACGTGCCGCTACGGATCGAGTCGGTCGAGGGCGGTCGGCGGGTCGGCGAGTCGACAACTATCGAGTACGCGGTCCGCGACGCCTGCGGGGTCGAGGGCGGCTGGCGCGTCCAGAGCGCGAGCGGGCCGACGGCGTAGATCGAGGCGGAGCGGCGTCTCTCAGGGCAGGTACCGCACGCTCACCACGCCGGGTTCGGAACGGATCTCGACGCGTTCGACGCCGAGGCGGGCGGCCCGTTCGACCGTCGCCTCGTCGTCGCGCACGTCGGCGACGGCGCTGTCGGTCGAGTCTTCAGGCACGGTCAGCACGTGGACCTCGCCGGTGCCCGCGCGCTCGTGGGTGGTGACCTCGCCGACGGGTTGGTCGGCGGCGGTCTCGCGGGCCCGCTCCGTGGGGGGCTCGTCGTGTTCCTCGACGGAGACGGTGAACTGTCGGTCGATCTCCTCGACCGTCCAGACCACGTCCATCGGCGGTTCCGGCGCGAGCGTCCCCTCGACGGCGACGCCGACTTCGAGGCCGGGATTGCTCCCGAGCGTGTGGATCTGGCCGTCGCTCACGTCGCGCAGTACCGCCGACTCCGCGTCGGCCTCCGTAACGACGAACGTCCCGGTCTTCATGGGCGTCCGTAGCGCGTCGGGGGTTTTCCCCGTTTCGACGGCGGCTCGCCGCGTCGCTCCCCCGCCATCGCGAAGGAGCCGAGAGACCGCCCGGCGGTCACCGCAACTGGCGATGGGAGAGGTAGATCAGAAGCGCCGCGCCGACCGGCGGGACGACCGCGGCCGCGTTCGGCAGCCCGTAGAGGAACTCGGCGACGAAGCCGAGGGCGCCGCCGGGGTCCTCCCGCAGGTCCGCCGGCGTCGTGATCACCAGGGCGACGTACATCGCCAGGAGGAACCCGTATCCGGTGGCGGCCAGCTGTCGGTCGTAGCGCGTCTCCGACCCCACTCGTCGGTGCCGGCGGGCGACGAACAGCACCGGCGCCACGAGCGGCGCGACGACCAGCAGCATGAGGAACAGGAAGAAGGCCCGGGAGAAGGTGAACGAGCCGCCGGCCGCGTCGGCGGTCGAGCCCAGCAGGGTCACGATCGCGAAGGTGAACAGCAGGACGACCCCGGCGCCCAGCAGCGCGCTGACGCCCGCGTAGATCCGGAACGCCATCGACTCGCTCGCTCGGAAGGCGTAGGGGTAGGCGGTGAGGATGCCCTTGTACGTCTCCGCGGCGTCCGAGTCGCCCCTCGGCGCCGACGCGGCTTCCCCGTCCGCGCTCACTTCGTCCGTGGCGTCGCTCATCCCCGGAGGGTTCGGTTCGGGCGGGAATAAACCACCCGTTCGACGGCCGGGCTCCTCCGGGAGCGCCCCGGGTTCGCGCCGTGACGGACGGCACCGCGACCGCGTCGAAAAGGACTATTCCCCACCCGGGCGACCATCCGCACATGAACGTCGACATCGGGAACGCGCTGGCGAGCGAGGCCGACCCGGGGATCTCCAGGGACGACCTCGACGACCTCGACGAGCGCGTCGCCGACGCCCACGACCGGATCGCCCGCGGCATGGCCGACGACGACTTCGGCTACGCCGCCCTCAATCTCCCCGAGCGCGCCGACGCGGCCGAAATCGAGGACGCCGTCGCCGGGTTCGACCCCGAGGCCGTCCTCACCGTCGGTATCGGCGGCAGCGCGCTCGGCGCGATCACGATCACCGAGGCGCTGGCGGGCGACTCGCCGGTCGACCACTACGCGCTCGACAACGTCGACCCCGCCCACGTGAATCGCCTGCTCGACGACCTCGACCTGGCGGAGACGGTCGTCCACGTCGTCTCCCGGTCGGGCACCACCGCCGAGACGCTGGCGAACTTCCTCGTCGTCCGCGATGCGATGGAGTCGGCCGGCGTCGACTGGAGCGAGCAGACGGTCGTCACGACCGGCGAGGCCGGGCCGCTCCGAGAGCTGGCCGAGACCGAGGATCTCCCGGCGCTGGACGTGCCCGAGGGCGTCCCCGGCCGGTTCTCCGCGCTCTCGACGGTCGGGCTCGTGCCCGCGGCGATGATGGGCGTCGACCTGGAGGGGCTGCTCGCCGGTGGCCGCGCGGGCGCCGACGCGCTCGCCGACTCGCTGTACGACTGTCCGGCCTACGCCTACGGCGCGGTCGCCTACGCGCTCGACGAGCGGGGCGCGAGCGTGAACGCGATGATGCCCTACGTCGAGGGGCTGGAGTCGTTCGCGGAGTGGTTCGCCCAGTTGTGGGCCGAGAGCCTCGGGAAAGACGGCGGCGGCCAGACGCCCGCCCGCGCGCTCGGCGCGACCGACCAGCACTCCCAGCTCCAGCTCTATCGGGCGGGACCGCGGGACAAGCTCGTCACCGTCGTCCGCCCCGCGGAGCGACCGGACTGCGCGATCCCCGAGACGGACGTGGCCGACCTCGAATACCTCGGTGGCCAGGATCTGGGAACCCTGCTCGACGCCGAGTTCGAGGCGACCGAAGCGAGCCTCGCCGCCGCCGAGCGACCGTCGGTCCGGATCGAGCTCGACGCGATGGACGCCGAGAGCGTCGGACGCCTCCTCTTCGATATGGAGGCCGCCTGCGTGCTGGCGGGCGAACTGTACGGCGTCGAGACGTTCGACCAACCCGCGGTCGAGTGGGGGAAGAAGGCCGCGCGTGGCCTGCTCGGCGGCGGCGACTTCGAGGAGGCCGACGCGGTGGCCGAGAAAACCGAACTCGTCGTGGAGTAGCCGGCGAGCGAAGGAGCCCCGACCAACGTCACCGCTGGCGTACAGGACAGGTGATGGTTGTTGCGGTGAGCGGTTGCGGTGCGGTCGGCGCGCGCTGTCGCGCGCTTTCATGCGCGCGACCGTAGCCGCGCGAGGGATGAGCACCGCACGCCGTAGGCGCGCGGAGCGCAAGAGGTTGGGGAGGTTCGAGGCCATCTGCGGTCGCGGTCCTGGTGGACTGAAAGGGCGAGGCGCGCTCGCGTGCAGTTCAGTCGCCTGAGCGGGCACTATCCGCGCGGGCCGTGCGGAGAGCGCGGATATCCCGGTCAGCGACCGCGAGCGTGGCGAGGGCTTTCATCGCGTGCTGCCTCCGTCGAGTACGGTCGATCCGATTCCGAGCGAGCGCGATGAGGGCTTTCATCGCCTGCTGTCCACTGCGGTCGCTGTCGTGCTCATTTCGTCCGCACCAGAACGACCAGAACCAACGACTCCACTCACACGCCGAACTGATCGCGCTCGTCGGGACCGGTGCAGTCAAACCCGTGGGAGACCTACCGGCGGCCACGCAGATGGGATCGGAGTACTACCGCGTCGCCGACATGGAGACTCGCGTCGAGAGCCTGTTTCACTCGATAGCGCTGGTTGTCCTGGCCTTCATCGCCGGAACCTTCCTGCTGGCCGGCGCGGGGTCGGTCCTGGGCGCGCTCGGCTTCGACGTCGAGTCAATGGCGACGCTGCCGCCGCTGGCCTACGCCGCCCTGACGGCCACGCAGTTCGTCGGCTTCTTCGCCGTCATCGGTCTCTACCTCGGGTGGCGCTCGGACGAGCAGTTCTTCCGGGCCGCCGTCCCGTCGCTGCGGGACCTGGGCTGGGTCGTCGCCGGCTTCGTCGGCCTGTTCGCCATCGCGTCGGCGCTGTCGGCGGTCATCCAGGCCGCCGGCGTCGACACGGCGACCAACCAGGTCATCACCCAGGGCCAGCGGGACCCCGTCCGCTTCCTCTACCTGATCCCCGTCACCTTCCTGTTCGTCGCGCCCGCGGAGGAACTGCTCTTCCGCGGGATCGTCCAGGGGCTCTTTCGCCGGGCCTACGGCGCCGTCCCGGCGGTCGTGCTGGCCAGCGCCGTCTTCGGCGCGATGCACTACTTCGCCCTGCTCGGGTCGGACGGCAGCATCGTCTCGTCGCTCGCGCTCGCCGCCGCGCTGGGGGTCGTCCTCGGCGCGGTGTACGAGCTCACCGAGAACATCGTCGTCCCCATCGTCGTCCACGGCTGCTGGAACACGATGAGCTTCCTCCTGCAGTACTTCCAGGCCACCGGCGTCGTCTGAGCGGTGGCGGCCCCGTCCGACCGCGACCGAGCGGTCCCCATTCGACCGACCGGGAACCGCGTCGGACGGCCGTCTGACGGGTTATTAAGCGATCCGGCGGGAAACACGGGGTGTATGCCGACCCGCTACACGGTCGTCTGCGACGACGACCGCGCCCGGGAAATCGAGGCGATCGCCCGGCAGTACGACCTCACCGAGGAGGAAGTACTCCGGCAGCTCGTCGACACCGGGCTCGACCATCTGGAAGAACAGGCACCGTAGCGGGTGGGTGGGGGTGTAGTCGACCGGACAGCGGCCGCTCTCGGTGGGGCTAGTCTCGGGGCGAACCGGGTTCCGAGCGGCGGCTCAGGCCGGGTTCTTCCGGGAGAGGTCGCTCCCGCAGACCGGACAGCGGTCGTGGTTCTCGTCGAACTCGCGGCCGCAGCCCGAACACTGGAAACGCCAGTCGCGCTGCTCGGAGATCCCTTCGCGGGCGATGAGTTCGACCGCGACCTCCAACTTCTCGGCGACGTTCTGCATGGCGTAGTCGTCGGTGACGAGGCGGCCGTCGAGTTCGAACGCGGCGGCGACCAGCCGGATGTCCGTCTCCGAGAGGGTCTCCAGGTCGCCCGTCTCGCGGGCGGCGCGTTCGATGCGTTCGACGGTCTCCTCCTCGGGGATGTGGATGTGCATCCCCGACCCCTCCATGGCGTCGTAGCGGTAGGCGCTCTCGTCTTCGAGCTCCTCGCGGACGAGCGGCACCGTGGCTTGCTGTTCGGTCGTGTGATACTCGTTGATAAAAGCCGAGGCGTCGAGGACGTACATTTAGCGCTGGACGATCATCTGGTCTTTGACTGCCTGGACGCGGTCGACGGGCACGAGGAGGTGTCCCTGCTCGTCGACCTCGAACTGCGAGTTGTCGAGGTGCTCGTTGGGCTCGATGATGAGGTTCTGAAGCCGCCCCGTCTCCAGGTCCATCGTGATGTTGTACAGCATCCCCATCTCGGCGCCGTCCGTCCCGGTGACGGCCTTGCCGGAGAGGTTCTCGGCGAGTATCTCGGCCATGCTCCCGACTACCGAGTCAGACCCCATAAACGCCACGGGGCGTCTGACGGCCGCGTGACGCCCGCCGTCGCGGTCGCCGGCCCCCGCCGACGCCCGCAGTCGCCGGAACCACCGGGATTATGCCGGTCCTCGTCCAACGCAGTTCCCATGGATCGCAGACGTCTGCTGCGGGCGGGCGCCGTCGCGCTCGCGGGGCTCGTCCCGGGGTGCGGGCTGGGGTCGGACGACACCACGGCGACGCCGGACGACCCGGCGTCGTCGGAGCGACCGGCGGCGACGGCGACCGCGACGCCGACGGCCACGGCGAGTCCGACGCCGGACCCGACGCCGACGGCCACGGCGACCCCGACCGCCACGCCGACGGCGACCGCCACGCCGGCGCCCGACGAGGCCGCCCAGGTCGTCGCCGTCGGCGACGGGTCAGCCGAGTTCGAGCCCGAAGTGTTCGAGATATCGACCGGCGAGACGGTCGTCTGGGTCTGGCACAGCAGCGGGCACAACGTCCAGGCGACCGCCCGACCCCGCGGATCGACGTTCACCGGGACGGCCGGCGGGGACGAGACCACCTACGAGGAGGGACACACCTTCGCACACACCTTCGAGGTCGCCGGCGAGTACGAGTTCCGCTGCTACCCCTACCGGGACCTCGGGATGACCGGCTCGTTCACCGTGACCGAGTGATCGACCGCCGGGAACCCGACCAGCCCGCCCCGAGACGACCGGTTCGATCGCCACGGGGTTTATTCCCCGACGGTCCCGAGCGGACGCATGGACCTCCGCCGCTTGCTCCGACTCAGTGGGACCGCGCTCGCCGCCGCCGTCGCCGGCTGCGGGGGCGACGGCGACGAGACGGACGCCGAAGACCCCCGGACCGACGGCGACGCGACGCCGTCGCCGACCCCGACCGACGAGCCCGCGACGGACACGCCGACCGCCTCGCCCACGGCGACGCCGACCGAGGAACCGACTCCGACGGCCACACCGGACTCGGCCGCGACGCCCACGGGGACACCGACCGCCTCGCCCACACCGACGGCCACACCAATGCCGACGGCGACGCCCAGGCAGGCCGCGCAGGTCGTCGCGGTCGCCGACGGGGAACTCGCCTTCGCGCCGGACTCCTTCGAGATATCGACCGGCGAGACGGTCGTCTGGGTCTGGTACAGCAACGGGCACAACGTGCGTCCCGAGACGACGCCGAGCGGGTCGGACTTCTCCGGGACGGCGGGCGGTGACGGCGACCTCTACGACGAAGGCCACGAGCTCTCGGTCACCTTCGAGACGGCCGGCGAGTACGAGTACTACTGCGCTCCCCACCAGGGCGTCGGCATGACCGGTTCGTTCACCGTCACCGAGTAGCCGGGTCCGGCCGGGCGGCGGCCCGCGCCGGCCGGTCGGGAGTCGGTCGCGCACGCGTCGCGTATCGCCGTCGCTCACGCGCAGATGAGATCACTTATCCGGCCTGCGGGGCTGATCCGAGACAACCGAACCTTCTGTGGTGATAGGATGGCAGACTCACAACCGACAGACACCGACGACGAGTCCGAAGCGACGCTTCGGACACCGATAGTCGCCGTACTCGGCCACGTCGACCACGGCAAGACCAGCCTGCTCGACGAGATCCGCGGCTCCGCGGTCACCGAGGGCGAGTCCGGCGCGATCACCCAGCACATCGGCGCGACCGCCGTCCCCCTCGACGTGATCTCCGAGATCGCCGGCGAGCTCGTCGACCCCACCGACTTCGACCTCCCGGGCCTCCTGTTCATCGACACGCCCGGCCACCACTCCTTTTCGACGCTGCGCTCGCGGGGCGGCGCGCTCGCCGACATCGCGATCCTCGTCGTCGACGTCAACGACGGCTTCCAGCCCCAGACGCTCGAAGCCGTGGACATCCTCGCGCGCACCCAGACCCCCTTCATCGTCGCCGCCAACAAGATCGACACCGTCCCCGGCTGGAACCCCAACGACCACGCGCCGACCCAGCAGACCATCGACGCCCAGACCGACCGCGTCGAACGCGACCTCAACGAGAACCTCTACGAGCTCATCGGCGATCTGTCGGACAACGACTTCTCGGCGGACATGTACTGGCGCGTCCAGGACTTCCAGAACAACATCGGCGTCGTCCCCGTCTCCGCCGAGACCGGCGAGGGCATCCCCGACCTCCTGACCGTGATGATGGGGCTCTCCCAGCGCTACATGAAAGAGGAGATGGCCGTCGACGTGAACGGACCCGCCGCCGGCACCGTCCTCGAAGTCACGGACACGCAGGGCTTCGGGGCGACCGTCGACGCCATCATCTACGACGGCACCATCAGGGCGGACGACGAGATCGTCGTCGGCGGCGTCGAGGGCCCCATCGTCACCGAGGTGCGCGCCCTCCTTCGCCCGCGCCCGCTGGAGGAGATCCGCACCGAGGGCCAGTTCGAACAGGTCGACTCCGTGGCGGCCGCCGACGGCATCAAGATCGCCGCGCCGGATCTCGACGACGCGATGGCCGGCGCGCCCATCCGCGTCGTCGGCGACCGCGACGTGGACGAAGTCGTCGAGGAGGTCCGGGCCGAACTCGCCGACATCGCCGTCCAGACCCAGGAGGAAGGCGTCGTCGTCAAGGCCGACACCCTCGGGAGCCTGGAGGCGCTGGCGTCGACGCTCGAGGAGGAGGAGATCCCGATCGTCCGCGCCGAGGTGGGCGATATCGCCCCCCGCGACGTGCGCGTCGCCGAGACCGCCAACGAGGAGAAACACCGGACGATCCTCGGGTTCGGCGTCGAGGTGCTCGACGACGCCAGCGACCTGGCCGAGCAGGAGGACGTGCGCATCTTCGAGCACGACGTGATCTACCGGCTGGTCGAGGAGTACGAGGAGTTCGTCGAGGAGCGCGAGCGCGCCCAGCAGGACCAGGTGCTCGACAACATCACCCGGCCAGCGCGCTTCCAGATACTGGACGACCACACCTTCCGCCAGTCCGACCCCGCCGTCGTCGGCGTCGAGGTGCTCGGGGGGACGCTCCATCGGAACTCCAACGTCGCGCTGTTCGAGGGGAGCGAACCCGAGCGCGTCGGGCTGCTCAAGACCATCCAGGACGAGGGCGAGGACGTCGACGAACTCAAGCGCGGCGAGCGCGCGGCCGTCTCCATCGACGGCCCCACGGTCGGCCGCCAGATCGAGGAGGGCGACGAGCTCTGGACGGAGATCCCCGAGAAACACGCGAAGATCCTCGAACAGGAGCTCTCGGAGGACATCCCCGTCAGCGAACTCGAGACGCTCAACGCGTACCTCGAGAAGCGGCGCAACCGCGACCCCTTCTGGGGGAAGTAACGTCGCGTTACCGGCGGATCGACACCGTCTAACCGCGGATACCCGCGCCGTCGTCCCCGTCCGTCCGGCGTGGCCGTCGCCCGTCCGACCCGGGCGGTAACGGCGAACAAAGCGGCAATAACTGCCGAAAACCTTTTGCGGTCGAGTTCCAACGGCTCGCAACCGAGCCGGAGTCCCGCGGTCCGTGGACGCCGCGGTCCCGGCTTCGGAGGGGGGATACGTATGGTCACCTTCGCGGTCGGCGACGCGTTCGCGCTGTTCGTCGTCACGCTCGCGTACGCGCCGGTGGTGCGCGCGTACGCGCTCGACGGGTCCGCGCCTCGCCTCGTGGCGGCGCACACGGCGCTGCTCGTCGGGCGCGCCGCCGCGCTCCTGGCGTCGGCGGTCGACTGGGCCGTCCTCCCGCCGGTCGAGTACGGCGTCGGGATAGCGCTGGCCGCGCTCCTGTTCGCCTGGTACTGCTACAGGGAGTACCGGCGCGACGACCCGGACCGAACGGGCGTCGGCTCGCCGTCGCTCTCCGGGGACGGTGACTGAGATGGTGTCGCTCCTGGCCGTTCTCGCGCTGGTCGGCGCCGCGGGGTTCCTCGCGGCGGCGGCCCTCGCCGCTCGCCTCTACGTCGAGCGGCCGCTCTTTCGCAACTACTGGTTCAGCTGGGTCGTCGCGACCGGCCACCTCGCGCTGTGGGCGCTGGCGGACCTGCTCGGCCGGGTCGGGCTCGTGCCGTTCCTGGCCGACAGCGTCGTCCCGCTCCTGTTGCTGACGGTCGGCCTCGGTGCGCTGTTGCACATCGCCCTCTACGACAACACCGGGAGCGAGACGCTCCTCGAAGAGATACGGACGAGCGAGGCGCTGAACGACGCGGTCCTCGACAACTACCCCGACGGCGCGGTCGTCCTCTTCGACGACGACCTGACCGTCCTGCGAGCGGGCGGCGACGACCTACCGGGTCGCGACGGCCCCGTGGCCGACGCCGAGGGCGCGTCGCTGCCCGCGCTCCTCCCCGAGGCGGTCCTGTCGACGGTCGAACCCCGATGCCGGGCGGCCCTCGACGGCGAGTCGGCGTCGTTCGACCTGTCGCACGACCGGGCGACCTACGAGGCGCGAGCGCTCCCGCTCGACGCCGACTCGGGGACGGACGGCGGGTCGCCGACCGACCGCGTGCCGGCGGGCGGATCGGGCGGCCCCCTCGGCCTGCTCGTCGTCAGGGACGTGACCGAGCGCGAGCGCCGCGAGCGACGGCTCCGCGAGCAGCGCGACCGGCTGTCGGCGCTGGACCGGATCAATCGGGTCCTCCGCGACGTCGACCACGCGCTCGTCGGCGCGGACTCGCGCGAGGCGGTCGCGCGGGCGGTCGCCGACCGGCTGGCCGCCGACGAGCCCTACCGCGCGGTGACGGTCGCCTGGCGGGAGGGCGAACGGCTCGTCCCCGCGGCCTGGGGCGGTCGCGAGCGCGACGGCGCGGCCCGGGCGTTCCCGGCGGCGACCGGTCCGGCCGCCGCGGACCCCGGCGCCCGCGCGCTCGAAACCGGCGACGCCCAGGTCGTGCGGGACGTGGGGACCGACAGCGAGCCGAGCCGGGCGGGGGACGAGACAGACCCGTGGCGGCGCTCGGCGCGCGCCCTGGGGGCGCGGGCGGTCGCGGTCGTCCCCGTCCGCCACGACGACCGGCGGCTGGGCGTCCTCGCCGTCTACGCCGACCGCCGGGACGCCTTCGAGTCGCGCGAACTCGCCGTCCTCGACGGCTTCGGCGAGACTGTCGGCCACGCCGTCGTCGCGCTCGAACGGCGCGAGCGCGTCACCGCGCTCGCCGACCTCCACCGGCTCACCCGGGAGCTGTTCCACGCCGAGACGACCGACGCCGTCGGCGACGTGGCGGTCGCGGCCGGGCCGGACCTGCTCGGCGCCGACGTGGCGCTGCTCGCGTACGACGCCGCCGACCACCGGCTGCGCGTCGTCGTCTCGTCGGGCGAGGACGCGACGGCGCTGGCCGGCGGACCCGACCCGCCGGCCGACCGCGAGTCGGTCGCCTGGCGGGCGTTCGCCTCCGGAGAGCCTCGCACGTTCGACGACCTCCGGGAGAGCGAGGGCGTCGCGACGCCGTCGACCGGCGCGCGGAGCGCGGCGGTCGTCCCGCTCGGCGACCACGGCGTGCTGGTGGCCGCGTCCGGGGAGGTCGGCGCGTTCGACGAGCGGCGCCGCCAGCTCGTCGACCTGCTCGCCGCGACGACCGAGGCGGCGCTCGACCGGCTGGCGAGCGAGGCGGACCGGCGAGCCCGCGAGGCGGACCTGCGCGAGCGCAACGAGCGCCTCGCCCGGCTCCAGCGGCTCAACGACGTGATCCGCGACGTGGACCAGGCGATGGTCGGCGCCACCTCCCGCGCCGAGATCGAGGCGGCCGTCTGCGACCGGCTGACGGCCGACGACCGCTTCGCGTTCGCCTGGATCGCGGGCGCCGACGCCGAGGGGGCCGTCGACCGGCGGGCGGCGGCCGGCGACGGCGGGAGGTACCTCGAGACCGTCTCGCTCGACCGCGACGCCTCGCCCGTCGAACCGGCGGTGGCGACCCTCGCGACGGGCGAGCCGACCGTCGTCGACAGCCTGGCCGACCGGGACCGGGCGGCCGACTGGGTCTCGGCCGGCCTCGACGCCGGCTTCGCGGCCGCCGTCGCCGTCCCGCTCTCCGTCCACGACATCGACTACGGGGCGCTCGCGGTGTACGCCGACCGCCCCGGGACCTTCGACGAGCGGACCGTCGCCGTGCTCGCGGACCTGGCCGACACGGTGGCCTACGGGATCAACGCCCGCGAGACGAAGCGCGGCCTGCTCGCGGCCGGCGGGACGGAGCTGAAACTCGCCGTCGGCGACGGGGAGTCGGTCCTAACGGGGCTGGCCGCGGCGGCGACGGGCCCGCTCCGGGCCGTCGAGACGCGCCCGCTCGACGGCGACGCCACCGAGATCACGTTCGTCGCACCCGGCGCGTCGCTGGCCGCGCTGCGCGAGCGCTCCGGGCGGTCGCCGGTCGAGACGGTCGAGACGGTCAGCGACCGCGGCGACGAGCACGTCTTCCGCGCGACCGTCACGGGGCCCGTGCTCCCGGCCGAACTCGTCGAGTTCGGCGCCGTCCCGCGCGATATCGAGGTGACCGGGGCGGAGACGACGGCGACGGTCCTGTTGCTCCCGCACGTCGACGCCCGCCAGTTCGTCGAGCGACTGCGCGAGCGGTACTCGTCGGTCGAACTCCTCGCCCGGCGCGAACGGGACTCCCGGTCGCTGACCCGCGGCGCCTTCCTCGACGAGTTCGAATCGCTGGTCACCGACCGCCAGTTCGAGGTCCTCCGGACGGCCTACGAGCGCGGCTACTTCGACCGCCCCCGGGCGTCCAGCGGACAGGAGGTGGCCGACAGCCTCGGCGTCTCCCAGCCGACCGTCAACTACCACCTCCGCGAGAGCCAGCACCGCCTCCTCTCGCTGCTGTTCGGCGACGCCGACGACGGGAACGCCGGCGGGACGCCCGCCGACGAAGCGGCCTGACCGCCGCCCCGTACCCCCGGCCCGATATCCTCTGGATCCCCACTTCCAGGCGCTTTCGCGGTCGGTCTCGCCGCCGTTCTATCCACATCGAACCCGTCGGGCGTCGCTCTCTACACCAGTCGAGGCCAGGGCCATGCCCGGCCGGCCCCAACCGATCGGTACGGATGCACGAGATCAACTCCGCGACGCGCGACGACGGTCCCGGCGGCCCGTCCGTCGTCGCCCGCGTCGTCACGGCAATCGCCCACGCCGAGGGCGTCGAACCGGACCGTCTGGACACCTGCCTCGCCGACTACGTCGACGCCGACGCACTGGAGGGGCTGTACGCGCGCAGCCGGGCCGAGACGGCCGATCTCACGGTCCGGTTCGCGGTCGAGGGCTACGAGGTCGTCGTCGGCGGTCCCGACGAGATCCGCGTCTCGGAGACCGACGAGGCCCCCGTCGCGGGCGAGCGAAGTTGGCAGCCGTGAGCCATGCCCGACCGCGTGACAGAGCCGGACGCCGCACGGACCTGCGACCGTTGCGGCCGCCCCATCGACGACTCGCGGTGGCACCCCGTCGCCTTCGACGACGCCCGCGGCGCGATCCGCTCGTTCTGTTCGCGAGGGTGCAAGCGTCGCTTCCGCGACGACTGACCGCCCGTCGCCGCTCGACACCCGGCCCCGAGCGCCTACCACCGACGCACACGCAGTAATAACATTTAATTACGTCACGCTCGACGGTTGACACGTGCTTCGATCAGTGGCGAGCGACGCGCGCGGTGTGGTGTCGGTCCACGACGCGATACTGGCGCTGATCCCGGCGATCCTGGCGCTCGCGGCGCTCGCCGGTGCGGTGCTGTCGTGGTCGTGGGGGACCGCGCTGGCCGTCGGGAGCGTCCCGGCCAGCGGGACGGTCGGCTACGCGCTGTTCTACAATCCGCCGGCCGGCGTCGGGGAGAACTGAAGGGCGACCGCGGTCGCGGGCGTCTCTCGGGGCTATCGAGCCGTCGGGCTCGTACTGCCCGACAGCGCCTGTTTGACCTGGAGGGCGGCGCTGGCGGCCAGTCCCTGCGCGAGGTCGGTCTGTTCGTCTTCGGTGATGGTCGCGTCGGCCTCCTCGGGCGTGTAGCCCGCGGAGACGACGGGGCCGACCGGCGGGCGGACGGCGACGGTGGCTTCGGGACCGTCCGAGCCGGCCGTCAGGTCCGACCCGACGACGAACTCCTCGGGGAGGAGCTCCCGGGTCTGCTGGGCGACTCGCGAGAGGTCCCGCTCCAGCTGGCGGCGCTGGTCGGACGAGAGCGTCTCCGGATCCAACCCGTCGTCGCCGAGCGGCGAATTTCCGTACATTGGGCTCTTCCGCGGCCGTAAGCGGCCCAGGGTCTTAACCCCTGGGAGAGGCGTACTCCTTGCCTTCTCACACGATCGATCGTGGCTGCCCGGGTCTGTGCCGGCGTCACCGCGCCCGGTCAGTCCAGTAAGGACTCGCTACCGCCGTAGGCCGCGACGACGACCGCCGTCGCGTGGTCGGCCGGGTCGGCGGGCGTCGACTCGACGACCACCTCGGGCTCGGCGCGGAACGTCCACTCGCGCAGTTCCGTCCCGCGGCGCAGGCCCGCCTCGACCGCCGACTCGACCGCCTCGGGGTCGGTGCCGCTGGCCTCGTAGAACAGCCCCCGGCCAGACTCGCTGCGGACCCACCCGAGGCCGGCGCAGGCCTCGCCGTCGGCGCCCGGGGGGAGCGTCTCGCGGCCGACGACCGCGTACAGCGCCTCGCCGGTCGGTCCGAGGTCGGGCGCGGTGCCGACGCGGTCGAGCCGGGCCTCGGCGGGGATCACCGAGGAGAGCGTCACGAGGTTGTAGTTGTGGACGCCCGCCTCGGCCAACGCCGCGTCGAACGACGACATCGCCGTCGGGCCGGTGGCCGACCCCCACGCGACCCGGATGGTGCTCATACCTCCGCATCGTCGACTCGCGCGCTAAGGGGTTTCGTTTCCGGTCGAGCGGCGGTCCCGCCCGCCGCAGCGGTCACGGCCCGTCGAGTGACATCGGTTCGCGGCCCCGGTCACAGCCCGCTCGCCATCGGCGCGAGGTGCAGCGGGTGCGACCCGCCGGACCCGGTCCCCCGGTCGTCGATTCCCGGTGTGGGCGGGACCGCGCGCTTGTGCAGCGAGTCGACGTACAGCCGCGCGACGGTCTCGGCGGTCTCGGGGCTCGCGTCGACCTCGTCGAGGGCGTCCTCGACGCGCTCGCTGCGGTCGACGACCCGACGGAGGACCGGGTCGATCTCCGAGTACCGAGCCCCCAGATCCTCGGCGTCGGTCTGGCCGGCCCAGAGATCCGCCGTCGGCTCCTTGGCGACGATCCGCCGCGGGACGCCGACCTGCTGGGCGAGCGCCTGCACCTCCGTCTTGTAGAGGTCGCCGAGCGGGAACAGGTCGGCGCCGCCGTCGCCGTACTTCGTGAAGTAGCCCAGCAGCAGCTCCGAGCGGTTGGCCGTCCCGCAGACGAGATACGAGCGCGCGTTGGCCGCGTAGTACAGCGCGCACATCCGCAGGCGCGCGGTGAGGTTCCCGATCGCCCGCCGTCCCCCGTCGGGGGCGACCTCGGGAGCGACGTGGTCCTCGAACAGGTCCAGCAGCGGGCGCAGGTCGACCTCGCGGAACTCGATACCCAGCCCCTCGGCCATCGTCCGCGCCTCCTGTGCGTTGTCCTCGTCGGTGTGTGCCGGCAGCCCGAGCCCCAGCACGCGGTCGCTGCCGAGCGCCTGAACGGCCAGGTGCGCCGTCAGCGTCGAGTCGACGCCGCCGCTCAACCCCACGACGACGCCGCGCGCGCCCGCGTTCGTCACCTTGTCCTTGACGAACGCCACCGCCTCCTCGCGCACCGCCGCCAGGTCGTCGCGCTCTGTCAGAAAGCCCGGTCCGTCCGTCCGGACCGACGTTACCCCCTCGTCGGTGTCGGTGGATACCATGTTTTCGGTCACCGTAATACGTTTTCCCTGGTCGAACGTCTCTTATTTAGTTTTGATCCTTAAACAAACGCTAAGGATTTGCCTAAAAGGTGATCGGACAGATGTCCGAGTTCGGACGACCGGGTGCGAGCGGTTCGGCAGTTGCGGTCGTCGCGCTGTCGGGGCGGTCCTGACGGTGTGGGAGCGGTGCAGTGACGCGAGCATCCGCGCCGCAGGCGCGGTTCTCCGTCAGAGACAAGCTCTGACGAGCCTCGCGTCGCTGCTCTCCGCGAGACACCGGACGCGAGCGAACGGAGTGAGCGAGTCGTCCGGCTTTTTTTCACCCATGTTTTTGGCGGGTGGGTGCCCGCAGGCGCGCTTCGCGCGCCGAGGACACCCACCCGCGAAAAAGATGGAAACTAGATGGCTCCTAGTAGAAAGCGACCGGCTGGCCCTCGGTGGCGTCGCCCTCTTCGATCTTCTCCAGGGCGTCGACGAAGTCCTCGGTGCGCACGTCGGTGCGGCCGTCGCGGATGGCGAACATGCCGGCCTCGGTGGCCAGCGAGGCGAGTTCCGCGCCGGAGAAGCCGGCGGTCTCCTCGGCGAGGCGCTCGAAGTCGACCTCGTCGGCGAGGCTCATGTCCTGGGTGTGGATCTCGAGGATGCGCTTGCGGCCCTCGGCGTCGGGCTCGGGGACTTCGATCAGGCGGTCGAAGCGACCGGGGCGGAGGATGGCGCGGTCGAGCATGTCGAAGCGGTTGGTGGCGGCGATGATGCGGATCTCGCCGCGGTCCTCGAAGCCGTCCATCTCCGAGAGCAACTGCATCATCGTTCGCTGGACCTCGGCGTCGCCGGAGGTCTTGGACTCCGTGCGCTTGGCGGCGACGGCGTCGATCTCGTCGATGAAGATGATGGCTGGCTCTCGTTCGCTGGCGAGTTCGAAGAGATCGCGGACGAGCCGGGAGCCCTCGCCGATGAACTTGCGGACGAGTTCAGAGCCGGCCATCTTGATGAACGTCGCGTCGGTCTCGTTGGCGACCGCGCGGGCGAGCATGGTCTTGCCGGTGCCGGGCGGGCCGTGCAGCAGGACGCCGCTGGGCGGTTCGATGCCGACCTCGTCGAACTGCTCGGCGTTGACCAGGGGCTCCTCGACGGCCTCGCGGACCTCCTGGATCTGTTCCTCGAGGCCGCCGATGTCGTCGTAGGTGACGGTGGGCGACTCGTCGACCTCCATGGCCTGGGCGCGCGCGTCGGTCTCGCTCTCGAGCTGTGACTGGATAGAGAAGGAGTCGTTGATGGCGACGCGGTCGCCGGCTTCGAGGCCCTCGCGCAGCTGCGTGGGGAGCTCGGTGAGCACCTCCTGGTTGTTGCCGTGCTGTTTGACGACGACGCCGTCGTCGATGATCTCCTCGGCGGTGGCGACGTACAGCGAGGAGGTCTTGAGCGTCTCGTTCTCGCGTTCGAGCTGGTCGACCTCGTCGGTGAGCTCCTCGCGGCGGTCGCGCGCGGAGTCGAGCTGCGCTTCGAGTTCGCGGTTCACCTTGACGAGCTGTGCGTGGTGGTCGGTGAGCGCGCCCAGCCGTTCCGACGGCGTCATGTCGGGGTCGAGTTCCAGCCGGGGTCGCTCGGGGAGCGAGGGACTGCGGGACATCGGGTTAGTGGGTGGTAACGAGCGAAAGAAAAAGTGCCTTTGGGTGTGCCGACCGACCGATCCGCGCCCCATCCGGCGGTCGGGAGCGTGCCGAACGGGCCGATCCCGGCGGACGGCGGCGGCGTCGCCCGCTCGTGGGTGTCGGCGCAATGGAGAAGGCTTATCGGCCGGCGTCGCACACCGACGGGCATGGTCGAGTTCGTAGTACCGGAACCCGATTACGACCGGTACTCTAATCGTCAGCTCGCGGCCGTACCGCTGGCCGTGCTGGCGCTCGCGTTGCTGGTCCTCGCGGGGTGGACCCTGATGACCGGGACACCGGTCACGCCGGGGATCGAGTTCACCGGGGGGACCGAGATACAGGTAGCGACAGACGCCTCGCAGTCCGAGGTCCGACAGACCCTCGACTACGCCGAGAGCGTTCAGCCGATCGCCGGCTCGAACGAGTTCATCGTCACGACCCAGGAGACCGACTCCGAAGCCATCAGCTCGGCGGCCCGGTCGGCCGGTTACGAGGTCGTCTCCGTCCAGTCGCGGTCGGCGAGCTTCGGCGCCGACGCCCAGCGCCTCGCGCTGATCGGCATCGGCGTCGCTTTCGTCGGGATGAGTCTGCTCGTGTTCGCGCTGTTCCGGACGTTCGTTCCCTCCATCGCGGTCGTCATCTCGGCGTTCTCGGACATCATCATCCCGCTCGCGCTGATGAACGTCTTCCAGATCAAGCTCTCGCTGGGCTCGGTGGCGGCGCTGCTGATGCTGATCGGGTACTCCGTCGACTCGGACATCCTGCTGAACAACCACATCCTCCGCCGGCGCGGGAGCTTCTACGAGAGCACCTACCGCGCGATGCAGACCGGTGTGACGATGACCATCACCTCCATCTCCGCGATGGTCGTCATGTGGATCGTCTCGTCGCTGTTCGGTATCCCGCTGCTGCCGGATCTCGCGATCGTGCTCGTGTTCGGACTGACCGCCGACCTCATGAACACCTACATGCTGAACCTGAGCCTGCTTCGCTGGTACAAGTACGAGGGGGTGGCCCGATGAACCTCCGCGAGAACTGGCGGATCGTCATGCTCGTCGTGTTCGTCCTCGCGTCGACGTTCGCGCTGTTCGGCCCGGCGGGGGCGCCCGACGCCGGCGCGAACAACAGCTCCTCGTACGGGGCCGCGACGGGGCCGACGAACCTCCAGTTCGGACTGGAACTGGCCGGCGGGTCGCGCATCCGCGCCCCGCTCGTCGGGACCACCGCCGAGAACCTCGAGATCGAACAGGGCCAGCGGTCGAGCATCCGCCAGACCGTTGGCAACCAGTTGAACGTCTCGACGGGGGACGTATCGGTCGTGTTGAACACCGGCAACGGCGACGCCGTCGAGGTGCTCGTCGAGAACGTCAGCGAACAGCGGTTCCGGACGGCGCTGACGGAAGCGGGTCTCGACGGTGACGAGGCGACGATACGGAACGGTGTGACCGCCCAGACCCGCCAGCAGACCGTGGAGACGATCACCGCGAAGATCAACCGCGGCGGGCTGAGCGGCGGACAGGTGGCGACCCAGCGCTCGGCGACCGGCGAGAACTACGTCGTCGTCGACGTGCCCAACGCCAACACCACCGAGGTGCTCAACCTCATCGGCGACGAGGGCGCAGTCACCATCGTCGCCACCCGCCCCGTCGACACCGACAACGGCACCGTCTACCGCAACCAGACGGTACTGACGAACCGCCAGCTGGAGAACTCCCAGATCGGCCTCGCGGACGTGACCGAAGGCGGTCAACCCATCGTCCCGATCACGCTGACCGAAGACGCCGCGCAGAACTACTCCCGTGACCTCGTCGACCTCGGGTTCACGTCCAGCGAGGCGACCGGACCGCAGAGCTGTCGGTACCGCCAGAGCCCGGACGATCCGGGGTACTGTCTGTACACGACCGTCGACGGGGAGATCGTGTACGCGGCCGGCCTCGATCCGGGCCTCGCGGAGGACATCGAGTCCGGCGAGTTCGTGACGGCGCCGTCGTTCGTCATGCAGACGCGGTCGACCGACGAGGCCCAGCGCCTGCAGGTCAACCTCCGGGCCGGTGCGCTGCCGACGCGGCTGGCCGTCGAGAACGGGACCGTCCTGTTCCTCCAGCAGAGCCTCGGTGACCGGTTCAAGTGGCAGGCGCTGCTGACCGGCCTGATCGCATGGCTCGCGGTCAGCGGCTCGGTCTTCCTGCGCTACCGGGACCCCCGCGTCGCCCTCCCGATGCTGGCGACCGCCGCCGCCGAGGTGTACCTGCTGCTCGGGTTCGCCGCGGCCATCGGCCTCCCGCTGAACCTCTCGTATATCGCCGGGTTCATCGCCGTCATCGGGACCGGGGTCGACGACCTGCTGATCATCGCCGACGAGATCCTCGACGAGGGACAGGTCGCCACCGGCAGGGTGTTCCAGAGCCGCTTCCGCAAGGCGTTCTGGGTCATCGGCGCCGCCGCCGTGACGACCATCATCGCCATGAGCCCGCTCGCCTTCCTCTCGCTCGGGGATCTGCAGGGCTTCGCCATCGTCACCATCGTCGGCGTCCTCATCGGCGTACTGGTCACCCGCCCGGCCTACGGTGACGTGCTCCGGAATCTGATGCTCGACCAGGGCGGCGACTGACCGTCGCCCCCGTTCCGGGTCCCGTCGTCCACCGGTCCACCGGCTCGATCTGCACCGCCCGGGAAACCATGCTTGCCGAGTAGTCGATGTCGGATATTCGACCGTTCTGGTCTCGACTGACGACCCGCAGGTGTCGCGGTCCGATGGGATTATCGGCCGGGAGAGGCAACCGGACGGCCATGGAGCGGACCGACCCGCGCCGGCGCTACGACGACCTTGTCGTCCGGCGGGAACGCCACGCGGTCGACGCCGAGCGGTTCGACGAACTGCGCGACGCCGAGGTGTTCCGGTCGGGCTGGGGCGTCGCGGGCGTCGTCCTCGACGGCGAGCGCCTGCTGGCCATCCGCAACGAGGCGTATCCCACGGAGTGGACGCTCCCGGGCGGCGCGGTCGAAGACGGCGAGGGGCTGGCCGACGCGGTCGTCCGGGAGGTGCGCGAGGAGACCGGGGTCGCGGTCGAGCCCGTGCGACCCGTCGGCGTCGACGAGAGCGTCGTCACCTGCGAGGCCGCCGCCGACGGGGGCGGCGAGCGTGACGGGGACGGCGAGCGCCGCGTCGAGATGGCGTTCGTCCACTTCCTGTGTCGCGCGACCGACCCGGCGGTGGCCGACGGCGGGGACCTGGGCGACCCCGACGAGGAGATCACCGAGGCGGCCTGGCTGGGGTCGTTGCCCGAGGAGGTGTTCAACCCCGACCACACCCGCGAAGTGTACGAGGCCGCGCTGGCGCTCGACAGGGAGTGAACCGTCGGAACCGCGGCGAGCGGGCGCCGCGCTGACCCCACAGATACAAGTCGCGCACCGAACAGATCGCCGGTATGGTCCCCCTGCTGATCCTCGGGCTGACGGAGCTGATCGTCGTCCTCGTGAATCTCGGTATCGTCGCCGGCGTGATCGGCGGCGTCGTCTACCTCGTCCGTCGCGTCACCGACTCCGGGGACGACGAACGGATCGAAGAACTGGAGGCGGAAGTCGAGGAGCTGCGCGAGGAGCGCGACTCCGGGGAACGGACGAGCGGCGACGGCTGAGCGCTACTCGCCGAACGCGCGGAGGACGCCCTGGCCGTCGGTGCGCCCGATGTCGGGCAGGGAGACGCGCTCGGGGTGGGGCATCAGGACGGCGACGGAGTCCCGTTCGCCGAGGACGCCCGCGACGCTGTGTTTCGAGCCGTTGGGGTTCGCCTCGGGGGTGGCCTCGCCGTCCTCGTCGCAGTAGCGAAAGAGGACTCGGTCGTCGGTTTCGAGTTCGTCCAGCCGATCGTCGTCGATCTCGTAGCGGCCCTCGCCGTGGGCGATGGGGAACTCGACGACCTCGCCCTCCTCGAAGTGGCTGGTCCACGGCGTTTCGGCGTTCTCGACGCGGAGGTTGACGCGCTCGCACTGGAAGCGGGCGCTCTCGTTGGTGGTGAAGGCGCCGGGCGTCAGCGACGACTCGCAGCCGATCTGGGCGCCGTTGCAGATACCGAGGACGGGCGTGCCGGAATCGGCCGCCTCGCGGACCTCGCTCATGACGGGCGACCGGGCGGCCATCGCGCCGGCGCGGAGGTAGTCGCCGTAGGAGAAGCCGCCGGGGAGGACGACGCCCGTGGTGTCCTCGGGCAGGCCGCCCTCGTGCCAGACGAGTTCGGCGTCGATACCGAGATGGGCGAGCGCCTGGACGGTGTCGCGGTCGCAGTTGGACCCGCCGAACTGCACGACTGCGACGGTCATCGTTCCTCGACGGTGACCTCGTAGTCGTGGATGGTCGGGTTGGCGAGGAGGCGCTCGGCCATCTCGCCGGCGCGCTCGGCCGCGCCGTCGGCGCTCTCGGCGTCGAGGTCGACCTCGAACAGGTCGGCGGCCCGCAGGTCCTCGAGTTCGAACCCGAGCCGTTCGAGCGCGCGGCCGGTCGTCTCCGCCTCGGGGTCGAGCACGCCGTGTTTCAGGCGGACCTCGACCGTCGCGGTGTAGGCAGTCATCACCTGAGTGGCGGCGGCGCCGGGAGAAAACGGTTTTGACTCGCCCCGGTCGGCGCCGCGTCGGACCTGAAGTGGTACGAGCGGCCGCGGGCGGTCACCGGCGCCCGGGGTTCAGGCGGCGTCGAACTCGACGGGCTGCCAGCCGTCGGGCTGGTCGGGCAGGCCGCGGACGCGGACGGCGCGCTGGCCGTCGACCTCGCGGAGTTCGACCTGGCCGTCGAACGCCTGGGCGATCGACGAGAGGGTCTGGTCGTCGACGGCGTCGGGGTCGATGGCGCAGACGCCGAGGCCGTCGGCGGTGCGGATGCGGCCGGTCAGCGTGTGGACGAAGCGGAACACGGACTTGGCGGGCGCGTAGACGACGAACGGGGAGAGCGTGTACACGCCGGTTCGGACCCGCGCGGCGCCGTTCTCGTGGATCCGCTCGTACAGCGAGGAGAACTCGATGCCGGCGCCGGTCAGGTCCGCCGGGCTCCCGACCGCGTGGACGTTGCAGCTCTCGTCGTCGGCCCCGTTCTCCGTGCAGTCGACGACGCCGACCCGCGCGAAGTCCAGATCGCCCCCGAGCGCCTCGTAGGCCGACAGCGTCTCGCGGCCGTCGACGTCGGCGGCGATGAACAGCGTCCCCTCGCGGGAGTGCCGGCGCAGGAGCATCCGCATCGTCAGCTCGCGGATGCCGCCCAGCGCCGGCCCGGTGACGAGGATGTTGGTCCCCGTCTCGACGCCTCGCAGGGGCAGGCTCTCGAACGTGTACGTCGTCTCCTGCAGGCTCACGGGCCATCACCGCCGTCGTCTCCGGTCCCCGTCCCCGTCTCCGTGTGTTCGGCCGCGTCGCGCTCGTCGCCGTCCGTCTCGTGGCTGTCCCCGGACCCGTTGAGCTGGCGACGCAGTTCGAGCTGGTCCATCGCTTCGTCGGCGAATCGCCGCAGGTCGGCGAGTTCGTCGTCGGTGAACGAGCGCGGCTCGTCGTGAGTCAGACAGAAGGCGCCGATCGTCGCGCCGCGCGGCGTCTCCAGCGGGACGCCGGCGTAGGCGCGGATGTTCAGTTCGTCGAGGCGGTCGTTGTCGGCGAACCGGTCGTCGGTGTGGGTGTCCTCGACGACCATCAGGTCGTCCCGGAGGATCGTGTGGGTACACATCGAGTCCTCGCGGGAGAGCGTCTCCCAGGAGGCCCCGGCGCAGGCGAGAAAGCGCTCTTCGTGGGCGTCGATCACACCGACGAAGGCGACGTTCACGCCGAAGTGCGCCCGGGCGAGCGCCGTCAGCCGGTCGAACGCGTCGGCGGCCGCCATGCCCGGACGGTCGTACTGTTCGAGCGCGGCGAGCCGCTCGTCTTCCCGCGTCGGGAGCGGGTAGCCGACCTGCGTGCGCTGGCTGACGAGGTTGCCGACCATGCGAGCCAGCGCTTCCCGGGCATCGGGGGTGTCCCGCGGGAGGTACTCGACGACCACGTCCTCGCGGTCGGCGGTGTCGATCCGGTCGGGCGACGCGTCGGTAAAGAGGATACACGGCGTGTCGGGCGTCGTCTCCCGGACCAGCGCGGCGACGTCGAGGCCGGTCCCGTCCGGGAGGTCGTAGTCGGTGACGACGCAGTCGACGCCCCCGGCTTCGAGGGCGTCGCCTGCCGCAGCGACCGAGTCGGCCACCGTTACCTCGACTTCGCCGTCCGCGACGAGAGCCTCGCGCGTAGCCGCGCACTCGGTCTCGTCGGCGTCGACGCACAACACAATCAGTTCGGGCATGTCCGTCTCTGCCCATCGTTTCGACTCCAGCGTAATAACTCTCTGCGTACGCGATCCATCGCTGATACCGGCGGACCGCCCGGAGCGGCCGACCCGTGTGACGCGACGGCGAGCGACGAGAACGCTTTAGGCACAGACGCCCGTCAGCGTTACCCGATGACTGTCCGTTCGCACACTCGCTCGTCGGCGTCCCGTCGGTGGTCGCCGTGACCAGCGATCTGACCGAGATCGTCGTCGTCGGCGACGACGACACGGGGCTCATCGCGGAGATCACCTCGACGCTGTTCGAGCGCAACATCAACATCGAGGATCTGGACCAGGCGGTCCGCGAGGGCGTCTTCCGCATGACGATGCGGGTCGACACCTCCGAGATGATCGTCAAGGAGGAGACCCTGCGGGAGAAGCTCCACGACCTCGGCGACGACCTCGGCGTCGACGTGCAGGTTCGGTTCCCCGACGACCGCGAGACCCAGCAGATCGCCGTCCTCGTCACCAAGGAGTCCCACTGCCTGGAGGCGATCTTCGAGGCGTGGGCCAGCGGAAACCTGGGTGCCGACGTGGAGGTCGTCATCGGCAACCACTCCGACCTGCAGCCGCTCGCCGAGAAGTACGACGTGCCCTTCCACGACATCGGCGACGAGAAGGGCACGCCCGACGAGAGCGAACTGCTCGACCTCCTGGCGGAGTACGACACCGATCTGGTGGTGCTGGCGCGGTACATGCGCATCCTCAGCCCGGACGTGGTGTTCCGCTACGAGGACCGCATCATCAACGTCCATCCCTCGCTCTTGCCGTCGTTCCCCGGCGCGTCGGCGTACATGCAGGCCATCGAGGAAGGAGTCCGCATCGCGGGCGTCACCGCCCACTACGTGACGACGGACCTGGACCAGGGCCCGATCATCACCCAGCGGGCGTTCAACGTCCCCGACGACGCTACCGAGGAGGAGCTCCAGGAGATCGGTCAGCCCCTCGAAGCGGAGGCGCTGCTGGAGGCCATCGACCTGCATCTCACCGACGAGGTAACCGTCCACCGCGGGCGGACGAAACTGCGCGACCCCGAAGACACCGACGCGCAGCTGGGCGCCCCCCGCGATCTGGACCAGGCCAACCCAGACCGCCCGATCGACGGCCTCGGTGAGTACGTCGCCGATCAGGGCGAGGACGAACCGGAAGCCGAAGCCGACGACTGACCGCGAACGGCTCTCCGGTCGACGCTCGGCGATTCTCTGGCGAACAGGCGACACGGACGGACGCAGAGCGATGTGTCGCGCTCTCGCGGAACGCTCTGCGACGGAACTCAGGTCACGGGACCGGCTGGTCCCGTTCCCGTACTTGAAGCTACGGCTCGCACGTGTCGGTGGCCGACCGCGCGATCGGTCTCCGGAGCGGGGTCACTCCTCGACAGCGAAATATCGGTCCCGGTGGCGACGACAGCCGGGATTGAACGACGCGCCGCAGGCCGGGCAGGCGTCGTCGCAGTCGAGGTACTCGCGGACCGAGAGTCTCTCGCCGCAGACACCGCAGAGGACTCCCGGGTCGTCGAACGACTCGCGGGCGATGCGCTCGGGCTCGTGGTCGGCGAGCGTTTCGTGACACCGGAAACAGGGGTAGTAGCAGTCACAGCAGGAGAATCGGATCGCGACCACGTCGACCGCGTCGTCGTAGTGACCGCAGCGAGTCTCGGCGTCGACGGCGACCCCGCGCAGCGGAACCGGAAACCGCCCGTCCGTCTCCGGTGGGTGGGTCGTCCGCCGTTCCGCATCCGACTGCGCTGTCATGGGTTTCGGCGAGCGGTCAGAGGTCTCGAACCGTGTCGATGGCCGCGTCCAGCGAGGGCGCGTCGAAGACCTCTCGGCCGACGTAGGCGTTGGTGCCGGCGCAGTACAGATCGCGGGCGGCGGCGACCACGCGCTCGGCGAGCGGTTCGGGCTGGCGGTCGCACAACGACTTCCAGTCGGCGACGCCGCGCTCGTCGGCCTCGGCCTTGGCCGCCGAGACCGCCTCGACCCACTCGGGCTGGGTGCGCTTGTGGTACTGGCGGACGACCTCCTTCGAGACCTGCTGGCCCTCGTAGGAGAAGCGGTTCTCGTCGAACGTCCCGACCACGTCGGCGACGCGGATCTCCCCCTCGTAGTACAGACACTCGATCTTGCCGTCCTCGTGGGTCAGCCCGGCCTCGGCGGCGCGGTCAGTGACGACCCGGTTGACCTCGCGGGCGACCGATTCGAGGTCGTCGATGCTCGCCGTGCCGGCGATGCGGTCGGCCTCCTCGCCGGCGAGATAGCGGTCCTGCTCCTCGTACTTGGTGGAGAACTCGACGACGGGGTCGTCCAGGTCGACGGCCTCGTCCGGCCACTCGTCGAAGTCGAGGCCGTGGTCGGCGGGGTCGGTGCGCGAGCGGAGCGAGGAGCCGACGGGGACGCGGTTGCGGAAGACGATCTCCAGCGGGACGAGGTAGTTCTCGCCGGCGTCGGCGTGGTAGGCGTCGTAGTCGTAGCCGCTCGGGTCCTCGGCGTCCTCGCCCTCGAAGGGGAGGTCGGGGACCTGCGTGAGTTCGATGACCATCTCGCGGGGCGCCGCGCCGGAGTCGAGCGCCTCGTCGAGCGAGACGGCGCCGTCGGTCGCGTCGGTGGCGACGCCCTCGTAGTGGGTGGGTACCCCTTCGGATTCGAGCAGTTCGAAGTTGAACGCGCCCATCGTGCAGAGCGAACACCCCTTGTCGGGGATCTCGTCGGGCATCTTCCCCCAGTCGAACACCGAGTAGTCGTCGGTGAAGACGAACGCGCCGCGGCCCAGCTCGTCGGCCGTGGCGGGCTGCTCCACCCGGAACTCCTTCACAGAGGTCATTGGCGGACCCTCTCGCCCCCGCGGCAAAGTCGTTTCTCACTCGCGGTCGTGGGAGTCGCGAGGGAGAAGTGACGCCCGGCCGAACATCTAAATCCCGTCGACAGCAACGTTGACGTACTGATGGCGACCGCCGACGAGCAGATCCGAGTGACTGAGCGCGTGAAACGGGAACTCGATCGCATTCGTCGCGAGGGGGAGAGTTACAACGACGTGCTAGAGCGTGTCCTCGACGAGGACAGTACCGGTGACTTCTACGACGGGTTCGGACGATGGTCCGACGAGGAGGCCGAGCGCGTCCGCGAGGGTCGTCGGAAGGCGAAAGAAAAGCGGAAAGAGCGGATGCGAGAGCGAGCCGAGAACGGCGCATGAAGGTTCTCGACGCGACGTTTCTCATCGATTACCTCGACGGCGTCGAAGCGACGCGAGAGTTCTACGAGTCGAACGGGGCGGAAAACGAACGGTGGGTGATGCCCGTTCCGGCCTACGCCGAGGCACTCGTCGGCGAAGGGAACCTCCCGAACGGCGACGTTGCCGGCGCTCGCGGTGACCTCTCGTGGGGAGAGAAGTACGAGGTGGACGGGCGAACGGCAGTGACAGCGGGCGAAATCGCGGACGAAGTCGGATCGGGCGGTCCGTATCTGGACGGGCTCGACGGGCTGATCGCAGCGGTCGGGCGTGAATTGGACGCGCCGGTCGTTTCGGCCGACGGCGACCTCACTCACGAGGAGACGAAGAGGGTCGTCGACATCCGGGAGTACTGACTCGGTCGTCCGCCGCCGAGAGCGCCCGCAGTCGCGCGGCGACGACAGGGTCCCGCGCCGCGCCAGCCCAAAACGCCTACTTGCCTGCCCCGTCGAGATGCGCCCGATGGTCGAATCCGTCGGGCTGGCTGTCGTGGTCGTCATCGTCACGACCGGTGCCGTCTGGCTCGGGAGCTCCTGGCTCGAATCCGCCAGCGAGCGGCTCTCGGAGTACTACGGGCTACCCCAGGTCGTCCAGGGGTCGGTCGTGGCGGCGGTCGGGTCGAGCTTTCCCGAGCTGGCGACGGTCGTGGTCTCGGCCTTGGGCGGCGCGCTCGGGCTCGGGACCGGGGCGATCGTCGGCTCGGCGATCTTCAACATCCTCGTGATCCCCGCAGTCGCGGGCATCTCCACGGAGGAAGACATTGAGGCCAACCGGACGCTCGTCTACAAGGAGGCGCAGTTCTACATGCTCGCGGTGTCGGCGCTGGTGATCACCTTCGCGATGGCGGTCATCTACTACCCGGTCGACGGGACGGGGGCCATCTCCGGCGAGATGAACCGGCCGCTGGCGGCCATCCCGGTGGCGCTGTACGGCCTCTACATCTTCATCCAGGCGCAGGACACCGCCGACCACACCGCCGACCCCGACTCCGGCGACGGGATCGACGCCCGCCGGCAGTGGGGATACCTGCTCGCGGGCCTGGCGGTCATCCTCGTGGCGGTTCACGAACTCGTCGGGGCCGTCGAAACGATCGGTGCCGCGCTGGGCGTCGGCGAGTTCATCATGGGCGTGACCGTCGCCGCCGCGGCGACGAGCCTGCCCGACGCGCTGGTGAGCGTCCGCGCCGCGCGCGACGACCGCGGGGTGGCGTCGCTGGCGAACGTCCTCGGGTCGAACACCTTCGACCTGCTCGTCGCCATCCCGGTCGGGGTGCTCATCGTCGGCACGTGGTCGTTCAACTTCGAACTCGCCGTGCCGATGTTCGCCGTGTTGACGCTGGCGACGGTGCTCCTCTTTACCTTCCTCCGGACGGACCTCGCGCTCTCGACGCCCGAGTCGGCCGCCCTGCTGGCCGCCTACGCCCTGTTCGTCGCCTGGGTCGTCCTGGAGACGGCCACCGACGCGGTCGCGTTCCTGCCGACCACCGGCGGCTGACGGCGGGTCTACGCTCGGCCGCGGCCCACCACCTCGTCACGGACGGCGGGGCCATCGGCCGGTTCCCGGCCGCTTATACGGGTGGGCGCTGTGATGTGGGTCAATGACAGACGCCGGCGAGTCGCGACCCAACGTGCCTCGGGGACGGTTCGGGTTCGACCACGTCCCCGAGACCGACGGGTCCTTCGAGAACGCGCTGGCGAAGGCACGGGCGGGCGAGCGGCTGACGGTCGACGACGGCGTCGAACTGCTGACGACCGGGACGGGGAGTCCCGGAATCGACCGCGAACGCAAGGAGTGCGTCCTCGAAGCCGCGGACCGACGCCGCGCCGAGGTCGTCGGCGAGGAGGTGACCTTCGTCGCCAACCTCAACAACAACGTCACGACCGCCTGTAACACCGGCTGCCTGTTCTGTAACTTCAAGGACCGCTCCGAACAGTTCCGCTCGGCCAACGACGAGGACCACGGCGGGTTCACCAAGCGGCCCGCCGAGTCCCGGGAGATCGTCCGCGAGGCCGTCGAGCGAGGCATCTACGAGGTCACGTCGGTGTCGGGGCTACACCCCGCCTTCGCGCTCGACGACGAGCACCGCGCACTCCTCGAATCGAGCGACCGCGACGACCTGAACTACCGGCCCCCGGCGGAGTACGACGTGGACCCGGGCACCTACTGCGAGCAGATCGAGGCCATGAGCGTCGACGGCGTCCACGTCCACTCGATGACGCCCGAGGAGGCCTACCACGGCCGCCGCGGGACGGAGTGGTCCTACGAGGAGGTGTACGGCCGGCTGCAGGCGGCGGGGCTCGATTCGGTCCCCGGCACCGCGGCGGAGATCCTCGTCGACGAGGTCCGCGACGTGATCTGTCCCGGGAAGATCGGGACCGACGAGTGGCTCGAAGCGATGGAGGCGGCCGCGAACGTCGGCCTCGACGTGACCGCGACGATCATGTACGGCCACGTCGAAAACGAGATGCACCGCGTGTTGCACCTGAAACGGATCCGCGAGCTACAGGAGCGGACGGGCGCGATCACGGAGTTCGTCCCCCTATCCTTCGTCCACCAGGAGACCCCCCTCTACGAGGAGGGGATGGTCGAGGCGGGGGCGACCACCGACGAGGACGAGCTGCTGATCGCGGTCTCGCGACTCTTTCTCGACAATATCGAGCACATCCAGTCGTCGTGGGTGAAGTACGGCGACGAGCAGGGGCTGAAGATGCTCTCCTGCGGCGCCGACGACTTCATGGGTACCATCCTGAGCGAGGAGATAACCAGGCGGGCCGGCGGCGAGTTCGGCCAGGTTCGCTCGTTCGACGAGTACGTCGAGATGATCGACGCCATCGGGCGCGTCCCGGTCGAGCGGTCGACGGACTACCGACAGCGCCGCCGCATCGACCCCGACGACGGCCCGCACGGTCCCGAACTCGGCCCGGAGGCCGACGGGACGCCGCTGGTCGACCCGGAGTGGCTGGACGACGCCGCCGGCGCGACTAGCGCCGACGACTAACGGTCCGACGGGTCTATCCGTTCGCTCGCCGAACACGTCCGCGATGGCAGCGACCCTCCGCGAGGCGCTCCGCGACCGACTGGGGTTCTGGCCCGCGCTCCAGTGGCTCGTCGCCGGCGCCGTCCTCTACTACCTCCTCGACCCCTCCCCCGCGCAGTTCGTCACGACCACCGTCTCGATGGCGGTCTTCGGCCTCTCGGAACTCGTCACCGACGTGTACGACGTGCGCCAGTCGGTCAGGAACGCGGGCTTCGGACTGTACGCGCTGGTCGGCGGGAGCGCGATGCTCGTGTTGGGCAGCGAGTCGACGTGGCTCCCGGTCGGTTTCGTCCTCGTCGGCGCCTGGTTCGTGGTCGACGCCGTCCAGACCGTCCGCCACGAGGGCGCGACCGAGGACGAGCCGACCGGCCGCGAGGTGTACCACGACTACGTCGGCCGGCGGGTCCACGAGGCCCTCGAAGACGGCCCCCGCACGCGACGGGAACTGTCGGAGGCGCTCGACGCCGACGACGAGGCGATCGACGCGGCGCTCGCGAAGCTCCGGTCGCGCGGCGCCGTCGTCCGCGAGGGCAGCGCGTTCCGCATCGACGACGCCGACGACGGAGGGGTGACGGCCCGTATCGCCGGCCTCGCCCGGCGGATCGCCCGCCCGCTCACGCTCGAACTGGGCGGTGACGACGCCGCTGACGCCGACGGTGCGGACGGCGCCGACCCGAAACCAGGGCGGGCCGAGCGGGCTGGGACCGCCGACGGGCGCGACGACCGGAGCGACGCCGGCGAGCGCGAACGGGAACGCGAGCGCGAGTCCGCGGACTGACCGGCCGTCGCGGCCGCGGTCGATCGTCCGGTCGGAATTTCGTCCGGGCCGACAGGAACTAGTGGCCGGTGGACGAAGGTGTCGGCGATGCCGCCGACGATTCGAGCGGCCCTCCGCGAAGAGTTCGACTACTGGTGGGTGTTCGCAGTGGTCTCGGCGGTGACACTGCTCGCGGGCACGCTGGACGCGACCGCCGCGGAGCTGGCGGTCGTCCTCGGTGCCTTCCACGCCGAGAAGGGGTTCGACGCCGTCGAGGCGGCCGGCGAGACCAGCCGGCGGGTCGCCAAAGCCTCGACGGCGCTCGTCGCCGCGGTCGGGACGGGGGCCCTGCTGGTCCTGGGGAGCGGCCCGTCGCTGGTGGCGATGCTCCTGCTGGCCTGCCTGGCGTGCGCCGCTCAGGCGGCGAAAGCGTCGCTGGTCGGAGCCGAACCGGACGGGGACCGACCGGCGGACGGTGCGAGGGCCGCGGATCCGGCCGACCGCGCCGTCCTGGCGGCGCTCGACGAGCGGCCGCGAACGCGACGCGAACTCCGGGAGGCGGTCGACGAGGACCCGGTCGACGCCGGGTCCGACGCGATCGACGCCGCGCTCGACCGCCTGCGAGACCGGGGAGCGGTCGAGCGCGCGGGGAGCGAGTACCGGGTCGCTCCCGAGCCCGACCCCGGATTCGTCGAGCGCCTCCGGTCGCTCGTTTCCGGTCGCGGACGGGCGACCGACCGGGGGCGCGCGTCGTCCGGGAGGGCCGGAGGGCGGGCGGGATCCTACGAGGCCGGCCTCTCGTCCGTCACGTCGGGCTCCGAGCGGGCCGCCGGGGACACCGGGACGGCCGACGGACGCGAAACCGCCGGTGGGACCGGCGACCGCGAGAACGGCGGACGCGACGGCGCCGCGGCTGACGAGCGAGGTCGAGACCGCGAGCGCGGACGCGAGTACGAGGCGGCGGACCGGTGAGCGCGGGTGGCGTCAGCGAGGGAACGACGGGCCCGGGAGAGGGAAAGAGATTCAGGGCGACGTGGGACGAGCGCCCGGGGCCGCCGTGACCGTGCCCGTCCAGCGTCAGTCGATACGGACGCTCGGTGCCTAATCCTGTTGCCGGTCATACGAGGCCGGTTTATACGGAGACCTTTTCACCGGGGCGTCCGAGGCCCCGGTATGCGCTACGTGACGGTCCGGGCGAGTCCCGCGGACGGCGCCGAGTTCCATCCGCTGCGGGCGACGCTGGCGGACGAACCGGCGGTGGCGGCCGGGCCGGTCCACCAGCTCGAACAGATCGACGGCGAGACGGGCGTCTCGCTGGCGGAGATCCAGCGCGGACTCGACCGCTACAGCGAGATCCTGGCGGCGTCCCCGTACGTCATCGACTACACGACGACCGGGAGCGACCGCGGGTTCGTCTACACGCACTTCGAGCTCGACGACCTGACCCGGCGGCTGCTGGCCTACCGCCGCAGCTCGGAGCTGGTCGTCGAGATGCCGATCGAGTCGGGCGACGACGGCGCGGCGGTCGTCACGCTGGTCGGCGAGGCGGGCGCGTTCGCCGACGCCTTCGAGACGGTCCCCGAGGAGATCGACCTGGCCGTCGTCGAGACCGGCGAGTACGACCCCGGCGTCCGCCAGCTGTTCGGCCGACTGACCGCCCGCCAGCGGGAGGTCCTCTCGACGGCGGTGCGGGCCGGCTACTACGAGAACCCCCGCGAGGCGACCCACGACGACCTGGCCGAGGAGCTGGACGTGTCGCCCGCCACCGTCGGCGAACACCTCCGGAAGATCGAGTCGCGGGTCTTCTCCGGATTCGTCGCCGGCGAGTAGCGCGAGCCGTCCGTGTGAGGCGAGCGAAGCGTCCGGGTCGTCGGCCCGCCGATCACCCGTGTTTTGATACGGACAGGGCCGTTATCGTGGGGTGATGACGACGGAATCCCCCGAGTCGGAGCCCGAGTCCGCACCGGAGCCCTACCCCGCCTTCGAGGAGCACGTGAAGCAACTGACCTACCTCAACGACGCCGGTGGAGTGCTGGGCTGGGACCAGCAGGTGACGATGCCCGAGGGCGGCACGCCCGCCCGCTCGAAGCAGTCCTCGGCGCTGTCGGCGGTCACCCACGAGAAACTGACCGACGAGCGGGTCGGCCGGTGGCTCGACGACCTCGACGGGACGGACCTCTCGGGCGACCGGCGGGCCGTCGTCCGCGAGGTCCGCCGCGAGCACGAGCGAGCCGTCGAGGTGCCCGAGGAGCTGGTCTCGGAGATCTCCGAGACGGCGTCGAACGCCCTGCCGGTCTGGGAGGAGGCCAAGGCCGAGGACGACTTCGACGCCTTCGCCCCGACCCTGGAGACGATGATCGAGCTCAAACGGGACTACGCCGAGGCGATCGACCCCGACCGCGACCCGTACGAAGTCCTCTTCGAGGAGTACGAACCCTACCTCGGTCTCGACACCGCCGAGCGGGTGCTGGAGCGCCTGCGTGACGAGCTCGTCCCGCTCATCGACGAGATCGAGGACAGCGACGCGGAGCTGGCGGACCCGTTCGCCGACGGCGAGTACGACGAGGACGCCCAGGAGGAGACCGTGCGGGCGGCGCTGGACGAACTGGGCTACGACTGGGAGCGCGGCCGGCTGGACACCGCGGCCCACCCGTTCTCGACGGGGACGCAGTTCGACGCCCGCGTGACGACGCGGTTCGACCCCCAGGACCCGATGGGCGCGATCGGTTCGACGATCCACGAGTTCGGCCACGCCACCTACACCCAGGGCCTGCCCCGGGACCACTACGGGACGCCGCTGGGCCAGTCCCGTGACCTGACGGTCCACGAGTCCCAGTCGCGGCTGTGGGAGAACCACGTCGGCCGCTCGCGGCCGTTCTGGGATCGGTTCGCCGCCACCGTCAACGACCACCTCGGAACGGACGCCTCGTCCCGCGAGTTCTACGAGGCCGCCAACCGGATCTACCCCGATAATCTGATCCGCGTGGAGGCGGACGAACTCACCTACCACATGCACATCATCCTCCGGTTCGAGATCGAGCGCGACCTGATCGCGGGCGACCTCGACGTCGAGGAGGTGCCGGGCGTGTGGAACGACAAGATGGAGGAGTACCTCGGCGTGCGGCCCGACACCGACAGCGAGGGCTGTCTGCAGGACATCCACTGGACCCACGGCTCGCTGGGCTACTTCCCGACGTACTCGCTGGGGAGCGTCCTCGCGGCCCAGCTGTACGCCAGCGCCGAGGACGACATCGACGACCTCGACGGGAAGATCAGGACCGGAGAGTTCGACCCGCTGCACGACTGGCTGACCGAGAACGTCCACCGCCACGGCTGTCGCTACGAGACGGACGACCTCGTCGCCGAGGCGACCGGCGAGGGGTTCACCGCCGACTACTTCCTCGACTACGCGAACGAGAAGTTCGGCGACCTGTACGACCTGTAGCGCGGACACCGATCCGGTCCCAGCGGCCTCGGTGTTCGACGGCCGTCACCCGAAATATCACACGGGATAACCGCGGCCGAACGTTTTTGCCCGACTGTTCCTCCGCTCCGATACCATGGCAGGAACCGGTAACGAGGCCGCGGATCTGGCGGCCGAGAGCGGGATCGACGAGGACATCGACAAGGACATCGACGAGGAGATCGCCGAGGGGATCGACCGCGACCAGGGGTACGACTCGGCGGCGGCCAGCGAGATCCAGACCTCCCTGGCCGAGTTGCAGGACTCCTCTATCGAGATCGCCGAGGAGATCGACGGGATCCGCGAGCGCGCCGCCGAACAGTACGAGGGCATGTCCCAGGTCGCCGACGAGGTGTCGAACCTCAGCGCGGCGGTCGAGGAGATCGCCTCCTCCTCGGAGGAGGTGTCCTCCGCGAGCACGAACGCGCGGGACCTCGCTCGGGAGGGGCAGGACTCGGCCGAGGACATCTCGACGGCGATGGAGCACATCCAGACCGCGTCGGAGAGCGTCGCCGACGACGTGCTGACGATCCAGGACAGCGTCACGGAGATCGACGAGATCGTCGAGGTGATCAACGACATCGCCGACCAGACGAACATGCTCGCGCTCAACGCCTCGATCGAGGCCGCCCGCGCCGGCGAGGCCGGGGAGGGCTTCGCCGTCGTCGCCGACGAGGTGAAGGGCCTCGCCGAGGAGTCCCAGACCCAGGCCGGCACTATCGAGGAGATGGTCGCGGGCATCCAGGCGGACACCGAGAACGCCGTCGAGACGATCGAGGAGTCGAACGAGCGGATCGAACACGGGATCGACATGGTCGAGGACGCCATGGAGGTGCTGGAGGACATCCATCGGGCCGTCGAGGAGGTCAACGACGGCATCCAGGAGGTCGCGGCCGCCACCGACGAGCAGGCCGCTTCGACGGAGGAGGTGGCGTCGATGGTCGACCAGGCGACCGGCGCCGCCGAGGAGATCGCCGAGTCGACCGCCGATATCGCCGCCGAGGCCGACGACCAGACCGACCAGGTCGCCGACATCAACCGCGAGATGGACCGGGTCGTCGACGGGGACTGACCGGGGCGAAGTCGCCCCGACGGGGGCGCGGCGGACGGCGCGGCGCTCAGACCAGATTCACCAGGAATCCGAGGACGCCGACGCCGAACGTCAGCGCGAGCATCTTCTCGACCGGGAGGTCGTGGGCGACGGCGAGGCCGTAGCCCTGGATAGCGGCCTTCCAGAGCGTGCCGACGAGGCTGGAGACCAGCAGCACGGGCGAACTGAACGAGGCCGCCCGCTCGAAGAACTCGACGAACGCCGCGGGGTCGCTCGGCGCCTGGCCGAGCAGACTGAGCAGTCCGACGGTGGTGACCGGCAGCATGACGACCCCGGCGATCTCGGCCTCGCCGGTGACCGCGAGGGTCGTCCCGAACGTCCGCTGGCCGCCGGCGAACCAGACGAACAGGTGCAGCAGGGCGGCGAGCAGCAGCCACCCGACGAAGATGGCGACGGGGATTCCGAGGATCACGCCAGTCACGGCACCCTGGACTCGTGCCTTCTCCTCGGGCGGGGCGTCGACGTGGGCGACCACCCGCTGGAGGAACAGCCACATCGCGACGGCGGTCCCGAGCGCCTGGACGGCGACGACGGCGGCGGCGACGGCTATCGACGGGCGTTCGTAGCGGTCGAAGTACGCGGACGGGCGGAAGAGCGGCGTGGAGGGCGCCATGCCCGGTCGTGTCGCGCGGGGCTGGTAAGCTTTCCGTCGGGCCGGGAGCGGACCGCTTAACCCGCTCGGCCCGGTACTCGCGGCTATGGCAGGGCCGGATCTCGACCCCGAGCAACTCGACCGGTACTCCCGGCACATCATCATGGACGAGGTGGGCCCCGAGGGCCAGGCGAGCCTGCTCGACGCCGCCGTCCTCGTCGTCGGCGCCGGCGGACTGGGCTCGCCCGTCCTCCAGTACCTCGCCGCCGCCGGCGTCGGGACTATCGGGATCGCCGACCACGACACCGTCGAGCGGTCCAATCTCCAGCGGCAGGTCGTCCACGGCGACTCGGACGTGGGCCGCCCCAAAGTCGACAGCGCCGCGGAGTTCGTCCGCGAGCTGAACCCCGACGTGACCGTCGAACCCCACGACGTCGCCGTCTCGCCGGAGACGGTCGCGGACCTCGTGGCGGGCTACGACTTCGTCGTCGACGCCTCGGACAACTTCCCCACGCGATTCCTGATCAACGACTACTGCACGCTCGCCGGCGTCCCCTTCGTCCACGGGGCCATCTACCGCTTCGAGGGGCAGGTGACCGCCTTCACCGGCGATGGGCCGTGTTACCGCTGTCTGTTCCCCGAGGCGCCGCCGGAGGGCGCCGTCCCCGACTGCGCGACGACGGGCGTGCTCGGCGTCCTCCCGGGGACCGTCGGCGCCATCCAGGCCACCGAGACGGTCAAACAGTTCGTCGGTGTGGGCGAGTCGCTGGACGGCCGGATGGTCGTCTACGACGCCGCCGACATGACCTTCGAGGAGGTCGCCGTCCGCCCGAACCCCGAATGTCCGGTCTGCGGCGACGACCCCATCGACTCCGTCGACGAGGTGGAGTATTCGGAGAGCTGCGCCGTCCCGGCCGACTGACGCGGCCCGCCGGCGGACCGCTCGACACGGCCCCGCCGTCGGACCCCCCGACGCGACCCGGCCGGCGCTCACGTCATCGATCCTGAATATCAGCGGTGATACTCCGTCGCGAGGATTTATCGGCGGGTAGTCGCGACGTGGGAGTGGAGCGGCCCGCCGCTCCGGATTCGATGTCAGAGGCAGAGACGATCGGCGAGGCGCTGGACCTCTCGGAGATACGTCTGGAGATGCCCGGCTACGTCGAACTGGTGTTGTCGCTGGTGCTTATCTGGGGCTTCGGCGACGCCGTGTCGACGCTGGTCGCGGCGACGTTCGCCGGTCCGTCGCTGGAGGCCAACCCGTGGATCCGACTGTTGCTGGTGCATCACCCGCTGTTGATGGTCGCGCTCAAGGCCGCCGTCGCGCTGTACGCCGGCGTCGTCCTGCTGGAGTGCCGGTCGGTCGTCGAACGCGTTCCCGGCTGGCGCGCCTGGTTCCTCGGCGTCATCGGCCTCGGGACCGCCGTCGTGGTGACCAACGTCTACGTCGGCCTGGTCGCCGTCGCTGCGGTGTGAGCCGTTCGAGTCTCTCGTCCGGTCCGGCCCGTCCGCGACGGCCGCGGCCGTCCGCCCGAGCCTTCGGTCCGTTCCGTCGAGGCGCTACCCCTCGGGCCGGGGCGTCGGCAGCGCCCGATGACGCCGCGGCGGGACGAGGAAGTTGCCGCGGCGGCGGACGAAGATGTATTCGAGGATGCCGTTGTTGACGCGCTGGCGGACGGCGGGCGTGGCGGCCGTGATGTCGGCGCCGTTCATCGCTTCTCGCACGGCTTCGAACGTCGAGACGCGGCGCTGGAGCGACGGGAAGTGGAGGCTCGCGACGGCCTGGTCGGAGCCGATGTCGTCGGTCGACTCGAAGTGGCGCCGCAGCAGGCGGACGTTCCCCTCGTCGTCGCGGTTGGCGCGGGCCGCCTTCTGGGCGTGGCCGACGCGACCGGTGGCGCGCGCTTGCTCCTCGATATCGTCGAGGAACCGGTCGATCCCGCTGTCGTCGCCGAGGTTCGCGCCGACGCCCTCGACGAGGTCGTTCTCGGCGTGGGCGGGGCTGAACAGCTCGGCGACGCGCTCGGGGTAGTCCTGCTCGCCGTACCAGTCGTCGAGGCGCTGGCGGAGGTTCGCGATCACCTTCGTTGTCCCGCCGGCGAAGGGGCCCTCGTCGATGGTGACGTAGTCCTCGGTGGCCTGGTTTCCGACGAATCCGGCTTTGAAACCCATGAACAGCGGCGACTCCTCGGGGACGGGGTTCGAGTCGGGGATGCCGGCGGCGTCCTGATGCTCGGCGGGGAGGCCGGCGCCGACGAACCCGGTGCGCCGCGAGTCGACCGCCGCGATGTCGGTCAGGCGCGCGTCGACGGGTTCGCCGTTGGCCGACTCGCGGTCGCCGGTCAGCGCCTCGTCGGCTTCGAGGACCACGTCCGCGCGGTCGCTCGCGAGGTGGACGACGGCGTCCTGGGTGTCGAACGTCGGGTCCTCGAAGTCCGAGAGCGCGCGGGGCGGCGGGAGGTCGACCGACGAGGGGAGAGCGGCGTCGAAGCGGTCGAAGTAGGCGGGGGAGTAGGCGACGGTGTGGAGCAGGCCGTCGGCGCTCCACTCGTAGGCCCGGTCGAGCGTCGACAGCGCCGCGGCGAGCGTCGAGCGAGCGTCCGCCTCCGGCGGGCCGTCGCCGTCGAAGTCGACGTACAGGAGGACCTGATGCTCGGGGAGCAGGGAGTTGCCGCTGTCGTCGTGGGGGACGTGGTCGCGCCAGGCGTGCTGGCGCGCGGGCTTGGCCTCGGGGTCGCCCGCGGGGACGGCGTCGCCGTCGCCGTCGGTCCGCTCCTGGCAGGCCGCGAGCGCGCTCGCGCCGCCCAGCGCGACGGCCGCCCGGAGGAACTGTCGGCGGGGGAGGTCGGAGTCGGGGACCATCTGTGTGGGTCGGTACCGTGTGGACCGAGAAGGGGGTTTTGGTCGGTCGGCCGCCGAGCCGGGTTCAGCGACGGGGGGTCCATCCCCGAACCGGTTCGCGTGACGGCCGGGTCGGTCGGTCCGAGGGGAGGACAGACACCGCCGTATGGGCGGAATTGGTAATCATTATACGCGGGGACGCCCGACCACCCGGGTATGCAACGACGAGCCGCGGCGATTTATTTCGTGTTCTTCCTCGTCATCGGGGCCGGGGCGTACGGCCTCATCCAGACGACGGAGGAACCGACGATCTCACTGGAAGGCGACACCGCGTACTCCGCGGGGGACACGGTGGAGTTCGGCGACCGGACGTGGGAGGTCGCCCAGGCCGACGCCGGTAGCGGCGAGCTCGCGTGGGTCAACGAGTCGGCCGTCGTCTCGACGACGCTCGACAACGGCAGCGAGGTCCCGGTGACCGACGTGCGCTGGTCGGACCAGTCGGCCCGGATGGAGCAGGTCTTCCAGGCCGGGTCGACCGTCCAGTACAACGGCAGCGAGTACGAGGTCAGCGTCAACGAGAGCGCGGGCTCGTTCACGCTCGCGCTCGCCAGCGACGCGTCGGTCAACGAGAGCTACGCCGTCGGCGACACGGTCACCTACCGGGGCAACGAGGCGACGGTCACGAGCGTCACGGGCGACGCGGCGACGGTCGTCTGGGGCGGGCCGTACCTGCTCGACGTGCAGACCGAGAACGTGACCGACCCGACGGAGGCGACGTTCGTCGAGCAGCGCGACCTCGAGGCGATGGTCGCCGCCGACCCGGCGCTGTACGACGAGATCGTCACGCAGAACGGCACGCGGAAGGTCACCTACCGCGCCAACGAGACGAACGTCCCCCTCGACGACTACTTCCCGCCCGTCGAGCGCCACACCATCGCCGAGGGCGAGACGCTGACCTACCAGGGCAACGAGACGACCGTCGACGCCGTGACCAACACCAGCGTCGAGCTCACGCGGCCCGGCCAGAACACCGTCACCGTCGGCTTCTCCGAGGGCTCGAACTTCACCGTCGCGGACACGCAGTACTTCGCGCACTTCCCGGACAACTCGTCGGTGTACTTCATGGAGACGGGCGAGCGCTACGGTGACTACCGGGCGCAGGAAAACGAGATCAGCTCCTACAACGACCGGATGAACGGCCTGTGGGGCGTCGCGCAACTCAGCCTCCTCGCTGCGATCCTCCTGGTCGCCATCGCGTACCTGCCCGTCCGGGGCTGACCGCCCGGAACTGACTGTCCACGGCGCGGCCGCGTTCGAGACGATGCGTTTTTGCGAGGCGTTCGACGGGACAGCGCCGGTGCTGTCGGACGTGTGGAGACGAGCGAGAACGGAGGCGGAGTCAGTCGGTGCGGCTGATCCAGACGAGGAGGGCGCCGATGGCCGCGGTCGCGACGGCACCGACCACCTGCAGAGCCGAGGCGGCCACGCTGCCTTTCGTCGTCCAGGGGGCGCCGACGAGCGTCCCGACCGCGACGAGCACGAGCAGGACGCCGACGGCGATGCCGACCGGCTCCAGTCGGTCCGAGGTGTCGTTCGTGGCGTTCATACACCACCCCTCGCGACTCTCCGTGGTAAGTCTCTTGGTTCGCGGTGCTCGCCGCTCACCGGCCGTCGTGGCGTGTCGGAAAACGGGCCGGGAGGGAGTTGAACCACGCCCAGACGTGCTCCCGGGAGTGTTCTCGTTCGCTTCGCTCACGAGAACTGCGCTGCGCGCGCCTGGTCTAGTTCGACTCCTTCCTGCCGGTTCGCTCGACCGCTCGCTCCGCTCACGGTCTCGCTGTACGGGCCGGGAGGGAGTTGAACCCCCGACCATCTGGTTAAAAGCCAGACGCTCTGCCTGACTGAGCTACCGGCCCGCGTTATCCCCTCCGGGAGTTTTCGGTTAAGTACTTACGATCAGCCCCGGTCGAAGCGTCGTTCGAGCGCCGTCGCGACGATCTCGTCGGGCTCGACGTCCTCCAGGGCGGCGCGTCTGCGGAGTTCCCGGTAGATCTCGGGCGGGAGCTCCATGGTGAGTTCCCCGAGGGTGATCCCCTCGATGGCGAGGGCGTCCTCGACGGAGACGCCGTCGTTGACGTCGCTGGCGACCGAGCGGACCTGGCGGACGGTCATGTCGTGGTCGAGGACGGCCCACGCGAGCTGGAGGCGGGCGGCGCCGGCGACGCGAGCGATGTGCTTGGCGGCGGTGGGGGCGATCTCGCCCATCGCGACGTGCTTGCGGATCGAGCGGGGCAGGTCGTGGACGCGGGACCACTTGCGGATGAACGCGACGGTGGCCTCGCCGCCGGCGCGCTCGGCGGCTGCCTTGTACGAGCCTTCCCCGCGGACCAGCGCGGCGCAGGCGGCGGCCCCGCGGAGCATGAAGACGGTGTCGGCCTCGCCGGCGGCGTCGCCGGCGAACTGTCGGACGGTCTCGGCGGCGGTCTCGAGGCTCTCGGGGTCGTCGGGGTCGAACTCGACGGCCTCCTCCGGTCGCTGTCCGGTGACGCTCGGGTCGCCGCGGATGACCGGCGCACCGACCGGTGACTCGCGGTCGGTGGGCGGCTCTCCTGGCCCCTCGTGGCTCATTCATACCCTCCTTCGGAACGGTGTCTCAAAAGGCTCTCGTCTGTTGGTACGGGCGGTGCACGCGCGCGCTCGGCCACGGGCGCCGGGAGTCGGACCTCCGACGCGTCAGTCGGACGCCTCGGCGCGCTCCTCGGAGAGGTGCTCCCAGACCTCGGCACAGCCACAGCCGTCGTCGACGTCGTCGAGGTGGCTGGTGTCCGGCTCGGGCGCTTCGTCGTCGTGGGTGTCTGTCGTCTGGGTCATCGGTTCGTCGTACACCTCCCTATACCCCGTACTCCCTTAACCGATAGCGCTCCCGTAAGTGCTACCCGGGCTTCGGCGTACCGGCAATCCCTTCACCTATCTCGGACGCGCCCGTTCGGGCCGACCGCGTCGACGGGCCGTCCCGGTGTCGAGGCGGTCCGCCGCGGCGCGGCCGGGCGTCCCAGCCCGCGGCGAGTGTTGTGCGGGCCGACAGCCTCTGGGTCGCTCGGGACGTACGGGCGAGCAGTGACGACCGACGTTCACCAGCTCGACGACGGTGCCTGGATCAGCGTCAACGACGAGCGGCGGATCAACGTCAGCGACCTCTGGCCACTCGCCCGCCACGAGGTCTGTGACTGCGAGACCGCGGACTTCCTCGTCGAGGGGTTCGCCGAGGTGGGCGTCGAACACCCCGACATCCAGGCGAGGGTCGCCGGCCGCTGTATCACCTGCGGGACCGAAGCCGTCACCGACTGGATCACCGTCGGCCGCGTCATCGACCCCGAGACCGGCGAATTCTCCGCCGTCGACGTTACGAGCGTCCACGTCCCGGACAGACGACACCGCCTCGCCAGGCCCCAAGAGTAGGCAACAAACCCCGGTTCTTAGGAGAGGTGGGGGCTCTTGTCGAGATGCGCGCGTGTTTAAGTGCGGAGGTCGTGGGACTGTACAAGAATGCCGACGAAAGTCGAGAACTGGAAGAGCGAGATCTACGGCAACGAGATACGCGAACACCTGATGGAGTTCGCCGAGGAGGGCTGGGACGCCATCCCGGAGGACGAGCACGACGCCTGGTTCGAGCGGTTCAAGTGGTGGGGGCTGTACCACCAGCGGAAGGGCCAGGAGTCCTACTTCATGATGCGCATCGGGACGCCCAACGGCGTCCTGAAGCCCGACCAGCTCGAGGTCGTCGCGGAGATCGCCGACGAGTACGCCCGCGGCCCGGTCGACAACCCGGAGTTCGGCGGCGCCTACTGCGACTGGACGACCCGCCAGTCGATCCAGCTCCACTGGATCAAGATCGAGGACGTGCCGGAGATCTTCGAGAAGCTAGAGGCCAACGGGCTGGGGACCCAGCAGGCCTGCGGTGACTCGTGGCGAAACATCGTCGGCTGCCCCGTCGCCGGCAAGGACAAACACGAGCACATCGACGCCTGGCCGGTCGCCGAGGAGCTCCACGAGACCTTCAAGGGCAACGACGACTTCTCGAACCTCCCGCGCAAGTGGAAGGTCGCAGTGACGGGCTGTGACCAGGGCTGTGGCCAGGGCGACATCAACGACCTCGCGTACGAACCGGCCACGAAGGAGGTCGACGGCGAGGAGCAGCTCGGCTTCAACATCCGCGTCGGCGGCGGGCTCTCCCGCAAGGAGCCGCGGTTCTCCCGCTCGATCGACGTGTGGGTGCCGCCGGAGCAGGCCGCCGACATCGGCGCCGGCATGTCCGCGCTGTTCCGCGAGTACGGCGACCGCGAGGACCGCTTCAACGCCCGCATCAAGTTCCTCATGGACGAGTGGGGCCCCGAGAAGATGCGCGAGGTCCTCCAGGAGGAGTTCGTCGACTTCGAGATGAAGACGGCGGGCGAGAACATGCGCGAGAGCTACACGTACAACGCTGGCGGCGAGGAACACGGCGACCACGTGGGCGTCCACGAGCAGCCCGACGGGAACTACTACGTCGGCCTCGACGTCCTCGTCGGTCGGATGGGCGTCGACGACGTGTACGAACTCGCCGAACTCGCCGACGAGTACGGCTCCGGCGAGGTCCGCCTCACCCAGCGCCAGAACGTCATCGTCACGGACGTCGAGAGCGACCGACTCGACGAGTTCCTCGACGAGCCGCTGCTGGAGACCTATTCGCCGGACCCCCACCCGTTCATGCGCGGCTCCATCGCCTGCACGGGCACGGAGTTCTGTTCGCTCTCCATCGTCGAGACGAAGAACCGCCAGGTCCGCTACGCTCGCTGGCTGAAGGACAACGTCGAACTCCCCGAGGGCGTCGAGGACTTCCACATCCACCTCTCGGGCTGCACGGCGTCGTGCGCCCAGCCGCAGATCGCCGACATCTCCCTGCGCGGGATGAAGACCCGCAAGGACGGCGAGCCGGTCGAGGCGCTCGACATCGGCCTCGGCGGCGGGCTCGGCGAGGAACCGCAGTTCGCCGACTGGGTCGAGATGCGCGTCCCGGCCGACGAGGTGCCGGGCTACGTCGAGAACCTGCTCGCCACCTTCGAGGAAGAACGCGAGGACGGGCAGACGTTCCGCGACTTCGTCGCCGAGCGCGACGAGGACACGCTGCAGGACCTCGCGGAGGCCGAGGAGACCTCCTACGAGGACCCGTACATGCACAACACGAAGATGACGTGGTACCCCTACGCCGACGAGGACGAGATGGGCGACTCGCCCGCGCCGACCAACCGCGACGGCGAGCCGCTCGCGCCCGCCGACGACTGATCGCCGGCGACTGACCGCCGACGACTCGACGCCGCCGTCGGCACCCGCTTCGACGCGCCCGGCGTCTTCTCCCGTTCGACGGCCGTTTAAGTAGCTGGGCTGCCGACCGTGGGTATGGTCGACCGCATCCTCAAGGTCAACGCCTACACGACATTCGACCTCCTCGACGGCCGCGTCGAGAGCCACGGCTTCGAGACGGAGGCGCTCTCGGTGCTGAACGTCACCACGGACAGCCGCGACGACCCCGAACACGTCGAACTCCAGGTCGAGATGGACAACACGGACCTGGAGGAGGTGACCCCCCACGCCGACCACGTCGAGCTGTCGGCCGCCCAGGCCCGCGAACTCGCGGGGGAACTGGAAAAGTACGCCGGTCGCGTCGAATCTGCAGAGGACTGAGTCGGCGTCGGGGCTTTCACGCTGTTTGCGGTAGCGACTCTCGAAGCGGCCGAACCGTTCTCAGAACCCTTCGCGCCCGACCCAGCGACGGAAACTGCTGCTAGCGACCACGAGGCTTTTCACGGCGACCGGCGAATCGGGGGGTAATGGAAGCACTCACGCTCGGTCCGGCGGGCACGTACTCCCACCGGGCGGCGAAGGCGGTGGCCGACGAGGTGGTCTTCACGGACTCGAAGACGGCCATCGTCGAGGCGGTCGCGAGCGGCGAGTACGAGCGCGGGGTCGTCCCCGTCGAGAACAGCACCGAGGGGCCGGTCACCGAGTCGCTCGACGCCTTCGCCGAGTTCGACGTGGCCGCGGTCCGCGAACTCATCACGCCCATCCGCCACGCGCTCATCGCGCAGGGCCCCGAGTTCGACGTGGTGGCGAGCCACCCGCAGGCGCTCGCGCAGTGTCGCGAGTACCTCGACGAGAACTACCCGAGCGCCACCCTCGAATCGATGACCTCGACCGCCGCGGGCGTCGAGCGCGCCCGGGAGGACTCCGCCGTCGCAGCCATCGGCCACCCCCAGAACGCAGAGGGCGCGGATCTGCAGGTCGTCGCCGAGGACGTACAGGACCAGTCGTCGAACGCCACCCGGTTCCTCGTCGTCGCGCCCGCGAGCGAGCGGAGCGAGGCCGGCTCGAAGACCTCCTTCATCGTCTACCCGAACGTCGACTACCCCGGGCTGTTGCTCGAACTTCTGGAGCCGTTCGCCGACCGGGACATCAACCTCACGCGCGTCGAATCGCGGCCCAGCGGCGAGCGGCTGGGCGACTACGTCTTCCACATCGACGTCGAGGCGGGCCTCTACGAGGAGCGGACCCAGGACGCGCTGGCGGAGATCGAGGCCATCGCCGAGGAGGGGTGGGTCCGCCGGCTGGGCTCCTACGACAGCGAGACGGTGCTGGACTGACGGCGACGGCGCGCTCGTCGTTCCCGCCTCGACCACCGCGCTCGCGCCGCGCGGCTTAAGGGAGTCGGGCCTGTATCCTCCGGTAATGACAGGATCCACCGATCCGTTCGGCGACATCGAGGAACTGATCGACGTGATGACCGGCGGGCTCGAACCGTCGGGCGACCTGGCGGTCGACGTGGCCGACACCGGCGACGAGTTCGTCGCCGTCGCAGACCTCCCCGGCTACGCGCGCGAGGACATCGACGTGCAGTTGACAGACTCGACGACGCTCACGCTGTCGGCCAGCCGCGAGACCGAGACCGTTGAGGAGGCCGACCGCTACGTCACGCGCGAACGGCACGGCCAGTCGATCACCCGGCAGGTGGGCCTACCCGAACCGGTCGTCGAGACCGAGGCGAGCGCCACCTACGAGAACGGCGTGCTGACGGTCACGCTGCCGAAGCAGACCACGACCGACGACGGCGGCACCGACATCCCGGTCAACTGAACCGTCGGCTGTCGGAACCGCAAACGGCTTTCGCCGGCCGCCCCACCGGCTGGTATGGCACTCGAACCCGGCGACCCGGCGCCCGAGGTGGCGGCTCCGAACCAGGACGGCGAGACGGTCGAACCCGACTGGGCGGGCGTCTCGGTCGTCTACTTCTACCCGAAAGACGACACGCCCGGCTGTACGACCGAGGCCGAGCAGTTTCAGACGGAACTGGGGACGTATCGCGACGCGGGCGTGACCGTCTACGGCGTCTCCGTCGACGGCGTCGACTCCCACGCCGACTTCGCCGACGAGTACGGGATCGAGTTCGACCTGCTGGCCGACCCCGACGGCGAGGTCGTCGACGCCTTCGACGTGGAACGCTCGCGGGGCGTCGCGAGTCGGACGACGTTCGTCGTCGTCGACGGCTCTGTCCAGGCGACCTACACCGGCGTCGACCCCGAGGGTCACGCCCGGAACGTGCTCGCCGACCTGGTCGAGACGGGCGTCGTCTCGATCGAGGACTGACCGGGGCCGGCCCGTTCAGAAGGTTTATCACCGGAACGGATCGGACTACCGGCAATGAGCGTCGCGAACGGCAGCCTGAGATACGCCCTCCTCGCGGTGGTCGCCGCGGCCGTCGTCTTCCCCTTCTCGCGGGTCGCGAGCGGCGTCTGCGTCGTCGCCGCGGTCGGCGTGATATACTTCCACCGCGACCCCGCGCGGGTCGTGCCGCCCCAGGGCGTCGTCGCCCCCGCCGACGGCAAGGTGACCGTCGTCCGCGAGGAGGGCGACCGTCTCCGGCTGGGCATCTACATGAGCGGCTGGGACGTACACGTCAACCGCGCGGCGATGGACGGCACCGTCCAGAACGTCGAGCACATTCCGGGCGCGAACAAGCTCGCGTTCACGAAAGACGCCGAGGAGAACGAGCGGTTGCGCTTCGAGTTCGAGGACTACACCCTCGAACAGATCGCCGGCACGTTCGCCCGCCGGACCTACTCCTACGTCGACCCCGGCCAGAGCGTCGCCCGCGGCCAGCGCATCGGCCACATCTCCTTCGGCAGCCGCTTCGACATGGTGTTCCCGCCCGAGTACGGCCCCGACGACCTCACCGTCGACGTGGGCCACCGCCTCTACGGCGGCGAGACGGTCATCGCTCCCCAGCGCTCGCAGGTGACCGGTGACGACGAAGCCGCGGCCGACGCCGAAGCCCCCGACGCCGCCGACGAACCGGCTCGGGACGCCTCCGCCTCCACCGCGTCGTCCGCCTGACCGCTTCGCTCGCTCCGTCCGTCTGACCGCGCCGCAACCGGCACGGCCGCCCGTCGCGCTCGCCCCCGATACGTCCCGCACACTGGCCGGATACGTGCGTCTCCGTCACGCTCGCATACCGATTAATAACCTGACATATTTACGCGCGGGGCGACCAGTAGCGGGCGAGAAATGACACGGACAGAGGGGGGACGCGCGCGGTCCGGGGGCGACTGCGCCTACGACCCGTCGGTCGTGGCGAGCGAGTCGTTCTTCCGGACGCTGGTCGAGAGCGCGTCTGACGCGATCGTGACCGTCGACGAGACGGGCGGGATCGTCTTCGCCAACCCGGCCATCGAGGAGACGTTCGGGTACGACCCCGAGACGCTGATCGGGCGGTCGGTGACGGCGTTCGTGCCCGAGGACCAGCGCCCGCGCATCCGGGCGGCCTTCGAGGCGCTGCAGTCGGCGCCGGCGCCGCCGTCGGAGTGGGAGGGCATCGAGACCGTCGGCCGCCACCGGGACGGCCGGCTCGTCCCGATCGAACTCTCCCTGCGCGCCCACCGCGACGACGAGACGTGGCTGTTGACCGCCATCGTCCGCGACGTGTCCGACCGCCACGCCGAGCGCATCGAGCGCCGCCGCGAGCGGGACCTGACCGAGCAGCTCCTGCGGACGGTCCCGACGGGGCTGATCGTCCTCTCCGACGAGGGCGTCATCGAGCGGATGAACGACCGCGCGGGCGAGATCCTGGGCGCCGACCCGGCAGACGTGATCGGCGACTCCCGGGAGACCGACGCCTGGCGGCTGCTGGACGCCGACGGCGAGCCGGTCCCGCCCGACGAGCGGGTGTTCCAGATCGCTCGCGACTCGGGGCGACCGGTGACCGAGGTCGAACAGCGCGTCGAGCGGACCGACGGCGAGCGCGTCTGGGTGCGGGTCAGCGCGGCGCCGCTGACGGACGGCGACGGCGGCGACCGGGTCGTGGTCGTCGTCGAGGACATCTCCCACCAGAAGGCCCGCGAGCGCCGGCTGCGCGAGCAGAACGAACAGCTCGAACGCCTCGACAGCATCAACGCCGTCATCCGGGGGATCGACCAGGCGCTGGTGCAGGCGACCACTCGCCGGGAGATCGACGAGGCGGTCTGCGAGGCGCTGGCGGCCGCCGACCCGTACCGCTCGGCCTGGATCGGCGACGTCAACGCCAGCAGCGACGAGGTGACCCCGCGGGCCCACGGCGGCGACGTGGCCGACTACCTCGACGCGATCACCGTCACGCGGTCGGCCGAGCCGAACGGCACCGGCCCCGCCGGCCGGGCGATCCGCTCGCGGTCGGTCCAGGTCACCCACGACGTGGACACGGACCCGGCCTTCGAAGGGGTGCGCGCGGCCGCGGCCGCCCACCGCATCCGCTCGGCGGCCAGCGTCCCGCTGGTGTACGACGGGACGATCTACGGCGTGTTGACCGTCTACGCGGACGAACCGGGCGCCTTCGACGGCACCGAACAGGACGTGCTCGCCGAACTCGGGGGGACGATCGGCCACGCCATCAACGCGGTGACGACCCGGCAGGCGCTCGTGGCCGAGCGCGTGACGGAGCTGCGGCTGGCGGTCGACGACGACCGGCACTTCTTCGCGGCGCTGTCGGCCGCGCTGGACTGCGAGGTGGACTTCGAGGGGGCGACCGTCCAGGCCGACGAGACCTTCCGCTACTACCTGACCGTCGCGGAGGCCGACCCGGACGAGGTGCTCGGGTTCGTCGACGAGTTCGACGGCGTCGAGTCGGCCCGCGTCGTCAGCGTCGGTCCCGACGGGGAGTCGCTGCTGGAGGCGACGCTCGACGCCGGGAGCGCGTTCGGCGTCGTCGCGAGCCACGGCGGCGCCGTCCGGTCGGCCTCGGCGGCCGACGGGCAGTGCGAGGTGGTGGCCGAGCTCCCGGTCTCGGCGGACGTGCGCGCCGTCGTCGAGGCGCTCCGGGAGGCGTTCGACGGGATCGAGGTCCGCGCCCAGCGCGACCGGCCGCGCTCCGGGACCGACTCCGTCTCCTCGGCGCCGTCGTTCGACGCCGACCTGACCGACCGCCAGCGAACGGCCGTCGAGACCGCCTACTACGCCGGCTTCTTCCAGTGGCCTCGCGAGTCCACCGGCGAGGAGGTCGCCGAGTCGCTCGGCGTCTCCGCGCCGACGTTCCACAAGCACCTCCGGGTCGCCGAGCGGAAACTGCTCGCCGCTCGCTTCGGCGACGAGACGGCGGACGGTTGACACTAACCATTTAGCCACGCCACTGAATACCGTACGGGGGTATGGATCGATACAGATGGGACGAAACCACCACGAGGCACTCGAACCGGCCCCCGACGCCACCTCGACCGCCGAGACGGACGAACTGTTCGCCGTCCTCTCGGACTCGAACCGCCGGTTCGTCCTCTCGCACCTCGCCCAGCGGGAGACGCCGCCCGCCCTCGACCCGCTCGCCGGCGCGCTCGCCGAGTGGAACGACGACCTCACACGCGAGGACGCCCGCATCGCGCTCCACCACGTCCACCTGCCGAAGCTCGGAGACGCCGGCCTCGTCGAGTACGACGAGACGGTCCGGCTGACCGACGACGCCGCCGACTCGCTCGACCTGGTCGAGGACGTCTGAGTCGGCGCCGGATCGGAGTTGTTCTAGTAGAGCGACCCAGCGCAGTTCGCGGGCCGTCAGCCCCGCTCGCCGCTCACTCGATGTCGATCGCCGGCCGACCGGGCGAGGCCTTGCCCGCCAGGTCGCCGCCGGCCTCCTCGGCCGACCGGACGACCACGTCGGCGCCGAACTCCTCCTCGATCAGCCACGCGGCCCGCTCCAGCGCGGCCCGCTCCTCGTCGGGCGCGAGCACGTCCGAGAGGGCCTCGCGCTCGGCCTGCAGATCCTGGGCGAAGTCGGCGGCGGCGTCGCCCCGCTCGCGGATCTCGTCGTGACCCATCAGGTCGCCGATGAGGTTGTCGGCGTCGGACTCGCGGGCGAGTTCGTGGGCGCGCGCCTTCCACTCGGGGGCGACCGCCAGCGTGATCGTCTCGGGGTCCTCGATGCCGACGGTGTCGACGATGTCGCGCACGTCCTCGCGGGTGTCCTCGACGAGGCGACTGGCCACGTCGTAGTCGGCGGGCAGGTCGGCGTCGGGCCACTCGGCCTCGGCGAGCAGACCCTCACCACCGAGCCGCTCCCAGACCTCCTCGGCGACGTGGGGCGCGACCGGCCCGAGCAGTTTGACGACCGTGCGCACGCCGCGCTCGACGACGGCGGGGTCGGCGTCCGGTCGCTCGTGGTAGCGGCGCAACAGCGAGACGAGGTCGCGGACGGCCTGCAGCGCGTGGTTGAACCGGAAGTCCTCGAACTCCGCGGTAGCGTTGGCGGCCGTCGCCGCGATCTCGCGGTCGACGTAGGCCGCGTCGGGGTCGTCGTCGACCGCGCTCGCCGCGTCGGCGGCGTCGCCGGCGCCGATACCGCCGTCGCCCTCGACCACTTCCCCGGCCAGCCCGTAGACGCTCTGCAGGAACTGGTAGGACGACCGGACGCTCTCGGGGTTCCAGGCGAACTCCTTCTCGGGCTGGGCGGCCTCCATGATGAACAGTCGGGCCGTGTCGGCGCCGTACTCGTCGATGATCCGCTGGGGGGAGACGCCGTTGCCCTTCGATTTGGACATCTTGTTGCCGTTCTCGCCCAGCACCATCCCCTGCGTGGTGAGGTCGGCGAACGGTTCCCGGACGCCGTCGAGCAACTCCAGGTCGTCGGTCACCTTGGTGAAAAACCGCGAGTACAGCAGGTGCATGACGGCGTGTTCGTCGCCGCCGACGTAGCGGTCGACCGGCATCCAGTCGCTGGCGCGGTCGCCGTCGAACGGCACCTCCTCGGCGTCCGGCGACGTGTAGCGCAGGAAGTACCACGAGGAGTCGACGAAGGTGTCCATCGTGTCCGTCTCGCGCTCGGCGGGACCGCCGCAGTCGGGACATTCGACGGACTTCCACTCCTCGGCGGCGTCCAGCGGATTGCCGGTAGTGTGGACGAACTCCGGCAGTTCGACCGGCAGGTCCTCGTCCGGGACCTCGACGTGGCCACAGTCCTCGCAGCGGATCATCGGGATCGGGGTCCCCCAGTAGCGCTGGCGGGAGATGCCCCAGTCGCGCAGACGGTACTCGACGCGGTGCTCGCCGTCGAAGACGTCGACGAATTTCTCTCTGGCCTCCTCGCTGGTCAGCCCGTCGTACTCGCCGCTGTTCACGAGGAGCCCGTCCTCGGGGTAGGCCGCCTCCTGCACGTCCACGTCCTCGGGGTCGACGTCGGCGTCCGGTTTCGGCTCGACGACCTGCTCGACCGGGATGTCGTGTTCCTCGGCGAAGGCGTGGTCGCGCTCGTCGTGGGCGGGGACGGCGTACAGCGCGCCGGTGCCCACGTCTTCGAGGACGTAGTCGGCGACGTAGACCGGGATCTCCTCGCCCGTCGCCGGGTTCGTGGCGTACTCGCCGGTGAAGACGCCGGAGGTCTCGTCGATCTCGTCCTCGTCGGCGTGTTCGACCCGCTCGACGTACTCGGCCACGTCGTCGTCCGCCTCGGCGAGTCGCTGGGCGACCTCGTGACCCGGCGACACGGCGAAGAAGGTCGCGCCGTGGATGGTGTCCAGCCGGGTGGTGAAGATCTCCACGGTGTCGCCGGTAGAGAGGTCGAACTCGACGCTGTCGCCCTCCTGGCGACCGATCCAGTTGCGCTGGCGCTCCCGGACGCTGTTGGGCCACGCCTCCAGGTCGTCTATCGAATCCAGCAGTTCCTCGGCGTAGTCGGTGATGGTGAAGAACCACTGGTCCATCTCCCGGTGCTCGATGGGGGTGTCACAGCGCCAGCAGATCTCGGCGGCGTCGGCGCCCTCCTCGACCTGCTCGTCGGCGAGGACGGTCTCGCAGGAGGGACACCAGTTGAGTTCGGAGCCCTGCCGCTCGACGAGGCCCGCATCGCGAAACCGCTTGAACAGCCACTGGTTCCAGCGGTAGTAGTCGGGCTCGCAGGTGGTGACCTCCCGCTCCCAGTCGTAGCCGAAGCCCATGGCCTTCAGCTGGGTCTTCATCGAGTCGATGCACTCCATCGTGTAGTCGCGGGGGTTGGTGTCCCGTTCGTTGGCGGCGTTCTCGGCCGGGAGACCGAACGAGTCCCAGCCCATCGGGTGCAGGACGTGCTCGCCGCGCATCCGCTCGAATCGGGCGTAGGCGTCCGTGATGGTGTAGTTGCGGACGTGGCCCATGTGCAGGTCGCCCGACGTGTAGGGGAACATCGCGAGGACGTACTCGGGGTCCTCGGCGTCGTCGGGGATGCGGAACACACCCTCCTCGTCCCACGTGCGCTGCCACCGGGGTTCGATCTCCGCGTGGTCGAACCCCCGCTCTCGCTCGCGTCGCTCGCCTGTCCCGGCAGTCATGCGCGTACGTCGGACAGCGACGTTGCTATACCTTTCCCTTCGCTGGGAGAGCGACACACGGTCGCCCCACCCGGTCCGACCGCCCCCGCCGCCACCGTGGTTTTACGTCCGACCGCACCCACGCTCCGCTATGCGCGTCGCTTCCCTCCTGCCGTCGGCCACGGAGATCTGTTACGCCCTCGGGGTCGAGCCCGTCGGCGTCTCCCACGAGTGCGACTGGCCGCCGGAGGCCGCGGACCTCCCGACGCTGGACCGCTCGCGGGTCGACCCCGACCAGTCCAGCGCCGCGATCAACGAACAGGTCGCCCAGGCCGAACGCGAACACGGCGGCGTCTACGAGATCGACCTCGACGCCCTCGCCGCGGCCGACCCCGACGTGGTCGTCACCCAGGGCGTCTGCGACGTGTGCGCCGTCGACACGCTACTCGTCGAGGAGGCCATCGCTGACGCGGGCATCGACGCCGAGGTGCTCACGACTGACGTTCACGGGCTCGGCGACCTCTACGCCGACATCGAGCGCTTCGGCGAGGTGTTCGACCGCGAGGACCGAGCCGCCGAACTGGTCGCGGATCTCCGGGAGCGGGTCGCGGCCGTCCGCGAGCGCACCGAGGGGATCCCCACCGAGGAGCGGCCCAGCGTCGCCGTCTTCGATTGGCTCGACCCCGTCATGGTCGCCGGTCACTGGATGCCCGAACTGGTCGACGCGGCCGGCGCAACCTATCCGATGGCCGACGCCGGCGACCGCTCGACCCCGCGCGAGTGGGACAGCGTCCGCGAGGCCGACCCCGACATCGCCGTGGCCGCGCCCTGCGGGTTCGGGCTCAACCAGACGCTCGACAGCGTCGACGACCTGACCGACCGCCCGGGGTTCGCGGAGCTGGCGGCCGTCGAGTCCGACCGCGTCTACGCGATGGACGGCCACCACTTCGTCAACCGCCCCGGCCCCAGACTCGTCGACACACTCGAACATCTCGCCGGGCTACTCCACCCCGAACTGTTCGATGTACCGCCCGACGCCGTCGCTCGCGAGCTGCCGGTCGACACCCCGAAACGGGAAGAACCGACGGCGTGACAGCGGGCCGTGACGAGCAGGGGTCAATCGTGACGTAAGTCCTCGATCAGTGCCGCGTTCGTCTCGACGATCGCGTCCCACGCACGGCGCCGTTCGTCAGCGTCCGTGCCGCCTGTTGTGTCGATACCGCATCATCCACGCCGGAAACAGTGTCACCACTCACGGACGGACACACGACAGAAAGCCAAGGGCCGGATTTCACCCTGACCCTTAACAATCCACAGGTAATTGGGAAGGACATGGCTGACAGCGACCCCCGCGACGAGGTCGACACACTCCGCGACCGCCTCGAAAGCGGCGAGCGCTACGTCCAGTTCGAGCCCGACCGGGAGCACCTCCTCCAGATGAGCGACAACATCCGGCTCCTGCCGTCGCAGATCGGCGCCCATCGGCACCTCAAGCTGCTCCGGCACACCTCCCGGATGGCCCAGCTCGCCCAGCCGCCGACCGTCGGCGACTTTGAGGAGAACGACGAGGCCGATGCCGCCGGCGTCACCGACGAGGACGATGTCGAGACGCTCCTCGACGAGCACGGCCTCCTCGGCCTGACGCTGGACTACCGGGCGGCCGCCGACGCGATCGTCCGCTGGATCCACGGCGAGTACGACAACGAGCACACGAACCAGGACTACCGAACCGCCCTGCGTTCGTGGGGTCGCTACCGGCTCAAGACCGACGAGCCGCCCGAGACGCTGGCCTGGATCCCGACCGGGACGAGCAACAACTTCGACCCGACGCCCAGCGAGCGCGATCTCCTCACCCAGCCCGACGTGGAGGCGATGATCGACGCCTGCCACAACGACCGGGACAAGGCACTCATCGCCGTCCAGTTCGAGGCCGGGCTCCGCGGCGGCGAACTCTACGACCTCCGCGTCGGGGACATCTTCGACGGCGACCACTCCACCGGCATCCACGTCGACGGCAAGGAGGGAGAGCGGACCGTCCACCTCATCTGGGCCGTCCCGTGGCTGCAGGACTGGGTCAGCGAGCACCCGACCGGCGACACGACCGACTACCTCTGGGCGAAGCTCTCCGACCCGGACCGACCCAGCTACAACACCTGGCTCGGGTACTTCAAGGCCGCCGCCGAGCGCGCCGGCGTCTCGAAGGACGTGACGCCGACGAATCTCCGGAAGTCCAACACGCGCTGGCTCATCAAGCGGGGCCTGAAGACGCCCCGCATCGAGGACCGGCAGGGTCGCGAACGCGGCTCCGAGCACACCGCCCGCTACCTCGCCCGGTTCGGCGACGAGTCCAACGAGCGCGCCTACGCCCAGGTCCAGGGCGTCGAGGTCGAGGCCGACGACGAGGGGGGCGAGGTCGCGCCCGTTCCGTGCCCCCGCTGCGGGGAGCTCGTCCCCCGACACCGCGACTTCTGCGAGGGGTGTCGGTTCTCGATGGACCTCGAAGCCCAGGATCTCCTCGACACCGTCGACGAACTCATCGACGAGCGGGTCGTCGACGCCGACGATGCCGCCACGCGCGAGGACCTCGTCGAGCTCCGGTCGGGGGTCAAGAGCGACCCCAGCCGTCTCGACAAGGACGACCTTCATGATCTGGCCTCCTCGCTGTCGTTCGACTGAACGATCGACTCGCACAGCGTGACGAGCGGGTCGTCGTCGGGGTACTTCTCGATCAGGCGCTCGGCGGCTGCGACGGTGTCTTCGTCCCAGCCGCCCGAGCGGCTCCCGGTCGCTTCGTCGGTCGTCGTCTGTGTCTCGCTCATGCTCGGTCACGCTCCAGAAGCGGCGCGACGGCTTGCTGCACGTCCCGACGGGGGTCGTCGTCGGTCGCGTCGAGGACGGTCACGATGCTGGTGCCACAGCGGAGTAACAGCGCGCCGCTGGGGGCGTGGAAGCGGACCTCGTCGGTCCCGGTGGGGCGCTCGGCGGCGCGAACGCGCTGGGCGTGGCGCCACGCCGTCTCGGGCGCGACGCTCGCCGGGTCGGTCCGGGCGTCCCAGCGGTCGGCCGCGTGCTCGGTTACTGGGGGGGTCCCGGTGTCGGCCGCGGTGGCTCTACTCAAGGTCGGCCACCTCCCGAAAGTCGGCGGCGTCGAACCGGTCGGACTGCGTCGACAACGGGATCGTCCGCGGTTCGCCGTGGCGGTCCCACGCGACGCGGATGTCCTCGACGGTCACCTCGCGGGCGTAGAGGAGTGCGCTCGACAGCATGTGATAGCCGTCGCCGACCTTCGCAACGACCGCCCGGTCCTCGTGGCCGTCGAAGATCGCGACCGTCGGGTCGTGGCTGTTGTCGAGCCGGTCCAGCTCGTCGAGCACCGACTCGACGGGGTCGGTCGCGTCGTCGGTCTCGAACCAGACGACTTCATCGGCCACGTCGGCGACGTTCTCCTCGAAGTCCTCACGCCCCCAGCTCGTCGTCTCGACCGTCTCGCGCGGCGGACGGGTCACGACACCGACGAGTTCGTGGCGCGTTACCTCTCGCTCTTGGCGAGTGGCGGCGTAGAGGTGGGCGTCGTCACTCCAGTCGGCACGGTACAGGAACTCCGCGATTCTCCCGTCGGTCGGGATCGGGTCGTCGAACCAGTACGCCTCGATCGCCAGCCGCGACACGTTCTCGCGGAACTGGTCCAGCGACTCCGCGCTCTTGAACTGGTCGCCACGGTACCGGACGGCGACGCCGACCAGCTCGATGTCGAGCTTGGCCGTGACCTCTCGGACGGTGCTGTAGAAGTACCCGTTCCGGTCGTCGACGCGGTAGAGGTAGCTGGCGAGCGCGTCGTCCGTATCGATCCGCTCGATGTCACCCGTCATCGCCAGTCCTCCGGGCCGACCAGCGCCCGCTTGTCGACGAGGAACCACTCGTCGTCGGCGTCGGCGACGCTGGGCTGTCGGTCCGTCGGGATCGCGGCCATCGGACAGACGAGCAGCTGCCCCAGCAGGGCCGGCGCGAGCGCGATCTCGTCGTCGTGGTCCGCCGCTGCGTGGGGCGGGTCCTGGCCGAGCCAGTCACGGAACAACTCCACGTCGCCGCCGGTCGGCGTCGTGCGACCCTCGTGGTAGTCGTGCAGCGCCTGGATGAACTCGTCGGAGACGCCGCCGTTAGGCATCGTCGACCTCCTCGAAGATGATGACGCGAACCAGCGTCTCCGGACCGATCGGGTCGTCGTAGTGCTGGTCGACGCCGTTGATGAGCCCCTTGACCGTCTCGGTCGGGTAGTTCGCGGCGAACAGTTCGAGCACCTCCATCGCCTCGACAGCGAGGACGGTGGCCGTCCGCGTGATCTCCAGCGTGGCGAACTGCGTCCCAGACTCCATCACCGCCGGGACGGTATCGCCGACCTCGATCGCGCCGCCGTCGTTGTAGCGGACCGTCGCCGTCTTCTCGCCGCTGAGGATCGGGGCGACGTACTCGTCGGCGAAGACGAGCGTCTTCGAACCGTCACTCGCCATCGGCCTCACCTCCGTCGGCCTCGGTCACCGTGTCGAGGTTCGCGTACGCCTCGCCGTCGTCTTCGCCGTCCTCGTCGCGCTTGTCCCGGCAGACGACACAGTAGCCCGTGTCGTCGACGGAGTCGGTCTCGCGACCACACCGGTCGCACTCGGGCTCGTCGGCGGCCTCGCCGAGGGTGGCCTGCTGGCCGTCGTCGTCCTCGGGCGCGGCGTAGTCGAGCAGCTCCTCCTCCAGGAACCGGACGAACGCGGTCGGCCGGTCCTCGTTGTAGACGGCGACGTAGCCGCTCTCGTAGACGACGCCCTGCATGACGGTGCCGTTCCACGGCCGCGAGAAGCCGAAGCCGATCGTCGCCGGCTCGTCGGCGCTGGCCTGCTGGTGGTAGTCGATGCTCGCGCCGTCGCCGCCGTCGGCGCCGCGCATCCAGACGTTGCCGAGCGTCCCGGCGTCGTTCCACGCCATGTGCAGCGCCTCGACATCGACGACCAGCCGCTCGGGCTGGCGGTCGGTGCGGGCGGCGAACAGGTCCAGCGGGAAGGCAAAGGGGCTCGACCCCTGGACGGACTCGGCGACGACCAGCCCGGTGCCGGTCACGTCGGCGACCCAGTCGGTCGCGATGGTCTCCCGGCGCTCGTCGCGCTCGGTGACGATGCGCTTGTCGCCGGACTGGTCTTCGCTGATGAACACGTCCCGCGTGGGTTCGCGGACGTGCCCGGCGACGGTGCCGGCCTGGACGGGGCGGTCGTCGAAGCTGTCCTGGGTGGTCGACACTTCGAGGGCGGGGAAGCCGCCGTCGCCGAACGTGGAGTCCAGCGGCTCGTCGGCCGGCTCGTCGAGGCGGGCGAGCGTGCCCGCGATCATGCCTCGCCCTCCTCGCCCACACCGACCCAGACGCACACTTCGCCGGCGGCCACGTCGGCGGTCACGTCGACGGTGTCGAGGCCGTGCTCGTCGGCGAGGTCGATGATGTCCTCGGTGCTGACCGTCTCGTCGGTCAGCTCGCGGGTGACGACCAGCCGGCCGTCTTCGCGGCCGATCGAAGCGTCGTCGAGGTCCATCGCGGCCAGCGCGAACTGCTGGCCGAACGTCTCGGCGCTCATCGGTCCGACCCCCGGCACTTGTAGCAGCGGGTGCCCTCGCCGCTGGTCGTCCCGTCGCAGGTCGGGCAGTCGAACAGCTCGTACTCGTTGGCGGTCGCGGCCGACCCGGCTTCGAGCTGGTGGGTCGAGCACAGGCGACCGCGGAGGATCTGCTTGCCGCACCGGCTGCAGGTGGGCATCAGGCGTCACCTCCCTGAGCGGCGGCCGGCTGGAGGTGTGGCGGCAGGTTCGACAGGTCCTCGCGGTCGACACCCTCCATGACGGCGCGGTTCTCGTTGGCGAACCCGCAGTGCCGGCAGGCGAACTCGACGATGAGGTGGTAGTCGCCGTCGGCGAAGCTCGGCGTCTCCTCGAAGTCGGCGTCGGGGTTCTCACCGCCGCAGTTCCGGCAGGTCAGCAGGCCACCGGCGGCCTGCAGACCGGCATCGTCGGCGCCGGGGTCGATCTCCTGGAAGGTCGCCCGCGCCCGGCAGTCGTCCTTCTCGTGCAGGCGGAGCTGGGTGAGCGTCTCGAAGCCCGCGCCGCAGGCGTCACAGGTGTGGCCCGAGCCGTCGGAGAGCACGACCGGCTCCCGACCGTCCTCGTCGAGGCGCCCCTCCAGCTCGTTGAGATAGAGGTCGGCCAGCCCGACCGGGACGATCATCCAGTTGGGGTAGTCGCCGCCCGCGGCGTCGATGACGACGTGCGAGCCGGGCGCGTCGCTCCAGTCGTCGCAAGCGCGGAAGCGGAACTCCCCGAAGTGGCGCTCGTGGTCGTCGTCGGCGGCGACCGTGCTCGCGATGCCCTCCCGGAGCGTTCGCAGGGTGTGCTCGTCCACGTCGACGCTGCAGCCCTCGCAGACGAGGCGGTCGTCGTCGCCGGGGCTTAGGTCGCGCAGGTCGTCGACCGCGGTGCCACAGACCTCGCAGGGTTTGGCGCCGCCGTCGGTTCGGATGTCCGACGGGTCGATATCCACGTCTTCGGGGCCGGCGCGGGCGGCGTCGTCGATGCGGACGATCAGGTCGCCCTCGATGATGTCGATGGCGTCGATGATGCCCGACGACTCGATGCCACCGTCGGCGATGGCGACGCCGATGTCACCCTCGCGCTCGGTGAGGTTGTGGGCTGTCTCCAGGTGGATGGTCGCGCCGAGTGCGTCTGGATCAGTCGGGACGACCACTTCGGCCGACCCGCCGTCACGCGTGAGCTTAAACGCTCCCTCGTACTCGATGGCCGCACCGTCGTCGGGGTCGATGAATGCCAGCGCGTCGATGACCGTGTGCCCGCCGTCGGTCGCGACTTCGGGTTCGAGCCCCTCGGGCGGGGTGAAACACCCGTCGCACGCGAAGGTGTTCGCCCGGAGCATCCGGTCGTCGGCGACGGAGCCGTCGTAGACGAACAGGTAGTCGGCGTCGTTGTCGCAGGGCTCGGGCTCGTCGCCGCGACCCCATAGCTTGCACTCGTGGCCCTCGGGCGCCTCGACCACGTCGAGGATGTCCGGCTCGGGCGGACGCCCGCCGTCGGCTCGGATCTCCGGTCCGCCGTCGGCGTCGGCGCAGATCCGCCAGGTCGCCCCGTTGGAGACGTCGCTGCTCGACCAGCGCTCGACGAGCGGGTCGTCCTCGTCGGCCAGCTGGCCGAGGCGCTGGCCGATGGACTTGTGGAAGTGCTCGTTGTGGCCGAGCTCGGCCGCGACGTGGCGGGCCTTGACGTAGCCGCGGCGGTCGGCCAGCGACTCGACGGCCTCGCGGACCTCCTGGCGGGTGACGGTCGTCATCGCGCGCCCCCCGAGCCAGAACCTATGTCAGTGCCCGCGCCGTACTGTGCGACTGCGGCAGTGTCCCTTTCCGTGGCGATACTTCTATCAGTGTGAACGTCGATTTGCATCGTGGCTCTGTGTAACCCCACTGCGGGCGACGGAGCCGTGGCCCTGCACCAACGGACTTGATCCTTGGACAGAGTGGGTCCGTTGGTGCAGACAGGCTACGCCCGCTTTCGGGCACCCCAGCGAGCCAGATACCACCCGGTAGGTCGCGGTTACCGGCCGCGTTGGCGGCGTATACCTTTCCGGGCGTGGGGTCTGGGTTTGCATGGGTTGCCGTTCTCGGCCTGGTGAGACAGGCCGTGTCTTTTGGTTCGCGAGCGGTGCCTACGTCTCGGCAGCGACAGCGTCGGCCTCATCCAGCACGTCGTTGATCACGTCGTCGAACGACTCGCCGGGCCCCTTCCGCGACCGGAGCCGGCGCCAGGTGTCGACCTTGAGTCGGATCGACGTGTCTTCATCGCCCATCGTATGTGTGCATACACGGCAGCCACAAATAGCTTACTCTTGTTAGGGTGCGCAGTTGCACACATGCACACAAGTCCGCAGTGGGGGTAGGTATAAAACGGTGCAATGCGCACACGCATACATGGCCGACGACGATGTGAACATCCGGATCAAGCACGACACGTGGAAGCGACTCAACAGTCGTAAAGAGCCGAACGACTCGTTCGACGACGTGATCCGCCGTGTTCTCGATCGCGCCGAAGACCAAGGGGCCGACGAGGGAAATCCGAAGACGGCGGCGACGGCTGACTGACATCTACACCTCCCCCGCGAACACGATGGCTGCGTAGGGCACGGTCCGATCCTCCTTCGCATCGACCAGCTCGTAGTGCTCGGCCTGGGGCACGGTGAGCATCGCGTCCCACACCGACGGGAGTGTGGTACTTGAGGGCTCTTCTCACGTGGAGTGAAAGTAAAATCACGGAAACTGGTACGTTACGGCCGCTGACGTATCAAACCAGGGCGTATTTGCGTGTGCCGGGTGGTGAAAGTGGTCGGGCAGTCTCGCCAGTATCCCTTAGTAGGCGGACAGTAATCGGTAGGTATGGACCGCCGACAGTTCCTTGCGGCAGCATCGGTCGCAGCCACGGGCGCCGTTGCGGGGTGTCCGAGCGGTAGCGGTGGGCAGGATTCGGATGGGGGCGAGACGCCCGCCCCGACGGACACACCAACACCGACGCCAACGCCGACCTCGACGCCCACGGCGAGCCCGTCGCCGACGCCGGAGCCAACACCGACACCGGAACCAACGCCACAGGCGCCGGCGATCAACGCGGCCAATCTGGTGACGGCGTTCCAGGGCCGCGGCGACGTGACGGACAACGCCGTCGAGAGCATCGGTGAAGGTGGGTGGGCCGTCCTCGGTGTGGACCTTGACCTCCCCGCGACCGGCGGCACCGTCGCGGCCACGCTTCAGGGCCGCGTCTTCGACAGCACGGGATCGCGCGTTGGGTACCAGACCAAACAGGGCAGCCAACTCACGGAAGAGGGTGAGCGCGAGTCCTACGAGACGGCGGTCGCGTTCGACAGCCGCCGGTGGCCCCAGGGCAGCTACACCGCCGACGCGATCGTCCGCGACGACGCACAGAATCGGACCTCGGAAAGCGTCGAGGTCGCGTTCGACATCGTCGAGCCGCTGACCGACGGTGACGTGATCAAGGCCAGCGAGGACATCCCCGACCAGATCGAACCCGGCGAGCCGTTCAGCTACACCGTCACGCTACGGAATCGGACCGCCCGCGACTCGTCGATCGTGACGGGCGTCAGCTGGCAGGGCGAGTCCGACATCTGGTACACCTACGAGTCGGGCGCTCGCATCAACATCCCGGCTGGTGGGGAGTACGAGTATAGCGTCGTGGATGCGACGGTCGACGAGGTGGGCACCTACACCTACCGGCTCGACGCGGTTGACGTGCGATGGACGCTCGAAGTCGGCGACGTAGAAGGGGGATCGGTCAGCTAACCGGTCAGTGTAGTTCGTCGTACCACTCGCTCGTAACGTCTCGCTGGCTGCAGTCCTTGTCGTGGTTGATGTACTCCGGCGCCGCGGCCGACGCACCGCACCCCTCACAGACGACTTCGCCGGTCGGCTCGCCCATTTTGAACCCGTCGTCCCAGACGGGCGTGTCCGAGCGGACCAGCTCAAACAGCGTATCGGGGTCCGAGAAACTGCGCGTTCGCTCACCCATCGGTCGTCACCTCCACCCACACACCCTGGCGCGTCTGGACGACGATCTCGGTGTCGGTCTTCGGCAGCGGTACGCGAAAGAACTCGAACGACGCCGTGAACAGGCTCATCGGTCCACCTGCTCGGGCCCGGTGACCGTCTGGCCGGCGCCGCCGACCACGTCGAGCACGTCCGCGGCCGCGGCACCGACCTCGAGCTCGACATCGGCGACGATCTCGCGACCGACCGGCCGCCACTTGTCGCCGTCGAACTCCTCGTCGTGCATCGTCCACCCACCGGCGTCCCGGCGCTCCAGGCGGATCCGCCGTCGGTTGCTCGCCTCGTTGGTGAACGCCAGCGTGATGCCCTCAGTCATCGCTGTCCTCCTCGCTGTGGAGTCGTGCGGTCCGCCGTAGCCGCGACCGCGGGTAGGCGTAGCTCGTCAGGTGGTCGACATCGGCCGTCGTCCGGCTCGGGAAGGCGGCCTCGACGACGTGATCGTCGGCGGGGTACTCGGGGTTGACATCGGCGACGGTCTTCTCGTCGTCGACCGGGACCTCGTCGGCCCGTTCGGCCGGCGTGCCGACGACGAGCATGGTCGCTGCCTCGTCGGGGTCGTCCTCCCGATCCTGAACGTGATCGCCGACGTGGAGCTGCGGGAGGTCGTCGCTCATGCGCCCCTCCCGTCGTCAGCACGGGACCCGGCCCGCAGGTAGTCGAACGCGTCGACGCCGTCAGGACCGTGAGACTGGACCACGAGTGACCGCCAGATACGGCGCTCGTCGACATCAGACCACTTACTCATCGAGATCGACCCCCTGGCCGTTGCCCAACCGCCGCGCGACGACGAACGGGCGCGCCTCGGCATCGCGATAGCTCCGGTCAACCGCGAAGCGGTCACAGAACTTGATGTGGCCGGCGCTGTGGTCCGTCATCGACGGATCGTCGTCAGGATCGTCCGGGACCCGGTAGACGCGAACGCCCGTATCGTCGGGGGCCGCGTCATCGATGACGTACCGGATGATCTCGTCTGGGTCGCTCGCCGACTGCATCCGGATAAGGTCGCCCTCGGCGAAGTCTGCTTGGCGGTTCGTCACGATCTGGTTACGGAGTTGAAAGAGGCCGCCCATCGCCTCCTTCGCCATCCACTCGCGAAGGACCTCCTCCGCAGCGGCATCGACGGCCTCGCAATCGAGGTGTTGCTTGACGACCGGTCCGAGCGCCTCTGCGACATCATCCTTGAACGCGTCGCTACTGTAGAGGTCGTGCGCCTCGGCAGCGACCGTTTCGAGGTTCGACTCCGAATCGGCAAACTCGTCGCGGCGGTCGAAGATAACCATCACTCGTCCCTCCAGTCGATCGGGCCGAGCGGCTGGTCGCGCGGGTCCGGGACCTCGAACTCGCCGTCGGGGTGGGCCGCGGCGAACTCCCGGGCGGCGTCGCGGGCGACGGACTTGGCGGACAGTTCGGGACAGAGGTCGGCGCCCATGTCGTCGCGAACGCGGGCGACGTAGCCCGAGTCCATCCGCGACGAGCGCGCGTCGTGCATCTGATCGGGTCGGGACATCGACTCGATCGTGACGCGCAGGCCCGAGTCGTGCTCGAAGGCCGCGCGGACGGTGTGGTGCAGCTGGTCGTCGGGGACGCGCGCCCAGCCGGCGGGCAGCGCGTCGTCGGTACCGTTTTGGGTGTTGGATTGCGTAGTTGCCATCGCTTGGTTCTCCAAGCAGGTCGGGCGTGCGACAACACGCGCCGGCCACCTTCTGACCGGGGCTCCCTGCTTACTCTACAGTACACGGCCATGCCTCTTTAATCTTACTATGCGTAATCTATTGTAGGTAACAACCCACCGTAACATACTCGTAGTAGCGGAACAAACGTATAGCCGGAGATGGAACTGTGTCAGTAGTGGCTCTTGACAAGGACGATCTGAACGAGACGGATCGCGAGATACTCGACGTACTCCACGAGGGGCGCGCGACGCCCCTGTACGTGGCTGAGCGGGTAGACATCACTCGCCCGTACGCGAGTGATAAGCTGAAGCGGTTGCTTGAACACGGTGTCGTGGAGCGCCTCGCCAGCGGCCTGTACGAACTCGCGGACGATCCCCGCGAGGACGGCACCGACGACACCGCCGAAGAGGGCGACCGCCGCGCCGATGTCGACACGCGCGACCTCGTCGACGACTGGCTGTGGGAACACCACGGCATGGGCGTCGACGACCTCGACGAGATGCAGGCCGACCTCGACGACTGCCGCGAACGGCTGGCCGCCCAGGACGGCGCCGATCCCGAGCGGCTGGCCGAGGCCCGCGACGCGCTGGCGCGCGGGCTGGAGCGGCTCCCCGACGACGCGCCGGGGCGGACGCCACTCGCCGACGCGCAGGCGATCCTCGACGAGGTGGTCGACGATGGCGAGTGACGAACAGCCGGGGCTCGCCGCCGAGATGCTCGCCGAGGCTGAGACCGCTGGCGTGGACGTGGCCGAGGCCTACCGCATCACGACGGTCGTGCCCTACACTGAGCAGGACCCGGAGATCAACACGTACGTCAAGCCGCCCCAGGACCTCGACGACTTCTTCCAGAGCTACAACCAGACGGGCGAGATCGTCGTGGACATCCGGCCCCGGGAAGACGACGATGCCGGGTGACACCGTCCCCGACGACCGCGACCGGAGCGTCCTGCAGGTCCTCGCGGACGGGCGGGCGAACCCACAACTCGTCCGCGAGCGGACGGGCCTGGAGAAGGGTGACGTGAACTCCGCACTCGTCCGGCTGGGCCGGGCGGGGCTGGCCCGTCAGCTCACGCGCGGGCTGTACGAGATCACCGACGCCGGCCGCGAGGTGCTGACCGATGGCGAGTGACCTCGCGACCGCCGACGAGGTCGACGCCGGCGAGTACACCGTCCGCGTCGCACAGACCGACGACGGGCAGGCGTGGGAGGCCATCGTCCTATCGGCGGACAGCGGAGGCCCGTCCATGCAGGGCATGGCGGGGATGATCGCCATGACGAGCCTGTCGAAGGCCGGCGACGACGGCGACGAGCCGCTCGGCCCGCCGGTCACGGCCCCGCACAAGTGGGTCGCGGTCGGCTTCGCCATCGAGGCCTACGAGTGGGGGCAGGTCGGCGAGACGCCGGTCGACGTCGACGACGGATACGACCGCGTGACGGTCGATGGTAAGCCCATCGAGGACGCGTCGCTGGAGGCTGTCAACCTCACGCTCGACACGCACGCGACGACGTTCTCCGGATCGTGGAGTCCTGGGGGCGACGACGATGCCGAGTGATACCTCTAGCGGGGGCACGTACCTCGACTATTGTGACATCTGCCACCGTGAAATGGAGTGGGACCGCCTGAAAGGGAAGGTATTCGTGTGTGCTGGCTGCGGCACCACTACGAGCGAACAGTCGCTACGCGCGGACACCCGCTGACCGCTCGTTTTACACCCGTTCGTTCGTCTGCGAGAGTCCCGCCTGGATGTCCGCGACCACGTCGCTGGCGGTCTCCCGACTCCCCCACGACAGCGTCGCCGACCCGGGCTCCGAGGACACGTTCTGCAGCTTGAGCGGGCCGTCCGTCGGCACCACGTCGGAGTCGACCGCCTCCAGCAGGTTGTACGCGGAGATGTCCGTGACTTCGACCTCGATCTCGTGGAGCGGCTCCTGCAGCTCCGACGCGATGCGCCGCGCGACCAGGCCGGCCTCCTGGTCGGTCGTCAGCGACGGGAGATCCCACGGCCCGGGCTCGACGCGCAGGTCCGTGATGTCGCCCCCGCTGGCACCGGGCAGCGTCTCGAAGGCGATGGCCTTGCGGCGGTAGTCGACCTGATACGCCGTCCCGCCCGCCATCGACCCCGACGACAGCGGCTTGATCCGACCGTCCAGCAGGTCGAGCGAGTAGTCGGCGCCGCGCTCGAACTGCTCGCCGGAGTCGGGATCGGTCACGCTTTCGGAGCCGGGGATGAGCCGGATCTCCCCGAGGTCGTGCCAGTCGCCGAGGGACGCCGTGAAGCGCTCCTCGAAGGGCAGGCCGGCGCCCTTGACGATGACCTGTTCCGGGCGCTCGCGCGTCGTCTTCGTCGCGGTGTAGGTCGTCACGTCGCCGATGTCCGAGGTCCCGCGCTGGCCGGGCTGGGTCCACTCGAAGGCGATCGAGTCCGCACTCTGGTCGAACTGCACCTCCCAGATGGCGTCGGCCCTATCGGCCAGCTCCGTCAGGATGGACTTCGCGCTCCGGTTGTAGTGTGAGTTGACGACCAGCGGCGTCTCGTCCAGGTCGGCGTAGAGGCTGTGCCCGGTCAGCGACTGCGCGAGGTAGTCCGTCGTCGGGCTCCGACCGCGGCCGGAGCCGTAGCCGCCGAGCGTCACGCGGAACTGCAGCGTCGGGCCCAGGTCTGGGAAGTCCGTCTCGAAGCTCTCGGTGTTCGACGCGGTCTGCCAGGTCGTCCCCTGGTCGTTGGAAACCTCCAGCTGCTGGACGCCCGACGTGTCGTCGAAGTCGGCGTCGACGCGGGCGCCCGAGACGGAGACCGCCGGCGTGACCTCGTCCATCGTGACCGCAAGCCCGCCAGGCACGGGCTCGGGACGCGCGATCGTGTCGAACAGCTCGTCCGGGCGGTCGAAGCCCGTCGGGGGGTACTCGGTATCGTAGACGGCCATGCCGTCGATGATCGCCTCGGCATCGTCCTCGCCGTAGACCTCGATGGAGAGCGTATACTCCTCGCCGGCCTGCAGGTCGCCGCCCGAGTAACTCTCCTCGTAGGTCCCCCACGCCCCGGCTGGGATGTTGGCGATCTCCGACCCGTTGAGCGTGACGTTGCTCGCGATGTCGAACGTCCCGTCGGCGACGGGCGCCGAGATCGCGACGCCGACGCGATCGGCCGGGATGCGGTAGTCGGGCGTGAACGAGAACTGAACCTGCCGAGCCAGGGCATCCCCGGGCGTGATGCGAGCGGCGATGCCGTCGATGTAGTGCGGCGGGTCGGGACTCCCGTCGGTGAGCGACTCGTAGTTGCCTTCGAAGTCGTACTCGATGCCGACGAAACACGACGCCAGCCGGTCGACGCGGTCGAAGCCGATGTCGACGGGCTCCGTGTCGGGCGCGCTCGCCAGCTGTGTGTAGTCCGACAGCGTCGGCGCGCTCTGGACGAGCTGGTCGGCGACGGTCTCGGCGTTCGGGTCGTCGACGTTGATCTGGTAGTCCGAGGCCTCAGCGGCGACATCCTCCGCGGTCTCGTGGACCGGTCGCTGGTCGACCTCCATCTCGACGCGATTCTCGAGTTCGATCCCACCGACACAGCGCAGGACCGTCCGCTCGGGGGTGTGCTCGACGTCTTCGAGCTCCTCGATCGGGACGGGCTTGCCCTTGACCGTCGCCGTCACCTCCGCGTCGGTCCACGTGTCGCTCGACCACGACTCGTCCCGCGGGACGGGGATCGTGATGCGAGGCTGGCCGTTGAGCGTCGGCTGCAGTTGCGGGTCGTCGAGGACGAGCGGCTCCCGCTCGGCATCGCGAACGGTCGACTCGACGACGACGTCCCAACCCGTCGGTGAGACGGACCGCTGGCTGAGCCCGGCGTCGGGCGTGGTCGTCGCGACGCTCCCGCTGAACGCCTCGGCGTCCTCGGTGTAGGCGCGGATGCGGAACTCGTACTCCCGCGCCGGCTGGACCGTGTCGTCGGTCGCCTGCGTGACGTTCGGGCCGACGCTGACGACCGTGCTCCAGGGGCCCCAGCCCGAGTCGTAGCGCTTGCGCCGCTGCAGGTAGAACCCGTCCTCGTTGTCGGCGTTGTCCGTCCACGAGACCGTGGCGGACGTGGTCGTGACGGCGTCGACAACGGGGTTGGCGGCGCCGGGGAACTTCGTGACGATGGCGACCGGCGCCGTCCACGCGCCGGTGACGTGCTCGGTCTCGGTCCTGAGTCGGACCTCGTACTCCTCGCCGTCCTCGCGGCCGCCGATGACCGTCTGGACGGTGGCGTGGTCGATCGTCTGCTCGACGAAGCCCGTCGCGCCGCTGTCCCACGACGACTGTCCGGTCTCGCGGGTCTGGATGCGGATGTCGCCGTAGTTGGCCGGCGCCGACTCGCGGTCGACGGCGATCTCGTCCTCGACGCCGTTGCCGAGGACGGGCTGGTCCTCGTCCGGTAGCTGTGTGGTGAACTGGACTGACATGGGTCTGGAAAACGCGGACTGTCGGCTCAGAGGTGATCAAGAAACGGGTGGATGCACGGGGGGACGCACATCCGATGGTCGCGGAAGGTGCCTGCGAATGCAGGCACGTGATAGGTCGGTGAGGTGAGTCTTAAACGTTCGGGGTAGGTTCGTTACAGTCCCGGCGAGCGTGAAACGGGCGCTCAGTAGGACCCTTACCCATCGAGCTTGTCGACGTACCCGATCTCGACCTCGTAAACGTACATCACGCGATCTACCTCAGTGTCGTTCGTCAGCACGTTGATTTTCCCACGGAAGAAGTTGCTCGACAGGTCCGGCTGCACCGACGTTACCTCCTGAGCGAACGCGTCCTGGAACCGGTGGAGGATCCGCCCGTCGGTTGTGTCCCAGAGCAGCTCGCTTTCGAGCGTGTGCAGGTCGTCAGTCCACGCTCGCGTCCCGGCGAGCGTCGTTGACCCATTGCGCTCGATGGTGATCGTGTTCCGTTGCTCTGATAGGTTCGTGACGTAGACGCGGTGGAGGATGTTGTTATCCCCATTCGGGCCGCGCCACCCGCAGATGTCCGACGACGCCCGGGGGTTCGAGACTGCCCCGCCGTGGCGCACGACCGAGCGCATGTACATCCCATCGAACGGGCCGGGATCGAGGTCGTTCGTCTCCAGTTTCGCCTCGTCGCCCGTCGACTGTGTTCCCGAGCTCAGGACAGCCCGCCCGCCGTTCTCCGACTCGGCCGTGATGGACCCGCCACCTCTGGACCCGTCGATGAGCCAGTCGGGAAGGCTCCCGGTGAGGAAGTTCGTCCGAGACGACTTGACGAGTCGGTAGTTGTCGAAGAGCACCGTCATCCGATATCGACCCCCAGTTCAGCCCGCGCAACGCCAATTTCGTTGTCGACCCCATCGGTCGGCGTCGCGAAGTAGACCAGATACAGATACTCTCCGTCGGAGACGAAGTCCTGCGCGACGACCGTGTCGCCGCTGTCGGTCCACGCCGGCGCCGTGTAGACCGTCTCGCCCCCCTGCAAGAGCGCGGCGTCGGCACTCTCGTAGGGGAGCGCCCGGGCTTCGGCGGCCTGGAAATCCGCGTAGTGGATCGTGAGGTGGCCGCCGACGAGCGAGAGCGCGGGCGAACCGCCTTGCGGGATTGTCGGGTCGTAGCCAGCCCACTGCGTGTTGTCCCAGGCTGGCTGACTCTGCGATTTGACGAACGTCTCGCCGTCGATGGAGTGACACAGCCCGATGCCTTTGATGTTGTTCGCCTTGTCCCGGCCCTGATACACGCCGATGAAGCGTTTTCCGCGGCGAACCACCGACATGTAACTGCGCTCGTGGCCGTCCCAGTTGGCGTCTTCCGGCGCATCCAGCGCGGCCCCCTGGATGGTAAAAGAGGTGCCATTGCCCGTCGAGGCGGCCGTCGCGAGCTTGGTGTACTGCTTGCCCGCCCCGCCCGTCGTGAAGTCCGGGTCGACGTGGTAGTAGAGGTTGAGCCGCCCCCGCTCAGGGTCGAACACGACCGATGGGGAGGCCGTCTGCGAGCCCTCACTGTCGGACAGGACTTTGCCGTGATAGCTCCACGGCCCCCACGGACTCGGTGCCGTCGAGAGCGCGATATAGTTGCGGTCGTGGGTCGACCAGTAGCAATACCAGTCGTCGTATGAGTTGTCGAGCACCGACGCGGCGTGGATCACAGTCGGCCAGGCAGCTTCTCCGTCGCCTGGGCCAGAGCCGTCGATGATCGGACCGCCCTTGTCCTCCCACGAGATGTCCTGCCAGCTGAAGTCGCTCTTGTAGGACTGGTAGCGGGGTTGGTGAGGCTGGGCGTCGACACCAGATATCGCGCCGATGTTGGCCTGTGCGACGCCGAGCCCGCTCGGCCCCAGCGTTGCTGTCTCGCCCGTGGCTGCGTGCTCGACGACCACGTCGCCGTCGCTGGTCGCGCCGATCTCGCCGATGACTGTACCGGTGCTATCCGTGATCTGGTAGTTGGGTTCATCCATGATGGATCTCCTATGGGGCGTCGTCAGGGCGGACTGTGCCGCCGTTAACTAACGGTTTTTCGAAGGGCATCGTCTCGGGGTCCAGCGGCTTCGTGAACGTCCACGTCTCGCCGGGCTGGACGTCGAAGACGGCGTCGGCCGTCTGGGTGTGCTCCGTGACCGCGAGCACGCGGGCGTCGTGGGCCTCGCCGTTGCGCAGGCCCGACAGCGTGTAGCTCTCGGTCGACCGGGACAGCCCCGTCGCGGCGTCTTGCCAGGTCGACGTGTCCGTGGGTCGGTACTGGACGGTCACGGTCCCGTTGTCGTGGGTGTTCGTCCACGAGAGGTCCACGCTGTCGGCCGTGACGTTCGAGACAGCCAGGTCCCCCGGCGCCGGCAGCGCCGTCGTCGCCGCGACCTCGGCGGAGTCGTTGCCCTGCTCGCCGCCCTGCGTGGCACAGACGCGGTAGTAGTAGCGCTCGCCGTCCGGGAGGCCCGCGTCGACGAAACTGGTCACGCCGGCGCCGACCGTCGCGAAGGGCGACCCCGAGGTGTCAACGCCCGGCGACGTGCTCCGGTAGAGCTCGAAGCTGTCCTCGGTGCTGAAGGGATCGTCCCACGTGACGGTGATGGCGTCGGCGGCCGAGGTGGTGGCGTCGACGCCCGGGACCGGACCGAGGACGTACTCGATCTCGACGCGGCCGTCGCCCGCCCGGACACCCGTCGATCCCGAGACGTTCGTCCCGCTGCTGGCGACCCAGCCCGAGCCGCCACCGCCGGGGCCGCCGGATTCGTCGTCGCTGGCCGCGCCGACACCCCCTCCGCCACCACCGTAGTAGCCGCCACCGCCGCCACCGCCGGCGGACCCATTGGTGTCGGTCGATGCGCCGGCACCACCCTGCCCGAGCGAGCCATCTTCGCCGTCGACGGCGCTGGCGGTCCCGCCGGCACCGCCCGACGAGAGCGTCCCGCCCTCGCCGCCGATCGTCCCGGCCCCCTCTTCACCCTCCTGCCCGTTCTGATTCGCGCCGCCGCCGTGTCCGGGGTCCCGGGTGGTGTACGACCCCCAACCACCAGCACCGCCGGCGACGATGAGCCGGTCGGAGAGTGTCTCCCCACCGCGGCGGACATCGGTGGCCCCACCACCGTCGTTGCCCGTCGATTGGGTCCCGCTCCCGCCGGCGCCACCGCCGTTGAATCCGCCGGGACCGTTGTCCGTGCCGCCCTCACCGCCCACGTACGGATAGAGTGTGCTGATACCCGTCACGTCGAACGTCGCCTCGGCACGGCCGCCCTCGGCGGAGGCGGTGCTCGCCCCCCACACGCGGATCGTCACCTGCGCGACGTTGTCGGGGACCGTCCAGGTGTGGCTCCCGACCGTCGTCCAGGTCTCCGTCGGCATCTCTACAGCTCACCCCGCGCGATGACGTTCTGCGTGGCACCGGGCCGGCCGATCTGCGGGCTCGAGACGGGGTCGAGCAGCGACTCCAGGCCCGATGGGACCGCGCTGCCCGACGTGATCGTCCACTGCGGGTCGGCGTAGCCCCGCTGGAGGTGACAGTCCAGCGGGTAGGTGTCGTTGCTCGTCGTGTCGCGGAAGCGCAGCCGCGCCGTGACCGCCGCCAGGCCGATGCTCCGGATGTCCACGTCCCACAGCGCCCAGTCGCTGGCGGGCAGGCTCTCGGCCGCCCACGCGCCGGCGCCGCCGCCGTCCCAGTGCTCAGCCGCGAGGCCCGTGTCCGTGTCGAGTGTGAGTCTGACCAGGCCGTTGCTCAGGACCGGCGTTCCTGTGTAGTCGTGAGCTGGGACCCAGGCCTTCTCCCACTGGCGGATGCCGTCGCTGTCCGACCGGTCGGCGTGGCCCTGCGTGTCGAACACGGAGACATCGACCTCGCCCTCACGAGCGTAGGGCACGTCGGCCACGAGTTCGGGGCTGTCGTACGGCGCCGCCTGGGCGTCGTACAGGTCGACGTCCGCGAACTCCGCGCTCCGCGTGACATCCGCGGTCGCCGGCGTCGTCTCGGCCGTGTCGGGGTCGCGCCACTCGACGCGCGACGCAGCTGCCGGGAGCCCGACCAGGGCGCGGGTATCATTCCCCCAAGGATGATCAACTTGGCTGGGGTTGGTACTAAGCCGCCTCCGGTAGTTCCCGCGCGTCCCGATGAACGTCAGGCTGGCGTCGTACTGCCAGACCTCGCGCCGGTTCGGATGCAGCGGCGTGATGTCCGCGCTCTCGATGGAGTAGTAGCCGGCGTTGCCGAACGTGCGCTCGGGACGGTAGAGCGGCAGCGCCGGGATGCCCGCGTCGGCCAGCTCGTCGAGTTCGTGGGCGAGCATCGTCGAGATGCGCCCACCCCAGCGGTACTGCCCCTCCAGCGTCAGATCCGACGCCTCCGACGCGATCGACTCGATGGCCGTCCCGCCGTCGAGCAGGCCGTGTTTGGCGAGTTGCTGGCCGAGGCTGTTGCTCTCGCCGGTCTGGGCTTGCTCCGGGATGGGATGTGTGTACAGGTACTTCATGAGTCAGAACTCCGGGATGATCTCGGCGATGTCGTCGACGACGTCCTGGGCCCAGTCGACGGCGCCGGCCCACGGCGTCGTCCACTCGACCGTGATCGTCGCGTTGAACGCCGACGGCTTGTCAGGGTCGTTGTCGATGTTCAACTCGGTGATCGCGACCGTCAACGGGTGCTCGTACGCGCCGACATCGGTGCCGTGTGACCCATCGGTCCACTCGCCGACGTGCAGCCGGGCGGGGTTCCCGCTGTCAGTCTTCGCCTGGCCGACGTACCACTCCAGAACCTGCTTCTTCGCGACCAGCGCCACATCGCCAGACGCATCGTAGCGGTTGACCGCGCCGGCTGCCGCCGACCCGTCGCCCCACGGATCCTCCTCGGGGCCGACGTTCGCCGTCAGGTTGTAGCCGAAGGTGCCGGCGCCACCGTCGACGTGATAGCCGCGGCGGTTCTCAGTCTCGCCTTCGAGGATGTCGTCCGGGATCTGGTCGCTGGCTACGTCGAACGCCTCGCTGATATACTGTCCCCGGTTGGAGAGCAGGAACAGCTTCGAGAGCTCGCTGCTGTCGTTGAGGTCCTCCTGGAGGAAAAATTTTCCTGTCCTTACATTTCCACTCTCGTCCCTGAGATCAATCTCAAGGATAGCTTTGTCTCTAAGTCCTGGCATGTGTTGTGAGAATCCTGGATTACCACTTCCTCGCCCATGTAGGGGGTCATCGGTGCGGAGACTCAACCGGCGGAATTACTCCTGGTGTCTGGGCGCAAGGGCGCCATCGCCTCCCAGTCTTGGTGACACCTCTCCACGCAGAGTGTCACGAGGTTGTTCATGGCATTCCGTTTTTGAGGGTCGTCAAATGAGCGGGCTGGGGTGATGTGGTGGACAGCGTGCCTTCGGCCAAATTCTTCCAAGTGCTCCTCCTCCCCCCTGCCACAGTGCTGACACTCCCGGTCATCGCGCTCCCGGACTGCTTCTTTCTTAGAGAGTGTCCACCCAGGCCCGTACCCGTATTCCCCGCCCTTGTAGTGGTGAGCGTCTTCGCCGGTCAGGTTTTCAGAAGCCCATTCGCCATAGCAATCACCCGAGCAAAAATGATTCTCGTACCCGGATTGGCTGGGGTATCTCTTCTCTACAGCACCACAATTCGCACACTCCACCTCAACCCGGTCATATAGTGGGTGTTCGGCGCCTGTGGCTATGTTCGATCGGTACCAACTATTGCGGCACGAGGGACCGCAGAATTGTCGATCATATTGTTCTACGCGGCGTTTATACCGCTCCAACTCACCCCCACACTCGGCACACTCAACCGAGGTTTTTGTTGTGTCGTCCCCTTTCCACTTGTGGTGACACTCACGAGAGCAAAACACCCGGTCAGGGTTGTTTATTTGCCTCTTTGGCCTCTGCTCTCGCCCCCCGCAATAATGACATTCTATCTCGATGGTGGTGAGAGATCCATCATGAACTCGTCCGTGATGAATGTTCAGCCCCCTCTCCGTGCTGAACTCTTCCTCACAATCCGGGCACTTGTGGTCCCATGAATTCAGCGCAGACTCGTCCTCGGTGTCCAGATCTCCATCATGCTTCCAGCCATGATGCACCTTCATCCCTTTTTCAGTGTCGAAGTCTTGGTCACAATCTGGACACGAGACAGAGTCCTTTTCCCCGGGGCGGGGGGACTTCCCCCGATCGCGGGTGGGGATTTCGTGCTTGTCCAGCCAAGTCTGAATAGTTCCGCGGCAGCAGCCCCATTCGGACGCGATCTCATATGTGGTCAGCATCTCGCCACAGTACATCTCCCTCAACCTCTCTTCGTCTCGCCAAGGATGTTCGTCTGCCATTCCTACCCCTCCTCACAGACGACATCGCGCAGTTCGTCCAGCAACTCGGGATCGTGCTCGGCGAGGACGGCGACATCCTCCTCGACCTCTTCGAGGCGGTCGCGTAGGAACGACCGCGTCTTGTAGCGGTAGGAATCGGACGCTTCGCCGGCGATTGCTTCGCGCTCGCTCTCGGTCAATAGGCCGCGGCCCTGTGACATGTCCGCGGTTTGCGTAGCCGTAGTCATACTTCATTCGGTAATACTCCCCCTTGTGGTATAATCCTTTCCCAATACAGTAAGCCTTTCTGTATTCGGTAAGGTTAAGTACGCGGGGCTTATTGTATACAGTAAGGAGCGCGGGACGCCACAGAAAGTGGCACGGTGCTTGGAACACCGAACCCGGGCTTCTTGCACCGAAACCCATGTCGACGTACGAAACCACGCCTGATAAGATTTCAGGCACGACCGTTGCATCGAGCGTCCAACTCCGCTGCGCCGAGTGTGGTCGCGTCCACACCGACGAGCGGTTCGAAATCTGCCGGGGTTGCGGGGCGCAGCTATGAGCGGCGAGATAGTCGACGCCGCACCCGAGCAAGTGTTTGAGGGGCACGCCGTCGGCGCCGGCGGGAAGGCCTGTTGCGGGTCGTGCCGGCGGACGGTCCGCGAAGGTGATCGTATCATCGTGTACGCCTACCGGATGTCGGATATGCGCCGGTGGAGCGTCGCCCAGCTGTCGTGTCGTAGCTGTAGCGATCTCGACGTGCTGACGCCGACCCTCGGCGCGACCGAGGTAGTCATGAACGCCCGGCTCGCCGTGACTGCCGACGCCGCGACGCAGGAATCGCGGCTGACGATTCGGGCGCCCCAGGTGACAACGTTCTCGGCCCCGGAAGAGGGGCGGGAGGCGTAGGCCATGAACGAAACACCGCTCTCGATCGACCGGCGTGCGTTCCTCCAGTCCGCGGTGGCCGTCGCCGGCGGCGGGCTGGCCGCAGGTGGTGAGTCCGAACCGACCGAGTCGGTTGCCACGATCCCGACGACGCCCGAAGAGATCCGCGCGGCCTTCGACGATGTGCCGCGGCTCGACGAGCCGGCGCCGAGACAGCGCCGGCTCGCGAACAACTACTTCCCCGAAGAGGTCGTTCCCAAGTCGGGGCCAGTCCCCGATCCCAGGGCTGGATACACCGAGGTAGATGTGACGGTGCCGCGGTGGGTCCTCGCGTCGGTGTACCGTGACCTGAACGACTGGCCGGAGACATCCCGCGGCGCGGCAGTCGACCAGTTGTTGAGTGTGCACTCTATCCATGAGCACCACGTCCTGCCCGACGGTCGCGACGCTGCAGAAGTGGTAGTTGAGGCAGTCGAACAGGGTGAACCGTAGCATGGACGACGCCGAACTCTGGCGCGAGGTTGGCCGCAAGTCTGCGGCGAGTGAGCTGGACGAGGCGCGGTTCGGTGTGGAAGAAGCGCTGTACGACATCCTGATGAACACCATGTACCAGGGCGGCGACCCGACGCCCGAGCAGATTCGTGATGCGCGCATGGCGTTGAACCTCGCGTACCGGATCCTCGAAACGCGCATCGCGCCCATCGCCGGCTGTGAGCCGTGGGGTGGGCCACTTCCAGACATCCCGTCCGGCAAGGCCCGGGAGACGTATCACCTGGGTAGCAGCGACGAATAGCGCGCACGACTCCAACCTACCAATCTCTCCGTCCCATTCCTAACCCCATAGGGGTTAGGAATAGGCTGGAGGTTTTGCAAACTCGAAGTGGGCTACAATTGGTCCATCCGACGGCGGAACTCGTCAAGGTCGTACGTATCGTCGCCTTTGGGCCGGACTGCGACGACCGTCATGACATCACCGCTGATGTCGTAGATAATCCGATATCCGCTCTGCCCGACCCATTCACGATAGAAGTTGTGTGACTTGGATCCGGTTAGGTAGGTGAGGTGGTTTTGCGGGACCCGGCCCCACCCGATCTTCCGCTCCCAGTCGTCGATGGTATCGAAGCATCGCTCGGCGTGATCTGGGTTGTGGTCCTTGATCTGCTCGATGTCGTCGTACACCGCAGGATGAATCCGATATTCCGACGGCGATCGCGGCACGCCTACTCGCGGCTGAAGCCGAGTTTCTCGGCGAGTTCGTCCGTGGTGAGGAACTCGTCGTCGTCGAGTTCGTCGAGGTCGCCAGCACGCTCGGCGATGGCCTCCCGCTCGTCGGGAAGCATCTCACTCTCGGCGGGCTGCTCGTCGCTGGTTGCCATGGTGAAAGCAAGTGTGTACACGTGTATAAACGTTTGCCCACCCCCCGATCAGACTGCGTGATCACCCTGCTCAACGGGCACGATATGCGCCTGAGGCGCAGGCTCTGCGGGTCGGAGTGTTTGCTTAAGTGCTGCGGCGGTGGTTTTAGGCTGGTTGCCAGATATATGTCGGACATGAGCAACACCACGGCAGACGACGAGGTCGCCGGCGACGGGGCAGACGGGCACACCGAAGGGGGAGAAGATACGCTGCTGGACCTGTTCGGCGAGCGTGAATTCACCGTCATTGGTATCGTGTCGGCATTTATCGCAGTGAGTGTTGTCCCACTCGCGTTCGGCGGACTCTCCGCATACTGTGGTTACCAGATCTACCGACACCACCACACCAAGAACGGGATCGCCGTGATGATCCTGGGGTTAGGAGCCATGATTCAAGGTTTGTTGACGGGTGGCGGGTGACCTGACTACCGCCCACTCGCGATATCGTCGAGTTCCTTTTCGATGTCTTCGAGGTCGGCTCGCAGGTCGTCGATCTCACCCTCCAGGTCGTCGATGTTGTCTTCATGCGCCTCACGCACGGCGTCGATGGCCTTTTCGATGTCGCGGAGTCCCTGCGGATCAACCGTCACGTCGGCATTCGATGTGGCTTCGACAGTCAGTTCGACAGCCGGGCCGCTACCGCCGACAGAAACTCCTGACGAAGTGTTCGAATCAGTGTCGTACCCCTCCGGGAAATATGGCTCTGTGTAGATATCTTCGCCCCGGCGGCGGGGCGCGACGGTTTCTCTTCCGTGCGTCGGCTCTATTTCACCGAAATTCTCCTGAGCATCAGCGGCGATGGGGCCGACCACAGGAAAGTCTCGGATCGTATCGCCGATTGTATCGTGCCAAGTCTCGTTGCCACCTCCCTCCCCGTCACCACCATCGTCGCTGGTTGATCCAGAACCACCAGTACCGCCACCACTGCCATCTCCTGTGGCTGACACCGAGACATCAACCTCAATCGGACCAACATCCTCAACAGGATATGGTTCGGCCGGCGATTCGATCCGCACCGGCCCGGGAAGCGACTCGAACCGCACCGGGCCGGGCAGACTCTCGAAGCGAACGGGGCCCGGAAGCTTCTCGAACTCGACTGGGCCGGGCAGCGGCTCGTAGCCGATCGGTCCCGGCGGTTCCTCGATGCGGACCTTCTTGCCCCCGAGATCGTCCACGAGGTCCGGGACCCACGGCGGTTCCGGGATCCGATACGAGCCGTCTGGGCCTGGAAGGAAATTTCTCTCGTCCCCTCCCCCAGTCGGCTGTTCGACCGGGATGGGGCTGACATCCTCCACTTCGAGGGGCACCCAGCTCGGCTTGTCGACGCCGAGGCTGTTGTTGGTGACCGCGTCCGCGACGGCGTTGCCGACGGCCGTCGAGACGGCGTCTGTCGCCATCTCCGCGACCGTGTCCCCTGCCTCGATGGCGGCGTCGCCCGCCGTCTCGGTGACCGACCCGATGAGATCGTCGACGATCCCGCCGCCACCGCCGCCACCCTCGCCGATCTTGTCCTCGATCTCTTCGAGGTAGGTGACCATCTCCGCCGCCGCCTCGGTGCGCTCGCGTGCCCAGCGGTACTCCCGCCGGGCGCGCTGGCGAGCGCGACCGCCACCGCCGGCGGCCTGGGCGGACATCGTCCCGCCGTCGGTCATGCCGACCGGCGTCTCGCCGATGCCCGACTCGATCTGCTTGCGGACGCCCCGGAGTTCCGACTCGGGGACGACCAGCGAGAGTTCTGCCTCTGTCTCGAAGCTCATAGTTGGAGTCGGGTGGCAGCGTAGGCGTCAAGCAGTTCGAGGTACGCGGTCGGGCAGTCCAACACCGCCTCGTAGCTCATTCCGTGGGCGAGCCCGACGACGATGAGGTAGTCGAGGCGGGTTCGTCCGTCGACGTCGCCGAGTCCTCGGTCGCCGTCGATGACGTCGAGGACGTGGTCGCGTTTCCCGCGACACCGAGGCCGTTGGCCTGTGCCTCCGCCCAGCGGATGTAGCCGCTGTGGCAGTTCGCGACATCGTCGAAGGCGTCGCTGATGCTGTCGGTGTCGTGGGGCGCCTCGACGGTGGCGGTCGCGACGTACCACAGCCGACGCTCCTTCTCGCCAGCCGCCTCGGGGACCTCGCGGTCCATGAGCGCCTCCTCGCCGGCGGCCGGGGCGCCGATCTTGATGACGGCGTCGCCGCCCCAGCCCGCCTCGTCACGCTGCCAGATGAGGCCGTTGCGCCGGTAGGACAGTGTGTCCCGCCGGTCCTGCAGCATCTGGTACTCGTCGGTCTCCTCGTCGGTGGCCTCGATCGCCTCGTCGTAGTCGTCGATGCGCTCGTCGAGGTCGTCGATCGCGGTGTCCAGTGTGTAGGTCTCAGTGTCGAGCATGGGTATCAGGCGACGGCAACGTCTGCGACGTGGTAGTCGATCGGTTCGGAGAGGTCGGCGTCGGCGGCGACCAGGTCCGACCAGCTGCAGGAGGTCGGTTGGCAGTCAGTCAGGTCGTAGCCGATCGTGTCCCCCTGGCCGTTCTCGAACGACAGCGTTGCGGGGACCTTCCCGACCGGTGCATCGCCGGCCGTGTCGTCGACAGCGAGTGCGAGCTGGTCGCGCTCGGTGAACGTGGCGTCCGTCGAGAGCGACGGCTCGATGGCCCCCGTGACGGCGTCGTAGGGGTGGCGTGACTGCCCGCGGCGGAACCGCGCCAGCCCCGACAGCGACAGCGACGCCGACTGCATGAGCGCCTGGTTCGTCCCGTCGACGGTGAACGTCGCGCCGTGCCAGGTGAACGCCTGGTCGTCCGTCGGCTGCTGGATGTCCGCCTCAGCGGGCGTCGTCACATCGGTCGGTTCGAACCCGTAGAGGATCGTCAGCTCGACCTGGACGTCACTCCCCTGCTCGTAGGTGACCGTGGCGTCGGTGACGGTCGCGCCGGTCGGGGTGCGGGTCTCGGTCGTCCCGTCGGGCATGTCGACCGCGAAGTACCACGTCGCGCTGGGCGCCTCCATCGCCGACGACGGGAGCGCCGTCCCGCCATCGGCGAAGACGAGCTCGTGAAACTGGTCGTCCGTGAGCACCCAGGAGAGCGATTGCGCACCTTCCCAGTTGCCCTCCCGCGAGCCCGCCGGCGTCGGGTCGTTCGGATGCCGGGAGCGTTCGAGCGCCTGGTCGACCGTCAGGTCGCCGACGGTCACGTCGATGCCCGGCTGGATCCATGTCGGTTCGGCCTGCGGGCCGGCACCGTAGCTGTCCTCGACGGTGTAGGCGACTTGCGCCGAGCCGGCGCCCGTCATGCGATACCTCCGCTATGCGTTGTGGTCATCATGATGAACTCCTGAAAAGCGCCGCGTGGTGCGCCTCGACGCCGGCCGCGGCGACCGGGCGCGTCAGGGGCGTACTGAAAAACTGCGGTCTGGGTCAGATCGACTCGTAGCCGACGAGTTCGATCGCCCAGGTCCAGAAGTACTCGTCCATCCACTCCTGGCTGCGACTGGTCGGCTCGGACACCGTCGCCGTGTGGTAGGCCACGCGGCCGATGTCCTCGGCGTCGGGGTCGACGTCCGGGTAGGAGAGTTCCTGCTGGATGGCGCGGTGTGCGTAGATCGCGAGGCGCTTGGCGTGGTTCGCCGACGTGATATGGCCGTGCTGGGAGTCGTCGAGGCCCTTGAGCCGACAGTCGACCGTCGTCGTGACGCGCCGGCGGTTGTCCGGGCCCGCGACCTCCGGGTCGCGCGACCCCAGCGACGCGCCGAGGGCCGACGCCCTCGTGCGGTCAACTTCGAGCGTCTCCCGACCGGTTTCGAGGATCAGCGGATCGTCGCGGTTGACCCGGTAGAGCCGATCGGTGCCGTCGTCGTCGGCCGGCCAGTCGCCGGGCCAGTTGCTCTTGATGGTGGCGAGCGCCCACGCGACCTCGTCCTGGACGGCCATCTACATCATCCCCCGCAGCTGGTCGAGCGCGTCACGGATCGCCCGCGACTCGGGGATCCCGCCCGTCTCCGAGCCCCAGTTCACCTCGTCGGTGGTGATCCAGGTGTCCTTTGCGTCCCAGTAGAAGTGCAACAGCGGGTTGCCTTCGATGGTGTGTGGGTCGACCCCCCACTCGAACAGCGCCGTCAGCTCGGGCCACTCGATGCGGACGGTCACGCTGTCGTCGTCGCGCCCGACGGCCAGCGTCGCGTCCTCCCAGACGTGGTCGATATCGTAGCCGTTGCGCGACGCGTAGGCCTTCCAGTTCTCCTCGGCGGCCTGCTTGAGCTCGGGCCCGATCTCGTCGCGGACCGTCTGCTCGACCTCGTCGAGGACCGCCGCGCGGAGGTTGTCCTCGAAGTCGTCGTCGAGCGTGACCATCACCAGGACCTCCGCGTCTCGTGGCCACTCGATTCGAAGCGGTCGCCGTCGCGTGGGTCCTCGTCGGGGGTCTCGGCGACGTTCGCACCGGCCCCACTGGGCGAGTCTACCACCAGCGCCTGGTAGATCGCGACCCCGATGATAGCGCCCACCACCTGCGCGACGAACTCGACGATCACTGGTAGACCTCCAGCAGGTCCTCGGCCTTGCGCTCGAACTGCTCGGCGAGCGATTCGACGTTGTAGACCTGGGCGTTCTCGGGGATCTGGATCGCCGCGTCCTCGACGAAGTCCGAGGCCGCGCGGAAGGCGACCGCCCGGCGGACGTTCTGTGGAATCCCCTCGTGGCCGTAGGACCACTCCAGATAGACGGCGTTCGCGAACGAGTCGAGGACGTACTCGTCGTCCTCGTCGTCTTCGAGCAGGTTCTCGGTGTCGAGGTACAGCAGGCTCCAGCCGCCGTTGTTGACGCGGAGGTAGTAGTCCTCGCCCGACGGCGGCCACGACCCCTCCGTGTAGTCCGGGCTGTCGGCCCAGTCCTCGAAGGTGCCGTCTTCCGTCCGGACGTGCAGCGCCGAGACGCTCTCGGCGTCGCGGCGGGCGAGCTCGATCTTCGCGTACGAGCCCTGGGAGGTCTTCGGCGCCGGGCCGTCATCGTCGACGACGAACGCCGACGACGTGGGGATGTCGTACTCGTCGTCGCGGGTCTTCGAGTCCGTCGGGATGTCGATCTGGTCGGCCTCGGAGAGGATGTCGGCGCCGGTCGGCGCGTACCAGTGGCGCTTGAGCGTCTTCTCCAGCCACTCGGTCTGGGCGGTGATCGCGTCGACGGCGAGCTGGGGCTCCTGCTCGACGTCGCCCGGGAGGTCCGCCTCCTGGAGCGCCCGACGGAGGTCCTGCAGCGTGCAGTAGCCTGTGTTAGCCATGGGAACTCACCTGGGTCAGCTCGCCATCAGCGTGATCGTCGCCGAGTTGTCTGCCGTGCCGGTCCCGTTCGTACACCGGAGCCGGATCTCGTCGGCGCCGGTTTCGAGGACGTCGTCGTAGTTCGCGCTCCCGGAGTAGCCCGACCGCACGCCCTCGATCCAGTCACTGCCGTTCTTGCGAACGTCGACGGCGTAGTCCGCAGCCGCGTCGCCGCGGATGTGGACATCGACGATGTTGTTCCCGACCAGTCGGAGGGCGACCGCGTCGCCCGAGGTCTCGATGTCGATCGTCCCCTCTTCGGTGGGCACGGGTCAGCCCTCCTGTTCGTTGTCGTCCTCGTCACTGTGGTACGGGCAGGGGAGATCGCGACCGCACACTTCGCCGTCGGACTTGACCTCGTCGCAGGTCTCGGCGTCGTCGCCTTCGTCGTCGGGCGGGTCGTCCCCCTCCATCTCGTCGACCACGTCGTCAGGATCGAGCTCCGCTTCTGACAGGCCACCGTCGACCACCTCGAAGTCGTCGACGTCCGCCAGGTACTCGGCGAGCTCCTCGCCGACCTCGCGCTCGTCGCCGGGGTCGAAGCCGTGGCCGCCGACGCGGTAGTGACCGCCGTCAGCAGTGTACCGAACAGTTGCCATGTCCGGTCACCTCAGGCCGTCGCGACGTTGTTGATGAGGACCGCGCCCTCTTCGTCCTCGACCTGGAAGTCGTCGCGGGTTCGCATGAAGTACCGCGCGAACAGGTCGTTCTCGGCGGTCTTGTCGGTCGCGTCGAGCACCTCGATCTCGGTGTCGCGCCAGACACCGTAGATGAGGTTCTCGGGGTAGGTGAACAGCGCCGTCCCCTCGGGCCAGCCGGCGAACCCGTAGACGTCGTAGTTGAACGGGGTGAGGTCCTCGTCGCTGAAGATGACCGCGGCACCGAGCGGGTCCTCCCGCTGGGTGAGGTCGTACTCCCAGTCCTCGATCTGCGAGAGGTCCATCATGTACACCGGCTCGTTGACCGTCGCCGACCGCTTGAACCGGTTCGGAAGCGCCGCGCGAGCCTCGTGGAAGAGGCTCGTGTCGATGGCGCCGCTCTGGTGGTCGTAGGTGTTGGTGTCCGTCCGGTCGTTAAGGATCTTCAGCCAGCCGTCGTTCTGCGTGAGGAACGCCTGGCTGTCGCCGCCCGAGGCGTCGGCCGTGTCGCCGTTGATGCCGAGGTCCTGCGTGTCGACGGCCCACTGCCGCGACATCTTGTCCAGGACGATCTCGTCGACCTGGCCGATGGTGTCCTCGACGGTCTCCCGGGGCAGGTCCCACGAGAGGACGCCCTTCTCGGCGTCCATCTCGATGCCGTCGGTGTTGACCTCGGCGGAGCCGCCGGAAGTCCCCTCCTCGGTGCCGGCGCCGCGGCGCATCCGCTCGCCGACGCCGATGCGGGCGAGCTCCATCTTCGGCCGCGAGAGGATCTCCGTGCGGACCATGTCCATCAGCATGGACGTGTCCTGCACTCGGCGGTACCAGTCCTCGAAGAGGTCCCGCGGCATCACGCCGCCGGAGAGGTCGCCCGGCGCGATGTCCTTCAGCGCCTCCTCGTTGGACTTGCGGACGCCGGTCATGCCGGCGTAGCCCTCGGCGCTCATCGGCCACCCCCAGTCTGCGCGGCCAGGTCACCCATCTTGCTCTCGGGCGTGAAGAACGCCGCCCGCCTGTCGACGCCGCCGTCGTCACCGCCGCCCTTCTCGGCGCCGCCGAGCTGCTGGGACTCGGTCACGCCGGTCTGCTTGGAGATGTCGTCGATGCGCTCGGCGTTCTTTTGGGTCTGTTCGACGACCTCCTGCGCCCACTCGGGGGCATCCTCCAGCGGATCGCCGCCGTCGTCCGCGTTCTGGATCTCGTCCAGTCGCTCGCTGTTCTCCTTGGTCTGTTCGATGATGGTCTGTGCCCACTCGGGGGGCTCGTCGCTGTCGCTCATGTCAGTTGAGTCGGCGGCCTCCGTGCCGCCATCGTCCGACGTGTCGCCGTCGGGGGCGTAGTTGTCAGACTGTTCGACAGCCTTCTGGCGAATTCGCTGCGCTTCAGCCGCGAACCCGTCCGTCGGGCTTTCGACCGAGTCGAGCGACTCGATCTCGTTTCCAGTCGCCTGCTGAAGATCCTCCACACTGCCGTAGATCGAGACGTGTGGGTCGTCGAGTGCGTCCGGAAACGCGTCCCGGCGCCAGTCGACGTAGACATCGTGTTCGGGGAAGTCGACGCCCATGCCCAGCAGGTCGCCGTCGTAGTCCGTGTCGTCGCCGTCGGCGGCGGTGATGCGGAAGACATCGACGCCGACGGTCTCTTCCTTGGACACCACAGCGGCCGCCTTGTCGGCGCTTTTTGAAGCCGACGCCGCGCCATCCGGGGCCTCGGACCCGCTGCCGTCATCGGACCCCGTCAGCGCGCTGAGCACCGTCGTTGCCGCACGCGCTACCCGACTCTTGGCCTTCGCGCCGGGCTCGCCGGCGCCGTCGACGGAGATCGCGCGGTCGACGACGTCCCACATCCGCTGGGCCGCCTCCTCGCTGTGGCCGCGCTCCAGCGCTTCCTCGATGAACCCGTCGGGGTTGCCGACGTGCTCGGCGAAGCGCTTCTCGGCGGCCGCCGCCCGCGCCTTCGAGGCGGTGAGGATCTGGGCGTCGGGCACCGCCGGGAAGTCGACCGCGCTGACCTCCTGGACGATCCCGTCGGTCAGCTCCCAGTACTCCTCGACGTCGACGCTGTCGGGGACGTCGACCTCGTCGGGGAGGTCCTCGGGATCCTCGCCGTTGAAGGACCAGTCGACGTTGACCGCGCCGATGGAGTGGCCGCCGAGGATGTCGTCCTCGACGAGTCCCCAGAGTTCGTCATCGTGGTAGGCCCACGTCTGGACCCACGCGCCGGCGTCGACGGTCTCCCCGCCGATCTCCTCGGCCTCGTCGAGCACCTCGTTCCGTTCGAGGGTCATCCAGTCCGACGGCCACACCGCGTGGATGATGCCGCCGTCGGCCTGGTCGGCGTCGACAAACGCCTCGAACTGCGCCGCGAACGCCTCGATGGTCTCGGGGCGCTCCCAGTCGCCGTGGTGGTCGACCGTCCACGGGACCATCACGACGCCCGTCGCAGTCTGGTCACCCTCGTCCTTGGCGAGGTAGTCGACGCGCTTCTCGTAGCGCTGTTCGTTCCGCTGTCGGTTCATCTGTCAGTCCTCCCGCTGGATCATCGCGACGTGCTCGTCGCTCACCAGCGCCATGTTGCCGTCGCCGACCAGCGCCGGCCCCATACCGTGAGACAGGTCCCACTGTTCGGCGATTTCCAGACGGACGTAGCCCGGAGGGACATCGTTCGCTGCTTCCGGTACGGCGACGGCGGTGTCTTCTGCGTCGGTGGCGACTTGGACCGTATCGCACTCCACGTCGAGGAACTCATCGCCGAACCGAAGCGTGACCGTGTAGTCTGACATCCTTACTCCTCAGTGTCGTCCGCGGCGTTGTCGGCGTCCTCGTCGTCGGCACGACCGGTAGATCGGACGCCGCGCTTCTCGCCGCGCTCCTTGTCGCTGTTCTTGCTCATGGTGAGAATCGCGCCCGGTCATGCCTCGCGCGGGTCGTCGGGTTGCGCCCGCGGTCATCGGTCCTGGCGTCAGTCGTCCGTTGGTGTCGGCGCCGACGCCCCGATCTGCGGCCACCCCGTCGTGTCGGTCAGCTCCTCGTAGACGTAGTCCCACTTGATGTTCTCGTGGTGGTAGGAGCCGTGACTGCCGGCCTCTTTCAGCCCCTGCCACGTCTCCTCGGGGACGTCGAGGTAGACGTAGATCCGGTCGACGGGGTCGCCGTGGAACCGGATGTAGAGGTCGCGCGTCTCTCGGTCGTACAGCCCGGCGACCAGATTTGACGAGTCGAACTGCGCCATGTCGACGCGGACCTCGTCGGGGGAGAGCGGGTCGTCCGCCTGGACCGTGACGCCGGGGCGAGTCCCGACCTTATTCTCCTTCGGTGGGGCGTCCTCGGGTCGGCTGGCCTGCATCTCCGTGTCGCCGTCGAACTCGGCGCCGACATTGGCGACCAGCGTGTCACCGTCGACGTCGTGATCCTCGGGGAGCGGGTCCTCGCCGATCATCTCCAGCGCTCGGTCGACCGGGATCGCCCCACGGACGGCCTGGATCTTCGACCGCGCCGTCCGCGCTTCCTCGGCCGGCCGGTCGGCGCCCCGGAGTTCGAAGTCGATCGTCCAGTCGTCGACGCCGAGCGCGGTCTGGTGGAGGATGCGGTAGAGCCGCGCCTCGAACTTGGCCTGCTCGGGGGCGATGACGTCCTCGGCGAACTCCTGGACCTGCGCCTCGGAATTCGACCGGTTGGACGTCGACGTCACGTTGATGAGGATGGGCGGGACCTCGTGGACCTTCGCGATCTCGTGCTCGTTGCGCTCGCGGAACTGCTGGAACTCCATGTCGTTCTGGTCGGTCGCTCCCAGCGGCTCGAACTCGATCTCCACGTCGCTCGGGTCGCCCTCCGCGAGCGGGTTGTCGCTCTCGAACTCGAAGCCCTCCACTTCGAGGATCGCCGTCCGGTAGCGTTCGCCCTTGAGGTTCTCCTGCAGCTGCCGGAGCTCCTCCTTGCTGTCCTCGGTGAGCGTGCCGCCGTAGACCTTGATCGCGTAGTGGGGGATCCCGAGGTTGTCGAAGATGTCGTGGTTCATCTCCTGGGCAGCCTCGTCGGCGGCCATCGTCCGCATGGCGGCGACCCAGTCCGGGATCCCGTAGTACAGGGAGATGGGGCTCGGGTTCGGGACGAAGATGAGCTCGTTGGCCGGCCCGTTCGGAAGGTCCTCGGCGCTGGAGGCGATATCGCCCGTCTCCTTGTCGACGAACGTCGGGTCGTCGCCGTAGCGGTCGCCGGCCTCGCCGAAGTAGCGTCGGCGGCCCTGGCGGATCTGGACGTAGCCGTGGCCGCTCTCGATCTCCTCGCGCGTCTCGCCGTCCTCGGTCTCGACCTCCGTCGTGGTCTTGCGGACACGGGTCGTCGCCGACGGGACGTGCGCCAGCCCGACCGGCGTGCCGTCGCCCTCGACGAGGATCTCCAGCGACGCCCACCCGATGCCGTGGTAGTCCAGCCGAGCGAGTTCGAGCACCTCCGTTGGCGTCGCGACGGTCGTGTTCTCCGGGCCGATGGACCATTGCGAGTCCGAGGAGTGCCAGAAGTCGCTGACCGTCTCGTAGGACCCGCCGTCCGGGTCGGGTTCGTCGGCGCTCGGGTGCGGGACGATGTCGAAGCCGTAGCCGCACTCGTAGCGGGCCTTCTTGCGGAGACAGGCCTGGTGGGTTTCGTTGAGCTCCTGGAAGGAGGCGAGCGTCTCGGGGTTGTACGGCGGGACGATCCCGCGGCCGACGTCCGTCGCGATGCGCCGTTCGTCGAGCTGTGTCGTCTCCGTGGCCTTCTCCATCGCCCCGCTGTTGCCGGGCGTCGAGACGGACAGGGAGACGCGCGTCTCACCGTCGTCAGTATCGTCTGTCACAGGTATGAAACACCTCCAGTGTCGTCAGCGTCGTCGCCGGCGTCGAGCGCCCCCATGTCCTCCAGCCGGCGGATGCCCTGCTCGGCCATGTACCAGCTGGCGATGAGGTCCGGCGTGTGGCCTTTCAGCTTCCCGTCGGACAGCGTCAGCGAGAGCGCCGCCTGGATGAAGTCCTCCGTCGGGCCGTGCCCACGGTAGAACTGGATACCGCCGTTCTCGACGAGCCGGCGGAGCCGTGGGATCCCGTTCTCCCAGCTGTGCTTCTTGCCGGTCGTCGGGATCCCGGTGACCTTCGAGCGCAACGACGCCGAGAACTCGACGGCGTCGTTCGCCACGTACTGCTGCATCCCGTTGGACTCGATGACGACCATCGCCGGATCGTACCGGTCGTCGAGGTCGGCCAGCTCCGCCTTGATGGCCGAGGGCTGCATCCCCGTCTCCGCCCGCGCGTCCAGGAGGCGCCGGCGGCCGTCGCGGCCGACCCGCCACGCGGTGAACGCCGCGTGGTCGCCCGTCGACGACTGGGCGGGGTCGTGGGCGACGATCGTCGCCTCGCCGGCGCCGGGCGAGAGGTCGCGGGGCGGCGACTGCCCGCGGATGGAACAGCCGTCGTCGTTAACGAGTCGGTCGACGTCGGACTTCTCGATGAGGTTGCCCGACGCGCCACGGATGACCATGCAGAACTCCCGCCAGAACAGGTGGGGGCTCATCTGGTCGTACTTCTCGGCCAGATACTGGGGGCCCCGGGCCTCGGGCCAGAGGACGTGGACCTCGTCGTCGACGAGCGGCCGGCCGTCGACCTCGGTGTAGAGCCCCTCGGGCGGCCGGCGCTCGCGCCAGGTGTCGTCCTCGCGGAACTCCCGGTCCCACTCTTCGAGGACGGCCGGGTACTCGGTGAAGTCGTAGGCGTCGCGGTCGATCAGGTGCGAGTAGATGTCGTCCGGCCGCTTGCGCGTCCCGATGACCGCGGTCGTCCCGGAGTCCTTGACCATGGGCACGGTGACGCCCTCGATCCACTGCAGGATCTCCTCGGTGTCGCCGTCGCCGCGCTCCTTGATGACGTCGTCAAGGATCAGCTGGTGTGAACGGTCGCCCTCGATGGCGCCGAACAGCCACCCGGCGAACAGCCCGGAGCCGTGCGGCCAGATCTTCGCCTCCTTGGTGTCCTGCTCGGGGGGCTTGTTGAGGTTGACCAGCCAGGGGTTCCGCTCGACGATCTTCCAGAACTCGGTGTCGGCCTTCTTGTGCGCCTGCCCCTGGGTGTTCGTGATCCAGTGCGCCAGGAACCCGGGCTGGTACTCCAGACAGGCGATGACGAAGCCCAGCGACGCCGTCGTCTTCAGCGAGTCCCGATGGGCGAGCATCCCGATGTTGTTGCCGCTGGCGAACTGCTCGGCCCAGTGGACGTGAACGTCGCCGATCGGGACATGGTCGTCGCGCTCGGCTGCCATGTAGCCCTCGGTGAGCCGGTTGAAGTAGACGTCCCACGGACAGCCGTCGAACGGGTTGAGGACCTCCCGGAGGGCCGCCGGGTCTTCGAGGGACTCGACGAGCGTGTCTGCGTCGGCGGGCTTACTCGCCATCGTCACCCTCCGAATATCGCTCCCGGAGCACCTCGCGGGCGATTTCCTTGGTCTCCTCGTCCAGGCCGACCGTCGACTCCGTCTCCAACGACCCTTCGAGTTCGACGCGCTCCTTGTAGACGCCGAGCGCGTCGCCCTTCGCCTGCAGGTGACTGGACTGCTCCTGCCGGGCCATCGCCCGGGACTTCCGGTCCGGCTGGTCCCGCTGCAGGCCGTCGAACTCCTTCGTGTACCGAGGCGATCCGTCGACGGCCTGGACGGGGTACTCCTCGCCAGGCTGGACGCGAGTCTCGTCACCGGTGAATCGGACGATCACGTCGCGCTCGCTCGCCCACTCGGGTCGGTCGGGGTCGTCGATGTCGACGATCTCCCAGTCGGGCACCCGCTTGGGTGTCTCCCGGTCGCGACGGACGCGTTCGGTCTTCGGGACGACCCGGACGATGGGCTGGTCCTCGGTCGCCTCGAGCTCGGCCTCGCGAGCGCGCTGGTAGAGCTGCTCCTCGCGCTCGGCGATCTGCAGGCGCACGTCGGCGTGGCGCTGCTCGATGGCCTCGATGACCTCCTCTTTGGGCTGCTCGTTGAGGTAGTCGCGGACGGTCGACCGGGCGTAGCTGCCGATACCCTCCTGCTCGAAGCGCTCGCGGATCTCCTCGACGCTGAGATTGTCGAGGTGATGCCACTTCAGGGCGAGATGGACTCGGCGGTCGCGTGTGGACATGGGTGGAAACCGTCGCGTTGCGTCGCGACGTGGTATATATTTTAAATAGGGGTGCAGTCAGCCGAGTGCAACCGTCTGTAGACCCCTCACGATTCCGAGACCAACGAGGAACAGCCCCAGCGCGTACCAGGGCTCCCGGCGGACATCGGAGAGGTACTTCACCGACCCGAACTTCGCGCCCAGTGCGATGAACACGAACAGGGCGGCGAGTTCGTAGTGGCCGGTCAGCCCGACGACCACGCCGACGGCCAGGCCGACGATCGCGGCGTGGAACTCCCGAAGTGTCGAGAACAGGCCGTCGCGCTCGGTCTCGGATTCGTCCGTGCTCGATGGGATCAGCGACATGGTCAGGCCTCGGCGTCGTTGATGAGGTACTCCAGGGCCTCGGGGCCGGAGATGATGATCGCGACCAGCGCGAAGGCGGCCAGCGGCGGCGCCCCCAGCCGCATCGCGTAGATCCCGGCGGCGGCGCCGACCAGTTGCGTCACGGCCTTGATGAGTTTGTAGGTCTTGAGCGTCATCCCGACGTGACTCCTCAGGTAGCTGTCCAGCGTGTCGTTGCAGTCTCGTAGCTCTTGTTTGAGCGATGGGCTGTTCGAGGTCGCCATGGGGTCATCCAAAAGGTCGCCCCCGGGGAGATGCTCCCCGGGACGCCGCGGGTAGCCCGTCTCCCGGTTGTCCCGGGAGCCGATAGGGCATCGCGGCGTCTCTTGCGACGACAGATGGGGCCGGAGTGGCAGTGGGTGTGACGTGGAGGAGTCACCGACTCACGAATCGAATCCGCAGAGTGCGCAGTAACCGCGCGGGTCTGACCGTCCTGTATGCGGTCGTCGACGTTGTGGCCCCTCGTGTGCCTCGCACCGTCTCGCGTTGGTACGCCCCTCGGCATCTCGAACGTGACCGCCCTACCCGGGCGGGCGTCATCGGGGATGGTGTTAGCGCTCGCCGATCGGTGACAGGCCCAGATCCTCCGGATCGAGACCGTCCAACGAGGATCGCGATCCGCTACTGCGACACTTGGGCGGGCGTTCGACGGGCTCCTCGAACTCGTGCTGGCACTTGTCGCACAGGAACGCCGGCTCTTTGCGCAGTCGGCGGTGGATATCGCACCGGTCGCAGTTCGGACACGCCTCGACGACGTGCTCACCCATCGAGATCGTCCTCGTCGACGCGCCAAGTCGACCCGTCCACGTCGAGGACGAGCTCGTCGCGAGGGCCGCGCCCGTAGTCCGCCGTGGGCTCGCGGGCGACGATCTCGCCGGAGACCTCGCGACCGGCGATCGTCGTCTGGACTTCCTGGACGCTCATGGCTGGAAAACTGCCGCGTTGTTACTGGACTGCTGCCCGAACCGATTCACCGACCGCCTGTCGATACATTTCCCGATCATCTGCCATCTCCTCCTCTGATTTGAGTTCCCGAACGGTGTCGTAGAGAACGTCCTCGTCGAACGGGATGTCGCGGTCTTCGAGGCGGTCGATGAGGGTATGGGTCCGGTCGATCGATTCCCGCACCGAGAGCGTTTGCTTCGACTTCGCCCCGTTGCTGGCACCACAGCCAGGACACAGACTGCGTCCAGTAGCCCTTTCGTGGCAGTTCGTGCAGATGTTGGACGAGAACCAGACGACGCGGTCGTAGAGCACTTCTGGCGTGACTTCCAGCATGAACCGGTCGACGGTGTCGGTCACCAACTCTGAGACGACCTCGCGGACCAGCAGCCCGGGTTCTACCTCTGCGAGCCGCGGCCTGTCGTCTCGGCCCTCCCACGTCTTGTGACAGTACTTGCAGAGGACGACGAGGTTCTCTACGTAGTGCGCGTCCGCTGGCACATCGAACTCTCGAACGGGCTTGATGTGGTGGACATGAAGGTCGTCCTCGGAACCACAGTCCTGACACCGCCCGTTGTCGCGAGCGAGTGCAGCACTACGCGCGACCGCCCATTTCTCCCCAGTATATGCACCCCGAGCCATGGGCAGATTTCGGAGGAGAGGGACTTTAAACTCCGAAAACCGGAGTGAAAGTAGTCCGGCGCGTGTTCACCTCGGCTCGATCGCCTCGCCGACCGCCCGCTCCCAGTCGGCCGTCGCGGGATCGCCACCGACGGCGTCGACCAGCTGCGTCGCGTCGACCGTCTTGTCGTGCTGGTCTTCCCGGCCGAGCAGCGCGAGGATATCACAGAGCCGCCGGGCCGCCGCCGGTGTCGACGTGATGCCCTCGCGCCTGAGGTAGTCGTCGCGGTGGTCCGTCGTCCCGCACGAGCAGACCGTGCCCGTGACGACGGCGTCCCCCGACGGCGCCCGGCCGCCGGCGTCCTCGTCGAGGACGTAATGGCCGTCCTGGCGCTCGCCCAGCTCGCCGTGCTCGGTGAGGTGCTCGTAGCCGACGATGCAGTCGGCGAACGTGTCGGCCACCGAGTCGTGCTCGACGGGCCCGACGATGAGCGTCTTGTCGACGCGCTCGATCTCTTTGACCTGCCGGAAGCAGTTGTGACAGAAGCGGTGGTCCCGCTGGATGTGCTGGACGAGGTTGCGACCAGTCACGAGGTCGGCACATCGCTGGGAGCAGTACGAGCCCTCGGCGCCGGCGCCTTTCGGGAACGTCTGCTCGCAGGCGTCCCGATCACAGTCGTATCGCTCTCGCTGGGTGGATGTTACGGACATGGCTGGTGAAAACAGCAGCTACGTAGGCCCGGTGCTCTCAACACCGTGCCACGAACCCCGTGAAGGTGTAGGCTAAACTGTACTCGCTGGCCGTAAAAAGCGTGATATACCGGCATTTCCTCGCCTCAGGGGGAGGGGGTGGCGAGGGAGTACAGCGACTGGCGAGCGTCGTGGATGTTGGGGCGCTTCTCGACGACGCCCGCCTCGACGAGCTCGCGCAGGCGGAGCCGGGCCGTCCGCGGCGCCGTCCCGGTCAGCTCGACGAGTTCGTTCTGCGTGCAGGGCCCGTGCTGGCGGAGTGCTACGTACAGCAGCTTCTCCGTCGGCGTCGCGTCGATGACGTAGTCGTCGGCGATGAGGGCCTGGTCGGTCATCGTTTCCCCGGGGGGCCGTGCTCGCCCCAGACCCGCTCGATCGCTTGGTTCGCCGCTTCGAGTCGGCGCTGGTCGCCACGGCCCGCCCAGTACTCGGCGACGTTCCGCAGGTCCGGCTTGGTCGCGAGCGTGAGACGGGTGTGGCCGCTGCTGTCCCGCCACTTGTACAGGTCGTCGTTCTCGACGGCCGCGCGGATCGACCGCTCGACGCCGTCGACCGGGAGGTTCGCGTGGGCGCAGAGGATCAGCCGGATCTGGTACGGGCGACAGCCCGGATGCTGGACGCCGCCCGTGTTGTGGGCGACCGTGGAGAGGACGCGCTCGTAGCGTTCCTTGCGGTCGGCGCGGGTTTCGTCGGTGCTCACTCGGACCCCTCCGGTTGCTCAGTCCCCGTGTCTACTGAACGATCGTTGCGTCCGCCGTCGGCCTGAACCAAAGTCGTCTGCGCCGTCGACGCGTCGACGAACTTCGGAGCGTCGGCCGGGTCGTACGAGAGGTACAACCGCTCCGGTCGGGAGCTGTTGTCGAGAGACGCCGACCGACTGTAATCGCGCTCGACGACGGCCGTCGCGATGTCTTCGAGTCCGGCGGGCGGCTCCGAGTACGAGACGGCCCAGTCACCTTCGAGGCCCTCCAGGTCCTCGACGAGAGACGCGTGGTCGAACAGCGGCCCGCGGTAGTAGTTGTCTTTCTCCTCGACGTACGGCGGGTCACAGTAGAACAGTACGCCCGTCTCGTCGTACCGCTCGAAGATGGTCGAGTAGTCGCCCGACTCGATCGCGACGCCCTTGAACCGGTCGCGGAGGTGCTGGATACGCTCGGGGACGCGAGCCCAGATTTCCGACTTCTGCGGTCCCTTCCGCGGCGTATCCGTCGCGAAGCCTGCGCGCTGTCCGTACCGACCGCTGAAACTCGCGTAGCGCAGGAACACCCACCGCGCCGCTCGCTCAACGCGCTCGGCGGCGAGGTCCTGGTCCGGGTCGCGGAACCGTCGCGACCACTGGTTGTAGATGCCCCGCGAGTACGGGATGTTCCGGACAGCGTCGGCGAGGGCGTCGGGATCGTCCCGGACTACCTCGAAGAACTCGGCGACATACTCGTCTCGGTCGTTGAAGATCTCGGCGTGGCTCCTCTGTTTGTTCAGCAGCACGCCAGCCGCGCCACCGAACGGAACCACGAACGTCTCGTGGTCGCGGAAGTGGTCGACGATCCACGGCGCGAGATACGTCTTGCTCCCGATGTACGGGAACGCCGAGAGCTTCCGGCCCGAACGCTCAGTATCGCTCGTGTAGCTATCAGTATCATCTCTCGACATTACTCGTCACCTCCTGTGTGTAGACACTGCTTGTTCCACGGCTCTGGCTCTGCATCCGACGGCTGGTAGAGCGGGTGAACAGGGTGACCATCCTTCGTCGTCCCCAGCGCGTACAGGTCCGCGTCGAGCATCTCGGCGACTCTGCGGCCGCGGTCGCGGTAGGCGCCGTTCGTGCCCCAAGCCGCGACCACGAGCTCAGCATCCTCGCAGATCTCGTAAAGGTGGAAGATGTTGTGAGGACCGGCGGGGTCGTCGCACTCCCGGAGCGCATCGGGGTCGGGGCTCCGCTTTGCGAACAGGTTGCCGACGACGATCGAGCCGTAGCCCCAGTCCTTCGCATACCCGATGCACCGGCGAATCGTCGGATCATCCTCCGTCTCGTCGGCGGTGGAGGGATTCAGCATGATCCACGCCAGCGTTGGCTTCTCGGTGTCCCAGGTCCGGGTTAGCCGGTATCGGTACTCTCGATCGTCGGATAGGGCCGCGTCGGCTCGGTCGTCTTGAAGCAGCGAGTTCTCAGTACCGCCGCTCGTCTTATCGTTCGCCATCGTCAGTACCCCCCGATGTAGCGGATGTGACCAGTCTTCGGCTCCGTCGCCACACCCTTCTCGTAGAGCAGGCTGTCGATGTCCTTCTCGACGCGGGCGCGGTCGTAGTGCTCCGCCAGCTCCTCGACGACCGCGTCGATCTCCGCCATACCGTCGTCGCCCTCAGACTGCCGTTCTTGGATGGTGTTGATGACCTCCTTCTTGCGGTCCTTCTGGGCCTTGGACCCACCCGTCTCCTTCACGTCCGCGTCGAGGTTGCCGTCCTCGTCGCGGCCGATGTCCTGCATGGACTGCCCGACCAGTTCCGTCGCGATGTCGACGTGGCGCTGCTCGATCGTCTCCGAGAGTTCGAAGCGCGCAGCCGCCTCCGCGACGCGGACGATCCCCTCCAGTGACCGAAAGGTCACCGGGACGGGCTCGCTTTCGTCGTAGTCGTACAGCCCACGGAGCGAGAGCCACGACTCGCGGATGCTCTCCTCGACAGACTCGTCGGCGAACACCGGATCGGGCTGGCGCTTCGCCAGCGCGATCCACGCCCGCAGCGTCTCCACCTCGATCGGCCCCTGCGGGTCGGCGCTGTCTTCGAGCGAGTCCATGTCGCGCCCGTTGCGCTTGGCCGCGTCTCGCGCGGTGAGCACGTGGTGAGCCACCGCGTCGTCCTCGTCCTCGTCGGGCTTGTCGCGGAACGTGTAGACGAGGTCGAACCGCGACAGCAGTGCCGAGTCGAACGCGAACTGCTCGGCGACTGGCTCGTAGGGATCGAACCGGCCGTGTTTGGGGTTGGCCGCGGCGATCGCCGCGATCCGCGTCTGCAGGTGCGTGTTGATGCCCCCCTTCGTGATGTGGATCGACTGTTTCGACATCGGTTCGAGGAGCGCCGCTCGCACCTCCGGCGGCATGTCGTCGAGCTCGTCGATGGCGAGCACGCCGCGATGGGCCTTGACCGCGGCGCCGGCGTCGAGCGTCCACGACCCGTCGCCGAAGTCGTCTTGGACGGCCGTCGCCGTCACGCCGGCGACCGTCGCGCCCGTCCCCGAGACGCCGACCGCCCGCCACCCGACGCCCTCCGCCCGGTCGACGAGCTTCGACTTGCCCGTCGAGGGGTCGCCGATGAGCAGGATGTGGACCTGGCCGCGGTCGAAGTCGCCGTCCTGGTACTCGACGTGCGCGCCGCCGACCAGCGATAGGACGATCGCCCGCTTGGGGATATCGTAGCCGTAGATCTTCGGCGCGAGTGTCTCGGCCGCCAGCTCCAGCGGGTCACCCTGCTCTCCGCCCGCGAGCGCCTTTATCTGCTCGCGTGTCTCCGCGGAGATATCGAGGTCCTCCGCGTCGGTCTGCTCGACGGCGATGTGCTGGCCGTCGACGTAGGGTTCGAACTTCGCCGTGTCCTGATTCCCCTGGGACTGCTGTTCGAGCTTGATGATGCCCGTTACCGTCGCCCGGTCGCCGGCGGTGACCATGTTCGTGAGATCGCCCGTGACGAACACGTCGATGTCCTGACCCTCACCCTGGGCGTACTCCGGCGGCGTCTGGATGCGCAGCTTCTGCCCGTCGATGAACTCCGACTGGTCGCGGTTGATTCGGAATGGGCCCTGGCGCTCGCAGCTCTGGCACTCGTGCGGTTCCTGATAGTGGCCGTTGCGCTGGGGGATCCGGGTGAGCGTCCCGCAGCGCTGGCACTCGAAGGCCGCCTCCTCCAGCTGGGAGTACGGGTCGGTCGCCTTCTTGATCTCGCCGCGGATCGACCGGAGGACGCCGTCGTGGTCCGAGGGTGAGAACTCCCCCGGAAAGTGCGTCTTGTCGTCCGGGAGGTTGTGGACGCGGGCGCGTGCGTCGCCGAGCTTCACGTCGACCGGAAGATCGTACCGAACCAGTGCGTCCTCCGCGTGGGCACGGACCTGCTCGGGATGGGCGAGGTAGTCGTCCGCGAGATCCGGGTCGTACCGGAAGATGTCGTGGTAGTCGACGTTCAGCGCCTGCTGTTCCTGCGGGTAGTGCTGGGCGAGCGTCCCCATCTCCTCGCGATAGTAGTCGCGATAGAGTTCGAGGAACTGCTCGACCAGTTCCGTGTTCTCCGCCGTGTGTTCTGAGTTCGTGGTTGTCATCGTTGTGTCAGCCGCGTGGGTTTTATTCCGCGAATAAACGGTTTCCACCCGATTCGCCTCTCGAAACCGCAAGTGCGAGACGTGCTGAGCCGAGATTCCCGCAGCTACGGAAACCTTGCTTACACAACCGCACTTGCACTAATCTACACTCAGTACAACGGCGGTGGGATGCCGCGCTCGTGATGCGTCATCCTGAGCGGCCCTCCTCGGCGGCGTCTTTTTTCGCGGAATAAAACGCCGGTCCGCGCTTCGCTTCGGTAGCGTTGACCGCGAGGTGTTCGTTCCCGTCGGCGGGGTCGCGATGCTCGAAGCCGCGGGCGCTGGCGGCCAGCTCCATCAGCGTGTAGCAGTGCGCCGGTGAGGGTTCGCCCTCGAAGACGCTCCACTTGATGTCCTTGTAGTCGAGTTTCGTCAGGCCGTGGCCCTCGTCGGCGCGACGGAAGCCGTACTCGCGCACCTTCCCGACCTTGTCGTCGCGGGTGAGCTGGTCGTACTCGCGACCGTCGTCGAACTCGGAGACGCGCAGCGAGACGGCGGTGAGTTCGCTCTGGAGATCGTCGATCTCGTCCTGCTGGTCCTCGACGAGGTCTTCGAGGTCGCCGACCTTCGCGAGCGCTCGCTGGGCGACCTGCAGGGCGTCCTCCGGGCGCACGTCGGGCTGGTCGTCCTCAGACATCGCGGACCACCTCGTGGCCGCGGACGTGACTCTCGCAGACGACGCGCTCGCCGTGGTCGGGATGGACGATCACTTTCGCCGCGGGGTCGAGACAGCCGGCGCACCCGCACGTCGGGCCGTCGGGCGTCCGGATCTCGTCGAAGACGCTCATGCCGCGACCCCCTGCGCTTCGGCTGGAGTTGGCGGCGATATCTCTATCGCGTTATATGATTCATCACCCGTGGAGAACATCCAACGGCGGGCTTGACGCCCTGAACGCCGTTGGCTTGTCGGGTTTTTGGTATAAGCCAAGGGCCGGATTTGAACCGGCGGTAGGCGGCTCTGCAGGCCGCTGCGTTCGGCCGGACTCTGCCACCTTGGCGCGTCCGATAGTATCCGCCTGCGTCGCTTAAGCCCATCGGATTCGGCCACCTCTCGCGACCGGGATGAGCGTCGCTGTTCGGTACGAAAATACGGAAACCCCCGACCAGTTGTGACTGGTCGAGGGTGATGAGTGCCGGCCAGGTCGGCCGGCGAACTCCGGCCGAATGTGGCCGGGAATGAGTGGAGGCGGCGAACCAGGTTTCCCAGAGACTCTCGTACTCCAGTACTCGCCGGAACGCAGGCGGGCTTAACGTCCGTGTTCGGGATGGGTACGGGTGTCGCCCCGCCGCTATGGCCGCCCTAACGCCGATCCGCGGAATCGAACCGCGTCCGAACACCGCGTTCGGATGCCAGTATCGGTGGTCTCCGAGACTGTGAATACGTGCGATCCAGATTGCGCCTGGACTCGTTCAGCGAGTCGCAGTGCGTATGATTGGTGGCTTCGGTCGATTAGTTCTCGCGGGCTGAACACCTCGTTGCCTCGGTGCGTACACCCCGAGTCTATCGATCTCGTCTTCTACGAGTGACCTCTGCGGTATCTCTTTTCCAGGTGGGTTTCCGGCTTAGATGCGTTCAGCCGTTACCCCGTGTGGCGTGGCTGCTCGGCAGCGCCCTCTCGGACGACCGATACACCAGTGGCCACCATCCGTAGTTCCTCTCGTACTATACGGACGTTCCCGTCAGATACCAATGACACCCCCAATAGATAGCAGCCGACCTGTCTCGCGACGGTCTAAACCCAGCTCACGACCTCCTTTAATAGGCGAACAACCTCACCCTTGCCCGCTTCTGCACGGGCAGGATGGAGGGAACCGACATCGAGGTAGCAAGCCACTCGGTCGATATGTACTCTTGCGAGTGACGACTCTGTTATCCCTAAGGTAGCTTTTCTGTCAGCAATGGCCCGCATCGAGCGGGCGAATTGGTTCGCTAAACCACGCTTTCACGTCAGCGTTCCTCGTTGGGAAGAACACTGTCAGTCCATCTTTTGCTTTTGCACTCTTCGCCGCGTTTCCGACACGGCTGAGATGGACTTGGGGCGCGCTCGATATCTTTTCAAGCGCGTACCGCCCCAGTCAAACTGCCCGGCTACCGGTGTCCTCCGCCAGGAGTGAGGGTCGCAGTCACTACCGGGTAGTGTTTCATGGATGCCTCGGTGGCCCGCTAGCGCGGGTACCTGTGTAACAGCTCCTACCTACACTGCACAGTAGCGACCACGTCCCAGCGACAGCCTGCAGTAAAGCTCTATAGGGTCTTCGCTTCCCCTTGGGGGTCTCCAGACTCCGCACTGGAACGTACAGTTCACCGGGCCCAACGTTGGGACAGCGAGGCTCTCGTTGATCCATTCATGCGAGTCGCTACTGAAGCGACAAGGTACTACGCTACCTTAAGAGGGTCATAGTTACCCCCGCCGTTAACGGGTCCTTCGTCCTGTTGTACCAGGTGTTCAGATACCCGCACTGGGCAGGATTCAGTGACCGTACGAGTCCTTGCGGATTTGCGGTCACCTATGTTGTTACTAGACAGTCGGAGCCTCCAAGTCACTGCGACCTGCCTCTTCCCGAGGCAGGCATCCCTTCTTCCGAAGGTACGGGACTAGATTGCCGAATTCCCTAACGTCGGTTGATCCCGACAGGCCTAGGCTTTCTCCGCCATGGGCACCTGTGTCGGTGCTCGGTACGGACACCGTCCTCGTCTTTTCACGGGCCCCAGGTTGAACCGAATTGCTCTATGCCGCCGTTCGTCCGCTTCGTGCCATTACGGCTTCCACGGAGTTGGACGGTTCGACCGGGCGATGGCCCGGCTCGGTCTACCCCAAGGCGTCGACTTTCAATGGACGGTGGCACAGGAATATTAACCTGTTTCCCATTTCGTCTCATTCGAATTGCGGTGAGACTTAGGACCGGCTAACCCTCAGCTGACGAACAGTGCTGAGGAACCCTTGCCCTTTTGGCCGTCAGGATTCTAACCCGACTTTCGCTGCTACTATGACCAGGATTTTCGTTTCCAATCGGTCCATACGAACTCTCGGCCGTACTTCCACCCGATCGGAACGCCGACCTACACGGTCAGATTGTGATATCTGCGGTCAGGTATCGGTGGTGGACTTGAGCCCCGATCATTTTGGGCGCCTCAAACCTCGGCCGGTAAGCTGTTACGCTTTTCTTGGAGGGTAGCTGCTTCTAAGCTCACCTCCCGGCTGTCTAGGGCTTGAGACCACCTTCGATCGCACTTAGTCCACACTTGGGGACCTTAACCCGACTCTGGGTTGTCTCCCTCACGGTACACAGGCTTACCCCGCGCACCGAACTCCCCGCGTCAAAAGCGTTCGTAGGTTCGGAGTTTGACAGAACGGCCGACCTCTCTCGAGGGCGGTCCGCTCAATCAGTCTCTCTACCCCACGAACTACCTCGACAGGGGTAATGCTTCGACATTTGTCGGTCGGAACCAGCTGTTGCCGAACTCGATGGGCCTTTCACCCCTACACGTAGGTCACGTGAGGGTGTTGTAAAACACCAACACTAGCAGACCTCCACGTGCCTTTCGGCACGCTTCGTCTTGCCCACGCGTAGATCGTCCGGTTTCGGGTCGTGTCAGTTTGACTCCCCGCGCTTGAACACGGCGGCCCTGGGGCAAAGCCCTGCGGCCATGTCGGTTTCCCTATGCCTTCCCCGATGAACGGGTTAGACTCGCCAAACGGACACACTCCCTGGTTCGTTTTTCAAAACGTACGACGGAACATCGGCTCCCCTCCGGTCCTACTGCAGGCTCGCGCCTGGGTCGTTTTCGGAGGGGCCTTTCATGCCCCGTCGCTCCATCGCCACCTGATTTCAAGCCCTGTTTCGCCTCCCTTCTGAGGGTACTTTTCAGCGTTCGCTCGCGCTACTTGTTCGCTATCGGTCTCGAGGAGTATTTAGCCTTGGCAGTAGATGCCTGCCGTATTCACGAGGGATTTCCAACCCCCGCTACTCCGGAACCGGCTCACGTCATACTAGCTTCCGTTACGGGGCTTTCACCCTGTGTCGCGCTCCGTTCCAGGAGACTTCACAGAAGGGTTCCGACGATGAGTGCCGGCCCAATACACCACATTGCCCGAAGGCTTCGGTTTGGGCTGTATCGCGTTCACTCGCGGTTACTGACGATATCTCACTTGATTTCTTTTCCGACCGGTACTAAGATGTTTCAATTCCCGGCGTTCCCCATTGCGCGAAGCAATTGCGGTGGGGATTCCCATTCGGAAATCCGCGGTTCTTCGCTTCCATGCAGCTCCCCGCGGCTTATCGCAGCTTGGCACGTCCTTCGTCGGCTCTCGAGCCGAGCTATTCACCAGGTGGCATAGCAGCCACGTTAGTGGAGAAGGTCCGGTGAGGGACCTTCAATGTGGAGGTCCGGTGAGGGACCTCCGAGTGTGGAGATCCAGTGATGGATCTCCTACGTCGTTGGACTCGATGAACGAGTCCAGTGGACGCCTGGATCGCACGTACACACAGTCTCATCTACACACCCACGGGTGAGGTGGCGCGTGCATCGACCCTTCCCATCCGCGTTCGCACGGGATGGTGCACCGGTCTTCCGTACTACGATTCGAGTGGAGTGCCCCACTTAAGGGACACGGTTCGAACCGCCGTACGTGACATGGACCCACTGGGATTTGAACCCAGGGCCTCCGCCTTGCAAAGGCGGCGCTCTGCCGCTGAGCTATGGGCCCGTGTTAACCCTGGTAGTTCATAGGTGCCCGGTCTGCGGGCGGTCGCGGGACGCTAGAAGGTGGGCTGGGGCATCGCCCCAGTCCCGGTCAGTAGGAGGTGATCCAGCCGCAGATTCCCCTACGGCTACCTTGTTACGACTTAATCCCCCTTGCGGAGCCCAGATTCGACCATCGCATGATGGCCTCATCCGGACCCCACTCGGGTGATTTGACGGGCGGTGTGTGCAAGGAGCAGGGACGTATTCACCGCGCGCTTCTGACACGCGATTACTACCGAATCCAGCTTCATGAGGGCGAGTTTCAGCCCTCAATCCGAACTACGACCGGGTTTAGGGGATTAGCGTATCCTCTCGGATTAGCCTCCCACTGTCCCGGCCATTGTAGCCCGCGTGTTGCCCAGCACATTCGGGGCATGCTGACCTACCGTTGCCCGTTCCTTCCTCCACGTTAGCCGTGGCGGTCTCCCTAATGTACCCAGCCACCACAAGGGTGCTGCTGGCAATTAAGGATGCGGGTCTCGCTCGTTGCCTGACTTAACAGGATGCCTCACGGTACGAGCTGACGGCGGCCATGCACCTCCTCTCAACGGCGTCGGGTAAGGTCATCAACCTGACCATCATTACCGTTGTCGGTGCTGGTGAGATGTCCGGCGTTGAGTCCAATTAAACCGCAGGCTCCTCCGGTTGTAGTGCTCCCCCGCCAATTCCTTTAAGTTTCATCCTTGCAGACGTACTTCCCAGGCGGCTCGCTTCTCGGCTTCCCTACGGCACAGCACAGGCTCGTAGCCTGTGGCACACCTAGCGAGCATCGTTTACAGCTTGGACTACCCGGGTATCTAATCCGGTTCGAGACCCAAGCTTTCGTCCCTCACCGTCGGGTCCATCTTCTCGAGGCGCTTTCGCCACCGGTGGTCCGTCCAGGATTACGGGATTTCACTCCTACCCCGGACGTACCCCTCGAGTCCTCTGGCCCCAAGCCGAACAGTTTCCGCTGGACGCCCACGCGTTGAGCGCGTGGATTTCCCAACGGACTTGCTCGGCCGGCTACGGACGCTTTAGGCCCAATAAAATCGGCCATCACTCGTGCTGCCGGTATTACCGCGGCGGCTGGCACCGGTCTTGCCCAGCACTTGTTCCTGTACCACCTTACGGTGCAGAAAAGCGAGGACTGTATGCCCTCGCACTCGGAGTCCCCCTATCGCACTGTCGTGCAGTGTAAAGGTTTCGCGCCTGCTGCGCCCCGTAGGGCCCGGAATCTTGTCTCAGATTCCGTCTCCGGGCTCTTGCTCTCACAACCCGTACCGATTATCGGCACGGTGGGCCGTTACCCCACCGTCTACCTAATCGGCCGCAGCCACATCCTATGGCGCCGGAACGTTTCCAGCTCGCTGCACTCAAGCATGCGAGCTGTATCGGATATTAGCCTCAGTTTCCCGAGGTTATCTCCGTCCATAGGGTAGTTTGGCCACGTGTTACTGAGCTATCTGCCGCGGGCCTGAACCCGCGCGACTAGCATGGCTAAATCGGACTCCGATAGCAATGGCCTCCGGCAGGATCAACCGGAATGTCCCCTGCTAAAGCAGGGGGGTTAGGCGGGAACACACTCGATATGAGTGTGATCTCGATCGCTATCGTCATCTAGCATCCGGCGACACGCGGTCACAGACCGGGTGTCACCGAACTACCAGGGCTAACATCAGATCCCATCTGTACGGCGGACCGCAGGGGTGGAATCCTCATTTCCTTCGGACCTAGGTGTAGGCCGAGGAGGGTACATAACCCCTTCGACATCACCGTGGTCCGGACGGCCGGGTTTCGTCGGCCCCGACCGGGCCTCGCTTGCAATCCATCCGAGTGCCCTGTTACACTTAAGGGCGTCGGATCGACTCCCGTCGAAACCGCACGACGGGACTGGGACGGATGCCCGATCCGTTCGGCCGGTCGTCCGGCGAACGAGGGGCGCGTCCCACGGCTCGGCGAGGGCGTGTGCCCCGCGCCGCTTCGTATCTATTCCGATGGGGGTGATTCACTTAAGGCCGTCGAATCGGTACCCGCCGCGTCATGCGATTTCATGGGTCCGGCTCACACGAGCGAGCGGGTGAGAACCGCGGGGGAGTCTTGGCGGACGGCGCCGTCGCTGACCGGTTCGAGTGTCGCGTGGCAGGAGGGCGGCCAGTCATCCCGCGCGTCGCGCGCTCGGTGTGGCCGAGTGGGAGCCACGCGTTCGACCGTCGAGGTGGCTGCCCTATGTAGTTCACGCACGCCGGGCGCGACGCGCGGGTGACGGTCCCGCGGCTTGGACGGCGTCGGGCGTCGGAGAGGGTAGTCGGAGAGAACTGTCGGCGACCGACTCAAATATCGTCGAGGTGCTCGACGCCCTGTTTCGACACGTTCGCCTTCGTGATCTCGTCGACCTGGTTCATCCACACGTCCGAGGGGTCCTCGGCGTCCCACTCGTTCATGTCGACGTCCGGCGGCGACTCCTTCCAGGACCACCCCTCGTAGATGTGGACCTTGTGCGTGCCCTTCTCCCGCAGGCGGATCGACTCCCGCGCGGCCGCCTCCTCGCTGCTCGCGGGGTCGAGCCGCCGCGCCGCCTTCAGTGCCGCCTGTCGAGGTGTGCTCCCCGAGAAGACGCTGTCTTCCTCGCCGTTCTCCGTCCTGAGCGCGAAGTTGCGCTTGTCGCTGTCGGGTGCCATGGATTCGACCGCTCCATGCCAACCCAGCACATGATTCATTATAAATATACCCCCCGATCGGGGCGCGTGCTGGCGATTCGTTTATAAGACCGGTCGTTCCGGCGTTCGAAGACCGACGATTTTCCCCAGATTTCCGCCGCTGGCGGGGGGAATAAAACTCACGCGCACGGTCGGGGAGGCCGTCGGGGGCGATCGGTGGTCGACCACCCGGGCGCGCACGGTAGACTTAAGTGTATCCTGCGGCGAAGGGCCGAATAGGATAGCGCGATGGTGCGAAAGAAGAAGCTCAGCCCGAGTGGCGCCAAAGACGAGGACGGCGAGTACCACAACGTCCACATCAACATCCACGAGGACGAGCTGGCCGTCGCCGGCATGGAGATCGGCGACGAGGTGTTCGTCCGGGTCCGCGACAACAAGATCATCATTCAGAAGGCCGACCCGGACGACGTGGAGCACGAGTTCTAGCGCCCGGGCCGGCCCCGCCCCACCCCGGGGCGATCTCACCCCTATGAACGCGTACGATATCGCCAAGCCGCTGTTGTTCTCACTCCCCGCCGAGACCGCCCACGGCCTCGGCCACGGCGTCGTCAGTGCCGCGGGGAACGCACCGCTTGACCGCGCGCTCGCCCGCCACTACGCCGTCGACGACCCGCGCCTGCGCGTCGACGCGCTCGAAGAGACCTTCCCCAACCCCGTCGGGGTGGCCGCCGGGTTCGACAAGAACGCCGAGGCCGTCCGCGGGCTGGCCGCCCTGGGCTTCGGATTCGTCGAGGTCGGTGGCGTCACCGCCGTCCCCCAGTCGGGCAACCAGCGCCCGCGGATGTTCCGCCTGCGCGACGACGACGCCGTCATCAACCGCATGGGGCTCAACAACGACGGCGCCGAAGCCGTCGGCGAGCGCCTCGCGGCCCTCGACGCGCCGGTCCCGGTGGGCGTCAACATCGCCAAGTCCGAGCACGTCGACACCGCGGGCGCGCCCGCGGACTACCTGGCCACCTACGAGGAGGTCGCCGCTGGCGGCGACTTCTTCGTCGTCAACGTCTCCTGTCCGAATTCCCAGGGGTTCGAGGAACTGCAGAACCGCGAGGCGATGACTGCGATCCTCACCGAGCTGCAGGACGCCGGCGCCGCGCCCCTGCTCATCAAGCTCTCGCCGGACCTCCCCGAGCCCGCGGTCGCGGACACGCTCGATCTCGTCACGGAACTCGGGCTGGACGGCGTGGTCGCGACCAACACCTCGACGGAACGCCCGGACGGCCTGGAGAGCCCCAACCGCGTCGAGACCGGCGGGCTCTCTGGCGCGCCCATCGAGGCCCGGGCGACGGAGATGACTCGCTTCGTCGCCGAGCGCGTGGACGTACCCGTGATCGGCGTCGGCGGCGTGGCCACGGCAGAGGACGCCTACCGTAAGATCCGGGCGGGCGCCTCGCTCGTGCAGCTATACACCGCCTTCCTCTATCGCGGCCCCGCCATCGCGCGCGAGATCAACCTCGGCCTGCTCGAACTGCTCGAACGGGACGGCTTCGACTCCGTCGAGGCGGCCGTCGGCGCCGACCTGGACTGATTCCCGCCGTCGACGCGCCCCTCACTCGATATCCTTCCGGCGGAAGAGCACGACCGCGAGCCCGAGCAGCGCCGCGGCGGCGACGGCGAGGACGGCCCCGTCCGCGAGGGCGTACTCGCCGTCGATGAGGACGGCGTTGGGGTCGAGATACCGGGTGGGCGACACCGCGCCGATCCAGGCGAAGTCGGTGTCGGTCAGCAGCGACTCGGCGAAGAAGAGGCCGGCGAGCGCGCCGAGGGCGACGCGCTGGGCGACGCTCGCGCGGTCGAAGACGACCGAGGCGACCAGTCCGACCCCGGCGAAGGTGAGCAGGTACGGGACCGACAGCGCGTGCAGGACCAGCAGGTCGACGGGGTCGACGGGGTAGTCGACGGCGACCGTCCCGGCGTAGACGACGGCGGGGACGACGGCGTTGAGGACGACCAGCGGGACCAGCAGGGAGACGAACTTCTCGGCGACGACGCGGGCCCGCGAGACCGGCAGTGACAGCAGCATGTCCATGCGCTCGCGCTCCACGTCGGCGGCGATCAGCGACGCGGCGCTGTAGGCGAAGTACAGCCCCAGCAGCAGCATCCAGACGAAGGTGTACAGCTCCGAGGCGAGAAACCCCTCCATCGTCGCGAGCGTCTGGATACCGAAGGTCTTCTGGAGCGCCTCGGGGTAGGCGTCCAGCAGCGCGTCGATGTCCGCCCCGAGGCTCTCGGCGAAGGTGGGGTAGAGCACGACGTACATGAGAGCGAACCCGCCGATCGCGACGGCGGTGACGAGCGTCCCGCGGACGCGGTGGCGCCCCTCGTAGCGGGCTATCTCAAGCATCGCTGCCCCCGTAGAACCGCATGAACACCTCTTCGAGCGGCGCCTCCTCCACGTCCAGATCGAGGACTCGCCGCTCGCCCAGCGCCGCGATCAGGTCGTTCACGTCGCCGGTGAAGGTGAACGTACACTCGGTGACCGGCCCGTCGACGCGGGGCGTGTCGGGGTCAGCCGGTTCCGACTCGGCCAGTTCCGAGGCGGCCGGTTCCGAGACGGCGCCGTCGGTCGTGCTGCAGGAGGCGTCGTGGACGCCGTCGAGGTCGAACGCGCTCGCGCTCACGTCGCCCGCGACGCGCACGCGGACGAACTTCCCCGTGCGGTGGAGCAGGTCCTCGATATCTTCGGTCGTGACGAGGCGCCCCTCGCGGATGATACCCACGCGGTCGCAGACCCGGCGGACCTCGCTGAGGACGTGCGAGGAGAGGAAGACCGTGAGCCCGCGCTCCTTCTCGGCCTCCACGAAGTCGTTGAACGCCCGCTGCATGAGCGGATCGAGGCCGGCGGTGGGCTCGTCCATCACCACCAGGTCGGGGTCGTGCATGAACGCCTGGACGAGCCCGAGCTTCTGGACGTTGCCCGTCGAGTAGTCCCAGACTTTCCGGTCGACGGGCGCGTCGAACGTCTCCAGCAGCTCGTCGCGGCGCTCGTCGCCCTTGATCGACGCGTGGAGGTCGAGGATCTCCCGGCCGGTCACCCCCTCGTCGAAGGCGGGATTCGCGGGGAGGTAGCCGACCCGCCGCTTGGCGGCGATCAGGTCGCTCTCGTCGGTCACGTCGTGGCCGAGGACCGTCCCCCCGCCGCTGGTCGGCGACTGGAAGCCCATCAGCGTCCGGATGGTCGTCGTCTTCCCCGCGCCGTTGGGGCCGAGGTAGCCGAACACCTCGCCCTCATCGACCGCGAACGTCACGTCGTCGTTGGCGAGGACCTCGCCGTAGTCCTTGGTGAGCCCCTCGACTTCGAGTGCGGCCATGCCCTCGACTGCGACGGGCACGCACAAATAGCCTCGGCGGGGTCGAACGGGGAGTGTTCAGTACAAGTAGCGTCGTTAGCGGTGCGGTCGGCGCGTGCTGTCGAGCGTGCCCGCCTCGTGGCGGGCCGCTCGAAACAGTCGCGCGAGGGATGAGCGACGATAGGAGCGAATCGGCTGGGGAGGGTCGTGGCCGTCTGCGGTGCTGTGCGGGGCGGTCGCGGTCCTGGCGGACTGAAAGGGCGAGACGCGCTCGCGCCGGTAGTCGCCTGAGCGGGCCCTATCCGCGCGGGCGGTGCCGAGAGCGCGGATATCCCGCGCAGCGACCGCGAGCGCGACGAGGGCTTTCATCGCTTGCTGGCTCCTTCGATCACGGCCGTTCTCGTTTCTCCCACAACAGAACAGCCAGAAACGGCCGAGACACTCGAAACACGAACCGAAGGGAATCGATCCGGCGCTCTCACCACCGAACCGTTTTCCGGGCACCGATCCAACCCCGTTCCATGGACGCACAGGACCGCGTCGCCGCGTTCGTCGACGAGCACGACATGGACGCCAACCCGGCCTACCGGGTGCTGGACCTGGCCGCCGAGGTGGGCGAGATCGCCGCCGACGCCGCCAAGTCGAGCGAGTACGGCGCCGCCCCGGAGGAGTTGACCGTCAGCGAGGACGAACTCGGCGACGCCGTCTTCGCGCTGCTGGCGACCGCCGACGCGCTGGACGTCGACGCCGAGGAGGCTTTAGAGACATCGCTGGCGAAGTACGAACGACGGCTCGACGAGTCGGGGTCGGCCGGCTCGGAGTGACCGGCGGCCGTCGGCGAGTATCACCGAAGTCGGATTCGAGAAAAGCCGCGTGTGGCGTCAGTCGTCGCCCAGGGCGTCGAGGTCGAACTCGAAGGCCGCGACCGGCACTTCCAGGTCGTACTCGACGAGCACCTTCGGGTGGACCTCGCCGATGACGCCGACGTTCTGCCCGTCGATGACGATATCGGCGGTGCGGCCGGAGATGAACGTCGGGTGGTCGGTCGGCGGGGTGGCCAGTTCGACGTCGAAGGCGCGACAGAGCGCCTGGAGGCTGGCCTTGGCGTCCTCGTAGGAGGCGTCGTGGCGGGCGAGCGCGGCCGCGACGGTGTGGCGTTCGTCGACCAGCGTCGGCTGGGTCTCGTCCTGCTCGATGGCGAGGCCGACCTCCGAGAGGTGCTGGGGGTACGAGCGGTGGGTGTTGTTCTCCAGCACGAGCATGACCGAGGGCAGCGCCCAGGTGCGGACGACCTCGTAGTCCTCGCTGTAGGGCTCCTGGATGACGGCGGGCTCGCCGCCGCCCAGCACGTCGCTGCCGCGCTCGACGCCCGGGCGCTCGTAGTTGGCGGCCTCGCTGATGAGGTGGAAGTTCAGCAGGTCCTCGAAGCCCAGGCCGACGAGCGTCTCGCGGGTCGCCCGCTCCAGGCGGGAGCGCTCGTGGCGGCCGCCGACGGTCGACACGTCGGGATACTTCGGGTCGAGTTCGTTGAACCCGTAGGCTCGACCCACGTCGTCGATCACGTCGACGGGGTGGAGCACGTCGACGCGGTAGGGCGGGATCTCGACTTCGTACGAGAGGGCGTCGGCGCTCGCGGCTTCCCCGCTCCCGTTCGAGGCCTCCCGTAGCTCGGCATCGCGCTCGGCGTCGTAGTCCTCCGCGGTCGCGTCCAGCCCGGCCCGCTCCATCAGGTCGACGACCTCCTCGCCGTCGAGGTCGATCCCGAGCATCGACTCGATGTCCGGGTGGTCGACGGTCTTGGTCTTGGTGTCGAAGTTCGGGCGGACCAGTGTGTTGCCGGCGTAGTCACCGCTGGCGTCGTCGGCGTACTCGATCTCGACTTCCTCGACGCGACCGCCGCGGGCGTCGAGCGCGTAGCAGACGATCGACAGCATGTGGTCGATCGTCCACTGGTCGGTGCCGGTCATCTCGATGAACAGGTCACGGGAGTCCTCGGTGACCTCGGTTCGCTTGCCGTTGATGATCGGCGGGAACGAGAACATCCCCACGTCGTCGTAGATGGCCGGCATCGACTCGTACTCCTCGACGAGGTCGGAGAACTTGTTGGCGGTGTGGTGGGCCATCAGCACCTCGTGGGGAGTCATCTCGTGGTTCTCCTCCAGGGGGACGAAGCGGTCCTCGCGCTTGCCGATGCCGGTGTAGCGGACGGACTTGCCGCTCGGAGCGGCGATCTCGGTGCGGGGGTCGTCCTCCTCCTCGGGGGTGTCCTCGCCGCCGGTGGCGCCGACCTGGCCCTTCAGCATGGTCAGGTCGTGGACGCCGATGGCGCCCTTGGCGCGCTGGCGGCCCATCGTCGCGTGGAGCTTCTCCTGTAGCTGGATGAGCGATTCGAGGGCGGCCTCGTCCATGTCCAGCCCGCGGACGACGGCGCCGGTGACGTACGGCCGCTCGTCGGGCACGTCGGCGTCGACCTCGATGGTCCAGTCGGCGTCGTTGGTCGTCGGGACGTAGACGCCGCGGTCGTCGCCGTACTGGTAGCGCAGCGAGCGGGCGACGCCCTCGACGGACAGGCGGTCCAGCCGGTCGGGCGCGAACTCCAGTTCGAACTCGCCGTCGTCGGTCTCGCCCTCGTACTCGAGGCCGAGGGCGAACATGTCCTCGCGGAGTTCGTCGTCGCTCTTCTCGTCGTGGCCGGTCAGCTCTCGGAGCTCGTCGGGGTCTATCTCTACCGTGGGCATCAGTACACCACCTCCTCGTTCCGCAGGAAGTCGAGATCCACGAGCGTCCCGTGAACGTCGCGGATGTCTTCGGCGCCGGTCGCGAGCATGAACAGTCGCTCCAGCGCGAGCCCCCAGGCCATCACGTCGGCCTCGACGCCGAGCGGTTCGAGCATCTCCGGGCGGAAGATCCCCGAGTTACCGATCTCGATGAGTTCCCCGGTTTCGGGGTGGCGGCCGAACAGCTCGAAGCTCGGCTCCGTGTAGGGGTTGTAGTGGGGCTTGAACTGGATGTCGGTGATACCGAACTGCTCGTAGAACTCGGTGAACGTACCCATCAGGTCCCGTACCGACAGATCCTCGGCCATTACCCAGCCCTCGATCTGGAAGAACTCCAGCAGGTGCGTCGCGTCGAGGGTGTCGTTGCGGTAGGCCTTCTCGATAGAGAAGTAGCGCTGGGGCGGTTCGAGGTCGCCCTCGGCGAGGCCGGCGAGGTGGCGCACCGAGAGGTTCGTCGTGTGCCCGCGCAGCGCGAGCGCACGCGCGAAGTCCTCGTCCCAGGGGGAGTGATACCCCTCGCCGTCGGGGCCGACGCCGTCGCGGTGGGCGGCCTCGACGCGGTCGACCAGGTCCGGCGGGAGGTTCTCGCGGCCGATCGTCGCGGGCTCCTCCAGCGCGAAGCGGTCCCAGTGGTTGCGCGCCGGGTGGTCCTGGGGCATGAACAGGCAGTCGTTGATGTAGAAGTCGGCGTCGACGTGGGGCCCCTGCATCTCCTCGAAGCCCATCCCGACGAGCACGTCCTTGACGCGCTCGGACATCTCCCGCAGCGCGTGGGACTTGCCGCCGTGGACCGTCTCGGCGTCGGCCTGGACGTTGTACTCGGCGAACTCGACCTCCTCCCACTCGCCGGAGGTCAGCAGTTCCGGGGTGACCTGGCCGACGGTCTCGGCGACCTCGACGCCCTCCATCATGGCGGTGACGCCCTCGTCGGTCAGGGTGACCTCCCGCACCGTCGACTCCTCGCGTTCGACGAGCCCGCGGCGTTCGAGCGACGCGAGGGCGTCCTCGTCGACCTCGCCGGGATCGAGTTCGCCCTCCTCCCCGCGGAGTACTTCGAGGATCGCGCGCTCGGCGTCGCCCTCGAGGTCGAAGTCGGGGTCGACCTGGATGGTGCCGCTGTCGATGGTCCCCATGCCCTTGCGGGCGAAGTTCGAGAGCGCGATCTCGACCGCCTCGTCCTCCAGGCCGCCGTGGCCGATGGCCTGGCCGAGTTCGATCGGTTCGTCGACGGCGTCGTTGGAGAGGCCGCCGACCCACAGGCTGTGTTCGGGCAGGCCGTCGTAGGCGTAGGTCTCGCCCTCCTCGGAGAGGGCGTACTCCGTCTCGGTGCGTTCGGTGACGGCGAGCAGCCCCTCGTCTTCGAGCTCGAAGGCGGCGCCGGCCACCGCCTGGACCTGCTCGCCGGTCTCCTCGGCGATCTGTTCGACTGGTGTGGGGTCGTCCGCGCTCGCGGCTTCGAGCACGGCGACCTGCGTTTCCGGAAGTTTCATTCGTTGGTCGTGAATCTGCGTGGTCGTCAGTTAACGGTTGCGAGGTCCGCACGGAGCGGGCCTCGGAGCGAACGGGCGCTCACACCGCGAGTCGCGCGGGCGGGACGGTCGGAGCCGCCGCCCCGCGGGCCGACGCGGACGGTTTCCGCCGGGACCCCGTGAGTTCGTTTCGGCACGAACCGTCGGGTCCGGGCGTCCGCCGTCCGTCAGGCGCCGGAGAAAAGCCCGAACCCGAGCGAGGCCGCTGGCTGGCGGGCGGGGCGCGACCGCTGGGAGCGCCGCGCTGGGCGGCGCCCCACCGTGGGTTCGGGTGCCATGTGTCAGTCATTCACGGCGCCGCGCAAAAGCGTTCCGGACTCGGCGACCGCGAGCGGCCACCGCGGCACCCGTTCGGGGCGACTGCGAGGCAACGTCTATGCCCCCGGGTCACAAAGGGCGCGTATGGACCGCACTCGCAGCGCTGCGCTCAACTTCGCGATCAACTTCCTCGTGGGCTACGTCCTCGGTCGCGTCCTGCGCGACCGCGACACCGGGGTTCGGGCCGGCGTCGTCCTCGGGACCGTGGGTGCCGTCGCGAGCTGGCGGCTGGCCGAGCGGTTCGATACCGACGCCGTCGAGCCCGCCGCCGAGCCGATCGAGATAGAGATAGAGGAGTAGCGGCCGCTGTGACGGTGGGAAGCGGAGAAACCGAGAGACCCTACGAGGAGCCGCCGCCGACGACGACTTCGACGGTCCCGTCGGTGGAGGAGATCTCCGCGTTCGACATGAAGTTCCCGCGGTGGGCGACCACGACGGTCGTGTCCTCGGCGGGTCGCGTGACATTGACGGCGTACGTGTCGTCGCTCCTGGCCTCCGCGTAGGCCTCGGCCGCGTCGACGAACTCGTCGGCCTCGCTCGCCGAGTCCCAGCTGTGGACCCAGACGGCGCCGGCCGAGCTGTTGCGGGCCGAGGTGAACGCCATCCCGGTGTCGTTGCCCCAGCCGTCGGCCGCGGCGGCGGCCTCCGAGGCCGAGAGCTGGCTCCGGAGGACCGCGCGGGTTCCGAGCTCACCGAGCGTGGATTCCCCGAGCGGCATCCGCTCGTCGATCCACCAGTTCGACACGTCGGTCGTCACCGAGAGGTCGGTCGGCCCCTCGTCGGTGTCGTGGAGGAGTTGTTCGGTCGTCTCGGGGGCGCCGCCCTCGTAGATCGACGAGATCTCGCTGGCGGAGTCGGTCTGCGAGGCGACGTACTCGGCGCCGTAGTAGTTCAGCGCGTCGTAGGTGGCCCACTCGTAGGGCGTGGTCGACTCGAAGGCCGCCTCCGCGGAGTCGTGCGCGTTCGCGAAGTTCCCGTCCATGTGCTCGTCGGCGTATTCGCGCATGACGGCGTCCAGCGTCCCCCGCACGACGGCACTCTCGGTGCTGTCGGCATCGATCCAGTCGTTCTGATAGTGGAGCCCGAGGGCGAAGTTATATGCGAGCTGATACTCGACCTGCGAGCCGTTCAGGTCGAAGACGGTCTCGTCGTTGAACAGGACCGAGTTATCTTCGGGGTCGTACGTCGCGTTGAGGGGGCCCGTCAGCCGCTGGGGGTCGTCGGGCAGGCCGACCATCGCGGTCACGAACGGAGTCGAGAGGTTACGGCTGGTCGGCAGACTGGTCGTCCTGACGCCCGGCGCCTCGCCCTCGACACCCACGATCTCGGTGACGCGACTGAAGACCTCGCTCGCCGAGGGGTCCATCGGTTCGGAGATCTCCCGCGGCGCGTCGATGCTCGACTGCGCTCCGCCGTCGCCGCCGTCCCCACCGCCACCGCCGCCACCGCCGAGCATCCCACACCCGGCGAGACTCGCGGCCGTGACGACCAGCGCGACGATCGCGAGCGACCGGGCCGTCGTCATCGCGCGACCGAACCGGCCTCGTTCGTCCGTGTCGATACCACCCCGACTGCTGCCACTGTCAGTCATCCGCTCACTCGTATGCCACTTACCCACATTACCCTTGGGGATTCGTACCGCATTCGTACGGTGTCGCGAGATAGCCGGCCGCCGTCCCCGTCTCGACCCCAGCCGGCCGCCGTCCCGCTACCCCTGCAACCCCCGCCTCACTGGCCCCGTCGGTCGGCCGCCACGTCCAGATCGATGTCCAGTTCGTCGAGCTTCTCCGCCCACTGCTCGCGGCTCTCCTGGTGGTCTTCGAGGAACTCGGCCATCAGCTCGGCGGCCTGCTCCTTGCAGCCGCCACACAGGCGCTCGCCGCCGACGCACTCCTCGTAGACCTCCGTGGCGAACTCGTCGTCCTCGCCCGCCAGCAGGTAGGCGTACAGCTCGTAGACCGGGCACTCGTCGGCCTCGCCGCCGAGTTCGCGCTGCTCCTCTGCGGACTGGCGTCCGCCGGTCGTCGCGGCCTTCACCTTGTCGTAGCCGTCCTCGGGGTCGTCGAGCAGGGAGATGTGCGAGGCGGGAACCGACGAGGACATCTTGCCGCCGGTGAGCCCGGTCATGAAGCGGTGGTAGATCGACGACGGTGCGCGGAAGCCGTAGCCGCCGTGGTCGGTCTCGACCTCGCGAGCGAGGTCTTCGGCCTCCTCGCGGGAGAGCTCGAAGGCGTCGACGTGCTCGTCGTAGACGCGCTTCTCGCCGTCGACGGCCTCGACCAGCGCGTCGAACGCCGCGTCGGTCGCGTTGCGCCCGAGGAAGCGCGTCCGCCGGCGGATCGGCTCCATCCCGGCGTTCTCCAACTTCTCGAGGACGCCCTCGACGGTGGCCGCGTCGTAGCCGGCGGCCTCGTAGTCGCTGCGGTCGGCGCGGAGGGCCTCGGCGGCGTCCTCGCAGCGCAGGGTGTCGTCGCCGTCGCCCGCGTCGGCCGTGCCGTCCTCGCTCTCGCCCGCCGTGAGCCCATCGTACACCTCGCCGAGCAGGGCGCGCTCGCGCTCATCCTCGACCTCGAAGCCGGCGAACGCCTCGGTGACGCGGAAGTAGCGCATCCGCGCGGCCAGGTCGCGGGCCAGCCGCATGTGGGGGTCCTGGTCGGGCCCGACCGGGATCACGGTGGGCCGGGGCTCGTCGGCCTGCGGGTAGAGGATGTCGGCCATCTGCGTGACGACGCTCTGCATGTGCGATACGTCCGTCTCGCCGTCGAAGTCGTAGATCGCCTGCAGCTCCGAGAAGTTCGCCTCGACGCCGAGTTCGAAGGCGAGATCCTGCACCTCGCGGTTGGTCGACTGGCGGTACAGTTCTCCCTCCTCGGGGTCGAACCCGAGCGCGAGCAGCGAGAGCACGTAGTCGCGGGCGTGGGTGTCGATCTCCGACCAGGTCAGCCCGCGGGCGCTGTGGGCCTCCAAGTCGGCGATGAGGCCGTAGGCGTCGCCGCCCTGCTGCTGGTGCCAGATGATCTCGTCGAAGACGAGCTTGTGGCCGATGTGGGGGTCGCCGGTGGGCATGAAGCCCGAGAGCGCGGCGAAGTCCTCGTCGTCGCGCATCGCACGAGCGATCGGGCGGTAGTCGCGGTGGCCGAAGATGACCCCGCGGCGCATCAGGTAATGGGGGTCGGGCACCTCGGGAAGCACCTCGTCGAACTCCTCGATACCGAACTCGGCGAACAGTTTGCGGTAGTCCGAGACGGTCGCCGAACCCCACGGGTCCAGCGTCGTGTCGTCCGCGCCTTCGGCGTCGACCCCTCCGTCCGGGAGTGGTTCCGGCGCGTCCCCCTCGGCCGCGTCGGAATCGGGCGAATCGGATGTCATCGATTGGGATGTACTCGCCCCGACACGCACTAATAGCGTTCGCTTTCCCCACCCCGTCGCGAGCCCACGACCCCCACCCGATCCCGGCGGACCGGTCGCTCGCCCCAAATTTTATCACCCAGGCGTCCGAAGTTGTAAGTAAGAAGTAAATTTAATCGAAGTAGTGAATTTTATCCGGGAGTCGCAACTACAGCAGTATCCCGAGAGCGTCGAGGCCTCTCGGCCGCTACGGCCCGGACGACCCGCTCGCCGACCAGCCGCAGCTACGCCCACATGACAGTACTCGTACCATACGGACTCACGACCGCCGACGGATCGGGGACGGACGACTGCGACGACGAGGACGAGACCGACTGCAGCGAAAGCTCGGCGAGCGGGGCGACCTGACCGACGGCGCGGGCTCGGCGGAGAACTGGCGGACGAGGACAGCGACTCACCACTCCATGACAGACGCCACCCACGCAGACACCATCGACTGGCATAGCTTCTGGACCGACGCAGACGAGGGCGACCGCGCCGACGCCGCGCCGAGCGCCCACCACGCCACCGACGCCGTCGTCGACTTCCTGGCCGAGACCGGCGCGCCCGACGCCGTCGCCGACGTGGGCTGTGGCCCCGGCCACGTCGCCTTCGAAGTCGCCGAGCAGTACCCCGACGCCGACGTGGTGGGCTACGACGCCGCCGAGCCGGTCCTCGCCGAGAACCGCGAGCGCGCCCGCGACCGCGACGCCGACGTCGCCTTCGAGCGCGCCGTGCTCCCGGAGTTCGACCCGGACCGACGGTACGACCTCGTCTTCTCCTATTTCACGCTCTGCTACGTCCGGGAGGTCGAAGACGCCCTGCGCGCCATGTACGACGCCGTCGCGCCCGGCGGCTACCTCGTCTTCAACTACCAGAACCGGCTCGCTCGCGCCCACTGGCAGCGGATGGCGGCGAATCCCGACGAGTACCTCGGCGAGGACTCGCAGTTCGACGCCGACCGTTTCGAGGACCGCTTCTCGCTCCTGCTCGACGGCGAGAACCTGCTGTCGTACGACCGCATCCACGACGCCCTGGGCACCTGGCCCCAGAGCGTCTGGTCGGTGGTCGACAAGCCGGACACGCGGTGGGCCTGGCGTCACCATCCGCTCGTGTTCGTGCCGAAGTAGCGTCGCGGAACTTCGATCCGGGATCAGCCACCCCGGCGCGCGCTGTCGCGGCCTCCGTGCCGCGACGACACCGCGCGAGGTCTTCTCGAACTCGTGAGAGAAGGCTTGTCAGAGCTTGCTCTGACAGTGGATGAGGGAGCGAACGAGCGAATCGGCTGGGGAGGGTCGTGGCCGTCTGCGGTACTGTGCGGGGCGGTTGCGGTTCCTGGTGGACTGAAAGGGCGAGGCGCGCTCGCGTGCAGTTTAGTCGCCTGAGCGGGCGACTATCCGCGCGGGCGGTGCCGAGAGCGCGGATATCCCGTCTTGGTTCGAGAGAGCGAAGCTCTCTCGTCATCCTGAAAATCTCCGATTTTCAGAGACAGCGACCGCGAGCGCGCCGAGGGCTTTCATCGCTTGCTGTCTCCGGCGGTAGAGTCGATTCAGAGCGAGCGCCCCAAGGGGTTTCACCGCCCACCGCCGAATACGACCGAACCGTTCCACACCTAACTCACGGCGTCAATCGCGTCACGGACAGCCACTCGATCCCGTCGGAATCGCCGTCACTCGGATCATCGTCCACGAGCGCGAACACCATCTCCTTGCGAACGCCGTGAGCCAGTCGCACGTCCAGCGCGAGGTCCCGAGGAGAAAACGTGTGTCCGCCGTCGAGCACCCGGATCAACAGCTCGGAGTGGCCCAAATCCTCCACCGATTCCACGTCGGCGTAGGTCCGGAAATCCGCCCCGAATTTGTAGCCTGTCTTCGGCACCAGTCCGCGCTCGCGCAGCGACTCGTACACCCGCAGGCGGCGGTCGAAGCGCTCGCCCTCGACCTCCCGCCCCCTGTCGACCACGGCCGCCGCGCCGCCGTCGACGTCGAGGACGCCCTCACGAGCCAGAAACGCCGCTTCGAGCAGGGAGAGCTGGATCGCGTCGCCGTCCCCGTCGTCGAGGGGCTGGCCGTAGAACCCCCGGTCGTAGATGGCCGCCGGCGGGTCCCAGAGGAGCAGCCGGTCGGAAAGCAACTCGCCGGAGACCCCCTCCGGCAGGTCCGCCTCGCTCGTCCCCGAGATATCCCGGTGTTCGGTCGCCAGGTAGGTGAGCGCGCTCTCCTCGTCGACGACGGCGAGGACGAGATTCCCCAGATCCCCCGCCGGAACCGCCTCGCGTTCGCTGACGACGCCAACGCGGTAGGCCACCTCGTCGTCCCACGGACCGGAGCCGCGGGGGTAGACCACGAAGTCGACCGCCGGGTCGTCGACGGCCTCGCGTGCGGCCGGCGAATCGCTCCAACCCGCGCGTGCGGGCGAGAGGTAGAACCCGCGGTCCCGGAGGTCCTTGTAGACGAGGAAGGCGATCTCCGAGACCGCGGCGGAGGCCAGGAAGGCCCGAAAGTCCATCGCCGCGCCGTCGGGTCCCTCAACGGCCTCCAGGTCGCCGCGGTAGAGCAGGTGGGCCGCCTCGACGGGCGCGAGTTCGAGCGCCCCACCGTCGACGGGGTGGCCGTAGCCGCTGGAGTCGTAGAAGCGCTCGCGGGCCCGCTCGCCCGCTCGAACCGCGTCCCCCGAGAGCGTCGCGTGCATGTGTGAGAGCAACCTGCCGCCGCGGAAAGCACCTGCGATCACGGGTCCCGAGTCGACGGAACTCCCGGAGATACACCTGCGACGGGCGGTGGGGACGCTCCCCGCCGAAAGACACACCATCCCGCCGGGAGACCACGGGCCATGGACGCGGTCTGTTTCGACATGGACGGAGTGCTGGTCGACTCCGAGGACTACTGGCACCCCTACGAACGGGAGCAACTCCTCCCGCTGGTCGGCCTGGAGGACCTCGATCTCGACGAGATCACGGGCATGAACTACCGCGAGATCTACGACTACCTCGACGCGACCTACGAGATCGGGACCGAACGCGCGGAGTTCCTCGGGTGGTACGAGGAGACCGCGACCAGCATCTACGGCGAGGAGGTCGCCCTGCTGGAGGGCGCCGACGAGCTGCTCGCCGCCCTCCGCGAGCGCGGCGTCACCCTCGCGCTCGTCTCCTCCTCCCCTCACGACTGGATCGACACGGTGCTCGACCGCTTCGACCTCGAGTTCGACGCGGTCGTCAGCGCCGACGCGCTGGAGGGGCCGGGCAAGCCCGAGTCGGGCGTCTACGAACACGCCGCCGAGCGGATCGGCGTCGACCCCGCCGACGCCGTCGCCGTCGAGGACTCCGTCCACGGGATCGAGTCGGCGAGTCGCGCGGGCATGCACGTCGTCGGCTTCCGCCACGGCGCCGCCGACGAGACCGACCGGAGCCGCGCCGACTACGTGGCCGACGCCCCGACGGACCTGCGCGAGCACCTGCTCGCGCGCGCGGACGGCGAGTAGTCTGGTCCCACCCGCGTCGACCGCTGATCAGGTCTTCTCGCACCCCGTATCGAGACACCGCCGACCGGACGGCGTCTCGAAGACGGGCAACCCACAGTCGCAGGTGCCGTCGACGACGCCGGTCGGGACGCCGAAGCCGGTGTCGCAGTCGGGGTAGCGCTCGCAGCCGGCGATCAGCCCGCCGCGGCGGAGGATCCGCAGGTCCCCCTCGCAGTTCGGGCAGTCCCACTCGCGGTCGAACCGGTCGGCCACCCGGTCGTCGATGGAGTCGCAGTCGCGGTCGATGCAGACCTCGAATTCGGCGCCCCGCTCGACCCGAAGCAGGGGGAGCGCGCAGACCGGACAGGACTCGTCGAGGACCGCGCCGTCCCGGGGGATCGAGTACTCGTCGTCGCAGTCGCGACACAGCACGGCCCCGCGAGCGAGGACGAGCCGCCCCTCGCAAGTCGGGCAGTCGCCGACCGGGACGCCCGCGCGAGAGACGGGGTGGCGAGCGGCGCCGTGTTCGTCGTGGACCTCGACGCGGAGGTGCTGGTCGCCCTCGCGGGCGTCGAGGACGCCGTCGACGAACTGGACGCTGTCGGCCCTGGTGAGCCAGGCGACCGGCTGGTAGCCGTCGGCGTCGTGGACCAGCACCGTGTTGTCCGGCTTGACCACCGTGACCACGTCGCCGCGGTGTTCGCGCTCGTTGCGGCCGTCGAACGTCGTCGTGCAGTCGCCCGCGACGACGCGCACCTCGTCGTGCATGGGTCGGCCTGGTCGCGCTCTCCGACTTATACCTACGCTTGGCCCCGACGGCGGCCACGGCGATCGGTCGGCCGTCGCGGTCGATACGACGGCGAACCGGGAGCGAAGGCGGACCGGCCGGGCGACGCTCAGCGCGACGGCACCCGCCAGATGTCGTCGACGAACAGGTGCGACGCGAACCCGCAGAGAAAACAGAGCCCCGCGACCAGCGAGACGAGGCGGAGACGCGCGGCGCCGGCCGCGCGGAGGAGTGTCAGGGTGAGCGCGGTCAGCGCCAGGCTCAGGGCGACCCCGAAGGCCGGATGGTGCGTGATCCCCCGGTGGGTCGGGCGGACCAGCGGGACGGCGCGCACGGTCGCGACGAACACGGCCGCGGTCGCGGCGGTGACGGCGACGCCGGCCCAGAACGGCGCGGGGTCGGGCACCGGGCCGCGCCGGAAGAGCCCGACGACCGACTCCCGCGACGCCGCGGCCGCGAATCCGACGGCTCCCGCGGTCAGGCGCGGCACCCAGACCCGCGCGACCCGGTACGGACGGCTGTTCGGGTGGTCGACATCTGGAACGACGGCGCCGGCGACGGTCACCGGAGCCCCGACGACGGCCGCGACGACGGCCTCGACCGGCCCGTGGGGGACCGTCAGGAGGACCGCCCCGGAGACGAGCGCGAGGTGCGCGCCGACCCCGGCGCGCAGGTGTGCCCGAAACGACCCCATGCTAGCACTCGGGTTCGAGGCGGCGGTCGGCCTCGGGCGCACCGTCGTCGGGCGTCCGGCAGTCGCGGTCGGGCTTCCGCCGGGAGCGCTCGGGGTCGTCCTCCCGGATGGAGTTCCGTCGCCAGGTCGCGGGCCCGTCGTCCTCGGACAGTTCGTCCGCCAGGTAGAACCGGACGAGGTCGACCGTCGGCTCGTCGTGCTGGACGGTGACCAGCCGCCGCGCGGTCCGGTCGTGCGCGGTGAGTGCGGGCGAGACGTAGTCCCGCGGCGCCGACAGTATCGTCGCTCTCGGCCGCCGACCGGGCTCCTCGCGGAGGCGCTCGACGACCGGGCTGAGGGGTTTGCCCTTCCCGTTGGTGAGGTCCTCCCGGAGCGCCGGGTCGCCGGGGAGGCGGTCGTCGATGGGCGTCTGCCGGACCGTCGCGGACCCGACCCCGGTGAGCGCGTCGCTCTCGGGTTCGGTCATGAGGTCCGGCAGGTATCCCAGCAGCGGCTGGATATCGGCCGGGTCGGTCACCAGCAGCGTGGCGTCGTACGACTCGGCGACCGACTCGACCACGTCGGCCGGTGCCCGCGGGACCGCGACCAGGACGGTGTGGAGCCCGTCCTCCGACCACCGCGAGGCGCACTCGTCGGGGATCCGGGCGAGGCGGTCGGCCGACTCCGTGTCGAGTTCGGCGACCACGAGTTCCCCGCCGGGGAGCCCCCGCGGCGGTCCCCCGTGCGAGCCGACGAGGTGGTCCGCGATACACCCGGGGTCGACCTCGGGGAACGCCCGGAGGTCGACGCTCGGAACGTCCGGGACCACGGTCCGGGTCGACCGTCGGAGTCGGACCGCGAGGGCGACGCCGGCTGCGGCCGGGACGACCGCGAGGGAGCGCAACGGTCCGGCGGCGGCGACGGCGACCGCGAGTGCGGCCGCGAAGCCGACCGCGAGGACGGCCCCGAGCGCGGCGGGCGACCGCGCGGCGCGTTCGACGCGCGGGAGGACCTCCCCGACCTCGACGGCGCGGACCGCGCCGTCGCGTTCGTGCTCAGACATCGGCGCCCGCCTCCCGGAGCGCGGCCAGAACGTCCGGGTCGTAGACGTTCATCTCCTCGGTGAGGAACCGGACGACCTCCTCCCGGGGGTCGGTCGTCGGGCTGCACTCGCGGTCAACCTCCTTGCGCCAGGCGTCGAGGTCGGCGGCGTTCTCGTAGAGCCAGCCGATGTTCGACACCTTCACCGTCCGGACGAACTCGTCGGCGAGTTCCCGCGTGAGCATGACCCGGACGCAGTCGACGGGCGCCTCGAAGGACGTGATCCGGATCCCGTCGTCGTCGGCCAGCAGGTCGTCGGTCAGCCGCGTCCGGTCGTAGTCGCGCGGGAAGACGAGGTACGCCCGCGTGTCGTTGTCGCTCCAGACCTGCAGGTCGTCGGCCGCGAGGCCAGGGGGCAACCAGTCGTTCGGGTCGAACCCGAGCAGCTCGTTGTGCGCGCGGCCCAGCCGGGCGCGCTGGTCGAGGATCTCCGAGGCGATCCGCTGGCGCGTGACGCTGACCCCGCCGGCCGGGACCGTCCCGTGCGTGACCGCCGGGCAGAAGAGGTTCATCGTGTCGATGAACACCAGCGTGGTCCCGAGTTCGCCCAGCGCGGCCGGGTACCGCGGCGTCTCGTTGTGCGACGCCTTCGAGACGAAGACGTTCTGGGCGTTGTCGCGGTCGAGCGTGGCGAGGTTGAACGCGTTACAGATGCGCTCGCGGTCGGTCGGCGACGGGCTCACGACGAGGACCCGGGTGATGGCGTCGAGGGGCTCGCTGCCGCAGGGCCGGATCGACTCCATGCCGATCATCCCGGTGCCGTTCGGCGTCTGATAGGTCAGGACCTCCGCGCAGTCGCCGAGGGCCGCCGAGAGGTCGTCGAGTTCGTGACGGCCGCCGACCTGCGCCTGGTCGGCCGCCCGGTGGACGCTCCGGCCGCCGGGGCGGTCCTCGCAGCGGTACGTGGTGACGGCGTGGTCGATACCGAGGGTCTCCAGCAGCCCGGCGAACTCCTCGTGGCTCTGGTCGCTGAGGCTCGACCAGAGGTTGACCATCGCCTTCGACTGCTGGTGGCGTTTGAGTTCGGTGCGCGAGTCGAACAGGGTGTCGATGTCGAAGTTCATCGTTATCGGGTGAGGTGGGTGGTCGTGGACGAGTCGGTGCGAGCGGCCCAGAGCAGGCGGGCGAGGACGGCGGCCAACAGCGTCGAGGTCGCGGCGACGGCCGTGACCACCGGCCGTTCGGTCAGCGCTTCGGCGACCAGCCCGGCGGGCCGAGTCGGGAGCCGCTGGCGCGTCTCCCGCTGCAGGGCGGTCGCCCGTTCGTACCGGGTCTCCAGCGCCGCGAGCGACGAGGCGTTCGCCAGCTCCCGGGACTGCTGGTCGATCTTCACCGCGAGCGCGCCGGTCTCGGGGGCGGGGTTCCCGTCCGCCCGTTCGGCCTCGACCATGCGTCGCGAGGCGTCGAGAGAGCGGGCCGCGCCGGTGCGGTAGGCCTCCCGGAGCGCGGGCGTCGCCTGCTCGACGGCCGCCCGGTAGGCGTCCCGTGCGCTGCAGTACTCGCCGAGGTCGTAGCTCGTGTCCCCGTCGGACACCTGCCGCGCCGCGGCATCGACCGTCTCCTCGGGGACACTGACGAGCGCGTCGTCGTCGACCCCGCGCATCGAGCTCAGCCGCTCGTGAGCGGTCTCGCGCGCCGAGACGGGCGCGTCACAGGACTCCTCGCTCTCGCTCGGCATCCCCGCGGCCGCCGGTACGAACACGGCCAGCGAGACCAGCAGGAGACACACGGCGTAGGCCGCCACCCGCGATAGGCCGAGGATGTAGTCGTCGGTACCGGTTCGTCGGAGGAGAGCGACGGCGGACTCGCACCCGGACACCGCAGTGGAGCTGTCGTGTCCGAGCGACGTTCGAGTCAGCCGGTCTCCCGGTTCGTTCCGAAGCATGCGACAACAGTACGTAATGGGGCTGCGAGTCCGCGAGCTTCGGTAACGCCGCCGCCGGATTCCGGGCGGTGTCCGACCGGCCGGGGCCGACTCGAACGTGGCCGCCGTTGTCGAGACGGACGGGCCGTTCCCGTCGGGAGGGGTCGGATCTCGGGAGCCGAACGGGATGCCGGGGGGGACGGGCTCGACGGGGCCGTTGGACGCAAACCCCCTATAGATTCGACGGCCGCTTGGGTCGGCCCCGCCGATGCCTCGTCGACTCGGTAGACTCCGAAAAGCGGACGCGACGGTCGTGCAGAAACAGTCAGATACCGCTCGGCAGTTTGACCTCGTCGCCGTCGGCGTAGACGGTCGGGTCGCGGATGACGCCGTCGAGGTGGATCGGGGCCTCAGTGTCACCGCCGATCGCGTGGTCGTCGCCGACCGCGATGTGAACGGTCCCCGCGGCCTTCTCGTCGAGGAGGACCGAGCCGACGAGCTCGGTCACGCCGGTGTTGGTCCCGATACCCAACTCCGCGAGGTTGTAGGCGGCGTCGCCCGCGGCCTCGGCCGCGGACTCGATCTCCTCGCGGACCGCCGGGTCGCTGATGGCGGTCACCTGCCCCGCTTCGACGTCGATCTCGATGGGGTCGGTGTCGTCGAGGAGCCCGTGGGGGCGCATCGTCCCGTCGACCACGAAGATCCCGTCGCCGCTCGTCGGGCTCGTGAACACCTCGCCGGCCGGGAGGTTCGTCATCTTACCGGGCTCGTGGACGATCCCGGTGTCCTGATACCAGTCGGCGGCACCGCACTCGAGCGTGATGTCCGTCCCGCGGTCGGTGACGACCCGGATCTCCTCGGCGTCGGCGACCTGCGAGAAGATGTCCTCGCACGTGTCGGCGATCCGGTCGTAGTCGGCGTTCAGCCCCGTCTCGAAGACCGTCTCGGTGATCGCCGGGAGCGTCGCGACGCGGGCGCCGGCGTCGGTCGCGGCCGACCGCGCCTGCGTGTGGCTGAGACTGTTGGCCGTCGGCGCGAACACGACGTCCGCGTTCCGCATCGCCGCCGTCACGGGCGTCGGCGGCTCCTCGCTGAACTGGTCACCCGATCGGTACCTGACGATGGCGGCGTCGTCGGTGGTCTCCCGAGCGACCTCGTAGAGGGCTTCCCCCACTGACTGGCATACCTCGTCCGTGACGACGAGGCACGATTCTGCGGACTCGAGTCCCAGACACTTCTCGACTGCCGTCTCGGCTGGCCGGCGAAGATCGGTCACAGCGAATCATCGCGTCGAGTCTCAATATGTATTACGAAGCGCCCCACAGCTCCGTTCTCGCCGCCGGAGATCCGCGGACGCGGTGACACCGCACCCGGATGCACGCGGGAGACGACGGGAGCGACGGACTCATCGAACGCCGTACTCCGTCTCTCCCCGTCCGTCGGTCGTCTCCGCTTCCGGCGGGGCGTTCCCGGCCCTGACACCGTGGGTCATGCAGTACTCGTTGTCGGGGTCGGCGTAGTACGTCTCGCCGTCGAAACGCACGACGACGACCGCTTCAGGCCCCGGTTCGAGGTCGATCGCTCCGCCTGGGCGGTCCGCGTCCAGTTTGTTCTCGATCACCGCCTCGACCGCTCGCAGTTGCGTGCCCGAGTATTCGTCACCGTGCTCGGCAGCCAGGTTGCTTGCGATATCTCGGCTCATCGGGTCGACGATCCCCCCGAGTCCTCGGCGGATGGCTCCGCGATCACGGCCAACTTCCGGTCGATCCTCGTCTCGACCGTCTCCAGCCGCTCCCGGACAGCCGTCAGCTCCTCGCCCAGTGTCGCCATCCGCTCCTCGTGGGTCCGAGCCGCCGCGTCCTCGCCCTGGAATCGCAGCTCGCCGATACAGTCGGCCTGGAGACTCCGTTCCCGACGGATCTCGTCGATTCGGTCCTCGAGACGCTCTTTTCGCGACCGTAGCGCCAGCAGTTCGGCGACCGCCTCCGGCGACGGGTCATCCGCGACGGCGACGCGGATCGCGTCTTCGCGACGTTCGAGTGTGCGCGTCTCGGACATACAGACGGAGATAGGGGCTCGGTCGCTGCGTGTGCTCGGATCGCAGACGGTCCGGATCCCGCCCCGGGTCAGTTCCGTCGACCCCCTTCGTCGCCTAGCGGGCCGTGGATCCAAACCCCCCTAGCCGAGGCGGGGGGGCCAGGCGAAGCGAGCCGTTCGGTCACGTCGATAACCGGGCGTCGGCGCCGAGACACTCCGGAGTCACCGACTCGGCGACGAACGAGACCGCCCACTCGAGCATATCGGGGTGTCTGGCCCCCTTGATCTGGATCGTGCCGGTGCCGAACACGGAGACGCGCATCGTCATCGAATCGAGGTCGCGCTCGTCGTTGTACCGCTCGATGGGCACGGCGTCGCTCTCCACGACGACGTCGAGGGAGTTCGACCCCTCGTCCGGCGGCTGTACGTCGCCTTTCGGGACGGGGAGCAGGTGATAGAGCCTGTTCAGCCGGACCGGGACGCCCAGAACCGCCGTCGCCGACATGTTGGAGATCCGGCGGTCGTACCGTCGCTCGCTGACCACGCCCGACTCGCGGAGCCGCTCGACGGCCGACCCGAGCGCGGTGCAGGCCCCGACCGGGTCGTCGACATCGATGCAGTCGATCATCCCGGAGGTGTAGAACCGGACCACCCCCTCGTCGTCCAGTTCGTGGACGGCGGCGCCGAATCCGTCGTCCGTCTCCGCCCGTTCGTCGATCCAGTCGACCGTCGCGAACGTCTCGGCTGGGGGGACCAAGAAGTCGACCTCGGTCTCGACGCGGACGTTGTCGACGAGTAGCGTCCGGCGGGGGTCGCGGGGGAAGCGGTCGGCGTCCTCGCTCATCACTCGGTCCGCTCGATACGGACGCCACCGTTCTCGCTGGCGAGGTCGAGTTCGTCCGCCGCCCCTCGGATCGTCCGGTACTGCTCGCGAGCCCAGTCGACGATGTCCTCGTCGGCCGATTCGAGGGCGATCTTGAGTCGCCCGTTCTGGGTGATGAACAGCACTCTGTCGTCGAAGACGCTGAGCATGTACGGCAGCTCCGACGCGACGTGCCACGAGACGTTCCCGTCGCTGGAGTAGTCGTACATCCGTTGCTGGTAGTGGGCGTTGTTGGTGATGTCGGAGAAGAAGTCGTCGCTGAGGACGTACTCCGCGTCGAAGGCGTCGTCGGTGACCAGCTCCGCCTCGGTCGGCTGCCGCAGCCCCAGCGGGAACGGTAACAGCTCCCGGAGCGTCTCGGACTCCCGCAGACAGCCCTTGTACCGGTTTTTCACGGTGAGGTCGAGGTCGTCGGACTCCCGGTGGATCGTCGCGTCCTGCGTGAAGTTCGTGATGTCGGGGATGTACTCGCCGTCACATTCGATCGACTGAAAGAACGGACGGACCCGGTTGTCGATGAGGAAGTCGTCGAAGAGGGTTCGCAGCGAGCGCTCGATGTGGCGCCCCCGCTGGGTCAGGGTTATCTCCCCGCCGTCCTCGCGGACGAGGCCCTCCTTTTTCAGCTCGTCTTTCTTGCTCCTGTTCGTGTACGGGACCCCCGGATACCTCTCGGTGACCGCATCCGCATCGAGTCCGTCGGCGGCGTCGAGGAGGATCTGAAACTTGACCCGAGACTGCGTGAGACTGTTCAGTTGATTTAGAACCGCCTTCACGTCGCTTTCTCCAGGCATGTCGATTCCACCGTTTCCGCCCCTCGTTCAAATGATTTGCCCACGTACAACGATTCAAGGCGGGATTCTGGCCGTCTCGCCGGTGCGATCGGCGGTCGGGTCGGTCCGCGAAAGCGGAGAGCGGTCGGTGGAGGAGAGGGCAGGTGACCGCGGGGACCGCGGCGGGCGCAGTCGGTCGGGTGGGCGAGCGTCAGTCCTGTTTATGACCGTGACCGATCCGGAGCGCGGCGACGTTCGCGAGCAACAGGCCGACGAACAGCGGGACCTGCTGGACGACCGACCCCGAGACGATCAGGGCGAGCATCGCGAACGGGAGGACGACGGCCGACCAGAAGCCGGCGAACTGGACCGAACCGACCGCGAGCGACTGGAGGCGCTGTACACCGGTGGTCGAGGGGAGTTCGGGACCGGACCGACGGAACGGGGAGGCGCTGGACATTGTTCGTCACCTACCTCCCACTTGCATCGACTACCCCATATAAAGGAACGACCGCTAGCGTGATTTCGCGTCGTTTCTCCCCGACGGCCCGTTTTATCCGCCCCCGAACCGACCTTTCAGTTGGCTCCCTAACGTTTTAATACCGTTCCAGAACCGATTAGAAGGTTTAGAACCGCATCTAAGGACCAAATAGACAAGTTACTTACATTTTCGACGGACGCCGATCCGCCCCACGTCTCGGGTCGAACGAGGGGCGACTCTGCGGGTCGACCGGATCGGTGCGCGCGGCCGGGAGAGTTGGCGCGCGCTCGGGGCGATGTGCGGTCGAGGTGCCACCGGTCGACGGGTCGCGCGGCGCCGGCGGCGCTCGTCCCGGACCGTCGTTCACTCGACGCGGACCGAGCGCGTCTCGACGACGGGGTGGACGGGGAGTTCCGGGAAGGCGACCTCGATCGCGTACTCCAGTTCGTCGGCATTCCCGCCGAAGACGCCGACCGGCAGGGTCGCCTCGCCGAGATAGCGGTTCTTGGTCGTCATCTCGACGCCGTTGACCGTGACGCGCAGGCCCGCGCGGGCGTCGCCGCCGACGTTGCGGACGGTGACCTCCCGCATGTCGTTCTCGCCGGAGGCGACGCTGTCGGGAAAGTCGCCCCACTCGACGACGACGTTCGGGAGTTCGCCGGCGCTCTCGACGACGCGCTCGGCGACGCCTTCGGAGAGCCCGGCGGCGTCCAGACCCGAAGCGCCGGCCTCGCGGACCCCGGCCGGTGTGGTGATCCCCTCGGCGGCGAGCTTGCTCGCGCGCCCCGATCCGACGCCGTCGATGGCGGTGAGCCCGACCGCGTCGTCGCTGATGCCGTTCTCGATGCGCGCCTCGATGCGGCAGGCGAGGTTCGCGGCCTCGGAGCCGGCGAGCCGGTCGAGGAACGCGCGGAGCGCCGCGAGCAGGCGCAGCGCGTTCTGGGTGATCACCCACGCGTCGCTCTGCAACTCGCCGGGGGTCGTCCCGCGCATCCGCGATTCGAGGATCGCGAGCACCTTCCGGCCGCCCGGGTCGAGGTCGTCGGTCTCTCCGAGGACAGCGGCGACGGCGTCGCGTTCGTCCGAGCGGGCGCTGACGCTGTCGAACTCCGCCGCCGTCGCGATGGCCCGCAGGATCCCGTCCTGGTCGAGGCGACCGTCCGCTTCCTCGGCCTGCTCGGCCAGATCGGCGAACTCCCGGGCGGTGTCGAGCCGCAGGTAGAACTTCGAGGCGAGCCGCCCGAGCGGCGTGGGTTCGAGACGCATGTCCTCGCGCTCGACGAACCCGGTGGCGACCAGCGACCGAAGGGTGTCGCTCACGCGCTCGCGCAGCGCGCTCTCGGAGGCGTACTCGTCGGGGGCGCTCGCCGCGCGCACGTAGTAGAACGTCGTCTCCAGCCAGTCCATCACGTCCTCGATATCGCCGATGGTCCCCAGCGCGATCTCGGCGTTGAGGTGGGCGTCCAGGTCCTCGGCGAGTCGCGACTCGATCTCCTTGCCGTCGCGCAACAGCGCGCGGTATTTGTCGGCGTCCGACGAATCGCAGACCACCCAGGCGTACCCCTTGTCGTCGTAGCCGGGGCGACCGGCGCGGCCGAGCATCTGGAGCACGTCCAGCGGGCTCATGTCCACCTCGCCCTCCAGCGGGTCGTGGAGCTTCGTGTCGCGGATGACGACGCAGCGCGCCGGGAGGTTCACGCCCCATGCGAGCGTCGAGGTGGAGAACAGTAGCTGGAGTTTCCCCTCCTTGAACCACTGTTCGACGAGGTTCTTGTCCTCCTTCGAGAGCCCGGCGTGGTGGAAGCCGACGCCGTCGAGCACCGACTGGCGCAGCGTATCGTTGGAGAGCTCGGCGGCGTCGTTGTGGAAGTCGTAGTCGCCCCGCGCCCCCATCGGAACGTCGCGCTCGGCGATCTCGTCCCTCGATTTCTTGGCGGCCTGGACGGTGTCCTGTCGCGAGGAGACGAACACGAGCGCCTGGCCCTCCTCGCGGATGTGCGGCTCGGCGATGTCCAGGGCGCGGTAGAGCCGGCGGTACTTGTCGGCGAAGGCGTTGTCGCCGTGGGCGTAGGTCCGCACGTCGGCGTGCAGCGGGACCGGCCGGTAGTCGTCACCGAACTCGAAGGTGTTGTCGGCGGGGGCGTCGAGCCACCCGGCCACGTCGTCGACGTTCGGCATCGTCGCCGACAGCGCGACGACGCGCGGGTCACAGAGCCGGCGCAGCCTCGATACCGTGACTTCCAGCACGGACCCGCGCTTCTCCGAGTCGAGCAGGTGGACCTCGTCGATGACGCAGCAGTCCACGTCGGTGATAAAGGAGTAGCGCGGCGAGTCGTGTTTTCGGGTGGCCGAGTCGGCCTTCTCGGGAGTCATCACGAGGATGTCGGCCCGCTCGGCGCGGCGCGGGTTCAGGTCGCGCTCGCCGGTGACGACGTAGACCGAATAGCCCAGGTCCTCGAATCGCTCCCACTCGCTCTCCTTCTCGTTGGTGAGCGCGCGCAAGGGGGCGAGGAAGAGGGCGGTCCCGTCGGCTTCGAGCGCCTCGCAGATGGCGACCTCGGCGAGGGCGGTCTTGCCGCTGGCGGTCGGCGCGCTGACGACGACGTTCTCCGTCGAGTCGAGCAGCGCGGGCAACACCTCGCACTGCATGGCGTTGAACCGCTCGAAGGGAAAGGCCCCGGCGTAGTCGGGCAGCACCTCCGAGACCGCCAGCTCCGTCTCGCCGTCGGCGTGCCGTGACACGAACGAATCCGGGGGCCCCGTCGGCATATGCGTTTCTATGGCGGAGTGGAAGTGGTCGGCGGGACCGCCCGCCGGGCCCGACGGCGGAGCGGCGACCGCGACGGGCCGTCAGTCCGACGCGGCGGCCTCGTCGGCCGCCCGGGCCAGCATCCCGCCGTCGGCCGACCGGTAGAAGTAGCCCGCCAGCCAGACGGCAGCGGCGACGTTCGAGAGCGTGACGCCCCAGAAGACGGCTGCCACACCGAGGTCGAGGACGTACGCGCCGACGAGCGCGACGGGGAGGCGGACGGCCCAGTACTGCGCGAGCGTCGAGTACATGCTCACGTCGGTGTTGCCGGCGCCGTTGAAGCCGGCCTCGACCGCGTAGATGACCCCCAGCGCCCAGTAGCCGTAGGCGAGGATCTGGATGTAGAGGACGGTGTACTCCAGGGCCTGTCCGGAGAGGTCGGGGACGAACACGTGCGCGATGGGCGCGGGGACGACCCACTGGAGAGCGCCGAACACGGTCAGGCCGACCGCCGCGATGGCGGCGCCGACCCAGGTCGCGCGGCGGGCGCGGGAGGGCTGCTCCGCGCCGAGGTTCTGCCCGACGACGCTGGTCGCGGCCTGCGCGAGTCCCTGGGCGGGGACGAACGCGACGGTGGCGACCTGCGACCCGATGTGGTAGGCCGCCAGCGCCGCCGGGCCGCCGACCGCCGAGACGATCCAGATCATCCCGAGACGGGCGACCTGCCGTCCGGAACTCTGCCCGGCGATGGGCAATCCCACGTCGACGACCTCGCGGGCGGTGTCGAGGTGCGGTCGGAGCGCCGCGCGGGTGAGTTCGAAGCCCTGGCGACCGCGGGCGGCGAGCGCGAGCGCGAGCGCGGCGCCGACGGCGTAGCCGACCGCCGTCGCCAGCGCCGCGCCGAACAGCTCCAGCCGCGGGAACACCCACCACCCGAGGATCAACAGCGGGTCGAGGACGACGTTGACGACGATGGCGACGAGGTTGACGTACAGCGCCGCCGTCGTGTCGCCCCACCCGGTGAACCCGCTCTCCAGCGTGTCGCTGGCGGCGACGGCGACGAGCGCGAACGCGTAGGCGGTGAGGTAGTTCGCGGCCAGCCGTCGGACGGCCGCGTCGTCGGTGAACAGGCCCGCGACCGCGTCCGCGCCGACGACGAGCGCCGCGCCGAGCACCGCCGCGACGGCCACCGCGCAGGCCGCGGCGGTGAACGGGACCCGCCGCGCGGCGGTTGTCTCGTCGGCGCCGACGCGCTGGGAGGTGACCACCTGGCTCCCGGTGAAAAACGCCTGCAGCGGGACGGTCAGCAGCGCGACGACGACCGTCGCGAGCCCGACCGCCGCGACCGCGGTCCCCCCGAGGCGGCCGACCCAGAACAGGTCGACGACCGACTGGGCGACCAGCGCGAAGTTCTGGGCGACCAGCGGCGCCGCGAGCACCACGAGCGCGCGCGACAGCGACCCCCCGACGATGTCGTCGCGCGTCACGTCGAACATACCGCACTGTCTCTCCCCCATACATGTTAAATATTTGTATTTAGGTGTTGAACCATCTACGGGACCGTTCGGTGACATTTTGGTGGTCGGGGTCGTCGCTCCGCGCGTGAGTCCCGCCCTCACCCCGCAAGTCGCGGTCGCCCTCCAGATCGTCGTCACCGTCGCCGTCGGCGCGGCGGTCCGCTGGCGCGGCCGGTCGGCCTACGAGGGGGCGGCGGGCGACGCCGAGACGGCCGCCGCGCTGCGGCGTCTCCGGCGGCGCGGGGTCGTCGCGGGCGGCGTTGGCACCGTCGCCCTCACCCGACTGTCCGGGCTGGCCCGCTCGGCCCAGGCCGGCGCGACCGCCGAGGTCGCGGCGGTGAGTCCGACCGCGGGCGCGGTCGTCGGCGTCGCCGCCGCGGTCGCCGCCTACGCGCTCCCGGTCGTCGTCGTCGCGGTGACGGTCCGGCTCGCGACGGTCCCGTACCGCCGCGCGACCCGCGGGTTCCGGGTGCGCTACCGCGACGCCGCGGCCTGGGAACTCGAACGCGACTCCGTCGGTCTCGCGGGGGTCGTCCTGGCCGCGGGGGTCATCGCGCTGGTCCCCGCCGGGTGGCCCCGCGTCGTCGCCGCCGTCGGCCTCGGGCTGGTCGCGACGGCGCTGACGCCGTTCGCCCTCGTCGTCGCGCTGCGGACCCGCTGGCCGACCGACGAGGAACGGGCGACCGTCGACGGCGTGCTCCCCGACGGCGTCCGGCTGCGGGTCGTCGACGACCGCACCCGCCTCGGCAGCGCCTTCGCCGTCGGGATCGTCCCCGGCGCCGAGTACGTCTTCCTCACCGAGTCGCTGTTCGACGCCCTCGACGGCGAGGAGTTACGCGCCGTCGTCGCCCACGAGGTCGGCCACCACGAACACGGGCACGTCCTCCTGCGGTACCTGCTGGTCGCCGTCGCCGCCGGCGCCGCCCTCGGCGCCGCCTCGGTCGCGCCCGACGCCGCGCTGGTCGCGATCCTGGCCGGGACGCCGCCGTTCGCCGTCGCCCTCGCCTGGGTCGTCCGCCGCACGGAGGCGCAGGCCGACGCCTACGCCGCCGAGGCGGTAAGCGGGGCCGCTCTCGCCGGCGCGCTGGAGGCGCTGGCCGACCGCCGCTACATCGTCGACGGCGGCGGTGGGGTGTCGAGTCTGCTCTCGTACCACCCGCCGCTGAGCGAACGGATCGAAGGACTTCGGGGACGGTCGTCGGGGTCCCAGGTCGGGTGACCCTCGTTCGACGCCCGATCCAACTCCCCAGGCTTTTGCCCGACCGAACCCAAGCGTCGCCAATGAGTCGCGCCCGCAAGCCCGAGTGGCTGAAGACCCGGCCGCCGTCGGGCGAGCGCTTCACGGACATCAAGGAGAGCCTCCGCGACCGGGGGCTCAACACGGTCTGCGAGGAGGCCAACTGTCCGAACCTCGGGGAGTGCTGGTCCGGTCGGGACGGCCCCGGCACGGCGACGTTCATGCTGATGGGCGACCGCTGCTCGCGCGGGTGTAACTTCTGCGACGTGGAGACCGGCGGGATGGAGGCCCTCGACGACGAGGAACCCGAGCAGGTGGCCGACGCCGTCGCCGAGATCGGACTGGACTACGTCGTCCTGACCTCGGTGGACCGCGACGACCTGCCCGACCAGGGCGCCGGCCACTTCGCCCGGACCATCGAGGCGATCAAGGACCGGGATCCCGGCATCCTCGTCGAGGCGCTCGTGCCGGATTTCCGGGGCGAGGAGCACCTCGTCCGCAAGGTCCTCGACGCCGAACCGGACGTGTTCGCCCACAACGTCGAGACGGTCGACCGCCTGCAGTGGCCGGTTCGTGACCGACGGGCGGGCTACGAGCAGTCGCTGTCCGTGCTCCGCCAGGCCGCCCGCGAGTCGGAGTCGTACGTCAAGACCAGCCTGATGCTCGGCGTCGGCGAGTACGACCACGAGGTGTACCAGACCCTCTCGGACCTGCGGAGCGTCGGCGTCGACGTGGTGACGCTCGGCCAGTACCTCCAGCCCTCCCGCTCGCACCTGGAAGTCACGGAGTACGTCCACCCCGACGCCTTCGACACCTGGCGACGGGTCGCCGAAGAGGAACTGGATTTCCTCTACTGCGCCTCGGGCCCGATGGTCCGCTCCTCGTACCGGGCGGGCGAGCTGTTCGTCGACGCGGTGGCGCGGGACGGGAAGAGCGTCGAGCGCGCCCGGGCCGAGGCGCGGGCGGGCGGGGACTGACGGCGGCCGCGTCCCGCCGGCCCCCGGGCGAGGCGGGACCGACGCGCATATATCCCGCACCGGCGACCGCTACGCAATGTCGTCCGATCCCATCACCGTCCACCTGATCGGGGACTCCACCGCGGCCGAGAAGGCGCCGGACGAGCGCCCCGAGACAGGCTGGGGGACGCCGTTCGCCGAGCGCTTCGACGACTCGGTGACGGTGGAGAATCACGCCCGCAACGGCCGCAGCACCCGCACCTTCCTCGAAGAGGGGCGCTGGGACCCCGTGGTAGACAGCCTGGCCGAGGGCCACTACGTGTTCGTCCAGTTCGGCCACAACGACGAGGTCCCCTCGAAAGAGCAGTACACGCCGGAGTCGGCGTTCGTCGCCAACCTCGAACGGTTCGTCGCGGAGACGCGCGAGCGCGGGGCGACGCCCGTGTTGCTCACGTCCATCGCGCGCCGTCACTTCGACGACGCGGGCGACCCGGAGGACACCCACCGCGAGTACGCGGACCTGACACGTGATGTCGCGCGGGCGCACGACGTACCGCTGATCGACGCGGACGAGCGGAGCCGGGCGCTCCTGGCCGACCTGGGACCGGAGGAGTCGAAGGCGCTCTACAACCACCTCTCGCCGGGCGACCACCCCAACTACCCCGACGGCGTGACCGACGACACGCACTTCAGCGAGCGCGGCGCCCGGCGGATGGCCGAGCTGATACTCGACGGGGTCGAGCGGCTGGACCTGGGGCTGGCCGCTCGCGTCGACCGCGACGGTCGGTGACGGAACCCGTCGGTCACGTCTCAATACCGCTCCGGACCCGAAAACGGCCGACAATAGGGCTCTTAGCAAGGGGCTTCCGTCCGCTCCGCGCCCCACGGGTATGGCGTCGCTCGCCGACACCGACATCGAGGACCGACTCACCGACCGCATCCTGCCGTCCCGGGCACGGATCCCCGAGGACCCGCCGGCAGGGGACTACGTCGTCATCGACGTGACTCACTTCTCGACGACCGTCGTCGAACTGTTCGAGAACGGCGCCGAGTACGTCCACGTCACGGAGGAGCGCGGCGACGAGCACGCGTTCAAGGAGGCCCACCCCGAGGCGCGGATCGGCGGCGGCTCCAGCGACGACTACACACCCACCGAGGGGTACGACTTCTTCAACTCGCCGACGTGGGTGAACGACACCGACGTGGCCGGTCGTCCGACCGCGCTCACCTCGACCAACGGCGGCGCCGCAGTGACGGACCTCCGGCTGGGAGGGGGCGACGACGTGGACGTGTACGTCGGCACGCTCGCCAACGCCCGCGCGGTGGCCGACCACCTCGACGGGAGCGAGAAGCCGACCTACATGGTCGCGGCGGGCTCGAAGGGCAAGCCCTCGCCGGAGGACACCGTCGGCGCCGTCGTCATCGGCCGCCACGTCTACGGCGAGGCGCCGACCGACGCCGAGCGGGACCTGTACCGCCAGGTCGCCAAGCTCGGCAAGGCGCCCAAGTACGAGCAGAAGGCCGACATCCGGCTGAACGACCTGCTGGAGTTCGACCTCAGGTTCAGCGAGAGCGCGGTCGTCCCAAAACTCGAGGGCCAGGAACTCCACGACGTAAGCGAGGAGTAATGCACGCCGACCTGCACGCGCACACGACCTACTCCGACGGGTCGCCGCTCCCCGAGATGTGCCGCGCGGCCGAGACCGTCGGGCTGGACGCGGTCGGCTTCACCGACCACTGCATCGTCGTCGACGACGAGTTCGGCCGCCGCGAGCGCTACCACCTCGTCGAGACCTACGAGCGCCGCCGGGAGGCCATCGAGCGGTTCCGCCCGCGGACCGACCTGACCGTGTGGGACGCCGCCGAGGTCAGCTACGTCGCCGACGCCGAGGCCGAGACCGCCGACTTCCTCGACGCCGCCGGCTTCGACTACACCATCGGCAGCGTCCACTTCGCCGGCGAGTACGACTACACGACCGCCTCGCAGTACGCCGACGCGAGCGAGGCCGAGCGCCGGGCGGCCGTCGAGCGCTACTTCGACGCCGTCGTCGCGGCGGTCGACTCGGAGCTGTTCGACGTGCTCGGCCACCTCGATCTGCCCGAGCGGATGGCCGCGCTGCGCGGCCACGCCCGCCGGAGCGACTACGAGCGGGTCGCTGCGGCGCTGTCCGACTCGGCGACCGTCCCCGAGATCAACGCCGGCCGCGTCCACGGCTCGCTCGGGCGCGTGCATCCGAACCCCGCGATGCTCGACGCGTTTCGGGAGCACGGCGTAGGCTTCGTTCTGGGCACGGACAGCCACTCGCCGAGAGAGATCGAGCGCCGCGTGCCGGCGCTCCGCGAGGTCGTCGAAACCCACGACGTGCCGCTGGCCGAGTTCGAGCCGTCGGCGGCGGTCGTCCGGTAGCCGCGCGCGTAGTTTTCTGGAGAAGCGACGAACGGCGACCGTCAGGTGAACGCCCAGACGGCCGCGACGAAAAACAGCGACCCGAAGACGAAGGACACGTCGCGGGTCCGGACCATCATCCCCTCCGTCCGGAGCGCCCGGCTCTTCTCGTCGCCGAGCGAGCGCGAGAAGCCCTTGGTCTCCATCGCCTCGACGGTGACCCGCGAGCGCTTCGCGACGTTGAAGATGAGCGGATAGAACGCCTTCACGGAGAGTTTCAGCAGGTAGTAGAAGTACCGCCACTTGAGGAACCCGGTCTGCTCGGGCACCTCGCTGCGCAGGCGGAAGGAGTTGACCAGCGCGTGGTACTCCTCGACGAGCAGCGGCATCATCCGGTAGCCGTAGGCGATGGCGAAGGTGAGCTGTCGGGGGACGCCCAGCCGGAGCATCCCCTTCGAGAGCTTCCGCGGGCTCATCGCCGAGAAGACCGCGAGGCTGATCACCGAGATGATGGTCAACTTCAGGAAGAAGGGGACGACCGCGCCGACGGCGTCGATCCCGACCTCCTGGCTGGTGAGCGCGGTGTCGACGCCGCGGGCGGTCGCTCCGGCGGCGATGGCCCAGACCTCGCCGAAGACGGCGGGGTCGAGCGCCGCGAGCGCCTCGGTGACGCGGCCGGTGTTGTCCCCGAGGTAGCCGAACGCCTGGATCGCCCCGCCCATCGCCGGGACCATCACGACGAAGAAGCCGACGTTCGTGACCTGGCCGAACAACAGCAGCGCGAGCAGGTACTTGCTGACCTGCGAGAGCGCGGCGAGCGCGAACGCCGCCGCCAGCAGGATCGCCAGGGGGAGCGGGTCGTAGAACAGCCACGGGACGATCATGAACAGGACGGTCCACAGCAGGACCACCCGCGGGTCGAAGGAGTTCAACAGCGCGCGGTCGTTGTCGTAGGCCGTCCGCATCAGGTCGATCTTGATGTCGGCGATCGAGATGTCCGTGACCGCGTCGACGTACTTCACCGCCGGTCACCTCGGTGACCCGTCCCGGCGTCCGCATCGGCGCCGGGACCCGAACCCCCGTCGGCGTCGGTCCCGCCGTCCGCGAGCGCGTCGGTCGCCTCGGCCGCCTCGGCCGCGTCGGTCAGGGTCCCGACCATCTCCTCGGCGGTGAGCGCGGCCGGGTCGACGCCCAGCCGGTCGCTCAGTTCGACGATCTGCGGGCGGCGAAGGTCGGTGCGAGCCAGCAGGTCGGGGTCGTCGAACACCTCGCCGGGCGGCGCGTCGGCGAGCACGCTCCCCTCGCCCATGACGACCACCCGGTCGGCCCACTCGGCGACCAGCTGCAGGTCGTGGGAGGCGACGACGACCGTCTCGACGCGGCTCTCGGCCTTCCGGAGCATCCCCGTCACCTCGCGGCGGCTCTGCAGGTCGAGACTGCCGGTCGGCTCGTCCAGCAGGACGACCGTCGGGTCGGTCGCGAGGCCGATGGCCAGCGAGGCCCGGCGCTGCTGGCCGAGGCTCAGCAGCCGGCCGTCGCGGTCGGCCAGCTGCTTCAGGTCGAGGTAGTCGAGGATCTCGTCGACCCGCTCGTCGGCGTCCTCGGCGCCGCGGTTTCGCAGGTAGTAGCCCACGTCCTTGCGGACGGTGTCCTCGACGAACATCTCCTCGGGGTTCTGGTGGATGTAGACGGTGTCGTCGGCCAGCGTCTCCGGCAGCGTCTCGCTCGTGTCCTGCCCGAGTACCGTCACCGTCCCCTCGTCGGGCGACTCCAGCCCGGTGATCAGCCGGAGGAGCGTCGACTTGCCGGCGCCGTTGGCGCCGACCAGCGCCACGCGGTCGCCCGCGTACAGGTCCAGATCGACGCCGTCGAGCACCCGGTTGTACCCCTCCCGGAGCGTCGGGTAGCCGTGGCCGACGCCGTCGAGGGTGATCAGCGCGTCGCCGCCTTCGCCGGCGACCGGGGACCCTCGCGCGGCACGCTCGCCACCGTCGGCCGCGCGGGGTCGCTCGCCGGCCCGGTCGCGGACCGCCGGGAACGCCGTCGCCGCCTCGTCGACGGTGACGGGGTAGCGCCCGTCGGCCAGCCGGCCAGCGTCTCCCGGCAGGTCGGCGGCGATGCCCGTGACCTGCGGCGGGTGGATGTCGTGGGCCTCCAGGTCGTCCAGTCTGTTGAGGCCGACCTCGACGGGCTCCTTCCAGGCGACGCCGCCGTCGGAGACGAGGACCATCTCGTCGCAGTAGTCGGCGACGAACTCCGAGTGGTGCTCGATGACGACCACCGTCTTGCCGTGGTCCTCGTGGAGCCGGCGGAGCTGTTCGTAGGCCTCGCGGGCGTTGTGCGGGTCCAGCTGTGCCGCGGGCTCGTCGACGAAGACGAACTCCGGGTCCATCGCGAGCACGCCCGCGAGCGCGACGAGGTGCTGTTGCCCCCCGGAGAGCTCCCAGACGAACCGGTCTTCGAGGTGTTCCAGGCCGACCATCTCCAGCGCGCGGGTCGCCCGCTCGGCGTAGTCGTCGAGGCCGTGGTTGAGCGGGGCGAACTCCACGTCGTCGCGCACGGTCTCCTGGACGAGCTGGTTCTCGAAGTCCTGGAAGACGTAGCCGACGGTCTTCGAGAGCTCGGCGACGCCGGCCTCGCGGGTGTCGGTCCCGGCGACCGTGACGCGGCCGTCGAACCGCCCCTCGAAGAAGTGCGGGACGAGCCCGTTGAACGTCTTGCACAGCGTCGTCTTGCCGCTGCCGTTGCCGCCGACGACGGCGGTGAACTCGCCGGGCTCGATCCGCAGGTTCGCGTCGCGCAACACCGGCTCGTCGCCGCCGGGGTACCGGAACGTCAGGTCCTCGACGACGATATCTGATGAAGGCATGAAAACGAGACCGCCGGGCTAGACCCCGCCCTCGACCTTGCGCTGTCGGTAGGCGACGAGGCCGAACGCGACCACGGCCGCGACGACGATGGGAACGAACAGGAACGTCTGGCCGTAGGTCTCGACGAACTCCGGCGTGAACGTGACGATGCCGCCGCTGGTCTCGCTGAGCGCCTCGGCGCCGAACGCGAGCGGCAAGATTGCGACCCACGCGAGCAGTCGCTTCAGCGACGAGCGAGTGAACATCGGTCCGTTACGGCCCTCGGTCGAGCGCATCCCCAGCAGCGGTTCGATCTTCCCGCGCAGTCGGGGGTAGAGGAACAGCGTCGGGATCGCACCGAAGACGATGCCCGCGACGAGTATCTGCACGAGGGCGCCGATCCCCTCGGTGGCCCACACCGTCGCGGGGAGCCACGAGATGGCCTCCAGCTCCTCGACGCCGATGTAGAACTTCCCCACGTCGATGAACCAGGCGGCGGTCTCCTCCATGGCCTTCGCGAGCAGTCCGACGCCCGCGATCTGCGTCGGACTGTCGGGGTCGGTGATCAGCGACATCGCGAAGAACCACGACGCAGTGATGACGAGCAGCCCCTCGACGGCGCCCAGCGCGCTGAAGTCGCCGATGAGGATCTCGCCGAAGACGATCCCGCCGACCGGGATCGCGAGACACGCCCAGAACGACCGGAAGAGGAGGACGACCGACATCGCGACGAACCAGAACGGTCCGATCGAGACGCCGAGGCCGCCCACCGAGAACTCCGGCAACAGCTCCGTGATCATGCTCTGCAGACCGTGCAGCGACATGACGAGGATGAACACCATCATGTCCCTGTGGTCGAAACTGAACACCCCACTCGAATCCGCCGATGTGGTCGTCGCCATACGGGCGGCGATCCTCCGACTCGTCCCTTAACCGCTGGTATGAGCCCTATATCGCCGGACTGGCGAGTCGGTATCCGAACGTCCGCTCGGTAGCCGATCCCACATCTATTGAGCAGTCATATCGCAACCGACTCGCAAGCTCCGCGGTCCGGCCCGGTCGTCCCGACCGCTCCCCCGACGGCGTGCCCACGAGGGCACGCTCGCGCCGCTGGACGAACGACCAGTTTCGACCCGGTTCGGACGCGGATATCTCCGATATTTCCGCCCCGATAGCGCCGTTTCGCCCACCGCGACCGGCAAGAATGGACCACAGCGAAAGCTATTTACGAAAATCCTTAAGCCGACAGCCCCCCTTGGCTCGGGTATGTTCCCGAGGAGGGAGTTTTCGTGAGTACCTTGCAGCGCGACCCGGGGGACCGGGTCCAGATCCTCGACGAGGACGGCCAGGTACGGGACGGAGCGACCGTCCCGGATCTGTCGGAGGAGCGCCTCGTCGAGATGTACCGGGAGATGAAACTCGCCAGGCACTTCGACCAGCGGGCGGTGAGCCTCCAGCGCCAGGGGCGGATGGGGACCTACCCGCCGCTGTCGGGCCAGGAGGGCGCCCAGATCGGGAGCGTCCACGCGCTGGCCGACGACGACTGGCTGTTCCCCAGCTACCGCGAGCACGCCGCGATGCTCCACAGGGGCCTGTCGCTGGAGCAGACCCTGCTGTACTGGATGGGCCACGAGGAGGGCAACGTCCGCGAGGACGTGAACATCTTCTCGGTGGCGGTGCCCATCGCCACGCAGATCCCCCACGCGACGGGCGCGGCGTGGGCGTCGAAACTGCAGGGCGAGCACAAGGCGTTCCTCTGTTACTTCGGCGACGGCGCCACGTCGGAGGGGGACTTCCACGAGGGGCTCAACTTCGCCGGCGTGTTCGACGCCCCCGCGGTCTTCTTCTGTAACAACAACCAGTGGGCCATCTCAGTCCCCCGGGAGCGCCAGACCGCGAGCGCCACGCTCGCCCAGAAGGCCGACGCCTACGGCTTCGAGGGCGTCCAGGTAGACGGGATGGACCCGCTGGCGGTGTATCAGGTGACCAAAGCCGCCGTCGAGAAGGCCAGACATCCCAACCCCGACGAGCTGCGGCCGACCCTCATCGAGGCGGTGCAGTACCGCTACGGCGCCCACACCACCGCCGACGACCCCTCGGTGTACCGCGACGACGAGGAGGTCGAGCAGTGGCGGGCGAAAGACCCGATCCCGCGGATGGAGCGGTTCCTCCGCGGTCGGGGGATCCTCGACGACGAGCGCGTCGACGCCATCCAGGCGGCGGTCGAGGACGAGGTGGCCGACGCCATCTCGGCGGCGGAGTCGGTCAAGCGGCCCGACCCCGAGGAGCTGTTCGCGCACGTCTACGAGGGGATGCCCGACCGACTGGACGAACAGCTCGCGTACCTGCGGCGGCTGCGCGAACGACACGGCGACGAAGCCCTGCTGGAGTGACCATGAGCGAGACTACCGACACCCAGACCGACGACGCATCGAGCGGCGAAACGCAGAGCCTGACGCTGGTCCAGGCGGTCCGCGACGGGCTGGCGACGGAGATGGGCCGCGACGAGCGCGTCCTCGTGATGGGCGAGGACGTGGGGAAGAACGGCGGCGTCTTCCGCGCCACCGAGGGCCTGCTCGACGAGTTCGGCGACGACCGCGTGATCGACACCCCCCTCGCGGAGTCCGGCATCGTCGGCACCGCCATCGGCATGGCCGCCTACGGCCTGCGCCCGGTGCCCGAGATCCAGTTCATGGGGTTCATCTATCCCGCCTTCGACCAGATCGTCTCCCACGCCGCTCGTCTGCGGACGCGCTCGCGCGGGGAGTTCACCTGCCCGCTCGTCGTCCGGGCGCCCTACGGCGGCGGCATCCGCGCCCCCGAACACCACTCCGAGTCCAAGGAGGCCTTCTTCGTCCACGAGCCTGGGCTGAAGGTCGTCATTCCGAGCACGCCCCACGACGCGAAGGGGCTGCTCGCCTCGGCCATCCGGGACCCCGATCCCGTCATCTTCCTCGAACCCAAACTGATCTACCGGGCGTTCCGCGAGGACGTGCCGGAAGGCGAGTACACCGTCCCGCTGGGCGAGGCGGCGGTCCGCCGGGAGGGGGCCGATATCTCGGTGTTCACCTGGGGTGCGATGACCCGGCCGACGATGGAGGCCGCCGAGAACCTGGCGGGCGAGATCGACGTCGAAGTGGTGGACCTGCGGACGCTGTCGCCGCTTGACGAGGAGGCCATCGTCGAGTCGTTCAAGAAGACCGGTCGAGCGGCCGTGGTCCACGAGGCGCCCAAGACCGGCGGGCTCGCCGGCGAGATCACCGCCACCATCCAGGAGGAGGCGCTGCTGTACCAGGAGGCGCCGATCGAGCGGATCACCGGCTTCGACGTGCCGTACCCGCTGTACGCGCTGGAGGACTACTACCTGCCCGAGCCCGAGCGCATCGAAGACGGCATCAGGGACGCCGTCGAGTTCTGAGCCATGGTCCGCGAGTTCAAGCTCCCCGACGTGGGAGAGGGCGTCGCCGAGGGCGAACTGCTGGAGTGGCACGTCGAACCGGGCGACACCGTCTCCGAGGATCAGGTCGTCGCCGACGTCGAGACCGACAAGGCCGTCGTCGACGTGCCTTCCCCGGTGAACGGCACCGTCCGCGAGTTGCTCGCCGAGCCCGGCGACGTGGTTCCCGTCGGCGAGGTCATCATCACCTTCGACGTGGAGGGCGAGGCGCCCGAGGAAAGTGAAGGGGGCGCCGCCGCAGAGACCGGGACGGAGACCGACGCCGCCGGGGAAGCCGGGGCGGCGCCCGACGACGCGGGCGAGACCGCGGAATCGTCCGTGAACGGCAAGGGCGGGCGCGTCTTCGCCGCGCCGAGCGCACGCCGGCTCGCCCGCGAACTCGGCGTCGACATCACCGGAGTCGACGGGTCCGGCCCCGGCGGCCGCGTGACCGAGAGCGACGTGCGCGCCGCCGCCGAGGGAGGCGACTCAGCCGGGAGCGAGGCGGGCGAGAGCGACGACGGTAAACAGCTCAAGTCGGCCGTCTCGCGGATCGACGACGGCGACAGCGGGGGCAACAAGTCGAGCGTGGGCGACGGGCTGCAGTCGGCGGTCTCCCGTGTCGACGACGGCGAGGGCGGCGAACCGGGCGGCGCCGCCCCGGAATCGGGGGCCGCGGCTTCCGTCGAGGCCGCGGGGCGCGAGCGGACGCTGGCCGCGCCGGCCACCCGGCAGGTCGCCGAGGACCTCGGCGTCGACATCGACGACGTGCCGACCGACGAGGTGCGCGACGGGCAGGCCTTCGTGGACGAGGCCGCCGTCCGCGAGTACGCCGAGGTCCAGCAGCGAGCGCAGGCGGCCGACGCCGAGGCGCTCGCCGACGCCGCGGACGCCGGCGAGGCGGGTGCGACCGCCGAGAGCGCCGAGGCGGGCGCGTCCGGGGCGGACGACGCCGCGACTGGCGCGGTCGAAGCCGCCAAGGGGGACCGCCGCGAGCCCTACTCGGGGATGCGCCGGACCATCGGGCAGGCGATGGAGCGCTCGAAGTTCACCGCGCCCCACGTCACCCACCACGAGAAAGTGGACGCGACGGCTCTGGTCGAGACGCGGGAGAAACTCAAGGAACGGGCCGACGAGCGCGGCGTGAAGCTCACCTACGTCCCCTTCGTGATGAAAGCGGTCGTCGCCGCGCTGGACGAGCACCCGGTGCTCAACACGCAGCTCGACGAGGACAACGAGGAGATCGTCTTCAAATCGGACCGGAACGTCGGCGTCGCGGCCGCGACGGAGGCGGGGCTGATGGTTCCGGTCGTCGAGAGCGTGGACGAGAAGGGGCTCCTCCAGCTCGCGTCGGAGGTGAACGAACTCGTCTCGAAGGCCCGCGAGCGGTCGATCGCCCGCGAGGAGATGCAGGGCGGCACGTTCACGATCACGAACTTCGGCGCCATCGGCGGCGAGTACGCGACGCCGATCATCAACTACCCCGAGACGGCGATCCTCGGGCTGGGCGCCATCGAGGAGCGGCCCGTGGCCGAGGACGGCGAGGTCGTCGCGCGGGACGTGTTGCCCCTGTCGCTGTCGGTCGACCACCGGGTTGTCGACGGCGCCGACGCCGCGCGGTTCGTCGAGACGCTCAAGGAGTATCTGGAAGACCCGACGCTGCTCCTCCTGGAGTAGTTCAGAGGTCGGCGAGCAGCGACTCGGTGTAGCGATGGGCGAGCGTGACCGCGACGGCGCCGACGACGGCGGCGGTCGCGAACGTCCGGACGGAGACCCCCAGATCGCTCTGTCGGAACGGGCCGGTGCTGGCCGTCTCGACGTACGACGCGAGCATCGGTTCGCCGCCGAGACCGAGCGCGAGCAGTCCGACGGTCGCGAGCGTGGCCAGCCCGCCGGTGCCGAAGCCGACGTAGGTGGCGAACGTCTCGGCGGTGAACAGACGTTCGGCCTTCCGCCGGGTCAGCGGTTCGTTGCGGGTCCGGGAGACGACGACGCCGACCAGCAGCGCCGCCGTCCCGAGTTCGAGGACGAGCGCGAACAGCCCGACCACGAGCACGATCGGCGAGGCCGCCGCAGGGTCGACCGTCGGGAGGTACGCCGCCGCGCTCGCCGGGTAGAGCAGGTACAGCGGGAGCGCCAGTGCCAGCGCGCTCACCAGCAGCGACTGGACGAGCAGCTTCTGGGGCACGGGCTGGGTGAAATGCGAGAACCGCTCGACGCGAACGCGGTCGTACGCCGAGTCGCTCAGCACCCGCCGGAGGATGGGGTCCTCGGGCAGGTCGTCCGATCCGTCCGTCGAGTTTCCGGTCATGTGGGTCCTTCTGGTACCCGGTCGACGGTTCCGGTACAAGACCGTTTCGTTGCGACCGTCGCCCGCGAGAACCGCGAGGGAGCGGCGTCGAACGTCCCGTCGGCGTCGGAGCCCGCGAGGAGCGCGACGCCCGGTGACGGGCGAGGGGCGCGGGCGGTCGCGGCGGTGCCACCGTCAACCCGCCTCTTTTTACGCGGGCACTCCACCCTCCGACAATGGTCGTCGGAGACGTGACTACCGGAACTGACGTACTGGTCATCGGCGCGGGACCGGGCGGCTACGTCGCCGCCATCCGCGCCGGGCAGCTCGATCTAGACGTGACCCTCGTCGAGAAAGAGGCCTACGGGGGCACCTGCCTGAACTACGGCTGCATCCCCTCGAAGGCGCTGATCTCCGCGACGGACGTCGCCCACGACGCCGGCGACGCCGAGGAGATGGGCATCTACGCCGACCCCGCCGTGGACCTGCAGCGCATGGTCGAGTGGAAAGACGGTGTCGTCGACCAGCTCACCGGCGGTGTCGAGAAGCTCTGCAAGGCCGCGGGGGTAAACCTCGTCGAGGGGCGCGCCGAGTTCGCCGGCGAGGACACGGCCCGCATCGTCCACGGCGGCGAGGGCCAGGGCGCCGAGACCATCGAGTTCGAGCACGCCATCGTGTCGACGGGCTCGCGGCCGATCGAAGTGCCGGGCTTCGAGTTCGACGGCGAGCATATCCTCTCCTCGCGCGAGGCGCTCGCGCTGGACGCCGTCCCGGCGAGCATGGTCGTCGTCGGCGCCGGCTACATCGGGATGGAGCTCTCCACCGTCTACCAGAAGCTCGGCTGCGACGTGACCGTCGTCGAGATGCTGGACGACGTGCTGCCGGGCTACGAAAACGACGTGTCCCGCGTCGTCCGCGAGCGCGCCGAGGACCTGGGCGTCGACTTCCACTTCGGCCAGGCCGCCGATAGCTGGGAGGAGGCCGGCGACGGCATCACCGTCCGCACCGAGAACGAGGACGGCGACATCGCGGAGTTCGGCGCCGAGAAGTGCCTCGTCGCCGTCGGTCGCCGGCCGGTCACGGACACCCTGAACCTCGACGCGGTCGGCCTCGAACCGAACGAGGACGGCTTCCTCGAAACCGACCACGAGGCCCGTACCGACGTGGAACACGTCTTCGCCGTCGGCGACGTGGCCGGCGAGCCGATGCTCGCCCACACGGCCAGCGCCGAGGGCGAGGTCGCCGCCGAAGTGATCGCCGGCGAGCCCGCCGCCCTGGACCATCAGGCGATCCCCGCGGCCGTGTTCACCGACCCCGAGATCGGCACGGTCGGGATGACCGAGAGCGAGGCCGAGGAAGCCGGGTTCGACCCCGTCGTCGGGCAGTTCCCGCTGCGGGCCAACGGCCGCGCGCTCACGCTCGACGAGGAAGAGGGGTTCGTCCGCGTCGTCGGCGACGGCGACAGCGGGTTCCTCCTGGGCGCCCAAGTCGTCGCGCCCGAAGCGTCGGAACTGATCGCCGAACTCGCCCTCGCCGTCGAGATGGGCGCGCAGCTAGAGGACGTGGCCGCCACCATCCACACCCACCCCACCCTCTCCGAGGCCGTCGGCGAGGCCTGCGCGAACGCGCTCGGCGAGGCCGTCCACACGCTGAATCGGTGATTCGCGACCGGCCTGTCCGTTCTCGCGCTCGACGGATCGGGCCGCCACCTCGGAAGGGGATTCGACCGATCAGCGGTCTCCCTCGCCGAACTCGTCGATGCGGTCGTGGACGTAGGCGGTCCACTCGTCGAGGGTCTCGTGCATCAGCTCGCGGGCTTCGGGCAGCGGCGTCGCGGAGTACTGATAGACGTGCCCGCCGCCGTCCAGCAGTCGCCGCTCGCGGTCGGCGAGGCTCTTCTCGCGGAGCGTCGACAGCGAGCGGTTGACGTTGCTGCGGTCGCGTTCGAGCTGGTCGGCCAGCTCGGCGACGGTGCTCCCGGAGTGGTCCTGCAGCGTCAGGAAGGTCCGCACCTCGTGTTCCTGGATGTTGAAGACGCAGGCGAGCACGTCCTCGAAGCCCGGCTGCTCGTCGAGCATCAACTCGCGAAACCGCTCGGGTGAGGGGTCCGCCTCGACCATGGTGTCGGGACGTAAGCACCGCCGCCGCATAAACGGGGGCGATCGGCCGGGGGTCCTCCCGTCGTCGGCTGCGCGGTCAGCGGCCGTAGCCCTGCTCGACCAGGCAGGTCCGCATCGCCGACTCGGAGTCGTGTTTGTGCAGGCGTGTCGGCGTGTCGCAGTAGAAGGTCTCGCCGTCCCAGCGGAGCGTCACCTCGTGGACCGAGTCGAGAAACTCCGTGCGCACGCGGACGCGACCCGTCGACTTGATCCGGTCGAGCAGCTCCTCGGCGTCCAGCGCGCCGGCGTCGACGACGGGCGAGTCGGCCATCACCGCCCGCTTCGACGGTCGCGATAATCAGTGTTCGTCGCGGTCGCACGACGGTCGCACAGACGCCGGTGTCCGCGTTCACCCCGTCCCGGAGTTCGAATCCACCGCGGACCGAACCACCCGTTCCGACCCCCCGCGGATGCCCACCGCGGCCCCACCCGTCTCACTGCCGGCTCCGCCTGCCACGTCGCCGGCGCCGTTCGTCCCGCCGCCGGGACCGCCCGGCTCAGTGCCAGTTCCGGTGGGGGTGGGGCTGGTTGTCGCCGCGGTCGTCGTAGTACTTCAGCCCGATGAAGGAGTCGTCGAGGTTGCCCATCAGCGCCGTGTACACGTCGTCGGCCGACTCGTAGGTCCCGACGTTCGACCGGGCGAGGACCGTCTCGACCGTCGTCGTGTCGCCCGTCGGCGCCTCGATCTCCACGCCACCGACCCGGTCGACGACCGTCGCCGCGTCCGTCGGGTACTCGCACGATTCCGTGAACAACCGCCGCGTCTCTGTGATCCGCATCTGTACGTCACGATTATTCTACTGCATTATAAATCATTAGGGTATGAGAGTGTCAATCTCTCGCACGCTATCTGGGCGTCGTTCTGGACGAACGTGGATAGTCCCGAGGGAGAACTGGAGAGTCCGATGGCACTGATCGGTTCGGTGTGCCCGCGAGGGGAACGCTCAGTCGGCGGTCGAATCGTCGCTGTCGGGTCTGCCGTCGCCGAGGCGCCCTTCCTTGCGCTCGCCGCCGAACTCGTCGGTCGTCCGCGTCGCGGTCGCGGAGCTGGCCGCCGATGTAGCCGCCGAACGCTCGTGACACGGCGTTCCGTCCGCGTGAGTAACACCTTTAAACCTATCGTGCAAGCGTCATTTGCATGATCGACGTGCTACCGTACGCGCTGGCCGTCCCGGTCGCCGTCGTCGGGGCCGTCGGCGCGCTCTTCCTCCACGAGGCCGCCCACGCCACTCCGATCCTTCTCGCAGGGGGGAACGTACACATCTCGATCGGGAGCGAGACCGGACGGACCGCCCGTCTCGGTCCGCTGACGGTGACGGTCGGGTTCGACGGGGTCCGGAAACTCGTCGCCTACGGCTACTTCCAGTGGGAGGAGACGCCCTCGAAGCGCGTCCAGGCGCTCTCGTTCGCGGCCGGACCGGCGGTGACGGTCCTCCTCGCCGCGTCGCTGGGACTGGTCGCGTTCCGCGGCGGGAACGGTCCGGTGTCGTTCTGCCTGACGGCGGTCTTCTACAGCGAACTCTTCCGGGCCGTCCAGACCGCCGTGCCGCGGACGTACTCCCGCGGCGCCTACGCCGGACTCGACAGCGACGGCAAGCAGCTGCTCGACCTCCTGCGATCCTAGCCCACCTTTTTCCGGCGGGGGTGTCCTCGGTCGCTTCGCTCCCTGCGGGCACCCCCGACGCAAAAAGATGGGGCAAAAAACGGGCCTCGCTACGCTCGGCCCGGAGAACCGCGCGCCGTGGGCGCGCGGACGCTGGCTACTCCTGCTCGGCAAGCCACGCCAGCAGGCCCTTCTGGGCGTGCAGGCGGTTCTCCGCCTGGTCCCAGACGATGGCGTTGTCGCTCTCGATGACGGCGTCGGTGACCTCCTCGCCACGGTGGGCGGGCAGGCAGTGCATCAGCGCCCGGTCGCCGAGGCGTTCGGGCGTGACCTGGAACCCCTCGAAGGCCGCCAGTTTCTCCGCGCGCTCGTCCTCCTGGCCCATGCTGACCCACACGTCCGTGTACACCACGTCCGCGTCGGCGATGGCGGCCTCGGGGTCGGTCGTCGTCGCCGGTGCGGCGCCCAGTCCGTCGGCGCGCTTGAGGACGCCCTCGTCGACGCCGTAGCCCTCGGGGGTGGCGACGGCCAGGTCCAGGCCGGACATCGCCGCGCCGAGGACGAACGACTGACAGACGTTGTTGCCGTCGCCGACCCACGCGACCGTCGGGTCGTCGAAGTGCTCGCGGATCGTCAGCAGGTCGGCGAGCGTCTGGCAGGGGTGGGCGTCGTCGGTCAGCGCGTTGATCACGGGTACCTCGGCGTACTCGCCGAGTTCGACCACGTCGGCGTGGTCGTAGACGCGCGCCATCACGAAGTCGACGTAGCGGCCGAGCGCCCGCGCGATGTCCTTCACCGGCTCGCGGCCGTGCAGGCCGATGTCGTCGGGGCCGAGGAACACGGCGTGACCGCCCAGCTGGGTCATCCCCGTCTCGAAGGAGACCCGCGTCCGCGTCGACGGCTTCTCGAAGATCATCCCGAGCGTCTGGCCGTCCAGCAGGTCGCTCGCGCCGGTCTCGCGGTAGTCGGCCTTGATCGCCGCCGCGCGGTCGAGGACGGCCGCCAGTTCGCCGGTCGTGAGGTCGTCGACGTCGAGGAAGTTCATTGTAGTTGCTCCGTCGCGGTCTCGAGGACGGCCACGGCGCGGTCGTATTCGGCGAGCGAGACGTGCTCGTCGGGCGCGTGGTCCAGGTCGGAGTCGCCGGGTCCGTAGGTCACCATCGGACAGTCCCACTCCTGTGCGTACACGTTCATATCACTTGTGCCAGTCTTGCGCAGGAGTCGCGGGTCCCCACCCACTTGCCGGACCGCCGCGCGGAAGGCCCGGGCCGCCGCCGTCCGCGGGTTCATCATCACCGGCTCGACCGCGTCGTGCCAGTGGACCGTCCCGTTCGCGAGGTGGCCGTCGGCGATCTCGCGGATCTCCTCGGTGGTGTACTCCGGCGGGACGCGCAGCTGCACGTCCGCCGTCGCCTCGACGGAGAGCCCGTCGTCGCTGATCCCGCCCTCGAAACTGATGGGCTTGGCCGTCACGCGCTCGAAGACCGCCACCCACTCGTCGTGGCCGAACTCCTCCTCGACGGCCGACCACCAGGCGATGGCGTCCTGGATCGCGTTGTTCTCCGGCCGCGAGGAGTGGCCCGACTCCGAGGTGGCCACGTACGTCCCCGCGAGCAGCCCGCGGTAGCCCAGCGTGATGCCGTCCCAGCCCGAGGGCTCGCCGTTGACGACGGCCCCGGGCTCGGCGTCGCGCTCTTCGACGAGGTGGCGCGCGCCCCGCGAATCCACTTCCTCGCCGACGACGCCGACGAACGAGGCGCCCGTGCGGACGGCCGCGACGGCCATCGAACAGAGCGGTCCCTTCGCGTCGACGCTCCCGCGACCCCACAGCACCTCGTCGCCGTCCTCCCCCTCCTCGACGCGCACCGGGATATCGCCCGGAACGGTGTCGATGTGGGAGGTCAGGAGGACGCTGTCGTCGGCCGGCGCGCGGACGTTACCCACGTCGTCGACCCACACCTCCCGGTCGTGCGATTCGAAGAAGTCGACGAGCACGCCCGCCGCTTCGTCCTCCTCGCCCGTCACGGAGGGCGTGTCGACCACGTCGATCAGGAGTTCGCGCGCCTCCTCGTCGACGGGCACGTCGGGCGTCGGCTCCTCGCCGTCGCCGCCCTCGGATTCGCCGGCGCTCTCACTCATCGCCGACGACCTCCGCCATGGCGTCGACGACCTGGTCGACCTCGTCCTCGGTGACGGTCAGCGGCGGGAGGAACCGCACGACGGTCCGCCCCGCGGGGAGCGCCAGGACCTGGTGGTTCATCGCGAGTTGCTTCAGCGCGCGGTTGGCGCCGCGGCCGACCTCGACGCCGACCATCAGGCCCTCGCCGCGCACCTCGCGCACGTCGTCGCCGATCTCGTCTTCGAGGCGCTCCTGCATGTACGCCCCCACGTCGGCGGCGTGACCCGGGATATCCTCCTCGACGATGGTCGAGACGGTCGTCCCGGCGGCCGCGGAGATGACGGGACCGCCCGAGAACGTCGAGGCATGCGAGCCGTAGTTGTCGGCGATCCACTCCCGGCAGAGCGTCGCGCCGACGGGGAAGCCGTTTCCGAGGCCTTTCGCTGCCGTCAGGATGTCGGGCGTCACGCCGGACTGCTCGGCCGCCCACAGCGACCCCGTCCGGCCCATACCCGTTTGAACCTCGTCGAAGATCAGCGCCGCGCCGGCCTCCTCGGTCTCCTCGCGTGCGCGCTGGAGGAACTCGGCGGAGGCGGGGTTGATGCCGCCCTCGCCCTGCACGGGCTCGACGATCACCGCGGCGGTCTCGTCGTCGACCGCGTCGGCGAGTTCGTCGCCGTCGTCGTAGGGCACGAACTCCACGTCGCCCATCAGCGGCTCGTAGGGCTTCTTGTACTTGCTCTTCCACGTGGTCGCCAGCGCGCCCATCGTGCGCCCGTGGAACCCCTGCATCGTCGCGACGATCTTGGAGTTGCCGGTCGCCGAGCGGGCGAACTTCAGCGCTGCCTCGTTGGCCTCCGTGCCCGAGTTACACAGCCACGTGTAGTCGATGGGGTCGGGCGCCGTGTCGGCGAGTCGCTCGTACAGCGCCGTCCGCGCGGCGTTGGGGTACGATGCCTGGACGTAGGTCAGTTTCTCGAACTGCTCGGTGACGGCGTCGTGGACGGCCTCGTGGCCGTGGCCCAGCGGGACGCAGGCGTACGATGCGCCCATGTCGAGGTACTCTGTGCCGTCGTCGTCGTACAGTACTGTGCCGTCGCCCTCCTCGATCTGGATCGGTTTCTCCGAAAAGACGAATCCGCTCATTGTGAATCCTCCTCCGTCGTGTCCGCGTGACCGTCCGCAGTATCCGAAAGCGCCGACGCGTAGACGTGCGTGCCGCCGCCGTCCAGCGCCGACAGGATGGGGTCGTCGGCGTTGGCGTCCGCGACCACCACTTCCTCGGCACCGCCCTCGATGGCCTCTTCGATAGCCATCACCTTCCGCTCCATGAAGCCCTCGGCGGCGTCTTCGAGGCCGCCCCAGTCGTCGGCCGTCTCGACGCTCTCGATGAGCGTCTCCGGGTCGTCCGGGTCTTCGTAGATGCCCTCCACGTCCGTCAGCAGGACGAGCGTCGCGCCGACCGCACCGGCGATGTGGGCGGCCGAGCGGTCGGCGTCCGTGTTGACCGGCACGACTTCCTCGTCGTCTTTCCCGGCCATCGGCGGCGACGCCACGGGAGTGTAGCCGTCCGCGAACAGCGTCTCCAGCAGGTCGGCGTTGACCTGCTTGATCGTGCCCGAGTGGTCCCCGCGCTTGATCTTGCGAGTCCCGTCTTCCATGACCCGCACGGCGGACTTGCGCGGGCCGTAGAGTAGCTTGCCGTCCACGCCGTTGAGCCCGACCGCGTCGACGCCCTGGCTCTGGAGGCCCGCGACGAGTTGCGTGTTGAGGTGGCCGAACACCATCTCGAACACTTCCATGGTCTCGGCGTCGGTGAACCGGCCGACGACGCCCGACGGCGTCTCGACGTACTCCGGTTCGATGCCGAGGCGTTCGAGCGTCTCGTCGACGGCCGTCGAGCCGCCGTGGACGACCGCGACGCTCTCTCCGTCCTCACGCAGCGATGCAACGTCCGCCAGTGCGCCCGCGGGGTCGACCGCGCGGGCGCCGCCGATCTTGACGACTGTAGTCACGAAAAATCACCTGCTCAGGGGGCGCCGACCGGGTGGAGGCCCCCGAACTCCAGCCCCGCGGTCTCCTCGATACCGAGGGCGACGTTGGCGGCGTGGACCGCCTGCCCCGCCGAACCTTTCATCATGTTGTCGATCGCCGAGAAGACGACGAGGCGCCTGTTTCCGGGGTCGAGCTCGAACCCGACCTCGGCACGATTCGTCCCCGCGACCGCCTTGGGCTCGGGGTAGCGATACACCCCGCCGCCGCCCGCCACGAGCTCGACGAACGGCTCCTCGCCGTACTCGCCGCGATACGCCCCCCAGAGGTCGCCCTTCGAGACGGGCTCGCCCGGGAAGACGTGACAGGTCGCGCTCGCGCCGCGGATCATGTCCACCGCGTGGACGGTGAAGGAGACGTCCAGCCCGAGGAACTGCTCGATCTCGGCCTCGTGGCGGTGGCCCGTCGGCGCGTACGGGCGAACGACGCCCGAGCGCTCGGGGTGGCTGGAGGCTTCGCCGCCCCCTGCGCCGCCCTCCGAGGAGCCGACCTTCACGTCCACCACTATCTGCTCGTCGCCGGTGAGGATACCCTCCTCGACCAGCGGCTTCAGGCCGAGGATAGTCGCCGTGGCGTTACAGCCACCGGAGGCGATCAGATCCGCGCCCGGTAGCTCGTCGCGCGTGATCTCCGGGAGCGCGTAGACGGACTCGTCGAGCAGTTCCGGGCGCGTGTGCCCGTCGTACCACTCGTCGTACTGGTCTTCCGTGTTCAGCCGGAAGTCCGCCGAGAGGTCGACGACCGTCTCGGCCGCGTCCTGAAACTCGTCGATCTGCTCCATCGAGACGCCGTGGGGCGTCGCGGCGAACAGCGCGTCGACGCTCTCCAGGTCCTCCGGCGAGGAGAACCGCAGGTCCAGATCGCGGAGGTTCGGGTGGGCGTGGCCCACCGTCTTGTTCTCCTTCGAGCGGCTGGTCGCCTGAACGACTTCGAACTCGGGGTGGCCCGCGAGCAGGCGAAGCAGTTCGCCGCCCGTGAAGCCCGTGCCGCCGACGACCGACGCCGTGTATGTCGCGTCGTCGCTCATGCGGTCTCCTCCCGTCATGTCGCCGCCTCTGCGGTCTCGCTCTCGCCGGCCTCGGCGGTGGTCTCCAGCCAGTCGACGACCGTCGCGGGCACGTCCACGTCGGTGACCTCGTCGAGCGCCTTGAACTCGACGGTGTGGTTGACCTCGTGGACGGTGTACCCCGAGGGCTCACCGTCCTCGTCGACGCCGGTCTCCATGAGGTCGATCCCCAGCAGGCCGCCGCCGACGGCGTCGCTGGCCTTCTCGACGAGTTCCTCCATCTCCGGCGTGATCTCGATCTCCGAGGTCTCGGCACCCTTGGCGGCGTTGGTCAGCCAGTGGTCCGACGAGCGGACCATGCCGGCGACCGGCTCGCCGTCGACCGCGACGATGCGGATGTCCCGGCCCGGCTTGTCGACGAACTCCTGGATGTAGAAGACCTTGTGCTCGTAGTGGCCCAGGGTCTCCTTGTGTTCGAGGATCGCCTCCGCCGCGGAGCGCGAGTCGATCTTCGCCATCAGGCGGCCCCACGACCCGACCACGGGCTTGAGGACGCACGGATAGCCGAAGTCCTCGATACTTTCGAGGGCGGCGTCTTTCGTGAACGCTACGTCGGTCGCCGGTGTCGGGACGCCCGCCTTCTCCAGCGCGAGGCTGTTTTTCACCTTGTTCGCGCAGACCTCGGCGGTCTCGGCGCTGTTGACGACCGGGATGCCGTAGGCGTCGGCGAACTCCGTCGCGTACAGCGAGCGGCTCGTCGCCAGACAGCGGTCGACGAGCACGTCGACGCCGCGCATGTCCTCCGGGGGCTCCGAGAGCCCGAAGCGCTGCTTGCGCACGTCGACCTTGACGACCTCGTGGTCGCGCTCACGCAGCTCGTTCAGCAGGAGCTTCTCGTCCCGGCGGATCCGGGAGTAGAGGATGCCGACCTTCACTCTCACTCACCCCAGTCCTCTTCGAGCTCGGGTGCCGTCTCGAGGACTGGAGGTTCGGTGTCGACGACTTCGAGCTCCGCACCGCAGGTGCCACAGTCGACGATCTCTCCTATCTCGATGCCGTCGTGCAGAGTTACTTCCGCTCCGCACTCGACGCATTCTGCCATCGTACCCCCTACTCACCCTGCTATCTACTTAAACGCTTCGAACCTATCAGACAAAAATAGTTACGCATACTCGACGCTAAGCGCGTCGCGGGCCCGATTTCGTGGACAGTCCGTTCACTGTATCAGTTTTATGTTATTTCCCCTCGCGGGGTCGTGGGAGCGGCTGCGGTCGGTGGCGTGGGTCGGTCTGGAGGCGGCCGCGGGCGTCTCGGCGCTCAGACATAGTCGGCCACCTCCGATTCGAGGTCGTCGAGCGCCGTCGCGACCGCGTCGGTGCGCTCGGCGACCGCGTCCTCGTCGGCGGCCAGGCGCTCACGGGCCTCCTCGATCTGGGTGGCGACCGCCTCAGGCGCCGGCCCGCCGGCCGAGTCGCGCATCGCCACGCTCTCGACGGGGTCGAGCGTCGCTTCCAGCGTCTCGGCGTCGACGTAGGCCGTCAGCGGCTCGCCCAGGATCCCCTCGGCGGCGGCCTCCAGTTCGGCGATCTCGGGCGCGTCCTGCCCGGGGTCCAGATCCTCGGCGACGGTCGCGACGACCTCGTGGGCCGTCCGGAACGGGACGCCCGCCATCGCCAGCCGGTCGGCGACGCCGGTCGCCGTCGAGAACCCGGCGGCGGCTTCGGCCGCCAGCACGTCCTCGTGCCACTCGGCGGTCGTCAGCGCCCCGGTCGCCACCTCCAGCGCGGGCGGCACCGAGTCCACCGCGGTCCACGCCGGCGGCGTCGCCTCCTGCAGGTCGATGTTGTACGAGCGGGGCAGCCCCTTCAGCGTCGTCAGGAGCCGCTGGAGCGCGCCCTGGGCCTCGCCGGCCGTGGCGCGCACGATCTCCAGCGTGTCGGGGTTCTTCTTCTGAGGCATGATCGACGACGTGGAGGCGTAGTCGTCGCTGATCTCCAGGTAGTCCCGACCGCTGTAGACGACGAGGTCCTCGGCCATGCCGGACAGCATCGTCGCTAGCGTCGTCAAGGCGCTCGTCGTCTCCACGAGGAAGTCCCGCGAAGACGTGGCGTCCATCGAGTTCGCCACAGTCCCGTCGAAGCCCAGTAGTTCGGCCGTGCGCTCGCGGTCCACGTCGAACGGCGTCCCGGCGAAGGCGGCCGCGCCGAGCGGCGACTGGTTCGTGGTGTCCAGCGCCGCGAGCAGCCGCTCGGTGTCGCGCGCCAGCGGCCCCTCGTAGGACAGGATCCAGTGAGCCACGGTCACGGGCTGGGCGTACTGCAGGTGCGTGAACCCTGGCATCACCGTCTCGGTGTGCGATTCGGCGGCGTCGAGCAACTGTTCGCGCGCGCCCACGACCGTCTCCAGCGCCTCGAAGATGTCCGCGCGCAGGCGGTAGCGGATGCAGGTCGCCACCTCGTCGTTGCGCGACCGGGCGGTGTGCATGCGCCCGCCCTCGGGGCCGACGCGCTGGATAACCGCCGTCTCGATCGCCTCGTGGACGTCCTCGGCGTCGGGCAGTTCGCCGTGGCCTGCCGCTTCCACGTCGTCGAGAGCGTCCAGAATGGCCGCGGCGTCCTCGTCGTCGACGATGCCCTGCTCGGCCAGCATCACCGTGTGGGCGCGGTCGACCTGGAGGTCCGCGGCGAAGATGCGCTCGTCGGCGGCCAGCGAGGACATGAACCCGCGCGCGGGGCCGCCGGAAAAGCGGTCCCGGCGGATCGCGGTCCCGCCGGTCGTCGCGCCGTCCGCCGACCCGCCTGCGCCGCTCGCGTCGGCCGTCTCGTCCGCGCCGGGTGTGTCCTCGCCGTCGGTCATCTCAGTTCTCGTCTTCGGTTTCGCCGCCGTCGGTGGCGGCCTCGGCCTGTTTCGCCGCGACGTTCTGGGCGACGCGGTTGGCCAGGCGCGACTGGAAGCCGTGGTACTTCGCGACGCCCGTCGCGTCGTCCTGCGTGATGTCGTCCGTCACCGCCTCCTCGTTGAACGAGGCCGCCGACTCGCTGTAGACGGCGTACTCGCTGTCGCGACCGACCGCGCGGGCCTGGCCGCCGTCGAGCTTGACGGTGACGGTCCCCGTGACCTTCGTCTGAGTCTGTTCGATGAAGCTCTCCAGGGCCTTCGTCAGCGGCGCCTCGACCAGCCCCTCGTAGCCCTTCTGGGCCCAGCGCTGGTCGACCTGCTGCTTGAACGAGCGCTCCTCCTGGGTGAGGACGAGCGATTCGAGCGCCTCGTGGGCGGTCAGGAGCACCGTCGCAGCGGGGTGCTCGTAGTTCTCGCGGACCTTGAGCCCGAGCATGCGGTCCTCCATGATGTCCGAGCGGCCGACGCCGTGGGCGCCGGCGCGCTCGTTGAGGTCATCGATGAGTTCGACGGCGCTCTGCTCTTGGCCGTCGACGGCGACGACCTCGCCCTGCTCGAACTCGACCTCGACGGTCTCGGGTTCGGCCGACCCGGGCGCCTGCGTCCAGTCGTAGATCTCCTCGCCGGGGACGTGAGCGGGGTCTTCGAGTTCCGAACCCTCGACCGAGCGGCTCCAGAGGTTGGTGTCGATGCTCCAGCGGCCGCCGTCGCCGCCCTCGACGGGCAGGCCCTTCTCGGCGGCGTACTCGCTCTCCCACTCGCGGGTGAGCCCGAGTTCGCGCACCGGCGCGAGCACGTCCAGATCCGAGGCGCGCCAGACGGCCTCGAAGCGCAGCTGGTCGTTGCCCTTCCCGGTACAGCCGTGAGCGAGGGCGCTACAGCCCTGCTCCTCGGCGACTTCGAGGATGGCGTTGGCGATGACCGGACGGGCCAGCGCGGTCCCGAGGGGGTAGCCCTGGTAGGAGCCGTTGGCCTTGACGGACTGCAGGCAGAGGTCGGCGAACTCCTGCTTGGCGTCGACGACGAAGTGTTCGAGGCCGAGTTCCTCGGCGGTCTCCTCGGCCTCGTCGAACTCCTTTGCGGGCTGACCGACGTCGACGGTGACGCCGATGACGTCGTCGTAGCCGTACTCTTCCTTGATGAGCGGGACGCAGACTGTCGTGTCGAGCCCGCCGGAGAAGGCGAGCGCGACGGTGCCGGATGGGTCGGATGTCATGTGTTGTGTGGTGACTGTCGGGTGAGGTGTCCGCCCGGAACCCGACGGTGGCGGGAGTCGAAGTCGAGACGTGGCGACGATGGGAGAGGTAGTTTCGGGCCTAACGGCCCGGTCGTCGTCGCCGCGGTCGTCGGGCGTCGACGCCGGTCGGCGCCGCGCGCCGACGCGCGAAAAGTCGGTCGGCGGACCCGCGACTCGCCGCGGCCTGCACGCCGGGTGCGCGGGTCGATGCCATGTACCTGCTACTACCGACAAGTCGCTACTAAAACTTTCCGAACCGGCGCTGCGAGCCCTGTGGGTCCGTCGCACGCGCCAGCGGCCCGTCTCCCCTACGCGTCGGCCTCGTCCTCGTCGGACACCGCGACGGTCCGGTCGTACACCGGCGCCTCGACCGACGCCACCATCGAGACGCCGGCGGGCACGCCCCCGTCGCTCCCGCCGGAGGCTCCGGTCGGTTCGGGACCGTCCAGACTGTCCGGCGCGTCCGTCGGGTCCGGCGTATCCGGCGCATCCGTCGGGTCAGGCGTGTCGGGTGCGTCGGTCGGGTCCGCGGTGTCCGGCGCGTCCGTCGGATCCGGCGTGTCGTTCTGACTCTGCGTCGCGGTCGGCGTCGGAGTCGCAGTCGGCGTCGGAGTGGCCGTCGGCGTCGAAGTCGCGGTCGGTGTCGGAGTCGCAGTCGGCGTCAGCGTGGCGGTCGGCGTGGGTGACGCGGTCGGCGTCGGAGTGACCGTCGGCGTCAGCGTGGTCGTCGGTGTCGGCGTCAGCGTGGCCGTCGGCGTCGGCGTCCCGTCAGGCGCATCGGTGGGGTCGGGAGCGTCAGTTGAATCGGGAGTGTCCGTCGGGTCAGGCGTGTCGGGTGCGTCGGTCGGGTCCGCGGTGTCCGGCGCGTCGGTCGGATCTGGCGTATCCGGCGCGTCGGTCGGATCCGGCGTATCGGGTGCGTCCGTGGAATCCGGTGCGTCGGTCGAGTCCGGGGCATCCGTAGGATCGGGAGCGTCGGTGGGATCGGAGGTATCGGCCGGGTCCGGCGTGTCCGGCTGGTCGGGCGTATCCGGCGCGTCGGTCCGGTCGGGGCTGTCAGTGAGATCCGGCGTGTCCGACTCTTCGGTCGAATCCGCGGTCTCAGTCGGGGACGGATCTCTATCGTTCCCGACACCCTCGTCACCGCCGGAGTTTCCGGGGTTCGCGCCGCCGTCACCGTTTGGATTCGCGCCACCACCGTCACTCCCGTCCGAACTGTGGTCGTCGGGCGGTCCGGTGTCGTTCGGTCGCCCGCGGTCGTCGGGCGGTCCAGCGCCGGCGAGCGGTCCAGCACCGTCCGGCGGTCCGGTGCCGTTCCCAGCGAACGGCGGCGGTCCGCCCATGCCTTCGCCGGCGTTCTTGCCGGCGATCCTCCGGGCGACGGCGGCGACCTCGGGACCGGTCAGCTCTCCCGCCTTCGCTCGGAGTCGGTCGATCGCGGTCACGTTCGTCCCCTTCGATTCGAGAGCGGTCGACGGGAGGGTGCGAGCAACGCCCGCCGTCTGGTTGAGGCGACGCTGGATCGACCGCTGTTCCGCGTGCAACCGCGCCAGACGGGCGCGATACCGGCCCTCGCTGATGTTGCCGTTCTCGTGACCCCGTTCGAGTCGGCCGATCCGCGCTTCGAGCGCGGTCAGCCGACCGTCCAGGTCGTCGACCTCCGTAGCGACGACCCCCGCTACCGACCGGTTCGACCGCGCCGCGGCCACCCGCTGGCCGAACGACCTCGCCGCGACTTCGCTCTCGAACTCGGCCGCCTCGATCCCGACGACGCCGGCGAACCGCTCGCCCGGCGCGAGCGACTCCTCGGCGACCGTCTCGTTCGGCGCGGTCTGTTGGGCTCCGACACCGGCCCCCGTCAGCGCGGCGGCGGGGACCGCCCCGACGGCCCCCAGCACGACCAGCAGCGCCGCGACGACAGGTGACGATTCGACCATCTTACTCCCTGGTAGGTCCCGTCAACACATATAAACCCACGGCTATCAACCGCGTTTTATCCGAATTAAGTCGATTTAGAGAGCCGGCACGGGACGGCGATCCGGTTCAGTCGCCCCGCCGCACCAGAACCGCAACGAGGAGCGCCGCGACGGTGAGGGAGATCCCGAACCCGGGCCCGTCCGCGGCCGTCGATCCCGCGCCCTCACTGGTAGTCGACCCCTCCGCGAGCGTGTCCGTATCGGATCCGTCCGGAGACGTGCCCGCGCTGGGCCGATCCGTGGTCGCGTCCGCCTCGGACCCGTCGGCGGTCGCGGTTCGGTCGGACGGTGCGAACGCCGCCTCGAATCCGGACAGGTCCGTCCCCGGCGACCAGATGACGCGCCCGTCGGTCGCGTTCGCCGGATCGACCGCGCTGTCGGCGAGCGCGTACCCCTCGGGCGGGGTCACGACGAACGGCCTGTCGGGTTCGAACCCGCTCGCGAACGGTTCGCTGACCACGAGCCGGTCACCGTCGACGGCCGCGAGCCCCTGCCAGACTGCCGAGATCGCGACGACACCGGTCGACCCGTCGCGAGCGGTCGTCGATTCGGCCGCCGAGACCCGCATCGACCGGCCGGTCGCGGCCTCGGTCGCGTTGGCGACGCGGCGCAGCCGCTCGGTCGTCCGGTTCTCGTACTCGGCGAGCGCCGCCCCGTCGGACCGCAACTGCTCGAACGCCGCCGCCTCACCGTCGGCCGTCAGGTCGAACGCGTAGACGACCGTCACCGCGGCCGACCCGTCGGTCCTGAGGTCGACCGCGAAGGACGGTACCGACCTGTTCTCGGCGACCTGTTCCGGTGTCCCCGCGGCGCTGACCGCCGCGACCGGCGTCGCGAGCACCGCAAGCGACACCGCGAGCGCGACGAGGAGGAATCCGGTTCTCGCCCGGCGCACGCTGGTTCTGTCCGTCATGGGTCACCGAAGCGGAGCGGCCAGTGCGGCGGGGCGGCCGTCGGAGCCGCCCGAGCCGCCGGAGTTCCCGGATCCGTTACCCGCGCCGCCGGAATCGCCTCCACCACCGGAGCCGCTTCCGCCGGCGCTCTCGCCGCCGTCGGTCGGGGTTCCGCGGTCGTCGCCGTCGGGCGTCCCCGTCTCGTTACCCTCGCTGCCGTCCGTGTTGTTCCCGCCGTCCGCGGGACCGGCGTCGTCGGAGGCACCGGTCCGGTTCCCGCCGTCAGTCGGTCCGGCGGTGTCGTTGCCGGGCGTCCCCCGGTCGTCGGGCCCGGCCGATCCGTTCCCGCGCTCGTCGCCGCGCGTTCGGTTCTCGGCGGGGCCCCGTTCCCCGTCGGTCGCGTTCTCGGCCGCGCCGAAGCCGCGTTCGCTGCGGTTCTCGGCGACCGCGGGCCTGTCGCCAGCCGCTGCGGTGTCACCGACGTTCGGGCCGGCGATACTCCGCGCGACCGCGGCGGTCTCCGGTCCGGTCAGGTTCGCGGCGTCCGACTGTAACGTCCGGATCGCGGTCGCGTTGATGCCCCTGGATTCGAGCAGTTCGGCCGGGAGGCCCGCGGACTCGTTGGCCGTACGGTTGGCCAGCGACCGGACGGTCTCGCTCTGAGCGTGCAGTTTAGCCACGCGCGCCCGGTACTCGCCGTCGCTCAGCGTCCCGTTCCGGTGGGATTCGTTCAGTTCGGCCCGGCGCTCGGCGAGCGCCGCGCTCCCGTTGCGTAACTGCTCGTACTGGGCCGCGAGTATCGCCGCTCTCGACTCGTTGCTCGTCGCGTTGGCGAGTTGCAACGCGAACGACCGGGTCTCGATCTCGCCGTCCAGTTCCGCCTGCTGGACGCCGACCACGCCCGCGAGTAGTTCGCCCGGTGCGACCGATTCGTTCGACTGGTCCTGTGCGGTATCGGCAGCCAACCCCGGCGCCGGAACCCACGCGAGCGTTCCGACGACCATCACGACCGTCAGTACCACGGGGAATGCCCGTCTCATTACAAGCAACGATACTGGCTGGAGGGCGATATATAATACCGATTCGTGCGCCGAGTTAAGCGCGATTAAGCCGGATTTGTCCCCGGAATCGATCCGCCCTTCATGTGGCGATTTCGAGGATGATATCTGTAACCTGCCCGGTGAACGGTGGGAACGTTTATAAGTCGCTCTCCTCGGGGAGGGCGACGACGTTCTCGCGGCCGATGCGGAACGTTTCGACGGCGTCGTCGTCGCGGAGGTTGCCGACGACCTGGCTGGTCTTGGCGTCGGTCCAGTCGAACTCGCCGGCGATCTGCTGCTGTTTGATCCGGCCGCCGTTGGATTCGAGCAACCGGATCACGCGCTCCTCGTTGCTCAGGAGTTCCTCGGGCGGCCCGTCGGCGCCGCCGGCGTCGGGTTCCCCGTCGACATCGGCGTCGGCCGCGGTCGCGCCCGCCGCCCCACCGGCGGTAGCGGCCGCGTCGGCGGTGTCGGCCCCGTCCTCGGTGGCGCCGTCTCCGCCCTCGTCGCGCGAGCGGTAGAGCCAGCCGGCGGCGGCCGCTGCGAGGACGAAAACGGCGATTCCAGCGATCAGCGCCGCCGAAGGGCCGCCGCCGCCGGACACGGCGACGACGCGAGGCTCGTCGGGCCCGAAGCTCGCCTGGCCGTGCCAAGTGACCGACGAGTCACCGCTCTCGTCGGGTTCGGGACTCGCCGACTGGCGCTCGTAGCCGGCCGGCCACGCGAGCACGAGCGAGGACTCGCTGTCGAGGAAAAAGCCCGACAGCGAGTCGCCGACCCGCAGTCGGTCGCCGTCGGTCGCGGCGAAGTTCGTCCACGTGAACCGGTAGGTGAGGACGCCGTACTCCTGGGGAAGCCGCTCTTTGCTCGCGTCGACGGTGACGTTCTCCAGCGCCATCTCGCGGCCGGTGCGGTTCTCGGCGCTCGCGACTGTCCGCTCCATCCCGGTCGCGAACTGCTCGGTGAAGGCGGTCTCGTTGGCCTCCACGTCCGCCTGAACCGACTCGAAGGCGGCCGTCGCGTTGTCGTCGTCGAGGCGCACCCGGAAGTCGACGGTCCACGCCGCGGTGCCGTCCTCGCGGACGGCCGCCCGCAGTTCTACCACGTCGGGGTCGACCGCCGACTGGAAGCCCAGCGGCTGTGCTTGCGCGGCCGCTGTCTGTCCGTTCAGCGACGACCGTTCCCCCGACGCCTGCACCGCAGCGCCCAGCGCCGGCCCGACCGCCGACAGACAGACCAGTACGACCGCGACCGACACGGCGACTCGGCGCGACGTGCCTCTCATCGTCACAGGGGTTAGCCCGAACGGCGAAAGACTTTGCGCAGTAGCCCACGCTCGATATTTCCCGCTGTCGGCGGGCGTCGACGCGGCACTGCGGCCGCAAGGCCTTTGCGAGTGGCCCGCGACCGGTCTATCATGGACTCCCGGGCGGATCTCGAGGTCGAGACCCTGCTGAAGATCGTGCTCGTCCTCGTCGTCGTCTGGATCGCGATCGAGATACTCGACGCCGCGCTGTCGTTCGTCCTCGGACCGCTGAAATCGGTGTTCGGGCTGGTCATCGTCGTCCTGATCGTCCTCTGGCTGCTCGACCGGATCTGACCGGCGACGAACGACGGTCTTTTCGGCCGCTGGCCCCTCTCCGCGGACGTGTACAGCCTGAACGTCCCCGTCCCCGGGACGGTCGCCTCGCTCGCCCGCGACCTGGGCACCCGCCTCGGCACCGCCGACCTCCGCCAGCGCGGCGAGCACACCCTCGTCGCCAAGCGCCTCGGCCGCGGCGACGCCGCCGCCTACCACGAGCTCGAAGCCCGCGCCCGCGAAGCGCTCCGCGGGGAGCCCCCCTTCGAAGTCCGCGTCACCGGCGTCGACGTGTTCACCGACGTGCCCCGCGGCGAGGGGCCCGTCGTCTACCTCGCCGTCGACAGCCCCGGCCTCGAAGCGCTCCACGAGCGCCTGTGCGACCGCTTCGACCCCGTCGACGACGTGGAGGGCGACGACTACACCCCCCACGTCACCGTCGCCCGCGGCGGCTCCGTCGAACGGGCGGCCGCCCTCCGGGACACCCCCTTCGACCCCGTCGATTGGACCGTCGAGCGCCTCCAGTTCTGGGACGCCGAGCGCTCTCAATCCGTCAGCTCGGTCTCACTGCCCGCCTGAGCGTCAGCGACCCGCGGCGCGGATCCAGCCCCCCAGCGCGATCAGGACGGCGCCGACCAGAAACCAACCCCACAGCCCCGCGACGGTGTCGGTCAGCGGCGCCGTGCTCCCGCGGGCGACGCTCCAGTAGATCTGTGCCAGCGCGAAGCCGATACCCAGCGAGCCGGTGCCGGCGGCGCCGACCGCGAGCGTCGCCCGCGTCGTGTCCCGCGTGTAGAGGACCGCGCTCAGCGCCGCGGCGGCGACGAGCGGGAGCAACCCGAGGTTCGCCGCCAGTTCGAGCACCAGCCAGAACAGGGCGGGGACGGCGACGACCACCGCTCCCCGGCGACGCTCGCTGCCCGCCACCCAGTCGACGACCCGGTTCGTCGCGGCCCGCGATCGAGCACTCATCCCGTCCGCTCCCAGCGTCGAGTCACGACCGAAGGTCGGTCCCCAGCCGCTAAACGTGACGGGGTCGTTCACCGCACCGGGACAACAGTTTAACCGCTGTCGCCGCACGTATGCGCCATGACCGACGACGCGCAGGCGGACCCGCCCGACGACCCCGAGGGCCCGGAGGCCGGGGGCGCCGACTCCGCGGACCCGGACCGGCTGGTCGGCGAGGGCGTCGACCGCCGGGAGGACGCGGCGCTTTTGACCGGCGACGCCACCTACACCGACGACATCGACCATCCCGACCTCGCCTACCACACCTTCGTCCGGAGCGAGGTCGCCCACGGCGACATCGAGCGCATCGACACCGCCGCCGCCGAATCGACCGAGGGCGTCCTCGCGGTGTACACCTGGGACGACGTGGCCGCCTCCGAGGTCCCGGGCGTGCTCCCCATCTCGACGCACGGGCTGGACTGCGACCCGCCGGGCCACCCGATGCTCGCCCGCGACCGGGTCCGCTACCAGGGCCAGCCCGTCGCCGCGGTCGTCGCCGACGACCGCTACCGCGCCCGCGACGCCGCCGACGCGGTCGAAGTCACCTACGACTCGCGCCCCGCGGTCGTCGACCAGCGCGAGGCCCAGGGGACCGACGCGCCGACGCTGTACGACGACGCGCCGGACAACGTCGCCGCGACCGCCGAACTCGGTGACCGGGAAGCGACCGACGAGGCCGTCGCCGACGCCGACCACACCGTCGAGCTCGACCTGACGAACAACCGCCTCATCCCGAACGCGCTGGAACCGCGGGCCGCCGTCGCCCGCTGGGACGCCGGCGACGAGCGCCTGACCGTCGAGCTGACCAGCCAGTCGCCCCACGGCCACCGCGGGAAGCTCTCGACCACCCTCGGCCTGCCCGAGCGCGACATCCGCGTCGTCGCCCCCTCTGTCGGCGGCGGCTTCGGCCACAAGGGTCACCACCACCCCGGCGAGGCCGCGGCGGCGTTCGCCGCGATGGACCTCGGTACCCCCGTGAAGTGGACCGCGACCCGAAGCGAGAACTACCTCGCGGGCGCCCACGGCCGCGACCACCGCACGACCGCCGAGATCGGCGTCGACGACGACGGGACCGTCCGGGGGCTGCGCGTCGAGACCGACGCCAACGTCGGCGCCTACGGCCTCGGCGGCAGCCTCGGGATGCCCGGCTGGTACGGTTCGCTCCTGTCGAGCCAGTACGACATCCCCGCCGTCCACTGCGAGACCCGCGCCGTCTTCACGAACACCGCCCCCATCCACTCATACCGCGGCGCGGGCCGCCCGGAGGCCAACTACGTCGCCGAGCGACTCGTCGGCGCCGCGGCGCGCGAACTCGGCTTCGACCCCGCCGAGCTGCGCCGGGCGAACCAGATCACGGAGTTTCCCCACGAAACCGCCGTCGGCGCCACCTACGACAGCGGCGACTACGGACGCGGCCTCGACGAGGCGCTGGACGCCGCCGACTGGGCGGACCTCCGGAGTCGCCCCGACCGCGACGACGACGGCCGCTACCTCGGGGTCGGCCTCGCCTGCTACGTCGAGTCCACCGGCGGCGGCATGGAGAGCGGCGTCGTGCGCGCCCACCCGGACGGCACCGTCACCGTCTCGGCGGGCACCCACTCCCACGGCCAGGGCCACGGAACCACCTACGCCCAGATCGTCGCGGACGAACTCGGCGTCGACTACGACGCCATCGAGGTCCGCGAGGGCGACTCCGACGCCATCCCCCAGGGCACCGGCACCTTCGGCAGTCGCTCCACCATCACCGGCGGCAACGCCGTCGCCGAGAGCGCCCGCGCCGTCCGCGAGAAGGCGCGCGAACTGGCCGCGAACCTGCTCGACGCGCCCCAGGACGCGGTCGAGTACGACGGCGGCGAGTTCTCGGCGCCCGACCACACCGACGACACCTGCACCTTCGCCGACGCGGCCGAGGCGGCCTACGGCTGGGGCGTCCCCGAGGACGTGGACCCCGGGCTCGAAGCCACCACGTTCTTCGAGCAGGAGGCGACCGCCTACACGTTCGGGACCCACGTCGTCGCGGTCGCCGTCGACCCCGAGACCGGCGCCGTCGACATCAAGCGCTACGTCGCGCTCGACGACTGCGGCGAGCGGGTCAACCCCGTCATCGTCGAGGGGCAGGTCGAGGGCGGCGTCGCCCAGGGGGTCGGCCAGGCCCGCTACGAAGGCGCGGTCTACGCCGACGACGGCACCCTCCGGACGGACTCGATGCTCGACTACGCCGTCCCGCGGTCGTTCCACGTCCCCGAGATCCAGACCGAATCGACCGTCACGCCCAGTCCCACGAACGATCTGGGCGTCAAGGGCATCGGCGAGGCCGGCACCATCGCCGCCCCGCCCGCCGTCGTCAACGCCGTCTGCGACGCCCTCGCTCCCCTCGGTATCGCCCACGTCGACATGCCTCTCTCCGGGGAACGCGTCCGCTCGGCGATCCGCGACGCCGAGGAGTAGCTCGCTCGGGCGTGCGCTCGACGGTTCCTGACCGTGCGCTCGAACGAGTTACGCCCCGCGCTGGCGCGCGAGGAACTCCAGCACCTTCGAGAGCCCCCAGACGATCGCGATGAACGGGAGCAACGGGACCAGCAGGACCACCAGCCCGAGGAAGACCGCCCAGCCGATCGAGTCCATCTCCATATCGGGTCGGGTCTTCGACCCCGGCGTGACCGTCCGGAGCGCCTTCCGCGGGACGCTCGGATCCTGTATCTCGGTGGATTCGCTCATAGGTTCCTGTAGGTCTCGCGAAACGATAAACCCGGTGGCGGGCGGCCGGGGTCGTCCGACTGCGGTGCGGATGGCGTGCGAGGGGTCGTGGTACCTCGACCCTCGGAAGGGTTATCCCTCCCCCAACCTTCTATTTGTTCGTAATGGCAAACGGTAAAGTTGACTTCTTCAACGACACTGGCGGCTACGGTTTCATTTCGACTGACGACGGCGACCTCGACGACGACGAAGACGTGTTCTTCCACATGGAGGACGTAGGCGGCGAAGACCTCACCGAGGGGACCGAGGTCGAGTTCGACATCGAGTCCTCGCCCAAGGGGCCTCGCGCGGCGAACGTCGTCCGGCAGTAACACCGAGACGCGACCGTCGGTCACGGCGACGGACGGCGACCTCGACTTTTCAGATAGTCACCCACCCGAGCCGGCGCTACCCGTACGCTCCGTACCGAGCGCCGCCGTTCGCGCCGGGGAGTCCCGACCCCGCCGAACGACCCCGCAACAACACTTAGGGCGGCGGCGGACGCCCGTCGGGTATGCCCGGGGTCGACCGGCCGAACGTCCTCTGGATCGCGATGGAAGACACGACGCCGCGCCTGGGGTGCTACGGCGACGACCTCGCCCGGACCCCCGAGATCGACGGGCTGGCGGCCGACGGCCGGCGCTACCCGAACGCCTTCTCGACCGCGCCGGTCTGTGCCCCCAGCCGTTCGGCGGTGATGACCGGCTGCCACCAGAACGCCATCGGCACCCATCACATGCGGACGACCCACACCAGCGACGACGCGCCCGAACTCCCGACCCCCTACGAGGCCGTCCCGCCCCACTACGTCACCGCGGTCCCCGAACTGTTCCGGCGGGCTGGCTACTACTGTACGCTCGACTCGAAGGCCGACTACCAGTTCGGTACGCCCGCGACGATGTGGGACCACCACGGGTCGGGCGCGGACTGGCGCGACGACGCCCGCGAGGCCGACCAGCCCTTCTTCGCGATGGTCACCAACGGCGTCACCCACGAGAGCGGCCAGTGGGACCCGACGGACCCGGGGACCGACGACCAGTTCGGCGGGGCGGTCGCCGACCCGGACACCGACCCGTCGGCCGTCGAAGTGCCACCCTACCTCCCCGACACGGAGACGACCCGCCTCGCTATCGCCCGACAGTACGACAATATCGCGCGGTCCGACGAGTGGGTGGGCGACGTGCTCGACGCGCTCGACGCGGACGGCCTCGCCGAGGACACCGTCGTCGTCCTCTGGAGCGACCACGGGGAGGGGCTCCCCCGCAGCAAGCGCTGGCCCTACGACGGGGGGATCCACGTGCCACTGGTCGTCCGCTGGCCCGGCGAGCTGGACGCCGGGAGCGTCGACGACCGCCTCGTCAGCATGATGGATCTGGGCCCGACGATGCTCGACGCGTGCGGACTGGACGTGCCCCAGTATATGGGCGGCCGGCAGTTCTTCGGCCCGAGGGCCGAGGAACGCGAGTACGTCTTCGCCTCCAGGGACCGCTACGACGAGTCCTACGACATGGTCCGGGCGGTCCGCGACCACCGGTTCAAGTACGTCAGGCACTACCGACCGGGGACCCCGTATCGACAGTGGATCCCGTTCCGCAATCGACACCCCGTGATGCGCGATATTCTGGAACGGGCGCGCGAGGGCGAACTCGCGGGCGCCCAGAAGTGGTTCGACGCGAACCGACCCGCCGAGGAGCTGTACGACCTGCGCAGCGACCCCTGGGAGGTCGACGATCTCGCCGACGACCCCGAGCACGCCGACACGCTGGAGCGCTTTCGGGACGCGCTCGACGACTGGCGCGACCGCGTGGGCGACGCCGGCGACACGGCCGAGGCCGAGATGGTGTGGGAGCGCCGTCGCGGCGGCGACCAGCCCGGGACCGCCGCGCCACGGTTCGTTATCAATAGCCCGAACCACGACGAACGGACGGCCAGGACCGCCGGGCTGGAACTGGAAGGCCCCGCCACGCTCTCGCTGTACTGCGCCACCCAGGGCGCGTCGATGGCCTACGCGTTCGCAGACGAGCGCGTCGAGAGCGACGGGTCGGAACCGCAGTGGGAACTCTACACCGGACCCGTCGACCTGCCCGAGGGCGAGACGACCGTCCGCGCGAAGGCCGTCCGCTACGGCTTCGAAGCGAGCGACACGCAGGTCGGGACGTTCACCGTCTCGGGGTGAGGTGTCGCGGAGTCGCCCGTCAGAAAAGCTATCCGGCTGGGCGGCCAACAACGCAGTAATCGGGCGAACAGCATGACAGACGATACGGACCAGCCGACGGCAGACGGGCGCTCCGGGGAGACGGAGACCGTCGGGAACCTGGTCGAGAAGATCCGGGCGCTGGACGACGACGAAGAGCGCAGCCAGGGCGTCCTCCTCGACCAGCTCTCGGAGGTCGAGAATCGCCTGCTCGCGTTCGGCCGCGCGCTCGGGGGCGACCCCGACACCGTCGCGGACCTGCCCTTTACCGAGGAGGCGGGCACCGACCGCATGCCCGAACCGCTGTACGTCCGCCACGACACCGAGATGCTCAACCAGATCACCGGCTGGCTCCTCCAGGAGCAGCACATCGGCCTCGTCAGCCACTACGGCACCGGCAAGACGGCCTTCCGGGAGATCGTCCGCCGCGACCTGGGCGAACACGACGACTTCGTCGTCGCCGTCCTCGACAACCCCCGCGAGACCACGCCACGCAAACTGTACGCGACGATCCAGACCACCGCCGAGGCCGCGGGCTACGAGGTCGAAGACCGGGACTACTGGCAGACCCGCGACGGCGTCCCTTGGGCCACCGAGGACGCCAAGGAGGCCGCCCGCGAACTCGTCGAGGACGTGCGCGCCGACGGCAAGACCATCCTGCTCGTCGTCGACGAGATCGAGGTCCTCCCCTCGGAGATCCTCTCGACGCTGCAGGTCGCCGGCGACATGGGCGTCCGCCTGTTCCTGATGGGCACCCCCGAGGGCAAGGAGCGCGTCGCCGACCTGCGCGGGACCCTGGACTCGCGGCTGCGCTACTACGAGGGGATCGAGCCGTTCGGCCCCGAGGACATCGCCGAGTACATCGCCCGCTCGTTCGCCTACTTCCGCGGCGAGCCCTACGAGGACCAGCCCGTCGAGCTGTTCACCGAGGCCGCCGTCCGCGACATCCACGAGCGCAGCGAGGGGATCCCCCGCGAGGTCCGCATCGAATGCCGGGAACTGTTCACGCGGGCCGCGTTCGTCTGGTACCGCACCGGCCAGGAGATCGACCGCATCCAGATCACCCCCGAGCTCCGCCATCGCCGCTTCGGGATGGGTCGGTAACTGCCTCTCTCGACGCAACAGTTCCACCGCTCACGACGGGTGTTCGTGTTTGATGCGCTCGGCGTGGACGCCGGGGACCTCGCTGAGACACGCCCGGCACTTCCAGGTCGGGTACACCTCCCCCTGCTCCTTGACGAGGTCCTGCTTGTACCGCAGCGTCGCCCCGCACTGGCAGGTGTAGGCCATACTCGGGCGCACGACACGGGCGGGAATAAATCGCCCGGCGGTCCCGGATGCCGGCCACCAGGGACCGAACCCATCACCTCACCAGAATATACAGGACGCTGGCGGCCCCACGTCCGGGCATGACCGCGACCGACGCGAGCCTGCTCGATCTGTCCGCCGCCGAGTCGACGCGCCGCACCGTCAACGGCGTCGACCTGCACGTCGTCACGGCCGGCGACCCCTCGAACCCGATGGTCGTCCTGCTGCACGGCTTCCCCGACTTCTGGTACGGCTGGCGCCACCAGGTCCCCGCGCTGGTCGACGCCGGCTACTACGTCGTCGCGCCCGACCAGCGCGGCTACAACCTCAGCGAGAAACCCCGCGATCTGGACGACTACCGAATGCGCGAACTCTCCGGCGACGTGGCCGAACTGATCGAGACCGAGAACCGCGACGACGCCCACGTGGTCGGCCACGACTGGGGCGCCGCGGTCGCGTGGGACCTGGCGCTGCGCCACCCCGACCGGGTCGACCACCTGGGGATACTCAACGTCCCGCACCCGAGCGTGATGCGCCGGACCCTGATGACGAACCCCCGACAGCTCGCCCGGAGCTGGTACATGTTCTTCTTCCAGCTGCCCGTGGTCCCCGAGCTCGTCCTCGGCCGCGACGACGCCCGCGGCGTCCTCGACGTGCTGGAGGGCAGCGCCAACCCCGGCGCGTTCACCGACGAGGAACTCGCCCACTATCGCGACGCCTGGCGCCGCCAGGGGGCGATCCGCGGCGCCGTCAACTGGTACCGCGCGCTCGTTCGCCGCCGCGACGACCCGCCTCGCGAAACCGTCGCGGCGCCGACGCTCGTCGTCTGGGGTGACGAGGACGCGGCGCTGCTCCCGTCGATGGCGACCGAGAGCGTCGGCCACTGCACCGACGGCCGCCTCGAACGGATCCCCTGGGCCTCCCACTGGGTCCACGACGAGGAACCCGAGCGGGTCAACGACGCCCTGATCGGGCATCTGAAAGGCGGTTCCGGGAACTGATCCCGACCGTTCGACCTTTCTGAAAGTTAGACCGTGTCGTTCAGAAATGGTAACTAATGGATAATATAGCCGATAGAATAACGACATTATACGAACGGATTGACTACCGAACATCTTGCGCGAACGTTCGACGCGGCGGCCGCTGACGGCCGTCGTCCTGGTGTGGGTGATCGTCGTATCGACCATCGCGCCGGCGGCCGCTGGTCTGAGCGCCAGTGCGGCCGGCAACGATGAAGAGTCGGGCGGTGCCGCGGGTAACGCGCCGGCTGGCGGCGTGACCGTCGAGACGAGTGGGAACGCACTGGAAGACAAGGTGCGTGCGGAGTCTCTCGTCGGGCGACTACCGGGGGAATCGACACGGCGGGAAACTGCGAGGGAGACAGCGGTCGACCTGCTTGACGACCAGTCCGGCTACTACCTGGGTGGCCGACGGGACCCGAGCGGGGACGGGGTCTCGCGGGTGACGAACCTGCCCCTGTTCGCCGACGACAGGACCGCAGTCGACGAACTCTCGGCGTTCGCCGGGAGCGACGGCGCTCGGAACGCCTCCCGCGCGGCCGCGCTGATCGTCGCCGCCGACAACGAATCGGCGGGGGTCGCCGTCCGTGATGCTCGCGACGCGTTCCGCGAGCTGTCCGACCGGCTCGAGCCGGACGAGCGCCGGGCGATCGAGCAACGCATCGACGACGCCGAGACGGCGCTGGCGCGCGCCCGGTCGACCGCGACGGGGATCGACGCCACGGGCGCGGCCGCCTTCGACCGGCGGATGCGCGCGATAGACGAGTTCGCGAGCGCCTGGCGGGAGGCACAGGTCGCGCTGAACCAGCTCGACGTCGCCACGACGCCGCAGGTGGTTCTCCGGAACCGGTCCGACCCGCTCCCGGGGCGCCAGATCGTCCGCGTGAACGGCACGGACCGCGACGGGATCCCGGTGGCCCGGGCGACGATCCGCGACGCGCAGCCACAGAGCCTGGAGAACCTGACGGTGTTCGTCAACGGAACGGCGGTCCGGACGTTCGCCGTCGGAAGCCGGTCCGGGACTGCCGAGGGGGTGTCGCCGCTGGTCTCACGGCTTCGGCTCACCGTCTCGAACACCGACGGCACCGGGACGCCGACGGCGACGCTCGCGCCGCGAGCGAACGCGACGGGGACGGTCGCGACGCCGGGGACGAACGTCTCGATCGAGGTGGTCGCTGACCGGTCGGGAGGTACTGGCGCCGGGGACAACGGCACCAGCCCGAGTCCGCCGGTCAACGTCACGCTCGCGGCGACGGACAGCGTCTCCCCGCCGGAGATCGTGCCGCTGTCCGTTCGCCGACAGCTCGACCGCTGCGGTCTCGCCGCCGAGTCGGTCTCCCGGTCGACGGTCGAGACGCTGACGGCCGCGGCCGACGCCGACCGTGTTCGTGTCGTCGACGGACCCGTCAACGGGAACCTCGAAGTGGACGACGGGGAGGCAGTCTTCCTCCGAGGGGCGGTCAATGGCGGTGTCCGCGACGGCTCCGGCGAGGGAACGCTGGTCGCCTGCGGTGCCCGGATCAACGGGAACCTGCGCGTCTCCACGACCGTCCTGGAAGACACCACGGTCAACGGGCTGGTGACCGCCGACTCGGTCGCCGGGTTCGGCGACGTGACGCTCAACGGGAACCTTCGCGGCGGCGACGGCGGCGGTGCGAACCTGACCCTGGCCGACCGGAGCGCGCTCCGGGTCAGTACCGCATCGTTAGCCCACTTCGGCGCCCGCGACGGGGCGGCTCTCGAAGTCGACGGAAATCTGGACTGCGACACGGCGGTCGTGGCGGACTCCGCGACGGTCGAAGTCGCCGGACGTGACAGTTGCAGTTCGAACGCCGGTGGGAGCGACGGCGCGGGCGGAGAGACAGGCGGGCCGAGCGGGACGCCGGCCGACGATACCGGCGAGCGCGCGCCCGACGTTCCCGACCCCGCCGGGGGGCCGAGCGGGACGCCGGCCGACGATACCGGCGAGCGCGCGCCCGACGTTCCCGACCCCGCCGGGCGACAGCTCGCCGAGTGTGGTATCGGCAGCGCCGCGCTCACGAACGGGACCGTCGCGTCCCTGTCGGAGGCCGCGACCGCGAACCGGACCCGGGTTGTCGACGACACGGTGAACGGCGACCTGTCCGTGGACGACGGTGAAGCGGTGTTCCTCGAAGCCCGGGTCAACGGGAACGTCGCCGGCGGGAACGGTAGCAGTGTTCTCGTGGCCTGCGGTGCGACCGTCAACGGGAACACCGACGTGGCGACGGTCGTCGCGAGCGATACGCGATTCAACGGCGCGCTACGGGCGGACCATGGAGCCATCTCGGTCGGGAACGTCCGGGTGAACAGCAATCTCGCCGCTGGAAGTGGGCCGGTCGATACCCTCTCGGTCGCACGCGGGAGCCGGCTTCGCGTCACTGGTTCGGCCGACACCACGGACGTCCGACTCGCAGGCGACGCAACCCTCCGCGTGAACGGGAATCTCGCCTGCGAGGGGGGGCGACGCGCCTCGACGGCGAGCGTGACCGTCCACGGCGCCGACGGATGTACTGCCGCGCTCGACACCGGGACGGGGACCGACGGCGCGGAGTCACGGTCGGGACTCCCCTCGGTCCGGCGCACCTCGTTCGCGGCGGATGTGTCGGTCCAGACCGATACCGCGACGCTGTTGCTCGACAGCGACGGGCTTCCGGGAACCTACGAACGGCGCGTCGTCGGCACCGACCCGCTCGACCCCGACAGCGACTCCAACCGGACAGCGGCCGACGAGGCGAACGACGGGACTCTCGACGGCGCCGAGGACTTCGACGACGACGGGCTCCCGACGGTCTTCGACCCTGCCCCGTTCGACCCCGACGCCGACGGGGACGGACTCCGGGACGGGTTCGAGGTCCGCAAGAGCGGGACGAGTCCGGTTGTGAACGACACCGACGGCGACGGGGTCCCCGACCCCGCGGAACAGCTCGACGCCGACGGCCTGAACAACAGCCGCGAGCAGGCGCTCGGCACGCACCCGCGGCTCAACGACACGGACTTCGACGGCCTCAGGGACGACCACGAGCTCGCGAACGGGACCGATCCGCTCGACCCCGACACCGACGGTGACGGCGTGCCCGACGGCAAGGAGATGCGGTTCGGAACGGACCCCACAAGTGCGGACGCGACGGGCGAGAACGGGACGTACTCGTTCACCGCGAGCGACGACGAGTCCGGCGTCAACGTCACCGTCCGGACTTCGCCGGAGAACGCCAGCGCGACGACCATCGAGACGGTCGAACCGAACGCGACCCAGGAGTTCCGCGAGTCGTCGATGGTGCGAATCGGGTCCGGCGGCGAGTTCGAGAACGCGACGATCGACGTCCCGTTCGACGCTGCCGGGGCGACCAACGCAAGCAACTACGCCGTCTACACCTGGGAACCCGGATTCAACGGGACCTGGAAGCGGGTGAACAGCACCGTCGACCTGGCGAACGGAACGGCCACTGCGACCGTTGATTCGTTCTCGTACTTCGCGGTGTTCAACGTCGCGAACTGGCAGGATGTCGTCAGCTACGAGCGAACTATCGGCGAGGAAGAAGAGCAACAGTCGGGAGTAACGCCGGTCGATCTGACGTTCATCATTGACCGGAGCGGAAGCATGCGCGGGTATGAGCTCAGGCAGGCCAAGGACGCCGCGACGAGCTTCGTCGGCGCTCTCCGCGCGAACGACCGCGCTGGCCTGGTCGGCTTCGCCAGCTCGGCCGAGATCGAACAGCGACTCACCTCTGACTTCAATGCGGTAAACAGGAGCATCGAAGCGCTCGAGGCCGGTGGAGTGACGAACACGGGCGGCGGCATTCGGAACGCTGTCGAGACGTTCGAAGAGGACGGTGACCCGGACACGCCGAACGAAGCCATCCTCCTCTCGGACGGTGAGACGAATGAGGGGCCCGACTCAGTCGGAGAGGCGAGAGAAGCGGCCAAGCAGAACATCACGATCAGTACCGTCGCCATCGGGAGCGGGCCCGACGAAGACGAACTGCAGGCCATCGCCGAAGCGACCGGCGGCGACTACTATCATGTCGAGACGGCCGCTGAACTTCCCGAGATCTTCGGCCGCATCGGCGAAGAGGTCGACGAACGGACGATCGTCGACAGCGACGGCGACGGCATCCCGGACGTCGTCGAGAACGCCCCGATCAGGGTGGCGGCGGGCCCCGATACCGGCGAGCGGATCGACCTGGACCCGCAGTCGGCCGACACCGACGGCGACGGGCTGACCGACAGCGAGGAGATCGACCTCGACTACACGATCTCCCAGAGCGATGGCGAAACCGTCGTCGACGTCGAGGTCACCGCGATGCGGTCGGAACCCGACGAGGCGGACTCCGACGACGACGGGCTGATCGACTCCCGGGAACGTAACGGCTGGACGATCAGCGTCCTCGACACCCACGACGACGCGGTCGCGTTCAGCAACGCCGTCGGAACCGACGGCGGCGACCCCGGACAGTACGTCACCGAACGGTCGGTCACCTCGAACCCGCTGATAGATAACACCGACTTCGACGAACTCGACGACGGGCGGGAAGCCGAACTCGGGACGGACCCGCAGTCGAGAGACACCGACACCGACGGGACCGACGACGGCGACGAAGTCGACGAGGGCTACGACCCGACGCTGTTCGACATCACGCCGCCGGAGATCGACGTCGAGCGGGCGGAATACGTCACGCGCACTCCCAAGATTCCGAATCCGTGGAACGACGAGGGTCGTCTGATCTCGTTCTACGCCGTCAGGGGGTCCACCAGCGACCCCAGCGGCGTCGCCTCGGCGACGATCATCATCGACGGCCGGGAGTACGAGGTAGACGACCCGAACTACTTCGACCGCGACATCGACGCCCGATTCCTCGGGACGATCCAGGAGGGACTGGCGACGACGAAACTGAAGGTCCGCGCGACCGACGAGTACGGCAACAGCCGGACGACCCTCGCCGCGGCCCGCTCGAACGGCCTCGTCGAGGCGGTCAAGCAGAGCGGTTCGCTCGACAGTCTCTCGACATCTCAAGCCCTCACACTGGGGACGGCGACCGGGATCTCCAGCGGAACTGGTCAACTCACCGGGACGGTCCAGAAGGTCGTCACCCAGCCGCAGCAGACGTTCAACGAGGTCACCGACCTCTCGAAGTACGAGAAGCTAGCGAAGAACCTCGAAGACGTGCCCGGGCTGCTGGTCCAGAGCTACCAGCGCCAGCAACGGACCGCGAACCCATACTACCGGGGCGGCGAGGTCGCGAATCAGGAGCTGTACGAGGACTTCCGGAAGGGGTACTACGCCGGGCTGGTCGTCTTCGAGGTCGCCCAGTCGGCGACCACTGGACAGGTCAAGAAGATAGACAAGGTGCAGCAACTGGCGAAGAAGAGCCGCGTGACGTCCGCGGTAAAGTACTACCGGTCGACGCGGGCGAAGTACGTCACCGGCCCGGCCGCACTCGCGGGATCGAGAGTCACTCGCCGCGTCGCCTCGAAGGTCGACGTGGACGCCTCGACCACGATTCGGAAGACACTGTCGAAGACCAGAACGGTCGGCCAGACGTGGTCGCTGTCGCGACGGCTCGGGGACACGCCGAGCGGTATTCTCCGTGGATTGAGCGAGCGCGGACGGGCGCAGTTGCGCGAGTACTATCGAGGGCTCCGCGGCGGCGGTAGCGGCGGGGACGACACTGGATTGGAACCGCTGACCGACGGCGGCCAGGACCGGTTCGTCGACACGCTCGAAGACCTCGAAGACGGTGGCCGGACGGCTGCGACGCTGCAGCGTCGGCTCGACGATGAGGACTTCGGTACGATATTCAACGCGGATATCCCCGACGAGACGCGGGAGACGCTACTACGAGCGTACGAAGACGGAGACCTGACCGCACCCGATACCGCGAAAGCCGCACGCAAATTGGACGAACCTGGGAACGCAGACGTGATATCGACGATCCGGTCGCTCGACGACACTGAACAGCGGCGAGCGCTGCAGTTGGTCACCGACGCCGGTGACTCGGGTGTGCGGATAGTCAGGGACCTCGACGATGACAGCCTGGAACGGCTGCTCAGGCTCGAAGACCGCGGTGACTGGGCTGGAATCAACGGCCGGACGTTCGAAGGATGGGAACTCTGGCGAGCGGACATCGCTGGCGCACTCGGTGATACCCGTGTCGAGACCGACGACGTGAAAGCGTACCTATCCGATCTCGACGAGATCGTCACTGCCGACCGAGACGGAAATGTCGATGTCGAGAATTACAGAGCGTTGGTCGATGAAACGAGCCCAAATGGAGATTCGTTCCTGAATTTAGCGAACGAAGCCGATAGAACCCGGGCGTACGTCAGCGGCACCTCTACGTTTATTCCGGACGGCCGAACCGTTGACGAGATCGTCGTCGAACCACAGTTCACCACCACGAACAAAGATGTCGACGCCAAGATCGGGTACGACGACAGTAATGCCGATTACGTCGAATACAAGCGACTGAGCGGAAGTAACCTACGGCAGAACCTCCTCGATAACGTGTTCACGACGACTCAGGGCAAGAGTTCGGTTAACCGGAAGTTCCTCGAAATCGGTTCCGAGGCGTCGGACGGGAATAATGTCGGAGAAATCACTGTCGATCTAGATAGATACGATGTCGCTTCTACCGACGAATTGGAGCAGATAGTTCTCGACACGGTCGAAGAAAACTTGGGTCTCCCGTCTGTCGATGAAATCAGCTTCAGTCGGCTTCGAGTCAAAACCGAAGACGGTGGCACGGTTTCGATAGACCTGTCTGAATACGAATGAACGAAATGCACCGGAATCTCGATTACGTCACGGACGACGGAGGAACGGCCAACTGGCAGTTCTACGTCGACTCAGAGATAACGTCAGTGCCGGAATCGGAAGAGCGGACGATCGACGTATTGGAACGTCTACGGTCTGCGATATACCCATATGTCGAACTCAAAGAGATCAGGCTCGGTGTGTTACAAGTTCCTGAATCAGCTAGTTTGGAGGACGCTTTGACCGCCGGTAAACAACACCCGGAGTCACCGATCACCATCCGTTCTCAGAGCGCCCTCACTGGCGACGATGTCGCCGAGCGATTGTCTCAGTTGCAACCAGACGAATCGTGCGTACTATACGCAAGCGACATCGTCTCGGAACAAACCAGCGTTGAACTGTTCTTCCGAGACGGTGTATTCGCGATTGACGGAGAGAGATCCGATCGGTATCGGTCAAGCACTGCGGCGACGGAACCGAAGTACTCCCCGATGTCGTGTAGCATCCTCCATCGCGGACCGAAATACAGCCCGGTTGAACTGCAGGGCGGGGAGTCTGTATACACGCTCTCCATCGGCACGGACACGGATCTCTGGTTCGATGATTCGATGATCGGACAGATAAACAGAGCGCGATTGCACGAAATCCTTCGAACACTCGAAAATTCGCTTCCGATCGTTGATTGTAATTTCACTGTTTCGGACATGAAATCGTATGCAGATCCGGACGCTACCGCGGTATTCGAATATGACGGGCCGCCAGCCGACGAGCTGATCAGGGAGTATCGTATCGACTGGGTCGAGTCCGAGCTGGTAGAGACAGCTACGCAATACCACGAGGGCGGTGAGGCAGTATTCGAGGTGACGAGCGACGCACCGCGAGTACAGCCCGAAGAGTTGCGCAAACGCATCGAAGCGTACGTCGACCATCAGCGCCAGCAGGGCAAACCCCCACAGGCGGATCGACTTCGTGTGGTTCGGACCGACGGCACGCAACTGGAGGCGACGCTGACTGACGACACTCTCGACTGGGTCGACGACGGATTCGAGGAAGCGTAACGAGTAGTTCTCTCTGTTTTTCAGGACACAATCTCTGCAGTCGCTGTCGCGACGGCTCGGGGACACGCCGAGCGACGTGTTGCGCGGCCTGAGCGACCGGGGCCAGTCGCAACTGCGGGCGTACTACCGCGGGATTCGCGGGACTCGTGGCGGCAGTGACACGGGGCTGGAGGCGCTGACCGACGGCGGTCGCGCTGAGTTCCGGGAAGCGCTGAACGACGAGACGATCACGGGGCGGACGCTGGCGCAGTTCCGCCGCGGGAATTCCGACCGGACGTGGCGCGAGTTGTTCGACCGCGACGTCTGTAACAGTCCGTGTGACCCCGAGTTCGAGGTCACGTACGAACTGGCGGGGAAACTCGACGGACTGGACGTATCCGACGCAAAACAGTTGGAACAGAGCCTCATCGAGTATCGGAAGACGATCGGCGACGATTCGGAGTTCACGAGCCCCGACGACCTGCTGGAGCGGCTTCGAGAGCTCGAAGAACAAGATATCGACGGGCTCGGCAAGGCGATCAACGAGCGGAAAGGTGGCGTCCAGAATATCAAAGGACTCGACGGCGAGACCGAGACCGTCGAGAACCTTCTCGACGACGGCGTCGACCCCGATACCATCGAGATGGAGCGGGACATCGGCGACGGCGACCTGCCGGATCTCAGCGCCATCGACTCTGACAAGTCCAACCGAGAGATCCTCGAGGACGAGTTCGGGTTCGAACTGAAAGAAGTGGAGACGAGCGATACCGACATCGACGTGGATGTCGATGGAGGCGTTGCGTATGAGTCGAAGACGAACGTCGGGCCCGGCGCCGCTCCATATCCGGGCGCGACTGACGTCGTTGCAAACGATGTAATTAGCCTGCGAAACAAATTACGAACGCTTGCGGCCTCTGGCGAGAAAAAGATAGTTGTCGTGACTCGGACAGAGTCTGACATCGAACTGAGTGACGGTGCGAAAGCTGAACTCAGAGCGAGCGGTGAACCCGGATGGGATAGTCTCAGAGAGATGGCGGACGACGTTGAATCGAACTCCGGGTCAGTGTTTGATCAAATCAGAAACTCGGATGAGGTCTCTGATGACGTTGCGGATAGTCTTCCGCAGGATGTCGAAATCGTATTCAAAAAGCCGAGTGAGGTGAGTAACACGAATGATTGAGGGACCGTACATGGTCCGGTTCTTGTTCGAGACCGTCTCGGACACTCTCGTCGATGATGTGATTACAATCTGCACAGCTCACGGATTGTACGACAAAGAGCGGAACGAGGGCGACCAGAAAGCGTCGATGCCGGACGAGATACGGAAGAATAAACGTGGATTCATCAGATTGCACTACGAGGATCTCTCATTCAAGCTCAGTTTCGACCTCGAATCCGGTGGTGGACATTCGTGGACGGAGGGTTCGTTCAATATTTCGACACAGAGTCAGGTGGTCAATTATACCGACAAAGACGATCCGAAGTATCGTAGATTTATCGAAGAACTGGTCGGATTGGTGTCAGAACTCGCGAGTGCGACGCGACCAACACACGTCCACGCATTCGGGACGCAGTCGTCGACCAACGAGTTCGCTCGCGGGGTCATTCCACAAGAGCTGCCGGTTGCTCATGACATTTCGAACCTTCCATGGTTAGGCGTCTACAATCCCGAAACGGTCGACGCACTCGGCGGTATCGACCGATTCACGGACGCACCGGCACATCGCGTCGAACGACTGGAGACGGGACACGTGATGGTCGTCGCGACGGAAGACCCGTTTGCGGTTCCGGACCGTGAGCTCGAGGAGTATCTCTTGCAGAACGAAAACAGATAGTTAGCTGAACGTTTTGTCACCACTTCTATCGAATCAAAGGATACGTCTCAGCTCATCTCACAAGCGGACGTGAGCGGTTGCGCACGCTCTGGACACCGCTCATCGATCTCTGACGCTCGGCCGGTCGCTGTCGCTGTCGCGCAGGCTGGGGAACACGCCGAGCGGCGTTCTGCGCGGCCTGAGCGAACGCGGGCGGTCGCAACTGCGGGCGTACTACCGCGGACTCAGGGGCAGCGGTGGCGGCGGTGACGACAGCGGCCTCGAAGCGCTGACCGACGGCGGCCAGGACCGGTTCGTCGACACGCTTGAAGACCTCGAAGACGGCGGCCGGACGGCTGCGCTCCTGCAGCGCCAACTCGGCGAGACGGACTTCGGCGCCGTGTTCAACGCGGAGTTGCCCGACGAGACGCGCGCGGCACTGCTGCGGGCGTCCGACGACGGCGACCTGTCGCCCTCGGAGACGGCCACGGTCGCGCGGAAACTGGACGAACCGGGTAACGGTGACGTACTCAGGACAATTCGGGGGCTCGATGAGACCGAACAGCGGCGTGCGCTGAAACTGGTGGCAGAGACGGACGATGACGGGATTCGGTTGCTCGACGAGGTGGACGACGGCTCCCTGCAGAAGCTCTTGGACAGCGACGCAATCGAGACGGGCGACCTCGTCGCAGCGACACGGAAGTACGCCGACCTGGACTCGGGCAAGCGGTCGCAGTTCCGGGAGTTGCTTGCGGATGATGACTTGCGTGAGTCGTGGGTGGATGTCGCAGGGGATAGCGAGATCACCGATGTTGATATCGAAACCGCGCTCGCTCGGGTAGATACCAATAGCGAACATACAGTCACCGACTTCGAGATTGGCCGGGATGCGAATCCAACGGACGCCGCACACCCGCCGCACGACCCCGACTCTATCGTCGTCGAGCTAGAACTAAACGAAGGGGACGAGTTCTGGCGCGTGTATGAGCGGAAGCCAGAGAGTTCGAACCCCGACGAGAACCTTCCTGGTGGGTTCGTAGCGCGAAGGTCAACGTTGGAGTCAGCAGATTCTCCCGAAGAGGTCCTCGACCGGTTGGCGTTACTCCGATCTGACTGGCAAGATTACAATCACGTAGGGAAAGTAGCGGTGACCGACGAATTCGTCGAAAATAATCAGATTCGGGTCCAAGTGAGTACGACGCGTCCCCAGGTGAGTGATGTCAGTGACGAAGTTCGTCCTGGCAGGGCCACTCAGTACATCTTACAAGATGATCTGGACCCAGACGCCCAAGGCATAACCTGGAAAGCGATTGAAGAACTAGATTCATTCGTGGACTGACTATTATCCTTTCGCTATTGTTCAATGGTTAAAAAAGAATCTTGTGCTTTGATCCCTCAACGAGACTTATGATCGAGTTCAACGATAACAAGCTGGTGATTGACGACACAACTGTCGAATTACGAAGTAAAGTCGGAGAGAGTCTCGAAATCGGCAATCTGGTTGTGGTTCGGCTGGTCGTTCTGCCCAACGAAACTGACTCAACGAACGTGCTTGCATTCGACAAAGACGGGAACAAAGTCTGGGAGATTGAATCACCGCCGGAGGAGAGGGATCAGCGATCGTATAAAAGCTTGGCCGCAGTGGATGGCAACTTACGAGTGACCAACTGGAACGGATACAGGTACCGGGTTGATCCGGATAGCGGAGAAGTAACCGAAACTGGCTACACCCGATAGTTCAGTAGGCCTGATTATCGAGAGATTTTTCGAATTGAATACCGCGTGATGATGAATACCGCACTTGCGATAATCTTCGTCCGACCGGGTCGAAAGGCGTGGACTGGAGATAGAAGCGTGCATGACCGGCCGATAGCGACGCGATCGATTCCTTCGACCAATTGGACCGTGTCGTCCGGAAGATCGACGACCTCGATGGCGCGGCCAGTCGTCAAGCACGAGACCTGATCGAAGAGACAAATCAACCGTGCGAGAGTGCGCGAGGGTATTGCGAGGATTCGAGACAGGTTCGACGTCATCGAATGCACTGCTGCGCCGGACCGTCTGAGCGAGACTCGGCTCGACGAAGAGTTGCTCCGATCCGGGAGGCCGTCCTCGGAGCAGTTGCTCGAGGACTACCGGAAAGAATGGGTGGAACGTGAGATAGTCGAAAGCACCACTCAGCACATCGAAAACAGAGAGACGGTCTTCGAGATAGCGAGCGATGCGGCCGCAGTACAGACGGCAGAATTGCGTGCTCGTATCGAAGCGTACGTCGACTACCAGCGCGAACAGGGCAACGCGCCGCGAGCGGACCGACTGCGAATCGTCCGAACCGACGGGACGAAACTGGAAGCGACGCTGACCGACGGCACACTCGAATGGGTCGACGACGGTCTGAAAGAGTATAACCAGTAGCGCTCCACGCCCTCGACTGTAGGCCGGGACTCAGCCTCGCCCACTAAGCGATGATCGAACGCGTCCAGATCGAGTTCGGATTCGACTCACCGATCGGATCGAGCGAACTACGCTCGATGCTCACCGAGCTACGGCAACGCACAGACGACGCCACAGGTGGTGAACTCGATACCGTACTGTATATCGGCGCAGAATCCGAATATCTCCCGGAGCAGATCTCGCCGTCTCGAGCCGTGGACTACGTTCTGGAACACAGTCAGGGCGCGATTCAGTTCCAGTACGACGGGTTTCACTACCTGGTACAGGTGAACCCGTCGAGGCCCCTGGATACGGTCGCCGAACGCGACTCGACCGACAGGGTCGTCGTCTCGGTCGACGGCGTCTATTTCACGTCCGACGACGCCGTCGACGCTACGAAGATCGCCGATGTCGTCCGCCTGGTCGAAGCGCATACCACACCGGATACGATAGTCGGGTTCGGCGTCGATACCAGACCCGGCGACCCCACACCCTCTGTCGAGTGGTCCGGGACGGACACCGGCAAGTCGGTCCCTGTCCACTGGCTGACGTTCGTTCCGGCTGGCGTCACGGGAGTGACGGTGCCGAGCGAGATTCACGACCGGCGTGTCCTCGAGGGCGGGGCCCTGTATTTCCTCGCCGACAGTCCGACATCGTTCGAGGATATCGAGCGTCTTCAGCGGAGTATGGCGGCGACTTCTCCAGAAGGCTGATCCTGTGCTCTGAGTTGGGGTGCCGGACCCACCGCTCACCGCTCAGTTCAGCGCGAGGAACCGGTAGTTCAACACCGCGGCGAAGGTTACCCAGACGAGATACGGCACCAGCAGCGCGGCTGCACGGCGGTCGACGCGGTCGAAGGCCCAGATGGTCGCCACGACGGCGGGCCACAGCGCGACGATGACGACGAGCCCGGCGAGCAGGTTCTCGGCGGCGAAGAAGGCGGGCGTCCACGCGACGTTGAGGACCATCTGGCCTGCGAACGCGGCGAGCGCGACCCGGCGAGCGGTCCAGCCGCTCTCGTCCGCACTCCCACCGACGCCGCGCCCGTCGGCCAGCCACACGAGCGCGAGAGCGACGCCCATCAGCGTGAACAGACCCGTCCAGACGACGCCGAACAGCCACGGCGGCGGGTAGATCGTCGGCTTCGCGAGTGCCCGAAACCACGGCGACCCCGGCCCGGACAGCACCGCCGGCGCGGCGCCGACGAGGTTGACGAGCAGGACCCCCGCGACCACCGTCAGCACGCGCTCGCGTCCCCATCCACCGGGCCCGACCGTCGATGTCTCGGCCATGCAGTCCGTACGCTCCCCACGGGCAAATGTGCTCCCCCGGCACCGTCGGACCCGCGCTCGCCGCCGATTCCGCCCGCCGACGCGCCGTTCTCACCCGATGCCCATATATAAATACGTCTTTGATATCACTTCACACACTATCCTCGGGCGCCCAGCGAAGGCAACGACGACATCCTCCGGTACTTTTATATAGAATCGCAAACAACCTCTCTCTTGACTATGGCTCAGCAGATGGGTAACCAGCCCCTCATCATCATGTCCGAGGACTCTCAGCGCACCTCGGGCAAGGACGCACAGTCCATGAACATCACGGCCGGGAAGGCCGTGGCCGAGTCCGTACGGACCACACTCGGTCCGAAGGGGATGGACAAGATGCTCGTCGACGACTCCGGCGGGGTCGTCGTCACCAACGACGGCGTCACCATCCTCGAGGAGATGGACATCGAGCACCCCGCGGCCAACATGATCGTCGAGGTCGCCCAGACCCAGGAGGACGAGGTCGGCGACGGCACGACGACGGCCGTCGTCATCTCCGGCGAACTGCTGGGCAAGGCCGAGGACCTCCTCGACCAGGACATCCACGCCACTATCCTCGCGCAGGGCTACCGCCAGGCCGCCGAGAAGGCCAAGGAGGCCCTCGAGGACATCGCCATCGACGTCGACGCCGACGACACCGAGATCCTCGAGTCCATCGCCGCCACCGCCATGACCGGCAAGGGCGCCGAGAACGCCAAGGACACCCTCTCCTCGCTCGTCGTCGACGCGGTCCAGTCCGTCGCGGACGACGAGGGCGTCGACACCGACAACATCCAGCTCGAGACCGTCGTCGGCGGCTCCATCGACGAGTCCGAGCTCGTCGAGGGCGTCATGATCGACAAGGAGCGCGTCCACGAGAACATGCCCTACGCCGTCGAGGACGCCGACGTGGCGCTGCTCGACACCGCCATCGAGGTGCCCGAGACCGAGCTCGACACCGAGGTCAACGTCACCGACCCCGACCAGCTCCAGCAGTTCCTCGACCAGGAAGAGGAGCAGCTCAAGGAGTACGTCGACAAGCTCGAAGAGGCGGGTGCGGACGTCGTCATCGCCCAGAAGGGCATCGACGACATGGCCCAGCACTACCTCGCCCAGGAGGGCATCCTGGCCGTGCGCCGCGCGAAGAAGTCCGACATGAAGGCGCTCTCCCGGTCGACGGGCGGCCGCATCGTCTCCAACATCGACGACATCTCCGAGGACGATCTGGGCTTCGCGGGTAGCGTCGCCCAGAAGGACGTCGCCGGCGACGAGCGCATCTTCGTCGAGGACGTCGAGGACGCCAAGGCCGTCACAATGATCCTCCGCGGCGGCACCGAGCACGTCGCCGACGAGGTCGAGCGCGCCATCGAGGACTCCCTCGGTGTCGTCTCCGTGACCCTCGAAGACGGGCAGGTCCTGCCCGGCGGCGGTGCGCCCGAGGCCCACCTCGCGCTCGAACTGCGCGACTTCGCCGACTCCGTCGGCGGCCGCGAGCAGCTCGCCGTCGAGGCGTTCGCCGACGCCATCGACGTCGTCCCGCGCACGCTCGCCGAGAACGCCGGTCTCGACCCGATCGACTCGCTGGTCGACCTGCGCTCCCAGCACGACTCCGGGAACCACCAGGTCGGCCTCGACGCCTACACCGGCGACACCGTCGACATGGTCGAGGAGGGCGTCGTCGAGCCCCTCCGCGTCAAGACCCAGGCGGTCGAGTCCGCCACCGAGGCCGCGGTCATGATCCTCCGCATCGACGACGTGATCGCCGCGGGCGATCTGAAGGGCGGCGGCACGGACTCCGGCGGCGACGAGGGCGGCCCCGGCGGCCCCGGCGGCGCGCCCGGCGGCATGGGCGGCGGCATGGGCGGCATGGGCGGCGGTATGGGCGGCATGATGTAAGCCCACTTTTTCGAGCGGAGAGTTCCTCGTGCGCCTCCGGCGCGCTGCGGGAATCCTCCGCTCGAAAAACTTGGGGAAAAAAGCCGGACGCCTTGCTCACTCCGTTCGCTCGCGTCCGGCGAACCGGCGCCTTCGGCGCCGGACGTTTACCCGTCGACCGCCGCACCGTCCGCTGACTGCCTTTCTCCCGTTTTCGCGCCGCGAGCTACGCCGTCGGCGCCGGTTCCTCGGACTCCTCCCCGACGCGTTCGACCTTCGTGCCGCCGCAGTTGCGACACGAGGGGATCTCCAAGTCCTCTTCGGTGTAGTACTCCTCGCCGCAGCTCTGACAGCGGTGACTCGGGATGTGCTGTTGCTCGCGGTCGCCGGTGACGACCACGGGCCGCTCGGCGTCGAGCGTCACCTCCTGGCTGACGCTGCCGAACAGCACCGACCCGAGCGGCGACCGCTTGCGCCCGCCGAGCAGGATCATGTCCGCGTCGTAGTCGTCGGCCGCTTCGAGGATGCCCTCGGCAGGGTCGCCGTATCGCGTGACCGGTTCGACCGAGAGGCCGGCCTCCTCCAGTCGCTCGTACGCGTTCTCGCCGGCTCGCAACTGCAGCGGCGACGCCTCCTCGGCACGGTCGGCCTCCCGGAACACGTGCAACAACTTCACCGCCACGTCCTCGGTCGCGTTCGGGAGCCCGATCGCCGTCTCTACCTGCGCCGTCGCCCGCGACTCCGCCATGTCGACCGGCAGCAGGACTGTGTACATGGGTTGATACCCCAATGTTAACATACGACAAAAGCGGACAAAACTGTTTCCCCTGCGAGCGACGCCTGCGGCGGTCTCGGCGTCGTGAGGGCGCTCTCGGCGCGTCGGGCGGTCGAACCTCTAAGTGTGCGGCGACGGAAGGTCGCGTATGCAGACGCTGCTTCTGGACCCCGACGCCGTCGAAGAGGCCGCCGAGATGTCGGCGGTCGTCTCGGCGGTCGAAGACGCCTTCGTCGCCGACGCGCGCGGCGACGCGCAGATGCCCGCCAAGTCCTACATCGACCTGCCCCAGTACAACGGCGACTTCCGGTCGATGCCGGCCTATCTGGACGCCGGCGAGTGGGACGCCGCGGCGGTCAAGTGGGTCAACGTCCACCCGGACAACCCCGACGACCACGACCTCCCGACGGTGATGGGCACCGTCGTCTACTCCGACCCCGAGACGGCGTTCCCGCTCGCGCTGCTCGACGGGACGACGATCACGCGCAAGCGCACCGGCGCCGCCGCGGCCGTCGCGACCAACCACCTCGCCGTCGAACACGCCCGGACGATGGGTATCGTCGGCGCCGGCGTCCAGTCCTACACGCAGCTCGAAGCGATCGCGACCGTCCGCCCCATCGAGGAAGTCGTCGTCGCCGACCGCGACGACGAGCGGGTCGCCGAGTTTATCGAGGCCTTCGAGGACCGGTTCGACGTGCGCGGCGGGTCCATCGAGGAAGCCGCCCGCTGTGACGTGCTCTCGACGGTGACGCCGGTCGAAGAGCCCATCGTCCACAGCGTCGGCGACCACACCCACGTCAACGCCATCGGCGCCGACGCCGCCGGGAAACACGAGATTGCGGACGAAATCCTGCTCGACGCGACGCTCGTCATCGACGACTACGAGCAGTGTACGCACTCCGGGGAGATCAACGTCCCCTGGAGCGAGGGCGTCCTCTCCGACGACGACATCCACGGCGAGCTCGGCGAGGTGATCGTCGGCGAGAAGCCGGGACGCACGCCCGAGACCGGCGTGACGGTGTTCGACTCGACGGGACTGGCCATCCAGGACGTGGCGGCCAGCCACGTCGTCTACGAGTACGCCGCCGAGCACGACGTGGGCGAGCGCGTCTCGCTGGTCGACACCGACGTGCTCTAAGCGGTCACTCCCGGAGTCCGTCCAGATCCCCGGGCCTGTCCACGTCGAGGCGGACACCCGGGTCGCCCGTCTCGACGACCGCGGCGTCGTCGGCTCGTTCGAAGACCGCGCGCCCGCCGGTGTCGCCCTCGACGGCGGCGAGCGCGTCGAAGTGCCGGCCGTCGAAGAGGACGGGATTCCCGCGCTCCCCCTCGTAGCCCGCGGCGAGCGCGGACCCGCGGCCGTCCCGGTAGGCCGCGACGAGTCGGTCCACGGTCTCGGGGTCGACCCGCGGCATGTCCCCGAGCGCGAACACGACCGCGTCGGCTCGATCGCGGGCCCACGCGACGCCGTGGCGGACGGACGCCGCCTGTCCGGCGGCCGCGTCGGGGTTCCCGACGACCGCGACGTCGAGACCGGCGAGTGCGTCGCGGACGCCCGTCGATCCCGGATCGACGACCGCCGCGACCGGACCGACCTCGGCGTCCGCGAGCGTTCGCGCGGCGTGGCGGACCAGCGGGCCGCCGTCGAGCGTCGCGAGCAGTTTGTCCCGCTCGCCGAAGCGGTCGCTGTCGCCCGCCGCCAGCAGGACGCCCGCGACGGTCGGGTCCCCGATCACGACAACGCGTACGCGGTGGCTCGGGAAGTGTGTGCCGCAAGCGGTGAACTCGGACGGGTCCCGGCGGGCCCCCGCGGAACTACCAAGGCCGTCGCCGTGGTACTCGGTAGCATGAACACGGCCGAGCGGATCGTCGCGACGCTGGAAGCGCTCGACGTGTCGTACGTCTTCGGCTACCCGGGCGGGCGCGTCGTCGAGGTGTTCGACGCGCTGGCCGACTCCGAAGTCGAGGTGGTCCGGCCGCGCGACGAGCGCGAAGCCAGCGTCATGGCCGAGGCGGCCGGGCGGATCACGCGCGATCCGGGCGTCCTCGCCGGCCAGGGGCCGTGGATCGGGAGCCTCGGCGCTATCGGCCAGATGGAGGCGCGGCTGGGCTCGTCGCCGATGGTCGTGATCACCGAGGCGAGCGAGCGCGGCGAGTACGCGACGCTCGCGCCCTACCAGGCGGCCCGGGGCGACTACGGGGGGCTCGACCTGTCGTCGATCCTCGACGGCGTGACCGCCGAGCACTGGGAACCGCGCCGACCCGCCGAGACGGTCCGTAGCCTCCAGCTGGCGTTCAAGCACGCGACCGCCGGCCGGCCAGGGCCCTGCGCCGTCGTCCTCGACGGCGACGCCGTCAGCGAGGAGGTACCCGAGGACCCGACGCCACCGCTGTGGGACGACGAGGCGCAGACCCGAACGTGGGACGCCCGGCCGGTCGACGGCGACCTCGAACGGGCGGTCGACGCGCTCGAAGCCGCCGAGCGACCGGTGGTCCTCGCGGGCAACGGCGTCCACGCCGCGAGCGCCTACGACGAACTCGAAGCGGTCGCCGCGGCGGCGGACGCGGCCGTCGCGACCTCCTACCTCGGCAAGTCGACGATCGCGGAGACTCACGAACGAGCCGTCGGCGTCGTCGGGTCGTTCGGCCACGAGGGTGCCAACCGCGTCGTCAGCGAGGCCGACGTGCTGCTCGTCGTCGGCTGCCGGCTCAACCCGATGGACACCAACTGGGCCGCGGCGTCGTTCATCAGACCGGACGAGCAGACGATCTGCCACGCCGACGCGGACTCGCGCAACGCCGGCTGGGTCTACCCCGCCGACGTGGGCCTGATCGGCGACGCGCGGGCGACGCTGGCGGCGCTGGCCGACCGACTTCCCGACGGCGAGGAAGCCGAGGAGTCGACCTGGGCGCTCGACCGCGCGGCCGAGGCGCGCGAGGACTTCACCGCGCCGGCCTGTGACTCCGAGGCGGTGCCCATCAAGCCCCAGCGGGCGGTCGCGGCGGTCGAGTCGGTCGTCGACGCCGAGAGTATCGTGACGGCCGACTCGGGCAACAACCGCTTCTGGCTGCTCAACTACCTCCAGACGCCCGCCCGGCGGACGTACTTCGGGAGCGGCGGCGTCGGCGGGATGGGGTGGGCCGCGCCGGCCGCGGTCGCCGCGGCGCTGGTGACCGACCGCGACGCCGTCGCGGTGGCGGGCGACGGCGGCTTCGCGATGACGATGACCGCCGTCGAGACGGCGGTCCAGCAGGGCGTCGCGCCGACGTTCGTCGTCCTCAACGACACGTCGCTCGGGATGGTCCGCCAGATGGACGACCAGTTGCCGGGCACCGAGTTCCCGGACACGGACTTCGTCGCGGTGGCCCGGGCGATGGGCGCCCGCGGCGTCCGCGTGACGGCGCCCGAGGACCTGAAGCCGACGCTGGCCGACGCGACGGCCGACGACCGCCCCACCGTCGTCGACGTGCGCATCGACCGGGACGAGCAGATGGCCGAGCAACTGGCGTCGTCGTTCTACGAGGAGGTCGGCGGCCTCCACGAGTAGCGGGGGCTCGTGACGCAATCGGGGCGAACAGGCGGCGGCTTCGACCCGCGGAGCGGCGCGCCGCGCGACCGCTCCCCGCTCCGCGGCGGCTCTCAGTGCATGCTCGGAGGTGGTCGCGCTCTCCGGGATAAACGTCAGCACCGGATCTTGCGGCAACTTTTTTCAGTTCGTCGGCGAACGTGCGGTATGGCAACGGTACTGGTGACCGGCGGGACCGGCTTCATCGGGGCGTACGTCGCCGCCGACCTGGTCGAACACGGTCACGACGTGGTCGCGTTCGACCTGTCGACCGAGGAGACCCGGCTGGCGAAGTTGGGTGTCGCCGACGAGGTCGAGGTGATCGGCGGCGACGTGACCGACCCCACGGCGGTCGTCCGGACGGTCCGGGAGACGGGGGCGACGCACGTGGTCCACCTCGCGGCGCTGTTGACCGACGGGGCCGAGGCGAACCCGCGGGCGGCCCTCGAAGTGAACTGCGAGGGGACGAACAACGTCTTCGAGGCCGCTCGCACCCTCCCCGACCAGGTCGAGCGGGTCGCCTGGGCCTCCTCGGCGGCGGTGTACGCGCCGCCCGAGAGCTACGAGTCGAACGACCGCGGCGGCTGGGTCACCGAGGACGACCTGGTGTACCCGGACACGCTCTACGGCGCGACCAAGGAGTACAACGAACACCAGGCCCGCGTCTACGGGGAGGAGTACGGCGTCTCCCACGTCGGGCTGCGGCCGACGGTCGCGTACGGCCCCTACCGCGAGACCGGCGGCTCCGCGTTCCTGATCGACCTGATCGAGAAACCGGCCCTCGGCGAGTCGTTTTCCGTCGACTACGGCGACCAGGTGATCGACTGGCAGTACGTCCGCGACGTCGCGCAGGCGTTCCGGAAAGCCGCCTTCGCCGACGAATCGGAGCTCTCGCGGCGTATCTACAACGTCCGCGGCGAGTGCGCGACGGTTCGGGAGGCCGCCGAGGCGGTAAGCGAGGTGGTGCCCGACGCCGAGATATCGGTCTCGGACGAGGGCGAACTGCCGTGGACCCAGACGCTCGACATCGCGCCGGCCCGCGAGGACCTGGGCTACGACCCCGAGTACGACCTCGAAGCCGGCATCGCCGAGTACGTCTCCGTCCTCCGCGAGGAGCGGGGACTCGACCCGCTCTAACGGTGCGTATCCATCGTCATACTTCGGATACGGTCAGTGCGGCCCTCACTCCGCGGTCGCGTTGTAGGTGATCTCCACGGTCGCCGAGACGCTGACGGGGCTGGGTTCGACCGTCGTCCCCGCGTCGGCGGCCCGCTGGACGAGGAAGCCGCTCCCGTCGCCCGTCGACACGGAGCGGACGTTCCCGAGCGCGAGGTCGGTGCTGTCGGCGACGGCCTCGGCCTGGGCGCGGGCGTCGTCGACCGCCTCGTCGATGGCGTCGGCGCGCAGCTCCTGGCGGCGGTCCTCGGAGACCGCGAAGGCGACGCCGCCGATCTCGGTGGCGCCGTTGGCGACGGCGGTGTCGATCACGGCGCCGGCCGCGTCCGTATCGTCGGTCGTCACCGCGAACGACTGCCGGGCGACGTAGGTGGTCGTCCCGTTGTCGGTGCGCTGGAACACCGAGTAGCTCGTCGTATCGACCGATTCGACCGAGAGGTTCTCGTCGGTCAGGGCGTCGCGGAGCGTCGTGACGGTGTCCGCGAGCCGGTCCGTCGCCGCCGTGGCGTTGTCGGCTTCCGCCGTCGCGGCGACGTCGACGACGGCCCTGTCGGGTTCGGCCGTCACCGACCCCGTCGCCGAGACGGAGACCGTCGACGCCTGGTTGCCCGCCTGGGCGCTCCCGAGGAACGCGGCGCTCGCGACGCCGAAGGAACTCAACAGGACGATACCCGCCAGCGCGACCGCCGTCAGTTTTCGGTCCATGTGGCGGTCCGACGGCTCGCCCTCGAATTGTAATCCGCGCGCTATCCCCGGTACGGTCGGCCAACCCGGCGGTAGGCGGTTGATTCGGCCCGACCGGTCCCGCCGATCCGTCCCGCGGTGGCCCGGTCAGCCGCTCGTCTGGGAGTACTGTTCGACCCACTCGTCGAGCGTGATCCCCATCGTCGCCTGGGTGATGGCGTTCGAGGAGGCGGCGTTCGCGCCCGTGACGAGTTCCGCTTCGAGCGTTCGGTCGGGCACCTCACCGAGGAAGTGGGGGATCGCTCGCTGGACTGCGACCGGGCAGCCGACCTCGTGGGCGAGCGCGTAGCCCGACAGCGAGTGGGGGATCGTCTCGCCGGCGTAGCGCGGGTCCGGATCCACCAGGTCGGCGTCGACGTGGTCGACGTACTCGTAGCACTTGCCCACGTCGTGGAGCAGGCAGGCCGCGACGACGGTGTCGGTGTCGACCGCGGCGCCGTGGCGATTTCGCTGGACTGCGGCAGTCTCGACAGCGATCTCGGTCACCCCGCGGGTGTGCTCGACGTTGCTCACCTCGCTGATGTTCCAGGCGTAGGGCACGTCGCGGATATCGCGCCAGCCGCCCCGGCGGAGCCCCAGGACCCACGCCTCGACCACCCGATCGCGGAGGTCCTCGTCGGTGACCGCGTCGAGTTCCGGGAACGCGTCGCGGACCTGCCGCTCGTACTCGCTCCCCTCGTTTCGGGTCGAATCGGCCGCGTCGTCGCCGTCGTGGCCGCGTTCGTCGTCGACCATCAGTACCCCTCGGCGTCGGTCGCGTCGAACTGGACGGTCTCGCGGCCGATGAGCCGCGGCCGGTCCTCGACGGCGAGGAAGTTATCCACGTCCGCGCGGGCGGCCGCGGCCACCTCCTTGCTCGGGTCGTAATCCCGCGATCCGGGCGAGCCGAGCGCGTCGTACAGGTCCGCCAGCGACTCGAAGTACAGCTCCGCGACGCCGTCGAACGCGGCGCTCTCGGGGTCGACGGGGTACACCGTGTGATAGCGGACGACGCCCTCGATGTCACGGGCCAGCGGCGTGTGCTCGGTCTCCCAGTAGTCGCGAAAGTCGTCGTGGCTCGTCCCCGGCTTCCGGACGAGAAACGCCGAGTGCTTGTAGAGCCCGTCGGTGTCGCCCCCGGTCTCGTCCTTCCGAACGACCTCCTCGCCGTCGAACCGCCGCGGTTCCCCGGCCGCGAAATGGTCGTCGCCGCGCGCGCCGATCGAGCCGACGGCGGCGTCCAGATCATCCAGCGACTCGAAGTACAGCTCGGCGATCCCGTCGAACTCGGCGACCTCGGGGCCGGTCGGGACGACGGTGTGGTGACGCACGACGCCGTCGATCTCGCGGACCTGCGGCGCGCGCTCGTCGAGCCACCGCTCGCGGAACTCGTCGTGGCGCTCCCCCTCGCGCCGGACGAGCAGCGCGATGTGTTTGTACATATCTCACACACGGACCGGCCGCCGGATGTACCTTCCGGCGATACTTGCCGGACGACCCGTGGAGTAGCGACACGGCGGTCGTTCAAACGCCCCCTGTACCCTTCTGAAGGCCCTTATCCGGGACGCCCGACCGTTCGGGTATGAATCGACGCGAGGTCCTCGCCGGGTTCGCGGCCGGCGCCGTCGCCCTCCCGGGCTGTCTGGGCGACTCGGACGGCGCGGGCGACGGGTCGCCGTCCGCGACACCCACGGGGACGCCGACCGAGACCGCACCGCCCGAGACCGCCGGCGAGCCGCCGACCGGGACCACGGACGGCACCGAACCTGGAACCGACGCCGGAGCGAACGCCGACTTCGTCGACGAGACGCTCGTGGTCCCCGAACTCGCCGCGCCGAACTCGCCCGATTCGCTCGGGGTCTACGGTGACCGCGACGAGCAGTTCGTCGTCGCCCTGCTGGCCGGCGATCCGGAGACTGCACCGCCCGTCGAGGAGATCGAACTCGTCGCCGACGGCGTCTCCTATCGCGCGACGACGGACGTGGGACCCCAGCGGTGGGGGCTGTTCGACCTCGGCGGGCCGTATCTCCCCGACCGCGACGCGTTCGCCGGCTGGGTCGTCGTCCGCCTGCCGAAGCCGCTCGACGCCGACGAGGTGCGGCTCTCGTGGCCAGGCGGCGAGTCCTGGCTGGCCGACGACGCGCTCGCGGCGCTGGCACGACCGCCGGCGTCCTTCGAGGTGCGGTCGTTCACGGCGCCCGAGACGGCCGAACCGGGCGAGTCGGTCACCGTTCGGTTCGAGGTCGCCAACACCGCCGACGTGGCCGGCACCTTCGTCGCGGCGGTCAACCGAAACTGGCCGGCGTACGGCCCAGTCGCGGGGCTCAGGCTCCCGGTCGCCGCCGGCGAAACCGCGACCTGGGCACGCGATCTCGTCGTCGAGTACCCGAGCGGCGACGGCGCGCGGACGCTTCGCTTCGACCTCATCTGGCGCAGCGACTACCGGGAACGGACCGTTACCGTCGACCCGCCGACGCCCACGGCGACCGAGACGCGACCGATCACGCCCGACCCCTCCGAGTGACGCTTCATCCCTCCTCGCAATTTTTGCCGTAACTTGATGGGGTCGACGGCCGTAGCCCCCGTATGCACGACCGCGAGTACATGGCGGGGACGCGGGGGACGATGGCGGTCGACTGGGAGGAACGCATCGACGTGAAGCGCATGCGCCGCGAGCGCTACGAGCGGGCGCTCGACCGCCTCGACGACTCGCCGCTGGGGGGGCTGTTGCTCGTCTCGGACCCGAACATCCGCTACGTGACGGGGCTGGCGATGACCGGCGGGAGCGGCGCGGACCACTACACGCTGCTGACCGAGGCGGGCGACGTGGTCCACTGGGACACCGCCGACCACGCAGCCAACCAGCGCTACAACTGCCCGTGGCTCGACGATATCCGCCACGCCGCGCCGGGTCTCGGCAACGTCCCGCGCGCCTCGGGCAGCGACTCCGCCCGGGCCTTCCTCGCGGGGAAGATGGCCGACCTCGTGGCCGAAGCGATGGCCGAATACGGCGTCGACGACCTGCCGCTCGGCGTCGACGTGGGCGCCCGACGACTCCACGACGCGCTCGACGACCGGGGGATCGAGACCCGCGTCGAACCGGCGGTCGATCTCATGCACGACGCCCGGAAGACCAAGACCCGCGACGAGGTCGAGTGTCTCCGGCAGGTCGCCGCGGTCTGCGAGGCGGGCTTCCAGCGGATCACCGAGAGCGCGAAACCGGGAGCCCGCGAGTCGGAAGTGTGGGGCGAGGCGGTCCGGGAACTGTATCGTCACGGCGCGACGGTCGGCGGCGGCTACCTCACCTCGGGCCCGAACACCTGGCCGAAACACCAGGCCAACACGACCGACCGGGCGATGCGGCCCGGCGACCTGCTCTACGCCGACTTCTACAACGTCGGGTATCTCGGCTACCGCTCCTGTTACTACCGGACGTTCTCGCTGGGCGAACCCACCGACGCCCAGCGCGACGCCTACGAGACGGCCGTCGAGAACCTCTATCGCGTCCTCGACCGGATCGAGCCCGGGGTGACGACCGACGAGATCGCCGAAGCGTTCCCCGACATGGCGGGCGAACACGCCGAGTGGTACGGCGCCGACGAGCACTGGGAACTGACGACGAACCACTGGGCCCACGGGCTGGGCCTGCAGCTCTACGAAGTACCCCTGATCTGGCGCGGCGTCTCGCCGGACCACCCCATCGAGATCGAGGAAGGCATGACGATGGCCGTCGAGACCCAGGCGCCGGCCGACCGCCAGGGCGTCCGCGTCGAGGAGATGGTCGTCGTCCGCGACGACGGCGTCGAGGTGTTGAGCCAGTGGCCCGTCGCCGAGATCACGACTATCGACTACTGAGCGGAGCGCGGTAGCGCGCGCTCTCGGCGCGGGTCGGTCGCCCAGTCAGTCGTCGTCGGCCGACGGTTCGACGAGGCCGAGGTCGAACTCGAAGGCGGCGCCGCCCGTCTCGCTCTCGCCGACCGTGACCGTCCAGCCGTGGGCCTCGGCGACGGTCCGGACGATGTCGAGGCCGAAGCCGGTGCCGTCGCTGCTCCGGGAGACGCCGGCGTCGAAGACCCGTTCGCGGTCGTCGACCGGGATGCCCACGCCGTCGTCCTCGATTGCGAAGCCCCGTTCGGTGTCGACGACGGAGACGGTCAGGCCGTCGCCGCCGTGCTCCACGGCGTCGTCGGCCTCCGGCCGACTGCTCGTCGAGCCGTGCTCGACGGCGTCCTCGGGAGCTTGCGACCGAGGGTTCGTGGAGCCGTGCTCCACGGCGTTCCGGAAGCAGTTCGCGAACAGCCGGTCGAGCCGGTCGGGGTCGCCCTCGACGGCGGTCTGGGTCCGCACGTCCAGCGTCGCCGCCCCCGTGTCGACGGTCTCCCAGGCGTCCCGTGCGACGACTGCCAGGGCGACCGAGGTCGGGTCTTCGAGGTCGCTGCCCTCCCGCGCGACCGTGAGCACGTCGCTGACGATCCGGTCCATCCGGTCGAGCGCGTCGGCGACCCGGTCGAGGCGGTCCGAGTCGCGGTCGCGGCGCTCGACGTCGACGAGGCCGATGGCCACCTGCAGCGGGTTGCGCAGGTCGTGGCTGACGACGTTGGCGAACGACTCCAGGCGCTCGTTCTGCAGCGAGAGCCGGACCGCTTGCTCGTGGTTCTCGGTCACGTCGCGGCCGATCCCGCTGAACCCCGCGACGCGCCCGTCGTCGTCGACGAGGCGGTGGCCCGACAGCTGGAAGCGCACGACCGGGCCGGCGGTCTTCACCCGCGCCTCGACCGTGGTCTCCCCTTCGTCGAACACCTCGGCGACGGCCTCGCGGACCCGCTCTCGGTCGGCCTCGATGAAGAACTCCTCGGCGTGGGTCCCCCGCAACTCCGCGTCGGTCGTGTCGAACACGTCGTTGAGCCGCCGGTTCCAGGCGACCAGTTTCGCGTCGGTGTCGTAGACGTAGAACACGTCGTCCAGCGAGTCCAGCGCCGCCGCGACGAGCGACGGGTTCTCCAGCATCCGGTCGAACCCGCCGTCCGCGCGGAGCGGCCGCTCGTCGGCGAGTCGCGCCGGCTCCGACCGGCCGCGCGCCGCGCGTCCGCCCCGCCGTCCGACGCGTTCGCTCAGGTAGGAAGCGAGCGTCTGGACGTGCGTGTGTAGGCCGACCATACTGCGAGTGTCGGCGCCGGCGTCCGGGATCGACGGCCGCCAGCGCGTCTTCGAGTGACCTACGCGCCCGGTGGAGATAACTGTTCACTCCCATCGTGGGAGTATTTCACACGCCGGCCCCTACTCGGGGGTATGGATCTGGGTACCGGCCTGTTCACCTGCCAGCGCCGCCCGGACGACGACCGGTCGCACGAAGCGATCTACGACGAGTTGCTCGAACTGGGCGGCGCCATCGACGACGCCGGCCTCGCGTCGGCGTGGGCCTCCGAACACCACTTCACCGACGACGGCTACCTCTCGGGGACGATGCCCGCGCTGGGCGCGCTCGCCGCGGCCACCGACGACGTGACGATCGGTACCTGCATCGCCCTCGCGCCGCTGTACGACGCGGTCCGCCTCGCCGAGGACGCCGCCACCGTCGACCTGCTGTCGAACGGGCGCCTCGCCGTCGGCTGCTCCATCGGCTACCGCGACGCCGAGTTCGAGAACTTCGGCGTCCCGAAAGAGGAGCGAGTCGCCCGCACCGAGGAGACCGTGGACCTCCTGCGGGGCGCGTGGTCCGAGGGCCCCGTCGGCGTCGACGCCGAGTTCCACGACATCGACCCAGGGACGACCGTGACGCCGAAACCCGCGGGCGGCCCGCCGATATTCCTCGGCGGCGCCGCCAGGCCCGCGGTGCGCAGGGCCGCCCGCGTCGGCGACGGCTGGTGTGCGCCCTCCTCGCTGTCGCTGGCGGGCGTTCGAAAGCGCGTCGAGGACATCCGCCGCGTCCGCGACGAGGAGGGTCTCGACGGCGAGTTCCAGGTGTACGTCCTCGCCCACGGGTTCGTCGGTGACTCCCGCGAGGACGCCTGGGAGTCGATGCGCGACGGCTACTTCTACCTCCAGCGGCGCTACGCCGAGTGGTACGAGGGCGAGGCGATCGACGAACTCCCCGAGGAGCGCCGCTCGGAACTCAGAGACGACGCGGTCTTCGGGACGCCCGACGACGTGGTCGCGGAACTGGAGCGCTACGGCGAGGCGCTCGGCGACGACGTCCACGTCATTCTACGGACCTACTACCCCGGGATCGGCACCGACGCGATGGTCGACTGCGTCGAGCGCCTCGGTGCGGACGTCGCGCCGCGGCTCTGAGCCCCGTGAGCGGGTCGGAGGTTTCGCTACCGACCGACGACGACCGTTCAAAGCGGGATTTAACCTTCGGGCAGGGCTATATGGGGAGCGAGGGAAGGACCGATACGGACAGATGTCGGGACTCATCGAGCGGATCCAGGACCGGACGGCGACCAGCGACGAGCGACTGCGGGTCCTCGACGTCGAGGGCGAGGAGACCGACGACGTGCTCGACGCGCTCGCGACGGACACGCGCCGGGCGGTGTACCGGGCGCTGTTCGAGCGGCCGCGCACCGCCTCGGAGATCGCCGACGCCGTCGACACGTCCGTCCAGAACGTCCACTACCACGTCTCGAACCTCGAAGCCGCCGGCCTGGTCGAGCCCGTCGACAGCCGCTACTCCGAGAAGGGCAACGAGATGACCGTCTACGGCCCGGCGAGCGACCCGCTGGTGATCGTCGGGAACGAGGAGATGCGCCCGCGCGTCCAGCGCACGCTGACCGACGTGGTCGGCGGGATCGGCCTGCTCGGGGTCGCCGCCCTGCTCGTCCAGTGGGGGGCCGAACGGGTCGCCCGCCCCTCCATCGGCGGCTCGGGCGCCGGTCCCGCGAGTCCCAACGCGACCGTCGGCGAGCCCGGCTCGCTCGCCTGGGTCGTCTTCGACGTGGTCGAACCCGGCGTCCTCTTCTTCTTCGTCTGTCTCGCGGTGGCCGCGCTCGCGGCCCTCGCGCTCGACCGGTAGGCCCGACGGCTCCCGCCGTCGGCACGGTCCGCATTCGCTCGGCGACAACACCGAGCGGCGCGACCGCCGCCTGTTCCGACGACCCCGGAGTCGAACGACGACCGGCGCCAGCGGCGAGGCACCGTGAGGTGCGGGAAAGGAACGGCGCACGGGAAGCGGAGGAGGGGAACAGAGGAGAGCGGAGAAGGTGGGAAGAAGGTCGGAGAAGGGGAACAGAAGAGAGCGGAGCGGCGACCGGGCGGCGGTCAGTTCCGGACGAAGCCGAGGAACACGGCGACGCCGCCGAAGGCGATCAGGCCGCCGACCGCGAGCGCGGCGAGGCCGGTGAGCGGGGAGCCGGACCCGCCATCGGCGGCGACCGTCGCGCCGTTGGGGCCGGCGGGGTCGGCGGGCGGGTCGTCGGCGGTGGCCGTCGAGGCGTCGCCGCCCGCGCCCCCGTCGTCGGCGAGGACGACGAGCGTCCCGATGGCGTCGGGTTCGCCGTCGGCCGCGGTGCCGGCGGACACGGAGATGTCGTACTCGAACGGGTCGAGCGCGCCGTCGAGGGTCGTCTCGCTCGTGACGTTCGCCGGCCGGGTCTCGCCGGCTTCGGCGACGGCGAGGACGGGCCGGTCGGCGTCGTCGGCCGCATCCGTCCGGACGACGACGACCGCGCGGCCGTCGCCGTTCGTGTCGCGGACGACCGCGGTCGTCTCGTAGTTGACCGCTTCCTCGTCGCCGAGGGTGACCGTCAGCGCGTCGGCGTCGCCGAAGGTGACGGGGGCCCGCGCCACGTCGCCCTGGGCGACCTGGACGGGGCTCCGGACCTGGATCTCGTCGGTACTCAACGGCGTGCCCGACGCGGCTTCGCCGTCGTCACCACCGGCGGTCGCCGTCCCCGTCGGACACTCGGGCTCGCAGTCGACGATCCGACCCGACTCGGCGGTGAGGAAGCGGTCGTCGGTGCGGACGCTCACGTCGATGGGCGTCCCGGACGGCATGTCGCTGAAGTCGAACGTGCCCTCGAAGGTGCCGTCGTCGTCGACCGTCGCCTCGGCCGTCACGAGGAACGGCGACGACGGCGAGTCGGACACCACCCGGACGGAGACGGGCGTCCCGGCGTCGAGCGTCGTCTCGCCGGCGATGGTCTGCCCGACCTCGGGGGCGACGCGGACCTCGCCGTCGGTCGTGTCGATGGTCGTCCCGTCGTGCTCCGGGCGCGGCGTTGCCGTCTCGCCGTCGCCGGGCGACTCGCCGTCGGCGCTCAGCAGCGCCAGCGTGCCGATCGCGGTCGGGTCGGCGGGGTCGCCCAGCGTGAGGTCGTAGGCCGTCGGCGCGAGCGGGTCGTCGGTGCCCGCGAGCTCCGTCCGGTTCTCGATGGTGTCGTCGCCGGCGACCGTGAGATACGACTCGGGGCCGCCCTCGTCGACGGCGTCGGTGTCGAAGCGGACGACGACGGTCCCGTCGCCGTCGGCGTCGGTGACCGTCGCGCGCGCCTCGAAGTTCTGGTCCTCGGCGTCGGCGTCGCCGACCACGAACTGGACGGGCTCGCCGCTCGCGCCCGTCGTGTTGATCGCGATCTCGGCCGTCTCGCCCTGCTGAACCGTCGTGATCGACTCCTCGAAGGAGGGGGCGGTCGCCGCACCGGCGGCGACGACGCCGGCCAGCGGGCTCGTGACCAGCGTCGCGACGAGGAGCGCGAGGAAGGCGGGCCGCGCACTGCGGCGCACTCGTGCGGAGAGTCCGTCCTCGCCGGCGAGGAGGCTCATTCGACCACCTCCGCGAGGTGGTCGCGAGCGTCGCGGGGCTGTCTACGGGCGATGCGTCCGTCGTGGAGGCCGGTCGCGGGTGACCGGTCAGGGTGGCGGTCGTCTCTCATCGCACTCGGATCGTCAGTCGGGACACAAATACCACCCCCGTAAGCTTCAACCTGGCTTTGAGCGGCGTCGGACCGGTCCGTCGACGCCCCGCTCGCCCCGGTCCGCTCCTGCGCCGCGGGTACACACGACCGTTGGCCCTTTTACCGTGGATCCCCAAGTCGGAGCGATGGCAAACCTCGAACTGTACGAACTCGAAGGCTGTCCCTACTGCGCGAAGGTCACGAGCAAGCTCGACGAACTCGATCTGGACTACGAGTCGCACATGGTCCCCCGGTCGCACTCCGAGCGGACCGAGGTCGAGGACGTGAGCGGCCAGACGGGCGTCCCCGTCCTCGTCGACCCCGAGAACGACGTCGAGGGCATGCCCGAGAGCGACGATATCGTCGAGTACCTCGAAGAAGAGTACGGTAGCTAGAGTGGTTTCCGCCGTTTTCAGCCGTTACACCGCCTTCGACGCCGATCCGCGCCGCTACAGGTAGTCGACGGACTGTCCGTCCAGATCGTCGAAGCCCTGCCGTTCGTGGGACCACTCGAAGACATCGGCGTCGCGGCGCTCGGCGAGGTAGTCGACGATGCGCTCGCCCACGTCCTCGCCGTAGAGGTCGGGGCCGGACTGCAGGCGCTCGCGCACGGCGTCGGTCTCGAGGGCGTGAGTCACCGTCTCGTGGACGAACTCGCCGGAGACCGGCGGGACGAGCAGGTTCGTCTCGGCGTCGAAGACGGTCTCGGGGCGGTCGGTGTTGAAGCGGGCGGTGAGACAGCAGGCCTCGTCGATGTAGTTGAGTTCCTCCTGCATGCTGCCCGAGTCGGTGAACTCGGCGAGACACTGCCCCGAGCGGAGGAACTCGTAGACGTGGGCGTGTTTCTTCCAGAGACCGGTGAACAGGAAGTTCTCGCGCTCGTCGGCCAGGCGCTGCAAGCGGTCGCGGTAGCCGTGCCGTTCCAGCGCGTGGCGCGTCGCCGTGAGTTCGACGAAGTTGACGTTGTAGCCGTCCTCGACCAGCGCGATCACGCCCTCGACGAGCGCCCGGAAGCGGCCGGGGAGGAGGTTCGCGCGGCGGTGGATGTCGACGCGGACCCAGTCGTCACGCGCTTCGAGGACGGGATACACGTCGAAGACGCTCTCGCCGTCGTGGTCGGCCTTCATGTCGATGGCGTCGACGACGGAGTTGCCGACGACGGGGACGCGCTCGTCACCGTCGACTTCGCGGGGGTAGCCCTCCGATTCGAGGTGCTCGCGGTTGAGCTCGACGGGGGCGAACTGGTAGCGGGCGGCGGCGGAGCCGACGAAGGTGTCGTACTGCTCGGGGAACGGCTCGGTGCGGTCGACCGACCACTCGCCGTCCCACTGGGCGTCGACGAGCGCCGCGGGGTCGGGGTAGCCCTCGTCCGTGTCGGGGACGGCGTCGTAGTCTGGGGCCATCGCGCGCAGGCCGGCCTCGTTGTGTGCGACCTGCTGGTTGGTGGCGAACAGCCAGGCCTGCGGGAAGATAGCGGCGGCGTGGGTGTCGCCGTGGACCAGCGGGAGGACGGTCGTATCGGGCCACTCGTCGAGGCGGTCGGCCAATTGCTTGACCGCGAGCATCGTCTGGGCGGTCTTCTCGCTCAGGTCGCCGCGGATGCCCAGATCGGCGGCGATCGCGGGTTCGAGGTCGTACTCTTCGAGGCCGTGGCCGAGCAGGTCGTCGTAGTGCTGGCCGGTGTGGACCACGAAACAGGGGAGGCCGCGCTCGCGGGCGGCGGCGACGACGGGCGCCTGCTTGTAGAAGTCGGGCTTGGTCGCGGTGACGACCGCGAGGACGAACTCGCCGCGGTCCATCTCCGCGGCGAGCCGGTCGTCGTAGAACGTCGGGTCGGCGTCCATACCCGCCCTCCCGCCGGCTGATGCTTGAGTGTTCACATGTCTGGCCGCATCACCGGCGACCGTCGCCCGCGGTCGTGTCCTCGACGGCGACCGCCGAGACGGTCGGTCAGCCGTCGGGGTTCGGGTCGAAGATTTCGGGATTCTCCTCGCCCTCGACGCCGACGACGGCCATCGCGCCCTTGCGGGCGACCCGGGAGAGGGCGTGGTCGACGAGCTTGATCGGGCCGGGGACGGGGTAGTGCATCGTGGCGATGGCGGTGCTGCCCGGCTGGACCGGCGTCGTCTGGATGTTCCGCTGTGGCCGGCCGCCCAGCCCGCCCTGGGGGTAGACCTCGTCCCAGACGCTCCCGATGGGGTGGAACGAGCTGGCGAGGTTCGGGCCGCCGACGCAGTAGTACACCCGCGCCGTCTCGCCCGTCTCGGCGGCCATCGCGCCGTAGTTGTCCGGCGTGACGGCGTACTTCTCGCCGTTGACGAGCACGTAGGTGGGCTCCTCGCGGGCCATCGCGCCCATGTCGAAGGTGTGGTGGCCCTCCTGGCCGGTCTCGCCGTCGGTGTACACCTCGTGCTGGCCGAGGTAGAACTCCCGGTCGACCTCGGGGAGGCCCCCTTCCGGTTCGACGAGGATGATGCCAAACATCCCCGAGGAGATGTGGTAGTCCATGTTGGCGACCGCGCAGTGGTAGATGAACGCGCCCGGGTAGGTCACTTTGAACCGGACCCGCTCGGTCTCGCCGGGGGCGACGTTCGTGGCCTCGGCGCCGCCCCCCGGGCCACGGACCGCGTGGAGGTCGACGTTGTGGGGCATCCGGTTGTCTTCGGCGTTGTGGACCGTCAGGTCGACCGTGTCGCCGACGCGAGCGCGGATCATCGGCCCCGGGATCTGGCCGTCGAAGGTCATGTACTCGAAGGTGACGCCGTCCTCGATCTCGGCGGTCACCTCCCGCGTGGTGAGTTCGGCCTCGACCGTGGCGGACTCCTCGCGGTCGACGGGGTCGGGGATCGCCGTCGGGTCGGCGGCGACCCGGTCGACCGTCGGCTCCTTCGGGGCGTCGAGCGACCGCGGGGCGCTGTCGACCTCGGTGACGGTGACCCTGTCGTCGGGGATCTCGCCGGCACAGCCGGCGACGGCCGCGGCGCCCGCCGCGGCGCCGGTCTTCAGGAACGTCCGACGGGTGGATTTGGGAGTCATGGCCGGTTCACACCCGGATGTGAGTGGACCGCACGGATAAGGGGCGACGCGGGTTCTCGCCCCGAGAGGAGCGGGCCGAACACGTTCGCCGCCACCCGGCGGCGTTCCCGGAGCCTGGGAACGCCCGAGGGGGGTTATTTGGAGAAGGCGGCAACGGTCGTGTATGAGCACGGACGACGGTATCGACGAGGGGCGTCGCGACGCCATGAAGACCCTCGCTATCGGGGCGACGGCCGGCGGGCTGGCCGCGATGGGCGCGCGGCCGGCGGCCGCCCAGTCGACGGATCTCTCCGACTGGTTCTCGAACGTCGGCAACGTCGACGGCGTCGTCGACGAGACGGGCGAGAGCGAGGTCACGGTCGAGGTCGGCGTCTCGGGCAACGGCGGCGCCTTCGGGTTCGGCCCCGCGGCGGTGCGGGTCGACCCCGGGACGAAAGTCGTCTGGGAGTGGACGGGCGAGGGCACGCCCCACAACGTCGTCGCCGAGGACGGCAGCTACGAGAGCGAGTATATCAGCGATGCCGGCGCCACGTTCACCCACACCTTCGAGAGCGAGGGCGTCTCGAAGTACGTCTGCGGCCCGCACAGGGCGATGGGCATGAAGGGCGCGGTGATCGTCGGCGACGCCGACGTGACGGTCCCCTCGGGGAGTTCGACGGCGACGCCGGCCGGCGGGAGCGGCGCCGGCAACGAGACCAGCGGGAGCGGGTCCGGCGGCGGTGGGTCCGGCGGGAGCGGCGACTTCGTCGAACCGGACTACGAGGGGTGGTTCGACGGCGTCGGCAACTACGACGGCACGGTCGACATGACCGGCCAGGACGAGGTGACCATCGAGGTGGGCGCCCAGGGCAACGACGGGCCCTTCGCGTTCGGCCCCGCGGCGGTGCGGGTCGACCCCGGGACGACGGTCGTCTGGGAGTGGACGGGCGAGGGCGGCCAGCACAACGTCGTCGGCGAGAGCCACGACTTCGAGAGCCCGATGCAGGGGTCGGAGGGCGACACCTACGCGCTCGAACTCGACGGCGAGGGCGTCGTGAAGTACGTCTGCGCGCCCCACCGGATGGCGGGCATGAAAGGCGCCGTCGTGGTGGGCAACCCCGCCGCGGCGAGCGGCGGCGGCGCGGGGATCGACCTCTTCGAGACCTCGCTGTGGGGCCTGGCCGGCGCCATCGTCGCCGCGCCGTTCGTCGCCAGCCAGATCGTCGCCAGCAGGCGAGCGAACGACGACGACGAGCGACACCGCGGACCCCGCCAGCCCGCGGACTGAGCGGCGCTGGACCGAGCGGCGCTGGAGGGGCGGGGCTAGAGGCGGCGCTGGACGGTGCGGTATCTGACGGCGTCGAGAACGACCGCCTACGCCGAACTGCCTTCGATGTCCGCCCGTTCGCGGATGATGTCCCGGAGCTCGTCGGCCTCCTGGATGTTCTCCATCTCGCTTTCCTCGACGATGGCGGTGCCCTCGACGGACTTCCTGGTCGCGCGCTCGACGACGTACACCGACCGCGTCCGGGTGACCCTGCCCACCGAGGACATGATACGGGCGCGCTTCTCGGCGGTCTTCGTCAGCTCGGAGTGGCCGGTCAGCATCTCTTCCTCGCGGCGCTCGTTCTCGCTGACCGTCTTGAACGGGGCCCTGTCGGTGGGATGGACGTCGAAGCCGACCCGCGTGAGGACGGCGACGATGGGCTCGTCTTCGGGGTCGACCTCGGGGTCCTCGGGCGTCTCCTCGTCCTCGCGGACCTCCTCGGCGCCCTCGAGAACCTCGACGGGCGAGGTGAGCGGTTCGTCGAACAGTTCCTGCAGCTGGCTGGCGACCTCGACGGAGGCGTCCATGCCGTCCTCGTACTTCGAGACCGTCCGCCTGGAGACGCCGAGTTCGTTCGCCAGCCGCCCGAGCGACCAGTCGCGGTCCTCGCGGGCGTCCGCGAGCACCTCGCTGTCGATGTTGACGTAGAGGCCGCCGGGCGCCGCGTAGATGAGCGGCGGGACCTCCTCGACGAAGAGATCCATGGCGGTGTCCGGCGAGAGCACCGGGACGCCGTGGCGGAAATAGGTGACGCCCGGTTTGAGTTCCTCGTCCCTGGTTCGCAGGCCGATGACCATGGGCGTGGCGCCCAGGTACGTGCCCAGCCGGCGCATCTCGGCGCCGGTGTGACCGTCGAACGCGTCGATGTTGCCGAGGATCTTCACGAGGAGGACCTCCTCCCCGCGGCGGGCCGCGATGTCGAAGCTCTTGGGCCGGATGGCACAGCGTTCGCTCACCACGAAGCCCGCGTCCTCCAACATCGCGGTGACGTTGCCGACCAGTGCCGACCGTGACATGGTGAGAGGTAAGTAGGTCTTCGCATATATGCGTTGTGCCCCGGTAGAATCCGCGTGCGCCCCGTTTTTTCACGCCGACCGATAGATTGATATAGAATTTTTCGTTCGAAACCCGTTTGCCCGCGGTCGCGTAATGGCCCCTGTGACCGTCATCGGGCTCGACGACACGGATTCCCGCGAGCGCGGGATGTGTACGACCTTCGTCGCCGCCACGCTCGCCGAGCGCATCGAAGCGGCGGGGGCGACCGTCGACCGGCGCGTCCTCGTGCGGCTCAACCCCGGCGTCGAGCACAAGACCCGCGGCAACGCCGCGCTGGCCGTCCACACCGACCTCGACCCCGAGCGCGCGCGCGAACTCGCCGTCGAACACCTCGACCTGGCCGAGACGGCGGACCCGCGGACCAACCCCGGCGTCGTCGTCGCGCCGGGCGACCCGGAGGGGGTCCCCGAGGCCGTCGCCGCGTTCGCCCGCGCCGCCGTCCGCGACTACCACGACATCGACGACGCCGTCGCGCTGGCCGACCGGGCGGGCTACGAGCACGCCCACGCCGGCAACGGCCGCGGACGGATCGGCGCGCTCGCCGCCGTCGGCGCCTGGCGCGCGTTCGACGACTGGACCTACGAGTGCATCTCCTACCGCGAGCGCGAGCGCTGGGGGACCGACCGGACGGTCGACCGCGAGAGCGTCTTCGCCGCCGCCGACGCGGCCTCCCCCGACGCCTGGGACACCGTGGATCGGGGCGAGGGCTACCCCGTCTGCGTCCCGCGGACGCCCTGCCCGATCCTCCACGGGATCCGCGGCGACGACCCCGAGACGGTGCGGTCGGTCGCCGAAGCGATCGACGGCGAACCGGTCGCGAGTCGCGCGCTGTTCGTCACCAACCAGGGGACCGACGCCCACCTCCGCCGCGTCGACGGGTTCGGCGACGCCTCCGAGGGCCGGGCCTACCGGGTCGACGGCGAGGTCGTCGCCGAGCCCGAGACGCGCGAGGGCGGGCACGTGTTCACCGCCCTGCGGAGCGACGACGGCGAGACCGCCGATATCGCCGCCTTCGAGCCGACCAAGCGGTTCCGCGACCGGGTGCGGGCGCTGCGGCCCGGCGACCGGCTGACCGTCTGCGGCGAACTGAGCGACGGGACGCTGAAACTGGAGAAGTTCGCGGTCCGGAAACTGGTGACGACCGAGCCGGCCACTCCCGACTGTCCCGACTGCGGCCGCTCGATGGGGTCGGCCGGCGCCGGCCAGGGCTACCGGTGTCGGGACTGCGGGACCAGCGCCGACGGGAAGGTCGAGGTACCCGTCGAGCGAGATATCGAATCCGGCTGGTACGAGGTGCCGCCCTGCGCCCGCCGCCACGTCGCCAAGCCGCTCGTCCGCGGCGGGTTCGACGGGACCGTCCACCCCGAGCGGTAGATCCGAGCCGCGACACCCCGACACCGCGGCACGGCGTGTCGGCGACCGGGTGGCCTACCCCGCGAGTTCCGATTCCAGCCAGTCGAACTGCGACTCCAGTTCGTGGCGGCGCTGTCGTTTGATGACGGTGGCGTCGAGGATCTGCCCGACGAGCGCCACGTCCAGTTCGAAGTCGGTGGTCGCCGTGACCTCCGACCCGCCGTCGACGGGTTCGACGCGGTACTCGGTGTCCATGGTCTCGAAGAAGCCGTCGGCCTGTTCGTAGGCCAGGTCCGTCTCCGATTCGACGATCCGGAGGTCGAGCGTCACCGTCGCGAGCCCGACCTGGTTCTCCAGATGCATCTCCTCGCCGTCGACGGTCACCTCGGTGAACCCCGCGGCGAGCATGAACGCCTCCAGGTCGTCCATCGCGGCGCGCACCTGCTCGGGCGGGGCGTCGACCCGTCGCGAGACCGTGACCGTCTGCATACGGGACCCGACACGTCCCAGCCCCGTCAGTGTCACGCCGCACCGGTTCGGCGGAGGCGCCCGAACGTCTTCGGCACAACGCGCTCGCCCGCGGCCCCGCAAGTACGGGTATGGCCAGCGACGGACCGACCGACTCGACGCGGACGCTCGACGCCCGGGAGATCGACGGCGAACCGTTCGGCGATATCATGGCCGCGCTGGAGGAGCTCCCCGCGGAGGGCACGCTCGAACTCGTCAACAGTTTCGAGCCCGAGCCGCTGTACGGCGTGCTCGACGACCGGGGGTTCGCCCACGAGACCGAGCGCGTCGCCGACGACGAGGTCCGCGTCTACATCAGCCGCGCCGAGTAGCGACATCCGTCGCACCCCCGAACGCACCCGAACGGGTTCGGGACGACGCATAGCCGGACGGCGGCCCAAACTGAGGTATGGTCAACGTTCCGTCGCCGTTCGGCGGGAGCGACGACACCTTCGACGCCTACGACGAGTTCGTCCCCGGACACGCGCCGGCGCCCGGCGACTTCCTCGACGGTCACGACGTGCTCGACGGTCGCGAGCATCTCGCGGTGCATCGGCTGGCGCGCGAGCTGTTCGAGGAGCGAGCGGTGTACGACATGACCTTCGGCTACAACCTCGCGCGGCTCAACAACGACCGGCGCCACACCGATGCGGGCTATCGCTACGCCGTCGAGCGTCCCGAGGCGGTCGAGGACCTGCCGACGCCCGAGAAGTCGGACCGCGGAACCGAGGGCGACGCAGTCCGCGTCCTCCGTGCGGAGTTCACGCCGACGACCGCCTTCTGCCCGCAGAGCGACACGCTCACGCGTGGGTCGCTACGCGCGTGGAACGGCCTGGCCGACCGCCACGAGTTCGACCTCGTGCGCGTCCGCGTCGCGCCCATGCACCAGCGCGCGAGCCAGATCAACGCCGCGCTCCGCGAGGCCGAGACGACGCTCGTCGAGACCGGCGAGTTGCCCGAACCCGACGACGGGAGCGATGCCGGGGCTCCCGGAGAGGGGTTCGACGACGACGGCGTTCCGGGGTCGGCGGGCCGTGACGGGTCGCGCGCGCCGTTCTGAGCGGCGCGCGGCGGCTCCCCTGGAGCGGGGCGCTTCCGACAGTAGGATATCCCGCTGGATCCATAGACCCGGTAGATGACGGACTCGCGGGACCGGGCGTGGCTGGCGGCGATGGTGTTCGCCGTCCTGCTCGCACAGGTGCTGCTGTATCCGGGCGTCGACCGGCTGGTCGGCGCGCTCGGCGCGACGACGGATCTGGACGCGAGCATGTGGTTCCTCGCGGCGGAGTTCGCGGCGTTCGTCGCCTTCGCCGGCGTCTGGGGCGCCGCCAGCGACCGCGCCGGCCGGCGGACGCCGTTCATCGCCGCCGGCGCGCTGGGCGGGAGCGCGGGGTATCTCGCGCTCGCCCTCTTGCCCGGGTTCACCGCGCTCTCCTTCGAGAGCGTCCTCGTCGTCCGCGCGGCCCAGGGCGCCGCCACGATCGGCGCCTTCTCGCTCGCGATGACGATGCTGATGGACCTCGAGGGCGGTCACGGCCGGAATATGGCCGCCGCCGGCGCCGCCATCGGCGGCGGGACGGCCCTGGGCGCTCCCCTGGGCGGCCAGCTGTACGAGGTCGGCCCGTTCGTTCCCCTCTACCTCGCGAGTGCGCTGCTGGCGGCCGTCGCCGTCCTCGCGCTGGCGGTCGACGACCGCGCGCCCGCCGGCGACCGCGACTCGATCGCCCGCGCCGTCGCGAACCTCCGCGGGACGCCGACGCTCGCCGTCCCCTACGCCTTCGGCTTCCTCGACCGGCTCACCGCCGGCTTCTTCGCGCTCGTCGGCACGCTGTACTTCCGGTCGGCGTTCGAACTCGGCCCCGGCGCCACCGGGCTGATGCTCGCCCTCTTTTTCGCGCCGTTCGCGCTCCTGCAGTACCCGATGGGCATCCTCTCTGACAGGGTCGGGCGCACCGCCCCCATCGTCGCCGGGTCCGCCTGTTACGGCCTGGTCGTCATCGGCGTCGGCCGCGCGCCGACGGTCGAACTCGCCGGCCTCGGGATGCTCGCCGTCGGGATCCTCGGGGCGCTGATGTCGCCGGCGACGATGGCGCTCGTGAGCGACCTGGCCGACGAGCGCGAGCGCGGCGTCGCGATGGCCGGGTTCAACATCTTCGGCAGCCTGGGCTTCCTGGCCGGCGTCGTCGTCGGCGGCGGCGTCGCGAGCGCCTACGGCTACCCCGAGGCGTTCCTCGTCGCCGGCGGCCTGGAGATCCTCGTCGCCGCCGCGACCCTGCCCGTCTTCCTGCGGCTGGACATCGGGCGGACCGCGACGTTCGCGGAGTAAAGCGAGGAGCAGCGCGGTGGCGGCGGCTGGGCGGTCAAGTGCGGTCGCGGCGGCTGGGCGGTGCGGGGAACGTACCGCGCGAGCGAAGCGAGGGCGGTTTCCACCGAGCGCGCGGAGCGCGCTCGGCCTTTTTCGCCCACGTTTTTGGCGGAGGGGTGGGCGCGGTTTGCCCACCCCTCCGCGAAAAAGGTGGTACGCCAGGACTGGGATTTGAACCCAGAATCCCAAAGGGAACACGCTTTCCAGGCGTGCGCCTTACCGTTCGGCCATCCTGGCTCAGGTGGAAATACCGCGGTCGGGTGGTTAAGGGCTTTCGTTCTCGGTCGGCGGTCGTCCGCCGGTCACCGACCGCCGCCGGCCGGCAGCCGACCCCGGGCCAGATGCGTCGCGAGCGCCGTGACCGCGGCGACGACCAGCGCGACGGCGACCTTCGGCCCGATGCCGACACCCAGATCGCCCAGCAGCTCGTAGCCCTGGGCCAGGACGAGGAAGGCCAGCCCGCCGACGGCACCCCACAGCAGGCTCGCCTTCGTCGCGGGGGCGAGCAGCGGTTCCCGCGGAGCCGTCGCTGCTGAGTCCGGGTCGCCCCCGGTCGTGCGGTCGCCGGGCGAGTCGGCCTCGTCGGCCATCACTTCGCCGCGATGGCCTCGACCTCGACGCCGACGCCCTTGGGGAGTTCCTCGACGCCGACGGCGCTGCGGGCGGGCGGTTCGTCGTCGAAGAACGTCTCGTAGGTGTCGTTCATCGCGTCGAAGTCATCGATGTCATCGAGGTAGACGGTGACTTTCAGCACGTCGGTCATCTCGGCGCCGGCCTCGGCGAGGACGGCACGGACGTTCTCCAGGGCCTGCTGAGTCTGTTCGTCGATGGCGGCGTCGTCGAGGAGTTCGCCGTCGGGGGTCAGCGGGATCTGGCCGGCGGTGAAGACCAGATCGTCGGTCTCGGTCGCCTGGCTGTACGCGCCCACTGCCTCGGGTGCCGCGTCGGTGCTGACGATGCGCTTCATATCGGACGGGCGGCCGCGACGGGCTTAAACTCCGTGACGGCCGGACGGGCCGAACCGGGCTCAGGCGGTCAGTTTCGGTTCGAGGTCGCCCCGTTCGTCGAGCTGCTTGAGGATGTCGCTGCCGCCGACGAACTCGCCGTCGACGAACGTCTGGGGGATGGTCTCGCGGTCGCTGTGGCGTTCGAGGGCGGCGCGGAACTCGTCGAGCGATTCCAGCGTGTCGACGACTTCCACGTCCTCGCGGTACTGCTTGAGCAGCGTCAGCGCGCGGTCGGAGTAGCCGCACTGGGGCATGATCTCCGTGCCTTTCATGAACAGTACCACTTCGTTGGCCTCGATGGCCTCGTCGACGCGCTCGTCGACCTCCTCCTGCGGGAGGCTCTCGTTGGGTTCGAACGTCATACCCGTGGTCTGGGTCCCCTCGTGGATACCTCTTGCGACGGCGCGGGTCGCGGTCGCCAGCGAGAGCGGGGCACGAGCGCGGGTCGAATCCCTACGCGTCGAGGACTTCGATCAGGTTGCCCTCGGGGTCGCGGAGAAAGAGGATGGTCGTGCCGGTCGAGGAGGTCTGGGGTTCGCTGACCGTCTCCACGTCGTCGGGCAGCCCCTCGTAGAAGGCCTCCACGTCGTCGACGCCGAAGCCGAGGTGTTTGGCGCCGCGGTCGTTGACGGACTCGGCGACCGCCTCGCCGCCCTCGGGCTCGTACTCGACGAGTTCGACGCGGGTGCCGTCGCCGTCGAGGTGGGCGAAGCGGCCGGTGGCGTTCTCGACGCCGACGCCCCGGGAGAAGTTCTCGCCCGACGATTCGAACTCCGCGAGGACTTCCAGGTCGAAGACCTCGGTGTAAAAGTCGACGGCCCGATCCAGGTCGGCGACGGTCGTCCCGGTGTGGTGGACGCTTCCGGACATGGGCGAGTGGGCGCGGGCCAGCGCCGAAACGGTGTCGGTCCGGAGCGGGCGGTCGAGAGGGTCGTCTCCACGAGATGACCCACCGCACGGGATCGGTAGGGACCGTCCAATCCGCGGTTATACGGCCCTGATCGCGGGTAACTGACCCGTAACAATGATCGGTGACGGCGTAGGCCCGGCCATGCGAGAGGAACACTCGGAGCCGCCCGACGGGCGGGTCGTCGTCGGCCCGCCGCCGCCACCGACGGCTGCACCGGAGGACGTGCTCCCGGCGGTCGTCCGGACCCGGAGCGACGACAGCGAACGATACATCTGCTACTCCGCCGCCCCGGAGTACGACGGCGTCGCCGAGACGCGACTGTCGGTCGACACCGACGCCGTCGTCGAGCGGGAGCTGTGGCGCTGATCAGCCGCCGAAGTCCACCGAGTCGTCCCGCAGTCGGTCGACGGCGGCCTCGACCCGTCGGCGGTCGACCGACCGGATCCAGGCGTCGGTCGCCGAGAACTCCACGACCGGCCACCAGCGGGCGTCGGCGCACTCCGGTCCGGGGTCGACCGTGCCCGTCGTCTCGTCGCGGTCGACCGCGAAACAGATGGAGAGGTACGAGCCGTCGTCGGGGTCGTCGATATCGAAACCGGTTCGGACCAGTGTGAGCGCGTCGGGGTCGACCGCCAGCCCGGTCTCCTCCTCGAGTTCGCGAGCGGCACCGACCCGAGCGGGCTCGTCGACTTCGAGGATCCCGCCGGGGACCGCCCACGCGCCCAGGTCGGGCTCGATGGCGCGTTCGATCAGGAGCACGGAGTCGCCGTCGTGCAGCTTCGCCGCACTGCCAGAGGGACTCTGACCCCCGCTGTCGAGGACGGCTACGTGCGCGCCGGGGAACGGGTTCTGGAAGACGATCTCCTCGCAGTGGGGGCAGTACCGTCGGTCCCGCCCCTCGAAGACCGCCGTCTCCAGCGCGGTCCCGCAGTACGGGCAGAAGTCGGCTTTGCGTTTTGTCATCAGTAGGCCTCGACGGGAACCCCGAGCGCCTCGAAGTCGTCGACGTTCTCGGTGACGACCGTCGCGCCGCGGTTCTCGGCGACACCGGCGATCAACACGTCGCCCGCCAGCGCGTTGATTCGGTCCTGTGCGACGGTATCGTCCGCGTGGAGTTCCGCCTCGATCCCGGCGGCCGCGAACGCGTCGTCCGGACCGAACGGGAGGACGGTGAGCCAGCCCAGGTCGGCGAGGATCGACTCCAGCGACGGATCGTCTTCGACGGTGTGGACGCCGACCGCGATCTCCTCGACGTTGATCGCCGAGGTGACCAGGTCCTCCTCGTCGCCGTGAGCTTCGAGGAACGACTCGACGCGATCGTCGCCGCGGTAGTAGTGCGCCAGAAACGTCGTGTCGAGTAACTTCACGCGTCGCCCTCGTCGTCGCCCCGTCGCGGGCTGTCGCCCTCGTCACCGGCCAGCGCGTCGAGTACCTCGGACTGCCTACCCGCGAGCCCCGCTCCGCGGCGCTCCCGGCTTTCTCGGGCCACCCGCTCCAGCCGCTCGCCGTCGGCGTCTTCGTACTTCCCGAACCCCCGCCGCCAGTCGGTCCGGATCGTCTCGGTGACTCGCTTGACCACGTCGCTAAAACTCTCCCCTTCACGCTTTTCCGCACTGAGTCGCTCGTAGGCCTCGTCGTCGAGCCCGATCGTCTTCGTCCCCATAGATTGTGCTTGTGTACACAGACACAAAATCGTTCGGTCGGGTTAACCCTTCAGCCCCGTCCCCGTGAGCGCGACGACCACGTCGTCGTCCGGGCCGACGACGCCCCGGTCATGATAGTCGGCGAGCGCCGCCGTCGCCGTCGCGCAGGTCGGTTCGACGTGGAAGCCCGCCCGAGCGAGGCGCCCGTGTTCGCGCTCGGTGGCTTCCGGACCGACCGCGACCGCGTCGCCGTCGGTGGCCTCGATAGCGTCGAGGATCTGGTCGAACCGGGCGGGATCGCGGATCTGGATGCCGTCCGCGGCGGTGTTGGCCGGCGGAGCGGCGGTCGCCGTGCCGTGTAGTTCGTCCGCGACCGGCGCGGCGCCGGTGGCCTGGGCCCCGAGCAGTCGCGGCATCCCGTCGGTCCACCCGGCCGCCCGGAGCGTCCGGAAGCCGCGGTAGGCGCCGAGGAACAGCGTGCCGTGGCCCAGCGGCGTGACGACGGCGTCCGGCACGTCCCAGTCGCGCTGGGCGGCGAGTTCGAGCGCGAACGTCGCCGTCCCGCGGAAGAAGGCGGGGTTCCAGGCGTGGCTCGCGTACCAGCCCTCGCCGCGCTCGACCGCCTCGACGCAGGCGTCGGTCACGTCGCCCCGCGAGCCCTCGACGCGAGTCACGTCGGCGCCCGTCCGCTCGATGGCCCGGAGCTTGCCGGGTTTGGCCTCGGCTGGGACGTAGATCTCGGCGTCGATGCCCGCGCGGGCGGCGTAGGTGGCGATCGCGAGACCGGCGTTGCCCGAGGAGTCTTCGAGGACGCGGTCGACGCCCAGCTCGGCCGCCCGCGAGATCGTCAGCGCCGCGCCGCGGTCCTTGAAACTCCCCGTCGGAAATATCGATTCGAGCTTGAACCGCGCGTCCCACTCGGGGGCGTCGACGACCGGCGTCCAGCCTTCGCCCAGCGTGACCGCACGTTCGGTATCGAGAAACGGTTCGAACGCCCAGAGACCGCGGTCGCGGTCGAGCGGTTCGGGTGGAGCACTCGCGTCGGGTAGCGGCCGGTCGGCGTAGTCGAGCGCGCCCCCGCAGTCGCAGCGCCAGGGCGCGTCGGGGCCGTCGGCGTACTCGCGGCCGCAGTCGCCGCAGGTGAGCATAGCGACCGTTCGGTCCGGCCCGACCAGTAGGTGACGGTCCGGCCCGGCGTCGTCCTCGACCACGCGGCCGCTCGTCGGCCCGACGGGACGGGTCGTCCACTTTCACTCCGGCCGGCGGAGATTCATGACGGGCCCGCCCGTGGGTCCGCCGACATGGACGACCGCGTCAGACGACACGCCGAGATCCTCGTCGACCACTGCACGGACGTCTCCGCCGACGACAACGTGCTCGTTCGGGCCCCGACCGCCGCCGCAGACCTCGTGGAGGCGCTGTACGAGCGCCTCGGCGAGCGCGGCGCCCGCCCGACGACCGAGTGGCGCCACCGCCGCGCCGCCCGGGCCTATCGCCGGGCGCTCGACGCCGAGGACGTACGGACCGCCGACCACCGGCTCGCGGCGATGGCCGAGACCGACGTCGTCATCCTGATCAAGGGCGGCGAGAACGCCGCCGAGGGGAGCGACGTCGACCCCGAGAAGAGCGCCGCGGCGAGCCGCGCGAAGCGGCCGATCCTCGAGGAGCGCCTCGACACCCGCTGGGTGATCACCCAGCACCCGACGCCGGCCGACGCCCAGCGGGCCGAGCTGTCCACGCGGGCGTGGGAGGACTTCGTCTACGACGCCGTCGACCGCGACTGGGACGCCCAGCGGCGGTTCCAGTCGCGGCTCGTCGACGTGCTCGAACCCGCCGAGACGGTCCGGATCGTCTCGGGCGACGATACCGACCTCCGCCTCTCGGTCGACGGGATGGGCGCGTTCAACGACGCCGGCGAGGACAACATGCCCGGCGGCGAAGTGGCGACCGTCCCGGTCGTCGACTCCGCCGAGGGGCGGATCGCCTTCGACCTCCCGGTCACCCGCAACGGCCGGGAGATCCGCGGCGGTCGACTCACCTTCGAGGACGGCGAAGTCGTCGATCACGCCGCCGAACGCAACGAGGCGGTCCTGACGGCCCTGCTGGAGACCGACGACGGCGCTCGTCGACTCGGCGAGCTCGGTATCGGGATGAACCGCGGTATCGACGAGTTCACCGACAACCTCCTGTTCGACGAGAAGATGGGCGACACCGTCCACGTCGCCCTGGGCGACGCGATGGCCGAGTGCGTCCCCGACGACCGCGAACTGAACGAGAGCGCCGTTCACGCGGACATGCTCGTCGACGTGAGCGAACGCTCGCGGATCGAGGTGGACAGCGAGGTCGTCCAGGAGAACGGGACGTTCGTCTTCGAGTGACCGGGCGGGCGCTCGTGATGTCGAGGTACGCCAAGTCCTCGGGATCGGTGTGCCGAGAGGGCTTACCGCTCGTCGAGGGCGGGGTACTCCAGGTCCTCGGGACCGGTGTACCGCGCACGGGGTCGGATCAGGCGGTTGTCCTCGACGTACTCGGCGGCGTGGGCGATCCAGCCTGCGGCGCGGCTCATCGCGAAGATGGGCGTGTAGATGTCGATCGGGATGCCCATCTGGTAGTACGTCGACGCCGAGTAGAAGTCGACGTTCGGCGCCAGGCCCTTCTCGTCGGCCATGAACTGCTCGATCTTCGTGGAGTACTCGTACCACTTGAGGGTCCCGGCGGCCTCGCCGAGCTCCTGGGAGCGCTCGCCGAGGATCTTCGCGCGGGGGTCCTTGACATTATAAACGCGGTGGCCGAACCCGGAGACGCGGCGACCCTCCTCCAGGGCCTTCTCCGCCCAGCCGACGGGGTCGCGGTCGCTCTCGTCGACCTCCTTGAGCATCTCCATCACGTCCTGGTTGGCGCCGCCGTGGAGCGGGCCCTTCAGCGTGCCGATGGCGGAGGTGACGGAGCTGTGCAGGTCCGAGAGCGTCGAGGCGGTGGTGATGGCGGAGAACGTCGAGGCGTTGAACCCGTGGTCGGCGTGCAGGACGAGCGCCATGTCGAACGTCTCGGCGAGCACGTCGTCCGGTTCCTCGTCGTTGAGCATGTAGAGGAAGTTCGCGGCGTGAGAGAGGTCCTCGCGGGGCTCGACCGGGTCGTCGCCGTCGCGCATCCGCGTGAACGCCGCGAGGATCGTCGGGATCTTGGCGGTGATGCGCCGTCCCTTGCGGAAGGTGGCCTCGCGGTCGGTGGCGGGCTCGTCGGCGTCGGGGTCGTACGCCGAGCACATCGAGACCGCCGTTCGCAGGGCGGCCATGGGGTTCTCGTCGGCGGCGGCGAGCCGGCCGACCGTCTCCAGCACGTCCTCGTCGACGGACCGCTCGGCGACCATCGAGTCGGTGAAGGCGTCGAGCCGGTCGGCGTCGGGCAACTCGCCGTGCCAGAGCAGGTGGATGACTTCCTCGTAGCTCGCGTGTCTGGCGAGGTCCTCGATCGCGTAGCCGCGGTAGATGAGTCGCCCCTCGTCGCCGTCGATCTGGCTGAGATCGGACTCGGCGACGAGCACGCCCTCGAGGCCTTTCCGTAGCTCGTCGGTCATACCCCACTCGTTCGCCTGGACCGGCCAAAAGGGTTGCCGTTCGACGGTGGACGCGTACGGAATCACCGAACACCTTTCTGGACGAACGTCTACACACCCGACGGCGACACCCTCCCGGGATCGTCGCCCTCCGCACCGCAGCCCCCGACGTATCGGCGATCCAGTCGTCGATACACAGTTCGTCGATCGTCGTCTTCGCATCGTTCGGTCCCGGAGATGTTCGATTCTCGCGAACGGCGCTGTCCCGTGTCGGACGGGCCGTTCGGACGGGAGTCGAGAGCGGTTCGGGAGGCGGTCACGGGCGGCTGTTCGACGGTAGCGGGCACGAGCGGAGCGTTTCGCGGGAGAAGCGCGCGGTCACAGCCGTCGGGAGAGGCGGACCGCCCGGCCGAGGGTGAGGAAGAAGGCGACGAGGCCGGCGGTCGACAGCGCGAGGACGAACCCGAGCCCGACGTACAGCGCGGGCGAGCGCCGCGATCCCGGGAGCAGGACGAACAGGACGAACGCCGCGAGCGCGAGCGCGAGGCCGACGGCGAGACCCCACTTGGCGTTGCGGCGGACGCGGAGCGCGGCGACGAAGGCGGCTCTGCCGCTGTCGGCGTCGTCGGCGTCGTCGACGCCGTCGACTGGCGGGGCCGACTCGCCACCGTCCGGTCGCTCGCTGGCCATATCGGCGATAGGGCCACGATCGGCAAAGTGGCGTCGATCGGTAGCGGTCGACGCGGCGCGAACCGGGGGCGCGCCGGTCCCGACGGCCGGGAGACACCGAACCGCTAAAGAACGGGCGGTCCCGCAGTGTTGGTAATGACGACGCTCGGTACGGCCCAGGCGGCCCCCGGCGAGATGGACACGGGGCGCCTGTCGGTCGGCGAGACGCGCGACGGGACCGAGGTGGGGCTCCCGGTCGCGGTCATCGACGGCGCCGACGACGGCGACACCCTCTACATGCAGGCGGCCAGCGACGGCGACGAACTCAACGGCGTCGGCGTCCTCCAGCGGGTCGTCCCGCAGCTCGACCCCGCCGAGCTGTCGGGGACGATCCTCGTCGTCGGCATCGTCAACTACCACGCCTTCCAGGTGGCCGAACACCGCAACCCCATCGACGACACGAAGACCAACCGCGCCTACCCCGGCGACGAGACCGGCACCTCCACCGAACGCATCGCCGCCGCGACGTTCGGCGCCGCCCGGCGCGCCGACCTGATCCTCGACCTCCATCAGGGGTCGACCTCCCGCATGATCGACGAGTGTCGCGTCCGCTGCGGCAAACGCCACCGCCTCCACGACGCCTGCCTCGAGCTCGCGAAGGTGTTCGACTGCGGCTACGTCCTCGACCAGAAGGGCCCCGACGGCCAGCTCGCCCGCGCCGCCCCCGACGAGGGCATTCCCACTATCGACCCCGAACTCGGGGGGTGTGTCGGCTGGGACGAACAGTCCATCCAGGCCGGCGTCGAGGGCGTGTTCAACGTCCTCTCCTATTACGGGTTCGCCGACGGCTCGGTCGACACCGCCCCCCAGACCCGCGCCAGCGGCTTCGAGCAGTACGGCGCCCCCGCCGGCGGCCTCGTCTCGCTGAAGCCCGACCTGGGCCAGCGCGTCGCCCGAGGCGACACGCTCTTCGAGGTCACCGACCCCTTCGGCGGCGTCAAGGAGACCGTCACCGCTGACTCCTCGGGCGTCTTCTGGCGCACCCGACGGCTCCCGCAGGTCGCCACCGGCGAGTACGTCTGTTCGGTCGGGACGGACGTGGACTCGTTTTAGGACGGCCCGCTACCGTTCGCGCTCTGCCCGCCGCTCCCACGTCTCGACGGTAAAACCCTCGTACTCCTCGCGCTCGACCAACCGCCAGTCGTCCTCGTTCCACTCCGGATAGAACGTGTCGCCCTCGTACTCGCCGGGCACCCGCGTCAGGACCATCCCGTCGAGATGGGGCTGGAAGAGCGCGTAGATGCCGGCGCCGCCGAGGACGTAGGCGCGGTCGGCGCCCAGCGATTCGACGATCTCGACGGCCTCCTCGACCGAGGAGGCGTGATAGGCGTTCTCGCGTTCGTACTCCCGTTCCGTCCGGCTGAGGACGACGTACGCCGAGCCGGGCGGGTCCGAGAACATCTCGTAGGTGCGCCGCCCGAAGACCGTGGGACGACCGGCGACCCGCTCGCGGTACTGCTGCTTGTCCTCGGGGAGGTCCCAGGGCACTTCGTCGTCGCGCCCGATGACGCCGTTGTCGGCGACCGCGGCGACCGATATCAGGTCCATAGCGCGAGTTGGGACGGGATCGGCTTAATCGCCCGCCCCCGCGTCGGTCTCGGCGCTCCCGTCGGCGCCGCTCGCGCTCCCGCGCTCGTCCATCATCGCCGCGGCCTTCTCCGCCCAGCCGCCGTAGGCGAACCCCCAGGCGACGACGGCGAGCGCCCAGAACTGCTGGAGCGCGATAGCGGCGTAGATGCCGATCACGCCCCAGCCGAGGAGCACGCTGGTCAGGTAGCCGAACCCGAGCAGGAAGCCGAACATCCCCGTCGTCCGCGCGACGAACGGCGTGCGGGTGTCGCTGCCGCCCTGGAGCGAGCCCGAGATGGCGAGATACGCGCCGATGGCGGGCGCGGCGACCGCGTAGGCGCGACAGAAGCCGACCGCGTAGCCCGCGGTCGAGGGGTCGCTCGTGAACAGGGAGACGAACCAGTCGGCGCCGAAGAAGAGCGCGACGGCGATGGCGCCCATCGTCAGGACCGCCAGCGCGGTCGTCGCCCACCCCTGGAAGCGGGCGGCGGCCACGTCGCCGTCGCCCAGCGACTGCCCGACGACGACGCTGGCGGCCGTGTGGTAGGCCCGCCCCAGCGGCGAGGTGACCTGCTGGTACATCCGCCGGCCGATCTGGTAGGCGGCGTTCACGTCCGTCCCGAACGTGAGGAGGAGCGCGTTGAACGGGAACTCCGCCAGCGTCGTCACCAGCCCCTCGCCGATCCGGGGGGCGCTCACCGCCAGCAGCTGTTTGGCGATGACCAGATCCCGCGGGCGGGCGAACGACGCCTCCGTCCGCGAACTCCAGATGGCGAGCGAGAGCGCGCCGGCGGTGACGGTGTTGCCGACCGCCGTCGCGATCCCGACGCCGACGATGGCGAGTCGGGGCGCGCCGAACAGACCCAGCCCGAGCACGAGCGAGCCGACGATGTTGAGGAGCGAGGAGGTCACGTCGACGTACATCGGCGTCCGGGTGTCGCCGGTGCCCTGGAGCGCGCGAGCCGCCACGAGGGCGACGTGTCTCGCGGGCGCGCTCGCGAAGACGATGGCGAGGTAGGTGCCGCCCATCGAGGCGACATCCGCGGGCGCGCCGAGCAGCGAGATCGCGGCCTCGCCGAAGAGGAACCCGAAGGCGACGAACGGGATACCGGACAGCAGCCCAAGCAGCACGGCCTGAGTGACCGCCTGGTCGCGGTTCTCGACGGCCGCGCTGCCGGTGTCCTGGCTCGACAGGGCGATGGCCCCGCTGCCGAGGCCGAGGCCGATCCGCAGCGGGAAGCGGGCGTACAGGTCCGCCAGCCCGACCGCGGCGACGGCCGCCGGCGAGAACAGCCCGGTGACGATCACGTCGGTCGTCCGCATGAGCGTGCGGAAGACGTGCTGGATCATCATCGGCCACGACAGCGAGAGCACTCGCCGCCAGACCGACAGCCCGCGCTCGCGCACGCTCGCCGTCGACATTGCCCGCCCTCGGGACTCGCTCCGATTGAAGGTGTCGATGACGGAAGGGGAGTCGCGGTGCCGTCCGGCGGCCCCGAGCGGCACCGCAACGCCGATGGCCCTCGGCGGCGACATCGCCGACGATGGACGCCTTCGTCTACGGGACGCTCACCGACCCCGAGCGCGCCCGCGGGGTCCTCGCCGAGTTCGAGTACGCGGGTCCGGCCGTGCTGGAGGGACTCCACCGCGTCGACGGCGAGTACCCGACGCTCGTCCCCGGCGGATCTGTCGAGGGTCGGATCCTCCGGACGGGCGACGCGGCCGCGCTCGATCGCTACGAGGGGGTCGAATCGGGGTTGTACGTCCGCGTGTCGGTGCCGCTGGCTGCCGACTCGGGCGACGACGACCGCGACCGGACCGTCGAGACGTACGTCGGCGACCCAGAGCGGCTGGACGCGCCCGCGGAGTGGCCCGGCGAGGGCGCGTTCGCCGAGCGGGTGCGGTCGTTCGTCCGTGCGGAGGACGTTCGGATCCGGCAGCGAGACGGGACGTTCGCCGAGTTCGACGGGTACGACGGGGACGAGCCGACCGGCGCGTCGACGGATCACAACGAGTGGGGAGTCGAGTAGCCACCGCGAGCATCGAGGGCATCGACGCTTCCCCCTCCGCAATCCCCCGATTTCACTTTCACTCCGCCTGGCTCGCCTTCAAGTGCCTGCCCCGAGCAGTGGCGGGTGTCACACGCGTTCTCCCCTTACATCTAACTCCCGTCGAGCGGTAGCTGTGATATGATCGAACTCGCGGACGTGCTCGACGCGCGCGAGCGGGTGGCCGCGACGGCGCGGCACACACCGCTGGACTACTCCCACACCTTCTCGTCGATGACCGGCGCCGACGTACACCTGAAACTGGAGACGTTCCAGCGGACGGGGTCGTTCAAGATCCGCGGCGCGACCAACAAGATCGCCACCCTATCCGACGAGGAGCAGGCGGCGGGGGTCGTCACCGCCTCCGCCGGCAACCACGCCCAGGGCGTCGCGCTCGCCGCGACGCGCATCGGCGTCGACTCGAAGATCGTCATGCCCGAGCACGCCCCGGTCTCGAAGGTCGAGGCCACCCGCAGCTACGGCGCGGAGGTCGTCCTCCACGGCGCCGACTACGACGAGGCCGCCGAGAAGGCCCACGAGATCGAGCGCGCGGAGGGCCGTGTCTACGTCCACGCCTTCGACGACCCGATGGTGATGGCCGGCCAGGGCACCATCGGCCTCGAAGTCCTCGAAGACCTCCCCGAGGTCGAGACCCTCGTGGTCCCCATCGGCGGCGGCGGCCTCATCAGTGGCATCGCGACCGCCGTGAAGGCGAAGAACCCCGACGCCCGCGTCGTCGGCGTCCAGGCCGAGGGCGCCTCCAGCGTCGCCGACTCCCTACAGAAAGGGGAGGTCGTCGAACGGGACAGCGTCGACACCATCGCCGACGGCATCGCCACCCGGAAGGTCGGCTCGCAGACCTTCGAGGTCATCCGCGAGCGCGTCGACGAGGTCGTCACCGTCTCCGACGCCGAGACCGCCGTCGCGCTGACGACGCTGCTCGAACGCGGCAAGACCCTCGTCGAGGGCGCCGGCGCGGTGCCGCTGGCGGCCCTGCTGGAGGGGAAGTTCGACTACGACGACGACGAGGTGATCGTCCCCTGTCTCTGCGGCGGCAACATCGACCTGAACGTCCTCACCACCGTGATCATGCGCGGGCTCGTCGAGACCGGGCGCTACCTGCGGGTCCGCACGATACTCAAGGACCGTCCCGGGGAGCTGGAGCGACTGGTCGAGGTCATCAGCGAGCAGCGGGCGAACATCTACGCCATCGAGCACGACCGCGCCGGCAAGGACGTGGCCATGAACGCCGCGGAGGTGGAACTGGACCTGGAGACGAAGGGGCCGGACCACGCCGACGAACTGCTGGCGGCGCTGCGCGCGGAGGGCTACGAGGTCGACGTGCTGGTGTGAGCGGGCGGAGTCCGCGGCGCCGTCGCTCACCGTCGGAATCGAGGCGGCTCGGAGTCCCGTGTCGTCACAAGGGGCTCGGAGGGGTAACCATTCGTCATCGCCGCCACGTCGAGAGAGCGGGCGCCGGCGTATGAAACTCCCGAAGGGGCACAGTGACAAGCGTTTTTCCGCTCGCCCGCCTCGCTCCGGGCATGGATCTCACCGACATCGAGGCGCTCATCGAGGAGTCGATCCCCGACGCCGAGGCGACGGTCACCCGCGCCCGCGGCGCCGACGACGACGACCACCTCGCCGCCACCGTCGTCTCGCCCGCCTTCGCCGACGAGTCGCTCGTCGACCGGCATCAGATGGTCTACGACGCGCTGGACGAGCACATGACGACGGACATCCACGCGCTGGAAGTGGAGACCTACACGCCCGAGGAACGCGAGGGGTAGCGACCGAGGGGCGCGCGATCGGTTCGACACCGGTAGTACACAGACAGTATCACGTTCAGCCGACACGAACAGCCTACCGTGAAACAGCTGACTCTACCGTCCTACCGGACGATGGCCGGGACTGTCCTGCTCGCCGGGGGCGTCTATTTCGATTGGGTGCAAGAACTGGCCGGAACCGGTACTCCGCTCACGACGCTCCAGTCTTCGGGGATCTATCTGGACCGGCTCCTGTTGCTCGCGCCGCTGGTACTACTCGCCGTCGTCAGGCTCTGGGACGGTAGCATCCGGATAGAGGGGGGTCTACTGGTGGTGACGGGCGTCGCTGCACTGACGGTGCCAGTGATCCGGTTGCTGGTCGCGATCAACTACCACGCCGTCGAGTTCGTCCCGGCGCACGGATTCCACTTGACTATTCTGAGTTCACTGTTCTTCGTGTCCGCGGGCACGACCGCCCTGACCGCTGTCTCTGACGAACGGAACAGCCCCTGAGAGTCGCGCTCAGACCGAGCGAGACCGCGGGAAGCGGAGATGAGAAACGGCGACTACAGCGCGGGATACTCCTCCAGCGCGTCTTCCAGCCGTTCCTTCGCGTCGCGACAGGCGGCCAGTTCGTCGTCAACCGCGCCGCTCGACAGTCGCTCGCGCTCCTCGGGACCCAGCTGCGCGCGGGCCTGTGCGCTGTTCCGCAGTCGTTCGTAGTCGGTCTCGCGGGGCAACTCGCGCACGTCCCGCAGCGCCACGAGCGCCGGCTCGCCGTCCTCGACGGCGTCGGCGAAGCGGGCGACGACGCTGGTCAGCTCCCGGGCCCGATACCGGAGCGTCTCGGCCTCGACGGGGGGCCAGTCGACGGTCAGCGGCTCGGCGTCCAGCCGCCGGAGGTACGTCCGCCGGGTCGAGACGTTCCGTTTGAGCGCGTCGGGGTCGCCGACGTAGTGGTCGAGTTTCGACTTCGAGTACTCGGCGTACTCCAGCAGTTGCCCGACCGACTCCTCGCCGGCGTCGTGGGTCTCGACGTACTCCCGGAGGTCGTCGGGGGGCGACTCGAAGGGGACGAGGGGGTAGGCGTCGGCCTTGGCGACGAACGCCAGCAGGTCGCGGGCGCTCGCCGACGAGCGGAAGTCGGCGAAGGCGTCGGCGACGCGGTCGTTGTACGTCTCGATGGGGTCGCGCAGGCGCTCGGTCGGGGCGTCGAGGTCGGCGTCGCCCAGCCGCTGCAGGTCCTCCAGGTCGGCGATGCGGTCGGCGAGGTCGTCGATGCGGCGCTCGGCGGCGAAGCGGGCGTCCTCGTAGCGCTCGCGGGCCTCGTCGCGGTCGTCGAGGCGGGACACGTCCGCCCGGACCGGCTCCAGCGCCGAGCGGACCTTGGTCCAGTCCGAGTCGGTGAGCCGGCGCTGCTGGAGCAGGTCGTCGACCTCCTCGAACACCTCGCGGTGGCGCACGTCCTCGGAGAGGTCCTCGGTGATCGCGGCGATCTGGCTCTGGAACTCGATGAACGTCTTGAAGTCGCCGTCGCCGGTGACCTCCTCCTCGTAGCGGTCGAACAGCGTCGTGAGGTCGTCGTGGGCGTCGGCGACGGCCCGGAGTTCGGGCTCGCCGACCTCGTCGACGCGGTCGCGGGCGCGCCGGAGGGCGTCGCGGGCCTCGCGCAGTTCGGCGACGAGGTCGTCGGCGACGGCGCGGGGGTCGTCGGTCGCGGGGTCGAAGGCGGCGTCGCTCATCCGGCTACTCGTAGACCTCGTCGGGGTCGAAGACTTGCTCGCCGACGGTCTCGCCGTCGACGGTGCGGTAGAAACACGACTCGTAGCCGGTGTGGCAGGCGCCGCCCTCCTGGTCGACGAGGTACAGCAGCGCGTCGCCGTCGCAGTCGACGCGGATCTCCTCGATCGCCTGGACGTGGCCGCTGGAGCCGCCCTTCTTCCAGAGCTCCTCGCGACTGCGCGAGTAGTAGTGGGCGAAGCCGGTCTCGCGGGTGCGCTCGACGGCCTCGCTTGTGACGTACGCGAGCATGAGTACCTCCCCCGAGTCGGCGTCCTGGGCGACCGCGGGGAGGCGTTCGTGCTCGTCGAACGCCAGGTCGATGTCGGTCATACCCGCAAGTGGGACCGACCGCCGAATAGGTCTTTTGTCGCCGGCGAGGCGTCCGGACGGTCCCCGCGAACGGCGGTCGCGGCCTCGGACCGCGCTGGGCCGCGCCGGCACGCCGGGCGAGAGCCGTTGCAGTGCGGTCGGCGCGCGCCGGTCGCCTCACTCGGATTCGCCGGTCTTGTAGACGCCGCGGCCGCTGGCGAGGTGAGCGTCCCCCTCGTCGGCGTACACGTCCACGTCGACGACGCCGACGTCGCCGCCCTCGCGGACCACGTCGGCCTCGGCGGTCAGATCCCCCGTTCCGGCCTCCAGGTAGTCCATCCGCATGTCCACGGTCGGGACAGGTCGGTCGACGAGCGAGACGAGCGCCGCGCCGCCAACCGTGTCGGCCAGCGTGTAGGTGACGCCGCCGTGAGCCAGCACGCGCTCGCTGTGCCAGGACAGTTCCTCGCGCATCGCCAGGCGCCCCTCGGCGTGGCCGTCGGCGATCTCGGTGAGTTCGATGCCGAGCAGGTCGGCGAAGGGCATCTCCTCGAAGAACGATTCGGCGTCCATGCGCTCGGTTTCGAGCGGTGTGCGGGTAAGTGTCGTGGTGGGGGTGCGGACGCGCGCCGGACGGTCCGAACTCAGTCGTCGGCGGTGTACGCGCCGCTGCGGTGTTCGATCCGGTGGACTTCGAGCGTCTCCGTCTCGTCGTCGAGCACGCAGGCGAGACGGTACTGGCCGACGCGAAGTTTCGAAAACGGCCCGCCCGTCAGCGGTTCGAGGAACTCGTCGGGCGTTCGCCACGCCGAGCCGACGACTTCGTCGAGCTTCGAGACGACGCGATCCTGCACGTGTCCGTCCAATCCGCCGAACTGGTCCGCTGCGCGCGCGGTGAACTTCCAGTCCCAGTCCGCTTCACCCGTCATCCTCGTCTCGGTCCATCATCTCGACGACCTCGTCTCGCGACACCAGTTCCGCGTCACCTGCCCGCAGGTCGTGCTCGCTGGCGGCGATCTGTTTCCACCCCTCTCGGGAGAACGCCGGGTGCTTGACGGCGTCGCGAGCGGCGTAACGCAGGAACTCGCTCCGGGAGCTGAACCCCTCCTCCTGCCACGTCGCGTCGATGTCTTCGAGGAAGGCCTCGCTCAGCCGGAGGTTGATCTGCACCGTCTCCGGCCCGTCGTCACCGCTCCCCGTATCCGCGTCGGACATATACAGATGCTTTACGCTCGCGTGTACAAATGGCTTCGCCCGACGGGAGAGTGACGGGACCGCAGTCAGTCCCACCCCGTCAGGTCGGCGGCCATGACGAAGTCGGGGTTCTCCGAGACGGCGATGCCGGCGTAGGCGGCGTCGGAGACGTGCCGTGGCGTCTCCGGGATCAGGACTCTCGTCCGGTCGGCTCCCAGGTCGGCCGCGTCCCGCGCGATGGCGGCGAACAGCGTCTGCGCGGCGGGCACGTCGTCCCAGGCGCCGACGCCGTACTCGACCCACTGCTCGGTCGCGCCCTCGCCCTCCCCGCCGTCGCCCTCTCCGCCGCTCTCGCGCTCGTACTCGCGCGTCCGGACGGCGGCGCCGTGGGTCCCGTCGGAGCCCCGGACGGCGAACGCGCGGCGCTCGTCGGCGGCGGCGCGGAACCGCTCCCTCGAACACTCCGAGAGCGCCCACGACTCCTCGGGGTCGAGCGTCAGCCCGGCGAGTTCCCGGGCGGCGTCGCTGCGCTGCCAGTAGCTCCAGGCGGCGTCGGGGTCGGCGGTCGCGTCCAGCCCGCTCGCGCCGTTGCTGTCCGCCCGGGCGTCCGTGTCGGGGTCGGGGTGGGCCCAGCGGAACTCGGTGGCGGGGTCGTAGCCGACGCCGCGGGCGGCGCCGAGGCCGGGCGCGTTCCACGAGAAGACCATATTTCTGCAGACGGTCGCGCCGCGGTCGCGAGCCCACTCGAAGCAGGCGTCGTTCATCGCCTCGGCGACCCCCTCCGCGCGGGCGTCGTCGGCCACGCGCATCCCCTGGGCCCACGTCTCGTGGGGCGAGAGCGCGACGACCTGGCAGACGCCGACCGCTCGGCCGTCGTCCGCCTCGGCGACGACGGTGCGCTGGTCGGGGCCGTCGCGCTCGACCCACTCGGGGAACACCTCGGGGATGTAGTCCCCCCGGTCGAAGCGGTCGCTCCACGTGTCGCTCGTGAACGCGACGATATCCTCGTGGTCGCCCGCGCGGGCCTGTCGGACCTCCATCGTCATCGGGTCGCCCCCGTCAGGTCCACGGCACCGACCGGCTCTGGATCTCGCCGGCCAGCGACGTGGACATGGCCTCCTCGACGCTCTCGACGTTCGCCAGCGCCCACATGAGCTTGACCTTCGCCGTACCCGGGAGCGTGTCCTCGCCCTCGACGACGCCGGCCTCCAGCAGGTCGCGGCCGGTGTCGTACACCCGGTCGCAGACCCGCCCTTCGAGACACTGGCTCGTCATCACGACCGTCGTCCCGTCGTCGACCAGCGCCTCGACCCGCGGGATCCAGTCGGTGTGGACGTGGCCGAGCCCCGTCCCTTCGAGCACGACGCCCGATTTGCCTTCGAGGGCATCGAGGAACGCGGGGTCGGTGCTGGGCGTGAACTTCAGGAGTTCGACCTCCGTGTCGAGGTCGGGGTCGATGTCCAGTTCCGTCGCGCCGCGCTCGCGGTGGTCGCGGCGGAACGACACGTCGGTCTCCCCGTCGACGTCGTAGTCGACGACGCCGAGGGGCTTCGCGCCGACGGTCTCGAAGGCGTCCCGGCGGGAGGTGTGGTTCTTCCGCGCGCGGACGCCGCGGTGGAGCGCACAGCGGTCGTCGGACTCGTTCTCGTGCATGCAGATGAGCACCTCGGCGCAGTCGGACTTGGCCGCCTCGACGGCGGAGACGGCGTTCATCACGTTGTCCGAGGAGGGCCGATCCGCCGAGCGCTGGCTCCCGGTGAAGACGATGGGCACGGGCGTGTCGAGCATGAAGGCCATCGCCGAGGCGCTGAACTGCATCGTGTCGGTGCCGTGCATGACGACGACGCCGTCTGCGCCGGCCTCGATCTCCTCGTGGATCGCTTCGGCGAGGTCCCCCCACACCTCGGGCGTCATGTTCTCCGAGAGGATGTTCGCGACGACGCGCCCGCGGTAGTTGGCCCGTCCGGCGAGGTCGGGGACCGCGCGGAGCACGTCCTCGGCGTCGAACTGCGCGGTGACGGCGCCGGTGCGGTAGTCGACCGTCGAGGCGATGGTCCCGCCGGTCGAGATGAGCGACACGGTGGGCAGGTCGTCGTCGAACTCGATGGTCGACCGCTCGCTCTCGGCCTGGGCCGATTCGACGTCGTACACGTCCGATTCGAGGACCTCCACGTCGGCTTCGTCGCGGTCGACGCCGACGTTGTACCCCCCGTCGAGTTTGACGACCAGGTGCTCGGCGGTCGTCGAGGGCAGGAGGACCCCTTCGTAGCTCTGGTCCGCGCGGTCGACGCGGACGCGGTCTCCGGCGTTCATGGGAGTCGGTTCCGCCGCCGCCGACTTCAATTCACTCGTTCGCCCCGGTCGTCCCGGTCGCCCCCTCGGCGACCGCTCAGGGCTTGAACACCGGCCGGATCATCTCGTCTTCTTTCTCCTTGAACATCCGGTAGGCGGCCGGTCCCTCCTCCAGCGAGAACTCGTGGGTCGCGAGATACGAGGGGTCCATCTGGCCCTCGACGACGTGGTCGAGCAGGTCGGGGACGTAGCGCTGGCCGTGTTGCTGGGCGGTCTTCACGGTGATCCCCTTGTTCATCAGGACCCCGACCGGGAACTTGTCCATCAGGCCGTAGACGCCCAGCACCGAGAGCGTGCCGCCCTTGCGGACGGCGCGGATGGCCTGGCGGAGCGCCTCGCCGCGGTCGGTGTGGAGACCGAACTGCTGTTTCGCGCGGTCGTAGCGGCCCGAGAGGCCGGTGCCGTGGGCCTCCATCCCGACCGCGTCGATGCAGGCGTCGGGACCGCGCCCGCCGGTCAGCGCGTCGAGGCGGTCGACGACGCTGTCGACCTCGGTGTAGTCGACCGTCTCCGCGCCGGCGTGTTCGCGGGCGGCGTCGAGTCGTTCGGGGAACCGGTCGATGCCGATCACCTGCTCGGCGCCCATGAGCGCGGCGCTCTCCTGGGCCATGAGCCCGACGCCGCCACAGCCCCACACCGCGACGGTGTCGCCGTCTTCGATGTCGCAGAAGTCCGCGCCCATGTAGCCGGTCGGCCAGGCGTCAGAGGCGAACAGCGCCTGCTCGTCGTCGAGCTCGTCGGGCACCTCGAAGCAGTTCACGTCGGCGTGAGGGACGCGGATGTACTCGGCGTGGGAGCCGGCGTAGCCGCCGAAGGCGTGGGTGTAGCCGTAGATGCCCGCCGTCGAGTCGCCGAGCACCGGCTCCTGCATCGCGGCGTTGGGGTTGGTGTTGTCACAGAGCGACCACAGGTCGTCGCCGCAGTACGAACAGGCGCCACAGCCGACGAAGGAGGGGACGACCACGCGCTGGCCGGCCTCCACCTCCTCGACGGCGTCGCCGACCTCGGCGACCTCCGCCACGAACTCGTGGCCGAGCACGTCCCCCTCGCGCATCGTCGGGATCAGGCCGTCGACGATGTGCAGGTCGGAACCGCAGGCCGTCGAAGCGCGGACCTCCAGGACGGCGTCCTTCGGGTTCACGAGGGACGGGCGCGGGACGGTGTCGACCCGGAGGTCGTTCTCGCCGTGCCAGCAGACCGCACGCATCGTGCCGGTGCCCGCGACGCCCGTACCGCTGGTCGCGTCGCTCACACCAGATCACCGGCCCCGCGGGCCGAAGGGTTGCGTTCGAGCGTTGGCACCTCGCCCGTCTCGACGAGGCTCTTGAACCGCCGGAGGGCCGTCCCGGCCGCGGCGTCGGGGACGAGGTCGAAGCGCTCGGCGAGTGCGGCGCTGATCCGACCGCCCGGCGGGTCGAAGCGAACGTGCAGCGTCACCTCCGTCTCGGCGTCGCCCCGCGAGCGGAAGCGCACCGACCCCTCGTTGGGGACACGCGCCCCGGGCAGAGACTTCCAGCGCAGGAACTCACCGGGGTCGGCCGCGACCACCTCGGCGTCCCACTCCAGGGTCACGTCGCGCGGCCCGGTGACCGCCCAGTGCTGGTGGTCCTCGCCGACCTCCCGGACGTCGGCGAAGTGCGCCCAGATCTGCTCGTGTGTCTCGGGGTCGCGCCAGCGCTCGTACAGCTCCTCGGCGGGCCGCTCGACGGTGATCGACCGCTGCACGTCGAGCGACTCGGGCGGCGCGCCCTCCGGTTCGCGCCCGCGTTCCCGCGGGGCGCTCCAGTTGCCGGAGCCGCCCGCGCCGCCGCGCTGGCGAGAACCACGGAGCGCCCGCAGCAGGAGCCACCCGCCGGCGGCGGTCGCGGCCACGCCGCGTATCGACCGCTTTCCGAGCCCGTAGAGGACGAGCCCGGCGCCGGCGAGTCCCTGCATCGCGCGGCCTCTTCGGTCGCTGTCGGTACCACTCGCGGAGCGGCCGGCTCGGTCCGTCTCCCGCCGCTCGCGTTCGCCTCGGTCCGCGTGTTGACTGGCCATGGAAGTGCTCCCGCACGGCGCGCCGCGAGACCGGCTCCCCGGCGCGGGTCCCGTGCGCTGGCGCGCGCCCCACCGACGCGGCGGAGCGGCGTCGCTCGGATCCGATCCTCGGGGGTCCGAGCAATCAGTCTCCACCCTGCACGATCAGGCCGCTCGGAACCGGGCGGAGCGACCGCGAGACGGGGGATCGGGCCGGGCCCGCTCCGCGGTACCGGCGTCCCGCCGGTCACCGCTCAGATCCCGGTCGGCCCGCCGAACCCCTCGTCGAAGGGGTGGTCGGGGACGGCCTCGTCCATCGCCTCCTCGCTGGTGGGGGTGCCGGCAGCGACCGAGAGGAGCTGTTTGGCGCGCTCGGCCTTGGCGAGGAACACCTCCCGCAGCGACGGCGGGTTGCGGACGTTCGTCTCTTCGACGAGCGATTCGGGGATCGCGATGGTGTCGGCCGGGACGCGCTCGTCGCCGTAGACCGTGAAGTGTGTGTTCTCCAGTTTCATGACCAGCGGGAGGTCCGTCCGCGAGACCCCCTCGCCGGCGTACAACTGCTCGTTGACCTGCTCGTGCTGGGCGGCCGCGATGGCCGCCGCGTCGCTCTCTCTGGGTTCGACGTAGAGCCGCCCCAGGTAGTAGCCGCTGGAGAACTGTTCGAACATTGCTGTGCGAGTGGATCACAACCATGGTACCGTATAAGTCTTCCCCGGTAGCCTTATGACGGCGTGCTTTCAGACCGCACGACGCGGCCGCGACGAGGCGGTTCCGGTGGGGTCCGACTCGCCGCGCGCCCACGGGTTCGGTACGGCTATGTGGTCGGGGGACTCGGAGTCGACCATGGACGAGTCGGTCGGCGACGAGCGGGCGGACGGGGGAGCGACCGGCCGCCACGCCGTCGTCCCGCGGCGGTGGGCCCGGTACTACCTGGAGAACGCCCCGAGTCTCGTCTGGCTCGTGTTCGCCAACGTCGCGGGGGTGTTCGTCGGCGTGTTCTTCTACCTGGAGACGCTGCCCGAGGTGGACACGCTGGCGTGGCCGGTGTACATGGACTCGCCGGTCGCGACGCTGTTGATGGCGCTGGCGCTCGCCACGCTGCTGCCGAACCTCGGTCGCCGACTCGACGCAGCGCCTGCCAACCTCGTGCTCGCCTACCTCTACACGATATCGTTCGTCTGGCTGGTCGAGACGGGGCTCTGGCTCGCGCTCGCGCTGAACCTCCACTTCGGGCTGTACTACCCCGACGTGTGGCGCTACTTCGGGGTGCTGGTCACGCACCTCCTGTTTATCCCGGAAGCGTACCTCCTGCCGCACTTCGGGCGGACCACCCCCGGCGCGCTCGGCCTCGCGCTGGCGCTCGCGCTCGGCAACGACCTCGTCGACTACGGGTTCGGCCTCCACCCGCCGCTGCGCTACGAGACGGGGGCACTCTTCTCGGCGGGTGGACTCACGTCCTCCGGGATCATCCTAGCCGCCGGGAGCGTCGCCACCTCGGTCGTCGCCGTCGCCCTCGCCGCTCGCGCGTTCCCGCGCCTGCGCCCCGACGGCGCGACGCCGGAGTGAGCGAGCGGACGCCGGCGGGCGCTCCCGCAGATCCTCGCGATCCCCGCGCGACCCGACGGCCGCACGACGGCGCCGGGACGCCGGGGACACGCTTATCCGTCTCGACCGCGAACCTCAGGTGAATGGACTCCGCCGAACTGCTCGACCTGCTGGGCAACGCCAACCGTCGGCGGATCCTCCGGTTGCTCGCGCACAAGCCCTGTTACGTCACGGAGATCAGCGAGTACATCGGCGTGAGCCCGAAGGCGGTCATCGACCACCTCGAACGGCTGGACGAGGCCGGCCTCGTCGAGAGCAGCGTCGACGACCAGCGCCGCAAGTACTTCCGCATCGCGCGCAACCTCCGGCTGGAAGTGACCGTCTCGCCGTACAAGTTCGGCACCAAGAGCGCCTACCCCGGCAGTTCCATCGACGTGACCACCTGCCGGCACGTCTCCATCGACGCCGAGGTGCAGGAGGACTCGGACACCGGCGAACTCGCCGCGGAGCTCGACCGACTGCAGGACCTGGACCGGGAGCTGTCGCTGGCCCAGCGGTGGGTCCACGGCCGCCTCGCCGAGGTGATGGGCGAGCTGACCGACCAGTTCGAGGGCGAGGACGCCCGGCTGCTGGGCGACGTGGTCTCGGCGCTCGCCACCCGCGAGGGCACCGTCGAGGAACTGAGCCGCCGCGTCGAGGCGCCCACGGAGGTCGTCGAGGAGGCGCTCGAACGGCTCGCCGAGGAGGGCGTGGCCGAACGCGACGGCGACGAGTGGTCGCTGCCGGAGTGACGGGTCAGACCTCGCGGGTCAGCCCGTCGCGCAGGTCGCGACCGAAGTAGTGGCCGACGACGGCGACGAGGACCCCCGTGGTCGCGCCGAGCGCGGCGGTCGGCGCCAGGCCGATGCTCTCGACGGCCGTCAGCGTGAGCACGCCCTGCATCATCGTCGCGACGACGGCGGCGGTCGCGCCCGCCACCGCGACCGGGACGTACCGGCGACGCCCGCTGGCCGCGCCCAGGAGGAAGGCGCCGAGGAACAGGCCGACCAGGCCCGTGACCGACCCGATGAAGGGGACGGCGCTCCCGGCGAACATCCCGCCGACCACGACGACCGCGGCGAGCAGGAACGAGCGCAGCGACGGGACGCTGACCCCGAGGCTCGGGCGACCGATCGAGGGCGTGAGCCGCGAGCGCAGACTCGTCCCCGAGTCGGAACTCGACGCGGCGCCCGACTCGCTCTCGGCGGCGGCCGCGGTCGAGCCGCCGTTCGCGCCGTCCGGCCCGCCCGTCAGCGAATCCACGTCGACGCCGAGCTCGTCGTCGCTGAAGCCGACCTCGCCCTCCTCGGGGTCGCCGAGGTCGCCGTCGAGGTCCTCGACCCGCTCGTCCGTCCGCTCTGACATACCCGACACTCCGGACCGAGGGCCCATGTGCCTTTTCCTCGCGTCGGCGGCGCGGCGACAGAACGAACGCTTCCGGTGTCCGCAGGCTTTTGCCGCCGATCCGCCTACGAGGGGACATGACGGTCGAAACGCGGCCGCCGGCCGACTGGACATCGGGCTACGTTGACGTAGCGGACGGTGTCAGACTGCACTACGACCGCAGCGGGGGCGCCGGGCCGCCGCTCGTCATCGCCCACGGCGTCTTCGACGACGGGCGCTGTCGGCTCCCGCTCGCCCGCGAGCTCGCCGACGACTACGACGTGATCGTCTACGACGCCCGCGGCCACGGCCACTCCGACGCCCCCGAGTCGGGCTACGACGCCGACGCGCGGGCCGCCGACCTGATCGCCCTGCTCGAAGGGCTCGGCGTCGACGACCCCATCTTTTTCGGCCACTCGATGGGCGGCGACACCGTGCTGGCGGCCGCCGCCGACTACCCCGACCGCCCGCGGGCCGTCGTCGCGGTCGACCCGGCCTGTCTGCTGGGCCACAACGCCGAGAACCGCGGCGACGACCGCATGGACGACGCGGAGATCGAGGGGATCCGCCAGCGGATCCTGTGGTGGCAGGACCACAGCAAGGCCGAACTCCTCGACGCCGACGACGAACTCGCCGGCCACGTCGCGGCCGGCGACGAGGAGCTCGCGAGCCTGCTCGCGGACGCCCGCCTGCGGGTCAGCCCCGACATCGTCGAGGTGTTCGCGAGCGGGTGGGTCGACCCCGGGGCGGCCTTCCCCGAGATCGAGGCGCCGACGCTCGTCCTCCGCGCCGACGTCGACGAGGAAGCCCGCGAGCGCGACCGCGCGGCCGTCGACCGGCTCCCGGACGGTCGACTGGTCCACGTCGACGACGCCGGCCACTGCGTCTTCCGCGACCGCCGCGAGAGCGCGACCGGGGAACTGCGGTCGTTCCTCGACGAGGTCTGAGCGGGGAGGACGTGGCGCCACTTTCGTCGCGACCACCGGAGACCCACCGGCGCCGACCGCCGACGACCGCTGGCGACCGACCGCGTGCGGTCAGGACGCGTGTCGCGCCGCGGACGCGGCGCGACCGGGGAGGAGTGGCGGCACGCTCGCGAGCGCGCTCCGTCGCGCTCGCTACTGCGGCGTCGTGCGGTCGCTCCTCTACCGAGAGACCAGGTCGACACGAAGCGGTCACGGCGAAAAACGCAGGATAGCGGTCGGATCTACTGGAGCGTCAGACGCGCGTCGGGTGTCCGTCTGCCTCGTCTTTTTCCCCGAGCGATACCTTCGTTAGAGAGCATGGCCGCGAACGCCGACCCACCAGAACAGGGGGAGCTCTACCCATGCACCGACCGCCAGTCGGCGGGCGAGTCGTGCGGCCACTCGACGAGCGACGCCGGAGCGACCGGCGGGACCGACGCCGGAGCCGCCGGCCGGACCGACCTCACGGTAGACCACACAGCCGAAACGCTCTACCTGGCGAAGATCGCGCTGCTGGAAGCCAGAGTCGCGACGCTCGAACGCCGCCTCGAATCGAGCGAAGCGGACCTCCAGCACGTCGTCAACCGCTACGAACGCGTCCTCCAGGGACGCGACGCCTGCCGCGACGAACCACTCGTGACCGACGAGTTCGACATCGAAGCCGGCCGTCCCGCGGACGCCGACCGCACCGCCGGAGACGACCGGGCCCCCGAGCGCGACGGCGAGCGCTCGACCGGCCCGCTCGACCGGCTCCGCTCGCTGCTGCGATAGTCGCGGCCGTCGCGTGGGGAGGAACCTTCGTTTTCGGAAACGCGGAGAAACGTCGAGAAGCGAAGCGGGAGCCGCCGAATAACTGCCCTACTGGCCGTTGAGCGAGATCTGCGTGATGTCGATGACGCGCTCGTCGTCGAGCAGCCGCGCGACGGTGTCGTCGGAGACGGGGTCGTCGAGGTTGTACACCGTGAGGGCCTCGCCGCCGATGGTCTCGCGGCCGTTGAACATGCCGGCGATGTTCACGTCGGACTCGCCCAGCACCGTGCCGATGAAGCCGATGACGCCGGGCACGTCCTCGTTGCGGGCGACGAGCATGTGGCCGTGCGGGACGGCGTCGACGCGGTAGCCGTCGATTCGGACGATGCGGGCGTCGTCGCCGGCGAACTGCGTCCCGGAGACGCTGATGGAGTCCTCTCCGTCGGAGACGGTGACGGTGATGAGGCTCTGGAAGTCCTCGGCGGAGCTGGTCTTGGACTCGGTGACGTCGATGCCCCGTTCCTCGGCGATGCGCTCGGCGTTGACGGCGTTGACCTGCGTCTCGACGACGTCCTCGAAGACGCCCTTGAGCGCGGTGGCGGTGACGATCTCCGTGTCGTGCTCGGCGATGTCGCCGGCGTAGGTGACTTCCACGTCGGAGACGCCGCCGTCGAACAGCTGGACGGCGATGGTGCCGGCGGTATCGGCGAGTTCGAGGTACGGCTCGACGGCGGGGAACGCGCTCTCGTCCATCGACGGAGCGTTCAGCGCGTTGAGGACGGGCTCGCCGTTGAACGCGGCGACGATCTGGTCGGCGGTGGAGGTGGCGACGTGCTCCTGGGCGGCCTCGGTGGAGGCGCCCAGATGGGGCGTGACGACCACGTCGTCCACGTCGAGCAGCGGGTTGTCGGGGTCGAGCGGCTCGTCGGCGAACACGTCGATGGCAGCGCCCTTGAGCAGGCCGTCTTCGACGGCCTCGGCGAGGGCCGGCTCGTCGATGATGCCGCCGCGGGCGCAGTTGACGACGTAGCCGCCCTCGAGCTGGGCGAGCTCCTCCTCGCCGATCATGTTCTCGGTCTCGTCGGTCAGCGGCGTGTGGATGGTGATGAAGTCCGCCCGTTCGAGACACTCGTCGAGGGTGTCGACGAGTTCGGCGCCGAAGCGCTCGGCGCGCTCCTGGCTGATGTAGGGGTCGTAGGTGACGAGATCCATGCCCAGCGCGTCGAGACGGCGGGCGACCTCCTGGCCGACGCGGCCGAAGCCGACGACGCCCAGCGTCTTCTCGTTGAGTTCGGTGCCGAGGAAGTCGCCCTTGGCCCACTCGCCGTCGCGCAGGCGGTTGTGGGCCTGCGGGATGGAACGGGCGGTGGCGAAGGCCATCGCGACGGAGTGCTCGGCGGCGGCGCGGACGTTGCCCTGCGGTGCGTTGGCGACGATGACGCCGTGGTCGGTGGCGGCCTCGATGTCGATGTTGTCGACGCCGATGCCGGCGCGGCCGACGATCTGGAGGTTCGGCGCGGCGGCGAACACCTCGGCGGTGACCTCCGTCCCCGAGCGGACGACCATCGCGTCGGCGTCCGCGACGGCGTCCAGCAGCGCTTCACCGTCGATATCGTAGGCTGTCTCGACTTCGTGGCCCGCATCGCGCAGCCGGTCCAGACCCGCGTCCGCGATCGGGTCCGTGACGAGTACCTTCATGCGGGTGGGATCCGCTCGCCGGGGTATAACCCTTGTTTTCTCCGGACGGCGCCGAGGACACCTTCGACACTGTCGGCGTAATCGACACAGATGGACGGACGCAGTCGTGGCGGTGGAACGACCGCGCTCGTGGTGGCGAGCGGAGCGACCGCAATCACGGCGGCGAGACGAGCGACCGCAGTCACGGACAGTGAGAATCGGACCGCCCGACGGAGCGAGTCGTCACGGACTCGGCAGTGGGCGCGTGGAGACGAATCGGAACGGGGCGGCCGTCACCGCCACTCCGGGAGGGTGGCGGCGTCGGCGAGCGGGGCTGTGAGATAGGCGTCGTCGCAGCTGATATCGGCGATTACGAGCGTCTCGGTGGGGCCCTCCTCGACGGAGGCCATGACTTCGGCGTTCGTTTCCACCTCGGCTTCAGCGACCATATCCGGCGCCATGCATGACAACATGTAGCAACCACCTATATACCTGTCGGAACGATTCTCACGGATTGAAAACCCGGTGTCAGACGGGCGTCAGACGGCCGAACGACACGGGGCCGGGGCTCGCAAAAACTGCCGCGGTTTTTCAGTGCGCGCGGAGTGACGAGACGGCAGCGAGTACGGGCTCAACCCTCGATCGACCGTCCGATCTCGGCGATCCGGTCGTCGTCGGCCGCGACGAACCCGCCGTGATAGCAGAGGACGCCGTCGATGGCCAGGCTCGCGAGGCGAGCGACCGACTGGCCCGCCTCGGCCATGTCGAGCGAGAAATGCTCGCTTGGACCCTGCAGTTCCCCGTCGGCGGCCGTCAGGGCGTCCGCGGCCAGCAGCAGTTCCTCCTCTGGTAGGTACAGCGAGACGTGGCCCGGCGCGTGTCCCGGCGTGTAGACCACCCGCATCGGCCCGGCGGTCGTCCGGAAGACCTCCTCGCCGACGAGTTCCACGTCGACCGGGACCGGCGGGTAGCGCTCCCCCTCGCCCTTGATCGGTTCCTCCCGACCGTCGACGTACGGCGCGCAGGCCTCGTGGGCGAACACGACCGCGTCGGTCTTCTCGCACACGGTCGCGAGCGCGCCCGCGTGGTCACCGTCGTGGTGGGTTATCAGCACCGCCCACACGTCCGCCCACTCGAAGCCGGCGGCTTCGATCTCCGCGCCCAGAGCCTCGGCCTGCCCCGGCAGACCGGCGTCCAGCAACAGGAGTCCGCGCTCGGTCTCGACCGCCGCCGGGTGGAACGCTCGCTCGCCGTCGTCGGTCTCGATCGTCTCCGTCAAGGCGTAGACGCCCTCGGTAAGTTCCTCCATACGCCGGTTTCGGGAGCGAGCGACAAAGTTCGTCGGGCCGCGGCGGCCCGCACGCCGGCGGTCCGCCGCCCGGCGCCCGACCGTCCCGAGAGCGACGCGACGGCCGGTGGAGTTTTGACGGATCGACGCCATATCGCCCCGCATGGACGACGACGCCCTCCAGGCCCGGCTCCGAGCTGTCGAGCGCCGGCAGTACCTGCTCATCGCACTGCTCGTCCCGCCGAACTACCTCGCGGCCGCCGACCTGTTCGGCTACTGGATCGCGGGCGTGGCACTGTTCGTGCTCGCGTGCCTGAGTTTCTCGTTCGTGCTCATCAGAGGTCGACAGCGCCGCGAGAGCGCAGGCGTGTGACGCCGGTCGTCCCGGCCGGAGCAGTCACCGTCGCTCCGACAACCGACGAATCTTTGCCGAGCCGGCCGTACAGCCGCCTATGCGGTACGTGACGCTACTGGTGAGTCCGGCGGAGGGGCAGGGATTCCACCCCGTCGGCGAACGGATCGCCCGCGACCCCGACGTGACGGGCGAGGCGATCCACCGGATGAACGACCTGGGCGACGGGACGGTGACGCTGCTGACCGAGCTATCGGGCGACGTGGACCGCTACCGGGCGATCATGACCGACACGCCCGAGGTCCGCGAGTTCACCGTCGCCGTCGACGAGGAGGGCCACGGCTGGGCCTACTCCCGCGTCGAGACGAACGACCTCGTCGAGTACATGCTCGAACGCGGCCGCGAGCTCGAACTCGTCCGGGACATGCCGATCGAACTCACCGAGCGGGGCGGCCAGCGGGTGACGCTGATCGGCACCGAGGCGGCGTTCGCCCGCGCCGCCGAGTTCGACGAGCCCCCCGGCTACGAGATCACGATCGAGAAAACCGGCCAGTACCACCCCGAGGGCGGTCGCCTGCTCGACGCGCTGACGAGCCGCCAGCGGGAGGTGCTCGAAGCGGCGGTCGCCGTCGGCTACTACGAGGCCCCCCGCGAGGCGACCCACGAGGACGTGGCCGAGGAGGTCGGCTGCTCGCCCGCCACCGCCGGCGAACACCTCCAGAAGGTCGAACGGGCCGTCTTCGGCGCGCTGGTGGAGTGAGCGGCGAAATTGGCCCCGAGCTATCAGACCTCTCCAGTCTCCCGGGGGACGACGATGAATCCGAGCGTCGAGAAATCGGTCGAGTCGAAGGTGAACACGTGGTCGATGTCGTGATGGTCGGCGAGCACGGCGGACGTGTGGTCGACGAACGATATCTGCTGGTCGTCGTACGTCTCGAACCGGTCGCACGTCCGGTCGAACAACTGCTCGCCCAGCGTGAGGACAGTGAAACTCGACGAATCGCGAATCGTCCGTAGCACGCGCGCCGCTTCGTCGTGGCCCGCTCGACGATTCAGCAGCGTCACGAGTTCCGAGAGGACGTACCGACTCGTGTACAGCGGGCGGTACACGTATTCGCCGGACCGGATACCGTCGAACACGGCGAGCGCTTCGTCGTGATGCTGGTCGGGCGGATAGAAACGTGCGAGAAACGCGGCGGTGTCGACGAAGATGGGTTTCGCACCGAGCGTACTCATTCGTCGTCAGGGGCGCGCTGCCCGTAGAGATAGTCGTCGACGCTCGCGGAGAGGTCCGACGGACCGTCGACGGCGACCGGGTCTGCATCCCAGAACGGATCGTCGGGATCGACCGCTCCGGCCGCACCTTCGATGGCCGCATCGAGCGCTGCGAGCGCCTCGCTCCGGGAACCTCCCTCGCGCGTCATCCCGGTATCGTCGTCCCGCGCGACCCAGTTGCCACCTTCGTAGGTCAGAGTGATCTTCGTACTCGGTGGTTCCTCGGCCTCGGAACTCATTACCGGTAATTCCGTCGGCGAGCCTGTTATGTCTTACTCCGTGGGGAGACGGAGGGTCGCTCGGAGCCAATTCGCCCTGGATCGCTACCCTTCGAACCCGTGCTCGAACACGAACGGTTCCACTCCACACGCGCCAGCCATCCAATCACACAGAAGACATTTACGAGAGCGGAGAGCACGGTCCGGTCGTGCGGTCCCCACACGCCAGGCTCGTGCCTCCGCGGCGCCGTCTGGGCGCCCGCGGGCGCTCGGTCCGAACGGTCGGTATCGTCGCTACCAGCCAGTCTCGCGCGGTGGCCACGGGCCCCCGACCGGGTCCGGGAGCGGACCCGAATCCGCGTCGTCGCCGAGCGACTCGGCGACCCGACTGGGGGTGACAACGGTGAGCCATCCGTTCGGGACGGCCGTCGCGGCGCTCCTGTTCGCGGCGCTGGCGACCGCGACAGCGGTCCCCGGCGCAGTCGCGGTCGCCGGTTCAGTTCCGGCAGACGCTGTCGACAGCCACGGAGCCCCGGAAGCGACGACCCCCGACGGCGCCAACGCGACGCTGGAGACGAACCGCGGCGGAGAGGTGACCCTGAAGAACGGCCCGCGACAGACCATCGGCGGCGAGACGAACGTGGCCCCCGGAACGAACCTGACGGTCCACGTCCGGAAGGATACGGAGAACGTCGCCTTCGACGTGAGCGTCCGGGAGGACGGCACCTTCGCGGTGACGACGGACGCGTTCGCCGACGAGGGGTCCGGGCTCCGGTTCACCGCCTGGGTCTCCCGGAACGGGACCCGGATCAGTCCGCGCTACGACGGGATGATGCTCACCTACGACCCGGGTTCGGTCACGTTCGCCGACCAGCGGGTCGAGTCGCCCGGCCGGACGGTCGTCGTCGACAGCGTGGTGCTCTCCGACGGCGGGTTCGTCTCCGTCCGCCAGGGGAGCGCGAACGGGTCGGTCCTCGGCGCCAGCGACTACCTCCGCGCCGGAGCGCACGAGAACGTCTCCGTCGACTTCGACCGCCCGGTCCGCGGAAACGAGACGCTGGTCGCGGTACTACACCGCGACAGTGACGGCGACGAACGCTGGGACTCCCCGGAACGCGACAGACCGATCCCGGTGGACGGATCGACCATCTACGACGCGGCGACCGTCGCCGGTCAGACCCCGACCCCGACTCTAACCCCAGCGACCGATACCGTCGCGACGCAGACGCCAGCACCGACTCCGTCCCCGACGCCGACGACCGCGGACGCGCCCGCGGCGACCGAATCGCCGTCCCCGTCGACCGAGACGATCGGCACCGCCGAGCGGACGCAACCGTCGGCGACGACCGGGTCCGGCCCCGGATTCGGTGTGGCCGTCGGCCTCCTCGCGGTGCTCGCGACGGCGCTGCTCACGGCGAGCCGGCGGGACTGACCGCCGCTCGCGCGACCGTCGACGGGTTCCGACCGGGTCTATCCCTCGAAGCCGTCCTCGAACCGGAACGTGCCGTTGCGCTGGACGACCTCGCCGTCGACCTCGATGAACGACTCGTCGCTCATGTCGACGATCATGTCGACGTGGACGGCCGAGTCGTTCTGCTCGTTGCCCTCGCCGACGGTGTCGTCGTAGGCGCGCCCGACCGCCATGTGGACGGTGTCGCCCATCTTCTCGTCGAACAGCATGTTGTAGGTGAACTCGTCGATGGCGCGGTTCATCCCGATCCCGAGTTCGCCGAGGCGGTTCGACCCCTCGTCGGTCTCCAGCACGTTCGTCAGCACGTCCTCGTTCTTCCCCGCGGCGTGTTCGACCACGTTCCCGTCCTCGAACTTGCAGTACACGTCGGTCACCTCCCGGCCCTGGTGGTAGAGGGGTTTGTCGAAGTAGACCTCGCCCTCGACGGAGTCGGGGACGGGGGCGGTGAACACCTCGCCGCCGGGGAGGTTGCGCTCGCCGTAGTCGTTGAGCGTGGGGTTGCCCGCGACGCTCATGGTCACGTCCGTCGAGTCGCCGGAGACGATCCGCACCTCCTCGGCGTCGTCCATGATCTCGACCATCTGGGCCTGGAACTCGCGTTGCTCGTCCCAGTCGCGCAGGATGGCGTCCCAGACGAAGTTCTCGAAGCCCTCGGTGCTCTGCTGGGCGAGCTGGGCGTTGGCGGGCGCTGGGTACTGAGTGAGACACCAGCGCTTCGAGAGCCGCTCGGCCAGCAGGGGCTGGACCGCGGCCTCGTAGGCGGTCGACACCTCGGGGTCCACGTCGCTGGTCTGGGTGACGTTGTCGCTCCCCCGAACGACGATGTACACGTCCATCTCCTCGTACAGCGCCATCTGGTGGTCCGGGAGCTCGAAGTCGCCGTCGTGGTTGCGCAGGAAGGCTCGCCGGAAGCGCTTGCCCATCCGGTCCTGGATCACGAGGGGGTAGGCGCCGCGGTCGGCGATTATCTCGTGGAGGGCGGTCACGAGGTCCTCGGCCTCGGGGTGAGCGTCGATGACGACCTGGTCGCCCGCCGTCAGGTCGACGGAGTGGTCACAGATTATCTCGGCGTGTTCGCGAACGCGTGCGTCCATGCGGAAGCCGTCGCTCGCCCGCGCCAAACCGGTTTCGTCGTCCGGCCGCGGGACACGTTTTATTACAGCCTGGGTTACATCTGTGTCCATGAGTCGCAGTCGGACGCCCTCCGTTCGCGGCCTCCGCGGCGTCGACCGGCGTTCGGCCGTCGTCGAGCTGGCCGTCGTCGTCGCGGCGCTCGTCGCGCTCGAAGCGTACGTGAACCTGACCGACGCCGTCGTCCGGCCGGTCGAGGACGCGGTCGGCGCGTCGACCGGCATCGACCCACGCCTGGCCCGTGCGGCCGTGCAGGGCCTGCTCGTGCTGGGCGGGCTGGGCGCTCTCGCCGCCGTCGCCGCGTCCGAGCGGGACCTCCCGCTTCCCCTGTCAACCCCCGAGCGGGACGCCGCGGGCCTCGTCGGGCTCGCGACGCTCGGGGCGGCCGTCCTCGCGGTGCTCCCGGTCGTCCCCGCCGCGGCCAGCTACGGGATCGCGAGCGGGGACGTCGCGGCGGGGGTGACGGGACTCCCCGGCCAGCTGGCCGGTCGGACGCTGGTCTTCCTCGCGGTGTTCGTCGCGGGGATGGCCGTGCTGTATCACGGGCTCGTCCAGGGACTGCTCCGGCGGGCTGTCGGCCGCGAGCGGGCGGTCGCGGCGACGACGCTGCTGAGCGCGTACTTCGCGACGCCGCGGTTCGGTCCCTCGTTCGGCGCCGTCCGCGGCGGGCCGTGGCTGGACGTGTCCGCCGCCCGCGCCGGGGTCGCAGTGCTCGTCGTCGCCGCGCTGGCCCTCGCCGTCTACGCCGCCGAGCGCGTCGACGACCGGCGCGTCCGCGCGGCGGCGGCCGCCCCGGTCGTGGCGGCGGTCGCGCTCGCGACCGTCGCGTTCTGGCAGGGCGTCGACCTGCCCTGGGAGGGCCTGACGGCGGCCACCCGGGTCGTCCTCGTCGGCGTCGCGGCGTACGTCTACGCCGACACCGAGTCGCTGCTCGGTCCGGCGGTCGTGTACGGGGCGTACGCGCTCGCGGGCGTCGCCGCCCAGTCGGTCGCCCTCCGCGCGCTCCTCGGGGGCTGACCGGCCGGTCTCAGTCGGCGGTCGCCCGCCACCGCTCGGCCAACCCGACGACGAACTCGGCGTACTCGTCCCGCGCTCGCGCCCATTCCTCGCCGCCCGTCTCGCACGCGCGCTCCAGCCGCTCCAGTCGCTCGGCGTCGTAGCGCGAGGCCAGACACATCGCCTGGAACACCGGCGAGGTCGCGGGGTCGCCGCCCGGATCGCCCGCGATCCGCTCGCGGATCTCGGCGGGAGCCATCGCGAGCGAGACGCCCGATCCCGGGATCGACTTCGCCATCTTCGGCGTCCCGTCGAAGCCGGGGAGCATCCGGGTGTACAGCCCCGCGACGCCGCCCTCCACGGGTGCGGCGTCGCGGAACCGCCGCGCCATCCGGGCGAGGTGGCGCTCGTCGACCCCGAACTGGAGGACCAGCCGTTCGTAGTCGCCGGCGTACAGCGGGTGGAGGAAGTCGACGCCGTGGAGGACGGCGCTGTGGATATCGGCGGCGTCGGAGGTCGGTCCCGAACGCTCGACCGCGGCGGTCGCCGGTCCGCGTTCCCCGTCGGCCGCCTCGTAGGCTTCACGGACGGCCCGCTCCCAGTCGGTCGGCGGACGCTCGCCGCTGCCGTCCGCCGGAGTCCACGCTTCGGGGTCGTAGTACGGCGCCAGCAGCTGGGCGGTCCGCATCACGTCGGTCGCCTCGCGCTGGGTGCGGAGACGGCCCCGCTCGGGGTCGAAGCCCAGGTCGAGCGCGAACGCGCGGTAGCGCTCGGCGAGCGCCCGCACCCGGTCGAGCGACGCGCCGCTGTGATACGGCTCCAGGTCGGCGATCACGAACTGCACGTCCAGGCCCGCCTCCTGCAGCGCGACCGCAGTCAAGAACTGGCCGACCGTCCCCAGGTGGGGCGGGCCGGTCATCCCGACGCCGGTCGCGACGAGCGTCGACCGCTCGTCCGTTCGGGTCAGGACGCCCTCGTCGTCGACGGCGACGAACCGCCGCCGCTCGGCGGCCGGGACCGGACCGACGGCCCCCTCGATCGGTTCGTAGTCGTCGCGTTCGCGGACGGTCTCGTAGTGGTCGGGCAGCGAAGTCACGTTCGGAACGTATAGCCGAAGCGTAAAATGCTAATTTGTGACAAGGTACCGAGGCACATATGGCGCCCGGCCGTGCCGGGACGGTAGCGTCGCGACCCGGTGAAAGCGCGGGGTCGATAGCCCGCGCTTACCGGAAGTTCGGTGTCTATAACGAAATAGGGCGTTCCCCCTACCGGAGAGCGTGCTATGACGGACCGACCACTGCGGAACACGAGACGGACGTTCCTCGCGTCGAGCGCGCTGGGGGCGCTCTCGGCGGTTGCAACGGGCGCAACGGCGGCCGCAACGGGCGAAACCGTCGAGCCGACCCTGACGATCGAGTGTTCGACCGTCAGGGTCGACGACTGGGGGAGCGCCTTCGGCGCGCGGGTGGTCTTCGAAGACGGGAGCGTCGTCTACATCGACGAGGGGGCGCCCGAGACCTTCGGCGCGCCCGGGCGCGTCGTCGAGTCGGTGACGCTGCACGACGGCGACGGCAACGAGTGGACGAGGACGAACGACGCGACCGACTGCGACCCCGGCGGGAAGTCGGTCACGTTCACCGACTCGCGGGCGACCGTCCGGCCGGGGCAGTTCCTGGAGACCGACACCTATCCCGGGGAGCTGATCTCGCAGGTCGACCTGCACTTCGTCGACGGGACGAGCCAGGAGAAGGTCCACCTGGACCCGCAGACGCCGGACGGCATCACCGGCGTCTACCGGGGCACCGGCGAGCACGCGGGCAAGGTCGTCGAGGCCATCGAGATGTTCCACGACCTCGGCTACGTGAGCCACTACATCCGAAACCCCGCCGCCGAGCAGTACCTGCTCGGGAAGGCCACCCCCCAGGAGCGACTCGTCGAGGTGATGGGAGCGTCCGAGGGCGCGGTCGACTACGAGTTCACCGTCGACGGCCCGGTCCGGGCGGTCACGCTCTCGGACCGCCGCGGCGCCTCCCCCGGCGGCAACGACGACATCTCGACGGGCGGCGACACCACGACCGTCACGGGAACGACCGGGAACCCGGGCTACAGCGACGTGTACGCCGTCGGTGGCGCGATCACCGACTTCACCCAGACCGGCGGGGACGGCGACTACCTCCTCCGGGAGTCCGAGTGGCGGGTCATCGAGGACACCGCGCCCGCGACAGACCTGCTCGCGGTCGTCGCGACCGAGGCCGGCGAGGTCGCCTACGAGTTCACCGTCGACGGGACCGTTCGGAAGGTCACCAACGCCGGGCCAAGGCGGTCGGCGGCGGACAACGACGAGGTCGTCGAGAACGACGACGGCACCGTCACCGTCAGCGGGTTCACCGGCAACACCGGCTACGGCGACACCTACGCCGTCACCGGCGACGTGACCGACTTCGCCCGGACCGGGGGCGACGCGGCGTTCCGCGTCGACTACAACGGCCGCGAGCGGACGCCCGAGGAACTGGTCGCCCAGCACTGACGGCGACGGTGAGCGTCCGACGGGATCGCCGCCCGACCGACGGCCCTCCGAGCCGACCGAGCCATCTATTTCCGCCGCGAGCGCCAACGGGGTGCCATGATCGACCTTCGCAGCGACACCGTCACGAAGCCCGACGACGCGATGCGCGAGGCCGCCCGCGACGCCGAGGTCGGCGACGACGTGTACGGCGAGGACCCGACCGTCAACGAACTGGAGGCCCGCGTCGCCGACGTGCTGGGCTTCAGCGACGCCCTGCTGGTCCCCTCCGGCACGATGGGCAACCAGGTCGCCGTCCGCACCCACACCGAGCGCGGCCAGGAGGCGATCCTCGAACGCGAGAGCCACGTCTACAAGTGGGAACTCGGCGGCGTCGCCCAGCACTCCGGCGTCCAGGCCCGGCCCGTCGACGGCGACGACCGCGGCGTGGTCGCGCCCGAGCAGGTCCGCGAGGCGCACGTCGCGGCGGACGGCCACCGCGCCGGCACCGGCCTGCTCGCGCTGGAGAACACTCACAATAGCAAGGGCGGCACCGCCATCGCCTCCGAGACCATCGACGCCGCGGCCGCAGCCGCCCACGAACTCGACGTGCCGGTCCACCTCGACGGGGCGCGGCTGTTCAACGCCGCCGCCGCGCTCGACACGCCCGCGGAGCGACTCGCTCGCGAGGTCGACTCGGCGATGGTCTGTCTCTCGAAGGGCCTGGGCGCGCCCGTCGGCTCCGTGCTGGCGGGGAGCGAGGAGTTCGTCGAGCGCGCCCGCCGCCACCGCAAGCTCATGGGCGGCGGGATGCGCCAGGCCGGCATCCTCGCCGCTCCCGGACTCCGGGCGCTGGAGAACCGCGACCGGCTCGCCGCCGACCACGAGCGCGCCCGGCGGCTGGCTGCGGGGCTGGACGCCCTCCCGGGGATCGACGCGCCCGAACCCGAGACGAACATCGTCGTCGCCGAGACGGACGACCCCGCCGACGAGGTGGTCGCCGCCTGCGAGCGCGAGGGGGTCAGCTGCGTGGCCTTCGGCGAGTATCGCGTGCGCTTCTGTACGCACTGGGACGTGGACGACGACGACATCGACGCGGCGCTGTCGGGCGTCGAGCGGGCGGTCGAGTGAGCGATAGGGGGCGGACCGACGTGTCGACGCCGCTACTGCCGGCCCTGGTCCATGCCCTGTTTGAATCCCTGTGCGGTCCGGCGGAGGAACAGGTAGACGAGGAAGACGAACCCGAGGAGGATCGCGACGATGGCCACGAGGACGGGGTCCTCGAAGAACCCCGAGACCAGATCACCGATCTGCATGTGCCGGCCTACCGCGCCACCGGTCAAAGAGGTTTCGGCACCGCCACACCCCACCCGCGGGGCGACGGGACCGCGACCGAAGCGACCGGGTGACGGTGGGGATCGACCGCCGATCGGCCGGCCGAGCCGCCGCGAACGGGACCTAACGCGCCTGTCACGTGACAAGACTAATACTGCAAGGGCGCAAAGCGCGACGTGAGATGTCGCTGCTGCCCTCCAAACCCGACACCACCGCGGCCGAGGACGCGGAGCCGCGGGTAGTCGGCGTCGAGAGCGACGACGCCGACGACCTCCTCTCTGCCCTCTCCTCGGAGACCGCCCGTCGCCTCCTCGGCGAACTCCACGAGTCCCCCGCACCGCCCGCGGAGCTCGCCGAGCGCGTCGACACCTCGTTGCAGAACGCACAGTACCACCTCGAGAACCTGCAGGACGCCGGCGCCGTCGAAGTCGTCGACACGGCCTACTCCCAGAAGGGCCGCGAGATGGACGTCTACGCCCCGGCCGACCAGCCGCTGGTCATCTTCGCCGGCGACCAGGAGAAGTCGACCAGCATCAGGACCGCCCTCTCTCGGCTGCTCGGCGCCGTCGGCCTGCTCGCCGTCGTCAGCCTCGTCGTCTCGGCGCTGACCGGCGGCGACGCCCTCCCCTCGCTGGGCGCCGGCTCCGACGCGGCCGGCGAGGGCGCCGCCGCCGCCGCACACACGCCGGCGCCAGCCGGCGGCGCGGTCGCTTCCACCGGCCTCGTCGAAGGGCTCGGCCCGGGCGCCTTCTTCTTCCTCGGCGGCGCCGCCGTACTCGTCGGCGCCTTCGCCGTCTGGTACGTCCGCGGCTGAGCACCGCCGGCACGTCCGGGGGCGAACGCCGCCGCCCCGGACCGACGACGGTTCGAGCGCCCTCAGACACTGAAACAGCCGTTTGACTTTCCGCCGGCTACTTTTCCGTTCCCGTCGAAAGGACGAATGCGCGCCGCCCCGCCGTTCCGCTTCGACCCGCTCCGCTTCGGTCCGCCGTCACTCCCGCTCCGTGGCGGCGAGGTCGAACTCGTCGAAGACCTCCCCGTCGGGCGCCACCAGCCGACCGGTCGGGCCCTCCCCGGTCGGCTCCAGCTCCGCGTGGCCCGGACGGGACCAGCGCGGGTCGGCGTGACTCCCCGGATTCAGGACCGTGACCGCCCCTACCCGTCGCCGCCCTGGCTCGTGGGAGTGCCCGACCACGACGACGTCCGCTCGCTCCTGGCGCCCCAGCAGCGACAGCGACGTGTCGTCGTGTTCGTGGCCGTGAACGACGACGAACCGGACTCCACCGTGCTCGACGGTCCGCTCCGCCGTCAGCCGCCCCCGGACCTCCGGGCCGTCGTTGTTTCCGTACACCGCGACGAACGCCCCGTCCCCCTCGCGTCCGGCCCGCTCGCTTTCGCCGCCGTGTTCGCTCCCGGCCTCCGCCTCGAACGCGTCGAGCACCGCCTCCGTCGTGAAGTCACCGGCGTGGATCACCAACTCCGCCTCGCGGACGGCCTCCAGCGTTCGCCCTTCGAGTCGGTGCCCGTCGGTGCCGTGGGTGTCCGAGACGACCGTGATCATATCGCCGGGTTCGCGGCCGCGCCCAAAGACCCCCTCGGCTTCCGTTCCATCTGCCCCTGGTTTCCGTCCCCGCCCGCGCGCCCCGCCCCCGCCGCCACCCGCGGAAACCCAAGCATTTTGATGGGTCCGGGAGTGGCTCGGGCAATGGCAGAGAGCAAGTCGGTCGTGATGGCGGCGCTGATCGCCAACGGGGCCATCGCGATCATGAAGTTCGCCGGCTTCCTGTTGACCGGGAGCGCCGCGATGCTCTCGGAGACGTACCACTCCATCTCCGACACCGGCAACCAGGTGTTCCTCCTCATCGGCCTCCGCTACGGCGGCCGCGAGGCCGACCGCCGCCACCCCTTCGGCTACGGCAAGGCGCAGTTCTTCTACGCCTTCCTCGTCTCCGTCTTCCTGTTCGGCATCGCCGGCTGGGAGTCCGCGAAACACGGCTTCAACGCGCTGATGGGGGCGGGCGGCCACGGCGGCGGGGGCGGCCCCGTCGAGTTCCTCTTCTTCTCGTTCCAACCGCCGGGCGGGTTCGACCCGATCCTGGTCAACTACACGGTGCTCCTGCTGGGCATCGCCTTCGAGAGCTGGGCGTTCAAGAAGGCCTACGCCGGCATGAAGACCCAGATCGAGGAGAACGACTGGTCGGGCATGCGCGAGGCGTTCCGCAAGACCAGCGACGTGACCACGCTCACCGCGCTGACCGAGGACACCATCGCACTCCTCGGGCTCGGGCTCGCGCTCGTCGGCGTCTTCCTCGAACAGCAGACCGGCGATCCGATCTACGACGCCGTCGCCGCCCTGCTCATCGGGGTCATGCTGATGGGCTTCGCCGTCGCGCTCGCCTGGGAGAACAAGCGGCTCATCCTCGGCGAGAGCCTCCCGGCGGACGAGGAGCAAAAGCTCCGCGCGGTCGTCGAGGACCGCGAGGAAGTCGAGCGCATCGTCGACTTCCGCACCGTCTACTTCGGCCCCGAGCGCATCGTCGTCTCCGCCGACGTGGAGTTCCACCCCGGGTTCGACGGCACCGACCTCGACGCGACCATCACCGAGATCGAAGAAGCGATGAAGGCCGCCAACGCCAGCGTCCGCACCGTCTACCTCGAACCGGAGGTGTAGCGACGCCGTCTTCGGTCGTGCCCACTATCCGTCCGATTCCGACGGCCTGAACACGTAGGAGTGGCGGATGTCGCTGTCGTAATAGAGGGACCCGGGCGGGAGCCGCAACGCGTGAATCGTCGCGTAGAGGTCGCCGACGGCGCCGATCGCGTTGAACACCACGGCCTGGAAGACGAAGAAGGCGACCAGCGGCGGCGCGAGGGCGATCAGCGGCAGACCGACCAGCGAGATGACGACCAGCGGCGCGAGTGCGACCGGCGGGGCGTGTTCGCGGCAGACGAACTGATGGAACGGCGTCGCGTAGAACGCGCCCATGTGCGGCGCCGCGCCGTAGGACACGTCGTAGCCGTAGTACCGGAAGACGAGCCCGTGGATCGCCTCGTTGACGACCACCGTCACGACCACCGCTAGCAGGAACGAGCCCAGGATCAGCCCCGCGTCGAAGGTGAACGTCACCCCGCTCTCCGTCTCGGTGACCGTCGCGAGCGCCTCGTAGACGGTCGGGCCCTGGAACCGCCAGAGCACCGCGCCGAACGCCGCCATCGCGACCGGCGTGACGACCAGCGCCGCCAGCGTCAGGACGACCATCGAGTAGCGGAAGTCCGTCGGCGGGTCGTACCCCGCCGGGGTCTCCGGCACGAGCGCGTCGCCCGGGTCGTAGTCGCTCTCGGGGACCGTCTCCGCGTCGCTCACGGCGGCGCCGTCGCTCATACCGCGACCGTCGCGGCCCTCGCACTTGAGTCTGGGTCGGCTGGAGGGGTTAGTCGGCGGCGGATCGGGCCCGATCGAGTGCGGTGGCGCGCGCTGTCGTGACTCTCGTGTCGCGACAGCATCGCGCGAGGGATGAGGCGCGCAGGAGCTTGCGACGAGCACCGAATCGGCTGGGGAGGCTCGTGGCCGGCTGCGGTGCTATGCAGTTGCGGTTGCTGTTGCGGTCGCGGTGCCGTGTAGTTGCTGTCCCTGGTGGACTGAAAGGGCGAGGCGCGCTCGCGCTCGGTTCAGTCGCCTGCGCGGCCCCTATCCGCGCGGGCGGTGCCGAGAGCGCGGATATGTCGCGCAGCGACCGCGAGCGGGTCGAGGGCTTTCATCGCTTGCCGTCGAGTGCGGTCGAGACGACAGCTAGCGAGCGGGTCGAGGGCTTTCATCGCTTGCCGTCGAGTGCGGTCGAGACGACAGCTAGCGAGCGGGTCGAGGGCTTTCATCGCTTGCCGTCGAGTGCGGTCGAGACGACAGCTAGCGAGCGGGTCGAGGGCTTTCAGCGCCTGCCGTCGAGTACGGTCGAAATTCCTGCGAGCGAGCGCGGTGAGGGCGTTCGACCCACACTGACGAGCGCGATCCAGGGGCGCGAGACTACTTCCGCTCCGGTGGGGCTAGGGCTTTTATCCGGGCGCACGAACACACCAACACAGTGGCGAGCGCGTCAGACCCGGACTATCTGCGATTCTTCCCCTACGACCAGCCGTACGACCACCAGACCGAGGCGATGGGGACCATCTACGACGCGCTCGACGAGAAGCGAAACGTCCTCTTCGAGGGGGCGACGGGGACGGGCAAGACCCTCTCGGCGCTCGCGCCCGCGCTGGAGTACGCCCGGGAGACGAACAAGACGGTCGTCATCACGACGAACGTCCACCAGCAGATGCGCCAGTTCGTCCGCGAGGCCGCGGCGATCACCGACCAGGAGCCGATCCGCGCCGTGGTCTTCCAGGGGAAGGCGTCGATGTGTCACATCGACGTTGGCTACGAGGAGTGCCAGGCGCTTCGGGATACGACCCGCGAACTCGTCGACGCCGAGGAGAACAGGGAAGAACTCGAAGACCAGCAGCGCGCCCTCCTCGAAGAGAGCCAGGACGGCAGCGCCGAGGCGGCCGACGCACGCGGCGCGGTGATGGACGAACTGGAGTCGGTCGAGGAGGAGATCGAGCAACTGCGCGAGGAGCGCAACGTCTGCGACCACTACTACCGGAACCTGACCGCCGACACCGACGCCTTCTACGGCTGGCTCTACGACGACGTGCGCACGCCCGAGGACGTGTACGGCTACGCCGAACGGGAGGGCATGTGCGGCTACGAACTGCTCAAGGAGGGCATGGAGGGCGTGGACCTGGTGGTCTGCAACTACCACCACCTGCTCGACTCGATGATCCGCGAGCAGTTCTTCCGGTGGCTCGGCCGTGACCCCGAAGACGTGATCGCCGTCTTCGACGAGGCCCACAACGTCGAGGACGCCGCCCGCGACCACGCCCGCCGCACGCTCACCGAGACGACGCTCGACCAGGCGGTCGACGAGCTGGAGACCGCCGAGGACGCCCGCGCCGAGGGCGCGCTGAACGTCCTCGACACGTTCCGGCGGGCGCTGGTCGACGCCTACGACGAGGCCCTCGGCTTCGGCGAGCGCGAGGGCGTCGAGGAGGACTGGTACGACCTGTCGATCGACAACGAGGACGCCCGCGACGAGCTGACGCTCGCCTTTTTACAGAACTACTCCGGGCCGGGGTTCCGCGAGGAGCTCGACCGGACGCTGGACCTGGCGCGGGAGCTCGACCAGTCCTACGAGGAGGCCTACAAGAACGGGGAGACGACCACGCGCCAGGAGTGCCAGACGCTGCAGGCCGCCACCTTCGTCGAGGCCTGGCTCGACGAGTCCGCCGCCGAGGGGCAGTACCCGGTCGTGAGCGTCCGTCGCGCCGAGGATGGCGGGCCGCGGGAGGCCGGCGATATCTACGGCCGCGCGGAGCTGTACACCTGCATCCCGAGTCAGGTGACCGCCGATCTGTTCGGCGACCTGCACGCGGGCGTGCTGATGAGCGCGACGCTGCGCCCCTTCGACGTGACCGAGGACGTGCTCGGGCTCGACGACCCGGAGACGCTGGCCTACGGCCCGCAGTTCCCCGAGGAGCGCCGGCGGACCTACGCGGTCGACGGCCCCGCCCTGTTCGCCAGCAAGCGCGACGACATGCAGGTCCAGTCGACGGTCGCGGGCGCGCTGGAGGACGCCGCGCGGTTCACGCCCGGCAACACCCTGGCCTTCTTCCCGAGCTACGCCGAGGCCGAACGGTACCACCAGCGGGTCGACACCGGCGGGGCGACCTACCTCGACCGCCCGGGCACCTCGGCCAGGGAGCTGCGCGAGCGGTTCACCGACGACGACGACGCCGTCCTGTTCACTTCGCTGTGGGGCACCCTCGCCGAGGGGGTGAGCTTCGACGGCGACGACGCCCGGACGGTCGTCGTCGTCGGGGTCCCCTACCCCCACCTCGACGACCGCATGGACGCCGTCCAGGAGGCCTACGACGCCGAGTTCGGCGAGGACGAGGGCGCGGGTCGCGGCGGCTCGGGGTCGAGCGGCGGGCGGGACGACGACGAGGGCGCGGGCTGGCGCTACGCCGTCGAGATCCCTACTGTCAGGAAGACCCGTCAGGCGCTGGGTCGGGTCGTCCGCTCGCCCGAGGACTTCGGCGCCCGGATCTTGCTCGACGGGCGCTACACCGAGCGCTCGGAGGTCGAGATGTCCGACTACTCCGTCCGCGGGACCTTCCCCCCCGAGGAGCGCCGCGAGATGGTCGACATCGACCCCGGGAAGTTGAAGTTCGCGCTGCTGAACTTCTACCAGGACGTGGACGGCTACGACGGCGAACCGCCTCGGCCCTGACGCTACCGGTCGCGAACGGAGTGAGCGACCGGCTTTTTCGCCCACGTTTTTCGGCGAGCGGTACCCGCAGGGCCGAAGGCCCGAGGATACCCGAGGCGAAAAAGGTGGTCTCATCAGGACGTGGACGGCTACGACGGCGAGCCGCCGCGGCCGTAGGACCCGCTTACCGGGATCGCGCGTCGACGGCGCCGGTCGACCGGTGTCGTTCGGGCGGCTGAACTCGCAAGCGCAGGTTGCGGGTCGGCGCGGTCTGGACGCGACCTGTTCGCCGAGTAGTCCCCCGATTCCGAGTACGTAAGCCGGGCCCGCCCCAACGCTGGCACGCTATGGTTCTCGACACGGAGGAGCCCGAGACGGAACGACACGGCAACTTCACGGTCGCCGGCGTCGCTCACCGCGGGACCGACGTCGACGAGGCCGCGCTGTGGGACTCGATCGACGACTACGCCGACGACCTCGGCGACGCCGCGATCGGCACCGACCGCTACGCCGTCATGTTCGACGTGGACGCCGACAGCGGCGAGTTCACCTACGTCGCCGGCCGCGAGGTCGAGGACACCGACGACCTCTCGGCGGAGCTGACGGCCGTCGAGATCCCGCAGGCGACCTACGCCGTCCTCGAGCCGGAGTACGAGTCCGTCGAGGAGATGGTCCGCGAGATCCACACGGAGGAACTCGACGGCGACCGCGACGAAGTCCACGCGCCCGTCTTCGAGCGCTACGACTCCGACCGCGACCCGACGACCACCGCCGACCGCGAGATCTACGTCCCGGTGCGCGACGACGACGAGTACTGACGCCGTCGCTCCGGTACCCGAGGGCGCTCGTCCACCCGAAATCGGGGGGTTTGAATCCCCCCGCGGCGAACCGGTGAGCGATGACCGTAGTCGCGTTCGACTTCGACGGCACGCTCTCCGACTCGGAGATGACCGTCCTGCTCGGCGAGCGGAACGGGACCGCCGACGACATGGCGGCGATCACCGAGCGGGCGATGAACGACGAGATCGAGTACGCCGAGAGCCTCCGCCAGCGCTGCGCGCTGCTGGAGGACCTGCCCGACGAGGAGGCACAGGCCGCCTTCGACCAGGTGGAGCTACGTCCGGGCGCCGCCGACGTGATAGCGGCGCTGCGGGAGGCCGGCGTCTACGTCGCCATCCTCACCGGCGGATTCGAGCGCGGGGTCGCCGCCGCACTCGAAAAAGAGGGCGTCGAGGTCGACGCCATCGTCGCCAACCGACTGCCCGTCGCCGAGGGGAAACTGACGGGCACGGTCGAAGGGCCGCTCATCGAGGGGACGAAAGACGACGCGCTGGAGGTGCTGACCGCGGTCGTCGGCGCCGACCGGACCGACACGATCGCCGTCGGCGACGGCGCCAACGACCTCCCGATGCTGCAGGTCGCCGGGCTGGCCGTCGGCTTCGACCCGAAACCGGCCGTCGCCCCCGCCTGCGACACCATCGTCGAGACGATGGCCGACCTGCAGGAGGTCCTCGAAGGCGAGGACGTGCTGGACTGAGCGGGCGGCCCCCTCGAACCGGTCGCTACGCGGTCGCCGAGAACCGCAGTCGGAGTCGAAAATCGCGGGTCCGAGGTCGATTTACCCGAGGAAGTACCGCAGCCACGGGTTCGACTGGACGACCGCGCTCGACTCGATGTAGCTGTCGACGCCGAGGATCCGGCCGGCGCCGATGGCGCCGAGGCCGAAGAGTAGCAGGGCGTAGACGATGTGGCTGGAGACGACCCAGCCGTGCTCGATGGGGAACCCGGCCATCGCGCCGCCCGAGAGGTGGGACATCCAGAAGAGGAGCATCTGGAGCGCCCCGCAGAGCGCGGCGAACCGGACCGCGACGCCCGCCAACAGGGCGAGACCGATCAGGATCTGCCCCCAGATCACCAGCGGGTCGACCAGCGGCGCGGCCGCCAGCGCGTCCCAGAAGCCGAACGGGTTGCCCGGCGGGATGGCGTTCTCCAGGTAGCCCGCCGCCGTCCAGTCGCCGGCCAACAGCTTGTCCAGGCCGGCCTGCAGGAAGATCCAGGCCATGACGACCCGCAACCCCACCAGCGCGTAGCCGATCCAGTCCTCCGAGTACTCGAAGGTCGTCTCCCGCCCGAACAGTTCCGCCTCCAGCGTTCGCCGTTGCGTTGACATTTTCGCGTCCTCCGATCGAATTCTCGACGGAAGATCATTTAATAGTGGGTGGCGGCGTCCGTCCCGGAGAACCCAACGAGTCGGGTGGCGGGGAAACGCGAACGGGAACGGGCCCGGGGCGCGGACGGCGGGCCAGCGGCACGGTTACTCCGTCGCGGCGTCGATGGCCTGGTCGAGGTCGCCGACGATGTCGTCGACGGATTCGAGGCCCACGGAGAGGCGGACCATGTCGTCGGTGACGCCGGCGGCGGCCTTCTCCTCGTCGGAGAGCTGCTGGTGGGTCGTCGAGGCGGGGTGGATGATCAGCGTCTTCGCGTCGCCGACGTTGGCGAGCAGGGAGGCGATCTCCGTCGACTCCACCGTGGTTCGGGCGGCGTCGTACCCCTCCTCCAGACCGAAGGTGATCATGCCGCCGTAGCCGCCCTCCAAGTACTCGCTCGCCTCGCCGTGGGTCTCGTGGTCGTCGAGCCCGGGGTAGGTGACCCAGGAGACCTCGGGGTGGTCCGCGAGGTGCTCGGCGACGGCCATGGCGTTCTCGCAGTGCCGATCCATCCGCATCGGCAGCGATTCGAGGCCCTGCATCGTCGTCCACGAGTCGAACGGCGACTGCTGACAGCCCAGGTCGCGCAGGCCGCGGGCGACCGCGGCGTAGGTGAAGGCGGCGTCGCCGAACCGTTCGCGGAAGTTGACGCCGTGATACGCGGGATTCGGTTCGGCGATCTCCGGGAACGAGTCGGCGTGCTCGTCCCAGGGGAAGGATCCGCCGTCGACGAGGACGCCGCCGACGGTGGTGCCGTGGCCGTGGATCCACTTGGTCGTCGAGTTCCACACCAGGTCTGCCCCGTGGTCGAGCGGCTGGCAGAGATGCGGCGTCGCGAACGTGTTGTCGACGAACAGCGGGACGCCGTGGTCGTGAGCGATGTCGGCGATGCGCTCGATGTCGGGCGTGACCAGCGCGGGGTTGCCGATCGTCTCGAAGTGGACGTAGGCGGTGTCGTCGTCGATGGCTTCTTCGTACGCTTCGTAGTCGAGCGTGTCGACGAACCGCGCCTCGACGCCCATCCGCGGCGCCGTGTGCGTGTAGTAGGTGTAGGTGCCGCCGTACAGCGACGACGCGGTGACGATATTGTCGCCCACGTCCGCGAGCATGAACGTCGCGAGGTTGAGCGCGGCCATCCCGGAAGACGTGGCGATGGCGGCGGCACCGTTCTCCAGCGACGCGATGCGCTCCTCGAGCATCGCGTTGGTCGGGTTCATCAGCCGCGAGTAGATGTGGCCCGGCTTCTCCAGGGCGAACTGCTGAGCGGCGTCGTCGGCGTCGTCGAAGACGTACGACGTGGTCTGGTAGATCGGCGGCGCGCGCGCGCCGGTCGCCGCGTCGGGTTCCTCCTGGCCAACGTGCAGTGCCTTCGTCGCCGGATCCCAGTCGTCGGACATGGGATCGACTGACGCCCGCCGGCCACATAAGTCCCCTCGGCCCGGCGAGACCCGCCCGCTGTCGCCGCTCCCGGCAGGATTTCGCGTCGACCGAACCCGTTCGCTCCGGAGCGATACCCCGCCGGTCCGGGGACCCGTGCCCGTCCGGTCAAACACGCAGTTAAGTCGCTGGAAGCCGTCGGTATCTGGCAATGAGTTCCTCGGGAATCCTGTCGCGGCTGGTGACGGCCGTCAGCGCGAACGTGTTGCGGGTCGTCGGCTCGCTCATGATCGCCCTGTCGCTCGGTATCGCCGCGGCCAGCGTCTCCACGGACTTCGGACTGGACGGTGCCAACGCGACCGGCGCGACCGCCGCCTACGCGGCCGACGCGGGCGCGGTCGCCGCCCTCGTCGAGTTCGCCGGCACCCACCCCGCCTACCCCGCGGCGATGCTGGTCGGGCTCGTCCTCGTCGCCGCCGGCGAGGAGACGCCGCTGATCGGGAGCTGAACGAACGCTTGCGGGGTCATCGCGTGTACAGTCTGACGCACTTTTATACGGGGATACGTCCTCTACTCCGTCGATGGCGCGACTCGGTGGTGAAGCCGGAACCGGAACGGTGCTCGACGGACAGACCCTTCGGATCGCCGGGCTGGTGACGGTCGCCTGTTCGGCGGCCGTCACCGCCGCGAGTGTCGGCACGGCCCACGGGCTCTCGATGCCCAGCCAGTCCGGGGCGAACACCGCGACGGTCGTCGCCGATCTCGGCGCCGCGGCGGCGCTCGTCGAGTTCGCCGCCGCACACCCCGCCTATCCGGTGGCCCTGCTGGTCGGGCTGGTGCTGGTCGTCGCCGGCGAGGAGACGCCGCTGCTCGGCTGATCGACCGTCGGTCGACCGGTTCCACCCGAAGCGAGGGGGTTCGCGCGCTACTCGAAGTCGTGGATGCGCAGGTCGAGCGTGTCCAGCGAGACGATGGGCGCGAAGGCCACGTCGGGGTCGATGTTGACGCTCTTCTGGAAGTCGGTCTGGGCCTGCCAGCAGCCCGAGTTGATGGTGAGGACGTTGTGGTACTTGCCGTAGCCGAGCTTGTGGACGTGGCCGGAGTGGAACACGTCGGGCACCGACTCCATGACGAGGTGGTCCTCCTCCTCGGGGGCCAGCCGCGTCTGGCCGCCGAACTGCGGGGCGACGTGGCGCTTCTTCAGCAGCTGGTACATCGGCTTGTGCGGCTCGTCGTAGCTGGCCTTGTCGTCGGGTAGCTCGGCGATCACCTCGTCCAGCGAGACGCCGTGGTACATCAGCACGTCGACGCCCTCGACGGTGACCGTCGAGGGGTTGCCGGAGATACGAGCGTCGTGTGCGCTCATGATGTCCCGGAGTTCCTCGTCGAAGGCCGGCTGTGGTTCCGCGAGGCGGACCGCGTCGTGGTTACCCGGGATCATGATTATCTCCACGTCGCCGGGCACCTCCTTGAGGTACTCGCTGAAGCGCTCGTACTGCTCGTAGATGTCGACGATGTCGAGTTCTTCGTCCTGGTCGGGGTAGACGCCGACGCCCTCGACCATGTCGCCGGCGATGAGCAGGTACTCGACGGCGGAGGCGTCGGCGGTGTGGAGCCAGTCGGTAAAGCGGTGCCAAGCGTCGGCCTCGAACTCCTGGCTGCCGACGTGGACGTCGCTGATGAGCGCCGCCTCGACCTCCCGGTCCGCCGTCGAGGGTTCGTAGGTGCGGGGGATCTCGGGGAAGTACAGCGAGTCGACGAAGAGGATGCCGCCGTCGTCGGCGAGCGTGCCGTCGACGGCGATGACCTCGTCGAGCAGGAGTTCCTGCACGAGGGCGGCGATGTCGCGGTCTTTCATCACCAGACACGGGAACGTGCCGTTGGTGTCCTCCAGCTCGACCAGCCAGTGGCCGCTGGCGGTCGAGCGGATGTCCGAGACCATCCCGACCATGGCGGCCTCGCTGTTGCCCGGCATCGACTCGATGGCGTCGGTCGGCCGGTGGTTGACCCGCCCGCGCAACTGCTTCGAGAGCTTCTCGTAGCGGTCGCGGAACACCGCGACGAAGTCGGAGTACTCGCCGGTCCCCGTGCTCTGGATGTCGCCCTCGACGGCGACCGACTGCTTCGCGGGGTCGGCCGGCGTCCGTCCGCCACCGGTCGCCGAATCGGTCGTTCCACCGCCCCCTCCCCCCGACCGAGACCCCCCCGTTTCGACTGCAGCGCCCGCACCGTCGTCCGACGATTCGGGGGCGGACGTTCCAGTCGAAACAGGGGGGTCTTCGCCGGCGGGTTCGTCGGGGGATTCCGCCGGGGTGTCCGCGGTCGGTTCCGGGTCGGTTCGAGCCGACGAACCGCCGGACCTCGACCGGGTGTCGACGACTTCCTTGACGTGGTCGGCGGTGAGCACGACGGCGTCGTCGGGGACCGTTTCGAGTGTACGGTCGAGCGCGCCGGCGGGGTCGGGAGTCGAGGCGAGGAGGGTGACCGCCTCGGGTTCGGCGTTGTAGCCCCGTCTGGCGAGTTCGTTGGCGACGTGGACCGGCGTCTCGAGCGGCACAGTCGGTGATCGGCGGCGGTCCGCAAAAGCGTAGCGAACCCGTCGGCCGGCCGAGCGGGGCGCTCGCTCGAACCGATCCGCGAGCGGGAATCGACCGACGGAACCCGGCGGATGCGGGTCAGAACATTCAAACGCCCACTGACCCAACGGGCTGGCAATGAGTCCGCCCCGCGACGACGAGCCGCCCTCCGAGTCCCCCGACGGACCCGTCGGCGGTAGTGGCTCCGGCGAGGCCGACGACGGCGCTCCCGACGAAGGGGACACGGATCCGGAGCGACCGGGCGGCGTATCGTCCGACCGGGAGGACGCCGGGGTCGACGAGGGTCGGGACGCCGAAATCGACGGGACTTCGAACGACGAGACCGACGGAACTTCGAGCGACGAGGCCGCCGGAGAGCGAGACATCGGAGTCGACGAGGGTCGGGGCACCGAGGCCGACGGGGAACGGGGGGCGGAGGATCGGACCGGGGTTCCGGAGACGGGCGAGAGCGGGGCGGACCTCACCGGGAACGCGGCCGGCGGAACGGAGGCGGGCGTCGTCGTCAACGGCGGCGAGCCGACGGCGGACGCGCCGCCGATCCGACATCGCGACGGCGACGAGGGCGAGACCGCCGAACGCAGCGGAGCGCGGACCTTCGTGGTGGACGTGGTGTCGAGCGCGCTGGCTGTGTTGCTGGTCGGCGCGCTGCTGTTCGCGGTCAGCGGGGTGTGGCCCCCGATGGTCGCCATCGAGAGTTCGAGCATGGCGCCGCACATGCAGACCGGCGACCTGGTGTTCGTGATGGAGGAACAGCGGTTCCCCGGTGAGGGCGCGGTCGCCGGCAGCGGTATCGTCACGCTGGACTCGGGTCGGGAGTCCGGCTACACGATGTTCCAGCGCCCGGGGGACGTGATCGTCTACAAGCCCGACGGCAACGACGGGGCCACGCCGATCATCCACCGGGCGATGTTCTACGTCCAGGAGGGCGAGAACTGGTACGAGGAGGCCGATCGACAGTCGCTCGGCCGGTTCAGCGAATGCGGGGAGTCGCCGGACGAGGCGCTGCCGTACTGCCCGGCGCCGCACGCCGGGTTCATCACGAAAGGCGACAACAACGGCGGGTACGACCAGGCGCAGGCGGACCCGCTGAGCGCACCGGTCAAACCCGAGTGGGTCGTCGGCACCGCCGAAGTCCGCGTCCCGAAGCTCGGGTGTATCCGCCTGCGGAACGAGCGGTGTCTCGGCGGCAGCCGCGCGGCGATCACCGGCGCGACGCTCGCGGGCGACGCGACGACTCGGAGCGCGGTGAATCGGAGTACAGTGAATCGGAGTGCGGTCGCTCCGTAGGTCCGGGGCGAAACGCCGGCAGAAACGGCGAGCGCGACCGCTCAGTTCTCGTTGTCGAAGCGGGTCTGGACGAACGGCTGGGTGTCCTCGATGTCCGAGAGCCGCGAGTCCGAGAGGAGCACGGCCTCGGTCTCGTCGATGGGCACCGACAGGGAGATCTCCTTGGTGCGCCCGTAGCGGCCCTTGCTGACGACGACCGCGTTGACGATCCCGAGCATGTCGAGTTCGGAGATGAGGTCGGTGACCCGTCGCTGGGTGAGGGTGTCGACGTCGATCTCCTCGCACAGGCGCTGGTAGACGTTGTACACCTCGCCGGTGTTGATGTTGTGGACGCCGTTGCTCTCCAGCATGATGATGGCGAACAGGACCAGTTTCGACTGGGTGGGGAGGGTGCGGACGACCTCGACGACGCGGTCGAGTTCGATCTTCTCCTGAGCCTTGCGGACGTGGTCCTCGTCGACGTCGTCGGTCTGGTCGCGCTCGGCGAGTTCCCCGGCGGTCCGCAGGAGGTCGAGCGCGCGGCGGGCGTCGCCGTGTTCCTGCGCGGCGAAGGCCGCACAGAGGGGGATCACGTCGTCGGTCAGGGCGTCGCCCTCGAAGGCGACCTCGGCGCGGTGTTCGAGGATGTCCCGCAGCTGGTTGGCGTCGTACGGCGGGAAGACGATCTCCTCCTCGCCGAGGCTGGACTTGACGCGGGGATCGAGAAAGTCGGTGAACTTCAGGTCGTTGGAGATGCCCATGATCGAGACCCGCGAGCGCTCCAGCTCGGAGTTCATCCGCGAGAGGTTGTAGAGGGTGTCGTCGCCCGACTTCTCGACGAGCTTGTCGATCTCGTCGAGCATGATGACGACCACGCGCTCGTGGTAGTCGACGGCGTCGAAGAAGGTGCTGTACACCCGGTCGGTCGGCCAGCCGGTCATCGGCACCTGCTCGAACGACTCGCGGTCGTCCTCGAGTTGCTCGATGCGGTCCTCGACGGCCGCGACCGAGTCGTACTCGGTCTCCGCCAGGGCGGCCGGGTCCTCGTGCGCGCGCTCGCGCAACTCTTCGAGGTCGTCGAGCTCCTCGTCGATGACCGCCTCGTTCTTCTCGATGAACTTGTTGGCCAGCTGGGCGAGCACGCGGTACTGCGTGTCGGTGACCTCGCAGTTGATGTACTCGACCTCGCAGGGGACCTCGTACTTCTGGGAGGTCGACTCCAGTTCCGTGCTGACGAACTTCGCGCTGGCGGTCTTGCCGGTCCCCGTCTTCCCGTAGATGAGGATGTTCGACGGCGAGTCCCCCCGCAGCGCGGTCACGAGGATGGTCGCCATGTTGTTGATCTGCTCCTCGCGATGGGGGAGCTTGCGCGGCGTGTAGGAGGGGCGCAACACCTCCTTGTTCTCGAAGATCGGATCGCCGGCCAGCAGGTCGTCGAACAGCCCCTGGGAGGCCTCCTCGGGGTCCTCGGACCCGACATCGTCGAGCATCACGTCGTCGAGCACCGACGAGTCGACGTCGTCGTCGCCGCTCGCGGAGTCGAAGTCGACGCCCGACGAATCGACGCCGTCCCGGACGGTCGACGCCGAGTCGGTGTCGACGGCGTCCGTCGTCTCGGGATCGGGCGACTCGTCGTCCGTCGACTCCTCGCCACCGGCGGTCGACTCCTCGGTTCCGTCGGCCGATTCCTCCCGGTCCGCCGACTCCCCATCGGCGTCGGGTTCCGGTCGCGTTCCCTCACCACCTGCCGACGAGGGTAGCTGTTCGTCGTCTCCGTCCGCCCCATCCACGAACCGCTGTGAATCGAGCGTCGTATCCTGGTCTGTGTCGTCCCCGTTCATCGTAAGTCGTTCGAGTACCGCGTAACCGAACCCCTCTGTTTCGTCTGGAAGTGCCGTCGCGCACCCGCGGAGCGCGACTCATACCGATGATATCACCGCGTTCCGTCGATTCCGACGAGAGCGGCGAGTCCAGTTGAACCACAAGAACCCGTGGTTGATACGATATTAAATATTTCGGTGACTATCGCGCGGGGCCCCGTGAAAGCGACCGGATCCCGTCGATACGCCGACGTAGACGGGCGTACTGCGAGCTATCTCGATGTCGGACGGCAACCCAGTCGAGCGACCCGTTCGAAGGAGACACGGGACGGCCCCAGGAATGTCATCGATACGACCGTTCCGGCCGCCCCTCCCCCACCCCTTCGTTTCGGGTGGAACGAGCATAAGGACAGGTGGGGGGTCAGCGACGAACGGACGACCTCGCTAGAGAGAAAGATTTACCACCTAGACCGTAAAACCAAATCCGCACCAGAGAGAAAACAATATTTCGTCTAGTTTCGTGTCTAGTTGTAGAGTATCTATGTCCGCTAGTTATCTCGAAATCACCGCAAGTAATTCTAGACTAGGTCGAAATGCCTGAGCGGCATTTCTTTCTGACCCCGATCCGAGGACACGTTTCGGGCCCGCTCGAACCACTCCTACGGGTCTCGGCCGTTCCACTCGAAACGAAGGGGTGGGGGTTGGGCGGGTGGGGGTGAGTGAACAGGGGATGAGTGAACTCCCGTCGGTGGGTCGAGTGAACGAGGGACATTCGGTCGGGCTTCGGGAGAACCGACTCGACTCACCGACCCGTCTCCGAGCCGACGGACTCCATCGCGTTCGGCCGGCCGTACGACTCATCGCGTTCGCCCACCGCACGCAGCCCATCGCGCGGACGGCGCCTGTTCCTCCCCGCACGACCTCCACCTTCCCTGACCGTTCTCACGGGTCCGCTCGTAACCTGCGGTGACGGGGGCTGAGTCGACCGAAATCCGGCAATCATGTCGAAATATTTATATATGTCTGACGTAGGCTTAAGTGAGTCGGAGCGGCTTATTCGCTCAGATGCGTCCCTGTGGCGCAGGAGGATAGGATGGGACTGTTCACAGAACTCAAAGACAGTATTTCGCGGGCAGCATCGACGCTGTTCTCCGAGGAGGATCCGAAACGTATCGGCATCTACGGCCCGCCGAACGCGGGGAAGACGACGCTCGCCAACCGCATCGCCCGGGACTGGACCGGCGACGCGGTCGGCCCGGAGAGCCACGTCCCCCACGAGACGCGCCGGGCTCGCAGGAAGGAGGACGTCGAGATCGAGCGCGACGGCAAGACGGTCAACATCGACATCGTCGACACGCCGGGCGTGACGACGAAGGTTGACTACACGGAGTTTCTCGAACACGACATGGAGAAAGACGACGCCGTACGTCGCTCCCGGGAGGCGACGGAGGGCGTCGCCGAGGCGATGCACTGGCTCCGCGAGGACGTCGACGGGGTCATCTACGTGCTCGACTCGACGGAGGACCCGTTCACCCAGGTCAACACGATGCTCATCGGGATCATCGAGAGTCAGGACCTCCCCGTCCTGATCCTCGCGAACAAGATCGACCTGGACGAGTCGTCGGTCCAGCGGATCCGCAACGCGTTCCCCCAGCACGAGACGACGGAGCTGTCGGCTCTCGAAGGTGACAACATGGACGAAGTGTACGACCAGATCGCGGAGTACTTCGGGTGAATCATGGCTGAAGCACGACACCCCGAAGACGAAGACGGAGTGCAGATCGACCTGATCAGCGCCGAGCGGATGGACGGCAAGACGACGATGGAGAAGATCCGGATGATCCTCGATGGCGTCCGGGACAACAACATCGTCATCCTCGAAGCCGGCCTCACGCCCGACGAGGAGTCGCGGCTCATCGAGGTCACGATGACCGAGATCAGCCCCGACGAGTTCAACGGCATCGAGATCGAGACCTACCCCAAATCGCAGGCCGACGACTCGAGCCTGCTCGGCCGGCTGATGGGCAAAGAGGAGACCAAGAAGTTGACCGTCATCGGGCCGGCCAACCAGATCGAGACGCTTCACAAGGACGAAACCCTCATCAGCGCGCTCGTCTCACGGAAATAGCCAGGTATGCCCCACCAGTGTACGAGCTGCGACCGGACGTTCGCCGACGGCTCCAAGGAGATGCTGTCGGGGTGTCCGGAGTGTGGCGGCACGAAGTTCCAGTTCCGTCCCGACGGGTTCGACGGCTCCGAGAGCGGGTCCGGCCCGGCCGACGGCGGCGCCGGCGATTCGGGCACCGACGACGGCGGAGCCGTCGACGCGCCGGCCGAGTCGCCGCCCGAGCCGACCGACCGGCCGGGCGACTCGGTGAGTCGGACGGTCGGCAACGCCGCCGCGACGGTTCGGGACCTGGTCGGCGGCTCGGCGGGCAGCGACGCCACGGAGGCCCGTCCCCCGGCGGAGTCCGGCGGTGCGGGCGCTTCCCCGGACGCCACGACCGTCGGTGCCTCGGCGGCCACCGAGGACTCGGACTCGCCCGCCTCGACGGGCGAGGCGTTCGACGACGACATCATCGTCGCCGAGTCCGAGCCCGGCACCGAGGACACCGCCCAGGCCGACGCGCGCAGTCAACTCGTCGACCCCGACGAGATGCCCGACTCCACGGGGTTCGACCCCGCCGGGTCCGACGACGGGGCGGACGGCGCCGAGGGCACCGAGCCGTCCGACGACGAAACCGCGACTGTCACCGACGAGGCCGCGACTGCCACCGACGACGCCGTCGAGTCCGCCGCCGGCGACGCGGACCCCGACGCGGAGGAGTCGGACGGCCGCACCGTCGCGGAGGAGCCGGACGCCGAGCGGGCCGACCGCCCGGATCTGGCCGAACTCCGCGAGGAGCTCAACGACCAGTTCGAGAGCATCCGCGTCGTCGAACCCGGCCAGTACGAACTCAACCTGATGGAGCTGTACGACCGCGAGGAGTACATCATCGCGCTCCAGGAAGACGGTCGCTACAGCATCCAGGTGCCCGAGACCTGGCGCCAGGCCGACGCCTGAACCCACCCTCCTGCGCCGCTCGACCCCCCGTTTCGACTCGACGACTTCCGCAGCGACGATCGCGCATCGGTGACTCCGCAGCGACGGCTCCGTAGCGTCGACTCCGAAGCGTCGCGGTCTCGCGATGCACCGCAACGACGGCGAGGCCGCGCTCCGGTGATCGCCGGTGCAGGCACAATCGTTATACTCTCGGCCGTCGATACTCGCGCCAACGGAGGGGTACCCGTGACTCACCAGCGTTCACATCTCGAGGAGTGGGCGTCACTGCTCGACGAACGAGTGTCCGAAGAAGCCCTCGACGAGGGGCGTCGACCGGACGGGCGCGCCGACCGGTCGGAGCCGCGTCGGGGCGGCTAACCCGTCAGCGCCGGGTCGTCGTCACGCTCCGCTCGGCGCCGTCAGTCCTCGCTGGTCATCTGGTCGTACTGGTCGGAGAGCTTCTCGGCGGCGTCGTCCATGAGTTCTTGCTCGTACTCGGACAGTTCCCACTCGACGACCTCCTCGACGCCGTCGGAGCCGAGCTTGACCGGGACGCCGAAGGCGGTGTCCTCGTAGCCGAACTCGCCGTCGAGGACGACCGAGCCGGGCAGGACTTCGCCGGTGTCGTTGAGGATGGCCTCGACCATGTGGGCGACGCCCGTCGCCGGGCCCCACTCGGTGGCGCCCTTGCGCTCGATGACGTTCATCGCCGACTCCTGGAGGTCCTCGAGGATGGCCTCGCGCTCGTCGGCGTCGAACTCAGGGTCGCGGCCGTCGACGCGGACCTTCGAGAACACGGGGACCTGGGCGTCGCCGTGTTCGCCCAGGATGGTCGCCTCGACGTTGCCGACCTGCGTGTCGAACCGTTCGGAGAGAACGTAGCGGAACCGCGCGGAGTCCAGCCGGCCGCCGAAGCCGACCACCTGCTCGCGTGCGCGCGAGCCCGTCTCGTAGAGGTGGCGGTTGAGCAGGTCGACGGGGTTCGACGTCGTCACCGTGACGAAGTCGTCGTTGTGCTCGGCGAGCGAGGAGCCGATGTCGTCCATGATCGGCGCGTTGTCGCCGGCCAGGTCGATGCGGGTCTGGCCGGGCTGGCGGGGGATACCGGCCGTGATGACGACCACGTCGGAGCCGGCGGTGTCCTCGTAGGTACCCTGGCGGACGGTCGTGTTCGAGTCGTAGGCGACGCCGTGGTTGGCGTCCGCGGCCTGCCCGATCGTCACGTCCTCCTGGTCCGGGATGTCGACGAAGACGAGGTCGTCGACGATGTCCCGAAGCGCAAGGTTGTACCCCGCTGCCGCCCCGACGGTGCCCGCCGCACCGACGATGCTAACTTTCGTCATATCACGTCAAACTGTGCCACGTTCAGTGGGTAAATCTATCGAAACCCGACCGCTGGCCGCGTCGTTCGTCACTTCTCGGTTCGACAGCCGTCGATCCGATCGCGGTCGGCGGTGGGGCCGACGGTGGGGGAACCGTGGCGACGGCCTTTTTGGCGGTGGCCGGTATCCTACGGGTATGAGCGACTTCGACAAGGAAGCCGAGCGCGAGCGGCTCCGCGAGAAGTACGAAGAGGACAAGCAGAAACGGGAGGCCAGCGAGCGGATGAGCGACCTGCTGTTGAAGGGCGCGACGATGACCAACGCCCACTGTAACGACTGCGGCGACCCGATCTTCCGCTACGACGGCGACGAGTTCTGTCCCACCTGCCAGCGCGTGGTCACGAACGACGAGGCCGTCGAGGAAGCCGCCGAAGGGGAGGGGCAGGTCGACGAACCCGTCGAGACACCCGAGGAAGGCGGGGACGCCGACCCCGCCGCGGTGGATGGGGCGACCGACCAGCCCCAGACGGCCGAGAACGGCGACACGCCCGACCACATCGAGGTCAAACAGCCCGACGGCCCCGCCGTCCGGACCGGCGCAGACGAGACCGGTACCGAGCAGGCGACGGCCGAGGGGTCGAACGCGGACGCCGGTCCCACGGGTGGCCAGCAGCGGCCGACGCAGTCACAGCCGACTCAGCAGCCGACTCAACAGCAGTCGACCCAGTCCCAACCGTCCCAGCAACCGACTCAACAGCAGCCGAGTCAGCCACAGCCGGCTCAGCAGCCGAATCAGTCACAGCCGACTCAGCAGCAGCCGGCTCAACAGCAGCCGACCCAACAGCAGTCGGCGTCCGAGCCGACGGGATCCGCGGTCACTGCCGACGCCGAGGCCGGCGACGACTTCGGCGCGGCCCACGCGTCGCTGGTGCGGACCCTCCGGAAACACGCCGAACGCGCCGAGAACGCCGACGACCCGCGCCGCGCCCGCGACCACCTCGCGGCGGCACGCGAGGCGGCCGAGGCGCTGGGCGCGCTGTCCGGGTCGTACTGAACGGAATCGCCCCACCGCGTTTTCCCCTACTGCAACCGATTCCCCGGATCGGCAGCCGATTTCCCCGGATCGGCAGCCACCGTCCCTACGTTTCCAGTGCGTCCCGCGCCGCGTCGAGCGCCTCGGACGGACTCGGACACTCCTGAAGCGTCTCGCCGCCCTCGGTGTGGACGAGCCGCGAGAACGTCCCACGCGTGTCGAGGACGCCGATCCCCGGCAGCGTGTCGACGCCGACCTCGACGTCGGAGAAGGCGTCGAACCGCGGCGTCCCGTCGGTCATCGCCGTCGCCGCGCCGCCGTCGGCGTCCGCCGCCGACGGCCCCTCCGAGGAGTCGGCGAGGACGGGATAGGTCAGGTCGTAGCGTCGCCGCCAGTAGCCGGTCCGCTCGGCGGTGTCCGGGAGCGCCCCGACGACGGCGATGTCCTCGGCGGCGAACTCCTCGAACGCCTCGCTGTAGGCCGTGGCGCGCTCGCGTGATACCTGACAGTAGTGGTCTCGCAACAGGAGTACGACCACGGCGTCGAACTCGCCCGCGAGATCCTCGCTCGCGACCGTGTCCGGCCCTGGCCCCCCGTTCGGCAACTCGAACCTGACGATCCATTGCATGCCGTCGCTCATCTCTTGCCCCCTGCTGGTATCGGCTTTGAACCCGGGGGTAATCGTTGTTCGGATCGGTCAGGATCTCGACTCGAAACGAAGGGGTGTCGGGGTCGGAACACCGCCACCCGGCCCGGCGGTCGAACCTCGCGGTCAGCCGTCGTAGTCGCTTCCCACAACTTCGCGGATACGTTCGGCGGTCACCTCGCCGACGCCATCGGCCGCCAGGAGCTCCTCTGCGTCGGCGGTCATCACCGCCTCGACGCTGCCGAACTCCGCGAGCAGGGACTCGGCGGTCACGGGTCCGACTTCGGCGACGCTGGCGACGACGTACTCCTGCTGTTCGGCCAGCGTCTTCGAACTCTTCTCGCCGTGGACGCTGACGGTCCTGTCTTCCTCTTCCTGCTCGCGGGTCGCGACGGTCGACAGGAGCTCTCTCGTCTCGTCCTCGTCGGTCGTCCGCAGGACGCTCGCCCCGAAGTCGACGGCGATGGAGGCTAGCGCCCCGTGGATCGCGTTGGGGTGGACGTTGCGCTCGCCGTAGAGGTCCTCGCCTTCGATGACGACCACCGGCCGGGCGTAGTAGCGGGCGGCGTCGGTGAGCTGCTCGAACAGCGAGCGCTCGTCGTCGCCGGTCAGCGTGTCGAGGAAGTCCGACACGGTCTTGCGCTCGACGACGACTCGGTCGGAGAGCACGTAGTCGCCGACGGCCAGCGTCTCCAGGCGCGTCTCGATTCCCTCCTGGCGGGAGAGGTCCTTCGCGATGGCGGCGTCCAGTTCCCGCTGGTCGACGACGACCTCGACGGTCTCCTCGTCGTCGGCGCTCGCCGTCGCGACCTCTCCCTCCGGTTCGTCGCGCTCGGCGTCCTCGCCGCCGCCGTCCGACCCCCCGCTCTCGCCGCCCGCGAACGCGTCGAGTCCGGCCTGGCCGTCGCCCTCGTCGGCTTGCGAGGTAGTTGCGACCTCCTCCGTTTCGGGTGCGTCGTCCGTGGACTCGTCCCCGTCGTCGCTGGATTTCGATGCGGCTTCGCCCCCCGTTTCGTGTGGAGCAGCGCTCGCGTCCGTCGCCGGGTCGTCCGCGCCGTCGCCGACGCTCTCGAACTCGTCCATCCCGGTCTGGGTGAGCTCGCTCTCGATCTCGCCGGCCATCGACTTCAGCGAGCGCAGCTCCTTCTCCATGCGCTTCTGGTCGTTGCGGGCCTTCCAGAAGTAGGCCTCGTCGCGGGTGTCCTCGGCCAGCAGGACCGAGACGGCGCCCTCGGTCTGGCGGCCGGTTCGGCCCTTGCGCTGGATGGCGCGGATGGCGGTCGGGACGGGTTCGTAGAAGAGTACTAGATCCACTTCGGGAACGTCCAGCCCCTCCTCGGCGACGGACGTGGAGACGAGCACCTCGAACTCGCCTGCCCGGAACTCGTCGAGGGTCTCCTGTTGCTCTTTCTGGGTCATCCCGTCGCTGCCCTCGGTGTCGGACTGGCCGACGAACTTGCGGGTGGTGAAGTGCTCGCCGAGGAAGTCCGTCAGCGTCTCGGCGGTGTCGCGCGATTCGGTGAAGACGATGACGCGCTCGCCGTTCTCGATGCCGAGCGTCTGGGCGAGGAGCATCCGCGTCCGCCTGAACTTCGGGTGCAGGTCGTCGTAGTCCTCCGCCCGCCGGATCGCCTCCCGCACCTTCGGCTCGGAGATCATCCGCTGGTCGGCCTTCGACGCGCCCGAGGAGCGGGCGGCCTGTTTCTGTCGCTCGAAGTAGCGTCGGAGGCTCTCGACGCTCTGGGTCTCGGCGTAGGTGACGGCGGTCCGGAGCTTGCGTATCTCCGCGAGGAAGCTCATCCCCTCGTAGCCCTCCGACTGGTCGTTGTTCATCAGCTCCCGGAGCTTGCCCTGGATCGTCTGGATCTCCCGTTCGGACACGTCGGGCTTGCTGGTGTTCGTGACGCCCAAGTCCCGCAGTTTCGACAGCCGGTCGGCGATCACGTCGTTGATCGCGTCGCGGATTTCGATGACGGTCTCGGGCAGCTCGACGCGCTCCCAGTCGACGGTGGTCTCGTGGGTGTAGGCCGATACGTCGGCGTCGTCCTCGGTCATCACCTCGACTTGGGCGAGCCCGAGGTTGCCGCAGACTTCGAGGATGGCCTCCTCGTCGTCGCCGGGGGAGGCGCTCATCCCGGTCGCCAGCGGGTCTCGGGCCTCGTCGTGGTAGCGCTCGGCGATGTAGTTGTAGGCGTAGTCGCCGGTCGCGCGGTGACATTCGTCGAAGGTGCAGTGGACCACGTCGGTCAGGTCGACCCGGTTGCCGACGAGGTCGTTCTCGACGACCTCGGGGGTCGCGACGACGATGCGGGCCCCGTTCCACAGCTCCGCGCGGTCGTCGGGGCGGGTGTCGCCGGTGTAGACGACGATCTCGTCGTCGGGCACCTCCAGGGCCTCCCGGTAGAACTCGGCGTGCTGGGTGACCAGCGGTTTCGTCGGTGCGAGCAGCAGGGACTTGTTCACCACGTCGCCGGCCAGCCGCCGGGCGGTCACCAGCAGGCTCACCGTCGTCTTGCCGAGGCCGGTCGGGAGACAGACCAGGGTGTGGGTCTCCAGAGCCGCGTCGGCCAGCCTGCGCTGGTAGGTCCGGTCTTCGAGAAAGCCGTCGACGAGGAGCGGCCCGGAGACCCCCTCGCCGTCGCCCTCGTCGGTCGTCGCCATTTGGTACGGGTTCGCCCCGCCGCCCGATAAGGGTTCAGGTACCGCGGCGGAAGTGGAACGGCGGTACTCCCCAGTGGTTCAGGTCGCGCTCACCAGTCGCAGTTCCTCGCCGTCCTCACTCTCTTCGAGCCGCGCGTTGGGGAGCGTACAGGGCCACTCGTCGTAGTCGACGGGGAGGTCGCTCTCGCCGTCGCGCCACCGGTCGTAGTCCACGTCCTCCCAGTTGCGGTCGTAGTCGGCGCGGTCGCCCCAGCCCAGCCCGTCCCAGGTGTTCTCGTCGATCTCCGGGGAGGGTTCGAGGTAGAACGCCGCGCGGTCGGCGTCGAAGTCCACGACCGTCCCGACGGGCTTGCCGCGGTCGCGAACCCGGACACCGAGGTACTCCTGCCAGTTCGGGTCGTCGAGCATACCCGCACTTGCCCCGAGACCCGGATGAACGCCGGGCCTGCCGTGGCAAGTGGGGGCCGACCGGTGGCCGTGACCGGACCAGCGGTCGTTTACACCGGAGTGGCCGGGAGAAACTGCATCGCGAGGGACATGACGGCGGCGCCGGCGACGGGGATCGTGAGGTTGTCGTCGATCACGTACCCCCGGATCACGGGTTTGACGCCGTCGGCGAGCGTGGCGGCGGCGCCGCCGAGGACGGCCGCGACCGGCGTGACGAACGGGACCGCCAGTAGCGTCGCGACGGCGAAGGTCACGAGGAGGACCGTCACGTCCTTCGCGGTCCGCAGTTCGCCCGACCCGAGCAGTCCCGAGACGGGGTCGGCGATCGTCAGCATCAGGATAGCCGGGACGGCGACCGTCGGTTCGAAGGCGAGCGCGACGACGGCCATCGAGAACACGGCGAGGAAGTAGCCCGCGAGGTTGTCCTGCTCGTACTCGCGGGTGAGCTTCTCGTAGACCCACCAGTCCAGCCCGACGACCAGCCGGACGACTTCGAGCACGAGCCCGACGGCGAGCCCGCCCACGAGGAGCGCCTGAACGTGGACCCACTCGACGCCCGGGACGAACAGGTACGCGAGCGGCACCGCTGTCCCGCTGGCGTGGACCAGTCGACGGACGATTTCGTCGCGCATCGAGTGGGTCTCCTCCCGCGCCTACAGCTCCGCGAACGCCAGCTCGCCCTCGCGCAGCGCCTCGAGCGTCTCCGGGAGGGCCTCGACGTCGACGCGCTTCTGGGCGGTCGTGTCCCGCTCGCGGACCGTCACGGTTCCGGGCTCGCCCTCGTCGTCGTCGCGGGCCTCGCCGACGGTCGCGTAGTCGACGGTGACGCAGAACGGTGTGCCGACCTCGTCCTGGCGGCGGTAGCGCCGGCCGATGGCGCCCGAGTCGTCGTACGCCACGGAGAGGCCGCGCTCGCGCAGGTCCGCGGCGACCTCGCGGGCCTTCTCCCCGAGGCCGTCGCGGTCCATCAGCGGGAAGACCCCGACCGTCGTCGGCGCCACCGCCGCGGGGAGTTCGAGGAACGTGCGCTGTTCCCCGTCGATCTCGTCCTCGCGGTAGCAGTGGTCGAGGACCGTATAGAGGGCCCGGTCGATGCCGAGCGACGGCTCGACGACGTGGGGCGTGATGTGCTCGCCCGATTCGGTGACCTCCTCGACGGAAAAGCCGGTCTGGCTCACCGGCACGTCGTAGCTCTCGCCGTCGACGTCGACGGTGACCTCGCCGTCCTCGCCCGCCTCGCGGAAGGCGTCCGGGTCTTCCTCGGCCAGTCGCTCCAGCGCGTCGGCCACGTCGCCGGCCGCGCCGCCGAACTCGGGCCCCAGCGCGCTCATGTCCGGGTCGACGGTGGGCCGTTCGACCGTGACGGGTTCGTCGTACTGTTTGAATATCGTGTAGTCGTCGTCGGAGTGCTCGTCGTGTTTCGAGAGGTCGTAGTCCCCGCGGTAGGCGAAGCCGGCGATCTCCACCCAGTCCCCGGTGACGTAGCTCTCGGCGTCCCAGCAGTCGGCGGCGTAGTGGGCGAGTTCGCCGGAGAGGTGCTGGCGGAACCGGAAGCGGTCCATGTCGACGCCGATGCGCTCGTACCACTCCGTCGCGACGCCGAGGTAGTAGGCGATCCACGGGTCGGTGACGACGCCCTCCTCGACCGCCTCCCCGATCGTTAGATCCCGGGTCTCGCCGTCCTCGTTCTCCTGTGCGGCCGCGCTGTAGAAGGGTGCGACCACGTCCTCGACCGCCGAGAGGTCCGGCTCGTCTTCCTCGGGGTCGACGAACAGTTCGAGCTCGGCCTGGGTGAACTCCCGGACGCGCACCAGCGACTTCCGGGGGCTGATCTCGTTGCGGTAGGCCCGGCCGATCTGCGTGACCCCGAAGGGGAGCTGGTTGCGGGCGTACTCCGCCAGTTGCGGGAACTCGACGAAGATGCCCTGGGCGGTCTCGGGGCGCAGATAGCCCGGTGAGGACGAGCCGGGGCCGATCGTCGTCTCGAACATGAGGTTGAAGTCCTCGACGGCCTCGCCGGCGAGGCCGGTGCCGCAGTCGGGACAGACGAGTTCGTACTCGGCGATGATCTCGCCGACGCGTTCCGGACCGAGGGCCTCGGCCTCCTCGTAGTCGGTGTTGTCCTCGACGACGTGGTCGGCGCGGTGGGACGCCCCACACTGGGGGCACTCGACTATCATGTCGTCGAAGCCGTCGAGGTGGCCCGACGCCTCGAAGACGGGCTCGGGCATCACGGTGGGGGCGTCGATCTCCATGTTGCCCTCGCGGACGGTGAAGCGGTCGCGCCAGGTGTCCTCGATGTTGTCCTTGAGTGCGGCGCCGTTGGGGCCGAAGGTGTAGAAGCCCGAGACGCCGCCGTAGGCGCCGGCGCTCTGCAGGAAGAACCCGCGACGCTTGGCGAGTTCGGTGAGGTCGGAGCCCTCGCTCATCGAAGCGCCTCCAAGAGATCCATGTCCCGGACGATGCCCGAGAGCTCGTCGCCGGAGACCAGCGGGATCTGCTCGATGTCGTGTTCGATCATCAGCTGGGCGGCGTCCTGGGCACTGCGGCGACCGCTGATGGTGACCAGATCGCTGGTCATGAACTCCGAGACGGGGCCGGCGGGGATCTCGACGTTGCGGGTGGGCATGTACCGGGAGCCGACGGCCTTGACGCTCTCCCACTTCCAGTCGTCGTCGTCGGCGGCGAGGCTGTCGCCGGTCTCCTCCTCGCCCTCGACGACGCGGGCCACGTCGATGACGTCGACCTCGGTGATCATCCCGCTGGTCTCGCCCGCGTCGTCCAGCGCGACGCCGTAGGGGGCGTCGGCGTGGGAGAGTTCCCGCTCGGCGACGGGCAGCGGCGCGCCCTCGTAGACGCAGTTGACCTCGCGCTGGGCGAGGCCGTCGACGGTCACGTCGCCGTCCACGTCGCCGGTCGCGATGGCGCGGACCACGTCGGTGATGGTGACGATACCCTCCAGTCGGCCGTCGACGACGGGGACGCGGCGGGCGCCCTCGGCGAGCATGAGTCCGGCCAGCTCGGTGAGGGTGGCGTCGGCGCCCGTGGTGGGGACCTCCTCGACGAGCATGGCGAGCTGGTCCTCGTCGGGCTGGTCGATCAGGGCGTCACGGGAGACGAGGCCGCGGAACTCCTCGCCGTCGTCGCCCTCGGTGACGACCGGGACCGACGAGAACGCCCGCTCCTGGAGATACTCGAGGACGTCGTCGCGGGTGCCGGGCAACTCGACCGTGACGAGGTCCTCGCGGGGCGTCATTACGTCTGCGACGTTCATAGTACAGCGTACTCCCAGCCCCAAATACTAAGACCTTACACTTCACCGCTCGCGGGAGTGTCGGCCGCCGCCGGCACGGTCCGGCGGACCGCGCGGCGGCTCGGAGCGGCGTCCGTCGCTCGCTCGTCGGCCGAGGAGAGCGGCCGTCGGCCGCCCGCCGGCCGGGAAAAAGCGTCCCCGTCTCAGTCCTCGGCGAGCGGGAGCGGCTCGTTCTCGGCGACGACCTCCAGCGCGATGTTCGTCGCGATCGACTCGATGTCGTCGTCGACGAGCAGCTCCTTGATCCGGGCGTTCAGCGACGCCGTGTCGGTGAACTTGCCGATCGCGATCACGTCCTGGCTCCCGGTGACCTCGTAGACGCCGACCATGTTGCCGGCGTCGGCCAGCTCGGCGACGACGGCCTCGATGCCGCTGCCGGCCACGTCGAGGTTGAACACCGCGGTCACCGCGAAGCCGAGCGCGCCGTAGTCGATCTCGGGCCGGTAGCCGTCGATGACGCCCTCGTCTTCCAGGGTCTGGACGCGCTTGGTCGCGGTCGCGGTCGCGACTCCGACCTCCGCGGCGAGTTCGTTCGCGCTGGCGCGGCCGTCGGCCAGCAGCGCGTCGACCAGCCGCCTGTCCGTCTCGTCGATGTCGACCATTGCGCTTTCCGCCCTCCGAGCGCTCAGACCGCGTCCCGACCGGTCTTGCCCGTGCGGATCTGCGTCGCGCTCTCGACGGGCAGGACGAACACTTTCCCGTCGCCCTTCTCGCCGGTGTTGCCGCCCTCGGCGATGGCGTCGACCACGTCCTGGGCGGGGATGTCCGCGACAACGCACTCGATTTTCACTTTCTGGTGGAGGTCGACGACGTACTCCTCGCCGCGCCACTGTCCCTTCTTCGCCGGCTGAGAGCCGCGACCGGAGACGTTCGTCACCGTCAGGGAGGGGGCGCCGATCTCCGCGAGCGCCTGTTTCACGTCGCCGAGCTTGTCCGGTCGCACGACCGCGACCACCATCTTGATCTCGCCGTCGTTCGGTTCCTCGCCGCCGTCGGTCCGGATCTCGTGCTCTTCCGCGTCGATGCCACCGTCCGTTCGAATTTCGTTGTCGTTCATAGTCGTCGAGTTCGCGTTCGCGTCCGCCTGGTCGTCCGCGTCGATGCTGTCAGTTTGGGTGTCGTCGGTCATCGGTCAGTCACTCCGTTCGTCCGCAGTACGTTCGGCGGGGACGTAGTTCTCGCCGGAAACACCGCCGTCGGTGCGAACCGTGCCGCCGTCGGCGACCGCGGCGCCCTCGTCGCCGAACTCGGGGTAGGTCTCGACGCCGTGTTCGCTCACGTCGAGGCCCTCCTGCTCGTGTTCGCGGCTGACGCGGGCCTGGCCGACGGCCTTGAACGCGTACCAGATGACGCCGGTCGCGAGGACCGTCCAGCCGGCGATGAGGACGACGCCGACCGCCTGCGCGAACAGCCCTTCGATCATGAAGCCGATGTCCGGCGTGAGGCCGTTCCAGCCGGCGACGGCGACGAACGGGTACAGCAGCGTGCCGAGGACGCCCGCGCTCCCGTGGACCGGGAAGACGGCGCAGACGTCGTCGATCTTCAAGCGCTTCTCGACGAACGCGAAGACGATCGGGAGCTGCGCGCCGGCGAGCACGCCGACGAGGGCCGCGCCCCACACGGTCGTCGTGTGGGGGATCGCCGTGATGCCGACGAGACCGGCCAGCAGCCCGTTGGCGACGTAGAGGGTGTCGACCTTCCCCGTCTTCGCCCAGGCGACGCCCGCGGCGCCCATCGCGCCGGCGGCCATCGAGAGCGTGGTGGTCATGGCGACACGACCGAGCTGGTCGCCCAGGAAGGCGCCGTCGGCGAAGATCGCCGAGGTACCCACGTTGAAGCCGTACCAGCCGAACGCGAGCATCAGCGTGCCCAGCACGGCGAAGGTCATCGAGTGGCCCGGGATGACGTTCGACGAGCCGTCGTCGTTGTAGCGGCCGATCCGCGGACCGAGGACGGCCGCGGCGGTGAGACCCGCGATGCCACCCATGCCGTGGACGATCATCCCGCCGGCGAAGTCGGTGAACGCGACGCCGGTGATCATCTCGACGGGGCCGGTCACGCCCTCGGCGACCGACCACGTCATCCCGATGACGACCGGGTAGATGACCGCGGCCAGCAGGAACGTGTAGGTCACGTACGCCCGCAGTTTCGCGCGACCGGCGACCGCGCCCGAGACGATGGTCGCGGCGGTCATCGCGAACACGGCGCCGTAGAGCCAGTCGATCCAGCCGGTACCGCTGGAGAGGTAGGCCGCGCCCCACCCGCCGCCGCCGACCAGCGAGGAGACTCCCGACCCGATGGCGAAGAAGACCGTCACCCCGACCGACCAGGTCAACAGGTTCTTGGTCAACTGGTTCGAGACGTTCTTCGAGCGCACCTGGCCCGCCTCCAGCATGGCGAAGCCGGCGTGCATGAAGAAGATCATGAACGAGACGACCAGTATCCAGGTGTAGTTGATCGCGTCTATCAGCGTCCCCGTCTCCGTCTGCAGTGCGGTGAGTTCGAGCATGATGTGTCGTGTGTATCGATGTGACGCCCGACCGGTTTCGAATCGTTCAGTCGAACGCTGTTTTGCCCTCCGATCGTTTCGGAGAGTACGGGAGAACTGTGCGGAATCACTCCGTATAAGGGTTGGCTTTACAATGGCGCAACTTTCAGGGATTCCGTAGACGCTCGTCAAAATTAGGGTAGAGTATTATCCATTTAAGGTTGTATTCCGTCCAGAAACGCACGGTTGACACACGTCTAATTTGGACGCTCGTCAACCAGGAAACCCGGCAAAATCGGCCGATCCGGGGGGTAGACGCTCTCGCGCGCTCGACGTGACGATCGGACGCGAGCGGAGCAGAAAGTGATCGGGTGTGTTTCGGACGCGAGCGGAGGGGAACGTGGTCGGCCGTGTGCCGACCGCGGGGCGACCGTTACTCGTCGGCGTCGACCGGGAGGCGGTCGTACTCGCAGACGGTGTCGAGGACGATGCTCGTCCGGGCCGACCGCACCTCGGGGTGGGTGAGCACCGACTTGATCTGGGCGTTCAGGGCTTCCGTGTTCTCGAACTTCCCGACGGCGACCACGTCGTCGCTTCCGGTGACCTCGTAGACGCCGACCATGTTGCTGGTCTCGCGCAGGTCGTCGACGACCGTTTCGAGACCTTCGCCGTCAACGTCGAGTCGGAAGACGGCGGTGACCTCGTAGCCGAAGGCGCCGTAGTCGATCTCGGGCTGGTAGCCGTCGATGACGCCGTCCTCTTCGAGGCGCTGGAGCCGCTTGGTGGCGGTCGCGGTGGCGATCTCGGCCTGCTCGGCGAGTTCGCTCGCGCTGGCGCGCCCGTTGTCGAGCAGGGCGTCGATGATCCGCCGGTCGGTATCGTCCAGTTCTGCCGACATCGAATCTCAGACTGCCTCTGGCCCCGAGTCGCCGGTCCGGACCTGGACGGCGTCCTCGACGGGGAGGACGAATATCTTGCCGTCGCCGGGCTCGCCCGTCTGGGCGGCGTCGGCGATGGCGTCGACCACGTCCTGAGCGGGGATATCGGAGACGACGCACTCGATTTTCACTTTCTGGTGGAGGTCGACGACGTACTCCTCGCCGCGCCACTGGCCCGTCTTGGCGGGCTGGGAGCCGCGGCCGGAGACGTTCGTCACCGTCAGGGAGGGGGCGCCGGCCTCGGCCAGCGCCTGTTTCACGTCGCCGAGCTTGTCCGGGCGGACGACCGCGACGACCATCTTGATCTCGTCGTCACTCATCGGAGACACCTCCGTCGTCCGCGGCGGACGCGTCGACTGCGGCGTCGTCCGCGAGGCCGCCGTCGGTCCGAACTTCGCCGCCGTCCGCGCTCACGGCCGGGCTGTCGCGGCTGCCGCCGGCGGTGAACTCGGGGTAGACGGAGACGCCGTGTTCGCTCTCGTCGAGGCCGGCCTCTTCCTCCTCCTCGGAGACGCGCAGTCCGAAGATGGCACCGGCGACCTTGAACGCGACGGCGGTGGCGAGGATCGTCCAGACTGCGATGATGAGACAGCCGGCGACCTGCATGATCAGCTGGTCGACACCGAGGAACGTGTAGCCGCCGGAGGCGGTGACGCCGAACACGGGGATGAGGATGGTCCCGATGGCGCCCGCGCTGCCGTGGACCGCGAAGACGCCGCAGACGTCGTCGATCTTCAGCGAGTCGACGACCCAGCGGTAGGTCGGCAGGACCAGCGCGCCAGCGAGGCCGCCGAGGATGACGCCGCCCCACCAGGTGACGTGGGGGACCGCGCCGGTGACGGCGACCAGACCGGCGAGCAGGCCGTTAGCGGCCCACAGCGGGTCGGGCTTGCCCTGCCACGCGTTCGAGACGACCATGGCCGCGACGCCGCCGGCGCCCATGCCGAGCGTCGTGTTCAGGACGACCTGCCCCAGCGCGCCGCCCATGAAGGTGACGCCGGAGTCGCCCGCCGAGAGGACCGTCGCCTGCGTGCCGACGTTGAAGCCGTACCAGCCGAACGCGAGGAACATCGTGCCCAGCACCGCGAGCAGCATCGAGTGGCCGGGGATGGGCTGGCTGTTCCCGCTGGAGTCGTAGCGGCCGGACCGGGCGCCGACCATCTTCGCGCCCACGAGGCCGGCGAGGCCACCGACCATGTGGACGACCGTCGCGCCGGCGAAGTCGAGGTAGCCGACGCCGATTGCCTGCCCGAGGAACCCGTCGGCCGAGAGCAGGCCGCCGGCCCACGTCATCCCCGTCACGACCGGGTAGATGACGGCGGTCATCGCCGCGGCGACGAAGACGTACGCCGAGAAGTTCATGCGCTCGGCGACCGCGCCGGAGACGATGGTCGCGGCGGTCATCGCGAAGACCGCGCCGAAGAACCATCCGATGTACTGGGTCGGGTCGTTGACGTGGCCCCACGCACTCGCGAGGTCGAACGCCGTCCCGGGGGCCGTCAACTGCCCGACGAGGGCGCTGACCGCCGCACCGAGCGCGAAGAAGACCAGCACGCCGAGCATCCAGTCGGTCATGTTCTTCATCAGGACGTTGCCGACGTTCTTCGCGCGGACCTGCCCGCTCTCCAGCAGGGCGAAGCCCGGCTGCATGAAGAAGATCAGGAAACAGACCACGAGGATCCAGACGTTGTTCACCCCGTCGGCGACCGCGCCCGGGTCCAGCTGGAGCACCGCGTCGGCCGCCGGCGCCAGCAGCGCGGCCGTCATGCGGCCGTCACCTCCGCTCCACTGGAACGACCCGAACTATCTTGATAATCGCATACCTTTCCACCCATTCTCACTACGTTCGTAGTGTACATCTCGATTGAGGGTCATGGAACCCTACTACATAAGGGTATGCTTGAAAAGATCGAAATCTGAATCGCATAACGAGACGGCCGTCAGAATTAACCCATGATATTATGGATATAAGGCCATCGTTCGTCCAGATATGCCGCCGTTCGTCCAGTCGAATCGAACGTTCGTCGACCGGATCTCGGCGCGGGGCGCCGGACCGCGGCCGTTCGGCTCGCGCGCGGCGGCCGCTGTCGGGAGTTCGTCGGCCGTCGACCGGTCCGCTCGGGACGGGCCGACGACTGTCGCCGTAGCGACGCGGGTGGGGAACCGACCGGGTGGCGGTAGCTGTCTCGGCGGTCCCGGCGGGCCGCGTGAATTGTGCCAATCCCCGGTATTATGCGTGATTAGCAGAGTCCTAAAATCGACTACGAATGCACGGTCTTATCCCGAAAAATACACTAATACGTGAGGGTTTCGGCGCTATCGAGATCGCTTCTGGAACCTGGAAACCGATACCGGTGGCTGTTGCACTCGCGACCGCCGTCGACGGATTCAGGGGCGGGGCCCATCGGTTGCTCGCGTCCTCGGATCCCCGGCTGTTCACCGCCGCCGACGGGGGATCGTGACGAGCGACGGCCGGCACGCCGGGCGGTTCGAGGCGCTGTTCGAGCTCACCGGCGACGCCGTCGTCGAGGTGGAAGTCGCGGACATGCGGCCGGTCGTCCGCGCGGTCAACCCCGGGTTCGAGGCGATGTTCGGCTGGTCGGCCGAGACGGTCGTCGGCGAGTCGCTCAACGAGTTCATCGTCCCGGAGGGCCGCGTCGAGGAGGCGGTCGACCTCGACCGGCGCACCGCCGACGGGAAGGTCAACAGCGAGACGGTGACCCGGCGGACCGCGGACGGTCTCCGTCAGTTCATCTACCGCGGGATCCCCTACGAGCGCGGCGACGGCAGCCGGGGCGGACTGGCGATATACACCGACATCACCGAGCGGAACCGCCGCAAGCGCCACCACGCGGTGCTCCACCGCGTGCTCCGGCACAACCTCCGCAACGCCCTGACGGTGATCCTCGGGAGCGCCTCGGAGATCGAGCGGCGGGCCGACGACCCGCTCGCCGAGCAGGCGCGGCTCACCCTCTCGGCGGCGCGGGACCTGGAGCGGCTCAGCGACCGCGCGCAGCTCGTCGAGCGCGCCTTCGACGACGAGACCGACCGCCAGGTGGTCGACATCGCGGACCTCTCGCGCTCGGTCGCGACCGCCGCCCGGGAGACGGCGGACTCGGCGACGATCACGACGGACTTTCCCGACCGACTGCCCGTCCTGGCCGGCGGCGCGCTCGAAGCCGCCGTCGAGAACCTCGTGTCGAACGCGGTGGTCCACGGCGGTGACGCCCCCGACGTTCGACTCGTGGGTCGGCGAGCGGGCGACATGGCCGAGATCGAAGTCGCCGACGACGGCCCGGGGATCCCCGACGCCGAACGGGCCGTCGTCTTCGAGGACCGACCGCTCACCCAGCTCTCTCACGGGACGGGACTCGGGCTCTGGCTGGTCAAGTGGGCCGTCGAGTCGTGTCACGGCCGCATCGACTACGAACGTGTCGACGGCGAGACCGTCGTCCGCGTGACGCTCCCCGCCGTCGACGCGGCGTGACTGGCCGTCACCGCCGACGCCACTCGCTACAGCCGCCGGGCCACGTCCTCGGCGAAGTAGGTGAGGATCAGGTCCGCGCCGGCCCGCTTGATCGACAGCAGCGACTCGTGGGCGACCGCCTCCAGGTCCAGCCACCCCTTCTCGGCGGCGGCGTGGAGCATCGCGTACTCCCCGGAGACGTTGTACGCCGCGACCGGGTGGTCGAAATTCTGGCGCACGTCGGCGACCACGTCCAGATACGGCAGCGCCGGCTTGATCATCAACACGTCGGCTCCTTCCTCCACGTCGAGTGCGACCTCGCGCATCGCCTCGCGGCCGTTGGCGGGGTCCATCTGGTAGTGCCGGCGGTCGCCGAAGGCGGGCGCGCCGTCGGCGGCGTCGCGGAACGGGCCGTAGAACGCCGACTCGTACTTCGCCGCGTAGCTCATGACCGGCAGCGACTCGAACCCGCGGTCGTCCAGTTCCGACCGGATGGCCCCGACCATCCCGTCGGTCATGCTGGAGGGCGCGACCATGTCCGCGCCCGCCTCGGCGTGGGAGGCGGCGGTCTCGGCCAGCAACTCCAGGGTGCGGTCGTTGTCGACGGTCATGTGCGGGTCCGCGCGGGCGCCGTCCTCGACCACGCCGCAGTGGCCGTGGTCGGTGTACTCGCAGAGGCACACGTCGGTGATCACGTAGGCGTCGGTCTCCTCGACGATCCGGCGGACGGCGCGCTGGACGACGCCGTCGTCGGCCCAGGCTCGGGACCCCTCGCTGTCCTTCGACTCTGGGATCCCGAAGACGATGACGGCCTCGACGCCGGTCTCGCGGACTTCGCGGACGCGCTCGGCCGCTTGGTCGACGGGCACGCGCGTGTGCCCGGGCATCGACCCGATCGGGACGCGCTCGTCAGTCGTCGCGTCGACGAACACGGGCGCGATAAGGTCCGACGCCGAGAGGTCGGTCTCCCGCACGAGCGGGCGGACGCCGTCGCTCCGAAGTCGCCGGGGTCGGCGTGACATGTCCATACTCCCGTTCGTCGTCTCGGGGTAATCAGGGTAGCGACCGGGCGGCGTCTCTCGGGTCGGACGGCGCCGACGCCGACCGGCCGGTGCCTTCCCGGTCGAGCGACGGTCGCGTCGCCCCCGAACGGAAGACATTTGACCGATACGCCCGGACCGTTCGGGTGAATGGCATCACTCGATTCGACCCGGCGGTCCCGGCTGCGCGGGTTCGCCGAGGACTACGGGTTGATCGTCGTCGCCGGCTTCTTCTTCCTCCTGGCGGTCGCGGGGGCGGTCCTGTTCGTCTTCGGCGACGAGCAGTTCGCCCAGCGGATCATCGACACGTACGGTCTGCCCGCCCTGCTGCCCATCTTCGTCCTCGAAGGCGCGATGCTGCTGTACTTCGCCCCGAGCGAAGCGCTCGTGCCGGGGGCCATCGAGTTCCTCGCCACCGCCCCCTCGGGGTATCAGTGGGCGACGATCGCGCTCATCTTCGCCGTCGCGACCGTCGGCGCGACGCTGGGCCAGGTCGCGCTGTTCCAGCTCGCCAAGCGCGGCGGTCGCGAGTGGCTGCTCCAGAAGCCGTGGTTCCGGATCGACGAGTCGAAGCTCGACCGCTTCGACCGCTGGTTCGACCGCTGGGGCAAGTGGGCCGTGCCCGTCAGCAACGCCCTCCTCTTCACCCGCGGCATGCTCACGGTCCCCGCCGGCGTCGCCGAGATCGACACCCGCGAGTTCGCCGCCCTCTCGGCGGCCGGCACCGTCGTCTTCGAGGCCTGGCTCGCGCTCGCCTACCACTACGCCGTCGAACTCGGCCTCCTGAACTTCTTCTGAGCGGCCGGGCGGAGCGACCGGCGATGGGAGGACCTCCCACGCCACCGTAACGCTTTCTCCGTCCCGCCGAGAGGCGGCGTGTATGTCTACTCCCGTCTTCCTCCGCGGTGACGGCGTCTCGTTGCACCCGGTCGAGGAGTCCGACCACGAGTTCCTCCGGCGAAACCTGAACCGCCCCGACGTCAGGGCCGGCTTCGGGGCGGCGACGGTGCTCGACGAGGACGGCGTCGCCGGATACGTCGAGGGGTACACCGACGCGGACGACAAGGAGATCTTCCTCGTCCGCGCCGGCGGCGACCGGGTCGGCGAGGCGTTCCTCTTCGACCTCGCTCCCCAGCGCGGGAGCGTCGAACTCGGCTACTGGATCGCGCCCGCCCACCAGGGCAACGGCTACGCCACCGCCGCGGCCGCCGCGGTGGTCGACTACTGTTTCACCGAGCGCCGCCTTCACAAGGTGAACGCCCGCGTGCTGGCGTTCAACGACGGTTCGCGCGCGGTGCTGGAGAAGGTCGGCTTCGAGCGCGAGGGCTGCCGTCGCGACGACTTCTACGTCGACGGGGAGTACGTCGACGCCGACCTCTACGGGATCGTCGAAGACGAGTGGGACGGGCCGTCGAGCGCCGCCGGAGCGCCCGCCGACGGCCCGGGCGAAGGCGACTGATGCCCGGGCCGGTCTTCCTCCGGGGCGACCACGTGGGGTGCGGCCTGCTCGCCGAGCAGCGGCGCGGCGAGTGACACTCCCTCGTTCGGTCTCCGTCGCTGGCCGACCGTCAGAACAGCCCGCTCCCCAGCAGGAACATGACGAGGAGGAACACGGTGAGGACGAGGGCGAACACCTTGACCGCGAGGGGCGTTGGGCTCCCGGGTCCGGAGTCCGTCCCGTCGCCGTCGGCGCCGTCCGGGTCGCCGCCCGAGGTGTAGCCCATGGAGTCGAGCTTCGCCGCCGTCGACTCGGATGTCTTCGCCGCCGGTCCTCCAATGTCGCCGCCGGTGTCCTCGCTCATGTCTCGACGGACCTGTTCGATAGGCATAATCTTTCTCCAACTCGTCGTCTCGACCCCCGACGAGTCGACCGCGACCCCTCGATCCGACCGGACCCGTTCACTCGGGGTCGGCCACCTGTTCGTCGACCCACTCGATGGCCCGGTCGACCTCCTCGGGGTCGGTGCCGGTCACCTTCACCCGGCCGGGCTGCCCGCGGCGGGCGGGGTAGCTGCCGACGGCCACCTCGAACCGGTCGCGAACGCCGTCGAGGACGTGTCGCAACGCGCCCTCCGGGGTCGACGTGGCGACCGACGCGGAGACGGCGTCGCCGCCGAACTCGTCGGCGACGGCGTCGAACATCACCTTCAGCTCCCCGGGGAACCCGGGGAAGACGTAGACGTTCTCGACGACGCAGCCCGGGTTGAAGCTCTCCTCGGTCTGGATCGGGCGGGCGCCCGCCGGCAGCGCCGCCGTCTCGTCGAGGTCGAGGTCGAAGTCGTGGGTCTCGTAGTACTCGGGGTTCTCCTCGCGGTAGCGCCGCGCCTTCTCGGCGACGCGGTCGCGCACCTCGGGCTGGACTTCCAGGTCCCGGTCGAAGGCGTCGGCGACCGCCTCGATCGTCACGTCGTCGGGCGTGTCGCCCAGCCCGCCGGTGACGACGACGGCGTCGAACGAGTCGGCGAAGTCGCCGACCCACCGGGCGATCAGCGCGCGGTCGTCCGGGATGGTGAGCATCCGCGCGACCGTCGCGCCGCGTTCGGTGAGCTGGCGAGCCAGCCACGTCGCGTTCGTGTTCTCGGTGTCCCCCGCGAGCAGTTCGTCGCCGACCGTGACGAGCGCGACTTCCATGAGCGTGTCCAGGGTGTAGAACGGGTAAACGCTACCGGGTCCGCGACGACGTTTCGTTCGTGTTGTGAGTGTCTCCGTCGTTTCTGATCGAGTCCGCCCGGACGGAAGTCGAGTGAACGCGACTGCGGGTGAACGCGACTGCAGCCGACCGCAGGCGATGAAAGCCCTCGACCCGCTCGCTAGCAGTTGGATCGACCGCACTCGACGGTGAGCGTTGAAATCCCTCGACCCGCTCGCTAGCTGGAATCGGTACCGCTGGGGTCAGCGGGCGACGAAAGCCCTCGCCGCGCTCGCGGTCGCTGAGACGGGATATCCGCGCTCTCCGCACCGCCCGCGCGGATAGTGCCCCGCTCAGGCGACTAAAGTGAACGCGAGCGCGCCTCGCCCTTTCAGTCCACCGGGGCCGCGACCGCCCCGCACAGCACCGCAGACGGCCACATGCCTCCCCAACCGATTGCGTTACTCGTCGCAGGCTCCTGCGTTACTCATCCCTCGCGCGACTGTTTCGAGCGGCCCGCCACGAGGCGGGCACGCTCGACAGCACGCGCCGACGCGCTTGCTCGGTGGCTGTCTCGCGCGGAAGGTTCCCGCGCCAGGAACTCCTGGAGCACGGAATCGAGGCCTCAGACCAGCTCTTCGACGTCGACGCCCCAGCGCTTGTCGTTGTATTCGAGGTGACGGTCGCTGCCGAGTTCGCGCTCGATGCGCCGGCGCAGTTGCTCGTTGGCCTGGCGGTCGATGTGGGCGAGTTCGTCGGCCTTGGCGACCGCCAGGGGCGGCCCCTGCTCGCCGGCCACGTCGTGGAGCACCTGCAGGCGTAGCGCCTCGCGGGTGTCCTCGTCGGCGGTGAACGCGTAGGGCGCCTCGACGCGGTAACAGAGGTCGTCGCGCGGGTCGTACAGCACGAAGAAGGTGACCTCGTAGGCCTCGGGGTCGAGGCGGCGCTCGATGCCGAGGGCGTCGCCGTCGGCGGCCATCACGCGGTCGGTGCCGACCCGCGAGCGGAACCAGCCCGTCGCGGTGAGCGCGTCGGTCCGCAGGTCGCCGCTCCCGTCGCGGCGGGCGAGCACGCGCTGGAAGAAGGCGTTGTCGTTGGCCCAGGGGGCGTTGGCCTTCTCGCGGACGACGTGGGTGATCGCCTTGGCGGTGCTGTTCTTGATGAACCCGATCAGGGGCACGTCACGGTCGACGAACGTCTCGACGAGGCGGACGTAGTTCTCGACCACGTCCCGCGGGCGCTCGTCCTCGATGAGGAGATCCGCCAGTTCCGTGTCGCGCTCGCCCCACTTCAGGAGGCCGGTCGGGTAGAGCGGCCCGTCGAGGATCAGGAGGTCGTCGACGATCTCCGCCTGCTCGCGGGCGTGCTCGCTCTCGGCGAGATACAGGGCGAGGGCGTGGACGACGTTCTGCTCGTAGCGGTCGACGCGGGGGGCGTGCAGCGCCCGCTCGCGGACGTAGCCCTCGTCCTGCATCGTCCAGTCCTCGTGGCCGATGCGGTAGGCGTCGTCGTTGGAGTGGGCGGTCATCACGATGGTCCGCGCGCGGTGGAGGTCGAGATCGGAGGGTACGGCGGCCATCGCGGCCTGGGACACGTCGAGGACGAGTCCGTTCTTGAAGGTCGTGGGGTTGATCGTCCCCGAATCGAGGCCGTGCTGGGTGGGGAATGGGGCGTCGCGCAGGGCGACGGCGTCGATGGGGACCTTCTCGCGGCGCTGTTCGCCCAGCGGTTCGAGGACCGCCTCGCCGTCCCGATAGAGGGGGTCGAGGAACTCGGTCCACACCGTCTCGGCGGCGTCCTGGTGGTCGTCCTCGTCGACGCCCTCGCCGACGCGGCCGGCCAGGCGGGCGATGCCGTCGACGTGGACGGGATCTAAGGTCATTCCGTGGTCGGGTCCTCGGCGAGCATCTTCTCGATGGCGTCGGCGATCTCCTCGTAGGACTGCATCTGGAGACCGTCCGTGGTGATGAGGACGCCGCGGCGCTCGCCGGTCACGCGGAGGAGGTAGCCGTTAGTGAACGCCCGGACGGTGAAGCGGTACTCGCCCAGTTCCGATGACTGGTAGGCGTTGCGCGTGTCGCGGAAGCCGCGCCACTCGTGGCCGACGAAGGTGTCCAGGTCGGCGTCCCGTTCGAGGTCCTCCCGCAGGTACAGCTGCTCGAAGTCCGAACGTGTGAAGTAGGTCACCGACCGGAGGCTGTCGCCGGTCGCGGTCCGGGCCGTCGTCACGATCTGGTCGGCGAGGTCGTCCGACAGCAGTTGCGCGTCCATGCCCTAGCGATGGACGCGCCACTCACAATAACTTTCCGCGGAACCGGACGCCGCCGCGGCGACCCGGCCGAGGTCAGCGGGTCCGCCGCTCCAGCGCCGCCCGTCCGTCGTCGACCCACGTCCGGAACAGGTCCCGGTCGAGCGTCGGCTCGTCGGTCGCCGCCAGCTCCTCGGCGGTCCAGAAGCGCGCCGCCCCGGCGTCCGAGCCCGCCTCGATCTCGCCGGACACGTCCTCGTAGTCGACGGCGAAGCGGATCCCGACGGTGTGCTGGGTCTCCGTGACGACGTACGTCGCAGTGTCGAACAGCACCAGATCCTCGGGGTCGACCGCGAGCGAGGTCTCCTCTTCCAGTTCGAGGGCGGCGTGTTCGTCCGGGTCGTTGCCGACCTCCACCTTCCCGCCGGGGGAGATCCACTTCCCGTCGGGCCGCGTGACGAGCAACATCGCGTCGCCGTCGTGCGGCGTCGCCGCACTACCCGGGGGACTCCGTCCCCCGCCGGAGAGCACCGCGACCCGCGCGCTCGGCACCGGATTGTAGAAGACGTATTCCTCGCAGTCGCCGCAGCGCTGGACCGTCGGATCGTCCACGCCGACCAGCTCGCCCCCGCAGTGGGGACAGTAGTCCGGTGGCTCGTTGACCATGTCCCCCGAGCACACGCCACAAATATAGTCCTTTTTACAGTAAACGACCGTGACGGACCGGCGGTGCCGACGGCTCGCGAGTCGGTCGGCCGGGGTGGCGCCGCGGCGGCGAGACGGGCGGCGGTCCCGCGGACCGACACCGACTTGGGGGGTCCGGGCGGAGGGCCGAGTATGAAAGCCGCGCTCGTCATTCTGGACGGCTGGGCGCTCAACCCCGACGAGGGCGTCCGCGACGCCGTCGCCGCCGCCGAGACGTCGAACTTCGACCGGTTCTGGAACGCGGGGGGCCACGGCACGCTCGTCACCTCCGGCCGCCGCGTCGGCCTGCCGGAGGGTCAGATGGGCAACTCCGAGGTCGGCCACCTCAACATCGGCGCCGGCCGCGTCGTCGTGCAGGAGTCGGCCCGCGTCACCGACGCCATCGCCCGCTGGCGAGGCGAGGAGCGTCCGGACCCGCAGGGCGACGGCGCCATCGACGACAACGAGGCCGTCCTGTCGGCGTTCGACTACGCCCGCGAGCACGACGGTCGCGTCCACTTCATGGGGCTGGTCTCGGACGGCGGCGTCCACTCCTATCAGTCGCATCTCCACGCGCTGATCGAACTCGCCGCCGAGGAGGGATGCGAGGCGGTCACCCACGCCTTCACCGACGGCCGCGACACCTCCCCGACCGGCGGCGAGGAGTACCTCACCGAACTGGAGGCTCACGCCGACGAACAGGGCACGGGCCACGTCGCGACGGTCTCGGGCCGCTACTACGCGATGGACCGCGACGAGAACTGGGACCGCACGGAACTCGCCTACGACGCCATCGTCGACCGTCACGCGGGCCACGAAGCGGATTCGGCGGTCGAGGCCGTCACCGACTCCTACGACCGCGGTGACACCGACGAGTTCGTCGAGCCGACCCTCGTTGCGGACCGACCCGCGCTCGAAGACGGCGACTCGGTCGTCTTCTTCAACTTCCGTTCGGACCGTGCTCGCCAGCTGACTCGGATGCTCGCCGACATCCGCGCCGAGGCCTGGGGCGGCCGCACCGACCCGCCGGAGACCCGCGTCGTCACGATGACCCAGTACGACGAGACGTTCGGTCTGCCGACCGCCTTCCCGCCGATCCGCCCCGCGGACACGCTCGGCGAGGTGGTCTCCGAGACCGGCCACACCCAGCTCAGACTCGCCGAGACCGAGAAGTACGCCCACGTCACCTACTTCCTCAACGGCGGCCGCGAGGTGGAGTTCGACGGCGAGATCCGCGAGATCGTCCCCAGCCCGGACGTGCCGACCTACGACCTGCAACCGGAGATGAGCGCCGCCGAGGTGACCGACACCGCCATCGAGAGTATCGAGGAGCGGGACCCCGATCTCCTGGTCTGCAACTACGCCAACCCCGACATGGTGGGTCACACCGGCGACTTCGACGCCGCCGTCGAAGCGGTCGAAGCGGTCGACGAGCAACTGGGGCGGCTGGTCGAGGCGGTCCGGAAAGCCGGTGGGCACGTGCTGGTCACCGCCGACCACGGCAACGCCGACGACATGGGCACCGAGGACGAGCCCTACACCGCCCACACCACGAACCCGGTCCCGCTGATCTACGTCGCGCCCGACGGCACCGACGGCGGCCGGCTCGTACGCGAGGGCGGTGCGCTCGAAGACCTGGCGCCGACGCTGCTGGAGCTGATGGACATCGAGAAACCGGCGGCGATGACCGGCGAGAGTCTGCTGGAGTAGCCGAGAACTTATCAGTCATCCCGACCTCAGTCAGCGTATGAGCACGGACACCGACGGGTCGGGTGACGAGGACCCGACCACGCCGGTCGAGATCACGCTCACGCTCGGCGAGAGCGGTGACCTGTGGGTCGCGCGCGACGAGGAGACCGGTGTCGCGTCGCAGGGGGAAACTCGCGAAGCGGCGCTCGACAACCTCGACGAGGCGGTCGCACTCTACCACGGCGAGACGGGGCGCGAGCCGACGGACGAGGAACTCCGCGAGGTCGGTATCGACCCCGACGAGAACACTTCGGGGGAGCTCCCGGACGTACTGCAGTAGCCCGGTGGATGGTCTCGCGCGATTTTTCCGTGGACGCTACAGCTCCACCGGCTCGCCGTTTTCGATCGACTCGTTGACCGCCAGCGTCAGCTCGAAGGTCTGGCGGGCGTCCGCGTACGGCGAGCGCAGGCCGGCCCCGTCGCCCGACGCCACGGCGTCGACGAACGACTCGACCTCGGCGGCGTAGGGGTTGCGGTCGAAGCTCTCGTCGATCTCGTCGCCGTCGACGACGCCGGAGACGGACTGCTCGGTCACCTCGATGGTCGCGCCGTCGGCGACGACCTCCAGGCCGTGTTTGTCGTCCTCGGCGGCGCAGGAGGTCGAGACGTGGGAAATCGCGCCGTTCTCGTGGGTCATCGTCGCCGAGGTGGCGTCGGAGAAGTCCACCTCGTCGGCGAGGCGGTGGCTCCCGGCCGCCGCGACCCGGTCCACGTCGCCGACGAGGTGGCGGACGGTGTCGTAGACGTGGGTGGCCTGCTCGACGACCTGGCCGCCCGACTTCTCGGCGTGGCGCCACCAGTGGTCCTCGCCGCCGGCGACGCCGCCCCACCAGTAGCCGTCGACGTAGCCCACGTCGCGGCCGGAGAGGATCTCCCGGGCACGCTCGACGCCTGCCGAGTAGCGCCAGTCGTAGCCGACCTGCGCGAGCACGTCGTTGGCCTCGATCGCCGCCTCGATCTCGCGGGCCTTCTCGGCGGAGAGCGCGAGCGGCTTCTCGACGAACAGGTCGTAGCCGTGTTCGGCGGCGGCGACCTCCTGGTCGTCGTGGGCGAACGGCGGGAGACAGACGAAGACGGCGTCGGGGTCGGTCTCCGCGTAGAGGTCGTGGTGGTCCGAGAAGGCGGGGGCGTCGAAGCGGTCGGCCGCCGACTCCGCGGTCTCCGCGTTCACGTCGCAGACGCCGACGATGCGGGCGTCGTCGATGGCTTCGAGGTTGTCGAAGTGCTGCCACTGGGCGATGCCGCCGGCGCCGACGAACGCGAGGTCGACCGTCATCGGCGGACCCGCGCGCCGGCCGGATATAAAGCCGGCGTCGGCGGCGAGTCCGGCCGGGTCACGCTCGCGGCGTGCGGAACGGAGGGCGTGGCGACCCACCGGCTCCAGCCGCGCGGGCCGCGCCGCTACTCGGGCTTCCAGTCGAGTTTGACGGTGAAAGCCTCGCGGCTGCCCCGCAGCAGCGAGGACATCTCGCGGACGCCGATCTCCATGCCGATCTCCTCTGGCGGGGCGAGGTGGACGGTCCGGTTGTTCACGTTCACGTCGAAGCTCCCGTCGCCGCGCAGGTCCTCGGCGATCGACTCCAGTTTCTCGGCGGCCTCCTCGCGGGTCACGTCCGACTCTTCCAGTTCTTTCGCCATGCCCGACCCTCGGGAATCGCCGGGGAAAAGTAACGGGCGGGAACCCGCGGTAACAGCGGCTTACGACGGCATCGCCGGCTGGTCGATACGGCCACCGACCGGCCAGCGCCGGTCCTCGGCCGCGCTACTGGGCCACCCGCTCGGGCTCGGTCAGGATCTCGCGCTCGACGCCCTCGAAGGCCTCGGCGAACTCGGGGCCGAAGGCGGAGGCGGGCGTCTGGAAGCCGTCGCCGGCCTCGCCCGCGAGGACGCGCCGCGCGGCCTCGACCGCCGTCGCGGCGGTCAGGTCGTAGGTGTCCGGCGTCCGCATTCGCGCGCGGGCGGCGGTCCCGTCCTCGTCGACCACCTCGCCCCAGACGTGCGTCTCGCTCTGGGCGCGTTCGTCGGCGGTCGGACCGGACACGACCCGTCCCGCGACGGCCTCGGCCGCTCGCCGGACCGGCCCCGCGGCGAGGGCGGGCACCAGCCACCGGGTCCGCTCCATCGCGTCGGCGACGCGGTCGGGGACGCCCGCGTACACCTCGATGTTCGGGATGCCCGTCGAGTAGTAGGCCGCGGACACGTCGCCCCAGGGGACGGTGACGGCGGTGGTCTCGCCCGGCGGGAACTCGAACGAGCGGCGCTTGTAGGCCACCGGGACCGTCTCGACGCGGCCGTCCCGGCGGACGGCGCCCGGGCGGTCGAGCCCGCGGAGCATCGACTTCGCCGTCCCCGGCGAGAACGTCCCCAGCCCGTCGATGGCGATCGTGAGTTCCTCGGCCTCGGGGAGCAGGCCGTGGAGGATCGCTGCCAGACAGTCGGTCGGGACGACGTCGAAGCCGACGCCGGGGACGAGCGCGACGCCGGCGTCGGCCGCCTCGGCGTCGCGGGCGGCGGTCGCTTCGAGCACGTCGACGTTGCCCGCGAGGTCGAGGTAGTCGGTGCCGGTCCGGCAACACGCGTCGACCAGCGGCTCGGCGGTGTCCTCGAACGGCCCGGCGCAGTTGAGCACGGCGTCGGCGTCGGCGACCCGCCGCTCGACGACGGTCGGGTGTTCGAGGCTGAACACCCGGTGGTCGCAGCCGCGCTCGGTCGCCGCCGCCTCGACGCGCTCGGCCGACCGCCCGGCGAGGACCGGGTCGAGGCCGTCGGCGACGGCCCGTTCGGTGATCAGCGACCCGGTGTAGCCGTACGCTCCGTAGACGAGGAGATCCCCTTCCATGCCGTCCCGTTCGCGCTCGACGTGAAAAACGGGCGCGTCCGTTCAGCCGCGGTCGCGGGTTCGCGCCGGTTCGACCGGCTCGCGCCGGTCTCCGCCCCATCTATCCCCGTCTCGTCTCCCGATCCACACCGCGTTCAGGCGAGCTTTCGAACCGGTAACCCCCGAATACGGCGGCGCCGTCCTCGGGCGATCGGGTAGCGAGCGGATTACTATCCGCGCGGCGGTCGGAGGGCTCGACGGAGCACCACCATGTCAGTCACATCTGCGAAGGAGCTGTTCACGCACGAACTCGAAGACATCTACTACGCCGAGCACGAGCTGCTCGACGTGCTCGACCAGTTGGCCGACCAGACCGAGCACGAGGAGATCTCCCGGGCCTTCGAGGAGCACCACGAGGAGACCGAAGGCCAGATCGAACGCCTGGAGGAGGTGTTCGAGATGCTCGGTCGGGAGCCCGAGGAGGAGGAGTGCGAGGGGATCCAGGGGCTGATCGAGGAACACGAGGAGCTGCTCGACATGGACCCCGACGCGGACGTGCTCGACGTACACAACCTGACGGCGGCACAGAAGACCGAACACTACGAGATCGCGGCCTACGGCAACCTCGCGCTGCTGGCCGACCGCCTCGGCATGGACGAGGCCGGCGACGTCCTCCACGAGAACCTCGAAGAGGAGGAGGCGGCCCTGGAGAAGTTGAAAGACCTCACCAGCGAGTACGACTACGAGCCGATCGTCGCCGCCTGAGGCGGTCGGGCGCGACCGGAGCGGATCCCCCGACCGCGCGGCGTCTGACGCCTGACCGACTGGGGTTTATGGGCTGTGAGGCCCTCCCGTAGAACCGAGACGAGGATGATCCCGACCACGGAACACGGCGACGACGCAGGCGTCGGCGAGGCGAGCGGGGAGCGGTCGATCCCCATTGAGATCAGCGTCGCGACCGACGGCGACGAGCGGCCGCCGGTCGACGACGAGACCCGCGTCGACGTGGAGGTCGACGGGCAGATGTACCCGACGGCGCGGCTGTCCGACGGCCGCTACGTCGCGTGGTGGTTCGAGACCGACGCGCCGGAGCTGTCCGACCCCGTGACGACCGAGTGGGTCGCCGCGCCGACCCGATTCCTCGCCGCGGGCACCCTCCACGAGCTGTGGCAGGACCCCGCGGCCTTCGACCAGTTGCCCGACGGCGAGCGCTGAGCGCCGACGAGCGGTGAGCGCGGGCGCGCGAGCGCACCTCCTCTCGGCCCGGGTTCGGGCCGGGGCCGTCCGCCGCGGGCGCCAGCCTCAATGGCCTCGCGGACGTTGTGCGAGTTGGCCATGCCTACCTACATCACGGAGGTAGACGTACACGGATCCGAGTTCCAGAACGCCCAGGAGCTCGTCAGGATCTGGGGCGCCATCCGGGAGGAGGTCGAGGAACTCGGCGGCGAGGTCGTCGACACTCACGCCGTGCTCGGCGACTACGACTTCCTGATCGTCTACGCCGTCGACGACGAGGAGCAGGCGTTCCAGGTGACCCAGGCCATCGAGCGCCACGGGCTCGACACGAAGACCATGCAGGGGCTCCCGATCGACCGGATCGGCGAACTCGTCGACGACGTGTAGCGGGTGAGGCGGAAACCGCCGTCGGCCCCGGGGGCTCAGGATTGCCGGGACTCCTCGGCGTTGAACACGTCCGGGCCCGCCGAATCGGCCGGTTCGGACTGGTAGCGACCGCTCGATTTGATGATCGACAGCGCGCTCATGATGTCCGTGCGGGTGACCAGCCCGACGAACTCGTCGTCGTCCATGACGAGCAGGCGGCCGACGGCGTGGGAATCCAGCTCCTCCAGCGCCGTCATCACGTCGTCGTCGGGCGCGACGGTGTAGATCTCCGTCGACATGACCTCCTCGACGCGGTAGGCGTCGCGCTCGACCTCCCGCACCGCGCGGGCGTCTTCGAGCGTGACGAGCCCGACGATCTCTCCGTCGCGCTCGACGGGGTAGCCGGTGTGTCGCTCCCGGAACATCGTCTCGATCAGCTCGGCGACCGACCCGTCGTCGTCGACGGTGGTCACGCGGTCGGCCGGCGTCATCACGTCCTCGACGACGACGCCCTCGAAGGCCGCCCGCATCGTCGTCTGCTGGGCCTCGCTGGCCGCGCCGATGTAGATGAAGAAGGCGATGGCGACCATGAACAGGCCGCCGCCACCGAACAGGCCGAACAGACCGAGCCCGATGGCGAACAGTTTCCCGACCTCGGCGGCGATCTCCGTCGCGCGGGCGTACGGGCGAGTGCGGTTGAGCAGCGCCCGGAGCACGCGGCCACCGTCCATCGGGAAGCCGGGCAACAGATTGAACCCAGCCAGCACGACGTTCATCAGCGCCAGGTAGCCGAGGACGAACCCCGCCGCGGCGACGGCCAGCGAGTCGCCGGCCGGGACCGCGAGGAAGGCGGCGTAGGAGACGGCGCCGAGCGCGATGCTCACGACCGGGCCGGCGATGGCGATGAGGAACTCCTGGCGCCAGTCCTCGGGCATCTCGTCCAGTTGGGCGATGCCGCCGAAGATCCACAGCGTGATCGACGAGATGGGGAAGCCGTAGCGCATCGCCACTAGCGAGTGGCCCAGTTCGTGCAGCACGACGCCGACGAACAGCCCCAGCGCCGCGACCAGTCCCAGCCCCAGCGAGAGTTCGGTCGAGGCCGTCAGCACGTCGACGGGGATCGCCGTCCCGAACAGGTCGTTGACGATCTCGACGTAGCGGCCGATCTGCGACCCGATCGCCCAGGCGAACAGCGGCAGGACGAGGAGGAACGTGAGATCCACGTCGATCGGGATGCCGAAGGCGCTCCCGATACGGAATCGTCGCATACCTCCGGGTAGTCCCGGCACGCCCTTAAGCCCGTGTGTGGCCGCGGCCGAAGCCGGCACGTCGCGGCCCGGCACGGGCGAGACTCGCTCCCTGCGAGAGCTATATGCCGGCGGGCGGCGACGCTCGGCCCATGTACACGAGCTTCGACCCCGACGCCGTCGGCGTCGACCGCCCGTTCCCCGAGGCGGCCGCGCTGGCCGCGGAGACCGGCTTCGACGCGGTCCAGGTCGACCTGGGATACCTCCGCGAGCACGGCCCAGAGAACTACCGCGCGGTCCTCGACGACCACGACCTCCGTGCGGGGAGCGCGGCTCTCCCCGTGGACGCGACCGGCGACGCCGAGACCTACGAGTCGGATCTGGACGCGCTCCCCGAGGTCGCCGAGGCCGCGGCCGCCGTCGGCTGTACTCGGATGTCCACCTATATCATGTCGTTCAGCGACGAGCGGCCCTTCGAGGAGAACGTCGCCTTCCACCGCGACCGGCTCGAACGGGTCGCCGAACTCTTGGCCGACCACGGGATCGATCTGGGCCTGGAGTTCCTCGGCCCCGAGACGCTCCGCGAGGGCCACGAGTACGACTTTATCTCGACCGCCGGCGGCATGCTCGACCTCTGTTCGGCGGTCGGGGATAACACAGGACTCCTGCTCGACAGCTGGCACTGGCACACCGCCGGGGGGTCGACGGAAGCACTGGACGCGCTCGACGCCGACGATGTCGTCGACGTACACGTCAACGACGCGCCGGAGGGACTCGCGCTCGACGAGTACGTCGACACCGAGCGCGCTCTGCCCGGCGCGACGGGCGTGATCGATATCGAGACCTTCCTCTCGCATCTGGACTCGGTCGGCTACGACGGGCCCGTGATGGCCGAGCCGTTCTCCGACGAACTGGAGGCGATGGCCGACGAGGACGCCGCCCGCGAGACCGCCCGGTCGCTCGAAGTCGTGTTCGAGCGTGCCGGGATCTGAATCCAATGTTCTGTCTCTCTGTGGTCGGGACGCGTTGCGTGCCTTCGGTCCGCTAGCTGTTGACTCGACCGCACTCGACGGTGAGCGATGAAAGCCCTCGCCGCGCTCGCTAGCAGCCGGATCGACCGCACTTGACGGTGAGCGATGAAAGCCCTCGCCGCGCTCGCTAGCAGCCGGATCGACCGCACTCGACGGCATGCGCTGAAAGCCCTCGACCCGCTCGCTAGGAGTTGGATCGACCGCACTCGACGGCATGCGCTGAAAGCCCTCGACCCGCTCGCGGTCGCTGAGCGGGATATCCGCGCTCTCAGCACGGCCCGCGCGGATAGTGCCCGCTCAGACGACTACCCAAGCGCGAGCGCGCCTCGCCCTTTCAGTCCGCCAGGACCGCGACCGCCCGGCACAGCGACCGCAGACGGCCTCGAACCTCCCCAGCCGATTCGCTCCTATCGTCGCTCATCCCTCGCGCGGTGCTGTCGCGAGACGAGACTCGCGACAGCGCGCGCCACCGCACTCGATCCATCGTCGTCCGTGCCGACCACCTCCCACCACGTCGGGACCACAGTCATTGTCCCGGGGGTCGTAGCCGCCCACATGAGTGAGAGCGACGCGACCGACGACAATGCGACCGCGGACCCGGCGACGCCGCTGATCCGCCGCGCGGAAGATATCGAGTACGAACCGGTCGACGCCGCGGAGGGGCTGTCGAAGGCGGTGCTGGTCGGCGAGGACCACGGCGCCGAGAACCTCGCGATCCGGCGGTTCACGCTGGCGCCCGGCGCCGAGGTGCCGAAACACACCAACGAGATCGAACACGAGCAGTACGTCCTCGCGGGGGAGTACGTCGTCGGCATCGACGGCGAGGAACACACGGTCCAGGGCGGCGACGCGCTGCACGTCCCTGCCGGCGCCGTCCACTGGTACCGCAACGAGCGCGACCTGGAGGGTGCCTTCCTCTGTGCGGTCCCGACGGGCGACGACGCGATCGAACTCGTCGACGAGGAGTGAGAGCGTTCGAACCGCGACAGCAGCCCTCGGCCGCAAACACCGACCTGAGGACCGGTCACGTGAGTTGTGGATCGACGACCCTCGCGAAGACGGGAACGGTCCGCGAGAAGTCCCGTTCCCCCAGGGTCAGCGAGACGGTCACCGAACCCGGGGCAGTGCGGACCACCTCGTCGATCGTCGGATCTCCCTCCTCGTCGGACGTTTGAACCCAGACGATCGGGGCATCGCCGGCCTTCGAGTCCGGTGGCCCGCCCACTGCGGAGGACACGGCGCCCGTCCCGAGCCTCGAGTTCGTCGCCGTTTCGACGCGTGACCGGCCCACGCGGGCGCTTCTCCGTTCGGCCCACTCGGCGAAGGGGTCGGATCTCGTCTCCGACCCCTCGGTTCCGTTCCGGGAGACGACGTACGTGACCGTATCGTTCGAGGGGTGATACTCCAGCCCGCCTCCGGAGCTACTGGCCTCGGAGAGTTCGGCCTCGGCCGTGACGCTCTCGCCCGTACAGCGCTGGGGTTCGCGTTCGGACCGGGATTGCCCCGACCGGGCGTCCGGCGTACTTTGTGTCTCCGGCGAGATCTGACGGGTGTCGGTCTGTCCCGTGTCTCCGCTCACCCCAGCGCAACCAGCGACGACCACAGTTCCGCCCGTACCGAGTGCCTTCAACCACCGGCGTCGGGAAACATCCATATTCGGCAACAGATAGTTGACGGAATAAATCTTGTGTACCGCGAACAAGTCCTAATATTTGCCACGATCTTACGAACTATCTCGGGAGACACGGCGCTTCGTTTCGGAAGTCTCTCCGTTCGGAGAGGACGGCCGATTTCCGACTTGATTTTTGCTCCTCGCGAGCAGGGCTCCCGCGAACCGTCGGACACGCGGGCCGCCCGAGCCTTTTTTGCCGGCGGTGGACCACCCTCGGGGTAATGACCGACCACGAGTCGCTCGTCAGGCGCTCGCTCGCCGGGACCGACGCGTTCGACGGGCGAGTGCGCGCGCAGGCCGACCGGCTGACCGACGCGCTCGCCGACGGCGCCTTCGACAACGAGGCGGCGACGCTGGGGCTGGAACTGGAAGTGTACGCGCTCGACGGTGAGGGCGCCGAGCGCTCTCTCGCGCCGATCCCGGACGACGTGTACGAGGGACCGGCCGACAAGGAACTCGGGCTGCACAACGCCGAACTCAACGCCGCGCCGAGCCGCTTCGACGACGACGGCGTCGCGGCCCAGGCCGCCGAGATCGAGGACGACCTGGCAGCCACCCGCGAGCGAGCGCGCGAGCACGGGCTGGAGATCGTCCTCGACGCGATGCCGGCCGTCGCACCCTCCGAGGGGACACACGCCTACCTCGACGACGTGGAGGTGCGGGGCGGCGCTGGCGACTCCAGTGGCTCGCCAGACGACGCCGGCCGCCCCGTGGTCGTCCCCGGCGGCGACCCCGACGACGCGGTGCTCGTCGCGCGGAACATGCGGCAAGACCCCCGCTACGGCGCGCTCGACAACGTCGCCGTCCGGCGGGCCGGCGGCGAGATCGACTTCTCTGTTCCTGGCGCCGAGACGGGCTACCGCACCATCCTCTTCGAGTCGCTGGCGACCTCGATCCAGCCCCACGTGCAGGTGCCCGACACCGACGACTTCCCGCGCTATCACAACCTCGCGACGCGCACGCTCGGCCCGCTCGTCGCCCTTTCGGCGAACTCCCCGTTCCTCCCCGGCGACTGCTACGGCGAGGTCGACGACCCCGAACGACTCGTCGAGGAGACCCACCACGAACTCCGGATCGCGGCCTTCGAGCAGTCGATGAACCAGGGCTGTCGGAAGGTCCGCGTCCCCGACGACCTCGACGACCCCACGGACGCGCTCGAACACGTCGTCGCCGACGATAGCTTCGCTCCCTTCCTGCGGGAGTGGATCGAGGACGAGGACGACGTGGAAGAGGAGGGCCAGAAGGGCGGCGACCCGGCCAGCGCGGCCTGGGAGTTCGACTACAAGCGGGGCACCTTCTGGCGGTGGGTGCGCGGCGTGGCCGGCGGCGACGCCGTCGACGGCGCCTGCGACGAGCGCTCGCTGCGCGTCGAGTACCGCCCGCTGCCCACCCAGCCGACCGTCCGCGACATCGTCGGCCTGCAGGTCCTGACTGCGGGCCTCCTCCGCGGGCTCGTCACCGCCGACCACCCGCTCGGCGAGCTGCCCTGGGACGACGCCGAGCGGAGTTTCTACGCCGCCATCGAGGACGGCCTCGACGCCGACCTGACGTGGGTGACCGCCGATGGCGAGCGGACGGGCGACTCCGAAGAGATATTCGCCGAGCTGTTCGAGTACGCCCGCCGCGGACTCGACGAACAGGGGGTCGACGAGGCGACGCGGGACCGGTATCTCGACCCGATCGAAGCCCGCTGGGATGCCGGCGTCACGCCGAGCGCCTGGAAGAAGGCCCGCGTCCGCGAGCACCTGGCCGACGGTGTCGACCTGGAGACGGCGCTCGCGCGGATGAGCGAGGAGTACGTCGATCTGAGCCGCGAGCGCGAGCACTTCGCCGAGTGGGTCTGAGTCGGCGTTCCGTGCGGGGTCGTTGTGGGTCCCTTGCAGGTCGCTCGCAGGATCGTTGCCCTACATAACCGTGCCGCCGCCGTGCGCCGTGGCGGCACGCACACACTCTCGAGTCGGTTTCTTTCGCCACCCGCGAGTCCACTCGACTATGTCGACAGCGACCGAGGCTGCGACGGAGGAACCGCACGCGAACGACTCCTGGCAGGCCGGCGTCGTCGGGGGGATACTCGGCGCGCTCGCGATGGGCGCGCTGGTCGTCGCGATGAACGAGCCCACGATCACCGTCGCGATCCCGTCGCTGTACGCGCTGGCGCCGCCGCCCAGCGGCGCGGCGGGGCTGTTCGTCCACGCCTCCCACGGCGCCGTGCTGGGCGTGGCCTTCGCCGCCATCGCCGGTGCGCTCGACCTCGATTCGCCCGGCGAGCAGGTCGGCGCCGGCGTCGCCTGGGGCGTCCTGACGTGGGCGGTCCTCGCGGCGCTCGTGATGCCGCTGTGGCTCGACGCGGTCGGGTCGCCGGCGTCGCCGCCGTTCCCGAACTTCGCGGTGCCGTCGCTGCTGTGGCACGCCGTCTACGGGCTGGTGCTCGGCGGCGTCTACGCCGCGACCGTCGACCGGATATGAGCGATGCGGCGACCGCCGTCGCTCGGCGGCGTCGGGTCACTCCTCCCCCAGCACCGCCGGCAGAATCTCGCTCGCGTCGAAACGGACGGGGTCGGTCGCGGGCGCGTCGATGGCGTCGGCGTACGCCTCGACGGCATCGGCGGCGGCGGCGTCCTCGTCGAGGCGCTGGGTGTTGAGCGCGCCGGCGACCACCTCGGCGGGCGCGACGGGTTCGGCCAGCGACTCGTAGAGCGCGGCGTACTCCCCCGGTGGCGGGATCGAGACGTGCTCGTAGCCGTGGACGGCGTCGCGGCCGGCGACGTGACAGAGGACCAGCCGGTCGGGCATCGCTCCGTGGAGTATGCTCGTGGTCACGCCGGAGTAGGCGGGATGGCCGACGGCGCCCTGGCCCTCGACGAACAGTACGTCGAAGTCGGCGGCGCGCTCGGTGACCATCCGCTCGACCGCGCCGGCGGCGAAGTCGGAGACGACCCGATCCACGGCGATCCCGTAGCCCTCGATGGCGATCCCGGTCTGGCCGGTCGGGACGACGCCGGCGTCGACGCCCCACTCGCGGGCCGCTTCGGCGAGTTCGAACGTCGTCGTCATCTTCCCCGACGAGCAGTCGGTGCCGACGGTGAGGACCACCTCGGCGTCCACCTCGCTCGCGGTCCCGTCGCTGACGGTCAAGTCCTCGGGTGGTCGGCGCAAGTCGCGGATCTCGCAGTCGTGTTCGGCGGCCAGGTCGGCGAACTCCGCGTCGTCGCCGAGGAAGTAGTGGAGCCCAGCGACCACGTCGGCGCCGCGTTCGAGCGCGCCGCGCACGTCCGGGCGCCAGGTCTCGTCGAAGCCGCCGCCGATGGGCGCGATCCCGACCACGAGCGCGTCGATGGATGTCTCGACATCGTCGATCCCCTCGACGATCGGCGCGTCCTGCACGTCCGGGACGTGGTCGCGGACGCGCTCGCCGGCGCGGGTGCGGTCGAGCACCGCGGCCACCTCGTCGTCGGCGTAGCGCAGGAGGCCGACGGCCGTCTTCGCCCGGTCGGGGAACCCCTCGTGGGCCAGGATCGCGACGCGCATGGATCGGTGTTCGTGCGGGTCGGATTTAATCGCACGGTGGATCGGGGTGGTTCAGTCGGAGCTACCAGCACCGCGACCGCGGTCGTGATCGTGACCGCAAACAGCGTGAAAGCCCCCGTCCGCTCCGCTCCCGGGGCTCGCTGCGCGCTTCACTCGCTTCGCTCGTTCCAGTGCTTGCGTCGCCCGGGTTCCCGGAGCGGACGGCCCCTTTCATTCCCGCCCGTGTCGGCCGACCGGCCAGTCTGTGCGGGCGGGAATGAAAGGGGCGGCCGTCTCGACGAAGCCCGGGGAAGCAAGCACCGCAGGGCGAAGCCCGAGGAGCGCAGCGAGCCGCGCGAGTCGAGACGGTCGGGGCTTTCACGCTGTCAGTGACTACGATCGAGCCTGCGGTGCGGTCGGTTGCTGTCGCTCGGAGGGCTGTCAGGCTGTTTGCGGTTGCTGTCGTCCGATTCGCAGCTACAGAGACTCGAACTACAACGCTCGCAACTGGACGCGCCAGAACTCCCGAAACGCCGACTCCAGCGCGGGTTCCGGCTCGCCGCTGGCGCTCACCGAGGAGACGCCGTCCGCCAGCTCCTCGAACTCGTCCAACACGGTGCGCTCGCCGACGACGTACAGCCGTTCCGTCTCCCGGCCCTCCAGCGCGACGCGACACCGCTCCAGATGATTGTCGATCTGCTCGTCGCGCAGGCGCTCGAAGCGGGCCTGGGAGTAGCCGCCCTTGGAGTGTTGACTCTTCAACTCGGAGTCGAACCCCTGGAAGGCGACCTGCTCGTCGCCGTCGTACTCGCCCATGGCGAACAGATCCGAGCGCACGAGGGCGAACGTGAACGAACCCGTGGGCTCGAACCAGGACCGCTCGAACGCGAAGGCGTCGCTCCACTCCGTGAACGGCTCGGGCGGGTTCGGCACGGAGAGACAGGCGCCGACCAGCGCGGCGTCGTCGGTGACGGCGAGGCAGGGGGCGGCTCGGCCCACCAGCGCCGCGCGGTCGCCGAACGCCTCCCGGACGGGCTCCGAGAGGTCGTGCCCGTCGGGGACGTACGCGGTGAACGCGCCCTCGGGGTCGGTCTCGACGGATTCGAGGCGGTCGAGGACCGCGCGGAGGCGGCCGTCGCGCAGCGTCTCCTCGGCGGCGAACGCCCGGTCGGCGCCGGCCTGGCCGTCCCGCAGGCGCTCGACCTCGCCCTCCAGCTCGGCGATGCGGTCTTCGAGGCGGTTGACCCGCTCCTCGGCGTCCTGACGGTCGCTGACGGCGTCGGCTCGCCGGCGCTGCTCGGCCTCCAGTTGCTGCTCGCGGCTATCGAGTTCCTCTTCGAGTTCCGCGATGCGCTCTTTGAGTTCCGCGCGGCCGAGCACCCGGTCTAACATCACCGGATGGGGACGCCGCGGGCGGTTAAAACTACAGGGTGCCGGTACGAGAGACCGCGGATCCGGTGGGGTTTTCCCGGCGGTGCGCCTTTCTCCGGCCATGACAGAGCCGATCACCGAGCGCGTCGACGACCCGGAGGCGAAACGGGAGTCCGGCCGCCGGAAGATGGAGTGGGCGCGCCAGCACATGCCGATCTGCGAGTCGCTGCGCACCGAGTTCGAAGCCGACCAGCCCTTCGCGGACGAGGTCGTCGGGATGGCGATGCACGTCGAGGCGAAGACAGCGATCCTCGCCGAACTGCTCGCCGTCGGCGGCGCCGAAGTGGCGATTACCGGCTGTAACCCCCTCTCGACACACGACGACGTGAGCGTCGCCCTCGACGCCGTCGAGGGCGTCACCTCCTACGCCGAGCGCGAGGTCGACGACGAGGCCTACTACGCGGCGATGGAGGCGGTCATCGAGCACGAACCGACCATTACGGTGGACGACGGGATGGACCTCGTGGCGGCGATCCACGAGGACTACCCGGAACTCATCGACTCGATCGTCGGTGGCTGCGAGGAGACGACCACCGGGGTCCACCGCCTGCGCGCGATGGACGACGACGGCGAACTCGCCTACCCGATGTTCGCCGTCAACGACACGCCGATGAAGCGGCTGTTCGACAACGTCCACGGCACCGGCGAGTCCTCGCTGGCGTCGATCGCGATGACCACCAATCTCTCGTGGGCCGGCAAGACCGTCGTCGTCGCGGGCTACGGCCACTGCGGGAAGGGCGTCGCGAAGAAGGCCAGCGGCCAGAACGCCGACGTGGTCGTCACCGAGGTCGAGCCCCGCCGCGCGCTGGAGGCCCACATGGAGGGCTACGACGTGCTCCCGATGGAGGAGGCCGCCGCGGAGGGCGACGTGTTCATCACGACGACGGGCAACCGCGACGTGATCGTCTCCGAGCACTTCGAGGCGATGGACGACGGCGTCCTGCTGGCCAACGCCGGCCACTTCGACGTGGAGATCGATCTGGACGCGCTCTCGGAGCTGGCGGTCGACGAGTACGAGGCCCGCGACGGCGTGCAGGCGTACGAGATGGCGGACGGCCGACGGCTGAACGTCCTCGCCGAGGGACGACTCGTCAACCTCGCGACGCCGGTCGCGCTGGGCCACCCCGTCGAGGTGATGGACCAGAGCTTCGGCGTCCAGGCCGTCTGCGTGCGCGAACTGGTCGAATCGGGCGAGGAGTACGAGGCCGGCGTCCACGACGTACCCGACCGACTGGACAGGGAAGTCGCGGAGATCAAACTGGACGCCGAGGGCGTGGCGTTCGACTCGCTGACGGAGACCCAGGAGGAGTACATGGGCTCCTGGCAGCACGGGACGTAGAACGGCGCGTTCGAACGGGCCGAGGGTCGCGGCGGCCGCCTCGTGGGCGGCGACCTACTCCTCGACGGACCCGGTGAGACAGAAGACGAGCGAGCCGTCGTCGAGGCCGGCGACGCGGGTCTGTGCGGTGAAGGTGTCGCCGCCGTCGGTCTCGCAGACGGTGCCGCCGGTCCACTGCCAGTCGTCGCGGACGGTCTCCAGCGCGGTGGATTCGAGCCGCTCGACCTCGTCGTCGGGGAAACACTCGCGCCACGGGCGGCCGAGCAGGTCGTCGGGGGCGGCGCCGAACCGGCTGGCGAACACGCGGTTGACGAACGAGAACGCCCCGTCCGGACCGACGACGGCGATGCCGTCGCCGGTGGCCTCGATGGCGGTCAGGCTCCGTTCGGCGGTCCGCATCGTTCGGTGGTGGTGGACGAGCCGCCGGATCCGCCCGGCGAGGACCGACATGGTCACCGCGGGGCTGTTCTTCCGGAGGAACTCGGTCCACGTCGACTCGGGGAACCCCTCGGCGATGTCGGCCCGTTCGGACCCGGTGAAGAGGACGAACGGGAGCGTCGGCGCCCGCTCGCGCACCTCGGAGAGGAACTCCAGGCCGTCCGTGCCGGGCATGTCGTAGTCGCTGACGACGCAGTCGACGGCGTCGACGTGTTCGAGCGCGTCGGCGGGGACGGTCTCGGTCCGGACCGACAGGTCGTCGTGTTCGGAGAGGTGCGCCGCTATCAGGTCCAGGTAGTCGCGGTCGTCGTCGACGCAGATCACCTCGATCGATTCGTCGCTGCTCGCCGGTGCGTTCGCCGTCGCCGCGGCGATGTCTTCTATCACGGCTGTCATCCCCGGGTGTGTCGGTGCGCCGCCGTCGCGTCCCGCGGCGCGTCGGTCGTCCGTTCGGTCCGTTCGGTCGTCGGTCCGCTACCCGTAACCCCCGCGGCCCTCATTGCTCGATCTGCTCGGTCACGTCCGACTGGATCCAGGCGTGTTCGTTCTCCGGATCGGCGATCATCGCCAGGCGGGTGTCGCCCACGTCGTACTCCTCGTAGGTCTCGCGGATCGCGCCCTCGGCGTCCTCGGTCGACCCCGTCGAGGACATCTCAGACCCCTCCCGCGCCGTCGACGGTGACCGTCCCGTCGCCGTCGACGACGACGCTGTGCCCGTCGTACTCGAACTCCACGGTCGCGGTCGCACCGCTCTCGTAGAGCGCGTCCAGCGCGTCCGTGTCCACGACCTCGTACAGCGGCGGCTCCATCGTCAGCGGGTCGGTCCCGGTCACGTCGGCTATCGTCTCGATCACGTCGATGCTGATCTGCTCACCCGGCTCTTGCACTGCCATACCGTCCATTCTATCTCCCGGTAGGACGACAGCTCCTATCGAACTGTCCGCTACGTGCATACCGCGACCGCCGGAACGGGGGCAATATGTATAGCGTCCGGATCTCGATGACGGGTCGGTGACGTGTCTCGGACGCGGCGGCGGGGCGGCCCGGTGTGCCGGATCCGGCAGGTGTCGGCGCGTCGAACGGACGGAACGGTGACGACTCGCGCGGTACGTATCAGCTGACGGAAACCAACCGTTAATTGCGCGCCCTCTCAACACCCTCCAATGGACGCTGGTTCGCTCCGCGACGCCGTCGCAGGGGGCGTCGCGGACAGGGGGAGTACCACCGCCCGAGGGGGTTCCGGACGCGTTCCGGGCCGACCGTCGGGCGTCGGTCCCGTGCTCGTCGCAGTCGCCGCTGTCGCGCTCGCGGCCGCGGTCGCCGGGCTCGTCGCCGTCGAGGGGTGGCGGTTGCCGTCGCTCCCGTCGGCCGGGCCGCTCGCGAGCCTCCTCGGGACGGGGCTGCTCGGGCTCGCGGCGTCGGGCGACCGCGACGACGGGATCGCCGAGCTGGTCGCCGATGTCGAGCGGGTCCGCGAGGGCGAGGACGTGACCTTCGAGACCGACCGGGAGGACGGGCTGGGGGACCTCGCCGAAGCCGTCGAGGGGCTGGCCGAAGACTTCCGCGAGTGCGAGCGCGAGCGGGAGCTACAGGAACGGGTCATCGACTCGGCGCCGGTCGGGATCACGGTCGCCGACGCGACCGACCCGGACGAGCCGCTGGTGGCCGTCAACGAGCGCTTCGAGGAGCTGACCGGCTACGACGAGTCGGAGTGTCTGGGCCGCAACTGCCGGTTCCTCCAGGGCGAGGACACCGACGAGGAGTCGGTCGCGCAGTTGCGCCGTGCCATCGACGCCGAGGCCGAAGCGACGGTCGAACTGCGCAACTACCGGGCCGACGGCACCGAGTTCTGGAACCGGGTCCGGCTGTCCCCCGTCGAGAACGACGACGGCGAGGTGACCCACTACGTCGGCTTCCAGGAGGACGTGACCGAGCGCGTCGAGCGGCAGGCTGAACTCGACCGCGAGAAGTCGCTGCTGGACTCGATCTTCGAGCAGGTGCCGATCCACCTCTACGTCAAGGACCGCGAGGGCCGGTACGAGCGAGTCAGCAGCGCCTACTTCGACGAGGCCTACGGCTGGGACGCCGGGCGGGTGATCGGCGAGACCGACCCCGACATCTTCGACGACGACCTGGCCGAGGAGAGCCACACCGACGACCTGCAGGTCGTCGAGACGGGCGACCCGATCGTCGGCAAGGAGGAGTACGTGCCGGACGTCGACGAGTGGAACCTCACGACGAAGGTGCCCTGGCGCGGCCCCGACGGGGCGGTCCGCGGGCTGTTCGGCGTCTCCCAGAAGATCACCGAGCGCAAGGAGCGCGAGCGCGAACTCGCCCAGTACCGCCAGTTCACCGACGAGATCCTCGACGCGATCGACGACGTGTTCTACGTCCTCGACGCCGACGGCGACCTCGTCCGGTGGAACGAGACGCTCGCCGAGGCGACCGGCTACGACGACGCCGAGATCGCCGACATGCACGCGACCGACTTCGTCGTCGGCGCCGACCGCGACGCGCTCCGTCGGGGGATCGCCAACATCGACGAGGCCGCGGGCGTCCCGCTGGAGGCTCGCTTCGAGACGAAAGGCGGGGAGGTGATCCCCTTCGAGGTCGTCGCCACACCGCTCGAGAACCCCGACGGCGAGCGGATCGTCACGGGTATCGCGCGCGACATCTCCGAGCGCAGGGAGCGCGAGCGCCAGCTGGAGGCCATCGTCGAGAACACCGAGGACCCGATCTACATCAAGGACCGCGAGGGTCGGTACCAGTTCGTCAACGAGGCGGCCGCGGAGAACTTCGGCCGATCGGTGTCGGAGATCGTCGGCGAGACCGACGCCGCCCTCTTCGACGAGGGGACGGTCGCCGACATCCGCGCGGACGACCGCCGGGTCGTCGAGACGGGCGAGCCCGTCTCCCGGGAGGTGGTCCGGCCGATCGACGGCGACGAGCGGGTCCTGCTCGACTACAAGTACCCCTACCGGGACGAGGGCGGCGAGATCATCGGGCTGATGGGAATCAGCCGCGACATAACCGAGCGAAAGGCGGCCGAGGAGAAACTGCGCGAGACGAACGAGCGGCTCGAACAGTACCGCGAGTACACCGAGGACGTCCTCGACGCGATCGACGACGTGTTCTACGTGTTCGACGAGACCGGCGCGATCCAGCGCTGGAACGACACGGTCGCCGAGGTGACCGGCTACGACGACGCCGAGATCGCCGAGATGCACGGGACGGACTTCTTCCCGGAGCACGCCCACGAACGAGTGGCCGAGGCGATCGGGTCCGTCTTCGAGGGCGGCGAGGAGCGCGTCGACGCGCCGGTCGTGACCAGCGACGGCGAGGAGATCCCCTACGAGTTCGTCGCCTCGCGGCTGGAGGACCCCGACGGCGATCCCGTCCTCGTCGGGGTCGGTCGGGACATCTCCGTGCGCAAGGCCCGCGAGCGCGAGCTTCGCGCGACCAAAGAGCGCATGCAGAAGTTCGTCGAGACCTCGCCGGTGGGCGTGGTCGCGACCGACCCCGAGGGAACGGTCACCCTGTGGAACGACGCCATGGAGGACATCTTCGGCTGGTCGGCCGAGGAGGTGGTCGGCGAGCCCTACCCCGCCGTCCCCGACGACCGCGAGGGCGACGACGAGATCCGACAGCGGGTCCTCTCGGGGGAGTCGTTCAGACAGATCGAGCGCCAGCGCGTCCGGAAGGACGGCGAGCTGATCGACATCTCGCTGTCGACGGCGCCGATCCGCGACGACGAGGGCGAAGTCACCGAGGTCGTCGGCTACATCGAGGACATCACCGAGCGCAAGGAACGGGAGCGCGAACTCGTCGCGCGGTCGGCCGCCATGGAGCAGTCCATCGACGGGATGGCGATCCTCGACGCCGAGGGCGTCTACGAGTTCGTCAACCGGGCCCACGCCGACATCTACGGCTACGACGACCCCGAGGCGCTCCTCGGCGACACCTGGGAGCTGTGCTACGGCGACGAGGAGATCGACCGCCTCGAACGGGAGGTGCTCCCGGAACTGGCCGAAACGGGCGACTGGCGCGGCGAGGCGGTCGGCCGCCGGGCCGACGGGTCGACGTTCCCGCAGGAGCTGTCGCTGACCGTCCTCGACGACGGGCGGCAGGTCTGCGTGGTCCGCGACATCACCGAGCGGAAGGCACGCGAGCGGGAGGTCGAACGGACGGCCGACCTGCTCGGCCGCGCCGAAGAGATGGCAGACCTGGGCGGCTGGACGGTCGACCTCGCCGACGAGCAGCCCCAGCGGGTGCGGTGGACCGACAACCTGTACAACATCTGGGGGGTCGACCGCGAGGAGGGGCCGCTGACCGACGGCGTGCTCGACCTCGTCCACCCCGACGAACGCGAGGCCCACGGGGACCGGATCCGACGGGCGACCGAGGCGGGCGAGCCGTGGGACACCGAGTATCGGATCCGCGCTGCCGACGGCACCGAGCGGTGGATTCGATCCATCTGTGAGCCGGTCGTTGAGGGCGGAGACACCGTCGAGCTGCGGGGATCGATTCAGGACATCACCGACCGGAAGGAGCGCGAGCAGGAACTCGAACGGACGAAGGACCTGCTCCAGCAGGCCGGCCGCATCGCCGCCGTCGGCGGCTGGGAGCTCGACCTGACCGGGCCCGAGCCGGAGATGACCTGGTCCGACGAGCTCTACCGGCTCCACGGGATCTCGCCCGACACCGACATCGACGTGGAGCGCGCCGTCGAGTTCTACCACCCCGACGACCGCGAGGAGATCCGCGACTACTTCCGGCGGGCCGTCGAGGTCGGCGAGAGCTACGACATGGAGGTGCGCCTGAGGGCCGACGAGTCGGTCCGCTGGGTGCGCGCCATCGGCGAGCCCGTCCGCGACGACGACGGCGATGTCGTCCGCGTCCGCGGCTCCATCCAGGACATCACCGAACAGAAGGAGCGCGAACTCGCCCTGGAGTCGCTCCACGAGGCGACGCGGGACCTGCTCGGCGTCGAGACCGACGCCGAGACGGCCGAGCTCGTCGTCGAGACGGCCGAGTCGGTGCTGGACGTGGCCGGCGTCGCCGTCTACCTGCTCGACGACAGCGCCAACCACCTCGACGCCGTCGCCTGCTCGGAGGGGTTCGACCGGCTCTGCGACGCCGCGCCGGTCGGCGCCGGCGCCGCCGACTCGCTTTTGTGGAACACCTACGTCACCGGGACGCCGACGGTGTTCGACGACACGGGGACCGTCGCCGAGTCGCAGGTGTTCGGGGCCGACGTGAGCGGCGGCCTGCTCGTCCCGATCGGCGACCACGGCGTGTTCGTCGTCGCCACCGAGGACCGCGCGGTCGGCGGGTCGACTCGTCAGCTCGCCGAGACGCTCGTCGCGACGACCGAGGCGGCGTTCGACCGGCTGGCCAGCGAGCGGACGCTCCGGGAACGCGACGCCGAGCTCGCCGAGCAGAACGCCCGCCTGCGCCGCCAGATCGGGATCACCGACCTCATCCGGCGGATCGACCAGTCGCTCATCCAGGCCGAGTCCCGCGAGGCCATCGAGGCGGCGGTCTGCGACCGGCTCGTCGAGAGCGACGACGTGGCCTTCGCGTGGATCGGCGGGCTCGACGCCGCGGGCGAGCGCGTCGAGCCGAGCGCCTGGGCCGGCGGCGGCGCCGAGTACCTCGACGCGGTCGACCTCGCGCTCGACGGGGATGAGCCCGCCGCCAGGACGGCCGCCGCCAAGGCGCCGACGGTCGTCGGCAACGTCGTCGACGACCTCCAGCGCGAGGCGTGGCGCAAGGCCGCGCTCGCCCGGGAGTTCCACTCCGTCGTGAGCGTTCCCCTGGCCTTCGAGGAGTACTTCTACGGCGTGCTCACGGTGTACGCGTCGGAACCCGACGACTTCGGCGACCTCGAACGGGAGGTGTTCGCGGAGCTCGGCGAGAACATCGCGTACTCGATCAACGCCGTCGAGACCCAGCGGGCGCTGCACACCGACCAGCGGGTCGAACTCACCCTGTCGTTCGACGCCGAGGACGACGTGCTGGGCCGGCTGGCCCGAGCCGCCGACTGCACCGTCGCCTTCGAGGGGCTGGCGGGCCACTCCGAGGAGGAGACCGGGCTGTTCCTCACGACCGCGGGCGCGCCGGTCGCGGCGGTGACCGACGCGCTGGACGCGCTCGTCTCCGTCCGGGACTACCGGCTGGTCGGCGAGCCCGGGGCCGAGGGGGACGGCGAGAGCGGCGGAGAGGACGCCGGAGCGAGCGCGCTGTTCGAAGTGACCCTCGACGGCGATCCGCTCGCCGCGGCGTTCGTCCGTCACGGGGCCGACCCGCGGTCGATCCGGGCCGACCCCGAGGGGGTCGAGGCGGTCGTCGACGTGTCCGCGGCGACGGACGTGCGGGCGTTCGTCGAGATGCTCGGCGAGACCTACCCCAGCGTCGAGCTGATGACCCGGCGGACCGTCGACCGCTCCGGCGACCGCGAGCGCCGGGCCGGTTCGGCGTTCGAGGCGCTCACCGACCGCCAGCTGGAGGTGCTGCGGACGGCCTACTACGCCGGCTTCTTCGAGTGGCCCCGCACCTCTACCGGCGAGGACGTGGCCGAGATGCTCGACGTGAGCCAGCCCACCGTCAACCGGCACCTCCGCGTCGGCCAGCAGCGCCTGCTCGACCGGCTCTTCGAGGACCACACCGCGACCGCCGACGCCGACTGACGACCCGCCGTCGGCGTGCCGCGGAGCGTGGCCGCCGCGGCGGCGTGTCGAACCGTCCCACGCCGCCGGAAGATTCAGGCGGCGGCGCTCCTCACTCCGGGTATGGCCGACGACTCGCCCGACCCGACCGAGGACGCCCGCAACGAGTGGGACCCCGAATCCTACGACGACGACACCGGCTTCGTCCACGAGTACGGCGGGTCCGTCGTCGAGTCGCTCGACCCCCGTCCGGGCGAGGCCGTCCTCGACCTGGGCTGTGGGACCGGCCACCTCACCGCCGATATCGCCGAGCGCGTCGGCGACTCGGGAGTCGCGGTCGGCGTCGACGCCTCGACCGAGATGGTCGAACGGGCCCGCGAGACCTACCCCAACCTCCGGTTCGCGGTCGCCGACGCCCGCGAGTACGCGCCCGACCGGTCGTTCGACGCCGCCTTCTCCAACGCCGCGCTGCACTGGATCCCCCGCGACGACCAGCCCGCCGTCGCCGAGCGCGTCGCGGCCCTGCTGGAGCCGGGCGGCCGGTTCGTCGCCGAACTGGGCGGCTCGGGCAACGTGAGCGCGGTCGTCGACGCGACGCTCGCGGAACTTCGCGAGCGCGGACACGAGGTCGAGCACCCCTGGTACTTCCCGACGGTCGGCGAGCACGCCGCCGCGCTGGAGGCGGCGGGTTTCGAGGTCCGGCTCGCGCGACTGTTCGACCGCCCGACCGAACTGGACGGCGGGCCCGAGGGACTGGCGAACTGGCTCGACGTGTTCGGCGACTCGCTGTTCGCCGGCCTGGACGAGAGCGAGCGGGCGGCCGCAGTGTCGGCCGTCGAGGATCGCCTGCGCGACGACCTGTTCGACGCCGACACCGGAACGTGGACCGCCGACTACCGCCGGCTGCGGTTCGTCGCCGTCCGCGAGTGAGCGGTCGGTCGATCGGTCCGACCGCTCCCGAAGGGCATCGTTTCGGGTGGAACGCCCCACGGATCGCCGTCGAGACGCCGCGGCGCGGCCGCGGCCGTGACCCGGGCGGTACTTCCGCGCCGTGGCGCGCCGTTAACCCCGGTCCAGTCGGAGAGCCGGTCATGTCGACAGACGCTCAGGATCCGGAACCGCGGATGGAGCTGACCACCGTCTACGTCGGTGTCGAGGACATGGATCGGGCGCTGGAGTTCTACGAGGCGCTGTTCGGAACGGAACCGGCGCAGGCCGACGACCGGTTCTCGACGTTCGCGTTCGACGGCGTCGACTTCGGGCTCTACGACGCGAGCGCCGACGGCGGCTCCGTCGAGTACGGCGACAACTGCGTTCCGAACTTCGAGGTCGGAGACGTGGACGCCGCCTTCGAGCGGGTGTCGGAGCTGGCGCCCGAAGTCGTCCACGGGATCGTCGACATCGACGGCTACCGCTGTTTCCACGTCCGCGACACCGAGGGCAACACCGTCGAGATATTCGGCGTCGACGGGAAGTGACGCCGAGGGGGAGTCCGCCGGTCCGTGGGTTTAAGTCCGAACGGGCGACCAGCCCGGCGCGTGACCGACGGCGCTCCGGCGGCACCGACTCGCCCGTCCCTCGCCAGCGACCGCGCCGCGACGCCGGTCGTCGGGGTCGTCCTGCTGGTCGGGCTGACGGTCCTGCTCGCGTCGGTCGCCGTCGCGGCCGTCGGGTTCGACCGCGCGCGCCCGGAGCCGGCCCCGCAGGTCCGCCTGGACGCCGACCTGTCCGCGACCGACGGCTGGCCCGAGGGCCAGCGACTCCGGCTCGTCCACGAGGGCGGGGACACGTTGGCGGTCGCAGAGCTGGCCGTCGTCGTCGCGTTCGAACGCGCGGACGCCCGGGCGCGCCTCTCGGGGTTCCCGACCCGGCGGATCACCGACGACCACCGCCGGGGCACGGATCTCTTCGACCGGACCTACGCGGGCGTCGACGGCGAACTGGACGCCGCCCACGCCGACGGGCGGTGGACCGCGGGGGAGACGGCCTCGGTCCGGATCGCGCAGAACGAACTCGACGTGCGACCGGGCGACCGCGCGGCGGTCCGGGTGATCCACCGACCGTCCGGCGCGCAACTCGTCCGCGTCGAGGTGCGAGCGTCGTGACGGGGTCGAACCGGCGACCGGCCGAGCGGGATGGACGATCGGACGCCGGACGGGTCGATACCGCGCGAAATCGACAGGGTGTGCGCGCGTTTCTCGATCATGTGAAGGTCCGGTATGACAAGTCTTAATTCCACCGCCCGATAATTCACGGCGTCGATGGGTATACCCGCAGCGGCGTGGCCGCACGTGATCCCCGCCGCACAGCAGACGATCGACGTGTTCGGGCTCCAGCTGCAGGAGAGCGCCATCGTTATCGGCGGCTCGCTCTCGATCGTCGTCCTGATCGGGCTGTCGGCGTTTTTCTCCTCCTCGGAGATCGCGATGTTCTCGCTGCCGGCCCACCGGATCGAGGCGCTCGTCGAGGACGGGCGTCGCGGTTCGAAGACGCTCAAGTCGCTCAAGGACGATCCACACCGACTGCTGATCACCATCCTCGTCGGGAACAACCTGGTTAACATCGCGATGTCGTCGATCGCGACCGGCGTGCTCGCGATGGTGACCGGCAGTCAGGGCCAGGCGGTCCTGCTGTCGACGTTCGGGATCACGGCCATCGTCCTGCTGTTCGGCGAGAGCGCGCCCAAGTCCTACGCCGTCGAGAACAGCGAGTCGTGGTCGCTGCGGATCGCCCGCCCGCTGAAGATGGCCGAGTACGTGCTGATGCCGCTGATCGTCCTGTTCGACTACCTCACCCGGGTCGTCAACAAGGTGACGGGCGGCCGCTCGGCCATCGAGGAGTCGTACGTCACCCGCGAGGAGATCCGCGAGATGATCGAGACCGGCGAGCGTGAGGGCGTCCTCGACGAGGAGGAACGCGAGATGCTCCAGCGCACGCTCCGGTTCAACAACACGATCGCCAAGGAGGTCATGACGCCGCGACTCGACATGGACGCCATCTCGACCGACGCCTCCATCGACGAGGCGATCGAGCAGTGCATCCACAGCGGGCACGCCCGCATCCCCGTCTACGAGGGGAGTCTCGACAACGTCATCGGCGTCGTCAACATCCGCGATCTGGTCCGCGACCGCAACTACGGCGAGACCGGGGACGGCGACCTCGAACTCGAAGATCTCATCCAGCCGACGCTGCACGTCCCCGAGTCGAAGAACGTCGACGACCTGCTGACCGAGATGCGGAAGGAACGGCTGCACATGGTCATCGTCATCGACGAGTTCGGGACCACCGAGGGGCTGGTCACGATGGAGGACCTCACCGAAGAGATCGTCGGCGAGATCCTCGAAGGCGGCGAGGAGGAGCCGATCGAGTACGAGGGCGACGACACCGTCGTCGTCAAGGGCGAGGTGAACATCGAGGAGGTCAACGAGGCGCTGGATCTGGACATCCCCGAGGGCGAGGAGTTCGAGACCATCGCCGGGTTCATCTTCAACCTCGCCGGCCGCCTCGTCGAGGAGGGCGAAGTGATCGACTACGACGGCGTCGAGATCGCCGTCGAGGCCGTCGAGAACACCCGCATCATGAAGGCGCGGGTCACCCGAACCGACGCCTACGACCCGGGCGACACGCCCGAGGACGAGATCGAACCCGACGCGGACGAGGCCCAGCCCGAGTGACCGCCGGACCCGACCGCCCGGCGTCCGATCCGGTTCCGACCGCGCGACGCCGGCCCGTTCTCGCGCCCGTGTGACTTCTCCCCGAACGCCTTCGTTTCCGCTGGAGATCCGCCCGGAAGCGGTCGGTTCGGATCGCTGGTGGCGGTTCGAGCTCCACGTCGGCGAGGGTGCGGGCGCGACGGGTCCGCGTCGGGTTATCGGTCGATCTCGGCGCGGCCGCTCGTCGCGCTGCGGAGGCGGTCGCGCAGGGCGTTCCCCTCGTCGACGGGGACGCGCACGTCGAAGGCGACCCGCTCGGTGTAGTCGGCGTCGAACTCGACGCCCTCGCTCTCTAAAATGCCGCGGACGGTGCCCGAGTCGTCGTAGTCGACGACGACCGAGAAGGTCTCGTGGGGGCGCTCGGTCGTCGTCCCGGCGGCGTCGAGGCCGTCCTTGACCGCGCGCGAATAGGAGCGGGCGAGGCCGCCGACGCCGAGGTTCGTCCCGCCGTAGTAGCGGGTGACGACGGCGACGACGTTCTCGATCTCCTCCTGCTGGAGGACGTTCAGCGCGGGGTCGCCCGCCGACCCCGAGGGCTCGCCGTCGTCGCTGGCCCACTCGCGGAAGGGGTCCGCCCGGACCCGGTAGGCCGGGACGTTGTGGGTCGCGTCGGGGTACTCGCCGCGGATCTCCGCGACGAATTCCTCGGCCGCCTCGACCGTCCGGGCGGGCGCGACGTGGCCGAGAAACTCCGAGCCGCGTACCTCGAAGCGGGCCTCCCCGCGACCGGCGACGGTCCGGTATGGCTCGCGCTGGCTCACGTCTCCGGGTTCCCGCGGGAGGCGAAAAGCGCTTGCGTTACTCGGAGCCGTCGTCGTCCGCCGACGGCGGCGTCGCCGCGGCATCGCCGCCTCCACGGCTGCCCCACACCCGCTTGTCGAGCAGCCGGACGGCCATCCCGTCGCGAACGGGGAGCTGGCAGGAGAGTCTGGGGTAGCCGAACCGATCCGCCAGGTCGTCGTGCCAGTGGTCGGGGCCGGGCGGCTCGGCGAGTCGGACGCCGCAGGTCGCACAGAGGCCGCGTCCGCCGCAGTTGACCCGCCGGGCGTAGCGGCCGTGGGGCGACAGCCCCGCTTCGAGCAGCACGTCCCGGAGGACCGCCCCCTCGCTGGCGGTCAGTTCGTGGCGCTCGCCGTCGGGCGTCTCGACGGTTATCCGCGCGTCGCCGTCCGCGTCGGGTCCACGGGTCACCGCAGCTCGATGCTGTGGACGAACGGCATGTCACGGATCTCCGTCAGGAGGTCGCCGGGGATCGTCCCGTCGGTGATGACGTACAGCCTGGGCTGGTCGGTGAACTCGGGGTCCTCGCTGATGGTCTGGCGGATGGAGATCCCCCGGTCGGCGATGGCGCCGGTGACGGTGGCGACGATGCCCGACTCCTCGGCGTCCCGCACCGTGATCGCCAGCGCCGACAGGTCGAGGACGGGCGCGAGATCCATCAGGCTCGGGATGGCCGAGATGTTCTGGAAGATGCGGCGCAGCTGGTCGTCGTCGAGGATGGCGTCGGTGGTGGCGTCGACGACCCGCCGGTCCACGTCGACCTCGCGGGCGATGCCGGTGTTGGGGATCTCGATGCCGCCCGAGACCACCCGGCCCTCGTCGTTGACGGAGAACCCCCGTTCGAGCAGCAGCCGGATGACCGCCTGCTGGCTGGGCGAGTCGGCGAACTTCTCCATGATCGCGTCGAAGGTGGCCTCCTCGTCGGATCCCCCGTCGGTGCGGAGGGCGGGCGGGTCGCGCTCGTCGGCCATCTATAGCTCGCCCTTCGTGCTGGCCACGTCCGTCCGGCGCTCGTCGATCCGGGTGGCGTCGTCGAGCGCGCGGGCCAGTCCCTTGAACAGCGCCTCGACCTCGTGGTGGGCGTTCTCCCCGTCGACGCCGGCGTGCAGGGTCAGCCCGGCGTTCGTGGCGAGCGAGCGCAGGAAGTGCTGGGCCATGTGGCTGGTCAGCTCGCCCACCTCGCTCTGGGAGAACTCGCCGTCGAACTCGAAGTACGGCCGGCCGCTCACGTCGACGACGACCGACGCGACGGCCTCGTCCAGCGGGACCTTCCGGTCGGCGAAGCGGACGATCCCGCGCTTGTCGCCCAGCGCCTCCGTGAAGGCCTCGCCGAGGGTGATCGCCACGTCCTCGACGGTGTGGTGGTCGTCGATCTCTAGGTCGCCGTCGCAGTTCACGGTGAGGTCGAACAGGCCGTGGGTGGCGAACGATTCGAGCATGTGGTCGAAGAAGCCGATCCCCGTGTCGACGGTGGCGTCGCCGTCGCCGTCCACGTCCAGGGTCACCTCGATCGCCGTCTCGGCGGTCTCCCGAGTCACCGCCGCCGTCCGCTCGGTCATGTCTCGACCAAGCGCACCCGTCTATTTGGCCGTTGTGTTCGTTCGAGCGCCGCTCCGCCTGCGTTCCGCCGGTCGATCCCCGCGACCGTCGGTCGCCCGACGGCGGCGCGTCGGCCGCGCGTCAGACGCGCGTCTGCCCGAGCTTTATGTCCGGTTGCGTCGATGACAGGAGTGTGGACCGACACTGGACGCATCACCTGGTAGCGCTGTCGGGGGTCCTCGCTGGAGTCGTCATCTTCGCGGCCGGCGACGCGACCTCGCTGGCCGCCGGCGTGGCCGCCGTCGGCGCCGCCGCCCTCCTCCTCCCCGAACTGGCGTCCGGCCGTCGGACCAGTCCCCGCTGACGTAGCGGTCCTCACCCGCTCAATCGTCGCCGGTCGTCGAGCCGCTCGCGGCCCGGGCGTCGCGGCGACCCTGGGCGACCCGCGCGAGCGAGACGACGCCCAGCGCGGCGACCACGGGCACGAAGAGCAGGCGCATCGCCGTCGCGGCGTCCGCGCCGCCGACGACGACGCCCATGACCGCGGGGACGCCGCCGACCGAGACCGACGAGACCGCCGACGCGAGCGCGTTGACCGGACCGCTGTGCTCGGGGACGGCGTCGGTCGCGTAGGCCATCATCGTCGGGAACACCCCGGAGATCAGCAGGCCGATGGCGACGACGCCGCCCAGCACGGCCAGCCCGTCGGCGACGAAGAACGTGAACGCGAACGCGGGGACGAGCAGCCCGAGCACGCCCAGCAGGAGCGTGAGCGGGCCCAGACGGTCGGTCAGCGCGCCGCAGGCGAACCGGCCGGGGATGTACGCGACGAGCATGGCCGTCAGCGTCAGCTCCGCCCACCCGGCCGGGAGTTCCGCCCGCGCGTAGTAGGGCAGCCAGGTGAACAGCCCGCCCTCGACGCCGGTCACGAAGAAGAGCGCGGCCAGCAGGGCGAGCACCTCCGGCCGCCGGACCAGCTCGGCCAGGTCCGAACGGGTGAGCGGCTCCTCGTCCGACTCGACGGCGGGCGAACGGAGCGACTGGAACACGACCGCGAGCGCGAGCACGGCGAGCCCGACCGCGCCGTAGACGAGCCGCCACGACCCGGCTCGCAGCGCGAGGACGACCGCCAGCGGGCCGAGCGCGGCGCCGACCGCCCAGGTCGCGTCGTAGCGGTTGTACACGCGCCCGCGCTGGCTCGGGTAGAAGTGGCTGAGCAGCGGCCGGTCGAGCGCGCGGAACACCCCGACGGCCCCGCCCTGTACGACGAGCGCGGCCAGGAACACCGGGAAGGACGGGGACAGTCCCATCGCCAGCAGCGCGCCCGCGGTCAGGAACGCGCCGCCGGCGATGAACCGCCGCGCGTCGACGCGCCCCGCGCTCGACCCGACGGCGAGGATGACCAGGAGGTAGCCGACGGTCCCCGCCGGCGCGACCAGCCCGAGCTGCCACTCGGGGACGGTGAAATACCCCTCCAGCGTCGGCAACACCGCGCCGCGGACCTGCATCACGGCGCCCGTACACGCCATCGTCAGGAAGATCGCCACCGTCCACAGCCGCCGGTTGCGGGCCTCGGCGGCGGCCTCGTCGCCCCCCGACCCGCCCGCCGAGGGCCCGCTCACCGGGCGTCCTCCCGCTGTCGCGTCGCGTGCCGCTCGAACGTCGGTTGCATATCACCTCCTCTCGGTTCGATCCGGAAAACGTTTTTGTAGATAGTCCAAGAACCTTCGTCAATGAGCGAGTCGCGGATCAGGGAGCATCTGGGGGCGTTCGGGCTGTCGGCGACGGAGGTGGCGACGTACCTGGCGGTCCTGCGGCGGGGGGAGGCGACGACGGGGGACGTGGCGGCCGCGGCGGACGTGTCTCAGGGGTACGTCTACGACGTGGCCGAGACGCTGGTCGACCGCGGGCTGGTCACCGTCGACGAGAGCGCGAGTCCGACCGTGCTGCGCGCGCGGCCGGCCGCCGAGGCGGTCGCGGAGCTGTCGACGCGGGTCTCCGACCTGCAGTCGGCCATCGAGGACGCCTACAGCGAGCCGACGGCGGCCGACGTGGGCTTCGAGGTGGTCCGGTCGCGCCGGACCGTCGAGCGCCGCGCCGAGCGGTTCCTCGCCGACGCGACCCACGAGGCGTTCGTCGTCGTCCCCGCCACGGCCTTCGGGACCCTGAAAGAGGCGATGGCCGAGGCGGTCGACCGCGGCGTGTTCGTCTACTGCATGCTGCTGGCGCCCGACACCGAGGTCGTCGCCGACGCCGTCGCCGACTTCGGCCGCTACGCCCACGTCGTCCGGACGTGGGAGGCCCGCCCGCAGGTGTTCGTCCTCCGGGACGCCCGCGCCGGCCTCGTCGGCTCCCACGGCGTTCTCACCGGCCGCCACGGCGACGAGTACGCCGTCGCCTTCGGCCAGCCGGAGGTCGCCAACGGCTTCTACGGCAACATGGTCAGCAACGTCTGGCCCATGGGCGACGCCCGCCACGTCGCCGATCCCCGGGAACTGCCGGCGACCTTCGAGTACTTCCGCAACGGCGTCACGACCGCCGCCCAGTACCTCGACGCCGACCGCGACATCGTGGCGGACGTGACCGTCGCCGACACCGGCGGCGACCACGAGATCGACTTCGAGGGCGTCCCCGTCCGGGCGGCCAACCAGACGCTGGTCCCGCCGGTCACGAGTTCGTTCCCCGTCGAGAGCGCCCTGGTCGTCGAGACCGACGGCGGCCCCGTCAGCATCGGCGGCGACTCGCCCGGCTTCGACCCCTACTTCGAGGATTTCGCGGCCCGGGAAGTCACCCTTCGCGAGGCGTGACCGCCGGATCGCCGTCGCCGTCCGGCCCGTCCGGCCCGTCCGGCTCACGTTCCTCGTCGCCCTCCGTCGCCCGGTTGGCGATCCGGTCGAGCCCCAGCGTCGCCAGGAAGCAGACCGCCCCGACGTACAGCAGCGAACTCGGCTCGGTCACCAGTCGGCTCACGACGCTGTTGCCGTAGCCCAGGACCGTGCCCAGGAACCCCAGCGTCGAAGTGGTCCACCCCAGTCCGGCGAGGCCCGCGAGCTGTTCGGCGAGGTCGGTGTCGAGCGAGACGGACGGCTTCCGGATCATTGCCGGGTCACTCCGCTCTCCGAGTATAACGGTTCACCTTTCGTGACCGTCCGGTCAGCAAGAATCGGGGACGGGCTCGCGTCCGATCAGTATCCGACGCGAAACGCGCAGCGAACCGGCGAGCCCGACGGAGTCAGCCCGACCGGAGTCGATGCGGAACGGGCCGCTCCCGGATCGTCCGTCAGACCGTGTCGATCGCTTCCTCCAGCGTGAACGCCCCCTCGTAGAGGGCGCTCCCGACGACGACGGCCGCGGCGCCCGCGTCCTTCAGCGCGCGCACGTCCGCCAGCGTCGCGACGCCGCCGCTGGCGACGACGGGGATGTCCACGGCGTCGACGACCCGCTCGACGGGCTCCGTCCGGACGCCCTCCAGCTGCCCCTCCACGTCCACGTCGGTGAAGAGGATGCCTCCCGCCCCGAGTTCCTCGTAGCGCGCGGCGGCCTCGGCGGGGTCCAGGCCGGTCCCCTCGGTCCACCCGGAGACGACGACCTCCCCGTCTTTGGCGTCGAGACTCACCAGCACGCTCCCTGGGTACTCCTCGCCGATCTCGGCGACGATATCGGGGTTTTCGACCGCGGCGGTCCCGAGGATCACCCGGTCGATCCCGGCGTCGAGCAGGCCGACGGCGTCCTCGACGGTGCGGATGCCGCCGCCGAGTTGCGTCTCCACGTCGACGGCGTCGACCACTGACTGGATGGCCTCGGCGTTCTCGCGCTCGCCCTCGAAGGCACCGTCGAGGTCGACGAGGTGGAGGGTGCGCGCGCCCTGTTCGACCCATCGCTCGGCGGCCTCGACGGGGTCACCGTAGGCCTTCCCGGTACCGCGCTCGCCGCCGACCAACTGGACGACCTGTCCGTCCTGTACGTCCACGGCGGGTACGACCTCGAACTCCGGAAACATACTCGCTCGTGGGCGAGCGGGGGGCGAAAGCGTGTCGGTCGACCGCAGGCGCTACTAAACCACCCGACGGCAGTATCACGCGCGAAAACTCGGCGAGTAGTGTTAAGCACACCAGCGGGGAACGGTCGCGTACATATTCGGGTATCTACCGATGAAGGACTACGCTGACGAATTCGGTCGTGGCGGATTGAACTCCGAAGTGGACCTGGACGCGCTCCTGAACGGGATCGGACTCGACGGCGAGGAGATCGCGTGGCGCAAGGAGTTCGTCGGCTTCGACGAGGCCGACGCCGAGCGGCTGGCGGCGCTCGAACCGCTGTTCGCCAGCCACGCCGACCAGATCGCCGAGGACTTCTACGACAACCTCACCGGCCACGAGGAGACCACCGCGGTCATCGGCCGCTCGCCCAAGACCGTCGAACAGCTCAAGCGCACCCAGTCGGCGTACTTCGCGAGCCTGACCGCCGGGGAGTACGGCGAGGAGTACTTCGCCAACCGCGCGCGCATCGGCAAGATCCACGACGTGCTGGAGATGCCGATGAAACACTACATCGGCCAGTACGGCGTCTACTACGACCTGATACTGGACCTGCTCCGCGAGCGGCTGCAGGAGAACCTCGTCGACGCGCTCCGGGCCGAACTCGCCGGCACGGCGGCCGACGGCGATGTCGCTGTCGCGGACGGCGACGAGCAGTCCCCCGACGACCGGTCGGCCGCGGAACCGCCGGTCGACATGGACGCGGTCGAGCGGGTCGTCGAGTCGGAGGTCGACGCCGGGATGGACGAGGTGCTGTCGGTGCTGCGAGCGATCAACCTCGACATGCAGGTCGTCGCGGACACCTACATCCACTCGTACAACGAGCGCCTCCAGGACGAGGTCGACCGGCGCGAGCAGGTCGCCGCCGAACGCGAGCGGCTCCAGGAACAGGTCAGGGCGGACGTCGAGCGACCGGTCGACCAGCTGCTCGACGCGTCGGAGGGGATCGCCGACAGCGCCCGCGAGATGTCCGAACTGACCGACGAGCAGGTCGGACGGGTCGACGAGATCGCGGGCGAGGTCTCGCGGATGAGCGCGACGGTCGAGGAGGTCGCGGCGACCGCCGACGAGGTCGAAACCACGAGCGAGCGGGCGCGCTCGCTGGCCGAGGAGGGCCGCGACGAGGCCGACGGCGCGGTCGACGTGATGGACGCCGTCGGTGAGGCCGTCGACGGCGTGGCCGACGACGTGGACTCGCTCCAGGCCAGAATCGGCGAGATCGACGAGATCGTCGAGGTGATCAACGACATCGCCGACCAGACGAACATCCTCGCGCTGAACGCCTCGATCGAGGCCGCGCGCGCCGGAGAGGCGGGGTCGGGCTTCGCCGTCGTCGCCGACGAGGTGAAGTCGCTCGCGACGGAGTCACAGGAGCGGGCCGGCGAGATCGAGGCGATGGTCGCGGAGATCCAGACCGACGCCGACGAGACGGTCGCGAACCTCGCGACGACGACCGAGCGGGTCGACGAGGGGATCGACCGCGTCGAGACGGCGATGGAGAACCTCGACGACATCGTCGAGGCCGTCGCGGCGGCCGCCCAGGGGATCACCGAAGTGGCCGAGGCGACCGACGACCAGGCCGCGAGCGCCGAGGAAGTCGCGAGCATGCTCGACGACCTCGTCGAGCGGACGGAGGAGGTCTCCGACGAGGTCGCCGACGTGGCCGCCGCCAGCGAGCAGCAGACCGAGATGGTCCGGGAGATCGGGGAGACGGTCCAGCGGCTCGGAGCCGACGGCGGCGACGCGGCGTAGGCCGTCGCGCACCACGCCCGTCGTCGACCGCTGTCGGTAGGCTTTAGCTGACGGTCGACCAGATGCCGGTATGGTCGAGGCCCTCCTCCTCGTCGGGCTCGTCGTCGCCGTCTTCGTCGGGTTCAACATCGGGGGCTCCTCGACGGGCGTGGCGTTCGGCCCGGCGGTCGGCAGCGACACCGTCTCGAAGGCGACCGCCGCGGCGCTGATGACCGGTTTCGCGCTGCTGGGCGGGTGGACCGTCGGTCGCGAGGTCATCGACACCCTCGGCAGCGACATCGTCACCACGGCGTTCACCCTGGAGATCAGCATCGGCGTCCTCTTTTTCGTCGGACTCGCGCTCTTCCTCTCGAACGTCGCGGGCGTCCCCGCGTCGACGTCGATGACCGCCGTCGGCGCGATGGCCGGGCTGGGACTGGCGCGGGGCACGCTCAACTGGGGCGAGATGGGCCGGATCGTCACCTGGTGGCTCGTCTCGCCGGTGATCGCGTTCTGGGTGAGCGCCGTCGTCGGCCGCTACTACTACCCGCGGCTCGTCGAGTGGTTCGCCGTCACCCAGACCGAGGGCTCGCTGGTCGTCTTCGACCGCTCGGGGGCCCTGCCGCGGCCGGAACTCGGCCCCAACACCACCACTCGCGAGCTCGTCGGGACGCTGCTGGTGATCGGGATCGGCTGTTACATGGCCTTCTCGGCGGGCGCGAGCAACGTCGCCAACGCCGTCGCACCGCTGTACGGCAGCGGCGACCTGGAGATGACTCAGGCGGTCCTGCTCGGCGGCGGCGCCATCGGGCTGGGCGCCTTTACGATCGCCCGGCGGACGATGGACACGGTCGGCAACGACCTGACGGACCTGCCGCTGCTGGCGGCGCTGGTCGTCGCGACGGTCAGCTCGACCATCGTCACCGGACTGTCGGCGCTGGGGATCCCCGCGAGCTTCGTCATCATCGCGACGATGAGCATCGTCGGACTGGGCTGGGGACGGGCGACGCGGACGGTCACCATCGCCGACGCGAGGGGCGGCGACCCGCCGGCGGTGTCCGTCGGCGCGCTGGCCGCCGAGGCCGACGAGGCGCCGACGGTCGGCGGCGAGGGCGGCGCGTCCGACGCGCCCGACGCCCCGCCGATCGGCAGCGAGGACCGCGAGTCGATCCCCGACGCGGAGGACCTGTTCGAACCGGCGACGACGGCGCGGGTCATCTTCCTCCAGAACGTCGTCCCCGGGATCGCGACCGTCGCCTCGTTCCTGCTGTTCCGGTTCGTCCCGCTGTGACCCACCCCGGAATGGGACGTACGTCCACCCACGAGCCGTCGAGCCCGGCAGATATTGCGCTCGCGGCCGCGAAACGGTAGCACGAACAGCAAGGTCTAACAGTCAGGGGGTCGAATCCAGCAAGTGATGCCCACCGTAGAGTACCTGAATTACGAAGTACTGGACGACCAGGGTTGGGACATGGACGCATCGGCCTTCGAGGAGGCTGCCGACGCCGACCTCGGCGACGAGGACTACGGCACACTCGAGGTCAACGAGGGCGAGTACATCCTCGAGGCCGCCGAGGCCCAGGGCTTCGACTGGCCGTTCTCGTGCCGCGCCGGCGCGTGTGCGAACTGCGCCGCCATCGCGGTCGAGGGCGACATCGACATGGACATGCAGCAGATCCTCTCCGACGAAGAGGTCGAGGAGAAGAACGTCCGCCTGACCTGCATCGGCAGCGCCGCGACCGACGAGGTCAAGATCGTCTACAACGCCAAGCACCTCGACTACCTGCAGAACCGCGTCATATAAACAACGCCGTAACACGCTCGTCGAACGAGCGAACACTCTCCCGGAGAGGAACAGTTTCCGTTCCGGGTTTTCACTCACCGGCGAGAGGTTTTACCGCCGTTTCCCTTCGGAAACCCGGATCACGACCGTCGTCTCGGCACGCGTCGATACGGTCGCGATTGCAGGCTCTGGTTGCGACAGTCGCGTCTCGGCGGGGCGTTCCGGGTGCGTTCTCGCAGTACTGGCAGGGCCGCGGGTCTCTATCGATATCGGATGTCGGGCGCGGCTGGCCACCCGTGCCGGCGGTACTGCTCGGTCGGCGAGTCACTCCCTGCGCACGTCGAAGGTATCGAGTCGGGTCTGGAGCCGGTTCGCCTGGGCAGCGAGCGACTCGACGTTCGAAGTCACCTGACGCATCGAAACGGCCTGTTCCTCCGCCGCGGCCGACGCGTCCTCCGCGGCACCGGCGGTGTCGTCCCCGAGTTCGGCGACTTCGTTGACCGCCGACAGGACCTCCTCGGCGCTTCCGGCCTGGTCGTCGACCGCACGGGTTATCTCCTGTACCCCTTCGTCGGTCTCCTCGACGTTCTCGACCACGTCGACGAACGCGTCTACGGCGTCCTCGACCGACTCGGTCGTTCCCTCGATTTCACGTTCGGCGGTCCGGATCCGCTCGACGGTCGTCGTCGTGCGCCCCTGGACTTCCTCGATGAGGTCGGAGATATCGCCGGCCGAATCCTGCGTCTTCTCGGCCAGCTGTTTGACCTCGTCGGCGACGACAGCGAACCCGCCGCCGGCGTCTGTACCGTCGCTCCCCCCGACCCGGGCCGCTTCGATGTTCGCGTTGAGCGCCAGGATGTTCGTCTGGTCGGCGATCTCGGAGATCAGTTCCACGATCTCGTCGATCCGGGCCATCTGTTCGTCCAGTCGCTCGACGGACTCGACGACCGACGAGACTTCGGTCCGGATCCGCTCCATCTCCGCGCTCGCCTGCTTCGCGGTCGATTCGCCGTCTCGCCCGATCTCGGCGGTGTCCTCGGAGAGCTGCGCGACCGTCTGCGCCGTCGACGCGACCTCTTCGACCGTCGCCGAGAGGTTGTTCATCTCGCTGGACACTCGGTCGAGACGCTCGCGCTGTCGGTCGGCCCGCCTCGTGACCCCCTCGATCGACTCCCCGACCTCCTCGCTGGCCCGCTTGACTTCCTGGGCTCCCGAACTGGCCTGTTGGCTCGCTGCCGCGACGTCGTGAGAGAACTCCTGGAGGTGCCTCATCGCCTCCTCGATCTCGTCGAGCATCGCGTTGAACGCCGTCGCAATTTCGCCCATCGCGTCGTTTTCGGCGTCCCTCGGCAACCGGGCAGTCAGATCCCCGTCGGCACAGTCGCTCATTATCTCGCTGTACTCCTCCGCGCGTGCTTCGACCCGCTCGCGCAGTTCCCGTGACTCGTAGGCCTCCTGAACCCGGGTCTGCAGCGAGTCGTGCATACTGTCGAACGTCCCCTGCTGGTGGAACAGCGCGGGTCTGTACTGCGTCGTCTCGGCGGCCTCCCGGAGATCGCACCCGACGGTCTCGGAGAGAAACGTCTCCTCCGTCCGCTCCGCCCCGAAGAACTCGATGTCGTGGTTCTCGTCGGCTCGCGCGATCCGCATGTTGTGGCTGATGTGATGGGTCGCCCCGTCGAGGGTCACGGTGCCCTCCGGTGCGTCGAACGACAGCCCGCTCCGGAGCTGGTCTATCACCGCAGCCTGATCGGTCGTTCCCGCGGCCTCGACGGCTTTCGCGTAGAGGTGTATCGAAACGTAGCTGTTCTGTGCCTCCTGGTTGATGTACTCCGCCTCCGGGAACTTCTCGTAGAAGCGCTCGACGAACCGTTCGTTCTCCGGCGTCGAGAGCTCCTCCATGTAGTTGACTCCGACGTGGACGTCCGAGAACGCGGGCGGCTCGTATCGCTTGTGTTCGAACGCCTGCGCCATCGACGTGGACGTTCCGACGGGTATCGAGAGCCCGCGCTCGGCTTTCTCCCGGAAGAACTCCGCGTGGTTGTCCCCGACGAGCATCGACATGACGACGTCGGGATCGGCGTCCTCGATCCGACTCACTACCGACTCGAAGGACGTCTGTGACAGCGGGGCGAACTCCTTGCCGACCACCTCGGCGCCGTGTTCCGCAGCGAGGATATCCACCCAGTCGGAGGACAGGTGCCCGAAGTTGTAGTCGGCGGCGATAGTGTAGATCTCCGGCCCGTACTCCGACACGAGGTACGGGAGCACGGTCCCGAGCTGCTGGCGAGCGGTCGCTCCCATCGGGAACGTGTATCGGTCGCAGACGCCGCCCTCGTACTGGGTCGTGTAAAAGTAGAGCTGTCTGTGAGCGTTCGTCAACGGACGGACGACCTCCCGCTCGGACGAAGCGTATCCGGCCCAGATTGCGTCGGGGTCTTCCTCGTTCAGAATGTCGGTGACCAGCCGTCGGTATCTGTCCACGTCCGACTTCGGATCCGGATCGACGACCTCGATCTCGCGACCGAGAATGCCGCCGTTCTCGTTCAGCTCCTCGACCGCGAGCAGACTCGCCTGCCACTTCGACGTGCCGAGTTCAGCGAACTTCCCCGACCGATTCTCGAGGACCGCTATCGTGATAGGATCGTCCGACTCGTCAGCCCCACTAATCATCTTTGAGACCACGACTGGGAATTGGCATCTTACGATATATTGGTTGGGGTTGCATCAATACGCCCTTTTCAACACTAATAATTGGGGGGTCGTTCGATAATTTGTTTATGTGGTGTAGAAAATAATTCTGGGGCGGGCGGTGGGGCCGGGGCCGAGTCCGGCTCGGTATCGTACTTCACGCAGATGTCACGTGCGGTGGACCGCACCGGTCGACGTTTCCGAGCGCTCCCACCGACCACGCGCTCGGACGCCCACAGCGGCCGACCCCGTCGCCGTCGCCGAAACCACTAATGTCCGCGGGCGCGCTGGTTCGGTCGTGATCGACTGGCTGGGAACCGTCCTGACGGAGAGCCCGCCGCCGGACCTGCTGCGACTGGTGGCCGTCCCCGTCTTCGGCTGGGCCGCCTACCGGGACGTCCGGACCCGTCGGGTGCCCAACGCCACGTGGCTCCCGCTGGCGCTGCTGGGGGTCGCGCTGCTGGTCTGGGACATCGAGCGGATCGCCACCGGCGAGCTCCCCTTCTGGGTCGAGTCGCGCGAACTGTTCTACCTCCGGGTCGCGCTCTCGCTGGGGATGGTCGGGTCCATCGGCTACCTGTTCTACTACTTCGGCGGCTTCGGCGGCGCCGACGCGAAGGCGCTGATCGTCCTCGCCGTCCTCTTCCCGACGTTCCCGATATACGTCCTCCCGACGGAGGCGCTGCCGCTGACCCGGACGACCGTCGGCGTCTTCTCGCTGACGGTCCTCTCGAACACCGTCCTCGTCGGCGCGGCCTACCCCGTCGCCGTCACGCTGCGCAACGCCCTGACGGGACACCTCGCGCCGATCATGTTCATCGGCAAGCCGATCCGCGCCGCCGACGCGACCGACGAGTACGGCTCGCTCCTCCAGACGCCCGACGGGTTCACCCGCCGCGGGCTCGACCTCGACGCCCTGCGGATGTACCTGCGCTGGCGCGGGACGACGCTGGCCGCCGTCCGCGACGACCCCGACCACCACCGCGACCCCGCGAGTCTCCCCGACGACCCTGATCCCCCCGGCGACGGCTCGATCCCCGAGAGCGGCGACCTCGCTGGCGGAGCCGACGGCGAGGTGGCCACCGACGGCGGGGAGCGGGCCGGCGCGGACGACGCCGCTGGGGACGACGCCGGCGCGGAGACCGACGCCGAGACCGTCGACCGGACCGACGCCGAGGCCGCCGACGGGGCCAACGCCGACTACGACGACCCCTGGGGCGCACAGGCGTTCCTCGACGACATCGAGGGGTCGGCATACGGGACGACCGCCGAGGGGCTGCGGGACGGATTGGACGTGCTCGCCGACGAGGACGTGGTTTGGATCTCCCCGGGGATGCCCTTCATCGTCCCCATGTTCGTCGCGCTCGTGATCAGCCTCGTCTACGGCGACCTGTTCTTCGAACTCGTCTCGCTGCTGGTGTGAGCGGCGGGCGCGCCGCCCGCGCTGACCCGGGTCGCGGGCGCTACTCCTCGGCCGGGGCGAACCGGTCGTACACTGGCCCGATGGTGAAGATGGAGACGAGCCACAGGACGGCGACGGCGATGTAGGCGAGCAGGACTCCGCGCTGGAAGCCGGGCGCGTCGGTCACGACCAGCAGGGCGAACGCGCCGACGAGCAGGCCGACGGCGCCGACGGTGTTGCTCGCGTCCCAGAGCAGAAACGCCCGGGTCCGCGCGTCCTCCTCGGCCATCGCCGCGAGGAACCGCCGGACGGATCCGATCATCGCCCGTGGGTTGTTCTCGGTCCGCCATAAGTGTGGGCGTCGCGGAGGGCGCCGGTGGTCGGTCCGCCGGAAGCGCGACGGAACACCACCGCTCGGTCCCGGGTCGACGGTCGGCGCTCACCCGGTCGCGTTGGCCGGCGGGTCGACGGCGCGGCGGGGGACCACCAGCCCGTTGCCGGCCGTGGGGTCGGTACCGTTCGGCCCAACGTCGCGGGCGGTCCGTTCGAGGCGCAACTCGACCTCGCGGGGCGAGCGGTCGGGGTCGGCGTCGAGGGCGAGCGCGGCGAGGCCGCCGACGTACGGCGTCGCGGCCGAGGAACCGACGAGCGGCTCCTCGTACCCCACGATTTCGTGTCGAGCGGGCGCGACCACGTCGACGCCGAGGCGGCCGTCGGCGGTGGGGCCCCTAGAGCTGAACGGCTCGACGCGGCCGGCCGCGGGGTCGTAGGCGCCGACGCCGATCACGCCGCGGCCGGTCGCGGGGGCGGCGACGCTCCCCTCGGGCCGGGTCCGCTGGAAGCGGTGGGTCGGCGAGGATAGCCGGAGGCGGGCGCCCGTGGCGTTGGGCGGCCCCCGGACGACGACGTAGTAGGTGCCGCCCCGGAGGCGGGCGTTGATCCGGGCGTTGGGGACGCCGTCGCCGGGGAACGACGCCGACCTGGCGACCAGGCTGCGCTCGCCGTCGTCGGTCCGGTAGAGCTCGGCGACGTAGGTCTCGTTCCTGTGGCTCCGGTCCCAGCCGAGCCAGATCCGCGTCTCGCTCCCGCGACCGGCGAGGTAGTTGCGGGTCGTGTCGCCGAAGCGCAGGCGTCCGTCGCTGGGGTCGTCGTAGCGGCCGGTCCAGTGGCCCCGGGCGAGGTTGCCGGTCGGCGCGACGAAGACGACGCCCTGGCGGCGCGCCCACTCGCCCAGGCGCGCGACCGTCGAGGTGCCGTCGCCGGGGCGGCCGTAGAAGGACACCGGGGCGACGATCACGTCCACGTCGGCGGTGACGAGCCACGTCACCGCCCGCCGGAACTCCGTCGTGTCGTCGAACGTCGCGAGCCGCAGGTCGGCGTCGGGCGCGGTCCGCGCGACGACGGCGGCGGTCGCGGTGCCGTGGTGGTTGCGGCCGCCGTTCTCGACGGTCGCGCCGCCGCCGAACGCGCGGCTCTCGGCGATCCGGTCGGCGATCGCCGGATGGTCCGTGTCGAAGCCGGTGACGCCGACGACGCCGACGGTGACGTTCTCGCCGGTGACGCCGGCGTCGTGGAGGCGCTGGAGGCCGCCGTCGGCCGCCTCGCGCTGTCGAGTGTCGGCTGGGGCACCGGGGACCGACAGCGCGAGCGCGCCGATCGCGGCCAGGACGCAGCAGAGGGCGACCGCGACGACCCCCAGCGCGCGGACTCGGGCGGGCATGGAGGGGACTAACGACCGATCGGACCGCGACGATCAAAACGATACCGGTGTTGGGCGGTCTCGTCGCCGCTGTCGACGGTCACTCGCCGTCCGCTCGGTCGGGCCGGACCGGCCCAGTCGGACCGGGTCGGCCCGGTCGGTCGCGGATTCCGCCAGGACCGCCGCTCAGTCGTCCAGCGCCTCGGGCTCGTCGTGCTGGACCGACCACCCCTGGTTGACCCCGCAGGCCTCCCGTTCGGTGTACTCGATCTCGGTGTCGAGGTCGATCCGCGAGCCGCCTTCGACCGCCTCGACCACCAGCGGCACGTCCATCCGGCTGCCGCAACAGCCAACGTCGGTGAACTCGTCCCACTCGTCGCCCTCGGCGGCCGCGTCGTGAACCTTGGTGAGATACTTCCTGTAGTAGTCCGAGCGGATCCGGCTGGGCCCGTGCTCCCCGATATCGGCCGGGAAGGACAGCACCACCCGGGTGGCGAGGTGCTCGGTCGTCCCGTCCGCGCGGTCCTGACTGCTCATATCCCCGGTTCGAGCGCGACCGGTATGGGGCTTCCGGGGATGTGCGTCGCGGTCGAGCGCGGTGTCTCTCGCCGCTCACAGGTCGTAGCGCTCGCCGTCGACGGCCAGCGGCGCCTCGAACGCTCGGTCGGCGTCGAGGAAGTGGGAGACGTGGACCACCCTCGTCTCCTCGGCGTCGAGGTCCTCGCCCAGCGCGACCGCGCCCTCGACGGTCATGTGTTTCGTGCCGAACGTACGGGCGACGCCGTCGTCGTCGAAGTGGGCGCCGCCCGCGGGGTGGTGTTCGCACAGGTCGGCGGTCACGATGCCGTCGGCCAGCAGCAGGTCCGGGTCGGCGAGGGCCGCGCGCGACTCGTCGCCGATGCCGTAGGTCGTGTCCCCCGAGATCGACAGTTTCGCCCCGGTCTCGGGATCCTCGATTGCCAGTCCGTAGCAGACGAGCGGCGGGTGGTCGACGGGGACCAGCGTCACCTCGAACCCGCAGGTCTCGAACGGTTCGAAGGGGGTCTCGGGGACGACCTCGACCTGGTCGAGGTAGTCGTAGCGGCGGCGGACCGTCTCGGCGACGCTCTCGCCGGTCTCGGGGTCCCGTTCGTCGGCGGCGTGGACCGGCAGGCGGTCGAACAGGCGGTAGGCGTGCCCCAGTCCGTCGAGGTGGTCGAAGTGGATGTGCGTGATCACCGCGGCGTCGGGCAGCGCCACGTCGTGACCGAGGAACTGCTGGCGGAAGTCGGGGCTGGTGTCGACGAGCAGCGACTCGCCGGTCCGCTCGTTGCGGACGTGGACCGAGAACCGCGACCGCTCGACGCCCCGTTCGCGGGCGCGCTCACAGGTCTCGCAGTCGCAGCCCGGCGTCGGCGTCCCCGTCGTGTCGCCGGTCCCGAGGAGGGTGACTTCCATCGGTCGACGGGAGGGCCCGCCCCCGCCTAAAGGGCGCGGTCGACGGTTCCGCCGTACTCTGTTCTCCGCGCTTATCGTTCAAAGAGCCCTTTTCGTCTCACACAGTCATTTGTGCAGACGAGACAGAGATGGAATATGAACCGTCGGGAGTTGCTTGTCGCTACCTGTGCATCGATGGCCGGACTTGCTGGTTGTTCAAGTGATGCAACGGGGCCGGGGACTTCCACCATCACACCGACTCCACTCTCCAAGTACGATTGCCCACCACACGATTCGTATTCAGGGGCCGCTGTCTGCTCACATACTGTCGAGACAGGGTCTGCGAGCGCCTATCTCCTCCCATCACAAACTACGGTGGACGCGTCAACAGGAACGGTTGAACTGACGCTTCACAACAAATCATCGACCGAACTGGAGTTCAACCCATACCAATGGTCCATACTGAAGAGATCGTCCGCTGGATGGAACCCGATTGAGACACGCTCGTCTGGTAATGGACAACTGACGCTCTCGCCCGGTGAAACGCACACGTGGACTTTTGGAGAAGTCGTGGATTTCATCGACGAGGAAGCAACTGTGGACACAGGAACGTACATAGCAGGTATCGACATCCCAAACCCCGACGGTTCAGACTGGATACGGTGTATCGCGCTATTTCGTCTCGTCTGAATTATCTACAGACTGCACTGAGCATCCGCGCGCCTGCGGCGCGCGGTTCGTCCGCCGAAGCGGGGCGGAGCCCCGCGAAGGCGGCTTTTTCACCCATGTTTTTGGCGGAGGGGTGGGCGCGGTTTGCCCACCCCTCCGCGAAAAAGATGGTTTAGTACGCCCTGTGGCTGGCCGAGCCGACGGCGATCCGGACCAGCGTGTTCTCCGACCAGTCGTCGGGGTCGGCGCCGTAGCGGCGGTTGATCCGTCGGTTGGCACGCTCGGTCTCGGTTTCGTCGTCGACGACCGTTGCCGTCCCGCGGACGGTGACCGTCCACTCGGGGTGACCGGCGTCGCTCTCCTGGATCGAGAGCGCGACGCGGGGGTTCTCGCGGACGTTGGCGAGCTTCCGGCCGGTCGTCGTCACCTCGATCACGGGTCGGTCGTCGCCGTCGGCCGGTTCGTAGCGGAACCAGACCGGCGCGGCGTGGGGGCGGCCGTCGGCGCAGGTCGCGAGGTGGGCCGCGACGGGGTCGCCGGTCAACAGCGCCTCGACCTCGTCGGGGACTGGCTGGGCCATACCGGCGGTTGGGTCGCCAGTCGGAAGTGGGTTGTTCGGCGTGGGACCGTCGGATCAGAGCCCGAGGCCGACCAGGGCGTACACCGCGAGCAGCACGGTCGGGACGGCGACGGCGACGTAGACGGGCTTGCTCCAGCGCAGGACCTTCCGGCCGTCCAGCGGGCCGTAGGGGATCATGTTGAACCCCGCGAGCAGGAGGTTGATGCTGAGGCCGCGACCGCCGATAAGTCCGAGGAGGCCGGGGCCGAACAGGAACAGCGGCAGGAAGACGGCGGCGAGGCCGACGTTCGTGACCGGACCGGCCAGCGAGATGAGGCCGTTCTCGCGGGCCGTGATGCGGCCGCGGTGGACGACCGCGCCGGGTGCGGCGAACAGGAAACCAGCCAGCGCCGACATCACGGCCAGGAAGAGCATCCCGTAGTCGGCCTTGAACGCGGCGACCTGGCCGAAGCGGACGGCGACGACCTTGTGGGCGAGTTCGTGCAGGAGGAAGGCGACGCCGACGGTCGCCAGCGAGACCGCCAGCGCGAGCGCGAGCGCCGCCGGCGGGCGGGCGCCGCGGGCGACCAGGTCGACGAGCGCCCGGTCGATGAACAGCGTGAAGGCGACGCCGAGCGCGAGCCACGCGATCCCGAGATCGCGGAGCTCGCGCCGGCTAAAGGAGATACCGTGCCAGCCGCGGCCGCCGCCGGACCGACCGGAACCGCCGCGACCGCCGCTCCGTCCGGCTCGACCGCCGGCGGGGCCGCTCACGAGACGACACCCCAGACGATCCGCCAGCCGTCGCGGGCCCCCTCCAGAAGCAGGCCGCCCATGGCGCTGACGCCGCCGATGTCGGCGGAGATGTACGGCAGGATCAGCGGGAAGACGACGAGGCTCGCGATCATGCTCCCGACGTTGGTCAGGCCGGCGATCAGGATCAGCCGGAACAGCGGGACCTGGCGCATCCGGGCGAAGATCTCGCTCACCGGCGCCGTCTCGTCGTCCATGATCTCGTTGAGCCGGGCGATGTCGGAGACGTTCACGTCGACGTAGCGCAACTCGACGTAGCCGGCGAACCAGCCCGGCGCCAGCAGCGGGTTGACGCTCGTGAGCCAGGCGACGCCGCCGCCGACGAGCGCGCTGGGCCAGGTCGCGCCCGCGACCTTCGCCAGCCCGCCCGCGAGCACCGCGTTGACGAGGAACCACGCGACGAACAGCTCCAGCAGGAAGTCGTTGCTCGCCCCGCCCAGCGCCAGCAGGGCGAAGAACACGAGGAAGCCGACGGTCATCGCGTAGCCCAGCGCCTTGTAGAGATAGCCCGTGAGGCTCGTCCCCGAGGCCTCACCGACCAGCGACTCCATCGGCGGCAGGCTCTCCGGGTCCGCGAGGTAGCGTTCGATCCCCTCGCGGTGGCCGGCGCCGACGACGGCGACGACGCTGTAGCCCGCCTCGCGCAGCGCCACGAGCCGGTGGGCGATGAAGGCGTCGCGCTCGTCGATGAGCGCCTCGGCGGCGCCCGGGGCGAACCGGCGGAACTCCTCCATCATCGCCGTCACCACGTCCGCGTCGGTCAGCTCGTCGATGTCGATCTCCTCCAAGTCCTCCTCCTCGGGCAGGAACGCCGCGAGGACGGCGCCCCCGAGCGCGCCGAGGGCGGCACCGCCGACGGCGCCGCCGAGGACGCCCGTCCCGGTCTGGAGGACGAACCCCCCCAGGCCGGTCAGCCGGTCGCTCGACACCGAGAGCGGGCCGAGCGCGAGTCCGCCGCTGGCGGCGATCGCGACGCCCGCCGCCGAGCCGACGAGGACGCCGGCCGCGACGCGCGTGTACGTGGTGTTGGGCACCGGCAGCGGTTCGAGCCACTCGGCCAGCCACGGTTCGAGCAGGCTCCAGAGGACGACGCCGCCGATGGCGCCGCCGACGAGGCCGCCGGCCAGCGCGACGGTGTCGGGGCCGAGGGCGGCGACGAAGTCCGCGCTCGCGAACCCGAGCGCGCCCGCGCCGACCGTCGCGACGGCGAAGCCGGCGAACAGGCCAAAGGAGAGGCCCAGACCGGCGCCGACGGCGACGGGCGACCCGACCGCCAGCGTGAGGTTGCCGAGCATCGAGAGCTTGCGCAGCGGGCTGAGTCTCGCCCAGAACCGCTGGACGGTCATCTGGATGTCGCGGTCGACGAGCGCGACGCCGAGACCGTGTTCCTCGGCGGCGTCGACGGCGGCCAGCATGTCGGCGCCGGGGTCGACGCCGAGCTTCTTGCCCATGCGGGTCTGGACGTAGGAGAGCATCCAGTAGGCGAGAAACTGGAAGACGGTGTTGCCCCGGAGCATGTCGCCGGGGTCGATGTCGTCGGGGGTCTCGCCTTTCAGCTGGCGGAACCGCCCCTCGTCGAGTTCGACGGCGACCACGTCCGGCCGTCGCTCGGCGATGGTCTCCTCGACCTCCTCGACGCTCTGCTCGGAGACGTGTGCGGTGCCGAGAACGTGGACCTCCCCCTCGCCGCGCTCGCGGGAGGGCGGGAGCGACAGTTCCCCGTCGACTCCGGGGTCGTCGCCGGCGGGCTCGGTCATTCACCCGCGTTACACGGCCGTCCCGTTTACCGTTGTCGGGACGGCGACGAGCCGACCCGCACGCCCTCGCCGTCCCCGACGAACGCAGTTCGCGTGATACTACCAGAGCGTAATACAGACTGGCAAGAATGTTCGGATATTCGCCACTGCAGCTATCAATTCGGGTAATTTGCCGAGAACGCTTAACCGTCACAATTAATCCCTCTCGGTATGGACCTGAAGGTGAAGCTCATCGCGCTGTTTCTCGCGATCTCGCTGATCCCGCTGACGACGGTGGGAGCGTTCGCGACGATGGGCATGAACGACCTGAACACCAACGCGCAGAACCAGAGTTCGGAGTACCTGCGCGACGAGATCACGGCACAGCTGAACCTGACAGTCGAGGCGAGACAGGACGGCATCCAGAACCAGATCGACGAGCGCGACGTGGGCGTCCGGGCGATGGCCTCATCGACGACGATGGAGAACTACGTCGCCGCGAGCGAGGGGGAGATGGACCTCGTCCAGCAGCTGAGCGAGGACCAGGTCGGGTACGTGGCGCTGCAGATGCGCAGCTCGATCGAGAACGCGCGGCGGACGATCCTCGAGTCCGACTACGACGGGCGCGCGTGGGACGACCTCTCCGCCGAGGAGCAAGGGGAGGTCGAGCGCCGCGTCGAGGAACAGATCGCCGGCACCGCGGGCGACGGCGTCGCCGACGACGGGACGATGTCCGCGACGTTCCGGCCCGGCTACATCGGCGAGACGGGCTACGCGTACATCACGGACATCGAGTCGAACATCGTCGTCCACCACAGTCTCGAGGAGGGCCACAACCTCAAGGAGGACTCCGGGGGGACGCTCACCGTCTTCGAGGACATCAAAGAGCGGATCCGGAGCGACGAGGCGATCCGCTCGGGCGAGGAGTGGGGCGTCGCCCAGTACGACTGGGAGGACACCACCCAGGAGGGCAACCCGGTCGAGACGAAGTTCATCTCCTACACCTACTACGAGCCGTTCGACTGGGTGCTGGCGCCGAACGTCTACTACTACGAACTCCAGCAGACGGCGCTCGCGGACGCGAAAAACCGGACGGCGTCCTCGTTCGAGCGGAACCTCCAGACCCAGACGATGACCGTCGGCGGCACCGAATCGCCCGTCTTCGAGTCGATCACGTTCGTCGACGCCGACGGGCGGGAGGTCATCCGGGCCGACCGCGAGGGCGGCCGGATCGTCACCGAGCAGGACGGCGGCGACTCCTACGCCGACGAGGCGTGGTTCACCGAGGCGGCGGAGCTCGCCCCCGGCGAGACGCACTTCGGCGACGTTCGCTCCGTGGACGGCCACGAGCGCGTGGCCATCTCGACGCCGGTGTACAGCCAGAGCGACGGCACCCTCCGCGGGGTCGTCGCGGCGGAGTTCAACTACTCGCTGATCACCGCGACGACCAACTCGGTCACCGTCGGTGACAGCGGCTACCTCTACGTCCTCGACGAGGAGGGGATGATCGTGAGCCACCCGAACCGCTCGGTGGTCGAGGCCGGGACCGACGCCGCCGCCGGCGAGTACGGCGCGGAACTCGGTGAGATCGTCTCCGAGCGGATGCTCGCCGGCGAGTCGGGCATGGCGACCCACACCAGGACCACCGGAGACGGGAACGCGACCCGCTACGTCCAGTTCGCGCCGGTCAACTTCGGCGACAGGCAGTTCACCCTCGTCGCGACGGTCCCCGAGGACGACGTGACCGAGCCGATCGCCGCGCTCGGCACGTCGCTGCAGAACAGGGCCGACGCGACGCGCAACATCATGATCGGCCTGATCGCCCTCGCCGCCCTCGTCGTCACCGGGGCGGGCTACGGCGCGGCCCGGTACATCTCCCGTCCGATCGTCCAGATCAAGGAGCGCGCCACCGCGATGTCCCGGGGACGCTTCGAGGACAACGACACCGAGATATCCGCCGGCGACGACGAGATCGGCGAGATGGTCGACGCCTTCGACGAGATGCAGGCGAACATGGACCGGCAGGTCGAGCAGATCGAGGCCGTCGGCGAGCGGCTCCGGGCCGGCGACATCGACGCCGACATCGAGACGGACCTGCCGGGCAAGTTCGGGGAGATCATGGTCGCCCTGGAGGACGGCATGGGACAGCTGCGGACGAGCTTCGACGAGATCGACCGCGCGAGCGCGAACGTCCGCGCCGGCCAGCTCGACCAGGAGCTCGACACCGACCTGCCCGGCGACTACGGCGCCGTGATGGCGGAGCTCGCCGCGGGGCTCGACCAGCTCTCGGAGAGCTTCGACCAGCTCGAAGCGGTCAGCGCCGACCTGCGCGACGGGCGGCTCGACCAGGACCTCGACCGGGACCTGCCGGGCGACTACGGCGCCGTGATGGCGAACATCGACGAGGGGCTGGACGCGGTCGACGAGAGCGTCGCGCGCGTCCAGGCCATCGCCGAGTCGGTCCGGACCGCGAGCGAGGACGTGGCCGGGAGCACCGACGAGATCGAGTCCGCGAGCGAGGACGTGGCCGACTCGGTCCAGGAGATATCCAGCGGCGCCGACCGCCAGGCGGAGAACCTGGAGGAGGCCGCCGGCGAGATGAACGATATGTCGGCGACCGTCGAGGAGATCGCCTCCTCGTCGGCGGACGTGGCCGAGACCGCCCGGCGGGCCGCCGAGCGGGCCGACGCCGGCCGCGAGCAGGCCACCGACGCCTCCGCGGAGATCGCCGAGATCGAGGCCGAGAGCGACCGGGCCGCCGAACAGGTCGCGGCCCTGGACGAGGAGATGTCCGAGATCGGCGAGATCGTCGCCATGATCAACGACATCGCCGAGCAGACGAACATGCTGGCGCTGAACGCTTCCATCGAGGCGGCCAACGCCGGCGAGGCCGGCGAGGGCTTCGCCGTCGTCGCCGACGAGATCAAGAGCCTCGCCGACGAGGTCGGAACGGCCACCGAACGGGTCGAGGACCGCATCGACGAGGTGCAGGCGACGACCGGCGACACCGTCGAGGACATCGAGCGGATGCGCGAGCGCGTCGAGTCCGGCGTCGACACCATCGAGGACGCGGTCGGCCAGTTCGACGACATCGCCGACGCCGTCGAGGACGCCGAGGCGGGCGTCCGGGAGATCAGCGACGCCACCGACGACCAGGCCGCCTCCACCGAGGAGGTCGTCGCGATGGTCGACGAGGTCAGCACCGTCAGCGAGGAGACGGCCGCCGAGGCGAGCAACGTCTCCGCCGCGGCCGAGGAACAGGCCGCCTCGGTCAACAACGTCGCGACCAACGTCGACGAGATGGCCGCCCTCGCCGCCGACCTGCAGGACCTCGTCGACGAGTTCGAGGTGTCCGGCGCGGAGGCGGCCGGCGGCGCGGACGACGGCGACGCCCCGGGCGGCGGCTCGCGCACCCTCGACGACGCGCTCGACACCGGCCCCGCGCTCGACGACCCCGACGGCGCCGAATCCGCCGGCTCGCCCGACGACACGCACGGGGCGGCCGACGACGACTGAGCGACGACTGGGCGACGACTGGGCGGCCGGAACGCCGGTTCCGCGGCGTCACCGCTCGCCGACGCCCTCACCCGTCGACGTAGCGCTCGTCGAACACCCGAACGAGCGTCGCGAACAGACCGACGACGATCGGCCCGTAGAACAGCCCCATCGCGCCGAAGGCGTAGACGCCACCGAAGACGCCGACGAGGACCGTCGCCGAGTGCAGCGACGACCCGCGGTCGACGACGCGGGCCCGGAGGTAGTCGTCGACGACCGCGACCGCCGTGGCCCCGTAGACGACCAGGAACGCGGCCGCGAACAACCGATTCTGGAGCCCGAGCCACAGCGCCGCCGGGCCGAGGACGCCCGCGACGCCGACCACCGGGAACAGCTCCAGGACCATCATCACGAACGTCCAGAACAGGACGTTCGGGAGCCCGACGAGGAGGAGCCCGGTCCCCGCGACCGCCCCCTGGACGACCGCGACGAAGCCGTGGCCCTTCAGGACCGCCCAGGTCGTCCGGTGGGCGTCCTCGCGGAGCCGTTCCGTCGTCGCGTCGTCGAGCGGGAGGCGTTCGCCGACCCAGTCGACCAGTCGGTCGCCGTCGACCAGCAGGTAGTAGAGGACGAACAGGAAGAGCACGGCGCCGAGGAAGAGGTCGGTCGTCGCGTTCACCAGCCCGGTGAGGTCGCCGACGAGCAGTTCGCCCACCCGCCGCGGGACCGACTCGGCGATCGACCCCAGCGGGACCTCGACACCGAGCAGTCGCTCGACCCGCCGCTCGGCCGCCGAGGGGACCGACAGCCCCTCCAGCGTCGCGGAGAGGTCGCTCAGCCCCGCCGGCGCCGCGGCGAACAGCACCGCCCCGACGGCCGCGGTCGCTCCGACCGACAGCGCGACCAGGGTGACGGCCGCGACCCGCTCGCCGATCCGGGGGGCGAGCCGCCGCTGGGCCGGCGCGAGCAACACCGCCAGCAGGAGGGCGAGCAGCAGCGCCGTCAGGAACGGGTGGACGATCAGCACCACGAGATACGCGAACACCGCGAGCAGGACGGCGAAGAAGCCGATCCGCAGTCGCTCCGCGTCGACCATCACGCCCTCCTGCGACCGACCGATCGACGGGAGACCGTTCCCGTCCCGGCAGTCGGAGACAGCCCCGCCTCGCCGGTCGGTCGCCTCTCGGCGGGCCGGTTCGAACTCGATCGCGTCCGGGCGGCGTTCGGTTCCTGCACGCCGGGATCGACGAGTGCCGGCCGGAAGGGCCTTGATCCGGGCTACGGGCGGGTCGGTTGCGGGCTCCGTGCGAGGGGGCGCCGCGGAAGCGGTCGGTGGCGGGGACCGGGCGGTGTCGGGGGCCGAGCGGTCGCCGCCGGAGCGGTCGCTGGGGTCGAAGTAGACGGCGAAAACTGTGGAGCGCGGACGGCTGTCTATTCGCTCTGGATGCGCGGCGCGAGCATGAACGTGACCTGCCCCTCACCCTCGGCGATGTCGAAGTGCATCTTGACGGGGAACTCCTCGCCGAGTTCCATCCGCACCTCGGCGTCCTTCGGGATGGCCTTGTTCATGTCCTTCAGATAGTCCAGCGAGAACAGCGAGTGGGCCGTTCCGGCGGTCAGGTCGATGAGGTCCTCGCGGGTGAGTTCGAGGTGGACGTCGTCGGTGTCGCCCTCCGCGTCGACGTAGAAGTACTCGTCGGCCTCGTTCACGCCCAGGGCGATGTGGTCGCTCACCATGTCCGCGGCGGTGACCGCGCGGTCGATGTCGCGGCCCTCGATGACGATCTCGGCAGCGAGATCCAGGTCGGGCAGGTCGGGCTCCTGGCGGATGGAGTCGGGGTCGATCAGCGCCAGCGTGTACTCCAGGCCGTCGATGGCGATGTGCAGTTTCCGGGTCTCCTCGTCGAGTTCGAGGTGGACCAGCTGGTCGGCGTCGGCCATGCCGGCGATGTCCTCCAGCCGCGAGAGGTTGACGCCGATGACGCCGCCGTCGGTCTCGTAGGACTCGAAGGCCGAGGCCGACAGTTCGAGGTCCACCATGCCGACGTTGGCGGGGTCGACCGCCCGGATCTCCAGGCCTTCCTCCTCGAGGTGGATCTTGCACTCGTCCACCAGCACGCTCACGGAGTCCAGTGTCGTCCGGAGCGTGTCCGCGCTCACGATGGCGTTGAACATCTTGCCCGCGGCTACGCCCCCATCCGTTAAAAAGTCCCTTCTTTGCCCGCGAGCCCGCGCGTGGCCGCGTGGTGCGGTTTCGGCGGATCGGGGCCGTCCGCCGTGGGTGCCTGCGAATGCACCCACCGGTCTTAGCCGGCTCACGTCCGAACTGGTCCCGTATGCCGCCACTACCACGCGACGACGCCCTCGCAGGCTCGGGCGACGGAGACGCGGCGAGCGACGGTGACGGCGACGGCGACCGTTCCGGCGACGGTGAGCGGGCGACCGCCGCCGACCGCCGGTCGGGCGTCTCCCGGCGTCGCGTCCTGCGCGGCGTCGGGGGCCTCGGTGCGAGCGCCGTCGGCGCGGGCGCGGTCGCCGGCGCGAGCGGCGTCGCGTCCGCCCAGATCACGCAGGCGGCGGCCATCCCGGAGGTCGCGCGCTGGGAGAACGAGAACCTGGCTGGGTTCATGATCCACGTCGGCGGGTCGACCTCCCCGACGCAGGTCCGGGTCGCGGAGGGCTGTGTCCCTCCCGGGAGCGACACCTGGCCCCCCGACGAGATGCTCGCCTACGACGCGATGGTCATCAACCGCAAGCTCGGGGATACCCCCGAAGCGGAGACGACGCTGTACATCGGGGGATCCGTCGAGGTCCTGCCGGGACAGCTGTACCTGATAAGCCGGTTCAACCGCTGCGACGACGGGTTCGTCGGCGTCTCCCTCGAACAGATCGGCCGCTCGGACGTGAGCGCCGGCCCCGGCCAGCAGGCCACCAACCGCCCCGTCGCCGACGTCGAGGAGGACGAGCGCCCCAGGGACCTCGGAACGACCCAGACCCCCGACGCCACCGGCCCCGGCTTCGGCCTCCTCGCCTCGTTCGCCGGCCTCCTCGGCGGCGGCGCGCTCCTCCGTCGCCGCGACGACGAGTGAGGTCCCGCGTGCCGCGCCCGCCCGGACGACTCCCCGTCCGGCCGACCCGCTCCGCGCCCGACGCACGTACCTTTTTGTGTCGAGCCGCCGGAACTATCGACCCGTATGAAGAAGATCCTCGCGTCAGTCGGCATCGGTAACGCGACCGTCGACACCGTCCTCCAGAACGAGACCGTGCGGCCGGGCGACGCCGTCGACGCCGTCGTGCAGGTCGAAGGCGGCGACGCCGAACAGACCGTCGACCGGGTCGAACTGGAGGTCGAGACCCGCTACCGCGGCGAAGAGGGCTACGAGGAGGCGACCGTCGACCGCCTCCACCTCACCGACGGGTTCACCGTCGAGCCCGGCGAGTCGACGAGCTACGAGACGACGCTCGACATCCCCTACGCGACGCCGCTGACGATGGGCGACGCCGCCGTCTGGGTCGACACCGACCTGGAGATCGGGATGGCCGTCGACCCCGAGGACGAGGACCCTCTGGAGGTCCGTCCCACCGAGCGCATGGAGACGGTCTTCGACGCCGCGGAGGACCTGGGGCTGTCCTTCCGGACCGCCGACTGCGAGGCCGACCCCTACGCCCGCTACACCGACCGCCGGTTCGTCCAGGAGTTCGAGTTCCGCCCCTCGGGCGGCCCCTTCCGCGGCGACCTGGACGAACTCGAACTCGTCTTCGACCCCTCCCCGGAGGCGCTGACCGTCTACGCCGAGGTCGACCGCCGCGCCGGACTGCTCAGCGAACTCGCCGACGCCGACGAGCGCAAGACGAGCTTCGCCCTCCCCGAGGCCGACCCCGACGCCGCCCGGTCGCAGCTCGAAGGGACCATCGAGCGGCTGGTCTGAGTCGGGAGCCGCCGTCGCACCTGCTCCCGTCCCGTCGCCGGAACGACACCCCTAACCGCCTCGCCGGGGTATCAGCGACCAATGAGCGGCAAAGACGAGTACTACAACAAGGCCAAACAGCAGGGCTACCGCGCCCGCTCGGCGTACAAGCTCCAGCAACTCGACGAGACCGCCGGGCTGTTCGGTCCGGGCAACACCGTCGTCGACCTCGGCGCGGCGCCGGGCGGCTGGCTCCAGGTCGCCGCCGAGGAAGTGAGCGACCGCGGGACCGTCGTCGGCGTCGACCGCCAGCGCATCGACCCGCTGGAGGACCACGACAGCGTCGAACTCGTCCGCGGCGACCTCACCGAGGAGTCGACCATCGACGAGGTCGTCGAGCGCGTCGGCGCCGACACCGGCGAGCGCCCGGTCGACGTGGTGATCTCGGACATGGCGCCGAACATGACCGGCGACTACGATCTGGACCACGCCCGCTCGGTCCACCTCGCGCGCCAGGCGTTCGAAGTCGCCGACCGCGTCCTCGATTCGGGCGGCGATCTGGCCGTCAAGGTGTTCGACGGCAAGGACCTGGACGATCTGGAGGCCGACATCGACGAGCAGTTCGAGTACGTCCGGCAGGTCCGTCCGGACGCCTCCCGGGATTCGTCCTCGGAGCTGTATCTGGTCGCGAAGGGGTACCTGACGGCGCCGGTCCGCGAGGGCGACACGGTCGAGGTCGAGATCGTCGATGTCGGCAGCGAGGGCGACGGGATCGCCAAGGTCGACGGGTTCACGCTGTTCGTCTCCGGCGTCGAGGAGGGCGACACCCTGGAAGTCCGCGTCGACGACGTGAAACCGAACTACGGGTTCGCACAACCGGCCGAATAGCGCGCTCGGCGTTCAGAACTCCTCGGCCACGTCCTCGTCTTCGTCCTGGTCGAGGACGTACTCCTTCAGCTCGTCGGCGGTCACGTCGTGACCCTGGCGGCCGAAGAAAGCGGTGACGTTCTCGCAGTCCCGATCGAGGAACTCCTCGGCGTTGGGGTGGTGGACCGTCACCGCCTGCCCGAGGTCGATGACGTAGATCTCGTCGCCGTGGACGATCAGGTTGTACTCCGAGAGGTCGCCGTGGACGAGCCCGGCGTCGTGCAGCCGGCGCATGTACTCGCGGACGACCTCGTAGGCGGTCTCGGGATTTTCGAGGTTCACCTCCGAGAGGCGCTTGCCGCGGCCCTCCTCGGTGCCGAGATACTCCATGACGAGGACGTTGCGCTCGACGGCGATGGGTTCGGGGACGAGCACGCCGGCCTTGCGGGCGCGCTTGAGGTTGGCGAACTCCTTGCGGACCCACGCGAGGACGACCTTCTTCTTGTCCGAGCCGATCCCGCGGAAGCGCGGGTCGCCGTCGAGGTAACCGCGCATGTCGGTGAAGTCGGAGGCGTTGATGCGGTAGACCTTGACGGCGACCTCGGTGTCCTCGTCGCCCAGCGCGGTGTAGACGTTGGCCTCCTTGCCCGTCGAGATGGGGCCGCCGAAGGCGACGATGTAGTCGTCCTGGACGAGCTTGTAGAGGGCGGCGTAGGTGGCGTCGTCGAACACCGAGTCCTCGACCTTGAACTGCTCGGTGTTCTTGATGCGCTTGCGGAACTCGCTGAACTCGCGGTCCCGTTTGCGGGCGATCGTGTCGGCTTCGGTGTCTTCGACGTCGATCTCCTCGAACTCGTCGCCGGGGGCGTCGGCCTCGTCGGTGTCGAGCAGGCGGTACTCCGGCATGGTCAGCGGCTCCACCCGGCGCGCGGGGAGAAAATAGCTGGTGCGCGCCCGGCGGTGGTGTGGTCCTCCATGCTACTCCTGGATGTGCCCCTCCTCGCGCAGCTGGTCGGCCTGCTGTTTCTCGTAGCGCCAGGTGATGTCGGCCTTCTCGTCCTGCCAGTCCCAGGGGTCGACGAGCACCACGTCGTCCTCGCGGATCCAGATACGCTTCTGCATCTTGCCGGGGATGCGCGCGGTGCGGTTCGTCCCGTCCATGCAGCGTACCGCTACCCGGTTGGCACCGAGCATCTCCGTGACGACGGCGAACACCTCGTCGTCGTCCGGCATCCGCAGGTCGGTTCGGCCCTCGTTGTCGCTCATACCCGACCGTTGACTCGGGAAACGTTTTAAGTTTTGCAGGATCGGGAAGGATAGCTCGGGACCTGTGTCACCCGACGACCAGGTACACCGCCGCGTAGGCGACGGCGGCGAGGCTGATGGTCGCGAGTGCGGTCACGCCCGCCCGCCAGCTCCGCACTCGCTCCAGCGACGGCGGGGCGACGCCGACGAACCCGACCGCGAGCACGCTGAACACGAAGTGATACGACACCTCCAGCGTGGGCGCGGGGAGCGCGAGCGCGGCGCCCGCGTAGGCGACCCCCAGCACCGCCCGGCGGTCGACGTGGGCCGCGGGTCGCTCGCCGGAGATGCGGAAGTACGCCGCCAGTGCCAGCCAGACCGTCGCGAGTTCGACCCCGAAGGCCCCGAGCAGGTGCAGCGTCGGGTCCGCCGAGAGGACGACTCGCTCGGCGACCAGCGTCGCGTCGAACGGGTAGAGGAGGGCGGGCGGCGACCCCGTGAACAGGTCGCCGAAGGGGTGGGTGAACAGGCCGACGAACGCCGCGCCCGCCAGCACCCGGGACGATACGTCCCGACGGCGGGCGAGCGCGACGAGGCCTCCCACACAGAGGACGAACACGGCCGTCACCGCACCGGCCAGCGCGCCGCCGATCGCTGCCACGGTCGGGACGAGCGCGGCCAGTAGCGTCGCACCCGCCGCTCGCGAAGTCGGCTCGACCCGTCCGGCGAGCCAGACCGCGGCGGTGACGACCGCGGCGACGGGGAGGGCGTGGGTGACGCCGCGGTGGACGCGGTTGCCGGCGTCCCAGAACGACTCGACGGGGATCGAACCCGCCCCGGCCGCGGGCGCGACCAGCCCGGAGAGGCCGTACACGACATCCACGTCCGGAAGCGTGGCGAACAGCGCCGCGAGGACGGCCACCTGCAGTGAGCGCTCGCGGGACCACCCGAGGCGGTCGGCGCCGAGGGCGGCGACGGCGAACGCGAGGCAGGCGTGGCCGACGAACATCACGCTCGCTTCGCCGCGCGGAGAGATAAGTGTCTCGCGGGAACCGATAGCACACTCCGTCGAGAACCACGGCGTTGTCCGTCGAGCGCGCGATTACTCCCCGTCGAGGCCGAACACCGACCGGATCTCGGCCTCGATCTCCTCGACGTACCGGTCGAGGATCGTCTCGACCTTCTCGTCGTCGGCGACGACGACGCCGGACAGCCGGTCGGTGGGGTCGTCCGGGAGTTCGATTCGGAACTCGCCGTCGCCCTCGTAGAACGGCTCGCTCTCGGCGAGGATCCGCTGGTCGATGGCGTGGATCAGCTCCGAGTCGTAGCGGTCGTTCATCGTCTCGAAGGCGCTCTTGTACGCGCGCTGGAGTTCGGTGAAGTAGTTGGCGTACTTGTCTTCGAACCGCTCGGGGTCGAACTCGGCCATTGGCCGAAGACAGGGCCACCGCCGACAAAAGTCGTCCGCCTCGGCTGTCCCCGCGGGCCGGCCGGGGTCACCGCCCGGCCGTCGGTCACTCCTCGTCGCCGATCCCGAAGTCGCCGTCCTCGACCGGAATCCGCGTGCGGTTCTCCGGGAACGCGAGCAGGAACAGGCCGCTCCCGACGATAGCCGCGAAGACGATCCCGCCGGCGACCGTCGCGACGACCGTCGTCGGGAGCGGACCGCCGTTCGCCGCTGCGACCGCTACCACGACGCCCAGCAACACCAGCGTCACCATCACCCCGAAGACGAACCCCGCCCCGAACAGCAACTTCCCGTCGTCGGTCAGTGGTTCGGCCGGTTTCGTAGCCATGCGTGTCCCACGATGGCGCTCCTCGCATAAATATTCGCCACCCGTCGCGGCCGTCGTCGGCCTCGCGATAGCCGTCGTCCGCGGAAGTCGACATTCGATATATCGAAATGTAGTTTATCGACGAGCCAGCGCCCCGCCGTCGCTCGACAGTGTCCGAGAGAGAGCGGCGCTCTCGTTGCCGAAATCGAACGCGGCCGCGGTCGTCACTGCGTGGTCGGCAGGTACAGCACGGCGTAGGCCATGAACAGGATGCCGCCGACACCGAGGACGACCAGGTAGGCGATCGGCCCGACGGACGCGACCGCGCTCACCGCTCGACCGGCGACCGCGACCGGGTTCGAGGCGGTGACCGACGATCCGAAGACGAGCGCCAGGGCTACGACGACGAGCGCCAGGTCGAAGGCGTCGCGCTCCGCGACCGTCATCGCCTGAACGCTCGACGCCCGCCCTCATAGACCTCACGGCCCGGCGGCCCCGTCCGTCCACGCACCGCTCTCGACCCCGTCCGTGCCACCGGAAACCACCCGCTGTTATATACTATTGTGTTTTAGGCACACCTAAAATGATCGGACGAACGCTCACGGACATCAGGGCGGAGCTGGAGGGGCTCGCCGAGCCCTCGGGGGAGTACTACGTACAGTGCGGGCGGACGGGCGAGCGACCGGTCCCCGTCGACGGTCGGCGGTTTCCGGACCGCGAGACGGCGGTTCAGGCGGTGCGGGTGGCGCACGCCTATCGGGCGACGCTCCGGCGGTACGACCCGCGCGCGCCGTGGTACGACTTCGTGGTCTGTGAGGCGGACGCGAGCCCGGGGGGCGATCGGACGTGGGGGTTCCCGCCGACCGCGGCGAGCGAGTCCCCGTCCCAGCGCGCGCTGGTGGCGTACTGTCACGACCTGGCCGGCGCGGTGTTCGAAGCGCTGTCGACCAGCGACCACGGCGGCGTCGAGCGCGCGGTGATGGACGAGTACCTCGCGGCCGCCGAACGGACTCCCGACCGCGACCGGCTCTGTCTCCAGTTGCTCGCGACGATGGCGACGGAGCTGCAGTCGCGGCTCCCCGAGCCGGCCCGAGCGGACGCCCTCCAGCGCGCCAGCGCGCACCTCCCCGCCGTCGAGGGGAGCGCCCGGCCCGTCCGCGCGGCGCTCGCGCACCTCCGATCGGTCGGACTGATCGACGGCTTCACCCTCGCCGACGGCCACTGGGACCGCCCGCGCGCGGTGACCGTCCGCGGCTACGAACTCCGATCCCGGGAGGAGCGCCTCCCGACGCTCCCGCTCTCGGCCGAGACGGTCCGACGCACCGCCGGCCGCCCCCGCGTCGCCACGACCGCGACGCCCGTCGACGACGGCTGGCGCATCCGCCTCTCCCCGGCCGGCCCGACCGCCGGCTCGCTCGACACCGCGACGCCGGTCGACGGCTGAGCGCCGTCGGCGCCGATATTCCGCCCGTTCGTCGCTCCACGCCCGTCTTTTCGCGCTCGCCGACCGTCGACCGATCCGCTGCGATAAACTCTACACCGCTATACATAATCGGCGCGCCGGTGCCGAACCGGTCGCTCCGGCACGGTCGGATCTGCGGCGAAAACGGACTCCCCGTCAGCCGGTCTGGTCGGCGACGATGTCGTCGGCGGCGTCGACGAACGCTCGCTCTTTCCCGGCGGGGATCGTCGCGCCCGCCGCGATGTCGTGACCGCCGCCGTCGCCGCCGACCGACCGGGCGGCCTCGCCCATCACGACCGAGAGGTCCAGCCCCTCGCGGACGAGACTCCCCGTGCCCCGCGAGGACACTTTCGTCTCCTCCTCGTTCTTTCGGGCGAGCGCGACGATGGGCTTGCTCGCCGAGACGCCGTCGGTCCCCAGCGCCATCCCGGCGACGATCCCGACGATCGTCTCGCGGATCGCCTCGCCCGCGTCGAACCACTGGAGGTGGTCCTCGTGGATGACACCCTCCCGGCGGACGTACTCCAGCCCCTCCGAGAGATTGCGGCGGTGATTCGAGAGGAGCGTCTGCGCGCGGTCGAGCGCTCCGTCGCGGTTGCCCAGACACACGCCGAGGCCCACGTCCGCGCGCTCGTAGCGGGCGGTCGCGTTCAGCAGCGTCGAGAACTCGCTGGCGTCGCGCAGTTCGGTCCCCCGCGGCTCGTCGACCAGTTCGTAGGTCGTCCCGACGAGCGTGTTGATCTTCTTCGCGGGGACCCCGCGCTGGACGGCGTGTTTCACCAGCGCGCTCGCGACCGTCTGGCGCTCGTCGTCGGTCAGGTCCACCCACGTCCGCCACTCGCCCGCCTCCTTGAGGTCCACGTCCAGCCCCTCCAGGAAGCGGACCGATCCGGCCTCGTCGCCGGAGACCCCCGGGATCTGCACCTCCGTCGCGTACTCGAACAGTTTCGGCAGCGGCCGGGTCTGCTTGCCGTACAGCGACAGGTCCGTCCCCTCCGCGAGGACCCCCGCCTCGACGCCCTCCTCGACGATCCCCCGGTTGGCGCCGACGAGTTCGCCGCCCACCGCCTGCATGTCGCCGACGGCGCCGACGACCGCCAGCCCCGCCAGGTCGCGGTTGTCCGCCGACTGGTCACCCCGGGCTTCGAGCGCCCGCGCGAGGACGTACGCCGCACCGGCCCCGGAGAGTTCCGAAGCCCCGTCAATCCCCTCCAGCAGCGGATTGAGATGGTACTCCGTCTCGGCGTCGGCGGGCTGGTGGTGGTCGGCGATCACCGGTTCGAAGTCGCCCGCCCGCTCGTGGGCCGCGATGGCGTCGAGCTGCCCGCTCCCGAAGTCGGTGAACAGCACGGTGTCGTACTCCCGGGCGGCGATCGTCGCGATCTCCGTCTCGTCGAGCTGTTTCTTGAACACCGTCTCGAAGGACAGGTCGGCCCGCTCCAGCGCCGTCGACGCCACGGCCGCGCTCGTCAGTCCGTCGGCGTCGATGTGCGACGCCAGCAGCACCCGCTCGGCGTCCAGCAGTCTGTCGGCGCAGGCGGTCGCGCGCCCCGCGAGGTCGGGAACCGGCCCGGTCGTACTCATCGAGCGTTTCTTATCGCGGCTTCGGGTTTAAGCGTCCGGGTGTCCGGGCGGCGTCCGCCGCTCGTCTGACGCGGGGCAGACGGGCGCGTGACGCCGGCGTTCGGACGCGAAAGCGCCGTATCCTCACCGCACCGAACCTGTTTAGTTCGGGTATCTCCAACCGTCGGTATCGTGAACGCGGTCGACCGCTGGGAGGCCGCGCTCGCCGACCGGGGCGAACTCACCCCGGAGGCCGTCGACCGGATCCTCGACCTCCACGGCGAGCGCGGCGCCCGCGCCATCGACGCGGTCTCCGAGCGGCGCGTCAAGGAGTACCGGGATTTCACCGTCGTCGTCGGCTTCGACGACGAGTACGTCGTCGAGGACGACTCCTGTGACTGCAAGGACGCCGAGTACAACCTCGACGACGATGACCCCGAAGAGCTCTGCTGGCACGCCATCGCCGTCCGCATCGCCCGCGCCGTCGACGCCGAAGACCACCACGACATGTGGTACTCCGAGGTCCGGGAGTTTCTGTGACCATCTAGTTTCCATCTTTTTCCGCCGGGGGTATCCTCAGTCGCTTCGCTCCTTGCGGGTACCCCCGACGCAAAAACATGGGTGAAAAAACCGGACGACTCGCTCACTCCGTTCGCTGGCGTCCGGCGAACCGGCGCTCCGCGCCGGACGTTCGACCGCCACCGCCCAACCACCGCACCGCCCCGCTACCGTCCCGACACCGCACCGCCCCGCTACCGTTCCGACACCGCACCACCCCGCTACCGCCCCGCCACCGCACCGCTCCGCCACCGCAACCCCTCCGTTTCCGGTCGAACCGCCCCCGTAACTCTTGGATCGCCGGTCCATTGGGAGCGCTATGCAGACGCCAGTCGAGTTCGTCGTCGATCTCGCGAGCGAGACGGTGAACGAACTCGGGGCCGCGCTCACCGAAGCGGTCCCGCGGCTCGCCATGGCTATCGTCTTCGTCTCGCTCGCGTACGTCGCCATCAAGGTCGTCCTCTCGGTCGTCCGGCGGTTCTTCCGCGGGATCTACCCCGGCGAGCAGGAGCTGATCGCCCAGCTGTGGGTCACTATCGTCGGCGTCTTCTGTTGGTTCGGCGCCGCGCTCGTCCTCCTGAACATCCTCGGGCTGGGCGCCATCGCGGCGAGTCTCGGCACCGCGACCGGCTTCCTCGCGCTGGGGGTCTCCTACGCCCTGTCGAGCATGATCGAGGACGCCGTCGCCGGCGTCTACCTGCTCCGGGACCCCGACTTCAACCCCGGCGACCGCGTGACGACCCAGTCGATGACCGGGACGGTGCGGGCCATCGAACTGCGCAAGAGCCGCTTCGAACTCGACAACGGAGAGACGGTCGTCCTCGCGAATCGCGACGTGGAGAAGCGCTGGACGAAGGAGGGCGACAGCGACGTCGACGCCGCGTAGCTACGACGGGTCGAGCCGATAGCGGACGGTGGGCTGGCCCTCGAAGGTCGGCCCGGACCCGGTCCGCTCGAAGCCGGCGTTCTCGGCGGTGTCTCGGGTGGCGCTCTCGGCCTCCGGGACGAGCAGCTCGACGGCCATCCCCTCCGAATCGGCGAAGCGGATCGGCTCCCCGAGCAGGCGGTCGCGCACGTCGTCCGTGCCTTCGAGCTGCGTGACGTGGACCGTCTCCTCGCGCGCGTCGTAGCTGACGAACCCCTCGATGGTCTCCTCGTCGGTCGCGACGCGGACGGTCCGGTCGTGGACGAGGTTGCGCATCACGTCCTTGGGCGACCCCGTGAGTTCCGCCAGCCGCTCCGCGTCCGCCTCGACTGCGTCCCGGATGTCCATGTCCGCCACCATGCCCCCTGCGCCATTAAATCCACGCCTGGGTGTCTCCGGGATCAGTAGTCGTGCTGGATATCATAGTAAGGCCTCCGCCATCTCTGGAACTCCTACCGCGGTTGCCGTTTCAGTGCGGTTGCCGTCGCTGTCGTCGTTCGACTCGCGCTGTCGCCGCTCCCGGTCTCGACCATCGCCTCCCGCTGGTCGCACCCAAACCGTTTCCTCGGCGCCGCTCGAAGCGCAGGCGTGAGCGACGAGGACCGCGCGTGCTGTAGCCCCGGACGCGGGGCCGACGACCCGACTGCGACCGACGCCGAGTCCGCAACCACTGATTCGTCGGACGCCGACTGGCGCACCGAACCCGCCACGGACGACGACCCGCGGACCGACCGGACGGTCCGCGTCGACGCCGGCTCCTTCCGGATGGGTACCGACTCCGACGTGGGATTCCCGGAGGACGGCGAGGGGCCGGCCCGCGAGGTGACGACCGACGCCTACTACGTCGACCGCTACGCCGTCACCAACGCCGAGTTCCTCGAGTTCGTCCGCGAAACGGGCCACACCACCGACGCCGAGCGGTTCGGCTGGTCGTTCGTCTTCGAGGAGTTCGTCGCCGCGGCAGACCGCGAGCACGTCCGCGAGCGCGTCCCCGGCGCGGACTGGTGGGTCGCCGTCGCCGGCGCCGACTGGTTCCATCCCTCCGGACCGAGTTCGAGCGTCGTCGCCGACGACTTGCTCGACCACCCGGTCACGCACGTCTCCCACCGCGACGCGGCGGCCTACGCCGACTGGGCGGGCAAGCGCCTGCCGACCGAGGCCGAGTGGGAGCGGGCCGCCCGCGGCGGCCGCGAGGGCACCCGCTTCCCGTGGGGCGACGAGCTCGAACCCGACGGGGAGCACCGCTGTAACGTCTGGCAGGGCGAGTTTCCCGAGCGCAACACGGGCGCCGACGGCTACCTGGCGACCGCGCCGGTCGACGCCTTCGACGCCAACGGCTTCGGCCTCCGGAACGTCTGCGGCAACGTCTGGGAGTGGTGTCGCGACTGGTTCGACGCCGAGTATCACACGACTGCGGCCTACGACCCCGAGAACCCGACCGGGCCCGCCGAGGGCGACGAGCGGGTGATGCGCGGCGGGTCCCACCTCTGTCACGAGTCGTGGTGCAACCGCTACCGCCTGGCCGCCCGGTCGAAGAACGACCCCGACGGCTCGACCGGCAACATCGGCTTTCGCTGCGTCGTCGACGCGGCGTGACCACCGAGAGCGCACGGGTGTGACGGCCGACAACCGGTCGTCGCCGACCGCGGTACTCCTCTCGCATATCGAACAGAAATCCCGTTCGCCACAGGCTGAAGTCCCCGCCGGGACACGCGTCGAGTGACGATGCAGTCCGACCCTGATACCTTCCCCGACGCTTCGCGCAGACGACTCCTCCGCGCGGTCGCCGGGCTGTCACTCGCCGGCGGGCTCGCCGGCTGCAGCGGCGACGGCACCGACGGCTCGCCCGCACCGGGTGAGAGCCCCACTGCTTCTCCGGATTCGACCCCGTCACCGACCCCTGCGGCGACGACCGCGCCGCCGACCGACCTGTCGACGGCGACGCCCACGGCGACCCCGACCGCCACGGCGTCGCCGACGGCCACGTCGACGCCGGCCGGGCCCGCGGTCGCCCGCGAGTTCGTCGCCCACCTGCGGGCCGGCGAGTTCGACGCCGCTCACGCCATGAGCACCGACGAACTCGCGTCGAACCTCCCGCGGTCGACCCTCGAACGGCTCTGGCTCGGTCTGCTGGCCCAGCACGGTGCCGTCGAGTCCACGGGCTCCGTCGAGACGACGACCCGGGACGGCTCGACGACGTTCGTCGTCCCCGTCGACTGCGCCGAGGGGTCGGCACGGGTCGAAGTCGCCGCGGCCGGTGGCAGCCGCGTCGGCGGCCTGTGGTTCCCCGCCGAGTACCGCTCGCCCGACTACGTCGACGACGCGGCGTTCACCGAGCGGACGCTGACCCTCGAACCCGGGGGCTGTTCGCTCCCCGCGACGCTGGCCGTCCCCGCCGGAGCGGGCGGTGGGTCGGGCGCGGCGACCGCGACCGATAGCGGGGCGGCGACCGCCACCGCAACCGACGCCGGCGACGTCCCGGGCGTCGTGCTCGTCCACGGCAGCGGCCCGCACGACCGCGACGAGACGATCGGCCCGAACAAACCCTTCCGCGACATCGCACAGGGGCTCGCCACCCGCGGCGTCGCGGTGTTGCGCTACGCCAAGCGGACCTACGCCTGCGACGTGCCCCGCGCCGAGTGGGCCATCGACGACATCGTCGTCGACGACGCCGTCCACGCGCTGGGCGTCCTCCGCGACCAGCCCGAGGTCGACCCCGAGCGGACGGCCGTCGCGGGCCACAGCGTCGGCGCGGCCTGCGCCCCGCGGATCGCCGAGCGCGACGGGCGGGTCGCCGGCGCGGCCGTCCTCGCCGGGAACGCCCGCCTGTTCACCGAGGTCTACCCCCCGCAGGTGCGACACATCTTCGAGGTGCAGGGCGGGCTCTCGGCGCGGGAGGAACAGCAGCTCGCGGCGGTGAAACGGCTGATGACCGCCGTCGAGAACGGCTCGGTCGCCGACGGTCGCCCCGTCGGACCGCTGCCGGGGATCTGGTGGAAGACGTTCTACGAGTACGACCAGGTCGCGACCGCCGATCGGATCGACGCCGACCTCCTGTTCGCCCACGGCGGGCGGGACTTCCAGGTCCCGATCGATCCGGCGATGACGGGCTGGCGCGAGGGACTGGACGACCCCGGCGCGGCCCGCTTCGAGCGGTATCCCGACCTGTCGCACATCTTCCAGCCCGGGGCGGAGCCGTCGCTGCAGCTCGAGTACCGCTTCGCCGACAGCGTCGCCCGTGACCTCGTGACCGACCTCGCCGACTGGACAACCGGACTGTAGCGGTCCCCGACCGACCCGGTCCGTCGATTCCACGGGGGCCGCACCGACCGCGGTCGGCCGATGGATTTGTGCCCGTCGACCCTGAACGGTCGCGTATGTTCGGGACAGGGACGGTGGGGTTCCCGTGACGCCGCCGGGCGGATCCGACGGCGGTCGCCCCGCCGACGCGGAGGGTGAGGACACCGCCGACGCGGACGACCGGGGCGAGCAGGCCGAGGCCGACGGGCGCGCCGACCGGGCCGACGGGTCGGAGTCGGCGACTGCCGCCGAACAGCGCGTCGACCCCTCGGAGGCGTTCGCGGCGCTGTCGGACCCGCTGCGGGTGGAGATCCTCCGGGAGCTCGCGACCGCCCACCGCGAGCGGGAGGTCGAGCCGGTCGGGTTCGCGGACCTGCGCAAGCGCGTCGAGGTGCGCGACTCCGGGCGCTTTCGCTACCACCTCAACGAGCTCCGGGACAACTTCGTCCGGAAGGGGGAGGGCGGCTACCGGCTGACCGTCACGGGCGTCGAGACGGTCGCCGCGATCCTCGCCGGGACCTACACCCACGGCGGGTCGATGGGCCCCGAGCCGATCGACAGCGAGTGCTCGGCCTGCGCGAGCGCGGCGGTCGCGACGTACCGCGACGGCCGCTGCGCCGTCACCTGCGAGAACGACCACCCGCTGTTCGGGTGGACGCTCCCGCCCGCCGCGGCCGCAGACGCGACGCTCCCGGAGGTCGTCTCTCTGGCCGAGCTGTACGCCCGCCAGGCCATCGAGCGCGCCCTCGCCGGCGTCTGCCCGAAGTGCTCGGCGCCCGTCGACCCGCGGATCGTCGTCGAGGGCGACGACGCCGACTCCGGCGACACCGGGGCCGCCGAGGCGACCGGCCCCCTGCCGGGCCTGCGCGTCCGCTGTGAGACCTGCGGCGGGCGCCTCGTCGGCCCCGTCGGCTTCTGCCTCCTGGTCGACCCCGCCGTCGCGGCGTTCTATCGCCGCCACGACCGCCCCCTCGACGCGCTCCACGTCTGGGAGCCCGCCTTCGTCGCCGACGACGACACGGTCGAGGTGGTCGAGCGCGACCCGCTTCGCGTCGCCGTCGAAGTCACGCTGGACGGCGACCGCCTCGCCGTCACCGTCGACGAGTCGGGCCGCGTGTCCGTCCGCGAGGGATGACAGCGTTCGAATAGAAGATCCGTTCGCCGAGCGCCCAAGTGGCCGCCGGTCGGAGGGATCGATATGGCAACGAACGGTGTCGACTCCGATTCGGAGGGGGTCGCGAGCCTGTACGCCGAGGCGAAGTCGATGACGGCCTCGCCGCTGCTGTACGTCGGCGCGATCACCGTCGTCGTCGGAACGGAGGTCGCCGAGTGGCTCCCGCTATCGGACTTTCACTCGACGCTGGCGCTGTTCCCGATCGCCCTCGCGTTGCTGTACGGGCAGTTGGGGCTGCTGGCGTACCTGCGCCGGCGCAGCTACGGCGGGTGTTGATGGGCGGGTCGCGGGAGCCGGACGGTTCCGACCGTCCGTCGAGCGATCGAACGCCGGGCGGCCGAGCGCGAGGCGGCGACCACGCCCCCTCCGCGGCGAACCGTGCGTGTCGTCCAGTGACATCTGGATCCGTCGTCGTGCCCACGGGCCTTGGTCGTTCGTCTCCGGAGCGCCGTTCGACGGCGGGTTACTCGCCGAGGTGGTCGAGGACGGCCTCGGTGTCGTTGGGGACGGGTTCGGGGTCGCCGCCGGCCTCGAAGGCGGCCTCGGGGTCCTTGAGCAGGTGCCCCGTCGTGAGACAGACCACGTCCTCGTCGGCGCCGATCTCGCCGGACTCGCGGAGCTTGCGCAGGCCGGCGACGGAGGCGGCGGACGCGGGCTCGACGCCGACGCCCTCCTCGGCCAGGTCGCGCTGGGCCTCGGTGATCGCCTCGTCGGAGACGGCGACGGCGGTGCCGCCCGTCTCGCGGATGCCCGGTAGCGCCTTCGGGGCGTTGACGGGGTTGCCGATGCGGATGGCGGTCGCGCGGGTCTCGACCTCCTCCCAGCGCCGGACCTCGTCGTTGCCCTCCTCGACGGCCTCGACCATCGGCGCCGACCCCTCGGCCTGGACGCCGGTGAGTTTCGGCACGTCCCCCTCGTCGATGGCGCCGGCCTTCCGGAGTTCGCGGAAGCACTTGTACAGCGCGGCGGTGTTGCCGGCGTTGCCCACGGGCAGGACGATCCGGTCGGGATAGGTCCCCTCGTCGGCGTTGAACCGCTCCATAATTTCGAGGCCGATGGTCTTCTGGCCCTCCAGGCGGAACGGATTGAGGGAGTTGAGCAGGTACGCTTCGCCGCGGGCGGCCAGGTCCTGCACGATGTCGAGACAGGAGTCGAAGTTCCCGTCGACTTCGAGGATGCGGGCGCCGTGGAGGCTCGCCTGGGCGACCTTCCCGGCGGCGACCTTGCCGGCCGGGAGCAGGACCAGCGTCTCCATCCCGCCGCGGGCGCCGTAGGCGGCCAGCGCGGCGGAGGTGTTGCCGGTCGAGGCGCAGGCCAGCCGGTCGACGCCGACCTCCTTGGCCACGCGGACGCCGACGGTCATCCCGCGGTCCTTGAAGCTCCCGGTGGGGTTCATCCCCTCGTGTTTGATCCGGAGGTTGTTCACGCCGACCTCCTCCTCGATGCGCGGGACGTAGTGCAGCGGCGTCCCGCCCTCGGGCAGCGAGACGCCCTCCTCGAAGGGGAGGGCGGCCGAGTAGCGCCAGACGCCGTAGGGGCCGCTCTCGGGGGAGCCGCCGGCGCCGAACTCGTCCCACGTCGGGAGGTCGGCGTAGCGGACTTCCAGCAGGCCGTCGCAGTCGTCGCAGGTGTAGCGGACGGCGTCGAAGGGGGCGAACGTCTCGCCGCACTCGATGCAGGTGAGCCAGACGCCGTCGTCGGCGACGGCGGGCTCGGGCTCGTCGAGGGCCAGATGCGCGCTCATTGGAAGGGTCTGGACGCCCGGCGACCAAAAGAGGGCCGGTTGCTCGCTGGGCGCCGCGCTCGGGTCGCTCGAACCCGGGCCGCTTTTTAGGCGCGCACGTCCAACCCGAAACACGGGGCGCGTAGCTCAGTCCGGATAGAGCGTCGGACTTCTAATCCGACGGTCGTGGGTTCGAATCCCACCGCGCCCGTACCACTTTTTGCGGCGGAGAGTTCCTCGCGCGCCGGGGGGCGCGCTGCGGGAATCCTCCGCCGCAAAAACTTGGGGAAAAAGGCCGGCTGCAGCGGTCGCTTCGCTCCCTCGCAGCCGGTGAACCGGCGCCTCCGGCGCCGGATGCTGGTGGGCTTTGAAACCCTCTGTAGCGACTGACCCCAGCGACCGGAACTCGATGGCTCAGTTACCGACCGCTCTCGACGCTTACGGTACCCGACTCAAACGGCTAGATTGACCACAGCCCGGCCCCCGAAGACACTTGCCGCCCACCCCGAACGTACTGGCGTGGTCGAAGACCTGCCGACGGACGTGCGGACGGTGCTCTCGCAGTTGTTCGCCGAGGGCCGGCGCGCGCTCGACGAGAACGACCCTACCACTGCACGCGAGAGCGTGACGAGCGCCGCCGCGGTCGTCCGGAACAAACTCCCCGAGAGCGCGCTGAAACGGGAACTCCGTCACGGCTGCGAGCGAGTGGTCGACCTGCTCGACACCGGCGACGAGCCGGCAGACGCCGAGGCCGCGGCGGAGTACCTGGCCGCGATGGAGCGGCGGCTGGACGCCGTCGAGTAGCCGGAGAACGAGCCGAGCGCGCGGCCGCTCAGAAGCCCTGGTTCGGGTCGGCGGCCATCGCGTCGTAGCCGGCGATGCGGTACTCGCGGGAGTCGGTGCAGTCGTCGTTCGCGTCGGCCAGATCGCCGACCGCGTAGTCGAAGCGATGCTCGAAGTCGCCGCTGTGGCTCTCGACGCGGTCGAGCACGTCCTCGGCGCTCAGGTCCTCGTCGAAATCCTCACGGAACGCGGCAGCGTTCTCGGCGGCCGTCGCGGCGGTCTCCGCGCCGGCGTCGAACTCGCTCTCGAACGCGTCGACCAGTTCGGTCTCGAAGTCGTCGTCGCTCATACGCGACCGATCGGAACGGTCCCACCTGTCTCTTTCCACTTAGACGTGGTCGCGGGGCATCAGCTCCTCGAAGGGCTGGTCGTCGAGCCACTCGGCGAGTTTCACGAGCTGGTCGCTGGCGGCCTCGAACAGCTGTTCGCCCTTCTCGCGGGTCGCGTCGGTCTGGTCGCCCAGCACGCCGCTCTCGGTGTTGTCGATGGCGTCGTAGAAGGTCCGTGCGCCGTGCTTGCGCAGCCCCTCGAAGTGCTCCACGTCGCGGACGCCCTCGTCGCGGGCGCGCTCGAACTGGTCCTCGCGGACGAGGTCGTCGTCGATGTGGAGCATCATGGCGGTCTCCTTCGGGCCGCCGTGGGGGCCGTTGTGCTCGAACAGGTCGTCGACCAGATCGGGGATCGACTCGTCCCACATCCACTCGACGGCGTAGGCGACCTCGTCGTCGCGGACCCGGCGGCCGACCTCGCGGAGATGCTGGACGTTGCCGCCGTGGGCGTTGACGAAGACCACGCGGTCGACGCCGTGGTAGGTGAGGTTCCGCGTGAGCGACTCGACGTAGTCGCGGAAGACGCCGGGCTCGACCCACATGGTGCCGTTGAACTGGCGGTGATGCGAACTGACGCCGACGTTGATCGTGGGCGTGCAGAGATATCCCGTCCGCTCGGCGGCCTCGCGGGCGAGCGCCTGTGCGATGCGGTGGTCGGTCGATTCGGGGAGGTGCGGGCCGTGCTGTTCGGTCGACCCGAGGGGAACGAGCGCCAGCGACTCCTCGGCGAAGTACTCGCCCAGTTCCGGCCAGGTCCGGTCTCCGAGGTACATGTCCCATCCCGAGGACCGCCCCGCCGTTACTGTTTCCCCTCGCGGCGGTATCGCCCGCGTCGGTGGCCGTGTCGCGTGCCACTCTATCCCACGCGGCCCCCGTCACTGATTGTCCGGCGGGTCGATTCGCCGGTATGGACGACGGCGTGACCGACGAGCTAACCGACGTGGCGACGCCGGAGACGGGCGACGCCCTCGGTGCGATGCTCCGGGAGTACCACCGAGGTGGCGAGGGCGTCGAACTGATCGAGCGCGACGACGGCTGGATCGGGATCAGCGCGGGCGGCGAGTTCTACTTCGCCGCGTACGACGAGTGGCCCGAACCCGACCGGCGCGCGGTCGACCGCGTCGAGGGGCGCGTCCTCGACGTGGGCTGTGGCGCGGGCCGCGCGGCGCTGTACCTGCAAGAGCGGGGCCACGACGTGACCGCCATCGACGTGTCCCCGGGCGCGGTCGAGGTGGCCCGCGACCGCGGCGTCGAGGACGCCCGCGTGGTCGACGTGGCCGACGTGGCCGACGAGTTCGACCCCGGCACGTTCGACACGGTGTTGATGCTCGGCAACAACTTCGGGCTCGCCGGGACCGCCGAGACGGCGCCCGACCGGCTCCGGGACCTCGCGACGGTGGCGACCGACGACGCGACGCTCGTCGCCCAGAGCCGCGACCCGGTGGCGACCGACGACGAGCACCACCTCGCGTACCACGAGATGAACCGCGAGCGCGGTCGGCTCCCCGGCGCGCTCCGGATGCGCGTCCGCCACGAGCGGCTCGCGACGCCGTGGTTCGACTACCTGATGGCCGCGCCCGACACGATGGCCGAGCTGGCCGGCGAGACGCCGTGGAACCTCGTCGATACGCTGGAACCGGACGAGGGGTTGGACCCGGCGGGCGGCGACTACGTGGGGATCCTGGAAATCGAAGGTTGACCCTCTCGTCGGGTCCAGGCGCTCCGGCGGGGGACCAACACTTTACTCGCTCGCTACCGTTGTCGGGACAAGCACTCTCTGCATGTCGACACACGATATCTCTCTCACGGTGAACGGAACGGAGGAGGCCCTGACCGTCGAGTCGCGGACGCTGCTGGTCCACGCCCTGCGGGACGACCTCGGATACACGGCGCCGAACGTCGGCTGCGAGAGCGGCAAGTGCGGCGCCTGCACGGTCGAGGTGGACGGCGACACCGTCAAGTCCTGTACCGTCCTCGCGGTCCAGGCCGACGGGAGCGACGTGACGACCGCGGCCGGCCTCGCCGACGACGGGCTCGACCCCGTTCAGGAGGCGTTCCACGACGAGCACGGCCTGCAGTGTGGCTACTGCACGCCCGGCATGCTCGCGACGACCCACCAGCTGCTCGCCGAGAACCCCGACCCCTCGCGCACCGAGATCCGGAAAGCGCTGAAGGGCAACGTCTGCCGCTGCACCGGCTACGGGAACATCGTCGACGCGGTGGAGACCGCCGCCGAGCGGCTGCGGGACGCGGACGGGGAGGCCGAGCCGGCGGATGGTACCGCCGACGGTTCGACCGCGTCGGACGACGAGCCCGACGAGCGAACCGACCGACCGCGAGCGGAGGCCGAGGACTGAGATGTTCCCGGCCGAGTTCGACTACGAGCGGGCCGAGTCGGTGAGCGAGGCGCTGGACGCGCTGGAGCGACACGCCGGCGCGGACGTGGAGATCCTGGCCGGCGGTCACAGCCTCGTCCCGGCGATGAAGACGGAAGGGCGGGCGCCGGACGTGGTCGTCGACCTCGACGTCCCCGCGCTCGACGCGGTCAACGCGCTGGACGACCGGACGGTCATCGGCGCGCTGACGACCTACGCGACGATCGCCGACTCCGGGGCGGTGCGGTCGACCGTCCCGCTGGTGGCCGAGGCGGCGAGCGAGGTGGGGGACCTGCAGATCCGAAATCGCGGGACGATCGGCGGGAACCTGGCGGAGGCCCACCCCGGCGCGGACCTGCCGGCGGCCGTCCTGGCGAGCGACGCGACGGTCCTGCTGCGCAACCAGGACGGCAAGCGGGAGGTCCCCGCGACCGGTTTCTTCCGCGGCGACGGCGAGACGGCGGTCGAGCGGGGGGAACTCCTCGCGGGCGTCCGCTTCCCGCACACCGGCGAGGCGGGCTTCGCGTACGCGAAGAAGATCCATCCGGCGACGGGGTACGCGATGGTCGGCGTCGCCGCCGTCGTCGAGACGGACGGCGACGCGGGCGGAGATGGCGGTGCGAGCGACGACGCGGGCGGCGAGGAGACCGTTTCGAGCGCGCGCGTCGCCGCGACCGGCGCGGTCGACCGGGCGGTTCGCCTCTCGTCGGTCGAGGGCGCGCTCGCCGACGGACCGCTCGATTCGACCGCGATCGACGCCGCGGCGAGCGAGGCGCCGGACGACATCGACGCCGAGCGACTCCGCTCGGACGCCTACGCCTCCGGCGAGTTCCGCGGGGAACTGCTGGAGGCGTACGTCGCTCGCGCGCTGGAGACGGCCGCCGAGCGGGTCGCCGGCGACACTCTGACGGCATGACCGGGGACCGGGTCCAGTCGGACTGGTCGGCGCCCGAGCCCGCGGTCCGCGCGACCGCACGGGAGTATCTCGATTCGGGCGAGCCGGCGGTCCTGGCGACGGTCGTCGCCGTCGACGGCCGAGCCTACCGGCGGCCGGGCGCGAAGATGGTCGTCGCCCCCGACGGTGGAGCGGCCGGTGGCGAGTCGGGGACCCACGCCGGAGCGGAGTCCGACCCGGACTCGACCGGTGCGGGCTCGGTGACCGCCGGCTGCCTCGCCGACTCGGTGGTCGACCTGGCGAGCGACGTGCTGGCCGACGGGTCGGCCCGCGTCGAGCGGTTCGACCTCCGGTCGGACGAGACGTGGGGTCTCGGTGTCGGCTGCGACGGCGTCGTCGACCTGTTGCTCGAACCGCTCGGGGAGCGTCACCGGCCGCTCGTCGCGACCGCCGACGAACTGGACGGGGGGCGGACCACCGCGGTCGCCGTCGAGAGCGAGGACGACCGCGTCGCGGTGGGCGACCGGTGGATCGAGGGCGGGGCGGTGGGAGCGGACGGCGCGAGCGGGTCGGACGGCGAGCGCGGGGACGGCGAGAGCGACGCCGCCGGCTCGCTCCCGCCGGCGGTCGTCGCGGCGGTCCCCGACGACGTGGACGGAACCCGTTCGGTTCGAGCCGAAACGGGGGGCGGAACGGTTCGGCTGTTCGTCGAGCGCCTGGCGCCGGCGCCGCGGCTCGTGGTCGTCGGGAGCAACGCGGACGTTCGGCCGGTCGTCGAGTCGGCGCGGTCGGCGGGCTTTCGGGTCACCGTCGTCGGCTTCCGCGGCGGTCGCGCGACGAGCGATCGCTTCCCGCGGGCCGACCGAGTGGTCGCGACCTCGCCGCGGGACCTGCGCGGGGCCGTCGACTTCGGACCCGAGGATTCGGTCGTGCTGATGACGCACAACTTCGTCGACGACCGCGTGGCGTTCGGGGAGCTACTGGATACGCCCGTCGGCTACATCGGCGTGCTCGGGCCGGCCGAGCGCTTCGACCGGCTGCGCGCGGCGCTGGCCGACGACGGCGTCGAACTGGACGAACGGGACCGCGACCGGATCTACGCCCCGGTCGGCCTGGACTTGGGCGGGGGAAGCCCCGCGCAGGTCGCCCACAGCGTCGTCGCGGAGGTGCTCGCGGTCCGGAACGGTCGCTCTGGCGGGCATCTTCGTGCGGGTGACGGACCGATTCACTCGCGAGACGCCTGAGTGGCTATGGATTCGTGTCTCGTAGTGGGTGGCTCGACTGGATTCGCTGGAGAGCGTCGAACGCCCTCGACCCGCTCGTTAGGAGTGATACCGACTGCGGGAGACAACAGGCGTTGAAAGCCCTCGACGCGCTCGCGGTCGCTGAGCGGGATATCCGCGCTCTCCGCACGGCCCGCGCGGATAGTGCCCGCTCAGGCGACTATCGACGCGAGCGCGCCTCGCCCTTTCAGTCCGCCAGGGACAGCAACCGCACCGCCCCGCACAGCAACCGCAGACGGCCACGAGCCTCCCCAGCCGATTCGCGACACACGAGTCGCGAATCCCTCGCGCGACTGTTTCGAGCGGCCCGCCACGAGGCGGGCACGCTCGACAGCGCGCGCCGGTTCAAGAGTCGGTGGTCGATTCCCGCCCTATCGGTTGTCCAGCCGCCAGTCGGGGATGGGGACCTGGCCGCCGTCGACGCGGAGTTCGTGGCCGTTGACGTAGTCGGCGGCGGGCGAGGCGAGGAAGGTCACGCCGTTGGCGATGTCCTCGGGTTCGGCGAACTGGCCCAGGGGGTTCAGATCCTGGATCTGCTCGGTGACGGCCTCGGAGAACCCCTCGGTCATGCGGGTGTTCACCCAGCCGGGGGCGACGGCGTTCACCCTGATACCCTCGTGGCCGAGTTCGAGCGCGAGGCTCTTGGTGAGGCCGAGGAGGCTCCACTTGCCCACGTCGTACTGCGGGGACTGTCCGACGGCGTTCTTGGTGTGGATCGACGTGATGTTGATGATCTTGCCGTAGCCGTCCTCGACCATGCCGTCGACGACGGCGCGCGTGCAGTTGATCGAGCCGAACAGATGCACCTCGATGTTCAGCCGGAAGTCGTCGTCGTAATCCTCGTCGAGGAACGGCCCGGCGTTGCCGACGCCGGCGTTGTTGACGAGGATGTCCACGCTCCCGAGTTCCTCGACGCCGTGTTCGACCATCGCCTGCACTTCGGCCTCGTCGGTCACGTCGGCGGCGACGCCGACGGCGTCGCTGTCGTCGTCGCGGTCGCGGATGGTCGCCGCGGTGTCTTTCGCCACGTCCTCGTCGAGGTCGTTGACGATCACGTCGGCGCCGTGCTCGGCGAGTTCGAGGGCGATCGCGCGGCCGTTGCCGCGGCCGCCGCCGGTCACCAGTGCGGTCTGGCCTGTCAGGTCGAGATCCATGGCGTCCCGTTCGAACCCCGCCGTCTTCAAGCCCGGCGGTGGGGGAAGGGCTGTCTCCGTTCGTCGCGACCCCGGTCGACGGCGGGCGCGGGCGCGGCGCCGCTCGGAACGTTTTTTGTCGAGCCACTCGCTGGTGTGGGTATGGATTATCTGGAAGTCGAGGGCGCCCGCGAGTTCGTCGCCCGCCTGGACCACGGGGGCGACTGGCGAGCCCAGATCGAGGCCTTCGCCGCCGACGAGGGCGTCGACGCGGCCTTCTTCTTCGGTCTCGGCGCCGTGCAGGACGCCGAGATCCTGTACTACGACCAGGACGACGAGGAGTACTACCCGGAGACCTTCGACGAGCCGCTGGAGATGGCCGCCTGCGTCGGCAACGTCTCCGAGCTGGACGGCGAGCCGTTCGCCCACACCCACGCCGTCCTCTCGCGGGCGGACGGGACGACGCTGGCGGGCCACCTCGACAGCGCGACCGTCTTCGCGGGCGAGCTGTACGTCCGCGAGTTCGACGCGGAGCTGGACCGGGAGTACGACGAGGAGACCGCGCTGGACCTGTGGCCGCTGTGAGGCGGGCGAGACACGATGAACGAGGAACGATGAACGGAGGGACGCGACGATGAAACCGGAGGACCAACGCTACTTCGAACGACTGGAGTCGGGACTCGACGAGGCCTTCGACGTGGCCGAGCGCGCCCGCGAGGTGGGCGGCGACCCCGCCGACGAGGTGGAGATCCCCGTCGCCCGGGACATGGCCGACCGCGTCGAGAACATCCTCGGCATCGACGGCGTCGCCGAGCGCGTCCGCGAGCTAGAGGGCGAGATGAGCAGGGAGGAGGCCGCGCTCGAACTCGTCTCGGACTTCGTCGACGGTGACGTGGGCGACTACGACTCCCGAGCGGGCAAGATCGAAGGCGCCGTTCGAACGGCGGTCGCGCTGCTGACCGAGGGCGTCGTCGCCGCGCCCATCGAGGGGATCGACCGCGTCGAGATCCTGGAGAACGACGACGGCACGGAGTTCGTCAACGTCTACTACGCCGGTCCGATCCGCTCGGCCGGCGGGACCGCCCAGGCGCTCTCGGTGCTGGTCGCCGACTACGCCCGCGCGATGCTCGGCATCGACCAGTACAAGGCACGCGACGACGAGATCGGTCGCTACGCCGAGGAGATCGACCTCTACGACAAGGAGACCGGGCTGCAGTACTCCCCCAAGGAGAAGGAGAGCAAGTTCATCGCCGAGCACATGCCGATCATGCTCGACGGGGAGGCCACCGGCGACGAGGAGGTGTCGGGCTACCGGGATCTGGAACGGATCGACTCCAACTCCGCCCGCGGGGGGATGTGTCTCGTCATGGCCGAGGGGATCGCGCTGAAGGCCCCGAAGATCCAGCGCTACACCCGCAACTTGGACGAGGTCGACTGGCCGTGGCTGCAGGACCTCATCGACGGCACCATAGGTGACGACGGCGACGGGGACGAGGCGGAGGACGGCGAGGACGACGAGACCGAGGAGGCGGCCGACGGCGACGGGGACGAAGCGGGCGACGAGCCCGCGGGACCGCCCCGGCTGGACCCCTCGAAGAAGTTCCTCCGGGACCTCATCGCCGGCCGTCCGGTCTTCTCCCACCCGAGCGAGGCCGGGGGCTTTCGCCTGCGCTACGGCCGGGCGCGCAACCACGGCAACGCGACCGCGGGCGTCCACCCGGCGACGATGCACCTCGTCGACGACTTCCTCGCCACTGGGACCCAGATCAAGACCGAACGGCCCGGCAAGGCGGCCGGCGTCGTCCCCGTCGACACCATCGAGGGACCGACGGTCCGACTCGCCAACGGTGAGGTCCGGCGCATCGACGACCCCGAGGAGGCCCTGGCGGTGCGAAACGGCGTCGAGAAGGTGATCGACCTGGGCGAGTACCTCGTCAACTACGGCGAGTTCGTCGAGAACAACCACCCGCTCGCGCCCGCCTCCTACACCGTCGAGTGGTGGGCCCAGGAGTTCGACGACGCCGGCGCCGACGTGCAGGCGATGCGCGACTCGCTCGACGTGGACCTCTCCGATCCCAGCGCCGAGGAGGCCCTGGCGTGGGCCGACGACTACGACGCGCCGCTCCACCCCAAGTACACCTACTGCTGGCACGACCTGTCGGTTGACGAGGTGTGCGCGCTCGCCGACGCCGTCGACCAGGGGCGCATCGCCCAGACGGACGGCGCCGTCGTGCGGGACCCGGACGACGGCGACGGTGAGGACGGCAGCGACGGCACGGCCGAGACCCAGCACGACGCCGCCACGGACGGCCACGACCGCGACGCGGGCGCCGCGGCGGCGGGCGACCTCGTGCTCCCACGCTCGGAGGCGGTCCGCGAGGCCGTCGAACACCTCCTCGTCGAGCACACCCAGACCGAGGACACGCTCGTGGTCCCGGACTGGCGCCCGCTCGTGCGGACGCTCGGCTTTTCCGACTCGCTCGAACGCGACTGGGCGCCCGACGACCTCTCCGACCGCGCGCGAGCCTACGGCGGCGGCGAAGCCAGCGACGCGCAGCTGGCGTCGTCGGCCGCCTCCACGGAGGACGGCGCCAACGCCGTCGAGGCGGTCAACGAGATCGCCCCGTTCCCGGTCCGCGAACGGGCGCCCACCCGCATCGGCAACCGGATGGGCCGCCCGGAGAAGTCGGAGAAGCGCGACCTCTCGCCGGCGGTCCACACCCTGTTCCCCATCGGCGAGGCCGGCGGCTCCCAGCGGAAGGTCGGGGACGCCGCCGTCGCCGGCGACAGCTACGACGACAGCCAGGGGAAGGTCGAACTCGAAGTCGGCCGCCAGGAGTGTACCGACTGCGGCGAGCGCACGTACAAACCCCGCTGTCCCGACTGCGGCGGCGTCTGCGAGGCCGTCTACGTCTGTCCGGACTGCGACCACGAGGTCGAACCCGACGAGTCCGGCCGCGCGGAGTGTAGCCGCTGCGAGACGCTCGCCCGACCCACCCAGACGACGGTCGTCGACATCAACTCGGAGTTCAAATCCGCACTCGCGAACCTCAACGAACGCCCCACCGCCTACGACGCGCTCAAGGCGGTGAAGGGGCTCTCCTCCGAGCAGAAGACGCCCGAGCCCATGGAGAAGGGGGTCCTCCGGGCGAAACACGGCGTCTCGGCGTTCAAGGACGGCACCGTCCGCTACGACATGACCGACCTGCCCGTCACCGCGGTGCGCCCGTCCGAACTCGACGTGACCGCCGAGGCGTTCCGGGCGCTGGGCTACGAGGAGGACATCCACGGCCAGCCGCTCCAGCACGACGATCAGCTGGTCGAACTCAACGTCCAGGACGTGGTGCTCTCGGAGGGCGCCGCCGAGCACATGCTCAAGACCGCCGACTTCGTCGACGACCTCCTGGAGTCGTACTACGGCCTCGAACCGTTCTACAATCTGGAGGAGCGCGACGACCTCGTGGGGGAGCTCGTCTTCGGGATGGCGCCCCACACGAGCGCCGCGACGGTCGGCCGAGTTGTCGGATTCACGACAGCAGCAGTCGGGTACGCTCACCCCTATTTCCACGCCGCTAAGAGAAGGAACTGCTTCCACCCGGAGACGAAGGTGTGGTACGAGGACGAGGGCGGTGCGCTCAACCACGAGTCGATCGAGACGGTCGTCGAGGGGTATCTCGATCCGGACCGTGCCGAGCGCGACGACTTCGGAACGCTCGTCGACGACCTCGACCATCTCGACGGCGAACTGTCCGTCCCCTCGTTCGACAACGGTGGTTCGCAGTCGACCCAGTCCGTCGAGGCGCTCAGCAAGCATCCTGCACCGGACCACCTCGTCGAGGTCCGTACCGAATCCGGCCGGGAGTTGACCGTGACGCCGGATCACGACGTTCACATCTACGAACCGGATCTCGGCCGGATGGTCTCCGTCCCCGCGGGGAAACTCGACGACTCCGACTGTCTCGTCACGCCGAAGGATCTCGATAGCACCGGTCCGGCCGACGAGCCGAAGCGGTTCGATCTCCTGGAGGCGTTCGTCGAGTCCGATGTCGTCGACGACGACCGACTGATGGTCAAAGGCCTCGACAAAGAGCGGCTGTACGAGCGGTTCGAACGCCGGCTCGCCGACGAATGGGGCGGTCGCTTCTATCCGCTCCAGAGCACCGCCGACCACCTCGGCCTCACGAAGAAGACGCTGAGTAACTATCTCTACCGTGAGAGTATTCCGGTCACACTGCTGAGCGAGTTCTTCGACTCCACGGAGGACCTGCTCGCGTTCGTCCCCGAGGACGCGACGCTGGGCGTCAAACACGACAGGACTGAAATCGACCGGCACGTCACGCTCAACGAGCGAGTCGCGACGCTGCTCGGCTACTACGCCGCCGAGGGATTCGCCCGGGCCCAGGATACTCCGAAGGGGACGATCCATCAGACGACGGTCTGCGGCACGGACGAGGAAGCCCGACAGTTCTTCCTCGACGTGTTGACCGAGGAGTTCGGCGCCGACCCGTACGTCGAGAATCACGCGAAGGTCACGGCCTCGGGCAGATTGCTCCGCGGATTCTTCGACACGGTGCTGGATGCGGGCGTCTTCGCTCACACCAAGCGAGTCCCGCAGTGCATCTTCGACGCGCCCGACCGGATCGTCGGCGCCTATCTCGCCGGGTACTTCAGCGGTGATGGCACCGCAGACGACCAAGCGCCTCGCGTCTCGGCGACGACGGTGAGTCCGGAACTCAAGTCCGACGTGCTCGCACTGCTGACTCGGCTGGGTATCACCGCGACGGTGAATCACACGGAGCCGGTGGCACTTTCGGACGCGTTCCCGGACTTCTACGACGAGGACGGCGATGCGCTCTCACGTCACAGCTACGAACTTCACGTCTCTCGGGACGACGCCGTCCGGTTCGCCGACCGCGTCGGGTTCCACCTCACCGAGAAGGACGACCGGCTGCGCCGACAGGTCGACGGGCGGAAGTCCACCGGACGTCACGCCTACGTCTTCGACGGTGGTTCGGACGGATACCACCTCGATCCGGTGCAGTCGGTCTCCTACACCGAGTCGGACGTCGACCACGTGTACTGTCTCACCGTCGCCGAGACCCACTCGCTCATCGCCGAAGACCTGTCGGCAAAGCAATGTGACGGCGACGAAGACTGTGTGATGCTTCTGATGGACGGGCTGCTCAACTTCTCGAAGCAGTTCCTCCCGGACCAGCGCGGCGGGCAGATGGACGCCCCGCTCGTCATGTCCTCGCGGATCGACCCCGCCGAGATCGACGACGAGGCGCACAACGTCGACATCATGCGGGAGTACCCCAAGGAGTTCTACGAGGCGACCCGCGAACTCGCCGACCCGGAGGACGTGGAGGACGTGATGACCATCGCGGAGGAGACGCTGGGGACCGACGAGGAGTATACGGGCTTCGACCACACCCACGACACCACCAACATCGCCGCCGGGCCGGATCTGTCGGCGTACAAGACGCTGGGGTCGATGGAGGACAAGATGGACGCCCAGTTGAACCTCTCGCGGAAGATCCGGGCGGTCGACGAGACGGACGTGGCCGAGCGCATCATCGAGTACCACTTCCTGCCGGACCTGATCGGGAACCTCCGCGCGTTCTCCCGGCAGGACGTGCGCTGTCTCGACTGCGGCGAGAAGTACCGGCGGATGCCGCTGTCGGGCGACTGCCGGGAGTGCGGCGGTCGCGTGAACCTCACCGTCCACGAGGGCTCGGTCAACAAGTACATCGAGACCGCCACCCGCGTCGCCGAGGAGTTCGGCTGTCGCACCTACACGAAACAGCGGTTGGAGGTCCTCGAACGGTCGATCAACCGCGTCTTCGAGGACGACACGAACAAGCAGTCCGGCATCGCCGACTTCATGTGAGGGCGTCGTTCTCGCGGGTGCGTTTCGTCGGGCGATCGACACGGTGGGGAAACTCCGTCCGACAGAACAGGGGTGAAAAGGCCGGACGACTCGGTCGCTTCGAGCCGGACGGTCAGGACAGGTGATGTAGGTAGCGGTGCGGTTGCGGTGGCGTGCGCTGTCGAGCGTGCCCGCCTCGTGGCGGGCCGCTCGAACTAGTCGCGCGAGGGATTCGCGACTCGTGTGTCGCGAATCGGCTGGGGAGGGTCGTGGCCGTCTGCGGTTGCTGTGCGGGGCGGTGCGGTTGCTGTCCCTGGCGGACTGAAAGGGCGAGGCGCGCTTGCGTGCAGTTCAGTCGCCTGAGCGGGCACTATCCGCGCGGGCGGTGCCGAGAGCGCGGATATCCCGCCTCAGCGACCGCGAGCGCGTTGAGGGCTTTCATCGCTCACCGTTGAGTGCGGTCAGGTTCATCAGACTTCCTTCCAAACGAGAACGGCCAGAATCAACTACTCAACGAGCGCACGGACAGAGCATCGTCGCTCTCAGCCAGTGACGCGCTCGCGCAGATTCCGGTCGACGATTTCGGCGTCGTCGACCCGCTCCAGCCGCGACAGGGGGAACGAGTAGCGGCGCGGCGACTCCCGGCGGGCGAGGTCGCCCAGATACACCGCTTCGACCACGAGATCGTCGGCGGGGTAGCCCTCGTTGGTGGCGTAGTCGGCGACGGTCTCGCCGACGCCCTCGATGAGGACCTCGCTCGCCCGGGCCGGTGTGACGCGGGCGACGACGAGGCGGTCGTCGGCCTCGCGGTCGCGTGCGACATCGCCGGGTTCGAGCCGGCAGGCCCCGCAGAGGTCGGGCGGTCCCTCGCGTTCGGGGACGAAGGTGTCGACGCCGCAGGCGTCGCAGACGGCGGCGCGCTTGCCGGGCGCGGGCACGCGGCGGGTCGTGATCTCGATGCCGACGCGGCGGAGGTGCTTGCACCGCTCGCCGCGGAGCTGGTGGTCGGGGCAGGTACAGGTGCCCGCGGGGAGGTCGACGACGTAGGTCGCGCCGCTGGCGCTGTCGACGGCGTAGCGGCCGCCGCCCAGCGGGCGGACGGCCATGCGCTCGGTCCAGGCGCGCGCGGCCCGCTCGTCGAGCCGTCGAACGTCCGGTGCGAGTGCAGTTCTCCGGACCTGGGTAGGGGTACGTGTTTCGGACATATGCGTTCGGACGCTGGTGTTTCTCGCGACTGCGTCCACTCGAAACGTAGGTGCCGAGCGCACCTAAGTCCGTCGCGGGTGTGCGCGCGTGAGGGGGACGGTCGACGACCCCGCCGCGTCCGCCCCCGGTCGGCGGCCGGTGAACGCGCGCTTCGAAGCGCTTTTGCCCGGGCCGGGGAAAGCCACGGCCATGGAAATCGACCGGAAGTTCGCCGTCGAACTCGGGATCTCGGCGGCCTCGGTCGTCTTGTTCGTCGGTGCGGCCTATTTCGTCAGCTCCAACTACGCCGACCCCGGCAACGCGACCGGCAACGGCTCGGCCGCGCCCGTGCTCCAGCCCGACGGAGGGCTCGTCATGGTCGGCGTCGTCGGCCTGTTCGTCCTCATCATGGCCGTCGCCGGACTGATCCTCTACCGGGCGGACTTCGACGACGAGTAGCCGCCGTCCACCGCTCCGCCGGAACCGTTCAGGCTTCGGCGTCCTCCGCCGGTTCGGCTTCGTTTCCGTCCTCGGCCGCTCCGTCTTCGGCCTCGTCCCCTCCGTTCTCGTCCTCTCCGTTCTCGGCGTCTTCGCTCGCTCCGTCCTCGCCCTCCCCGTCCTCGGCGTCTTCTTCCCCTTCCTCGCGCGCTTCGCGCCAGTCGGTCAGGTCGTCCTCCTCGGCCTCGTCGAGTTGATACTCGTAGTAGTTCAGGGGGTGGGACTCGTTGATCTCCTCTTTACAGATGTCGTCCTTACCGACGCAGTCGCCGTAGGACTGCATCGTCGCGCAGGCGGGCGGCGAGTAGTCGGTCGGGCTGGTCGCCCCGCGGATGTGGTCGACCTGGTAGCGGGTCGCCTCCTCGCCGAAGCCCGGGTTGACCTGGAAGATGTCGACGATCTCGTCGGTCGTCATGCCGATGCTGGTCAGGAAGGAAGCGATGGCAAAGCGGGAGTGGTGTTCGAGGTGTTCGCCCTGCTGGACCTGGTCGAGGAGGTGTTTCATGCAGGGCGGGAACAGTTCGGGGACGACGGTGTCGATGTCGCGAGTGAGGTCCAGCTCCGAGAGCCGCTCGCGCAACCCCTCGGCCTCCGCGGCGAGTTCGTCGGCGATGGCGTCGGGCACCGAGAGGGGCAGTCCGTCGTCGACGCGGTGGCGGACCGCCTGGCGCAACAGCGCGACCAGCTCCTCGCCGTCGATCAGCACCTCGCCGTCGGACAGGGCCCGGTTGACCAGCCGCCACTCGTCGCCCCGCTGGTCGGCGGCCAGGTCGAGGTAGGTCCCGACTTCGACCCGGAACTCGCGGGACTGGCCGTCGCTGACGACGGCCGAGCCGTCGCCGACGCTCCCGTCGACCGCCCGGATAGGACCGGACAGGTCGAACTCCGCGAGCAGTTCCGGGAGCGTGAGCCGTGGCTTGCTGGCGGACTTGAGCTCCGTGGTGTCGGCGAAGTCGGTGGTGAATCGCTCGCGGGCGGCGGTGGCTTCGGCCTGGGCGTACTTGCGCGTGAGCACGTGCTCGTCGACGAGCGAGACGAGCACGCGCGCGACCGGATAGGAGAGCAGTTCGACCCGGTCGACGTCGTGGGCGTCACCGACGGTGCCGTCCTCCAGCGCCCAGACCACGCGCTCGACCCCGCGGGAGACGACGGCGTCGTCCTCGGCGACCACGGCCGACAGGTCGACGCCGGCCTCGCCGACGGCCTGTCGCGACTCCCCCCGCCAGGGGTACCGGGCGTGGATGGGCTCGATTCGCATCGACCGCTCGTTGTCCCTACCGTCGAATAAAGCCGACGGTCAGCGGGCCGGCGTCGCCACTGGCCGGCGCTCGAACCTGGGGACAATCGGTCGGCTACCGCTCGCGGACGGCCGCCGTGCGCATCTCCACGTACCGCCGCGGCCACGTTCGAACGTGGTCCTGCACCCGCGCCAGCGCGCGCGTCAGCGTCGTCTTCGCGGTCCGTCCCGTACTCGACCCTCTCGACGGTCGATCCCTGAGACTCATCACACGATCGTGTTACGCCGTGTCTATCATAAAAGTTGGTGGGCGAGGCGGGGCGGCGCCGTTCGCGGCGCTGTCGGCGTCGAGACCGGTAGAGACGACGCGAGCGGAAGCGGTGTCAGTCCCGGTGGAGCGCGCGCAGTTCCTCGGCGACGGCCTCGCTGTTGTCGGCGTCGCCCTGGACCGCGCGCTTGTAGCGCTGGTACTCGCTGCGGGTGACGTGGATCTCCTCGGTCTCGCCCTGGCGGGTGACCTCCAGGCGGACGGTCCCCTGGGGGTTGTTGCGGAGCTTGAACGAGGCGACGGCCGAGAGGACGAACCACAGCGCGACGCTCCCGCCGACGAAGTACAGCATGGCGGTCGGGAAGGCCATCGAGTCGCTGGCCTCGACCCACCGCTGGGGGTAGACGCGCCAGTACATCACGACGCCGGCGACGGTGATGGCGGCGCCGGCGAGCGCGCCGAGTCGCTCGCGGCGGCTGGCGGGCAGGACGGCGACGACGCCGACGAACATCGCCGGGATCCCCAGCCCGGCGAGGGCGCCGGCGACGCGGCGGGCGTCGGTCGTACTCGTCGCGTCGAAGACAGCCGCCAAGTCCGTCGTCAACACGAGGATGGCGCTCACGACGGCGAGCGCGCCGACGGCGAACAGGGCCCCGCCCGCCGACACGCGCCGCGGGTCGCGCCCGGTCCACTCCCCGCGGTCGTAGGCCTCCGAGAGACTGGGCATAGCCGATCCTCGTCGGCCGTCCTACAAAACTACCCGTCAGACACGCGCATGACGGCGCCCGCGGGCGAGCGCGCTACCGACCCGTACGGGAGTCGGGGCGGACGGCGGCGCGGCCGCCCACCTCCGTCCGCGGCTGCCACCCGGTCCGAACCGGTTCGGTCGCCGAGTGAGACGGGACACCACGCGGTAGAAAACGGTTTAGGGCGCTGGCGACGACTCAGGGGTATGAGCCAACAGGAGCCGGAACCGCGTGACGACGGTGCGGACGGAGAGGGTAGCGGGAAACCCGAGGACTTCCCGAGCACGGAAGTGACAGAGGGCGTCGAGAAGGCGCCCCACCGCGCGATGTTCCGCGCGATGGGCTACGACGACGAGGATCTCTCCTCGCCGATGGTCGGCGTCGCCAACCCGGCGGCGGACATCACGCCCTGTAACGTCCACCTCGACGACGTGGCCGACGCCGCCTACGAGGGCATCGACGAGAGCGGCGGCATGCCGATCGAGTTCGGCACGATCACCATCTCCGACGCCATCTCGATGGGCACCGAGGGGATGAAGGCCTCGCTGATCTCCCGGGAGATCATCGCCGACTCCGTCGAACTCGTGAGCTTCGGCGAGCGCATGGACGGCCTGGTCACCGTGGGCGGCTGCGACAAGAACATGCCCGGGATGATGATGGCCGCCATCCGCACCGACCTCCCCTCCGTGTTCCTCTACGGCGGGTCGATCATGCCCGGCGAGCACGACGGCCGGGAGATCACCATCCAGAACATGTTCGAGGGCGTCGGCGCCGTCGCCGACGGCGACATGACCGAGGCCGAACTCGACGAGATGGAACGGCAGGCCTGTCCCGGTGCGGGCTCCTGTGGCGGCATGTTCACCGCCAACACGATGGCCTCCGTCTCCGAGACGATCGGCTTCGCGCCGCTGGGGTCGGCCTCGCCGCCCGCCGAAGACGAGGAGCGCTACGAGGTGGCCCGCCGCGCCGGCGAGCTCGCGACGGAGGTCGTCGAGGCGCGGCGCCGCCCCTCCGATTTCCTCACCCGGGAGTCGTTCGAGAACGCCATCGCCATGCAGGTCGCCGTGGGCGGCTCCACGAACGCCGTCCTCCACCTGCTCGCGATGGCCGCCGAGGCCGGCGTCGACCTCGATATCCAGGACTTCAACGAGATCAGCCGGCGGACGCCGAAGATCGCCGACCTCCAGCCCGGCGGCGAGCGCTTCATGAACGACCTCCACGAGGTCGGCGGCGTTCCGGTCGTCCTGAAGGAACTGCACGACAACGATCTGCTCCACGGCGACGCGCTCACGGTGACGGGTAATACCATCGCCGAGGAACTCGAACGGGTCGACCCGCCGGCCATCGAGGACCTCGACGTCGACTACCTCTACACGGTCGACGAGCCGAAAAACGAGCAGGGCGCCATCCGCATCCTGACCGGGAACCTCGCGCCCGACGGCGCGGTCATCAAGATCACCGGCGAGGACCACCTCCACCACGAGGGCCCCGTCCGCATCTTCGACGAGGAGAGCGAGGCGATGCGCTACGTCCAGGAGGGCGAGGTCGAGTCCGGCGACGTGATCGGCATCCGCAACGAGGGGCCCCGCGGCGGCCCCGGCATGCGCGAGATGCTCGGCGTCACCAGCGCGGTGGCCGGCCAGGGCCACGCCGACGACGTGGCGCTGTTCACCGACGGCCGGTTCTCCGGCGCGACCCGCGGGTTCTCCATCGGTCACGTCGCCCCCGAGGCGTACGTCGGCGGCCCCATCGCCGCGCTGGAGGACGGCGACCGGATCACCATCGACATCGACGACCTCGAACTCTCCGTCGACCTGACCGACGAGGAGATCGAGGACCGCCTCGAAGACTACGACCCCGACCCGACCTACGAGTCGGGCGTGCTCGCCAAATACCACCGCGACTTCGGGTCCGCGGCGAACGGCGCCGTCACGAACCCCGGCGCCAAGTGGGAGTAGATCGGGAACGTCCGGCGGCCGCAGGCCGCCGGTTCTCCGGGTCGAGTGGAGCGAGACCCGTTTTTTGCCCCATCTTTTTGCGTCGGGGGTGCCCGCAGCGAGCGGGAGCGAGCGAGGACACCTCCGTACGGAAAAAGGTGGAAACCTACCACCGCGACTTCGGCTCGGCCGCCAACGGCGCCGTCACGAACCCCGGCGCCAAGTGGGACTGGCGGGGGCCGCGGGCCCGGCTCTTCGGCGGCCGACGCGAGGGACGAGCCCGGTTCGTCCGACCGGTTTCTCCTGCCTCAGAGATCCGATTACGATTACATCAATAATTGACGACGAAACGCCACGCTACAGCCGTTTGACGGGTTCTGCGCTGTCGACAGTTAATTTCACTACTGATATCTGGCGACACAAGGCATATGCGACAGGGGAACGTAGTGACGTGTATTGCTGGTCACAGATCCGGGCGGCCGGCATCGTCAATCGGGAACCGACACATGAGAGACGAAAAGCAGGGGGACGACGGCGGCGACGCACACAGCAACGGGTCCAACGCCGTCACGTTCGACCACTACGACTGGGACGAGGAGGACTCCCCGAGCATCGCGGTCGCGGAGGCCGTCGCGGCGGTCACGAACCGGAGCGTGACGGCGCTCCCGCCGGTGCAGGAGGTCGCCGACGCGGACGCGCTGGACATGCTCGTCCGCTCGGGCGACCCGCTGTCGGTCAGAGTCACGATCGACTACGCGGGGACGGACGTGACCGTCACGGGCGACGGTCGGATCCGAGTCAGAACCCGCTCGGAGTGAGTTACTCCCGACAGGCTTCGAGCAGCTGTCTGGCGTGGCGCACGTGGAAGTCCTTCCGATCGGTGTCCTCGGCGTCGAGCGCCCGCTCGAGATGAACGTCTATCCGCTCGACCGAGTCCGGGTCGAGCGTCCCCAGCGGCGCTCCCTCCGTCGTCCCCGAAGTGCCTTGCGTGTGTCCCGTCATTGCTCCGTGTTATCTGCTACCTCACGTACACCCGGCTTATAGGTTTTGGTATTGACACGTGCTTCGGGGAGCGGGTCGGCGCGGCGACGGGCTCAGAGGCGATCGGCGACGGCGGGGGCGGCGCTGACGGCGCTGACCGGGCGTTCGATCGTGTCGGTGCCGAAGATGGCGGTCGTCCCGGCGCGTTCGAGCTTCGTCCGGGCGTCGGCGGCGAGCATCGGGTGGACGCAGGTGACGAACACCCGGGCGGCGCCGCGGTCGGCGAGGACGGCGATGGCCTCGCTCATCGTCGACCCCGTCGCGACGATGTCGTCGACCAGCACCACGTCGCGGTCGGCGACCGCCGCGTCGCTGGGTTCGACCGTCACGTCGCCGGTGTCGTAGTCGCGGTCCTTCTCGAAGTAGTCGGTCGCCCCGCGGCCGTAGGCGTCGCGGGTCGTCGCCGCCAGGTCGACGGCGCCCTCGTCGGGCGAGAGGAACAGGGGGTCGGCCAGCTCGTCGGGCAGCGGGTCGGCCAGCAGGCCGGCGGCGTCGACCGGCTCTGCGGGCACGGTGAAGAAGTCACACACCGCGGTCTCGTGAGGGTTGACCGTGAGCACCCGGTCGGTCCCCGTCGAGACGGCGCGGGCGACGGCGCGGGCCGAGACCGGCTCGCCCTCGGAAAAGGCCCGGTCCTGGCGGGCGTACCCCATGTAGGGGAGGACGGTGGTCACCTCGCGCGCGCCGGCCTCGCGGACGGCGTCCTGGAGCTGGAGCAGTTCGACGTGGGCGTCGCTGGAGACGGTCGAGCCGACGACGACGGCCTCCTCGGCCGCGAAGTCGGCGAGCGTGGCCTGGAGCTCGCCGTCGGGGAAGCGGTCGTACTCGACGGCGGCCAGGTCCCGACCCGTCGCGTCGGCCAGTGCAGCCGCGAACGCCTGTGACGTGGACCCGCTGACGATCATGTGCGGGGCCGACGCGTTCGCCGGTAAACACCGTTTCGGTTGCACCGGCCGGTCGCTCGCGGCCGACCGAGCGGAGCGGCGACCGGCACGGCGAGCCGCCAGAATCGACGCTGAGAACTGGCGCGACACGGTCAAGGGGGACAGCCGGATACGGGCCGACGATGCCCGCGACGACCGACGCGATCGAGGGCGGTAACGGCAGCGACGGGGACGGCAGTGACGGTGACGGCAACGACGGTGACGGGGGGAACGGCAGTGACGGGAGCGGCGGGGACGGTTCGCCGCTCCGCTCGCCGACGCGCCGGGCGGTTCTCGCCGGTGCGGCGGGGGTCGCGACCACCGCCGTCGGTCGGTCGGCGGCCGCGTCCGGCGAGCGGACGGGCGACACGTTCGGCGAGACGGGCGCCGCGACCGACGCGGACGACGCCGCGGGGGTGACCGTCGCCACCTGGAACTGCTATCTCGGCGTCGACCTGTTCGACCTGTTCGACGCCGACTCGCTGGCCGGGGCGCGGTCGATCGCCGGGGACCTCGTCGCCGAGGCGCGGCGCCACCCGTACGCGGCCCGGGCGGACGCGATCGCCGAGCGGTTGGTCGCCGCCGACGCCGACGTGGTCGCGCTCCAGGAGGCCGCGCTCGTGCGGACGCGGCCGCTGTTCGCCGACGGGGAGGGGGAGACGGTCGTCGACCTGCTCGACCTCGTGACCGCGGCGCTCGCCGACCGGGACGCCGGCTACGACGTGGCGACCGCCGCCGTCACGACCGACGTGTCCGTGCCCGCGGAGGCGGACGACGAGTGGCTGGACGTGCGCCTGACCGACCGCGTCGCGCTGCTCGTCCGCGAGGGGGTGGACGTTCGCGACACGCGTTCGGGCCGCTACGACGCCCGGGCGCGGTACCCGGTGCTCGGCGACGACCTGACGGTGACGCTCCGGCGGGGGTACTGCCTGGCCGACCTCGTCGTCGACGGAGCGGCCCTGACGGCCTGTTCGACGCACCTCGAATCGTCGAAGGCGGCGGTCCGACGGCGCCAGGCCGCGGAACTCGTCGACCTGCTCCCCGCGGCGGACGGCGTCGTCGTCGGCGCGGACCTCAACAGCGGTCCGGGGGCCGGCGGCGACGCCTACGAGACGGTGACCGGCGCGTTGACCGACGCGGCGGCCAGCGTCGCGCCGCCCGAACCAGGCGACACCTGCTGTCAGCCGTCGGACCTGCGGAACGAGCGCCCGCGCCTCGGCAGCCGCGTCGACCACGTGCTCGCGCGCGGCCCCGACCCGACCGCGGTCGAACGGCTCGGCGCCGACCCCGCCGACCGCGTCGAGGCGACGGTCGACGGCGAGACGGTCACCGTCTGGCCCTCGGACCACGCCGGGGTCGCCGCGACGTACCCGGTCGCGGAGCCGACGCCGACCCGGTCGTCGACGCCGACCCGGACGCGGGCGCCGACGCCGACGCGGAGTCCGACCCCGGCGGCGAACCCGGCGTCCACGCGGACCCGAACGGGGAGTCGAACGCCGACGCCCCCGCCGGCCGCCTCCCCGACCGATTCGACGACGGACGCGTCGACGGAGTCACCGACGCAGCCGTCCGGGACGACGGGCGGGACGGGCGACGGGGTCGGTCTCCTGACGGCGGCCGCGGCGCTCGTCGGTGGGATACTCGCGCGCGGTCGGGACGGCGACGAGGACTGACCGCTCAGACCACCGCGAGCGCGGCCACGCCGGGGAGGCCGAGCGAGCGCGAACGCCAGCCGCCGGCGCCGTCGGCGGTCGTCTCCGGGTCGGCCCCGACGAGGAAGGTTCCGTCGGCGGTGACGGCGTAGACGCACTCGCCGTAGCCGGCGTCGACGACCGACCCCTCGACCGGCAGATCCACGTCCGTCCACGCCTCGCCGTCGCGTTCGACGAACTCGTCGGCCGTCGCGGCGTGGGCGTGGCCCCCGCCCGCGGCGACCGCGCGGAAGGCCCCGTCGCGCTCGCGCAGCCAGCCGTTACCCAGCCGGTAGAGCCCGTCGTCGGTCGCCGCCAGCGGGACGCCGTCGGCGACGGCCACGTCGCGGACGCCCTCCAGCCCGGCGGTCGCGAGGGCGTCGCCGTCGACTCGGTGGACCCCGTCGGCGGCGGCGACGAAGCCGTCGGCGACGGCGCGCGCGTCGTCGACCGTCCCCAGGTCGGTCCACTCGCCGTCGCGATAGCGGGCGACCCGGCCCGACTCGTCGGCCGCGAGCACGTCGTCGCCGCGGTCGGTCCCGACGGCGACCGCCGGGCCGAACCCCAGCGGCTCGAACTCCTCGGGCCCGACGAGGGCGTCCTCGTCGGTGGCGACGACGACCGCGCCGTCGACCGTCGCCACGTCGCGGGCGTCCGTCCGGTGGGCGAGTCCGAAGCGGCCCACCTGGTCGCCCGAGACCCGCACGGTCGCCACGCCCTGGGCCGTCGCGAGGTAGGCGACCGTCTCCTCGCGGCGGTCGCCGTACATCCGTTTCTCCTCGATGGCGCTCATACGGGGAGTGGGCGGCCCGGGGGTGAAAACCTGCCGCCGCACCGGTTCGGAGCGCCCTCGTCTCACTCCACGGCCGCCCACGACCCGATGGGGCTCGCGGCGACCCAGGGGTCCGACCGCCAGGGCATCGACGCGGCGGCGAGGGTCCCGTCGGGCTCGCGAGTGACGAACCCCGCCTCGACGAGCGTCGGCAGGTGCGTGTGCGTCAGGGAGAGCTCGACGACCTCCGCGACGGAGGCGGGCACGGCGTCCGGTTCGACGCCGCGCTCGTGGGCGGCCACGACGGCGGCGATATCGCGGTCGGTCGCGGGGCCGTCGGCGAGCAGTTCGTAGAGGACGACCTGGCGGCGCGCGCTCGCCAGCGCGGCGAGCGTCGCGTCGTAGGCCGGGTCGTGGTGGTCGGCGACCAGCCGGGCGGCCCACTCGCGATCGAAGGGGGTGTCCGAGGGGGCCGCGACCAGCCCGGTCTCGGGGTCGAAGGTGATCCCACCGGCCTCGGCGAGCGCCGGGAGGTGGACGTGGTGGAGCGCGGTCCGCAGATCCGCCCGGTCGGTCGTCGTGTCGGGGGCCGCGGCGTCGGGACCGGACCCCGCTGGCCCCGACGCCAGCGCCGCGGTCAGCTCCCCCACGGTCGCGGTCGCGCCGCTGGCGACCAGTTCGGCGAGCGCCGCCCGCCGCGTGGCGTCGGCCAGCGCGTCCAGTACGGCCGGCGACGCCGTGGGGATCTCCATCGTGTGTCCCTTCCCGCTCGGCATCACTATAAACCGTTCCGAGCCTTTTCAGCGATTGATATCTCTACGCCCGATCGAACTGCAGTCCTGCGGTCCGATCCTCCCAACCCGGTGTCACGAGTGTGACCAGTCGCCGGCGGCGCTACAGCGCTTGCTTGTACGCTTCGAGGGTCGTCTCCACGTCGTCGTCGGTGTGGGCGTAGGTGACGAACTGCGCCTCGAACTGGTTCTGCGAGAGGAACACGCCCTGGTCTTTCATCTCGCCCCAGAAGACGCGGCGCCAGCGGTCGGTCTGGCCGGCCGCCACGTCGGCGGCGTTCTTGGGACAGTGCTCGAAGCGCGGACAGTCGGGACGCTGGGAACAGCCGCCCTCGCAGTGACCCTCGAAGGTCTCGGGGGCGTCGCGGGTGAACAGGACCTTGAAGATGCCCTCGGTGCCGGCGACGGTGTACTCGGGCGCCTGGTCCTCGACGATCTCTTGAAGGCCGGTCCGGAGCCGATCGCCGAGGTCGTTGATGTGCTCGTGAACGTCGTGTTCGGCGGCGTAGCGCAGCGATTCGAGGCCGGCGGCCATCGTGACGGGGTGACCCGAGAAGGTGCCGGCCTGGAACACCTCGCCGGAGGGGGTGAACTGCTCGATGAGTTCCGAGCGGCCGCCGATGGCGCCGACGGGGAAGCCGCCGCCGATGAGTTTGCCGAAGGTCGTGATGTCCGGGTCGATGCCGAACTTGCCCTGGGCGCACTGGAGGCCGCCGACGCGAAAGCCCGTGATCACCTCGTCGAAGATCAGCAGGGCGCCGTTGTCCTCGGTGAGGTCGCGCAGCGTCTCGTGGTAGCCGTCGACCGGTGCGACGATGCCCATGTTCGCCAGGATGGGCTCGACCATGACGGCCGCGATGTCTTCGCCGTGGTCCTCGAACACGCGCTGGGCGGCCTCCTCGTCGTTGAACGGCACCGCGAGCGTGTGCTCGGCGAACTCCTCGGGGATGCCCGGGCTGGAGGGCTCGACGTCGTCGTACTCCCCTTCGACGAGGGTGGTCTCCTGGGCGCCGTGGTAGCCCCCCTGCATGACGACGATCTTGTCGCGGCCGGTCGCGGCGCGGGCGAGCCGGCAGGCCGAGACGGTCGCCTCGGTGCCGGAGTTGACGAACCGGATCGACTCGACGCTGGGGACGTGCCGTGTGACGAACTCGGCGTGTTCGACTTCGATCTCGGTCGGCGCGCCGAACATCGGGCCCTCGCTGACCTTCGACTGCACCGCGGACTCGACGGGCTGGGGGAGGTCGTGGCCGTAGAGGAGGGGTCCGAGGCCCATCACCCAGTCGACGTAGCGGTTGCCGTCGGCGTCGATCACGTGGCCGCCGTCGCCGCGTTCGACGAAGAAGGGGTACGGTTCGATTGCGGCCCGCACCGAGGAGTTGACGCCGCCGGGCATGACCGACAGCGCGCGATCGTAGAGGTCCCGTGACCGGTCGTGGTTCATACCCCCCGCTTCTCGCTCGTCGCCCAAAGGCGTACCGAGGTGCGCCCACGCTTCCGGTTTCGGCTCCGCCCCGCGACCGAACTCGTTCGTTCGGCCCGCCGGAACCCCGCCGCGGCCGAGCCGCGCTTCCGCGTCCGGTAGCTTCTTGGCTCGACACGCGGTGGCACACCCCATGACCACGCGACTCGCGGCGATCGGCCTCGGCGACCTCGGACGGATGCAACTCGACGGCGTGACCGCCCACCCCGACGCCGACGTGACGGTCGTCGCCGGCTCCGACGTGGCCGCCGACGCCCGCGAATCGTTCGCCGCCGAGTACGACGCCCCCGCCTACGCCGACTACGAGGCGATGCTCGACGCCGAGGCGGTCGACGCCGTCACCGTCGTCACGCCCCACACCCTCCACTACGAGCAGACCGTCGCCTGTCTGGAGCGGGGGCTGGACGTGCTCCTCGAAAAGCCGATGGTCACCGAGACCGGCCACGCCGTCGACCTCGTGAACCGCGCCCGCGAGGGCGACTCGCTCCTGCAGATCGGCTACCAACGGCACCTCCACCCCGGCTATCGAGCCGTCCGCGAGACCGTCCTCGGGGGTGAGATCGGCGACGTACACATGGCCGCCTGCTACCTCGCACAGGACTGGATCGCGAACACGCAGGGCACCTGGCGCGTCGATCCGGCGCTGTCGGGCGGCGGCCAGCTCAGCGACTCCGGGTCGCACCTGCTCGACGCGCTGCTGTGGACGACCGACTCCCGCGCCCGCGAGGTCGCCGCCGTGATGGACGACCGCGACCACGCCGTCGACGTCAACACCGCCCTGTCGGCGACGCTCGACGGTCCGGACGGCCCGATCACCGCGAGTGTCGGCGTCAGCGCCGACGGCACCGGCTTCGAGGAGTCGCTCGTCCTCTGGGGGACCGACGGCCACCTCCAGTTCGACCACGGCGGGCTCACCGTCTTCGACAGCTCCGGCGGCGAGCCCGACCACCGAACGTTCGACGCCGGCAGCTACGCCGAGCAGACCACGAAGAAGGTCCTCGCCTTCCTCGACGCCGTCGAAGGTGAACGCGACAACCCCGTCCCCCCGGAGTTCGGACTGCGAGTCACCGCGCTGACCGAAGGGGCCTACCGCGCCCGCGAGTCCGGCGAGACCGTCGACGTGACCGAACTCGTCGCGAGCGCGCGCGAGGAGTACGGGGGGTAACCACATCGGTCACCGCCGTGTGACCAGCACACGTGGCGTGCGCTGTCGAGCGTGCCCGCGTCTTCGCGGGCCGCTCGAAATAGTCGCGCGAGGGATGAGAAGCGCAGCCTGCGAGCATCGCAAGCGGCTGGGGAGGTGTGAGGCCGTCTGCGGTTGCTGTGCGGGGCAGTGAGGTGCTGCGGTTGCCGTTGCGGTCCCTGGTGGACTGAAAGGGCGAGACGGGCTCGCGCCGGTAGTCGCCTGAGCGGCCCCTATCCGCGCGGGCGGTGCGGAGAGCGCGGATATGTCGCTCAGCGACCGCGAGCGCGTCGAGGGCTTTCAGCGCCTGCTGTCCTCGTCGGGTGCGGAATCGATTCAGAGCGAGCGGGCCGAGGGCTTTCAACGCCTGCCGTCGAACGCCGTCGAAACAGTTGCTAGCGAGCGCGGCGAGGGCTTTCAGCGCCTGCTGTCCTCGTCGGGTGTAGAATCAATTCAGAGCGAGCGCGGCGAGGGCTTTCAGCGCATGCGATCTCCCGCTATCGAACCAGTCACAGAGAACTATCACACAGACCTCAGCGCACGGTATCCTCGGCGGGGGCCCGGCCATCGCTAGAGGATTCGTCGGACAGATCGTCACCGTCGCCCAACCGGGAAATCAGCACGGCGCGGAGCGGGCGGGGGCTGTGCTCGCGGACGACCAGGAGCATGTTCGTCGCGAACAGCGCGAAGCCGACGGTCGCGAGCGAGCCCGAGACGGCCGTGACGGCGGTGGGGAGGCCGAGCGCGCTCGCGAGGACGATCCCGGTCGCGCCGAGGGTGACGCAGCCGAAGTCGGCGGCGGCGACGCGGTCGTCGTACAGGTCGTCGATCATCGGGACGGGCTCGTAGCCGAGGCGGTCGCTGTAGCGGTGGACCCAGACGATGAACGGGACGACGTGATAGAGGGTGCCGAGGACGACGAAGCCGACGACGCCGAACGTGAGCAGGTGGGGCGGGCCGCCGCCGAACAGCGCCGACGGAGCGAGCGGGTCGGCGAGCCAGGCGCGGCCGGCGAGGGCGGCCCACGCGGCCATCGCGACGGCGGCGACGGCGTACCGCGAGAGCATGGGCGTCCGCTCGACGGCGGTCTCGACGAGCTTGCGCGCGAGGACGACCGCGAAGCCGCCGAGGGCGAGCGCGACGAGGAGGCCGCCGACGCGGGCCAGCGGCGCCGACCCGAGCAGGCGCCCGGTCGCGAGCGCGAGGACGCCCGCGGGGTAGCCGACCTCCTCGAATCGCCGGAGATGGAGGTCGACGCCGTGCAGTTCGGTCTGGGTGAACATCGTGGCGAGCTGGTAGAGCGCGCCCAGCACCGTCGTCAGGACGGCGCCGAAGACGGCCAGCGTGGCGTGGGCGGCCGTCAGCCGGACGCGGCTCACGGGCGAGTCCGCGAGGAAGGGGATCGAGTAGTCCATCGCGAGGGCGAACCCCATCGCGGGGACGACGGCGAAGAAGCCGAGAGCGAGTGCGAAGTGGCGTTCGGTCACGTCCCAGGGGCGAGCGCCGAGGAGGGTCCGGCCGACGTTGTAGACGAACGTCCAGAACCCCAGCAGGGCGAGGCCGCCGAAGGCGTGGACCCAGCCGAGCGCGCCGGTCGCGAAGGAGGCGGCCATGCCGCCGACGCCGGTCGCGACGAGCCACAGCTGGGCGGTCGCCAGTCGCCGGGAGTGCAGGGCGACGTTCGACCAGACGGGGACGAACTGCACCATCGCGCCCATGATCGTCACGCAGACCCACCCCGCCAGCAGCAGGTGGACGTGCGCCAGCGCCGAAAATCCCGACAGCAGCCCGACGGCGTCGAGGACTCCCGCGACGCCGCCGGCGAGAAGCAGCGCCAGCCCCACGAGGAAGTGGCGGAGCGGCACCGTCATCGGGGGCTGGCGGTCGGTGTCGACCTCGCCCGGGATCGCGCTCATGCCCGACCGTACGACCGCCGAACTCGTCGGGCTGTGGCCGAACACGTTCGCCCGCGCCCGCCGGACCGCGGCGCCGGCGGTGGCGGTCGGCGACCGGGCGGTGCAGATCCGGTCGACAGGCGACCCGAAATATAAATCGGCTGACGCCCACTGTCCGGTATGGGAGACCGCCGCCCCAACTACGCGCTCGTCCCGTTCCAGCAACACCTCGGTCAGAACGAGGAGAGCCTCGCGGTGCCGTGGGCCGAGTTCGTCGGCGACGAGACCGACGAGCTGACCTTCGAGGTGCCGACCGACGACGCCACCGAGGCCTACCTCGAACTCCAGGCCTACGACGTCGAGGAGTACGGCCACGAGATCAGGGTCAACGACGTCGCGCTCTCCGGGTTCGACATCCCGCCGCGCGACGGCTGGCAGCAGTGGATGGACACCCTCTCCGGCATCGACCTCGTCGAGGGGGACAACACCATCAGAGTCGAACGCGACACCGACACGACCGACGCGTTCGTCGTCGGCGTCGTCGTCGTCCACTGGAAGGAACCGGCCTGACCCTTCCGTCCCGACCGACGCGCGTATCGACCGCCCGACCCACGGACCGCCACCCACAGACTGACCGACTCGCCCGTCGAACCGACCGCGCATCGACCGCACGTCGACCGCGCCCGCCGCCGCGCTCCGCGCAGACCCCTCGTCTTTCCCCGCCGACATATAAACCCCAGCATCACGCGTTCGGAGGCGTTGGTAACGGATCACACACGCAAACGGGGTAACAGGCTCGATATGGCGGTAACGCGGGGATACAGCGGGGCTACTCCGGGGCCGGTGAACGCCCTCGAACACCCAAATTTATATAGAAGCACATTCATACTCTCGGTTGAACATGAGTCAGCAGCGAATGCAGGGTCAGCCCATGATCATTCTGGGCGAGGACTCCCAGCGGATGAAGGACAAGGACGCGCAGAGCCACAACATCTCGGCGGCCCGCGCCGTCGCCGAGTCGGTCCGCTCCACACTCGGACCGAAGGGGATGGACAAGATGCTCGTCGACTCGCTCGGTGACGTGACGGTCACGAACGACGGCGTGACCATCCTCACCGAGATGGACATCGACAACCCGACCGCCGAGATGATCGTCGAGGTCGCCGAGGCCCAGGAGGACGAGGCCGGCGACGGCACGACGACCGCGGTCGCCATCGCGGGCGAGCTGCTCAAGAACGCCGAGGACCTCCTCGAGCAGGACATCCACCCGACCTCGATCATCCGCGGGTTCAACATGGCCAGCAAGGAGGCCAAAAAGGAGATCGGCGAGATCGCCACCTCCGTCGACCCCAGCGACGAGGAGATCCTCAAGTCGGTCGCCGAGACCTCCATGACCGGCAAGGGCGCCGAGCTCAACAAGGACGTGCTCGTCGACCTGGTCGTCGAGGCCATCCAGGCGGTCACCGTCGAGGCCGAGGACGGCAGCCACGTCCCGGACCTGCAGTTCCTCAAGCTCCAGACCCAGACGGGCCGCGCCGTCTCCGAGTCCGACCTGCTGACCGGCGGCATCGTCGACAAGGACGCCGTCCACAGCGACATGCCCAGCACCGTCGAGGACGCCAACGTCCTCCTGCTGGACACGCCCATCGAGGTCGAGGAGACCGAGACCGACGCCCAGCTCAACCTCGACAGCCCCGACCAGCTCCAGGACTTCATCGAGCAGGAGGAGGAACGGCTCAAGGAGATGGTCCAGACGATCAAGGATTCGGGCGCCAACGTCGTCTTCTGCCAGAAGGGCATCGACGACATGGCCCAGCACTATCTCGCCAAGGAGGGCATCCTCGCGGTGCGCCGCGTCAAGAAGTCGGACATCGAGTTCGTCTCCGAGGTGCTCGAAGCCCGCATCGTCTCGGACATCGACTCCGTCACCGCCGACGACGTCGCCGAGGGCAAGGTCACCCGCGACGAGGACGACGAGCTGTTCTACGTCGAGGGCAGCGGCCACGGCGCGACGCTGCTGCTGCGCGGCTCGACCGACCACGTCGTCGACGAGCTCGAACGCGGCATCAACGACGCGCTCGACGTCGTCGCCTCCACCGTCGCCGACGGCCGCGTCCTCGCGGGCGGCGGCGCCACGGAAGTCGAACTCGCCGGCCGCGTCCGCGACTACGCCGACTCCGTCAGCGGCCGCGAGCAGCTGGCCGTCGAGGCGTTCGCCGACTCGCTGGAGCTCGTCCCGCGCGTGCTCGCCGAGAACGCCGGGCTCGACTCCATCGACACGCTGGTCGACCTGCGCGCCGCCCACGAGGACGGCGACGAGCACGCCGGCCTGAACGTTCATTCCGGCGACGTGGTCGACACCTTCGAGGCCGGCGTCGTCGAGCCGGCTCACGCCAAGGAGCAGGCCGTCTCCTCGGCCTCCGAGGCCGCGAACCTCGTCATGAAGATCGACGACATCATCGCCGCCGGCGACCTCTCGACCGAGGGCGACGGCGACGAAGGCGGCCCCGGCGGCCCCGGCGGCGCGCCCGGCGGCATGGGCGGGATGGGCGGCGGCATGGGCGGCATGATGTAGACCCACTTTTCGACCACTTTTTCGAGCGGAGAGGTCCTCGCGCGCCGGCGGCGCGCTGCGGGAATCCTCCGCTCGAAAAACTTGGGGAAAACACCGTCAGAGACGAGCTCTGACGAGGTCTCGTTCGCTACCCTCACGAGACTGCCGGACGCGTCGGTCGCTTCGCTCCCTCGCGTCCGGTGTCTCGCGGAGAGCAGCGACGCGAGGCTCGTCAGAGCTTGCCTCTGACGGAGAACCGCGCGCCGACGGCGCGCGAATGCCTACCCGTCGACCCTCGCACCGCTCTCTGACCGCTGCAACCGCTCCCGAACCAGGCTTCCGCAGTCTGCGTTTCTTTCGTTTCCGACCGACGAGCGGCGGCTTCACCGATAGAATACGGACCGCCGTCACTCGCCGCCGACCGCTTCGAGGTCGTTCCGGAACCCCTCGACGGCGTCGTACCGCTTCGTCTTCTCCCTGCCCAACGCCTTCCCGAGGGCGCTGTCGAGCGCTTCGGGAACGGCATCGTTGACCGCGCTCGGCGCCGGTGGTCGGCCGTCGAGGACGCCCTCGCGGACCTCGCAGTAGGTGCCGGTGTAGGGCGGCCGACCGGTGAAGAGGTAGTAGCAGGTCGCGCCGAGGCCGTACACGTCGGTCGCGGCGTCGACGCGGCCGAAGTCGGTGTCGAAGTACTCCGGCGCGGCGAAGCGCGGGTCGAGGTAGTTCGCCGGCTGGAAGTACTCGCGGAAGGCGTGCATCAGGCCGACGTTGTCGAGCATCGGCCGTTCGAGCCCCGAGAGGGCGTCGCCGCGGAAGACGACGCTCCGGGGGTCGATACCGGCGTGGACGGTGCCGTGGCGGTGACAGTGAGCGACGGCGTCGGCGAGTTGCTCGGCCTGGCGGAGCGCCTCGTCGACCGGTGGCCGGTCGCGCTCGGCCAGCGATTCGTCGACCGGCTGGGTGGCGACCCACGGGCGCGGCCGGTCGCCCCACTCGACGACGTCGACGACGTGTTCACCGTCGGCCAGCGTCCGCCAGCGGCTCAGCCGCTTGGTCAGGTCGGCGGCGAAGTCCAGTCGGTCGGCCTCCTCGGGGCGCTCGAACAGTCGCGTCGCGATGCCGCGCTCCTCGTCCTCGTCGACGGCGCGACACCGATAGCCCGTCGCGAACCGGTCCTCGCAGCCCTCGGCCACCGCCGAGAGCCGGTCGAACGAACTCAGGGCGCCGATGGCCGCGAACGTCTCCGGCGTCTCCGGTTCCCGTCCGCCGATCGTCGGCGTCCGCTCCGCGGCGTCGTCCGCACCCCCGGACTCGGCGGGCGTCGCCGGCTCCGTCGGGATCGATTCGGCGTCACGCCCCTCGAAATCGGGATGGGTCGGATGCGTCTCCGGGACCGCCCCGGTGTCCTCCGCTCGCCCGGGTCGGGGCGTCCGCTCGGGTCCGGATCCGGAGCCGACGGGCCGCTGGTGGACGCCGCCGCGCCGGTTCGAGGGTCTGACGATCTGCCGCCCGTCACCAAGGTCCGCGACCGCCGTCCCGCCGACGCCGCCGTCGGTCTCGACGGATCGCGGGGAATCCGCGGCGCCGTCGGCCGACGACGGTGAACCCGCCGACGCGGCTCGGCCGGCCGATCCCCCGCCGGACCGGTCGGTTGTCGACCGTCCGCCGTCCCGGGGCCGTCCGCCGCGGGACCGCCCGTCGCCCGGTCGCCCGCCGTCGGCGTCGAGCGCGCCCAGCGCCGCGGCGGAGTCGACCGCGTCGGCGACGCGACCCGGGTACTTCCCGCGCAGGTACGCGAGCACCTGTCCGACCTCGAACGGTTCCGCGCCGCTCTCGCGGTCGCTCCAGGCGGCGAGCCGTTCGGCGAGGTAGCCGACGGCGGCCGGCTGGTCGTCGGCCAGCGCACAGAGCGTCCACGCGGCGCCGATCCGGACGGCGGTCGCGTCGTCGCCGAGGGCGTCGAGCAGTTCCGGAACGAGGCGGTCGCTCCCGCCCGCGGCGCGGGCGACCGCTCGGAGCGACTCGTCGGTGCCGGCGCCGTCGCCGACGACCAGCCCCGCGAGCACGTCCCGGATGTCCCGTTCGGCCGCGTCGCCGTCGCCCTCGACGGCGACCGACCGCTCGGTCGAGCCCCGGCTGTCCATACCCGTGAGAAGCCCACTCACCCTACAATAATACCCGTCAGACCGCCGTCAGACGGGCCGCTGACGGTCGTTTCGGAAGCGGAAAATCGGTGGTGGTTCCCGGTGCCCACACCCAGCGGGACACGCCGTCCGAGCGTCGGTGGCGCTACTCGGGCGCCCGGGGCCGAGCTACTCGGTATCGAGCTCGAACTGCTCGTGCTCGGAGGCGGCGTTGAGCACGACGCTCGTGTTGGACTCCTTGATCTCGGGGTCGACGAGCAGTTCCTTGATGTGCTCGTTCATGCCGTCCGTGTCGGCGAACTTGCCGATGGCGATGATGTCGTAGTCGCCGGTCACCTCGTAGACGGAGATCATCTGGTCGTGCTCGCGCAGCGAGTCGGTGACCTCCGGGAGCGCGTTGCCCTCCACCTTCAGCTGGAGGACGGCGGTCACGTCGTAGCCGAGCTTGTCGTAGTCGACTTTCGGGGTGTAGCCATCGATGATGCCGTCTTCCTCCAGATCCGAGAGGTGGTTCGACACCGTGGTCACCGACACGTCGAGGTCCTCGCCCAGGCTGCGCAGGCTCGCCCGCCCGTCGCCCAGCAGCGCATTCACCAACTTGCGGTCCAGATTTTCGTACGTCATTACGTCCACAGACGACACCGGGGCATTAGAATTTTACGAATATACAATTCCGTCTCTCGAAGGGGAAGATTTGCGCAGATGGATAGGGTTTTAATAATAGGGGCACACCGTTCTGGTGTCGATCAACATGACAAGCGAAAACGCGAAACCGGACGGGGGTCTCTCCGCCGAGGCACAGGACGTACTCGACGAGATCGAAGAGAAGAACGTCGACTTCCTGCGCCTGCAGTTCACGGACATTCTGGGGACAGTGAAGAACGTCTCGGTGCCGGCCGACCAGGCCGAGAAGGCGTTCACAGAGGGCATCTACTTCGACGGGTCGTCGATCAACGGCTTCGTCCGCATCCAGGAGTCGGACATGCGCCTGGACCCGGACCCGTCGACGTTCGCCGTGCTGCCGTGGCGTAACAACGACGACAGCGCGGCCGGCCGCCTCATCTGTGACGTCATCGACACCTCCAGCGGCCAGCCCTTCTCGGGCGACCCGCGCGGGGTGCTCAAGCGCGCCATCGAGCGCGCCGAGGAGATGGGTTACACCGTCAACGCCGCGCCCGAGCCCGAGTTCTTCCTCTTCGAGGAGGACGAGGAGGGTCGCGCGACGACGAAGACCAACGACGCCGGCGGCTACTTCGACCTCGCGCCGAAGGACCTCGCCCAGGACGTGCGCCGCGACATCATCTTCGGGCTCGAGGACATGGGCTTCGACATCGAGGCCTCCCACCACGAGGTCGCCCAGGGCCAACACGAGATCAACTTCACGTACGACGACGCGCTGTCGACGGCCGACAACGTCGCCACGTTCCGCTCGGTCGTCCGCGCCATCGCGGCCGAGCACGACCTCCACGCCACCTTCATGCCCAAGCCGATCCCGCGGATCAACGGCTCGGGGATGCACACGCACTTCTCGCTGTTCGAGGACGGCGAGAACGCCTTCCACGACGGCGACGACGAGTTCGACCTGAGCGAGACGGCCAAGCAGTTCATCGCCGGCATCCTCGACCACGCGCCGGCCATCGCCGCCGTCTCCAACCCGACGGTCAACTCCTACAAGCGACTGGTCCCGGGCTACGAGGCGCCGGTCTACGTCGCCTGGTCCGACCGGAACCGCTCGGCGCTCATCCGCAAGCCCGCCGCGCGCGTCCCGACCGCCTCCCGCATCGAGGCTCGGTTCCCGGACCCGTCGTGTAACCCCTATCTCGCCTTCGCCGCGCTCATCCACGCCGGTCTCGACGGCATCGAGCGCGGCCTCGACTGCGACGACCCCGTTCGCGAGAACATCTACGAGTTCGACGAGCAGAAGCGCGAGGAGTACGGCATCACCACGCTGCCGACGAACCTCGGCGAGGCCCTCGACGCCCTCGAATCCGACGAGGTCGTCCAGGACGCCCTCGGCGAGCACGTCTACGAGAACTTCGTCGAAGCGAAGACCCAGGAGTTCGACGACTACCGCGTCGACGTCTCCGACTGGGAACTCGACCGCTACCTCGAGACCTTCTAACCGGTCCGACACCGCGTCGGCCCACGATCGTTTCGGGCCAGTCGCTCGCCGCGGCCCCGACGCTCCGGCGGGCGCGCCGCCCGACCCGCGTTTCGCTTCTCGCCAGCCGTCTCTCCGCGCCCTGGCCACCGGTGGCGACCGTCCCGCCCGTCGACAGGTCACCGTCGCATTTATAAGCCCATACCGGCTCTGTCCCCCCAACGGACGGTCGGTCGCCGCCTCAGGCGACGGAGAACGTGTGAAGATACTCTCGTGTAACGCCGGTTACCTGCTCGACTACGACGGATCGCTCCGCGACTACGCGCTGAAACCCCACCGGGCGATGCTCGGCGACGACGCCGCCGAACAGCGCGCCACCGAGCGCCTCGTCGACGTGATCGCCGACGAGCGCCCGGACGTGGTGTGCCTGCTCGAGGTCGACCAGGGCTCGGCCCGCACCATGACCGAGGGCCAGGTCACCCGCCTCGCGGAGGCGCTGACCGACCGCGGGCTGGCCTACCACGCCCGCGCCGACGCCAAGTACGGCGACGGCAACGTCCTCGGCCGGCTCCCGGTGCTTTCCCATCTCTCGAACGGCCTGCTCGTCCGCGACGACATCGACGCCGTCATCGAAGCGCACTACCTGGAGACCGGTCCCAAGCGGCTCGTCACGGAGGTCCGCATCGGCGATCTCTCCATCTTCGCGGTCCACCTCGCGATGAGCGGCCGCGGTCGCCGCAAACAGCTCGACGAGATCGCCGCCATCGTCGCCGAGCGCGACCGCGTCGTCGTCGCCGGCGACTTCAACGCCTACGACGGCCTCGCCGAGGTCGAGGACGCCCTCGAAGAGACCGGCCTGGTCCTCCACGACCCCGGCGAGACGGTGCCCAAGCGCCCGCTCGACTCGCTCGTCTCCGAGACCCGCACCCTCGATTTCTTCCTCGCCTCCCCCGACATCGAGCCCACCCGCTGCGACGTGATCGACGTGCAGGTCTCCGACCACCGCCCCGTCGTGCTGGAGTTCGAGAACGGCGGGACCTGAGGCGGCGAGGGGAAACGGGGTCGGGACGGCGACGCCGAGCCGCCCCGCGAAACCCGAAAGGTCAAAGCCGCGGAGGGGACCACACCACACACGATGACACCGACGCTGCCCGGCGAGGCGGAGGCGTGGGCCGACCGGCTCCAGGCGCGACTCAACGACCGCGACGCCTTCGAGGCGGCCGCAGCGGGCTTCGACGCCACCTTCCGGTTCGCCATCCTCCCCGACGACCGCTACGACGGCGAGCCCGTCGTCCTCACCGTGGTCGTCGCCGACGGCGCCTGCGTGGCCGCGCGCGGCCACGACCCCGAGGCCGACTACGATTTCGGACTGGCCGGCCCCTACGCGGTGTGGGTCGACCTCCTGCAGGACGACCTCGACATCACCGAGGCCGTCATGGGCGGCTCCCTGGAGTTCGAGGGCTCGGAGATGGAACTGCTCTCCAATCGCGAGGCCGTCACCGAACTCGTGCGAGCCGCCCAGAACGTCGAGGCCGACTTCGAGTACTGAGGACGGAAGCCGACCGTGAGTGCGAACTACGGAGACTGAAACGGTTAAGGCCCGGCCGAGTGCAAGCGGAGACGTGATAGACAAACTCGGCGCCGCCGGGATCGTCGGCATCCTCGTGATCCTGGGCGGTATCGGACTCATCGCGTCGGTCGAACCGCTGATCGCCGCCGGGATCGGTCTCGTCGTCGCCGGCGTCGGCCTGATTCTCTACGGCGTCGTGACGAACCTGCTGGCGTCGTTCGGCATGGGCGGCATGGTCTGACCGAGGGTATCGCGCCGCTCCTGCCGGCCGCCCGCGTTCCTGCGCAGTCGTATCGTCGCTCGCCCCCTACGCGGTCGTATCGCGGCTCCGGCCGTCGACGATGTCGGTCTCGAAGTAGAGGTAGAAGGCGAGGACGAACCCGAGGAAGTACAGCACCACCGACAGCGGCGCGAGCAGGAGACCGACCCGCGGGTCGAACGACGCTCCGAGCACCTCGAACAGCAGCGTCTGAACGAGCCCCACCGCGTAGACGACGCCGCTGGCCTGCGCGACGAGTTCGGCGTCGACGCCGCGCACGAACACCACCAGCACGGACCCGATGACCGCGACCGTGGTGAGTTCGTTGATCGCCGCGTACTGGATCCCCGTCAGCGAGACGGGGCTCGCGAACTGCCCCGCCGCCATCGATTCGAACACGTTGACGGCGATGTTCCCGAAGACGACCGCGATCGCCGCGATGCCCGCTACTTTCGCCGCCGATTCGACCCCCAGTTCCGTGCGCTGGCTCCCAGCCATACCCGCCCTCGCTCGCCCCGTCGACAAAAAACTTGACACGACAGTCGTCGAGAAGGAGCCGGTGGGTCGGCGGTGAGTGGGACGGCGGCGGGGGAGGACGGCAGTGCGCCGGAGCGGCCCCGCCGGCCGCTGCGTCAGTCGCTCTCGCCGCGGTCGCCGGCCCGGTGTTCGCTGATGAGCCGGTCGACCATCTGGGCGTTCTGCTCGCGCTCGCGCTCCTCGGCGCGGTCTTCCCAGTCCCCGATGGCCGCCTCGACCTCGCGCTCGCGGGCGACGGCGAGTTCGTCGACCTCCTGAACCGTGACCATCTCGACCGGCGCGACGGGGATGTCGTGTTTGAACAGGATCTCGTCGGCGATATCCGAGAGGCCGCCGTCGCGGAGGACGATCTGCGGGTCGACGTCGACGATCTTGTCGGCGGTCGAAGCGCCGGCGCCGGAGGCGTCGCGGAACATGATCACGTCGTCCTCGGCGAGCCCGAACCGCTCGTCGGCGTCGTCGATGGCGTCGCTGGTGAACTGCTCGACGACCTTCACCGGCGTCAGGCCCTCTTTCTTCTCCGAGATGTCCGCGAAGTTCGAGTGGTCGAGCTTCCAGAGCGCCTTCAGCCGTTCGAGCTTGCCCTCCAGGTCGTCGATGCGCTCCTCGCGCTCGTCGAGTTCGCCCTTCAGGCGGCGGTTCTCCCGCTCCAGCCGGGTGACCTCGCGGTCCTTGCGGGCCTCGACGCGGGTCTCGCTGCGCGCCTCCGAGAGCTTCCCCTCCAGGTCGTCGATGCGGTCGTCCTTCTCGTCGACCGTCTCCTCCAGGCTCTCGACGTGGGACTGCAGCTGGGCGACCTGCGATTCGAGCTGTGAGATCCGCTTCTGCTCGGGTGACTGTTCGTTGTCGGGCCCCTCGGCCTCCTCGGGAGCCTCGCCGCCGTCGTCCCGGAGGTCCTCCAGAACGGTCTCGACGCTCTCGCCGCCGGCGACGACGCGGGCGACGACGGGGCCGACCTCCTGGCCGGGGGGGACCTTCGCGGCGATGCGCTCGAACTGGTCGCTGTGGGCGTCGAAAGCGCCGAAGGCGGCGGCCATGGCGTCGCGCTCGTGGTCGTTGTCGTAGCCCTCCTCGCGGGTGCGGTGCTGTTTCACGTCGACGGGCAGATCCCGGTCGGGCGTCCAGCCGGCGGCGTCGAACGAGCGGCGCAGTTTCTCGACCGTGTTCGGCATCGGCGTCACGTCGGCGGCGACGATGACCGGCCGGCCGCGCTCGACGATCCACTCGGTCACCTCGGCGCTGTCGGCGGTGCGGGTGCTCAGCACGTCCAGCACCTCGCCGTCGAGGCCGACGATGGCGACCGCCGTGGTGGTGCCGGGGTCGACGCCGACGACGACGTGGTCCCGGCGCTTGGCGAGCGGGCGGAACTCGATGCCGTCCCGGCGGACGCGCTCGACCTCGACGCGCACGTCGCCCGCCCGCTCGTTCGAGACGGGGATGTCCCGCGGGCGCCCCTCGACGGTGAAGATAGCGTTGGAGAAGCCGCCGTACTTCTCGGTCTCCTCGCGCTCGAAGTCCAGGCCCGCATCCTGCAGGTCGGACTCGACCTCGCGGGTGCGCTTCTTGACCGACCCGTGGATGCGGCGGGTGTAGCGGTCCTCGGACCAGCCGCCGCCACCGCCGGTCGAGCGGCCGCGCGAGACCTTGATCTCCGTCTCGTCGGTGAAGGCGGAGACGACCTGGCCGACGTTGTTGGCGGCCAGGCGGGCGGCGGCCTCCGCTTCCTTCATGGGGTCCTTGCCGTAGGGCACGTCGTGGCGGTTGGCGACGCGGGAGAGCGGCTCCGGCCGCTCGGCGCCGGTCACTTGGACGAGGGTCGTCTCGTCGGGGAGTTCCCCCAGAAAGTGGACGAGCGCGTCCTTGTTCTCCGCGAGTTCGTACATGTTGTCGGTGGCGACGATGGCGGGCCGTTCGTCGCGGATCAGCCGGCGGAGCTTCCGCCGGGAGACCACGTCCCGGTCCACGTGTTCGCCGTCGAAGGCGACCAGCGCGTAGGACACGTCCCCGCGCACGTCGCCGCTCTGGACGTCCACCCCGAAGACGACGGCGTCCAGCGCACTCGTACGGGTGCTCACACGCACGCGTATGCAGCATGCGAATATAAACCCGGCGCGGACTCGGAGCGCCCGGCGGTGGTCCGGACCGGCCGACCGCGCCGCCGCGTCCGGGGACCGTCCGGGACGGCCGCTACACGTACTCCTTGCACGTCTCGGAGAACGTCGCCAGCGGCAGGTCCGCCTCGGAGTCGACGCTGACAAACAACCCGGAGAACTCGCCGCTGGCGAAGTGGAAGGCGGTCAGGTCGTCGAAGCGGTGGATCGAACACTGCAGGTCGCCGGCGTCGAACAGGTCCTCGAGGTGACCCCGGCCGAGCCCCTGGAGGACGAGTTCGTCGTGGACTCGGTCGGCCTGCGAGCGGACCCGTTCCTCGGCGCCCGGGGCGACGTAGACGGGGTTGTAGCCGTCCCTGTCGTACGTAGCGACCACGCGAAGGGCGTCCCCGGCCAGCCCCCGGAGGGCCTCGACCAGCGCGCCCTCGTCATCGATTACCATGGACTACACGTTTCGGGTCTCGCATTGTCAAAGTAGCGGCCGCGGGGCCGCGGAAGCGCCACGGGGCGATCCCGGGCTTCCGCTGGCGGTCGTTTTACGTCCGCCCGCGCCGTCCGTTCGCCATGGAGTACACCACGCTCGGCTCCACGGGCATGGAGGTCTCGAAGGTCTGTCTCGGCTGCATGAGCTTCGGGAGCGGCAGCGACTGGATGCTCGACGAGGACGAGGGGCGCGAACTCGTCGAGCGGGCCATCGACCTGGGCGTCAACTTCTTCGACACCGCGAACACCTACTCGGCGGGCGAGAGCGAGGAGATCCTCGGCGACGTGCTCGCACACTACGACCGCGACGAGCAGGTCGTCGCCACCAAAGTCCGTTTCTCGGGCGCCAGCGAGCACCGCAACGCCGAGGGGCTCTCGCGCAAGACGATCGAGCAGGAACTCGACCACTCGCTCGACCGGCTGGGCATGGACACCGTCGACCTCTACCAGATCCACCGCTGGGACGACGACACGCCCATCGAGACGACGCTACGCGCGCTCGACGACGCCGTCTCCCGGGGGAAGGTCCGCCACATCGGCGCCTCCTCGATGTGGGCCCACCAGTTTCAGCGAGCGCTGCAGGTCAGCGACCGCGAGGGCCTCGCCCGCTTCGAGACGATGCAGAACCTGTATCACCTGACCTACCGCGAGGAGGAACGCGAGATGTACCCCGTCTGCGACCGGGAGAACGTCGGCGTCATCCCCTGGAGTCCGCTCGCCGCCGGCTATCTCACCCGCCCCCACGAGGAGTTCACGTCGACCGACCGCGGCGAGCACGAGATCGACTACGGGACGCCCTACCACGAGGGGCCGGGCAGCGAGGAGATCAACGGGCGCGTCCAGAAGCTGGCCGAGGACGAGGGTGTCACGATGGCCCAGATCGCCCTGGCCTGGCAGTTCCAGAACGACGCCGTCGACGCGCCGATCGTCGGCACGTCGAGCGTCGAACACCTCGAAGCGGCCGTCGAGGCGCTGGACGTGTCGCTGTCCGACTCGGACGTGGAGTACCTCGAAGAGCCGTATCACCCCGTTCCGGTGTACGGCCACGAGTAGTCCCCTCGGGCACGGAACCGGCGGGTGAGACGGGCCGCCACTGCCGCGACCACTACCGCCGCGACCGCCTCCGCAGACGGCGCCACCGACATCCTTTCGGCGAACTCGCCCGGATCGGCGTACGTGTCCGACCGGACGCCCCGTTCACGAACCCTCTCGACGGGCCACGAGGTCGCCGTGCCGCTGGAAACCGAGGCCGAAGCGACGGCGGTCGCCGTCACGGCCGACGCGGGGGCGGTGGCCGGGCGGCTCCCCGGAGGTCTCGCGCCGGTCCGGATCGCTCCCGGGCGCGCCGCGGTCGCGCTCCTCTCGGTCGACTACCGCCGGATCGGCGACGACGCGATGGCGCCCTACGAGGAGTTCGGCGTCCTCCTGGCGGCGACGCCGGAGGACGGCCCCGTCCCGGAACTGGCCGCGCTCCGGAGCGGATTCTCGGGATCGACGGGCGCGCTCGGCGGCTACGTCGCCGCGCTCCCGGTCACCACCGAGCCGGCACGCGCGCTCGGCGTCGAGATATGGGGGTATCCGAAGTCCGTCGCCGACGTTCGGATCACCGACCGCGGCGACCGCCGGCGGACGGCCGTCGGCGACGAGCGGGGGCACGCCCTCACGCTGGAGGCGCCGTTCCGACCGCGCCTCCGGGCGACCGTCGAGACGGCGAGCTACACGGGCGAAGCCGGGATCGCTGGCGGCCCCGGGAGCGAGACCGGGCCGCACACCGAAACCGGGGCCGGGGGCGCGCTCCGATATCAACCGCTCGAACTGTCCGGGCGGTTCGGCGCCCGGCCGTTCGGTGGCGCCTACTCGCTGGGCCGCCATCCGCTGGGCGAGCGCCTGCGCGGCCTGGAATTAGGTCGGACGCTGGGGGCGGTCGCGTTCGACGGCACCTTCGTCATCGGCGAGGGGCGGCCCCTGTGAGGCGGGGGAGGCGGTCCGCGGCGGTCCCGTCCGCTCGGCGTCCCCGCCGAGCGGGAGCAGGACTCGCGCGAGGACGGCCGGGCGGAGCAGGGCGGTCGGCGGTCGCTCCAGGCCGACGACCTCCTGGTAGGCCGCGGCGACGGCGCTGTCCTCGTGAGCCCGCCGGAGCAGGCGGTCGAAGTAGCGCTCGAACAGGCGCGTCCCGAGTGACGCCGACCCGTCGCCGGTCGCGAACCCGCGGTCGGCGCCGGCGGCCAACTGCCAGGGGGTGTCGAGCACCGGCGCGACCCGGTCGAAAAAGCGGGGCCCGAGACGGTCGAGCCCGCCGGTCGCCAGGGCGTGGTGGAGGACCAGCGCGTCGAGGGCGGCGACGGACATCCCCTGGCCGTAGACGGGGTTGAAACTCGCCATCGCGTCGCCGGTGACGACCAGCCCCTCCGGGAACCGGTCGAGCGACTCGTAGCGGCGGCGCACGCTCGCGGGGAAGGGGTAGCGGGCGACGTCGTCGGAGACCCACGGGCGGTCGCGCAAGAGGTCCCCAACCAGGTCGACCGGCAGGTCCTCGGCGAACGCCACCACGCCGGCGCGGTCGGTCGGCCCGCCGTCGGCGCGCATCTCGGCGAGGATCACCTCCCATCGGCCGTCCTCGACGGGTATCAGCGCGGCGCCGCGGGTCCGCGGCGGGTCCGGCGGGACGCTGACTACTCGCCGGTCGGCGGGCGGGCGCTCGATCCGGACCGAACTGTACTGGAGGTCGATCTCGACCCGGTCGGTCGGCGGGGCGTCGTACCCGGCGTCGTCGAGCCACTCCGGCGTCCGACTGGCGCGACCGGTGGCGTCGACGACCAGATCGGCGGCCAGCGTCTCCGTCGGCCCGTCACCGTCGCGGACGGTGACGCCGGTCACCGCCCGGCCCGCGTCGTCGGTCCGGTAGCCGACGAACCGGCAGGGGCTCAGCAGGCGGACGGCGTCGCGCTCGCGGAGTCGCCGGCGGAGGACGTGCTCGAACAGCGGCCGGGTGGCGCAGTAGGTCGGCGTCCGCTCGGTCCCGGGAGCGACGAAGCCGCCGCGCTGGTACTCGACGAAGTTGCGCGTGGTGTCGACGACGAGGCCGCCGGCCCGAATCAGGTCCTCGCCGAAGCCGACGAAGAGATCCTCCAGCACCGCCTGGCCGGCCGTGAGTAACGCGTGGGGGTGGCTCGTCTGCGGGGCGCCGTCGCGGGCGACCGGCCTGTCGGGTAGCGGGTCGCGCTCGACGACGACCACCTCGTCGAAGCCGTCGGCGAGCACCCGCGCCGCGCACAGCCCCGCGACGCTCCCGCCGAGGACGACCGCGCGACCGCCCACGTCGCCGACCCGACCGGGGTCGTAGCGGTCGACGCCCGCCAGCGTCACCGCGACCGCCTCCGCATCACCCCGTCGGTCGGTTCACGGCCGCACACCCCGTTCGTCACTCGGAGAGAGGACAGATCGCTCACAGGATCGGCTGGGAGCGCGACCGGCAAAGGTACTTCCCCTCATCCGTGGCGTAGATTTATCCTACCCGCCGGTACCCGGCCCGGAACGCTTTTCTCGCCGGCACGCGCCGGGTCCGCCGTGTCACGGAACGACGAGTCGGCTCGCCCGGTCGAGCGCGACGGGGGGCCACCGGTCGCCCTCGTCACGGGTGCGGGCGGGGGCATCGGGTCGGCCATCGCGCTGGCGTTCGCCGAGCGGGGCTGGCGCGTGTACGCGACCGACGTGGGGACGCCGCTGCCCGAGCGCGTCCGCGCCGACTGCGAGACCCGTGCGCTGGACGTGACCGACGACGCCCAGTGCGAGCGCGTCGTCGACGAGGTGGTCGCCGAGGCCGGGCGGCTGGACTGCCTGGTGAACAACGCCGGCTACGCCGAGGCCGGCCCCGTCGAGGACGTGCCCGTCGACGCCGCTCGCGAGGGGTTCGACGTGCTCGTCCACGGCCCCCACCGGCTCGCCCGGGCCGCCCTCCCGCACATGCGCGAGCGCGGTCGCGGCCGGATCGTCACCGTCTCCAGCGTCATGGGGCTGGTCGCCTCGCCGGGGCTGGGCGCCTACGCCGCCGGGAAAGCCGCCGTCGAGTCGCTACACGACGCGCTCCGGGTCGAGTTGCGCGCGAGCGGCGTCGACGTGTCCCTGGTCGAGCCGGCGTGGGTCGAGACCGACTTCGCCGACGCGGCGCGCGAACGGATGGCCGGCCGCGAGCGGACGCCCGCCTACGCGCGGACCTACGCGGCCATCGACGACGGCTGGATCCTCGACGGCAACCCGCTCGCGGTCGAACCCGAGCGCGTCGCCGCGGTCGTCGTTCGCGCCGCCGAGGCCGACGACCCGAAGGCTCGCTACCCCGTCGGCTCGTTCGCCCGGTTCGTCCGGTGGACGACCTGGCTCCCCGCCCCCGTCATCGACGCGATCCAGGCCGGCTACGAGCGGGCGACCGCGGCGATCGGACGCTGGCTGAGATAGGGTGGCAAAATTCGGGCGTTCGACGGACGGATCCGCATTCCGACCGAGGGCCGGTTCGTTGCCGGCCGTCCGCGGTGTTCAGTGCAGTTGATGTAGGTAGCGGTGCGGTTGCGGTGGCGTGCGCTGTCGAGCGTGCCCGCCTCTTGGCGGGCCGCTCGAAACAGTCGCGCGAGGGATGAGCACCGCACGCCGTAGGCGCGCGGAGCGCAAGAGGTTGGGGAGGTTCGAGGCCGTCTGCGGTCGCGGTCCTGGTGGACTGAAAGGGCGAGGCGCACTCGCGCCGGGAGTCGCCTGAGCGGGCCCTATCCGCGCGGGCTGTGCGGAGAGCGCGGATATCCCGCCTCAGCGACCGCGAGCGCGTCGAGGGCTTTCAGCACTCACCACGAGTGCGGTCGAGTCACCAGCTAGCGAGCGCGGCGAGGGCTTTCATCGCTCACCGTCAAGTGCAGTCGCTATCGTTCGATTTCAGTCCGCGACTCGTCCAACAGAAACAACCGATAAACGAGCACATCGAACCGAACGACATCACGGACAGGCTCCCGTCGTCGTTAACTCGGCCCGGGTCGAACGGGCTGTCATGACAGGCGCAGTCGACGGCGACTCGGCGCTCGGCGAGGGACACGTCGCGCTCGTGACGGGGTCGACGAGCGGGATCGGCGCGGAGACGGCGCGCAACCTCGCCGCGACCGGCGCGACGGTCGTCCTCCACGGTCGCGACCGCGCGGCGGGCGAGGAGCTGGTCGCCGAACTCCCCGGAGAGGGCCACGCCTTCTACGCCGCCGACTACACCGACTTCGACGAGGTGCGCGCGCTGGCCGACGCCGTGCTCGCCGACTTCGACCGGCTGGACTGCCTGGTCAACAACGCCGGGACGTGGCAGGGCGACCGCCGCCTGGTCGACGCGCCGGGGATCGACGACGGCGTCGAGCTGACCTTCGCGGTCAATCACCTCGCGACGTTCCTGCTGACGGATCGGCTGGCCGACCGCCTCGTCGCGACGGGCGAGCGCCGCGCCGAGCAGAGGGATGGGGAGAACACCGACGCGGCCGCCGACCCCGCTCGCGTCGTGACGGTGTCCTCAGACCTGCACCGGCGGGCGGCGCTGGATCTGGCCGGCGTTCGCGGTCCCGACGGGCCGAGCGGCGTCGAGGCCTACGGCCACTCGAAGCTCGCGAACGTCCTGTTCACGTTCGAGCTCGCCCGGCGGCTGCCCGACTCGGTGACGGCGAACTGCTGTCACCCGGGGGTGTCGCCGTCGACCGGGCTGTCGCGCAACGGGTCGCTGGTCGCGGGCCTGGGCTGGAAGGCCTTCGGCGTGGTCGGGCGGCTGACCGGGTTCACCGACACCGCCGCCGAGTCCGCCGAGACACAGACCCACCTGGCGAAGTCGCCCGCGGTGACCGGAACCACCGGCGAGTACTTCGACGACCGCGAGGCCGTTCGCCCGGCCGAGGCCGCCACCGACCGCGACGCCCAGCGGGATCTGTGGCGGGCGAGCGTCGACTGGCTGGCGCTCGACGAGGGAGAGGTCGTCGGCGCCGGGGCCGACGATCGAGCGCCGGAGGCGTAGCCTCAGCCCGCGTCGGCGCGCTTCAGGAACCGCAGACAGAGGAAGTTGGGCGGGCCGTCGACGAACGGCTCGATGCGGTCGGGCTCGCGCTCGGCGAAGGCGTCGGAAACCCTCGTCGCGCCACGCACCGCTCGACAGCGCGCGGTGGCCGATCTAAACGTTCCGCGCTTCTACAGCTCCAGCCCGCGGATCGCGACGGACTCCTCGCCTTCCTCGACGTGGCCGATGATCCGCCCGTCCTCCGTAGCGTCGACGACCGCCTCGGCGTCGTCTTCGGACATCGCGGCGACGAAGCCGGTGCCCATGTTGAACGTGCGGTGCATCTCTTCGTCGGTCACGTCGCCCTCCTGCTGAACGAACTCGAAGACAGGCTGGGCGTCGAAGGGGTCCGTGATCTCGTAGTGGAACTCGCCCATCCGGGTGAGGTTCGTCCAGCCACCGCCGGTGACGTGAGCGGCGGCGTGGGTGTCGACATCGCGGAGCGCTCCCAGCAGATCGCTGTAGATGCGAGTCGGTTCGAGCAGTTCCTCGCCGATGGAGCGGTCGGGGTTCGGCGGGAACGGGTCGGTGTACTCGTGGTCGCGGGTGACGGCCTCGCGAGCGAGCGTCAGGCCGTTGGAGTGGACGCCCGAGGAGGGCCATCCCACCACCACGTCCCCCGCCTCGGCCTCGCCGGGGAAGATGGCGTCCTTGGGGGCGAGGCCGGCGCATGTGCCGGCGATGTCGAGGCCCTTGATCACGTCGGGCATCACGGCCGTCTCACCGCCGACCAGCGCGACGCCGGCGCGCTCGGCGCCCTCGTCGAGCCCTTTCCCGATGGCCTCGGCGGTGGCGTCGTCGGGCTCCTCGACGGCGAGGTAGTCGACGAAGGCGACGGGGTCGACCCCCGCCGCGACGAGGTCGTTGGCGTTCATCGCGATGCAGTCGATGCCGATAGTCGAGTAGTCGTCGAGCGCCTCGGCGACCAGGAGCTTGGTCCCGACGCCGTCGGCGGCGAGCGCGAGATAGCGGTCGCCGATGTCGAGCAGTCCGGCGAAGTCGCCCTCGAAGTCGCCGGTGGCGCCGACCAGCGCCGCCGTCGCCGCTTCCTGGCCGGCGATGTCGACGCCCGCCTCGGCGTAGGTCAGTCCCTCGCCGTCCTCGTCCGTGTCGGTCCCGTCCGCCGCGTCCTCGGCGTCCCCGTCGGTCATATGGGAATCCCCGCGGAGCGCGAGCAAAAGGCCACCGTTTCGGGTGGAACGGCCGGGACCCGACGGAGGCGTCCGCGCGCCGGGCGGCTACCCCTCGAACGGCGGCTCGTAGTCGTTCCGGATGTAGTAGCGGACCCAGTTGCCGTAGGTGCGGTCGGCGGGGGTGTCGGAGACATCCTCGTACCGGACGATACCCTCCTCGTCGATCACGTAGGTACCCGCCTTGCCGGTGAGGCCGTGACTGGTCTCCTCCGTGCCGCTGTAGCGCTCGCAGACCTCGCCGTCGGGGTCCGCGAGCAGCTGGATCGACAGGTCGTAGCGGTCGCGCATCTCCGTGACCTTCGGGAGCGAGTCGGGGACGACCGGGACGACGCTCACGTCGTCGTGGAACCACATGTCGTAGGAGACCTCGCTGAACGTCTGGAGCTGCTCGGCGCAGAACGAACACCAGACGCCGCGATTGATCAGGACGACCGCCGGCCCCGATTCCAGTTCGTCGGCGAGGGCGACGGTATCGCCGCCGGTGCTGGGCAGTTCGAACTCCGGTGCGGATTCGCCGTCGAGGCTCATATCGGAGCGAGGGCCCCGAGCGGTGTAAGTCGGCGGCCGGCAGTGTGCGGGTCGCGCCCACTCGGGCGTCGCGCGGTCGGCGGCGCCCTCGGTCGGCGACGGTCAGTCGGCGCTCTGCCCCTCGTCCTCGACGCTCTCGTCGATGGCCATGCCGGTGGTCATGACCGCCTGCATCCCCTCCTCGACGGAGAGATCCACGTCGAAGATGCGGTCCTCGGGGAGGTTGACGAGGTGGCCGCCCATGACGGGGTTGGGCGCCATCGGGACGAAGACGGTCTCCATCTCGCCGTGGTCGGCGGCCTCCTCGATCGTGGCCGGCGCGCTCGCGGTGAGGAAGGCGAGCGCGAAGCAGTCCTCGCGGGGGAACTCGACGATCTTCACCTCGCGGAAGCTCTCGGTGTCGCCCTCGACCATCACGTCGCTCATGCGCTCGACGCTGGTGTAGATGGAGCCGATACCGGGCAGGTCCTCCATGAGCACGTCGAACCGGCGGGCGATGTGGGTGTCCGGGCCGTGCTGGGCGGCGACCCCGACGAGGAACACGAGCCCGAACACGATGGCCCCGGCCAGCAGTTGCACGACCCAGGTACTCATCTGACTGCCCGGGCCGAGCGCGACGAGCGCGTCGGCCAGCGGCGCAAGCATGCCGGCGACGAACCCCAGCGCCCAGAACAGCACCAGCACGGTGATCAGGAACGGGACCGTCAGCGCCAGCCCCGACAGCAGCGTCTGCCTGAAGTCCCGACGCACCTCCCTGCTCTCCTCGGCCGCGACCTGGGCGATGTCGTTCACGTCCGGTCTGGACATGCGATCGGTTGGGCTCGCACACCGAAGTGCCTTGTTCGGGTGGCGCCACACGGCGGTTCGCCCCGCCACCGGCCGGCGCCGCCCCGTTCAGAAGAACGTCCGCAGATACACCCGCTCGGACGGGAACAGCGTCGCGAGGGTGTCGGCGACCGACCCCTCGGCCACGGAGAGGCCGCCGACGCGGCGTGCGGCCGCCACGTCGTGATACCCGACGACGAGCTGCGAGAGCGTTCCCACGTCCAGGGTCGCGTCCGCCTCGGCGGCCGCATCGGCGCCGTCGCTCGCTCCGTCGACCCGCTCGCACTCGCCCGTGCCGTCGGCGACGGTCAGCCGGAACCGGCCGTCGTTCCAGTCGGCGGTCGCGTCGGTCACGGCGAGCGTGCAGTCGGCGCTCGCGTCGGCCGGATAGGGGCAGGCTTCGAGCGCGTCGGTCACGTCGACGACGCGGACCATCGGCCCCGTCTCCACCTCGCAGTCGACCGCGTCGGGGTCGGGAACGAGGTCGAGCAGATCCGTCCGGGCGTCGCCGGCGAAGCGGACTTCGGTCGCCTGGGAGTCGTGGTCGGCGAGGAAGCCGAGCAGACCGAGCCACGCCTCGTGGTCGGCGGCGGCCGTATCGTCGACGGTCAGCCTGCGGTCGCCGAACCCCTCGCCGGCGTCCTTGAAGGTGTAGACGAGATACCCGCACACGTCGCCGTCGCGCTCCCAGACGTACGCCCACGGCCGGTCGTCGCCCCCCTCGGAGAGGACCCGCTCGCGCCACCACGTCTCCGACCGGCGCTTGAGCGCCAGCGTCGTCGCCTCCGCCTGGCTCTCGTGGACCGACCGGAGAGCGCGCCACTCGTCGGGCTCGACCGGCCGAGCGCGCCCCTCGGCCGCCCCGCGGGCGAACGCGAGCTGCTCGGTCGGGCACGTGTAGGTCGTCGCGGTGTTGGCGGTCGCCCAGCCGAACTGCTCGTAGTACGACCGCGAGAACGGCCACAGCGCCGAGAGGGGATACTCGCCGCGCCACCGCTCCAGGGCGTCGTCGACGAGGGCGCCGACGTACCCCTCCCGGCGGCGTTCCGGGGGCGTCGCCACGGCGGCCAGGCCCGCGAGCCGGACCCACTCGCCCCGCAGGTTCGCACGGAGGTCGTAGTGGCCGCAGACGCTGACGAGGTCGTCGTCGACGAACGCCCCGTAGCGGTCGGCGATCCGCTCGGGCTCGTCGTCGTAGGTCCGGGGCCCCTCCTCGGGGTGGAACGCGTAGTCGACGATCCGGCGGAACTCGTCGTAGCGGTCGGCCGAGAGGGCCCTCACCGCGGGAGCGGCCGCGTCGTCCGTCATATCTCCCCTCGGACCGCGCGTCCGGATATAGCTTCGGTCGCGGGAACGGACGCGATCAGTGCGGCTTGCGAACGCGCTTTTTCGGACGGAGTTCCTCGCGGCCCGCAGGATCGCTGCGGGGATCTTCCGCCGCAAAAAGATGGCCGTACCGAACGCTACCGACCGCGCGCCGCTCACCGGCCGACCGAACTACAGCATCTCGGCGGCCTCTTCCTTCGAGAGGTCGCCGCGCTCGAACGCCGAGAGCACGTCGAGCGTGCCCTGGTCGGGGCCGTCGTCGGCGACCTCCGCTAAGGTGACTTTCTCGGAGTGGCCGACGAGTTCGTCGAAGTCGACGCCGTGGGCCAGCGCGGTCTCCTTCTTGACGCGGTAGTTGCCCCCGTCGGTGACGTGGACGGCCTCGTCGCCGGGGTGGAAGAAGTACCAGTCCTCGCGGTCGAAGCGGACGCCGATGCGGGGTTTGGCGCCGAAGTTGCGCGAGAAAAAGAGGAGCGCCTCGATCTCCTCGCCGTCGAGGTAGATGGGGTCGCCGGCGGAGGACTTGGCCTCGACGGCGTAGAAGTCCGTTCCGTCGCCGGCCAGCACGTCGGGGAGTTCGCGCTCGGTGGCGCTCCCGCTGGCGGGCGCGCGCATCACCGCGAACCCCGCCGCGTCGAGTTCGTTGACGAGTTCCCGCTCGCGGCGGTCTCCCTTCGCGTTCGAGTTCGCCATCTGCTCGAAGATTGCCGACCGCCGGCTAAAGGCTGTCGGCACCGGAGCGGAAGTGGTCGCCCGACCGCCCGACCGCGGACCGGTGACGCGCCGGCCCCGCTCGGTCGCCGAGCGCGACGGCCGCCATCGCTCCGGGGGTCTCCCGGACGGCCTCGATCCCGTCGCACTCCCGGACACGCTCGTTCGCGCGTCGTCCCCGTTCTCGGGGGCTGATCGGCAGCGCTTTGTGTACCGACTGGCCATTCAGTCAGATATGTCGGGGGACGATTCGACGCGCGCGGCGATCATGGACGCGACCTTCCGCGCGCTCGCGAACCACGGGTACGCCGACCTGACGGTCCAGGCCATCGCCGACGAGTTCGAGAAGAGCAAGTCGCTCATCCACTACCACTACGACTCGAAGGCGGATCTGATGGTCGCCTTTCTCTCGAACCTGCTCGACGAGTTCATCGACGAGGTCGAGGACGGCGGCCCGGACGACCCCCGCGAGCGACTCCTTCGGATGGCCGAGATCGTCGTGGTCGGCCTGGGCGACGACGCGGCGACCCGGGATTTTCACACCGCGCTGCTGGGGATGCGCGCCCAGGCGCCCTTCGAGCCGGCCCTGCAGGAGCAACTCGTCGAGAACGACCGGCTCATCCGCGGCGTCGTCGCCGACATCGTCCGCGAGGGGATCGACGAGGGGGAGTTCCGCGACGTGGACCCCGAGCGCTACGCCGCCCTCTTTCGCTCGACCATCGAGGGCGCCCAATCGCACGACGTGATCCTCGGCGACGCGGCCCCGACCGACGAGGCCTTCGCCGGGATCGAGGAGTACCTGATCGACGACCTGCTCGTCGCCGGCGACGGGGAGGCGTGACCGCGTGACGGTCCGGCCCGACGCTTCCGCGACCGTCAGCCATTTATTTGATTGAGTACTCAATCAAGAGCATGACCGACGACGCCGCGGACGCGAGCGCGACGATCGATGGCGATCCGGCGGAAGACCGGTCCGCCGACCGATCCGACGCACCGGCCGACACGGCCGCGGACGGCGGCGACGGTCCCTCGACCGAGGACGAGATCCGCTGGGCGGCGTTCGACGTGCTGGTCGAGCGCGGCTTCGACGAGTTCACGACGCAGGCGGTCGCCGACGCGGCGGGCGTGAGCCAGTCGCTCGTCCACTACTACTACGACACGAAGGAGGACCTCGTGTTCTCGATGTTCACGAACGGGCTGGATCATCTCACCGACGAGGTCCGCGAGCGCGCCGACAGCGACGACCCCCGCGAGCGCCTGCTGGAACTCGCCCGGTACATGCTGCGAACGCCGGCGGGCGAGGACTTCGAGGAGGCCGTCGAGTTCTCGCGGATGCTGCTGGAGATCGAGGCCCAGGCGCCCTACGACGAGCGGCTGCGCGAGGCCGTCGAGTACGACTCGGACTTCCTGGAGGGGTTCGTCGCCGACGCCGTCCGCGAGGGGATCGAGTCCGGGCAGTTCCGCGCCGTCGACCCCGAGCCGTTCGCGGTCACCTACGTCGCGGCCGTCCGCTCGGGGCAGAACCGCCGCGCCATCTTCGCCGACGACGAGCGCGTCCGGCCGGTCCTCGACGGCGTGGAGGCGATGGTCGACGACTACCTCGCGGAGGACGATACGTGAGACGGCCGACCCGGCCGCCCGTGGGGTGTACTACCGACCGACACACCACCGGTAGCGCTATCCGGGACCCGACGGCAGATCGCTGTACCCCGTGGCGCCGCCCCACCGCCGTCCCCCGCACCGGCGCCCTCGGCCGAGGTGACTCCCAGTGAGCGAATCGTCCGATACCACCGAGTACGAGGCCCCCGACCACGTCGGCAACCCGCTGGTCCACCTCGTCCGCCGGTACGCCAGCCCCTACAAGGCCCGCTATCTCGTCGCCGTCGTCGGCACGGCGCTCGCGCAGGTGCCCCAGCGCGTGCCCGCGCTGGTCGTCGGGGTGGCGCTGGACGCCATCCTCCTGTCGAGCGCCTCGTACTCGCTCCCGCTCGTTCCCGACGGCGTGATCCCGACGACGACGGAGGGCCAGGTCGCGTTCACCATCGGCCTGCTCGCGGCGGCGTTCGCGCTGGACGGCGCGCTGAGCTGGCTCGCCGGCCGCGTCGCCGGCACCGCCCGCCTGCGCACGCTGCACGACATCCGCGTCGACACCTTCGACGCCCTCGTCGGGCGGGAGATGGACTTCTTCGACCGCCGCCAGACCGGCGACGTGATGAGCGTCCTCAACAACGACGTGAGCAACCTCAACGGCTTCGGCAACAACGCCGTCCAGGGGCTGCGCTTCGTCACCCAGATCGCCGTCGCCTTCGCGTTCATGGCGATGCTGCACGTCCGCCTCGCGGCGCTGTTGCTCGTCCTCCCGGTCGGGCTCGGGCTGCTCGGCCGCTGGTACACCACCCGCGTCGAGCCCGTCTACGAGGACGTGCGCGAGAGCGTCGGGCGGATCAACGCGCGCCTGGAGGACAGCATCGACGGGATCGCGACGGTCAAGAGCTTCGCCCGCGAGGACCGCGAGCGCGACGCCGTCGCCGACGCCTCCCGCGAGTACCGCGACCGCAACTGGTCGGTCATCCGCCTGCGGCTCATCTTCAACTACAGCAGCTGGTCGGTGTCGTCGTTCTCGTTCGTCGGCCTGTTCGCCGTCGGCGCCTACATCAACCTCAACGGCGCGCCACCGGTGCTGGGCCACTCGCTGACCGCCGGGACCCTCCTCACCTTCCTGCTGTACAGCAAGTCCTTCTACGGCCCGATCCGCCAGCTCATGCTCGACGTGCTCGACAGCTACGAGAACGCGCTGGCCTCCAGCAAGCGTATCGTCGCCGTCCTCGAAACCGACCGGCAGGCGAACGAGACCGGCGACGAACTCGACGTGCGCGAGGGTCGCATCGAGTACGACCGCGTCGACTTCGGCTACGAGAGCAGCGACGAACAGCAACTCACGGACGTGAGCTTCACGGCCGAGCCCGGTTCGCTCGTCGGCATCGTCGGCCCCACCGGCGCCGGCAAGTCGACGATCACCAAACTGCTCTTCCGGTTCTACGAGGCCGACGAGGGGGCCGTCACCGTCGACGGCCAGGACGTGACCGACATGTCCCCGCGGAGCCTGCGCGAGCACCTCGGCTACGTCAGCCAGGACCCGTTCCTGTTCTACGGGACGATCCGACAGAACATCGGCTACGCGGTGGACGACCCCGACGACGACGAGATCGAACACGCCGCGAGACTCGCGGGCGCCCACGAGTTCGTCACCGGGCTCGACGACGGCTACGACACGCAGGTCGGCGAGCGCGGCGAGAGCCTCTCGGGCGGCCAGCGCCAGCGGATCGCCATCGCCCGCGCCCTGCTGCGCGAGCCGGAGATCCTCGTCCTCGACGAGGCGACCAGCCACGTCGACAACGAGACCGAGCGGCAGATCCAGGAGAGCATCGACGCGCTGGCCGGCGAGCGGACGACCCTGGCCATCGCCCACCGGCTGTCGACCGTGCGCAACGCCGACCGCATCGTCGTCGTCGACGACGGCCGGGTCGTCGAGCAGGGGAGCCACGAGGAACTACTCGAGCGCGACGGGCTCTACGCCGACCTGTGGCGGGTGCAGGTGGGCGACACCGACGCCGTCTCCGAGGCGTTCCTGCAGCGGGCGCGGGCCGAGGACCGCCCCTCCGAGCGCATCGAGTCGGCGGTCGACGGGGAGGTGTCGCGATGAGCGACGAGGGCGAGACCGACGCCGAGGAGGCCGCGGACGGCCGCGAGCGCGGACGCATCGCGGCGGCCGCCGAGGACGTGCGCCGGCCGCTCCCGTCGCTGTTGCGCGACGGCGGTCGGGGGAACCTGCGGTGGCTCGGCGCCGGCGCCGCGTCGTCGGTGGCCGCGCAGTTCATCTCGAACCTCGACATGTTCATCGTCGGGCTGGCCTTCGACGCGATGTTCAACGGCATGAGCTACGACCTGCCGCTCGTCCCGGTGGGGTGGATCCCGGCCGAACCCACCGGGATGCTCGCCTTCACCGTCGCGCTGCTGGTCGGGCTGAAGCTCGTCGACATGACCTTCGGCATCTTCGCCGAGTACGCCCTGTTCCTGTTCGCCCAGCGCACCCTCCACCGCATCAGGGTCGACGCCTTCGACCGCGTCCAGCGGCTGGACATGGGATTTTTCGACACCCAGCAGACCGGCGAGGTGATGAGCGTCCTCAACAACGACGTGAACTCCCTGGAGCAGTTCCTCGAAGTCGGGCCGAACCTCGGGGTCGTCGCCGTCGCGATGTTCGCCAGCTCGGTCGTCTACATGGCCCTGCTGAACTGGCAGCTGGCGCTCATCTCCGTCGCCGTCGCGCCGCTGCTGCTGGCCGCCAACGTCTGGTTCGGCGCGCGCCACGAGGCGCGCAACGACGACGTGCGCGAGGAGACCGGAATCCTGAACGCGCTGCTGGAGACGAACATCAGCGGCATCCAGACCGTCAAGGCGTTCGGCGGCGAGGCCCACGAGACCGACCGGGTCACCGACCGGTCGGCCACCCACCGGACCGCCAGCTGGCGCGCCCACATGGTCGGCGTCGGCCACCAGCCCGCGCTCCGGATGCTCGCCGGCGCCGCCTTCGTCGCCACGCTGTTCGTCGGCACCGAGTGGGCAATCGATAGCCGCTTCTGGTTCCTCCCGGGCACCATCACCGCCGGCGAGCTCGTCCCGTTCATGTACTACACCCAGCAGCTCGTCCTCCCCGTCCGATTCCTCGCCTGGGTGACCGGCCTCTACAAGGGCGCCACCTCCTCCGCGAAACGCATCCTCGGCGTCCAGCGCATGGAACCGCCCCGCGAAGAGGGCCGCACGGAACTCGACGACCCCGAGGGCCGCGTCGAGTACGACGACGTGTCCTTCGCCTACCCCGGCACCGACGAGCGCGTGCTTCACGATGTCGACCTCGCCGTCGAGCCGGGCGAAACCGTCGGCCTCGTCGGCGAGACCGGTGCGGGCAAGTCCACCCTGCTGAAGCTCCTGCAGGCGTACTACGACCCCGACGAGGGGAGCGTCCGCGTCGACGGCACGGACGCCCGCGACATCACGCGCGAGAGTCTCCGCACCGCGATCGGCTACGTCGCACAGGACCCGTTCCTGTTCACCGGCACGATCCGCGAGAACATCGCCTACGCCGTCGACGACCCCACCCACGAGGAAGTCGAGTCGGCCGCCCGCGAGGCCGGCGCCCACGAGTTCATCGCCGACCTGGAGAAGGGGTACGACGCGGAGGTCGGCGAGCGCGGCGTCATGCTCTCGGGCGGCCAGCGCCAGCGGATCGCCATCGCGCGGGTCCTCCTGGCCGACCCGCCGATGCTGGTCTTCGACGAGGCGACCAGCCACGTCGACAACCGGACCGAGGTGCTGATCCAGCGCTCGCTCGACGCGGTGACCGAGGACCGCACGACCTTCGTCGTCGCCCACCGCCTCTCGACGGTCCGGGACGCCGACCGCATCGTCGTCATGGACGACGGCGAGATCGTCGAACAGGGCACCCACGACGAACTGCTCGACCTGGACGGCAAGTACGCCGACCTCTGGAAGGTGCAGGTGGGCGCCGTCGGGAGCTGAAGACGGTCCCGACCGCCGTCGTCGGGGGCTGCCGGGGGCGAAGCGCTTACCCGGCTGTTGGCCTTACATCCGGCGAGATGAGCGACCCAGCCATCACGCTCTACCGGCTGCAGGCCTGCCCGTTCTGCGAGCGGGTCGTCCGCAAGTTGGAGGCGTACGACATCGACTACCGCTCGCGGTTCGTCGAGCCGATGCACAGCGACCGCGACGCCGTCGCCCGGCTCACCGGCAAGCGCTCCGTGCCGGCCATCGTCGACGAGTCGACCGGCGTGACGATGTCCGAGAGCGGCAACATCGTCGAGTACCTCGACGCCACCTACGGCGAGCGCTCGAAGGGGGGCGCCTGAATGGACCTGCCCTTCGAGGTCGTCGACCTCCCCGAGACCGCCCACCCCGAGGAAGGCGACCGCGTCCCCGACTTCGAGCGCCCGCTGGTCGGCCCCGAGTTCTGGGAGGACCTGTCCCTCTCCGACCTGACCGACGAGAGCCCCGTCGTCCTCCTGTTTCACTCGATGGACGGCGCGTTCCCCGCCACCTACGTCTGGAACGAGGTCCGCGACCGCGGCTGGCTCGACCGCGAAGAGTGCCAGGTCGTCGGCCTCTCCATCTCCTCGCCGTACGAGCACGCCGACCTGCTGGACGACCGTGGCGTCGACGCCCGACTCTACTCCGACCCGAGCAACGAGGTCGCCGAACGGTTCGACATCGTCAACGATCTGGACGGGATGGCCGGGGTCGAGGAGCCCCGCCCCGCCGTCTTCGCCCTCGACGGCGAGCGAGTCGTCCAGTACGCCTGGGTGGCCGACGAGTGGCCCGAGTTCCCCGACTACGACGAAGTCGAGGCCGCGATGGACGAGCTGTAGCGACCGAGCGAGCGCGTGGTCGACCGCCCCCGGGTCGCAACCGACACCGGCGAGACCCGGTGACATCGATGTCAGCGCCTATTGAAGTATCGCGAGCGCTTACGGGGTGTCAATGGCAGATCCGAACCCCACACCGGGCATCCACCACGTCACCTGCATCGCGGGCGACCCCCAGCGCAACATGGACTTCTGGGTCGAGACCCTGGGACTGCGGCTCGTCAAGCGGTCGATCAACCAGGACGACCCCGAGACCTACCACTTCTTCTTCGCCGACGCGGAGGGCACGCCCGGCACGAGCATGACCTTCTTCCCCTGGGAGGGGATGAGCCGCGGCAAGGTCGGCTCCGGCCAGGTCTCCCGAACCGCCTTCCGCGTGCCCGAGGGCAGTCTCGACTACTGGGAGGACCGCTTCGACGACTACGGCGTCGACTACGACGACCGCGTCGACCGCTTCGGCGAGACGGTCCTCCCCTTCGAGGACCCCGACGGCCTCCCCGTCGAACTGGTCGCAGTCGAGATCGGCGACGACGACCCGACGGTCCCGTGGACGGAGTTCGTCCCCACCGAGCACGCCATCCGCGGGTTCCACTCGGTGACGCTGTGGCTCGCCGACCCCCAACCCACCGAGGAGCTGCTGGAGACGATGGGTCTCGAACGCGTCGGCACCGAGGAAGCGGAGGGCGACACGCCCGGCGACGAGCGCACCCGCTTCGAGGCGACCGGCGAGGTCGGGCAGTACGTCGACGTGTTGCCGACCATCCAGGGCGGCCGCCAGGGCCACGGCACGGTCCACCACGTCGCCTTCCAGACGCCGACCGACGACGACCAGACAGCGATGCGGTCGGCCGTCCGCTCGCGCGGGCTCAGCCCCACCCAGCAGATCGACCGCCACTGGTTCCGCTCGGTGTACTTCCGCGAGCACGGCGGCGTCCTCTTCGAACTCGCCACGAGCGAGCCGGGTTACACCAGCGACGAACCGCTCGACGACCTGGGCGGCCGGCTCGTCCTCCCCGGGAAGTTCGAGGACCGCCGCGAGGAGATCGAGGCCAACCTCACCGACGTGACCGTCCCGAGAGCGGAACAGGCGGAAGCCGACGACTGAGAGCGGGCCGGCGAGGTTCGGAGTAGACCGGCAAACAACTACCGTGGCGCGTGCTGGAGCGCGCTTTCATGCGCGCGACGGTAACCGCGCGAGGGATGAGCACCGCACGCCGCAGGCGCGCGGAGCGCAAGAGGCTGGGGAGGTATGAGGCCGTCCCCGGTGCCGTGCGGTGCGGCGCCGTGCGGTCCCTGGTGGACTGAACGGGCGAGGCGCGCTCGCGCTCGTGTAGTCGCCTGAGCGGGCTACTATCCGCGCGGGCCGTGCGGAGAGCGCGGATATCCCGACTCAGCGACCGCGAGCGCGGCGAGGGCGTTCAGCGGTCGCTGTCGAGTGGGGTCGATCCAACTGCTAGCGAGCGCGCCGAGGGCTTTCACCGCTCACTGTCGAGCACGGTCGGCGTTCAGCACTCACCGTCGACGTTGGGGACATCCACTCCTATAGTAACCGTTAGAACTTTCCGCTCAGGAGTCATTGCTGTGATCAATGGACCATCTCGACGATATCTCCGTCGAAGAACTCCAAGACGCCCTTGACAACGTCGAAGGAAACAAGCCGACACAACGGTTGTTAGCCGCGATCGCGTACAAAAACGGCGTAACGCAATCCGAGCTTGCAGAGTGGCACGACACCGGTCGAAGAACGATCTACAGCTGGCTGATGCGATTTGATACGGACGAACCGCTTGAGCAAGCTGCGTCTGATGCTCATCGATCCGGGAGAAAACGAAAGCTCTCAGAATCACAGCAGGAAGAGTTCGAGCAAGCCGTTCACGAACCACCCGAAGAGGTCGGGATCAACGCGCCGGCGTGGACGCCGGCGCTCGTTCAGGAATTTCTCAAAGACACCTACGGCGTCGAGTACTCCTATCCGAGCTGCCGGCGGTTGCTCAAAGAAGCTGGATTGAGTTATCAAAAACCACGCCGATCAGCCGCCGAAGCCGAAGAATCCGAGCAAGAGGAGTTCCACGACGAGATCAAAAAAAGCGAGCGGAGATGGACGCCACAATAGTCTGCATCGATCAAACCAAGAAATCTGTCCAGGTTGAGCCGCGTGCCGCGTGGTTTCCGCGCGGCACGCGGCCGAGCGTTGAACTGTCTGGTCAACGCGACTGGACGTGTCTGCTCGGCGCGATCACCGACAACGGCGAGTGCTTTTTCTCACGATTCACCGAGTACGTCACCGCCGATCATGCGAAACATTTCATTCTCGCGTTATGCGAAGAATTCGAAGAAGACTTGATCGTCGTGCTAGACGGAGCGCCGTACTTCCAGGCGTCGGCCGTCACGGACCTGGCGGCCCGTGACGACCTCGCCTTCGTCACGTTGCCGGCGTATTCGCCGGAACTCAATCCTGTCGAAGAGTGCTGGCGACAACTCCAAGACGCTCTCAGCAACCGGTTCTTCGACTCGCTTGAGCAACTGACCACCGCGATCGATACCGCTCTCGACCAACTGTCGCTCCCAAAAGTGAGCAATTACTTCTAACGACTACTATAGCGAGCGAATCGCGTCACGCTTTTGCCGACGACCCACGGAACTCCGACAATGAGCGACGTGGAGCGGGCCGCACGAGCCATCGCGGACGGGAAGCTCGCGGTCTATCCGACAGAAACCGTCTACGGGATGGGTGCGAACGCCGTCGACGCCGAGGCGGTCGAGCGGGTCTTCGAGGTGAAGGGTCGCGACCGCGACAAACCCGTCTCGCTGGGCGTCCCCAGCGTCGAGCGAGCCACCGAGTACGTCGACCCGACCGACCGAGAACTCGAATTCATGCGGGAGTTCCTGCCCGGTCCCGTCACGGTCGTGGTCCAGCGCCGCGACAGCGTCCCCGACGTGCTGACCGCCGGTCGCGAGAAGGTCGGCGTCCGCGTCCCCGACCACGACCTCGCGCTGGAACTGTTCGAGGCCGCCGGGGTGCCCGTCACGGCGACGAGCGCCAACCGCTCGGGGACCGGTAGCGTCCGGGAGATTTTGGAGTTGAGCGACGAGGTGCGCGAGCGAGTGAGTGCGGTGCTCGACGGCGGCCGGACCGACGGCATGGAGAGCACCGTCGTCGACGCCGAATCGGGCGCGATCCACCGCCGCGGCGCGATGGCCGACGACATCGAGGCGTGGCTCACCGAGCACGCGGGCGCCGAGTAGTTCGACCCGAAACCGAGGGGTCGCTGTCGTAGCAACTACCGGTGACGGCTATCGCCGAACGCCCTCGACCCGCTCGCGGTCGTATCGACACCCAGCGACAGCGACCGCCGAACGCCCTCGACCCGCTCGTGGTCGCTGAGCGGGATACCCTCGCTCCGCTCGGGTAGTGCCCGCTCAGGCGACTATCGGCGCGAGCGCGTCTCGCCCGTTCAGTCCACCAGGGACCGCACGGCGCCGCACCGCCCCGCCCCGCACCGCCCCGCCCCGCCCCGCACCGCCCCGCCCCGCCCCGCACCGCACCGCACGGCACCGGGGACGGCCACGACCCTCCCCAGCCGATTCGCGACCCGAGGGTCGCTCATCCCTCGCGCGGTGTCGTCGCGGCACGGAGGCCGCGACAGCGCGCGCCACCGCGACCGATCACAGGGTCCACCGCGACCGCATCACAGGGTTCACCGCGACCGCACACCCGGCGTCACAGCATCGACTTCAGCGACCGCGTCGTCACGCCGCACTGGCCCTGATAGTCGCAGGGTGCGCACTTCTCGCGGTTGGCGGTCCGGGAGGGCGGGCCGTCGATGGCGTCGGCGGTGCGGACGGCCGAGCGGTAGGTCGCCTTCCGGCGCGTCGTGACCGGGACCTCGCGGACGACGCCGTAGGCGGGGTACTCGGCGAAGGCGCTCTCGACGGTCGTCTCGCGCTCCCAGGCCAGCGCCTTCGCGGCGGCGACCAACCGGACGGTCTGGGGCTCCCAGACCCCCTGTTCGGGCGGGGCGCCCGCGAACACCAGCGACGGCCGCGGCGGCCCGTCCAGCACCTTGTGGGCGATCCCGCGACACTCCCGCCCCTCCAGCAACACGTCGCGGTCGGCGGGGTCGACCAGGTCGTCCCAGGCGTCGAGACTCGCCCGCAACCGGCCGAGTCGCGAGCGGTACTGCGTGGGCGTCACCTCGATCGGTGCGGCCTGGATCTCGGGGTCGGAGTCGAGCAGTTCCGGGTAGCGGAAGGCGAGATCCCGGCGGGCGTGGACCTCCTGTGGAACGTCCTCGTCGGCCGTCGGGTCGCGGTGGCGGTAGTAGAGCTTCCGCGGGCAGTACGCCGCCGTCGCCACGTCGCGGAACGTGTGCATGGTCGGCGGTGGTCCCGCTTTCGGTCTTAAACTCTTGCGCCGCCATCTCTTTCGACCGGAGGTTACCTCGGTCGCTTCCCCCGCTCCGGCGGTCGAACCGCGCGCCACAGGCGCGCGGATGCTCGGGACAGAGAGGTCGCTCGTCGCCGGATCACAGTCACACGTATATCAGATGGGATCGAACATACACGAAGGATGCCAGGCGGCACTTCTCGACGTCGGTGGTGGCTCATCGTTGTCGCAGCGTGTATCGCAGGGTCGATACAGACGTATCGAGTAGTCGTTGGTGAAGGTGGAGCCCTCGGAGTGATCGCTTCTGGTGGCTGGTTGCTCGTGATCCTCCTCTCGGGCTGGGAACTCTCTCAGTCCCGTCGCTAGTCGGTAGTGACCGACTTGGACACCGATTCGGGCGCGGATAGCGGCCCCGGTGCCGAAGAGATCGGACCCGAAGTCGCCACTCAGAAGGACACGTCGGTCTCGATGTCCTCGGCGGCCTCGTCGAGGCCGTCGTCGGTGACGGACTCGGTCAGCGACCCCGAGATGGCGGCGTCTGTGAGTATCTCGTCGAACTCGGTCTGGTAACGGTGGTTCGCCGCCCGGGCGGCGTCCTGAGCGTCGACGACGCGGCGGTAGTGGGCCAGCGTCGCCTCGTCGACGCCGAACTCCTCGGCCAGCGCCGCGTCGTCGGCGTCGCGACGGCGGCGCAGCTCGCAGACGTCGAACGGCGCCGCCGTGTCGTCCCCCCGGAACAGGTGCAGATCCATGCGTGCGCGGAACACTTCCTCGGGCGAGACGCCGAGGTCGTCGGCGATCGCCTCGTCGGACCCGTCGTCGTAGAACCCCCGGACCAACTCAACGTACGTCTCCGTCTCGAAGGTCGAGTCGAAGTCGTAGCGGTCGGCGAGCGCCTCGATTACCCCCCGCAGGCGCTCGCGGATGGTCGCCTCGTCCGGCTGGTCCGCGATGGAGCCCCGCGGCTCCTCCTGGGTCTCCGTGACCGTCTCCTCGTCGGAAACGTCCATGAAGATGTCCCGCAGTTCCTCGGTCTTTTCGTCCATTGCCCGAACCGGACTGCGGGGACGCACACCTAAATAATTGTTGACACCTGCGACCACCGGGGCCGGTCGTCGCCGTCGCGCCCGACTCGCGACCGCCGAAACCGACAAACGGGACAACGGTTGTGAACCGAAGCCGTGTGGGATCGTGACAAACGTTAAGGGCGCGACCGACCGGGCTCTAGTATGCTCTTGCTCCAGGCCGACGCGGTCACTCGCCCGACGTTCTGGGGGATCGGTCCCGTCGGGAAGGCCGCGTTCTACTACCTGGCCGCCGTCGCCATCGCCGTCTTCCTGCTGGGGTCGTACCGCCGGGTCGCCCGCTACGCCGAGGGCAGCGAGGACCCGCTGAACCGGCTCGACGACCTGCCCGGCCGGGTCGTCGCCGCGGCGGGGACCGTCCTCTCGAACCGGACGCTGCGCGACGGCGACCTCGTCGCGGGTCTCGCCCACGCGTTCGTCCTCTGGGGCTTTCTCACCCTCCTTATCGCGACCACCATCCTCGGCGTCGACATGGACATCTACGGCCCGCTCACGGGCGAGTCCTTCTTCGTCGGCGACTTCTACCTCTCCTACTCGTTCGTCGTCGACGCGATGGGGCTCCTCTTCGTCGTCGGGCTCGGCGTCCTCCTCTATCGCCGGTATGCCGCCCGTGACGGCCGTCTGTGGGGTCGCCACACCTCCGCCGAGGACGACCTGTTCGTCTGGGCGCTCTTCCTGCTGGGCGTCGGCGGCTACCTCACCGAGGGGTGGCGAATCCTCGGCCAGGACTTCCCGGCCTTCGAGACGGTGAGCTTCGTCGGCTGGGCGGTCGCCGTCGCTCTCGACGGCGCCGGGATGACCCCCACGATGGCCGAGGCGACCTACCCGCTGGTCTGGTGGAGCCACTCGATCCTCGCGCTGGCCTTTATCGCCGCCGTCCCGCTCGGGAAACCGTTCCACATGCTCGCCTCGGCCGCCAACGTCGTCGCCCGCGACGAGGACGCCGGTCGCCGACTCCCCGGCGTCCCGGCCGATCTGGACGCCACGAACGCCGAATCCATCGACGATTTCACCTGGAAGGAGCTGCTCGACCAGGACGCCTGCACCAAGTGCGGCCGCTGTTCGGCGGCCTGCCCCGCCAAGGCCGCCGGCCGCCCGCTCGACCCGCGGGACGTGATCCTCGACCTGAAGAATTACCGCGAGAGCCGCGACGCCGGCGGCGAGGCGGTCGACATCGTCGCCGACGGCGGCACCTCCGTCGTCGACGCCGCGACGATGGAGTCCTGCATGTCGTGCATGGCCTGCATGGACGCCTGCCCCGTCGAGATCGAACACCTCGATTCGTTCACCCGGATGAACCGCCAGCTCGTCGACCAGGGGGATCTGGACCGGAACGTCCAGAACGTGTTCCAGAACGTGATGCAGCAGGGAAACACCTTCGGGGAGTCCCAGCGCAATCGCGCCGACTGGGCCGACGACCTCGACAGCGAGCCGACGGACGCCCGCGAGGAGTCCGTCGAGTACCTCTGGTACGTCGGCGACTACCCGAGCTTCGACGACCGCAACAGGAAGGTGGCCCGCTCGCTCGCCCGGATCTTCGAACGGGCGGACGTCGACTACGGGATACTCTACGACGACGAAGTGTACGACGGCAACGACGTGCGCCGCGTCGGCGAGGAGTTCCTCTTCGTCGAGCAGGCCGCGACCCTGGTCGACACGTTCGACGACTGCGAGTTCGAGCGGATCGTCTGCACCGACCCCCACGCGTTCAACACCTTCGCCAACGAGTACCCCGAACTCGACTTCGAGGAGTTCGCCGACGACCCGATGATGGAGGTTCCCGAGGAGAACTGGTCGGGCGCCCCCGTCTTCCACTGGACGCAGGTCGTCGAGGACCTCGTGAGCGAGGGCCGACTCGGCCTCCGCGGCGACGAACTCGACTACACCGTCACCTACCACGACCCGTGTCACCTCGGCCGGTACAACGGCGAGTACGAGGCGCCCCGCGACCTCGTTCGCGCCACGGGCTGCGACCTGGCGGAGATGCCGCGCAACCGGAGCGATTCGTTCTGCTGTGGCGGCGGCGGTGGCGGCCTCTGGATGGAGTTCGACGAGGACCCCAAGCCGAGCGAGGAACGGCTGCGCGAAGCCCTGGAAGACACCGCGGTCGGCCCCGCGGTCGAGAAGTTCGTCGTCGCATGCCCGATGTGTACGACGATGTTCGAGGACGGCCGCAAGACCGGCGGCTTCGAGGACGACATCGAGGTCGTCGACGTGGCCGAGTTGCTGATCGAGGCGATCGAGGTCCGGGAGGGCGGCGGTGTGGCCGCTGGTAAAGGTGACACCGCGGGGTCGCCCGCCGACGACTGAGTGTGCGTCGCGAGCGCTACCTCTCGGCGACGGCCGCCGGGTCGAGTCGGTCGACGACCCCGTCGAAGTCGTCGTCGAACGCGAGCACGTGATCGATGTCGTAGCGTTCGACGAGCGCGACCGTGGTCGCGTCGGTGAAGCTGAGCGGCTGGTCGTCGTAGCGGTCGAACGTCTCGACCGCGAAGTCGAACTCCGTTCGGGAGACGAAGTGGAAGTCGACCGTGTCGGGGTACTCGTTTCGTCCCAGGATCCGATCCCCCACAGTCCTCGCCTCGTCGTACCGACCGGTTCGTTTCCGCACGAGTGTGACGGCCTCGTCGTAGACGTATTCGCTCGTGAACGCCGAGCCAAACTGACCGCGCAGTACGGCTTCGAACGCCGATCTGGCCGGTTCGTGGCGACTGCTCCCTTCGTTCTGCAGCGCGTAGTAGAGCCCGGTGTCGAGAAAAACGCTCATTCGGTGTCGAACTCCGACAGTGCTTCGTCCTCGTAGAGGACCGCGTCGATATCGTCGTCCGCCGTGTCGACTCCCCAGTCACTCGTGCCAGCGAAGAACCGCTCGATCTCCTCGTCGGACAGCCCCTCGACATCGTCGTCGACCGGGGCGGCCGACTCCTCGCGGAACGAGTCGACCAGCGCTTCGCGGGTCGCGAACTCCCGTTCGACCACCCGCGCGACGACGGAGCGCTCGGACACCGCTCGGCCGGTTTCCGCCTCGATCTCCTCGCACAGCTCCCGGATGCGGGCTTTCGTCCGCTCGTCGACGGGGATCGACGCCATACCCGGGTGTTGCTCGCTCTCGCCGATAAACCTTCGCCGGACCGGCGGTGTCCCGAGCGGTTAACAGGCTCGGCGCCCTCCCGAGTCCCATGGGACTGATCGCGGAGTTTCGCCTGACCGGCGAGGACCTGGCGCTCGTCGACGTGGCGGCCGGCGTGCCCGAGGCGACCGTCGAGTTCGAGTCGGTGCGGGCGGCGCCGTCGGGACCGCCGGAGTTCGTCGTGCGGACGGTCGGTGCGGGTCGCGAGGCCGTCGAGGCCGCCTTCGCGGACGCCGACTCGGTGACCGACCACTCGCTGGTCGTCGCCGACGGCGACGCGCGCCGGTATCAGTGTCGCCCCACCGGCGGCCCGCCGGAGGGGCTGGAGACGCTCGCGAACAACAAGTCGGTCCCCGACCGCGTGCGGGTCACGCCCGACGGCTGGACCGAGCGGCGCTGGTTCGCCGACCGCGAGGAGTTCGACGCCTTCCGGGAGTTCTGTCGCGCCAACGACTACACCTTCCGCCTCGACCGACTCGTCGAGGTCGACGGCGACGCGGACGACCCCGAGGAGCCCGGTCCCTTCGGCGCGCTCGACGGCGACTCCTCGCGCCCGCCGGGTATGACCGAGCCCCAGCGCGAGGCGCTCGTGCTCGCCCACGAGATGGGCTACTTCGACGTGCCGCGGACGGCGACGACCGCCGAGGTGGCCGACGAACTCGGCGTCGCCCCCGCGTCGTGCTCCGAGCGGCTGCGCCGCGCCCAGAGCCACCTCGTCGCGCAGTTCCGCCGCGCCGACACCAATATAAAACCCCGAATGGATTAGGGCCAGGGCTACGGACGCGTAGCCGTAACCCACTCGCGTGAGAGAACGGACGCCACGACCGGACGGCGGCGGCGACGCCGGGGACGGTCGCGGGAACGCCATCGAGGCCAGCGGCGTGGAACTGACTTACGCCGACGGGACGGAGGCGGTCAAGGGGATCGACCTCACGGTACCGGAAGGGGAGTTCTTCGGCTTCCTCGGCCCGAACGGCGCCGGGAAGACGACGACGATCAAGACCTTCGCGACGCTCCTCTCGCCGACCGGCGGCTCCATCACCGTCAACGGCTACGACGTGCGCGACGACGCGCGCCGCGTCCGCGAGACGATCGGCTACATGGCCCAGGAGACCAGCGTCGACGAGGAGCTCACGGCCCGCGAGAACATCCGCTTCGCCGCGCGGGCCTACGGCGTGCCCAAGAGCGAGCGCGCCGACCGCATCGACGAACTGCTCGACCTCGTGGATCTGGCCGACGTGGGCGACAAGCGCGCCGGCGAGTTCTCCGGCGGGATGAAAAAGCGGCTGGACGCCGCGACCGCGCTGGTCCACAGCCCCCCGCTCGTGTTCCTCGACGAGCCGACGACGGGGCTCGACCCCAAGGCTCGGAACCGCCTCTGGGAGTACTTCGAGCGCATCAACGAGCGCGGGACGACCCTCTTTCTCACCACGCAGTACCTCGAAGAGGCCGACCAGCTCTGCGACCGCCTCTCGGTCATCCTCGACGGCGATATCGTCGCGACGGGGTCGCCCACGGAACTCAAGCGCCGCGTCGGCGGGGAGATCCTCGACGTGGAGATCGAGGGCGAGGCGGTCGACGCGACGGGGGACGGGAGCGCCGCCGACCCCCGCGAGCGCGCCGCCGAGATCGCCCGCACGGGCGACGTGTTTGACGCCGACGCCGACGTGGCGGTCACCGACGACGGCATCAGCGTCACGGCCGAGCGGGCCCGCCAGCACGGGACCGACCTGCTCGTCGCGCTCCGGGACGACGGGATCACGGTGACGGGCTTCAACATCCGCTCGCCGACGCTGGACGACGTGTTCCTCGCGATCACCGGCGAGGACCTCGACTCGGAGGACCGGGCGGCCGACTCCGCGGACGTGACCGAACCGGAGGTGACCGCCGAATGAGCGACGACGCCCCCGGTCACGACGACAGCGACCGCACCGACGGCGGTCTGGCGAGCGAAGGGGGCCAGACCTCGTCAGAGCTTCGCTCTGACGGCGGGACCGCCCGTCGGTCGGACGAGCGGCTGTCGGGCAACTCCTTCCTCGGCGACTTCTGGGTGAACTTCGTCCGCTGGAACCTCAAGGCGGTGCGCAACCCCTTCGTCGTCGTCGGGTCGCTCGTCCAGCCGATCATCTTCCTCGTCCTGTTCACGCAGGTGTTCGGACAGATCGCCACCGGCGCGATCAGCGGCGGCGCCACCGGCGGCATCACCTACGAGACGTTCCTGCTGCCGGCCATCGCGATGCAGGTGTCGCTGGCGGCCGCCGCGGGCTCGGGGATCGGTCTCGTCAACGACATGGAGGAGGGGCTGTTCGAGAAGACGCTCGTGATGCCGATGAGCCGCTCGGCGATGTTCCTCGGCAAGACCGCCGCCGAGATCCTCCGCATCGTCGTCCAGATCGCCATCATCCTGGGCCTGGGCAGCCTCCTCGGCGCCAGCGTCGCCACCGGCTTCGTCGGCGCGATCGGGATCATCTTGATCGGCATCCTCTTCTCGCTGTGGTTCGTCGCGCTCTCGAACATCTTCGCCGTCGTCACGAAGGACCAGGAGTCGACGATCATCGGCGCGAACCTCCTGCAGTTCCCCCTGCTGTTCGTCTCGACGGCCTTTCTCCCGCTGTCGGCGATGCCCGGCTGGATCCAGACCGTCGCTACGTTCAACCCGATCACCTACGGCGTCGACGCCGCCCGCGCGCTGATGCTCGGTCAGGACGTGATGACCGTCGTCGAGGTCACTCGCTTCACGGGGATCTGGAACACGCTCGTCCCCGCGGTGGCCGTCCTGCTCGCGCTCGACGTGCTGTTCGGCGGGATCGCCGTCTACCTGCTCAACCGCGCCTCCTCGTCGGACGTGCAGTAAGCCGGCCGCCCTCGCTCCCGCTCCGCTTCGGCCCGGTTTCCGCTCGGTTTCCGCTCCGCCGACCGCTACAGCTCCGGTTCCTCCCGGTCGGGATTCTCGATTATCTCGATCTCGACGTCCTCGCCCCGGAGTCCGAGCCGGGCGAACTGCGTGCGGACGTGTTCCTTCGCCGCGGCCAGCCCCGCCTCGCGCGTGTCGAACCCGCGGGTGGTGGGCGCCTCGAAGGCGACCCGGCGTTCGGTGCCGTCGATCCGCTGGAGCTGCCCGCCCGACTCGACCTCGTAGAACTCGTCGCAGATCCAGACGTAGGGGGCGCCCTCGTCCGGCGCGCCCTCGAACGTCGGCGGCCGCTCGCCCCGTTCGTAGAGCGTCCCCGTCAGCGCCGTCCCGCCCGCGTGGCCGCGTACCAGTAGCATATCCCCGAGAGTAGGGGGCCGAGCGGCAAAAGCGCGCCGGGCACTCCCGGGCATCGACGGCCCGGCGTTCGCTTCCAGAACGACTATCCTGTCGCCCCGTCGACCAGTCGGTGATGGCCCCCGATCTCGACTCGCTGGCCCGCCGGCTGGCGGTGCCACACTACGACGACGCCCTCCCCGCTCACGACGCGTTCCACGCCGAGCGCGTCCGCGACCTGTCGCTGCGACTCGCCGCCGACTGGGACCGCTCGGTCGACCGCGGCGTCCTCGCCGCGGCGGCCTGGCTGCACGACATCGGTCGCCCGCTCGAACGGACCGGCGAGATCGACGACCACGGCGAGTGGGCAGCCGTGGAGGCGTCGGACCTGCTGGCCTCCGAGGGAGTGGCCGCCGACCGCGTCGACGCGGTCGTCCACTGTCTGCGGAGCCACAGCATCCGATCGAACTCCCCCGACCCGGAGACCCCGGCGGCGAAACTGCTGTTCGACGCGGACAAGCTGGACGCCGCCGGCGCAGTGGGAGTCGTCCGCCTGGCCTGTATCGTCGGCGAGCGCTCGGGGCGAGCGGGCGAGAAGTACGCCGCCATCGACAGCGGACCGGTACCTGGGACGACCGACGCCGGCGGCACGGACGACGCCCGAACGCCCGACCTGACGCTCCTCCGCGAGTGGGCGCGCGAGCGACTGGACGCGCTGTACACGCCGCCCGGTCGCCGCCGCGGCGAGTCCCGCTGGGCGTTCATGCAGGACTTCTTCGACCGGTTCGAGGCCGAGACGGCGGCCCCGGACAGCTGACGGCAGTCAGCCGTCCCGTCGTCCGCTCACGCCCACAGGTCCAGGTCGACGACGACGGGGAGGTGGTCGGAGGGGAACCAGCCGTCGCCGACCGCGTCGGCGGCGACGCCGTACCCGTCGACCGCCGTGTCGGCGACGAAGAAGTGGTCGATCTGCCGGTCGGGCAGTAGCTCCTCGAAGTCCGTCCGGGTGGTGTCGGGGCCGTGCGGCGGGTACGGGCTCGCTTCGCGCGCGTCGACCAGCGGGAACTCGCCCGGTTCGCCCTCCCGGTCGTCGCTGCCGTCGGCCAGCACCCGGTAGGGTTCGTCGCCTGCTACGCAGTTGAAATCCCCGCCGACGACGACCGGTTCGTCGCCCTCGCGGAGCGCGCGCGCCCGCTCCCGGAGCACCCGAGCGCCCTCGACGCGGGCGCGGGCGCCCTCGTGGTCGAGGTGGGTGTTGCAGTACAGCACCGTCCCGCCGCCGTCGCGGTCGCGCAGGCGGACCCACGCGGCGATCCGGGGGTAGGCGGCGTCCCAGCCGACGCTGCCGGGGTCGTCGGGCGTCGGCGAGAGCCAGAACGTCCCCGCGTCGAGCCGTTCGAAGCGGTCGCGGCGGTAGCCGACCGGGCAGAACTCGCCCTCGTCCTCGTCGGCGTTCCGCGACCGCCCGATCCACTCGAACTCGGGGAGCGCGTCGCGCAGATCCGCGTACTGGTGGGCGAGCGGTTCCTGCAGCCCCACGAGTTCGGGGCGGTGAAAGCGGATCGTGCTCGCGACTGCGTCCCCCCGGCCCGCCCAGTCGAACTCCCCGTCGTCCGCCACGTCGCGGCGAACGTTGTACGTGAGCACCCGGACCGCCTCGCCGTTCATACCGGTCTCTCGGGCGCCGGGGGTCTTGAGACTACCGCGGTCGGCAGGATCCGACCGTCCGGGGACATCGTTCGGTACGCGTGTGGACGTGTCGTCGGCGTCCGCGCGTCGACGGCGCGGTTTGCCCACCTCTCCACGAAAGAGACGGTGGCGCAACACCCATACCCTCCCAGTACGACGTGGCGGGTATGTCCGATCTCGGGGATTTCACTGACTTCGACGGCAGCGACGAGGGCGACGGCGAGGAGGCCGACGACGCGGACGGGCCGGCGCCCGCGGCGGTCGACACCGACGGATCGGCGCCCGACCCGACCGACGGCGACGCGCTCGACGCGGGCGAGGACGACGACGACTTCGAGGCGATGGACGTGACGCCCGCCGGCGAGGACCACGGCGTCGGCGTCGTCTCGGCGACCGAGGGGCTGCGCATCAGCGAGGACGGCGAGGAGACGGAGCTTCGGGCGTACGTCACCGTCGAGAACCGCTCGGACGTGCGGATCGGGAAGTACCTGCTCGTCCCCTACCAGGACGAGGAGCGGCTGTTCTGCCGGATCACGGCCCTGGAGTACGCCCAGGAGTTCCGCGCCGACGACGCCACCGAGATCCACGCCCGCCGCGCGATGCGCAGGGGCGACATCGACGAACAGGACTTCAAGTTCGTCGCCACGCTCGACCCCGTCGCGGTCCTCTATTCGGAGGGCGACGAACTCAAACGGCGGATGACCGACCGGGTGCCCAAGCCCGAGACGGTCGTCCGGGAGGCCACCGACAAGTCGGAGATCAAGACCGGCCTGAAGATCCCCGAGGACGGCGTCTTCCTCGGCCACCTCTCGGTCGGCGGCGAGAAGGTGAACACGGCCGCCGAGCCGCCCCACATCGACTACCGGCTGAAAGACGACTACGAGGACGGCGACCCGCTCGTCTTCCGCCACACGCTCGTCGCCGGCGGGACGGGGTCGGGCAAGACCCACAGCGCCAAGAACGTCCTCCGGCAGTACCTCGCCGACGACCGGACCTACCCCGTCGAGGACGGCTCCCGGGACGTGTCGCCCGGCCTCGTGATGTTCGACCCGCAGGACGAGTACGCCCAGATGCACGACGACAACCCCGACCTCGATAGCGAGTTCGCCCGCCGTCTGGAGCGGGAGGGCATCGCCTACGGCGGCGTCGACGACACCATCGCGTTCGTCCCGAAGGTTCAGGGCGCTACCTACGCCACCGGCGACCACCGCGCCGAGCAGGTGGAGTTCACCATCCCCTTCTCGATGGTCCAGGACAACCCCTGGCTCATCGCCGGCGCCAATCTGAATGGCAACCAGTACAACGCCCTCCAGTTGCTCCTCAACCGCTTCTCCCGTGACTACGGGGCCGACGGAACCTACCAGCAATTTAAAACGTTCCTCGACGACCCCGCGCTACGCGAGGAGCTCGACGAGACCGGCCGGGTCCACGAGGCGACGTTCAACGCGGTCAAACGCCGCGCGCTGGGTTTCGACGGCATCTTCGACCAGGACGCCCGCCCGATCACCGAACGGGTCCACGAGTTCGTCCGCGCCGGCGGCATCTCCGTCGTCCCGACCTACCACATCAACAACTCCCGGACCACGGTGACGGTTGTCCTCGCCCTCGCCGCGCTGATCGTCGACCAGAAACTCTCGAACGACCCCGAGTACGAGCGCATCAAGAACACCCCGCTCGTCCTGGGGCTCGACGAGGCCCACAACTTCCTCTCGGAGGTCGACAGCGTCCAGGGCGAGCAGATCATCGGGAAGTTCACCGAAGCGGCGAAACAGGGCCGGAAAGAGCGCCTCGGCCTCTTTCTCATCACCCAGGACCCACAGGACATCGCCGACCCCGTGTTCAAGCAGATCAACTCGACGGTCGTCCTCAACCTCGGCGACGACGACGCCATCTCGGCCGTCAATATCCCCGCGAACCTCGAACAGAAGGTGCCCTACATGGAGAAGGGCCAGAAGGTCGTCTACTCGCCGGACAACTCCGAGCCGGTCGAGCTGATCGGCCTCTCGAAATGCCTGACGAACCACGAGTGAGCGGCCCGGACGCGACCGAGCGCGATCCCGTCCGAACGTTTTTCCGGGATATCGACCTATCCTTTCGTGATGGCGAGGGCGTCACGACCGGACGAGGGCGAGCGGAGCGACGAGGTCCACCTCTGGCGCGAGGGCGATACTTGGATTGCGAAAGACGTGGGGACCGGAGTCGCGAGTCAGGGGGAGTCCCGCGGCGAGGCGCTGGAGATGCTCGACGAGGCCGTCGCCCTCCACGAGGGTGACGCTGGCCGGCCGATCACCGACGAGGACCTCGAAGACCTGGGAATCGACCCGGAGTCGGTCCCCGACGAACCGCGAGAACCCGACGCGCCGTGGTTCGATTCCGAGGAGTAGCGTGTCGCGCTCGACGTTCACCGGTGGGGAAGTCGCCGACGCGCTGATCGAAATGGGTTACGCCCCCGTCGACCGGACGGGCAGCCACCTGAAACTACGGTACGTCCACCCCGAGACCGGCGAGGTCCGGAACGTCACGGTACCGATCCACGGTGAGATCGATCCCGGGACGCTCCGGTCGATCGCCGACCAGTGCGGTGCCGAGGAGTTCGGCGCGTGGTGCGAGTGGATCGAAGAACTGGTCTGAGGATCGACCGTTCGCGGCATCGATCTCGTCACAGCGGCGACAGCTCAGTCACGTCCGCGCCCGCGGTCTCGGCCAGCGCGTCGCGGGCGTCGGGCTTGCAGGTCAGGTACACCACCTGCCAGCCCGAGTCGACCAGCTCGCCCAGCACCTCGGCCTGCCGTTCGAGCCGCTGAGGGTCGGCCGACAGGAAGGCGTCGTCCATGAGGAAGAAGCCGTCCCGTCCCTCCATGAGGCGACGGCCGAGCGCGACGCGGACGGCGAGATACAGCTGGTCGCGCGTCCCGCGGGACAGCTCGGCGGGGCCGAGCCGCTCGCCGCTCGCCAGCTCGACGGTCAGCCGGGAGTCGTCGGTCAGGCCCACGTCGACGTAGCGGTCGTCGGTCACCCGCCGGAACACGTCGGCGGCCTCGCCGTCGGCGAACAGCGTCGTCATCTTCTCGGTCTCGGAGGCGGCCATCCGGTCGAGCACCGTCGCCGCGGCCCGCGAAACGTCGGCGTCGGTCTCGATGGCGTCGACGACCTCGCGCAGGCGGTCGGCCAGGTCCGCCAGCGCGCCGAGGTTGGCGACGGTCAGGTCGAGCGGTTCGCCGGTGAACGCCTCGAAACGGACGCCGCCGGCGCGCTCGGCGAACCGCTCCAGCTGTCGGCGGTGGTCGCGGAGCGTCTCCCGTCGCTCGCCCTCGCGCTCGGCGGCCGCTTCGGCGCGCTCGCGTGCGTCTTCGAGCTTCTCCTCGGTGAACTCTCGGTCGGCGTCGAAATCGATCTCGGCTCGCCGGGCCTCCAGCGCGTCCTCGGCTTCGGCGACCACATCTCGGGGCGCCTCGGCGTCGATATCGAGCCACTGCCGGAGGACCTCGGTGTTGCCCTGGATGACCTCCGCGTGGTTGTCGTGTTCCTCGCGGTAGTCGGCGATGGCCCCGCGGACCGCCGGCGGGTCGTAGGCGTCGATGCCGACCTCGGAGGCCCGTTCGACGACCGCCTCGCGGTCGCGTCCCAGCCGGACGACGGCGTTGCTCGCCGACCGGTAGGCCGCGAGCGCGACGAGGGCGACGACGCCGAAGGCGGCGGGACCGGCGGCGACTAGCTGCGGCTCGCGGATCCCCAGACCCAGCGGGACCGCGCCGGCGACGACCCCCGCGGCCAGCGCCGCGAGCGTCGCCCGACCGTACCAGGTCTTGCGCCGCTGGAGTTCGTCCTCGCTCCCGGTCGCCAGGTCGTCGAGCCGCTCGGACAGCTCGTCGAGATCCCCCTCGTCGGGGAGCTCGGCGCGCTCGTCGAGGCTGCGCTCCAGCGACCCCTTCGTCTTGACCAGTTGCTCGTAGTCCTCGCGGGCCTTCGCGGCCTCCAGCGCCTCGACCTCGGCCTCGGCCTCGCGCCGCTCGCGGGCGGCCTCGTAGCACGCCCGCTCGGCGGCGTCGAGGTCCTCGGCGTCGGCCCGGTCGAGGTACGCCTCGACGTCGGCGAGCAGGTCCGTCGCCAGGTCGTGTTGCTCGGCGGCGTCGTCGTGCTGGGTCGAGAGCTCCCACCCCTCGGGCGTCAGGCGGCCGCGTTCGACGACGCGGTCGCGGACGGTCTCGATGTCGCCGGTCCAGATGCCGACGACGCGGTCGGTCACCCGGCGGTAGAACGCCTGCTCGTCGAGCACGCGCAGGTCGCCGTCGCGGACGACGAACACGTTGCGGAACTCCGCGGGCGTCAGCTCGAAGTTGTACCGCTCGGCGTAGCGGTCGAGCAGCGTCTCGCCGTTCGCGAGCTCGAACCGGTCGCCCTCCCCGTCGAGGGCGACGTATCCCTCGGGGGACTCGTCGATTCGCGGCTGGGCGACGCGGCGGTCGCCCGTCAGCGACCGCAGCAGCGACTCGACCAGCAGCGTCTTCCCGGACTCGTTGGGGCCGTAGACGACGTGGGCGTCGCCGAACTGCAGCGTCTCTCGGAGCGGCCCGTAGCGGTCGACGTGGACCTCGCGCAGTTTCACGCGTGTGTCACCTCGCCGGCCGAGAGCAGCTCCGCGAGCGTCTCGACGAGCCGCTCCTCGACGGCCTCGCGGTCGTCGACGCGGTCGAACTCGTCGAGGTCGAGTTCGTCGAGCCGGTCGACGAAGTCGGCGTAGATAGGGTGGTCGAGGACGGCCGCGACGCCGCGTGTCTCGTTGAGCACGGTCGCCGGGCCGGCGGCGGCGTGCAGGCGCTCGTCGAAGGTCGATTCGTCGAGTTCGGTGAAGCCGTCGACGCGGACTTCGAGGTCGCTGCGGTCGGTCTCCTGGCCGTCGACCCACCCCTCGACGCGCTCGATGGCGTCGTAGGCGTCGCCGGGGGCGACCGTCGCGGAGAAGCGGTCGCGGTAGAAGGTGTCGAGCGCGACCGGCTGGACGTTCGCGTCGTCAGTGTCGACGACGACGGCGTGGCGGCGACCGGTCTCGGCCCAGGAGTGGGAGACGGGCGAGCCGGGGTAGATGAAGAGGCCGCCGTTGGGCAACTTCCGCTGGTAGAGCTCGCTGTGGACGTGGCCCGAGAGGACGAACTCGTAGCCGAGTTCGCCCAGCGTCTCCGTCTGGACGGGGCAGTGGGTGGGTTCGGCCTCGTCGCCGGTCGCGCCAGTGCCGAACCCGGCGTCGAGCGTGCAGTGCAACAGGAGGACGGCCTCCTCGTGGGCGCGCTCGCGCAGGTCGAAGTAGAGGTCTTCGCCAAGCCGCTCGCGGTCGGCGACGCCGACCACCTCGCCGTCGCCGACGGTCGCCACCTCGACGGGGTCGGTCGAGAGCGCCCGGAAGTCCGGGCCGAACTCGACGTTGCCGTCGAAGACCGCGGCGTCGTGGTTGCCGGGGACGACCAGCACGTCGAAGTCGTTGTCGGTGAACCGCTCGCGCAACTCGGGGCGGCGCTCGTCGGCGGCGGCCGCGGAGTCGAAGCAGTCGCCGCCGACGGTCAGGGCGTCGACCTCCTCGCGCTCGGCCGCAGTCAGGAGGGCGTCGAGCGCGTCCAGCGACCGCTCGCCGCCGCGCCCGAGGTGCAGATCCGCGGTGTGCAGTAGCCGCATGTATCCCGTCCCGCGGCGGCGAGCGACTTAAGGATTGGTTACCCTCCCGACAGAAGGGCTCCGTCCGGTAGTCGGCCGATACCACCCGATTCAGAGCCGCAACCGGCGGGCCTCTCCCCACCGGGGCGCGAACTCGGCGGCGATGTCGGCCGCGAACTCGGGGTCCTTGAGGTCGATCACCGCGAGCGTCTCGTCCTCGGTGAGCGGGTGGGGGACCTCGATGCAGACTTCGGTGTCGTCGACGATCTCGAAGGTGCCGGTGACGTTCGCGCTCGTCCGCGTCTCGAAGTTCTCGTGGGGCTGGAGCGCCTCGCGGTAGCGCTCGCCGACGGCCTCGGGCAGCGCGTCGACCATCTCCGGCGTCAGCAGGACCGACACCGACACGCCCCGCTCCAGGGCGTCCTCCAGCGCGGCGGTGACGCGGGCGGCCACGTCGTCCATGTCGAACTGCTGGACCGGCGCCGACGCGACGACGACGATCCGCTCGTCGGCCGCGGTGAGCCGCTCGACCAGCAGATCCAGCGCCTCGCCCGGACCGACGCTGGCCGTCCAGAACGGCTCCTCGACGGGGTCGGTCCCGTCGAGCTCGTCGGTCAGGTCATCGACGATGTCCTCGTACTGCTCGACCTGCTGTTCGAGCTCCCGTTTCTTGGCGTCCAGCAGCCGGTCCAGGGCCGTGTCGGACTCGACGGCGACGTACTTCTTCGGCCGGCTCGCCGTCTGACTGCGCGCCAGGCTCTGTGTCTCCAGGCTGTTGAGCACGTCGTAGATCCGCCCCATCGGTACGTCGCTCGCCCGCGAGAGCTCCTTCGCGGTCGTGGGCCCCGACTCCAGCAGGGCGCGGTAGGCCCGCGCCTCGTACTCCGAGAGGCCCAGGTCTCTCAGACTCGCCATTACCCCACCCTGGCGCCGCCCAAACAAAAAACAACGGGTGAATTTACGACCGGGCGACGGCCCCGGCGGGCGAACCCCGGCGTCAGCCCGTCAGGACGGTTTCGAGTTCGTCGGGGCTGCTCGCGCGGTCCTCGGCCTCGCCGTCGGCGAGGACGACCGCCTCGCCCTCGCCCGCGCGGTCGTCGGCGGGCGCGACGACGGTCTCGTGGTCGGCCAGCCGCAGCGCGGCGCGGTGGAGGTCGCTCCCGGCCTCGGTGCCGACGGCGACCACGCGGGGGTCGCGCAGGCGGGCCACGGCGGAGGCGTAGGTCGCCACCTCGACGCCCATCCGGTCGGTCGCGCCGGCGAACGCCGACAGCGCCGCCTCGGCGGCTTCCCGATACCGGTCGTCGTCGGTCAGCAGCCAGGTCTCGACCAGCGCGTCGGCCGCGTCGACGTTCGTGTCCAGCGGGTACAGCGGGCGGTCGAGCAGGCCTGCGCCCTCGCCCGGCCCGTCGCGGAACGCGCCCGCTTCGCCCTGCAGCGCGTCGATGGCGTAGTCGGCGACCGCCGTCATCGGCCCCGGTTCGCCCAGCACCGACGCACTCGTCGTCAGTCCCGACAGGACCCGCGCCTGCGAGGACAGGAGCCCGGCTTCGCCCACCTCGCCCGTCTCGGGGTCGCCGAAGTGGACGACGCTCCCGTCTTCGCCCACCAACTCGGCCAGGACGTGGTCGCGGGCGCGCTCGGCGTAGCGGCGGGCGCGCTCGTCGTCGGTGTACGCGGCCAGCGTGAGCAGCCCGTCGACGGCGACGCCGTTGTGGCCGGCGAAGACCGTCCCGTCGACCGGCGGCGCCTCGCCGTCCTCGCGCTCGGTCGCCTCCTGGCGGTAGTAGGCGTCGTTTCCGCCCTGGCTCGCCGCGAAGGCGTCACCGGTCCACAGGTCCGTCGTCAGGTACTCGACGGTGTCCTCGGCGGTCTCCCGATACGCGTCCTCGCCGGTGTAGCGGTAGCCGTGGGCGAACGCTCGCACCAGCGCCGCGTTCTCGTCGACGAGCTTCTCCCGCTGGGGCGACCCCCAGTTGCGGTTGTGCGAGAACCGATAGAAGCCGCCGTCGTAGGTGTCGAACAGCCGCGTCCGGACGGCTTCGAGCGTCCGGGTCGCCTGGTCGCGCGCTCGCACCAGCGCGAACTCGATGGTGCGCGGGAGCGGGAATTTTACATCTGTTCCCCACCCGCCGAACTCCTCGTCGTAGGCCGCGAGCAGCTGCTCGACCATGTGCTCCTCGACGCGGGCCGACAGCTCCCCCGTCGGCGGGTCGGCGTCGCCGAGCTGTCGGGGGATCGACCCCGCCGCCGCCCCCTTGCCGTCCCAGGTGCGCCGGACGGCGTCGAGTATCTCGCGGAAGCCGTCGACCCCGAGGAAGGTCGCGCCCGTGATAACCTCGCCGTCGGGTGTCGCGAACACCGTCGAGGGGAACCCGCCCATGTTGTAGCGGTCGCGGACGCGCGGCCGGCGGTCGACGTTCACCCGCACGGGGACGAAGCCGTCGTTGACGTTGGCGGCGATGCGGGGCTCCGAGTAGGTCGTCTCGTCCATCTCCCGGCAGTCCTCGCTCCAGGGCGCCCACAGCGACAGTAAGACGGGTTTGCCCGCCCGCTCGGCGGTCGCGAAGGCGTCCTCGCCCCACTCGCGCCATTCGACTTTCGTCGCGTCCGCTGAATCGTCCATACCCCGGATTGGAACTCGCCCCGGTAAGGCTCACTGATCGGGCCTCGCCGGCCAGAACGGGTGGCGCGTGCTGTCGAGCGTGTCCGCCTCATGGCGGACCGCTCGAAACAGTCACGCGAGGGATGAGACGCGCAGGAGCCTGCGACGAGCATCGAATCGGCTGGGGAGGTGTGAGGCCGTCTGCGGTTGCTGTTGCGGTTGCAGGACGATCGCGACGCTGTGCGGTCCTGGCGGACTGAAAGGGCGAGGCGCGCTCGCGTGCAGTTCAGTCGCCCGAGCGACCGCTATCCGCGCGGGCGGTGCGGAGAGCGCGGATATGTCGCTCGGCGACCGCGAGCGCGTCGAGGGCTTTCATCGCGTGCCGTCGAGTACGGTCGAAACACCGGCTAGCGAGCGCGTCGAGGGCTTTCATCGCGTGCCGTCGAGTACGGTCGAAACACCGGCTAGCGAGCGGATTCCGGACGCGCGATATCCGAAGCCACCGACCCGGTTCGACCGAGATCACTGCCGCTCGTAGGTCACGAACGACAGTTCCCCCTCGTCCTCCCGGTCGACTTCGACCCACGCCGCCGGGTCCCACTCCGGGAACCGGGTGTCGCCCTCGGGTTCGCCCGGGACCGCCGTCAGCACCAGCCGGTCGGCCCGGTCCAGAAACGCCTCGTAGACGGTCGCGCCGCCGGCGACGAACGTGGTCTCCGCTCCGGTCTCGGCGGCGGCCGCCGAAGCGGCCTCGACCGCCGCGTCGACGCTCCCGACTTGCACGACCTCGTCGGGCGCTTCCAACCCGGAGCGCGTCAGCACGACGTTGGTCCGCCCGGGCAGCGGCCCGCCCAGCTGGCCGGCGATCGACTCGTAGGTCACCCGGCCCATGATCACCGGATGGCCCATCGTCGTCTGCTTGAAGTGGGCGAGGTCGGCGGGGTAGTGCCACGGCATCTCGCCCTCGTCGCCGATGACGCGGTTCTCCGCGACGGCGGCGATCAGCGCGATCTCCATCGACGCGGCCTCCCCCGGTTCGGCGCCCGTCTCGGCCCGTTCGGCGTCGGCCATCACTCGCCCCCCATCACTCGGCGACCGCGAAATCGAGCCCCGGTGCGGGGTCGTAGTCGCGCACCGCGATGTCCTCGTAGGTCAGATCGTCGATCGGCTTGTCGGCCACCTCGATCGTCGGGCGCTCGCGGGGTTCCCGGGTCAGTTGCTCCAGCAGGTTCGGGACGTGGTCGGCGTTGTCTTTCCCGGGCTCGGCGGGCGCCTCGGTCAGGACCCAGTCCTTGACGGCGGCGTAGCCCTCGCGGTCGTCGACGGCGACCATCCGCTCGCGCAACTCCTCGCGGTTGGCCTCGTACCACTCGCCGCGGGCTCCCTCGCCGCAGTAGGCGTGGGCGTCGACGACCGAGTGCGAGAAGCTCCCGACCTCGAAGCCCGTCCGCTGCGCGACGATGTGGGTCACCAGCGAGTAGGCGGCGATGTTGAACGGGATGCCCAGCGCGATGTCGCCCGAGCGCTGGGTCAGGTGGAGGTTCAGGCGGTCGCCCTGGACGTTGAACACGAACGTGTAGTGACACGGCGGGAGCGTGCTGACGGCGGCGTTGGCGGGGTGCCAGGCGTTGACGACGATGCGTCGCGACTGGGGGTTCTCCCGGAGGGTGTCCAGCACGTACTGGAACTGGTCGAAGGTGTTCTCGCCGTCGTTCACCCAGCGGTGGGAGTCGTCGGGCCAGGACTCCCCCTCCAGTCCCTCCTCGGGGATCGGGTACCGGCGCCAGAAGCGGCCGTAGGCGGTGTCGAGGCGCCCCTCGTCGTCGGCCCAGGCGTCCCAGATCTTCGTCTCCTCGCGGAGGTCTCGGATGTGCTCCTCGCCGGAGAAGTACCAGAGCAGTTCGTGGATGAGGGAGTTCCAGCGGTAGCCCGACAGATCCTTGGTCGTCAGGAGCGGGAACCCCTCCTGGAGGTCGACCTCGTAGTGCGCGCCGAACGTCGAGAGGGTGTCCACGCCCGTCCGGTTGGGCTTGTAGGTGCCATGGGCGATGGCCTCCCGGACGAGATCGAGATACTGCTGCATCTTTGCGGGTACCACCGTCCGGGGGCGCTTAGCGTCTGCGGTTCCGGCGGTCGGGACGGCCGGCGCCGTGACCGCTCAGTCCTCGGCCGCGAGCACCAGCACGTGCCGAACCAGCGACCGGTGAACCCGCCGCTCGAAGTGTTCCTCGACGGTCCACCCGGCGTCGGCCGCTTCCCGTTCCCACGACCGGTCGGCGACGACGACCGCACGGGAAGCGACTCGTTGCGCCTCCGCGAGCGCGCTCCCGACGAGGTCCGAAAGCGAGTCGCCCTCGATCTTCGACTGGCGGCCGTAGGGCACGTCGAAGACGGCGGCGTCGGCGAAGCCGTCGGCGAACGGCAGCCGCGTCACGTCGCCGCGACACACCGCGAAGTCGCAGTCGTCGCCGAGCGCGTCGCGCAGGTTCGCGCGCGTCCCGCGGGCCATCTTCGCCTGGGCGTCCGAGCCGACGGCGCGCGCGCCGACCAGCCCGGCTTCCAGCAGCAGGCCGCCGGTCCCGCACATGGGGTCGACGACGGTCGCGCCCTCCCGCGCGCCGGCGATGTTGACCAGCGCGCGGGCGAGCATCGGGTCCATGCTCCCCGGCTGGAAGAACGGCCGGTCGGTGGGGCGACGGTCGCCGAACCCGCGCTCGCTCTCGGCCGTGAGCCAGCCGAGGACGCAGACGCCCGTGCCGTCGGTGTCGGAGCCGTCGGCCGGTTCGGCGTTCTCCGCCGTGCTCTCGGCGCCGGGCGGGCCGGCGAACAGCGCGCGCAGTTCGTGGTCGGGGTCGTCTAGGTCGACGGGAAAACCGCGGTCGACGAGGACCTGGCCCAGCTCGCGCTCGACGCGCTGGGTGTCGACGCCGGTCGTCGCGCGCACGTCGACGGCGCGGACGGCGACCGTCCCCTCGCGGTCGACCGTCGAGGCGTTGAGGAGCGCGCGGGCGCTCGCCGCGTCGGGGTCGCAGTGGCCGACCACCTCGCTCGCGCGGTGGACGAAGGCCAACTCGCGGACGCGGTCGGTCACCGCGCGCGCGGTCGCCAGCCCCGCGCCGACGACCTCGACCCCCGCGGCGGCGCTCGCGGCCTCACAGGCCGCGAAATCGTCGTCCTGCCCGCCCAGTTCGAGGACGTACACGCCCGACAGTCGCCCGCCGCCGGCCAAGAACCCACCGGTGCTCGCCGGCGACCGTTCCCCACCCGAACACTCCGCCCGCCGGACCCCGACCCCTGATAAAACCGCCCCTCACCCCCACTAAAAGGCGTTTTTAGGCGTCGTTCGGGTCGAGAACCTAAGCGAGGTGACCCGTCCGCGTTCGTGACGTATCAACGCCCCGTATGAAAGTTTATAAGCCTTAAATACAACGTTTAAGTCGAGACATGGTTGACCCCAAGGAGACAATCAATATCGAAAACGTCGTCGCCTCGACTGGAATCGGGCAGGAGCTCGACCTACAGAGCGTGGCGATGGACCTGGAGGGGGCGGACTACGACCCCGAGCAGTTCCCCGGCCTCGTCTACCGCACGCAGGAGCCCAAGTCGGCGGCGCTGATCTTCCGTTCGGGCAAGATCGTCTGCACCGGCGCCAAGAGCACGGACGACGTCCACGAGAGCCTCCGCATCGTCTTCGACAAGCTCCGGGACCTGAACATCCAGGTCGACGACGACCCGGAGATCGTCGTCCAGAACATCGTCACGAGCGCGGACCTGGGCCGCAATCTGAACCTCAACGCGATCGCCATCGGTCTCGGCCTGGAGAACATCGAGTACGAGCCCGAGCAGTTCCCCGGCCTCGTCTACCGGCTGGACGACCCCGACGTGGTCGCGCTGCTCTTCGGCTCCGGGAAGCTCGTCATCACCGGCGGCAAACAGCCCGAGGACGCCGAGGAAGCGGTCGACAAGATCGTCTCCCGGCTGGAAGACCTGGGCCTGCTGGAGTAGTCGCGACTCCGCAGCGGTCCGCTCCGCCTCGCCCCGCGCCGAACCACCTGCGCTCGCGACGCTCGGCCGTCCGCGATAGCAGGCTACAAACCGCCGCCCTGCCTATCGCCGCCATGGACCTCGTAGCGCTGCTCTCGGTCGAGACGCCGGCCGCGCTCGCGCCGCTCCAGACCGACGCGACGGGCGGCGGTATCTTCGCGCTGGTCGTCACCTTCCTGCTCACCGCCCTCTTCTACGCCGTGACGCTGCACCTCGCCGCGACCTTCTTCATCGGCGACGTGCCCAGCCAGCGGGCCGCCTACGTCGGGCCGGTCCCCGCGGTCGTCTCGCTGCTGCTGGGTCGCTACGGCGTCGACAGCATCGGGTTCGTATCTCCGGGACTCGGGATCATCATCGTGTTGCTGGTGACGCTCCTCGCCGACGCCATCGCGATCAGCGTCTCCTACCGGATCTCCTGGCGACCGGCCGCCGTCCTCACCGCGCTCCACCTCGCCTTCGCGGCCGTGCTGGGTTTCGCCCTGAACAACATCTTCGGGTTCTTCTGAAGGGCTGTGGGACCGGCGTGTCCGCTCCACCGGCCGCTCGATCCCGGTGGCGAACGCGTCGGTCGCACCCGAGTCGGACGGCGAGCGTGAATTTAAGCGTGGAGACGACTCATCTCGGAGTGATGGGGACGGACATCTCGAACCGCGTTCGCGAAATCGCCCGTCACCGCGACTTCGACGAGTCGTCGATCATCGAGCAGGCGCTGGAGCGCGGGCTCGACGATCTCTGGGAGGACGTGGTCGTCGCCCGGTATCTCGACGGCGAACTCGCCCGTGAGGAGGCCGTCGCGGAAGTGGGCGAGGCGGCAGTCGAACGTGCGGACGCGGCGCGCGACGCGGTCGACGATGACATCGAGTGGGCGTTCGGCGAGGACACCGCGTGAGTCGGGACCGTCGCGTCGTAGCGGACACCGGACCGCTGATCCACCTCTCGGAAGCGGACGCCCTGCACTTGCTCGGCCAGTTCGCGACAGTACTCTTCCCGAGACGGTGTTCGAAGAGTTGCGGCGGGGCGGCGTCCCGGCCGCGGTCGAATCACTCGACTACGAACGCAGGCGAGTCGACGTGGCCGGAGACCGATGGCCCGAACTCGATCCGGGAGAGACGGCGGCGCTCGCGCTCGGCGAGCGGGTAGATGCGACAGTGCTGACCGACGACCTCGACGCGCGCCGACAGACGGACGAACTCGACCTCGAAGTCCACGGATCGATCGGGATCGTCCTCGCCGCGTACGCCGACGGCCGGCTCGTCGCAGCGGATGCGAAGACGAAGATCCGAGCGCTCGAACGCGATAGCACCCTCTACCTCTCGGATCCGCTCGTGACGCGAGCGCTCGACCGTATCGACCGCGAGGAGAGCGACGGCGACTGACTACTCCACCAGCCGCTCGATCTCGGTGACGAGCACGTCGCTCGCACCCACTTCCTTGAGCGCGTTGATCGTCTCGAACACAGCCCGCTCGTTCACGACGGCGTGGACCGCCACGTCCTCCTTGCCGGCGATGTCCATCACCGTCGGGCCGCCCATGCCTGGCAGAACCTCCTTCACGTCGTCCAGCCGGTCCTCGGGGACGTTCATCATCAGATAGCGCTTGTCCTCCGCCGAGAGGACGGATTCGAGCGCCATGCGGATCTGCTGGACCTTCTCGTCGTCGGCCACGTCCTCGCGGGCGAACAACCGCACAGAGGACTCCAGCACGTCGGCGATCTCCGCGAGGCGGTTCATCCGAAGCGTGGTACCCGTCGAGGTGATGTCGACGATGGCGTCGGCGATGTCGACGTGCGGCGTGAGTTCCGTCGCGCCCGAGACCTCCGCGATGTCCACCTCGATATCGCGCTCGGCGAAAAAGTCGCGGGTGACGTTCGGGAACTCCGTGGCGACGGTGCCTCCGTCGAGATCCTCGACGGCTTCGATGTCGCCGTCCTCGGGCGCCGCGAGGACGAGTCGGCACGAGCCAAAGTCCAGATCGAGCAGGTCGACGAGCTCGTCGGTGTCGGACTCCTCGGCCTGGTCGAGGCCCGTGATCCCCACGTCGGCGGCGCCGTCGGCGACGTACTCGGGGATGTCGGCGGCGCGGGCGTAGAGGACGGTCACGTCGGGGTCCACAGTTTGAGCGTAGAGCTTCCGGTCGGCCCCGTCGACGACGTGGAGGCCGGCCCGGTCCAGCAGATCGATCGCCGGGTCGTGCAAGCGACCCTTGTTGGGGACGGCGATGCGCATACACCTACTGAACGGGCCGCGGGCAACTGTCTTTCCCTCTCCCGGCGGTGAGCGCCGGCCGGAAATCGGCGCGAGGATTTAACCCGGAGAGCGGGACCACCAGTTTCCATGGTCGCAGTCAGCACGACCGGCGGTATCGCGTACGGCCTCAAGACGACGCTCTCGTTCGGGCTCGTCGGACTCGTGGCGCTCGTCTGTACCCTCGCGGGGACGAACCTCGTCACCGGATCTATCTACGCCGGCTACGGCGGGCTGGAGGTGACACGGTGGGGACAGCTACTCGGTGGCAGTCTCCTGTCCGTCACCGGCCTCCTCGCGCTGTACGGCGCCACGTTCGGCGTGCTCTACAAGGTCGTCGCCGACGGCGTCCGCCGGGGCAACGACCGGGCGGTGTGAGTGAACGTGACGACACGCAAACGTTTTCGGTCGGCGGATCTCACTGCTGTCTATGATCGCCCTCCCCGGTCCCGGTACGAGCGTCCGCACCTTGATTCCGACACCGCTCCAGTCAGCCGGCGAGGCCGCGATCGGGTCGATCGTAGCGCTCGCCGCCGTCTCGTTGGTCGCCGCGCTCGCGTACTTCCTATACGGCCGCCGGTTTCGGGCCGCCGAGGACACGACTGCGGCGCTGTCGCGCGTCCGGCGAGCGTTCCGGTTCGGCTTCCCCGTCACGTACGTACTCGCGCTCGTCGCGATGGCCGGAGTCGGGTGGATCGATGCGGCCGACGGCGCCGTCGAGGCGCTCCTCGGCGACGGGTCGGTGGTCGGCGACGCCCTGACGCTGGCCGTCGTGCTGGTCGGCCCGAGCGGCGCCGTCTTCGCCGGATACTTCGGCGCGTTACCGACCGTTCGCGACTTGCGCGACGTGGACGTGTCCGCTGCGACGGTCGCGGCGCGTCTCGCCCGCTGGACCGCCGGAGTCGTCGTCGTCGTGACGCTGGTCTTCGTCGCGATCGGAACGGTTGGGGACGGCGTCACGACCGCTCCGGGGTTCGTGGCTACGGTCTTCGGGCTGCTCGTGCTCTCCTGGCTGGGGTCGCCGTGGCTCGTTCGACTCCTGCAATCGACCCGCGCGCCCACCGAGGCGGAGCGCGAGCGTCTCGCCCGTCTCTGCGAGGCGGCCGGCCTCGACGTTCGGAAGGTCCGCGTCCTCGAAGTCGCCGACGCGAAGCAGGCGCTCGCACTCGTCCGCGGCCTGCCCGAGCGCCGACACCTCTTCGTCAGCGACTACCTACTCTCGGAACTCGACGACGAGCACCTCCGGGGGTGTCTCGCGCTTCAGGCCGGCCGAGCGCGCGTCGCTCATCTCGAAGCGCGCGCTACGGTCGTGGTCGGCACCGTGGTGTTCGCGGCGGGACCGCTGGTCGGAGTCATCACGGTTCCGGGTGTGGGCGGTGGGACCGTCGCGCTCGTCGTCTTCCTCGCCGGCGTGCTCGCGCTGTGGGCCGGCCGGCGACTGGTCTACCGCGCCGACGCCTACGCGGCCGACCGGACGAGCCGCGAGACCGTGGAGTCGACGATCCGTGGGCTCGCCGATCTCAACGACGCGCCGATGGAGTGGGGTCGCCTGACCGCCCTCCGCCGGATGGAGCCGTCGCTGAACCGGCGGATCGACCGACTGCGGGACCGCGCGGCTCGGGAGTGAGCCCCTCCTCGCGCCGCCGCGGAAGGAACAGATTCACGCACCCGCCGCGAAAACTCCCGAGACATGAGCGACCTCCTCGTCGCGGGCGGACAGGTACTGCGACCCGATCTCACCGTCGAGCGGGCGGACGTGCTGGTCGACGGCGAGACGGGCGACATCGCCGACGTGGCCGAGCCCGGCACCGTCGACGCTCCCGAGACCCTCGACGCGAGCGACGGCCTGGTGATCCCGGGGCTGGTCAACGCCCACACCCACGTCGCGATGACGCTGTTGCGCGGCTACGCCGACGACAAGCCGCTGGACGCGTGGCTGCAGGAGGACATCTGGCCGGTCGAGGCCGAACTCACCGCCGACGACATCGAGGCCGGCGCCGAGCTGGGCATCGTCGAGATGATCAGGTCGGGAACCACCGCGTTCTCGGACATGTACTTCCACGTCGACCGGATCGCCGACGCGGTCGAGCGCGCCGGCGTCCGCGCGGTGCTGGGCCACACGGCCGTCACCGTCGGCAAGGACGACGAGGCCGCGCGGGCGGACTGCCAGCGGAGCCTCGACGTGGCGAACGAACTGGACGGCGCCGCCGACGGACGGGTCGCGACGACGTTTCAGCCCCATTCGCTGACCACCGTCGGCGAGGAGTACCTCCGGGAGTTCGTCCCGAAGGCCCGCGAGGCCGACCTCTCGATCCACTTCCACGCCAACGAGACCGAGAACGAGGTCGACCCCATCGTCGACGAACACGGGGTTCGACCCCTCGAATACGCCGACGACCTCGACCTGCTGGGCGAGGACACCTACGTCGCCCACGGCGTCCACGTCGACGAGGCCGAGATCGACCTGCTGGCCGACACCGGGACCGGCGTCGCCCACTGCCCGGCGTCGAACATGAAACTCGCCAGCGGGATGGCGCCGGTGCAGGCCCTCCGTGAGGCGGGCGTGACCGTCGGGATCGGCACCGACGGCGCGGCCTCGAACAACGACCTGGACGCCTTCGACGAGGTGCGCGACGCGGCGATGATCGGCAAGCTCGCCGCCGAAGACGCCAGCGCCGTCCCCGCTGAGGCGGTCGTCGAGATGGTCACGCGGGGCGGCGCCGACCTGCTGGGATTCGACGGCGGCCGCGTCGCGGCGGGCTCCAACGCCGACCTCGCCGTCGTCGACCTGACGGCGCCCCACTTGACGCCCGCTCACGACCTCGTGAGCCACCTCGCCTACGCCGTCCGCGGCGGCGACGTGCGCCACACGGTCTGTGACGGCGAGGTGGTGATGCGCGACCGCGAGGTGTTGACGCTCGACGAGAGCGCTGTGCGCGAACGAGCGAGCGAGCACGCCCGGGACCTGGTCGGGCGCGCCGAAGGCGACGCGTAGGGCGGCCGACCGACGGCGGACCGGGAGGGGGATTCTTGTTCGCTCGGCTACGTCTTCTCGACTATGGTCGAGCCGGCGGGGTTGTTCGTCGTCTGTATCGGACTCTACGTCGCGTACGTGGCCAGAGCGATCGCCGCCCGGGTCGGGACGGGCGTCGAAGGGCGCGGCAGTTCCGGCGCGGACGTCGCGATGGTTCGCCTCGTCGGCGGAGCGATCGCGGTCTACGGCGGCTACGTCCTCCTGACCGGGTGACGGCGCCCCTGCCGGGCCGTCCGCTCAGAACGGGTAGTTGAAGTAGAGGTACCCGACCGCGGCCAGCACGACCGCCGCGACCGACGCTCCGAGGACGGCGTCGGCCAGCGCACCGACGACGAGCGCGGGGACGAGGAAGACGACGAGCCACAGCGCGTACGAGTCCGTCGGGATCTCGCGAAGGTTCATGCCCGTGTCTCGCCCATCGGATCGGAAAACGCTTCGCATCCGTCGGATCGACTGTTACCGGCCCGAACGGCACGCGAGAGCGCCGCGAGAGCGACGACGAGTCGGTCCACCGGTCAGGGGAACTCCATGGGGAGTCGCCGGCGGTCGTCGAGCAGCAACTCGACGACGGCCGTCACCTCGTCGAACCGCGCGCCGGGCTCGATCCGCTCGTGTTCGCGGTCGTAGTCGACGTATCCGTAGTCGGCCAGTTTCGGGAGGTGCTGGTGGGTCATCCGCGTCAGATAGGTCCGCTCGTCGTCCCGCTTCGGGACCGTCTCGCGGAGGTCGAGAGGCAGTTCGTCTTCCCGGCGCTCCGCGAGCAGCCGAAGGAGACGACGGCGATGATACGTTCGAAGCGCGTCGAAGATACGGTCCGCTGCCGGGTCCGAAGCATCGCCTGTCTGCATGTGTCGTGTCCTTGCGCGCCCGCTCCGGAGAACCTGGTGGCTGATCCAGAAGCGGGTTTATGCCTCCCCGTCGAACCGGCTGCCGTCCACCGGATTCGCCGGCGATCCGACCTCCGCTTCGATGAGCTTTCGGACCCCGGCGCGGATGTGCTGAGAGAGCGACTGGGCCGTGATATCGAGGTCGGTCGCGAGCGCGTCGAGCGTGACCTCGCTCGGCGTCTCGAAGTAGCCGCGTGCGGCCGCGAGGCGCAGCGCCTCGCGTTGCTTCTCGGTGAGTTCTCCGTCGTCACAGTCGCATTCGGGGAGGTATATCCGTTCGACCTCGGGCGCTGTGTCGAGGTCGTGAAGTTTGCCGACGAGCGCCTCGAGCGCGTCGTGGTCGGGCACCCGGAGCCGCAGCCAGAACCCCTCGCCCGACGACTCGTTGTCCAGCATCGTGATGTTGTTGCGCCGGAAGTACGGGAACAGCATCTTCTCCTCCGGGAGCGGCGTGGTCGTCACCCGATACAGGCGGCGGCCGTCGAGCGCCGTGAGCGGGTCTAACTCGCGGACGTGCCGGTGGTCGGACGCGACCCGCTCGAACTCGTCGAACTCGCAGCCCCAGACCCACCAGAACAGGGCGTAGTGGTGGCCCCCCGACTCCACGAAGTAGTGCGCGCTCTCCAGCTCGGCCGTCAGACCGGGTACCGCCGCGAACAGATCCGCGAACAGCGGCGACTTTCGGATCGTCAGTTCGACGATCGGACTCATCTCTCGGTGGGTATCTCGACCATCGCCATTTGACGTTTGCGTACGAGACGTTCTCGTAACTGTCATTTCGGGCGAATCGGACGGTCAGATCCAGACGACCCCGACGGTCGAATCCGGTAGCCGGTACCGTTCGCGGTCTCGACACGGAGTCCGTCCCCGCCCCGGCGGCGCTCGGTGCTCGCCGGGTCGGAGGCGACGCGCTACCGCACCACTGCGGTGCCGGCGACGCGGTCGCCGATCCGGCGCGACTCGCCGGAGGCGAACACGGCGAGGATGCCGACGACGTAGAACGCCGGCAGCCAGTCCACGAGTCGGAGGACGTTCCGCACCGCGGCGGCGCGCAGCGACGGCGGCGAGCCGTCGCCGCCGGTCACCCGGATCTTGACGAGTGCTTTCCCGATGGTCCGCCCGTAGCGCCACTCCGCCAGGGTGTGATACCCCAGCGCCAGCGCGAACCAGAGAACGAACGCGACGAGGCCCGGCGTCCCGCTGAGCGACGCGTCGACGCCCTCGCTCGTGGTCGTGATATCGCCCGTGAGCGCCGCGATCGGGTAGATCGCGACGAACAGGAGGGCGAACCAGACGACGGCGTCGATGGCCATCGCCACGCCGCGGATACCGGGACCGCATCGCTCGAAACTGTCGTCCATATCTCGGTCTGGTCCGTCGCGAGGAAGTGCTTTGTCGTCCCGCGGGTCAGAACCCTCTCAGAACTCGTCGATGACGGGGATGCCGACCGTCTCGAAGTCGGTCATGTCGTCGAGGACGCGCGACACCTCGTCGAGGGAGATGCGCTCGGTGATGATCGCGGCGGGGTCGAGCTTCCCGGTCGCGACCATCCGGAAGATCTCGTCGTAGCGCTCGGGCGGCATCCCCAGCGCGCCCAGAAAGTCGATCTCGGCGGTGACCATCTCGTCGGTCGGCAGCGGGAGGGTCCCGCCGGCCTCCTTCGTCGTGAGCCCGACCTGGACGTGCTGGCCGGTCTTGCCGAGGCTCTCGACGGCGTTGCGGCAGGTGGTCTCGATGCCGAGCGCGTCCATCGACACGTCGGCGCCGCCGTCGGTGATCGCCCGAACCTCGGCGGCGGGGTCCTCGACCGTGCTCGCGTTGACGGTCTCGACGGCGCCCTGCTGTTCGGCGAAGTCGAGCTTCTCGTCCATCAGGTCGACGCCGACGACGTTGGCGCCGATGGCGTCGGCGATCTGGACGGCCGAGAGGCCGACGCCGCCGCAGCCGTGGACGACGAACCAGTCGCCGGCGCCCACGTCCGCCCGGTGGGCCAGCCCGTGGAAGGCGGTCATGAACCGACAGCCCAGCCCGGCCATGTCCACCGAGGAGACACCGTCGGGGAGGGTCACGAGGTTGTGGTCGGCGTGTGGGACCGGCACCTGCTCGGCGAACGCGCCCGGCGCGCTCGGCTGGAGGCCGAGCGCCTCGCGGTTCTCGCAGATGTTGGAGTGGCCGGTCCGACAGAGGTGACAGGAGCCGTCGCCGAGGTTGAAGGGAACGGCGACGTGGTCGCCCTCGGCGACGCCCGTTACCTCCTCGCCGACGGCGACGACGTGGCCGGCGGGTTCGTGGCCGAGGATGTGTCCCGGCACCGGGTCGAGGCCGCGCCACTCCCAGTCGCCCTGCCAGGCGTGCCAGTCGCTGCGGCAGACCCCGCAGGCCTCGACGGCGACGACCGCGCCGTGGGGGTCCGGCTCCGGGTCGTCGACCTCCCGCACGTCCAGCGGTTCGCCGTAGTCCGTGAAGACTGCTGCGCGCATACCCGAGCTATCGGCAGCGCCCGTCAAATACCCTCGTACCTGGAGTCGTCTCGGGTGTGAGTTCCAGTGGTGGCGGAGTGATCCGGTGTGACGACTACCGCCACCGATCGCCGGACCGCGAACGGCCCGAGAGCCTCCGCGACCGCAGCAGCCGACAGCACCGCAGACTCAACCGTGGTGCAGTACAGCGTGAAAGGGGCCGTGCTCTGCGGGAACCCGGCCGACGTAAGTGACGCGAGACCGGAGGTCTCGCTAATCTGAGGCCGTAGCCCTCAGACACTGGAACGAGCGGAGCGAGTGAAGCGCGCAGCGAGGTCGTCGGGCGGCTTTGCCGCCCGACTGCCCGAGGGACCTTCGGTCCCTCGCTGCCCGGGAGCGCAGAGCACGGGGGCTTTCACGCTGTTTGCGGAAGCGGTCGCTGCGGAAGCGATCGTCGCGGGAAGACGAAGGGAACAGCCCGTAAAAGAGACGAGAACGACAGGAAATCCTAGCCGCTGAACTTGTGGTAGTCGAGGCCCTTGTGTTTCATCTCGTTGTGCTTCTCTTCGAGGAAGGAGTAGACGGTGCCGTGGGGGGCGCCTTCGATGATCATCTCGGCGGCTTCGCGGACGGTGTCGACCTGTTCGGGGCCGCCGATGATACCGAGGGTAGAGCCGTAGATGACGACCGAGGCGCCGGACAGTTCCTCCATGAGCTCGCGGGTGCGGCCGTCTTCGCCGATGAGCCGGCCCTTGTGGCGCTGGAGGTCGTTGCGGTTGCGCGCGGCGGCGTCGATGTCGATGATGTCGAACATCATCATCTCGTCGTCGAGCAGGCGCATGGCCTCCTCGGGGGCGAACCCGCGGCCGATGGCCTTGACGATGTCCGGCCCCTTCAGCGCGGTGAGGGGGTCGCCGGTCTGTTCGACCTTGACCTGTCCCGTCTCGCTGTCGACGTCGAGTCGGACCTCGGCCCGGTCCTCGATCTCCCGTAGCGTCGCACCCCCTTCGCCGATGAGAACGCCGATCCGGTCCTGCGGAATCTTCACGTGTTGCATGCCTGACCGTAGGAGTCTCCGTCGGTTTAAGCCTTTGTTGGGCGAGCCACCGTGTGACGGGCACCCAGGGCGGCGCGCGGGCGACCCGGCCGCCGACCGGCCGCGGGACCGATACCGTCTTGTCGGACGGAGTGAACGATCGGGTGTAATGCAGTCGCTCACGGATCGCCAGTGGGGTGGACTCCTGATCGTCGCGGGGTTCGCCCTCGTGCTGAACCCGTTCGTCGTCGGTGCCCTCGATCTGGGCGACCCGGACAGCTACACGTACGAGCCGAAGGAAGTGACCTTCTACGACAACGGGACGTACGGCGCGCCGATCGGTGTCGACGAGATCGACCCGAGGGTCGCGTGTCTCGGTTATCCGTTGAGTCGGTCGTGCGCGCTCGAACGGGCGGTCCACGCGGACGGCGGGATCACGTCCGACGCGTATCCGCTCGCCGTCGTCCGATACGGTCGATACTACTACGTCCACGTCTGGGGTGAGGGTTTCTTCGACACCGAGGCCGAAGAGCTGGCGAACGGAACCGTCGAGTACGGGCTCGAACCGGTCGAACAGTCGCGAGTGCTCGACTCGATCGCGGTGTCGAGCGACGACGCCTCCCGCGGTGTCCGCAGGGCGCTTGAGACCGGGCAGTTCCGGACGAGCGACCCGCTCGACGACGCCGACGAACTCGTGGCCCACGACGGGAGCTACTACGTCGTCACCGAAGTGGCGTCCCGGACGACGACGGGCGAGCGCCGCGACATCGTGATCGCCCTCCAGTGGGTCGCCGGGATCGCCGGCGCGTTGCTCGTCCTCCGGGGCCAGCGCCGCCGGGTGGCCGCCGGGGGGTAGTCGTGGTGGCCGGGTGAGCCGGCACCGGACACCTCACTCGTACCGAAGCGCGTCGATCGGGTCGACCCGCGCCGCGCGCCACGCGGGGTAGAGCCCCGCGATCACGCCGGTGAGAACGCCCACGGCCACCGCGGCGGCGAACCACCCCGGCGCGAGTTCGAGGGGGATCTCGGCGTAGCGGGTGGCGACCCACCCGCCGGCGATCCCCAGCGGGACGCCGACGACGGCGCCGAGCGCACCGAGCAGGACCGCCTCGGCGAGAAAGAGCGCCATCACGTCGCGGCTGCGCGCGCCGACGGCCTTCATGATCCCGATCTCGCGGGTCCGCTCGGTGACGCTGACGAGCATGATGTTGGCGATGCCGACGGCGCCGACGATCAGCGCGATGACGGCGATGCCGGTGACGAAGCGGGTGAGCCGGGTGACGATGCGCTCGATGCTGTCGACTAGGTCGGCGTTGGTCCGCGCGGCGACCTCGTAGCCGTCGGGGACGAGTTGCGCGGCGTCCGAGCGAGGGCTGGCGAAGTACTCGCGGACGCGCTCCTGGGTGGCGGTGGTGTCGGCGGGGTCGGTGACGACGGTCACCTGCGAGTAGACCCGTTGATTGCTCACTGCGTTCGGGCTCTCGACGACCGACTGGTAGAACGGGTCGGCGGGGACGAACACCCGCGGCTGGTCGGTGAACGAACTGAAGGGGAGCTGGCCGCCGGTGCCGTTGACGACCCCGACGACGGTGACCTCGAACCGCTCGCCCGACGACCGGGTGATCGAGAGGTCGTCGCCCGTCGAGAGGTTGCCGGGGAAGAGTTGCGCGGCGGGGCGGTTGACGACCGCCTCGCTCGCGCCGTTGCGGAACGGTCGCCCGGACTCGAAGGTGGCCGTCTCGAAGGCGGTCGCGTTGGTCGCGGTGACCTGTCGCTGTGCGATGGTCTCGTTGTCGTGCGCGATCGCGCTGACGGGGACGATACCCCGCGGGACGACCCGCTGGACGCCCTCGATCTCGCGCAACTGGGAGAGGTCGTACTCGGTGAAGACGGGCTGGCCGGCGCCGCCGAAGCCCCCGCCCTCGCCGGCCTCGCTGGCGACGAGGTACACCTCGTTGGCACTGGAGCCCTCGATTTCGGACACTACGTCGGCCTTGAGGCTCGCGCCGAAGGTGGCGAAGGTAACGACTGCGGCGATACCGATGACGATGCCGACGACCGTCAGCGCCGCCCGGAGGCGATGCGAGCGGAGCGATCGCACGCTGATCCGCAGCGTCTCGGTCAGGTCCATCAGAGGGCCTCCACGTCCTCGATCACGCCGTCGCGGAAGTGGACGATGCGGTCGGCGTGCTCGGCGATGCGCCGCTCGTGGGTGACCAGCAGGATGGTGTTGCCGGCCTCGTGCAACTCGGCGAACAGGTCCATGATCTGCGCGCCCGTCTCGGTGTCGACGTTGCCGGTGGGCTCGTCGGCGAGCAGGAGCGCGGGGTCGGCCGCCAGCGCCCGGGCGATGGCGACGCGCTGGCGCTGGCCGCCCGACAGCTCCGAGGGTCTGTGGTCGAGGCGGTCGCCCAGGCCGACCCGGGAGAGGAGATCCGCGGCGCGCTCGCGGCGCTCGCCGCGGTCGACGCCCTGGAAGACCAGCGGGAGCGCGACGTTCTCGACGGCGGTCAGCCGGGGCATCAGGTTGAACGTCTGGAAGACGAACCCGACCGTCCGGCCGCGAGCGCGGGCGCGCTCGGCCTCGGACAGCGCCGCGATGTCCTGGCCGTCGAGCCGCACGGTGCCGCCGGTCGGGGTGTCGAGGCCGCCGACGAGGTTGAGGAGAGTGCTCTTGCCCGACCCGCTGGGGCCCATGACCGCAGTGTAGGAACCAGGGTCCAGAGTGAGCGAGACGTTCGACAGCGCCTCGACGGCGACGGCGCCCTCGTAGGTCTTGGTCACGTCCGCGAGTTCGACGACCGGGTCGCCGTCGCCCGGCGACGGGTTCGTCCCCGCGGGAGAGTCGGCCCCTGACACCTCCGTATCGGTCGCGTCGGTCACACCCGTCCCAGGGGGCGCTGGGAAATGAACCCCTCGGCGACCGTCGGCGGCGACAGCCGACCGTCCGTGGCGTTATGCGTCTCCGGCCCTAACCCGCGCCAATGACCGACGATAGCGGGTCTCTCCCGATGCGGTCCGCGCTGGTCGCGGTCGGCGTCCTCGCCGTGGCGCTCGCTGCGGCCGTCGCGACCGGCGCCCTCCCCGCCAGCACGCTCGACGGCGACGCCCAGCCGGACGGCGAGGAACTCCTCGACCGGGTCGGGGAGCGCTACGAGAGCGCCGAGACGCTGAGCGGCGAGGCGACCGTCACTGCCGCCAACGCCACCGCGGAGCGCTCGGTGACCGTCTCGTTCGTCGTCGACCGCCCGAACCGGACGAAGCTGAGCACCACGCGCGACGGCAGCGAGTACGCCGTCGGCACGAACGGCTCGGTCGCGTGGGTCTACGACGGCGCCAACGACACCGCCCGCGTCTGGGATCTGCCCGACAACGCCTCGGCGTGGAACGAGTCGGCGACGGCCGCAGACGGGGCCGCGTTCGCCGGCAACGGCACCGTTCCGTCCGGGAACTGGTCGGACGCCGGGAACCACAGCCACGACTGGAACGGCAGCCACGCGTGGAACGGCAGCTACGCCGAAGCGGGGAACCACACCTGGAACGGCACCTCGTGGGCCGACCCGAACCGCTCGGCGAACGTCACGGCGTGGCTCGCCGAGAACGTGACCGCCGAGGTGCGCGAGACGACGACGCTGGACGGCGCGGAGGTCTACGTCGTCGGGGTCGAGCCGACGAACGAGTCCTATCGAGGGGAAGCGACGCTGTGGGTCGACACCGATGACTATCGCGTCCACCAGCTGCGCGCGAGTTACGGCGAGAACTCGACGACAGTCACCTTCGACGGCCTCCAGTTCAACGCGAGCGTCCACGAGAGCACGTTCCGGCCGCCCGACGCCGCGTCGGTGAACGCCGTCGGCCAGGAGCGCTACGACAACTTCGACGCCGCGCAAGCGGGCACCGACGTGACCCTCCAGCGCCTCGACACCGAGGGGTACGCGTTCGACGAGGCGGTCGTCGTGACCCGAGCGGGCCGGACCGTCGCCGCCCAGAGCTACACCGGCGCGGCAAACGTGACCGTCGTCGCGACGGCCGACGACCTGCCGTCTCTGAACGCCAGCGCGGGCGAGAACGCGACCGAGAGCGAGTCCGTCACCGTCGCCGGCGCCGACGGAACCTACGTCGGGCGCGACGACGGGTCGGCCGTGGTCTGGGCGGACGACGGCGTGACGCGAGCGGTGGTCGGCGACCTGCCGCGCGAGGAACTGGTCGACCTGGCCGAGCGAGTCGCGACGTAGCGCGATTCGGCTACGCGAACACCGACGGGCGCAGCTGCGCCCGCTCTTTCTCGGTCAGCCGGTACGGTTCGAGTTCCGTCTCTAGGTCGCCCAGCGCGTCCCTGCGTTCGCGATGCTCGGCGAGGAACTCGCCGATCTTCTCCGCGGCGATCCCCTTCAGTTCGCCCGTGAGCAACTCGCCCGAGCGGTAATCGGCCGCCAGCCGCTCGACTCGCTCGTCGTCGGGTTCGAAGAACGTGTGGAGGTACTGGTATGCCACGTCGACGCTCGGGTCGCCGCCGTGCTCGCGGTGTTCGTCCACGTCGACGCGGCCGCCCGAGTGGGCGTGCTCCATGATCTTCGCCCGCACCGTCTCGCGGTCGTCGGTCAGCTCGATGGCGGGCGCGTCCGACGAGGCGGACATCTTCCCGGGGCCGTCGAGTGCGGGGAGGAACTTCCCGAGGAGCGCGCCCGGCTTGTCCACGTCGAACCGTTCCTTGGCGGCCACGTCGCGACAGACCCGGACGTGGGGGTCCTGGTCGACGGCGATGGGGACCAGCGTCGGGTGGCGGCCGTGGACGAGTTGCGGGAGCAGCAGGTGGGTGGCCTGCATCGCCGGGTAGAAGGAGAGGCCGACGTTCTCGGGGTCGCCGTAGGTCGCGTCGACGGTCGACTGCGTGATGTCGGCGGCGAACCGAGCCGCCTGCGGGTAGACAACGTCGGCGTCGAGGCGGTCGACGACGATCCGGGTGCGCTCGGGGTCGAAGCCGACGGCGAGCAGGTCGCGGAGATTGCTGCGGGTCGCGGCCTCGATCTCCGAAAACGAGAGGTCCTTCGCGTAGAACTTCTCGTCGTCCGAGAGGGGGATGTAGACGTGCGCCCCCGTCTCGTCCTGCAGTCGCTTCGCGAGGTAGAAGACGAGGACGTGGCCCAGATGCATCGGGCCCGAGGGGCCGACCCCGGTGACGATCGAGTGGGTCTCGCCGGCCTCGGCGGCGTCGAGGTAGCGGTCGGCGTCGCGGCCGGCGTAGAAGACCCGCCGGCGGAGCATCGGGTGGTCGGGGAACCGTTCGACCTGCTCGTCGGTGAGCCGGTCGGCGCCGAACTGTTCGAGCAGGCGGTCGTAGTCGACGGTTCCCGCCACGTCGTAGGGGGTGACGGTGAACTCGTCGGTCCCGGTGGCGTCGCCGTCGGCGGCGCGGTCGGTCGCGTCGGTCTCGGCGGACTGGTCGGCGGGCTGTGCGTCGGTGGCGCTGTCGTCGTGCATGTGTGTCGGTGGGTGTGCGGTGAGTGCGGTAGCTGGCGGGCGAGCGTGCGGGAGAACGAGTGAGCACCGCGCCCCGGGCGACCGGGTTAGGCCCGACCGACCGCGTTCGCGATACCCTCCGCTCTCGGAGCGGGCGAGCGCCAGCGCCACGCGAGAGCGGACCGCGTCATCACCCGTCGGTAGTCGGGAGGCCGAGAAATAGGTTTCGGAGGGGTACCTCTACACCCAGACGCCCTCGCGGTAGCCGTCGACCATCGCCGGGTCGAGCCGGAGCGTCACCCGTTCGGCGGCGTCGGCGTCGACGACGGTCCGCTCGTCGACGGCGGCCGTTCCGTTCGTCGTCGGGGTCGCGGTGGGCGTCGCCGTCGCGGTCCCCGTGTCGGTGCCGCCGCTCCCGTCGCCGTCGACGCGCTCGACGATCCGGCCGTTGTTGCCGACCGCCACCGAGACGCCGGAGCCGCGAGCGACGCCGCGGAGTTTCGTCTCCACGGGGGTCTGGGTCCGCTCCCACTGCCCGGTCGAGATCCGTTCGTACACCTTGCCGCCGTCGCCGGCCGCGATGCCCGAGTCGGGCGTGCGGTCGACCGACCGGATCGCCTGTCGCTCGTCGTCGACCACGTGGGGCGTCCACCGGAAGCCGTCGTAGCGGTAGACGATGCCGTTGCCGGCGGCGACGTTCACGTCGCGCTCGCCCGCGCTCGCCACGTCGAAGAAGCTCGTGCCGGCGAAGCCGATGCCGATCCTGTTCCAGGACTCGCCGCCGTCGCCCGTCTCGGCGACGAACTGGCTCGTGCTGCAGACGTGGCCGGCCGACCGCGAGTGGAAGTCGATGCCGGGGATAGTCGAGCCGCCGCCGGGCTTGATCACGTCGCGGTACTCCATCGCGCCGCTGTCCTGGCGGACGCCGACGAGCAGCTCGCCCGAGCCGTTGACGAAGAACAGGCGCTCGTCCTCGCCGGCGGTCCCGCGGACGGCGCAGTCCTCCCAGGTGCTCGTCTTGCCCTTCGGCGCCGAGTAGTTGGTCAGCGTCCGCGTCTCGACGTTGTACTCGCCGATGACGCCGCTGCCGCCGACGAACCAGACGGCGGCGCCGTCGTCGGTCGCGTCGACACCGGTCAGCGGGCGGCTCCGGGCCTGCGGGCCGTACTCGACGACCTTCTGCCAGCCGTCGTCGGTCCGCCCGACCACGTCGCCGCCGCCGCCGACGGCGTAGGGCCCCGCCGCCGTGTCGACCGCGCTGTTGAGCGGCTTGTCCGTCGGGGAGTCGACCGCCTCCCACGCGCCTTGTGCGCCGTCCTCGTTCTCGCCGACCGCCGACGCCACCGCGCCCGCACCGCCCAGCGCACCGACGCCCGCGAACCGCAGGATCTCTCGCCGCGTGTGTCGTGTCATGTGCCTCGCCCGGCGTTGCGCGGCCCCGTTCATGTACCGCGGACTCGCTCCCGCGGACGGGACGGTCGCCGCCGGGTCGGACCGTCGCGGTCGAGCGGACGACGTACCCATCACTGCGTTCACACGGGTCAGACGCCCGGCTGACGGGTGTTTTTGTAGGGAGACGGGCGTCGTTGTAGTGATGGCTACGTCGGCGAACGGGTATCTGGAACGGGACGTACTGGCACGGGCGGGGCCGCTCATCGGCGCGACGACGCTCGCGCTGACGGCGGCCTTCATGGGCATCGTCGGGATCGCGTCGGGGTCGGCGACGGGGCTGGTCGGGCGACTGCCCCTCTACGTGCTCGCCGGGTCGGTCGGCTTCGTCGCCGCCGTGCTGGCGGCCGAACACTCCGAGTACTACGGGCGGCCCGCGCTCGTCACCGCGGCGGGCGTCGGCGTCGTCGGCTTCGTGATGATCGGGCTGGGCACCGAGGGCGTCGTCTACGGGCTGACCAACCCCGACGCCGTGGTCGCCTCGCACCTCTCGGTGTACCTGCTGTCGGCCGCGATGATCGCCTCCGGCCTCGGTTACTGGACCGTCCGCAACTGGCGGGACGTGACCACCGCCGTGAACACGAGCGGGCTCTGACGCCCGGCGACCCGACCCCGCGCGACCGAACCGTTTTTTGCCTCGACTGTCAACGCAGCGTATGGTTCACCACCCCGTCGCGGGCGTGGGGCTCCTCGTCTCGATACTCACGCTCCCGTTCGGGTTGCTCACCGCGCTGTTCGTCGGGACCGTTCCCGCGGCCGTGATCTTCATCGTCGGATGGTTCCTGCTGACGCCGGTCCTGGTCGTGTTCGCCGAGGAGGTCGGCTCGCTGCTCCCCGACCGCGGAACCGACGACGAGTCCCGGGAGGACACCGCGGACCCGCTGGCGGAACTCAAGGCGCGCTACGCGCGCGGCGAGGTCGGCGACGCCGAGTTCGAGCGCCGCGTCGAACGACTGGTCGGCGCCGAGGATCTCGACGGGAGCGAGACGGTCGACGACCGCGAGCCGTCGGTCGAGCGGGAGTGATCACTCCTCCGCGTCCGCCCCGGGACCGTCGAACAACTCCTCGTGGCGGTCGGCGAGGTTGGCGTAGTCGCCGGAGCTGAACGCCTCGAAGACGGCCTCGGGGTCGATGTTCGTCTCCGAGAGCGGCGTGACCGTGGCGGGCGTCCCGCGGACGAACGACTCCGGCGGCACCTCGTAGCCCGGCGGGACGACGGTCCCCATCGCGACGATGCTCCCCGCGCCGATGACGGCGTCGCTGACGGTGGAGTTGAACCCGACGAGCGCGCCGTCCTCGACGGTCGTGTCGTTCAGCACCGCGCTGTGGCCGACCATCACCCGCTCGCCGACCTTGGAGGCATGGACGGTGGCGTTGTCGCCGACCGCCGACTCGCGGCCGACCCGGACCGGGCCCACGTCCCCGCGCAGGACCACCCCCGGCCAGACGTTCGCGTTCGCCTCGACGGTCACGTCGCCGACCAGCGTCGCCTCCCGGCTGACGTGGGCGTATCCGTGGATCTCCGGGCTCCGCCCCTCGAACGCGTACTCGCGGCTGTCCATGTCGTGTGTGTCGTGTTCACACGTCTAAACGCTTGGCCCGTCCCGTGCGGCTCGACGGTCGCGACACGGCGCCCTCCAGCATCTCACGGCGTCGTCCAGCGGCTCGCGGCGACGCCCACCGTTTCGTGTGGAACGTGCGGGTCGTCGGCGTTCGGCCGCGCCCTCACAGCTATGTGGATCGAGAGCGTGCGACGTGGCATGAACGTGGAGTCCGAGGACGTCGCGGTCGAACGGCCCGTGCTCGCGACGGTCGTCGTCGCGGCCGTCGCGACGGTGGCCTACGTCGGGGTGCAACTCGCCCTCGACGGCGCCGTCGCGCCCGCCGAGACCGCGTCGTTCGTCCTGATATTCTCGCTCGTGTACGTCGCCGGGAGTCGCTACCTGCGTGAACGGTCGGACGGGACCGGCGACGACCCGACCGGCGACGACGCGGCCGACGACGCCGCCGACGACGCCGCCGAGTGACTCAGCGGAACCGGTCGAGGCCGGCCTGCCGGCGGTCGACGCCCGCCGGGTCCGGCTCCCAGGCGCTCCGCCGGGCGCGGACGGCGTCGGGGTCGTCCAGCGACGGGTCGTCGCCCGCGTCTTCGTGGTCGTCGTCGTCCGCGTCCTCGCCGTCGTCGTCGGCCGGCTCGTACCCCGGACACGCCGGCCCGCAGTCGGTCACCGGGCGGACGAGTTCCTCGCCCCACGCGCACCACGGCAGCCCCGCGTCGGCGACCGCGGCCGGTTCGGCGTCACCCGGGACGCACCGCTCGCAGTCGGGCAGCTCGTAGGTCCGCCACCCCTTCCCGTAGGCCCGCTCGGCGATCCGTCGGCGCTGACGGCGCTTCTCGGCGGCGGTGACCGGCCGCACCTCGGCGCGGCCCGGCTCGCGGTCGAGCAACTCGATGCCCGGTCCGTCGGTGTCGAGCGGCTCGGGCTCGCGGACGACCTCGCGCTCGCCGGTCTCGGGGTCGAACCGCCAGACCCCGACCGCGTCGGGCAGGCGATTGAGATGTGCGCCGGTGACGTACGTCTTCGTCGCCAGCACCACCTCGTCGAACAGCCCCAGCGAGGCGTCGATCCGCAGCTGGTCCCGCAGGTCGCCCGGGCGGTCCAGATCGGGTTTGTTCTCGATGCCGACCAGCGAGTCGAACCAGTCGTCGGGGTAGCGGACGGTCGCCCGGACGGCCGTGCTCGAACCGGTCCGCTCGCGCTCGAAGAAGCCCAGTTCGACCGCCCGCTCGGCGACCGCGCGGGCGCGGTCGGGGTGGCAGTCGAAGGCGTCGGCGACCGACCGGGCGGTGCCCGGCCCGACGGCGCTCTCGATCGCCAGCGGCGGGACGGTGTCGGGCGTGATCGCCGCCCGGCGTTCGAACTTGGGCCCGGGCTCGACGAGGACCACGTCCGCGACCCGGCGCCCGTGGACCGCGGCGCCGAGCTGGCGGCCGACCACCCGCTCGGGGCCTTCCAGGTGGGCACACAGCGCGAGTTCGAACGCGAACTCCTGCACGGCCGTGCGTCGGCGCGAACGGACATAAGGACGCCGACCGCGATCTCGGCGTCTCCGCGGCGCAGACGGCGACGAGTCACCTCACCGATACACTTTTGATCGGTCATCCGCAACTGGAAACAAGATTTGGGTCATATGGGAATGAACCGGGACAGCGCGGACGCGAGGGGGCAGACGGGCATCATCGGGATGGTGCTACTGATAGGGCTGGTGTTGACGGGGGCGATGGTGGTCCTGTACGGCGGATCGACGGTCATCGAGTCGCTCCAGCAGGACCGGTCGGACACGAGCGCGCGCGTCGTCATGGAAGGGGCGGACTCGAAACTCGCGACGCTGACCAACTCGGAGTACTCGGCGCGGGAGCGATTCTCACTCGGTGAGCTGAACCGGAACAGGGCCCGACTCGTCCGCGACGGGTTCCTGAACGTCACCGTCAACAAGAACGCGACCTGCGCTACGAACATCCCGCTGAGTTCGATACGATACGAGAACGCCGACGACGAGGTCGTCGCCTACGAGGCGGGCGGCGTCTGGGTCGGCGGCGACGAGGGGAGCGCGATGCAGACGGCCCCGGACTTCCAGTTCCGCAACGGGAGCCTCGACATCGCGGTGACGAACATGACCGGCGAGGTCGCCAACGACAACAACCGGGCGTTCTACAACGCGACGACCTCCCAGCGCGAGTCGGTGCGGCGGTCCCAGCAGGTCATCACGGGGACCTGCGCCCGGCCGAACAACGTCACGGTTGAGGTCCGGAGCGACTTCTACGAGGCGTGGGGCCAGTACCTGGAGGAAGAGCTCGGAACCGAACCCGAGACGTTCGACTCGAACCGGACGGTCCGGGTCACGCTGCCGCAGAGCATGCTCCCACGGCGCGTCGACGATAGCCGCAACCACGTCATCAACATGTCGGGGGCGCCGTACATGGACGACGTCGAGATCGACGGCAACACCGTCCGCGTCACCAAAGACACCAGCAACCAGTACAGCGTCTACGTCGAGGCGCTCTCGAAGAACCGGGTCGACATCGGCCAGATCCGACGCATCGAGGACGCCCAGAACGTCACCGGGCCGCCGCTGGACGTGGTGTTCGTCTTCGACGAGTCCGGGTCGATGGGCGACCCCGCGGATCCGAGCTGCTCCACGGGGTGTCAGACGAAACGCGAGGCCGCGATCGATGCCACCCAGAACTTCACGGACGTCCTCAACAGCTCGCGGGACCGGGTCGGGCTGATCGGCTTCAGGCAAGACGCCGAGGGGCGGGCGCAGTACTACCGCACCCACGAGAACTACCTCACCGAGGACTTCACCGAGTTCGACGCGGACACCGTGGACGGGATCGACGCCGACGGCTACACGTACGTCTGGGCTGGGCTCCGCGATTCGAACCAGTTGCTCCACCTGAAGAGCAACCAGACCAGAGAGCGCGTCGTCGTCCTCCTCTCGGACGGTGAGAACAACTGCGGCGGCTGTGAGGCGGAGATCGACGGGAGCGACGAAGACCCCGACCCTGCCACGAAAATATACGCGGACCGGGCGGCCGAGATCGGCGCGACCGTCCACACTATCGGCTTCGGCCCCGGCAGGGACGAGTCGCTGCTCCGGTACATCAACGAGAGCACCGGCGGGCAGTACTACTACGCGGAAGACGCCGAAGAGCTGAACGACGCCTTCGAGAACATCGCGAGTCGGGTCTCCAGCACCAAGCAGATCGCGCGGCTCCCCACGTCGACGAGCCTCCAGACCGGCGCCGGAGGGGCGTACGCGCCCCAGATCGCGGGCGACACCGACCGAGTCGCGGTCAACGTCACCGACGGGACGCGCTATCTCAACATCAACGACCCGACGTCGCCGACGCTGTTCAGTCACGCCTTCGCGGTCACCGACAACGAGACGGTCTCGTTCAACGCCTCGACGTACAACTGCGCCGAGTGGCGCGGGACGGGGATCACCCGGTCGCACAACGGCTCGACCTACCAGGTCACCCGGTGTTCGAACATGACCACGCGCGACGACGCCGTCGGAGCCGGCAACGCGTCGGTGTTCCTCGACGGCAAAAACATGACCTCGTTCTTCGAGCGGGACGACCCCGCCTGGTGGCAGGAGTCGGTCAGGGACGCCATCGACTCCCGGTCGGACGTGCGGCTCAACACCACCACTAACATCACCCACATGAAGAGCAACCAGGCGCTGGTCGTCCTCGACTACCCCGACGGGACCAACTCGACGAACCGCCTGGTCCTGCTGTATCAGATCGGGCTGGCGGAGTCCGAGGCGAGACCGGAAGGGATCGTCAACATCAGGGTCAACGACGTTCGGGTCGCCGGCTGAGAACCACCGCGGTTCCGGATCGACCCTTCTATCGCGAGCCATCGGATCGAGCGCCCGCGACCGGCTATCCGCTCGTGAGCGCTCCGTCCGGCTACCGGATCGACACCGACACGACCGTCTCGCGGACGTACATGGCGTCGATCCCGTCACAGCGATAGGTGTCGGCCGAGGCCCCGGCGGTCCAGTTCCCCGCGTCCTCGAAGTATCGCCCCCAGGCCGCCGACCGCGGCGAGTCGACCGTCACCCGCAGTTCGTCGGCGGCGGCCATGCTGTCCTCGCCGGTCCGGTTCATCGGGAACCGGAGCTCGCTCGACTGCCGCTCGGTGGTGACCGAGACGTAGTCGGCGCCGGTCTGGTTGGTCGACGCCGCCGTCAGGCGGACGACCGACACCATCGCGTGCTCGTCGGTACAGGTGAGCGCCGGGCGGTCGACGGTCGCCGTGTTCCCCTCGCCGTTCGTCCAGAACACGCCGCCGTTCTCGACGGTGATCGTCGACCGTCCGTAGGCGTACTGGAGGCCACCGATGTCGAACGTCTCGTCGAAGTCGGTGTCCTCCGCCCTGACGCGCATCGTCGGCCCGTCGAGCACCGTCAGCGACCCGCCCGACAGCGACAGGTCGTTCGTCCGCACGACGGCCTGACTCCCCTCGAGCTGGCGAACGTCCGAGGCGACCAGTTCCATCGCCGACTCCGCGTTGTCGAGCTGCTCGTTCCGGCTCAGGTCGCCGAGTTGCTGATACCCGGTCGTCGCCACGAACCCGACGGCGACGACGATGATCGCGAACGTGAGCGTGAATCCGACCAGGTTCCGGACGCCGCGGTCGTCGCGGTGCAGTCTCATGTGTCCTCCCTGAGACCGATCCGCTTCAGTGTCGGTGATTTGACCACCGATCCCGTTTCGAGTTCGACCTCGATCCGGAAGTCGCGCGCCGTTCCCGAGAGGCCCGTCACGTCGACCGCGTTCTGTCCGTCCCGGAGCTCGATCACGTCGCTGCGTTCCTCGGCAGTGTCGTCGCCGTCGTAATCGGCCGCGACGGTGACGTTGATAGCCGTCGCGGAGGGGATGTCCGCCGCGTACTGGAGCGACGCGTTCGACGGACCGAGCGGCTGGGTGCCGGACTGCCACCCCGTCGTCAGCGTCCCGTTCAGGTCGGCGAGCTCCTCGACCGCCGACGCCGAAAGCACCCGGTCGTACGACCGGACTTCGTCGAGTCTCCCGTCGAAGTACTCCGGGGAGCCGGCGGTGTCCTCGATGCGGCCGATACTGCCGAAGTCCGTCCCTATCGGTCCCGGCCTGGTCGTCACCGAGTCCTCGAGGTCGCCGTCGACGAACACCTGCGCCTGGCCGGACGACGCGTCGTAGGTCATGGCGACGTGGTGCCACTGGCCGTCGTCGATCTCCGTCGAACTCATCGCGGCCGCGCTGTCGCCCGCCTGAATGCCGATCTGGCCGAACTGGTCGATCCATCCCCAGAAGATGTCGTCAGTGCCCCCGTTCTCTTCGACGCCGAGGATGCCGGGCGACTGCCACGTCTGTGGGTCCCCGGTATCGGTCGTCTGGACCCACGCCGAGAGCGACGACGTGCCTCGATGGACGTCTCCGAGGTCGTCCCCGATGTCGACGTAGTCGTCGTTCCCATCGAACTGGTAGCTTCCCGTCCCGAAGACGCCCAGATCACTCCCCGGTCCGCCGACCATCGAACCCGAGAGTCCCGACGCCGAGGCGTCGTCGGCGGTCCCGTCCAGCGACCAGTAGCCCGCGAGTCCCGACCCGAACTGGTCGGCGGCGGGGTAGCCCAGCGTGAGCCGGTCGCTCTGGTGGGCGCCGAACGACGCGTGGACGACGCCCTGGGAGTCGGTCGCCCCGTCCCAGTTGCCGGGTGACTGCCAGACGTAGTCGCCGCTCAGGATCGCCAGCGACTCGTTTATCGTCTTCGACCCGCGCGTCTCGTAGGCGGGGATGCCGCCCGTCTCGGCGACGGTGAGGTTCGCCTTCACGGTCCCGCTGGACAGCGACCCGACGACGTTCAGCTCGTGGCGATGTAGGTCGCCGACCGGGGTCGTGCTGTCGATACCCGTCGCGGTCCCGCTCAGGTCGCCGCCGAGATCGAACTCGACCGTGTCGAGCTGCTTGTCCGCGAGGACGACGAGGTTGACGTCGTCGTCGGCCTCGTGTTCGATCTGGACGTCCTCGACGTTGGGGCTCCCGGGGACGTCGGTGACCACGGTCGAGTTCATCCGGCCGTCGACCCGGTATCTGACCCCGATATCGAAGGCGTCGGTCAGGTCGCCCTCGTCGAACTGCCCGATCCAGAACTTGGCGCTGTCGCCGTCCGACACCCGGACGGGATCGTCGAGCTCGATTATCTGGCCGCCGGCGTGGATGTAGTCGTCCGTCGCGGTCCTCGAATCGACGGTCCCGTCGTCCCCGTCGTCGACGAGGATCTCCTCGTCGTTGTCCGGATCGCCGAACAGACAATCGCTGCCACCGCAGTCGTTCTCCAGCTCGGTCAGCGAGTCGTCTTTCGGATCGACGAGGATCTCGACGATCTCGATCGACGGGGCGACGCTCTGGGCGTACTCGTTCGTGACGGTGAACGTGAGCGCGCTCTCGCCGCCGTCGTCCGCGCCGTCGTTCGTGTCGTCCAGGTCGCCGCCGTACGCCAGACCGGAGACCCTGAGACGTTTCGTGACGTTGGTGGTCCCGCCCTCGTTGTCGACGACCCGCAGCGTCACCTCGTGGGGGCCGGGGTCGAGCGACCGCGAGAGGTTCCGTCCGAGGGCGTCGAAGGTGCCGTCGGAGTCGAAGTCCCACTTGTAGGCGACGATCTCGCCGTCGGCGTCGAACGACTCGCCCGCCTCGAAGCGTACCGCGCTGCCGCTCCGGGGCATGCCGGGCGAGAACGTGAACTTCGCGATCGGCGGGCGGTTGACCGGGCTGACGACCGTCCCGAAGCGGTCGACCTCGAACGAGCGGCCGACCCCGATCCTGGGCTGGCGGTCGACGAGCGGCTGGACCGTCCCGGTGCTCGCGGGGGAGTCGACGACGCTGAGCCGGAACCGACCGCCGGCGTCCGCCTCGATCCCCACGTCGGTCGAGAGGTTCAGCGGGACCTTCGCGCTCGCGTCGATGTCGGTCCCGACGAGGACGAGACAGGAATCGGTGTGGAAGGTGCCGGTCTGACACGCGTCCCCGTCGGCTATCCGCACCCGGTAGTCGGTCCCGATGACGGTCGAATCGACCGAGGTCTCGACGGAGACGTTCCCGCCGTGCCGTCCGAGCTCGTCGACGCGTTCGACCTGCGAGGCGAGCTGGTTCCCGACCGTCTCGAGCTGCGAGTCGGCGATCGCCGCCCGTTCGTCCTGGACGAACCCGGTGACGCCGCTCACCAGCACGACGATGAGGAGCGTGGTGATCGCGATACCGAACACGTGCGAGATCTGTGTCGAGACGCCTCGATCGGTGAATCCGTGAGTCATCGTGCCTCCTCGTACACCGTGATGTTGTACTCGTTCGCGTACGTGAGCTCGCTCCCGCTGAACTGCGTCGTCACGTTCGCCACCCAGACCGCCGAGGTCCGGCAGGGCTGGGTCCGCGCGACCGAGGGAGATGCGTTACACTTCCTGTAGTGCGCGGAATCGGCCGTCTCGTTGTAGACGAGTTCGTACTTGCCGATCGCGTTCTCGCCGCCGGACACCGAGACCCGGTAGGGCGGCGCGATGGCCGTCGTCGCGTTGAACCGGCAGTCGCTGGTGAACGCGGACCCGTCGACCAGGTCGAGCAGCACGCGGTCGCGCGAGGGGTCACAGAGCGCCGAGGCGTTCCCCGCGCTGCTGACGTTCGAGGTGACTCTGAGGTTCTCCCCCGACCCCGCGGTCGTCCTGTGCATCGAGACGTTGACCCAGTGGGAACTCGCGTTGGTGACGTTGATCCACATCGGCGTCTCGCTCGTCTCCTGGACGTTCAGGTTCATCGTGAACCACCCGAGGTTGCTCGTCTCGGAGGGGCGACCGATCACCCACTCGCTCTGGTTCGCGGGCGGGTTCGACGTGACGTTGTCGTCGGCGCTCTGGACGACCCGCGACCCGAACTGGGAGCTGTCGTTGACGTACGATATCGTGACGTACTCGCCGCGTGAACTCGCGTACGACTCGGCTATCAGGTCCCTGTAGACGGTGGCGTTGCGGGAGATGACCGTGGCGAGTTCCGACGCCGAGAGGTTCCGGTGGCGGTGGTTGAGCCGAACGACGAGCGAGCGGACGCCCTTGCGCGATTCGTACTCGAACTCGTTGGCCTCGTCGATCTGCGGGGAGACGTCCGACACGACGCCGCTCTGGGTCACGAAGTAGCTGTTGATGATGACGGTCAGTCCGATGATGACGGCCGCGAACGTGACGGCGCCGATCAGTATCATCTGCGCCCGCCGGCGCGTATCTTCGCTCACCATACGACGATGCGCACCTCCACCACGTTGTAGATCGGCCCCTCGACGGCGTTGGGGATCGGGTAGTAGCCGTCCGCGCTGTTCGTGGCGTTCGTGTCGTACTGCCAGAGTTCGACGTTCCGCGACACGTTGGGCGCGGTCAGCGTCTGGTTGTCGTAGAGGGTGACGGTGTAGCTCGCCGAGACGGCGTCGTCGGACGGTTCGCCGCGGTACGCCACCGGGATGGGTTCGGTCTCGTTCCCGAGGTCACCGGGACGATAGGTGATCTCGAGGTTGAAGAAGTGCGACCGCTGGGTGAACGTCCGGTTCAGCATGACGCCGACGTTCCCGGGGAGCGGCTCCGGACCGTACCCGATCCGGGGGTTGACGGCGCCGGCGAACGTCCGCTGGCTCTGGGACCAGTTGCGGACGAGCGACGAGAGGTCCGTGCCGTCGGAGCGGGCGCTCAACAGGAGGATGTCGTCGGCCTGTTGCCGGAGGTCGACCTGACTGGACTGGTCGACGTCGCCGCTGGTGGTCGGGGTCACGACGACCGCCTGGAGCGCGAACAGCAGCGCGCCGAGCAACACGAGCGACGCCACCAGCCCTTCGAGCGTGAACGCCTGTCCGCGCGTATCGTCGAACACGTTACCACGTCCTCACGGTGAGCCGACACGCCGGTCGGCAGGTCCCGTCGTCGAACTGTACGATCCGGGCGGTGGAGCCGGCCGCGTTCCCCCCGTAGTTCGACCCGGCCGCGAGTTTCGTCCCGCCGCCGTCGGTCACGATCCGACTCCCGTTCAGCGTCGTGAACGTGACGTTGAACTGCGTCGACCGTTCGAGCCCCCATCGCGTCCGCAACTGGGTTTCCGAGCGCGAGAGAGCCGTCTCCAGCAGGTCGGCCCGCAGTTCGTTGGGCTGGCGACCGGTCGAGAGGTTCTGGACCAGCGCCGTCGAGATCCGTTCGGACTGGGAGACCTCCTCGCTCCCCACGCCCGTCGACAGCGGCCCGACGAAGCCGAACAGCCCGACGAGCACGGTGCTGACGGTGATGATGAACAGACTGATGCCGACCGTGTAGTCGTGAAGTGTCTGCCCCCGGTCGGCCGCCCCGAGTCGCGACCCCGCCCCCGGCGATTCCCCCGCCCGTCTCTGTTCGCGATCCACCATTCGAATACCGCGTGGGTTTGATGTCCACCAGTATGATTGTTACGGCGTAACGTCGGCTCGCTAGTAACGCCGGCTTACCGCGAGTAACGGATCCTTTCCATCGCCCGGGGGCGGGGACCGCGTCGAAACGGGTCGGTGGACCCGGTGGCAGGACCGTGGACCGACGACGGGACGGGGAACCGGGTCGAAAGGTGACGGTGGGCCGGAGACGGGCCGAGTGCTCACCCCTCGCAGGAGAGACATTCGCTGTCGACCACGTCGAGGTCGCCGTCCAGCGTGACCGTCAGGCGGTCGTCGGCCAGCGGGATCTCGACGGTGACCCGCCAGGGGTCGACGGCGTCGACGGTGGTGTACTCGTCGTCGACGCACCAGGGGAGCGTCCAGTAGGGCCGGTCCGACAGGTCGATGCCGTGGTCCTCGTAGAACGCCGAGACGACGGACTCGTCGAGCAGGACGAGGCCGACGGGCGAGCAGAGCTCGTTGCGACAGCGCTCGCAGACGTGCTCGGCGCGCAGGGCGACGTCGAGACAGCACTCCCCGTCGTCGCGGACGATCTCGGTGTGGATGCGGCCGGCGCAGGCGGGGCAGACGCCGTCGGCGGCCAGGCAGTGGAGGTGGCGGACCCGCTCGTCGAAGGCGGTAGCGATCTCCGCGTCGGTGCGGTCGACGAGCCCGCCGGGCGGGAACTCGTACTCGCCGTGGGACTTGCCGCAGTCGACACACTCTATCCGGAACTGCTCGTCGGCGTAGCGCGCTTCGAGCCCGCCGCCACAGCGGGTGCAGGCGCCCTCGACCGCGAAGGGGTCGATGTCGGGCTGGCGGGTGAACGTACCCGCGCGGACCGCGCGGACGACCTGGGCGCCCGCGTGGCGCAGGTCGTAGCCCGCCTCGCTTTTCGCGACGAACTGGTCGGTGAGCTGCTGGAGGTGGTAGTTGAACTGCGCGCTGTCGCGCATCGCCACGTCGTCGTGCAGCGCCGAGAAGCTCACGGGCCGGTCGTCGGCGCGCCACAGCGCCTCGAGGATGTCCAGACGGGTCTCGTTGGCGACGACGCCGAACGCCTCCGCCGGGTCGACCTCCGAATCGATCTCCTCGCCGGCCCCGTCGCTGGCTCCGCTCATACCCGATCGATCGGCGGGAGCGACCTAAATCGTTCCCTGAAGCGGTTTTTTGTAGTCGGTCTGTCACTTGTCTGACGGCGATTTCAGCGTCAGAAAACGCTCGTGGATGGTTAACACGGACGGGAGTCAATCGGTGAGTGATGTGTGCATCGCGTGAGTCGGGACCCCTCCACCGGTCGACGGGATGCTGTGAGACGCGCACGGTACTGGTCGTCGACGACGACCCCGACCTGACGGCGCTGGCGGGCGCCTATCTGGGTCGGATCGACGACGTGTCCGTCCGGACGGCGACCGACGCGAACGACGCGCTCGCCCGGGTCGACGAGACGGTCGACTGTGTCGTGAGCGACTACGAGATGCCCGCGATGGACGGGCTCGCGCTGCTCGACGCCGTCGACGCGGCCCATCCGGACGTGGACCTGGTGCTGTTCACCGGCGCGGCGGAGGACGGACTCGCCGAGCGCGCCCGCGAGCGGGGCGCGGCGTTCGTCCGGAAAGGCGTCTCGACGGGGGGGTTCGACGACCTGGTCGCGGCCGTCGAGGACGCGCTCGACGACTGAGCTGGTGTCGGGCGGTGACGGGTGCCACCGCGGCGCGTTCCACGGGCGCAAACAGTAGGTTTATCAGTCGCAGAGGGCGAAGATTCCCCAAGATTACTCTCCAGATGACGACGAACACACAACCGGAGGTGAACATCGGACTCGTCGGTCACGTCGACCACGGCAAGACGACGCTGGTGCAAGCTCTGTCGGGCGAATGGACGGACCAGCACTCCGAGGAGATGAAGCGCGGGATCTCGATCCGCCTCGGCTACGCCGACGCGACGTTCCGGCAGTGTCCGGAGGGGGAGGTCCCCGACGCGTACACCGTCGACGAGACCTGTGGCGAGCACGACGCGGAGACGGACGTGCTGCGCACGGTCTCGTTCGTGGACGCGCCGGGTCACGAGACGCTGATGGCGACGATGCTCTCCGGTGCGGCGATCATGGACGGCGCGGTGCTGGTGGTCAGCGCCAGCGAGCCCGTTCCGCAGGCACAGACCGAGGAGCACCTGATGGCGCTGGACATCATCGGCATCGACAACATCGTCGTCGCCCAGAACAAGATCGACCTGGTCGACGAGGAGCAGGCCCGCGAGAACTACCAGCAGATCCAGGAGTTCGTCGAGGGCACCGTCGCCGAGGACGCCCCAATCGTCCCCATCAGCGCCGGACAGGGCGTCAACATGGATCTCCTCATCGACGCCGTCGAGCGGGAGATCCCCACGCCGGATCGGGACCCCGACGCCGACGCCGAGATGCTCGTCGCGCGCAGTTTCGACATCAACCGCCCGGGCACGACCTGGGACTCGCTTCTGGGCGGCGTGCTCGGCGGCTCGCTCGTCCAGGGCGAACTCGAAGCCGACGACGAGATCCAGCTCCGTCCCGGCCGCGAGGTCGACGAGGGCGGCCAGTCCGAGTGGCAACCCGTCGAGACGACCGTCAGGTCGCTGCAGGCGGGCGGCGACACGGTCGAGACGGCGACGCCGGGCGGCCTGCTCGGCGTCGGTACCGGGCTCGACCCCGCCATCACGAAGGGCGACGCGCTCGCCGGGCAGGTCGCGGGCCCGCCCGGCACCCTGCCGCCGACCCACGAGCAGTTCACGATGGACGTGGACCTGCTCGACCGCATCGTCGGCGAGAACGCCGGCGACGTCGAGGAGATCTCGACGGGCGAACCGCTGATGATGACTATCGGCACGGCCACGACGGTCGGCTCGGTCACCAGCGCCCGGGGCGGCGAGGCCGAGGTCGCGCTCCAGCGGCCCGTCTGCGCCCGCGAGGGAGCGAAGATCGCCATCAACCGACGGCTGGGCGGCCGCTGGCGGCTCATCGGGATCGGTACGCTGCGGGAATGAGCGTCGTCATGGACACGAACGCACTGATGATGCCCGTCGAATGCGACGTTCGCGTGTTCGAGGAGCTAGAGCGACTGCTGGGGGACGAGGAGTTGCTGGTCCCCGAGGCGGTCCGCGCGGAACTCGCGAAGCTCGCCGACGGGCGGGGCAAAGAGGCGACGGCGGCCAGCGTCGGGCTGGACCTCGCGGCCGACCGCTGTGAGTCGGTCGGCCACGAGGAATCGTACGCCGACGACGCGGTGGTCGAAGTCGCCGGGCGGGAGGCGGTAACGCACGCGGTCACGAACGACGGTCCGCTCAAGCGCCGGCTGCTCGACGCGGGCGTTCCGGTAGTTAGTTTACGGGCCGAGAACAAACTCACAGTCACTCAACCATAACATGTACAAACGGGTTACACTCCGCGACACGGTCGAAGTGCCGCCGGCGCACCTGGCCGAGGTGACGCCGGGGCTGGTCAAACGGCTCCTGCAGGACAAGCTCGAGGGACGGATGGACGAAGACGTGGGCTCGGTCGTCTCCGTGATCGACGTCCACGACATCGGCGAGGGGGCGGTCGTCCCCGGACAGGAGGGCGTCTACTTCACCGCCGAGTTCGACGCGCTGACCTTCGATCCGCAGATGCAGGAGGTCGTCGACGGCGAGATCGTCGAGGTCGTCAACTTCGGCGCCTTCGTCGGGATCGGTCCCGTCGACGGCCTGCTCCACGTCTCGCAGATCTCCGACGAGTACCTCGCCTACGACGAGGAGGGCCAGATGCTCTCCTCGCGGGACTCGAATCGCACCCTCGGGGTCGGCGACGCCGTCCGGGCGCGCATCGTCACCAAGAGCATCGACGAGCGCAACCCCCGGGACTCGAAGATCGGCCTCACGGCGAAACAGGTCGGCCTCGGCAAGCACGGCTGGCTCGAAGAGGACCGCCAGAAGCGCGAGACGACGGCGGAAGCGGGTGAGGACTGATGGCCGACCGACTGGTCTGTCGCGAGTGTCACCGCGTGCAGGACTCCGAGGAGGCCGAGACCTGCGTCTCCTGCGGGTCGTCGTCGCTCACGGAGGACTGGGCGGGCTTCGTCGTCATCACCCACCCCGACCGCAGCGAGATCGCCGAGGAGATGGGCGTCACCGAGGCCGGCCGGTACGCGCTGAAGGTCCGCTAACGTGACCGTCGTCCTCGAACTCCAGTCCGCGCTCCGTGCAGATCTCAAAGACCCGTTCGGCCCCGTCTCCACCGACACGGCCGCCGTTCTCGACGCCGCCGGCGACCCCCTGGTCACCGTCGGCGACATCGTCACCTACCACACCCTCGACGCCGGTCGGGTGCCAGACCTCGCCTTCGTCGACGAGCGCACCGAGCGCGCCGCCGTCGACGACGAGGTCAGCGCCGGGATCGAGGACGACCGCTTCGACCGCGTCCGCGCCATCGAGAACCCGCCCGGGACGCTCACCGCCGCGCTGCTGGAGGCGCTCGTCGACGCGCTCGCGGCCGGCGAGCGGACGCTCGTCCGCGTCGACGGCGAGGAGGACCTGGCCGCCCTGCCCGCCATCGCCGCCGCGCCCGACGGCGCCAGCGTCTGCTACGGCCAGCCCGGCGAGGGCGTCGTCCACGTCACCGTCGACACCGACACCCGCGACCGCGTCGTCGACCTCCTCGGCCGGATGGACGGCGACCCGTCCCGCGCGTTCGACGCCCTCGGCCTCGACCGGTGAGGTCCGGTTTTCGGTCGTCACAACCGTTTTCACGGTTCGACATCTCGTCCGGACCACCGTGATCGCGAACTGGCAGTGGCTCGTCCTGCGAACGACGCCGCCGCGGTCGTGGGGATGGCTCTGGCTGCTGCTCGCGGTTTCGGTTTCCGCGGTCCTGTTGTACGGACTCTGGCGGCTCTCGACGGTCGAGACGGCGACCTGAACGCCCGGCTAGACCGGTAGGTGGTCGGTGCCGTCCCGACCGACGACCTGGGCGTCCGGGCCCGACAGTTCGATCTCCGTCAGCCCGCAGTTCGCGGGCGAGAACTCCGAGGCGAGCGTCGCCAGTTCGCGACCGGTCACCGCCGCCAGCACCGCCCGGATCGGCCCGCCGTGGGTGACGACCGCCGCGGTCTCGCCCGCCGCCAGCTCGTCGACCAGTCGCTCCCAGCCCTCGCGGACCCGCGTCTCGAACGCCGAGAGCGACTCGCCGCCCGCCACGGAGCGCACGCTCAGCAGCGACTCGTCGCGGTGGTACTCTGGGTGGCGACTCGCGATTGCGGTCCGGGTGAGCCCCTGTAGCTCGCCGAAGTTCCGCTCGCGCCAGGCGCGGGCCCGCTCGGGGTCGGCCCGGACGCCGACCGCTCGGAGCACCTCGGCGGTCTCCAGCGTCCGCCTGAGATCCGAGACCACGAGCCGGTCGACGCTGTGGGCGTCGACCAGATGCGACCCGACCGCACGGGCCTGCTCGCGACCCTCCTCGGTGAGCGTCGCGTCGGCCCACCCCTGGATTCGGCCGGCGCGGTTCCACGTGGTCTCGCCGTGGCGGACGAGCAGCACGCGCCCGGTCACGGGACCCACCCGGTCATCTCCGGTTCTCGATCCAGTCGACGACCACGAGGACGAACTCGTAGGTGACGATCAGGCCGACGACGACGCCGGCGGACTCGACCGTCGAGAGGTCGACGGCGTCGATCCGCTGGAGGAGCGCGGGGTCGGGGCTGCCGAGGTAGCCGACGAACAGCGAGAGCGGCCAGACGGCCACGCGGCCGCGGGCGAGATAGCTGTAGACGCCAGAACGGCCGCCCACGTTCCGGTCGAGGTAGAGGACGCCCTCGTAGACCGCGATGAGGCCGAGGCCGATGAGCAGCGGCGTCAGCCGCGTGACGCCCAGGTCGGCCAGCGCCGACGTGACCGCGGCGGGCAACTGCTCGTAGTAGCCGCTCGGGAGCGGCGCGGTGGAGACGACGTAGCCGACGACGACGGTGCCGAGCCAGACGAACGGCCGGCGGGCGGCCAGATCCTCGGCCGTGACCCCCGCGGCCTCGCCGGTCCAGTACAGGAGCAACAGCGTGCCCTCGAAGAGGACGATCATCGTCGCGGCGACGAGGATGGGCGCCATGCCGGTCGGGTCCGGGCTGAAGAGGAACGCGACGGTGGCGAACCCGCCCCAGAAGTAGATGCGACGGGCGGCCAGCCAGCTCCGGGAGGTGACGCCCATCATCACCGCGAGCATGATGAGCAGGGGGATCTGGAAGACCAGCGCGAAGAAGCCCAGCATCATCACGATGAGGTTGAACGTCTCGGTGAGGCTGAAGGTGACCTCGGCGGCCTGGGCGGTGTAGCCGGTGAAGTAGACGAACAGCGTCGGGAGGACGAGCAGGTACGCGAAGAGGATGCCCACGCCGGCGAGCACGAGGCTCGTCGGGACGGAGGCGAGGTAGTAGCGGCGTTCGCGGGGGTAGAGACCGGGGCGCATGAACAGGTACGACTCGTAGACGGTGAGGGGCAGGGCGACGACGAACCCGACCAGCGAGGCGACCTTCAGCCGGGCGAACATCAGCGCGAGCGGCTGGAACAGGTACGGACAGGCCGCGTCGGCCGATGGGGAGGTCGTCGGGCAGACCTGCGGCGACCCCTCGAGGAAGGAGTACCACAGGAACGTGATGAGCCGGTCGGCGAAGGGGAACGTGAGCCCGCTGACCAGCGCCATCGCGACGACGACGACGCCCAGCCGTCGGACCATCTCCTCGATGTGCTGGGCCAGCGGCATCTCTTGGTCGTCCGGAGCGCCGCCGATACCCTCGCCGGCTGGCGCGGCCGGTGCGCCCTCCGCCGGTCCGCCCGAGGAGGGGTCGGCGTGCGGATTGATGTCGCCGCCGAACTCGGTGGCGTCGGAGCCGCCGTCGGCGGCGGCACCGCCCTCGACCGTGTCCGCCGGTACGGCGTCGGTGTCACCGGTGCCAGCGTCGCCGCCGGCGTCGTCCCCGTCGTCGACCCACTCGGAGGGGTCGCCGGGCGTCTCGTTGTCGTCGGCCCCGGGGTGGCCCAGCGAGTCCGAGGAGTCGCTCTCGCCGTCGTCCCGGTCGTCGTCGCCGGGGAGGTTGTCCGGGCGTGGCGACGGGTTGGCGTCGGTCCGGCGCTCGGCGGCCGGGTCGTAGCGGTCCGGTTCGTCCGGCCCCCCCGAGTCGTCCGACCCCCGTTCGTCGTCGGACGGATTCGCTGGTTCGTCAGCAGAGCCGTCCGCCCCCCGTTCGTCGTCGGGCGACTCCACTGACTCGTCAGCGGAGCCGTCCGACCCCCGTTCGTCGTCGCGCGGACCGGCGGCTCCCTCCTCGTCGTCGCCGTCGCCGGGCCGCTCGTCAGTCATTCGTCGCCGGGTTTGCGCTCCCCTATTGTAAGCCTTCTTTTCGCCCGCCCCGTCGGCGGGGGGAAGCGGCCGGCGCTCGGGCGCTCGAACCGGCGTCTCGGCCCGTGCGCGCTCTCGTGATGAATAGATTGATAACAGTCACTCGGTTACCACTCCCCGAGATGGCTGCCGCGATCGACGAGGACACGAAACGGACCGTCGCACAGGGTCGCGCGACCCTCGGGTCCATGATCGGCAGCGCCCGCGAGGACCTCCAGAAGGCGTTCATGGTCTTCGTGATCGGATTCATGGGGACGTTCTACGCGCTGCGGCTCTACATCTGGGACCAGCTCAAGGCCGACCTGAACCCGCAGCTCGGAGGGGACACGGAGGTCAGCATCGTCGCCACGACGCCGTTCGACGTCATCCTTCTACAGGCGAAGATCGGCATGTTCGTCGGGGTTATCATGGCGCTCCCGGTCGTCATCTACTACGGTCGCGACGCCCTGCGGGCGCGCGGGTGGTGGCCCGCGGAGGACATCCCCCGCTGGAAACTGGTTTTCCCGGCGCTGCTCTCCGTGGTCCTGTTCGTCGCCGGCATCGCCTACGCCTACTACCTCTTCTTCCCGCTCATGCTCGCCTTCCTCGCGGGCAACGCCGCAAAAGCCGGGTTCCAGCCCGCGTGGTCGATCGTCAAGTGGACGCAGTTCGTCGCTTTCCTCAGTCTCTCCTTCGGCCTCGCCGCGCAGCTGCCGCTGGCGATGAGTTCGCTCGCCTACCTGCGCGTGGTGAGCTACCAGGCCATGCGGGACCGCTGGCGCTACGCCGTGCTGGCGATCTTCGTCTTCGGCGCCTTCTTCTCGCCGCCGGACCCGCTCACCCAGATCATGTGGGCGCTCCCGCTGATCGGCCTCTACGGGTTCAGCCTCGCGCTCGCCCGCTTCGCCGAACTCCTGCGCCGGTCGGCCGACGAGGTGTCCGCCACTATGGTCGTCCGCGGATACTGGAACAAGCTCGCTGGGCTCGCGCTGGTGATGGGCGCCGTCGGCTACCTCTTCGTCACGCGCTACGGCGTCGCCGCGATCAACGACGTCGTCACCTCCATATCCGATAGCATCGGGCCGTTCCCGACGCTCACGGAACTCACCGGCCTCGAACCGCAGGTCCTCGGCACGCTCGTCGCCTTCGCCCTCGCTGTCGTCGCCGTCGGCGCCGGCCTGTTCTACTTCTCCATCAAGGAACTCGACGCGGCCCGCGACCCCGCCGAACCGCAGGGCTCGCCCGCCGACATCGACCTACTCGCGCTGTCGGCCGCGGCCATCCCCGCCGCCCCGCCCGAGCGCTTCGAGGAGATGGACGAGGCCGAGGCGACCGAACTCGCTCGCGAGGCCCTGCAGGAACAGGAGGACCCCGACAAGGCCCAGGCCATCCTCGACCGCTTCGACGAGGTCCAGGAGGCCCAGGAGGCCCGCGCCGAGGCCGCCGAGGCCGAGGACGGCGATGCGACCGGCGGGGACGGCGACGCCGCCGAGGACGAGGAGGGCGGACTCCTCACCTCGACGACCGCGGGCGTCGTCGATTCGTTCACCGAGGAGGAGACCACCGAGGACGACATCGGCGGCTACTACTACGACATCGCGTTCATCCTGGAGAGTCTCACCTCACGCGCGTTCCGCATCGTCGGCCTGTTCGGGGTCGTCATGGCCGCGACGTTCGTCTTCCTCTACCAGGGCGGGATCGGGACGCTCCAGGAGGCCTTCTTCAGTCGGATGCCGGAGAGCCAGGAGGTCCAGGCCAACATCGTGACGCTGCACCCCGCCGAGGCGCTCATCTTCGAGATCAAGTTCGCGACGCTGCTCGGGCTGGTGGCGACGTTCCCGTTGATCCTCTACTACGCCTGGCCGCGACTGAAAGAACGTGGACTGGTCGGCGGCGACCGCCGGGTGCTGGGCGCGTGGGCCGTCACCCTGATCGTCGGCATCATCGGAGGGTCGATCGTCGGCTTCCTCTACGTCGCGCCCGCGATCATCTCCTGGCTGGCGGCCGACGCCATCGAGTCGAGCATGGTCATCTACTACCGGATCAACAAGTTCGGGTGGCTGGTCGTGCTGACGACCGTCGGCTTCGGCCTGCTCGTCGAGGTGCCGGTCACGATGTTCCTCTTCCACCGCGGCAACCTGATCTCCTTCCAGACGATGTTCGACCGCTGGCGGACCGTCGTCATGGCCATCGTCGTCGTCGCCGCGTTCATCACCCCCTCCAGCCTGCTGACGATGCTCGTGTTCGCCATCCCCGTCGCCGTCGCCTACATGATCGGCCTCGGGCTGCTGTGGCTGTACACCCTCGGCGGCCGCCGCACGCCCAGCCGCGAAGGCGAAGCCGCCGACTAGGCGTTGGATCGACCGCAGTCGGCGGCAGGCGGTGAACGCCCTCGGCTCGTTCGCGAGGAGAAACTACGACTACCCGCGACAGCAGGCGATGAAAGCCCTCGCCGCGCTCGCTCTGAGTTGGATCGACCGTACTCGACGATGAGCGCTGAAAGCCCTCGCCGCGCTCGTTTTGAGTTGGATCGACCGCACTCGTCGGTGAGTGCTGAAAGCCCTCGCCGTGCTCGCTTTGAGTTGGATCGACCGCACTCGTCGGTGAGCGCTGAAAGCCCTCGCCGCGCTCGTTTTGAGTTGGATCGACCGCACTCGTCGGTGAGTGCTGAAAGCCCTCGCCGCGCTCGCGGCCGCTGAAGCGGGATATCCGCGCTCTCCGCACGGCCCGCGCGGATAGTTGCCCGCTCAGCGACTAAACTGCACGCGAGCGCGCCTCGCCCTTTCAGTCCGCCAGGACCGCAACAGCGACCGCCCCGCACAGCACCGCAGACGGCGGGTTCCACAGCCGATCCGTTCGGCTGGCCGGTCAGCTAGCTCGGCGCTCTTACGACTCCAGTTCGTCGCCGCGGGTGACGCCGGTCACTTCGAACCGGGCGCCGCCCGACTCGCTCTCGGTCGCCCGCACCTCCCAGCCGTGAGCGTCGGCGATCTCGGCGACGATAGCGAGCCCGAAGCCGGTGCCGCCCTCGGTGCTCGACACGCCGCGTTCGAACACCCGCTCGCGCACGTCGGCGGGGATGCCGGGGCCGTCGTCCTCGACGTAGAAGCCCGGATCGCTCTCCGCGAGCGTGCCGACGCGGACGGTGACGGCGTCACCGGCGTGGTCCACCGCGTTGCGATAGCAGTTCTCGAAGAGGCGGCCGAGCCGGTCGGCGTCGCCGCGGATCGCGTAGTCCCAGTCGGTGGTCAGGGTGGCGTCGCCGGTGTCGACGGCGTCCCAGGCGGTCTCGGCCTGTTCCACGCCCGTGATCCACTCCAGCTCGTCGATGTGGCTGCCCTCGCGGGCGTAGGTGAGCACCTCGTCGACGATGGCCTCGATGCGGTCGTGCATCTCCGCGACCTCCTCCAGTTCGGACTCGTCGCCCGACCGCCAGTACAGGTCGAGGCGGCTCTTGGCGACGTTGAGCGGGTTGCGCAGGTCGTGGCTGAGGATGCCGGCGAACTCCTCTAACCGCTCGTTCTGGCGGTCGAGTTCCCGCTCGCGGCGCTTCTGCTCGCTCACGTCGACGGTGACGCCGACGATCCCCCGGGCGCGGCCCTCCTCGTCGTACCACGGCGCCTTGGTGGTCTGGAAGAAGAGATCCTGGCCGTTCGGGGGCTGTGCGTGCTCGATCCGGTCGCGGATCGGCTCGCCGCTCTCGATCACCGCGCGGTCGTCGGCGACCGCCTCGGCGGCGTTGTCCCCCTCGTAGAGGTCGAAGTCGGTCTTCCCGACCACGTCCTCGGGGGTGTGGAGGATCTTCCCCTCCGGCGATTCGATGAACGGCTCGACCACGTCCTCGCTGACGAGGACGTGACGGCTCTCGGTGTCCTTGAAGTACACCGACATCGGGACGTGTTCGACCAGCGAGCGCAACATCGCGGCCTCGTCGCGGGCGGGCGGGTCGGTCGCCCGCCCGGACCGAGGCGAGGGAACGTCGGCGACGAGGTAGCCGGTGCCCGCGCGCTCGTCGACGAGCAGGTCGACCGCCGTCTTGAACGCGACGCCGTCGGCGTCGGTGCAGTGCCACTCGCGGGTCTCGTAGTTGCCGCCGCGCGCGCGCTCGACCATCGTCTCGACCGGGTCCGCCTCGGGGTCCATCCACTCGAGGTGCTCCTCGCCGTCGGCGCCGCGGCCACGACCGCGGAGCTCCTCGGTGATGTCGGTCACGAGCAGGTCCCGGACGGTCGCGTCGGTCAGGTCGGCCGGGTCCCACCCCCACCGGTCGTGAAACCGCTCGTTGGCGTCCCGGAGCGCGAGCGTCTCGGGGTCGAACTCGACGACGGCCTCGTCGGCGAAGTCGGCCAGTCGCCAGGCGGCCGTCGAGGAGGGGCGGTCCGCGAGTCGTTCGACCTGCACCGGGAGTCTCGTCGCGAGGTCGCCGCCCGGGTGGACGTGGACGGCGCGGGCGTCGCCGGCGATCCGTTCGAGGGCGGCCCGCTCCAGCCCCTCGGCGACGACGACGACCCCGACCGCGGGGTCGGCCTCTCTGGCCCGCTCGTAGTCCGCCCCCGTCGGACAGACGATGCAATCGACCTCGGTCGCCGAGCCCTCGACGAGCGTCTCGAGCCCCCCGTGCTCGACGACCGCGACGGCGTCGTCCCCCGACACCGCCGCCGCGAGCCGCTCGCGGTCGTCGGGCGCCCCGACTACCGCGGTCCTGACCGGTTCGTCCCGCGTCCCCTGCATTTGCCGCGTCTTCGCTCGGCCCTGTGAAATACCTCCCGACGGGTCAGTCTCCCGACGGGAGCTCGGGGACGGGGGAGCGCCCGTCGGAGCGATCGAACCGCCTATATTCCTCGACGAACCCCTGGATACTATCATGCCGAAGATCAGCGTGGAGGTGCCCGAGGAGTTGCTGGACGACATGGACGAGCACGTCGGGGAGGACGGCAAGTTCGTCAACCGGAGCGAGGCGATCCGGGCGTCGATGCGCAAGACGCTCGACATGCTCGACGACATCGACGCCCGGCAGGGCCGGCTGGAGGAGGAGGGATGAGCGACCCGCGGCCCGCGCTCTCGCCGGCGCAGGTCGGCCTGATCGGCCTGTTCGTCACCGCCATCGTGACCGCGCAGCTGACCGCCTCGAAGCTACTGCGGTTCGGGCTCCCGTTCGAGTTGCCGGTCGTCGGCGGCGCGCTGGTCCTCCCGGGCGCGGCGCTGGCGTACGCGCTGACCTTCTTCGCATCGGACTGCTACTCGGAGCTGTACGGCCGGAAGGCCGCCACCGTCGTCGTCAACGTCGGCTTCGCGATGAACGTCGTCATGCTCGTGCTCGTCTGGAGCACCATCGAAGCGCCGGCGGTCGCCCAGTCCGCTCCCGGCCAGATCGACCTGACCGCGTTCCGGAGCGTGCTCGGCTCCAGCACCGCCATCGTCGTCGCCAGCCTCTCGGCGTACGTCGTCAGCCAGAACTGGGACGTGTTCGTCTTCCACTGGATCCGCGAGGCCACCGACGGCGACTACCTCTGGCTGCGCAACATCGGCTCGACGGCCACCAGCCAGCTCCTCGACACGGTCATCTTCGTCTTCGTCGGCTTCTACTTCCTCGGCTCGACCTCGCTGTCGGGCGCCGTCGCCCTCGTCGCCGGGCAGTACCTCTTCAAACTGTTCGTCGCCGTCGCCGACACCCCCTTCGTCTACGCCGTCGTCGCCGCCGTCCGCTCGCGGAAGACCGCCTCCGCGACCGCCTACGCCAGCTCGGAGTGACCGGTCGACGGACTCCGACTGGAAAACAGCGGCTCGTTCGGCGAGCGCCGGACGACCGCGGCACGCTCGCTCACTCGAACTTCTCCAGCAGTTCGACGTAGAAGCCGTCGCGTTCGTCGGCGAGCTTCTCGACGATGAGCTCCGGGGTCGAGCGGGCGAGCACGTCCTTCACCGGCGAGCGGTCGACTTTCAGTTCGCCATCGACGAGTCCCTCGGCCTCGATGCCGTCGACGGCCAGCTCGGTGCGGGCGGCGTCCTGGATCTCGCGGGCGAGGTGGGTGACGAAGACGGCGGTGGCGTCGGTGGCGTCGAACGCTTCGAGGATCCCGGCCATGATCTTCGCGCTGGCGCCGGGCTCGGTGATGCTCTCCAGTTCGTCGACGAGGACGACGACGTCGCCGCCGTCGCCCGACCGGATATCGTCGACGAGGCTTCCGAACTCCCGGAGGGTGGACTCGAAGGCGCCCGCGTCGAGGGTGCCCTGGGTCTTGGCGTGGTAGTGCAGCTCCTCGACGTGCTCGACGCGGGCGGAGTCGGCGGGGACGGGCAGGCCCATGTGCGCGAGCGTGACGGTCAGCGCCACGAGGTCGAGCACGGAGGTCTTCCCACCGCTGTTGACGCCCGTCAACAGGGCGACGCCCTCCACTTCGTAGTCGACGGGGTCGACTTCCTCGTAGGCCACGTCCAGCAGCGGCGAGCGGCCGCCCTCGATGGCGATCCCCTCGCCGCCGATCTCGGGCAGTGTAGCGTCGTACTCGCGGGCGAACCGAGCGATAGCGAGTTCCACGTCGAGTTCGAGCGCGGCCTCGGCCAGCGCCTCGGCGTCCGCGCGGGCGTCGGCCAGGTCGGTCGCGACCTCCCGCTTGAGACGGGTCGCGCGGCGGTCGCGGGCGGTGGTGAGCTCCTCGCGCAGTCGGGAGACGACCTCCTCGTCGCGCTCGACGGGGAAGGTGGGCTGGTCGGGGAACGCCCGGCGGGCGATGTCGGCGTAGTCGTCGAGGCCGAGGGCGTCGACGAGGTGGTCGCGGGCGTCGTCGACCGCTTCGGCGTACTCGTCGGCGAGTTCGCGCTGCAGCAGGGAGTCGACGCCGGCGCCCTGCTCGACCAGCGAGAGGAGGTCGGCGCCCTCGATGGTCACGTCGCGCTCCTCGATGGCCTCCCGGAGGCGGTCGTTGGCGACGCTCTCGGCGGTCGAGACGGCGGCGTCGAGGTCGTCGACGGCGGTCTGCAACTGCCGGAGGCGGTCGTCGTCGGCGACGTTGCCGTCGTCGTCGATGCGGGCGAGCGCGTCGGCGAGTTCGTCCAGGTCGCAGGGCGGGTCCAGGTCGGCGACGCGGTGGACCTCGACGGCCGCCCGCAGGCGATCGCGGTTGTGGGCGAAGAAGGCGAGGGTGCGCTCGGGGACGACGGTGGCGGGGTCCTCCAGCGCGTCGGGCTCGACGCGCACGTCGCCCTCGACCTCGACGCCGGTGAACGCGTCGTCGAGCGCGACGACAGTGGCGTAGCCCCGCGCCAGATCCGCGAGGCCGCGGGCGTCGTCGACGATCTCGACGCTGACCTCGGGGAGTGCCTCCTGGGCGCGGGCGTAGGTCTCGGCGTCGGTGGTGGCGAGACAGCGGTCCCGGACGCGGACCGAGGGGGGCGCTTCGAGGGGTTCGACGCCGGCCAGCGCGCCGCGGATCTCGTCGTCGGGCTCGCGCTCCATCGCGCGAGCCGCGAACTCGCGGGCCTCCTCGACCCGTGACCGGGAAGGGGAGGGGTAGAACGTCTCCAGGCGGCGCTCGGCGTAGCGGGTGACGGCGTGGTCGCCGACCAGATCGAGGGCGTCGCGGTAGATTTCCTGGGCGCGCGGCGTGGCGGCGAACCCTCCCGGATCGCCGTGTTCGCGGCGGATCGCGGCGCGGGCGATGCGGGCGGCGCGGCCGTCGCTGATGCCCGGGGCGCGGCCCAGCGCGGCCACGTCCCCGTCGCGCAGCGCCCGCTCGGGGTCGTCGAGCTCCGACAGCGCCGCGGCCGTCTTCTCGCCGACCCCGGGGATCGTCTCGATGTCCATCTACCGGTGTCATTACCACCGGTGGAGAAAAATCCCGCGCCTGTGGCGGGACCGGGACCGCCGATTCACTCGTTCCAGGGCCAGTCCTCCGGCGGCGCGAAGGGGCCCACCGAGACGGTGTAGCGCATCACCGTCGACACGCGCAGCAGTCGGACCACGAGCAGGACGAGCGGCGCGAGCACGACCGCGACAGCGGCGCTGATCACCCACGGGAGCGACGCCTCGGGCACCGCCGCCCCGTTCGAGCGATAGAGCGTCGGCACGTAGATCGCGACGAGCAGACAGGGGACGCTCAGGTAGATGATCTCCCGCGAGAGCTTCGCCAGTTCCTGGTGGAGCGTGAGCGTCTTGAAGTACTGCCGGGCGACCGAGAGATGTCCCAGCAGTTCCTCGACCGCGTCGAGGTCGTCGGCGACGGGGTCGGACAGCTCTGCGTCCGCGCGAGCGGCCCGGATGCGCCGCCGGAAGCGCGCGTAGTCCGACCCGGCGGTCGCCGAGATGGCCTCGACCGGCTTCATCTCGCCGGAGACGCGGGTGATCTCGTCGGCGAAGCCGCCGAGGTCGCTCGCCAGGGTCGCGAGGTCGCCCCCTTCGGCGTCGGCGCTCGCCGTCCCCTGCCGCGATCCGCGGAGCGAGTCGGCACGGTCGCCGAGGGCCTCGCCGACGACCGCGACGAAGTCGGCGGTGTCGACCGGGGTCGCCGACCGGCCGCTCAGCTCCGCGACGCGGTCGCGGAGCTGGGCGCCCTTCTCGTAGCGCTGTCGCAGCGAGTTGGGCTTGCCGAACACCTGCGAGGAGACGAGCTGGTTGACCGTCAGCGTCAGCGTGACGAGCGTGAACACCCCGGCGGTGATGCCGCTCCCGAACACCGTCAGCACGTTGCCGCTCGGCCCGACCGCGAGCACGCCCAGGGCGACGAGCCCGCGCGTGACGGCGAAGATCGCGACGCAGACGACGGCGGTGATCACCCAGCGGTTCCCGTCGAGGAACAGCCAGTGACGGGGCCCGTTCCCGCCCGCGTCGCCGGCGTCGTCGGCGTCGCCCTCACCCATGCTGCACCGCGGTCCGCCGGCCTCGTCCGACCGCCCGCTGCGACCCCGCCGGCGACGCGCCGGTCCTGCCTGGACCGAGCTGCCGACTCCCGGCTCGTCCGAGAGAAAGAACGCGCATACCGCATGGACGGCCGCCGGTCCCAAAGGCGCGAGGCAGGCACTCGCTGGGTCGACCCACGCGGAACCCCCGCGGATCCGCGGTCGGGAGCGGCCGACGCGGAGCGCCCGTGGTCAGCGGCCGACGCGACCGAACCCGTTCGTCCGACACGCGCGGTCGAACAACGGGCTTTTGGCCGTTCACACCGAATCGCCGGCGATGAGCACTCCGGTCGCCGACAAGCTCGCCGCCGCGCGCGCCGACCTGGCCGACCGCGACGGCGTCCTCGTCGCCTTCTCGGGCGGCGTGGACTCCAGCGCAGTCGCCGCCGTCGCCCACGACGCCCTCGGCGACGACGCCGTCGCCTGCACGGCCAAAAGCGAGACGCTCCCCGACGCCGAGCTCGACGACGCCCGCCGCGTCGCCGACGAGATCGGCATCCGCCACGAGATCGTCGAGTTCTCCGAGCTCGACAGCCAGGCGTTCGTCGAGAACGGCGACGACCGCTGTTATCACTGCCGCACCATGCGGCTTGGCGCGATGTTCGACCACGCCGAGGAGCTGGGCATCGACGTGGTCTGCGACGGCACCAACGCCTCCGACCCCGGGGAGGGCCACCGCCCCGGCCTGCAGGCCGTCGAGGAACTCGACGCCTACTCCCCCCTGCTGGAGCACGGCATCGTCAAGTCCGAAGTCCGGGAGATCGCCGACGACTACGGTCTCTCCGTCGCCGACAAGCCCTCGATGGCGTGTCTCTCCTCGCGGATCCCCACCGGCCTGGAAGTCACCGAGGAGCGGCTCGGCCGCATCGAGCAGGCCGAGACCGTCCTGCGGACGTGGGGCTTCGAGCAGTTCCGCGTGCGCGACCACGACGGCATCGCCCGCATCGAGGTCGGCGAGGCCGAACTGGAGGACGCCCTCGATCCGGAGTTCGTCCGCGCGGCGCGCCAGTACATCGGCGAACTCGGCTTCGACCACGTCACGCTCGACCTCGACGGCTACCGCACCGGCAGCGTCAGCCCCGCCGACGAGGGCGAAGCGGACGACGGCGAGGGCGGGGACGAACCCGCGGACACCGGCGGCGACCCCGTCGTCGAGGACGTGTTCGGCACCGACTACCCGACCGCCGACGAGATCTGAGACCGGTTCGACGACGCACCGTTTCGCGCCGGATCGACGCCGACCGGTGAGCAGTGTGCTACGAGCGAGCGGTGTCGTCCGGGATCTGCTGTCCGGTCCGAGGTTTTTTGACGAAAGCCGGGTGCAAGTCGCCGTGTCCATGGCGACGACGGAGCGGGAGTGTATCGAGTCGCTGCGGGAAGCCGCGGAGCGACTGGGCGAATCACCGTCCAAGGCGCAGTACGAGGAGCTGGGGTTGACGCCCGCGGCGTCGACGATCCTTCGGGTCGTCGGCGGGTGGAACGAGGCGAAGGAACGGGCGGGACTATCGACGAACGCGTCGCGCGGGTCCCGGGTCGCGCCGAAACCCGAGGGGGTCGAACTTCCCGACGGTGAGACGTGGGAGGCGCTCTCGCAGGACCAGCGATGGCACTACCGGAACGCGGAGCACAACACCGAGCGAACGCTACGCCGGCGAGCGCGACTCCGCGCGTGGGTCAACGAACGGAAGCGCGAACGGGGCTGCGCCGACTGCGACGAGTCCGACCCGGCCTGCCTGGACTTTCACCATCTGGACGGCGAGGCGAAAGCGATGGCCGTCACCGACATGATAACGCACGGCCACGGCCGGGAGGCGCTCCGCGAGGAGTTCGAGAAGTGCGACGTGCTCTGTGCGAACTGTCATCGGAAACGCCACGACCGACGGCCGGTGGTCGTCGACCGCGACGGCGGGCCGCAGTCGAACCGCGAACGCCTGCGAGCGTGGTCGTACGAGTACCGTCGAAACTGCGGCTGTCGTCGCTGTTCCGAGGACACCCCCTCGTGTCTCCAGTTCCACCATCCGGACCCGGACGAGAAGTCCGCGGGTGTCGGACAACTGATCTCGGACGGTGCCGACGAGAGGGCAGTCCGTGCGGAGGTCGACCGATGTGTCGTTCTCTGCGCGAACTGCCACCGGCAGGAACACTTCGAGCCCCCGACCGGCGAGGCGAACGAGGCATCGAAAGTGACTGAAACACGGTAACACGGCGCGTTCGAGTCCGCAACACTGAAATACGGGACGGCAGTATACTCGGATGCAGTCCTGTGGTGTAGTGGCCAATCATGTAGCCTTCTGGGGGCTACGACGGAGGTTCGAATCCTCCCAGGACTATATTTTCTGACACTTTCCTCGCGAGCGGCAGTTCTATCCGCTACGACACCACCACCAGTTTCCCGACGCTCTCCCGCTCTTGCATCGCGGCGAAGGCCGCGCCGGTCTCGGCGAGTGGGTAGGTGTCGTCGATCACCGGCTCGAACGCGTCGTCTGCGACGAGTTCGACCAGCCGCTTCAGGTCGGGCTGGGTGCCCATCGTCGAGCCGACGATCCGCTTGTGGGCCAGGAACAGGTCGGCCACGTCGAACTCGGAGGTGCCGCCGGCGGTGCGGCCGCAGACGACCATGGTCCCGCCCCGGCGGAGGACCGACTGGCCCAGTTTCGAGTACTCGCCGCCGAGGTGGTTGACGACGGCGTCGACCGGTTCGTCGATCGCGGCCTCGATTTCGGCGATGTCGGCCGATTCGACCCCGCGGTCGAGCCCGACTTCGCGGACGCGGTCGAGCTTGTCGGCCGACCGGGAGGTGCCGACCGTCTCGATCCCGAGCGCGTCGCAGAGCTGGACCGCCGCGACGCCGACGCCGCCGGTCGCGCCGGGGACGAACACGCGGTCGCCGGCCGCCAGGTCGGCGCGCCGGAGCATCCGATAGGCGGTCACGTACGCCGTCGGGAGCGCCGCGGCGGTGGTCGCCTCGACGCCGTCGGGGAGGGCGACGAGCCGGTCGGCGGTCACGCGGGCTCGCTCGGCCAGCCCGCCGTGGTACAGCGAGAAGTTCTCGCACATGTTCTCGGGGCCTTCGCGGCAGAACCGGCAGGACCCGCAGGTCTCGTTGGGGCAGAGGACGACTCGGTCGCCGGGTTCGACGTCGGTCACGTCGGGGGCCACCTCCCGGACCGTCCCGGCGACGTCGAGCCCGGAGACGAACGGGAGGTCGTCGGCGTCGACCATCGCGGAGTCGCCTTCCAGGATCCACAGGTCGTGGCGGTTGATCGAACAGGCCTCTACGTCGACGACGGCGTCCCCGCGCTCGGGTTCGGGGTCCGGTCGGTCGACGATGCCCACGCCGTCGGGGCCGGTGAGGTCGGTGAACGCTGCGGCTCGCATGGGTCGCGATCCGCGGCCGACGGCCAAGAGTGCGGCGGCGGCGGCGAGTCCGTCGGGCTCTCCGCCGGGGTTACTTCCGTCGGCGCGCCCATCGTTCGGATATGGCCCCCTCGCACGTGCTCGTCCCGCTGGACGGCTCGCCGCTGGCCGACGACGCGCTCGCCCACGCCCTGGAGACGTTCGACTGCCGGGTCACCGTCCTGAACGTCGTCACGCCGCTGGACTCCTCGATGAGCGAGGGCGGCGTCCTCGAACCCGACGAGGAGCGCCGCGAAGACGCCCGCGAGCGCGCCGAGCGACTGGTCGAACGCGCGAGCGAGACCGCCGCCGAGGCCGACCGGAGCGTCGAGACCGTCGTCGAGACCGGCGACCCCGCAGAGACGATCCTCGCGACCGCCGAGGATCTGGACGCCGACCAGATCGTCATGGGCGGCCACGGGGGCGACCGCTCCGACATCGGCCGCCGGCTCCTCGGGACCGTCGCGACGACCGTCGTCGGCGAGGCCCCCGTGACCGTCACCGTCGTTCGGTGAACGGTCGGCGACCGCCGGGGTAGATGCGGTGAGGCGCGGCGTCCCGCGCAGTTGCTGTCACTGGTAGGAACACGTCGAAGACGCGTTCAGAAGTCCGTCTCGCCGGGGCCGTCGATCGTCTCGCCGAGCGCCGCGCGCGTGTCCGCGTCGTCGACCGAGAGTGCGCCCGCGACGGCTTCCATCGCGCCGTCGATGGGGTCGTGCGTCTCGACGAAGGCGGCGAGGGCGAACTCCCCGTCCGACACGCCGGCGAGTTCGACGGCTTCGGTGCGGGGCAGTTCCCCGGCCAGCCAGTCGGTGACGATCTCCCGGCCCATCGGGCCGACGGGGGAGACGTTCTCGCCGAACAGGTGCAGCGCCTTCGCCCCGTCGGTGGGCGGGACGCCGGCGACGCGGGCGGCGGCGCCGACGTGCTTGCCGGCGGCGTAGGCGTCGACGAGCGCCGCGGCCTCGGCGGGCGAACAGGGCAGCTCCTCGGCGAACGGCTCCAGGCGGTCGGCCAGCGGGTCGTCGGTGCGGTCGACAGTGGCGACTCCCTCCTCGCGCTGCTCGTCGACGACCTCGATCCCCGCGGCGATGTCCGACAGCCCCATTGCCAGCGGCTTCGCCCGTCTCCGATTTAATAGTTGGGGAACGAACACGACACTCGGACGAACGGTTCGCTTCCGAGAACGACTCTCCGGCGACGGGGGATACTTACGGCTGGCCGCGCGGAGAGAGTCCATGGTTGACTCACTGCGATACGGGATCGTCGGCTGCGCGGGTATCGGCAACACCCACGCAGAGGCCGTCGCAGCGGTCGAGGGCGCCGACCTCGTCGCCTGCGCGGATCTCGACGCCGAGGCGGCCGAGGCGTTCGCCGACGACCACGGCGCCGCCGAGACCTTCGACGACCCGGCGACGATGGTCGCCGAGGCGGATGTCGACGCCGCGAGCGTCTGCACGCCCAGCGGCACCCACGCCGACGTGACGACCGACCTCGCCGGTGCCGGGGCGCACGTCCTCTGCGAGAAGCCGCTGGACGTGACCGCCGAACGGGTCGACCGGATGGTCGAGGCCTGCGACGAGGCGGGCGTGACGCTGGCCGGCGTCTTCCAGCGGCGGTTCGACCCGGCGGTCCGCCGCGCGAAGCGCGCGGTCGAGGACGGCGAGATCGGTCGGCCGGTGCTGGCCGAAACCCAACTCGAGTGGTTTCGGCCGCAGGCGTACTACGACTCGGCGGGGTGGCGGGGCACCCGCGAGATGGACGGCGGCGCGTTCATGAACCAGGGGATCCACGCGCTGGACGCCCTGCAGTGGGTCATGGGCGGCGTCGAGTCCGTGCAGGCCGAGACGGGGACGCTCGCCCGCGAGCTGGAATGTGAGGACACCGGCGCGATGGTCCTCCGTTTCGAGAACGGCGCCGTCGGGACCGTCGCCGTCACGATGGCGACCAAGGGCGGCACCGACCGCACGGAGATCAACGGCACCGAGGGGTCGCTCGCGCTCGGCGACGGGATCGAACTCCGCGTCGGCACCGGTGAGGAGACGCTGTGGGGCGCCGAGACCGAATCGCGGACGCCCGCGGTCGAGAGCGCGGCACACCCGGCCGGAACCGACCACGAGGGCGTCGTCCGGGACTTCGTCGACGCGGTCAGGGAGGGCCGCGAGCCGGAGGCGCCTGCCCGCGAGGCCCGCGCTGCCGTCGACATCGTCCTCGCCGCCTACCGCTCGGCCGAGAGCGGTGAACGCGTCGCCCTCGACGAGGTCCGGAGCGACTGACCGCGCTCGCGCCGACCGATCTGCTAAATAATAATAGAAGATTACATTTATGGCCATCCGTTCAGATCGAGCACATCAGTGTCTGAAACTGCTGTTTTATCGATTCTGATACTGTGGGGGATGCATTGAATACCGGGGGTGGGAGTCGTTCACACATGCCGCGACAGGTCGCAGTAGACACGGAGACGTACACGATCGAGATCGACGAGGACATCGACGCGATACTCCACACGTGGAACGAATTCGTGGCCGGTCAGGAGTTCCGCGACGGCTGTCACGAACTGCTGGACGTCATCGAGCGCAACGACAAGTCGAAACTCCTCGTCGATACGAGCGGGTTCCAGGCCCACGACGACGCGGACAAGGAGTGGCTCGAGGACGAGTGGATCCCCCAGAGCATCGAGGCTGGCATCGACTACAGCGTCTCGGTCACCGGCGACAGCGTCATCTCGGAGATGGAGATGGAGGAGTTCGTCGACCAGACCCAGCACCTCGACTACACGTTCGTGATGGCCGGCAGTTTAGACGAAGCCCGCGAGTGGCTCGACGAGCAGTAGTCCCACCGCACTCGCCGACAGTTCTTTCACGAACGGACGCTGCCACGACTACCTACCGGTAACCGGTCGGTGGATCGGCCGGTTCACGGCCCGAGAACGGGGTCCACCGCACCGTTTATTAACCCCCTCGCGGGCGAAGCGTCGTGTATGAGCACGACAGTGACCGCGTGCCCCGAGTGCGAGGGAAGCCTGCGAAGCGACGACAGCGAGACGGTCTGTGCCAGCTGCGGCCTGGTGGTCGCCGAGGACGAGATCGACCACGGGCCCGAGTGGCGCTCGTTCGAAGACGACGACACCAACCGCGAGCGCACGGGCGCCCCGCTCACCCGCTCGCGCCACGACCGGGGCCTCTCGACGGAGATCGGCCGCTCCACCCGACTCAAAGGTCGCAAGCGCCGTCGGATGGCCCGGCTGCGCCGCCAGCACAACCGCACGAAGGTCGGGTCGAAGGCCGAGCGCAACCAGGTGTACGGCTTCACGGAGATCCGACGGCTCGTCGGCTCGCTCGGGCTCTCGGACCACATCCGCGACCGGGCCTGTGTCCTCTTCGAGTCCGCCCAGGACGAGGACCTGCTCCGCGGGCGCTCGCTGGAGGGGTTCGCCGCCGCGACCGTCTACGCCACCTGCCGCACCACCGAGGTCTCCCGGACGATCGACGAGGTCGTCGCCGACGCCCGCGCGTCGAAGGCCGAACTCTCCGCCGCCTACGACGCGCTGAACCGCGAACTCGGGCTCCCCACGGGACCCATCGACCCCGCGGAGTACCTCGCGCGGTTCGCCAGCGAGCTGGACCTCCCGCAGGAGCTGGAGGGTCGCGCCCGGGAGCTGGTCGAACGCGCCCGGGAACTGGGCCACGTCGACGGCCGCAACCCGGCCGGCGTCGCCGCCGGCTGCCTCTACACCGCCGCCGACGAACGGACCTACCCGCTCACCCAGGCCGAGGCCGCCGACGCCGCCGACGTGACGCCCGTCACGCTGCGAGCGACCTACCAGGCGCTGACCGCGGATAACTGAGCGCCCGGCCGCGGCCGCCCCGCTGGTCTGCGAACGTATCGCATACCGCCGATCCTGTTAAATCACGGGGGTATCAACGGAGTGACCATATGGGTGTGAACGCGGAGGAGTCGGGTGAGCCGGTGCCGGGCGACGGTGTCGGCGACGACTCGCGGCATCCGGTGGTGTGGTTGTTCGACGAGTACGCGCGGCCCTACTGGAAGTCGTTCGTCGGCGGATTGACGCTGTCGACGGCGGAACAGTTCCCGTCGCGGCTCCAGACGGTGCTCATCGGCGTCGCCATCGACGCCGTGTTGCTCGGGAGCGGCCCCTTCCGGCTGCCGCTGGTGCCGGACGCCTGGTTGCCGACGGGACGGAGCGCGCAGCTGCGCTGGTCGCTCGCCCTGCTGTTCGGGAGCTTCGTGGCCGTCGCCGTCCTGAACTTCACGAGTCGGCGGGTGCTGGGTCGATTCACCCAGGCGTTCCAGCACGAGGTCCGGACGGAGGTGTTCGACACCGTCCAGCGGCTGGAGATGGACTACTTCGACAGCCACGACACCGGCGAGGTGATGAGCGTCCTCAACGACGACGTACAGGAGTTGCAGTCGCTCGTCGGCGGCGTCCTCGCCCGCGGGCTGTCGCTGGTGACCGTCGCCGTCGCCTCCTACGCCTACCTCCTGTGGCTCAACTGGCAACTGGCGGTCGTCCTCTCGTTCGTCCCGGTGGTCCTGTTCGGGATGAGCTACGGCTTCTCGCGGTGGATCGAGCCCAAACAGCTCGCCGTCCGCGAGCGCGTCGGCGACCTGAACAGCCGGCTGAACAACAACATCGACGGCGTCTCGGTCATCAAGGCGTTCGGCACCGAGTCGACCGAGCGCGAACGCGTCCGGGACGCCTCCCGTGACCACCGCGAGGCGCAGTGGGACGCCCACTGGGCCTCGGCGACGATGGACCCCGTCACTCGGGCGGTCTCCCAGCTGGCCCGCGTCGTCACGCTGGTGCTCGGCGGCGTCTGGGTCATCTCCGGCCCGCCGCTGTTTTTCACCGGCGCGCTCACGCCCGGCGCCCTGTACGTCTTCTATCGCTACGTCGGCTCGCTCATGGTGGCGATGCAGGGGGTCGCCGAGGTCGTCGACGCCTACCAGACCGGCAAGGCCGCCGCGACCCGCCTGCAGGGCGTCGTCGAACACGACAACGTCGTCGACCGCCCCGACGCCCGCGAGCTGACCGACCCCGACGGCGCCGTCGCCTACGACGACGTGACCTTCACCTACCCCAGCCGGGACGAACCGACGCTCTCGAACGTCTCCTTCGACGCCGCCCCCGGCGAGACGGTCGGGATCGTCGGTCCCACGGGCGCCGGCAAGTCCACCGTCCTCAAGTTGCTCCTGCGGTACTACGAGGCCGACCGGGGGACGATCCGCGTCGACGGGACGGACGTGCGCGACGTGACCGTCGAGAGCCTCCGCGAGTCGGTCGGCTACGTCAGTCAGGACCCGTTCCTGTTCTACGGCACGGTGCGGGAGAACGTCGCCTACGCCCGCCCGGAGGCCGACGACGAGGCGGTCGTCGAGGCGGCGAAGCTCGCGGGCGCCCACGAGTTCGTCGCCGACCTCCCCGACGGCTACGACACGATGGTCGGGGAACGCGGCGTGAAGCTCTCGGGCGGCCAGCGCCAGCGGGTCGCCATCGCCCGCGCCATCCTTCGCGACCCGGCGATCCTCGTCCTCGACGAGGCGACCAGCCACGTCGACAACGAGACGGAGGTCCTGATCCAGCGGACGCTGGAGGAACTCGCGGCCGACCGCACGACGTTCGTCGTCGCCCACCGGCTCTCGACGGTGCGCGACGCCGACCGCATCCTCGTCGTCGACGACGGCGAGATCGCCGAGCGCGGCACGCACGAGCAACTGCTGGAACGGGACGGCCTCTACGCCAACCTCTGGCACGTGCAGGTGGGCGACGTGACCGCGCTGCCCGACGCGTTCTTAGAGCGCGTCCGTCGAGGTGAGTCGGCGTGAGCGACGCGAATGCGACCGGCGGCGATCCCTACCGCGCCGACGCCGACTGGCCGGTGCTCGCGCTCCTGCGTGAGTACGGCCGCCCGCACCTCCCCTACGCGCTCGCCGGGCTGGTGCTCCGCCTGCTCTGGATGCTGCCCGGTCACGCCAGCCCCGCCATCGTCGGCTACATGTTCGACACCGTCTTCAGCGACACCACCCCGTTCGCGCTCCCGCTGGTCGGCCCCGGGCTAGTCCCCGAGACCCAGATCGGCCAGCTGTCCCTCCTCGTCGGTCTGATCCTCGCGATCTCGGTCGTCGGCCAGGCCGTCGAGTGGATCCGCTCGCTGCTGTGGGGGGTGTTCGCCTACCGGCTCCAGCACGACGTGCGCGTCGACGCCTACGACACCGTCCAGCGCCTGGAGATGGACTTTTTCGACGACCACCAGACCGGCGAGGTGATGAGCATCCTCAACAACGACGTCGACGCGATGGAGAACTTCTTCACGAGCACCATCGACGACGCGCTGACCGTCGTCACCCGCCTGACCGCCTACGCCGTCCTCATGGCGCTTCTGAACTGGCAGTTCGCCCTCGTCGCGCTCGCGGTCACGCCCGTCATCGTCGTCGCCAACTACGTCTTCTCGCGGTACATCGGCGAGATCTACGGCCGCGTCCGCGAGACGCAGGGCAAACTCAACGCCCAGCTGCGCGCCTCGATCAGCGGGATCTCGGTCGTGAAGGCCTACACCGCCGAACCGCACGAGCGCGAGCGGGTCGAACGGTCCTCGCGCAACGTGGTCGACGCCTTCCTCGACGCCATCGACCTGGGGTCGTACCACTACCCGATGATGCGCTTTCTGACCGGCGTCGCCGTGGCGCTGACCTTCGGCGTCGGCGCGTTCTGGGTCGTCGACGGCCCGCCCGGGCCGTTCACCGAGCCGCTGACGACCGGGGCGCTGGTCACCTACCTGATCTACGTCCAGCACCTCAGCTGGCCGCTCCAGGACGTGGCGAGCGTCGTCGAGAGCTATTCGAGCGCGAACGCCTCCGCCGAGCGCCTGCTGGGCGTGCGGACCGCCGCCCAGTCCGTCGAGGAGCGCGACGACGCGACCGAGCTGACCGACGTTCGCGGCCGCGTCGAGTACGACGGGGTGAGCTTCGCCTACCCCGAGAGCGAGCGCGACGACGCGCCGGACGCCGGTGGGGCGGCCGACGGCCCCGTCGTCGAGGACGTGACCTTCGACGTCGAACCCGGCGAGACCGTCGGCATCGTCGGCCCCACCGGCGCCGGCAAGTCGACGCTGCTCAAGTTGCTCGTCCGCTTCTACGACGTGGACGAGGGGGCGGTCCGCGTGGACGGCCGCGACGTGCGCGACCTCACCCTCGAGAGCCTCCGCGGCGCGGTCGGGTTCATCAGCCAGGACCCGTTCCTCTTCTCGGGGACGATCCACGAGAACGTCGCCTACGGCACACCCGAGGCGGACGGCGACGCCGTCCGCGCGGCGCTCGAACGCGCCGAGGCCGACGCGTTCGTCGCGGACCTGCCGGACGGCATCGACACGACCATCGGCGAACGAGGCGTGAAACTGTCGGGCGGCCAGCGCCAGCGGATCTGCCTCGCCCGCGTGATGCTCCACGACCCGGCGATCCTCGTCCTCGACGAGGCGACCAGCCACGTCGACAACGAGACCGAGGCGCTCATCCAGCGCTCCATCGAGTCGGTCGTCGCCGACCGCACCACGCTGGTCGTCGCGCACCGCCTCTCGACGGTCAAGGACGCCGACCGCATCGTCGTCCTCGACGACGGCGAGGTGGTCGAACAGGGATCCCACGAGGACCTGCTCGACCGCGACGGCCTCTACGCCACGCTCTGGCAGGTCCAGGTCGGCGACGTGCAGTCGCTGCCCGAGGCGTTCGTCGACCGGATCGAACGCCGCGCCGACACGCTCGACGACTGACCGGGCGAGACCGTTCGCGGTCACGCGACCGGTCCCCGATGCCGACACGCCCGCTCGCGGTCACGCGACCGGCCCCCGATGCCGACACGCCCGTTCGACGGTCTCGGCGAGGTCTGCGAAGGCGTCGGCGGCCGGCGAGTCCGGGCGGTGAATCCCCACCGGGACGCCGGCGGCCTGCGCGTCGGCGACCGCGGTCGATTCGGGGACCGTCGCGACGGGCCCCCCGAGTTCCCGGGCGACCAGCTCCGTCGGCGACGCTTCGCTCGCGCGGTTGAGGACGATGGCGGCCAGCCCCGCGTCGAGCTCGCGAGCGAGCGCGCGAGCGCGGAGCGCGTCGCCCAGCGCCGGCGGCGCGGGCTGGGTCACGAGGACGCAGGCCCCGGCGACGAGCAGGCCCAGTCCCACGTCGCCGCACATGCCCGCCGGGCAGTCGACGACGACGCGGCCGTACTCGTCGCGGACCGCCTCGACCGCCGCGACGAGTTCCGTCGGCTCGCAGGCTCTCGCGCCGGCCAGCGACCGCCCGCAGGGGAGCAGCGCGACCGGTCCGCCCTCGCTGACGGCCTCAACCGCGTCGGCCCGCCCGGCGAGCACGTCGTGCAGGTCCGGCCCCCGGTCGGTCGGTAGGTCCGCCATCGCCAGGTCCGCGTCGACGACGACCGCGTCCAGCTCCGCCCCGAGGTTGTACGCCACCGTCGACTTGCCGACGCCGCCCTTCCCGCCGACGACCGCGAGGATCATGGCCCCCCGCCGTCGACCCGCGTCTCGCGACCGTCGGACTCGCCGCCGCCGACCCGTTCGCCGGTTCGACCCGCGACCCGGCCGTAACGGCCGCTCTCACCCGCACGAGCGAGCAACGCGTCGATCCGGCCGCGAACCCGCCGTAACGCTCGCCGGTCCGCCGCGACGGCCGCCCCGAGACCCCCATCGGCGCTCGCCTCACCGTCCGTTCGTCCCGTTCCGACGGGAGCGGCGTCGAGTCGTTCGTCGACGTCGCGGAGCCACGCCCGAACGGCGCCCGGGACGACGAACCGTTCCGAGTCCGCGGTCGCATCGGCCGACTGCGTCGTGTCGTTCGCCGTCCGTGTCGGTCCACGCGCCGCTCCGCCCTCTCCTCCGGCCTCCCGTGCCGCGGCGGCTCCGTCCGACGGTTTCGGAGGGACGACTTCGGGGACGGGAACGCTGTCCCGCGGGACGACGGGGTCGCCCAGATCGCGGACGACGCCGGCCGGCGTCGACTCGACCGCGGGCGCCGGTTCCGTGGACCGGGAATCGGCCTCCTCGTCGGCTTCCGCCGCCGGGACCGTCGAGACGACCTCTGCCGGCGGATCCGCGGGCCGGGCGGGCGTCGCGTAGCCGACCGTCAGCCGCCCGTCGGCCGGGACCCGTCCGGCGAACGCGTCGCCGTCCCAGCCGGCCGCCGGCTGCCCGCGCCGTCGCGGCGGCCACACCGGGCCGTCCAGACGGTTCTCGACGCGTACCCGACAGGGGCGGTCGGCCGCGACGACGAGCGAGACGAGCGTCACTCCGTCGCTCCGTTCGCAACTCCACTCAAGCGTGACCATGGCGGCGCTGGTCGCCCGTTCCGATATAAACTCACGGACGCCTCCTGACCCTGTGTCCCCCCAGCGGAGCCCGCCGCGACCGCCGCCGCTCAGACCCGGATCACCGTCGCGTCGAGCCACTCGACGGCCGCCGCACCGCTCTCGAACCGGTCGCAGGCCACCACGACCGGCGCCCGGAACTCGGCGACCCGACCCACGGCGAGCGCCGCGGTGGCTCCCTCGACCGCGAACGGGTCGTCGACCGCGCCGGGACCGCCGGGCACCGTCGCCAGCGCCCGCTCGTACTCCTCGCGGATCCGATCGACGAGGTGTGCGCGGGCGCGCCGTTCGAGGTTCGCCTCTCGGTCTTGGAGTCGCCGCCGGCGCTCGCGGGCGTCGCGACTCTCGTGGGCCCGCCGTTCGGCCCGCTCGACGGCCTCCCGCGCGGCGGCCCGCTCGGTCTCGCGCTCGCTGAGTTCGCGGGTCGCCTCGGCCAGCTCGGCCTCCAGGTCGCTCACGTCTCGGTCCGCCTCGCGGCCGGCCTGGACGCGTCCGCGCAGCGCGGCCACCCGCTCGCGGATCCGGTCGACGGCGTCGTCGGTCCCCGCCAGCCGCTCCCTGGGCGCGTCCAGGTCCGGCGGCTCCGGGACGGTCAGCTCGGCCAGTTCTTCGCGCACGTCGGCGAGCGCCTCGTCCTGCGGCGCTTCTCCGCCCCGCGAGCGCGCCGCCGCGGCCAGCGCGGTCCGGACCCGAACGCACATCGACGGACGCACGAGTCCGACGTGGTCGTGGACCGCTCGCGGCCGCGGACAGTCGACGACCGGTCCGCTGTCACCGTCGCTGCCCGCGGCCACTTCGCCGTCGCCCGGGGGAGACTCCTCGCGGACCGCGGCGGCGACCCGATCCGGGTCGAATCCCCGGTCGCGCAGGTCCACGACCCGGGCGCTCGCGGACTCGTCGTTCGATTCCAGCGCGAGCCGTTCCCGTTCGCTCATAACTCGGCGTCGCGCATCCGGTCGGGATCGGGGTGGTCGCTCCCGTCGGCGAACGTCGCGTAGGGCAGCGCCGGCCGGTCGCGGCCCTCGTAGGCCGTCGCGGCCTCCCGAACCGACTCGTCGACGGCCTCGTACTCGTTGAACGGCCGCGTCCGCTCGACCTGCACGTCCCCCCCGTGTTTCGCCCGGAGCCGCAGCGCCTGGAACGCCGCGAACTCCGTCTCGGCCAGCAGCGCCACCCGCCCGAACCGCCGGACGACGACCTCCTCGTGGGTCCGGCAGATATTCCGGAGCGTCCCCCGCGCCGCCCGCGAATAGGTCACCACCAGTAGCACGGGCGGCGATTGTATCCTCTCCCGACATAAAGTTATCGAACGAACAGAACGAACGGGTGTCAGGAGTTACTGTAGGAGGTGGCGTTTGCGGGTCTCGGGACCGTCGTCGCCGAACTCGACGACGGCGTCGAACAGCGAGGCGATGCTGTCGACGGTCGTGCGGTCGTGAGCGGTCGGGTCGATGTGGAAGTGCGCCCGCGCGTCGGCGGCGTACAGCTGGCCGGTGATCGCGTGGAGGAACTCGTAGGCGGTCTCCACGTCGACGTACTGGAGCAACGCCGTCAGGGAGTCGAAGCAGACGACCGGCGGCGTCTCCCACCCCGAGAGCAACTCGCCGATCGTGATCCCCAGCCCCGTCAGGTCGCTCGGCGAGGAGACGTGCTCGACGGTGACGCCGTCGGGCCGACTCCCCGGCGATTCGCCGACGACGACGACCGCCGCTTCGGCCGGCCGCTCGTCGGTCTCGGCGACCCACTGGTCGACGCAGTCGGTCGCGTCGCTCCGGAAGGTCACCCACAGCGCGGTCGCGCCCGCCGGGTTCGACGGGATCAGCAGGTCGGTACAGGCCTCGGCCTCGCCGCCGCTCATCGACGGCGCGCACAGCAGGACGTTCCGGGCGTCGGCCAGTTCTGAGTGCAGGTCGGTCATCCCAGTGTCTGTTCAGCCGACCTAGCCGCGGCGCGCTCAAAGTCCTTCCGTTCCGGGGGTTGCAGGGCGTTCCCGGCGGTTGCGCCCGTCACTCCCCGTCGAATCGCTCGACGGCGAACGGACCGGGCCGGTCGACCAGTTCGCGGACCCGCTCGCGGGCCCCCTGTTTCGACCCCGCCAGCACGACCGTCCCGTCGACCGCCGGGTTCCCGTTCTCGCTCCCACTCCCGGCCTCCTCGGCGCTCTCGACCCGGTAGGCCGCAAGGTCGCCCTCGAACTCCGTCGCGTACGTCCGCAGCGTCCCCCGCACTTCGCGCTCCAGTTCCGACAGGTCCACCTCGCCGTCCTCGAACCGGCGGAGCGCGTCCTCGACGTTGCGAAGCGCGGAGATACGGTCCATGGTCGGTCACGTGGTCCGGAGGTAGTCCGTGCGGGGCTCGTACACCTCGCCTTTCTGTTTGAGCTGTTCGATCTCGTGTTCGGCCTTGGCCTGGTCCATGCCGATCTCCTCGGCGCGGTCGGCGACCACGTCCACCGGCGCCCCCTCGTCGTACTCGTCTTCGAGATCCTCGATGAGTTGCTTGATGTTCTTGATGCGGTCGCGCTGGCTCTTGGTCGTCCCGGCCTCGATCATGTCGGCGTCGAGTTCGCCCGTCTCCGGGTCGACGCCCACGTCTTCCATACAGGAGCGGACGATCTCGATGACGCGCTGGGAGTCCTCGGCGGTCACCTTGTCCGACAGCCGGACCCGCGCGGAGGCCTCGGCCAGCCGCACCGTCGCCTCCAACTTCCGCGCGGTGACCGGCACCGCCGCGTCCTCGTCGGCGCCCTGGGTCCGCAGGTCGACGTAGAAGTCCTCGATCTCCTCGCGGGCCGCCTCGGTCATCGTCGGGTAGCAGTTGCGCTTCGCGTAGGCGATGTACTTGCGCAGCAGTTCCGGCTCGATCGTCGGCGCCACGTCGTCCGTGACGTTCTCGACCTCCTCGTCGCTGAAGTTCGAGGAGTTCGACTCCACGCGGTGGGTGTGCAGCTCCCCCGCGTAGTTCGTCCGCAGGATGTGGTCGGCCAGGTTCCGGTCTTTCTCCTCGTTGGGCTGGTCCGTGACCGTGAAGATCAGGTCGAACCGCGAGATCAGCGCCGGTTCGAGGTCGATCTGCTCGCTGATCGGCTCGTACTGGTCGAAGCGACCGTACTTCGGGTTGGCCGCGCCGAGGAGCGAACATCGCGACTTGAGCGTCGCGTTGATCCCGGCCTTCGAGACGCTGATCTCCTGCTGTTCGAGCGCCTGGTGCATCGCCGAGCGGTCGTCGGCGGCCATCTTGTCCAGTTCGTCGACCGCCGCGATACCCTGGTCCGCGAGGACCAGCGCGCCCGCTTCGAGCGTCCACTGCTGGCCGTCGCCGAAGTCGTCTCTGACGGCGGCCGCGGTGAGCCCGGCGGAGGACGACCCCTTCCCCGAGGTGTAGACAGAGCGCGGGGCGATATTTTTAATATATGATAGCATCTGGGAGTTGTGCGAAACCACGCCGTTCGACACATAGTTGTGCGTCCCCTCGATTTCGAGGTCGTACACCCACTCGTCGTCCGGTTCGATGGGATCGATCGACTCGATGCGATCCCATCCAACGTCGCCATTGACCAGCGCCCCGAGCGCTTCGATGTCTTGTCTGAGCGCGGCGAGGCCCCCGCCGTCTGTGGATGCCTTGGCTGTCGAGTTACTGGTCGAATCTAGCTCATCGAGTCTCGACTCGAACGCCTGGACGACCGCCGAAAGACTCTCGCGACTGGGGTTTCTCCGTCCGCGCTCGTAGTGCTGGTACGTCGACCGCGGGATCCCGCATTCGTGCTGGGTCAGTTCCAGCGCTTCTCGGATCCGCTTGAGTTCCGCACCGATCTCGGGTATCACGTCGAGGTTCGGATTACTCGAGTGGTCGTCGTACTTCGCGCAAGCTTCGGATTTCCGTTCGGTGACGAACCCGACGCGCTGGACGTACTTCGCGAACGATTCGCCGGAGATTCTGAGTCGGTAGCTTCCGTTCTCTCGCGGCTGTAACTGGGACGGAATTCCGAGAGAGAGTAGCAGCGTACGGATGTCCTCCAAGAGTCGCTTGCTCATCGAAGCGACGGTGATCTCTCGCTGTGACGCCGAAACGTGCGCTTCGCCCTCGATGTATCCTTTGAGGAACGCGGCTTTGACCTCTTTCGTCGCTCGCATCAGCGGCTGTGGCACGCGCCGCTGTGCAGAGGGTTCGAGCAGCGTTTCGTCCAACTGTCGGAGGAAACTCACGAACTCGCCGGCAGAACATATCAACTCCCTGTCGTCCTTCCCGTCGTGCGAGGATCGTTCGGTTACGTTCAGGTTGAGGGCGTCGAGAACGGCAGCGGCGTCGTCGAGGACCTCTCGGTCGTTGTTCGTTATCGAGACGAATCCCGTGTTATCGGACCGCTGCTCGACGTATCCCTCGGCGACGATATAGCCGACGAGCCGCGAGAGGGCCGGCGTCCACTTGTCGGGGAGATTGAGGTCGATCCGGTTGTGTGCGCGCGATTCCCGGAAGTCGATATCGAGTTCCGTCTGGCCTTCGACCGGAAGCCGGCGCGGAACGGCGACGAAGTCTCTCTCCTCGAGATTCTCGGCTCTCACCGCTTCGAACCGACCGCCGGACTGAACGAACAGTGGGTGCGACGGGGTTACGTCGAGTTCGCGACCGGTCGACGTGCGTACGCGATACATCTGTTCCGGCGCCTCGCGTTTCCAGACCTTGGTCGCCGGCTGGGGGACGAAACCCCCGTCATCTTGCAGTGACGGGACCTCGAAGTCGACGGAATCCCAGACGCCGTCGTCGACGGGTTTCGGATCATCGAGGTTTTCCTCGACGAGCTCCCGGATCGGGACCTCCGACCCATCGGCCAATGTCACGCGAGTATCGCCTGCGACGCACTTCCCCGTACCAGGGTCACCGATCAGGAGCATGTGCAGGTCGCCACGGATCCGCGACTCGTCGGGGAGATGTTTGGTCACACCGGAGAACAACTGGAGGATCATCGAGAGCTTCTCGCGCTCGTAGCCGTAGATGGAGGGGGCGATGGCGCCGACCATCTCGTCGTAGATGTTCTCGCGGCCGGAGAGCTCGATGATCTCCTGTTTGTCCTCCTCGGTGATGTCCATCTCCTCGAACTGCTCGTCCTCGATCTCGACCGAGAAGCCGTCCATGTACGTGTCGAACATGGGCGACTGGTCCTGGTCGCTGCCCTGCTGGTCGAGTTTGAGGACGCCCGAGACGCGGACGTGGTCGCCGGCGGTCACTTCGCCGGTGATGTCGTCCTCGATGTTCACGTCGATGCTCTGGGGCGTCTCGCCGCCGCGCAGCCCCTCGGGGGACTCCTGGACGCGGATCTTCTGGGCGTCGATGAACTCCGACTGGTCGAAGTTGACGCGGAACGGACCCTGTCGTTCACAGCCCTGACACTCGTGGGGCTCCTGGAAGTCACCGGTCTGCTGAGGGATGCGCGTGAGGGTGCCACAGCGCTGGCACTCGAAGGCGGCCTGCGTGATCTTGGGTTTGACGTCCGTGGCCTTGCGGACGACACCCTGAATGGAGATGAGCTGGCCGCGGTGGTCGGCGCGGATCTCGCGGATGTCCGTCGAGTCGGGGAGGTTGTGGACGCGGACGTGGGCCTGCCCGAGCTTCACGTCGACGGGGAGGTCGTAGAGTCGGAGGGCTTCCTCGGCGTAGTCGCGCAGCTCCTCGGGATGGGAGCGCACGTCGTCGGCCAGGTCCGGGTCGAAGCGGTAGATGTCCCCCCAGTCGAGATACAGCGACTTCTGCTCGGTCGGGTACTTCTGGGCGAGCTCGCCGATCTCGTTGCGGTAGTAGTCCCGATAGAGTTCCTCGAAGGAGTCTATCAGTTCGGTGTTCTCGGCGCGCGCCATTGGGTGAACCCAGCTTACCCTTCCCTCGGGTAAGAAGGTTCGCAAACCGGAGCGGAAGTGAACCTCCCGGCCGGCGAGGCGTCGTGAGCCGGCGCGGTGCTCACCAGCTGATCTCGTAGGTACACCGGTCGGCGCCGTCGGTCCGGCAAGCGCCGACCTCGCGGACGCAGACGAAGCCGTCGGCGTGGGCGACGGCGGCCCCTTCGACGATGCCGCGGTCGAACGCGCAGGGGTAGGGCGTCCGGCACTCGACGCGGCCGTCCTCGTCGCCGATCTGACGGAACGCGTAGCCCCCGGGGTCGCCGCCGCGGTGGCCGGCGCGACACACGTCGTCGAGCGCCGCCAATGCCCCCGGGACGCTCCCGGCGTCGTCCGGGAACGACACCGCCCGGGCGATGCGCTGGCCGAGCGCGTGGACGGCCTGGTCACCGACGATGTCGTGGATGTCCGCCACGGCGTCGACGTAGCCCGCGAGCGCGTACCATTCGCCGGGCTCGGCGCCGGTGAGGTCTGCCTCCTCGAGTACGGTCAGTGCCGACTCCTGCGAGTCGGCCGAGAACTTCTCCACGCCGGCGGCGACCGCCCGAACCCACTCCCCAGTCACCTCGATCCCGGCAATGGGTCGGTCGCCGCGTGCGGGGTTCATGCTCCTAGCGAGACCCTCGCACCTAAAATGCACACGGCCAAACCAGTTAGGAGCGCGGACCGCCCGCGGATCCCGGAGAGAGGGAGATACTAGGGGTACGGTCGCCCTCGCTGTCCGCCCCGTGGCCGAGCGCCCCTCGGCCACTCGATCCTCCGGCGTGCTACGCCGTCAATGGTAACCCTCAACATCGGGGGTTTTGATCGTTCGTTGGAGTTCTCGGACCCGTTTCACGCTGTGATAACGCTCCAGCGTACTTTTGTGTGTAAATCTCTGATGACAACACGATGTCGGGTCAAGGGCAATCCAAAGACGAAGAAACGTGTCCGGACTGTTCGGCCGAACTCGTCCAAGACGGGCCGAAAAAGTACTACTGTACCACCTGCGGCTACTCGCGCAACGACAGAGTCTGAACGCGGTCGGTGGACCCGTCTCTGCCGGGTCGCGGGTTCGCGTTCAGTGGGGCCAGCGGTTCTCGAATTCGTACTCCTTGGCCCAGTTGATCGACGGCATCTCGGTGTCGGGATCGTCGACTCTGAGCGAGATCGACGTGTCGAACTCGTCGGGATCGACGAGATACGCCTGGCTCGTCTCCGCACAGTACACGAGAAACCAGTCGATGCTGTCCCTGTCCGTGCTCGAATTGGGGTGAAACCGAATTCGGCCGTCCTCGACCCATCCCGTCTCGACGCCGAGCCGAACGACCGTCTCCGCTGTGTCCACGAGGAGGTCGTACTCCGAGATCGTCACCGCTCTCGCGAAGTCGACATCGCGCTGACGGAGGTACTCGCTGACCCGTTCGACGGTAGGGCGGTCGTCCGCCGTCGCCGATCCATCGGGTCTGGGCGGCCACCGCTCCTCGAACCGATACTCCTCGGCCCAGTGTATCGTCTCGTGTGACTGCTCGGGGTCGTCGACCCGGAGTTGCATCCCCGTCCCGAACTCCGACTCGCCGATCAGATACATCGAATCGAGATCGGGCACGTAGACGACGAAGTAGTCCACGTCCCCCTCGTAGTTCGTGTAGGTGTTCCCGGTCGAATTCGTGTGCTGGGACTTCCCGTGGAACTCGATCGTCCCGTCCCGGATCCACCCCGTCTTGATCTGCACTCGCAACAGCCGGTCGTCGGGCGTCGCGACGACGATATCGTACCGTTCGTTGTCCCCGAACGGTATCGACACCGAGAGGCATCGGCGCTTCAGCTCCGCGATCACCGCTGCTTCGGTCGCGTCACCTCGCTCGTGCGATTTCATTCGGACGGCGATCCGTCGCGATCCTATTTGTTCCTACGTAGCGGTGAGGATTCGGTGGCTCCGAGCGCTACCGACGCCGCCGGAGAAATGGGATCGCCCAGATTTGAACTGGGGGTACAGCGTCCCAAACGCTGAAGGTTACCAAGCTACCCCACGATCCCGCGTGCTACTATCAGTGCGACGCAGGGTAAAGCGTTTCGTTGCGTAGCGCTTCGTTCCCGTCGTATCGCCGTCTGATCCGCGAAACCCCCTCACAACCCCCAGAACGCGTAGATACCGAGCGTCGTGACGGCGGCGAAGATGAGCTGGAGCGGCGTCCCCACCTTGAGGTAGTCGGAGAAGCGGTAGCCGCCGGGGCCGTAGACGAAGAGGTTGGTCTGGTAGCCGACGGGGGTCATGAAGGCCGTCGAGGCGGCGAAGGTGACGGCGAGGATAAAGGAGAAGGTGTTCACGCCCAGCTGGCGGGCGGCCTCGACGGCGACGGGGATCATGAGGACGACGCTGGCGTTGTTGCTGATGATGTTGGTCAGCAGGGCGGTGACGAGGTACATCAGGGCGAGGACGCCCAGCGGCGGGAGCAGCGTCGCCGACTGGACGACGAGGTCGGCGATGAGGTCGGCGCCGCCGGTGTTCTCCAGGGCGATGCCCAGCGGGATGACGCCGGCGAGCAGGAAGATCACGTCCCACTGGACGGCATCGTACACCTCCGTCGACTTGAGACAGCCGGTGAGGACCATCAGGAGTGCGCCGGTCAGCGCGGCGACAACGATGGGGAGGAGGCCGACCGCGGCGGCGCCGACGACGGCGCCGACGATGCCGATGGCGACGGGGATCTTCGAGCGGCGGTAGTCGGGGCGGTCGATCACCCCCGCGACGATGAAGTCGCGGTTGGCGTCGAGCCGTTCGATGCTGTCGGGCGTGCCCTGGATCAGCAGGGTGTCGCCGACGCGGAGACGCACGTGGTCCATCCGCTGGCGGAACAGCTCCGGGCCGCGCCGCAGCGCGAGGACGGTCGCGTCGTAGCGCTGGCGGAAGTTCGCCGAGGCGAGCGACTCGCCGACGAGGCTCGACCCGGGCGCGACCACCACTTCGACGAGGTTCTCCCGCTCGTTGGCCTGTTCGAGTTCGGCCTCGTCGACGTCGACCTCGGGGAGGAGATCGAGGCCCTCGGCGTCGGAGAGCTCGACGAGCGTGTCGCGGTCGGTCCGGACGGCGAACACGTCGCCGGCGCGGATCGCCTTCGGGTCGAGCGGTTCGGTGAACGTCCGGTCGCCGCGGATCAGCTGGACCACGTCCACGTCGAACTCGGTGTCCCGGAGCGCGCTGCGAACGGTCTCGCCGACCATCGGCGAGTCCTCGCGGACGACCACCTCGGTGAGGTACTCGCCCATCTCGAACTCCGCGGTGAGGTCCTCGGCGACCGGGATCCGTTCGGGCGTCAGCCAGCGGCCGACCGTCAGCAGGTACGCCGCGCCGACGATCGAGACGACGACCCCCAGCTGCGTGAACTCGAACATCGTGAACGTGCGGCCGATGAGCCGCCCCGACAGCTCGGAGGCGAGGATGTTCGTCGAGGTGCCGATCAGCGTGAGCATGCCGCCGAACATCGAGGCGTAGGAGAGGGGGATGAGCAGTTTCGATGGGGAGGTCTTGCCCTCGTGGGCCAGGTCGGTGACCATCGGCAGGAGGATGGCGACGGCGGCGGTGTTGTTGATGAACCCGGAGATGGGGCTGACGACGCCGATGATGGCGCCCAACTGGCGGGACTCGCTGTCGCGGGTGACGGCGGCGATCTTCGACCCGAGGATCTGGACGACGCCGGTCCGCTGGACGCCATCCGAGAGGACGAACATAGCCAACACCGTCAGCGTCGCCGAACTCGCGAATCCGGAGAGACCGTTGTCGGTGGCCGATAGGCCCTCGGCGGGGTCGCTCAACACGACCAGCGGGTCGGCGAGCAGGCCCAGGTCGGCGGCCGTCGCCGACAGCGGTTCGACGAGCAACAGGGCGACGAGGACGCCGATGGCGGTGATGTCGACGGGGACGGGCTCGGTGGCGAAGAGGATCAGCGCCGCGACGATGACGAGGAAGACGAAGGTCGCGCCGGCGGTGATCCCGAATGGCACGTCCGCACAGAAGCGGGGGCGCCGGAAAAAGGCCACTCATCGCCCGTGCGGCGCGAGCGGCAGCCGTGCCGGTCGCTGGGGGTTACCGGACGCGACCGGCGATCCGTCGTGGCGCGCGACCGAGACGCCCGACGCGCGAGCCGAGCAACAGCGCGGAGCCGAGTACCGCACCGGCGCCGACCGCGGGGTGGGAGCCGGCCGCCGAGCGCCCGGTCGCCGTGGCGGCCCGGGCGGAGCCGACCGCCGTCGCGGCCGTGTCGCGGGCGTGCCACGCGTAGGTCTTCGCGAACTCGACGGGCGTCGTGACGGTCCCCTGGGCGGTCGCGTCGCCCGCGCGGATCCCCGCCAGCACGTCCGCGGCCGTCATCGTCGTCCAGCCGACACCCTCGGGGAGCGTGACGCTCGTGAACGCCCGCCCGATCAGGCCCGGCCGGTGGGCGTCGCTGCCGCCGACCGTCGGGTACCCCTCGCTCGCCGCGAAGGTTCGAGCGCGCCGGTTTCCGTAGCCGGTGACCGCGACGGCGTTCAGCGTCTCCACGCCGTCGAGTTCGCAGTCGGCCATCGCCGCTCGGCGGACGCCGTGGCGGCTGACCTGGAAGGGGTGGGGGACGACCGCGACGCCGCCGGCCGACCGGACCGTCTCGACCGTCTCGGCGAACGACCGGTCGGGCGCGGGCGCCCGGTCGACGCCGAGCGCGAGGAGGTGACCCTCGGCCGTGGAGACCTCGACGCCCGGCACCACGAGCAGGTCCGTCCCCGCGGCGGCGGCGACCGCGCGGGCCGCGCCGTCGACGGCGTCGTGGTCGGTGATAGCGACCGCGTCGAGGCCGGCGGCAAGCGCCGCGTCGACGACGCGTTCCGGCGCCGTCGAACAGTCGTAGGAGGCGTCGGTGTGGACGTGGGCGTCGAGGGTGATCGTTCGGGTCGGGTCGGGTCCGGTACCGGCAGTCATTGCCTATTCCAGGCTATCGACCGGGATAAGTCTTGGGCGCGCTCGTGCGCCGAGCTATCACGGAGTACGGTCGCCTTACCGCGTTCGGTACCGCTCCGGTCGGGGCCTTACCGCTCGTCGTCGCGCAGCTCCATCGTCCCGACGATCTCGTAGGGGTCCGACCCCTTCCGGATGCCGTCGAGCAGCAGGAACGCGTCGTCGGGCGAGAGGAAGTGGGAGGTGACCGCCCGGCCCATCGGCGTCGGTTCCAGCCCGTCGATGAACTCGTACTCCAGGAGTTTGCCGACGGCGTGCGTGGTCGGCACCTCGCCGATCATCCGCTCGTTGAGCCGCTTGGCGTGTTTCCCGCCGACGGTGACGTTGGCGAGCGTCTCCTCGACGGCCGCGCCCTCGTCGTAGCGGGTGATCACGGGGTCCATCTCGCCTTTCAGTAGCTTGAACGCCACCTCGTCCTCGCTCATCTCCTGGCTGTTGTGGTAATTGCCGTCGGGCTCGACGAGGACGTACACCGTCCCCTTGTCGTGGTAGTCCGGCCGACCCGCGCGGCCGAGCATCTGGTGGAACTCCTGGACGGTGAGCCACTCGATGCCCATCGCCAGCGAGTCGAAGACGACCTGCGAGGCGGGGAAGTCGACGCCCGCCGCGAGCGCCGCCGTGGTCACGACCGCGGCCAGGTCCTGGTCGGCGAACATCCCTTCGACCTTCTTGCGCCGGCGGTGGTCCAGCCCGGCGTGGTAGGGGGCCGAGTCGTACTCTAGCTTCCGGGAGATCTCGTGACACCGCCGCCGGGAGTTGGTGAAGATGATCGTCTGGCCGCGGTACCCCTTGCTCGATTTCGTGTCGAAGGCGCGCCTGACGAGCTTGTTCTCGATCTGCATCTTCTCGCGGCCGTCCGCGAAGGTGACGTGGCGCTCGATGGGCACCGGCCGCTCCTCGAACTCGATGAGCTGGGCCCGGAGCTGCTCGGCCAGCTGGCCGGGGTTGCCGACCGTCGCCGAGAGGTAGATCCACTGGGTGCCGTCGGTGCTGTGGTTGTCCGAGCGCTCGCCGCAGTAGTACTTGAGCCGGGAGATCAGCCCGTCGAGGCGGTGGCCCCGCTCGTCCTCGCCGAGTGTGTGGACCTCGTCGATGACGACCGTGCCGATATTACCGAGGTCCTTCCCCGTGCGTAGCGCGTGGTCGATGCCCTCGTAGGTGCCGACGATCACGTCGGCGCCGGGGTCGAAGCGGCCGCCGCCGTCGTTGATGCGGCTGGCGCCCACGCGCAGGGACACGTCGACCATGTCGCCGTAGCGCTCCTCGAAGGACTCGTGTTTCTGGTTGGCCAGCGCGACGAGCGGGACGAGAAAGAGCATCTTCCCCTTGTCGTTCAGGACGCGGTCGAGGCCGGCCATCTCGCCGATGAGCGTCTTCCCCGTCGCCGTCGCGGACACGACCAGCTGGTCCCGGCCCTCCGTGGCGCCGTTCTCGACGGCGAGGCTCTGGACCGGAAGCAGCGTGTCGAACCGCCCCTCCAGGTGGTTCTGGATGCCGGGGTGGAGATCCAGCGAGTCGACGGGGACGGGGTCGACCTCGTCGACGGTCGCCGAGATCTCGTCGAACTTCGTGAGGTCGGGGTCCAGGTCGCCCTTCAGGAGATTGGACACGCGTTCGAGGTCCTGGACCTCGGTGAGCAGGTCGTAGAGCCGGTCGCGGGCGCCGGCGGTGATCTCGCCCTTGTAGGCGAGTTCGCGGTCGAGTTCGGCCTTCGCGCAGTCGGGGCAGATGTACTCCCCGTCGGCCGCGATGGCCGTCTCGGAGGTGACCGGCGAGTACTGCCCCTCCGAGGCGCAGTAGCGACAGGTGCGGACGGCCTTCGCTTCGAGCTGGTAGGCGTCGAGCAGCTCCTGGAGCCGCCCCCGGGTCGCCTTCGAGGTCTGCTCGGAGATGCGGATGCGCGAGGCCGAGCGGGCGAGTTCGACGAACAGGTCGGGCGGGCGGGGCTCCTCGCTGGCGCCCTGTTTCACGCGGAGCCGCGCCGGTCGCGGCCCGGCGTCGGTCTCCTTGAGTTCCAGTATCGCGTGCAGGCGCCGCTCCCCGTCCTTGACCACGGCGACGCGCACGTCGTCGCCGTACTCGTGGAGGAACAGCGTCCCGACCTCGCCGACCTGCTGTGACACGGTCCTCTGTCCGTCCGGCAGGTATTTGAGCCGTTCGGACTGTGACGACCCGACGCCGCGCCGCCGACGGTCGCGACCGCCGGACGGCTCTCCGTTCAAGAACGGTGGACTCGCGTTGCCTCGCCGTGGTCCGGTCGCGCTCGCCGCACGGGACGGGGAGAGGGAGAGCGCGCGGTGTCGACCTAGTCGTCGAGGAAGTCCGGTTCGAGCCGTTTCTCCTCGCGCTCGGCGCGGAGGTGCTCGCGGAACGCATCGGGGTCCACGTCGCGGGCCTCGCGCTCGGCGCGGTCCCGGACGGAGACGGTGCCGGCCTCCTCCTCGTCGGGGCCGACGATGAGCATGTAGGGGACGTTCTCGTCGTGGGCGGCGCGGATCTTCCGCTGGAGCGTGTCGTCGCCGTCGGCGACGGTCGCGCGGAAGCCGCTCTCCTCGAAGTCGTTGCGCAGGCGGTGGGCGTAGCCCAGCACCTCCTCGTTCAGCGGGAGGACCCGGACCTGCTCGGGCGCGAGCCACAGCGGGAACCGCCCGGCGAAGTGCTCGATCATGACGGCCATGAACCGCTCGAACGTTCCGAGGAGGGCGCGGTGGATCATCACCGGCGTGTGCTCCTCGTTGTCCTCGCCGACGTAGACCAGGTCGAACCGGTCGGGCTGGACGAAGTCCAGCTGGACGGTGCCGACGGTCCACTCGCGGCCGATGGCGTCCTCGGCGTCGGCGGCGATCTTCGGGCCGTAGAAGGCGCCCTCGCCGGCCTCGACCTCGTAGCCCTCGCCCAGCGCGTCGAGGGAACTCCGGAGGTCGCTCTCGGCGCGCTCCCAGAGGGCGTCGTCGCCGAACGAGTCGTCGGGCTGGGTTTCGAGCTTGAAGGTCACGTCGAGGCCGAAGTCCGCGAGCACCTCGTCGATCACTTCGAGCGTGCGGGTGACCTCGCCCTGGATCTGGTCACGGGTGACGAAGGCGTGGCCGTCGTCCTGGGTGAACCCGCGGACCCGAAGCATGCCCGAGAGTTCGCCGGAGCGCTCGTTACGGTAGCAGGTGCCGAACTCGCAGTACCGTTTGGGCAGCTCGCGATAGGAGCGTCGTTCGCGCTGGTAGAGGTGGACGTGGTTGGCGCAGTTCATGGGCTTGAGGCCGTACTCGTCGGCGTCGTCGCCCTCGGTGCGGGCGCTGGCCTGGTCCCAGTGGAACATCTCGTCCTCCTCGCAGAAGTGCTCGTAGTGGCCCGAGGTCTTCCAGAGGTCGACCTTGTTGAGTTCGGGCGTCCACACCTCCTCGTAGCCGAGTTCGTCGTTCTTCGCGCGGATGTAGTCCTCCAGTTCGCGCCGGATCGCCATCCCGTCGGGGTGGAAGTGGACGCAGCCCGGCGAGTGCTCGGGGATGGAGAAGAGGTTCATCTCGCGGCCGATGCGGCGGTGGTCGCGGCGCTCGGCCTCCTCCTTGCGCTCCCAGTAGTCCTCCAGGTCGGACTCGGAGCCGAAGGCGGTGCCGTAGACGCGGGTGAGCCGCGGCTCGTCCTCGTCGCCGCGCCAGTTGGTCGCGGCGATCTCCCGGAGGTCGACGGCGCCGATCTCGCCCGTCGATGCGACGTGCGGGCCGGCACACAGATCCGAAAAGTCCCCCTGGCCGTAGAAGGAGACGGTCTCGATGTCGTCGTCGGCGCCGCGGTCGCCGGCCGCGAGGTCCTCGAGGATCTCCTCCTTGTAGGGGTCGCCGGCGACGCGGTCGCGGGCCTCGTCGAGCGGGACCTCCTCGCGCTCGATGTCGAGGTCGTCGTCGACGATGGCCTCCATCTCGGCGACCAGGTCGTCGAAGTCGCCCTCGTCGACGTCCACGTCGTCGAAGTCGTAGTAGAAGCCCTCCTCGGTCGGCGGGCCGGTGGCCAGTTTGGCGTCGGGATACTCCCGCAGGATCGCCTGGGCGAGGACGTGGGCGGCGGAGTGGCGCATCACCTGCAGGTACTCGTCGGCCGAGGGGGTGACGATCTCCACGCGTGCGCCGTCGTAGACCGGCTCCTCCTTGGCGACGAGTTCGCCGTCGAGCTTGCCGGCGACGGTGTCGGAGCCGAGACCCGGACCGATCTCGTAGGCCACGTCTTCGACTGTGGCGCCCGACGGAACGTCGAGCGTGCTTCCATCGGGCAGTTCCACCGTGATCGAGGATTCCTGCTGTGACATGTCATCTGCCTCCACCGCGCCACGCGTCGCTGTCGGACAGCGAACGACGAGCGCGAGAACATGACAGTGACTGGTTATGGGGCGCGGAGCCCGCCTGTAAAGCAGTCACCTGCCATCTTGCTCTCCGCTAACGCGCTTTCGGATAAAAGCGTTGTGACGTGTGCCGGCCCGCGACTGCCGTGCGTGTGATTCACAGGCGAGGGAGAGCCGGACACCGCCGTCGACGGGCCGGTGAATTTCGCGGGAATCGAAACCGTCGGAGCGTGCTGCCGGCGTCAGGCCGCGTCCACGTCTTCGGGGGCGTCGTCCAGCAGGTCCGATGCGGTCACGAGCGACTCCAGTTCGAGGTCGTGCTCGGCGAGGTTCTCGGCGGCACCCTCCTCGCGGTCGACGACGACGACCACGCGATTTACGACGGCGCCGGCCTCCCGCAGCGCCTCGGCGGCGTCGACGGCGCTCTGGCCGGTCGTGGCGATGTCCTCCAGCACCACGACCTCCTCGCCGTCGGCGAGTTCGCCCTCGACGAGGTTGGCGGTGCCGTACTCCTTCTGCTGCTTGCGGACGATGACGTAGGGAGAGCCCGACGCGACGCTCGTGACCGCGACCAGCGGGACGGCGCCCAGCGCGACGCCGGCGAGCGTGGTCTCGCCGTCGGTCGTCCGCGCGAGGTGGTCGGCGAACGCCTCGCCGATCGCTTCGAGGCAGTCGGGGTCGGTCTCGAAGAGGTACTTGTCGACGTAGTAGTTCGAGGTGCCGCCGTGGGAGAGCTCGAACTCGCCGAACTTCACGGCGTCGGCCGCCCGGAGCGCGTCGGTGAGTCCCTGGGTGTCCATACCTGCACGGTCGGTACCCCGCGGTTTAGCCGGTTCGATACGCGCTGGCGACGCCGCCGTCGCCCGCGCGCTTGCGACGGCGAGGAGGCGGACGACCGCCACCGCGACGGCCGCCCGTCGCGCTCCGGAACCACTATGCGGCCGGACCGCTGACTAGTCCCCAATGAGGGTCTTCGGGTCCAGCGGCGTGCGCGGCGTGGTCAACGACGACCTCACGCCGGGCGACGCCACCGACGTGGCGCAGGCGGCGGGGACCGTCTGGCGCGCGGGGGGCGTCGACCGCGTGGCCGTCGCCCGCGACACCCGCCGAACCGGCCCGATGCTCGTCGACTCCGCCGCCAGCGGCCTCGCCAGCGTCGGCGTCGACATCGACCGCCTCGGCGTCGTCCCCACGCCCGGCCTCCAGGCCTACGCCGAACGGGAGGGCGTCCCCGGCCTGATGGTCACCGCCTCGCACAACCCCCCCGAGTACAACGGCATCAAGCTCGTCGGCGCCGACGGCGTCGAGCTCCCGCGCGAACGCCTCGAAGCCATCGAGTCCCGGCTGCTCGACGAGGCGCCCCACCGCGTCGGCTGGGACGAGACCGGGACTAGCCGCTCGGTCGACGGCGCCGCCCGCGCCTACGTCGACGAGTTGCTCGCCGCCGTCGACCGCGAGGCCGTCGCCGAGGCCGAGTTGACCGTCGCGGTCGACCCCGGCCACGGCGCCGGCGCGGTCACGAGCCCCGACTTCTTCCGGCGGCTAGGCTGTCGCGTCAAGACGATCCACGCCCAGCCCGACGGCCACTTCCCCGGTCGCGACCCCGAGCCCGTCGAGAGCAACCTCGGCGACCTCCGGCGGTTCGTCCATGCCACGGACGCCGACCTGGGCGTCGCCCACGACGGCGACGCCGACCGCGCCATCTTCGTCGACGAGCGGGGCGACCACGTCGAGGGCGGCGCCGCCCTCGCGGCGCTGGCCGCCGACGCTCTCGACGAGGGCGACACCGTCGTCTCCGCCGTCAACGCCTCCCAGCGCCTCGTCGACGTGGTCGAGGCGGCCGGCGCGGAGCTCTCCCTGACGCCCATCGGGTCGACGTACATCGTCTCGCGCATCCGCGACCTGCTGGCGACCGGCGAGTCCGTCCCGGTCGCCGGCGAGGGCAACGGCGGCGTCCTGTTCCCGGGCTACCGGATCGCCCGCGACGGCGCCTACACCGCCGCTCGGTTCTGCGAACTGCTCGCCCGCCGGGGCGAGCCCGCCAGCGCGCTCGCCGCGCGCTACGACGACTACGTGAACGTCCGCCGCGACGTGGCCTACGACAGCGAGCGCCAGCGCGAGGCCATGCTCGACGCCATCGAACGCGCCGCCGAGGAGTCGGTCGCCGAACTCGACACCACCGACGGCTACCGCCTCGACTACGGCGACGGCTGGACGCTCGCCCGCCCCTCCGGCACCGAGCCCGTCGTCCGGGTGTACGCCGAGGCCCGCTCGGCCGACCGCGCCGAGGACCTCGCCGACCGGCTCCACGACGCCGTCTCCGGAATTCGCGTCGACTAACTTGCGGGTTGGCCCTCCGTTTCGTGTCGAACCCAGTGACTCCGGTCCGCGTCAGCCGCCCAGGACCGCTTCGAACACCCGGTAGAGGCCGAACCCGACGGCGATCGAGGTGACGAGGGTGACGACCCAGAAGGCTAGCGTCACGCCGATCTTCCGGCGAGAGACGCCGGCCGAGCCGCCCGCGAGGCCGCCGCCGATGACGCCGGAGATGATGATGTTGTTGAACGAGATGGGGATCCCCAGCGCGATGGCGAGCTGGGCGATGACGAATCCGGGAACCAGCGCGGCGATCGACCGGCGGATGCCCAGCGAGGCGTACTCCCGGGAAGTCGCCTGGAGGAGTCGCGGCGCGCCCATCCAGGCCCCGCCGAGGATGCCGACGGCGCCGACGGCCAGCAGGACGATCCCCGGCAGTCCCAGCTCGGCGCTGTAGAGGTTTTCGAGCGGGCCGGTCGCCAGCCCGACCTGGCTCCCGCCGCTGGAGAAGGCGACGACGCTCCCGAGGACGACGAGGAAGGTTCGGATGCCTTTGTCGACGGACTCCTGCGTTCTCCGGCGGATGAACTGGAAGCTCAGCGCGGCCAGGGCGACCGTCACGACGGCGACGGTCGGTTCGATCCCGGCCACGGGTGAGAGACCGACGATATCGCTCCCCAGGCCGGCCAGGGAGTTCTGCGTGGCGTCGGGGCCCGACGGGATGACGCTCAACTGCACGTTGGCGACGATGGCGCCGACGACGGCCGCCAGCACGGGGACGCCGACCGTCTCGGGGATGTCGTCGCGGCGGAGGATCGTCGCGGTGAGGTAGGCGAGGCCGCCCGAGACCGGCGGGACGAGCACCCAGAAGGTCGCGATCCGGCGGTAGGTCCCGAAGGCGGGGTCGCCGCCCAGCGCTCGGCCGACGCCGACCATCGCGCCGGTCGTCGCGAAGGCGGCGGGGACGGGGTAGCCGGAGTAGACGCCGAAGGCCATGAACGCGGTGGCGGTCAGCAGGCCGGCCGTGGCCGCCAGCGAGGTGATGGCGACGCCGTCGATGAGGCCGGCGCCGACCGTCTCGGAGATGGCGCCGCCCTGCGTGAGCGCGCCGGCGGCGGCGAGGATACCGATGAGGAAGGCGGCCCGCATCGTCGAGATGGCGTTGGCGCCGATCGCGGGGGCGAAGGGCGGGGAGTTGCTGTTGGCGCCCAGCGTCCAGGCGGTGCCGAGGCTCACGACCGTCGCGAGCACGACCAGCGCCCAGAAGCCCACGGTGGGCACGCTCACGACCTCCCGTCGGCGACGGACGACCTCTCGTCGGCGCCGGACGGTCCGCTATCGGTGGGGCACACCCCATCGTCGACGCGCGACTCGGTCATGGGCGACACGTTGTGTCGGCCGGCGAATAAACGTTCGCGCCGACACGCCACCCCGGGGCGGTCGAGAGGGGGCGACCGCGGCTTTTTGCCCCGCCCCGTCGACAGGCCGGCCATGGATCGACGGGTCAGCCGGGCGCTGACGGTGGGGCGGGCGGTCGTCCACGAGCTGCACACCGAGCGGGTGACGTTCATGGCGGGGAGCATCGCCTACCACGCGTTCGTCTCGATACTCCCCCTCCTGCTGCTGGTGCTCGCGGCCGTCTCGGCCGCCGGGCGCTCCGATATCGAGCAGGGGATCATCGAGCTGACGCGGGCGGCGCTCACGCCCGGCGCCGCCGACGCGCTCGTCGGCGAGCTGCAGTCGGCCTCGACAGGCGCTTCCCTCATCGGGATCGCGGTGCTCGTCTGGGGAACGCTGCGGATCTTCCGCGGGCTCGACACCGCCTTCTCCGACATCTACGAGTCGTCGGCGGAGAACACGCTGGTCGACCAGTTCGTCGACGGCGCCGTCGTCTTCGTCTGCGTCGCCGCAGTGATCGTCGTCGCCGCAACCCTCAACCGGGCCGTGCAGTTCGACGGGCCCGCCGGCTGGCTGGTCGGTCGGCTCGTGCAGATCCTCGCGCTCGCGCTCGCCCTGCTCCCGATGTACTACGTCTTCCCCGACGAACCCGAGATGCTCGTCCGCGAGGCCGTCCCGGGCGTCGCCGTCGCCGCCGTCGGCCTGACGGTCTTCGAGACGGTCTTTCGTTTCTACGTGCAGTTCCGCGGCGAGGCCTCCTCGGGCGACGTGCTCGCGGGCCTGCTCGTCTTCCTGACGTGGCTGTACTTCAGCGGGCTCGTCGTCCTCGTCGGCGTCGCGGTCAACGCCGTCCTCGGCAACCGCTCGCGGGACGTGGACATCCGCCCTGTGGTCGGCGGGCAACCGCGCGATAGCGAAGGGGCGGCCGGGCGCGGTCCCGTCGACGGCGCGGCGCTCCGCACGACCGTCCGCGACCTCCAGCGGGACCTCCCGAACGCCGAGCGCGTGACGCTCACCGTCGACGGCGAGACGGTCGACCTGCCGCCGCCGGACAGCGTCGAAGTCGACGCCGAGGAGTCGCGGCTCCCGTTCGTCAGCGACCCGGTCACGCTCGAACTCCGGTGGTCGGCCGACGACGGCGAGTGAGCGGTCCGCCGCCCGGCAGTTCCCCCGCCGAGCGGGCAACCGGCACTCAGACGACGCCGGCCGCCCGCATCGACTCGTCCAGCCGCTCGGCGACCGTCCGCGCGAACTCGTCGTCGTTGATCGCCGCGTCGACCTCGATCAGTTCGACATCGTCGTCGAGGCCGTCCCGGAGCGCGTCGAACAGCGCCGCGTCGGCCTCCGGGTCGTGGAAGGGCTCGCCCTCGACGTCGAGCATCGAGACGCCGTCGAGCGGGAGCGCGAGCGCCGTCGGTCCGGTCGCCGCGTTCAGTTTCGCCGCCAGTATCTCACCGAGTTCGGCGTTCTCCTCGGGCGTCGTCCGCATGAGCGTCACCTGCGGGTTGTGGACGTGGAACTGCCGCCCCTCGAACTCCTCGGGGACCGAGTCGCGCGGGCCGAAGTTCACCATGTCCAGCGCGCCGACGGAGACGACCTGTGGGATCCCCGCCTCGGCGGCGGCGTCCAGCCGCTCGGGCCCGGCGCTCAGGACGCCGCCGACGAGTTCGTCCGCCCACTCGGTCGTCGTGATATCGAGCACGCCGTCGATGACGCCCTCCTCGATCAGCGACTCCATCGCCCGGCCGCCCGTCCCGGTGGCGTGGAAGACGATCGTCTCGTAGCCGCGGTCTTCGAGGTGCTCGCGGGCGGTCTGGACGCAGGGCGTGGTGACGCCGAACATCGTGATCCCGACGGTCGGACGGTCCTCGACCTCGACGGCCGGGTCGTTGGCGACCATCCCGACGACCGCGAGCGCGGCGTTCGAGATGACCCGCCGCGAGAGCTGGTTCAATCCCTCGATGTCCGCGACGGAGTAGAGCATCATGATGTCGCGGGCGCCGACGTAGGGCTCGGTGTCGCCCGAGGCCATCGTCGAGACCATCACCTTCGGGACGCCGACGGGGAGTTCCCGCATCGCCGCGGCCGCGATCGACGTGTTCCCCGAGCCGCCGAGACCGAGGACCGCGTCGAGGACTCCCTCCTCGTGGAGCCGCGTCGCGACCGCCGCCGCGCCGTCGCCCATCGCCTCGATGGCCTCGCCGCGGTCGCCCGCCTCCCGCAGCGCGTCGAGGGTCGTCCCGGCCGCTTCGGTGACCTCGCTCGCGGACGTGTCCGGTTCGAACTCGGGTTCGCCCACGATCCCCACGTCGACGACGTGTACGTCGATTCCCTGCGCCTCGATCACGTCGCGGGCGAACGCGATCTCTTCGCCTTTCGTGTCGAGCGTCCCGACGATCACGACGCTCACGGTCGCCACCTCCCGAACCTGTGGAGCGCCATCAGAAGTCGATCTCCTTGAACTCGCGGGCCTGGTTCTCGATGGCGCCCTCGGTGGGGAGCCGTTCGATGCTGGAGGCGCCGAAGAAGCCGACGACGCCCTCGGTGTTGTTGAGCACGTACTCGGCGTCGTCGGGCCAGGCGATCGGGCCGCCGTGGCAGATGACCAGCACGTCCTCGTTCACGTCCTTGGCGGCGTCGCAGTGGGCCTGGACGCGCTCGGCGGCGGTCTCCAGGTCGAGCGCGGTCTCGGCGCCGATGTCGCCCGAGGTGGTCAGGCCCATGTGGGAGACGACCACGTCGGCGCCGGCCTCGGTCATCGCGCGGGCCTGCTCCTCGCTGAATACGTACGGGCAGGTGAGCATCCCCTGCTCGCTGGCCTCGCGGATCATCTCGACCTCCTGGTCGTAGCCCATGCCCGTCTCTTCGAGGTTCTGCCGGAACCCGCTGTCCTCGTCGATGAGCCCCACCGTCGGGAAGTTCTGCACGCCGGAGAACCCGCGGCGCTTCAGGTCCTCGATGAACACGCTCATGTCGCGGAACGGGTCGGTCCCGTTGACGCCGGCGAGGACGGGCGTGTCCTCGACGACGGGCAACACCTCGTGGCCCATCTCGACGACGATCTCGTTGGCGTCGCCGTAGGGCAGCAGGCCCGCCAGCGACCCGCGGCCGTTCATCCGGTAGCGCCCGGAGTTGTAGATGATCAGCAGGTCGACGCCGCCGCGCTCGGCGAACTTCGCCGAGATCCCCGTCCCCGCGCCCGCGCCGATGACTGGTTCGCCGCTGTCGACGACCGATTCGAGTCGCGCCAGGGAGTCCGCACGGCTGAATTCCATGGTATGGTTCGACGGACGGCCAACGACCTAATCAAGATGTCGGGGAGGTATCCGGTTCGGCCCCAGCCCCGGCGAGACGGCGGGACCCGGACGGTTCCGGGATAGTTCCCGGATCGGTCGGTCTGCGCGCCAGATCCGAATTCCGACAGGTACGAACAGATAAGCGACGACGGTGCGAACGGGTCGCACGCGACCATGGCAGACGAGCACTTCGTCGAGGGCGACGACGTATCGACACAGCGGTTCGACTGGGGGACGCTCAAGTGGATGGCGAGTCCCGAGGTCAACGACTCCGAGCGGCTGAGTGCGGGGGTCGTCCAGCTCGAACCCGGAGAGGGCCACGACCTGCACGAACACCCCGACAGCGACGAGATCCTCTACTTCCTCGCCGGCGAGGGCGAGCAGACCGTCGACGGCGACACGCGGGAGGTGAGCGCCGGCGAGGTGATCTACATCCCCGAGGGCGTCGAGCACGGCACGCAGAACACGGGCTGGGAGACGCTGAAACTGCTCGCGGTCTACGCGCCGCCCGGCCCGGAGGCCGAACTGGCCGAGATGCCCGAGTCGGATATCTTCCCGCCAGGGGAGACTCCGACGCGCGAGGACTGACCCGACCCGTCAGTCGCTCCCGGCGTCCGGGGCGGGGGACCCCTCGGGGGCAGGCGCGTCGTCGCGCGCGGCGCGGTTGCGGGCGATGCGCGCGGCGAGCTCGACGGCGTCGACCATGCTGGCCTCGCTGGCGCACCCCTCGCCGGCGATGTCGAAGGCGGTGCCGTGGTCGACGCTCGTGCGGACGATCGGCAGGCCGGCGGTGACGTTGACGCCGGAGACGGCGTCGTCGCTGGCGAACCCGAGCATCTTGATCGGGATGTGGCCCTGGTCGTGGTACATCGCGACCACGCAGTCGTAGGCGCCGCCGGCCGCCTGCGCGAAGACGGTGTCCGGTGATTCGGGGCCGACCACGTCCAGCCCGTCCGCCCGGGCGTCGTCGACCGCCGGTTCGATCTCGCTGCCCTCCGCGATACCGAGGATGCCGCCGTCGCTGGCGTGGGGGTTCAGCCCCGCGACGGCGATGGTCGGGTCGTCGATCCCCAGGTCGCGCAGCCCCTCGTGGGTCACGTCGATCGTCGTCCGGACGCGCCCGCGACACACCTTGTTGCACGCCTCGGTCAGCGGGACGTGGGTGCTGACGTGGGTGACGATCAGGTCCGCGCCGACGCTCCCGTCGGCGGCGTCCGCCAACCCTTCGACCAGCATCATCGCGTACTCATCGGTGTCGGTGTAGTCGGCGAGCATCCCCGTGTGGCCGGCGTAGGTGCTGCCGGCGCAGCGGGTCGCCTGCTTGTTGATCGGCGCGGTCGCGATGGCGTCGACGGCCCCGTCGGTCGCCAACTCGATGGCGCGCTCGACGTATTCGAGGCTCGCCGCGCCGTAGTCCTCGCGGACCTCGCCGTAGGTCAGGGCGTCGGCATCGACGTTGTCCAGGTCGAGCACCGGGATCGTCCCGGGGTCGGCGTCCGCCGCGCTCGGCGAGTCGACGGGCTCGACGGTCAGGTCGCTGTCGCAGATATCGACGGCCGCGCGCAGTACGTCGGCGTCGCCGACGACGAGCGGCGTCGCGGCGTCGCACAGCGCCGGGTACGCTTCGACGACCACCTCGGCGCCGACGCCGGCGGGGTCGCCCATCGTCACGGCGACGGTCGGTCGCTCCATGCTACCGACCCAGCGCGTCCAGACAGTTGAGGATGACCCTTTCGGACCCGAAGCCGCCGGCCTTCGTCGCCACCCGCGTCCCCGCCGCGGGGCCGTCCGCGAGTGCCCCGACCGGCACGCCCGCGGCGACCGACTCGCCGGTGAGGCGGATCTCCTCGGCGTCGAGCGCGTCCAGCACCGCCCCCGCGGTGTCGCCCCCGGTGAGGACGAGTCCGGCGGGCGGCGCGTCCTCGACGGTCGCCCGGGCGGCGGCGGCCAGCGCGGCCGCGACCCGGTCGGCCGCGCTCCGGTCGGCGGCCGTCGCGTCCTCGGCGAGGGCCGCGGCCGAGCGCGCGGCCGCGGTTACGTCCTCGGGTCCCGTCGCCGCCGTGACGACCGCTCGTCCCCGCCAGTCGAGCAGCGCGGAGAGCGATTCGGCGGCCGCGCGACCGGCCGACGCCGGGTCGCGGACGGCCGCCGCGGGGTCGAGGGCGACGACCGCCTCGTCGTCGACCGCCGCTAACTGATCGAGCGTCCGCTCGTTGACGCTCCCGACGACGCCGAGGACGCCCGAACTTCGGGGGTCGGTCGATAGACCGGGGGAGTCCCCCGCCGGATCGCCCGGCACGTCGACGTGAGCCGCGAGCGCGCCGCTGCCGACGTAGAGCGCGCTCTCGTCCAGCGACGCCGTCCCGTCCGCGATCGCTTCGAGGTGGGCGTCGCTCGACGCGTCACAGACGACGAGCGTCGGCCGGTCGTCTGCGGCGCAGTCGGCCAGTCGGGCCGCGACGGCCGCCGCGCCGGCGTCGACGGTATCGACGTCGAGATGCGCGACCGGATACTCCGAGGCGGCGAACAGTGTCGGGAGGTCGGACTCGGCGACGCCGTAGTCCGCCTCGGCCAGCGGCGTCCCGTCGACGAGGTGGCGGCCGTCCTCGGTGGTGCGGCCGGTCGCCGGGAACGCCGGCGCGACGACGGCGATGTCGGCGTCGGCGGCGGCGACCGCCGCGTCGACTTCCGCGACGACGTTCCCGCGCAGCGTCGAGTCGACCTTCTCGTAGACGAGGTCGGCGGGGTGGGTCTCGACCGCTCGGGCCACGGTCGCCGCGGCCGTCCCGGGGTCGGCGTCGCGGCTGTCCGTGTCGACGACGAGCACGTCCGTTTCGGTCGCGTCGGCGCGACCGGCGTCGGCCGACCGGCGGACCCGAACCGCCCGCCCGCGCGCGGCGAAGCCGTGGCCGGTGTCCATCGCACCCGTCAGGTCGTCGGCGACGACCAGCGCGTTCGGCATTGCCGTGGCTTTCGCTCGCTCGCACTTAGTCGCGTCCGTCCCGCCGGTCCGGACTGCCGGGTCACCACGGGGCGACCGCCCCGCACCCACCATTCGATCGCCGGCCGGCGACTTATTCGCCCGAGGACCGAACCGGCCACGTGACCGAACCGAACCAGGCGGCCGTCGAGGAGGCGGTCCGCGAGGGGGAGTCGATGGGCGGGCGCGACCTCGTCGAGCTGATCGAGCGCCACCACGACGGGGCCGGTGTCGAGCCCGAGACCGTCGAGGCGTACGCGGAGGAACTGGCGGCTCGCGACGACTACGCCTTCGACGAGCAGGCGTTCCTCGCCGACGTGGACGAACACACCACCGACGCCGACCGCTGGGAAGGGGGCGGCTACTACGAGATCGGGGACGACATCGACGACCACCGGATCAGCCTGTTCCCCGAGGCGTGGCACGAGGAACTCGGCGGTTCGACCGACGTGGCCGAGTACGTCCGGTTCATCCAGGACGAGCAGCCGGAGTACCTCGCGGACCTCGAACTCGGCGGTCCCGGCGAGGGCGTGCCGAAACCCGCCGTCCTGCAGGCGCTCCAGCTCGTGGGCCGCGTCGACCGGCCGACAGCGCGGGAGGCGCTGGCGGCCGCCGGCGACCGCGGCGACATCGTCCAGGACGCCGACCAGAACCCCGACGCCGACATCTACCTCGCCGACCGCGTCTCCGAGGACGCGGTCTGAGCCGAGTGCGCCGCGCGGCCGGCCCGCCCGCATCTCCCGAAACCGGCGCGAATCGCGACCAGCCGAACGGTTTTGCCCCGCCGGTCGCAGGCGCGGTGTCTGGAGTACACCGTCTTCGTGGGGACCGAGCGGTGGGACCTGGCGAAACAGATGGGGCTCTCGCGAGCCGTCTCGGGGCTCCCGCGGGCGCCGACACGCTCTAGGAGGCGGTCGTGGGAGTCACTCGCGTCGATACGGTGTCCGCTTGCGGCGGCAGAACGGCGGGGTTCCACCAGCCGAGAGCGGTACTCAGTCGTCCGCCGGATCGACGGCTCCGGCCGACCCCTCGCGGGCGGCGTCACGATCGCTGTGTTCCAGCGCGTCCAGGCCGCCGAGGAAATACCCCATCAGGTACGCGGCCATGATCACGACGAGCAGGCCGACCTCGTCGGGCAGCTCGACCGGCGCGGCGAAGACGGCCTGGAACGCGACGAGGGTCAGGAACAGCTGGCCGGCCGCGCCCCACCTGTTGTCGCGCCAGTCCCCGCTCGCGCTCGTGTACTCCGGGTGCCTGCGGATGAGCCCGGAGGCGACGAGACCGAGGACGAGCACGGAACCGCTGGCGGCCGCCGCGATACCGGGATGCGTGTCGACCCACCAGAGCCAGCCGCCCGTGGCGATCCCGAGGGCGAGCGCGAGGAACCGGTGAAGGGCCGTTCGTGCCATAGCCGCGGGTAGGGTCGCCGGGATGAAAAGTCATCTGGCCAACGGGATCCGGCCGGGATCTCGGGCGAACGCGGCCCCCTACGCCTCGTCGATGAGCGTCTCGCCCTCTTTCATGTGCTCCTCGACGGCGTCGAGATCGAGGGTGACGCCGAGGCCGGGCTCGTCGGAGACCGGGATCGAACCCCCTTCGATCACGTCCTCCTCGACGAAGGTGTCCCAGTCGGGGTCGTCGCGGCCGTGCCACTCCAGGGCGAGGAAGTTCGAGACGGAGACGCCGACGTGGGCGCCCGCCTTCGTCCCCAGCGGCGAGGAGACGTTGTGCAGGGCGAGCGGGATGTAGTAGTCGTCGGCGAGGTTCGCGGCCTTGACCGTCTCGCGCATGCCGCCGAACTTCGGCATGTCGGGCTGGAGCACGTCGATGCCCTGTCGCTCGACCATGTCGCGGACGCCGTGAGTCCGGAAGGCGTTCTCGCCGGCGCAGATGGTCGTGTCGGTGGCCTGGGTGACCTCGCGCTGGACTTCGAGGTTCTCCGGGGGGACCACGTCTTCGAGCCACCACACGTCGTAGTCCTCGACGGCGGCCGCGAGTCGGCGGGCGCTGTCGCCCGCGTAGTTCCAGTGACAGTCGAAGGCCACGTCGGCGTCGTGGCCGACCCGCTCGGTGACCGCCTCGACGACGCTGGCCTTGTAGTCGATGGCCTCGGCGTTGAGGTGGCGGTTGTGCCTGTCTTTCTCGTAGCGCTTGCTCGCGTCGAGGTCGAACTTGATGGCGTCGTGGCCCTCGTCGGCGACCATCTCCGCGGCGTCGGCGTAGCTCTCCGGCGAGTAGATGTCCCGGTCGTGCTCCTCCTGTTTCGCGCCCTCGAAGGCGCCGCCGAGGTGCGCGCCGGCGTGACAGTCCACGTAGATCCGCGCCTCGTCGCGGTAGGCGCCCCCCAGCAGCCGGTAGGCCGGCTGTTCCTCCAACTTGCCGGCCAGGTCGTGCAGCGCGATGTCGATACCCGAGATGGCGCTGACGGTCGCGCCCGCCAGCGACCCCGTCGCCGAGTGGATCTCGTAGAGCCTGTGGACCAGCGGCTCGATATCGCGGGGGTCCTCGCCCTCCAGCCACTCGGCGGAGTCCTCGACGATGTCGCTGACCCCCGGCCCCCAGTAACACTCGCCGGTGCCCGTCACGCCCGCGTCCGTATAGACGCGGACGAACGTCCACGTCCAGTCCGCGTCGACCTGTGTCGCCTGTACGTCCGTGATCTCCACGTCTGTCATGGCGCCCCCTTTCGAGGCCTCCGTAATCAACGTCGGGGCGTCCCATCAGCCGCCTGTCGCGTCCCTCCGCCCGCTCCCGGAGAGTCCTTCCGCCGTCCGACCGCGGGTCCGCTCGCTCCGGCCCGGGACCCCCTCCCCGAGGCCGCCCTCACACTCGCCCGCGCCAGGGGCAACTGTCTGTCGATCTACAACAACAGACGAACCCGTCGTAGTCGGACGACGAAATGCGTTCGAGACCGTCAGACGGTGCCGAAATCCCGCGATCCGGGGAACCGAAAACCCCGGTCAGTGCCACGATAACCCGACACACGGGCGTCCAGTTATCGCGGTCGGATCTTGACTAACGTCCGCGACGGCCGGAACAGCTCCGGATCCGTCCCGTTTGATCGCCGTTACTCGATGTTCGATCAGTTAATTGCCGGTTACTCCCGATGGGGCGTATGATTTTTCACGATCAGTGTATAACGATCACTCGTATGGGGTTCGGGAGCTACGACGAATCAGAACAAGAGAACCAGGAGCTAGACGCCGACCTCGAGGATGACGACGGCGTCAACACAGCGGAGAACACACACGACGGCGACGTCGAGTACGAGTTCGACGCGTCGAACGACGAACTGCTCGACAGGCTACAGGACATCAAAGAGAACACGTGAAACGCGGGGTTCGCGCCATCGGGGTGGCCGAATCCTATCGCACGGAGTACAGCACGCTGGCAGCCGCCGTCGTCCGCGCGAGCCGCGTCGTGGACGGGCTCGCCTTCGACACCTGCGCGGTCGGCGGCACGGACGCCACCGAGACGCTCGTCTCGCTGGTCGACCGACTCGACCGCGAGGACGCACGGTACCTGCTGCTAGCGGGCGTCGCGCCCGCGTGGTTCAATTTCTTCGACCTGCCGACCGTCCGCGAGCGCGTCGACCGCCCCGTCCTCTCGGTCGCCTTCGAGGACAGCGAGGGGCTGGAAGGGCCGCTCCGCGAAGCGTTCGACGGCGACGCCCTCGACGAGCGGCTGGCCGTCTACCGCCGCCAGCCCGAGCGCCGCCGGGTCGAACTCGACGACGGGACCGTCTACGTCCGCGCCGCCGGCCTCGGCCCCGACGAGGCCGCCGAGGTGGTTCGCGCGTTCACCCCCGAGGGCGGCCGGCCCGAGCCGCTGCGAGTGGCCCGGCTTGCCGCCCGCGCGGCCGACGAGCGGTTCGTCGGCGGCGAGGACGCGAACGGCGGCGGCGATAGCGGCGGCGACCGCTGACTCGTCCGCCGCCGAGACCGACCCGATTATGGTCGTGCCGGGCGACCTCCGTTCCATGAGCGAGGCCGAGATGGACGGGTTGTCGGTGGTCGCCTGCGAGCGCTGTCCCGAGCTGGTCGACTGTCGCAGCCGCATCGTCAACGGCGTCGGCCCCGCGGACGCCGATCTGCTGTTCGTCGGCGAGGCGCCCGGCCAGTACGAGGACGAGGGCGGCGAACCGTTCGTCGGCCGCTCGGGCGACGTGCTCGACGACGGCCTCCGCGACGCCGGGCTCGACCGCGGCGACGTGCGCATCACCAACTGCGTCCGCTGTCGCCCGCCCGACAACCGCGACCCCACCGATTCGGAACTCGCGAACTGCCGCGAGTACATCGAGACCGAGATCGACCGCGTCGACCCCGAAGTGGTCGTCACGCTCGGGAAAGTGCCCGCCGAACACCTGCTGGAGCGGGACGTCGCTGTCACCAGCGAGGCTGGGGATGTCGTGGAGGCCGAGATCGGCGAAGGGCGGCGGCGCGTCCTCGTTTGCGTCCACCCCGCAGCGACCCTGTACGACCCCTCCCAGCGCGACACCTTCTCGTCGACGCTCGAACGTGCCGCGGAGTTCACCGACGAGACGAGCGGACAGTCCCGTCTCGGCGATTTTTGAAGGAGTTCGGTTCCTTCTGTCGTCGACGTGATCGCGACTGCGCTCGATAGAGTCGCTTCGACCGTGCTCGATAGAGTTACTTCGACCGCACCCGGCAGCAGGCGCTGAAAGCCCTCGCCGCGCTCGCGGTCGCTCAGGCGACTACCGGCGCGAGCCCGTCTCGCCCTTTCAGTCCACCAGGACAGCACAGCCCCGCAACAGCCCCGCACGGCACCGCAACAGCAACCGCAGACGACCACGACCCTCCCCAACCGATTCGCGACCCGCGAGTCGCGAATCCCTCGCGCGATGTCGTCGCGCGCACGAGAGCGCGCTCCAGCGCGCGCCGACCGCACTCGATCGGTAGCTGTCTCGTATCGAACACCGTCGAGCCGTGCGGAAAAAGGGCGGTCAGCGACGAACCGAGCCGGTCACTCCCGGTCGCGGGGGACGCCCATCCCGAGCCACTTGCGGGCGTCGAAGAAGTCCCGGAGTCGGTCGAGGAAGCCGGTGTCCTCGTGTTCGCTGGGGCGCAGTCGGGCGCGGATGCGCGTCGACAGCAGCTCGATGGAGAGGACGACGACGAACACCATGATGACGCCCGCGGCGGTCTGGCCGTAGTACAGCAGGTCCTGGCTGTTGCGGATCATCAGGCCGAGGCCGCCGGCGCCGACGACGCCCAACGAGATGGCGATCCGGGTGTTGATCTCCAGGATGTACAGCGTCCACGCGATGTACGACCGCGACACCTGGCTCAGCATGCCGAAGCCGATGGTCTGGGAGCGAGACGCCCCCGTCGAGCGGATCGCCTCGATGGGCCCCTCGTCGATCTCTTCGAGTTCGTCGGTGAACAGCCGGCCGAGGTTGCCGATGCTGTCGGTCGCGATGGCGAGGACGGCGGTCACCTGGCTCGGCGGGCCGATGGGGATGTAGAGGAAGATCCAGACGATGGCGGGGATGGCGCGGATGGCGCTCATCGCCCCGCGGAAGATGAAGTTGAACGGGAAGGGGGTGACGCGCTCGCTGCCGAGGACGCCGAACACGAGCGCGAGCGGGAAGCCCAGCACGGTGCCGAGGAATCCGAGCAGGACGGTGACGAGACTGGCCTTGACGAGCGAGAGCCGCGGCGACTGCAGGCTCTCGACGATGTGGGCGCCGCCGTCGCCCAGGCTCGCCGGGATCGCCGCCAGCCCGGTGATCCCCTCGTTTTGCGTGTAGACGGTGAAGTTGACGAAGTTCGGCGGGAAGAAACTGAGGAGGAACTCGACGAATCCCGGGTAGCGGTCGACGACGACGGCGAAGTCGAAGTCGATGAACCCGAGCCCCCAGTAGGTCACCGCGACGACGCTCCCGAGGAAGGCCAGCCAGAGGACCTGCCGGACCCGACGGGCGCGTTCGAGCCGCTCGAACGTCTCGTCGATGCTGCTCACGCGCCGCCACCCCCCTCGTGGGCGGTGGCCGACTGGTCGAAGGCGTTACCCGGCGTGGCGCCGCCGAGGTCGCCGTCGTCGCCCGCGTCGCCGGGCGCGGTCTCGCCGTCCGACTCGCCGTCGTAGTAGATGTCGTCGATCACGTCCATCGTGAGGTCGTCCTCGCGGCCGTCGAAGACGAGCCGGCCGTCCTTGACGCCGAGGAAGCGGTCGCCGAACTCCCTGGCGATGTTCACCTGGTGGAGGCTGGTGATCGTCGTCAGGTCGTGCTCGTCGGCGGCCCGCTTCAGGTAGCCCATCACGTCGCGGGCGGCCTTCGGGTCGAGGCTGGCGACGGGTTCGTCGGCCAGCACCAGCTCGGGCTGCTGGACGAGCGCGCGGGCGATGCCGACGCGCTGTTTCTGCCCGCCGCTCATCGAGCCGGCGCGCTGGCCGGCGTCGTCGAGCAGGCCCACCGTGTCGAGCGCGTCGAGCGCGGCGCGTTTGTCTTCCTCGTCGTGGCCGCCGGCGAGGCTCCGGAGGAAGCCGTTGCGCGAGAGCGCGCCCGTCAGCGCGTTGCCGTAGGCGCTGAGGTTCTCGACGAGGTAGTGTTCCTGGAACACCATCCCGACCTCCCCGCGGTTGCCCTCGACGGCGCGGCCGCCGATCTCGACGCTCCCGGCGCTGGGGCTGGTCAGCCCGTTGAGCACGCGCAGGAACGTCGACTTCCCCGCGCCGGAGGGACCGAGCAGGACGACGAACTCGCCCTCGGGGATCTCGACGGAGACGTCGTCGAGCGCCACCGTGTCATCACCGTACACCTTCGTCACGTTGTCGAATTCGACGGTTGTCATGGATTGGACTGCCACGTGAACCGCTGACGCCCGCCGGCCGCTCGACGGGCCGTCGACCGCGCTACTCGAAGATCTCCGGGCCGACGCCGAGCTCGTCGGCCACGTCGATCACGGACTGGTAGGTCTCCACGTCGGCCTCGCGGACGGCGCTGAACCACAGGTCGTCGTCGGTGCCCTCCTCGCCGTCGGCGCCGTAGTAGATGCGGTCGGGCGCGTTCAGGAACGACTGCTTGAGCGCCGACTTGGCCTCGTCGCTCAGCTCCGGCGAGACGACGATCGGCGCCCGCGGCAGCCCCGAGTCCTCGTGGAGCGTGCGCGCGGTGTTCTCGAACTCCTCGGGGGTCGGGCCGGTCTTGGTGTCGCGGACGAACGCGCCCATCGCGGCCGCGTCGGCCCGCCCCTCCTTCAGCAGCGTGTACGACTGGACGTGCCCGCCGGCGAAGCGCGCCTCGAACTCCGCCTGCGAGCCGTTGCCCTCCGGCAGCTCCCCCACGTCGAGGTCGCCCTCGGAGGAGATGCTGTAGAGGGGGTACAGACAGCCGCTGGTCGACAGCTGGTCCGAGAACGCGACCGTCTTGCCCGACAGGTCCGAGAGGCTCTCGATGTCGCTGTCGTTGGGGACGGCGATGATGCTCTTGTAGGTCCAGCTGCCGTACCCCTTGCGCTGGAGGATCACCTCGGCGTTGTCGGTGTTGACGCCCAGCGCGGCGGCGAAGGGACCGGTCTCGGCGATGTCGGCGGTCCCCTCGCCCAGCGCCTGGATCACCGTGCTGTAGTTGGTGCCGATGTTCATGTCGACGCTCAATCCCTGCGGCACGTCGTACTCCTCCTCGAGGTTCGTCCCGACGTAGTCGCGGATCGGCCCGTACTGGACGTAGAGGTTCTGCTGGGGAACGCTCGGCGAGAGCCCCATGTTCACCTCGCGATCGCCGCCGAAGGAGAGCCCGCCCCCCGACGACGTGCCGGTTGCCGTCGAACCGCCGTTCGACCCGTCCGTCGAGCCGCTGCCCGGCGTGTCCGTCGAATCGCCGCTCGTGCAGCCGGCGAGTGACCCGGCGCCGGCGAGCACGCCCATGCCCTTCAGAAACGTTCGTCTGTCGCGCATCGCCTGGTACATTGACGGACGTCTGATTAAGTGTTCATAATAGATCTCGATCGGTATATTTATATCTATGTACCAAGCTCTCGGCCCGATCGTCGTACGTTCGGTCGTATCGGTGGGACTATCGACCGGGCGACCGAGGAGTCGGTACGATGTCACTGGACGCGCGGGCGGCGACGGCGAGACGGGCGGCGCAAGCGGGCGCGGGAGTCGCGGCGGACCTGTTCCGCGAGGAGTTGGCCGTCGAGCGCAAGGACGGCAAGACCGACCTCGTGACGCGGGCCGACCGCGAGGCCGAGGCGGCGGTGCTGGACGGGATCGCGGCGGCGTTCCCGGACGAACCGGTCGTCGCCGAGGAGTCGGCGAGCGGCGCCGCCGTTCCGGAGTCGGGACCGGCGTGGGTCGTCGACCCCATCGACGGGACGAACAACTTCGTCCATGGGATCCCCGTCTGGGCGACCGCGGTCGCCGCGGTCGTCGACGGCGAGGCGGTCGGCGCCGCGGTCGTCCTGCCGGCGCTGGGCGACACGTACGTCGCCGACGGCTCGGGCGCGCGCCTGAACGGCGAGCCCCTTTCGGTGAGCCCGCGCACCGACCCGGACACCCAGTCGGTCGCACCGACGTTCTGGTGGGGCCTCGACCGCCGCGCGGAGTACGGCGCGGCCGCGACGGAGATCGTCGAACGATTCGGGGACCTCGTCCGGTTTCGCTCCGCGCAGGCCACGCTGTCGATGGTCGCCGCCGGCTCGCTCGACGCCACGTTCACCAACCGCGAGACCAACGCCTGGGACACCGTCGCCGGCGCCTTCCTCGTCCGGCAGGCCGGCGGTCGCGTCACCGATCTCGCCGGCGAGCCCTGGCGCCACGACAGCCGCGGGCTCGTCGCCTCCAGCGGCCACAATCACGATTCGGTGGTCGCCGCCGCCCGCGCGGTCGACGAACACCGAACCGAGTGAGCGGCCCCGACCCGACCGGCGCGACCTCGCGCCGGAGTCGGCGCGGTCGCGACGCCGCCGAAGCTTGCGCGGACGGAAAGCGACTTGACCGGGGTCGCCGTATTGACGGGTATGAACACGCGACAGACCGCGGCCGAGGTCGTCGTGGTCGACTACGGGCTGGGGAACCTCCGCAGCGTCACGCGCGGGCTCGAACGCGCGGGCGCCGCGGTCGAGCTCAGCGACGACCCGGCCGACTTCTCGGGCGCCGACGGGGTCGTCCTCCCGGGCGTCGGCGCCTTCTCCGAGGGCATGGACAACGCCGGCCCCTTCCGCGACGCCCTGGTCGAACAGGCCGAGGCCGGTACGCCGCTGTTCGGCATCTGCCTCGGCATGCAGATGCTGCTCACCACCAGCGAGGAGGCCGAACGGGAGGGCCAGGGCGACGTGGAGGGGCTGGACCTCGTACCGGGCCGCAACGTCCGCTTTCGCGGCGACCTGAAGGTGCCCCACATGGGCTGGAACGAACTCGACGCCGCCCGCGACCACCCGATCGTCGACGGGGTCGACGGCGACTACGCCTACTTCGTCCACTCCTACTACGCCGAACCGGACGATTCCGGGGCGGTGGTCGCCACCACCGACTACGGGACCGACTTCGCCTCCATCGTCGCGAACGGCCGAGGCAACGTCTTCGGCACCCAGTTCCACCCCGAGAAGTCCGGCGAAACCGGCCTGCGTATCCTGCGGAACTTCGTCGACATCTGCGTCGACGGGGTCTGACGCTCGCCCCGGCCGAGCGCCCGTGAGCGACGGTTCGCCCCGGTGGCTACTTACGGTCGGCCGCCGTCTCCGCACACTATGCTCGCAGCGCTGGCGGCCTTCTCGGACGTGCTACTCCAGGTGAACGTCGATATCGACCTGAACCCGGTCACCGACGTGATCGGGAGCGCCGTCGGCTCGTTCCTGACGACGCTGGTCGTCGGCGCCGTCCTCACCGCCGTCGCCCCCGAGTTCCTCGAAGACCGGATGGCCGCGGTCGTCGACGACCCCGTCGGATCGTTCGTCTACGGTTTCCTCGTCCTGATATTCGCCGTCCTCGCGGTCGTCGTCCTCTTTTTCACGCTGATCGGGATCCCGCTCGCACTCGGTCTCGGGCTGCTCGTGTACCTCGTCTGGGCCGTCGGCGCGGCGGTCGCCTTCCTCGCCATCGCCGAGCGCTTCGTCGACCGCGAGGGCGACGACTGGGGGAAGACGCTCCTCGTCGCCGCCGCGCTCAACGGCGGCCTCGTCCTCACCGGCGTCGGTGGCGTTCTCGCGTTCTGTATCGGCGCCGCCGGGTTCGGGGCCGTCCTCGAAGATCGCCTCTGAACCGTTCTATCGTCGATTCTATCCCGTTCGGGCAATCCCAAACGAGTAAGGCATTCCTACCATTGAGAATCGGGCGCTACGTTCGGGTATGTACGAGATAGCGGCCGACCCGCGGACCAACCGACTGCACCTGAGTTTCACCGGCCGGATGGACCGGGCGGAGATGGAGACGGCGGCCGACGAGACGGTCGCGGCGGCCGAGCGCCTGCGCGACGGGTTCGACATCGTCAACGACCTGTCGGGCTTCACCCCGCCGTCGCCCGAGGCCGCCGAGCCGATCAAGCGCGCCCAGGCCGAGCTGAAGGAGATGGGCGTCGACCGCGTCGTCCGCGTCACCGACGGGGAGACGAGTCAGGTCGTCGTCAACGCCTTCGAACGGCGGTCCCAGGACGTGGGCTACAGCGGCGAGACGGCCGACTCCGTCGCCGAGGCCGAACGCAAACTCGACGAGAAAGAGGTCGCGGGCTACGCGAGCGCCTGAGCGCGACCGACTTCCCTACGACTCCCCCGTCGGTTCCCGTTTTTCGCCGTCGGGGACGGTCAGCGTCGCCCGCGTCCCCTCGCGGGTGTCGAAGGATAGGTCGCCGCCCAGCGCCGTCGCGCCCCAGTTGGCCAGCCAGAGGCCTAGCCCCGACCCGTGTTCGAGCGCCGACTCCGCGCCCGCGCTCAGGGCGTCGAGTTCGTGGGCGGGCACGCCCGGTCCGTCGTCGGCGACGGTGACCGCCACCCCCCCGTCCCGGCGCTCGGCCGACAGCGTCACCGTCGGCGCCTCGCCCGCGTGTTCGAGCGCGTTCTCCAGCAGCGTCCCGACGACGACCTGCAGGACCGCCGGGTCGGCCGTGACCGCCGCGTCGGTCGCCTCGACGGTCACGGTCGCGCCTTCCGCCCCCTCGTCCGCGGCAGTTCCCTCGGTCCCGACCCTCCCCCCGTTCGCGTCCGCCGCTCCGACGTGTTCGGCTCGCACGGTCGCCAGCAGGTCGGCCAGCTCGACCCGTTCGGCGCGGGGGTCGCTGTCGAGGACGCGCTCGACGGTCCGGGCTTTCTCCCCGAGCGCGACCAGCTCCGCCGCTTTCGACTCGGCGCGGCCGAGCATGTCCCGGACCGCGGGGTCGTCGACCTCCCTCGCGGCGGCCTCGGTGAACCCCTGGACGACGGTCATGTCGTTGCGGAGGTTGTGCCTGGGGACGCGGTTGAGCACGCCGAGCCGTTGCTCGCGTCTGCGTTCGTCGGTCACGTCCTGGAAGACGACGGTGTACCCGACGTGGGTCCCGCCGGCGTCGGTCAGCGGCGTCGTCGTCACCGTGAAGACCCGCCGCCGCCCGCCCGACTGCACCGTCGCGGTCTCGGCCTCGGCCGGGTCGGCCCCCTCCTCGCCGAGCAACGCCGCCAGCGGCCGGGTGAGCGCGCCCGCCTTCTCGACGCCGAAGGCCCGTTCGGCCGCCCCGTTGAGCGTGACCACCCGCCGCTGCTCGTCGACGATCACCACCGGCGCGCCCAGGTCGTCGATGGCCGCCCGCTCGCCCACCCGCCGCGTCGCCGGGTGGAACTCGAACATGTCGCTGCCGACGAACGCGTAGGCGTCGAGCGCGACGTGCGGGAGGAAGGCGACGGTGACGAAACTGAGCTCCGGAACCGGGCCGACACCGTGAAGCCAGGCCAGCACCGCCGCGACCGGCGGGACCGTCGACAGCCCCACCGCCACGGCCTCCCGCCGATACAGCGGCCCGTAGCTGACGACCGTGTCGAACAACAGGAGGCTCCCCACCGTGATCAGCAGGACGCCTCCCGTCGCCGACAGCAGCGCCCACAGCCGCATGTCGTAGGTCGCGCCCGCGACGCCGAGGACCCGAACCACCTCGAAGTCCACCCATGCGAGCCCGTGGACCGGGTTCGTCGCCCCGATCAGCCCGACGAGCGCCGGGAAGGCGGCGAACCCGACCCGCGCCCGGTCGACGACGCCCCCGCGGCCCGTGTACGCCAGCGCGAACGCCAGGAAGTAGACGCCCGTCCCCGCCATCGCCGCCCACGAGAGCACCTCCAGCGCCCACCGCATCGGCTCGGCGAACGTCACCAGTGCGACGCCGTACGACAGGCTCCAGGTCGCCTGTGCGCTCAGGCTCGCCAGGAACCAGTCCGCGCCGGGTTTGCCGCGATAGCGCCAGAGATACCGGACCAACAGCGCCGTCCCGCCCGCGGCCGCGAACGACGCCACCACCGGCCACGGCGGGACTACCATGGGTAGTACAGCGAGTACAGCTACTTCGGGATTTGGGTCCGGGAGTTCGCATCCGTTCGGTTCGACCTGTTTGTTGAGTAGTTGTTTCTGTTCGATCTGTCGTGGAAGAAAACGGAGTGAGTGTGACCGCACTTGACGGTGAGCGATGAAAGCCCTCGCCGCGCTCGCGGTCGCTGAGACGGGATATCCGCGCTCTCGGCACCGCCCGCGCGGATAGTGCCCGCTCAGACGACTGAACTGGACGCGAGCGCGCCTCGCCCTTTCAGTCCGCCAGGGACAGCACCGCACAGCAACCGCAGACGGCCACGAGCCTCCCCAGCCGATTCGCGACACGCGAGTCGCGAATCCCTCGCGCGACTATTTCGAGCGGCCCGCCAAGCGGCGGGCACGCTCGACAGCACGCGCCGACCGCACCGCTCACCGTAACTGCAACAGCCGTTACCTGCAGATAGCATCCGGCACCGCAGGCGCCGGTTCACCGGCTGCGCGGGAGCGGAGCGACCAACGCAGCCGGCCTTTTTTCACCCATGTTTTTTGCCGGGGGTCGAGGTGCGAGCCTGCCGGCTCGCGCCGACGCCCCCGGCAAAAAAGATGGCTGTACTGAGCACGGCCTGTCGTTCGAATCAGCCCGTTACTCCTCGCCCGGGGGCGTCCCGCCTCAGGCGTCCAGCGGTCGCAGATCCGCCGAGAAGTGGCGCAACTCGGCCATCGGCGGCTCCGATACCACCTCGAACCCCGTCAGTTCGCTGGCCCGGTCGACGACCGCGGCGGCCGTCTCGCCGACGTGTTCGAAGTGTTCGCGGTGGTAGGTGCGCCGCGGGACGGCGAAGCGGACGTACTCCGGCCGGTCGGTCTCCGGGAACGCGAAGCTCCCGAGTTCCACGGTTCGAACGCCGCCCTCCAGGTACAGCTCGCAGGCGAGCGCTTGCCCCGGAAATTCCGACGAGGGCACGTGGTCGAGTAGTTCGCCGGCGTCGACGTAGACGGCGTGGCCGCCGACCGGTTCGTAGACGGGGAGGCCGGCGGCGGCGAGTTCGGCGCCGAGTTCGGCGACCTGGCCGACGCGGTGGGCGAGGTAGTCGTCGTCGACCGCCTCGCGCAGGCCGACGGCCATCGCTTCGAGGTCCCGACCGGCCATCCCGCCGTAGGTCGGGAACCCCTCGTAGAGGATCGCCCGCTGTTTCGCCCGTTCGAACAGGTCGTCGAGGCCGTCGTCGACGGCGACGAAGCCGCCGACGTTGGCGAGGCCGTCCTTCTTGCCGCTCATGACGACGGCGTCGGCGGAGCCCAGTTGCTCGCGGGCGACCTCGGCGGCGGTCGCGTCGGCGAACTCCGCCTCGCGCTCGGTGACGAAGTGGGCGTTCTCGGCGAAGCGGCAGGCGTCGATGACGAAGGTGGCGTCGATCTCGTCGGCGAAGGCGGCCACCGCGCGGGTGTTCGCGACGCTGACCGGCTGGCCCGCCGCGGAGTTGTTCGTGATCGTCAGGACGACGACCGGCACGTTCTCCGCGCCCACCTCGCCGACGTGCGCGCGGCCGGCTGCCACGTCGAAGTTCCCCTTGAACGGCGCTTCGGCGTCGGGGTCGCCGGCGGCCGGGTCGGGGCAGTCGACGGCTTCGCCGCCGTTGGCGACGACGTGGGCCCGGGTCGTGTCGAAGTGGGTGTTGTTGAGGACGCGGTCGCCCTCGGCGACGAGCGTCCCGTAGAGGACGTTCTCGGCGCCCCGTCCCTGGTGGGCGGGGACGACGCGGTCGAAGCCCATCACCTCGTCGACGGCCTCGCGGAGCCGCCGGAACGACGCGGAGCCGGCGTAGGACTCGTCGCCCCGGAGCAGGGCGGCCCACTGGGCGTCGCTCATCGTCCCGGTGCCGCTGTCGGTCAACAGGTCGACGAACACCCGGTCGGCGTCGACGTCGAAGAGGTTGTACCCGGCCGCTTCGAGCGCCGCCGCGCGCTCCTCGCGCGAGGGGAGATCGAGCGGGGTGGCCATCCGCGTGGCGTACGAGCGCATACCCGCTCTCCGCCCGCCAGCGACTTATTTCGTGTCCGACAGGTGAGTGCGCCGGTGGGCGCGTCCGGCCCGTGACGGGCAGGTCCGTTCGTCGGCGAGCGCTTCCCGTCGAACCGCGGCGGCAGTCGATGGGGCGCTCGCGGCCGGCTCACGGGGTCGACTCCGACGGGACGAGGGGTCACTCATCGCGGGCGTCGCTCGACACCGCGGCGTCGGCGTCGGCGCCGTCGCCGGTCTGGAAGACGAACTCGTGTTCGGCCTCCGTCTCGAAGTGGGAGATGCCGTCGCCGAGGTACTTCGCGGTGCGTTTCAGTTCGAGGGCGCGGGCCGACACCTCGGCGAGTTCGGCGGCCTGCTCCTCGGCGGCGCCGGCGACCGTCTCGCTCTCCTCGACGACCGTCTCGCCGCCGGACGCGGCCTCGTCGACGAGGTTCGAAACCGTGCGGACCCGCACGAGCGCCTCCTCGAAGTCGAGGTCCTCGCGCTCGGCGTCGATCCGTTCGAGCTCCTCGGCGACCGCGTCCATCTCCTGGGAGACCGTCGCCAGGCGCTCTTTCCCCTCGTAGGCGTCGTCGGAGATCCGCTGGATCGACTCGGCGACCTGCTCGCTGGCCTCCTTGACCGTCTCGGCGCTGGCGTGAACCTCCTCGCCGCCGTCGCCGACCTCCTCGGCGAACGTCTGGAGCTGCCCGGTCGTCAGCTCCAGCTCGCGGACCATCTCGTTGAAGTCGGCGGCGATGCGGTCCATCGCGTCGTTCTCGCCGTCGGGGTCCATCCGCTGGGTGAGGTCCCCGCGGGCGCAGGCGGCGAGGACCTCCGAGTAGCGCTCGGCGGTCTCCCGGAGGTACTCGTTGGTCTCGACGGCCTCGGCGCGGGCGACCTCGGCCTCCTCGCGAGCGGTCTCGGTCTCGTCGATCTGCGCCCGGAGGGCGTCGCGCATCTCGGCGAACCCGCGGGTGAGCTGGCCGAACTCGTCGGCGCGGGAACTCTCCAGGTCGACGTCGAGGTCGCCGTCGCCCATCGCGGCGGCCTTCTCGGTCAGCGTCGAGAGCTGGGACCCGGCGCGGCGGCCGATGACGACGCCGACGACGCCCAGCGCGATCAGCGGGACGACGACGAGCGCGCCCATGCTGGTCGCGATGTCGTTGCGGAGCCCGAACGCCGCCGACTTCGGGACGTGCGTGAGAACGGTCCAGCCGGTGCCGGCGACGGTCGCGTGGCCGAGCACCTCCTCGCCCGCGGTCGCGAACCCGGAGTCGTTCGCGGCCAGCGCGGCGTCGGGCGCCGGTGCGCCGCCCGCCGCCCCGGCGGACGCACCGCCACAGATCGGGGCGCCGTCGCCGCCGTGGACCGTCGTGTAGCCCGCCTCGTCGGGCTGGTCGAACGACCGGCCACACGCGGTGAGGTTGGCCTCGACGACGACGAGGTTCTCGGTATTTTTCGGCGGCGCGCTGACGAACGCGAGCACCCGCTGGCCCGACGCCGGCGACTCGTAGGGCTCGGTCGCGACGAACACGCGCTCGGCGACGTTGGTCACCCGCCCCACGGTCGTCGCGCGGTCGCGCGCCCACGGCACGCCCGCTCGCGAGAGGTTCGTCCCCTCGACGCTCCCGTTGGTGCTCACCAGCACCTCCCGGCTGTGGGAGTGGACGTAGTGGACGTCGAGGATGTCCTCGCTGTAGCGCTGTTGCTGGCGCAACAGGTGGTAGTCGATGTCCGAGCGGTTGTCGCGGACGAACGGCGGCGCCTGCGAGACGAGTCGCGTCTGATGTCGCAGCCCCTCGATCCAGCGGTCGAGCCCCTCGGCCTGGAGCTGGGCGGTCGACTCCAGCTGGGACTCCGTCCGGTCGGTCAGCGTCGCCGTCGTCGTCCCGAACAGCACCGCACCGAGACCCGCCGTGAGGACCATCACCACCAGCACCGACCCGAAGAACTTGTACGCGAACCGTTCCCTGACCGCCCGCGGGAGCAGCCCGGCCAGCCCCGGGCCGTCCCCCGAATCCTGACTCATGGCCGCCACTGCAGTCTCCCCATATATAAACAGCGGTAATATATAGGATACTGTGACCGTTCGACTGTTCGGGAGGGCTATTGACCGGTGGGGAGCCGTCAGGGGGTCGTACCGGTCGGCGGTCGGGACGGCGACGAGCCGGCGGCTCGGTCGGGCGGAGAGCGGAGACTGGGGCGCGGACCGCTCAGAACACGTCTTGGACGAGCTGGAGCGTCTGTTCGCGGTCGTCCCAGGGGACGAACACGGAGACGGAGGTCGCGGAGGTGATCACGTCGTAGAGATGGATGTGGGCCTCCGAGACGGGGTCGACGGTGCGTTTGACCATGCCGGGCTGGTTGGGGAGGTCGCTGCCGGTGACGCGGACGACGGCGATGTCGTCCTCGACGGTGACGCTGGAGAGGGCGTCGCCGTCGACAACCTCGTCGTGCAACAGCGCCTCGGCGTCCTCGGCGTCGTCGGCGTCGACGTAGAAAGTGATCGAGTCCATCCCCGAGGAGTTGGCCTCGATGTTGATCCCCTCGTCGCCCAGCGCGGCGGCGAGGTCGGCGAGGATGCCCGGACTGTTGCGGATGGCGCGGCCGGCGACGGTCACGCAGGCCAGTCGGTCCTCCTGCAGGTCGATGAGGTTCTGGAACTCCCCCTCGATGGACGTGCCGCCCGTGAGCAGGTCGTCGTGCTGGTAGTGGACGACGCGAACCCCCAGATCGGCGTCCTTGTACGACAGCGCGGAGGGGGCGACGACTTCAGCGCCGCGGAAGGATAGCGAGCGAAGCTCGTCGACGGTGATCTCGCCGACGTTGCGGGCGCCCTCGACGACGCGGGGGTCGCCGGTCATGACGCCCTCGACGTCGGTGACGATGACGACCTCGTCGGCGTCCATGAACTTGCCGAGCATGACGGCGGTGGTGTCAGAGCCGCCCCGTCCCAGGGTGGTGACGTTGCCCTGGAGGTCCTGGGCGAGGAACCCGGTGATGACCGGGACCACGTCCGAGAGCTGGCCGCCGAGCGCGCTGGCGCGTTTCTTCGTCTCGTCGACGTCGACCTCGCCGTACTCGTCGGTGATGATCGGCCACCCCTCGCTGCCGGGCTCGAAGAAGTCGGAGTCGATGCCGCGAGCGGCGAGCGCGCCCTTGAGCATCCGGACGGAGGTGCGCTCGCCCATGGAGACGATCTCGGCGCGGTCGGCGTCCTCGGCTTCGTAGTTGATGTCGTCGAGCAGGTCGTCGGTCGTCGACCCCATCGCGCTGGCGACGACGGCGACCTCGTGGCCGTTCTCGATGGCCGCCGCGATGGAGTCGGCCGCGCGCGTGACGCGCTCGCCGTTGCCGAGACTCGTGCCCCCGAACTTCACTACGACTCGCATCGGATCACCTGCATCGTGTGTGCGTGACGCATAGCTGGTGACGTGGCGTTACACGTCTCCCCGAATAACTGTGTCCATTGCGCGGCGGCAATCGTCGGTTATCGTTCGATTTCCGCGGCAATTTCTGCGACTGCGGTGGACACGTCGCCGGAATTGTCGTAGACCAGGGCGTCCTCGCGGTCGGCCAGCAGGTCGCGGTATCGCCGTTCGCGCTCGCCGCGTCGGTCGGGGACGGCGCCGTCGTCGAGCAGTTCCGGCCGGTGGGCCGCGAGGCGCTCGCGGTGTGTCTCCTCGTCGACTGTCAGCAGAACCGTCAGGTCCGGCTCGACCGGCATCGCGGCGCGGAACTCGGCGAGAGCCCCCTCCATCGACACGCCCTCGCGCTCGGCGACGAAGGGGGTGTCGTAGACGGCGACGCTGTCCAGAAATCGCTCGGTGAGGACGATCTCCCCTTCGTCGAGCGCGGGCCGGATCTCGGTCTCGGCCTGGTAGCTGACGCTCGCGAGCGCCCCGGCCGTCAGCGAGAGGGCGCGCTCGCGGAACTGCGCGGCGTCGCCGCTGACGATCTCGTCCACGACGAACTCGCCGATCGACCCGTCGGCGAACTCCGGGACGGTCGTGACCGACTCGCCGCGCTCGCGGAGTTCGTCGGCCAGTGCGTCCAGCAACGTCGACTTGCCCGTTCCCGCGGTCCCCTCCAGCGCGACGAAGGTCCCCGTCATCGGCTGGGGGTGAGAGCGGGCGGGGTATGAGTGCCGGGGTCACGGGAATCGCAGGCCGCTGTCGATCGGATCCGCCCTCTCGCGAACAAAGGTTTTTGACCGGTGAATTCCCAATAAATTCACGTGAGCCGGACATCGATACCGGTCGACGAGGAGACCAAAGCGCGGCTCGACGGCCTGAAGCGGGACGACGAGACGTGGGACGAGTTTCTCCAGCGGATCACGAGCGGCCGCGAGCCGATGAACTTCGGTGCCTGGGGCGACGAGGCGGCGGACGAGGCGATGAAACACCTCCGCGACGGGCGGGAGCGCCCCGACCGATGACGTTTCTGGACACGTCGGCTATCATCCAGTATCTCCGCGGCGACGATTCAGTTCGAGCGTACATCGAGGGTCGCGAGCCGTGGCTCACGTCGACGATGTGCGTCTTCGAGGTGATCAACGGCCGTCTCGGGAGCGGCGACACGGACATCGTCGGGGTCCGTCAGGACTTCGCCGGCGTGCAGGCGCTCGACCTGAACGAATCCGTCGCCATCGAGGCGGCTCGGCTTCAGGACGAACTGATCGACGACGGCGATCGACTGGCGACGGCGGACTTACTGATCGCCGCGACTGCTCGGTCGACCGGGGATGAGTTGGTCGTCGCAGACGGCGATTTCGAGACGGACGCGCTCGAAGCGGTGATGCAGGTCACGAATCTCCGGACGTAACGGACCCATCTGGACCGGAACAGCCGATCCGACCGCCGACCAACACCCGAACAGGAGAGTCTCGAGCAGAAGGGTACCATTCGCTGCCAGCGAAGGTTTAAATCCGAAACCGCGCAATTTCGACGTAGATGGCGACCGAACAGGTGAGCGGTATCGTCCCGGGCGAGGACTCCGAGATACACGACGAGCCTCACGTCGAGGGGTCGCGCCTGACCGTCCGCTTCCTCCGCGAACAGGTCGAGGCCCGCGGCCTCTCCCCGGCGTCGGTGGCCGATCGATACGACCTCCCACTCGCGGACGTGTACGCGGCGCTCACCTACTACCATCGTAATCCCGACGAGATGGACACCGTCGAGAAACGGCACGAGGAGCGGATCGCCGAGGCCGAGGACCGGACGACGCTCAGGCCGCCGGACGAGTAATCGTGGGGTACCGGCTGCTGCTCGACGAGAACATCGAGAACGGCGCGACCGACCGCCTCACTGCGTCGGGACACGATACCGAGCACGTCGATTCGATTCCGGAACTCGGCAAGGGGGCATCTGACGCAGATCTCGCCCGATACTCGGTCGAGACCGACCGAACGATCGTCACGTACGACGACGATTTCGTCGCTCGGTTCTCGCCCGGGGAATACCACGCCGTGCTGTTCTTCGAGGACGAATCCGTCTCTGTGACCGAACTGGTCGCGATCGTCGACGCGATGGCGGAGGTCTATCCGCACGAGGAGGTCGAGGGGCTACAGAAGACCGGACGCGAGTGGCTGTGACTGGTCGATATCGTGCTACCGCCGCTCTGCCCACGTCACGATTCGAGCTTCCAGAAAGTCGTGAACCCGGTCCGGTGGCTCCGCGAACCACCGCGCTTCGGCGATCTCGTCGTCGCCGACGTCGATCTCGGCCTCCCGCGTGTCCCCGTCGAACCAGACGGTGAGCATCTGGAACCGCCGGTCGGGGTCGTCGGCGTGGACGGCCGTCTTCCGCCGAGCCCGGAAGACTCCCGTTAGTTCGACGTCGACCCCGGTCTCCTCGCGGACTTCGCGGCGGGCGGTCTCGGCCATCCTTTCGCCCGGTTCGTGACCGCCGCCGGGAGTGCCCCACTTCTCCGGTTCGGACTCGTGGCGGATCAGCAGCGCTCGATCGTCGTCGTCGGTCACGAACGCGCCGGCGTCGCCGATCCAGCCCTCTTCGACCATCTCGACGCCCGACTCGAAGAACTCTGGGTCGTTCTCGGCGGTCTCCTCGACGACCGGGAACTGACCGAATTCCTCTTTCAGGCGGGCCAGTCGACGGTCGACTTCCTCGCGAGTCCGCTCTTCGATCGTCATTGTGTGAACCGCGCCGCGAACCCACCGTTCTCGGGGACGACCACGTCCAGCGCTTCCTCGCCGGTGACGGTCCACTCCTCCGATTCGAGCGTTCCGTCTCCCTCGTCTCGAACGACGTGGGCGGTCCACTCGTCGCCGGGGTCGGCCGCGCCGCTCCCCAGGAACGAGCAGTCGACGGTGACGATGCGCTGTGGACCCGCGGTGATGGATCCGAGGAACCACTCCTCGCCCGACCGGCGGGCGACGGTCGCTTCGACGCCGGGGTGCCCACCGACGAGGCGCGTCTCGTCCCAGGCCGCGGGCACCCGCTCCAGGAACCCCTCGGCTTCGGGTCGAGCGGCGTACTCGTCGATGGAGTCGGCCAAATGCTGAAGGGGCGACTCGAAGACGACCGAGAGGGCGAGTTCGTGGCCCGGCGTCGTCTGTGCGGCGTCGGCGGAGAAAGTCACCGGCGTGTAGTCCATCGGGCCGACGACGTTGCGGGTAAAGGGGAGCGTGCAGTTGTGCTCGGGGGTGACGGTGGACCACTTGTAGTACTCGGCACCCATGACGCCCTCGTAGGTCATGACGTGGGGGTAGCGGCGCTGGAGGCCCGTCGGCACGACCGAACCGTGGAAGTTGACCAGCAGTTCGTGGTCGGCGGCCGCCTCGGCGAGGTCGTCGTAGAACCCCATCCGGCCCTGGTCGTCGGCGTCCATGAAGTCGACCTTGATGCCGGCGGCGCCCCACTCGGCCCACGTCGGCAGGCGCTCGCTCCGCTTGGACTCGGTGTTCACGTCCGTCCAGTGGGTCCAGAGGATCACGTCGACACCGCGCTCGTCGGCGTAGTCGATCAGGTCGGGCATCTCCGCGCGGCGGCGCGGCCACCCGGCGTCGACGAGGACGTACTCCCACCCGCGGTCGGCGGCGTAGTCGATATACTCGCGCTGGCGCTCGAAGTCGTCGGGACTGTCCGATTCGGACCACCACGACCACGCGACGCGGCCCGGTTCGACCCACTCGTCGTCGAACCCGGCGTCGTCGACGAGGTCGGTCACCAGCGTCGACTCGACGATGTCGGCCAGGTCGCCGGTGATCGCGACGCGCCAGGGCGTCTCCAGCGGAAAGTGGGCGTTCATCTGCGTCTGCGGGAGCCCGAACGTCATCCCCGGTCCCGATTCCTCGGCGACGAGGCGGGCCGCGGCGTAGTCGCCGTCGGCGCCCGCTTCGGCCAGCAGCAGCCACTCGTCGTCGACCCGAAACAGGCCGGGCGTGCAGTACTCTCCGCCCGTCTCGACGACGGGCTGCTGGCGGGCGCTGGCCTCGTGGGCCTCGTCTAAGGGGATCAGCCACGTGGCGGTGTCGCGGGGCAGCGAGAGGGTCGTCTCGTCGCCGGTGTGTCGTTGCATCGCCGTGCCGGTGACGCGGAATCGGAAGGCGACGCCCTCGGCGGCGGCCCGGAGGTCCACCTCGACGACGCCGTCGGCATCGGGGTGGTCGTAGGTGACCGTCCGCTCGACCGCCCGGTGCCGTCGCTCGCGCGCTTTCCCCTTCGGGAGGGCGTACGTCTCGTCGACCTCGGTGGGGTCGTCGACCGACACCGCGGCGCCGGTCCAGTCGACGCCGTGGAGCTGACGGGCGAGTTTCTCCACGGGGAGTTCGGAGGGCGCCACGAGCGTCGTGCCGTCGCGCTCGACGGCGAGTTCGGCCGTCTCAGGGTCGAAGACGGCCGCGTTCGCGTCGGCGGGGCCGGTGAGTCGCATGTGCGTGGAGGCTCGCGGCCGTCGCAAAAAGTTGCGGGTGTCGGAACGAGTCGCCCGATCCGTCGCCGGAACGGTCTGCAGAACCGTCGACGGCGTTCAGTACAGCCATCTTTTTGCCGGGGGCGTCGGCGCGAGCCGGCGGGCTCGCACCTCGACCCCCGGCAAAAAACATGGGTGAAAAAAGCCGGCTGCGTTGGTCGCTCCGCTCCCTCGCAGCCGGTGAACCGGCGCCTGCGGCGCCGGATGCTATCTGCAGGGAGTGGCTGTTGCGGCGAGCGGTCGCGGTGCGGTCGGCGCGTGCTGTCGCGCGCTCTCGTGCGCGCGACGTAGCCGCGCGAGGGATGAGAGAGCCGCAGGCGAGCGAATCGGCTGGGGAGGCTCGTGGCCGTCTGCGGTGCTGTGCGGGGCGGTTGCGGTACCGTGCGGTGGCGGTCCCTGGCGGACTGAAAGGGCGAGGCGCGCTCGCGCTTGTTCAGTCGCCTGAGTGGGCCACTATCCGCGCGGGCTGTGCGGAGAGCGCGGATATCCCGCTCAGCGACCGCGAGCGCGACGAGGGCTTTCATCGCTCACCGTCAAGTGCGGTCACTGCGGTTTAGAGCGAGCGCAGCGAGGGCTTTCATCGCCTGCCGTCTCCGTCAAGTGCGGTCGCTGTCGGTCGACTTGCTTTCACACCCTATCCAACAGAAACAACCGATAAACGAGCACATCGAACGGAACGTCGAGCGAGCGCGGAAGTGGTGTGCTTTTCACCACGGCCCGACCACTGAGAGGTAATGAGTACGACGCTCCGGCTGGGGACTCGCGGGTCCGCGCTCGCGCTGCGGCAGGCCGCCACCATCAAAGAGCGCCTGGAGAACCGCCGCTTCGACGTGGAACTCGTCGAGGTCGAGACCACGGGCGACCAGATCACCGACGAGGCGATCCACGAACTGGGGAAGACGGGGGCGTTCGTCCGCGCGCTCGACGAGGAGGTGCTCGACGGCGACTGCGACGCCGCGGTCCACTCGATGAAGGACATGCCCACGGAGATGCCCGAGGACATGGTCGTCGCGGGCGTCCCCGAACGGGCCGCGCCGCGGGACGTGCTGGTCACCCGCGACGGCGCCTCCCTCTCGGGGCTGCCCGAGGGCGCGACGGTCGGCACGTCCAGCCTCCGCCGCGGCGCGCAGCTGCTCGCCGAGCGCGGGGACCTGGATGTCCAGCCCCTGCGGGGCAACGTCGACACGCGCATCCAGAAGTTGCTCGCGCCGCCGCTGCTGGCCGAGCACGAACGGCGGGTCGTCGCCGAGGCCGACGAGGAAATCGAGGAGATGGCCGAGTACAAACAGCTCGACGACGGCGACGAGGACGAGGAAGACGACGAGGACGATTCGGAGTACGACCGGACCGTCGAGGAGTGGTTCGAGGACCTGACCGAACTCCAGCGGCGGGCGCTGGAGCAGGACCCCGACGTCGAGTACGACGCGATCGTCCTCGCGGAGGCGGGGCTGGAGCGGGCGGGGCTGCTCCACCACGTCGAGCACCGACAGCTCGGTCCCGGTACGTTTGTCCCGGCGCCGGGCCAGGGGACGCTGGCGGTCACGGCCAGGGACGGCGAACTCGCCGAGGACCTGCGGAGCGTGCTGGACCACTCGCCGACGCGGGTCGAGGCGACCGTCGAGCGCACGATCCTGGGCGAACTCGGCGGCGGCTGCGTCGCGCCCGTGGGCATCTACGCCGTCCTCCAGGGGTCGGTCGTCCGCGCGAGCGTCCGCGTGCTCGACCGCGAGGGCGACGAAGAGGTGCGCGAGACGCGCGAGCTGCCCGTCCAGAACCACGCCGAGGCCGCCCGCGAGTTCGCGGCGGATCTCGCCGACGCCGGCGCCGCGGACCTGATCGAGCAGGCGCGCCGGGAGGCCGGCGAGGATTCGGGGGCCGCCAGCGCCTCGCCGGACACGCCCGACGAGGACGGCGGCGCCGCCGTGGGGGGCGACGGAGGCGGTGACGACGCCGACGCGGGTGGCGAGGAATGACCGGCACCGTCTACCTCGTTGGCTCCGGCCCGGGCGACCCGGACCTGCTGACCGTCAAGGCCCGCCGGCTCCTCGACGAGGCCGACGTGGTCCTGCACGACAAGCTCCCCGGCCCCGAAATTCTGGGACTGATCCCCGAGGCGAAACGCGAAGACGTGGGCAAGCGGGCGGGGGGCGACCGGACGCCCCAGTCGGTCACCAACGAGCGGCTGGTCGAACTCGCCGAGGACGGGAAGACGGTCGTCCGGCTGAAGGGCGGCGACCCCTTCGTCTTCGGCCGCGGCGGCGAGGAGGCCGCCTACCTCGCGGACCACGGCGTCCCCTTCGAGGTCGTCCCGGGCGTCACCTCCGCCATCGCCGGCCCGGCGGTCGCCGGAATCCCGGCGACCCACCGCGACCACGCCTCCTCCGTCTCCTTCGTCACCGGCCACGAGGACCCGACCAAGGACGAGTCGGCGGTCGACTGGGACGCCCTGGCCGCGACCGGCGGCACCATCGTCGTCCTGATGGGCGTCGGCAAACTGCCCGACTACACCGCGGCGCTCCGCGAGGCCGGGATGGACCCGGAGACGCCCGTCGCGCTCGTCGAGCGCGCGACCTGGCCCGATCAGCAAGTGGCGACCGGGACGCTCGACACCATCGTCGACGCCCGCGACGAGGTCGGCATCTCGCCGCCGGCGATCACCGTCATCGGCGAGGTGGCCGCCGAACGGGAGCGCGTCGTCGAGTTCCTCCGCGGGTACGGGAGCGACGCGCCCGCAGGCGACGACGCGCCCCCAGCGGAGGCGGAGGACCGATGATGGAGGGGCGTCGCCGATGAGCGCCGCCGACCGCCCGCGAGTCGCCGTCTTCCGGCCGCCGGACGAGCGGCTGGACGCCGCGGTCGAGTCGCTCGAATCGCTGGGCGCCGAGGCCGTCGCCGACCCGATGCTGACCGTCGACCCGACCGGTGGCGTCCCCCGGACGGACGCCGACTACGTCGTGTTCACCAGCAAGACGGGCGTCGAACTGGTCGCGGGCGAGCGCGCCGGCGACGGCGGTCCCACCGAGCGGTGGGAACCCGGCGATGCGACCGTCTGCGCCATCGGCGAGTCGACCGCCGACGCGCTCCGGGCGCACGACTACCGCGTCGACCGGGTCCCCGCGGAGTTCTCCTCGTCCGGTCTGGTCGAGGAACTCGAAGCCGACGTGGGCGGCGCCCGCGTCGAGGTGGCGCGCTCGGACCACGGCTCGGCGGTCCTGCTCACGGGGCTCGAAGCCGCCGGCGCGTACGTCCACGAGACGGTGCTCTACCGGCTGGAGCGACCGGCCGACGCCGGCGACTCGGCGGAGCTGGCCGCCGAGGGCCGACTGGACGGCGCCCTCTTTACCTCGTCGCTGACGGTCCGGAACTTCCTCGCCGCGGCCGACGAGCGCGGCGTCCGCGCCGAGGCGCTCGACGGGCTGGCCGACGCGACCGTCGGCGTCATCGGCGACCCCACCGCCGAGACGGCGGCCGACGCCGGCGTCGCGGTCGACGTGGTCCCGGAGGTCGCCGACTTCGAGGCGCTGGCCGAGGCGGTCGTCGCGGCGATAGACTCGTAGCGGTCGGGACTCGGGTCGCTCCGTTCGGGGACACCGTCTCAATAGCCGACAGTAGCGCTCCCGTCCGGTATCGGTCGGTGTGTAGCGAACGGACGGGGACAGACAGGCATATAGAGGTCTTAGAAACTCCTTTTCGGGGGAGACTTTCAGGATGACCTGTATGTCACGGACACGACGCGAGTTCCTGACGGGTGTGAGCGCGAGCGCGGCCGCGGCCGCCCTGGCCGGCTGTTCGGTCTCCGGCGGCGGGAGCGGGACGGCGACCCCCGGCAGCTACGAGGTGGGTTACGGCGACTATCAGACGACGGTCAACCCCTCGAACTTCCCGGAGACGCTGTACATCTACGCGGTCCAGACGGGCTGGTCGAACTGGGGCGCGATCATGGAGTCGTTCGAGTCCGAGTACGACGTCGCGCTCAACGACGACCAGCGCTCGTCGGGCGAGGCGCTCCAGGACATCAAGGCCAACGCCCAGGACCCGACCCACTCGGCGTACAACGGCGGGTACACCTACGGCATCCTCGCGATGCAGGACGACCACACCACCGACTACAAGCCTGCCAACTGGGATAAGGTGCCCGAGCAGCTCAAGACGGACAACGGCCACATGACCGCTACCCGGCAGATGACCACGACGGTCACCTACCGCGCGGACATCTACGAGGAGCGGGGCATCGAGCCGCCCGAGACCTGGGAGGACCTCAAGAACCCCGACATCGCCCAGGACCTGGTCTTCCAGCCGCCCGAGGCGGCGGTCGGGCTGGCCGGCGCGCTGTCGATCAACAACGCCTACGGCGGCTCGCTCGACGACGTACAGCCGGTCGTCGACTACTACAGCGAGCTGCAGGAGATGGGCGCGACCTTCCGGGGGAACCTCGAGGGCGACTTCACCTCCGGCAACGTCGTCACCTTCGTCGAGTACGACTACACCGGGCTGGATCTGAAGTACAACTCCGACGCCGTCGGCGAGGACCAGGTCGGCGTGAGCCTGCTGACCGGGCCGAACGGCGAGTCCGGCGCTATGCAGAACCCCTACGGCTACGGCATGCTCGACGGCGCGCCCAACTCCGACGCGGCGAAACTGTTCATGGACTACGTGCTCTCGCTGGAGGGCCAGCGGCAGTTCCTCGACGCCTACGTCCGCCCGATCCGCGCCTCCGAACTGGACATGCCCGACGAGTTCCCCGCCCAGAGCCGCTACGAGGAGACGCAGTTCGGCGTCGACTACGAGAAGATGGTCGACAACCAGGAGGACATCATCCAGGCGATCGGCGAGGGCGTCGGCCTGACGGGGTACTGATGTCCACGCTCGACGACCGAGAGCTGGTCGGTCGACTCCGGAGCCGGAGCGAGCGGCTCATCGCGCCGGAGACCGAGCGCGACCGCGAGCGCCGGCGGATCGTCGCGCTGGTGACCCCGTTCCTGGCCCTGGCGGTCGTCGGCGCGTTCGTCCCGCTGGTGTATCTGGTCCGGATGAGCCTCTCGGAGTCGTCCGCGGCGATTCAGGGCCTCCAGTTCGGGAACTTCCGGACGCTCGCGCTGTCGGTGGTCGCGTACCTGCCGGTCGTCGGCAGCGGCGTGAGCGCCGACCCGATCTACGGCGAGGTCGTGTGGAACTCGCTGTGGTTCGGCGCGGCGACCACCGTCGTCAGCGTCGCCGTCGGGATCGCCATCGCCCACGGCCTGGAGAACTACGACCTGCCCCGCGAGGGGCTGCTGGTAACGCTCATCTCGTTCCCGATCAGCCTGCCGGGCATCGTCGTCGCGTTCATGATCATGGTGTGGTTCGCCCGGACCGGTGTGCTGACGAACTTCTTCGCCGCGATCGCGGGGATGGACCCGGTCGATCTGGCGCTGACCGGCCAGCCGCCCGGGACGACCCTGGCGATCGCCGGGCTCTTCCTCGGGTACTGCTACTCGATGATCCCGCGGGCGACCTTCCTGTTGCGCGGGAGCTACGCCGAGGTCAACACCGACGCCGAGGAGGCCGCCCGGGCGCTGGGCGCGACCCCCTGGGAGACGTTCCGCTACGTGACCTTCCCGCAGATCCGGCCCGGCGTCGTCGGCGCGCTCATCCTCACCTTCCGGACCGCGCTGGCGATCTTCGGGACCGTCCTCGTGCTGAAGGCGCTGTCGGTGATCACCTTCCGATTCCAGCAGGAGCTGTCGACCGGGTGGAATCTGTCGATGGCGTCGGCGCTGGCGGTCGCCTTCTTCGCGTTCACGCTCGTCTTCACGTTCGTCGGCCTGCGCTACACCAGCGCGGAGGTGGCCTCGTGAGCACCGACACCGGGGAGACAGTTCCCGAGCGCGACCCCGGGCGGACGGTGCCCGACCGCGATCCGGGCCGGCTCGCCCGGCTCTCGGCCGCGGTCGGCCGGCGGGCGGTCACGGCGCTCATCGGCGTGACCGTCGTCTTCCTCATCGCCCCGGTCGCGCTCACGCTCGTCGCATCCTTCGCCGGCGACTGGACCGGCGTCTTCCCGCAGCAACTGGGGACGCTCGACAACTGGCTGCACGTCCTCGGTCTCCAGGAGTCGGTCGGCGCGCAGCGGGCGCTGGGCAGCGCGACGATCGACCTCCCGGGCGGGTACTCGGTGACGATCATGGGCGCGTCGCTGGTGTTCAGCCTCGGAGTCGCGCTGTTCGGGGTGCTGATCAACCTCGTCGTCGGCGTCCCGATCGCCTACGCCGTGACCCGCTACGATTTCCCCGGCGTCGGCTGGCTCAACACGGCCGCCGTCCTCCCGCTGGTGCCCGGCGTCATCCTCGGGATCGCCTTCCTGCGGACCTACCCGGGCCTCCCGAGCGCGGCGGCGCTGGTGATCGGCTACTCGCTGCTGAAGATCCCCTACATGATCCTCGCGGTCCAGTCGTCGTTCGAGTCGATGGACCTGCGCCAGCTAGAGGAGAGCGCCCGCTCGCTGGGGGCGTCCTGGCCGCGGACCTTCCTCACCGTCATCGTCCCCAACGCCAAGCGGGGCATCCTCTCGGGGGCGATCGTCTGCTGGACGCTGGCCGCCGCGGAGTTCAACTTCTCCTACATGGTGTACTCGCGGGGGCCGCGGCCGTTCTCCATCTTCCTCTACAACAACATCACCAACAGCTCCATCCTGCAGACGGCCGCGGCCGTCTCGCTGTACTTCCTGATCGTGGCCGGCGTCACCGTCGCGCTGCAGGCGACCGGCCAGCGCGGCTTCTCTATCGGAGGTGTCAGATAATGGCCGAACGAGTGCAACTGGACGACGTGACCAAGGTGTTCGGGGAGACGACCGCCGTCGACGACGTGTCGTTGACGGTCGAACCGGGAGAGACGCTCGGGCTCGTCGGCCCGTCGGGCTGCGGGAAGACGACGACCCTGCGGACCGTCGCGGGGTTCGAGACGCCCACGCGGGGCGCCGTGCGCTTCGGCGAGGAGGACATCACGCACGTCCCGCCCGAGCGGCGGTCGGTCGGGCTCGTCTTCCAGTCGTACGCGCTGTTCGACAACATGACCGTCCGCGAGAACGTCGAGTTCGGGCTGAAGATGCGGGACGTGCCCGCCGACGAGCGGGCCGAGCGCGCGACCGAACTACTGGAGATGCTCGACATCGGCGAACTCGCGGGTCGGGACCCGACGACGCTGTCGGGCGGCCAGCAACAGCGGGTCGGCCTCGCGCGGGCGCTGGCCATCGAGCCCCGCGTGCTCCTGCTGGACGAGCCGATGACGGGCCTGGACGCGAAGCTCAAGACCCGACTGCAGGAGGAGATCGGCGCCCTGCTGGACGACCTGGACGTGACGGCGCTGTACGTCACTCACGACCAGAGCGAGGCGATGGTGATGTGCGACCGCATCGCCGTCATGAACGACGGGCAGGTCGAACAGGTCGGGACGCCCGCCGAGGTGTACGAGCGGCCCGAAAACGCCTTCGTCGCCGACTTCGTGGGTACGTCGAATCGACTGACTGCGACCGCCGGGAACGGACGGCTGAACTTCGGCCACGCGACGACGCCCGCCCCGAACGGCGACGAGGGCGAGGTCACCGTCGTCGCCCGCCCGGAGGCGTTCGAGGTGGGCGACGGGTCCTTCGAGGCGACCGTCCGCGAGCGGTTCTACCTCGGCGAGCACGTCCGCGCCGTCGCGGACCTGCCCGACGGCGAGTCGGTGACGCTCCGGGTCGACCCGAGCGAGGCGCCGGCGACCGGCGACCGGGTGTCGCTCGCGCTCGACACCGACCGCGTTCACGTCCTCTCGGAGCCCTGAGGCCGGAGACGGTGGGGACGGCGCGGCCGAACGCCGGACTCCCGCCGGCAAACGCATGGCTTTTCGCCGTCGCCGGAGTCGTAGGGGTATGCGCGTGACCGAGGGCGACGTGACGGTCGAGGTTCCCGAACAGGCCGACGCCGGGGTCGGCGACGACGTGTTCTTCAACCCCGTTCAGGAACTCAACCGCGACCTCACCGTCGCCGTCCTGCGCGCGCTCGAAGCCGAGACCGACCGCGACGGCGACCGCACCCCCCGCTATCTCGACGCCAACGCCGCCTCCGGCATCCGCGGGGTGCGGGCCGCCGCCGAGGGGTTCGACGCGACCTGCTGCGACGTGGACCCCGACGCCGTCGAACTCGCCCGCGAGAACGTGGCGCGCAACGACCTGGACGCCCGAGTCGTCCACCGCGACGCCAACGCCCTCATGCACGAGGAGACGTTCGACGTGGTCGATATCGACCCGTTCGGCACCCCCATCCCCTTCGCCGACGCGGCCTTCCGGGGGGCGAGCCGTCTGGTCTGTATCACCGCCACCGACACCGCGCCGCTCTGTGGCGCCCACTTCGAGAGCGGCGTCCGCCACTACTCGACGGTCCCGCGCAACACGGAGTACCACGCCGAGATGGGTCTCAGAGTGCTGATCTCGGCGCTCGTGCGCACCGCCGCCCGCTACGACCTGGCCGCCGAGCCGGTCTTCAGCCACGCCACGAAACACTACGCTCGCACCTACCTCCGGCTGGACTCGGGCGCGCGAGCGGCCAACGCGCTCGTCGACGAACTCGGCCACGTCGACCACTGCGAACACTGTCTCTACCGCGAGGCGACGCCCGGGCTGATCGCCGACCCGCTCGACTGGTGTCCGAAGTGCGACGAGGCGATCCAGACGGCGGGTCCGATCTGGCTGGGTCGGACCTGCGACCCCGAGTTCGTCGAGTCGGTCCGCGAGGAAGTCGACGACGGGATGGGCACCGCCGAGGAGGCCCGCGAGCTGTGCGAGACGGTCGCGGCGGAGCTGGCGGAGCCGACCCACTACGACCAGCACCGGCTCTGCAAGCGCTGGGGCGTCGGCGCCGTCGCCATGGACGAGTTCGTCGAGCGACTGCGGGCGGCCGACTACTCGGCCTCGCGCACCCACTACGGCGGCACGACGTTCAAGACCGACGCCGACGTGACCGAGATGCGCGCCGCCGCCGTCGAGGACTGACGGCCCACGGCGTTCGCGAGCGGGCGCTCCCTCACAGCGAGCCGACGCGCCGGGTGAGCCCGTACAGCAGGTGGTAGAAGGGCCGCAGGAAGTAGTTGAGCATGCCGACGAGGCCGAGGAGGCCGCCCAGCGCCTGTACCTCGCCGGCGCTCGCGCCGAGGTAGACGCCGACGACGGCGGCCGCGAGGAACGGGCCGAGCCACAGGTCCGCCGCGACCGCGCGCGGGTCGAGGCCGGTGCCCGACTCGGCCGAGCCGAGCCGCTCCGAGACGAGATAGAGGGCGAGGCCGACGAGGACGAGCGCGACCGCGAGCGCGAGCGAGCCGGTGACGCCCGCCGCTCCGGCGGCGACCAGAAGCAAGCCCCCGGCGAGGGCGACGACGGTCACGCGCATCACGATTTCGTCGAGTCCCCGGTCCATACACCTACGGGACGGCGGGCGCGCCTTGGTCCTTTCGTCACGCGGTCTGCCCGTCGGATCGAGACGCGCCCCCAGCCCGCCGGAGCGGTCGGCGGCGGCCGGAGCCCGCGGCTATTAGTGCGCGAGGCACGCAGACGAGAGCGTGCAACGGGAGTCGGTCGACGAGCGGGCGCGATCGGGCGGGCGGGAAGCCGTCGCCGTCGGGCGAGGGGTCGTCGCGCTCGTTCGCGAGCGGGAGGTCACCTTCCTGGCGGCGGGCATCGCCTACTACGCGTTCGTGTCGCTGCTGCCGGCGCTGCTGCTGTTGCTGGTCGTGGCGTCGACGCTGGGCGGCCCGGAGCTGGCCGCCGAAGTCGTTGCGGCGACCGGGAACGCCCTCTCGCCGGTGGGCCAGGACCTCGTCCGGTCGACGCTGGTCGACGCCGCGGGGGCGACGCCGGCGACGCTCGTCGGCGTCGTCCTGCTGGCCTGGAGTACGCTGAAGGTGTTCCGCGGGCTGGACATCGCGTTCTCGCGGATCTACGGGACTGAGGCCGCGGAGTCGATGGTGGGCAAGGTGCGCGACGCGGCGGTCGCGCTGGGGGCGGTCGGCGTCGGGCTGGCGGCGCTCGTCGGCGTGGGCGTCGCCGTCAGCTACGCCGGGGTCGCGCTGGCCGGACTGCTGGGAACCGTCGCGCTCGCCGTCGTGCTGAGCGTCGTCTTCTTCCCGCTGTTCGTGATCTTCCCCGACACGGAGGCCGGGCTCGCCGAGGCGGTGCCGGGCACCGTCTTCGCCGCGGTCGGGTGGACGCTGCTGGGGACGGGCTTTCGGCTCTACGCGGGGATGGCCGGGCAGTTCGACGTGTACGGGGTGCTCGGGGTCGTCCTCCTGCTGGTGACGTGGTACTACGCGGGGGCGACGGTCCTGCTGGTGGGGGCGGCGCTGAACGCGGTGCTGGCCGACCGTCGGACCACCAACACCAAGGGGGAGCCAGGCGACGGTGGAGGTACGCGCCCATGACCGCCGACACTGGTGCCGACGACGACTCCGCCGCGGGCGACGAGCGCACGGCCTCCCCGAGCCCGGGGTCGGAGGAGGCGGGAGTCGACGCCGAGGTCGACGAGCTACGCGAGGAACTGGAGTCGCTCCGGACCCGCATCGACGAGAAGACGGTCCACCGCGACGACATCCGCGAGGAACTCAGGCGGTACGTCCGCAAGCGCCAACGGCGCGGTCACGCGACCGGATGGGGGCCCTACCTCGTGCTCCTCTACGGCACCGCGATGACCATCGGCGCCTTCTACTACCTGAACAACTGGGCCGCCGTCGCCGCCATGCTCGTCGTCTGGCTCTCGACGCTGGGCCTCTACGTCTTCATGGTGGTCCTCGGCTCCTTCCTCGCCGCCGGCCGCAAGGCCGCCGGACTGGCCGACCTCGCCCGGAAGTTCCGGTAGCCGTCCCGCCGGCGAGCCGGCCGCGGGACCCGCCGCGCGACGCGCCGCCGGCCCGCAGTCGCCCGACGGCGCGCTTCCCGGCTTCGTAACACATAAAGTCCGGCTTGCGTAGTTCGTGGCATGGCTCAGGGTGGCGCATCGACCGACGGCGAGTCCCGCGTCGACCTCCACGTCAAGATCCTGGACGAGGGGGTCGTCCGCCGGGCCAAGGCCGTCGGCCTCGACGCCATCGTCTACGCTCCCCACTTCACCCACCTCTCGACGATCCGCGAGCGCGCGGCTCGCTTCTCCGACGACGACCTCCTGGTGGTGCCCGGCCGGGAGTACTTCACCGGCAAGTGGTCCACCCGCAAGCACGTCCTCGCCGTCGACCCCGACGAACCGGTCCCCGACTTCCTCACCTTCGAGGACACCATGGCCGAGATCGCCGGCCACGACGCCGGAATCCTGGTCCCCCACCCCGAGTTCCTCACGCTCAGCATGACCGAGGGGGACATCGCGAGCTACGCCGACGACATCGACGCCGTCGAGGTGTACAACCCGAAACACTGGCCGTGGGACGACCGCCGCGCCCGCGAGATCGCCCGCGAGTCGGAGCTGCCGACCTTCCTCTCGTCGTACGCCCACCTCACGACCACCATCGGCGAGGCCTGGGTGGCCTTCGACCGCCCCGTCGACACCGCGGCCGACCTCGTCGAAGCGCTGCGCACGGGCGCCCCCCGCCGGATGTACCACCGCGACGGCCTCGCTCACCGGCTCAAACGCCGCGTCGAGTTCGCTCATCTCGGCTGGGAGAACAGCCACGACAAGTTCAAACGGGTCGTCCTCCCGGGCGACGAGCCCACCCACCCCGCTGGCGACTACCCCGACCGGTTCGCCGACATGAACGCCTACGGGAGCGACGGCGGCCTCCTCTAGATCCGCCTCACGTCGGTACCAGCACCGGCAGCGCCGCCAGCGCCTCGGCGAGTTGCTCGGCGAGCAGCGACTGCACGACGACGGCGAACGTCAGGGTAACGGCGACGGCCGCGACCGCCACTCCGCGCCAGTCGTGGACCCACGCGCGGTCGGTCTGCTCGCGCGCCACGAACACGACGTAGTCGGTGATCGCGACCGCGGAGGCGACCGCGAGCGCCCACAGCAGCGCCTCGGTGGCGGCCGCGGCCGGCACGAGCATCGCCACCATCGCCAGGAACTGCAGGTTCGTGACGACTTTCCCCGGCAGCCGCGCTTTCACCTTCTCGGTCTCGAAGGCGAGGAAGGGGACCAGGGGTACCAGCGCCACGACGAAGGCGTCCCGCGCGAAGAAGAAGGCGAGATAGGCGAGCGCGAGGTCGGTCCGCGGGAAGAGCGCGGCGACGAGGACCAGAGCGGTGAGCTTGTCCAGCGCCGGGTCGAGCAGGGCGCCCAGCTCCGTCGTCTGGTCGAGCCGGCGGGCCACCCAGCCGTCCACGCCGTCCGAGAGGACGACCAGCGCGAACAGGGCGTAGCGGACCGGCGAATCGAGGGTGAACACGATCCCCGCGACCAGCGGCAGCCTGGAGAGGGAGATCAGGTTCGGGACGGTCCACACCTCGCCCGCCCGCGCCCGCCAGTCGATGTCCATCGTGCTGGATTGGCCCGCCGTCGCCCATGTGTCCACCGATCCGTCGCGGCTCCGGGGCGACCGTCGCGGCGGGTCTCGCCCGCGGTAGGTCCGCCCCTCGTACTCGACGTACTCGCCGGAGAAGTGCTCGCGGACCCACTCGCCGCGCTCGGTCTACGGGGAGACCTGCGCCAGCGCGTCGCCGCCCGGGACCGTCTCCCGACGGCGCTGGCGCGACCGGGCGAACGCCTCCCACACCACCCCTATCAGGCCGGCGACCGTAGGACCGACCGTTATGACATCCGACCGCGTCATCGACCTGCTCAAGCGGGCCTACAGCGACGAGATCGAGACGGTGATGAACTACCAGACGAACGCGATCGTCCTCGACGGGATCCACGCCGAGGAAGTCAAGGCGAGCCTGCAGACGGACATCCAGGAGGAGCTGACCCACGCCGAGCAGATCGGCCAGCGGCTCAAGCAGTTGGAGGCCCGGCCCCCGGGCTCGGCTGAGTTCACCGCGCACCAGGACAGCCTCCAGCCGCCCGAGGACTCGACGGACGTGCTCAGCGTCATCGAGGGCGTCCTCGACGCGGAGTCCGACGCCATCGACACCTACCACGACCTCATCGACGCCGCCGAGGACGCCGACGACCCGCTCACCGAGGACCTGGCCGTGACGCTGCTCGCCGACGAGGAGGCCCACCGCACCGAGTTCCGCGGCTTCCGCAAGGAGTACGCCGACGACTAGCGGCGCGTCGCCCGGCCGACCTCGGCTGGTCGCGCGAGCGGGGCAAACGCCTTGCCGCTGGCGGGCTATCGGAACGGACGTGTCACGAGACGCCGACGGGCTGGCGCCGCCGTCGCGGTGTCGCCCGACCGACGAGCTGCCCCCGCTCCTCGAGTTCCGCGACGGCTCCCCCGTCGAGAGCACCGCCGACTGGCGCGAGCGCCGCGACGAACTCCGCGAACTCCTCCGCCACTACGTCTACGGCTACGCGCCCGAGGCGCCCGAGATCGAGACGACGAGCGAGCGCACCGCGGGCGTTCTCGACGGCGCGGCGACGCTCGTCGAGACCGAGATCGCGTTCGCGGCCCTCCCGCCCGACGCGCCCTCGATCACCATGGCCACCTTTCTGCCGAGCGACGCCGTCGACGACGACCGGTCCGTCCCGGTCCTGCTCGGGCTGAACTGGGGCGGGAACCACGCCGCGGTCGAGGACCCGGCGGTGACGATCACCGACGCCGCCCGCGAACACGGCGGCCGCGAGGACGGGGCCGCCGAGCGCGGCGTCGCCGCCGACTACTGGTGCGTCGAGCACGTTCTCTCGCGGGGCTACGGCTTCGCGACCTACCACCTCGCCGACGTGGACCCCGACGACGGCGACCCCGCGACCGGCGTCCGCCCCTACTACGACGACGACCTGCCGGGCCCGCTGGGTACCGAGTGGGGCACCCTCGCCGCGTGGGCCTGGGGCCTCCAGCGCTGCGTCGACGCGCTCCGCCCGATGGAGGCGGTCCGCGCCGACGAGATCGCCGTCCTCGGCCACTCCCGGTGTGGCAAGGCCGCGCTGCTGGCGGGCGCGACCGACGAGCGGATCGGCCTCGTCGCGCCCCACCAGTCCGGCACCGGCGGGATGGCGCTCGACCGCGACAACGACCAGGAGGGGATCGGCGACATCATCGGCACGTTCCCCCAGTGGTTCGCCGACACCTACGCCGCGTTCGACGGGCAGGTCGACCGACTCCCCGTCGACAGCCACTCGCTCGCGGCGCTCGTCGCGCCCCGGCCGCTGATCGACACCGCCGGCGCCCGCGACTACTGGACCAACCCCGGCCGCGCGCTGGACGCCGTCCGCGCCGCCGAACCCGTCTGGGAGCTGCTCGGCGCCGAGGGGGTCGGCGACGACCTCCCGCTGTACGGCGACGACGAGATCTCCGAGGAGACCGTCGGCTCGCTCTGCCACTACCGCCGCGAGACCGCTCACACCCTCGACGAGGGGTATCTCGACGCCATCCTCGACTTCGCCGACGTACACTTCGACGGTGCCTGAGGGGGTCGGGACCGAACGGCGCGCCACGAGGCTTATCCCGGTCGGCCGCCTCGTACGGAACGACCGATGGGCATCTTCAACAGGCTCGGCCGGGAGGTCGAGGAGTTCAAGCAGAGCGCCAAGGAGGCGGCCGATGAGCGTCACGACTACCGGTGTGAAGCCTGCGACGCGCGCTTTTCCACCGAGTACGAGGAGTGCCCGGACTGCGGCGCCGAGGCGGTCGTGCCGGCGGACGACGAGTAGGGCCTACCGTTCGCGGACGACGACGAACTCCGCGAGGTCGCTGAGATAATCCATCGCCTTCGAGTCCTCGGCGTCGACCGAGGCGAGCGCGTCGAGCGCCACTTGCGACTGCTCGTGTGCCCTGTCGTTGGCCTCCTCGGGCGTCAGGTCGGCGACCTGCACGAGCGACGGGCGCTCCATGGCGGCGTCGTGGCCGGTGGGCTTGCCAAGGTCCTCGGCGTCGGCGGTCGCGTCTAACACGTCGTCGCGCATCTGGAAGGCGACGCCGACGCGCTCGGCGTACTTGCCGAAGTTCTCGACGGTGTAAGCGTCGGCCTCGGCGGCGATCGCCCCCAGCTCGGCGGCGGCGCGGAACAGCGCGCCGGTCTTCCGGCGGGCGAGTTCCATGTACTCTTCCTCGCTGGTGGGCTGGGCGACCAGTTCGGTCGCCTCGCCCTCGCCGAGTTCGACCATCGACTCGGAGACGGCCTGCATCGCCCGTTCGTTCGAGGAAAAGAGGGCGAACGCCTCGCCGAGCAGGCCGTCGCTGGCGATGATCGCGGGGCCGTGGCCGAACGCCGCCCACGCCGAGGGGGTGCCGCGGCGAAGCTCCGAGCGGTCGATGATGTCGTCGACGACCAGCGAGGCGCTGTGGACGAGTTCGATGCCGACCGCGAACTCGACGGCGGTGTCGACATCGCCGCCCAGCGCCTCGCAGACCAGCACCGTCACCGTCGGCCGCACCCGTTTGCCCCCCGATAGGACGACGTGGCGCACCTCCTCGCCGAGCTCGTCGGGTTCGACGGCGTCGAGGGTCGCCTCCAGCCGCTCCTCGACGCGTCCCCGACGACTCTCCAGGTACTCCATCGCCCCACGCTTAGGAACAGCCCCGCAAGTAGCTGACGAAACCGCCGCTGTGCGCTCGACGGTCGACGCCCGGGCTCCGCGGGCGCCTCCGACTCGGCGGCGGTTCCGTTCCCTCTACGACTCGGCGGCGGGCTCGCCGGGCGCGTCGACCATCCGGGGTTCGGCCGCTCGGTCCTCGGAGGCCAGCGCGGTGAGCGCGACGAGCGGGGCCGCGGCGAGTGCCCCCGCGACGGCGCCGGCACCCATGACGACAAGTATGAGCCCGAACGGGGTCGACGCGAAGGGGACGTAGACGGCGCCCGCGACGAACCAGCCGGTCAGCGCCACGGCGGCGCCGAACAGCACCGGGCGGAGTCCGCCGCCGGCGCGATACTCCCCGAGCGCGCGCCCGACGAGCAGGCCGGTGGCGAGCGGGAGGTGAGAGACCGCCAGCTCGACCGCCCGCTCGAAGACGACGCCTCCGCCCAGGAGTGACGTCTGTGCGATGGAGACGCCGCCGACGGCGACCAGCGAGGCGATCCCCAGGGAGGTCGCGCCGCGGACGGACCGGAGCAGTCGCGGCGCGGCCAGCGCGCCCCCGCCGACGACGAGGTACGCGGCCGCGAGACCGACCAGCCAGCGTCCGTTCGGCACCACGGGGACCGCCGCGGCCGCGAGCGCGCCGAGCGCGGCGACCGCGCGGGCGATCCGCCGCGAGTGAACGTCGGCGTCGAGCGACAGCAGAGCGTCGACGCCGACGACGACGACGAACAGCGCTCCGAGATAGAAGAAGGCGGTCGGCGCGACGAAGGTGCCGAGGTTGCCGAGCCAGATCGGCGCGCTCGTCAACGCCGTCGCGCCGGCCACGCGCCAGTCGGCGGTCCCCGAGTCGCCGTAGACGACGTAGAGGTCGTCGTAGAACACCGGGCCGTACTCCTCGTCGAGCGACCCGCGCCAGGTGACGCGCCCGCCGTCGACGGTCGCCGTCACGTCGCCCGTCGAGAGCTCCGTGTCGACCGCCGCGGCGGGGTCGTTCAGAACCGTCGAGCCCGGCGGCCCGACCAGCGTGAACTCGTCGACGTCGAGGATCCACCCGCCCTGGACCCCGTCGGAGTGGAAGTAGTCGACGACGAGCGTCCCCAGCCGGCGGGTGGCCGCGTCGGGGTCGGTGAACTCGACGGTTATCGACCGGCCTTCGACCGAGACGGACTCGACGGTCAGCGACCCCTCCTCGTAGACGTGGGGCAGCCCGTGGCCCTCGCTGACGGTCGCGCGAGCGACCGACTCGGCGGCGTCCGGCTCGGCGAGGGCGTCGGCCCCAGTCCCGTTCAATCGGTTGGTCACCGTCCACGTCGCCGATCCGTTCTCGTGGATTCGGACCGTCGCCGTGCTGTTGGTCACGGTCACGTCGTAGCCGCGGTCGGCGGCGGCGTCCGCGAAGCTCCCCCCGCAAGCCCGACAGACGGGGTCCGGCTGCGGGCTGGCGACCGCGCCCGCGGCGGTCAGGACCGCGAGGACCACGAGCAGGCCGATGGCGACGAAACACCGGGACATACCGGCCCGGTGGCCGACCGCCGGTAAATGTCTTCTGCTAGAACGGATCCGTACGCGGCGCCGGCCGAGGACGCGTCCGGAGAGGACGAGGGCGCTACCCGCCGAACTGCTCGATCAGCGCCGGCACCACATAGCGACCACCTTTTTCTCCTCGGGTGTCCTCGCTCGCTTCGCTCCCTGCGGGCACCGCTCGTCGAAAAACGTGGGCGAAAAAGCGCGCCTCACTCCGTTCCGCGCGGAGAACCGGCGCCTGCGGCGCCGGACGCTACCCGCCGAACTGCTCGGTCAGCGCCGGCACCACGTCGAACAGGTCGTCGACGATGCCGTAGTCGGCGATGTCGAAGATGGGCGCGTTGGGGTCCTTGTTGATCGCGATTATCGTGTCCGCGCCTTTCATCCCTGCCACGTGCTGGACCGCGCCGGAGATGCCGACCGCGATGTACACGTCGGGTGTCACCACTTTTCCGCTCTGGCCGACCTGACGGTTCTTCGGGAGCCAGCCGTTGTCGACGACGGGGCGGGAGGCCGACACGGTGGCGTCCAGCGCCTCCGCGAGGTCCCAGATGATATCGAGGTTGTCCTCCTCCTCGATGCCCCGACCGACCGAGACGAGCACGTCCGCCTCGGAGATGTCCACGTCGCCGCCGGCCGCCTCTTCGAAGCCGGTGACGGTCGACCGCACCGCGGACTCGTCGATGGTCACGTCGAACGGCTCGACGGCGGCGTCGCCGCCCTTCGGCGCCTGGGGCCACTCGGCCGGTCGGAGCGTGACGACGGCGCGGTCGGCCCCGACTTCGATCGTCGTCTCGACCTTCGAGCCGTACATCTCGCGGGTGACCGCGAGGTCCCCGTCGACTTCCACGTCGACGGCGTCGGTCACGATCGGCAGGCCCAGCCGCTCGGCGACCGCCGGCGCGTAGTCCAGCCCGTTGACGGTGTGGGGCAGGAGCAGGTAGTCGGGGTCCAGCCCGTCGGCGAGCTGCTCGACGGCCTGGACGGACACGTCGTGGTTGAACTCCTCGCCGTGGTCGACGGTGTGGACGGCGTCGACGCCCTCGCGGACGAGATCCTCACCGAACCGCTCCACGTCGCCGCCGACGACCGCGAGGTGGAGCTCCGAATCGGTCGCGTCGGCCAGCTCGCGACCGGCGGCCGCGAGTTCGTGGCTCACGTCGCGCAGTTCGCCGCGGCGGTGCTCGGCGACGGCGAGGACCGTCATTGGCCCACCCCCTCCTCGCGGAGGACCGCGGCGAGTTCGCCCGCCGTCTCGTCGGCGCCGCCCTCGAAGACGGTCGCATCGCCCTCGCTCTCCGGTTCGTACGTCGCCGTCCAGCGCAGCGGCGTCTCCAGCGCGCTCTCGTCGAGCCCCAGGTCGTCGAGCGCCTTCACGTCGAGGGGCTTGTTCTGGGCCTGGCGGATGCCCCGCAGGCTGGCGTAGCGCGGCTCGTTGATCCCCGTCTGGATGGTCAACACGGCGGGCAGCTCCACGTCGGTCAGCTCCTCGACGCCGCCCTCCAGCTCGCGGTGGACCGAGGCGACGCCCGCGTCGGCGTCCAGTTCGAGCTGGTTGACGACGGCCGCCCACTCCTCGCCGAGCTTCTCGGCGAGCGTGACGCCGGTCGCGGCGAAACTGTCGTCGCCGCTCTGGACGCCCGAGAGTATCAGGTCGGGCTCCTCCTCGCGGGCGACCGCCGCCAGCAGTTCGGCCTTCGTCTCGGCGTCGAGCAGCTCCCGGTCGGCGATCGCGTCGTCCCAGACCCGGACCGCGCGGTCGGCGCCCTTCGCCAGCGCCTTCCGGACCGTCTCCTCGGAGCGTTCCGGGCCGACGGTGACGGTGACGACCTCCACGCCCTCGCCGGCCTCGGCGATCTGCACCGCCTCCTCGACGGCGTAGTCGTCCCACTCGTTGAGTTCGTAGGTGAGATAGCGCTCGTCGACGCCGAGCCCGTCGATCTCGAACTCGTCGTCGACGACCGCCACGTCCGTGACTGTGACGAGGACCTTCATGCCCCGAGGGTTGGCCCGCTCGGCGGTTAAACGTTTCCGAGGGGGCGACCGTTGTTCGGCGTTTTCGCCGCGAAACGGGTCGCTACCGGGAGAACACTCGGCCTACTCGGAGTCGAGGTCGGTCACGTCCTCGTCGGGGAACGAGATGAGGTTCTCCCGGCCGATCCGGAGCTTGTCGATCCGGTCGTCGTCGTCCATCGCAGAGAGCAACTGCGAGACCTTCGCGTTCGACCACCCCGTCTCCCGGACGATGGCCGCCTGTTTCATCCGGCCGCCGTTTCGCTCGATGAGCCGCTCGACGCGCTCCTCGTCGCTGAGCAGCTCCTCGTCGATGCCGTCGTCGGCTTCGTCGACCGTCTCCGCGTCGGTGTCGGCGTCGGCATCGGCGGTCGACCCGCTCGCGCCCGCGCCGCCCGCGGCGGCCCCCGCGGCACCGGCGGTGACCGCGTCGTCGGCCGGTGACGCGCCGCCGTCGGCGGTATCGGCCGTCTCGCCGTCCGCCACGGCGCCGTCGGCGGCCGCCGCGCCGGCGTCGGGGTCGTCGCCGGAGCCGACGAGTCCGCCCAGCCCGTCGTCCTCGCGCCGCATGTACGCGACGAGCACGGCGGCGCTCGCCCCCCCGAGGACGACGACGACCACGTACGGCAGCGCGCCCGCGATGCCGTCGCCGTCGTCGCCGGGGCCGCCGGGTACCGTTCCCGTGCCCGTCGCGGGGCCGCCGGGGGAGCCGGTCGGCGTCACCGTCGGCGGTCGGCCGGCCGTGGTCGTCGGCGTCGGGGTCGCCGCGTCACCGGAGTAGACGATCCACGGGCCGCGCTGGCCGAAGTCCTGTGGCCCCTCCCACCTGGCGACGCCGCCCGCGAGGCTCGACGCCGCGGCGGGGCCGCTCGTCGGCGCGCTGCTGATACCGTACCCGCTCGGCGGGACGACCACCAGCGTATCGCCCTCCGGCAGCGACGAGAGCCACACGCCCGAGGTAGTGTTGAACGCGTCGTCGATGGCGAGCAGGTCGCCGCTCGTCCGCCCGAAGTTCGTCCACGTGAACGTGACCCAGACGGCGCCGGTGTCGTCGTGGAGCGCGTGGTGGCGTTCGACGTTTCGGATCGTCATCTCCCGACCGGTCACGCTACTGGCGTTGTCCGCGGCCTCCACGAACGAGTTCAACCGGAGCGGCGACTCGCTCCGGTTGAACTCGTCGACGAACTCGCGGAACGCCTGCCGCTCGTCGGCGGTCGAGATCGAGTCCGACACGACGGTCTTGACGCGCCACCGCGCGTCGCCGTCGGCAGCCATATCGACCCGCATCTCGAACTCTCCCGGGTCGATGGAGCCGTTGTGCGGGGCGGCGTTCGCGTCGGCAATCTCGGAGTGGTCCGCCGGACTCGCGGCCACCTCGTCCCCGAGCGTCGCGGCCGGGGCGACCCCGACCGGGAGGAGGAGGAGTACGGTGACGACGACGGCGAACGACCGCGGGGACATACTCGACTCATTTCGGCCGGAGCGGAAAACGCTTTTCATTAAAACGTCTCCGTTGCTTTTGAAACGTCTGCGGCCCTCTCCGCGTCTCGCGGCGGTATCGCGAGTAGATGGGTTTTTGTAACCGGCGACGAAAGAGTGTATCCGATGCCTCCGAACCGCCCTGTCCTCCTCGCGGTCCTGGCCCTGCTCGTCGCGGCACCGGCGACACAGGCGGTCGCCGCGGGCTCGCTCGGGACCGACTCCGGGCCCGTTCCCGACCGCACGCTCGGGTTCGGTGCCGGACCGCCGCTGAACGCGTCGGCCGACGCCGTCACGCTGTCGATGGACGCGGCCGAACAGAACACCTCGAACTATCTCGGGATCAGCGACGGGGCCGTCGAAGCCGCCGACCACCAGCGGGTCGGGCTGAACATCGGCGGCGCCCTCCAGCGGGACGTGGCCAGTCTCCAAGGTCGGTACGCGTCGCTCACGTTCGAAGAGCGCTACGAGAACACGACGGGCGAGCGCGCCCGATCGAGGTTCCTCCACGAAGAGGTCGCGCGCCTCGGCGAGCGCGTCCAGCAGCTCGAATTCCGCCGGAACCGGCTCATCGACGACCACAACTCCGGCGACGTCGACACCCGCGAGTTCCTGCGGGAGCTGGCGGCGCTCGACGCCACCGCCCGCGCCGTCGCCGACCAGTTCGCCCGGATCCGAAGCGCGACGGGACTCGAACTGCCCTCGGACCTGGACACGAAGATGAGCAACCTCGAGGGCGACCTCCTCTCGCTGTACGGGCCCGTCCGCGCCCAGGTGGGGGCCTCCATGGCCGGAGACCGCGCGCCCGTCCCCGTCTACACCGTCACGTCGCAGACGGGGATCGTCCTCTCGTCGGTCGAGCGGTCGCAGTACTACCGCGAGGCCTATCTCGGCCAGAACCGCGAGCAGGTCGGCCCCAACCGGTTCGTCACCGAGGACTCGCCCAACGGCGTCGGCACCGCGGTCCGGCGGATGACCGAGCTGTACCCGTGGGCCAGCGCCAACGCCCACTTGGGGCCGGATGTCCAGGGGATCGGCAACACCTCCATCTACCACGTGGAGCTGCGCCACCCCCACGGCTCGCTCGGTACGTACCTCGACGGGCGCTCGGAGTCGCCGTTCCGTGAGTTCCAGACCAAGTCCCTTGAGGACGTTCCCTGGACCGCCACGACCAACGAGAGCGAGGGGGTCGAACTGACGGTCAACCGCACGCACGCGACCGGCCCGATGCACCTCACTGTCACGGACAACCGGACCGGTGACCCCCTCGCTGCCAACGTCACGATCAACGGCCAGCGGGTCGGATCGACCGGTAACGACGGCGAACTCTGGACGCTCACCCCGAAACAGGCCGTCCGCATCGAGGTGACGACCAGCGGAGGTCGAACCCTCCGCGAACGCTTCTTCGCCAAGTAAACTACACACCCTACTTGGCTCATCTCATACGAGGTGCATTCGTTGAGGGGGGGCCTTGTGTGGACTTCCAGTGGTCAACCGCCAGCAATAGGCTGGTGACTCTCACTGTTCAACGTCCCACTATTTGTACGCGTATCTACTGGTGCGTCCGCCCCCGACGTGGGCGAGGAGCGGAGTCTGTGCTTGCGCTTCCGGTCGTAGCGTAGCCCGATATTCTTCGCCGCGTTGACCTCATACCCACACTTCTTGCAACACCGAAATCAAGCTCCGGAAACAGCAGCGACGACGCCGCCTGACTCACCTGATGTCACGGTGTCGGTGCAACAACGCAGTCGAGAGTCGCCGATCTCTTTCCACATGAAGTAATGGTCAAGAAAACCTACTCCAGTGACGATCCACTCAGAAACGGTGATCCGTTGGCCAACAGCTATCAGTCGTCCCATGGGTGGACCATTGGCTCGAATTGGGTGATATCGGGGGTGTACGCATACTCCCTCGGAGGCATCTCGGGAAAGTTCGACCGACAGATCGAGGTACACGGCCGCAATCTCCCGCAATAGTGCCTCTCTGGGGAAATGTACTGTGGTGATGGTGGAGATGGCTATGGGCTGCCGCAGTTGGACAGACGGGATCGGATTGAATCAGCCGTACGCGAGCCGTACGACGCAAAATCCGGCTCGCTCAATCGAGGTCCAGACCCAGGTCTACGAGTACCAATTCGCGGTATATCCCCTGTGTACCTGGGGTAATGCAGTGCTTCTCGAATAGGCTCTGTCGTCAATTGAAGGCTCCCATCTATCGTCCGTCTGGCGTCGATACCTGCCCAGCCCCGGCTCAGGCTCTAACTTGCGGGAAATCGACATCTCGACTTTGTTCGTGAAAGCGCTTCATCGATAGTCGATTTGACGGTCCTTTCCCGTGAATGGTGCTTGTACACCGGATATTATACGTTTCACCAGCACTCTCGATACGATTTCGCGGCCGGAATTGCTGTCTTCAGCGGTTATAAACCGTCTTTCCGGAGTGTTCTTGTTTCTACTGATTGGCCAGTTCCTAGTTTCAGTCCGTTCGCTCGTCTGCTTAGTCAGTACATGCTATGAAACACGCAATTTTGCGGAGCAGCGGGGCAATGTACTGGCCACTCGCTGCCCGGTGATAAGAGGGAGAATACGATTTCTCCTACTAGCGGCCGTGAAACAGTGATGTACCCAGGATGCCGGTGTATCATCTTCCGTCTTACCAGCGACAGTACTACGATGAATTGCTGGTAAATATCACTTACCCATCCAATACACTACCCGAATTTCAACTGGAGAATGTGTAACCTCTTGCTAGTTTGATGGTCGACTCCCGGGCACAGGAGGTACTGAACGGAAGCAACGTCGCAAGCGTGCCCCGACTGTCTGAGTGGCACTGTGGTCGTCTGGCTCGGTTTCAAGCTCCCTGCGGAGATAGTCCATTCGTCGGCTAGTTGTTCGTACTCCGCCTCGAGTCGCTCGGCCTGTGACTGGAGATCGGTGATCACCGAGAGATAGCGTTCCTCCCGAGCTTGGAGTTCCGATAGCTGTTTGCGCAGCCATAGTTTTCAGACGATCCGTCACTATCGCTCGTCTCGGCCGCTGTCGGCTGCTTGGGCTCTCCGGCCGTAGAGTCATTGCCTGTCGACCCATCGTCGGGTAAGCCGCTGGTCGGCTGGTAGAACTCGTCAGTCCCCAAGGACGTGGTCGATCGTTTTCTCGCCGTAGGTACTTCCGTTGGCGTAGTGTTGTTCATCCTCTTCTCGCGCATGAGACCGAGGCCTCTGAACAGCCGGTTGATCTGGTCGCGGGTATCACCTGTGTGCGATCTTCGAGGAGAATATGTGATTGCCTTCCCACAAAGACATTTGTTCAACATGCCCCGTCACCCCTCTCTAGCCGGAAATAACGGTCTTTCTGTTGCTGAACGGGCGTTCCGACTCAGCGCAAATCCCGCGACCGATTTCTCGGAGCAACGCCATCAACCGCTGTATTCCAGCGGAGAATTTGCTGGCGAAGTCTGCTGATGAATCCGTCAGAGTGTCGGTTCGCTCCGCGGCTGATCCCCCTGACTCTGTGACATCGTCACTACTTTCGGCCGACTCTACAGTAGGCTCACAATCGGTTGAAATGCTCGTCTCCTCTTCACCGGGGCTGCAGGTTAACGTGTTGAGGGCGTCGCGGATCGCCTCGGGACCGTCGTAGTGAGCATCCGCACAGTCGTTCGGTTGAGTCAGAGCCAACGGCCCTCGTCCATCTCGTACCCGTCTCGGTGACGTAGCCGACGCCTACTCACCTCCGGTAGCGATATAATACTCCGGCTGAAGTCAGATGTACAGGGCTCACGGAAAATTCAAGGCGAAAGACTCACCCCTCCGGCCAAGGAGAAGTTAATGACTGGACAACGTTAAATACAGGATTTGATGTCTGTGGGTAATATGAATGATTATGCTCTTGGCCAGTCTGTAGTTACTCAAACGGACCACGGCGGGTTCGACGGGTGGACGATGTTCCAAAAAATTTGGTACGCACTATTCGTGCTTGGTTGCGCGGCCACGTTTGCCGGTCTCATCATGACGTTTGTCGTTCTTTCGGACCTCTGGAAGGTGTTATTGTGGGGGTGTATTGCTCTCGCCGGGATCCTTGTGGCCGGGTTGGCTACTGGGCGTTTGCTGATAGCCGTGAGGGATGACAAGGCTGCTGACCCGCGGGATGCCCCCGACACGACAGACTACTCGTTCGGTGGCCGGCGGTGAACTACGCACTCTGTACGCGTTAACGCGCTCACAGAGGGTTGGACTTCCTACTTTCGTGACGTGCTTTGCAGGAACCGGGGAGGTTCTCGTAAGGAGCGCAGTCTCCACAGCATACCTTCGGAGTGATCGACTTCTGGGTTTTCAAGCCCATGAAACAGGATATTCACGCTGCATTTGTATCTCTGTCAGCCTCGAAGCACAGGCAGGGCAGGAGTGCTCATGCACCCATAACGGATTTTGGTTTTAATGTCACAGTTAGCACACTCTTTGGTCGTGCCTTCCGGTTGTACCTACACGAAGTGCGTGCCTTTGGGTTCGCATCAAGTATACTCGTGAATGAGTTCCACGCCCCAAACGCCGTGTTGCGACTGTTGCATGGCGAGTCCAGCATCTCTTTCACGTCGCGGTCTTCGATAGCTACCAGTTCGTACTCCCGGACGTAGTATGCCGAGAGTTTCTGCGGAAAGTCACGCCGCTTGCGGTTGATTTCGAAATGGTACTTGGCTACTCGCTAGCGCTGCTTCTCCAGTTATTCGACTCGCATCTTTCCGCGAGAGAGCGCGTTGTTCCTGTTTGAGCCGGTTACCTTCTTCGGCAAGGTTGAGTGATTCGACCGCCGTACCGTCTGTGTCGTGGGCATACTTAAGATACCACATCGATTCTGACTATCTCCTCGGCTCAATCCATCTAGTGGTTGATTGAATAACAACCACCTCTCATTTTGATGACAAAGGTGGCGAACCATTCGCCAGTCTTCCCATTATACGCTGAACAGGCGTAGCACACGACGTGAACGCCGTGGATACGCGCCGTCACTTGAGAGAGAAACTACGTTCGATGACTCCCGTGAGTTTCGGAGTACCGGTGTTTAAGTGACAAGCAGCCCTATTAACTGGTAGGAACGGTCTGAATAGAGCGGATTCCAAATCGTCCTTCGGAGGTGGCCTGTCCACCCACATAACGAGGCAGTATCCGAAAGAGCAGTCGGTGAACGCCACATCCTTGACGGGTGTGCCGAGGTGTCGACTGTTCAAAGCACACGATACGATACCCTGACTCTGGTGGCACCTGCTGGCGTCCACGTGGCAAAAACAACATCTGGACGCCGTGCATGGTCAAGGATAGGGGTACCGGCGGCTTGGAACCGCCAGCAGTCCACCCATCTGATGTTGTGGGACTACCCGTGCCTGAACGGACTGGTTGTCCGGTGACTGGACTGCGAACCTGAAACTCCCACCGCTCGGAATTCTTCCGTATAAACGCGGAGGAGGATATCAAACTGAGAGATTCTCGCACTCGCGGACCGACTACTCGGGGACTTCCGCGACGGTCGTGATCGCCACTTCCGGACTGTAGGAGGGGCCCATCGTCACGTGGCGGAACTCCTCGAAGCCGGCCTCGTGGAACATCCGGTCGGCCTCGTCGGCGCCGTAGAACAGCATGAACGCGTCGGCGAGCTTCTGGAAGACCGTGTTGGAGGGGTAGTTCGGGCCGACGATGAGCACCTGCCCGCCCGGTTTCGCGATGCGGCGACACTCCGCGAGCGCGGCGACGGGGTCGGGCCAGTACTCGATCGAGCCCGAGGACCACACCACGTCGAAGGTGTCGTCCTTGAACGGGAGCCGTTCGGCGTCGCCGCGGTAGAAACTGACCGGATCGTGTTTGCCGAGTTTCTCCCAGGCCTTCTCCATCTGGTGGACGCTCTGGTCCAGGCCGTGGACGTCGTCGGTGTGTTCGAGGATGCCCTCGGTGCCGAAGCCGGTGCCACAGCCCACGTCGAGGACGCGGTCGTCGGGTCCGATGTCCAACAGACCCAGCGCCTCCGTCCGCATCTCCTCGGTCCAGATGAACGGGTTGACCTGGTCGTACACCTTCGAGAGGTACTTGTAGAAGATCCGGGCGCGCGTCTTGTCCTGAACGGCCATTGACGGGAGTTGGGTCCAGATCGGCATAGTTCCCCCGTTTTCCCCGCCTCGCCGGTCGTGTCGCCACCGGGGTCGAGCGACGCCGGCCCAGAGCCACGAGCGACGCGGTCGCGTGGACGCGTTTCGGGACGCTCGACCGGGGACACTTCGCAACTACCAAATAGGCCCTGAACGGATCTCCCCACGATTAGCAAATGCCAAGGCCAGAGGTTCTCGACCGAGTCAAAGACGCCGAACAGGAGGCGGACGAGATCGTCGCCGAGGCCGAGGAGGACGCCGAGGAGACGATCGCCGAGGCCCGCGAGCGGGCCGACGAGATCCGCGAGCAGGCCCGCGAAGAGGCCGACGCGGAGGCCGAAGAGCGTCTCGAGGACGCGCGCGAAGAGATCGAGGCCGAGCGCGAACGCATCCTCGAAGAGGGTGCCGAGGAGCGTGAGGCGCTCGAGGCGCGCGCCGAGGAACGCGAGGAGGAGGTCGTCGAGTACGTCGTGACACAGTTCGAGGAGGCGGTGCATGTTCAGACCTAAGCGAATGAGCAAGGTGTCCGTGACCGGCTCGAAGGCCGTCATGGACGACGTCATCGAGACCGTTCACGACCTGCACCTCGTCCACTTCAACGACTACGACGGCCGCTGGGAGGGCTTCGACAACGGCAACCCAATGGAGGGGGGCGACGAGGCCTCCGAGAAGCTCGTTACCGTCCGCTCGCTCAAGAGCATCCTCGGCGTCGAGCCCGAGGACGCCGGCCCGAGCCGGATCGTCACCGACGAGACCCTCGAGACGGAGCTCGAAGAGGTCCGGACCGAGGCCAACGAGCTCGACGACGAACGCACCGAGACCGAGAGCGAGCTCCGCGAGGTCGAGGAGGAGATCGGCGCGATGGACCCCTTCGCGACGCTGGGCATCGACCTGGACCTGCTGTGGGGCTACGACTCGCTCTCGGTCGCGGTCGGCGAGGGGGACGCCGACAGTGTCGAGCGGGCCCTGGCCGACCTGGACGCCGCGACGCAGGTGTTCGCCGAGGACGGCGTCGTCGCCGCGTTCGCGCGGACCGACGAGGACGCCCTCCAGAGCGCGGTCGTCGAGGCCGATTTCACCGCCATCGACGTTCCCCACGAGGAGGGCGACCCGCAGGACGTGCTCGCCGAACTCGAACACCGCGAGCAGAAGTTGGAGTCGAAGCTCGACACGGTCGAGGACCAGCTCGAGGACCTGCGCTACGACGTGGCCGGCTTCCTGCTGGCCGCCGAGGAGAAGCTCTCCATCCGCGCCCGGAAGGCGGAGGCGCCGCTCTCGTTCGCGACGACGGAGAACGCCTTCGTCGCGGAGGGGTGGATCCCGAGCGAACGGACCGACGAGTTCGAGCGCGCGCTGGCCGACGCCGTCGACGACCACGTCGACGTCGAGGAGCTCGAAGTCGCCGAGTACGACCGCCACGGCCACGCCGCGACGACCGAAGCGGTCGACCACACGCCCGAGGCCACCGGTGCCGGCACCGGCGGCGTCGAGGAGGAAGAGCCCTCCGCGGCGGCCGAGGAAGACGAGGCCGAACCGCAGACGGCCCGGACGGACGGCGGGACGGTCACGATGGGCGGCGACGACGACCCGCCGGTCATCCAGGACAACTCGGCGATCAGCCAGCCGTTCGAACTCCTCACGAAGGCCGTCGGTCGGCCCAACTACTCCGAGTTCGACCCCACGCTCATCCTCTTTCTGACCTTCCCGCTGATGTTCGGGTTCATCATCGGAGACGTGGGCTACGGGCTGATCTACACCGGGGTCGGCTACTACATGATCCGGAACTTCGACTCGGACGCGTTCAAGAACTTCGGCGTCATCACCGCGGTCTGCGGCATCTCGACGGCGATATTCGGTTTCCTCTACGGCGAGATATTCGGGCTGCATCTGGTCGCCTCGCAGTTCTGGGAGGGCGTCGTCGGGCTCAACCACGCGCCCATCGAGAAGGGGCTCTCCCCGGCGACGAGCTACTGGGCGAACACCTGGTTCCTCGTCACCGCGCTGTTCGGCCTGCTGCATCTCAACACCGCGTACGTGCTGGAGTTCGTCGAGAACGTGAGCCTCCACGGCGTGAAGGAAGCGATCCTCGAGACGGGGTCGTGGCTGCTGGCGCTCAACGGCCTGTGGATCTTCATCTTCAGCCGCCTGTTCAGCGGCGCCAAGCCCGACCTGCTGTTCGAGACGTTCGACGAGGGTCACATGGCCGCCTTCGAACTGGGCTTCGCCGGGTTCCCCGTCGAGATCGGCTGGGTCGGCCTCGGCATGGTCGGCCTCGGGATGGCCCTGCTGGCCATCGGGCCGGTCCACGAGCTCATCGAGATCCACGTCGTGCTGGCCCACACCCTGTCGTACCTGCGGATCGCCGCGGTCCTCCTGGCGAAGGCCGGGATGGCCTTCGCGGTGAACCTCCTGTTCTGGGGCGCCTACGAGGTGCCGACGGAGTACGGCGCGGAGTGGCACTTCATGCTCACGTACGGCCCGCAGTACGCCCTCGACCACTACGAGGGCGCGTCGATCCTCTTCCCGGGGATGGTTCACATGGGACCGGCGATGGCCGTCTTCGGCGTGTTCGTCCTGATCGTCGGGAACCTCGTCGTCCTGATCCTGGGCGTCACCTCCTCGGGCATCCAGTCGATCCGCCTGGAGTTCTTCGAGTTCTTCGAGAAGTTCTACGAGGGCAACGGCACGGCCTACCAGCCGTTCGGGACCGAGCGGACCTACACCGCCGACGACCAGTCCTGAACCGCCCGCGCTTTCGCGCTTCGCGTTCGCCGACACGCCGGGAGTGGCGACGCCGACCGGTCGGCGGCCGGCGCCGGTCAGCGGCCGGGTGGCTCCGGCGGCTGGGGTGATCCTTGGAAACGGTTGGCGTGGGTTTGTATTCGGTTGATTTGGGAAGCTTTATGCCCACGATAGAGCAATTCGACCGTGTACGGAACGGAACCGTCGCGACACACCCTATACAACAATGATCGACACTCTCGCACTCGCACTGCAGCAGGCGTCCAGTAGTCCCGCACTCACACCGAAAGCGGCCGCGGCGATCGCCGTCGGTCTCGGCGCGCTCGCGACCGGGTACGCACAGCGTGGTATCGGTTCCGCAGCCATCGGGGCCGTCGCAGAGGACGATGACATGTTCGTGCAGGCGCTGATCTTCACGGCCCTGCCCGAGACGCTGATCATTATCGCGTTCGTCACCATCTTCATCGTCCCGTCGGCTTACTGACCGCACCGAACTTTACTATCACACATGAGCCTCGATACAGTCGTAGAGGACATTCGAGACGAGGCCCGCGCACGTGCGGAGGAGATTCGGGCCGACGCCGAGGCACAGGAAGACGAACTCATCTCGGAGGCCGAGGCCGACGCCGAGGCCATCCGCGAGGAGCGCGCCCAGGAGGTCGAGGCCACGATCGAACAGGAGCGCGAGCAGATGCTGTCGAGCGCGAATCTCGAGGCCAAACAGGAGCGCCTCGGCGCCCGCCGCGACGTGCTCCAGGAGGTCCGCGCGGCCGTCGAAGCCGAGCTGGCCGACCTCGAGGGCGAGCGCCGCGAGGAGCTGACGCGGACCCTGCTGGACGCCGCCAGCGAGGAGTTCGACGACAGCGACGACGTGCGCGTGTACGGTCGCGCCGACGACGAGGCGCTGCTGGCCGACCTCGCCGAGGAGCACGGCTACGAGTTCGCCGGCGAGCGCGAGTGTCTCGGCGGCGTCGTCGTCGAGAGCGACACCTCGCGGGTCCGGGTGAACAACACGTTCGACTCGGTGCTGGAGGACGTCTGGGAGGACGAACTCCGGGAGATCAGCACCCGCCTGTTCGAAGACCAATGAGCGCGCCCGACTACGAGAGCAGCAACTACGAGTACGTCAACGCCCGGGTGCGGTCCCGTCGGGCGTCGCTGTTCGACAGCGACGACTACCGGAAACTGATCCGCATGGGGCCGGGCGAGATCGCCCGCTTCATGGAGGAGTCGGAGTACGAGACCGAGATGAACCGGCTCGGCGCCCGCCACGACGGCGTCGACCTCATCGAGTACGCGCTGAACCAGAACCTCGCCAAGCACTTCGAAGACCTGCTTCGGTGGTCGGAGGGGCGACTGTACGACTACGTCGTCCGGTACCTCCGGAAGTTCGACGCGTGGAACGTCAAGACGGTCCTGCGCGGCGTCTACTCGGGCGCCGAGACGGCCGACGTGGAAGACGACCTCATCCGCGCGGGCGAGTTCTCCGAGGAGCTGCTGGAACGGCTGGTCGAGGCCGAGTCCGTCGACGACGTCGTCGCCGCGCTGGAGGGAACCATCTTCGGCGAAGCCCTCGAAGCGGCCATGGAGGACTACGAGGACACCGGACTGCTGGTGCCGCTGGAGAACGCGGTCGACCGGCGGTTCTACGAGACGCTCATCGAGGGGCTGCCGTCGAACCCCAACCGACCGACGGAGCTGTACGTGCAGTTCCTGCGGGCGGAGATCGACTTCCGGAACGTCCGGAACGTCCTCCGGCTCGCGCGGACGGAGACGGACATGGACCCGGCGGAGTACTTCATCGAGGGCGGCAAGCTGTTCGACGCCGAGGAGCTGCGCCAGCTGGTCGACGACGAGGCGGCGCTGGTCGAGCGCATCCGCGACAGCACCTACGGCGACGACCTCGACGAGGCGCTGCGCGTGCTCGACGAGGCCGACAGCCTCATCGAGTTCGAGCACGCGCTGGACGCGGCGCTGCTGGCGTACGCCGACACGCTTTCCAACCGCTATCCCCTATCCGTGTGTCCGGTGCTGTCGTACGTGCTCGCCAAGGAGCGGGAGATCAACAACATCCGCGCGGTCGCGCGCGGCCGAGAGGCGGGTCTCTCGCCGGAGCAGATCCGGGACGAACTGGTGGTACAATGAGCCAGGAGATCGCCGTCGTCGGCAGCCCGGACTTCACGACCGGTTTCCGACTCGCCGGCGTCCGGGAGTTCGCGGACGTGCCCGACGACGACAAGGACGAACAGCTCGACGACGCGGTCCGGGAGATGCTCGAGGACGACAACGTGGGCATCCTCGTGATGCACGACGAGGACCTCGAACACCTCTCCCGGGGCGTCCGTTCGGACGTCGAAACGAGCGTGGAGCCGGTGCTGGTCACCCTCGGTGGCGAAGCCGGCTCCAGCGGACTGCGCGAGCAGATCAAACGCGCCATCGGCATCGACCTGATGGAGGAAGACTAACATGAGCCAAGCAACAGACACGACCGTTCGCGAGGACGGCGTCATCGAGAGCGTGTCGGGGCCGGTCGTCACGGCCAAGAACCTCGACGCGAAGATGAACGACGTCGTCTACGTCGGCGAAGAGGGACTGATGGGCGAGGTCATCGAGATCGAGGGAGCGATTACGACGATCCAGGTCTACGAGGAGACCTCCGCGGTCGCTCCGGGCGAACCCGTCGAAGGGACGGGCTCGCCGCTGTCGGTCGACCTCGGGCCGGGCATGCTGGACTCCATCTACGACGGCGTCCAGCGCCCGCTCGACGTCCTCGAAGACAAGATGGGGTCGGCGTTCCTCGACCGCGGCGTCGACGCCCCCGGTATCGACCTGGAGAAGACCTGGGAGTTCACCCCCGAGGTCGACGAGGGCGACGAGGTCGGCCGCGGCGATATCGTCGGCGTCGTCCCCGAGACGCCCAGCATCGACCACAAGGTGATGGTGCCGCCGGGCGCCCTCGACGAGGGCGAGACGGCCGAGGTCGTCTCCGTCGAGTCGGGCAACTTCACCGTCGAGGAGACGGTCGTCGAGCTCGACGACGGGACCGAAGTCCAGATGCGCCAGGAGTGGCCGGTCCGCGAGGCCCGACCCACCCTGGACAAGCAGACCCCGACCGAGCCGCTCACGTCCGGCCAGCGCATCCTCGACGGCCTGTTCCCGCTCGCGAAGGGCGGGACGGCCGCGATCCCGGGTCCGTTCGGCTCGGGCAAGACCGTCACCCAGCAGAGCCTCGCGAAGTTCGCCGACGCCGACATCGTCGTCTACATCGGCTGCGGCGAGCGGGGCAACGAGATGACGGAGGTCATCGACGACTTCCCGGAGCTTCCGGACCCCCAGACCGGCAACGCGCTGATGGCCCGGACCTGCCTCATCGCCAACACCTCGAACATGCCCGTCGCCGCCCGCGAGTCCTGCGTCTACACCGGGATCACCATCGCGGAGCACTACCGCGACATGGGCTACGACGTGGCGCTGATGGCCGACTCCACCTCCCGGTGGGCCGAGGCCATGCGCGAGATCTCCTCGCGGCTGGAGGAGATGCCCGGCGAGGAGGGCTACCCCGCGTATCTGGCCGCCCGGCTCTCGCAGTTCTACGAGCGGGCCGGCTACTTCGACAACATCAACGGCACCGAGGGCTCGATTTCGGCGATCGGCGCCGTCTCGCCGCCCGGCGGTGACTTCTCCGAGCCGGTCACCCAGAACACGCTGCGCATCGTCAAGACGTTCTGGGCGCTGGACTCGGACCTGGCGGAGAAACGCCACTTCCCGGCGATCGACTGGAACGATTCGTACTCGCTGTACCGGGACCAGCTGGACCCGTGGTTCGAGGACAACGTCGCCGACGACTGGCCCGAGCAGCGCCAGTGGGCGATCGACATCCTCGACGAGGACGGCGAACTGCAGGAGGTCGTCCAGCTCGTCGGCAAGGACGCCCTGCCCGAAGACCAGCAGCTGACCCTGGAGGTCGCCCGCTTCATCAAGGAGGCGTGGCTCCAGCAGAACGCCCTGCACGACGTCGACCGCTACTGTCCGCCGGAGAAGACCTACCGGATCCTCGGCGCGATCCGGACGTTCAACGACGAGGCGATCGACGCCCTCGACGCCGGCGTCCCGATCGACGAGATCACGGGCATCGACGCCGCGCCGCGGCTCAACCGCATCGGCACGACGCCCGACGACGAGGTCGACGAGTTCGTCGACGACCTCGAAGACGACATCGCGGAACAACTGCGCTCCCTGTACTAACGATGAAAGAATACCAGACAATCACGGAAATCAGCGGCCCGCTGGTCCACGTCGAGACCGACGAGCCGATCGGCTACGACGAGATCGTCGAGATCGAGACCGGCGACGGCGAGACCCGCCGCGGTCAGGTGCTCGACTCCTCGTCGGACCACGTCGCCATCCAGGTGTTCGAAGGCACCGAGGGCATCGACACGGACTCGTCGGTCCGGTTCCTCGGCGAGACGATGAAGATGCCCGTCACCGAGGACCTGCTCGGACGGGTGCTGGACGGCTCCGGCAACCCGATCGACGGCGGTCCGGACATCGTCCCCGACGAGCGACGCGACATCGTCGGCGAAGCGATCAACCCCTACTCCCGGGAGTACCCCGAGGACTTCATCCAGACGGGCGTGTCGGCCATCGACGGCATGAACACGCTCGTCCGCGGCCAGAAGCTCCCGATCTTCTCGGGTTCGGGCCTGCCGCACAACGACCTGGCTCTGCAGATCGCCCGTCAGGCCTCCGTCCCGGAGGAAGAGGGTGACGGCGGCGACGACGACGACACCGAGTTCGCGGTGATCTTCGGCGCGATGGGTATCACCGCCGAGGAGGCCAACGAGTTCATGGACGACTTCGAGCGCACCGGCGCGCTCGAACGCTCGGTCGTCTTCATGAACCTCGCGGACGACCCCGCCGTCGAGCGGACGGTCACACCGCGACTCGCCCTGACCACCGCGGAGTACCTCGCCTTCGACAAGGGGTACCACGTGCTGGTCATCCTCACGGACATGACCAACTACTGTGAGGCGCTGCGCGAGATCGGCGCCGCGCGCGAGGAGGTCCCGGGCCGACGTGGCTACCCCGGGTACATGTACACCGACCTCGCTCAGCTGTACGAGCGGGCCGGCCGCATCAAGGGTCAGGAAGGGTCGATCACGCAGATCCCCATCCTGACGATGCCGTCCGACGACATCACCCACCCGATCCCGGACCTGACCGGGTACATCACGGAGGGGCAGATCCTCGTCGACCGCGACCTGAACAGCCAGGGCATCCAGCCGCCGATCGACCCGCTGCCGTCGCTGTCGCGGCTGATGGACGACGGTATCGGCGAGGGGCTCACCCGCGGCGACCACGGTGGCGTCTCCGACCAGCTCTACGCCGCCTACGCCGAGGGTGAGGACCTGCGCGACCTCGTGAACATCGTCGGTCGCGAGGCGCTCTCGGAGCGAGACAACAAGTACCTCGACTTCGCCGAGGAGTTCGAGGAGGAGTTCATCGAGCAGGGCTACGGCACCGACCGCGACATCGACGACACGCTGGACATCGGCTGGGACCTCCTCTCGATGCTCCCCAAGGAGGAACTCAACCGCATCGACGAGGAGAACATCGACGAGTACTACCGCGAAGACGTCGAAGCGGAAGTCGCCGCGGACTGACACGCTCGCCGTCGACGCACTTTTTCCGGTCGCCGCCCGACCAGTGGCGACGCCGCAGCGCGGGACGGCGCTCGCCGACGGTCGCCACTGCGCGGACGCGGGTGCCCGTGCGGGAACGGGGACTGCCGGCGAACCGCGGGCGATGCGAGGACAACGCTCTTGGCGGACCGACTGGTACTCCGGGACATGACTCGCTCCACTGCGGGGGCGGGGCGACGGGTGCTGTACGTCGACCCCGACGACGAGCGCGCGGCGCCGGTCGCCGACGCGCTCCGCGAGGCCGGCTACGCCTTCGAACGGGCGCGGGACGCGGCGGCGGCGCTGGACGCGGTCGCCACCGACCCCCCGGCCGCCGTCGTCAGCGAGCGGCGACTGCCCGATAGCTCGGGCCTGGACCTGCTGACCGACGTGCGCGAGCGGACCGACGACCTGCCCTTTCTCATCTTCACCGCGATCGGCGACGAACACCTGGCCAGCGACGCCATCGCCGCGGGCGTGACCGACTACGTGCCGAGGGACCCCCCGGAGAAGCAACTGGGCGCGCTGGTCGACGCCCTCGACGCGGCGGTCGCGGCGGGCGACCGGCGGTTCGCCGAGGTCACCGAGGAGCTGAAAGACCGGGCGATGGACGAGGCGCCGGTGGGGATCACCATCGCCGACGGGAAGCGCCGCGACACGCCGCTGATCTACGTCAACGACGCCTTCGAGGCGCTGGCGGGCTACGACGAGGCGGACGTGCTCGGCCGCAACTGCAACTTCATGCAGGGCGACGGCTCCGAGGAGGCGAAGATCGCCGAGATGGCGAAGGCGATCGACGCGGGCGAGCCCGTCTCGGTCGAACTCGTCAACTACACCGACGACGGCGAGCAGTTCTGGAACCGGGTCCACATCGCGCCGATCCACGGCGAGGGCGACGAGGTGACCCACTACGTCGGCTTCCAGGAGGACGTGACCGAGCGCGTCGAGGCCGAGCGGGAGGCCCAGCGCCAGGCCGAGAAGGCCAGGGCCGAACGCGAGACGGTCGAGGCGCTGCTCGACCGGCTGGACGGGCTGTTGACGGACGTGACGAGCGAACTGCTGAGCGCGGAGACCCGGTCGGCGGTCGAGCGGGCGGTGGCCGACCGGCTGGTCGAGACCGACGAGTACGCCCTGGCGTGGGTCGGCGAGGCCGAGCCCGCGACCGACGCCATCCGCCCGGGGACGTGGGCGGGGGTCGCCGACCCGCCGTCGCTGGAGCTGCCGGTCGACGGCGCTGACCCGGCGGCGCGGGCCGCCCGGACTGGCGACGCGCAGTTCGTCGACGCCGACGCGGTCCCGTCGGTCTACGAGGACCTGGTCGACGGCGGCGCGGGCGGGCTGGCCGCCCTGCCGCTGCAGTACGGCGACGTGGGCTACGGCGTCCTCGTCGTCGGTCTCCGGCCCGAGGCCGACCTGCCCGAGCCCGAACAGCGCGTGCTCGCCGCGGTCGCCCAGTCGACCGCGATGGCGCTGCACGCGCTGACCTCCCAGCGGTTGCTCGGTTCCGACGACGTGACGGAGCTGGCGTTCTCGCTGGCCGGCGAGGACCCCTTCTTCGTCGGGCTCTCCGCCGAGATCGACGCCGAGTTCGTCCACACCGGGACCGTCACGCGCGAGGCGGGGCCGACGACCTTCTTCTTCGAGACGGACGCCGACCCCGAGGCGGTCGTCGAGGCCGCCACCGCCCGCGGGGACGTGACCGCGTGTACGCCGGTGACGACGGGCGACGGGCGGTCGGTCGTCGAGTTCACGGTCGCGGAGTCGCCGCTGGTCGAACTCCTGCTGGACCGGGGCGGGCGGGTCGCCGCGATGTCGGCCGCGGGCGGCACCGGCGACCTGACCGTCGAGATCCCCCCCGAGGCCCAGCCGCGGACGGTCGTCGAGGCCGTCGAGGACCGGATCGCCGGCGCGGACCTGTCGGCCTACCGCGAGCACGAGCGCCCGGCCGAGAGCCGCCAGGACGTGCGCGCCCGCATCGACGACCGGCTCACCGACCGCCAGTCGACCGCGCTCCAGACGGCCATCGTCGGCGGCTTCTTCGAGTGGCCCCGAGAGACCAACGGCGAGGACCTGGCCGCCGCCATGGACATCGGCCGTTCGACCTTCCACCAGCACCTCCGGGCCGCCCAGCGGAAGGTCTTCGAGGAACTGTACGGCTGACCACACCGTCGTCCCGTCTCCCGTTTTTATCCCCTTCCGTCTTCGAACGGGCGCGTCGACCGGAACGAACTCCTGGTATCCTTCCGGAAAAAGGCGGTTTCGACGCCGCTACTACAATCTGACAAAGAAAAACCAGTATCCGGCCTTACTCCAACTAGTTGGGCATCTTTCTTTTGAGGCAAAAATCCTCAGTACCAGTTGTAGTTATGCCATCACCAGGGAGCGAGCAAATCTGGCTGTGGATCGGGACGCTGGGAATGTTCCTGGGCATGCTGTACTTCATCGCCCGCGGCTGGGGCGAGGAGGACCAGAAGCGCCAGGAGTTCTACATCGTGACGATACTGATCACGGCGATCGCCGGCGTGAACTACCTCGCGATGGCGACCGGCTTCGGCCTGACGACGGTCGACGTCGCCGGCGAGGAGCTCACCATCTACTGGGCGCGCTACACCGACTGGCTGTTCACGACGCCGCTGTTGCTGATCGACCTCGGACTGCTGGCGCGGGCCAACCGCAACCAGCTGACGACGCTGGTCAGCCTCGACGCGCTGATGATCGCCACCGGCGCGGTCGCGACGCTGGCCGGCGGGAACTTCGTCGCGGCGGGCCTCGACGACGGCGCCCGACGGCTGGTCTGGTGGGGGATCAGCACCGGCTTCCTGCTGGTGTTGCTGTATTTCCTGTTCGGGACGCTCACCGAGCAGGCCCAGCGGCTCGGCAGCGACGTGGGCGCGAAGTTCGCGCAGTTGCGCAACCTGATCGTCGTCGTCTGGCTGGTCTACCCCGTGTGGTGGCTGGCCGGCACCGAGGGGCTGGGGCTGCTCCCCGAGGTCGGCGGGAGCGTCCTGTTCGTCGAGACGGCCGGGTTCATGGTGCTGGACCTGGTCGCGAAGGTCGGCTTCGGCTTCCTGCTGCTGTCGAGCCGGCAGGTCCTCGACGAGGTCTCGGCCGCGACCGGGACCGGCGCGGCCGCGACCGCCGACGACTGAGCCGAGACCGACTGGACCTGCCCTGACACCGACCCGCAGCCGACGCGGCGTCGCCCGACGCCGACCCGGTGGGAGCCGAGTCGGCCCGCTCCCGCGGGCCACCGTCGTTCCCGAACAGTATCACGGCCGAGAATCGGCCCGAACCGACTACGGTCGCGGTTACCGGAGATCGACTCGATGAGTTCGTTGACCTACGTCCAGTTCCACGCGCTGTACGTCCTGCCGGTACTGGCGGCGCTGACGGCGACGGTCCACCACCGTCGCGACAGCGTCGACTGGCGGGTCGGCGCCGCGGGGCTGGCGGTCGTCACCGCTCTCGCGGTGGTGTACACGACGCCGTGGGACCGCCTGCTCATCTCGATGGGCGTGTGGTCCTACGGCGCCGGCGCGGTCGCGGGCCGCCTGTGGGGCGTCCCCTACGAGGAGATCGCGTTCTTCGTCCTCCAGCCCGCGCTGACGACGCTGTGGACGCTCCACGTCGCCGGCCCGGTCCTCGAAGGTGTCACCCACGGTCGGCGCGACCGCCTGCTCGGGGCCGCGGCGGGCCTCGCCGTCGGCGTCGTCGGCCTGTTCGCGCTGACCGCGCCGGCGACGACGTACCTCGGCGCGATCCTCGCGTGGGCGGGACCGGTGCTGGCCCTGCAGTGGGCGGTCGGCTGGCGGTACCTCTGGCGCGCCCGCGCTCGCGTCGCCGTCGCCGTGCTGGTCCCGTCGGCGTACCTCTGGGCGGTCGACCGCCTGGCCATCGAAGCGGGCGTGTGGACCATCTCCGACACCTACACCACGGGCCTGGCGGTCGCCGGCCTCCCGGTCGAGGAGATGCTGTTTTTCGTCGTGACGAACTGCTTCGTCGTCCAGGGCGTCGTCCTGTTCCGCTGGGTGGTCCACCGATGGCGCTAGCCCGCGGCCGGGCCGACGCCCGGGTCCCGCCGGCCGCTCGCGCGGCCCTGCGCGCGCTGGTACTCTGGATCCCGTGGCTCCCCGTCGCCGTCGCGACGCTGGCGTTCGCGGCCGGGCTCTCGATCCCGCCGAGGTGGCGCTACGCCCCGCTGGTCGTCAGCGTCGTCGCCTTCGGGATGCCCCACGGCGCCGTCGACTGGGCGGCGCTCCCCAGGGCGGCGACCGGGCGGCTAGCCCCCCGGTGGCTCGCGGTGGTGGGCGTCGTCTATCTGCTCGCAGGCGGCGTCTACGCGGTCGCGTGGTTCCGCGCGCCGCTCGTCGCCGCGGCCGCCTTCCTCGCGCTGACGTGGTTCCACTGGGGTCAGGGCGAGATCCACCCGCTTCGGGAAGTGCTCGACGCCGACCACCTCGACGCGCGGTGGCGGCGCGCCCTGACCGTCGCGGTCCGTGGCGCGCTGCCGATGGGCGTCCCGCTGCTGGCGTTTCCCGAGCGCTATCGGGCGGTCCTCGGATCGTTCGTCGCCCCGTTCGGCGGCTCGGTGCCGGCGTGGCCGTTCGCGGCCGACGGGCGACTCGCGCTGGGAGCGACGCTGGCCGCGCTCACCCTCGCGACGCTCGCGGTCGGCTACCGCGCGGCCGCCAACCGGCGGCCATGGGCGGTCGACGCCGGTGAGACGGCCCTGCTGTGGACCTACTTCTTCGTCGTCCCGCCGGTGTTCGCGGTGGGGTTGTACTTCTGCTGCTGGCACGCGCCCCGACACGTCGCCCGGGTCCTCGCACTGGACGAGCGGTCGGTCGACGCGCTCGAAGGCGGTCGGCTCGCGCCCACGCTCGGCCGGTTCGCCCGCGAGGCCGCCCTGCCGACGCTCGTCGCGCTGGCCGGTTGCGGGGCGCTGTGGTGGGCGGCGCCGGCGCCCGAGCCCACGCTGGCCGGTGCGACCGGCGTCTACCTGGTCGCGATCGCCGTGCTGACGCTGCCCCACGTCGTCGTCGTGACGTGGCTCGACCGGATCGCGGGCTACTGGTGAGGGACGCGTCGGGGACTTCGACGGACTCGGTCGCCGACGAGACTGAAAACGGTTAACTGCCTACGCGGACAAACCCGGATCAATGGCCGAGGACGTCAAACCCACTCGCAAGGAGCTCATGCGGATCGAGGAGCGCATCGAGCTCTCCGAGCGCGGACACGACACGCTGGAGCAGAAACGCGACGGCCTCATCATGGAGTTCATGGACATCCTCGACGAGGCCCAGGACGTTCGCGCGGACCTCGACGAGAAGTACGAGGAGGCCCAGAACGCGATCAACATGGCCCGCGCGCTCGACGGCGACGTGGCCGTGCGGGGCGCGGCCGCCGCGCTCAAGGAACACCCCGAGCTGACCACCGAGTCCAAGAGCGTCATGGGCGTCTACATCCCCCAGATCGACTCGACGAAGGTCTCCAAGAGCCTCGACGAGCGGGGCTACGGCGTCCTCGGGACCAGCGCCCGCATCGACGAGGCCGCCGAGGCCTACGAGGAGCTGCTCGACCAGATCATCCTCGCCGCCGAGGTCGAGACGGCCATGAAGAAGATGCTCGACGAGATCGAGACCACCAAGCGGCGCGTCAACGCTCTGGAGTTCAAACTCCTCCCGGAGCTGCGCGCCAACGAGGAGTACATCGAGCAGAAGCTCGAAGAGCAGGAGCGCGAGGAGATCTTCCGCATGAAGAAGATCAAGGACAAGAAGGAACGCGAGGAGGACGAGGAGGAAGCCGAGGAAGAGGACGAGGCCGAGGAGCCCGTCCCGGCCGACGACTGACGCTTCGTTTCCGTTTCTCGTCACTCTCCCGTTCCCACTTCTCGCCGTGCTTCTGCCGCCGTTCTCAGTTCCATCCGGTCTCTCTCCGCCGTCCTCCCGGCACCGTTTAGTCCGCCGCGCGCGCACGCACGAACGTGACCTGTCCCGACTGCGGCGCGCCGACGCTCGCCTTCGCCGTCCCCGAGCAGTACCGCGACGCGCTCCCCGGCGAGAGCGACGGCGCCGAGATCTGCACCCGCTGTCTCGTCCTCCGGCCCGTGGCGGACCCGCCCGCGGAGATCCCCGACTTCACCGCAGTCGGCGACGCAGTCCCGTCGAACGGCGAGGCGGCGGTCCCGTTCGTGCTCATGGTCGGGCTGCTCCCGTCGCTGGCGACCAACCGCGCGGAGATATCCGAGCTACTGGCGAGCGTTGAGCGCGCCGGTACCGACCCGCTGCTCGCGCTCGACCGACTCGCGGACGACCCGAGCGTCGACGCCGAGGCCGACCTGCGCACCCGTCGACGGCAGCTCGAACAGCTCCTGTGACCGCGGAGTCGGTCGGTTTACCACCTGGTAGGCCATGCTTTCCGCCCCCGCTCGCCCGTTCCCTACTCTGTTAGGTACACCGCATTTACATCACGGGGTAGTACTGAATACCGCGGCATCGACGCCAGGTGCCGCCGCGACGACACTTAGGACCCGTCGTCGTCTCCCCCCAATCCCCCCCTTACCACCAGCACCCATTTCGCGTCGCCGGTGGTGGCCCGACGGAGGCACTCCCCCCCCGCCTCCCGGGTACACCGGCGACACTCTCTACCGCTCGACACGTCCCGAGTACTCGCGAGTCGCTCGACCGCCGGTCGTCCGCGGACGGCGCCGCGGCTGGTCGGTCGGAGATCGACGGAGAACCGGTGAGCGACGCGTGCTCTAGACGCCGGTCGAGTACCGCAGGATGCCGGCGATGCCGCCAAAGGCCGAGAGGAGCTGTTCGCCCTTCTCGAAGTCCGTCGAGACGAAATAGGTCTCCGTGCCGCGCTGGTCGGCGAGTTCCATGAGGTGGTCGATGGCGTCCTCGCGTTCGCCGTCCATCGTCTCGCCGCAGCGGTCGCAGGCCCGCTCGTCGTCGAGGCTCTCGCTCTGGCCGAGTAGCTCGCGCTCGGTGTGGCCCTCGGGGCAGTCGTAGACGGCCACGTCCTGCCGGAGGTCCTCGCTCAGGAGGAGCGTCTCGACGGCGCCCATGTTGAGGTTCTCGCGGGTGGGGCCGAACCCGTAGGTCGCGAGGTCGCCGTCGTGGAGTTCGTCGAAGAACTGCTCCATGTACTTCTTGTCCTGGAGCATCTCGTGCTCGTCGAGCACGTCCTGGGCGGCGTCGACCAGGTCGTGGAGCCCGGACTCGTCGGTGTAGGCCACGTCGAACTTCCCGAGCACCATGTCGCCGAGTTCGTGGTGGAGGTAGTCGCCGTCGAGGAACTCGTCTTTCGTCGGCGAGGGGCCGCCCACGAGGATACCGTCCATCTCGTGGCGGTCGTCGACGAACAGGTCGTTGGCCATCCCCGCGACCTCCTGGTAGAAGTTGTCGATGGCTTCGAGGCGCAGGCGGGCGAACCGCTGTGCGGACTGACCCCCTTTCCGCTGCTTGCCCGGTACCAGCGAGGAGGCGGACTTGACGGGTTCGACGCGCTTGCCGCGCAGCCAGCCGACGTTGGCCTCGCGTCGGTCGAGGACGACCAGGCCGAACAGGCCCTTGTCGGCGAGCATCTCCTCCAGCGGCTCGGTGAGGAAATCGGAGTCGCAATGGTAGCGGAACGACTCGATGGGCTGGGGCGGGCTCTCCAGCGTGCGGGTGATCATCTCCGAGCGGCCGCCGCCGGTGTCGATCGACCCCGAGAAGACGACCATCCCGTTCTCCGGCGGGTAGGTGTCGTAGTACCGCAGGCGGTCCTTGATGGAGGTCAGGGCGTCTTGGACGGCCGTGCGGGTGTCCTTGGACTTGATGTTGGCCGCCTCGCTGTGCTCCTGGGTGACGTGGGCGACGACGCTGCTGACCTGGCGGTCCTCCGGGATGTAGATCGAGACCAGCTGCGTCCCCGACCCGCTGTAGCCCTTGAGCTCCTCGATGACCTTGCGGAACTCGTATTTCTGTTTGTCCGACTGTTCGGCGTGCTCACTCATCGTCCATGTTTCGGGCGCTCGGGGCTAAGTAAGTGTTGACCTCTCCGGGCGGCGGCCGCGACCGACCGCTCGACCGCCCTCGCTGCCGCTGTAACCGACCGACGAGCGTCCGACGGGCGTCGGAACGGACGGCGGCTTTATGTGGTCCCCGTGATTTGACCTAGCACAATGGCGGGCTACGTCTGTACAGTTGCCGGTGGGAAAGGTGGTGTCGGCAAGACGACGACGGCGGTCAACGTCGCGGCGGCCATGGAGGAGGAGGGCTACGACGTGGTCGTCGTCGACGCCGACCTGGGAATGGCGAACCTCGGTGCGATGCTCGGCGTCGAACCGGAGACCAGCATTCACCAGGTCCTCGCCGGCGGCCGCGCCGTCAGCGACGCGCTGACCGACGTGCAGGGGGGGATCACTATCATCCCCGGCGAGCAGAGCCTGGAGGCGTTCGCCGACGCCGACCCCGCGAAGCTCAAGAAGGTCATCAAGACGCTGCGCAACGCCTACGACGTGGTCCTCATCGACACCGGCGCCGGCCTCAGCCACGAGACGACCGTCCCGCTGGGCCTCGCGGACGGCGTCGTCCTCATCACGACGCCCGACGACGTGGCCGTCGGCGACGCGATCAAGACGGCCGAACTCGCCGAGCGGGTCGACGGCGAGGTCATCGGCACCGTCCTCAACCGGACGACCACCGAGACCGACGTGGAGGCCATCGCCGACCGCTTCGACTCGAAACTGCTCGCGGTGATCCCCGACGACATCGAGGCGACCGCCGACGAGCCGCTCGTGCTCAACGCCCCGCCCAGCCCCGCCGCCGACGCATACGTGCGGCTGACCGAGCACCTGATCGGCATCTTCTTCGAGGGCGCGGAGATCGACGAACTCGACACCGCCGTCGACCGCGACTGGTTCGTCGACGAGGACGACGAGGACGAGGAAGACGACGACTCGGGCGGCCGCTTCGGCCTGTTCGGCTGACGGCAGGTTATTTGTCGCGAGCGTTCGAACGCCCGTCCAGAGCCGCGCGCGCGGCTCTGGATTGGTCCATGCAACTCGACGACTTCGTCAGCGAGAACGCCCCCGACGAGGGCGGCGACTCGTTCCAACTGGAGAACAGCAAGCTCCTCGACATCGCCGTCGACGGCTCGGTGATGACCAAGGCCGGCGCCATGGTCGCCTACGAGGGCGATCTGTCCTTTACCGGCAAGTCCTCCGCCGAGGGCGGCCTCACCGGCTTCATCAAGGAGGCCGCCTCCAGCGAGGGGACGCCCGTGATGGCGGTCGAAGGGCAGGGCCACGTCTACGTGGCCGACCGGGAGAAGCGGGTCCAGCTGCTCGACCTCGACGCGGGGGAGTCTATCTCGGTCAACGGCGAGGACGTGCTCGCGTTCGGGGCCGACGTGGACTACGAGATCAACACGATCGGCAGCATCGGCGGCGCCTCCGCCGCCGGGCTGACCAACGTCTTCCTCTCCGGGCCGGGGACGGTCGCGATCACGACCCACGGCGACCCGCTCGTGCTGGAGCCGCCCGTGCGGACCGACCCCGACGCGACCGTCGCCTGGAGCGCGAACCTCTCGCCGGGCATCGAGACCGACCGCAGCCTGAGCGACGCGATCGGCCAGTCCTCCGGCGAGACCTACCAGCTCGACTTCGAGGGGTCGGACGGCTTCGTCGTCGTCCAGCCCTACGAGGAAGGCCGCGGCGGGCAGTGACCCCTCGCCGGTAGCCGCGACGCGGGAGCCGCCGGGCTCGCCCCGGCGATAGACACGTCGCGGGAACGACCGGGGTCGCCCCGGCGGCATTCGTCATTCCTATATCCACCGCTCGAAAACCGGGAGGTATGTATCTCTCCCTGCGCTCGGAGGTCGAGGACGCTCTCGAAGCGGCGCTCTCGGCCCTCGACCTGCCGACCGAGGACCTGGGCATCGAGCGCCCGCCCGAGGACGTCGACGCCGCCGTCGCCTCCAGCGTCGCCTTCCGGCTGGCGGGCGAGGTGGGCGCGCCGCCGCCGAAGGTGGCCGCCGACGTGGCGAGCGAGATCGACCCCGCCGGCTACGACTACCTCGGCCGGGTCGACACCCAGGGCCCCTACATCAACTTCTTCCCCGCCGACCGGTACCTCTCCGACACCGTCGAGCGCGCCCAGTCGACCGAGTACGGCCGCCTCGACGACCACGACAGCTCCGTCGTCGTCGAACACACCAGCGCCAACCCGACCGGCCCGGTCCACGTCGGCCGCGCCCGCAACCCCATCGTCGGCGACGCCCTCGCCCGCGTGCTCGATTTCGCCGGCTACGACGTGGACACCCACTACTACGTCAACGACGCCGGCCGCCAGGTCGCCGTGTTCACGTGGGCCTACGAGACCTTCGACGAGCGCGACCTGCCCGAGCCCGACCGCGACAAGCCCGACTACGACCTCGTGCGCTACTACCGCAAGGGCAACGCCTACCTCGAGGACGCCGACCCCGCCGACGAGGAAGCCGCCGAGGCCGAGATCGAGGCCATCATGCAGGGCCTCGAAGCCGGGGACGAGGCGACCTACGAGCGCGTCGGCGAGGTCGTCGACGGGGTGCTCGACGGGATGACCCAGACGCTGGAACGCCTCCCCGCGGAGTTCGACGAGTTCGTCAAGGAGACGCGGTTCATGCGCTCGGGCGCGACCGACGACGTGGTCGACCGGCTCAAGGATCTGGACGAGGCCGTCTACGAGGAGGACGCCTGGCAGCTCGATCTCGAGGGCTTCGAGAAGAACCTCGTCTTCCTGCGCTCGGACGACACCACCCTCTACACGACCCGGGACATCGCCCACCACGAGTGGAAGTTCGAGGAGTACGACCGCGCCGTCACCGTCATCGGCGAGGACCACAAGCTCACCTTCGAGCAGCTCAACGAGACGCTGGAGCTTCTGGGCCACGACACCGACCGGCTGGACCAGGTGTTCTACTCGTGGGTGAACCTCCCCGGCGGCGAGGGGATGTCCACCCGCGAGGGGACCGGCGTCGACCTGGACGACCTGCTCGACGAGGCCATCGACCGCGCCCGCGACGAGGTCGAGGACCGCCTCGACGACCGCCTGCGCGACGACGACCTCGACGAGGGAGACGTGGAGCGCATCGCCGAACAGGTCGGGACCGGCGCCGTCCGCTACGACATCGTCTCCAAGCAACCCACCAAGTCGATCACCTTCGAGTGGGAGCGGGCGCTGGACTTCGAGGCCCAGTCGGCGCCGTACGTCCAGTACGTCCACGCCCGGGCCTGCGGCATCCTCGGCGAGGCCGAGAGCGAGGGCCTCGAACCGGCCGAGACCGTCGATCCGGCCCTGCTCGACACGGACGCCGAGCGGGACCTCCTCCGCACCATCGCTCGCTTCCCCGCGGTCGTCGAGGAGGCCGCCGAGGAGCTCGAACCCCACCGCGTCGCCACCTACACCCGTAGCTTCGCCGAGCAGTTCAACGCCTTCTACCGGGAGTGCCCCGTCCTCACCGCCGAGGACGAAGAGACCCGCCGCGCCCGACTCGCGCTGGTCGCCGCCGCCCGCGAGACCGTCGGCAACGCCCTCGGGCTGGTTGGCGTCGCCGCTCCCGACTCGATGTAGGGGCGGCGACGGCGCCGCCGGTCACGGGCCGCCGACCGTCGCGACCGGACGGCTGGGACTCGCTCCCGCTCAGAGCCCGCCGAGCGCGACCAGGACGCCGGCCAGCGTCGCCAGCGCGAGCACCACGAAGGCGAGTACCCACCAGCCGGGCACGTCTCCGTCCCCGCCGTCGCGCGCGCTCATCGCCCGATCACCGCGGCGGCGCCGGCGCTCGCCGACTCCGGTCCAGTCGTTGCCATCGCCGAGTCAATTCACAGCGAACTGACTAATACCTGCTGGCGGTCCGTCGTCGGCCGACACCTACCTGGTTAGGTACGACGCTGACCCCGGCGGGGTCCGTGGGTCGAGTGTGAGCGGATTCGCCGCACTGTCGTCGTGGCTGGCTGTCGGGTCGCTGGCCGCGGCGGCTGGGACGTTCGCGCTGGTCGCCTACCTGCGGCGCCACCTCGGCAAGCCGGGGGCCGGCTGGCTCGTCGCGACGCTGGTCGCACAGGGGCTGTTCTGTCTGCTGGCCGGCGCGTCGCTGGCCGTCTCGGAGCCGGGGGCCCGGCTCGTCATGGAGTCGCTGACCTGGGCGGCGCTGGCGTGGCTCGGGCCGCTGTTCCTGGCGTTCGCGCTGGAGTACACCGGACGGAGCGGGCTGCTCGGCGGGTGGACGATGGTGCCGGTCGCGGCGCTGACCTCGCTGGTCGTCGCGACGGCGCCGGTCAACGGCGCGGTCCTGCGAGCGTTCCGGATCGACTCGGTCGCGCCCGCGGTGACGGTGAGCTACGCGCTCGAACCGTGGGGGCTGTTCGCGTTCGTCCTCGGCACGGGGACCGCGGGCGTCGCGGTGGCCCTGATGGTCGACACCGTGTTGAGCTACGGCCCGCTCTACCGGCGCGAGGCCGCCGCCGTCGCGCTCAGCGCCGTCGCGCCGACGGTCGGGGTGGTGATGTGGGCGTTCGGCCTGGGGCCGGACCCCTCGCTGGCCTTCGTCGCGGTGCTGTTCGTCCCGCACGTCCTGCTGGACGCCTACGCCTTCGTCGAGAGCGGGATGTTCGAGACGAACCCGACGACCCGCCGGGCCGCCGACCGCACCGCCATCGACGACATCGGCACGCCCGTGCTCGTGCTCGACCCCGACGCCCGCGTCGTCGACTACAACGACGCCGCCGACCCGCTGCTCGAAGCCGGGTGCGACGGGACGACGCTCCTGGGTACCCCCATCTCGTCGCTGGTCGATGTCGACGTCGACCCGGTCCCCGACGGCGGTGCGGCCGGCGGCCCGGCCGACGACGGCACCGACCCGTCGGCGCCGACCGGCGGCGATCCGGGTGAGGCGGACGACATCGTCACCGTCCGGTCGGGCGGGCGCCGCCGGGAGTTCCTCGTCTCGCGGTCGACGCTGACCGACCCGAAGGGCGCGACCGTCGGGACGACGCTCGTCTTCCAGGACGTGACCCGCGAACGGCGCCGCGAGCAACGGCTCGACGTGCTCAACCGCGTGCTCCGGCACAACCTGCGCAACAAGATGACCGCCGTCGCCGGCAACGCCGAACTCATCGCCGACCGGAGCGACGACGAGCGACTCGTCGACATCGCGGACATCATCGACAGCAGCGCCCGCGAACTCATCGACATCGGCGAGAAGGCCCGCACGTTCGAGCAGTGCCGCCGCGACGGCCCGCGTTACCGGGCGGTCGCCCTCGAAACCGCCCTGACCGACGCGGTCGCCGACTACCGCCCGGCCGCCGCCCGGATCGACGTGACCGTCGACGGCGACGCGGCCCCAGCGACCGACCCGAAACTGCTCCGTATCGTCGTCGCGAACCTCGTCGAAAACGCCGTCGACCACGTCGACGACCCCGCCATCTCCGTGACGGCGACCGCCGACGGCGGCGAGTTCCGGGTGACCGTCGCCGACGACGGCCCCGGGATCCCCGACGGGGAGCTGGCACCGCTCGACGCCGGCACCGAGACCCAGCTCGAACACGCCACCGGCATCGGCCTCTGGGTCGTTCAGTGGAGCGTCGACTCCCTCGGGGGCAGTGTCTCCTTCGACACCGACGACGGCACCGTCGTCACCGTCCGCCTCCCCGACGGCCCCGGCGGCTTCGACGGGGGCGCCTCCGAGGCCGCGCCGACCGCCACGGATACATAGCTCACAGTATCGCTACGTATCTATCGGCTGGTCCCTATAGCGAACTTAGTCACCGTCTTATCCGCCGCTCCGGTAGCGACGGGTATCTGACGCGGCCGAGCCAGGGGTTCGGCGCGTCGAGGGCCACTATGCACGACAGCACGACCGACACCGACGCGGCGGGAGACGGAACGGGAGCGAGCGACGACTTCGACGGGACGGAACTCGACGGGCTCGCGGTCGAGGCGGCCGCCGAGCGCGTCCGCGCCCGCGAGCCCGACCGCGATCCGGAGACCGTCCGGGCCGCGCTGTCGTTCGTCGCCGAGGACGGCGTCGTCAGCCGCGAGGCCCTCGAAGAGTCGCTGAAACTGACATCGAAGGTGCTCACGACCGCGGAGACGCGGGCGGAACTCGCGACCATCGCGCTCGACGACGCCCGCGAGGCCGCCGGGTCGGCGCCCGATCTGCCGACGGTCGACGCCCGCCTGGAGAGCTTCGAGGCCGAGGTCGCCGCCGTCGAGGACCGCGCCGCCGCTCTCGGCGAGGACCTCCAGTCGGTCGTCGACGACCGCGAGGACCCCGCCGCGCGGTTCGCCATCGCCGACGGCCTCCGACGGGTCGACGAGCGGGCTCGGGAGGTCCAGCGGACCGCCGACGAGATCCAGTTCGACCTGGAGGAGTTCGAGCGGTGGCTCACCAGTCACGCCGTCCGCGTCCGCGAACTCGGCGAGGACGTCGACGCGCTCGCGACCTCGCTCGACGACCTGGCGACCGCCGTCGACGCCATCGAGGCGGCCGGCGACGACGCCGGGGCGGCCGCCGACGACCCCGCCCGGGTCTGGTTCGACGCGACGCTCAGCCATCGGGCGACGGGCCTCACCGTCGCCGACCTGCGGGCCGAGCTCGACGACCTGCGGACGTGGGCCGACCGCGAGGACGCCGACCCGGTCGACGAGGGCGGGCTGGACGACCTGGCCGGTCGGCTCGACGACCTCGCCGAACGCCGCGAGGCGCTGGGCGACCGGCTCGGCGCGGTCGCCGAGCCCGAGTGGAGCGACCGGTTCGGCGAGCGGGTCGCGGCCGTCGAGTCCGAACTCGCCGACTGCGAACCGCCGGTCGACTGGGGCGTCGTGGGGTCGGTTCTGGCGGAGCACCGCGGCGACCTCGAATCCGGCGCGTAGTCGGGCGGTCGGCGCGTCTGAACCCCGAACTCGTCTCGTACCGGCATCTCACCGTCGAGCGTAGCGGAAAACGAGTCGGACGAATCGAGAAGCGGCCGGTGCGTCCGCGACCGTCTCGCGGTCAGACGTTCCCGTCGCGGATGGCGGCGCGGGCGGCCACGTCGGCGACGGCGGCGCCGCGGTCGGCGGTGCGGGTGAGGTGGTCGAGCGCGCGGGCCAGCGCGACGGTCGCGGCGGTCGAGCCGTCGAAGGGGGCGGTCGCCTCGTCGAACAGCGCCTCGTCGACGGCCTCGATCTCGGCGACGGCGCGTTCGTGGCCGTCGAGGGCGATCGCCGTCAGGTCCTCGTCGGCGTCGTCGAGGACGGCGGTCGTCGCGTCGTCGACGACGGTCCGGGCGGCCTCGGCGGCCTCGCGGACGTTCTCGGCGACCGGGTCCGGGAGCGGCTCGGAGAGCCGGCGGGCCGCGCGGGCGACGCCGACGCCACGGCGGGCGACACCCTCCAGCTGGCGGGCGGTGACGTAGTAGTCGAACAGCGTCGCGCGGGTGAGCCCGAGACAGTCGATCTCCTCCAGCGAGACGAGCGACCGCGAGAGGTGTCGCGCGACCATCCGGAAGAGTCGGTCGGCCTCGTCGGCGCGCCCGCGGAGCCGTTCGTAGGCGTCGGCGTCGGCGTCGACGAGCGCGTCCGTCGCGGTGCGGTGGATCGACAGCGCGGTGAACTGCAGCTGGACGACCGACTGGCGGACGGAGACGTTCGCGGCGTCCAGCAGGTGCTGGACGGTGATCTCGCCGTCGTTGGCGACCAGCAGGTCGGTCCCGACGAGGTTGCGGACGACCGAGCGGGCGGCCCGGCGCTGCTCGTCGGTGAACGCCTCGACCGGTTCGAGCGTGACCGTCTCGAAGCCGACGGCGTGGGCGGCCTGCAGCGCCCGCCGGACCAGGGCGGGCTCGTCGCCGTCGACGGCGACCGTCGCCGTGGCCAGCTCGTCGACGTCCTTCTCGGCGGCCCGGAGGACGATCGAGTCGTCGCTGTGGGTGGCCAGGTACAGCTCCATGCCCGCCTCGAGCTGGTGGTCGTTCGCCCACTCTTTGGGGATCGACACCGTGTACGTGCCGCCGCCGACCTGTTGGAGTTTGCGTGTCTGCATCAGTAGAGCAACTCGGGGTCGCTCTCCAGCATGTACAGCGTCCGCGCGGCGACGTTGACCCCGTGGTCGCCGACGCGTTCGAGGTCCCGGACCGTCAGCAACAGTCGGGACACGTCGTCCAGTACCCGCTCGACCGCCCACGAGTCCTCGCCCGCTTCGCCTTCGAGGAGGTCGCGGACGACCCGCTCGCTGGCGCGCTGGCAGTGGGCGTCGAGCTCGTCGTCGCGGGCGGCGACCGCCCGGCAGGCGTCGGCGTCGCCGTCCTCGTAGGCGTCCAGCGCCGCGGCCACCTGGTCGCGGGCGTCGGCGCCGATCGCCCGCACGTCCACCTCGTCGGCCGGTCGCTCGGCCGCCAGCGCGTAGCGCCCGAGGTTGGTCGCCAGGTCGCCCACGCGTTCGAGGTCCGTCAGGATCTTGAACGAGGCGGCGACGAACCTGAGATCCGAGGCGACGGGCTGCTGGAGCGCGAGCAGGTCGACGCAGTCGCCCTCCAGTTCGAGATAGCGGTCGTTGATCGCGGCGTCGCCGTCGATCACTTCCTCGGCGAGGTCGTCGTCGCCGGTCTCCAGCGCGGTCAGCCCGTCGTCGAGCTGCGTGAGCGCGTCGTCGCCCAGCGCGCGCACGTCGGCCCGCAGGTCGTCGAGCGCCGCCCGGTATCCCTCGCGCGTCACGGCGATCACCCGAACTTCCCGGTGACGTAGTCCTCGACGCGCTGGCTCTCGGGGTCCTCGAAGATCTTGTCGGTGTCGTCGTACTCGACGAGTTCGCCGCCGGTGAGGAACACGGCCGTCTGGTCGGAGATGCGCGCCGCTTGCTGCATGTTGTGGGTGACGACGACGACCGTGTACTCCTCGGCGAGCTCCTCGATGAGGTCCTCGATCTTCGAGGTGGCGACGGGGTCCAGGGCGCTCGCGGGCTCGTCCATCAGGATGACCTCGGGGTCGACCGCCAGACAGCGGGCGATACAGAGCCGCTGTTGCTGGCCGCCCGACAGGCCCATCGCGTTGTCGTCCAGTCGGTCCTCGACCTCGTCCCAGATGGCCGCCTGTTCGAGCGCCCGTCGGACGAGTTCGTCGGCCGCCTCGCTGTCGTCACGGCCGGTCAGCCGCGCGAGCAACCCCGTGTCGAGGTCGCCGTGTTTGCGCGGGCCGTAGGTGATGTTGTCGCGGATGGACTTGGGGAACGGATTCGGTGCCTGGAACACCATGCCGACCGCCTTCCGGAGTTCGACCAGGTCGACGCCGTCCTGGTAGATCTCCTCGCCGTCGAGCTTCACCGAGCCGTCGATGCTGGCGGCCTTGATCCGGTCGTTCATCCGGTTGAGACACCGGAGGAAGGTAGACTTGCCGCAGCCCGACGGGCCGATGAGGGCGGTGACGCTCTCCTCGGGGATGTCCATCGAGACGCCCTTCAGGGCGTGGTCGTCGCCGTAGTGGACGTCCAGATCCTCGACGGCGAGTTTCGCCTCGCCCTCGAAGGAGTAGTCGCTCCACTCCTCGCGGATCCGCTCGTCGGTCTCGCCCGTCGTCGTCTCCGACGAGCGCGCTGTGCCCTCGGTCTTGGGTTCTGTCTCACTCATAGGTCAGTTTGCTCCGGAAGTACTGTCGCGTGGCGATGCCGACCGCGTAGAACGCGAGGACGACGCCCAGCAGGACCAGGGCGGTCCCCCAGCCGAAGGCGGTGATGTCGTCGATACCGGTCGACTGCCCGGTGCCGGTCAGGACCACCTGCCAGAGCTGGTAGGGGAGCGCCGTCGTCGCCTGCGTGAGTTCGGGGTTGGTGACGAACGGCGGCGACCACGACAGCTGGAAGTTGTTCAGCACTTTCGCCCGCTGCCCGGCGCCGACGAACGACCCGCCGCCCATCGTCAGCAACAGCGGGGCGGTCTCGCCGGCGATGCGGCCGACGCCGAGGATGACGCCGGTGACGACGCCCGGCATCGCCGCCGGGAGGACGACGCTGCGGATCGTCTCCCACTTGGAGACACCCAGCGCCGCGCTGGCGTCGCGGTACTCGTCGGGCACCGCGATCATCGCCTCGCGGGCCGTGATGACCACCAGCGGCAGTAGCATGAACCCGAGCGTGATCATCCCCGCGATCAGCGACTTGTTCGTCGCGAAGCGAGGCACCAGGAACGCGGCCCCGAACAGGCCGAAGACGATGCTGGGCGTGGACCACAGCGCGTTCGTGGCGACCTCGACGACGTTGGTGAACCGGCCCTGGTCGGCGTACTCGGTGAGGAAGATGGCCGCGCCGACGCCCAGCGGCACCGCGAGCACGACCGCGCCGATCACCAGCCAGATGGTTCCGACGATCGCCGGGAACACGCCGGTGATGTCCGCGAACAGCGACGCGCCGTTCATCAGGAACGGCCAGAAGACCGGCCAGACGACGTCGAAACTGAACGCGAACAGCGTGACGTCGACGAAGGGGATCGTGAGCGCGAAGGCGATCGTCGTCGTCGGACCGACGCCGAGGCCGACCGCGATGCTCTCGGTGACCGGGCCGAAGCCCTTGAACACGACGAAGGCGACGAGCGCGACGAGGATCGCGATGATGGCGATAGCGTTGAGGTAGACGAGCAGATACGCGCCGAGGTGGCGGCCCCGGGCGCCGAATCCGCCGTACGCTTTGGCGGCCGCCCAGCCGACGACGAGCGACGACGCCATGACCGCGAACGGCGCCACCGTGCGCGCGAAGAAGGTGACCGACTGCGAGTCGGGGAAGTTCGCCGGCGACCACGACCACTCGGGACTGACGATCCCCAGCAGGAAGATCAGCCCGAACAGGATCGCCAGCGCACCGGCCGGCAGCGTCGAGCCGATGTCTTCCCGGGGCAGCGCGGTCGCGAAGAAGGCGACGGCGCCGAGGCCCAGCCCGCCGACCAGTCCGCCGACGAGTCCGAGCCCGAACGTCTCGGCGAAGACGAGCGCGCCGATCAGGCCCCACAGGCAGGCGAACAGTCCCGCGGCGACCAGTCCCGCGCTCGCGCGCGGCTCGGTCGGGAAGACCCCTCGATAGGAGACCAGCCCGAACCCGGCCACCGCGACGCCCATGAAGACCAGCAGCAGGCCCAGCGTCGTCAGCGTCGGGAGGCCGGCGAGCGTCCCGGTGATCGAGACGAGCTCGACGGTTGCCGCCAGCCCGAGGAAAAAGAGGACGGCGGCCAGGCCGACGGTCAGCGCCGCGACCGTCTCGTAGGTCGAGGTGTCGCCGCGGACGACCGAGGTTTCGGCGGTCCCCGCCATCACTCGACACCTCCGACCTTCCGGTCCATGCGACGCTCGATCAGCTGCGAGCCGATGCTGAGGAAGAGGACGGTGACGAAGAGGATACAGCCGGCGACGAACAGCGCGTCCTTCTGGAGGCCGGCGGAGGAGCCGTAGTTGGCCGCGATGAGGCTGGTGAGCGTCTCGAAGCCGTAGAAGACGTTGTACAGCGGCTCGGCGATCGTCGGGGTGTTGCGCAGCATGACCGTCGCGGCCATCGTCTCGCCGATGGCGCGGCCGACGCCGAGCAACACCGCCGCCGACACGCCGGAGAAGGCGGTCGGGATGGTGACCGTCGTCATGGTCTGCCAGTCGGTCGTCCCAAGGGCGAGCGACCCGCTCTTCATCGACTCGGGGACGCTGTTGATGGCGTCCTCGGCGACGGAGACGACCGTCGGCAGGGCCATCAGGCCGACGACGATGCCGACGAACAGATACGTCCCCTGGCCGACCAGGTCGAACGCGTCGGAGGCCCACGGGCTCAGCACCGTGAACCCGAGGAAGCCGTAGACGATCGAGGGGATCCCGGCGAGGATCTCGACGCCGGGTTTGACGACCTCGCGGACCGCAGGCGGGGCGATCTCCGAGATGAACAGGGCGGCCGCGACGCCGAGCGGGCCGGCGACGACCGTGGCGACGACCGTCACCAGGACCGTCCCCTGGATCATCGGGAGCATCGAGTAGGACGGCGATGCGACGGCGGGGTCCCACGCGGTGGTGGTGAACAGCCCCAGACCGGGCACCGTGACGCCGAACACCGTCCCGCTCCGGTCGGCGAGGATCGGCCAGGCCTCGTAGAAGATGAAGAAGGTGATCAGCGCGAGGATGACGACCGTCGAGACGGTCATCGCGAGCGTGACGCCGCGCGCGGCCAGTTCCTGGTGCCGTAGCCAGCCGTACGCCACTGCCACCAGGAAGCCGGCGAGGAACACCGAGGTGTACGGCGAGCTCACGAGGAAGCCAGCGAACGCACCCAACAGCGCCAGCGTTCCGAGCGCACCTGCAGCTACCGCGTCGTTGTCTGTGTCCTGTACGAACTCCGCGAACCGAGCGAGCCGAGACGCCATTCGGGACTGCCACCCGTCGGGGTCTCTCTGTTGGTTTGTTGCCATGGTATCGAAAGAAAACCGCGCGGTCGCTCGGCTCAGGCGGTGTCGGGGAGCTTCTCCATCTCGGCCTCGAGGTCGGCGGTCGGCAGCGGGATGTAGTTGTTGTCCTCGACGAACACCTTCTGGCCGAAGGTCGTCAGGAACATCCGCATGAACGCGCCCTCGCGGTTGTCCGTGCCGCTGGGCGTGTCCTCGGTGATCTGCGTGTACATGTGCAGGTCACGGTTGAGCGGGTACTCGCTGTCGAAGATGGTGTTCTCGGCGTCCCGGCTGGTCTCGTAGACCGTGCCGTCGAACTCCAGCGCGATGGGGCGGACGGCCTCGCCGGTGAACGCCAGCGCCATGTACGCGATGGCGCCCTCGTTCTGGCGGACGAGCTGGGCGACGCCCTGGTTCTGGCCCTGGCGAGTGTCGACGCCGGGCATCTCGGCCTCGGCGTCGCCGAGCATGTTCAGGCGGAAGGAGGTGTCCGTGCCCGAGCCGACCGCGCGGCCGATGCAGAAGATCTCCTGGTCCGGGCCGCCGATCTCCGACCAGTTGGTGATCTCGTCCTGGTAGATCTTGCGGATCTGCTCGGCGGTGAGCTGGTCGATCCCGGCGTCGTAGATGTCCTGGCTCACGACGATCGGCTGGCCGTCGCGGCCGAGGACGTGGTCGACGACCTCCTCGTCGCGCTTCTCCTCGCTCCAGTCGAGCTCGGCCGTGATCGGGCCCGAGGAGTTGCCGATGTCGACGAGGCCGTTCGTGACCGCTTCACAGCCGGTCCCGGAGTGGCTCAGGCCGATGGTCGCGCGGTAGGGCGGGTTCGAGCGTTCGCCGGTCGCCTCGAAGCCGTACTGGCTCGCGAAGTAGTCCGCGAGGTGCTGGTCCGTCTCGATCTCCGACCAGCCGGGGACCGAGCCCGAGTCGTTGGCCCCCCAGTACTCGCCGTCGCTCGGCGGGGCGTTCCCGTTCCAGTAGGAGGCGCCCTTGTTCGCGATGGGGTAGACCGTCGAGGAGCCCTCGCCGGTCAGCAGCGACGGTTCGTTCGACCCGCCGCTGGAGGAGTCGCCGCTCGTCTCCTCGTCGCTCGAGGAGCCGTCCGACCCGTCCGAGGAGCCGTCCGACCCGTCCGAGCCGTCCGAGGAACCGCCATCGTCGTTCTCCGGCTCCGGCGTGTCCGTCTCCTCGTCGCCGCCGCCCGAACAGCCCGCGAGGCCGGCCGCACCGATGGCGCCGGATGTCAGCAGAAACTTGCGCCGCGATACCCTGTCCGCCGGACGCTCCGAATCTCGCGTCATCACCTGAACAGTGCCGGGACCTTACTAAACGGGTTTATAATAGGGGTACCACCCGGTACGAGACCCCTCTGAGCGGTACTGTCGGATGGGTGTGCGAACAGTTTGCAAGGATCGGTACGTACCGGTATATAGTCTGGCGTCGGTCGCGAGACGGCGGCGACCTCAGCGCTCGTCGACCAGCGGGGCCGCCGCGAGGCGGGCGGCGGCGATCCCGGTCAGGCCGCGCGCGGTCGCCGAGTCGGCCGCCCGGCGCGCGTGGGCGGTTTCGAGCCCGACGCTGTCGGCGACCGGCACCAGCCTGACGGTCGTCCCCTCGGGAGTCACGTCGCAGAGGAGGTACGACTGCGGGAACGAACAGGTCGTCGGCGCCGCGACCTCGCGGACGCCGCCGGAGCGGCGCTCCGACGAGCCTCCGTTCGCTCCGCTCGCGGGGACGCCGTCGGCGCCGCCGTCCGCCGAGCCGCCCGAAACCGCCGTCGTCGGGAGGTGGTAGTGGCCGCTGAGGACGAGCGACACGTCTCCGGCGGCGAGCGTCTCGACGAGCGGCTCGGGGTCGCGCATGGCCGGGACCTCCGCCAGGTCGGACTCGACGGCCGCGCGGTGGGCGTCCAGTTGAGCGGTCACCGCGGGGAGGTTGTGGTGGACGAGCACCACGGCCGTCTCCGCCCGGGCGATCTGGTCGGCCAGCCACGCCCGCTGGTCGGCGCCGACGTGGCCCTCGTGGCTGTCGGTCAGCCGCTCGGCCGTCCCCGCGCTGTTGAGTCCGATCACGTCGAGGTCGCCCACTCCGACCCGGTAGGAGAGGCCGTCCGGGCCCCGAACGACCGGGTCGCTCGGCGTGTAGCGCTCGACGAACCGTCCGAGTCCGGGCGTCTCGTGGTCGTCGCCGTCCTTGGGCACGTCGTGGTTGCCGGGCACGGCGTGGAAGGGGGCGTCGAGGTCGGCCAGCGCCTCGTCGACCGCTTCGTAGTTCCAGGGCTCGCCGTCCTTGGTCAGGTCCCCCGGCGACAGCACCGCGTCCACGTCTCGGTCGGCGACGTCCGCGAGGGCGGCCTCGAAGTGCGCGCGGGTCCGCTCGAACAGTTTCGAGGTGCCCTCGGCCCGGGTCGCGACGTGCGGGTCGGCGACGACCGCGACCCGCGTCGGCTCGCCGGCCGGCCGCGCGAGCCGCGCCAGTACCGTCCCGGACCCCCCGGGGCCGGTCGGTCGGCTCACGGGTCCTCCGGGAGGAAGTCCTCGGGGTGGTCGTGGCCGAACGTGGCGAGGTGCGTCCCGTCGATGAGTTCGACGTGCGAGCGCAGGCGTCCGCGCTCGTGAGCCGCGGCGGCGAGGTCGGCCGCCGCGGGCCGGTTCAGGTCGACCGCGCCGACCAGCAGGACGGCCAGCCGGCGCTCGGGGTCGCTCACCCGCGTCACGAGGAAGAGATCCGTGCCGACCCGGCGCCGGAACGCCGCCGAGCGGTCGAACGCGCCGCGCTCGGCGGCCGCCGACAGCGACTCGGCCACGCCGTCCGGGGCGAGATACACCAGCCCGGCGCGGTCGGCCTCGTCCGCATCGGGCGGCAGCGGCGCGACGTGGCCCGCGCGGACGACGACGACCTCCCAGCCGTCCGTCCGCAGCTCGTCCGCCATCTCGTTTGCTTCCCGCACCGTCCGGCCCCAGGGGGATGTCTCGCCCGTATCGACCGACATACCCGTACCTCCGTCCGCCGGGTCATGGTTGTTACGAATTAGTAGATAAATAGACTATATTGATGTGTATACCTATAATTCTGCCCAATATCTAAACGTACTCCGAGTCAAAACCTATTTAATTGATTAATCGGACAGTCCATCCGATGCCAAAGAAACAGACTCGGCGTCGGTTCCTCACTGCGGCGGGCGCGGGTGCCGCGTCCCTGCTGGCCGGTTGTGGAAGCGACACGTCGGCGCCGACCGACGGTTCGGGTGACGGTTCGAACGGCGACGGTTCGGGTGACGGCTCCGACGAGTCGGACGGCTCCGCCGGCGGCGATGGTTCGGACGGTTCCGACGGCGAGGGGTCGGACGACGACACCGAGGATACGTCGGGCGGGTCGGCCGGAGGCGTTCTCAACATGATGGCGACCGGGAACGTCCAGACGCTGGACCCGATCAACGCCAAGGGCTCGGGCGCGGGGTACAACCAGTACAACAAGTCGCTGATGAACTTCCCCGACGGGCAGTATCCGCCCGAGCCGGCGCTGGTCGAGGGCTACGAGCTCTCGGAGGACGGCCTGACGTACACGTTCGATCTCAAGCAGGGCGTGACCTTCCACGACGGCACGGAGCTGACCGCCGAGGACGTGGTGTACTCGTTCCGCCGACTCGCCGAGTCGGAGAACTCGCGCAACCAGGACGACATCATCGGCGAGACGATGCGCATCCAGCACGAACGGGACGCCGGCCGGACGACGCCCGGCGACGAGGCGACGGCCGACGACATCGTCCCCGGGTCGCTGGCGGTCGAGGCGGTCGACGACTACACCTTCGAGATGACGCTCGCCTCGCCGTTCCAGTACACCCTCTTCCAGATATCCGGCGGCGCGTTCGCGGTCCTCCCGGCGAACTCGGTCGGCGACGTCGAGAGCTACGACGGCGAGTACAGCTACAACGAGTTCTTCAGCACCGAGGGCGACGGGCCCACTTTCTCCGCGCTGGGCCCCTTCCAGGTCGACTCCTGGACGAAGGGCAGCCAGATCCAGCTGTCGGCGTTCGACGACTACTACGGCGAGGGGCCCGAGCTCGACGGGATCACCTACACCGTCGTCTCGGACGGCCAGACGCGGCTCAACCGCTTCCGCAACGGGAGCGCGCACATCCTCGATGGGATCCCGACGGCGTCGTTCAACCCCGAGAACGTCTCCATCGAGGAGTCGATGGGCAACCGCTCGGTCGGCACGTACTCCTTCGGGAACGGGACGACGGTCAACTACGGAGAGATCCCCGCGCTGACGACCGAGTACCTCGTGTTCAACACGCTCGAGGTGCCGCTTGCGGTCCGGCGGGCGTTCGCCTACGCGATGAACCAGCACGGCATCGCCGAGGACGTCTACAAGGGCACCGGCAAGCCGGCGTATCACATCACCCCGCCGGCGCCGTACCCCACGTTCGAGGACGGCCAGTCCGGCGAGGCCGCCTACGACGCTCACGCCGAGAGCGGGGCCAACTCCAACACGGAGTTCGGCGCGGACGGTTACCCCTACGGCTACGGCGAGACGCTCCTCGACGAGGCCCGTTCGGTCATGGAGGAGGCGGGCTACGGACCCGACAACCGCTTCTCGATCACGGCGACGACCATCTCCGGCGACAGCGGCTACCGCCAGGTGTTCAACCGCCTCCAGCCGAAGCTCAACTCCGCGTACATCGACATGGAGATCACCGAGGCGAACTTCGGGACGATCATCAGCAACGCCATCAACGGGTCGATGGAGGTGTTCGGCCTCGGCGACGGGATGGAGTACCCCGGCCCGCAGAACTTCCTGCGGTTCCTCCACGGCAGTAACCCCAGCACGCAGTTCACCCGCTGGGGCGCCGAGGACAGCTACTACACCGAGGAGTACCGCGACATCGCCCGCGAGGCCTGGGACGAGAACTACGCCGCCGAGGGGACGACCGAGGAAGACCACAACGAGGCGTTCCAGACCGTCGAGGAGATAAACTGGGCGTCCATGCAGGAACTCCCCTTCCTGCACCCCATCAGCCAGCGCCTGTGGCACGACTCCGTCGACGTCGAGATGTACGGCGTCATGGAGAACCAGACGTTCGACCAGGTCACGCTCGACGAGTGACGCGGTTCGGCCGGGCCTCCCGGCCCGGTCTCGGAAAAGCCGATCCGACGCGGTCGGCGGACGGCGACTTCCACGCGATCGACATCGACATCTCACATGTATCTGCGACAGCGCGCGACGGGTTCGGGGCGCAGCCACCGTGAACAGCGACGACGGCGGACGACCCGCGGGGGTGACCACGGGTGAGCAGGCTGACGTACGTCCTCAAGCGGCTCCTGCTCGCGGTCCCGGTCGTCTGGCTCGGCACGACGATGACGTGGTTCATCATCTTCATGGGCCCCATCGACCCCGCGACCAGACTCCTCAGTCAGGGCCAGACCAGAAATCCGGCGGCCTACCGGGCCGCCCAGGAGCAGCTCGGCCTCAACCAGCCGCCGCTCCAGCACTACCTCGACTACATGGTCGACCTGATCACCTTCGACCTGGGCCAGACGTTCCTGCTCTACCAGGGGTCGTCGGTCAACGCGCTGATCCTCGACTTCCTGCCGCGGACGCTGTGGCTGGGCTTCTGGTCGGTGCTCATCGCCGTCCTGATCGGGGTCCCGCTGGGCTTCTACGCGGGGATGCGCTCGAACACGGCCGCCGACTACCTCGCGTCGTTCGGCGGTATCGTCTGGCGCGCCATGCCGAACTTCTGGCTCGCGATCATGCTGCTGGCGTTTCTGGGCAGCCTCCAGGGCATGATCGGGGTCAGCTGGCAGGAACTGATCGTCCCTATCGACGCCATCTCGGGGAGCCCGGACATGTCCCGCATCGGGACCGTCGACGGCTTCCTCGCGGCGACGAAGAAGGTGCTCCCGGCGGCGCTGGTGCTCGGGTCGGCGTCGATGGGCAACGAGATGCGGATCGGGCGAACGGCCGTCCTCGAAGTGCGCAACGAGGACTTCGTCGACATGGCGAAGGCGAAGGGCGTCTCCGACCGCGCCCTCGTCTGGAAACACGTCCTGCGCAACGCGCTGGTGCCGCTGGTGCCGATCATCACCAGCGAGGCCTTCCTGCTGATCGGCGGGTCGGTCCTCGTCGAGACCGTCTTCGGCATCAACGGCATCGGCTGGCTGTTCTTCCGGGCGGCCATCCAGGGCGACCTGCCGCTGGTCGGCACACTCATGTACGTCTTCATCCTCATCATCGTCGGCATCAACCTGGTTCAGGATCTGTTGTACACGATCATCGACCCCCGGGTCGGGCTGGAGGGCGCCTGAGATGGCGGGCACGACCGCCGACCGCGAACGCGCTTCGACCGCCCTCCCGACGGAGTCGCCGACGCTCGTCTGGGCCGTCGCCGGCGTCGCGCTGTTCGCGCTGGAGGCCGGCGCGCTCGCGACGTTCGTCACCGGTATGGTCGCCGACCTGTTCGCGTTCGTCCCGCCGCTGGGCCCGGCCCAGCCGGTCGTCGCGACGCTGGTCGAGTGGGCCAACGCCGCCCAGTCGGTCGCCCGCGAGGTGCCGACGCTGCTCTCGCGGGAGACGATCCCCAACGAGGGGTACTGGAACGGGGGGCGATGGGTCGACACCTTCCTCGGGCTGGAGCCCGCGCTCGCCTGGGCGGTGCGGGTGGCGCTGGTCTACGGCTACGCCGTCGCCTGCGCCGGCTGGGCGATCCTGGGCTACCGGCTCTACCGCCGGGAGATCCGCCCGACCGACTGGAGCCCCCGGGACGACGTGGTCGACCGCTTCCGCTCGCACACCTGGGGGAAGTTCGGACTCCTCGTCGTGTTCATGTTCGTCGTCATGGCCGTCTTCGCCCCCGCGCTCGGCCCGACGACGGTCGAACAGAACATGCGCGAGTCCTACTCCCACGAGATCAGCTACTGGAACAGCGACGTGGGCGAGGTCCAGACGACGCTGGTCGGCCAGGCGAATCTCGAATCCCAATCGACCGGCACCAACTCCCGGGTGATGCCCTTTACGTACGACGACTACAACCGCTATCACCCGTTCGGGACGCTCCCCACGGGACGGGATCTGTTCACCTTCATCGCCACCGGGTCGCGCATCTCGCTGATCATCGGCGTGCTCTCGGTCGGGCTGAGCGCGCTGCTGGCCGCCTCGCTCGCGCTGGTCGCCGCCTACTACCGCGGGCGGGTCGACCTGGGGATGGTGTTGCTCTCGGACGCGGTGATGGCGATGCCGCAACTACTGCTGCTGATCATGCTCACGACCGTCCTCGCGGACACGTGGATCGGCGGGATATACAGCGGCGCGTTCGTCCTCGCGCTCATCTTCGCCGGCACCGGCTGGACCTACATGTGGCGGTCGGTGCGCGGCCCCGCGCTGCAGGTCGCCCAGCGCCAGTGGGTCGACGCCGCCCGTAGCTTCGGGCAGAAACCGCGGGTGATCATGCGGCGGCACATGCTCCCCTACATCACCGGCTACCTGCTGATCTACGGGTCGATGACGCTCGGCGGCGCGATCATCGCCATCGCCGGCCTCTCCTTCCTGGGGCTGGGCGTCTCCCCGCCCACGCCCGAGTGGGGCCGGGCGATCAACCTCGGGCAGGACTACGTGACCACGGGTTCGTGGCACATCTCGCTCATCCCCGGCATTCTGATCACGGTCGTAGTCACCGGGTTCAACGCGCTGGGCGACGGGGTCCGCGACGCCATCGACCCCCAGTCCGACAGCGCGGGCGGCGCCGCGGCCGGGCGGGGTGGTGGCGCGTGAGCGACGCCGAACCGCTGCTGGCCGTCGAGGACCTCCGCACGGTGTTCCACACCGACCGCGAGGAGATCCACGCCGTCGACGGCGTCTCCTTCGAGGTCCGCGCCGGCGAGACCGTCGGGCTGGTCGGCGAGTCCGGCTCGGGCAAGTCCGTCACCGCCCGCTCGATCCTCGGGCTGGTCGACAGCCCCGGCGCCATCGAGGAGGGGTCGATCCGCTTCCGCGGCGAGGACCTCACCGAGGACAGCTGGGACCGCCACCGCGGCGACATCGCCATCGTGTTCCAGGACCCCGGCAGCGCTCTGAACCCCGTCTACACCGTCGGCAACCAGATCCGCGAGGCACTGAAGATCCACCAGGACCTCCGCGGGCGCGAGGCCCGCGACCGGGCGGTCGAACTCCTCGAAGACGTGGGCATCCCCGACGCGGCGACCCGGGTCGGGGAGTACCCCCACCAGCTCTCGGGCGGCATGCAACAGCGGGCGGTCATCGCGATGGCCCTGGCCTGCGACCCCGATCTGTTGGTCTGCGACGAGCCGACGACCGCCCTCGACGTGACGATCCAGGCGCAGATCCTCGATTTGCTCGCCGAGCTGCAGCGCGAGGAGGATCTCGCGATCCTATTCATCACCCACGACATGGGCGTCATCGAGGACGCCACCGACCGGGTGAACGTCATCTACGCCGGCGAGGTGGTCGAGCGCGCGCCGACCGACGCGCTGTTCGAGGCGCCCCAGCACCCCTACACGCGGGCGCTGCTGCGGTCGATCCCCGGGCGGACGCCGCCGGACGAGACGCTGCCGACGATCGAGGGGGAGGTGCCGACGCCGACCGGGCCGGCCACGGTCTGTCGGTTCGCCCCCCGGTGTCCCGACGCCTTCGGCGCCTGCGTCGAGGTCCACCCCGAACATCAGGACGTGAGCGAGGGGGGTGCCGACCGGAGCGCCGCCTGCCTGCTCCACGACGACAACTACCCGAACGAGATGGGGCTCGGCGACGGGCCGGACGGCGGTGGTCTCGACGAGCGCTCGGTCGCCGCGGCGGCCGAGAACACGAACTACGGCGCGGTCGACCACGGCGGCGGCGCGCCCCCCGAGGCCGGCGTGACCGGTGACGCGAGCGGACAGGGCGGGACCGGCGGCATCGAGGACCTCGACGACGGGGGTGGCGAGCTATGAGCGACCCCGCGACGAGCGCGGCGGCCGGCCGCGACGGGACGGGCGACGACCGCGACGCGGTCGCGACCCGTAACCACCCGGCGGCCGCCCGGGGCGACCCGCTGGTGTCGGTGCGGGACCTGCGGACTTACTACGACGAGCGAACCGTGCTCTCGCGCTCGCCGCCGGTCAAGGCGGTCGACGGCGTCTCCCTCGACCTGTTCGAGGGGGAGACGCTCGGCCTCGTCGGCGAGTCCGGCTGCGGCAAGACGACGTTCGGCCGCACGCTCGTCGGCCTGGAGGACGCGACGGGCGGGACCGTCGAAGTCGAGGGCCGCGACGTGACCGACGGCGGCGACGCCGACTGGCAGCGCCGCGTCGGCATGGTGTTCCAGGACCCCGACGAGAGCCTCAACGACCGCCAGACCGTCGGTCAGATCGTCCGCGAACCGCTGGAGGCCCAGGGCTGGCCGCGGCTCTCGGTCGCCGTCGAGGGCGTCCCAGAGGCGACGGTCTCGGGCTCGGGCCCGGTCGTCGGCGGGCGCGTCGAGCGCGGCGTCGGCGCGACGGCGGACGCTGGGAGTTCGACCGGGACGGCCGACGCGCAGACCGTCACCGGCGACCCCGAGGACGGGCCGGACCTGACTGTCTCCCTCGGTCGCGGGACCCCCGAGGTGTCGGTCCGCGAGCGGCTCCCGCTGACGGCCGACGACGTGACCGTGTCGGTCGACCGCGGCGAGCGCCCGACGGTGTCGGTGCGCGTCGAGAAGTCCGTCGCCGAGCTGCGCCGCGACCGCGCCGAGGAGCTGCTCGCCCGCGTCGGGCTCAGCGAGGAGCACGTCCGGCGGTACCCCCACCAGTTCTCCGGCGGCCAGCGCCAGCGGGTCGGCATCGCCCGCGCGCTCGCGCTCGAACCGGACTTTCTCGTCCTCGACGAGCCCGTGAGCGCGCTGGACGTGAGCGTCCAGGCCCGGATCATCAACCTGCTGGAGGAGATCCAGGACGACCTGGGGTTGACGTACCTCTTTATCGCCCACGACCTGAGCGTCGTCCGCCACATCGCCGACCGGGTCGCGGTGATGTACCTCGGCAACGTGGTCGAACTCGGCCCGACCGAGTCGGTGTTCGACGACCCCCGACACCCCTACACGCTGTCGCTGCTGTCGGCGATCCCCGGCAGCGGCTCGCCGTGGGACGGCGAGCGGGTGACCCTGCGCGGGACGCCCCCGAGCCCGCGCGACCCGCCGTCGGGGTGCCCGTTCGCCACGCGCTGCCCGGCGAAGATCCGCCCCGACGACCCGGACCTCCCGGAGGACACCTGGCGGGCGCTCGACGAGCTGCGGGTCGTCTTCCGGACCCGCGCCCGCTCGGAGGACTCCGTCGTCGAGCGGGCGAGGGCGCTGGTCGGCCTCCCCGTCGACGCCGAGGCGATCGACGACGCGGTCGCCGACCTGTTCGGCGACGGCGACCTCCCGCCGGCGGTGGCGCCGGTCGTCGACGAGGCCGTCGCCCTCGCGAAGGGCGGCGACGACCGCGCGGCCGCCGACCGGCTCCGCGAGGCGTTCGGCTCGCGCTGCGACGACGAGGCGCCCGACGCCTACGCGACCGGCGACGGCGACCGCGAGAGCCGGTGTCTCCGATGCGAGGACGACTACCGCGGGGTCGCCGAGACCGTCGCCGACCGGGAGCGGTGACCGGCGTTCGTCTCCGGAGCGCTCCGGTGACCTACGTAGGCCCACGTGTCGTTCTTAGCGACCTTCTTTTCGCGTCGGGCGAGATACGTCGATGGCGTTGCGGGCTGTCAGGCATGCACCCCGGGCGGGCCGTCGCTCCCTCGGACCGCTCGACCCCCGCGCGCCGGCGCTCGTGGTCGTCGACTGCGGCGTCCCCCACGTCCGGCGCCCGTCGACCGTCGGCCGTTCTAGCTCCCCGGCCGACGCGTCGCCGGCTCTCGATTCGGCTATAGAGACCTACGTACCCGCTGGTAACAGTAATATAAACCACCTATATAGTCGGTCTGAATCACTCACTCATGAGTTTCGACGGCAGGGGTGACCGCCGGTGATGGGCGACCGGGCGCTGGCCGAACTGCGCGACAGCCACCATCGGGTCGAGGCCGACCGGTGGGACGACATCTACGTCGTGGGCGACGTACACGGCTGTCTCCCGGCGTTCGAACGGCTGGTCGACCGCATCGACCCCGACGACGACACCCTCCTCGTGGTGGTCGGCGACCTGATCCGGAAGGGGCCCGACAGCCACGGCGTCGTCGAGTTCGTCCGCGAGCGCGAGAACGTCGTCAGCGTCCGCGGCAACAACGAGGCGAAGGTCGTCCGCGGGGACAAGGAGGTCCCCGGGCTCACCGGCGCCGACCGCGCGTACATCGAGTCGCTCCCCCACGCCGTCTCCTGGGACGGCCACCTGGTCGTCCACGGCGGGGTCGACCCGCGCAAGTCGCTGGGCGACCACGAGCCCGCGGAACTGCTGACGATGCGGTCGCTCGCCCCCGGCGGCAGCTACGACCGCCCCTACTGGTTCGAGGAGTACGCCGACAGCCCCCGCGTGTTCTTCGGCCACACCGTCCTGGCCGAGCCCTACGAGTCCGCGGGCGCCGTCGGCCTCGACACCGGCTGCGTCTACGGCGGCGAACTCACCGCCTACCACCTCGGCTCCGGCGAGTTCCTCACCGTCGAGCCAGAGGAGACCTATCAGGAGCGAAGCGACGACAGCATCGTCTCCCCCCGAACGGTCCACTGATGCGAGCCGACGAGTCAGACACCGACGACCCAGACGGCGGCGCGGCCGACGAGGGAACGACCGTCGACGCGGACGACGAAGCGACGACAGCGAACGGGACCGCCGGCGTTGACGGCGACACCGGGACCGTCGTCGTTCCGGCGGCCAGCGGCGGGGCGGCGGCCGTCGACGGCGAGGCGGGCTTCGACCGCTCGGACCCGGACTTCTACCTCAACCGCGAGCTGAGCGAGCTGGCCTACCAGCGCCGGGTCCTCCACGAGGCCATCGACGAGCGCAATCCCCTGCTCGAACGGGTGCGCTTCCTCTCGATTTTCACCCGCAACATGGACGAGTTCTTCATGAAACGGGTCGGCGGGCTCAAACAGCAGATCGAGGCGGGCGTCACCGAGCGGACGGTCGACGGTCGCACGCCCGCCGAGCAGTGGGAGGAAGTGCTGGACGCCGCCCGCCCCATGTTCGCCCGCCAGACCGACTGCTACGAGTCGGTCGTCCGCCCGGCACTGGCCGAGGCCGGCATCCGGATCCTCGACTACGACGACTGCTCGGCCGACGAGCGCGCCGAGCTACGCGAGTACTTCGAGCGGTCCGTCCTGCCGACGCTGACGCCGCTGGCCTTCGACCCCGCCCACCCGTTCCCGTTCATCTCGAACCTGAGCCTCTCGCTCGCGGTGATCACCCGCGAGACCGACGGCGACGGGGCGACGTTCACCCGCGTGAAGATCCCCCAGAACCTCCCCCGGCTGGTCGCGGTCGCCGAGGGCGAGCGCTACGTCCTCATCGAGGACGTGATCCGCGCGAACCTCGATCTCCTCTTCCCGAACGTCGAGGTGGTCGAGGCCTCCCTCTTTCGGTTGACTCGCAACGCCGAGGTCCGGCGCGACGAGGAGGTCGCCGAGGACCTCATCGACATGATCGAGGAGGTGCTCGAACAGCGGCGGTTCGCCACGGTCGTCCGCCTCGAAGTCGAGGCCGGCATGTCCGAGCGCGCCCGCCGGACGATCGTCGCCCAGCTCGACCTCGACGAGCGGGAGGTGTTCGAGCGCCCCGGCCCGCTGGACTACCGGGAGTTCACCCGCCTGCTCGACCTCGACCGGCCGGAGCTGAAGTTGCCGGAGTGGACGCCCCAACCGCACCCGCGGCTCCAGCGCGAGCGGACGCCGCTCGGCGAGGCCGGCGACGAGGCGGACATCTTCGCCCGCATCCGCGAGGACGACATCCTCCTGCACCACCCCTACCATTCGTTCACCGACACCGTCCAGCGGTTCCTCGCCGAGGCCGCCGCCGACCCGGACGTGCTCGCCATCAAGGCCGCCATCTACCGGACCGCCAGCGACTCGGGGATCATCCAGTCGCTCATCGACGCCGCCGACAACGGCAAGCAGGTCGCCGTGATGGTCGAACTGAAGGCCCGCTTCGACGAGCAGAACAACCTCGAATGGGTGCGCCGGCTGGAGGAGAACGGCATCCACGTCGCCTACGGCACCATCGGCCTGAAGACCCACACCAAGACCGCGCTCGTCGTCCGCGAGGAGGACGACGGCGTCGAACTGTACAGCCACGTCGCCACCGGCAACTACCACTCCGAGACCGCCAAGGGCTACGTCGACCTCGGGCTCCTGACCGCCGACCGCGACATCGGCCAGGACCTGGTGAAGGTGTTCAACTTCTTCACCGGCCCGTCGCTGGACGAGCAGTTCCGCAAACTGCTGATCGCGCCCGTCACGATGCGCGACCGGCTGACCGAGTGCATCCGCCGGGAGGCCGACCACGCCCGCGCCGGCCGCGAGGCCCGCATCGTCGCGAAGGTCAACGCCCTGGAGGACCCGGATCTGGTGGCCGAACTGTACGAGGCCGCGATGGCCGGCGTCGACATCGACCTGATCGTCCGGGACATCTGCCGGCTCCGCCCCGGTATCGAGGGGGTCAGCGAGACCGTCGACGTCTACAGCGTCGTCGGCCGTTTCCTCGAACACTCGCGGGTCTACTACTTCGAGAACGGCGCCCGCGACCCGGATCTGCCGGCCGACGCGCCCGGCGGCCACCCCGAGTACTACATCGGCTCGGCCGACTGGATGACCCGCAACCTCGACAGCCGCGTCGAGGCCGTCGCGCCCGTCGAGGACCCCGACATCCGCGAGCAACTGCGGTTCGTCCTCGAACTGATGCGCCGGGACAACCGCAAGTGCTGGGAGATGAACGCCGACGGCACCTACGAGCAGCGCCAGCCCGGCCCCGACGAGCCCGAGATCAGCACCCAGGCGGTCCTCATGGACCAGACCCGCCGGGCCGCCACCGACGACGATATCGACCGCGGTATCCCCGCCGACGCCTTCGACGAGACCGACCTGCTCGTCGACGCCGTCGGCTCGGTGAGCGAAGCGAGCGAACCGGCGGAGACGGAGGCCGAAACCGACGGAGCGGCGACCGTCGTCGAGACCGACGGCGCCGCCCCGACGGTCGCGACGAACGGCGACCTCCCGGCCGCGCTCTCGGAAAACCCCGACGCCTGGTACCGCCCCGACAGCGACCACTACGGCTTCGCCGTCCGGACGCCCGACGGGACCGTCTACCGGAAGACCGCCGAGGGCGCCGCCAGCGCGATCGAGCGCTATCGCGACTGACTCCCTTCGTCGGCTTTCGCTCCCCGACCGCCGTCACGCGCCGTAGATTTCGTACAGCGCGGCGAGGCCGCCGACGGCGACGACCAGCCAGTAACTCGCCAGCCGATAGACCAGGGCGATGGCCGCGGCGGTGCTCGCCGGGACCGTCGTCAGCGCGACGAGCAACCCGACCAGGGCGAACTCGACGCCGCCGAGGCCGCCGGGCGTCGGCACCAGCCCCGCGACCGTGCTCGCGGGGACGACGAACGCGACGACGAACAGCCCGAGTTCGACGTTCACGGTCAGGCCGGCGAGATACAGCGGGAGGGCGAACAGCACCCAGCCGACGGTCGACAGGGCGAGCGCGTAGGCGAGCGTCCGCGGCTCGGCGGCGATGCGCTCGATCTCGTCGTAGAACCCCCGGACCGTCTCGCGGACCGAGTCGAAGTCGACGAACGGGAGCAGGTCGCCGACCCGCTCGACGACGCCGACGACGGTGTCCTCGACGCGGTCGCGCTTGCGCCAGACGACGGCGCCCGTCACCGCCACCGTGCCGACGACGGCGACGAGCGTCCCCGCAAGGAGGTTCGCCCGCCGCGGGAGCCCGCCACCCAGGGTGAGCCCGCCGAACCCGACGAGCGCGAACCCGACGTACGGGAGGAGGTTGATGGTGTCGGCGGAGGTGACGCTCGCAAGCCCCTGCTCGTAGGAGATCCGGTCGTCGGCCGAGAGGACGTAGGCGATCAGCGGGCCGCCGCCGGCCTTCCCCAGCGGCGTCACGTAGTCGCCGAACGTCGCCGCGAAGTAGGTGACCACCAGCGGCGGGTAGGCCACGTCGACGCCGACGAGTTCGAGCAACTCGTCCCACACCTTCGCCCAGACGGCGAGGCCGGCGGCCGACGACGCCATCGCCAGCGCGAGCCATCTCGGGTCCGCGCGGGCGAACGTCCTCGTGATCTCCGACCAGCCGATCACCCGACCGAACAGGTACAGCAACACGACGGCGACGCCGAACCCGACGCCGACCTTCGCGACGCTGCGACGGTCGATGCCGCCGGCGGCGTCCTCGGCGGTCTCCCGGCGCTCGCGGCGCCGGTCGCGGCCCTCCTCGGGGTCGCGCCGCTCGTCCCGCTCACGGGAGCGGTCGGAGCCGTGCCGTCGCTCGCGGTCGTGGGTGTCGTCCATCGGTCGGATCGCGTCGGCCCCGATAGTACCCGGAGGCTGAAAAATGACGAGCGCGCACGAGCGCGGGTCGGCTCCGCCCCGGCTATATAGATTATTGTGAAATAATGTATCGATCGAAGGAAATTATTAGATGGTGGGCGACGAGTCGTCGCGTGACGCCCACCCATGCCCACCGCAAGTTCCCCTGCGCGTTCGGTCGCACTGTTCGTCCGCTCGCTGTCGCCGACGGAGACGCCCGCGCCCCGCCACGCCGACCGGGTCAGAGCCCTCGAAGCCGGCGACCGGGTCGAGGAGGCGTCGGTCACCGTCTGGGGCTCGGAGGTCGAACTCTCCGCTCGGGCCCGGCGGACGCCGATCGGCAAGTGCGTCCTCGACCGGGTCGCCGACTTCCGGGCGTGGGCCGACGAGCGCGGCGTCTCGATGGAACCGTTCTTCGACACCCGCGAGGTCTCCGCGTCGCTGACCGGCGAGGAGTACGCCGCCCTCAGGCTGCCCGTCACCTGCCTCGCCGAGTACGAGGGCGACGAGCTGGTCCACGTCGCCCCCTACACCACCGGCGAGGCCGTCTGTTCGGTCGCCGACCGGCTGCGCCGGCTCGACGAGGACGACGGCGTCGACGAGGACCGCGGCGACGGGAGCGCGCTCGTCGGGCGACCGTCCGGCGGCCCCGCGACCGAGCCGATCGCGGACGCTACGGTCCCGACCGCTCGGACGCCGTAACGCGGTCGCGGCCGGCCTCCTCCGCGGGCCGGAACTCATCGGCGTAGTCGGCGACGAACGTCGCCACGTCGCGGGGCGGCCGGCCGAGCAGCCGCGCCACGTCGTCGGTGACCCGGTCGGCGAGCCCGAGTCGCGCGGTCGTGTAGATGCCGACCATCAAGAGGACGAACGGGAGCGGCTCGCCGCGCGAGCGCATCCCCCGGACGAACGCGACCACCGACGGGTCGGCGTAGGTGATCGGCCGGTCGAGCACGTCGCTGAAGACGGCCGCCACCTCCTCGTAGGTGAGCGCCGCCGGCCCGGTGAGGTCGTAGGCGCGGTTCGCGTGGCCGTTCTCGGTCAGGACGACCGCCGCCACGGCCCCCACGTCCCTCGCGTCGACGAAGCTCGTCGCGCCGTCGCCCGCCGGGACGAAGATCCGGTCGCGCTCGACGATATCCCGACCGTGGACCTCCGAGAGGTTCTGCACGAAGGAAGGTGTAGTCGAGGTCGGTCTCGGCGATCCGTTCCTCGATCCGGTGGTGGGGGATCAGCGGGTTCTTCTCGGCGCCGAGCGTCGAGAGGTAGGCCACCCGGTCGACGGCGACGCGGTCGGCCGCGGCCGCGAACTCGCCGACCCGCTCGCTGCCTGCGGCCGGCGGCCGCATCAGATAGCAGCCGTCCGCGTCGGCCAGCGCCGCGCCCCACGTCTCCGGCCGCTCGAAGTCGAAGGCGACGTGGTCGGCGGCCTCGGGGAACTGTTCGCGAGCGGCGTCGGGGGACCGCGATGCGACGCGGACCGTCGCGTCCCGGTCGGCGAGTTCGGCGACGACGTGGCGGCCGACGGTCCCGGTCGCGCCGGTGACGAGGATCCGGTCGGTCATCGCTCGCTCCGAGTCATCGCTCACCCCGCCAGGAGACGAGCAGTTCGACCGCGACCGCGGCGACGACGACGTGCATGACCATCAGGACGACGACGCCCGCGGGGGTCGCGGCGGGGTCGGCGGCCAAAAGCGCCAGATCGGGGACGAACGAGAGGACCAGGGTCGCGACGGCGACCTTCCGGAAGGTCGCCGCCGGCTCGGCCACCCGCCTGCGCAGGAGCGCGTAGACGCCGGCCGCCCCCAGCGCGCCGAGGACGGAGAGGAAGACCACCGGCGGATACGTCAGCGCCCGGAACCCGGGCGCGATGCCGACCGCTTGCGCGGTCGCGACGAGGCCGGCGTTGGCCGCCGCCGCGAGTATCGCCGCCAGTACCGCTCGCACCGGGAGCGAGCGCGTCCGCACGGCTCTCGAATCGGTGTTCGTTGCCATGTGGATTCCTACGGTGGCCGAGGGGATATACCTCCGCTGTGGCTACGCCGTGGGGCCGCTCCTCGGAGAACAAGACTGATACCACCGCCGTCGCAACGGCGGACGAATGCCCTCCATGACACGTCGCGGCGCGCTGGGCGCGCTGGTCGGCGCGGTCGGCAGCGTCGCCGGCTGCGCCGCCCTCGGCGACGACGACGCGCCCCCGATCGAGCGGTCGTGGTACGCCGACTTCCGGGACCCCTCGTCGGTCGCCGTGACCGCGGACGGTCAGTTGCTGGCCGGGTCGCACAGCCCGTTCCGGGACCGACCGATCGTCGCCGGCCTGGACGCTGGAACCGGCGAGACGACCTGGTCGGTGACGACCTCGAAAGGCCGCAAGTCGCCGATCGCCGTCGCCGACGGGCGGGCCTACGCCGTCTCGACGGCCGGGAAGATCGTCGCCGTCGACGCGGCCGCGGGGGACTCGGTCTGGCGGCGCGAACTCGACCCGTTCGACGACGAACCCGGAGTCGTCGAGTTCGCCCCGCTCCCCCTGGGCGACCGGGTCGTCGCTCCGATCTCCGGGACCGGCGACGGCGTGCCCGACCGCTTGCTCTGCGTCGCCCGCGCCGACGGCGAACGGCTGTTCACCCACGACCTCTCGGCGTCGCTGTCGGGCGCGCCCGGCGCGCTGCCCGACGGCGTGGTCGCGCCCCTGCTCGACGGCCGCGTGGTCCGGCTCGACCGGGGCGGCTCGGTCCGGTGGACGCGCGAGGTCGACGCCGCCCTGTCGGCCGTGGGCGCCGCCGACGGGACGGTCTACTTCGGCGCCGCCACCGAGGCGCTGCTGGCGCTCGACGCGGCGACGGGGACCGTCGAGTGGCGCCGTTCGCTCGACAACACCGTGTTCACGCGCCCGCTCGTGACCGACGACCGCGTCTACGTCGGCGGCGCCGACTACTCGCTGCGGGCGTTCGACGCCGCCTCGGGACGCCAGCTGTGGCGCGACGACCTCGACAACGCGGTGACCTACGGGCCGATGCGGGTCGGCGACCGGCTGGTGACGCTGGTCGGCGGCCCCCGGCAGATCCGCGGCCCGAGCGGCGCCGTCCCGTTCCGTCCCGTCGTCCTCTACGTCCACGACCGGGACGGCACCCGTCGCCGGGCGGTCCGGTTCGACGACGAACAGCGCTTCGAGGGCGGCGGCGTCGAGTGGGCCGGCGCGGCCGGCGGGGCCGTCTACCTGGGCCAGACGTTCGGGCTGACGCGCGTCGCACCGGAGGCGATCGCCGATGCGTGACGCCGCGACCGACCCGGACGTGGAGGCCGACGGTCCCGCCGACGCGGACGACTCGCGACGGTCCACGACCGGGACCGCGAGCGGTCGGGAGTGGTCGCGCCGGCGGGCGCTCGCCTCGCTCGCGTCGGCGGGGTCGCTCGCGCTGGCGGGCTGTTCGCTGCCGTCGCTCGGGGGCGTCGACCCGGTCTGGGAGCGCGACTTTCCGGACGCGGTCGGGGCCGGGCAGCCGGCCGCATCCGCCGACCACGTCGTCGTCGGCGGCCAGGACCGGCGGATCCACGGGTTCACCGCCGACGGCGAGCGCGTCGTCGACATCGAGACCGGCGGTCCCGTCGAGGCGCGGCCGGCCGTCCCGGCGTCGGGGGGACCGGTTCACGTTCACAGCACCGACGGGGACCTCTACACCGTCGACCTCTCGGGCGAGCGGCTGTGGCACGTCGAGGGGCTGGACCGGGACGGCTGGCTCGGTCGCAGCGGCTCGCTGGTCGTCCACAGCGACCCGGTCGAGGGGACGGTCACCGGCTACGACGCCCGCGACGGGGCGCGCCGGTTCCGGCGGCCCGGGCAGGACTATCCGGCCCCGACGCTCGGCGACGCGGTCTGTCTGCTCGCGAGGCCCGATTCGGACGGCGAGCGGACGTACGTGGCGGTCGATCCGGCGACCGGCGAGGTCCGCTGGGCGCTGGGCCCCGACGAGGGGTATCCGTGGGCCGTCGCCGGCGACCGGGTCGTGACGGTCCGCGACGCTACCGTCCGGTTGCGTCGCGCTCGCGACGGCTCCGTCCTGTGGCACCGGGCGGTCGAGGGCGACGTGGGCGACGGCTTCGGGCGCCCGGTCTGGGTCGGTGAAGACGTGTACGTCCGCGTCGAGCACCGCGACGGCCCGGACGAACTGGTCGCCCTCGACCGCGAGGCGGGGGACGTGCTGTGGCGCCGGGCGGTCGGGTTCGAACTGGAGGCGGTGACGGCGACCGCGGAGGGCGTGTTCACCGCGAGCGAGGCCGAAGACCCCGACGGCGGCATCCTGATCCGGCTCGACGCCTTCGACGCCGACGGCACGCGGCGGTGGCAGACGACGACCGACATCTCGATCGGCGGGACGGTCGAGGCGCTAGGCCGGACCGGAGAGGTCGTCTTCGCGGCCAGCGATAACGAGATCGCCGCCTACGACCCCGACGGCGGACAGCGCCGGTGGCGCCACGAACCGGACGCCTCGCGGATCGGGATCGCGGCGGCCGGCGACGCCCTGTACGTCTCCTATCGCGACCGCGGCGGCGTGGCGCGGCTCCCGACCGGGTGACTCGGGGGCGGGGACTTCCCGGACGGGTATCGCGGCGGCGGGGACCCCCCGGACGGGTATCGCGGCGGCGGGCCACCGCAGGGAGTCGCACCGACCGCGGCAGAAACCTATTAGGGACCGCTCTCGCACGACTATGCTATGGTCGATATCGCGTTCATCGGTGCCGGAAGCATCGTCTTCGCGAAGAATCTGATGACGGACATCCTCTCGTTCGAGGCGTTGCAGGACGCCACGATCACGCTGATGGACATCGACGAGCGACGGCTCGACCGGACGGCCGCCGTCGGCGAGGCGCTCGTCGAAGCACACGACCTCCCCGCGGAGATCCGCGCGACGACCGACCGGCAAGAGGCGCTGGACGGCGCCGACTACGTGTTGAACATGGTCAACATCGGCGGCGAGGAACCCTTCGAGAACGAGGTCCGGATCCCCCAGGAACACGGGGTGAAGCAGGCCGTCGGTGACACGCTCGGTCCCGGCGGCGTGTTCCGGGCGCTCCGGACGATGCCCATGATGTTGGAGATGGCCCGCGAGATGGAGGAGCGCTGTCCGGACGCCGTCCTGTTGAACTACACGAACCCGATGGCGATGCTGTGCTGGGCCGTCGACGAGGCGACGGACGTGGAGGTCGTCGGCCTCTGTCACAGCGTCCAGCACACGACCGCCGCGCTCGGCCGGTATCTGGACGTACCCGCCGCGGAGATCGAACACCAGGTCGCCGGGATCAACCACATGGCGTGGTACCTCGATCTCACCCACGACGACGAGGACCTCTACCCCGCGCTTCGGGAGGCGGCCGACGACCCCGAGATCCGGGAGCAGGACCCCGTCCGGTTCGACGTGATGGAGCACTTCGGCGCGTTCATCACCGAGTCGAGTCACCACCTCAGCGAGTACCTGCCGTACTTCCGGACCGACCAGGAGATCATCGACGCGTACACGCCCGACGAGGACTTCGGCCACTACACGACCGAGTGGATGCCCACCGGCCGATACTTCGAACACTGGCAGTCCTATCAGCCCGCCCTCGACGCCGAGTTCGACCCCGCCGAGGCGGACCTCTCGCTGGACCGATCCTCGGAGTACGGCTCCCACATCATCCACTCGCGGGAGACGGACACGACCCGTCGGATGAACCTCAACGTCCGCAACGATACCGGCGCGATCGCCAACCTCCCCGACGAGGCCTGCGTCGAGGTCCCCTGTCTCGTCGACGGCACCGGCATCCACCCCACGACGGTCGGCGACCTCCCTGGGCAGCTGGCGGCGCTCAATCGGACGAACATCAACGTCCAGGAGCAGGCCGTCCGAGCCGGCCTTGACCACGATGAGGACGCGCTCCGGCGTGCGATCAAGCTCGATCCCCTGACCGCCGCCGCGCTCGACCTGGACGCGATCGACGCGATGATCGACGACCTGCTGGCCGCCAACGCCGAGTACCTGCCCGATCTGGCGTGAGGGTTCCGTTTCAGTATCCGCGATCGGCGTAGACAACTGCGCCACTACTGGGAAGGGGGCTGGCCGCTTGGCTTCGGTCCCTGTTCCGGCGTCGTCCATCCCTCCCGCGAAGCTTCGGGAGCTGTCGCTGTCGATGGAGCGGCCCTCACCCCAATTACCCCTGGACAGAGCCGGGGAGCGCTCGACGTGGCGGCCGACACGCGCGACTGTCTCGTCTTGAACAGCGATATCGGCACGAACGTCCTCGACTGCGGCGGTGCGGTCATCAGCGCCGGCGGGAGCGTCGGGACGATCGTCGGCGGTCTCACCGCGCCGACGGGGCTGGGCGCCGCGCTCGGCGCCGGGAGCTTCGCGGTAGACACGGCCGAGGACATCACCGACGTCGCGACGATCACCGCCCGGTTCGTCAAGTACGCACCCGATTCAGCGACTAACGTCGGACGCGTGCTCGACCAGAAAGCGAGCGCGCTCGGCAACGTCTTCCCGCGGATCTCGAACAAGTTGCCGACTGGCCTGGCCGACGATGTCAGACGCGACGGCCGACGAGGTCGCACAGCTGACCACGCGGATCGACGGCTTCGACGGTCTCGCTGGGTCTGAGCAGCGGTTAGTCGTCCAGAAGTTGGCCGATAGAGGGAATGTCGTACAGCTCACTGACGCGTACGACGCCCGGACACTCACCCGAATCGCCGGAACCGATGGCGTGACGGGTAGTGAAGCGATCGAGACGGCGAGCAAGGCCATCACGGACGGCCAAGCGGATGATATCTCGCGGTTGGCCGACGAACTCGATCCGGTTGCGTTCGGCGGTGTGCTCCGTGTCGACCGTGTCACAGAGGCACGGCGGCTCGTCGACGCGACGCCAAGCGGTGCAGGAGCAGAGGCACTTCGCGACCTCAGCGGTGTCGGCGAAGACGCGCTGAAACGCTTCCTGTCGATAGAGAGGGGGCTCGCGAAAGCAAATGATATCGGCACTATCGGGAAGTCAACAACGGCGCTTGCCGACGATGTCCGCGTCGCGATCGCCAGATCCGCAGACAGCAACCTCGATGAGGTGATGATGAATGGGCAGACAGCCGATCGACTCACACAATCGATCGATGCGATGGCGAAGGGCGATGTCGACAACTTCGCTACGCATCTCAACGATCGAATTGCATCACAAGCTAACCGACTCGGTTCGTCGAATCCTGCACGAGTCAAAGGTGGGTTCCGGACAGTGAAAGGCGCCGCAAACGAGATGATACTGGGTCGGGAAGTCTTCGGCATTAAGAACGTCGACGCGATCGGGGTGAAAGTGACGACCAACGCAGGCGAGACGCGTGAGGCCGACCTCGTGCTGTCCAACGGACGAGTTGTCGAAGCAAAAACCGGTAGTTCGGCCCCGGGTTCGAGTGCAAAAATCGAAGAAGGCTTGCGGAACATCAAACAATTCCAGGAACTGTCTGACCGAGCAGATGGAAGCGCACCCGTTATTTATGTGGTGAACGATCCCAGAACGCTATATAAGCAAGGGAAAGTTGGAACCGAGGTCAGGACGAAATTCTCGAAAGCACGTGCTGGGCTATCGTTCTCGCCACGATTCCGGTCTGCATCACAACTGACCGATGATCTTGACATAGAGGATGTGTTTATAAAGGATTTCATCACAAACTAATAGTAGTATGAGCGACCGTTACGAGATCTACTTCGCGTTCGAGTCCCCCTGGTCAAGTAGTGACCTTCAGGGCCTCGTCGAACGGCTTTCCGGCCGTGAACAGCTCACACATCCCGTCGACTCTCAAACAACCACCGAGTCAGATCAGACTCCCCACTCAGATCCGACAGACCGATACGTCTCAGAGCTAGCATCGGATTCGGGCTACATCGGGATCTCGCTGGGCGCACCGGGGCTTGCTTGCTCGCTCATCTACACGGATTCCGAGAACGGACCGCTCGATCTACCGCAGCTGAATATCTCTGTACAGGATCACCACTTCTTCCCGCAGGAGGGAGAAACTGATCAAGACGCAATCGAGCGAATCGACACGCTGTACACGTTCCTAGCGGACCTCTACGAGGTTCTCGTTGCTCTCGATCGGGCGCCGGTGTATGTCTATGGATTGCAACCGATCGAGTATGACAAGGCGACCAACCCGGACCATGTCAACGGCATAACTGCAGAACAGCTCCGGTCGGGCGAAATACTAGGCATCTACTGGTGCCAAATCTTCCCACCGCGTCTAGTTGAGCAGTTAGGCGCTGAGCAGCTACTCTCCGTTCCGGCGTTCCGTTCCGAGCAATTGTCGGACGGTGGGATTCTCCTCGTTGTCACTCACGCGATGAACACGCAAGCACTGCCGCCCGAAGACCACGCTCCAAACGTCGTCTCGGAGAAACTCGGTATCGACTGGGAACTCTGAGCGGCTTGGGAAGTAAGGCCCTGATCTTTTCGATTCACCGAACTGACTTCAGTTACTGACTGCAACTCGTGAGAGGCGATTCTCGGTCCTGCGTGGGCGTCTAAGCACTTCCCTTCGCCCCGGGCTACAACACTTCGTTGCGCAGTTGGGTCAGCGTGTAACAGTCTGTGAAGCCCGGGCGGTCGATCCGGAAGGAACTGGGCGGGGTCGACTCCGAGTAGGTCTTCTGGATACGGGGGTCGCCCTCCAGCGGGTCGTACAGCGCCTGGATGATCTCGTGGGCCTTCGAGGTTGACATCGCGACCCAGAGCGCTTCGTCGGGTTCACAGGCGGCCATCTTGTCGTACTGTAGAACTGCATACGGGCCGTGCTGCGACGGCTCCGGGCGACGGACGAGCGACGGGGAAGCCGAGCAGCTGACGGCTCGTAGCGTGAGGAACAGATGTATACGAGTCCCCGTCCTGTCCACTGCCAATGAGCGAATCGGACGGTCCAAAGCAGGTGTCGGACCCGGAGTACCACAGCGAGAACCACACAGCCGCACAGACCTGCGGCTGGACGGCTAACTCGCTTCGCGGTGAGGGGAAATGTTATAAATATGCGTTCTATGGGATAGAGTCCCACCGCTGCATCCAGATGACGCCGGTCGTCAAGTGCAACGAGCGCTGCGTGTTCTGCTGGCGGGATCACGCCGGTCATGCATACGAGCTGGGGGACGTCGAGTGGGACGACCCCGCGGCGGTCGCCGACGCCTCGCTGGAACTCCAGAAGAAGCTCCTCTCGGGGTTCGGCGGCAACGACCAAGTGCCCCGCGAGCGCTTCGAGGAGGCGATGGAGCCACGGCACGTCGCCATCTCGCTGGACGGCGAGCCCTCCCTCTATCCGTATCTCCCGGAGCTCATCGAGGAGTTCCGCGACCGGGACATCACCACCTTCCTCGTCTCCAACGGGACGAAACCCGAAGTACTGGCCGAGTGCGACCCGACGCAGCTGTACGTCAGCGTCGACGCGCCGGACCGGTGGACCTTCGACGAGACGGTCAAAGCGGTCGAGGACGACGCCTGGGAGCGGCTGATCGACACCCTGGACGTGCTCGCCCAGAAAGACGAGACTCGGACGGTCCTCCGGACGACGCTCGTCGACGGCAACAACATGCACCACCCCGAGTGGTACGCGTCGATGTTCCAGCGGGCCGACCCGGACTTCATCGAGCTGAAGGCGTACATGCACGTCGGCCACTCGCGGGGCAGACTCGACCGGGACTCGATGCCCGACCACGAGGACGTGCGCGCGTTCACCGAGGACGTGATGGAGCACATGCCCGAACACGACTACCTCAACGACGTGCCCGTCTCCCACGTCACCCTGCTGTCGAAGACCGAGGACACCTGGGTCCCCAAGCTACAGAAGGACAGCGAGTTCTGGGAGCGAGACCCTCACGCCGAAGCGGGCGACTGACCGGCGGCGGGTGCCCATCGGGCCGAACAGCATCGTGTGCGCCGCTCGTCGAGCGGGGCCGTCCGCCACGATACCCCTGCGAACCGTCGCGATGCGTTCCCAGGCGGACCCTCCGAGCCCGCTGTCCGCGGGGCGAGCGGCCCCGTCTCAGGTCTCGAAGCTCCCCACGCCCCACAGTCGCTCGGAGAACTCGTCGTTCTCGCCCGAGCACTCGTTCGCGATGGCGGCGAACTCGTCGGTCCCGTCGCGGACCGTGTTGATACCCTCGATGGCCTCGTTCTCGATGACGCGCGTGCGCTCCCAGGAGCCGTCGCGACGGACGAAACGGGTGAAGTTCGACCCGTCCCCGCCGGCGGTCCGTTCGACGAGGTGCGCCTCCAGGTCCCCCGCGTCGCTGATCCGAATGTGGCCGTGACTGCTCGCAGTCTGTCCGCCCGGGATCGGTTCGAACTGCCAGCCGCCGTCGTAGGTGGCGATCACGTGTTGCGGATCGTCTATCGAATCGCTGAGGTTACTCTGTGACTGAAATATTACGTACACGTCGCCGTCGGCGATCAAGTGCTTGTACACCCATCCGCTTTCAGTGACGTGTTCGTCGTTCGCGATGCGAACGGCGCCGCGGTTGTGGTCTTCCCACGTGATCGGTGTCGAGTAGCGGTTCCCGGCCAGATCGTACAACTCACCGTCCGATACGTCGTAATAGGCGTGGAACCCGCCTTTCCGGGGGCCGTCGTGTCCGCGAGGGGGTTGTGATTCGGCGTCGCCGGTCGCGACCGTCCAGGTGATGTGGAGCTTCCCGTCTCGCTCGTCGAAATCTTCGACGTACGCGTCTGTCTCCGGGCGATCGCGCGCGCCGCGCGTGTCGATGACCGGGCCGAGGTCCTCCCAGGTCTCCCCGCGGTCGGTGCTCCTGAGTATCGTCGCGAACTCGTGGGAGGGGTAGGCCGTTCGGTCCCCGTCCTGTTCCGGGTCCGCTCCGTGCGCGTTCGGTTCCGTTCCTGTCCGGTATAAAAGATATATATCGTTCTGATAGGTGAGGGGAAACGTGTACGTGCCGCCGGGGACCGAGAGGAGGGCCCGGTCGGTGTCCCACCCGGGCGAGGCGAGCACCTCGTCGGCCTCGCGGTCGACCGGGTCGCCGAGCACCTCCCACTCGGTCGTCTCGTAGGGGCGGGCGCTTCTCGCGTACGAGATGGGGTCGTTGTGGACGCCGTAGAAGACGTGGAGGTAGCCGTCGTCGTCGACGGTCAGGGCGGGGGCTCCGTGCGTGTCGTCGTCGGGGATCGGGTTCCGACCGACCCGTGTCAGCGGCCCGAACTCGCCGGTCGCGTGGTCGTACTCGGTCGCGAACGGGTCGGCGTCGTCGCCGCGGAACACGACGTAGGTCGTGTCCCGTTCGGCCCTGTAGACGCCCTGGGGGTTCTGCTTGTCGTGAGCGGCCTTGCGGCCGGCCTCCTCGGTGATCGTTCTGGCGGTCACCGGCACAGTGCTGTCGCTGGTTCCGAGGGAGTCTGGATCGGATCCCATGTGTGCCCAGAGATCCGGTGCCCCAATAAATCTATCTCAGGTGACGCCGACCCGAGGGCCGCCGCCGAGCGCGTCGCGAGCGGGGGACGCGAACCGGCTCGGCGGGCCCGCGGGGCGTCGGCCTCCGGACCGGTTCGCCCCCCCTCGCGGTAGCAGCTCACTGCTTCGATTTCGCCTTCGAGGAGATGAGGACGATGAGGTCCTGGTGGAGCTCCTCGTTCGACGCGAGTATCATCTCGTTGTTGTCGTTGACGAGGTCGACCCTCGTGACCTTCCCGCCGGCTTCCTCGACGATCATCGTCCCCGCGGCGGTGTCCCACATCGAGAGCATCCGTTCGAAGAAGGCGTCGAACTGTCCGGCCGCGACCATCGAGAGTTCGCTGGCCGCCGACCCGAACCGGCGGACGCCACGGGTCTCGGCCAACAGCGACTGGAAGTGCTGGAAGTCGCTCGCGCGCATGGTGGCCGGGTCGAACCCGGTCACGACCACCGACTCGGACACGTCGGCGGTGTCGGACGTGGAGAGCGGCCGCCCGTTCGCGTAGGCGCCTTCGCCTTCGACCGCCGTGTACATCGTGTCGCTCGGGACGTGATAGACGATCCCGATATCAGGCGATCCGGCCCCCTGAAACGCGATAGAGATAGCGAAGTGGGGGATCCCGTTTTTGAGATTGTCCGACCCGTCGAGCGGGTCGATGATCCACCGCGGCTGGACCGCGAACTCCGGCCGGCTCTCCTCGGAGACGACGTTGTGGTCCGGAAACTCCCCGTCGATGACCGCGATGACCCGTTCCTCGATCCACCGGTCGATATCTTCGACGTCCACCTCGACAGTTGCCGGATCCCCGCGGTCGAAAAACGCCTCGGTGAGCGCGTCGCCAGCCTGACGCGCGGCCCGAACACCCGTCCACAGCATCCTGTTTTTCGGCGCTCCCATATCCGGAGTCCTCGCTCACTCGCATAATTAAATTGCTATGTGTGGTATAGAGCACTCGGTAGGCCGGCCGAAAAGTGACCGCTCGACCGAGACCCGAACGGGCCGAACTCGTCTAGCCCTTCCCCACGACAGGGTCCCGAAGGCAGGAAAAAACGGGTGGGGATCGGACGGCCGCCGACTCAGGCGTCGGTAACGCTCAGCGAGAGGTCCAGCCCGACGTGGTCGGTCAGGTAGTTCGGCTCGCTCTCGTCGCCGTCGACGTAGAACTGCTCGGGCGGAGCCAGTTCCCGCCAGAACACGCGCCGTCGGATGTCGTCGACAGTCAGCGACAGCGTGTGTGCGGCGGTCGCTTCCTCGATGAAGACGTAGTCGATCCGGTCGCCGGCGTCGTCGTTCGGGCAGTACGCCGGCGGCGCCTCGCTGGGCTGGAAGTCACAGCCGTCGAAGATCGCGTTGTCCTCGGTGCCGCCGTGTCCGGTCCCGTGGGTTTCCCAGGCGTCGTAGAGACCGACGGTCGATTTGAGGTCCGCGACCGCGTCGAAGGCGTCCTCGGTCGGTTCGATGTTGAAGTCCCCCGCCACGATCGTGATGTTCTCGTCGCTGGCCTGCTCGGAGATGAAGTCGCCGAGTTCGCCGACCTGGTCCTCCCGCAGGGCCGGGATGTCCTCGTCACCGCTGTCGGCCCAGGGGAGCAGCGACCCGGTGACGAGGTGCGTCGAGAACAGGTCGATCTTCCCCGGTCCCAGGTCCAGTTCGGCGTAGTTCACGCCCTTCCCGACGTGTGCGTCGACGTACGTCAGATTCCCCGACGGCTCCGCCGCGTACTCGAGGGACGCCTGGTCGGTCACGGTCACGCCCGAGACGAGATCCAGGAGGCCGGCGCCCTTCTCACCGCCGTCCGGTTGCGGGCCGGGGACGGACTCCCCGGACCCCGCTGCGCTGGTGTAGTTGTTCGTGACGGTGTCCTGCTCCTCGTTGAACACCTCTGCCAGGCCGACGATATCGTATCCGTCCTCGCCGAGCCGCTGCCCGAGTTCTTCCGCGCGCTGTTCGTACTGCGGTTTCCCGGCGATGTCTGAGGGGAGCCCGAGGACGCCCTCGATCCCGTCAGTCAACCAGGAGTTGACCCACAGGAACTGGTACGACTCCGGGGCCGCCCGGACGGTTCCGTTCATCCCCGTCACCCCGATGGCGCCACCGCCGAGAGCGCCGGCGCCTAGTTGCAGTGCTGTTCGCCTGTCGATCGTCGTCTCACTGCTGTCTGTCATACGTGACCCGCGTCTCGACATTTCCCCATCGAATAAAAACATTTTATAATAATCATATGCGAACACAATAGGCGTCGATACGCTCTCGATTCGTACTGACGGATAATATCCGGGGTCACATTCGACGGCCCGGCACGCCGGATCAACCCGTTGACCGCGAGTGACGAAAGCGGGTCGCACCCGAGGAGACTGGAACGGGGTCACGACCGATCGCGGTTCGAGGGGGAACAGACAAATAGCAAGTCATAGCTTTTTTAAACACCCCGCGGTGTCTACCCTGCATGGAGTCGCTTCGGCTGAGCAGCGAGCAGCTACGTGTCGGACTGGAAGCAGTGAACGAGGCAGCCGTGCTGCACCAGGAGGTGGAGTGGGACACTGCGGACCTCAAATCCCCACAGCAGCTCGTTACGAAGGTCGACTTCGAGGTCGAGCAGCGCATCAAAGACCATCTCTCGGAACACTTCGCCGGCCACGCGTTCGTCGGTGAGGAGGAGGGCGCCGACGGGGAGTCCGACGCGGTCTGGTACATCGACCCGATCGACGGCACTACCGACTTCGTCTACGGGTTACCGCACTCGTCGATCTCGCTCGCCCTCGTCGTCGACGGCACCCGGAAGATCGGGATCGTCCACCACATCCAGTCCGATACGACGTACGCGGCAGTGAGGGGGGAAGGCGCGTACCGCGACGGTGAACCGATCTCGGTCTCCGACGAGCCCGATCTCGACCGTTCGCTGTTCGGAATCGGATTCTCGCGGAAGGACACCGGCGATCCGACACTCCGGTCCGCGTTCGAGTACCTCCTCGATCGGACGCTGGGTGTGCGCCGATACGGGTCGGCCGCTCTCCAGCTGTGTTACACGGCCGATGGCACGTTCGAGGGGTTCATCCACCGAAATCTGAGCGCCTGGGACGTCGCGGCGGGAACGCTCATCGTCGAAGAGGCCGGAGGAGAAGTGACCGATTTCGACGGGGACGCGACGGAAGAGACGCTCTTGGACGGTGATATCGTCGCGACGAACGGGAACCTGCACCCCCGGGTCGAGTTCCTGCACTCGTCGTGAGACGCGCGTCGTCCCGCCGCGGGACGACGTGTTCGCCGGTAATGGAGTCGGAATATTGATATTCTCACCCGCGGATCGTTCCACCGAAGTCGTATGGACAGGACTGGCTTTGCCGTCGTCGGCGCACAGAACTTCGCCGCTGAGTACATCTCACGGATTCGATCGCTCCGGGACGAAGGGGCTCGGCTGACGGGTGTCGTGATCTCCGAGCGGAAGGCCGAGGCCGAGCGAGCGAGGGAGCTCAGGGCTGACGGGTTCAGGATCTACGATTCCTACGAGGAGTTGCTACGCACCGGACACGGCCAGGTGGACGTGATCTGTCTGCCGGTCTCGATCCCCGCACACGCGGATCTCAGCGTCGCCGGGATGGCCCACGGGTACGACGTCCTCCTGGAGAAACCGCCCGCACCGACCGTCGGCGAACTGGACGCGATCCGCCGGACCTCGGACCGGACCGGCAACTTCTGTTCGATCGGGTTTCAACATCTCCACGCGCCGTCGATCCGCCGTCTGAAGCGAACGCTCCTCGATGGCACCCTCGGCGAACTCGAATCGATCGCCTGCAAGGGTTGCTGGCCGCGATCTGACGCGTACTACGACCGCAATCCGTGGGCCGGCAAACTCGTTCACGAGGGGGATATCGTGCTGGACGGCCCCGTCAACAACGCCTTCGCACACTTCCTGCAGAACATGCTCTTCCTGGCCGGTGACCGGATCCACGGGACCGCCTCCCTGGCCGAAATCACTGCCGAGCGATATCGGGCGAACCCGGAGATTCAGGCGGCCGACATCGCGTGTGTACACGCGACCACGGAGTGTGAGGTCGACCTCGGACTGTACGTCACTCACGCGTCCGCGGAGCGGCGCGACCCTCACATACTGGTCACTGGCACCGACGGGACTGCGGAGTGGCACTACGACGGAACGACGACGATCCAGACCCACGACGGACAGCGGGCGGAGTTCGACAACGAGGGCGTCGACCTGGGGAAGGCGGTGTTCCGAGCGACGGCCCGATACCAACAGGGTGTGAGCGACGAGCTGTACTGCACACCGGATAACACCCGGGCGTTCGTCGTCGCCGTCGATGGGTCGTTCGAGTCGTCGGGTTCCATCGTTCCCCTCCCGGACGAAGCGGTCCACACCGAGACCGCGGACGACGGAGCCGTCCACCACGTCGCTGATGGGATCGAGGACCTGCTGAACGAGGCGTTCACTCGCCGAGCCCTCCTCTCCGAGATCGGCCTCCCGTGGGCGGAGTCGCGGCCCGGAGTCGACGTGACGGAGTACACCCGTTTTACGCCGTTCGCCTGAGCGACCTCCCCGCACGCTCTCCCGGAGGACCGCGGCGACGGCCGCCCTGAGATGACTCCAGCAGTGTCGTGGGAGCGAGTTCGCCCCCGGCGGCCGTTTCGTAACTGCCCCCGCGATACCCCCGCTGCTGGCTCGGTGCCCCGTCGTCCCCCCGAGTAATGGCTCTATATACCCCAATTGAGGGGTAAATAACAGGGATACAGTTGTAATTCGAAACGTCGGGCAGCGGATGCGAACCCGTGGACGAGATGGACGCCGGCGTTCGGATGCCGTCCGTCCGGGTCGGTAGCGCGTGGTCGCTGTCACGGTCGAACAGAGATAGCTCGAGCCTCGCCGACCGAGTCCTGGAGCTCACTGAGTCACCCGACCACGTTTTCGCCGACGTGATCGAACACGACCGACGAGGAACGACCACTGCCGTCCTGCCTTTATCACCCTCTCACTTTCCCGTCACCACTCCACCATAGAGCTACATAACACGTGTAAAAGTGTAATCCAGGGATGTCGTTCGGCGCAAAACTTGCTCCGTCCCTCCTCGGGTGGGAATACGGCTGGTATCGACGCTCTCACCAGCGATTTCCGTCAGCTCGCTCCGCTCCCCTCCCGCAGTTGCTGAGAGTCCAGTCCCGTCCTCGTTCGAGTCCGGCGCTCGGTCGCACGGACTGAACGGATGGGCTGTGACCGCCCGACGATAGATATTTATTCGCGGTGTTCGACGTTCCGCCGGAAGATGACTGTCCGAGAGAGCACTGCGACCACCGGCGCCATCGAAGCGATAACTGCACTGTCGGGGGCGATACGGCGGTCGCTCTCACTCAAACTCGCACTCGTCGGTCTCGGGTTCGTCTCGCTAGGATATCTCCTTCAGACGGGGGTTTACGCCGCGCTCCTCCCCATCTGGGGCGCGGGCCTCCTGCTGGTCGGGACGGTCAGTTACGCACTGGTTTGGCGGACGAGGCAGTGATCGCTCCCGTGCTGTCGGCGCCCTGACCGCCGACGCACCCGCCGCGTTCGACGCCTTCGGGTGTGAGCCTGGGCGGGTCGGTTTCGAGGGGGGGTATTCAATACGGCCTCCCAACTCATATATGTATAAATTAGAAATTTTTATATACCAATCGAGGAAAGAGCCGGCTGTGGCTCCCGAGTCCGACAACCCGAGAGTTGCAGAGATCAACGACCAGCTGACCCGGCGACGGATGCTCCAGAGTGCCGGGGTGACGGCGGCGGGGCTCGTTGCCGGTTGCGGCGACAGCGGAAGTACGGGCACGTCCGGTTCCGGTGGTGACGGAGGCTCCGAGTCGGGGAGCGGCGGAGATTCCGCCGACGGCGGTAGTAGCGGTGGGTCCGGTGGCGGCGACGGTAGCAGCGGTGGCGACGGAAGCACCGAGGCGGACGAGTCGACGGCCATCGTGAGAGTCGGGACGAACCAGATGGACCAGTTCCACATGAACGGAGCGTTCGGCCCGGCGAACGCTATCACGAACAGCGCCCGGTTCGGGCGCATCCTGTTCGACCCGCTGGTGAAGTACTCGGTGAACACCGGCGAGATCCATCCGGTCCACGCGCGCAACTTCGAGATCGACGGCCAGACGGCGTACGTCGAGCTGCGCGAGCAGACCTGGCACAACGGGGACCCCTACACGGCCGAGTCCATCGCTCTGCGATACGACATCCAGAGCATGATCAACGAGCACAACGACCAGGAGACGAACATGGACCGGTTTTTCACCGACTGGGAGGTCGAGAACGACTACACCATCCGGTTCGACCTGACCCAGCAGTGGAACCCCCGGTGGTTCGCGAAGCTCCTGCTCGACGAGTACCTCTACCCGTTCCACCCGGCCCACTGGAACGAGTGGCGCGACCGACTCGACAGCGCCGGGCCCGGGTCCGACGAGTTCGGCGAGGTCCTCTCCGAGCTGGGCGAACACACCGACGTGACCGTCGACGGCGAGCGGTTCGTCGGCTACGGTCCGTACAAGTTCGAGACCGTCGAACCGACCTACCTCGAGCTCTCGGTGTACGAGGACCACCGCTTCGCGGACGACATCGAGTACGACCGCATCGAGTGGAACACCCACGAGGACGAGCGGCTCGCGTGGCTCGAGGAACAGGTCGACATGGTCGACACCGGGCTCCCGTTCGGCCAGGACCTGCAGAACCAGATGCCCGCCGACGACGGGTACCAGAACTACAGCCGCGACAACAACCGACTGTTGCGGCTCGTCATGAACTCCGGCGCGAACCTCCCCGAGAACCAGAACCGGCCGACCTTCGAGCGGGAGATCCGCCACGCCATCTCGTTCACCATCAACCGCGCCAACGCCGCGGCGGCACAGGGACAGGGTATCTGGGAGCCCTGGACGCGCGTCGATACGAACCTGCACTTCAACGACATCGAGAGCGACTGGTTCCCCACCGACCAGTTCACCGCCCACTCGGACGACAACGGCGAACCCAAGCTCGACCGCGCCGAGGAGATGATCCGCGCCTCCGAGGGGTACTCCTACGAGGGAGGGACGGTTCTCAACGAGAACGGTGAGCAGGCAGAACTGGTGTTGCTGACCGCGGACTTCCCGTCGCGCGTGCCCGCGGCGCGGTCGATGGCCTCGGACCTCAACTCGTTCGGCTGGGACGTGACCCTCGACATCGTCGACGACCCGACCTTCGTCGACCGACGCAGGAACGGCGAGTTCGACACGTACATCGACCCGAGCAGCATCGACGACTCGCTCGAGAACTGGAAGTCCGGCGCCATGCTGGGATACGACCAGCGCCGGTTCCACTACCCCACGGAACTGACGGTCCCGAGCGTCGGCGAAGCGGTGCTCGACCCCGAGAACGGCTCCCTGGAGACGGTCGACCTCTCGGAGGTCATCGGGACGATGGAGTCGACGACGGACGCGGCGACACAGCAGGAGGTGCTCACCCAGCTCGGGTGGGTCTGGAACCAGTATCAGATGGCGACCTGGGTCTGCTCGCGCCCCTGGATGGGCGCGCTGCACAACGACGGGTTCGAGATCACGACCGACGAGCCGGCGCCCCGCGACAGCCCGAGCGCGAACTGGTGGCTCCTCCGCGAGGGCCATATCGCGACGACGCAGTGACGGGTCCGTGAGCCGGCAGCCCGACCCCGCGTTTCGGCTGTCGGCCGCAGCGCGAACCGACGCCGGCCCGCGATCCCCGGCCGTTCGAGTGCGCACAGCGCCGCTCGACTGACCCCAACCTGGCAGGCGGACGGCACTCGCGGCGGTCGAGCGTAACATTCAAATAGTATTGCTCTGGACTGTCGGCATATGAGATGGTTGCTCAAGCGGCTCGGACAGGTGGTGATAACCATCTACGTGGTGATCACCCTGTCGTTCGTCCTGATCCGGCTGATGCCTGGGAACGTCATCGACGCGCTCATCGCCCAGCTAGAGACCGAAGGGGTCGAGGCGAGCCAGATCCAGGCGCAGGTGACGAACCTCGCGGGGATCGACCCCGAGGACCCGATCCACATCGCCTACATCGACTACATGACGGACGTGTTGCGGGGCGACCTCGGGACCTCGCTGTGGTCGGGCAAGGAGGTGAGCGTGATGATCGCGGACACGCTCCCCTGGACGGTCTTTCTGTTGAGCTGGGCGACGTTCCTGAGTTTCTTCGTCGGGATCGCGCTCGGGGCGCTCATGGCGTACTACGAGGGCGGCCGGCTCGACCTCGGGCTCACGTCGTACGCGATGGTCGCCGGGTCGATCCCCTACTACGTCTTCGCCGTCCTGCTGGTGTTGTTCCTCTCCTACCGGTACCAGATTTTCCCCACCAGCGGACGCGCCCCGAACGGGATGACACCGGGGTTCACCTGGCCGTACATCTCCGGGGTGATCAACCACGCGGTACTCCCGGTGCTCTCGCTGGTCCTGTCGGGCGGGATCGCTTCGCTCTCGATGCGCGGCAACAGCATCCGGGTACTGGGCGAGGACTACCTGCGGGTGGCTCGACTCCGGGGCCTCTCAGACAGGACGATCGCCGTCCAGTACGTCGCTCGGAACGCGCTGCTCCCGATGTACACCGGCTTCATGATCTCCCTCGGGAGCATGTTCAGCGGTGCGGTGATACTCGAGACGGTCTTCAGTTACTACGGGATGGGGTTCATCCTGGTCCAGAGCGTCGACCACCGCGACTATCCGGTCATGCTGGGCTGTTTCATGGTGATCACGATCGCGGTCGTGGTGGCGCTTTTCGTCGCCGACCTCACCTACAGCAAGATCGATCCCCGCGTGGAGGGTACTAACAGTGACACGTACTGACGACACGGCGGCCGAGTCGGATCGGGCGGAAACGACGAGCGCTGCGAGTCCCCGGAGCGACGGCGGACAACGGACGGCTTCGCCGCTCGATGCGCTCGGCGAGGCGTCGGACCACACCGTCGAGAACACGCGCCGAGACCAACTGGAGACGCTCTACCGGTACTACGTCTACACGCCCGTCTCGGTGCTGTGGGACGACTGGCGCGCTCGTATCGGATGCACGTTGATCCTCTTCTATCTCGCCATGGGGATCCTCGGCCCGCTGGTCGTCGAACCGACGACCGTCATGGACGGTGAGCCGCTGCTCGGGCCGTTCGAGAACTGGGAGCACCCGCTCGGCACCGACAACACGGGGTCGGACCTCCTGTCGCTGACCGTCTACTCGACGGGGCCGATCCTGAAGATGATGACGGCCGGCGGGCTGTTCACGGTGACGGTGGGCACGCTCTTCGGCACCGTCGCGGGGTACAAGGGCGGGCTGGTCGACACGTTGCTGAGCACGGTCACCGACGTGTTCATCAACCTCCCGGGTCTCCCGCTGGTGATCGTGCTCGCGGCCATCTTCTCCCCGAAGAGCCCGTGGCTGATCGGGCTGCTCCTCTCGGTCGCCGCTTGGGCCGGTCTCGCCCGCTCGATCCGGTCGCAGGTGCTCACGATCCGCGAGGAGTCCTACGCCGAAGCCTCGCGGGCGATGGGGATCCCCACGAGCGCCATCATCGCGAAGGACATCCTGCCCCACCTCATGACGTACATCTCGGTCAACCTCGTCCACGCGAGCCGGAACGTGATCTTCGGTGCGGTCGGCCTGTACTTCATCGGCGTCCTCCCGTTCTCGGACCCCAACTGGGGAGTCACGATGAACCTCGCCTACCAGTACGGCGCCCACTATCGAATGGAGGCCGTCCACTGGCTGATCGTGCCGATCGTGGCCGTCGTCGGGCTCTCGATGGGCATGATCCTCCTCTCGCAGTCGCTGGACCGCGTCTTCAACCCCCGCGTCAGGGCGAGCCACGCCGAGACGGCCGACGAGGTCTCGGCCGAGGAGGGCAACGAGACGGAGACGGCCGCGTCCTCGTGGTTCTGACTGCGGCCATCACTCCGGTGGCGGTCCGCCCGTCGCGCCGGGGCGACGGTCACGGAGTCCCGAAACCGTTAAATCGCGTCCAGGTTACCACTCGCACGTTACGAATGAACGAGCGCCGACAGTGTACGACGGCCAAGTGTCATCTGCGTCCAGTGCGGCCGAGCCGCGACCGGTTCCCAGGGCGGCGCCTCGGGCCGGGAAGCGGACGCCCGACCCGGACACGCGCGGTCGTTCCGTCGAGTCGGCGGATCGGTCTGTGGAGGCGCGGTCGACGACAGGCCGCCGGTGAACCGGTCGAACCGACGCCGACCGCCGGGAGCGACGCCCAGCGGGGGTCGCGATGACGGTCTCCCAGACGGACCCCGACGACCCGCTGTCGGTGTCCGACCCGATCCTGACGGTTAGCGACCTGACGGTCCGGTTCAATATGGACCGGGGCGTCTCGCGCGTTCTCGACGACGTGACCCTCGAGATCGGGCGAAACGAGATACTCGGCGTCGTCGGCGAGTCCGGGAGCGGAAAGTCGATGTTCGCCGATTCGTTGCTCGACGCGGTCGTCGACCCGGGCGTGGTGACCGGCGACATCACGTACTATCCCGACTCCGGCGAGCCGGTCGACGTGCTCGAACTCGACAAACAGGAGCGTAATCGATACCGCTGGGAGGAGGTCTCGATGGTGTTCCAGGGAGCGATGAGTTCGTTCAACCCCGTCCGGGAGATCAGGACCCACTTCGTCGAGACGCTGAGCGCACACGACGAGCCCGTCTCGGAGGGGATGGAGCGGGCGCGCCAGCTGCTCTCGGACCTCTATCTCGACCCCGACCGGGTGCTCGACGCCTACCCCCACGAGCTGAGCGGCGGGATGAAACAGCGGGCGCTCATCGCGCTGTCGCTCGTGCTCGAACCCGAAGTGCTGGTGATGGACGAGCCGACCGCCGCGCTGGATCTCCTGATGCAGCGCTCTATCATCTCCATGATCGAGGAGCTGAAGGACAAGTACGACCTCACGATCGTGTTCATCACGCACGACCTCCCGCTGGTCGCGGGCCTCGTCGACCGGCTGGCGGTCATGTACGGCTTCGAGTTCGTCGAGACCGCGCCGCTCGAGACGCTCCTGCGCGACGCGTCCCATCCGTACACCCGGTCGCTGTTGAAGTCGACGCCCAACCCGTCGATGCCGCTCGACGCGATGGAGCCGATCGTGGGGTCGAGCCCGGACCCGGTCGACCCGCCGACGGGGTGTTCGTATCATCCGCGGTGTCCGCTCGCCGACGAGCGGTGTGGACGGGAGGACCCCGGCGGGAACCGGGTGTCCGAGGACCACGTGGTCGCCTGTCATCACTGGGAGGACGCGGCGGATGCAGTCCCCATGCCGACCGGTGACGGCGATGCCGGCGATCGCGCAGACGAGCGCACGCCCGTCGAACGGGACGACGACGGCGGGTCCGGACCCGACCCGTCGACCGAGCCGGTCGTTTCGATGCGGGACGTCGAGGTCCACTTCGAGGACGACGGGCCGCTGGACTCGATCCTCTCGGACCCGGAGGTCGTCCGGGCGGTCGACGGCGTCGACGTCGACATCTACGAGAACGACGTGCTGGTGCTGGTCGGCGAGAGCGGCTGCGGGAAGACGACGCTCGGGAAAGTCGGCGTCGCGCTGCAGGAGCCGACCGGCGGACGCGTCGAGTACAGGGGACAGGACGTCTGGCGGGCGAAAAAGCGCCTCGGCGAGATCGAGACGCCGTATCGACAGATCCGCCGGTCGCTCCAGATCGTCCACCAGGACCCGGGCAGTTCGCTCAACTCCATGCGACGTGTGAGTTCGATGCTGGAAGCGCCGCTGAAACGCTGGCAGCGGGACAAGTCCGAACGGGAGCGGCAGGAACTCGTCCTCTCGATGCTCGAATACGTCGGCATGGCGCCCCCCGAAGACTACATCGAGCGGTACCCCCACCAGCTCTCCGGCGGCGAGAAACAGCGGGTCGCGCTGGTCCGCGCGCTCCTGATGAACCCCGAGGTCATCCTGGCCGACGAGCCGGTCAGCGCGCTCGACGTGAGCCTGCGGGTGGAGATCATGGACCTGATGATCGAGCTGCAGGAGCGGTTCGACACGTCGTACCTCTTCGTCTCGCACGACCTCTCGAACGCCCGGTACATCGCCGGCAAGACCGACGGCCGGATCGCGGTCATGTACCTCGGCGAGATCGTCGAGGTCGGGACCGTCGATCAGATCATGAACGACCCGAAACACCCCTACACGCGGGCGCTCCGGTGGGCCACACCGGAGCTGGATCTCGGGTCTCAGGAGTCGGTCGAGGCCGGCGACGGACCGATGCGCCGTATCGACGTTCCCGACCCGACCGACCCGCCCCGCGGGTGTCGGTACCACACCAGGTGTTCGGAGGTGATCCCCCCGGCGGAGTACGACTTCGAGCGATCGGCGTGGAACGCGGTGATGGACCTCAAAGTCGCTATCGAGCGGGAGGGGCTCGACCGCGCGGAGGCCGAAGCGCGGATTCTCGAGGACGCGAACGGCGAGCCGACTGCCGACGGGTCGGCCGAGCCCCTTCCGGCGGCCGTGCGGGACCACTTCGGTATCCCCGAGCAACTGAGCGACCCCGACGCCGAACGCGTGTTGTCGACGGGGCTCGAACACATCGCCGAGGGGCGGACCGATGCCGCAGACGAGCTGTTCAGAACCGAGTTCGAGACGGTCTGTCAGACCCGGTCCCCGGAGACCGTGTCGGTCACGGAGGACGGTCCCGGCCGCGGTGTGGCCTGTTTCCTCGAATCGGGTCGGCCGGAGTAGTTCGGCGGACAGTCGGTGACCCCGCTTCGATAGTCCCCACAGCGAACCCGCTCTCCGGTTACAACGGGTCCCAGTCGACCGCGACGACGACAGCCGCGCTCAAAAACGACAGGGCGATCGGGATCGCCGCGAGCGTCGTCACGACGCGCGTCTCGGCGTCGAGCGTACCGAACGCGTACGAGAAGCCGAGCAACAGGACGAACAGAACGTCCAGCGTGAGGACGATTCGCGACACCTGTCGAACGAGGCCCATACCGGCAGTACGGATAACACTCGTTTAACGATTGTCATCGGTGAACAACGGGACGGCGGCCGAACTCGCCCGTCGCTGCTGTCGAGCGGTGGGGCGGGAACGTCGCTCGGATCACGCGGTCGGCGAGAACGGCTCGCCGTCCCGCCTCTCAGACGGCGCTGTTGAAGAACCGCCAGCCGAAGAAGACGAGCAGCGGTATCGCCGACACGACGGCGGCCCGGGCCTTACTGAGCTCCCCCGCTTTCGTGAGGCCGAGCGTCCAGAGATACCCGCTCACGACCAGAAAGAGGCCGCCGACGACCATCGCAGCGACGAACGCCGGTTCCCCCGCTGCGTGACTCATGAACTCCGCCAGCCCGTTCGTCTCGTGTTCGATCCGGCTGTTGATCGCCAGTTTCGGGGGCGTAGCGTCCTGTAACGCGTAGTAGCGGCCGGCGGTCCAGACGAGTCCCGTTCCGACGAACGGCGCCATCCCCCAGCCGACGATCCGAGTGATGTGGCCGAAAAGGGGGCGCCCGCCCGCTGCCAAGGCCAGGACGTACAGCGCGAACGAGAAGCCCAGCCAGAGGAGAAAGCCCTCGAGGAAGTAGTATCCGCCCAGCAGAATGACGGCGTTGATGATTTCCGACACGGCGGGACCCAGCGCGATGTACACCGCCGCCGCTTGCAGGCTCATCGCGACCGAGACGGCGCTCACGATGAGGGTCGGTATCACGAGTCGTCCCGTCGCTGCTTTGCGTTGGATAAACGGCTCCGGATCCCCGAATACGCGTACCGCCATGGACACCGGTTGTCGGACCTATCGTAAATATATTTTGCATCCGGCGAACGAAATAGCGCGCTCAGGCCCGCTCGGGACAGATCCGGTAGCCGACGGTGTGAGACCGGGTCGCGATGACGACAGCACACTACCTCGCCGGACCGTTCTACTATGTATGGGTACGTAGAGATCAGACCAGTACATAACACGTATACTATTGTAATCCACTCCACCCCACTGGCTAGAGGACCTCCATCGATCAACCATAATCTCGGTGCTAAGATTCTGAAATAGTACGAATTATTTAATTATAGTCTTATGGAGTTTTCTCCGTCGTCGGAACTCTCGTATTTTGCCATATTATTCGAAATTAGCAACGAAAATAGTAAGATAGTCTATTAAACTCGGATATATGGCTCTATCTCGTCTCTCTCACTAATATACCTGCAGTGTTCGTCTCCGGTCGAGTGATGTGGTCGTCGATCTCGCGACGCGAGTTCGTATCTCACGCTTTTGGCGATGAACGTGGAGATGACGGCCGCTAGTTGGTCGACTTCGGAGCGGACTGTGACTTCGGATGCCGATTCGCGGATATTCAATTTTATCTGATGTGTGTGTTTTTATTAATAGCTCCGTAATTTATGGTTCTGGCCAGTTCGAGATATACAGTTCCCAACGAAGGTCCTCGCTTCGAGGATCGGGCACCGCGGCACTCCCTCGCGAACGGAAAACTCGATTATCTTTCGTTAGAATCGGGCGGGTAGATTGATGTCGGGGGTCGAACGATGTCGGTGGTACTGGTGAAATAGAAATGGCGGGAATCTGGACGACGTTGGATCCGATGTCGGTCGCGATCGCCGTCGTCGCCGTGATAGGGATCGTGCCGGTCGCGATCCAGTATCGGGCGGCGTCGCGGTGGTTCGCGGTCGGCTACGCGTTGCTCGTCGTCGCGGCGCTGGCGACGAATATCGAGGACCTCGCGCTCGGCGGCGTGATGAACGGTGTCGAACACGCGTTCGGGCTGATGGGCGCCGGGATCGCCTTCTTCCTGGCGGCGTACGTCCACCGGCGGCGCGAGATCGAGGGCGACGAGGTCGACCGCGACGACGCCGGACCGGCAGCGAACCGACCGACCGACCTCGAACGCGGGGTGGCCGACGATGGTTAGTCTCACCGTCGTCTTCGACCTCGTCGCGGCGCTCGGGTTCGGCGCGGCGATCGTCTACGGCGTGCGGAACTGGAAGGACACGGATCTCGAACGCGGGTTCTGGGTCAACTTCACGTTCGGGGCGACGCTGGGGCTGCTGTGGACGGGGTCGGTCCTGCTGGAGTGGCTCGGCGTCGCGCCGACGCTGATGAACGCGCTGAGCATGATGTTCCTCGGGACGACCATCGGCGTCTACGCCGTCGGGTCGACGGGAACGATGGCCGTCGTCGACGACATGAAGACGGCGACGAAGGAGGCCGATGCGAGCCGACGGGAAGCCGTCGAGCTCCAGGAGGACGCCGAGGACGCCCGGCTGGAGGCCGAGCGGGCCAGCGAGGAGGCCGAGGAGGCCAAAGAACGGGCCGAGCGCGAGCGCGAGCAGGCCCAGCGGCTGAGCGAGACCCTGGAACGGAAGGCGACCGAGTTCGGCGACGTGATGGGTGCGGCCGCGGCGGGCGACCTCACCCGGCGGATGGACGCCGAGGCCGACAACGAGGCGATGGCGGAGATCGCGGCGTCGTTCAACGCGATGATGGACGACCTGGAGGGGACGATCCGGGAGACCCGGTCGTTCGCCGAGGATGTCGGCTCGTCGAGCGAGGAGGTCGAGGCCGGCGCGACCGAGAGCCAGTCGGCCAGCGAGCAGGTCGCCGAGTCGATGCAGGCGGTCTCGGCCGACGCCGACGAGCAGAACGACCGCCTCCAGTCGGTCGCCACGGAGATGAGCACGCTCTCGGGCGCCGTCGAGGAGGTGGCCGCCTCGGCGGACGAACTCGACCACGCCACCGGCGAAGCCGTCGAAGTCGGCGAGGCCGGCCGCGAGGCCGCCGGCGAGGCCATCGACGAACTCGACGCCATCGAGGCCAAGGCCGGCGAGACCGTCGACGAGGTGGAGTCGCTGGCCGCGGAGATGGACGAGATCGGCGAAGTAGTCGACATGATCGCCGAGATCGCCGAGCAGACGAACATGCTGGCGCTGAACGCGAGCATCGAGGCCGCCAGGGCTGGCGAGGCCGGCGAGGGGTTCGCCGTCGTCGCCGACGAGATCAAGGGCCTGGCCGGCGAGGCCGCCGAGGCCACCGACGAGGTCGAACGGCTCATCACGGACATCCAGGACTCGACGGACGACACGGTCGAAGACATCCGCGAGATGACCGACCGCGTCGAGTCCGGCGCCGTCACCACCGAGGAGGCGCTGGACGCCCTCGAGGAGATGGCCGAGACGGTCCGGACCGCCCACGACAGCATCACCGAGATCAGCGCCGCGACCGACGACCAGGCCGCCTCGACCGAGGAGGTCGCGAGCATGGTCGACGAGGTCTCGGAGATGGCCGGCCGGATCGACGCCGAGTCCGACCAGGTCTCGGCCGCCGCCGAGGAGCAGACCGCCTCGCTCACGCAGGCCACCGAGAACGCCCGCTCGCTCTCCGATCGGGCCGACGACCTCCGGGAGTTGCTCGACGGGTTCGTCGTCGGCGACGCCGCGAGCGGCAGCGACGCCGCGACTCCCGCCGCCACCGACGGCGGCCACGACCCCGGGGCGTGACCCGCGCGGCCGGCAGCGACTCGGTGCCGTTATGACGCACCGGTCCGTTCTCTCGCCACACGCGACCGACGGACCGATCCGTCACGATCGTCTTACTCAATTCTGGGACGCATCCCACATCCGGTACTCTTATCGGCGAGTGGTCGCTAGTGAGGGGTATGTCAAGTATCACGGCGTCGTCGGTGGGCCACGCCGAGCTGGCGACGCTGAAGGCGCTGGCGCTGTCGGGCGGCCTCGACGGCGACCAGAAGGTCTCCTGTTCGGCGCTGGCCGAGCGCCTGGACGCCTCGACGCAGACGGCCTCGCGGCGGCTCCAGCGGCTGGAGGAGGCCGACCTGGTCGAACGGGAGATCGTCAGCGACGGCCAGTGGGTGACCGTCACGGAGGCCGGCGAGCGCGCGCTCCAGCGCGAGTACGCCGACTACCGGCGCATCTTCGAACGAGACGCCAGCGTCGAACTCCGCGGGTCGATCACCAGCGGGATGGGCGAAGGACGCCACTACATCTCGCTGCCGGGCTACATGCGCCAGTTCGAGGACCGACTGGGCTACGAGCCGTTCCTCGGGACGCTCAACGTCGAACTCGGCGAGGAGAGCGTCCGCGAGCGCGGCCGGCTCTCCTCGTTCGAGCCCGTCACCATCGACGGCTGGGAGGACGACGAGCGCACGTACGGCCCCGCCTACTGCTACCCCGCGGCCGTCGAGGTCGAGGGCGGCGAGAGCGGGGCCGCAGCCTCCGACGACGGCGACACAGCCCGGTTCGAGGACGCCCACGTCATCACGCCCGAGCGCACCCACCACGGCGACGACCAGCTCGAGATCATCGCGCCGGTGAAGCTCCGCGACGAGCTCGACCTGGCGGACGGCTCCCCGCTCACCATCCATGTCACCGAACAGCGATAGCATGACCGGCGACGCATCGACCGCGACCGCGACTGCCACCGTCGACCGAGCGGTCGACGCGCTGCGCCGCGGCGACCCGATCCTCGTCCACGACGCCGCCGACCGCGAGGGCGAGGTCGACCTGATCTACCCCGCGGGCGCGGTCACGCCCGAGGCGGTCGCCCGCATGCGCAACGACGCCGGCGGGCTCGTCTGCGTCGCGCTCGCCGACGCCGTCGCGGCGGCGTTCGACCTCCCCTACGTACAGGAGGTCATCGACCACCCCGCAGCGGCCGACCACGACCTGGGCTACGACGAGCGGTCCTCGTTCTCGCTGACGGTCAACCACCGCGACACCTACACCGGGATCACCGACGAGGATCGGGCGCTGACGATCACCGAACTCGCCGCCGCGGCGGCCGACCCCGAGAGTGTGGATTTCGCCGGCGAGTTCCGCGCGCCCGGCCACGTCCACGTTTTGCGGGCCGCGCCGGACCTCCTCGCGGATCGGGAGGGCCACACGGAACTCGCTGTCGCGCTCGCCGGCGCCGCCGACCTGCCGCCGGCGATGGTCGTCTGCGAGATGCTCGACGACGAAACCGGTGGAGCGCTCTCGCCCGCCGCCGCCCGAACATACGCCGACCGCGAGGGGCTCGTCTACGTCGAGGGGTCGGCCGTCGTCGAGCGACTCGGGTAGGGCCGTCGGCTCGGTTTCGCGTCCGTTCCGAGCCACTGAAGACCCGTCCGTCCCCAGCCCCGACGATGACCCGCGTTTCGCGCCGCTCGCTCCTCCGTGCCATCGGTCTCGCGGCCGCCGGCGCCGTCGCCGGCTGTACGAACGACGACACCGACGGGCCGACTGGAACGCCCAACTCGGGCGATATCGTCGCCGGCCCAGGCGGGTCCTACGCCTTCGACCCCGAGGAGTACACCGTCTCGGTCGGCGAGACGGTCACTTGGTACTTCGCCAGCCCGACGCACAACGTCGGCTGTCGCCCCGGCGACGCCCCGCAGGTCACGCTGCCCGACGGCGCCGAGCCGTTCGCCAGCTACGACGACGGGGCGGTCGGGCAGACGGTTCGACAGGGCGAGACCTACGAGCACACCTTCGAGACGGCCGGCGAGTACACCTACGTCTGCATCCCCCACTCGCGCCAGGGGATGGTCGGGACGGTCGTCGTCGAGGCGTAGCCGGCCTCACGCTTCGTCGACGCCGACGACCTCGAAGCGCGCGCCCGAGCCGTCACCGTCGGCGTCGGTCGCGCGAACGTCCCAGCCGTGGGCGTCGGCGGTCTGCGCGACGATCGAGAGGCCGAGTCCGGTGCCGCCCGACGCGGTCGAGAAGCCGCTCTCGAAGACCTGGTCCCGTTGGTCGGCGGGGATGCCGGGGCCGTCGTCCTCGACGAAAAAGCCCGGTTCGCCGTCGAGGGCGCCGACGCGGACGGTCACGCCGTCGCCGGCGTGCTCGACCGCGTCCTGCTGAGCCTGCGAAGCAGGGCTCGTCGAGCCGTGCTCGACGGCGTTCCGGAACAGGTTCTCGAACAGCTGGCGGAGCCGCGACTCGTCGGCTTCGACCACCGTCCCGGCGTCGACGTCGAGCGTCGCGTCGCCGGTGGCGACGGTCGCCCAGCTCGTCCGGGCGACTCCCTCGATGTCGACGGGTTCGACCGCGTCGACGCGCTCGCCCTGGCGGGTCAGCGTCAGGATGTCCTCGATGAGCTGTTCCATCCGCTCGACCGACCGCTCGCACAGGTCGAGGGCCTCGTCGTCGTCGGTGTCGATCATCTCCAGGCACCCGGCGAGGACGTTCAGCGGGTTCCGGAGGTCGTGACTGACGATGCTCGCGAACTCCTCGAGGCGCTCGTTCTGGCGGGACAGCTCCTCGCGGCGGCGCCTGAGTTCGCTCTCGCGGTCGGCCCGCGCGAGCGCGGCCTCGGTCGTGTTCGCGAGGATCCGGGCGAGCGACACGTCCATCTCGTCGAAGGCCTGCTCGGTGGTCGCACCGAGGTTCAACACGCCGTGCTCGCCTAGGGGGAGTATCAGCTCGCTGCTGATCGGCGTGTCGGGGTTCAACAGCCCCTCGGCCGTCGAGAGGTCGTCGTAGACGCGGACCTCGCCCGACTGGAAGGCCTCCCAGGAGAGGCTCTCGCCGCTGTCGTAGGTCGGCGCCGCGCCGAGCAGGTCGGCGGCCTCGGCGGTGACCGCCGCGGGCTCGAGGGCGTCGGTCTCCGGCTCGTAGAACCAGAGCCCGTTGACGGGCATGTCCAGCACGTCACGCGCCGTCTCGACGGCCCGCTCGGCCACCGACTCGCGGTCGGGCGCCTCCATGAATGCCCGCGTCGCCTCGTGGAGCGCGCTGAGCCGCTCCTCGCGCCGCACGCGCTCGGTCACGTCCCGCGAGGTGACGACGTACCCCTCGAAGGCCGTCTCGGTCCGGTTGGTCGCCTTCGACTCGAGCCAGCGCCACTCGCCCGCGGCGGTCCGTATCCGGAACTCGATACCCTCCGTCGACCCCGGCCGCTCGACGAGGGCCGCGAACTGCTCGGCCACCCGCTCGCGGTCCTCGGGGTGGACGTGTTCGAACGCCGACTCGCCGACGAGGTCGTCCGGGTCGTAGCCCAGCACGTGCTCGGCCGCGGGGCTCTGGTACTCGACGATCCCCGCCTCGTCGATGACCGTGACGATGTCGGTGACCTCCTGGACCAGCGTCTCGTAGCGCGCCAGCTCGCGCTCGCGGTCGCGGCGCTCGGTCACGTCGCGGGTCGTCAGCAGCGCGAACCGCTCGGCCCCGCCGGCGTCGACCGGAACCGCCCTGAGGTCGACCGCCCTGGTCGGCGACTCGACCGGCGACTCGAACTCGACGTGGCGCTCCGCCGCCTCGCCCCCGACCACGGCGTCGACGGCTTCGGTCACCCGCCGCACGTCCTCCGGTTCGAGGACGCCCGTCTCGGCCAGCACCGAGAGTCGCTCCCCCTCCAGCCCGCCGTGGATCGCCGTCGGCGGTCGGTCCATCCGGTGGTCCGCGAACCGGAACCGGTAGTCGCCGTCGACGACGTAGACCCCCTCGCTCATGTGCTCGACCACCAGCCGCGGCCAGTCGACCTCGCCGGCGCGCTCGGCCGCCTCGTCGACGGGCTCGACGGTCCCGCCGCCGTCGACCCGTTCGACGGCGCCGGGCGAACCGCGGTCGACGGGCCCGGCCGACCCGACCGCGTCGTCGATCCGGTGGGTCAGGAGGGCGTACTGGTCGGGCGCGCCCTTCCGGAGGAACTCGGCCGCGCCGGCGTCGATCGCCCGTTGGGCGACGGCTTCGCTCTCCCGCGCCGCGAGGATCACCGGGATCTCCGGGTGGCGCTCGCGGACGGCGTCGAGGAGCCACAGCCCGCTCCGGTCGGGGAGCCGGGACCCGGTGACGATGCAGTCGACCCGCCCTGTGTCGAGCCGGTCGAGCGCCTCGTCGGCCCGCTCCACCGCCGTCACGTCGAACGGTCTCGCCGCCTCTTCGAGCCGCTCGACCGCCGTCTCCGTGAACGCCCGGTCGTCGTCGACGAGCAGCACACGGATCGACTGCGTCATACCGTCTCTCTGGCGATCGATCCTGAAATAGCTACGGGAACGAGTCTCAGCGCGGAGAACACGGTCGCCCGCGACGCGACCGGCCCCGGACGGCGGTCCGCGAGGAACCGCGCCTACAGGTGTTTCAGCGAGAACCACCCGCCGCCCAGGACGAAGAACAGCCCGAAGGCGGCGGCGAACAGCGGCGTGTTCGTCGTCCGGTTCTGCAGGAACGCGTCGCCCGGCCGGTCGGGCGCGACGTAGGCGGTGGTCGTCGCGCCCTCCTCGTACTCGGCGACGACCTCGCGGGCCGCCGACTCCGTGTCGTAGGTCGGCGATATCGACGCGGGGAAGACGCTGGTGCTCTCGTAGGCCGTCCCCTCGTACTCGTAGGTAAAGCGGACCGTCGGCTCGTGGTCGACGCCGCGTCTGGCCGAGGTCGTCTCGACGCCGACCGACTCGACCGTCGCCGTCACTTCGACCGAGTCCCGCACCGCCTCGGACTGCTGAACGTAGTCGTAGCCGCCGTAGCCGGTGATCGCCAGCCCCACGAGGAGCAGGAGCAACGCCCCGCGGAGCGACTCCGGCCCGTCGATCGACAGCCCGGAATCGTCGCTCACGCCGCTCCCCTCCCGACTCCGGTCGGCGCCGCGGCGACCGCCGTCCGGGCGTCGGTGAGCGCCGTCGTGGAGGGCCCGCTCGCCGATGCCGAGTACGGACCGACGATCCGTCGCGTCCCGTCCGTGCCGCTCGGAGGCCGCTCGCCAGTCGTCGTCATGTCGGGTTCGTCGGCGCGTTCCGTGAAAAGCCCTCCCGTAACTCGGGCGTCTGTTTGTGTTACCGGGTCCCAGGCGACCGTCAACACTCTTACCAGCGGGGTCGCAACGTTCGATATGGTCAGCACGCGCAGCCGCGACGCCGGCGGACCGACAACGTATAAATCGACGGGGACCCTCACCGGGAGGTACGACCAATGAGCGAGCGCCCAGCAATGTTCCAGGGCGTCGACGAACTCTGGATGGACGGCGAGTTCGTCGACTTCGACGACGCACAGATCCACGTCCTCACCCACGGCCTCCACTACGGCTCGGGGGTCTTCGAGGGCGTCCGCTGCTACGACACGGTCGACGGCCCCGCCGTCTTCCGCTGGGAGGAACACCTCGAACGGTTCTACCAGTCCGGCAAGCCCTACGATCTGGACATCCCCTTCGAGCCCGAAGAGCTCACCGAGGCGACGATCGAACTGATCCGCCGGGAGGAGTTGGAGTCGTGTTACATCCGGCCGATCGCCTTCTACGGCTACGACTCGCTGGGCGTGAGTCCCGGCGACTGCCCGACGAAGGTCGCCATCGGCGCCTGGCCGTGGGGCGCCTACCTCGGCGAGGACGCCCTCGAAAACGGCGTCGACGTGATGGTCTCCTCGTGGCGCAAGCACGCCTCCAGCCAGATCCCGACGAACATGAAGACCACCGGCCTCTACGTCAACTCCATGCTCGCCACCGAGGAGGCCAAGGGCAACGGCTACACCGAGGCGATCGTCCTCAATAAGGAGGGCAACGTCGCCGAGGGCCCCGGCGAGAACCTCTTCCTGGTGCGGGACGGCGAGATCTACACGCCCGGCCTCGCCGAGTCCATCCTCGACGGCATCACCCGCCGGACGGCCATCGAACTCGCCCGCGACCTGGGCTACACCGTCCACGACCAGGCCACCATCTCCCGGGGCGAGCTGTACACCGCCGACGAGCTCTTCTTCACCGGGACCGCCGCGGAGGTCACCCCCATCCGCAGCGTCGACGACAACGTCATCGGCGAGGGCACGAAGGGCCCGGTCACTGACGAGATCCAGGACCAGTTCTTCGACCTCGTCGAGGGCCGACTGGACGGCTACGACGACTGGTTCACGTACGTCTAGCGCGGGCCGTTCGCCGATTCCCGCTCGGGAGCGCGCCGCCGGCGGCCGCCCACCGTGGCGGGGTGGCTAAACAATTAGGGGTAACTGTCACGGGCGTTTACGCCCGAAGTCGGATAGATGCAACCGACGAGTACGACCGGTAGTCGCGACTGGCGTATACGGGACTGCGAGCACGGGACGCCCACAGGGGTGGTCGCCGGATGGCGCTGACCACTCGCCTGCGTTCCGTGCTGAGCGACGCCCGCGAGCGCGCCGGTGGCGGCGACACCGCGACGACCGACGACCCGGCCGAGGGCGGCGAGCCGACCGCGGAACCGACGGCGAGCTTGTTCGAGTGTCCCGCCTGCGGGACCGTCTACGTCGCCGAGGAGAAGTCGACCTGCTCGTCCTGCGACGAACCCGTCGAGGAGGTCTCGGCGACGCTCTCCCGCGAGTAGCGGGGGCGGAGGCGGGCGCCGCCGGCGCGCTCTCAGTTCCCCTCGTCCGACGTGACCGCGTCGGCGCCGTCGGTCGCTTCGCCGGGGGCGTCGTCGGATCGCCCGTCGGACCGCTCGCCCATCCGCGCCTCGACCCGTTCGAGCGCCTCTCGGGTCGCGCGTAGCTCCGCGACGAGTTCCTCGAGCTGGTCGGCGCTCGCGGCCCGCCGACCGGGCGCGCGGTCGTCGCTGCCTCCCCCGGTTCCGTCGCGGCCGCCGCCCCCGCCGAACTCCCGCTGGACCCGCGAGATCTCCTCGCGCACGTCGCGAGCGTCCTCCACGTCGTCGAAGGAGATGTCGGCGCCGGAACTCCCGGCGGTGCTGATCTCGATCGTGCCGAAGCCCAGCTGCGTGCCCCAAAAGGACTGGGTGAACTCCGTGTTCTGGATGCGGTCGAGGTCGACGCTCTCGATGTTGGTGCTGAGGATCCCCTGTTTGACGTACAGCGAGCGGTTGGTCACCACGTAGTCGGTGTGTTTGATCCCCAGGTACGACAGCGGCGAGAACAGGAGGATGACGATCCCGATGAGGAAGGGGATCAGGACCACGCCCGTCACGAGCGTGCCGACCATCCGCAGTTTGGTGGGCTCGCCGACCCAGACGACCTCCTCGCCGGGCTCCAAGGAGAGCCACTCCGACACGTCGGAGTCGGTCGCCGCCGCGGCGCGGTCGGTCAGCGAGTCGCCGGCCTCTCCGTCGGCGCTCGCGTCGGAATCGCCGCTCATGCGTGCTCCTCCATGCGCTCGGCGACCGCACGCAACTGCCTCGCCTCTTCCAGCAGCGCCTCGACGGTCGCGTCGTCGAGCGCGCCGGCGGTGGGCGCCGGGCCGTCCTCGCCCGCCCCGCGCTCGTCGGCGGCGCGGACCTGCGCCTGGAGCGCGTCGCGGAACGCCTCGGGGTCGTCCAGATCCGAGACGGCGAGATCCGCGCCGCCGCTGCCGGCGGTCGAGACGGCGACGGTCCCGTAGTCGAAGAGGTTGCCGGTGATATCCTTGCGCAGCGTCGTGTTCTGGACGCGGTCGACGCCGACGCTCGTGACCGTCTCCGAGAGCACGCCCGTCTTCAGGTAGATCCGACGGTCGGTCAGCACGTAGTCGGTGTGGTCGACCTTCAGATACGCCCAGGCGACGGTCGCGACCTGCGAGGCGACGATCAGCGCCGCGACGCCCCAGACCGCGAGGCCGGGGGCCACCGGGAACTCGGCGGGGTCGAGTGCCACCTGCGTCGTGACGAAGACGGCGCCCGCGAGGGCCAGTATCGACAGGACCGCCGCCCCCGCGGCGGTGCCGACGATCCGCCAGACGCGAGGCTGGCCCGTCCAGACGACCGACTCGTCAGGGTCGAGCGAGAGCCACTCGTGTTCCTCGTTCATATCACGTCAGTGGCACGCTCGCCGGGATAAAACCACGGGACCGTCCGATTCGGTGGGTCGCCGCGCGGTGTGGTCCCCGCCTTCGATCCGGACCCGGACGAAAAAGGCGCCTGGCTCCCGCAGGACCCCTTCAACGACGCTGCGCTCGTCGGCCGCGACCCGGTACTCGTCGGAGCGCTCCCGGATCGGTTCCGCGGCTGGCGTCTCCACCGTGGATTCCGATGGGACCCCATCCCGGTCGGCGCTCGTCTGCTCGACGGTTACGGAAGTCGAGAGACAGCGGCCGCACTTGATGGAGACCGCGGGCGATGAAAGCCCTCGGCGCGCTCGCTAGCCGGAGTCACGACCGCGGGGAACAGTGAACGATGAAAGCCCTCGCCGCGCTCGCGGTCGCTGAGCGAGATATCCGCGCTCTCGGCACCGCCCGCGCGGATAGTGCCCGCTCAGGCGACTACCGGCGCGAGCGCGCCTCGCCCTTTCAGTCCGCCAGGGACAACACCGCGACCGCACCGCGACCGCAGACGGCCACGAGCCTCCCCAACCGATTCGCTCGTTCGTTCCACTCACTCTCTCATCCCTCGCGCGACTGTTTCGAGCGGCCCGCCAGGAGACGGGCACGCTCGACAGCACGCGCCGACCGCACTGCCACCCCAAATGCAACAGCCGTCACCTGCACTGAGCATCCGCGCGCCGGCGGCGCGCGGTTCGTCCGCCGGAGCGGGGCGAAGCCCCGCGGAGGCGGCCTTTTTCACCCATGTTTTTGGCGGAGGGGTGGGCGCGGTTTGCCCACCCCTCCGCGAAAAAGATGGTGGAGCAACCTTGATTGGGCCTCGCTTCGACGCCTCGCACATGAGCGACGACTGCATCTTCTGTTCGATCGTGGCCGGGGAGATCCCGAGTCGCACCGTCTACGAGGACGACGACGTGCTGGCCTTCCTCGACGCGAACCCGCTCGCGCCGGGGCACACGCTCGTCATCCCGAAAGCCCATCACGAACACGTCCAGGACATGCCGAACGACCTGGCGGCGGACGTGTTCGCGGTGATGCAGCGGCTGGTCGACCCGGTCGAATCGGCGGCCGGCGCCGACGGCTCGACGGTCGCGTTCAACAACGGCGAGGTCGCGGGCCAGGAGGTCCCCCACACGCACGGTCATATCGTCCCGCGCTTCGATGACGACGGCAGCCGGCCGATCCACTCCATCTTCGGCGAACGGCCCGACCTGGACGACGACGAACTCGACGATATCGCGGCGAGCATCTCCGAGCGCGCCGAGTGAGTCCGGACCGGGCGGAGTACTGCTCCTCGCCGACCCTCGTCCGACGCGTAGGTTTTTCAACTAGCAGGCGACCAAGCGGGGGTATGACCGGAACGCAGGGGAGCGGCGAGTGCTACGCGGTGGTCGGGGGCGTCGGCGGCGCGGGCGCGACGCGGCTGTCCGTCGAGTTCGCGGCGACGCTGGCGCGGGCCGGCCGTGACGCGGCGGTCGTCGACGCGGCGTTCGCGACCCAGGGGCTGTCGGCGTTCGTCCCCGAGCGGATCGAACCAGACGTGACGCGCGTGCTGACCGACGACCGGCCGCTGGCCGAGGTGGAGACGCGGCTCGGGCTCGACGTGCCAGGGTCGGTGACCGTCGCGCCGGCGCGGACGCCGTTCGAGCGGCTGGCGCGCGCGAAGACCAGCGAGTGCGCCCGCAGACTCGCCGAGCGGCTGTCGGCGGCGACCGACCGCTACGACGCCGTCTTCGTGGACGTGCCGCCCGTGGGGGCCAACCAGGCGGTCGCGGCCGTGACCGCCGCCGACGCCGTGGCGCTGGTCGTCCCCGACGCCGAGCGCGGGAGCGACGCCGTCCCCCGGATGTGCGACCGACTGGCGGACGTGGACGCCGCGGTCGACACCGTCGTCGCGAACTTCGCGGGCGAGAGCCGGACTGTCGAGGCGGCCGACGCGGTCGTCCCGGCGGGCGAGACGGGGGCGCTCTCCGAGGCACCGGCCGCCGTCGAACCGACCGAGTTCGCCGTCGCCGTCGCGTCGGCGGTCGAGGCGCTCACCGACGCCGACCTCGACTTACCCGAACCGGAGTCCTCGTCGATGACCGACTATCTGCCCGGGTAGCCGCCGCTCGATTCCCGTCGCGCCCGGATCGTCCACGCGTCGACCCGAACAGCCCACGCATCGACCCGAACAGCCCACTCGTCGACCCGAGCCCCACACCGTCAGCGACGGGGCCGGCACGACGGAACTGACCGTCCGTTTCGATCGTGTCGGTATGTGTTTTAATCCTTGAAGGGATAGTGTTTAGTGTAGGACGTATAGATTAGTAGACGACAGAATGGTTTGTGTTCGTCTACATTGTCGTGGAAGATCGGGACAAACCGAAACGCCGGCGCGGTCGGGGGCGATCGAGTCGTGAGCGACTGGGTGCCGACGACGTGTATGCGCTGTGCGGTCGGCTGCGGGCACCTCCAGCGGGGGGCGGATATCGGGAACGGGATCGACGTGGTGCGCGGCGACGCGGCCCACCCGGTCAACGAGGGGCTTGCCTGCCAGCGCGGCGTGCGCGAGACCTCCGACCCCGAGGGGGAGTGGTTGACCCGACCGATGGTGCGTCGCGACGGCGAGCTGGTCTCGACGACCTGGGACGTGGCGCTGTCGGAGGCGCTGCAGGCGTTCCAGGGGATCGAGATGCCCGACGGCGAGGTCGCGGTCATGGGCAGCGGCCAGCAGACCAACGAGGCCGCCTACGCGCTGGGCAAACTCGCCCGCGGCGGCTTCGGGACCCGCTACTACGACGCCAACACGACGCTGTGTATGGCCAGCGCCGTCACCGCGTACTACCAGGCGTTCGGCAGCGACGCGCCGCCCTGCAGCTACGACGACATCCCGGAGGCCGAGGCCCACGTCGTCTGGGGCGCGAACCCGGCGGCGGCCCACCCCGTCATGTTCCGGTGGATCCGCCAGGCCGCGAGCGAAGACGGCGTCGAGCTGATCGCCGTCGACCCCGTCGAGACCGAGACGGCCGGCCACGCCGACGCCCACGTCGCGCCCGAACCCGGGCAGGACCTCGCGCTCGCGCGGGCGGTGCTCGCCCGGGTCGACGAGACCGACCGCGTCGACACCGAGTTCGTCGCCGAGGCGACCGAGGGGTTCGACGACCTCCGGGCGGCGCTGCCCGACAGCGAGTCCGCCGCCGAACAGGCGGGCGTCTCGATGGACGACGTGGACCGCCTCGCCGACGCCTTCGCGCGCGACGCGCTGTGTTACTGGGGGATGGGCGTCAACCAGCACGTCCAGGGGACCGACATCTCCCGGGCGCTGATCGACATCTGTCTCGCGACGGGGAACCTCCGGCCGGGGAGCGGCCCGTTCTCGCTGACGGGACAGGCCAACTCGATGGGGACCCGGGTCTGCTCGTGCAAGGGGTCGTGGCCGGGTCAGCGCCCGTTCCAGGACCCCGACGAGCGCGCGTTCGTCGCCGACGAGTGGGGCGTGCCCGTCGACCGGCTCCCCGACGACGCCGGTCCCGGCCCCGTCGGGACCTTCGACGCGTTCGGCGACGAGGTCGCGGTCGCCTACACCGTCGCGACCAACCCGGTCGCGGGGATGCCCGACGCGAGCGCGGCGAAGGCGGCGCTGGAGGACACGTTCCTCGTCGCCCAGGACGCCTTCCGGACCGAGACGACCGAACTCGCGGACGTAGTCCTCCCGGCGGCGACGTGGGGCGAGTCCGAGGGGACGGCGATGAACATGGAGCGTAGCGTCTCGCGCGTGCGTGCCGCGACCGAAGCGCCCAGCGGCGTCTGGACCGACCTGCGGATCATCTCGACCATCGGCGCGCGGCTGTTCCCCGAGCTGTTCGACGACCCGGACCCCGACCCGGAGACGCTGTTCGACGAGTTCGCCGGGATGACCGCCGGCAGTATCGCCGACATGTCCGGGATCACCTACGACCGGCTCGACGACCTCAAGGCGCTGCGCTGGCCCGCGCCCGACGCCGAGACGGACGCCGGTTACCGCTACTACGACGGCGACGACGGCAACCGCGGGTACGTCCCGAGAGACGGCGACAACGGGGTCGAACCGGAGCCGAACACCGGCGAGGAGTCGTGGTCGTTCCCGACGCCCAGCGGGAAGGCCGGCTTCTCGACGGCCCGCCAGGAGGGGCTGCCCGAGCCGGTCGACGACGACTACCCGCTGACGCTGACGACCGCCCGCGAGTCCGAGCAGTACAACACGGGCGTCCGCTCGCGGGACGTCGACGACCTCGACCCGGTCGTCGCGCGGGTCAACCCCGAGACCGTCGCCGCGAGCGACGCCGTCGATGACGGTACCGTCGTCGTCGAGACGCGTCGGGACGCGGTCCCGGCGACGGTCGACCCCGACCCGGCCGTCCCCGAGGGGCTGGTCTGGCTGCCGATCCACCACCCGGCGACCAACCGCCTCACCGTCGACGCGCTGGATCCCCAGTCGAAGGAACCGAACTTCAAGCAGTGCGCCGTCCGGCTCGTCGCGCCCGCCGACCGGGCGACCGCGGCGGCCACCTCGCCCGCGCGCGCCGACGACTGACGAGCGTCGGCCCCGTTCTCCGCGTTCGTCTCCCTCCACAGCGACGGCCACAGCGGGGCTGTACGGCCGATCGTCCGGTCCTGCACGGCACGCGCTCGGCACGCGCCGCCGCTCGACGCCGCCGCCGCGACCCGAGCGCGACCGACGCCCGAAACTCGACGCCCGTTCGATTTTCGAACCCCGGAGTCGACGTATTACATCCTTATATCTTCAGTATTCGTCCTAATATCTCCCGTTCGTCCACTCGACGCTCCCGTGCGTTTATTTTCTAAACGGCTAGGGTTATATGTTACGAGCATCCAACTGATATCCGTGCAAAGGTGGACGTTCGAAATGGGATTCGATAAAATACTGGACGAACAAACGGAAATGATAGTTAATTACGGTTCGGCGGTCGTCGGTGCGGCCGCCGGTGAGGGGGAGGTGTCGGCATGGGACTGATCAGGATGACCAAGTGGCGGACGCTGGTGCTCGCCACGGTCGGGTTCAACTTCTCGTTCCTGATCTGGTTCTCGTTCGCGCCGTTCACGGGGCCGATGGCCGAGGAGTTCGGCCTCTCGCTGGCGGAGATCGGGATCCTGGCGAGCGCGGCCATCTGGCTGGCGCCCTTCGGCCGGATTCTGACGGGCTGGCTCTCGGACAAGTTCGGGGCGCCGGCGGTGTTCGCCATCGTGCTCACCTACGTCGGCGTGTTCTCGATCGCGAGCGCGTTCGCCCAGAGCTACGCCGTGTTCTTCGTCGAGCGACTCATCGTCGCGACGGCGGGGATCACGTTCGTCATCGGCATCCAGCACGTCTCCGAGTGGTTCGAGGAGGAGAACCTCGGGACCGCCGAAGGTATCTACGCTGGCATCGGTAACGCCGGTGCCGCGGGCGGCGCGCTGATCCTCCCGCGCGTGTTCGGCACGAACTGGAGCGGGCCGCTGTTCGAGACCAACTGGCGCGCCGCGTTCTTCTACACGGGCTGTGTCTCGATCATCCTCGCGGTCGTCTACTACGCGCTCGGCGAGGCGGCCAAGAGCGACGAGAAACGGCAGGCCACCGCGGACAACGCGAGCTTCAAGGGCTGGTTCTACACCGCCACCCGCTACGGGACGGTCGTCCTCGCGCTCGCGTACGTGATGACGTTCGGCCTCGAACTGTCGATGAACGGCTGGCTCGCGACCTACTACCGCGAGGGCTTCAGCACGGACAACCTCGTGCTCGCCTCGACGTTCGCGGCGACGTTCTCCGTCGCGGCCGGGCTGCTCCGCCCCATCGGCGGCTACGTCAGCGACGTGCTCGCCCGCAAGGAGAAGAACATCATCCCGCTGTTCGAGGGTCGCTACCGCGAGCAGTGGACGTTCGTGACGCTGTGTTTCGTCGTCCTGTCGATGTTCGGGATGACGCTGGCCGGGCTGTCGGGCCAGGTGCTCATCGCGGTCGGCGCCGGCTTCATGGTCGGGATGGCCTGTGCCTTCGCCGAGGGCTCGATCTTCGCGCAGGTGCCGGCGATGTTCCCCAACAGCTCCGGCGCGGTCGCGGGCGTCGTCGGCGGCGTCGGCACGGTCGGCGGGATCGTCTACCCGCTCGTCTACTCGGCGCCGTTCCTGGCGAGCCTGCACATCGGCTACTCCATCGTCGCCGTCTCGATGATCCCGATCGTCCTGCTGGCGGCGTGGGTGTTCCAGCCCCACATCGCCGAGATCGCGACCGAGAGCGGCTTCATCAGCGCGAGCGGCGCCTCGGAGTCGGCCGCCCCGGGGGACGACTGAGATGCGCTCGGCGCTCCTGCTGACCGGCGTCGGAAACGCGTTCGACCCCTACGGCGAGACGGCACCGCTACGGCGCGTCACCGAAGCCGTCACACCCGCGGTCGACGAGGTCGTGGTCGCCTGTCCGGAAGGCCATCGGGAGTCGGTCGCCGACGCCCTCGGTGACCTCCCCCACCGGCTCGCGGTCGACCCGATCGCCGACGAGGGACCCGTCGCGGCCATCCGGACCGGTGTCCGGGTCGCGACCGGCGACGCGGTCGCCGTCGTCGCCGGCGACGTACCGACCGTCGACACGTCGCTACTCGACGACTGCTTCGACGCCTGCGACGACACCGCCGCGGTGCCCCGCAGCGACGGCCGACTCCACCCCCTCCACGCCGTCTACGACGCCGACGCGGCCCGCGTCGCCTGCGACCACACGCTCGCGGCCGGCTCCGGCCGGCTCTACGACGTGCTCTCGCGGCTCGACCCCGCCGTCGTCGACGCCCAGGCGCCGGACGTGGACGCCCATCCCCTGACCGCCGGTTCGCACGCGGACCTCGCACCCGCCACGGACCGACTCGGGGGCTGACCGACGGCCGCGGGACCGCCGCCGGGCCCCACCCAAATGCGTTTAAGGTCATTGTATTTCGAGCGTTCGTCCGGATATCTCGCCCGTGATGCGAATTGTTAAACGATTATGCTTATGTGTATCGCAGTCAGCTAGATAGAACGTAAATCAGAAGACGAACGTTTGGGTATTTGCCGAAATTGCGGACAAAACCAAAACGGAGGAAACCAATGCCACACAAGAAGGAAGCCTGGAAGGACGAGATGTACGGCGACGAAGTACGCGCGAAGATCGAGGAGTTCGCCGAAAAGGGCTGGGACGCCATCCCCGAAGAGGAGCGCGACGAGTGGTTCTCCCGGTTCAAGTTCTGGGGGGTGTTCCACCACCGCGGGGGCCAGGAGTCGTACTTCATGATGCGGCTGACCAACTGCGGCGGCGTGCTCGAGCCCGAGCAGTTGCGCGCCATCGGCGAGGTCGCCCGCGACTACGCCAAGGGTCCGGTCGAGAACCCTGAGTTCGGCAACGGCTGGATCGACTTCACGACGCGCCAGTCGATCCAGCTCCACTGGCTCAAGCTCGAAGACATCCCCGAGATCTGGGAGAAGCTCGAAGCGGTCGGCGTCTCCTCGCGCTCCGCGGGCGGCGACACGATGCGCAACATCTCGGGCTGTCCGGTCGCCGGCAAGGCCGAGGAGTACGTCGAGTCCCGGGAGCTGCTCGACGAGATCCAGGCCGACATTCGGGGGGACGACGACCTGGCCAACATGCCCCGGAAGTTCAACATCTCGGTGACGGGCTGTCGCCAGGGCTGCGCGCAGGACTCGATCAACGACATCGGGCTCGAACCCGCCCACAAGTTCATCGACGGCGAGGAAGTCAAGGGCTTCAACGTCCGCGTCGGCGGCGGCCTCGGCGGCCGCGAGCCCCGCGAGGCGCGTCCCCTCGACCTGTTCGTCACGCGCGACCAGGCCAAGGAGACGGTCCGGGCGTTCGTCGAGTACTACCACGAGGCGGGCAACCGCGAGAACCGTTCGAAGAACCGCGCGCGCTTCTTCGTCGACGAGCACGGCACCGACGCCATCCGCGAGGAGTTAGACGACCGGCTGGAGTTCGAGCTGGAGCGGGCGGGCACGGACTTCCGCGGCCAGTACACCTACAACGCCGGCAAGTCCAGCGAGCGGGGCGCCCACGACCACGTCGGCGTCTACGACCAGAAAGACGGGACCAACTACGTCGGCCTCTCGGCGCCGGTCGGGCGGATGCCCGCCGAGGACGCCATCGAGCTCGCCGACCTGGCCTCCGCGTACGGCTCCGGCGAGATCCGCCTGAGCCGGCGCCAGAACCCGCTGATCATGGACGTGCCGGACGGCCAGCTGGCGAACCTCCTCAATGAGGACCTGCTGGAGGTCTACCAGCCCGAGCCCAACCCCTTCGAGCAGGGCGCGATGGCCTGCACCGGGACGGAGTTCTGCTCGCTCGCGCTGACCGAGACGAAGGCGCGGATGGCCCGGATGCTCCAGTGGCTCGCCGGAGAGGTCGAGCTGCCCGACGACGTCGACCGCATCAAGATGCACTACTCGGGCTGTACCGCCGACTGCGGCCAGGCGATGACCGCCGACATCGGCCTGCAGGGCATGCGCGCCCGGAAGAACGGCGAGATGGTCGAGGCGCTGGACGTGGGCGTCGGCGGCGGCATCGGCGAGGAGCCGACGTTCATCGAGTGGGTGCGCCAGCGCGTCCCCGCCGACGAGGTGCCGGGGATGATCGCCAACCTCGTCGAGGCCTACGCGGCGCTGCGCGAGGACGGCCAGACCTTCCGCGAGTGGGTCGACGCCACCGGTCACGAGACCATCGTCGAACTCGCCGAACCGGAGGAGGTCGAAGGCTACACCGACCCCTGTCTCGCCGACGGCAAACAGTCGTGGTACCCCTTCGCCGACGGCGAGAGCCCCGCACCCACGGACGCCGAGGGCCAGCCGCTCTCGGCGGACGACTGACGATGCCCGACGCACCGACCGACCGCGGCGCCGCCGCGGACCGCCCCGTCGACGACGCGGCCGGCGGCGCCGAGCCGACCGACGCGACGGCGGCCTCGGAGGCCGCCTTCGACGTGGCGCCGGAGCTGTTCGGCGCCGCACCCGCCGACTCGGGGGTTCGCGAGGACCCCCGACGCCCCGACGACACCGCCCTGTAGGGTGGGCGGTCTCGTCCGGTTCCGTTCACTTTCCTCCGTTCGCGACGCGGGTTCGCAGCCGATCCCACTCAGGTGACCGCGCGCACCGCCACGGCTTCGAGCAGCAACAGCGCGTTGTAGGCCGTCGTCGCGAGCGCGCCGACGACGAAGAAGGTGACCAGCGGCCAGCCGTCGGGCGTCAGGTCGAGCACGAGGCTGACGACCGCCAGCGCCCCGCCCGTCGAGAGGACGTGGACCGCCGAGACGACCAGCGACGAGGGCGATTCCTCGACGGTCATCTGTGTCGAGAACCCCTCGAACGCGACCGCGGCGAGCAGGGCGAACCCGGCGAGCGCGCCCGCGACGAACGACAGGATACGCGCCACGCCGGGCACGCTGTAGGCGTGGATCAACAGCGCGCCGCTGCCCCAGATGGTCAGCGTGTAGCCGTAGGCCTCCGACTCCGAGGCGAGGTTCGCGGCCAGTCGCGTCCGGTACTCCATCGGCCGGTTCGACGGCGGGCCGACGGATAAATCCCCGACGGGGCCGGGCCCGCCCGACCGCCGGGGATCGCCCCGGGCGCGACGACCGGCCGGGACCGGGTTCAGTCGGCGCCCGCGGTGTAGCCGGACGACGAATTGGCCGCCCCGCCGTCGTCGCGCGCCGCCCGCGCGGCGGCGCCGTCCGTGGGGTTGAACCGGTGGGGCGACCGCACCAGCGCGATGAGCGACCACATGCACGCGGCCGAGGCGGAGCCCACGGCCGACATCGTCATCCCGAGCGTGAAGAACGTCGTCCCGTAGACGAGCCCGATCACCGCCGAGGGCAGCGCCGTCCCCAGCGGCACCCGGGCGGTCGAGTCCCGCAGCGTCGGGAGGAGCACGCACAGCGAGAAGACGCTTCCACACAGGAAGACCAGGTCCTGCCAGATCATCGCCGGTCACCGCTCGCACCTGTTCGAGTTCGTGTCGTTGTCATCGACCTACCGTAGGATAGGCGGAGGTTAAAAGACTTACTCACTTCCGAGTAAAAAATTAATGAAATTTCGAGGCGGTAGCGCGTGTCGCGGGACTGCGTCGCACGGAGCGAGCGACGATCGGTGCGGAGACGGCTCGAAACGGTCGGAACGCCGGGCTTACTCCGAACCGGGAGGCCCTTACCGGTCGCGGTGGCCCAGGGCGAGGCGGGCCGTCGCACCGGACGGTGTCGGCTGCTACGGTGGGCGCGACGATCCGCGGCCCGCAGAAAGTTGATGACACGCGGCGGACGGGACTCTCCCGTGGACACCTTCGAGCGAGCGAACCCCGTTCTCGCGTTCGGGCTGGCGGCGATCGCCGTCGCGCTCGCGCTACGGCTGTTCCACCTGAACCCGAACCTCCCCAGCGATGCCGGGTTCCCGCTGGGGCCGCGGCTCTGGTACGACCGGCCCGGTTTCGTCCCGAACGACTACCCCGTCCTCGCGTGGCTCGGGGTCGTCGGCGCGGTCCACGTCGCCCGTCCGCGACACTCGCTCGGTCACGTGCTGGCGTTTCTGACCGGTATCGTCGCCGCGGGATGGCCGCTCGCGGCGTTCCCGCCGTGGCGCTTCGACACCGGTGCGCTCTACGTCCCGGCGCTCGGCTGGTACCTGCTGGTGCTCGGCGGCGTCGCCGCGACCGTCGCGGCCGCCCGCGAACAGGTCGCGGCCGCCCGCGAACCGAGTCACCCTTCCGACGACCGCGCCAACACCGACCCATGACAGTCGTCACGAACGGTGGCGTCGATCTCTACTACGAGGCGCGCGGGGACCCGCGTCCGCCCGAGGACGCCGACCGCGCCGCGGACACCGTGGTGTTCGTCGAACCGGCGGGCTACGGCGCGTGGGTGTGGGGCTGGCAACACGCCGCCCTCGCGGAGGGGTTCGAGACGGTCACCTGGGACCTGCGCGGGACCGGCCGCTCGGACACGCCCGACGGTCCCTACGAGGTCCGGACGCTCGCCGGCGACCTCGAAGTGGTCCTGTCGGACCACGGCGTCGCGAAGGCCCACGTCGTCGGCGCCGGCCTCGGCGGGATGGTCGCCCTGGCGCACGCGGACCGCTACGACCGCGCCGCCTCGCTGACCCTGTTCGGGACGACCGCCAGCGGCGACCGCGTCGACGCCGACGCACTGGACTCGCTGTTCGCCCCCCGCGACGACCCCGAGGCGCTCCGAGCCTCCCTGCGCAACGCCTTCGGGGCGGACATCGACGCCCACGCGGACGTGATCGACGAGATCGTCGGCTGGCGCCGCGAGGAGGACGCCGACCGCGCCGGCTTCGAGGCCCAGGCCGCGGCGATGCGGTCGTTCGATCGGTCCGATTCGCTGTACGAGATCACGACGCCCGCCCGGGTGTACCACGGCGTCGACGACGCCGTCGTTCCGACGGAGGCGGGCCGGGACCTTGCAGAGGGACTGCCCCGCGGGGAGTTCACCGCCGTCGAAGGCGGTCACCTCTGTTTCGTCGAGGAGAGCGCGGCCGTCAACGACGCGCTGCTCGGGGCGTTCGAGCGGACGGAGTGACGGCCCTCGCCGGCAGGAATTCGCAAGCCAGCGGTAGTTTTACACGTGCAACAGCCGTCGTCGGTGGTATGTCGAACGACGAGCGCGACGACCGGGACGAGCCGGACGACGCCGACCCCGGCGACACCGAGTCCGGCGAGGGCGGCGGACAGCCGCCGGTCGACGACGGCGGCGGTGGCGACCGGCCCGACGACGGCGGCGACGACAGCTGGGTGAGCGACAGCGTCGACGAGCGCGACGAGTCGACGCCCACCGGGGGCGGCCCGAGCGACTCCGGCAGTGCGGGAGCGGGCGGCGTCGACCACGGCACCGGCGACCACTCGACCGGTTCGTCCGGGAGCGGACGGAAGGGACCGGGCGAGAAGTTCTGTTCCGAGTGCGGCGCGGTCATCAACGAGAAGGCCGAGATCTGCCCGGAGTGTGGCGTCCGCCAGCCGGGGATGGGCTCCGACAACGACGAGCGAGTCATCGCCGCGCTGCTGGCCATCCTGCTCGGCACCATCGGCGCCCACAAGTTCTACATGGGGAAGACCGGCCAGGGCGTCCTCTACCTGTGTTTCTTCTGGACCGGCATCCCGACCATCATCGGCCTCGTCGAGGGGATCATCTATCTCACCAAGAGCGACGAGGAGTTTCGCCGCCAGTACATGGACGACTGAGGAGCCGCTCGCCGACCGGTCGGTCCGTGCGCGCGAGCTCCGCACGGGACTCGCGCGCACCCGCAGGTACCTCCTCAGCCACCACGAACCGGACGGGCGCTATCGCTGTCACCGCCTCGCCGTCGGCGGTCGGACGGTCCACCTCTGCGCGCGCTGCAGCGGCGTCTACCCCGGTATCCTGGCGGGCGTCGCGCTCGTCCTGACCGACACCGCGCCGGCGGCGTGGCCGTGGCTGGTCGCCTGCAGCCCGGCGCCGGCGCTGGCCGACTGGGCGGCGACGACGTTCACGCCCCGGCGGGGCTTGAACGCGGTCCGGACCGCCTCGGGCGCGCTTCTGGGACTGGGATACGGGGTCGCGGTCCCGTGGTTCCTGACGGCGCGACCCGCGTGGTTGCTCGCCGTCGCGGCCGGCTACGGCGGGGTCGCCGCGGCGCTGCTGGTCCACTCGCGGGCCGGGAGTCTCGACGAAGGGACCGACCCCGATACCGACCGCGACGGCGGGAACGCGAGTGAGGATCGATCACGGGGCGCGTAGTGCTGCCACTGTGGACAGGCTTTTACTCGCCGAGCCGTTGGAACAGGACGATGACACGGCCGCGCATCGCCCTGTTGAACGCAGCCCACGAGGCCGAGGGCAACCGGCGGAACTTCCGCCGCGAACTCGACGCTGACCTGACGGAGTTTCACCTCCCGACGGGACAGTACCCGGAGACATTCGAGTTCGACGGTGCGGTGGTCACCGGCTCGCGCGCCTCGGTCTACTGGGACGAGGAGTGGATCGCCCCGACCAAGGAGTGGGTCGACGAGGCCATCGACCGCGGGCTGCCGTTCCTGGGCGTGTGTTACGGCCACCAGCTGCTCGCTGACGTGCTGGGCGGGACGGTCGAGGACATGGGCGAGTACGAGATCGGCTACCGGACCGTCGAGCAGGACGGCGACTCGGTGCTGTTCGACGGGATCGACGACGACTTCACCGTCTTCACCACCCACTCGGACTCCGTCGCCGAGCTCCCGCCCGGCGCCGAGCGGCTGGCCGCCAACGACTACGGCGTCCACGGCTTCCGCAAAGAGCGGGTGTTCGGCGTCCAGTTCCACCCCGAGTACGACATGGACACCGCCGCCGAGGTGACCGTCGGCAAGGAAGGACAGCTCTCAGAGGAGCGCATCCAGTCGGTCCTCGACGGGATCACGCCCGAAAACTTCGACGCCGCCTGCGAGGCCAAGCAGGTGTTCGACAACTTCCTCGCGTTCGTCGACCGGGTCGACGCGGACGGTACCGCGACCGCCGCCGCCGAGGACGCCGTCGCCTCCGACGACTGAGCGGCGCGCCGCCGTCGCGCGCGGCCAGCGAGCGTTTTTCACGGCTCGCGCCCAAGAGCGGCCATGCTCGACTACGTGGATCTGGAGGCGGACCTCTCGGAGGAAGAGCGACTCGTCCGCGACACGGCCCGGGAGTTCGTCGACGAGGAGGTCCGGCCGACGATTGGCGACCACTTCGAGGCCGGCACCTTCCCCGAGGACCTGATCGCGGAGATGGGCGATCTGGGCTTCTACGCGCCGAACATCGACCACGAGGCGACGGCGAACCTCGGCGAGCGCGCCTACGGGCTCGTGATGCAGGAGCTCGAAGCGGGCGACTCGGGCGTGCGCTCGATGGCCTCCGTCCAGGGGGCGCTCGTGATGTACCCCATCCACGCCTTCGGCTCGGCGGCCCAGCGCGAGCGGTGGCTCCCGGACCTCGCAGCGGGGTCCGCCGTCGGCTGTTTCGGTCTCACGGAACCCGACCACGGGTCGAACCCCAGCGCCATGGAGACTCGCGCCGAGCGCAGCGACGACGGCGAGGGATACGTCCTGAACGGCTCGAAGACGTGGATCACGAACGCCCCCATCGCCGACGTGGCGCTCGTGTGGGCGAAGGACCGCTCCGCGGAGGGCGACCCGGTCCGGGGGTTCCTCGTCAAGACCGACCGGGAGGGGATCACCACGAACCACATCGACGGGAAGCTCTCGATGCGCGCCTCCGTGACGGGGGAGATCGGCCTGAACGACTGCTACGTCCCCGAGTCGGCCGTCCTGCCCGACGTGTCGGGGATGAAGGGGCCGCTGGCCTGTCTCACGCAGGCCCGCTACGGCATCGCGTGGGGCGCCGTCGGCGCCGCGCGGGACTGCTTCGAGGCCGCCCGCGAGTACGCGACCGACCGCGAGCAGTTCGGCGGTCCCATCGCCCGCTTCCAGCTCCAGCAGGAGAAGCTAGCCGAGATGGCGACGCAGATTACGACCGCCCAGCTGCTGGCCTATCGGCTCGCCGACCTGAAAGAGCGGGGCGACCTGCGCCCCCAGCAGGTGTCGATGGCCAAGCGCAACAACGTCGCGATGTGGCGCGACGCGGCCCGCACCGCCAGGGAAACCCTGGGCGGCAACGGCATCACGACCGACCACTCGCCGATGCGTCACCTCGCGAACGTCGAGACGGTGTACACCTACGAGGGCACCCACGACATCCACACGCTGATCCTCGGGGAGGACCTGACCGGTATCGCGGCCTTCGAGTGACGAACCCTCGAAACTGCGCGAGATAGACCCCCCGGACTTATCACGGACCGCGCCAACCACTCGGCGATGGAACCCGGGTTCGTCGGGGCGATAGCGCTGGTGGTCTCCTTCGGGCTGGTCGTCGCGTCGCCGGTCGTCGCGGTCGCGGCGTGGGCGCTCTCGACCCGTCGCGACTCGTTCGGGGACGCGCTGGGGACGGTCGCCGCGGTAGCGGTCGGCCTGTTCGCGGCGGTCGCGACCGCGCTGGCGGCGTTCGTCGACCCCGGTGCGGGGCTAATCTTCGGAGTCGTCGCCGTCGCGGCGTCGCTGGTCCTCGCGGTCTTCCCCGTGGTGTTCGGGCGGCAGCTGCTCGACCGCTGGACGGTGTTGGACGCCGACGAGACACTGCAGTACGCCACGCTCGGGTGGCCGGTCGCGATGGTCACGAGCGCCGCCCTGTTCGTCGCCCCCGGCGGCTTGGCCCGCTACAACGTCCTCTTCCTGGAGGGGCTGGCCGCCACCGTCGCCTGGCTGACGCTCGTGCTCGTCGTCACGCTCGGGCCGGCGGTGGCCGGGCTGGCGCTGTACAACGCCGTCGAACGGGTCGTCTGAGCGGGTCGCTCCGCGGCCGCCTCAGTCGAACCGGCCGGTCTCGGCGCCGCAGTCCGTACAGCGGGTCACGAGCGCCTCGCGGTCGTCGGCCATCTCGACGGTCCCTTCGGTGCGGCCGCCGCAGTCGGGGCACTCACGGAGCATCTCGGTCCGCCGGGCCGCTTTCGGCGCGCCCATCGCGAGCGCGACGCAGCGCTCGTCGCCGGCGTTGCGGCCCAGTTGCCACTCGCCGGGGGCGAAGCGGACGGCCTCGCCCGCGGCGACCGCCACCTCGCCGTCTTCGGTCTCGAAGGTCGCGACTCCCTCGACCACGTAGAACACCTCCTCCTGGTCGGGGTGGCGGTGGTAGCCGAACCCGAAGCCGTCACCGGGGTCGAGTTCGTAGTAGTTCAGCGCCAGTTCCTCGGTGCCGAGCGCGTCGGCGAGCGCGCGCTTGTCCGCGGCCGGCCCCATCCGCCGCTCGACGTCCTCGCAGTCGACGTGGTCCATACCCGCGGCTACGACGGCGAGTCAGTAAAGCCTCGTGGGGGCGACGCGAACCGCGCGGAGCGGAAACGGGCGCGAGCGGGGCGGAACCGGCGGACGCGAGCGGGGCGGAGGCGGACGCGGTGAGCGGGGCGGACGGCGGGCGACCGACGGGGAGGGGAGCGAGCGGCGCGGGCGGTCACTCGGCGCGGTCGATGTCGAGGTCCTCCTCGATCCCGTCGAGCCAGTCGGAGTCGGCGATCTCTTCCATCTGCTCGCGGAAGTGCGTCTTGCAGACCCCGACCTTGACGCCGTCTTTCTCGACGGCGATCTCGGCCTCGCGGTCGCAGTAGTGGCACTGCATACCCGCCCTTGGATCCGAGGGGCATTGAACCCTGCGGCCGCGGAGACCGACGTGGCGGTGTTCGACGGCCCCTCGCGTTCGAACCGGGTCGGCCTCGGCGCCCGGCCGGTCACGGGGCGACGCCGAGGGCCGCTCGGAACCGCTCGTACTCGTCGGTCGACAGGCCCGTCTCGCCGAGGGTCCGCTCGTGGGCGTCGCTCCCGCCGGTGACGACCAGGTCGTGGCGCTCGGCGACCGCGCGCACGTCCTCGACGGCCAGCTCGCCGTTCGCGCCGGTGTGCCCGCGGGCGCCGTAGGGGTAGGCCACCTCGACGGCGTCGAGCCGGGGGGCCAGGTCGAGCGCCGCTCGCGGGTTCGGGTACCGGAGCGGGTGGGCGAGGGAGACGAGCGCGCACGCGTCGGCCAGGAGCTCGCGGCCGCGCTCGAACGAGGGGATGTCGCGGGCGACGTAGCAGGGGTCGCCCTCGCCGATGAGGCCGTCGAAGACGTCGGGGATCGAATCGTAGCCGTCGTCGCTCTCGACGACGGCGCGGGCGATGTCCGGCCGGCCCAGTCCGGGCTCGGGGTCGACCGGGAGCGAGACGCCCAGGCGGTCCTCGACGCGCTCGATGATCTCGCGGCCGCGCTCGACGCGGTCGCGCTGGAGCCGCTCGATCTCGGCGAGCAGCGCGTCGGTCGGGGCGACGCCGTATCCGAGCACGTCGACCCGCTGGGCGTCCGCCTCGACGCGGAGTTCGATGCCGTGGACCACGGTGACGCCGTCGCGCTCGACGACCGGCGCGTCCAGGTCGGGGTGGACGCGGTCGTGGTCGGTGACCGCGACGGCGTCGAGTCCGGCCGCTCGCGCCGCGGGCGGGACCTCGGAGAGACGGAAGGTTCCGTCGGAGTTGTCGGTGTGGACGTGTAGATCCGCGGCGACCATACCTGTCAGTCACACCGGGTGCTCAAGCCGGTTGCGGTCGACGCGAACGACGCGACCGCCGAGGGGCGGGCTCGCCGCCTACTTGTCGAGGAAGTCGGGGCGGTCGGTCGCGTCGATCTCGTCGGGGTCGGGCCGTTCGAGCCCCTCGAACTTGTCGACGGCCTCGGGGAGGCCGTCGCGGCCGCCGGTCGGGAGGTCCTCGGCGTCGACGGTGACGGTCTCGCCCTCGACGAGTTCGTCCCACACCGCCGCCTCGTCGTCGTCGCCCGCGGGGGCGGCCTCGCGGCCCTCGTTTTTCCCCTCGCGGAAGGCGAGCTCGACGATGCTCTTGGTGTAGGCGGTGTCCATCTCGTCGTGGACGGCCTCGAACTCCTCGCGGTCGTACTCGCCGAGCGACTCGGCGACCCCCAGCGCGTAGGCGCGCTCGGTCGCCTCGTCGCGGTCCAGGCTCGTCCACGACGTGTCGTACTTCTCCTCGTACAGTCCCATCGGTCAGGCCTCGATTTTCTGCTCGGGACGCACCCGCAGCCCCCTGTCTGAGAAGTCGATCGCGCGGATGTCGCAGTCGATCGCCGTCCCGCGCATCTTGATCACCTGGACCCCGCGGGTCATGCCGCCTTTCTCTAGGTAGTTGTGGAAGAAGATCACGCCGTGGGCGAGGTAGTGCTCGTCGGCGTACGACGAGGGGTCGGTCATCTCCGAGATGAGGACGATCGTCGTCCCGGTCTGTTTCAGCGCCGAGAGAAAGCCCGTGATCTCGTCGGCCATGTCGTTGAAGAAGTGCTGCAGCAGCATCGTCGAGTCGATGACGGCGCGGTCGATGTCCTGCTGTTCGAGGAAGGCGACGATGCGGTTCGTCAGCCCGCCCTCCGTGCCGAACTGGGTGATCGTCCGCTTGCCCCCCTCGGTCATGAGGTTGAGGAACTGGACCTTCCCGGAGGCCATCACCTGGTCGAAGCCGAAGTCGTAGCCCGACATGTCCTGCATCAGCTCCTCTTTGGTCTCGTGCATCGTCACGTAGAGGCAGTTCTCCCCCGCCTTGGCGCCCTGCGTGATGAACTGCGTGGAGAAGGTCGTCTTCCCGCTCCCCGGGGGACCGCTCACCACGTAGAGCCTGTCTTTCAGGAGGCCGCCCTGGATCAGCTCGTCGAACCCAGGGACGCCGCTTGAAACGCGCATACCGTCGGATCGAGGCTTCCGATATAGACCTTTGCCCCTCGTTTTTCACCGCTGATAACAGCGCGTGCCGTCGCCGCCCCGTCGGGGTCTCGTCGGTCGGTCGCGGCCGGCCGGGGTCGACGGCGGCTTACCGGAGCTGTGCCAGGCACTCACGACAGTAAGTGTAGCTCTGTTCGTCGGCGTTGGCCGTCCCGCACTGGTGACAGCGGACGCCGCCGTCGCCCTCGTCTGCCTCCTCGGGCGAGCGCGAGTCACGTTCCCCCACCGACCGCCCCCGCTCGCCCGACTGGGGCGGCGAGGCCTCGTTGGACTCCAGCGAGACGCCCCCCAGCGACCGGTCCTCCGAGAAGTACCGGACCAGCAACAGCTGCAGGAGGGTGAACCCGGCGAGGTAGAGGAGGATCCAGCCCCACGGTTCCATACCGTGACATACGTTGTCACAGCACTTGGGTGTTTGGCCGGGAGGCGAAACCGGTCCCGGCGGCACCGAGTTGGTCGTCCGGGTCCCGCTTGCCACCGACGGCACCGAAGCGGCCGCCTCGACCGGCGAGAACCGGAAGCTCGCCCCGTGACCGTCACGTTTTTGCCGGGCAGACGTGTCGCCCCGAACGAACGATGTCCCCCTCCGCCCCCTCCTCCGAGCGGTCGGCCGTTTCGTCTCCCGACCCGTCGCGCCGTCGCGTGCTCCGGGCGGGCGCCGCCCTCGCCGGCGCCGTCGGCCTCGCGGGCTGCGTGCTCTCGACCGAACCGTACACCGAGAGCGCCGAGCGGTCGTTCGACCCCGGTGACGCCGACGAACTCGCCGTCAGGACCGACTCCGGCGACGTGACCCTCTCGGCCGGGGACGGTGACGCCGTCACCGGTACCGTCCGCAAGGCCTCGCGCTCCGGCGAGGACGCCCTCGACGAGGTGACCGTCGAGGGGAGCGTCGAGGACGGACGGCTCACCGTCGCACCGCAGCGGCCGGACTCGAACGCGAACGTCACCGTGACCCTCGACCTGGCGGTCCCCGAGGGTCTCTCGGTGGCCGAGGCCTCGTCGGGCAACGGCGACGTCGAGGCCGACGGCGTCGCCGGCGACGGCACCTACAGCTCGACCAACGGCGACGTGGACGTGACCGGCGTCGACGGGTTCGTCACCGTCGAGTCGACCAACGGCGACCTCGCCGCGAGCGACGTGGGCGGCCTCGACGGCGCGGACACGACCAACGGCGACGTGACCGTCGACGTGTCCGCGATGCGTGGGGACGTGACCTGCCGCTCGCGCAACGGCGACGTGACCGCCGCGGTCGCCGACGACCTCTCGGCGGCGGTCACGCTGGCGACGGACAACGGCGACGCCACCGTCGAGAGCGTCCAGCTGACCGTCGAGTCGTCGGGCGAACGCCGCGTCGAGGGGACGATGGGCGCGGGCGAGCACGCGCTCGAACTCCGGTCGACCAACGGCGACGTGACGCTGCTGGGGCTCTGAGCGGTCGCGGACGCGCGGCAGTTACGAGCCGCCCGGCGGTTGGCGCTCGCGCTGGAACTCGTCGAACACGTCGAGGTTCTCCGGGAGCTCGTACGCCAGTTTCCGCTCCGCGCGGCGGTCGACGTTCGCGTCCGCCAGGTCGTCGGCGACCGCCTCCCAGCCGTCCTTGACGGCGACCGATTTGGCGGGCGTGCCGGCGGCGATGTGGTGGGCGGGCACGTCCTTGCCGGCGATCGACTTCGCGGCGAGCACGGAGTTCTCGCCCAGGCGCACGCCCGCGCGGACCATCGAGTCGTAGGTGACGCGGGCGTCGTCCTCGATGACGGTGTGGTAGTTGTCGACGGCGGTCTGGTCGTTGACGTCGTGGTCGTGGCTGTAGACGTGGGCGTCGTCGGAGATGGAGACGCGGTCGCCGATGGTCAACATCCCGCGGTCGTCGAGGTGTACGTCGTCGTGGACGACGACGTTGTCGCCCACGGCGATGTTGTGGCCGTAGGTGACGGTGATCCCCTTGAAGAAGCGGCAGTCCTCGCCCACCTCGGCGAAGAGGTGGTCGGCGAGCATCCGCCTGAATCGCAGCGCGAACTCGACGTTGTCGGCCATCGGCGTGGCGTCGAACTGCCGCCAGAGCCACTGGAGGTACTTCGTGCGCTCGAACTCCCCGTCGTCCATGCTCTCGACCTCGGCGTAGTACTCGCTCTCCAGCGTGACGTTGCAGGGGTCGTACCCCTGGAGCCGCACCCGTTCGGCGGGAGTGACCTCGCCGCCGGACTGCCAGCGCTCGTAGGCCTCCCGGTCGCCGAACAGGTCGACGAGCACGTCCTCGACCACGTCGCAGGTGTCCTCCTCGCCCGACAGGCGCTCGTCGACCTCCTCGATGAACGCGTGGATGCCCTCCTCGCCGCCCGGCGGCAGCGAGACGTGGCGCTTTGTCATACCCCGTCGAACGGCCGCGGCGACAATAGGGGTTTCTGTACCGGTCCGAAACCCGGTGACACCGGTGTCACCACCCCGCCGCCCGACGTGGGTTTAAGTCGCCGACGGTCGATCCCCCGGCAATGTCATCGCCGGACGACCGCGGGCTCGGCGGCCTCCGTGGGTTCCTCTGGAACGACCGCGAGCGGCGGCCCCGGGCGCCCTGGCGGCTCGGACTCGCGCTCCTGGCCCTCGTGGCCGGCGGCGTCGGGGGCGTCCTCGCCGCGTCCGGACTGGTCGCGCTCGCGCCGAGCACCGCCGGGGCCACGCTGACCGCGCTCGTCACCGTCGCCGCCCGCACCCTCCAGATCGCCGGCTTCGTCGCCGGCGTCCTCGCCGCCGCCTGGCTGGTTGACCGCCGGGAACTCTCCGATCTGGGGCTCGACCGGTCGGCGGCGTGGTGGGCCGACCTGGGATTCGGGCTGGCACTGGGCGTCGCGCTCCCGGGACTCGTGTTCGCCGTCGAACTCGCCGCCGGCTTCCTCCGGGTGACCGGCACCGTCGTCACCAGAGCCGACCCCACGCTGGCCGTCGGCCCCGGGGTCGCGCCCGCCGTCGCGCTCGCGCTCACGCTCGTGTACTTCGTCGGCGTCGGGGTCTTCGAGGAGTTGCTCTTCCGGGGGTACCTGTTGACCAACGTCGCCGAGGGGCTGGCCGGCTGGCGCGGGATCGGGCTCGGGGGCGCGTTCGCCGGCGCGACGGTCGTCTCCAGCCTCGCCTTCGGCGTCGGCCACGGGCTGAACCCGAACGTCACCGTCCTGGCGCTCGTCAACATCGCGCTGTTCGGCGGCCTGTTCGCCGCCAGCTACCTCCTGACCGGCCGGATCGCCGCCGCTATCGGCCTCCACGTCACCTGGAACTTCTCGATCGCCTCCGTGTTCGGCTTCCCCGTCAGCGGCTTCACGACGCCGGTGACCGTCGTCGCCGTCGAACAGTCCGGTCCCTCGCTCCTCACGGGCGGCTCGTTCGGCCCCGAGGGCGGCCTGGTCGCGCTCGGCGCGCTCGTCGTCGGATTCGGGGCACTCGCGGGGTGGGTTCAGTGGCGTGAGGGGGGACTGCGGTGGCGCGAGTCGGTCGCACGGCCGCTGCTCCGGGGCGGCCCGGACGACGGCGTCGACGCAGCACCCGACGACCCCGACACCGCCGAGTCGGCGACGGAGTAGCCGGGGGTCGCTGGCGCCGTCGCCCGCGGAGCGGCCGCGCCGCCGGTAACGAAAAGACTCGTTTCACCCTCCGAAACGGCGATGCGGGGGGCCTCGCTACCACGAGGTATGACGGACCAGTCGAACGCGAGCGACGGCGAGGGTGTCACCGGAGCGGCGCCGACGGGATCGGTGTCGAGACGGCGGCTGCTGGCGTCGGTGACGACGGCGGTCGGCACGAGCGCGGTCGCCGGGCGTGCGTACGCGACACCGGTCGGCGACAAAGGCGGCACCGCTGACGCCGGCGGGGCGATTCGCGAGGAGGCCTGGGTCGAGACGGGCGTCGACACGGACGGCGACGGGACCCCCGACCGGATCCACGTCAGGGTGTCGTACCCCGAGGGGGCGACCGACGGCGAGCGACCGCCCGTGATCGCCGTCGCGAGCCCGTATCACGGCGAGCAGACCCACGGCGACGCGACCGCGGCGATGTACTACGACCGGTCGATCGCACCCGCTCCGGACGGCGCCAGCGGCGCCGACGGCGACGCGACGACGGCCACGAGCGAGCCGGCGACGCTCGGCGATCCGTCGGCCGCCGGGGGGCCGGGCCCCGCCCACTCGCCGATCGGCGGCCCGGCGACGGCCCACCGGCGGGCCGAACGGCGGTACATCCCCCAGGGATACGCCCTCGCGCGGGTCTCCTCGCTGGGGACGGCCCGCTCGACGGGCTGTTACACCGCCGCGGGGCCGCCGACGGTGTCCGCGCTCGAATCGGTCGTCGACTGGTTCAACGGCCGCGCGACGGCCTACGACGCGCCCGAGGGCGGGGAGGAAGTCGCGGCCGACTGGACCAACGGCCGGACGGGGATGATCGGCGCGTCGGCGCTGGGCGAACTCGCCAACGGGACGGCGACGACCGGCGTCGACGGCCTTGAGACCATCGTCCCCCAGTCCGCCAACGTCGGCCAGTACGGGCTCTTCCGCTCGAACGGCACCCCGATCTCGGTGACGCCCGACGCCAGCGAGGGGATGACCGACATCGGGACGTGGATCCAGGCGAGCAACGCCAGGCGCGACGACTGCGGTCACTGGACCGAGCGCGCCGAGGCCGGGCAGGACCTGGCGACGGGCGACTACAACGACTTCTGGCACGATCGAACCTACCTCGCCGACGCCGACGCGGTCGACTGTTCGGTCCTGATCGCCCACGCGGTCGACGACCCGATCGTCAAGCCGAACAACGCCGCCGACTGGTACGAGACGCTCGCGGCTCACGACGTGCCGCTGAAGCTCTGGCTCTACGAGGGCGGCCACAGGGGTCCCGCCGGCGAGGCGTGGGAGCGGACCCTCGACCGCTGGTGGGCCTACTGGCTGCAAGACGAGGACACCGGCGTGATGGACGAGGACCCCGTCACCGTCGTCCACGGCGGCCAGTCGGCGGCCGAGGGGTCGGCGGAGACCTTCGCCGAGTGGCCCGTCCCGGCCGCCGAGCCCGCGACCGTCCGGTTCGGGGCCGGCGGCGCGACGAGCGGCGCCGCGACGACGGGCGAGCCGGGCTCCGGGACGGAGTCGCTCGTCGACGACCCGTCGACGCCGGCGGCGGACCTGGTCGCCGCCGAGGAGTCGCCCCACCGCCTGCGCTACGAGACGCCCCCGCTCGCGGAGCCGGTCCACGTCAGCGGGCGGGTCGTCCCGTCGCTGTCGCTGTCGCTTGCGGAGCCGACCGTCGTCAGCGTCGCCCTGGTGGAGTACGGGGACTACTCGGCCGACATCGTGACCCGCGGCTGGGTGGACCCGCTGAACCGACCGGCCTACCGCGACCACGATACGCCGCTCGCCTACCGGCAGTCGCTCCGGGAGTCCGCCCCGCTACCCGACGACGGACGAGTCCGGGCCGAGTTCCCGCTGCAGGCGACCGACCACGTCTTCGAGGCCGACTCGCGGATCGGATTGGTCGTCTACGGCAGCGACAGCGAGTTCACGCTCCACCCGCCCGGGAATCGGGAGGTCGCGCTGTCGCTGGCCGACAGCGCCGTCGACCTGCCCGTCGCCGGCGGCGAGTCGGCGCTCGCCGGCGCGTTCGCGGACGAACCGACCGACACCGCGCGGCCGACCGGCACCGCGACGGCAACCGACTCGTCGACCGGGACGACGGCCAGTGCCGAGCCCACGACCGACTCGCCGACCGCGACCGCTGGCCGGCCGGCCGGGACGACCGACGGGCCGGTCGAGTCCACCGTGGTCGCGGAGGGCGACGCGGCGGTCGACGGGACCTCGAGCGGCGACGGGCCGGGCTTCGGCGTCGGCGGCGCCCTGGCGGCGATCGGCGGGCTCGGGGGGCTGCTCCGGCGCGGTTCGGACGGCGAAGACTGATAGAGCGGGGCGTGCCACTCGACCGCACGCCACGGCAACGCTCAAAGCCCGCCCGCGGGAACGGTAACGATGATGGTCGACGGAACGGAGGCGGTCGAGGCGGCGCTGACGGACGCGTTCCCGGCCCGTCGGGTTGACGAGCTGTCCGGAGTGGGGCCCTCCTGGAACGACGCGAACCGGACGGTTCGGGTCGAGTTCGCCGACGGCGACGCGGCTTTCCTGAAGGTCGCGGTCGACGGCGACGGGTCTCGGATCGCCACCGAGCGGGCCGTGATCCCGTACGCGGACGCCCGCTGCGACGTGGCGGTCCCGACGATACTCGCGACTGGGGCCGCGGGGTCGACGCCGTATCTCGTCACCGCACCGATGGACGGCGCGAACTTCCACCGACCCTGGGCCGACTGGTCGGTCGACGAGCGCGAGCGCGAGATCGAACGCGTCGGCGCGGCGCTCGCGGCGATCCACGCCCGCGAGTTCGATCGCCACGGCCGGATCGTCGGCGGCGGCGCCGGCGGACTCACGGTCGAGACCGACTCGTGGACGGAGACGCTGGTGGCCGAGATCGAGCGGGACCGACGGCTGGCCTCGACTGATCGGTACGACCGCTACTTCGACGAGGTGGTCGAGGCGGTCCGAGCGAACGCCGACGTGCTCGACCGCGCGCCGGCGACGCTCGTCCACGGCGACCCCGCGATGCCGAACGTCTTCCGCACCGACGCGGCGACCGGGTTCATCGACTGGGAGATCGCCCACGTCGGCGACCCCGCCAGGGAACTCCACCGGGTCGAAGGCCGATTACGCGACTGGGGTGACGCCGTTGGCGACCGGCTCGTGAGCGCGTTCCGCGAGGGCTACCGACGGCGGGCCGGAGGCCTCCCGGTCGGCCGCGAGGAGCGCGCGCCGGTGTACGACGCGGTCCGGCTGCTCGGGACGGCCGGGTTCTTCGACAAACACGTCGAGCACGTCGACGCGTCGCCGGAGGAGGCAGCCGAGCGGTTCGAGCGCGACATGGAGCGGCGGCTCGACGCGGTCCGGTGACGCGACCGCCGGGTGTGGTCGAGTGGGCCCGGGTCGTCGAGAGAGTCACGCTCGGCCGCCGCGAACGGGCGATCGGCGCGCCGTCGTCGACTTCGGCCGCCGCCGATCCAATTCTTTACTCGAACCCGACTCAGAGGGGGATTATATGTCCGAACGCCCATATCACTGGTAATGACGCACCTGTACGCGATCCAGCGCGAAATCCTCGAGTTCCTGGACGACCGAGCCAGCGCGGACACGACCGCGATCCGCCGACAGCTCGCGTACACCGCCGACGTGACCGTCACCTACGACGCGCTCGAACCCCACCTCGATCAGCTCGAAGACAGCGGCCACATCGAGTCGATCGGCGCCGAGGAGCCCGGCGCGACCTACTACCAGCAGGCCGACGCGGCGGCCGTCCAGCCCCAGACGGCGAGCGACTGAGGCCGAGGCGGGCGCGACCGACCGGGGCGGCGCGCAACCGCGGCGGCTAAGTGCGACGACGCCCAATCGCCGCGCATGAACCAGCGCGAACTCGGCGACTCGGGCGTCGAAGTCAGCGAGGTCGGTTTCGGCGCGTGGGTCGTCGGCACCGACTGGTGGGGCGACCGCACGCGCGAGCAGGCCGTCGACATGCTCCACCACGCGGTCGACCGCGGCATCACCTACTTCGACACCGGCGACGTGTACGGCCACGGCGACAGCGAGGAACTCGTCGGCGACGCCCTCGGCGAGTACCGCGACGAGGTGACTATCTCGACGAAGGTCGGTTACGACTTCTACAACAACCCCCAGGCCGGCCACGGCGAGCTCCCCAAGCGCGTCGACCCCGAGTGGGTCGAGACGGCGCTGGACCGCTCGCTCGACAGGCTCGACATGGAGTACGTCGACCACCTGATGCTCCACAACGCCAACGTCGACGAGGTGGACGAGGACGTGCTGGAGACGCTCGATTCACTGGAAGAGTCGGGCCGCGTCGACTCCGTGGGGTGGGCGCTCGGCCCCTCGATCGGCTGGCTCGCCGAAGCGGAGGCGGCCGTCGAGGAGGGCTTCGACGCCGTCCAGCTCGTCTTCAACGTCTTCGAGCAGACGCCCGGCCGCCACGCCATCGAAGCCATCCGCGACCTCGACGCCGAGACGAGCGTCGTCCCGCGGGTGCCCCACTCCTCCGGCCTGCTGAACGAGCAGGTCACGCCCGAGACCGAACTCGGCGAGGGCGACCACCGCGCCCACCGGCCCGACGAGTGGTACGAGACGGGCTGGGAGAAGGTCGAGGCGCTGCGGTTCCTCGAAGATCCGGACCACGCCGAGGGCACGCGGACGATGGCCCAGGCGTCGATCCGCTGGCTGCTCGGCCACGACGAGGTGGCGTCGGTCACGCCGACGTTCCGCACCACCGACGACATCGACGAGTGGGCCGGCGCCGCCGACGTGCCGCCGCTCTCCGAGGCGGAGATGGACCGCGTCGAGGAGCTGTATCAGTCGAACTTCGGCGTCGACCGCGACGACGGGATGGACGCCCTGCGCTCGTCGGTCGGCGGCGCCGACCTCGAAGGCGTCGACGAGCAGGCCGCCGGCGACTGAACCTCCCTTTCGACACCAGATCGGCGAACCCCCTCGTTTCACCTCAAACCGCCGCTATCGCTCGATTTTTGCCGAACCCCATCGTTTCGACTCGAACCCCGCCCACGTCTTGCGATTACCTGGCACGAACTTCACTTTCACTCCGCCCCGTCAGACGCCCGTCACACGGTCGCAATCGTGCGGTTTTCGATCGCGAAGGTGTGTGGGTCGGTTCCACGCGAAACGTGGGTGTCGCGTTCGGCCGCGGGAGCGGCGGCGTCAGTCCAGTCGGTCGAAGGTCTTCTCGGCCCACTCGACGGCGTAGTCGGCGCCGTACTCGCGGTAGGCCTCGGTGTCGAGCGCGCCGAAGGGCGTAGGTGGCTCCTGTCCGTGTTTGATGGCCGCGCAGGCCAGCTCGGCGGCGTCGCCGAAGCCGGTCTCGCCGCGGGCGAGCTCCGTCGAGAGGTCGGCGAGCCTGGGTTCGAGCCGTTCGCCGGCGTCGACCCACGCGTCGAAGAGGTCGGGGTGGTCGTCGGCCCAGCCGGCGAAGACCTCGCGGGTGTGCAGGCCCAGATAGGCGTCGTACAGCGCGGCGGCCAGCTGGTAGGTGCCGGTGCCGTCGAGCCGTCCCTCGGCGGCCGCCGCCAGATCGGGGTAGCGCTCGCCGAAGAAGCCGAGGAAGTGCTCCGGGCGGTCGAGGCCGACTTGGACGAGCGCCTCGGCGACCAGGAAATCGACGAAGGGCTCGGGCGACCCTTCCAGTCGGGGCTTGACGAGGACGACCGGCGGCTCGGTCTGGCGGGTCCACGCGACGCCGCCGTCGCCGGGCGCGCCGACGGTCAGCTCGTCGCTCGCGTAGCGGTGGAGCAGCTCGGGGGCGTCGGCCGGGAGCCACTCGTCGGGGTACGAGCGGGGGTCGAAGGCGTCGGTGACGAGCGCCAGGTCCTCGGCCTGTGCGGCCGGCAGCGTCTCGAAGTCCCGCGCGCAGTCGAGCACGAGCGCGTCGGGCGCGTGTTCGTCGCGGACCGCGGCGAGATCCGCCGAGAGGTCCCGCTCGCTGAACATCAGCGGTCACCCCCCACGGACCGGTCTCCGGGAGCGCGACGGCGGTCGCGGACCGACGCGGCGCTCGGCGCGGTGGTCATGTCCGCCGAGAGGGGCCGTCCGGGGTAAACCCCATCGGTTCCCGCTCGGACCGGCCGAGTCGACCACCGCGACCGCGGTACCGCGGAAGGCACCGGCGCGAACCTTTAAATCGGATGGCGGGGGCAAGCGGCGATGTATGGTCGACGACGTTTCGCGGCGGGGCGTCCTGCTGGCGGGGGGCGCCGCGCTGTCGGGGGGTATCGCGACGAAGTTAGGTTCCCGGTCGGCGGCCGCCCGGGGAGACCCGGACGGGGCGCCGGCGGTTCGCTGGCAGGCGCTCGTCCGGAACGACGACGACGTGACCAGGCCGGTGTCGGTACGGGCGGGCGACGGGCGCGTTCGCGTCGGCGGGTTCTCGGGGGACGACTCCGACGACACGGACCCCTGGCAGTTCGGGACCGACGCGGTCCGCGGAACGGACCGGACCGGGACGACCGCCTACGTCGAGGGCCAGTTCCTGACCGAGGGGGCGGCGCCGGCGGCCGACGGCGGTCGCCTCTTTCTCGGTCGGCACACGGCGGACCCGGGTGCCGACGACGCCGCGACCGAGCCGACGGTCGTCAGGACGACCGCCGACGGCGAGGTCGACTGGCGTCGGACCTACGAGCCGCCGTTCGACGACTTCCGCGTGACCGACGTGACGCCGGGCGCCGACGGCGGCGCGGTGTTCGTCGGCTACTCCGAGGCGTGGCGCAACCCGAACACGTGGCTGGTGGCCGTCGACGGCGACGGCTCGGTCCGCTGGCAGCGGCGCCTCGACGAGTTCTACGCGACGTACGCGTGGGGCGTCCAGCGGACGGCGTCCGGGTCGTACCTCGTGTACGGCGGCGCCCGGAGGGGGTCGGAGCGCGACTCCAGCAGACAGAGCGGGTGGGTGGCGAAGGTCGGTGCCGACGGCGAACCGACGTGGTCGAAGCTCTATCGGCAGCGTTCGGCGGGCGAAGCGAGCGAATTCCACTACGTCGAGGACGCCGCCGAGACCGACGACGGATACCTGTTCGCGGGGTACGTCTCGCCCGCGACGGAGGACGCGGAGGGGCGCGCGTGGGCTATCTCGACCGACGCCGCGGGCGATCGGCTGTACAGTGCGCTTCGCCGGCCCGGTGGCGACGGCGCCGGCGAGTTCGTCGCGGTCGTCCCCCACGGCGACGAGTACGTCCTCGCGGGTTCGACGTTGCCGACCGGTGACGCGGAGGTCGGCTACGCCTGGCTCCGCGGCGTCGACGCGTCGCTGTCCTCGAACTGGGAGCTGATAGACCCGCTCGACCAGCCCTCCGTGCTCACCGACGCCGCGGCGACGGGCGACGGCGGGTTCGCGGTCGTCGGCAACCACTTCAACGCCGACGGGTGGTCGTATCCGCTCGCCGCCAAACTCGGCGGCGAGCCCGCCGAGACCCCGACGCCGACACCGACGGCGACGCCGACCCCCTGGCCGACGCCGACCTCGACACCCACGGCGACGCCCACGGAGAGCCCGACCGAGACGCCGACCCCGCGACCGACGACCGCCCCGGCGCCGACCGGCACGGCGGAGTCGGCGCCCGAGAGTCGGTCGACCGCGACGGCCGAGGACGGTCCCGGCTTCGGCCTCACCGGGACGCTGGCGGCGCTGGGCGGGAGCGCGCTGCTGGCCCGGTTGCGGGGCGAGTCGACGGACGGGAACTGACCCGTCGCGGCGGACCCGCCGGACTCGGCCTACGCCAGCAAGACGACGACGAGCGCGAGCGCGAGCAGTGCAGCGATGCCGATCGTACCGAGCGTGAACTTCGTCGCGTAGCTCATGATCGGCGGTTCCGCGGCCAGCGACCTAAAGGCCCCGTTCCCGCGCGGCCCAGTCGTCGCGACTCGCCCCCGGCCTGCCACGGTCCCGCGGGAGCCGCGGTCGAATGTGGGCGATTTATCAGGACGCCGGAGGTACCGACGGCCGTATGACGAGTGGTCTCTCGAGACGGCGGCTGTTGACCGGTGCCGGGCTCCTGGCGTCCGGCGTGGCCCTCGGTGGAGTCGCGGGAGCGTCCCGCGGAGGCGGTGTGAACGACGTCGACGCGGCCGAGGAGTTGCCCCTCCGCTGGAATCGGACGTACTCGGACGCCACGTACAACGGGGCGGCCTCGGTCGTCGAGGACGGCGACGAGTACGTCGTCCTGGGGCAGTCGGGAGCGCAGGCGTCGGGGATCCCGGGCTGGCTGTTCGGGACGGACGCGACGAGCGGGGAGGGTTCGTGGACGGCGACGGTGGCGAGCGAGGACCGCCGGCCGCCGACGTTCCAGACGCATCTCCCGGCCGTCGACGGCGACGGCTACGCGCTGCTCGGCGTCCGCGCCCAGGCCGGGACGGCGTCGCTCGTCCGGACCGACGCCGACGGGGCCGTCCAGTGGCGGGAGACCTACGAGGGGAACTCCGACGGGGACGCGAACGCGAGCATCCTCGCCCGCGACGCCGTTGCCATTGGGGACGGCTACCTGATCGCCGGCACGCGCGCCGGTGGGCAGGGGGCCGGCTCGAGCGGGCTCGTCGTCAGAGTCGGCCCGGACGGGGAGGAACGGTCGCGGACGCGGCTGTTCCCCGACCAGCGCTCGGAGATCCTGAGCGTCGTGCCGGACGGTGACGGCTACGCGGGCGCGGCTGCCGTCCGGTCGTCGTCCGGCGGTGGGCCGACGGTTCGGGCGGTGTTGTTCCGCGCGGACGCCGACGACGAACTGCAGTGGCGCGAGGCGTTCACGGCCCCGACCGACGGGGACCCGTTCGTCCGGAACCAGCTGGTCGACCTGGCGGCCGACGGCGACGGCTACGTCGCGGCGGGGTACACGTCGAACACCTCCGTCGAGACGGTCGACGGCTGGGTGCTCTCGGTCGACGGGTCGGGGAACCAGCGGGCGAGTCGCCGGCTGTCGCCCCGGCCGGTGACGCTGTTCACCGGCGTCGCGACGACCGACGACGGCGTCGTCGTCGCGGGCCAGGGCAGCGAGTCCACGTCCAGCCAGACGGCGGTCGGCCTGGTCGGCGAACTCGGTGACGGCCTCGAAGCCAACTGGAGCAGGACGGTGTCGGTCGGGGCGGTCAACAACGTCCGCGACGTGATCGCGACCGGCGACGGCGGGGTCGCCCTCGCGGGGATCACGCAGTACCAGTCCCGGAGCGCGGACCCGCGGAGCGAGGCGTGGCTCGTCAAACTCGGCGGCGAAGACGCGCCCCGGGTCACCGCGACGGCGCCCGAGACGGACGCCCCGTCGGCGACCGCGACGGCCTCGCCGACGCCCGAACCGACGGCGACGCCGTCGCCGACCCCATCGTCGACGCCCGAACCGACCGACGACCCGACGGTGACCGCGACGGCGACCGCGACCGTCCCCGAGACCGCGGCCCCCAACCCTACCGAGACCACCGACGGTGACGGCGCCGGCTTCGGCGCCGGCGCGGCGCTGGCCGCGCTGGGCGGGACGGCGCTGTACGAGCGGGTTCGCGACGAGGACTGACTCCGAGGAGGACCGGCTCGCGACGGGGACCGGTCCGGGACGAGAACCGTTCAGTCGTCGGCGCCGGCGCCCACGCCCGACGCCCGGGCCACCTCGCGCCACTTGCCGGACCGGAAGCGGCCGGTGTTGACCGCCGCCTTCACGTAGAAGTCCGCGACGATGGCGGCGAACACCGCCGTGTAGCCCATGCTCGCCCCGAACGGGATCGACACCCCGAGGACGGTGACGGCGAACCCGGCCGGCAGCGCCAGCGACGCGATGGGGAGACGGACGACGTAGGTCCCGAGTATCGTCCCGTACAGCGGCCAGCGGGTGTCGCCGGCGCCCCGGAGGCTGCCGCGCATCGTCCGCGATATCGAGAAGCCGGCGACGGCGAGGCCGAACACCCGGATGAACTGCACCGTCAGGTCGATCTCGTCGGTGCCGAAGGCGGCGGCGACCGGTCGGGCCGCGACGACCAGGACCGCGGCGATGACCAGCTGCGTGGCCAGCGCGATCCGGAGCGTCTGCCAGCCGTAGTCGGCGGCGCTCGCGTCGTCGCCCGACCCGACGTACTGGCCGACGAGCGTCGACGCCGCCGTCGAGTAGCCCCACGCGGGCATCAGCGCCAGGAGGATGACGCGGCGCCCGATGGCGTAGGCGGCGACCGCGCCGACGCCGAGCTGGCCGAGGATGAACAGGAACGGGAACCGGCCGAACGTCTGCAGCAGGCGCATCCCCGACAGCGGGACGCCGACGCGCAGGATCTCTCGGACGAGTCCGAGGTCGAACTGGCGTCCCGAGCGGTCGAGCGTCACGGCGTAGCGCCCGGAGACCAGCAGCGCGAGGAAGACCGCGGCGGCGAGGGTGTTGGCGGCGGCGGTGCCGATCGCGGCGCCGGCGATGCCGAGTTCCGGCGCCGGTCCGAGGCCGAAGATGAGCGCGGCGTTGAGGACGACGTTCGTCGGGAGCGTCGTCAGCCGGACGTACATCGGCGTCCGCGTGTCGGCGCTGCCCGCAAGCGCCCGCGAGGCGACCATCGACCAGAACCGCGGCGCCATCGACAGCATGACGATCGACAGGTAGGTCGCGCCGTAGTCGACGGCGGCGGCGTCGCTCGTCAACAGCCCGACCAGCGGCTCGGCGTACACCCACGCGACCGCCGTCAGCGGCAGCGATATTGCCAGCGCCAGCCACAGCGACTGCTTGAGCGCCAGGTCCGCCCGGCCGGACTCCCCGGCGCCCTGCAACCGGGAGACGACGCTGATCGTCCCCGAGGAGACCGCCAGCGAGAGGCCGAAGCCGATGAAGTAGTACTGGAAGCCGAGTTCGAGGCCGGCGATGGCGGCGTCGTCGAGCGCGATCCCGACCATCAGGAAGTCGGCGACCCGCAGGAGCACGCGCAGCGCCCCGGTGACCATCACCGGCAGCGCCAGGTCGAACGCCTCGCCCGCCTTCTCGCGGTCGGCGATCCCGAGTCTGTCCAGCAGCGCCGGAAAGGCGTCGAGGGCGTCCCGGACCCGTCGTCGGACGGCCATGTGGCCGTTCGGAGGGACCGGCCGCCCCTCTACCTTCGGGTATCGGAACGCCCCACCGTCCTCGTCACTCGGTGACGGTCCGGGTGTCGGTCGTCCGCTCGCCGCCCTCGTCGGTGACGACGAGGCGGACGGTGAACGTCTCGTCGCGGACGTGTTTCAGTCGGAAGTAGTTCGCCCCGCCGTGGGAGACGCCGGCGGCGTCGGTCGTCGCGCTGTCGACGACCTCCCCGTCGTCGTCGATGACCTCGACGGTCACCGATTCGAGGTCGCCGTCGTCGTCGGCGACCGACCACGACGCCAGGAAGGCGAGGTGGGGGTTCGGCGACCGGAACGGCCGGAGGTCGAACTCCTCGATGGCTGGCCCCGAGGCGACCGCCTCGGTCGTCAGCGTCCGCGTCTCCCCGGTGACCTCGTCGCCGTCGCTCGCCGACGCGACGGCCCGGAACTCGTAGGTCGTCTCGCTCGTGAGCCCGGCGACCGTCCGGTCGAACTCGCCGGGTGCGCTCCGGTTCCCGACGGTGGCGGTCCGCCAGCGTTCGTCGCCGCGAGCGCGGTACTCGATGGCGACGCTGGCGGTGTCGGCGCCGCCGAGGTCGGCCAGGTCCCCGTTCAGCGTGGCCGCGGAGCCGTTCACGTCGGTCGCGTCGACGGTCGCGACGGCCAGCGCCGCGTCGGCGCGGACCGCCAGCGCGTCGCCGGCGTCGCGGTCGCCGTCGGTCGCGCTCGCAGTGACGCGGACCTCGTAGTCGGTCCCGGGCGCCAGCCCGTCGACGGTCGCGGTGACCGTCCCGGGGGCCGGGAGTCTCTCGCGCGTCGCCGTCGTCCATTCGGTCGCGCCGGCGCGGCGGTACTCGACGACGGCGGTCGCCGCGTCGGCGCCGCCGAGGTCGGTGACGGCGCCCGTCACCGTCACCGCGGTGTCGTCGACCGCGCGGGCCGACTCGGTGGCGACCGCGAACGCGGCGTCGGTCGCGAGTGTCCCGACGCCACCGCCCGCGGTGTCGCCGTCGCTCGCGGTGAGGACGGCGCGGTACTCGTAGGTCGTGTTCGCCGAGAGGCCGTCGGCGGTGACGCGCAGGTCGGCGGACGCGGTGACGTTCCGCGACGCGACCGCGGTCCACCGGTCGCCCCCTGCGGGCCGAAGCTCGACGGTGACCGTCGCGCTCTCGGCGCCGCCCAGGTCGGTGACGGTCGCCGTCAGGTCGGCAGACTCGTCGGTCACCGCGGCCGCACCCGTTGTCGTCAGGACGGGCTCGGGGTCGGCGGCGGTCGTCGCGGTCACGACCGAGCCGGTGTCACGGTCGTACTCGCCGGCGGTCGCGCGGACGCGGAACTCGTAGGTCGTCTCCGGCGCGAGGCCGGTGACCGTCCCGTGGAAGTTCCCGTCCGCCGTGACGGCCGTCTCCGTCACGGTCGTCCACCCGTAGGTGCCGACCTCGCGGTACTCGACGTACCCCCGGGGCGCCTCCGCGTCGCCGAAGTCGGTGACCGTCCCGTTGACGGCCACCGCGGTCGCGTTGACGGCGTTCGCCCCGTCGGTCCGGACGGCGATCGGTTCGGCCGTCGTGAGCGCGACGGGCGAACTGGTCGCCTCGTCGCCGTCGTCGGCGGTGAGGACGACGCGGTACTCGTAGGTCGTGTTCGCGCCGAAGTCGAGGAACGTCGCGTTCACGTCCGTCGGCCCGGTGACGTTGCGGGTCTCGAACGTGTACCACTCGCTCGAATCGGGCCACAGGAGCTGGAAGGCGACCTGTCCGCGCTCGGCGCCGCCCAGAGCGTCGACCGCTGCGGTCAGGTTCGCGGAGTGAACCGTCACGTCTGTGGCGCCGGTCGCTCGCACCGCCGGCGCGGGATCGGACGGCGCCGCCGTCGTCGCGGTCACGACGGCACCGAAGTCCTGACCCTCGTCGGTGCCGACCGCGCGGATCCGGAACTCGTAGGTCGCGTTCGGCGCGAGGCCGGTCACCGTCCCCGCGACGCTCCCCTCGGAGGCGAGCGCCGCGCGCGTCTCGTTGGCCCGCGTCCACTCGGTCGCGCCGGCGCGGCGGTACTGGACGAACGCGTCGGCGCCCTCGGCACCGCCGAAGTCGGTGATCGTCCCGCGGACGGTCACCGCGGTGGCGTTGTCCGCCGCCGCGCCGTCGGTGACGACCGCGAACGCGGTGTCGGTCCGGAACCGCACCGCATCGCCGGTCGCGACGTCGCCGTCGGCGGCGACGAGGACGGCGCGGTACTCGTAGGTCGTGTTCGCCCGCAGCTCGTGGTAGTCGACGCGCACGTCCCGCGGCTCGGTGACGGTGCGGTTGGCGACCAGCCGCCAGTCGCTCGCGCCCGCCGGCCGCAGTTCGAGGAGCACGTCGGCGCTCTCCGCGCCACCGAGACCGGTGACTGACGCCGTCAGGCCGGCGAAGCGCTCGCTCACGGCGGCCGGCCCGGTCGTCGTCACGGTCGGTGCCGGGTCGGGCGCCGGCGCGGGGTCGGTCGCGACCGTCAGCGTCCGACCGTCGTCGAGGTCGTTGTCGACGGCGGTGCCGACCGCGCGCACCTCGTAGGTCGTGTTGGGTGCGAGGCCGGTCAGCGTCGCGCTGGTGCCGTTCGGCGCCGTGACGGTCGTCCAGCCGGTCGCCGTCCACTCGCTCGCGCCGCGCTGGCGGTACTCGAAGCCGATGTCGGCCGAGTCGGCCCCGCCGAGGTCGATCGCTGCACCCGACACTTTCAGCGCCGTCGCGTTGACGGCCGCGGCGCCGCTGGTCTCGACCGCGAACTCGGTGTCGGTGGTGAACCGAACCGGGCCGGCCGTCGCGTTGTCACCGTCGCTGGCGCTGACGTGGGCGACGTAGTCGTAGGTCGCGTTCGGTTCGAGCCCGTCGACGGTCAGCGTGACCGAGCCGTCGTCGGTGACCGTCCGATTCCGCGTCCGCGTCGGGTCGAGCCCGTCGCTCGGGATGGCGGCGACGACCACCTCGGCGCTGTCGGCGCCGCCGAGCCAGCCGACCGACGCGGTCAGCCGCGCGCTGTCCTCGGTGACGCTCGCGGGCGGTTGCGCCTTCACCGTCGGCGGGTTGTCCGGCACCGCGAACGTCGAGCGCGTGCCGTTGTCCCCCGCCGACCCCGAGACCGCGCGGGCGCGGTACTCGTAGGTCGCCCCCGATTCGAGGCCCGTGAGGACTGTCCGGAACGGTCCGGTCGTCTCGACGGTCTGTCGCGACGAGGCCCGCCACGTCGCCGTTCCCTGCCGACGGTACTCTATCAGGACCGTCGCGGTTTCGTTGGTTGGAACCCCCGTGAGGTTCCCCGCCGCGACGACCGACGACTCGTTGATCGGGTCCGCCCAGGTCGTCTCGACCGACAGCGCCCCCGCGCTCTCGGCCGCGTCGACCCCCGAGCCCTGCGTCGTCGACACCTGTGCTGCCCCGGCCTGGACCGTCAGGCCGAGGAGAACCAGTACCACCCCTATCGTCCGGAGCGCCGATCGCCCCCCGGTAGTGTTCCCTGTCATGACTTCCCAACTGACTGCGTCCGTCCGGTTTCACCCACTTCAGAAAACACTTACTGTTTGACACCAGTCGATCGCCCGCGTCGGCCCGTCGGGCTACGGTTCGCGGTCGAAGACGACTTCGCCGCCGACCAGCGTCGCCCGTACGTCGATATCGGCGATCTCCCCGGGCTCGACGGCCCACGGCGACCGGTCGAGGACGACCAGATCGGCGAGCTTGCCCGTCTCGACGGTGCCCAGCCGGTCCTCGTCGAACCCCGCGTAGGCGGCGCCGCTCGTGTAGGCCCGGAGCGCCTCGGTGACCGAGAGGCGCTGGCGGTCGTCCGGCGCGGTCACCGCCTGGCCGACGCCGAAGAGGGGGTCCAGCGGCATGCAGTCGCTCCCGAACGCCAGGGCCGCGCCCGCCTCGTGCAGGTCACCGAAGCGGTTCGAGGCCAGCCGGCGCTCGTCGCCGAGTCGGGCTGCGTAGAGCCCCTCGCTCCGCGCCCACTTCAGGAAGTTCGGTTGCATCGACGCGACGACGTCGCTCTCGGCGATGCGCTCGACCAGCTCGTCGGTCAGCACCTCGGCGTGTTCGATCCGGTGGCGGGCGCCGTCTGCGGCTTCGAGCGCGTCCAGCGTCTCCCGGATCGCCTCGTCGCCGATGGCGTGGACGGCGACCTGGAGGTCCGCCGCGTCGGCGCGGGCGACGAGTTCCCGGAGCGCCGCGGGGTCGACGACCCACTGACCGCGGGCGTCCCCGTCGTCGCCGTCGCCGCTCCCGTCCTCGGCGTCGGCGTACGGCTCGGAGAGCCTCGCGGTGCGGCCGCCGATGGAGCCGTCGGTGTAGGTCTTGATCGCGCCCGTCCGGACCCGGTCGCTCCCGTGGTTCGTCCGGAGGCCGAGCTCCGCGACGGCGTCGAGGTGGTCGCTCCAGTAGTTCAGCCGGACCCGGAGCCCGAGCGCGCCGACGCGGTCGAGTTCGCGGTACACCGCGGGGGCCTCCGAGCGGCGGACCATGTCGTGGACGCCGACGACGCCGAGTTCGCTCGCCCGCTCCGTGGCGGCGTGGACCGCCCGGCGCATCGCCGCTCGGTCGGGCTCGATAGCGTCCCACAGCGCGTCGAGCGCGTCCTCGACGACGACGCCGGTCGGTTCGCCCGCTCGGGTGCGTACGTCCGCGTCGGGCATCTCGCCCCGGAGGCGGTCGAGCGCGACGGCGTCGAGCGACGCGAGGTGCATGTCCTCGCGGACGGCGGCCACCGGCCGGTCCGTGTCCACCTCGTCGAGGTCGTCGGCAGTGAGGTACCGGTCGTCGTCCCACCCGCTCTCGTCGTAGCCGAAGCCGAGCACCCACTCCCGGTCCGGGCCGCCTTCGGCGTCGAGTTCGCCCGCGCGAGCCGCGAGCAGGTCGACCGCCTCGGCCGGCGAGTCGGCCGCCGAGAGGTCGGCGTTGACCAGCCGCCGCCCGACCATCGGCAGGTGGGTGTGGGCGTCGACGAACCCGGGGAGGACGACCCGCTCCTCGCAGTCCCGGACCGTCGTCTCGACGCCCGCGAGGTGTTCCACGTCGAAGGCGCTCCCGACCGCCGCGATCCGGCCGTCCCGGACCGCGAGGGCTTCGGCCGTCTCGTCCGGCTCGGTCAGCGTGTGTATCTCCGCGTTCGTGAGCACCAGATCCGCGGCCGCTGTCATGGTGTGGAGTGGGAGCGAGCGGGTGGTAAGCGTTCGGGCGACTGCCTCGGGCCGGCACGAAGCAGTCCTCGACGCCCTTCTCGCTCGACCGGCTGGACCGACCTGCTCGACCGCTTCGGCGGGTCCGACGAGCGCTCGTGAGGCGATAGCGCCGTCACTTCCGACCGTCTGCGGCCGGATCGAGAGAGGCGGTCCGTCGGTCGTAGTACCGCGCGAGTTGCCGGAAGAACAGGAGCGAGACCGCGAGCGACGCGGCCGTCCCCGCGACCGTCGGGAGCAACCGGCGCTTCGCCGCGGCGCGGAGCGTGAAGACGTTGAGCGGGGCGCCGAGCGCCACGAAGGCGGCGTTCGCCGACGACGAACGGAGCCCGTCGTCCATCCAAGCTCGTTCCCCGAGGACGACCCTGGTCGTCCACGCGTCCGCGTCCTCGGGCGGCGGGAACAGCAGGGGGTTGAGGGCGGCGAAGGCGACGACACAGGCGAGCAGGCGGCGGTCGCGCCGGTAGACGGCCGCGACCAGTACCGGATAGGTCACCAGCAGCGTCCAGACGCTCCGCGGGTTCGCGTGTCGCTCCCAGAAGTACCGGTCGGCGAGCGTGGCGTCGGGCATGGGTCGACCGTTCGGACCGCTCGCGCTTGAAACGTCCGCCGCGGCGACCGCGCACTCGCGACAGCAACTGTTACGGGCGTCGACCGCGAGGCTCCGGGCATGACCGACGACTCCGACGCCGACGTTGGCGATGCGGGCAGCGACGGGGACGGCGCCGACCCCGAGGCCCTCGCCGACCGCGTCACCGACGGCGACCTGCGGCTCTACGAACTCGACGACTACGCCGACGCCGAGACGGCCGCGACGGCCCGACGGCTCGTCGTCGAGCGCGACACGGGCGTGGACCTCTCGGCGACCGGCGACTACGCGTTCGCCGCCGAGTCGGCCGACTCGAACATCGAGAACATGGTCGGCGGCGCCCAGCTACCGGTCGGCGTCGCCGGCCCCGTCGCGGTCCGCGGCGAGGCCGCCGACGGCGAGTTCTACCTCCCCATCGCCACCACCGAGGGCGCGCTGGTCGCCAGCGTCAACCGCGGCTGTTCGGCCATCTCCGCCGCCGGCGGCGCGACCGCTCGGGTGACCAAACGCGGGATGACCCGCGCCCCCGTCTTCCGCGTCGACGGCGTGGCCGAGGGCGCCGAGGTCGCCGAGTGGGTCGAGGACAACGAGGACCGCCTCGCCGAGGCCGCCGAGTCGACGACGGGCCACGGCCGCCTCCAGTCGGTGACGCCCTACCTCGTCGGTGACTCCGTCTTCCTGCGGTTCTCCTACGACACGGGCGACGCCAACGGGATGAACATGGCGACCATCGCGACGCGGGCCGCCGCCGAGGTGGTCGAAGACGAGACCCCCGCGTCGCTCGTGGCGCTGTCGGGCAACCTCTGCACCGACAAGAAGCCCGCCGCCATCAACGCCGTCGAGGGCCGCGGACACACCGTCACGGCCGACGTGACCATCCCCCGCGAGGTCGTCGAGGAGCGGTTCGGCACGACGCCAGAAGCCATCGAGGAGGCCAACACCCGCAAGAACCTGATCGGCAGCGCCAAGGCCGGGAGCCTGGGGTTCAACGCCCAGGCGGCCAACGTCGTCGCCGGCGTCTTCATCGCCACCGGTCAGGACGAGGCCCACGTCGTCGAGGGGAGCAACTGCATCACAACCGTCGAGGCCCGCGATGACGAGCTCTACGCCAGCGTCAACCTCGCCAGCCTGCAGGTCGGCACCGTCGGCGGCGGCACGGATCTCGCGACCCAGTCGGAGATGCTCGACGTGATCGGGTTCGCCGGCGGCGGCGACCCGGTCGGCTCGAACGCCGACGCCCTCGCGGAGGTCATCGCCGCCGGCGCGCTCGCGGGCGAACTCTCGCTGGTCTCGGCGCTGGCCTCCCGACACCTCTCCAGCGCCCACGAGGAACTCGGCCGGTGACCCCGCGACGACCGCGACTGTGAACCGTCACCTGATAGCCGAAGATCTTTTCAGTCGGGATAATCGGGTCGCGTTTCACTTCCGCTCCGGTGACGGCTGGCGTTTACGTATCGCCCCCCGGTAGTTCGAGTGCGTCCGACCGGGAGCCCCGGCGGACGCGCCCACACCCATGCCTTCGAACAGCACCGCGGACCGCGGCGTCCGCACGACAGCGAGCGACGACGCCCCGATCGAGGGGGACGGCGACGACTCCGACGGCGGTGCCGATCCGTCGGTTCGCCGGGCGACCCGGGTCATGCGTCTCCTGAAGCTCGCGGCGACGACGCTGGCCGCCCTCGCCGGCGCCGCGAAGGCGCTCGGTCTGGTCTGAGTCGCGGGCCCGCGCGACACGGCGACCGCTCCGACCGTCGCTGCGACCGTAGCCGTGGTCGTGCCGGAGAAACGCCTATGGCGGTCGCTTCCCTCCCATCCGACCATGGACGAACGGGCTCCGATCTACGCGGCCGCCGCTGGGGTCATCGCGCCGGTGGCGACCGTCCGCCTCGTCGGCGGCGCGGTCGACGCCGGCGTCCTCCACCCGATCGTGGGCCTCGTCGTCGTCTTTCTCGTGCCCGTCCTCGGGATCGTCTGGGTCGTCTCGGCGGCCTGGAAGCTCGGACTGACCGGCTGGGACCCCCTCGACCGGTTCCGCTCGCGGGCCACCGTCCGCGAGGACATCCCCGCGCAGTTCCACGACGCCATCGACCACGAGACGCTGGACGCCGAGAAAGAGGAGGGAAAGATCCCGACGAACCTGTTCGTCTACGGGCTCGTCTACCTCGTCGGCGTCCCGGTGTTCGCCGTCGTGTTCATCCTCTAGAGTAGCCGATAGGTCCCGCGGTTCTCCGTCGCCTCGCCCGCCCGAACGAGCTTCTCGAGCGTCTTCCGCGTGTACTCGGCGTCGACGCCGCGCTCGGCGGCGCGCTCGACGACCGCGTCCTCGGTCGCCTCGTCGACCTCCCGCACTGCCGCGCGGACGCGCTCTTTGCGACTCGTCGACCCGCTCGACTCCATCGCCCGCTCGCCCGCCTCGGCGACCGCGTCGGCGTCGAGTCCCGACCCCTCTAGGTACTCGGTGTCGGAGGGCCCCACGTCGTCGAGCTGGCGCTCCATCTCGGCGAAGGAGTCGAGCTCGGCGAAGGCGTCGCCGTGGCCCTGCCGGTTGGCGAGCATCGACGCGCGCACCTCGCGGGCGTGGTCCTCCTCCTCGGTGGAGACGAACTTCTTGCGCTTGGCGTACTGGCGGGTCGTCCCGCAGCGGGGGCACTGGCTCGTCTCCGGTCGGCCCTCGACGACCCAGAGCATCGAACAGTCGCTACAGCCCACGACGGCGTACATCACTGGTGGGTATCGCCCCCCTCGATAATGAACCCTCTGACGGCGCGTCGACCGCCCGAATATCAGCCGTGGATCTCCGAACGAGGATATTTTCCCGGATGTCGACGTAGTCCATCCAATGGGTCGTGTCTCGAACGAGATCGGCGGCGGGGGGCTCGCGGTCGTCGGTGCGGCCCTCACCGTCTATCACCTCGAAAAGCTCGCGGATTCGAGCGCGGTCGTCGAGGTCGTCCACCATCTCGTACCGCCCACTCTCTCGCTCGGACTGGTGGTCCTCGGTGTCCAACTGGCGCGGGGCCAGCTCGTCGACGACCGGAACTCGGACCGGATGCTCGGCTGGACCGTCGCCGGGGCGCTCGCGCTCGCCGCGTTCGACCTCTGGGGGATGACCGGCGCCGCCCTCGGTGGATTCCCGCTCAGAAACCCCGTCGCACCGCTGCTCGCGATCACGACCTTCGGCGCTCTCGGCGGCGCGCTCGTCGGCCTCTACGACGCCGGGCGGATGGAACAGAAGCGGTCGCTCGAACTGCTCAACCGGATCAACGACACGCTCCGTATCGCCACCCGGGAGCTCGTCCACGAGACCGACCGCGAGGAGCTGGAACAGACCGTCTGCGACCGGTTGAGCGACTCCGACCCCTACGACGCCGTGTGGCTCGGTCGCTACGACCCGGACCGGGGCCGCGTCCGACCGGTCGCGTGGTCGGGGTTCGACGACGAGTACGTCGAGTCGCTCGTCGTAACCGTCGACGACAGCCCGACCGGCAACGGTCCCGGCGGTCGCGCCATCGAGACGCGCGAGATCCAGTGCGTCGCCGACGTGTTCGACGACCCCACGATGGAGCCGTGGTGGGACCAGATGGAGCGACACGGGATCACGTCGCTCGCGGTCGTCCCCATCTACCACGACGACACGGTCTACGGGTTCTTCAGCATCTACACCGACCGCGACGACGTGTTCGGTGAGCGCGAGCGGGCGGTGCTCTCCGAGCTCGGGGAGACGATCGGCCACGCCGTCGCCTCGATCGAGGCCCGCGAGCGGCTCGCCGAGCGCGAGCGCGAACTCGCCCACCAGAACGAGCGCCTCGACGAGTTCGCCGGCGTCGTCTCTCACGACCTGCGCAACCCGCTCAACGTCGCCTCGGGGCGCGTCGACCTTGCCCGCGGGGAACGCGACAGCGAACACCTCGCCGTCGCGGCCGACGCCCTCGACCGGATGGCGGCGCTCATCTCCGACGTGCTGACACTCGCGCGACAGGGCGAGACGGTCGACGACTTCGAGGGCGCGTCGCTCCGAGCCCTCGTCGAGGAGGCGTGGGAGACCGTCGACGCCTCGGACGCCACGCTCCGCATCGACGGCGATCTCGGGCGCGTCGCGTGCGACCCCGGCCGGCTGCGCCAGTTGCTGGAAAACCTCTTCCGCAACGGCGTCGAACACGCCGGGTCGGACGCGACCGTCACCGTCGGACCGACGGCCGACGGGTTCTTCGTCGCCGACGACGGCCCCGGGATCCCCCCGGACAGACGGGAGGAAGTCTTCGACGCCGGCTTCTCGACGAACGAGGAGGGGACGGGGTTCGGCCTCAACATCGTCGAGCGGATCGCGCGCGCTCACGGCTGGGACGTGTCCGTCGGGGAGAGCGCCGACGGGGGCGCCCGCTTCGAGTTCACCGGGGTCCGGCCGCCCCCCTCAGCCGTCGAAGACGCCTGAATCGCCGTCCGCCCTATCGACCGCCGCGACCGTCTCCCGGATCGCCTCGACGTACTCCGCACGCGAGTACCCGAGCCGACCGATCCACACCTCCTGATAGGACGGATGCACGAGCGGGACGAGCGTCGTCCCCAACCGCTCGCAGCCCACCGGCTCCAGCACCGAATCGAGGAATCCCTCCAGCTCTCGTCCCTCGACCGCCAGCACGGACTTCGTGGCGTGTTTTCCGGTCGCGAGTACCGCCGTCGGGCCGACCGCCTCGATCTCCTCGACGAGGTAGGACCGGCAGTTCGCCCGCTCCTCGGTGGTGGGTTCGCGGTTGTCACCGGGGTCAGCGGGGTCGGCGGGGAAGCACTTCACCGCGTTCGTGTAGTAGGCGTCGCCAGCGTAGCCCGCGTCGGCGACGACCTCGCGGATCTTTCGCCCGGAGCGTCGCGAGGTGTAGGCCAGCCCCGTCAGGTTGCCGCCGCGCCAGCGGTCGGCGTCGGGGTCGCCCGCGGCGGGCGCCTCGCCGACGACCACCAGCGAGGCGTCGGCGGGGCCGTTCCCCCAGGCGATGCGCTCGCGGCACTCCGCGAGCGCGGGACAGCGCCGGCAGTCCTCGGCCAGCGCGTTCCGGGATTCGGGGTCGGGGAAGTCGGGCATCGAAAGGGAGCGTCACTCGGCGCCGGTGACGCCGCGCCAGGCGCGGGCGGGCAGCGCGAGGACCGTCGCGAGGCCGGGGTAGCCGTCGGCCCGCCAGACGACGGCGGCGACGGCGACGAGCAGGAACTCGAAGTACAGCTCCGGCGAGAGGTCGACCAGCGCGAAGTGGGCCATGAAGCTCTGATTGACCTCGTACTCCAGCGGCGGGACGGCCGGCCACAGCATGAACCCGGCGTCGCGGAACTCCAGGGCGACCAGCGAGTACAGGGCGTCGCCGAACGTGTGGGCGAGCGCGCCGATCCCGAACGCGACCGCCAGCGGCTCCTCGCCCTCGTCGCGGACCCGGGCGACCGAGTACAGCAGGGCCGCGAGCGGCACCAGCACGAGCAGCGAGTGGGCCAGCGACCGCCCCGTCGGCAGGACCGACAGCGTCCACGCGAGCGGTTTGTCCACCAGGTCGGGGAACTGCGAGGCGAAGACGACGACCAGCGCGGTCGCCGCGGTCGGGCGATGGCCCCGTCCGAGCCGCGAGTAGCAACTGTAGACGAGATACGCCATCGCGAGGTGTCCCCAGGGCCACATCACCCGATTGGACGGCCGTCCGGTCCTTACGTGTGTCGGCTCCCCCGGTCGCGCCGACGGAGCGCAACGCCGAGTCGCACGGCTGGGCCCCTCGCCCGCCCCACTCGGTCGGTTCTGAAAGGCATATGCGCCTCGCGGCCCTCGGAGCGGGTATGGGCTACGCGTGTCCCGTCTGCGGCGACCCCCAGACCGACGCCGAGCACCTCGCCAACCACCTCGCGTTCACGGCCATGCTCCGCGGGGCCGACCACGAGGCGTGGCTCGACGACCGCGTCGACGGCTGGGCGGAGATGGACCCGCCGGAACTCGCCGAGCGCGTCGTCGACCACGCCGACGAGGCGGAGTTCCCGCAGGTCTTCGAGGACACCACCGGCGGTCACGACCAGGGCAGCGGTCACGACCACGGACACCAGCACGGCGACGGCAACCACACCGGCGGCCGACCCTCTGGCGCTCCCGACGCCGTCGAGAACGCGGCACCGGGCGGCGTCGCCGACCTCGACGACTTCGAGGGCGAAACCGACGACGTGCTCGCCGAAGCCAAAGAGCTGACGCGCCGGCGTCGGGAGAACGCCGGCGACGACGGCGCTGCCGACGGTGACACCGACGACGGCGACGGCGCGGACACGGCCGAGGCCGCCGGCGACGAAACCGGGGACTCCTAAGGCGCGGCGGCCGAACCGGCGGGCATGGACACAGAGGGGACGATCGCGCCGACGACCGCCGCCGCGGCCCGCGAGCGCTACGAGGCGCTCGGGTCGACGGCCCAGGTCGTCGTCAAGGAGACCGCGAAGGCCATGGAGATGGACGCCGAGGAGTACCGCGACCGCGTGACGGGCGAGGTCGTCGAGACCGCCCGCGACGCGCTGTTCGCCTCCCTGCTGGAGGTCCGCGTCGGCTCGCGCGAGGCGTTCGACGAGTGGGTCGCCGACAACGACGGCTACGAGGTCCGCGAGGTCGGCAGCGAGAACGTCGACAGCGTCGTCTGGCACGCCGCGCCGGCCGCCGACACCGTCGTCGCCGCGACCTTCCACGAGGAACGGGAGGCCGCCGTCGGCACCCTCCGCCGGCAGGCGTTCGGCCGGATCTACCGCGAGATGGTGACCGACGGCGGCGCGAGCGCGGACGAGGCCGACGAGGCCGACGAGACGGACGGGGACGCCGCCGAGTCCGGGACCGAGTGAGCGGCCGGGAATCGACCGACCGACGGCTCGTCCGCGTATCCGTGTCGTTTTCACGCGCTCGGCCGTAGCGAGGGGTATGCGTCGGGTCACTCGCAACGCCGTTCTGTTGATCCTCGGAGTGATGGTCGCACTGCTCGCGCTCGGTGCCCTCCCGTCGCTGCTCGCGAGCGGCGACCCCTACTACGTCACGGCCGAGCCCGTCGCCGGGAACGGGTCCGCCGACGGATCCGGCGCGGCGGCGATCAACGCCAGCGCCGCAGTCAACGGGTCGGCGCTCTCGGAGCGACAGTACCCGTACACCACGCAGGCGCTCCGTAACGGAACCTCCGACCCCTACCGGGAGGGGCCGTGGGGGTTCAAGGAGGCGTTCACCCACTCGCCGTTCGACGAGCGGTCGGCGCTGACCGCGCGCAACGCGACCGCCGTCTCCGAGTCGGGCGTACTCGTCTCGTACAACGGCACGCTTTACCGGGTCGCGGTCGGACAGCGACCATGAGCGACCCCGACCACGACTGGCGAGTCACCGACCGCGCGGTCGAGTACGAGACCGGCTGGTACACCGGCGGCTACGACCGCGTCGAGCAACCGGACGGCACCGAGAAAGAGTACTACTGGGCCGAACTCCCCGACGCGGTGGTCGTCGTCGCGCGGTCCGGCGACGACCTCGTCCTCGTCGACCAGTACCGGCCGGTCATCGGCGAGCAGTGTCTCGAACTCCCCGCCGGTATCGTCGAGGACGGCGAGTCGTTCACGACCGCCGGCGCCCGCGAGTTGCGAGAGGAGACCGGCTTCGACCCCGCCGGCGTCTCCCTGATCGAGGACTTCTGGTGTTCGACCGGCGTCCTCCGTCACCGCCGGGGCATCGTCTTCGCCGAGGGGCTCGAACCCGTCGAGCGCGACCTGGACGGCAACGAGTTCCTCTCGGTGACGACGGTCCCGATCGACGACGCGCTGGACGTGGCGCGGCGCCAGCCCGCCAACGACGCCACCATCGAAGGAGTGTTGCTCGCGAAGGAGGACGGGCTGCTGTGACCGGGGACGAGGAGGGCGCCGATCCGGCGGACGACTCCGCGACGCACCCCTGGGAGCGCGAGGACCCCGCGTGGCCCGTCCACGGCCGGGAGGTCACCTGGGAGACGGACTTCTTCGAGGCGGGCCACGACGTGGTCGAGCGACCGACCGGCGAGCGCGCCGAGTACTACTGGCTCGAACCGGGCGACGCGGCGGTCGTCGTGGCGTTCACCGACGACGGGGAGGTCGTCCTCGTCGAACAGTACCGCCCGCGCCTGCGCCGCTACTCGCTGGGGCTCCCCGGCGGCGGCGTCGAGGACGGAGAGGACCCCGCGGTCGCCGCGGCGCGCGAACTCCGGGAGGAGACCGGCTTCGTCGCCGGCGACCTCCGGAAGCTCGACGCCTACGTCCCGACGCCGTGGACGCGCTACACCCGTCACGTCTTCGTCGCTCGCGATCTCGACCGCGGCGAGCGCGACCTCGACGACGCCGAGTTCGTCGAGTGGGAGACGTTCCCGGCCGACGAGGCGATCGACCGCCTGCGCGACCGCGAGGGGCCAGCGAACGGCATCTCGCTGACGCCGCTACTGCTCGCCCGCGAGGAGGGGCTGCTGTAGCCCGGGACCGCCGCACACTCGGCGGACTCCGACGAACATATGCCGTCTGCCTCCCGATCGCGACCAACGATGGACGGCGAGATCTCCGGCGAGGAACTGCAGGAGCTACTGGACGACGGGTCGACCGAGGACGCGACCGACGACCTCCGGATCGTCGATATCCGCAACCCCGGCTCGTTCGAGCGCGGGCACATCCCCGGCAGCGAGAACATCCCGGCGAACCGGCTGACCGACCGCGTCGAGGAACTCGACGGCGCCGAGCGCGTCGTGACGGTCTGTCCGAAGGGCAAATCCAGCGTCCAGGCGGCCCGCCTCGTCGGCTCCTACGAGGGCGTCGACGGCCCGGTCGAGAGCCTCCACGGCGGGCTGAACGACTGGGAGGGTCCGCTGGAGTCCGCCGACGCGACCGACGACGGCGACGGATCTGCGGCGCCGTTCTGAGGTCGCTGTCGCTTTTCTCCGGGTACTATCGTCGATCCGCCACAGCGCCGCCGCTCGCGGGCGTGAGACGGTGGCTCGGTGAAAGTCCTCGTCACAAGGGGCTCAGTGGGGGTAACTGCTCGTCATCGCCACCGTCAGCCGGTTCGCCACCATCCCTGAAAAGTCCACGTATTCGACCTGTATCCAATACACGACAGCGTATACGCACACGTTCGGTCGACAAGCACCCGACTTATGTGGGCTCGGTGGCGTAGAGGGACCAATGACCGTGCGCCACGACGGGATCACCGTCGAGTGGCTGGGCTACGCCACGTTGCGGTTCGCCGGCGAGGACACCGTCGTCTACACCGATCCCGGCCGGTACGGCGTGCTCACCGGCGAATGGGAGCCGGACACCGAGGGGGTCGGCCACCCGCCGGCGCAGGACTACCGCCCCGAAGACGCCGACGTGGTCTGTCTCACCCACGTTCACCACTACGACCCCGACGGCGTCGAGCGGGTGGCCGGTCCCGACACGACGATCGTCGCGTTCGAGGCCATCGAGGACGGCGTCGAAGACCGCGAACTCCCGCCGCTCGCCTCGCTGCCCTACGACGTGGTGACGGTCGGCGACACGGAGTCGCTGACCGTCGACGACGTGCCGATCTGGACGGTCCCGGCGTACAACGAGGAGAACGGCCCCCACACCAGGCCGGACGGGACGCCGTTCCACCCCGAGGGCTTCGGCTGCGGGTTCGTCGTCGACGTGGAAGGCAAGCGCGTCCTCTACCCCGGCGACACGGACGCGCTCGGTCCCCACCAGAACGTCGAGGTGTCGGTGTTCTGCCCGCCGATCGGCCCGCGGTTCACGATGGACCGCCGCGAGGCCGCCGCGCTCGCCGCCGCGATGGAACCGGAGCTCGTCGTCCCGGTCCACTACAACACCTTCTCCACCCTCGAAACCGACTCCCGCGAGTTCGCCGCCGACGTGGCCGAATCCGGCGTCCCCGTCGCGCTCGACGAACGCTGAGCGGCGACTCGATCAGTCGCCGTCCCCGGCCCCGGACTCGCCCTCGTCGCCCGCTCCCGGGACGAACGCGAACTCGGTCGCCTCGCCCACGCGGTCGCCGCCCTCGACGGCTTCGACGGCGAGCGTCACGTCCGCGGTGGCGCCGCAACCCCGGCTGACGAACTCCTCCCACTCGTCGCCGGCGGCGACCGGTCCCGCCTCCGTCCGTCGGAGGTAGGCGCCGTAGCGCGAGGTGTTCAGTTCCTCGGTGATCTGGTCGGTCACCGGCGCGTACCGGACGACGACCCGCTCGGCGGTCCCGTCGGCTGTGGCGTCGGCTGTCACTGGTCGATCGGACGCGACTCGGGGTGAAAACCGTTGTGCGCTGTGGCGCGACCGCCGGCAGGGCGGTCCCGCTCGGCTACGGCCTCACCGGTCCCACTCGGCCAGCGCGCGGTGGTCCTCGGCCACGGCGCGGACCCCGTCCGGGTCCAGCGCGCCGCGCTCGGTGACGACCGCGTCGATCAGGTCGGGAGGTGTCACGTCGAAGGTCGGATTCGCGACCGCGACGGCGGCGTCGCCGTCGTACACCTCTCTGGCGTCGCGCTCCTCGCGGTCGACGACGGGTGCGCCCGCTTCGTCGTCGCCGGCGGCCGCCGCGATCTTGTCGCTCGCGGCGACGACGTAGCAGTCGATCCCCTCGGTCGCGGCCGCTGCTGCGGCCGCTCGCGTGCCGACCTTGTTGAGGACCCGACCGTCCGGCAACACCGTGTCGGCGCCGACGACGACCGCCCCGACCCCCGTCGCGACCAGCCGGTCGGCCAGCGCGGCGTCGGTCGTCAGCGTCACCGCCGCGTCGGTCGCCTCGGCGAAGCGCTCGGCCGTCCCGACGCCTTCCCGACCGGGCCGGGACTCGGCGACCAGCACCTCGTCGGGGTCGGCCCGCTCGACCGCCGCCGCGACCGTCCCCGACCGCGAGAGCGTGGCGATCCGGTCGGGGAGTCGATCGGCCGCGACCCGCGCCGCATCGGCGTCTGCAGCCGTCGCTCGTTCGATACCTTCGAGGGCAGCGGCTTCGAGCACTGCCGGTGTGGCCGCCTCGGCCGCGGCGTCCATCGCTCGGTCGACGCGATTGGCGACGACGGCCATCGACGGGCGGGCGTCGAGCAGGTCGCGGGCGAGGGTCGCGAGCGCCGACCACTGGTCGCCGTCGTCGGGGCGTTCGGCCGCCAGCGCGGCCTCGTCGCGGAGGACCTCCAGCGCGCGCAGCGAGATCCAGGCCGACCCGTGTTCGGCGTCGGCGGCGACGGTCCCGACGGTCGGCCGCACCCGGTCGTAGGACCGCCAGAGGTCGGGCACCGTCTCCCGCCGGAGGATCGCCGTGGGCGGGACCCACTCGAACCCGCTGGTCTCCTCGTTCGGCTCGACGGCCCGGGTGTCGCAGTCGAAGAGATAGGGGTGGACGACCCACCGCGTCTCGAGGTCGCCGTCGACGACTTCGAAGGGGTCGCCCCGCCGGACCAGGGTGGTTTCGGCGTCGGGGTCGATCCCGGTCTCCTCTCGGATCTCCTCGCGCGCGGCGGCGTCGGGGTCGCCCTCGGCGTGGCCCGCCACGGCGCCCCACCGGCCGCTGTACGAGCCGACCGCGTCGCTCCGACGGAGGAGGAGCACGTCCCCGTCGTCGCGGAGGAAGACCGTCACGACGCGGGTCTCCGCGAGTCCGTCGGCCCCTCCCTCGACGGACGCTTCGTCGTCCTCGGTCATCGGTCGGACGTTGGGCCGCGGGTCGTATCAGCGGCGGGGTCGCCGCGAGCGCGGAAGACGGGAGCCGGGAGCCGCGACCGACGGCGCCACGAGGGGAACCGACTTGGGCGTCCCGGCCGAACTCGCCCCCATGGAACTCGCCGTCATCAGCGACACGCACATCCCCTCGCGGGCCAGCCGCATCCCCGAGGCGTTCCGCGAGCGGATCCGCTCGGCCGACCACGTCGTCCACGCCGGCGACTTCGACTCGGAGGGGACGCTCGCCGACGTGCGGGACCTGGCACCGGAGCTGACAGCCGTCGCCGGCAACACCGACCCCCGGGTCGGCCTGCCCGAGCGGGTGACCGTCGAGTTCGGCGGCGTCACCTTCGTCGTCCTCCACGGCACCGGCTCCAAGCGCGGCTGGGCGGACCGCGTCGCGGCCGCCGTCCGCGAGGAGGCCGACGAGCCACGCGTCGGCGTCGCCGGCCACACGCACAAGGTCTTCGACGAGGAGATCGGCGGCGCTCGCGTGTTGAATCCGGGGAGCGCGACGGGCGCCGCGCCGGCGGACCGGGCGACGATGCTGACCGTCGAGGCGGCCGACGGCGAGATCGACGTGACCGTCCACGAGGCCTGAGCGGGGTGCCGTCCGGAGCGGAGGGTGGCGTCAGAGCGCGCTCGTCGCGGCGTCGAACAGCGCGTCGCGGATCTCCCGATCAGCGCCGAACACGGTGAGCGGTCCCTCCGCACGCGCGACCGCACCGGCCTCCAGGGCGAGCAGCGATCCGGCGACCTGCTCGCGCTCGGCGGGGTAGTAACAGACGAACCCCTCCAGTTTCCCGCGGGCGAGCAACCCCCAGTAGACCACCGGCGCCCACGTCTGGATCGCCCGTTTGGGGACCTCCCCGACGGCGTCGGCGATGGCGTCCCACTCGCGGCGCTCGGCGCCGCCGGAGACCACCTCGGGGCCGATTATCATCGCGACGGTCGCCTTCTCGACCGGGAGCGTCGGCCCGTCGGTCACCGCGACGGGATCGCCGTCGTACCGGACGCCGTTGCCGCGCTCGGCGACGTAGGTGTCGTCGAGGACCGGCACGTGGACGGCGGTGGCGACCGGCTCGTTCTCGGGGCCGCCCGGACCGGCCCGCTCGCAGGCCGTCGCGGCGACGCCGAACGTGGGGATGCCGGCGGCGAAGTTGTTCGTGCCGTCGAGGGCGTCGACCACCCAGCGGTACTCGCCGTCGCCGTCGTAGTCGCCGGATTCCTCGGCGGAGACTCGGTGGTCGGGGTGTTCGTCGGCGATGGCGTCGAGGACGCGCCGCTCGGCCTCGCGGTCGGCCTCGGCTGTCACGTCCTCGGCGGTGTAGTCGGCGGGCGTGGTGCCGTTCTCGAAGGCCTCGCGGAGGTAGTCGCCGCCGGCCTCGACCGCGCGGACGGCGGTGTCGGCCAGCGTCGCGGCGTCGGCTGCGGGGTCGTCGGGCATAGGCTGGCCTGTGCAGCGGCGGCCTACCAGGGTTTCGGATCGGCGTCCGTCACCGACCCGGGCGAGGCCTGCTCGTAGCGGGGCGCTTTTGCCGGGCCACCACCCAGAGCGGGTATGGAACTGTTCGCGGTCGACGGGCTGCCCGAGGTGCGCCCCGGCGACGACGTGGGCGAACTCGTCGCCGAGCGCGTCGACCTCCGGGAGGGCGACGTGGTCTGTGTCTCCCACTCCATCGTCTCGAAGGCCGAGGACCGCGGCGCCGACCTGGCCGAGTTCGACCCCGGCTCACGGGCCCGAGACATCGCCGAGCGCATCGGCGAACTCGCCGGCGAGGAGAAAGACCCCCGCTTCGCCCAGGCGGTCCTCGAAGAGAGCGCGGAACTGCTGACCGAGGAGCCGCTCATGCTCGCCGTGACCCGGTTCGGCCACATCTCCGTCAACGCCGGTATCGACCGCTCGAACGTCCCCGGATCGGATCTGCTCCTCCTCCCCGAGGACCCCTCCGCGAGCGCCGAGCGGATCAGCGAGACGCTGGACGCGCCGGTGGTCGTCACCGACACCTCGGGACGGCCCTTCCGCCAGGGCCAGCGCGGCGTCGCGATCGGCTGGGCGGGCGTGCCCGCGGCCCGCGACTGGCGCGGCGAGTCCGACCGCGACGGCCGCGAGCTCGGCGTCACCGTCGAGGCCGTCGTCGACGAACTCGCCGCCGCCGCGAACCTGCTGACCGGCGAGGGCGACGACGGCCTCCCCGTCGTCGTCGTTCGAGGCTTCGAGTTCGGCGACCACGAGCCCCACGACGGTCTCTTCCGGTCGCCCGAGGGCGACTACGTCCGCGACGCCTTGCGGGAGTGGGAGTACGACAAACAGCGACTGCGGGAGAACTCCGAATGAGAGCGATAGAACTCACGCCGGAGCGTCCGGTCTCGACGATGGCACAGCTCGGCGCGACCGCGGAGTCGGTCGGTTTCGATACCGCGTTCGTCAGCCACCACTACAACAACCGCGACCAGTTCGCGGCCCTGACCGCCATCGCCGGCGAGACCGGCGACATCGGCGTGGGCCCTGGCGTCGCCAACCCCTACGAGACCCATCCCGTCACGCTGGCCTCGCGGATGGCCACCCTCGACGAGTACAGCGGCGGCCGCGGCGTCTTCGGTGTCGGTCCCGGCGACGCCTCGACGCTCGCCAACCTCGGCATCGACCCCGACAGCCCGCTGCGGCGGGTGCTGGAGACGTTCAAGGTCGCCCAGCGCCTGTGGGACGGCGAGCGCGTCGACCACGACGGCACCTTCACCGCCGACGACGCCGGCCTCAACTACGACGCCGGGCCGATCCCGGTCTACGTCGGCGCGCAGGGCCCGCACATGACCCGCATGGCCGCCAAACACGCCGACGGCGTCCTCTACAACGGCGCCCACCCCCGCGACTACGCCTGGGCGGGCGACCGGGTCGCCGAGGGGCTGGACGAGCGGCCCGACGAGCGCGGCGACTTCGACTTCGCCGCCTACGCCTCGGTCAGCGTCGCCGAGGACGGCGACGCCGCCCGCGAGGAAGCCCGTTTCCCGGTCGCGTTCGTCGCCGGCGGCGCGCCCCCGCCCGTACTGGAACGGCACGACATCGACCGCGAGGCCGCCAGCGAGGTGGGCGACGCGGTGTCGGCCGGGGAGTTCCGCGAAGCGGCCGGGAGAGTCACGGAAGCGATGCTCGACGCCTTCTGCATCGCCGGCTCGCCGGCGGAAGTTCAGGCCGACATCGACGCCGTGCTGGAGTACGCCGATAGCTTCGTCGCCGCGTCGCCGCTCGGCCCCGACGCCGAGCGGGCTATCGAGCTGCTCGGCGAGATGGATTGACGGGGGAGAATTCGGGCGGTCGTGACGCGTCGTCGAACTACCGCGCTTCCGGCGGCGGCGAGCTACCGGCGGTGAACAGCGAGAGGACGGCACCCAGCGAGAGGTAGCCGAACACCGCCGAGGCACCGGCGACGAACAGGGCGCCGAAGGCGATCAGGACGTAGTTGATCGGGTCGTGGGCCGCGACTTCCGCGAACTCGCCCGGCATCTGGACGATACTGTCGACGAGCTGCGTCGCCGACTCTGCGAGAGTTACCATACGCGGGGCTTTGCATCCGTCCTACTTCGAGGTTTCGTGTGCGAGCCGCTGGCGATGTGTGTCGCTCGGACGTTCCGCAGTCGGCACCGCTGGCCCCGAGACCGTCGCGACCGCAGGAACCGCGAGGACCGCAGAAACCACACGGACTGCAGAAACCGCAAACAGCGTGAAAGCCCCCGTCCGCTCCGGTCGAGGGGTTCGCTGCGCTCCTCGCCTCGCTTCGCTCGGCTGCGGTGCTTGCGTCACCCGTCTTCCCGGAGCGGACGGCCCCTTTCATTCCCGCCCGCACAGACCGGCCGATCAGCCGACGCGGGTGGGAATGAAAGGAGAGGGGCTTTCACGCTGTTCGCGGTCGAGTCGGCGGTCGCGGTCGCTGTGTCGGCGGTCGTTCCGAGAGATACAGCGGTTTCACCCGCGCTTGCTCCCCGCTCAACTCACGGCGAGGGCGAGCCGGGTGGCGAGAAAGAGCGCGGCCATGCCGAACACGTCGCCGGCGGTCGTCACGGCCGGCCCCACGAGATCGTCGGGGTTGGCGCCGCGGCGGTAGCCGACGAAGACGACGACCAGGATGGTCCCGACGAGGGCGACGCCGGCCATCGCGGCGCCTGCGAGCGCGACCAGCGCGAGCGTCGGCCACGGCGCGACCGGTCGCCCGAGCGCGCGGAGCAATCCGACGGCCAGCGTCGCCGCGACGAGACTCGCCGCCAGCCCGTTGAGGAGGGCGGCGGCGACCGCCCTGGCGAGGCGCTCGTCGTAGGCCAGTCGCGGCTCGACGAGCCCCTGATGGAGGGCGCTGGACAGCCGCGAGCCCAGCGAGCCGTAGACGCTCCCGCGGATCGCCAGGAACGCCGGGACGACGACCAGCAGGCCCGGGACCGCGGCGAGTTCGCCCTCCATCCCGCCGAGGATGGCGCCCGCGAGCAGCCCGCCGAGGGCGCTGACCAGCAGCGCGGGCAGCGCGCCGCGGTAGGTCTCGACGACGACCGAGCGGAGCGTCACCCGACCACCACCCGGACGGCGCCGAACAGGACGAGCACGCCGAGCACGTCGCAGACGTTCGTGACGACGGGGATCACCACGTCGTCCGGGTCGGCCTCGAAGCGGTAGGCGGCGTAGGCAGTGACGACGGTCACGAGGACTGCCAGGACCGAGAGCACCACGCCGCTCAGGAGCGCGACCGCGACGACGGTCCGGGCCGGCAGCGCCGCCGTCCCGGTCGCCCGGGCGACGACCCAGGCGCCGGCGCCGACCAGCGGGAACACCGTCACCGCGAGCAGGACGGTCGCGAGGGCGTTGCCGCCGAGGCGCTCGTCGGTCGGCTCGAAGGTGAGCAGCCCGAGGTGGAAGGCCGTCGAGAGCCGCGCCGAGAGGACGCTCCCGAGGTTGCCCGCCGTCCCGATGGTGGCCGGGACGAGCACGAGCAGGGAGGGGTAACGGGTCAGCGTCGCCTCGAAGCCGTCGAGGGTGAGCCCGCCGAGCAGCTCCAGCAGCGTGAGCGCGACCAGCAACGGGAACAGCCGGCGGGTGATCCCGCGGACCGTCCAGTCGCCGGTCATCGTCACCGCGACCCGGTTCCGGCTCCGGCCCCCTCCCCACCGGCCAGCGCCCGCAGACGCTCGGCGCCGGCCCGGGTCCCCTTCGCGATGAGGGTGTCGCCGGCGCGCAGCCGCGTCTCGGGCGACGGCGTCAGGACCCACTCCGTGTCGCCCTCGGCGCGGGCGGTGCCCGCGTCCTCGTCACCGTTCGCCCTGTCCGTCCCCTCCGCCGGCTCGCGTTCGCGGCGGACCGCGATGACGAGGGTCCCCGTGGTCGCCCGGAGCGCCTGTTCGCCGATGCTCGTGCCGTCGAGGTCGCTGCCGGCCGCGACGGGAACGCTGACGAGGATCTCGTCTGACTCCTCGACGGCGGCCTGGACGACCGGGTGGCTCCCCAGCCCGCGGAGCACGCCCTCGCTGATCTCCAGGGCGGCGTCGCTGATCACCTCCGTGCTCGCCGCGATGTGGAGCAGCCCGCGGATCGTCACCGGCTCCGCCACCTCGGCGGCCCCGCGGAGCGCCCACGCCTCGAAGCGCTCCTTCAGCGCGTCGACCTCCACTTCGAGCTCGCTCACCTCGCGGGCGAGCTCGGGGTCGTCGAACAGCACGCTCCCGTAGGCCAGGTCCACCGCGAGTTCGCTCACGTTGCGCATCAACACGACCGTCTCGACCGCGCGGTCCAGGTCCTCGATGTCCGACTCGGGGACCGCCGGCCGCTCGTAGGGCTCGCCGGTCATCGTCTCGAAGACCCCCTGGATACCGTCGTCGGGGCCGCGACAGAACGACACGTCGCCGGGTCGCAGCGCCGTCTCGCGACCGGGATCGAGCAGCCACTCGTCGCCGCGACGGACCGCGAGCACGCGGACGCCGGTCTCCGTCTCCAGGTTGATGTCGCCGAGCGTCCGCCCCGCGTAGGCCGAGTACCCGGCGAGTTCCGCCCGGGCGAGCGTCTCGACGGGGTCGGGGAGGCCGGCCCGCAGCGACGCCGGCAGGCCCACGTCGTCGAGGACGACCTTCGCGATGTCGCCGGCGGCGTCGCTGATCGTCTCCGCGGCGCCGACGATGCCGAAGATGGGCGCCAGCTCCTCGGCTTCCTCCGGCGAGCGGCCGGCCATCACGAGGCTCATCCGCGCGCGCAGCTGGAGCACGTCCATCTCCGACTCCAGTTCGAGCACCTCCTCGGCCAGCGCCGGGTCGTCGAAGAGGACCGAAGAGTACGACAGGTCGACGAGCAGCTCGGCGATGTCTTTCATCTCGCCCAGCAGCTCCTTGACGCTGACCGGCTCGTACTCGACGCGGTCGTCCACGCCCTCCCGGCCGTCGCGGTTCACGGCCGACCGCGGCGCCTGCGGGCCCGATACATACCTCCGTCTCCGCCCGCGGCCCCCTTAGTTCCACGCCGGCGGTCGGTCCCGCGCGGCTCCGGACCGGTCTCGGCTCAATAGCCCTCGATAGCTGTGCGTAGCGGGTTACAAGGGGGCGGCCGCCCAGCGATCCGGCGATGACAGCGAACGACGTGCCGGACCCGAACAGACGCGCGGTGCTCGGGTCCGGCGCCGCCCTCCTCGCGTCGCTCGCGGGCTGTTCGGGCCTCACCGGAACCGACGGGGCCGACACGCGGACGCCGCCTGACCGGTCGACCACGCCGTCCGCGGCCACGGACGGCGGTCCGCTCGACCCGAGCACCTCCGCGCCGACGCCCACCGCCACGGCCCGGTCGGTCGAGCCGCTCCACCTCCAGACCACCGGGACGCTCCGGCGCGTCGTCGCCCCGCTGGCGACCGCCTGGAACGCGAACCTGCGCCCGTCGAGCGAGGCGTTCCCGGTCGTCGGTCCCGCGGTGGCCGACGCGGACGCCCGACTCGCCGACCGCTTCGCCGCCGACCGCGGGATCGAGCCGACCGGCGAGCGCTCGCGGCCGCCCTTCGAACTCGTCACCTCGGTGTCCGGCCCCGCGCGGATAGCCGCCGATCTGGCGGCCGGCCGTATCGACCTCGGCGAGACGGGTCCCGGCGGGGTCGACGGACTGCCGTCCGCGGACGCGTCGGCGCTGACCTCGCACGTCCTCGCCCGCGACGGCTCGGCGTTCGTCGTCAGCCCGGCGGTCGCGGCGGCCGGGGTCGAGACGCTCTCGGTCGGGACGATCCGCGGGATCTACGAGGGGGAGATCGAGAACTGGTCCGTGCTGGGCGGGCCCGACCGGGATATCTACGTCGTCACCGGCGCGAGCGGGACGCCGAACCGGCCGATTCGCGACGAGTTCTTCCGGCGGGCTCCGCTGGACGGTCTCGACGCGCGTATCGGACGGCACAGGGCGCGCGCCGCCGCCGTCGCCGACCGCGACGACGCGATCGCGGATCTGGCGGTCGGCGTCGTCGAACGCGGGCCACCCGCGGTCGAGGTCACCGCCGACGGGACGACCCACGGCTACCGCGACCCGGGCTACCCGACGACGCGGGACGTGGCGCTGTACGCCTCGGGGTCGCCCGATCCCCGAGAGGCCGCGGTGCTCGACGCGCTGCGGTCGCCGGTGGGCCAAGAACTGGTTCGCGCCGACCCCCGGTTGATCGCGGCGCCGTGACCGCACCGACCGGCGGAGTACAAAGTCTTTAACGGGCCGGCCGCGTACTCCGCGGCAAATGGTACTCGACGATCTGGGAACGTCGCTCCGGAGCACCCTCAACGACCTCCGGGGCCAGTCCCGCATCTCCGAGGAGGACGTCGAGGAGGTCGTCAAGGACATCCAGCGGTCGCTGCTGCAGGCCGACGTGGACGTGGACCTGGTGATGGAGCTGTCGGACTCCATCAAGACCCGCGCCTTAGAGGAGGAGCCGCCCGCGGGCACCTCCGCCCACGACTGGGTGCTCCGGGTCGTCTACGACGAGCTCGTCGGCCTCGTCGGCGACTCCACCGACCTCCCGCTCGAATCGCAGACGATCATGCTCGCCGGCCTCTACGGCTCGGGGAAGACCACCACGGCCGCCAAGATGGCGTGGTGGTTCTCGAAGAAGGGCCTGCGCCCGGCGATCATCCAGACGGACACCGACCGGCCCGGCGCCTACGACCAGTCCAAGGAGATGGCCGAGCGCGCGGAGGTGGACTTCTACGGCGACCCCGACGCCGACGACCCCGTCCGGATCGCCCGCGAGGGACTCGAAGCGACCGAGGACGCCGACGTGCGCATCGTCGACACCGCCGGTCGCGACGGGCTCAACGAGGAGCTCATCGACCAGATCGAGGACATCGAGGAAGAGGTCCAGCCGGACCGGGACCTGCTGGTGCTGGACGCGGCGATGGGCCAGTCGGCGAAGGACCAGGCCCAGGAGTTCGAGGACTCCATCGGCATCGACGGCGTCGTCATCACGAAGCTCGACGGGACGGCGAAGGGTGGGGGCGCGCTGGCCGCCGTCAACGAGACCGGCTCGTCGATCGCCTTCCTCGGGACCGGCGAGACCGTCTCCGACATCGAGCGGTTCGAGCCCTCCGGGTTCATCTCGCGGCTGCTCGGCATGGGCGACCTCAAACAGCTCACCGAGCGCGTCGAGCGGGCGATGGACGAGACGGGCGAGGAGGAAGAGGACTGGGACCCCGAGGACATGATGGAGGGGAAGTTCACCCTCCACGACATGCGCAAGCAGATGGAGACGATGAACAAGATGGGGCCCCTGGATCAGGTGATGGACATGATCCCGGGGATGGGCGGCGGGCTCATGGACCAGTTGCCCGACGACGCGATGGACGTGACCCAGGAGCGCCTGCACGACTTCGAGGTCGTCATGGACTCGATGACCGACGAGGAGCTGGAGAACCCCCGGACCGTCGGCAAGAGCCGCATCGAGCGCATCGCCCGCGGCTCGGGCAAGCCCGAGGAGCGCATCCGCGAACTGCTCGAACAGTACAACGCGATGCGCCAGATGTTAGACCAGTTCCAGGGCATGGGCGACGCCGACATGGAGCGGATGATGAAGCAGATGCAGGGCGGCGGCGGTGGCGGCGGCATGGGCGGGATGGGTGGCATGGGCGGCGGTGGCGGCCCGTTCGGCTGATTCTCCCCGGCTCGGTTCCGTCTCCCCGGTCGGTATCGCGGTCCGCCTCGCGCGGCCCGAACCGGTTCGGGATCTGATACACGAAACGGGTAACGGTGGGTCGGCCCAAACGGTGCCATGCGCGTCACGCTCATGGGGACCGGCGACGCGGTCGGCGTGCCCGCCCCGCTCTGTGACTGCGAGTACTGCGCCGCCAGCGAGCGCCGCCGCCGGCCGGCCGTGCTCGTCGAGGCCGCCGGGCGGCGGCTCGTCCTCGACATCGGCCCCGACATCGCCGACCAGCTCCACGAGATGGAGGTCTACGACGTGGACGCCTTCTTCGCGACCCACGCCCACTTCGACAACTACTGGGGGATCAACGAGCTGAACCAGGCCGCGATGACCACCCACGTGCAAAACGAGGGCGAGTTCGACCACTCCACGTTCGGCAAGGAGATCACCGTCTACGGGAGTCGTCCGGTCAGGACGTTCACGGAGGACACCTTCCCGCACATCCTCGACCACGTGGAGTACGTCCCGCTCGACGCCGACGAGGCGCTCCGGACCGACGAGTTCGACGTGCGGGCGTTCGACGTCGACCACGGCACACACGCCTTCCCGACCCAGGGGTACGCCGTCTCCGCCGAGGGGGCGACCGTCGTCTACGCCCCCGACGTGGACGGCGTCGACGCCGTCCCCGACTTCTGCACCGGCGCGGACCTGCTCTTCTTCGACGGCTCCGTCCTGGGCGCCGAGTTCCACGGCGACGCCGAGGAACTGCGCGCCGACGCCCGTCGGTTCGACGCCGACCGCGTCGTCGCCACGAACGTCTCCGAGCACATGCTCGAACGCCACACCGACGACCTCGACGAACTGAGCGACTTCGAGGTCTGGAACGACTTCGACCGGGTCGCGCTGTAGCCGTCCGTTCGCCCGACCACCGGCACTGCCAGCGCCCGCGCCTCGCCGATAGGTTTTCCCGCCGACCGCAACTTCTAGAGGTCATGAGCAGTTTGCCATCCGACGACGACGCGGTCGGGACCGTCGAGGGGACCGTCGTCCCGCTGGTCGTGACCGCCCTCGTCGGCCTGATCGGCGTCGCCGCCGCCTGGTACGTGTTCGTCCGCAGCACCGACTCGCTGGTCGACCTCCTCGGTCTCCTGGTGGTCGCCGCGGTCGCGCTCCTCGCGCTGTGGGTCGGGAGCCGGATCGCCGGGTCGCTCGTCTCGCCGTACAACGTCGCCGAGGTCGCGGTCGAAGGGCCGATCGCGCGCGAGCGCGCTGGCGGCGTCCCCGGCTCGGCGACCGGCATCGGCGCCGACGACGTGGTCGAACAGATCGAGCTCGCCGACGCCGACCCCGCGGCCGAGGCGCTGCTGGTGAAGCTCAACACGCCGGGCGGGGAGATCGTCCCGAGCGAGGACATCCGCATCGCCGCCGAGCGCTTCGACGGCCCGACCGTCGCCTACGCGACCGACGTGTGCGCCAGCGGCGGCTACGACATCGCCAGCGGTTGCGACGAGATCTGGGCCCGCGAGGGGTCGCTGGTCGGCTCCATCGGCGTCGTCGGCTCCCGGGTCAACGCCAACGATCTGGCCGAGCGGCTGGGCCTGTCCTACGAGGGGTTCACCGCCGGCGAGTACAAGGACGCCGGGACGCCGCTGAAGGAGCTGCGCCCCGACGAGCGGGCCTACCTCCAGGGCCTCGTCGACGACTACTACGACCAGTTCGTCGAGACCGTCGCCGAGGGCCGCGACATGGCGCCCGACGCCGTCGAGGAGACCGAGGCCCGCGTGTTCCTCGGGAGCGAGGCCCGCGAGCGCGGCCTCGTCGACGAACTCGGCACCCGCCGGGCGGTGACCGACGCCCTCGAAGACCGACTCGGCGAAGCCGTCGCAGTCCGCGAGTTCGAGCCCGCCCACTCGCTGCGCGAGCGGGTCAGCCTGGGCGCCCAGCGGGCCACCTACGCCTTCGGTGCCGGACTCGCGAGCGCCTTCGACGGCGACGCCGACGGGCTCCGGTTCCGCCGGTAGCCGTCCGCCGCGGTCCGGCCGGGGACGGGGGGCCTCACATCCACCGTCCGGAGCGGCGCTCTCGGGCGATTCGAGCGGCGCCGCGGGCGGAAACGGTCGCGAGGATTTTTATCCCGTGACCGCCTCGGTCGATCCGTGACAACGCTGGTCGTCTGTATCGACCGCGCGGGCGACCTCGTGGCTGGGACGGACCCGCCGATGGTAGGGCGCGATGCCGTCGAGTCGCTCGTCGTCGACGTGGGCGTCGAGGACCCCGAAGACAGCCAGGTCAACTGCCTGCTCGAAGCCCTCCGCGTCTCCCGCGACCTCTCGGAGGCCGGCGACGAGACCGTCGTCGCGGTGCTCGCGGGGACCGACGACACCATCGGCGCCGACCGCGCCATCGCCCGCCAGGTCGAGGAGCTCATCGACGACCACGACCCCGACTCGGCCGTGGTCGTCGTCGACAGCGCCGAGGACGAGCGGCTCGTCCCCATCGTCGAATCCCGCCTGACCGTCGACGCCGTCGACCGCGTCGTCGTCCGCCAGGCCCGCGACATCGAGTCGACCTACTACCTGCTCAAGCAGTTCCTCGCCGACGAGGAGCTGCGCAAGACCGTCCTCGTCCCCATCGGCGTCGCCCTCATCGCCTACCCCGTCCTCTGGTGGGCCGTCAGCCCCGGCGTCGCGACCGGCGCCATCGTCGCCGTCGTCGGCCTCTTCTTCCTCTACAAGGGCCTCGGCATCGACACCTACCTCGCCTCCCTCCCCGGCCAGGTCCAGGAGGCCCTCTACTCGGGCCAGGTCGCGCTGGTCACCTACGTCGTCGCCGCCGGCCTCTCGCTCGTCGGCGTCTTCGACGGCGCTATCGGCGTCTCGGACCTCGGATCGGGGACCCCGCTCATCCTCGCCAGCCGCTTCGCCTTCGACGCCATCCCCTGGCTCACCGGCGCCGCCCTCGCCGCCAGCACCGGCCGGCTACTCGACGAACTCATCCGCCGCGAGAGCGTCCGTTCGGCGTATCTCAACCTCCCGTTCGGCGCCGTCGCCGTCGGCCTCGTCGTCCGCGGGTTCTCCGCGTACTTCCTCGAACTCGCCGACGTGTTCGAGCCCTACCGGGTCCAACCCATCGACGTCGGTCCCATCGCCTTCGAAGGGGCCACCCTCGAACCCCCGGGCACCCGGCTCGCCCTGTTCATCCTCGCCGGCGTCCTCGTGAGCCTCGCCGGCGTCCGGTTCGCCGCCTACTTCAGCGGGACGACCGTCGAACAGGAGTTCGCCCACGGCCGCGAGGGCGGCGACTAGGCGTTGTTTCCGGTCGAGTTGACTCCAGAGGAACTGACGAGACAGCGACCGCACTCGACGGAGACCGCAGACGATGAAAGCCCTCGACGCGCTCGCTAGCCGGGGAAGTGACCGCCGGAGACAGCAAGCGATGAAAGCCCTCGACGCGCTCGCGGTCGCTGAGCGACATATCCGCGCTCTCGGCACCGCCCGCGCGGATAGAGGTCACTCAGACGACTGAACTGCACGCGAGCACGCCTCGCCCTTTCAGTCCACCAGGCACCGCGACTGCAACCACAGCAGCAACCGCACCGCGATCGCGACCGCAGACGGCCACGACCCACCCGGACCGATCCGCTCGGTCGCTTCGCTCCCTCGCTCTCCCCTCCCACGGTGTCGTCCGGCGCGTCAGTCCGCGGACTCGTCGCCGGTTCCGTCGTCGGGGAACGGCACGTCGAACCGGTCGCCGTCGTCGGGGATCCAGGCGTCGCCGTCGAAGTGCTCGCGGGCCTCGCGCTCGATGGGCGAGTGGTCGCCGGCGTAGCGCGTCGAGATGTGGGTGAGCGCGAGCCGCTTCGCGCCGGCGCGGTCGGCGATGGCGGCGGCCTCGCGGGCGGTGGAGTGGGCGGTCTCCTTCGCGCGGTCGGCCCAGTCGCTGGCGAAGGTAGCGTCGTGGACGAGCAGGTCGGCGTCCTCGGCGGCGGCGGCGACGGCGTCGGTCGGGCGGGTGTCACCGGTGTAGACGAATCGGCGGCCGGGTCGCGGCGGGCCGACGACCTCCTCCGGTTCGACGGTTCGCCCGTCGTGTTCGACGGGCTCGCCGCGGTGGAGCTTCGAGTACTTCGGCCCGGGGGAGATGCCGAGCTCCTCCTCGGCCTTCTCGCGGTCGAAGCGGCCCTTGCGGTCGTCCTCGACGACGGCGTAGCCGACGGCGTTGGTGCGGTGGTCCGTGCGGACGGCCCGTACCTCGTACTCGTCGCGGTCGAGGACGACCTCGTCGGGGCCGACCTGGTTGATCCGGACGGGGAAAGATGGGTCGTTGCCGGCGGCGTGAACCAGGTCCTCGATCCCCCCGCGGGTGCCGTGGGGGGCGTGGATCGCGAGCGGGCGTTCGCGGTCGTTGAAGTCGAAGGTCTGGACGAGACCGGGGATGCCGAGGACGTGGTCGCCGTGGCAGTGCGTGACGAAGACGTGGTCGACGGCGAAGCCGGTGGAGAAGCGCATCATCTGGCGCTGGGTGCCCTCGCCGCAGTCGAACAGCAGGCGGTCGCCGTCGCGGTTGACCAGCAGCGCGCTCGTGTTGCGCCGGGTGGTCGGGACCGCGCCGCTCGTTCCGAGAAACGTCACGCGCATGTCCGCCCCTCGGCGGGCGCCCGGTAAACGCGTGTCGGATCCCCGCCCCGCACGCTCCCGCGCGACCCGCCCCTCGACGGCCTCTATTCCACTATTTAACCGTTTCGTCCGTTCAGGCGCGTTCGGCGAGATCGGGCGTGAGAGCGGTTCCGTACGCCCCGAAATCCGACTTAATCCGCCGAAATTCGGCTTCGGCGACTCACTTTTATATGGGTATCGCCCCGGAAGAGGGGAGTACGATGTCACGGATGCACCGACCGACTGCGACCACGACGCGACAGAGTCGACGAACGGGTCCGCGAGCGGAGGTGTCGGCATGAGGCGAGCGGTCGTCGCGGTGGCGACGGCGCTGCTGGTCGTGACCGCCGGCTGTGCCGGGATGGCCGGTACGGCGACGCCCGGAGCGGGCGGGGCGGGCGGCGACGGCGCCGCGAGCGGTGGCGGCGCGAACACCGCCGACTCCGGGACGGTCAACTTCTACGTGAGCGACCAGCCCAACGACATGGACGACTTCGCGCACCTGAACGTCACGATCACGACGGTCAAGTTCCACCTCGTCGACGCCGCCGCGAACGGCTCGGCCGGCGAGGCCGGGAACGCGTCGACCGCGACGCCGACCAACGCGACGGGGACGGCCAACGCGACGGCCAACGCGACGGCCACCGTCGCGAACGGTACCGTCGCGGACGACGGCACCGAGACCGAGGCCGACGACGAGGACGGAGCGGAAGCCGAAAGCGAGGAGATGGACGACGAACGCGAGGAAGACGACGAGGCCGGCGACGGTGACGGTCGCTGGGTCACCCGCGACGTGAACGCCACGTCGGTCGACCTCTCGCAGCTGCGGGGCGCGAACGCGACGCTGCTCGAACAGTTCGACCTCCCGGCGGGCGAGTACGACAAGGTCCACATGGAAGTGAGCGACATCGACGCGACGCTGACCAACGGCGAGGAACAGCGGGTCAAGCTTCCCAGCCAGAAGCTCCAGCTCAACAGCGATTTCACCGTCGAGAACGGCTCCGAGGTGGACTTCGTCTACGACGTGACCGTCCACGAGGCGGGCAACAGCGGGAAGTACATCCTCAAGCCGGTCGTCAGCGAGTCCGGCACCGAAGTGCCCATCGAGCGAGTCGACGACGAGCGCGGTGACGACGAGGACCGAGACGACGACGAGCGCTCCATCGCGGCGTCGTTCGCCGGCAACCTCACCGCCGGCGAGAACGTCACCCTCGCCGTCACCGAGAACGGCTCGGCGCTCGCGAACGCGACGGTGAGCGTCGACGGCGAGCCCGTCGGGACGACCGACGCCGACGGCGAGCTCGTCGTCGAGGTCCCGAGCGACGCCGAGGAACTCGAAGTTGAGGTCGCGGACGGCGACGCCGAGGCCGAACTCGAAGCCGAGTTCGAATCGGGCGGGGACGACGACCGCCCCGGTGACGGCGGACCCGGCGAGGGCGCCGGGAACGGCCAGGGCGACTGACTCCGCGAGGAGCGGAGCGAACGGCGACCGCGGTCAGTTCTCGTCCGCGCACGGCACGTCGCGCTCGGCGACTTCGACCGTGCGCGAGGCCGTGGCGACGGTGGTGTTCTCCGTCGTGACGGCCGCGCGGACGGGGACGGTATCGCCGCCGTCCAGCGACGGCGGCCGCTCGGCGGTGCGCAGGATGACCAGCCGCTCGGAGCCGCCGGTCGAGAGGTCGACGGTGCGGGTCTCGACGAGCGCCCCGTCGTCGACGGACACGTTCACTCGGAACGACGCCTCCGGCGGGCCGTCGTCGCCGATCGGGCGTTCGACGAGGAGCGACCCCTCCAGGCCGGCGTCGCCCGGCATGGGCCCCCGGTCGTTGCAGGTGACGACCCCGTTCGACTCGGGATAGGGGTCGTCGGACTGGTTGCCGACCGCCACCCGCGGCTCGAAGGCCGAGACGGCGGCGTTCGCGGGGCGGTCCTCGGTCGTGAGCGCGGAGAGTCCGGCCGCACCACCGGCGACGACGGCGAACAGCAGGACGAACCCGGCGATAGCGAAGCGGCGCATACCTCGGCCGTGACGCGGGACCGATATGTGTCTTGTCACCGACGCGTCGACCGCAATCGGGCGCGAGTGTCCGCGAGACCCGTGAGAGCGGCGACCGCACCTTCGGAACTGTTTTAGGCGCCGCTGGGCCAAGACCTAGCAACGAATGAGCGACCTCGAACAGGAGTATCGACTCGACTACTTCGAGGAGCACGGCTTCCACCGGAAGGAGTGCTCCGAGTGTGGGGCCCACTTCTGGACGCTCGACGGGGACCGGGCGACCTGCGGCGAGCCGCCATGCGAAGAGTACGGCTTCATCGACGACCCCGGCTTCGGCGAGGAGATGTCCCTGGAGGAGACCCGCGAGACGTTCCTCTCCTTCTTCGAGGAGCGGGGCCACGAGCGCATCGACCCCTACCCGGTCGCGGCCAACCGCTGGCGCGACGACGTGCTTCTCACGCAGGCTTCTATCTACGACTTCCAGCCCCACGTCACCAGCGGCGAGTCCCCGCCGCCCGCCAACCCGCTCGTCGTCTCCCAGCCCTGTATCCGCATGCAGGACATCGACAACGTCGGCAAGACCGGCCGCCACACCATGGCCTTCGAGATGGGCGGCCACCACGCGTTCAACGCCGACGAGGGCACCGACTACGCCTACGAGGGCGAGGTCTACTGGAAGGACCAGTGCGTCGAGCACTGCGTCGACCTGCTCGATTCGGTCGGCGCCGACGTGGAAGACCTCACCCTCATCGAGGACCCGTGGGTCGGCGGCGGCAACGCCGGCCCCGCCTTCGAGGTCATCTACCGCGGGCTCGAACTCGCGACGCTCGTCTTCATGCAGTTCGAGCAGGACCCCGACGGCGACTTCGAGATGAAAGACGGCAACACGTACAGCCGGATGGACCGCCGGGTCATCGACACCGGCTACGGCATCGAGCGCTGGACGTGGATGGCCCAGGGCACCCCCACCGTCTACGAGGCCGTCTACCCCGAGACCATCGACTTCCTGAAAGAGAACGCCGGTCTCGACTACTCCGAGCGGGAAGCGGAGATCGTCCACCGCGCCGCCAAGCTCGCGGGCCACATGGACATCGACGAGGCCGAAGATATGGAGTCGGCCCGCGACAACATCGCCGACCAGCTCGACGTGGGCACCGGCGAACTCGTCGACCTGCTCGAACCGCTGGAGGATATCTACGCCATCGCCGACCACTGCCGGACGCTCGCGTACATGCTCGGCGACAACATCGTCCCGTCGAACGTCGGCACGGGCTATCTCGCCCGGATGGTCCTCCGCCGGACCAAGCGCCTCGTGGACAACGTCGGCGTCGACGCGCCGCTGGACGAACTCGTCGACATGCAGGCCGAGCGGCTGGGCTACGAGAACCGCGACACCATCAGGGATATCGTCCGCACCGAGGTCGAGAAGTACCGCGAGACGCTCGACCAGGGCGGCCGTCGCGTCCGCCGCCTCGCCGACGACTACGCCCAGCAGGGCGAACCGATCCCGGTCCGCGAACTCATCGAGCTGTACGATTCGCACGGCATCCAGCCGGACATGGTCGAGGAGATCGCCGCCGAGAAGGGCGTCGCCGTCGAGACGCCCGACGACTTCTACGCCCTCGTCGCCGACCGCCACGGCGGCGGCCAGGCCTTCGACGAGGTGGACGAGCGGCCCTACGCCGACCGCCTCGAAGAGCTGCCCGACACGGACCGGCTGTACTACGAGGACCAGCAGCGCACGGAGTTCGAAGCGGTCGTGCTGGAGGTCTTCGAGCGCGACGACGACCGCTACGACGTGGTGCTCGACCAGACGATGTTCTACCCCGAGGGCGGCGGCCAGCCGCCGGACCACGGGACCCTGTCGACCGACGACGTGACCGCGGAGGTCACCGACGCCCAGATCGTCGACGGCGTCATCCTCCACACGGCCGACGCCGACCCCGGCAAGGGCGAGTTCGTCCGCGGCCAGATCGACGGCGCGCGACGGCGCCGGCTGATGGCCCACCACACCGCGACCCACATCGTCATCCACGCCGCCCGGCAGGTGCTCGGCGAGCACGTCCGCCAGGCCGGCGCCCAGAAGGGCACGGAGTCGTCGCGCATCGACGTGAGCCACTACGAGTCGGTCTCCCGCGCGGAGGTCGAGGAGATCGAGCACCGCGCCAACGACATCGTCCGGTCGAACGGCCCGGTCAAACAGGAGTGGCCCGACCGCCACGAGGCCGAGGACGAGCACGGCTTCGACCTCTATCAAGGAGGTATCCCTGCCGGCGAGAACATCCGGCTCATCCACGTCGCCGAGGACGTGCAGGCCTGCGGCGGCACCCACGTCGCCCGCACCGGCGACATCGGCACGATCAAAATCCTCGGCACCGAGCGCGTCCAGGACGGCGTCATCCGCATCGAGTTCGCCGCGGGCGACGCGGCGATCCAGTCCACCCAGGACACCGAGGACGCCCTCTACGAGGCCGCCGACACCCTCGACGTGGCGCCCGAAGAGGTGCCCGAGACCGCCGAGCGCTTCTTCACCGAGTGGAAGGAGCGCGGCAAGACCATCGAGGACCTGAAAGAGGAACTCGCCGAGGTCCGCGCCGCGGGCTCGGGCGACGGCGAGGAGGTCGACGTGGGCGAGGAGACCGCTGTCGTCCAGCGTCTCGACGGTGACATGGACGAACTCCGGGCGACGGCCAACGCCCTCGTCGAGGAAGGCAAGATCGCCGTGCTCGGGTCGGGTCGCGACGGCGCGACGTTCGTCGTCGCCGTCCCCGACGGTTCGGCGGTCAACGCCGGCGAGGTCGTGAGCCAACTGGCCGGGAAGGTCGGCGGCGGCGGCGGCGGCCCGCCCGACTTCGCACAGGGCGGCGGCCCCGACGCCGACGCGCTCGACGACGCGCTCGACGAGGCGCCCGACGTGCTCCAGCAGGTCGCGAACGTCTGAGTCCCGACACGACTTTCTGCCGAATCAGTCGCTTTCCCGTCGAACCGGTCGGAATCGGCTGTATCGTCCGATAGCCTGTGTCCTGTGATTCCAGCTCGTCCTGCGCGTGCTGGAGCTGCTGGACGCCTGATCCGCGCACTCCCTACCCGCCATCGGTAGACTGAAACGGTAGGAACGGTAACACTTCGCCGTGAGTCCGACGCGACTCCGCCAGGCGGTCGGTAACTGGCGACACTGGTGGGATCTGGCGGAGGTCGCGTTCGCAGGCTGGTTGCTCGTCGTGTTGCTCGGCGGTCCGGACGCCGTCGGACGACTGACCGGACTGGGGGCGATAACGCCGGTTCTCGAACTCGCCGCGAACTGGGGACTTCAGACAGGGATCGCGTCCCTATTCGTCGGCTTCGCGTTCCTCCACCTCCGGCAGGAGAGCGATTCGGCCGACTGATCGGTCTCTGTGACGGAAACGAAGTGGGTTCTATCCGCCGCTGACCGGCGGAAAGAGCGCCAGTTCGTCGTCGTCGTCGACCGTCGTCTCGAAACCGTCTTCCTCGGCGAAGGGGTCACGACCCTCGTGGAGGAGGCGGACGTGGCCGTACAGATCGCCCTCGTCGTCCAACACTTCGGATTCGAGCGCGGGGTAGGTTTCGAGAAGCGAATCGAAGGCGTCGCCGACGGTTTCGGCGCCGGTGTCGACCTCGATCTCGGTGTCGCCGGCCGTCTCGGCGAGCGTGGCGAACAGTCGCCAGTGCATACTCGGGAGAGGGCACCGATACCCAAAGAGCGTTCCGCACTCGGGCGACAGCCAGGCCGAACGGGTTCGCTACTCGTCGTCCTCGCGGCGCTGGTCGACCGCCACTGTCCAGTCGCTCCCGCTCGACTCAGCGGAATCGTCTCCGTCGGCGTCGGCGTCGTCCGTACTGTCTCCCGACTCGGCTTCGTCCGTGTCGTCTCCCGATTCGGCTTCCCCGTCACTCGGTTCGGCTTCGGCCGCCGTCTCCTCGGAGGCGTCCGGCCCGGCGATGGTCTCCCAGTCGTCGCCGACGGCGGCTTCGTCGGACGCGTCGGTTCCGGTCAACTCGTCCACGTCGGCCCCGGGGAGGTCGCCCAGGTCCTCGCGCGTCGGCTCGGCGGACGGCTCGTCCGGTCGGCCGTCGGCTTCGGGGGACGGGTCGTCGGCCTCGGGGCCCTCGTCGGGTTCCGCGGCGCTACCGTCGGGTTCCGCGGCGCCATCGTCGGAGTCTGCGGCGCCGTCGTCCGGTTCAGCCGTCTCGTCCTCGACCGGTTCACCGTTCGACGACGGGTCCGACTCGTCGGGTTCGAGCGCCTCGATACCGGGGGCGTCCGCGTCGACGAGTGGGTCGGCGGCCGACTCCGCCGGCGTCCCGTTCCCGCCCGCACCCAACGCGTCCGTCGGCGTCTCGCCGTCGTCCGACCCTTCGCCGACCGCCCGCCCGGGGTCGATCTGCTCGTCGGGGGTGAGCGCCGCGCCGGCGACGCCGGTGCCCTCCGGAGTCGCGCCGTCGCGGGGCGTGGCGGCCGCTTCGACCTTGCGGATGGCCTCCGGGGCGGCGACGATGTAGACGGCGTCGCCGGGCGCGAGCGTCCGGTCGCGGGCCGGGAGCGGTTCGACGGGGCCGGACTCGGGCCGGATCGCGACGACGGTCACGTCGATCGCGCCGACGGGCTGGCCCGCGAGGTCGCTCCCCGCGCCGACGGTGACGGCGGCCATCGTCTCCTCGGCGACCCGGAGCACCGACGCGAACTCCCGGTCGGGGCGCGTCTCGACGGGCAGGGTCACCAGTTTGTACTCGCCCTCGGCGTCGAGCTTGCGCGTGTCGGCGGCGTCGATGGCCAGCGTCGCCACGTCGTCGACGACCCCGCGCAGCTCCGCGGTGACGACGCGCTCGAAGGGGTCCGTGCGCCACACCTGGACGAGGTCGCCCGCGCTGGCGGCGAAGGCGGGGTCGGCTTTCACCGCGACCGCCGAGGTCTCGGGGGGCAGGGTCGGACCGATGCCCGCGGCGCGGGAGCCGACGGCGAGGTACTCGACGCTCCCGTCGTCGGCCAGTTCGAGGTCGACGTGGCCGACGCCGTAGTCGGCCTTCAGCCGGGTCACGAGCCGGTCGCGCAGCTCGTCGACGGTCAGCCGGCGCGGGAAGACGAAGGTCTTGCCCGCGAGCTTCTCCTTGGTCTCGGCGGGGACGGGGTCGTAGCCGACGATGTCCTCGACCTCGTCGGGGAGCTCGACGGTGATGACGCGGCCGACGGCCTGGACGACGCGGCTGACCTCCGTCTCGACGGCGCGCTCGCCGGTGGCGACGGCCACGTCGCTGCCGAGGCGGTCGCCCACGTCGGCGCCCGCGCGGGTCGCGGCCAGCGCGACGAGGAACGTGACGACGTGGAACAGGATCCCCGCCTGGTCCAGGGGGTCGCCGCTCCCGTCCGGCGCGATGACCTCCCCGAGCGCCTGGTCGGTGTTCAGGACGACCGCGACGGCGCTGAGTCCGAACAGAGCGGGGAGTTCACCGGGGACGCGCTCGCGGACGTACCAGCGATAGAGGAGCGCGACGGCCGCCGCCGTCCCCGCGGCGAGGACGGCGAGGGCGAGCACGCGCACCGCGTTCGTCAGCGCCCGCTCGGTGAGCGACCCGCTCTGGGCGACGGGCCCGGCCGCGAGGTCGGCCGTCGTCGCGGCGTCGGCGACGAGCGTCGCGTCGCCGACCGCCGCGAAGGCGGGCCAGACGCCCGCCGCGAGGCCGTTCACGCCACCGCCTCCCGGAACGCGTCGAGTTCCCCGCGCGTCCCGACGGCGAACACCTCGTCACCGGGGGTGAGCGTCGTCGACCCCTTCGGCGCGACGGCCCAGCCGCTCGCGCCCCGCACCGCCATCACGGCGACGCCGTAGGTGTTGCGGACGTTCGCCTCGCCGACGGTCGCGCCGTCGAGCGGCCCGCCGGCGCCGACCGTGACGCGCCCGAACCGGCGGCCCGCTCTGCGGAGGAGACTGAGCAGTTCGTACTCCCGGCGGACGCCGCGGGACTCGACGACCACGCGGGCGCGGTCGGCCTTCAGCAGCGGCTCGGCGTCCGTCCGCGTGACCGCGACCGTGATCCGCCCCTCGCCGCCGGTCGTCGTCGGCGCCCGCACCGGCTGGGGGACCCGATCCTCGTCGTCGCCGTCGGCGTCGTCCTCGTCGTCGGCGCCGCTCGCCTCGGGGTCGGGCCCGGCGTCGGCGGTCGCCGTCTGGGTCTTCGCGCTGACGACGGTCCCTCGAACCTGCGCGTCGGGGGTGATGAGCGTCACCTCGTCGCTGCGGGCGACCCCCGTCGGGACCAGCGCGTTCACCGACACCGCCCGTTTCCCGTCGGGGACGCGCTTGGAGAGCCCCGAAAAGGGCGGCGCGGCGACGACCGACGCGCGGCCGCGCTCGTCGACGGTGACGGCGGCGTCGCCGAGGTCGTACTCGGTCTTGAGCCGTTCCGCGAGGCGGGATTCGAGTTCGGAGATGCGCAGGTCGGCCGGGAACGTCCACTCGCTCGCCCGGATCTCCGCACGCAACTCGTCCGAGAGCGGCGGGTACCCCTCCATGTCGGCGACCTCGCCGACGACGCGGACCCGCGCCTCGTCGCGGCCGGCCAGCGCGCCGCGCACGTCCGCGGCGAGCGTCCGCTCGCGCAGTTGCTTCAGCGACAGTCGTTTGGGGAAGGTCGCGCCCATCTGGTCGCCCCGGGAGTGGGCGTACAGCGAGATCATCAGGACGACGAGGATCGCGGTCGTGATCGTCACGGCGTTGGCCGAGTCGGTGATCGTCGGGTCGGCCAGCGCGAGCAGGCCGCCGTTGACCCCCGCCAGCGCGACCGAGAGGACGACCACACCGAACCCGGGGATGGTGACGCCGGTGAAGTACTTGAAGACGAACCCCAGCGACCACGCGACCAGACCCGGGATGATCCCCGTCAGGATGCCGAGATAGATACCGAACAGCAGCTCGACCGGGAACGAAGCCATGGGCGGTGTGACGGAATCCACCGGTAAACGTGTATCGGCGGGCGTGGCGAGCGAGACCGGGCGACGAACCCGGTCGCGGGGAGCGGTCGTCCGTCTCCCGTGACACGAACCGCCGCGGGTCGGTGGGATTTTAGCCGCTCGGCCACCTGCGGTGGGTATGGACCCGAGGCGGCTGGCGCACCATCCGCAGACGGTGTTCGTCGGGACCCGCGCAGCCGTCTGGCTGCCGACCGTCGTCGCCATCCTCTCGTTCGGGACGGGCGTGGCCAACATCAGCGCCACGTCGGTCAACCCCCTCATCGAGACGTACATCGAGATCCCCCGCGAGGTGCAGCGCGCGGCGGGGTTCACCGGCGCGCTCACCGGCTTCCTGATGCTGCTGAGCGCCTGGGGGATGCGCCGGCGGCTGCGCGCGGCGTGGTTCTCGACGGTCGTGCTCCTGCCGGTGACGGCCGTCCAGGGGCTCGCCCAGTCGAGCCAGTACTCGCTGCCGCTGATCGCCCTGTCGCTGCTGTCGCTGCCGACGGTGCTGGTGAACCACCGGCGGTTCGACCGGCGGGCGGACCTGTCGACGACCCAGCTCGCCGCGGCCGCCGCGCTGTCGGGGACGCTCGTCTACGGCACCGTCGGCGCCTACCAGCTCCGCGAGGAGTTCAACAACCTGGAGACGCTGACCGACGCGCTGTACTACACCATCGTCACCGCCAGCACCGTCGGCTACGGCGACGTGACGCCCGCGAGCCAGCAGGCGAAACTGTTCGGGATGAGCGTCCTCGTGCTCGGCGTCGCCAGTTTCACCGTCGCGCTGGGGTCGCTGCTCGGCCCCGCCATCGAGGCCCGCCTCTCGCAAGCACTCGGCACCATGAACGAATCCGACCTGGAACTCCTGGACGACCACGTGGTCGTCCTGGGCTACGGCGACCTGACCGAACCGCTGCTCGAAGAACTCTCCCACGCCGCCGAGTTCGTCGTGATAACGCCCGACAGCGACCTGGCGGCCTCGCTGCGAACCCGGGACCTGCACGTCGTCGTCGGCGACCCCAGCGACGAGGAACCGCAGCGACAGGCCGGCGTCGAACACGCCCGCGCCGTCATCGCCGCCACCAACGAGGACGCCCAGGACGCGCTGTCGATCCTCACCGCCCGACAGTGCCACCCCGGCGCCCGCATCGTCGCCGCCGCCACCGACCGCGAGAACGTCGAGAAGCTCCGCCGCGCCGGCGCCGACGCCGTCATCAGCCCCGCGGTCATCGGCGGCCACCTCCTCGTCGAGTCCGCGCTGGGCAGCGGCGACATGGAGGGGTTGGCCGACCGCCTGCTCGACGCGGATTCGAGCGACGACGCGGCCGACGACTGAGACCCGTTCCGACCGCCGAACCGCTCACGACCGGTCGACGATGACGACGTCGGCGTCCAGATCCTGGATGCGCTCGAACGTCGGCGGGGAGATCAGTCGCGAGGCCGCCGAGCGGTCGGTGCTGGCGCCCATGAACAGGAGGTCGAACTCGTCGGCGTTGTCGGCGAGGTAGCGCTCGATGGTCTCGACGGCGACGCGCGTCTCGAAGCCCCCGTCGAACGCCTCGACCAGGTCGGCGAGCATCGCCTCGGCGCGCCGGCGCTCGCGCTCGCCCGAGACGCACGAACAGACGCTGATCCGACCCGACCGGCCGACCAGCCGGCGGGCGAAGTCGAGCATGCTGTGGGCCACGTCGCTGGCCCGGCGGACCGGCACCAGCACGCGCTTCCAGCGGGTCCGCCCGGCCGCCGAGCGGTGGACGATCACGTCGATATCGCCGCGGAACAGGTCGTGGATGTAGGGCGTGAGCGCGCCGTACCGTTGCTCGTAGGCCGCCGCGACCAGGTCACAGTTGGTCTCGCGGGCGGTCTGCAACACCGTCGCGGCCCGCGAGCGCCCGCCCACGGCGACGACCACCTCGCAGGGCACCCCGACCCGCGTCTCGATCTCGCTCGCGCGGTCTTCGAGGTGGGCCGCCGCCGCGGCGACCGCCCGCTCCTCGGCGCGGTCTCCGGACGTATCGTCGGACGGGCCGTCCTCGTTTCCGCTGGCGTCGCCGCCGTCCGAGACGGGGTCGCCGTGGTCGTCGCGACCGCCGTCGGTGACGGCCCGGTCGGCCCGCCGCCCCTCGTCGAGGAGGTCCCGCTCGGCGCTGGCGACGGCCTCGTCGTCGACCACGTCCAGCAGGACGACCTTCCCGGCGTCGTGGGCGGCGGCCAGTCGGGCGCCGAGCATCGCCGTCGCGTCGGGGTCGTCCCCGCGCATCGGGACGAGGACGTGGTCGTCGCTCCCGGTCGACTCGTAGAGGAACTGCGCGCGCCGGTCGTAGAAGCGCTCGCGCCAGACGACGAACACCAGCGCGACGACGCTGCTGGCCAGCAGGACCGACAGCGCGAACACCGGCTGGTCGCCCGGGCTGACCAGCAGCCCCAGCAGCGCCGTCGAGTAGGCCGACGGCTCCTCGACGTCGAGCGCCCAGGTGCTCGCCCCGGCGAGCAAGACCGCGACCGCGGCCTGGAACGCGCCGACGGTCAGGCCCTCGGCCGCGGCCCCCGCGACGGCCCCGCCGCCACCGAGGCCGAGCGCCGACGCGAGACCGAGCGCGGCCCAGCCACACAGCGCGCCGGCGGTGAGTCCGGCGACGAACCGCGTCGGCGAGGCGTACTTCCCCTCCGGGTCGGCGAACAGCGTGTAGGTGCCCGACGCCAGCGGCGGAAAGAGCAGGAAGGAGAGCTGCTCGATGCTGTTGAACAGCAGCGTCACGACCGCGATCAACAGCGGGACGAACGCGAGGACCGAGAGGTGAACGAGGTTGCTCGTCCGCTCGACCCAGCGACGCAAGGCCCGCAGCTCCCGGCGTTCGAGCCGCCGGAGCCGCGCGAGCGCCGCGTAGATCCGGTCGCCGAGCGGGCCGCGCATGGGCTCCACTATCCCCGGCTCGGTACAAAAAGGATCGTCCGACCGGTCGGGCTGCGCCGCCCCGACGCTCGCCGACCGGGAGGACTCGCCGCTCAGAGCCCCGTCGCCGCGTCCAGAGAGATGCGAATCGCGCGTTCGACGTTGTTCTTCGCCTTCTCGGGGAGCTCCTCGTCGTCGGTCTCGCCCTTCTGGGTGCCCTCGACGAGGTTACCGTCGACGGTGCAGATGGCGCCGGCGCGCAGCCCCTTCCGCCGGGCGAGCGTGAAGACGGCGGCGGCCTCCATCTCGACGGCCAGCAGGCCCGCGGCCTCCCAGTCCTCGACGTACTCGTCGGTCTCGGCGTAGAAGGCGTCGTCCGTCGCGATGGGGCCGACGTGGACCGCCTCGTCGTTCTCCTCCGCGCCGTCGACCAGCGCCGAGAGCGTCTCGTAGTCGGCGACCGCCGGGTACTCGACGTTCTCGTAGCGCTTCGTGGTGCCCTCGTCCTTGGCCGCACCCGTCGCGACGACCATGTCGCCGATCTCGATGTCCGACTGCAGCGCCCCGGTCGTGCCGACGCGGACGAACGTCTCGACGCCGACGTTCGACAGTTCCTCGACGGCGATGGTCGCGGAGGGGCAGCCGATCCCCGTCGAACAGATCGTCAGGTCCCGTCCCTCGTAGGTCGCGTTGACGAGCCGATACTCGCGGTTCTCGGCCACGTGCTCGACGTTCTCGCAGTGGTTGGCGATGCGCTCGACGCGCCCCGGGTCGCCGGGGATCAGCGCGATGTCGTGTACGTCGCCCTCTTCGACCAGCAGGTGCGGCTGTTTCGCCATGGCCGATCGTGGGTCCGGGGGCGGCAAAACGGTACCCGTTCGAGCGGCCGTCCCGGCGGCCGCCCCGCGGCTCGGCCACTTCCCGGACCGTTCCCGGTCCCCAGCCCTCCCCACCGATGGGGAGCGCTCCGGAGCCGAACGGGGGACCGTTTCGGGAGCGATTCGAACCCCGGAAACCGCACGATACCGGCGGGGTTCGACCCGAAACGAGGGGGTTCGCCGCGGGGCGGCGGTTCGACACGAAACGGGGGTGGTGGCGGGGGAGCCTCGGCGGGCGCCCGGGCGGATGCGGGCGAGCCGTGCGGTCGGTCAGATCGCGGGCCCGATCAGGAACAGGAAGAGGTTGTTGGCGGCGGGGCCCATGCCGACGGCGGCGACGAAGGCGAACAGGAGGTTCCCCTGGGTGGGCTCGTCCTCGACGAGGTCCGCGAGGAGGACGACGATGCCGGCGGCGACGACGAGCTTGACGACGGCGAACAGCCACCCCTTGCCGACGTACGGATAGGTGGGCAGCGTCTCGGCGAAGTCCATGATCCGGCGGGGGATGGGCGTGCGCTCGCCGGTGCCGATCACGTCGACGCCGATCGCCGTCGAGAAGCCGTCGAGCGCGTGGGCGAACACGACCAGCGGGCCGGCGACGCCCGCGCGGTCGACGGCGGCCGTCCACTTGAGCGCGAGCAGGTAGTACACCGGCGCGGTGAGCACGCCCGCGCCGAGAAAGCCGACCGGGAGCCAGACCAGCGCGGTCGTCGAGTCGACCCGTCCCGCGGCGAAGGCGTAGGCGACGCCCGTCAGCGCGAGCACGAGCGCCGTTCCGAAGAACCCGAGGTAGCGGGCGATCCGACCCGTGTCGTCGAGCATCTGGGCGCGGATGACCGAGGGGAGCCAGACGGCGGCGGCGAGGAGGAACGTCGTCACGTACACCGCCGGCGCGGCGAAAAAGGGCCTGAGCACCGTCGGGAAGAGCCCGGCCTGCTCGAAGGCGTGGAAGGCGCCGCCGGCGATCATCCACGGCGCGAGCGCGAGCACCTGCCGGGACGTGACCGGCGGGTCCAGCAGGTAGAGGCCGGCGACCGACGCCGCCGTCAGCACGGCCAGCGTGACGGCGTACGGCAGCGGCGGGATCACCAGCCCGCTCGGGAGGATCTGCATACCCTGTGGCGCGGCGTCGACCGACGAAAGGGTTGCGGTCGCCGGGGTGTCGCTCGGGCGGAACGACGAGACGACGACACGACCGCCGGCGCGACCGCCGCTGCGCGCCCCGACGCCGCCGATCCGGGCGGGCTTTAGTGGTGGGGGTGCGAGAGGTGAGCCATGACCACGGACGCCGCGGACGTGACGGGCCGTATCGAGCACACGGTCCTCGGACCGGAGACGACGCCGGACGACGTGATCGCCGTGCTCGACGCCGCCATCGAGTACGGCCTGCGCGCCTGCATCCCGCCCTGTTACCTCGAGCTCGCGGACGGCTACGCCCCGACCGTGCCGCTGTCGACCGTCGTGGGCTTCCCCCACGGCCAGCACGCGCCCGCGACGAAGGTCGCCGAGGCCGAGGACGCCTGGGAGGCCGGCGCCGACGAACTCGACATGGTGATCAACGTCGGCCGGCTGCGGGCCGACGAGGACGGCGCCGTGACCGAGGAGATCGAGGAGGTCGTCGCCGCTGTCCCGGTCCCGGTGAAGGTGATCGTCGAGACGCCGCTGCTGTCCGACGCGGAGAAACGCCGCGCCGCCGAGTGCGCGCTGGCGGCTGACGCCGACTACCTCAAGACCGCGACGGGCTTCTCCGACGGCGGCGCGACCGTCCCCGACGTGGAACTGCTCGCCGAGTACCTGCCCGTCAAGGCGTCGGGCGGGGTCGGCTCGTGGGCCGAGATGGAGGCGATGCTGGATGCGGGGGCGGAGCGGATCGGGGCTTCGAGTGGGGACGTGATCGCCCGCGAGTTCCTCGACCAGCACGAGACGGCGAGCCGCGAAGACGTGAGCGGGTGGGACGACTGAGGAACAGTTCTAGTCGTTTCTGATGGCAGCGAAGTCTGTGGGCCTTCTTCAGGGAGACCGACGACCGTTGCGGACGTTACGCGATGAAAGCCCTCGACCCGCTCGCTACGGGATGGATCGACCGCAGACGACAGCATGCGTTGAAAGCCCTCGGCCCGCTCGCGGTCGCGGAGCGACATACCTTCGCGACCTGCGGTCGCTCGGGTAGGGGACGCTCAGACGACTACATAAACGCGAGCGCGCCTCGCCCTTTCAGTCCGCCAGGGTCCGCGACCGCACAGCACCGTAGACGGCCACACACCTCCCCAGCCGATTCGCTCCCTGCGGTCGCTCATCCCTCGCGCGGCTTCGTCGCGAGACGAGACTCGCGACAGCGCGCGCCACCGCAAACGAATTGACAGCGCGTGTCACCCCGATGAACGATCGAAACCGTTCCAGCGTGAGAATCGATCCGTCGCGCTTTTGGCCGCGAGCGCCAAGAGAGAACTAACGAGATGGCCCGCTATCACATCGAGACCTACGGCTGCACGGCCAACCGGGGTGAGAGCCGCCAGATCGAGCGGTCGCTCCGCGACGGCGGCCACCACCCCGCCGACGGCCCCGAGGAGGCCGACGTGGCGATCCTCAACACCTGCACCGTGGTCGAGAAGACGGAGCGCAACATGCTCCGCCGGGCCGAGGAACTCGACGCCGAGACGCCAGCCGATCTGGTCGTCACCGGCTGTATGGCGCTGGCCCAGGGCGAGGAGTTCGAGGCGGCCGACCTCGACGCCGAAGTCCTCCACTGGGACGAGGTGCCCGAGTACGTCCGGAACGGCGAGTGCCCGACGACGACGCCCGACACCGAACCGATCCTCGACGGCGTCGTCGGCATCCTCCCCATCGCGCGGGGCTGTATGAGCGACTGCTCGTACTGCATCACCAAGCACGCCACCGGAAAGATCGACTCCCCATCGGTCGAGGAGAACCTGGAGAAGGCCCGCGCACTGGTCCACGCCGGCGCCAAGGAGATCCGCGTCACCGGCCAGGACACCGGCGTCTACGGCTGGGACGAGGGCGAGCGCAAGCTCCACGTCCTCCTGGATCGGATCTGCTCGGAGATCGACGGGGAGTTCCGGGTTCGGGTGGGCATGGCCAACCCCAAGGGCGTCCACGGCATCCGCGAGGAACTCGCCGAAGTGTTCGCCGAGCACGACGAACTGTACAACTTCCTGCACGCGCCCGTCCAATCCGGGAGCGACGACGTGCTCGGGGACATGCGCCGCCAGCACCAGGTCAGCGAGTACGTCGAGGTCGTCGAGACCTTCGACGACTATCTCGACGAGTGGACGCTCTCGACGGACTTCATCGTCGGCTTCCCCACCGAGACCGACCGCGACTTCGAGCAGTCGATGGCCCTGTTGCGCGAGACCCGCCCGGAGAAGATCAACGTGACCCGCTTCTCCAAGCGGCCGGGCACCGACGCCGCCGACATGAAGGGGCTCGGCGGCACCGTCAAGAAGGAGCGCTCGAAGGCGATGTCGGAGCTGAAGATGGACGTGATGGACGACGTGTACGAGTCGATGGTCGGCGAGGTCCGGTCGGTGCTGCTCACGGAGGACGGCACCGACGACTCGCTGGTGGGCTACGACCGCGCCTACCGGCAGGTGGCGATCCCCGACGCACAGAACCAGGGCGTCGAACTGGGCGACACCGTCGACGTCGAAGTCACTGGCCACAACACCGTCTACGCGCTGGGCGAACTGGCCTGAGTCGCCGGACGAACTGGCCCGAGTCGCCGCGACCGAAAACCGTTTTCCGACACGGGTCGACCCCGGTGACGTGACCGACGTGACCGTCGAACGCGACGTGGTCTTTCGCCGTCCGCCCGACAGAGCGGCGCCGCTGGAACTGGACGTGTACGAACCGGGCGACGGCGGCGCGGACCGCCCGGCCGTCGTCGTCTCCCACGGCGGCGCCTGGATCGAGGGCGAGAAGGGCCAGCTCGAAGCGCTCGAACGCGGCCTCGCCGAGCGGGGCTACGTCTGCTTCGATGCCAACTACCGCCTGAGCGGCGAGGCGACCTTCCCGACGCCCGCCGAGGACGTGGCTGCGGCGGTCCGCTACGCGAAGGGCCACGCCGCGGAGTACGGGATCGACCCCGACCGGATCGCGACGACCGGCCACTCGGCGGGCGCGCACCTCGCGGCGCTGGTCGCCGCCGCCGACGGCGGGTTCGACCCCGCGGACGCGACCCTCTCGTCGACGGTGGCGGCGGCCGCGCCGATCAGCGGGGTCTACGACCTGCGCGACCGCACCCCGGAGACGGCCAACGACCTCGAACGGCAGTTCCTCGGCGGCGGTCCCGACGAGGTGCCCGAGCGCTACGAGCGCGCGTCGCCGGCGGCCCACGTCGACGAGGCGACGCCGCCGACGCTCGTCCTGCACGGCGACGACGACGACCTCCTGCCCGCCGACGGGGCCCGCGAGTACGCGCGGACGCTCGCCGCGGCGGGGCGGCCGGTCGAACTCGGTGTCCGCCCCGGCGGCGGCCACGGCATCGTCGTCGAACCCGAGGACTGGCGAGCGCGAGGGATCGAGACGGTCGCCGACTTCCTCGACCGCCGCCTCTGACCGGCCGGTGACCGCCTCCATCGCGCGGACGGTCGGCGGAGACGCGCGAGCGGGGCGGTCGGGGGAGTGTAGCTATCCCGCACGGAGCGGCCACATAACTGCGGACTACGCTTTTGCACCGGTCGTCCGAACCTGCCTTCGTGGGTCTTACAGCCTCGCTGACAGACGCGCAGCCGGTGGCACCCGCGGGCGTCACCGTCGATATGGTCGTGGTGGGGCTGGTGGTCGTCGGTGCGGTCGTCCTGTTCGTGACCGAGTGGCTCCCGGTCGACGTGACCGCGATCGCGGTCATGGTCACGCTGATCCTCCTCGAACCGTGGACGGGGATCTCGCCGAGCCAGGGGATCTCGGGGTTCTCGAGCCCGGCGACGATCACCGTGCTCGCGATGCTCATCCTGAGCGCGGGGATCAGTCGGACGGGGCTCGTCCAGATCCTCGGGCGGCGGATCGCCGCGTTCGCGGGCGACCGCCTGGATAAACAGTTGCTCGCGACGATCGGCGTGGCGGGGCCGGCGTCGGGGTTCGTCAACAACACGCCCGTCGTCGCGGTGCTGATCCCGGTCGTGACGGAGGTCGCCAACGAGGGGCACACCTCGCCGTCGAAACTGCTGATCCCGCTGTCGTACGCCTCGCAGTTCGGCGGGATGCTCACGCTGATCGGCACCTCGACGAACATCCTCGCGAGCGACACCGCAGCGCGGCTCTCCGGGCAGTACCCCTCGCTGCGCGCGTTCGGCTTCTTCGAGTTCACGGCGCTGGGCGTCGTCGTCTTCCTCGTCGGGTCGGCGTACCTCCTGACGGTGGGCCACCGGCTGCTCCCCGAGCGGGTTCCGCCGGCGGAGGACCCCGTCGACAGCTACGGGGTGGCCGACTATCTCGCCGAGGTCGACGTGAAGCCGGGGTCGGACCTCGTCGGGCGCCGGCCCTCGGCGGTGGCCGAGCGAGCGGGGAACCCCGTGGAGGTCGTCCGTCTGGTCCGCGACGGCGAGGCGCCGGTGAACCCGGCGGTCGACGACCGGCTCGAAGCCGGGGACACGCTGCTGGTCCGGACCGGCGACGAGGCGCTCGCGGCGCTCGCGGCGGCGGACGAACTCGCCGTCGCGCGACCGGCCGACGCCGACGAGGCGCTGGCGACGCCCGGCTCCGAGGACCGCCCGGTCGTCGAGGTGGTCGTGCCGACGACCTCCTTCCTCGTCGGCGAGACCATCCGGAGTTCGTCGTTTCGACGGCGCTACGACGCGACCGTCCTGGCGCTGCGCACCCGGGGTGACACCGTCAGCGAGCCGCTCCGGGACCTGACCATCCAGGCCGGGGACACGCTGCTCGTCCAGGCCCCGCCGCGGACGCTCGACCGGCTCGGTCGGTCCCGGGAGTTCGTCCCCGTCCGCGAACCCGCCGAGCCCGACTACCGGACCGAGAAGATCCCCCACGCCGTCGCCATCATGGCGGGCGTCGTCGGGTTCGTGGCGGTCCCGTGGGCCGCGCTCGGGGGGTGGCTGGCCGCGCTCACCGGGGTCGGGGGGCTCGCGATGCTGGCCGGCCTCCAGCAGGACATCCTCGTGACGGCGCTGGCGGGCGTGGTGGCGATGGTCCTCGCCGGCGTCCTCGACGCGGGCGAGCTGTACGACTCGGTGGACTGGAACGTGATCTTCCTGCTGGCGGGCGTCATCCCGCTGGGGATCGCGCTGGAGGAGACCGGCGCGGCGACGCTGCTCGGGGCGGGCGTGGCCGCGGCCGCCGCCCACCTCCCGGCGCTGGTCGTCCTGTGGCTGTTCTACATCGTCACCGGGCTGATCACCGAGGTGATCAGCAACAACGCCAGCGTCGTGTTGATGATCCCGGTCGCGGCGGCCGCGGCGACGGCGATCGGTGCCGAGCCGTTCTCGTTCGTGCTCGCGGTGACCTTCGCCGCGTCGACGGCGTTTCTCGGCCCCGTCGGCTACCAGACCAACCTGTTCGTCTACGGCCCCGGCGGCTACAAGTTCGTCGACTACGTCCGTATCGGCGCGCCGCTGCAACTGCTGCTGTCGGCGGTGACCGTCGGCGGTCTCGTCCTCTTCAGGGGGATCTGACGGTGATCGGACGGATACTGCTCCCCGTCGACGGCAGCGCGGAGAGCCTTTCGAGCGGGGTCAGTCGTTCTCGGCGCCGAACCCGCCGAATCGTCCGGCGAGGGACTACCCCTCGCTCCGGTTCCCGGCCTCGCGATGCACGTCCGAGAGGTCCTCGACGGAGGGCGCGTTGACGACCGTGACCGTCTCGTTGTCCACCCGCAGTCGGAAGGCGTCGCCGAAGCCGGTCCCCTCCTCGATGCGCCAGGTCCGGTCGCGGCCGTCGACCCGCTCTGCGCCCTCGATCTCGAGCAGTTCGCGGTAGCCGTCGGCGAACTCGCGGGCCTCGGCGGGCGAGTCCCAGGCCGTCCGGAAGACGTAGCCGAACTCGGTGACCGGCGTCGACGGGTTCCGGTAGACGACCAGCCGGTCGCCGTCCCAGCCCGCCGAGTAGGGCGTGCTGTAGTTGTACGGGTCGAGGCTGTCGTTCGAGGCGAAGAAGTCGCTCGCGGGGACGACCGAGACCTGCCCCTGCGTGGCGACCGCGGGGCGGACGAACATGCTCGCCAGGCCGGCCTCGCCGACGCGGGCGTAGTTCGGTCGGTCGCCTACCCGCAGGCGCTCCCAGCCGGCGCCGCTGCGGTCCTCGATACTGACCGTCCGCGGCCGGTCCTCACCGTACAGTTCCGGGTGGATCGTCTGCTCGGTGCTCGCCGGCGGGTCCTCGTAGAGGTCGTTGACCCGCTCCCAGCCGCCCCGCTGGCGGAACTCGTTCACGAACGCGGGGCCGTCGCTGTAGGGCTGATAGCGCAGTAGGTACGGCCCGACCCGCGGGAGCGAGCCGGCGCCGCCCTCGTTCGGTCGGGCGGGCGGCGCGAGACAGGTCCCGTTCCAGGCGCCCCCGCAGCGCCGCTCGTACAGGTGTTTGACCAGGTTCGCGTCCCCTTCGACGAGGCCGTCGATGGCGTTGTGGGCCTCGCGGGTCGGCCGCTCGAACTCCGAGAGGTCGAAGTGCTGGTCCTGCAGGGCGTGGGTGAGCTCGTGGGCCAGCGTCGTCTCGTCGACCCGGACGCCGTCGCCGTCGCTGACGAGGACGATCCGCCCGCGGATCGACGAGTAGAAGCCGCCGACCGACGCGGCCGTGCCGTTCCGGCGGACTTCGACCGCGTCCCGGGACTCGTTTATCATGAACAGCGCCTCGAACTTCGCGTTGGTGAGCACGCGGCGCTCGGTGGAGGTGCTGCGACCGCGCTGGGCGCCGGCGAACCGCGACTGGGAGATAACCGTCACCGGGACCTCGCTCCGGAACTCCAGGCCGCGGACCCGCTCGACGCGGGCCATCGTCCGCGCGACCAGCGTCTCGCGCTCGCGCTCCGAGAGGCCGTCGCTCTGGTTCACGTCGATCGTCTCGTTGTACCAGTAGCCCCCTTCCCACCCGATGCGGTCGGTCTCGGGGTCCGAGCGGTTCTCGACCATCGCGTCGTCGGCGTCACCGCCGGCGGCCGTCCCGTTCGGCGCCGTCCCGGGCGGTGTCGCGGTCGCCGTTTCGGCCCCCGGCGTCGCCGTCTCCGTCGGTCGCGTCGTCGGCGCCCGGTCGGTCGGTTCCGCCGTCGCCGGTGCCGGTCCACCCGTCGGCGATGTCGGTTCCGCCGTCGACGACGGTGCTCCCTCGGTCGGCGACGCCGGGTTCGCGGCGGGACCCGCCCCGCCCAGGAGGCCCGAACAACCGGCGAGCAGCGCCGCGACCGCGATCGTCACCGTCGCGACCGTCCTGCGTTCCATGTGATCCGTCTCGGCTGCGACACCGAAAGGGGCGGACCCGGCATTTGCGTGCCGTCCGTTCCGAGACCGGGGGACGGCGACGGCCGCGGAAGGGGGACCGGGGTCACCACTCCGAAAAGTATCGCCCGTGGAAGCCGAACGGGACGGCGTGGGGCAGCGGTGCCCGCGCGCGCTCCCCCAGCGTCTCGCCGTCGAGCACCAGGAGATCGGTCCGCTCCTCGTTCGTGTTCAGCGCAGTCACGAGGACGACGCCCTCGTCGCTGGGTCGCTCGGCGTCGGGCGCGCGGACGAACACCGGCTCCTCGACGAACAGGCCCGACTCCTCCCAGCGCCGCGAGTCGCCCGACTGCACGTCGACCTTCGCGACGTGGTTACCGTCGCGCTCGGCGGCGCCCTGGGCGTAGGCGTAGCGGTACGACTTCGTCCGGTCCCCGCGGGCGACCCGCGGGAGTTCCAGACCCTCGTAGCGCGACTCGCTCGTCACTCGACCGCCGCCGAGTGGGATCCGGAACCGCCGGAGCTGGCCGTCCTGGCCCGATTCGAACCAGTCCTCGGCCGCCGAGAGGTAGAGCCCGTCGACCACGTCGGCGTCCGGGTAGGCCACCAGGTCGACGACGAGTTCGCCGGCGTCGGCGTCGCCGGTCGGTTCGCCGGCTGCGTCCCCCGATCCGGCCTCGAAGGCGTTGACGTGGTGGAAGACGAACCAGGGGTCGGCCACGCGGGTCGCGACCACGTCGCCGGTGTCGCGGTCGACGACGCGGAACCGGGTGCCTCGCTCGGGCTCCCAATCGTAGTTGTCGACGAAGCTCTCCGACCCGGGCAACAGGAAGGATGCGGGGTTCGTGACGAACGGGTGTTCCGTGAGGACGACGTACCGCTCCGTGAGCGCGAAACTGTGGACGTACGCCGGGTCCCTGGCGGGCAGCGTCGCGATCCGCTCGCGCGAGCGCGAGCCGTCGGGGAGCCGGTAGAGCGTGTACTCGCTGGGCCGACCGAAGGCGGTGAGGAGGCCGACCGTCTCGCCGCGGTGGGGGTCGGGGACGACGTGTGCGCAGTTGATGTGCCCCGTGAGCGCGTCGGCGAAGGCGAACTCGCCGAGCGTCTCCAGGGTCTCGGGGTCGCAGTTGAGAAATCGCGGGACTTCGGTCATCGCGACCAGCGAGTCGCCGACGCGGGCGACGTGGACGTTGCAGTTGTCCGTCGGGTCGTCGAACAGCAACTGGCGCACCCGCCGGAGGTAGCCGCCGCCGGTGGCGAACTGCCCCGATATCTCGCCGGTCGCCATCGCGCGGCGGTAGGTCTCCGACCGGAGCGCCCGGTTGGTGTAGCGGACCGCGTCGCTGCTGCCCTCGAAGGAAAACCTGTGGACCATCGCCAGCCCGTCGAACCAGTGGGCGACGCGGTCGCCGCCGACCTCAAAGACGGCGGGGCCGTTGCGGACCAGCGCGCCGTCGAGCCAGTCGGGTAGCGTGCCCTCGACGGCGAGCGAGCGGTCGCTCACCTCGTCGTCGAGCGTCGAGAACCCCAGTTCGAAGCCGGCCTGCATCGACATACCGGCCGTAGGGCCGCCGGGGGGTAGTGGCTGGCGGTGGGACGCCCGGGGCTACTCCTTCTGAGAGCGCCAGCGGTCGTCGGCCAGCTGGTCGACCTCCTCGTCGGGCTTCCACTCGTCGAGTTCGCGCGGGTCGACGTGGACGAACACGTCGTCGACCTCCGGGAGGTCGCGGATGGAGTCGACCACGGCCGACTCGATGTCGTGGGCCTCGTAGAGCGTCCGCTCGCCCTGGACCTCGATGTGGAGCGACACGTCGATCTCCGGGCCGACGTAGTGGGCAATCACGTCGTGGGCGCCCTCCACGTCGGGGTGTTCGAGCGCCCGGCGGATGATCTCGCGACGGAGGTCTTCAGGCGGCGCGCGCCCGAGGAGGTAGCCGAGGTTGTCGCGGACGACCTCGATCCCGGTGTAGACGATGCCGACGGCGACGACCATCGCGGCCAGCGGATCGAGGACGGGGTAGCCGGCGCCGGCGCCGAGGACGCCGACGATAGCCGCCGAGGCGGTGAGGATGTCGTTGCGGTTGTCGACGGCGGTCGCGGTCAGCGCCGGCGAGTTGTGCCGGTCGGCCGCCGCCAGCACGTACCGGTAGAGCGCGAACTTCGCGACGGCGGCGACGACGAGGACGGCGACCGCGGTCGGCCCCCGCGAGACCGTCACGTCGCCCGACAGCAGCGCCGTGGCGGACTGATAGAGAACCGTGCCGCCGGCGACGAAGATGCCGAGCGCGACGAACAGGCCGACGAACGGCTCGATGCGCTCGTGGCCGTGAGGGTGTTCGAAGTCCGGCGGCCGCGTCGTGAGGTAGAGTCCGGCGACGGTGACCAGCGAGTAGACGGCGTCCGAGGCGCTGTTGATCGCCTCGGACTGGACGGCGAGGCTCCCCGTCGCGACCCACGCGCCGCCTTTCAGCAGCGCGAGGGCGACGTTGGCGACGAGCAGCAGGATCCCCACCCGCCGGAGCACCCGCGACCTGTCGTCGGTCATCGTCGGTGGTTGACCGCGCCGGGTGAAAGCGGTGTCGGGACGGGGGCTCGGCTCACTCCCCGAACGCGAGCCGAACCGCGCTGTCTTCCCCGTCGACGGTCGCGCCGTCCTGATCGGCGAACGCCTCGCGGAGACGGTCGTATGTCTCGTCGACGGCCTCGACGATGACCTGGGTGTCGGAGACGACGGGCATGAAGTTGGTGTCGCCCTCCCAGCGCGGGACGACGTGGGTGTGGAGGTGGTCGTCGATGGAGCCGCCGGCGGCGCCGCCGCCGAGGTTGAGCCCGGCGTTGTAGGCGTCGGGGCCGATCCCGTCGTCGAGCGCGTCGAAGGTCCGCTGTTTCAGCCGGGCGTGGTCGAGCAGCGTCTCGTCGTCGAGATCGCGGTAGTCGCCGGTGTGGTCGTGGGGGATGACCATCACGTGACCGGGGTTGTACGGGTAGTTGTTCAGGAGGACGAACGCGCGCTCCGAGCGGGCGACGACCCGCCGGTCGCGGTCCTCGGCGGGGTCGCCCTCGGCGAAGGCGCAGAAGACGCAGCCGTCGATATCGTCGTTGCCGCCCTCGCGCTCGACCCACTCGATGCGCCACGGGGCGAAGACCTGGTCCATGCCGGCCCTGCGGGGCCGTCCCACTAAACCCCGACGGGCTCGCGTTCACCGCACGGGACCGTACCGATAATAAAACCTATTGACCGGGGCGAAAGATGCGGGAGGTATGTCGCCCTCCCTCCAGACGCGACCCCTCCGGGCGGCCGCGGCGGCGTTCGTCGCCGGTGCCGTGGCCGTCACGCTGTTCGGCGTCCTCGTCGCCGGCGACCCCGTCGACCGAGCGGCGCTCGGCAGCCTCGGCTACGCCGTCGGCAGCGCGATCGGCGTCTACATCGCCTACGCCGGGCCGGACTGGTGATCAGAGCTCGCGTTCCAGCACCTGCCCCCACGCGTCCAGTCCCTCGGACTCGTAGAACGACCGTCCGTCGTCGTTGCCCGCCCGGCACGCCAGCGACAGGTGCGCGCAGTCGCGCTCGCTGGCCCACTCGGCCAGCCGGTCGAGCAACTCGCCGCCGAGCCCCTCGCCGCGCCGGGGCTCGTCGACGACGAAGTCGTGAACCCACAGGTGCCGTTCGTGGTGGAGCACCCGCTGGATCGAGACGCCCGCGACCGCGACGAGCGTCTCGCCGCCGCCAGTCGCCTCCGACTCGGCGTCGGCACCGTCGACCTCGTACAGTCCGAACAGCCGGTAGTCGTCCTCCTCGCGCCACTCGCGGACGAACGCGTCGTCGGCGTGGTTCCACAGCTGCCGGAGTATCGGGACCGCCTCGTCCCACTCCTCGTCGGTCGCGAGTTCCCTGACCTCGGTCGCCATGGGCGGGTGGTGACCCGCCCGCGAAAAAACGCTTGCTCGGGCGTGCTATCGCGACACAAGCTATCACCGGGGGAACGGCTTTGGACGGGTCGGGAGTATGTCGCCCATGGGACTGCTCGAAGCGATCCTGGTGTTCGCCGTCGGTTACGTCTGCGGCGCGGTCACCCGTATCTTCGCGGGAGTCGCCGCGATCCTGGCGCTCGTCCTGGCGATCCTGGGGGTCGCGCTCCCGGCGTCGATCGTCGGGATCGCCGACCCGATCCTGGGGGTGTACTTGGGCAACGAACTACTCTTCCTCTCGGGCTTTCTGTTCGCCATCGCGCACGACCCGGCGGGGGAGACGAGCGAGGACTGAGGCGGCCAGCGGGGGCCGGCGACGATGGGGGCCGACAGCGGCCGACGCTGGCCGACGGGGCTCACCTACGAATCCACCGCCCGGGCGGCCGGTGGCTCAGTCGTCGCCGTGCTCCGCGCCGAACCGGAGCAGGCCGGGATAGTCGGCGATCAGACCGTCGACGCCGGCGGCCGAGAGCCGCTCGGCCTGGTACCAGGTGCCGATGGTGTAGACGTTCACGTCCCGGCCGGCGTCGTGGGCGACGGCCAGGAGATCCGTGTCGGACCACTCGGAGCCCTCGGTGTAGTACTCGTCGGCGTAGAAGGGCGTCCCTTGGACCATGTTGTACGGCGGGTGGATCGCCTCGGCGTCGTACGCCTCGGCGATGGCCAGCCCGTCCTCGATGGAGTCCCACAGCAGCGGCGCCACGGGGTAGTCGGACGCCTCGCGCGTCGTCGCCAGCGCGGCCTCGTAGAACGACGAGAAGAGGACGTCGTTGTGGTACTCGTCGACGATGTCGAGGACGTCGTTCACGAACGGCCGCCAGATCGCGGCCTGGGCCTCCAGGTCCGCCCCGGAGAGGTTCGCGGCGAACCGGAGGTCGCCGGAGCCGGGGTTCTTGAGTTCGACGTTCACTCCGATGTGCCGCGGGATAGCGTCGAGCACGGTCGACAGCAGGGGGACGGTCTCGCCGCTTTCGAGCACCTCCGCGTCCGTGACGGTCTCGGTGTCGGTCTCCCAGACCAGCCCCTCCGCGTCGGTGAGTCCGCGCTCGCCGCCGTCGCGACCGGCGAGCCGGTCGTCGTGGAACACGACGACGTCGCCGTCCGCGGTGGCCATGACGTCGATCTCGATGCTCTCGGCCGCCCGGGACCGGGACCGCGGCGACCGCGCGCCGCGGGCCGCTCGCCGCACCGCCCCGACGGTGTTCTCGGGGTACATCCCCGCGAACCCGCGATGGGCGATCAGGTCCGGGAACTCCTCCCTGCGCCCGCCGCGACGACCGCGGCCGTCGTCGGTCCGCTCCCCTTCCTCGTCCCCGTCGTCAGATTCGTCGTCCTCGTCGTCGGGCCGTCCCCCCGCCGCGGCGACCCCGGCGGCCAGCCCCGCGGCCGACGCGCCGACGCCGCTCACGAACGCCCGCCGCCGCATTCCCGCCGCCGTCGTGTCCGGATGCCCTGTGCGTCCACCGTCGCGGTCCGTGTGTGCCATTGCAGGCGGACCGTGCAGCGCTCGGCGGAAGACGGTGTATAATTGATATCAATAAATCTATGGGTCGATCGGTGCCGGACGTAGTCGTCCGGACGCGCGACACCGGGTGGGGGTCGACGGCGGCGATCCGGGCGGGCGGTCGGAGGCGGAGTCGGTCGGACGGGGTCGCGGATCTCAGACCGTCGGTCCGTCCACGTCCTCGTCGGCGGCCTCGCGCCAGGAGTGGTCGGGCTCCCAGCCGAGCAGGTCGGCGGCCTTCGCGTTCGAGATCGAGGCGTCGTCGCCCGACAGGTCACACGGTTCGGGCACCGAGCCGAACTGCTCCTCGAACAGCTCGGTCGTCTCCCGGTCGCCGTAGTTCTCGTCGGCGACGGCGAAGACGGCCTCGTGGCCCTCCACGTCGGCCTCCAGCGCGGCCGCGACGATCGAGGCGATGTCGCGCACGTCGACGTAACTCCAGAAGTTTCCGACGCCCTCCGCCGGCGGTTCGTTGCCGAGACAGACGTACTCGCCGGGGTACTGGATCCACGAGGGGCGGATCGAGACGACCGGCACGTCGTGGCGTCGGACCGTCGTCCGGGCGAGCGCCTCGCCGGCCTCCTTGGACGCGCCGTAAGGGTCCTCCGGCCGGAGCGGGTGTTCCTCGTCGATGGGGAGATAGTCCGGCGCGGGCGTCTCGGCTGCGAAGGGGAACCCGAGCGCGCTCTCGGAGGAGGCCCAGACGACGCGGGCGTCGGCCCGGCCCGCCGCTTCGAGGACGTTGTACGTCGAGACGATATTGTTCTCGAAGACTTCGCCGCCGGGGTGGTCGAGCGGGTCGGGGATCGCCGCCCAGTGGACGACGGCGTCGGGGTCGAACGCGCCGACGAGGTCGAACACGTCGCCGCGGTCGGTGAGGTCGGCGACCCGCACGTCGACGTTCCCGCGCTCGCTCTCGGCGAAGCGCTGGTCGACGCACATGACCTCGTGGCCGTCGTCGGCCAGTCGGTCGACGATCCATCGGCCGGAGCCACCGAGGCCGCCGGTGACGAGTACTCGTGACATGACCGATCCGACGGTCTCGCCCGGGATAAACCCGGAGAAAGCGGATCAAACGGGGACGAGCAGGACCGGGACGGCCCGCGTCTCCAGCACCGCCTCGGTCATGCTCGGCAGGACGAACTCCTCGACCGCGCCGTGCTCGACGTCGCCCATCACGACGTAGGTCCAGTCGCGGTCGGCGTCGGCGGCCACCTCGGCGAGCCGACGCTTCGTCGAGGGGCCCGCCTCGTCGTCGTCGGCGCTCTCGACGGCGACGCTCGCGTCGACTCCGGGAGCCGTCCGGTCGAGCACCGCCTCGACCTCCGAGCGCACGTCGATCGACTCGCCCACCAGTTCCCGGAGGTGGTAGACGTGGAGGTCGTCGCCGGTCTCGCGGGCCCGCTCGGCGGCGAATTCGAGCACCGATTCTCGGCCCTCGCCACCGTACGCGACGAATATCGTGCCCATGTGCCCTGTCTACCGGCTCCGCGTCGTCACTTCGCAGCCGTCTTCGGTCACGATGATCGTGTGTTCCTTCTGGCTGACCATCCGGCCCTCGTCCTCCTTGAGCACGGGGTAGCCGTGGACGATGTCCTGGCGCTGGAGCCGTCGCAGGGCCATCTTCGGCCGGCGAACGTCGAGCCAGCGGGCGGCAAAGGGCAGCGTCCGGAACTCCTCGGTGATCTGTTCGAGGGCCTTCCGGGCGGTGCGGTCGCGGACCGACCCCTCGCGTTCCAGCGCGAAGATCTCTTCTTGACTTCCCTCCTGGACCTTGCCGCCGCCGTCAGTGGCGAACGGCTCGACCGCGACCACGTCGCCGACTTCGAGTTCGACGCTCTGCTCGACGGCCCGGTTCGGGATGTTCGGCGTCGTGTGCTGCTCCCAGTGGCCCAGCCCGTGGCCGGTGAGATTGACGACCGGGTTGTAGCCGTACCCCTCGATGGTCTCCTCGATGACGGCGCCGAGTTCGCCCGTCCGGACGCCCGGCTCGACCACGTCGAGCGCCGCGTCGAGCGCCTCGGCGGCCGCCTCGGTGAGTTCGGACTCCCCGGCGAGGTCGACGGTGACGGCCGTGTCGGCGAGCCAGCCGTCGATATGGACGCCGATGTCGAGTTTGACGAGGTCCTCGCCGATCTCGCGGTCGTCGTCGGGGCCGGCGGCGCCGTGGGCGGCCTCCTCGTCGACGCTGACGTTGACGGGGAAGGCGGGCTCGCCGCCGAGTTCGCGGATGCGGTCCTCGGCCCACTCGCTGATCTCCAGGTAGCCCGTCCCGACCTCGCACCGCTCGGCGGCCTCGTCGCGCACCTGCGCGAGGATCTCGCCGGCTTCCCGGCACTTCTCGTACTGCTCGGAGTCCAGATCGACGCTCATGGCTCGCGGTTTGCGCCCTGCGGTCAAAGGGTTTCTGTGTCGCGGGGCGGCCCGGTGGTCGCCGCGGACGCGGTCGACGTGGACGCGGTCGACGTTGACTGGGTCGACGGGAGGGCCGTGCCGGAGATTCCGGTTGAAATAGATTACGGCCGGCCGCATCGCCTGCGGTCGGCCGCCACGGCTTATCCGCTCGGCGGTCGAACCTCCGGCTATGACGCCTGCCCTCCCCAGCGGTGCGGTATCGGTCGCGCTCGGCGGCGCGCTCGTCGTCGTCGGGTACCTGATCGCCGCCCGCGGCTGGACGTTCCTGATCGCCGGGTTCGACCGCACGTCCGCCGCCGATCCCGACGCGGTCGGCGACGTCGTCGGCAACGCGGTCATCCGGGTCGGCCTCGCCGTGGCCGTCGTCGGCGGGGCCACCGGCGCGGGTTACGTGCCGGACGAGGCCAACTTCGCGCTCGCCGCGGCGATACTCCTCGTCGTCGCGCGGCTGCTCTACCGCGTGAACGTCGTCCTCCCGCGCCAGCGCGCGGAGGGCAACGGCGCGTGACCGGTGCGTGCCCGGAACCGAGCGCCGTCGGCGGTCGCCGTCGACCCGGGTGAGCGCCCGGTATTTAGTGAGCCCGCCGCCCACGTCCCGACCGTGAGCGCGGACGACGAGGTCGAGTCGGTCGCGACCCTGCTGGCGGACGACACCGTCCGGTGTCTGCTTCTGGCGACCCGCGAGGGACCGCTGTCGGCCGCGGAGATCGCCGACCGCTGCGGCGTCTCCGAGACGACGGTCTACCGCCGGATCGAGGACCTGGCGGCTCGCGACCTCGTGGTCGAACACACGGAACTCGACGACGGCGGCCACCACAGCACCTACGAGGCGACGCTGGACCGGGTGACCGTCGACGTGACCGACGACGGGTTCGAGGTCGCCGTCGAGCGCCGCGACAGCATGGCCGACGCGTTCACCCGACTCATCGAAGACCTATGACACCGCTATTGCCACCGCCCGCGACCGCGTTCGCGTCGCTCCCGCTCCAGAGCAGTTTCACGTGGGCCGAAGTCGCGTTGCTCGGCGTCGACCTGACCTCGGCGCTGGCCGGCGTCGTCATCAGCTACATCGCCTACCAGGGGTACCGGCGCACCGGCAGCCGCGCGATGGCGTTCGTCGCCGTCGGTTTCGTGCTGATCATGGTCGTCCCGTGGCTCGGATTTCTCGCCACGCTGGTCGCCGGCTCCTCGCCCCCGTTCGAACTCGCCGTCGGCGCCGTCTCGGAGGTGAGTCAGCTGCTCGGCACGCTCGCCATCCTCTACGGGATCCGCCTGGAGACGCGGACCTGACCCCGAGGGTGCTCCGGCCCTCACCCCTCTCGCGCCGTCTGCATCGCCGGGCTGTTGTACGCCTCGCCCGCCCCGCCGTCGGCGTCCATCACGATTATCCCCGCGTCGCCCTCCGCGGCGTCGTCGAACTCGTCGATCGCCAGCCGCGCGGCCGCCTCGGCGTCGGCCCCTCGCTCCAGCAGGTCGACCGCCCGCCGGGCCAGCCCCTCGCGGGCGATGTCCTCGCCGGCGCCGGTCGCGCTCGCCCCGCCCGCCTCGCTGGCGTAGAAGCCCGCGCCGACCTGTGGCACGTCGCCGACCCGGCCCGCCAGCGCGAACCAGCGCCCGCCCGTGGAGGTAGCAGCGGCAATCTCGTCGCCCGCCCGGGCGACCGCGCCGACGGTGTCGTGGTCGTGTGGGTCAGCTCGCGGCGGGTGGTCCCCGGCCTCGGCGTCGCTCTCGTCGCCGCTCGCGTTTTCGTCGCTCGCGAACCGATCGCGGACCCACTGCAGATGAGCCTCGGGGTCGCCGGTCGGCGGTTCGGTGTCGCCCCACCGCTCGCGGGTGCGGTCGGCCCACAGGTCCAGGCCCGTCTCGACGCCGACCGCGTGGGCGAACGCGACCGCCCGCTCGCCCGCGAGCATGACGTGGGGGGTGTCGGTCAGGACCGCCCGGGCCACCTCGACGGCGTGGCACACCTCCGGCATCGCGCCCGCCGCCCCCACGTCGCCGTCGGCAGTCATCAGTCCAGCGTCCGTGCGGATCATGCCGTCGCTCTGGACGGCGCTGCCGACCCCCGCGTTGAACGACGGGTCGACTTCGAGGACGCGCACCGCGGCGCAGACCGCCGCGACCGGGTCCGATTCCTCGGCGCCGCGGGCGACGGCCTCGTCCAGCACTGCCTGGCGCTCGGCGGGCTCGTCCGGCGGCGACCCCGCCCCGCCGTGGGCGATGAGTTGCATGTCTGGTGGTGCCGCGCCCGGCGGCATAAGTTCGGTGTCCCGCGATCAGGAGTTGTGTGCCCGAGAACCGACGGCGACGCAGTCGAGACTGCGAATCGTGTGGACGCTACCGCAGCCGCGAACGGAGTGACCGGTTCCGTGACCGCAACAGCCCACAGCACCGCCGGCTCGATCGTGACCGCAGACAGCGTGAAAGCCCCGCCCGTCTCGACTCGGGGGCTTCGCTGCGCTCCTCACTCGCTACGCTCGTTGCGGTGCTTGCGTCAGCCGCCGTCGTCGAGACGGCCGCCCCTTTCATTCCCACCCGCTCAGACTGGCCGGTCAGCCGACACGGGTGGGAATGAAAGGGGCGACGCGTTCGGCGAACCCGGGCGACGCTAGCACGCGACCGAAGGGAGCGCGCGCAGCGAGCCCCGGGAGCCGAACGCGTCGGGGCTTTCACGCTGTTTGCGGTCGCCGTCGGTTCGGTCGCTGTGGATGTGGTCATTATCGAGTCGATCGCCGCCGGTCAGCAGACGCACCGTCTCCACCCTCACTCCCCGTCGAGTTCGACGGCGGAGACGTGGTCGAAGGTGGCCTCGCAGTAGGCGCCGATCATGGTCGAGCAGGCGGCGAGGCCGCCGCAGACGGGGTCGTCCAGATCGACCGAGCGCTGGTCGACGGCGTGCCACTCCTCGCGGTCGGGAGAGACGAAGACGGTGACGCGGTCGCCGGTCCGCTCGACGGCGAACCACTCGAAGTTGCGCTCGCCGCTCTCCAGCAGTTGCGCGCGGGTGGGCTCGCCGTCGGCGGTCCGCCAGCACACCTCCGTGCGGCCGTCGCCGGTCCGGCCGACGTAGCCGAACGTCGCCGACTCGCCGGCGTCGTCGCGCAGCATCACCCCGGCCTTGCTCCGGTCGGCGGGCGCGGCGAACTCGTCGAGACGCGCCTCGACGCGGCAGGGGCCGCGGATCGAGGCCCACCGGAAGTGACACTCGTTGACCCGTCCGAGGAGGTTGTCGCCGGCCGCCCGGAGCGTCCAGCGGTCGACCGACTCGTCGTGGGAGGACTCCCCGGCGTTGAGCACCCGTCCCACGTCCCGGCCGGTCGTCAGCGGCCGCGCCCGTCCGGTCCCCGGGATCGGGTCGGGGTCGGTCACCAGCAGGACGTTGCCGAACTCGAAGCGCGCGCCCCCGTCGCGGCTCTCGTCGATCCGGAGGTCCCAGCCGTGGGTGTCGGCGACCTCCGAGACGATGGCCAGATCGGCCCCGGTCGCGGCGGTGTCGTAGCCGGCTTCGAGCAGCTCCTCGCGCTCGTCGTCGGGGACGGCCGGGCCGTCGTCGGCGACGAAGAAGCCGTCGTCGGTCGAGCCGACGCGGACGGTCACGTCGGGGCCGGCGCGCTCCAGACAGCGCTCGAAGCAGTTCTCGAACAGCGGTTTCAGCTGGAGGCGATTGGTGTAGAGGACCGTCTCCGGCGGGAGCTCGACCTCGAGCGTCGCCGCGGCGGTGGCGACCTCGTCCCAGACGACCTGGAGGAACGAGCCGACCTCGACGCCGCCGACGGGGGCGGGCGCGGTGCCGCTGGAGGCGGCGAGTTCGCTCACGTCCTCGACGAGTTCCGCCATCCGGTCGAGGGCGTCGCTCACCCGCTCGGCGGCCTCGGGGTCGCCCTCGCGGGCGAACTCCTGGTAGGCCATCGCGACGTGCAGCGGGTTGCGCAGGTCGTGGGCGACGAAGCTCGTGAAGTCGTCGAGCCGGCGGTTCTGCGCCCGAAGGTCGCGTATCTGGCGCTTCTCGTCGGTCACGTCCAGCGTGACGCCGACGAGCCCGCGGGTCCGGTCGCCGTCGCGCCAGGGCACTTTCGTCGTGCGGAGCCAGCGGCCGGCCTCGGGGGGGCCGTGGCACTCCTCGCGGTCGCGGATCTCCTCGCCCTCGTCGATGACGAGCCGGTCGTCGCCCAGCGCCTCGACCTTCGCCGCCTCGTCCCAGGAGTACAGCTCCCAGTCGGTCTTGCCCACGGCCTCGACGGGGCTGGGCGCGCCGTGTACGTCGGCCATCTTCAGGTGGCGCGCCCGCTCGTCTTTGACGTAGATCGGCAGTTCGAGCTCCGAGAGGACCGCGTCGAGCATGTCGCGGTCGGTCGCCGCGCGGTAGCGCCTGTCGTGAGTGGTCAGCGCCTCGGCGACCGTCTCCAGCAGATCCTCGTGGGTCGAGGCGGCCGGATCGCCTGAATGGGGGAGGTACGCGAACGCGCCGGCCCGCGTCGTCGCGCTGGCGAGCGATTCGTCGCCGTCGGCGGCGTAGACGACCACCGGGAGGTCCGGGTGCTCGTCGGCGACGGCGGCGACGCAGCCGACCGGGTCGGCGAGCGTATCGTCGACGACGAGACAGCCGACCGACTCGTCGTCGGCGAGTCGGTCCAGCGCGCTCGCGGGGTCGGCGACCGCGACCGCCCCGACCGCGGGGTCGGTGTCGGTCGCCGCCGCCGCGCGGACGACGTCGCTCGTCACCGGCGAGGGGAACGACCACCGCTCGACCGCGCTCGCGACCGCGTCGCGCAACGCGTCGTCCCCCGCCACCACCAGCACCGTCGACGGACCGCGCAGGTACTTGCTCACCGCGTCACCCCCGATAGGCGCCCGTTCCCCAGTCTCGCTGATAAATCTTCCCCCGGGGCGCGGGGATCGTCGACACACCCCTCGGGCATCGTCGAAATGTCGTTCGACGATTCCGAACAAATTCGGGCAGCGGGCGGGTTCGTTCCGGCGGATCGCCCTCAGAGAAAACGGCAGTCCTTTAGGCCCGACCGTGGAAGGGCGGATTATGGGATTCGAGTACGACAAGGTTGAGGTTCCGTCTGACGGAACGCCGATTCAGGTCGTCGACGAGGACGCCGACGAACTCGACGTGCCGGAGAACCCGATCGTCCCGATCATCCACGGGGACGGCATCGGGAAGGACGTGGGGCCGGCCGCACAGAAGGTGCTGGAGGCCGCCGCGAACGCCACGGGCCGAGAGATCTCCTGGATGCGCGTCTACGCCGGCGAGTCCGGCCGGGAGAAGTACGACGAGAACCTCCCCGACGACACCGTCAACGCCATCGACGAGCACCGCGTCGCCATCAAGGGCCCGCTGACGACACCCGTCGGCGCCGGCTTCCGCTCGCTGAACGTCGCCCTGCGCCAGACGCTCGACTTCTACTCGAACGTTCGGCCGACCTACTACCTCGACGGCGTCCCGTCGCCGATGAAGTCGCCCGAGGAGATGGACATGGTCACCTTCCGTGAGAACACGGAAGACGTCTACGCCGGCATCGAGTGGGAAGAGGGCACCGAGGAAGTCGAACAGGTCCGCGAGTTCGTCGAAGACGAGATGGGCTTCGACGACGTCATGCACGACGGCCCGATCGGCATCGGTATCAAGCCGATCACGGAGTTCGGCTCCAAGCGCCTCGTCCGGAAGGCCATCGACTACGCCATCGAGCACGACCGCGACAAGGTCACGCTCGTCGGCAAGGGGAACATCATGAAGTTCACCGAGGGGCAGTTCACCGAGTGGGGCATGGAGGTCGCCGAGGAGGAGTACCCCGACGAGGAGGTCTTCGCCGCCCCCGACTCCCTGTGGGAGACCCAGGACGAGATCGACATCCCCGAGGACGCCGTCATGGTCGAGTCGCGACTCGCCGACGCGATGCTCCAGTGGATGCAGCTGCGCACCGACGAGTTCTCCGTGCTCGCCATGCCGAACCTCAACGGCGACTACCTCTCCGACGCCGCCGGCGCACAGATCGGCGGCCTCGGTATCGCGCCCGGCGCGAACTTCGGTGACGCCCGCGTGCTCGCCGAGCCGGTCCACGGCTCCGCGCCGAAGCGAGCCGGCCAGAACATGGCCAACCCGACCGCGATGACCCTCTCCGGCCGCCTGATGTTCGACTACATGGGCTGGAAGGACGCCGCCGACCTCGTTCGCGACGCCGTCGAGGAGACCATCTCCTCGGGCAAGGTCACCTACGACCTCGAACGACAGCTCGACGACGCCGAGAAGCTCGGCACCGACGAGTACGCCGACGCCATCGTCGACAACATCGAGGAACTGGCCTGAGGCCAGTTCCTCGGGCTCTGGCGGCGTAGCCGCCAGAACATCGAAAAGCTCTGGTAGCCGACGCCGTTCGAATTCGCCCGCTCGCTTTTTCGCGTCGCCGCTCCGTCAGCGGCCGCGCTCTCCTCACCTCACGCGCCGTTCCACGCGTAGTGCTGTGCGACGTGTAGCGTCGAGTCCGGTACCACGACGTCGACGCCCGCCGCGTCCGAGGCGTCGCCGACCGACAGCAGATAGGGGAGCCACAGCTCCCCGGCGGCGGCGTCGCCGCCGAACGCCCGGTGTTCGTCGACCGGGCGTAGCCCGCCGTCGGCCGCCGCGTCCTCGGCGAACACCCGGACCGAGCGACTCACCAGGTCGAGGACGAACAGGTGGTCGTCGCGGGCGGCGACAGAGATGGGCAGGAGGAACTCGCGGTCGCCGTCGTAGCCCGGCTCACCCACGGGGTGCCAGTCGTCGCCGTCGAACCGCTGGAGGCGGTTGTTGTTCTCGTCGGCGACGTAGACCCCGCGCTCGCCGACGGCCACGTCCGAGGGGTTCCAGAAGCCGCCGTCGACGTACCCGAAACAGCCGCGGTCCCCGCGCGCCTGCGCGCCGTCGAGGACGCGGTCGTAGTCCCAGACGCCGATCCGGCCGTTCGCCGAGTCGGCGACCCAGACCCGGGCCACCCCCTCGCCCCGCGGGTCGACCGCGATCCCCCGCGGGAGCTTCGCCTCGCCCTCGCCCATCCCCCAGGGACCGAACGAGTCGACGAGGGTGAGCGAGACGCCGGCGCCCGCGCCGGTACCGGCGTCGCCGTCCTCGCCACTCCCGCCGGCGGGCGCCTCGTCGACGGCGTAGACGTGGATCTGGCCGGTCCTGTCGGCCTCGCGGTAGTGCGCGGTGTAGTCGGTCACGAACAGCCGACCCCCGCCGCCGGTGCCCGCGGGCCAGTAGGCCAGCCCGAACGGGAACCGCGTCGCCGGGAGCGCCACCGGGTCGACGCGACCGCCGGAGCGGTCGCCGCCGGGGCGGTCGCCGTCGCGGTCGGCGTCGGCGACGGAACCGCCGTCGGTCACGGCGGTTGAGTCGTCGCTCTCGCCGGTCGCGTCGCCGAACGCGACGCGCTGGAGGCGCCCGTTCCCGCCGTCGCCGACGAGCGCGCAGCGACCGAGCGGCGACTCGGGGTCGTCGACGACCGTCGAACCAGTGGGGGCCGAGAACTGCCCCGGTCCGTCGCGCGGGGCGCCGACCGACCCGAGCCGCCGGGCCGACTCGGTGTGGATGTCGACGGCGTAGGCCCCGACCCGCTGGGCGAGCGCCTCCGCCGTCAGCACCGCCAGCGTCGGGTCGTCGGCGTCGGAGTTCGGCACCGAGACCCCCTCGAAGTCGTCGATCCCGACCGGGCCCCGGAATCGGTCCTGACCCGCGGCGTCGGCCGGGTCGGAGTCGTCCCCCCGCCCGCGCCCGTCGTGGGGGATCCCTCCGTCGTGGGGGAGCCCGATCCCGTCTTCGAGGGCGGCGTTCGCGCGGATGTCTTCACCGTCCTCGGGGACGACGCCGTCGGCGATGCCGACGCTCGTGTAGGTGTGGACACGCCCGGTCGCCGCGTCGGGGACGAATATCTGCGCGTCGGCGCCCGACCCGACGACGGCCACGTCGCGGGGCATCGGCAGCTCGGCGAGGGTCTCGTCGGCGAGTCCCTCGAAGGGCGCCGCCGCGCCGGTCCGGTCGCAGCGGACGACCGTCGCGAGCTTCGGCGGCCCGGTCGGGCCGTCGTGGAGGACGCCGTAGCCGGTGTTGGCCACGTAGATCCGGCCCTCGTCGTCGGTGTCGAGCCCCTGGGGCCAGTACAGCGGCGTCGGGTTGTCGTCGCCGACCGCGCGGAACGACCGGACCTGCTCGCCCGCCTCGTCGAAGACGACCAGCCGCCCCCGGAGGTCGCTCCCCTCGTGGTAGAACTCGTCGGCCGCGATCACTCGGACGCCGTCCCAGTACTCGTGGGCGACGACGCCGTTGGGGTGAAACGGGCCGTCCGCGGCGAACGCCTCGGCGGCGGTCACCCGGGGGGCCGCCCCGTCGTACTCGTAGTCGAGCCGCTGGAGCCGGCCGTTGCCGGTGTCGGCGACGTACACCGCGCGAGCGGTCGGGTGGTGGGCGAGCCGCATCGGGAGGTCGAAGCGGCCCGGCTCCGTCCCGACGCCGCCGACGACGGCCAGCAGCCGCTCCAGCCCGTCGTCGACGACGAGCAAGCGGTTGTGCCCCGCGTCGGCGATCCAGACGTTTCCCTCGCGGTCCTGGGCGGTCCCGACCGGCGACGCCAGCCGGGGACCGACGGCCTCCAGCGGCGCCGGGAGCGACGACGCCGCGTCGGTCGCCGCACCGTCGGTCACCCCGCCGGTCGCCGCATCGCCCGCCGCCGCAGCGTTTCCCGCTCGTGCGGGGACCGCCGGCCCCGTCCGGTCCGTCGCCCGCGACCCGTAGTACCCACGGAAGGTGAACCCGTCCATACAGATCGATCAGTTGCCACGTCCATGTTAGTTGCTATCGGGAACCGATAGGTCGGGGCGGCGTCACTCCGTCGGGGAGTCGCCGGCCGGCGCGTCGTCCGCGGCGGGCAAGGAGACGACGACAGCGGAGGGTTCGTCGGACTCGTCGAGGCGCGCGCGTCCGTCCGCCCGGTCGACGACCCAGGCGAACAGCCAGGCGCCGGCGTCGCCGTGGCGGTCGAGAGCCACTTCGCGCGCGACGAACGGGTCGACGGTCTCGCGGTCGATCCCCGAGCCCGGGAGCGAGACGCGGACGTCGACCCGCCCGTCGGCCTCGCTCGCCCGGACGCGGACGGTCGGGGCGTCGGCGTCGCTGTCCCGGGCGAGCGCGCCGAACAGGGCTTCGAGCGCGGTCACGAGCGACGGCGGGGCGACGACGGAGCACTCGGGCGGAAGGGTCGCCGAGACCGCCACCGGTCGGCGGCGCTCGGCGGCCGCCTCGGCGGCCGCGTCGACGACGGCCGAGAGCGACTGGGTTCGCTCCGTGTCGCCGGGTCCGAGCGCCCGCTCGGCCGTGCGGGCGGTCGTCGCGGTCGCCGCGAGGTCGTCGCTCGCGCGCTGGATCGACCGCGCCAGCGCGAGCGGGTCGTCTGTGTCGTCGGTGTCGTCGGTGCCGTCACCGGTATCCTCGGCGCCGTCGCCACCGGTCTCGTCGCCGTCGGCCAGCGCGTCGGCGACGAGCTGGGCGTGGCCGGTCACGAGCGTGAGCTCGTTGCGGAGGTTGTGCCGGAGGACCCGGCCGAGCACCCGCTTGAGCCGGGCGAGCTCCGCGGCGCGGCGCTCGCGGGCGGTGACCTCCCGGCAGGTGCAGACGGCCCCGTCGAAGGCGTCGGGGTCGGCAACGGTCAGCTCGTAGCGGTGGCGGTCGCCGTCGGCGCCCCGGACGCGCGCGCAGAAGGTCTGGTCGACGCCGGCGGGCCGCCACCACTCCTCGGCGTCGCCGTCCGGGTCCCGGTCGCGGCCCCCCTCGTCGTCGCTGCCCGAGCTGCCGTCCGAGCCCCGGCCCCCGTCGACGGTTCGGTTGCCGTCCGCGGTGACGGTCGGAAAGGCGGCCTCGACGTGGGTGCCCCGCAGCGCCGACCGGGGGCGACCGAGCAGGCGTTCGAGCGCCTCGTTGACCAGCGCTAGCCGGCCGTCGGCGTCGACGACGAACATCGGGTCGCCGGCGCTCTCGACGAGCGTCCGATAGCGTTCGAGCCGCGGGTCCGCGGCCGCGCCGGTCACGTCGCGGGCGACGTTGACGACGCCGGCGTACTCGCCGGCCTCGCGCCGGACCGCGAAGTGGACCGCCAGCGTGACCCGGTCGCCGTCGGCCGTCTCGAAGGCCACGTCGAGGGCCTCGCTGTCCAGCTCCGGCGTCGCGAGCAACCGCTGGACGGCCAGTTGCCCCTTCTCCAGCTCGCCCGGGGCCATGAACTCCGCCGAGTGGACCCCGACCATGTCCTCGTGGCCCAGCGCGTCGGCGAACGCCTCGTTGTGGTACACCACCTCGCCGTTCGCGTCGATGACCGAGACGCGGTCGCGGGCGTGGTCGACCAGCGCCGACAGCAGCGCGCACCGGCGCTCGCGCGCGACCGCCGGCGTCAGGTCCCGCGCGTAGCGCACCCGGAGGTCGTCGCCGTCGACCGACAGCGTCGGGGCCCACTCGCCGACGCGGCGTCGGCTCGTCCCGACGGTCGCGGTCGTGACCGCCGCGCCCTCCCCGTCGGCCGGCGGGTCGGCCGCGTCGTCGAACCCGGGATGGCCGTCCGGCACGCGGGTCACCGTCCCCGCGTCGGTCGCGACGCGGAGCGCCGCACCGGCGGACGGCTCGGCGGTTTCGTCGACTTCGACAGCGGACGGCCCGGCGGCGCTGGCGGCGGCTTCGCTGTCGCTCCCGGCCGCCTCCGCTCCGGTGTCTCCCTCTCGGCGCGCGTCCCCGTCCGCGCCGACGAGTGCGAGGACTTTCTCGACGAGAAACGCGGCCGGGGCGGTCCCCGTCCCCTTCTCGACGAGGCTGTCGACGGCGGTGAGGCGCGCCTCGTCGCCGGCGTGGGCGGCGCCGGCGTAGCAGACCACGGGGGCGTCGGCCGCCGCGGCCGCGTCGGCGAGGCGGTCCCAGCCGGGGTCGTCGAGGCGGTCGGTCACCAGGCAGTCGACGCGGCCGGTCGCCAGGGCGTCGACGGCGCCGTCGACGCCTCCGGCGCGCTCGACCGCGACGGTCGAGCCGACGCCGGCGGCGGCCTCGCGGATCCGCGCCGTCGCCGAGCGGTCCGGGTCCAGGTGACAGACGCGCACGTCGGCGTCGCCGCGGTCGGCCGTCCTCGCGCCCTCGTCGTCGGACCCGCTCAGCGGACCGTCGGCCGCGTCGGCGCGGTCGAACCGGACCGTCGCGCGGGTGCCGTCGTCGGTGGCGAACGACAGGTCGCCGCCCGATTTGGCGACGACCCACTCGACGAGCCAGAGGCCGACGCCGCTGCCGTGTTCGAGCGGCGTCTCCGCGCCGCGTTCGAGCGCCGCGAGCTCCGCGTCGGGGATCCCCGGGCCGTCGTCGGCGACCGAGAGGGTCACCGACCGCTCGTCGACCGCCGCCGTCACCGAGACGGCCGGCGCCTCGCCGGCGTGGCGGAGCGCGTTGTCGAGGAGGTTGCGGACCGCCAGGTCGACGACCGGGACGGCCCGAACGTCGACCGACGGCACGTCCACGTCGACGGTCGCCGCCGCACCGCCGTCGACCGACGCGACCGCGCGGTCGACGGCTTCGTCGAGGGCGACGGTCGTCGGCTCGGGGTCGGTGTCGACGATGCGGTCGACCGCCGCGGTCTTGCTGACCAGCGCCGCCAGCGCGTCGGCGCGGTCGCGGATCGCCGCCGCGAGCGTCGCGGGCTCGCCGTCGACGGTCTCGGCCAGGCGGCCGGCCAGATCGCCGATCTCGCGGACGCCGTCGGCGATGTCCGTGCGGACGACGCCGGCGAGCAGCCGCCGGAGCCGTTCGAGTTCCGTCCGGCGGCGCTCGCGCTCGGTCACGTCCCGGAAGGTCCCGACCGTCCCGACGACCGCCCCGTCGGCCCGCACCGGCCCGAAGGTGGCCTCGAACCGGCGGTCCCGACCCTCCGCGTCCGGGAGCCGCAGGTCGGTGTCGTGCCACCGGCGGCGGTCGCCCGCGCGAACGGTCTCCAGGGCCGCGTCGATCCGTTCGGCCGCCGCGGCCGGGACCGGGTCGCTCACCGCTAGCCCCTCCAGGTCCGCGGGGTCGGCGCCGAGGAACTCGCCCATCGCCGCGTTGGCGAGGGCGATCCGGTCGTCGGCGTCGACGACCCACATCGGGTCGGCGGCGTTCTCGACGAGCGTCCGGTACTGCTCGACGCGGTCGGCCCGCTCGGCCTCGTGGCCGGGACGGCGGACCGCGCCGAGGACGCCGCCGCCCGGCCGTCCGGTCAGCGCGACCGAGAGCCCGACGCGCGGCCCTCGCCACCGGAACTCGAACTCGCGAGTCAGCTCGGTCTCGGGGTCGAGGTCGCCGACCGCGGCCGCCCACGCGGGCCGCTCGCGCTCGGCGACGAACCGCTCGACCGGCCGCCCGACGAGCGTCGCCGGGTCGGCGCCGAGCCAGGACGCGAACGACTCGTTGCAGTGGGCGATCCGGCCCGCGCCGTCGGTCGCGAACAGGCCGTCGCGGGCGCGCTCGGCGAGCGTCTCGAACAGGTCGAGTCGGTCGGCCCGCTCGCGGGCCCGCGTCACGTCCTCGAACAGCGCCAGCCGGTCGGCGGCCGAGTCGGGGGGACACGCCAGGCCGACGTGGCGGAAGACTCGCCGGCCCGCGTCGGTCTCGACCGCCACCGCGGTCCCGTCGGTCGCCGCGCCCTCGGCGGCCGCCGCCGCGACCCGCTCGACCGGCCCGCCGTCGGTCGCTGCGGCCGCCAGGCCGTCGTAGAAGTCCGCTTCGCCGGCCGCGACCGCCGGGTCCACGCCCAGGGCGTCGTCGAGCGGGACCGTCGCGTCGACGACGCGGCCGTCCGCGAGCGCCACGGCGACACACCGGCGCGCTCGGACCGCGTCGGCGACCGCTCCGCGACCCGCCGACCCGGATTCCGTCGCTCCGCCGTCGATCGACCCGTCGTCGATCGATGGCTCCGCTCCGCCGTCGGCGCTCCCCGAATTCCCGTCCGTCATCGTCGGTTCCGAACCCCCCGAGCGACCGGCGGGGGCCACTGTCGCGGCCGCCCACGGGTCGCCCGATAACACCCTCGTCCGATCGTTGACACGACAGCGCGTAGCGGGGCGGACGCGATAAAAGTACCGTCGCCGGGGGCGAGAGCGTCACAGACGGCGGTCGCGGCCGTGCCCCACGTCCGGGACCGGTCGGAACGTTCACGCCGGTCTGGTCCCAACGGCGCGCCGTGACCGACACGCTCGACCTCGAACCCGGACCGGCCGCCGTCGGGGCGCTCGTCGGCCTCGCGGGGCTGACCTTCCTGCTCGAACCGGTGGTCGGGCCCGTCCCGGTCGGCGGACTGCGCGTGCGGCCGGTCGCGCTCTCGGCGGCCGTCCTCGCGGTCGCGCTGCTGCTAGGCGCCGTCGTCTTCTACCGACGGGGTCGGCGGCTGTTCGCGCTGGCCCACGGCGTCTTCGGCCTCGCGTGGACGGGGATCGTCCTCGGGACCGCGATCGGGAGCGGGACGGTGTTGCTCGGCGGCGTCGTCGTCCTGATCGCCGGCTGCGGCTTCCTCGCGAGTCAAGCCCGAGACCGATAGGACTCCGGTCTCCCGGCGGACGACCGGGGAACCGAAACGGATTACACCGACCCGTGCGCCGACTCGGGGTATGCGACGTGACTGGGGAGTGACACTGGTGGTGGCGGCGCTGGTCGTCCTGTCGGGCTGCGGGGCGCTCGGCGGTGGGACCGCGACGCCAGCCGGGGGCGACGCGCCGACGACCGGATCGACCGACGCGCCGACGCCCGGAGCGAGCGCGGACGACGGCGGGTCGACCGACGCGGAGACGGCCACGGGAGCGGGGACGGAGACATCGTTCCCGACGCTGACACCCGTGGCGCGTGCGACGCCGGGCGGGGGACAGTCGCTGCCGCCGGGCGTCAACGCGGACGGCAGCGTCAACGAGACGGCGCTGGTGGTCGCGCACTTCGAGGCCGCCAACGCCACCGGCTGGCGGCTCGCACACCGCAACGGGAACGACACGCAGGTCCTCTACAGCGCGGGCGCCGCGAGCTACGAGCGCGACGAGCAGGGAGTCGCCTGGTTCCGCGACGGCGTGCTCGTCTCGAACCGGACGCTCATCGGTGCGCCCTACGAGATGGACTCGACGTTCAACACGTCGATGGGGTCGACCCGGCCGACCGACGGGATCAGGTTGGCGCTGGGGATCCGGCTGGGCACGAGCAACTACGTCTGGAACGGGACGACCGAGCACGAGGGGCGGACGCTCCACGCGCTCCGGATGACCGGTCCGAAGGGGCTCGGCGACTCGCTGGACCACTACACCGGACGGCTGCTCGTCGACGACTCCGGTCGTATCCACCGGCTGACCGGCGAGGTCGGCGAGAACGAGTCGGTCGCCCAGGCCTACAACTTCGACTACGAGTGGGGGGTCGACTCGGTGCCGCGGCCACCGTGGTTCGACCGGGTCCCCCGCGGCGTCGTCGAGAAGACGCCCGACGGCACCGCACTGAACGTCACGCTGACCGGCGGCCCGGCGGTGCCCGCCGACACGGAACTGACGTTCCGGCACGACGGCACCCGCCGGACGGTGACGCTGGCGGCGCCGCTCGAACCCGGCGAGTCGCTGTACGTCGGGCTCCGGACCGAGGACGGCGAGCGGGCGGTCGCGGCCTCGCGCGAGCCGCTGGACGGCGCGGGGCTGGTCGACCTGAGCGGGAGCCAGACCAGGCTGTCTGGGACGGCGACGGTCGAGGGGAGCGAGGTCGACCTGCGGTTCACCGCCGGCCGCCTCGACTTCTAGACCGGGGGCGGTCGACCGCTCGACCAGGCCACTCGACGGTCAGGTCGGATTGACGCGCCCGCCGAAGCGCGACTCCGCCAGCGCGAACGCGAAGGTGCTGGCCAGCCCCAGCAGCGTCGCGCCGGTGAGGGTGAAGGCGAGATACGACAGGTCGCCGTAGGCGAGGAGGAAGCTAGTGACCCCGTGGAGGATGAAGGCGATGGCCAGCACGTAGACCGGCGCGTTGAGGTGGCGCCACTCGAACTCGCCGTCGATGTAGCCGTCGACGACGCGGCCGAAACTGCTCGTCACGCCCGCGGCGGCGAACCAGCGCAGCGACCCGTACACCATCGCCGCGATCACTTCGATGACCGTCAGCGCGTCGCCGGGGCCCGACTGGAGGTCCTGGACCGTCTGGACGCCGGTGAACCCGCCGATCATCAACAGCAGGCCGGCCACGAAGTACGTCACCAGCGAGACGCGCCCGGCGTAGAGCCCCTCGCGAACCCGGTCGACGAACGAGTCGAGTCGCTCGCCCAGCGCCAGCCCGCGCGACAGCAGGTAGAAGCCGATAAGCGCCGACGTGACGCCGAAGACGGCGCCGGGCATGTCCAGTCGCTCCGCCAGCAGCGACAGCGGGTAGATGAGCAGGAGGATGCCCATCGGGATGAGGATCGTCCCCCGGGTCTCGGGGTCGTCGAGCACCTGCTTGATCGTGTAGTACATCGATTCCAGGTCCTGGGCCTGGCGGACGACGACGCGCTGGACGCCGTCGATGGGCACCCGCGAGCGGATGACCGGGAGCACCGACTCGTCCTGGGCGCCGTCGGTGACGACCATCGCGCGCACGTCCTCGCCGGTCACGAGGCCGGCGAGCACCTCGTCGAGCTCCTCGCCGACGGCGCGGTTGGCGGCCACGTCGCTGCCGTCGACGCCCGTCACCGCCGCCACCTCGACGGACTCGTCGGTGATCCGGTCGGCGATGTGCAGCCCCTCGAAGAGGACGTTCACGTCGCTGTCCTCGGGGTCGGCGGTCGCCAGATCGACGGCCGCGGCCTCGACGGCGTCGCGGCCGACCACCGGCGTCTCGACGCCCGTCTTCCGACCGAGGTCGTCGTCGAGGTCCACGCACAGGACCAGCAGCATCGATCGTGGGTAGGCAACGGCCCTGTATCAGTCTTCGGGGCTCTAGCGCGCGGTGGCAGGACCGTACTATCGGGACGGGGCCGCTCACGTCGGCGCGCCGCGCCGAGCCTGATACACCCGCGTCACCACGGCGACGACGAGCATGGCGACCAGCAACGCGGGCAAAATTCCGAGCGCCGCTCGCAGACCCACCCGTTCCGCCAGCAGGCCGACCAGCGGCGGGACGAGCGCGATGCCGATGTAGCCGGCGCTCGTCGAGATGGCGTTGACCGGGCCGCTGTACTCGGGGGCGGCGTTCATGCCGAACGCCGAGAGCGTGGGGAACGTCGCCGAGATCACGAGCCCGAGCGCGAAGACGGCGACGAACAGCCAGCGCCCGCTCGCCAGGTAGATCGTCGCCAGAAGCGCGGGCATCGTGAGCGTCAGCGTCACGAGCACGATATCGAGCGTGCGGCCGGTGCGGTCGGCGAGGTAGCTGTAGGCCAGGCGACCGGGGACGTACGCCGCGAGGAAGGTCGAGAGGACGAGGTTCGCCTCCGCCGCGGGGAGCTGCCGGGCGGCGAAGTAGGGGAGCCAGGTGAACAGCGTCCCCTCGATGCCGCCGTTGAACACGAGCACGCCGGTCATCCCGGCGACGGCGGGCTTGCGGACGACTTCCCGGAGGTCATCGAGGGTGAGTTCCCGCTCGGTCGCGACCGAGTCGGGCAGATCGAGGCGGACGAGCAGGACCGTCGAGACGAGGAAGCCGACGGCGACGACGCCGTAGGCGAACCGCCAGTTCCCGGCCGCCAGCGCCGCGGTGACAACCAGCGGGCCGGCGGCGGCGCCGGCCGCCCAGACGAGGGCGTAGCGGTTGAAGATCCGCGCGCGGCCGTCGGGGTAGAGGTGGCCCAGCACCGCCCGGTCGAGCGCGCGGAACGGCCCGGTGGCGACCCCGCGGAGGAACAGGGCCGCGAGGAAGACGAGGAAGACCGGTGCGATCCCGGTGAGGACGGCGCCGACCGCGACGACGGCGGCGCTCCCCACCAGCGCGCGGTAGATGTCGATGCGGCCGGCGACTAGCCCGACGACCAGTACCGAGGCGACGAAGCCGAGGGTACCCGCGGTGGCGACGAGTCCGAGCAGCGCCTGGGAGACCTCGAAGCTCTCCTCGATGCTGGGCAGCAGGGCACCGCGCAACTGGAAGCCGACGGCGTCGGTCGTGACGAACGCGAAGATGGCGACCGTCCACAGCAGACGCTCGCGGCGATCGGTCGAGTCAGCCATGGCGACCGTCCACGGATGCCGCCAGTCTCTCGGGGCGCGACTCGGTCCGGCTCACTGGCCGATTCGAACGGGTGTGGCCCTAATAGGGCCGCGCTCGCGGTCGGGGTTTCCGGTTCGTGCGGGCGACGGTCGTCAGCGGTTCACACTCCCGGTTCGGGAACGCACGACTTTTCCCGCTCGACGGGATAGGTAGGGGCAATGATATCCGAGGGCTGCGAACAGTGCGCCAAAGGCGGGAAGATGGTCCTGTTCGTCTACGGCTACTGCGACCAGCGCGACTGTTTCTACTGTCCCCTCGGCGAGAACCGCAAGAACGTCAACCAGGTCTACGCCAACGAGCGTCCCGTCGAGTCCGACGACGACGTGCTCGAAGAGGCCGAGCGCATGGACGCGCTGGGCGCCTCCATCACCGGCGGCGAGCCCCAGGAGGCGATGGGTCGCACGACCCGCTATCTCTCTCTGCTGAAGGACGAGTACGGCGAGGACTTCCACACCCACCTCTACACCGGCATCACCGGCGGCCGCGAGAACATGCGCCGCCTCTCGGAGGCGGGCCTCGACGAGATTCGCTTCCACCCGCCCTACGAGCAGTGGGGCGACCTCCACGGGACGGAGTGGGAAGAGATCCTCTACATCGCCCGCGAGGAGGGGCTGACCCCCGCCTTCGAGATTCCCGGCATCCGGCCCGAGCAGGAGTTCATCGACTTCCTCGACGAGGGGGCGGCGGACTTCTGTAACATCAACGAGTTCGAGATGTCCGACGGCAACTACCGGCGGATGCAGGAGGAGGGCTTCGAACTGCGCGACGAGCACATGAGCGCCGTCGACAGCCCGCGCGAGGAGATCCTCGATCAGATGGGCGACCACGAGAAGGTGTACTTCTGCACGAGCGTCTTCAAGGACGCCGCCCAGCACCGCCGGCGGCTCAAGCGGATGGCCCGCACGCTGCGCCGTCCCTTCGACGAGATCACCGACGACGGCACCCTCGTCTACGGGAAGACGTGGGCCGACGCCGAGCGCATGGACGCCCTCGGCGTCCCCGAGGAGTACTACACGGTCAAGTCCGAACACGTCGAGGTCGCGTGGTGGCTGCTGGAGGAGATGGTCGAGGACGGCGACGTGGAGAGCGGGGAGATCGTCGAGCAGTACCCGACCTACGACGGGACCGTGGTGGAGAGAACACCGCTGTCGAGCGGGAGCGGTGGCGGCAGCGGACAGTCCGCGGCGGGCGACTGATTCTACACGGCACCTGCGGCGGAGTCACAGATCTCGCGGTCGTAGTGGCCGGTTACCGCGTCGCATCGCCGCGAAACTGACCCGTAACAAAGGGCGAATCGGTCGTCCGGAGCGGCATGGCCTGGACGGTGTCGCTCCCGCGGCTCGACTCCCCGTCGGTCGGTTCCTCGGAGTGCTGGCTGGTCGGCGTCCTGTTTTTCGGCCTCGGCGACCTGGCGACGACGTGGGTCGGGCTCGGTGCCGGCCTGGCCGAGCGCAACCCGGTCGCGGTCGCGCTCCTCGGTCGGTACGGGCTCCTCGCGCTGGTCGTGCCGAAACTCCTCGTGCTCGGCGGCGCGTACCTGGTCTGGCGGCGCATGTCCCGACCGGCGCGAGCGGGCATCCCGGTCGGACTCGCGGTCCTCGGCGTGTCCGTGACGGGCTGGAACCTCTGGATGCTGACGACTGCGATCGGTCCCTGACCGGGTCGAATCCGACGATCCGAGGCGTCGCGGTCCGGCGCGTCCGCGGCAGGTCTCTGTCGAGCGGGAGTGGGGTGTCCGCGTGGCCCTCCCGCTCGACCGCTACGACCGGCTGTCGCTCGCGCTGATCGCGACGACGGACGAGCAGTCACGCCGAGGCCGTACTCCGTCCACCGCGCGGCCACAGGTGTTTAGTGGGACTGACATGAACGGCGGGGTATGCCTGCAGTGTCACGCGGTCCGGGGACGGAGGGGGGTCGATGAGCGAGCGAGCGCTCGTGCGGCGGGTCGGCGGACTCGTCGCCGCGCTGGTCGTGGTGGCCGGGGTGGCGGTGTTCGCGCGGCGGGTCGGGCCGGACCTGTCGGTGACCGTCCAGTCGGCGCTGTTCGCGCTGGCGGCCGCGCTCGCGCTGGTCGGGGCGGCGGCGACCCAGTTTCGGCAGGGGTTGCTCCTGCTGTACGCCGCGCTGGTCGCCGGGGCCGCCGGCTATACGGCGTCGACGCATAGCTTCGGGGCCGCGGGGACGTTCGCGTTCGTCGCGCTCGCGCTGGTCGCGCTGTTGGTCGCCGTCTACCTCGTCGAGGAGCGCCGCTTCAGGCTGCGTCGGGGCGAAGCGGTCGCGGCGGTCGTCGTGGTCGCCCTCGCGGGCGGCGCGCTCGTCGCCACCGACCTCGGGACGAGTCCGCTGTCCTACGAGACCACCGTTCACGGCTCGGCGGAGATGCCCGCGAACCCGGAGCAGTCGACGGCGGTCGTCGTCGGCTCGGCGACGGTCGACAACGGCTTCGTCTACCGCGAGCAGGTCTCGCTCCCGGCCGCGCGGGCCTGCGTCTTCAACGGGACGACCCGGACGGACACGGCGGTCCTCTACGGGTCCAACGGGTCGTACTACCCGTCGAGCGTCGGCGGGAACGGCCGACTGAGAACCGACATGACGGTTCTCCCCTCGCGGACGACCGTCGAATCGCTGAACGCGACGGTCCCCGTCGAGCGCGCCGACGACTGCCCGGCCGAGAGCGAGCGCGAGCGGATCGTGGTCGTCGTCGACGAGTGACCCGGCGACGCGGTCGGCACCGATACGCCGCCGGCCGACCGCCCGACAGCGGACGAGTCGGGGCGCGACTCTCCGGGAAGCGCGCGTTCTTGTCTGCGGCCTCCGATCGGCGAACATGACAGTCGAGATCGGTATCGTCGGCGCGGGCAACCGCGGGCAGTCCCATGCCAACTCCTACGACGAGGTCGACGGCGCCGACGTGGTCGCCGTCGCGGACATCGACGAGGAGGCGGCAACCGAACTGGCCGACGACCACGGCGCCACCGTCTACGGCGACTTCCGGGAGATGCTCGACGACGCGGGCGTCGACGCCGTGAGCGTCTGCGTCCACAACAACCTCCACCGACCCGTCGCCGAGGCCGCCGCCGACGCGGGGGCACATATCTTCACCGAGAAGCCCATGGCCGCCACCTACACCGACGCGAGGGCCATGGCCGAGGCCGCCGAGTCCGCGGGCATCCACCTCGGCGTCCAGAACTACGACCTCTTCGACGACGAGACCCGCGCGGCCAGCCGACTCGTCGAGCAGGGGGAACTGGGCGAGCCCTACTACGCCCGCGGCGTCTTCTCGCGGCGGCGCGGCCGCCCGTACATCGACGGCTACGGCACCCCCGGCTTCGTCTCGAAGGAGTCCGCCGGCGGCGGCCCGGTCATCGACATCGGCACCTACGTCCTCGGGCAACTACTCTACCTGCTCGGCAACGCCGACGTGGAGCGGGTCGGCGGCGCGACCTTCGAGAAGACCGACGACGCCTACGCCGAGGAACTCGTGGGCGAGAACCGCGACACCTACACCGGACGCCTGGAGGAGTCGGGCTACGACGTGGAGGACGCCGGCGTCGGCACGGCCCACCTGGCCGACGGGTCGGTGCTGGAACTCCGGGCGGCCTGGCACATGTACCTCCCCGACCGCCCCAGCGTCGTCGCCGGCTCGCAGGGCGGCCTCCAGCTGGACCCCTTCGAGTTCTACACGACGACGGGCGACTACGAGGCGACCGTCTCGCTCGATCTCGACGAGTACGAGCGCCGCCAGGGCCTCATCGCCGGCGACGGCTACGAGACCGCCGAGACGGGCGACCAGTTCGCCCACTGGATCGACACCATCGAGGGCGACGTGGACGACCCCATCCCGACCGGCGACCTCGCGCTCAACTCCATGCGGATCATGGAGGGGATCTACCTCTCGCAGGAGGCCGGTCGAGAGCTGACCGCCGAGGAGATTGCCGAGCGCTCGGAGTCGACCGCCGTCGAACTGTAGCTGGCTAATTTTCCGTACTGGCGCGTGCTGTCGAGCGTGCCCGCCTCGTGGCGGGCCGCTCGAACCAGTCGCGCGAGGGATGAGACGCGCAGGAGCCTGCGACGAGCATCGAATCGGTTGGGGAGGCCTGTGGCCGTCTGCGGTTGCTGTGCGGGTGCGGTGCTGTCCCTGGCGGACTGAAAGGGCGAGGCGCGCTCGCGTGCAGTTCAGTCGCCTGCGCGGCCCCTATCCGCGCGGGCCGTGCCGAGAGCGCGGATATCCCGCTCAGCGACCGCGAGCGGGTCGAGGGCTTTTATCGCCTGCTGTCGCCTGCAGTCGATCCGGTTGCTATCGAACGGGCCGGAACTGAAACGAAAAATACATCTCGAACTACAGCTCGACGGTATCGAGACTCTCGGAGATCTCGGAGACGTGCTCGTTGAAGGCGTCGACGAAACCCGAAAAATCGTCGGCGTGGGCGCGCAGGTCCTTCGGGGCGGGCGGCTGGTACTGCGAGAGGAGATACACGCCGCCCTCGCCGCCGACGCGGAGGTAGCTGGCGCGGTTCTCCTCCCACTTGAGTTCCCAGCGGGAGCTCCCGACGCGAGCGGAAAACGAGCCGTAGTCGTTGCCCTCGACGCGGTTGAGCTGCTCGGCCATCAGATCACACGCTTCGCGCATCCGCGAGAGGATGCGCTCGCGGGCCTCCACCACGGAGTCGACGGACTCGATGGCGGGCAGGTCGTCGGCGGTGTCATCGAGAACGCCGTCGAGCGAGCGGACGTAGTCGTTGAAGGCGTCGACGAAGGCGTCGTAGTCGGCCATGGCCCGGGCGAGCGCCTCGGGGTCGGGGGGTTGCTTGGTGGAGACGACGTAGACGTCGTCGCCGCGGCCGTCGAAGCGGAGGTAGTCGACGTCGCCGCCCTCGTACTTGAGCGTCCAGGTGCCCCGGTCGGTGTCGAATTCGCGGCTGCCGTAGTCGCCGCCCTGGAGGCGGGCGAGTTCGCGCGCGATCCGGCCGGCGTGGTCGGTGACCTGCGCGACCAGTTCGTCCCGGCGGTCGGCGGCCGCGTCGGCGCCGACCACGTCCGCGTCGAGCCCTGCTGTCATCGACGGATCCACGCGGGCGAGGGGCATAATCCCCGTGTTTCGGTCGCCACTGGGACCACACCGCACCGAGCCGTATCGACACCTACTTTCGATCCTGGGGCCGACGATTGCCCATGTACGTCGGACGTTTCGTCGTCGTCGCACCGGGGGTCGGCGCCTACCGCGTCTCCTCCCGTTCGTTCCCGAACCGGAAAGCGACCGGCCGCGAGCCGGGCACCGTCACCGTCGGCCCGACCGCCGACGCCCCCGAGACGGACAACCCCTACGTCGAGTACAACTGCCTGCGCCTGACCGACAACGGCGCCGTGATCGGCAACGGCTCGCACGTCGACCCCATCGCCGAGAAGCTCGACCTGGGCTACCCTGCCCGCGACGCCGTCGCCGAGCCGCTGCTGGCGCTGGACTTCGAGAAGGACGACTACGACACCCCCCGCGTGGCGGGAGTCGTCGGCGTCGACGCCGCGGACCCGAGCACGAACGCCGACGGCCCCGGCGCGGTGATCGGGACCGTCCGCCGCGACGCCCTGCTCGTCGAGGAGGTCACCGAGCCGACGCTGGTCGCGACCTACGAGCGGGACAGCCCCGAGCCCGTCGACTTCGCCGCGACCGACGCCGCGGCGGCCGCCAGCGAGGCCTACGGGATGGATCTCGAACACGAGGTCTGCGCCGTCGGCGTCGCCGGCGACAGCGAGGGCGGCTTCGAGACGGCCATCTTCAACGGCGACGACGAGTAGCCCCGCCGGCCGAAATAAACGATTTCTGACAGGAGTCTGCCGTACAACTAAGAGCGAGGGGTGCGCAGGCCAGCCCATGAAGGTGGGCGTCATATCGGATATCCACGGGAATCTCGTGGCGCTGGAGGCGGTGCTGGAGGACATGCCGTCGGTGGACCTGCTCGTCTGCGCGGGCGACGTGGTCGGGTACAACCCCTGGCACGCCGAGTGCGCGGCGGCGATCCGCGGCGAGGGCGACCACGGGCTGAGCGACGAGGCGGCGGCGATGCTCCCCGACGGGGAGGTGCCGACGGTGATGGGCAACCACGACCGGGCGGTCGCGTTCGACCAGGCCTACGGGTTCAACGACATGGCCGCCGCCGCGGTCGACCACGCCCGCGAGACCTGCAGCGACGACCAGCTGGAGTGGCTGGGTGAACTTCCCGAACAGCGGGTGGTCTGCGACCGACAGATGCGACTCGTCCACGGCCATCCCAACGACCCCGACCGCTACACCTACCCCGAGGAGTACAACCCCGACATGCTCGGCGACGAGGACGTGCTCGTCACGGGTCACACCCACGTCCAGGGCCACGAGTTCTTCGACGAGGGACTGATCCTGAACCCCGGTGCCGTCGGGCAACCCCGCGACGGCGACCCCAGAGCGGCGTACTCGCTGGTCGACTTCGACAGCCGGGAGATCGAGGCCCGCCGCGTCGAGTACGACATCGACCGCGTCGTCGACGCCGTCCGCGAGGCCGACCTGCCGCTGCGCATCGGGACCCGGCTTCGGTCGGGGCAGTGAGTCGGTCTCCGACGGTGAAAAGATGGCTGTGCTGACCGCTACCGAGGGGAGCGCGACGGATCGCCACCGACGAGTCGCGATGTGGGGGAGTGACACGAGCGATTGATATGGCGTCCGCCCCCAATCTCCCGTATGGAGTGGAAAACGGACTGGGGCCTCCGCGGGCGCATGTTCTTCACCATGTTCCTCCTGGCCGCCCTGTATATCGCCTTCCTCGGGGTGTTGCTGTGGACCAACCAGTCGTTCGTGCTCATCGTCGGCTTCATGAGCGTCTTCCTGATCGCACAGTTCTTCTTCAGCGACAAGCTAGCGCTGCGGAGCATGGGCGCCCGCGAAGTATCGGAAGAGGAGTACCCCGAACTGCACCGGATGGTCGGTCGGCTCTCCCAGCAGGCGGACCTGCCGAAGCCGACCGTGGCGGTCGCGGACACGCAGACGCCCAACGCTTTCGCGACGGGGCGCTCGCAGAAGAACGCGACCGTCGCCGTGACGACGGGGCTTCTAGGGACGCTCGACGAGGACGAACTGGAGGGGGTGATGGCCCACGAACTCGCGCACGTCAAGAACCGCGACGTGGCGGTGATGACCATCGCGTCGTTCCTGGCGACCATCGCGATGTTCATCCTCCGGTGGGGGTTCCTGTTCGGCGGCGGCGGCCGCGACCGCCAGGGCGGCGGCGCCGGCATCATCGTCGCCATCGTCGCCTCGCTGGTCGTCTGGATCGTATCCTTCCTGCTCATCCGCGCGCTCTCCCGGTACCGCGAGTACGCCGCCGACCGCGGCGGCGCCGCCATCACCGGCAAGCCCGCGGCGCTCGCGAGCGCCCTGATGACCATCGACAACCGCATGGACCGCGTCCCGAAGGAGGACCTCCGCGAGCAGTCGGAGATGAACGCCTTCTTCATCGTCCCCATCAGCTCGGGCGTCATCGCGAACCTCTTCCGCACGCACCCGACCACCGAACGCCGCGTCGAGCGCCTCCAGGAGCTGGCCGGCGAGATGGAGACGGCGTAGGTCCGCTCCCGCGTCCCCCGAAGACTCATTAGTCGGCGAGAGTGAATCTTTCCGTATGGACTGGCAGACCGACAGCCGCCTGACTCGTCGGATGGTCCTCGCCCTCGCCCTCGCGCTCCTCGGCTACGCCGCGCTGGTGGGGCCGGTGGTCTGGCTCCTCACGCCCGCCGGAGCGCTCGTCGTCTGCGGGCTCTTGCTGGCGATTCTCGGCGTTCTCGTGCTGGAGGCCGACCGGCTGGCCTACCTCGCGACGAGAGCGGTCGCCATCGAACGCGAGGACCATCCCGAACTGTTCGACACCGTCGAGCGGCTCTCCCGGCAGGCGGACCTGCCGCAGCCGCCCGTCGCCGTGATCCCCAGCGACGAGCCCAACGCGATGTCCGCCGGGACCGGCGATCGCACCGTCGTCTGCGTGACGCTCGGACTCCTGAAGGAGCTCGACGACGAGCAACTGGAGGCCGTCATCGCCCACGAACTCGCCCACGTCAAGAACGGCGACTCGTCGGTGCTGACGGTGGCCGGCTTCCCGGCGACGGTCGCGCTGGCGATGCTCTCGACGGCGCTGGAGGGGATGGACGGGAAGGCCATCCTGCTGGGCTACTTCGGCGTCGCGGCGTTCCTGGCGATACTGAGCCTCCCGCTCCTGTTGGTGAGTCTGCCGGGGACGCTCGTCCTCTCTCGGTACCGCGAGTACGCCGCCGACCGCGGCGCGGTAGCGATCACGGGTAAGCCGGTCGCGCTCGCCGAGGCGCTCGCCGAGTTACACGGGCTCCCCGAGTCGCCCGAGGAAGACATGCGCTCGATGGCCGGCTTCAACGCGTTCTGCATCGTCCCGTCGCCCTCGCTCGGGCTGCCCGGCACGCACCCGCCGACGCACGAGCGCATCCGGAGACTGCGGGAGCTGGCGGCCGAGCTGGAGCGGTCGGCGTAGGGGAGAGCGCGGCCGCTTCCCAAGCCGTTAGGGGCGCTCAATCCAAGATCGGAACACCATGAGCGAACTCGACCTCCACCGGCTCGGCCTGGGAACCTGGCAGAACACCGACCCCGACCAGTGCGCCGAGAGCGTGAAGACCGCGCTGGAACTGGGCTATCGAAATACCGACACCGCGCAGGCCTACGGTAACGAGGAATCGGTCGGTCGCGGCATCGCCGAGGCCGACGTACCGCGCGAGGAACTCTTCCTCGCCACGAAGGTCGACACCGCGAACCTCGCGCACGAGGACGTGCTCGCCACCGCCGAGGAGAGCCTGGAGCGGCTGGGCGTCGACTACCTCGATCTGCTGTACGTCCACTGGCCGACCGAGGCCTACGACCCCGAGGGGACGCTGTCGGCGTTCCAGCAGCTCTACGACGAGGGGAGGATTCGCCACGTCGGCGTCTCGAACTTCGAACCGCGACATCTCGACGAGGCCCGCGAGGTGCTCGACGCGCCGATATTCGCGAATCAGGTCGAGATGCACCCGTATCTCCAGCAGGAGGAACTGCGTGAGTACGCCGCCGAGCACGGCCACCACGTCGTCGCCTACTCGCCGCTGGCGCGGACGGAGGTGCTCGACGACCCCGTGCTGCAGGACATCGCCGAGAAGCACGACGCGAGCGTGCCGCAGGTGACCCTGGCGTGGTTCCTCTCGCTGGAGGGCGTGGCGGCGATCCCGAAGGCCACCAGCGCCGAGCACATCGCCGACAACTGGGGCGCCTACGACGTGGATCTGGACGAGGAGGACCTCGACCGGATCGCCGACTTGGACCGGGGCCACCGCGAGATCGACTTCGACGGCGCGCCCTGGGACGAGTGAGGGGCTGTCCCCCGAGGCGGGGAGCCGCAAGCTATTAGTCTATCGTATTACACTATCCGGCGTGAACCCCGTCTGGTCCGACTTCGGTGTCCTCGTCGCCGTCTACGCGGTCGTCCTTCCCCTGGGGACGGCCCCGCTGCTGGCGAGTGAGCGGGTCCGAGCGCTGTTGTGCTGGCCGACGGAACGGCGGGTGGTCAACTACCTCCTCCTGTGGGTTGTGGTGGTCCCGCTGCAGATGCTGGGATACGCCGCCGCGGTCCTCGTCGAGGACCGGGTCGCGGCATCGCTGGGCCTCGGCGACCCGGGACTCTACGGTTTCGCGGTGGTGAACTACCTCGTCCCCGCGGTGTGTCTCGGGGCCGCCGTCCTCGCGCTCCGTCGCCGCGACGCGATGCCGACCGAGAGCTACGGGGTGGTCCCGCTGGTGGTCCTCTGGTACGGCGCCGTGGCGCTGGCGGCGATGGTCACCTACGCGCTCCTGATGGCGATCGGGGCGCTGACGTTCTGAGCGGCGGCGTCGATACGCCCGCCGGAGGGAAGCGACTTTTACGCGCTCGCCCGAACACAGGGGTATGGGACTGCTGGACGGCCTGAAGTCCGCGCTGGGGATGAAAGCGGAGGCCGACGCGACGCGGGACGCCGACCCCGAGGACCTGTTCGGGATGAGCACGGCCTACATGACGATGGAGGCCGACCTGGGCTTCGTCCCGGCGGACGCGGCCGCCCTCTGTTTCGCCGAGGTCGACAGCACCGACTTCGAGGACGCCGTCGAGAACGTCGAGGCCATCCTCGAGGCGGGCGAGGTGGAGACGGGGACGAAGGCCCGGTTCACGACCGACGACCACGGCTACGAGTGGGTGGTGCTGGAGGACGACGACCCCGAGGACCTGGTGACGAGCGTCCACTTCGCCGCCGACGAGTTCATCGAACGGGGCTACGGCTCGCGGCTGCTCGCCGCCCTCTTCGCCTTCGAGAAGGACAACCGGCTGGCCTACTGGGTCTACTCCTTCCGCCGGGGCAAGTACTACCCCTTCGCGCCGGAGGGCGACCACGACCGGCACAACCAGACGGAGATCAAGCTCCAGAGCGTCCTCGACGGCGAGCTGACCGTCGAACCGGACAAGGACTACTGGTACCCCCTCTGGCCCGACCGGCCCGGGAATCACCCCTGGGAATGAGTTCGCCCAGAATCGCGGTCTACGACCATCTGCGCCCGACGAGCGAAGCGACCGACCCCTCGCCCGTCGAACCGGGCGTCTACCGCGTCGTCGGCGTCGGCGAGGGGACGGTCACGCTCCTGCGAGTCGGCGACGCCGACGGCTACCGGGTCAACACCGGCGAGGTCGCCACCGTCGACCGCGACGCCCTCGCGGGGTTCGACCCCGCCGACAACCCCGACGGCAACCGGCCGACCGGCGAGAAGGCGCGCCGGTTCGCCGAGAGCGTCGGCTGGAACCTGCGGGCGTTCGTCGCCGGCCTCCGCGCCCACCCCGCCCTCGCCGCCGTCGCGCTGGCGCTGGTCGTCGTCGGCCACCAGGGCCACCGCGCGCTCTCGGTCCCCGAGTCGTGGCTGACCGCCGTCTACTTCCTCGGCGTCCTCGGCGTCGTCTACCTCGGCGCCCGCGGCTGAGCCGACCGAGCGGACTTCAGCGGACCGGCCCGCCTCGACCCGCTCCGGCGAGCGCCCGTTCACGTATCAACGTTCAGACCGGTACGATCGCGTCCCGTTTTCCGCCCGCGGTTTCACTTTCACTTTGGTGTTAACGAGGGTTTATATGACGGGCGGCGCAATCGGTGTCCATGGCGACAGAAGACCTCGAAGAACTGCCGGGCGTGGGCCCGGCGACGGCGGAGAAGCTCCGGGAGAACGGGTTCGACGGCTATCAGGGCATCGCGGTCGCGTCACCGGGCGAGCTGTCGAACACGGCGGACATCGGCGAGTCCAGCGCGGCGGACATCATCAACGCCGCGCGGGAGGCGGCGGACATCGGCGGCTTCGAGACCGGTGCGACAGTGCTGGAGCGCCGGGAACAGATCGGCAAGCTCACCTGGAGCGTCGACGAGGTCGACGACCTGCTCGGCGGCGGCATCGAGACCCAGTCGATCACCGAGGTGTACGGCGAGTTCGGCGCAGGCAAGTCCCAGGTGACCCACCAGATCTCCGTCACCGTCCAGCTCCCCAGCGAGCACGGCGGGCTGGAGGGGTCGGCGATGTTCATCGACAGCGAGGACACGTTCCGGCCCGAGCGGATCGACCAGATGGTCAAGGGCCTCTCCGACGAGGTGCTGGAGGACACGATGGTCCTCCACGGCGTCGTCGAGGAGGAGGAGGCAGCCGACGCGACCGACGAGGACCTGCTCGACGACCTCGTCGAGGTGATGCTCGACAACATCCACGTCGCGAAGGCGTTCAACTCCAACCACCAGATCCTTCTGGCCGAGCAGGCCCAGGACCTCGCCAGCGAGACCCAGGACGACGAGTTCCCCATCCGGCTGCTCTGCGTGGACTCGCTGACCGCCCACTTCCGCGCCGAGTACGTCGGCCGCGGCGAACTCGCCGAGCGCCAGCAGAAGCTCAACAAGCACCTCCACGACCTGATGCGCGTCGGCGACCTCCACAACACGGCCGTCGTCGTCACCAACCAGGTCGCCTCCAACCCCGATTCGTTCTTCGGCGACCCGACCCAGCCCATCGGCGGGAACATCCTCGGCCACACCTCCACGTTCCGCATCTACCTCCGCAAGTCCAAGGGCGACAAGCGGATCGTCAAGCTCGTCGACGCGCCGAACCTGCCCGACGGCGAGGCCGTCATGCGCGTCGAGGAAGACGGCCTGATGAACGAGTAAGCGAGCGGACCGCCGAACGGTCCCCGCTGGGGGATCCGTTCGCGAGAACGGCGTACGCGAGTTTTTATCCGATGAACCCGTCGGTTCGGACGAGATGGCCGACAGCCACGGGGACGACGGGCGACCGGAGGGCGACGAGAGCGCTCTCGTCGCCGCGGCGTTCGACGCCCTGCCGGCACAGGTCGCGGTGGTCGACGCCGAGGGCGTGATCCTGACGACCAACCGCGCGTGGCGGCAGTTCGGGCTGGACAACGACATGCAGGGCGGCTCCGACATGGTCGGCGAGAACTATCTCGCGGTCTGTGACGCCTCCGACGACGAGTCGGCGACCGAGGCGGCCGCGGGTATCCGGTCGGTGCTCGCGAGCGAGCGCGCGGAGTTCACGCTCGAGTACCCCTGTCACTCGCCGGACGAGCGGCGGTGGTTCCTGATGCGAGCGATCGACCTGTCGGAGTACGACGACCCCCACGCGCTGGTCATGCACGTCGACATCACCGACCGCAAGGAGGCCGAACTCCGCGTCAAGGCCAACAACGAGACGCTGTCGACGGTGGCGAGCGTCCTCAGCCACGACCTGCGGAACCCGCTGAACGTCGCGATGGGACGGACCGACCAGCTGGCCGAGGACCCCGGAGCCGACGCCGAGACGGTCGCCGACGGGGCGGCGTCGATACTGTCCTCGCTGGAGCGGATGAACGCCATCGTCGACGACGCGGTCGTCCTCGCGCGCGGGGCCGACACCGTCGAGACCGAACGCGTCCGGCTCGGTGCGGCCGCGCGCGAGGCCTGGTCGCACGTCGAGACGGGCGACGCGTCGCTGGCGGTGCGCGACGACGCGACGGTCGTCGCCGACGCCAGCCTCCTCGCGCAGTTGCTGGAGAACCTCTTCGGAAACTCGCTGGACCACGGCGGGGGCGGGGCGGTCACGGTCGGCGCGACGGCGGACGGTTTCTTCGTCGCCGACGACGGGCCGGGCGTCGCGGCCGCCGACCGCGAGCGGGTGTTCGACGCCGGCTACTCGACCCGGAACGCCGACGACAACACCGGGATGGGCCTGGCGATCGTCCGGAAGATCGCCGAGGCGCACGGCTGGACCGTCCGCCTGACCGACGCCCGGGCGCCCACCGACGGCGCGTCGCGGGGGGCGCGCTTCGAGTTCGCGGGCGTCGAGCTCGACCGGTAGGCGCAACGCACTTGCCGGTCGCTTCCGAACGCCCGGGTATGGCGTTCACGCTCTACCAGCTCGACGGGTGTCCGTACTGCGAGAAAGTCGCCGACCGGATGGACGAACTGGACCTGGACTACGAGACGGTCTGGGTCGACGCGCTCCACTCCCAGCGCAACGAGGTCAAGCGCGTCTCCGGCCAGCGCGGCGTTCCCGTCCTCGTCGACGACGACCGCGGCGTCACCATGGCCGAGTCGGCGAAGATCGTCGAGTACCTCGACGCCAGCTACGCCTGACCGCCCTCCTCACGTTCTGTCCCGGTAGACCAGCCACGCCCCCAGCGTCGCGAAGATCGTCGGGTAGGCGAACCCGTAGACGACGAGCAGGTATCGGTCCGGCAGGATCGTCACCTCGCCCGACAGCCCGCTGACCAGCACCGCCGTGAACAGCACCGACCCGACGAGCAGGACGACGAGGTAGCCGGCGGCGATGGCGAGGCCGAACCGCGCCACCTCGGCGAACGACTCGGTGGTCGTCTCCGCCCAGTAGCTGTCGGCGAACTCGTAACCGGCACCGACCAGCGCGACCGGCGCCAGCAGGTAGTAGATCACGACCGGTACGTCCGTCTCGCTCTGCCGAGCGATGAGATCGAGGTGGCCGATCTCGGCTACCTGTCCGCCCAGGATCCCGCCGACGTGGGATATCGGGGTAGTGTGGCCGGTTCCGAACGTGAACAGACCGCGCAGGAGCTGGCCTACCCCGGGGATCCCCACGATCGGTTCGGCGATCGGGACGAGTATCTGTGGTACCACACCCGTCGTCGCCGGGATGTTGTGGGCGTTGAAGACGACGATACCGAGCAGCGCGAACCGCCGCTGGAGCGAGCCGGAGCCGAAGCCGCCGATCGCGGCGACCGCGGCCGTCAGCACGAACACCGCGAGGAAGGCGCCGGGCGCTCGCGCCATCCCCGCCCGCCACGGGAACGCGACGAACGCCTCCTCCAGGACGATTTCGGTCCCGAGAACCGACACCGTCCGGTCGCCGGACCCTTCGCCCCCTGCCGACTCGTCCGCCTGGTCCGAAGTCACACCTGTCCAAGCGCTCAGCACTTCAAAAAGGCTTCCGCCCGTTTCGATCGAATTGATAGCCGACCACCGGTCGGCGGCTTCGCCGCTCGGACCCGACCGCGGGTGAGGGCTACTCCTCGCCGTCGAAGTCCAGCGCCGCCGAGTTGATGCAGTAGCGCTTGCCGGTCGGGTCGGGACCGTCGTCGAAGACGTGGCCGAGGTGGCCGCCGCAGGTCGCACAGACGACTTCGGTCCGGCGCATCCCGTGGCTGGTGTCCAGTTTCGTCTCGACGTTGCCGTCCTCGACGACATCGAAGAAGCTCGGCCAGCCGTGGCCGGCGTCGTACTGCTGGTCCGTCGAGAACAGCTCCGTCCCGCACCCGGCGCAGGTGAACTCGCCCTCGTCGTCCACGTCGAGGTACTCGCCGCTGAACTTCGGTTCGGTCCCCTGCTCGCGCAGGATCTTGTACTCCTCGTCGGTCAGTCGCTCGCGCCACTCCTCGTCGGAACTCGGCATGCTCTCGTCGTGCTCTGACATACCCTCGGGTAGCCGCTCCAGGCGTTTATAGATAGTGCGAGGCGAAGACCCAGGGCTTTAGCCGTGGGATGAAGCCGACAACAGGGCAACAATCCACGCTCGAATGCTCGGCCGGATATTCTACGCTAGTCATAGATTTTAATGTATTTCCACTCATAACTAGTTATGAATATAGTAGAGATGCTGGAGACGACCCGCACCTACGTCGCACGCATCACGAACCACAGTCAGGTTCGTGACGACCTCGACCGGTGTGGGTTCTCCGCATCTAAACTGTGGAACGTTGGCCGATACTACATCCAACAACGGTGGGACGAAACTGGTGAGATACCCGACGACACCGGGTTGAAATCGGAGCTGAAAGACCACGAACGCTACAGTGACCTGCATTCGCAGTCGAGTCAGCGAGTTCTCGAAGAACTTGCTGAAGCGTTCACCGGCTGGTACAACTCCGACGATGGCAACAACCCACCGGGCTACCGGAAACGTGGCGACGATCATCCGCGTTCTACCGTGACGTGGAAGCAGAAAGCCATCAAGCACGACGATAAGCACAATCACGTCCGTCTCTCGAAAGGCTGGAACCTGAAAGAGAGTCGGTCTGACTTCATCCTCGCGGAGTACGAAACGCGGCCCGACGTAGAAGTCGAGAACATCCAGCAGGTGCGTGCCATCTGGAACGGTGACGAGTGGGAACTCCACTTCGTCTGCAAGAAAGAGATTCCAGTCGAAGACGCACCCGGTAACAACACGGCTGGGATCGATCTCGGCATCAGCAACTACCTCGCTATCGACTACGAGGGCGTCCTCTCGGAGCTGTATCCAGGGAATACGCTCAAAGAAGACAAACACTACTTCACCCACGAGGAGTATCAGACTGACGGTGAGAACGGCCCGTCGAAGCGTGCGTTAACGGCGCGGCAGACACTCTCCCGACGCAAAGACCACTTCCTCCACACCCTCTCGAAACACATCGTGCAACGGTGTGTCGAAGAAGGTGTAGAGACGATAGCGGTCGGCGACCTCAGCGACATCCGAGAGGACGAGACCGGCGATCCTCAGAACTGGGGTGCGTCGGGGAACAAGAAACTCCACGGATGGGAGTTCGACCGCTTCATCCGTCAGCTCGAATACAAGGCCGAAGAACACGGTATCCTCGTCGACCGAGTGAACGAGGAAAACACCTCGAAAACGTGTTCGTGTTGCGGGCAGACTCGAGACGCAAATCGCGTGGAGCGGGGGTTGTACGTCTGTTCGTCGTGCGAGACAACGATGAACGCGGACGTGAATGGAGCAGTGAACATCCGCAGAAAGATAACTCAGAGTCCCCCAACTGGGGATATGAGTAACGGCTGTTTGGCCCAGCCCGGAGTCTACCTGTTCGACCGCGAGAGCGGACGGTTCACACCGAGAGAGCAGGCAGACTGCAAACCCTAATATCCCAACGTTCGGGAATCCCACGGCTTCAGCCGTGGGAGGAGGTCAAACCGACCGCTCGGGAACTCAGGCGCGTTCAGTACAGGTGGTGTAGGTATCACGCGAGCATCCGCGAGCGAAGCGAGCGGTTCACCGGACGCGAGGGAGCGAAGTCGTTCGAAAGAGCGCTTTGCGCTCTTTCGTGATGACGAGAGAGCTCCGCTCTCTCGGACCACGACCGAGCCGTCCGGCATTTTTCCCCACGTTTTTGCGGTAGCGAGGGACGAAGGTCCCTCGGACCATGCGAACAGCGTGGGAGCGAAGCTCCCACGGGCCGTGCGAGCGGGCCGAAGGCCCGCGAGCAGACGGCGCAAAGCGTCGTGCGCAGACGGAGGATGGGTCGCGGGCCGGTGGCCCGCGACCGCAAAACGTGGCGGCTTCGCCGCCACGCGCCCGCAGCGCGCCTTCGGCGCGCGAGGAGCTCTCCGCCGGAAAAAAGTGGGTTCGTAGATCGAACCGAACGCGACCGACTCCCCGTCACTCCGTGAGTTCGTCGACGGTCCCGCGGAGGGTCGCGGCCGCCTCGTCGGCGACGGCGTCGTTCCACCAGACGTCGAATCCCCTGATCTCGCTCGCGACGGACACCGCCCGGTAACACCGGTGGAGCGCGTCGGGCACGTCGGCGCCGAACCCCTCGTACAGCGCCGCGCGGAGACGACCGCCTCCGCCGGCGGGGCGTTCCCGGGCCAGGAGGTAGCCGCTCTTGACGAGCGCGAGTCGCAGGTCGCCGCGGGCGGCGCGTTCGAGGTCCAGCACGCCCACGACCTCGCCGTCGGCGACGTGGAGGTTCGCCGGTCGGTAGTCGTCGGGGACGACCGCGGGGGCGGGCCGTCGCGGGATCGCGTCGAGCGTCTCGTCGACGACGCTGCGGACGGGGTCGACGAGGTCGGCCATCCCGTCGCTCGGCTTCGCGAGGAGCATCTCGACGTACCAGTCGACGTACTCGCGCCAGGTGTCGGCCGAGCCGGCGAGCGGCGGCGTGGCCCCGGGCGCGTGTCGCAACCGACCGTAGCCGTCGATAGCGGCGACGCCGGGCACGGTCGAGAACTCGCGGAGGACCCGTCCCATCCGCCGCGCGAGCGGCGGCGACACGTCCGTCGGCGGGTCGCCGGGCACGGCCGTCGTGACGAAGTACGCCGGGCCCTCGGCGGGGTCGAGGATGGCGTCGACGACCTGCGGCACGGGCACGTCGGTGTCGGCGAGCAGGCGGGTCACCTCGACCTCGGCGGCCGTGATCTCCGGGCCGACGAACGTGTTGAACTTGACCACGTACTCGCCCGCGTCGGTCTCGACGCGATAGAGGGTGTTCGTCCCACCGTCGATGCGAGCGGTCGAGCGGACCCGCTCGTCGGGGACGGCGTCGGCGACCACGCGGCGAGCGTCGCGCTCCGTCGGGGACCCGTCGGGCATCAGCCGAACTGCGAGCCGGCGACGCAAAAACGGTGGGGCACCGCTCGAAGCGGCGCCGCTCCGTCGTCCCACCATCACTATGCCGGTCGCCCGCCAACTCCGGCTATGCGCATCGAGTACGACCGCGACACCTGCATCGGGATGTTCCAATGTGTCGCCGAGTGGGACGGTTTCGAACGCGACAGCGACGCCGGCAAGGCGGTCCTCGTCGACGGCGAGGAACGCGACGAGGACCTGTTCGTCCGCGAGGTCCCCGAGGACGCGGAACTCGACGCGAAGTTCGCCGCCCGCTCCTGTCCCGTCGACGCCATCGAAGTGTACGACGACGACGGCGAACGACTGATCCCGTAGGACGACCCGGTCGCGGTCACTCGACCGCTCCCCTCGCCCGTTCGAGCGCGTCCGGGGGGTCTCTCCCGTGCTGAACGGCGCGACCGCAGACCGTCGACGGCGGGGAACTCACAGTACGAGAGCCGGGTTCACTCTGCGGCACTCTCCCCCTCGTCGGGGGCGTTGGAGCGGGCGAACGTCGCGAGGTCGAGTCCCGTCTTGAGGACCACGAGGACGGCGAGCAGATATATCGGTGACCCGAGGACGAACGCGACCAGCCCGCCGACGATGACGGTCACGTGGACGACGGAAACGTTACCGAGCGCCTGGAAGTACTGCTCGCGCAGCGAAACGGTCAGGTGGTCCCGCCGGACCACGGCGTACACGACGAGCGACAGCGCGTGACTCGCGACCAGGCTCCAGACCGCCAGTGCGAAGTCGTCCGACGACCAGTCCGGGGACGGTAACAGCCTACCGAGAGCTGCCGGGAGCGACTCCCCGGCGACGACCAGCGCGGGTTCGTCGAGGTACAGCGGGAGGATGACCAGCACGAAGAGGCCGTGACCGACCCAGAACCCGCCGTAGTGTGCCGTCAGGACCGGCGCCGCGTCGCGGAATTCGGCCCAGTCGTCCGCGGCCAGGTACAGCTTCGGGACGGTCGCGACGCCGAGGACCCCGGTCTCGATCCAGTAGAGCGTGAACAGGTCCAGCGCCCGCCAGCCCCAGCGCACGGCGCCGACGAGCGGCACCAGGTTCGCGGCCACGAGGCCGAGCGCGGCGACGGGAGCGAACACGCGATCGCCCGGAGTCTGCATGCGTTGATATTACGGTTCGTCTGTCATATCAATTCGGGACTCCGTCGGGTCGACGCGGCCGGGGCCCGGACAGGTTGCGGGCAGGCGTCTGTTGTCAAGGCTGTTCGCGCCACTCCCAGGCGACGTCCTGCAGTTCGGGGGCGGTCCGGGCGTCTCCCGGACCGCTCCGTGGCGGGACCGTCCCCTCTGCCACCATCTCGCGGTCGGACGGGCGAAAGCGGAGGAGGTCGCCGTCCACCCCGGCAGTGACGAGTTCGGACCCCTCGGGGTTCCACGCGAGCCCGGGGTTGTCGGCGATGGTGTCCCACTGAGGGAGCCGAAACCGGTCTCTGGTACGACGAGAGACGTCCCAGACCGACAGCGACCGCGCACCGGCGGCGAGACGCTCCCCGTCCGGCGTCCACGCGAGCGCCTCGACGACCGTGCTGTCGCTGTCGAGCGTCGCGAGGTGCTCGTCGAGTCGGCCGTCGAACACCTGCACAGACTGAGAACCGCCGATCGCGAGCCTGTCGCCCGTCGGCGACCACGCCAGCGGGGCCGCCCCGGAGACGCTCGGGTCCGACCGTTCCAGCACCCGCTCGCCGGTCGACAGGTCCCAGAGGATGACCGACGGGACGTCGGTCACGTGGCTGGCGGTCGCGAGCAAAGTCGCCTGTGGGTGGAACGCCACCGCGGCGACGTCGGCACCGTCGTGGTCGAACGTCCATACCGGCTCCTCACCGTCGACGGGCCGGACCTGTACGGGGATACTCCAGCCACCGAAGGCGTAGTGCGTTCCGGCCGGATGCCACGCCACGGTGTACACTTCCTGGCCCGGCAGGTCGGTGTGGGCTCTCACGAGCGGGTCCGTGGCGTCGGCGTCCCAGAGTTTGACCGTCGCGTCCCAGCCCGCGGTCAGCAGACGGCCGCCGTCGGGGTGCCACGCGACCGCGTTCGTCGGTCCGCGCTCCGAGTGTGCATCGATCGCCCGCTCGCGCTGGAACGTCTCCGGGTCGTACAGCTCCACGCTCCCGTCGAACCGGGCCACCGCGACGCGACCCGCCCGGGCCGCCGGCTCCTCGTCGTCGGTCGTTCGCGACTGGTCGGAGTCGTCGGGACCTCTCGCCCGACTCCGGTCGCGACCGCCGGGTGCGTCGGCTCCGTCACCGGGTTCGGGCCCACGGAGCCGTTCGAACCGTCGCAGTCCGGAGAGCCACGGCTCCAGGAGTCGCTCGTCGCCGTCCACGGTCGCCTCCGAGAGCGGGACGCCGTCGAGCACGAACGTGCCGGCCAGCGCGACGCTGTCCAGGACGTCGCCGGTGAGGTCCGCCTCGGCCGCCTCTCTGGCCTCCCGGAGGTGGTCTGCCATCCGCAGGTCGGCGTCGCCCTCGTTGGCGGGTTCGGTCGCCGGCCCGTCGCGCTGTACGTATCCGATGGCGCTCCAGAGGACGGCGACGAGCGGGTAGTAGACCGGGTCGGCGAGGAGGTAGTGCAACAGCCTATCCGGGTCCGCGCCGCTCGGACCGAGTATCCGCCGTTCGACCGGTTCGATGGCTGCCAGCGCCTCCTCGGCGTCGGCTTCGTCGGCGTCGAACGCAGCCACGGCGTCCGCGACGGTCGCCATGTGGTCTCGTTCGTCGGTCGGAACGACGTCCAGGGGCTCGCGGTGTGGCACGAGCCAGCGATACCCCGGTGTCCGGCGCAGCACGGCGGTGACGAACACGAACTCCGCCGCGTCCGCGTCGAACGGGTCCGCGCTGGCCCGGCCCCAGATGACACGGTGGGGCCCGACCCGGCTGTAGCCGGCGGGCATGTCGACGCCCGTCCACTCCGGTGGCGTGACTCGCGTGGGGGCCGCCTCGGGGTCGCGGTCGTTCGCGGCGATGTCGGCGACCGCTTCGACGACGGCCCTCGCCTCGGCCGGGACCATCGCCCGGACGGTGTCCGCGGCGTAGTCCGCGAACACCGCCCCGCCAGCGGCGTCCGGGAGCGTGACCCCGACCGTCTCCGCGACGGACTCCAGCCGGGTGCCGGCACTGGCCTCGCCCAGCTGGACCTCCGCCCCGGCGAGGGTTCCCAGTCCGAACGCCCCGATGGCCCGCGGTGACATGAGCGGGCAAGTGGCGTTCGCGACGGCTTCGGCCGCGACGTCGGCCGGGTCCATCCCGTCGTCGGCCGCGAGTTCGTCGAGTCGCTGGGCGAGCGATGCGTCGACCGTGAGTTCGAGCGTCCGGTCCCCCGAAGGGCCGGACCACCGCCCACACATACCCATCCGGTCGGCTGGATGAAACTTAAATATTGATAGAAAGACACGTCTGGCCGGAAGGGACGAACCCACAGGTGACGGTTCCACGTCCGAAGCCGGGAACAGTCCCGGGTCGGGCCTGCGAGTGGAGTCCGACCGCGGTCCCCGCCTGCGCTCCACCGCTGGCTGGCCGCCGGTCCCCGGCGGACCCGACCTCACTCTGCGGGCGTTCGGTAACATGGAACGGGAGCCAACAATACGGGGAACTGTCTCCGTTAGCCCGTCGAATCGGGCCTAATCGCCCCGGTGATCTACCGGAACGGGGTATTGAAGACAAAACCTTTTCAATACGGTGGTCCATAGAATCACCCAATCCAAGTGATCACCCGTGCCGGAAATGGAAACAGCGCAGTTCGAGACCGACCTGAGTCTCTTCAAATACGACAACTTAGAACAGCTGCCGCCGGCCTATCGCGACTTAGCGGAGGCCGAACGCACGGAGCGCATCGAGAGCGCGCTCGCCGAACTCGGCGACGACGTGGTGATCCTCGGTCACAACTACCAGCGCCGGGAGATCGTCGAGCACGCCGACTTCGTCGGTGACTCCTACCAGCTGAGCAAGGAGGCCGCCGAGGCCGACGCCGAGTACGTGATCTTCGGTGGCGTCACCTTCATGGCCGAGTCGGCGGACATCATCACCGACGACGCTCAGAGCGTCATCCTCCCGAGCATGGAGGCCTCGTGTCCGATGGCCGGGATGGCCGAGGCGCTGCAGGTCGATGCCGCGTGGGCCGAAATCACGGGTGCGGCCCCCGACGAGGAGATCATCCCGATCACCTACATGAATAGCTACGCCGACCTGAAGGCCTTCTGCGCCGAGCAGGGCGGGCTCGTCTGCACCTCCTCGAACGCCCACAAGGCCTTCGAGTACGCCTTCGAGAAGGGCGACAAGGTCCTCTTTCTCCCCGACAAGCACCTCGGCGAGAACACGGCCTATCGGCTCGGCATGGAGGACGAGATCGCCGAGTGGGACCCGTGGGACCCCGAGGGCAAAGCGGCCGAGGAGGTCGTCCAGAACGACATCGTCCTCTGGGACGGCTACTGCCAGGTCCACGAGCGCTTCAGCGAGAGCCACATCGAGGACCTCCGCGAACGGCGTCCGGACGCGAACGTCGTCGTCCACCCCGAGTGTCGCCGCGAAGTGGTCGAAGCGGCGGACGTGGTCGGCTCCACGTCGACCATCTGCGAGACCGTCGAGAACGCCGATCCCGGCGACGCCTGGGCCATCGGCACGGAGATCCACCTCGCCAAGCACCTCGACCGGTGGCACCCAGAGGTGGAGGTGCTGCCGCTCTGTGGCGACGCCTGCATGGACTGCAACGCGATGCGCCAGATCGACCCCAACTACCTGACGTGGGTGCTGGAGGAACTGGTCGAGGGCCGCGAGCGCAACGTCATCGAGGTCGCTCCCGAGGAGAAGGAACTCGCGCAAGTCGCCCTCGACCGGATGCTGGAGATCTGAATATGAGCGGGACAGAGCTAGAGGACTACGACGACTACCGGACGACGGACGTGCTCGTGGTCGGATCGGGCATCGCCGGACTCGCGGCGGCGCTCGGCGCCGCTCGCGAGGGCGCGGACGTGACCGTCGCGACGAAGGCCACCCGACCGGAGGGGGCCTCCTCGTGGTGGGCCCAGGGCGGCATCGCCGTCTCCCGGGACGACCCCGACCAGTTCAAGGAAGACATCCTGGCCGCCAGCGCCGACACCGCGGATCCGGCGGCCGTCGACGTGCTCGTCGACGAGGCCAACGACGCCGTCTCGGACGTGCTCGTCGACACGCTCGGCGTCGAGTTCGACACGAACGGCGGAGCCGAGGCGGACGCTCCGGACGCCGACGGCGACGCGTTCGACTTCGGACGCGAGGCCGCTCACGACGAAGCCCGGATCCTCCACGTCGACGCCTCGACGGGCAAGGCGATCCACGTTCCGTTCCTGAACTATCTCGACGCACACGACGACGTGACCGTCCGCGACGACACCGCCGCGCTCGAACTCGTCTCCCACGAGGGCCGGGTCAACGGCGCGCTGCTGGAACGCGACGGCGAGGTCACGCCGACGTTCGCGGGGGCGACGATCCTCGCCACGGGCGGCATCGGCGACCTCTATCCGCGCTCGACCAACCCCGACGGCTCGACCGGCGACGGGATCGCGATGGCCGCGCTCGCCGGCGCCGACGTGGCGGACATGGAGTACGTGCAGTTCCACCCGACGGTGTATCCGGGCGGGGACGACCCCGACGACGGGCCGTTCCTCGTCAGCGAGGCCGTCCGCGGCGAGGGCGCCCGCCTGCTCGACGGCGAGGGCGAGCGGTTCATGCCCGACTACCACGAGGACGCCGAACTCGCGCCTCGGGACGTGGTGGCCCGCGCCGTCCAGACGGAGATCGACACCACCGGCGAGGTCCGCCTGGACGTGTCCCCCCTCGATTTCGCGGGGGAGTTTCCGGGTCTGGCCGAGAAGTGCGAGGCCCGCGGCGTCGACTGGGAATCGGGTATCCCCGTCGGTCCCGCCGAGCACTTCCTCTGTGGCGGCGTCGACGTGGACACCCGCGGTCGGGCCTCGCTGGATCGGCTGTACGCCGTCGGCGAGTGCTCCCGGACGGGCGTCCACGGCGCCAACCGGCTGGCGTCGACCTCGCTGCTGGAGGGGCTCGTCTGGGGGCTCCGCGCCGGCGAGGACGCGTCCGGCCTCGACCCCGAGGTCGTCGAGGCGCCCGAGTTGCTAGATCGGGACCCCGCCCTTCCGGACAACTTCGCCCGCGAGAAGTTCCACCGCCTGCGCCGCACGATGGACGAGTACGTCGGCCTCCGCCGGAGTCCCGACGACCTGGGTCGCGCCCAGGCGGTCCTCCGCCGACTCAAGGGAGAAGTCGACGCCTACGTCCGCACGCGCACGGCGCGGTCGCTGTACGAACTCCGCCACGCCTCCGTGACGGCGCTGCTCGTGACCCGCGCCGCCGCCGAGAACGGGGAGTCGGTGGGAACGCACAACCTCGTCGAGGAACCCGCGACCACGCGGGCAGACTGACGGAGCGTTCGACCCGACATGATCCCCGACTCCAAGATAGAAGGGTGGCTCCGCGAGGACGTGGGCCACCACGACGTGACGAATCAGGTCCCCGGCGAGACGACCGGCCGACTGGTCGCCAAGGAAAGCGGCGTCGTCGCCGGGATCGAGGCCGCCCGCGCCGTCTTCGAGTACCTCGGCGTGACCGTCGTCGGCAGCGCCGCGGCCGGCGACCGGATCGACGCCGGCGATGCCGTTCTGGAAGTCGACGGCTCGGCTCGCGACGTACTCCGGGGCGAGCGGGTGGCCGTCAACATCACCGGCCACGCCTCCGGGATCGCGACGAAGACGCGGCGAGCCGTCGAGGCCGCAGACGAGGGTGCCCCCGACGGCCACGAGGTCCGCGTCGCCGGCACCCGCAAGACCACGCCCGGCCTGCGTGGGATCGAGAAGCGAGCCGTGGTGGCCGGCGGCGGCGACACCCATCGCCTCGACCTGTCGCACATGGTGATGGTCAAGGACAACCACGTCGCCGAGATGGGCCTCGAACCGGCTGTCGAGCACTTCCGCGAACGGGCGTCGTTCGCGACGAAGATCGAGGTCGAGGTCGAGACCGTCGAGCAGGCGCCCCGCGCCGCCGAGGCCGGCGCCGACATCGTCCTGCTGGACAACATGGGCCCCGAGACCACCGCAGAGGCGGTCGAGCTGTTGCGAGCGGCCGCCGAAGACCTGGGTCGCGAGGTACTCGCGGAGGCCTCCGGCGGCATCACCGTCGAGACCGTCCCCGACTACGCCGCGACCGGCGTCGACGTGATCTCGATGGGGAGTCTGACCCACTCCGCGTCGACGCTCGACCTCTCCTTCCGGACCGGATGACCGCGCCCGGCCGATCGGCGGAGGGATCCGGCGCCGAAACGCGCCCGGCCGATCGGCTCGCGGTTCCCCGATGTCGACGCGAGTACTCGGGCACGGCCGTCAGAACGGGAGCCAGTCCCGTAGCGTCCGCTGTTCGTCGTCGGTCGGGTGCTCGTCGTCGCGCCCGTCGGCAGCTGTTCCCCCGCTCCCGTCGCCCGCGCTATCGTCCTCACCGACCGCTCCGCCAGCGTCCTCGCCGTCCGCCCGGTCACCGTCGGGACCGATGTCGGCGCCGTTCCCGGAGCCGCCGTCGCCAGCGTCGTCGGGTTCGTCGGGGTCGTCGACGGCCGCGACGACGTCGTCCGCGCGGTCGCGGGTCCGCCCCTCGAACTCCTCGCGGCGTCGGTCGACAGGGTCGCGGGCCGGTTCGAGCAGGTCGCGGGCGCCGTCGAGTCGGACGAGGCCGTGTAACGACTGAACGGCGTGGCCAGCGACGCCGGCGTCGCCGTCGCGCACCAGGGCCACCAGCGAGCCGACGGCCGGTTCGACCGCCCGGCGGTCGACGTCGCCGACGCCGGAGAGGACGGCCGTCTGGCTGACCGCCCCGGGCTCGTCCAGGCGCGAACAGGCGGTGGCGAGGACGGTCGCCGCCGCGTCGGGATCGGTCTCGGCGACGGCCTGGAGGGGGTTGCGCCGTGCGAGCCGACGACGCTCGCGGTCCTCGGCCTCGGTGGCCGCCGCGAGCGGCCCGACCCAGTCGGGGACCGAGTCCGGGTCGGCACGGTAGAACGACGCGAGCGCCTGCCCGACCGGCCGTCGGTCCGAGGGGCGGACCGGCGCGGTGAACCGATCGACGAGCGGGTCGACCGCCTCGGCCACTACGTCGAGGTCAGCGGCGGCGACGTTCCCGACGACGGTGATCGCGTCCCGGTCCGGGTCGTTGCGGACCCGTTCGACGAACGCGTCCGCGTGCGGGACGAACGCGGCGGGCCGCGCGTCCGACGCCCGCCGGACAGCTCGCCTGATCCACCCCTGCGCCGGCCGGTCGTCGACCCAGGCGTAGCCGACGAGCGCGTCGGCGTGGTCGGCGAGCGCCTCGGGCGAGCCGCGGGCGGCGTCGGCGAGCGCGCGCCCGCTCAGTCGCTCCAGCGCCTCGGATTCGCCGTCGAGGCACTCGACTAGTCTGCCGACGACCCGGGAGGCGAGGTCGTTATCGACGTAGTCCGGCCAGTAGCGCTCTCCGTCGCCCTCGACGTGGTGTTCCGACTCCGCCAGGACGGCGACCGCATTGAACCGTACGCGCTCCCCCTCGTCGAGGTGGTCGGCGGCCGCCGCGACGACCGCGGCCGGGTCGACCAGCGGCGTCTCGTCGGCCTCGCGGTACTCGAAGACACGGTGACCCACCGCAGTCAGCGCGTTCGCCCGTGTCGTCGGATTCTCGTCTTCGGTGCGGTCCAGGAGCGCGGGGGCGGCCTCGCGCCCCGCGACGTGATGTTCCCAGGCGACCGCGAAAAAGCGGGTCGCGTGTTCGCGGACCACCGGGTCGTCGGCGGTCAGCGCCGCCGCGACCGCCGACTCGGCGGCCGCCGCGTCCCGGCTCCAGCGCTTGGCGATCCACGAGAGATAGCGGACCGCCGCGGGGGACGGCGGGGACTCCCGCACCGCCGGGCGGAGGTCCTCGACCAGCGACTCGACGGGCCCGCGGCCTCCGAGCGCGGTCGTGAGCGCGCCCGCGACGTACGGTCGCGCCGCGGGGTCGTCGAGCGCGTCGACGAACTCGACGCCGCGCTCGCGGACCGGACCCGGTGCGACGCCCGCTACCTCGTAGAGCGTCCGTGCGGCGGCTCGCCGGTGGTCCTCGTCTTCGGCGTCGAGGTCCGCGACCGTCGCCTCCAGCGCGTCGGCGAATCCGTCCGTCGGCGCTTCGCCCCCGCCGACGGCTTCGACGAGTTCCGCCGCGTCCTCGCGGTCGGCCGGCGCGCCGAACCGACGGGCGAACGCGACCAGCGGGTCGGTCATCGCCCCCGTCGCCCCGTCATCGTGCGGCACCCACGAAGCCGTGCTCGCGCTGGACGTAGCCGACCGCGTCGCGGCCGACGTACCCCTCGGCGCCGGCCATCGCGTCGACGGGCACGTAGGCCCCGTCGACGAACTCGTAGAGCGTTCCGCTCCCGGCCATCGCCGTGTCGTTGGCATCGATCACCAGCACGCGCTCCGCCGCGACGCCCAGGTCGGTCAGGGCCTCGGCGTCGACTCGCTCCCGGGCCTTCCAGACCAGCGTCCCGTCCCGCCGCTCCGTCTCCGGGTCGTCGAGCGCCGCCCGGAGCTGCCGCTCGACCGCGTCGAGCGGTCGCTTCCCGGGGTCGAACGTGACTCGGATCCAAGATGACATCGGCCGAGAATCACGCGGCGTCGACTTAAACGTCGCCCGACCGGCGTGAAAGTGATCGGTGGACCGCTCACCACCGTCTCGCCGACTCGTGCTCGCTTCCCCACCGTTTATCCTCTATCGACACGACCGCGCACACATGTCAGACGCGACGATGGACGAGGTCCCGATATCGCCCGGACTGGTCGGCGGCGCCGCCGGCGTCGTCACCTTCGGGGTGCTCGCGTCCGTGACCGCCCTCCTGTTCGACCGGATCGCCGTGGGCGTCCTCGTCGGCGCGCTCTCGGGCGTCGGCATCTTCTACACGGTGCCCTACACCATCCGCCGGGCCGACGAGGGCTACGTCCGCGACGCCCACCAGAACCTCGCGCGGAGCTTCCACCCCGGCGCCGCGGGCTACGCGCTGTCTGGAGCCGGCGTCGTCGTATTGGCGCTGCTGTTCGTCTTCGAGAGCCCCCTCCTGCCGGTCGCGGCCGCGCTCGCGCTGGCGATGGCGGAGTACGTCGTCCTCTCGCGAGTCCTCCCGCGGGCCGGCGAGTCGTCCGTCGAGGACGGCGAGGACGCTTGGTCGAGCGACGAGTGGGACGACTGAGCGGCGGCGACCGCTCCCGGGGCGCCCTCACTCGTCGAGCCGGCGGGCGAGCATCACCTCGTCGACGAGTTCGCCGTCGATATCGTAGTGGTCCTCGCGGACGGCCTCGATCCGCCAGCCGTTGCGTTCGAGGAAGTCGATGGCGGCGCCGTTCGTCGCGGGGAGGCTGTTGTACACCTTCCGACAGCCCCGCGAGGCGGCCCACTCGACGCCGCGCCGGAGGAGGTGGCTGCCGATGCCGTGGCGGCGATAGCCCGCCAGGACGCCGACGGTACACTCGGCGGTGCCGCGGAGTTTGGCCTGCTCCTGGCCGCGGACGTGACACCAGCCGACGACCTCCTCGGCGACGGTCGCGACGAAGACGACGCGACACTCCGTCGGCGTGCGCCGCGCGAGCGTCTCCTCGTAGGCGATCTCCTCGGCGACAGTCTCGGCGGTGATGTACCGCCCGCCCTCGGTGACCTCGCGGATGACGCCGACGACGCCCGAGAAGTCCGCCGGCCGCGCGGGGCGGACCGTGTAGGCGACCCCCGCCTCCTCGAACTCCTCGGCCTCGCCGGACTGGAGGCGGGCCTGTAGTCGCCCGTCGGCGTCGACCTCGACGAGGTCGTCGCGCTTGAGGATCGAGAGGTGGTGCTGGAAGGACTCGGGGTCGACGCCGACGGTCTCGGCGACCGCGCTGGGCTCGACCGGGCCGTGGCGCTCGACGAACCGGTAGACGCGCTTGCGGCCCCCCGAGAGGTCGATCTCGTCCGGAACCGACATCATCCCGAACTAGTCGACCCAGCATCAAGTAGGTGGGGGACGGCGCGCCAGCCGCCCGACGACCCCGCCGCGATCCCGTGTCACTCCTCGGCAGGGACCTCGTCCTCGACCACGGTCGACAGCGGCGTCGCCGCCTCCCACGCGCGGTCGAACACCTCGACCAGCCGCCCGGCCATCGACTCGTCGCGGACGTGGATCACGCCGAGGCGCTCGCCGCGCTCGGTCGGGTGCGGGACGTGGAAGGTCACCTCGTTGCCGTCGACCGCGTCGAAGGTCGTCTCCAGGTCGGTCGTGACGCGCACGGAGACGTTCGCGGGCGCGTCGGCCACCCGCTCGACGGCCTCGGGCGGCGCCGCGTCGAGCATCGCCGCGTGGCCGAGCATCCGCACGTCGACCACGGGGTCGACCGTCTCGTAGAACGGGTCGATTTCGGGTTCGTAGCGCTCCCACGGCGCCGCGGCGTAGGGGTAGCTCATCGCCGACCGGACCGTCTCGCCCGCCGACGCGAAGAGGTCCCGCTCCAGCGAGACGGCGGCGTCGCTGCCCAGCGGTGCCGTCCAGAAGCGGCTCTCGGCCGGTTTGGTCGCAGCCAGTTCCGGCCCGACCTCGTCGGCGATCTCCTCGTAACGGGCCTCGCGGGCGTCCAGCTCCCGCCGGCGCTCGGCGAGCAGGCGGTCGACCGCCGTCTCGGGGTCGACCGCGGCGTAGCGCGTCGGCTCGGTCGACTGGCTGCGGACCACGTCGCGGGCGTCGAGGCCGTTCAACACGTCGTAGATCCGGCCCATCGGGACGCCGCTGGCCTCGGAGACCTCCTGGGCGGTCGCCGACCCGAGCGACAGCAGGCTCCGGTAGACCTTCTCCTCGTAGCTCGACAGCCCCAGCTCCCCCAGGTCCGACATACCCGGCGGTGGGCGCCCGTGCGCCTAAAGTACTCGGGAACGGACAGGAAGTGGCGGCGGGTTCGACAACCGCTTTGCCGGTCGCGCGGGTCGCCTCGCCCATGCGACCGTACCTGACGCTCGCGCTCGCCATCGCCGCGGAGGTGACCGGGACGACCGCGCTGAAGGCCAGCGAGGGGTTCTCGAACCCGCTCCCGACCGCCGTCGTCGTCGCCGGCTACGTCGGATCCTTCTACCTGCTCGGGCTGACGCTCGAAGAACTGCCCGTCGGACTGGTCTACGCGACGTGGGCCGGCGTCGGCATCGTGGCGACGGCGCTGGTCGGCGTGGTCGTCTTCGAAGAAAATCTCGACGCGGCCGGAGTCGTCGGGATGGCCCTCGTCGTCGCCGGCGTCGCCGTGTTGAACGCGCTCTCGGACGCCTACGCTCCAGCGCACTGACCGGGCGCGGGGTGCGGGCGCGGCGGGGTCGACCGGAGCGCTCCGCGCGGACGGATGGGGTCGGCGTCCCGTCCTTACTTCATGTCCTGCAGGCGGTCGACGAGCTCGTCGGCCTCGTCGGCGCCCTCGACGGAGACTTCCCCTTCGTGGTCGTGTTCGTGGACGTTGACGGCGTCGTCCTCGTCGTAGTCGGCGTCCCCGCTCTGGTTCTCCTGTTCGGATTCGTCGTAGCTCCCGAAGCCCATTGTAGCGCCACCTAGTGGAATCGGAGTGAAAAACCGTGCGGTCGCGAGCGCCAGTGAGGCGTGCCAGCGGCCCCCACGAGGGGGTCGTTCGACCCGACGTTCGCCGGCCGCCGTCGAACGCGTTTTCCCGTCGAGCGACCAACCGGCGTCCGATGACCGACGTTCTCGCCTGCGACGACCACGGCTACTTCGAGGGCGACGCCTGCCCCGTCTGCGACGGTGCTGGCCGCGCGGTCCTCGACGGCGAGCGCCGCCGTCGGCTCTCGAAGTTCCTGTCGGGGGCGCTGCGGCACTTCCCCGACGACGCCGGCCTGGCGCTCGACGACGCGGGCTGGACCGCCGTCGGCGACCTGGTCGCCGCCGCCGAACGACAGTACGACTGGGCCGACCGCGAGGCCGTCGCCGCCGTCGTCGCGACCGACCCGAACGGCCGATTCGAACGCACCGGCGGGTCCCGAGCGGGCGGCAGTCCACGCGTTGAGGAGGCGGACGACCGCGTCCGCGCGGCCTACGGCCACTCGGTCGACGTGGATCTGGAATCGGGAGACGGCCCGGTCCCGGACACCCTCTATCACGGTACCGCGCCCGGGAACGCCGACGCGATCCGTGAGGAGGGACTCCGGCCGATGTCGCGCCAGCTGGTCCACCTCTCCGGGACGATCGCGGAAGCCCGGCGCGTCGGCGCTCGCCACGCCGCCGAGCCGGTCGTGTTCGAAGTCGACGCCGCCCGGATGACCGCCGAGAGCCGCGAGATCACCCGTCGCGGCCGGGCGACCTACACCACGGAGCGCGTCCCGCCCGAGTACCTCTCGGTCCTCGACGCCGAGTGAGTCGGGGCCGCCGCGTCGTCGTCCCGCGGCCGCTCGCATCTGTCGGCGACGACGACGGCCGCGTCGGCGTCGGCGAACGCCGGCGCGAGCGCCCGCCCGATGCCGGAACCCCCGCCGGTGACCAGGACCGTCCCGCCCGCGAAGTCGAAGTCGGTCGTTCCCATGACTCGCCGTTCCGCCCCGACCGACATGGGTATGTCCGTCCGGCTGGCGCCGGTACAGTGTCACGTCACAGCGATCCACTACTGTTGGACGGGCCGATCGCGGGTAGAACGGCGCGACACTACCGTTCGGGGCGAACCTGCGGTGCGTTTCGGCGGCCAATATATTCCAACCATGTTGGAATCATCCCCTCGCGTTCCGTGGAGGGGAACCCCGGTCCGACCCCTCGAAGCGGGATCGTGCGCCCGTCACAGAAGGTCAGCGCGTCTCGCTATCGGTTCCGCTCGAACCGACGCGGACCCCGTCGCCGGGAACCAGCAACACTGTCCTGATCGACGCGGCGGTCCGGCTCCCCCATGCCGTATGTTCTTCATTGTTAAACAGAATCGACGGCGATATCTTGATATAAGTACTCGGCTTCGAGGCGTCGATAGCGCGTTTCCGGCGTATTCTGGCCCGTTCGGATTTAGCGAGCCGGAATCTGTTACGATAACGTGGACAACCATTATATACGAGTCGCTGGACCTGTGTGGTATGCCACGTGATCCCAATGGCAGTGGTTCGGACCTGTCACGTCGACAGTACGCACAGATCCTCGCGGGCCTGAGTGCGGCGGGCCTGGCGGGGTGTCCCAGCGGCAGCGGCGGCGGCGACACGCCGACCGACGGTGGCGGTGGCGGCGAGGACACGCAGACCGACGCGGGGGGAGACGGCGGTGACACGCCGACGGAGTCGGACGACGGCGGGAGCGAGACCGCCACGGCGAGCCAGGCGGTGACCGACACCGTCCGGGTGGCGGTCAACAACTCGCCGGACGTGTTCAACTGGAACCCCTGGACGCCTCAGGACAACACCTACGGCGACAACTGGATGTCGGAGCTGAACGGGCTCAACAACGTCCACACGAAGACCAACGCCTACAGCGGGACGACGGTGCCGACCCCGCACAAGCCCGACCACGAGGAGGTCGAGCTGATGACGTGGATCGAGGAGTGGACGGTCAACGAGCCCTACGACTGGCGCCACCACCTCGACGACCGGGCGTCGTTCTGGAACGGCGACCCCTACGACGCGCCGACGCTGGTCCAGCACAACCACACCGCCTGGTTCTTCAACGGCAACAAGTACACCGAGGGCGCGACGTTCAACGAGGAGGCCGAGGACCAGTGGACCCGCCACGGCTGGTTCGACAAGGGGACGGTCCCCGAACAGGATCCCAACCCCGTCGCCAAGCCGATCATCGAAGCCCAGGCGAAGGGCCTGCTGTTCAATCCGCCGCTGCACACCGACTTCACGGACCCGTACCACGAGCAGTTTCAGGACGCCTCCTCGGCGGAGGAGGTCTCGTCGGTCAGCGACGAACTGGCGAGCGACCGCGTCTCGCTGCAGCGCATCGCCGTGGAGGAGGGCGAGGGCTGGGGGTCGGGGATGTACGTCCTCCGGAACATGGACGACGTGGGCTCGGAGTCGATGGTCCTCCGCAAGGACGACGACCACCCCAACGCCGGCCACACGAACGTCGAGAACGTCGAGATCTTCTGGGCGGACGCGAGCCGGCGCCAGACGCTCGCGTCGAACGGCTCGATCGACTTCAACGGCGGCGCCGTCACGCCCAGTTCGGACTTCAACCGCGAGATGCTCCCCGACCACATGCAGGAGCTGACGCGGTGGCTCAACGCCACGCTGGGCACCCAGTGGCTGATGAACTGGCACAACCCGCATCTCCAGCGGTTGTGGGTACGCCGGGCCCTGGTCGAGGCGGTCGACTGGAACGCCGTCGTCGCCAACGGCTGGGGCGAGGAGACCGGCCAGACCACCTCCTACGACACGTTCCTGATGGACTCGGAGAACGAGTCCACCTTCTCCGAGGAGTTCCTGGACAGCCTCCACACCTACTCGCGCGACCAGAACCTCGAGAACGCGAACCAGTACATGCGGAACGCGGGCTACAGCAAGCAGGGCGGCCAGTGGGTCGACCCCAACGGCAACCAGGCGACGATCGACCTCACGGCCCAGTCGGGCAACAGCAGCTACGTCCAGGCCGCCCAGACGATCCGGGCGAACCTCGCCAACTGGGGCTTCGGCGTCAACTTCTCGACGCCCGGTTTCTCGACGTGGTCGGACAGCCTCAACCCGGAAGGCAGCGGGCTGAACTACGACACGTCGCTGTTCTGGTCGGACACCGCGACCATCTTCGGCAAGTACAACGACCGCGGCGCCTGGTGGGGCGAGGCCCTGCTGGGCGGCAGTCCCACCGCCGGCAGCGTCTTCCGGCTCACCGAGGAGGACGACCGCGACACCCAGAACAAGCCCGTCCACGTCCAGCTGCCCGAGGAGGTCGGCTCCATCGAGGCGCCGGACGAGGCCGGCATCAACCCGGACCTGGAGAACGGCCGCGAGGTCGACATGTTCGAGGTCGTCCAGGCGATCCGCGAGCCCGGCGCGTCCCAGGAGGAGGTCCTGGAGCTGTACCGCACCTGCGCGCAGTACTACAACTACTACCTCCCCGACTTCGTGTTCGCCCAGTCGCTGTCCGGGACCTGGGGCAACGTCCGGGACCTCGAGTGGCCGGGCGACGGCGCCCGCGCCCTCGACTACGCGCGCAACGTCAACATGCCGATCGGCACCACGCTGACCGGCCTCACGCAGGCCAGCACCGACACCGACTACGAACCGCCGGAGTGACCGTCCGCGAGCGTGGTCGGCCGCCGGCCGGCTGACCCGCGACTCCCCCGTCTTTTTCGTCGCCGCCCCGGTAGCTCCGCCCATGCCCGACGTTCTCGTCGCCGGCGAGACGCTCGTCGACTTCCTGCCGGGGACCGCTACGCCCCTGGCGGCCACCGAGGAGTTCGCCCGCCGACCCGGCGGCGCCCCCGCCAACGTCGCCGTCCGGCTCGCCCAGCTCGACCGCCCCGCCTGGTTCTGGACCCGCGTCGGGAGCGACCCCTTCGGCGACTTCCTCGTCGAGACGCTCGCCGACCGCGGCGTCCCGGACCGGTTCGTCGAACGGGACCCCTCGGCCAAGACCACCCTCGCGTTCGTCAGCGGCGACCCGGCGAGCGGCCCCCGGTTCACCTTCTACCGCGACGGCACCGCCGACACCCGCCTCGAACTCGGCCGTGTCCCCGACGACGCCCTCGACGCCGTCGACTGGGTCGTCGTCGGCAGCGTCCCTCTCGCCAGCGACCCCTCGCGGGGAGCGATCCGCGACCTCGTCGACCGCGCGAACGCCCGCGACTGCACCGTCGTCTTCGACCTGAACGCCCGCCCGGAGCTGTGGGGCGACGCCGACTTCGCCGGGGAGGTCGACCGGATACTTCCCGCCGTCGACGCGGTCAAGGCCTCCCCCGAGGACCTGGGACCGGCCGGGATCGAGGGCGACACCGGCGATATCGACGCCGTCGCACCACAACTCCACGAGCGCGGCCCCCACACCGTCTTCCTGACGCTGGGCGAGGACGGCGCGGCGGCCCGGGCGGCCACCGACGCCCCCTGGGGCCCCGCCGAGGCGTCCCATGGCGGCTACGCCGTCGACGCCGTCGACAGTACCGGGGCCGGCGACGCTTTCACCGCCGGCGTCGTCGACGCGCTGGCCGGCGGCGAACGGGACCTGCGTGCCGTCCTCGAACGCGGGAACGCCGTCGCCGCCGCCGCGACCACCCGCGCCGGCGGGATGGCCGAGCTCCCGAACCCCGATTCCGTCGTGTAGACCGCCCGTTCGCCGCTCTCGAACGGTGTCAGTACTGACCTGTGGCGATACCTTCATATTCTCGGGTCGTCCAGTGATCGACAGATGGCGAACACTGGCCCGACGCACGACGTATCGATACACGGGGTGATCCCGCCGACGATCACCGCCTTCACCGACGACGAGGAGCTGGCGCTCGACGCGACGGCGGCGCACGCACGGTTCGTGGTCGATCGGGGGGTCCACGGCGTGTTCCCGCTGGGGACCAACGGGGAGTTCCCGATGCTCAAGCCCGACGAGCGCGCCGCGGTCATCGAGGCAGTCGTCGACGAGGTGGGCGAGGAGGTGCCCGTGATCGCCGGCGTCAGCGCGCCCAGTACCCGAAACACCGTCTCCTACTCGGTCGACGCCGAGGACGCGGGCGCCGACGCGGTCGTCGTCGGGATCCCCTACTACTACCCGATCGACAACGACGCCGTCGTCGAACACTACGAGGAGGTCACCGACGCCGTCGACATCCCGGTGTACATCTACCACTTCCCCGCTCGGATGGGCAACAAGCTCGACCTCGATACGCTGGACCGGCTCGCGACCATCGAGGGGATCGTCGGCGTCAAGGACTCCAGCGGCGACGTGGCGTGGCTCGGCCAGGCCATCGACCGCCACCCCGAGCTCACCTACCTCGCCGGGCTCGACTCGCTGCTGTTCGCCGAACTGGAGATCGGCTGCACGGGACTGGTGAGCGCCGTCTCGAACGTCTTCCCGGAGATGACCGTCGAGCTCTACGAGTCCTACGTCGACGGCGACGAGACCCGCGCCCGCGAACTGCAGAGCCGCGTGTTCGACGTGTGGAAGGCCATCGACCAGGGCCCCTATCTGGGCGGCGTCAAGTCCGCGCTCGATCTGCATCCCGAGGTCGACTTCGACCCCGGTCCGATGCGGCGGCCGCTCCAGCGGATGAGCGATGAGGAGGAAGTGCAACTGGAACGGACGCTGCGGACGCTGGATCTCATTTAGTCGTCGCAGTCGGCGGCGGCCGCGACGCCCCGCTCGCGGCGGGCGGCCGGCTCCACGTCCGCGTTGGCGGCGACCTCGCGGCCGAGTTTGCGGATGCGGTCTTCGAGGCCGGGCTCGGTGACTCGGTCGCCGTCGAACTTGTCGTAGGCGCCGCGGATGCCGACCTGGGTGGGCACGGTCCAGCCGTGGACCGACCGGACCACGGTGCGGAGGTGGTCGAACGTGCTCGCGTAGCTGCCGCCGCCGGCGGTGGCGAGCAGGCCGACGGTCGTGTCCGTGAACTCGTCTTTGCCGCAGTAGTCCAGCGCGTCTTTCAGCGTCGCCGAGTAGGAGCCGTGGTAGACGGGCGAGCCCAGGATCACGGCGTCGGCCTCGCGAACCCGGCGCTTGAACGCGACGACCGCCTCGCCCTCCTCCGCGTCGGGGTCGAACGGCGGCAGGTCGATCGTCCGCAGGTCGAGCAACTCGGTGTCGGCGCCGGCGTCGGCGGCCGCGTCGAGCGCGATCCGGAGGGCCCGGCGGGTGTAACTCCCCTCGCGGCGACTGCCGCAGACGGCGACCACGTCGGGGCGGGTCATGTACTCGGATCGACGCACCGGCCGAATAAAGGTTCGCTGAACGCCGTTTTGGTAGCGACGCGGACAGGTCTCCGCCCGTTCGTCGGACCGACGCCGTCCGCCCGCGTCCCGCGGGTCGGCGCCGCTACATAGCCGTCGGGAGCGCTACGTGCCCCACATAGCAACCGGTTACACGCGCTGGCGGACAGATACCACCACGCCCGAGACACATGACGGACACACCGCACGACCGGGTCGCCGACGCCGTCGAGACCGTCGACAGGGAGATCGAGTACATCACCGACGAGCGGGCGGCGTTCGACCGCTTCCGCGCCCGTCTCTCGAAGGTCGAGCCGTGGACCCCCGCGACGGCCGACGGGAACGCGACCGACGCCGCGAGCATCGGCGCGGGCTCGGCGGCCACCGGGTCCGCTCCGACGCTCGCCGCGGCGCGCTCGGAACCGCCCGTCGGCACCGGGCTCCGGACCGTCCGGACGGCCTACCGCGAGACCGTGATGGCGGTCCCGCACTTCGAGGCCGAGTACGACGACACGCTCCGGGCGAACCTCGCCGCCGAGTGCGGCGCCGACGTGGCCGCGCAGGTCGTCGACGGCACGCGGCTGACGCCGCCGCTGTACCGCGCGCTCGCCGCCGCCGCCGACCGGGCCGTCGACGAGCGGTCGCGGTTCCGTCGCTCCCTCGAACGCGAGCGCGACTCGCTGACGGCCGTCGGGGACGGCCTCGCGGCCTGCGAGCGGCGCCTCGACGAGATCGGCGCCGAACTCGACGGCGCCGACTCCGCGCGGTTGAGCCGCCTCGACGAACGGCTGGCCGAAACCGAGGCGACCTGCGCCGACCTGGCCGACGAACGCCAGCGACTCGTCCACGGGCGCCCCGCGGTCCCCCTCTCCGGCGTCGACGGGGTGAGCCTGATCAACTTCCTCTACGGCGACCGCGAGCGGCGGTGTCCCGCGCTGGCCGCCGTCGCCGACTGCCTCGAACGGGTCCGCGACCTCCGGACGCGCTGTCTGCGGTGACCGTCGACCGCGCGGGGCGGCTCCCCTCCGGTTCGCACCCGGCCTCCGCCCACTGTGACCGCACCGCAAACGGGAACCTTTGGCCGCGAGCGCGGGCTTAAACCGACAGCGGCCGCGACCGGAGACCGTGACCACGAGCGAAGCGTCGGGCGCGACCGCGACGGGCGCCGCGAAGCCCCACGGCCGCGCCGGCGTGTTCGTCTCCATCTGCGCCTTCTCCTTTCTCGTGAACTTCGGCCGGATCGCCTTCGCGCCGCTGGTCGACTACTTCATCCGCACGGGCGTCAGCCCCGCGACCGCGGGGCTGGCCGCCACCGCCGTCTGGGTCGGCAGCGCGCTCCCGCGACTCCCCACGGGGTATCTCCTCACCGTCGTCTCGCGCCACCGGGTCATCACCGGGATGGGCGTCGGCCTGGCCGCCGCGGCCGCGTTCACCGCGTTCTCGCCGTCGATCCGCGTCACCGTCGTCGGCGCGCTGCTGGTCGGCCTCGCTTCGGGCGTCTTCTTCATCGCCGCCAACCCCCTCGTCAGCGAACTCTACCCCGACCGGGTGGGGCTGGCGGTCGGCCTCCGCGGGATGTCCTCGCAGGTCGCCGCCGTCACCGCCCCGTTCCTCGTCTCGGTCGCCATCGCCCGCGGGTCGTGGCAACTGTCCTTCCGCGCGCTGGCCGCCCTCGCCGTCGTCGTCACCGTCGTCTTCGTCCTCGCGGTCCGTCGCGCCGACCTCCCCGAGGCGGGCGCCGACGACCGCGACCTGCTGGGGGGGATCCGCGCCCAGTGGCGCCTCGTCGCCGCCGGCGTCGTCTTCGTCGGCGTCACCGGCTTCGTCTGGCAGGGCGTGTTCAACTTCTACGTCACCTACCTCGGCGCGAAGGGGATCGCGGCCGGCCCGGCCAACACCCTCCTGACGATCACCTTCGGCGCCGGCGTCCCGTCGTTCGTCGTCGCCGGCCGGCTGGCCGACCGCTTCGACTACCTGCCCGTCCTGCTCGGCGTCCTCGGCGGCTTCGTCGCCACCCTGTTCGCGCTCACGCTCGTCTCCTCGTGGCTCGCGGTCGCGGTCGTCTCCGTCGCGATGAGCCTCGTCATTCACGGTCTGTTCCCCGTCGCGGACGCCTACCTGCTGGACTCGCTGCCCGACGAGAACCGCGCCAGCGCCTACTCGGGCTACAGCGCCGTCATGATGCTCATGCAGGCCCCCGGTGGCGTCGCCGTCGGCGCGTTCTACCAGCTCGGCATCCCCTACGACGGCGTCTTCCGCGGGTACGCCGTGGTGGTCGGCGTCGTCGCCGTCGGGATGCTGGTGCTCGCCCGCGCCGGACGCCTCCCGACCGGCGAGTGAGTCGACGCGCGTCGGTCACGTTCGGTACAGGTGACGGCTGTTGCGGTCGCGGTGAGCGGTGCGGTTGGCGTGCGCTGTCGCGACTCTCGTGTCGCGACAGCATCGCGCGAGGGATGAGCATCGCAGCCCGCGAGAAGCGCAAGAGGCTGGGGAGGTGTGAGGCCGTCTGCGGTTGCCGTGCGGGGCCGAGACGTGTTGTTGCGGTTCCTGGCGGACTGAAAGGGCGAGGCGCGCTCGCGTTCATGTAGTCGTCTGAGCGGGCCCTATCCGCGCGGGCGGTGCCGAGAGCGCGGATATCCCGCTTCAGCGACCGCGAGCGCGGTGAGGGCTTTCATCGCCTGCTGTCTCCTGTGGTCGAAACAGTTGCTAGCGAGCGCGGCGAGGGCTTTCATCGCTCACCGTCGACTGCGGTCGCTGTCGTTCGACTTCAGTCCGAGACTCGGTCACCCCAAACCGATAACTGAGCACATCGAACTGACCGTCCTCGTCTCGATCAACACCTACGCTTAGGTGCGGGGACGCCCACAGCCGATCCATGCAGGTCGAAACACACTCGGCGAACGAGACGGTCGAAGTCGCAGACGGCGTCCACCTCACACAGCTGGCGGTCGGCGAGCGGACGAGCATGCAGCACGTCCACATCGAGCCGGGGGCGGTGGTTCCGGAGCACAGCCACGAGCACGAGCAGGTCGGCTACATCACGAGCGGGTCGGGCGTGTTCGTCGTCGACGGCGAGGAGTTCCCGGTGAGTTCGGGCGACTCCTACCACCTCGCGAGCGGGGAGCCCCACAGCGTCGAGGCGACGGGCGACGAGCCGCTGGACGGCATCGACGTGTTCGCGCCGCCGCGGGCGGACCCCGACTGGATGGACTGAGCGGCGCGGCCGGGAGCGAACACCTGAGTCCAAAGGTCTAAGCACCGTCGTCGCCAACCACGAACCACTATGAGCACCGAAACCGAGGACGGCGACGACCTGCGCGAGCGCATCTCGAACTTCCTGCGGCGCAACTTCCCGCAGATCCAGATGCACGGGGGCAGCGCGGCCATCGAGGAGATCGACCGCGAGAACGGCTCGGTGACGATCCAGCTCGGCGGCGCGTGTTCGGGCTGTGGCATCTCCCCGATGACCATCCAGGCCATCAAGACGCGCATGACCAAGGAGATCCCCGAGATCGAGACGGTTAACGCCCGCACGGGCGGCGGCATGGGCGGCGGCGAAGGCATGATGGGCGGCGACACCGGCCCCTCGATGCCCAGCGACTCCCGCGGCGGCGACATCGGCGGCGACGAGGACGAAGGCCCCGAAGCGCCCTTCTGACGCCGGCTCCTCGGTTCACCATCTCACGTTTTTCATCCGACCCAGAGTCGCGACGCTGGCGGTCGTCCAATCCGAACGTGAGCGACCGAAAACGAGCGCCTAAATTCCCAGCGCCGTCGAGATCGGAATCCCGGCGGCGACGGCGCCGAGGAGGTACCCGGCCAGCACACCCGCGTTCAGCGGCGGGAGGCCGGCGTGGGCGCCCTCGACGCGGTGGACGAGATAGAGCAGGCCGCACATGCCGACGAGGCCGCCGAGCAGGGCCCCGAGGGCGGGCGCGTTGGCGTTGAGCGCCGGGACGACGGCGGGCGCGTCGAGGAAGTGACCGGCGCTGACCGCGAGCATCCCCGGGATGATCGCGTCGCCGAGCCCGAGGAGGGCGATCTCCGAGCGGGCGGGCGAGCCGGCACTCTCGTCGTCGGTTGCAGCCGCGTCGTCCTCCCCGTCCCCGTCGCCGATCAGGTCGAACTCGGGGTCGCGCATCGAGAAGTCGAGCGAGTGGGGGACGACGAAGACGATGGGGGCTTTCAGGTCGCCCAGGCCCGCGGCGAGTTCCTGCATGTGGCCGGAGACGTAGACGGCGTAGGCGTCGTAGCCGGCCCAGGCGACCAGCAGGACGACCACCGGGAGAGGTCCGAACCCGAGCCCGAGCATCGGGATGGCCGCGGCGCCGAAGACCACCGCCGCCAGGTCGTTGACGTACCACTCGGGGTAGCCCCAGAGGACGGCGAAGACGACGGCGGCGACCGCTATCGACGCCGGACTGTCGGGCAGTCCCATCAGAGCGCTGCCGCTCGGGGCGATCGACCCGACGCCGGTCAGGGCGACGAACGCCACGGCGGTGAGCGTGCTCGCCGACCCGAGCAGGAACACGCGGACGAGCGCCTCGCCGTAGCCGTAGCGGAACGCGGCGACCATCCCTCCGGTGGCGACCAGCAACAGCACCGCGAAGACGCCGACGTTCCCGACGCTCCCGGGGTCCTGGAACATGGCCAGGCCCATCGCGTCGATCTCGTCGGTCAGCGCGAGCCCCAGCAGGATGGTCGCCGCGTAGCACGCGACGATCCCGGCGTAGGCGTAGGTGCCGGCGGGGATGCCGGTCGTCGACCCGGCCGCCTCGGCGTCGGCGGCGCCGTCGTCCGTGGCGTCGGCGGCTCGCTCGCTCACGGCTCCTCCCCCGGACCGGGCCGAGTCGTCGACACCGCGCGTACCGGCGTCCGTTGCATGGTCGGGGCAGACGGCCACCGCCGGCAAATATCTCCCGGACTCGCCGCCGCGGCGGGGCCCGCGACCGGGCGCGGGGCGGCCGCGGAATCACGGAGTTTAATTCCGTGCGTCGCGCCCACCCTGCCATGAGCGAGACAGACGGTCCGGGGAACGTCCTGTTCGTCGTCATGGACACGGTCCGCCAGAGCCACCTCTCGGTGTACGGCTACGACCGGCCGACGACGCCGAACCTGGAGGACTTCGCCGACGACGCGCGGGTCTTCGAGGAGGCCGTCGCGCCGGCGCCCTGGACCCTCCCCGTCCACGCCTCGCTGTTCACGGGCCTGTACCCCACCCAGCACGGCGCCACCCAGGAGAACCCCTATCTGGAGGACGCCACCACCCTCGCCGAGTCGCTGTCCGCGGCGGGCTACGCCACCGCTTGCTACTCCTCGAACGCCTGGATCACCCCCTACACCAACCTCGCCGACGGCTTCGACGACCAGGACAACTTCTTCCAGGTCATGCCCGGCGACCTGCTGTCGGGCCCGCTCTCGAAGATCTGGAAGACGATGAACGACAACGAACGGCTCCGGAGCGTCGCCGACCGGCTCGTCGAACTCGGCAACACCGCCCACGAGTACTTCGCCGAGAGCGGCGGCGGCGACACCAAGACCCCCGAGATCGTCGACCGCGTCCAGGACTTCGTCGAGGACAGCGAGGCCGAGGGCGACGAGTGGTTCTCCTTCATCAACCTGATGGACGCCCACCTCCCCTACCACCCGCCCGAGGAGTTCGCCGACGAGTTCGCCCCAGGGGTCGATTCCACGGAGGTCTGCCAGAACTCCAAGGAGTTCAACTCGGGTGCGCGGGACATCGACGACGACGAATGGGAGGACATTCGGGGCCTCTACGACGCCGAGATCGCCCACATCGACCACCACCTCGGGCGGCTGTTCAACTGGCTGCGCGAGACCGACCGCTGGGATGACACGCTGGTCGTCGTCTGTGCCGACCACGGCGAGCTGTTCGGTGAACACGGCCTCTACGGCCACGAGTTCGGCATCTACGACCCGCTGGTCAACGTCCCGCTCATGGTCAAACACCCCGAACTGGACGCCGAGCGCGACACCGAGACCCAGGTCGAGTTGCAGGACCTCTATCACACCGTGCTTGACCACGCGGGCGTCGAGGCCGATACGGGCGGCGAGCCGTTCGACCGCGCTCGGTCGCTGCTCGACGCCGACTACCGCGAGTTCGCGAACGTCGACGCGCCCCGCGGGGCCGACTCGCGCTTTTCGGCCCACGACGACGGCGAACTGGACGACTACGCCTTCGTCGACTACCACCGGCCGGTCGTCGAGCTCAACCAGCTCGAAAGCAAGGCCAGCGCCGCGGGCATCGACCTCGATCGGGACTCCCGGTTCTACTCGCGGATGCGCGCGGGCCGCCGGACCGACGGGAAGTACATCCGCAACGAGCGCATCCCCGACGAAGCCTACCGGCTCGACACCGACCCCGACGAACTGGACGACCTCGCCGGCGGGGACGACGAGGTGATCGCCGCGACGGAGGACGCCCTCGTCACGTTCGAGTCGGAGATGGACGGCGAGTGGGCGGACGTGACCGACGAGGACGTGCTCGACGACATGGGTGAGGAGGCCAAGGACCGCCTGTCGGATCTGGGGTACATCGAGTAACCGTGAGCGACACTGGACGGGATCTGTTCGACTTCGTCGACCGCCAGATGGCCGTCAAGATAGTCGGCGGGTTCGCAATCGCCCTCGTCGTCCTCGCGCTGATCGCCTACGGTATCGGCATCGACAAGATCCGCGCGGAACTCGCCCGCGCGGACCCGACGTGGCTGGCCGTCGGCTGTCTCTCGACGGCCGTCGGCCTCGTCGCCTGGGCGAAGGCCTGGCAGATAGTGCTCCGGGTGGTCGGCTATCGGATCCCGTTCCGCAAGCTCGTCGTCACCTACTACGCGGCGACGTTCGCCAACTACGTCACCCCGCTGGGCCAGGCCGGGGGCGAGCCCTTCATCGCCTACGTGCTCTCTAGGGACACGGAGGCGTCCTACGAGGACTCGCTGGCCTCGGTCGTGACGGCGGACCTGCTGAACCTCCTCCCCTTCTTCACCTTCGCCGCCATCGGCACCGTCGTCCTCGTCGTGCGGACGACGCTCTCGCAGCAGGTCCGCGGCGTCGCGGGCATCCTCGTCGTCTTCGCGGTGGGGGTGCCGGTCGCCGCGGTCGTCGGCTGGCGCTCGCGCCGCCGCGTCGGGTCGTTCGCCCTGCGCGTCGCCGCGCCGGTCGTCCGGCGGGTTCGTTTCCTCAGCGTCGAAGGGCTGCGCGAGCGACTGCGCGAACTCAACACGGCCTTCGAGCGCATCGCCGCCGACCGGACGGCGCTGGCCCACGCGCTCGTCTACTCCTTCGTCGGCTGGCTCTTCTTCGCCCTGCCGCTGTACGCCGCGGTCCGCGCTCTCGGTGAGTCCATCTCCATCTTCCTCGTCTTCTTCATCGTCCCCGCGAGCACACTCGCCGGACTGACCCCCTCGCCCGGCGGCCTCGCCGGCGTCGAGGCGGCGCTGGCCGGCCTGCTCGGGACGCTGGGCGGGTTCTCCTTCGCCACCGGCCTCTCTATCGCCATCGTCTACCGGCTGGCCAGCTACGTGTTCGCGGTGCTGGCCGGCGGGGCCGCCGCGGTGTACGTCGTCTCGCGGTCGTGAGCGGCCGAAAGGACCGTCCGCGAGCGCGGCGCTGGCGGCTGCTTCGCGACCGCAAACGGTGGCACGGCGGCCGCTGGTGCTCGGTGGGACGAGCCGGCAGAAACGGACCGAGCGACCCCGATCAGAGGGTGCCGAGTCGGATCTCGTCGTCTGTGACCGAATCGATCCGCTCCTCCTGGAGCGGGTACGCGTCTTCGCCACTGTCCCCCCAGCCGAGTTTGGACATGATCGTGTCCGAGATGCCCGGGTCGGGCTCGACGTGTGCCGTGCCGTGGCTCACCTCGACGACGCGACCGACCTCGTCGCCGTCCGCCCCGATTACTTTCTTGCCCTCGTCGGCGTCGGTGATCTCGGTATCAGTCGCCATAGCGCCCGGATATACCCCTTTCGAACACCTGTAGCTCGCCCTTGCGGCTGCAGGCTGCAACCCGGGCGGCCGCTCGGGGACTCGGTCGGCTCGCGGTGCTGACCGGTCGGTCGAAAAGGGGGAACGTTGGGGGGAAAGTAGGGGGAAGTCCACCGGAAGGCGGGCAACGGAGGCCGGCAGGGGGGAGAGCCGGCGGGTCGGGAGACCCGTTCGTTCCCGGGCTGCGTCGGGGGAGACGCGTTAGGGGGGAATGCACCGGGAACGACCTCCGGCAGCGCGCTCGTGCCGGCGAGGACCGCATGCGAGCCCGGGCGACCCGAGCCGGCCCGCGAGGGAACGCCCCACGCCGGATGGCGCGGTCGGGCTCCCGCCGGGGGCCGGTCGAACCCACACCCCACCAGGCACACACGGATGCGCACGGTGCGATGGGCCGTTCGGGCTCGCACTTGGTCCGCATTCCAGCGTTGTGGGGGGATTCCCATAAGGGGGTAGGCGCGTTTTCTGAGCCTGAAAGAGCCGCCCGCTCGAAAGGTCTTTGTAACACCTCAAGAGATCACACTGGTAGTGGACGACGAACGGGCAATCGAGGAGATCCTCGATACCATCGGAGACGAACACGCCCGCCGGGTGCTCGCCGCGATCAGTCGCGAGCCCCGGTCGGCGAAGGACCTGAGCGAAGAGTGCGACCTGTCGCTACCGACCGTCTACCGCCGCATCGAGATGCTCACCCAGTACGACCTCGTCAAAGACCAGACGCTGGTGGCCGACGACGGCAACCACTACAAGGTCTACGAGTCGAACTTCGAGTCGACGGTCATCTCGCTGGAGGACGACGAGTACAAGGTGCGTATCTACCGCGAGGAGAACCTCCCGGACCGGTTCAGCCAGCTCTGGGACGACCTCAACCCCGAGTGAGCGCGGTACGAGGCGGGACGGCGCCGCGACCGACCGCGACAGACATCGCCGCGACGCGAGCGTCCGCTCGACCGACCGCACGCGGACCGGCGAAATTATATGTCGGTGCGTCCTGCCGGACAGACGACGAATGGTAGAAGTCGCCGCGGTCATGCGGGGGGTCCTGGCGCTGATGCGGATGGCGGTGTTCGGGCTCTCGCTCGGGATCACGTTGATCAGTTTCCAGGCGTACCGACAGCGCCCCTCCGAGCGCCTGCAGTACGCCTTCATGGGTTTCGCGTTCATCAGCATGGGCGTCGCCAGCACCGTCATCGCCCAGATCGGCGTGCGCGAGGCGACCGAGACCGTCCGGCTGTTCTTCCGGATGACCGAATCGATCCCCTTCATCATCGGGTTCACGATGCTGTACGTCTCGCTGTACAGGGACTGACCCGCGGTTCGCGCCGCTCCGGACCGTCGCTCGAACGGCGGCGCTCGCGTCGGCGCGGTGACGCCTCCAAGCCACGCCGTTTATGACCCACGGGCCCCACTAGTGGTCCAATGACTGAACCGTCCACCCAGGTGACGCGCCTGTTTGGTGGTCCCGGGAGCGGGAAGACGACGGCACTGCTCGACAGGGTCGAGACCCTGCTGGAAGAGAACGACGACGTGGAGTTCCGGGACGTGCTGGTGGTGTCCTACACTCGGGCGGCCGCGGCGGAGATCCGCGAACGCCTCGCCGAGCGGCTCGGCGAGTCCCCGCGCGCGCTCAAGGGGAACGTCTGCACGATGCACGCGAAAGCCTACGAGCTCCTCGACCTCTCGCGGGGGGACGTGGTCGGCGAGTCCGACAAGGAGGAGTTCTGCGACGAGTTCGGCGTCGAGTACGAGGACGAGTACGAGGGCTCCCGGCGTCGCACCGCTCGCTCGACCACGATCGGCAACAAGATCATCGCCACGAGCCAGTGGCTCCAGCGGACCCGCCGGGACGTGGCCGACTGGTACGACGTCCCGTTCAAGTGGGACGACGAGGTCGTCCGGCTCCCGCCGGAGATCGACGACAACGCCCAGACCGGCAACAAGTACACGCCGACCTGGCCCAGCGACGACGACCGCATCAGCGTCCCCGAGACGATCCGCGCCTGGCGCCAGTACAAGGGCGAGAACGACGTGGTCGGCTTCGCCGACATGCTCGAACGCGTCGCCCAGCGGTCGCTGATGCCCAGCGTCGACTACCTCGTCATCGACGAGTTCCAGGACATCACGACGCTGCAGTACGACGTCTACCGGGAGTGGCGCCCGCACATGGAGACGGTGCTGATCGCCGGCGACGACGACCAGGTCGTCTACGCCTGGCAGGGCGCCGACCCCGACCTGCTGCTGGAGGAGCACGTCACCGACGACAACATCCTCCCCAACTCCTACCGGCTCCCCTCGCGGATCCTCAACGTCGTCAACCGGGAGGTCAGCCACATCGAGAAGCGTCAGGAGAAAGACCTCAACCCCCGCAAGGAGGGCGGCCGCGTCGAGGGCGTCCAGAACCCCTCGATGATCGACCTCGTGCGCAACGTCCGCACCACGATCGAACAGGACGAGGAGGGCACCGCGATGATCCTCTTCCGCGCGCGCTACCAGATGTTCCAGTTCATCGACGAGTTTATCGGCGAGGGGATCCCCTTCACCTGCCTGACCGACCAGCGGATGTGGACCGACCGGCTCACCCAGTACGTCCGCGCCATCGAGAAACTTGACGAGGAAGAGTCCGTCACCGGGCTGGAGGCCCGTCGGCTCGCGGACATGCTGGCCGACTCCGCGTTCGGCACGAGCGAGCGCGACGACCTGTTCGACGAGCTCGACGAGATGGAGGAGGCCGCCGACGTCGAGGACCTCGAAGAGCTGTCGGTCGAACCGGAGACGATCCGCGACTACGCGCCGTTCGTTCCCGACCCCCGGGCGGCCGCCGACATGCTCCGGAAGGTCACTAGCTTCCAGGAACGGTCCGTCGAGGCGTACTTCTCCGGGGAGTACGAGGGCATGGAGACCGACCGCGTGCGCCTGGGCACCATCCACAGCGCGAAGGGTCGCGAGGCCGACCACGTCTTCGTCGCCACCGACCTCACGGAGAAGGTCGTCGAGCAGATGGCCGCCACCGTCGACCAGTCCGACCGCGAGGTCCCCGGCGACGAGGAGTTCACCAAGCGCACCTCGCCCGTCCCGACGCTCACCGACAACGAACGGCGCGTCTTCTACGTCGGGATGTCCCGCGCCCGCGAGCGTCTGGTCATCATGGAGAACCTCGTCGACGGCGCGCCGACGCTGCCCATCGACGTGCTGCTGAACAACGAGCCGACCGGCGACTCCGTCGAGGACGTGCTCGCCAACGCCCAGGAGCTCGGCGACGCCGTCGCCGCCGACTGAGGCGCCGTCGCGGCCTGCCGAGCGCGCCCGCCGTTCGACGACCGCCGCTCACCCACCGTCAACTTCTCCAGGAGGGTTCGACCGCGCGAGCGCGAGTGCGATCGCGACGGAGACGAGTACGACGAGCGACCCGGCCGCGAGAAACAGTTCGTCCTGCCGGGTCCGTCCGAGGACCAGCCCGAGAAGGAGGCTCACGGCCAGGATCGAGAGCCCGAGTATCGCGTTCAGCCGCCGTCGGAGGGCGTCGTCCATACCTCGACCACTCCGGGAGCCGCGGAGTGTTTTGCCGTCGGCGCAAGTATTCTGGAGAGAGTGCAGCGGCTGGCGAGGGCGTTCGCACCTACCGAAACAGCGGTGATCGACCGTCCCCCCGGACGGCCGGCACGAGCGGTGGACAGGCGAGATGCCTATGACCGCGACGACCGAGCCTCGCGCACCTCGGCGCCGTCACGGAGTTTGTCTTCGCAGAACGGACAGACGCGGGGGCCGGTGTGACCGTCGGGCGTGAATACGCGTACGTACGCCTCTGTCACGAACGACCCACAGTTCTGACACTCTGGCATCCCTTGAGTAACTGTAATCCTCCGGCATATGCTTTCCGGCCGTGGACGGCGGTATAGACCGATTAACTTCCCCTCTCGGTCCGACAGGAGCCCGCTTCTACCCGGTACCACCGCGCTACCGATAACCGGGTTGATACGAACGACCGATCGCACGACGGCGCGCCGACAGGTTCCGGACGAACGGGTCCCGCAGGTCGGGACGAGCGGGATCTTCGGTTCTCGCGGCCGGACCGAGGAGGTCTCCCGGGTCACTGCGACCGGTCGGTCCAGAACCGGTCGAGCTGGCCGTCGAGGAACTCGGCGGTCATGCGGACGAACTCCTCGCGCTCGGCGGGCGAGAGGTACTCGTGGACCGAGCGGGGAGCGCCCGCCGTGTAGCGGCGGTCGGCGAACACGCGGACGCCCACCTCGTCGGTGCCGCGGATGACGCGGCCGATGGCCTGGCGCGCCCGGCGGACCGCCGGGACGGTCAGCGCGTACGCGAAGGCGTTGTCCTCGCCGAACTCGTCGGCGTAGGCCCGCCGGACCGCCTGCACGCGGGGCGACCCGACGTTCACGAGGGGGACGCCGATCACCAGCGCCGCGGCCAGTTTCTCGCCGTCGTAGTCGACCCCCTCCGTCAGCGTCCCGCGGGTGCTGGTGACGAGGACCTTCCCGCCGCCGCCGAAGAAGTCAGATTTGAGTTCCTCGGTGGCCTCGTTGCTGGAGCTCTCGTCGACGAGGACGGGTTTGTCGACGGTTTCGTCGAGGTAGGCGCCGGCCCACTCGGCCTCCCGGTAGTTGGGCATCGCCACGAGGACGTTCCCCGGCGAGCGCGCGACCGACCGGAGGACGTGGGCGTACTCGTCGCGCGTGCGGTTCCAGCCGTCGCCCAGCGGGTCCATCTCCGAGGGGTCGCCCCGATTCCGGGCGGTGAACGGCTCGGCGTCGACCGTCCAGCTCGCGCGGTTGTCCTCGGGGAACCGCAGCGGGTAGCTCGTCGCCTCGACCGGGCGCCCGGGGTCGCCCTCGTCGGGGGTGGGACCGGAGTTCGGGTCGCCCTCCCGCAGGGATTCCAACCCCGAGACCTCGGTGAACACGTCCAGCGGCGAGAGGGTGGCGCTCATCAACACCCCGCCGCCCAGCGCGTCGAAGATCTCCTTCAGCGACTCGGCGGGCATGCAGTCGAACAGGACGAGCCCGGGAGTGTACACCCGCTGGTAGTCCCTGTCCACCGCGTCGGCGGCCTGGCCGGTCTTCGGGGCGTACTCCAGTTCGATCTCCCGGAGATAGCGGTCGTGGCCGCGCTCCCACCAGTGGCCCATCACGGCGCCGACGGCGGCGCAGACCGGCTGGCGCGCCAGTCCGAGGCCGTCGATAGCGTCCTCGACGGCGGCGCCGACGGTCGCGAGCGTCCGCCAGAGTTCGCCGTCGTAGCCCTGCCGCTCGGCCCACCGAGTGAGCTCGTCGGGTTCCGGCTCGTCGGGGTCTCTGAGGGGAACTTCCACGTCGCGCTCGGGGACGCTCTCGGCGGGGTCGCCGACGCGCCAGTCGCGTTCGACCTCCTCGTCGAGGTAGCGCTCGACCCGCTCGTCGAGCCACCCGAGGAGGTCGTCGTAGAACTCGCGGGCCTGGTCGAGCGCCGAGAGGGGCACGTCGTGGCTCGCGAGCCGGTCGCTGACCTGCTGTTTCTTGTCCCGACCCTCCCGCGCACGCGAGAGGAGGTGGTTGCAGTCGTTTCGGGCGCGCTTGATCGTCGAGCGGCCAACCCGGTCGGAGAGCAGGTCTCGCACCCGCTCTTCCAGCCGGTGAGCCTCGTCGACGACGAGGAAGGTCGAGGAGTCCAGGGCTGCGGCCACGAGCGGCCGCGATCCGGGGTCGAAGACGTGGTTGTAGTTGCCGATTATCACGTCGGCGTGTTCGAGCATGACGCCCATCGCCCGGTGGGGGCAGGTCCCGCGCTCGACGCTGGCGGGGAGGTAGTCGTCGGCGGTGACGACTCGGGACTCCCCGACCGAGAAGTCGACGGGCGAGCCCTTGTTGCGGGCGAACCAGTCGGCCTCGAAGGGGCAGTACAGCGGCTCGTCGTCGCCGGCGGTCATGGATTCCGGCGCGCTGGGCTGGCTCCGCGGATACGGTGACTCGGCGCCCGCCGTCTCCAGCGCGCTGTCGAAGGTGCGGTAGGTGTCGGCGTCCATGCGGGCCTCCCGTACCAGGTCGCTCGCGAGGCTCGGGTCCCACCAGATATCCTCGGGGTCGCTGGCGAGCGCGGCGTCGGCCGCGGGTTCGTCGCCCGACCGGCGGTCGGCCTCGACGAGGTCCGCGGTGTTCTCGCGGAGGTCCTCGCAGCGGTCGTGGGTCGAGGCGTCGTCGGGGAACGCGCCCTCGCGGCCGTACGGGCAGAGGTCGCGCTTGCCGACCAGCGCGACGCCGTCGAGCGGTTCGGGGCGGTCGGGGTCGGCGGCGAGGCGGGCGTTCATCGCCCGCAGGTCCTCGACGAACTGGTTGCGCTGCTGTTTGACCGGTGTGACGACCATCACGCGGTCGTACTTGCGGGTCGTCCGGACGAGCGTCGCGCCCGCGGTGAGCGCGGCCATCGTCTTGCCGGTGCCGCAGGGCCCCTCCATCGCGAAGTAGCCGCCGCGTTGGCCCACCTCGACCGCCGTCTCGATCGCGTCGGTCTGGCTCTCGTAGGGCTCGTCGAACCCGAACACGTCGCGCCAGGCCTCGGCGGGGTCGCCGCTCGACCACCCCTCGGGACCGGCGCCAGTGCCGTCGCCGTCTTCCGACTCGTCGCCGCTCGCGGTCGACCCGCTCGCGGCGTCGGCACTCGCCGTCCCGGCTTCGGTCGCCTCGCCCTCGCTCGCGGCCCGGTCGTCGACCATCGTGGATCCCTGTGTCGTCCTCGCCTATGAACGCACGGATGCCGCGGTGGTCGACCGCCACCGGCCGGACCAACCGCGGCCGCTCCCGACCCACCCGCCGGGGCGCTTCCGCCCGCTGTCTGGCGATCGCTCGCCCGTGCCCACGGGAGACTTAAGTTGGTGGAGAGTACAATTCCGGCACTACGGTCGATGACACGGGTTGGCACGCGATCTCGACGGCAGGGTCTGCGAGGGACGGAGAGATGACGGCTTCCGACGGCGACGACGACCGCGACGACGGCGTACCGCCCGAGGACGACGACCCGGCGGGCGGAACTGACGAGGACGCCGGTGGCGACCCGTCCGCGACGCCCGACGACGGCGACGACACCGACGAGTCGGGCGTCCGGATCCTGCACCTCGACCCCGACGAGACGGTGCTCTCGCGACTGACGGCGGCGACCGACGGCTCGGAGGGCATCGACTACGAGGGGACGAGCGAGCCCGACCGCGTCCGCGAGCGGATCGACGCGGGCGACGTGGACGTGTTCGTGGTCGAGCCGGACGCGCCGGCGGACGTGGCGTCGCTGGTCGAGGACGCCGGCGCGTCCGGGGCGGCGGTCGCCCTCTACACGCGGGTCGACCCGGGCGACGTGGACCCGGCGGTGTTCGACGCGGTCGACACGCTCGTCGAAAAGTGGACGGCCGAGGAGGGGCTCGACTTCGTCGTCGAGAAACTGCTGCGGGCGGGCCGCACGCCCGAGGCCGCCTCGCGGTTCTCTCGCGCGTTCGACCGGGTCGACCCGGATTCCCAATCGTCGTGCTCGTTCCTCGTCTACGAGGACGGCACCGTCATCTGGGAGTCGACGCCGCTGGACGAGTACTTCGACCGCCGCGGCGTCACCGTGGCGGTCCCGGAGACGCCGAACTTCTACCGGCAGCTCACCGCCGCGCTCTCGCACGACCCCGACGCGATCCGGACGATCCGCGGGCCGGACGTGCCCGCTGAGCCGACGGAGTTCTCCGTGCCGACCGCCGAAGGGCGGGCCCGCTTTCGCTACACCGAACACGAGTTCCCCGAGACGGTCGGCCCGCTCCGGCTGGTCATCGTCGAGGACGTGACCTGGTCGGCCCGGTCGAGCGCCCGGCTGGAACTGCTGGATCTTTTGGACCGGCACGTCCAGGACGGGATCAGTGTCGTCGACGCCAACGGTCGCGTCGAGTACCACAACGAGTCGTTCGCCGGGCTGCTGGGCTACGACGACATGGTCGGCGAGCACACGGCGTCCTACATGGCCGAGGGCGAGCTCCAGTCGGGCCAGCGGACGCTCCAGCAGCTGCGGACGGCCGACCGCGACAGCGCGGTCATCGACATGACCTTCGAGACCGCCGACGGCGAGGAGCGGACGCTGGCGGTCCACTTCTCGGTCCGCGACGGCGAGGACGGCTACGAGGGGCTGGTCAACGTCGCCCGCGACGTGACCGAGCGCCGCGACCGCGAGCGGACGCTCGAACAGTACCGCCGGCTCGTCGAGAGCGCGGGCGACCCGATGTACGTCGTCGACGGCGACGGCCGCGTCGAGATCTGCAACGACGCGCTGGTCGAACTGTTCGACGGCGACCGCGAGTCGCTGGTCGGCACCCCCCTGTCGGAACTGCTCCCCGAGGCGGCCGCCGAGCGCATCGGCGAGGCGCTCGACCGGGCGAGCGCGGCCGACGAGAGCGTCACCCGCGGGTTCGACCTCCCGACGCCGGCGGGCGAGGTCCGGCAGTTCGAGGCCACCGTCGCGGGCCTCGGCCCGGCCGACGACGCCGACGGGTCGGTCGGGATCCTCCACGAGGTGACCGCCCGCGAGCGCCGCGAGAGCGAGCTCGACCTGCTCAAGCAGGTGCTGACGCGGGTGCTCAGACACGACGTGCGCACGGGACTGACCGTCGTCCGCGGGCAGGCGGAGGTGCTGGCCGAGCGCACGGACGGCGAGCAGCGGCGGATGGCCGAGACCATCGTCGACCGCAGCGAACAGCTCGTCGAGACGACCGAGAAGGCTCGGGCCATCGAGCGGGTCATCGACAGCGACGAGGGACGGGTCACGCTCGATCTCAGGTCCGTGGTCAACCGCAGCGTCGCCAACGTCGCGGCCGTCCACGGGGACGCCGAGTACGACGTGCGCATCACCGAGCAGGTGCCCGTCCGCGCCCACCGCGCGCTCCCCTACGCGGTCGAGAACCTCGTCGAAAACGCGGTCTCCCACGGCGACGGCACTCCGTCGGTGACGATCACGGCGGCCGACGACGAGGGGAGCGTCGAACTCCGGATCACCGACGACGGTCCCGGCATCTCCCAGTCGGAACTCGACGTGCTCGCCGACCGCGAGGAGACGCCGCTCAAGCACGGCACCGGCGTCGGCCTCTGGCTCGTCTCGTGGGTCGTCGAGCGCTCGGGCGGCGACCTGGCGTTCGACACCGGCGACGACGGGACGACCGTCACCGTCCGCCTCGACGCCGGCGACGCCGACGACGTGAGCTGACCCGCGCTCGCCGGCCGCCGCCCGCCTCGGTGTCCGACCGCGTCGGCCACCACTCCACCCGCGCCTTTTTCCCGTCGTTCGTCGTCGGTAGGCCCATGCCCACCCACCGGATCGCGGTCGTCGGCGTCGGCAGCGCCGCCGGGACGCACATGCGCGCCTACGAACAGCTGGACGACGCCGCGGTCGTCGCCTGCGCCGGCCGCGACGACGGGCGCGTGCGGTCGTTCGCCGACGAACACGACTGTGACCCGTATCTCGACGTGTCGGCGATGCTCGATTCGGCCGAGCCCGACGTGCTCGATATCTGCACCCCGAGCGGGGCGCACCTCGACCCGGCGCTCGCGGCGGCCGACCGCGGGGTCGACGTGTTCTGCGAGAAGCCCCTGGAGATCACGACCGAGCGGATCGACCGGATGGTCGACGCGGCCGAGGCGGCGGGGATCCGGCTCGGCGGCGTCTTCCAGCGCCGCTACAAACCGATCGTCCGGACCGTCCGCGAGGCCGTCGCCGAGGGCCGGTTCGGATCGCTGGCGGTCGCGAACGCCGCGCTCCCGTGGTGGCGCGACGACGGCTACTACGACGGGACCTGGCAGGCCGACCCCGCGGTCGCGGGCGGCGGCGCGGTCATGAGCCAGGCCATCCACAGCGTCGACGCGATCCAGTGGATCGCCGGCGCCGGGATGGACCTGGACCCCGACGAGAACCCCGTCGCCGAGGTGTCGGCGTTCACCGGCGTCCGCGGCCACGACGCCGACCTCGGCGTGGAGGACGCCGCCGTCGCGACGCTGCGCTACCGCGACGGGACGCTCGGCCAACTGCTCGCGACGACGGCGACCTACCCCGGCGGCGAGATCCGGTACGAACTCGGCGGCCGGGACGGATCCGCCGAGATCCGCGGCGAGGAGCTGACGACGTGGGCGTTCCGCGAGGGGCGCGACGGCGACCCGGCCGTCCGCGAGCGGTTCTCGGGGCCCGACGCCGGCGCCGACGAGCCGAACCCGCTCGAACTCCCGAACGTCCGCGAGTTCCTCGACGCCCGCGAGAGCGGCGAGCCGTTCATGCTCGACGGCCCCGAGGCCCGGAAGGCCGTCGCGATCGTCGAGGCGATCTACGAGTCGGCCGAGCGGGGCGAGCCCGTCGCGGTGGAGTGAGCGGGCGCGACCGTCGCGCGGTCAGCCGAGGTAGTCGGCCAGCCGCTCGGCGGCCTCGTCGACCCGCGGCGTGACCAGCGCGAACCGTATCCAGTCGCCGCGGGACTCGCCGAAGGCCTCGCCGGGCATCCCCGCCACGCCCGCCTCGTCGATCAGCCGCTCGACGTTCTCCATCGTGCCCGGGAAGCCGTCGAAGCGGGCCATCACGTAGAAGGAGCCGCCGGGCGTGGTGTACTCGGCGCCGGCCCGGTCGAGCGCGTCGGTGAACCGGTCGATGCGCTCGCGGAGCCGCTCGCGGTTGCGCTCGTAGTACTCGGGTGGCGTCTCCCGGAGCGCCCGCAGCACCGCCGCCTGGGCCGGCCGGCTGCCGGTCACGTTCTGGATCATGTGCCTGGTGCGAGCGCGCTCGACCAGGTCGCCCAGCGGGCCGTCTTCGGGCGGGAAGACGGCGTAGCCCACCCGCAAGCCCGTGACCGCGAGCGTCTTCGAGAAGGAGTTGGTGGCGACGACGTGGTCGGAGTCGGCCGCGAGCGCGCTCTCGAAGGCGCCGGTGAAGTCGTAGTGGTCGTACACCTCGTCGGCGACGAGGACGGCGTCGTGGTCCTCGGCGACCGCGACGAGGGCCTCGACCGTCTCCGGCGGGTACACCGCGCCCGTGGGGTTGTTCGGCGAGTTGACGACGATGGCGGCCGTCTCGTCGCTCGCGGCCGCGCGCACGTCGGCGGGGTCGAGCTGCCCCGTCTCGTCGACCGGGACGTAGGTGGCGTCGGCGTCGAGCAGGTTCGCCCGTCCCGCGTAGTAGGGGTAGACCGGGTCGGTCATGATCAGCTCCGACCCGCCACCCTCCCGCTCCAGCGCGCCCGTCGTCGCGAGGTGGTTGGCCTCGCCGGCGCCGTTGGTGACGATCACGCGCGAGCGGTCGACGCCGCGGCGCTCGGCGATCTCGGTGCGTAGCTCGGCGAGACCGACGCTCGGGGGGTACTGGAACTCGCTCACGTCGCCGTCGGCGTAGTCGCGCAGGCCCTCGCGGAGCGCCTCGGGGGGCTCCCAGTCGGGGTTGCCGCTCACCATGTCGACCACGTCGCGGTCGGCGCCGGCCGCGTACTGCATCACCCGGAAGAACTGGGGCGTCTCGTAGTCCATCGATCACCGACGGCTTGGCCGCCCGCGACGTAAACCCTGGCGTTGCCCCGCCCCGCTCAGAACAGCACCTCGACCTGTCGGCGCGTCGTCGCCAGGTCCCCGGAGTTGTCGACGGTGACGTGGTCGCGTTCGAACGGCTCGAACCGGTCACGGGCGTTCTCGTAGACGGACACGTCCGCCTCGCTCGGGTCGTCCTCGCGCTCGCGGATCCGCCGCCGAGCCACCTCGTCGTCGCAGACCACGCGGACGAGCGTCAGGTCCGCGCCGACCTCGTCGGCGAGCGCGGCGGCGCGGTCGCGGTGGGCGCGGCGCTCGAAGGTAGCGTCGAGGACGACCGAGTCGCCGTCGGCGAGCGCCTCGCGCGCCCGCTCCAGCATCGCCCCGTAGACGCGGTCCCGTTCGGCGCGGCTGTAGGTCGGGTCCTCGACCACGTCCCGGCGGACGGCGTCGCTGCGGATCCGCTCGCCGTCGAGGCGGTCGGCGATCTCCCCCGCCACGGTCGACTTCCCGACCCCCGGCAGCCCGCATTGGACGACGAGTCGCGGTGCCATTACCCCCATTTCGAACCCCGCGCCTCAAGAACGTGGGTGTCCTGGCTGCCACCGCTCTCGGCTCCCCTCCCGTCTCGGACCCTCGGCGCGGCCGGTCCGCAGCCGCGATGGTCCGCGCCGACCGTCCCGCGGGTCGACCCGTCCCCTGCGCTTTTCCGGGGGCCGCCCGTCGTGTCGGTATGCGCGAGTTTTCCGAGGACCCTCCAGTCGAGCAGCGGGTCGGCGACCTGCTGGCCGAACGCGCCGAGACGCTCGCCGTCGCCGAGACGGCCACCGGCGGACTCGTCGGCGCCCTGTTGACGGGCCCGCCCGGCGCGAGCGACTTCCTCGACCGCGTCGTCGTCCCCTACGACTACGACGCGCTCCGGGCGACGCTCGCGGTCCCCCGCGAGACGCTCGACGAGCACGGCGCCGTCAGCGAGCCGGTCACCCGCGACCTGGCGCGGGCGGCCAGGGACACCGCCGACGCCACCTGGGGCGTCGCCACCGCGGGCGTCGCCGGCCCGGACGGCGGCACCGAGGACAAACCGGTCGGCACCGGGTTCGTCGGCGTCGCCTACGCCGCCCCCTGGGAATCGGGCGACTCGACCACCAGAGTCTCCCGCTACGAGTTCGACGGCGGTCGGACGGCCGTCCGCGAGCGACTGGCTCGCCGCGCGCTGCGGGACCTCGAAACCGCGGTCAGTTCGCGCGCCGACTGACGGCCGGCGGCGCTCACTCCGGACGCTGTGTATCGACCCGTCGGCGCATCCACCGGTCTGTTCGTCGACTCGTCGGCGCATCGACCCGTCGCTCACCGAAGGGCAACACTTGTGACCCGCGGGTCCATCGAGTCGCTCCATGGACAAGCGCGGACACGTGTTGAACGCGGTCTTTCTCGCCGTGGGCCTCGGGTTCATCCTCGAACCGGCGGGCGACGTGGCGACGTTCCGGACCATCGCCGCGGTGTTCGTCCCGCTCGTGCTGGGCGCGCTCTTTCCCGACGTGGACACCCACTTCGGGAAACACCGCAAGACCCTGCACAACCTCCCGGTTCTGGCGATCGTCGCCGCCTACCCCATCTACTTCGGCAACCTCCACTGGGTCTGGCTGGGCGTGCTCACCCACTACGTCCTTGACGCGCTCGGGACGACCCGCGGGCTCGCGCTGTTCTACCCCTTCTGGGACGAGGAGTTCGGCGCCCCCATCGGCGTCCCCGTCAGCAGCGACTACGCCGACGCCATGATGCTCGCGGTCACCGCCTTCGAACTCGTCGTCGCCGCCGGCCTCGTCCACGTCCTCCCCGCCTACCTCCCCGAAGGCGTCGCGCTGCCGTTCTGACCCGCTCTCGACCCGTGGGCCGACCGTGTTCGATACGGACGAGAGAGCGGTAGCCGTGTGGTAGTGGTGTGATGTGGTGCGGTAGTGGTGCGGTGCGGTGTGATGCGGTAGTGGTGCGGTCGGCGCGTGCTGGAGCGCGCTTTCATGCGCGCGACGACATCGCGCGAGGGATTCGCGACTCGTGTGTCGCGAATCGGTTGGGGAGGCTCGTGGCCGTCTGCGGTGCCGTGCGGGGCGGTTGTCGTTGCGGTCGCAGTGCTGTGCGGTCCTGGTGTCCGCGCGACACCGTTCGCGCGGGCTCGGGAGAGCTTGCTCTCCCGGTGGACTGAAAGGGCGAGGCACGCTCGCGTGCAGTTCAGTCGTCTGAGTCGGCACTATCCGCGCGGGCGGTGCGGAGAGCGCGGATATCCGACTCAGCGACCGCGAGCGGGTCGAGGGCTTTCATCGCTTGCGGTCCCCGCCGAGTTCGGTCGATCCAACTCCGAGCGAGCGGGTCGAGGGCGGACAACGCGTTCCGGCGACTGCGGTGGCGGCGACGACGGGATACGTTTGAGAGGCTACTCGAAGGGGGAGGGGAACGTTTTTACTGAGCGGCGGGCATCACTCGGGTATCATGGCCTCCTGGGAGTGTGCGATCGACGGTGACGACGAGCAGTTCGAGCGGGTCGAGGACCTGATCGTCCACCAGTCGACGGCACACGAACGCATCGAGTGCAAGGTCTGCGGGACCGTCCTCCCGGACGGCTACTTCGCGATCCGCCACGCCTTCGACGAGCACAGCCGCGCCGAGTACGTCCGCGCCTACGACGCCACCGCCAAAGAGGTCCGCCGCCGCGAGAACGCCAAGGAGAACATCGAGGAGGAGGCCGACATCCGCGAGGTTATCGACCGGCTCGAAGGCGGCAGCGGCGCTATCTGAGACCCCGCGACGGACGCGCCGTCTTCGGCCGCGTTCTCCCTGGCCAGCCCGGTCCCCGGCTTCGGCCCGGGTCACTCGACGTACGCCGTGACCAGCACGACCAGGCTCACCGAGACGACCAGCAGCGAGTAGACGACGTGCCACTCGTCGCCGAACACCAGCTCACCGCACAGGACGACGTAGATAGCCAGCAGTATCCGCGAGTTCCGCCGGGCGTATATCGTATCCTCGTCTGACATTATCGGTTCGATAACCGACTCATTTCGGTCGAGCAAGTCACTTGCGGTCGACCGCGTCCGAGCGTCCCCGATCGAACCAGAAAACGGCGAGGTGGGCGCCGCTACTTCGAGGAGAGCAGGTAGCCGCCGACGCCGAGCGACAGCACCGCCAGCAACACCGAGGCGAGCCGGATCAGCTGCGGGGTCGCGCCCAGCGGCGGCTCCGCGGTCCGGGTGCTCATCGCGTCGTAGCGCTCGATCTGCTGTCTGCGCTGTTCGACCTGGGACTCGTTCAGTCCCTCCTCGTCACTGGGGTAGCCGTAGAACCGCTCGTCCGAGGGCGGGAGCGAACTGGCGTCCTCGGGGCGTTCGATGACGATCCCCGGTTCGGTCCCGTTGTCGTACATCGCGCGGACCTCCCCGTCGGTCGGGTAGCCGAAGTCCGGAGCACCCTCGCCGACGGCGACGCGGTACTCGCCGTCGTTCTCCAGGGTCGTCACGTAGAGTTCCTGCCCGCGCTCGGAGAGGTTCTCGTAGGCGACGATCTCGTAGCCCTGCTGTCGCAACTCCTCGGCCGGGGCCGGTGCGGTCTCCTCCGTGTCGTGGATCAGCATCGGCTGGACCGGGAAGAAGGCGGGGACGGCGAACAGGACGACCGCCAGGACCGCCAGGCCCGTGCCGAGTTGGCTGCGTCGGTTCATTCGAGATCAGCCCTCTCGAACAGCACGTAGCCGATCAGTAGCGGGACGACCAGCCAGAACGCCAGGACGACCGGTGCGAACTCGTCCTGGAGGTACAGCGGCAACACCTCGTTGGCCTCCGGCGAGCCGTAGCTGATGTCGTCGGGCAGGCTCGAGTAGAAGACGATCTGGCGCATGTCCGCCGGCATCACGAGGTTGACGGCCTTCCGGTAGGCCAGGTACGGGCTGGTGTACTGGACGGCGTTGTAGAGGTCGGGGTTGGGTGCGGCACCGAGCAGCGTCGTGTGGAGCCAGCGGGCGATGTCGCCGACCGACGCGACCGGGAAGACGTACAGGATGACCAGCAGGAAGTACGTCCCGAACGCGCCGGCGATGGCGCGGCTCCGCGAGGCCGCCGCCGAGGACATCGCCAGCGCGATGCTGACGAACGCCGACCCGTAGACGAGTGTTATCAGCAGCGTCCCGAAGACGACGGCCGCCGGGAACGCCCCGTGGCGGGTCAACGCCGTGCTGATCGCCGCGACGTACATGAACGCGACGCCGCCGGCGACGATGCCGTTGCGGCTCAGCAACTTCCCGACGAAGACGTTCCGGCGCGTGTTCGGCAGGGAGAGCAGGAACTTGATCCCGCCGCCCTCGCGCTCGCCGGCGATGGCGAGGTAGCTCGCCACCAGCGCGACGATGGGGAGGAGGACGGCGAGCAGCAGCGTCAGCACGCGGAAGAGCGCGCGGACCTGCGCGGCGTCGCCGCCGGAGGCGCCACCGGAGACGTAGCCGACGAACGCCGCGATGAGTCCGAGGACGATGGCCGCCGCCCACAGCATCTTCGACCGGCGGGCGGCCTTGAAGTCCTTCTTCGCGACGGTGACCGTGCTCATGCCGAGGCCTCCTGGGACTCTTCGAGGTCGATCCCCTCGCCGACGGTCCCGTCGCCGTCGCGGCCGCCGCCGGTGAACTGGTTGAACAGCTCCTCCAGCGAGGTGTTGTCCGCGAGGATGTCGACGACGTCGACCTGTTCGTCGACCCGCTTGACCACCTCGACCTTCGCGCTCGGGTCGGAACACTGGGCGGTCAGCGTCGTGTCGGCCACGTCGACCGCGGAGACGCCGTCGATGTACGCGACGTCCTCCGACGGCGGCACGCTGGCGCACTCGAGCTCGATGGTGGCCTGGCCGGTCGCGCTCTCCCGGAGCCCCTCGATGGAGTCGATGGCGACGAGTTCCCCCTCGTTCATCACGCCGACGCGGTCACAGACCGCCTCGACCTCCGAAAGGATGTGACTGGAGAAGAAGACGGTCGTTCCCTCACTGGCCCGGTCGCGGATGACCGACCGCATGTGCTGGATGCCGTTGGGGTCCAGCCCGGTCGACGGTTCGTCGAGGATCAACAGGTCGGGGTCGTCGGCCAGGGCCATTCCGAAGGCGAGGCGCTGTTGCATCCCCTTGGAGTAGCCCGAGGCGACGCGGCCCGCGTCCTCGCGGATGCCGACGAGGTCGAGCAGGTGTTCGGGGTCGTCGTCGGCCCCTTTGGTCTCGACGGCCCACTCCATGTACTCGCGGCCGGTGAGGTAGTCGTCGAAGCCGTACCCTTCGGGGAGGACGCCGATGCGCTCGCGGATGGCCGCGCACTCGCTCTGGGCGTCCATGCCGAACACCTCGGCCGACCCCGCGGTCGGCCGGATGAAGTCGAGCAGCATGTTGATCGTCGTCGACTTCCCCGCGCCGTTGGGGCCGAGGAAGCCGAATATCTCGCCTTCCTCGATGGTGAGATCGAGGGAGTCGACGGCGACCACGCTCTCCCCGAAGGTCTTCGTCAGTCCGTTCGTCTGGATGGAGGGCATCTGTCGTACTCGTCACCCGGAACACGGGGCCGATGTAAGTGTCTTTTCGTTGGGCGAACGCCGACGCGATTGGCGACACCGCGTCGATGCCGTCACCCGTCGGCGCGACCGCTGGCCCGATAGACGGCGACGCCGTCGTTCTCGTGGACGCGCGTCCAGCCGTCTGCGGCCGCGAACGAGCGTTCGAGGGTGCCGAACCCGACGACGGCGGTCCCGCGGACGGTGTACCGGCCCTTCGGGACGACGACGTAGTCCGGGTCGGCGCCGACGGTCGCGACCGCCGATTCGACGCAGGCGGCGCTGTTGCACGTCGAGGCGGCCCTGAACGCGGCCAGATGGCGGTCGTAGGCGGCCGCGCTCACCCACTCGACGCCCCACGGGCCGACGGCGATCGACCGCCCGGACAGTACGGGGAACCACTCGGCGGCGTCGCCGAGCACGAGGAACCGCGCGTCCGTGGGCGTCTCGGCGGCCGCCCACTCGGCGGCAGCGACCGACTCGTCGTCGAGGAACGAGGGCGTGGTCCCGTCGGTCGTCGACGTCGTCGCCGCGGCGAGGGCCGTCCCGCCGGCGACGGTCGCCAGGAGGACGAGCGCGGCGGCGGCCGCCGCGCGGCGGTCCGGCGTGGCGAGCGCGCTCCCCTCCCGCCGAGCGAGGCGGGCGGCGACGCCGACGCCCGCGACCGCTACGGCCAGGGCGGCGACGGCGTAGGCGAACCGGACTTGGAAGAACAGCAGCGTCGCGACGACGACCCAGGCCGCCACCGTCGCGTCCCGGCGGAGCGCCAGCGCCGCGCCGGCGAGTGCGAGCGGAACGAGCCTGACCCACGAGGGGCCGGCGAGGAGGGCGCCCAGGCCGCCGCCGAGCCCGCCGTGGGTCCCCGCGGCCGCGGTGAAGGCGCCGGCGCCGTGGGTCGCGACGACCCACGCGAGCCAGGGGCTCGCCAGCGCGAGCGCCCCCAGGCCGACGGCCAGCCCCCGCGCGAGCCCCCCGAGCGACCGGTCGAGACCGCCCCAGAGCACGAGGTAGCCCGCGACGACGAACAGGGCGTAGGTCGGGTGGGTGAGCCCCGTCAGCGCGACCGCGACGGCGCCCCCCAGTAGCGCCCGCCGGCCGCCGCCGGTGAAGACGTGATACCCGGCGTAGACCGCGGTCAGGGCGTACAGGAAGGCGAACCCGCGGACGACGCCGCCCGCGGAGACGTGCCACTCCAGCACCTGCGGGTTCAGCGCGATCATCGCGGCCGTCCCGGTCCCGGCCGCCCGCGAGCCGGTGTAGTCCCGCCCGAGCAGGTACGCCGGCACCAGCGCCGCGACGACGGCGACGGAGGGCAAAAATCGCGTGACGGTCACGGGGTCGAACCCCAGATCGAGGGCGAGCGCGAAGACGTAGAACTGCAGCGGCGGATACGCGAAGGGGACGGTGACCGCGTAGCCGTCGACCGTCGTCGGCGGCGCGTACCCGTTCGCGGCGATCGCGGCGGCGATCCGCGCGTACAGCCCGCCGCCGTAGGCCGGGTAGGGGTTCGTCGTCAGGTAGACGGCGACGGCGACGACGCCCGGGACGAGCGCCAGGCCGAGCCATCTCGCGTCGCGGCCGTCCAGCGGCGCCGCGCGCCGCAGTCGGGCGGTCACCCCGAGCGACAGGTCGCGGGCGCTGGCGTCGTTCGCCGTCATTCCCGGTCGATCTGGAGCGGGTTGCGAACCCCGACAGACACGTCCGACCAGCGGTACTCCAAGCGTGCCCAGAGCGGGACGGCGACGAGGAGCGCGACGATAGCGACCCCCTCGACGACGCCGACCCAGCGCGGGAAGACGTAGGCGACCCCGTTCTCGATCGACGGCGGCAGCGCCGCCATGACGGCGCCCGACACCGACCGGTTCGCCGGGTCCGGCTCGTGGCTCGGCAACGCGAGCGCGGCCGCGCTCTCCCCGCCCGCGCTCTCCTCACCGGAGCCCAGCCGCTCGGCCTCGTAGGGGAACCCGATGGTGGCGGTCCACACCACCTCCCCCGACCGGTCCACCTCGAACACCCGGTCGCCGTTCGAGTCGGTGATCAGCGTGTGGCCGTTCGGCAGGCGGTCGGCGTCCCGAGGCCACTGCATCCGCGCGTCGCTCCAGGTCCACGACCGGTTCCACGTTCCGTCCTCGCGCTGGTACTCGACGACCCGACCGTTCTCGGAGTCGGCGACCAGCAGCGCGGGCCCGCCCCGCTCGGGCGGGATGTAGTCGGGATTGTGCTGCTCGTAGAGGGTGTCGTGGTCGCCGTCGGCGCCGAGCGTCCAGTTCTCCATCAGCCCGCGCTCGAAGTCGACGAAGGCGACCTGGTCGTGGTTGCGGAGGCTGACCATCGCAGCGTCGCGGCCCTCGATCTCGACGTGTTCCACGTCGTTGAGGTGCGTCCAGTCCTTGGGGAACGGCCCGCCGCTGTCGACGTCGAAGGCGGCCTGGGCGCCCCACTCCCAGGTGATCAGTCCCGTGGTCGTGTTGACGACAAAGACGCGGTCGCGGTCGATGTCGGCGACGAGCAGGCGCTCCTCGTCGATCCGGTCGATGTCGTGCCACCGCGTCGAGTGCTTGCCGGGCGTGACGCGGCTGAACACGTCGGTCGACTCGCCGGTGGTGAGGTTGACGCGCTCGACGCCGTTGCGCGTGCAGACCGACCCGTCGCACTCGTCGGCGTCGAGGTGGTCGGCGTAGACGAACTCGACCGTCGAGTTCGTCCCCGCGACGGGGTCGACGTCCCAGTAGCGGGTATGGTCGTTCTCGTGGTAGTAGATCCCCCCGTCGCGGGCGAAGGCGACGAGTTCGGCCTGGGCGCGCGGGCCGTCGTTCTCGTCGGCGACGAAGGCGTTCGAGTCGGTCGCGACCACGGTACGGCCGTCTCGGGGGTCGATGACCGGTGAGAGGTCGCCCGAGCGCAGCGCCTGTTCGACCGACGGGTCGCCGGTCACCTGGTCGCTCGACCGCTCGGCCGCGACGTACCCGACCGCGACGGTCCCCGTCGCGAGGACGACGACGAGCGCCAGGGACAGTCGGAGGGGTCGGCGGTCGGGCATGCTCTGGGACACGGGAGCGGCCCACTAAGAGAGATCCCCGGCGATGCCGTGGTCGGTTCGCACTCGTCGTTCGCAGGCCGAAGGGACTTCACGGTCCCACCCGAACCTGCGGGAGATATGGGGGATCCAACCGAACCGGCTTCGAGCCGGCGCCGTACCCTGCTCCGGTCGCTGGCCGCCGGGGCGACCCTCGGGACCGCCGGGTGTATGCGCCGGCTGCGCGCGGCCACCGGCTGGGAGTCGGTGACACCGGTGTCGGTCGGGATCAAGACGCTCCCGGCCGACGCGGACCCGTACGCCCTCCGGGTCGCCCAGTCGGTCGCTGAGTGGCTCCGGGCGGCCGGCCTCGAAGCGACGGTCACGCCCGTCGCGCCCGAGGAGCTGTACCGCCAGATGCTCCTCCGGAACGACTTCGACGCGTTCGTGGGGCGGATCCCCGCTCGCCTCCGGGACGGCGACGGGCTCTACGCGCTGTTGCACTCGCGGTTCGGCTCGGAACCCGGCTGGCAGAACCCGTTCGGGTACGCGAACCTCGGCGTCGACGACCAACTGGGCGAGCAGCGCGCCGCGACCGGCGAGGCGCGGCGCGAGGCGCTCGCCGCCATCCAGCGGACGGTCGCCCGGACCCAGCCGTTCTCGCTGGTCGCGTTCCCGGACGAGATCCGTGCGGTCCGCGGCGACCGGTTCACCGGCTGGCACCGGAGCGACTACGGCTCGCCGCTGGGGTACCTCTCGCTCGACGAGGTCGCCTGGGGCCCCTCCCGCGAGGCCGCGACCGCGACCACCACGCCGACCCCCGACGACACCGCGACGCTGCGCACGGTGATCACCGACCGGCGACCCACCGAGAACCTCAACCCGCTGGCGGCGGAGTTCCGGTGGACCGGCGTCCTCACCGGACTGCTGTACGACCCGCTGGGGTACGAGACGGAGTCCGGCGGGGTCGAGCCGTGGCTGGCCGACGGCTGGGAGTTCGAGACCGTCGGCGGGCGGCCGCAGGCGCGCGTCAGCCTCCGCGACGACCTCTCGTGGCACGACGACGAGCCGGTGACGGCCGCCGACGTGGCGTTCACCTACGCGCTGCTCTCGGACGTGACGCTCGGCCGGACGACCGAGGGGACCGAGACCGCGACCGACCGCGACGCGGCCGTGGCCGCCCCCCGGTTCCGGGGCCGGAGCAGCCTGGTCGCCGACGCCGAGGCGCTCGACCGGCGGACCGTCGAGGTCCGGTTCACCGACTGCACCGCGGCGGTCGCGGCGCGGGCGCTCACGGTCCCGGTGTTGCCCGAGCACGTCTGGCGCGAGCGGACCGGCCCCGCCTCGGTCGGCGGCGTCGCCTTCGGCGCGACCTCGGAGGCGCTCGTGACCAACAACGTCCCGCCGGTCGGGAGCGGCCCGTTCGCCTTCGAGCGCAACGTGCCCGGCGACCGCCTCGTGTTCGAGCGCGACGACGACCACTTCCTCGCCGAGGCCTCGCCCGCCGACCTCCCCGGCGACGTGGACGGGCTCCCGCCGTACGAGCGGATCGACGTGACCGTCGTCGGCGCCGACGAGACGGCCGTCTCGATGGTCGCGAACGGCGACGCGGACGTGACCGGGACCGCCGTCGGCGCCGAGACCATCCCCCGGATCGGCCGCTCGGAGGGGGTCGACCTGGTCGTCGGTCGGTCGCCCTCGCCGTACGTCGTCGGCTACAACGCGCGCCGGCCGCCGCTGACGAACCCGCGGTTCCGGAACACGCTCGGCCACCTGATCGACCGGCGGACGCTGGTCGACGACGTGTTCGACGGCTACGCCTGGCCCGCGGCGAGCCCCCTGGTCGGGACCGACCTGGTCCCGTCGGACCTCCGGTTCGACGGCGACCACCCGGTGACGCCCTTCCTCGGGTCGGACGGCACCGTCGACGCCGACGCAGCGCGGGCGGCGTTCCGCGACGCCGGCTACGAGTACGACGACGGCACCCTCGTGGAGCGGGACTGATGGGGGTCGTCACCGTCCTCGCGCAGGTCGCCGCCGGCGTCGTCGCGCTGCACCTGCTCGGACTGGTCGCGGTCGTCGGCCGCGACGGCCTGGTCGGCGCCCCCGCACGGGTTCGAGCGAACCTCCGCTCGGTCGCGCCGACGCTCGGTCTGCTCGCCGTCGTCCTCGCGATAAACGGCGTCGTCCGTGACGTGGGCGTCGAACTCTCCTGGCTCATCGGCGTCAACATCACCGGCGCCATCTACGCGCTGGAGGGCGGGTTCGTCGCCTGGCTCCAGTCGTTCGCCGCCCCGCCGCTGACGACCTACTTCAGCGGCGTCTACGTCTTCGGCTACGCCTTCCTGCTGACGTTCCCCGTCGTCGCCTACCTCGCCTGCGAGGACGACCGCCCGGTCCGGACGCTGCTGGTCGCCTACGCGGTCAACTACGCGCTCGGACTCGTCTGTTACGTCCTCTTCATCTCCTACGGCCCCCGGAACGTCACGCCCGAGGCCGTCCGGTCGCTACTGTACACGAACTGGCCCCAGGCGCAGCTGCTGACCGGCCGGGTCAACCGCAACACGAACGTCTTCCCGTCGCTGCACACCTCGCTGTCCGTGACGGTCGCGCTCGTCGCGGGCCGCTACCGCGACCGCTTCCCCCGCTGGTACCCCGTCGCCGGCGCCCTCGCCGCCTCGATCGCCGTCTCGACGATGTACCTCGGCATCCACTGGGCGACCGACGTGGTCGCCGGCGCGGCGCTCGCCGTGGTCGCGGTCGCGGTCGGCGCCCTCGTCGCCGAGACCGCCGACGAGTCGCGGCCGGCGTCCGGCGGCCCGCCAGCGGGGTGGACCGACCGCGTCGTCGCGTGGATCCGACGGTGAACCGGTCGCGCCGCTCGCTGCAAGTACCGCGCCCACCTTTTTCGTCGACGGGTATCCTCGCTCGCGCCGCTCGCTGCGGGTACCGCGCCCACCTTTTTCATCGACGGGTATCCTCGTTCGCTCCGCTCACTGCGGGTACCCGGCTCGAAAAAGATGGGGCAAAAAACCGACTCGCTCCGCTCGTCGCGCGGAACCGGCGGCTGCGCCGCCGGATGCTGGACCGCTAATCTACCGCTCTTCCGAATCGAGGACGCGGATCTGGTCGCCGCGGACGGTGACCGGGATCGGGACGGTCGCCTCGTACAGCTCGACGGTGACCTGGTCTTTGCCCTCGTCGATGCGCTGGACCTGGGCCTTCTCGCCCTTGAACGGGCCGGCGATGAGCTCGACGATGTCCCCCTCGGCGATGCCCTCCACGTCGGGCTTGGGCGAGAGGAAGTGCTCGACCTCGGCGATGCCCGACTTGCCGGGGACGACGCCGCGCATGTGGGGGATCTCGTCGGAGATGCGCTCGAACACCGCGGAGTCGTCGGCCTCGACCATGACGTAGGAGGTCAGCGAGTCCGGCGCGAGCGCGGCGTGGATCGACTCCTCCTCGCGGTTCATGATCATGTCGGCGACGGTGCGCTCCTGGCTGGCCGTGGTCTTGACGGCGAAGATACCCATCTCAGGGCCCCCCGGGCACGAAGTTCATGATCACGAAGATCAGGAAGCCGAGGATGCCGACGAGGATGATGCCGGCTCCGGCGATCTTCGCGACTTGCGAGAACTCGTCCCACGACGGCGTGCTGGCCAGTTTCAGCACGCGGACGTAGGAGTTCAGGTCGTAGGGAACGTTCATGACCGGCAGTTACCCCCGCGGGCTTTTCTATCTATTGATGGCGATCGGGTCGGCCCCGGGCGGCGTCGCCGGCGGGCCCGACCCGCCTCCCAGAACCGTTTTACGGGGCAGCGGTAACCAAACGGGTATGAACACGTGGCAGCGCCGGTCGGTCATCTACACCGGCGTGCTCGCCCTCTCGATGTACGTCTTTACCGTCGTCTACCAGTACGGGATGGCGGCCTTCGAGAGCGACCCCAAGACGTTCCTGGAGGCGCTGCAGTTCGTCGTCGAGACGTTCACGACGACCGGCTACGGCTCCCAGGCGGGGTGGGAGTCCGCGACGATGCTCGTGCTCGTCATCGTCATGGACGTGACCGGGACCGTGATGATCTTCCTGGCGCTCCCGGTGGTTGCGTTCCCGGCCTTCGAGGAGGCGCTGTCGACGACCGTCCCCGCCGCCGTCGAGAACGGCCACGAGGACCACGTGATCGTCGCCACCTACACGCCTCGCGTCGAGACGCTCATCGGCGAACTCGACTCCCGGGGGGTGGACTGGGTGATCGTCGAACCGGACCGCGACCGCGCGACGGACCTCTACGAGGAGGGCTACGACGTGATCCACAACGACCCCGACTCCGCCGACGGGCTCCGCGCCGCGAACTTCGCCGACGCGCGGGCGCTCGTGGCCGACGTGTCCGACCAGGTCGACGCCAGCATCGTCCTCACCGCCAAGGAGATCGACGAGTCGGTCCGCGTCGTCAGCGTCGTCGAGGAGCCCGACCGCGCCCGCTATCACGAACTCGCGGGCGCCGACGCGGTGCTCTCCCCGCGCCCGCTGCTCGGCGAGAGCCTCGCCCGCAAGGTCACCGCCAGCGTCTCGACGGACTTGGGCAGCAAGGTCGAAGTCGGCGAGGACTTCGACATCGTCGAACTCCCGGTCCACAGGGGCGCCGACGTTGCCGGGCGGACGCTGGCCGAGAGCGGGCTCCGCGAACAGGCCGGCGTCAACGTCATCGGCGCCTGGTTCGACGGCGAGTTCGAGAGCCCGCCCGCACCCGACTCGGTCATCGAACCCGGGACCGTCCTGCTGATGACCGGTCACGACGCCCAGCTCGAAGCGCTGGCCGACCGCACCCGCTCGGAGGTGCGACGGCACACCTCCGGCGAGACCGTGGTCGTCGGCCACGGCGAGGTCGGCCGCACCGTCACGGGGATCCTCGACGACGTGGACCTGCCCTACACCGTCGTCGACACGGAAGACCGTCCGGGCGTCGACGTGGTCGGCGACGCCACCGACCCCGCGGTGCTGGAGCGGGCCGGCCTGGCGGAGGCCCGGTCGGTCATCCTCGCCATCCCCGACGACACCGCCGCGGAGTTCGCCACCCTCGTGGTCCGCGACGAGAGCGCGCAGGTCGAGATCGTCGCCCGCGCCGAGGAGGCCGAGGCGGTCCAGAAGATGTACCGCGCCGGCGCCGACTACGTCCTCGCGCTCGGGACCGTCACCGGCCGCATGGTCGCCTCCGCGGTGCTGGAAGACGAGGACGTGATCTCGCTGGACACCCAGGTCGAGGTCGTCCGCACGTGCGCCCCCGAACTCGTCGGCACGTCGCTCGGCGACGCCGACGTGCGCGCCCGCACCGGCGTCACCGTCGTCGCCGTCGAACGCGACGGCGAGGTCGTGACGGATCTGGGTCCCGACTTCCGCGCCCGCAGAGGCGACGAACTCATCGTCGCCGGCCCCGACGAGGCCACGAACCGCTTCACCGAAGTGTTCGGCTGAACCGACGACAACCGACGACCCCGCGGCGGTCGGACCACCGCGCTCGCGTTCACTCGTCGAGGTAGGTCGGCACCTCGACGCCGGGCCGGTCCAGTCGCAGCCGGTCGCCCACCTCGACCTCCTCGATGATCCGGGGGTACTCGAAGGTCGTCGCGGCCTTCGCGAGCGCGCCCGGGTCGGCCTGGATCGACCGCCAGCGCCGCCAGTGCGTCGGGACGAGCCGCTCGATCCCGACCATGTTCGCCGCGTCGATCACGTCCTGAGCGTCGTTGTATAGCTTCCGCCGGACGACCTCGCCGTCCTGATAGAGGCGCGCGCTGGTCCCATAGGAGAGCATCCCCATGTCCACGTCGAACTCCTCGTCGACGGCCTCGAACGCCTCGCAGGGGCGGTTGTCGCCGCCGTGGAAGATCGTCCCCTCCTCGTGTTCGAAGACGTACGTGACGCTCCCGTCCGCGTCGGGGTCGCGGCCGCCGCGGACGTGAATCGTCAGGTCGCCGACCTCGTAGCTGTCGCCCGGTTCGACGGTCTCCCGCTGGTCCTCGGCGACTTCGCTCACGTCGTGGTTCTCGTAGCACTCGGCCGGCGCGTGGACGGATGCCCCGTCGTGGTCGAGCAGCGGGCCGAACGACGGCGGCCAGAAGTGGTCGCGGTGGTCGTGCGTGCAGAAGACGGCGTCACAGGAGTCGGCCCACTCCGGTTCCATCGGCACCGGCGGCATCCGCGCGACGTACTCGCGGTCGCGCTCGGTGCTGAAGTACGGGTCGACGAACAGCGTCGTTTCGGGCGTCCGGACCGCCCAGCCGGTCACGCCGAGGAACCACAGCGAGACGCCCTCCACGTCGGCGCCGTTGAACTCCTCGCGGGCCCACCACTCGCCCCAGTCGCTCGTGATCGTCATCGAGTCCTCCAGTGTGCGGCGCGAGTCTCGCTGTGAGCGTGCATACGCGACCGGTGCCGTGGTGGGCGGGTAAACCTTCCGGCGGGACGCCTGCGACCCGGATCGCGGCCCGCTACTCGCGACACTCGCGGCGGCGGGGGGCGAGCATCGCGGCGCCGACGAGACCGACCAGCGCCGCGCTGGCGCCGAACCCGGAGCCGTCGGCTGCCGTCGTCTCGGCACTCGGGGACGGCGACTCGGTGAAGGCTCGAGTCGGTGTCGGCTCCGAACTGTCGGATGGCGTCACGGTGGCGGTCGGTGTGGCCGTGGCGGTCGGCGAGGCGGTGGACGTCGAACCCGGTGACTCAGTGGACGGCGATGTCGACCCACCGGTGTCGGTCGGCGTCCGCGTCTCGGTTACCGTCGTCGCGAGCACGGGGTCGACGTACCCTCGATACCCCTCCCCTTCTTCCCAGGAGTTCAGCGGGCCGAGTTGCGTCCCGTTCGACCGGACGCGGATGTCGAAGGTGGTCCCCGGCGCGGCCTCCTGGAGATCGAACTCGGCGCGGAATCGGTAGCGCGCTCTCGCCTCGTTCTCGGGTGGACGCTCTCGCGTGACCCGAACCGTCTCGGTGACCGGGAACGGGTCGCCGGCGCCGTCCAATAGCGTGATCGTCACCCTCGACCCCGGCGCGAGGTTCGTCCACCCGGCGATCCCCTGGTTCGGTGCCGGCGCGAGCGGGACCGTCCCGTCTTCTTCCATCGGGAACGTGACGGTCGCATCCGGTTGGAAGATTCTGAACCCCCCCGTCCGACCCCCCTCGGAGATGTCACCCGGGTTCAGCCGCTGGTCGCCGACGGCGAACCGGGGGACGTAGTCGGTCCCGTCGATCAAGCCGAACTCGCCGAACGACCACTCGTCGACCTCGTAGTCGTGACCGTACCCCCACGGGAGCGCCGTCAGATCGGCCGCGACGTAGTAGGTGTCGTTGCCGGGGTCGGCGACGACCGTCGTCGTGTTCCCCCAGTCGAGCGAGAGGTGCTGGCGCGGACGCGAGGGACCGGGCATCCGCTCGCTCAACAGGAGCGACGCGTTCGGCCCTGCGAGCAGACCCTCGAAGCGCGCTTCGTCGGTCGCGCCCGACTCGTCGGCCACCGCGCCCGCGATTCCGGGCACGTCGAGTCGGAGGACGAACGTGTCGCCCATGGCGACTTCGTTCGTCGGAGTCAGCCACCGCCGCTCCTGCGCTCGCTGGATCGCCGCCCGCGAGTCGAGGCGCTCGCGCGACCCGTTCGGCGCGACCATGACCGTGGCGTTGCCGAGCCCGGGCTCGGTGAGCGAGAGCCCCGCGGTGTCGGCCGGCTCGCCGCCGGTGCCGTCGGTGTACACCGCGATCCGGTACGACCCCGGCGGCAGTCGACCGGTACCCTCGCTCGCGACCGACAGTCGGTCGCCCTCACCGACGCCGTACACCTCGCTGGCGGTCGCGTCCGGTCCGGTCAGGTAGGTGTTGATAGCGAGCGCGATCCGGCCGTCACCGCTCGCGTCCGTGAGATTCAAGCGGCGCTCGGCGCCCGCGCCGTCCACGACGACGGTGACCGACTCGCCGCTCGGCACCGAGAGCGCGAACCGCGCCACGTCGCCGCTTGCCTGTTCGACGGCGTCTTCCTCGATGGCGACGTGCGAGTCGGCGTCGGCGGGGGCGACGAGGGCGACCGCCGAGAGGCACAGCGCGACGGCGACTGCGACGGCCGCTCGCCGGCAGAACGCTCGGCGCCTTCCTATCATTCACCGTTCCTCCGGGCGCGGACGACTCCCGGCAGCGCGGAGAGAACCGACGCGACGAGAGCGGTGCCCGGACCGAACCCGGGACCGTCCCCGCTCGTGGTGGTCGCCGGCGCGTCCGTCGCCCCACGGTCGGTAGCCGTCGGCGGATCGGCGGTCGCGGTCACTGTCGGCGTCTCCGTCGGGGCTGCCGACGTGGGCGTCGGCGACTCAACGACCGTCCCCACGTCGGTCGAAGTGGCCGTCGGTGTCGGTGTCACGGTCGGCGTCGCGGTCGCCGTCGCAGTCGACGCGGCGGCCCGCGAGACGGTCGCGCCGACGGCTCGCATCGCGTCGGCGTACGACCGGTCGGCCGAGCGGAAGTAGTTCCCGTCGCCGTCGGAGTCGTGGGCGAGATAGACGCGGAGATCCGAGTCGTCGGTCGACGCCCCCTCGCTGACGGTCACCCGCAGCCCCTCGTGGGTGCCCGCGTCGAGGTAGTCGCTGCTGCCGACGACCGTGCCGTCGCTCGTTCGCTCGACGGCGACGAACCCGCCGTCGGGCAGGGTCGCGTTCGCGACCCGGACGGTGCCGTTCGCGAAGGGGTCGTTCGCCAGTTCGAGGCTCGCCCGCGGAGAGTCGACCGGTGCGCGATACCGGTCGCGCTCGTATCGGTCGTTGAGGACTGTCCCGTCAGACGCGACGGCGAGGCTGATCTCCGTTCCGGGGTCGACGCCGCTGAGGTTCAGCGCGGTCTCGAAAACGAACCCCGGAGGGTCGTAGTCGTCGCGGTCGGCCGTCCGGCCGGTGACTCTGGCAGTCGCGTTCCGCGGCGTCTCGATGCCGACGGCGTCGGTCACGCTGACGGTCACCGTCGACCCCGGAGCCAGCGTCGTGGCGCCGGCGACGGTCTGGTTCGACGCGGCGGCGAACCCGGGGGCGAGCAGGTCCTCGACGTCAGCGTCGAAGAGTTCCGCCTCGCGGTCGGAGAGGGCGAACCCGCCCGCGCGGTTCGCTTCGTCGAGGTCGCCGGGATTCAGCCGATGTTCGCCGTCGACGACCAGTCGCGGGACGAACTCGCCCCGGGATCGGAGGTACTCGTCTATCCCGGGCTCTCCGTCGGAGTTCGGGACGGCCGCGAGGTCGGCCGCGACGTAGTAGGTGTCGTTGGCGGGGTCAGCGGCGACCGCCTGGCCGCGCGAGCCGTTCAGGTAGAAGATCGCCCGGTCCCGATGCGGACCCACGTGGCGCTGGACGAATCGCACCGAGACGTTCTCGTCGGCCAGCACCGTGCGGAATCGCGCGTCGGCGGTGTCGCCGGTCGCGTTCGCGACCCTGTCGGCGATCCCGGGCACGGTCAGCCGGAGCACGAGCGTGTCCCCGGCGGCGAGGACGGGCGACGGCGTCACCCACCCGGCCTCACGTCCCCGCTCGATCGCCGCGACGGACGCGAGGCGGTCGACCGACCCGCGCGGCGCGACCATGACCGTCGCGTTCGTGCCGTTCGGGACAGGTTGCGTCGCGACCGCGTCGCCGCTGGATCGGTCTGTCTCTCCAGCGGGACCGCCGGCGTCGAGCGCGGCGGCCGAACCGACCGCGAGCGCCGCCGCGACCAGGGCGACGGTGACGGCGGTCGCGACCGCACCGCGGGAGGGCAGAATTGTCATACCGCCGCGTTCAGTATCCACTCAAAAGTGTCTTGTGTTGATCAAATACAGAGCGAACGCTCGCGCTCGCGAAAAGAGAGAATGCGGAGAATCCCGAACGGACTACTCGACGTAGTCGATGTCGTCGCCGAGTTCCTTCGAGGCGCGTTCCTGCTCGGCCTCCGATTTCCCGTAGATCTGGGGGCTCTCGACGCCGGTGACGACGATCATCGTCTCCATCTTGCCCTCGAACTGGTTGTTGACCGAGGCGCCCCAGATGATGCGGGCGTCGGGGTCGATGCGGTCGTAGATCTCCTCGACGACGCCCTCTGCCTCCTCGATGGACATGTCGGGGCCGCCGACGACGTTGACCAGCGCGGAGTTGGCGCCGTCGAACTCCACGTCCAGCAGCGGCGAGCGCAGCGCCGAGCGGATGGAGTCCTGGGCCTTGTTCTCGGAGTCGGACTCGCCGAGACCGATCATGGCGACGCCGCCGTTCTCCATGATCGTGCGAACGTCGGCGAAGTCGACGTTGACGAGGCCGGGCTTGGTGATCAGCTCGGTCATGCCCTTGACCGACCGCATCAGCACGCGGTCGCAGATCTTGAACGCGTCCTGTAGCGGCATCGACGGCGCGTAGTCGAGCAGGCGGTCGTTCGGCACGACGATGACGGTGTCCGAGACGGCGCGCAGCCGTTCGAGGCCGGCGTCGGCGTTGGCGCGCCGGCGCTCACCCTCGGCGGTGAACGGGATCGTGACGATCGAGATGGTCAGCGCGCCCTGGTCCTGGGCGGCCTGGGCAACCACGGGGGCCGAGCCGGTGCCGGTCCCGCCACCGAGGCCGGCGGTGACGAACACCATGTCCGAGCCGTCGATGGACTGCTGGATGTCCTCGATGTTCTCCTGGGCCGCTTCCTCGCCGATCTTCGGGACGGAGCCGGCGCCGCGGCCGCCGGTGCGCTTGCGCCCGATGAGGATCTTCGTGTCGGCTTTCACCTCGTCGGCGAGGTGCTGGGCGTCCGTGTTGGCGGCGACGAGCTTCGCCCCGTGGATCCCCTCCTCCATCATCCGCGTGACGGTGTTGCCGCCGGCGCCCCCGCAGCCGACGACGGTGATCTTCGTCTCCAGGTCTTTGACCACATCGGCCAGTTCCTCGTCGGACATCTGCCCGGACGTGGACATCTCGTCTGTCCCCGTCGATCCCGCCGACTCCTGTCCCCCCTGCGGTTCTTGCTGGGCCGGCTCCTCCCGCTCGGCCTCGGCTTCGTCGATCGCGTCGTCGATTATAGAGTCCATATTTTAAGTTTCCGTTGCTGGCCAACATTTATTAAGCTTCTCCCGCGCGTCAGACGCCTGACTGACGCACGGTAGCACGCCCGTACTCCGCCGTTCACCCGCGTAAGCGCCCCTTACTCCCGCGAGTGGCCGTCTCGGCCGATCTCCAGGCGAAACGGTGGCTGGGCGGGTCACTCGCGGGGTGCGTCTCGGGTGCGCTCCGAGTACGTACCAGATGGGTACCGGATGGGAACGGGGCGCGGTCGCGAGCGGTGGCCGGTCGACGCGCGGCGCCGGGTCGCCGGTCGCTCACCCCGCCGAGTCGTCGACGGGGAAGCGGTGTTCGCGTTCGACGCGGACGACGGCGGGGTCGATCTCGTCGCCGTCGACGGTGACCGGTTCGCCCTCGGCGAGTCTGCCGAGCTTCGGGCCGTCGGGGACGCCGAGCGTGCGGGCGCGCTCGGGGTCGAACGCCGACTCCCGGGCGACGACCGCTCCGTCGGCCCGCTCGACGGTCTCGTACTTCGCTTCGAGCACGGCCGCGAGGTCGTCGACGAGCGCCGCTCCGTCGCAGTCGGCGGCGACGAGCGCCCGACCCCCGGCTCGGGTCCCGCTCTCGCTCGTCTCGAAGGCGACCGTGGCCCGCTCGACCGCCGCGCGGGCCGCCTCGCCGTCGATCCCCTGGGCCTCGGCGAGGAGGTCGTCGGGGAGGGCGACGACCGCGAGGTCGCCACCGCCTCCGTTCGCGTCGCTCCCGTACTCGCTCGCGCGCTCGCCGAAGCGGACGCCGTCGTCGACGCTCCCCAGTCGCTCCTCGACGACCGCGACGAGGTCCAGCGCCACGCCGGTCGTCTCGCGGACCCACGTCTCGCTCACCGCGCGGTAGCCCAGCTCGTCGACGACGCGCTTCAGCTCGGGGCGGTCGCCCTCGACGACGGCGTAGTCGGCCGCGCTGGCCTCGAACGCGCGGCGGACCACGTCGCGGTTCCGTTCGGGGTCGCCCATCGCGTCGAGCCCCCAGTCGGGAGCCACGTGGCCGACCGCCCAGTCGGTCTCGGTGACGATCCGCTCGAACCGCGGCGCGTAGTGGCCGCCGCCGAACCCGACGAGGTGGCGCCGCGTCCCGTTCTCGTCGGGGGCGTCGGGGTCGGTGTCAGCGAGCGCGAGGATAGCACGCGCGACCGCGCCGGCCGCGTCGGGGTCGTCCCACTGCGGGTCGTCGCTGCCGACCTCGACGAACATCGACGGGACGCCCACGTCGGTCGGTCCGTGGTGGGTGGCCTCCATCCCGACTTCGTAGCCCTCGGGGGCGTGCTCGCGCAGGGCCGCGAGGACGCGCCGGTGGGCGTTCGGGCAGGCCCGTGCGAACGCGCCCGGTTCGCCGCCGTACTCGGCGGGACCGACGTTGCCGGTGTGGTGGGCGGTCAGCAGCGGGCCGGTCTCGCCGGCGTGGCGCGAGGCGAAGACGAGCAGGGCCGGTTCGGTTCGCCCGTCCGCCCCGTCGGCGTGACCGAACGCGTCGGCGACGCCGTCGAGTTCGAGGTGCAGGGCGTCGAACTCGCGCAGCTCGACCGAGTCGGTGCGATAGACGGTCCCGCCGCCGTCGGCGTCGGGGCGCGAGCCGTCGGTGTGGTCCGTCCAGTCGGCGATATCGCGGAGGCGCTCGCCGATGTGGACCGAGGCGGAGTCGTCACGGGAGACGGCGACGGCGAGCATCTCAGTCGGCGAACTCCGGGTGGACCGGCTCGCGGCCGAGCGCGGTGCGGCCGGCGTCGGCGGCGAGGCCGAGCATGTGCTTCAGCGCCTCGCGGCGGACCCAGAACAGCGCGGTCCCGACGACGGCGTAAACCGCCGTGTAGACCAGCAGCAGCTCGTAACTGGACACCGGCATCGCGAACAGGTCGCGGATGATGACGAACTCCAGGGCCACCTGCGAGACGAACAGGAGGAAGATGACCAGCGCCTCCCGGACGCTGATCTCGAAGTTCACCAGCGCCGCGAGCGCGAAGTAGCTCTGGGCGGCGGTGATCCAGATCTCGGCGGCCTGTTTCTGGTCGAACGGGAGCACGCCGTACTGGCCGTACGCCAGCGAGAAGACGACCGACAGCGTCCCGATGAGCAGCGTCCACTGGTTGAGCTTCGAGGAGATCAGCGCGTTGAACCCGGCCGTCGAGCGGGCCTTGTTCACGAGGACGATCACCACGATGAGCTCGGGCGACTCGCTGGCCAGCGGCGCGATCCACTGGATCATGAAGAACTCGGGGATGCCGTTGTTGATCCCGATCTGTTCGAGGCCGTGGGCGAACGGCTCGACGGCCGAGAAGATCATCGCCCCGGAGTACGCGAACAGCGTGAGGACGGCCAGGGGGCGCCAGGGGAGCGACCACTGCTGGAAGTAGTGGGGGACGCCGACGTGTTCCTCGCCGGCCTCCACGTCCCCGCGGATGATGATGAGGATGTAGGTGACGTAGAGGCCGACGAGCAGGGCGGTGTCGAGCGCGTCGATGCCGCCGAACAGGGGAACGAAGAAGGCCCACAGCGTCGCCAGGAAGAGGAAGGCGACCTCGGTGGCGATGCCGCGGTCGAGCGTGACGGCGTCGGCGAGCCACCCGTCGCGGTTGCGGACCGCGGGGTCGCGGGTCTTGGCGGCCCGGTAGACGGTGAACACGGCGATGCCGGCCCAGCCGATCCCGATGAGGATGCGGTTGGCGCCGGTCATGTTCGCGACCGCGAGGTTGGCGTCGTGACAGGCCTGGGCGAGCTGGGTCTCGCCGGCCTCGATGGCGGCCGCCGACAGCTCGGCACAGGCGGCGGTCGTCGCGCCGCCCGACCCGGCGCTCCAGGCGTACAGCGCGTCGACCGCGTACTCGGGGGCGACCGCCAGCACCGCCAGGACGGCGATCGCGAACGCCCGCGGCACGTCTTTCTCGGCCGTCTCCGCGCCCCACGCGAGCAGGAACGAGGCGCCGAGGACGGCGACGCCGCTGACGGCGACGGTCGGGACGGTTCCCAGGTCCGTGCCGGTGAGGACGGCGGCGACCCACCCGGCCGTCAACAGCACGGCCCCCGCGACCTGTACCAGCGGATGACTGAGACGACTCACTGATCCCCGCCACGTAACCTCCGCTTGAAACAGTTGCGAATCTCGCGCGACCGGACGCGACTCGCGGCCCGATCCGAGCCGCGCCGGACGGACCACGTCGCCGGTCGGCCGCGGGCCGAGACGGAACACGTTATGTCGGCGGCCCCGCTGGGGCCGATATGGACGTTTACGGACTCATCGGCAACCCGGTCGGCCACTCGCTGTCGCCACCGATGCACGAGGCGGGCTACGAGGCGCTCGGCGTCGACGCCCGCTACGTCACGTTCGAACCGCCGGTCGAGGGCGCCGCCGCGGCGGTCGAGGGTGCCGCGGACCTGGGCGTCGCCGGGCTGAACGTCACGATCCCGTTCAAACAGGACGCTCTGGTTGCCGTCGAGCCGGACCCGCTCGCCCGCCGCATCGGCGCGGTCAACACGGTCGACTTCTCGGGGGAGCGGCCGACGGGACACAACACCGACGCCGTCGGCGCCACGCGAGCGCTCCGCGCCCACGACGTGACGCTGTCGGGGACGGCGGTCGTCGTCGGCGCCGGCGGCGCCGGTCGCGCGGTCGCGTTCGGCCTCGCCGACGAGGGGATGACCGTCCGGGTCGCCAACCGCACGGCGTCGAAAGCCGACGGCCTCGCCGACGAAGTCGCGGCAACCACGGACGGCGCCGACGCGACGGGCCACGGACTCGACGCCCTGCCCGAGTTGCTGGCCGACGCGGACGTGCTGGTCAACGCGACCAGCGTCGGGATGGAGTCCGAGGAGACGCCGGTTCCCGCCGACGCGCTCCACGGCGACCTGGGCGTGCTCGACGCGGTGTATCGGCCTCTGGAGACGCGCCTCCTGCGCGACGCCGCCGACGCGGGCGCGACGACCGTCGACGGCGCGTGGATGCTGCTCTACCAGGGCGTCGCGGCGTTCGAGCGCTGGACCGACCGCGAGGCGCCGGTCGACGCGATGAACGAGGCGCTCCGCGAGCGGCTCTGAGCCGGCGGCGAGAACGACCGCTCTCGTCGTCGTGGGGAGCGCAGAAAGACGTTAAGTGATGGGGTCCGCTATTGCTCCCTATGGGGCTCATCGAGCGTATCAAGTCTGCACTCGGGCTGGGCGCGTCCTCTTCGACTTCTCAGCCCGCGGCGTCCTCCACTGACGGCCCGTCCCCGGGCGACGATCCGGGGGCGGCCGGCGACGGCGCGTCCGGCGACGGCGTCGACGTGACCGTCGAACACGAACCCGCGACCGCCAACGAAGACGCGGTCAAGGGCACCGACACCGCGACCGAGAGCGGGTCGACGACCGCGACCGAACCGACCGATTCGACCGACGAGGTCGAAGACGACACCGGGGTCGAAGCCGACGCGGGGGTCGACGAGAGCGGGGCCGAGGCGACGGCCGACGAAGCGGCCGAGGTGACGGGAGACGCCGAGACCGACGACTCGGGGGCTGCCGACGCCGAGACCGACGACTCGGGGGCTGCCGACGCCGAGACCGACGACTCGTCGGACGGCGCGCCGACGGACCCGGCGCCCGACGCGGAGCTGGAAGACATCAAGGGGATCGGACCGACCTACGCCGAGCGCCTGCGCGAGGCGGGCGTCGACGGCGTCGCGGGGCTCGCCGAGTCCGACGCCGCGGCGCTGGCCGACGAGACGGACATCGCCGAGTCGCGCGTCGAGAACTGGGTCGAACAGGCGAAACTCTACTGACCGTCCCCCTTGCGGGGACCGAAAACCGGTTACCCTCCCCGCGCCTGTCCCGACGTAATGACGACGCCCAGGGTCGCGACCGACCGGAGCGCCTTCGACCGGGCCGCCGCCGACGCGCCGGCCGGCGCCCGCGTCCCCGTCGAGGTCCGGGTGCCCGTCGCCGACCCGTTCGACGCCTACCGCCGCGCCCGCGAGGGCCCCGGCGGGTTCCACCTCGAAACCACCGGCGGCCAGTCCGGCTGGGGCTACTTCGGCGTCGACCCGATCGACCGCCTCGCCGTCGCCGCCGACGAGGCGGCCGGCGCCCCCGTCGGCGAGTCGCCGAGCGTCGACGCCCTGGTCGAGCGACTCGACGCCGAGTCGCTGGTCCGCGGCGACTGCGACGTGCCCTACCCCTGCGGCGCCGTCGGCTGGCTCTCCTACGACATCGCCCGCGAGCTGGAGGCGCTGCCCGAGTCCGCCGACCGCGACCGCGAACTGCCGCGCCTCCAGCTGGGCGTCTACGACCGGGTCGCGGCGTGGGAGGAGCCACGCGAGGGCGACGACACGACGCTGCGTATCACCGCCTGCCCGCGGGTCGGTGGCGGGGGCGGCGACGCGGCCGGCGGTGACGACGGCGACGGAACAACCGGAACGGTCGCCGACGCCTACGACCGCGGCCGCGAACGGGCGCTCGAACTCGCTCGCGCCGCGGTCGAGGGCGACCCGGAGGTCGGGGCCCCGCCGGTCGAGACCGACGAGGCCCGCTTCGAGAGCGACTGCGGCCGGGCGGCATTCGCCGACCGCGTGCGCCGGGTCAAGGAGTACATTCGCGACGGCGACACGTTCCAGGCGAACGTCTCCCAGCGGCTCACCGCACCCGCAGCGGTCCACCCGGTCGCCGCCTTCGACGCGCTGCGGACCGTGAACCCGGCGCCCTACTCGGCGCTGCTGGAGTTTCAAGGGGTCGACCTGGTGAGCGCGAGCCCCGAACTCCTGCTGGAGCGCGACGGCGAGCGACTGCTCACGGAGCCCATCGCCGGGACGCGGCCGCGCGGCGAGACCGACGAGGAAGACGAGTTCCTCGCCGAGGACCTGACGAGCGACGAGAAGGAGCGCGCCGAGCACGCGATGCTGGTCGATCTGGAGCGCAACGACCTGGGGAAGGTCAGCGAGTACGGCTCCGTCGAGGTCAGCGAGTACCGCCGCGTCGACCGCTACTCGGAGGTGATGCACCTCGTCTCGCTCGTCGAGGGGCGCCTGCGTCCCGAACGCGACCTGGGCGACGCCGTCGCGGCCGTCTTCCCCGGCGGCACCATCACCGGCGCGCCCAAGCCCCGGACCATGGAGATCATCGACGCGGTCGAATCGACGCGGCGGGGGCCCTACACGGGCTCTATCGGCATCTTCGGGTTCGACGGCCGCGCGACGCTGAACATCGTGATCCGGACCCTGGTGCGCTACGGCGAGGAGTACCACCTCCGCGTGGGGGCGGGGATCGTCCACGACTCGGTGCCCGACCGGGAGTTCGAGGAGACCCTGGACAAGGGTCGCGCGCTCGTGACCGCCGTCGACGAGGCTCTGGGCGACCGCGCCGCCTTCACGGTGGAGGACCATGACTGAGCCCTCGGCGCCCGGCGTCGGGAGCGTCCCGTCCGCCGACCCCGACACCGGCTCTGGCGCCGAGGACGACTGCCTCGCCGCCGACGCCACGGCGGTCGACCGCCGGTCGGAGGTGACCGTCCTCGTGGTCGACAACTACGACTCGTTCGCCTACAACCTCGTCCAGTACGTGGGAGAGGTCGTCACGACGACCGACTGGCTCCCCGAGGTCGCCGACGGCGAGGTGGTCGTCCGGCGCAACGACGCAGTCGACGTGGCGGGGGTCCGCGAGATAGACCCCGACGCGGTCGTCGTGTCTCCCGGGCCCGGCACCCCGCGGGAGGCGGGCGTCTCGATGCCGATATTCCGCGAGCTGTCGTATCCGACGCTCGGCGTCTGTCTGGGTCACCAGGCGCTGTGTGCGGTCGCTGGCGCGCCCGTCGGCCGCGCCGAGGCGGTCGTCCACGGCAAGCCCTCGACGATCGGCCACGACGGCCGCGGCGTCTTCCGGGCGCTCCCCGGCCGCTTCGAGGTCGGCCGCTATCACTCGCTGGCCGTCGAGCGAGGGGACCTGCCCGACTCCCTGGTCGAGACCGCCCACACCGACGACGAGGCGGGCGTCCTCATGGGCGTGCGCCACCGCGAACGGCCCCACGTCGGCGTCCAGTTCCACCCCGAGAGCATCCTCACCGAACACGGCAAGCAGATGGTCGAGACGTTCTGCCGGATGGCCCTGGAGGGGTCGCTGTGAGCGACGAGGTCTCGGAAGACGGGGTGACCTACCACGTGAACGGCGACCTCGTCCCCGCCGACGAGGCGACCGTCCCCGTCCGCGACCGGGGGTTCATGTACGGCGACGGCGCCTTCGAGACCCTGCGCGTGTACGGCGGCGACCCCTTCGAGTGGGCGGCCCACCGCGACCGACTCCAGCGGACCGCCGAGACGCTGGGCTTCGCCGACGCCGTCCCCGAGGACCTGCGCGAGCGGGTCGACGCGACGCTGGCCGCCAACGACCTCGAAGAAGCGTACTGCAAGGTGTCGGTGACGAGGGGCGTCCAGCCGGGGAAGCTCACACCCGACCCCGAGGTCGAGCCGACGGTCGTCGTCTACGTCGCGCCGCTCGACCGCGGCGGCGTCGACGGCGACCCGGTCTGGGACAGCCCGGCGACGGTCCAGACCGTCCGAACCCGGCGGCCGCCCACCGAGTCGCTGCCGGCCGACGCCAAGACGCACAACTACCTCCCGGGGATCCTCGCTCGCCTCGAACTCCGACGCGCGGCCACCGACGAGTTCGCCGCCAACGAGGCCGTGATGCGGACGACCGACGACTACCTCGCCGAGGGCGCGACGAGCAACGTCTTCTTCGTCGACGGCGGGACGCTGAAGACCCCAAGCGAAGCCCTGCCGATCCTCCCCGGCGTGACCCGGTCGGTCGTGATGGAACTGGCCGAATCGGAGGGGTTCTCGGTGCGGACGAGCCGGTACACGCTCGACGACCTGCGCGAGGCCGACGAGGTCTTTCTCACCAACTCCACCTGGGAGGTCCGGCCGGTCACGAGCGTCGACGGCATCGACGTGAGCGTCGGCCCGATGACCCGGCTGCTCTCCCGGCTGTTCGACGAGCGCGTCGAGCGCGAGCACTACGGCGGCGAGAACGGGGGACCGAACGACGGCGGCGGCGACCGCGACGGCTTCGTCGAGTAGTCGGCCGGCTACGCCCGCTGCTCGACGGGTTCGTCGGTCCGCTCGACGCCCTCGATATCGAGGATCAGGTCCGGGCCGAAGGCGCCGGCGGGGGTGTGGAACCCGGTCGGCGCCTCGCCGCCGGCGACCCGTTCGGCGATCTCGACGGCCGTCAGTTTCGTCAGCCGGTAGGTCTCGGGCGCGACGAGCCGGGAGACCGCCCGCTCGCCGTCGTCGGTCTCGACCTCGCCCCAGACGTAGCTCTCGCCCTCGCGGCGCGTGCGCTCGTCGGGGCCGTCGACGCGGGCGTCGACCAGCCGTTCGAGCAGCGACTGGACCGGGCCGGACCCGGCGAGCGGGCCGACGAGTCCGGCGATGCGGGCCGCGCGCGGCGCCCACGACGGGACGGCGGTGTAGACCGCCACGTCGCCGATCCCGGTCGTGTGGTACGCCGTCGACACGTCGCCCCAGGGGATCGCCATCGCGGTCCGCTCGCCCCGGCCGAAGTCGATCCGGCGGGTGTCCCCGCCCATGGGCACCGATTCGATGCGCCCGTCGCGCCGGACGGCGCCGCCCCCACCGAGCCCGCGGACGGCCGTCTTCGCGGTGCCCGGTGAGATCCCGCCCGACGCCTCGAACCCGAGCGAAAGGCGGTCGGCGTCGGGGAGTCGCTCGGCGAGGTGAGCGGCCAGGCAGTCCGTCGGGACCACGTCGAAGCCGACGCCCGGCAGAACCGTGATTCCCGCGTCGTCGGCTCGCCCGTCCTCGGCGGCCAACCGCTCGAACACCTCGATCTCGCCCGTGATGTCGAGGTAGTGGGTCCCGGTGCGGAGACAGCCCTCGACCATCGGCTCGGCCGTCGCGGCGAACGGCCCGGCGCAGTGGACGACCGCCTCGACCTCCTCGAGCGCAGTGTCGAGCAGTTGCGGCTCGTCGAGCCCGAACACGCGCTCCTCGCAGCCCCGCCGGATCGCCTGGTTCTCGACGGCGTTGCGGTCGCGGCCGGCGACGACCACGTCGAGCCCGCGGTCGGTCGCCTCGTCGACGACGAGTCGCCCGGTGTAGCCGTACGAACCGTAGACGAGAAGGTCGGCCATGCCTGCGGCTTCGCCGGAGTCCCGGATAAGGGTGGGGGTCGCGAGCTATTTGTCGCGGCGACCGCTATCTCGAAGCGATGGGTCACCACACCTTCCCGGCGGCCGACGCCGACCGACTGGAGGACGCCGCGCGCCGCTATCGCAGCTGCTCGGCCGAGGAACTGCTCTGGGCGCTCGACCCCGCTCCCGACGACGCGGTCGTCGACGTGGGCAGCGGCACGGGCTTTTTCACCGACGACGTGGCACCGCACGTCGAGCGGGTCTACGCGCTCGACGTGCAGGAAGCGATGCACGACCGCTACCGGGAGAAGGGCGTCCCCGAGAACGTCGAACTCGTCACGAGCGGCGCCGACGAGTTGCCCTTCGACCACGACGCGCTGGACGGGGCGTTCGCGACGATGACCTACCACGAACTCCCCGCCGAGACGGTCGGCGAACTCGCTCGCGTCCTCCGACCGGGCGGCCGCGTCGTGGTCGTCGACTGGACCGCCGAGGGACCGGGCGAGCGCGGGCCGCCCGTCGCCGAGCGCTACGACGCCGACCACGCCGCCGCGGCGTTCGAAGAGACCGGTTTCGCCGTCGACTTCCGTGCGACCCGCTCGGAGACGTTCCTGCTCGTCGCGACGCTGGACGCCGAGTGACGGCGGCGTGGGACTGACGGGGCGTCAGTCCAGCTCTTCGCGGACCTCGCTCTTCACGTCGTCGGCGTACTGGTCGGCCAGCCTCGTGGGTTCGGGGAGCTTGTAGCCGGCGGCGCAGGCCAGGACCACGTCGGCGGCGGTGTCGGCGCTCACGCGGTGGCCGGGGCTGACGATCAGGGGGTTGACGTACCGATCGGAGTTCTCGAACTGCCGGGTCTGGACGGCGTCGCCGATGCGGGTCCCGTGCTCGGCGGTCTCCACGTCCGCGTCGGCCTCGATGGCGACGCGGGCGCCCTGGGGGAGTTTCCGGTCGAGCGACTCGCGCGGCGTGCCACAGAGCAGATTCTTGGCGACGCCCACCGTGGGGAGATCGAGCGTGACGCCGACGTGGGTCGCGATGCCGGCCTCCCGGAAGTGGATGCGGCCGCTCCCGTCCACGAGCGCGATGTCGGGCTCCCGTTCCAGCGCGTCGAACGCCGCGAGGATCGCCGTCCCCTCCCGGAAGCTCAGCAGGCCGGGGATGTAGGGGATCTCGGCCGGCTCGACGGCGTGGACACGCTCGACCACCTCGCCGTCCCGCAGGAGGACGATAGCGCTGACGGCGTGGTCGTCGACGAACGCCTGGTCGACGCCGGCGACCAGCGGCGGGTCGTCCGCCGGGGTCCCGTCTCGCTCGCCCGCTCCGACCGCGTCGAGGCTGGTCTGGTCGGTGTCGGTCGCGGGGCCGTCGCCGTCACCGCAGATCCGGGCGGGGTCGACGTGCAGGTCGTCCGCGAAGACGGCGGTCTCGGCGATCTCCCGCTGGAGGTCCTCCATCTCCTCGCGGGAGAGCGACGCGTCGGGGACGAACTCGGAGCGGACCACCTCCATCAGCGGGCCTCCATCGGGTCGGTCCGCATCAGAACGGGCCGCGGCCGCCGGGGCCGCCCGGACCCCCAGGGCCGCGACCGCCGGCGCCGAACTGGAGTTGGTCGGGGACCCGGCGGCGACCCTTGACGTGCTGGCCGTACAGCAGGCCGATCCCGAGGCCGAGGAGGTGGGCGAGCTGTGCGGTGCCGCCGGCGCCGATGCCGGTCGACAGGATCTGGAAGACGGTGTAGCCGGTGTAGCCGACGGTCAGCAGCCACAGCGGGACGGGGAGGATGAAGTACAGGTACACCCGGAGGCTGGGGTTGAGGACGGTGAGCACGGCCATGATGGCGAGGCCGGCGCCGCTGGCGCCGACGACGCCGGGGGCGAACTCCGGGATCCCCCCCAGCTGGTAGATCTGGAAGGCGACCTGGCCGAGGCCGGCGAGTGCGCCGCTCCCGAGGAAGAGGACCGCGAAGTCCCGGGAGCCGACGTAGTCCTCGACGAGGCGGCCGAAGAAGTAGATCACGATGCTGTTGACGGCGATGTGGCCGAAGCCGCCGTGGGCGAAGATAGAGGTGAACCAGGTCCAGACGTACTCGGGGTGGGCCGGCGAGAGCACGAAGATCGTCCGGGCGAGCTCCGGCGCGATCAGCTCGACGACCAGCTGCAGGAAGAAGGTGACCCACATCAGCCCGAGGAAGGCGTAGGTCATGTTCCCGCGGAAGTACGCCAGCGGGCCGCCGGGACCGGTGTCGATCCCCAGGCGGTCGCTCAGGCCGCCGCCGTCGGAGTCGTCGGCGACGCTGTCGTCGAAGCCGCTATCGAAGACGCCGCCGGGGTCGTCCCAGCTGTCCAGCCCCGGGCAGCCGTGGTTCTCCGGCAGCCGGTGTTCCGCACAGTAGGTGCCGCCGCAGTGGCGACACTGGTACGGCATGTTCTCCTGCTTGCCGCACTCGTCGCACCTCGACATTACCCGGTCTTGGGAGGGTACCGGCAAAGGGATTGTGTTTGGCCCACCCTACCGGCGGCCGGACCGAGGCGCTCGCCTCGTCCGAGTCGACGCCGACGGTCGGCCCGGTTCGACCGACCGCGGGCTCGCGGGGCCGTCCCGAACCCGTTCGCCCCCTCGCGGACACCCGCCCCTCGCGGACCGGCCGCAGACCGTCTGACAACCGGTGACCGTTGGCCGGCACCCACGCACTTACATAGGATCACCGCGTCAGATCACGGCGTGAACGAGACGAGCACCGAGCCGCGGGTCCTCATCGTCGACGACGAGGCGGAGGTCGCCGACGTGTACGCGCTGCGCCTCCGCGACGAGTACGACACGGAGACGGCCTACGGGGGAGAGGAGGCGCTCGAAGCGGTCGACGAGGCCGTCGACGTGGTCCTCCTCGACCGCCGGATGCCCCAGGTGTCGGGCGACGACGTGCTGTCGACGATCCGCGACCGCGGACTCGACACGCGGGTCATCATGATCACCGCGGTCGACCCGGACTTCGACATCGTCGACATGCCCTTCGACGACTACCTCTGCAAGCCCGTCCAGAAAGAGGACCTGGTCGCCGCCATCGAACAGCAGCTCACCGCCAGCCGCTACGACGACCGACTCACCGAGTACCTGGAGGTCACCTCCAAGGTCGCCCTCCTGGAGGCCGAGAAGACCGACGCCGAACTCGACGACAGCGACGAGGTCGCCCGGCTGCGCGACCGCGCCGCGTCGATCCAGGCCGAGATGGACGAGGCGCTCGCCGAGTTCGACGACTTCCAGGCCGCGTTCAACGAGATCAGCCGCCACTCCGAGTGAGCGACCCCTCTCCGGAGCGCTCCGCCGGTCGCGACCCGACCGGTGATGGCCCGAGGGCCGAAAACCGAACGCGTTCGAACCCGCTCAACAGACGTTGGCGGTGACGAACACGTCGTTGCGGCGGGTTATCTCGACGCCGACGCCGACCTCGTCGGCGTTCGGGTAGGTCAGTCGCGGCGGGTAGGTCCCCGTGTTCCACCACGACTCGACGATCGCACGAGCCACGGCGCTCTCGTCGCCGTTGAACCGGCGAGTGCCGTTGGTGCGGTAGGGTTCGCCGGCGACCGTCCGCCCGACGGCTTCGAGGGCGTTGCCGTCGGCGGTCCGGAGCGTGTTACCGTCCGGCGACGACCACTTGCAGCGGTCGTAGAGCTCGTGGTCGCGGTAGCGCCCGGCGCTGCTCACGCCGTCGATCCTGTGGATCGATTCGCCCTGGTTGGCCATCTGGACGCTGTGGCCCCTGGCCATCGCCCTGAGTCGGTCGACCCCCTGGCCCTCGACGGTCAGCGGGTCGAGCCCCTCGCTGGCCCGCCGGTCGTTGACGTACTCGCCGATCAGGCGTTCGATCTCCCGTTCGTCGAACGCGTCGGCCGGGATGTCGGTCAGCGCCGGCGTCGCGGTCGGCGTGGGTGTCGGCGTCGGCGTCGGCGTGAGCGTCGGATACGGCGTCTGCGTCGCGGTCGCCGTCCCGTTTGTCGCGGCTGTCGTCCCCGCCGCAGTCCCCGTCGTCGTCGGCGCCAGCGTCGGCAAGTCGGTCGCGTCGACCGGCGTCGCCGTCGAAGGGTCCCCCGTCACCGGCGCGTTCGGCTGGCTCAATGCGGCACCGACGAGCACCGCGACGACGACCAGCGCGACCGCGCCGCCCCCCGCGACCAGCAGCGTCGGCTTGTTCACGTTCACGTCCACCATAGTCGGGAGTCTGTACGGCCGCCAATAACTGTTGTGTCCACGGGACGAACGCGAACGGCCGGCGCTCGGGAGCGTCCCCGCGGCGCTCGACCCGTCGTCCGGCTCGCCTCAGTCGTCGGCCGAGGCCGGCCGGTCGAGCGCCCGTCGGACCCCGAGCGCGACCGTCTCCGGCGTCGCCCGCGCGGCGGCGTCGTCCGTCGCGGCGTCGCGCTCGGCGCCACGTCCCGCGCCGGAAGCGCGCCGACGGTCACCGTCGCGCCCGCGGTCGTCCGCGCCCCCGCCGTCGAGTTCGGCCGCCGCGCTCGCGGCGTCGTCGGCCGCGACGCGAACGACCGGCTCCCGGTCGCGGACGAGCGCCCGGAGCGAGGGGGCGAGCGGCTCGACGGCGACGACCGCGTCGGCCGCCGCCAGGTGGTCGCGAGCGGCCGCCTCGGGCTCGCCGTCGAGCCCGCCGAACGCGGGCGCGGTCACCACCTCGGCGGCGAGTTCCCGGGCCGTCTCGGCGGCCACGTCTCCCTCCGGAAGCGCGCCGACGGTCACCGTCGCGCCCGCGGACACCAGCGTCGAGACGACCCGTGCGGCCGCCGGACCGGTACCGACGACGTGGACCCGCAGGTCCAGCTCGCCCGGGTCCGGCAGGGGCGTCACGGCCGGCGTCCCCGTCACCGGGTTCGGGAGGACGGCGGCGTCGGTGTCGAAGGCGGCGCCCACGGTCTCGGCGGTCAGCACCTCGTCGGGCGGGCCGACCGCGAGCAGTTCGCCGTCGGCGAGGACGGCCAGCCGGTCGCAGAAGCGGGCCGCGAGATCCAGGTCGTGGATCGCCGCCAGCGCCGCCTTCCCCTCGGCGTCGACCAGGTCGGCGACGAGTTCGAGCGTCCGGACCTGGTGGTTCACGTCGAGGCTCGCCGTCGGCTCGTCGAGGACGAGCGCCGGCGTCTCCTGGGCGAGCGCGCGGGCGAGCACGACCCGCTGGCGCTCGCCGCCGCTGAGCGAGGCGACCGACCGGTCGCGGAATCGCTCGGTCCCGGTCCGTTCGAGCGCCCGGTCGACCGCCGCTGCCCCGTCGGGATCGCCGCTGAACCGGCCGTGATAGGGCGTTCGCCCCATCTCGACGATGTCCTCGACCGAGAAGTCGAAGGCGACCGTCGTGTCCTGGGGCACCGTCGCGACCAGGCGGCTCGCCGCCCGCGAGGACAGGTCCGCGACCCGCTCCCCGCCGACGCGGACCCGGCCCGACTCGGGTTCGAGGACGCCGTTGATCGCCCCCAGCAGCGTCGTCTTCCCGGCGCCGTTCGGGCCGACGAGGCCGACGAACTCCCCCGATTCGACGGCCAGCGACACCTCGGAGAGGACCGCCAGGTCGCCGTAGGACAGCGACACGTCCTCGACATCGATCAGGGGGCCGTCGGCGGTCGCCGTCGGGTCGGCGCCGGTCGCCGCGTTCCCGCCGGCCTCGCGGTCGCCGTCGCCGACGAGCCCGTCGAGCGCGTCCAGGGCGTCGGTCGCCAGGTCGGGCGTCACAGCGAATGCACCTCCCGGGTCCGGAGGAGATAGAGGAAGAAGGGCGCGCCCAGGGCGGCGGTGACGATGCCGACGGGGACCTCGACGCCCCCCGAGCGGGCGACGGTGTCGGTCGCGACGAGGAAGGCGCCGCCGGCGACGGCGCTCGTCGGCAGCAAGATCCGGTGGTCCGGGCCGACGAGCAGTCGCATCACGTGGGGGACGACGAGGCCGACGAACCCGATCGAGCCGGCGACGGCGACGGCCGCCGCGGTGACGACGCTGGAGACCGCCAGCAGGATCCGCTTGGTGCGCTCGACCTCGATGCCGAGCGTGTGGGCGTCGGCCTCGCCGAGCAGGAGGACGTTGAGGTCGCGGCCGTAGGCGAGCAGGACGGCGAAACAGAGCGCGGCGACGGGGACGGTGAGCGCCACGTCCGTCCAGACGGCGTTGCGGAGCAGCCCGCCCATCAGCCAGTACAGCGCCTGTTCGAGGCTCTCGCCGGCCCGCAACAGCAGGTAGGAGACGACCGCGCCGAGCAGCGTCTGGATCGCGACGCCGGCCAGCAGCAGCGTCGCGGTGGGGGTCCGCCCGCCCTCGGTGGCGATCAGGTAGACGGCGAACGCGCTGACGACCGCCCCCACGAACGCGGCCGTCTGGAGGGCGTAGGGGCCCGAGAAGGACAGCGCGATGGTCGCGACGGCGCCGACGGCGGCGCCCGAGGAGACGCCGATGATCGACGGGTCGGCCATCGGGTTGCGGAAGAAGCCCTGCATCACGGTGCCGGCGGCGGCCAGCGCGAACCCGACCGTCGCCGCCAGCGCGATCCGCGGCAGACGGATCCGGCGGACGATCGTCTCGCTGGTCCCGTCGACCGGGAACGAGAACAGGTAGGTGTAGGAGAGGTCCGGGATCGGGACGGTGGCGGTGGCGCCGAACAGCGCCACGGTACCGCTGCCGACGGAGACGCCCGTCGGGACGCCGACGGCGTTGAGCGCCGCTCTCGCGACCGTCGGCAGGGGGACGCTGACAGGGCCGACGGTGGCGCTGACGAGCGCGACGGCCACCAGCAGGCCGGTCAGCCCCGTCGACCACCCCGCGGCCCTCGTCCGGACTGCCATGCTGACATCAAGTCTGGTTGCAGTAGGTAAATATTTATTGCAAAGGGGCACAGCCACAGACGCCATGAGAGACGCGACGGCGGTCGTCGGTGCGGCGCTGCTGGTGTTCGCTGCGGTGGGTGCGGTGCCCGCCGCGGCCGGCGCCGGCGCGGCGACGGGTGCGTCGGGTGCGGCGAGCGCGAGTGCGCTCGCGGACACGCACTGCACGTATCCGATGACCGTCACCGACGCGACGGGAACGGAGGTACAGATCGACGAGAACCCCGACCGGCTCGCCGCGCTGGCTCCCAGCGCGGCCCAGATCCTCTGGAGCATCGGCGCGGACGAGGAGACGGTCGCGATGCCCCAGGACTACTATCTGAGCTATCTGAACGGGACCGAGGGCAAGACCGACGTAGTCAACGACGACGGGTCGATCATCACCGAGGCGGTCGTCGGCGCGAACCCGGACCTGGTGCTCGCGCCCAACGTCGTCCCCAACGAGACCGTCCAGGCGCTGCGAAACAGCGGTCTGACGGTCTACAAGTTCGAGGCGGCGTCGGACCTCGAAGACGTGTCCACCAAGATCGAGCTGTACGGCCAGCTGACCGGTAACTACGACCGGGCCGGACAGGTCAGCGCGCGGATGCAGGGCCAGGTGCAGGCGATCCGCGACGCCGTGAGCGGTGAGGACAACCCCCGCGTGTTCTTCCACCTCGGCGGCGGCTGGACCGCCGGCGAGGACACGTTCGTCGGCCAGATCGTCGCCGCGGCGGGCGGCGACAACATCGCCGCCGGCGAGATCAACACGTCCAACGGGTACGGCTCGCTCAGCAACGAGATCGTCACCCAGAAAGACCCCGAGTGGATCGTCCAGAACGGCCAGTACGGCTCGGTCCCGAAAACCCCGACGTTCAACGAGACGACCGCGGTTCAGGAGGGTAACGTCGTCCGGGTCAACCGGAACTTCATGACCCAGAACGGCCCGAAGAACGTCGAGGCGCTGAAGACGATCGCCCAGGCGCTCCACCCCGAGGCCTACGAGGCCATCGACTTCTCGGCCGTGGAGACGCCCCAGCCCGCGACGTGTTCGACGCCGACGCCGACCGCGACGGCGACCGACTCGGGCGGTGACGCGACCGAGACGGCCGGGATGGACGGCGACGGGACCGTGACGGCGACGATGATGGACGCCGACGGAACCGCGACCCCGACCGCCGAGTCCGAGGACGGCGCGGCATCGCCCGCGGGGACGACCACCAGCGGCGACGGCCCCGGCTTCGGTGCGGCGACGGCGCTCGTCGCGCTGCTGGCGGGCGCGCTCGTCGCTCGACGTCGTCGGTAACGCTTCGAGACGGCTTCTGATTTTTCGACGGGGTGCGCGGTGACGAGACGAAGAATACGGTGCGGCCAGCGAGCGATCCACCGTGACCGAAGACAGCGTGAAAGCCCCGCCCGTGCCGGCTGGTGGGTCAGTCTGTGCGGGCGGGAATGAAAGGGGCGACGCGTTCGACGAACCCCGGCGACGTAAGCACCGCAGGCGAGCGAAGCGAGCCGAGGAGCACAGCGAGCCGCGGGAGTCGAACGCGTCGGGGCTTTCACGCCGTTCGCGGTTACAGGATCGTCGCTGTTCGCGGTCACCGTCGCGACAGCCGTCCGATCGACCCCACCAGACACACGCACTCGCGAGCGCCGACCGGAAAGACCCTTACGTAGCCGGGTGCTCACCGTCGGGTATGGTCGAGAACGTCATCTGGCCGGCGGCGCTCGACGCCTCCTGCACGCGCAGCGAGGGGCGTCGGGTGGCGTCGGATCTCGCGGTCCCGGAGCCGACGGTCGACGAGATCGCACAGGCCGTCCAGCAGGTGGGCTACGACGCCGTCATCGAGCGCGAGAAGACCTATCCCCGCGAGTACGAGCCGCGCGGGCGCGTCCTCGTCAAGGACGCCGACGACGCGAGCAAGACCGACCTGCTGGGGGCCGTCGCGGCCTACCTCGGCGTCATCCGGGAGTGACCGCGGTGGAGGGATCGCGGTGAGACGCGTCGGCGAGGTCGTCCGGATCGCCCAGCACCTCGCGGTCGTCCGCGCGCCCGACGCCGACCACGTCGACATCGGCACGCCCGTCGTCGACGAGGACCTCGACGACCTCGGGCGGGTCGTCGACGTGTTCGGCCCGGTCGAGCGGCCGTATCTCGCGGTCACGACCGGCGACGACGTGCATCTCCCGGGGCTGGTCGGGTCGGCGCTGTACGCGCGGTAGCGGTGCGGTCGGCACCTGACTCCGAAGCCCGTCGGCTTACACGCCCTCGGACCCAACGGGGGGCCGGATGCAGCTGTTTCCCAACGGACGCGGCGTCGGCGTCACGGACGCGCTCCACGGGCTGGCGGAGTGGCCGGTCGTCCTGCTGTTCGGGCTGGTCACCCAGCTCGGCGACGGCTGGTTCCTGTTCGTCCTCGGCGGCGCGCTGTTCGTCGCCGGCGAGGAGTTCCCCGTCCTGGGGATCGACCGCCGGCGGGCGCTGTTCGTCTTCGGCCTCGCGCTGACGTACGTCGCCGTCATCGGCGCGCTCAAGGGCTACTTCGGACTCGGCCGGCCGCCGGGCGCGACCGAACCGCCCGAACTGGCGTGGTTTCCGGCGGCGCTGTCGGTGCTGCTGGAGAGCGTCACCACCGCCGAGGGCCCGGGGTTCCCGAGCGGCCACGCGCTCGGGACGACGATGGTCTGGGGCGGGCTGGCGCTGGTCGTCGACTGGGGGACGGCCCGTCAGCGGCTCGGCGTCGCCGCCGCGGTGATCGGGCTCGTCTCGCTCTCGCGGCTCGTCCTCGGCGTCCACTACCTCGTCGACGTGGTCGTCGGGACCGCGGTCGGCGCGGCCCTGCTCGGTGCGCTCTACCGGGCCTCCGAGGCGGGGACCGACCCCGGGCGCGTCCTGGGAGTCGCGGTCGGGGTCGGCGTCCTCGGGCTGTTCAACGGGTTCACCTTCGACAGCGTGGCGGCGATCGGCGGCGCCCTCGGCGGCTGGCTCGTCTGGCGGGGCGTCGCCGACTCGACGCCCGCCCACCCGACGGACCGCGGGGAGGTCCTCGCCGGGTTCGCCGTCCTCGCGGGCGCTGGGATCCTGTTCGCCGTGATCGAAGCGTTCGAGCCGCCGCTGGCGCTGGCGTTCGTCGGGACGGCGGTCGCCGTGGGGGGCGCCGTCGGCGCGCCGCTGCTGGGCGAGCGCGCGGTGTGAGATTGCGTAACCCTCAAACGCGTCGTGGCCGAGGTATCGGCATGGACCAGCGGTCGCGCGCGTACGTCGCTTCGGGGGCCATCGTCGGTATCTTCCTGCTCGTCCAGCTCGGCGCGCTCGCGCTGGTCGGCCCGTTCCAGTCGGCGGGCTACCAGGCCACCGCCGACCCCCAGGACCCGACGAACAGCCTCGTCTACGTCGCCTTCATCCTCGTGATGACCGGCGTGATGCTGGCGATCATCCGCTTCGACGTGGACTGGCTGCTCCGGCTCCTCCTCGTCGGGACCGGCGCCTACGTCGGCCTGTTCGTCTTCCGCGTGCTCGTCCCGCCCGTCCTGACGATACCCGTCGGTGGATTCTCGCTCAACGCGATCGCCTGGGCCGGGGGGCTCCTCCTGGGGGTCGCGCTGTGGGTCCACCCGGAGTGGTACGTCATCGACGCCGCGGGGATCGTGATGGGCGCCGGGGCGGCCGGCCTGTTCGGCATCAGTTTCGGCGTCCTCCCGGCGCTCGTCCTGTTGACCGTCCTCGCGGTCTACGACGCCATCAGCGTCTACGGTACCGAACACATGCTGACGCTGGCCTCCGGCGTCATGGAACTCAAGGTGCCGATCGTCCTCGTCGTCCCGCTGTCGCTGTCGTACTCCTATCTCGACGCCGGGACGCCCGCCGCCGTCGACGACGGGGACGACGAGCAGCGAGCGGTCGACGGCGACGAGCGCGGTGCGGACGCGACGGCCGCTGCCAACGGCGGTGCCGCCGACCGCCCCGAAACGGACACGGACGCCGAGGGCGACGACCTCGAACTCGACCGCGAGGCGCTGTTCATCGGCCTGGGTGACGCCGTCATCCCGACGATCCTGGTCGCGAGCGCGGCCTTCTTCGCGCCGGAGGGCGTCCCGGCCGTCGACCTGCTGGGGATCCCCGCGAGCCTCCCGGCGGTCACCGCGATGGTCGGGACGACCGCCGGACTGGTCGTCCTGCTGTGGATGGTCCTCAAGGGCCGCGCCCACGCCGGGCTCCCCCTGCTCAACGGCGGCACCATCGCCGGGTACCTCCTCGGCGCCGTCGCCAGCGGGCTCTCGCTCGCCCAGGCGACCGGGATCGCTCCCTATCTGTGATGACAACCGTTCGTCTTCGAACGGTCGGTTCTTTCAGATAGAACGGATCGATATCGATGGTGATGGCGGATCTCTGGAACGGATATACAGAATATTAGGACGTTCGGTGACGTATGCCCACAACGTTTTAGGGGGTGTGCGAGTGGATGACAGATACGATGAGCAAGAGCGAACCGTCGACCCCGGCGGGGCCGGAGCGGTCGGCCACGCCGCGGCTCAGTTTCCGCGCCGGGAGCGACCGCGGGTGCCCCCACTGCGGGGACGTGGCGCTGGCGTTCGACCCGAGCGCGGACCGCGCCCGCTGTCGGAGCTGCGGCGAGGCGGCCTGACCGGAGACCGACCATGAGTATCGGCGACAGACTGCGCGACCGGATCGGTGACCGGCTGACAGCCCGGGGCGGCCACGGGACACCGGGGTCGCGTGGCTACTGCGGGCTCTCGTTCGACCGACGGCGCGACTGTCCGGCCTGCGGGACCGCGGTCGAAGACGGCGACTGATACCGTTCGGCCCTCGCGGCCCCTACTCCTCGAACGCCCGGCTCGCGGGCAGGAACTCGATCTCTCGACCGAGTCCGGTGTCGACGGCCCGCTCGTAGAGCATGTGGGCGGCAGCGACCGTCTCGATGGCGGTGCCGCCGCTGTCGAACAGCGTCACCTCGTCGTCGCGAGTCCGGCCGGGCTCGACGCCGGCGACGACCTCGCCGAGTTCCGCGTGGACGTGGTCGTCGCCGATCGCGCCCTCCTCGCGAGCGAGCAGGAAGGCGCCGGCGTCGCGCTCGACGCGTTCGCGCAGGTCCGGGACGTACGTCGCCCGGGCGACCGTCTCGCCGTCGACTTCGCGTTTCTCCGGGTCGTACTGGCCCATGCAGGTGATGTGGGCGCCGTCGGCCAGGTCCGCGCCGTCGAACACGGGCTCGGCGGCGGTCGTGGCGGTGATCACCACGTCGGCGTCGGTGACCGCCTCGGCGCTCGAATCGACGGCCCGAACCGCGGGATCGAGTTCTTCGTCCATCGCCTCGGCGAACGACTCCCGGCTCTGGCGGGTCGGCGAGAAGACGCGGACGGTGTCGAACTCGCGGACGGTGACGGCCGCGCGGAGCTGGCCGCGGGCCTGCGAGCCGCTGCCGATCACCGCGAGGCCGGTCGCGTCCTCGCGGGCGAGGGCGTCGATGCCGACCGCGCCGGTCGCGCCCGTCTTGAAGGGGTTGAGGCTCGCGCCGTCGAAGACGGCCAGCGGCGCGCCGGTGTCGGCGTCGAAGAGGGGAAGGACGAAGTGGGCGTCGCCGGAGCCGAAGCCGCCGGTGTACATGTAGCCGCCCATCGCGCCCGTCTCGGGGAGCATCGCCGTGTAGCCGGTGAGCATCCCCGGCGGGTCGCCGCCGGTGAGTCGCGTGCGCGGGCGAGCCGGCGCGCCCTCGCCGCGCTCGCGGTACCCCTCGCGGACCGCGTCGACGTATTCTCCGGGCGTCGCGAGTCCGCGCACGTCGTCGCTGGTCAGGAACAGCGTCCCGTCGTCCGTCATATCGCCCGATAGGACCAGCGACGGCTTAGGGGTGGTGGGAACGCGAAGACGGTGAGAGCGGAGCGAGTCGAGAAGAAGCGAAGAAGACGGGGAGAAGGGGGGTCCAAACGGCTCAGTCGGCGGCCTGGAAGCCGCCGTCGTCGGTCGCGGCCGAGCGCGGGGTCGAGTCGACGGGGCCGTTGACGAACATCGCGTGACCGATGAGGCCGACGGCCACGACGGACGCGACCGGGATGGCCGTCGTGAGCGCGAAGCCGAAGGCGGTGAGCAGAGTCGTGATTCCACCGAGCGCGAGCGGGATGAGGCCGAGAACGAGGTCGTAGTATCCAGTCATAATCTATCGTAAACTACGGAGTAGTAATACATAAGCGTTCCTCGAAATGCGTGGATACCATTCTATATTACCACTGTATATTTGCTCCGTCGCCACGAGATAACTAATCCAAAATATTTCAGTAACTTATGAAGCGATATCGGCGGTGCGCGCCCCACGAGAACCGCGAGATCCACGAGAACCGCGAGATCGGCGACCGGGCGTCTGCGAATGCCGGCCGTCGGTACCGCGCGCCCCGCACATCCGTTATCACGATCGAAATCGGGGGCGCCCGGAAAAGGTCCGGTGAATCGACCATCTCGGCGGACAATACGTCTTGCATGCGTCGTAGCGTCCCTGAAACGCTCGTTATCCTATGTGATACTCTGGCACATGTGCTTATGGTGGGGCATCGGCAAAGTGAGGGTGGAGGGAGAGTCGGCGTGCGCCGACTCACGATACAATGACGCCAGACGCAACGGACGACCCCGACGGACGGACCGAATCGGACGAGGAGCGGCGACGCTACGCCGAGCTCAACATCGGCGACGAGGAGTTCGTCATCTACGACCGCGAGAACCACGAGGCGTGGCTCCAGTCGACAGTCGCCGTTCCGGTCGAGGAGTCGCAGTGACGACGGATCCCGACGGGGCCGCCCCCGGCGCGGGCGTCTCCCTCCGGTATCGCGAGGCAAACTGACCCCCCACATCCACCCCACCGCTGCGAGCCACCCCCTGCGTTTACCACCCCTGTGCGGTACTGCCGGGCGCGGCCGTCCGCCGCGCCGCTTTCTCTCTTCGTTCCCTCAGTGACACTGTACGCGCCCAGTGGCGAGGCGGTCAGCCGTCCGACGCGAGGACGCTCACCGCGACGCGCCACGGGACCAGCAGCGCGAGCGTGACGAGGACCGAGACGACGAAGAAGGTGACCGCGGCACCGCCCGGGACGACCGCGGTCGCCCGGAGCGCCTGCGCGATCAGCGCCGCGCCGACCCAGGCGGGCACCGTCCGCGCGACCGCTCGTTTCGCGGAGCCGTAGGCGTCGGCCGCGTAGAGCCCGCCGAGCAGGGCCGTGACCGCCCAGCCCGCGGCGAACGTGAGGATCACGGCCGCGACGCGGCCCGGGTTCGCCGCCGGGTCGATGCTCTCGTGACCGACCGTCACGCCCAGCAGGACGAACGCGGCGATACAGGCCAGATCCCCGAGCGCCACCAGCGCGGTGAACGGCGCGGGCTCGACGCGACGGCCCAGCGCCGTGCGGACGGATGTCATCACTCGAAGGCTGGGGGCGCCGCCCCTTCACTGGTTCGATGGGACGGCAGGATCGCGGTCGGCGTCGGTCGTCCCGCCGGTGCCCTCGCCCGCCGTGCCCGCTTCGCCCGCCCTCGCGGGCTTGACGCCCGCGACCGTGTAGCCGAACCCGCGGTCGGGGACCGACGCGCGGAACCCGCCGGCGGCCACGCGGTCGGCCAGCGCGTCGGCGGCGAGAAAACGCGAGTCGAAGCCGACGAGGTGTTCGGCCGCGACCAGCCCCCGACCCCGGAGCGTCGTCGGGTCGAACTCCCGGACCACGAGCGCGCCACCGGGTCGAAGCGCGCGGTACGCCGCGGCGACGACGCCGTCGGCGTCGGCCATGTGGTGCAGCGCGTCGACCACGAGCACCGCGTCGACCGACTCGTCGGCGACCGGGAGCCGGGCGGCGTCGCCCTGCACGGTTTCCAGACCGTGGCCTCGCGCCTCCCGGAGCATCCCCCGGGCCGCGTCGACGACGACCGGTCGCGACACGTCGAGCGCGCGCGAGGCCCGGCCGGTCCCGCCGCCCACGTCCAGCAGGCGCTCGACCGGCCGCTCGGCCAGGTCGAGCCCCGCTTCCAGCGTCTCGGGGTCGGCCGCGTACATCGCCCGGTCGTACAGCCGCGCGAACCGGTGGAAGACGCCCACGTCGCCGAGTGCCATGCCGTCGACTACGGCTTTCCCCGGGATAACGGTGGTCGCGGCAGGTACCGTGGCGGTCGGCGGGAACGACGGTTCCCGACCGGCTTCCGTCCATCGCGTCCTACAAGAGGCCGCGTCCGGTAGCCACGGCCGATGGAGCACGTCCTGCTGGGGTGGCCCGAGGCGGGGCCGACGCTGACGCTTGACTGGCGGACGTTCAGCTACGCCGGCAAGTTTGTGATGTCGAACACCGGGAAGGCACTCGTCCGAACGGGCGAGGCGGCGGGACCACCGGTGACCGACGGCGGCGAGGCGGCCGCCGACGTGGTCGCCGCCGCGGCGTTCAACGAGGACCGCACCGACGCGGCGACCTGCTGGATCCGCTATATCACCGTCCGCGAGGACCGCCGCGGCGAGGGGATCGGCCCCGACCTGGCGGCGTTCGTCGCCGCCCGCGCCGCCGACCGGGGCTACGACCGCGCCCGCATCGCCGTCAACAACCCCTTCGCCTACCAGGCGCTGTACCGCGCCGGATTCGCCTTCACCGGCGAGGAGACCGGCGTCGCCGAACTCGTCCTCGACCGGCCGCTTGGCGAGGGGGGCGACGCGGCCGGCGCGGGGCAGTCCGCCGGCGATCGCACGCGCGAGACGTACCAGACCGGGCTCGACGTGTACCGCGAGCGCACCGAGTCCGACGAGGGGCCGGACCTCTCGGCGGACGAGCGTGAATTCCTGGCGGCGAAGGAGGGGGTAGACCCGCCCGAACCCGTCGATCCGCCGGTCTGACGCCCCGGACTCACCCGATCGCGTCAGGCGGCGACTTCCTCGTCGTCGACGGGCGACTCGAAGACGCGGGCGCCGCAGTCGTCGCAGGTGACCGCTGCGACGGTGCGACTGGTACAGCACGACTCGACGGTCTCGGTGCCGAACGACACCGGACTACCGCAGTCGGGGCAGGTCTCGAGGAAGATGCGCAGGCCGTTGCAGACCTGCCCGCGGTCCCGGGCCGACAGTCCTCCCCAGCCGGACAGCCGCTCGCCGAGCAGTTTCGCCCCCGCGAGGTCGGCGTGGAACGCCGCCTCCGACTCCCAGGAGCCGACCCGCCGGCCGTCGACGCTGACCGCGAAGGAGTTGCCCAGCTCCTTCGTCGTCACCTCGCCGTCGTCCAGGCCGAACCGTTCGAGCCAGGGGCCCAGGTCGTCGCCGGCCTGGATAGCGTCGATCTCGTCGCGCCACGCTCGCTCGAAGTCGTCGGTCAGGCAGCGGTCGTCGCCGCGACACGGCTCGATCGCGCCGGCGCGTTCGAGCAGCGCCTCCGGGTCGACCGGTTCCCCCTCGGCTCGGTCCCCGTTCCCGGCGCTCGCGGCCGCCCCGGTGTCCCCCTCGGCGGCGCCGTCGCCGACTTCCTCGGTCGCGCCGCTCGCGTTCGCGTCCGTCCCCGCGTCGCCGTCGACGCCCGCCGCGATCCCCTCGGGCGACCCGTCCGGCGTCTTCCCGAACGCCGCGAGGACGGGGGCAGGGAGGTACCGTTTCGTCAGCGTCGGCGTCCCGGGGACGAGGTACCCCCGCAGCCAGATCGTCAGCAGGGAGACGGCGAGGACGGCCGTCGCGACGCCGGCGGCCGCCGTCGAGTAGCCGGCGGCGACGAGCCAGGCCCCCAGCAGCGTCGCTCCCACCGACGCGATCCCGACGTTGAGTACTGTACACGGCAGACAGCGGTTCTCGCCCGTGTACTCCGGGCGGCGCAGCCGCGTCACGAGTGACCCCAGCATACCTCCCCGTTCACGCCCGACCGAATTGAATGTGACGGCCGGCTGAAAACACGTTCGTGGTAAACAGCTGATCGGTTCTCGCGCGGTCACGACGCCGTGCGGGTCGGGGGATTCAAATCGGGGCTGGACCTATCGGGCGGTGATGGGAAACGCAGACCTCCGGGATCTGGCCGCCATCGACGAGGTGCCGTTCGACGACCTGTCGGGGTCGGTCGTCGCCGTCGACGCGCACAACTGGCTCTACCGGTACCTGACGACGACCGTCCGCTGGACGAACGACTCGATATACACGACCGCCGACGGCGAGGAGGTCGCCAACCTCGTCGGCGTCGTCCAGGGGCTCCCGAAGTTCTTCGAGCACGACATCACCCCCGTCTTCGTCTTCGACGGGAGCGTCGTCGACCTCAAAGACGACGAAGTCGCCCAGCGCCGGGAGGACCGCGAGAAGCGGGAAGAGCGGCTGGAGGAGGCCCGCGAGGCCGGCGACGAACTCGCCGTCGCGCGGCTGGACTCCCAGACCCAGCGGCTCACCGACACGATCCTCTCGACCACTCGCGAGGCCCTCGAACTGCTCGACGTGCCCGTGATCGAGGCGCCCGCCGAGGGCGAGGCCCAGGCGACGCACATGGCCCGCGAGGGCGCGGTCGACTACGTCGGCACGGAGGACTACGACGCGCTCCTGCTGGGGGCGCCGCTGACGCTGCGCCAGCTCACCAGCAAGGGCGACCCGGAGCTGATGGACTTCGAGGCCACGCTCGACGAGCACGACATCACCTGGGAGCAGCTGGTCGACGCCGCGATCCTGATGGGCACCGACTTCAACGAGGGGATCTCGGGCTACGGGCCCAAGACCGCCGTGAAGGCGGTCCGCGAGCACGGCGACATCTGGACGGTTTTCGAGGCCGAGGACGTGTACGTCGATAACGCCGACCGCATCCGCGACCTGTTTCTGGAGCCCGCCGTCACCGACGACTACGAGTTCGACCGCGAGATCGAGCCCGACCTCGAAGCGGCGCGAGCCTTCGTCTGCGAGGAGTGGGAGGTCGCCGAGAGCGAGGTCGAGCGCGGTTTCGAGCGCATCGAGCAGTCGGTCGTCCAGACCGGCCTCGACCGCTGGACCTGACCCCGGGCGTCGACCGTCGAGGTCGCGCCGTTCCCCGCGCCGTCGCTCCGCTCGCACCGCCGGCACGCGCACGCAAGGTCGACGACCCGGAAAGCCGCCGTTACCCGTCGGATACCGGCCTTACTCGGAGTAGCCGACGCTACCGAGCGCTACCCCGAGGTTACCGAGAAAACGGTTTCCCGGCTTTATCCACGGAACTTCCTAACGGTCGGTGGAGTCACACCGATGACAGACGAACCCACAGACCGATCAGCGACGGGTGAACCGAGCCGACGAACCTTCCTCAAGAGCGGCGCGCTGGCGACCGGCGCGCTCGCCGTCGGAACCGGGGCGGTCGTCTCCGGACAGAGCGGCGACGACGGAGACGACGGCGGCGACGGAGAGGACACGCAGGACGCGAGCGGGCAGTTCGCGTCCGTCCAGTTCGCCAACCAGTCCTCCGACGGGACGACCGTCACGGTCGACGAGGCGACGCTCTCCGACCCCGGCTACGTCACCTTCCACGACGTGAGCCTCTTCCAGGGGGAGGTGACCGGCAGCGTCGTCGGCGTCTCCGAGTACCTCGACGCGGGCGTCACCTACGGGACAGACGCGACGCTGTTCGACGTGCCCGGCGCCGACTTCGAGACAGAGAGCCTCACTGGGACCGGCGCGCTCGTCGCGATGCCCCATCGCGAGACCGGCGACGACGAGACCTACGACTTCGTATCGAGCGACGGCGAGGAGGACGGCCCGTTCGCGGAGGGAGGCCTCCCCGTCGTCGACCTCGCGTTCGTCGACGCGACCGGTGGCGAGGGGACCGCGACCGAGACGCCCGACGGTACGGGAACCGCCACGGAGACGCCCGACGGCACCGCGACCGACACGCCAGACGGGACCGGAACCGCGACCGACACGCCCGACGGCACCGCGACCGACACCGACGCGGCGAGCGGCGACGAAGCCGCTCCGTTCGCGACCGTGGACTTCGAGAATCAGACGCTCTCGGGCGACGCCGTGACCGTCGGGGAGACGGTGCTCTCGGAGGGCGGGTTCGTCGCGCTCCACGACGCGCGACTGCTCACCGGCGAGGTGTTCGCGAGCGTCGTCGGCGTCTCGGAGTACCTCGACCCCGGCCGCCACCGCGAGGTCGAAGTCACGCTCGACGACCCGGACGCGGTCACCGAGGTCCCCTTCCCGCCCGCGCCCACGAAGCCGCTGATCCCGATGCCTCACCTGGACACCGACGACGACGACTCCTACGACTTCGTCACCAGCGAGGGCGCCGACGACGGTCCCTACACCGCCGAGGGCCAGGCCGTCGTCGACCTCGGGTTCGTGACCCCCGAGAGCGAGGGCACCGACACCGCCACGGGGACGCCCGAGGGGACGGAGACGGCGACCGAGACCGGGGCGCCGGACGGGACCCCCACGGAGACGGCCACCGACACGGAGACGGCGACAGGGACGGAGACGGCGACCGAGACCGGGACCGACCCGTCGTAGGGCTCTGCCGGTCGCGGTCGGACGCGAGTCACCCCGGACAGCCCGTCCCCCACGTCCGCTCGTCGGGGATCACCGGCACGTCGACCGACAGGTCGGAATCGTAGTCGTCGAACCGCATGTCGACGGTCGCGCTGGCCGAGTTGCCGCCCTGGCTCACCTCGAACCGGACCGCCGACCGCAGCGGGCGGCTCGTCTCGGGGTCGAGCCAGACGCGGACCGTGGCGTTCTCGACGCTCGGGCCGCCCAGCAGCGAGCGGTCGCGCCGTTCCTGGTACTTCGTGAGCGCCTCCGTCGTCGGCCGACCGACGAGCAGGACCGCCTCCCGACCGTCGAGCGTGCGGGTGCCGTTGTAGTAGATCGATCCGGACTCCAGCAGCGCGAGCTGGCGTGCTGCCGGCGTCGCCGTCGTCCAGTCGTCGGTCGTCACGTTCTCGACGCCCCACATGTCCATCCCCATCGGGCCGCCACACTCCCGGTAGGCCGTCCGGTTCGTGACGTACGACTCGAAGGTTTCGCCGTCACGGACGCTCGTCGAGTGGATCCGGCGCTCGGCGGCGTCAACGGTGCCGTTCATGCCTATCTCGACGCGCTCGGTCTCGCCGTCGGCGGTCGCGACGACGCGCAGGTCGCCGTCGAAGCGGTAGCCGTCGGTCGCGTTGACGGCGTCGCGGGCGTCGGCGAGCGTCTCGACGGCGCGCTCCTGGCGGGTGTGGTCCGGACCGAGCGCGGAACAGCCGGCGAGGACGAGGCAGGCGGCGATCGTGAGGTGGAGGGCGATCCGATCCATGCCCGGGCGGTGGACCGCGGGCGGCAAGTGTCTTCGGTGGCTTTTACGCCTCTCGCCGCGACGCCCCGAGTATGTCAGACGACGAGTTCCGCACGGAGGAGGACAGTCTCGGCGAGATGCAGGTTCTCGCGGACGCCTACTGGGGCGCCCAGACCCAGCGCGCCGTCGAGAACTTCCCGATCAGCGAGGAGACGTTCGGGCGCCGGTTCGTCCGCGCGCTCGGCGTCGTCAAGAAGTCCGCCGCGCTGGCCAACGACGATCTGGACCTCGTCGAGTCGGAGAAGGTCGAGGCCATCGTCGAGGCGGCCGACGAGGTCATCGCCGGCGAGCACGACGACCAGTTCCCCGTCGACGTGTTCCAGACCGGCTCGGGCACCTCCTCGAACATGAACGCCAACGAGGTCATCGCCAACCGCGCCAGCGAGATCTACGGCGCTGAAATCGGCTCTCGTACCATTCACCCCAACGACCACGTCAACTACGGCCAGTCGTCCAACGACGTGATCCCGACCGCGATGCACGTCGCGAGCCTCGAAGCCGTCGAGAAGGACGTGCTCCCGGCGCTGGAGACGCTCGCCGACGCGCTCGGCGAGAAGGAAGACGAGTTCGACGACGTGGTCAAGACCGGCCGCACCCACCTCCAGGACGCCACCCCCATCACGCTCGGCCAGGAGTTCTCGGGCTACCGCACCCAGATCGAGAAGGGCATCGAGCGCGTCGAGAACACCCGTTCGCACCTCTCGGAGCTGGCGCTCGGCGGCACCGCCGTCGGGACGGGCCTGAACACCCACCCCGAGTTCCCCGCGAAGGCGGCCGAGTACATCAGCGAGGAGACGGGCGTCGAGTTCCGCGAAGCGGACAACCACTTCGAGGCCCAGGCAGCCCACGACGCGATGAGCGAGGCCCACGGCGCCTTGCGGACCGTCGCCGGGAGCCTCAACAAGATCGCCAACGACCTGCGCCTGCTCGCCTCCGGCCCGCGCAACGGCCTCGGCGAGATCGACCAGCCCGAGAACCAGCCCGGCTCCTCGATCATGCCCGGGAAGATCAACCCGGTCGTGGCCGAGGCGGTCAACCAGGTCCACAAGCAGGTCGTCGGCAACGACGCCGCCGTCTCCGCGGGCGCCGCGGAGGGCCAGATCGACCTCAACCTCTACAAGCCGATCCTGGCGAACAACTTCCTGCAGTCGGCGCGGCTGATCGCCAACGGCAGCGAGACCTTCGCCGAGAAGTTCGTCGCGAAGCTCGAAGCCGACCGGGAGCACTGCGAGGAGCGCGTCCAGCAGTCGATGGCGCTGGCGACCGCGCTGAACCCCGCCATCGGCTACGACAAGGCCAGCAAGGTCGCCAAGCAGGCGATGGCCGAGGGCAAGACGATCAAGGAGGTCGTCGTCGCCGAGGGGTACCTCAGCGAGGAGGAGGCCGAGGAAGTGCTCGACCCGGCGAAGATGACCGAGCGGGTCATCCTGGGCGACGAGGAGTAGCGAGACGGGCGGTCGCTGCGGAGCGGTTCCCCTCGCCGAGCGCGGCCCGCGCCTCGGAAAGCCAGTCTGGCGGCGAGACGGTGACCGACCCCACCTGTCGGTAGGCGAACTCGTACTCGATGCGGGTCGGCGTCCCGCGGCGTTCGGTGGTGTAGGTCACCGAGAGCCGGCGGACGAACCCCTCGGGCGTGACGACGGCGCCGACGGAGTAGTTTCCGGCGTACTCGCCGTCGACGACGCCGCCGCCGCGGCTCTCGACCCAGTAGCGCCGCTGGCCGTCGGTCCGCCCGACCGAGACCGAGACGTTCCGGAGCGACAGGTACGACTGGACCCGGTTGGCGGCGACGAGCGCGACGATCTGGCTGTCGTTGGTCGCGGGCCGGGCGCGATAGAGCGGCCCGTCCACGTCCTGCTCGCGGACGTACCGGGTGTCGCCGTCGGAGTACCGGTCGAGCGCGGGCTGGTACCCGAGAGTGAGACCGGTCCAGACGACCCGCCGGGAGCGGCTCCAGCGGTAGGTGTCGCCGTCTTCGAGCCGCACGGTTCGCGTGCGGTTGCGCGCTTCGGTCCAGTTGCCGTCGCCGGTCGCGGTCAGCGTCCGCCGGCGCTCGGCCCAGACGTACGAGCGGCCCGTGACTTCCCGGACGTGCGCGGACGCGAGCGCGCTCGGGCTGACGGTCCCACCCGTCGTCACGCCGGGCGGGAGCGGCGAGGGCGCGGCCGTGTCGGTCGGCGCGGTCGTCGGCACCGGCGCTGGCGTCAGCGTCTCGGCCGGCCCCTCGGGTTCGCCGCCGTCGGCGACGATGGAGCAGCCAGCCAGCACGACGAGGCCGACGACGACCAGCGCGCGCCCGTCCATGGCCGCGGGTACGGCCCGGACCGGCAAAACACCTCGGCGCGGTCGCCGCCGGCCGCAGCTCTCGCCCGTAGCGGGCCACAGTCCGACGGTTCCAGCGGTCGTCCCCTTCGATCGGCTACGCGAACTCCCACCCGAAGTACCGATAGACTGGGTACATTGCCGAGAATTGACAGATGATGATCAGATTGAAGAATATCATGATCTGCGGGAACTCGGCGGGAAGTCCCAGCACCACGTAGATGCTGTACGCGGTCAGTATCCCCCACACCGAGGCGACGAGCGTGGTCAGCCGCTTTTTGATCGACTCCGACATCGTCCCGATACGCCGAAGTGATCCTGAACGCACAAATCTCTTCTGTTGACTCGTCCGAAACGCCATCGCGGGCCGCGCGTCCTGAACACGTGCATCCGGGGCGATTCGATCCCTCGACCCCGCCGAGCCGCCGAGACGGAGTCCTTTTTGTCCACCCGGTCACACACACGCCCAATGAGCGACGCCGACTACGACTACGAGGACCTGGGGCTGGTGGCGGGGCTGGAGATCCACCAGCAACTGGACACGGAATCGAAGTTGTTCTGCCCGTGTCCGACGGAGCTCCGCGAACCCGAGGAGGCCGGTCGGACCTTCACCCGCTATCTCCATCCGACCAAGAGCGAACTCGGCGAGATCGACGAGGCCGCCCTGGAGGAGAGCATGGTCGACCGCGAGTTCGAGTACCTCTCCTACGACACCACCTGTCTCGTCGAGGAGGACGACGAGCCGCCCCACCGCGTCGACCGCGAGGCGATGGACGTGACCATGGAGATCGCCCAGCTGCTCGACGCCAGCGTCGTCGACCAGGTCCACGTCATGCGGAAGATCGTCGTCGACGGGTCGAACACGACCGGGTTCCAGCGGACGATGCGCGTCGCCGGCGAGGGCGCTATTCGTACCGACGAGGGACAGGTCGGGATCGAGGACCTGATGCTCGAAGAGGAGTCCGCCCAGCGCGTCGAGGAGACGGATTCGGGCGTGCGGTTCTCGCTCGACCGCCTGGGCATCCCGCTCGTGGAGATCGGGACGAAGCCGGACATCCGCTCGCCGGAGCAGGCCCGCGACGCCGCCGAGCGCATCGGGATGCTGCTGCGCTCGACGGGGCAGGTCAAGCGCGGGCTGGGGACCATCCGCCAGGACGTGAACGTCTCCATCGCCGACGGCGCCCGCGTCGAGATCAAGGGCGTCCAGAGCCTCGACGACATCGACGACATCGTCCGCAACGAGGTCCGCCGGCAGGTCGAACTGCTGGACATCGCGGAGGAGCTCGGTGAGCGCCAGGCGTACAGAGGCAAGACCGAGGACGTCACAGAGGTCTTCGAAGACACCGACTCGGGGGTCATCCGGGGGGCGCTCGACGACGGCGGGACGGTGATGGCCGTCGCGCTCCACGGCTTCGACGGACTGGTCGGTCGTGAGATCCAGCCCGACCGCCGACTCGGGACGGAGTTCTCGGACCACGCCAAGCGCCACGGCGCCGGCGGCATCTTCCACACCGACGAACTCCCCGCGTACGGGATCACCGAGGCCGAAGTCGAGTCGCTCCGGGAGGCCGTGGACGCGACTGACCCGGAGGATGCGGTCGCGCTGGTCGCCGACGACCCCGAGACGGCCCAGATGGCCATCGAAGCGGTCGGAGAGCGGGCGATGGACGCCCTCGACCGCGTCCCAGAGGAGACGCGCGACGCGACCGAGGAGGGGACGACCCGCTACCTGCGGCCGCTGCCGGGCGCGGCGCGGATGTACCCCGAGACGGACGTGCCGCCGGTCGAACCCGACCCCAGCGAGGTCGACCGGCCGGAACTCCTGACCGAGAAGGTCGAGCGCTACGGGGCCGAGTACGACCTGGATTCGGGGCTGGCCGAGCAGGTCGCCTACGGCGAGTACATGCCGCTGTTCGAGCGAGTCGTCGGCGACGGCGTCGACCCGACGCTGGCGGCGACGACGTTCGAGTCGACGCTGACGGAACTGCGCCGCGACGACGTGGTCGTCGAGAACCTGACCGACGACCACCTCGCCGACGCGCTCGCGCTGGTCGACGGCGGCGAGGTGCCCCAGGAGGGCCTGGACGACCTGCTGCGGGCGCTGGCGGCCGACCCCGATCTGACGGCCGAGGAGGCCGTCGAGCGGGAGGACCTGGGCGGCGTCGGCGACGAGGAGGTGCGCGAGGCGGTCGTGCGCGTCGTCGAGCGCAACGCCGAGCAGGTCGAGGAAGAGGGGATGGGCGCGTTCTCGGGCCTGATGGGCGAGTGCATGGGCGAACTGCGCGGGAAGGCCGACGGCGACACGGTCAGTAGCGTCCTCCGCGAGGAGATCCAGGAGCGAGCGTAACATGGAGGCGACCCGCCGCCGCGGGCTGGCCGCACTCGTCGCGACGCTGGCGCTGGCGGCGGCCACGCTAGCACTGGCGTCGGTGCCGCCGCGGCCGCTCCGGAGCGTCGTGACGCTCGTCGGCTCGCTGGGGCTGCGGGTCGCGACCGACTGGCTTGCCGTCGTCGCGCTGCTCGCGCTGGCCGAGCGCGTCGCCACCGGCGACGGGTCGGTGACGCGGGCGAGCGTCCGCCGGCTGACCCTCGCGGTGTTCGTCGGCGCGGCCGCCATCGAGGCGTCGCCGCTCGCGCGGCTCGTCGTCGAGCCCGACCCCGTCGCGACGGCGGTGCTCGCGGAGGGGGCCGCCGAGGCGCTCCAGAGCGGGCTGTTCGCGGCCGGGCTCGTCGCCGCGACCGCGGCGGGCGGCGCGGCGCTCCGCGAGGCGCTCGGCGACGACGCCCGGGCGGGGCTGCCGATGGCGCCGAGCGAGCGCCGGCTCCCGCGGGTCGGACCGCGAGCGGTGGTCCGGGTCGCGCGGGTGCTGGGCGTCGTCGCCGCGCTGTGGCTCGGCGTCGAACTCGCGACGCAGTTGGCGCTGGGCGTCCCGTACTTCTGGCTTGCGGCCGCCGCCGCGGTCGTCGCGGCGCTGGGCGGCGCCGTCGACTACGGCGTCCTGGCCGTCGCGTTCCTCGTCCTCGCCGTCGACGGGGCGGACGCCCGGACGGTCGTCGGCGGGACGGCCGTCGTCTGGCTGGTCCTCGTCGTCGGCGGCATCGCGGTCGCGGTCCTGAGCGCGGGGCTCGGCGTGGCGCTCGTCGGCGCGACGGCGACGCCGATGGGCGCCGTCGAGGCCGCCGGGATGGGCCTGTGGCCCGCGCCGGACTCGTGGACGCAACTGCTCGCGACCGGCGCCTTCCTCGCCGGCGCGGCCGGGTTCTGGGTCGTCCAGCGGACCGTCGCCGAGTACGAGTCCGGCGCTCGCGGGCGCGACGCGCCGGTCGACGACTCCCGCTCGGCGCGATGAAATCGGCCAGCCACGCCGCGATCTCGCTCGTCGTCGCCACCGGCGCGCTCGCCCTCACCGCGCCCCCGATCCCAGCGTGGGCGGTCGTCGCCGTCGCGCTCGTCGTCGGCGTCGGCGTCGACTTCGACCACTTCCTGCTGGCGTGGTACAACACCGGGAGCCTGGACCCGGTCCGTCGCTGTCTCCGCGACCCGCGGATCGTCCTCGTCGCACAGGACGAGATATTCGACGTGGGGTCGGTCGGCGCGCTGAACCGACTGCTGAGCCACGTCGTCATCGGCGGCGTCGCAGTCCCGCTGTTGTGGCTCCGATACCCGTACGTCGACGGACTGGTCGCCGCCGCGCTGTACGCCCACGTCCTGGCCGACCTCGTCTCGACGACGCGGGCGGGCGTCGTAGTCGAGCGGTCGGCGACCGACCGCGAGCGGTGACCGCTCGCGTCGGCGGTCGCCGACCGCTCTGCGGTACCGGATCAGTCCCGCTCGTCGCCGTCGTCGGCTTCGAGCCGGTCGACTTTCTGACCCGCCCGGCGGAAGACCCCGCGGAGCGTCTTCGCCTCGCGGCCGGTGGGGTGGGCCCGGCCGACGAACCGCCGCCAGAGCCGCCGTGCCTTCGCCCGTTTCTCCTCGGGGTGGTCGATGGCGTCGAGGAACTCGCCGAACTGCTCGTGCAGGCCCTCGACGGCGCGTTCGTCGGCTCGCTGGTGGTGACTCTCGGGATGCTGGGTCTCGTCGACGGTCAGGTCCCGGAGCTCGTAGAGTACGACGGTCGCGGCCTGGCCGAGGTTGAGGACGGGGTACTCGCCGGAGGCGGGGATCGAACACACCTCGTCGAGGCGGGCGAGCTCCTCGTTGGTGAGCCCGACCCGTTCGCGGCCGAAGACGACGCAGGTGTCGGCGTCGACGCCGCGGAGGCTGTCGGCCAGGTCCGCGGGCGTCCTGAACGGGTAGCGGGTGTGGCTGCGCTCGTCCTCGTTGGTGACGGCGGTACAGCCGACGGTGTGGAAGTTCTCGACCAGGTAGTCGAAGCTCACCTCCCGGGCCTCCGGGAGGATGTCCTCGCGAGCCTGGCCGGCGAATCCGGCGGCCTCGCTCTCCGGGCCGATATCGGGGGGATCGACGAGCAACAGGTCCGAGAGCCCGAAGTTCTTCATCGAGCGGGCGATGGTGCCGACGTTGCCCGAGGTCTCGGCGTCGACGACCGCGACCGAGACGGAGTGGTCCTGCTCGCTCATCAGTCGAAGTCGATGTCCGAGAGGTCCATGTCGAGCGCGTCGAGTTCGTCCTCGTCCATCTCCTCGATCTCCTCCTCGAGCCCGGGCAGTTCCTCGTCGGGGTCGGGCGCCTCGGGCACGTCGTCGGGGTTCTCCTCGACGTGTTCGAGTTCGAACCCCTCCGGGGCGCGGCCGCCGTCGACGAACCACTGGTGGAAGCGGTCTTTCAGGTCGCGCTCGCCGGCGTGGCGTTTGCCGCCCTCCTCCTGGAACCAGTAGACGAACTCGGCCTCGTGGTCGTCACAGAGGAGGACCTCGCCGAGCGCCTCCCCGTAGATGGCCTGTGCGGGGTTGCACCGCTGGATCTCCTCGTCGCCGTGGATCAGGTAACAGCAGTCGCAGGGCTCGCCCATCATCGCCGAGAGGCGGACGATCCGCTCGCGCGTCTCGGCGTCCATGTTCGCCAGCGGACGGATCGTGCCGTCGGCGGCGAACACCGCCTCCTCGTCGAACCGCCAGCCGCGGAGCCCGATCGAGACCTTTCCCATGCCCGGTCGTAGACGGTCGGTCGACAAAAAGCGCCCGTGTTGGGGCCGGCACCCGCCGGGCGCGGTCCGGTCAGCGATTTGACCCGACGATTTATTACGGTGTGGTTCGGACTGTCACACATGGTCAGTTTCGTGGCGGTCATCATGTTCGCGGCGCTGGCGTCGCTGACGCTGGGTCTGGTCGCGTTCGTGGGGTCGGTGGCGCTCGAACGGGCCGCGTCGCTGTCGTCGCGGAAAGAGGCGTCGATGCCGTCGCACTACTCGAGTCTCGTCCACACGACGCCGTCGAAGTTCCCGGGCTACTGCCCGGAGTGCGAGACGAACAACGACCCCGACTACACCGTCTGTCGGAACTGCTCGGCGAAGCTCCCCGACTCGCGCTACGAACGGAGTACGCGGAACGTCAACACCCTCTTCGACGAGCAGTAGCGCGGTCGCATCGCACCGCTTTTGCACCCGTGGTCCTGACCCCCGCGCATGCAGAACGTCGACGCCGCGGGCCTGGGGATCGGGGACGACTATCCGCCGCGGGTCATGGGCGTGCTCAACGTCAGCGAGGAGTCGCCCTACGACCCGAGCGTCTTCGACGACCCCGCCGAGGCCGCGGCGTACGTCGACGACGAGTTGATCGACGAGGGGGCCGACATCGTCGACGTTGGCCTCGAATCGGCGAACAAGAAGTTCGACGTGCTCTCCGCTCGACAGGAACTCGACCGGCTCGACACGGCGGTCGAGACGCTCGAATCCACGTCGGGCGACGCCGTCTGGAGCATCGAGACGCGCTACGCCGAGGTGGCCGAGGCCGCCCTCGACCGGGGGTTCGACATGGTCAACGACATCGCGGGGTTCGCCGACCCCGAGATGCCCGAGGTGTGTCAGGAGTACGACGTGGCCGTCGCGAAGATGGCGAGCCCGCCGGACATCGCGAAGCCGGGGGCCGTGCGGGCGACGCCGTGGGCCGAGCGCAAGTCGGAGTCGTGGGCCGAGTCGGCCGACTACGTCGACCAGGTGTACGAGGCGCTGAAACAGAACGGGCTGACGGACAAGACCATCGTCGACCCCGCGTTCGGCCGGTGGTCCGACGAGCAGACCGTCGAAGACGACCGCGAGACGTTCCGCCGGCTGCGGGAGTTCCGCGGGCTCGGCGCCCCGACGCTCGTCTCGATCAACCGCAAGACGTTCCTCAGGTCGCTGGCCGACCGCTCGACGGAGGGGGCGCTGCCGGTCAGCCTCGCCGCCACGTCGATGGCCGTCGAGCGCGGCGCCCACGTGATCCGAACCCACGACGTGAGCGAGACCCGGGACGCCGCCCTCGTCGGCGACGCGTTCGCCCCCGAACGAGGTCGCAGCGCCGACGAGGACGGCGAAATCAGCGCGGAGGAACTCGACGTGACGACGCCGGATGAGGCGGCGCGCCACTTCGAGCGAGCGGGCGTCGAGGTCGACCCCGCGGCGGCGGTCAGCGGGGTCTACGCGGTCCGGGGCCTCGACGAGGCCGCTCGCGAGGCGCTGCGGTCGGCCGCGGCCGCGACGGACTGCCGGTTCGTCGCCGGCGACGAGGAGGGGTTTTTGTGGGGGTCGACCGGCGCGCTGGCCGACCTGGCGACCAGAACCGACGTGCCACGGGCGCTCGCCGGGACGCTGCCGGGCGGCGGCCGGGGTGACAGGTGAGAAAACTTATACCGGATGCGCCAAAACGGGTGGGTGAAGGCCGAAAGGGCACCTGGGTAGGGGTACCTTGTACGTGCCATTTCGGCTAATCCGGTTTATTGGGACGCAACTCGGGTAGTCACGGCTATGGAATTTCACGACTGGGAGCCCGTCTACGACGCGATCCTGGCCGATATGGAGTTCGACCGCGCGGCCGACGAGCGAGCGCGTGACCTGCTGGCCGACCTGGTGAGCGACGGCGAACCCAGGGGTCAGGACGGGGCCGGAAGCGGTGCGCCCGCGTCAGACGCTCCCGGTGACAGCCCGTCGCCGCTCGCGCTCGCGGACATCGACTTCCGCGGCGAGACGATCGCGATAGCCGGCGCGGGACCGTCGCTGGACGCCGACCTCGACCGTATCGAGCGAGCCGACGCGGTCGTCGCGGCCTCCGACGCGGCGACCCGGCTCCGCGAGGCCGGCCTGGCGGTCGACTGCATGGTCACCGACCTCGACGAGGAGGGCGACGTGGCCCGCGAGCTGACCGCAGAGGGCACGCCCGTCGCGGTCCACGCCCACGGCGACAACCGGTCCGCCCTGCGCGAGCGGGTGCCCGAGCTGGCCGTCGCGTCGGTGCTGCCGACGACCCAGGCCGCGCCCGCTGGCCCCGTCCGCAACCCCGGCGGGTTCACCGACGGCGACCGGGCGGCCTTCCTCGCGGACCACTGCGGCGCCGCCGAACTGGTCTTCGCCGGCTGGGACTTTGACGACCCCGACGTAGACCCGCTGAAGGCGCGCAAACTCGTCTGGGCCGAGCGGCTGCTCCGGTGGCTGGAACTGCGCCGCGGCGACCGGTTCGCCGTCCTCGACGGCCGCCGCGCCGGTATCGACGAGTCGGCGCTGCCGGTGTGAGTCGCCGCGAGCGCGGCCGGTCGTCCGCGCCGCGACCCTCGATCCCCGTTCACACTCGGCAGTCGGCCGCAAGCCTTCTGTGGGTCCCCGGAGGAGTGGACCTGTGACCGACGACCCAGTCCCGGCGACCGACCGCGAGGTGTCCGACGAGGTGGTCCGCGGGATGGTCGCCGCGATCCGGCCCGAGTGGGACGTCGAGTCGGTCGAACGGAACCCCTACGGGACGGACTTCGTGGCGACGCTCGCCGTGCGGACGCCCGAGGGCCCGCAGAGCGTCGTCCTGAAGGCGACCACCGCCGACTTCGTCGACCCGCCGATCGCCCGCTCGGAGCCGCGGCTGTTCGAACTCGTCGGCCGCGAGACGAGTATTCCGGTCCCCGAAGTCTTCGGCTACTGCGACGCTCACGAGGCGTTTCCGGCTCCGTTCTATCTGGTTGAGCACGTCGAGGGGGAGAACTTGGAAGACGACCCGGAGTCGCTCCCGCCGACGGCTCGCGAGCGGGTGGTCCGGGCGGCCGGCCGGAACCTCGCGGAGTTACACGAGCTGGGGCCGCTCCCCGCGGTCGGGAGCATCGGCGTCGCCGACGGCAAACTGACGGTGCTGGACACCGACGACCACCCGCGGGCCGAGGACTTCCGCGAGCGACTGCTGGACGACTCCGAGCGGACGCTGGACGCGCTCACCGGGGGCGGCTACTTCCCCGGCCTCGCCGACGACCCCGAGCGGTTCGCCGACCTCGTGGAGCCCGTCCGGGAGCACCTGCGGGACGCGATCCCGGCGCTCCCCGAACCGGACCCGCCGACGTACAACCACTGGGACTACCGCTACGGCAACCTCCTGATCGACCCCGAGAGCGGCGAGACCCGGGCGGTGCTCGACTGGGCGAACCTCTCGGCGGCCGACCCCGCTTATAATCTCGCGAAGGTCGAGTTCCACCTGCTGAAGCCGGTCCGCGACGATCCCGAGCGGACGGCCGTCCTGCGCGAGACGTTCCGGTCGGCCTACGCCGAGGGTCGCGAGGGCTGGACCTTCGACGAGGCGACGCTGGAGCGGATGGCGGTCTACCGGCTGACCGACCGGCTGGACGCGATGGCGTGTCTGCCGCTGTGGTACGAGGACGCCACGCCCGCCGAGCGCGACGAGCGGGCGGCCGAACACCGAGCGTTCCTCGCCGAGCGCGTGCCGGGCATCGACGCCTGAGTCGGACGGACCGGGGCGACGAGGCGGCGAGTCATCCCGACGCCGACGGAGCTAAATCCCGGCGGCCCCGCACCTCGCCCATGACCGACCTCGACTTCCTGCGTGAGGCCGTCGGACCCGACCGGGTTTCGACGGACGAGTACGCCCGCGACGAGCACGCCGGCGACTGGGGCACTCACCCCGAAGACGAGGTCCGCCCCGACGCCGTCGTCTGGCCGACGAGCACTGAGGAAGTCTCCGCGGTTCTCACCGGTGCCCACGAGCGCGGGATCCCCGTCACGCCCTACGCCGCCGGCACTGGCCTGGAGGGCAACGCCGTTCCTGCCCACGAGGGAATAAGCATGGATACGACCCGGATGGACGCGATCCTGGAGGTTCGGCCGGACGACCTGCAGGTCGACGTGGAGCCGGGGGTGCTGGGCAGCGCGGTCGACGAGGCCGCAGGCGAGCACGGGCTGACTTTCCCACCGCTACCGTCGTCGGGCGACATCTCGACGGTCGGTGGGATGATCGCCACCGACGCGAGCGGGATGCAGGCCGTGAAGTACGGCGTCGTCGCCGACTGGGTGCTCGAACTCGAAGCCGTGCTGGCTGACGGGACCGTCGTGACGGCGGGGAGCGGGGCCGTCAAGTCCTCCGCGGGATACAACCTGAAGGACCTGATCGTCGGCAGCGAGGGGACGCTAGCGGTGGTCACGCGGGCGACGCTCCAGCTGGCCGGGCGGCCCCAGCAGATCCGCGGCGGCAGGGCGGTGTTCGAGACGTTCGACGACGCGGCGGGCGCCATCGCCGACGCCGTCCAGTCGGGCGTCGACGTGGCGAAGATCGAGCTGATGGGCGGGTTCGCCGCCGAGGTCGCCAACGAGTACGTCGGCACCGACCTCCCCGACGCGCCGATGGTCTTCGTCGAGTTCCACGCCGACCACGGGATCGACGAGGAGATAGAGTTCTGTCGCACTGTCTTCGCCGACTACGACCCGCTCTCCTTCGAGATCGCCGCCGACGAGGAGATGGCCCGGCTGTGGGAACTGCGCCGCGAGATGGCCTACGCCCTCGACGAGTACCGCGAGAATCTCCGACCGCTGCACCCCGGCGACGTGACGGTCCCGATCGGGTCGTTCCCGGAGATCGTCCGCCGCGCCCGCGCCGAGGCCGAGGAACGCGACCTGCCGATGGCCTGCTACGGTCACGCCGGCGACGGCAACCTCCACTACGAGATCCTCGTCGACCCCGACGACGAGGCGATGGTCGAACGCGGCGAAGCGGCCTACGCGGCGGTCGTCGAGGCGGCCATCGACCTGGGCGGCACCGCGACCGGCGAGCACGGCGTCGGGCTGGGCAAGCGACAGTTCATGGAGCGCGAGCACGGTGCGGAATCGGTCGCGGCGATGCGGTCGGTCAAGGATGCGCTGGACCCCGACGGAATCCTGAATCCGGGAAAGGTCTTCCCGGACGAGTCGGAGTGAGTCGCGCGCGGCCCACTCACTCCGGTGCCAGCGCGCGCATCGTTGCCGAGATCTCGTCGGGCTCGGCGCCGCGCGGGAACGACACCGAGACGGCGTCGACGCCGTCGATGTCCTCCCACTCGGCGTAGCGGTCGCGACACTCGTCGGGCGTCCCCGCGATACCCAGGTCGTCGAGCAGTTCGTCGGAGATCGCGGCCAGCGCGGCCTCCTGATTCTCGTTGGCCCACTCGCTGGCGATCTCGACCGCCTCGTCCTCGTAGCCCTGCCGTTCGAGCGCCTCGCGGTAGAACGTGCCCATGGCCCCGACGTAGAACGCCAGGTGGTTCCGGGCCAGTTCCCGGGCCCGCTCGCGGTCCTCCAGCGCGATACACGGCAGCGAGAGCGTCACGCGCAACTCCCCGGGATCGCGGTCCCCGAGTTCGGCCCCCCGATGGAGGTCGTCCAGCCGGTCGCGCAGCCCCTCCTTCGTGAGCATCAGCGCGTGCCAGCCGTCGGCGAACCGCCCCGCGAGTTCGACCGACTTCGGCCCCATGCCGGCGGCATCGATCCCCGGGACCGTATCCGGCGGATCACAGCGTAGACGCAGCCCCGAGAGCTGGAATACGTCGCCGTCGTACTCGACGGGGTCGCCCGAGAGCACGAGTCGGACGATATCGATGGTCTCGCGGGTTCGCCGCAGTGGGCGGTCGTAGTCGGTGCCGTGCCAGCCCTCGACGACGGCGGGGCCGCTCGGGCCGAGACCCACGCGCAGTCGGCCGTCCGAAACCTCCTGCAGCGTGGCCGCGGTCTGGCCGATCAGCGCCGGGGATCGGGAGTAGACGTTCGCGATGGAGGTGCCGATCCCGATCGCCTCGGTGCGCTCGGCGATCGCCGTCAGCGTCGTCACGGCGTCGCGGCCCCACGTCTCGGGGAGCCAGGCGCGCTCGAAGCCCAGGTCCTCGGCCTCGCGGGCGAACTCGACGAGCGTATCGATAGAGGGCTGGGCGGCGACCGGAAGGAAGACGTCGCGGGTCGGCGCGGCTCCGTCGGTCACCGTCGACCCTCCGCGATACTTCGTGGCATACGGTCACTCGGGCGCGAAGGCCCAAATAGACCCGTAGCACTCGCGACAACTCGCGCGGCGTTTGCCGATCCAGTTTTTCGGGTCAGCTACACGCGGATTGACTGAGCAACACGTCGCGGTCTTCCTGTACTATGACGTACATCGTCGAAGACCGGCAGTTTACGACGTAGGAGTGGTGTGCCGTGCGATTCTGTGCCAGCTCCACAGTGATGTTGTACGCACCACCGGAGAGCCAGTACTCCGTTTCGACCACGGAACCGCCGGTAACAGACACAGATCGCGAGACGATTTCGTTATCGTCTCGGTCGACAGCGGTGATCTCCAGCGCGTGTTCGGTATCGTTCTGGTTTTCTACCTCGAAATTTCCCCTGTCCGGTAACAGCAATTCGGCACACCCGCCACCCGCGACGAGAAGAGCTATCACTGCAAGATATCGAAACGTCTTCATTTGCGCCGTGGCATACAAATCCGCTCGTCAATAACGTATTGGATCTACGGAGAACGGGTGACGTGTGACCGTCCGCACAGACCGAGACAAATCGGTGACGAACGGGCGAGGGCGAGGAGGTATTACCACTCCCGGTCGTACACGTTCCGCCGATGGCCGAGGGTCAGCACGTATACCGTCTCGTCCTCGCGGCTCCAGTCGATGATGACGCGATAGTCGCCGACCCGGAGTTTGTACGCGTCTTCGCCGGAGAGGCCCGAGAGGTCTCGATCCGGGTCGATCTCTCGGAGGGCGTCTTTGATCCGCTCCCGGACCTCGGGTTCGAGCGCCGAGAGGCGGTCCCGTGCTCGCTCCGAGAGGAGGACCTCCGTCATTCGAGGTCGTCGAGCGCGACCGTCTCGCCCTCGTCGATCTGCTCGCGACTCACACGGATGTCGTCGCGAGCCCAGTCGGCCAGCTGCTGGGAGTCCATCAGATGCCTGAGCGCGTCGCGGACCAGTTCGCTCTTGTTGAGGTAGTGCGGGTGCTCCTCCAGGAACTCCTTGAGGTCGTCGTCCATCTCGTCGGGAATCTTCACGTTGAGTGTGCTCATCGTGTTACGAGAGTAGTACGCTCGGTTGATTAAATCTTCTCCCGGCCGCCGGAACGAGCTCCGCTAGTCGTCCGCGGGCTCCTCGTGGCCGTAGGGGTCGACGAACTTCGGGAGGTCGGGCACGTCGGAGCCGTCGTGCTCGCCGACGGGCGGGCGGTTGACCGCGGCGGCGGGCGAGTCGTCGAGGTCGGTCTCGTCGTCGATGGCTTCCATCTGCCCTTCACCCTCCTCGGCGGCCTCGCGGGCGTCCTGGTCGATGCGCATCGAGCAGAAGTCGACGCCGCACATCGAGCAGAAGCGCGCCTCCTTGTAGTTGTCGCCGGGCAGCGTCTGGTCGTGGAACTCGCGGGCGCGCTCGGGATCGAGGGCGAGTTCGAACTGCCGGCGCCAGTCGAACTCGTAACGGGCTTCGGAGAGCGCGTCGTCCCAGTCGCGAGCGCCCGGGCGGCCGTTCGCCACGTCCGCAGCGTGGGCGGCGATACGGTAGGCGGCCAGCCCCTCGCGCACGTCCTCCGCGTCGGGGAGCCCGAGGTGTTCTTTGGGTGTAACGTAGCAGAGCATCGCCGCGCCCGCTCGCGCCGCTTCGGTCGCGCCGATGGCGCTGGTGATGTGGTCGTAGCCCGGCGCCACGTCGGTCACGAGCGGCCCGAGCACGTAGAACGGCGCGCCGTCGCAGACCTCTTGCTGGCGCTCGACGTTGTCGGCCACCTCGTCCATCGGCACGTGGCCCGGCCCCTCGACCATGACCTGCACGCCGTGGTCCCAGGCCGTCCGCGTGAGTTCGCCGAGCGTATCGAGTTCGGCGAACTGTGCCTCGTCGCTGGCGTCGGCCAGACAGCCCGGCCGGAGGCCGTCGCCCAGCGAGAAGGTCACGTCGTGCTCGGCGAAGATATCGCAGATCTCCTCGAACTTCGTGTACAGGGGGTTCTCCATCCCGTTCTCCTCGATCCACTGGGCGAGGATCGAGCCGCCACGGGAGACGATCCCGGTCTTGCGGCCGTCGGTCAGCGGGAGGTGCTCCATGCGGACGCCGGCGTGGATGGTCATGTAGTCGACGCCCTGCTCGGCCTGCCGCTCGATCACGTCGAGCAGCAGTTCGTGGGTCAACTCGGCCACGTCGTCGACCCGCGTGACCGCGTCGTAGATGGGGACCGTGCCGACGGGCACCGGCGAGTACTCGACGTTGGCCTCGCGGATCCCGTCGAGGTCGCCCCCCGTGGAGAGGTCCATCACCGTGTCGGCGCCGTAGTGGACGGCGCTGTGGAGCTTCTCCAGCTCGTCTTCGAGATCGCTGGTCGTCTCGCTTGCCCCGATGTTGGCGTTGACCTTCGTCCCGAACTCCCGACCGATGACCATCGGGTCCAGCGAGTCGTGGCCGCGGTTGGCGGGAATGACCGCCTGGCCCTCGGCGACCTGCTCGCGGACGAACTCGGGGTCGCGGTTCTCCCGCTCGGCGACCCGATCCATCGCCTCCGTGACGGTTCCCTCCCTGGCGCGTTGCAGTTGCGTCGGCATAATCACTAGGTTGTACTACCAAGTTATAAACATTGGTGGTCGGGTCGGTCACCACGGAAGAGCGGCCGCTGTCCGGCGCTTCGTTCCGAGGAGAACGGATCCGGGCGGGCCGGCGTCGAAAGTCGGAGGTATCAGCGAGTGGGTCGACGGGGGCGAGTCGACGACGGGACGGGTCCTACCAGTCCAGGATGAATCTGCTGGCCGCGTCGGAGCCGTGTTCCTCGTCCTCAGAGGGCGGGGAGGCGTCCCGGCGGGCGACGGTCCGGAGGACGAGATACCCGCCGACGAAGACGGCGAGGCCGGCCGCCCCTTTCCCGAGACCGACGCCCGGTGCCCCCAGCACCGGTCCCTCCGCGATCAGGAGTTCGAAAGCGGTCTCGGCCGCCACGGCGCCGCCGACCAGGAGCAGCGCGAGCGCGACGACCGTTCCCGCGGCCGAGACGAGCCGTCCGCTCGACGGGAATCGAGATCCCATACCGGTGTTTCGACTCGTCGACGTATCAATCTTTTCACGGGTCGGGCCGGATCGCGAGAACTGGGGCGACCGGCGAAGCGTCGGTCGCTCCGGGGGGTCGCTACTCGTCGACGCGGACGGTCGTCACGGGGACGGGCGACTCGCGGACGACGTTCTCGGCGACGCTACCGATGAGGTAGTGGTCGAGGCCGGTCCGGCCGTGGGTCCCCATTACGACGAGGTCGGGACCGTTCTCCTCGACGTACCCCAGGATCGCGGACTTCGGGACGCCCTCTTCGACGACGCGCTCGGCGGGCACGTCCCCGGGGAGCGTCTCGACGGCCTCGTCGACGGCCTGGCGGGCGCGCTCGCGCTCGGACGCGAGCCAGGCGTCGGGGGCGAGGCCGCTGGAGGGGCTCTCGAAGCGGTTGCGCGTGTCGACCACCGAGAGGACGTGGACGGTCGCACCGTGGACCTCGGCCAGGCGACCGACGTGGTCGACGGCGGCGGTGGTCGCCTCGCTGCCGTCCGTGGGGAGGAGGATGTCGTCGTACATCAGATCCCTCCCATCGCCATGCCGAACAGGGCGATCGCGATGATCGCGAACAGGCCGCCGACGAAGGTCTTGATCGTGTCGGTCTCCAGGGCGTTGGAGACGTAGGGCGCGATCTGGCCGCCGGTCACGGTTGCGGGGACGGTGAACACGACCATGTTCCAGGGCGTCGAGGCCAGCGAGAGGCCGTGGACGCCGGGGATGTGGATGCCCGCCGCCGAGAGGACGGTCCCGCCGAAGACGTGGACGAGCGAGGCGAGGACCGCCGTCACCGCGACGATGATGTGGTTGGTGCCGATGGCGACGCGGACGGGCACCTTCGTCGATAGCATCGAGATGATGCCCAGCTCGCCGGCACCGAAGCCCGCGAGGCCCTGGAACATGCCGCCGATGCTGTAGTTGCCGAACCGCTTGAGGTAGCCGCCGCGGGTGTAGCGGTAGTCGTCGCCGTCGCGATCGACCCGCGTCACGGTGCCGTCCTCGTCGGTGCGCACGCCGGCGGGACCGAGCTTGCCGGCGTCGTCGGGCAGGTCGGCGGTACCGCCGTCGGGCGCGGCCGAGCTTCCCCCGTCTGCAGCCGTCTCGTGGCCGCCGTCGGCGTCCGACTCGGCCCCCTCGTGGTCGAGGTCGGCCTTGAACAGGAGTATCGAGGCCGCGATCAGCGCCAGCCCGAGCAGCCCGTGGAAGACGGGCTCCGGGACGACAAAGGAGAGGATGGCGCCGGCGATCACGAACGGGACGGCGCCGCCGACGATGGTCAGCGCCAGCCGGCGGTCGACCAGCCCGTACTGGACGAACGCGACGGACGAACTCGACAGGCCGAACGCCTCGCTGATCAGCCCCACCTTGACGATCGTCTGGGGCGACAGCGGCTGGGCGGCGAGCGGGAAGACGAAGATCAGGAACGGCACGAACAGCGCCGAGCCGCTGATCCCGACCGTGTTGACGATCGTCGCGCCGGTCAGGAACGCCGGGAACAGCCACCAGTACTCCAGCCAGTAGCCGGTCCCGCTCCCGGTCGTCGGCGCGAACGCGAGGACGGCGGCGACGAAGACCACCGGCGCCGCGAACACGAAGACGTGCTGGTACTTGAGGAACGACTTCTGGACGGCGCTGTAGGAGGAACTCACGCGGGACCACCCCGCGAAGCCGCGCGATTCGACGCCGATGCGACCGGGTCGGGGAGTCGGGCCAACGGGTCCCGCATTCAGGTGATGCCTCCGGTTGCCGGGTTGGAGCGGATCTGGTTCATTGAGCGGTCGACCGCCGGTGAACGGGTCATGGTGCCCGGCACCTTGCGAGTACCGTTTAAAAGACCTTGGGGTTCGGAGGACGTTTGCGGACGGGACACACAGCACGGCTGTGTCCGGTTATCGCCGCTTTCGATCGAAATCGATCAGGATCTATTCGGGAGGATCGCCAGGGCGGAGACGACCCCGGCAGACGGCGGGCCGTCTTCGGACAGTTCGGCCGGCACCGGACGGACGAGAGCCGCTCAGGTGTCGAACTCGTAGGCGTCGGCCGCGCGCGCCTCCGAGGGCTCGACGTTCGGTTCGCCGGGGTCGGCGTCCCCGTCGAGGGTCCGCCTGAGCAGGAGATAGCCCGCGACGCCGAGCGCCAGCCCGACAGCGGCCTGCGGGCCGACGCTGACGGGGGTTTCGAGCGCCCGCCCGGCGGCGAACAGCAGCCTGTACGCGGTGAGCCCGACCATCGCGACGCCCAGCGCGAGCAGTCCGTAGCCGAGGAGCGTCCCGCCGACCGACGTGAGTCGTTCGCGACCGTTCGATCGGTCCATACTGTCGTTTCGGACGGGTCAGTGATGAAAGTTGTCACCTATCGGACCGCTCGGGGTCGCGGAGTGGGGGCACGCTCGTCGGTTCGCGCGCCCGTCTCCGGCGCGAAAACCCTAACCGTGCCGGCGACAACGACCGGATATGAACCCCCTCGAACTGGACCGCCAGCAGATCATGGCGCTCATCATGGTGTTCCTGATGATCGGCTCCGCGGTGGTCTACGTGCTCGCGTACGCGCTCGGGTAGGCGTTTCGCTCGTTTTACCGGTCGGGCCCGCTCGCGCCGCTCGGTCGACCGTCTCCCAGAGCGCCCGATGGAGAGGGGCAGGCGCACCCGTCGTCACCGTGTCGGGAGACGCGTCCGCGGCGCGCTCGACGGGGTCGGCCCGGAGGTCTGAGTCCGGACGGCGAGCGACTCCGGCGGACGCTCACGGTCCGAACCCGCCAGGCACTTGCCGGCGGCCGCCCGAGCGGACGGCGATGGCCGAGGGGACGTACACGCTGCTCGTCGAACTGGCGGCGCCGGCGACGATCGAGGTGGGGGCGCTGGGCGAGGTCGAGTTCGCGGCGGGCGCCTACGCCTACACCGGGAGCGCGTTCGGGCCGGGCGGGTTCGCCCGCGTCGAGCGCCACCGCGAACTGGCCGCCGGCGAGCGCGACGCCCGTCACTGGCACGTCGACTACCTGCTGGGCAACCCCGACGCCGCCGTCGCGGCGGTCGTCCGGACGGCCGACGCCGACGTGGAGTGTGCGGTGAGTCGGACGCTCGCCGGGGCCGACGGCATCGAGCGCGTCGCGGGGTTCGGCGCCTCCGACTGCGACTGCGACTCGCATCTCGTCCGCGCCGCCGAGGGCGAGCGACTCCGGCGGGCCGTCGAGCGCGCGCACGGGGCCGCCGACGGAGCGGGCGCGACCAACGGGTGATCGACCGGCGAGCGAACTGAAAGAAAGTCACAGGCTTATGGGTGATGTCCGCCAACAACGGGTAGACCGGCCAGACATGAGCGCGACACCGACGACGATCCGCGTCCTGCACGTCGACGACGACCCGGACCTGTCGGCGCTGGTCGCGTCGGCGCTCGAACGCGAGGACGACCGGTTCGAGGTGGTGACGGCGACGAACCCGGACGAGGGGCTCGAACGGCTCGCCGGCGAGCGGGTCGACTGCGTCGTCTCGGACTACGACATGCCCGGGACCAACGGGATCGAGTTCCTCGAACGGGTTCGCGCCGACCGGCCCGACCTCCCGTTCATCCTCTACACGGGCAAGGGGAGCGAGGAGGTGGCGAGCGACGCCGTCTCGGCGGGGGTGACGGACTACCTGCAGAAGGGGACCGGGACCGACCAGTACGCGCTGCTGGCCAACCGGATCGACAACGCCGTCTCGGCGGCCCGGTCGCGGCGGGCGCTGGAGGAGCGCAACCGCCGGCTGGAGACGCTGATCAGCAACCTGCCGGGGATCGTCTACCGCTGCGAGAACGACCCCGGGTGGCCGATGGAGTTCGTCGCCGGCGAGTGCGCCGCTATCACCGGCTACGACGCCGCAGCGCTGGAGTCGGGCGAGGTGAACTGGGGCGAGGACGTGCTCCACCCGGACGACCGCGAGCGGATGTGGGAGACCGTCCAGTCGGCGCTGAGCGATGGCGGCCCCTTCGAGGTGACCTACCGGATCCGGACCGCCGACGGCGACGTGCGGTGGATGTGGGAGCGCGGGCGGGCGATCGGCGACGACGGCGGTGGGACCGGGGGCGACGGCGGGAGCGCCGACCGCATCGAGGGGTTCATCACCGACGTGACCGAGCGCCGCGAGCGCGAGCAGACGCTCGAGCGCTACCGGAGCATGGTCGACGCGATGCCACACTCCGCGTGCATCTACGACGCCGACGGCCGCTTCGCCGTCGTCAACGACCACCTCGCGGACTTTCTGGGGACGACCCCGGCGAACCTGGAGGGGGCGAAGAGCTCTCTCGTCGAGGAGATCCGGGCCGGGGCCGACGGCGACCCGTTCCGGGCGCTGGTCGACGGTGAGCGGGAGGAGCTACGCGGCGAGGTCGAGGCGCGGTTCCCCGAGTACGGGCGGGCGGTCGTCGACTACCGGCTGGCGCGCCTGGAGATCGGCGGGGAGTTCGACGGCGTCGTCGCCGTCGCGCGCGACGTGACCGAGCGCCGCGAGCGCGAGCGGGAACTCGCGGCGACGAGCGCCCGCCTGGAGGCGCTGGTCGGCAACTCCCCGGACATGATCCACGTGCTCGATCCCGACGGGCGGATCGTCGACGCGAACCCGCGGCTCTGCGACGCGCTGAACCGCGGCGAGGACGACCTGCTGGGGACCCCCGTCTGGGAGGTCGACGAGACCGTCGACCCCGATGTCGTGCGGTCGCTGCTCGACGGGATGGCCGTCGGCGAGTCGCGGAAGTTCGACGGTCGCTACCGGCGGGCCGACGGGTCGACGTTTCCCGTGGAGATCAACCTGGTCCGCGTCGACCTGGGCGGTGCGGACCGGTATCTCGCCATCTCGCGGGACATCACCGAGCGCAAGCGCCGCGAGGACGCGCTCGCCGGGCTCACGGACGCGACCGAGGGGTTCATGGACGCCCCGGACCCCGGGACCGTCGCCGAACACGCCGTCGAGACCGCCCGGTCCGTCCTCGGCCGCGACGTCAACGGCGTCTGGCTGGCCGACGACGCGGGCGAGCGGCTCCGCCCGGTCGTCCAGACCGAGGCGGCCGACGCGCTGTTCGACGAGATGCCCACCTTCGACGGCGAGGGCGAGGGGAGCCTCGCCTGGGAGGCCTTCGAGACCGGCGACCTCGTCGTCTGCGGGGACCTGGCCGACGAGCCCGAGCGCTACAACCCCGACACGCCGCTGTCGAGCGAGATCGTCCTGCCGCTGGGGGAGTACGGCGTCGCGGTCGTCGGCTCGACCGACCCCGCCGACTTCGACGAGGTGGACGTGTCGCTGGCGCACGTCTTCGCCAGCACCGTCGAGGCCGCCCTCGACCGGGCCGCCCGCGAGGACGAGTCCCGGCGCCACCGCCGGGAGCTCGAACGCCAGAACGAGCGCCTCGACGAGTTCGCGAGCATCGTCTCCCACGACCTGCGCAACCCCCTGCAGGTCGCGACCGCCCGGCTCGATTTCGTCCGCGAGGAGTGCGATAGCGACCACCTCGACGCCGTCGAGCGCGCCCACGACCGCATGGAGGCGCTCATCGAGGACCTGCTCACGCTCGGCCGGGAGGGCAAGGCCGTCCTCGACATCGAGCCCGTCGACCTCGACGCCGCCGCCCGCTCGTGCTGGCGGAGCGTCCGCACCCCCGAGGCGACCCTCGCCGTCGAGACCGACGCGGCCGTCCGCGCCGACCGGAGCCGCCTCCAGCAGTTGCTCGAGAACCTGCTCGCCAACGCTGTCGAGCACAGCTCGACAAGCCCTCGCTCGCACGCTCGCGAGGACACCGTGAAACACGGTTCCACGACCGCTCAGCCGCAAGCTCGCGAGGACTCGCCCGATCCCGGCGACCCGGCGACCGACGGTTCGACCGGGGCCGTGACCGTCCGGGTCGGTCGGCTCGACGACGGGTCGGGCTTCTTCGTCGCCGACGACGGCCCGGGGATCGACGAGGCCGACCGCGACCGCGTGTTCTCCAGCGGCTACTCGACCGCGGCGGAGGGGACCGGTTTCGGCCTCTCCATCGTCGAACAGATCGCCGAGGCCCACGGCTGGTCGGTCGGTGTCGTCGAGAGCGAGGCCGGCGGCGCGCGCTTCGAGATCCGCGGCGTCGAGACCGACGCGTGACGCCGAGCCACCTCCGTCGCGACGGCGGCGCGGTCGCTCGCGGCGGTCGACCCGTCGGGGCGCTCGCGGCTATCGCCCGGTGGCCGGCTGGTCGGCCGACTCCCGGGCGGCGTCGCCGGCGGCGGACGAGCCGCCGGTGACGGTCACCTCGCCCGACCCGTCGACCACCACGTCGTAGCCGTAGTACGTGAACTCGACCTCGAACTCCCCGTCGCCGCGTCGCCCGGCCGTCTCGACCAGCCGTTCCAGCGCGCCGACGTCTATCACGTCGTAGAGCGGTTCGTCCAGTTGCAGCGGGTCGACGCCTTCCCGCGCCGCGATTTCCGTGCTTACCTTGGTGCTCAACATATCACCCATCACCGTGGGACCGTCCGACAGCGACCGGCTTAACGGTGGCGGTGCGTACGCAAGATTCTGTAGGGAGAGGCGATATATCTGCGGAATTCGCAGTTCTCTCCCCGCCCTGACCCGTGAGATCGACTGGTCCTGGTGCCGACATATTCGCGTGTCGAACGGTGGGCACTCACCCGTCGGACCCCACGTCGGTGCCGAAGTGGTCGAACGGCTGGACGTGGGTCGTCTTGACGATGTCGGAGCTCGCGATCTCGATCCCCAGTTCGGTGATCGCCGCGAGGAGGTCGTCGACGGCGGCGGAGTCGGTGGCGACCGCCTCGACGTGGAGGTTCTCGTTCCCGGTCAGTAGCTCGCGGACGCGGACGACGCCCGACAGCTCCAGTAGCTCCGCGGCCAGCGACGACCGCTCGGTGGGCGCCGCGCGGCAGACGACGTGGACGTGCAGCTGGAAGCCCGCCCGCTCGTAGTCGATGTCGGGATGGTATCCCCGGACCACCCCGGTCGACTCCAGCCGGTCGATCCGGTTCCTGACCGTGCTGGCCGAGACACCCACCGCCTCCGCCATCTCGGCCGCCGTCGCCTCCCTGGCGTTCTCCTGCAGCGCGTGGAGGATCCCCCGGTCCACGTCGTCGAGTTCGTGGCCCATACCCGCGATACCGGTGCCGACGCGAAAACCGTTGGGCCGGCGACCGCTCGGGAGACTCGTCAGATTCCGAACCGAAGGCGCCTTCTGCGATCACTGAAGTGACGACGGACCGACAGGGTGCGTATGGCTCCGACAGCCGACGGCGACGTGCTCGAAGAACTCGCTGGACTGCCGACGGTCGCTCACCCGACCGCCTCGCCCGGCGGCGACGAGGTGGCGCTGTACTACGACGCGACCGGCCGCAACGAACTCCACGTGCTGGACACCGAGACGGGCGACCTCGAACAGTGGTCCGACGGGGAGGTGCCGCGGAACGCCCGCTGGTTCGTCGCGTGGGGCGCCGACGGCGACCGCGTGTTCTTCCACCGCGACGAGGACGGCGACGAGCAGAACGACATCTACGCGATCGACCGGGACGGTACCGTCGAACCGGTCGTCGAGATGGACGGCCAGTGCATGCTCACGAGCGTCGCCGAGGACGGCTCCAGAATCCTCTTCGGCTCCTCCCGCGACGGCCAGATGAACGTCTACGCTCGCGACCTGACGGCCGGCGAGACGACGAAGCTCACCGACTACGACCGGGCGGTGTGGGGCGCCCACCTCTCGCCGGACGGCGAGCGCATCGCCTACGCCACCAACGAGACCGACGACTTCGACAACCAGGACGCCTATATCGCCGACGCCGACGGCTCGAACCCGCGGAACCTCGAACTCGGCGAGGTCGGCGCCGAGTGCGGCCCCGCCGACTGGGGCCCCGAGAGCGACCGCCTGCTCGTCAGCGACAACGCCCCCGACCTGGGCCGTGCGGGCGTCTACGACCTCGCGGCCGACGACGTGACCTGGCTCGGCGACGGCGAGTACGACGAGAGCGCCGTCGCGTTCGTCGACGGCGAGCGCGTGCTGGCGAGTCGCGACCGCGAGGCCGTGACCGTGCCCGTCGTCTACGACCTCGCCAGCGGCGAGGGGCGGGAACTCGACCTGCCCGAGGGCGTGGCCTCGACCGGGTGGGCCTACACCAGCGCCGACCTCGGCGACGGCCGGGTGCTCGTCGAGCACACCACCGCCACCCGTCGCACGGAACTGCTGGCCTACGACCTCGATTCGGACAGCTACGAGACGCTGCTGGCCGCCGACCACGGTCCCTTCGAACCCGAAGACTTCGCCGACGCCGAGTACTCGCGGTCGGCTCGGACGGAGTACCCGACACGCCCCAGCGCGCCGTCGAACACGACCCCTACGACGAACTCGAGATCGGCGCGCTCCTCTACGACTCGGGCGAGCGCCCCTCGCCGCTGATCGTCAACCCCCACGGCGGGCCGATGGCCCGCGACGCGAAGTCGTTCGACCTCTACACCCAGGTGCTCGCGATGCGGGGCTACTCCGTGTTGCAGGTCAACTACCGCGGCTCGACGGGCAGGGGCCGGGAGTTCAAGGAGCGACTGCTCGACGACTGGGGCGGCGCCGAACAGGGCGACGTGGCGACCGCCGCCGAGGCCGTGATCGCCGAGCGCGACTGGCTCGACGACGAGCGCGTCGTCGTCTTCGGCGGCTCCTATGGGGGCTACTCCGCCTACTGGCAGTCGGTGCAGTACCCCGACCTGTACGACGCGAGCGTCGCCTGGATCGGCATCTCGGACCTCGGAGACATGTACGAGAACACGATGCCCCACTTCAGGACGGAGCTCATGGAGAAGTACCTCGGGACGCCCGACGAGAACCCGGAGCTGTACGAAGAGCGCTCGCCGGTCACGCACGTCGAGAACGTCGACTCGCCGCTGCTGGTCGTCCACGGCGTCAACGACCGCCGCGTCCCTGTCTCGCAGGCTCGCATCGTCCGCGAGGCGCTCGAAGGCGCCGGCTACGAGGAAGGGGAGGACGGCGACTTCGAGTACGAGGAACTCGGCGAGGAGGGCCACGCCTCCTCGGACCAGGCGCAGAAGCTTCGGCTGTTCCGCCTGCTCGACGACTTCCTCGACCGGCGGGTCGGGCGCGCGTGACCGCCTGGGGCGTCCCGAGCCGAGAAACTGCACGCAACTGGACGGTAAACGGACCTTTCTACCCGCTGTGAGTCGATACAGGGACACCAGACGACGATATCGGCCCTGTAACGGGTTATACCCCTCTCGACCCGTCGAACGAAGTCACTACCGGATACGCAAACCGGCACCAGGGACAGAAAGGTGCAGTTACCTATCTGTTATGACGGCGACCGGACAGTTACGGAGGATCGTCCATGTATCCGGTACTGCAACTCGGCGGTCAGGGGCCACTCGTATCGCTGCTGGTCGGAGTGATCATGGTCGTGCTGCTGCTGGTCGTGCTGGAAGTCCCGGCGTTCGTCGGGCTGATCATCGCGTCGTTCGCGGTCGGGCTGGTGAGCCCGGCCATCCCGCTGGCCGAAGCCGTCGGGCAGGTCGCCGAGGCGTTCGGCAACGGGATGGCCGGGATCGGGATCCCGATCCTGATGGCGGCGATCATCGGGAAGGCGATGACCGAGAGCGGGGCGGCGAATCGCGTCGTGCGCGGGTTCTCGTCGCTGTTCGGCGAGGAGCGGACGGAGATCTCGCTGTTCAGCAGCAGTTTCGTGATGGCGATCCCCGTGTTCTTCGACAACGTCTTCTACCTGCTGGCGCCGATCGCGCGCTCGGCGCGGTCGCGGACCGGCAGGAACTACACCCTCTACATCGTCGCGGTCGCGGCGGGCGGGGTTACCACTCACGGCTTCATCCCGCCGACGCCGGGACCGCTGCTCGCCGTCGCCGAGATCGGCGCCAACCTCGGGACGACGATGCTGGTCGGGGTGATGGTCGGGCTCCCGACGGCGATCGTCGCCGGCCCGGTGTACGGCCACTGGATCAACCGCCGCGTCGACGTGCCGCTGCGCGACGCGATGGGGACAACGGTCGACGAACTCCAGGACATCGCCGAGACGTCCGTCGACGAGCTGCCCGGAGTGTTCGAGTCGGTGCTGCCGATCCTGCTCGTCATCGTCCTCGTCGGCGCGGACACGACGGTCAACACGGTGTACGGCGAGGAGTCGGACCCGGCGGCGATCACGAGCTTCGTCGGCGACCCGAACTTCGCGCTGACCGTCGCCGCGGTCGTCGCGGCGCTGACGTACTTCCGGATGACCGACCTCGGCCGCGAGGGCTTCTCCGACGAGCTGACCGAGGCGCTCAAGAGCGGGGGGAACATCGCCGCGATCACCGCCGCGGGCGGCGCGTTCGGCGTTATGCTCCAGGCCGCCGGCGCCGGCGACTACATCGCGGGCGGGCTGGAGGACATCGGCCTGAGTCTGCTGCTGACCGCCTGGCTGATCGCCGCCGGCGTACGCGTCGTCCAGGGGTCGGCGACCGTCGCCATCGTCACCACCGCCGGGATCATGGCGCCGTTCGCCGGCGATCTGGCCGTCAACTCCGCGTACATGGTGATGGCGATCGGCGCCGGCGCATCGATCTTCTCGTGGTACAACGACAGCGGCTTCTGGATCGTCAAGGAGATCGGCGGGCTCACCCAGGAGGAGACGCTCAAGACGTGGACGGTCGTGACGACGCTGATCAGCCTCGTCGGCATCGTCGTCACCCTCGTGTGGGCGACGGTCCTCCCGTTCTCGTGACGGTCCTGACGGCCTGACGCCGTGGAGTCGCTCGCCCGTTTTCGGTGCGGTCGGTCCCGTCCTACAGCCCGAGCGCCGACCGGATCCCGTCGATCGGGCCGCCCCGGTCGAACAGCCGCTCCATCTCGTCGGCGGTCAGCTCGAAGTCGAAGATGTCGATGTTCGAGCGGACGTGCTCGGGGTTCGACGACATCGGGATCGCCGAGACCATCGGCTGCTGGACCAGCCAGCGGAGCGCGACCTGGCTGGCGGTCTTGCCGTAGCGGTCACCGATCTCGGCGAGGTCGCCGTCGTCGGCGAGCCCGCCCACGTCGAGCGGGCTGTAGGCGGTCAGCATCACGCCCTCCTCGACGCAGAATCGCAGGAGGTCGTCGCGGCGCTTTCGGACGTGGTACTCGACCTGGTTGGTGAGGATCGGCGCCTCGGAGGCGTCCATCGCCTCGCGGACCTGGTCGACCGAGAAGTTCGAGACGCCGACGTGGCGGACCAGCCCGTCGTCGCGCAGATCGTTCATCGCCCGCAGCGTCTCGGCGTGGGGCACGTCGTCGTTGGGCGAGTGGATCAACAGCAGGTCGACGTAGTCGGTGTCGAGGCGGTCGAGGCTCGCGCGGGTCGACGCGACGGCGTCGTCGTACGCGCGGTTGTCGCCCGAGAGCTTCGTCGTGACGAACAGCTCCTCGCGGTCGACATCCGATGCGTGGACGGCCTCGCCGACCGCGGGTTCGCTGCCGTAGATCTGGGCGGTGTCGACGTGGCGGTAGCCCGCGTCGAGCGCCGCCGAGACGGCGCGGCGGCGCTCCTCGTGGCCGTCCATCCGGGCGGTGCCGAATCCCAGTGCCGGAACGTCGACGCCTGCGGCCGTCACGTACTCCATACCGCGATATCGGTCGAAGCGGCGAAAAGACTTGGGCAGGTGTTCGCAGGTGCGCAGTCGGCGAGATTCCGCCGCCGGAGCTCCGCCGAGGGACCGCCGACGGGCCGGCGACTGCGCGGTCGCTGTGAGGTGTCGGTCGCGGCGAGCTATCGGTCCCGGCGTCCCCAGTCGGGCGCCGCGGCGAGGGCGTCGCGGGCCGCGGCCAGGTCGGCGTCGGCGGCGCCGTAGAACAGTTCGCGGCCGACCGGCGTCCGGACGCGGAGGAGGGCGGTGTGGTCGGTCACGTCGAAGACGGCCACCGCCCACGGCGCCGTGTGACAGCGCCACTCGCCCGCCAGCGTCGCGTCGGCCCCGCTCGTCACGCGGTCGCCCAGCTCCCAGCTGAGCCGCGTCGTCCGGTCCAGCGAGACGGGGACGGCGTCGGGGAGCCCGCCGTCGCCGCGCCCGGCCGCCCCGTCGCGAGCGCTCTGTGTCGACATACCACAGCCCACGACACTCTCCATCAAAAATCATCCGCTTCGCTCGTCACGGTGTCCCGTACCGGACGACGACGGCAGGACGGGCGGTCCCGGCGGACACCGCGTTTCGCGGCGTTCAGGACCCGGTCGGGGTGTCGGTTCCGCTGCCTGTCCCGGCTCCGCCGTCGGTCGCGGTGTCCTCGCTCGCCGTCGTCCCGTCGGTCGGGGGGTCGGTAGCCACGTCGCCGGTCGCGACCCCTTCCGGCAGCTCGACGCGTTCGAGGTCGGTCGTGACGAGGTTGCCCTCGGGGTCGGTCACGTCGAACTCGCTGGTCATCCGGTAGGCCTGGCCCCGCTCGATGCTGGCGTCACCGGCGGGGTAGATCTGGAAGTTCCCGCCGTTAATCCACCGCGCGAAGCGGGTGTTGTAGTCGGCGAACACGTCCGAGCCGGCCACGTCGTCCCTGGGCGTCCACTCGACGACGTCGGAGGTGATCCGGAGGATCGCCCCGGGCCAGTAGTTCCCCCACCGGACCAGCGCCTTGCCGCCGCCCTCGTCGAAGACGTTCACGTCGCTGGGGTCGAAGATCTGCTCCTGGCCGACCTCGGTGAACTTCACGTCGACGACGCCCTGGTCGCCGGCGTCGTCGCTGAGCCACGTGAAGTTGTCGTGGAGCTCGTACACCCGTCCTTCCGTGATCTCGGCGTCGTGAGCGGGGAAGAAGAGCACGTCCTCCTCGGCGTTGACGTACTCGACGACCCGCGTGTTGTAGTCGCTCCAGATGTCGCCGTCCTCGACGCCCTCGACCTCGGGCTGTTGCTCGATGACCGGCGAGGTGACGCGGAACTGCGCGCCGCCGCGGAACTCCTCGGCGAACATCAGCGCCTTGTCGGAGCCGGCTTCGACGGCGTCGTCGCCGTCGGTCCCGTCGTCGAGCACGTCCGTGTCCGTCGCGCCGTCGCCGTCGGTGTCCGTCTGGGCGGCGGGGCCCTCGTCGCCGAGGCCGGCGCAGCCGGCGACGCCGACCGCCGCCCCCGTCGCGAGCGCGCCTTTCTTGAGGATCGATCGCCTCGTCCGGTCGCCGATAGAAGTCTCTCGGTCAGTCATGATCTGAGTGGAATCCCTTGCGGGTGCCCCGGTTTGGGGAACGACCGGGGTGAGTCTGCGGTGGGCGAAAACAAGCGCGGGAAAAGGGCCGCCCGTCGCGAACGCGTCGACCGGCCTGCACACGAAACCGAACCGGACGGATACGTCCTGCGGTTCGTGTGACGGTCCACCAGGGACGGCCGGCACCTGCAAGCTCCCGGAACACGCCGTACTCCTCGTCGAGCGGTCGCTGTCACCGGTCCCGGCTAGCGGAGAGCGCGAGCCGCCGGGTCACCAGACTGAAGCCCAGGGCGACCGAGCACACGGACATGGAAGTCGTCAACGTCACCGCCGAGGCCGAGACGTTCACGTGCAACGCCTACCTCGCGCTCGGCGAGTCGCCGACGCTGGTCGACGCGGGCGCGATGACCGGCGTCGTCGACGTTATCGAAGGCCACACCGACGAACTGGACCGCGTGGTCCTCACCCACCAGCACGGCGACCACGTCTCCCAGCTCGACGCCGTCTTAGACGCCTTCGACGCCGACCTGCTCGCCTACGCCGACCACCCGCGCCGGACCGGCGAACTCGCCGACGGCGACACCGTGACCGTCGGCGACGAGACCTGCGAGGTCGTCTACACGCCGGGCCACGCCGACGACCACGTCTCGCTGGTCTCGGAGGCCTCGCTCTTTTCGGGCGACGTGGTCGTCCACGACGACGGCGCCTTCGACGACGGGAGCTTCGGCCGCACCGACATGGCCGGCCAGTCCCGCGAACGGCTCATCGAGTCGATCGAGGACCTGCTCGAACGGCTGCCCGACGGCGTCGAACGCATGTACAGCGGCCACGGCGGCGTCTTCGAGGGCGACGTGCGCGCGGTCGTCGAGCGGTCGCTCGAACGCGCCGAACGGCGCGAACCGAAGTATCCCGACGAGTGACGGCGCGGCCGCTCGGAGCGACCGTGAAAACGCGCTCCGTTCGAACGACGGCGTCGCTGACGCGGCGAACGGGAGAGAGCGAAAGAGAAGGGAGCCGAGTTACGCGTTGCGGCGCTCTTTGCTCTTGCGGCGGAGATTCTTGTAGCCGCACTTCCGGCAGCTCGTCGCCTCGACGGAGTTGCGGGCGTTGCAGCGCATGCAGATCTGCTTCTGGAGCTCGCGTCGTTCCGCGGGTTCGAACTTGGGCATACCCGCCCTTCCTCGTCACCGCGTTTAAACGTTGCTTCTCCGGGCCGGTCGGACCACCGGGTTCCGGACGGTCGCCGTCCCCTGCCGGTTGAACCAGGGTTAACCGGACCCCGTCCGAAGCGGTGGTATGAGCGACCTGTACGACCGGATCGCGGATCTGCCCCTCGCGGTGGATGGGTTCGACCTGGACCGTCACGAGATGGACACCTCCGCCGGGTTCACGCGCGTGACGAGTGTCGTCGAACTACGCGGCCCCGACGGCGCGGTCGGCCGCGGCGAGGACGTGGCCTACGACACCGAGGACCACGACCGACTGCGCGACGCACACGAGAGCGGCGACCTCGGCTGGGACTTCGCGGGCGAGTACATCCTCGACGAGTTCTCGACGGCGCTGGACGACGCCGAGCTGTTCCCCGAGCCGCCCGAGCGGGCGGTGTCCCGGCACTACCGACGGTGGGCCGTCGAGAGCGCGGCGCTCGATTTGGCACTGCGCCAGGCCGACGCCACCTTCGCCGACGCGCTCGGTCGGAGCTACGACTCCGTGCGGTTCGTCGTCTCGACGCGGCTCGACACGGGAGGCGAGCCCTCGGCCGAGCGGATCCACGAGTGGCTCGACATCGACCCCGAGATGGAGTTCAAGCTCGACCCGACCGCCGACTGGACGCCGGATCTGATGGACGAGCTGGCGGCGACCGACCGCGTGCGCATCCTCGACCTGAAGAGCTACTACGAGGGCACCGAGGTGGACACCGACGCCGACCCGGAACGCTATCGGCAGGTCGCCGAGGCGTTCCCCGACGCCGTGCTGGAGGACGCGAAGTACACCGACGAGACCCGGGAGGTTCTGGACGGCGTCGCCGACCGACTCTCCTGGGACTACCCGGTCGTGGACGTGGCGAGCGTCGAAGATCTGCCGATCGAGCCCGAGTGGCTAAACGTCAAGCCCTCGCGGTTCGGGACCGTCTCGGACCTGCTCGACACGATCGAGTACTGTCTGGAGCGGGATATCACGCTGTACGGCGGCGGCCAGTACGAACTCGGCGTCGGGCGCGAACACCTCCACGCCGTCGCGTCGGCGTTCTATCCCGACGGCCCGAACGACATCGCCCCCAGCGCCTACCACAGCCCCGAACCGCACGCTGACGTGCCGACGAGTCCGCTGGACGTGCCCGACGAACCGGTCGGGCTGCGGTGGCAGCGGGAGTAGGAGCTGAACCGACGCCGTGGGGCGTCACTCCGAGACGCCTTCGACGCGGACGACCTCGGCCTCTACGTCCTCGGTGACGGCGCCCCAGCCGCCGACTTCGACCTTGCCCTCGTCGGTCGCGACGACGATAGCGACCGTCCCGCCGAGTTCGTCGTAGGAGGGGTCCGTGACGGCGTCGTTGTCGGGGCCGAGTCGGATGTCGACCAGGTCGCCGCGGACCTGCACGGGGTCGCCGGTGTCGGTGTCGCGGCCGCGGACGCCGACGGTGACGGTGGCGCCGTCGCTCCAGCAGACGGCGGCGTGGCGGACGAACTCCTCGATGCTGATGTAGGCGCTCTCGTCGGGCTCGGCGACGTGGAGGCGTTCGGCGGGGACCCACCCGCAGGTGAGAAACGACCAGTGAAAGAGAAAGGTCAGCAGGTCGTCGCCGACCTGGACGCCGTACTGCTCGTCGCCGTGGACGTTCGGCGAGAGGAACCCCTGCCGGCGGTCGACGACGGTGAGGAAGGAGCCGGGCGAGTGTGAGTGCCGGACTTCGGTGATGGGGCTGTTCGCGAGGCGCTCGGCGGACACGTCGGTGTCGGCGACGGGGCCGTTGACCGACGCGTGGACGACGACGCCGCGCTCGGCGGCGGCCGCCAGCGCGGGGCGCAGCTCGGCGAACTGCTCTGCGCTCCCGCCGAACTCGACGGACACCTCGGCGTCCTCGATGGCGACGCGGGCGTTCTCGACGACGGTCCGCCGGCGCTTGACGACGCTGACGCGGTGTTCGCTGGGGTCGGGGCGCTCCCAGCGGTCCTCGATCGCGTCGGCGGCGTCGGCCAGCAGCTCCCCCGTCGAGCGCAGTTCGTCGAGCACGTCGCCGGGCTCGTCGGCGCGGGCGTGCAGGCGGTCCCCTTCGACGGTCTCGACGAACCCGCGGTCCTCCAGCGTCCGTACCACGTCGTACACCTGCGAGGTGGGCACACCGGCCCGCTCGGCTACGTCGACGACCGGCGCCGTTCCCTGGTCCAGCAGTCCGAGGTACACGGCCGACTGGTACTCCGTCAGGCCCGCGCGCTCCAGCGCCTCGCGGAGTCGATCCGTCTCCATGCCAACCCGTGCTTCCCGCCCGAGTAAAGCGTTGCCCTGGCCGTCCGGGTCCGTCCCCGCGCGGTCCCGCGGCGAGCGGGGCCGCCACTCGCCCCCGCTGAGTCGATCGAGACCGAGGACCCGCCGTCGGCGAAGCGCTCCCTCGACGAGACGGGCTCGGACGCCCGGACGGGTCCGAACGGGTGACGTTCCACCCCGCTACCGACGACGCCGCCCCGCTGGCCCCTCGCGCTGGCGCAGTTCACTCCCCGTCGGCTGTGAGAGACGAGTAGAGCCGCCGAAACAGTCGTTCACTCCGTCCGAACGACCCCCAGAGCGGCCGCCAAAATATCATTCGGCAGTGAAAAGTATTACAAGTGGGGCATTCGCTCGTGCTGACATGGTTGGGAAGCACCGACCGAGGGAAACGGGGCATCGACGGGGCCTGCGCGCCGCTGAGGTGGAACGATGACGGACGACGGGTCCACCGAAGCGGGCGAGTCCGACGAGAACGGTCAGGCCGAGGAATCGACCGACGGGGAGTCGATCGAGGGACAGTCCACGGGCGGGCAGTCCGTCGCGGGGCAGTCCACGAGCGGTCAGTCCGCGGGCGGACAGTCCGCGAACGGAGCGTCCCCGGACGGCCAGTCGGCCAGTGGACAGTCCGCGAACGGAGCGTCCCCGGACGACCAGTCGGCCAGTGGACAATCCACCGGCGGCCAGTCGGCGGATGGTCAGTCCACGGGCGGGCAGTCGGCCAGTGGACAATCCACCGGCGGTCAGTCGGCTGGTGGTCAGTCCACGGGCGGCCAGTCGGCTGGCGGACAGCCGACCGGCGGTCAATCCGCGGGCGGCCAGTCGACCGGCGGTCAATCGTCCAGCAGTCAGTCCACCGGCGGACAGAGCGGTGGCCGGACCGGCGGACAGGCGGGCGGTCAGGCCGGTGGACAGTCCGCCGGGCGGACCGCGAACGCCCAGCCGAGCGGTGAGATGACCGGCCCCGCGGCAGGCGGGACGGACCTGGAGCCGAACGTCGCGGCGGCGATCGCGTACCTGTTCGCGCCGCTGACGGGGATCGTCATGCTGCTGGTCGAGGGCGACGAGGACGACTTCGTGCGCTTCCACTCGATCCAGAGCATCGGCTTCGGCGCGGTCGCCATCGCCGCGTGGGTCGCCGTCGGCATCGTCATGGGGATACTCACGGCGATACCGGTCGTCGGCGACATCTTCGCGTTCCTGGTACTCCCGCTGAACGCCGTCGTCGGCCTCGGCGCGTTCGCCGTCTGGCTGTTGCTCGTCCTCAAGGCCTACCAGGGCGAGCGCTACGGCCTGCCGGTTATCGGTCCGATCGCCGCGTCGAACTGAACCGACTCCCGGGTCCTCCGGGTTCTCGACACGACTCCGGCAAGCGGCGCCGCCGGAGGGGCGATTCGAACGGTTCTACGCCTCTCCCTCGCCCTCGTCGGCGAGGTAGTCGTCCTGCACGGCGAGCACTTCGGTCGAGTCGGCGCAGTCGGCGTACCGGCGCAGCGGTTCCTCGTTGAGTTCGAGGAAGGTGTGACCCCACGAGAACCGGTCGAGGATCCCCTCGGCCTGCTCGCGCTCGCCGAGGATGCAGAGCGCGCCGGCGAACGCCTCGACGGTGTTCAACTGGAAGGCCGTCCCGTAGTTGACGGGGTTGCCGGCGACGAGGAACGGCAGCGAGCGGTGGACGCCTTCCAGATCGAACGCCTCGCGCTCGGCGGTCTCCCACGAGCAGTCGAGCGCGACGAGCCGGTCGCGGCGGGCGCCCGTCCCCTCGCGGTCGGCCGGCGAGAGCGCCTGGTCGGCGAAGGGGTTGAGGACGATCCCCGGCGGCGTCGCCCGCGTCGAGCGGTGCAACTCGGCGTCGTCGAACTTCGCGAGCCGACGGGCCGAGCACTTCTTGGGGTCGTCGTCGCCCTCGTAGCGGACGTGTAACTCCACGGCCACCGGTACTCGTCGGGGTGGCAAAAGCCGCTCGGGTCGCTCGGACCGCTCGGACCGTGGCGGTCCGGCCGATGCGGTCCATCCGGCCGATCCGGCGTATACAGCGCGTGAAAACGCTGGGAAGGTCTAAATAGGATAGCTCACGTCTATGGAACAATGCTTTCGGAGGGTGCGGCGGCGCCAGCGGTCGACCTGCCGGCGTACGTCGACGGCGAGCGCCGGCGGGTGGACCTGGGCGAGTACCTCGGGGAGGGGATCGTCGTTCTCGCCTTCTATCCGGCCGATTTCAACCCCGCCTGCACGATGCAGGAGTCGGACCTGGGCGACCTGGACCTGTTCACGATGCAGAAGGACGTGTCGGTGTTCGGGGTCTCGCCGGACAGCACCTACAGCCACGAGGCGTTCGCCGAGCGCTACGGGCTGCACGTCCCGCTGTTGAGCGACCGCGAGGGCGAGGCCACGGCGGCCTACGGCGTGGCCACCGAGAACGAGGTCGGCGAGCGCCTCGTCCGGCGGTCGGTCTTCGTCGTCGACCACCGCGGGACCGTCCAGTACGCCCGGGCGGCCGACGACCTCGAGACGCCGCTCGACGTGGGCCCCGTCAAGGCGGCCGTCGGCGACATCGGCGGCGACGACACCGCGCTGGACCGCTACCGCGTCGGGCACGACCACTACGCCGAGGGCCGCGAGGCGTTCCGTGCGGCGATGGCCGACTACGAGGACCGCGAGTGGATGGACGCGCGCAACGGGTTCGAGGAGGCCGAACCCGCGTTCACCGACGCCGCCGACCACTTCGACACGGCGGTTCGGTTCGCCGAGACCGCCGCCTTCGAGACGGTCGTCGACCGCACCGAGGAGAAGGCCGACACGCTCGCCCACGCGACCAGCTGGCTGGCCGACTCCGCCGACGCGCTCGCCAGCGGCCGCGGCAAGCAGGGCGCCCAGTACCGCGAGGACGCCGAGCGCCTGCTCGACGCCGCCACGGACCTCTCGGAGCCGCCCGGGCCCGACGCCTTCCGACTGACCGCCGAGGGGATCGAACTCGGCGACTCGGTCGTCGTCGACCCCGAGGAGGAGGCAGGCTACGACTGGCAGGCCGACGACGCCGGCGGCGTCGACACCGGACTGGCCGTCGACGACGCCGACCTCGACGCCGCCGTCGCCGGCGAGGCCGACGACTACGAACCGGCCGACGAACCGGACACCGTCGAGGGTGACCTGGAGATGGACCTGGACGCGGTGGGCGAGGCCGACGACGGGGACGACGAGAGCGAGGGGTCCAGCGTCGAGGGCGACACCGTCGAGGGTGACCTGGAGATGGACCTGGACGCGGTGGACGCGGCGACCGACGGCGCGGCAGACGAGACCGGAGCGGGTCCGACCGACCGGCCCGACGGGTCGGCCGACGGACCGGACGGAGCGACCTCCGGCCGTTCGGGGTCGAGCGACGGTTCCGATACCGGGACTGGGACCGGAGACGAGCCGGGCGACGGGCGAGCCGCGGGGGACGAACGGGCCGGCGGCGACCCGGCCGACGGCGACGACGCGGACGTGGCGGAACTCGACCTGAGCGACCCGACCGAGGGCGACGACGAGGACGAGGCCGACGACGAGCGGGCCGACTGGGACATCCCCGGCCGCTAGTCCGGGACCGGCGGTCGAAGCACCGGACCGCCGCGTTCATGCCGCGAGCCCGTCAAGCGGAGGTATGACCGACGGCGCCGAGCGGGCGCGGGCGTACTACCGGGCGCTCGACGAGGCCGACTACGACGGGCTGGCCGACCTGCTGGCCGAGGGCTTCGTCCACGACCGGCCGGACCGGACCATCGACGGCCGCGACCGGTTCGTCGCGTTCATGCGCGAGGAGCGGCCCCAGACGGACACCGACCACCAAATCGAGGCGGTGTTCGCGGCCCGCGGCGGAGTCGGCGAGCGGGGAGCCGACGGCGACGAGGACGCCGCCGCCGGGAGCGTCGCCGTTCAGGGCCGGCTGCTCGCCGCCGACGGGTCGGCGATCACCGGATTCGTCGACGTGTTCCGGCTGTCGGAAGCCGAGATCGAACGGATAGAGACGTACACGGACTGACTGCTGCGGTCGCTACGACTTCCCCGGGGCCGGGCGTCACTCCTTCTCGCCGGCGCCGACGGCGCTCTCGCCGACCGGCTCGTGTCCGTCGATGACCTCCTGGCCGTTCATGTACGGCCGCAGCGCCTCGGGGACGGTGACGGTGCCGTCGTCGTTCTGGTAGTACTCCATGATCGCGACCATCACCCGGGGGACGGCGACGCCGCTGCCGTTGAGCGTGTGGAGGTACTCGGCCGATTCGTGGCGCTCCGGTCGGTAGCGCAGGCCCGCCCGCCGCGCCTGGAAGTCCTCGAAGTTCGAGACGCTGGAGACTTCGAGCCAGCGGCCGCCCACGTCGGGACCCTCGTCCATGTCGTCGGCGGGCGCCCACACCTCGATGTCGTACTTCTTGGCCTGGGTGAACCCCATGTCGCCGGTACACATGTCCAGCACGCGGTAGGGCAGGCCGAGGCGCTGGAGCACCTCCTCGGCCTCGCTCAGGAGTCCCTCCAGCCGGTCGTAGCTCTCCTCCGGTCGGACGAAGTTGACGAGTTCGACCTTGTTGAACTGGTGGACGCGGACGTACCCGCGCGTCTCCGTGCCGTGTTCGCCGGCCTCGCGCCGGAAGTTCGGCGAGAAGGCCTGATGCTTGAGGGGAAGGTCGTCGTCCAGCAGGATCTCGTCGCGATACATGTTGGTGACCGGCACCTCCGCGGTGGGGAGCAGCCACAGGTCGTCGTCGTCGTAGTCGTCGTCCTGGCGGGCCTCGACGCGGTAGGCGTCCTCGGCGAACTTCGGCAGTTGCCCGGTCCCGCGCATCGACGCGGAGTTGACGGGGATCGGCGGCGCCACCTCCACGTAGTCCTGCTCGTCGTGGACGTCGAGGAAGAACTGGATCAGCGCCCGCTCCAGTTTCGCGCCGTCGCCCTTGACGAACTGGAAGCCGCCGCCCGACACTTTCGCGCCGCGCTCGAAGTCGAGGATGTCGAGGTCCTCGCCCAGGTCGTAGTGGGGGGTCACCTCGTCGGGGTCGACGCGGAGGTCGTCGAACCCCTCGCGGTAGCGCTCGACGTTGTCGCTCTCGTCTTCCCCCGTCGGGACCGACTCGTGGGGCACGTTCGGGATCGTCAGGAGGCGCTCTTCGAGTTCCGCCTGGAGTTCGTCCGCGCGGTCCTCGATGTCCTGAAGCTCGTCCTTGAGCTCCTGGGAGCGCTCGATGGCCTCCTGGGCCTCCTCGTCTTTGCCTTCCTGTTTGAGGTCGCCGATCGTCGAGGACACCTCGTTGCGCTCGTGGCGGAGGCCGTCGCCGCGGGACTTGAGTTCGCGCCACTCCTCGTCGATCTCGAGGATCTCGTCCAGGTCGACGCTCGTGACGCCCTTGCGCTCGATGGCGTCGCGGACCGCCTCGGGGTTCTCCCGGACGAACTGCCTGCTTAGCATGGTCGGCGGTTCTCGATGGAGGGAAGTAGGCGTGTCGGTCCGATGTGGATCGGTCTCAGTGTTCAGCGGCGACGCTGAGATTCCAGTGAACGCTACCGCGACCGCCGCTCGAACTGGACCGCAGAACAGCGTGAAAGCCCCGACGCGTTCGGCTACCGGGGCTCGCTGCGCGCGCTCCCTTCGGTCGCGTGCTAGCGTCGCCCGGGTTCGCCGAACGCGTCGCCCCTTTCATTCCCGCCCGCACAGACTGGTCGTCCAGCCGACACGGGTGGGAATGAAAGGGGCCGTCATCGGGCGGCTCTGCCGCCCGATTGCTCGGGAGAGCTTCGCTCTCCCGGAGCGAGCTGGGGCTTTCAGGCTGTTCGCGGTAGTTCGACCGAGTCTCGTCGTAGCGGTCACACCAGTCCCGCCGGGGTACGAGACAACGACCCACACACATCGGAGCGATACCCGTTTGTGTCCGGGCCCGTACCTACGAACACATGACGGAGCCGTCGACGATCGAACTGCCGGACGGCCGAACGCTGTCGTACGCCGAGTACGGCGACCCCGAGGGGACGCCCGTGTTCGCCTTCCACGGCGTCATCGGGTCGCGACTGATGTGGTCGCTCTGTGACGAGGACGCCCGCGAGCGAGGGGTCCGCCTCGTCGCGCCGGACCGACCGGGCTTCGGCGCGTCGGACTTCCACGGCGGCCGGTCACTGCTCGACTGGCCGGCGGACGTGTGCGCGCTGGCCGACGAACTGGGGATCGACCGCTTCGGGGTGACGGGCTTTTCGGGTGGTGGCCCGCACGCGATGGCCTGCGCTCACGCCGTGCCCGAGCGGGTGCGCGGCGTCTCGCTGGTGAGCACGGTGACGCCCCCGGAGACGCGGGATCGGGCGGACCCGTTCAACGAGGCGGTGCTGTCGGCGACGCGGTTCGTGCCGGGCTTCTCCCAGGCCGCGTTCGCGTCGTCGGCGTGGCTGGCCGACAACGCCTGGCCGCAGTTCCGCACGGCGCTGAAGGTCGGGTCGCCGCCCGAGGACCGAACGATATTCGACGGACCGGCGGGCGAGACGCTGTTCGCCGACGGCGCCGAGGCGTTCCGCAACGGTTCCCGGGGGCCGGCCCACGACCTGCCGCTGGTGGGCGACGACTGGGGGTTCGACGCCCGTGACTGTCCGCACGACGTGGACCTGTGGCACGGTCGCGCCGACGCGACGGTCGGCCCCGACCTCGCGCGGGCGTTCGGCGACCTGCTGCCCGCCGCCGACCTGTATCTGGGCGACGGCGCTCACTACTCCACCTACGTCGACAACCGCGGCGCGATCCTCGACGCCGCGGCGGGCTGACGACGCGACTGGGGCAGCCCGCGGGGCTGCGGGGAACTCTCCGCCGGACGGGGGTTCGCAGCGCGACTCGAACACCGTCGTCGGGGTCGACACCCACATTTATGCGCGGGTCGGGCGTCAGTCCACGTATGAGCGAGTCAGACAGCGAGACCGATCTGGGCTTCGGCCAGGCGGTCTTCGACGACGAGGGGAACCGACTCGGGACCGTCCGCGGGTTCGACGAGCACGGCTTCTACGTGACGACCGAGGAGGGGATCGCCGGCATGGGCCAGCACCTCTCGACCACCGCCGACAGCGGCGAGGCCGAGCTGATGTGGCGCTGCTGGGACTGCGGCGAGATGGGCGACATCGAGGAGATCCCCGAGACCTGTCCCGCCTGCGGCGCCGAGCGCGAGAGCATCTACTACTGGGCCGAAGACTGAGGCGGCCGTGCGCGTCCTCGTCTTCGGCGCCGGGAGCCTCGGGAGCCTCCTCGGGGGCCTGCTCGCGCGCGCCCACGAGGTGACGCTGGTCGGCCGCGACCCGCACGTCGAGCGAGTCCGCGCCGAGGGGCTCCGGATCGCCGGTGAGGTCTCGGCGCGCGTCGAGCCGGCGGCGACGACCGCGGTGCCCGCCGAGCGGTTCGACCTGGCGCTCGTCGCCGTGAAGGCCTTCGACACGCCGGCCGCCGCCGAAGCGCTCGGTGGCGCCGACCTCGACGCGGTCCTCTCCGTCCAGAACGGGCTGGGCAACGAGGCGACGCTGGCCGAGGCGCTCGACGCCGAAGTACTGGCGGGCACCTGCACCTACGGCGCGCGCCTGACCGAGCCGGGCGTCGTCGAGTGTACCGGCCGCGGTGAGGTGGCGCTTGGACCGCCCGACGGCGGGGAGTCGCCGGTCGCCGAGTCGGTCGGCGCGACCCTGCGCGCGGCCGGCGTCGAGGCGACCGTCGCCGGCGACATGCCGCGACGGTGCTGGGAGAAGTTGGCCGTCAACGCGGGGATCAACGCGGTGACCGCGCTCGCGCGCGTCGAGAACGGCGCGCTCGTCGACGGACCGGCGGGCGAGTCGGCTCGCCGTGCGGCGAGGGAAGCCGCGCGCGTCGCGCGCGACGAGGGTATCGACCTGTCCGACGGCGCGGCCGTCGAGGCGGTCGAGCGCGTGGCGGCGGCGACGAGCGCCAACCGGTCGTCGATGCTACAGGACGTAGACGCCGGTTCGCGGACCGAGATCGACGCGATCAACGGTGCGGTCGTCGACCGGGCCGACGGGAGAGTTCCGGTCAACGAGACGCTGACAGCGCTGGTTCGAGGGTGGGAACGGGAGCGCGGGCTGCGAGAGGACGGAGAGAAGTGATCCCGGAGCCGGTCAGTTGCCGACGGCGAGCGCCCGCGGTTCGACGGCGCTCGCGTTCCCGCTCGACTGGTCGGGCGTCCGGTCGCTGAAGAAGACCGTCTCGCTGCCGTAGCTTCGCAGGCGGTACACGTCGGCGTCGTACCCATCCAGGGCGGGCGCCAGATCGTTCTCCAGCGAGTTCGGCGCGATGACGACCAGCGGGTCGACATCGCCGTCCTGGAGTCGCTGGGCGGCGGTTTCGGCGTCCTGGATGCAGTCTCCGGTGGCGCCGTAGGCGTCGACGTACCACTGCAAGGGGAGCGTCTCGCTGATGCTGGAACAGCGTGGTTCGATCCCGCCGTCCCGCGGGTTGTTGCGTACGTAGCTGCTTCCGACGAAGAGCACGTCGGGTCCCTGATGGTCGGCGGCGTGGTCTTCCAGCACTTCCATCGAGGGACGGAAGTCGTCGGCCGGCTGGGCGTACTGGACGAGTTCGTTGTCGTCGCTGGTGTCGTTCATGTAGACGTACCAGCCCGCGGAGCCGGCCATGTAGCCGGCGATCAACACGAGGGCGAACGCGGTGATACCGAACCGGACCGAGTTCGTGTGGACGGCGTCTCGGCCTCTGTCCGCGACCAGCGCGATGCCGACGCCGGCGGGGAGCGCCAGCGGAACGAGCGCGTTGACGGCGATCCACGCGTTGGCGATGTCGGTCCCGAGCGGGTAGCCGACGACGGAGACGAAGCCCCAGTAGGCGCAGAAGAGGACGACGCCGCGCGAGCGGGCGCGACCCCACCGTTCGGCGAGGAAGCCGACGACGGCCATTATCGTCAGCGCGAGCGCCGACTGGGCCATCGCGTGGACCTCCTGGCCGAGGAAGCAGAGGTAGGCGTCGATGATGTTCTCCTTGCGGCAGCCGGCGTCGGTCGTCCCGCCGAACCAGTAGCTGTACCCCTCGACCACGTCGTCGAGCGTCCGGCCGAAGAGATCGGGGAACAGCGTCGGGTTGGTGACCGCCTGCCAGAAGCCGACCGCTTCGGTCCCCGGGGACCGCGGGGCGTAGAAGTACAGCGTGACGGCCAGGAACAGGACGACGGCTATCGCGCCGTGCCAGAGGAAGTCGGCGACGTAGTCTCCGAGCGGACGGGTGCGGGCGTCGAGGCGCTCGCGCGCCCACTCGAAGCCCGAGCGGTCGTCGCCGGTGCGGAACAGCGCCTGGTCGAGCAGCAGGGCGCTCGCGCCGAGCCACACGAGCAGGTACACCGCGGCGTTTTCCTTGGCGGTGAACGCGAGCGCGACGAAGACGACGGCCCCGTAGACGTACCAGACCGACCGCTCGTCGTAGGCGCGCACGAGCAGGCCGAAGGCGACGAACGCGAACGCCGCGGCCAGCAGCGTGCTCCGGAAGAAACGCGAGTAGTACAGCAACAGCGGGCTGAAGGCGAGGAAGAATGCCGTCCCGATCACCTCGTCACCGTCGAGATGCTCGCGAAAGAGGAGCGCCGCGAGCGGGAGGAGGGCGCCGACGAGCGCCACGAACAGCCGCATGGTGAAGTCGTTGGCCCCCAGCGCGTCGAAGAGGAACTTGTTGACGTGCTGGACGAGCGGGCCGTGGATGATGTAGCGGTACTCGAACTGGCCGGTCTCGAGGAAGTAACTCGACCACCAGGCGACCCGCCCCTCGTCGTAGTGGGCGACCCGCGCGCCGAGGAGGGCGAGGCGAGCGAGCAGGCCGCCGGCGACGACGGCGAGGACCCACTGGGTCGTCCGGTCGATGCCGTCGAACCGGCCGGTCGATCCGCCGGGGTCCGGCGGGTCTCGGTCGCTCGCTGTGGATTCGTGGGCGGGGTCGGCCGAGTCGCCGGCGGCGCCGGTCTCGGGTCCAGGGGACTCCCCCGCGTCACCTGACCCGGCGGCGTCGGACTCGGAGTCGGAGCGGCTCATGTCCGCCGTGTCGCCCCCTCACGATTTCAACGCTTGGATCTCTAACGGGTCACTCCTCGTCGTCGTCGGACGACTTCGCGACCGCGCCGACCGTCTTGTCGACGGCCTCGCCGGCCAGGTCGTCCGGCGTCGTGACGTACTCCTCGATGGCGACCATCAGCACGGCGACGACGAGCAGGCCCCCGCCGACGGTCGGCTGTCCCCGGGCCAGCAGGAACTCCAGCCCCAGCAGCGCGACCGGGATCGCGAACACCAGCGTCGTCCCCAGCCCGACCATCCCGAGGATGCTCCGCGCCATACCCCCCGATACCGCGCCGACCGGCAAAAGCCCCGCGTCTCCGGACGCCCGGCGCGGGACCGCCGCGCCACATCACACATACGGGAACGATAACCCTTTTGCGACGATCGTCCCAAGCGTCGGGTATGTTCACCGGTATCGTCGAGGAGACGGGCGAGATCGTCGGGATCGAAGACAGCGACGCGGGTCGCCGGCTCCGGATCGCGACGACGTTCGAGGGCCTGACGGGCGGCCAGAGCATCAGCGTCGACGGGGCGTGTCTCACCGTCGAGGAGCACGCCGACGGCGAGTGGTTTTCGGTGTTCCTGGCCGCCGAGACCCTCGAGCGGACGACCTTCGACTCGGCGAGCGAGGGCCAGGCGGTCAACCTGGAGCGTGCGCTGGCGGCCGACGAACGGTTCGACGGCCACGTCGTCCAGGGCCACGTCGACGGCACCACCGAGATCGTCGACATCGAACGGGTGGGCGAGGACTGGGCGTACACCTTCGAGCTGCCGCCGGGACTCGGACAGTACGTCGTCGAGAAGGGGTCGATCGCCCTCGACGGGATCAGCCTGACCGTCGCCGCGCTCGACGACGCCGGGGGGACGTTTTCGGTGGCGATCATCCCGACGACCTACCACGAGACGACGCTGTCGGACGCGGAGGTCGGCGACCCCGTCCACGTCGAGGTGGACGTGTTCGCCAAGTACGTCGAGCGGATGCTCGGGATGGCCGACCGCGACGCCGAGGCCGGCGCCGACGTGGCGGCGGTGCGAGAGGCGCTCGGCGAGTACCGGTAGTCGCGGTGCGGTCGCGGTCGCGCGACGGCGGAGGGCCGCCGCGCGACGGCGGCGGCCGCTCAGCCGTCGAACTCGGTCATGTCGGCCCGCTCGCCGTCGGGCGCCTCGTCGGTGGCCTCGTGGTAGGCCTGCCGGTACCGGGAGATCTTCCGGATCAGCAGGAGTCCGAAGACGCCGTCGTAGACGATGATGAACCCGAAGAAGGCGACGAACCACGGGATCCCGGTGACGCCGGCGACGACGCCCGGGACGACGCCCGACAGCGTGTTGTACAGCGCGTGGACGACCGTGGCGATGATGAGCCCCTTGACGACGATGGGGCCGGCGCGGTCGCTGTTGAACTTCGCCAGCCCGAGATAGTAACCCGCGAACGCGGAGTAGATGACGTGGCCCGGCCCCGCGAGCGCGCGGACGGCCGTGATGCCGCTGCCGGCGACGACGAGGTTGAACGTGTCGCCGATGCCCTGGGTCTGGCCGGCGATGTAGATGGCGTTCTCGATGGTCGCGAAGCCCAGCCCGGCCATCGCGCCGTAGACCGCGCCGTCGACGACCGCGTCGAACTCCGGCTTGCGGTAGGCGTACAGCCGCACGGCCAGCAGTTTCACCGTCTCCTCGACCGGGCCGACGACGACGAAGAAGTAGAGGATCTGGGTGCCCCAGAACATCAGCCCGAGGCTCTCCAGCGAGTAGCTGACGCCGGTGTTGACGATGCCCGCGAACCCGGCGAACAGCACGCCAAGCAGGAACGTGCCGACGAGCAGCTCCAGCGGTTCGGAGGTCGTCACGTCGGCGTACCAGACGTACGCCGCCAGTCCCAGCGCCGGCACCGCCGACAGCAGCGTGAAGGTGCCGACGATCGGGTCCGCGAGCGCTCCGAGCCCGCCGAGGATCACCTGCGCCCCGAGGATGACCAGCGCCAGCACCACGACGAACAGCCGCAACGCCGACACGCCGGTCGTGTACGCGAACACCGAGAGTTTGTCCAGTACCGACCGCGGCTCCCACGTCGCCACCTCGTAGAGGTCGCGCTCGCCGTCCGCGCGCGCCTCGACCGGGTCCCGGCTCTCTGACATGGGTCGACTGTCGGCCCCGTCGCCCCTAACAGTTTGGCCCTACCGACCGTCGAACGGCGCCGCGCCTCTCGTCCCACCGCGCTCGCGACCTTATACGCGCTAGATGTGATTTAACACACCATACGTCATTGAGGAGTAGGGTTATCAGTGCGAATCCGGGAGTGGGGGCCAATGACACGAGTCAGTTCCAGCCGCGGGATGCTCTACTCGACCCCGCCGGGCGAGGACACAGAGGAAGAGCCGACGGCCGAGGAGTCGGCCGACGACTGAACGGCGCGCGATTCGCCCCGAGCCGGCCACACCAGCACGCAACGCCTGCGGAGAGCGAGAGGTTTTTCGCCACACGTGCGATAGCAGTGGTATGACCATCACGGCGGGCGTCGTCGCCGTCCAGGGCGACGTGAGCGAACACGCCGACGCCATCCGACGAGCCGCCGCCAGCCACGGCACCGAGGCCGAGGTCGTCGAGATCCGGGGCTCCGGCGTCGTCCCCGACTGCGACATCCTCCTGTTGCCGGGCGGCGAGTCGACGGCCATCTCCCGACATCTCCACCGCGAGGGCATCGCTCCCGAGATCGAGGCCCACGTCGCCGACGGCAAGCCCGTGCTGGCGACCTGCGCCGGCCTCATCGTCGCCTCGGCCGACCCCAACGACGACCGCGTCGACTCGCTGGACCTGGTCGACGTGACCGTCGAGCGCAACGCCTTCGGCCGCCAGGCCGACAGTTTCGAGGCGCCGCTCGACGTGACCGGCCTCGACGAGCCGTTCCCGGCGGTGTTCATCCGCGCGCCCGTCATCGACTCGGTCGGCGACGTTGACGTGCTCGCCGAGTGGGACGGCCGCGCCGTCGCCGTCCGCGACGGCCCCGTCGTCGCCACTTCGTTCCACCCCGAACTGACCGACGACGCCCGGATCCACGACCTGGCCTTCTTCGAGGACGCGGTCGCCACCGCGGCGACCGACCGCGGAAGCGAGCCCGAAGCGTAGCGTCCGGCCGGTTCCGGTCGCGACCGGTCGACCCCGTTCCCAGGTCGTGACAATCGCAGCCGGCGGTTTATCTCCGGGGGTCCTTCGTTCACACGAGGGAGACACCGATGATCGATACGACGACACTCCTGCTCCAGCACGGACCGCACCACGGATCGGGCGGGGGAGCGATGGGCGCCGCCGGCGGAGGCGGCTGGATGGGATTCGGACTCCCCTGGGGACTGCTGTGGGTCGTCCTCTCGGTCGCGCTGTTCGCCGTCGCCGTCTACCTGCTCGCGACGCGGATCGACGGCCCGGTCGGGACGGCTCCGACAGCGGCGACCGACGGGGTCGACCCGATGACGACGCTCGAACGGCGCTACGCCCGCGGCGAGATCGACGACGAGACGTTCGAAGAACGCCGGATCCGGCTCGCCGAGCGCGACCGGCAGTGAGCGAGCCGCCGGAGGGGCCGCCAGCGGGCGGGGCCGCCGTCGCGCCCGCGAGCGCGAACCCGAGGGGACTTACCGGAGCGCGCCGACAGCCCGGGTAATGACCGACGACGTGTTAGACGACGTGTTCGCCGTCATCGAGGACCGGAAAGCCGAACTCCCCGAGGACTCCTACACCGCCTCGCTGTTCACCCACGAGAAAGGCGAGAACGCCGTCCTGGAGAAGCTCGGCGAGGAGACCACGGAGTTGCTGCTGGCCGCCAAGGACGACGACCGCGAGGAGATCGCCCACGAATCGGCCGACATCGTCTACCACCTGCTCGTCCTGCTCGCCATGAAGGACATGGATCTGGACGACCTGCGCGACGAGCTCGCCGAACGGCGGTAGGAGTCAGAAGCGTGCCGTGGCATCCGTTACTGATCCGTGAGACAAGCGCACGTCGATCGGCGGGCGCTACACGCCGAGATACGACGTAGCTTCGTTCGCTATCGTATCGGCCATCGCGTCCGTGATACTTCCCTGTGCGCTACTGATATCGGCGTGTTTGATGGTGAACGTATACCACGGTGAGGCGTAGCTGTCTCCGGGCGGTCCGCCGAACCGCCAGTCGTCGGCTTCGATCTCGACCGCTTCCGGTCGCTGTTTCGACGTGAGTGCGACGACGGCGTACTCTTCTCCATGGAAGGGATGGTCGTCGTCGCTCAAGACGACAAAGTACCGGTGATTCGGAGGGTTCTTGAACGGTGCGGGGTGTTTGACCACGTCGGCGCGCTGGAACGGCTGGCTACCCGTCACGCATCTCACGCGGGTCGACCGCGTTCTCGTCCCAGCCTTCGAACTCGTCGTCCGCGTACCGGTCACCGATCGCTTCGAGTCCCAGCATCGTCCCGGTCGACGCGGCCAGACGGTCGTCGTCGCCGATCGCCCAGAACGGTTCGGCGTGACGGACGAGACCCTGCTCTTCGAGACGTTTCAGCGTACCGCGAACGCTCCCCGGTTTGATCCCGGTCTCTTCTGCGATCTCGGCCGGTCTGAAACCCGTCTCCGGGCGCTCTCCGAGAAACGTGAGGATGTGGTACGCGTGTGTATCGGGGTCGAACGCGAGTTCGTTTTCGCTCTGCCGGTCGGCGTATTCGTCGAAGTTTACGGGCATGACTGGTCGCGGGTAACGGTTGTAACGGTGAGTAACGCGGAAACACGGATATCACTTTCGGCGAAGGTCTCACCTCTCGCCGGCACTACTCCCGCGGTTCGAACCGATGGCGGACGACCTCGCTGTCGTCGTCCCACTCGAAGGAGTCGTGGACGCGGTTCAGCCGCTCGCGGTACGCCGCCAGGTCCTCCGACCCCTCCCGCTGGGCGTCCTCGTCGGTGAGGTCGCCGAGGGTGCGGCGGGTCACGTCGGTCACCTCGAAGGTCGTCCCGTCGATCTCGAAGGTGTCGCCCTCGTCGGCGTACTTGTGCCCGCGGTGCATCTGAGTGACGCGGCCGGCGGCCGCCATGCTCTGGACGTGCTCGTTGGGCAGCACCTCGCCGGCGTCGATCTCGGCCATGTCGACCTTCGGGTCGGCAGCGGGAAAAACGTGACTTCCGGGGGCGGCTCAGTCGGCGAGGAGCGCGCCGATCGCGCCGCCGACGGCGCTATCGAGGGCGAAGACCAAGGCGATGACGAGGCCGACGACGACGACGCTGAGCCCGCCGAACAGGCCGCCGACGGGGCCGCCGAGGACGCCGCCGAGCAGGCCGGCGATGGGGGCCGTGACGAGGACGAGCACCAGCCCGCCGAAGGCGCCGGCGAGCAGGCCGTGCCAGAGGCCGCTCCCGAGGCCGCCGCCGGCGAGGTAGCCGGCGACGAACCCGGCGATCAGCCCGGCGCCGATGTGGCCGACCACCGGGACGAGGAAGGCGGCGAGTCCCGCGACGATACCGGCTGCGAATCCCCAGACGACGGCGCTCCAGTCGGTCATAGGTGACGTAGGGCGCCGCGGTTCATATGCGATTCGCCGGGGTTCGCAGGTGGGAGCGACGAGGGCGGGCGTGCGAGTGCGACCGCCGGCGCGTTCGCGGGCTGCGGCGCGCTCGCACGGGCGTCGGCGAGTAAACGGCCTTTTACGCGCCGGCCGTGTATCGGGGGGCAATGAGCCAACCGTTCGAGGACCTGCAGACGACGCCGACCGCCGAGGAGCTGGTGGACAAGGCGTTCTCGCGGGCCGCACGCGCGGGGCGGGCCAAGGACGGCCTCGACGCCCAGCAATCGATGCTCCAGACCGCCTCCAATATCGCGTCGGACAACCTGGAGAACGTCGTCACCGGCTGGCCCGACTTCGACGACCTCGACCCGTTTTACTACGAACTCGCCGACGCCATCATGGCGTCGAACACCACCGGCGAGGACGCCCCCGATATCGGCGGCATCGACGCCGTCCGCCAGCACCTCTCGGAGGTCGGGTGGGCGAGCCGCAAGACCGCCGACATCCGCCGCGAGTACGCCGAACGGCTCGCCAGCAGCGACATCGACACCGCGACGAAGATCCGCAAGCAGGCCTTTGCCCGCATCGCCGACGTGGTCGAGGAGGTCGAGGACGACCTGGCCGCCGTCGGCGCCGCCCGCGACGACCTGAAGACCCTGCCCGACATCCGGCCGGACGAGCCGACCATCGTCGTCGCCGGCTACCCCAACGTCGGCAAGTCCACCTTCGTCAACGCCGTCACGAACGCCCGCAACGAGACCGCCTCCTACCCGTTCACGACGACGGAGATCCGGGTGGGCCACTTCGACGACGGCCACATCCGCTACCAGATCGTCGACACGCCGGGCCTGCTCGACCGCGCGCCCGAGGAGCGCAACGACGTGGAGTCCCAGGCCGCCAGCGCGCTCGAACACCTCGCCGACGGCGTGCTCGTGCTCGTCGACGCCAGCGGGGACTGTGGCTACCCCCTCGACACCCAACTCGCCCTGCGCGACGACCTCGAAGGGCGCTTCGACGTGCCCGTCCTCACCGTCTGCAACAAGGCCGACCGCTCGCGGGACGTGGAGGCGGACCTGTACATGAGCGTCACGGAAGACGAGAACGTCCAGGGCGTCCTCGACGCGGCGGTCGAAGCGGTCGACTACGAGCCGGAACTGCCCTACGACGGGTCCTGACTGCGGAACCGTCGTCGGGACCCGACGGCGGAACCGCGCCGCCGTTCTCCGTCGGATCGACGACCCGCGAGCCGCGGCTGTCGAGGTCGGAAGCGAAACGTTACCGGGGGACCGGTAACGGGAGAACGGAAGCGTCAGCGGGTGGGGAGCGCCCGACGCCGTGGGATCGGGGAGGGGGCGTCGGGCGGTGGGTGTCGGGCGGCGGTCGGTTGCGGGTCGGCGGCTGGTCGCGGGGTGAACGGCGGACCGGCCGCGTCAGTTGCCCGTCTCGTAGACGACGGTGACGGAGGCGCTGACGCTGACCGGGCCGCTGTCGATGGAGGTGCTCGCGTCGCCGCCGGCGGAGAGCGCCGCCGTCTCGACGGCGTAGGGCCGGGCGCTGTACTCCGTGGTGGAGACGCGGTCGACGCCGTTAACGCTCAGATCCTCGGCGGCGGCGATGGTGCTGGCCTCGCCGCGCGCGGAGTTCATCGCCTCGGTGAGGGCCTCCTGACGGAGGTTCTCGCGTTTGTCCGCCGAGAGGGTGAACTCGATGCCGTCGACCTCGTCGGCGCCGTTGGTCACCGCGGTGTCGACGACCTGGCCGACGCTATCGGGGTCGTCGGTCGTGATGGCGAAGGCGTGGACCGCGCGGTAGGTGGGCTCCTCGCTCTCAGCGCCGCCGTAGCGGCGGTTCGTCGAGATGTCGTAGTGGGCCGTCCGGATCTGGCCGTCCTCGATACCCATCTCGTTCAGCGCCGAGCGCATCGAGCTGGCGTTGGTCGACAGGTCCGACCGGACCCGCTCGATCTCGTCGCCCGTCGCGACGACGCCGACGCGGACGACCGCGCGGTCGGCCTCGGCCTGGACCTGGCCGGAGGCACCGACGGTGATCGTGTCGTTCCCGGTCTGCTGTGCGGACTGTTGAGCCTCGACCGGCGAGCCGCCGGCCGCGAACGCGGCGCCGACGCCCGCCGTCGCCAGCAGCGCGGCGACGACGGCCACGCCGGCGAGTGTGAGTCGTGAGTTCATGCGTTCGCTTCGACGACCCCCTATCACATAGCGACCACGTTAACTCAAACGCGCCTTTGAGGGATCGAAATCGGCCGTCTGACGCGCGTCGGACGGCGCTGGGCGGTTCCGTGTCGTCGGCCGATCGATGACATCGTGCTGTCAGATGGGTCCGGCGAGGGGTCCATCAGGCCGAGTCGGTGACGACGTACCGGACCTGGGTCTGGACCTCGCGGTCGATGGCCCGTTCGACGCGGCGGTCGATCCGCTCGGCCAGCGCGGGGTGGTCGTGGTCGTCGACGCCGACGGTCACCGTGATCCCGACGGGGTGGCGCAGCAGCGGGCCGCCGCTGCGGTTGACCTCCATCGAGAGCACCTCCGCGGAGGCCCCCGATTCGTCGAGCGCGGCGTTGGTCGCCTCCTGGATCCGTTCCTCGGTCGTGGCGCCCTGGAAGGAGTCGTAGGTGACGCCGCCGAGGAACACCGACAGCGCGACGATGGCGACCACGAGGACGCCGACCCGGCGGATAGTCGCGCCGCGGGCCTCCTCCAGCTGGAACCAGTTGGTCGGCCGGTAGCCGCTGTAGCGCAGGACTATCAGCGCGGCGAGGTTGATCGAGAGGAGGTTCACGAGCACGAGCACGCCCGAGCCGAGCGAGACGACGGGCTTTCCCCACGCGATGCCGATGCCGACGGTCGCCGCCGGCGGGATGAGCGCGACGGCGATCATCACGCCGACGATCGCCGAGGAGATCCCGGCCGTCAGCGAGATCGCGCCGGCGATGCCCGCACCGAGCGCGACGACCAGCGAGAGGAAGTCGGGATACAGGCGGCTGCGGACCTGCGGGATGGCAGTCACGTCGGTGAACGGTGGGATCAGGTGGACGGTCTTGACGAGCCACGCGAAGGCGGCGGCGCTCGCGATCGAGACGGCGAGGCCGACGGCCTGCAGTTTGACCCCGCGGGCGAACAGCTCGTCGTCGACGACGACCGTCCCGACGCTGGCGGCCATCGCCGGACCGATCAGCGGCGCGATCACCATCGACCCGACGATGACCGCGGGGGAGTTCAACAGGAGGCCGGCGGTCGCGATGACCGCGCTGACGACCGTCATCAGGAGGTACGCCGGGGTCGACAGCAGCAGGTCCTTCGCGGCCGCGACGAGTTCCTCGCGGGCGATGCGGTCGCCGTTCTCCTCCTCGGCGTAGCGCTCTTCGAGTTCCTCGAAGTCGTCGGAGACGACCGTCTCGGCGTCGAGGACGACCGTGTAGGTGCTCTCGTCGATACCGGCGGTCCGGAGCGTGTCAAGCACCGGTTCGACGGCGTTCGTGGGCAGCGGGACGTACGCGACGGCGGCGTACTCCCGGCCGCTGGTCTCGTCCGTGACGATGTAGTCGAGGCCCTCGTCGTCGAGCGCCCGCGTGACGGTCTCGCGCTTGCCCGTCGGGATCGTGATCTGGACGAGACGCACGTGCCAGGGAACGGGGAGGACCGTGAAATACGCACGGGATCGGCGGCCGACGCTCCCGCCGGTCTCGTCGGTCGCGTAACCGAAGTTTCCAAGAGCGTCGGGCGGGTCCTTCGAGGTATGAGCACGGACGACGCCGACGGAGACGGGGAACCCGCGGCCCGCACGGAGCGGTTCGGGGACGTGCCCGACCAGTACGACCCCGACGCGGTCGAGGACCGGGTGTTCGACTACTGGGACGCCGTCGACGCCTACGAGCGGACTGTCGAGCACCGCGCCGACGGCGAGGACTACTTCTTCGTCGACGGCCCGCCGTACACCTCCGGGTCGGCCCACATGGGAACTACCTGGAACAAGACGCTGAAGGACTGCTACCTCCGCTATCTCCGCATGCAGGGGTACGACGTGACCGACCGGCCGGGCTACGACATGCACGGCCTGCCCATCGAGACGCGCGTCGAGGAGCGCCTGGACTTCGAGAACAAGAAGGACATCCAGGAGTTCGGCGAGGACGCCTTCATCGAGGAGTGCAAGGCCTACGCCGACGAGCAGCTGGAGGGGCTCCAGAGCGACTTCCAGTCCTTTGGCGTCTGGATGGACTGGGACGACCCCTACAAGACGGTCGAGCCCGAGTACATGGAGGCGGCGTGGTGGGGTTTCGAGAAGGCCCACCAGCGCGGCCTCGTCGAGCAGGGCCAGCGCTCCATCTCCCAGTGTCCCCGCTGCGAGACCGCTATCGCCAACAACGAGGTCGAGTACGAGGACGTCGAGGACCCCTCGATCTACGTCAAGTTCGACTTAGAGGGGCGCGAGGGGAGCCTCGTCATCTGGACGACGACGCCGTGGACCGTCCCCGCCAACACGTTCGTCGCGGTCGACGGCGAGGGCGAGTACGTCGGCGTCGACGCCGAGCGCGACGGCGAGACCGAGCGGCTCTACGTCGCCGCGCCGAAGGTCGAGAGCGTCCTCGCCGCGGGTCGCTACGACGACTACGAGGTCGTCGAGGAGCTGACCGGCGAGGACCTGGTGGGCTGGAGCTACGAGCACCCGCTACGCGAGGAAGTGCCCGACGCGCCCGACGGCGAGGGCGCGCTGGAAGTCTACACCGGCGAGTACGTCGACACCGAGGGCGACGGCACGGGACTCGTCCACTCCGCGCCCGGCCACGGTGAGGAGGACTTCGAGCGCGGGACGGAACTCGGACTGGACATCTTCTGTCCGGTCGGCGCCGACGGCGTCTACGACGAGTCGGCCGGCCAGTACGCCGGCGAGTTCGTCAAAGAGGCCGACCAGGAGATCATGGACGACCTGGCGGCCAACGGCGCGCTACTGGCCGAGCAGACGACCACCCACAGCTACGGCCACTGCTGGCGCTGCGACACGGGGATCATCCAGATCGTCACCGACCAGTGGTTCATCACGGTCACCGACATCAAGGACGAACTCCTCGACAACATCGAGGATTCGGAGTGGCACCCCCAGTGGGCGCGCGACAACCGCTTCCGCGACTTCGTCGAGGACGCGCCCGACTGGAACGTCTCCCGGCAGCGCTACTGGGGCATCCCGATCCCGATCTGGATACCCGACGACTGGTCGGGGGAGATGCGCGACGCCATCGTCGTCCCCGACCGCGAGGAACTGGCCGAGCGGGTCGACCAGGATATCGACCCCGACAGCGTCGACCTGCACAAGGACACCGTCGACGACCTGACGATCACCGAGGACGGCGTCACCTACGAGCGCGTCCCGGACGTGTTCGACGTGTGGCTGGACTCCTCGGTCGCGACGTGGGGCACGCTGAACTACCCCGAGGACGACAGCCGCTTCGACGACCTGTGGCCCGCCGACCTCATCATGGAGGCCCACGACCAGACCCGCGGGTGGTTCTGGTCGCAACTCGGCATGTCCACCGCCGCGACCGGCGAGATCCCGTACAAGCAGGTCCTGATGCACGGCTACGCCAACATGCCCGACGGCCGGGGGATGTCCAAGTCGAAGGGCATCCTCGTCGACCCCCACGAGGTCATCGACGAGTACGGCGTCGACCCGATGCGGCTGTTCCTCCTGTCGGTGACCGCCCAGGGCGAGGACATGAACTTCTCGTGGGACGAGACCCAGGAGATGCAGCGCCGGCTCAACATCCTCTGGAACGTCGCGCGGTTCCCGCTGCCGTACATGCGCGCCGACGACTTCGACCCCGAGGCGACGACCCTGGCGGACGTGGCCGACGACCTCGAACTCGTCGACGAGTGGGTGCTCTCGCGGCTCCAGACCGTCGAGGCGGAGATGACAGCGGCGATGGAGGACTTCGAGAACGACCGCGCCGCCAACGCCCTGATCGACTTCGTCGTCGAGGACGTGTCCCGGTTCTACATCCAGGTCGTCCGCGAGCGCATGTGGGACGAGGCCGACTCGCCGAGCAAGCAGGCGGCCTACGCGACGCTGTACACCGTCCTCGAAGAGGTCGCCGCGCTGTTCGCGCCGTTCACTCCCTTCGTCGCCGAGGAGGTGTACGGGTCGCTCACCGGCGACGCCGGTCATCCGACGGTCCACATGTGCGACTGGCCAGAGCCCGACGACGACTACCGGGACGTGGGCCTGGAGGAGGACATCGAGGTCGTCCGCGCCGTCGAGGAGGCGGGCTCGAACGCTCGCCAGCAGGCCGAGCGCAAACTGCGCTGGCCGGTCGAGCGCGTCGTCGTCGACGTGGACCCCACGGACGAGGCCGACGCGACCGACGTGGCCGACACCGTCGAACGCCACGCCGACATCCTGGCCGACCGGCTCAACGCCCGCGCGGTCGAGGTCGTCGGCCCCGACGGCGAGTGGGGCGAACTCTCCTACTCCGCCGAGGCCGACATGAGTCTCCTGGGTCCCGAGTTCGGCGACGACGCCGGCCGCGTCATGGGCGCGCTCAACGACGCCCGCGTCGCCGAGCCGACCGTCGAGGCACTGGAATCGGCCGTCGCCGACGCGCTCGGCGAGTCCGTCGACCTCGACGCGGAGATGGTCGAGTTCGTCCGGCACACGCCCGACGGCGTCGCCGGGTCGGAGTTCGCCGCGCTCGACAGCGAGGGCGTCGTCTACGTCGACACCGCCCTGACGGAGGACATCGAGAGCGAGGGCTACGCCCGCGAGGTCATCCGCCGCGTCCAGGAGATGCGCAAGGAGCTCGAACTCGACATGGAGGAATCGATCCGCCTGGAGTACGCGGTCCGCGACGACCGCGTGGCCGACCTCGTCGCCGACCACGCCGACCTGATCGCCGACGAGGTGCGCGCGACCGAAGTCGGTGACGTGGCCGACGGCCACCGCAAGACCTGGGACGTGGAGGACACCGAGGTCGAGATCGCCATCGAGCCGCTCGCCACGGCCGAAGCGTCGGACTGACCGGTTCGCGCTCGATCCCCCGTTTTCCACCACCTCCCTCGTCCTACCGAGAGCGTCGACGGCGACCGAAGCCGGACTCGAACACCGGTCAACAGACTGAACAGTATCCGTCGTCAACACCGTCGCGTGAGCGCGGACCGCGTCCACCTCTGGATCGCCGCGGTGCTGGCGAGCTGTGCGAGTCTGCTGGCCGGGCTCGCCGGCTGGGCGCTCGTCGCCACCGACCCGACGGGACTCGCACAGCTCGCCTATCTCGCCGCCGCCGTCGCGACCCTCGCCGGAGCGGTCGCGAGCGGGCTCGTAGTTCGCCAGCGACTGACGGGTCGCGGCGACGTCGACGAGGCCATCGCGCGCCACGGGACGGTCGTCTGTCTCGCGAGCGGGACGGTCCTCTCCAGCACGACCGCGGGCGTCGACGAGCCGGACTGGATGCTGTTGTTCCTCGGGCTCGGCCTCGGTACCGCCGCGGTCGGCGTCGCGATGGTCGCCGTCGCGCCCAGGGCGATCCGCTCCCGGATCGGCCTCGACGCCGGCTGGTCGAACTGAGCGGTCGCGTCGCCAGAACCGCCGTCGCGAACGCCGACTCGTCGGACCGGCGCTGCCGGGGCTCCCGAGTCGCGCTGTTCGGCGGAGACGAACCCGAGGTGAGACCGGTTCACGCGCGGCCCTCGTGCTTATCATCTGGTGCCGAAAAACGCCGCCCATGAGACGCGAGGCTGTCGCGGCCACGCTCGACGAACGACTCGCCGCGTTCGTGACGACCGGCGAGGACGCTCTCGCGGACGGTCTGTTCGGGCCGGATCCCTGCGAGGCGGCGCGTCGCCGCGTGGGCGACGTCGTCCTCAGCCACCGCGAACGCACCGTCTGGTACGACGACGCGGACCGCCTGGGGTTCGTCGGCAACCACGGCGCCCTCCACCCCGAAGAGATGCTCGTGCCCTTCGCCGCTGCGAGGGTCTCGACGCTCCAGTGACGACCGCGGTTCGACGGTGAGTCCCGCCGCCCACAGCCACAGATCCGACTCACCGACCGCAACGTACACGGCGGACCCCGACCACCAACACACCATGTCACCGACGGTCCACGCCCTGCGCAACGAGATCCGCGTCTCGGTCGGCCGCTTCGAGCGCGAGGTGTCGAGTTCGTTCACCAAGGAGGCCCTCTCGGCCATCTGCGACGCCGTCGACGCCGATATCGACGCGGACAGCCAGCCCTCGAAGCCGGCGATGCGGACGGCGATCCGCGGGGCAGTCGAGGGGCTGGACGGCGACGGCGAGGACAGTGGCGACTCCTTCAGAAAGGCGGACCTGCAGGCGATCGCGGAGGAACTGCGGGACGACGAGCAGTAGGACCGCGACTGCCGCCGTCGTTCAGAACTCCCGGACCATCACGAGGGCGTCCTCGCCGTTGGAGTAGTAGCGGGGGAGCGTCCCGTGGTGTTCGAAGCCGAAGCCGCGGTACAGCCGCTTGGCCGTCTCGTTGGACTCCCGGACTTCGAGTTTCACCGAGCCGACGTTCTCGGTCGCGAGGACGGTCAGCGCCTGCTGGAGCAGCCGGCGGCCGACGCCCCGGCCGCGACACTCCTCGGCGACGGCGATGTCCTTGATGTGTCCGAGCGACTCCCCGTGGTTGGGGACCTCGTCGGCGACGACGTAGCCGACGACGCGGCCGTCGTCGCCGACCGTCGCCGTCTCCCTGGAGTCGGCGTCGTCGCGGACCTGCGCGACCAGAAAGCCGGGTTCGTCGAGGAACCGCTCGAACGCCGAGAAAGGCCACGGCTGGGGGAACGCCTCCTGCTCGATGTGGAAGACGGCGAGCAGGTCCGCTCGCTCGGCCTCGCGGACGCGTACGTCCGAGCCCGACTCCTCGTCCGCTGGGACGGTCGTCACTGTCGCCCGGTAGGTGGTGGGCCTACAAATGTCTACTGCCGGCGGGCGAATCCGCGACCGGCGTCCGGCGCCGCGGCCCGAGCGCCGCCGGGACGGACTCGGCCGGTCTCTCACGAAAAACCACGCGACACCGCCGTGATCAGAAAATTCTTAACGGACACCCGCCCACCAGCGAACGCACCCGAAATGGGTGCCACCCCACCCTCCCCACCCCACCCACTCTCTTTCCGTTTCCGGGATTCGACCGGCGCCCAGACGGTCAAAGCCAGTTCCGACTCACGTACTCCAGCGTCACGTCCGACTGGTCGATATATCCGGCCATCTCGTGGACGGCGTCGCCGACTTCGCTACTCGAAAGCGTCTGATCGCGCTGGAAGAGAACACCGGGGACCCGATCGAAATCGATCGCAGTGAAGAAATCATCGTCCTGGGTCAGTACGAGGCGGTTCGTCTCACTGGCGTACGCCGCGATATCGTCGTCCGCTGCTCCCAGCCCCAGCTCCGGCACGTCGCCGATCCACTCGACGTCGTGGCCGAGCTTTCGGAGGTAGCGGATCGCGGCCTTCTCGACGTTTTCGTCGGCGAGCAGGCGGTACGCCATCAGCCGCGAACGTCGTCCGGGTCCGTCGTCAGGTGCCGGTGGTTCTCGACGGCCGCCTCGCGCTCGCGCTCTACCGCCCGCATCTCCGCTGGGTTGTCGTGGTAATACGTGAGCGCCCTGTACACGTCCGCCACGTCGAGGTCGTGGCGGTCCGCGACCGTCCGCGGGTCGAGTCCGCGATCCTCGACCTGCGCCTTGACGAACCGGACGGTCGTCCGTCGCCCTTCGAGGTGGGGTTCGTCGTGGAGTTCGCGGACGATTCGCCTCGCGACCTGGCTCATACGCCTACTTGCTCGCCACCGTACTTGAACCTCGGGCTCACCACTGTAGCCACTGACCGGACAGCCAGCGAAAAAATTCGAGGTGTGTCGAGCCGATCAGTCGTCGGCGGTCGCGGCGCCGTCGTCGGCGTCGTACTGCTGTTTGACGTGGGTGAGCTTGCCGCCGTCGGCGAGGATCTCGCGTTCGCGCTCGGAGGCGTCGAGGTTGGCGGTCGCCTCCCAGTCGTCGTTGATCCGGATGGTGATGTCTTCCTGGCCGGTGCGGACGGCCTCGGCCACGTCGTCGACGATCTCGACGGAGTCGCCCTGGTCGATGTCCTCGTAGGTGTCCTCGTCGATGGTCAGCGGCACGATGCCGAAGTTGAAGAGGTTCGCCTTGTGGATGCGGGCGAAGCTCTGTGCGAGGACGGCGTCGATGCCGAGGTACATCGGACACAGGGCCGCGTGCTCGCGCGAGGAGCCCTGGCCGTAGTTCTCACCGGCGAGCAGGAGCCCGCCGTCGTTCTCGAGCGCGCGCTCGGGGAACGTCTCGTCGACGCGGGTGAGCGTGAACTCCGAGAGCTTCGGGATGTTCGACCGGTACATCAGCACGTCCGCGTTGGCGGGGCTGATGTGGTCGGTCGTGATGTTGTCGGGCATCTTCAGCAGCACGTCGCCCTCCAGGTCGGCCGGGAGCGGGTCCTTCAGCGGCACGTCGCCGATGTTGGGGCCCTTGATGAGCTCGTCGTCGACGGCCTCGTCGGGCGTGATGAGGTCGGAGCTGCTGACGCCGACGTAGTTGTCGCCGAGTTCGAAGCCCGGGTCCTCCAGGTCGCCGAGTTCGTCGGCCAGGTCGCGCGGGTCGACGATCTCGCCCTTGAGGGCGGCCGCCGTGGCGACCTCGGGCGAGCAGAGGTAGACGGAGTCGTCCTCGATGCCGGAGCGACCCTCGAAGTTGCGGTTGAAGGTGCGCAGCGAGACGGAGTCCGAAGCGGGCACGTGGCCGTTACCGATACACGCGCCGCAGGTGGCCTCGGAGAAGTTGACGCCGGCGGCCATCATCTCCGCGGTCCAGCCCTCGCGGGCCAGCATCTCGGAGGCCTGCTTGGAGCCGGGCGCGACGATCATCTCGGTCGTCTTGTTGATCTCCCGGTCCTCCAGCATCTTCGCGGCCGGGAGGATGTCCTCGTAGGCGCCGTTCGTACAGGAGCCGATCATGACCTGGTCGACATCCGTGCCCTCGACTTCGCTGACGGGCACGACGTTGTCGGGCATCGACGGCTCGGCGATGAGCGGTTCGAGCTCCGACAGGTCGACCACGATCTCGTCGTGGTACTCGGCGTCCTCGTCGGGCGCGACCGCCTCGTAGTCCTCGGGGCGGCCGACGGCTTCGAGGTACTCCTCGGTCTTCTCGTCGGTCGGGAAGATCGAGGAAGTGGCACCGAGCTCGGTGCCCATGTTGGTGATGGTCGTCCGCTCGGGCACCGAGAGGCTCTCGACGCCGGGGCCGGTGTACTCGAAGATCTTGCCGACGCCGCCCTTCACGGAGAGGCGACGGAGCAGCTCGAGGATGACGTCCTTGGCGGTGGCCCACTCGGGGAGCTCACCCTCCAGGCGGACGTTGACGACCTCGGGCATGTCGATGTAGTAGGCGCCCCCGCCCATCGCGACGGCGACGTCGAGGCCGCCGGCACCGATGGCGAGTTCGCCCAGGCCGCCGGGCGTCGGTGTGTGGCTGTCCGAGCCGAGCATCGTCTTGCCCGGCGCGGCGAAGTTCTCCTTGTGGACGTTGTGGCAGATGCCGTTGCCCGGCCGCGAGAAGTGCGCGCCGAACTTGCCCGCCGCCGAACGGAGGAAGCGGTGGTCGTCCGTGTTCTTGAAGTCGAACTGGTAGGTCTGGTGGTCGCAGTACTGCGCCGCGACCTCGGTCTGGACGTCGTCGAGTTCGAGCGCCTCGAACTGCAGCCAGACGAGCGTTCCGGTCGTGTCCTGCGTGAGGACCTGGTCGACCTCGATCCCGATCTCCTCGCCGGGCTCGAGTTCGCCCTCGACGAGGTGGTCGTCGAGGATCTTCTCGGTGAGTGTCTGTCCCATAACGTCCCATAATGGCACACGAGCGGATATAAAACCCGCGAGTCGCCGCGAGTGTTGTCAGATGTCACGGATTCGCCGTCCTGCGATTTCGACCATCGTCGTTCGCTGTCACGACTAACGTCGCCGTCGGGTGTTCGGCTTCGGTGAACGGAACCGGTACGCGAGCGGTCGCGGGGTCGGCCGTCGGGACCGCTCGGCGGCGGGCGCCGCCCGGAGCGAAACGGCTTTGCGGACGAGGGGTCCACGGCCGGTATGTTCCGGAGCGGGCGGTTCGTCGCCGACGCCCTCGGCGACGTGGACGACGAGCAGGTACAGCCCAACGGCGTCGACCTGCGGCTCGGCGCCGTCTACGAGCAGGTCGAACCCGGGAGAGTCGGCACCGACGGCAAGACCGTCGGCGAGCGCCGCGAACTCGACCCCGACGAGGGCGGCGACGGCGACGGGGGCGACGGCGACGAGAAGACGGCGGTCTACCGGCTGGACCCCGGCGGCTACGTCGTCGGTTACGCCGACACCGTCCGGATCCCGGAGGGCCACGTCGGCTTTCTCTACCCGCGGTCGTCGCTGCTGCGCAACTCCTGCATGCTCGACACCGCGGTCTGGGACGCCGGCTACGAGGGCCGCGGCGAGGGGCTGCTGGAGGTGTACCACCCGGTCGAACTCGAACGCGGCGCCCGGATCGCCCAGCTGGTCCTCGCCGAGGCGAACCACGCCGACACCTACGACGGGAGCTACCAGCGCGAAGGGATCGAGTGACCGCGGCCGGTCTCGACGACGGGCGACCCGTCCGACAGTTAAGAGTGCTTGTTCAACCAGGCCGAAAGATTAATCGAGGCTGTGGTGAATTGTACGAACGGTGTTGGGGGGAGCCAACCGGACCGTGCCTCTGACATCCAATTCCGGACGACGCCTCCAACACCGATGTATCGGGGCGTTCCCCGATTTCTCTCGGATCTTCCCGTTCGCTCGTGACGCCTCGTCCGCGAGCGGGCCGTCCGGACCCGACGCGGACAGCAGCGGGTCCGCGAAGCGGGCGAAGCGGGACGTGAAAAACGCTCCCGCCGGCGGGCGCGTCGTCGCTCGGAGTCGACGGACGGGGCGGGGCAGTTCTTTCAGAGCCTGAAATCGCAGTCGTAGTACTATATACCGCTACGGTGACGTACGGGGTATGCCAGCCAGTGAGGACCTGTACGTACTCGCCCCAGGGGAGGGCGAGGACGAGAGCGACGGGTGGGTCAGTCCACGACCGATCGACGAGGCCGTACGGGCGGCCGTGGCGGACGCGACGGACCTCGAACCCGACGAGATAGACGACGCCGAGTCCTACGTCGACCTCGACGAGATCGCGACGCTGCTCGACGGCGACGGCGAGGAGGAGTCGCTGACCTTCGCGGTCGAGGACCACGAGGTCGCGATCGACGGCGGCGGCCACGTCACCGTCGACCCCGAGTGAGCGGCCCGGGGCGAGCCGACCGCAGACCGCCGACCGGTGTCCGTTCGACCGGTCCGATAGCGGCGGGACAGGCCTAACCCCCCAGGGCGCGAACCCGTCGGTATGACGCGCCTGGCGCTCATCGCCCACGACGACGAGAAGCCCGAGATGATCGACCTCGCGGAGAGCTACGAGTCGCTGCTCGCCACCTTCGATCTCGTCGGGACGGGCACGACCGGCAAGCGAGTGGCGGAGGAGACCGGACTCACCGTCGAACGCAAGGAGTCGGGGCCGATCGGCGGCGACGCCCAGATCGCCGCCGAGGTCGCCGAGGACCGCCTCGACGGGATCATCTTCCTCCGGGACCCGCTGACCGCCCAGCCCCACGAGCCGGACATCAGCGCCCTGTTGCGGATCTGCGACGTACACGACACGCCGCTGGCGACGACCCGGACCACCGCCGAGTACCTCCTTGACGGGCTGGCGGCCGATACCGAGACGATGGACTGAGCGAACGGAGTCGTTCGGGTGGGACGGCCACGACCCTGAGACGGCGTGGAAATCGGAACGAAATGGAACGGAGCGGATGGAGCGGAATGGAACGGAGCGGATGGAACGGGATGGGACGAGACGGGACGGGGACAGGGCGAGTGGAGGGCCGACAGCGGACAGGGGTGGGTTCGGAAGGCGTCCTGTCGTACGAACCCTCCTCATAAACCCCTTCGCGAGACTCAAACAGCCGTTGTACCTATCGACCGCCGCCGCGGACCGCCGGTGCGGCGGTGACACCGCGGCACCGATCCACCTCGACGGGATCGTCGCCGGACCCGGTCGACGCCGACGGCGACCCAACCGAACCGCCGTCGACCGAGCGAGCCGCTTTCAGACGCTTTCCGCGCCGGAGTCCGCCCGTCCCGACTCGCCGGGATAGAGCCAGTCGGTCCGGACGAACAGGACGGCGGCGACGGCGAACCACGGGACGACGCCGATCAGGCCCACGGGCGTCGGGCCGAACACGCGGTTCGGCACGGCGGTGGCGAACAGCGTCGCGAGACCGGCGCTGCCGTTTATCATCGCGTGGCCGACGACGGCGGGGAAGACGCTCCCGCTCCGGAGCGTGACCCAGCCGAGGAACACGCCCAGCCCGACGGTCGCGACGGTCATCGCGACCAGGCCGAGCCACGGCGCGGCGGTGTAGTCCAGCCCGTAGTTGTACCCCATCGCGATGACCGGCCAGTGCCAGACGCCCCAGACGACGCCGTGGGCGAGCAGCGCCCGCCGCCAGCCCAGCGGCGCGAGCTTCGGCAGCAGGTAGCCGCGCCAGCCGAACTCCTCGCCGAAGGTGGCGACGCCGTTCAGCAGCGGGGCGGCCACGAGCGCCTGGACGATCTGCACCGCGAGAAACGCCGTCGGCGACAGCGGGACCGCCTGTCCGGTCTGTTCTTCCACCGTCGCCAGCAGGTCCGCGACCGCCGCCATCCCACCGAACCGGCCCGGGAAGACGAGGAAGTACAGGGCCGCGCCGGCGAAGATCAGCACCAGCGGGCCGACCCAGCCCAGCAGCCACGGGAGCGGCCGCGTCCGCACGCGCAGGAGCATCTCCCCGCGGTCGAACCCCTCGTCGGTGAGCCACCGCGTCGCCAGGTGGGCGACGGCCGGCCCCCACATGTACGGGCCGGCGAGCAGGACCAGCCACAGCGGGATCCCGAGCGCCAGCGTCGGTCCGGCGCCGATACCTCCCAGCGCGTAGATGACGGCGGCCGTCGCCCACGAGACGCCGAACGCGACGCCGAGGAAGACGGCGATCCGGCGTCGCTGCAGTCGTCCCCCGTCCCCGAGCCCCTCCCGCCACTCGCCGCTCGGATCCCCCGATTCGGGTACCATGCCGCGTTCGTTCGATCCCGGGCACCGTGAATATTCGCCCCGTACCGGGATCGCCGAGGGCGAACACGCTCCCTTCCCCGGTCGGGCCGACGGCGGGCCCGGCCACGGGGGGACTGGGAGTCGACTCAGCGGACTTTTACGCGCTGGGGGGCAACACGGAGGTATGACCGAGTCCGCAGAGCGGGTCGCCGTCGCCTGCCCGTCGTGTTCGCCCTCGCTGGAGACGGTTCACGAGGTGCTCACGACCGGCGGCGGCCACGCCACGATCCGCTGTACCGACTGTGGCCACACCCACAAGCAGCAACTGGAGTCGACGACCGAGTACGAACGCGACGTGGTCGTCTCCCAGGACGGCGATTCGTTCACCGCCACCGCCGACGTGCCCGAGGGCGAGCAGTTGGCCGTCGGCGAGGAGTTCCTCCTCGAGACCGACGAGGCGATCGTGACCGCCCGGATCACCAGCCTCGAACTCGACGGCGAGCGGCGCGTCGAGGAGACGACCGCCGAGGAGGTCGGGACCATCTGGACCCGCGCGGTCGGCAACGTCAGCGTCAACCTGACGCTGCACCCGAAGGATGGCACCCACGACGAGACGGAGTCGATGACCGTCCAGGTGCCCGGCGACTACGAGTTCGTCGTCGGCGAGACCGACGAACTCGGCGGCGAGGAGTTCACGATCGAGGGGATCCACATCCGCGACGACGCCGTCGGCTACGAGTACGACAAGCTCGACTTCGACGGCGACAGCGCGTTCGCGAAGGACATCAACCGGTTGTACGCGCGCGACGAGTCCTCGTCGGCCTGGTCGGCGTGGTAGCGTGGACTTCGCGGCCGCCCGCGAGCGGCTAGTCGAACGGCTCGCGGAGGACGGTCGGATCGACGACGACCGCGTCCGCGAGGCCGTCGCCGCCGTCCCGCGCCACGAGTTCGTCCCCGCCGAGCGCCGCGAGGACGCCTATCGCGACACGCCGCTGCCCATCGGCGAGGGCCAGACCATCAGCGCCCCGCACATGGTCGCGATCATGGCCGACCTGCTCGATCCCGCCCCCGGCGACGACGTACTGGAGGTCGGCACCGGCTGCGGCTACCACGCCGCCGTCACGGCCGAACTCGTCGGCGCCGAACACGTGTTCTCCGTCGAATACCACGACTCGCTGGCCGACGAGGCTCGCGAGCGACTGGACCGGCTGGGCTACGGCGAGGTCTCGGTGCGGGCGGGCGACGGCAAGGACGGGTGGGCCGACCACGCCCCCTACGACCGCGCGTATCTCACCTGTGCCGGGCCGGAGCTCCCCGAGGCCGTCGTCGAGCAGGTCCGCCCCGGCGGATATCTGCTCGCGCCCATCGGCGACCGGCGCCAGACGCTCGTCCGCGCCCGCCGCCGGGCCGACGGGTCGCTGGAGCGCGACGAGCACGGCGGCGTCCGGTTCGTCGAGCTGCAGTAAGCGGACGGATCGCCGAGGCCGCCGCTCGGTGGGCCCGACCGGCGGGTCCGCCGGCGGTCGGTCCGCGTGATTCATTACCGTCGAGGGCGGACGAGCGAGCATGGACCCCGCGGTGTTGCGCGACGATATGGTCGACAGCCTGGAACACGAGAGCAAGGGCTGTCTCCGGAGCGAGGCCCTCTCCGTCGCGATGCGCGAGGTGCCCCGGGAGGCGTTCGTCGCGGAGGACCGCGGCGCCTACGCCGACCGGCCGTTCGAACGGCTGGGGACCCGCGTGCTCGCGCCGAGCACCGTCGCGCGACTGCTCGAAGCGCTCGACGTGCGGGAGGGCGACTCCGTCCTCGTCGTCGGCGCGGGCGTCGGCTACACCGCAGCCGTCGTCGCCGAACTCGCCGGCGCCGAGCACGTCCACGCCGTCGACATCACGCGTCGACTGGTGATCGAGGCCAGAGGGAACCTCGCCGAGGCGGGTTACGGCGGCGTGCTCGTCGACCGCCGCGACGGCGCCGACGGGCTCCCCGAGTACGCGCCGTTCGACCGCATCCTGCTGGAGGCGGCGGCGGTCAGCCCGCCCGCGGCGCTGGTCGACCAGCTCGCCGAGGACGGCCGGCTGGTCATGCCCCACGGCACCGGCGAGCAACACCTCGCGATCGTCGAGGACGGGGAGGTCGCCGAGCGCCTCGGCGGCGTCGCCTTCCAGCCGATGCTCGTCGAGGGCGAACAGGCCGACACGGTCGAGCGCAACCGCACCCGGCGCGAGGACCGGGAGTTCGCCCGTCGCAACGCCGAGGGCCGCACCGGCTGGGAGCAGGAGTGGATCGACTGGGACGACGCGGTCCGGCGCTGAGCCGGTCGCGACGGCTATCCTCCCGCCACGACCAGCACCTCCGTGTTCCCGCGCTCGTCGGCGTACTGCCCGCCCGCGGGCGGTTTCACGTCGAACTGTATCGTCCCTTCCTGTTGATTCGGCCCGAGCGACGGCGACAGCGACAGCGTCGCGGTCCCGTTGGCGTCCGTCCGCGCGGTCGCCACCGACCCGAGGGTCGCGGTGCCGCCGGACGCGACGACGGTCGCGTTGGCGATGCGGTCGCCGTTCGGACTGACGACCTCGACGGTGAGGTCGGTGCTGGCCTCGTCGATCACCTCCGGCGTCGGTTTCACGTCGAGTTCGGTGACGCCCAGGGTCTGGATCCCGCCGAGCGTGTTCATCATGACGCTCAGGCTTGCGACCCCGACGACCAGGGCGATGACGAGTCTGATGGGCAGTCCCTCGATGGCGCGTTCGTCTCCCGCGAGCGCTCGTGGCTCCATGGACGGCCCTGGTCCCGTTCCCGGGCATAAACGCTCGTGCGAAGGTTTTCCACGGATCGGGCGGGAAGCTTCGCGGTCGTCGATCCCCGGCCGTTCGAACGGCACTCAGCGAGCGTCGAATGGAAACACAGGAGTAGCGGCGGACGGTCCGTTGGGGCGAATGGCCGACGACCACGCGCTGGCCCGGCTGGAACCGCTCGCGCTCGTCGCCGTCGGGGGCTTCGCGGGCGCGGCGCTACGGTACGCGCTCGCGCTCGCGCTCCCCGGAACCTTCCCGTGGGGAACGCTCGCCGTCAACGGCCTGGGGAGCTTCGCGCTCGGCGTCGTCCTGTACGAACGGCACTTCGCCGACGCGCTCAGCGCGGAGACGCGGCTGGTCGTCGGCACCGGATTCCTCTCCTCGTTCACGACCTACAGCACGTTCGCCGTCGAGACGACGCGACTGGCGGGATCGGCGGGTCCGGAACTGGCCGCGAGCGGGCCGACGCTGGCGGCCGCCAACGTCGCCGCGAACTACGCGGTCGGGATCGCCGGCGTCCTCTGTGGCCGCTGGCTCGCGAGGTGGGTGTCGTGAACCCGGTCGTCCTCGTCGGCCTCGGCGGCGTCGCGGGCGCGCTCGCTCGCCATCTGCTCGGCGAGCGCATCGACGCCCGCACCGGCGACACGCTGGCGGTGAACGTCCTCGGAAGTCTCGCGCTCGGGGCGATACTGGCGGCGCCGGTCGGCGAAGGCGCGGTGCTCGCGCTCGGGACCGGCTTCTGCGGCGCGTTCACGACCTTCTCGACGTTCGCCTTCGAGACCGTGCGGCTGTTCGAGACCGGCGAGCGCCGCCGGGCGCTGGCGAACGCCGCGGTCAACCTGGTCGGCGCGCTCGCGGCCGTCTGGGTCGGATCGACGCTCGCGGCGGCGGTGTGGTGACCGCCCCGACTACTCGCCGAGCGCGTAGAAGGTGCCGTCTGGCTGCCGATGTAGACGCGGCCGCCGGCGACGACGGGCGCGGCCTCCTCGATGTTGTTGCTCGTGGCGAACGACCACTCCAGGTCGCCGGTGTCGGCGGTGACGGCGTAGACGTTGCCGTCGCGAGAGCCGACGTAGACGGTGCCGTCGGCGACGACCGGCGGCGCGGTGACGCCCCCGCTGGGGTCGGTCACTCGCCACATCTCCCGGCCGTCGTTGACGTCGAAGGCGAACAGCGTCCCCTCGCGGGTGCCGGCGAAGACGTGGTCCTCGGTCACGGCCGGCGTCGCCGCGAACGCCTCGCCCCGGGAGGTCTCCCAGCCGGTGCTGCCGCGGACGTTGACCTGCGTGAGGGTGTTGTTCTCGCTGGTGGCGAACAGGCGCCGGCTCCGGTGGGAGACGCCGTTGGCGCCCCCGTCGAGGTCCTTCGTCCACTGGAGGTCTCCCGAGGCGGTGACCGCGTAGAGCTCGTGGTCGGCGCTCGTGGCGTAGACCATCCCGTCGACGTAGACCGGCGGGGCGGTGATAACGCCGTAGGTGTTCTGGTTCCACTCCAGGCCGCCGTCGAGGGCGTCGAACTTGTAGAGCCGGCTGCTGGTCGACCCGACGTAGATGCCCCGGTCGACGACGACGGGCGCCGTGAAGTCCTCCGTCGACCCCAGGTCCCACTCCCAGAACACCGAGCCGTCGTCGGTGTTCAGGGCGTAGAACACGCCGTCGGTCGTCCCGAAGTAGGCGAACCCGCTGTCGATCGCCGCCGCGCTGGTGACCGGCGCGGCCAGGTCCTTCGACCACTTCGTCTCACCGGTCACGGGGTTCAGCGCGTGGAACGAGCCGTCGTCGTCGCCGGAACCGCCCGCGCCGACGTACAGCGTCCCGTCGGCCAGCACGGGCGTCGCGTTCACCTCGTCCTGGTCGAACTCCGCCCGCCAGTCGACTGTGACGCTCTCGTGTGGGCCCGTCGCCTCCGAGTGGTGGCCCCAGCGTTCGTCGTTGCGCATGAACGTCGGCCACGACGCGAACGACGACGCGCCCGGCGTCGCCGTCGCGGTGGCCGTCGGTTCCGCCGTGTCGGTCGGCGTCGGCGTGTCCGTCGGCGTGTCCGTCGGCTCCGGTGTGTCGGTCGGCGTCGCCGCCGCGGTCGGCGTCGGCGTGTCCGTCGGCGTCTCTGTGCCCGCGTCCCCCGGTGTCGTCGTCGCGTCGCCGTCGGAACCGCACCCGCTCAGTCCGACCGTCGACGCACCCAGCACGGTCGCCAGGAATCGACGACGACTCGCCCGTTTCCGTGCCATGGCCGGTGTATCGGACAACTGTGGCATATGTCCTTGGGTTCGTTCGGTCGCCGACGCCCGGCACGCACCCGCTCCGACGGACCGGCTCGCGCCCCTCGAACCCCGAGTTAGTGTGCAAAGGTTTCGCATACCAATAGACCTATATGCTGGTGTGGTATAGCGTAGCACGTATGGCGTCCGCACCGAGCACCGACGACATGTTCGACGAGTTTCTGACCGACCGCGGACACGACGTCGAGGAGGCGGGCTGGGAAGAGAACTACAACAAGAAGCAGTGCCCCGACTGCGGGGGACTGCACGACTCGACCGCCACAGACTGCTCGGTATGCGGCTGGTCACCGGCGTAACGTCGTCCGAACACGATTCTCCGCGTTCTCTCGCCCGCAGTCGCCCACACGTCTCGCGTCGCTCGCGGGTGTTCCGTCGGCACGGGAGACACAGAGTGGTGCGAGCGCGCGCCGTCGTCTCGGGACCGCGAGCGCGCCGAGGTCGTTCACCCTCGCCGTCGACTGCAGTCACCCGTCTCGGGCGCGGTCACCGCGTCGTCGACGTGACGCGCGTGTCCTCCTCGCCGTGGCCGTGGACGACGGTGACGGTTTGGGGGAGCGCGCCGTCGAGTGTCACCGTCGCCTCGTAGTCGATCTCGGTGATGCACTGTGCGCAGGCCGTGTCCGTGCCCGCGTCGGACATCGAGCCGACGACGACGGTGAGTTCGTCGCCGTCCAGGCGCACGTCCGACAGGGCGGCCGTGTAACACGCGTCGTTGCCCCAGATCGTCCCGGTAACCGTCACCGTCGCGCCGTCCCCGTCGAAGGCGACCGAGGCGTCGTCGGTCTGTGTGCCACAGCCGCTGTCGGTGACATCGAACGACCGGTCGGCCACCCCGCTGGGCGTCGCCGACGGCTCGCCGTCGGGCGTCTCGCTCGCGGTGTCGTCCGGCGAGTCGCTCGGGGTGGCACTCGGGTCGTCGGTTCCATCTGGGTCGGGTTCGGTGACCGTGTCGCCGCTCCGGTCAGTCGGCGTCGCCGCCGGGTCGGTGGTCGCGGGGTCGTCGGACGGCGTGTCGGTGTCGGTCGGTTCGTCGGTCTCCGACGGTCCGTCCGTATCGGTGGGTGCTCCGCCCGATCCGTCGGACAGACAGCCGGTCAGGGCGAGCGTGCCCGCGGCGCCGAGGCCGCGGAGGAGGGTGCGTCGCTTCACGACCCGAGAGACGAGCGGTCTGATAAAGGGCCTTGTCGACGGTCAAGCGACCCTTTGACACTGCCCGGACGGATCGTAACCCCTTTACAATCAACCGCGGTACGTAGAAGTGAGTCCGGGTAGGGTAGTGGACTATCCTCTTGGCTTGCGGAGCCAGGGACCGGAGTTCGAATCTCCGCTCGGACGTTTCTGTCGACGCGACTCGCCGAGCTTCGCGTCCCTCGACGAGCGGGTTCGAGCGGTCATCGACGGCGGACGAGCGCCCGACCTCAGACGAACTTGTCGACGAGGAAGCCGCCGAGGGCGCCCAGTCCGGCGTTTATCGCCAGCGCGATCAGTTCGCCGACCGTGACGAACGCGACGAGGGCGACGCCGCCGCCGAGCTGGCCGATGGCGTCGGCGCCGGCGAGGAACCCGGCCGAAACGGCCACGAGCAGCGGGAGCGACAGCGCCCAGCCGAGGAACGCGGCGACGGCGCCGATACGCAGGCCGGAGCCGTCCTCGCCGTACAGGTACGCCGCGACGCCGCCGCCCGCGACCGCCGCGCCGGGGATGAACGAGACCAGCGCCGTCACCGCGGCGCCGTAGACGGCGCAGGCGCGGAACGTCGCGGTCGTCCCGCCCTCGCGAGCGACCCGGCGGCGGGTGCGCCGGCGCGCGACGACGAACGCCGCGGCGGCGACGACCAGCACGAGCCCGGTCACGGCGATGCCAGCGGCGAGCCAGTCGACGAACGGCACGCCGGCGGTGACGGCCTCCGCGGGCGTGATGCCGTTCACCTCCACCCCCTCGCTGGTGACGAAATCGGTGAGCAGCGCTCGGTCGACGCGGGCGTACATCGCGGCGCCGACCGCCGTCAGCGCGAGTCCGATCAGTCCGGTCACGATACCCAGTATCCAGTCGACCGCCGCCGGCACGGGGTCGCGTCCGTCCGTCGATCCGTCGGTCGCCGGTCGGCCGGCGTTGTGTACGGTTTCGGTGTCCGTCATATCTCCCGATAGGACCCCCTACCGGTTATACCTGAAAGCCTCGCTTCGCGGCCGGAAGCGCGGCGAACCGTTTAAGTTGTTCCGCGGAACGGACCGGTGAGTCGGGGACCGAGCCGGTGAGAGGCCCCCAGAGATATGTTCCGAGCGGCCGACTCCCCGGCATGGAACGAGTCAGTTTCGACGACGCGGAGACGTACGAACCGGACGAGGGGTGGCGCCGCGTCGCGCTGGCGGGCGACGACGACGTGAGCCTGGAGTACTTCGAGAAGCCGCCCGGGCATAGCTCACCGATGCACGACCACGAGAACGGACAGGTGTGTCTCGTTCTCGACGGCGAGCTGACCGTGCATACGGACGAGGCCAGTGAGCGCCTCGAACGGCACGACTCGGTGTGGCTCGACCCGTGGGAGGCCCACCGCGTCGAGAACGAGAGCGAGGAACCGGCGGTCGGCCTCGACATCTTCGTGCCCGGCCGCTCGTTCGACTTCTGGACCGACCGGGAGGAGTGAGCGGCGGGACCGGCGGCCGTCCGCGAGCGCGAGCCGTCGCGGTGCGTTTAAGCCCCGACTCTGCGACGGGTCTCCCGATGACACTCAGACACACGTCCATCCGCGTCGCGGACATCGAGGCGACCGTCGACTTCTACGCCGACCTCGTGGGCTACGAGGTCCTGCGGGAGTTCGAGACCGACGACGGCACGCGCAACGTCTTCATCGGCGACCCCGCCGACGAGGACACCGACGACCCGGCCGCGCTCCAGCTGGTCGAGGCCGACGGCCCCGTCGACACCGGCGACTTCGAGCACGTCGCGGTCACCGTCGACGACGTGGACGCGGCGCTCGAATCCCTGGACGACGAACGGGTCGACGACGGCCCGATCACGATGGAGGAGTTCGACTCCCGCGTCGCCTTTATCACCGGTCCGGAGGGCTGGGGCATCGAACTCGTCGAGGACCTGTAAGGACTTTTGACCGTCCCCTGCGATGGGGGCCTATGGACGAGTCGATCCGAGCGCGGGCCTGGCGTACGTTCTGGGACCGCCACGCCAACCCCTGGAGCGGGTGGTCGCGGACGCTGACGCTGCCGGCGCTGCTGTACGCGGTGTATCACCGCCGGTGGCGACTGCTCGCCGCGACGGTCGCGTTCACCCTCGCCAACCCCGTTCTCTTCCCGAAGCCCGACGACGCCGACGCCTGGATGACGAAGGTGGTCCTCGCCGAGCGGCGCTGGCGCGAGAGCGGCGACCGACTGGGCGCGCTCCAACTGCTCAACGTCGGGAACGGACTGGCGACGCTGTACGCCGTCTACGCCGCCTACCGCCGCGACGTGGGCGGTGCCACTGTCGCGGGCGCGGTCGGGATGACGCTGAAACTCGCGTTCGTCGACGCGCTGGTGCGGCGCTACGAGGACGAGATCGAGTGGCCGACGGCGCCGCCGCACTCGTCCGACCCGGTCGCGGAGTGACGACCCGGTCGCCATCCGCCGGATCGGACCCCACGCTTATTGCCGTCTGTTACCAAGTCACTGGCGTGTCGACCACAGTGCCATCGGAACGACTCGCAGAGTTCCTCTGGGAACGGCACGCCAACCCCTGGAGCGGGTGGACGCGCGTGTTCGCGTTCCCGGTGCTGGTGTACGCTATCCTGACGCGGCGCAAGCGGTTGCTGGTCGCGGCGGTCGCGGCCATCGCCGTCAACCCGGTCGTGCTCCCCCAGCCCGACGACGCCCAGGCCTGGACGAGCGACGTGATCCAGGCCGAGCGCTACTGGGTCGACCGCGGGAAACACGGCGCACTCCTCCGGTCGTTAGACGCCGCGACGCTGCCGGTGACCGTCGGCGCCCTGTACGCCGCCTACCGGCGCAAGCCGAAGTCGACCGCCGTGCTGACCGCCCTCTCGATGGCGCTGAAGTTCGCGTTCGTCAACGCCCTGGTCCGCCACTACGAGGCCGCGACCGAGGGCGGCGCCGCTGTGGCCGAAATCGGTGGACCCGACGACACGACCGGGGGCCCCGACGACGACGCCGGCCCGTAGGTGTTTTCGCCCCGGCGCCCTCACTCGTCGCCATGGACGCACAGCTCCGTGCGGGCGTCGCCGTCTACAACGCCGGCCGCTACCACGCCGCCCACGACGCCTGGGAGGAGGAGTGGCTCGCCCTCGACGAAGGCGATGACGAGCGCTTGCTCCACGGGCTCATCCAGTTCACCGCCGCCGTCCACCACGCCCGGCATCGCAACTGGTCGGGCGCCACCGGCCTCGCCGCGAGCGCGGGCGAGTACCTCGCGGACCTCCCCGCCGACTACCGCGGCGTGAACGTCGGTCGCGTCCGCGAGTACCTCGCCGCCCTCGAACGGGACCCCGAGCGCATCGAGCGAGCGCCCGCGCCCGCGCTCACCTACGAGGGCGGACCGCTCGCGCTCGCGGACCTCGATTTCGAGTCGAGCGCCGTCGCCGCCGAGGTGCTCGCGGAGGAGCTGGGCTACGACGAAGGCGTGATCGAGCGCGCGGTCGAGTTCGCCCGCGCGGATCTCGAATCCGGCGACGAGGGCAGCCAGTTCGTCACGTTCGTCCTCGACTTCGTCCGCGACCCCGACAGCCGGCCGATCGTCGCTCAGCGACTCTCCGAGCACGTCGACCGGCGGGAGCACCGCGAGTCCGACGTGGACGGGCTGTTCGACGAGCGGTGAGCGGCAAGTCACCCCGAGTCGCCCCGGCTCCCGCGTCGTCGCGGCCCGCGACGGCGCGCCGGTCAACTGTTTTCCGCGCGGGACCCCTACCTCGACGCATGCCCGACGATCACGCGACCGACGAGGCGTCCGATGACGAACCCCGCGAGGTGCCCTCGGACGACGCCGACGAGGCGTTCGAGAGCGAGCGGACGGCGACGCGGGCCGAAGCGGCCGCGGCCCTCCGGGACCTGGCCGACGGCGTCGACGCCGGGGCGGTCGCCCTCGGCGAGGGGGAAGACGCCCTCACCGCCGCCGTGCCCGACGCCTTCGAGTTCGAGGTCGAGTACGAGCGCGAGGACGACGAGGTCGAGATCGAGGTCGAACTGGAGTGGGCGCCCGGCGACGAACCCGGCGAACCCGGCGTCGATTCGGCGAACGAAGCCATCGACGCGAGCGAGTCGGGCGAGGGGGACGAACCGGCCGCCGAGCGACCGGCCGTCGAGACCGCCACGGTCGCCGCCGCCGGAGCGGAACCGGTAGCTGAGACCGCCGGGAGCGAATCGGCGGACGGCGAAGCCGGGTCGGACGATTCCGGGGCCGAACCGGACGATTCCGATGCAGAGCCGGCCGCCGACGAGGAGCCCGCTGCGGAAGCGGACGGATCGAGCGACACCGTCGACGACTCGGCGGTCACGGTCCCGGGGGTCGCGCCGACCGGGGAGCGGCCGGCCGCGTCGGTCGTCGCGGCCGCGGCGCCGGTGGTGAGTCAGGCGCGGTTCGAGCTGTTCCGCGACCGGGCCGACGAGTGGCGCTGGCGGCTCGTCCACCGCAACGGCAACGTCATCGCGTCCAGCGGCGAGGGCTACACCCGCAAGCACAACGCCGAGAAGGGGATGCGCAGCGTGATGGCCAACGCGTCCGGTGCCGAGGTCGTCGAGGACTGAGCGGGAGCGGCGTCGGTGGCTTTGAGACGGTGGCGCCCCAACGGCCGCGTATGGAATCCAACGTCGGCGGACGCGACCGTCTGGCCCGTGGAATCGTCGCGGTGCTACTGACCCTCGTCGCGGTGAGGGCGCTCGCGAGTGGCGAGCGCTCGCGGGGCCTCCTGCTGGGCGTCGCCGCGCTCGGCCTGGGGTTCAACGCCGTGACGTGTTTCTGCGGGCTGAATCGGGCGCTCGGGATCGACACGACGAGCGAGTGAGCGAAAACAAGCGTTATCCGTCTGTTCGCACACGTATCGGTGTGCCCACTTGCCGGAACTGCGACGCCGTCGTGACGAAATCGTACGTGCGAGTGTTCGCGCCGAACGGGATGGATCAGCCGCGCGTCTGCCCGAACTGCGAGGACAAGACCCGCGACAAGGGCGACGTGCGAACCAAACGAAACTAACCGCCGGTCCCGCGGTCGACGACCGCGGACTGGATCGAAATTTTCCCCTCCGAGTAGTCCGCGGTTTCCCGTCCCCGGGCGGTCGCTCCGCTTCGAACTGGTGAGACGCGACGCCGGACCGTCAGGACCGCCGCGTGGCCGCGACTGCCGCGAGTGCGAGCGCGGCGACGGTCAGCCCGAGGCCGAAGCCGGCCCCGGACCCGCTGGCCGTCGTGTCGACCAGGTCGCTCTTCTCCTGTACGTCGGGGTCGTTCGGCGCGTAGTCCTCCGAATCGATCACGCCGTCGCCGTCGCTGTCCTGGATGTCGTCGCCGTCAGAGGTCGTCGAAGCGTCGGTCGGCTCGCTCGACGAGTCGCCCGGTTCCGACGCCGGCTCCGTCGCAGTCGCCGAGAGCGTCTGGACCGGGGTCGGCGTCGGGGTTGCCGTGGGCGTGGGAGTCGCCGTGGCCGTCGGGGCCGGAGTAGCGGTCGGCGTGGGCGTGGGCGTGGGCGTCGGGGTCGGGGTCGGCGTGGGCGTCGAACCGTCCGGCGCCGGATACCACTGGTGCTCGTTGTTCTGACTGATCGTGAAACTCCAGTTGTACTCGCCGTAGAACCGGCCCTTCTCGGACATCCGGAGACAGGCCGGCCCGTCCGACTCCGCGTAGAACTTGAACGACGCGTTCTCCGACGAGTCGGAGACGGTGAGGTAGTTCAGTCTGTCGTTGAACTCCTCGACGTTCCGCTGTTCGGTCACCGAGGTGTCCGGCGGGAGGTCGAACGTGAGCCGCCGTTCCTCGTCACCGATGTTCTCGTGGAAGATAGTCACGGCGAAGTAATCGCCGCTGTCCGCCCGAAACGGCAACGCGTCGGTGTCGTCGGGGGAGTTGATCGCATCGCCGACCCCCGTGGCGTTCGCGTCGTAGCGGTCTTCCAGTTCCTCGATGTTGTACGGCGTGTAGTCGCAGGTGTCCGGAATTTCGTCCTCGTCCGCCTGCACCGCGCCCGGCACACAGGCGACCAACAGTACCAACACGACGATAAGCCCGAGTCGCTTCATCCGCTTCCACCATTCAAATCAGGGCTGTAAAGCGTTCCGGAGGTGTCAGTTCTCTCTCGTACTCGCGGCGAAGCCGTGCGTTCGTTCGATTCGAGGGGGCGGAAGCGAACGGGCGTCGTCGAGGGCCGGGAGTCGCTACACTCCGCGCTCGTAGTCGGCGACGTGGTCGTCGCCGTCCCACTCGGCGGAGTTGTCCTGCGGGTCGTAGCCCAGCGCCTCTTTGGCGCGCTCCAGCGAGTAGTACTTGCGGTCGTTGTCGGAGATGCCGTAGACGATCTCGAACTCGTAGTCGGCTTCGAGGGCGCACCGATGGATGCGGGCGCAGTCGGGGTAGGAGAGCCACATGGCCTGGCCGCGCTCGTAGTCGATGGGCGGGTGCCCGCGGGTGAGGTTGCCGATGCGGACGTTGCAGACGGAGATGCCGTGTTCGTCGTGGTAGTAGCGACCGAGCACCTCGCCGGCGGCCTTGGAGACGCCGTAGTGGTTGCCGGGGCGGGGGAACTCGGTGCCGTCGAGGCGGTAGTCGTCGTCGCTTCGGTACATCTCGGGGGTGCGCTCGTCGGTCTCGTAGGCGCCGACGGCGTGGTTCGAGGAGGCGAAGACGAACTTCTCGACGCCGGCGTCGACGGCGGCCTCGTACATCTTCTCGGTGCCGTCGATGTTGTTCGTCAGCACCGAGGGCCACGGCGCGCTCGGTCGCGGGTCCCCCGCGAGGTGGATGACGGCCCCCACGCCGTCCATCGCCTCGGCGACGGTCTCCTCGTCGGTCACGTCGCCGATGAGATACTCGTGGTCGGGCTCGTCGTCCGGCGGACTGTGGAGGAGTAGCTTCCACTCGTACTCGTCGGCGAGCCCCTCCAGCACGGCCTGCCCGACGCGGCCCCCTGCACCTGTGAGTAAGACCGGCTCGTCCATTCAGGTGTACCCTTGCGACCGGTCAGTAAGTAAGATGCGATTCCGTCTTTTTCCGGCGAGGTGTCCCCGCGCTCGTCACCGTTCGACCGGGTCGTCGTCGTTCGGTGGGACGACGACCGTCCGGTCGACACCGAAGAAGACGAACAGCGCGAACAGCGCGTAGAGCGCGGGTTCGTTCGTCACGACGCCGAGCACGCCGAGGACGCCGAGAACGCCCAGTCGGTTTACCTGTAGCTCCATGTGATACCGTTCTCCTACCTGTCACAAAATCCGATCGGCGATTCCCTGTCACTGAGAATCGACGACTCTTCACCGCGCAGGCTCGCGGGACGCCGGTATCGCAGCCCGTCCGGCCTCGGGCTGGCGGGCGGTACGGACCGTCGCCCGCCAGTCGACACCCCTTACTCCCGGGCGACCGAGCGACCGGTATGGACGCCACGGACGCCCAGACCGCCTGTTTCGAGGCGGGGATCAAGTTCGGGACGCTGTACCATCAGTTCGCCGGCACGCCGGTCAGTCCGGCGAGCGCCGACAGCCTCGCCCGCGCGATGGAGGAGGCCATCGAGAACCAGCCGTACTGCGAGTCGGTCACCGTCGACGTGCTGGTCGAGGCGCTCGAAGCGGAGCTGGCCGACTCGGCGGCCGACTACACGGAGCTGACCGGCCGGTTCGTCGAGGTCGAGATGACGATCGACTACGAGGGCCACGAGGTCCGGACGCGGATGGATATGCAGGACGGCTACCCGCTGATGCGGGTCGTCGACGTGGACCCGGAGTCCTGACCGCCGGAGCCGGCCCGGTGAGCGGTTCCGGCGGCCCGCGGAGGGTCGAACCGACCCCGAGAGATATGTGACTGGGCGGACAACCGACTCGGTATGTCCCTCGCCGCCCTGAACGATATCGAGGACGCCATCAAGGCGACCAAGCGGTTCCTCACCCCGGTCGACCGCGTGCGGTGGTTCCGGCTCGCGGTGGTGATGTTCTTCGTCGGCGGCGCCGGTCTCACCTTCCCCGGCGCGCCGACCACGAGCTTCGGTGGCGACACCGACCCCACCGAACCGACGCCCGGCGGCCCCGCCGGACCGGACATCGCGCCCGAGCTGACGCCCGAGTTGGTGGCGCTGATACTGGGGATCGCCGCCGTCGGGCTCGCCGCCTTCCTGCTGTACTCGGTTGTCGGCGCGACGATGGAGTTCGCCTTCGTCGCCGCGCTGCGCGACGAGGAGGTCCGGCTGCGGCGGTCGGTCGGGCGGTACTGGCGGCGCGGCCTCCGACTGTTCGCCTTCCGGCTGGCGGTCTGGGTCGTAGCGATCACGATCGCCGCGGCGATACTGCTGGGGGTCGGGGCGTCGATGGGCGGGTGGCCGCCGACCGTCTGGAACGACGGGACGATCCTGGCCGTCGTATTCCTCGCGATCCCGGTGCTGGGCGTCGGTGCCCTGTTCCTCGGGACGCTGCTGGGCTTCACGAACGTCTTCGTCGTGCCGGTGATGCTCGCGGAGGACCGGGGCGTCCTCTCGGCCTGGCGGCGCTTCTGGGGGACGCTGACCGACGAGCCGCTGGAGTTCGTCGCCTACCTCTTCCTCTCCTTTCTCCTCGGGATCGGCGTCTCCATGGCCGTGGGGTTCCTGCTCGTGCTGTTGCTGATCGCCCTCGCCGTCCCGTTCCTGATCGTCGGAGCCCCCATCGGATTCGCCCTCGCGATGGCGGGCGGGAACACCGCGGTCGGGGCGCTGATACTCGTTCTCGCGTTGCTCTACGCCCTGCTCGTGTTCGTCGGCGCGCTGTTGATCCAGGTCCCGTTCCAGACGTTCCTGCGCTACTACGCCCTGTTCGTCCTCGGCGACGTGAACCCCGACTTCGACGTGGTCCCCGACGCCCGCGCGGCCGTCCGCACCGACGGCGGCGACGAGGGTGACGACCGCGACGGAACCTCGGGCGTCGCGGCGGAGAGCGACGACGGTCCCGACCGACCGGGCGACGGCGACGACTCGGGCCCGAACGACCGCGAGAGCGGCGGAGGCGACTGGAATGTCGACCGCGAGGACCGCGACGGGGACGACGATCGGTGGTGACGCCCCCCGCTTCGCCGGGATCGATACCGCCGGACCGTAACTGATCGGTCGGGTCGGCGTGCTGGCGTCGTTCGTCCGCTGTACCCGCGCTTTTCACTTTCGGTTCCAGGCGTGTTTTTAAACCGGACGGGGCCGAAGGGGGAGACATGAGTCAAGCGACCTTCGACGACGACCTGTTCGAGGACGCGGCCAGCGAGATGCGCGCGGACGTCGAGGCGAGCCTCGACGAGGCCCGCGGGGCGCTCCCCGAGGCCGACGCGGTCTGGGACGTCGACGCCGACAACACGCTGGGCGTGCTCAACGCGCTCCGGTCGGCGCTCGACGTCGAGGACGCCGAGGACCACCTCGTCGACGCCAAGAAGTGGTACACGATGGGCGAGCGCGCCGACGCCTTCGAGGACGCCGACGACCTCGCCGAGGAGATCGAGGCCGTCGAGGACCTGCTCGACGACGTGACCGAGGCCCACGAGGAGGTCAGCGATCTGGCCAGCACCGTCCCGCAGCTCCGCAGCGCGCTGGAGGAGTTCGAGGCCGACGACGAAACCGAGGAGACCGACGAGGAAGAAGCCGACGCCGAGGCCGACGCGGACGCCGAGGAAGCCGAGGCCTGAGCGGCGAGTCCGACGGAGGGGTCTCCCCTTCAGCGCCGATCCGGTCGCGACACGTCCCGCGTCGCGAGTTCGTCCAGTAGCGTCGCCAGTTTCTCCGCCGCGCGCTCGCGCAGCCACTCGCCGAGCGCCTCGCTCCCGTCCCGGGGGTCGCCCACCGTGCCGTTCTCCGAGAACTCCGCCGAGTCGTAGGCGAGATTGGTTCCGCTCACCCACTCCCCCCAGCTGTCGGCGGCGCCCGCGGCGGCGTCGTCGAGGCGGTCCTCGCGGATCAGGTCGGGATTCGCCGCGCGCACGAGAGCGGTCTCGACGGGGCCGCCGTGGCCCATCCGGATCGCGTCGAGGTCCACCGGTGGCGCGTCGGGGTCGCCCGTCCAGTCGCGGTCGAGGTCGACGGCGTCGAACCAGGTGAAGGCGACGGCGTAGGCGTCGTCGTGGCGGGTGATCCGGCCGCAGACTTCTCGGAGGGGGGCGACGTTGCCGCCGTGACCGTTGACGACGACGACCCGGTCCCAGCCGTGGTGAGCGAGGCTCCCGACGGTCTCGCGGACGTAGTCGCGGAAGGTGTCCTCGCTCACCCAGAGCGTCCCCGCGAACTGGCGGTGTTCCTCGGCGACGCCGACGGGAATCGTCGGGGCGACGACGACCTCGCCGTCGTAGGCCTCGACGCCGGCGTCGGCGACGGCCTCGGCGGTCAGCGCGTCCGTCCCCAGCGGGGCGTGGGGGCCGTGCTGTTCGGTGCTGCCGACCGGGAGCACGGCCAGGTCCGTCTCGACGGCGTCGGCCTCGGGCCACGTCGATGCCGAGAGGTGCATACCGGTCGCTCGCGGCGCCGACGGTTAAGCGATACGACCGCGCGGGTCCTCGCGGCCGGTCAGCTGCGCCCGCGCCGACGGCGGCCGGCCGCGGGCTTATCTCGCCGGCGCCCCTACCCGACGGCATGACCGACGACACGGGCGAGGTCGACGCGTCGGCCCTCCAGGCCCGGATCGACGCCGGTGAGTCCGTCCGCGTGCTCGACGTCCGCGACCGCGACGAGGTCGAGCGGTGGCGTCTCTCCGGCCCGGGCGTCGCCCTCACGCAGAAGCCGTACAACCGGTTCCTCCAGGCTAGGGTGACCGGGGATCTGGACGGGTTCGTCGCCGACGTGGACGGCGAGGGGCCGATCACCGTCGTCTGCGCTCGCGGCGAGGCCAGCGGCGAGGTCGCGCGGGCGCTGGCCGACGCCGGTTTCGACGCCCGGAACCTCGCCGGCGGGATGGAAGCGTGGGCGAGATTACTGCTCGCCACCGAGGTCGAGGGGGCGCTCCCCGACGCGCCCGAGGCGACGCTCGTCCAGTACCGCCGGCCCTCCAGCGGCTGTCTGGGATACGCGCTCGTCGCGGACGGCGAGGCGGCGGTCGTCGACCCGCTGCGGGCGTTCACCGACCGATACGTCGCCGATGCAGCGGACCGGGGCGCGGAGATAACGACCGTCGTCGACACGCACGTCCACGCCGACCACGTCAGCGGGTTGCGGGCGCTGACCGAGGCAACCGGGGCGACCCCGGTGCTGCCCGCGGCGGCCGCCGAGCGCGGCGTGACCTACGACGTGGAGACGGTCGAGGATGGCGAGACCGTCGCGGTCGGCGACCTGTCGCTGACGGCCGTCCACGCGCCGGGGCACACCACCGGGATGACGGCCTTCGCCGTCGGCGACGCGCTGCTGACCGGCGACAGCCTGTTCACCGACGGCGTCGCTCGCCCGGATCTGGAGGAGGGCGCCGACGAGGCGCCCGCGTTCGCCCGCGAGCTCTATCGGACGCTCACCGAGCGCTTCGCCCGGTTCCCAGACGGGACGCTCGTCGCGCCGGGACACCACGGCGGTGACGCCGCCCCCGGCGACGACGGGGCCGTCGCCGCGCGGCTGGGCGACTGCCGCGAGTTGCCGGTGTTCGACCTGAGCGAGGCCGAGTTCGTCGAGCGGATCACCGAGCGGACGCCGCCGCGGCCGGCCAATCACGCCGAGATAATCGCCGTCAACCTCGGACGGGAGTCGGCGGACGACGACGCCGCGTTCGAACTCGAACTCGGGCCGAACAACTGCGCGGCCGCGCCGGCCGACGACTGAGACGGCCGCTCAGAACGGGAGCTTCTCGCGGATCTGGCCGATGACGGAGTCGTCGTCGGGGTCGACCGGGCCGACGACGCCGTCCTCGGGGTAGATGACCGTCCGGTGGTCCTCCTGGTGGGCCTCGATGAGCCCGTCTTCCTTCAGGTCGGCGAGCGCGGTCTCCAGGGTATCGATGTCGACGTCGACCCGCGACCGGAGCTCGAAGACGGTCATCCCCTCCTCGCGCCGGTCGGCCAGCGCGTCCAGGATCGCGACCTCGGCGTCGTCGCGGTCGCGGTACTCCGGTTTCGCCTGCATACCACTCCCTTCGGCTGGCCGGGTCTTACGTGTATCCCCCGCGACGCCCCCGCTCGGCGGGTGTCGGACCGCACGACTGCTCGGCGTTCGGACAAACAGCACGCTTATGGTTCGGAGGGGTCGAACACGTGGTAATGAGTATCAAGTGTTCGCTCCTGGGACACAGTTTCGGCGAGACGACCGTCGAGCGGGAGCGCGAAGAGGAGGGGACGGAAGTCGTCATCACCATCACGGAGATGGAGACCTGTTCCCGCTGCGGCGAGAGCCGCGTGGTCTCGGAGAACAAGGAAGTGACGACCCTCGAGACGCCCGAGGGCGGCGCCGACGAGTTCGAGGCCACGCCCGGCGAGGCGGCCGACGACACCGCCGACGTGACCGACGCAGGGGGATCGGTCGACGCGGAGGAGACGGCCGACGCGGGGGAGTCGGCCGCGAGCGGCGACGAGGTCGGCGCCGGCGACGCCACGGACGCGGTCATCCTCGACGACGACGCCACCGACGAGTCGTCGGCCCAGGCCGAGGCCCGCGGGACCGAGACGACCATCCCCGACGCCGAGGACGGCGCGGCCACCGAGGCCGATGTCGACGCCGACGAGGACGACGCGGTCATCATCGGCGACGACGAGGGCGACGACCGCGACCCCGGCGAGTGGCCCGACGAGGAGGAACCCGAGGCCGAGCAGCCCGCCGGTGACGAGGGGGACGCCGGCGAGGACGGCGACGCGACCGCCGACGAACCGCCGTCGGACGCCGAGGGGGACGACGACCGCGACCCCGGCGAGTGGCCGGACGAGCCGTCCGACCCGGCCGAGCGCGCCGGCGAGACCGCCGAGGTCGAGATCCTCGGCGGCGACGAAGGCGGCGCCGACACCGAAACCGACGCCGACGGGTCGCCCCCGGACGACGCGGCGACCGGTCCCGACCCCGTCGACGCGCCCGCGACGGGGTCGCGGGACACCGCGAGCGACGGGAGCGACGAAGCGGGCGGCGAGACGGCGGGCGACGACGGCGCCGTCGGTGCCTGGCCCGAGGAGGAGGGCCCCTCGACCGGCGGCGAGTCGATGGGCGACTGGCCCGAGGAGACCAAGCGCGACCAGCCGACGGACCCCGGTGCCGCCGGGCCGTCGCTCGACGGCGAGGAGACGCCGTCGATCACCATCCCCGAGGGGACGTTCAAGTGCTCGGAGTGCGACTTCTCGACGGAGGCCGACGCCACCTCGCTGCGCGCCGGCGACTTCTGTCCGGAGTGTCGACGCGGGACGCTCCTCGAACACGCCGACACCGTCGCCGAGGAGTGACCGGGCCGCCGGTCGCGACGCTTCAGCGACGACCGCAGCGTTTGTCCCGACGACCAGACCCCGAGCGGCGGCGCGGTCCGGCGTCGGGCGAGGCCGGCGGGGCGCCGGCTCGGCGCGCTCGAAAAAGGTAAGAACGGTGCTCGCAAAGGGTCGCCCATGCGGGAGTACAAGATGCGCCGGGGAGAACACCTCGAAGAGCGTATCGAAGACATGGAGGCGACGATCGAGGACTACTTCGGAACCATCTCGACCACCGAGGAATTCAAGGGGAGTGACCTGCACGTGGTCGAGGACCCCGACAATCCGGTGTTCGAGCGCATCACGGCCGGGACGGTCGAGTACAGCGGCAAGAAAGACAAGCTCGCGGTCGACTTCGAGGAGCGTCCCGCCGAGGAGGTCATCGCGGCGGGCGAGGCCGACGCGGCGGCCGACGCCGTCGACGCGAAAAACGACTTCCTGCTCGAAGCCACCGGCCGCGACGCCAAGAGCCGGCGCGACTCGATGAAACGCTCCGTCGAGGACAGCCCCGACGAAGCCGACGAAGTCTGATACGGGCCGTTATCGCGGCGGCACGACGCGTGGCTCGAACCGTCGACCGCCGATAGTTCGACCGCCTCGCCGAAAACGGGGACACCGGTCCGGACGAATCCGTTCTCGCCGTTGCGAGCGCGCGCGGCAAACCTAAATACGTCTGTGACGTACTGTCACACATCGCCCGCCCGGAGGCGAATACCAAGTATCCCGGCCTGAGCCGCCGGAACTGTGGTCATGGGTAGGGCCACCCCACAGTTCCTGTCCGAACCACCTCGCGGGAGGCGGTCACAATCGGAGTCCGGCGGTTCCGGTAAATGCTTTCCGGCACCTGACAGCGCCGAGAGAGAAATCCCCGTCGGCCGGTGGACCGTCCCCAGTGACCCGTCGGTCGCGAACGGGGTGGCCGACACGGCGCGGTTCCCCGGGCGGTCGACGACTCCCCGAGCGGCGAGTTACTGACCCAGCGGGTCGCGGTTGATGGCGACGCCGTGTGGCGTGATGATGAGCTGGTCGTCGCCCTTCTGGGCGATGTCGCCGCCGACCTCGTTTGCGACCTGCTTGAGCTCGTCGGTGATGTGCTCCATCGTCCGGTCCTGCGTCGTGTGGCGCGTGATGTCGGCGATCACCACGTCGCCGTCGTAGACGGCGTCCTTGATGTCGATGACGTCCTGTTTGTCGCCGATCTTCGCGATCCGGACCTGACGGGAGGCCGCCGTCGCCCCCGCGTCGACGCCGTCGCTCTCGATCTCGACGTAGTCCTCTTTCTGCCGGCTACCCCCGGACTCGCCGAGGATCTTGCTCATAAGTCCCATACACTCTCTCCCGGCCGCTGTCGGTTTGTATTTTACGTCAGACATCCCTCGCCGGCCGGACACTCGTCGGACGCAGCCGCCCGAGCGAACGCCGCGCCAGTCACTGCTCCCAGGCCGCGACGTGCAGCCGGCCGGCGACCACGTCGCCGGCGCCGCGCTGGATCGGGATCGGGCGGCTCGCCGTGCTCGCGCTGTCGGGAACGCCCAGCCCGGAGTCCCTGACTTCGCTGCGAACGTCCTCGTGGTCGTGGTCGCCCTGGGGCCCGTAGACGATGTGCCGAACGTTCTCCTCGCGAGGGACCGACGGATCGGGGTTGTCGTAGACGAACAGCGCCTGTCTCTCCGAGTCCCCGACCTCGGTCCGCGTGACGTTGATGTAGACGTAGTACCCCTCCGGGAGCCCGGACGGACCGGGGCCGGGCGACGACGTGGGGCTGTACAGCGTCTCCAGCTCCTTGTTCGCCGGATAGACGCCCGAGTCCTGAAGCTTGTTCCACACGTCGTCGATGGCCGACTCGGCCACGTCGCGGTCCTGACTGCCCGGCAGCACGTCGGTGGCGTACCCGGCGTAGAGGCTGAGCGCGATCGCCATCGCGGCGACGGCGATCAGCGCCCCCAGCGGCTCGGTCTGACCCGAGTCACGCCGTGACCAGCGTCGCACGGTAGTCACCCCATTTGACGTGTCTGACCACCAGCCGCCCGTCCGCGATGCGCCACTTCGGGACCGACGGGTCGTCGATGCTGTTCTCGGCGAACTCGGACGCCTTCCGCACGTCCGCTCTGAACTCGGCCGGGTCGTCGTACTCGCCGCTGGCCGACGTGCCGCGGAGGACCGCTCGTAGATCCCCGTCCGGCCCGTCGGGCGGCGACCGATCCGCCCACACCGGGACGACCCGCGCGTACGAGAGGGACGCCCGCGTCGTCCCGCCGTCGTTTTTCATGACGATGGTCTTGTTGGCGACGTACCACCGGTCGGCGTCGTGCTCGTACTCGGCGGTGGCGTTGTAGCCGCTGGCGGTCACGCGGTCGATGGCGTCGGCCGCCTCGGCCGTGTCGGGCGGCGGCTCCGAGGGGAACGACGCGACCACCCCGACGAAGGCCAGGCTCACCAGCGCGACGCCGAACCACACGTACCACGCGTCTGCCGGCGACTCCAGCTCCATGCCGGGCTTGGTTCCGTCATCGTACTTAAACGTCGTCGCGAGTCCGGGACGAGCGAGGGCCGCGGTGCGAAACCACCGAACTCGCCGACCGCGGTCACATCTGGATCACGGTGACGGTTCCCATGACCGCCAGCACGTAGATCGGCGTCGCCGAGACGAGCGAGCGGCCGACGTGATACCCCACGAGCGAGCGGTCGAGTCCGTTGCGCAGCCCGATCGAGAGCGTCGTGAGGATCACCGACATCAGGAGGACGTAGACGCCGACGACGAGGCTGAGCTGGTCGGCCGACAGCGCCTGCCCGATCTGGTCGCTGGCGGCCCGCGTGCCCTCGCTGTCGGAGATCCGCTTCGCGAGCGCGACCGTCGCGCCGGCGACCAGCGGCCCGAAGTACGCCGCCGTCGAGTCGAGCGTCCCGGTGACCGACGACAGCTCCCGCTTGGCCTCGGCCTCGACCTCCTGGAGCTCCTCGAGGTGGTCGGCCATGGCGACGACGGCGCTGCCCGCCGGTCGCCCCTCGCGGGCGGCGATCGACAGCAGCGACGCCATGCCGTGGGCCCGCGGGCTCGGCACGTCCGCCAGCGAGCCGTACTCGCCGAAGAAGGCATCGTCGACGGTGACGTGGAGTCGCTGCTGGAGCCCGGCGGCCCGCTCGAAGACCTCGCCCGTCTCCCCGGGGACGCGCTCGCCGGCGTGTGCGATGGCGGACTCGACGGCCTGGCCCTCCGAGACCTGCCGCCCGACGAGATACAGCGCGTCGGTGAGGTGCTCCTCGATGTCCCGGACGTGGTCGCGAACGGCCTTGATCGGGCCGAATATCGCGAGGAGCGCGGTCCCCAGCCCGAGCCCGACCCCGGCGATCGGGGCGAGGAAGCCGAACCCGAGCAGCGCCGTCACGCCCGCGGCCGCGAGCCCGACCGCGAGGCCGCCGCCGATCCCGACCAGCCGCTGATCGTCCACGTCGGGGTGAGCGGTCGTTACCTGGGGCGGCGGGAAGGCGACGGGCCGCCGCTGGAGCAGCCAGACGCTCGCGGCGACCAGTCCCGCCGGTAGCGCCACGTCGTAGACCAGGACGAAGAACTCGATGGGGGGGGAGAACCCGCCGTCGGCCCCGCCGGCGAGGCCGATCGCCGGCACCAGCGCCACCAGCGCGAGCGGGAGCATCACGCCGAAGGCGTACAGCCCCGTCGTCGGACCGCGGATCTCGCTGGTGAACTGGGCCATCTCCTCGCGGGTGCCGTCGAGGACCGCCCGCAGCGACCGTTCGAGCGTCCGCTGGCGCTCGTCGGGCGGCGCGTTCTCCGCGGTCGCGAGCAGGTGCGCCGCCCGCTGTAGCGCCGGGAACTCCTCGGCCCAGTCCTCCGCGAACGAGAGCAGTCCGGTCTGGGGCGAGCCGATCGAGCGGTCGATGTGGCTCTCCAGGCTCGCGGCGAGCGGGCCGTGGCCCGTCCGGGCGGCGAACTCGACGGCCGTCTCGGTCGCCGGCTGGATCTGCATCCGCAGGACCGCGCGGCCGATCAGGTTCGGCGTGTCGCCCAGCGCCTCCGTCCGGCGGAACCCCGCCAGCACGGTCGGCGCCGTGTGGACGCCGTGGATCACCGCCACGCCGACCGGGAGCGAGAGGACGAGATAGGGGAGCTTCCCGACGGCGAGGAGGACGAGGGCGACCAGCAGCGCCGCGACGACGCCGGCGCCAAAGCCCGCGCGGACGACCGTCTCCGGCGTGACCGGCGACTCGACGAACGCGACCGCCTCGACGAGCTCGTCGCTCGCGTCGACCTCGTAGGGGTAGATCCGCGCGAGCCCGCGGACGGCCCCGACCTTCCAGCCCATCTCACTCGACGCCGCGGCCGGCGTAGGCCGCGGCCACCTCCGTCGGCGAGGTCCGTCCGTCCCCGGCGATACGCTCCAGCCGTTCCCCTCGCTCGATGACCGCCTCCCGCACGTCGGCGTAGGACTCGGCGGGCCCGGTCAGCCGGTCGAGAAAGCGGCTCTCCCCGCGGTCGATCCGGTCGGTCGACCGGGCGATGTCGCCCTCGATCTCGTACAGCGGCGCGAAGCGGATCTCGTCGTCGCCGACGATCACCTCCTCGATGGTCGAGAGGCGGCGTTTGCGGCCCGTCGGCGTGCGGTAGGCCTGGACCGTCACGACCAGGTCGGTCGCGCCGAACGACGACGGCGGGACGCCCAGGTCCGAGACGACCCGCTCGAACACCTCGTCGGCGCCGTCGCCGTGGATGGTCCCCAGCACCGCGTTGGCGCTGGCACCGACGCGCATCGCCTCGTAGAGCACGCGGGCCTCCTCGCCGCGGATCTCCCCGACCACGAGCGCCCCGTCGCCGAGCCGCAGCGCCGTCCGCAGCGCGTCGGCGGCGGAGATCTCCGGCCCGCCGCCGGTGCCCGTCCGGAGCGGCTGCACGTCCCGGTCACACCGCTGGAGCTGGTCGACGGGCAGCTCCGGGGTGTCTTCGATGACGACCGTCCGGGTGTCGGGCGTGACCTCGTACAGCAGCGTGCCCAGCAGCGTGGTCTTGCCGGCCCCGCGGGTCCCGGCGATGAGCGCCGCGGCGTTGCGCTCGATGGCGACCGAGAGAAAGCCCGCCGCTTCGGCGGGCATCGTCCCGTTGCGGACGAGTTCCGGGAGCGTGAACGTGTCCTCGGCCTGCTCGCGGAAGGCGAAGGCCACGCCTTCGGCGACCGGGTCGGTGACGCCGGCCACCCGCAGCCCCGTCCCGTTCTCCAGGTCGGCGGTCGCGTCGACGGTCGGCGCCGCCCGCGAGAACGCCCGCCCGCTCGTCCGCCGAATGCGCGAGGCCAGCGCGCCTCCGCCGTCGGCGGTGAGGTGGACGTTCGTCGACATCGCCTGCCCGTCGACCTCGACGCGGATCGGGTTGGCCTCGACCGGCGAGGTGGCGTACACGTCCGTCACCCGCGGGTCCGCGAACAGGTCCTCCAGCACGCCGTAGCCCTGGGTGTGTTTGCCGAGGATCGCCGTCAGGATCGGGTCGACCTCGCCGTCGCTGACGTACTCGATCGCCCGCGAGGCGCGGCGGTCGCCCTCGACCAGTCCCTTCGCGATGGCCTCGTACCCCTCCAGCAGGAGCTCGCGCTGGGCGACCGACAGCGACACGTCCACCACGTCCAGCGAGTACAGCGGGACGGAGTCGTCGCGGCCGTAGACCCGCGCGGTCGACCCCGTCGGGAGCTCGGTCACGTCCCGCAGGCGCGCGCCGTCGTCGACGGCCCGGTCGACGAAGTAGTGACCGACCGTGAGCCCGACCGTCGGCGAGAGCGCGTCGTCGTACGTCTCCACCCCGGCGGCCGCCCCGACCAGCCCGGACTGGGTCGCGATGTCGGCGACCGGTCCGACGCGCTCGTCGACCTCGTCGACGACCGAGAGCGGGTCCGTCGCGGCCGCGCGGGCGAGGCGCTCGTCGCGGTCGCCCAGCAGGTCGACGAACCGCCCGGCGGTGCCGAGCAGGTCCAGCGCCCGGTCGCCGTAGCGGTACTCCAGCCCGCTGGCCCGGACGACCAGCCCGTCGACCGTGTGGTCGGCGAGCTCCCGGACGACGCTCGCCCGGCAGTGGGGCGACCGCCGCAGGTCGCCGCCGTTGTCACACCCCGACGCGTCGACCAGCAACACCCCCTCGTCGATGGTCAGATCGCACGTACACGGGGCGTCGTCGTCCTCGTCGTCGTCCTCGACGAGCCCGTCCAGGCCCACCGCGTCGAGGACCGACGCCAGCGACAGCTCCGACCGTCCCGTTGCCATGCCGGGAGTGGCCGCGTGTTCGGTCTTAAACTTCTACACGCCGGCCGACCGCGGGTGGCGCGCGCGAGCGCACGGTCCGCCGGCGACGCCGTCCGCGGGGCGGCGACCGCTCACCCGCCGCCGCGGTGGACCCGGACGATGGGGTCGTCCGCGGGGCCTCGACCCAGACGAAGGACGTAGCTCCGGTCGCCGGTGACCCGCCCGAGTTTCAGCGTCCCGTCGTCGGCGTTGACGACCGGCGCGTCGATCTGTCTGGTCCGCTCCGGCCGCCCGCCGACGCGGTAGGTGAGGACGCTGTGGTTCGTCGACCCCTGTCGCTCGATCCGGAACTTCAGCACGGCCGTCGCCGTCAGCGACGGCGTCGGGAAGGTGACGTCGAGGACGCGCTGGGGGCCGCGCACGCCCCTCGGCGGCAGGTCCTCGCTCTCGGTCAGTTCGACGGCCGTCCGTTCGAACTGCTCGGCGACGCTCCCGACTCGCCGGTCGCTGTTGACGCCGGCGGCGTGGTCGATCGCCGGCATCGCGATACCGACCAGGACGACGGTCAGGATCACCGCCAGGACGACGCGGATCACGGGAGCTTCGAGCGGATCCTCGTCAGGAGGTCGTCCTCGTCGTCGTCGCTCCGGTCGAACTCGTCGGCGAGCGTCCCATCGTCGGCGTCGTCGCTCGACCCCAGGTCGAGGTCGGCACCGCCGCCGCCGTCGTCGCCCGCGCGCCCGTTCGCGGCCGCTCCGCTCGCACCGGCGCCCGCGTTACCCCTCGCGGCGTCGGCACCCGCGCCGCCACCTGCACCCGCGCTCGCGCCGCGAGCGTTCCGGCCGCCGCGACCGCCGCCCGCTCCACCGCCGGCCCGGTCGCGACCGCTCACCACCCGGTCGACGGACCGTTCGGGGTCGTCGGGGGCCGCGCGGCCGCGCCCGCCCTCGCCCGCGGTCGCGCCGCGGGACCGACCGCCCTCGCCGCCCCGGGCCGCTCCCTCGGTGACCGCTTCGAGGTCGCCGACGCGGCGTTCGAGCCGGTCGACGGCCGCGATGGCGGCGTCGGCCTGTTGCTCCACGTCCTCGTTGACCGAGCGGACCCGCCCGACGAACCCCTCGACGGACTCCGAGCGCGCCTCCACGTCGGCGAGCCGCTGCTCGATCTCGTCGATACGGGATTCGAGCCGCTCGAAATCGTCCGCGAGGGTCGCCAGATCGGCGAGTTCGTCCAGCTCGTAGTCGCCGTCGACGACCGCCCGCTCGACCGCCGTCAGCCGCTCGTCCAGGCGCTCGATGTCGGTCATACTCCCCTTGCCCGCCTCATCGTATTTAAACCACAACGCCGCTCTCGACGGCTTCGGTGGCTCTCGTCGGCGGGTCCGAGTTAGTCGTCGTCGGGCCGGTCGGCGTCGGCGGGCCGGTCCTCGTCGATCTCCACGTCGCTGGCGTTGGGGCTGTCCCCGCCGTGTGGCGTCTCGCGGCGGCGGACGTTCGCCGAGTGGACCGTCTCGGTCGCGTCGTCGATCACGATCACCTCGCCGGGGCTCGTGGGGAGCCGCTCGGCCAGCGAGGTCTGCATGTACGTCGGCTGGGCGGCCTCCAGCGCGTCGAGGTCTGCCTCGGACGTGAGCCGGTGGGAGACCACGATGTCGGACTGGGAGACCGCAACCTCCGAGACGGCGCTGGGTCGCTGGGTCGCGAGCACGAGGCTGACGCCGGGGGCGCGCCCGCGCGTGAGGATCGTCTCCAGCGCGGCCTCGCCGACGCCCTGGAAGAAGGTGTGGGCCTCGTCGATCATGAGCCACGGGAGCCGCGGGATCGCCTCGTTCACCCGGGCGCGGTACAGCGCCTCGCCGATACCGCGGACGACCGCGTTCATCGGCGCCGAGTCCAGTCCCGACACGTCGACGACCGTCACCGCGCCGCTGCCCAGCTCCCGGGCGTCCATCCCCTCGGGGTCGAAGATCCCCCACGAGTCGGCCAGGTCGAGGTGGTTGACCGCCGCGCGCCTGTCGACGCCGGGGGCGTCGCTCCCCTCGATCGCCGCGCGCATGTCCGAAAGCGTCGACTCGTCCTGGGCGGCCTGCCAGACCAGCCCGCCAGCCCCGCTCTCGGGGGAGAGGTCCAGCAGCGCGCACCACGAACGGGGGTCAAGCGTCGTCGCCGTGATCTGCGGGTCGTCGATCACCTCGGCGGGGACGGGCTCGCCCTCGGCGGGCTCGCCCAGCGTCGGGAACACGCCCATCGGGTCGGCGATCACCGGCGCGACGCCGTCGGCCCGCGCGAGCGCCTCGGCGAGGACGCCCAGCGTGTAGGACTTCCCGTAGCCGCGCTTGCCGACGATCAGCGTCGCGTGCGGGCCGTCGAGGTCGACGTGCAGCGGCGCGCCGCTGGAGCCGTCCCGCGCCCGGTAGGTGCCCAGGTGCCCCGCCGGGGCGTCGTCGTCGGCCTGCACCACCTTCCCACGCCCGATGACGAACTCCGCCTCGGCCGTCGATGGACCAGTCACGCCAGTGGATTGTCACGCCGGCGCACTTGTATCTTCGCTACAAGGTTTAAATACCAGGACGGGACCAAGACCGACATGCGGCGCACAACGACGCTGTCGCAGGACGAACGGGCCATCGAAGGATTACCCATCAGGCTCGTCATCGCCCTCGTGGTGGGTGTGGCGAGTCTCGCCATCATGATGCAGATGATCGGCGGACTGGGGTTCGAGACCAAGAAGGAAGTGGACGTCGAGATCACGTCGGATTCGATCGCGACCACCGGCGGTAGTGCGGTCACGCTGGATGTGGTGACCGAGGAAGGCGACCCGGTTCGGAACGCGCAAGTGCTGATCGAATCGGGCACCCTGACGGTCGACAACGGCCCGGTGCAGATGTACCCGGACGGCGGTTCGAGCCCGGGACCGAGCGCCGACGACGGGAAGATGGAGACGAGCGCCGCGATCTGTGCCGCTTCGTCCACCGGTTGCAGTGCGTCCTCGGGGAAGCCGGTCGTCAACTTCCGTTCGGACCAGGACAAAGGCACGATCACGTTCGACATCGTCCTCCAGGGGGACGGGAACTACAAGGACGAGGAGCCGAACCGGGAACTGGTCGTGACCAGGTGACGACGCTGTCGGCTTTCCGCTGACGTATCGACGTTCGGTCGCCCGAGCGGAAAGCCGGCCGAACGGGAGACGTTCGAGGTCGACGGATCGGCTCGGAATCGGATGGTCTCTCCGCTCCTGTACAGCGAATCAACTGCTCATCAAAGCGCATCTAAACAGAACGAATGCACCGCGATCAGTCGACAGATCCACTCGAACGAACGGAGAGAGCGTTGGCGACCCTGCTCGCCTGTCTCGTCGTCGCCTCCATGTGCGTCGGGGTTCTCGGGCCGGTGAGCGCGACCGACACGTCGCGCGCCGACGCCTCGGTCCTCCAAGAGATGGCCGGTAGCGGCACGCAGGAAGACCCCTACCGGATCACGAACGCGACGGAACTGCAGGCGATACACGAGGACATGGACGCGCACTACGTGCTCGCCGACGACATCGACGCGAGCGCGACCGCCGACTGGAACAGCGGGGACGGATTCGACCCGATCGGAAGCAACGACGAGGACGACGGGTTCACGGGAACGCTGAACGGTCGGAACCACACGGTAACGGGACTGACGATCAGTCGCGAGACGACGACCGCCGTCGGGTTGTTCGCGCTGGTCTACGGCGGGACGGTCGAACACCTCTCCCTCGAAGGGGTCTCTATCGAGGGGCAGAACGGTGTCGGTGGCGTGACCGGGGCCGCACTGGATTCGGCCACGCTCGAAGATGTCAGCGTCGGTGGTAGCGTCAGCGCGCGGAAGAGCACGGTCGGTGGCGTCGCCGGCAACGTCGCGGATTCCGCGATCGTCGGTGCGCACTCGTCGGCGGCCGTCAGCTCGACGCGTTCGGCCGGCGGACTCGTGGGGACGCTTTCCGGCGGGACCCTCCGGTCGTCTTCCGCGACGGGAGACGTGACGGTCACCGACATCACCGCCGGCGGAGCGGTCGGGACCGCCGCTGGTGGGAGCACGGTCACCCGTATCTACGCCCATGGCGCTGTCACCGGAACTGCGGGTATCGGCGGCCTCGTCGGGTACAACGACGAAAGTGAGGTATCGAACGCGTACGCGACCGGGGCGGTGACCGCCGAGAAGGAGTTCGGCGGCCTGCTGGGCGTCAACGAGGGGAGCACCGCGAACCTCTACTGGGACGAGGAGACGACCGGCGTCGACAGCGGCGTCGGCGTGGCGGACGCCGCGGGGACGGGAGTGACCACGGACGAGATGCGGGGAGCGGCTGCCACGTCGGGCCTCTCCGGACTCGAGTTCGGTCTCGTCTGGGCGACCACCGACGACTATCCCGTCCTCCGTACGGAGGTCGAGTCGGTCGCCCTGCGAGCCCCCGATCAAGTGATCACCGACCGAACCGCGACCGCGACCGTCCGCGTCTCGCTCGCCGGCGGTCGAACCGTCACCGCGACCGAGACGGCCGACTACAGCGTCAACCAGTCGTTCCTCTCGGTCGATCGGGGCGTCTTCGACACGTCCGGAACCGGGATGGCCGACGTGACCGCCACGGTCGCCGGCCGCTCCGGTAGCGACGCCGTCTCCGTCGTCACGCCGCCGGACATCTCCGTCGAGAGTCGCTCGCTGCGCTACGACCGCGTGGGCTCCGAGACGGCCGCACCGGTCGACGTGACGCTGACCAACGACGGCGGCGCCGACGGCACCTTCGACGTGGTGCTGTCGATCGACGGGAGCGTCGAGGAGACGCGCACCGTCACCGTGCCCGGTCACTCGACGACGACGGTCCGGCTGAACTACTCCGCGCCCGCGACGGGCACCTACCCCGTCGCGGTCAACGGCACGAGTCTCGGGAACCTCACCGTCGTCGAAGAACCCGAGACGAGCGTCGCCTCGGCGGCGATCTCGGAGAGCCCGCTGGCGGTCGGCAACAGCACGACCATCGAAGCGACCGTCGAGAACGCCGGCGACGCCGCGGCGGGCCACACGGTCGAGTTGACCGCCGGCGGCCGGACGGTCGCGACCAAAGAGGTCGTCGTTCCGGCCGACGGCGCCACGGTGCGGTTCAACTACACCGGCGAGTCGGTCGGCGAGTACGACCTCGCCGTCGGCGGTGCGAGCGCCGGAACGCTCACCGTCGCCGAGATGGGGAGCGTCTCCATCGAGAGCGGTTCCGTCCCCGACTCGGTCGAGGCCGGCGCGTCCTACGAGGTGACGGTGACGCTGGCCAACTCCGGCGGCCTGCCGCTCTCGTCGGACGTGGCCTACAGCGTCGGCGGCAGCTCGGTCGGCACGCAGACCGTCGAGGTCCCCGCCGACGGCACGACGGTCACCTTCGAGGCGACTGCGCCCGACGACAGCGAGTCGATCGGCCACAGCGTGACCGCCGGCGACGCCGAGTGGACGGGCAGCACGGCCGTCGACATCGAGACTGCGACCGCGACCGCCGAGTCGAGCGACGACGGCGGTGACGGCGACTCGGCAGGTGACGGTGACAGTGGTGCGAACGACGGCGGCTCGAACGACGGCGACGGCATGGCGACCAGCGGCGACGGTTCCGGCTTCGGCGTCGGCGCCGCACTGGTCGCGCTGCTCGCCGGACTCGCGGCGACGCGGTATCGACGACAGTAGCGGCACCGCGACGATTCGATGACACAGACACAGATGACACGAACTGGGTTCGGTGGCAACAGATGAATCGGACACGCGCGGTGCGGACCCTCACGCTCGTCGCGCTGGTGGCTCTATCGGTGGTCGGTCCGGTGAGCGGGCTCGCGGTCGCGAACGAACAGCAAGAGACCACGTCCTCGCCGCTCTCGGAGATGGCGGGTAGCGGGACGCCCCAGGACCCGTACGTGATCACGAGCGTCGAGGAGTTGCAGGCGATGAGCGACGACCTGGGCGCTCACTACGCGCTGGGTGCCGACATCGACGCGAGCGTGACCGAGACGTGGAACGCCGGCAACGGGTTCGATCCCGTCGGCGGCGAAGACGGAGCGTTCCACGGGTCGCTCGACGGGAACGGCCACGCGATATCGGGGCTGACGATCATCCGACCGCAGGCGACCAACGTCGGGCTGTTCGGCATCACCGCGGGCACGGTGCAGAACGTCTCGCTGCGGGACGTGACGGTCAACGGGAACGAGCACATCGGTGCGCTGGCCGGCATCAGCACGGGTTCGATCACCGGATCCTCGGCGACCGGAAACCTGCGGGGGACGGGCGCGAACGTCGGCGGACTCGTCGGTGCGAACGACGGCCAGATCGTCGCCGCGTACGCCGAGGCGACGGTCGCCGGCTCGGAGATCGTCGGCGGCCTCGTCGGGACCAACGGCGGCCCGATCCGCGGCTCGTACGCCGGTGGCGAAGTGCGCGCGACGGAGGTCGCCGGCGGGCTCGTCGGTGCCAACAGCAACGCGGTGACCGCCTCCTACGCGACGGCGACGGTGTCGGTCGACCGGATGGCCGGCGGCCTCGTCGGGACCAACTCCGGGACGATCCGGACCTCCTACGCGGCGAGCGAGATCGACGGCAACGTGACCGTCGGCGGCATCGCCGGGACGAACGGCAACAGCATCGTCAGCCAGACCTACTGGGACGAGGGCGTCGCCGGCGTGAACGACTCGACCGGCGACGGCGCCGACATCGGGACGGCGCTGTCGACGGGCGAACTCACGGGCGAGGACGCCCTGTCGAACCTCGGCGGCTTCGACGCGGCGAACGTCTGGATGCCCAGCGAGGAGTACCCGGTCCACCAGTGGCAGCGACCGGACGTGGACCCGCTCGACCGGTGGCAGGTGCCGACGCCGACGACCGCGCCGCCCACGCCGACGCCGACCCCCGTGCCGACCCCCTCGCCGACTCCCACGTCGTCCGGTGGAGCCTTCGCCGTCGGCCCGGGCTTCGGCCCGGTCGCAGTCCTGCTCGCCGTCGCGGCGCTGGCGGTGCTGGCGGTGCGACGGCCCTGAGATCGCACGCGAACGAACACGACGGACACACGAAACATGACAGATACGGATGGCTTCGCTACCAGTTGAAGTGCTGCTGGGGATCTCCTTCGGTCTGCTCGTCGGGCTGGTCCCGGCGTTCGCGGTGGGGCTGGGGGGGTTCCTGGTCGAGTACTACGGTGGGTACACCGTGCCGGGGGCGGCGGCCGTGCTGGTCGCCCTGCCGCTGGCCGGTGCGAACGGTTACGCCGTCGGCCTCGTCGGGACGACGGTCGAACAGGTGCCGCGGCTGCTGATCGCCGCGCTCGTCGCGCTGCTGCTCGCGCTGTACGCCAACAGCCAGGGGAGTGCCCTCGCCGCCGAACTGCCGCGGGACCTCTCGCAGGCGACGCGCGCTCGGCGGACGCTCTCGGCCGCGGCGATCGAGGACGTCGACGGGTCGGGGCAGGTGACGGTCCGCGCCAGCGGCGAGATCCGCGACATCGAGGGGTATCCGTCGCTGTCGCCGGCGCTGCGGACGACCCTGGAGACGGGCGCCTGGCGGCTGCCGGCGGACCTGCCGCTCGCGGAGCTGGAGGCGCGCCTGGAGGACCGGCTCCGGAGCGACCACGACCTGGCCGACGCGGCGGTGTCGATCGACGCGCGCGGCCGGGCGTCGGTCGCCGCCGCGCCGCCCGCCCGGGACCTGGCCGAGCGGGTCCCCGACGGCTGGCGCGCGGTGTCGTTCTCGGCGCTGTTGCCCACGGGGCTGTCGCCGGGCGACGAGGTCGTCGTCGACGCGGGCGACGCCGCCGTCGACGGTCACGTCCTCAGCGTGCGCACCGAGACCGACCGCGAGGGCGCCGACGCCGACACCGACGCGTCGGACGCGACGGCGACGGTCGAGGGGGCGGGCGAGGCGACGACGCGCAAGCGGGCGCGCTCGGAGACGGCCGGCGGCCGCGGCCGCGTGACCGTCGCGGTACGCACGAGCGACGCGCGGACGGTCCTCGGCGAGGACGAGGCCGCCGTCCGCGTCACCTCCCAGGGGACGAGCCACGTCTTCGAGGCGTTCTCGCAGCTCGAACGCGCGGGCCAGGCCGTCCGGCGGGTCCGGCTGGACGACTCGGACCGGGAGGCGCTGGCCGACGAACCCGACCTGACGGTCGTCGGCGTCCGGCGGGCCGGCGAGGACGGCCGCGGCTGGCGGTTCGACCCCGACGAGGTGGCCGTCGAGGACGCCGACGAGGCGTTCGTCGTCGGCGCCGACGGGAGCGAGCGCATCCGGGCGCTCTCCGGGAACGGGACCGAGGCGCCCGCCGGGGCCGACGGCGAGTGGACGACGGGGACGGAGGTGGAGCCGTGAGCGTCGCCGTCCCGCTGCAGTTGGCCTCCGAGTGGACGACGACGGCGCTGTTGCGGATCCTCGGGTTCGCGCTGTACGCGAGCGTGGTCGCGATGGGCGTCTCCTTCCTCTATCGCGGCTACAGCACGCGGCCGCTCCCGGTCGGCGTCGGCGTCGTCGTCGGCCTCTCCTTCGTCACGATGTCGCTGAACATCGACGCCGTCGCGCGGGCGTCGATCATCGGCGACACGGCGAAGCTCCACTACGCCACCGCGTCGTACCTGCTCGGCGTGTTCGCCGTCGGCGCCGTCGGCGCCGACGCGGGTCGGCGCATCGGCGACCACCTCGCCGCGAACGTGTTCGACGTGACCCGCGTCGACGCCGGCGGGCAGGTGGCGCGGCTCGTCCAGTCGGCCGGGCTGGTCGTCGAACTCGAACTCCCGGAGACCGTCGACGACATCGACGGCTACCCCGCGGTCGACGGGGAGACCAAGCGCGCGCTGGCCGGCCGCCGGATGCGGTTCCCGCGGCGGCTCTCCGAGTCGAAGCTAGAGTCGCGGCTGGCGGCGCGACTGGAACGCGACTTCGACGTGGGTCACGTCCACGCCGCGATCGAGTCGGATCTCTCGGTCTCGTCGCTGGCGGTCGGGCGCCGACCGTCGGGGATCGGGCCGTCGCTGCCGCCGGGGACCGTCGCCGTCGCCGTGGAGGGTGATCCCGCGCCGGACGCCAGCACGGGCGACCCGGTGGAGGTCTGGACCGGCGGCGACGAGGGCGGCGACCTCGTCGCGACGGGCAAGTTCCGGGCCAGCGTCGGCGACGTGGCGACGGTCGCGGTCGGCGCCGACGACGCCGACGCGTTCGACCCCGGGGACTCCTACCGGCTGGTCACGCGACCGGACACCGCCGAGGACGTGAACGAACTCGTCGCGACCGTCTGGGAGGCCGACGAGACCGTCACCGCGGTCACCGTCGACGAGGGCGACCCCCTCCAGGGGGAGTTCGTCGACTGGCTCCCCGTCTCCGTGCTCACCGTCGTCCGCGACGGCGAGCCGATCCCCTTCCCGGCCGACAACGAGACGCTGGCCGTCGGCGACACCGTCTACGTCCTCGGGACGCCCGCCGGCCTGCACCGGCTCGCCGAGTACGAACCCGAGCGCGAACCGGGCGACCGGCCCGCCCCGGACGCGGACGGCGGCGAGCGAACCGCGGACGACGACGGCGGCGACGACGCGGCCGCGGAGGCGGGCGGCGACGACGGCGGCCTCGCGTCGATGTTCTCCGACGACTGAACCGGCCGCTCGGTCCCACCGGGCCGCCCCCGTCGGGTCGCCCCGAACGGGTCGACCCCGACCGGTCCGTTCGTTCGATGGAAACCGGCCGTTGAGACGCGTCACCGCCCGACTTCGCGGCCGCTCGTGTTGAACTTTATACGGGAACGGGCGACCAAAGACGGTATGCAGGAAGCGGAGGCGCTCGGAGAGACGGTCGAGCGAAACGGGGTGACGTTCGTCACGGCGACCGTGTCCCACGACCGGGGGACGGCGCAGGTCGTCCGGCTGGAAAACCGGCTGGACGGGCCGGTGTGGCCGCCGCGGGTCGGCGACCAGACGGCGCCGGCGTGGACCGACGGGACGTGGGAGGCCCGCGTCGGCCCCGACCAGGCGCTGGGGGTCGGCTACGCGACGCCGGCGCCGCCGCTTGAGGACGGCGCGCCGCTGTCGGTCGTCTCGGTGACTCGCGCGGGCGGGACCGACGGCGCCGACCCCGAGGCGGTGCTCGCGTCGCTCGACGACTGGTCGCCGCCGAGCGACGCGCTGGACCGATGATCCTCGCGGTCTGCGGCGGGAAGGGCGGTGTCGGCAAGTCCACCGTCTCGCTGAACCTCGCCCGCGAACTCGGCGCGGTCGCTGTCGACGCCGACCTGGCGACGCCGGACCTGCCCCGCGGGCGCGGCCCCGACCTCCACGACGTGCTCGCCGGGCGCGCGGCGCCGCTGGAGGCCGTCGAAGCGGTCGACGAGATCGACCTGCTCCCCTGCGGCCGGACGCTGGCCGGGGCGCGAGCGGCGGACCTGACGGAGCTCCCGAAGACCCTGGAGCTGGTCGACCGCCAGTTCGGTCGCGTGGTCGTCGACTGCCCCGCGGGGCTGGCCCGCGACGTGGGCTACCAGATCCACGGCGCCGACGCGGTCGTCCTCGTGACGACGCCCGACCGGCCGGCGCTGCTCAACGCCTTCCGCACCCGCCACCTCGCCGGCGAGCTCGACACGCCGGTCGCGAGCGTCGTCGTCAACAGGGCGACCGCCGACGAGGACCGCGAGATCGCCGCCCGCGCCGAGGACGAACTCGGCGCGCCGACGACGCTCGTGCCGCGACGCGAGCCGCTGGCCGAGTCGTTCCAGGCGGGGACGCCGCTGCGCGACCACGACCCCGACTGCGGCGCGCTGACCGCCTTCGAGACCCTGACCGAGCGCATCGAGGAGAGCGAGCGACAGATCGCCGAGGACGCCGAACCCGTCTGAGCCGCGACCCCTGACGGCCGCTCCGGAGACGACCCTCGCCGAAGCGCAACCGGTCGCGCTCAGTCGTCGTCGGCCCCGTCCGCGTCGAGCGCGGCCCGCCGGTCGACCGACGGCCCGTCGCCGTCCGGTCGGCGACCGACGCCGCGGTCGCCCCGACCACCGCGGCCGGCGTCGCCGGCGGACGCACCGCCGGACTCGCCGGTGACGAGCGCCTCGGCGGGCGCTTCCCGACCGCCGGCGCCGCGGAACTTCCGCACGGTGACGGGGTCCGCGCCCGCGCCGGTCGACTCCACGTCGAACACCGCGTCGGCGACGTGTTCGGTCGTCGCGCGGTTCTCGGGCGTGTCCGGGCGCCGCAGACAGTGCAGGACGGCGACGCTGTTCGTCTCCAGCATCCGCGCCTTGAGGTCGTTGAGGAACTCGCGGTAGGCGTCGCGGTCGGCGCGTTCGAGCGGGGCCGTCGCGTCGACGACGACGTTCGACCCGTCGGGCAGCTCGCCGACCAGCCGCTCGGTCTCGGCGACGGCGTCGTCGGTCAGGTACCGGACGGTCGGGCTGCCGACGGGGACCGCCGTCGCGTCGAGGGCGTCGCGGACCGCGCGCTCGCCGCGCTCGGTCGAGACGTACAGCGTCCCGCGGTCGGCGGTCAGCCCGTACAGCAACTGCTCGGACTGGCTCGCGGGGTCAGCCTCGACGACCGCGACGCTCCCCGGCGCCAGCCCGCTCAGATCCGCCCGTCGGGTGGTCAGCCCGGCGGAGCCGTCCGGCGCGTCGCCGGCGCCCGACCCCGATCCGGCCCCTTCGGCGGTCGCTCCGGTCCCCTCGACGGTCCCGCCGGTCCCGTCGGCAGCCACTCCCGTCGCGGCGTCCGGCCCGTCCCGCGCCGGCGGGCTCGCGTCTCCGTCGCCACTGGTGCCGTCGACCGTTCGATCGGGCTCGTCCACTCGCTGGCCGTCCTCGCCGACCTCGCGGCCGTCCGTCGGCGAGGGCTCCGCCGCCGGCCGGTCCGGTCGGCCCTCGCCGTCGTCCGCTCGGGTCCCGTCGTGTCGGTCCGCCGCGGCGTCACCGCGCTGGGTGTCGTCCGGTCCGCCGGGCTCGGCGGGCGCGACGGCGGTCATGGCCGCGAGTTCGTCCGCGGCGCGCTCGTACTCGGCGCGGGCCTCGTCGTCGGCCAGCGGCGACGACGACTCGGGGACGACCGCGAGGACCGGCACCTCGAAGCGGGCGTGGAACGCCTCGGGGACGGCCGAACAGTGGGTGAACACCGCGCCGGCGACGGGCACGTCGAGCCGGCGCGCGATGTCGATGGTCGTCCCGGCGGCGTCGAGGCTCTGGTCGCTGCCGGTCGTGACGACGACGACGCCGTCGGCGACCGCGAGCGCCTCGACCACGTCCGGGCCGGCCCCCGAGGGGCAGTCCAGCAGGACCTCGGTCGCGCCGGCGTCGAGCCACTCCAGCGCGGCGTCGAGTTCGACGTTCTCCGTCGGCTTCTGTCCCGGGAGCACGTGGGCGCCGTCGGACTCGGGCACCGCCTGCGCGAGGGCGTGCCAGCCGGTCTGGCGGTCCAGCCCGGCGACGGTCGGTTCGCGCTCGACGCCCGCCACGACGTGCAGGTCCGGCAGCTGGCGGTCAGCGTCGACGGCCAGCGTCTGGACGCCCGAGCGGGCAAAGGCCGCCGCGAGCCCGAGCGTCGTCGTCGTCTTGCCACAGCCTCCTTTCGCGCCCGCGATCGCTATCATGCCCCTAGTGGTCGCGTCTTCCGTTTTGAATGTACACACGGCCTCCCCGCCCCGCGACGGTGGCGGTCGGCGGTCCGACGGCCGAACGTCGAGCACCGAGAACCGAGACGGGGAGACCCGAGACGGCGGGCTCGCGGGTCGCGGATCGGCGGCGACCGTCGAGTGCGCCTACGCCAGGTCGTCGAGGTCGCCGACGGTCGAGCCGATGGTCATCCGCGACACGTCGGCCAGCTCGGCGGCCTCGGTCTGTTTGACGTCGACGCCGGCCTCGGTGGCGGCCTTGTAGAGACAGGCCGCGGCGACGCCGCTGGGATTTTTCCCGCCCATCCGGCCCGATTCGACGAGCACGACGGCGTACTCGCGAGCCTGCCGCTCGACGTCGGTGTCCACGTCGAGATCGGAGGCGTACCGCGGCAGGTACTCCGTCGGACTGACCGGTCCGACCGGGAGGCCGAGTTCGCGGTTGAGCGCGTCGTAGGCCGCCTTGAGTTCGCTCCGCTCGGCGCGGGCCACGTCGACGACCTCGTCCATCGTCCGCGCGATGGACTGGGTCCGACAGGTGGCGTAGACGACCGCGGCGGCGAACCCCTCCAGCGACCGCCCGCAGAGCAACTCCTCGGACTGGGCCGAGGAGAACAGCGAACACGACTGGTCGCGCACCGACGTGGGAAGCGACATGACCGAGACCAGCCGCCTGATCTCCGTGTAGGCGTAGAGCTTGTTGCGCTCGGCCTTCGAGTCGACCCGAGCGCGGTTGTGCTGGCGGCGCATCCGCACCAGCTGTCGCTGGCGCGTGCCGGAGACCTCGGAGCCGGTCCCGTAGCCGATCTCCGTCGAGAGCCCGCGGTCGTGCCGGGACTCCGTCAGCGGCGCGCCGGTCCGGCGACGGTCGGTGTCCCCCTCGAGCGACCGCCACTCCGGCCCCCGCTCGACGGCGTCCTCCGCCGCGACCAGCCCGCAGTCCTCGCAGACCGTCTCCGTCTCGCTCTCCCGGACTCGTCCACCGCACTCCGGACACACCGAGTCGGCGTCCGCGTCCGCTCGGGCGTCGATACCACTCCGTCGGCCCTCCGTTCGTTCCCTCAAGCGTAAACCCCCGTGCAGCCACCCGAGTCGATACGGCGATACCTATTAACTGTTTATGTTTTTCGCACGTATCGTCTCGATGAAATACTGACTTTCGCGTCGAAAGTCGGGGTCAAGAACGTCCAAACCGAGCGATTCGACTGCTCGCTGTGAGCGACGAGCGGTCGAACGATTCCCCCGTTCAGGCCCGTCGCCGGCTCCGGTGGTCCCCAACGACGCCCGTATCTACCGACACCAGCCACAAAAACGTACTGGTCATTTCGATAATCTGTATACTTTTAATGCTAATTGTACTACACTTCTTTCGGCGGCCGACCCAACACTGACGGTCACAGCCTCCCACCTGCGGAGCGTGACGTTCAGCATCTGCGTTCGCGAGTCCTACACGGACGACGCGGGCGAGGAGCAGACACGGTTCGGCGTCGCGGTGACGACGCGACTGGCCGGCGTGGGGACGCTGTGTCCGTTCGCGGGCGAACACGGCGCCGTCGCCACCCAGAGCCTGGTCAACGTCGACCTGGGTCGCAAGGGAATCGAGTACCTCGCGGACGGGCTCGCCGTCGAGGACGCGCTCGAAGCGTTGCTCAACGCCGACGACGGGCGGCCGCAGCGCCAGCTCCACGGCGTCGGGTCGGACGGCGAGTTCGCCTTCTCCGGCGAGGAGTGTCGCCCCTGGTACGGCGACCGCGTCGGCGACAACTACACGGTCGCCGGAAACCTGCTGACCGGCGGAGACGTGGTCGAAGCGGTCGCGGAGACGTACGAGGCGAGCGCCGCCGCAGACCCCGACGACCCCGAGTCCGACCCCGGGGTGCCCCTGGCCGAGCGGTTGGTCGGCGCGCTCGCGGCCGGCCACGAACTCGGCGGTGACAAGCGCGAGGACCTCCACGTCCAGAGCGCGGCGCTGCTGGTCCGTTCGACCGAGGACCGCGAGATGACGCCCTACTACGACGACCTGCGCGTCGACGCGACCGAGACCCCTATCGAGGACCTGCGCGAGACCTACGAACTCGCCGTCGAGGGCTACGAGATGGCGATGGACCGCTACGAGGACGAGTACGCCGACGACGAGGGTGCCGGCGAGTGACGCACGGATCCGGAGCGGACGGGACCGCCCGGACTCAGACGGTGAACTCGAACAGGTCGTCGCCCACGTGGTGGATCGACTCGACGACCTTCCCGGAGTCGCCGACCATGTCGGCGCCGTCGGTCTTCGCGCGGCCGACGGCGAGGAACTTGCCGTGGCTCTCCTCGCTGATCGCCACGAGGTCGCCGCTCTCGATGGAGTCGTCGGCGGAGACGATGCCGGGGCGCATCACGTCGGCGCCGTCGGAGACGAACGAGACGGCGCCGGCGTCGACGGTGACGACGTTGCGCTGGGGCGGGAAGGCGTTGGCCCCCTGGACGGTGAGGAACGGTTCGTCCTCGCCGTCCGCGTCTTGGACGTAGAGGACGAGCGGGTCGCCGTCGACGAGGACGACGTTCCAGTCGCTGTCCTCGAACTCGACTTTCTCGTAGCTGTCGGCGTCGATCTCGACGCCGAGGGTGGCCGCGACGGCGTCCTCGATGTCGGCGATCGCGTCCGCGCGGAGGTGGTGGCGCGACTTCACGTCCATACCTCGACGTGGGCCGGGTGGCGGGATAAATCGACCGCTCCGCGACGCCGCTCTCGCCCGGGGACGACCCGGGCTACGAGTCGGTCGGACGGTCGCGACGGTCGCGGTGGTCGTCCGCGGCGTCCAGTCGGGTCCGTTCGCGGCGTCCGCCGTCGGGGCTGTGGCGTCGGCCGACGAGCAGGGCCGCGGCGTGGACCGTCCAGAAGGCGAGGAGGGCGGGAGCGGTCTCGGCGGTGACGCCGTAGACCGCGAGGAGCGGCAGGTGGATACAGGGGAGGGCGATGCCGACCCAGAAGGCCAGGCGCTCGCCGATAGCGGCGGCGTCGGCGGCCAGGCGGCGGAGGGCGGGGGTAGCGGGCGGTGCGCTCATCCGTACTCACCCTTCGACGGCCGACACCCAAAAGTCGGCGAACGCTCAAACCGGGATTTGAGTCTCCGTGCGAACGGTCGACGACCGGGCGACCGCGGCCGCTCAGCCATCGGTGACCTCCGTCTCGGCGTCGGCCTCTTCCCCCGAGGGACCGGCGCGTTCGTCGCGCTGGATGACGCGGCCGCTGACGTAGGTCAGGGCCGTCAGGAGGACCAGCGGGACGACCGTGAGTACGTGCGCCCAGAAGACGAACCACAGGTCCCAGCCCCACGGGTTGTAGACCCAGAACATGATGTCGAGGACGGCCAGGATCCCGATGGGGATGAAGTTGACAGTCAGATCGAGCCACGTCTCCTCTGTGAGTTGTAGGACGCTCATGGGTCGACCGGCGCTGGTCGCGCCGTACCTGCGGTAGGCGCGGACGGCGCATAGCGGCCGGGCTTGCGATGGAAGGGACGGTGCAGTGGCTCAGCGGGGTCGGGGACGACCCGGAGTACGGGTCCGTCGGGAGCCGGACGCGACGCGGAGACGGGCGAGTCAGGGGTCGGCGTCGAGTTCGCGGAGCGCGGTGTCGTAGGCCTCGGGGCCGTCGAGCGAGCGGAAGACGTCGTCGAGGGAGTCGTCGAGTTCGGCGAGTCGCCGGTCCAGGCGATCGCGCTTCTCGTCGCTCGCGTCGGCGCGTTCGCGGGCGACCCGGTAGAACGCTTCGAGGGTCGTCCGGTAGGTCGCCCGCCGGCTGAGCTGCTCGACGGTCTCCGTGAGGTGGTCGTCGTCGACGGGTTTGACGAGGTGATCGTCGAACGCCGTCGACTCGACGTCGAGGGGTTCGTCGGTCAGCGCGGCGACCTGACAGTCGGCGTCGTCGGTCCGGACCCGGTCGACGACCCGCTGGGCCGACAGCCCCGGGATCGACGGGTCGAGCAGGGCGACGCTCACGTCGGGATCGAGACTCGCCAGCGCGTCGGCGCTGTCGTAGGCCGACCGGACGGTGAACCGTTCCCTGAGCACGGCGGCCAGCTCGTCGGTGACGGTCGGGTCGCGGTCGGCGACGAGGACTACTCGCCTCTGGAGACCACTGTCGCGCGAACGGTCCCGGCTCGCGGACTCGGAGTCGGCCGTTTCGTCTGGATTCATCGATTCTCCCTGGGTGAGCCGGTCACTCGCCGGCGACATTGGCCGTCCGGAGGTCGACGACGCTGTCGAACAGCACTTCGAACGTCTCGACCGTCTCGGGGTCGTGAACGTCCGGGTTCATGTGGTAGTGAGCCACCGCACCGGCGCGCTCGACCGTACTCGTCAGCACTTCGAGGAACTTGAACACGGCTCGCTCGTCGGCGCGCTGGAGCAGGTCCGACACCGAGTGGACGCAGACGGTCGTCTCGCCTTCCGAGGCGAGGTCCGCGAGGTGACGGTCGATCACGTCGCCCAGCTCGACCAGGTCGGTCTCCGAACCGACCGACTCGACGAGCGTGTTGGGCGCGCCGTCGGCCCCCGCTGCGGTCGCCGCCGTCGACCGGGCGGCCGCCTCCACGTCGACGACTGTCGCGTTCTCGGGACGCCCGTCCTCGTGGTCGGTCCAGACGTCGAGCCGCTCGGCAGGCGACTCCATGCAGGTGACCAGCAGCGCGCGCTCGCGTTCGCCGGGCCCGTGCAGCAGCTCCCTGCACACCCCGTCCTCGTGGCCGCCGACCGACGGCGCCAACAGCAACACGTTCAACGGCGTCTCTGTACTCCCACTGTCGTCCGGATTCGTACTCATGGCGATATCCCCGGAGTTGCCATCCACGTAACTCCGCTACCTGGTCTAACTGTGTTCGGCACGCAAGTAAGTTCCGTTGGTGTTATCAGTATTGAGATGTCGTCTGTCTGTGTAGTTTCAGACAGTTGATTTTTCGTCGCCCCGGCCCCAGATATCGGTATCGTCGATTCGATATCTGGTTGATAGAATTGAGAACGGTCGCGGGCCGGTCCCGGCGTGGCTTGTCGTGACACGGAGGGTTCGTTTGGAAAGTCTTAAATTCACCTCCGGCAAACCAACGAGTGCGTGCCCGGGTGGTGTAGTGGCCCATCATACGACCCTGTCACGGTCGTGACGCGGGTTCAAATCCCGCCTCGGGCGTCTTCTCTGATTTCAACGGCGCGGAGTTTCATCTCCGCGCCACTCACGAAATCGGAGCGCGGCCGTACTGGATTCGAACCCTATCAGTCGCGCGCAGCGAGCGAGGCGAGCGAGCACGTCTGATCCCGGTTCAAATCCCGCCTCGGGCGCTTCTCTCGAACTCTCACCGCGAGCGACCAGCTTGCTGTGTCGCGAGCAACCGAGTTCGAGGAACGCCGTCCGGAATTTGAATCGGGGAAGAGCTTTGCTCTGACCGTGGTTCAGATCCCGCCTCGGGCGCCGTCGGCGAGCGGAGCGAGGCGAGAGCCCGGCAGTTCGCGGGTGGGTCGAGCGACGCCGGGGAAACCCGCGCGGAACAGATGGGGCGGAAGGCCACGCTTAAGGCGATTCCAGCCGCTCCCCTGTACATGGATTACCAGCTCGCCATCGAGAACACGCCGGACACGGTGCCCGGTGGGACGGGCGTCCTCCTCCTCCATCCGAGCACGGGTGAGACGGACCGGATCGACACGGAGTTTCTCAGTACCGACACCGACGAGATGCTGGTCATCTCGACGCGGACGACCGCTCGGGAAGTGCGCCAGAAGCTCGAACACTACGAGGTCGACGAGGAGCGCGCGACGATCCTCGACGCGCTGTCGGTCGAGCGGGGCTACACCCGCCGCCAGTCCGAGAACGTCAAGTACGTCTCCGCACCCGACGACCTGGAGGGGATCGTCGACGAGACGCGCGTGTTCCTCGAATCGACCGAGGGCAAGCGCCGGGTCAGTCTCGACTCGGTGACGGAGATGGTGTACTACTCCGACGCCGAGCGGGCCGCCGAGGCCGTCGACGCCATCCTCGAACTGCTCGACGAACACGACGCGGTCGGGCTGTTCCACCTGGCGAAGGGGGTCCACGACGACGACGAACTGGAGGACTTCCGCGCGCGGTTCGACGGCGTCGTCGACCTCTCCGAGGACGGCTCGGTCGTCGCGGAGTTCTGAGACGGCCGCGCTCGAACGCGGGCTCTCTCCCCGCCGTCACGGCGGGGCGAGCCGCTCAGCCGAAACAGTGGAGCGTCCCGCGTTCGGTCCCGACGAAGAAGCGCCCGGCCGCGACGGCGCCGCCGGTCGGCCTCGCGTTGCGGTCGTAGCGCCACCGCTCGCGGCCGTCCTCGGTCGCGAACGCCGCGAACGCCCACGTGTCGGCGTCGAGGCGTCGACCGCCGGTGAAGACCGTCTCCCCGGCGACCGCGAGGACGTTCGACCCCCCGACGGGCGCGGTCCAGCGGCGGTCGCCCGCGTCGGTCCCGAACGCGAACACTCGCTCGGTGCTCCCGGCGAAGACGGTGTCCTCGGTGACCGCGACCGATTCGGCGTCCCGGATCTCCTCGTCCCGCGCGTCCCACTCGAGTTCGCCGCTGTCCGCGTCCAGCGAAGCGAGTCCCTCCCTGTTCACCACGTAGACGCTCCCGTCGCGGACCGCGAGGTCGGCGACCGGCGCGTCGGCCGGATACACCCACTCCACCGCCCCCGCGTTCGGGTCGAAGGCGAGTACCCAGCCGAGGTTCGGGTAGTCGGTGTCCGATCCCTTCACACCCACGTACGCGCGACCGTCGGCCACTGCCACGCGGACGACCTCGATACTCGAGCCCGAGAGCGTGAGTCGTACGCCGAGGTCGCCCGACCGGGCGTCGATCGCGAGTGCGGTCGCGTCGAACCCGCGACCGGCGAAGACGGTGTCGCCCGCGACCACCGGCGAGGCCGACACGGCCTCGGGGAGCTCGTGGCGCCACCGGCGGCCACCGTCCGAGAGCGATACCCCGTCGAGGTACTCGCCGGTCTCGAGGTACCCCCGCGGAACGACCCCCGTGTCGCCGGCGATCGCGGGCGCCGCGTGGCCGAGGTCGTCGCGCGTCACCGACCAGCGCTCCTCGCCGTCGGTGTCCACCGCGAAGAGTATCGAGTCCTGGTAGGCGGTCTGCGCGAGCACCGTTCCGTCGGCGACCACTGGCCCCCGCAACACGTGCTCTGCGGTCGTGTGGATCCACGTCCGTTCGAGCGGGAACCCCTCGGGTGCGTTCTCGGCTGGCGCCGCGCCGGTCCCGGCGGCGTCGTAGCCCGCCATCGGCCACGAACCCGGCGCCGGGCGCTCGTCGGGGTCGGCGGTCACGTCGGCCGGCCCGTCCTCGACGGTCCATTCGAGCGGCTCCGGCGTCCGCGGGCGAGAGTCGTCCGAGGGCCCGAAGTCCGTCGGGCAGCCGGCGACGAGCGCGCTCCCGAAGACGGTGAGCGCGCGGCGGCGCCCGATCTTGTTCACGGCAGACACTTTCGGCCCGTAGATAAATGCCTTCGGGGCCGTGGCGTCGTCAGTCGTCCGAGCGAGCCGATTCGCCGTCGGTCGAGGGGCGCACGCGGTCGTAGCCGGCGCGGAGGCGGCCGCCGATCCAGCGGCGGTGATACACCGCCTCGCCGCTGGCCCAGCCGAGCGTGACGACCGCGGCGCCGAGGAAGGCGACGAACGCCCAGGGGTCCATCCAGACGGGGCGGACCCAGGGGGCGATGTGCGCCCACCGCTCGGCGAACGAGTCGACCTGGCCCGAGATCGGCGTGCCGGCGAACGTGTTGCGGAGCCACGAGGCGAAGGTGGCCCGCTCGGTCGCACCGGGGGTGAGCGCGGCGCTGCCGTTCAGGCCGTAGGCGCCCGTGGCGTTCTGGTCGGAGATGGTCGGGCCGCCGGGCTCGTCGCCGAGGTGGACCCGTTCGGCCTCGTAGGTGCCCCAGGGGGCGTAGTACTCCCAGACGACCTCGCCCTCGGGGGTGACCTCCATGACGCGGTGGTTGAGCGAGTCGGTGACGAGGGTGTTCCCGTTGGGGAGCCGGTCGGCGTCGCGGGGCCAGTTGAGGTTGCCGTCGACGCCGAGGTTCCAGGTGCGATCCCAGGTGGCGTTACGTCCCTCGCCGCCCGCGTATTCGTACTCGACGACGCGGTCGTTCTCGCTGTCGGCGACGACGATGGTCGGGGTGCCGTCCTCGCTCTCGATGTAGTTGGGGTTGTGCTGTTCGTAGATGACGCTGTGGTTCCCGGGCGCGCCCAGCGACAGCTCGACCTCCTTGGTCGAGCGGTTGATGACGACGACCTCGTCCATGTTGCGCGGCGAGGCCATGTAGCGGCCCTCACCGAGTTTGTCCACGTCGTTGACGTGGGTCCAGTCGCCGGTGTAGCCGCCGCCGTCGCCGCGGTCGTAGATGCGCTCGAAGCGGTACTCCCACTCGGTCTCGCCGGTCGTGCGGTTGTAGACGAAGATGCGGTCGTCGTTGGTCCCGGTCGTCTCGTTGTAGTTGCGCATGTTGGCGATCAGCAGCTGATCGCCGTTGATCAGATCAACGTCGTGCGTGTCGTGGATGTCGAGGCGCTCGGTCCAGACGCGGCTGTTGGTCTCGGGGTCGTACTTGAAGACGGTCGTGCCGTCGGGACGGGCGCCGACGACCAGCAGGGTGCCGTCGTCCAGCGGGTCCACGTCGTAGAACCACGTCACGTCGTCCTGGGGTTCGTAGTTCCACTCGAGGTCGCCCGAGGGCCCGACGCCGACGAGGCGGGCGGGTTTCTTGGAGCTGTTCTGCCCGCGGCCCTTGAACCCCTGCACGGCGATGACCGTGGTGCCGTTGGCGGGTTCGTCGATGGCGCCCTCCTGCAGCTCGACGGGTTCGTGCGTGAGCGCGGAGACTCCCGACGGGATCAGCAGCACCGCGACGAGGGCGACTACGCAGAGACGGGCGACCAGCGGACGCGTGAGTTCGAGTGAATCCAGATCCATACGACGACCCCGGAGATGCCGTCCGGTTGTCGAGTCCCAGCCGTCTCTCGGTAATAACCGTACCGCTCTGGTGCGGTCGCGGGGGGGTCGACGGCGTCCGCTCCACGATAGATCCGACGGCGGGCCGCGACGGTGAGGCCCGTTCTCGGAGTCGGCGATATCGTTCTGTATGCGGGTAATGTGTTCTGCATGTCTCGATCGGAGATCCCGCAAGACTCGCCGCCCGGATCCGATTCTGACGCCGTCACGCCGGGATTCGGCGGGGTGTGCGTGCTACTACCAAATCACCAACCATTAAGGTCCAGTACTCGAAGGGATATACCGTATGCCGGAATGCCAGAACTGCGGTTCCTTCGTTACGGCAGACTACGCACGGGTGTTCACGCCCAACGGGGTCGAGTCGCCGCGCGTCTGTCCTCAGTGTGAGGACAAGATCCGCGACGGGGCCGACGTCCGCGAGGCGCGCTCGACCCGTCGCGGATAGGGTCCTGCATCGTCGTGAACTATCGGGGGGAGGCGGCCTGGCGGGTCGGGGGGACCCGCCCGGGACGCTGCCAGGACGCTTCTCCTGTTCCGTTTTCCGCTCAGCGACGCCACCGCGAGCGGTCGACCCGGCGGTCGGGGACCGCTTCGAGGGACGACCGGTTCGCCGGTCGGTCCGTCGGCACGTCCGGTAGCGCGGCGCTCACGCCTCGACGGCGTCGACCAGCAGGTCTCGCGCTTCGGCGAAGACGGCCTCGGCGCGGTCGGCGTCGCGAGCCTCGGCGGTGATCCGGACGAGCGGTTGCGTGCCGCTGGCCCGGAGGAGAAACCACGCGTTGCCCAGGTCGACGCGGACGCCGTCCAGCGTGGTCACGTCGTCGTACTCGGCGAGGACGCGGTCGCTGACCCGCTCCATCACGGCCTCTTTGTCCGCGGTCTCGACGGAGTCCCGACGGATCGGGTAGGTCTCGACCTCGGCGAGCCGGTCGGCCAGCGGCCGCTCGGCGGCCAGCGCGGCGACCTTGCAGGCCGCCAGCGGTCCGTCGGGACAGAGCGTCTCCGCGGGCCAGATCCAGGCGCCGCTGGGCTCGCCGCCGAAGGCGACGCCCGGTTCGCTGGCCCGCTCGGCGACGTACACGTCGCCGACCCGGGTGCGCTCGACGGACACGTCGATATCGGCGAGGTGGTCGTCGACGGCGAGGCTCGTGTCGACGGGGGCGGCGACGCGGTCGCCGGGACTCGCGGCTTCGCGGGCCAGCAGCGCGAGGGTCACGTCGCCCGAGAGGTAGGTGCCGTCGGCGGCGACGCAGCGCATCCGGTCGGCGTCGCCGTCGTGGGCGATCCCCAGGTCGGCGTCGCTCTCGGCGACGAGCGCGGCCAGCGACTCGCAGTGCTCGGCGGTCGGCTCGCTCGGGCGGCCGGGGAACGACCCGTCGGGCTGGGCGTTGAGCGTCTCTACCGCGCAACCCAGCCGCTGGAGCGCCTCGACGGTCACGCTTCCGGCGCCGTTGCCCACGTCGACGACGACCGACAGCGGTTCGGCGAGGTCGACGGCGTCGACGAGCGCGTCGACGTGGCGGTCGTCCGCGGTGTCGCGGTCGACGCGGTCGCCGAGTTCGTCCCACGGCGCGAGGTCGGCCGCGTCCCCGCGGAGCCGCTCCTCGATCTCGGCGCGCAGGTCCGCGTCGTAGGCCTGCCCGGAGGGCTGCCAGAGCTTGATACCGTTGTCGGGCGCGGGGTTGTGCGAGGCGGTGATCGCGACCCCGGCGTCGGCGTCCTCGCGGGCGACGCTCCGGCCGACCGTGGGGGTCGCGGCCAGTCCCAGGTCGACCACGTCGACGCCCGACTCGCGGAGCCCCGCGGTCAGCGCGTCCGCTAGGAGTCGCCCGCTCTCGCGCGCGTCGCGACCCACGACGACGCGGTCGGCGTCGACGCCGACGGCCCGCCCCACCGAGAGGGCGAGCGCCGCCGTCACGTCTTCCCCGACCGGTCCCCGGATGCCGCTGGTTCCGAACATACTCGACGCGTCGCAGGGTCGGACCAAAAAACTCGGCCGTCGGCGCCGTCCGATCGCCGCCGCTGTGTGTCGGTCGACGGGAAAAGGGTGGATGCCTGACAGTATCCAGTGACTCGCCGCGCGGGCGGCTGTGCCTCGTCGGTCCCGGTCAGTCGGCGCCGTGGCGCGGCGCGTGACCGCAGTCGCCGCACTCCCAGGACTGGTGTTCGAACGTGATCCGGCCGTCGCAGTCGGGACATCGATACGCCCCGACGGCTGTGTGCTGCTGCGTTGCCATTACCGGAGTACAGAATATTCTCCGGTATAAACGTTCCTATTATTCCGACTTGAGAATATAAGGTCGTAGTTCGAGTGTCCTGTGTGCCTCTATCACGGCGTTGTGAATTGTTCACGTAGATCTGGGACTCGAATCCGAGGAAATCGTTCGGTGGCTGGAATATATAAGGGTAATATGTTGACACACAGTGTACCTAGGTTGTTTGCCGACAATCTTTATATCGATCGTCCCGGTCGGTCGGGATATGGCAGCGACAGACTCCTGGCACGACCCCGAGCGGTGTCCGTTCTGTGGCGAGGCGCTCGCGTCGCCGGGCGCGGGGTTCGTCGACCACACGGCCGAGAACCCGGACTGCGAGGCGAAGTTCGAGACCTGGCGCGACCGGATCGGCGGCGACGTGCGCGGCGGCTGGAGCGGCTGACCGCGGTCGGCGGGTCCGACGCACCGGGCCTCTCCGGCCGGCGGGTCGGTCACCGGGAGACGGTCCGCGGTCGGTAGCGTTTTTGCGGGCCACGGGCGATGGGTCGGGTATGAACCAGAGCGAGCGCGAGGCGGCGAAGCGCCGCGCGGGCGAACGCGCGGCCGAAGCGGTCGAAGACGGGACGGTCGTCGGGCTCGGAAGCGGTAGCACGGCGGCCCACGCCATCCGCGCGCTCGGCCGGGAGGTCGACGCGGGGCTCGACGTCGAGGGGGTCCCCACGTCCTTCCAGGCCCGCGAGATCGCCGTCGACGCCGGGATCCCGCTGACCACGCTCGACGAGGCCGACGTGGACCTGGCGATCGACGGCGCCGACCAGATCGCCGGGGCCGACCTCGTGAAGGGCGGCGGCGGCGCCCACGCCCGCGAGAAGATCGTCGACGCCGCCGCCGGCCGCCTCCTCGTCGTCGCCGACCCCACCAAGGAGGTCGACGTGCTCGACGACCCGGTCCCGGTCGAAGTGCTGCCGGACGCCCGGACGCCCGTCGCCGACGCCGTCCGGCGACTCGGCGGCCGTCCCGATCTCAGACGGGCCGACCGCAAGAGCGGCCCCGTCGTCTCGGACAACGGCAACCTGATCCTCGACTGCGACTTCGGCGCGATGCCCGACCCCGCCGGGCTGGCGGCGGACCTGTCGGCGCTGCCGGGGGTCGTGGAGCACGGGCTGTTCGTCGACTTCGCCGACGAGGTGTACGTCGGGACAGAGACGGACGTGACCGTCTTCGAACCCTGACGCCACACCTCGAAAAAATTCGCTGTTGAGTCGACCTTACAGGTCGCGCGGCTGAACCGTCTTCCGGTCGTTGGCCTCGGCGCGTCGCTGCGCTTCGTCGAGGAGCTCCTCTACTTCCTCGTCGAGGGCGTCGTAAAAGTCGCGGGAGACGTTCATGTCTTCGAGCGCTTCCTTGACCGAGTTCTTGACAATGAGGTCTGCCATACAAGTCACGTGAACAAATGGATGGTTTATAAACTTTCCCAATTATACGCAGTCTCGCCGGCTTTGTCGGGGGTCTAAGCGCCGCTCCGGCGTGGTCGGGGCCTGCGAGCGACGGGAGTTTAAGTATCTTTTGGGAACGGCGGTGTCGGACCGCGCGGAAATCGGCCCGTTCGGGGGTGTGGGGCCGCTCGCGCGCGCTCCGGCGTGGCTGAGGGCCCGGCGTCCGCGCCGCCCGCGGAGCGGGCGGCCACGGCCGAAAAGAGGGACGGTCAAGTGGATCGAACGCGCATGGGGGGTATGCGCGAACTACTCGAAGCGGTCGCGGCGGGCGACGTTTCGCCCGCCGAGGCCGAGGCGGAACTCGCGGGCTACGCCACCGGCGACGCCGGGCGGTTCGACGCGGCCCGGGCGACCCGCAGCGGCGTCCCGGAGGCGGTGCTGGCTGCGGGCAAGACACCGGCGGAGGTCGCGGCGCTGGCCTCCACATCCGTCGAGACGACCGGCCGAGCGGTCGTGACCCGCGCCGACGAGGCCGTCGAGGACGCCGTCCGCGACGTGCTGGCCGCCGACCACCCGGAGGCGACCGTCGACGCCGACGGCCGCTCGGGCGTCGTCGTCGCGACGGTCCCCGACTTCGAGCGGCCGGACCTGGACGCCGCCGTCGGGGTCGTGACCGCCGGCACCTCCGATGCGGTCCCCGCGGGGGAGGCCGCCGCCATCGCCCGCGAGATGGGCGCGACCGTCGAGCGGGTCGACGACGTGGGCGTCGCCTCGCTCGCGCGCGTGGTGGACTCGCTCGAAGTCCTGCGCGAGCAGGATGTCCTCGTCGTCGCCGCCGGCCGCGAGGGCGCGCTCCCGACGGTGCTGGCGGGGCTGGTCGACGTGCCGATAATCGGCCTCCCGGTCTCGACGGGGTACGGCCACGCGGGCGAGGGCGAGGCCGCGCTCTCGGGGATGCTCCAGTCGTGTACCGCCCTCTCGGTCGTCAACGTCGACGCCGGCTTCACGGCGGGCGCGCAGGCCGGCCTGATCGCCCGTCGGATCGACGCCGCGCGGGCCGACCGGTGAGCCGAAGACGGTCGATATGGCGGCTCTCGCCCGGTTACACCGACGACACCAAACAGCGTTGGTACACCCGTTATATCCGGGGCGCGCCAAGGGTCTGGTACCGGTTGACAGCCGGGCCAAACGCATGCCAACGTGTAATCACTGCGGTGCGCACGTCTCCGACCAGTTCGCCCGCGTCTTCGCCGACGAGACCGGAGCGGTCCACGCCTGTCCGAGCTGCTCGGCGAACGCGGGTATCGCCGAGGTCGCGAGAGAGCGCGCCCCCGAAGCGTAGTCCCCGCATAGCCCCATGACCGAACCGCGGACCACCGATCCCGACCACTTCGTCTACCTTCTGCGGTGCGACGACGGCACCTTCTACACCGGCTACACCACCGACGTGGAGCGCCGCGTCCGCGAACACGACGAGGGCGCGGGCGCCAAGTACACCCGCGGCCGGACGCCGGTCGAACTCCTCCACGTCGAGGGCTTCGACTCGAAGTCCGCCGCGATGTCCCGGGAGTACGAGATCAAGGACGGTTCGCGGGCCGCGAAAGAGCGCGTCGTCGCCGAGGGCGGCGTGCCCGAGTTCGTCGACCTGCCGGTCGCCCTGCTGGCCGACGACGGGCGGTGAGCGGTTCCGGCGGGGTCGGCGAGCGGCGGCGACCGGGAGCGCGGCGCCCCGACGCCGGCGAGCGTGGTAGCACGCCACGCACACACCTTTTTCCGCCCGGGAGCGGTGCCTACGGGCATGAACGCTGACGCAGACGCCGACGCCATCGAGTTCGGCACCGACGGCTGGCGCGCGACGCTCGACGAGTTCACCGAGCCGCGCGTCCGCATGGTCGGCCAGGCGGTCGCGACGTACCTCCGCGAGGAGAGCGACGGTCCCCTCGGCGCCGACGACGGGGGCGCCACCGTCGCCGTCGGCTACGACGCCCGCGAGACCTCGCGAGGCTTCGCCGAGGAGCTCGCCCGCGTGCTCGCCGCCAACGGCTTCGACGTGCTCGTCCCGCCCCGTGACCTGCCGACGCCGGCCGTCGCCTGGACCGTCCGCGAGCGCGACCTCGCCGGCGGCCTGATGGTCACCGCCTCGCACAACCCGCCGGAGTACAACGGCGTGAAGTTTCTCCCCGCGGGCGGCGCGCCGGCGCTCCCCGAGGTCACCGACGCGCTCGCCGACCGCCTGGCCGAGCCCGACCCGCTCCCCGACGAGCAGTGGGGGAGCGTCGAGGAGGCCGATCTGGTGGGACCGTACACCGAGCGCGTGCTCGACGCCGTCGACGCCGACCTGTCGGGACTGTCCGTCGTCTACGACGCGATGCACGGCAGCGGCCGCGGCGTCACCGACCTCCTCCTCGAACGGGCCGGCGCCGACGTGGAACGGCTGCGCTGCGACCGGGACCCCGAGTTCGGCGGCGACTCCCCCGAGCCCACCGCCGACCACCTCGGCGACCTCGCCGACCGCGTGGCCGACTCGGGCGCCGACCTGGGCGTCGCCAACGACGGCGACGCCGACCGGATCGCCGTCGTCACGCCCGGTCGGGGCGTCCTCGACCCGAACCTCTTCTTCGCCGCGACCTACGAGGCGCTGCTCGACGGCGGACTCTGGGCCAGCGACGAGGAGACGAGCGGCGACGTGGTGCGCACGGTCTCGACCAGCAGCATCGTCGACCGCGTCGCCGAAGATCACGGCCAGTCGGTCCACGAGACCGCGGTCGGCTTCAAGTGGGTCGCGCAGGCCATGGCCGACAACGACGCCCTGATGGGCGGCGAGGAGAGCGGCGGGTTCGGCATCACGACCCACGTCCGCAACAAGGACGGCGTCGCCGTCGCCCTCCTCGCCGCCGCCGTGGCCGCCGCCGAACCGTACGACGACCGCGTCGACGCACTCCTCGAACGGCACGGCGACATCGTCCAGGACCGGGTCAGCGTCGACTGCCCCGACGAGCGCAAGGGCCCCGTCCTCGCCGATCTGGAGGGCGCCCTGCCCGACGAACTCGCCGGCTCGGCTGTCGAGGACGTGTCGACGGTGGACGGCTTCAAGGTCTTCCTCGCCGACGGCACCTGGCTGCTGATGCGCCCGAGCGGGACGGAGCCGAAACTGCGGGTCTACGCCGAGGGGAGTTCTCAGGAGCGCGTCGACGAGCTGCTCGCTGCTGGTCGCGACCTGGTCGAGCCGCTGGTCTGAGTCGGAGGTCGCTCAGCCGCCGTTCTGCCGGACTGTCCCGTCCGATACGCCCCGATAGCGGTCGCGCTCGCCGTCGATCGGTTCGATCTCGAACGCCAGCGACTCGTAGAATGGCCGCACCTTCGGATCGAACTCGGCGACCACTCGGTCGTAGCGGTCGGCGGCCGCCGCGACCAGCCCTCGACCGATCCCCTGGCCGCGGCGGCGCCGCCGGACGGCCACCGCGTCGATCTCGGCGCTGCCCGGGTCCTCACGGTCGACGAGCACGAGCGCGCCGAGGACCGTCCCGCCGTCGGATCCCACCCCGGTTTCGTCTCGAACGGCCACGAACGCGTCGCCGCACTCGACTCTCGCCCGGACGCGATCGGCGTCGGTTTCGAGTGCAGCGGCGTCGAGAACGCCGAGGATTCCGGTCACGTCGTCGACCGTCGCCGGGCGGACGGTCACGTCGCGCATCGGTCCACCCGGTGTCGCATCGCGACTCACTCCCGGACACTGTCGAGGCCTTCGAGGACGGTCGTCATCGAGGGGTGGTCCCAGGTGGACCGGCCGCGGTAGGTCCAGGCGACCTCCGGCTCGGCGCCGCGCGTGTCGACGACGGCGACCGCGGGCAGGCGTCCGAAGATCGGGAGTTCCGCGAACATCGGGAGGCGGACGGGCTGGCTGTAGTCGGCCCCGGCGGACCCCTCGGGGTCGACTAGCAGCGGATGCGGGAGGTCGAACCGCTCCTGCCAGTCCTCGGCGACCTCGCGCCCGGTCGGGAGGACGGAGACGGCGACGGCGTCGCGGGCGCGCAGGGCGGCGTAGCGGTCGCCGGCCTTCTTGGCCTGGGCGCGGCAGTCGTGGCACGCGTCGTCGTGGTGAAAGAGGAGAACGACGAACGACTCGTTTTCCGCCAGCGTCGCCAGCGAACAGGGGTCCGGCCCCGGTCCGACGTTGGGGAGTTCGAACGCCGGCGCGGGCTTCCTGGCACTCATCGCTTCCCCCGTAGACGCCCGCCCGTCAAAACGACTGCGTCCGAGGACGCCGGCTGTCGGGCCGTACCGTCGGGGTCGGCCGGGCCGTCGCGCCCTCCGCACCGACCCGTGCTACTCGCCGCCACAGTTCTTTTCCGTCTCCCCCTTCTCGTTTGATAGACGGAACAACCGCTACACGCAGTGTGTCCGGCCCCGTCGCAGAGGGCCGTTTGAACCGGATTGTACGGCATTCGCCGTGGCGCGCCGGTCGGACCGTCCCTCGTTCTCCTCGCGCGGGCGTCGCGCGGGACACCACGGAGCGCACGCGTTCCGCACCAGCGAGGCCACCAGTATGTCCACGCCCGACAGTTCGGACGACGAGCGACGGAACCGCTCTCCGACGGCCGACGAGGCCGCGGGGGACGACCAGACGATGGTCGTCTACGAGTTCGCCGTGCCGACGGGGGCGTTCGCGCTGGAACGAGCGCTGGGCGACCACCCCGACGCGGTCGTCGAACTCGAACCGATCGTCCCGCGGAGCGACAGGACCGCGCCGTATCTCTGGGTGACCGGCGGTCACTGCCCGGCGTTCAGGGAGGCCGTCGAGTCCGACCCGACCGTCGCCCGCGTCCGGCGCGTGGTCGCCTTCGACCGTGGCGCGCTCTACGAGGTCGAGTGGGACGAGGCCGACGCGGGCTTTTTCGGTATCTGCGCCGACGCCGCCGAGGACGCGGTGCTCCTCCGGGCTCGGGCGCGCGGCGACGAGTGGGTCCTGAAGTTCCGGTTCCGGTCCCGAGCCGCGCTGTCGGCGTTCCGGGACCGGTACCGCGAGGCGGGCGTCGACCCGCGCGTCGTCAGCCTCTACGACCTCACCGACCCGGAACTCGGCCAGTACGACATCACGGAGAAACAGCGCACGGCGCTGCTCCGCGCGCTCGAGATGGGCCACTTCGACATCCCGCGCGAGGCCACCCTCGAAGACGTCGCCGACTCGCTCGGCATCTCCCCGAAGGCGCTGTCCGAGCGACTCCGGCGAGGGAAGACGAACCTCCTCGGAAACACGCTGGCGGTGGGGAGCCCGGCCGGCGTCGGACTCGACGACCGCCCGGCCGTCTCGCGGTAATAAACCGTTCGGATGATGGTGGTGTGAGGATTTACGTGACAGCCGTCTATCCCGAGGTGATGTCAGACGGGGACCGCGCCACGACGGACGAGCTGTATCGATGCGTTGCCAACCAGCGCCGCCGGTCCGCGCTCGTCGGACTGCGGGACGACGAGGACGGCGCGGCGACGGTCGGCGACCTCGTGGACCACGTCCTCGACCGGGCGGACCGCTCGTCGGCGCCGGGTCGCGAATCGGTCAGGCTCGACCTCTATCACTGTCACCTCCCCATGCTGGACGACGCCGGCGTCGTCGACTTCGACCGCGAGACGGAGACGGTACGATTCGACGGGCTCCCGGACGTCGACGCGGCGAGCGACCCGCCCGCCCCGTTCCTGCCCGGAGCGGACATCTCGGGCGCGTCCGGCGGCGAGAGCGAGTGAGCGCCCGCGGGTCACCCGCCCTTGACGAGTCGCAGCACCTCTACCCGCTCGGCTTCGACGGGGGCGTCCTCGGGGACGGGGCGGCCGTCGACGAGGACGGACACCTCGTGGGCGCCGTAGGGCAGCGGGTCGAGCAGGTCGCCGTAGGTCGCGTCCGCCCCGATCTCGACTTCGTGGGTGTCTTCGCCGGCGACGGCGACGGTGACGCGCATACCGGTCGATCCGTCCGCGCGGGCTTGAGCGTGTCGTCCGCCGGGCGCGTCGCGGCCGAGGGGCCACTCGGTAGGTTTACGGGCGGTCGTCGCCTCCCTCCGGGCATGAGCGAGGCCGACACGGACTCGGGGTCACGGGCGGGACGGGAGGAGGTCTGGATCGAGAAGTACCGCCCCCAGACCCTCGACGAGATCGTCGGACAGGAGGACATCGTCGAGCGCCTCCAGAGCTACGTCGACCGCAACGATCTCAGCCACTTCATGTTCTCGGGGCCGGCCGGTATCGGGAAGACGACCAGCGCGACGGCCATCGCCCGCGAACTCTACGGCGACGACTGGGGGGAGAACTTCCTCGAACTCAACGCCTCCGACGAGCGCGGCATCGACGTGGTTCGCGACCGCATCAAGAACTTCGCGCGCACGTCCTTCGGCGGCTACGAGTACCGAATCATATTTCTCGACGAGGCCGACGCCCTTACCGCCGACGCACAAGGAGCGCTCCGCCGGACGATGGAGCAGTTCTCGAACAACGTCCGCTTCATCCTCTCGTGTAACTACTCCAGCCAGATCATCGACCCGATCCAGTCCCGGTGTGCGGTCTTTCGCTTCTCGCCGCTGTCGGACGAGGCGGTCGCCGAGGAGATGCGCCACATCGCCGGCGAGGAGGGCATCGAGGTCACCGACGACGGCCTCGACGCGCTGGTCTACGCCGCCGACGGCGACATGCGCAAGGCGATCAACGCCCTGCAGGCCGCCTCCGTCACCGGCGAGGTTGTCGACGAGGAGGCCGTCTACGCGCTCACCTCGACGGCCCGCCCGGAGGAGATCAAGGAGATGGTCGACCAGGCGCTCGACGGCGACTTCACCGCCGCGCGGTCGACGCTCGACCGGCTGCTCACCGAGGAGGGCATCGCCGGCGGCGACGTGATCGACCAGCTCCACCGCTCGGTGTGGGAGTTCGACCTGGAGGACGAGGCGGCCGTCCGGCTGCTCGACCGCATCGGCGAGACCGAGTACCGGATCACGACCGGCGCCAACGAGCGCATCCAGCTCGAAGCGCTGCTCGCGTCGGTCGCGCTCGACGACTGAGCGGGCGTCGAGCGGGCGTCCGTTCGCGCTCGCTCTCGCTGCCGGCCTCGTCCTCGGCTACTCCGAGGGGGCCGCGACCGTCCCCTCGACCGGTTCGAGGCGGCGCTCCTCGGCGTCGACGTAGTTCATATCTCCTTTCGTGTAGCTCTCCTCGCAGCCCCAGGGGATGATCCCGAGGCCGTCGGGGCGGGTGCGGACGCTGACGACGCGCTCGCCGGCGGGGTCGCCGGAGCAGGGTCCGACGACGCCGGTGACCCGATCCGACGGCGGCGCGTCGGGCAGCGCCGCGCGCACCTCGTAGGTGGCGCCGCTCTCGATCACCTCCTGAAATTCGACGGCGTCCCCCGCGGGGACGCGGTACCAGGCCGCGACGAGCGGGTCCGCCGTCTCGGTTCCCTCACCGGTTCCGGTGGCTCCGTCCGCTCCGCCCGGGGTTCCGTCGCCGTCGTCCGACCGCGACGCGACCCACAGCGCGACGCGGTGGGTCGTGTCGTCCGTGTTCTCGACGTAGATGTGTCCGGTCCCCGGGCCGCTCTGGCGGAGGAGACAGCCGCCGAGGCCGCCCGTCGCGGCGAGCCCGGTCGCCGCCAGCAGTTCGCGACGCGAGATGGCGCTCATGGTGGCGAACGTAGCCGCGCCGCGGGCAAGTGCCCGCGCCCTGGCGCTGCAAGCGCCTCGATCCGCCGAGAACCACCGGAACGCTCTCAGGCCGACGCCTCGTAGCCGGCGTCCTCGACCGCGGCGACGAGGTCGTCGGCGTCGGCGTCGCCCTCGACGGTCGCCGTCTCGGCCGCCCGGTCCGCAGAGGCCGACTCGACGCCCTCGACACCTTCCAGCGCCTCCTCGACGGACTGTTCGCAGCCGCCGCAACTCATGCCGGTGACGGTGATCTGCTGTCCCATACCCGACCGTTGTGCCGCGACGCTCTTGTGTACCACGGAGGCGGCGATCTGTCCGACGGGGCCGGGCAAAAGTGTGATTGGAAAACCATTTAATAGCCAGACGGCCGAACGACTGATATGCGCCGCGCCGCTCGAACAGTCCTCCTCCCGGCAGTTCTGACAGTCCTCGCCTTGGCCGTCCAGTTCGGTCCCGCGGTCGTCCCGATCCGCGGACCCGCGTGGCTGGCCGACCTCGGGCCGTCCAGCGTCCGTTTCGCCCTCTGGGAAGGGCTGTGGGCGCTCGGAACGGTCGCCGCGCTCGCCGGCGCCTGCGCGCTGGGGTATCGCGAGGCCCGCCACCGCGAGGTGGGCCCCGCGTACCTGCGGTACGTCGGCGTCGTGGCCAGCGCTGGCACGACGGTGCTGCTTCTGGTCCTTGCCGGATGGGTCGTCTTCAACGGCTCGAACGGGTCGAACCCGTTCCTGGGGTTGCTCACTGTCGTGACGCTGCTCGTCGGCGTCCCCGGCATCCTCACGGTGGCCGCGCTGGCGGGCGTCGCGTTCGCGTCGACCTGCGGGGACGACACCTCCGTTCGGTCGGACGCGGAGTTGGGACCGCTCGCCCTCGGAGCGGCCACCGTGGCCGGGACTGGATACCTGTTGAACTCCGTCGCCGACCTCGCCATCACCGCGGGCGACGGCGTCGGGGTCGCGGCGTCGCTCCCGCAGTTCGGGTCCACCGGGGCGACCGTCCTGGCGTACCTCCAGGCGGGTCAACTGGCCGGCGATATCGTGGTCATCGGCGCTGGAATGGCGCTGGGCGTGCTGGCAGTCAGCCGGCGGGGCGTGGCGACCCCGTCCCGCCGGTTCGTCGGCATCGTCGCCGCCGGCGCGCTGGGCGGATTGCTGGTCGCGTGGGTCTCGGTGACCTGGTACGTGACGACAGGGGGCGGCGACGCGAGCGCCCCCTCGTTCGTGTCGGCAGCGGCCTCGTTCCCGGACGCGGTGGTCTGGACGGGCGTCGTCACGGTGCTCGCGGTCGTCGCGGGGGTCGGCGTCGCCCAGTTCGAGACTGACCGCCCGGACGCGGCCGGCGGCGAAGGGACCGACTCGACGAGCGCCGACCCCGCCGCGCGGCCGCGGTGAGGGTCGGACCGCACCCACCCTTCGGTCCGGGACCCGTCACCGCCCCTCCTCCCCTGCCCCGCCGGCCGACCGGGAACACAGTTTTGTGCTCGGGCGTGGTACGGAGTCCCATGAAGTTCGTCATCGTCGGATTCGGTCGCGTCGGGATGCGGACGGCTCGCATCCTCCAGAGCGAGGGCCACGACCTCGTGATCGTCGACAACGACCCGGACAAGGTCGAGCGCGCCCGCCAGGAGGGCTTCACGGTCGTCGAGGGGGACGGCGCCGACGAGTCCACGCTGATGGAGGCTGGCATCGCCGACGCCGACGCGGTCGGCGCGCTGACGGGCGATCTCAACACCAACTTCTCGGCGTGCATGCTCGGCAAGCACCACGGGCTGCGGACCGCGCTTCGCATCGACGAGGACTACCGCCAGGAGATCTACGAGAAGTACGCCGAGGACGTCGACGAGATCATCTACCCCGAGCGGCTGGGCGCCGCCGGCGCCAAGACCGCGCTGCTGGGCGGTGACTTCAACGTCCTCGCCGATCTGACGGAGGAACTCTCCGTGGCGACGGTCACCATCCCGGAGGGCTCGCCGCTGATCGGCCGCCGCGTCGTCGACGTGGACCTGCAGGGCGACGCCCACATCTACGCCCACGGGCGGAGCGACGCCTCGATGGAGATCCCGCTCCCCCAGACGGCGATCGAGGCCGGCGACGACGTGGCGCTGATGGCGGCGCCCGCCGACCTGCCCGAGATCCGGGCGTTCCTCCGCGGCGACGAGGCGGCCGCCGCCTGAGCGGGCGTCGGCCGGGACGCGACCCGAGAAAGTGACGGCGGAAGATACTTTTCCGGGCGGCATCGACCTCCGGTCGTGTCCGGAGCGTATCCGCTGTTTCCCGCGGCCCCGCCCGGCGGCGACGAGCTGCTGGCGAGTCTCGTCGTCCAGTTTCTCGGTGTGGTGATCCTCGGACTGGTCGCGATCGCGCTGTACCGCCGGTTCGCTGGCGGGCGGTGAGGCGTCGAGGAAACGATGGGACCGCGTGTCCGCGGTCGCCGGGCGTCTTGGAGTGGATAGGGGGCGCGCCGTGGGGAGGATGGGAAATGAGGCCGTCGCTGCGCGCCCACGCGACCCTCCGCCGCCGGTCGACGTAAACCCCCGTCAGACGGATGGCTGACGGTGCATTCGACCGTTTTCGGCGTGTTCTGGACAGGTCGTGTAGTTGGCGGTGCTGTGCGGTCGGCGCGTGCTGTCGAGCGTGCCCGCCGCTTGGCGGGCCGCTCGAAACAGCCGCGCGAGGGATTCGCGACTCGTGTGTCGCGAATCGGCTGGGGAGGCTCGTGGCCGTCTGCAGTTGCTGTGCGGGGCGGTCGCGGTGCTGTTGCGGTTCCTGGCGGATTGAAAGGGCGAGGCGCGCTCGCGTGCAGTTCAGTCGCCTGAACGGGCACTATCCGCGCGGGCGGTGCCGAGAGCGCGGATATCCCGCTCAGCGACCGCGAGCGCGGCGAGGGCTTTCATCGCCTGCGGTCTTCGTCAAGTGAGGTCGCTGTCGGTCGACTTCCGTTCACGACTCATCCAACAGAAACCACTCCTCGACAAGCGACACGAACTGAGCGGTCGACCCGCACGTTTTACCCGGCCGAGACCCGTCGACTCGGGCATGACCTGGGACGACCTCTTCGAGCGCGCCGCCGGCCGCGAGGTGACGAGCGAGGCGGTCCGGACCGCGCTTCGCAAGCGGCGGACGGAGTCGGGTGAGGAGCCGTGACCGAGGCGAGTCCCGCCCGGATCGTCGCGGACGCGGACGTGCTCGCGGCCGATCTCCTGGTCGGCGGCGACGCCCGCGAGGCGCTCGACCACGTCCGCGCTCACTCGTGGGTGGCCCTCGTCGCGAGCGACCCGTTGCTGGACGACGCCGAGGCGGTGATCGCCGACCTGGCCGACTCCGAGATCGCTGCCGACTGGCGCGAGCGCGTCGAGGCGCTCCGCGAGCCGGTCGACCACCCGGCGGGCGACCACCCGGCACTGGCGTCGGCGCTGCACGGCGGTGCGATGCACGTCCTCACCTTCGACGAGTCCCTGGGGTCGGCGGCGGCGGGCGCGGCGATCCGCGGGCGCGTCGAGGCCAGCGTCAGGTCCCCGCGGGCCTTCGCGGCCGTCTTCGACGCCGAATCGCTGTACGAGGCGGTCGAGGGCGGCGAGTATCCCGGTCCCGATCGGGACCCGCGGGCGTGAGCTGCGGCGCCCCGTTGGACACTCACTCGGGGGTGTCGCGCTCGGCGAGCCAGTCGGCGAACTTCGCCAGCGCGCGCCCGCGGTGGGAGACGGCGTTCTTCTCGTCGGGGTCCATCTCGGCGAACGTGCGGTCGTCGTACTCGAAGATGGGGTCGTAGCCGAACCCGCCGTCGCCGCGGGGTGCGACGATCTCGCCCGGGACGACGCCGTAGAAGAGCTTGACGGGGAGGGCATCGCCGTCTCCGTCGTCTGTCCGGACCTGTTCGTCGGTCGTCGCCGCTCCGCGCTCGTCGGCCGCGAGGTCTCGACCTCGACGGTCCTCGCGGTCAACCGGCTCGGGCGTCGCTTCGAACTCCTGGCCGTCGCAGTAGGCGACGACGCCGCGGAAACTGGCGGCGCGGTCGTCCTCCTCGCTGGTCAGTCGCCAGACGCGCTCGACGCCGACGGTGTCGTGGACGTACGAGGAGTAGGGGCCGGGGAACCCGTCGAAGGCGTCGACGAACAGCCCGGCGTCGTCGACGAACACCGGCTCGCCCGCGTGCTCGTAGGCCGCTCGGGCCTTGTGGGCGGCGATGGCGCCCAGGTCCGCACTCTGGATCTCCGGCGTGTCGAAGTCGAGCTGTTCGACCGGCTCGGCGAGGTACTCACGGGCCTCGTTGACCTTTCCCGGATTCGTGGTGACGAAGGTGACGGTCATACCCGAGGGCTACGCTCGGGCGGCCAAAGTCGCGTCGATCCGAGCGCCGGCGCCGTCGCTCCGGCGTCGAAGCGAGCGGAGAAACGGCGTCGGCACTCAGTCCTCGACGACGACTTCGACCGGGTCCTCGTCTGCTTCCTCGTCGAACTCGGCCTCGCCGGCGCTCTGGTTCCCCTGCCACCAGAGGGCGCCGGCGACCGCGAGGACGACCCACGAGCGCCAGGAGGCGAGGTTGAGCGTGTAGCCGACGCCGAACGGTTTCTCGACGAGCATCCCCTCGCCGGGCTGCCAGTACGTCGAGAGCATCCGCTTGAGACTGGGCTGCTCGAAGTTGTACGGAATGCCGAACAGCGACCCCGAAGTGGGCTTGTCGACCATGTGCCAGGATACGGGCGGCCCCGTTAAGTCGTTTTCCACCGCAAGCGACGGCACCGTGCCGGGGTCACGGCCGAACCGCCCGGAACGTCGATCGATCCTGTCAGATCGCGGCGGATCGCGACAGGCCGCTCCGCCGTCAGTCGTCCGCGTCCGGTCCGGTGTCGTCGGGGCTCCCGGTTCGCACCCGGTGCCAGGCGCCGAGGCCGAGGCCGGCGAGCGCGCCGACGGCGCCGAAGCCGGGGCCGTCGCCGGCGGTCGTCTCCTCGGGGGCTCCCGACCCGCCCGTGTCGGGCGTCCCCGACGGCGACCCGTCCGTCCCGCCGGGCGGCGTCGCGCTCACGGACTCGCCGCCGGTCGGGTCGCCGACGGCGTAGACGAAACTGTCGCTGCTGCCGACGAAGACCGCGCCGGCGGTCACCGCGGGCGAGGAGAGGACCGGCCCGTCCGTCTCGACGGCGAACTGTTCCCGCCCGCTCTCACGGTCGATCGCGTAGAGGTTCGCATCCCCGCTGCCGACGTAGACGGTGTCGCCGGTGATGGCGGGGGAGCTGAATATCTGGTCGTCGGTCTCGTACGACCACTCGATGTCGCCGTTGGCGGCGTCGAGCGCCCAGAAGGTACCGCCGAAGCTCCCGACGTAGACGGTGCCGTCGACGACGACCGGCGAGGAGAGCACCGGCCCGCCGAGCTGGCGGCCCCAGACGAGTTCGGCCCTGCCGGCGTCGATGGCGTAGATCACGCCCGTGTAGTCGCCGAAGTAGACGACGCTGCCGGTCACGGTCGGCGAGCAGGCGACCTCGCCGCGGGCCTCGTACGTCAGGGTCTCCTCGCCGCTCGCGGCGTCGAGCGCGACCACGCTGCCGGTGCGGTCGTCGTTCCAGCGGCCGACGTACACCGTGTCGTCGACGACGGCGGCCGTCGAGTCGACGCGGTCGGCGACCGACGTGCTCCAGACCTCCTCGCCGGCGGTGTCGACCGCGTACATCGTCCCGGCCTGGCTGCCGACGTAGAGCGTCCCGTCGCGGTAGGTCGGCGACGCGAAGACGGTGCCGTCGGTCTCGAAGGTCCACTCACCCTCGCCGCTCTCGGCGTCGACGGCGTGGAGGCGTCCGTCGTGGCTCCCGACGTAGACGGTGCCGTCGACGACGGCCGGCGAGGACATCACTTCCTCCCTGGAGTCGGGGCCCGAGCCGGTCCCGTAGGCCCACTGCTCCGCCCCGCTCGCGGCGTCGACGGCGTAGAGGCTCCCACTGTTGCTGCCGACGTAGACGGTGCCGTCGGCGACGGCCGGCGAGGAGACGACGTTGTCGGTCGGGTCGTCGGAGGTACCGTCGGCGGGCGTCCCGGTCGCCGCCGCCGTCGCCGTGACCGTCGCCCGACCGGGCGACCCGGTGTCGAACGTCCAGGCGGTCGACGCCTCGGCGGGCCCCGGAACGTCCGTGAATCCGCTGTTGACCGCGTCCGCCTGGAACTGCGGCCACCGCGTCGGCCCGGCCGAGACGGCCGACTGCAGGTCGAGCGCGGCCGAGGGGTCTGACCCGGAACCGGCGGGGGCGCCACCGGAGTCCGATCGGTCGCCGGCCGCGTCGCTCTCGGGGACTGTCGATGCGGCGCCGGGTCCGGCGGCGCCGAGCGTCGCCAGGGCGAGCGCACTCGTCCCGGCGCGCCGGAGGAAGGTCCGTCGTCGCCGGGGCTGCTGGTCGCCCATCGTGTCCGGCCAGCGGGTCGGACGGAGTAAGTCTTCCGTTACCCGAGCGGGCTGGTGTCCGTCAGCCGAGCAGGCTCGTCACCGGGCCGTCGAAGTTGAGGATGATCGACTGGACGCGGTCGCCGAAGACGGCTTTCCCCGTCGGCGAGCGCTTCTGCCCGGTGATGAACACGTGGTCGACGCCGTTGTCGTCGGCGACCTCGAGGATGCGGTCGGCCTCGCTCTCGCCGTCGCCGATCCGAGCACCGATGACGCGGTAGTCGACGTCGTCGTCGAAGAGATCCTTGGCCGCCTCGCGGGCCTGTTTCTTCGCCGCGTCGATGACGACGCTGTCGTCGTAGGCGGTGTGTTCCTCCTGGGCGACCACGTCGAGCGCCTCGCGGGCCTCTCTGAACTCGTCCGCGGTCATCAGCGAGAGGACGATCAGCTGGGCGTCGACGCCCGACGCAATCTCCCCCGCCTCTTCGAGCAGTTCCGTGTTCTCGTCGTCGTAGACCACAAGCGGTCGGTCCATAGTGTTCGTATGTTCGCCGACTGCTATTTAAAACTCATTGGTGACGAGCGACAGGAACGCCGACAGCCGGGGCGACCGCGCCGGGGCGGTCACTGGTAGCGGCCCCGCCCCTCGACCGCCCGGAGGCGGTCGAGGACGATATCGCCCCGATCGCTGGTCGCGCGGTAGGCGTCCTCGGCGGCGGCCTGCAGTCGGTCGGCGTCGTCGGCCGTCCCGGCGAGGCTCTGGGCGAAGACGTGCAGATCCATCGCGTGGTCCTCCTCGTGGCCGGTGTGATAGCCCAGCCCGAAGTCGATGAGGAAGACGCGGTCGCCGTCGCCGGTGTCCGACGCGACGCGGACGTTGCGGGTCGTCGGGTCGCCGTGGACGAACCCGGCGTCGTGGATCGTCGCGAGGTGGCGGCCCACCGCCCGCGCCCGCTCGGCGGTCAGCCCGGCGTCCAGATCGCGGTCGCCGACCCGCTGGAAGGTGATCGTCGACTCGGCGGTGTCCACGTCGAGGACGAGCGGCGTCGGGACGCCACGGCGGCGCGCCTCGCTGGTGAGTCTCGCCTCGACCCGCGTCCGCTCGCGGCGCAGCCGCTCGTCGAGCGCGGGGTGGCGATAGGAGCGAGGCACGCGCCGCTTGACCACGCGGTCGCCCTCGATCGAGACGGTCGCTTCGGCGCCCTGCTGTTGGGCCGCGTCGCCCACCTCGACCCGCGTCGACGCGGCGGGCGCCGGTTCGGGCTCGCCGGCCCGCCAGGTCACCGGCACCTCGTCGGGCCGGAAGTCGGCGTCGATGGCCGACTCCTCGATAGCGAGCGTGTCGCCCCCGGCGGCCATCTTCGCGCCCAGTACCGCGATCATCCCCGCGTTGTCCCGCAGGAACCGATCCTCCGGGACGTGCAGGTCGGCGCCGCGCTGGGCGCACATCTCCCGGAGCATCCCCTGGAGGCGCTCGTTCTGCCCGACGCCGCCGCCGAGGACGAGCGCCTCCCGGCCGGTCAGCGACAGCGCCCGCTCGCTGACCTCCGTCAGCATCGCGAAGACGGTCTCCTCCAGGCCGCGACACACGTCCTCGACGGGTGTCCCGGAGTCGTACTCCTCCTTCGCCGCGCTCATGATCCCCGAGAAGGAGAAATCCATCCCCTTGACGACGTAGGGGAGGTCGACGTACTCGCCCGATTTCGCGTGGTTTTCGACCTTCGGCCCACCGGGGTGGGACCAGCCGACATGGCGGGTGAACTTGTCCAGCGCGTTGCCGACGCCGGTGTCCATCGTCTCGCCGAGCACGCGGTAGCGGCCGTTCCGGTAGGCGAGGACGTGCGCGTTGGCGCCGCTGGCGTTGAGACAGACGGGCGCGTCGAAGCCCGAGTAGTGGCGACCGATCTCCAGGTGGGCGACCATGTGGTTGACTCCCACGAGCGGCACGTCGAACCGCTGGGCGACGGCGCGAGCCGCCGTCCCGACGATGCGCAGGCAGGGACCCAGACCGGGGCCGCGGGAGAAGGCGACCGCGTCGATCGGGGCGTCCTCGGGGTCCCGGCCCTCCTCGGCCGCCCGCTCGCCGGCCGCTTCGAGCATCGTCTCGACGACGCTCGGGACGGCCTCGCTCATGTGCTCGGCGGCCTCGCGGGGGTGGATGCCGCCGCTCTCGGGCTGGTAGGGGTCGCTCTCGATGCTCACCTCGTCGCTCTCGACCTCGTAGACGGCGGCGCTGGCCGCCCAGGCGGTCCCCTCGATGCCCAGCACGCGCTGGATGTCGTCGGACGCGCCGGCCGGTGACGAGGTCGGAGCCATTCGCTTGCTACCGCGTCGGCCGGCCAGCGAAAAGACGACTTCGGTCTGGGGGCGGCGGCCACCGTCGGAGTCTGTCGCCGGCGACCGCGATCCACCGACCGGCGTCGTCGGGAACTACTGACTCGTGTACCCGCCGTCGACCGTCATCGCTTCGCCGGTCACGAACGACGCCTCGTCCGAGCAGAGCCAGACGGCGGCGTCACCGATCTCCTCGGGTTCGCCGAGCCGGCCGATCGGCGTCGCGGCCTCGGTCTGCTCCATCATCTCGGGGTCCTCCTCCCGCGACTGCTGCACCATCGGCGTGTCGATGACGCCGGGACACACCGCGTTGACGCGGACGCCCTCGCCGCTGTACTCCAGCGCCGCGGTCTTCGTCAGGCCGATCACGCCGAACTTGCTCGCGACGTACGGACTGATCTCCGGGAAACCGAGCTGTCCGGCGATCGACGAGGTGTTGACGACCGCGCCGCCGCCGCTGTCGAGCATGACCGGTATCTCGGTGCGCATTCCGAGGAACACGCCCTTCAGGTTGATGTCGACCACCCGCTCGAAGTTGTCGACCGACTGGTCGCTCGTCGCCTCGCGCTCGCCCTCGACACCGGCGTTGTTGAACGCGAAGTCCAGCCCGCCGTAGGCGTCGACCGCTACGTCGACCATCGCGCCTGCGTCCCGCGGGTCGCTCACGTCCGTCTCGACGAACGTCGCCTGCCCGCCCGCCTCCTCGATGTCCGCGACTGTTGCCTCGCCTTCCTCGACTTTCAGGTCGGCGACGACCACCGACGCGCCCGCCTCGGCGAAGCGTTTCGCCGCCGCCTCGCCGATACCGCCGCTCGCACCCGTCACGATCGCTGTCTTGCCGTCGAAGTCTGGCATTGATTGTCTCCCCGTTCGCCCTTCGAGCGGCGGCAGTATGAATGTGTCACTGAGACGTACTTCGGTCGACCGTGTCGGTCTCCTGTGCCGAGTCATTTCCGAAGTGGCGCTTCGCTTCCGAGTCAGGCAACGGCGCGGAGTAGTTCGCGCTCACCTCGCCGCCGTCGAGGACCAGTCGGAGGTCGCCTTCCCACTGGTGGGCGGTCGTGTTCACGTACGTTCCGTCGACGAACACGTGCAGATAGAACGGGTAGTTGGTGTCGGAGTGAGGGATGAACCCGTCCAGATGCTTTCGGCCATCCGCTTCGACGGTGACCGTCCCGTTCTCGATGTCGTAGCTCCGACCGCGGTCGAATACGAGGGTCACTTCGTGGGGCGTGTCGTCGTCGTTCTCGACGACGATGCCGTCCGCCGACTCGACCCCGAGGCCGAGACAGCCCGAGAGCACGGCGGCCGACGCGACGAGCGCGACCAGCACCACCGTGCGCGACGGCGCGGTTCCGCTCATCCGCTTCGCCCGTCTTCGCCTCGGCTGCCCAGGCTCACGACGACGCCGACCAGCGCCAGTTGGGCCGCCAGCCCCGACGCGAACGAAGTCACCGACGCGATCCGCGCCCAGCGGACGATCAACCACGAGGGGTCGGACCCCATCGCGAACTCGAAGACCACCGGGACGAGGTGGTCGTAGCCGAGGATCGCCCCCACCGGGAACAGCGCGACGCCGACGAGGACGAGCCCGACGCGCACCGTCGCGGGGAGCGGGTCGCCGGGCCACCACCGACGAAGTTCCGGCGTGCGACGAGCGCGGTAGACGACCGCCTCCAGTGCGAACAGTAGCCCGACCGCGAGCGCGACCTGCGCCTTGAGGAAGATCACGTCGAAGGGCGTGAGATCGATTATGCCCGTCTCGGCACCCACGGCCGCGATCGCGTCGCGTTTCAGAACCGGCCAGACGATCCGGTGCATCGTCAGAAACGTCGTCAGCGAACCGAACAGGAACGCGAGGGCTGCCGCGAGGAGCGCCCACAGGTCGTTTCGCGCTTCACCGAGGACGCTCCCGACCGCCGACCCGCCGCCCGCCGCTCGCTCTCGGGTAGGTGAACCAGTCATTCGAACGCAATTTTTCACCATCGCGGCTATCAATCTTCTGGGGACACCAGTCTCGACCTCGTAGACGGCTGCGCTGGCCGTCCAGGCGGCCCCCTCGATGCCCAACGCGCTGGATCGATCAGTCCCCGTCCGACGCGCTCGCGGCCGTGTGGTCCGCGATGCTCCGCTGCGCACGGAAAAGACGAGTTCGGTCTGGGGCGGGCACCGGCCGAGCTATCTCGTTCGCCCACCGAGAGCGACGACCGCACCGACGAACACGATCTGGGCGGCCACTCCGGACACCGTGGCGACGCCTGTCGCGATTCGACCCCACCGCACGATGGGCCACGTGGTGCCGTCGCTCGCCACGAGGTCGACGACGACGGGGACGACGTGGTCGTAGCCCAGCGCGGTCCCGACCGGCAACAGCGCGATGCCGACGGCGACGAGGAGCACGCGGACTCCCGCCGAGAGCGGTTCGCCCGGCCACCACCGCTCGCTCAGCAGCGCGCTGCGGCTCCGATAGAGGACCGTCTCGACCGCGAGCAGGACTCCGACCCCGGCCGCGACCTGTGCCTGCAGGAGGATCACGTCCCACGGCGTGGTGGCGACGACGGTGATGCCGGTCGCCGACACCAGATCGGACTTCAACACGGGCCAGACTGAGACGCGCAACGCGTACCACGTCGCCACGCTGCCGACCAGAAACGCGGCGATCGCGGCCAGCGCTGTCCAGAGGTTCCGCATCTCGGCACCGATGGCCCGGACTCCCGAACCGTCGCTCGCTATCCGCTCCGTGGAGGGACTGGTCATTCAGGCGGCAGTTCCGGCGGCGCCGGCATCAACCTTCCGTCCGGCGCAGTCGAGAGTGGCGAAAAATCCCGGTGCAGCGGCTACGGGGTCTCTGAAACGGCGGAAACGGCGGGACCTACTCCCACTCGGTGTAGCCGCACTTGCCGCAGTGCTGGCGGTCGCCGTGGTCGGCGAGGAAGGTGTCGCCGCAGCGGGGGCACTGCTCGCGGTCGGTGGTGCCGTCGTCGTCGTAGAACTCGTGGCGCGGCATCTACGCCTCCTCGGCCTCTTCGGCCTCGCCGTCGTCGGCGACGATCTTGTTGCGTTCGAGCATGTGGTCCTGCTCGACGTCGCGGGCGTACTCGGCGTCGTCGTAGACCTTCGCGTAGCCGACGGTCTTGCGCATGCCGAACTTGGTGTCCAGCTCGTGGACGACGACTTCCTCGGCGTCCTTGTTGAGCTTGGCCGCCAGGGAGTCGCGCACGGAGAGCCGCGAGGGCGTCGCCTCGTCGTGGGTCATCTCGAAGCGCACGTCCGTCCGATGCAACATCGGATTCTCGTCTTCCTCGATGATGTCGATGTCCATGGTTCGTTGCCCAATACTCCCCCCGAAGCGCGTAAAAGGATTTCGAACCCGCTAACGGGGTGAGTCGACCCCCCGACGACACGCGTCCGAAAGATACGTCACTCGTGTCGGTGAATCGATCTGACAATTGTGGTGGATAACGGATGGCGTCTGGTCGGAGCGATGGGGACCGGGTTCCTCCTCGCCGGACTCGGTTTCCGCTGGCTGGGAGAGGGCGTCGGGACGCTGTGGCTCGTCCAGTGGGCGCTGCTCGCGGTCGGCGGGTTCGCCGCCCACGGCTCCGAGCGCGTCCGCACCGCGGGCGCCAGGGTGGCGAACGCGCGACCGGTACAGGCCACGATGCTGGTGATGTCGCTGGGGGCGACCGGACTCTGCTGGTTCGCAGTGTACCTGACCGCCACCGGACGCGACCTCGACCCGGGCTCTGTCTTCGGCGTCGCGTTCTACGGAACCCTCGGAACGTTCGGCCTCTGGGTCGCCGTCGCGGTCGGTCGGGACCTGCTGTCGGGAGTGGACTGACCGCCGACCACCGAATCAACACTCGTTTATCACGTCCGGGAGATGGGGCGACCGTGCCCGAGCGACGCCGCTCCCGACTGGTACTGGGTCTGTTGGCGGCGCTCGTCGCCGCCCTCGGCGCGTACGACACCGTCGTACTCGGCGGCGTCACCGCCTCGGGCGGCTGGACGCCGGTCGCCCTCTACAGCGCCACGGCGCTCCTGTTCCTGGTTCCGTACGCCTCTCCACGGGCCCGGTCGTTCTGCCAGCGGGTCGTCCGGACGCGCCCCGTCAGAGCGGGGCTGGCGCTCGTCGGGATGGGGTCGTTCGCGCTCGCGGTGTGGCTGGCCGCCGACTTCGCTCGTGCGCCGCCGGGCGAGTTCGGGGCCGCCCTCGCGGTCGGGTTCTGGGTCCTGGTACTCGGCGGTACTGGCGTGAGCGTCCTCCGGAGCGTCTACCACGGGCCCGGGCACGACCACTCGTGATCCGGTCGCCCGCCGCGACGCTATCACGATTCGAAATGAGCGCGACAACTCTATACTCCACGCGTCGAATACACTCGCATGACTTCCGACGACGATTCACTCGCGCGGGTGACGACCGGCGTCCCGGGTCTCGACGAGGTGCTGGAGGGCGGGCTGATCGACGGGCGGAGCTACCTCGCCCGGGGCCAGCCGGGCTCGGGGAAGACCGTTCTCGGACTGCACTTCGTGACCGCGGGCGTCGCGGCCGGCGAGCGGAACCTGTTCATCAACCTCGAAGAGGACGAGGCCGACGTGCGGGCCAACGCCGCGTCGCTGGGCTTCGACCTCGAGGGCGTCGACGTGCTCGACCTGTCGCCGTCATCCGATTTCTTCGCCGAGGACCAGTCCTACAGCGTCTTCGGCGCCGACGAGGTCGAGGGCGACGACCTCACCGAGCGCATCGCCGAGCGCGTCGAGGAGCGCGACCCCGACCGGGTGTTCGTCGACCCCGTCACGCAGTTTCGCTACCTGACCGGCGACGACTACCAGTTCCGCAAGCAGATCATCTCCTTTACCCGATTCCTCGAAGAGCACGACGCGACGGTTCTCTTCACCTCCCAGACGACCCCCGACTCCCCGGACGACGACCTGCAGTTCATGAGCGACGGCATCGTCGAACTGGCCTACGAGAACGACCGTCGACGGCTGACGGTCCCGAAGTTCCGCGGGTCGGACAAACGGGCCGGCCCGCACGGGATGGCGATCCGCGGCGACGGCATCCACGTCTACCCCCAGCTGGTCCCGTCGGCCCACGGCGCCGGCTTCGACACCGAGCCCATCCCCTCGGGCATCCCCGCGTTCGACGAGCTGCTCGGCGGTGGCATCGAGCGCGGGACGATCACCGTCGTCAGCGGCCCCACGGGCGTCGGCAAGACCACGACGGGGACGCAGTTCCTCCGCGAGGCGGCCGGCCGCGGCGAGCGCTCGGCGGTCTTCCTCCTGGAGGAGTCGCTCGACACCTTCGAACACCGCTCGGAGGCCATCGGCCTGCCGGTGTCGTCGATGCGCGAGGAGGCCACCCTCGTCGTCGAGGAAGTCGAGCCGCTGACGACCTCGCCCCAGGAGTTCGCCCAGCGGGTCCGCCGTGAGGTCGAGGAGCGCGACACGCGCGTCGTCATGGTCGACGGCGTCCGCGGGTACAAGCTCTCGATGCAGGGCGACGACGACGACCTCGTTCGCGAGCTCCACGCGCTCGGTCGCTACCTGAAGAACATGGGCGTGACGGTGGTCCTGATCGACGAGATCGACACCGTCACCGGCGAGTTCCGGGCGACCAACTCCGGGATCAGCTACCTCGCGGACAACGTCGTCTTCCTCTCGTACCTGGAGATAGAGGGCGAGCTCCGGAAGGTCGCGGGCGTCCTGAAAAAGCGGGTCGGCGACTTCGAACGCACTCTCCGGGAGTTCCGGATCACCGGCGAGGGGATCGCCGTCGGCGAGCCGCTGACGGGCCTGCGGGGCGTCCTCCGCGGGACGCCCGAGTTCGTCGACGCGGAGGAGTGATGGGGGCGAGCACCGACGGCCCGCCCGACCGCGTCCGTGTGCTCGTGGCCCACGACCGCAACCGGGAACTGCTGGCCGAGTGGCTCGGCGACACCTACGAGGTCGTGAGCGGTCTCGACGACGAGGGCACCGCCGCCGACGAGGGCGGCGACGGCGGGGGGCCGTTCGCCGACACGGACCTCTGTCTGGTCGACCCGGAGGGGTTCGCCGCCCACCGCGAGCGGCTGCGGACGTGGAAAGACCGCGCCGACCCGGTGTTCGCGCCGGTCGTGCTGGCGACCGAGGAGCCGCTGAGCGAGGGGCTCGACCCCGAGAGCTGGGAGAGCATCGACGGGCTGTACGTCGTCGACGACGTGGTCCAGATCCCCGTCGAGAAGGCCGTCCTCTTCCGGCGGCTGGAGAACCTCCTCTCGCGGCGGTCGCTGTCGACGGATCTGGCCCGCTCGTACGAGCGCGCCGAGGAGCGGTTCGCCTCGCTGTTCCACGCGACGCCGGACCCGGCGCTGGTGCTCTCGGAGGGGCACGTCATCTACGTCAACGACGCCTTCTGCGAGGCGTTCGGCGTCGACCGCGACGACATCCACTGGCGCCACATCGCCGAACTCGACGCGCTCCCGCCGACGACCAGGGGCGAGATCGAGTCCCAGATCGAGCGGGTCCTCGCCGCGGAAGCGGAGAACGACGCCGCCGAGGGAGCCGGTGACGGGGCCGAGTCGCCCGAGGACCTCCGGGAGGCGGCGGTCGACGACGGGACCGACGCCGCGGTCGCGACCGAAACGGGCGCGAGCGCCGACGACGCGGCGGCCGAGCGGTCGGCGGAACGGACCGAAACGGTCGTCGTCGAGCGACCGGACGGGGAGGAGCGCTACGTCGAGACGAACGTCAAGCCGATGATCCTCGACGACCGGCGCAACGTCGCCGTGGTGATGCGCGACGTGACCGAACGGCGCCGCCGCAAGCGCGAGCTCGAACGGAAGAACGAGCGCCTCGAGGAGTTCGCGAGCATCGTCAGCCACGACCTCCGCAACCCGATCCAGGTGCTGGACGGGCGACTGAGCCATCTCGAAGAGGTCGCCGACGCGGCGGACCCGTCCGACGACGGGGACCCCTTCGCCGGCGACGAGTCGCTCGCCGACCAGGTCGAACCGATGCGGCGCTCGGTCGACCGCATGTCCGACCTCGTCGAGGACATGCTCACGCTCGCGCGGGAGGGCACGGCCGTCGACGGGACCGAAGTCGTCGCCCTCGCCGCGGTCGCCGACGAGGCCTGGGCGACGACCGACGCGCCCGAGGCCACCCTCGCCGTCGACGGCGACCTCGCCCTCGCGGCCGACCCCTCGCGGCTCCGACAGCTGTTCGAGAACTGCTTCCGCAACGCCGCGGACCACGGCCCGGACGACGTGACCATCCGCGTCGGCGACCTGCCCGACGGACGGGGCTTTTTCGTCGAAGACGACGGCCCCGGCATCCCGCCCGACGAGCGCGCCGAGGTCTTCGAACTCGGCCACACGACGAGCGAGGACGGGACCGGCCTCGGGCTCGGCATCGTCTCGGAGATCGTCGACGCCCACGGCTGGTCGATCTCGGCGACCGAGAGCGAGAACGGCGGCGCGCGCTTCGAAGTCGTGACCGAGTGAGCGCCCGTTCGTCCCGAAAACCCGACCGCTACGTGTGCATCTCGCCGAGTTCGGCGAGCAGGTGCGAGACGTGGATGCGGTCGTTCGTGCCCTCGTGGAGGTCCACGTCGATCTCGCCGGCCAGCCGGTGGACCCGCGCCAGGTCGGCGCCGGAGTAGCGCGACCGGGCGACGGTTAGCACGTCCTCCAGCACCTCCTCGCCGCTGTGGCCCTCGTCGACCAGCAGGTCGTCCAGCGTCGACCGGGCGTCGGTGAACTCGCCGGCCTCGGCGGCGGTGACCATCTCCTGGACCCGCTCGTCGGCGCCCAGCGACCCCAGCACCTCGTAGGCGGTGTTCATGGTGATCTCGCCCTCCTGTTCGTGGGTGGTCTGGGCGGCCAGGATCGCCTCCCGGAGGTCGCCGTCGGCGTACCCCGCGACGTACTCGACGCCCTCGTCGTCGTAGTCGGCGCCCTCCGCGTCGACGATGTCCTCCAGCACGGCGACGGTCTCGTCGTGAGTCGGCTTGCGCACCGAGACGGGGAAACACCGCGAGCGGATCGGCGGGATCAGCGCCGAGGGCTGGCGCGTCGCGATGACGAACTGCGTCGCCTCGTAGTACTGCTCCATCACGCGACGGAGCGCCTGCTGGAAGTCCTCGCGGACGCCCTCGGCGTTGTCCAGCAGGACCGTCTTGTACGACCCCGAGACCGGCTGGTAGCTCGCCGACTCCTTGAGGACGTGGTTGATCAGGTCCGCCTTCGAGGACTCCCGGCGACGCTTGCTGTCGATGAACTGCGCGAACCGATCGTCCTCGCTGACCTCCTTTTTCGTCATGTCGAAGAAGTCGGCGACGTTGATCTCCACGAGGTCGGCGTCGGGGTTGTCGTGGAGTTCGTCGGCCAGCGCGCGGACCGCGGCGGTCTTGCCGGCGCCTTTCGGCCCGTGGACCAGCAGGTTCATCGGCTCGGAGACGACGCTCTCCAGGTGGTCGCGGACCTCCGGCTGGGGCAGGTCCGAAAGCGCCGGCGCGTGGGTCTCCGTCCACAGCGGCCCCTCGACCGCAGCCGTCCCGTCGTCGCCGTCCTCGTCGGCCATTGCCCGCCGGTAGGTCACCCCGGCGTATCAATCCATCTCTCTCGGGCCGGGGCCGTCCTCCGGCGTC